>NZ_CP036289.1:0-4800000 GCF_007748115.1 Bremerella volcania
GTGGTTACGGAGATCATCACCATTGCCTTGCCTTGGGTCCGCCAGGAGGACCCCGCCTACATTGGATCCGTAAAACGATCCATTGAGGGTCTGCGCCCCTTTGTGGCAGGGCCGGAAAACCGCATGATTCAATCGGCGGTCGAAGCACTGAAGCACGACGCTTCGCAGTTCTCGCCGATGGTCATCTACGGCCCCAGTGGTTCCGGCAAGTCGCATTTGCTGCAAGGACTCACCGGCGTGCTGGTCGAGAAAGAGCCTGACCTGAAGGTTCTGTCGGTAACCGGAAGCGATTTTGCCCGCGAGTACGGCAACGCGCTGCGTCAAGAAACGGCCAGCACCACGCGCACCGAGTTCTTCGGGACCGACGTCCTGGTGATCGAAGACCTGCACGAGCTGTTGCACTTTCCGTCGATGCAGCAGGTATTGCTGCACCTTCTCGACGAGCTGGAACGCCGCGGCGCCGCGGTCTTGGTTTCGTGCCGCGAGAATCCAATTGGCATGGAAGGGTTTTCGACCGAACTTCGCAGCCGTTTGTCGGCCGGTCTTTTGGTTCCGGTGGTTCTGCCAGAGCAGGGGACCCGCGAGGTGCTCATCCAGGGAATCGCCACGCGGCACAATCGTCAGATCACCAAGATGGCCGCCCAAAAGCTGGCCGCGGCCTTTCCGCACGGGCTGCTTCAGCTCAGCGGAATCGTGAATCGGCTGATCGCCCAATCGCAGCCCAACCAAATCATCGATACGGCAGTCGTCGACTCGCTGTTGGAAAGCGAGCACAACACGGCCAAGGTCAGTCTTCGTAACATCGCCAGCATGACGGCCAAGTACTTCCGCGTGAAGGTCGCCGACATGAAGGGGAGTTCGCGACGGCAAAGTATCGTTCAGGCCCGCAGCGTCGCCATGCTGCTGGCTCGGCAACTCACCGAAGAAAGCCTTAAAGCGGTCGGCAAACATTTCGGCGGCCGCGATCACACCACCGTCATGCACGCGGTGAGCAGTATGGAAGCCAAACTTAAAAAGGATGTTGCCTTGAGAGAAGCCGTGCTGGAACTGCGAGAGAGCATCTTGCAGCGCAGTGCGGCGTGAATTTCAACGCATGAATTTCGAAGCGGACCTTTCACTAGTCCCCTCGCCCCCGCGTATCGGGGGAGAGGGTTAGGGTGAGGGGGCGTTTCGCCGGAGTCGAGCCGACGCGCGGCCCGCGTTCCAAGAGAAAGGTGAGGTACTTCACCTGGCGATGTTGGACTGGCATCGCTCAGAAAACCCTCACCCTAGCCCTCTCCCTGCGAGGGAGAAGGGACAAGAATAGGACCACGTCCGACTAACGGACTCAACAGGAGCAGTAGTGGAAAAGGTGTTGGTTTTGTGTGCGAGGATGTCGACGTCGTGTCGCTTACCAGGGTCACTTCAAACGACCGACACCGCTAGCGAACTTGTCGACGCTCAAGCGACACGAAAACAACGGCCTGGCGCCAGGTTTTTCACACATGGATCCTCTTCGTTTGATTCGAAGACGGCCGAGCGAAACAAATTTTTGAGGTGACTTGTCGACAGCTCGCAGCGTCTCCTTACTACTACTACTCTTTCGAAAAACTAATAAGAAGACATTTGTTGGATTAACGAACTCCATGAAAATCACGTTCGATCGCGAGAAGTTTCAGACGGCATTCCAGACGGCGGCCATGGTGGCACCCAGCCGTAGTCCCAAACCGATCCTGCAAAACGTTAAACTCGACGCTACCGAAAAGGCCACGATACTGATGGCCACCGACATGGAGATCGGCGTTCGCATCGAGGTGGAAGGCATCGAAGTCGAGCAGGCCGGCAGCATCGTTTTGCCAGTTGCCCGGTTCGGCTCTATTTTGAAGGAGGTTCGTGATGAGCGACTCAGCGTGCAACGGGAAGAATCACGAACGGTCGTGCAAGCCCAGCACAGCAAGTTTACCCTGTCGAGCGAAGACCCCGACGAGTTTCCCACCGTGCAAACGTTCGCCGAGGGTAAGTACCATGAAGTATCGGCTCGGGTTCTCAAAGAACTGATTCGCCGAACTCTCTTCGCCACCGATACTGAAAGCGGCCGTTACGCCCTGGGTGGCGTTCTGTTGGAAATGGGCGAAAAGAGCATTACCGCGGTCGCTACCGACGGACGCCGGCTGGCCAAGATGGAAGGACCTGCCACGCAGGTCGAAGGGCACGGCAACACCGACGCGATGACGATCATCCCGTCGCGTGCGATGCAGCTGATCGAGCGCAGCCTGACCGACCTGGAGGCGACCGTGCAGATTGCTTCCCGCACCAACGACGTCCTCGTCAAAGTCGGCCCCGCCACAATTTATGCCCGCCTGGTGGAAGGACGTTTCCCGAAGTGGCGCGACGTGCTTCCCGAAAAGCGTGAAGCGGCTCATATCGAGATGTCGGTGGGGCCTGCGTTCGCCGCCCTGCGTCAGGCAGCCATTGTGACGTCCGACGAAAGCCGTGGGATCGACTTCACTTTCGGTCACGGCTCGATGGTCCTTTCCAGCAATACGGCCGAGGTGGGCGATTCTCGCGTCGAGATTCCGATTCCTTACGACGGCGAGAATGTCGAGATCACGATGGACCACCGCTTCGTGGCCGACTTCTACAAGGTGCTGGGAAGCGAAAGCAACTTCACCCTCAACATCCAGAACGCCGAAAGTGCCGCCCTGTTCAGTACCGACGACAACTACGACTACGTCGTCATGCCGCTGGCCCGCGATCGGTAAGGCTTACCTCTTTAGCCCTGAAAGGGCGCTAGACAATAGCCAGGGGCGCAAGCCCCTGGTAGAGAACAACAAAACAAGAAAGCCCCAACGGGGCGACAGAACCTTGGCAGATAGAAAGTTTTCTGCCGCCCCTTTGGGGCTCAAGATATGGAAGCCTTAGGCTGGGTCTAGACCCAGCCACGAAAGACCTACTCGGAAATACAACCATGAGCCAGCGTCAGCCCGGCAAAGTGCAATCGATCAAGGGAACCTTGGCCCAGTTGATGGTCCAGAAGGGTTACGCCCAGGTTCAGACGGCCGATGCGACGCAAAAGGCCTGGGACTTGGCCGCCGGCGAGCGCCTGGCCGAGCACAGCGTGGCCGGCAACGTGCAGCGAGGCACCTTGCTGGTGATGGTCGCCAACTCGACGATCAGCCAGATGATCAGTTTCCAGAAGCTGAAGATCTTGAAGTCATTGCAAGAGCAGCTGCCCGATCATGGGATTACCGATTTGAAAATTAAGGTGGGACGGATTGATTGAGATTCCTCTGGTCCCCTCGCCCCTCGTGGGATAGGGGCTCTTAGAAGCCGTGTTACCCTCAGCCAATACCGAACAAGTTTAACGAATTACAAAACGAATTCCTGAAAAGATAGTCAAATACATAACCCCTCACCCTCACCCTCTCCCCTCAGGAGAGAGGGGACTGGATTGAGGAAAACATTTCGACGAAACGAAAAACGAATATGACCGAACCGAACGAACCTCAAGATCAACCGACTGGGGACATTGAAAACAAAGAAGCCGCGCAGCAGGCCCAACAGGCCAAGGCCAAATCGGAATATGGCGCGAGCGATCTCGAACATCTCTCCGACCTGGAACACGTCCGCGAACGTCCCAGTATGTACATCGGCGACCGCTCGACGCGTGGGTTCCATCACCTGGTGTACGAAGTGGTCGACAACTCGATTGACGAAGCCATGGCCGAGTTCGCTTCGAGCGTGATCGTGACGGTTCACAATGACAACTCCGTTACGGTGGAAGACGACGGCCGTGGTATTCCGGTCGACCGTCACCCGCAGCTTTCCGAACAAGTCGGCCGCGACGTCTCGACCCTGGAAGGGGTGATGACGGTGCTGAAGTTCGGCGGCAAGTTCAGCAAAGGGGCCTACCAAACCTCCGGCGGTCTGCACGGCGTGGGTGTGACCGTGGTGAATTTCCTGTCGGAGTGGTGCGAAGTCGAAGTCTACCGCGACGGCTTCGTCTGGCAGCAGGAATACGAACGGGGCGTTCCGCAGGGACCGGTTCAGAAAGGGCAACCGACCAAGAAGCGTGGCACCAAGACCACCTTCAAGCCGGACAGCCAGATCTTCAACGTCAGCAAGTTCAATCACGATACCCTGGCCAAGCGTCTGCAGGAACTCGCCTTCTTGAACAAAGGGGTGAAGATCATCTTCATCGATGACCGTACCCAAGAGAAAGACGAGTTCCTCTACGAACAGGGCATCATCGAATACGTCGCGCACCTCAACCGCGCAACCAACGCGCTGCATCCCGACGTGATCTTTTTGAGCGGCATCACGGAAGGGGTCGGCTACGAAATCGCCCTGCAGTACAGCGAAGAGTACACCGAGAACCTCCATTCTTACGTGAACAACATCAACACGCACGAAGGAGGAACGCACGTCTCCGGGTTCAAGACGGCCCTCACGCGTACGCTGAACAACTACGCCAAGAAGGAAAACATGATCAAGGACCTCGCGCTCTCCGGAGACGACTTCCGCGAAGGCTTGACGGCGATCATCAGTACCCGCGTGCCAGAGCCGCAGTTTGAAGGGCAAACCAAGACCAAGCTGGGCAACAGCGAAGTCGAAAGCTACATCAACTCAGCCTTCGGCGAGTTCATGACCAAGTACCTGGAAGAGAATCCCAAGGTCGCCAAGATCATCATCCGCAAGGCACTGCTCGCCGGTCAGGCCCGCGAAGCGGCTCGTAAGGCTCGCGATCTGCTGCGAAACCGAAAGGATGCCCTTAGCGGCGGCGGTTTGCCTGGCAAGCTGCGGGACTGCATCAGCAAAGAGATGGAGAAGTGCGAACTGTACCTGGTGGAAGGTGACTCGGCCGGTGGTTCGGCCGAAGGGGGACGCCTGCGAGATTTTCAGGCCATCTTGCCGCTGCGAGGTAAGATCATCAACAGCTACAAGGCTCGCGAAGACAAGGTGCTGGCCAACGAAGAAGTCCGCAGCATGATCCAGGCCATCGGCGTGGGGATTGGCCAGGACCAGGACATCAACAAGCGTCGGTATAACAAGGTCGTGATCATGACCGACGCCGACGTCGACGGTTCGCACATTCGCACGCTGCTTTTGTCGTTCTTCTATCGCCAGATGAACGAACTGGTGGCCGGCGGTCACGTCTATGTCGCCCAGCCGCCGCTGTTTCGCGTGGTGCACAAAAAGAACGTCTGGTACGTCCAGACCGAAGAAGAGATGAAGAACCAGCTACTCGACAACGGGCTGGCCGACTGTGCTTTCGTCGACGAGAACGGCGACGTGATCGAAGGCGAAAAGATGGAAAAGCTATGCCGCGCACTCGCTCCGCTGGAAGAAGCGATCGTCGCTTTGGAACGCCGCGGCATCGGGCTGAAGATTCACGCCGTGCGTCAAGACCCAGTCAGTCAGAAGCTGCCGGTCTTCCACCTGGTGATGGGTCGCGAAGAACATTGGTTCCCGACCAAGAAGGAACTCGATGCGTTCCTCAGCGAACGCGGACTCGATGCCGAGCCAGACACCAAGATTCCCGACGAAGGGGAAGTGGTCGACGGCAAGGTCATCGACGGCGAAGCTTCGACCAACGGTCAGCCGAAGGAAGAAGAATCGAAAATCGAAGCCCCGCACATTGCCGAACTGCACGAAGTGCGAACGATCAACATCAAGTTGGGCGAGCTCGCCGAACTCGGTTTCGATATCCAGGCACTGATCCCGCAAGAACGGACCGGCTGTACCGATTCTCGTTACAAGCTGCGTCGCGGCGAAACCGAAACAGGCCTGGAAGATCTGCGTGGTCTTCTGGCCGCGGTTCGATCGGCCGGCGAACGCGGCCTGCAGGTAACTCGCTTTAAAGGTCTGGGTGAAATGAACGCGGAAGAACTTCGCGAAACGACCCTCGACCCGCAAAATCGAACGCTAATGCAGGTCACCATGAGCGACGCCTCGGCCGCCGACGACATGTTCCGCATCTTGATGGGGGACAAGGTCGAACCCCGCCGCGAGTTCATCGAGAAGCACGCGTTGGAAGTGCGGAATTTGGACGTGTAACTTATTTGTGGCGACTGAATTGAGATAATGGAAAACAATGATCGACGTTTCTGATCCAGATCCGATTCAGACGCTTGCCAACGCGTTAGGCGAAGATTGGCCAGCAATTCAAGATGCGAAATTTGCGGGCTTCATTCAAATTGACAAATTGTCTCGCTTAGTTGCCAAAACGAAACCTCCTACGAATACGTCCGTCGTGGCGTTTGGCTCAATCGCGAGAAAGGAGTGGACATCCAAGAGTGACGTAGATTGGACGTTTATCGTTGATGGTCCGTCGGGTGTGGATCATTTTCCAGCAATGGAAGATGTTCGGAAGGTTCTCAAAGATTTTAAGGGTCCTGGTCCAACCGAGACGTTTGGAACTTTGACTAGCAGCCACCCCCTAGTCCACGAAATAGGTGGGAATAACGATACGAATCAGAACATGACGCGGCGATTGCTGCTATTACTTGAATCTGAGCCATTGAGCGGAAAGACAACTCATTCCAGACTCTGTCGCGCTATTCTGGAGCGCTATATTGTGTGTGATTCACCTGTTTCCAATGCGCTAGAGTATAGAATTCCCAGATTCCTCTTGAACGATGTTGTTCGTTTATGGCGAACGTTTGCTGTTGATTACGCCACGAAAAAGTGGGAACGATCAAACGAGGGTTGGGCGCTCCGAAATATTAAGCTGCGGATGTCCAGAAAGCTTCTATTTGCGAAAGGAATGTTACTCTGTTTTGCTTGTGAAAAAACATTTGCAGGTTCTCCATCAACGAGCAGTTTGGATGAGATCAATTTAGAGTTACTCAGTTACTGCTACGAGTTGTCTCGTGTTCCACCGTTGGCCTTTCTTGCTTCAGCGTTGCATAATTTGGCGCCAAAACCATTGGCAAGTCGAATCCTACGATCGTATGATCAATTTATTGAGTTGTTGAACAATGAGGATCGGAGAAACCATCTGGAAGGACTTTCTTTCGACAATTCAGAAGATGACGTATTTCAACATGAAAGAAATAATAGTCGAGAATTTCGAGATGGATTACTCGAATTCTTTTTCGATAGCGATCAAAGACTGGCTCATTTGACCCGAAGATATGGAGTATTTTAATGCGTCGAATAGGATTTTCGACCGGAGCACTTGCTAAAGGTGACTTTCGCGAAGGGATTCGCTTGCAACGTGACATAGCTGATGCGATCGAATTATCGGCACTTCGAGAAGACGAACTAGATCCTCTTGTTTCAGCAATCGAGGAACTTGATCTAACTTCTTTCCACTACATATCCTTCCACGCTCCTAGTCAGTTGCAGAAATGGACGGAACGTGAATTGGTCGAACGACTAGTCAAATTGCCATTTAAGATTTCTTCGGTCATTGTTCACCCTAACATCATCAGCGACTTTGAAGTTTGGAATAGATTGGGAAGTCGGCTCGCAATTGAAAACATGGACCAAAGATATTTAGTGGGTCGAACTAGCCGCGAATTAGAAAATTTCTTTGATAGGCTTTCCGAAGCTAAATTCTGTCTCGATATTGGGCATGCACGACAAGTTGATCCCACAATGAGCGTTGCCGCTCAGTTATTGATGAAATATGGCGACCGGCTTTCTGAGATCCACATAAGTGAAGTGGATGCCGACAGTCACCACTGTGCAATTAGCACGATCGCATGCCAAGCGTTTCAACGGATATTGTCTCATATCGATCAAATGGTGCCTGCGATCATTGAATCGGTTGTCGATCCCGGAGCTATCGATGACGAATTTCAAATGGCGAGAAGATGTTTCTGTGAATTGAATTACAGGCATGTGACTCCCAATTCCGCGTCTGCGCCAGTGTATTGAACTGGATGATCTTTTCTTCCCTTTTGCCCGTTGGTGATCATCGAAAAATGTCGCGAATGTGGTTGTGCGCCGTTTCTTTGGCAATTCTATGTGCCCTGAGTCTTCCAACATTTGGGCAGACATTCAGTCGAATCCTCTTCGATACCGACATGGAAAGTGATTGCGACGACGCGGCTTGTTTGGCCATGCTGCATGCGCTGGCGGATCGTGGCGAGATCGAACTTTTAGGGACGATGATCTCGGCCAAGTTTCCCTGGTCGGGTCCGTGTGCCGATGCCATCAATACGTATTACGGTCGACCAGATCTGCCGATTGGCGTGCCCAAAGGGAAGGCTGGCATTCAGCAGGGTTCGAAATACGCCGAGCAAGTCGCGAAGCAGTTTCCGCACGACTGTCCCCTGTACGACGATGCCCCGGATGCGACCCGGCTGTATCGCCAGCTTTTGGCGGCTCAGCCAGATGGAAGTGTGACGATTCTGACCGTGGGAGATTTAACCAACCTGCGTTATCTGATCGAGTCGGAAGCGGACGAGATCAGTCCGCTCACGGGTCAGCAGTTGGTGAAAAAGAAAGTGGCTCACTGGGTGTGCATGGGAAGCCGTTACCCGGCCGACTTGGATCCCGGCAAGTGGGGCAACTTCAAACCGGATGCCGAGTCGACGGTCAAAGCGATCGAAGCCTGGCCGACGAAGATCACCTTCACCGGAGGAGGCAAGTTCGCCGAGTTGATCTCGACCGGCAAGCGCCTGAAGGAATTGCCCCAAGATAATCCGGTTCGCCGCGTGTACGAACTTTACTTCGGCGGCAACGTGAAAGATCGTCACAGTGCCGATCAAATCGCGGTGATGGTGGCGGCACGCGGAACGGGGCACCCGTGGAAGCTCGTCACCCAGGGGCACAATCATATCTTTCCCAACGGAACGCACCAGTGGGAAGTCGAAACCGATAACCCACGCCATCAATACATCTCAGCACTGGCCGATGGCGTGGATCCGCAGGAAGTGATCGACTCGTTCAACGAGTTGATGTTGCATCAGCCGAAGTAGATCAAGTTTGCCGACCTTGGTTGATGATCCGCTGCAGTTCGGACGGCTCGGCCGGTTTGACCAGGTGATGATCGAAGCCAGCATCCTTGGTCCGGTCGCGATCTTCCTGCTGGCCCCACCCGGTCAGCGCGATCAGCAGGACGTCTTTTCCCCAGTCTTGCTGGCGGATATGGCGGGCCGCTTCGTAGCCATTCATCTTGGGCATGCCGAGATCCATCAGGATGATTTCTGGCCGGAATCGCTGGGCGACTTCAATCGCCTGTTGTCCATCCTCGGCGGTCTCGACCGTGTTGCCCAGCATCTTGACCACCTTGCTAAGCATCTCGGCGGCGGCCTTGTTGTCGTCGACCACCAGGACCTTGTGCTTCCCTTTCTTGAGCGAGAAACTTTCGATCGGTAGATCCTGGTTCTGAGTCGGCTGGTCTTCCTCGCGTACCGGTAAGGTCGCGGTGAACTCGCTTCCTTGGCCTTGCCCCTGGCTGGTGACCGAGATCGTTCCTCCGTGCATCTCGACCAGTGATTTGACCAGCGTCAGCCCGATGCCGAGGCCTGCGAAGCTACGTTCCATCGATCGATCGACTTGGGTAAAGATCGTGAAAATGCAATCGATCATGTCGGCCGGTATCCCAATGCCGGTGTCCCGGACATGGATGGCGACTTGGTTGGCACTGGGCTGCTCGACCCAAAGCGTGATCTTTCCGCCGTCCGGCGTATACTTGGCGGCGTTATTCAAAAGGTTGGAGACAACCTGGGCGAGCCGATGCGGATCGGCGTGGATCGTGATGTCGCTGTCGATGACCACCTCAAGCGTATGCTCCGAGTCTTCGATCAACGGCTGCGCCGTTTCGACCGCACTCTGGATGACGTCGGATATCTTCACGTCCGCCTTGCGGAGATTGAGCTTGCCGCGCGTCACTCGAGAGACGTCCAGCAGGTCATCGACCAGCGTGATCAACTGCTTGGTTTGCCGCTCCATCGTCTCGCGGGTTTCGTCCAACAGTTCCGGATCATCGCCGGCCATCTTCATCAGTTCCAAACCCATGCGGATCGGAGCCAATGGGTTGCGTAGTTCGTGAGCCAGGGTCGCCAGAAACTCGTCCTTCTTCCGGTCGGCATCCGAAAGCTGCGCGGCGACGGTTCGTAGTTCTTCCTGAATCTGTTGCTGCTCGCTGATATCGGTGTTGGTTCCAAACCAGCGCACGATCTGGCCATCTTCATTCTTCAAGGGAAGGGCCCGGGTCAGGAAGGGACGTACGACTCCGTCCGCGCCTCGAATTTGGGCGACGATATCGAGCCGCTGGCCGGTCGCGATACTCTTTTCCCATGCCGCTTGTACCTGGGGAAGGTCTTCAGGTTCGATGCACTCTTTCCAGTTCCAACCGAGACAAGTCTCTTGGGAAAGACCGGTGTACTCGTACCAACGATGGTTGAACCAATCGACGTAGCCGTCGGCACGGGTCATCCAGGCCATTTGCGGAATCGCATCGGCCAATTGGAAGAACTCGGCCTGGCTCTGCTTGAGGGCTTGCTCGGTTTCCTTGAGTCGCGACTGATCGAGCACGAAGCAGATGTATTGCCCGGGACGATCCTCGACCGGCGTATATCCCAGCGTAATCGGCACGCGGGTTCCATCCTTGGCGATATACTCCTTCTCGTAGGCAGGGCAGGCACCTTCCTTGTCGGCCGTTTCGATCCCTTCGACGTCCCTCGGCAAGTATTCCGGCGGGGTCATGTCGTACCAGCGAAGACCTTCCTTTTGCCACTCTTCGTCCGAGCAGCGAAGCATGCGGAGCAGCTCGCCGTTGACTTCCAACCAACTCCCGTCGGCATCGGCCAGACCGACGCCGATGATGTTGGAACTGACGAATCTTCGCCAACGCGCATCCCGTTCTTTGATTTCCGCGTTGGCTCTATCAAGCTGTGCGACGCGTTCCTGAACGCGCTGTTCGAGAATATCGTTCGACTCGCGCAGGGCTTGTTCGGCCTGCTTGCGCGCTTCAATCTCGCGTTCGAGTTCTTCCGGGCTGCGCAGCCGAAGGACCTCGGGAATGTGGTAGATCAGCGCCACGACGGTCCCCCACGAAACGATCGCCGTGGACAATTTCAAAAGGCCGGACAGACGATATGCAGGCCACCAGAAAATGATGGCATCCATCAGGTGGGTCAGCCCGCACAGCATGATGAACGCCACAAACAGGAGAAAAACACGCCGGAACGGGATGTCTTTCCGCTGCGAAAGGAAGTATGCGAGCAGGCCGGGAATCGCAAAGTAGGCGGCCCAGATACCAACGTCCGAGAGGATATGGAGCCAGCCATGCCCGGCGGACCACTCCCCACAATACCAACGCTGGGGAAAGTCAGACGTGTCGAATAGGTTCAAGAAAAAGTTCATGCCTGGCCATCAAAAGGAGACTACCTGTGGGTAGTCACGAGAAAGAAGCGTGCTTCCTGCTCATGTTTCCCCGAGATAAATGAGGCAGGACAAGAAGCCTCATTCTATGTACGCCAGGTAAAGTGAAACAGTCGCTACCGACGAAAATGGGTCGTAAAGGATCGAATTTACGGTCACTCCACGAAAAAAGGCCCGTTCTTGCGACGGGCCTCTTGAGATAACCAACTTGCACGAAGCGATTACAGCATCGGTTGACCGGTGGGGTCGTCGTCGCTGGGGGACGTGGTCGAGTCGTCCTTGGTCGCCTTCTGATCCGCGGCCGCTTCCTCTTCCTTGGTAGGAGCCGGTGGTGGCTCGGAAGGGGTCACAATGCTCTTCTGGATGATCGTTGGCGGCTTTTCAACCACGCTGCCTGGAGCAGCCAAGGTCGGCGACGGCGCGGCCGGCGGCAGGATCACTCGGTTGGCCGACGTTGCCGGAGCGACGTAAACCGGATTGCCGTAGGAATCCAACGGAACACGCATGGTCACCGTGCGTGGGATGCGACGGGTATAGGTGTACTGAACCTGCTTGGGAACCAGCTTGGTTTCCGTGACGGTGCTCGTCTCGGCAACCCACTTCTGGACCTTCACTTCGTACGGTTCGACGCGTTGTTCGTAGACCATTTTGGTCGTGCTGACGGGAACCTTACGAACGACTTCTTCCTGAACCCAATCGCAGTACTTCACGGTCACCATGTTCTCGACCCGTTCAGTGACGGGCTTCTGAACGGTAACCGGAATCTGCTGGACCTGCTGGACTTGCTCGTAGCGAGTCACGTTGTAGGGGATGCGGTTGACCTGGATCTCGTCTTCGTAACGAACACGTTGAACCGGAACCTGCTGCGTCACCTGGGTGGGCACGTACTGGGTAACCGGAACTTGCTGGGCCACCACGTTCGGAACGTAGTTGGTGACGTTGCTCACGGTGCCGGGGCGTTGTTCGGGAATCCAGTGCAAGCCACCGCGGTCGTATTGGTACTGGCCGGTGACTGGGTCGAAGTAGGTTTGGCCGGTGGTCCAACGCAAACGGTTGCGAGTCGGACCTGGCGTGTAAACCTGCGTGGTCTGGTAGCCGCCTTGATCGACGTACTGAGTCTTGCAGACCGTTTGCGGTTGGTACATCGTGACTGTTTGGTTCTGCATCACGGTTTCGGTCACCGGACGACGCACGACCGTTTGTTGATCGTAGTACTGCGTTTCGGTCACGGGGCGAAGCACCGTGTTGACCTGCTCGCGCACTTCGGTCTCGGTGACGTAGCGCGTCTGGTTGTAGCTGCGGTCCTCGACGCGTTCCTTCCAAACCGGCTTCATCACGGTGTAGCGTTCTTCGCGCTCGGAAGTTTCCACAACCGGCTTGGCGACGGTCACGGTTCGCTCTCGGCGTTCGGTTTCCCAAACCGGGCGATAGGTGGTGACCTCTTTGGGAACTTCGACCCGCTGGTACTCCGTCCGATAGGCGGTGACAGGCTGTTCCTCGTAGACGGTCTGAGTGACGATCTTGTACGATGGCCCACATCCGCCGCATTGGGCGAACGATGGCGTTGGCGCGATGCTCATCCCCGCAACGCTGAGCAGCGCCGGAGCGATGAATACCTTCTTAAGATGAGCGAGTTTCATGGTTCAAGTTTCCTGACCAAGTTGGTTATCGAATACGACCACCGAGGCCTATCCGCCGACGAAATCCATCTCGCTCCAGATCGGTTCTACTCCCTTAAACGGGGCGCCTCTTCCACGCGTGTGAGTCTTATTAGACTCGCAAAAATCGTGCTGCCTGGCAAACATAAAAGTTTACCACCATGATCGTTTTCCGCTGGAAAAGCATACCTCATCTAGTCTTACAGCAAACGAAATTCTTTCAAGATTTCGTTGCGAATTGCCGACGAACTAATCCTCTTTTTTGGCAAAGTGATCCTATTAGGAAAGGTTGCTACCAGCTAGCTTAACCAGAAGGAAAAGTTGCCCTAATGCAACGTCCCAGCGAGGTGAACGTGGCACGACCACCACGCCCGTTGCGAAATCGAAACGTTCGACCATCATTTCGATGGGATGGGTTCCGTTTTGCGTTCGAAGCGTCGATTCTTCTGCCAGCTATGCTTCTTGCTGGACAGCCTGGCGAATCGCCTCTTGGGTGGTCATCGGCTGATGCGAAAAGATTTGGCGGGCCTTGTCGTCGCGCACGACAGTTGGGTTTCGCAGCCCTTCGATCAAGTGCCGGCCCACCTCGGCGCTGGTCGGCGTGACCAGTCCCAGCCACAGGCTGGAAAGGTAAGGGGTCAAAAGCGGCACGCTGATCAGTACCCGCTTCAGGTTTCGCTCTTGGGCGTACATCTGAATCAGCCCGCCATAGGTGACCACGTCTTGGCTGCCGATCTCGAAGACTTCGCTTTTCTCAAGTGGCAACTCGATCGATTCCTGCAGGTAGGCCAGTACGTCCTGGGTGGCGATTGGCTGCGTGGGGGTCGAAAGCCACTTGGGACAAATCATCATCGGCAGCCGCTGCGTGAGCGAGCGAATGAGTTCGTACGAAAGACTTCCGGGCCCAAGTACCACCGAGGCTCGCAGTTCGATGGTCGGCACGTCACTGGCCAGAAAAATCTGACCCACCTCGTGCCGGCTTTTCAGATGAGGTGAAAGCTCCGGGTCGGCATCATCCCCCAGGCCTCCCAGGTAAATAATGCGCGAGACGCCAGCTTGTTGGGCGGCGGCGACGAAATTCTCGGCCGCGATTCGATCTTTCTTCTGAAAGTCGGCCCCGTACCCCATGCCATGAATGAGATAGAACGCGACGTCGACTCCCTGCATGCATTTATGCAAGCTGTGGGAATGCATCACGTCCCCTTGAAAGACTTCAACTTGATCACGGATCGAGTCATCGAGGCGCGCCGGATCGCGGACCAGGCAGCGTACCTGGTAATGAGGTAAGATTTGGGGGACCAGACGACTCCCCACATACCCGGTCGCACCGGTTACGAGAACCGTTTTCTGTCGGTTGCATCTGGGGTGATCGTCAGAAGTCATATGTTACTGGGGTAAAAATCGGGCCGATCGATGTTGTATGGGTTTCGATTTTACGGTTCTCGCTTTTTCATCGGAAGTATTTTCTCAGAGACCACTTAGAACCGCAATGTTCCGTTTTCATTCACCTGATGCCAAGTCCGTCGAGCGTTTTCTGAAAAGCCAGCGCGAGCGGAAGTATTCATACTGCCATCAGGGGAAAACGGCCAGCACGCCTCCGAAGGGATTTCAAGTCGACCATACCCGCGTGAAGCTGGGGCACGGAATCGATACGTTTGAAAAGGCGAAAGAGGCGCTGGGCAAGTGGCAACAATTTGAATTGGGCTGGGTCTCGGCCAGACCGACCACCACCACAATCCGCGAAGGAGAAACGGTGTGCGTGATTGGCAAAGCGGCAGGCCTGCATTGGCTGAACGCGGCACGGATTGTGTACGTGATTGACGACCCTCTGAACACGCCCAAGTTTGGTTTTGCGTATGGTACGCTTCCGGCTCATATGGAAATGGGCGAAGAACGCTTTCTCGTCGAGATGGATCAGTACGGGGACGTGTGGTACGACATTCTGGCTTTCTCAAAGCCCAAGCGATGGATTGTCTGGTTGGTCCATCCTTATATGCGAAATCTTCAAAAAAAGTTTGCTCGCGACTCCGCAGCCCGCATGAAACGGCTTGTGAGCGAAAAAGTCCAGCAAGCGGCCTGATGTTTCAATTGCCCAAGTGTCGTGCATGCTCTTTTGGCGTCGGCTGGCGCGGTGCGACAAAGTTTTCACCTTTGGTGGAATGGGGTCATGCAATACGTAACAATAGGCGCAAGAGCTCTCTCACGAGTGATGACGTCGGTAGAACGGTTCTGCCCGACGGATGCTATACACCAATCGCCCCGCAGGAGAAGACAGCAACATGAAATCGACCATTCTGACTCTAGGCATTCTGCTTTTGGCAATTCCGGGCCTGGTCTTGGCTCAAGAAGAAGGTGCCAAGGAAGAAGCTCATGAAAAAGAACTCGCTCACGAGCATTCCGCTGAAATGGTAAATTTGCCCACGGCGGCCGTCGCCGTTCTGGCTTCGACCAGCGGTAGTGACGTGAAGGGCGTCATTATGCTGAAGCAGGAAGACGGTTACGTTCACCTGACCGGGGAGGTGATTAACTTGGAACCCGGCGAACACGGCTTCCACATTCATGAATTCGGCGATCTGACCAAGGCCGACGGCACCGCTGCCGGTGGTCACTTCAATCCCGATGGCCACGAACATGGTGCCCCAGGCGCTAAAAGTCACGCCGGCGACCTGGGCAACATCACCGCCGACGACAGCGGCGTTGCCAAGATCGACACCAAGGCTGAAGGCTTGAAGCTGCACATCGTGCTGGGTCGCTCGATCGTCGTGCACGCCAAAGCAGACGACCTGAAGAGCCAGCCATCGGGCGACGCCGGTCCGCGCGTTGGCGTGGGCGTGATCGGCATTGCCAAGCCCAGCGAGTAGGCGAATATAGTAAATAAGACCGAACGATCGGTGATGGTTCGGAATGATTCGAGCGAGGCCTTTGCAAATGCGAGGGCCTCGTTTTTATGGACCCACCGAGTGCACCGTGTTCAACGAAGTGCGGACGAGAAGAGTTTTGACCACAGATTACACGGATGAACACGGATAAGAGAGAAGGCTCTTGGCCCCGAAGAGGCGGCAGATAATAGCCAGGGGCGTCAGCCCCTGGTAGCAGTGCAACATCATGTTGAGCCCTGAAAGGGCGACAGAAAAGAAACCGGGGCAAACGTTCTGGGGCTGAGAGTTACCTAACGATTGTTTTGCATAACGGACTAGGGACACACGAACTCTACTCTTTTATCCGTGCCCATCTGTGTAATCCGTGGTTCCTCTTTGTTCTTCTAGATCCCCAAATACTCTTCCAGGGCTTCGCGCATGACCGCTTGATCCGGTTCGATGCCGGTCCAGATTTTGAAACCGATCGCGCCTTGATTGACCAGCATTCCCAGGCCGTCGATCGTTTGGCATCCGGCTTCCTGGGCTGCCCCTAGGAAGGCCGTTTGGGGTGGGTTGAAGATTACGTCCGCCACCAGCATCGACTCGCGGAACGTATCGACGTCGACCGGCACCATCGCGCTGCCATCATTCAAGCCAATGCTCGTTCCGTTAATGACCAGGTCCGCGTCTTCCGGCAGCTCGTGCGCTGCGTTCCAGGGGATCCATTTCGATTCAATCCCCACGCGCTGCGAGAGAAGGTTGGCCAGATCGCGGCCGCGGCCTGCGTCGCGATTGACGACGTCGATACTGGCCACCTTGTTCAAGCCCAGCTCCACCGCAATTGCCCTGGCAGCTCCGCCGGCGCCCAACAGGACGACCTTCTTCCCTTCCGGCTGCATGACTTCTTTCAGCGCGGAAACGAAGCCTTTGCCATCGGTGTTCTCGCCGACGAAACCACCCTCTTCGGCGAAGACGCAATTGACCGCTCCCATCAGTTCGGCCGCTTCGGTCAGACGGGCCAGCAGCGGAATGACCGCCACCTTGTGGGGAATGGTGAAGTTGCCACCGTGGAAACCCATCGCCTTCATTCCGGCCACGGCCGCTGGCAGATCTTCCGGGGGCACTTCCAACGTGAGGTAACGCCAATCTAACCCAGCCGCGGCAAAGGCCCGTTCCATCATGAATTGTGAGGGGTTACCGGCGACCGGCTGGCCCATGCAACAGACGATTTCCTGAAGTGATTCGTGAGTCATTACGTGCGCGCGTAGGGGTTTGCTGAGGTGGGGAATTGTCAGGTTCAATTTTGCCGGGCAGGCCGAAGTTTTGCAACGTGATCCTGCGGCAACTACGTGCACCGAGGTCGATAAAATGCGATGCTGGGAACATGAACGACATCCAACATCGCCGGGCCATACTTATCTTAGTGCTGTTTACCTTCTGCTTAGACGTCGTGCTGGCAGTGGTAGAAATCACGTTTGGACAGGGTCAACAGACCATATATCTGACCACTTGCATTCTGGGGTTCTCCCTTGGGCAGATGACGCTGAGCCTGGTCTTTCTCATGCGAGATGTTTCCAGGTGGCTACCGGTCCTTGGGGCCCTGATCTTTTCACTCTTCTTTGGCCTCACGATTACCATGCATGAAAAAGGTGCCCATTTTGATCGAGTGTTGGTCATTCTGTTGACGACGCAGTTGTTCGGAATCGTTCCCGTCGCGATCTACCGAGTGGTGTTCGTCGGTATGAAAGTGCAGTTCTCCTTATCGATTCTGTTCGGACTGATGACACTGGTGACCGTGGTTTGTGCCGTGTTCATTCAGATGGATCTTGATTGGGGGTGGTTCCTGTCGTACTTCTTTTTCTTCCTGAGTTCCGCTATCCCGATCCCACTGGCTGCGTTCATGCTGGTGGGTCCCCGTACGGCCTCGACGCGATGGTTCGTCATGATCATGTTGCCGCTGATTCTGGCTTGTGCGCTCATTATTAGTGTTTACCAAGATTCCCTCAGGGACATTGGCTTGGTCGTCCAGATTTGCGGATTCATGTCTCTCTATCTTCTTGTCGGTGGAGCCGTACTGCTATGGGAAGCCAAAGAGCGAACTCCGCTTCCGCAGGCGGAATCATTACCATCCGTGGAAGACCCATTCGCGGCCGATTAACAGTTTTAATCGATACAAGCGTCATCGTGGATTTTGATTTCGTTGGTATGTGGGATCAGTCCGGCATGCAATTGCCGCGACTTCCAATCACCATGAAGGGATGATTACTCCCGGACGATTTCTGTTATCCCTTCTCGCCGCGGCCAGCATCTGCGTCGACGTTGCGATTGCCGCCAACCTTCACGGCAGCGAGCCGTCGGAGGGGCTCTTTGGTTGCATGCTCGGTCTGATGTTGGGGCAGATTGGCTTGATCGCGGCCGGATGGATCCGTCGTCCTGAAGCGTGGCCAGTCTGGTCGATTGCCATGCTGGGGAGCATTGCCCTGGGCAGTACGCTGCTGGCAACGATCGAGAAGATTCCGCTGTTGCACTGGGCAATCGTGCTGGGCGTGTTCGCCGTGCTGAGCGTGGCCCTGCCGCTGATCTACCGCATCGGTCGCCGCGAAGCGACGTCGCAGTTCTCGTTGGCCGCCATCTTCGCGTTAACGACCGGGGCAACGCTGGTTTGCTTGGCCGTACTGCAAAGTGATTTCCCCTGGCAGGAACTTCCGGTGGCACTCCCAGGCCTGATGGTATGGAGCTGCCCGACGATGGTCGTCGCGCTGACCCTCTGCGAAACGAAAGAGGACCGCCAGCGCCAGCTGGTCATCGGCCTGGGCGCGATCCTGGCGATCTCGCTCACGGCGGCCTGGATGCTGCCGGCCCTATGGAACCGGATGCCGCTGGTGATTGCCTGGGAAAGCTTTTACCTGTTGATCGCTGGCATCGTGGCGCTTCAGGCGATTAGGAATGATGAAGTCTTGGCGGCCGATACGGTTGCTTCCGATTCCTGATCAAAACGTGAGCATTATTCTCGGTTCTCGCTACGATCGAATCTATGGTAGCGAGAAATACCATGGCGTTGTTGGTCAGTTGGATCGTCGTCAGCGTGACGGCTGATCTCGCCGTTGGTATTCCGACACTTTACCGCTATCGTGAAAACGGTCCCCTGGAGTTCGTCTTGTGGGGATTGTTGTCGGGGCAGTTGGGTTTATGTTGTGCCCTCTGGCTGCGCAAGCGGAACATGCGCAGCCATGTCCTCGGCGCGATGGTTGCCCTCTTGATGATCGCCACTTGTTGGAGTTCAGCGAACGAAGACCGCGGAAGTTCGGCAACCTACCTGGTAACTCACGCGGTTGTGACCATGGTTTTCAGTATTGCCCCTGCATCTGCCTATGGTTGGTTTCAGCGAGGGGGCGGATTACGGTGGAATCTCAAGCTGATGTTCTTCGCAACGGCGATATTCGCTTTGGTTTGCCTGGCCATCATGCATCAACTTTATTGGCTCGCGTTACCCATCATCTACGTGGGCTACGAGATTCCCGTGATGGTTGCCTGCTTTCTGTTAGGTACCACGGACGATCGAAACCGGTATGTCAAACCGATGCTGGGAATCTTCCTGTTTCCGCTGCTACTCTTGTCCCTTTTTTCGCAGTGGGAGGTCGCTCTGTTCACCATTGTCCAGAC
This sequence comes from Bremerella volcania, assembly GCF_007748115.1. Taxonomy (NCBI): domain Bacteria; kingdom Pseudomonadati; phylum Planctomycetota; class Planctomycetia; order Pirellulales; family Pirellulaceae; genus Bremerella; species Bremerella volcania. The sequence continues at coordinate 19,499 of NZ_CP036289.1, forward strand.
GACCTATTTACTTACCGGTGGCCTGATCGTGATGGAATTGCCGCGAGACCAGGAAGATCGAAAGCTATCGAAAACAACAGGAATTTCGCAGCCATAAATGGTCGCATCGGCTATGCTGACGGCATGGACCGCTCATCGATTCTCGTTCCTTTGCTTGTCTTCATCGGGATCAACGCAGGCGTGGATGCCGTGGTGGGGATCGCCGTGCTTGCCAGCGAAACACATTCGCCGGAGACCGTGTGGAACTTCCTTTTTGTGGGCCTACTTTGGGGGCAGTTTGGACTGTGCTGCGGCTCGCGGCTTCGGTTTGCAGCGACGCGGCACTATGCCTACCTCGGTATGTTTCTGATTCCTGTCGCGGCGATTGTCATCTTGTTGCCTACGATTTTCATCCAATCGAACCAAGAGTTTATCGCCCTGGTGATGTTGACCGTAGGTTTCACGGTACTTTTTTGCGTGGGTCCGCACTCGCTGGTGCAGTGGCTCTCATCGCAGGGTCTGGAAAACCGATTCACGCTTCAGCAGATGTTCATCGGTACAATCCTCATTGCGTTTGCGTGTGTGATTGTGATGAACGTACAGGTTGCCGTCGGAATGGCGCTCGGCGTATTCGTTCTGGCGTTACCATCGATCATTGCGAGTAATCTTCTGGCGAAAGCCGTTGAAATTACCGGCTACAGTTGGATGATGGCTTCCGGCATGTTCATCTGCATCTTGTTTACCATGATCCAGCCGATGGCCGCACCCCTGTTAGGCATGTTCATGGCTCAAATCATGGTGCTTTGGATGGGCGGGATCTTGTTGATTTCGATCGGGCAGGGGAGTGCCCAAAGAGAAGTCGCGGGACTGCCGGAAGAGTAATACGGAGAGTGGAAAGATGGAAAGCGATCCGGCAACGCGTTCGATTGGGCAATTGGCTGGCTTGTTTCTGTTTGTCGACTTGATGCTCACTCTATGGATCGTATTGCATCAGCCAGGCAAAGAAAACGCCGCAGCCGTCCTCATCGGAGTGCTCGTCGGGCAGTTTGGCCTGGGGTGCGCGGCGATTCTGAGAAACGAAAGCCTTCGCGAAGGAGCGATCGGTTGGCTTGTACTACTCGTTAGTTCGTCCGGCATCGTGCCGGTTGTCTTTGACCAGGTCGAGGAAGCGGGTTACATCCTGTTGTTCGCGCTGATCGTGGCAGGCGTTTGCTTAGCACTGAATTTGTTGCCTACGGTGATTTTACGATCGTTGACGTCTCGCGGAGGATTTCAGTTCTCGATTCTGCATATCATGCTGCTGATGACTCTGGTCGGCGTCAGCATTGTGGTGGCGTCCATGACCTATCTCTTCCTGCTGGCGGCCATGGGCTTCATGCTCTTGCTTCTCGCTCCCGCAGCGATTGGTTGCCTGTTGGTGGGCGTACTCTCGCAGATGAGAGCCTATCTAGCGAGCATGGCGTTGATCCTCCTTTTGATCGGTGCGGGGTGGATGATGGCACCCGATGGAGGTCAGATTTGGGTTTACCTGGTGGCGCAGACGCTGACCGTCATGCTGGGAGGTTATGGTTTGATGCAGGTAGAACTCGATAGGGCCACTCTTAGCTCGGCAGCCACAGCGAGCCCGCTTCGGCCTGAGCCTCTTCCTGACCCACTCGACGAGCCTTGATCCGCACGTACGGGGCGATGTATTTGCTGCGGTCCTCGAACGTATTAGGCTCGGCGTCTTCCTTGGCATGCAGCGGCTCGATCAGGTCTTCGATCACCAGGCCGGCGCGGCACATGCCGCCCAGTAGTTGCTCCCAGCGGTGTAGGTATTCGAGCGTCCCTTCTTCGCGGTGGCGGCTGCCGCGGACTTCCGGCAGGGGGCCTGTGCGATAGTAAGGCTCGGTCAACGGGTAACCGTGCTCGCTGCGGCGGACTTCGGCTTGCAGGCTCGTCGGCGTCTTGTGCTGACTGATGTAGATTCCCCCGCCGCAGAGCACCTTGGCGACTTCGCGAAAGACCGGGGCGACGTCCGGCACATAGCACGTCGCGACCGGATGAATGACGATATCGAAGTCGGCCGGGGCGAACATCGACAGGTCGTCCATCGAGGCTTCCACCGTGCGAAGCTGCAGCCCGCGTTCTTTCGCCACGCGTCGATCGATCTCCAACTGGGCCCCGCTGATATCGACCACCGTCACGACGGCACCGGCCGCGGCGTACAGCGGACCTTGGCGACCACCTCCAGCGGCCAGGCACAACACGCGCTGCCCGTAGATGCTTGGCCCCAGCCACCCCCAACGATCGAGCGTCTTGAGCGGGTTCTTGAACTCCTCATCCTTCGCCGGCTGAGCGAACCGATGCCCTCCCCGAGCCATCCGATCCCAGGCGCCCTGGTTATGCTTCTTGGCGGGGGCGTTTTCGTGGGGGGAAGGTTGGCTCATCGATCGTGTTCCGGTACTTCTCGATAAAAGGATCGGGATGGGGGAATACTGTTTGTCTGGGGAGACTCAAACGGGTTGTCACGCAGGTCCATGATAGTAGAACCTCCGCGACTGGGGATGCATCAGCAGCAGAAGAATGAGGGTGGTGACTAGCAGGACCAACGCTCCTCGCGTTGCCCGCCACCATTCTTGTTCGAGCATTGCCAAGGCGGTGCCGGCTATCAAGATTAGAAAGAGGACCGCGAAGTAGTTCGCCGACACGCGGTAGGCCCACAGTTGTCGGTAGAACAAAAGGAATCCGGCGGAAATGGCCAATAGCCCGGTGATCGGACCGAAGGGACCTTCCACGAGCGCCACCAGGCCGACGGCCAGCATCAGGCTGAACAGCCACGCGAGCGCGACCTGCCCCGGCACGCGAAAGGCGCGGGGGTCGCCAGGTTCTTCGACCACTTCCGGCTCCATCGGCGGCTCGTCGATCGTATCGGGGGATTCAAATGGATTCTCATCCATGCGTCTTCAACCTTTCCTGGTATCCAATATAACCTAGGAGAACGGCGATGATCGCGTAGGCCAGCACAAAGCCGAGTAGGAAAGCCGTTTGGTAACCCTTCTCGAAAATCACGGCCTGCGTCGCGCAGCTGATGCTGACGGCGAAAGCGTAAAGGGTAGCCAGGGCCATCGTGCCGCGGGTAGGGATGATCAGGATGAACCCGACCACGGCGGTGATGCAGAACAGGATGCCGTTGATCACGTCCTGCAGCACCCAGCAGACGCCGAAGTGAGCCATGGCGATCAGCATGAACAGACACCAACTCACAAAGACCAGCACCGATATCGGATGGGCAGGCTCGTCGTCGACCAACGTGGTATTGGGGATCTCTTCGACAATGCCAGGGGACTGAAACGGATTGTCAGAAGACGAATTCACTTCTTCGACCTTGCTCGCCAGTAGTACTTACTGGAGGTCTGTATCAGTAGCACCATGATGGTGACGTACAGCAGAAGCGGGGCCAGTCCCACGATCATGAGCGGACGGTCTTCGACGATCCCGCTCGTGAGAACGCCGACCGAAAGCACCGCCATCAGCGTGGCGTAGGCCAGACCGATCAGCCAGGTGAAGATCGACGGCAGCAACACGCTAAAGCCGACTGCCAGGCTCAGGAAGCCGACCATCAGTTGAACGCGATTGCCGGCCAGTAGCCCCGCGATGACGTGCAGCCCGGCGGCTGTGAGAAACAATCCCCACGTCAGCGAAACGAGATTGCGGACGTTGCGATAGGGGGTCGACGTGCGGTCGGTGGGCGCCGTCGGGGATTGAAACGGGTTGTCGTGCGAGGAGTTGGGCATTTTCTTTACCAGCGAAAGCCGCACCTGGTGCAGCGTCGCTGGAAGCATAACAGGTCATCCCCGCCGGAGTTCACATGATCGCAGTGGGGGCATTGAAGGCGATGAAACTTGCGGACCGACTCTCTTCCCAGGGACGAGAAGATCGCCAGACAAAGTCCAGCTTGCACCAGTCCCGAGACGATTGCCAGCGGGGGCTTCAAAAAGACGAACGCCATCACGCAAAAGCCGATGGCCATCATCCCATGAAACAGAAAGTAAAACCGGGCCACCGCCCACGTCGGACTGCTGCGGGCAATGAGCCCCAGCGAGATCAAACACGAGAATGCAGCCCCCATCAGCAGACTGAACTGCTGCGACGTGTCGGTGTAGCCAATGACGAAGAACTCGCCAATCTGCCACGCGGTGAGCAAAAGCCCCAAGAGAACCGCCACCGCCAACGGAGCAGGAATCGACGACAACTCCGGCGACGACGGCTGATCGTCGCCATGCGGAGAAGTGAACGGGTTCGATTCGGGAGGTTCAGGCATGCGAGCTAGTCAGGTTGGTTATCGACAGGTATCCACATTGTATCAAACATCTATCGACGACTTACCAACAGGTTAACGACAGCATACCGACAGGTTTTCCACAGGCGTGATTTTGAAGTTTTCAGTGTTCAGTTTTCAGTAGGACAAGCGCGCCATACTGGGTAGCATATGGCTGCCTGGTCCGACTCATCTCTTGTTGAAAACAGAACACTTCAAACTGTGAACAAAAAAAAAGCCGGACCCATGTGAGTCCGGCTTTTGAATTTCGAAGGTAGACGCGAGGTTCGACTTAGTCGAGGAAACCGACCAGGTCTTGGCTGCGGCTGGGCTGTTGCAGTTTGCGGACGGCCTTGGCTTCGATCTGGCGGATACGTTCGCGGGTCACTTTGAAGATGTGACCGACTTCCTCCAGGGTGTAGCTGTAGCCATCGCCCAAACCGTAACGCAGCTTGATGATCTCGCGTTCGCGGTAGCTGAGGGTCTTCAGCACGCGGCCAATCCGGCCACGCAGCATTTCCTGAGCAGCACCGTTAGCCGGGCTTTCGGCTTCGCCATCGGGAAGCAGGTCGCCGAACTGGCTGTCTTCGCTGTTGCCGACAGGGCGGTCAAGCGAGATCGGGTAGCGGCTCATGGCCAGCACGCGGCGGGCTTCTTCGACGGTCGTGCCAGCACGACGGGCCGTTTCTTCGATGGTGGGTTCGCGTCCTTTTTCCTGCAGCAGCTGACGAGCCACGTTACGAACGCGGGACATGGTTTCGACCATGTGAACCGGGATACGAATGGTTCGGCTTTGGTCGGCAACGGCACGGGTAATGGCCTGACGAATCCACCAGGTAGCGTACGTGCAGAACTTGAAACCACGGCGGTATTCAAACTTGTCGACCGCACGCATCAGGCCGGCGTTGCCTTCCTGGATGAGATCGAGGAAGCTCAAACCGCGGTTACGATACTTCTTGGCGATCGAGACCACCAGACGCAAGTTCCCTTCGGACAGCTCGCGCTTGGCTTGCTGGTATTCCGAGTAGATCGCTTTGACGGCCTGACAGCGACGGTTGAGACTCTTGGGAGTCTCTTGCGTGGCCATCAGCAGGTTGCGGTATTCGGCCAAAAGTGGTTGGCGATCTTCCATCGGCGTGTTGGCCGCCTTGTGATCGTCCAAGCGAGCTTTCAGTTCGTTGATGCGGCGGCAGAATTCTTCCAGCACGCCGATCTTCGACTCGATGCGTTGGGTACGCAGACCCAACTCTTCGATCAGTTTGACCACGCGATGACGGCGGTGGCTCAAACGGCGCCAGGCCGCGGTGCGCTTTTCGGCCGAGACCGACTTGCTGAGCGCGGTGATGTAGTCACGACGGTTTCGCTTCAGCAGACGATCGATGGTGACCAGATTCATTGGCATGCGGCCCATGATCTGTTCTTTTTCTAAACGATCGGTCACCGAAACCTGAACCGTACGATCGAACGGGAGTTCGCCATCCTGCACGCGCTGCAAAACCTTGAAGGAATCTTGGGCGACGTAGTCGCACTCCAAGAGCAAGCGTCGGAACTTGGCTCGCGTTTGTTCGATCTTGCGAGCGAGATAGATTTCCTGTTGGCGGGTCAACAGGGGAATCTCGCCCATTTGCGTCAGGTACATCCGAACCGGGTCGTCGGACCAGGTTTCGCTATCCTCGCTGAACTCATCGGATGAATCATCTGCCGAATCATTCGACATATCATCCGCACTCATCATGCGATCGTCATCAGAGTCATCGATCACATCGACGGCAGCATCGTCGAAGCTACGCGGACGTACTCGTGCATCATCATCTTCGAAATCGTCAATCAACGAATCGTACAACATATCACTCCTTCACTCGCCAAAGTGAGGCTCGTATTCTTCTGTTTAACCCATGGGTGACGGGAAAAGTTCTGCGGTCGTCCCGCCCTATCCGCGTGTTCTTCGACAGCACTGCTTGCAATGAAAAACTTCGCAAGTCTACCACCAAACGCGCGGATGACTGCCTTCCGTGGATATTTGGAAAGAGATTACATTTGACGCGTGCTTGCGGCCTGCGTAGCTTGCCCAATCCCGAAAGTTCTGTGCTGAGCCAAGCGGAGTTTCGCCAATCTTGCGAATCTCTCGCGGCATCGAAGCAGCAAACGGACATGGCCGGCAGCGTGCAACGTGTCTGTTGGTAATCCGTGCCCCTTTCCTCCAGCAACAAGTCCTGTCTTGCGACTGGGCGACCCAGCTTCTTGCTGTGCCGAAGAATCACTCTAACCCTTGTTTACGACCAGACTTTCAACTCCCTAAAAATCGGTCTCATCACCTAGTGTAATCAACCGGAATGCCACAATTCCATGAACTTTGCCGCTTATCGGCGAGGTTGCTGGTCTGGAAAAAGGTCCGGATGCATGCTATCAATTACCTAAACTTCGTAGCCTATCCAAAGTGATGATCGCTGTGCCTTGTCTGGCTTTCGAGCGGATCGTGTTCTTTGAAGTAGGAGGTGGTCTATGTCACTCGGGTTCCCTTATGGATCGAAATGTCGCCATTTTGCGATTCAGGCAAACACTCCGCAGTAACATATGTCAACCAAACCTCAACTCGTTTCACGACAAATAGAATTCCGTCTTCGGACCACGGAAAATTTAGACCGTGGGGGCAAGATGTTCGTGCAAGAGATGGAGGGTTTGGAGGATACGAAATTTGGGCCGGCGCCGTCGGGCATCCGCTGGTCGATCGAATTCATCCAATTCTAACTGGACACTAACCAGGGTCCAGACTTTCATACGGGAAAATAGGAGTTTCCGCTCCTTTTCGATCTACGGACAACCACAGTCTATCTCAGCATTTTTCAGGTGCTGGTAATTCTTTTCCCTTAGCCACCTTCCTGGGGGAAGATTACCCCAGTGCGATGCGTCCTGGCATCAGCGCTGTTTTTTTTCGGTTCGCCGTTTCCCCTTTCCACCACCGGACACTCCGTAATTGGCGAGAAAACACCTCATTTCGGGGCAGAAACTCAACTGTCGTGAGAATGTTCGATTGAATTCAAGTCAATTCCCTATCGCGCTCGCTGCGGGATCGATCGGTGAATTGCGGCCCATGGGTTGGACCGTTAGCATTACCCGACAGGCAGACCCTTCTTCTGCGAACGTTCCCACCTTGATCAGCCCGGAAAAACAAAATCATGACGCAGCGAGATTTCGAAGGACAAGTGGTCCTGGTGACTGGTTCCAGCCAAGGTATCGGTAAAGCGGCCGCGATCGAGTTTGCCCGGCAAGGCGCCAAGGTCATCGTCAATTATCACAGCAGTCCCGCGAAGGCCGAAGAGGTCGTCGCCGAGATCGAAGCGCTGGGCAGCGAAGCGATCGCCGTGAAATGTGACGTCTCGAGCTACGAGGCAGTCGAAGCGATGGTCGCCCAAGCAGTCGAGCGATTTGGCAAACTGGACGCGGCGGTCTCCAACGCCGTTTACAGCGACCGCGAATTCTTCTACGAAGCCGATATGGACGGATTTCGCCGCACGATCGAAGTCACGATGTGGGGTGCGTTTCATCTGCTGAGGGCCGCCTCGCGGCAAATCATGTCCCAAAAAACGCCGGGTGCCATCACGATCGTCAGTTCGCCGCATGCATTCATTCCAGCCCCCAAGGCGATGGCCTACAACATGTCGAAAGCGGCCATCGAGCATATGGCCAAGACCGCGGCCATCGAACTTTCCGATTTCAAGATCCGCGTGAACATCGTGCAGCCTGGCTGGACCGATACACCGGGGGAAAGGAAGTTCGCCACCGACGAGGTCCTGGAAGAAGGAGGTTCCAAAATTCCGGCCGGTCGACTCGGTACGCCTGAGGAAATGGCCGAAGCGATCTGCTACATGAGCAGTCCCAGAAACAGCTACACGACCGGGGCCACGCTGTTGGTCGATGGTGGCATCTCACTCCCATGGTGGGGCAAGACAGGCCGGGCCGCTCCGAGCTAGCGCACCAGGCGTGTCAGAACGGTAAAGATTTTCAAAAATCGGCTCCATTCGTGCCTGTCGTTTTCCCACCGAGCGATCGGGGGAGTAGACTAAATGGTTTCGACAAGCTCGTTTCTCGAATAGATACGTCTCTCGCGACCGCATAGAAGCTATGGCTCAAACTTATCTGCTGACGACCCCCGATGGCGAAGAGGTTCACGTCGAGTCCTCGCAAGCCGGCGAAACGATTACCACGGCCAGTGGCAAAACGGTTGAAGTTCCCACGCTTCGCGAACTGAAGAAACTGCCGTTGGTTGAGAAAGAGGAAGCCCCGGTCCGGCGGGACTGGTCGGTCGGTCAATCGATTCTCTTTGTGGTTGGTCTGCTTTTGCTAATAGGCTGTTCGGTCAGTTCGGTTTTCCTGTACCGGATCACCCCGCTCGAGTCGCTCGACAAAGCACGTGAAGTCCCTATCGAACTGATCGAAGGGGACGTCGAACAGTGGACCATGAAAGATACGCTCAGCTTCTGGGCGTTTGCTTCCAGTGGCCACGCGCTGAGTGACATGCGCGGGAATGCCTCAGGCGATCGTTACGTGCTGGGGGTCTACGAGTCGCGGCAAACGTTCTTGACTCTTTCGGTCGCTGGCGTGGTGCTCGGGCTGATCCTGATGGGCAGCGCGTTTGCCTTGCCTGGCACACGTCGCAGCTAGGCTGAAGCAAACCGGTCCATGCAACTTCTCGATCTCACCCTGCCGTCGCCCGAAGAGAATCTGGCGCTGGACGAGGCTCTGCTGACTGCCGCCGAGTCAGGCGAATGCCCTTCGGAGGTCTTGCGGATCTGGGAACCGTTCGAGCCGCTAGTCGTCATCGGCCGTGCTTCCAAGCTGCACGAAGAAGTCAACGTCGAGACCTGCCAATCGCGCGGGATTCAAGTTCTGCGCCGGGCCAGTGGCGGGGCTTCGGTGGTCACAGGCCGCGGCTGTTTGATGTATGCCGTTGTCTTGAGCTACGAACTTCATCCCCAACTGGCGGCACTCGACGTCTGTCATCAGTTCGTGATGGGGCGGTTGCAATCGTCGCTGGCGCGGGAAGTGCCGGAGGTCAATTTCCAAGGGACATGCGATCTGACGCTCGACGGGCGAAAGTTCTCCGGCAACAGTCTTCGCTGCAAGCGCACGCATCTCATCTATCACGGCACGCTGCTGTACGACTTCGATTTGACGCTCATTCCCGAACTTCTTCGCACGCCGCCGCGGATGCCTGATTATCGCGCGCGTCGTCCTCACCAGTCGTTCGTCACCAACGTGCCCATTACCCGAGAAATCATCCGCCAGCGGCTGCTTGAGGCCTGGCCGACTCATGGCGAAATGGTCGATTGGCCCCGCGAATTGACCGCTCAACTAGTTGCGGAAAAATATACAAATCCGGAATGGACCTCAATGCGATAGAGATTTCCGTGGGCTACGATGGGGGACGACATTTTTCTCCTACCCATTTTCCTTTCGCAACCGAAGAGGCCACTCGATGCGACTGCTTCACCTCGTCCTGACGGGACTGTTATTAACGCCTGCCGCGGTCTTCGCCACTGACGAACCTCAAGAGCCGGCGCTGCCGGAGGTGAAGGTCATCGTCGATACGAGTGAAGTCCCGGAACTGAAAGCGTGGGGCGAAAAATCGGCCAAGTTGATTCAACAGTGGCATCCCAAGATCGCCGAGATGCTCAAGCAGGAAGGCTTCACGCCGCCGCGCGAAGTTCATGTCGTGTTCAAGAAGGACATGGACGGAGTTGCTCATACCATCCGCAATCAGATCGTGATTGCCGGCAATTGGGTCAAGCAGCATCCCGACGATACCGGCATGGTCGTGCATGAGCTGGCCCACGTGATTCAGGCCTATCCCCGCGGCGGCCCTTTCTGGTTGGTCGAAGGGATCGCCGACTACATCCGTTTCTATCAGTACGAGCCCAACACGCGTCTTCGCGGAATCAATCCCGAGCGGCAAAGTTACCGCGACGGCTATCGCACCAGTGCCCAGTTCGTCGCCTGGATGGAAAAGACCCACCCAGGCATCGTGCAGAAGATCAACGAAGCGATCCGCAAACGCGAATATCAGAACGCCATGATTCGAGAGACGACCGGAAAGAGCGTCGAACAGTTGTGGGACGAGTTCGTGCAGTCGGAAGACGTTAAAGGCCGGCGATAACTTATACCAGCTTGGCCAACTTGCGACCGGTCGTCGATAACGGCAGATCGGTCAGGTGCGAAGCATCGCGCCACTGCCACACGCGAGACTGACCATCGGGGCCAGCCTCGGGGCGGAGGCGACCTTTCTGGTAGGTCATCTCGTGACACAGAAGCGTGATCCGATACTTGGTCACGCCGTGCTTGATGGTCGTCATGTGCGATCCCAACGAGGCCCAAATGCCGGAGGCCTCCTTCAGTTGGGTTTCTACCGGGCCAAGGTCCGCTTCATCGGCAACGGCGAACCGCGGAAAATCCCATAGCCCCGCCCAGCGTTCGTCTTGTCCGCATTGCCGCACGAGGACTTCATTCCTGCGGCGCACGACCAGCGCGATCTCGGTGATCGGGATGAACTCGATCTTCTTCTTCGGCTGCGGGATTTCGTCTTGCCGACCTTGCTGGTAGGCCTGGCAGTGGGCGGCTAATGGACATTGCGAGCAACTAGGATTCTTCGGCGTACAAACCAGGCTGCCAATCTCCATCAGGGCCTGATTGAAGATGCCGACCTCTTGATCGGGAAGAATCTCTTCGGCAAACCGCCACAGCCGCTTCTGACTGGCCGATGTGGTCAGAGCCTGGTCCCAACCAATCAACCGAGCGAACAGCCGCTGCGTGTTGGCTTCGAGAATCGGTGCTTTGTGTCCATAGGCAATCGACGCGATCGCCCCGGCCGTGTACCGACCGATGCCAGGCAGGCTTTGGATCTCGTCGACCGTTTGCGGGAACTTCCCGTCAAATCGCTCGACGATCTCCTTGGCGGCGGCATGCAGCTGGCGAGCCCGGCGATAGTAGCCGAGCCCTTCCCACAATCGCAGCACCTGCTGCTGCTGGGCCGCGGCCAGGTCGCTTACCTGGGGGAACTCAGCCGTAAAACGCCGAAAGTACTGCTTCACCGTCGCGACTTGCGTCTGCTGCAGCATGATTTCGCTGATCCAGATGCGATAGGGATCTTGCGATTTTCGCCACGGCAAATCCCGTTTGTGGGCCGCGAACCAGGCAAAGACGTGCGATTGAAACGCCGCCAACGAACCGCGCACCGGCGAAGAATCCTCTGGTTTCGGGCGAGATTTCGGCTTCGTGCGTGGCATGGGGCGAACTTGAGATTGGCGAAAACCCCAAGGGTAGCCGTTTCGTTCAAGCTGACAACCAGACGCCTGGAAGCAGGCAGCCGCTGTTTCACTCTTCATCTCCCCCGAGTTACAATAGGGCAGTTCCCCCAATTGGTTTGTCAGGTTGCCTCATGTCGTACCGTCCGTTTGTACTGCTCGTTGGATTCTCGGTCGTCGTTTGTCTGGGCTTGGGTTGTTCGAAGGACCAGCCGGTCACCGAAACGCTTGTGGAAAGCGAATTCGCCGATCAGTTGCTCGCTCCCATGAATTACCTGGGCAACATTGCCAAGCAGGCCCCCGACGCAGTGTACAACCCGCAAGGAAGTGGCGTACGTAAGGCGGTGGTGCAGACAAAGCTTCCCAGCGGCGAATCGATGACGCTGTGGATCTACCAGCCTGATCCGCTTCCGCAGTCGAAAGTACCGTGCGTCTTTATTGCTCCGGCTGGAACGATGATGATCCACGGCCTGGGTCTTGCCGATGGGGATGCACCCGAACATTTGCCCTGGGTCAAAGCTGGTTTTGCCGTCGTCGCTTACGAGCTGAGCGGCGCCGCGGACGCCCAGAATTCTACCGATATCCAGTTGAAACTGGCCGCCGCGAAATTTCGCCAGGCGAAGTCAGGACTTCTCAACGCGCAAGTCGCGATGGCCTATGCACGCGAGAAAGTTTCGTTTGTCGATCCTCGGCAGTTCTATACCGCCGGGCACAGTTCCGCGGGGACGATGGCCTTGTATGTCGCCGAGATGGAGCCTCAAGTGAAAGGGGCTATCGCGTTCATGCCCGCGGTAGATATCCGCGCGTCTTTGGGTATCGATGGCATCACGTACGTGCAGAATGCCGAGATCGTGCCGGAGGCAGGCATCTACGTCAACGAGATCTCTCCGATCACGCACATCCATCGTTTGAGCCAACCGACGTTTCTATTCATCGCCGGTGACGATCGGCCCGACATCACCGGACCGGCTGATTCGTTCGGCAAAAAGCTCCGCGAACTGGGCAGCGACGTCACGATTGTCCGCGTCCCCAGCGGCGGGCATTTCGACCCGATGCTCGATCCCGGCATTCCGATGGCCATCGAGTGGCTGAAGATGATCACGCGGACTAATTAGAGCCTAAGGACCGCTCTTTTGGCCATCGTTGCGAATCATCATCTGCTGCAGGACGCCGATCTGGCCGGCGGTGGGTTCTGGCTGCCACTGGGTGTCGGTATCGGTCGCCAAGAACTCCACCGAGCCATCCACCAGCAGCACGTTCGCTCCGCCGGGGTGCAAGCTCGAAAAGCCTTCGCCGCAGAGCGTATCGCCATCCCAGGGTGGTGCGTTGATCTTCGGCTTGGCTCCAGCAACGACGTTCCAGATCGACGGTCCCCCGTCGTGCTTCAGCGGATCAGGCACGCCAGGCCAACTGCCGGCCCGGCAATTGGTCAAGTCACGTTCGCCGACCATGATCGTGTGGCTGATGCCGTCGGTTATGTCGGCCAGGGTAACCGCTGAATTGCCGTAGAAGATGCCCGTGTTCGCCTGGCTGCCCACCGCATCGTGTCGATGTCCCGCGTTGCCAACGTACATGCTCAGCCCGAAGGGAACGGGTTTCTCATTATGAACCCAGCGCCGGTCCGGGTGGTTTTCGCCATCGTACGCAAGCCCATCGTCCGATGGGCACAGGTACTGTTGAAAGTACGTTTGCACGAACTCCATACGTTCGTCATCGGCCAGTAGCACTTCCGCCAGTGGCTGCTGTAAATCTTCCGGGGTGGGATAGGTCACGCCCGTCATGCTGATCAGCTTGGAAGGCCAACCCCACGTTGGCAGCGCCGGCGCTTCGTCCATCGGTACTTCCCACCCAGGCGGAAAAGCATTGTGGACTTCGTAGTAGTCTTCGATCTGCACGCCGATCTCGCGGAGATGATTCATACAGGCCGTGCGCCGCGCGTTCTCGCGTACCTGAAGCAGGGCCGAAGCTATCGGACCGAGAATGACACAGCCTACGAGTAAGACCAAAAAGAGAACAACTCCGACGATCAGAGGTGTTCGAGATCGATCACGCTGGTCGTTGGCGTCGCCGAGCGAAGGACCGGAATCAGCATCGGAATGGGGCATAGGGCGTCGCGGCAAATCAGGGGGCGAAAACTTAGACGGCGATGCCCATTAAATCAGTTTGCCTGCAAGAGTGCCAACGCAGGCCCAAGAATCATGAGTCCAGCGATCAATCCTAAGCCAACCAACACAACCGCCAGCCAGGAAACAACTGCCGGGGGTGACTTAGAGTTAGGATCGGATTGGGGATAACCTTGGTCAAGTTGTTGCTGTTTCGTCATGGGTTTTCTCCTCGAAGTGTTTAACGGGAGAACCGTAAGTAAGTCGTGTTGCTCACAGATTCTGTGCAAGAGTATGAAGCAAAGCACGCGCCGACGAGAAAAGCAGTCAGAAAAGGGGGGAGGCGAAACGGTCTTGGCCTCGGGGCAATGAGGCTTCGAACCCATTTCACCCCCCAACCCAAGCTTCCGACAGAGGCTGCCCCGACTGTCGGATAACTCGCGAAATTATGTGGCAGGTTTTCAAGGACCGGATTCTAGATGACGAGTTAACCGCCATTCGGTGAGAAATCTCTCATTTCGCTGATAAAAGGTCCTCGAGCTCACAAACCCCTGTTATCACATGCCTTGCGCCCCTTCGCAGGGCATAGGCGTCCTGTCAAACACTTGGGGGGCCAGGGGTGGGGGTAAATTGGCCAAATGCTATCACCACCAAGATTGTGATGCCGCGGGCGGATCGAATTTCTAGAATATGGATAGCAGGCATTTCGCACCTACCGTTTGATTGGGAGTCGACCAGGATGAATCGTTCCGCCCCTTCCCCGAGTGCGCCCTTCTCGCAAACCGTGAGCGGGGTTTCTATCGGCCAGTACCTGATTCGGCGACTGCAAGAGCATGGCCTGGAAGACATCTTTGGCATTCCCGGTGATTACATTCTTTCCTTTTACGGGATGCTCGAGAAAAGCCCAATCAACGTGGTCGGCTGCACGCGGGAAGATTGCGCCGGATTCGCGGCCGATGCCTACGCTCGCGTGAAAGGACTTGGCGCAGTTTGCGTTACCTACTGCGTCGGCGGTCTCAGCATCTGCAATAGCATTGCCGGGGCATACGCCGAGAAGTCTCCGGTCGTCATCTTGACCGGCTCGCCAGGGCTGCGAGAACGGACCAACAACCCGCTGCTGCATCACATGGTGCGTGACTTCAGCACCCAGAAAGACGTCTTCGAAAAGCTGTGCATTGCCGGCGCGGAACTCTCGGACCCGGTCAGCGCCTTCCGCGAGATCGATCGCGTGCTGGACGCCGTCGTGCGTTTCAAGCGACCGGGCTATATCGAACTGCCGCGCGACATGGTCAACGTCATTCCACATATCAGTCACGTCTTCCCTTCGCCTGAGAACACAAGCGATCCGCAAGTATTGAGCGAGGCCGTTGGCGAAGCGGCCGCGCTGATTCAAAACGCCGAGAAGCCGGTGATCCTGGCCGGTGTCGAACTGCAGCGCTTTCATTTGCAGGACGAACTGGTCGCCCTGGCCGAGCACACCCAGATCCCGGTCGCGGCCACCGTGCTGGGCAAAAGCGTCATCCGGGAAACGCATCCGTTATACGTCGGTTTGTATGAAGGGGCGATCGGCCGGGAAGAGGTTACCAAGTTCGTCGAAGAGAGCGACCTGGTGCTGCTCCTGGGGACCTTCATGACTGACATCAACATGGGCGTTTTCACGGCGAACCTCGATCCGTCGAGGTGCATTTACGCCACCAGCGAACAGCTTCGCCTGAAGCATCATCATTACCATGGCATCACGCTGCCTGACTTCGTGCGACAACTGTCCGAGCGAAACATTCCGTGTGCCAAGCGAGCCCTGCCCGCTGGGATCCGCATGCAGATGAACCCTGTCGGCGACATTACGGACAAGCCCATCACGACGCAACGAATGATGCAGATGATCAATCCTCTGCTGGATGACGAAACGGTCGTGATCGCGGACATCGGCGATTCCCTCTTCGCCGCGACGGAGCTGGTCACCCAGGGACGCAGCGAATTCTTGAGCCCCGCGTACTACACTTCGATGGGTTTCGCCGTTCCGGCAACGCTTGGCGCGCAAACAGCCAATCGTAACGCCCGCATCGTGGCGGTGATCGGTGACGGGGCATTCCAGATGACCGGCATGGAACTGTCAACCATCGTCCGCAGCGGCTACGACCCCGTGATCATCATACTGGATAACCATGGGTACGGCACCGAACGCTGGCTACACCCCGGCGACTGGAAGTACAACGAGATCCACTCCTGGTCGTACAGCAAGCTGCCGGAAGTCCTGCGCGGCGGTACCGGCTACGAAGTCAGCACCGAGAAAGAGTTCCACGCGGCGCTTCACAAAGCCTGGGACGACCGCGAAGGAATGAGCATCATCCACGTTCACTTGCCCGAAGACGACGCCAGCCCAACGCTGCATCGACTAAGCCACCGGCTGGGGGAGAATGTTTAGCAATGCTAGACCAAGTCAGGCAAACGTCCACCAAACGCGGCCCCTGGCGAGGTCATGCTGTCGCCGAACTCGCCCACTTTCACTCCCACGCGGTCGAGCATTTCGACGAACAGGTTCGCCATCGGCGTCCCTTGCGGATAGGCGATGTGGCGACCGGTGCTTAAGGTGCCTTGAGCGTTGCCGACCAGCATCACCGGGTAGTCTTCGCGGTGGTGGCCGCCGTCGGCCATGTAGCTGGTAAACAGCAGCAGCGTGTTATCGAGCAAACTGGTTCCCCCTTCGTCGACGGCCGCCATCTTGTCGACCACCCGGGCAAAGTGCTGCACGAACCAGTGACTCACCTGGCGGCACGCCTCGCGGGCGATCGGATCGCTACGGCGAGGATCGGGGTTGCCCCCTTGGTGCTCGAGCGTATGGAAGTGTCGCTCGAAACCGACCGTCACCACGCCGGGCATCATCGAGCCGTCGCTGCCGACCGCCATCGTCGCCACGCGGGTCGAGTCCGTTTGCAAAGCCAGAACGAACAGGTCTCCCATCAGGTCGATGACCTGGGACTGCACTTCCGGGTCTTGCGAAGAAACCTGGTGAATCGGATCCCACTCCTTGGCATTGGCAGGCAGTCCCTTGGGAATTTCGGCCGGCACGCCCATGCCGTCGGCCATCATCTCGGCGGCCTGAGCTTCGACGAGCGCGATCCGCCGCTCGACCGATTCGACGCTCGCCAAGTACTGCTGGAGCTTTTGCTTGTCGAACGTGCCGACCTTCTTCTGCAGCCGCCGCGCGTCTTCCATGACCATGTCCAGGATATGACGATCGATCGACTTCTCGGTTGGAACACTCGCCTGCTTGGCTTGGTTCTCGGCGCGGCGTTTGGCCCGGGCCGACCAGTCGGGTGCCATCGGTTCGCGGCCGCGGAACATCCGGTCGAACACAACTCGCGGATTCATTTCGTACGGGACCGGCTCTCCCTTGTCGCGATACGAATACTTCCACTCGTCCGGCGTCGTCGTCATTTCCAGGCTGGGCAAATAAGTTTGCGAACCGAGATGCCTGGCGGCCATCTGATCGACCGAGATGCTCGTCACCGGCACGCCGTTCTCTTTGCCCACTTCCGCCGCCGCGGTCAGGTGCATCGAAGCGCAATGTTCGTGGGCGTTCACGTTCTTCGAACGGCCATGGTTGGCCAGGCCCGATAAGACGAGCAGCTTGTCCTTGTGGGCCTGCATGGGACGCAGGATGGATGGAAGCTCGCCGAGGGCACCCGCCTTGTCAGGCTTCCACGATTCGATCACCGTGCCGCCGACCGTCGAGTAAATGCCCATCCGCATCGGAGCCACGCTGGCGGAAGCAGCCAGGGCTTTGCTGGTCACCATCGATTCCAACCACGGCAAGGCCAACGCGGCGCCAGTGCCTTTCAGCAGCGTTCGACGGGAGATAGGTTTCATGCTCATGGCGTTTGCTCAGTGAAGGAATGCTCGTTAGGGATTCAAGGTCACGCGCTGGTCGGCGCCGCGCTGGTACTGGAAGGGGTAACTCTCGACGATGCCGAAAATCAACTCTTGCATCTTATAGTCGTTCTTTTCGAGTCGCGCGACGATGGCGGCCACGGCAGGGCGGTCCTCGTAGGTCAACTCGCGCCCCAGGGCATACGTCATCATTTGCTCTGTTAAGTTTCGCACGAAATGGGACTTCTGCTCCAGCAAAATTTCTTTGAGCTGGGCCACGCCGTTCAACTCACGCCCGCCTGGCAGCACGCCGGTCGCGTTGACTTTCTCTCCTTGTCGCTCGCGCTCGAAGCGGCCGATCGGGTTGAACTCGTCCAGTGCGAAGCCCAACGGATCCATCTTCCGGTGACAGCCGGCACAGGTCGAAGACTCATCCGCATGCAGCGATAGCAGTTCGCGAAAACTCTTCGCTTGGTTCTTGTCCGATCCTTCATCAATCTGTTCGACGTCGGGGGGCGGCGGGGCGGGTGGATCGCCGATCAGCACATCCAGCACCCATTTACCGCGCCGCGTGGGGCTGTTTCGTGAGACGTGCGAGGTCATCGCCAGGATGCCCCCCATGCCGAGCAGACCGCCCCGTTCGGGATTGCGCCGCTTGTTGATCTCGGCCTTTTGGAATTCTTGTTGATAACCGCCATAGCGGTAGATGGGGGTCAGATCGCGATTGGTGAATGAGTAATCGGAATCCAACAACTCGATCACGCTGCGATTCTCTTGCACCAGGTGATCCATGAACATCAACACTTCGGTCCGCATCGCATGCCGCGTGCGGGCTGTGAACTCGGGAAAGAACTCTTCGCTGGGCAGCGCGTGATCCAGTTCATCCAGGTGCAGCCACTGCCCGGCAAAGTCATGCACAAAGACTTGCGAACGCTCATCGGCCAACAGCCGCGCGACTTGCTGCTTCAAGACTTCCGGTTGATGCAGACGATTGGCTTCCGCCAGGCGAAACAGTTCATCATCGGGCATCGTATTGGTCAGAAAGTAGCTCAGCCGCGATGCCAGTTCATAATCGGTCACCGGCTGCGGATCGCTGCCGACGGGAGTTTGTTCCATACGAAAGAGAAACTGCGGCGAGACGAGCACGGCCTTCAAGCTGTAGCGAACGCTTTCTTCAAAGGTCGAACCCTCGGCCTGGGCCATGTCGAAGATCGTCAGCAGGCGATCAATCTCGTCTGGCTGGGCCGGGCGGCGGAAGGCCCTCGTGGCGAATGCATCGAGGATCTTCCGAGCCGCATCTTGCGGCGCGAGTCTTGGGCTGGGCTCTGCGATGAAGATCTTCTCGTGCGCTTCCTGGCTGGGCACAATTCCCTGCGGAGAAACGGGGCCTGCGATCTCGAAAGACTTCCAACCCAAGTGGCGGAAGCGGTGATCGTTCTCGGCCCAGCTTGGGCCAATCTCGGCGTTGACGAACTCGACCGACAGATCGACCTCGCCGGCCGGCAGCCGCAGGGTGAGCACTTCCTCGCCGGGATTCTCGCGCACGCTCAGCACCGAGATCGACTTGCGCACCTGACCATTCACGCTGATTGCCAGGTCAGGCTGCCACTTGACCCACTGTGGTCCCTTGTGCCCCCAGGTGGCAAACGTCAACCGATACGTGCCGGCCTTGTCGATCGTCAGCGGAAAGTGATGCGTGCTGCTTAAGCGGAACAGGCGATAGCCGTTCACCACTTCGGTGGCCGGGGGAATGGGGCCATCTTTGCCACGCCCCTCGGGCATCTCCCCTTCCAGGTCGAAGTCGACCTTCGTCATATCAAACGAGAACGACTTCGGCTTGGTGTCGACTGCCCGCGAAAGCATCTCGTCGGCCGCGGCCAGGTACTTTTCCAACTGCAGCGGGGGAATCTCCAGCGCGGTCCCAATGTTGTTGAATCCAAAGGCCACCGGATCTTCCGGTAAGCCGACCGCCGTGGCCACATCGTAGTCGACCCCCAACAGGTCACGCATCGTGTTGTTGTACTGCAAGCGATTCAAACGGCGGAAAACGACCTGGCCGGGATCAGTCGACGGCTTTTCGTCCAGATGCTTGCCGAGGGACTCGGCCCAAGTGACCAGTGTTTTCCGCTCGGACTCCGAAGGTTGGTCTTCGTCTTTCGGGGGCATGAACTGGTCATTTTGCGTCTGAGCCATCTTTAGCCAGGTTCGCACGTGGGCAAACATTTGCCGCGGCGAATCGAACCGATCCAACGCGACATTGCCAGAAGGAGCGTCGCTCGTATGGCAGTGCAGGCAATATTGATCGAGAATAGGAAGAACGTCCGCGTGGAACTGCTCGGCGCTTTCCTGCAACGGCCCAGTGGCGAACTCCTCCGCTTGCGCACGGTAACCCACCGTTGCCCAAGTGCATCCGAGCCCTAGGATGCAAACAAAGATTGGCCGACAGAATCGCAACGTATCGATCACGCGAGAAGAATTTAGGGAAGGATGGGTAAAGGATGGGTGATAATTCATTCTACTCGTATGACCCGATCGGGCCAAAGGTTTCAAGCAGTAGCTTGCCCCCACCAACGACGAAATTCGGGAAAGGACAACCGCATGCCTGGATTAATGATTAAAGAGCTTAAGTCCCCCTTAGAGCTATCTGACTACGACTTAGGGGAGTTGAAGCCAGGTTACGCCAAGGTCGAGATGAAAGCCGCGGCACTGAATCACCGCGACTACTGGATCACGCAAGGCATGTACCCGGGAATCGAATTGCCCAAGATCCTCGGTTCAGACGGGGCAGGCATCGTTACCCAGGTTGGTAGTGATGCCGATAATAGCTGGCTCAACCAGGAGGTGATCATCAATCCCGGCTGGGACTGGGGAACCAACGAAGCGGCTCAATCGGCCGAGTTCACCATTTTGGGAATGCCCCACAACGGGACGTTCACCAGTCACATGCACGTGCCGATCGAGACCCTGCGAGCCAAACCGAAACACCTCAGCTGGGAAGAAGCAGCCGCGCTTCCCCTGGCCGGCGTCACCGCGTTCCGGGCTACGATGTCCCAGGGACAGTTGCGACCCGGTGAAAAGGTCTTGGTCAGTGGTATCGGCGGCGGGGTGGCAACGCTCGCCTTGCAGTTCGCCGTCGCGATCGGGGCGGAAGTTGCCGTCACGTCGTCGAAGCCTGAGAAACTGGCCAAGGCCAAAGAACTCGGCGCGGTCGCAGGCTTCAACTACCGCGAGGATGATTGGCACAAGAAAGCGGCCGGCGAGTTTGGTCGACCCAGTTTGATTATCGATAGCGCCGCTGGCAAAGGGTATGCCAATCTGATCGCCTTGGCCGCACCAGGCGGACGGATTGTGAACTATGGTGCCACGACCGGGCCTCCGGAAACGATCGACATGTTCAAAGTCTTCTGGAATCAATTGAAGTTGATCGGGACGACGATGGGTTCCCCCGCCGATTTCCGCGGCATGTTAAATCTTGTCGAGAAACATGAGATTCGCCCCGTGATCGATCAAGTCTTCAGTCTCGCCCAAGGCAACGAAGCTTTGTCCCGGATGGAACAAGGCGAACAATTCGGTAAGATCGTTTTGCGAATGTAATCATTCAACGCACTGCCTCTTGTGACCCAGCCCGCTGAAACCCCCACGACAGAAAGAGCATCATGAAGACACGCCCTCTCGGAAAATCAGGCATCGAAGCATCCGTCGTCGCTTTCGGGGCCTGGGCAATCGGTGGATGGACTTGGGGTGGAGCCGACGAGAAGGAATCGATCGCGGCGATTCACGCCTACCTCGATGCCGGCGGTAACCTGATCGATACGGCACCTGTGTATGGCTTCGGCCACAGCGAAGAAGTCGTCGGCAAGGCGATCGCCGATCGTCGCGACCAGGTCATCGTCGCCACGAAGTGCAGCATGCGGTGGGACCTGACCGATGCCCAGAAGAAGCGGGCTACCAAGCGTTTCAGCACCACCAAGCAAAACGTCGACTGGAGCGGTGAAAAGACCGACGAGAGCTTCGACGTCTACATCTACAGCGGCAAGGACGGCATCCGGGAAGAGGTCGAACGCAGCTTGAAATTGCTGCAAACCGACGTGATCGACCTGTACCAGACCCATTGGCAAATGGATAACACGCCGATCCAGGAGCGTATGGAGACGCTGATGGAACTGAAGAAGGAAGGCAAGATCCGCGCCATCGGGGTCTGCAACGCCACCCAGGAAGAGATGAACGCGTATCGCCAGTTCGGCCAGTTGGATACCGATCAGGAAAAGTATTCGATGTTGGACCGCGATATGGAAAAGACCAATCTCGATTACTGCGCGAAGCAGGACCTCGCGTTTCTGGCGTACAGTCCTTTGAGTCAGGGTCTGCTGACCGGCAAGATCACTCCGGATCGCAAGTACGACGAAGGAGACCAGCGCAACTTCAAGCCGCGTTTCAACCCCGAGAACGTCCGCCAGGTGCAAGCGATGCTTGAACCGATGCGGGCCATCGCCGACAAGCACGACGCCACCCTCGCGCAGCTCACCATGGCCTGGACGCTGGCCCAGCGAGGCTGCTCGCACGTGCTGTGCGGTGCCCGAACCCCGCAGCAAGCGGTCGACAATGCGAAGGCCGGCAGTATCGATCTGAGTGACGGCGAGATCGCCGAAATCACCAAGGCGGTCGAAAGCTACGACGGCGTGTAGGCAATTTGCTTCGCGTGAGGCATGCCTTCAGGATTGATTTCGAGTAATCTAAGGGCATATCACGAAATCCTCGGAGAGCGTCTTATGCGTGCCCGACGTTTGTTTCTCGTAGTTCTGTCTGCGCTGATTGTTTCTGGCGCCGCGTTGGCCGACGAGCCGAAGCTGCGCGATCGCTTGACGATTCCGCAGCAAGGGCATCTCGAACTGCAGCGGGCCATCATTGCCGATCTCGACGGGGTTCAGTTGAAGACTTTGGCTGACGTCGTCAAGCTGCGCGACCAGTTGGAAGCCATCCCCTACGATCGCGAGGAGATTCTGAAGTGGAAGTTCCTCGATCAACTCGGCTTCAGCGTCGTCAAGCTCGAGATCCCCCCTTCGCCACCGGGCGTGAAGATTGAATTGATCCAGGGGCCGGCGTGGACCACCACCATCTACGACTACACCCAGGAGGCCTACGTCGATCGCACCTCGTATGACACGACCGAGCATACCTATGCCCGCTCGCCGGTCTCCGAGGTATCGCTGCACCAGAATGGAGAGACGCAGTCGGTCGTCCATGGCGTTCCCCGCGAACCGCACGCCGACCGCTTCGTACCAGGCGACGTCCTAGCGCGGAGTACGCAGCTCTTGAGCGCTCCTTACTTGCTGAAGCAAACCGCCGGCAAGACCTTTCATGTGGCCGAGTTTTCGCAGTACGAGAAGTGGCTGCTGGTCGACCCCGATCAAGACGCGATCCTGGCAACGGCCGCGGTCGATAAGAAGAACAACCAGGTCTTTAATTGCTCGTTGTATCTGTATCTGCAGCCGTCGAGCGAGAAGTGCCGCTTTCAGATGCCCCGGCTGATTCTCAACTTCAATCTGCTGCCGGATGACGTCTGCCACGTGACGATGGTTCACTTCGATCAGGCCGACTTCGAGACGCCGATCAAACCGCAGCAGCTACAAGTGCCGGTCAAACAGGGAGCCCTCTACACGTCCAAGTCGGATGGTCGTGCGTTCCAACGGCGCTTGCCCAACGACGTCGAAGACATCTTGAACCTCTTTCCCGAGACGGTTCAGAAGATGATCCGCAAGCAGTAGAGCCCACGCCAGCCGAACCCGCGGTGCTCAATCTTCGTCCTTGTTGCCGAACGTGCCGAAGCCATCACTGTAGCCTCCAAACGGATCGGCCAGATCGTCCAGGCTCTCCTCGATGTCGAACACCGCGTCGACCGTCGCCAGGATGGTCTTGGTGCAGTAGCAGGTCCACTCGCCGGACTCTTCATCCTGCTCGACGCTCGTCTCAAACCCGATCTTGCGAGCCTCGTCGGCAACCTGATCGCCAGCTTCCTGGCTCGGCACGGCGACGAAGAAGTCCATCTCGATCGGCTTGGACAAGTCGGAGCCATCCGCTTCGATCTGCTTCAGGGCCTGGGCGGTGACGGCTTTTGCTTCGGGGTCGAACATGATTGCGGGTCCTTGTACGGTGGCAATTGAGCAGCGCTATATTCTACTCTTCCTCGAAATGACAACTGAATCCAGCCTGAGCGACCCACTGCGAAATAAACTCGAGGAATCGCGGGTATTCGTGACTATTCCATCCATAGAAGCAAACGTATATCTCCCGCTCTTTCAAGGCAACATAAATCGCTTCCCAAGTATCGTCAGCAAACTCTGGAAGCTGAAGACGCAACTCAGACGCAGTCTGGGAAAGCGGGATCATCCCGAAGTGCTTTAAAAGCAGGTCGAACAGCACGGCACTATCGCATTCTTCCAATGGTCGATCCAGCTTGGCAAAGTATTCCATTCCCATATAAGGGCTCCGAAAAGGGAAAATTTGACCGACCAATTCCAGTCGAGGATACTAAAAGGCCACCGAATTCCTTCCGTTTCCCTCCAGGTTCCACGTTCCATGAATCGCGTTTTATCGCTGTTTGCGGTCGGTCTGCTGCTGACGACTTGTTCTTCCCTGTTCGCAGCCGACAAGCCGAATGTGATCTTCATTCTGGCGGACGACCAAGGCTCGGTCGATGCCGGGTGCTATGGATCGAAGGACTTGCATACGCCGCACATGGACTCGCTGGCCGTGCATGGGGTTCGCTTGACGCAGTTTTACTCTGCCGCGCCGGTTTGCTCGCCATCCCGGGCCGGAGCGCTGACGGGGCGTTGGCCGGTGCGTGCTGGGGTGCCGAATAACTGCTCGTCGAAGAAGGGGGGCGGCGGTGCTTTGCCCAGTGAAGAAATCACCCTGGCCGAGATGTTCAAAGCCGCCGGTTACACGACCGCCCACATCGGCAAGTGGCATATCGGCTACACGCCGGAGACGATGCCGCTGGCTCAGGGGTTCGACTACTCGATCGGTCACATGGGAGGCTGCATCGATAACTACTCCCACTTTTTCTACTGGAATGGGCCCAACCGTCACGACCTGTGGCGCAACGGCGAAGAAGTCCACGAGGACGGAACCTACTTCCCGCAACTGATGGCGGACGAAGCGTGTGCGTTCATCGAAAAGAACCAGGACAAGCCGTTCTTCATTTACTACGCGATGAACACGCCCCACTATCCCTATCAAGGGGAAGCGAAGTGGCTCGAACATTTCAAAGAGGTACCGTACCCGCGAAATCTTTACGCCGCGTTCATCGCCTCGCAAGACGAACGGGTTGGCCAGGTGTTGGCCAAGCTCGATAAGCTCGACCTGCGGAAGAACACCATCATCATCTACCAGTCCGACAACGGTTACTCGACCGAAGAAAGGGCTCACTTCGGCGGCGGCAACAGCGGACCTTACCGCGGTGCCAAGTTCAGCATGTTTGAAGGAGGCATTCGCCTGCCCGGCATCATCAGTTGGCCAGGCAAGCTACCTGAAGGGGAAGTCCGCGATCAAATGGCCCATGCGTGCGACTGGATGCCCACCCTGGCCGAACTGACCGGCGTGAAGCTGCCGGAGACCCACCTCGATGGCCGCTCGATGGTCAACATGCTGAAAGATGCCACGGCGCAGTCGCCCCACTTCAATCATCCGCTGCACTGGCAGGTGGGCAACGGTCCGAATGCTGCCTGGGCCGTCCGGGCAGGCGACTGGAAACTGATCGCCAATACCCGCGATACGCATGAAGACGCTCAAAACGCCTCGTTCAAAATCTTCCTGGCCAACATCATGGAAGACCCTGGCGAAAAGAACAACCTCGCGGATCAACATCCGGACGTGGTCAAGCGACTGACGAAACTGCATGAGGAAGAGTTCGCGAAGTAAGGACTGCCACCCAGATAACCCTTTTCCCTAACGAGCCCCACCCATGAAATCCCTTCTCTCACTTCTCACCTTATTGACGCTCGCAGCATCTGTCTTCGCCGCCGAACCCAAGCGGCCGAACTTCGTGATCATCTACACCGATGACCTCGGCTACGGCGACGTTTCGACTTATCACGACTCGGACGTGGCCACGCCCAACATCGACAAGCTGGCCGCCGAGGGGATGACCTTCACGCAGATGCGGGCCAACTGCACGGTCTGTTCCCCTTCGCGCGCGGCGCTGCTGACCGGTCGATACCCTGACCTGGTCGGTGTGCCTGGGGTGATCCGCACCAATCGGGATAACTCGTGGGGCTTTCTCAAACAAGGTGTACCCACCTTGGCCGACGAGCTGAAGAAGCAAGGGTACACCACCGCGTGCATTGGCAAGTGGCATCTGGGGCTGGAATCTCCCAACACCCCCAATGAGCGCGGCTTCGATCACTTCCACGGGTTCCTCGGCGACATGATGGACAGCTACATCACCCATCGCCGCGAGGGGAACAACTACATGCGGTACAACGATCGCGAGATCGATCCCGAGGGGCATGCGACCGACCTGTTCGCTCAGTGGGCGCATCAGTACATCTGTACTCGCGGTGCCCACAAGCAGCAGCCGTTCTTTCTGTACCTGGCCTTCAACGCGCCTCATTTCCCGATCGAACCGCCGAAGGAATACCTCGACGCGGTGAAGAAGGCGAAGCCTGAGCTGGATGAGAAGCGGGCCAAGAACGTCGCGTTCGTGCAGCACCTGGATGACGCGGTGGCGAAGGTGCTTAAGGCGCTCGATACGTTCGGCCTGGCCGAGAACACGATCGTTTACTTCGGCAGCGACAACGGCGGCAGCCTGCCGCATGCTCAGAACAACGATCCGTGGCGCGACGGCAAGCAGAGCCACTACGACGGCGGGCTGAAGGTCCCATTCTTCGTGCGTTGGCCTGGCCACATTCAGCCAGGCAGCACGAGCGACTACCAGGGGATGAATTTTGATGTCTTCCCGACGTTCGTCGAGCTCGCTGGTGGCACTCCGGCCGAAGACCTGAACGCGGTGAGCCTGGTGCCGCTGCTGGAGGGGAAACCGATGCCCAAGAAGCCGCGTGATTTGTACTTCGTTCGCCGCGAAGGAGGCCAGCGCTACGGCGGCAAAGCGTACCAGGCCATCATCCGCGACGGCTGGAAGCTGATGCAGAACGACCCTTACATGCCGTTGGAACTTTACAACCTGAACGAAGACCCGCAGGAACAACACGACCTGGCCAAGACCAACCGTCAGAAGTTCCGCGAACTGCAGCAAGCCCTGCAGAAGCAGATTCAAGCGGCTGGCAGCGTGCCGTGGCAGTAGGATGAATGAGGCATTCATTTTTTAGGAACAGATGATGCGATTTCGATTTTCACTACTGACGATCGTATGGGTATGCTTTGCCGCAACGTCCGGGCTTTCTCAGGACTTGGGCAAAGCGAAGAATGCTGAAGAAGCCGCCGCGGCGCTCGAAAAGATGGGCGCGTTCGTCGAACGAGGTATTGTGTCGGGCCGCGTCGAGTACGTCTCGTTTCGAGAGAAGCGTTTCGCGCCCCATGATCTTGCCGGGCTCAAACACTTCCCCGGGCTAGACTGGGTTTCGTTCGAAAAGGTGACGCTATCCGGAAGAGATCTGAGCGCCCTATCCGAGGCAAAAACCATTAAGGAGATTAGTTTCACCGAGGTACCGATTACCGACAAAGATCTCTTGCCTCTTGCCTCGTTGAAAGACCTGAAGAAGCTGTATTTTTACGATTGTCCGATCAAAGGGAGAACGCTAGGCAAGTTCCCGAATCTGGAGTTCTTGCACGTCTTTGAGTGTCCTTTGGACGACGCGGCCATGAAACAAGTTGGCACCCTGGAGAAGGTCTGGAGTCTCACGCTTTCGGAAACGAAGTTGACCAATCGAGGCGTGAAAGCTCTTGCGTCCCTCAAGGAACTCAAATTGGTGACCTTGGGCTACAACAATATCGGCGATCCAGCGATAGAGGCGCTCCAAGGGCTGGAAAAGTTGACGTTTATCGATGTGGACCATACAAACGTCGGAGACGAAGGGCTGCAGATGCTCAAAGGGGTGAAGACACTCGAGTTAATTTCGGCTGAAAGCACGAAAATTACCGACAAAGGACTCGAAGCGCTGTTGGAACTTCCGGAACTCAATGCGCTCTATCTTGACGGCAACAACATCACCGACGAAGGCCTCCGGACGCTCTCGAAGATCAAAACGCTGGATAACCTTCAGCTCGACGATACGAAAGTTACCGATGCCGGCCTGCCGGCGGTCTTGGACTTGACCAACCTCACCATCCTGATGGTTCAAAGAACCGGCGTTACCAAAGCCGGGGCGGACGAGCTTTGGTCGAAGAAGATGAATCTGCGGATTACTTACTGAACCATCCGCGATGGCAGTATTCACCAAGCAATCTGGCAATTTGCCACAGAGAGAGGTGATCCATGATTGCCGCATTCAAAGTCATTCTGATTGGCATCGGTATGGCCCGGCATCTTGTGGCGGCTCAACCGTGGGTCCCGCCTCGATAAGTTGGGAGACGTTGCCTTCGTTCTGGGTACCCTCCTGTTTTTACAATTGGCGCGCCTGGCAATCAGTTACCCCTGGTCCCTTACCGATGTGGCTACTTGGGCAATGGTCGCCGCTTGTGTGATGGTGGGGCTTGCCGCCAAGGTGACATTGGAAAACGTCTTGGGGACGCTCTTGTCTTATCGGCGTGTGGAATAGGAATCGTGCGGTGAAGTTGCTTCGCGAAGTTGCCGTTTCGCTTCTTATCGTGGGCGTATGCTATTTCTTCTTCGCACATATCGTCTTTCGAGGAGTGGATCCTTCCACGCTCGGAAGTGATCCCCCCGTGAGCCCGCCAGAAGAAGTCCATCGTGTGGTTAGCCCCGCAGGCTTCTCCATTGTGGCGCCCAAGAACTGGGGATCTGCGTTTCCCGACAGCCCAGAGATTCAGCTTCGCCCTCGTACGGCGTTCCCAGGTCGGTGCGGTTTTTTCTCGGTGATGAAAGTGGGCCCGTGGGATCCAAAATCGGAGGGCTACCTGCCGATTACCTTCCAGGGCCAAAAGGCTTGGCAGCGTATTGAATCACGGCCGACAACATTCGACGATCCGGCCGTGACGTACTATGAACTGACCTTCGAGCGCGACGGCCAGTGGTATTACATCAAGTATGGTGTTCAAGAAGAATGGGATGAGCCCTCTGAGATCGTTCGGCAGTACCTTGATACGTTTCGCATTGAGCCGTAATCGATGGAACGTTATCTCGCTTAGCCTGCATGCTAGTTCGCTCATGCCACTCATGATCGATACTGCGCATCAGCAGCGCGTTATCGAACACCGCGGTACCTGGGGGAAATAAGTTGGCGTTGTCGAAGAAGGACGACTCAACGTGTTCGATATCGAGCGGCGTGACTTGCCAATTGAATGAACGTAACTCCAACCCATCGAACTGGTCAGGTTTGTTCGCCGGCGAGTATCCGATCGATCCACACTCGAAGAAGTGCGAGACTTCTTCGACGCTGTGGAAGATGGAGGTCTTCGACAAATCGTCCGCCACACGACCTGCGACCAGGAATTGAGCTTGGCGGTCGTGACTGGTGACTCGTATTCGATAGTGATCTGCTTGTTCCGATACCTCGAATTTCGCTCGATGATGCACGCCAGGAAAGATGCGACCACCGGCCAGTGCATTTAAGAAGGAAGAAGTATCCCGACGGGGAATGTAGACGCCTGTCCGCATCTGGTCACCGTCATCCCACTCGACGGCGATTCGATGGGCTGCGTTTTCAGATGAAATGCCCATCCACAAGGGCAAGGTTTTTGGGCGAATGCTCACCAGACGGATCAAACAAATTCCGGCGATACCAAATCCATTCACCACTTGAGGGCGAAAGGGTTTCGGTAATTGCTTGGCAAGCACGTCGGGATCGATGCGATAGTTTGCCAGAATTCTGCGATCGATGATGCCGCGTATGACGGGAAGTCGCATGACGTGTTTCCGGGGATTGGGGATTGTTAACTAAGATTTGAACCGGCGGAAACTGGAAGAGAAAACCCACAATTCAGAACCGAAGCTATGCAGTCCTAAGGATCAAGATCAAGATCCAACAGTGCCCCAAAACACATGCAAATCGACATTAAGAGCCCAAAAACAGCGACCAGGTAAAATAGCATCGCTAGCGGTATCTGACGATCCTTCACCGGCTCATATCCCTTAAAGCTTTGACAGAGAGCAATCGCTATGAGACCTAAGGTGCTGGGAACGATCGCTGGGAGAAATAAGGCGACCGAGGTTACTAGAATCGGAATGCTTCCCAGCACGGCAATTGCGTTCGTCCCGACCGCAAACCAACCGAGCGTTTTGGCGGTTGGAAGATGACGAAGTAGCGCATAGCAGATCGACATAAGGCCTGTGATAAAGCTCAGCAGAAACGAAAGGAAGATTGCGATGCCAAAGAATGCCATGTCACGTCGATGTGGATGAGGATTTGACCCTTCCTATGTCATCAAGGATACTGTTCCTAAAGCCCCTGACCCACCTCACACCTCCACCCAAGCGCGGAAAGCCTCATGCCTCGCATCTCCTTCTACCTATCGGCCTTGCTACTCCTGGCGATCGCCCTGCCTGCCGTTGCCGACGATCGACCTAACTTCATCATTTTCATTGCCGATGACGTCAGCTGGAATGACTTCGGTTGTTATGGCAGCGAAACGGCTCGTACGCCGAATATTGATGCCTTGGCGGCCAGCGGGATGAAGTTCACCAATGCGTATCTCACCGCCAGCAGCTGCAGCCCGAGCCGGTGCAGCATCATCACCGGTCGCTATCCGCACAACAACGGGGCGGCCAGCGAACTGCATCGTCCGCTGCCGGCGCATCTGGTCAAGTTTCCGAAGCTGCTCAAAGCGGCCGGCTACTACACGGCCTTGGCCGGTAAAGATCACATGCCGCAAGACAACGCCGACGAGAAGGCCGTTTGGGACGACAAGCGCGGCACCAATGTGCCTGGCAATTCCGGCGGGGAAGGGCACTGGGTCGATGTCGTGCAGAAGCGTCCCAAGGATAAGCCGTTCTTCTTCTGGTTCGCTTCCACCGACGCCCACCGCGGCTGGGATGCCGACAAGCAGTGGCAGGCCGACAACTACGGACCGAAGCACAATCCCGATGACGTGAAGGTCTCGCCGTACATGCGGAACGAGCCGGCCACGCGCGACGACCTGGCTTCCTACCACAACGAGATCACCCGCTTCGACTACTACATTGGCCAGGTCTGCGAAGAACTGAAAGCTCAAGATGCGTTCGATAATACGCTGATCATCGTCATGGCGGACAACGGCCGTCCGTTCCCACGCGGCAAAACGCGTGTGCACGATAGCGGCATGAAGACTCCCTTCGTCGTCAGCTGGCCTAAAGGAATCAAGGACGCCGGCGAGACCAACAACAAGCTGGTCAGCGTGATCGACATCTGCCCGACCTTCCTGGGCCTGGCTGGCGTGAAGGTTCCGGAGCAAGCCCAAGGCGTCAGCTTTGCTCAACTGCTGGAAGATCCTCAGAATCTGTCCAAACGCAACTACGCGTTCAGCGAACACAACTGGCACGACTACGAGGCCCACGGCCGTGCGGTCCGCAAACAGCAGGGGATTCTTTACATCCGCAATGCGCGGCCTGAGAAAGCCTGGCTGGGCCCGGCCGACTCGGTCAGCTCTCCTTCGCACAAAGACATCGTCGAGGCGAAAGACGACCTGACCCCCGCCCAGGCCGACGTCCTGCTGGCACCACGTCCGGCTGAAGAGTTGTACGACACCAGCCAAGACCCGCTGCAAACCAACAACCTGGTCGGTAGCCCACAGTACGCCAAACACCTGGCCGAAATGCGCCAGGTGATGGACCGGTGGCAAAAGGAAACCGGCGACAGCGCTCCGGCAAACTATACCACCGACTTCTACGACCGTGAGACCGGCTATGTCGACAGCAAGACCGGCGAGCGCATCAAAGGAGATCGCCCCTACGGTGACTGGGCTGGCCAGGAGCACGGTGCCGACAAAATCAACGCCAGCGGGCCGAAGTAGGCATAATGCAAACTCCGCGAATCATTGTGCAGCGACTTCACACCGTATGGACGAAGGCCTCCCGGGGCGGGCAAGGCGCTGTGAGACGAAATGCCTTGCCGCACGCTTGTGCTCTTCCGTTAGATGCATTTGCGGCAGAGATCAGCTTGCATCGAGTCTCGTTTCTGGAAGAGAGCGACTTCCAACCGCAAGAACGGATTGAACCCATCTCGTCTCTGGAAGAACGGAGCCTGCCAGGTCTGTCCGTTTCCGCGGATGTTGAGCGTCTTATCGTTCGTCATCCGAAGGATCCGCGTAGTCTGGCTAACGGCACTTCGGCCTATCCGCACGAAGGCGTCGGCTTCACCATTTCTCTCGATGAATGGGGCCAGGTGGAATTCAATGCCCGCTACTCTGATTGGGACACCGGCACCTGGTGGTACGAACGATCCATCTACAACGTGGGATGGTTTTCACGCGAGGAAACTGATCGATTCACCACCTCACGTCCTACTCAAAGAACCGTCGAGCGGGCCATGCTTCGCTAGCCAGAAACGAAAAAGGACCCTCGCGGCGAAGCAACCGCGAGAGCCCTTTCAGGTACCACCTTCAATGATGGCAATCACCACCAACAGTTCGACCAAGGTAAACGCCGGGCGAACGGAATGTTGTTGTTTCGTTGTCATATTCAAAGCGCTCTCTGTTCCAGGTAGGAAAAATGTCGGAAGTATCGCGACGTCAGACCGGGCTCCATGATCCAACAGCCGGATATACCGAGATATCATCAAGGCTTATACCGAATTTCAGATCGCACTAGGGAGAATCAGGTGGAAAAATGGCAGATTGGACGATGAATGCATCTACTGGTAGATGATCCGTCGATAGATCGCCTAATGTGTGTTTAGCGAAGATTGCGTCTTTCCGAGCCGAACACCAAATATTGGCTAGCCCAGACCGGTATCGATCGAGAAGCTGTCGGCGAAGTGGGCGAAACCATGCAATGAATCGAGGCAGATCGTTTTACAAAGACCACCACCTCGGAAAGTAAAAAAGGGCCCCCTGCAGATAGGATCGCAAGGGGGTCCCAACTCTCTGTTCCATTGAATTGTGCACCACGAACAAGACCAGGTTGGTCGCGTTCGATAATCATATGGTTTACTTCACTGACCAACGGGCGGGGCTTATAACTCGAAGGTAAATTCATTCACGGGCTGTGAATGGACTTCTGCCGTCAAGTCGCTTGTATCTGGCGATGCATACTTTTGAGGCAAATCCTTAGGCAGTTTGGGAATGACTGGCATTCCGTCTGCCCCAGGTTCATGCGACGTATTGGGCGGAATGATCGCGACTTGGTAAGTCGCTTCCGGGATCTTCGTCGTGCTCGCAAACGTACCGTCGGGGCTTAATTCGCAAGTAATGCCGACCCCCAGATCAGGATTGTGAAACTTGACGTTGGCACCCGTTAACGGTTTGCCATTAAGAGTCACCTTGCCGGAAACGGTTCCGCCAGCGTTGGACTCGCCGCAGCCGATCATCGCAGCGACTCCCACAAATAGGAGCGAGCATACAATGGTCGATCGCGAGATGATCGTTGCTTTTTGGATCATAAAGGTTTTTCTCTGTTCTCTAGCCTTAGTCGAATTTCACAACTTCACCATCGCTCTTGAGTGCCAACAATTTGAAGTTATTGAGGTCGATCGTTTCTGAAATGAATCGAACCGATCCGTCCGCCAACAAGATGTTGATGCCACCAGGATGGGCGGACGCAAGAATGGTTGAATTGATGTAACAGTAGCCGCAATCCCAAGGATCAGGACAGGTAGCATTGGGACCATACTGGATAGGTACGATGCCCGACATGATGCCGTATTGCGTACCCGTTTGGCTCAGGTTCCCAGGGCCTTCCCAGCCACCGTGATAACCACCTGGTGCCATCGTCTTTCCTTCGGCAAATGGCCACGAACCAACCCCGGAACCAGTATATTTTACACGTTCGGATTGCTCGCCTACGATCATTGTGTTGGACGTACCATCGGTGAGCTCAGCCAGCTTAACCTTCTTATTGACTGAGAATGGTCCGTTATCGCAATTCCAACCATAGTGTTTTTGGCAAGTTCCCACGCTCGTTCCGACCGCGCCGCTGACGCCCATGTAGTGATGGTACTGATACTTTAATCCGTTCCATCCTGGGTTCATGTTCGGATCCAGCGGGCTCGACGGGCAGACGAACGTATCGACTGTCGTGCCGCCCAGCGCGGGGGTGTTAGCATTGTTTTGATCACCGCGAAAGGTTTCCGAGAAATTGAGTTGCTCGTACAGGTTGTTCTGTTCCAGATACGGAAGAACGCCAACCCGCCAGTTGTGCTGTTGCAGCACTCCCATCGGCAACGCCAAAAACGTATCGTTATAAGTATGTAAGGCAATACCGAGCTGTTTGAGGTTGTTCGTGCATTGCATTCGTCGCGCAGCTTCACGTGCTTGTTGGACGGCTGGCAACAGTAGGGCGATTAGAACACCAATGATGGCAATCACCACCAGTAGCTCAACTAGCGTAAAGCCAGAGCATTTGCGAAGCGGACGCTTCATCAGGAGGGCCTCCAATTAAGTAGGAAGTAAAGATAACGTGCGTCGAAGTGACGCTTAGGGGATGTCTCTGATCTTGTTTGGGTGGTCATCCCTTCCTCACGTTCAACCCCTATGCCGAACGTAAAAAAGGGCCCCCGCGACAAGTGTCGCGAGGGTACCCAGCACTCTGTTCCGATTGATAGTCGATCTCAAGCAAGACCTGGCTAGTCTAGTTCGATGATCACGTGGTTTTTCTCGCCCTCTTTCACGACGGCCGGAATTCCTTCAATCGATTTCGGACCTCCGTCATTGCGTCCGCGGCGGCCGGCCGCATCCGGGTTGGAGACCGGGGCCAGTTTCGTTTCCCCTTCGATTGGATCTTCCACAGGCTCCTCTTCAACTTCCGCACCATTGGTACTTCCGCCGATCACGGTCACCTTGTGGTTACCGATCACCGCCCCCGGCTTACCGGTCGAGTAGCGAAGTCTGAAGTTGCCTTGCTCGTCCGACTTGCCGTAAGAAGCGGCCCCGGGACCTTCAGGGTAGAACTCGAGTTGGGCACCGACAAAGGGAACGCCGTTCTTGGTGATCGTTCCAGTAACGCCTTCCAGCGCAGGGCCTGAATCGCTGCATCCTATCAGTATGACCATGGCAAACAGCGTAGTCGCCGCCAAGGCTCTTTGAATCGTCATCAGTCAAGTCCTTTGGGATTGGTAGGGTGATTCGATTAGTACTCGCCAACGACACGACCATCGGCGCGATTGCCCAGGCTACGGAGCGTATCGAAGTTCATATGTTCGCTGACGAATCGCGTCGAACCGTCGGCCAGTGTGAACAATGCTCCGCCTGGGTGCGGCGAGCAGAATGGCGAGTGATGTCCCCGGCGGCCATACCAGTAGTCGCCAATCCCATGGGGGCTGTGATTGCCGGAGGCCACGAAGTTGATACCCACGCGGAAGGAAGAATGACCGTTCCAGTAACCTTCGTCCGTTTCACCGCCGCCGCCGCCGCTCCAGGCACCCCCGTGCCAGCTGAAGTCGCGGTAGTCCTTCTTGACGACGTTGCCACTTCCATCATCGATACGGACGAAGTCGGACTGTTCGCCGATAGCCAGCGTGTTGCTGGTTCCGTCGGTGATGTCTTTGAACGCGGTAACCTGCGAGTTCTTCGAGTCGGTCGTGATGAACACGCCGGAGTAGTCGTTGCGGCCATGATAGCCGTACCAATGGGACTTGCCGTCGCCATACGTTCCACCGACGCCGCAATAGTCGGCGATCTGGTACTGGATCGTTGATGGTGCACCGTCATTGGTCGTGTCACTATTGGCGGTTTGCGAGTGGAAGCGTTCCATCGGGCTGGAAGGGCAGTTCAGGCCTTCCACGAAGATATTGGTCGTCACTCGCCAGTTGCGGTCGAAACCACGTCCTGACCAGTCGCTTCCGCTGAACGTGCATTGATCGTACGCGGCCGATTGCTCGATGAATGGCCAGATCCGCACAAGCCAGCTCGCGGGTCGATCGGTCGGCGCGGTGATGAAGTGGGCAATCGGGAATTCCAAGTGCGTGTCATGATAGTTGTGCAGCGCCAAGCCAAGCTGTTTGAGGTTGTTGCTACATTGCATTCGCCGTGCGGCTTCACGCGCTTGTTGGACGGCTGGCAACAGCAGGGCGATTAGAACACCAATGATGGCGATGACCACTAAAAGTTCGACAAGGGTGAAGCCGCGACGCTTCAAGGTCGGACGAATCATCAGGAGGGCCTCCGGTTAAGGAATGGAAAAAATAAAACCAAATATGCCTCAATTTCGCTATTCCGCGATATCACCAAGATATATCGGGATATCGTTTGAGGTTCAATATGGCAAAGACCGTGCCACTCGGGAAAAGTCCGGCGACGGAACGCTTAGTGAAAAATCAAATTCCCTTAGTTTTCAGCTTGTATTCTTAGGTTCTGCGGTTTTACGTATATTTTTACGCGGAAATTGAAACCCGCCGGAGGGGTGATAAAAAAATATCCACCACTAATTTTCTTGCACAATCTGTCGGCAGACTTGCTTAGATTGCCAACAGGCAATTCCTTAACCACCTACACCATCGGTGGTACGGTGCGACATTGAGAATCCTTCCAGTGCTGGGCACGGCATCACCTAGAGGTTGTGCGCGTCAGCGTAGCTTCTCTCACCGAGCACTTGTCCGGCACGGTTTCCACACTTGAAGCAATCACACGATTCCGACCGTCGTGCGCAAAAAGTTGGGTGTCCTGCGCGATGAGGGGTTTATTGCCAGGCGCTGGGCAGGTTCAATGAAGGGTTCAAGACAAGTCGTCATTCCTCCCCCCATTCCCGCGCAGAGACCTACCCGTGTTGAAGATCTTCCCTGCGATTTGTTTGGTTACCCTGGGTTTGCTCCTGGCAAGCATGGGACTTGCCGAGTCGCTCGAGCGCGTGCCGGTCTCGTCCCTTCAACAGAAGAATGCGGAGACGAATCGTCCCCAGTCGATTCACTGGGGGCCCAATGAAAAGAAGTATTCCAGCTGGACCAATCACTCCAACCGCCTGATCCCGATCTACACGTTCGGCATCGATCTGGACGCGGTCGATGGCGTAAGTAGTGTTTATCGAAGTGAAGAGAAGCTTGAGAAGTTGTTTGGTTACCTTCCTGCGCAAACCGTCAACTCAAAGGCCGAGTACTTCGATCAGACCGATGTCTATCGTCTGCAGAAGCAGGCCGCCGAAAGTGGCAAGAAGCGGATCATTCTGTTTATCTACGATGGCATGGACTGGCAAACGACCTGGGCGGCCGCCATTTACAAGTCAGGCCGCGTTCCGTATCGCGAGGGGCGCGGGGCCGGACTGCACTTTCAAGACTATCGGGGTGCGAAGACCGACTTTGGGTACTTCGTGACGACTCCACACAACAACGGCACCGACGTGAACGTCGATCGTCAAATCGTGACGTCCCCCGGTGGCAGCACCAAGGGAGGTTACGACGTCGGCGAGGCTGGCGAGTTCCCTTGGAGCGTTCCGGCCGACGCGTATTATCCGATCGCCAAGGGAAAGAACATCATTCACGCGTTCACCGATTCGGCCTCGTCCGCCACGTCGATGACCTCAGGCATTAAGACCTACAACAACGCGATCAACGTCGACTACATGGGGCGTGAAGTTTTGCCGATCTCGCGTCAGTTGCAAGCCGATGGTTGGAAGATTGGCGTCGTGACAAGCGTGCCTGTTTGCCACGCCACGCCTGGGGCGGCCTATGCCAACAACGTACATCGGTACGACTATCAAGACATCACACGCGACCTGATCGGACGTCCTTCGGTCTATCACCCTGGCTCGCTTCCAGGCGTCGACGTCTTGATCGGCGGAGGTTGGGGAGACGAAAAGACGAAGGATGGAAAGCAGGGCCAGAACTTCGTGCCAGGCAATCCTTACATCACCCAAGAGGATCTACAGGCAATCGATGTCGCCAACGGAGGCAAGTACGTCATTGCCCAGCGAACGCCTGGCCAGGCAGGTAAAAAGGTATTGGATGATGGCGCGGCCGGGGCGATTAAACAGGGGCATCGACTCTTTGGATTCTTCGGTATCGGCGGTGGGCACTTGCCATTTCAAACGGCCGATGGCAAGTACGATCCAGTGGTCAGCGCGAAGAGTTCCGGACCGGTCGCGGCTGAGAAATACAGCGCAGCCGACCTTCGCGAGAACGTCACGCTCGCCGACATGAGCATCGCGGCCCTCGACGTGTTGGAAGCCAAGGGCCAGCCGTGGTGGCTGATGATCGAAGCAGGCGACGTCGACTGGGCCAACCATTCGAACAACATCGACGACTCGATCGGAGCCGTGCTCAGTGGTGACGAGGCATTCCACCAGGTAACCCAGTGGATCGAAACGCACGGCGGCTGGGACGATACGTGCCTGATTCTAACGGCCGATCACGGTCACTACCTGGTGATCGAAGACCCTGAGGCACTGACCGGCGAGTAACTTCCTCATGGCCCCTCTCCCTCGCAGGGAGAGAGTCTTTTTGAGCGAAGTCGACATGGCGTCGGCAGTCAACGTACCGCAGGGGACCACGAGTCGAGTACTCGACTCACTCTACCGGAATGTCACAAATTCTAAAGCCCTGTAGGGGGCGACCAAAGCGAGCCATCAAGCTCCTGGTCGCCCCCTACAGGGCTTTTTCTTTTCGGCATTGTTCACTCCTCTGTCCACCAGAATCGCCCCTTCCGTAAATCTTTCAAGAATGTACTTGCAACTAAATTGCAAAACAAATAAAGTCGCATGTGATATTCAGTCGTGCGTTGTTGGGCACGGCTTTCGTTATCCGCGAAGGGGAAGAAGTTCCATGCGTTCACGACACGCGTTCACGCTCGTCGAGCTGCTGGTGGTCATCGCGATCATCGGTATTTTGATTGCTCTACTATTGCCGGCGGTGCAACAGGCTCGTGAGGCGGCCCGCCGAATTCAATGCCAGAACAACCTCAAGCAGTTGGGGCTGGCCATGCACAACTATCACGATAACCATAACAAGTTCCCGCCTATTTCTTCCAGCAGCACCGGCTTCTCGGCCCAGGCACTGATCTTGCCATTCATCGAGCAAGGCAACCTGCACGACTTGATCGACTTCAGCGAGCCGCTGATGCTCGGCAGTGGTCCCTCGGTGACGCTCAACCCGGTGCATGCCGGCATTCCAGATCGCATTTTGGAGATGCTCTTGTGCCCGTCCGACAGTGGCGACCCGTTTTACAACGACGGGACCGATACGTGGGCCGGAACCAACTACATGATCAACGTCGGAAGTGGCAATGGGCTGTACTACTGCGAAGGCTGCGATCCGAACGGGCTCTTCTGGCGAGGCAGCAACACGGCGTTTCGCGACATTACCGACGGCACCAGTCACACGATTCTGATGGCCGAAACGTTGTTTGGTGGTCGCGATCAGGTTTCAACCACCGTCCTGACCGATCCGCAGCGGCAGATCAAACGGGTTAGCGGCGGCGCGCCGGGATCGAAGACGGCCGAAGACATCGATACCGCTTCGGCCTCCGGCTACACCGGTGCCCGGGCCGGCTCTTGGATTCGAACCACCGGCTATCACATCACGATCAACGGCTTCTATCCGCCCAACAGTCGTAGTCCCGATGCTTCGCATCACGGCTACATCGTTTCCAGCAGCCGCAGCAATCACCCCGGCGGAACGCAAATCGTGCTTGCCGATGGCAGTGTCAGCTTTGTGCCGGAGACGATCGATCTCTCCACTTGGCGGGCCCTGTTTAGTCGCGGCGGCGGTGAAGTCCCTCAGCCCTATTAAGCAAGCAGCAACCATGCATCGCCTAATTCCAACCACGTTAACGCTGCTTGCTGGTGTGCTGATCGGTTGCGGAGCACCTCCCGCAATTCCCGGAGGCACGCCTGGAAAGCTGCACGCTGAAGGTCAGCCGCTGGGTGAGGTTCGCGTGACCGTCTTCGACCACGACGGCCACCCTCAGGCGTTCGCCGTGAGCGATCGCCAGGGGAACTTCCAGCTGCGCAAGGAAGCGACGCTGGAAGGGGTTCACCTGCCGCCAGGCAGCTATCGCCTGACGATCGAATCGGCCGGCGAGTTTCCCATGATCTGGCCGAAAGCATACCGCTCGCCCGAGAAGTCTCCGTTGGAAATCGATTGGACCGCGGAACAAACCGAGATCGATCTCAACGTGCCTGCTCCGAAGATGTCGCTGTAACTTGAATCAAACACTCAACCTCTGCCAAAGAATGAAACCATGACTCGAAAACTACTGCTCTCGAACTTACTTGTGATCCTATTCCTGCTGACTGGCAGCGTATCCATCCAGGCCGCAGAAACGCCCCTCATGCGCATCGTCTGGCAAGACCGTGAGGCGAAGACGCTGCGCTGGGGCCAGTTTTCCCTGGCCGATTCGCAGATCCATTTTACGAAGCATGACGCGATTGAAGGTTTCCCCCAGCTCGACGCACAGCGCAACGAGCTTGTCCAGATGGAGCGTATCGGCCGCGTGGTCGTCGTCGGCATCCGTGACGATGACGATGGCAAATATCAAAGCGGGTGGGCGGCCATCGACATGGGTGTCCGTAGTCATTCGCATGGAGATCACG
The DNA here is from genome assembly GCF_007748115.1 of Bremerella volcania. Classification (NCBI taxonomy): domain Bacteria; kingdom Pseudomonadati; phylum Planctomycetota; class Planctomycetia; order Pirellulales; family Pirellulaceae; genus Bremerella; species Bremerella volcania. The sequence goes on from NZ_CP036289.1 coordinate 59,774, forward strand.
ACGACCACGTTTACAAGGAGCCCCCCCACCTGCTTGCCAGCGTCGTCGATCAAGCGCAGGGGAACCCGGCCCATCTGTACCGATACGATGGCGTCTTCTACCTGGCCAACGACAAGCGGAACGGTTTCACGCAGCTCGACCCGCTGCATCTCCTGCGGCAGGACGATCAACAGCACGGGCACTTCTATCGTGGTGGCGGCGGACACATCACGCTGGCGGCGATCGAAGGCAAGATCGCTTACTCGACATGGGCTGCCCGCGATGAAGAGAACAACGGTCGTATCGACGTGACCGATCTCACCCGGTCGGGCGACGACGCGATTGCCTACTCGTTTCAGCTTCCCGTCGGAGGGCTCCACGGCGCGACGGCCAGCCACGGGCGCGTCTTCTTCGCCCCTTCCGATGGAATCTACTACGTCGATGCGGATGTGAACTTGAAGCAATCCCCCGAAAGCGTCGAGATGCATCATCTATCCCTGGGCAAAGACGACGATTCTGATCGGCCCAACCGTACCGGTGCTTTCGTCACGCATCGCAATTGGGTGCTATGCACGACCGGTAAGCATGGCGCGGCGGCGCTCTGCCTGGTCAATGCCTCCGCCGCCGAGCCTTCGGTCGTCAAGCTGCCGATCGATACGCCAGACGGCCTCTCGCTCACGACGCCGACCACCGTAGTCACCTCGGCCGGCAAGAACTATGCGTTTCTGTTTCAGGACCGAAAGGAAGGAGACGCCGCCGAGCAATTGGTGGTGGTCGATCTCGATCCCAACGCCGACCGCGACCTGAGTGATGCCAAGGTGGTCAAGCAACTGCCAATCGGGCCGAGCCAGGTAATGGGTCACTATGGCCATCATGAAATAGATTTCGACGCCGACGGCCGCTGGGCGGTGGTCACTAACCCGGGTAGCGGCAAGCTGCAGCTTCTATCGCTTTCCGACCTCGAGTTTCACGGTGAGTACGAAGTCGGCGGCATACCAACCAAAGTGCTGTGCGTCGGTGGCAAACAGACGCATCATTAAGAAAGCAATGTGGCGAGAGTGCGGAAACGAGCGGTTCCCAAGCGGGGACTTGGTGCCACTCGTTTCTGATTGCCCCACACTCATTACGATCCGCTTAGGTCGATGTCGAACGTTTGCGACCCGCCGGATTCGATCTTGAACGTCAAGCCGCTCGTTCGGCGGTTGGCATACCTGTCCGGGATCTTAGTCGTCTTCGGCTGTGACGTCGGGGCATCGGTAGCGTACTCGACTTCGACTACCGGTTTTCGTACGGCCACTTCGTACAGCTCGCCGATGTCGACTTCCGGAAAAGGTATGCGATACGTTCCGCCAGGTTCGACGTTGGCATACGCCGATTCACCGGTGCGCGGCGACGTGAAGTGGACGCTGGCTTGCTCTAGCGGTTTGCCGTCCAGGCGAACCACTCCCTGAATATCCGCCGAAGGACGAGCGCTACGGCCTTGGCAGCCTACCAGTGCCAGACCGAAGATCGCGATGATCCATCCGGCTCGCACATGGCGGGCCAAGTGTTTTTCCCACCGAACGTGCATCGATTGCCCTCCGCATTCTCTGTTTCGTGTCATCATCTCACCCCCTTAGAACCCTTGAATCACGGTGCCATCGTCGCGGACGCACAGTTGTTGCAGGGTCGTCAGTGGAATGGTTTCTGGAAGGAAACGCGCCGACCCATCGGCCAGCAGAACCTGCACGCCGCCGGGATGGAATGAGGTCAACGGCGTATTGAAGTCCCATTCTTTGTCCGCTTCGATTCCCGTCGAGCGTGGGTTGGGGGAATGAAACACGGCGGTCAAACCGTTGCCGTACTTATGCAGATTCGCGGCCCCGGCCCGCCAGTCCGAGACGGTGCCGGTCGTTGAGATGCCTCCCCAGCCGGTGTGATAGTTGGCCAGCTGGCGATTCTTCAGGTTCGGATCGGGGTTGCCTGACTGCTCCGAGACGATGATCGTTTGCGACGTTCCATCGGTAATGTCGCGAATCGCTTTCGTTTCGCCGATCGTCAGGATGCCGTTGTCCGCGGCATAGCTACCGTATTGGACCGCGTAGTACGTATCGCTTCGTCCGGCCGGATCGGGATACGCTCCCATGATGCCCACGTAGTGATGGGCCTGGGTTACGGCGCCGATCGAAATAAGGGACGCACTATTGTTCGCGGCGAACAGCGTATCGATCGAACTCGACGGGCAAACGTAACCGTCGACAACGATACTGAACAACGCCCGCGTTTCTGCCCGATAGGCATTGATGTCGGTATTGCTTCCGCCCCCCGCATACGTGTTGAGTTGATGACCTGAAGCACGGTCGAGGTCGTAGATCGCTTTCTGTTCGAGGTAAGGAAGCAGCGCGAATCGCCAGCTCGTTCCCGCGTAGGTAATGTAATGACGCCCGCCGAAGGGAAACGAGTTGTGCGTATCGTGATAGTTGTGCAGTGCGAGCCCTTGCTGGCGGAGGTTATTCGAGCAGCTCATCCTGCGGGCAGCTTCCCGGGCTTGCTGCACTGCCGGAAGAAGCAACGCAATCAGAACGCCGATAATCGCGATGACCACCAGCAACTCGACCAGGGTAAAGCCACTCCGCTCATTCAATTTATTCGCGGACTTCATGGTATCGGTCTCCGAGTTAAAGGAAAGAAAAGAAACACGAGAAAATCGAAGCTTGCCATGATGGTGTCTGCCAGGTCCGACGGGCGAAAACCCCGCCAAGCAGCACTTGGCAGACAGAGCGCACTATAGAAAACGGCTATGATGATGTCACGTGTAATCTTGCAAGAATATCGATAAATTCTTCGCCGTCAATCTGGATCGCTTTGCGTGGAATCGACCGCCGCTTCAAGGGCGATTTGCTATGGGAAATCCTTTTCCATTAACCATCCTCAAAGCGTGTGTGACCGGCACTGACGTTCATGGTGAGCGCGCCGTACCCATTATTCGCGATTTCGTACTTCGTCCTGCACGCCGTTTTCAGCTATCCTAAAAGGATTGCCTTCCTGCCTAATTATTCTGTTTCACTTCTCTGGGGCGCTTGTCATGAAGAAGTCATTGGATCGCCGTCGCTTTGCCCAAATGGTTCTCGCTGGAGGAACCCTATCTGGCAGTCTCTGGTCGGACTGGCTGAAAGCCGCCGAGCAGTCGCCGCTGGAGGACCGGCACCTGGTTCGCCTGGGGATGAACGCATTGGCCAGGGCACACTCGATGAACTACTTCAACGACGGGCATCGCGGCGCGGCGATGATCTCTGCCCACTTGATGTGCGTCGAGAATGGTTTCGATCAACCGACGATGACGCGGATCTCGCAGTTGTTCGACTTGAACTGGGCCAAGACGAAGCTGTGCCAGCCCTTTCCCGAAGAAGACCCCGATCCCGGTGCCGTGCAAAAAGTTCGCCTGGCACTGCTCGATGGTAGCGAGACGCTTCGCGAAGTGGGGCACAACGTCATCTTCGCCAGCCTGGCAATCAAGTCGTTCACCCTGATGCCCGAACTGGCCACCCCGCAGCGCGTCGATGGCGTGTGCCAGATGATCCGCAAGTTCAAGCCGTGGCGTGATGAGGCTCCCGATGAAAGCGTGCAGCCTCCTTCGTTTTCCGATACGGCCGCCGCTTCGCGATTCGTTCTGCAGGAAGCCAGCGATGCGATCGATCGGTTCGTCGGTCATGGGCAAGGGTTCGCCGGGCACATGCTTACCTTCGGCCAGGCGATGGTCGAACTGGCCGCCGACGGCGACGAAGAACTTGCCGAAGGCTGCCGCACCGCGTTCCGCAAATACGTGACCGTCACCCGGCAAGGCCCCGGCCCCGACGCGCGCGAAATCAAAGACCGCGCCCCAAGCAAACTACGACCCAATCAAGCCGAATATTGGCAGCGTCGCGGAGACAAGTCCGTCGGCATCGGGCACGTCTTCAAGTATCCCTACGGCTACTATTACTTGCTCGACAAGGCGAACGATGCCGACCTGGCAAAGACCTTGGATGCCAAGGCATACCAGTTGTTTTAGTGAATCGTTCACGTTGAATTGGTAACTCCAACTTGCCGCCGTCGTGATTGGAAGTGCAGAGGGAAACCTACATGAACTCACGGCTCACTGCTGCTTCTCAGGCGTTCTCCTCATGTTGGAAAACGCTTGTCGCGACCGATCTGCTCTACAAGATTCTCGCGTTCATCGTGCTCACGCCGCTGTTGGGTAGTCTGTTTCGCTTTCTACTGGCGACGTTTGGGGACGAGGTTCTGTCGGACGTCGAGATCGCCCTGTTCTTTCTCGGCCCGGCCGGCTGGTTGTGCTTGATTGTCGTTGGGTCGCTGTGGCTGGGGATCGTGTTTCTCGAACAGACCTCGCTGCTGGGAATCCTCGCCGCCAGGCACGTCAACCGAACGGTCACGCCACTGGGTGCCTTACGGTTTGCTGCTGCTCATGCGACAAGCGTCGTTCGCCTGACGATGCGAATCATTCTGCTCATCATCGCTGCCGTGGTGCCGTTTCTGGTGGTGGCAGGGGGCGTCTACTTCTCGCTCCTCACCGAGTACGACATCAACTACTACTTGAAGGAAAGCCCGCCCGTGTTTCGCGTGGCCGTGGGGATCGGCGTGGCGTTGTTACTGGGCCTGGCAGCCGTGCTATTGTGGATGATTGCCAACTATTTCTTCGCCCTGCCGCTGCTGCTGTTCGAGAAGCTCAGCCCGACCGAAGCACTTCGGGAAAGTCGCCGCCGGGTTCATGGGCATCGTCGCATTGTGCTTGTTTGGCTTCTCGGTTGGGCTGGGGCCATCCTGGTCGTCTCTGCGATAGCCTCGGCGATCGTCACCTGGTGCAGTCAGCAACTGATGCCCGACTCGACGACGTCCCTGAACTGGCTGGTCGTCGCGATCGGGGTCTCGATGCTGCTGCTGACGCTAGTGAACCTGGCGACTAACCTGCTCGGCACGACGACGTTCACGGCGATGCTGTTCACCCTTTACCAATCGCCCGGTGAAGGATCGCAGGTCGACCTGGCCGCCCAATTCGAACACGAAGCCGCCAACTACTCTGGCCCGAAGATCACCCGCCCGCGCGTGGCCGCGATCAGCTTGATAGGAATTCTGGTCGCCATCCTTATCGGAACCGCCGCGCTCGAGTCGGTTCAGCTCGAAGACAACGTGCAGATCATGGCTCACCGGGGTGCTTCCAGCAAAGCTCCGGAGAACACGCTCGCTTCGTTTCAGCAGGCCATCGAAGATGGTGCCGACTGGATCGAACTCGACGTGCAGGAAACGGCCGACGGGCAGGTCGTCGTCATGCACGACAGCGACTTCATGAAGCTCAGCAAAGACCCACTCAAAATCTGGGACGCCACCTCAGACAAATTGAAGGGCATCGACGTCGGCTCGTGGAAATCGCCTGACTTCGCCGACCAGCGGGTACCGACGCTGGCCGAGGTGCTGGCCCTGTGCAAAGACAAGGTCGGCGTCAACATCGAGCTGAAGTATTATGGCCACGATCAAATGCTCGAGCAGCGCGTTGCCGACGTGGTCGACCAGCAAGGCATGAACGATCAGGTCATGGCCATGTCGCTCAAGCGAGAAGGCGTTCAGAAGATGAAAGCCATTCGCCCGCAGTGGAAAGTCGGCCTGCTCATGTCGGTCGCTGCCGGCAACCTGAGCAAGCTGGACGCCGACTTCCTGGCTGTCAACGCCAGGTTCGCCGACGTGCTGCTGATCGATCAAGCGCATGATAACGGCAAACAGGTTTTCGTCTGGACGGTCAACGATGCGGCCACCATGTCGACGATGATGAGCCGCGGCGTCGACGGCATCCTGACCGACAAGCCTGAACTCGCACAATCGGTCCTCGAGCAGCGCGCCGCGATGAGCACCCCGCAGCGGTTGCTGTTGGAGTTCTCTGGCCTCTTGGGGATCGAGCCGAAGATAGCGGATCAATAACGATAGGCTCCCTTCGTGATTAATGACTGGGTAACAATATCATGACGATGAAACGATTGTGCCTGGTGTGTGCGGGGCGATGCTGATCATCGCAGGCAATGGCTCTTCTTCGCTGGTCGCCCAAGAGCGGCCTGCCCATTCGCCCGTGATGCTTCAAGGAGACTGGGTTCCCGATCACCCGTATGACGTCGATTTCGATCGCTTGCCGCGCGTTCCTGCGCAGATTTGACCCCGCCACCTCGCGAGACGATACTAAACAGCCACCCTGATTCGTCACTTTCTCGCGCGGAAGGTCCCTGCCATGCGTCGTTTGGTTTTGCTGTTTGCTGGTTTGCTGCTTTTGGTTCCCTCGTTCGCTTGTGCGGCGGAGGATGCCAAGCCGAATGTGATTTTCATCTACGTCGACGACCTCGGTTACGGCGACCTCGGCTGCTTCGGACAGCAGAAGATCGCCACGCCCCAGCTCGATCAGATGGCCAGCGATGGGATCAAGCTGACCAGCTTCTACGCCGGCTGCACCGTCTGTCGTCCTTCGCGACTGGTGCTGTGGACCGGGCGGCACCTGGGGCATCAGCCGATCAACGACAACAAGCCGTACACGATGAAGTCGTCCGATCACACCATCGCCGAGTTGATGAAAGAGCAAGGCTACACCACCGGCGGCGTCGGCAAGTGGGCGATGGGTACGCCTGGCAGCGGCGGGGAACCGATCTACCATGGGTTCGATTTCTGGTGCGGGTACCTCGATCAAGGCGAAGCCCACAACTATTACCCGCCCCACATCTGGCGCTGTGAAGGAGACAAGGTCGAAGAGCTTCCCCTGCCTGGCAACGTGCTGATGGACGACAAGAACGCTCGCGGCCGCGTGGCGAAGCTCGATACCCGCAAGACCTACTCGCACGACGTGATGACCCAGGAAGCATTCGACTTCGTGCGCCGCAACGCCGACAAGCCGTTCCTCTTGCACATTCACTGGACGATTCCTCACGCCAATAACGAAGGAGGCCGCGTCACCGGCAACGGCAGCGAGATCCCTAGCTACGGTCCGTACGCCGACAAGGACTGGCCCGATCCGGAGAAAGGTTTCGCCGCGATGGTCACGCACATGGACAGCGACGTCGGCAAGCTGCGCGACCTGCTGAAGGAGCTGAAGATCGAAGACAACACGCTGTTGATCTTCACATCCGACAATGGCCCGCATCAGGAAGGGGGGCACAAGGTCGACTTCTTCGATAGCAACGGCCCGCTGAAAGGATACAAGCGAACCGTCTACGAAGGAGGCATCCGCGTGCCGTTCATCGCCGTCTGGCCCGGCAAAATCCCGGCCGGCACCGAGTCAGGCATTACCTTCAACGCCTACGACGTGATGGCCACCTACGCTGACCTGACCCAGGCCAAGAGGGTGCCCCTGAACGACGGCCTCAGCTTCCTGCCGACCTTGCTCAGCAAGCAGCAGAAGGTAGTCGTCGAAAACCGCAAGCCCGACCCGAAGCAGCGCATCTCGTATTCGTCGTTCGCCAAAATGGAAGCGGCCCGGCAAGGACCGTTCAAAGCGGTTCGCCAGGCCCCTGACAAACCGATCGAGTTGTACAACCTGAACGAAGACATCGGCGAAACGACCGACATCGCCAAGGACCATCCCACGATCGTGCAGATGATGGGTAACTTCATGAAGGAAGCGAAACAGCCGCTGGAGTAAGGGTAGAGCATCCGGCTTATTTTGCTTCCGCCAGAATCTCGTTATCCCGCTCAACGACCCGCTGCGTCTCCTTACCCCTGGCCAGCACCACCTTGGCGTTGGCATCGCCTGTCGTCAGCTGGTTGCCCATCACCGTTGCCGTGCTCTTGGCGTCTTCAATCACAAACGCCGCTTGGTGGAATGACTTGACCTGGTTATCGACTGCCGAAACGTGGGCCTGGCTGGCAAAGATCGCGTGGCGCCAGTTCTCGAAGGTGTTGCCGTAGGCCTGGACGGTGGCGTCCGGCAAAGCCCAGATGCCGAAGCTGGGTGGTCCTGCTTTGCGAAGCTCGGTGGCGACCAGCCGGTTGTTTTCGATCCGGGCCTCGCCGGCGACGCGGATGGCGGCGACGCCTCCTCCCTGGAACGTGTTGCCACTTAAATCGACTTTCGATCCGGCGAAGATCATCACCAACGGCGGCATCCCGCCGGTCCGTTCGATTTCGTTCTCGATCAGTTCGACCTGCCAGCCGCCGTGAATGCCGATGGCGACTTGCCGGTTCTCGAGGATCTTGTTTCTCGCCAGCGTGGCCAGGCCGTGTTCGCTTTCGGCCAGGCCGATGCCGGCGGTCTGGTTGTGGTGGCTGTGGTTGTCCAGCACGACGGCCTTGGCGCCGTCGAGCCCGATGCCGGCAGCGCCGTTCTCATAGCATTCGTTGCCCACGATGGTCGCTTCCGCGTGGCGGATGCCGATGCCGGCCAGCTTGTTTCGGTAACACTCGTTCTGGCGGAGGATCGACGCGGCGTCCTCTTCGGTGCCGATGCCTGCCATGTCGTTTTCGTAGCAGTGATTGGCCTCGATGATCGGACGTGTGTTCGAACCGGTTCGCACGCCGATCCCGGCCCGGCGATTCTTGTAGCACTTGTTCTCGCGTACCGTGGGGCACGACCCTTCGCTGCTCCCGATGCCGGCGCGAATGTTTTCGTAGCACGTATTGTGGATCACGATCGGGCTGGCATGATTGTGACCGATGCCTGCGTAAAAATTCTCGAAGCAGACGTTCGCTTCGATAATCCCCCGCGAGTGGCGCATCGCCCCGATGCCGCCACCCATGTTGCGGTAGCAGACGTTCTGGTAAACGTGCGGCGAAGCGGCACTGCCTGGGCTGCCGAAAAGGCCGATGCCTGTGTCGCCGATGTGATGCACGATGTTGTTCTGCACCACGCAGGTCACGTCGGGGATTTGAATGCCTGGGCCAGGGCTCTCGCCGATGTGCTCGTGCGACTGAAGGTTTCCCTGCGTCTTGTGATGCTTCGCCCACTCGGCTTCGTCGTAGTGACCGAAGTTGCGAACGGTGAAGCCATCGAGCACGGCCCCCTCGGCCATGATCACCGCACTGCCATGCCCAGGCACGTCCGCCCCATCGAGGATCGTTTCCTCGGCACGCAGCCGCCCTAGCTTGCCTGCGGTATCGGCCCCTTCACTACGCACCGTCACGTCGGCCTTCAGCTTGAGACGCTCGGAATAGGTGCCCCGCTTCACCAGGACAAGGTCGCCAGGCTCGGCCCCGTCGATGGCGGCCTGAATCGACGAGCGATCATCAGGCACACGAATCGTTTTGGCCAGCAGGTGGGTGGCTGGAAGCGACGAGCAAATCGCCAGCAGCGCAGTCGCGATCGCGTAGGGCTGGAACATGCGGGAATCCTTGGAGGGGGAGAGGGAGGAGGGATTCCTTTATGTTATCGCCGGAGTGTTCCTACGGGAACGAAAAAATCGCGAGGAATGCATTCCCGCACTCAGGAGAAAGTTAGAAAAAGTCGCAGAGGAAACAATCCCCACTCCCTTGCGGGAACTGGATTTTGAAGCAACAGTGCCCCTTTGCAGGGTCTTGTTGCAACCTCTTTGAAATCAACGCGTTAAAGCGATTTCCGCTCATTCTCAGGCGGGCTCTTTACCCCTTTCGAACCCCCGCTCTACCCTTTGTTACACCCTCGGCCGTTGGTCTACAAGCAAGGTGTTACGGAGACGGCCTGCAAACGGCTTGAGGCCTGAGGATTTGCTGGCTGAAGAGGGGTTTTGTAGGATAATAACCGACTCTTACGATTGCAAGCTGGGCTACTGAATGTACGCTCGCACACACCCGCAAGGATGTGTGGTATCACGTGGATTCCGCGAATTGATTCTGTGTAAGCAGGACTTATACAGAGAAAGTCTGTCTAATAACAAGTTCGTCGAACTGCAAGATGCCCCCGCGATAGCTCGGATCACCTTCCGCCCTTATCTTGACTTCACACTCTACGCCAGGCTCGCTGCATGAAGACACTCACACAAAAACACAACTCATTTCGCTTCTCTCGTTATTTAGCGGCGACAGCCATTTGGACTTGTTTGCTGTCATGGTCGTGTTTGGACCTCCATGCCGAAGAGCCGGAGGGACCGGAATTTAAATACGATCCGGACAAGGCGCTCGTCTTTAAGCCCAACCCACGGCAGGAAAGTGTTCAACCCTACACAAGCTTGAGCTCGGATGGGAAGATGCGCGCCGAGGCAGGGTATCGGAAAGTTCGTGTGCTTTCAGTTGCTGACAATACATTGCTCTACGAGTTTGCGACGCCGAATCAAGCCATGGCTGCGGCGTTTTCACCAGACCTCAAGACCATAGCTTTCGTCGATAGCGACAACCTGTCCTCTGGTTCAATCATATACACACGAGAGCTTGAAACGGGAAAGCAGTCAAAGATTGGGAGCTGCTTAGGGAGCATAATGTGGCTCACATTCAGTGGGGATGGAAAACGTCTCGCAGGAGTTTCGATTTACGGACCGATTCCAGGGGTGTTGGCAAAAAAGCGATTCAAGCGGGATCTGGGTGGAGAGGTTACAGTCTTCGATGTTTCGACTCAGGATGATTTGCTGACTATTGCCTACATTGTGCCCGAGAGGCTGACGCCCAAGAACGGCGATAAGGTCGCACCGTATCTTCCCACGCACATCGCTCTCGACCATGACGGGTCGACCCTTCTCCTCGCCTCCACCTCCGGTTTGATCAAAGTGATCGATGTAGAAACCGGTGACAACAGAATCTCAATCGAACTAGACATGTCAGCGAAACCGAAAGAATGAAGACGAACCAATCGTTGCAATGGAGCGGCGGTTCGGCTCGGTCCTGAACCCAACGCTGCTTGGCCGCCGCCCATTGAACTCAAACGATCTGGCATGAACCCTAAGCTCGTTCGCTGTGTCCTGCCCGAAACCAAACGGAGTAAATGATGGCAGTTGAATGCGAAATTCCAGATTCCCACGTCGTTTGCCTTGCCGACCAATTCTGCGACACCGCAAAGATGCTCTACGACGCGATCTCGAACTCCGGCACGCAAGCAATGCGCGTGAATGCTGTGTTTGCCGTCGAACTCTACATCAAATCATTGGATTGCCATTGGGTGCGTCACAACCAACTTGAAACACTCGGTGTTGATTGCGACCTAATCACGACGAAACCGAACAAGCCTGGTCACAAACTCGACAAACTTTTCGATCACCTCCAAAACTGGGCGAAAACATACTTGATTGAAGAATTTGCAAAGCATCGTCTCAACAAAACATATCCCGGACTGCTCCCAATACTCGTCGAATACTCCGACAACTTTGTATCGGATCGGTACATTTTTGAATCACCCAACGACGATATTCGACATCCCGTTTCGGAAACCGTAGAATTGGCATTGTTCTTTCAGTCTGCGGTTAACTCCATCGAACGGGTTCGCGTTGGCTAAACTTGACCCCGTATCGCCGGATAACAAACACATGCAACGGAGCCGGCGGTCGGGTCGGTTTTGAAGTCAAAGCATCTCACGCCGGCCCGCTGATGCGTGCCGTTACATGCCTAAAAGCGAAATGAATGGCGACTGCTGAGATCATTCGCGAACGTCCTGCCTGGGTGATTCCGGAAGTTGCGTTCGATGCTTACGGCAACTGCCTCTGGGTGCTCTTTGAGGACGACGAATACCGCCAATGGTGCGGCATATTCGGTGCCGGAAACCTCCATTACGAGGGCAAGCTGCAAAACCTCACAACCGATGAATTCATGGTGGTGGTAGCCGGTCGTCTTTACCGCGTTGCAGCAAATGACCGATCGTTGCGTATGGCCTCCGAAGAACGAATGCTCACGGATGCCGTTTACGACCGACACCGAGACCTGATAATTGCTTGTGACTGGACGCATCTGTTGTGCTACGATGCGAATGGTCTGAAATGGAAATCAAAACGCGTGTCGTTAGATGGGATTGCGTTTGATCGAATCGACGAGGACTGCGTCTACGGAACGGTAAACGACTTGAGTGACGATGGCGCGTCGTTCACGCTTTGGCTTGACGCACTTTACGTTGATTCCGACGTTGATCCCCGCATCCTCGGCATGTAACAACACGATGCACACGGATCCGCCGATCGCGCGTGTTTTAGATGGAACGATCACTCCGGTGGCCCGGTGATCGTAGAAGTTATTTGGCAAAGCATGTTCCTCAAGCTGAAATGGAGTTCCCAATGAGATACTCACGATTTACGTGTGCTCTACTTGCGATTACTGCGGTTGTGATTTACGTCACCCGCAACCCAGCCGTTAGCGCAGCAGATTCCAACGAATCGCCCGATACACTCCAGCAACGCGTTGACACCTTGGAAACCCAGGTCCACCAATTGCGGCAATTGGTATGTGCGCTACAAGCCGAGCGACTTCGCGACATGCTGCCCGTTCCGCAATCAGCGATAATCGGTGAATGGGTCGCCAAGCCTGACAATCTTCAAACTATTGTGCTCAGCTTCCATACCAACGGCACAGTTGAAATTGCTGGTCAAGATAAATCGATTGGATCCGTCCATGGAACGGGCACATGGAAGCTCAATGGCATGCAGGTTGTCTGCTTGTACCAGTACGACGGACAGAATGACCTACCCCAAACCAAACTGCCACTCGACTTGATCTCGAAGGATGCCATGGCATTTGCTGGCGTTGTCTACAGGCGGTCTGCCCCATGTGATCCCAATGACGTCACACAGGCCAAATAACAAACCGTTGCACACCGAGCCGCGGGCCACGCGGGTTCATCAATCAATGTCGTTCGCCGCGGCCGGGTGAACGGTGGCGTTAGCCCCACAAGGAACTCGCACGATGTCTCGGATTTTGATTGTAGCTGCAAGTTGCTTTCTACTTGCGACGCCATGCTCCGCGAACAACAGCTATTTCATCCCTGGAGACGCGTTCTTCTACTGCGAGATCGATCAATCCGAATGGAAGGCACTCCAGAGCGGAGAACTCAGCATTTTGGACTACGATCGACCTGAGGAGATGTCATTCTCTTTGTGTGGATATGCGGGATACAAGAGGCTGGATTTGTCCAACCTTTCCGATAAGTTTAGGGCGCAGCTGATCAAGGCAATCGCGTCAATGAAGGAGAAATACCCGACCAAGATCGTCGAAATCGATCACGGGGAACCCAAGTTTTTCGGTGATCCAGCAGGGATTGAAAGGAAAGAGACCAACAAGCTGAGGATCTTTATATACAACAGCTCGTTCGATTTTTCGCAGTTTCGGATTGGACTCAAGTACAACGAATCTTGGGCTGAAACTGCTGTTCGCCTAGGGTTTAAGAGGGACCACTTTCGCTATGATTTCTTTGTTCCAACGCCTCAAGGAATCGCAGAGTCATGGCGTATGGGATCGGCTGTCAGTCCGCTAAAAGTTCAACTCCCAGATTCTGATCGAGGCTATGTCACGGCTCCAATGAAGATCGAACCGTCTAAGGTGACTTTCCTGGTTTGCCCACCGGTCTCGTTAAATTCGCTATGTTTCCCACCGCTCGAATCGAAATTGGAGTGTTCTGCTGTTTCTGAAAATTGGCAAAAAACGCTGATCAATGATACAAACAAGACACGGAAATCCATTTGGGTGGAATCTAAGTGACAAGAATCCCTGGGGGATAACAAAGCCGTGAACCGGAGCACTCATTCACGCGGCAACTGAAATCAAAGCCTTCCGTTCGTGCCCGGTTACGGCAGGCGTTATCCCGCAGACTGTGGCATGAAATTCTCACTCTCCAATGTGCTGTTTGCATTCCTTTTAGTCGGATTTGGAATTGGCTGGCTCGTTGAACGCCGTCGGGCAGTTGAGCTTCAGAATGAGATTGATCGACTAGAGACACATTTGAAGCCGGACTCTTTCGCGTATCGGTATCACCCGAATCCTGAGCGAAGCTGTTTCGCCATAGACCCACTGGCTGAAGTCGATCGTAAAACTGGAAATCTCTTCAAGGCGTTGGCAACGCAACCTGCAGCATGGAGTAACGGCCTAAACCAGTACTTAGGACTGGATCGCATTCGAGAGGATCTTGATCCGAAACTTACTATGACGGTTTGGTGGCATGGCGAAGTCAAGGACGCTGAAGGCAATAGATTCTTCGTTTATCTTGCAGATCGTGAACGCGAACCGAACACCAAGTGCCTTCATCGGTTGCACTCGTCCTTTTCCGCTTACATCGTCACTGACGACAAGAATACGCTCCTGCACTGGAATGGCTGCGAAATTGACAGGCTGTTGGTGACCGAAATCGAACTGGTGGGAGATACATTTCCCGCTGGGCTCAAGTATCGAGAGCAGTCTCGCCATAATGGCGATTCGAGCATTGAAGTTCGACATTTGACGAAATCTGGAATAACAAATTAGCACAAAGAAATCGTGGGATAACAAAGCCGTGAACCGGAGCACTCATTCACGCGGCAACCGCAGTGCCGTAGGCTGGGTCAAGACCTCAATGTTACCCACATTTTGTTCGTAATATCTCACAGCCGCGGAGGATCAGAAGGAGTTTTTCCGGTCCGCGCCAGAGGGTTTGCCAGCCGGGGCGGCCGTCGCATTTTCGGCCGAGGTGACCTCCCAGGCCGCCCAGGTGTTTGTCGAACTCTTCAAGCGTCATCGTCGTTGCATTGATCTTGGGTGCTCGGGGACTGGGGCGCTGTCGTACTTTGGTGATCGTCTTGATCCACTGTGCGGGCACGACTTCTATGGCTGGGTGGTCGGGGTGCTCGTCGGCCAGATGGCGTAGACGAAGTAGCTGTACGGCCACGATTGCCAGCAGACCTGTGATTCGTTCCAAACGCTCGGCCGTTTCGTAATAGCGAGACTCGACCTGGCAGCCTGTCTTCAGCGCTTTGTGGTATTCTTCGATCGCCCAGCGCTGCGCGTAGTAGTCGATGATTTGCTGGGCCTGCTCCACCGTTTCCACTGGTTGCGAAGTGAGTAGTGTCCGGCGAACTTGCTCGGCATCGTTCGGTGGATCGATTTCGGCCAGTTCAACTACCCACATCGCTAGAGGCTCGCTTGGCGCGTGCTTGCGAATCCATGCGTTGATCACTCGCGGCCGAGGCAACGCCAACGGCGCGAATCGTAGTTCCAGTTGGGCCGTTCGCGCCGATCGCTTCAGCGTGGCTGCCACTTCCAACGACTGGCGACCGCGAACGGGCTGCGCGGTCAGATGTTCCTTTAACGTCATGCGATCACCGCTTGGCGAGATCACCTGACGATTCAATCGACACGCTCGAACGATCCAGCCGCAACGCTGACGATAAGCGCGGCAGAAGACTTCGTAATCGTCGGCACCACGATCACAAACGTGCAGCCAGGTCGCGCCCGGCGGAGGCGACCCGATCTGATCGATCAGCCGTCCCCAGACGGCCTGTTCACGATGGGGATCACGTCGCCGCGAGTTCTTCGCCCCTTTCTTCTTCGTACGATATTGAACCTCTTGCCCGGCCAGGCCGATAACTTGCTTCGTGACCGGGTCACGCATCAACGCCGAATGGAGAAAGAAGCCGCGTCCCGTGTTGCGACCGACCGGTCCCAAACCGCGAGCACGACGCTTGCTGTCGTAGTCGATCTCGGTCGTATCGTTGAGAATCAGGCGGACCGAACCGGCATCGCCGCTCTGCCTGGTCCGCTCGTAATGGGGTGAAGTGATCGCTTGAAAGCTGATGTCGTCGCAGTCCATCAAGCGATACAACGCCTTGCAGTCCCCCCACGACTCGGCCTGCTCAGGCGTCGTGCCGTCAGGCCGAACCAGCACCTGAGCTGCTGCCTTAACCAGGCGTTTCGTTCGTCGCACATCCCCCAATTCACACGGAGAAAATTCCATCATCGCCAACGAGTACAACACGCGCTCGCCGCCCAGCCCACTTCAACGCCTACGACTTCCCCTGCCGAAGTCAAACCTCGAGAGGCTCCCTCACTCGTGCGTCGACGAGTTGGCTTGGTGCACACCGAATACCAAACGCAAAACAAGCACAATTCCGCAGAAAACGAAGACAGGCGTTGTAAGAATTACGAGCTAGCGTAGTAGAAATGTGGGTAACATTGAGGTCTCGACCCAGCCTACGCCGCTGACCCGGCTTGGTTTCATCGCTTGGGTGTTCAAGAGACAAGTGGTTAACGATGGAACCGCATGGCACTCACCCGGAGGCCAGTGGCACATGGAGGTGTGATTGGCTCCCGTGCCACCCAGCCGGGAAGAGGGCAGTCTAGTCGTATTCGATTTCTCGGGTTTGCACGTCAAATTGCATTGTATTCACGCTATCGCTAACCGTGATTTTACTTTGAATCCAGTAGGTGAGCGGCACCGTTTCATTGCGAACTTTGAGCGAAAACGTATGCGTGGAGCAGCCGCCTGCGGTGCTCACCACGACGGTGGGATCCCCCGTAAAAATTCCACCATTGGCGACAGCCGCATGACTCAGCGTGAGCACCGTTGATTCGTCCGTTTTGACCACTACCCTATACGTGTGCCCTCTTTGGGTAATCCCCAGATTGTAGGTGCCCCCAGGCACGGGATTCTCTTTAGGCCCCCAAGTCGGCGATCGCTGAACGACCGTCACGTCGAAAGTGCCTGTATCCGTGTACGGTCCGCAAGCGGTCGCGATTCGTGGCAACGCTGTTACCAACAGAACAACAGCCATACTAATCAAGCAGTTTAACTTCCTCATACCATTCTCCCATCTATGCATGAAAGGAACATCGAACAGAGGTAACGTTTATTGACGCTTGCGTAGGCAATCCAACAGGGGCGATCAATGGAAGCCCTGAAATTCGCAGCAAATCGGTTCGAGATAATGTTGGATTCTATGCGCAAATAACGATAGAACCGCAAGCCATGCGAAAGAAAGTCGTGTCCATCCTTGCTGAACTAAGCGACACGTCTCTCAACGCGCCTGCAAGAATAGGCTTATCTCATGACAATCGAATGAAGAAACCAGAAAGATTTGAGCCCGATTTCTGGTCTCGTGACGTCATTATCACCCTGCCAACGATCCTGTAGGAACTCCGTACGAATCTTAATGTAAAATATTACGTGAGATAGTTGCCAAGCATATACAACCACGTCATAACTGCTGGACGTATTCCCTCAAGCATTCCCAGGAGACTTGCCATGCGACGGATGACTTTGATGCCCCTGTTGGTTTTCTGTCTCTTTAGCTTCAACTTGGTTCATGCCGAAGACATTCAGATGACCGTCATCGGTTGGAACTTGGAGAGCGGCGACTCAGATGCTGCTACCCTGGCAGCCCAGGCTGCGGACAAAGGTCCCGTCGATATTTGGGGCTTTTCGGAACTGGAAGACCAGGACTTTCTCGATACGATTCTGGAAAAGCTTGAAGCCGAACATGGTATCGACTACGAAGACGTCATCAGCACCAATGCCGGCAAAGACAAGCTTGGCATTGTTTATAACGCGCAGCGCCTGGAATTGGTTTCCTCGCACCAGGAGAACTCGCTGCAACTTGGCAATCCAGGCCTGCGTCCGGTCCTGGTTGCCAAATTCAAAGGAAAGGCGACCGGCACCGAGTTCCTGGTGATGGTCAATCACCTGAAGGCCCAACGCGATCCAAATTCCACCAGCAAGCGAACGCGTCAGTCGGAAATGCTCAACGATCTGGCCGAGGCGGAAACGTTGCCGGTGATCTGCCTGGGAGACTTCAATCACTTTTACGAAATTGGTTCTGCCGACGGTAACTCCCCTTCCTTCGACGCGACCATCGAAGACGGCGTGTTCCAGTGGCTCGAACCGAGCAACCCGGTTCCCACGCACAATTTCCCTGGTTCCACGGTGATGCTGGACTTTATCTACGTCGCCAATCCACTGGCCGGCTGGGACGGCGATTGCGTTATCCTGGAGCGCGAAGGAAACGTCGCGGTCACGTCGCCGACCTTTCCCAACGTGCCTGGCAGCAGTTTTACGGACGATGGCAAAAGCACCGATCATCGTCCGATCAAGGCCACGTTCGTCTTCAATGAAGCGACGATGCGCGACTCGGCCGAGCAACTCCGCGATCGCATTTCCATCCTTCGTTCGCTGCTGGAAGACATGGAAGCTCAACTCAAAGCGATTGAAGAGAACCTGGAAGAAGAATAATCGCCACTTGGCATATTCGCTGTCATCACGATTTCTGGCCGCGTGCGATGCCTGCATAGCCGCCCCCTGGCAAAACCTCACCAGAGGGGCCTGAACTTGTCGTAACTCGCGGTGTCTTAACAAGATCGGTTGGCTTCACTCGCTACTAACACTTCTGCCCGCGTTAGGGTGGGGCTAATGGCTTTCCTGGCTGCACTAATGGGCGGCATAGCACCGCCTCTTGTCGGTGCAAGGGGGGCAAACTATCATGCGGGTTTCAATTTACGGTTCTGGGAGAAAACAATGCGTCACGTGCTCTCGGCGGTGGTACAGAATGTGCCCGGGGTACTCGCCCACATTTCCGGGATGCTCGCCTCACGCGGATACAACATCGATTCGCTGGCGGTGGGGGAAACCGAGGATCCACATCTTTCGCGGATGACCTTTGTCGTCGTCGGAGATGATCACGTCCTAGAGCAAGTACGCAAGCAGCTGGAAAAGATCGTCACCGTCGTACGCGTGCTGGACGTCAGCTCGTCCGACTTCGTCGAACGCGATCTGATGCTGATCAAAGTTGCCGCCGAGCCAGGCGGATCTCGCAGCGAAATCAACGAACTGGTCGACATCTTCCGCGGCCGTATCGTCGACGTCGGCCGACAAGAGATCATCATCGAGATCTCCGGCACCGAAAATAAGATCGTCGCATTCATCGATCTGATGCGACCCTACGGAATCCGCGAGCTGGTGAGGACGGGACGAATCGCCATGGTTCGCAGCGGAATGTCGTTGGAAGAACAAGTCAACGATCCGCACGCCGTCGAGGCGTAAGCTTCACCGAGAAACTCAGGTCCCCTCTCCCTATCCAGGGAGAGGGCCAGGGTGAGGGTTCTTCGCACGTTGGATAACCCCTCACTCTAACCCTCTCCCCTCGGGGGCGAGGGGACAAGACATAACCGTCCACTTACCCATCAGTTTTAGAAACCAGTAACAATTCTATGACCGCCAAAATCTATTACGACAACGATGCTGACCTGTCCGTTTTGAAGGGCAAGACCATTGCCATCCTGGGTTATGGTTCCCAGGGGCATGCCCAGGCTCAGAACCTGCGCGACAGCGGCTGCACCGTCATCATCGGCCAGCGTCCCGGTAGCCCGAACTACGACCTGGCCAAGTCGCACGGCTTCGAACCCATGAGCGCCGAAGAAGCGACCAAGAAGGCCGACATCATCAACATGCTGCTGCCCGACGAAGCCCAGGCCGACGTCTACAAAAGCTGCGTCCAGCCGAACCTGAAGACCGGCAACGTCCTGATGTGCTCGCACGGGTTCAACATTCACTTCAACCAGGTCGTTCCACCGGAAGGCGTCGACACCCTGCTCGTCGCCCCCAAGGGCCCCGGGCACCTCGTTCGCAGCGAATACGAAAAGGGCGGCGGCGTTCCCGGGCTGATCGCCCTGGGCGATACCGCTTCCGACGAAACGCGTCAAATCGGTTTGGCCTATGCCAAGGGTATCGGTGCCACGCGCGGCGGCGTGATCGAAACGACCTTTGCCGAAGAAACCGAAACCGACCTGTTCGGCGAACAAGTCGTGCTGTGCGGCGGCCTCAGCGAATTGATCAAGGCCGGCTTCGAAACGCTGGTCGAAGCAGGCTACCAGGAAGAAATGGCCTACTTCGAGTGCATGCACGAAGTGAAGCTGATCGTCGACCTGTTCTACGAAGGGGGCTTGAACTACATGCGTTACAGCGTGAGCAACACGGCCGAATTCGGCGACTACTCGACCGGCCCACGCATCATCACGCCTGAAACCAAGGCCGAGATGAAGAAGGTCCTCAACGAGATCCAAGACGGCACGTTCGCCCGCAACTGGATCCTGGAAAACAAAGCCGGCGCCGCTCGCTTCAAAGCCATCCGCCGCCGCGAACGCACCCACCAGGTCGAAGAAGTCGGCAAACGATTACGCCGCCTGATGAGCTGGATCGACGCGAAGGAAGTTTAATTTGCTTCGCGGCTAGTGGAAGTTGATAATCAAACGGCACCTGGGTAACTGGGTGCCGTTTTTTTGTATTGAGGATGAGTCCCGCTCTGTGGTATCGTTATTGAATGCCCCATTGGGGCTAGTCATGGTAAAGCACATTTCTTGACCATACGTGTCGAACTGGTAGTAAAATTGTTTTGAAGGATCATGGGTGTCAATTCCTAGGTGGAATAAAGGAGGTGTGCTTCCTCCCGTTGATTCAAACGCTCCCACCGCGCCAGAGAGGTCTCCATATAAAGCGCAGGCAGGTGATTTCATTCATCGATTTGCTGTCTCGGCTAAACGACAACAGATCTTACGCCAATGGTTAGATTACCGAGCAGCCCTTTACGAAGCAGGTATCACGAAAGGGTTTCAATGGTTGGATGGAAGTTTTTTAGAAGAGATTGAACTTACGGAAAAACGCGATCCAAACGATATCGATTGTGTCACCTTCTTTCAGTTAGGTGAGGGTGTCACTGAGGAGAGTTTGGTAGCTGAACATCCTGAACTGTTCTCACGCGATTTCATCAAGCGAAAGTTCAATGTAGATGCATATTACGTCAATCAAGCTTGGCCAGGGCGGTCACTGATTGAGAATAGCGCGTATTGGTATAGTTTGTGGTCGCATCGCCGCGACCTAAGCTGGAAGGGATTCGTGCAGATAGAGTTGGATCTCGCCGATGATGGTATTGGGAAAAGGATTCTAGATTCCCTGGATGAAGAGATTTAAACATGATCATTTCTGACGAAACAAGATTGAGGGCAGAAATTGACCATGTTCAACGCATGCTAGCAGAATTGCCACAAGATGCCGCAATTGGAAGACTGAGTTTGAGTTCGCGGTTAGAAGAACTCAAGAAAGAACTTGCCGCTCTACCATTTTCGTCGGAGCCAGTAAGGGCAAAGTTAACATTTCGAGGGCGACCAGTCCTAGCTTCGTATGGAATTTTTGCCGACTTCGCTGCAAAAGCAACCACTGCATTCTCAGATCTGGTTGCTGCATTGGCAGCTGGACGCGACAAGCCAATTTCACTAAGTGGTCCAATTCCCAATCGAGATCAGTCTCGACTTCTAATTACGGGTACGGCGACTGGATCGTTTGGTTTTGTGTTAGAAGAAGAACCTGGGCAAGGAAGATTTCCTGGATTCGATTCAAAGCTTAGTCAAGCAGTCGACGAAACTACCGCGTTAATTGATGCAGTATCTAGCGACGACGATGAAGAACTTGCGGAACGCATTTCCCAAGTCAGTAACCGCACGATTGTTCAGTTACGAGTGTTTCTAAAGGAGTTGTTTGACAACGATGCTGTCTGCACCCTTTCATTTAGGGATCGAGAATCTGGTTTTCGTGACGCTAATGAACTTAAGACGGCCTTGGATCGAATTGCGGAAGGAAATGTCCATGAGGAGGTAGAAACATATTATGGGAGTTTTCAAGGTGTGCTGCCCAACAGCCGGAGTTTCGAGTTTCTTACAGAGCCTGATGACATCCTTATTAGGGGAAAGATAGGGTCAGAAGTTACTGATCCAGATGAAATCAATAGTTATCTACATAAGCCGCTGAAAATTCGCCTTAAAGCATTCAGGCTGGGCTCGGGTAGAGCAAGGTATGTTCTGGAAGAAACGCCAAAGTGGGAAAATAAAACTTGATGATCGCCATCTGCCTTCAGTACATCATGCTGTGCATGAATGTCGTTGGATGCTGTTTCAATTAGGCACGGTTTGAGTTCGACATCTCAAGGAAGGAACACAACCATGCCAAGGATGCTCCTCTGCACCGCATTGCTGTTCTTTTCCCTCGCGTCGCACTCGGCTGCCCAGCCGCCGACGATCGAACAATTGCTGGCCGGCGTGCCGGTTCTTTCGACCGAAGA
Organism: Bremerella volcania; assembly: GCF_007748115.1. NCBI lineage: Bacteria > Pseudomonadati > Planctomycetota > Planctomycetia > Pirellulales > Pirellulaceae > Bremerella > Bremerella volcania. The sequence continues at coordinate 81,706 of NZ_CP036289.1, forward strand.
GAAAGGGCTTGATCAGTTCTCGTTTTCTTATGAAACCATCTACCTGCAGCATGGGCGGTTATGGGGTGACTTTCGTTGGAAACGAGGCGAGCCGCCGCAGCTATACGTGTCGGCGGATCAGCAAAAAAATCCTGTGCTTTTTGCTGCCGACAAGCGGTCGATGTACGTCGACCTGGCCGAGCAGCGCGTCGTTACGCTGGATCAATCACGCCCGCGACTGCGGCTCAGGAATAAATATCAGTCCATTTCGTATGAATGCAGCATCGAGCCCAGTAACCAGCGGTTAAGTCGATTCGATATCCAGATCGACCTGCCGTCGATCGTCCAATTGCAAGTACACAATCCGGTTCTGGGCGAAGATGCAAACGGCAATTGGCGTTACCAGTCGACCTCGTGGTCGGGCAAGTCGATCATGATCGTCACGTTCGATCGTCAGGCGCCCTACACGATGCGCGAGGTCGTCATCAGTGATATTGAAACGGGCGACATTCGTCTGCGAATCCACGACATTCGCCTGAACGACGAGTGCAACGAGCCGTGGCTTCGTTTCCCGCCACTGGAAGCGCTGCCAGATGGTTTGGCCATCGTTCCCATGAACCGCAGTCAGCTGAACGTCGGCATGCAGCTGGCGCTGGGCTGGAACAAAATGATCCAGGTGCTGACGATCACCCACATGGCCGTCGATGACCCGGCACTACGCGGACCACCGCTGGCCCACACCGAGCAAGAGTGGAAAGTCATGCAGCAAACCAAGCAGCACTACGGCCCACAGCTGCGACATTTGATTGGCATCCGTGGTGTGCCACTGCCGCCCTCGGCAGTGCGATCGAAGGAATCGCTGGACATAAAATAAAAGCCATGCCCTATCATACGGACTCCCACAGCACTTGATCTAAGTCAACCGGCTTGCCACTTCACACTGCCGAGGGCGGCAGTGGCACACGTTGGGATGCCCGGCATAACGCAACGGTTGACGGGCTGCCTAGGGACGCGAGCAAGAAAATCGCGCGCGCACTATCTTCAGGCGGTAGCAGGCTGGTATACCTTAATACACGCACGAGGGCTCTACCCTCACACGCCATCTACGTTCAATCCATTTCCCGTACAACATTCAAAAGTCCAGACGTTTAACGAGCAAACCCATGTCTTCATCCGCCCACCCACAACCGGAACCCGCAGGAGCGTCCTCGCACGACGTTGCTCCGCGGGTCGTGGTGCGCGCGGAGAAATATTACCTTTGCACGGCCTGTGGCACCCTGGTCGAGATTCCGGCTGACGTCGTGGGACAACTGGTTCTCTTGGCCCCGACTTCCAAGCCGACGCCCCCCTCAAACCCGACCCCGTCTTCCCAGCAACTGCCGCCCACCGAAGAGGAACAAGAAAAACCCCCAGGCTTCGCGGCAGCGGCTCGTCCAGCTGCCCGCTTCCATCCAACCCGGAGGACCAATCCGCAGCCAGTTGCCAGGCCGAAGGATTCCCGGCCACCGCAACCGAAACGCCCGAGAACACCACAGCAGCCGCAATGGGCCGGCGTGGTGATCGATGGCCTTCCAACCCCTTCCGGTCGTCAGCTCGATAATGCCTTGAAGTGGGCGACCTTTCATCTTCAAGTGCTCGACCGACAAGAGAGTGAGATCAAGCGGCTCAAGAAACTGCTCACCCAGGCCGCCCAAGCTCAGCCTTCTTGCCGTCGGACGCGCCCCCCTGCGCAGCGGCCGACCAGGCGAGAAGTGCCGCTGCCTACCCAGCGTGAATGCGAAGAGCGTGTCCTCGAAGAGGTGGGCACGTCGCCTACTGCGCAAAGCACCCACGAGCGCGGTCCGCCGTGACCGACAGCAGACAAAACGAACGCGCGACCAACGGCCGAGCCAGGCCTCCGTGGTCGCAGCTTCGTGGAGTTGGATTGGGAGACGCATGCGTCCGATTTATACTACGAGGCAACCCCTGACGACTTTTCCTCCTCATCCCCCATGTGATCACCATGAATCTTCTCCTTCTGGCTGATGCCAAAGACGACTTCAACCAGTACCTGGAAAACAATCCGGCCATTTTGGGGTTAGGAGTGATGGGACTGGGGCTTTTGATTGGGGGATGGGGAGTCGCCGAGTTGATCACCGGCGTCTCTCGCGATAAGCGAGGGAATGTGCTAGAAGGGGGTACCGGCAAGGCGGCGTCATGGATTCGCGTGGTCTTTGGTGTCGGGCTGATCGGGTTTGGTTTGTATAAACTGGTGGCGGGATAATATCTCTCTTACGTCGGAAAGACATTTATGGGTTTTCGGATTTCGTGGGTTGCCTCTCAGGGGATCGCTGCGGACGAACTGCTTCGCACTGCCGAGAAGCAGCGGACCAAAAAGCGAGACGAGATTCCCGACCTGGGGTGGTACCTTTTAGAGTTGCCGCCGTGGGTGTTGCTGATAGCCGACGGGCGAGACGACTACCGGGACCTCGGGCGAACATATGCGAAGAACCTTTCGGCCGACGGCCGCGAGACCCTCTTCTTTCGCTGTTCCGATACGTTCATGAAGACCGATCTGCGCTGCTATCGAGATGGCCAGGAAGCGTGGTCGATCATTTACAAAAGCGATGACGAAACCAAACGACCTGAGCTGGGTGGCGAGCCGCCGGAAGTGGTGCACCAGACGCTGGCCCGGCAGCAAGCCAAGCAGGCGGAAGACGACGGCGCGGACCACCTCTACGAATTGACCGCCGAAGTCGGCCAGGCCCTGACCGGTTTCCGCCACGACACCGACCCGGAAACGGACGACCCGCGACCGTTTCAGGTTTTGCAATAGGATTGAACCAAGCGTCTTCGTCGATGACGCGCACCAACTCTTAACTTGATCTTTCCTCACTCGATACGTTCTACTGGGCGCTTGGGGCATTGGTACTTGCTTAGCCAAGGATCGGGGGAAAATTGTGCCTGAGTTATCCGAAACGATCAGCGTTTTTAGTTCCGGCAGTGCCGCGTATGAAGAGGCATTTCTGGCTTTTTTGCACCATACCGATCAGAAGATCCAAGCCAAGAGCAAGATCGCCGAGGTGATCGACCGCCTGGCGCCGGTACCAGAGGCCAGTAAGAACGGAAAATTCGTAGACGTCGGGGCGGCGACGGGGGACGTGACGAGCTGGTTCATGTCGCGGTTCGACGAGACGATTTGCGTGGAGCCGAACACCCACTTCGAGTCGAGCCTCCAGCAGCACTGTCCAGGCGCCGAGATCCTTCAGAAGACCATCCTCGAGAACGATCCGGCCCGCCTCGCCGGGGCGAACTTCATCCTTTGTTCGCACGTGCTGTATTACATCGAGCCGGACAAACGGCTGGCGAATCTGCAAGCGATGAGCGATTGGCTACGCCCCGGCGGCATTTTGCTGGTGATCTTGCAGCAATCGACGACCGACTGCATGTACATGCTCGACCATTTTTTAGATATGCACTTCGACCTGCCGGCGATTGCCGATCGGTTTGCCTCCGGCCATGCCGAAGCGTTTGAGGTGGCGTTCGAGAAGGTCGACAGCCACGTCACGACCAGCACCTTCGACGTCGCCTACCAGATCGCCGAGTTCATGCTGAACCTCTTACCGATGACCTATCCGCCCAAGCGAAGTGATTTGGAAGCCTACATTCGCGAGCACTTTCAAACGGACGACGGGTATCGGTTTAGTTGCTCGCAAGACTTTTTGATCGTGCGGCGGAAGTGATCGGTGTGCCAGCAGACTTTTTCGTATTCTGGCGATCCACGGTTGATTGGAGCTCGCTGGAAGTTGAGAATCAGGACATACTTTTTCATCACGCCTCTACTTGCCTTCTTGGAAGCTTGCGATGCATGACCGAAGACTTGGAAATCCCGTGCGGTGGAACGCCCCAAATGAAATTTCGCCAGAAGAATTCTTGAAGTGATGATTTATCGTGATGGCTGCAAGTTCACGGTGATGGATTTCTGAGCGTGATCATCTATAGGCAATTCAAGAGTCACCAATGCAACGATGGAAATTCTCAATTCGTTACGGAAGTTTGACGGTAAGCATACCGATGTATTGGAACAGCTCGCGGCGAGAGTCCCGCGAGACCAAGAGTCACTGGCGCAGTTGCTGGCCGCGGCCGAACACGATGATAAAGCTATACAAGTCGCGGCAACATGGTTGCTAAAGCGCTGGAGTGACGAATCGGAACCTCTGGTCGAATCATGTGCTGCCGATCTGATTGCCTTGTTGCGGATTTCTTCTTATTGGGAAGTCCAACTCCACCTTTTGCAGATCCTTTCGGTGGTTTCACTTCCTAGAGGGAGTATTGCCGCTTTGAAGAAGGTGTTGCCTGATTTGGCCAGCGACGAAAACAAGCTGGTCCGGGCGTGGACTTGTAGCGTCTTCGCCGCGATCGGCGACTGCCAACCACGGTTTCAGAAAGACGCACTGGAGGTACTCAGTCGAGCCGAAGAGGATGAAGCGGCTTCGGTGCGGGCGCGAGTGAGACAGATCCGCAAATGTTATCGCTGGGCTAGGGCATAGGCCGAAAGTTTTCTTTCGCGCAAGGGCCATGTATCAAAAAATCAACATCGGTGCATAACAGAAGCAGCTAGCCGCACGCGATGTTTTCTTTTCGCCTCAAATGTCGGATTCAAGCCACTTGGACTTGAGCCATTCTCGGGATTTTTTCAGAATCCCTGCCCGCTCGATTTGACGCCAGGGAAGGCGCGACCGACATTTCCGCAGGACTTTGCGGGGGGAGCTATTAGCAAGCAAGGAATGCTGGCGATCGCTTCCCAGTGAGTCTATCTACTCCCCAGCGTGACCGGGCAGCCAGCTATCGGCAGCAAGGTGACCCACGTCACGCACTGCTTATCACGGCGACCGCGCAGCAGACCGCGCGGCAGCCATGTTCCTGCTGGCATGCAAGCAGCCGCGTTCCCAGGCAAGTAGCGGAAGCGGCTAGCAGCGGCCAGCAAGCACTTATCCAAACCATTGGCTCGGTTGGAATCGAGCCCTGAGGTGAAATTAGGAGCAGCGAAGGTGGGAAGTTTCGATAGTGACAATCCCGAGGTACGTACCGGGCTAGCACCATGGCTCTCTGGCGGTGCCAGTTCCAATCGCTCGAAAAAAAGCTCGCGCCGCGCGAAGCACTCCACGGCCAACGCCATCGAAACGCTGGAAGTCCGCAGCATGATGGCGGGCGATACGATCTCTTCCATCTGGTTCGAAGACGTCGCCGGTGACAGCTACGAGCGCAACGGTGGCGGCTACACGACCGACGCCAACGGCGTGATCGAACAAGCGACCCAGGATCCCTACACCAACGACTGGATCGTGCAGCTGTCCGGCGACGTGGCTAGTACGCTTACGTCGGTCTCGCAAGTTAGTTCACTATTGACCGGCGGTGGTTTCGAGGTCGAAGTCGTCCGCGGCCTGGGCCTGGTCGGTCAGCTACTGATTCGCAGCGAAGGGGCCAGCGCCGAAGACGTGGGTGCCTGGTTCTCGTCGTTGGATGTGATCAGCGGCTTTGAGCTCGACGTGGCTTCGGTGTTCAACATTACGCCAAACGATGCCAGCTACTCTTCCACCTACGGCATGAATCAGATCGACGCGCCAGAGGCCTGGAACAAGACGACCGGTTCCGACAGCGTGGTCGTCGGGGTCATCGATACCGGCGTCGACTATACGCACCCTGACCTGGCCGGAAACATTTGGACCAACCCCGGCGAGATCGCCGGCAACGGGATCGACGACGACGGCAACGGCTTCATCGACGACGTACACGGGTTCGACTTCGTCAACAACGATGGCGATCCGATGGACGACAACCATCACGGAACGCACGTCGCCGGTACGATTGCCGCCCAAGGGAACAACGGACGCGGCGTCACAGGCGTCGCATGGAACACGTCGATCATGGCGCTGAAGTTCCTCTCGGCCAGTGGTGCCGGGTACACTTCCGACGCCGTCCGGGCGATCAACTACGCCACGATGATGCGTACCCAGTACGGCGTGAACATTCGCGTGCTGAACAACAGCTGGGGTGGCGGTGGATTCAGCAGCTCGCTGGAAGCGGCGATCAAGGCAAGCGAACAGGCCGACATCCTATTCGTTGCCGCGGCCGGTAACGACGGCACGAACAACGACTCGAGCCCTCACTATCCGTCAAACTACTACGTCAGCAACGTCATCTCGGTGGCGGCGACCGATCAGAACGACAACCTGGCCAGCTTCAGCAACTACGGAGCCAGCACCGTCGACATCGCGGCCCCCGGCGTCGGCATCTACAGCACGATCGCTGGCGGCTACTATGCTTCGTTCTCAGGTACCAGCATGGCGTCTCCGCACGTCGCTGGCGTCGCCGCGTTGGCTTTCGCCTACGATCCCGACGCGACCGCGGCCGAGGTGAAGGATGCCATCCTGGGTGGCGGCGACTTAATCTCGGGGCTCAGCGGCAAGGTCTCGACCGGGATGCGACTCAACGCGGCCGGAACGCTCGATCTGTTGAACCCCAGCAGCAACGATCCGACGCCTGACCCCGAGCCAGAACCAGAACCGAACAAAGCCCCGACCCTGGGAAGCGTATCGACCGACCCCGGCACGGTCTACCTGGGCGAAACCAACACCATTACCATCACAGCCAAGAACGTGGCCGACGCCGATGGCAGCGTCTCGAACGTCACGTTCTACCGCGACTCGAACGGCAACGGAAAGTGGGACGCGACCGACGCGGTGCTCGGCAGCGATTCGACCGTCAGTGGCGGCCTGGCCAGTCTGACGATCAGCAATCCGTTTACCGCGGCCGGCAGCCAGCTGATCTTCGCTCAAGCGACCGACGACGACGGTGCCAAGAGCAACCTGGTAGCGACCTCGGTCACGATCATTCAGCCAGACGACTACGCGAACACGGCCGCTGGCGCCACGCTCGTTTCGGTTGGCAGTTCCACCAGTGGCAAGCTGAACTACGCCGGGGACGTCGACTACTTCCGCTTCAGCGCCGTCGCCGGCAAGACCTACGTCATCGATACCAGTCACAGTTCGCTGGCCGGCTCCGAGCTGACGCTATATGGCAGCAATGGCTCGTCGCAGTTGGCAACGGACTCGAGCACTTCCGGTTCCAAGATCGTCTGGACGGCCAGCAGCACCGGCACCGTTTACCTGGCGGTGAAGGGGGCGACCAGTTCGTATACCGGCGACTACACGTTGAAGATCGCCGAGTCGTCTCCGTTCCAGCTGAAGAGCGGAACCCTGGCGATCCTGGGAACCGATGGCAACGACAGCATCTCGGTCAATCATACCGGCTCGACCGTGACCGTCACGATGAACGGCAAGTCGTCGAGCTTCGACGCTTCGCAAGTGAAGAAGATCACCTTCGACGGCGGGGCAGGGACCGACTCGGCTCGTTTCTACGGAACCAGCGGCAAGGAGACCTGGGTCTTCCGCGCCGATACGATGACCGTTTACGGCAGTGGATTTACCTGGAGCACCGACAACGTCGAGTACAACTATGGCGGCGCGAGCAGTAGCGACTCGGTGACCTTCTACGATACGATCGCCAACGATACGTTCACCAGCAGCCCGACCAAGTCGTCGATGTCCAGCAGTGGCTACAAGAATGAAGTCACCGGTGCCCGGTCGGTCACGGCCCGAGCCATTTATGGTGGCATCGATACGGCGATGCTGTACGATTCGAGCGGGAACGATTACTTCATCGGCCGCGGAACGGACAGCTACATGCTGACCTCCAGTTCGTCGATCTCCACCTACGGCTTTGAGCGAACCAACGTTTACAGCACCGGCGGAAACGATCAAGCCTACTTGTACGACTCGAAGGGGAACGACACGTTCACTTCGTACGGCACCTCGAGCGTTCTGAGCGGTTCCGGCTACACGAACACCGTTTACAACTACGATCGCGTTTTGGCGATCGCCATGAATGGCGGCAACGATACGGCCACGTTCCACGATACGGCCGGCAACGACGTATACATCGCTCGCGGAAATCAGGCCACCATGTATGGTGCCGATTACTACGTGCTGGCTCAGGGTTTCGATCGCTCGGTGGCCGTATCGACCAAGGGTGGAAACGATCAAGCATTCTTCTACGACACCCGCGGTAACGACACTTTCTATAGCCGCACCGTGGAAAGCTCGATGGCCGGCCAAGGCTACGCCAACACGGCCCGCGGGTTCGATCGCGTCCATGCGATCGCTTCGGCCGGGGGGCACGACGTCGCGTATCTGTTCGATACCCAGGCCGATGACAAACTTATCGCTCGGTCAAATTATGCCTCGCTACAAGGGGATAATTTCTCGAGCTACGCTGCCGGTTTTGACGTTGTGAATGCGTACTCAACCGAAGGTTCTGACAAAACTTATGTCGGCGACATCGACTTTCTTATGCAATACTTTGGTGAGTGGGATGATTAACACGACCTCTTAATCAGCCCCTGATGCTTATCCTCTTTCCCTCCTGACTCGGGCAGTTTCCCACCCACCCCACCGTCGACCTACCCCCATCGCCCGGACCGCCCTGGTCGGGGCGATTTTTTTTGTTCTAGTCCCCTCGCCCCGGTACTCCGGGGAGAGGGTTAGGGGCCAGTCCTTGGCATGAAGTACGCAGCTTGTGTGGGTTCCGCATCGGAGAGGAACTTTTGCCGGGCCATGTAAATCGGTATTCGTTCGTGAATCCCTCACCCTAACCCTCTCCCTTCGAGGGAGAGGGGACAGGAGGTTGTCCTTTTGTTGAAATCTTCGTCGAAACCAAGCAAAATGGATGCACCTGCCCAGGCTTCACTCTTGCTGCGTTCTCTACTCTCAAGGTTCCTCTTATGTTTCGTGCGATGACTGCGCTAGTTGTTTCCGTGGGAATGTTTGCAGCATTGGCCTGGGCCGAATCGCGTACTTGGACCGATTCGACCGGACAGTTCAACATCGAAGCCGAGTTCGTCGAGTACGCCAAAGGTAACGTGACGCTCAAGAAGGCGAGCGGTGAAACGATTACCCTTCCGATGAACAAGCTCAGCAAGGACGATCAGGCATGGATTCGTACGTTACTTCGCGAGAGGCTGGCCGAACGGAAAGCAGCCGAGATGCGCCCCGGTGAGATGCGAACCAACGAGAGTCGACCAACCCGCGGCGGGAACGAGATGGAGAAGAGCGAAGACAGCCCATCGTCAAATCGAGGTGCCCCCGGCGATTGGCTGCAGTGGCGCGGGCCTGACTCCAACAACATCGCCCCTGGCCCGCCGGCTCCGACGCAGTGGAACGAAACGCAGAACGTGAAGTGGAAGGCCGAGGTCCCTGGCCGCGGCCACTCGTCGCCGATCATCGTGGGAGACCTGGTCGTCGTTACCTCTGCTGATGAAAACCGTCAGACGGCCGGCGTGTTCGCGTTCGACAAGATGAGCGGAAAGCCGGTCTGGCAGACGCCGGTTGGCCAGGGTGGTTTCCAGCCGGAAATCCATCCCAAGAACACCCACGCGACGTCGACCGTGGCATCCAACGGCAAGCAGTTGTTCGCCGTGTTCATTCAGAATCAGTCGGTGCAGCTGATAGCGCTCGACCTGCAGGGCAAGCTGCAGTGGCAGGTGAACGCCGGGCCGTACGTGCCGCAGCAGTATAAGTTTGGCTACGGTCCTTCCCCCATGCTGTACGACGACATGGTAATCGTCGCTTCGGAGTATGAGCAAGGCTGGCTGGCCGCGTTCGCGCAGAAGGATGGCCGGCCGCGATGGAAACAGCCGCGCGAAGGGATCTCGTTCAGCAGCCCGGTCGTCGCCAAGGTTGGTGGAAAGAATCAACTGCTGATCAGCGGCCTCAAGGCGGTCGCTGCCTACAATCCCAAAACCGGAGAGCCGATGTGGTCGGTCCCTGGGACCACCAATGCGACTTGCGGCACGATGGTATGGGACGGCGACACGGTCTTTGCCAGCGGCGGCTATCCCGACGCGCAAACGATTGCCGTGAAAGCAGGCCAGGTGCTGTGGACCAATAACGAGAAGTGCTACGAGCAATCGATGCTCGCATACGATGGCCACGTTTACGCGATGAACGACAACGGGATTTTCTTCTGCTGGAATGGGCAGACAGGCCAAGAGATGTGGAAGACTCGCCTGGGCGGCCCGGTCAGTTCGTCGCCGCTACTCAGTGGTGACAACATCTTCGTCGCCAACGAGAAGGGGAACGTGTGGGTGATCAAAGCAAACCCCCAGCGCTACGAACTGGTCGCGGAAAACCGCCTGGGAGATGACGTCTTCGCCACCCCGATCGTCAGTCAGGGACGTCTGTATGCTCGCTTTGCCGACAGTTCGCAGGGGCGTCGGCAAGAGTATCTGATTTGCATTGAGCAGCAGTAGCCGGCACGGCTTCTTTCGCCAGCAGGACTCTGGGAAACGCGATGCGTATGGGGAAGAGCGTGCCCCATACCAGCAGTGCTTGAAAGCCCAGAACCGGATAGAGGATCATGAGGATCAAGTCGATGCCCAGTTGCTGGGAATTGAATGCCGTCAGGATTGCCAAAAAGATCAGTGGAGCGAGGCCCCATTGCAAAACGCTGCAGCCGATCCCAAAGAGGATTCCGCGACGCGAAGTGGCAATGGTACTCAGACAGACGGGAACCAGGTGAACACCGGTCAAGAACGCGAAGACGACAAACGGCATTTCTCTAGCCTGGCTCCAAAAATGAAGGTCGGTTGCCTCGGCCAAGCGGAGGAAAAAAAGAAAGATACCTGCCAACCCGCATAGGATCGCGATCTCTGCCAGAGAGAATTGCAGGGACCAGCGGCTGGGACGTTCGGGGATACCCCAAACACGGCATGACAGAAGCGTCAGGGTGATGATGACAACGGCTTCCAGCAGAAACCAGGCACTCGCCCCGACGATCTCTTCTTCCAGCATGAGCATCAGCCCGCCGATGAGCAAAAGCGAACCGGCAACGAAAAGCAGCCGCCGGACCATGACTGGCCATCTACCAGCGACGGTGAGGAAACTCAGCATGCCGATCAGAGCGAATGGCCCGGAAAGTAACGACCAGATCACCCAGTGCAAGTTGCTGAGGCTGCCTCCGGCCAAGGCCACCATGCAGTAGGGTGATACGTTAAGTACCACCAGCCAGACGATGACCAGCCACTGCCACCACGTGGGGCACCTCCAACTGCCGGTGACTGGGGGAACGTCGTTCATTGCATGTCCGCGAAGTCTTGTTCGCCGGTGGGCGGTTGTGGCTTATCTTCCGTTTGATTCTTAGAGCTCACTTCAATACGCGTCTGTCGCACCAGGAAGCCAGGGAACGCGACGACCAGGGGAATCATGATCGCCAAGGCCATGGCGATCTGGCCGGTGTGGGCGGCGTAGAACAGATCGAGATCTCCTCCGTCCAAGTCAAGCTGAAGGAAGGTCAACGATTCGATGGGCGGGATAATTGCAATTGCGGCCAGCAACACGATGACCGCAAGCCCGCGCGGTAGGCGGCCTTTGACAATCAGCGGCAGCAGGGCGAGCGTCATCAGCAGTCCGGTGTAAAGGGCAAACACCAGGAAGTGAACGCCGGCACGTGACGCCCATTCGGGCCAGTCCCATGCATACAGTTCCGATACCAAACGAATGATCGCCAGGCTCACGCCGATCAGACCAACGCTGACGACGATTTCCCACAGCGCGATGCGGACGCTCCAGGTCGATTGGATTGGCAAGATCGAACCCAGACAGCCGAGGCCGAGCATCGCGACCGCGGTGAATGCCGTCGTCGCCGCGAGCCCCGGGGTGAAGCCCACCGGGCTTTCGTAACTGACCACGGCCATGATCCAGATCAGCAAGCTTTGGCCGACGAGCATGCTGAGCATTCGCAGCCAAACGGGACCCATGCCAGCGGTCAGCCAAATGCCCAGCAGCGAAGCGATGACAAAGGGAGCAACCAGAATGAACCAGAAATCTCCCGGTACCCACTCAGGGATAAACTGCAGCAGGAAGAAGCCAATGCAGACCGCCAGAACCCAAGTCAGGGCAACCCATTGCCGACTGGTCCACTTCATGCGAGTTGGTTCCTTATAAGTTGACTGGTGAAAAGCCCTTCTATCGTATCGCTTGTTCTCGCTCCTTACCAAATACGCGTTATCCAGCCCAGTTAGGTCTAATTAACTTGTTGTGACTTGTGGGGGTTTAGGGTGAGTTGGTTTTGACTTAGGGATTGAATCAAACGCATAAAATGGATGCCCAGTGAACTTGTTGAAGAAATAAGCATCCATAAAGGTATGTGCGCCTCGCTTGAGCATCGTTAATGATGCGTGCCGATAGCGGCTCGTGATTTGGCCTGCATTAGCTTTTTTAAAAGTCAACAGGCTTTTAGGGTTACGGTTGGTCCACGGGAAGCAACAAGCTGTTTTGGCACGTATTTCGCTTACACGGTTTTTTAGCATTCCGGAATGCGAACGTTAGCCTCGCGCACCGTAGCTCCGCAAAAGGAACTTGCGGAACTCTCCATTTCCAACGACTGGCACTAGGGAGACGAGCATGACCTCGTTCGTAGTCGCGTCCATCCTGACGATGGCGTCGATGGGGGCTTCCCCTGTCGAAACTCACGTGGTTGACCGTGTCGACCTCGTCGAAATCAATCACCTGTACGACCTACAGGGGCGTCTCGTAATCAATCAACTCATTTTCTACCAATGGGATAGTGCATCCCAGCGATTTCAGGTCCGCGCCTGGCGGCTGCTGAAAACCAACGATCAGCTTCCCCGCAAGTCGTGGAATCAGGATCAATTCATTTGCCATTGGCGCGACATGAACGTCGACCGGAAAGTGTACGCGGACAACGTACGCGAGACGTGGACGACCTACGATCCAGAAGTTCTCGAGCGGAACATGTTCCCCATTGAACAGCGGAGCGAGTTGAGTCAGCCTGACCAGCTTTCCGGACGCTTGGCCAAAGCCGAATCGGACGAGGAGTAGCTTCCAGCAACCAGCCACTGCACCAAAACAACATGCCGGCAAGGGCAAACGCCGGATTTAACGAGCTGCCGCGGGAACTACAATAGGAAAGGCCTCTCACCCTTTCCCACCCCAAGGCAGCTTTTTTCATGTTTATTGCGTACGGACAACAAGGTCTGCGAATCGCATCCGTCGATGGTCGAACCTGGTCTGAGCCGATCGTCGAGAAGAACAATTATTACTTCAAGGGATGCCAGTACGCTCAGAACCGATTCGTCGCGTTTGCCACGTACGGTGGAAAGACGTTGTTTTTCTCGTCGCCAGACGGGGCCAATTGGGAAAAGCTCAGCGAGCAAGACGTCGACGGGCGCCTGCATGACATCGCCTACGGCAACGGACGTTTCCTCGTAATCGGTGGTGACATGGATGGCCATTGGTCCTCTGTGATGATCAGCAAAGATGGCGTTCACTGGGAAGGCCCCACCAAGTTCGACAAGCAGCCCCTCTTGCTCCGCGTGGCATTCGGCAACGATCAATTCGTGGCGGTTGGCGTGAAAGGCCGGGTTGCCGTCAGCCAAGATGGCACCCAGTGGAAAGATGCCCAGGCACTTCCGGAACTCGATACGTTCATCGACATTGCGTATGGCAATGGAGTCTACGTCGGAGCGGGGCTGCACGGACTGCGGATGACCAGCGAGGACGGCCTGGTCTGGAGTCACCGCGAGGTTGGCCGCGAAGGGGAGCACATCAACTCGCTGCTCTGGACGGGCGAGCAGTTCGTGGGCGTCGGCCTGGGCGCGACCTACTTTTCCGCCGATGGCAAGTCGTGGCGCAGGGTCGAAAACGAGAACGCTCCGGAAACCTGCACGTTCGGTGACGGGCTCTATCTCGGTTCGGCCTGGAAGGGACGCGTCCTGATTTCCGACGATGCGATCCACTGGAAAGAACTGTTCCGCGCTCCGGAACATGTCAACGGCATCGCGTACGGGGCGACTTCTTAAGCTAGTCAATCGGCTTGGCGATTCGCAGCACGGTCGGGCTTCCCATAGGAGAGCTATCGCAGACCAGGACGACGTCGAAGTAGGCATCGGTCTCTTCGATGAGCCCGATGCCTTCGGGCTTGGCACCGAGATGGGGAAGGGGAACTTCGCCCAACAGCCGCGGAACGCTCGCCGGATCGCGGTCGTGTCCCGGGGTCGCGTCTTCGCCGTTCCAGAGGTAGATCCTGTACGAAATGGGCTCGTCCCGCATGGGACCGGCCAAGACGAGATAGACGCTGCTGGTTCGCACCAGGTCACGAACGCCACGTCCTCCGAAATGAACGAACAGCAGGTCTGCGTCGTCCGGCTTGTCGAAGTCAAGCTTGAGAATCGGCACGAGGCCTTCGCGTAAGATCGGTCCGCGGAATCCGACGATCAGGTCGTCGCCATGGGCGGCCAGTCCTTCCAGGTCGATGCCGTTTTCTTTGCTGGGAATCGCCAGGAAAGGAGAGAGAGTCTTGTCCGCCTTGAGCGTGGGCAATAGGTCGCAGGACTTCACCTCGCTGGCGAACTTTCCTACACCGAGGTAATCAATCTCGAAGAGGCCCTGCCGGTCAGGCTGCTTATCGCGCTGCTTCAAGAGCTTTCGGTTTTCTTTCTGCGACGACCGTGGATCGAGTTTCGCGCGCCTTTTCGAGTGCGAACCCAGCACGTACAAGCGGCCGCCGCTGAAAGCCAGTCCTTCGATGTCTATCTCCGATTCGTCATCGTCAAGCTGCTCGCTCAGGTCGATCGCGTCGTGCACGTCATAGTCGCCTGGCCCGCGCCGGCGGAGGATTTGGACCGATGCGCCTTCGTCGCCGGCGATGGCGACAAACTGTCCACCCTCGATCACCGCGATGGCACTAATATCGTTTGACGAATCGATCTGACCTCGAAAGGTCCACAGGCCGAGTTGTTGCATGGCTATGATCTTTGCTAACGAGGGAAGGGGGGACTTCCAAAGGTGGATGACGGACTCCGGTGCGATTCGTGAGAAGCCCCTAGCAGTCCAGGGCTTGGTCCATGTTTTGACCCGTAGGGGTCATCATCCCATCCTGGCGAGGAGGTTTCAATCGAAGGGCTGAATAGGAGCGTCCGTGGGGCGGACTACCGTTGGGTGGTGAGGTAAGTGGGAATTCGGGTTTTTCCTGAAAATGGCCCCGAAACATCATGGTGCCCTTGGTGTTTAGATAAGTCGGAATAAAATTCCCTAAGATGCGCCTAAAGGCGACCCACCCGCATTCGTTGGCAAAACCTCTGAAGTCAACCTGCAATCCTGCAGTTTAGTCTTACTCCTTCCCTCCTTCCTAATTACCCACTGATAAGGCCCCTGATCATGTGCGCGTCTGCAAAAGCCAGTCGCAGGCTAGGTTTTACCCTGGTGGAGCTGCTGGTGGTGATTGCCATCATTGGTGTATTGATTGCCTTATTGTTGCCTGCGGTGCAGCAGGCACGTGAAGCAGCTCGACGCATGAGCTGCACCAACAAGTTGAAGCAGTTCGGTCTCGCGTTCCACAACTACCACGATACGTTTGGCACGTTTCCACCAGGCTACATCGTGCTGGGTCACACCACCGGTTGTTTGGATCGTCCGCAAGACCAACAGCGTGCCCCGTGGGGCGTGCATATTCTGCCGTTCATCGAACAAGGCAACTTGTACGACCAGTTCGACTTCAACTCGCGGTTCTCGTGCAACTACGAACACCGCGCCACCTCCGGTAACAATCACGCGCTGGCAACCACCACCAACGAAGCGTTTCACTGTCCGTCTGATCCGTGGGGAAAGAACTTCCAAACCAGCTACGTCGTCTCGTCGGGCGGTGGGCCTCCTACGCCAGCTACCGGCCAAGGCTGCGTCGCGACCAGCACGTCGAACTTCGTGACCTACAACAACGGGATCTTCTTCGTGAACTCGAAGGTGGGTTTCCGTGACATCGTCGATGGAACGTCCGCTTCGTACATGATGGGGGAAAGCACCTTCGTGGTGCACCCCGACGGTCCGAGCAACTCCAACGCGAAGTACAGCTTCTGGGCAGGCGGCGTTTACACCCAAGCGACCTGGCGTTACTACACCAACGCCGGCGGTGCCGTCGAACCGATCATGCAGCCATACACCGGCGCGAAGACGCCGGACAACGTTTACTGCGAAGGTTGCGTCGGACGTACCTACAGCAGCTGGCATCCAGGTGGGTGCAATATGCTGATCGCCGACGCCAGCGTGCACTTCATGCCAGAAACGCTCGACCTGGCGATTCACCGTCAGCTGGGCGCGATCGCTGACGGCGGCCCAGTCGGAGGTCTTCCCTAATGCGTGCTAAGTCATTTCATCCTGCGAATCTGGGCGTTTGCCTGCTGTTGGCGGCCCTTGTGCTAAGCGTCGGCTGCACCGCCAGCGAGACCAACGGTACGCAGGTCAGCGGCAGCGTCACCGTCGGCGGGTCTCCGCTGAAAAGTGGCAGCATCACTTTCGAGCCGGACAGCAAGCAGGGAAACAGCGGACCGGCGGCGATCACGCCGGTCGTCGACGGCAAGTACCAAACCGATCCCAAGCGAGGCGTCGGCAAGGGGGCTTACGTCGTGCGGATTACGCCGCCGGACGTCGAGTCAGGCTCGGACGTCAGCGCGGTGGTGATGAAAAAACCGTATACCACCTCGGTGCAGATCGAACCCAACAAGACGACCTACGATTTCGACGTTCCCAAGCCGTAGCGTTCGTCTTCAGACTTATTAAAAAGAGGCGTCTTGAGCATCGATTCAAGACGCCTCTTTTTCTTGCGCGGCTACAACTCTTCGCGGTGGGCCTCTTCCAGATCCTTTACGTAGGCCTGTTCGACCATGAAAATCGCCCACGCCGTGTAGCAGAACCAGATCAGCCCGCCGATGCAGGCGATGCCTTGCAGGGTGAACGAGGGGTGGGACATGATCAACAAAAAGAGCGCCGCCGGTCCGATCAAGATCGAAGGGATGGCGGTCAGCCGAGCGACTTGCCCGGCGAACGTCTTCGGTTTGATGAAGTGACCGGCAAAGAAGGCGTACAGCAAGCGTCCAAAATCAAACGCTACGTCCTCTTCCCACTGGTCGTCGTAGGGATCGAACATTTCGATACCTGGTAGTTTGAGGTGAGGTTCGGCGATGTTAACAGGGATTCGATCGTACGGCTGGAATATTGGCGCGGCAGAACAACGGCGCGTAACTTGCATGTCTAGGTTATCATAGATTTTATCGTCCCATCCAAACGCTTTCGGGGGATACTTGCGGTCCTATGGCGTCGTTAATACCGATCATCTCTCTTTTCATGGTCATTTTCATGTCGCTCATGGTCGTTCGCATTGCGACCATGGCCTTGGTGCTGACCGGCATTTCGCAGCAGTTGGCTCAGTTTCAAGCTCGATCCGCGTTCACCGGGGCAGGCTTCACCACCTCGGAATCAGACAAGGTGACGCAGCATCCGGTCCGTCGCAAGATCATCATGATGCTGATGCTGCTGGGGAACGCCGGGATCGTGACCGCAATGAGTTCGCTGATGCTGTCGTTCATTAATACCCGCGACGAGAACCCGGTGAACGTCTGGATGAATTTCGGCATCCTGGGGCTCGGGCTGATGATTCTCTGGTTCTTTAGCCGCAGCCAGTGGGTCGATCATCGCTTGAATAACCTGGTCGAATGGGCCCTGCGCCGCTGGACCGATCTGGAAGTGGCCGACTATCAAAGTTTGTTGCACCTGGGTCACGGGTTCATGGTGATCGAGATGGTCGTCGAGGAAACCGACTGGCTGGTGGAACGCGACCTGGCCGGCCTGCGGCTTTCGGAAGAAGGCGTGCTGGTCCTGGGGATCGAACGTCCCGGAGCCGACTACATCGGCATCCCCCGAGGTCACACCAAACTGCAAGCGGGCGATACGGTCATTCTATACGGACAACGCGACGTGCTGATGAACCTCGACGAACGCCGGGCGGGCTCGCGAGGCAACTGGGATCACCATCGGGCCGTCGACAAGCAGCTGCAAGCGCAACGCGAGCAGGAGGAGTTGGAGAAGGAAGCAGAGGAGTCGAAGACGGAATAAGTCCACTCCTTCTGACCGAATCCGCGCCAAGAATTCGTTTCACCCATAGAATGCGGTCGCTGACATGAACGATCGGACTCAGTGATGAAAATGAAAGAAGAACAGCTGCGCGAGTCTCCAGTGGAAGTTCGGGTCATCCCGATCACCTTGGGATCTATGCTGTTTTACCACGTGATTCTCGCGTCATTTGCGATTGGATATTATCCGTTTTGGCTCTGGTCGCAGTTCGCCATGGTGGGCTTCTGGCTGGCTTTGGGAGAGGGGAAGATCTGGCTCCGTTTGTTATTGGTCGTGGTTGGGCTCTACATCGTGGCGGGATGTATCATCCCGATGCCAGTAGTGGATGGTGGGTACTTCTCGGCGATCTTTGCGACGATTGGTTTCACGACGTTGTTTGCTGGCTTAGGAGTTATTGCTCTCGGGCAGAATCCAAAGTGGACGTTCTTGCGAGTTCAGTTTCGTTTCTGGGAACTGATTATTGGAACGGCTTCGTTGGGTGTCGCATTCTTTGTCCTCCGAGAGGTAGGTGATTTTGATGCGATCCAGTCATGGCGGTGGAAGTTCATTTATTACATCTTGCTTCACGCCAGCCTGTTGGGATTGGGTACTGCCGCCGTTGGCATGAGTCTCATGGCACAGCCCGGCCTACCGCGACAGGTTGTGCGATGTGTTGCCGCGCTTCTGACGGTTGTCATTCCTTTCGTGGACTACGTGGCCTGTGAGTCCTTACGGATCAGGCTGTTCGATTTCTCGGATCGTCTCTACTTTTACTGGACGAATCTAGCCATCGTGTGGATCACGGTCCTGATCTACCAGGATGCCATCAATTCCGGCGAGCGAATGATCTTCGAGGTCAATTGCGACGAACAAGAGACACAGGAGCCACCCCATGCCCCGTAGTCACTTCCCCAGCATTTGCGTCGTGATCTTGCTCATCCTTTACGTCGGCTCGTACGTCGCCCTTTCGCGTCAGGGGATTCAGCAGGCCGTCCAATACGACTCCGAGTTCTACTACTTCGTCGAGCCGACGACCGAGGGTAGGGTGAATTCGCACCTGATGTGCTGCTTGATCTACATGCCGCTGATCGTCATCGAGGCCCGCCTGGGTAGTGACTACTACCCGAGTACGTGTTGCCAGTTGTCGCTTTCGTAGAAGACCTACATCTTGTTGGGCAGGTCGCTGATGTAACGCAGGAAGTAGGCTTCCATTTGGGCGAAGTCACTTCCGAACGCATCCTGGAAGTCGCGCAGGCGCTGTTGGGCCGTATAGCCTTCTTCGGCCGAGCGGGCCGCGACGGTGCGGACGTAGGCGGCGAACTCGCGGGGACGCGTTTCGATCAAGTAGAAGACAAGTGCCCAGCCTTCTCCGTAGGCGGTAGCTGGCCGCTTGTAGTAGGCGTCGTCGGTGGCAATGAACTGGGCCAGCGAATTGGCGGAGCGATGCGTTCTGGCGTACTCCAGGAACTCGAGCATGCGCGTCTTGTTCACGCGATCGCGGAAGCTCCCATGATTGCGCGAGTCCCACACTCCGGGTGCTTCGAACATGGTGGCCAGTCCTTCAACCAGCCACTTCGGCTGCTGGGCGTAGCGGCTGTGGACGCCGGTGTTGAAGGCCGTTTGGTGGGTTGCCTCGTGTATGATCGTGGCCATGTTCTCGGCCCACATCGGGTTATCGTGATGGCCATGGGTCACGTCGTAAAGCGCCACACGATTGGTTCGCGACGAGTAATAACCGACCAGCCCCGGCGAAACCCGCATGCCGTCCTGGGTGGCGTACTTCTGATAGGAACGAAAGTCAGGAAACACGACGGCGACCAGGGGGAATTCGCTTCGCTGCAACTGGATGCCGCGGGCCGCGAAGTATTGATGGAACGAACGGAAGAGCTTCTCAAACTGGCTGGCCCATTCATCTTTCTGGCCGGCGGGATGTACGACCAGGTAGTTGCCGGTTCCCGTGACGTCGTATCCATTGCCGAACTCAGCCAGCAGCTGGCCCCGCATTTCATGCTGGGGCAAGGGGCGAAACGAGGTTGATAGCTGGGTGAAATTGGAAGCACTCTGGGGTGCAAAGTCCCACATCCGCCCATCCCGGCCGAGCATGATGACCCGCTGCTCGGTGGCCAGCACCGGCGTGGCCTCGATCGTTTCGTCCTTCAAGTCGAGCTGGATCATGACCGGATAGGTCTGCTGGGCGATGGCGTCAGCCGTGAAAAGCTGCCCATGTGCGAGCCAAATCAACGTTACGATCGGTAAGGAGAGTCGTAAGAACTTCATATCCAATCCCGGTGTTCATGATCAGGGGAATTGTAAATACCTTACAAGCGTAGGTTATGCGCTACACAAAACCCCTACAAATGAGGGGGAAACTTTCGAAGATTATGCTGGAAAGTTGTCGCCACAATCCCTAAAATGATTGCTCACCTCATCTCAAAGTGACCTTTTCGGGAAGAAATCCCTAACCCTATTCATGGACGCGCTTCGAACCATCATGTGGGTGGGCCTCGTGCTTGCGCTCGCGGTACCCCTCTATTCTCAAGATGCAGAGCCTAGTCTGTCGGACCAAGTCAAAGCTTGGGCACGTCGTTTAGATTCTGACACGCTTGAAGATCGTCAGCGCGCCGAGCGAGAGATTATCGAGTTAGGCCATCAAGCGATCGAGTATCTTCCTGAGGTCAAGCCCAACACATCCGCGGAGACGAAGGCCCGGCTGCAGCGGATTCGAACCATTCTGGAAAAGGCCCGGGCCGACAGCGCCGCCAAGGCATCGCATGTCACGCTTACCGTCAAGGATAAACCTCTGACCGAGATCCTGGCGGCGATCCAGGAGCAGACCGAAAACAAGCTGGTCGACTATCGCCAGAACTTTGGTCAGCGTGCGGACTCGACCAAGGTCAGCGTCGACTGGAAAGACGTTCCGTTCTGGGAAGCGGTCGAAGAACTGTTCGCCAAAACCAATCTCGAGGCCTACCACTACGCCGGCCAGCCGAACGTCTTAGCCTTCGTCGCGCGGCAATCACCGGAAGGCGAGCAAAACCCGTTGGTACGAACCAGCGAGATCTTTCGCTTCGAGCCAACGCGGGTCGAGTCGTTCATGAATCTCTCGAATCGCTCGCAGCGTGGGACCTTCTTGAATTTACAGGTTGCCTGGGAACCTCGCGTCGAGCCGATTGTCATCAAGTTACCGCTGGATCAACTGAAGATTGAAGACGAGCAAGGCAAGAGCCTGACCTCCGGCGATCAGATGGGTTCCCTCGATACGGAAGTGCTGCAAGGCGTTTCGGCGGTCGATATTCAGCTTCCCCTGGGCGGCGTCGAGCGAGATTCGCAGAAGATCGCCACGCTCAAGGGAGACATGGTGGCCCTGATGCCTGGCCGGATCGAGACCTTCCAGTTCGACAAGCTGGAATCGGCGCGGAACGTGAAGGACACGCGGGGGACGATCGAGGTCGTGCTGGAAGCGTTCCGGCGCAACGGCGACATCTGGGAGGCAAGCATCCTGCTGCGACTTTTGAACGAGCAAGGCGCGCTCGAATCGCATCGCGGCTGGGTCTACAACAACGAAGCATATTTGCAGGGTCCCGACGGGGAACGTATCGATATCGCCGGGTTTGAAGAAACCTACCGCGACGTCGATACCGTGGGGATGTCTTACAAGTTTGTTTTGGAACGAGAAGTAGGCGATTTCCAATTCGTGTATCGATCACCGGCGTCGATTATTTCGCTGCCGGTATCCTTTGAGCTGACCGATATTCCATTGCCGTAGTTTCCGGGAAAGCCGAGCTGGCGGGCGTACCAACCGCGGTAGTGGAATCCGAAAGAATTGAAAGCAAGCCATGGCGTCAAAACCCTGGATCGGATCTCCGACGTTCATTCTGGTGATGATCTGTTTGATCGTCCTGCCAGAGGCCGCGAACCAGTGGAGCATGTCAGGCGATCTCGAATCCTCGCTGGGTCCCTACTTGCCAGAAGAGACGCTCATTCATCCTTCGACCGGAGCGATGGTCGTCGCCAGCGTGAATGACGTTCCGATTTACGACGTCGAGATTGAACGTTATCTGCAACGCTTGAATGTGTTCGACGATTTGCCGGAAACGTCCCTGCAAGTCTACCGCTCGACGGTCATGTCGCAGCTGGTACGTCGCCAGGTGATCCTTTCCTATCTGCAGACGACCGAATTCCGCGCTTCGGAACAAGAGATCGACCTGGCCGTTTCCGAGGTCAAACAGTCGCTGGCGGCTCGGGGACAGTCTCTGGAAGAGTTTCTCGCCTCGGGCAAGGTCGATCAGGCCATGCTGCGGCGCAACCTGGCCTGGAAAATCGTTTGGTCGCGATACTTGGAAAGCTATCTGACCGAGGCCAATCTACGACGCTACTACGAGCGGAACTACGAACGATTCGACGGCACGACCCGGCGCGTCTCGCAGGTCTACTTTGGCAATCCCGAGGACCCCGAGGGATTCGATTGGGACGTCGCTTTCCGCGAAGCCGTCTTCCTGCGGGATCGTATCCAACAAGGGGAAATCTCGTTTGAGGATGCTGTCAAGAAGCATTCCCAGGCCCCCAGTGCCGCCGATGGCGGGAACATGGGCTGGATCGAGCACCACGGTCCTTTGGATCCGCGCATTCATGAAGCCGCGTTTGCTCGTCCGATCGGGGAACTCGTCGGGCCGATTCAGACCAAGTTCGGCATTCACTTGATGAAGGTCCACGAGGAAAAGCGGGGCGAAACCAAGTGGGAAGACATGGTCGACGACATTCGCGCCGCGGCGGCCGCCTACCTGTTCGCTCATGTGGCCGATCGTCACATTTCCGACTCGAACGTCTACTACTTCGGTGAAGACGAAGGTTCGGAAATCGATCCCTCATTCGTCCGTCGTTTCAGCGACGAATTCATCGCGCCGTAGCTTGCGACGACTACTTTTTCGTGGGTTCCACCCACTTGCCGTCACGGTAAACGCATTGCCGAGGATCGAAGCCGATGGCCTTGGCAAGAGATAACACGGGCAGCGGCTTCTGAAAGCTGCTGTCGAGGAAGAATCCCCACTGGGGTTTCACTTCGTCGGTTGCCTGACTGGTGCTCAGTTCCAGTTCCGCAGCGACCAGTTTCTGCAGCATGTACGCCGGTATCTTCCCTTGTTCGCAGCCGGGGCACAGGCCTTGTACTAGTGCCAGGCATTCGTCCGGCGTGATTTTGCTGGTTCCTTGCCGCATCGCACTGCGGATCTCGTCACGCTGCAGTTGCTGCCGGGCATCGGCGCGCTCGCCGTGGCGTAGCATCTGCAACACCTTGATGACCTCCTGACGCAACGACTCGTCGAGTGCTGCCCCCGTGGCGACGGCTTGCTGCTGGCCTTCCAATAGCGAGGCATCATGCGAAGGATCAATCAGGTACGCCATCGCGCGCAACTGTTTCACCCCCTGAGCGTCGTTCATCAGGGGGGTCATCCCCAGAAGCGCGCTTCGCCCTTGGGCTTTCGGGTCGAGATGGGCGGCAATCATGAACAACCGCTTGGCGGTTTCCACCGCTTCGGGATCGGTCGTCTTTTCGACCAGCTCTTCCGCATATTCGCGATAGGCCTTGGGATTGTCTGGCGAGAGCTGACTCAAGCGGCTGGGGCTCACCGGCTGCAAAAGCAAATCGATCTCGCCGCGAAGGATCTCGCGAGTCAACTCATCTCCATCGGGCGTTCGAATGCGAAGGTGGATGCTCATGTCGTCGGCCGACTCGACGAAGCCTGCGATCGGTTCCTTTTGTCCTTTGATATAGACGACCGCTCCCAGGGCATCGCAGGTAAATAGCAGGCAAGCCAACACCAACAAACACGATCTTATACTTACTTGGAACACGGTCATGCCGAGCCTCCCGTCAGTTCCCAGACTTTGACGAAGGCCAGCTCGCCGCTGCGGAGCTGTTCAATCAAGCTTGTGGCGGCGGCATCTTGTTGTTCCAGCTTGTCGAGGATCTGCCCCAGCTGCCCCTGAAATTGCGGGCGCTCTTTGCTATGGCGGAGGGTCATCAGCCGCAGCCAGACCCGCTGCTTGGCGACCATCGAGGCGATGGGCGAATTGCTCAAGTAATTGAGGGCAATCTCGCGGCGAGTGATATCCTGGAGCTTGGCTGCCTCGGCGTCGGTGAGGGTCATCTGCTCGAGCTGGGCCCGTTCGAGTTCGATCAAGCGTGCGACGATCGCATCGGGCAGATCGGAACTGCCCAGTTGATCGAGCGAAATCCCGCTCAGCCGTGCATGTTGACGATAGTGATCGGCCAGGAAGGTGGCGATGTCGTTGGCCATCTGCGGCGAAAGCTCTCCCGACTGGGCAGGCTGGCTCCCGAGACCTTCGAGCCCGCTTCGCAGCAGGCGCTCCTGCAGTTCGTCACGCGCCGTTCGCACGTTGTTGACGACGATCGTTTCGCCCAGCAAACCGCTGACGATTTCGGCCATGTCATCCGCGGCACGGCGAGCCGTATGCACTTGATCGGCAACGGCCAGCTTGATGTTGGTCCAGTGCGAGAACGCGCGAATTCCGCTTTGAATCTGGCTTTGCTCCGCGCGGGGCTTGGGAGCCAGCAGATACTCCGCCAGCTGGGCCGCGGTCGTGTAGTCGACGTCCTCGACGTCCCCTGCCAGCGAGCATAGTTCGCGGTAGATATCAATTCGGCCTAGGGGGTTACTGGCCCGATGCAGTCGCTCGACGAGCGATTCAATCTTGGACAACGCTGCCAGCGACTTCGTCGAGGAAGGAGTGACGCTGGTCCCGGCAGCGGAAGCCGCATCGTAGGTGGGGGGACCCTTCTTGAGTGTCTCTTCAAAAATGCGCTGCCCCATGTCGCCCTGGCTGGCCGCATGTCCCAGCACCGACAGAAAGCTGAGTTCGGTGACCTCTTTGGCAAGTTCATCCGCGGCGATATCGGCAGGGGGTTGCCAATCGAAGGAGGCGGAGCGTCGCGTGAACATACGGTACATTTCTCCGTCGCGCACGACGACCGCATCGAGGCCCAACTCGGTCCGCACGATCGCCGCCGACTGCACCGGATCGTCGGCGTCCAATCCTCGGCCGATTCGCCGCGACAGCATGCGGGAGAGTTCTTGTTGGATGGCTGAGTTTTTCAGGCCTTGTTCGAAGGCATCCAAAATCGGCAGCAAACGATCGGTCTTCTCCGAGCTGATTACCCGCTGCACGACAGGCTGATAGGTGGACCAGTTCTCCGTCATTCGTCCGGCGATATCGGCAATCAACAAGCTGTCTTTGGCCAGAACCTGGTCGACCGGCAGATAGCTTTGGGCCATCTTGGAAAGGTCGGCATGAAGCCGCGCTGCCGCATTCGGGTCGTTGGCGGATAGATCGCGAATCTTGCGGTACTGCTCGCGGATCATCTCGCTCATGGTGAGTTCGACCGGGTCGGCCGAGCCTGAGTAGGTGATGCCCAACTGCTGCTCCAACTCGCTCAGAAACAGCTCCCGACGATCTTCCGGCAAGCCAGGCTGCTGGGCCGCTTGGACGCTGAGGAAGGCTTTCTCCAACATTTGCGACAGCGGCGTCGCTGCCGAAATCGGAGCATCCTTCAGCGAAATCCCTTCGGTCAACGTCTGGGCAATGACTTCGACCGCCTCACTGCTCGGTTCATCGTGAACGAGCCCTGAAACGGAAGCCCGAATGGCATCGCGCGTTTCCCCTTCCTCAGCCACCGACTTCGCGACCAACTGGGGCAACAGCGCGCGATAGGCACTGGCCCGCCGGCTGGAGTCATCCGTACAGATCGCGGTTAGGCGCGGCTGTAGCGAGGTCTCGTCCTGATAGACCTTCAAAAGATTGAGCGAAAGGGATTCACCCCACCAAGGCTGGCGCTGCCAGGTGAGTACTTCCGGCTGGGCGTCTTCGGTGGGGGTATCCAGGTCGGGGTTGCCGAGATCGGTCGAGGTTTTCCCTGGAGAATGACGTGCCGTGGGGGAACCCTTCGGCGGAATCGAACCGAGGTAGATGATATAACCGCCGCCGAAAATGAGCAGGGCAAAGAACGCTCCGAAGATCATCGCGACTTGACGCTGTCCGCGGTTTTGGCGGCGGGTGTATTCCACGACGCGGTCTTCGATCATCTGCTGGCAGTGGGCGTGATCGAGTCCCCATTGCTCGCCTTCGGCCATCAGACGCTGGCGGCTCTGGATCGAGAGGAAGCCCTCTTCCCGCATCAGTTCATCGACCAGCGACTTGATATGCGACTCGGCCTGCTGCACGGTCACCAGGCGCAGGTCTTCTTCCTGCAGCACCTCGCGTAGCGTACTCCACGCAAGGTCTTCGTGGATGCCGTGCATGTCGACGCCGATCTGGACAAGCTGCTGGGCCAGGGTAGCGATGACGATGCCGTGGCTCATGTTGTCGAGGCGTTCGCGCGCGAACTGTCGGAACGAGTCTGCCCGTTGTTGTTGCCGCGTATCGGACTGGTTTTTCTCGCTTTGCTTTTGAATCGAAGCGAGTGCGGTATCGCGATCCTGGTCGGAAAGCCCCAGGTCGGTGGCTACCTGGGCAATCATGATGCGGGTCAGTGAATTGACTCCGCCTTGCCCGGCAATGATGGTGGCGGCCCGCTGCTGAAACGTGGTGATCAGTTCGGCTTTGGCTTGTTTCTGGTCGCGCTCTTCCGGCCTCTCTTCTTCCGAGGCAACGACATAGCCCCTTTCTTTGGCGACTTCCAGAAGCAGGTCGCGGGCCAATGCTTCGCCCAAGCCAAGCTTGGTGGTCCCTTCCAGGATGAGCTTCGTTTCGCGCCGCTCATTCACGCGTTTGACCGGCAGGGCCTCCATCGCCTTGCGGAGATAAATCTTGTAGAGCTTGCTGGGGGATTGCCGTTTCTTTTTCTCGGCCTTCTCGCGTTTGGCCGCTTCCAGCTCTTCCTTCGTAGGACCCTCGTCGGCATCGGGTGCCAACTGGGCCTCGAATACCTGCATGGGATCGGCAGTTGGTTCACCGTCCGAAGGAGGCTGGGGATTGAAGTTCGTGTCTTCCAATCGCCGGTACAGGTTGCCTCGGACGTCGTGCGGAATCAGGAATTGATCGGCCAGGAAATTGATTCTGGCCAGTGCCTGTTCCGACCATCCCCGAGCATCCGCGAGGATGAGCCGTGCCTGCCGAGTAAAAGAGTAGAGGTCCTGAGGACGCACGCCGGGGTAGTCCTGGTCGTCCTCGGCGACCGCTTCCGACTGGATCAGGGGCTCGTCGTCCGTCGGTTCTTGGGCTTCATCGCCGAGAATCTCCGACGGAAGCGTTACTGGTGGAGGGGCCTCTGGTTGGGCAGGTTCCGTCTGGGGGGGAATTGGTGGTGGAGGCTGAGCCGCTACAGGGGAAACTGGGGCCGTATACAGGATATGCATCGCCTGCTGGTATTCTTCCCGCGAGAGACCGAACTGGTAGGCCAGCGCCGGCAAGACGGTCGGATCGTGCCCACCTCCGCGCGAAGCAAGAAAAGCCTCCGCTTCGCGAACGAATTCGTTGACTCGCTGCGGTTGGTTCGTATCGGCGGAGTGTGGCGGCGGTCCTTGAGGCATTCCACTGGACGTATTGGGGGGGAGCTACTAACAGGTTACGACCCGCCAGATCCGGAGATCTGCTGGGCGAGTGTCTTTATTTTATCGCGCCACGGGGGCAAACCCCAATCTGGGTGCAGTAATTGGAACTGCTCCAGGACCGTTTTGGCTTGATCCCGGTCGGTTTGCTGCAGGCAAGCCAACTGGTAATACTTGGCCTCGAACCAGGCTTCTTCCCCCTTGTCGAGCCCCACGAGCAAGGTCCGCCAGTGCCCGAGGGCCCCGGGATAGTTCTGCAGCGTGAACTCAACTCTTCCCAGCCGCTGCAGGTACTCTTGCTCCTTGGGATAGGCTTCGACGAGCACGCGCAGGTACGTCGCCGCGTCGGACCAGCGATGAAGCTGCTCGGCGAAGTCGGCGGCTTTGGAACAGGCCACTTTGGCATTCTTGCTCTGTTTGACCGCCCCGGAGGTGGTACCGAGGTGCTTCACCAGGCGGCTATATATGTCGAAGCCTTCTTCCAGAAGCTGCCTGTCAGGAGCCGTCGTGGCTGCTACCTGCTGATCGATTTCGAGGGCCCGGATGATCAGCGCCGATTGCTCGTAGGGGGTCCCCTTGGCGTTCTTCAAGAGCCAGTCGGCATGCGTGGCGACCTCGCCCTCGTTCTTTTGAGTGCGAGCCAGCATGAGGGCCTGGTAGTGGTAATCGACCCAGGCCCGATCATCTGGCGGAAGGGAACTCACGAGCGTTTTTGAAGCCCCCACGTACTTGGCGAATTCGCCAGATGGCAGGATATCTTTGCGAGCCAGATCGGAAACATTCAGCAAGCAGCGGACGACGCCGGAGACGCGGTCTTCCGGGGCGGAGTCATGGTTCAACCGCGTTTGAAGATCGTCGGCGACCTTTTTGAGTTGTCCGGCCAGTTCTTTCTTTTCGTCTTCGGACGAGGCCTGATCGATCTGCTGCCGCAGCAGATTGCACAAGTCGAACTTGGCCGACCAATAGTTCGGATCGTCCGGCGAGATACTTTGCAGCTGCCGGATCGAGGAGGTCATCGAGCCGCGCGACTGCTGCAGCTTGGCGATGAAGTAGTCGGCCTTCTGAGCGTACTGATGATTGGGGAAATCACGCTTCAGGTCTTCCAGCACTTCGATGGCGCGCAGGCCATAGCGGGGTTCCTCTTTGGCCAGGGCCTGGTACGACACAAACGCCATCCAAGCGGCTTCGGCCGCCTTGCCGGGATTGGGACCCTTGAGACCTGAAACGGCGTCTTGGAAGTTCAGGCCTGCCTCGGCGTGCTCTTCCAGGCGATAGCTGCACCAGGCGAGCGTGTAACGGCATTCGCTTGCCGAAAGCAGGTCCTTCTTCGCCTCAGGGGCGGCAAGCGCATCGCGAAGCTGGGTTTGTGCCTCGCGATAATCGTCCGCGGACTTCGACTTCTCGGCCTCGGCGAACTGCTGCTGGCCCACGAGCCACATCATGTAGAACCCCTGCGAGTTCTCCAAATCGATGCCGTACTTCTCGACCAGTTGAATCGCCGCCGAGTGATGCCCCAGCTTGGCCAGGCCAATGAGGCCCTGGATTCCCATGTCGCGGATCTTAGGTGCGTTGGCTCCTTCCCGCAGTCCCGTGTCGGCCAGCAGCACGCACAGGCTCGTCTTGCCGGGGGACGAATTGCCTTGGAAGTCTTGAATGGTCATCTTGGCGAAGTTGGCCGCCTCGTCGAGCTTGCCGGCATTGATCAGACCGCGGCAGTACCAATAGTCGGATTGATCGGCGATCTCGGCACTCGTGGGGCCTGCTTCCAATAGCGCGAAACATCGTTGCCCGTCGAGCACGTTGTTGTCCAGGATCTCCGACATCGCGAGACCGATCAGTGCTCGGGCCCGCCATTCCTGTTCGAGTCCCATCCGATTCGGATCGGCCGCTTCATGCCATGGCGTGGTCGACTTGGGATCGACCTTCAAGTCCAGCAGTCCGCGAAAGAGTTCGATGGCGATCTTCGAGTAATTCGACGGCCCGCGCGTGTCTTCGACCAGCGAAAGATAATAGTTCGACCAGGCACCAAAGAACGCGGCTCGACCGACGACCCCTTCCAGCTCGCGCACGACCTTCTCGCGCGATTCTCTTCCACTGCCCGAGGGCATGCGGTCGATGACGTCCCATTGCTCTTCGATGCGTTTTTGAATCGACTTGTGATACTCGACCAGCTTCGGAGCGATCCGCTGAAAGTCGCTGCGTGCCTCGGCAAGGGATTCTTTATCGGAAGGGTCGTTCAGCCACCGCGTGACGGCCGCTTCGCCGCGGTTGTAGTCGGCCTGCAGCAGCATCACTTGAATGGCCGGCGTGTCGGCACTGGGGTGGTCGGCCAGAAACTGCTGGACCTTTTGCTGATAATGCTTCGACCGAGCGGGGTCATCCGCGTAAAGCATCAGCTGGGTGGCGTACAACTGCGAGCCTTGATCGAGCAGTTCTTCTCGTTCGTTGGCCGGCAGGGCATGTTTCAGGTAACGTTCGATCAACAGCAGCCGCTGATCCGGCAGCTTCAACTTGCTGAGATAGCTATCGACGCGGCGGTACTCCTCGATCATCTGCTGCGGAGATCGCGTGTCATTGACGACCGCATTCTGGGCGCTGGCCGTGCGCAGCGGCATGACGCACATCGCAGCGGCCAGGACGCAGCCAAGAGGTATCAATGCGATTCGCCATGTAAGCGCGGTAAGCACGAAGGAGGTGAGTTTCTGTTACGGGGTTAACGGAACGTAAGAGACGCCGGGGAAGTCAGCGTTCTTACAGGCTTGAATCGCCGAGGCCGCCATGCCGTACGGTGCGGCGTCGGGGGCGCGGACGAAGGCCCCATCCGCTTTGTTGGGAAACTTGTCGAGCACCTCCTGCAGTTCGGCGAAGGTGCTGATGTTGTTCGATCCGACCTGGTAGACCCAACTCCCACCCACGTCGGCCAGCAGCACGACGGCGGGCTCGAGGTCGGTCTCGGCGGCGCTGCTCGACTTCTCGTTCACCTTGGTCACGGCGTCCAGGTCACGTTCGGTCTTCGTGAAGCTGGCGGTGACGATAAAGAAGATCAGCAGCAGGAACACGACGTCGATCATGCTGGTCATCTCCAGCGTGATCTGGCGGTTATGGGCACGTTTATGGCTGGATAGTTTCATGGCTTAGTTGGGTACCTGTACGGCGAGGCGAACTTTCGAGATCCCTTGGCTGGCCAGCTGTTTGACCAAAGCGTTGGGGACCTGACAGGTTGCTTTCTGATCGATACGAACCACGACGGTAACCAGGCCGGGGTCTCCCCCGTTGGTCTCGAGTTCCTTGCCGACCAGAAACGCCACATCGGCTAACTGCAACTGGTTGCCAGCGACGATGATCTCGCCGGCCTTGTTAATGTTGACCACCAGGGAGGTCTTCTTTTGATCCTGGGCACCCTTCAACTCGGGAAGTTCCAGCTTCTCGCGGTTCGTTTCCGAGACCTGGCTCACCGTGATGAAGAAGATCAACAGCAAGAATACGATGTCGATCATCGGCGTGATGTCCATCCCCTTGGTGTGTCGCACTCGCTTCTTGGAGAGCTTCATGTCATTCTCCCCAAGTGATTAACGACGACGACCCAGCGGAGTCAGAATCTGTTCGACGCGTTTGCCGACTTCCGCGACCAAGGAATCAATGCGGTTGCCGAAGTAGCTGTAGGCCACCATCGCCGGAATGGCGACGACCAGACCCAACAGCGTGGTGACCAGGGCCTGACCGATCGATCCGGCCAGGTCTTCCGGCTTCGGAGCACCACCGCTCGAGGCGATCGTATTGAAGGCCTTGATCATACCAAGCACCGTACCGGTGAGCCCGAGCATCGGCGCGATCGAACCGATCAGACCGAGCACTTCGGTCTTGCGGTAAAGCTTGGCCGTTTGATCCTCGCCCGCTTCTTCGACGGCCGCTTTGTATTCCGCAAAACCAAACTCGGCTCCGCGGAATCGTTCGAGACCTGCCTGCACCACGTAGGTCAGCAGTGATTGGTGTTCGGGGTTCTTGCAAACTTCGAGCGCTTCGTCGACGCGTCCTTGGGCGATCATCTCTTCCAGTTCGTAGGCGACCCCTTCCGGCATCAATACGCTTTTGCGAATGGTCAGGAAGTGTTCGACGATGAAGCCGATCGCGACCATCGATAATAGGCCAATCAGCACGCCGACCGTCCCACCGTCCATCAGCGTGTCGAGGAGGGTCTTTTCTTCGTAATCGGCTCGCGGGGCTGTGGTGGCACTGTCGTTGCTGTCGAGCGTTAACGTATCGGGCGGACTGGGATTCGGGGTCCCCGAATCTTGTGCCCAGAGCTGAACGGTAAACACTGCTACCAAAAGTACCAGGCAATAGAAGATGCCCGTCTTGGGCGTCGTCTTGTGTCGCATATCAAGGTGCCTCTCAAGGGTTGCTATTGGACTGAGTCGCTTGGCGAATTTGCTCGGCGTGGGTCGTTCCACCGTAAAACAGCAGCAGCTGCCGGCGAATGTCCTGGGCCTGTTCGGGTTGTTGGATGCGTCGTAGCGCGGAGTAAGTTTCAGCCAGGGCGGCCGCGGCCAGTTCCGGATGGTCGTTGCCGAATAGGGGAGGGACGTGCAGCAAATCGAGCACACCATTTTCGATCCTCAGAAACTCGCTCGACCGTGCGCCGGAGATCCCCATAAGGTACCACGCCACTGGTTGGTTCCAGGTCTCGAAGCTATAGATCAGGGGTTCCAGATCGGCCCGTGCGCCGATCAGATCGCCGGTTTGAATGCGTGACTGGGCCGTGAGAATGACCGGCCATTGTTTTAATGTTGGATTACCACTGCGAATGCGATTCTTCCACGACTCGGCCTGGCTGAAGTTCTCGGCAGCGATGGCGAGCGCGGCCATGTAAACCAGCACCCCATCGGGTGCGCCCGATCCAATCGAGGTCGCCGCAACGCTGGCTTTTGGCAATGCCTTGGCGGCCTTGTCGCGATCGAAGAAGAGGGGAAGCAGATCGGACGTGAGACCGGTTTGCTTGTCGTAGTCGAGCGACCGGCTGCCGGGCAGTTGCGTGACTTCGCTGGTCCGGGCCGACTTCTTCATGATCCGCAAGCAGCAGAAGTAGGGTTCTAAGGCGGCTGCACGATCTCCTTCGGCCAGGCGTCCCCACATGGTGGCCTGGCAAACCATGTAAGCTACCTTGGAATCGCGATCCTTGTAGCGGTCGAAGATCGTCTCGGCCGGTTCGCGGGCTCCGGCGTAGTCTCCCACTTTCAATCGTTGGTGAATGCGAAAGAGGGGATCGCCCAGTTCTTTGCGCAGTCGATCGAAGTCGGCCTGCTTATCGGGGCTGACCGTGCCCAGCTCGATCTCGTGCCAGGGAATCATGCTGTTGTCGGTGACTTTAACTCCTTCTTCGTCGAAGCCAATCACCGTGATGTTCCCCAACAGACGAAGATCTCGCAGGATAAGTCGATCGGCTTGTGCGTGCGCCGGCAGAACGAACCAAAACGTAGCGACCAAGACCGCCATGCATTGCCCGTACCATGTGCTTGCGCGTGGGCTCTTAAAAGGCGGAGACATGGCGGTACGATCCTCCGGAGTCGTTGGCGATCTGCCTCATTTCTACTTCGGCGGCTTTATCGATGAATGAGATCGAATGAATCTTGGTGCGGTTGCTGCCGCCGATGTTCAGCGCTTTCACCGCTGGGACGACGTTCGGCTCGAACTGACCGTCGGTCATGAAAAAGATGGCATCGGGGGCAGGCGTCAGTTTGAATGCTTCTTCAAATGCAGGAATCGGGTTGGTACCCCCTTGGGCCGGAACCGTATTGAGCCAACGTTTGACGTTGTCGAGATCGCGTTTCGGGTTTCGCCAGCCACGCATCGTGTAGGGAACGGATACGCTGTTGAAGAAGACGATCTGGAATTCACTCTCGCGCGACATACTGCGGATCGCTTCCAGGACCTCTTCTTTTAAATATTCGATCTTCGGACCACTCATACTGCCGCTGCAGTCGGCGATGATGCAGATGCGCGACCCTTCAGCCCGGACGCCCATGAACGTGGTACCGGCACCGACGGCACCACCGCCGCCGCCAATGGTGTTGAGCGATCCGGCCGCGCCCCCTGCGGCACCGCTGGGTAGGAGCTGCGAAAGACTGACTTCCTGACCCATCTCGGACGTGGCCGCGGTTGGGGGTTCGATATCGGCGACCAGCTCGTCGAGGCTGGCCGTGTCGGACGATTGTTCGACGTCGCTCGTATCGAGAACGTCGCCGCCAGAGTCAGTCAGATCGATCCCCGGTAGTTCGCCGATCGAGACTTCATCCCCTTCGGGAATTCCACTGCGATAATCACAAGTGACGGCTGCCAGGACAAACAAGATGCCCATGTGAATCAGCAGCGAAGCAAAGCCAGAGATACTGTCGGTCAGCCAGTTGTGGGACTTTGGTTGCTGGTCTTCTTCGGACTTATGCAGTTGTTCGGCGTCGGGCAGACGGACCACATTCCCGCAGTGCGGACAGACGACTTCGCCACCCAATTGATCGGCGGTTGCCGTCAGGTTCTTGCTGCAATAAAAGCAGGAAAGTTGCATGGTGGGAACTCACGAAAAGTCTTCGTTCACCGGTCGAGACCGCAAACTGCTAAAATCAGAGGAGCATGGCAGTTGCGCACCGTAAGGTGGTGTACACTGCACAATCATCATCGTAGGAATAGAATACAAGTCGGTCAATGAATTGGGACGTTTGCCGTGTTCTCGATATCGTAGCGAACCCCCAGTGATTACCTGCCGGCCGCCCACCCCAATAGAGCTAGACGCGGATTAGATTTATATGCCAGAAAATGGAAAAAACTTCGCAGGCCTGAATGTTGCCTCGTTCGAGAGTCGTCGTGGTAAAGAAATGGCGGTGATCATCGAGAAGTTCGGAGGCGTTCCGCATGTGAGCCCTTCGATGCGCGAAGTGCCGCTGGAAGATAATCAGCCAGCTGTCGACTTTGCTAACCGGGTGATCACCGGGCAAATCGACATTGTGATTTTCATGACCGGGGTAGGATTTAACCACCTGCTGGCGGCCATTGATCGCAAGGTCGACAAGCAGCGATTTTTGGATGCCTTGTCCGACATCACCACGATCTGCCGCGGGCCGAAGCCGGTGGCCGCGATGCGGGAAGTGAATCTCACACCGACCATTAAAGTACCAGAGCCCAACACCTGGCGCGAGATTCTGCAAACCATCGACACCGAGATCCATATCGCCAATCAAACTTTGGTGGTGCAAGAATACGGCGTGACCAATGCCAGCCTGGTCGCGGGGCTCGAGGCTCGCGGCGCGCATGTCGAAACGCTGCATGTTTACGACTGGGACTTGCCCGAAGATATCGGCCCCTTGGCGGCGAACATCCAGAAGATGATCGACGGCAAGATCGACGTTTCGCTTTTCACGTCGGCCAACCAATTGAATCACGTCTTGAAGCTGGCCCAGAGGCAGGGGCAGATGGAAGCCTTTTCCGCCGCGCTTCGCGGAACCGTGATTTGTAGCGTGGGTCCCACGATGAGCGAACGCCTGCGTGACCTGGGCTACCCGGTCGACGTCGAGCCTGAGCATCCCAAGATGGGACCGCTGGTGGCGGCCGCGGCCGAGCGTTCGCAAGACATCCTGGTGCGCAAGCGCCAGATTCGCGCGGTCCTGGAAGAGACCACCAAGGCAGCGCTCAACAAAGAGGCACCCTGGTACAACAGCGCGTTTCTGAAGGCTTGCCGACGCGAGCCCACCGACTTCACGCCGGTCTGGCTGATGCGTCAGGCCGGGCGCTACATGAAGGAATACCGCGACGTCCGCGCGAAGACCACCTTCCTGGAACTGTGTGCCAATCCGCAGCTTTGCAGCGAAGTGATGTGCACGGCGGTTGAGAAGTTGGGAGTTGACGCGGCCATCATCTTCTCGGACCTGCTGCCGATCTTGCAGCCGATGGGTTTGGATCTGGAGTTCGCCAAGGGGGAAGGCCCCGTCATTCACAACCCCATTCGCGAAGCGGCCGACGTCGATCGCGTGCTGGAACTGGAAAGCACCGACTCGCTGCACTACGTCATGGAAACGGTCAAGCAAACGCGAGCCGACTTGCCGGCCGACATGCCGCTGATTGGCTTTGCCGGGGCTCCGTTCACGCTGGCCAGTTACGCCATCGAAGGGGGTGGCAGCCGCGATTACGTGAACACCAAGACCCTCATGTTCCGCGACCCAGGTGCCTGGCGAGAACTGATGGAACGCTTTGTCCGAGCGATTTCGCGATATTTGAATGCCCAGATTGCCGCCGGTGCCCAGGCGGTGCAGTTGTTCGATTCGTGGGCTGGAGCGCTCGGACCGGATGACTATCGCCGCTATGTGCTTCCATACGTGAAGGACATCGTCGCGCAGATTGCCCCAGGCGTGCCGGTGATCAACTTCGCAACCGGCAATCCGGCCCTGCTGCCGATGCTGGCCGAATCGGGCGCTGCGGTGGTTGGCGTCGATTGGCGCATTCGTCTGGACGTGGCCTGGGAAACGGTTGGCCACAATATTGCGGTACAAGGGAACCTCGATCCGGTTTCGCTACTGGCCGACCCGATGGAACTTCGTCGCCGCGCGAAGGACGTCCTCGACCAGGCTGCCGGGCGACCGGGGCATATCTTTAATCTGGGGCACGGCGTGATGCAGCAAACACCAGTCGACAACGCGCGGGCGTTAGTTGATATGGTTCACGAAATGAGCCAGCGGAAGTAATCCCTATCCGGTCGTGAGTCGTTCTTTTGCTTCGGAAAGAATAGCCACAGAGAGCACAGAGGACACGGAGAGGGGATTGTTAACCACGGATTTCACAGATAGACACGGATGAAATTCGGAAGTGTCGAAGACGAATCTTAGATATCTGTGTTCATCCGTGTAATTCGTGGTTAAAGTTCTTCCCTCTGTGCTCTCTGTGGCTAATCATTCCGATGAAGGACCATCGCTTGGATGGTCCTGATCTCTTCAGGCGATGGCTGGGGCTGTACTGGTGGATCGACGATGGTCGAAGTCACCGCCTGAGACGATGGGCGTGCGAAGGGTGACTTGCAGTGGTTCGGCCAGTTGGCGGAAGGCTTTGGTTGGCATCGACATCGTTTTCCAACGCGGCGAGATCTTCCGAGCCCAGGCCACGTACAAGTCGAGCCGGATCCCAATGAACGCATAGAGTCGGTCTTGATGCGGATACAACAAGTGGGACGGAACGGGGGCCATTTCGCCGACGACGTCGTACACAAAGACAAGCATCCCGCGAAACTGCGGACCCAACAGCCGCTGCCACTGCGACAGGCTTTGCAGGTCGTCGGTGGTGGTCCAGTTCTTCCAGTAGCGGTTCTTGCGACCGGAAGGGAATTTGCGTCCCTTCACGTCGATCAACCACGACATGTCGCTGCCGCTGGGGGTCGCGATGAAGTCCAGATTCTTCAACGAGCCAGCCCCGTACAGCGAGCGGCGCCGTTCGTCGACCGCGATGTAGGGGATCTTCTCGTCGCGCAAGAATGCCTCGAGTGCGACTTCATAGTGGTTCGTGCGGATCGTCATCGGTGTTGTCCTCGGGGTAGCTGCGAGGTGAGAAGCCGGAGATCTTTTCGTTGGCTTCAATATCGCAACTAGGGGTGACAACACCTTGTCACGGGGGTTATGCGGTGGGCCGCAGAATTTGCGAAATTCCCGCAATGAGTTCTTCGGCACCCCCCGCGAGGCTGGCGTCGATCGAGTCACCGGTCTTCAGATCCTTGACCTGACAGTGGTTCTCGGCCAATTCGCGATCCCCAGCGACGACCGCGACCTTAAACCCGCGACGGTCGGCATACTTCAGCTGCTGACCCAGCTTCTTGGCATCGGGATAGAGTTCGACGTTGAAGCCTGCCCCGCGAAGCGTCGCCGCGATCTTCAGGTACTGTTGCAAGCTGCTCTCATCGAAATAGGGAATGAAGACCTCAGCCGGCGTCGTTCGGGCTTCGATCTTGCCGAGTTCCTCCATGGCGGCCAGAAGTCGGTCGAGCCCCAGCGATGCTCCGATGCCAGGTAGTTCCTGGTTGGTGTACAAGCTGGCCAGGTCGTTGTAACGGCCGCCGCTGCAGACGCTGCCGATGCCAGGCAGCTCGCTGAGAAAGGTTTCGAAGATCGTCCCGGTGTAGTAGTCCAAACCGCGGGCAATCGAGACGTCGATCTGAAGCCGGTTGGCCGGGACGCCAGCGGCTGCGGTGGCCGCAGTCAACTCGCGGAGTTGTCCAACACCGATCTCGCCTTTCTCGCTGCCGGCTACCAGACTGTCGAGTGACGACAGGATCTCGTCGGTCGAGCCGCCAATTTCTGCCAGCTTCAAAACCTGGGCTGCTTGCTCGGCGGAAGCTCCGGCCGTTTCCTGCATTTCGGCGGCGACTTTCTCGGCACCGATCTTGGCCAGTTTGTCGAGCGCACGCAGGATCTCCGTCGACTTCTCCACCAGGTCGAGCTTCTCGAGCAAACCCGATAGCACCTGGCGATTGTTCACACGGACCGTGAAGCCTTCGAAGCCGATCGCCAGCATCAGGTCGTGAATGACCAGGGCCGTTTCGATATCGGCTACGATGCTCTTGGTGCCGATCGTATCGAAGTCGCACTGCATGAACTCACGGTAACGTCCGCGCTGGGTGTTCTCGCCGCGCCAGACGGTGGCGATGTGATAACGTTTGAAGGGCGTTCCCAGCTGGCCGATGTGCTGCGCGGCGAAGCGGGCCAGGGGAACGGTCAGGTCGAAACGCATCCCCACGTCTCGTTTGCCATGATCCTCGAACCGATACATCTGCCGGTCGGTTTCGTCGCTTCCCTTGCCCAGCAGAATCTCGGCATATTCCAGCGTGGGAGTATCGATCGGGGCAAAACCATACGAACGATAAACGCGGCGAGCCGTGCTGACCAACTCTTCGCGCGGCATCATCGCGTCGGGCAGATAGTCGCGAAAGCCTTTGAGCGTACGGGGTTGGATGAGCTTCTTCTTGTTGGACATGGGATTCGAGTTGGGTTGGTTCTGGTATCGTTTTCAGTTAGGACAGGGTAGCTTGGCAAGTGTTCGCCCAGGATGATGTTGTCGTTGTCTCGTCCCCTCTCCACCGTCTTCGGGGGAGAGGGTTAGGGTGAGGGGGCATGTTATCGGAGCGAAGGACAAAGGCGAAATGGGTTCCTATCCGTACGGAGTGAGAAAACCACCATTCTGGCCAACGTTGGTTCAGAAATCCCTCACCCTAGCCCTCTCCCTTCAAGGGAGAGGGGACAAGATTTACTGGGCCGGAACCTTCCGTTTGACGTGTACTAGCCCAGAATCGGCAACACGGGCGGCTTGGCACTTCGTAGGCTTTGCCCTGGGCGGCGAGGCGTGGTGGCTTCGGCGTACTCCCAGATTTGCTCTGGGGTCTCGAAGTACTTCTCGTAGCACCAATCGTCGTCGTATTCGCACGCTTCGGTCGTGTAATCGCGACAGATCTGCGGACGGGTCTCGTAGATGCCGCAGCGGTGATCGTCGAGCAGGTGCTTGCATGTAGTGTGCACCAGCAGATACCAAACGTCGTCGTCCAGAAAGACCGAGGCGCCCTCGTGCAGCAAATACCACCGGATGAACTCGAAATCGGCAAATTCGGTGGGCGTTTCAATCGGCAGGGCGAAGTAGCGGCAGCACTTGGCCGTGCAGTATTCGCACAGGTTCTCATCCGGCCCAAGATCTTCTCGGCGGACCTTTTTCTGGATCATTTTGCCATCCTCGGCGAATTGGTGGCGTTGTTAAGATGGTGGACTTCTTCGGACAAGGTAGCAAACCGGTGCTACAATGCCTAGTTCGGGTCGATAATCGAACCAGGTTCAATCGTTGTTTTCAGGACTCCATAGGTAGTTTGGCGATGCTCGTTGTGATCACCGCAGTCGGACCGGATAACGTGGGTTTGGCCGATCCGATTATTCACTATGTGACGGGTTTGGGGGCGAACATCGCCGAAATCCAGATGTACGACCATGACGAAGAAGCCGTCTTCGCCATGTTCCTGCGAGTTCACATCGATGCCGATCTCTACAACTCGCTGCGAACCGCATTGACCGAGATTGGCCGCCTGAAAAAGCTTTCCATCCGGGTCTGGTCCGCGGACGTCCGCCGCGACTGCCCACGGATCGCGATCTGCACGACCTACCGGCCTGAGCCAGCTCAGGCCGTGCT
Source organism: Bremerella volcania (assembly GCF_007748115.1). Lineage (NCBI taxonomy): Bacteria > Pseudomonadati > Planctomycetota > Planctomycetia > Pirellulales > Pirellulaceae > Bremerella > Bremerella volcania. The sequence continues at coordinate 121,439 of NZ_CP036289.1, forward strand.
CGAAGCGATCGCGGCAGGGGATATTCACGCGATACCGGCGGTCATGATCGGAAACCGCGATAACTGCAAAGGGCTGGCTGAAAGCCACGGCGTCGACTGGCAGAACATCGGCGGCGAAAAGGGGGAAGCCAACGACGAGCGGATGATCGAAATCCTCGACGAATATGACGTCGACTACGTTCTGCTGGCGCGCTACATGCGCGTGCTGCCGGCAACCAGCTGCTGGAAATACGCCGGGGGACGGATCATCAATCTGCACCATGGACTTCTGCCCAGTTTTCCAGGCATTCGTCCGTACCACGATGCCAACGAGGTGCGGATGCTCACGTTCGGAGCAACCTGCCACTTCATCGTTCCTGAACTGGATGCGGGCAATCAGATCATCCATCAGGAAACGTTTTCCGTCGAACCAGGCACCAAGATCGAAGAAATCGTCCGAATCGGTCAGGAAGTCAACGAGCCTACTTGCCTGGTCGAAGGTCTGCGTCGCGTGGTAGCCGGAGAGGTGGAACTTCATTTCCACCGCGTAGTTCCCCGCAAGTCTCACGACTAGTTCCATCGGTCTTATTGGATTTAATCGACCGATTGCGCCGATTGTTTCGGCTGTGCTGGTCGTTTGGGGTATTTTTGGGTGGTATCCATGGCGATATTGGACCCGCGCCTCTTGCGACGCTCGTTAGGCGACCTAGGTTTCCTGGGACTCAAATTACTAGGAATCAACCATCGTTTTATTTCGCGCCAGATCTCAGGCACGATACGGTGGTTGGCCGAAATGGAGTATGGTGGGCAGGCCATGCATAATCGACTACTCGTGATTGAAAGCACGGAAGTGCACCGCAGGAAACTGCGCGAAGTACTCGGCGAACATCACGAAGTTCACATTCTGGAGAGCGTGGAAGACATCCACCGATCGATCGAAGAAGTTCAGCCTGCGCTGATCTTGCTCGATTATCATCTGCGCGATGACTCGGCTTTGGAAGTTTGCCGAGCGATTCGCCGCGAGTTCGCGGACCGACAGATTCAACTGCTTGTCATGGGGGAAGAGTTGAATGAATCGCAGCGTTTGGAAATGTTCGCCGTCGGTGCCGATAACGTCCTCGACAAATCGATCGGGCGATTGGAGTTAACTGCCAAGATTGACGTGTTGATGCGGCTGCATAACGCGCTGATGCGTGCCACGACCGCCGAACGGAAGCTCGAGAATTATTCTCACGAATTGGAGCGGATCGTCGAAAACCGCTCGATGGCGATTCAAGCGACTCAAGATACCGCCGTGTTCGCGCTGGCCAAGCTGGCCGACTCGCGCGACACGGAAACGGGCGAGCATCTCGTTCGCATGCGTGCCTATTCGCAGATGATCGCCGAACAACTGCGGATCAGCGGTCCTTACCAGGACGCGATTAACGATTCGTTTCTGCAAGATCTTTTCCGGTCCAGCCCGCTGCACGACATCGGTAAGGTAGGCATCTCCGACGCCATTTTGTTGAAGCCAGGCAAGCTGACGGCGGAAGAGTTCAACGCGATGAAGCAGCACGTTCGCATTGGGGCGGAAACGCTGCAGGAAGCCGCCAAGAGCAGCCCCAGCGGGTCGTTCTTTCACATGGCCGCCGAGATCGCTCGCTATCATCACGAACGCTGGGACGGCGGAGGCTACCTGGAAGGATTGAAGGGAACCGATATCCCCCTGGCAGCCCGGATCGTGAGCGTGGCCGACGTATTCGACGCCCTGTCGAGCAAACGCGTCTATAAAGATGCCATGAGCGCCGCCGAGGCGCGAGCACTAATCTGCGAGGGGAGCGGAAACCATTTTGATCCAGCCATCGTGACTGCCTTCGAGGAAACCTTCGACAAAATCGAAGCATTCTCTGCCGAACAGCATAGCGTGGTCCGTTTTCTAAACGCCGCTTCGGGACAAACGGCCAACTATCACTGGGGCAAGCATCAAGTCGTGACCGAGCTCAGTGGCGAGAACGCGGTGGTCATCACCGACGGTACTCCTTCCATCGGGCTGATCATCAAATGGCTGCAAAGCGTCGGGATGAAGGTACGCACTTGCGGCGACTATGCCTCGGCCAAAAATCTCATTCGCGAAGAGTGCCCGATGGTCGTGATCAGCGACTGGGGACAAAACCGGGCCGCCGCCGAAGTTTTTTGCCGTTGGATCCGAGAGGAACGTTTGCCTCGGTATGTCTTTACGATGGTGGCGGCAGAGCAGGGAATGATTACCGATCCCACGCTGGCGTATCGCGTGGGGATCGACGATGTGATCTCGCATTCCATCAGCCGCGAAGAACTCCTGTCGCGCATCAATTCAGCCGGTCGCGTCATCGAATTGGAAAACCATCTTCGCACGGTTGAGCGAAACGATCCGCTGACCGGCCTGGCTACGCTTCGTTACTTGAACGACCAACTCAAGCGCGAATGGGTTCGCGCTCGCAACTACCACTTGCCGATCTCCTGCATCGTCATCGATATCGACGACTTCAGTGAAATCAATCGCGACTATGGTGTCGAAGCTGGGGACATGGTCTTGCAACAGCTGGCCCAGACGATCACCGTTCAGGGACGCCAGGTCGATTACCTGTGTCGCCTGGATAGCGACCGGCTGCTCTTGGTATTGCCGGAATGTGCTGAAGTGAATGCCTACCGCGTGGCGATGCGAATTGAAATGCTCGTCGACAGGATGGTGGTGGAGGCGAATGGCCAACAGATCCCGTGCTCGGTGAGCATGGGGGTCGCCCAGCGGAACAATGACGTGCCCAACCTGGAAGCACTGATCGATAACGCGGAGATCGCGTTGAAAGTTGCCAAAAGCCTGGGCAAGCGTCATGTCGTCTGCCTGGGGAACTGCCAGCAATCCGCCGGCTTCATGGCAGCCGAAGACCATGTACGTGAACGCCTGGAACACCTGGCCGTTTCCGAGATCATGACTTCTCCGATCCTGACCATCAACCAGTCCGATACGATTGCAATCGCCACGCAGATGCTCATCAGGGAAGGGTTCAATTCGGCGCCTGTCGTTGACGAAAAGGGTTACCTTGTCGGCGTGATTTCCGAGAAAGACCTGATGCAGGCCTTCCGCCGACCCGAGGGGGGCAGCACGCTGGTATCGGTCGCGATGCGCCGCGAAGTGGTACATTTCGATGAATCCGATCCGGCGATTCATGTCTATGAATATCTCAGTCAGGCTGCGATCCGGCGGGTAGTTGTGGTCAAGGACCGGCGCCCCACCGGCGTCATCAGCCGTGGAAACTGCCTCCGCTGGGTCCACCGACTCGACGTTGAAATGGGACTAGCCGATCCGAGCAAGCAGGTGGCTGCCTTTGATTCGGGAGCCATGGAAACGGCTACGCTCGGCCAGATTCGCGACATGATTAATGGCATCAATCACGGCGCAACTCCCGGCTGCGTCAACGGTCTAAATATCTAACCGACGGCGTGTTGCTATTCATCGCCGGTGCTGCTTGTTACGATACGTGATGTGTGATTCATCCGTTTTATCGCGTGTCCTATGGGGTTTTCCGTGGTTTCGCAGGAAGTCTTCGACCAGTTCCGTCAGCAAATCCAAGAATCAGGCAGTTTGGCGGCGATCGAAAATATGATCGAGTATTTCCGTCAGGAGAAGCAGCACGTTCAGCTGTTCGAGATGTACAAGCTGCGCGCGAGGGCCAGGCTGGGGTTGCCACTGCTGTTTCCCGGCGTCTCGGAAGATCTCACCGAAGAGCAGCGAACGCAACTGGAAGATGCCCTGGTGGAAGCCTGCGACGAAGTGGGCCGTTTGCTGTTGGATGCCGGTCAGATTCGCGAAGGGTGGTACTACCTGCGACCGGTCGGCGACAAGGCTCCGGTCATTGAAGCTTTGAAAGAGGCCGAGGTCGACGAGGAAAACATCGAAGACCTGATCGAAGTCGCTCTGTACGAAGGAGTGGCCCCTGAGATCGGCTTCCGCTGGATGCTCGAGCATTATGGCACGTGCAACTCCGTCACCACGTACGAACAACAACTGGCCGGCATGCCGCCTGCCGCTCAGCAGCCGCTGGCCGCACTGCTTCTCGATCACGTGTATGACGAGCTGATGGGGACCGTCATCGCCGATATTTCGCATCAAGAGGGAACCGAGCCGCAAGAGAAGACCCTCAGTGAGATCATTGCCCCACGCGACTGGTTGTTTGCCAACTCAGCCTATCATATCGATACCAGTCACCTGGCCGCGACGGTTCGCTTCGCGCGCGTGCTGCGCGACGAATCGCATCTTCGCAAAGCGTTGGAGCTGGTCGACTACGGTTCGCGTTTGGATCAGGCGTTCCAGTACGAACAGACGCCGCCGTTCACCGAGTTGTACCCGAGTCACAAGGTCTACTTTCAGACGCTATTGGGCGAAGACGCCGACGCTGGATTGGCTTACTTCCGTGAAAAGGCCGAAGCGTCCGACATCCGCCGTGAAGGTTCGCTGGCGATCGAGACCTACATCGAGCTTCTCTCGCGCCTGGGGCATCACGAGGAAGCATTGGAAGCGGCGTTGAAGATGATCCCGCCTGGCATTCATACCATTGGCATTTCGCCCAGTTTGATCGAGCTGAGCCAGAACGCTGGAAACTTCGAGCGATTGGCCGAACACTCGAAAGAGCTGGGGGACCCGCTGGGCTACGCGACGGCACTCTTGTTTGCCAAGCGAGAAGCAGGCGAGAACGATTGACGTCTGCGCACCCAATCCGATAGGGGCGACCAACGGAAGTCCCGGAATTCGTGGCGAAATGGCTGGCAGAAGCATTCGATTTTATGCGCAGACATCAATAAATTCCTTCCGGCTCGCCTGTCCAGCCGGCGGGAAGCTGGCCGTCACCGAAACGCTGCTCTTTCCACGGGTCGCCGACGTTGTGGTAGCCGCTTTGTTCCCAATAGCCAGGCTTGTCGGTCGCGCTCAATTCGATCGCTTTGATCCACTTGGCGCTCTTCCAGGCATATAGCTTCGGGATGATGCCCCGAACAGGCCCGCCGTGATCGGCGTTGATCTGCATGCCGTCGTGCATGTCGGCCAGCAGGGCATCTTCGCTCAGGAATTCTTCCAGCGGAAGGTTGGTCGTCCAGCCGTTGTCGTACCCATGGCAAATGACGAATTGGGCTTCCGCCTGAACGCCTGCCTGTTCTAACAGATAGCGTGTTGAGACCCCTTCCCATAGGTTCCCCAGTCGCGACCACTGGGTCACGCAGTGAAAATCGGAGAAGACTTTCACGCGCGGCAGTTCCTGAAACTGCTGCCAGTTGAACGACAACTTCCGCTCGACGAGCCCAAACACTTCCAGCGACCAGGTTTCTTTTGATACCTCAGGCACAATCGTCGCATGCAATACGGGCCACTTTTTGGTGCGTGTTTGCCCCGGCGGAATGCGGTTTTCTCGGAACGTGTCGCGACTGATGATCACGTCCTCCACGTCCGCATGATGGTGCGGGGCAGGGGGGTGCTCTTTTTGGTACTTGGCGCGGTCGTGCTCGTTCATGCTTTTAACAGTGTCTGGATCGTTTGCAGGGCTTCGTCTCTCTGGCGATGTTGCACCTGCTGGTGCAATTGCCGAAGACCTTCGACCTGACGAGCGGTGAATGGTAGCGGCTGGTGTGCCTGGGGGACGCAGGGAATCAGGTGCGAAACGATCGACGAGATCAACTGCGGCACCCCTTGGCCGGTTACCGCACTGGTGGCCAGCATTTCACCAGAATCTGGCATACGCAGATCACTCGCTAGGTCGATCTTGTTGACCACGTGCAGGGCGGACGGAAGCTGCTGGAGTGACTGGTCCAGTTCGTCCGGCTTTAGGTCGGCGGCGTCGTGCATGACGATGACCAGGTCGGCCGTCTTCAGCGCGGCTTTCGCTTTGGCGATGCCTGCCTGTTCGATCTCGTCGTCGGAAATACGTATGCCGGCCGTGTCCGAGAACTGCACCGGCCAACCGTCGAGGGCCGTGGTCGCGTGCAGTACGTCACGCGTCGTACCTGGCATGTCGAGCACGATCGCCCGGTCGTAGCCGACGATCTTGTTGAGCAGACTACTCTTGCCGACGTTGGGCGGTCCGGCGATGACGATCAGCCAAGGCTGCGTCAAATGCTTGCCAAAGGGGGCCAGCGACAACAGAGGATCTAACTTCTGCTCGGCAGCTTCGAAATTCGCTTGATCGAGAAGATTGCCGACCGCAACGATTTCTCGGCTCAGAGCCCCATGGGCCTGGTCGAGCAGATGCAACGCGGCCTGGGACGTGACGGCCCGGGGAAGTTCAAGCTTCGCCTCGGCCACGATCGCGTCTTCCTGCTGCGAGGTCATTCGCGATTGCCATGACTCGATCTGGCAGCCAGCCGAGGCCAGGTGCTGTAAGATCCGTTGACTTGCTTGAACGCCTCCATGGCAGTGGACTTCGACTAAGTCTTCGGCAAGCTTGGCGACAACTAGTTCTTCGCCTACCGGCTCTTCTTCGCCCTGCCAGTGGCCTACCAGAATGCGTCCGATTTGGGCGTCGCGCAGCCCGACCTTGCCCAGGCTTTTAAAGAAGCGATCGGCCAGTGCAATCGCTTCCGGTCCCTGGACGGAAACGGTCGCGATGGCCCCGCGAGCCGGCGGGGTCAGAACGGCGGCTGTCGTTGGCGCAATAATACCTGGCATCCGATTCTATAGCCCGAGGAACTTGCTGGCCTGACCAGCCACTTCGCTCAAGCTGCCCGACTGGAAGGGACTCTTCAGGTCGGCGCTTTGGGCGAGTTCCTGAAACGGCAACGTGCCTCCCCGAGCGCAAAGGCTCAGGTAATCTTCCATGGCCTGGTCGAAGTTTTGTTGCGATCGAACCCAGAACTGGAGGGCACAGCATTGCGCCAGGGTGTAGTCGATGTAATAGAACGGCGACATGTAGATGTGCCGCTGCTTCTGCCACCGTCCGCCTTCGGGCAAGTGGGGAAGATCACCGAACTGCATGTGCGGCAGGTACAGCTCTTCCAGTTCACGCCACTTGGCATTGCGTTCGCTCGGCGTCATCTCGGGGTGGTTATACACTTCGTGCTGGAAGTGGTCGACCGCGACGCCGTACGGCAGAAACAGCAGCCGCGACGCGAGATGGATCTTGCGGAAACGATCCGCCTGGTCACCGAAAAACTTCTCCATGTGCGGCCAGCAAAGGTACTCGAGGCTCATCGAGTGAATCTCGCACGACTCCATGGTTGGCCACACGTTATCCAACAGCGGCAGCGACATGCTCGCATAGCATTGATAGGCATGTCCGACTTCGTGGGTGAAGACTTCGACGTCGCCAAGCGTGCCATTGAAGTTGGCGAAGATGAACGGCACGCGCTGGTGCAGTAGACTGGCACAGAAACCGCCCCCTGCTTTCCCGGGGCGGTTCTTCAGGTCCATCAAGTTCTTATCCTGCATCAGCTGGAAGAACTCGCCCAGGCGCTCGTCCATGCCGTCGAACATGGCTTGAGCTTGTTCGATCTGATGTTCGTAGGTTCCTTGCGGACGAGGATTTCCTTGCGGATCATGGATCGCTTCGTCCCAGTACATCAGTGGATCGAGCTCCAGCAGTTCCCCTTGCCGCTTGCGAATCTCGGTGCACAGGGGGACGATCTTGTCGATTACTTCCTGGCGGTATTGCTGGACATCCTGCTCGGTGTAATCGATGCGCGACATCCGCTGATACGCCAACTGGACGAAGTTCTCGTACTTCAGCTTCTTGGCAATCTGATCGCGCAGCTGGACCATCTTGTCGTAGATCTCGTCCAACTCGGCGCGGTTCTCGGCAAACCAGCCCCACATGGTCGCCAGGGCCGAGTAACGCAGGGTGCGGTCGTTGTCTTCGGCGTATTCGACGATGCCGGATAGATTGGTTTCCTTCCCTTGGAACGTGAACGTCGCGCTGGCCAACAGCTCGTTGTACCTGGAAACCAGCTTCGCTTCTTCGACCAGGTCGTCTTCGATGACGGGATCGAACGAGCGGACCTGGCACTGCCACAACGCGACGGCCTGGGCGCCGAATCGCTCGACGATTTTCTCTTGGCGATGCTCGACCAGCAGCAGCTTTTTGATTTGCACGTCGAGATCGGTCAGCTTCGGATGGATCTCGTCGAGACGATCCATGGCCGCTTTGAAGGCCGCGTTTTTGGTGTCTTGGTTGAAGCGGATCTCGGTCAGATTGCACCACGAATCGAGCTCGCGGCGCACATCGTCCCAGCGCTCGAGCCACTGAAACAGCTGTTCTCCACGGCCATCGTTGCCGTTGAGGTCTTCAATTCCCCGCGCGATCTCGGCATAGCGCGTCTTGAGCTGCGCGAGGTCGGGCTCGGGAAGTTCAAGCTTGCTAAAGTCGTCCATTCCAATGGTCCTACAGCTGAATAAGTGGGAAAAATCTAGATTCTACGGTAACGATGGGTGCGTTTGACTTTGGGGTCAGGCTAAGACATTATGAAAGGCACACTCTTCCTCGTTCCGCGCTTCTCTTCGTGACAATTTAAAGATCATACCCCATGGCTGACGAATTCTTCTATAAGTTCAATCCGGATGCGCCGGAAGTAGGTCCGATTGATTCGAAAACTTTGAAGCAGCTTGCCGTAAGTGGGGCAATTCAACCCGAAAGTGTTCTTCGTCGGGGCACCGGCGAATGGGTGACCGCTTCCACCGTGAAGGGATTGTTCCCAAGTGGCGGAGCGGCAAGTCCTCCTGAAGCAGTTCCTGTTGCTCCACCGGAAGCCAAACCGGTAGGTCCCGCCCCGATTGCCGCGCCGCCCACGGCCACCCCGGTTAATCCTTCGTCGCCGCCCGAGGCCATCCCGGTGGCTCCGCCATCAGCAGATGCTGGTGGGGGAATGAGTTTCCCAGATCTGGCGCAATCGAAGCCAACGGCCGATGTTCCGGCCGGGCTCGATTCTTTGGTGGTGGCGCCGAAGAAGCCCGGTGGCAAGCCCGCCAAAAAGGGGAGTGCACCGGCTGCGAAAAAGGCTGCTCCCGCTGTAGCCGCTCCGAAGGTGGAAGCTCCCAAAGTCGAGATCCCCAGCGTCGCCGCTCCCAAGACGGAAGCTCCAAAAGTGGAAGCCCCCAAGGCAGAGCCTGCCGCCGCACCGGCTGCCGTCGCGCCGGTTGCAACCAAGCCAGGTGGAGGCGCGACGAACCCCTACGCCAGCGATCCGCCAGCCGGGCGAACGTCACCGCGTCGCAAAGGACGGGGTGGGATCGGCTCGCTGTTCAACTTCGATGTCTTGATCGCGCCGACGGTGATCAAGATCTTGTTCTTCTTGCTTGCCGGGCTTCTCTTTCTGGGGTTTGTGGGGTATGCAGGCCTTTCCCTGGTAATGGCCGTTCTGGCAGGCGATGTGATGGCAATCGCTATCGCGGCAGGAGCTTCGGCGGTGATGCTGTTGTTCACGTTGATCTACATCGTGATCTTGCGCGTGATGGCGGAAGTGGCCCTCACGTTCTTTACCATCAACGACAACGTGCGTGACATGCGCGACATGATGGCTGAGCGGCAAGGCACCATCGACTAGCGAGCCTTTCTGGCGCTAACCATCGCTACTAGCCAATCTCTACACCAAACGGGCGGTCGATTTGCTTCGGTCTGCCGCCTGGCGGGGGTTCGGGTGGTTGACGATTTCCCACCCGCCAGCCTACAAAGAGGGCTGATTCTCTCTCCTGGGTTCCGTTCTCGGTATACAGATTTAGGTTGGTTTAGCGATGTCTCTCGACCCTGTCATTCAGAATGCCATTATCAGCGTCAGCAACAAAGAAGGCCTGACCGAGTTTGCCCAAGGCCTGGTTGAAGCGGGGGTCACCATCTACAGCACCGGCGGAACCCGGCGTCACTTGGAAGAAGCCAACATCCCGGTCAAAGACGTCACCGAGTACACCCAGTTCCCCGAGATGATGGATGGCCGGCTGAAGACGCTGCATCCCAAGATCTTCGGCGGAATTCTGTGCCGACACGATCGCGAAGACGACATGACCGCCATCGGCGAGCACGGCATCTTCGCCATTCCGCTAGTCGTGGTGAACTTGTATCCCTTCGAGGAAACGGTCGCCAAAGAAGGGGTTACCGACGCCCAGGCCATCGAACAGATCGATATTGGTGGGCCGAGCCTGGTACGTGCCGCGGCGAAGAACCACGCGTTCAGCACGATTGCCTGCAAGCCGAGTCAGTACCCCGAGATCCTGGCCGAACTGCAAAATGATGGAAAGACCTCGCTCGGTCTTCGCCGCAAGTTGGCCGCCGCCGCGTTTGCCCATACGGCCGCTTACGATGCCGCGATCGCGAACTACTTCGAGAAGGACGACCAGTGCGTCTTCCCAGAAACACTGCGTCAGTCGTTCGAGCGCAAGGCCGTTCTGCGTTACGGCGAGAACCCGCATCAGCAGGGTGCCGTCTACGCGGTTCCCAAGTTCAGCGGGGCTTCGCTGGTGGAGGCCAGGCAGCTCAATGGCAAGGAACTTTCGTACAACAACCTGCTCGACCTCGACAGCGCGTTGGCCATTGCCCGCGGTCTTCCCGATGTGGCCGTCTCGGTGATCAAGCACAACAACCCTTGCGGTGCGGCCTCGGCTTCAACGCTGGCCGAAGCATGCGAGAAGGCGATGCTGGGGGATCCACTCAGCGCGTTTGGCAGCGTGATCGGCATGAATCAGGAAGTCGACGCTGCGACCGCCGAGTATCTTTCGACGCCGGGCCTCTTCGTCGAAGCGATTGCGGCCCCGAGCTTCTCGAAGGAAGCGGTCGAGATCTTGACCACCAAGCCGAAGTGGAAGAGCAACGTTCGCTTGATGGAAGTCGGTTCGCTGGAAGGAAAGCGACCCGAGTTCCAATCGCGCTGGATCGAAGGGGGCCTCTTGGTGCAAAACACCGACTTCCTGCTCGATGATCCCAGCACCTGGCAGGTCGTGACGGAAACCGAGGTCGAAGAGTCGATGCAGCAGGAACTGCGATTCGCCTGGGAGATCTGCCGTTTCGTCAAATCGAACGCGATCGTCCTGTGCAAGGATCGCTCGCTCGTGGGTGCCGGAGCAGGGCAGATGAGCCGCGTTGACTCGGTTCAGATTTCGATCGAGAAGGCCGCCGACCGGGCACCGGGAAGCGTGCTGGCCAGCGACGCGTTCTTCCCATTTCCCGATTCGATTCACGAAGCCGCGAAGGCCGGCGTCAAAGCGTTCATTCAGCCAGGCGGCTCGAAGCGGGATCAGGAAGTGATCGACGCGTGCAACGAGCACAAGCTGCCGATGATCTTTACCGGTGTCCGTCACTTCCGACACTAATTTGCGGCAAGACAAGAACATGGCTGAGCCGACCGTCCTCGATAAGATCGTTACCAAAAAGTGGGAAGAGATTGCCGCCGCCAAGGCCGCTCGCCCCCAGGCGGAAGTCGAAGCCCGACTGGCCGACGCGCCGGCTCCGCGCGACTTTCTGGGGGCGCTCTCCGCGGGAGGTTCGGTCAAGCTGATCGCCGAGGTGAAGAAAGCCAGTCCGTCCAAAGGATTGATTCGCCCCGACTTCCATCCTGTGCAGATCGCCAAGGACTACCAGGCGGCCGGTGCTGCGTGCATTAGCTGTCTGACCGACGAGTCGTTCTTTCAAGGGCATCTGGATTACCTGGTTGCCATTCGCGGCGAAGTTGGGTTGCCGATCCTGCGGAAAGACTTCGTGCTCGATCCGTACCAGGTAATCGAAGCCCGGGCTGCTGGTGCCGATGCGGTGCTGCTGATCGCCGAATGCCTGGACGATGATGCCCTCAAATCGCTGCATGATCAGATCTGCGAACTGGGTATGACGCCGCTGGTCGAGCTTTACGAAGAGTCGAACGTCGCGCGCGTGCTGGAAATTGGAGCTAAGTTAGTCGGCATCAACAACCGTGACCTGCGAACGTTCGAGGTCGATCTGAACCACACGATTCGACTCGGCCGACAAATTCCCAGCGAGTGCGTGTTGGTGGGTGAAAGCGGAATTTTTACGCACGAGGACATTCGTCTGCTGCAAGAGAACGACGTCGACGCGGTTCTCGTTGGCGAGAGCTTGATGCGGCAGGAAGACGTACAGGCAGCTGTTCGCAAACTTCTGGGTGGCACGTAGCCGATAATATGGGTGGCGTCGTTGTTTTACCTCATCGAGAACACCCCCATGAGCTTTGCCCGAAACCTTTGGGCCATCCTTTGGATCCCGCTGCTTGTTGAGCAGGCGTGGGCTGGTCCTGTTCATGGCACGGGGTCCGGCAACAGTTTTCTCGAAGGGATTGTGCATCCCTGGTTTGGTATCGATCACCTGCTGGCAACGCTTGCCATCGGGCTGCTGGTGGCTCACGTCGAGAAGGGATCGATGATCGCGGTTCCCATCGTTTTCTTAAGCAGCTTGATGGCCGGGGAAGGGCTCAATGGAAGTGGAATCTGGCTTCCCTGGGGAGAGCCGATCGTGGCGTTTTCGGTTATCCTGTTGGGCGTCGCCCTCATTCCCGGGAGAAAGTACCCCGAGCTGCTGCTAGCAGTCGCGGTGGCCTTTTTCGGAATCTTTCATGGCTACGTGCACGGCTCAGAGAGCCTGATGACCGATTCGCTACCGTTGGCGTTTCTATTAGGTCTTCTGCTGGGAACCGGACTGCTGCTGGGGATTGGCATTTGGATCGGCCACTGGATCGAACCCGCCTCGACGTTGTCGCGGAGTATTGGCGTCGTGATTTCGCTGGCGGGCTTGGGGGTATTCATCTACGCTTTGGTCGTCTAGTAGCTGCTAGCGTGCCGAGACTGCGGATGTGTCTTGCGTTGGATCCCTCATCTCGGGTAGTAGTACCCTTCGCACCAAACGCACGGACCGACATTTCGCCGTCGGCGATTCGGAAATCCGAACGAGATCCATTGAATACCCAAAGCCTGATCGTCGATGCAGATACAAGAGACCTATTCTGTTCCGCCTCACTCGCGATCGGCCGCGGACTTGTCGACCATGCCCGACTCGGACCCAACACAAAACACGCGTCACAACAACTCAATTCAGCCAGCACTGATCTGGATGACCATCGTGCCGTTTGCTTTGTTGATGACGCTTACGGTCCTGTGCTATCTGACGCAGCTCGATCTGCTGACGACCCGTCAATTCTTCAGCGACCAGGGTGATGATCCGTTTCCCTACGGCGAAACGCTGGTGGCAAACCTGATTTACGACTACGGCCCGATTCCCGCGATTGTCTTCGGCGTGGGAGGCGTCGCCACTTGGATTGGCAGCTTTCTCTTCGCCTGGCTGAGAAACTGGAGAAAGGGAGCGCTGTTCTGCTCGCTGGCGATCCTGATTGGCCCAGGGATATTGATTAACACGGTTTTGAAGCCCAACTGGGGACGCCCGCGTCCGATCGATACGGCCGTGTTTGGAGGTGACTTCCAGTACATTCCACCGGGAACGATTGGCCCTTACGAGATGGCCAAGTCGTTCCCCAGCGGTCATGCTTCGATGGGGTTTGTGTTCCTGCTGCCGGCCTTTCTACTTCTTCGCAAGAACCCACAACGCGCGGCATGCGTATTTGCCTTCGGGCTATTGTGTGGTGCCGGTGTGGGTGCCTCCCGCATTGCCGAGGGGGGACACTACCTGAGTGATATTGCTTGGAGTGGTGCGATCGTCTACTTTACCGGCCTCGCTTTATACGTGGGAATGTACGGCTGGAAACGGCCGGAGACATTGGCTGCAGCGACGGCGGAAACCGTGCCGTTTTCGCCAAATAGCCATGCAGACAACGTGCAAGAAGTTCGTAAAAGTTCCGCAGCTTAAGTAAAGCACAAGATTTCTCATGACAACGATCCAGAGGTACGTCTTGTGGGAGATCACCAAGGTCTTCCTGCTCTGCCTCGGAATCACCGTGCTTCTGATGACCGTCGGTGGTGGTGTGAACGAAGGGCTCAAGAAGGGATTGCCTCCCGGGGTGATCCTGAACATGCTCCCGTACTTCATTCCCGAAATGCTGCGTTACACGATTCCAGGCTGCATGCTTTTCGCCGTCTGTACGGCCTTTGGCCGAATGGCCGCTTCCAACGAAATCACGGCTATCAAGTCGGCCGGCATCAATCCGATGGAACTGATGTGGCCGGTGCTCACGCTGGCCTACTTCCTCAGCTTCTTTACCTTCTGGATGTACGATGCCTGCGCGGCGTGGTCTCGCCCGAATCTGCACCGCGTCGTGGCCGAGTCGCTTGACGATACCGTTTACGGAGTGCTCAGGACGCAGCGCAACTTCAAGATGTCTGGCTTCTCGGTGACCGTGAAGTCGGTTCAGGATCGCAAGTTGATCAGCCCCACGTTCCAGGTCGCGGCGACCGAGTCGCAGCCGTCGATTTACCTGGAGGTTGAAGAAGCCGAACTGAAGACCGATCCGAAGACTGGCATCCTACAACTGATTTGCCGGGATGGCACGGTCGAATTTGGCGACGAAGGCTCCTTCGAATTCCCAGACGAACGCGTCATTTATCTCGATCATCTGAATTCGATTGAACTGAACGAAGATAATTCTTCTCCGGCCAATCTCACCCTTAAGGCGATACCCAAGCAGATCGATCGCGAGAAAGCGCTCGTTAAGGAAGCGAAAGCGACACTCCAAGAAGTGACCGACAGCGCTGACGCGGAAATCCTGGACGATGCCCAGCACAATTTGAAGCATCACCAAAAGCGTTTGTTTCGCCTGCAAGCCGAGCGTCAACGCCGCCTGGCCAACGGGTTTGGCGTATTTTGTTTTGTTTGCATGGGCATCCCGGTCGCTATTTGGAGAAAGTCGGCGGACAACGTTTCGACCTTCTTTACCTGCTTCCTGCCGATCCTTTTGCTGTATTACCCGCTGCTGGTCATTGGCGAGCAGACGGCCCGGGAAGGAACCTTTGGTTCGGCACCGGTGTGGATTGCCAACGCCGTGTTGATCACGATTGGCGCGGCACTCATTTGGCGAGTGAATCGAAACTAGTAGCCACTTATGAATACACCAATCGAGGCCATGCAGGCCGATTCAGATGACTCGTCGGCGTGGACTCGCCGGGCAATTTGGCTGCTGTTGGGCTTGGGACTGTTTCGCGTTCTTTATCTCGCGCTCGATCCCTTCGACCTGGTCCACGACGAAGCCTACTACTGGGATTGGTCGCGGCAGTTGGATTACGGCTACTTCAGCAAGCCTCCGATGATTGCCTGGATCATTGGCCTGTCGACGCGGCTGCTGGGAGATCACGAGTTCGCGGTTCGCTTACCGGCCTCGCTATTGGGGACGGGTAGCCTCGCGTTCGTCTTTCTGCTGGCCCGCCGGATGTACGACGCGAAGGTCGGTTTCTGGGCGATGTTGCTGGCCGCGATGACCCCTGGCAACGCGGCGATGAGCTTGTTGATGACGATCGACTCGCCATTCCTCTTCTTCTGGAGCGTCGCCATGTATTGCTTTTGGCGACTGCTGGAACGGGGCGAAGATCGCTGGAAATGGTTGATCGCCACCACCCTTGTGATTGGCCTCGGCCTGCTGACCAAACAAACCATGGCGGGCATGCTGGTCTTTGGTGGTTTGTTCGTTCTGCTTTCCAGGGAAGACCGGCATGAAGCGATTCGTCCGACGCTGTATATCTGTGCGATCGGAGCCTTGTTGTTCCTCGCTCCTGTCTTCTATTGGAACTACCAGCACGACTGGGTCACGCTGCATCACACCAGCGAGCACTTCCAAGGCGAGCCGGTATCGGTACTGCGCCGCGTGGCGATCTCGCTGGAATTCGTCGGCGGACTGTTCGGCGTCATCTCGCCGGTAACGTTCTTCCTGTTCATCTGCGTGACCGCATTCGGGTTGTTTGCGTTTCGCAGCGTCGGACGCCGCGAGCGCTACTTGCTTTGCCTGAGTGCACTGCCGATGGTGCTTGTTCTGGGATTGAGCTTGAAGCAGCGGCTGGAACTCAACTGGCCAGCTCCTTTTTTTAGTGCCGGTATCATCCTGGTCGCCGCCTGGGCACTGGGTCACGTGCAACTACCGAATCTTTTCCTGAAACCGGCCGAGTGGCGATTGCGATATGCGGCCACCGTCGGAGCGATCTTCCTGGCTGGCACCTACGCGATGCCGCTGGCATTGCCGCTGCTGGGGCTCAATGGAAGCAAGGTTGATGTGCTCGTTCGCCTGCGAGGATGGGAAGAGCTTGGCAGCGAAGTGGGTAGCCGATTAGAGCGACACGAGGAACGATCGCAGGCCATGATCGTCACCGCCGGAAGAGCGGTCGCTTCGGAGTTAGCGTTCTACATGCCGCAGCATCCGAAAGTCTACCTGTGGGGAGACAACCAGTTCCCACTCTCGCAATACGACGTCTGGGGCGGACCGGACGAGACCAAGAGCCGCGACTTCCTGCTGGTCGCCCACCAGGGAGAAGAGATCCCGCTTCCGCTGAAGCTAGCTTTTCAATCGATCCAGCCGTTGGAAGAAGTCGAAGTGGAAGTGGGCCCCAATCGCAAGCATGCGGTGACCATCTATCGCGGCCAAGGCTTCCGCGGCTGGTCGGTCGCCAAAAGTATTCAGGCCGATCAGCAGACCATGCATCGGTAACTGCGTTAAAGCAGGTGCCGCGCTTTGATCTCGAGGTACTGATTTACCAGGTTGGCGGTCAGGTCTTCTGGGAAGACGTCTAGGGCCAGCACCCCTTTGTGGCTGAGGTCGGTCAGCACATGATGCCGCCAGGTAAGGATTTCGGCGGCAGCCGCGGCTCGAAACAAGTCAGGCCCATATGGCTTCTCGTTCTCGGCGGCGTCGAACAAGCGATGGTCTCGCAGCAGCACGCCCAGGGGCAAGTGCCTACCGACGAGGGTCGTCAGGTACTGCTCGATCTGATGCGAGTTGACCTCGTCGATAACGTTGGTGATCAAGACCACCAGCGATCGCTTTCGGCAATTGGTCCGCAGGTGCATGAACGCTTCGTCGTAGCGAGACTCGACCAGCTGCGGAAATTGATCGTAGCTGGCATGCAGCAGATGATTCATCTGGTTGGCGCCCGACTTCGGCGGCACGTACTTGTGCACGCGATCGGAAAACGCGATCGCCCCGACCGAGTCTCCCTGCCGCAGGGCAACGAAGCTCAGCATCAGCATCGCGTTGAATGCGTGGTCCAACAGGCTGATGCCGTCTGCTTCGTTGGTCATCATTCGCCCGCAGTCGATCATGAACATGATCCGCTGGCTCTGACTGGTTTGAAACTCGCGAACCGTCAAACGCCGACGCCGGGCCGTGCTCCGCCAGTCGATATGCTTGTAGTTGTCGTCTCGGGTGTAGTCACGCAGACGCTCGAAGTCATGATCCTGGCCGACCTTTCGCGTACGCCGCACGCCGACCAGGCTCAAGCGATTCGTACGGGCCAACAGTGCGTACTCGGCCAATTGCTTCATGTCGGGATAGACACTGATGGCAACGTGCGCCGGGACCTTGACGATCTTCTTCCAGAAGCGAAGCTTGCTGTCGACCTTGATGAATACCGTATCCATCGAGAACGACCCGCGCTGGGTCGGTTCCATTTCGTAGTGCACGGTCGTGCGGCTGCGTGGTTCGACGTCCAGGTTGAACTCTTCCGGTACGGCCAGAAACTGCTGCGGAACGTCGTCGCGAACGGACAAGTGAAGATTCAGGGGGCCCTTGTAGGTGATCGTCAGGATCACCTTTTGCTTCTTCAGAAGGGACGCAATGCGGCTCGTTTCGCGCTCAACCAAAAAGTGCTTCGCGCCAGGCAGGCTCGCCAGGTCAATCGCGGCGATTGCCGCAATAGCGAGGTTCAAGCCCAGTAGCGTCCAGGCAACCCATGCCAGCGAGTTGCCTACCGCGGCGAAGGCGAACAACACGCAGATGGCCAGCGCCGCGACGAACGTCATCCCCAGCCATACGCGTGCCGATAGTGGGAGAAACTTGGCTTGAAAACGCTCCCACCCCAGGGAATGAGCGAGAAACTGAACGAACGAAAAAATGCCCACCGCCAGGGCAAGTATCAGCAGAAAGACGATCGGACCCATCAAGCTACCGGCGTCAGCCAGCAAAATGGCTATCACCGGCACCGGCATCAGCGCCGCGAAGCTCAGGGCCAGCCAGATCGTGGGCGTCGTCCGCATCCAACGAGCAAGGATGGCCAAGGGAAGGACCATGGCCACCAATTGCATCATGGGCTGGGTGAGGACGTTATTCCAAAGCCCGACGAAAAAGTCTTGCAGGAACGAGATCACAGACGCGGTACCTCGATCGTGCGGATCAGTTCGGTCAGCAGTTCATCGGCCGTGTGTCCTTCCACTTCGGCTTCGGCGGAAAGGACGACGCGGTGACGCAACGCCGGCAACGCAATCTGAACCACGTCGTCTGGCACCGCGTAGTCACGACCATTGAAAGCAGCCAAGGTACGGGCCCCCTGCATGAGCGTAATCCCGGCTCGGGGAGATGCCCCCAAGTGAAACTGCGGCCAGGTTCGCGTCAGTCGCACGATCTGATTGATGTAGTCGATCAGCTTGTCGGCGATCAGCACGTCGCCGTTCTGCTTGGTGACTTCCATGATCTTCGCCGGCGAAGTGATCACCTCCAGTTCTTCTTCCAGTCGCTTGTTGATGTCGACCTGCTGGCTGTGCTGCTTCAAGATTTCCGCTTCTTCCAGTTCGCTGGGATAGTCGAGATTCAGCTTGAACATGAAGCGGTCGAGCTGGGCTTCCGGCAGGTTGTACGTTCCTTCCGACTCGATCGGGTTTTGCGTCGCCATCACCAGGAACGGGCGATCGATCTTGTGGCTTGTGCCGTCGATCGTCACGCGGAATTCCTGCATCACCTCCAACAGGGCTGCGTGCGTCTTGGCAGGCGAACGGTTGATTTCGTCGGCCAGCAGCAGCTGCGTGAAGATCGGACCAGGACGGAAGCGGAATTCGTTCGACTTCATGTCGAAGAAGGGGGCACCGGTGATGTCCGAAGGCATCAAGTCGGCCGTGAACTGCACGCGTCCGAAGTCGCACCCCAGCACCCGGCCGAGCGTTCGCACGAAAAGGGTCTTCCCGAGACCGGGAGCACTCTCGATCAGCACGTGCCCGCCGCTGAACAGCGCGACTAGCGTACCGAGTACCAGCTCTTCCTGCCCCACGTAGATCTTCGAGATCTCATCGGTGATGCTTTGGAAAAGGTGGCGCGTCTCGGAGAAAGCAGAGTCATCCGTGTGATGACCTTGCAGCGTGGTGCTGCTCGCACGCATCGGTTGGGAGGGCGACGTCGGCTGCGGCGTTGTTTGGGCCGGGGGCTGAGAGGCAGGCTGCTGAGCAGGTGACTCGCTGCTGGAGAACAGATCGTCCCCCAGCGTGCCAATTGGCCGTTCAGGTTCCGGTGGCGGAGCGGGCGCTGGTTCGGGCGGAAATGGACCTACCACCTGGCTCGTCCCGTTGGCTTCGCTGGAAGCGGGAACGACCTGTACGTTGTCGCACTGCGGACAGCGTGCCTTCTTACCGGCAGCTTCCGGGCCGACACGCAGTTTCTTGCCGCAGCCGCTACAAGGAAATTCGATAATATCAGGGGGGGAACTACTCATGGATGCTCGCTTATCGTAATGCACGCCGTCTTGTCGATTTGCGGTCGGGTTTCGTGATCGAGGGGGAGGGCTTACTTCCCATCGCCTCGACGTACCTTCGATCGACGGTAGACGGTGTCTCCTTTCATTGCTTGATGATATTGCTGGACGCGCAGCTGAGCGTAACCGTGATCATCGGTTGCCTGCAGCAGGTCGCCCACGGAATCGATATGCTTCTTGAAGTCGGACGTCTCGGCCGATGGCAATCGTTTGGCACGGCCGAAAATGGGATACAACGCAAAGCAGAGAACGATCAGCCACCACGCCATCTGCAGGCCCACCAAGTTCAGCGGCCATTTCGAGAGCCATTCCCAGCCACTGTTACCGTCGGTCGATTGGTCCGCATTCATGATGCGAACGCCCGCTTCGGTTTCCAGGAAGGCCACGCTCTCCGGGGGATAGTACGACTGATCGCACTGGTTCACCAGCTTGGCCGCCAGCTTGCGGTGCTCGGGATTGACCAGGGGAAGATTCAACAGGAAACAACCATTGTTGACCAGGATGACTTGGTTGTCGCTGTAATCGCTGCCCAGCCGAGCAACGATCGCTTCGTTACCGGTTCCCAGCAAGATTTCAGTATCTTCCACCAGGTGAACCGGGACCGACTCGCCGTCTATTGAATTGAAGCCTTCGTAGATCGAGTCTTCGTCGGCCGGGATCATCCGCGATCGGAGTTCGATCTGGGTTTTCGTCGCGTCGACTCCCTCGGCCCAGGGGCCACTGAGCGACCTGGCAATTCGCCGCGGGGCGTCCCGTTCGATCTTGTAAAAGGTGTAATCCGCTTTGGCCGTTTGATAGTTTCGCAGTTGGTCGAACGATTCGATCGCCAGGCTCCGCTGCCGCATCACGTCGAGCTTTTCAGCGGGGTCGACCTTGTCAAGGACGTCTCCCCAGTACTGGATGGATGCATCGAAGTCGCGTCCCACGTAGACGAACGTGCGACCTTCTTCTTCCTGCAGCCATTTCAAAATCGTATCACGAAACTCGGGCGTTGGACCGTCGAAGTTATTGGGGAACCAGACGATCACGTCGTGCCGCAGCATGCTCGGCGAGACGACGCTGTAGCTGCGCACGTAGTAGCCTGCCTCGCGGAACATCTCGGACAGCCCCTTGGTGCCGTTGACGCTGCCAGCTTCGTTGCCGGTTCGCTTGCCGTAGGCCGTGCGGAGTTTGTCGTTCGGCTTGCCGCAGCCAACCATAATCGTACAGGCCATCAGCATTAGCAGGACGATCGTTCGGAAAGAGCGTGTGCCGTTCATACGCCACCTCCCGCCAAATGCTGATTGAACTGGGTCATCTCGTTCCAGCATCGCTCGAAGCGGTCGCGCGTCAAATTGCGATTGCCAAAGAAGACGTCCTCGAACGCGTTCATGGTCCCTTGCAGAATCTTCCGCAGGTCGCGGTTGCGGCCTGCTTCGCGCAGGTACTGGCCGTTGGTCTTTCCCTTGGCCAGGCGAATGATGTGTCCCTTGTCGAGTTCCAGCAGCTGGAAGCTGAACAGGTAAACGATTGCTTCGTTGAAATTACCCGACTCGTAACAGCGACGGGCCTCGTCCAACAGGTTGCCGTCCTTCTTCTTGACCTCAAAGGGAAGATGTTCGACGCGGTCGACCTGGCTCGACTTCTCATCCTCGTGCTGCTGAGGCACGTACGAACTGGTCGCGGCCGCACCGCCCGAGCTAACGGCACGGTAGATCAGGTACGTGATGAAACCAAGCACGATGATCAAGATCGAGTACATCAAAATCGAGAACAGCGACAGTCCGCCCAGGTTGGGGAAATTCCAGTTTACAGGGGCTGCCGGCGCGGCGGCTGGCTTCTTCTTTTTGGCAGTGCCTGGCCGCGTGTTGGGCATCTTCGTTTCGCCAGGCACCGGAATGGTACGCACCTCGTCCGACTCGCTGTCGTACCAGTTGGCCTGGGGAATACTGGCCAGCGCCTCGCGTCCTTGTTCGACCGGTTGTTGGATCGAACGCGTGCCGGTGCCGAAGTCATCCCA
Source organism: Bremerella volcania (assembly GCF_007748115.1). Classification (NCBI taxonomy): domain Bacteria; kingdom Pseudomonadati; phylum Planctomycetota; class Planctomycetia; order Pirellulales; family Pirellulaceae; genus Bremerella; species Bremerella volcania. Next base: position 143,005 of record NZ_CP036289.1, read on the forward strand.
CTCCTGAGCATATGCCTGAGGCAGTAGCGCAAGCGACAGCAACAGGCACATCGTACCGAGTTTTCCGAGAAGGCCTCGCGTCATCCGGCGACCTCCTTCAGACGTGATGCTTCGGCCCGCAGAACGAGTTCGACTTCCCATCCTTCGCGGCGGATGCGGAGGTCCAGGTAACACAAAAATCGCACGACGGTCATGAATGCGACCACCAGCCATAAGGCCAGGGGGAACCAGATGAACAGGAACATGTCGTCCCAGTTCCACTGACCGAAGACGTAGCCCCGGAGTCCAAAGACATTCATGACGATACTGGCCGCCAGCAAAACACTGATGCTCGAGGCCATCGCGCGGATGACCAGGTCGCCGAAGTTGGGTTGATGCAAGGCCGAACTGCGGCGGCCAACGGTGATGGCATCCTTCTGCCGCGAGAAGACCGGATTCTTTTCCAGGATCAGGATCTCGCCAATGTAAGGTCGCACGGCGCGGAGGATTGCCGCGTAGCAGCAGACGAAGAACATCATGGTGGCGGCGAAGTAGTTTTCTGCAAACGAACCAATGAACGCCAGGACCATGCCGGGCAAGATGGCCCTTAGCACGACGATGATCCAGAAGATGCGCGGAACGACCGGCCAGAGACCGGTGCACATTCTCCGCCAATTCGGTTTGTCGTGGAACAAGGCATCGCCCAAAAGCAGAGTGATCGGCAGACCTGCCAGGGGCGCTTCCAGGAAGATAAGGGTAATCATGTAGTAGATGAACCAACCAGCCGTTTCGTTCACGACCAGATCCGGTTCCATCACCCACAACAGGCCCGCGTTGATCAGTGTGAGTGGCACCGCCGTGATTGCCAGGGCCTGTAGAATCTTCCACCAGTAAACGCGCATCACGATGAGCGCCAGATCGTAGATCTCCAGCAGTTCTCGTTCGCGGATGGCAATGCGTGTCTTATCAAGCTGCATCGGATTCCCTTCGCGGATAGCCGAGCACGATGAAGTAGACCATCAGCAGACCACTGCAAAAGATAGCCACGACCTGCTTCGCTTGCTCAGGCAGGGGGGAAGGGGAGATCCATGCTTCGATCATCGCCGCCAAAATGAAGAGGATCGCCGAAGCACCCATGATAGGCAGGGCTCGCTTAGCGCCAATCCGCAGCGAGTCGATTCGTTCGTACGCGACCCGGCGAGACTTATCGAACAGGCTTTCTTCCCCTTCGGGTAGTTCGTCGGGCTGGAGCGATTCTTCTTTATGGTAAGGGCTGATCAGCGAAAATCCGATGCGCAGGCCAGCCCCGGCCGCCAGCACGATGGCCGTCAACTCGAAGGGACCGTGGGCCGTGACGAACTCGAAAAAGTGCTGGCTCACCTCTTCCGAAACATTGGGACTGGCCATGTGTCCAAACGTGGCCCCCAAGACCGCGGCATTGTACAGCAGCACGCAAATGCCGCCGATCACGGTGATCCCCACGACGAAGCATTTGATGCCGATGCCCGTGTTGTGATTCACGTAGAACGCGGCACCTGAGGCGGTCGGGCCGTTGTTGCGCGAGCTGGGGGCTTCGGCATACATCTGTTCGTACATGTCGATGTTTTCGGCTCCGACGATATCGGCGGCGAAATTCGGAAAACGATCGGGGTTGGCCGCCATGAAACCGGCCAGCAGAAAGACCATCCAGAACAGCCAGAACGTCAGCTGAACGCATCGATCCTGGAAGATCTCGCGCGGGATTTGCCGAAACAGGATGTCCCCAATCTTCGACCAATCGACGCGGCGGCTGCGGTACAGCTGGCCATGGGCCCGGCCAACCAGTTTGTGCAAGTAATCGACGATGTTGGGTGGCAGCTGATAGCTATCGGCCAAAGCCAGGTCGGCACAAGCCGCACGGTACAGCGTGGCGAACCGAGCGATGTTGCGGGCCCCGATCGTCTTCTTGCGCGAGCTGGACATCTGAGCGCAAAGATTCTCCAGCTCTTGCCAGTAAACGCGTCGTTTTTCGATCAGTTGAGCAACTTTCACCGCAATGATTCCTTTACTTCGATTCCGCTCCGACCTTTACGCTAGCCGTCGCCAGGTAAGGGTTGGAATGCTCTCGCGTCGTTCCATCCCCCACCAGCTGCGAATCCTCTTTCGTTCCGTCGGCCGAATGCTTCGAGAGGAACGTTCGATAATACAGCGCGCACAGCAGTAAATCGTAGCTGGTGTCGGCCGGCAGGCCAAACTTATCCAGCAGCGGTTCGGCCAGATGCCGCGCGATCTCACGCCGCCGCGCGGTCGTGAAGTAGCGCCGCCGCTCGACGTAGGTCGCGACCGCTTTGACCATGCTCCGCGGAGCGACGAAGTTCAGGGGAATATAATCGGCCAGCAGACGTGCTCGGTCGTCTTCGATCTTGGCGATCTTCATCAGCCAGGAACGGTCCTCGATCACGACCATCGTCCCGGCGATCAGGTCGCCGATTCGTTGAAAGCGTTGATTAAAAATGGGGACGATCAGCGCGAACAGAAAAGTAACCACGACCGGCTCCGGCGTCATCTCTTCGCGCATCACGGCGAAAGGGAGGGGGACCATCGGCCACATATCGACATAGCGAAACAGGTTTCGCACGGCGGACTGAAACAGGTTGATCGGTTCCCCTTCGTCGGTGGTCACGCGGAGGTTCAACAGCCACTTGCCCGGCGTGGTGCCGTTCCACCAATACTCGAACGCGGCCATGTAGAACCAGTTGAAGAAGAACGCCGCCAAGGTCATCAGGGCGAACATCAGATCTTCGAGCCCAGCGTTGACGAAAACACTGCCGAGCCCCGCACAACTCAGCGCGATAAAGAAGGCCAGAATCACCGCACCGCGAATGGCCAAATCCAATAAAAACGCAAGCAAGCGACGGAATGGTCCGGCGACCTGGTAGTTGAACGCGATGTTTTCAGGCGTTACGACCTTGAACTGCGAGTCGATCGCCTCGGTATTCCACGGAGCTACCATCGAGGAGCTTTTCTATCCTTGCTGGGTGCGGCCTGGGTAATCATTTGCCGTCAGATGAGCTATTCCCAGTCTAACGCAACAACTTGCGCAAAGACGAGGACTCGTCCCAGATTAATCGGTTTTCACCCCCCTCAACAGAGGTGAGCCGAAATTCAATCCAAAGACTTACGCGTATTCACGCGGAACAACGGGTGGATTAACTCTGTTTTCATAAAAGACCCCTGCTAATTATGGGTACGCGTCGGCAGCTTATTCCTTAAACCAGCCGCGGGTATAGAACCACGTCATGAGCCCTCCGGCCACGCTGAGCATCAAGATCCAGGCAAATTCGTAACCGAACTTCCATTTGAGTTCCGGCATATCGTGAAAATTCATTCCATAGACGCCGGCGATGAAGCTAAGGGGGATGAAGACCGTGGCGATGATCGTCAGCGTCTTCATCACCTCGTTGGCCCGTTGGCTGGTCAGCGCGAAGTGAAAGTCGCGCATGTCCGAGCAAATCTGGCGGTAGGCATCGATCGCGTCGAGAAGCTGCGACGTGTGGTCGTCGGCATCGCGCAGGAAGACGGTCGTGTTTTCGGAATACCGTGTGAAGCGAGCCCCCATCATATTGCGAATCGCTTCCCGATGCGGAAGCAGATTGCGGCGAATGGTTAACAGGTCGCTACTGATTTTCTGGATCTGGGGAATGACGTCGTGGGTATAGCCGGCCGCCAGGGGATCGTCGAGCAGATCCAATCGATCGCCAAACGACTCGACGACCGGAAAGTAGTGATCGATCACCGAGTCCATCAGCGCGTACGAAAGATAATCGGCATTCATCTGCCGGATTCGGCCCACCCGCTTCCGCAGCCGCTCGCGCACCGGTTCCAGGCGATCTTGGGCACTGGCTTCCTCGATACTCAACAGAAAGTTCTCCCCCACCACCATGCTCAACTGCTGCGTATCGAGATGGGGGTGAATCTCGACCATTCGCACCACAATGAACGCATAGTCGCCGTACTCTTCAGCCTTCGCTCGTTGATGCGGATGCAGGATGTCTTCGTAGACTAGTGGATGCAGGTCGAACAAATCGGCCAGTTGCCGCAGCTGTTCGGTATTGCCCAGCCCATGCACGTGAATCCAGGTCACGTCGTAGCTGCCCAGGTATTCGCGAACCTCGTCGGCAGTATCAATCTCGGCTTCCTCGAATTCGTCCGGGCCGAATGCAACCACATGAATGCGACTGGCAACTTCCTCTTCCGGCTTCGATGCCGTCCCCGGTGCCGAGCCTGGCGGCGTGCGGCGTTCAAAGGGGCGTCTCAGAAACTGCAGATCGATGGGTAACTTCATTACGGTGTGGCATCCTGCACGGCGTGGAGTAACTTGGAGACGACGTCCGGTTTCTCGCTGACCAGGTTCTCGACCGGGTCAGGCGTTTCGCGAATGTCGTACAGTTCCATCTTCTGTGGGGTTCCCTTCTGCATCTGCACGATCAGTCGGTACTGATCGTCTCGGACGCTGACCTGATTACCCCGCCAGTAACTGACCGCGACGTCGCGAACCTTATCGTCGGTTCCCTGCACGATCGATGCCAGGCTCACGCCATCGAGCGGGTGTTCGGTCTGCTTGAACTTCGGATCGCACAGCTGCACGAGCGTCGGATAGATGTCCAAGGTTTCGGCCAGGGCCGAGGTCATTCTCCCCTGGTCGGTCACGCCAGGCACTTTGACCAACAGCGGACTATTCAGGGCACGCTCGTGCGAAACGTGCTTGGCCCACAGCGCACTTTCACCTAAGTGCCAACCATGATCTCCCCACACGACGACGATCGTCGAATCTTCCAGGCCTGTTTCTTTCAGTGCCGCCAGGACCTTGCCGATTTGCCGATCGGTGTAACGAACGCAGGCCAGGTACGCTTTGCGCGCGGTGATCTGATCCTCTTTGGCCAGCGGGTTGGTCTTCGGGTAATCGGTCTTGTATTTGTAGAACTCCCCCGAAGTATGCCAGTAAGCCGTGTCCGGTTTGGTGCCGTGGGGTGCCGGCTGGATGTCCATCGCGTCGACCGCTTCCCAGTCCTGCCGAGTTGCCACGAACGGAAGGTGCGGCTTGAAGAACCCGAGCCCCATGAAGAAACGCTCGTCACTCTTGCCATACGCTTTGAGCTTTTCGATCGCGGTCTCGGCCATCATACCGTCAGGAAGCTCGTTGTCTTTTTCTACGGTGAACTCCATCAGGTCCGAGTGCCCGCCTCCATCCTCGCGATGCTTTCCATCGGCATAAGCGAAGAAAATCCCCCAGCCGCGCTTCCACGGGCCGTAGGGGGTTGCTAGATCATCCCAGGCATGCGGCACTTCGTCGCGGCCGTCCCCTTTGCCGTTGTAGGCGTATACCTTGCCATCAGCCGTATGCGAGACTTTGCCGATCAGCGTGGTGTGATAGCCGCTGCGGCGAAAGAGTTCCGGCAGAGACTGCGCCCCCGGCATTTGCTCGCCGGAAAGAGCCGTCTTGCCGCTATACATCGCTTCGTTCCCCAGCGCGCCGGTCTTACTCGGACTGCGTCCGGTGAGCAGCGCATACCGCGAAGCACCGCACGTGGGAACCTGAACGAAATGATTGCGAAAAACGACCGAGTGCTTCGCCAATTCATCGAGCGAGGGGCTTACCGTCGGCGAGCGGCCGTAGCAGCCCAACTCCGGCCGAAGGTCATCCACGGCGATGAACAGCACGTTGTAGTTATTCTCGGCCTGGGCACGAGCCACCCAGGTCATAGTCAACAAGATGACGAGAATTCCGATCCGAGGCATGGCAAACTCACGAGCAGGAAAGTGTTTGGGGAGCCTTCATAGGTAATCGATCTTGTGCCAGGAAACAAGGTTACGGCGCTGCCGGGCCTAGTCTATCCGGCCCGGTTACAGTACCTTAAATCGATGAGAACGTAAGGGTTTGCTGTTGCTGTTTCCCGCGTTTGGGACCTGCTGGGGCAGCCCGCATTCTGGGATGGTGGCACGTGGCAACGGACTGGGCCAAATCGAACGAAGCCGGCGATCTGTCAGGCAAACGCGTCGCGATCGTCGGCAAACTGGCCGGTATGACGCGGCGCGAGGTCTACACGGCCCTGCGCGAAGCCGACGCCACACCTAGCGATAAGATCGACGAGCGGGTCGACGTCATCGTCTTTGGCGAGAACGATCTGACCGGCCTGGGGGATCAGGGCATCTCGCCTGAATTGCAGGAAAAAGCGGCTGGCGGCGATCTCAAATTCATCAGCGAAACGACCCTCTGGCAGTGGCTCGGCCTGATCGAGCCGCACCAGAAACTGCATCGGCTCTATACGCCGGCGATGCTATCGGACCTGCTGGGGGTCTCCAAATCGATCATCCGCCGCTGGCATCGTCGCGGGCTGATCATCCCGGCCCGGCAAGTTCGCAGCCTCCCTTACTTCGACTACCGAGAGGTCGCCACCGCCAAGCAGTTGGCCGCGATGCTGGCTTCCGGCCTGTCACCTGATCGGATCGAACGTCAGTTGTCGGCGATTTCCGAATACCTGCCGGACGTGCAGCGTCCGCTGGTGCAGCTTTCCGTGATGGTCGAAGGTCGCGACATCCTGTTGCGGCAAGGGGAAGGGCTCGTCGAACCGGGCGGCCAGATGCGTTTCGACTTCGATCGCGACGACGACTTCTCGGACGAGTTCAACGTCGTCGACCCCGCCAGCTACGAGCCGGAATCAGCCGAACAGTGGGACGCCCGCGCGGCTGACTACGAAGACGACGAGCAGTTGGAAGAAGCCATCCGCTGCCTGCGATCCGCGCTGGCAATCGGCGGAGCGAGTGCCGAGCGGTCGTTTCGTCTGGCCGAACTGCTTTACCGGGCAGGGCACTTAGACGGAGCGATCGAGCGGTACCACACCGCGATCGAACTCGACCCCGAGATGATCGAGGCCAGGGCAAACCTCGGCTGTGTACTGGCCGAAACAGGCCAACTGGTCGAAGCGGTCTCTGCCCTGCGGGATGCCATCCAGGTTTACGACGACTACTGCGATGCCCACTACCACCTGGCCCGCACGCTCGATGAACTAGGCCGCCAGCGCGAAGCGGCTAGTCACTGGCAAAAGTGCCTGGAGCTGAATCCTGATTCTCCTTGGGCGGATGAGGCGTACGCAAGATTGAATCCGGAAGAGGGTTAAGCAGCTTATCGTTTAAGGTGCGAGCATCAAGGACCATTGCGCTCATGTCCCCTCTCCCTGCGAGGGCGAGGGGACAGGAAAGGGGTTAGCTGCCCAGGTTTACTTCCAGCCCGGTCAGCTGTGATTCCAATGCGTCGGCACCTTCCTGCGACGCGCCGGTTTGCCACAGGTACAAATGCTTCAGGCTGGTCAAGTTGGCCAGGACGTCGATTCCCTGGTCGGTCACCTTGGTGCCGTACAGGTTCAAATATTGCAGTTTCGTATGCGGCACCAGGTAAATCAGGGCGGCGTCGGTCACGCCGGTCTTGGCCAGGTTCAGCTTCTGTAGGTTTGGCAAACCGACCAACTGCTTCACCCCTTCATCGGTGATATTGGTTCCCCGGGCATTGATCTCGACCACGTTTCTCAGCTTACGAACCAGCGCCAACGCTTCGTCATCGATCGGCTTGTCGCTCAGGTGAAACGAAACGACCTTCTCGTCAGAGTTTTGCGCCAGCACATTCACGCGGCCACCACGAGCCGTGATCTGTTTGATCGCTTCCTCTTCGGTCGCGTCGTCAACCGGAGCCAGCGGATGGGCCTTCACGATTTCGATGACCTGCAACTGCGTCTTGATCGCATCGGCCAGGCCTTTGCGAAGTTCGGTTGAAAGCTCTGCTTTGACTTCCTTCTTGATCTCGGCCTTCAGCTTGTCGAGTGCCGCTTGATCGAGCACCAGGCCTTTGCCTTCTTCCGCGGCTGACTCAGTTGGCATCGGTTCCGGTTTCGGTTCTGGCATCGGCTCGGCCTTGGCGATCTCCGCAGGCAACTTGCCGGCCGTGATGTTATCGGCGAAGGTCGGGGACTTCTCGTCCTCCTTGTTGACCTTCATGGCCTTTACTTTTTCGAGCGCGGCGACCACTTCTTCGGTCGCTTTGTCCTTTTCTTTTTCGAGACGCTCTTTGCCGAAGTTGGCCTTGTCCAGCAACTGGTCGAGAGCCGCCCCGTAGGCGTTGCGTTCCTTCTTGCTCTGGCCGTCGATGTGACACACGTTGCACTTCGACGCGGTCGCGGTGGCAGCGAACGCCTTGGCCGGTTCTTCCTTCGGATCCGCCGGGACGACCTTCTCATGGAAGACTTCCCAGAAGAACGGAATGGCATACGCAGGCTGAGCGATATAAGCGACGCCGACAACGGCGAAACAAGCGGATAAAACGATGCGGGCAAACATGGGCTACCTCGTCGTGTGACTTAAGCGATGGGGTCGATACCGGGAAGGGCCGCACTCGACGAGCGCGACGCTTTTCGAGTTTTTGGCAATTTGGGCGAGATATTACGATTCTGGCTCGCAAACCGCGCTGATGCAAGCCGGAGAGCCATTTCCCGGCAAAGTCGTCGCGATATGAAGGATTGTTACGCCGATCGTGCGAGAAATGATCGGGATGGCCCAGAGAGGAATCTCTCTGGATAGGGATGAAGACCCGTTGCTCCTAGGGTTTACTACGAGTGTGTTAGTAACCCATAAACCCAAAAGGAGCAACGAGCGATGTCTAGTTTACCAACTTTCGTCGGGCTTGATTACCATCAGGATTCGGTTCAGGTGTGTGTTTTGGATTCGGAAGGGCGGACGCTGGCGAATCGGTCGGTGCGGAATGAGGCTGATTTGATTGCCCGCTTTGCGTTGCAGCATGGCACGCCGCAACGCGTGGCGATCGAGGCCTGTTGCGGGGCGGCCGATCTGGCCGAGGAACTGGTCACCCATCGCAATTTGCCGGTACAACTGGCTCATCCAGGCTACGTCGGTATGAAACCTTGCCGATGGATCGCCGACAGGGGCATTTGATTGTGTTATAGTGGCCCACGCTCTACGATCCCTTCACCCAGGCTCCCCTCCTATGAATACACAAACGCTCAACACCGGTTCCCAAATGCCCATGCTCGGGCTTGGTACGTGGAAGATTGACAAGTCGCAGTGTGCCGACGTGATTTTCACAGCGGCCCAAGCTGGTTACCGCCACTTCGATTGTGCGTGTGATTACGGCAACGAAAAGGAAGTCGGCCAAGGACTCAAGCGAATCGTCGACGAAGGGATCGCGACGCGCGAAGAGCTGTGGATCACTTCTAAGCTGTGGAACACCTACCACGCGCGGCAGCACGTCCAGCCGGCGTGCGAGAAAACGCTAAGTGATCTAGGGCTCGACTATATTGACTTGTACCTGATTCACTTTCCAATCGCATTGAAGTTCGTTCCCTTTGAAGATCGCTATCCACCGGAGTGGTTCTACGATCCGCAAGCAGAGAGTCCTGGCATGGTGACCGAAGCCGTTCCAATCCGCGAGACGTGGGAAGCGATGGAGTCGCTGGTCGACGCGGGTCTGGCCAAGAATATCGGCGTCTGCAACTTTGGCGTCTCACTCATTCGCGACATGCTGTCGTACGCGAAGATTCGCCCGAGCGTGCTACAAATCGAATTGCATCCACGGCTGACACAAGAAAAGCTGCTGCGCTGGTGCGCGCAAGAGGGCATCGCCGTGACCGCGTTCTCTTCCTTCGGTCCGAGTTCCTACTATCAGCTAGGCATGGCCGAAAAGAGCGACTCGTTGATGGATCACGATGTGGTGCAACGTATTGCGAAGGAGACAGGAAAGACACCGGGGCAGGTACTGCTGCGGTGGGCGGTGCAGCGGGGGACGATCGTTATTCCCAAGGCGAGCAGCGAAAAACATTTGCAGGAAAACGCGGCAATATTTGACTTCGATCTGACGAAAGACCAGATGTCCGGCCTGTCGGCTTTGAATCAGAATCGCCGCTTCAACGATCCAGGCCATTTTTGCGAAGCGGCCTTCAACACCTTCTTTCCCATCTACGAATAGAGCACCATGGGCGGCGAACTGGCAACGCTGAGTTTGATCTTTCTGGGACTGGCCATCGTGATTGTCTTCGCAGGCAATTTCATGGCCAAAGCGGCCGACGTCATAGGCGAAAAGTCGGGCATGGGTGCCTCGCTGGCCGGCCTGGTCCTGCTTGCCGCGGCGACCAGCTTGCCGGAGTTCGCGATCAACATCAACGCGGTTCGCTTGCCCGATAGCACCCAAGGGGTCGACCTCACGCTGGGCAACGTGCTGGGCAGCTCGCTCTTCAATCTGTTGATTCTGGGGATCGTCGACTTGATCTTCCACTCGAAGGCCCGGATGTTCTCGTCGATCTCTTCGGCGCACGCATTATCGGCGCTGGTCAGCATGGCGCTCATTGCGATCGTGGTGCTGTTCCTGCTGCTGGAACGGGACGCGATCGGCATTCCCCTCCACATCTGGCACATGGGGATCGGAACGATCGCGTGCGGCGTGTTTTATATCTTTTCGGTGCGGTTGATCTATCTCGATCAACACATGGCCTCGAAGCTGGAACAGGAGAAGCAAAGCCCCGAGGAAGAACCGACGGCAAAGTCAGGCATGTCCCTCGGCGTCGCGATTTTGATCTACCTGGCTACCACCGTCGTGATCTTCATCGCCGCGGCGTACCTGGCACCGACGGCCGACCGCATTGCTGAAATCACCGGCCTGGGCGGAACGTTCATCGGCAGCACGCTGTTGGCACTGACCACCAGCCTGCCCGAGTTCGTCACGACGATCGTCGCGGTGCTGATCGGCGCGGCTGACATGGCGATCGGCAACATCCTGGGAAGCAACACCTTCAACATCGCGATCCTGCTGCCGGTCGACGCGATCTACACCAAGGGCTCGCTGCTGGCCGACGCCAGCCCCGTGCACGCGATGACCGGTGCCGCGGTCATTTTGCTGACGTGCGTCGCCACGATGGGCATTCTGTACCGAGCCGAGAAGAAGTACTCGATCATCGAGCCGGACGCGCTGCTGGTGGTGCTACTGAGCCTGCTCTCGATCTGGGGGATCTACCAGTTAACCAGGCCCACCGGCGAACCGGAAATCAAGGAGGAGCCACAAGTCGAAGAGGTCTCGTATCATCAACCTCGGGTAGGGTGCGAGCAGCGCAGTCAATCCCCCTCACCCCCGAGGACGGTGGAGAGGGGACAAGATGAGTCAGCGTGCCCTCCAAGTATGTGCCATTGGGCTTGCGCCCCTGGCTATTATCTGCCGCCCTTTCAGGGCTTCGCAGGCACTAGCTTTTCAACGTTTCCGTCCACTCTTCCAGCATCTGGAACTGTTTCGCGAAGTCGTTCTCTTCCGTCCCTAGGGGCGACTTGAAGAAGCACGAGAGTTGCGTTTGCAGGCCGGTGCATCCTGAGCGGCGGGCCAGGTCGGCGAAGCGGGCCAGGTCGATCACCAGTGGGGCGGCCAGCAGCGAGTCGGCCCCTTGCCAGATGAACTGCATCACCATCGGCGTGCCCAGGAAGCCTTGGAAGTGGATGTGATCCCAGGCCGTCTTCCAGTCTCCCATGCTGTCGATGTTTTCGATGGTGACCAGTGTCTGCGGCGTGTAGCCGAAGATCTTGCTCAGCAGGCGATCCTTACTGACCGCTTTGGTCTTCTTGTTTTCGGGATCGTCGAGCACCTTGGCGTCCATGTTGCCGAAGATGTTGTGCCCGACCCAGCTCATCACTTTGAAGTTACGATTGGCGAACATCGGGGCCAGCGTGCTTTTGAGGAGCGTTTCGCCTGTCTTGCCGTCGTGCCCCATGTGGCAGGTCCCCTTCGACTTGGCTAGGTCGTCCAGGGCATCGATCGCCGTCCCCAGCGAAGGGGTGAAGTTGATGAATGCGTAGCCCAGTTCCAGGGTGGCGATCCCATACAGCGAACTGGCTGGCAGCTTGCAATCGTTGGAGGCAAGCTGCGGCTCGAGTTCTTTCCAGCTTTTTGGGAACTGCGCGCCATCGACCGGGGGCTCGGTCGACGAGATGTTCACCACCACCACATTGTCCAGGCGGTTGGACGTGGCGAAGTCGGTGATATGCCCCTTCAAGCGATCGACTGCTTCCCGAGGCGTTTCCTTAAGTGACTGCAGCTTGGCGTGGGCGAACTCGGTGATCTTCTTGCCGGCGTTGATCAGGGTGCCGTCGTGGATGTTCCCGTCGAGCGCGGTCAGGTCGTCTTTGATCTTCTCGACCAGGCGGCCATCGATCGCACGGCTCTCAAAGACCATCTTGTACGCTTCGTCCAAGAGGCTCACGTCGCGAATGTCGTGGCCGCCGATGACGATGTCATTCCACTGGGCCAGATCCAGGTGTTCGAACTGCTTTAGTTCGCTGACCAGTCCGACGGTCTCGGTCAGGCCCTTCTTCAGCGCGAGCAGTCCAACAATGGTGGTGGTGGCGACGCCGCCTTTAGCGCCAATCAGCCAGATCCCGGTACGCGAGCCTGCCATCGGTAAGTTTCTTTCCAAATCAAAAGGCGAAAAATCAATTCGTCGCGATACCAACATTGGGCCTGGTTCGGGGTGAGCGTCATCGCCATGAGGCTCACCATTTCGCTACGACCGGTTCCGAATTATGGGTGGGAACAAACCAGGCAGGCATCGCGAGGAAGGGTGAAGCTTACCATTATGATCGGTTTGGGCGGGAAATTCACCCCGTTAAAGGGGCGGGTCACCGAAGAATCCGCCGCATTTTTTCCTAGTTTGGGACTTTTCGGACACGATTGCGAACTATCAGACACCACCAGCATCTCGTAAAATGAACGCGTTTGTTTGCTTCAGCCCCTTCTTACCAATGGAAGTTTATGTTCCAGCACGTCGAAACGGCTCCCCCGGACGCAATCCTGGGTCTTAACGAAGCCTTCCGTAACGATCCCAACCCGGAGAAGATCAACCTGAGCGTGGGCGTCTACAAAGACGAACAAGGGGTGACGCCGGTCCTGAAGTGCGTCAAGGAAGCCGAGAAGCGTTTGCTGGAAGGGGAGAGCACCAAGAGCTACCTCCCGATCGACGGCCGAGCTGGCTACAACAGCGCGGTCCGCAAGCTGATGTTTGGTGCCGATCACGAAGTGATCACCTCCAATCGTGCGGTCACCGTTCAGTCGCCTGGTGGTACGGGTGCCCTACGCGTCGCTGGCGACTTCATCGCCGATAGCTTTCCCGGTGCGTCGGTGTGGCTCAGCCAACCTACCTGGCCCAACCATCCCAACATCTTCACCGCCGCTGGCCTCGGCCTGAAGACCTACCCCTACTTCAATAAGGCGACCAACGGCCTCGATTTCGAAGGCATGCTCGGCGCGTTGCAGGGTGCCGCCAAGGGGGACGTCGTCCTCTTGCACGGCTGTTGCCACAACCCGACCGGCATCGATCCGACGCCCCAGCAGTGGAAAGCGATCGCCGATCTGATTCAGGAAAAGGAACTGCTGCCGCTGTTGGACTTCGCCTACCAGGGCTTCGGCGATGGTCTTTCCGAAGACGCCATCGGCCTTCGCGAGATCGCTCGACCTGGGCAAGAGATGCTGATCTGCAGCAGCTTCAGCAAGAACTTTGGCCTGTACAACGAACGCGTCGGTGCCCTGACGGCGGTTGCCACCTGCGAAGCCGAAGCAACGGCGGTGCTCAGCCAGTTGAAGAAGGTGATCCGCTCGAACTACTCGAACCCGCCCACGCACGGTGCCGCGGTCGTCGAGACCGTTCTCACCGATGATTCGCTGCGTGCGACGTGGGAAGACGAACTGACCCACATGCGCGACCGCATCAACGGCATTCGCAAGCTGTTCGTCGATAAGATCTCGGCCTGTGGCATCGACCAGGACTTCTCCTTCATCCAGCAGCAGAAGGGGATGTTCAGCTTCTCGGGGCTCAATCAGATGCAGGTCGACCAGCTCCGCAGCGAAATGAGCATCTACATCGTCGGTTCGGGGCGCATCAACGTGGCTGGCATCAGCGAAGCCAACGTCGACCGCCTATGCGAAGGCATCAAAAAGGTGACCAGCTAAGACTCATCCTGTCCCCTCTCCCTTCCCAAGGGAGAGGGCTAGGGTGAGGGTTGAAGAACCAGGTACCAGTCTGGCTCCTTCAACATGCCTGAGTAAAGACAAAATCTCCTAAGCCCCAACAGGGGCGAGGGAATCCGAATTACTCCGCTTCTTCCTGATCCGACAAGCTCTCGTGCAAGGAAACCCACTCAGGCCGGTCCTCGTTAAAAGCCTGTAAATATTCGCGGCCGGCGTGGACGTAATAGGCCTCGCGGGGGCCGACGGGGTGTCGGCTTTCGCCTGCTGGGTAGAACGTCGTTTGGCGAAGATCGGCGACCGCGGTGCCGGCTTGGCCGTCGCGGCGGGTGGCTGCTATCAGTCGCACATCGCCAAAGAAGAACCCCAGCATCGCCGGTTGGGGTGTCTCGTACCCTTCGCTGGCGACGCGCTGCAGAAGATTATTGGCCAACTCTTGTTGATTGGGCTGCCACATGTTCGGCTCCAGCTCGAACACCTCGGGATGCTCGGCCTGCCATCCGGCGAAGGCCGCGTAGATATCTGGCAGCGGCAGGGAAGTGAGGTCGACGGCGAAGCTTTGGGTGACGGGCCCCACAATGCCCACGCTCTGAAACGTTCCGCCAGGCATGTGATAGGCGTACTGAATCAGGTGACACCGCTGCGTCTCTTCAAACCCAGGCCAACCCAACTCTCGGCTGTCGACCTGGTGCACTTCGTGCGGCGGCATGCCGAACTGGGTATCCAGCGAAAGCCACGCGGCGAGTTCTCCTTCGACCTTGGCTTGCTCCGATTGATGCTCGGCCGGGATCTTGGCCAGCATGTCGAGTTCTTCCGCCACGGCCAACACGCGCGGGCGACAAACCGGCTCAGCGGCCAGTTCCACCAAAAGCTCTTTCCCTTCTTCGTTCCCCAGTTTGGCCAGCGCGATGGCCGCGTCGGCCTTTAGTTTGCGATGCTTTAAGTCTAATGCTGACTTGAGTTTACCGACTGCCTTCTCGTCACCAATGAGGGCGAACGCGTCGCAAATGGCCAGGGCAATCGAGGTTGCTTCGGTCACGGCGACCTTGGCGGTGGCGAAGTCCTTGGCTTCCTTGGGTGGCTCCGATTCAAACTTCGAGAGTCGCGCGACCAGGCCCGAGAAAAGTTCTCCTAGCGCTTCGACGCGGTCAGATGCCGGATGCCTGGCGACCATGCCTTGTCGCGTGACGTAGTTGGCCAGGTCCAACACGAGCGACGCGACCGAGAGATGCGACAGCGCTTCAAGAAGTTTTGGAAAAAGTGTCTCGGTAGGAAGTTCGTCCTGACGCAAAAGCGGAACAAAAGCAATCGCCGCTGCGTTGGAATTCGAAGGTGGTTGTTCGACGACCAACTCGGCAAACAACTGGAGCGCCGCTTCACTGCCGGTGGCCGACAACAGCGCGAGCAACAAGTGCCCCATGCGATGCGTCGCGCCCCACTTTCGGTACGCGGTCGCGATGCGATGAAGGTCGTCCGCTTCGAGGTCTTCTGCGCCGCGCAGCCGCATCGCCAACAGGTTCAAAACACGATCGAGAAAACGCCGCTGAGGATCGGTGATCTCGGGTGGAACCGACTCTAAAAACCGCAAAATCCCCGAGATTTCTAGTTCTTCGGCGCTAAGAATCCACTGCAGCGCTTCCTTGTGCGAGACCAGTGCTGCGAGGGTTTGATCTCCTTCCAGCCAGCCACTGAGAGCGGCATTCAATCGATCCGACATGGACTTCACTTTCGCATGGAACAACGGCGGACAACAACTTGGTCCATCTACTAGTCTAAAGGGCAAAGTGCTTGATCGCGACCACCACCAGCGCGTCTTTCCAAGGTTCGCGGCGCTTCATCGAGCATGACTACGCGAAAGTATTTCCATGAACTGAGCGGCTCGCGTTGAAGTTTTTCTGAACAAATTCGATTCGAGGTTCGATAATTCACCTTGACGAAAGAAAGGCAAAGTTGATTCAATTTGCGAGAAGTAGTTTTTCAGTCATCACCTCACGTCGCTTAAGCAGTTTGGTGGCGCGTTGAAGCGTTGACGAAATGAAAAACTCCGGCTTGAAAAATCCCGCGAGGATGCCGAGTCGAACAGGGGTGAAGCGGCCTTGGCCGAAGTTCTCCCGATCGAATCTGCCATGCATTCGGACGGATGAAAATGGATGTTCAATCTCTCACATGTATGTGGGAGTTCGGCATAACTGCCAATGCAGATTCGAGAGGACTTTTGTGATGCCCCGAAAGCCCTCTCTAAAAACCCCGGGCATCGAATCTTGAGGAGCCCACGGAACGATGGCAACCAAGAAGAAAGCTGCACCAAAGAAGACCGCCAAGAAAGCACCTGCCAAAAAGGCTGCCCCTAAGAAGGCTGCTAAGAAGACGGTCAAAAAGGCTGCAAAGAAGGCTGCCCCTAAAAAGGCCGCTAAGAAGACGGTGAAGAAGGCTGCTGCGAAGAAAGCTTCGCCAAAGAAGGCCGCCAAGAAGACCGCTAAGAAGAAGACCACCAAGAAGGCTGCCGCTAAGAAGCCTGCTGCTCCAGCAACTCCAGCCACCTAAGGCTTGACGGCCGAGCCATCAACTCGGCCGACATTGGTTTTTCTTCGACGAGGTCCCCCCCAGGGGCGGCCTGGCATATAACGACGAGAAAGGCCGAACCTTTGTCCCGTAGGCGTCCTACGGGCCAGCGGTTCGGCCTATTTGTTTGCGCATACAGGACTTCCGAGGGGGCCGCTCGATTGTCCTATCGCCGTTTGTACATTATCGTTAGGGCTTATTGTTTTGACGCAGAACTTGCGGCAGCAGCTGGTCAACGTTCCGAGCAAGTGTCATCGTAGCCCCCAGTGTCGGCCCCGACGGAGCGATCGCTAGGTGAAAGCCTTTGGCTTTTAGCGGTCGCCCCCTTGGGGCTGGCAAGTGAAAGACATGCTCAGATGGGTTGGACCTGCTCGAGAAACCGCTGACGACAACAACGACGTCTTGCTTCCTGGCGACGTCCCACTTAGAGAAACGGTCCCAACCTTGTCGACCCCTGAAGATACCCCAGAAAAGAAGTTCACCGACCTCAACCTTTCCGAAAAGATGCTCGCGGCGCTGAAAGAGGCCCGCTACGAGGTCCCCTCGCCCATCCAAGCCGGAGTCATTCCCTTGGCCCTGGAAGGGAAAGACATCCTCGGTCAGGCCCGCACCGGTACCGGCAAGACGGCCGCGTTCGGCATTCCGATCATCGAGACCCTTCCTTCCGGCAAAGGGCCGCACGCATTGATCCTGGTGCCGACCCGCGAGTTGGCGGTCCAGGTTCGCGACGAGATCGCCAAGCTATCCAAAGGGATGAGCATCCAAACGGTGGCCATCTACGGCGGCAAGCCGATCAAGGGGCAGATGGACAAGCTGAAGCGAAACCCCGACATCATCGTCGGGACGCCAGGCCGCGTGATCGATCACATGACACGGCGGTCCCTCTCGCTCGACTACCTCAGCATAGTCGTGCTCGACGAAGCCGACCGCATGCTCGACATTGGTTTCCGGCCTGACATCGAGAAGATTCTGCGCCGCTGCCCCGAACAGCGCCAGACGATGCTGCTGAGCGCCACCGTTCCTCCCCCGATCGAGCGCCTGGCCAACCGCTATATGCGCGATCCGGTGAAGGTCGACTTCTCTCCCAAGAACATCTCGGCCGACACGATCGAGCAGCACTACTTCACGGTCGATGGGCCCAAGAAGATGGAACTCCTGGTCCGCCTGCTTCGCCGCGAGCAGCCGACCAAGTGCATCGTCTTCTGCCGAACCAAGCGCGGCACCGAGAAGCTCTTCCAGCGTCTGCAAAAGAAGACCAAGCTGGTCCGCTGCATCCACGGCGACATGCACCAGGGAGCCCGCAACCGCACGATCTCCGACTTCAAGGCGAACAAGTATCGCATCCTGATCGCCACCGACGTGGTAGGCCGCGGGATCGACATCTCAGACGTGACGTTGATTGTGAATTACGACGTGCCGGAATACTCCGACGACTACGTCCACCGCGTGGGACGCACCGGCCGCATGGGGAAGGAAGGGGTCGCGTATACCTTCGTGACGCCGGAAGAAGGGAATCAGCTGACGCGGATCGAGATGCGGATCGACAAGCTGTTGATTCGTGACGAAATCGAAGGGTTCGACCCGTACGTGAAGACGTCGGTCGAAACGAGTCCGACGCATGCCCGCGATACCGACGGAACTGCTCCGGCCGAAGAAAAGAAAGAGCCACCCAAGAAGGCTCCCCGTCGCCGCCACCGCCGGGCACTTTAGTGTATCATCCAACTTGACCATGCTCATGCCTTCGTGAGCATGTGAATCTGAAATGAACCGCAGTGCCGTAGACTGGGTCGAGACCTCAATGTTACCCACATTTTGTTCGTAATATCTCACAGCCGCGGAGGATCAGAAGGAGTTTTTCCAATCCGCGCCAGAGGGTTTGCCAGCCGGGGCGGCCGTCGCATTTTCGGCCGAGGTGACCTCCCAGGCCGCCCAGGTGTTTGACGAACTCTTCAAGCGTCATCGTCGTTGCATTGATCTTGGGTGCTCGGGGACTGGGGCGCTGTCGTACTTTGGTGATCGTCTTGACCCACTGTGCGGGCACGACTTCTATGGCTGGGTGGTCGGGGTGCACACCGAATGCCAAAAGCAAAACAAGCACAATTCCGCAGAAAACGAAGACAGGCGTTGTAAGAATTACGAGCTAGCGTGGTAGAAATGTGGGTAACATTGAGGTCTCTACCCAGTCTGCGAAAATTGAACCAACATTAGTTCGTGAGGATCTTCTCGCGAAGAAACTCGGCGGCGCTATCCCATTGGTCGACGGCGGCCTCCCAGTCGACCTCCATTGGCTTGATCGTCTTGGGGGATTCGACCTGCAGCGGGATGTCGAGCGTCGTGTTCAACGGAATCTGAGCACTCGGCCCGCGTGCCAGCGCGGTTTCGACTTCCGCCGAGAGTAAGTAGTCGACCAGCTTTTTCGCTGCTTCAGGATTCGGTCCCCCCTTGATGATGGCCAGCGTATTGGGAATGAAGAGCGTTCCGAGCTGGCCTTCTCCTTGATCCGGATAGACGATCGCCACCGGGCGGCCCGATTGGATCTCGACGACGGCATCGTCCGTGTCAGTCAGGCCAAACGCGATTTCGCCGGAAGAGACGGCCTGGGCGACTTGCTTGTTGCCGGGAAACATCTTGGCGTTGGTCTGCAGCTTGGTGAAGAAATCTTTCGCTTTCTCGTCCCCCAGCTCCTCGAAGAGCACCGCCGCATGCGTGGCGGTCGTGCCGAAGAGCGGCTTGGCGTAGCCTCCCTTATCTTTCCACTTCTCGTCGGCCAGATCGAAGACCGAGCCAGGCCGTTCTCCTTCGGCCAGCAGATTGGTGTTCACGAGCAAGATACGAGCACGGGCCGCGAAGCCGAACCAGAAACCATCGGCCGAACGAAACGCCGCCGGGTACTCGTCCTCGTGCTGAGGATGATACGCCGCGAGCAGGTCGGCCTTTTGCAGGCGCAAGGTGTTCAGGATTTCGTTGTTCCAGAAAACATCGCACCGCGGGCGGTCCTTCTCGGCCAAGATTGCCTCGGTCAGACCGACCGTTTTGTTGGCCTCGGTATCGAACTTGGGGACCGCAGCCACTCCGGTCAGTTCGCGAAAGGCATGGAAGTGGTCCTCCGAGAACTCTTGATCGAGCGCCGTGTAGACGACGACCTCCTTCTTAGCCGCAGGTCGGCAAGCGGGCAGCAGCAGTCCGCACGATAACAGCAGGACGAGCGAGACAGCACGACGTCGCGGGGCTGGGGCAGGCATTTCAGGAAGCAGCTTTCGACTTGCGAGGGGTGATTTTCCAGCGAATGCCCCAAATGACCAACGAGATGGCGCTCGTGACGAACAGGGCCACCAGCGTGGTCGTTTGGCCGGTGAGGATGGGGATCGAGTTCGATTGCTGGGCAAAAAACAACGCGACCACGACCAGCACCACCACGTTGGCGACCATCCAGCCCACGTCCGATTGGCGTTCGTAGTGGCTGCTGCCGAACAGGTGCTGATGATCCAGAATCGAAGTTCGCAGGTGGCCAGCCGCCAGCAGAAACTGATAGACCACAGCAATCCCCCAGATCACCAGCGCCGGCATCATCACCGAGGCATGCTGCGGGGCAGGCGTAGGCCAATCGAGCCCCGAGGCCACCGCGCCGGCGAAGCAAATCAACGCACAAGCCGCATGAGCTTTGGGTAAACCAGATTTTCCGGGGGACGTGTGGTCCTGCATGGGGGCGAACAACAACAAAGACGCGAAATCAATTTTCGTCTAAAATACCACCAATTGGTTTGTTTGTCTTCTCTTCGGACAAAGGCGGCCCATGGTCCGACTGCTCGCTATCCTCATCGTCGGTGCACTCCTGCTACCAGGTTGTAGTTCGTCTGAGCCCACGGCAAAGCCCGCCGCCGCGCCACCCTCTGCGGAAACCGCTCAGGCCAAGCCAGCCGAGGCGAAGCCGCCAGAGCCGAATAAAGAGCCCCCGAAAATGCGTTCCGGCAGCGCGAGCTTCAGCAAGCCGTCCTCCGGCGGGGCCGATTCCCTGGGGCCGAACTTCTTCAGCGGGGAAGGACTCCGCGAGCGCCTGAAGGTTGGTCGCATCGAGCCGGAAGTGCAGTTCGAGGTCGATCCGGCCAAGCTCGAGGCCAACGGCATCCGCGCCATCCAGGGGAAGCACGTCACGATCTATACCGACCTGCCGTCTTCGCACGAGATCGACGAGTTGCCGACCGTCTTCGACGCGGCTTATCCGCAGTGGTGTGAGTACTTCCACGTCGATCCCGCCGCTAACGACGACTGGAAGGTCAAAGCGGTGTTGATGTCCAACAAAGAGACCTTCCGCAAAGCAGGCCTCTTTCCCGATTCACTGCCCGAGTTTTTGCACGGCTACTACCAGGGGGACGCCGTCTGGCTGTTGGATCAGCCCAGCGACTACTACCGCCGGCACCTGCTCATCCATGAGGGAACGCATGCGTTCATGATGATCCTCCTGGGTGGGGCGGGGCCTCCGTGGTACATGGAAGGGATGGCCGAGCACTTCGGGACGCACCGCTGGGAAAACGGCCAGCTCGCCACCCGCGTGATGCCCCCATCCAAAGACGCGACCCCGATGTGGGGGCGCATCAAGATCATTCAAGATGAAGTCGCTGGGGGCAGTGCGCTGTCGCTCACGCGGATCATGGGCACGCCGCAGCAGTCCTTTCTGCAGAACCGCCCTTACGCGTGGTGCTGGGGGGCGTGTGCCTTTTTGGATAACCATAGTCTGTCACAAGAGGCATTTCGTGACATGGTCACCCAGGTTCGCTTGACTGGTGGTTTCAGCGAACGGCTGCTGAACGAACTGGGCGACGTCATGCCGCAACTGGCCGAATCTTGGGAACTGTTCGTCACCAATGCCGAATATGGCTACGACTGGCAGCGGAACGAAGTCGTCTACCGCGACCCGGTTCCCTTTAGCGGCGAAGTGATGACCGCCGAGATCAGCGCCGATCGCGGTTGGCAATCGACCGGCATTCTGCTGGACAGCAGCAGCAACTTCGAGGTGACCGCCAGCGGCGAGTACGTCATTCGCAACGATGGCCAGCCGTGGATGTGCCAGCCCAACGGCGTGACGATCCATTACCACAAAGGAAAACCGCTCGGCCAACTGGTCGGAGCCCTCCGAGCCGAGCCCTGGCCCGGCGGAGCCATCACGCCCCTGGTTACCGCCAACGAAGTCGGCCTGGGGACTTCCCTCTTTCCGGAAGGTCCCTGTGTGCTGTTTCTGAAGGTGAACGAGAGCCCTGACCAACTAGGTGATAATCAGGGCACGATTCAAATTCAGATCAAACGGGCAGCAAAGAACTAGGCCCAACCAGTTACGGTACGGCCTACTTCCCGATGCAGTAAAGATGTTCTTTCCCGCGGATAAAGAGCTTGCCGCCGGCGACCGCTGGCGAAGCGATCGTCGTGTCTTTCACCTGGTTTTCGCTCACGAGCTCGAACGTATCTTTCGCGGCGACTACCTTGCAGTTGCCGTCGATGTTCAGGAAGTAAACGTTGCCGCCAGCGACGATCGGCGAGGCCTTGAAGTTGCCACCCAGACGTTCGCGCCAAAGTAGTTCACCATCTTTCGTGCTATAGCAGTGGGCGATCCCGTCGTCGGTGACCGTGAAGAGCATGCCACCCGCATACACCGGCGAAGGCGTGTCAGGCGTCGACTTATCGATGGTCCATTGAATCGCGTCTTCGGTGAGTTCCCCTTCGTTACCATCCAGCGTCACGGCCAGCAGCGGCTTTCGCATGCCGCGCGTGGTGAAGATCTTTCCTTCGGCGGCAATCGGTCCCGTCACCGTGCGACCACCGACCAGCCCTGGCAAGTACCACAGGCGCTTGCCGGTGTGGGGATCGTACGCATCCAGCGTGTTGCCCCCCATGACCACCAGTTGCACCTGGCCATCTTTCTGCAGCAGAAGGGGCGTGGTGTATGCGTCTGCTTCTTCCGCCGGGGCACCGGTCATCCGCATCGTCATCCACTTCTTTTCGCCTGTCTTCAGATCATGGGCGATCAGGTAACTTTTGACCGATTCCTTCTGCAGATCGGCCAACGAGTCTTGCATGCAGACCGAAATCACCAGGCCGTCGTAAACGACGGGGCTGTTGGCGTGTCCCCACCAGATCGAATATGTGCCGTACTCTTGCTGCAGGTTATGACGCCACAACTCTTCGCCATCGAGGTTGTAGGTAGCCAGCAAACCATTGCCGAAGTGCACGACGACCTGATCGCCGCTGACCACGGGAGATGGACTAGCCATGTTGTGCAAATTGTGAAACTTCTGAGACTTGCGCTTCGGTGCCTCGCGCGGCGTTTCGGCTTGATCGACCAGGATGTTCAGTTCGATCTGGCCTGTCTTCGCATCGAGACGCAACAGACGCAGTTCGTTGGCTTCGTTCTGCAGCGTGACGAAGACGTGATCGCCAACGATCGCCGGGGTCGAATCCCCCCAGCCGTTGAGTTGGGTCTTCCAGGCCAGGTTCTCCTGATCATTCCACTTCGTGGGTACATTGGTTGCCGCACTGAAGCCAATGCCTTCTGGCCCGCGCCAGGCAGGCCAATCGTTAGAATCGCCCTGAAAAAGGGGTTTCCAGCCCGATTCTTCAGCAGCAAGGGGGGCAGAAACCATGAAAAGAACGAGAAAAAGAGTCCAGCTAAAGCGAACTGCCGGAATAGAAATTTCGATCATCATCATTTGTGGGGTAAGATTGGGGGAGTGGAAAGGAGGAGTGATTGCACTTAACTTACCACGTGGCCGCAGCGAAATCGACTTTTTTCAATCAACGTGGTCTGCCGAGCGACGGGCAGGCAAGAAGGGGCGACGACGGGGGAGCTTGATGACCGAAAACGATAAATACCCGGAACTTCGCGAATACCTGCGTGGTCAGAACTACTCGGACGTGGAAATCGACCACATCATCGCCGAAGTTCGTGAATACGAGGCCGAAACCCAGGTTGACTCGATTATGGATAGCATCGATTCGGGACACCTCGATATCCAGGCACTGATCGACGATGCCCTGAAAAAGTTGGCCGACTAGAGCGCGTGCCAGAATCGTAGCCACTTGAGGGCGTGCTGCGCATTTACATATGAATTTCGCGGGCGGACGCCTTTCTTCTAACCCCTGGGCGGCGATAATACAGTGTCTTGCCACCAATCGACCGGCGACCGCACGTTAGCCACCGGCAAGATCCCCCCAATCTATCGCACGCCAAAATCACTCTGATTCCTGGAAATTCGAATGCTGATGAAACGATTCGTTGTTGCTGCCTGTGTGAGCTCGTCGTTATTTGCTTTCGTCGCTTGCAACCGTGCCGCTGACGACGCGGTACCTGCGGCCGAAGCCGAATCCACTGGCGGAGAAGTGCTGGCCCAAGATAGCCTGGCGACCTTCGTGGCTAACCCCACCGACACCGAGCCGCTGATGGATTTCACCAACGCCAACTTCGAGGCGCTTCAGAAAGAGATGTCCGGCCCCAGTGAAGTTACCCAGAAGCACATCGAAGGCATCCGCAAGAGTATCGCCGGAGTCGATCCAGGCGATAACGAACAGGCCGCCGGTCTGCTCAACAGCATCGAGAAATCGCTGCAGGTCTTCGAGTTTCGTCTGGTCGCCAAAGGATTCACGCTCGACGAGGTCCAAGCGAAGGTCACCGAGAACCCCAGCGACGTCGAGGCGATTGACTTGTACGCCGTGAAGATCGACATGGTTTCGTCCGAGATGCATGACGACATCCCGCAGATGGAAGCGTTCGTCAAGAATGAAGCGGACTTCATTGTTTCCAATGCCGAGAAGGTCGATGATTCGAAAGTGAAGATCGCCTACAGAAAGGCCGCGATCGTCCTGCAGTCGATCGCTCAAGACGTCGACCGCTTGAAGTCCTACGAGAAGATCATCGGTAATGAGATGACTCCGATCGACGCCCAGGCCTGGGTCAACGGCGACGGCTTCACGCCAGAAGAACTTGAGGGAAAAGTGATCCTGCTCGACTTCTGGGCGGTCTGGTGCGGTCCTTGCGTCGCCGGATTTCCTCATATGATCGAGTGGCAAGAGGAGTACGGCGAGGAAGGCCTTCAGGTGATCGGCATCACGCGCTACTTCAACTTCGATTGGCCCGAAGGTGCCGAAGGACCAGGGCAAGTCGAAGACGGAGAAGTCCCGCCGGCCCAAGAAGAAGCCATGCTCAATAAGTTCGTCGCCGAGCACGGCCTGAAACATCCCACGGCATTGGTCGCCGATCCAGACCAGTTCTACGAGTCGTATGCCGTATCGGTCATTCCTCACATGGTCCTCATCGGCCGCGACGGCAAGATCCGCAAAGTAGTCGGCGGCATCGGCGAGGCAGGCATCAAATCGCTGGACGAAGCGATCCAAAAAGCCTTGGCCGAACCAGCACCGCAGTAGACTTCAACAAACCGCGAATCCCTCTAGCCCAATAATCCAGTCCCCTCGCCCTTCAGAAGCGAGGGATATGAACGTGCGTGCGCCGACTAACCAATTACCCGCTTGCTCGCATCTCCCGCGATTTCCTCGACGTATCTTGGTACAGCGTAGCCAGGCAGACGGCTCCGCATGGTTTTGACGATGCGCAGCCCCTCGGCCCGCGGAACCTCGAAGTGGGCGGCGCCTTGGACGCGGTCGAGCTGATGCAGGTAATATGGCATGACGTTCAAATCGAGCAGTTTTTCCGACAGTTCGATCAACGTTTCGGCATCGTCGTTCACCCCTTTCAGGAGCACGCTTTGATTGAGCAGGGGAACCTGGGCTTCGCTCAACCGGGCCAGCGCCGCGGCGACGTCGTCGGCCAGTTCGTGGGGGTGGTTCACATGGATGACCACAAACGGGCGGAGCCGCGTGCCGGTCAGCCAGGCCAGAAGGCTGTCGCAGACACGGCTGGGGATCATCACCGGTAGCCGGGTATGAACTCGCAACCGGCGAATGTGCCTGGCTGCGGCGATTTTCTCGGCCAGTAGCGTCAAAACGCCATCGGTCAGCGTCAGCGGGTCCCCGCCGGATAACAAAATTTCGTGAAGGCTCTCGTCCTGATGGATCGCCCCCAGAGCCGAACTCCACGCGTCGATCCCCTTAGGACCTTCCCCATAAGGAAAATGCCGCCGGAAACAGTACCGGCAATGAACCGCACACGCCCCTGTCGTCACCATCAGGGCCCGGCCGTGATACTTTTGCAGTAGGCCTGGCGTCAGCATCGCTTCGTCGTCGCCGACAGGATTCGCCGTAAAGCTTTCTGTGACAAAGGTTTCCTGCTCGACAGGCAGCACTTGCCGAAGCAGTGGATCGCCAATATCGCCGCGGCGCATCTTGGCGGCGAACTCGCGCGGGACGAACAGCGGGAAGCCGTCGGCCGCCGCCAAGCCGGTTTGCCAACTGCTTTCTGGCAGTTGAAGGTGCTCGGCCAAGTCGCTGGCGCGACGGAAAGCGGCCCGCATCGAGGCTTTCCAACCCTCGCTAGGCGATGTGGCGGGGTTCGCGATACAATTGCTACTCGCAGATTGCGAATCGGTAGTTACAATGTTCATCTTTCCATTTTACCGAAATGGACAGGGGCGGAAGGCGCCCTTAAGCGACGGATATCTTTTTTCAGCGAGTCCCCACGTGCAATACAGTACCAGCGATTTTCGTAAAGGTTTGAAGGTCCAGATCGACGGCGAACCGTACGTCATGACCGAGTGCAACTTCGTGAAGCCGGGCAAGGGAAACGCACTGTACAAGTGCAAGCTCAAGAACCTGATCCGCGGCACGAACTTGGACCGTACCTGGCGTGGTGGTGAAACGCTGGAATCGGCCGACGTCGAAGAAACCGACGTGCAGTTCCTCTACAAGCAAGGGGACACGTGGGTCTTCATGGACAACGAGTCGTTCGAGCAGTACGAACTCGACGCCGACGCCGTGGGGGACGGTTGGAAGTTCCTGAAGGACGGCATGAAGTGCATGATGACCTTGTTCAACGGCAACCCGCTGGACATGACCCCGCCAATGCAGGTCGAAATGGAAGTCACTTACTGCGAGCCAGGTGCCAAGGGGAACACGGCCACCAACGTGACCAAGCCCGCCACCATTGAAACCGGCGCCGAGATCCAGGTCCCCATGTTCGTGAACCTGGGGGACGTCATCAAAGTCGACACCCGCGACGGGACCTACGTCGAACGCGTGAAGAAGTAAACGCCGCTTCGACAAGTGGAATCCAATGGGAAACGCTCGGCTACTGGTCGAGCGTTTCTTTTTGGGTCGCCCATTCATCCGGTAGCGGCATATCGATCATAAAGTGTTTCCACTGTTCGGCCTCCGACTTCGGCACCGGCTTGAACGAATGATGTTGAAGACCAAGGCCAGGTAGAAAGTCTCGATTCAAGTATTTCACTACCTGGTCGAACCGCTTGGGAAAGTACTCGCGGCAAACGACTTCTTTGCCGACTCCTAAGCTCTCGACACGAATTGCCATGGCGAATTGAAACGGAACGTCTGCTTCGTAGGCGTCGTCGAGCGAACAGAAATCGGCATTACGTAGCACGGCACAAATCGCAGCGATATGCCAGTCGCTTACGAAGAACTCGGTTTGCATCACCGGCATTTCGGGGTTGTTGAAATCGACGTAGCGATAGATGCCGCTGCCAGAGCGATGGAAGCGAAGCTCTTCGATGAAACTCGTCGTATTCATGCGGACGAACTGAAACGAGTTGAAGCTCTCCGGTACGATCTCGTCGGTCTTCAGCAGCGAAGTATTGGGCCGTGATTCGCTGAGAGGATAAGAATGGAAGTCATCGACCCGAGTGGATGATGTGAGGTAGATCGTTTGATTCCAACAGGCGATCATCGCATCGATACCCAGAACGACGGCAAGCAGCATGCCAGCAAAAGACAGGATGCGACTGAATATCACGGTAGCCTACTCCGGCGGAACCATGTGTTGGATGCGGGTCATCACGTTTTCGCACGAGCCAGGATCGTACACGGCTGACTCTGGCTTTTCGGTCAGCACGTTGTAAACCAAAAGGATGTTCACCAGCACGTCCTTCTCGACGCATAGTGAAACGAAGTTGAACGGGTAGATCACCTTGTCGCGATCGGGAGAAACCACGCCGATCGCCGCAAACGGCGGGTCGCTGTCGGTGAGATCGATGTTGACCCATTGCCACGAGAGAGCCTGGACGATTTGGTTGCCCCACAGGCTGCCCAGCAGCATGACGAGGTCTTCCTCCGCGTCCAGTTCAGGCCCGCATCCCTTTTGAATCTCACGCACGCACTGGTCGATCGCCTCGATAATGACCTGGGGAGAATCGCCGAGCGACACGTCCAAGATCTCCGCCGCATCGGCTGCCACCAGATCCATCAGACGCATGGTCTCGGCACTGGGCGACGACTGAACGACATGGGCAGGATCAGGCATGGGAAAGATTTCCTGGATGGGTGCTGAGTAAGTCAGGCAGTGTTTGGTGTTTCCAGCGGCTAGGATAGCGTGTCGATCGCGAGCATGCCAATAAGAAGCCCGTGGGCCTGTTAAAAAAGAAAGAGCACCATAAAAAAACGCTCGAACCAGCGGATCGAGCGTTTCGTCAGAATGGGAATGTCGAAGGGATTACTTCTTGTCGCTAATAACGTCGAAGTTGATTTCATTCCTGCCACTTTCGACGGTGACCTGCTGCGTCGATTCCGTGTTGTATTCCGGTGGAAACTTTTCCTTAACGCCAGGCTGGGTGATTTGCCCTCGATCGTCTCGCTTGGCTCCACGCTGGGTGGTGATTCGCACTGTGTGTTCGCCGACCAGGGCGCCGTCGTTTTCCGCCATGTACGTCAGCTGGTAGTTGCCATCGGTGTCGGTGATACCGAACGAGCTACGACCGCCTTCGACTGGTTCAAACATGACGTAGGCCTCGGAAACAGGCTCGCCGTTGAGGGTCACCTTGCCGTTGACGGTCCCAATCGGATTGCCGCTGCCGCCACACCCGACAAGCTGTGAAATGGTAAGTAGTAAGCAGAGCGAAAGTCCGCGCGTATTCATGAGATGAACTCCGTAAGGTCCCCACGACCATCAACGATCAATGAGGGGATAGGCCGACAGGCGTAGGTGAAAGAAAAAGAGACAGCCACAGCTTGTGGCAAAGCTCTGAGACGAAGTCAGAGCTTTGCCTGGGACGTTGGCAAAATGATTGCTTCAACGGGATGAAGCGATCGGGTGCTTAGTACTGTCCGATCGGCTGACCGTCGTGGCTATTCAGCAGGCGCTCGTACGTGGTATTCGTACCACCACCGATGTCGTCGTCGATCGTTTCGCTGAGGAAGTGAACCGAACCATCGGCGAACACGAACTGCGATCCGCCTGGGTGAACGCTGGAAAAACCCTGACGTCCATCGTTGTCGTTACAGCCGGTGCCGCAAGTTGCCGTAGTATTGATGTGCGGCTTGCCACCACCAACGACTGAGATAAAGCCGGTATCGAAGTTACCATTTCGTTCGACGTCAGCATTGCCATTGTGGCCGAAAACCAGTCCGGCACCCAGAGTGGCACCGTTCAGCTTCCAGGCACGCTCGCCGACCATGGCCGTATTGCTCGTACCGTCGGTGACGTCCCGCATGCCAACACGCAAACGCTTGTTACCATCGACATTCGTACCTGGGACGAAAATACCGTTGGGGCTATGGGCTCGGTCGACATTGCCGGCACTGTTGACGCCGATGTAGTTGGACAAAGCCAACTCGTGATCGGGGCTGCCCTGGTTGGTGAGATAATGCGAGTTCAAATCAGGACCCGAATCGGATGGGCAGCGGAAGCCACTGATTGGCGTTTTCAGAATGGCCAACTTGGTAGCATTGTTTACCGCTTCGTGTAGACGATCGGGCGAGCTCGGGGCCAGCTGATCGTAGGCGGCCGTTTGTTCGATCTGCGGCAGGATCAGCGTACCCCAACTCCAGCTGGAGTGATCGGCCTCGCTGCCGCCGTTCACTTCATGATCGTAACTGATCGCTGGAAACGCTCCATAGGTATCGTGATAGTTGTGCAGTGCCAACCCAAGCTGTTTCAGGTTGTTGGTGCACTGCATACGTCGGGCAGCTTCCCGAGCCTGTTGTACGGCGGGCAGCAACAGGGCGATCAAAACACCAATGATGGCGATCACCACCAAGAGTTCGACTAACGTAAATCCACAGCGCGCGGCAGTCTTCATAGATAGTGCCTAGTTCGGATAGGGATAAGGAATGGGGCATTCAAGCGGCGAGCTAATCGAGGGGGCTCACGTGCCGCTTAAAGACAAGGATCTGAAGGTCTTTGCAAGAGAACTAAAGAATCTGATGGTTATTGAGTATTGTTGCTAACCCCGCTTTTCGGGTCATTGCGTTCTTGTCACGCAGGGATTGCTGATTTGTCACAAGAGTTGAGATTCTTTGCGGGGAAGTTATGGATGTTGGTGGATTTTGAAATCCTTGTTCACGCCCTTGAGAATCATCGCCTGGATTGCCACTACCGAAGCGGGCAGTGCGCTGGGGCTCATCGCAATAGAGAGAGCGAGAGCGTGCGTTCATCGCAGCACGTGAGGACGCTCACGAAGCGGTACGCCAAAGAAAGCAGGAAACGTCGGTTCGTTACTTCGGCAGTCCTTCTGCCTGGTGAACCATTTCCAGAAACTCGGCCCGGTACGATGCCCCGGGGCCACCAGCATACGGTGCGGCGATTTCTTCGATGGCGGCGTAGCTGGTCTTTTGGGTTTGCTCGCTGTCTCGCAACAGCATGCCGAACATGGCGACGGCGGCGGCGAATTGGAAGTCTCCGCTGGCCTTGGCGAAGTCTTTGCCATCGTCGACGATCGTCGAAGTCATCAGCGTGCTGGTGTCGGAGTCAGGCTGCTTGTAGCGCAGCTTGAGCGTCAACAGTTCGTCCGACTGGGCGGCCTCCGAGGGGACGCGTTCGGTTTGGTACTTCAGATCGTCGATCTTGCCGTTGGCGGTGGTCTCGGTGCCGAAGGGGATCAACTCGTAGAACGCGGTGACCGTGTGCCCGGCACCGATTTCACCGGCGTCCTTTTTGTCGTCGTTGAAGTCTTCGGCTTTGAGCAAACGATTTTCGTAGCCCACCAGGCGATAGGCGGCGACTTTGGTCGGATTGAATTCGACCTGAATCTTGACGTCTTTGGCGATGGTGACCAACGTGCCGGCCATCTGCTCGACCAACACCTTTTTTGCTTCTTGCTGGGTATCGATGAACGTGTAGTTGCCGTTGGCCTTGTTCGAGAGTTGTTCCAGCAGCGAGTCGTTGTGGTTGTCGCTGCCGAAGCCGAGAATGCTCAGGTAGATGTTCTTCTTGGCGTGCTCCTGGGCCAGACGAACCAGGTCGCCGGTGCTGGTGGTGCCGACGTTAAAGTCGCCGTCGGTACACAGCAGCACGCGATTGGTGGCCCCTTTCAGAAAATGATCGGTCGCCATCTTGTAAGCCAGTTGAATCCCTTCACCCCCGTTGGTCGAACCACCGGCGTGCAGTTGATCGAGCGCGCTGATGATCTCGGCCTTCTGGTCGCCAGAGGTTGGCTCGAGGACGAGGCCTGCGGCTCCGGCGTAGACGACGATCGAAATCATGTCGTTCTCGCTCAGCTGGTCGACCAGCATTTTCATCCCTTGCTTGAGCAGCGGCAGCTTGTTGGGCTGGTTCATCGAGCCCGATACGTCGAGCAGAAAGACGAGATTGCTCGAGGGCCGCTCAGTGAGGTCCAGCTCTTTCCCCTTCAGCGCCACGCGAGCCAGGCGATGATCGGGGTTCCAGGGACAATTGGCGACCTCCAGCGAGGCCGCGAACGGGTGCTCGCCGTCGGTTGGTGCCGGGTAATCGTAAACGAAGTAGTTCACCATCTCTTCGATCCGCACCGCATCGACCGGTGGTAGCCGACGATAGCTGGTCAGATAGAAGCGAATCTTGGAGTAGGAAGCCGTATCGACGTCGATCGAGAAGGTCGACAGGGGTTGATCGTTGACGGCGATGAAGCCGTTCTCGTCGATCTTGTCGAACTTCTCACCACCGATGCCCGGTCCTTGGCCTTCGCCTGGCCGTTGTCCGTCGCCAGGCATCGACGAGAGAACTAATGGTTGCCGTGACATCGGCATAAAACCGTGTGGGTTCGGGCCGCTGTCCTCAAAGCTTCCTTTGGGCGACGGAGGTGGAGAGTAGTTCTCTCGCAGGTTCTTGGCGACGTCCTTCCGCCGGGCCAGTTCTTCGTTAAGCGTTTCGCTTTTGGTGTTCGTTTCCTGTGAGAGTTTGCCAGGCTGGTTTGATGCGGGCTTGGCGTCACAGCCGAAGAAGCCAGCGGATAATAGGAGCATCGAGACGAGAAGAAATCGCTTCATCGGACAGACTCCACCTGGGTGATGGGTGATAGCGAGCATGAGCTACACGCAGTTTCGCAAGCTTTTCCGCAGGAGTCATGCGTATTGTTTGTGAAGATCGAAAGAAAAAAGCCGCCTGCAGTGGTCAGGCGGCCTTCGAGTGAACAATGCGGAATGATTCCTGAGGCAAGCTTACTTCTGCAGCCGTTCGACCTGGCGGATCATTTCCAGGAATTCTTCGCGATACGACGAGCCTGGGCCGTCGACGTTAGAAGCGACCAGTTCTTCGATCTCGGCGAAGTTGGTTTCATGGTGGAAGTGGCTACCGCGGAGCTTCAAGCCGAACATGGCCACGGCCGAGGCGAATTGGAAGTCGCCGGTGGCCTGGTTGAACTTGTTGCCGCTATCGACCACCGGGTAGGTCATCAGCGTGCTGACGTCTTCCTCAGGCTGCTTGTATCGCAGCTTCAAGGTCATCAGCTCGTTGCTGTTGGCGGCTTTGGTCGTCTTGGGTTTGGTCTGATACTTCAATTCGTCGACCTTGGGATCGACGGCAGCGACTTCGGTATCACCGTTACCCTTAGCCGGCACCACTTCGTAGAACGCAGTAACCGTGTGCCCGGCACCGATTTCACCGGCGTCCTTCTTGTCGTCGTTGAAGTCCTGGGCGGCGAGCAGGCGGTTCTCGTAGCCGACCAGGCGATACGAAGCGACCTTCTTCGGGTTGAACTCGATCTGGATCTTCACGTCCTTGGCGATGGTCAGCAGCGTGCCGCTCATCTGTTCGACCAGCACCTTCTTGGCTTCCTTCTCATTATCAATAAATGAATAGTTACCGTTGGCCTTGTTCGACAGCTGTTCGAGCATCGAGTCGTTGTGGTTGCCGATACCGAAGCCCATCACGCTGAGGTAAATGTTCTTCTTGGCTTGTTCGGCGGCCATGCCGACCAGCCCGCCGGTGCTCGTTTCGCCGACGTTGAAGTCGCCGTCGGTGCACAAGATCACGCGGTTGGTTCCACCCTGGATGAAGTTTTCCGTGGCGGTCTTATAGGCCAGCTGAATGCCTTGTCCGCCGTTGGTCGAACCGCCCGCTTGCAGGCGATCGAGTGCTTCCAGGATCTTGGCCTTTTCGTAGCCGTAGGTGGGTTCCAGCACCATGCCGGCGGCACCGGCGTAGACGACGATTGAAACCTTGTCGTTTTCGCCCAGCTGATCGACGAGCATCTTCATGCCCTTCTTCAGCAGCGGCAGCTTGTTGGGGTTGTTCATCGAGCCGGAAACGTCCAACAGAAACACGAGGTTACTGGCCGGGCGATCTTCGGTGTCGATTTCCTTCCCCTTGATGCCGACGCGAACCAGGCGATTGCTGGGGTTCCATGGGCAGCTGGCCACTTCGACGTTGGCGGCGAACGGATGCTCGTCGGTGGGGGTCGCGTAGTCGTAGGTGAAGTAGTTCACCAGTTCTTCCACGCGAACCGCATCCCGCGGTGGCAGCTGACCAAACTGGCTTAGGTAAGAACGAATCTTCGAGTAGCTGGCCGTGTCGACGTCGATCGAGAAAGTCGACAGAGGCTGATCGGCGACCGCGATGAAGTCGTTTTCTTCGATCGGCTCAAACTTGTCGCCCCCTTCGCCGGGGCCGACGCCGTCGCCTGGTTTGTCGAACTCTAATCGCATTTCATCGAGCGGCTTGAAGTCCAAAGATCGCACTTCGCCCTCCCTGCTGAAGCGAGTTCGAGCTTCGACCCCTTGTAGCCGGTCGCTTTCGGCTGGCTTGGTGGCCGGCACCGGATTGCTGGCAACGCGTGCCGCTGGGTCGCCAACAGCCGGACCCGACATAGCAGACGCTCCAACAGGGGCCGGCGGGGCCTCAGGGGCAGCTTCCTTCTTGGCAACGTCGGCCCGCTTGGCTTCCGAAGCGGGTGCGTTTTCGCGGTAGGGCTGTTCTTTGACGTTCCTTTCCATCTGCTGAAGCTGTTTGATCCTGTGGGTGCCTTCGGCATATTTTCCGACTTCTTCCCGTTCGCCAGAGACCGGTTGCCCATCGAGTTGCGAGCTGAGGTCATCCATCACAGGCTTGCTTTCTTCAGCCATGTCCCGTATCGCTTTGCCGCCATAGTAGCCGGGCTCAATCGTCGGAGTCGGCTCGGTGGGAACAGGGCCTGCCGTATTGGACTGGGCTTGGCGCCCCATCTGCATCTGTCCCACTTCGGCTTGCTCCGGAACGACCGAGAAGTTTGTCTCCCCCGGCTCTACGTAACCTTCCAACGGTACCTGCGTGAGGGACTCGTCGGCGGAGCTTAGTTCCGTGTGTGTGCTGTTATCCGCGCCTGGGGCTCGTTGACTCGTCGCGGCAACGTCGCCCGGTTGGGCGTTACATCCAACGAGGGAGACACCTAGAAGCAGCGGCGTGAGAATCCATATCTTTTTCATCGGTTTCGACCCGCACAGTTTGGTTGGGGATGAGTGTTTCTGCGTTTTACGACCTACTTGAGCTCACCCAGAGAGACGAGACACTTTCGGCCAGCGATTTGCAGAAAGGAGATTTTTTCCGAATTTTTGTCCACTGCGGCACTTACGTCATGCTGGCAATCGCCAGCCAGTTGACCTGGTCGGGAAGTGCGCAGGCGCCAAAAGGAACATGCGTCAAAATCGGCACCGGGCAGCGGCGGGCCAGCTCGGTTCGGTTGGTCGCACGGCTGACGTCGCTTGCATCGGACTGAATATCATTCAGAATGATGCCCGCAATCGGAACGCCTCCCTGGTAGAACCGAGCCGTGATCACGGTTTGCAGCGTTTCGTTGATCATGCCCAGTCGATTGGCCGCGACGATGACCAGCGGCAGCCCAAACTCCAGGGCCAGGTCGGCGACGTAATCGTCGTCGGACATGGGGGAAAGCAGCCCTCCAGCTCCTTCGACCAGGATCAGATCACACGCGCCGGCGGCTTGCTGCTGTCTCCAAAAGTCGAAGCCAGTTCGCAGCAGCTTCGTGTCGAGCACCTTCCCTTCGGCCCGAGCAGACAGATGGGGGGCCAGCGGCGCGTGAAACGTTTGCGGGCAGATGGTACGCGGATCCCAGATCTTTCCGGAAGACTCCCACAGCGTGTGCACATCTTCCGAGATCCACTGGCCTTCCTTTTCGATCAGTCCGCTGGCCGCAGGTTTGTAAGTGCCGACGCGGAGCCCCGCATTTCGAAGGCTTCCGGCGATCAAACCGGCCACGTGGGTCTTGCCGACGCCCGTATTATTTCCGGTAATAAAGAGTCCTCTTGGTGGTTTTCCGTCCATAGGGGAAATAGTACCATTTTGCCAGTTCGCATCCCAGCATCGCTTCAAGTGAGTAAGCAGTCAGAAACATGAGCAAACCGGACAAGGTCAACGTCGCCGTCGTGCAGATGACGTGCAGCGGCAACAAAGAAGAGAACGTCGCCAAAGCGGTTGCCAAAATCGCTGAGGCCGCCCGGCAGGGAGCGAACATTGTTTGCCTGCAAGAGCTGTTCCCCGGTCTCTACTTCTGCCAGACCGAGGACCATATTCAGTTCGAACTGGCCGAACCGATCCCCGGCCCAACCAGCGAGCGCATTCAAGCCGCCGCGAAGGAGCACGGCGTGGTGGTCGTCGCTTCACTGTTCGAGAAGCGCGCCGAAGGGTTGTACCACAACACGGCCGCTGTGTTTGATGCCGATGGAGCATTCCTGGGGATTTACCGCAAGATGCACATCCCGGACGACCCGCACTACTACGAGAAGTTTTACTTCACGCCAGGCGATATCGGCTTCCGCACGTTCGATACGAAGTTTGGCCGCTTGGGCGTGTGCATCTGCTGGGATCAGTGGTTCCCCGAAGCGGCTCGCTTGACGGCGCTGACTGGGGCTCAGATTCTGGTCTACCCAACGGCGATCGGTTGGCTGCATCCGGAAAAGGAAGAGTACGGCCCGGCCCAGGTCTCGGCGTGGGAAACGATGATGCGCAGCCACGCGATCGCCAACGGTGTGTTCGTCGCCGCGCCCAATCGCGTGGGGATTGAAGACAACATCGAGTTCTGGGGGCACTCGTTCGTGGTCGATCCGACCGGCACGCTGCTGGAAGTGGCTTCGCACGACCAGGAAGAGATCCTGGTAGTCGAGTGCAACCTGGCCCAGATCGACTTCTCTAGAACGCATTGGCCTTTCCTGCGTGATCGTCGCATCGACGCTTACGCCGGGCTGACCAAACGATTCATCGATGGGGACGTCACCTCATGAACGATCGGCTGACGCCCAAACAACAAGAGTACCGCTGGCCCGCCGAGTGGGAGCCGCACGTCGGAACGCTCCTTTCGTGGCCGCACAATCGCGACTCGTGGCCTGGCAAGTTCGAGCCGGTTCCTGGCGTGTACAAAAAGCTGGTGACCGCGCTGTGCGAAGTCGAGGACGTGCATATCCTGGCAGCCGCCGGTGAGATACTGACCCAGGCCGAAGACCTGGTGGGGCATCTGCCCAACGTTTTCATCCACGCGATCCCAACCAACGATGCCTGGGCCCGCGATCATGGTCCCAGCTTTCTGCAGGCCCCCAAAGGCAAGCCGTGGATGGCGGTCGACTGGAACTACAATGCCTGGGGTGGCAAGTATCCGCCGTGGGGTAACGACCAGGCCGTGCCCGAGCGGCTGTCCGAGAAACTCGGCTTCGGCCGCTTTCAGCCAGGCATCGTCATGGAAGGGGGCGCCGTCGACGGCAACGGCGGAGGGCTGGTGCTCAGCACGACGGAGTGCTTACTCAATCCGAATCGCAACCCTCACCTTTCCCAGGCCGAAACCGAAAAATTTCTGTGCGACTACCTATGTGCGGAAAAGATTCTGTGGCTGCATCGTGGGATCGCCGGCGATGATACCGATGGCCACATCGACGAGCTGGCTCGCTTCGTCGGTCTAGGCACGGTCGTGGCCGCCTACGAAGAAGATACCAGCGACGAGAACTACGAGGCGCTCCAGCAGAACTTCCAAGACCTGCAGGACATGACCGACCTGAGTGGGCAACCGCTGGAAGTCATTCCACTGCCCATGCCCAAGGCCAAGTACCAGGAGGACCAGCGCCTGCCGGCCAGCTACTGCAATTTTTATATCGCCAACGAAATCGTCATCGTCCCCCAGTTCGGCGATGATGCCGACGCGAAAGCATGCGATACGTTGCAGGGCTGTTTCCCGGATCGCAAGATCGTCCCGATCGACGCGATCGACTTGGTTTGGGGCTTAGGGGCGTTCCACTGCATTTCGCAGCAGATTATGAAGTAGCACAAGCGGTCAGAAGTGGGCTTTAGCGATCAGTTTGATCGAAGTAGGGAATTGCCGCTGAGACGTACACTTTGGACGTGTGATGGAATGCGGGGGAGGCTCGCAGGACGGTTCGTCCTGAAGCGTGCATGAAGTTCGAGGGCTCAGCTCATTGCGAGGCGGGCTATGACATCCGCATGGTTCAGGAACTGCTTGGTCACAAAGACGTTCGCACGACAATGATCTACACGCACGTCTTGAACCGAGGCGGCCGTGGTGTCCGCAGCCCGGCTGACGGTCTGACTCGTGGTCACGGTGAGTGATATGATGAAACATCCTATCACGCAGCGAAAGTCTTGAAAAAGATGCAACCACCGAGTATGAAGAGTCTTGCAACGATTGGCGTGCTGCGCGTTAGGCTGACAAAATTGCAGCCTACAGGTGATACGCTGATCATCCTATAAACAAGTTCATCCGCTTACGCAAGCTCGCAATGTCGCTGCAGGTCTATAATTACGAATCGGGTACTGTCGGATCGAGCGCGGATTCGCCTGGCGCACATTTACGATTTGTATTTGAAGACCACGCATGCCCAATTGGCAGCACAGCATTCGACCTGCTCTATTCACTGGACGTTAGCGACCCCCACATAGATATCGCCCTGCCCGGAGTCACACGCGTACCCCTCATCTACAAGGTTAGGGACCCTGACTTCTCTGAGTTGGCCTACCGCGTTACCTCTGACAACCAAATAGTCATCGTCGGCGACGAAGCTCCAGTCAACTTGCCGTGCCTTGATGAACAAAAAGCGGTGAAATTCGGCTTCAAATCAGAAGTCAATGATCGTAGCAAGGCAGAGGACGCCTTAAAGTGGGCGGGCATTTTCGGACTGGAACATCTTTCCGACAGCGAGATGAATCGTGCGGTGGGAATTGTTGATGAACTATGGCGAGGAGATTGGGAAGGGCATTGCATAACGCCCATTCATCTGTACGAATCTAAAGCGGACATTGTGCGTGGCGAATATTTGCGGCCATTCTATCAAAGCAAATGGTTTTCCTGCGGTGATTTCGACCGCGGTTGCCGGTACAACGAATCAGATGCAACAGTACGGGCCTTCGCGACGTATGAGCAGGATCGAAACGCCCCTCTTTTTGGCAGCATGTCGCCGCTGCTCGTGTTTACGTTCTGTCCGATTTGCCGATGCATCAATGTCGAAAACCAGTGAGACGGGATGAACCATGCGTTGGACCGAAGCACCGCATGGCGCGTTTACAAATGGAAACCACATGGGCGGTGCTCGGTCAACGCCGCCGTTCTTGCCAAGTACCTGGCTGATCGTAATGAGTCTCGCCATTCAAACAGCGTAAGGAGGGCGTGACATTTGCCGTCCTTAGCTCAAAAAGGACGGTTCGACCGGCTCCCTTGCAAGGTGAGGGTTTCTTGAGCGGCGATTGAAGAATTACGCAACTTCGTGTTCTGGAAAGAAGCGGATCACCGACCGAGCAACCTCTCGACTTCGGCAACATGCCCACTCTCCCCCGCAGACGGTGGCGAGGGGACAAGAGGCGTTCACGCCAAGCGATTGCCGTTGCTCGTTGGTTTATCGGGCACAGCTAACGTGACGGCTCCGTCTTCGCCGTAGAAGCCGGTTACCAGCACCTCACTGCGGATGGGACCGATCTGTTTCGGGGGGAAGTTGGTGACGGCGATGATCTGTTTGCCGAGCAGTTCTTCCTTCGTGTAGAGCTGCGTGATTTGGGCGCTCGATTTTTTAATGCCCAGCAGAACGCCGAAGTCGACCATCAGCTTGTACGCAGGCCTGTGGGCCTCGGGGAAATCTTCGACTTCGACGATCGTGCCGACGCGCAGCTGGACGGCTTCGAAGTCGCTCCAGGTTATCTCTGACATGGCGCTATCCTAGAAAGGGCTCCAGCTTTTTCAGGGTGGTCTCTTTGCCCAGGTCGCGCTTGCCGAAACCGGGGACGGCACCGGCTGCCTGGGCTGCGGCTTGGGCCTCCTCGTAGTTCGAAAGCATCATCACCGGGATATCCTTCAGCTGCTCGTTCGCTTT
Source organism: Bremerella volcania (assembly GCF_007748115.1). NCBI lineage: Bacteria > Pseudomonadati > Planctomycetota > Planctomycetia > Pirellulales > Pirellulaceae > Bremerella > Bremerella volcania. The sequence continues at coordinate 182,237 of NZ_CP036289.1, forward strand.
CAGATCGATCAGAATCTCGATTCCATCGGAATGATCGCGGTCGAGCTTACGATTAATGACCACTAAAGCGAACGTTTGTTCGCGCAGCATTTTTAAGGTGTCGGCCGGACCGTGCGACTGAAGCACCTTGGCGTCGAAGTTGCGCTCGATCAGGCTCTTGAGCGAGCCATGATCGTAACCACAGTTTCCGACGTCGAGAACTTGTTTAGGCATCGTCTGAGTTCCAGGGAAAGAGAGGAAGAGGGACGAACCACGGATGGCACGGATGAACACGGATAGGGGAGGAATGTTTCAACAACCGGGTGGCCCAGAGATAGCTCTCTGGATAGGGATGAAGACCCGTTGCTCCTAGGGTTTACTACGAGTGTGTTAGTAACCCATAAACCCAAAAGGAGCAACGAGCGATGCCTAGTTTACCAACTTTCGTCGGGCTTGATTACCATCAGGATTTGGTTCAGGTGTGTGTTTTGGATTCGGAAGGGCGGACGCTGGCGAATCGGTCGGTGCGGAATGAGGCTGATTTGATTGCCCGCTTTGCGTTGCAGCATGGCACGCCGCAACGCGTGGCGATCGAGGCCTGTTGCGGGGCGGCCGATCTGGCCGAGGAACTGGTCACCCATCGCAATTTGCCGGTGCAGCTGGCTCATCCAGGCTACGTCGCACGGATGAAGCGTTCGCCTGACAAAACCGACCTGGCCGATGCCCAACTGCTGGCCGATCTGGCTCGCGTCAATTACCTGCCGAGCGTGTGGCTGGCCCCCGAAGCAACGCGGCAACTGCGACGCCTGGTCCGCCATCGGGCTCAATTGGTGCGGCGGCGGCGGGACGTTAAACTGCGGATTCGTGGGCTTTTACGAGAAAACCGGGTGCCTTCACCGGGCGGCACGCCTTGGACGAAGAAGTGGCTCACATGGCTGCAGGAAACAGACGACTTGGCACCAAGCGACCGGTGGCTTGTGGAAGACCACCTCGAGGAATTGACTTCCCTGGGGCGTCGCATCCGTGCTGTGGAAGCCAAGATCAGGCACACGGTCGAAGACGATCCGGTCGTTGCGAAGCTTCTGACAATGCCCGGCGTGGGGCTGGTGACGGCGGTTACGCTTCGCGCCGAGATCGGTCGCTTCGATCGCTTCACGCGTGGCAAGCAACTGGCTCGGTTCTGCGGAGTGACGCCTCGCAATGCCAGCAGTGGACAACGTCAGGCAGATGCAGGACTGATCAAGGCCGGCAACCCCGACCTGCGGACTGTGTTGATCGAATTGGGGCATCGACTGATTCGACAAACAAGTGGCCCATGGACCAAGCTAGCGACCGGCATGCTGAGTCGAGGCAAACCGAAGAACGTGGTGGTCGCGGCGGTCGCCAATCGTTGGGTTCGCTGGCTGCACCACGAACTACGCCGCGAAACGCCCCAAGCGGATCGCGTTTTAGAGCAAGCCGTTTAAATTAAGGAATCCCCACAACTCGATAGAACTCTGGGAGATCCTTCGAAAGAAGCGACTGGTCAAGCATTCACCTGTTCCGGCGGGAAGGTACGCTCGTGGTGGCCCTGGGCTCAAGCTCGTCTCTGGTTAGGGCAGCCTTCCCCTTTACTTCGAAAACACCCACAGGGGCTATCCCACCACGGGAAACGCTCGGATAGAGGAAGGGAACCACCGGTGAAAACACTTGACAACGAGTCTGTCTTCATAGAGGGCCACCCGGTTGGATCGTAAATATCCGTGGTTACTCCTCTTCTTCCGTAGGCAATAAAAAACGCCGGAGCGTCCGTTGGTCACTCCCGCGTCTTAGGATGCGCTGGTAAGCGGTTAGGTTACTCGCCCCCTTCGGTGATGGCGAAGAGGTGCGTTTTGTTGGCGATGTATAGCACGCCATTGGCAACGATCGGGGTCGAGTAGACCGAGTTGCCCATGTTGATCTCTTCGAGCGGTTCGGCATCGTCCGGATCGGCCGACAGCTTGAAGACGGCCACGTCGCCATCTTCGTCACCGATGTAGACGTGATCGTCCACGATCAGGGCCGAACCCCACGCCGCGGCGAACATGTCGTACGTCCAGTTCGGCTTGCCGGTCTGGGCGTTCAAGCAGTGCAGCAGACCGCTGAAGTCGGCGATGTACAGGATGTCGTCCTTGATCGTGCAGGTACCGATGCTGCGGTGCATCGTTTCCTCGAATTCGATCTTGCCGTCTCCGTCTTGGTCGTAGGTCGAGTAGTGCCAGATCACGGCGCTGTTCGGATTAGGAACAGCGACTTCGCCATCTTCTTCGATCACCGCTTGAATGCGGCGATGTTCGATCGGTACACGCTGGCTCCCTTCGATCTTCATGGCCAGTTCCGAGCTGACGTCGCCTCGCTTGGTGGGATCGAGACACCAGAGGTGACCTTCTCCTTCGCCGTGTTCCGGGTCCTGACCGACGGCCACGTAGACCTTTTCGTCGTAGACGACCGGGGTAGCGATGATGTTATTACGCGTGCCACGACCGCCCAGAACCCACTTCGAGTTCTTCGGGTTGCCGTCGAACTTCCACAGCAGTTCCGGCTTGCCGTCGGTTCCCTTGTCAGCCTTGAAGGAGTAAACCCAGCCGTCGCCGCCAGCGAAGATTACTTGCGGAACGCCACCCAGTTCAGCTACGGTCGGGCTCGACCATTGACCGTGCAGGATGTTGGTGTGGGGGGACTTGTCGGTCCAGTAGACTTCGCCGGTGTTCTTATCCATGGCGATGAAGCTGGGGGCTTCGGTCGAAGGAATCACGATGTGCGATTCGTCGACGCCGTTCGAGGTGTTCACGAACAGGATGTCACCCCGGCAGGTCACCGAGCAGCTGCACATGTTGTGCTGCGAAACGCCCAGGTCTTTCATCATGTCGAGGACCCAGATGACGTCGGCTTCCTTTTCGCCAGTGAATTCTTCGTCCTTGTAAGGACCGTCGTTTTCGCCGTCGCGGAAGCCTTCGGTGTCGAGGCAGCGAACTTCACCGCGGCTGGTCACGAACCACAGCTTCTTACCTTCGACGTAAGGAGCACAGCAGACGCCTTGCAGCGGCCAGTCGTGAACGCGGCCGGTTGGAAGCTTTTCGCTAGAGTGTTGCCACAGGAACTCACCGGTCGCTTCGTCGAAGCAAACCAGGCAGCCCAGGTCGACCTTCGAGGGGTAGCGCTCGATATAGCCGCTGCCGTTGTTGGTGCCGACAAAGATCTTGCCGTCGGCGACCACCGGGTTGCCGTACGACTGGCTGCCTAGCGCGGCGACCCACTTGATGTTTTCGGCATCTTCTTTTTGCCACTCGCCGGTGGTGCGATCGAAGTCGCCGATTTCCCAAGAGGTGGGAATGTTGGTGGCGGTAGGGGTGTTGTTTCGCTTGGAGTCACCGCCCCATTGCGGCCAATCCTTGGTTACTTCTGCCTTGGCCACTTCGTCCTGAGCGACGACGCGCTCTTCGGGCAAAAGGCCAGCGATCGTCATGCCAACGCAGGCCGAGCCTACGATAGCCAAGTAAACATACGTCGATTTCATGGGTTTTATGCTCGTACGTGAACTGTGTGATATGAGGGAGGAATTGAGGAGGGAGTCCGACATGTCGAATACTTCCATTCTATCTGTCGCGTTCTGGCCGGCTGCGGCTTCGCTAGGCTTCGTTGACCTGCATCGACGGATCAAGTGGATTCGCCTGCTTCGGTCGCCTTGCCCAGCTTGCCTCGCCTACGCCACAAACGCGACAACTCTCATGGAAACACTCTAACTATTCGGAGTCACCTTGATATTGTCCAGGAAGATTTCGCCGGTTTTCGCATTCCCGAACAGGCCAGGGCTGCCGGTTGTGTTGGGGACGTCGTCGACGACTTCCACCATCCACGCTTCCGGTTCGGCCTCGTCCTTCTTCCAGGCTTTGCCTTGGGCCTTGGCGGTGCCATCATCCTGGTTGGAAACCTTTAACTTCAGGTGATACCATACGTTGGGTTCCAACTTGAAGTCGACATCCTGGGCGATACGCTGCTGGGTGATCCAAGTCAAAGCACGGGCCTTCGACTCGTTGCCCATCAAGATGAACTCGTAACCTTGGGCAATCAGGCCAATATCGGGAAGCTGACCTTCCAACTCTTGAGCCATCACGTCCGCTTCGATCGTGTAGTCGTGCAGGTCGGTGTGTCCCATCCACGACTGGCTGCGGGTACCCTTGGGAATGGTCGTGATTTTGACCATAACCTTATTGCCATCTTCTTCACGCACGACGTGACGATAGCGGGCACCTACCCAGGTGATCGGAGGTTCGCCTTTGCCGGTCTTCTCGTCGATGGCGATGCCGTCGAAGTCGAAGCTCCACGGCAACGGCGGAACGATTCGCAGGCGAGCATTCCCAGTCAAGCCGTCAGCTTTCGCCGTGACGTATGCCGGAGCATGGCCGGCATCTTCGTTGGCCGTCAGCTTGCCGGAATCATCGATCTTGGCGGGACCTTCGACGCTATATTCAACCGACTCGGCGTCCTTGACGAACTGACCACGCGAGTTGAAAAGCTTGACGCGGTAGTCGACTTCGGCACCCGGATAGATCAGCGTTTCGGCCGGAATGACTTGGACGTGAGCCGGTTTCGGATCGTCGGATACCGGGGCTTCTTGCGGTTGTTCAGGCAGACCACTGAAGCCGGTTTCCTTGCCGTCTTGATTACCAACGCAGTACAGGGCGGTGGTCGTTGGGAAGTAGATACGTCCGTGGGCACAGATCGGCGAACCAAGTGCGTCCCCTTCAGGCAGGCGACCCTTGGTCAGGATATCGACGTTGCCGTCCTCTTGAATGCCCAGCACGTAGTAGCGGCCATTCTCGGTGATGGTGTAGATCTTGCCATCGGCGTACAGCGGCGAGGCGAACATCTTAGTCCCCAGCGGGGTCTTCTTGAAGAGTTCTTCGCCCGTCTTCGGATCGAGCACGAACAGCTTGGCCCGGTCGTCGATGACGTACAGCTTATCGTTGACGTACAGCGGAGCGCTGCGGTTGCCGTTCAGTTCGACGACCTTCCAGTTCTGCCCACTCACCGAGATGTCGCCGGACTGGGTCGCGTCGACCGAAACGACCGCGCCCATGGTGTTGTCGACGTCGATGACGATCTTGCCGTCGACTTCTTTCGTCTGGACGTTTTCTTCGCCTTGGGCCATGAAGACAGTGTCCCCTTCAATGATCGGGGTACCGTACAAACCGCGAGCCGCGAACGCGAAGCTCCAGTTGTGCTGGCCGGTGCGAGGTTGAATGCTCCAGATCTTGCCGTCGCCAGCACCGATCACGTACTGTGGAATGCCGTTAACGATCTTGATGCTGGGTGCACTGTAGGTCGTGTCGTAGGGGAGGGGAGTCGTTTCAGTAAACCAGACGACTTCGCCAGTTTCCTTATTCATGCCCAAGAAGCGGTGCGCTGGCTTGGCCATGTCACCCCAGCCGATCACGATGCCGCTGATGATCACCAAGTCTTCGTAAACGATAGGGAAGTTGGTTCGGCCACCGTAGGTGGTCAGCATGCCGAACTCTTCGTGCATCTTGCGAAGCCAAACCGTTTTGCCGGTGTCGGCGTCGATGCATTGGAAGTGGCCTGCGACGCCCAGGGCGAAGACGGTGTTCGTTTCGGGGTCTGCCGTCACGGCCGACCAGCCAACGCGTTCGACCGGAACGTCCGAGAGATAAACGTTGAAGCGGTTTTCCCAGATCGTGTCGCCGGTCTTGGCGTCGACGCAGACGACGCGTTCCCCTTCCCGAGGCGTGCCTTGTTCGGCGGCGGCCAGCACGAACAGCTTGCCGTTCATCACCACCGGCGTGCTGCGGGTACCCAGGTCGTCGCGTTTCCAAAGGACGTTACTCCCTTCGCCCCCTTCGGGGTTCCAGGTATCCGGCAGGCCTGTTGCGCGGCTGATGCCGTTGAACTCAGGACCACGCCAGTAGAGCCAGTCTTGCGGATCGGCTGGGCTTTCGCTGGACGAAGCAGCAGTGGTCGTCTTCTTGGCGGAGGCGACTTCCACGACCGGAGCTTCCTTCTTGGTCATTTCCTCGGCAGCAGGTTTCTCTGCGTTGGTTTCTGCCGGGGCTTCTTCTTTGACCGCTTCTTCCTTCATCGCGGCATCAGCAGGCGTGTCGGTTGCCATCGGAGGCGTGAGTTGTTCACTGTTCTTAGCCGGAGTCGTTTCGACGGAATCGACGAGCGTCTTGCCAGGCTTCTCGTCGGGCGTGACAACCGGATTCAGTTCTTCGCTCGTCTTGGCCGGAACGACTTTCGACTCTTCAACGGCTTCTTTCGTTTCGTCGACTGGCACTTCGTCTGGGCCAGGCAATTTCGACGGAGTCGTTGCGTTCGTGCTAGGAACCGTGGTGTTGGGATTCGGATTGAGCGTTGTGTTGTTCGTGGATGGACGCCCGGTCGGAGGTGGCGTGCAGCCAATCGTCAGGAGGGACAGCGAGAGGATGAATACCAACGTTGCCGAGGCCACCGTTGGATGGAGCCGATGTGCATAGGGCCGGAACATAGGGATCTCTAAAATCGTTGGGGGGAAGGTCGTAACGCAGCTTCAAGCTTATACCTGTTTAAACGTGTATGCAAGGAATCTCCTGGTCGCATAGTCCAGGCGAGGGAGGAAAACCGTGCGGCTGCTAGCGGAATCAAAGGGAAAATTCAGCCACAGAGGGCACAGAAATCGCTGAGAGAAGAGGGACAAAAATGGCCGTTTATACGGGGGAAAAGAGCTGGAAACGGGTGCCACTGCTGGCTCGCCCAGCCGTGGCACCCAGCCATTCATCTCACTCATGATCGCGGTAGCTAACTTCTGTTGTATCAGGCACTAGCGGCCACCGACGGGGATTAGTCGAACCATTCGTCTTCGGGGTCGAACTTGGGATAGACGATGTTCACAATCTTCATTTTTCCCAGGGCTCGGTGACGTGTGCCGGGTCGAATCATGATGCACATCCCGGGGTGCACGGGAATCATCTCATCGTCGAGTTGCATCTGGGCATCCTCGCCGCACTCGAGAAAGAAGTAGGTCTCGGTCAGCTTCTTATGGTAGTGGACTTTGGCATCGGTTGAGATCTCGGTGACGTGAATTGTCCCGGGGTAATCATCCACGTCGGCCAGACCGCGCTTGGCGGTTCCGCAGGGGCAAGGGACGCCTGGGATGTTGGCGAAATCGACGACTTCATATCCCTTGGTCGATGGGGTCGAGGTCATACTGCCTCCGATGTGTGGCGGGCTGAAAGAGGAAATTTGGATGCGTTATGCCGCATATTCTACCTGCCACGTGGATGAGGGGCTACCGATAGCATTGCGTTAAGCTGTAGCGATTAGTGGCGACCTTTCAGGTTCGGTTGGCAAGCTGTAGCGACTGGCTCGCGTGAATAACCGTTAAGGTTTACCTGTCTTCCGTGGTGGGAAAAGTTCGTGCAATCGAAGATGTAAACCAAGTAGCTGAAATTGGTTCTGAGCGATCAAGCCTGCCTAGTCTTTCCGCCGATACCGATTTCCAGACATACCTGCACGAGGTGTCTATCAAACGGAATTCCCTCTGGCGGATCATGAGGGGCTGTCAAGTTTCGATGGGGAACATTCGGGTCAAGGATTGGCTCGACGGAACTTAGACAGAGGACTGTGGAGACGAAAGAAACCAAGAAGCTTTGCTCAATAGGTTCGACTACACGCTCAAACTTCCGAGGCCATGTTGTCCAACCCGCCATAAGGACAGCCCCAGAGGTGCGAGCAATCGCGGCGTGGTAGTCGCATACCGTGATTGTTCACGAGAGCGCCGGCCTGGCGACAAAGAATATTGGGATCTGGAAGTCACCACTCAGAAGGAGAAATGACTCGATGAAATGGAACACTCTTTTGGCAACGCTGGTGCTCGCGTTTGTGTGTAGCCAAGCGAATGCCGCGGGACTTCTGAACCAAATGCTGGGAACCGGCTGCGGTTGCGATACGTCCTGCTGTCAAACCCCGAAATGCTGCTCGCCTAAGCCGCGCTGCTGCATGCCAAAGCCGACCTGCTGTGCTCCGGTAGCCGCTACTTGCTGTGCTCCGGAACCAACCTGCTGTGCTCCAGAAGCTTGCGGATGTGCTCCAGAAGCCACCTGTGCTGCTCCTGAAGCTTGCGGTTGTGCCCCTGAAGCTTCGTGCTGTGCTCCTGAGCCCAGCTGTGCTGCTCCTTGCGGATGTGCCACCAGCTGCTGCAAGAAGAAGTGCTGCACTCCGCTGAAGGACGCTCTGAACAACCTGTTCTGCTGCAAGAAGTCTTGCTGCAAGAAGAGCTGTGGTTCGAGCTGTGGCTGTGGCGCTCCAGAAGCTTCGTGCTGTGCACCTGAAGCTACCTGTGCCGCTCCTGAAGCTTGTGGTTGCGACAGCGGTTGCGGTTGCGAACCAACCTGCGGCGCTCCAGCTTGCGGTTCGTGCTGCAAGAAGAGCTGCAGCCTGTTCGCTGGCAAGTGCGGCTGCAAGAAGAGCTGCACCCCGCTGAAGGACGCCATCGCTCGCTTGTTCTGCGTCAGCTGCTGCAAGAGCAGCTGCGGATGTGACACCGGTTGCGGTTGCGACGCTGGTTGCGACAGCTGCGGTTCGTCGTGCGGTTGCGGTGCAACCTACTCGGCTCCAGTTGAAGCTGGTACTCCAACCGAAGCTGACATGATGCCACCGGCTCCAGTTCCGGCTGACACCATGACCTTCGTTCCAGCTCGCCGTCGTCTGGCTTCGGCTCGCTAAGCCTAGCGAAGACAGCGTGAATACAAAAAGCCTGGTTGGGGAAACTCAACCAGGCTTTTTTATGCGCGCTGCCAATCTTGTCCCCTCGCCCTTTCAGGGCTAGGAGTGTCGATGCTCTCGCAATTGGGTTACGCAGGGTAACCCAAGGGAACTCCTCTGGGACTACGCAAACAAAAGCGACTACGTCCGGAAAGACGTAGCCGCTCGTTAAAAGTTCGCTCAGTTGATGCTTTAGTACTTGCCACCTTCGCGCGGCGTGTCGTCCTTGTACTTCTCGCGAAGCTCTTTCAGTTTCTCGTGCATCTTGGCTTGCACCTCGGCGTACTCCGGCTTGCCGTAAACGCTGTTCATTTCGCTGGGGTCTTCCTGCAGATCGAACAGCTCCCATTCGCCCAGTTGATAGTAATGGATCAACTTGTAGCGGCCGTCGAACACGCCGTAGTGCCGCGGCACGCTATGAGCGCCGGGGAATTCGTAGTAGTGGTAGTACAGTTCCTTGCGCGGCCAGTCCTTGGGAGTCTTGCCGTCGTTTTCCAAGATCGGCAACAGGCTGAGCCCTTGCATGTCGCTGGGAATCTCCACGCCAGCGGCGGCGAGCATCGTTTCGGGGAAGTCGAGATTCATCACCAGCGCGTCGCTGACGGTCCCTGGTTTGACGTGGCCAGGCCAACGAACCAAGAGCGGCGTGCGGAACGATTCTTCGTACATCCAACGCTTGTCAAACCAGCCATGCTCTCCCAGGTAAAAACCTTGGTCCGAACTGTAAATGACCAGCGTGTTTTCCGACAGGCCCGTTTCATCCAGGTAGTCCAGTACCTGGCCGACCCCTTCGTCGACCGAGTCGATGCAGCGGAGGTAGTCCTTGATGTAGCGTTGGAACTTCCAACGCGTCAGTTCCTTGCCTTCCAGCTTGGCATCTTCGAACGCCTTGTTCTTCGGGCCGTAGGCGGCGTCCCACACCTTTCGCTGCTCAGGCGTTAGACCGCGTTGCGTGGCAACCTTCAAGTCGTGCATGTTCATCGTTTTCGCGATGGTCATGTCCTGGTCGCGGGCACCACTGGCACGATTCTTATAGTCGTCCCACATGTTGGCAGGCTCTTCGAAGGTGACGTCGTTGTACTTGTTCAAATACTTCGGAGCCGGCATCCAGTTGCGATGGGGTGCTTTGTGTTGGTACATCAGCAGAAACGGCTTGTTGGGATCGCGTTTCTCTTGCAGCCACTCCATGGCGATGTCGGTGATGATCTCGCTGGTGTGCCCTTCGTAGTTCTTCATGCCGTCCGAAGTACGCATCTTGGGGTTGTAGTAAGGACCCTGGCCTTGCAGAACGTTGAAGTAGTCGAAGCCGGTCGGTTCTGATCCCAAGTGCCACTTGCCAATAATGGCGGTCTGGTAGCCTGCTTTCTGCAACAGCTTGGGATACGTTTGCTGGCTTCCGTCGAAACGTGGCGTTTTGTTGTCGTAGAAACCGTTCAAGTGGCTGTACTTACCGGTCAGAATCACGGCCCGAGCGGGTCCACAGATGCTGTTGGTCACGTAGCAGTGATCGAAACGCATTCCGTCTTTGGCGATGCGATCGATGTTGGGTGTCTGGTTGATCGCACCAGGGTAGGCCGAAATTGCCTGAAACGCGTGATCGTCGGACATCATGAAGACGATGTTCGGCTTCTTGTCGGCTGCCTGCACGCTGCGATTGAGCCACGGGACGAGTGTCACCGCGATCAGAAAGAGGGGAAGAGAGTACCGAAATAAGTAGGTCATGGAGATCTCCATACAAGCCGGTGGGAAGGGGAAGTGGTTTAACGAGATTGAACCACGGCTCGTGCGCGAATGCCCCAATGGGGCGAGCCTAAACGGAATGCCAACTATTGTGGTTACTACGGTTTACCGCGTCAATTCAACCCGACCCATTGGGATGGGGGGATCCGCGAGAAATCTTGCGCGAGATAACGCACATCGCATCGGATGCCACCAAGACCGCGAGCTGAGATCCATCGGGACTGGCCACCACGCTCCATACGCTGGTGGATCTGTTCAAGCACGATTCGATCCACAAAAAAGCCCTCTCCCATGAACTGGGAGAGGGCGTGTGGATTGTGCATTTCAGAGAAAACTACTCGGCCTTCTTAATGGCAGCCGGCAATTCGGGATCGACCAGACCCAGGACGCCACGTCCTTCGATAAGGCGGTCGCTGACGTCGAGATTCAGGAACTCGATCTCAGGGACGTAGAACTTCGCAGCTTCCTTCTTAGGGGTTTCTTCCAGTGGACGAATCACGCGGAAGCCAACCATCGTCGACGGATAGCTGGTGAACCACCATGGGCTCAGCGGAATGTTCGGGTCTTCTTCCTTCCAGTCGCTGTCGCTGCTACCCATCTTCGAGGCAGCACGAAGGTTCTCGGGGTCGTCATCCCAGCCACCACCTTTGACCATCAACGGATCAGGCTCGGTTGGCCAGGCAACCGTATCAAGGGCCTTCAGCTTCTTGCCTTCCAGGCGAGCGAAACCTTCGTCGCTGTACTGATCAAGAACCCATTCCCACACGTTGCCGTGCATGTCGTACAAGCCGTACTGGTTGGGCTTCTTTTCTTTGACCAGGTGGGGCGATTCGTCGGCGTTCCCATCGAACCAGGCATACTCGTCCAGTTTCTCGGGATCGTTGCCAAAGTGATAAGCCGTGTCTGTACCACCGCGGGCTGCGTATTCCCACTCGGCTTCGCTTGGCAGGCGATACTGCTGGCCGGTGATGCCGCTGAGCCACTTGGTGTACTGACGCGCCGAATAGTTCGTCATGGTGACGGCCGGCAGTTGTGGGTCTTCGCCGTATTCGTAGGTGAAGCTTGGCTCATAAAGGGGCGTCGGTGCCGTGATGGCATCGATGCGGTTGTCGTCGGTCACTGGGCGAACGCCTTCGGCTTTGAAGTCCTTGAACGACTCGTACAGGGCCATGTAGGGCTTGTACTGCTTCCAGGTCGTTTCGTGTTCGGCCATCCAGAAGGGAGGGACTTCGACTTCGATTTGAGGCGCTTCGGCTGCGGTGTGGCCCGCTTCCGATTCAGGACTGCCGAGCTTGAACTTGCCGCCTGGGATCGGAATCATCTTCAGCTTGGCATCGGTGCCAGGAATCGTGATTTCGTAGGGCACCATGTAGCCGCTATCGATTTTCACGTAGGGACCCGACTCGGGTTTGGTGGGACTAATGCCAACTACTTCGGCGGCTGACGCGGACACAACCATGGTCGCTGCCACGGCCAGGGTCAAAGCAAACTTGTGCATACGGTTCGTCTCTCTTGAAATCGAATACCCATCTCGAACGAGACGCTCGTTGGATTAGGGGCAGAGCGTGCTCGCATTGTTAACGCGGCACCCTGTATGGTAGGCGGGGGGTGCCAACGAATCACTCAGTATAGGCAGGATAAAGATCGTTTGCCGGTCCAATTGAGTGCATTCACGGAATTTCCCGCCCGGAGAGGGGCGAAAGTTATTTCGTGCCGGTTTCCAACTTTATGGCCACGGAATTACTGGCGGTATCTTCCCCGTTGCGCTTCGTTTTCGCGACCAGTTTCACATCGGCAAGCTGTTTTGCTTGGATACCAGTGGGCAACACGATTTCAATTTCGAAATCGTTTTTGTCGGCGGCAACCTCAACCGGAGCCGCTTTGGCCTCCTTCGGAAGCCCTTCGGCAACGATCGTGACCGCTTCGGCGAAGCCGCCTGCTCGCGAGATCTTTCCTTTCAGTCGGACGATCGACTCGCCGGTCAGTGCCAGGAAGAGCGGTGATCCCATCGACAGGCGAACGGCTGCGGTCGTCGCCGATGCTTTGACCTGTTTCTTGTCATCCGACAGGAGCTCACCCTTGACGGCAATGTCCCAGGCAATGTCTTTCAGTTCCTGAGGGACCGACAGCGAAAGGGTCATCTCCGATTGATCGGCGGCCAGCACTGGTTCGCCATCGAGCTTGATCGCTTTGGACAAGTCAGGCTTTCCTTTATCCTCAGGAATGACCTGTGACGTCACCAGCGAAAACCGAACCGGGCCTGTTTCCCCTTCGCCGCGCTGTACCTTGACCGTCAGCGGTGTCGATTGCCCAAGTCCGAGTGCGTTAGCTGCTGGTGCGCTGCTGTAAGCCAACGTGAGTTTGGGTTTTTGCAGAATGCCGATGCCGAGATTCTCCTGGGAAGCGGCCAGGCCGAAGCTGCCTGCGTCGGTGCCGATGGCGGCTACACGCGAAAGTTCTTGCTCCTTCGCTTTTGCTGTTCCCATGACCATGCCCACGGCGGCCTGCTTGGCGTCGGCCGAAGCGGTGAAGGTGACCAGCGCTCGATCGGCACGTGCCGGTATCTCGTTGAGCGAAACCTGAACACCTGCGGGCAGTTCGGGGAAGTTCAGTGCAATCGGCCCACCAAACCCACGACGCTGGGCAATGACTTCCATGACGGCGCTGCCGCTGGCCGGAATGTTAACGGCCGGGCTGGGGATGTGCAGATGAAAGTCGGCATGGTTGGCCGGTGTGACCGCGATGCGATACAAGTGCAGCGGACCGCCGGCTCGCGTCACGTCGTGGACTGATACTTTGATTTGCTTGACATCCTTGGGAACGTCAAACGTGGCGGCTGGATCGGGTGTGTTGTTTTGATCGTCGGAACTGGCCAACATCCCGCCGTCAGGCTTGCGAATTTCGAGCACGGCATCGACCGGCGAATGAAGCCGCTGGGCGAAAACTTCCGCGCGGTACTTCATGCCTGGTGTGACGTCGACGAGAAAAGCGTCCTGCTCTTTCGGCTCGGAAAGGATGCTGCTGATTCCGATCGGAGCAGCGCCGACCGATGCGTCGGCAGGCGATTCGCCCGGGGGAATGGTTACCTCGGGAATACCGCTGACGTAGATCTTCGGCCGGGTGCCGCTGAAAGGAGTTGAGGAATCCAATTCTTCTGAGGATTCGGAGAACTGTTCGGGTATCAAACCGGGCCCTTGCTCGTCTTGAGACTGTAAAGCCAGCGGCAATTGCAAGTCGCGGGAGTAAATGAAGTGTCCGACCTTCAGACGAAAATGCCCCGGCGAACCTCCTTTGAAGAGAACGTCTTGCAGCTTGATTGTATAGGTGCCGTCGGCAGGGAGTATGACCTCGACGCGGGCATCGCCTTGCAGGGTGACTTCGCGCGAGGAGTAAGCTAACTGCGTGCCACGCGCGTCAACGATGCTGACCAGCGGCTGCATTTTGCTTCCCAGTCGCTGAGCTTCGACTTCAGCTATGACCCGCTGACCGGCTTTGCCGCTGAAGGTGGTCGACAGAAGCTGCGAGCCAGATAGGTTGCCACTGAGAGCGATCGGGAGCGTCTCGATCTTCTCGCTGAAGACGGCCTCTGGCAGTTGGTCGATTTCCAGGGTGATTGGTGCGCTGATTCCCGTCGCCGAAGCAACCCGCAGGTGACCATGCCTGGGCTCGACGTCGGCTGCCAGTTCGATCTCGAGTTCCAAACGCCCGGCATTCGACTCAGGCAGAACACGAAGGGCCTTGGCTGCAAAATCGAGTTTCACCTCGGTATCAGGACTAAGCTGTTTGCCACGAAGGGTTAGACGCGTTGTCTGCCCGCTCGTGAGACCACGTAGCGAGACGTTATCGATCTGCGGAGCAGCAATCGCTTCCGACGCAACACACCAAGCGAGTGTGAGACCGACGAGTACTGAAGAGCGCACCATCAGGTGGGTTCCTTGTCGTTTAGGCGAGACCGCTCAAGCTGCGGCAGGGTGGGGCGGGATAAGGTTCGGAGTTATTGTCCGAGACGGAACGACGGTGCGTCAAGGAAAAACGCGACCGAAGTTCCGTGTGTACGAGATCAAGTTGTCTCGTCCAAGTTGTTTTTAGTTGCCGAACGGATCGGCAGCGGGCTCGCTGGTACCAAATGGATCGTTCGATGGAGCCGGGGCCGCACCGAATGGATCGTCGCTTGGCTGGGGCATCGGCTTTGGAGCTGGTGCCTCGCCAAATGGGTCGGCAGCTGGCTGCTCGGTGGCCGGAGCGGCTCCGAATGGGTCATTGCCTGCAGGGGGCGCCGCGCCGAATGGGTCGTTCGAAGGCTGCTTCATCTCGGGCATCGGTTCCGCACCAAAGGGATCGTCACTGGGAACCGTGTTCGAGGGAGCGGCGGAAGGGACACCGAACGGTTGTTCGTTCGTGCTCGGGTCGTTACCGAACGGATCGGCGCCCGGAGCTGGCTGAGCGCCAAATGGATCGTCGTCGGCTGGCATCGCACCCGGTTGGGATGCACCAGACGGAGGTCCCATGCCAGGCACCGAAGGAACTTTCACACTCGGAATCAACGCACTTCCCAGAGCACCAAACGCAGCGGAAACGGGATTCGGTTTGCTCTCGGTGGTTGCCGCACCCGCACCTGGGGCTGGTGCTGCCCCAAACGGATCGGTATCGGTCGGTGCGGCCATTGGACTGGCCGGAGCGGGATTCGTGGCCGATCCTGGAGGGGACGTGCCACCAAACGGATCTGTGGTCATTTCGGGTTCCGATGGACTGGGCATCGGAGCGGCACCAAATGGATCGTCCGAAGGTGCCGGAGCGGCGCCGAATGGATCGTCGGTCGGGGTGGTCGGAGCCCCGAACGGATCGGTATCAGTCGGTGCTGCCATCGGGCTGGCCGGAGCTGGGTTGGTGGCCGATCCTGGAGGGGAGGTGCCACCAAACGGATCTGTGGTCATTTCGGGCTCTGAAGGACTGGGCATCGGCGCGGCACCAAATGGATCGTCGCTAGGCGTAGTGGCCGATGGGGCCGGTGCGGCACCAAACGGATCGTCGGTCGGGGTGGTCGGAGCGCCAAACGGATCGGTATCGGTCGGTGCGGCCATCGGGCTGGCCGGAGCTGGGTTGGTGGCCGATCCTGGAGGGGACGTGCCACCGAATGGATCTTCCGTCATTTCAGGTTCGGTCGGACTGGGTTGAACGATCGGATCAGGCGTCATCGGAGTGGTCGCTGCGCCTGGCGAGCCGAATGGATCAGTTTCGTCCTCGGAGGGAACCGGAACCGATGGCTGCGTCGAGCTGGTGCGTTGTTGGCGATCTCGCAGAACTTCATCTTCGGCTCGCTTAAGGGCTTCGTAGCGTGCTCGTTCGCGTTCCTTCTTTTTCAGGTAGACCTCCGTACGCACTTTGTCGCGGTAGTCTTCCAGCATGATTCGCTCGGAACCCTGGACGCGTTCGAGTGCCTTGCCCACGGGATAGACCTGACTGCGATCGAGTTCCAACTCAGCACCCTTGGTGAAGTCGGCTTGTGCCTGGTCGGTGTTGCCAAGCTTGTAGTTGGCCAGACCCATGAAGTAATAGACACGCGGATCATTGGTGCCTTCGGCGAGGACGGCTCCAAGAAGCTTTTCTGCTTCCAGATAGTCGCCTCGGTTGTACGCGTGCACACCGCGACCATACAAATCGACAAGAACGGTGTCTTGAGCCGCTGCCTCTTGGGTCGTGCATGCAGTCAGAAGCAGGCTCAGGCAGGACAATAGCCCGCAGGCGATAACGTTCCTCGTCATCAATAAAAACTCCCTGGTACCGATCGGTTGGCCGCGCTCGAGGGGCGCTTCGTTTATGAGATTTGTTGGGAAGTGGACGTGCTCGTGGGGAAAATGGATTCGACAGGAGGCAATGATTCAGCTGAATCACGGACCACCTGTCCTTCGTCCTTGAAGAGTACCGCCTGCCACTCGAACGAGGGCAATCGGACCACCGGTTACCGTCCCTGGAAAAAGAACCACGGCTCACCGGTATCGTAGTTCGGTTGCTCCCAGATTGCAAGTTTTGGAAGCGAACCCGCCCATTTGGGGTAAGTTCTCAGGCGGTGGGGACTTGCGACGCATGCGGTCATGTTATGATGACCGCGTACCGCGCGGTACGTACCCTGCTTGCACTCTATCTCAAGGCTGCTCCCGTAATGGCGAAAAATGTCCTCGGAACCGATCTGCAAGACTGCAGCCAAGACCCTCTGACTGGCTTCTTTCGAGACGGATGTTGCCACACCGGGGCCGAAGACGTAGGGCTGCACATCGTCTGCAGTCAAGTCACGGCAGAGTTCCTGGAGTTCTCGAAAAGCGTCGGTAACGATCTTTCGACACCCCACCCCGAGTTCGGCTTCCCTGGCCTTAAACCGGGTAATCGCTGGTGTTTATGTGCTTTGAGGTGGAAGGAAGCCTTCGAGGCAGGGGTCGCCCCCTCGGTGGTTCTCGAGGCGACGCACATCTCGACCCTCGAATTTATCGACCTCGAAGACCTGCAAGAGCACGCCGTCGACGGCTGATTGCCAGTCTTTCTCGACGAAATTGCTTTCCTGATGCCCGGTGGCTGTTAAAGTGCATTAGAGAAGCGTTTTGAATTCTTGCCGAAAGGTGGTGCTCGATGGTTCGCTTGGCCGTGGCCCTCGCGTGTGTTGTAACTCTTTTGGGTAGTAATGCTTATGCCGAGGCCGCTCCGCCTGATCTAGCGGGCAAATACCAATGTGTGGGCACTTCCGACGCTGGGGGCAAATACGTCGGCGAGGTCATCGTCCAAAAGGTGAACAAGGGCTATCGCATTACCTGGGTCGTCGGCAAAACGAAGTACGATGGGATTGGATTCGTCGACGAAGACCGTCTTAGCGTTGCCTGGACGTTGAATACGCCCAAAGGCGTGGCCATCGGGGTGGTCTCTTACAAGATCAAAGAGAACGGCACGCTGGTCGGAAAGTGGACCGACCCTTCACTGAAGGGAATCTACGATGAAACCCTGGTGCCGATCGTCGAGAATCGATTGATCTAACTTGCGCTTGCCGCGCAGTGGCTACTGCTCTCGGGCCAACCGAATAGTCGGCGACTTGGGGGCATGGACCTGTTGGTACCATTCCTTCCAGGAAGCTGGGTTGTAGCCGAAGTCTTGTCCGTCGCACAGTTGCATCAGCGCCAGGTGCACGCCTTGGTTCTGCACGCGGACGATATCGTACGCGTTGCGGCTTCGCCCGAGAAACTCAGCCAGCGTCAGCATCCGGTAGGAAGCCTTCGGCCCTTCGACGTCAAACCGCCGCTCAGGAGCCAGCGACGTATAGAAGTAGGTATACCGCGACGAATGCGAAGCCAGGTGCTGCGTCTGCAAGGCACCAGCCAGGGGAAACACCGCGGTGGGGTAGTCGAGCTGGGCCAGAACGTAGGCTGCCCGGTTCACGATCGTGTTGTCGTAACTCTTCAAGTGATTGGCGAAGTACTCGACCATCTGCGGGTCGCGCTGGGCGAGTACTTCCTGCAGGCACTTCTCGCGGTAGATGGGATTGTTCTGGAAGACCGCGTTCTCCATCAAAAAGGAACGAGCCGCCGGGCTGTTCATGCGACCGAGTGTTTCGAGATAGACAAACGCGAGATCCTGGTCGAGTTCTTCTCCCAACAACTGGATCAAACCAGGAATGGCATCGGGGTCGTCTAGTGTATCGAAGTCGATTTGTACTTCCGGGGCCGACGAACGCCCCAGTTGTTGCCGCCAGCGATGCAAACGAAGCTTCCAATCAATCCGCTTTTGCTTCTGGCGCTCTTGTGCGACCTGCAGCGCGGCCTGCTGCATCGTCATCCAGCGCCCTTCAAAGCGGACGTAACCGCGATCGGTCATGATCTCTTCGCGGCTGACCCATCGGCCGTCACGGCGCTCGTAGCCGAGTGCCTTACGGGCCGGTTGATAGTTCGGATCGAGCTGGAGAACTCGTTGGGCGTGGCGCTGGAAAGGAAGCTGCAACTCTTGCTGCTGACACCACTTGGCCAGTTTCCATTGGTCTCCGACCGTATCGGTAAAACGGGATGCGTAGTCGAAGTACTCGTCTTCGGTGACTTTGGGGGATTCGACCTGTTGCACCTGGTGGCTGGCCAGAACGACCGAGCCCACTCCTTCGACGATCAGTTCGACCTGGCCGCCGGCTGCGGCTTCCGAGTCTTGCCTGACAGCGGCTTCCAGTTGCCCCCCATTGGCAAGCTGCACGACCTGGGCGTGGGCGCATAGCGGCAGCCCGACTAGCCCAAGCAGACCCGCAATGATAGCACTCCAGTGCAAACGACCGCGCTCCTGTGATGAGAAGGAAACTCACCCTTCAAGATAGGCATTGATAGCACGATCGACAATGATTTCTCCCGGAAATGATATGGATTCGCTCCGCCGCTTTCCGCTATGGTCTCGCACCCCGCTATGCGCGCGGGGGCTGACAAGCAAGAAGTGAGAAGAGCATTGCGGGCATAAAACACCGGTGTGCCACTGGCGAGACGCCAGTGGCACACAGCCTTCTTGGTTCTCAGAGAAGCGACAAAATAAGTCCACAGGAGATTTGCGGTGAGAAGGACGAGTGCCTTGCTATTGGCATTGATCGCTGGCGCCGGCGCTTGGTTCTTTTTCCAGAACTATCGCATCGAGGGAATCGACAACGTGGTGGTCGTCCCGCGCGATGCCACCACCGCCAAGTCTGCCGCACCTACCGCGGACCCGATGGTAGCCGTGCCGGCGATGGCGCGGAAACAAGATTCGATCCGCGTAGCCTCGTTCAATATCCAGGTCTTCGGCACGGCCAAGATGGAAAAACCGGAAGTGATGGCCCGGCTGGTCGAGATCATTCGCCAGTTCGATGTGGTCGCCATTCAGGAAATCCGCTCGATCGATCAAAGCCTGCTGTCGCGTTTCGTCGAGATGATCAACGCCAACGGCAGGCATTACGACTTCGTCATTGGCCCGCGTCTGGGTCGAACCGATAGCAAAGAGCAGTTCGCTTACGTCTTTGATACGGCCAGCCTGCAGGTCGATCGTTCGCAGGTCTACACCGTGGAAGATCCGCTGGACGTCTTGCACCGTGAACCACTAGTCGCGTGGTTTCGCGTGCGGGGACCCGACCCCAGTCAGGCATTCACTTTCACTTTGGTCAACGTGCATGTCGACCCGGACGAAGTGCAGCAAGAGATGGACGTGATGGACGATGTCTTTCGCGCGGTGCGTGATGATGCCCGCGGCGAAGACGACGTGATCCTACTGGGTGACTTCAACGCCAACGAATCGCAGTTCGGCCAGATCGCGACGATACCTGGCATTACCTGGGCGATCAGCGGCGTGAAGACCAACACGCGAGGAACCGAACTGTACGACAACCTCTTCATGCAGCGCAGCGCCACCAGCGAATACACCGGTCGCAACGGCGTGTTCGACTTCCTGCGTCAGTTCAACTTGACGCTGGCCGAAGGGCTGGAGGTATCGGACCATCTACCGGTTTGGGCCGAGTTCAGCATCTACGAAAGAGGCTCGCCACACGGACCCGTGGCGGCGGTGCCTGCGAATACGAAGTAGGTGGAACGATTAATTTCGCCGATAGATTCTCGGTGGCATGCGAGTGTCGACGTCACCGGTAAGCCCCATGTATGCGTACATGAATCCGACCACGATCATAGGGGCCCCTAAGAGGAGGCCTGCTGCACCATAGACGATTCGCAGCCACAGTTCATCGCCGATCCATCCGAAAATGACTTGGCTAAGGCAAACAGCCAAGACTCCCAATCCGGCCAGCATGCCCTTAAGTCCATTCCAGAATAGATCAAATCTTCCCATCGCGTTCCTCAGCTAAGTCCCAATCTGACTTGACTGCTTAACCTGATGCGAACGGCATTGATGCACATTCTCTCACGATTCTCAGGCGAGGTATCTCCCCTGAGAATCGGTGAGGAATGGTAACGTCAGATTTTAGTCGCTGCTGTTAAGCATGCACGCCAGCCATCTTATGGCATTGTTCGCCACACTCGCGACATGCTTTCGCACATTTCTGGCAGTGGTCCATATCATGCTTTTCGCATTCGGCGGCGCAAGCTTCGCAGATATCGGCACAAATACGGCAAATTTCCGCCGCAAATTGCGAATCGCGGCTCAGGTAGGCGGCGGCGGTCCAGCAGATTTGCGAACAATCGCGATCGGTGCGGATACACTCGGCCATTTTGGTCACATCGGACTCACTCAGGCAGGAATCGGCGCAGAGTTCGCATGCTTGAGCGCATTCAATACAAGCTCGGATACAGTCTGCGTATTTCGAGTGTGACATCAGTTCCTCCTTTCCCAGGGAGATGGAGACAGTTCAACTTGGGGTCGACTTAACGACCGGTTTCGTAGGGCAGCAACCGCTGTGCCAACAGTGGTTTGATGTTCTGGATCCAAGCGATATCAGTTTCCCTAGTCCAGCCACTCTTCACGAAACACACGTGCTAGCGCATCACTCTCGGTCGCTTCCACCGCCGCTTCCGTTCGCTGGCGGAGGTCACCCAGCGGGCCGTTGAGTCGTAGCGCTTTCACTGCGTCGGCGGCGGTGCGGATGTCTCGCTTGTCGACCAGTGACAGGAGAAAGTCTTGCGACTCGGTCGTTCGCAACAGACCAATACAGAGAAGCAGGCTTTCGCGAACGTTCAATTCGGCCCGGCGTCCCCAGACGCTACGGAGAATGTCGAATGTGCCTGGCAGGCGGGCTTCACCCAGGGCCAAGGCCGTTTGTACGCACTGATCGGCGTCATGGGAAGTGAGAAACGTTTGGACGAATGCGAGTCCCTCTTCGCGGTCCGCTTTCAGCAGGGCCGAGCAGCATTCGCCGTGGACTTCGGCCTGGCTGTCGCCGGTGAGCAACTTCAAACGCAATAGGGGAGCCGCATCGACCTGGCCCAAAGTTCCCAGGGCTTGAGCCGCACCCAGGCGTGCTTCCGGCCACGCGTCGCACAGCAGAACGGCACAGCGGTTGAGCACTTCCATCGCCGGTGCGAAGTGGACTAGTCCGATGGCGCACGCGCCGCGCAGCTCGGCGGCCGTGTCGATCTCGCCTTTCCAGTGGGGTTCGATTTGTTTGTACGTGATGCCGTCGCGGAAGACCTCCATGTCGGCGTGTTCGATCTGCACGAGGGCCTTCACGATGGCCGTTTTGCCGAGGCAGCCAGGGTCTTTCTTAAGCGGGTTCCGTTTGAGTCGCCAGTACGCTTTGACCAGGTCGGCCGTACAGGATGCGTCTTCCGCCTCGGTGATCATCTCGGCTGCCCGCTGCACGGTGCGGTTGGATGCGTGCGATAACGCGGCCTGAAGCAACTTCCTGGCCTCGTTCGTCGAGAGAGGCTCCTCACCGCGAGCCAGGCTCCGTAGTTGGTCTGTGATGGGGGCGTCGGTCATGTCAGCGCTGGCCATGAAGTTTTTGGAAGCGACGTTCGTCTTCGTCGGCATCGCTGTTCTGATTGTTGAGTCGGTAAGCGGACGGCCGGAACTTGAACGCGTAGGCAAGTGCCGTATCGAAGTATTCCTTGGCATTCGTACTTCATGCGAAGCGTTTCCGCCTGGAAGAGATGGCGAACGATTTTTTAAGCTTTCAGCGGGCCCCAATCTCGATGAATGGTTCATCCTACGATTATTTGCCGGAGAATCGATACAAGAAACTTCGCGGGCGTTTTCGATCAGATCGCTTGGTTTCGTTGACGATGCTCGAAGTTAACAACTGTTTGTTTGGTTTCGAGGGCCTGTTCGATCAGTTTCGCGGCCATCTCCAGGCCATCGTAGCTGGCCAGGGTCGCGGCGAACTCGTTGGCTTTCTGCTGAAACGAATCGTCGTGCAACATACGATCCAGCTCCCTTTGCAGGCGCTTGGTGGTGACGCTACGAACGGGGATCACGCGGCCATTGCCCAGGTACTCGGCCCGCTTGGCTACGCCCGGCTGATCGTTGGTGACCGGTAGACAAAGCATCGGCACGCCGTGCGACAGACACTCGAGCGCCGTGTTCATGCCGGCGTGCGTGATCACCAGCGTAGCCTTTTCCAGAAGACGAAGCTGCGGGGCTTTCTCGACCAGCAGAACGTTCTCGGGGATGGGGCCAGGGACGTCGACTTGTCCGCCTCCTTTGCTGAGGACGACCTGCATCGGCAAGTCACGCACGGCATCGATGATGCTCCGGAAAACATGGCTGACGGCGTTCTGCAGCGTTCCCATCGAAGCATAGATGAGCGGCCTGCCATCGAGCCAGTCCCAGGGGAAATCGATCGACGTGTCATCGCGTTCGGCGCGGTGCCACGGTCCAGTATAGTGCAGCCGCTCGGGATACTTGGTACGAGGGTATTCAAAGAAGGCCGGTTGCTGGGCGAGATGTACCAGGGCTTTATCGTTATTTCGAATGAGCTTCAGCGGATCGACGCCAACTTTCTTTTCCGCCGCAAACAGGCGATACGCCCACAGTACCAGGTGTTTGGCAATCTCGTTGCGTGCTCGCCCGTAGAGGTCGGTTCGGTAATCCCAAGGCAGTGGCGGTGGGGGCATGTACGGATCCCAGTAGACAGCCAGGGCATTGCACGCGACCGCATAGGGAATCGCTGCTTCTTCCGCCTGGATCGCGGCCGCTGGCGCGACCTGGTCGATCACCAGCCCGTCGAAGGGAATTGCCTCGAACGCCTCGCCGATGTAGCGCCGGACGAGTTTCGCTTGAATGCCGAAGATCTTACCGGTCATCATCATCCCTTGGATGCCGGACGTCTTGCCGAGTTCGCGGAACGATTGCTCGAGCCGGTCGTTCAGCTCGTCGTGGGGACCCAACGCATAGAAAGGAAGGCCACTGCGCCGGACGATGCTTTCGGCCATCTGGCAGCCCAGGAACGTCACCTCGTGGCCGCGACGCTGAAGCTCGCAGCCGAGCGTAGTCATCGGATTCAGATGCCCAGGCACCTCGGGGCAGTGCAGACCGATTCTCATGGCTTGAGACGTTCCCGAACTTTCGACATCAATTCGGCGATGTTGCGGGGGTTCTGGCCTAGGTCTCCTTTGCCGACGCGCGATTGGCTGGTGACCGTGATTTGAACGCCATCTTCCGCGTCGTTCAGGTAAACGCGAATGTCGTCGGTGAACTTGAGCAGCTTCGTCGTGCGGGTCGCATTGACAATCGTGCGTTTACCTTCGGTGGTGATGCTTTCGATGCTCCAGTCTTCCAGCTTCACGATTGCGTCGGTTACCAGCGCGGTGGCTTTGTCCCGGTCGCCGGGGACCACCAGCGGCTGCAGCAGCGGGTTCGGGTCGCTTTTCCTGGTTTCGGCGTGATTGGTCGTCAGGTCACGCGACCAATCGTCGACGTACAGTGAGAGAACGACGATCGGACCGACGATCAATATTGCCAAAAGGCCGAGAGCAACATACAGCCAGATCATTCGTCGAGCTTTCTTCGGAGTTTGTGAGTCGGACGCTGGGCTTTTCTTCTTCTTTCGCTTCTTCGCCACGATTTACTCCCCGGAGTCTGCATCCCAGGGATTTTCCCAGTCACCCCAGCCTTCTAAATAGGCTTGATAGATGGGCGTTTCGCTGGCCCGATTCTTGAGCCAGGTCTTGGTTTGTTGGATCAAATCCTGCTCACGATCGAGCGTGATTTTCCCGAGCAAGACGCAACAGCGCAGGAAGACGAAGTACGTATCCAGCACGTCGCAGCGGCAGTACTCGTTGATCTCTTCGAGCTTCCCTTCGTGATACAAGTCTTGCACCATGTGCCCTTCGATTTCCATCTTTCCAGGCTTGCCTAAAAGGTTCGCGGCCAGGTTCAGTCCGCCGGTGAAGCGACTGGCCCCGTAGTTGGTCAGCACATCGTACAGATCGAAATGGGAATCGTTGTTGTAGCGATATCGCGATTGCTCGAAGTTCTTGGCGTTCAAATTGAACCAATCCGGCACGCTTAATCCGAACCGAAACGCGGCTAGCTCCATCAACGGAATATCAAACGCGCGTCCGTTGAAGGTCACGAAGGTCGGTCGGCGGTACGCTTTCCAGCCTCGCCAGAAGTGGTCGGTGATGGTCGGTGGGCGAAACTTGGGCGCATCCAATACCACCTGGTCGATCAGGTTCAGTTCGATGTCGAGCTTGGCGATCGCCACCGAAACAGGCATCTGGTAGGTATAGGGTATGAAGTCGCTTCCCTTTTCTTCCAGCAGTTCGGCTCGAAAGCGATTGACGGCCTCTTCCGGCGAGAGCCCCTCGTCGGGATACTTCAGCCGGGAAACGAGGTTGCCATCGGCGACCGATTCCACATCGAACACCAAGTATCGAACCGCCGCTTCCGCCATTGCGCTACCCTTTTCACCAAGAAATGCTTGAAATTCCTTTCCCACATCAACAACGTATCACAACGCCTGGGGAATAACGACGGAGGGTGTTGGATTCCGCTCGGTTTCACTAAGCTGAAGGGAACACACCTAGCGTCCTCTAAAGGAACCTCCATGAGCCGCGATCGTTTACTCCAGCGATTTCTTAAATACACCCAAATCGACACGACTGCTGGCCACCCGGGCGGCAAGTACCCCAGCAGCGACGGGCAACTAGTTCTCGGCAAACTGCTGACCGACGAGCTATTGAAGATGGGAGTCGTCGATGCGGTGCAAGACGAACATGGTCTCGTGTACGCAACGGTGCAAGGAAAAGTGATGGGGTGCCCGGTCGTGGCGCTCAATTCGCACGTCGATACTTCTCCGGAAACAACCGGGGCCAATGTCAAACCCCAGGTAATTGAAAGCTATGCCGGCGGAGACATTCCGCTGCCAGGCGATCCGACGAAGGTGATCACCGTTCGCGATAACCCCGAGCTGAACGATCTGCATGGCTGCACGCTGATCACTACCGACGGCACAACGCTACTGGGCGGCGACGATAAGGCAGGCATCGCCGTCATCATGGAAGTGGCCCAACGGATACTGGAAGGGAAGGGGCCTGACGTTGGGACCCTGAAGATCTTGTTTACCTGCGACGAAGAAATCGGCCATGGAGTCGATCACGTCGACCTGAAGAAGCTCGGCGCCGACGTGTGCTACACCTTGGATGGTCCTGGTGCGAACGAACTGAACGAAGAGACGTTTTCGGCGGACCTGGCCACCATTACCGTGAAGGGGGTGAACATTCATCCTTCAATCGCCAAAGGACGCATGGTCAACTCCGTCCGCGCGGCGAGCGCCTTGGTGGCAAAGCTGCCGACCGATCGACTTTCCCCGGAAACGACCGACCAGCGCGATGGCTTCATCCATCCCTACATCATCGAAGGGGGCGTCGCGGAAACGACCGTTCAGTGCATTCTTCGCAGCTTTGAAACCGAAGAGCTGGAAGCTCAGGCTCAGCTCATTCGCGACCTGGCCAAGCAGGTCGAAGGAGAGTTTCCCGGCTGCGAGATTCACGTGGCCGTCACACCGCAGTATCGAAATCTAAGAGACGGCTTGGAAAAGGAACCCCGCGCCGTGCCGATCGCAGAGAAAGCACATCGCGCGCTGGAGCGGCCTTGCAGCAAACGCGTCATTCGCGGGGGTACCGATGGTTCGCAGTTGACCGCGATGGGATTGCCGACACCGAATCTTTCGACCGGACAACATAACCCGCACTCGCCGCTGGAGTGGGCCTGTTTGGACGAGATGGAGCAAGCGGTCGAGTTGGTGCTGAAGATGCTGGAGCTTTGGGCGAGCGAACCCAAGTCTGCCGCAAGCTAAAAGGATCGCTTGCCTAAGTAATCCAGGTTACGCAACGCTAGCTGCTAGCCTGGCTTCTTAGCATCGTTCTGCCAGCGGCATCGTCGGTTTTGAGGCAAAACAGGTAAACTTGTGACCGCATTTGGTCCGAATTATTCCAACGTGAGCCCCGGCCAACTAGCCCTACCTAGCGTACCTTGGTCTTCCCCCTGAGTGTCAGGCCGCGGCAGAAGGATAAGTTTCTGTGCTGAAAGTCTCGATCGTCATCCCGAGCGTTGACAACGCTCACCGACTGGAAACGACCTTGATCTCGCTGCTGGAGAATTGTCCGAGCGAGTGCGAGATTGTCGTGCCTCATTCTGGCTACTACGACGACCCCTACGATATTGCTGATGAAGTCCGCCTGATCGAAGTTCCCGCGGCTCGTAACGAAGTCGAACTGTTGGCGGTTGCCTGGTCGATGTGCAAGGCTCCGATCGTCCACACCTTGGCCACTGGGGCGACCGTGGAAGCAGGCTGGCTGGAAGAAGCCCTCGCTGGTTTCCAGCGCCCAGAGGTGATGGCCGTTGCCCCGCAGTCGCACTACAACGACTCCAACGAACCTGTTCAGGGGGTCCTGGCCGATGACTTCGGTCTGCGTGCCGCCGCCTCGGCAGCTACCATGCAAGCACCGATGCTGCAGGCAGGCTTCTATCGCTATTCGTTGCTAGCAGCGGTGGGTGGTTTCTGTACGCGGATGGAGCAAGTTGCCGACCTCGATATTGGTCTTTGGATTGCCGAAGCAGGGGGTCGGTGCGAAGTGGCAACTGGTTCGCATGTTTACTTGAACGAGCCCAACGATCTGGGCCGCGTGACCGCCGATCGGATTCGTCTGGCAAGGACACTGCAGTTGCGGCATCAAGAGTGGTTCGCGTCTCGCGGCAAGACAGGCGGCAAATTGGGCTGGCTGTCGCGTAGCGTGGGAAGTGGGTCTATTGCCACGATGATGTCCGCTCTAACCGCGAAAGCGGATGCCAAGGCTGCCCTGCATCGCCTGCCAGACTTGGACGACGTACGGGCCGTGATTGAAGGCCGCGATCAGACCTTCCGCTTCGATCCACGCAACGATCATCCTGGTCCGCGGCTACATCGTAGTGCTGCCTAGGCCAGCTGATCTGCAGAACGCAATAGCATAAAAAAACGCGTCCAGAAAACCTGGACGCGTTTATGATTTCTTGTTTTGCCAAGCCGCCAAGTTACACGCTGGCAACTTCCGATTCTTCGACGTCGGCTTCGTCTTCTTCGCTCTTGACGGCGTAGAAGAGATCACGGGTCGCGGTCAGCAACTGGCAAGCTTCGGCTTCGCCTGGCTTCTCTTCGATCTTGCGGCATAGCGATTCAAGGATCGCACGACCTTCTGGCCAGCGAACGGCCATGATCTTCTGGCAATCTTCCAGAAGCTGGTAAATGCGTGCTCGCGTGACGCCCAGGTTGCGGGCCTGCATGCGAACGCTCTGCGGAGCTGATTCGATACCGAGACGACCAGCGGCCAGGTCATGAACCGTTTGGCCGGCGTCGGTCAAGATCTGCTGCAGCATCGGACGCGTAAGGCGATCCATGACTTCGCTACGGCTGACCGGCGCTTCGCTGGTCAGGCGATCCAATCCCCAAGTTTCGAGGACCGGCACCATTTTGGGACGCAGGGCGATTGCCAGGTGTGGCTGGCCTTGGGCGAGGTCGAGCGTTTCGTGAACGCGGTAGAAGACTTCGAGAACGACGCGGACGCGCTTCTCGCCATGCGTCTTCAGGCGGCGAATCTCGGCCAGGCTATGACCCATGTAGAACTCGAGTGGCGTGTTCCAAATGACGGTTGGCAGATCGGTCAGCGTTGGAGCCAGGCGGCCAAGACGTTCGTTACCCAGATTGTGACGACGAACTGTTTCTCGCCAGCGAAGCCACAAGACTTCCGAGACGAGGGATGGATCGAACTTGCCGTCAGCATCCAGCGGGCTCTTGGTCGAGAAGTTGTCGTCAGCCGGGGCTTCCTTGGCGGCAGCCTGGGAAGGCTCGAAACCGGCGTCTTCCTTGGTGGCACGGTTCAGCAGCGTGACCAGCGAGCTGATCTTCTTCTGACCGATACCCGGGGTTGCCGAGAGTTCGTCGAATGGCGTTGCCAACAGGTCGCCGATCGTGCGGCCGAGAAACGCCAGTGGCAAGCGACGATCGTTGGGAAGGGCCCAGTAAGCCAGCGGCTTGTCGAGACGATCCGAGTACTTCTTATCTTCGAGAAGGCGTTGTTTGACCTCATCGAAACTATTGATCAGCTGGAAGTCTTCCGCTGAAGTGATCTTATTAAAACGCATGTGTAAAGCCTCTTCTAAAGTCCTTCCAACAACTTGGGTCTGGTTGGGTTTGGCACCTTAGGGGGAAGTGCCTAGGGTTAAAAGTGCAGGAGGTGTTCCGGAGTCTCCTGGTTAACGATATCCCGTGAAATGTAATTGTAACCTCTCACAAAAGAATTTCGCTACCTAAGAAACTTATTATTTCGAGATTTGACAAAAAGACAACATTTTTTGAGTGCGGCAGTCCGTGCATGGACAATTAATTACCACGAAGCATAGCTCATAGACGTAAAGCATGGGAATTAAAAAGGTTATGGAGCCAATCTGGAATATCATAAAAAATGTTAATTAAGAGTTGAAACACCGTCTCGGCGATTGGGTTTCTGTTAAAAATCTCTATTCAAGTGAAAAATATCTATGAGCACGTTGTGATCACCATTTCGTAAGGCGGGATACTCCCAAGTTCGATCTCGATTTATGGCATAGAATTTCGCGCAGTAGCGGCGATCTCGAACAATTGAAAAAATCGTTACAATTGGCGGCATGACCTCGCAGCATGATTTTCGTGTTCTTGTAATTGGCGCAGGACCATCCGGGCTTGTTGCGCTAAAAAACCTGCGCCAACTCGGAATTGACGCCGTTGCGGTCGACCGTAATTCGGATATCGGAGGCAATTGGAATATCCAATCGCCCCATAGCAGCGTCTATGAATCGACTCATTTGATCTCCTCGAAGGGGATGACTCAGTTCGTCGATTGCCCGATGCCAGAGGAATATCCTGAGTATCCCAGCCACCGCGAAGTGCTGGCATATTTACACTTTTACGCAGAACGCTTTGAGTTGGATCGCTTTGTTCGGAAAAAAACTTCGGTTCTTTCCATTAAAAAACGGGACAATGCCTGGCAGATTGAGCTGCAGGAAGAAGGAAATCCCGGGAAAGCCACCGAATCGTTCGATGCCGTGGTCATCGCCAACGGCCACCATGCCAAACCCATGATGCCGACTATTGCTGGCCAGTTTACCGGCGAGTTACTGCACGCTCACGGCTATAAGCATCATCGCCAGTTGGAAGGAAAGCGGGTTCTTGTCGTCGGAGCGGGCAACAGCGGCTGCGATATAGCGGTCGAAGCCGCCATTCATGGTCAGTCCGCGGCGATCAGCATGCGCCGCGGTTACCACTTCTTCCCCAAGTTCATTCGCGGTAAGCCTGCCGACGTGGTGGGGGATCGGGTTCGCCGCTGGCCGATTCCACGATCCTGGCAGCGAAGACTCTCGCAGTTTGTGGTCGACTGGACGATTGGCAAGCCGCAGCGATACGGCCTGCCTAAGCCTGAGCATGGCTTGTTTGATGCCCACCCGATCATCAATTCGCAGCTTCCTTACTATGCGGGGCACGGGAAGTTACAGGTCTTCCCTGACGTTCGTTCGATGGACGGCGAGTCGATCGAGTTCACCGACGGTCAGCGGGAAGCGTTCGACCTGGTCGTCTTCGCAACCGGGTATCAGTTGGAGTTTCCTTTTATTGAGCAGGACCTGCTCAACACACATAACGGAGTCCCCAAGCTGTACCTGCACGCGTTTCATCCGACCGACGATACGCTGTTTGTGGCCGGCATGATCCAGCCCAACAGCGGTCAGTGGCAATTAACCGATCTACAAACGCAGATCATTGCCCGTTTTCTGAAAGCAAAGCACGAAGGTCGCCCGGTTGCTGAGTCGTTCCGGGTCCAAAAGCAGTCCGGCGGAACAGGTATCCGTTCGCGCGACCACTTCCTGGCGACGGCACGGCATCGACTGGAGGTCGATTACTTCGATTACCGGAAAACGCTGACGAAGATCTTGCGTCGATTTGAACTGTCGTAGAATCGGCGCGTGCGTTGCGGTCCGCTTCGGTCTAGAATGCAATTCTTCGATTGCACTCGCCGAATCCCTCTTTCTGGACAGCCCCAACATGATGCGACGCACCTTACTGCTTGTGCTGATGGCCCTGTGCCTGACGAGCTTTGCTAACCGAATTCACGCGGAAGAAACCAAACGCCCCAACATCTTGTTTGCCTTTGCGGATGACTGGGGGAAGCAGGCCAGCATTTACGGCCAGTTGGAGCCTGGCGGCATCAACGACGTGGTGAAGACACCCCACTTCGATGCGCTGTCCAAGCGGGGTGTGCTCTTCAAGAACGCATTCGTGAATGCTCCATCGTGCACGCCTTGCCGTAGCTCGCTTCTTTCAGGGCAGTACTTCTGGCGAACCGGCCGCGGTGCCATTCTTCGTGGTGCGGTTTGGGATCCGACGATCCCCAGTTATCCGCTGCTCCTTAAAGATGGCGGTTACCACATTGGCGAAACATACAAGGTATGGAGCCCCGGTACACCGAACGATGCACCGTACGGCAGCGGAAAGTATGGCTATCAAAAGGCGGGCAGTTCTTTCAATCAGTTCTCGCAACGCGCGACCGCTTTGATGTCCAGCGGCAAGTCGGCGGATGAAGCGAAAGAAGAGCTTTACCAACAGGTCCGCGGCAACTTCGCCGACTTTCTGAAAGATCGTCAGGAGGGGCAACCGTTCTGTTACTGGTTCGGTCCGACCAATGTGCATCGCAAGTGGGTCGCCGGCAGTGGCAAGAAGCTGTGGGGAATCAATCCTGACGACCTGAAGGGGAAGATGCCAGCCTTCTTGCCAGACGTTCCGGTCGTTCGCCAAGACCTGGCCGATTACCTGGGCGAGATCCAAGCATTTGATGCGGCGTTGGGGATTCTCATCGAGCAGTTGAAAGAAGCAGGCGAACTCGACAACACGCTGATCGTCGTTAGTGGTGACCATGGCCCGCCAGGCTTCCCACAAGGGAAGTGCAACTTGTACGACTTCGGCACGCATGTCGCGCTGGCGGTTGCGGGGCCTGGGGTTCATGGTGGCCGTGTGGTCGATGACTTTACGATTCTGCCAGACCTGGCTCCTACGTTCCTGGAAGCCGGCGGTCAGGAGATCCCCGAGGTGATGACCGCTAAGAGCTTGTGGCCGGTATTGAAGTCCGACAAAGAAGGCCTCGTCGATCCGGCTCGCACCGCGGCTTTTACCGGACGTGAACGTCATGTCGAAATGGCTCGCGAAGGGAACCTGCCTTACCCGATGCGAGCCATTCAAACGGCCGACTATCAGTTGATCATCAACTTTAAGCCCGACCGCTGGCCGATGGGGGATCCATACAATCTAGGTACTGACAATCCACCAACGCAGGATGAACTGGTCAACAAGACGTTCGTGACCTTCCCGGATGACGACGCCGGTCCTACCAAGGCGTTCATGGTCATGCATCGCGCCGATCCCGAAGTGAAGCCGATTTTCGATCGCTGCTTTGGGAAACGATCGGCCGTGGAACTGTACGACCTGAAGAACGATCCGGATCAGATGACCAACGTCGCGGATGATCCGAAGTATGAGAAGGTTAAAGCAGAACTGACGGCCCGGTTGATGGAAGAATTGAAGACCAGCGGCGATCCTCGCCTGGTGGATGAGGGCAAGTTCTTCGAGACGCCCCCGATGGCAGGTCCGCTGACAGGCGACGGCCCGAAACCGAATCGGAAGCGGTAAGCCCCAACGAAAAAAGCCAGGAGCGGTGCACTCCTGGCTTTTTCTTTTCGGGAGCAATTGCAGCAGGCAGCTTACTTGCCCGCTTCGATCTGGGCCAGCAGCTTCTTTAGCTGCTCGAACTTTTCGGGGTTCGCTTTGGCGACGTCGTTTTCTTCGCCAGCATCTTCCGAGAGGTCATACAACGTGTAGCCTTGGTTTTTATTTTTGCCTTGGCGTACCAGCTTCCAGTTCCCCTTTCGCAGGCCGATGCCGCGGGGCGATTCTTCGACCACGTAGTCGCGACCCTTGGCATAGGCTTCACCTAGCAATGTCGCTTCCAGCGGCTCACTATCGGGCAGTGCCCCGGCCGGAACTTTCTGGCCGACGATCTCGGCGAAGGTGGCACCCAGGTCGGTGGTCGTGATCATCTTGTCCGAGGTTTGACCTGGCTTCACGACGGCGGGCCATTTGACGATGAACGGCGTACGGCAGCCACCTTCAAACGGCGTGTACTTGCCACCGCGATACGGTCCGGCTGGCAGGTGATCGCCCAGCTTTTCGACGGCACCATCTTTGTAACCGTCGTCCAGTACCGGGCCGTTGTCGCTGCAGAAAACAATCAACGTGTTGTCGGTCAGGTTCAACTCGTCGAGGGTCTTCACCAGTTCGCCGACACACCAGTCGAGCTGCACGATGGCGTCGCCACGCAGTCCGAGGGAAGTCTTACGCTGGAAACGTTCGTGCGGCATTCGTGGGACGTGCAGGTCGTGGGAAGCAAAGAACAGGAAGAAAGGTTCGTCTTTGTTGGCACGGATCCATTCGTTCGACTTCTTGACCCATTCGTCGGCCAGGTCTTCATCGCGCCAGCGAGCCGCATGCCCACCGGTAAAGAAACCGATACGGCCGATGCCGTTATGGATGGTGTTGTTGTGCCCGTGGCTCCAATCGAGCTTCAGCGTTTCGCGTGCCGTCACGCCGGTGGGCTGGTCGTTAGGGTTCTTGTTACCGACCCACAGAGGATCGCTCGGATCGAGATCCCGCACGCGATGGTTTTCGACGTAAACGCTAGGCACGCGATCGTTGGTGGTGGGCAACAGGAAGCAGTAGTCGAAGCCTAGTTCCAGCGGGCCTGGCTTCAGTTCTCCATTCCAATCAGGACCATCTCCTTCACCCAGACCTAAGTGCCACTTGCCAACGACAGCCGTTTTGTAGCCAGCATCTTGTAGGACTTCTGGTGTGGTCTTGGTGCCTGGTTTGATGATCGAGGTCGCGTTCGGCGGAGCAATGCCGGTCCCGTTCTGACGGAACGCATACATGCCGGTCAGAAAGGCAAACCGCGTTGGCGTACAGGTCGAAGTCGAGCAGTAGCCGCTGGTGAACTTCAAGCCATCGTTGGCCAGCGCGTCGATGTGGGGCGTAGCAAGGGCCTGGGCTCCGTAGCATCCGACGTCACCGTAGCCGAGGTCATCGGCCATGATCACGATGATGTTGGGCTTTTTGGTTTCTGCCGAGGCAAACGACGTCATCACGCAGGCCAGCAACAGGCCGGCCCAAACAGGCACAAGAGACTTCATGAGCGAGATTCTTCCAGATGGGGTGAAGGGGGAATTCAGAACGGAAGCACGATGGTCTATTCTAGTCACAACTGACGCGAGATATCTAATCGATCAGGGCACCTTCTAGGGGAGATTGATTCCAAGAGACACGTGGTGGAGTTTTTCAGCCACAATAGTAGTTGTCTGACGGACAAAAATTTTCCGGACGAAAGTCGAATTATTGCCTTATCGTTCGACTATGGGTTGTCAGCCACTGCCTGCTGCGTGGCGGAAACTATCCCTTTCCCAGAGCGCTAAACGATGAAATACATTCTTCTCATGTACCACACCGAAGGGGTCTTTACGCAAGAAGAGCTAACCCAAGAGATGCAGAATGCCATTGGTCTGTGTGAAGAGCTGGTCGCCAAAGGACAGTTTGTGGGGGCCTCGCCATTGGAGACGATCAGCACGGCAACCAGTCTGACTGCCAAATCGGGACGCACCGAAGTCCGCGACGGGCCGTTTGCCGAAACGAAAGAACAACTCGGGGGCTACGTGATCGTGGACGTCCCGAACCTGGACCAAGCGATCGCGATTGCGGAAAGGTTTCCGGCTGCCAAGCGAGGGACGGTCGAGATCCGCCCGCTGTTTCCGCTGGAAGGTATCCCCGTCGCTTGACGCGTCCAGCAAGAAAAGACCATGCCCAAGCGCGAGGGACGTGGGCATGGCAATGGTTGGTAGCCAGGGTCGCTAGCCTTGGTTTTTGAAGACCATGACCTGAACAATCGTCTTGGCGCGGTTCTTGTCCATCTCGAGCTTGATCATCAGGTCGTCGATAAACTCTTTTTCATCCGGCTCGACAACCCCGTCGGCCAGCACGATATCGCACGCGTTGGCGAAGGCCGTTTCGCGGAGTTCTGGAGGAATCGCCGGCACGGCTGCCGCGATCAGCTTCTCAGGACCACCTCGTTTGAGGACGCCCATCAGGCGATCCATCATCGAATTGAATTTGTGCGGCGGCACATGCTGATACATCTTCATACGAACCAAGGTGGTGACCAATGTACCTACTTCTTCGTCGGCAATGTGGCCATCGCATGCGGATGCGGCCAGGAGTGTGCCTGCGAAACCTTCTTGTGGTCCGAACTGTTCCGGAGCGAAGGACGAATCGTCTAATACATCATCGAAAAGTGACATGAATAAGATCCCAATCGGCGGAAGGTTGGAAGTTCGCGAGAGCGATACCGGATCGCTAACCTTTATTTTTGATGACCATCACTTCGGCGATCGTTTTGGCCGTTTTGCTATCGAACTGCAGTTTCTCGCGCAGTCGATCAATGAAGGCCTTCTCGTCGGGTTCGACGACTCCGTCGGCCAGCACGATATCACAGGCATTGGCGAACGCTGCCTTGGCGAGTTCCTTAGGGAGCGTTTCCGTGCAGGAATCGATCAACGCATCGACCCCTTTCTTCTTCATGAAGCCGTGCAGTTTGTTCAAGGTCTTGCCGTACTGCCGGCCGTCGTATCGCTGGAACAGTTTCATGCGTACCAGGCAAGTGATCAGGCCGTCGACTTCTTCTTCGGCGATGTGTCCGTCACATCCGCTGGCCCCCATAAGGATTCCGGCAAACGATTCTTGAGGAGTCAGCTTTGAGGAACCTTCCATTCCTCCGAATAACGAGTCAAGTAATCCCATCGTCTGGATGCCCTTTATCGACAATTGCTTTAGTAGATACGTCGTAAGATGAGAACGATTTGGAAAAGTGATGCCGCATGAGTGCGTCGGTAGACATCGTACAAAAGAAATTATCGTGTTGCCTCAAAAATCCGGGGGAAAATAAGGGTGCAGATTCAGGCAATCTTGCTTGTGGGTGAATGTCTCCGCCGAATTCAATTCGAGCCTACGTTCCCAAAAACAACTGCTCGAAGATGCCCACGATGCTGAATCCAAAGGAACCGGCGATCGCATAGCCAATGAACAAGGCATACAGGAAACATAGGAAGTACGATTTGGCTCGCGTCAACTGGCGACGATGCCAAAGCACGAGCAAGGTGATGGCGGAAAGCGTGACCAGGAGCAGACGCAGGTCGACCAGTCCCTCGATCGGTTTGCCATCTTGCACCAACTGCACCGGCTGCCAGCCAATCAAATAAGAATTGACCAGCAGCGGAATCGACAGACAGATGCAAATGTCGAAGATGTTCGAGCCAAAGACGTTCGACACGGCACCGGAGTCATCACCGCGCATCGCGGCTCCGATCGAGAGAAACGTGTCCGGGACACTCGATGCGGCGGCAGCAAGAATCACCGCCACGAAGAAGACCGGTACGTTCAAGACGTGCGCCGTTTCGTTGGTAACTTCGACTAGCCAGTAACATGAGATGGCCGCGATCCCCGTGCAGACCAGAAGAACGATCGTCGCGGTGAGGCCGTTAAGCGGAATGTCGAACATCCCGTACAAGGCCCCAGCCGAGTCTGTTTCGTCTTCTTCATCTTCATCGGCCGAGCTTTTGATCTTCTCGACCAGCATGTGCGTGGCTTTGATGTTCTCTTCCTGCAGCGTCGCCACGATCTGCTCGGTGGGCGTGTCGTGACCGACTTCGCCCAGATGGGCATGAATCGCATCCATCGCCCGCTGATAACGCTTGGCATCGACAAACAAGTGAACGATGTAGCCGACGTACATCCCGATGAAGACCAGTCCCATCCACCAATGCATTTGATCGTTGAACAAGAAGGCGATTAGCACGAGTTCGCAGGCCATGAACCACATGCCATCCCGGGAGATGACTTCGGGTTCGACATCCACAGTTGGCTGCGACTTGCGATAGATCGAAATGACGATGCCGCAAAACGCCGGGATCAAGATCATGTTGTAGACGGCACTGCCGGCACACGTAGCCAGGGTGCTGCCGTACCCTTCGGCTCCGGTCTGGGCCATCTCGGTGACGGAATCACTTTTCACGCTCATCACCGCCACGACGACGAAGAAGATGCCGCTAAACAGTTCCGGCATGCTGCTGGCGACGGCATCAAGCGTCGCACCGCGCACCGAGCCTGGTAGCCGTAGCTTCTCGCCCACCCACTGGGCCGCATCGGCGAAAGGATCGCAGGCTTGCCAGATGACGATCGAGATCAACACGACC
Organism: Bremerella volcania; assembly: GCF_007748115.1. Classification (NCBI taxonomy): domain Bacteria; kingdom Pseudomonadati; phylum Planctomycetota; class Planctomycetia; order Pirellulales; family Pirellulaceae; genus Bremerella; species Bremerella volcania. Next base: position 219,008 of record NZ_CP036289.1, read on the forward strand.
TGAATGATCAGGAATCCGATTTGAATGTTAAGTACCCAAGGAGAAAAGACGATCAGCAGGACGAGCGAGGCGATGGTGACGCCAATGGCAATCCAGTCGGGTCCCCCTTTATCTTCCTGATTGCTCGGATCGACATCCTGACTCATGCACGGCTCCTGGAGGCGTGCAAGCGGCACGCCGGTGAGGGGAAAGGTGGGGATTTACTTCAGTGGAAGGTAGATCTTTGTCCGCAGTTGATCAATCGGGGTCTCGTCTGGATTGTTCTCGTAGATCTCAAACGCACTGCAACTGCGTTGCTTCAGCTTTTTATAGCGCACATGCTGATTGGCGGCGCTCCAACCGTTGCCCAAGTGATTGTAATCCCCTAAGTGCTCGACGCAGAAGGCCTTGGTTTGGGGACAAGACCATTTTTCGAGCGGTGCCGGTACTTCGATATCGCCTGCCGGCAGGATCGTGCCGACAGTGAACTCGCACGTTTGCTTACCGATATGGAACTTGTGGTACGCCGCCATCAGTTGTCCCTCGCTGGGCAGATTATGCTTCGCGTACAGATTCATCATCTCTCCGATGGCTCCCTGCATGGTCCCGCCGATATCTTTCAGCGAACAGGAACGTCGCAGACCGGCCATATGAATGGGGCCTACTTCTTCGATGCCGAGGACATTGGTCTTACTGTTAATCGTGCCGGTCTCGATCCACTCTTTGAGCATCTTGAGACCTCGGTCGTAGTCCATTCCGATGAAGCCCTTCATCATGCCGGTCATCCAGAACATGAACCAGGGAAGGGAGCCATCCATGTGCCAGGTAAGCTTGGTGCCCAGCCCGGACGGCTCGACGTCGAACGCAACGTTCGACTTCGAGGCGAACGGTTTCAGAAAACGAATCTCATCTTCGATGCGCCGATTAGGGTCGAGCTTGATGTGCTCGATTTCGCCGGCTCCGACGACGTCGCCTGACCACTTGTAGAGAGAGCCTTTCGAGTTCGAGTTCTCGCTGACGGTTACCTCGGCATCGGGTTCCGCGCACAGCCAAGGAGACCAGGTCGTCCACGTTGCGTAGTCGACGACCTTCTCGTAGACCGTTTGCGGAGGCGCGGCAATCTCGATCGACTTTTCGACATGGAAGCGCGGCATCGTTGATTCCTTACAGCGGATAGGATGGCTCGGGGACCCGACTTGATTCGTTTATGCGGGCTAGGAGGCTTGGAGAAGTTCCGATTATGGAATTCCCTGCTAGCTGCGTCAAAGATTTTCGCGCGGAAAGAAACTATTCACAATCGAGGTCGAAGGAACAGCAGCCAAAGTCGATGCGGCGGACCTGGGCCATCGATTCATCTTTGCCTACGGCGGCAACATCGGGATGTAGCGAGTAAATCACGAAACGGCCCTGCTTCTCGGTCTGGACGACGTCCGCGTGCCGCAACACTCCTAGATGATGCGAGACCTTCACGATCTCTTCCCCCAGGGCTTCCGACAGTTGGCTGACGTTCATCGGACCGGAGAAGAGGTGTTCGACGATCCGCAGGCGATCAGGATCCGCGAGGGCCTTCAACCGACCAGCGCAAAGCTCGTATTCACGTTTCTTTTTCATGGAATCTCGGATGTTCCAGGCAATCGTGGTTGGCTAGGACGGTTCGGAGAGGTGCATCGGATTGTAGATGCATTCATCTTATTTCGCTAGGTGATCACTTTTCGCTAGAGTTACTCTGCCTCTCGGCCCATATGAAAGACAATTGGTTTCATTTCATTTCGAGTTCGTCTTGCACGTCGTGTCGGTCTATGATCGAGAATAACTCCCGTCGGACGAAACTGGGATGAAGATTGTTCCTCAAGCACTGACGCGCCAAATGTTGTCTCTCAAAAAGCTGCTAAATTATTCGAACCGCCTGCAACACAGCCTCTGGTTTGTGCCTGTTCTTTGCACGTTAGGGGGCGTTATGGTCGCCATCCTCATGCTGTGGCTCGACCATACGTTGAAAAGATCTTGGGAAGATTTTTTCTGGCTGGAAACCACAGCCAATGGCGCCCAGACCGTTCTGTCGACGATCGCCGGCGGAATGATCACCGTGGCAGGCATCGTGTTGTCGATGGAGATGGTCACGCTTTCGATCACTTCTTCGCAATTTGGCTCGCGCGTCCTGCGCAGCCGATTGGGAGATCGGACAACCCAGTGGACGATTGGGGCGTTCATGGGCACCGCCGTCTATAGCCTGGTGGTGCTGAAGATGGTACGGAAGCTGGGCGAAGACAACTTCTTCATCCCCCATCTGTCCGTGATGGCGGCAATTTTATTTGCCCTGGGGAGTCTGATGATCTTGCTCTATTTCATCCACCACGTCGCGATGATCGCCCAGGCGCCTGAGATTGTGGCGAGCCTGGCCACTGACTTGCGGCATTCGATGGAGCGGATTTTTCCTGACAAAATTGGCGATCCACCGCCGAAGGTGAACTCGCATCTCCGCGAGGTGACCGATGAGGAGTGGGACTCGCTGAAGAACGGCATCACTATCGAGTCGACTCGCGAAGGATACATACAGGGAATTGAAGGGGACGACCTGATTGCATTGGCTGTTCAGCACAACTTGATCATTGAGCTTCCCAAACGTCCCGGAGACTTTCTTTCCACCGGCGAAACAATGGCCCGAGTCGCAGTACAGGAAAAGATTGACCAGACCAAGGTCGCCCACGCGATCAACGAAGCCTTCTTTATCGGCAATAATCGTACGCCATGGCAAGATGTGAACTGCTCGGTACACGAACTGTCGCAGATGGGTGTCCGCGCCCTGAGCCCAGGCATCAACGATCCGTACACGGCGGTTAATTGTATCGATCGCCTTTCTTCAGCGTTGGCTCAGCTTTCCCAACGGCAAATGCCGGCGGCGAATCGCTTCGACCATGATGGGCATCTTCGCTTGATCGTCGACCGTCAAACGTTCTCGAGCGTGATGCACGCGGCCTTCGATCAAATACGCAGCTATGCCGTAAACAGCGCGGCCGTGTCGCAGCGTTTGATGGAAGGTTATCAGCGTATTGCGGATGCCGTAACGCATGAAGACCATGCCGCGGATGTGCTGCATCAAGCACGGCTTACGATGGAAGGGGCACTGGAACAGCCGCATCATCCGGCCGACCTGAAGATCATTCAGGAGCAGTACGAGCGGCTGACCAAACAGCTAGAACCGCTGCTGGAGAAAAAGGAAGATCCCCAGGCCGATCAAAACCCAGTCGATGAGGAATCGAACGAAGAAGGGGAGGCAAGCGGCGAAGTGATTGGGTAGGCTGCATCCCCATGGTGAAGCCTCGAAAAATCTTTCTGTCCTAACGATCACTCTTTTTCGCTGTTAACTGGTGAGCGGATGTCGTATTCCCTTGGTTCCTTCTCCCGCCAAGCTCGTAAGAAGCGAGAATATAGCCGATGATTCAACTCAAAGATCTCTGCAAATCGTGGGACGGAGGCCAGACCTTCGCGGTCAAGAATGTCTCGCTCGAAGTGCCTCAGGGTAAAGTCCTCGCGCTTCTCGGCGGCAGCGGAAGTGGCAAAAGCACGACCGTGAAGATGATCAATCGCCTGATCGAGCCCACCTCTGGCAGCATCCTGGTGGGCGGCGAAGATATCACCCACCAAGATCCCGTCCAGCTTCGTCGCCGGATCGGTTACGTATTTCAAAGCATCGGGCTCTTGCCGCACATGAACGTGGCCGACAACGTGACGCTGCTCTTGAAGCTGCAAGGTGTTCCTGCCGACCAGCGAACGGCCAAAGCCAACGAGCTATTGGACATGGTCGATCTGCCACACCAGACGTTCGCCAAACGACTACCAAGCGAACTCTCAGGCGGGCAGCGTCAAAGGGTCGGGTTTGCCCGAGCGTTGGCAGCCGAGCCGAAAGTGATGCTGCTGGACGAACCGTTCGGGGCGCTTGATCCGGTGACCCGCGATACGCTGCAAATCGAATTTAGTCGTATTCAACGTTCCCTCGGGTTGACGGCCGTGATCGTCACCCACGATATGGCCGAAGCGTTGCTGCTGGCGGACATCATTGCCGTGATGAACGTGGGCGAGATCTTGCGGATTGGCACCCCCAAAGAGCTTCTGCAAGATCCCGGCGATGACTATGTGGCCAAGCTACTGGAAACGCCACGCCGTCATGGTGAACTCGTACGAGAATTGAGCGCCTAATTTTTTGACTCAAAACCCCTCACCTAGCCCTCTCCCCTCAGGGGCGAGGGGACAAGATATAGAGCCATGTTCGATGCTGATTTCTGGAGCCGTGTGCCGTATCAACTGAGTTTTCTGCCGGACCGACTTGGCGGGCACGTCTTCCTGGCGTTCACTTCGATCCTTGCCGGCGTGCTGATCAGCATTCCGCTGGGGATCTTTTGTGCGCGAAGGCCCAAGTGGGAACAGGTCGCGGTAACGATTGCCAATATCATTCAAACGATTCCTGGTATGGCATTGCTGGCAATCATGGTGTTTGCCTTGGATCGCACAGGCGTCCTGCCTGCCTGGATCGCCTTGGTGCTTTACAGCATTCTGCCGATCTTGCGAAACACGATCGCCGGCATGAAGACGGTCGACCCTGGCTGTATCGAAGCGGCGGACGGCATCGGTTTGAACAAATGGCAGCGGCTGCGAGTCGTCGAATTACCGCTGGCATCGCCCACAATCATCGCTGGGATTCGTACGGCTTCGGCCTGGGTCGTAGGGGCCGCGACGTTGGCATACCCGGTCGGAGCAACGAGCCTGGGGGACTACATCTTCGCCGGTTTGCAAACGACTAATCCGGTGGCCTTGTTTGTCGGCTGCGTGTTCTCTGCCGGACTGGCCCTGCTTTTGGATATGCTGCTGGGGGGGCTCGAACGGGCCTCGCAGCGACGCAGCAAGGCCTGGGCGTTGGGTTCGATCGGCGGGATGGTAGCCGTCGCGCTGAGTCCCCTTTTTCTGAAAGCCATGCAGCCGCAGCCGACACTGACGCCAAGCGATCGCTTGGCTGAGGCCAGCGAGTTTATCCAGGAGAAGCCGTACGTGATCGGCGGCAAACCGTTCACTGAGCAGTATATTCTGATCGAACACCTGAAAGAAACGCTGAACGAAGCGAACCGCGATACGGAAGTCAAGGCGGGTCTCGGGTCGACGGTCGTACTGCAGTCGCTGCAACGTGGCGAGATCGACTGCTATGTGGACTACTCCGGAACGTTGTGGGCCAATGAAATGAAACGCGCCGATAACGTCTCGTCGGCGGAAATGTTGATCGATATTGCCACCGACTTGAAAGAGAGCAGCGGGGTGCTCACGCTCGGGCCGCTTGGCTTCAGCAACGACTACGTCTTCGCCATGCGAAAGGAACAAGCGGAAGAACTGGGGATCCAATCGCTGGAAGACCTGGTTGTCCACGCCGGTGATTTGACGGCCGCATGTGAGATCGAATTCTGGTCGCGCCCCGAATGGAAGAACGTGCAATCGCAATATGGTTTGCAGTTCGGTGAAACGAAGTCAATGGATGCAACGTTGATGTACGGGGCACTGCTTCGGGGGGACGCGGACGTCATCGTGGGATATCGCACCGATGGCCGCTTGGCCACCGACGAGATCATTGAGTTGAGCGATCCACGGTTCGTCTTGCCTCCTTATGACGCGGTGCTTTTGGTTTCGCCTCGGCTGGCCAAAGATCGTGCCGCGACCGAGCGTCTGCGGAAGATGGTCAATACGATCTCAACCGAACAAATGCGAGGCGCGAACGGAATGGTCGACATCGAGAAGAAATCGGTGGTAGAAGCCGCAAAAACTTTAGATCCTCCGACCATGTAAAAAAGGCGTCGAATCTTAATGCGGACATGTCTGGGGCAACTACTTTCGTATCATTCAACCAATCCCTCATTTTGCTCCTATCGGTGCACCGGGAATCAGGGCACAATGACAAGATTGCCCAGCGGGCTCCGTCTTCCTTCTACGAGAACAATCTCTTGACACCATTTGAAACGGTCGATTGCTACGACTATCCCAAGTATTGGGACCTATCTTTCCAAGACGAAACGGAGCTGGAGTGCGACTTCTTTGAAGATGTATTCAAACGTTTCGGTCAAGGAGACACACATCGCGTGCTGGACATCGGATGCGGAGGAGGACGCAATGTTGTTGAGATGGCGACACGCGGCTTCAAAATGCTGGGCTTGGACAATAACGAGGCCTCTCTAGCCTATCTTGCTCGACAACTTTACGAGAAGGATTTAAACGCCGAGACCGTGTCGACCGATATGGCCGACTTCCAGATCGAACCCCCTCTCGACGCAGCACTGTGCACGTTCAACACGTTTCGGCATTTACTGACCGAGGAGCAGGCCGAAAGCCATTTGCATTGCGTGGCACGTGCTCTGCGACCCGGCGGGCTTTATGTCTTGGGCTTTCACATCTTGCAAGACTACGACGATCCGGAGTGTGAGGAACATTGGACCAACCGGGACGGCGATGTCGAAGTGACGACCACGTTGGAAGTGGTTCAGTCGTGTCGGGAAGAACGACTGGAAACACTGCTGTTTCATCTGCAGGTTCGCGACGGTGAAAAACAACTACGACTGAAAGCCGAGTATCCTTACCGAATCTATAACCCAACGCAGTTTCGAGATTTGCTGGCGAAGGTGCCAGAGTTTGAAATCTGCGAGGTATACGACTTCAACTACGACATCGACGATCCGATGCCGTTTGACGATGAAATCAGCGACGCGGTTTTCGTGCTGCGAAAGATTTAGCCAACTGAGCAAATGCTTATGAAGCAGCGCGCATTAAAGAGGTCCGACGAGTCATCTCGCCGGACCTTTGTCGTTGTGGCCATCGCACGCCGTGACTAGTCGGCATCTTTCTGCAGATGAGCCAAGGCCAACAGGCAGTATCCGGTAACCAGATTCGGATCGCCTTCCATCCAACGCTCGGCCTTTTCGTTGACCCAACTGCCGTTCTCCTGCTGGCGGCTGATCAGCTCGTCGGTGAACTCCTTCCGCCAGTCATGCTTCTTCCCATCTGCCGTGACGAACTCGTCTTCGCCGTAGGCTTCCAAGGCTTTAGCGACGGTATGGTAGTAATAATACAGACCGGTATCGCCCATGCCGGGGTTTTGCTCGGTGTCGTAGTTCTTACCAAGCCAGGCAACGGCCGCTTTAACTCGTTGGTCGTCCTTGTCGACGCCAGCGTAGATCATGCTTTTCAGACCGGCATAGGTCATCGAGCCGTAGCTACGCAGGCCACCATTTTCGGTTTGGCCGGCCTGGCTGCTGCCGCCAGCGGCGATCGTGTAGTAGAAGCCACCATCGGGGTTCTTCGGAGCGAACTCGAATTGGTTATGCGGCGATTCCAGGTTCTGGCAGCGGCTGACGAAGATCAGCGCCTTTTGCATGGCAGGATCGTCGGCACTCGTGCCGCTCTCTTTCAAGGCCTCCATCAGAAAGGTGGTGTTCGACATGTCGGGACGCGAGTGACCGCCGTAGCCGGCGCCGCCGTAGAACGCGTCGTCTTCGCTCTTGCCTTCCTCGTTGTCCCATTGCAGTCCTTTGAGGAACTTGTTGGCATCGGCGATCAGCTTGTCGTACTGACCTTCGTTGTTGGCGGCGATGAAGGTCAACAAGCTCAGGCACGTTTCATAGTTGCGATGACTGGTACCTTCCAGGTAGATACCGCCATCTTCTTTCACGTGCTTTTCCAGGGCAGCCAGACCTTTTTTGACGGCCGGATCGAGCGGGGTACGTCCGTGTTCCAACAAACCGAGCGTGCAAATCGCGGTAACGCCGATACCAGCGTTGCTGCTGAATGTGCCGTCGGGGGCCTGACCTTGAGTGGTCAAGTAGTTCACGGCGTTCTGGACGGCCTTTTCGTAGGCAGCGTTGTCGGCGGCATGAACGACGGCCGGCGAAATCAACAGCGAAGCCAAAAGCAACATTGCCAGGCAAAAACGTAAGGGATTCACGAGCAGTTGAGACATGTAGGAGACCTCTATCTCTAGGGAAAATAAGTCAACTCGGATGACGAAGCCAGGCGTCATCGGGCGGGTTGCTAGGTGCTCGTTGCTGCCCAAAAGCGATGGCAGACCGCACAGGGGAGTCGATTGGCAGAGCATCGACCCAAATTGGCACCGTTGCGAAGCCCAGGGTGAACCACGACGTTCACCATGAAACCAAGCAGGGAACAAATAATTGTAGACCGAGAAACCGAAATTAACCACTCTGCGGCGAGATGTTGGCCGCACACCAGCGGATTCTCGGTGATCTCTTTCGCTAACCCTTTTAAAACCAAGGGTTAGCGAAAATATACGGCGCCGGAATGTGTGGAGGAACGGTTCGAAATGTCTAGCCGCGGACAGCCAGGATGTCACTTTCGGCCATGATGAGGAGTTCCTCCCCTTCCACTTTGATTTCCGTACCGGCCCAGCTGCTGAAGATCACTTGGTCGCCTTCTTTGACGCTCAGTGGTGCCTTGGTACCGTCTTTCAGGACATGACCATCACCAACGCTCAGGACACGACCCTGTTTCGGCTTTTCTTGAGCACTGCCTGGCAAGACGATGCCGCCGGCTGTGGTTTCTTCCGATTCCATTCGCCGCACGACCACATTAGCTCCCAGGGGAACAACTTTCATACTTGCTTCAACTCCGGCTCAAAACAAAAAGGGGCACGCAAAGTCGCAAAAGATGCAAGGAATGATTCTGACACGCCGATGGATGCGTTTCAAGAAGTGACTATCTAGAGAATGGAAGCATGGGACCCGCTAAGGGGTAGATAAGTGCGGCTTGTGGGGGATTGGTAAAAAATCCTGTCAGACACAGGTCGTTAAACAGGCTCTTGGATGCCTGATTCCGGCAGATAACAGGCCAACGGGCAGCCTTGGCACTTGGGTGTTTTGCGGCAAAATTCGTTGCCAGTGCGGACAATCAGCGCATGAAACTCGTTGTAATGCTCGACTTCGCTGGGTACCTGACTAACGAAGTGATCTTGGAGCTGGTGATAGTCGGCCTCCCACTCAATCCAGCCATGCCGCTTTAAAATGCGAGCCGTGTAGGCATCTACCACGAATGTTTTCAAGTTGCCGGCATAAAGAAGAATCGAGTCCGCCGTTTCCGGGCCAATTCCGTTGATGCTGAGAAGCTCCTCACGAAGCGTCATCACATCGTGCGAGAACATCCACTCCAGGTCCCCGTCGTACCGGGTGACGACGTGATCGATCAGATTGGCCAGTCGTTTCGCTTTCAAGCGATAATACCCCGAAGGGCGGATGATTTCGGCCAGTTCTTCCTGCCGGGTCGCATGCAGTCGATCCAGGTTCAGCAGACCTTCCTCTTTCAGGTTGGCGATCGCCTTCTCGACGTTCTTCCAAGAGGTATTCTGGGTCAGCACGGCACCGATCATGATTTCCAGCGGCGACTCACCAGGCCACCAGTCTTGCGGGCCGTAATGCTCTAAAAGCTTTTCAAAGACGGTATTTAAGGAAACGTTCGAGTCGCTCAACAGAGAATCCACACAGGCAAAGGATCGATTGGGGGAGGCGATGTCCGGTCGTAACAGTTGTTCCAGTCAGGCGACGAGGAATCAAGTGCTGCTGGCATAAGTTCCGACGGGAATGTATGTGGAAACCTCGCTAGACCAACGATTGCCAGCAAAGAACGAGCGCATGTCCGCCCCGGAAGTGGAACTGGAACCTCAAGAGATCAACTATTGGCAGGCCACCGCTCGCCCGCTGACGAGTTTGATCTTCGTGCTGCCGATGCTGGCCGTCTACGAAGCCGGCGTGTTGATGCTGGGGCCTGATGCGATTCGCAACGGGGTCGATGTCTGGCTGCGGCAATTCCTGGGCTTGATGGGACTGGGGCAGTATTTCCTACTGCCGGTGCTGACGATTGCCATTCTTCTGTCGTGGCATCATTTGAAGTCGTATCCGTGGCAATTCCGGCCGACCAATCTGCCACTAATGGCCGCGGAATCGATGGTGCTGGGACTATTGCTATTATGCCTGGCTCACTTTCAAGCGTCGGTCATGCAGATGCAGGTCGTTGCGGCCAATGCCGGTCCGGAAGTCGATGTGACTACCAAGCAGGTCGTCGCTTACTTCGGGGCAGGCATCTACGAAGAACTGTTGTTTCGCTTGATGCTGATCCCGGTGCTGATCGTTTTCATTCAGGGATTCGCGTTCCCTAAGCTGGTGGCAACCTTCGCCGCCATGCTCATCAGCAGCCTGGTCTTTGCCGCGGCGCATTACAACTTCTTCGTCGCTGGCGGCGATCCGATTGACGGCTATACGTTTCTGTTTCGTTTATCGGCCGGGCTGATCTTCGCGTCGATCTTTGCCCTGCGGGGGTTTGGCATCGCGGCGGGATCGCATGCGATGTACGACGTGCTGGTGGCGTTTTCTTAGTACGCTGTGGTTTCGGTTATTTGCGTGACGGATCGAGTTCTATTGGGGTATAACTATCCCCATGGAGGCATGCCATGCACGAAACCGAAGGTGTTCCGTCGCGTCGTTCGTTTTTCCAACTGAGGATCAGTAGTGCCCTCTTTTTGCTGCTGCTGATCGGCCTGGGCTTGGGGTGGTGGTCGGACCATACGCGTTTGTCGCAGCAGTTGGCGAAGTCGGAGCTCGAGCGCGACATCAAAGCGAGTCAAATCACGCTCTTGAACTCGTACAGTGTGAACCCGTTCGGCAGCACACCGAATGTATTTCTAACGCGGAGCAGGCGAACCTTTTCGTTCACCGCGAAATCGCCGGAGCATTTCATTGAACTCATCCGCGATGTGCGAACCGACCTCAATGCAGGCGATTGGGCAGAGGCCTTACAGAAAGCGGGGGATGACTATGACGCGACCGTCGAGAAGCTCATTCAACTCCTGTCAGATCCCGAGGATCGGATTCGCCGGAATGCGTGCATCGTGCTTGCGGGGCAGTACGACAACCAGATTCGCGAGAAGATGCAAAAGCATCACCCCGAGCTGGTCAGAAAGCTGTTAGACATCATCAAGCTGGGTACTCCCACCGATTCGGACACCCTCGATGCGATTAAATTATTGGGAATGATCGGGCCAGATGCCGAGAGTGCGGTGGGGGCATTGGCGATCATCTCGCACGATGAAAAGCACCCGCAAGCAGTCTTCGCCACCATCGCAATTGGAAACATTCGATCTGGTTCCGATCCCGGGCCCAGACTGATCGAGCTGCTCAGCGCGGGTAACCCCGCTCAAGACGCCGCAGTAATAGCCCTTCTCGATATTCGCCCGGCAGACGAAGTGCGAGTCCTGTTAGAGGAACTCTATTACACCAGGCAGAAGGATGCCGATAAAATCGCGATTGCGGGTTTGATCTTGCGGGCCGGGCTTTAGAGCGGCTTCCCATCTCAAGAAATAACTCGACCGCAGCCATCATCGAATCAACCCCCGATGATTCGACGTGGCCACGGTCGATGCCTTCCATCTGCCTGAGTATCTCCCCCAAGACCCAGGCAAATTGTCGATCGTTCGGTACCTTGGATCTTACCGACCGATCCTCCCCTCGTTGTATCGTCTCGCGGCCGCGAGTAAGTGACCCGTTTCCCCGTCGAGCCAAGCAGGTTATCTGGATATCTCCACCCTGGTTGCTTCGAATCGGTGAAAAATGTGGAAAGAAGCTGTCTTGGCCATTAAAACTAGTACGAACATCCCCCCTCAGAACTCGTTAGGAACTTCCGGAAGTGGCCACGATTTCGACCCAGGATCTATCGCAGCTGCCAGGCGTGGCGAAGCTTGAAGCCCTGCTTCAATCGTTGGCCATGCTCGAGGCCATCCTGTGCCCCGAGTGGGAATACCGCTACTACTCGTTCAACGCCAAGTGGGGAAAAGGAGAGCGGATGGGATCGATGCGAAATGGAAGCGGCGACGAATTCTTTGCCTTGTTCAACAAATACGGTTGCTTCCTGAAAGGATATGAGCACGAGTGCCAGTTTGCGAAGCGGCCCGAGCTTGGCAGTCAGCTCTACGAAGGCGTACCGCAGCCGTTGAAAGGAGGCGTGACCGAGCCTGCGTTCTCTCCGGAGAACGTCACGTTCTGCCTCTGGCGGGCCGCGGATGGTTCGCACTGGGAACATGCCGACTTCAAGCTTCCCAAGGGAAAAGACCCGGACGGATCGGCGTACCTTCTGTCGCATCTGGACGGCAACCCGGAAACGTATTGCCAGTTCGCCGAAGAGTACTACGAGGTGGAGGTCGATCCGGAGATCGTAGCGGCAATCTACGAGCATCAGCCCCTGACCAAGCCAATGGCGACCGGCTTGAATGCTGACGCCGATTGGAAAGACATCAAGGCGGATGCGAAGAGATCGCTTACCCGCTGTAGGGCTTGACGCGTTTTCAATCGGCAATGGAAATGGAATGAGTGAGATCGAACAGGACGAATCACGACAGCCCGCCAAGCGAGCCCAGTTTCCGCTTTGGTTTTTGTTGTTCGTCCTACCCACAATTGCCGGTCTGGGGATTGCGATCTACACGAATTGGCACGAACAGGCCAGAACGCGGGCGGACCTCATCGCTCAAAGGGCTGTCCTGCTCGAAAGGGTCGCGACGCTGGAATCGGAGATTGCGTTGGTCGAGCAGATTAGCCGCCAGATTCAACAGCGTGCCGACCGCTGGAAATCAACCGAAGCCGTGGTCGATTACCTTACGCGATATAATCAACTAGAAGGACGCTCAGGCGACGAAAGCATTTCTGCATGGGACGAGTCGCGTTGTTTCTTTGTGCAGGCAGACGAGCAGAAACTCCATCGCCTGATGAAACGGATCCAGGAAGAATATCCCAAAGGTGACGTCAGCAACCAGTTCCTGCTGTTGGACTTCGCAGTGCGTATTCCCCAGTTCTCGCCTGACTATACGGCTGCATTGGCCGAAGATGCACGGCAACTGGCGGAAATGGTCCCGAGTGATGGGGATCCGCTTCTCAAAAAACAATCGATACGGCTTCGCGAGGCGTTTGGCCTCCCGGTTTCGCCCGTCGAGTATGGGGACGCGCCATGAGCGGTTCTCCCGCGAATAATACGTATCTATGGCTGGGCGGTATATCGGCCGTCATCATCGTAGCGCTGGCAGGCGTACTGTTCGGCCAAATGCGTTTCATCGCTCAGCAGAACCATCAGCTGATGATTGAGAATCAACGGATTGAAATTCAACTCGACCAGCTTAAAACGCGTTTCGACATGCATGGTGCCCAAGTCGTCGCGAAGCTCGATTCGGGGCTGCCGTTGGTATCGGCGGCTGATTACCGCACGCTCAACATCCAGGACGAACTCAAGGGGCCGATCATGGGTGCCCTCATCCGTCAATTGAAGGACGATCGCTTCTTCGTCAAGTTGAACGGGCTCACCGGACTGGCCGCTATGGCGCCAGATCTAGGGCGTCGTGAAATCTTCGCACCGATGGTCGTACCCGCCGTGATTCCCACACTGAAAGACGAGCGGCTGCGCGTCTGGGGGATGAGCGTGCTCAACCAATACCAGCGCCATGCCGCGGCCGCGGCACCCATGGTTTTGGAAACGTGTGACGCCACGCGTTGGATCCGTGTTACGTCTTCCATCAAAGATGCGCGGATCATGGACCCTCAATGCGACTACATGCCCCTTTTAATTCGACACATCGAACAAAGTGAAGACGACTGGAAAATCACCCTCGTCCGCTTGCAGCACGGCTTCACGGACGAGGAAGTATTGCAGGCCTATGAAGGGGCGCTGGAACAAGCGTCAAATGAGAAGCTGAAACGTCGCTATTCCGGCATCGTGCGTTACTTGAAGAACCAGCCGCCAACAGGTTCCGCTCCGCCACCACCACGCAGTGTTGAATCGTATATTGAAGAAGATTGACGACGCCCTGCCCGTCGACTCTGATGTGAATTCGCTCTAAGTCAACAGGCGAATTGACCATTCGTTAGAGGTCATTTCGCGTGGCTTTCCAGCTCAGCTTTGTAGTGGTTACTCGGCACAAAATAATCGCTTCGTAAGCCGCTGTCTGGCAACCACTTAGCTCTTCCGTTAATTGGCTTCCCCCTAGTAGTTCCGCGCCCTCAAATTTGGTACATTACGGTGTGCATTTTGGAAGGCTTTTCTCCGCTGGGGAAACGTGGTTTTTCTCGGTGTTTTTGCCCTTTTTCAGCACACTTGCAACCTCGCAGATTGACGGTCGCGCCGGGCCCTTTTTCCCGCCGCGCAGGATAACCTCCGAAAGGACGCTCACTTGGCAACGGACGGTAATAACCCCAACGGTAATGGTAGTGATGGCGGGTCGCCGGAAGACCCCACAAAACTGTTCACAATGTCGATTGAGGACGAGCTCAAGGAGAGCTACCTCACCTACGCGATGAGCGTCATCGTCAGCCGCGCCTTGCCGGATGTTCGCGACGGGCTGAAGCCTTCGCAGCGGCGCATTCTGGTGGCGATGAACGACCTGAACCTCACTCCGGGGGCATCGCGGGTCAAATGCGCCAAGATCAGTGGTGACACTTCGGGTAACTACCACCCGCACGGTGAATCGGTCATCTATCCGACCCTCGTTCGTATGGCCCAGGACTGGAACATGCGTTACGTGCTGGTCGACAAGCAGGGGAACTTCGGTTCGATTGCCGGTCTGCCTCCGGCGGCCATGCGATATACCGAAGCCCGCATGTCGAACTTTGCCAATCTTCTGCTGGAAGACCTGAAGCTCGACACGGTCGACTTCGTGCCGACCTACGACGAAGCTCGTACCGAGCCAACCGTCTTGCCGAGCAAGTTCCCGAACCTGCTGGTCAACGGGGCTAATGGGATCGCGGTCGGTATGGCGACCTCGATTCCGCCCAATAACCTGCGCGAGATCTGCCGAGCCGTCATCCAGTTGATCGACGACCCAGGCACGACGATCGACGAGATTCTCAACATCGTTCAAGGGCCTGACTTCCCGACCGGCGGCATCATCTGTGGCCGGGCAGCGATTCGCCAAGGCTACAAGACCGGGCGCAGCACGATCGTCGTTCGTTCGCACACGACGATCGAACATGCCAAGAGCGGCGCAAAGATCATCATTCACGACATCCCTTACCAGCAGACGCGCGACCGCGTCGAAGAAAAGATCGCTTCGCTGGTCAACGAAGGACGCATCCAGGGAATTCGCTCGGTCAGCAACCTTTCCGACCTGCAAGAGCCAGTGCGGATCGTCATCGAGCTGAAGCGGGACGCCGATCCCGATATCGTCCTGAATCAGCTCTATCAATTCTCGCCGATTCAGGACTCGTTCTCGATCATCCTGTTGGCATTGGTCGACGGCAAGCCGCGAACGATGTCGATCAAGGAAATGCTGGAGGAATTCATCCGCCACCGCGTGACGGTCATTCGCCGCCGCACACAATTCCTGTTGGCCAAGGCACGGCAGCGCAAGCACACCATCGAAGGTTTGCTGCTGGCTCTGGCCGACATCGACGAAATCATTCGCATCATTCGTTCGTCCAGCACTCAGGCCGAAGCGAAGCAGCGTTTGATGGGAGTCGAATGCCCCGCCTCAATGATGGCCCGGGCACTCGGTGAGAAAGGTTTCGCTCAGTTCCAGATGGAACGTGGCGAATCGGACGTCTACTTCCTGACCTCGGTCCAAACCGACGCGATCCTGCGAATGACGCTGGGTCAGTTGGTGAACCTGGAACAGGAAAAACTGGCCGGCGAACACGCCAAGCTGCTGGAAGAAATCGCCGAGTATCTGCGTATCTTGTCGGACGAAGCCAACATCCTGGCCATCATCCGCGAGCAGATGGAAGAGATCGACCGTCGCTTTGGGGACGATCGTCGCACCGAGATCTCGCACGAAGAGATCGGCAACATCGATCTGGAAGACCTCATCGAAGAAGAAACGATGGTGGTCTCGATCAGCACCAAGGGCTACATCAAACGAACTCCGGCCAGCATCTACAAGGCCCAACGTCGCGGCGGCAAAGGGATCAAGGGTGCCAAGAGCGAAGAGGAAGATCCAATTCGCCACCTGTTCGTCGCCTCGACCCACGCCTACGTGCTCTTCTTCACCACGAAGGGGAAAGTGCTGTGGCAGAAGGTGTACGACCTGCCGAACCTCAGCCGCGAAAGCCGCGGCCGCGCCGTGGTCAACCTGCTTCAGTTGGAAGAGGGCGAACACATCGCCGACTGCCGTGCCGTGCGTGACTTCGACATGCCTGACCACTGCCTGGTGATGGCTACCCGCAAGGGACTGGTCAAGAAGACCTTGCTCGAAGCATACAGCCGCCCGAAGAAGAATGGCATCATCGCGATCAAGCTGAAAGAAGACGACGAATTGATCGACGTCGCCATCACCAAACCGGGCGACGAGCTGGTCCTTTCCACCGAGAAGGGGATGGCCATCCGTTTCCGCGAGAGCGATGCCCGAGCCATGGGGCGTAACTCAAGCGGCGTGAAGGGCATCAACCTTTCCAAAGGGGACAGCCTGGTCGGGATGGTCGTAGCCGACCCAGACGCTCAATTGCTGACCGTTTGCGAACACGGCTACGGTAAGCGGACCAACTTCGGCCCTGGTCTGGCGGTCGAAGACGAAGGTAGCGACGCCGACGCCGATGCGGATGATAACGGATCGGAAGAAGAATCGACTTCCAGCAGCGCTCGTTACCGTACGCAGAAGCGTGGTGGTAAGGGGCTGCGAGACATCAAGACGACCGCCCGTAATGGCAAGGTCGTGGCGGTCGCTCGCGTCGATGATTCCGATGAAGTGTTGATGATGACCGCTCGCGGTAAGATCCAGCGTATTTCCGCCGCCGAGATCAGCATGGTCGGCCGCAACACGCAAGGCGTTCGCATCATGTCGATGGACGAAGGAGACAGCCTGGCCGCCGTCGTGCGTGTTCCGAAAGAAGATACGGACGACGAAGTGGATGAAATCGCAGCTCCGGCATCGCCAGCCCCTGAGGACGTTCCTCAGGCAAGTGAACAGCCCGCCGCCGAAGAATCGACCGACGAAGACCCTGCTTCCCAAGACTCAGCTTCCGAAGAGAGTGGCGAGGAGTAATCCAGCATGCGAGTGGCACTGATTACCGGGATCACCGGGCAAGATGGCGCCTACCTGGCCAAGTTTCTGCTGGCTAAGGGTTACCAGGTCCATGGGATGGTGCGCCGCGGCAGCACGCTTCCCTTCGAGCGAATTGCGGATCTAACCGATAAGATCGAACTGCATCAAGGGGATTTGCTCGACCAGATGGCCCTCAATCGGCTGGTCGAAAAAGTTCAGCCGTCGGAGGTCTACAACCTGGCCGCGCAAAGCTTCGTGCCCACCAGCTTCGACCAACCAATCCTTACCGGTGAAGTCACCGCCCTGGGGGTCACTCGTATTCTGGAGGCGATCCGCACGGTCAACACGAACATCCGCTTCTACCAGGCATCCAGCAGCGAGATGTTCGGTAAGGTTTACGAAGAGCCGCAGCGGGAAACGACCCCGTTCTGGCCGCGCAGCCCTTACGGCGTGTCGAAGATGTATGGCCACTGGATGACGGTCAACTATCGTGAGAGCTACAACCTGTTTGCCAGCAGCGGTATCTTGTTCAACCACGAGTCCCCACTGCGCGGAACCGAGTTCGTCACTCGCAAAATCTCATACGCAGTCGCCAAGATCGCTAACAGTCTGCAAAGCGAACTTCGCCTGGGTAACCTCGATGCAGAACGCGATTGGGGTTTCGCCGGAGACTATGTCGAGGCGATGTGGTTGATGCTGCAAGCCGATACGCCGGATGACTACGTGGTGGCGACCGGCCAGAAGCATACCGTCCGAGAGTTCTGCCGATTAGCGTTCGAGCGGGTCAATCTCGACTGGGAGAAGTACGTCGTCGTTGACAAGCGCTTCTACCGCCCGGCCGACGTGAACACGCTATGCGGCGATTCGAGCAAGGCCCGCAAGGAATTGGGCTGGGAGCCGAAAGTCTCGTTCGAGCAGTTAGTTCACATGATGGTCGACGAAGACATGAAACGGGTCAAAGCCGAAATCAAACTGGCTGAGGAGCAGGCGTGAAGTCTCTGATTACCGGCATCAATGGATTCGTCGGTCAGCATCTTGCGTCGTATCTACGACATTGCGGGGACGAAGTTCGGGGGACCTATGTCGGAAGTCAGCCTTCGTCCGAGCTGGACCTGAAGTGGGAGATCTCGCAGCCTGCGACTCCCTCACTCATCGACAAGCTCAAAGACTTTTCGCCCGATGTGATCTACCACCTGGCCGCGATCAGTCACCCCGGTAGCTGTGGCGATGACCTTCCCACGGAAACGTGCAAAGCGGTGAACATCCTCGGCACGCGTCATGTGGCCGACCTGGCTTTGGCACTTCCTTCCGAACCGAAGATCATCTTCACCAGCAGCAGCAAAGTATACGGCACCCGCACGGCCGAGCAGCCGTGGGCCAGGGAAGACGACCCGCTGCAGCCCAAAGGAGGTTATGCCCATAGCAAGTGGGCGGCGGAAAACCTTTTGCGAGATCGGATCGAACAAGGGCTGAAGGTCGTCATTGCCCGGGCATTCAATCATACCGGTCCTGGCCAAAGCCCTATCTACCTGGTGCCGGAGTGGTGTCAGAAGATCAAGGATGCTGACGGTCCACAATCGGTTCGGTCGCTGGCAACGTCACTCGATCTGAGCGATGTTCGCGACGTGATTCGTATCTACCGGCTGCTTGCGCAGCGGGGAACTCTCGGCGAGACTTACAACGTCGGCAGCGGTCAGGCAATTACAACCGCTGACATCTGGAACACGCTGTGCGAGATCCGCGGCGGGCAGATCGAAGTCTCGGCGGAAAAGCCGGAGCCCTCGCAGCAGCCGATTGCTGATGTTACGAAGCTGCACGAAGCGATTGGGCCCATCGAGCGAATCACGCTGCGACAAACGCTGGAAGACGTTTACCGCAGTGTAGCCTCGTAGTCAGCGGAGGCTGTGGATAATTCGCGCTACCATGGCTATCCAGTCGGCCAATACGCATCAACGTATTTGTGATCCTCATCACGGGTCAGGTGCTTCTCTAGACTCACAAACCCAATCTCGCGGAGCAGGTCGTGCACTTCGTTCATAAGATCCAGCGCGTTGACTGTTTCGAGAATAAGTAGACCGCGTGGGGCAAGCATTTCGTAAAAGCGCCGGATCGAGTCGCGCCAGTATGGCTTCTTCGACCTTCTCAAACTATTCCGGCAGTAAATGAAATCGAACGGGCCTGTACATGCAGACCGGTCGAGCCAATCCGCATGGATAAAAGAAACGGATCCGCCGACGCCCTTGAGATTTTGAAGACTCTCAAGTGATTTCTTTGGATCGTCAATCAGCGTGTAAGAGCCACGGTAGTCGCGGGATGGTTCCCAGTTGCGGATACATTGCGCGAGTTCCTCGTCGGATGGATTCTGCTTCGCGGAGATTTGAATGGCTTGCTCACACGTATCCAACGCCACGACGTGAAATCCCCAAGCTTTCAAGACGTAGGGCAGGGCGCTGATTCCACAGCCAGCATCCAGGAATCTGATTTCGTCTTTACCATCCCGGACCGGAAGCTTGCCAATCCGCGAAAGCGTATATATTAAGCGATCGCAGTCCCGCCATACCACGAGCTTTCGCCGTATCGGGTCTTGCCGGTCCGCTAACAGGTCGCGGTAGTAGTCCGACCAATAACCAGGCTGATTCCATTGATCGATGGAGTCACAATTCCACGGGGACCCTTTGAACTGTTCGGTCATGGATCATTGTGCTTCTGTGGTTAGATGACATTGGCAATCGAGCCATAGCCATCTGGAGATGGGATAGAGTGTATTCTTGGCGGTTCATTCCGGCGGTAAAAGATTATAGAGTATCGAACCTGAGAAAGCGAGTTCCGACTTGACAGCATCGAAACTGGCAGCAATTTCATCACGTGTCTCAAATCCAAATTTCTGGAGAGTTGCTCCCACGAACGTTAGCAATCGAGATTGGTCGAACCCGTCAATCTGGCCATTCTCGCCGAAGTCAAAGTCACCCTCCGTCCTTTCTCAGAGCGGACGGTGCATCCAACACCGTGACAGAAATAGTCGCGGCCGTCAGGTAGCTTTCCCGTTTGGGGAAATCCGTCGGGTGGCCAATCGTAATCACGAGTTGGAAGAGTCGCACCTGCATCGGCCAGCGCATGAACGCAGTCAGCAACCGCTGTTTGATACGACGCAATCAGATTGGCCAGACGTGAATCCATGCGTTGCCACCTAAACTGATGCCAGCGAGTGAGAAGGCGAGCAGAGGTTTTGTCACTGCGAGCAGCCAGCGCTCTGGCGTTTGTTTCTAAAAGGATATGCGAACTGCGAGCTGTGGGGAAGAAAAATGACACTAAGGCAACTTCCGTGCAAACCTCCGCGTCCGCGCTGCTACTGGTTTTGTGCTGCCAGCGCCACACCACGCATCACCAGGTAATCGACCGTTTCGATATCCAGGTCCATCCACGGGGCCAGGTAATTCACATCACCGCCGCTGAAGAAGATTTGCGGAGGCTCGTCCGAGTTCAGCTGATCGGAGACGCGGCGGATGGTTTCTCGGACGGCGCCGACCGAGCCCCAGAAGAGTCCGCTTTGCATGGCCTGGGTTGTATCGGTACCGATCGCAACCGGCTGGTTTTCCAGGTCGACTGTTATTTGCGGCAGCGCGTCGGTTTGCGAGGCCAGTGCTTTCGCGCTGGTCCGCATGCCAGGCAGAATGGCACCGCCGACGAATGCTCCTTCGGCCGAGACTACATCGATGGTGATCGCCGTGCCGGCGTCGACTACGATTGCCGGTCGATCTTTCTGCCGCATATGATTCGCGGCAACGGCCGCGGCAAGCCGATCCAAGCCGACTTTTTCCGGGGCGGGAATCGCAATCTCGATTGGCAGCTTCTGGTAATCGAAGGCAACGAACGAGCTGACGCGTGGCTCAATCTTCGAGAACGCTTCGAGCGAAGCGAGTGCCGAGCGATGCACGCTGACGGTGTACCAGGGAAGGGTGGCGTCGGTGAGCCAGTTACGCAGACCCTGGATATCAGACGAATAAGTCGAATACGAGAAGGTCGAGACCGGCGGCGTGACCTCTTCCGCACGGAAGTTTTCGAAGCGGGCAAAGTGTACCCGTGTGTTGCCAATGTCGACGGCGATGAGCGACTCAACCGGCACTAGGCGTCCTCCGTTTCGTTCTTGGCGGCCTCCAGTTGCTGGGCGACCTGCCGAATCATCTCGTTCAGTCCTTGGCCGGTGACCGCCGAAATCAGAAAGACATCGCGACCCAGTTCTTCTTGGAGTGTCGCCCGAAACTCTTCCGCACCAGGAAGCTCGGCCTTGGTGACGCACGTTACTTCCGGGCGGGCGGCAAGCTTGGGATTGTAGGCTTCCAGCTCTTTACGAATGGAATGGTAGTTCTCCAGCGGGTCGGTTCCATCGACCGGAGCTGGCTCGACAAGGTGAACCAGGAGGCCTGCCCGTTCGACGTGACGCAGGAACTCGTGCCCTAGCCCAACCCCTTCCGCGGCGCCTTCGATTAGACCGGGAATATCAGCCAGGATGAAACTGGTGTCCATGTCGATCTGCACCTGGCCAAGATTGGGGAACTTGGTGGTGAAGGGGTAGTCGGCAATTTCGGGGCGTGCACGGGAAAGCCGCGAAAGGAGCGTGCTTTTGCCGGCGTTTGGTTTACCGATAAGGCCCACGTCGGCGATCGACTTCAGCTCGAGTGTCAGCAGTCGCTTCTCGCCGGGATCGCCTGGCTGGCATTCTCTGGGGGCGCGATTGGTGCTTGATTTGAAGCTGAGATTGCCGCGTCCACCCTTGCCGCCGCGTGCGGCGATGAGTTGATCTCCGTCCTTGGCGAGATCTTTCAGCACGAAGTTTTCTTTGGCATCGATCACCACGGTCCCCGGAGGAACCTTGATGACCATGTCTTCTCCTTTGCGACCGGTGCGGTTGGCGCCACTCCCGTGGCCGCCCCGTTTGCCGCGCCAATGATGTTGGTGGGCAAGTTGTACCAGGCTGTTCACGCCTTCTTCGGCAACGATGATGATGCTGCCGCCGTCGCCACCGTCACCGCCGTCGGGACCACCCTTGGGGATATATCGCTCGCGGCGGAAGCTGGAACAACCATTACCTCCAGCCCCGGCTTCGACTTGGATTTGTACCCGATCGACGAACATAGATGGATTTTCGTGCCTGGCGCTTTGCGAATAAAAATAGGGATGGCCGACTGACCATCCCTACTGTGTTTTCTCTTGTGCGAATCGTTCGCCTAAGCTTCCCAGCGGGGAAGGGCGAGCCGCCTAGTTGGCTTCAACCACGATGTTAACGCGGCGGCTGCCTTGGTCGAACATAACCGTGCCGTCCGACAGAGCGAACAGGGTGTAATCCTTGCCCATGCCGACGTTCTTACCGGCGCGGAACTTGGTACCCAATTGGCGAACGAGAATGCTGCCAGCCTTAACCGTTTGGCCGCCGTACTTCTTCACGCCGCGATACTGTGGGTTGGAATCGCGACCGTTACGGCTAGAACCTTGACCTTTCTTATGGGCCATGACATCTGCTCCTGAGGTATCTTATGAGGCCGCATCGTGAGGGGCGGCAATCGCTTACTAGGTGGATCTCTTCAATTCCCAGGCGACTATATCGCCGCTAAGGGAAACTAGTTTTTTATCGGAAGATCCACTCGTAGTCAACCTCCCCAGGCGAACCGAGGCGGATTTCCCGCTCGTTTTCGTCCAGGCGGTCGCCAGGACGCCAGAAGTTGAGCTTCAGCGTCTTTTGCTTGTACTGGCGATAAGAAAGGGGGTTAGAGCTAGCATCGTAGTTTGTATCGGCGTCTTCGTAGCGAAACGCGTTGGTCAGGCCATCGATGTAGATGCTGAAGAAGTCGGTGTCCGGGTCGACGTCTTCCCAGGTTACCACGCCCCAGATGCTGTTATCCTTGTCGGCGGTGGTCACGGGGATGTCAAAACGACTGATCTCGACCGAGTTATAGAGCTTGCTACCGCCTGTTTCTCGCTCGGCAATCTTTTCGATCGCCGCCGGGATAATGCGGTCCAGGTACTCCTTCTTCTCTTTAGTATCCTTCGTTTCCAGGACGAAGCGGGGGAAGAAACGGATCGGGGCGGATGGGAGGTCGTCGATCTGTTGAACTTCGAACTTCACGTTGCCGAACTGGTCTTTTACCGGCACGTGACGCAGTGGGTTCCCGTTGTTGGTCACCTTGTAGACCATGTACCAAACCAACTTCCTCTGTAGTTTACCACTGGGCTGGGGAACGCCCACTTCGATCATACGGACCGGTTTGAACGAGAATTCCAGGCCCCAGACATCGCGGCGGAAGATGACGTTGCTGGCCATCGACTTCAAAGTTCGCGTGTCGGCAAGGTAGTTCGGGGTCCAATCCAGGTTCGGAATACCCTGCAAGATGTCGCGATATTGCTCGGGGCTCGAGTATGTGTCTTGAGCGCTGAACTTCATCGGAATCGTCGTCATCACGCCGTCGACGAACTTTCGATTGGGCGGATTGGCTTGTGCCAGGCGAATCGCGTTCGCGGCGACGTCCGTATTCTCTTCCGGAGCTGCTGCCGCGGCATACGAAGACGGCATGGCCAACGATGCCGTTAGCATCGCCAGAACAAGCAGAAACGAAGTGCGAATGGAAGCAACTGTCATGCGGAAAACGCCTGGAGATTGGAAAAGGGACTCACGATCCAAGCACAACGGTGCCGGCCGAATTTATCTCAAAGTCTAATATAGTTGCCCAAATTAACAGGCGTCAAGTTTTTGGGCCTTTTGAAGTTAGGAAGTTGTCGAATGGTCCGAGCGAGGTAGTCTACGGTTCGTGATTTACTTGCCAATCGGTTTGGCTCGTAATGATTATGCCGATACTTCCAGCATTCGCTCCAGTGCTACCCGCGACCACTTGGCCGTTTCGTCATCGACGTAGATTTCGTTCACCGGCGTGCCAGCGGCCAGATTTTCCAGCGACCAGCAAAGGTGAGCCAGATCGATGCGGTACATCGTCGCGCACATGCATACCACCGGGCTGAGGAAGTGGATTTCCTGCTCGGGGTGCTCCTTCTTAAGTCGATTGACCAAATGAAGTTCGGTCCCGATCGCCCACTTCGTGCCAGCTGGAGCCTTGCGCACCGTTTCGATGATCTTCCCGGTCGAGCCGGAGACGTCCGCGATTTCGTTGACTTCGCGCATGCATTCCGGGTGGACGAGGATCTTGATTCCCGGGTGATTCCGACGGAACGCGTCGACATGTTCCTTCTTGAACATCTGGTGCACGCTACAGTGCCCTTGCCATAGAATCACTTTGCTATCAACGAGTTGCGCCTCGGTACTGCCGCCTAGGTCACCTGCGTATGGGTTCCACACCGGCATCTGATCTTCGGTGATGCCCATGGTCAGCGCCGTGTTGCGGCCGAGGTGCTGATCGGGGAAGAACAGCACGCGGCTGGTGCGACTGAATGCCCATTTCAGGGCTTTGTCGGCGTTGCTCGAAGTGCACACGATGCCGCCGTGCTTGCCCACGAACGACTTAAGGCTGGCCGCTGAATTGATGTAAGTAACTGGTGTGATGTCATTTGTGTCGATTACTTCCCCCAGGTCATCCCACGCATTTTCGACCTGGTCGATGGCGGCCATATCGGCCATCGAGCAGCCTGCGGCCATATCGGGCAGCACGACCGTGACGCGTTGGCCGTTACGCTCCTCGATCTTTTCGGGGCGATTGGCCAGGATGTCGGCCGTTTCGGCCATGAAGTGCACGCCACAGAAGACGATGTAGCGACAATCGCTGCTTTCGGCGGCCATCTTGCTGAGCTGATAGCTGTCGCCGCGAAGATCAGACAACTCAATCACTTCGTCCTGCTGATAGTGATGTCCCAGGATCAGGAGCTTGCTACCCAGGTCTTCACGGACCTTTTGGATTCGCGTGGTCAGCTCTTCGTTGGAAAGGGATCGATAGGGGGCAAAATCGAAGGATCCCAGGGAAACGGTCGACATGATGGTTCTCGCAGGTGCCAGGCGTCCGCCAGCAGGCGGTTGGCTGGGGTATTGAGGGCCACAAAGGGCCTGAAACTACCGCTTATTATAGACATCGACCCTGAGCTAACCCACCCACGCTAAGCCCCAGTGAGACCTTATATTACGGCCAAGTTCGACCTAATCCGGTCGGATCAGCCGAACTGACCTACCGTAAGTAGGGCTATTTTCTTAGGTTAGGGGCAACTGCAGAGGTAGCGGTATCAGCTGAAAACCGTCCTTCTGCAGCCGGTTGTGAACTTGTGAGGGTGAGATTAGCTGGGTATACTGCTAAGCTTTAATTTCCCATCGCTAGGTCCTTAAGTGCTTACGAAAAATCGTGTCGCTAGTGAGCTGAGATGAAGTTCAGTCTGATCGATCAAATCTCGGAGATTCATCCCGGCGAACGAATTTCGGCGATTAAGTGTTTAAGCTTGGCCGAAGAGTACCTCCAGGATCACTTTCCGCGGTTTCCGGTCATGCCCGGCGTGTTGATGTTGGAAGCGATGACTCAGACCGGGGCCTGGTTGGTTCGCGTGACGAACAACTTCAGCCACAGCCTGACCGTGCTGAAAGAAGCACGCAACGTGAAGTACGGCAACTTTGTCGAACCTGGCGAGATGCTGATCGTCAAAGCGGAACTGGTCAAGATGGATGGCAATTTGGCTTCGCTTAAGGTTTCCGGCGAATTGGCGGGAAACGTCGCGGTTAGTTCGCGCATCGTATTGGAAAGCTATAACTCTTCCGGTACCGACGAGCCCAACATCACCGATCAAAATGCGATTCGGCAACTAAAACAACAATACGAACTGCTCTATCGTCAACACTCGGCGGTTTAGGCAGTCCACTGGGTCGCTCGTGCGGCCACATAGCCCCATGTCGGGCAAATTTTCAAGCAATCAATTAGCCAGTCTTTTCCCAGTCGGAGAGCAAGAAATTATGGCACCCTCGGATGACGAAGTTTTTGAAAAGGTCCGCGAAGCCTTGGTAGACGCGTTGGGCGTTGACGAGGAAGAAGTGGTACCAGAGGCCACCATGGTCGGCGATCTGGGTGCCGAGTCGATTGACTTCCTGGATATCGTGTTCCGCCTGGAGAAAGCGTTCGGAATCACCATTCCGCGTGACGAACTGTTCCCGGAAGACATTCTAACCAACGCCGAGTACGTCCAAGGCGGCAAGGTCACCGACGAAGGTCTGGCCGAACTGAAGAAGCGCATGCCATTTGCCGATCTCAGCAAGTTTGAAGCGAACCCAGTCGTGTCGGACTTCGGCAACCTGCTGACCGTCAACGATATGTGCAGCTACGTCAAGTCGAAGCTGGCCTAAGTAACCGAGTTCCTTCCCATTCCCTCTCTCTCAAAGCGAGAGAGGAGAACGCGTAGGGACGATTCGCGTCGCGTGCTTCCAGGATACGAAGTACGCGAAGAAACCAAGCCGAATCCATCGGCATCAGCGGGATCGAGTTGCGGAGCAAATTTGTCGTTGCCCCCTCGCCCCAGCCCTCTTCCTAACGTGTTGAGGGGATAAGAAAGAAGCCTGAGGGACGGTCGGGATGCGTTGGTTTTGGATCGACAAGTTCATTGAGTTTAAAAGTGGCGAGTCGGCCAAAGCGGTGAAGTGCGTCTCGTTGGCCGAAGACCATCTCCATGATCACTTTCGCTACCTGCCGGTCATGCCGCATTCGCTGGTGATCGAAGGGATTGCTCAGACCGGCGGTTTGCTTGCCGGCGAAGTTTACGACTTCCGCGAACGTGTCGTTCTGGCCAAAGTAGCCAAGGCCATCTTTCATGGCACGGCTCATCCTGGTGATCAGTTGACCTATACGGCGACGATGAACGACATCCGCGAGAACGGAGCGTACGTCTCGGCGACCAGTCACATCGGCGATCAGTTGCACGCTGAGGTCGAATTGTTTTTCGCCCACCTCAACGACAAAGACCAGCAGCGCGAGCTGTTCTTCCCGGCCGACCTGCTATCAATGCTACGCTTGCTTGGCCTTTATGAAGTCGGTCTGGCCAAAGATGGTTCCCCGCTTCAACCACCCGATTACATGATTCAAGCGGAAATCGAACTAACGAAAACCCCCTCGATTTCGTAGCCAGCAAAGCCCAAAGCTGGTGCAATCGCTGGCAGCTTGACGAAACCTTCGCAAGCTGCGACGCGACCCAGCCGATATAGCGAACTACAATAAGTGTGTGAGCCAGGCCGTACGAGTTCTGGACGCCCCTAATGCCTTCGGCGCGGAGAGAATCTTCTATGACTAGGCGAGTCGTTGTCACCGGTGTCGGCATGGTGAATCCCATGGGACACGATGTGGAAACGGTCTGGAAAGGCTTGAAAGAGGGCGCTTCCGGCGTTGGCTACACCACCATCTTTGACGCCTCGAACTTCCCCACCAAGATCTCGGCGGAAGTCAAGAATTGGGACGTGACCAAGTGCGGTGAGAAGATCGCCGACTGGGAAAAAGCTGGTCGTCATACGCGCTTCGCCGTAGGTGCCGCCAAGCAGGCCGTGGAATCTTCCGGCGTCCTGGACAGCATCAAGGATCCGACCCGCTTTGGCGTCTACTTGGGATGTGGCGAAGGGGATCAGGATTTTCACACCTTCACCAACATGGTGGTCGCCGCGATCAGCAGCGGCAATGGCGACTGGGACAAGTCGGCATTCATCACCAAGGGCCTGGCCACGCTCGACTCGCAGCGCGAGATGGAACAAGACCCCAGCATGCCTTGTGGTCACCTGGCATCGTTGTTCAACGCCCAAGGGCCTAACCTGAACTGCTTGACTGCCTGTGCCGCTTCAAGCCAGGCCATTGGCGAAGCGCGTGAACTGATCAAGCGTGGTACGTGCGACGTGATGCTCTCAGGCGGAGCACACTCGATGATCCATCCTTTTGGCGTCACCGGTTTCAACTTGCTGACCGCCCTGTCGACCCGCAACGACGAGCCCACCAAGGCATCGCGCCCTTTCGATCGAGAACGCGACGGCTTCGTGCTGGGCGAAGGAGCCTCGATGGTCGTGCTCGAAGAACTCGAACATGCCAAGGCCCGCGGCGCGACGATCTTTGGCGAGATCATTGGCTACGGCACCACGGCCGATGCGTTCCGCATTACCGACACCCATCCGGAAGGACGCGGGGGTATCGCCTGCATGAAGATGGCGATGGAAGACGCCGGTATCGGTCCAGAACAGGTCAACTACGTCAACGCCCACGGCACCAGCACCACGGTGAACGACAAGGTCGAAACGCTGTGCTGCAAGGAAGCGTTTGGCGAAGAGTGGGCCAAGAAGATCCCGGTCTCCAGTACCAAGAGCATGATGGGGCATTTGATTGCCGCAGCTGGCGTGACCGAAGCGATCGTCTGCATGTTGGCCATTCGTGACAACGTCCTTCCGCCAACGATCAACTACGAGAATCCAGACGACAACTGCGATCTCGATTATGTGCCCAATGTGGCCCGCGAGGCGAAGGTCGATATCGCCCTGAACAACAGTTTTGGGTTCGGCGGCCAAAACATCACGCTCGCCCTTAGTCGTTTCAAAGACTAAGTCAACGAAGCCCATTCACTTCAAGCCGCGATCCACCCAGTGGACTCGCGGCTTTTTTGTGTCGATGCGTCCCAAATTTTTGGGCAGAAGCGGACTGCTAAAATGGCGATGCAGTTTATCCGCATTGCCCGTCTTGTAGGTGGAAGGCGTTTCTGCGGTGGGGTGTCTTTCTATCTCCTCGCACGGCACTATTTTCGTGTGGAAATCCGTATTCCGAAAGCGCCGCTGGTGGATACGATTTTCCATAGACGTATCTACACATGATTCTTATAATAATGGGCTACCTTCCCCTTAAACCTGCCTTAATCCCTCGTTATCTTCCCCAAGTAGGAGTTCTCTTCCATGTCACGGCTCCCAGGCGGGCTCCGTACATTCGGGCCGTTCCCAATCGTTTTGTCTCTTCTCTGCACGCTGATTGCGTCGCAGGCATGGGGAGCAAAACGCGCGGAGATGGCTGAGTCGTACAGCGCCACGGTAGTGCCGTTTATGAAGAGTTACTGCCTGGATTGCCACTCAGGCGACTCCGCCGAGGCAGGGCTCGATTTGGAAAAGTTCCGCTCGTGGGAAGAGGTCACCACCACCGGTCGGAAGAAATGGGCATCGGTGTTGGACATGTTGGTCACCGGGAGCATGCCCCCAAAAGACTACGATCAACCTGCCGGCGAAGAACTGCAAGACGTACTGAAGTGGGTGCAGGACGCGCTGTCGATGGTCGATTGCGATGGCCCCGTGAATCCCGGCCGTGAGACCATCCGCCGCTTAAATCGTATTGAATATGAGAATACGATTCGTGATCTGGTCGGCATCCAATACAAGGCCACCGAATCGTTCCCGGCCGATGACGTTGGGTACGGCTTTGACAACATCGGCGACGTGCTGTCGACGTCTCCGCTTCTGTTTGAAAAGTTCTACCAAGCCGCTGATGAGATTGCTTCGCGCGCAATCATCACGGATAAGAGCCAGCTGATTCCTAAGAGCGAGTTGCCGCTGGCCAAGTTCAAGTTGAAGTACGGCAATCCCTCGGGACGGCAGCTGACGTTTCCTTCCAACAACACCGGCAGCTATGAACTGGATGTCGAACCCGGTATGTATACCGTGGCCATTTATGCTCATGCCAGCCAGTCGGGAGATGAGCCCGCCAAACTGGGAGTTCGTCTCGGTGACAAGGAGAAGCGAACGTTCGCAGTCAGTAACGAGCGTCCCAGCGACCACCCGATGGAAATCAAAATGCGGGTTCCTCGCGGAAAGCTTCCTTTGGAAGTTGCTTTTCTCAACGATCATTACGATCCGGGCAATCCCAATCCCAACCGCCGCGACCGAAACCTGTTCATCAATCGAATCGAACTGCGTGGGCCCGATACAAACCTCGATGATCGGTATCCCGAGTCGCATAAGAAGATCATCTTCGTGAGCCCTGGTCAGCAGGGATTAGACGAGAAGCAAGCCGCTCAGCAGGTGATTGCGCGATTCGCGTCCCGAGCGTTCCGTCGACCTGTCACCAAGGGGGAGATGGAGCGGCTGATGATCCTCTACGAAATGGCGAAGGAGGACGGGCTGAACTACGAGGCATCGATTCGCGAAGTCGTCGTTGGCGTGTTGTGTTCCCCTCACTTCCTCTTCAAAGTCGAGGAAACGCCTGAGGGAAGCGAAGGCACGCAGCCGCTGACCGACTATCAGTTGGCGACCCGCTTGAGTTACTTCCTGTGGAGCACCATGCCCGACGAGGAACTGCTGCAGCAGGCCTGGAAGGGAACGCTCCGGCAGAACCTCGACGTGCAAGTCGAGCGGATGCTGGCCGATCCGAAAGCAAAACAACTCACCGAGAACTTCGCCGGGCAGTGGCTTGAAATGCGAAAGCTCGAGATCGTTCAGCCCGATCGGAATCGCTTCGGCAGCTTCAATCACAAGCTTGCCGCCGATATGCGTACCGAAACGGAAATGTTCTTCCAGTCGATCATCGATGAAGATCGCAGCGTGCTCGATCTTTTGGGTGCGGATTACACGTTCCTGAATCAACGTCTGGCCGAGCACTATGGAATCGGTAGCGTCAAAGGAGATCACTTCCGACGTGTCGAGCTAGGCGATGGTCGTCGAGGCGGCATTCTCACCCAAGCCAGCGTGCTGACGGTGACCTCCAATCCAACACGCACGAGCCCGGTGAAGCGTGGCAAGTGGATTCTCGACAATGTACTCGGTACGCCCCCGCCTGAAGCGCCGGCCGATGTGCCATCGCTGGAATCACAAAAGAAGCTGACCGGCAGCCTACGTGAACAGATGAAGCAGCATCGCGAGAACGCGGCTTGTGCTTCGTGCCATGCCCGCATGGATCCGATTGGTTTCGCTTTGGAAAACTACGATGCGATCGGCAGATGGCGGACCAAGGACGCCGGCTTCGCCATCGACGCAACTGGTGAGATGCCTGGCGGACGCAAGGTCGACGGAGCGGGCGGCTTGAAGAAGCTGTTGTTGGAAGACAAGAAGGACGACTTCGTTCATAACCTGATCTCCAAGACGACAACGTACGCCTTGGGGCGAGGCGTGGAATATTACGACGAGTGTGCGATCCAGGCCGTGAAGGTCGAACTGGAGAATAGCGGTTACCGCTTTTCCTCGATGATCAAGGCCATCGTTCATAGTGATCCATTTCAAAAACGCGGTGGCTAAGGGAGACCTATTCGATGTCTAGCACAATGCTCAGTCGGCGAATGATTTTGCGTGGCCTTGGTACCGCGGTGGCGATGCCTTGGCTGGAAAGCGTTTGCCCGGAAGCCCGCGCCGCCAACGTCGATTCCTCCAACGTCAAACCGCCGGTGCGGATGGGGTTCTTCTACGTTCCTAACGGCATGCATATGCCGGACTGGAAGCCAAAGTACGAAGGAGAACTCAAAGAACTAACTCCCACGCTCTCGCACTTGGCGAAACACCGCAGCGAGATCATGCCGATCTCCGGTTTTGAACTGCACAACGGTTGGGCCCTGGGGGATGGCGGCGGAGACCACGCACGCAGTGTGGCTTCCTTTTTGACCGGTGCCCATCCCTTCAAGACAGGCGGCGCCGATATCCGTAATGGAGTCTCGGTCGATCAGTTCGCCGCGGCTCGAATTTCCCATCTGACCAAGTTCCCGTCGCTCGAATTGGGGCTGGAACCAAGTGCCCAGTCAGGCAGCTGTGATACCGGGTACAGCTGCGTCTATTCGTCGAATCTCAGCTGGCGTAGCGATACCAATTATGTCGCCAAAGAAGTTAATCCGCAGGCCCTGTTCGATCGGCTGTTTGGCAATGGCGAGTCGCAGGAGCAAGCCGAAAGTCAGGCGATCCGCAACCGCCGCAAAAAAAGTGTCCTCGATTTCGTCCTGAACGATGCCAAGCGTCTTCAGTACCGTCTGGGGGAAGTCGATCGCCGCAAAATGGATGAATACTTGCATGCGGTGCGGGACGTCGAACGCCGCGTTTCCCACAGCATCAAGCTGGAAGGGAAGGAAGTCGAGATGCCGGACTACGCTCGTCCAAGTGGCGTACCGGCTGAATTTGAAGAGCATTGCCGTTTGATGCTCGATATGATCGTGCTCGCGTTTCAGACAGACTCGACGCGGATTGCGACCTTCATGATGACCAATGCGAGCAGCAATCGTCCTTACCCTCAAGTCGGCGTGAGTGAAGGGCACCACGATCTTTCACATCACCAGAACGACGACGCCAAGCAGAAGAAGATCTCGAAGGTCAACGCCTTTCATGCCAAGCAGTTCGATTATCTGCTGACCAAGATGCGGGAGGTCAAGGAAGGGGACGGCACGCTGCTGGATAACTCGATGTTGCTATATGGCAGCGGCATCTCGGACGGAAACCGCCACAATCATGACGATCTACCGATCTTGCTGGCCGGCCGGGGTGGCGGCGCACTGAAGCCGGGGCGGCACGTCCGCGTGGCGGATAAGACTCCACTGTGCAACTTGTACGTTACGATGCTCGAAACCATGGGCATCAGCGCCGACAAGTTCAGCGACTCCAATGGCCGGGTAACCAACCTCGGATAGGTCCAGCCTGTCTAATCGTTACGACCCCTTCACAATGCCCTGCGGTAGGGCGTTCCCTGGCACGCACTTGGACGAAAATCCCTCCCTGCGTATATGATGAAAGAAAGGCGTCTTTCTTTCCTGTTTGGTTGGGGTGCTTGTGCATTCTGTTCGCGCTTGGCTAATTCGATCGCTTCTGTTCTCGGCGTGCGCGCTGGGGACGTCTCTTGCCGTGCGCGCGGAGAAGCCGGCGACCGACTTCGCTCGGGACGTGCAGCCGATCCTGGCTCAGCACTGCTACGCTTGTCACGGCCCTGACGCGGCCACGCGGAAGGCCGATTTGCGGCTCGATCAGCGCGATAGTGCGTTGGAGAAGGTCTCGCCTGGGCATTCCGGTGCTAGTGAACTCTATCGACGTTTAGTTTCCAGCGATCCCGATGTTCGCATGCCGCCTCCTGGCGAGCAGCACCAGCCGAGCCTGGAAGAGATTGCCACGCTCAAACGCTGGATCGAAGCAGGCGCCCCGTGGCAAGAGCTATGGAGCCTGCAGCCGATCACGCGTCCGAGCATACCTTCGGTCGAACGTCAGGATTGGCCGACGAATGATATCGACTATTTCACGCTGGCCGAGATGGAAGCCAACCGCGTGTGGCCAGCAGGCTTTGCTTCCCGTTATGCCTGGCTGCGCCGGGTTACCTTCGACCTGACCGGCTTGCCACCTTCGCCCGCTGAGATTGATGCTTTCGTTTCTGACACGTCATCCCAGGCCGAGCGGAAAGTCATCGATCGTTTGCTCGCGTCGCCTGCCTATGGCGAGAACTTCGCTCGCCGTTGGCTCGACTTGGCTCGATACGCGGACACGCATGGGTATAACGTCGACAGTCATCGCGACATGTGGCGTTATCGCGAATGGGTGATTGAGTCGCTCAACGCAAACATGCGGTTCGATCAATTCACGATCGAGCAACTCGCCGGCGATCTGCTTCCCAACCCGACGGTCGATCAACTTACGGCGACCGGGTTTCATCGGAACCTGCCGGTGAATGACGAGAATGGGGCGTTCGCCGAAGAGTATCGTCATGCGTACGTCGTCGATCGCGTGAACACGACCGGCAGTGTCTGGCTGGGGATGACGCTCGGTTGTGCCCAGTGCCACGATCATAAGTACGATCCAATCTCGCAGCGTGACTTCTATCAGTTGGCTGCCTTCTTTGACAACATCGACGAGAAAGGGCTCGACGGGCAATACGGTAACGCTGGGCCCGTCATTAAAAGCCCCACGCGAGAACAGCAAGAGAAACTGGCCGATCTCGAAACAAAGCTAGGCCAGCTTCGCCAGCCGTATGCCGATTATCTGACGACGGACGATCCGCTGATGATCGGTTGGGAAACGAAAGCCAGAGAGGAGGGTCGAGCCGAAGTCGTTTCGCAGGAGAAGCTGCTCGCTAAGCTTGACTTCGATACGACATCTCCTTTTCCAAGTGGCATTCGCCTGGTTGGTGACGGCTCCTACGTGACCGGCAAGCAAGGCCAAGCCCTGGTTGCTGGCGGAAATATGCGGCTAAATCTACTTCGTGATCCCCAAGGGCCTCTTTCCGTTGCCGCATGGCTTTATCCGACCGTCACGCGTCCGCAAGTTCTTTATGCTTTGCGCTGCGATAATGGCGACATGCTGCAGTTGGTCCAAGCAAAAGACAAGTTCACGCTTACTTCGGTCAAGGCAGATGACACGGTCATCACGCGGGAGGCGGCTTGCGACCCATGGGAAACCAACGTTTGGCAGCATGTGGCGTTTGCGATCGATCCAAGTGCCCCTGGAGACGCCCGTGTTTGGATGAATGGCAAGCGTCTTTCGTGGCAGTTGCCAACAACTACCTCATTGGATGAAGACGAGGTTGACGATTCCCAAGGGGAGTGGCTCTTCGCTATTCGTGGGCTGTTGGACGACGTGCGGATCGATGCACGTATCTGGTCCAATCGCGAGGCAACGATTCTGGCGGAAGACGACCCGATCTCGGCACTGCTCGCCAAAGCACCCCGCGAGCGTACGGAAACGCAATCAATTCGTCTCAAGACGTTCTATCTGCGTGAGACGAACGAAAACTTCGTTCGTCTGGAACAGCAGATGGAAGATTTGCGGCGGAAGATCGAACTTCTGTGGCGAGAGTTTCCGGAGACGATGGTGATGCGCGAGCGAGAAGAACCACGCGTCACGCATGTTCGTATTCAAGGTCAATGGGATCAGCTTGGTGATGTCGTGAAGCCCGGCGTACCACGGCAGTTGTACGATGGCAATGCCCGCGGACGTGGCGATCGTCTGCAGTTGGCCAAATGGCTGGTCTCGGCTGGCAATCCGCTGACAGCCCGAGTTGTCGTGAATCGCACCTGGCAACACTACTTCGGCACTGGGCTGGTGAAGACGATCGATGACTTTGGGACGCGCGGAGAACTACCAACCCATCCGGAATTGCTCGACTATCTTGCCAGCGAGTTGATCGATAGTGGATGGGACATGAAGCATCTGCACCGCCTGATTGTCAGCAGCAGCACGTATCGGCAATCCAGTTCAGTCAGTAAGGCACGTTATGAAGCCGATCCCGAGAATCGCTTTCTTGCCCGAGGCCCACGGTTGCGTCTGACAGGCGAAGAGCTCCGAGATCAAGCACTTGCGGCCAGTGGGCTGTTGGTGCGGCAAATCGGCGGTGTGAGCGTCAAGCCGTATCAGCCGCCGGGCCTATGGGAAGAGCTTTCTAAGGGAAGCGAGTTCACCGCCCAGCGATTCGTGCAGGATCATGGCGACCGGCTTTATCGTCGAAGTCTGTACACGTACTGGAAGCGATCGAGCCCGCCGCCCAACATGATCGCCTTCGATGCACCAAACCGCGAGATCTGCGTCGCGCAGCGAAGCCGGACCAATACGCCGATGCAAGCGCTGGTGCTTTTGAACGACGTGACTTTCGTCGAGGCCGCCAAGGTGTTGGCTGCCGATGTGCTCAAGAATCAGGGTAATCGAATCGACGCGGCCATGGGCGAGGCCTTCCTAAGGGTTCTTTCCAGGCCGATTCGCCCGGACGAACTGGCGATGCTTGAGGCCTTGTATCGACAAGAGCTGCAGAGGTTTACCGACGATCCCCAAGCGATGAACCAGTGGCTGGGCGAAGGAGAAATGGTAGTCGCTGCGAGTCCCGAACTGGCAGCGATGGCAGTGATTTGCCATACGATATTCAATCTCGATGAAGCGGTGATGACTCCCTAAATGCGTGACGATTTCCAACAACTCGCGGACCGTCAAACACGGCGATCATTCCTGGGATCGACCAGCGTATCGCTGGGTGCGCTGGCGATGCACGCGCTCGCGACGAAAGATGTTCAAGGAGCAGACCTTTCATTGCCCCATTTTCCACCCAAGGTGAAGCGGGTCATTTACCTGTGCCAGTCCGGTGCCCCCTCTCAGCATGACTTGTTTGACTACAAGCCGCAGTTAGAACGACTGGCCGGCGAAGAGTTGCCAGAGTCGATTCGAATGGGGCAACGGCTTACGACGATGACGTCCGAACAAGACTCGTTGCCGCTGACCCCCAGCAAGTTCGCGTTCTCCCAGCATGGCGAGGGCCGCATGTGGTTTAGCGACCTCGTTCCGCACCAGGCCAAGATCGCGGATCGCATCTGTCGTATTCGCTCCATGCATACTGACGCGATCAATCACGATCCCGGTACGACGCTGCTGGTCAGTGGGCATACCCTGCCAGGCAGACCGAGCATGGGGAGTTGGCTCAGCTACGGGCTGGGGAGCGAGAACGAGGAACTGCCGTCCTTCGTAGTGCTGGTTTCCCAAGGAAGCGCCACGTTGAACAATCAGCCGATCTTCGATCGTTTATGGTCGAGCGGTTTTTTGCCGTCTCGTTACCAAGGGGTTCGCTTTCGTAGCAATGGGGATCCTGTTCTGTATTTGAACAACCCGGCTGGTATCTCGATGGCTGATCGGCGTCGCGTTATCAAGACCCTGGCTGCATTGAACCAGCGCCAGGCTGCCGAGGTGGGAGATCCGGAAATCGAAAGTCGCACTGCTCAGTACGAGATGGCCTATCGGATGCAAATGTCGATTCCGACTCTAACCGATTTTTCGAATGAGCCCGAATCGGTTTTTGCGGCCTACGGAGACGATGCCAGGAAGCCAGGTACTTACGCTGCCAACTGCCTTTTGGCACGCCGCATGGCCGAGCGAGGCGTTCGATTCATTCAGCTGTTTCATCGCGGCTGGGATCAGCATCGCAGCATCAATGCCGAGCTTCCCCGGCAATGTCGCGATACCGATCAGGCATCGGCCGCGCTGGTTGAAGACCTGGCTCGGCTTGGTCTTTTGGAAGATACGCTGGTCGTCTGGGGAGGGGAGTTTGGTCGAACCGCTTACGCCCAGGGATCGATCGCTGCCAACGACTATGGCCGCGATCATCACAGTCGATGCTTTACCATGTGGCTAGCCGGGGCAGGGGTGAAGCCAGGCTTCGAACTGGGAACAACGGATGAGCTAGGCTACAACATCACCGAAGATCCCGTGCATGTGCACGACTTGAACGCGACGCTGTTGTACCTGTTGGGTATCGACCACACGAAGTTTACGTACCGTTTTCAGAGCCGCGACTACCGACTGACCGACGTGCATGGAAGCGTGGTCAAAAAAATTCTCGTCTGACGGCCAGTCGGCATCTTGTGCTGGTGGCAATGGCGTTTTCGGCGATGGCCACTCCAAATCGATTTGTTCGGACGACTAGGTCGCCCACACCATCCACCACGGCTTTTTCACCGACTGGGGTTTGGGTTTGAACGGCTTGTGCTTGGTGCACGCATTGATTGCTCGTTCGAGGTAGCAGCCTTCGAGGTGGGCTTCGGTCATTGTGGCGTCGGTGAAGTCGGCTTCGTCGACCTTTGCCCCGGTCAAGTCGGCACCGGTGAGATTCGCACCGCGAAGATCTGCCCGGGTAAGGTTCGCGCCAGGCATATCACAGCGCAGATCGCACATGCTGATATCGGCTTCGACCAGGCGGGCACCAGAAAGGTTGCAGTTGTGAAACTTCGCGTAACGTAGGTTTGCCTTGGTAAGGTTTACTTCTTTAAGCGACGACTCGTTGAGTATCGCGTCGGTCATGGTCACGCCGACCATATTGGCACCATCGAAGCAAGCATGCTTCACACTGGCACCCATGAAACTGGCACCTTCTAGGTCCGAGTTCTCGAAAGAGACTTCGTCCAGGTTATCGCTATCAAATACACAACTGCGAAGTACCAACGAGGAAAGGTCAGCACCTGCGAGGTTTTTGCCGACGAGCTTGGCACCGGCTAGTGCGTCTGCGTCGATCTCGTACAGGACTTCTCCTGTAATACGATGCTTAATTTGAATCATGGCGTCACTCCCAGGTTAACTGGCCAAGGATTGGGGGTGTGACATCGCTGGGGACTCCCCCAAGGCGATGCGATCGACGCCTCGACAATTTTGTTCCGTTAGATGAAGAGCAGTCGAACGTATCTTTCGTCGAGAGCTATTCTGTTTGAACCAGGGTTGGCAGAAAGAGTTTTGCGTGAAGTGCGATAATCTTTTCGCATCACTGATATTCACTCTACCTGATTGGTACTTCGATACAAAGTACAAAATATGAAGGAAGCGGAAGAATTGGCGCTTGATTGACTAGCAGGCTTAAGGTTTGCGTATGACGGAATGGACGGCTCAGCGCCCCGTAGAGTGGTGCCTGCTAGTGAGTTAGCAGGTTATCGACTCAAAGCAGTTCGACGCAAACGGTGTCAGCGAGTAATAGCCCTTCACGCGTTAATCGTAAGCGCTCATAACTATGGTTTAGTAGTTCTAATTCCAGAAACTGGTCAATCTTTGTCCCACATAACTCCCAGGGAGTCGTGCCGGTATCCTCCTGGAAGGTGGGAATGTGGACGCCGGCGAGCATCCGCAGACCAAACACAAGTTGCTCTCTGGCTTTCATTGGCAAGCTGAGTTCTTCATGTTCTGCCACTGGCGAGGTGCCTTGTTGCATTCTGCGGATGTATGCCGTGGTGCTGCGGTGGTTGGTTTCGCGAATCATGCCGACATGACGTGAAGCGCCAGGCCCGGCGGCAAAATATCGCTTGCCCAGCCAGTACTGCAGGTTGTGACGGCTTTCGCGTCCCGGCTGAGCGAAGTTCGAGACCTCGTAGTGCTCGAAACCGGCCTTCGTGAGATGATCGATCGCGGCCAGGTACATCTCGCGCTGAAGTTCCTCGTCGACTTCACGAAGCTGGTCATGATGCAGTCGATTCCAGAACGTCGTCCCTTTTTCAAACGTAAGTCCGTAGGTCGATAGGTGCGCCGTCCCCAGGTGGATGGCCGACTGAAGATCGCTTTCCCACTGTG
The DNA here is from genome assembly GCF_007748115.1 of Bremerella volcania. Taxonomy (NCBI): domain Bacteria; kingdom Pseudomonadati; phylum Planctomycetota; class Planctomycetia; order Pirellulales; family Pirellulaceae; genus Bremerella; species Bremerella volcania. The sequence continues at coordinate 257,977 of NZ_CP036289.1, forward strand.
CCAACGTTTCCCCAGGTGCGGCGAAGATCAGATCGACGCTCAGATTGGGAATCCGAGGCAATAACAGCTGTGCGGCGGCTTCGACCTGGCCTCGGTCGTGGTCGCGCTCAAGTAGTTTTAGTTTCTCACTGCGGAACGACTGAACGCCGAGGCTAACGCGATTGACTCCAGCCGACTCAAGGACTGCGACTTTCTCAGGTGTGATGTCGATCGGGTTCGCCTCGACGCTTAGCTCAGCGTCCGCCGCTAAGGGAAACCACTTGGTCGCTAGGGAAAGAAGTTGCTCCAGTTCATCCGGCGCAAGATGAGTCGGAGTGCCACCACCGAGAAAGAGCGTGTCAACCTCGTGCGGCTGACCGAGTTGCTCCAGTTCTTTCTCGATCGCGTTCAGGTAGGCACCGGCCAGGTCGTTGCGGCCGGCGATGACGGTAAAGTTGCAGTAGCCACAGCGGTGCGCACAAAACGGGACGTGAATGTACGCACTGCGCGGCGTCTCGTTCGCAGCGTGCAGGTCGCTCATAGCCACAAGTGCAGCCGTCCGTCGAGCATCTCCGGCAGCTTGGCTTGGACATGCTCTTGGATCTGACGATTGTTGTACCGCGTACTGAAGTGCGAGGCGATAATCTTTTTGTTATGAAAACGATCCTGCCGTGCCACCACGTCATCCAGGTGAATGTGACCCATCTTATGGATCTTTTCCTTCCGATGCTCGGGCGAGACGAACGTCATTTCCATGATCAGAATATCGGCCTCGTAAAACTGCGGGTTGTTGTCCATCGCCTCGGCGCGGCTGTCCCCCAGGTAAGCCAACAACGGGTGACGATGCTCTTCGGTGACCTCGGTACCGCCCAGTCGCAGGTCTCGAATTTGCTCTCCGGGAAGCTCTTGAAACTCCGGTTTCAGTTTGCGACGTCTCTGCGAAACGATATAGCCAACCGACGGGACGGTGTGCTTCGTTTCATAGGCGTTGACGATCAGCTCGCGCGAGAGTTCGATCTCCGTGCCTGGTAGGACCGGATGAATGGTGCACGGCATCTTGCCGCGATCCAATCGGCTGAATGCTTTGAGGACCTGCAGGGCAGGGCCGACGGCGATTTCAGGCATGTAGATGACTGGAGGAGGCATTTTCATCAGCCGACGACGCGAAACATACACGGGCAGCGCGGCGATATGATCCAAGTGAGCATGGGAAACAAACCACGTTGCCGTACCCATGAAGTCCCACGGCTGCAATCCCAGATCGAAGCCAAGCTTCATTTCTGGAATGCGCCAGTAAGTTTGAACGGCCGCGCGGGAATACCCTTCGATCGTCAGTCCGTTGAATTCAAGTTTTCGCAGCGGTGCGTTGTCGAGCATGATCGTCAAAGTCTGAGTTGCGTATCTCTGGAGGTTCCATCGTCGCCGTCGATCAGGCAGATGGAGTGTGATCGGGAGACCAATCGCTGTGAGTGCTGGTGACCCTCAATCAAGGTGCCATGTGTCGAGGAAGGAAAGGACTTGCATCCGCGAGATCAGGTTCACTCCGCCGATGCTTTTCCTGGTTCGTATTCGTCGACGTCTTCAAAATGAACTTCGGCCTTGAATCCTTCGCCGGCGGTAATCCAGATCTCGCTTTCTCCCTCGTCCTGATGGGCCAACGTATTATAGTGGCGGATCAGTTCCAGCAGGGCGAGGAAGATGCCAATGATGCGGCTCTTGGCGCTATCAGGCGGAAAAAGAGTATGGAAGCGAACCTTTCCCTCTTCGACAATCCGCTGGTGCACGGCTTTCATGTGGACCCGGATCGGGGTGTCGTCGTAAACGATATTGGTCGGCTGTTGGGCCTTGTTGTCTCGTAGCAGCCGATTGAGTGCACTAACGAGGTCCCAGAGTTCGACTTCATTAATCGGTTGGTCGGCCATATCGACCTTACGTGGGGGGAGGTCGTCGGCGATGCGGGTAAAGCGTCGCTGCCAGTTGCGTCCTTGGTCTTCCAGCAGGCTGGCAGCGTCTTTGAACCGTTTGTATTCCAAAAGTCGTTCGACGAGCTGTTCGCGCGGGTCGTCGATTGCTTCTTCGTCCGTGTCTTCGACCTGAGGCAGGACCAGCTTCGACTTGATCTCGATCAACGTGCTGGCCATTTCCAGGAAGTCGGCCACACTGTTGACGTCCATGGCCTTGAGAATTTCCAGATAGGCCAGGTATTGCTGAGTTACCTGGGCGATGGGAATATCGACGATATCAAGTTCGTGCTTACGAACCAGGTACAACAATAGATCGAGCGGCCCACGGTAGATGGGGATTTCAACTCGAAAGTTCATTGCTTGGTACCTGTTGTTGGCGACATCTGGTCCCCTCTCCACCGTCTGCGGCGGAGAGGGTTAGGGTGAGGGGGCGAATTGAGTCCCCGCGTCAGCCCCTCACCCTAGCCCTCTCCCCAAAGGGGCGAGGGGACAAGAGTTAAGCAGCTAACTCATTATTCCTCTTCGTCGTCTCCACCGGAAGGGAAATGGGTCGTCCAGCCGTCGATTTGATCGTGAACTTCTTCCAGAGAAAGTTTCCTGAGCGGAATCGCTTCACCAGGTTGCCAGGCTTCATTTTCCGTCGAGAAGCTAGCTTCGAGTTCGACCTTGGTCACTTCTTCGTCCAGAGCCTTGAGCCAGGCGGGGATATCGAGCCCCACGCCGCTGGGCTCTTCGACCAATGCTTCCGCCTCGTCGTATAGCAGCTTGAAGGCCGTGTTGGCGTCTTCGCTTCCCATGTTGGTCATCGATTGCTCGACCAGTGAGCAGATCCGATCGACGGCCAGCGGCCGGACGAAGCGTTCCTTGATGCGGTCGGCAACGGTGGGCATTTGCATGGCGTATTCGCGCTGCAGTTCTCGCAGCTTCTGCACGTACTTGTCGGCTTCGTCCTCGATGCGATCGGCCAACGCCTTACGCCACATTTGAGCTGCTTCGGAGTGCCCAGTGCGGACGAGGACTTCGTGCGTCATTACGATCGGCTTGAGGTTCCAAGAGACGCGATCGTACGCGGTACGAAGTCGCAGAAAGTCGAGGAACATGTACAGGTACTCGCCGCGGTCACTCTGCGTGGTCGTGCTGTTGTAGTCGCGATACTCGGCGAAGTTCTCCAGCACGGCTTCCAGCACCATGCTAAAACAGGCAATCGATTCGGTCCGGTTGATATTCGTTCCCATAGCCTGAATGAATAGAGGCCAGTCTTCATCGGGCCATTGCTGGCGAACCTTTTCGATCCAGGTTGCCACACCGCCGTGCAGAATGCTGCGGATGTTGCCGCGATTGAAGAAGTGCTGGGTGAACAGATCAGCCCCGTACCGCTGAATGAAAGCTTGAACGAGCTTCCATTGCCCAGGGTCAGAGAACTTCTCGACGGCCGACAAACGCAGCGTGCGACTGTGATTGAGCCACACAATCAAAAGATTCTGCGTGACATGTTCCAGGCACTCGACCAATGCGTTGTCGAGTTCCGAAGCCCCTTCTTTGGCGACTTCCCAACTCTCTGAGGAAGCGACGACGGCATCGATAATCGCCAGAAAGCCTGTTTCAAATAGTGCGTCAAATTCGGTGATCGCACCGGGACCGATTGGGTTATCGTTTTCCATCTTCCGCGCCGTGTCGAGCATCTGGCGCGAGAAGTCGTATTGCCCAATGCGCGGTAGCCAATGCAGCAGTTCGCGGATGGTCGATTGGCGAACACGTGTCGAAACGATTCGCAGTGGTCCACCCCGCTTCGAGATTGGCACGTATAGCAGCGGTTTGTCTTTCAGAGTATTGAGCATCGGCGGGAAATGCTGCTGGACGGCCTCGGTATCGCCGGCAAGGATCGCCGCCAATAGATCGACGGCCAGCGTTTGTTCCGCACCGATTTCTTTCTCGAGATTCTCGAGAGATTGCTTATGCTCAGGAGCAACCGCGGCCACGACCGACGAAAGAATACGAGCCGCCGAGGCCGTGCTCACCGTCGTCATGATGATCCGCTCGAGCATGAACTCTTTGACGGCTCGCTGGCGATCGTATTCGACCATCTCTTGGTGGTCACCGCTGATATCGCTCAGTTGATGTTGGTTCACGACCAGCAGCAGTTCCAGCAGTTCACGATAGTTGGTGATTGCCTGCTCTCGCCACTGCAGCAACTTCTCGACGACGACCGGTTCCCCCTCGCTACGCAGGGCCTGAAACGCAGCCATCTGCCACTGCTGGGCGACGCAGCTGAGAAACGAGATGTGCATGTTGACGCGGCGCGATTCGACTTGCAGGTCTTCGCTCGATTCGGTCGAACTCGATCCTCCCTCGAAGATCGCCCCTTCGTTGCCATCGTCGGTGCTGTCGGTGAAAGTGACGTCTTCGTAAGCTGCCTGGAAGATGTCATCGTCTTCGCTGGGCTCTTCTCCTTGGAAGAGCGCGTCAAGTTCTTCGTCGAACTGTCCCTTCTTCGCTTGCTTCGAGAACCACCCCGGCACCTGGCTGTAGATGCCGGCGTTGGCTTCCTGGAAATCCATGAAACGCTGAATCATCTGCCACGTCTCGGCCTGATTCTCAGGCGTGTCCGGCAGGGACTCGCGATGTTTCTGTAGCGTTAGAATCCACTGCGTCGCGATGCTGAAGTAGGACGTGTCGAGATGATGCAGCGGGATCTCGTCGGCCTGTTCGAGCCAATTCATCAACAAGGCCATCGTGGTGACGAAGTCGTTCCGCTCGAGCAGCGCTTGAATCACCAGACCATAGGCCTTGGGGGAATCGAACATTTCGACGTGCGGCGACCAGAAGGCAATATCGCCAGCTTCTGCTCCGGCTTTGTGCCACAGACGCAGGGCATCGGCCACGCGTCGTGCCGCCGCAAAGGCATCGTCACCGCTGGGGCTATCGACGCTGGAAAGCTCGTGCGTGGCGAATTGATGCCACCACATGCTGAACTCTTCAAACGCCCAGGCTGTTTTCGATCGCACGGCTTCGTCATCGCGCACGGCCGCTTCGCTGAGAGCCTGGGACATGAGGTCGAAGATTTGTTCGATCATCCGCGCCAAGTCATCAACGCGATGATCGCGGACGCTGTTCTCGTAGGCGGGGAACAAGCTGAACTGGCCGTCGAAGCCCAGGATGTTCCAGGGGTCGACGATCGCTCCGCATTCGATTGCCCGGTGGAGTCGATCAACGATGCGGTGAATGTACTCGATGGTTTCGTTCAGCTCGCCGCGACGCATGGCCTGATGGGCAAGCGTGATGAAGCACTCAATGCGGCACTGCATCCGCGCAGAAGCGGTTGGGACGATATCGACCTGTTTGCCGGCCGCTTCGGGATAGCCCATCCGCGAAAAGATAAGCGCCAGGCGAACGTGTGCCAGCTGCTTTGCGCGGCGATTGCTGAGGTAAGCGTTTAAATGCTGTCGAGCGGCCCCGAACGGTTGGCGTCGTTGGATCGACTCTTCGTTGAGCCGCTGCGACATCGAGGCGGGGCAGTTATCCAGAAGCTGGTTGTAGAACCGATCGCGGTAGTTGGCGATAACGGGCACGAGTTTTGAGAGGGTCGTCTCCGAATCGTAAGCACCTGGTCCGCTGCCGCTGATGCCGGCACCCATGAGGATGACGCCAGCCAGAACGGCCGCCCCTTCGTACACGAGTTCTTCATGGCTCAAGTTTTCCGGAGGGTTGCGATCGACGCGGTCGGTTAATGCTTCCAGGGTGACTTGCTGTACGACAAAGCGATTGTAATGACCGCTCATGTCGATGCTGTCCGGGTCCCACTGTCCGAATTGGTAGTTCGGACGTTTGTTGACCGGATGCTCGAAGTCGTACGCTCGCGGGTCGATCGCCAATTCAACAAGTTTCGCGGGATCGAATCCAGCATCTTGTAAGATGTCCGGAGCCGTGCTGGCAAGCAGTTCCAAGGTCTTCTCGACAATCTCTTGGTGTCGACTTAGGCAAGCGCCTGCCCCTTTCAGCCAAATGGGAATAGGGCGGCAATACTCATGGGCGTACGGCTCGGTCTTGCGGGTTTCGAGCGCAGGAACCGGACGGTGTCCGATGTAATCATTTAACTGTTCCAGGCAATTCTTGAGAACGCGGGCTTCGTCATCCCATTCGGCCGACTGCATCAGGACGGACTGCGCCACGCGGACGACGAAGAAAGGAGAGAATAGGCTCTCACCGCTTTGGTGAAACAAAAGATCGTGGTGGAACTTCAGGTAACCTGGCAGAACCACATCGAAGATATAGTACAGCGCAGTCTCGGCCTGGGTGCTTTGGTTCAAAGCGGCCGAAGTGGTCCTCAGGCGAGCGAGACCTTCTTTTAGCCTCTCACCAACGAGCGACCATTGCCAGATCGGTTTGGCTGGCTCGGATTCGGCAACCTGGCGAAACAGGTGGTCCATCGCCGTGGCGAAGCGGGCATCGAAGTCTCCGGAAGAGAAATTGAGATAGCCGAGTATCTTCTCGAGCAGAACATTCTCTTCAGCTGGATCACCCATGAACCGTCCACTGTAATTGAATAAGAGCCCCTAATGCGAGGGGTGTGCCGCCATGCATTCGACAAGCATTGCCTTCCCCTCACGAGAGTGGTAAATCCTCCCGCAAGAGTTTATGGTAGAGCCCAGTGCCGATGGGGTCTAGGCGATGCAGAACCCCAGGAAACATGGAAAAACGAGGTTTTGGCGAATTCCTGGGCGAAAACGTGACGCCCAAGGGGATCTGAATTAAGATGAAAAAACTCGGCAAGGTATTTCCTAATCGAGTGTTATGCTTAATGAGGACGCATTGATGGCGTTCTCATCGAGCTAAAAATCTAAATTCATCCTCGCGGCCGATTCAGGTGGCGAAGGATCTTATCTGGCAGTAGTTTCCACTCAGAAAGTCGGACCGAGTTCAAGCCGACCCAAGGAAGCAAGACGATTATGCACATTCACAAATGCGTTACGCGGCTGATCCTGTTTGCCATGCTGGTAGTGGCGGCGAGTCCTGCAATGGCTCAGTTGGGGCCGCGAAACTTCTCTCCTTTGGAACTGGAACGATTGGGTCTGGAGAAGTTATGGATAGGCCAACTGCCAATCGATCCACATCGCTCGGAGATCGAAAAGTTCCGGCAGGTGGTCAGCCTGAAGAATCCATTGGTCGTCTTCGAAGTAGAACAGGATGGTCGAACGGCAACGTTTGCCTCGAATGAATTGAGCATCCTCGGCCAGCCGTTGGGCGAAGAAGGTGCCAAGGCGAAAGCCGATCAGTATGTCGCTCGTCTGGACGACAGCAAAGGAAAGCCGGTTGTTAATCGCCTGGAGATTCCCGAAGTCACGTTCCTCGCACAAAGCGATGCCGGCATGTTGATGTCCATCAACGGACGCACTGGTCGAACCGAGTGGTCGAAGGTGTACGGCCGTCGGGGATATCCCCAGCCGACGCCAGATGCCAACGACGAATTCGTTTTCACCATCAATGACTTCGCTCTGAACTGCCTGCACCGCAATAATGGCGAGTTGGTGTGGAGCCGAAAACTAGAAGGGGTTCCGATTGCCGGCCCAGTCGTAGGCGAAGAGTTTACCTACGTTCCAATGCTCGACGGAACGGTCGTTGCCTACAACTTCGAAGGGGGCCCGCGACTGACGCCGCGCTACAAGTCGTTGGGTCGGATTCACAAACCGATGGTCGCTTCCAAGACCTCGGTTGCCTGGGCGACCGACCGCGATTACTTCTACGTCGGTTATGCGGATCGTCCGTTGATTCGTTATCGCATTGAATCGAGCGGCGAGATCCTGGCACCTCCGAGCTATGAAGACCCATTGCGTCTGTTCTTTACTACCAAGACAGGCTACGTCTATTGCCTTTACGCTCCAGATGGCAGTGTGCAGTGGCGGTTCTCGTGTGGGCAGCCGATTGATACTTCAGCCGTTGCCATTGGCGATGCCGTTTTTGTGGCACTTCAGCGAGGCGGGCTGTATAAACTTGGCATCGATGATGGTGGCGTGAAGTGGTTTGTTCCGCGGATCGAACAGTTCCTGGCTGCGAATGACCAGTATGCTTACGCACTCGATCAAACCAAGAATCTCGTCGTCCTCGATATCAACTCGGGTGCTCAGGTAGGGACGCTAGATCTGTCAGGCTACGATTTCTTTTACACCAATGGCCAGACCGATCGTATTATCATCGGCTCGAAGAAGGGACGACTCGTCGTCTTGCGATCGGCCGCTCATCCTTATCCAATGGTGCACGTGAACGTCAAAGCACCTAAGGATGAAGAAGCACCTGCTGAAGGTGACAAGAAAGAAGAAGACGCAGGGGGCGACAAGCCTGCCGTCGATCCATTCGCAGCTCCTGGCGGTGGAGTCGCCGATCCGTTCGCCGCCCCAGGGGGTGGTGCTCCGGCAGCCGATCCATTCGGTGGCAGCGGCGGAGGAAATGCCAATCCGTTCGGTCCACCAAGTAGCGGCGGAAGCGGAAGCAACGATCCGTTTGGTAGCGGCTCCAGCGATCCGTTCGGCGGTGGCAACTCGGGAGGTGGTTCCAACGATCCGTTTGGCAGCGGTGGCAGCTCCGATCCTTTCGGCAGCTCAGGTAGCGGGGCCGGCATGGACGATCCGTTTGGTAACTAAGCATTCCGCTAATGTTCCTTAAGATTATTGAAAGACTCGCGATCGATTTGATCGCGAGTCTTTTTTTGTTGCTACGTAGGGAGGCGTATCGCCCCTTGCGCACCTCAAGAGGAACTTCATTTTTCAAAATGGACGCAGAAATAGACACGATCTAGTGCATTTCTCGGTTCTTCCCCGCTAAACTACACAGTGACCAACCGCACGTTCGTCTTCTGGAAGGGTGATGCACTGATCGCAAACTTCCAGCCAGCCTGGCGAACGCACCCCACATTCGCAAGCTTCTCATCAGCCGCGCGCGGTTGTCGACACGCATCCCGTTACCTACATGAATGCAGGAGATTTCACTCTCATGATTAAGCATCTGACATGGCTTTTGGTCGGCTTTATCGCGACCGCCGCGGCGAATACCGCTTCGGCGGACGATGCCGGCTTCAAGCCTATTTTTGATGGCAAGACGCTCAACGGTTGGAGCGGCATCGATAAGTTTTGGAGCGTCGAAGATGGCGCGATTACCGGAACGACGACGTCCGAGAATCCCACCAAGGGAAACACGTTTATCATTTGGGATCAGGGCAAGGTCGACGACTTCGAACTGAAGCTGAAGTACCGCATCGTCGGTGGCAACTCCGGCATTCAGTACCGGTCGACCGACCTGGGCAACCATGTCGTCAAAGGCTACCAGGCCGACATCGATAGCGGCACGACCTACAGCGGCATCAACTACGAAGAACGCGGTCGCGGTATCCTCGCTCAACGCGGCGAAAAGGTAATCGTTCATGACGGCAACAAAGATCCCCAGAAGGAACGCTTTGCCGAGTCGGCTGAACTGCAAGACAAGATCAAGCAGGAAGACTGGAACGATTACCACATCATCGCCAAGGGAAATCACCTGATTCATAAGATCAATGGTGAAGTCTTCAGCGAAGTTATCGATGAAGGCGAAAAGGATTCCCGCACCAGCGGCATCCTGGCACTGCAGCTGCATGCCGGTCCGCCGATGAAGGTCCAATTCAAGGACATCATGCTCAAGCGTCTTCCTTTGCAGGAAGGTAAGAAGAAGGTCGTCTTTGTTCCCGGTACGCCAAGCCATGCCTGGGGCGATCACGAACACGTTGCCGGTTGTCGCCTGTTGATGTTGGCCCTAACCGAGAACATGCCGCAGTTCGAAGCTTCGATCTACAAAGGGGGTTGGCCTGACGATCCGACCGCGTTCGACAATGCCGATGCGGTGGTTGTCTACTGCGATGGCGGCGAACGTCACCTGCTGAAGCCGCACCTGGAAGAGTTCCAGAAGCTGATGGACAAGGGCGTCGGTCTGGCATGCATTCATTACGGAGTGGAAATCCCCAAGGGAGAGCCTGGCGACAAGTTCGTCGACTGGATTGGTGGTTACTTTGAAACGTGGTGGAGCGTCAATCCGCACTGGACGGCCTCGTTCAAGGCGCTGCCAGATCACCCCATCGCCAACGGTGTCGAGCCATTCGAGATCAATGACGAGTGGTACTACAACATGCGGTTTCGCAACGAAATGGTAGGAGTCACTCCGATTCTGACCGCCACGCCGCCAGAAAGCACGCTGAGTCGACCCGACGGACCGCATAGCGGCAACCAGCACGTTCGCGCGATGAAAGGTCAGCCTCAGCATGTTGCCTGGGCTGCCGAGCGTGAAGATGGCGGCCGTGGTTTTGGTTTTACCGGTGGGCACTTCCACTGGAATTGGGCTGACCCTAACTTCCGCAAAGTGGCTCTCAACGCCATCGTGTGGATCAGCCACGAAGAAGTTCCGGAAAACGGCGTCGAGTCAGTTTCTCTCTCTCGAGACGACATGGAAGGCCTGATTCCCGAACCGAAGCCGCAGCCGAAAAAACAGGAAGCCAAAAAGCCTGCGGCTAAAAAAGTTTCCCAGAATGTAAAGCCTCTGTATCAAAGTCCCGTCGTCACCACCGCGACTCCGGGACATCAGGTCGACATTAAGGTCGACCTGAAAGGGGCCAAGAAGCTGTTTCTCGTCGTCAGCGACGGCGGGAACGGCTACAGCTGCGACTGGGCCGATTGGATTGAGCCCAAGCTGGTTGGTCCCAGTGGTGAAAAGAAGCTGACCGAACTGAACTGGAAGAAGGCAACCACCGACTGGCGTGAGGTCAACAAGAATCGTAACGTCGACGGCAGACCGCTGATGGTCAACGGCAAGCCTTACGAAAATGGCATCGGCACGCACGCCAATTCCGTGATTGAATATGATCTGCCCGAAGGCTATACGACCTTCGTGGCCAAGGGCGCGCTCGACAATGGCGGTACGAATCAAAATGGTGGTGGCCATACGTCCGTTCAGTTTGCCGTTTACACTACCGACCCCGGCAACGTTTCCGAGCAAGCCGAGAGTGCCGGACGCGGTCCTGAGAATGCGGTCGCGAATCTTGACGTTTACCCGGGTCTCAAGGCAACGCTCACTGCTTCCGAGCCAGATCTGAAGAGCCTAACCAATATCGATATCGATCATCGTGGCCGCATCTGGGTATGCGACGTGATGAACTACCGCCGCAACAACGGCAGCCGTGAAGAAGGGGATCGGATCCTCATCCTGGAAGATGAAGATGGGGACGGAGTAGCCGAGAAGTCCAAGGTCTATTATCAAGGTCGCGACATCGATTCGGCGATGGGTATTTGCGTGCTGGGAAATAAGGTCATCGTTTCCGCTTCACCCAATATCTACGTCTTTACCGATGAAAATGGTGACGACAAGCCTGAGAAGAAAGAGCTTCTGTTCACCAATACCGGCCAGCCTCAGCACGACCACTCCGCCCACAGCTTTCTCTTTGGCCCAGATGGCAAGCTTTACTGGAACGTCGGTAACACCGGCAAGCATGTTTACGACGCCAACGGCAAGATAGTTGTCGACCTGGCTGGCAACGAAGTGATTGACGATGGTCAGCCTTATTTCGGTGGTATGCCATTTCGCTGTAATCTGGATGGAAGCGAGTTCGAAGTCCTCGGACACAACTTTCGCAACAACTACGAAGTCACCGTCGATTCGCTGGGCAATTTGTGGCAAAGTGATAACGACGACGACGGCAACCGCGGCGTACGCATTAACTACGTGATGCAGTACGGTAACTATGGTTACCGCGACCAGATGACCGGCGCCGGCTGGCGTGATCCTCGTACCAACATGGAAAGCGAGGTCCCACTGCAGCACTGGCACTTGAACGACCCAGGCGTCGTGCCTAACCTGCTGCAAACGGGTGCCGGCTCACCTACCGGCATTTGCGTTTACGAAGGGGACTTATTGCCCAAGGTCTTCCACAATCAAGTGATCCACTGCGATGCTGGTCCAAGCATCGTTCGCGCTTATCCGGTCAAGAAAGACGGAGCTGGCTTCTCGGCCGAGTCGGTCGATATCTTGCAAGGTGCCCGCGATAACTGGTTCCGCCCAGCGGACGTGTGCGTAGCTCCTGATGGTTCGTTATTCGTCAGTGACTGGTACGATCCAGGCGTCGGTGGACATGCTCAACGCGACCTCGATCGCGGCCGCCTGTTCCGCGTCGCCCCGGAAGGGTCCAAGTACATCGTGCCGAAATTTGACTTCACCACCACCGAAGGCTGCATCAAAGCGCTGAACAACCCATGTCTTTCGGTACGCTACATCGCCTGGACGAACTTGCACAAGCAAGGTGCCAAGGCCGAAGCGGCACTGAAAGCGGCCTATGATTCGGCCAAGGACACCCGGGAAAAGGCTCGCCTCCTATGGCTTCTGGGTAAGATCGAAGGGAAGGGGAGTCAGTATGTCGACCTGGCGTTGGCTTCCGATAACCCCGACCTCCGCATTGTCGGTCTACGCCTGGCGCATCAGCTGAAGATTCCAGCCACCGAAGTTGTGGCGAAGGTCCTGGAGGATAAGAACCCTCAAGTTCTCCGCAGTGCCGCCATCGAGCTTCGCTTTGACGGCAGTGACAAGGCTTCTCAGCAATGGGCTCAGCTGGCCAAGCAGTACGACGGGAAAGATCGCTGGTACCTGGAAGCACTCGGCATCGGGGCTGACCTGCATTGGGACAGCCGCCTGGCGGCTTACCTGTCGGCCATTGATGGCAACATCGATACCGATGTTGAGAAGGACGTCGTCTGGCGGAGCCGCGCTACGCAGACGCCTAGGCTGTTGGCTTCGATCATCGAAGACAAGAAGAACTCGGCGGACAAGCTGGCTCGTTACTTCCGAGCACTTGACTTCCAGCCGAACGCCGATGGCGTGAACAGCGCGGTCGCTGCGTTGGCTTTCGCCGGCACGCGACATGATGCTGCCGAGACGATGATTATCTCAGAGTCGGTCAAGCGTCTGAAGAACTACGATGCCAATAACCCCGAGTCGGCGGCCGCCATGGAAAAGGCACTGGCCAAGCTCGAAGGGACGTCGATGTACGTCGACCTGGTCGACCGTTTCCAGCTCAAGCAGCATTATGGCCAACTCCGAGAGCTGGCCATTGCTCAACCAGAAAGCGCGATCGGCGTGGCCGCTGCCGATGTGCTGCTGCGTCGTGGGCAGAACGAGTTGCTTGCCGACATCCTGACCTTAGGCACGCCCGAACAAAAGCTGGCGCTGACTACTGCGATTTCCAATAGCAGCAGTGGCCAGGCGACTGCCTGGTTACGACGAACGTTGAACGACTCGAAAGCCGATCTGCAAGTTCGCCGCGCAGCGGTGAAGGGCTTGGCTAATAACGAGAAGTCGGCCAAGCAGTTACTGGAACTTGCCAAGAGCGGCAAGCTCGACCCCGAGCTGATGCAGGCCGCGGCCGCTCCGCTGAAGATCGCCGTTTGGAACGACGTCCGCAGTCAGGCCGCCGAGATCTTCCCGCAACCCCCCTCGAAGGATAACAAGCCCCTGCCTCCGATGGATCAGTTGGTGAAGATGAGAGGCTCCGTTGATAACGGCAAGAAGGTCTTCACCACTGAAGGTACCTGTAACAAGTGCCACATCGTGAACAAGGAAGGTAAAGAAGTCGGACCTGACCTGAGCGAGATTGGCTCGAAGCTGAGTCGCGAGGCGATGTTCGAGGCGATTCTTTATCCAAGTGCTGGCATTAGTCATAACTACGAAAACTGGGCTGTGCTGACCGATAGTGGTACCGCGATCGCCGGCTTGAAAACGAGCGAGACGGCCGATTCGATCACGATCACCAATGCCGAAGGTCTTGTCCGCACCATTCCCAAGAATGAAGTGGAAGAGATCCGTAAGCTTCCTATCTCGGTCATGCCGAACGATCTGCAGAAACTGATGACCGTTCAGGAACTGGTCGATGTGGTCGACTACATCTCGACCCTTAAGAAGAAATAGCAGGCCACGCGTTTGGGTAGACTGCGGGACTTCGTAAAGGTCGCGTGAACATCGTCGTTCACGCGACCTTTTTTGTTGGGTTTCTGCCGATTCTGCGGAATTTTCTACATCTTTGACCATCGCCCCTGGGGGACTTACGACCTAGAATAGAGGGTTTGCGTAAACTATGCGGGCTACGCTTGCATCCTTAATCGACCTGCGATCGTTCCTTCAACCTAAGCCAGCCATGATTCGTTTCTGCTTCGCCTTCGTTTTGTTGGTCACTTGCTCTGCGCCGGCATTTGCTCAGGACGCTTTTTTCCCGACGGCCGACCTGCTTCCTAAAAAGGAGATCGGTGCGACACGCTATTTGAAGCAGCACCGCAAATTTGATGGCCGTGACGTCATCGTCGCCGTGTTTGATACCGGCTGCGATCCGGCTGCGCCAGGTCTTCAAGTCACGTCCGATGGCAAGCCCAAGGTCATCGACATGATCGACGCCACCGGCAGTGGGGACGTCAACACGACGACCATTCGCAAAGTGGAAGAAGGTCAGATCGAAGGGCTGACCGGGCGCAAGCTGACCATTCCCGAAAAGTGGAACAACCCCAGTGGGGAGTACCGCGTTGGCATGAAGCCAGCGTACGAACTCTTTCCCGATCATCTCATTCCGCGTCTGCGAGCCGAAAACCGCAAGCTTTGGGACGAAGCCGTGCGCGCGAAGGTCGAGCAGTTGACTCGCGAGTTGGAAGCATTCAAGAAAGCCAATCCCAAGCCTAGGGGTGAGAAACTCAAAGAGAAGAAGGAACTCGAAGTTCGGCTGGAAGAACTGACCAAGTTGGGTAAGAACTGGAGCGACCCAGGTCCGATCTATGACTGTGTCGTTTTCAACGATGGCAACTCGTGGCAAGCGGCCATCGATACGGACGAAGATGGCGACCTCAGCGACGAAAAGCTGATGACCAACTACAAAGTCAAACGTCAATACTCGACCTTCGGTGAGGTCGACCTCGTGACGTTCGCCGTGAACATTTATCAGGACGGCGATGTGCTGAGCATCGTCTGCGATGCCGGCACCCACGGTACGCATGTCGGCGGGATTATCGCGGCGAACTATCCCGACACGCCCGAACTCAACGGCGTGGCTCCTGGGGCACAGATTGTTTCGGTGAAGATTGGCGACTCGCGACTCGGGTCGAATTCGACCGGGATCGGTGAAGATCGCGGTCTGATTGCCGTGCTGGAGAATAAGTGCGACCTGATCAATATGAGCTACGGTGGGCCTTCGCCGGAGTGGAGCACCGGGCGAACGGCTCGGTTGTTCTCAGAGATCGTCAATCGCTACGGTGTGATCTTCGTGGCCAGCGCCGGCAATGATGGCCCTGGGCTAAGCACCGTCGGCAGCCCAGGCGGAACGACCTCGGCTATTCTCGGTGTGGGTGCCTACGTCTCGCCTGAGCTGATGTCCGCGGCATATTCGGTGCGCGAAGAACTTGGCGAAAAGCCGTTCACCTGGAGTTCACGCGGACCAACGATGGATGGTGACCTGGGTGTCGATATCACGGCACCAGGCGGTGCGGTTTCACCTGTCTCGCGCTGGTCACTTTCTCCTGGCAGTCTGATGAACGGGACCTCGATGTCCTCGCCCAATGCGTGCGGTGGAGTGGCATTGATCCTGAGCGGACTGAAGCAAGAGAAAATCGCCTACACGCCGGAATCGGTCAAGCTGGCCATCAAGAACACGGCACGCAAGCTCGAAGGTGGATCCGTCTGGGCCAATGGCCAGGGGCTGATCCAAGTCGATGCGGCCTTCGACTGGCTGGAAGATCATCGTGACGAAGTGGAACCGGAAGTTCGCTACGACGTTTCCTTGCCGGGCATGCGCACCAAACGAGGTGTCTACTTGCGAGAACCGGAAGAGATTAAACGTGCCCAGGAAGTCACGGTCGAAGTCGATCCTCAGTTCAACGAAGATGCCAAGTTTGGTCCCCGGGCCGACTATCGCGCCGAGTTCTTCCTGAAGTGCGACGCAGACTGGGTGAAGATCCCGCAAAACTTTTACGTGAACCATGGCGGTCGCACCTTCAAGATGGAAGTCGATCCACGCAATCTGAAGCCGGGCGCGCACTTCGCTTCGGTCGAGGGTTACTACGCGGATCGGCCTGACATGGGGCCGCGATTCCGAGTGCCGATTACCGTGTTGGTGCCATCCCCGAAGAAGACTCCCACTGAATTCAAAACAACCTTACAGCTTCAGCCTGGGCAGATTGATCGGACGTTTATCGAGGTGCCGATGGGGGCCACGTGGGTCAACGTTCGCGTAAAGCCCACGAAAGCGGACGACACCAAGCTGTTCGTGTTTCATGCCCTGCAGCGGCTGGAAGATCGCTCGTTTCCGACGATCGAAAAGCAAAGCTTCCTGCGGGTCGAGCCCAACGAGGCTACCGAAATCAGCTTTGCCGTGGCCGAAGGGAAGACTTTGGAAATGACCCTGGCCCAGTATTGGTCGACGCTCGGCCAAAATGAGGTTGAACTCGAAGCGACGTTCTTCGGCATCCTGCCGAGCCCTGCCGAGTTGACCTGGGACGGAACGAACCCGATTCACCGCATCGACGTGCAATCGAGCCTGGGCCCGATGCAGATCAAACCGAGCGCCAAGTTTGAAAAGCTGCGCAAGACGCTGCTGCCAGTGAAGAGTGAAGTCGAAGCCCTCGATCCCGAGCGGGACGAATTCCCGCGGAAGCGATTGAATTACGGCATCACGCTTACCTACGAGTTTACCCTGAGCGAAAAGTCGACCGTCACGCCAGAGCCAATCATCTGGGCTAACGGTTATGATCGATACTCTGGTGGCGTGTACGTCATTTACGACGCCAACAAACGCGTCATGACAACCGGGGCCGGTGGCCGCGAAGCATCGCTCGACAGGGGGAAGTACACGTTGACGTTCTACTTCCGCCAAGAGAATCGCGACAAGGTACTGGAACTGGAAGACATGCCCATCTGGCTCGACTACAAGATCAGCGGCCCAGGCATTCGCACCTTCGATACGCATGAGAAAGCGGCCAACCAGGAAGGGGGCTTCAGTGCTGCCTGGCTTCGTCCTGGGCAACTACTTCCCGTTTTCCTGACGACCAATCCGAAAGGCCTCCCCAAACAAGCCTCGCCGGGGGATTTGTTGATCGGGGAGATTCAGTTTGGTGATTCCGATGCCAAGCTGGGTGGCGACGCTCGACGCCCTGGCGGCTTTCCTTTGCAGTACGTCGTCGGCCCGCAGCCGACACCTAAAACGGAAACGCCTGATCCGCCGAAAGAGGATGAGCCAACGCTGGCCGACAAGCTCTTCGAAACCAAGCTTGCTTACCTGAAGACGCTCAAAGATAAGAAGCAGAAGAACGAATTCGATAATCTGTTCAAGGAGTTGAACAAGGAAAAGAAGAAGCACGTTCCGCTGCTGCAAGCCAAGTTGATCTTGCTGGACGAGAACGATCGCAAGGATCACCTCCCCGAAGTGGTTCAGGCCGCCGACGAGGTTCTTAAAGCAATTAACGTCGGTAAGGTGCGAAGCTATTTTGCCGAACGCCGCGATCCGGAAACGGACAAAGAAAAGAAGCAGATGAAGGAAATGACCGAGCTGAAGGAAGCGATCATCGATACGCTTTTCCGCAAAGCCCGAGCCATCGCCTATATGGATCTGCCAGAGGATGACCCAGAGCACCCAGAAAATAAAGACATCCGCAAAGAGCCGAAGGACGAGAAAGAACGAGCCGAGCTATTTGAGAAAGCGTTTGACGATCTGGCAAGCTGGGTCGATACCACCGATAAGAAATACGCTCTAGTTCATCTCCGGCGTCTTCGCCGCCACGATCGCCAAGCCGAAGCCCTGCAACTGCTTAACAAGATGATCGCCGATGATCCGACGAACTTGCTTCTGTATAAGAAACGCTCGGATATCTACGGCGAATTAGGCTGGGATTTTGCCGAAAAGTACGAGGAAAAGTGGCGAAATCTCCGCAAGCGAGACGCCTATCTCCCGAACTGAGAGTTGAGATCAATTATGGAATTGAGGAGGAGAAATGATCGCTAAGTGAGCGATTTTTCCCCGCTGCAGGGTGATCGAATCTTGCTGTTTTGCCCGAATTGAGAAATAATGCATTCGGGTTGAGACGAGTTTCCCTGCCTGCCTACCATAGCCCCTTCTGGTGATCTATGAGACCCGACCTATATGCCTACATGGCTTTATTCTGCTTGGCGCTGCTAACCACCACGGTTGCCGCCGAGGAGAATGATATTGATTTCGGCCGAGACATTCGCCCGATCCTCTCCGGCAAGTGTTTCCATTGCCACGGCCCTGATCCCGAATCGCGTGAGGCCGGTTTGCGCCTCGACATTGAAGAGGACGCCAAGGCAGAACTCGATAGCGGCCTGCTGGCGATCGTGCCTGGCAATGTGGACGAAAGTGAACTGTTTGCTCGGATTATCGCGGACGACGAGTTCACGCGCATGCCACCCCCTGAGATCGGCAAGCAGCTTTCCGAACGAGAAGTGAAGCTTATTCGCAAGTGGATCGAGCAGGGTGCCAAGTACGCGCCGCACTGGTCGTTCGATCCTCCCAAGAAGCATGCACCACCTAAAGTGCAGAAATCGGATTGGGTGAAGAACGAGATCGACGCGTTCATCCTCAAGCGGCTCGAGGAAGAAGGGCTCACGCCGAATGAGGAAGCGGATCGTTATGCTTTGGCTCGTCGTGTTTCCTTTGCCCTGACAGGACTGCCGTTGTCGGTGGAAGAAACTGAAGCTTTCGTCAACGATGACTCACCCAATGCTTACGAAAAACTGGTCGACCGCTTGCTGGACGATCCCGCCTATGGCGAACGCTGGGCGCGCGTCTGGCTCGACATTGCACGCTACGCCGACTCGATGGGTTACGAAAAGGACAGCCCGCGAACGATTTGGCCCTATCGCGATTGGGTGATTAAAGCGATTAACGAGAACAAACCGTTCGATCAATTCAGTATCGAGCAACTCGCCGGCGATTTGTTGCCTGATCCGTCCCAAGATCAGATTATCGCCACGGCGTTTCATCGCAATACGATGACCAACACTGAAGGGGGCACCAACGACGAAGAGTTCCGCAACGCGGCCGTGATCGATCGAGTGAATACGACCATTCAGGCCTGGATGGGGCTGACCATGGAGTGTGCCCAATGTCACACGCACAAATACGATCCGATCACGCAGCAGGAATACTTCGAGTTCTTCGCGATCTTCAATCAAACCGAAGATGCCGACCGCAATGATGAATCGCCTCTGCATCGGTGGTTCACGGAAGAACAAGAGTCGCAGAAGGCCGGCATCGTGTCGCAAATTGAGGAAGCCAAAGCGAAGCTGAAGCAGATGCTGGAAGACTCGGCGGAGATTGCCTTGTCGGAAAACGTCCCCAACGTGGGTCGCTATGTGCGAGTCGAGAACGTTGCGGACAGCGCCTATCTGCATATCGCGGAAGTGCAGGTCTTCTCGAACGAGAACAACGTGGCCGTCAACGGAAAGGCTTCTCAGATCAGTGTCGACTATAACGGCCCTGCGAATCTCGCGATCGATGGCAATACCAACGGCGACTTCGCCGGAGCGATGAGCACGATCCACACGAAGCAAGAGAAAAACCCCTGGTGGGAAGTCGATTTGGGTGCCAGCACCACGATCGATAAGGTCGTTATTTGGAATCGCACCGATGGCGATCTATTCAATCGGATGAAATCGTGCCGCGTGATCATCTTGGATGAAAATCGCCAGCCGGTTTGGGCGGGAAGGGTCGATTCTCCCTTCAATCCGACTGCCGAATTCGTCCCTCCCAAGTCCGTAGATGGCATGGACGAGCGTGCTCGGGTGGAACTGGCTGCCTATCTCAAAGGCAACTCGCCAGAACTGGAGAAGCAAAAGAAACGCATCGCCAGCCTGGAGAAGAAGCGGGACAGCATCAAGCCGATCACTACGCCGGTGATGAAGCAGTTGCCGGCGGATAAGCATCGTAAGACGCACATCCAGATTCGCGGCAACTATCAGTCGCGCGGCGAGGAAGTCACCGCGAGCGTGCTTGACAACTTCCACGCGTTTCCTGAAGAAGCCAAGACCGATCGTCTTTCGATGGCCAAGTGGTTGGTCAGTAAAGAGAACCCGCTAACGGCGCGCGTCGTGGTGAATCGGCACTGGGAACAGTTGTTTGGGATTGGCATTGTCGAAACCAGCGAAGACTTTGGTTCTCAGGGCGAACTGCCGACCCATCCGAAGTTGCTGGATACGCTTGCGGTTGAGTTGATGCAGCATGAGTGGGATACGAAGTGGCTGGTCAAGCAGATCGTGATGAGCCAGGCATTTCGACAGTCGGCCAAGACGACTCCTGAAAAGTTGGAATTAGATTCTCGGAACCAACTGGTTTCGCGTGGCCCGCGGGTTCGTTTGTCTGCCGAGATGGTGCGCGACCAGGCCCTGGCGACCAGCGGGCTTCTGAGTAGGAAGATGTATGGACCATCAGTCCATCCGCCCCGGCCGAACCTAGGGCTCAAAGCGGCGTTTGGCGGAGCGACCGACTGGACGACAAGTTCCGGAGAAGACCGTTATCGTCGCGGAGTCTATACGATGTGGCGACGAACGACTCCCTATCCTTCGATGTCCACATTCGACGCACCCAGCCGCGAAGTCTGTACGATTCGCCGGATTACGACCAACACACCGCTCCAGGCTTTGGTGACCCTGAACGATCCGGTCTACATCGAAGCGGCGCAGGCCCTTGGCCGTAAAGTTTGGGAGCAGAAGGAGCTTTCCTTGGAAGAGAAAGTCGCGGATGCATTCCGCCGCGTTCTGAAGCGACCGCCGAGCGAACAGGAGAAGACCCGGTTGGTCCAACTGTTCGAACGGGCCAAGTCACAATACTCATCCATGCCGGAAGAAGCGACCAAGTTGGCGACCGATCCCTTGGGACCACTGCCAGAGGGGGCAGCCGCCGACGAACTCGCGGCTTGGACCATTCTGGGAAATGTACTTTTGAACCTGGACGAGACGTTGAACCGGTAACGCCCTGTTGGTGGCCGCTCGAGATAATCCATTGAACGAGAGATGACGATGAATCCTTTCCATCGACCTTTGCAGAACGTTACGCGTAGATACTTCCTCTCGCAGTGTCAGGCTGGCCTGGGAGGGCTCGCACTGAGTTCGCTCTTGGGTGGCATGGCAAGTGGTGCCGAGGCCACTCCCAGCAACCCGATGGCTCCGGCTCAGCCGCACTTTCCGGCCAAGGCCAAGTCCGTGATTTACCTGCATATGACGGGTTCGCCGCCGAATCTGGACTTGTTCGACTACAAGCCAGAACTGATCAAGCACAACGACAAAGACTGTCCCGCAGAGTTCTTTGAGGGCAAAGAGTTCGCGTTTACTACCGGAACACCCAAATTAATGGGGACGCCCCACAAGTTCCGCAAGGTTGGTAAGTCGGGGATGTGGATGTCAGATGCGCTGACGCACTTGGAAGAAGTTGCCGACGACCTTTGCTTCATCCATTCCATGAATACCGATCAGTTCAATCACGCCCCGGCCGAGTTGTTGCTCTATACTGGATCGCCGCGATTGGGACGTCCTTCCATGGGTTCTTGGGTGACCTACGGGCTGGGCTCCGAAAATGCCAATCTGCCTGGGTTCGTGGTGCTCGTATCCAGCGGCGTCAATCCGGCCGGCGGTAACAGCGATTGGGGAAGCGGCTTCCTGCCGTCGGTCTACCAAGGCGTCCAGTGCCGATCGAAGGGGGATCCTGTTCTGTACCTGAATAATCCGGCTGGCATGGACAAGGACATGCGTCGCATGACTCTCGATGCGATGAATGACTTGAACGAAATGGAACTCCAGCGAATGGGTAATCCGGAAACCGAGACCCGCATCAGCCAGTATGAGCTGGCCTTCCGCATGCAGATGGCGGCCCCTGAAGCGATGGATCTGAGCCAGGAAACGCAGGCCACCCTCGATGCCTACGGGGCAAAGCCGGGCGATTCAAGCTTGGCTAACAACTGCTTGCTCGCACGGCGGCTTGTGGAACGTGGCGTTCGATTCGTGCAACTGTTTGATTGGGGCTGGGATTTCCACGGCACCAGTGTCGCCACCGGTCTTCAAGATGGTCTGCGGGACAAGTGTGCCACGATGGATCGGCCTGTCACTACGTTGATTAAGGACCTGAAACAACGCGGACTGCTGGACGAAACGCTGGTGATCTGGGGTGGCGAATTTGGTCGGACTCCATTCCGCGAAGGTCGCACAGCTGGCAGTAACGTCCTGGGTCGTGACCATTACCCCGACGTCTTTAGCCTGTGGATGGCAGGCGGCGGTGTGAAGCCTGGGTTTTCATACGGCGCCAGCGACGAACTGGGCTTCAAAGTAGCCGAAAACAAAGTCCATATTCATGACCTGCAGGCCACCATTTTGCACTGTCTGGGCATGAATCACGAACGGCTCACCTACCACTTCGCTGGCCGAGACTACCGCCTGACGGACGTTCACGGCAATGTCGTTCACGACATCCTGGCGTAGTCCCAGCGAGATCTACTCTTCTTCGGTCCCTTCGGCGACCAAGCCTTTGATGTTCCTGGCATACATCCACGATGTTTTGTCGGTGCGGATATGCGTCTCGCCGGTAATCATTCCATCACGCGCGAGCGTTTTGAGTTCCGCCAGTCGGTAAGGTCCCGACTCTTGAAACTTGGGCGGGAACTTCACATAGAATTCCGTCAGGTCCGGCTTGGCATCTTTGGGTGGCTCTGGCGCACGCAGTGGCGTTTTCCGTTTCTCACGGCCCGGATACTTGCTCTTCTTCTTTCCCTCAAGCAGCGGTTTGAGAGTTGGGAAGATCTCGCCTAGCTTCTGGTAAATCTGTTCCGATTTCATTGGGGTGGGCCTGGGGTAGGGATTTGCTCTTCCTATAGCGTTCCGATAACACATACGTATTGCGTTCGTGTTGGTTCTGTTTGTCGTCGTTACTTTATTGGACATTCACGTGTTCTTAATCTGCTAGCGAAGATAGCACGTCTGGGAGGAATATAGAGAGTTGATATTGCTTCGTTTAGGGGAAATGGGAATCATCTAGTTTCGCGCCCCCATGGCACGAACCTGGCGCGAGAAGCACCTTTGGCCTGAGCAACACCCCCATTTTCGTATCGATACATCACGGTCGTCCCGTGGGGTGGCTTTGACCGAGCAGTGAACGCTGCCTGAGAAAACGCGCAGCGATCGCACCTACACGAAACAGGGAAGTTCATTAGGGTTATGTCTCGTCTGAAGTACGATCCATGGATATTGTCACTCCATCTGGTTGATGCCAACGGTCCGCGGCGGGTCATGATGACGCCCGATCGGTTGTCCGAGATTCTCTCTGCTGGCCGCCCAATTGATACGATCCACTCGGTTCATGTACGAGGTGTCGGTGCCGACCCTGGGGAACTAGCCGAACTGGTCGACCATGGCCGTATGATTGCCCTGACGGGTTTTCCTCAGCGAATTCTCTTCACCGGTGGCGAGGGGATGATGCGGCAAGAGGTGGAGGAGGTCTTCCGGGCTTTCACCGCGATCGAATTTACCCTGCCCAAGGATCTTCGTAACCAACTGTTGCCCTTTCAACAGTCCGACGAAGAAAAACTAACGGACGAACTGGAAGTCTGGCTGCGAACGATCGAATACTATGCCCGCGTAAAGAGTGCCTGGCAGCTTTCGTCGGAATTGGTCGTGCGGATTCCTCAAGGCAATCTATCGATCGATCTGGCTGCTCGATTGGACCAACTCAGTTGGCGAGAAGCCTTCCGAGTGCAGCGTAGTGGCGGGGCCAGCGCGTTTTCGCTTGAACAACAACAAGCTGACTATGGGATGAAACTGTGCGAAGAACCGTATCGCGTAGTGACGTTTGGTGCCTGCGGTCAAATGACCGGCTGCAGCGGCGAGCAGCGACAACGGGTTTACTTCGGTAGTCTGGAAGAAGACAGCTTGCGCGGGTTATGGGAAGGTTCGTCGATGGAATCGTGGCGCAAGAATCGCACCGGTAACCAATGCCTAGGCTGCCCAGGTCTAGGGAGCACTCTTCGCAGGCCTTCTTTGATTTCGATCTACGAATCGGTCGGGGAACAGCGCTTCCACGAGTACCCGCAAGCTCAGCTGCGGAAGATTGCCGACGAGTCAGAAGGTCGATCATCGTCGCGCAGCGCGTCGCGAACCATCTTTTGCTCGCCTCGAAAGGCTTCTTAGAGACGA
The DNA here is from genome assembly GCF_007748115.1 of Bremerella volcania. Taxonomy (NCBI): domain Bacteria; kingdom Pseudomonadati; phylum Planctomycetota; class Planctomycetia; order Pirellulales; family Pirellulaceae; genus Bremerella; species Bremerella volcania. The sequence continues at coordinate 282,141 of NZ_CP036289.1, forward strand.
CATTGGACATAAAGAAAGGCTACCCGCTGGAAGGCGGATAGCCTTTTGATAAGGCATTGTGAATTCAGGACTTCGGGGTACCCTCCTACTTCGCCGGCGTCGGGCTCTTATCTTTGTCGGGGTTCGGCTTGCTGAGGTCGATCTCGGCTTTGCCGGTCCCTTCGAAGCCTGCTTTGGCGGAGCCGTCGTCGTTCAGACCGTCGACGGTCCACAGAATGCCGCGAGCGACCAGGCTCAGCCACGCATCGTTATTCATCGTTTCGTTATAGTGCCCCAACGTGGTCGAGAAGGTCTTGGTCCCTTCGTATTCGTTGCACCAGATGACGGTGTGGTCCTTCTTGGTATCAACGCCGTATGCTTTGGCCAGCGGCGTGGCGGAATCCCACGTCTTTTCAATCTTATAAAGCTCGCCGCGTTCCACCTTCCAGTTCTGCGGGAAGCCTTTCATGATCGGGTGATCTTCGACGAGTGTGATCACGTCCAGCGGATGCTTGCCTTCGTGGCTGGTGCTTCGCATGCCGATCAGCTTACGCCACTCGTCGGTCTTGGCATTGCGGTAGCTGTGCATCGAGCAGTGCACGAAGATCGCCGGAATCTTGTGCTCGGTATGGGCTTTAACGATCCCTTCGACGAAGTCGACGTCTTCGACCGCCCCATAGCACTCGTTGTGCACGACCAGGTCGTATGGCTTGATCCAGTCGTGGTTTTCGTAAACCGGGACTTTGATCTTCCGGTCTTCTCCGGCCAGGGCGACGTCCCAGTCGATGCTCACGCGCTGGCTGAGACCTTGCGTGATAATCTTGATTTGGTTCGGGTAGTCATGGCAACAACCGCCGGTGATCAACAGAGCTTTCAGTTTGGCTTTCTCTTCTGCCTGGGAAGTGGCAGCGATTGCCAGGACGACGAGCATCACCAGCAAGGGGCGAAAGAAGCGAAAAGTCATGAGGGGAATTCCTTGAATAGGTGTCGAAGTGGCAGGAAAAAGCCCCACGGATTACACGAATAAGGCACGAATGGAACCTTGCGCTTTCATCGGTGCCTATGCGTGTAATCCGTGGTTGGCTCTTATCGTTCTCTCTTATTTTGCGGCACTCGGAGCCGTCGGTCCATCAAGGTCACCCAGAGCGAACTGGATGCCGTCGAGATAGAACTTCAGCATTTGAGGGTTCCAATAGATCTCTTCGCGGTGTCCCAGCGAGCTGTAGAAGACGCGGCCGTCTCCCCATTTGCGAACCCATGAAACGGCGAAGTCACCATCCTTGCGATGGATGCCTTTTTTGTCCATATTCGTGGTGTCGACATCCAGCGAAAGCAGCACATGCAATGCATCGCGGGAGTAGGGATCGCGGAACTGGTAGATCTCGTCGACGATCGCGAAGTTCTCGCCGCCGAACGCGGCCATCAGCGGGTGCTCGGGGTCATCGATTTTGATGCCCACCTTTTCATGCCATGGGTGACCATGGAAGTAACCGCCAATCAATTTGCCGAAATCTTCCCAGTGGTAATTCGCGTCGCTGGCAGCATGAAAACCGACCAGGCCCTTGCCGCTGGAGACGAAGTTGAGCAGGCTTTCTCGGAACATCTGCTCGGCGTCTGCCTTGCTCATCTGCTTTCCGTCCGCGGCCAGCTTGGCGATGTCTTCGTCGCGGGGTTTGATCCACGAACCGGTCGTGTTGACCATCACGATCGCGTCGTAGTCTTTCAGCGTCTCAGGAGAGAGCATCGTCAGGTCGTTCGTGATGCGGGCATCAAACGCGCCAGTCTTTTCCCCCAGCATCTTCACGGCCATCGCACCCACGGGGATCGAGCTGTGACGGAAGCCGTCGTAGCGGGTGAAGACCAGCACGTTGTGCTTCTTCTTCGGTTCGACGCGTGGCTGTTGGGGCAGGGCCTCTTCGATCTTGGCGATCTGTTCAGGCGTGACCAGTTCGCGAATGTAGATGTTACGGAAGTAGAGCGTGTTGCCGTGATTCTGCAGTTCGATCTGGCCAGTGCGGTAGATTGGCTTGTCGCGTTCCCAGTAGTTTTCCAGCACGACGTCATCGGTTACCAGCTTGCCGTTCAGCTTGATGGTGACGCGGTCGCCAATCATGCGAATGAAGAAGGTGTTCCACTCGCCGATTGGATTGTCGGCCGTGACCAGTGGCTGGCTGGGGTTCTTCTGGTTGTTGTACAAACCGCCTGAGCCAACACCGTTCGGATTGGGGCCCTTGTTACTCGGGTCCCAGATTTGAACTTGCGGGCTACCACGCAAATAGATGCCGCTGTCGCCAGCTTCTTTGATTTTGAAGTCGACGTACATCTCGAAGTCAGCGTAATCCTGCGACGTGCAGAGGCTTTGACCTTTGCCATCGAAAACCAGCACGCCATCTTCCACTTGCCAATGCTCGCGCATCGACTCGTCGGCTTTGGCTTGCGCCTCGGCGAGTTGTTCCTGCGACATCTCGGCTCGCTTCTTCGGATTGGCTACGAGGCCCTTCCAGCCGGTGAGATCCTTGCCGTTGAACAGTTGCTTGAAACCGTTGGGCGGTTGATTCAAAGCGGGTTCTTCGGCGAACGCAAACGAGGCCATGCCCAGCAGCAGGCCCAAGCAACACACCAGACGCAACATAGATAGGTTTCTCCACAGGATGTTTTCAGGCGGGCAAGGAGGCATGATATTTGCCCATATGGGTAGGCTGCCACGACATTTCGCTCGGGCAGGGTGGGCTCAGAGACCGCCAACCATCATAATCGGTGACATAGGCAAAGGGAATCAATTGCCAGGCTTCCTGAGCTGAAACCTGAATATCCCCCGGGAATGGACCATTTTTGCCCAACATGAAGCGTTTTCTCCAACATCTGTACGCGAAATCGATCTACTGGCCCTCATACTTCTATAACTGGACGATGATCCGGCGGCTCAAGTGGTGGCGTTGGTACGACGAAATCGACGAGCATGTTTTCGTGGGGGCGGTTCCGTCGCGCAAGATGGCCCTCGATTTGGCCGAAAGTGGCATCAAAGGAGTGATCAATACGTGCCACGAATATGAAGGGCCCCTGGACATCTATAAAGAGCATGGCGTCGAACAACTCTATCTACCAACGGTCGACTTTACGCCCCCGAGTGTCGAGGACATCGACGAAGGGGTGCGTTTTATCGAACGGTTCGTTGCCGAAAATAAGGACGTCTACGTCCACTGCAAAGCAGGCCGAGCCCGCAGTGCGACGATCGTCATGTGTTGGCTGATGAAAGCCAAGGGGATGACCCCGGAACAGGCCCAGGTGTACCTTCTGGAAAAGCGTCGCCAGGTGTTAGCGACGCTTTATCGTCGTCCGGTCGTGCAGGAGTACTATCGACAACTCCAGGAAACGGCCGAGGCCTAAACGGTCGTTAGATTGCCCCGCCAGCTCGGTTGGCTTCTTCCAGAGCGTCCAGAAGTTCGTGAACGAGAAACTCGCCGCAGTAGATCGTCACCGCAACCGGCAGGATCACCGTGAAGAAGACCGTAGCCAGCGAGATCAATACCTTCGACCAGGCCGAGTACTTCGGGCTTAGCCAAAGCAGCGGTAAACCCAACGGGCCGATCGACAGGATGACGATCCAGATGATCGTATGGCTACGTACGGCCGATCGGATACTAGGCGGCAGGCCTGCATCGATGGTCCGCTCGGCTGGGACCGGAGCCTCAGGGGCAACCGCCGGAAGCTGAGGCTTATCGAGAAGTTCCGTCTCGTCGTTCATAGCCATGTAGGGGGTAAGACGCGTGCGCAGTAACTGCCCAAAGTTTAGGACACTCGCCGCGAAACGCAAATTCCACCCGCACAATGATTAACCAGGACTTCATACGGACACGTTGGTATCCGCATGTCGCCTATGACTTCAAGTCAATCGGCAAGGCATCGATCTTGGCCGCCAGGATAAAGTCGTTCTCGCTGAGTCCGCCGATCGCATGGGTCCATAGTTCAATCGAAACGTTGCGATACCCGGCGATGTGCAGGTCGGGGTGATGACCATCTTCTTCGGCAACTTCGGCGACCTTATTGAAAAAGTCCATGCCGGCCATGAAATTCTTGACCGTCCAGTCTTTGCGGATCCGCTGGCCTTCGTGCGTCAGGTACCAACCGTCGAGTTTGGCCAACTGATCGTTGGCTTCGTTCACGCTGCACGGGTCGACCCCCCCTTCGCACGGCTTGCACTTCTTTTGCGTCAATTGATCGGGCGTTTGGATATCCATGGTGTGGAGTCCCTTCATGAAAAAAGCCCTGGCACCGTCAAAGAGGCCAGGGCGAGCGTTTCGTTTGGGTGTGGCCTCTGCGTTCATTCTTCCGAATACTCGAGGCGAAGCAAACAAAAAAGAGTTGGCTCAGGAGACGGGGTCCATGTCGGGGACTGGTTCCATCATCTCTGGCTTATCATCCTTCTTCCCCTTTTTGCCGGGCTTTTCTTGGTCGGCGTCTTTCAACTGTTCGGCCACCTTGGAAGCCGGACCGGCGATGGTATCGGTTTTGCCACCTTCCTTGGTGTTTTGAATTTCTCGCCAGGCTTCGTTGCCATCGTAACAATCCAACTCGTTCTTGAGGTGCTCGCGAATCTCGGCGGCAGCTTCGTCGCCACCGGCGACTTCGACGGCCTTCTTCGACCACTTGCGAGCTTCCTCGAAGTCACCCTTTTCGGCGTGAGCCGCGGCTAAGGTCGACAAGATGTGAGCTTGCGAGTAGTCGGTCGCCTCGCAGGCCTTTACGGCGTACTTGAGCGCTTTCTCGCCATCACGAACGTCCTCTTTGGGGGACGTGGCCAAGACCCACGCCAGGTTGTTCAGGATACCCCCTTCTTCATCATCTTGAATCTTGAGCGCGGCCATGTAAGTTTCGACTGCCTCGGCATGTTTGCCGTAAGAGAGCAGGGCATCTCCTTTGCCACGCAGCGCGAGAACGTTATCAGGCTCGATCTTAAGGACCTGATCGTAGACTTCCACGGCCTTGCGAGGACGCTTGTCGGCTTGATAGAGGGTTGCCAGCTGCAAGGCGATCGTGGCGTTGTCGCTGTTGCGAATCTGGAGCGCTTCGAGGTCGCGAATCGCTTCGGCGAACTTCCCTTCCTGGGCGTATAGCGTGGCTCGCATGAGCAATGCCTGCATGTTGCCGGTGTCGGCAGCCAAGGCCCGCTCGACGTCTTGCAGGGCCGACTTGTAGTCTTCCCGTTCCACGTACAAACTGGCCCGCATCAACAGAGCCGGCACCGATCGCGGGGCGAGAACCAGTACCTGATCCAGGTCTTCAATCGCCGCGTTCAGATTGCCGGCCATCGTCTTGAATTGGGCTCGCAGCAAGTAACCAATCGGCGAGTTGGGATTGGCTTGAATGATTTGATCGACCGCCTTGATCGCTTCGTCGAACTCACCCAATCGGGCAAACGCACGAGCATATGCTTGCAGCGAAGTCAGGTCGCCGGGGGCCAACTGTTCGGTAACGACCTTCAGGTCGGCCAAGGCTTCTTGAAACTTTTCCTGTTCCAGATACATCAGCCCACGGAGTCGATACGCGTCGGCATTGTTCGGATGAGCTTCGATGGCCTTGGTCAGCACGTCAATCTGAGCATCGGGGCCTTCAGCGAATACAAGGGAGACGACCAGCGCTTTCGAGAGGGGCTCGCCGGTTCCTTGCAGCAGTTCGATCGCCTTGTTGATGCTCTTTTTCGCTTGATCGCGATCTCCTTCAGGTAGAAGCAAGAGACGTGCCTTCAGGAAATGGAGCATGCCGACCGAGTCGTCGTACTTCAGACCCTTGTTGACCTCGGCGACCGCTTTGTCGCGTAGTTCTTTCCAGTCTTTGCGCTGCTGGGCTTCTTCGAAGATCCCTTTGCCCATGGCTTCGGCCCGTTGGTAGCGTACCGAGGTGAGCAGTTGCTTGGCGAAGACCTGGTCTTCTTCGTGCAGCCCCTTGTCTAAGGCCGATTCACAAAGTTCGGCGACCTTGGCCAGATCGTCCATCCCTTCGGCGTCGAGTTTCAAGTCGACTGCTTTGTCGAGATCGGCTTGCCCTGCGTAATCCTCAGCCGCCAGGGGGAGGGTTAAGAAGCCACCTATCATTGTGGCTACCACGAAGAGGGAGAATCGCCCAACCATGATGTTTTTATCTAACTCCGTGAGAACATTTTGTTAGCGGATTCGCGTAAAATGTTATTCTAAGCAATTAGGCAGACCTTGCCATGACGAGAATTCAGGGAATTTATTTCGATTCGGCAATATGCAAAGAAGCTGTTGCCGGAATGACTCCCCAACGGAGACGCATGATGCTCGCAGGATATCGCCGATTTGTGTCCCTATCGCTTGCGGTAGGTGCGTTGCTGCTTGGTTGTCGGCAAGAGCCGGTTGCCGAGATCCATGCCCCGCAAGGCGAAGCCGCTCAAGCTGCCGATCCGGTATCGCTGCCGCCCAGTAGCTGGCCCTGGTGGCGCGGCCAAGATCGGGATGGGATCGCCCATCAAGAGATCGCCGATTTCCAGTGGACCAGCCAACCCAACGTCGTCTGGAGTGCTAAAATCCAGGGACTGGGGCATTCTTCGCCCATTGTCGTGGGGGACAAGGTCTTCATCACGACGGCCGATGCCAAGCAGGAAACCAAGTCGCTAGTCTGCTATGAGACCATCATGGGCAAGCCGAACTGGACTACCACGGTCCATCAGGGCGGCTTTATGCGGACCCATCAAAAGAACTCTCAGGCCTCCGCGACACCAGCCACCGACGGAAAGTACATCTTTACGGCGTTCGTGGTGAAGGACTCTTTATATGTCACGGCGATCGATCTGAAAGGACAAATCGTCTGGCAGAAGGAAGCCGGACCATTCCGCAGCCAGCATGGCTATGGAAGTTCGCCGATCATTTTCGAGTCGTACGTGATAGTCTTGGCGGACTCGGATGGGCCTGGGTTCTTAGCCGCATTGCGACGAGACACCGGAGACATCGTCTGGCGGGTAGGACGTTCGTCTGAACCAAGTTACGGCTCGCCTATTCTGGCCGAAGTTGCCGGCAGGCAACAGATTCTCATTGGCGGGACTGGGAAGACGTCAGCCTACGACCCCAACAATGGCGAACTTCTGTGGTCGGTCAGCGGTCCTGCGAAGACGACTGCCAATACCCCAGTGGTTGCCGGGGACCTGGTGATTTCGACCGGCGGCTATCCTCAAAACGGATCGATTGCCGTCCGAGTCGATAGAGATGGGGAGAAAGTCAGAGAAACGATTGAATGGGAAGCCAGGGAGCGGATTTATGTCCCGTCCCCTTTGGTACACGATGGTAAGATCTTCGCGGTCAACGACGACGGAATCGGGCTGTGCTACGACGCGGTGACTGGCGAGCGTCTCGCGCGGAAGCGTATCGGCGGTAACTTCAGTGCCTCGTTGACCTTATACGGCAATTACATGCTCGTTCCCGACGAGGACGGGACAATGCACGTCTTTGATGCGACTCCCGATTTTAACTCGGTTGCCCAGTTTCATCTCGAGGGAAATGGATTCGCCAGCCCTGTGTTCGCGGGCGGAAAGCTGTATTGGAGAACATCGACGCATCTCTACTGCCTCGCGCCTGCTTCGTAGTTGCGAAAGCACCAACTAAGCCAGTTCGAATGGGTGGCACGCTTGGCAAATCGGGGCTAGTTTCGCCTTTTTGCCAAATTCTTCTGATGGCTCGTGACATCACATCGGCGTAAGTTCCTTTTGTGTAAGGGTTTAGCTAAGAAGTTGCCAAGGGAGTTAAATAGGTCAAATCCAATATAATTCTTTTGACAACAGAGATGAGGATCGTTATATTGGCCATTTAATGGATAAGGCTGCTTCTATCCGAAGTGGCACATTTCCTTCCATTACCTACCCATATTTGCCTACCTTTTTTGAAGATGGCCGAGTTTAGCGGCGATCGTTCAATGTTACGCTCGCGTCCAACACCCTTGCGCTTCACATATTAGGGGTTTGGCGCCGTTCCTTCCGTTTCGCTTGAAATTGGTGAAACCTTTCATCAATCCAAGTCATTCCCAAGAAGCTGAACACACCCAAAACTGTTGGAGATGGTCATGAAGAAGTGCAAGGGGAACCCGCTGAGTCGACGTAATTTTCTTACCGTCGGTGCCGCGGCAGGTCTGGGGCTGAGCATGTCCGACATGTTCCGGCTGCAAGAAGCCCAGGCAGAAATCAAGCAGTATGATTTCATCGAAGCCAAGGCCAAGAGCGTCATTCACATTTACCTGCCGGGTGGTGCCGCCCAACAGGAACTGTGGGATCCGAAGCCATATTCGCCGATCGAATATCGCGGCGAAATGAAGACGGTCAAAACCAATACCGGCGAGTACTTCAGCGAAGCACTGCCTAAAACCGCTCAAGTGGCCGACAAACTGTGCATCATTCGTTCGATGAGCCATGGTGAAGCCGCTCACGAACGTGGCACGCACAACATGTTCACCGGATACCGTCCCAGCCCGGCGCTTAAGTTTCCCAGCTTCGGTGCCGTAGTGAGTCACGAGTACGGTCCGCGCAAGAATCTGCCTCCTTACGTTTGCGTGCCAAACGTGCCTAACGAATTTGCAGGCACGGGCTATCTAAGTTCTTCCTTTGCACCATTCTCGCTGGGTTCCGATCCAGCCAGCGGTGGTTTCAAGGTTCGTGACCTGAGCCTGCCAGGCGGCGTGGATGATGCTCGTTTCTATCGTCGTCGCTCGGCTCTGGATGCCGTCAACAACTACTTCGCTCAGAAGAACGAGTCGGATCAAGTTGCGGCAATGGATACCTTCTACGAACGAGCTTACAGCTTGGTTTCGTCGCCGGAAGCTCGTGAAGCATTTAACATTGATGCCGAAGATGCCAAGATTCGCGATGAGTATGGTCGCAATCAGGCCGGCCAGCGTATGCTGATGGCTCGACGTCTGGTTCAGTCCGGCGTTCGCATGGTCACGCTGACTTATGGCGGTTGGGACATGCATCAACGCATTACCGACAGCATCAAGCGTCAGGTGCCTGACTTCGATCAAGCCTTTTCGGCACTGATTCGCGACCTCGATCGCCAAGGCATCCTGGACGACACGCTGGTGATGGTTTCCTCCGAATTCGGACGTACGCCGAAGATCAACAAGGACGCTGGGCGCGATCACTGGCCGAAAGTCTTCAGCGTGGCATTAGCCGGCGGTGGTCTGAAGAAAGGCTACATCCATGGTGCCTCGAACGCCACTTCGAGCGAGCCAGAACTCGACCCAGTCGGTCCCGAAGATCTTGCCACCACCATGTACCACCAGTTGGGTATCGTGGCTGACAAGGAATTGATGGCACCTGGCGATCGTCCGATTGAAATCGTTGACGGTGGCAAGGTCATCAAAGACCTGCTGGCCTAACTTAGTAGAAACTGGCTTCGCGACGGCAGAAAACACTTCGCCTTCGTGAGGTTCAGGTTAGAATAAAACCGTTCGGCCTGGGCAAGTTTGCCCAGGCCGAACCTATCATCCCCGCCTAAAATCGTGAGTTCGGTTTCCTGCCAGCTTCCGGCTCTCGTTTTCTCCCCCACACGATTTGAACCCTTCATCTGGACGCGGTACCGTCATGAAACGCCTCCAAGTTCTTTTATTGGCTACGGTCATCACGACGCTGATCTCAGCTGATATCCTGGCTGCCAAGCCAGCTTTCTCGCGGATCAGCCCTCCTGGTTTCCAACGCGGTCAAGAGATCACCGTGACGTTGCAAGGAGATCGCCTGAAAGACACTCAGGAGATTCTTTACTTCGAGCCAGGCGTCTCAACCAAATCGATCGAGGCAGAAGACGACAAGAAGGTAAAAGTCACCCTGAACGTCACTCCTGACTGCCGTCTTGGCCAGCATGCGATGCGGCTGCGGACGGCGACTGGGCTGAGCGATGTGGTTCTCTTCTACGTCGGCGCCCTGCCAGAAATCGAAGAGAAAGAACCCAATAGCGATTTTAAAGAACCGCAGCCCGTCGAAATGGGAACCACAGTCAACGGAATCATCCAGAACGAAGATGTCGACTACTTCGTCATCGAGGCCAAGAAAGGTCAGCGGATCACGGCCGAATTGACTGGCCTGCGATTGGGCCTGACCTTCTTCGATCCGTACGTCGCGATCCTCAACCAGCAACGTTTTGAACTCGCTAAGAGCGACGATGAACCTCTCTTATTCCAAGACTGCCTCTGCTCGCTTTTGGCTCCGGAAGATGGCAAGTACATCATTCAGGTCCGCGAAAGCAGCTACGGCGGCAACGGCAATTGTGCCTATCGCCTGAGCGTCGGCAGCTTCCCACGTCCCAAAGGTATCTACCCAACCGGCGGCAAGCCAGGCGAAGAGATCGAAGTCACTTGGTTAGGCGACCCTTCCGGCACGCAGACCGCCAAGGTACGTTTGCCAGAGAAGGAAGGCGAGTTTCTGTACTATCCAGAAGATCAGTACGGTATCGCTCCTTCCCCGAACCGTTTGTTCGTTTCGAGTCTGCCTGGCGTAGTCGAGAAGGAACCGAACAACGACCTGAAGGCAGCCACGCCCATGCAAGGGCCGGGCGTTGCCAGTGGTGTGATCGAACAGAAGGGGGACTACGACCACTTTGCATTCCCGGCCAAGAAGGGGCAAGAGTATGACGTTCGCGTCTATGCTCGCGAAGATTTGCGTTCCTACCTGGATCCCGTCGTCGATGTCTATCAACAGTCCAACGGCAAGCGTCTGGGTGGCAACGACGACACCGGCGGAAATATCGATAGCTACGTTCGCGTCAAAGCGGAAGAAGATACCGACTTGGTGGTCCGTGTGCGTGACCACCTTGGCTCTGGCAGTCCGCTGAACATCTACCGCGTGGAAGTCACCCAGCGTACGCCGAGCCTGGTCATCGACATTCCGGAAGTCGAGCGATATAAAGCCCGCACGATGAGTGTTCCGCAAGACAACTACATGGCTGTCTTGTTGACCGCTCGCCGCGAGAACTTCGGCGGCGAACTGAAGTTTGATTTCCATGATCTGCCGGAAGGAATCGAAGTGATCACCTTCCCCATGGCGGAAAATACCAACAAGTTGCCAGTCCTCATGCGAGCCAAGCCCGATGCCCAACTCAACGGCAAGTTGGTGGATGTCGTGGCCAGGCCGACCAACCAGGATATCAAGGTTGAAGGACACGTGCTACAGCGTACGATGCTCGTTCGCGGTCAAAACAACCGTGACGTGTGGGGTCACGATACCGACCGCATGTCGGTCGCCGTCGTCGAGAAAGTCCCTTACAAGCTCGAGATCGTTCAACCGAAGGTGCCGGTCGTCCGCGATGGCTCGATGAAGCTGAAAGTGAAAGCGACGCGTGCCGAAGGGTTTGAAGATGAAATCCGCCTGCGTCTGCTCGACGATCCACCGGGCATTGGCGCCTCGCGTTCGATCAAAATCGAAAAGGGGCAGACCGAAGCTGAGATTCCCGTCACGGCCAACGGCGGTGCGGCCATCGGTGTTCACAAGATTTGCGTTTTGGGAACCTCCGGCCTGTCGGAAGTCTCTTCTCCCTTCGCCGACTTGGAAGTTGCTGATCGCATCGTTGACTTCGCCTTCAATCAAGCTGCCTGCGAGCAAGGGCAAGAGGCTCAGATCGTTGTTGGTTTGACCGCCAAACGAGAATTCCCTGGCGAGGCTACCGTCGAACTGCTGGGAATGCCTTCTGGCGTGACCACCGAACCGGTCAAAGTGAACAAAGACGCTGAAAAAGCGGTCTTCACCGTCAAAGTTGCCCAAGACGCGAAAGATGGCAAACACAAGTCGATCGTGGCCCGCATCACGGTGACCGAAAACGACGAGCCAATTGTTCAGACCAACGGCAACATCGAACTGCGGGTCGACAAGCCGCTGCCACCCAAAGTGGCCACCGCCAAACCCAAGGACGAACCGAAGAAGGAAGAGGCTCCTAAGCCGAAACCGGAACGTCCGCTCAGTCGCCTGGAACAACTGCGACTGGCTAAGGAAATGGGCGAGTAAACGCCTGCTTTCGATTCCCCCCAGAACAAGATTCCTATACCCTTCCCAGGATAAACGGCGAAAGCCGAAGGAGAGCCAGCCGTGACTCGTAACGCAGTCGCTCATTGGATGCTCAGCGGACTCGTGATTTGTCTGGCAGCAACGACTGCTCAGGCCGAGACCGCCATTCGCGAAATCAACGTCTATCCCAGTTCGATTGAATTGCTGACTAGCCGAGATGCTCAGCGGTATGTCGTGGTCGCGACTCGCGATGACGACGTCACGCTCGATGTCACCGCCCAGGCAACCGCCTCGCTGGCCTCGGAAGGGAGCGTCAAACGGGAAGGTAACTTGGTCCTGCCGGTTGCCGATGGCGAAACGACTTTAAAGATCGAATATGCCGGTCACAAGGTCGAAATTCCGGTAAAGGTCGCCCAGGCAACCGAAGAACGTCCCGTCAGTTTCCACCTCGACGTGATGCCGGTCTTCATGCGAGCCGGTTGTAACACCGGTAGTTGCCACGGTGCTGCTCGCGGTAAGGACGGTTTCCGTTTGTCGCTATTTGGTTTCGATCCGGATGGCGACTACTTCCGCACTACGCGCGAACAAGCCACCCGTCGCGTCAACCTCGCCGATCCCCAGTCTAGCTTGCTGCTGGAAAAGGCGATCGGTAGCGTTCCTCATACCGGTGGTAAGCTCTTCGAGAAAGACTCCGATTACTACGCCACCCTTCTGCGTTGGCTGGAAACCGGTGCCAAGCCAGATGAAGGGGAAGTGCCCCGGTGCGACAAGATCGAGATCTACCCGCCCAAGGCCGTCCTCGAAGGGGAAGGGGCCCAGCAGTCGTTCATCGTCAAGGCCTTCTACGCGGACGGCACCACGCGTGACGTGACCAATCTGGCTGTCTTCATGTCCAATAATGACAACTCGGCTCCGATCGATAAGAACGGTTTGTGCACCGCCTCGAAACGCGGCGAAGCGTTCGTCATGGCTCGCTTCGACACCCACACCGTCGGTAGCCAGGTGATCGTCTTGCCGAAGGATTTGAAGTACGAAAAGCCTCAGGTCGTCGGTAATTACATCGACGAGTTGGTGGGTTCCAAACTGCACAAGCTGCGAATCACACCGAGTGAAATCTGCACGGATGAAGAGTTCCTCCGTCGTGCGACGGTCGATATCACCGGCCTTCTGCCGACCGAGGAGGAATACAACGTATTCATGGCCGACACTTCGGCCGACAAGCGAGCCAAGCTGGTCGATCGCCTGCTTGAGCGTAAAGAGTTCTCGGAAATCTGGGCCATGCGTTGGGCCGAGCTGTTGATGATCAAGAGCACCAACCGCGTGAGCGATAAGTCGGCCTTCCTGTACTACAGCTGGCTGACCGAACAGATCTCCAACGACGTTCCACTGGATCAGATGGTTCGCGATCTGCTCTCCGCATCGGGCGGTACGTTCAGCAATCCGCCGACCAACTACTACGAAATCGAGACCGATACCCTCAAGACGGCCGAGAACGTGGCTCAGGTTTTCATGGGGCTGCGAACTCAATGTGCCCAGTGTCACAACCATCCATTCGATCGTTGGACGATGGATGACTACTACGGCTTCGCCGCGTTCTTCGCTCAGATCGGTCGTAAGAACACCGAGGACTACCGCGAGCGTATCATCTACAACCGCGGTGGCGGCGACGTGCGTCACCTAGTCGGCAATAAGGTCATGGAACCGAAGTTCCTTGGCGGCGTCGAACCAGACATGAAGGGACGCGATCGTCGTGAAGTGCTGGCCGAGTGGTTGACCGCTCCCGAGAACCCTTACTTCGCGAGCAGCGTCGCTAATCGGATTTGGGCCAGCTTCTTTGGCGTTGGTATCGTCGATCCAGTCGATGACGTCCGCGTGAGCAACCCAGCCTCGAACCCCGAACTGTACACGACGCTGGGTAACAAGCTGGTCGAGTACAACTACGATTTCAAGAAGCTCGTTCGTGACATCTGTGCCTCCAAGGCCTATCAGCGAACGACTGTTCCCAATGACAGCAACAAGTCCGATACCAAAAACTTCGCTTACGCCCAGGTACGCCGTATCCCGGCCGAGCAACTCTTGGACTGCATCAGTCAGGCCACCAACCACGACGAAAAGTTCCGCGGCCTGCCACTCGGTTCGCGTGCCGTGCAGATCGCTGACGGTAAGACTTCCAACTACTTCCTCACGACCTTTGGTCGCAGCGAACGTGAAACGGTTTGCTCGTGTGAAGCTGCCACCTCACCGACCTTGTCCCAGGCGTTGCACATGCTGAACGGCTCGGCCACGCAAGACAAAATCGCACGCGGCAAGCTGGTCGAAGACTGGGTCAAGGAAGAGCTGACCAACGATCAGATCATCGACAAGATTTACATCCGCTGCCTGGCCCGCAAGCCAACGGCGGAAGAACGAGAGAAACTCACGGCTGTTCTCAAAGAAGAAGAGAACCGCCAACGGGGGCTCGAAGACGTCTTCTGGGCGGTCCTCAACTCCCGCGAGTTCATGTTTAACCACTAAATTTCGTGAGCTAGACTTGCTTTAGCGTGCCACGGTCCGTCCGTCGGCACGCTTGACCCCCGCCTTCGTTTGCCCGCCTTTTTTCGCACAGAGTATTGAGCGATGCGTTATACCTTCCCACTTCTGGTTTTGTTCGGATTGACCACGCTGGCCGCAGCTGAAGATGCCAAGCCAGCTGGCGACATGGTCGAAAAGATCACCTACGAAGATCACGTTCGTCCGATTCTGCGGGAGCATTGCTTTACCTGTCATAACCAGGGGGATGCCAAGGGGGGGCTGAACCTGGAAAGCTTTGGAGCCACGCTCGAAGGTGGTGCCAGTGGTGAGGTGGTCATCCCACAAGACGTCGGCAGTTCGCGTCTGTTTGCATTGATCAACGGTGACGAAACGCCAGAGATGCCGCCGGGGCAAGATCCGATTGCCCAGGAAAAGCGAGACATCATCGCGAAGTGGATCGAACTGGGCGCACTGGAAAACAGCGGCTCGAAAGTTAAAGCCAAGAAAAAGAGCGGCCTGGCGATGGAAGGCCCGGTGACCACCGGCAAGCCAGAAGGTCCTGCCGCGATGCCGGAAGGTCTGTGGAAGGCTCCGGTCATGGAGCTCCACAGCAGCGGTGCCATTACGGCGATGGCGCACAGCCCTTGGGCACCTCTGGTCGCGATTGCCGGTCAAAAGCAGATCGCATTGTACAATACCGATACGCTGAAATTGCTGGGCGTGATTCCTTACCCGCAAGGCATTCCGTACATCCTCCGCTTTAGCCGTAATGGCGAAGTGCTGATGGCTGGTGGTGGCCGTGGTGGTTACGCCGGCAGCGTGACTCTCTTCAATGTTCGCACCGGCAAGCCGCTGGTGACGGTCGGTGACGAATACGACGCCGTGCTGGCTGCCGATGTATCGCCCGATCTTTCGCGAGTTGCCCTGGGGGGGCCTCAGCGACTGGTTCGCATCTACTCGACAGCCGACGGTTCGCTACTTTACGAAATCAAGAAGCACACCGACTGGGTCACCTCGATTGCTTACAGCCCTGACGGGGTCTTGCTTGCCTCGGCTGATCGCTCGAACGGACTGTTCGTTTGGGAAGCCGAAACGGCTCGCGAATACATGAACCTGCAAGGACACAAAGAAGGCATCAACGCCGTGTCTTGGCAGCCGGACTCGAACGTGTTGGCTTCCGCCAGCAGCGATAACGACGTCAAGCTGTGGGCCATGATCGACGGCAAGAACATCAAGTCGTTCGGCGCCCATGGTGGCGGTGCCGAGTGGGTCAGCTACACCCACGACGGACGCATGGTCACCGCTGGCCGCGACAAGGTCGCCAAGGTTTGGGCTGGTGACGGAAAAGAACTCGCCAAGACCCCAGGCTTCGCCGACCTGGCCCTGCGTGCTTGTTTCAATCACGACGGTATCAAGATCGTTGTTGGTGACTGGACCGGTGAGATCCGCGTCTACAAAATCGAAGGGATGCAGGAACTCGGCAAGCTGAAAGCCGTCACCCCGACCTACGACGAGATGATCGCTTCGCTGCAGACCGAAATTGGTGCCTTCGACAAGGCCGCTGCTGATACAAGTGCCGCCGCAGCCGCAGCCAAGCAGGCCTTCGACAATCATCTTGCCGCGATCGAGAACAGCAAGAAGGCCAGCAATGACGCCAAGGCCGCCATGGATGCGGCCGCGAAGAAGATCGAAGAGCTGAAGAAGGCCATCGCCGACTCGGAAGCCAAGCAAAAGCAGCAAGAGCAAGAAGCCAACGCGAAGGACGCCGACTCGAAGAAGTGGGCCGGCGAAATCGCCAAGGCCGAGCAGTCGCTCAATCAAGTCAACGCCAAGCTGGCCAACTACGGCAAGCAGATCCAAGAGAAGACTTCGGTCCTGAATGCCGCCAAGAATGCTCAAGCGGAACATCAAAAGCAGTTGGACGACTTGAAGAAACAGCTAGCCGCTCAGCAGCAAGCGATCGAAGCCGCCAAGAAGAAGGTCGCCGACCTTGATGCCAAGATCGCCGAAGCGACCAAGCAAAAGGAATCGGTCGCCGACGATCAGAAGGAATCGAAGCAAAAGGAAATCGATTCGCTCAATGGTGAAAAGTCAGCCGCCCAGGCCGAAGTCGACAAGCTGGCTGCCGAAGCAAAGAAGTCGACCGACGCCATCGCAGGCAAAGACGGCGAACTCAAAAAGGATGCCGAGCAAATCGCCGCCGCCGAAGCTCAGGTGAAGCAGCTTCAGGAAGAGACGAACAAGGCCAACGCCGAGAAAGCCAATGCGGAAAAGGCCATCGCCACGGCGAAACAGAACAAGCAGACCGCCGATACCCAGCTGGCATCCGCGAAGTCCACGATCGAAGCGGCCAAGAAGGCCAAAGACGAAGCCAACAAGGAGACCGGCACACAGCAAAACCTGATCAAGCAGTACGACGCCGAGATGAAGAAGCAGGCCGAGCAGCTTAAGAAGCTGGAAGAAGGCAAGCTGAACGTCGAGAAGGCGATGAACGATCAGGCCGCCGCTGCCAAGGCTGCCGCCGAGAAAGCCGCTGCCGCCAAGGTCGAGTTGGAAGCACTCAAGAAGGAAAAAGCCGACTTCGCCGCTTACCCCGCCAAGCTGCAAGCCGAACAGCAAGCCATGATGACCGGCATCAAGACCCAGGAACAGCAGGTTGCCGAAGCCGCCGCCAAGCAGGCCGAGATGGAAAAGCAGATGGAAGAAAAGCTGGCCCAGATCGCCAAGCTGCAGGCCGAACTCGATAAGGTCATGGAAGAAAAGTCGGCCGTCTACGCTCAACTCCGCGAGCACAAGCAGAAGGTCGAAACCAGCACCGACGAAATGGCCAACGCCCAGGCCAAGCTGGAAGAACTGAAGCGGCAGGCGGAATTGCTTCAGACGTTGTACCAGTAATGACTCCTTAGCCCCGAAAAAGGGGCGGCATCTAGTAATCAAGGGCGTGTAAGCCCTGGTACTCGTCTCAAAAGAGAAAGAGCCCCAACGGGGCGACATAATCTCTCAACATTGAGTTTATGTCGTCCCGTTGGGGCTCACTTGTTTCTTGCTCGTCTAACCCAGGGTTTACGCCTGGGCTATTTTATTTCGCCCCTTTGGGGCTTCGGGACTTAACCGTCCAGGCCACCAAACAGTGGCGTTGATAGATATCGTTCGCCCAGGCTGCACAGGATGACCGCGATTCGTTTGCCCTTCATTTCGGGGCGAGCGGCAACCTGCTTGGCAGCCCAGATGGCGGCGCCGCTGCTGATCCCCGCGACCAGGCCTTCTTCCTTGGCCAGCAGTCGGCCATACTCGAAAGCGTCTTCGTCGTCGACTTGAATCGTTTCATCGACGATCGACGTATCCAGGTTCTTCGGAATGAAGCCCGCACCGATCCCTTGGATGCGATGCTTACCAGGCTGACCGCCGCTGATCACGGGGCTGTTCTTCGGTTCGACGGCGATCGAAATGAAGTTCGGGTTCTTGCTCTTGATGAAACGCGAGACGCCGGTGATCGTACCGCCGGTACCGACGCCGGAGATCAACACGTCGACGTTGCCTTCCATGTCGGCCCAAATTTCAGGGCCGGTGGTCGCTTCGTGAATGGCCGGGTTGGCTGGGTTCTCGAACTGGCCAGGCATCCAGCCGTTGGGTTCCTTCTCGGCCATTTCGGTCGCCGTGTTGATGGCCCCTTTCATACCGTCGGCCGCAGGCGTCAGAACCAGGTTCGCACCCATCGCACGTAGCAGGGCACGGCGCTCGAGCGACATCGATTCCGGCATGGTCAGCGTCAACTTGTAACCTTTGGCGGCACAAACGAAAGCCAGGGCGATGCCTGTGTTGCCGGAAGTCGGCTCGATGATGTGCGTGTCTTTAGTCACGATGCCGCGCTTCTCGCCATCGGCAATCATGGCGTACCCGATTCGGTCTTTGACGCTATTGAGCGGGTTGAACCATTCACACTTGCCGTAAACCTCGGCCCCACCCTGGGGGATCAACCGATTGATATGTATCATCGGGGTATCGCCGATGGCGTTGCATGCGTCGTTAAACGTCTTATTTCGGGGCATGATTGGTTTCCTTCGTGATGTCCGTTAAAGCGCTAGGCTTGGGTGTATTTTTCGCCCAAGTATCAAGAAACGCCCAAATGTGTCAATAAGATTCTCTCACAGCCCAAGCCGCTGTGCCAGAACACCCCGTTAGGAGGCAAAAAACCGATGGATATCGTCAATCTGAACGACGCCGAGCCGTTCACCACCAAAGACGGCTCCGAAATCCGCGAACTGCTGGCCCACCGCAATTCGTGCATCCGGGCCCAAAGCCTGGCCGAGGCCCGCCTCCCCCCAGGCGCTAGCACCACCGCCCACTACCACCCCAAGACGGAAGAAATCTACTACATCACCCACGGCCAAGGGCGTATGCAGATCGGCGAAGAACTGCGCGAAGTCCGCGTAGGGGATGCGATTGCCATCCCACCAGGCCAGGTCCATCAGATCACCAACACGGGCAGCGATACACTGCGACTGCTGTGTTGTTGTGCTCCCGGGTACGAGCATGAGGATACGGTGTTGGTGGAGGAGTAGTGCTAAGCCGCGATAATCTCTGAAGCCCCGAAGGGGCGGCATATAATAGCCCAGGGCGTAAGCCCTGGGGAAGTCGATCAAGAAACGAGTGAGCCCCAACGGGGCGATAGAGAATAGACCGGGACTTAGTTGGAATTTGCAAAGCCACCACTTTACAATATTGGCAGAAATAAACGCTCGCGAAATATCCAATTAGCTGGGGTTGGTAATGGACGTTAAGCATCTTCACAGCACATTTTTTCTTTTACTGTGGTTGAACACATGTCCTGTGTATATCTTCGCCGCTGATAGTGATAAGGTTCCTGATCCGGAGATCATAGCGGCAAAGGAGGTGTTCGAAGAAAACATCGATTCTGCAAAGAAGCATCTGCTAGAGCGTCTCGAAACGAAACTGGAGTTTGCTCAACGGCGTGGTGAACTAGAGTTGGTTGAGTCGGTTGTTAAAGAGATTGAAGCATTTAAAGGCAAAGGTATTCTTCCGACTGTTGTTCCGGCAGATGGTTACGTGACTACCTTTGAACGAGCGCTAACGCAACTCGAAAATGCCTATGATCAAGTAGTTCGGAGGTATGTGAGGGAAGGGCTACTTGATGATGCTCGTTATCTTCAAGACGAAATCAAAAAGATCAAAGCATTACCTTCGAATCATCCAACATATGCCAATGCCGAAATAGTTGTTAAGTCGGGTGCTTCCTCACTTCAGAACCTTAAGAATGGAGTAAGAGCGTTTTCGGATCGATCCTATAAATGGGTAGATATACCAGACGACTTTCCCTTCAAGCAATTTGCACAGGTTCAAGGCGAAGGTACAAAGCCAATACATTTTCAAGTCAAGACACCAGGAGTCGTCTATATTGCTTTGAGCAATGAACACCCAACTCGTGTCACGGCTTTCATTCGAGAATACGAGTGGGCGCCAACGGGTTTTCGGCTAAACCATACCGCAAAAACAGGGAAGCCTGTCGACGTTTTCATGCGAAATATGGACGCTGGAGAATACCACATGCCAAGGGTAAATTTCTCAGGGCCAACATTACTCTCGCCTTAATCCGATACGATAGCTCTTTCTTTAATAGTTTTAATTCCCTTGCCGTAACGATTCCAAGAACCAATGAAAGCCCCAACGGGGCGACAGAAAACCTGCCAGGAACAATTCTGTCGCCCCGTTGGGGCTTTCGCTTTATCAGGTACCAACTACCAGGGGTTTGCACCCCTGGCTATTATATGCCGCCCTTTCAGGGCTTCGGACGTAACGCCTTTTGAGCGTCTTCGGCTATTGACCACGCAATTGACAACTACTCTCTTCGGTACACACCTCACAAATCGGCGCCCCCTCTTCGCAATGCGCCAAACAGGTTTCGATGCGTTCTTGCATCACCTTCGCCATCAGCGGGTGTAGCCCTAGTGGGGCGGTTACCAGGTGCGTAATGCCTGGATGGTTGGCGGCTGCCTCTTGGGCCAGGCGGGGAATGTCTTCGTGCCAGTGTCTTCCTGGTGAAAGAAAATAGGGGTGCACGACGATCCGGGTAGCTCCCTGGCCGACGCATTTTTGAAACGCCTGGGCGATGCTGGGCTCGACCAGTTCCATGTGGGCTGGTTCGACGATCTTGTATCCGGCTGTCTGGCGGAACAGCTCGACCACTTCCAGTAACAGGTCGTTGCTTTCGGCCCGGCGGGAGCCGTGGTCGACGATGATGATGCCCAGGTTTTCTCGGTCGGATGTGGTCTGCCGCATCAAAGAACTGCTCGGGAGTGAAGTTTTGGGTGGCCTAATTGTTGCTTCGCGGGCTAACGATTAAGTTAGGACGATGAATCTTACGCAAGTCATTACGATTCTAAGCATAACGGCCGCCGTTTTCACCGTGATGGGGATCGGCGGGACGGCTCGTTATCTGCAATGGATCTCGCGCGAGGTCGACGCCGGCTTGTTGAAGCTCGGCATTCGCGTGCTGATGCCGTGCTTTATCTTTGTGAAGGTAGTCGGCAATCCGGCCTTTGACGAGGCCGCTAACGTCTATCTGCCGCCGATCTGGGGTTTTGTCACGGTCGCTCTGGGCTGCTTCGTAGCGTACTCGTGGGCACGCGTGGGTGGAGCCCGGCTCGGCTTCGATCACTCGGACAAAGTGCATACGTTTGCCATCTGCATCGGGATCTTCAACTACGGATTCATTCCCATTCCGCTGATTCAGGAAATCTTCGGCGAGCGGGCCCTGGGGGTGCTGTTTCTGCATAACGTCGGCGTGGAACTGGGGATCTGGACGATCGGCGTGAGCCTGGCCAGTGGCGGGCTGACCAAGGGTTGGTGGAAGAACGTCTTGAACCCGCCCAGCCTGACGATCATCCTCTCGCTGTTGATCAATGAGATGGGCTGGGCCAGCCTGGTGCCGGAGTTCGTGACACAAATCACAAGCATCCTGGCCAGCGCCGCCATTCCGATGATGATGCTCCTGATCGGGGCGACGTTCTACGATCAAATCTTTCACGCGGACGTGCAGGGAGACAACTCGAGCCCCTGGCCGACATATGTCTCGACCGTTTTGCTGCGGCTGCTTCTATTGCCCATTTTATTTCTGTTAGCGGCACTTTGGCTGCCGATTTCGTTGGAACTGAAGCAAGTGGCGGCAATTCAAGCCGCGATGCCGGCGGCCGTTTTCCCGATTGTGCTGACCAAGCACTACGGAGGAGATCCCCGCACGGCACTTCGCGTGGTGATGGCGTCGACCGTGGTTGGATTTGTTACAATTCCCATATGGATCTCGACCGGCATTGCCTGGCTTGGTCTCGAGACCACCGTGCTTCAGCAAACTTCTCAGGAGGCAATCGTGGCACCTCAACTAGAGCCACTCAAGCAAGCGATACACGTGGCCGGCATCTCGGTTCGCACCACCAACCGCAAGGAAATGAATCCTGATGCCTGGCGGATTCCCAAGCTTTACGAAAAGTATGAGACCGACAACATCGATTCATTAATCGCGAATCCGGTCAATCCGAAGCAGCGCATTGCCGTGTACGCCGATTACGAGTCGGACCAGTCCGGCGAATTCACGATGCTGCTGGGGAGAGAGGTGTCGCCGGAAGCCGAGGTGCCGGATCAGCTCGACAAGGTGCGGATTCACAAAGGGAATTACCTGCACTTTGTTGGCGAAGGAGAGATGCCGCAGATCGTTCTTAAAACGTGGAAAGAGATCTGGCGCTTCTTCGAAGAAGATATGACCTACTCGCGGTCGTTCGAGGCTGACTTCGAGATCTATGACGAAGCCAGCCCCAATCGCGTCGATATCTTTATTGCGGTGGAGTGATTCCGAAGTCTTCGATCGTCAGCAGGGTACGCAATTCGTAGCCTGCTTCGGCAAACGCCTGTTTGCCACCTTCCATGCGGTCGACAATCGCAATTACGCCCAGCACTTTCAGCCCGGCCGCTTCGACCTTTTCGATTGCCTTGAGCGAGCTGCCGCCGGTAGTGACGACGTCTTCCACGATCACGCACGTGTTGCCGGAAACGATCGGGCCTTCGACGTCTTGTCCGGTTCCGTGGGCCTTGGCTTCCTTGCGAACGATGAACCCGGCGAGCGACTTGCCTTGCACGGCCGCCATGGTGATGACCGAAGCCGAGATCGGATCGGCCCCAATGGCCATCCCTCCGACCGCATCCGGCAGGTCGTCCCCCAGCATGTCCAAGATGCCCAGGCCAACCTGCAGAGCACCTTCGCTGGAAAGGGTCACCTTGCGGCAATCGAGATAGTAAGAAGCCTTCTTGCCCGAGGCGAGCGTGAAGTCGCCAAATTTCAGGCCTTTGTCACGAACAATTTCAATCAGCTTCTCTTTGCTGTATTGCATCGATCTTTCCTCGGTCGCAGGGTCATGAGCCATTCGAAACCCATCGTACCGCATCGGGGCAAAGCAGGTCAGGGGGTAGGTCCCTCTCCTGTCCCCTCTCCACCGTCTTCGGGGGAGAGGGGACAAGATGCGCGAGCGTCGCCCTTTAGAAGAAATGACATTGGACTTATAACCTAGGCTATTGTCTGCCGTCCCTTTCAGGGCTTAAGAATCCTCACCGGCGTCGCTTTCGTCCAGGGGTAAGATCTCGGTCTCGGGCAGGGCCTCGCGAAGTCGCTTCAGTCCTTCCGGCGTGACGGCCGTCTCTTGCAGGTACAACTCTTGAAGCGACTTCATCTGTGACAGCGCGTCGACGCTTTCGTCGGTGACGTTCGTCCCTAATAGAAAGAGCACCTCCAGGTTGGTCAGCGCCGGTAGCTTCTTGACCGCCTCGTCGCCGATATCGGTCTTGGCCAGGCTCAGTATTTTCAGCGAGGTCAACTGCACTACCGGATCGACCGCCGCGTCAGTGAAGCGGGCATGAAACAGCGTTGGCTCGGTATCGGTGATGACCGAGCCTCCCAGGTACAGCTGCTCGATGCTCGGCAGGTCGGTCAAATGTGTGAGGGCCTCGTCACTGATCTGCGTGCCACGCAGGTCGAGCACGATCAAGTCGGGCAGCCCTGTGATCAGGGCCAGGTCTATGTTGGTGACCAGCAGTGGATTGGGTGTGGTGATGACCTGAATGCGGTTCTCGTTGTCTCGGCCAATTTCAAAACCGACGCGTCGAAACTTGCTGACCGTTGGGTCTTGGTCGTTATCATGCACGGCCGGAGGCGTCGGCTTGGCGGCCCAGTTGAAGATTAGCCCGCCGACTAGCAGCAACATGCCAGCGACGACGATCGACATCAGCGCGATGCCGATTTCCATCCCAAAGCTTTCGCGTTTGGGGCGTTGTGGCTGGTCGGGGAAGTCTGGGTGCGGCATGCGACGAGGGACTTTCATGAGAAGTTCAGCAAGCTCCTAAGATAACATCAACCAGCCCCTATTTGCCACGGTTAGATCGAACCATGCTGTGCTATCAGTGCTGCTTCACGGAAATCGAAGAATTCGCGAACTGCCTGGCGGGGCTCGCCGTATCAGTATCTGTTCCCAGGCGAGGTTCATGACGGAGAGCAACTTCGGTCCTGGCAACACCCAAGCGATAGCACACGGAGGAGACGCAGTGACCAGAAAACGACACGCCCGACGCAGTGGCAAACAAAGCTCCGCGCAAATAGGCATGCACCTGGTGCGAGCGATTGTCCTGGAAGGGATGGGCATTCTGCTGTTGGCAGGCCTGATCGGTTACCCGATCCTGACGCAAACCCAATGGCGAGTCTCGTGTCAGGACTGCGAACCTTCGGCCATCGACCAAGGCCTGCACGTGCTGTTGGCCAAAGTGGGTTTGCTCAACGAGCCAGACTAAATCAACAACCACGATGCCATGCCCACGTTGGCGCGGGCATCACTTACTACCCCGGGATGACATGCCCACGCCAACGTGATCACGACACCGCACCTTGAACGCCAGGAGGTCTATGAAGAAGGGAATCTTTAGACGAACAGTTCAATCTTAGCCACAACTACGGCGTGCCCTCTTAGGAGGGCACGTTTGTTTCGAACCTCAACTTCTACCTCTCCTCCGCGCGGCGATGCTTGATACGCTTGGAGGATCTTCTTGTCGAGCTTGCGGCTCCAATACTCACCAACTACGCAGTGCGCCGATCCGGTGACCGGGTCTTCCGGGATGCCAGCGGCCGGCGCGAAGAACCGGGAAATGAAGTCGTACTCCGGCGCATCACTTCGGGCCGTGACCATCACCCCGCGCGAAGTCACCGGTGCCAGCAGCGCATGATTGGGATTGAGCCGGCGAACGTCGTCCGCTGTTGGAACTTCGATCAGCCAATCCCACGCGTTCTTCCCACAAAACGTGAAATCGCCGATCCCCAGGCTTTCCAGCAGGCCGTCCAGCGGCGGTGTTTCTTCCGCGGCAGCGATCGGAAAGTCGAGTTCGATTCGGTCCCCAAGAGGGGACGCGGTTAACGTGCCGCTGTGAGTCTCGAAGCGAAGTGTCTGATCCTGGGGAAAACCTTGGTGTTGCCACAAGGTGTGTGCGGTGGCCAGGGTTGCGTGCCCGCACAGATCGACTTCCACGGCCGGCGTGAACCACCGGAGCCGGAGCGAGTCTCCTTCCGGATGAACGAAAGCGGTTTCGGCCAGGTTCATTTCCGCCGCAACCTGTTGCATCCACTCGGCATCGACCGGCTCGTCCAGCCAACAGACGGCTGCCGGGTTCCCAGCAAAAGGTTTGGATGTGAACGCATCGACTTGGTACAGGGTACGCGGCATGGTAAATATTTTCACAAGAAGAAAGTGGCTCGGTCCGCCTGGCAGACACGCACAACCAGGCATCAGGTTCGCCTCCCTCGGCGAAAAGGCGATAGGTTGTACAATAGAACAAGTGCTTCATACTTGCCACGGAAAAGAAAGTATTTGGCGTGTTGCATCCGCGAATCATCGTCACCATGGGGGACCCCGGCGGGGTAGGGCCGGAGGTCTGCCTGCAATTTCTGCTCGACCACAACCAATACGCAGGCACCGTGCCGATCATCTTCGGCGACGCCGCCATCTTGCGTCAGGTCGCCCACGTGTGCGGTTACCCTGAGCCTAACAACGTCGTTCCCTTCCATGAAGCGATGGACCTTCACTCGCTGAAAGAGGCGACCGTCGTCGACTTCGGCACCATCGACTTGGCCAGCTTTACGCCCGGCAAAGTCACCGCCGAAGGGGGCGAGGCGTCCTACCAGTACTTCACCAAGGCGATCGACTTTGTCCTGGCCGGCAAGGCCGATGGCATCACGACCGGGCCGATCAACAAAGAAGCCCTGCACGCCGCCAAGCATTTCTACCCGGGACATACCGAGATCCTCATCGAGCGCTGCGGCCGCGACTCTGGCTGCATGATGCTGACCAGCGAAGAACTGACCTGCAGCTTCGTCACCACGCACGTCGGTTACCGCGATGTGCCGCAGCTGCTGACGATCCAGCGCATCGACGAAGTGATCGATTTGACGGTCGACGCGATGCGGAAGATTCGTAAGCGCGATCCACGCCTATTGGTATGCGGACTCAATCCGCATGCCGGCGAGCACGGCCTGTTCGGCGATCGCGAAGAAGAACGCATCATCGTCCCTGCCGTCGAAGCTGCACGCGCGAAAGGAATTTACATCGACGGCCCCGTCCCGCCTGACACGGCCTTCCTGGCCGAACGCCGTCCGCTGTACGACTGCGTGATTTGCATGTACCACGACCAAGGGCACATCCCACTGAAAGCCCTGGCGTTCGACGTCGCCGTGAACACGACGCTGGGCTTGCCGATCGTAAGAACGTCGGTCGATCACGGCACCGCGTTCGACATCGCCTGGCAGGGCAAAGCGAAAGTATCGAGCATGATCCACGCGGTGCAGTTGGCTCGTGATTTGGTTTCGCATTCGTGATGCAACCTAAACGCTGGTTTCTTATCCGCGAAATCCGCGGCCCTTGGCGATCCCCCATCAAATTCCCGGCCATAAACTTGGTGAAGATGGGCACTAAGAGCAGGCTGGTGCATGGAATTCGCCAAATTGCCCAGCTAGAATAAGTCGACGTTCCTGCCACTGGTCCTTCCGTGTTTCCCCTGTCGCTGAGAGCATCTCGACCATGAATCGTTTGCTTCGTTTGTTTTTTGTTCTTCCGATGATGGCCCTGTTGGTTGTGCCTGCGTTTGCGCAGAAGAAGGAAGTCGAGGGTCCGCCGATCCCGAATGATCCGATCTTGTCGGTGCTTCCTAAGAAGACTTTCACCAACCTGCGGATTCGTCGACCGGTGACGATCACCCACGCTGGTGACGGCAGCAACCGCGTCTTCTTTGCTGAACAGCAAGGGGTCATCCTGGCGGTGCCCAACGATCCACAGGTCGAAGAGACGGAAGTCTTTCTCGATATCGAAGACTCGGTTCGCTTCAATCCGAAGCAAAACGAAGAAGGCCTCCTGGGCGTGGCGTTCCATCCCAACTTCAAAGAGAACGGCGAGTTCTTCGTTTACTACACCGTGAAGAAGGGGCTGGTCTCGCACGTCTCTCGTTTCAAAACCAAAGATGGCAAGGGGGATCCCGAGTCGGAAGAAGTGCTACTGACGATCGATCAGCCGTTCTGGAATCATAACGGCGGCAGCATCGAGTTTGGCCCCGATGGGTACCTTTACATTGCTTTGGGGGATGGCGGTAAGGCCAACGATCCTTTCGGCAACGGGCAGAACCTGGGGACCTGGTTGGGCTCGATCTTGCGGATCGACGTCGACAAGAAAGAGAACGGCAAGAACTACGGCATCCCGGCCGACAATCCTTTCGTGAACACGAAAGGGGCCAAGCCAGAGATCTATGCCTATGGCCTGCGTAACGTCTGGCGACTGACTTTCGATCGCGAGACCGGTGCTTGCTGGGCCGGCGACGTGGGGCAGGGCCTGTGGGAAGAAATCGACGTCATTACCAACGGCGGTAACTACGGCTGGAACGTTCGCGAAGGCTTGCATCCCTTCTCCGAAGAGTTCGCCAAGCCAGGTGCCAAATACATCGATCCGATCTTCGAGTATCACCACAACGTCGGTAAGTCGATCACCAGCGGCTACGTCTACCGCGGCAAGAAGGTCCCGCAATTGGTCGGCAAGTTCCTGTACGCCGACTACGTGACTGGTAAGATCTGGGCGCTCGAGTACGACTACGAGACCAAGAAGGCTGGCACGAACTATCGCATCGAAGAGCCCTCGAACCCGCCGGTCGTTTGCTTCGGCGAAACGGAAGATGGCGAAGTGCTGATGTGTGCGATTTTCGGCGATTACGGCTCGATCTACGAGTTCGTTTCCGCCGAGTAGCACATCTCTTGTCCCCTCTCTCCGCCGGGGTGAGGGCTAGGGTGAGGGGCGAATTTGAAAAACCTTCACTCCAATCACCAAGATCGGCCGATGGCAGACGAATCCCCTTGGGGAAACGTATCCATCGGCCTTTTCTGTTTGTCTTGTCCATAAGGGGAATGCATGACGCAGTCGCCACTTATCGTGGGGCTCTCGATCTTGATGTGCGTGATCTATGGCGTCATCCACGATCAGATCACGGCTCGGATCTGCGTCGAGTACTTCACCATCGGTCACAAGCCAATCCTGGGCGGGACGGACGATCCTACCGTGCTGGGACTCGCCTGGGGTTTCCTGGCGACCTGGTGGGTCGGGGCGATGCTGGGCATCCCGTTGGCCTTCGTCAGCCAGACAGGGTCGTTGGTCAAAAAGTCAGCCAAAGACCTGGTTCGTCCGATGTTGGTCTTGATGGCCGGCACGGCCGCTCTTGCGATTATGGCTGGTGTGACGTGCTACGTGCTGACGGCCTATGACGCGATTCACTTGGCCGGAGGCTTCGAGCATGCCATTCCCAGCGAAAAGCAAGATGCGTTTCTGATCGACCTGTGGATTCACAGCGCCAGTTACGCCGGAGGGTTTCTAGGTGGCGTGATCCTGATGGTCTGGGTCGTGGTCGATCGCTACCGCCAAACGCATCGGCCAAAAGATGAAGTGCCTCGGCAGACGTGATACGCTGAGTGCGCCGACGGAAGAGCTTCGAGTTTAACCGCGAAGGATGAAACCATGTCGTCAGATTTTACGAATCCGCATGAGTCGTCTCCCTATGAATCGGGACAATCGCAGGAAGTCACGCAAGACGATCGCAACATGGCCCTGCTGTGTCATATCCTGGGGCTGCTGACCAACGTGTTTGGGCCCCTGATCCTATGGGTTCTGATGAAGGACAAATCCCCGTTTGTCGATTTCCACGGTAAGCAGGCCATCAACTTTCAGATCACGCTGATCCTGGCCTACATGGCCTCCGGCGTTTTGATGTGCGTTTACGTCGGAATTCTATTGGCCATGGTCACCTTCGCCATTCAAGTTATCTTCACGATCTTGCCTGCTATGAAGGCCTACGAGGGGGAGCCATACGTCATTCCCGTCGCGATTCCCTTTTTACGATAAGTGTCCAAGCGTATTACTGAGCCGCGGTGTCATCTTGCGGTACCACGCAAGCCAATAGGCGGAGATACTTTATTTGGCGTTAAGGGCGTTGCAATCATCACAGAAGGGCCAAAAACCCGGAATATAACGAGTCAGATCCCCCATCTTGTGGAGTGGTATACCAGCCACCGGGAATTAGACTGAGCTTAGCAATTTCTTCATTCTCGGTTTGCCACATCGAATCTCGGTGGCATCGAGCGAAAATATAGACAGCTAAGTAACTGCCGCCGACCGAGACACTCGTTCTGGGGCAGTGACCATATTGGCGACTCTGGTTGGCCCGTTTCCCCCGACGTTTGCCCCTGCCGGCCTGAGTCGCCTTTTTTTCTCTCTCGTGATCGCTAGACCCTGCCTACTAGCTAGCACTGCGGAAGACCACATCCCCGGTGGTCTCAAGGGAAAAATCCAGCCAATAAAGTTTTCACCGAATCTGCATCGATACGGCGAGGACCCATCCCCACGTGACTCCTATAGGTGCGTTTTTTTGCATAAGCTGGAAGCCTGCCTGGTGGGCAAAAAAAGGCCTTCGAAAAACCGTTGCAAGAAAAACGATAATGGGGGAATATCAGTCACAGACGGACGCGAATTAAAGCATAGAGACGATTTCAGTTCCATCGAGAACGAGGCGGAGTTAGCAGCCTGAACAACTGCGGCTCACAAACTACCTACCTGCAAAACGACCTACCTACCGGAACAGAGGATTATTAGCATGGGCAAAATTACCCCAGCTCAGTTTGCCAAATCGGCGATTACCGTTTTGATCATGGTCGGCATCCTGGGCGTCGCTTTTGGCGAGTCGCTCTACCGCAAGGCCAACTACGTCACCTTCCTGACGACCGAGTCTTTTCCGACGATGAACCCGCTGCACCAAGACAGGCTGATCTCGGAGAACAGCTTTACCGACGAAGGGGGCATCATGCATCGTTTGTTCGTCTTCGAGTCGGAAGCTGGTAGCGGCACCACGACCTGCCGGGTGGTGGTCACCGATAAGGATTACCACGTCACCTCCTCGTGGAACGCTGATCGCAGCAACAAGCTGCTCAACGTCGGTTTCATGGAGCACACCTCACCGCCGGTTTTGGAAATCGTCCGACACGATTCCACCAAGCGAGCACTCATTTGCGAGCACCTCTGTCTGCACATGGGCGTGCTACAGGCGTACCAATATCGCCCTCGCGAAGCCGGACCAGTTACCCGCTAGTTCACGCTGCGGAAACGACCTCCGATTGACCCTCAAATCAACCCCAGTAAAATCTTGCGGTAACTGGGGTTACATTCTTCACGCTCACTTGAGGGTGCCAAAGCTTGCCCCTGGGGTTTTCCCATCACCCGAACTTCGGAAGGGGCCATGTCCGCCAAGCCAACCAATCGACCGTCCAAGTACCAAGTCTTTCTGCTCTGGTCGAACGACACCGTCAAAGAGTGTCGCGATGTCCGCAAGTTCTTCAAAGAGTTCAATAAGAAAACCGCCAAGCCTGAGTTTGGCGTCACCTTCGAGATCATCGATCACTGCTTCGGTACCGACGACAAAGGGCACCCCGGCGCCGTCCCGGCCGAAGAGTTGTTGGCCAAGGCCAAGGATACGCTCGCACTGACCATCGGCCTGTGCACCGATGACGAGACGTCGCTCAATCCGTACACCGAAGAAAAAGCCCAGCAGCAGTTAGACCTGGTGCTGGAAAGTGCGAAGCAGAACAAGTTCCATCAGTCGGTCTGGTTCGTCCTCACGCACCGCAATAACGGCAGCGATCAGCGCGAGGAGGTCTCAGGCGAGATCCACGACCTGCTGCGTCTCCCCGAAGGCTTGAAGCCGAATGACATTTGCCTGTTCGGCGAAAGCGATACCTTCGCCGACGTGCTGGCCGAGAAGTTGACCAAGCTGCTTTCCGACGAAAGCCGTCCGTGGATCGAAGATCAGAACGCCGCGGTTCATGCGATCGAAGCGGCTCGTCGTCAGAAGATGGACAAGCTCGTCAGCTTGGGGATCGACCCGTGGGGGCAGCGGTTCGACAACAAGCAGTCGATTTCCGAGGTTCGCGGGCTCGAGTCGGAAATCACCGAAGAGAAGACGACCAGCGAAGGAGGACGCGAGCAAACCCAGTACAGTGGTCCCAAGGTACGCGTCGCGGGGCGGGTCGTGCTGATGCGACCCACTGGCAAGCTGATCTTCATCAACCTGGTCGATCGGACCGGCACCATCCAGTTGTTTCTCGGCCAGGCCCAGGTCGGTGAGCGCAACTGGGAGATCGCCCAGTGCTTGGATCTCGGCGATATCATTGGCGTCGATGGCGAACTGAAGAAAACCAAGACCGGCGAGCTGACCGTCTTCGTCGAAGAACTTCACTTCCTGACCAAGACGCTCGAAGCTCCACCGGAAAAGCATAAGGGCCTGACCGATCCCGAGATGCGTCAGCGGATGCGTTACTTGGATCTGGCCTACGGCGACGGCGTGCTCGAACGTTTCGTGCAGCGAACCCAAATCGTGCGTTCGATTCGCGATACGCTCGTCGGTGAAGGCTACTACGAAATTGAAGGCCCGACGCTGCACACGATCGCCGGTGGTGCCGCCGCGCGTCCTTTCGAGACCTTCCACAACGCCCTGGGTATGCCGCTGGTGATGCGAATCGCCTTGGAACTGCACCTGAAGCGGCTGCTGGTTGGCGGCATGGAACGGGTCTTCGAATTGGGACGCGTCTACCGCAACGAAGGGATCAGCCCGCGTCACAACCCTGAGTTCACCATGCTTGAGGTCTACCAGGCCTTCGGCAACTACGAAACGATGATGGAGCTGACCGAGAACATCGTCAAGAACGCCCTCGATGCGATCGGCTCGCCGTACAAGGTTCCCTTCGGCGAGAAAGAGATCGACTTCACGCCCCCGTTCGATCGGAAGTGCTACAGCGACCTGCTAGCAGAGCACGCCGGCATCGATCCGACGAACGAAGCCGAGGTAATCGCGTGTGCCAAGAAGCTGGGCCTGGAGACCGACGGCAAGCACCCCGACGTGCTGCGTAACGAGATCTTTGAAGAAACGGTCGAAGACAAACTGGTCGGCCCGGTCTTCGTAATCGACTACCCTGCTAGCATCTGCCCGTTGACCAAGCGAAAAGCGGATAATCCAGCGGTTGCCGAACGTTTCGAGCTGTTCATCCAAGGCATGGAACTGGCCAACGCCTACACCGAGTTGAACGACCCCGACCTGCAGGAAAAGCTGTTCCGCACCCAGTTGGAAGGGATGGACGAAGAGGACTCGATGGCCCGCATGGACACCGATTTCGTCCGAGCCCTTCGCAACGGAATGCCGCCAGCTGGCGGACTTGGTATTGGCATCGACCGCCTTGTCATGTTACTAACTAACAGCGCGACGATTCGCGAAATCATTTTGTTCCCGCTGTTGCGGCACGAAGCAACCTGATTGCATCCAGATTGAAGGTTAAATCTGTGTGCCACTGGTCTCTGGCCAGTGCCTAAGGTTCACGTTTTCTCCCCCATCACAATGGCCAGAGGCCAGTGGCACACCGCCGGAGGGGCGAGGGGACCAGACACGAGTGCCGCGTTTGCCGAAGGATTGGCAATGTACAAGTTGATGCTCTGTCTGCGTTACCTGAAAACGCGTTGGATCGCCCTCGCGTCGATCATTAGCGTGACGCTGGGCGTGGCCACCATGGTGGTCGTGAACGCCGTCATGTCAGGCTTCTCGCACGAGATGCACGTTCGCCTGCACGGCATTCTTTCCGACGTCGTGATGGAAAGCCACAGCCTGGATGGCTTCTACCAGTGGGAACGTCACATGCAAGCCGTACGCGAGGTGGCCGGCGACGACATCGAGAACATGACCGTCACCGTGCACGTACCGGCGATGCTGAACATGCGTGTGCGTGACCAGTGGCTGCCGCGGCAACTCACCGTCATCGGCATCGACGACGAAACGTACAATAAAGTCAGCGACTTTTCAAAGTATCTGAAGCACCCATCCAACCGCCAGCAGGTCGACTTCAACCTGAAGGAAACCGGCTACGACGGCCCGGAGAACTCTCCCTTGGTCGAATCAGGCTGGGAGTATCGTCGCGAGAAGATCGCCTACCAGAAAGAACTGGAAGCCGAGATGCGGCGTTTTGAAACGATGCATCAACATGGCCATATGCCGCGCCGCGATCCCAACGAGATCGCAGCGATGGATAGCCCTCTGGCCGAAGATGCTGCTCAGCCAGCCCCACTGGTCACTCCTAAGTTCGCCGATGATCCCGATGCACCACCGCTGCCAGGAGCACCCCCTGCCGACCTGGCCGAGCGGATGGCCAAGCAAACCAAGCCAATCGATCCCAATCAGGGAGGCGACCCGTTTGCTCTGCGTCACGATCAGCCCAAGAGCCAGACCTTCGATCCGATGAAGCATCAGGCCCCCGGCATCATCCTGGGGATGGCCGTGGCCAGCATTCGTCAGCGAGATGCCGAAGGCCAGGTGAAAGATTATTTCCTGGCCGTGCCTGGCGACGACGTTCGCCTGACGTTTCCTTCGGCCGAAAGCCCACCCAAGGCGATCAACGCGACCTTCACGGTCGTCGACTTCTACGAAAGCAAGATGAACGAATACGACGCCGGCTTCGCGTTCGTTCCGCTGAGCAAGCTCCAGTCGCTACGTTACATGACGCACCCGGAACTGGGCAGCGCCGTCTCGACGATTCAAATTCGCTTGAAGCCAGGCGTCGACCTCAACCAGTTCACCAACAAGCTGCGTGCTGCTTTCCCCGCTGAAACGCATCCCTTCCGCATTCAATCGTGGAAGGACATGCAAGGGCCGCTGTTGGCTGCCGTGCAGATGGAAAAGACGATCCTCAATATCCTGCTGTTTTTGATCATCGGCGTGGCCGGCTTCGGCATTCTGGCGACCTTCTACATGATCGTCGTCGAGAAGACCAAAGACATCGGCATCCTCAAATCGCTCGGTGCCAGCGGTGGCGGGATCATGAGCATCTTCGTCGGCTACGGGCTCTCGCTGGGCATTGTCGGTTCCGGCGTCGGCTGCATTCTCGGCCTGCTATTCGTCTGGAACATCAACCACATCGCCAAGCTGATCGAGATGATCACCGGGCGCGAAGTGTTTGATCCGACGATCTATTACTTCCAGGAAATTCCTACCATCGTCGAACCCGCCGCGATTGCCATGGTGGTTTTTGGGGCGATGTTGATTGCCGTATTGGCGAGCGTGCTGCCAGCGATTCGCGCCGCACGACTTCACCCGGTCGAGGCCCTCCGTTATGAGTAACATGATGAGCGATAGCTACACGTCCACCGCGACCGCCCCGGCCGTCACCCCTGCGCCTAAGAAGCCGGGTCCGCACGTCCACACCGACCGCTTCGATACGCCCATCGAAGTCGACAAGCCGATCCTCCGCACGATTGGCCTGCACAAAAGCTACCGCAAAGGCCAGCACATCATCCCGGTGCTCCGCGGCGTCGACTTCATCGCCAACGAAGGCCGCATCACGTCGATCATCGGCCAAAGCGGTTCCGGCAAAAGCACGCTCTTGCACCTGATGGGTACCCTCGATGTGCCGGACCAGGGGGAGATTTACTTCGAGGACCAGCGCACCGATAACCTGCCGATCCGCCAGCGCGATCGCCTGCGAAACGGCCAATTCGGGCTGATCTTCCAGTTCTATCACTTGCTGCCGGAACTGACGACGCTGGAAAACGTGCTCACTCCAGCGATGATCTCGCACGGCTTCTTCAAGTACTGGGCCGTCCGCAAGCAGCTCAAAGAACGAGCTAAGCACCTGCTCGACATGGTCGGCCTGGGCCATCGCTTGAATCACAAGCCGCGCGAACTTTCCGGCGGCGAAATGCAGCGCACGGCGATTGCCAGGGCATTGGTCTCTGACCCCAAGGTCCTGCTGGCCGACGAACCCACCGGCAACCTCGACCGCCAGACCGGCCAGGAAGTGCTGGCCATTTTGCGCAAGCTGAACGAAGAACAAGGCCTGACGATCGTCATGGTCACCCACGACCAAAGCATCGCGGATGAAGCGGACTCAATCGTGCGCCTGGCTGAAGGCTGCGTAGAAACGGTTTAACCACTCTCTGATCCCCTCGCCCCTGAGGGTTAGGGTGAGGGGGTTCTCTTATCGTCGTCAATTCCTCAGCGGTTCCCACGCAATCTGACACTCCGGCATCGCCTCGCGCAACTTCTCGATCGCTGCTTCGCTGGTTGGCGTTCGTCGAAGGTTCAAGTACTGCAAGCGATGCAGCCTCGCAAATTCTGGCAGGGCAGCATCAGTCACGGCCGTGCGTTCCAGGTCGAGCGATACGAGCGTATCCGGCAAGTCACTCGCGGCCGCATCGGAAAACCAGGTATGGCAAAGACACAGTTCGACAAGCCCCGAGTTCTTAAGAAACGGGAGCGGCCCCGGTTCTAGTTTCGCGAATCGTGCATCGAAGGTATGGACCTGGGTTTTCGTGAAGATGTCCTCCATCAAGTCTTGATGCATTCGCGGCATGTCGATCGAAATGGGTACCTGGCCATCCAGTCGGGCAATTTGATCCAACACTTTTCGCATGACGTCGGGATGAATGTA
The DNA here is from genome assembly GCF_007748115.1 of Bremerella volcania. Classification (NCBI taxonomy): domain Bacteria; kingdom Pseudomonadati; phylum Planctomycetota; class Planctomycetia; order Pirellulales; family Pirellulaceae; genus Bremerella; species Bremerella volcania. Next base: position 317,711 of record NZ_CP036289.1, read on the forward strand.
GGGAGTCAAACGAATCCCCTTCAAACGCTGAAACACAGGGCCGCTGGAAGTCATTTCCATCCAACGGGGCGTATACCTTACCTGCACGTCGTAGGCGATCGTCAAGTCGGTTGCCCCGGTGACCGCAGCCACTCCGGGCGGCGGATCGATCACCCGTTTGGTTTCTTCAAGATTCCAGTCAAGCTGAATGGGAGAATTGTTGAAGATGCGATGTTTTGGCCGGGGTGCCTGAAGGATCAGTAACTGCGTGGCGACATCTTCGTGGAGTCGTCCAACTCGATATCGATAGCTGATCCATCCGCACAAGATGCAAGCCAACGCCGTTGCCACAATGAGGCCCCGCATCGACCAACGAACGCACCACGAGCGCAGCCGTGGCGATTGGGCCGTGATGTCTTCAGTTGTCGCGGCGCGGTGTTTCATGGATTGGTCAGCGGCTCCCAGGCTATCCGGCACCAGGGCATCTTCTGCCGTAGTGCTTCAATGCCTTCTTCGCTGGCGGGCGTGCGCCTCAGGATCAGCGTTTTCAGGTTCTTCAGCCGCACGAACTTATCGAGCCCCTGGTCCGTGATCCGCGTTCGCGTCACGTCGAGGTGCTCCAGTGTATCCGGCAGGTCGTCGATGCCCGGGTCCGAGAACTGCGTGCGGGCTAAGAGCAGCCAGCGTACCTCGCTGCCATGCAGGCAAGGGATACCGCGGCGGTCGACCTTCATTCCTTCCAGGTATAGCGTATCGACGTGCGTGTCTTCCAAAAGCCGAGCCAGCTCGGTTTGAGTGATTTCACTACCATAGGACGACAAGTGGAAGAAGGAATCGAGCCTGCGCAGCTCGTTAATCGTCTTGTTGAGCTTTTCCTCCCGCATGTCTTCTCGAAAGACGATCCGGCCAATACGATAGGTCAGGTCGTTCGCGCCGAACTTGTCGAGCATGGCCTGCCGCTGGTCGGTGATTTCGATCGGAATCGGACCGAGGTAAAGGTGAGTGGCTCGCGTCGATGCGACGTCGACCGACATCGCCCTCAGGTTATTCGCTACGTCGGCATGCAGTCGAGCGACGCGCATCTGGTGACTGACCAGTCCAAACAGAACCGCCACCAAGGCGACCAGGACCAGAAGCATTCGTAGCGACAGCCGTCGCCAGAAGCCGCGCCGCTTGGGCTGGGTCGTTTCGCTAGACTGGCCGATGGGGTCGGACACGATAGTCTCCGCAAGGTAGGGTGGGACTATCGTAAGCTATCCGCGATTCACTTCGCCGTCAAATTATCGGCGAACGGTGACCTTCGAGCCGACCGAAAGAATGCCGTAGATGTCTTCCGAATCGCGCGAACTCATGCTGATCGAGCCGCCTGGGCCGCCGCTGCCGTGCAGGACGATTCCGCCGTCCAGGTGCACCGCATGGCCGCCATACGGGTTGGCCGGGTCACCTGCCGTCAGGATCTTCTGCGACGCCTCGTCGTAGAACTGCGGGTTGGCTTCCTTGCGCAGTACTTCGTGTTCGCCAGCAGGAATGATGGCGCCGTTCTCGATGGTAATCGGGAATCGTCCGGCGTAGCAGCCGTCGATTTCCAACGTCAATTCGTTGTGCGTCATGTCGACCTTCGCGTGGAAGGGACCACGCAGCACTTTCAGCTTTTGGCCAGGCGTCAGATTGTTGGGGTCGGCGATGCCATTGATCCGCTGCAGCAGGATCTCAGGCACCTGAAACTGCTGAGCGATGCTGCTAAGCGTTTCGCCGCTACCCACGGTGTACGGTTCTTCCAGCGAGTGCTGCGTCGAGTAAACCACCGTGCCGGCCAGTTGGCTGAGCAGGAGGTTCAGCTTTTCCTTTTGCGAGGGATTCAGCTCGGGGCGATTGCGCCACGGGGTGAGCCGCCTCGTCGCTTCGACCAGGTCGTTCTGGCGCAGATAGACCTGGGCTTCGTCCCAGTCAGCTTGGAACGCCAGGAGCGACTGGGCCGCGTCGCCCCCCACGGGATTGGCTATGCCGCTCATGTTGCCTTGGCTGTAGACCGAGGCCAGCTCGGTACGGGAAGTGTCCGGTGAAGTGGGGATGGGAGCTTCGCTGGAGGACGTTTCCTGGGCGGGGTTATTGGGGAGGGAGTTGCCCAGGGGGGGAAGGTCGCTGGAGCCTGCGAACTTAGGCGCGTCGTCGGAATGATCGTGGCCGTGACCATGATCGTGTTGGCCGGCCGCGCTGGCGCCGCCATCGAATGAGGGGATGTTCCCGCCTGATTGGCCGAGCTGGGGAGCGGTCAAACGTCCGCTGGCGAAACCTTTGTCATCGAACTTGGGTGCCGTGGAAGGGGTGCCCATCGGCGTAGATGGGGAAGTCGAAGGAGAACCGCCAGGCATCGCCATCTGCGAGAAGTCCGGCAGGGTGAGGTCCATGCTTTCGCTGGCATCGGCCACTTCCGGCGGGACGTCTTCCGGCTGATTCAAAACGGTGTAGACGCCGTAACCAATGGCCATGAGTACAATGACCATGCAAGCGGTTTTAATCGTTTCCACCTTCGTCCTCCCTGACGATTTCGGCTCATCCCAGGCAGATCCTTCTGCCGAAGATTGATAATGCCGAGGTGTGCTCTTAACTTTGCTTTACCCATCCCAGGAACATGGTCGACAGCGACGAGTACGACGAAGATTGGATCGACGACGAGCCTGAAGACGATCAGGACGAGACGATGATCTGCCCCGAGTGCGGGGCCGAAATCTTCGACGATGTCGACGTCTGCCCGATCTGCCTGCACGCGATCATCCACGACACAAGCCCCTGGTCGGGGAAGTCGTTCACCTGGATTCTCTTCGGCATCCTGGGCATCATCGCGACGATCGTCGCACTGGTCATGTTGTTCCCATAGCTTGTCTAGCTCAACAAGCGTTCTCAGATAGTAACCAAACGGCCAATTCGGACAAAGGCCGGTTTTCGTGCCCTGCTAGCTGCTCCAGGAAGAGGGGGTTAGCCACCGAGGGCACAGAGAACACAGGGGAGAAGAGAAGGCATGTATGCCACGGGCTTCTGTTTGGAAAGTGACTTCCATTTAGGGTACAACGGAGATTGCTCTTCCCTTTATCTCCCCCGACGACTTCTCCCTTTCAAGGAATTCCTCATGCGTCTACTCCATGTTCCGGTGGCTCTCCTCTTTGTGGTCGGCATGGCCGTCTCTCACGTCTTCGCGGCCGATACCTACCAAGTGTTCATCCTGGCTGGGCAGTCCAACATGGAAGGGAAAGCCAGTACCGAACTGTTCGAGCATCAGGCGACCTTCGCGGATACCAAGGAGTTCTTCGCGCCTTATCGAAACGAAGACAACACCAAGTGGATCGAGCGGGACGATGTGCTGATCAAGTACCTGGGACGAAAGGGGCCGCTGACCGTGGGGTACGGTTCGCGCGACAAGACCGGCCTGGAACTTGCGTTTGGTTTCGCCATGGGGGACTACTACGACGAGCCGGTCTTGCTCATTAAAACGGCCTGGGGAGGGCACTCGCTCTACCAGAAGTTTCGCCCACCCAGCGCTGGCCTGCCCAGCGAAGAAGTGCTGCAGCAGGAGTTAGCCAAGCTGCAGGAGCAGACCAAGAAGAATAACGAGAAACGCAACCGCAACGACCCGCTGCCCACCATGGAGCAGGTAAAAGCCGAGTACGGCGTCTCCTACCGGAACATGATGCAGGAAGTCGACGAGACGCTTAAAAACGCTGGCGAGCTGTTTCCGCAGCTGAAAGGAAAGCAGCCACAGATCGCAGGCTTCGTTTGGTTCCAAGGCTTCAACGACATGTTCGGCGACCATGCCCCCGGCCAGTACGAAGCGAACATGAAGCTGCTGATTCAAGACATTCGCCAGGCCTGGGATGTTCCGCAGTTGCCGGTGGTCATCGGCGCGTTGGGCCAAAACGGCTCGTCACCCCCAGCCGAGAACATGAAGAAAATCCAAGACGCCCAGCTCGCCATGAACAACGTGCCAGAGTTCGCCGGCAACGTCAAAACGATCCGCACCGACGTCCTGGTCGACAAGACCGCCGAAGCCAAGTTCCCCAACTGGCAAGATCATTTTGAAGAGTGGAAGCTTGTGGGGTCTGATCGTCCGTATCATTACCTGGGTAGTGCGATTTGGTATACGCGGATTGGGAATGAACTGGCTAAGACGATGATTGAGTTGAAGTCGAAGAAGTAGGCAAGTCGAGAAGAAGAGGACTAACCACGGATTACACGGATGAACACGGATAGTCTTGCCGAGACTCAGCTATAACCATCCGTCCTCTTAACGGCTTCAGTGAAATTTGAAACAGACCACATGCCACCATTCTATGCGGACGACGTACTGGCCACCGATTTGACTTCGCTGGGTCTTGAACCAACCTACCTGGTCATACGTGACCCTCTGTGCAATCTGCGATTAGCCCTCTTTTTTCATGGTGCATTTCCCGAAGGGCGCTGAGTATCTATGGGGCGGTAATTTTCGGAAAGCCACTCGATCACAGGCTCATATTCTTGAATATTGCGACCTAATTTTTGCGCCTCGGCAATTTGAAAATCGACGGCGTCCGCGACATCTCGTCCTTTCTCATCCTGAATGCTTGGGTCGGCTCCTGCTTCCAACAAGGGAACGCACAGCCGAGGTGCATTGTGAACGGCCCAATGACAGGGCGTGTAACCAAATGCTCCCTGGGTGTTTACTTCGATGCCGTGCTTGAGCATTGCATCAATGTCCTCTTCATTTGCTGGGCACGGCATTCGGCTAAGGATCAAGTGTAACATACTCGATCCACCGAGAATTGGCTGCTTAGGATCATCGGAGTAGGGAAGCGCTGCAGTGCAATACGCGGGACGCAAGCATTGAATACTGGAGAAAAAGATATTGGAGTCTTCAACGAAGGTAACATCGTAGATTTTGTGCGGAACGTTTTCACTTAGCTTTAAGTCTGGGTTTGCACCGTTCTTAAGCAAAGTTTGAAAGGCCCCCATGTTCTCCTCCGCGAACGCCCAGTGCAGCAAGGTCAGGCCATACTTACCAGTCACATTGACATCGGGCGATTGCTTTAACAATCGCTCAAGCGTCACCTGATCCCCGGCGGAAATGGCTTCGCAGATTCGTCGAGATTCTTCTGCTTGAAAAAAGTCCTTCGGCTGCCAACCTTCCGATTGTGCAATTGTATGTCGAACCGTTTTGGGCTTTAGAAGCGTTTGGACAGGCTTCGGAAAACTAACCGGTTGCTTTTCCTGACATCCGAAGAAAAAGGCTTGCATAAACGACAGCCACACTATCCCAATAGTGATCCCATACCGTGAGCGAAACATACTCCAAGTTGTCGTTATCATAGCCATCGCTGTCACTCGATTAAATCCATCAGCATGCTTTGTCTGGACGCGCTAGTGCTTGTCCGTGACTATCCGTGTAATCCGTGGTTTGTCCCTCTTCTTCTCTGTGGCTAACTATCTTCGCCACGTAGCCGTTTCCGATAAACCTCGACCCGCTTCTGCAGCGTTGCTTCGAAGCCGCGGGGGACGGGGCGGTAGTATTCGCGGTCGATGCCCAGGTAGGTTTGGGCGGCGATGCCGTCGGGCGCGTTGTGGGAATACTCGTACCCTTCGCCGTGGCCGAGATCTTTGGCTCCGCCGTAATGCGTGTCGCGGAGGTGAACGGGCACGGGCTGGACGCGGCCTTCGCGGATGTCTTTTCGTGCTTCGCCGATGGCGACCGTCGCGGCGTTGCTTTTGGGGGCACACGCCAGGTAGGCCACCGTTTGCGAAAGGGTGAGCTGGCACTCCGGCAGACCGATCATTTCGCAGGCCTGCATCGCCGAGACGGCGATCGTCAACGCATGCGGGTCGGCGTTGCCGATGTCTTCGCTGGCCGAGATGATCAGCCGCCGCGTGATGAAGCGAATGTCTTCGCCCCCTTCCAGCATCTTAGCCAGCCAGTAGATGGCCGCGTCGACGTCGCTGCCGCGGATGCTCTTGATCAGCGCGCTGGCCGTGTCGTAGTGCGTGTCGCCGTCGCGATCGTACTGCACGGCCTTCTTCTGAATCGACTCTTCGGCCAGTTGCTTGGTGAAGTGAATCGGCTGCTCGTCGCTCGAAAGAACGCCGATCTCCAGTGCGTTCAGCGCGCGCCGGGCATCGCCGTCGCACACCTCGCCCAGGAACTGGGCCGCATCGTCGTCGAGCTTCACGTCGAACTTCCCCAGCCCGCGATGCGGATCGGCCATCGCGGCATTGAGGACATCATGAATCTCTTCCGGCGTCAGCGGTTCAAACTGAAAGATCTGGCTGCGGCTGACCAGCGCGCTGTTGACCGCGAAGAACGGATTGCTGGTCGTCGCTCCGACGAGGATCACGATGCCGTTCTCGACGTCCGGCAGCAGGGCATCTTGCTGCGACTTGTTGAAGCGGTGGATCTCGTCGACGAACAGCAGTGTCTTGCGTCCGCCGGTGGCGACTTCGCTTTGGGCTTCCTGTAGTACTTCGCGCAGCTCTTTCACGCCTGAGGTCACGGCGTTGAGCTGACGGAAGCGGGACTTCGTTTCGGATGCCAACAGCTGGGCCAGGGTCGTCTTGCCGCAGCCAGGCGGGCCATAGAAGAGGACCGAGGTCAGACGATTCGACTTGATCAATCGCCACAGCAGTTTACCTTCGGCCAAGAAGTGCTTCTGCCCGACGAATTCGCCCAGGTTACGCGGACGCATCCGGGCAGCCAGCGGTTTGGCTCGATCGAAGTTCTTGGCTTCGGCTTGTTCAAACAGGGACATCAATGGGTACCGATTGGATCATGAAGCAATGACCCCTTATTGTACGAAAATCGCCTCGCTGAAAATGGTTCAAGAAAAAGTTTGCATTCAGGCAAAACGTAACCTAAGTTACAAGTGTTCGGCCGAATGGGCCCTTCTGGACGGTTGCTCCAATCGTCTGCGGCCGAGCAAGGACACCGCACGGAGCGTTAAGCACTTTGCCGCGGTGTGAGCCCGACGTACGTTGAAGCTTAACAAACGTACGCCGGGTTTTTTCATTTCTTGACTGGTCAACTCTTAGCGGCCTGCGGCTTTTCTTTTTCGCTCAGGCAAGAAGTCCTTCGAAATGGCATTCCGGCAATTTCTGCCGACGAGCTACCCCGTTTAAAATATCGTTGCCTGGACAGTTCATTACCAGCCTGCGTACTAGAAAACGCAGCTGTCGATTTATTGATGTCTGCGCCCTAAATCGAATGCCTCTGCCTGCCATTTTGCCACGAATTCCGGGACTTCCGTTGGTCGCCCCTATCGGATTGGATGCGCAGACGTCAATAGATCTGAAAGCGTTTCCAATGTGTTGCATCGTTCGTGAACTCGCTCGATTGAGCATGATGTTTTTTTCTTAATGTCATTGCATTTGCTATTTCATATATGAGATGATTAGGCCGGTGTAAGGGACGCATGCCATATGTACGTGATAGTATATCTTCGCAAGAATCCGTCTGAGGATAAGGGTTTATCATTCAATTCCGTCCAGTCATCGCTGGCTGGTTCGGGCTGGAGTATTGCTCCTCTGCATCCTGGTGCGGAGGACGAAGACCTGGCGAGGCAGTTTTTTGTCGAAGTGACCGATGCGCAGCAGGGGCAGATGGTTCAGGACCAGCTGTCCAAGCTCGATGAAGTAGAAGCGGTGTATACAAAGCCACCCGAGGGACCTCCCTCATAGCTCTCGGTTACTGAGTAGATAGGCACGCTCTACGATCTTGCGTTCCCGCGACACTACCAGGCGAATGACGGCGACCTGGTAATGTTCAACAATTTCTTTAGTAGGGGAGATCAAGAATGGCAAAACGAAAAGGGGCGCCGAAGAAGCGGGCAAACGGTCGCACGGACGTCAGTAACGCATCGGAATTTCAACAACGAGAACTGATTTTTATCGCTGCGTGACCTGCCCCCACGAATGAAACCAGTCTTTAAGTTGTAGTCTTCAAGGATTCTTCCAGGGGAAGGTGCTGGAGCGTAGCGGAAGCAGCTTCCCCTGGAAGAATTGCCTCCGGTGCCGGTGGACGGTACCCCAGCGAACTGTGCGGGCGTACCGTGTTGTACTCGACTCGCCACCGTTCGATCAACACTTTTGCCTCCAGCAGCGTGTCGAAGATCTCTCGATCGAGTAGTTCATCTCGCAGCTTCCCGTTGAAGGATTCGATGTAGCCATTCTCCCACGGGCTGCCAGGTTCGATGTACAGGGTGTTCACCTCGACTCGCTCCAGCCAGTCACGGACCTTAGTGGCGGTGAACTCTGAGCCGTTGTCGCTGCGAATGAAGTCTGGCACGCCACGGCGAACGAACAGGTCGCTAAGACGCTCCAAGACATCCTCGCTGGTCAGTTGACGAGCCACATCGATCGCCAAGCACTCGCGAGTATACTCGTTGATCAGCGTCAGCATACGGAAGGCTCGACCATCGTGCGTTCGGTGATGCACGAAGTCATAGCTCCAGACCTCATCACGATGACTCGGCCGCAGGCGAACGCACGAACCATCATTAAGCCACAGGCGACGTCGTTTCGGCTGCCTTTTTGGTACTTTCAAGCCCTCGCGACGCCATAAGCGTTCGATGCGTTTATGGTTCACCTGCCAACCTTTCCGGCGTAACATCTCAGTGATTCGCCGATAGCCATAACGGCCATACTGTTCAGCAAGTTCAATCATCTCCCGGACCAGGCGAGGCTCGTCGTCGGGGACCCAGCGAACACGGCGCTGAGTGGAACGAGGCTGTCCCAGCACCCGGCAGGCCCTCCGTTCTGATACTCGCTCGCGTCCCAAAGTATCTCGCACGTGCTCGACGATTCGCCGTCGCTTGTCCGGGCTCAGAAGTTTCCCGAAGCGGCTTCCTTCAGGATCGCCTTGTCGAGTTCGGCATCAGCCAGCAGTCGCTTCAGGCGAGCATTCTCCTTCTCGAGCTCTTTCAAACGCTTGGCCTGATCGGTACGAACACCGCCGTACTCCTTCCGCCAGCGATAGTAAGTCTGCTCCGTGACGCCGATCGCCTTGCAGGCCTGGGCAATCGTCTTGTCCTGAGAGAGAAGCACCTCCGCTTCGCGGAGATGCTGGATGATCTGCTCAGGCGTGAATCTTCTTCTAGGCATAAGAAATCTCCCTTCAAATGGGCATGCATTCAGCAAAAACTAATTTACCGAATGGACGCTGTTGAAGGGGGCAGGTCAGCGCAAGTACCGCATGCGTGTCAGTAAGGAACGGAAATAGATTCTTTTCAATGAGTCTATCGAGAAGATCATCGTTGGGATCGGTAAGATGACCGAATCGAGGATCTGAAGTTACCTCAATGACACCAGGGCGACACTCGTAATGCAGGCCGGGAGCCACGAGAGTCAAACCGTGCTTCTGTTCGTATGATTGAAGTAGTTCGATCGCAAAGGTGATTGGTTGCCGACCGCGTCGCAATTCATCAACAGCGTGGACGAACGGTTTGTCGAGATCAAGCTCGCTCATTTAACACTGCACGCCTGCACAACGGTTCTTCTACAGAAAACTGCCTTTCCTGAGCTTTGAAGCCCATTCTACCGGCGTTTTGAGTTATCAACAATGTTTTGGCTAGCGATGACCCTCTAGGAGGCGAAATGGTGGTTTGACCGGCCGTGCATGTCCATAGGAAGCCAGGTTTGATCCAGAAGTGTATTAAAACGGAAAGTGGATATGTTCCAACGCGATAGTCAACTGAGCGAGGTGCTCGACTGCTATGCCAAGTTCCTTCAAGACAAGAACTTGGCGCTGGATAACCACCGGCCGTACCTCGCGCGTAGGGTGCGGGAGTTCCTGCTCTTCGCCCAAACGCATGCCGGATACCGCGTCGAGCAATCGTGGATCTGTTTCTGGACGAAGTGGGCGGGCGGTTGGGCACCAAGCCGTGGCTTTGAATAATCAAACACCATACTTCCTTCTACACATCGAAGTGCGTAAGGAGGGCGTGACCTTTTCGCTCTTGTTTCGGTGGTAAATGACGGTTCTTTCTCAGCGTAAGAACACTTAGTTGCTCTAACATCGCAGAGCCGAGTCTTTGTATTGGGAGTGGTAAAAGACATTGATTCCGCATCATCGTGCGTCTCTAATGCTCGTAGAGAAATCTTAGAACCGTGGGGACGCAGCCTCGCGGATCAACTCACTCGTCGGGCGGATGCGCAATAGCCTGGGACCGCCTATCACACACGAACAGGCGTGAGAATTGAGCAGCCAACGTCTAGAATTAGACTTACGAGAATCAACTGCCTCCGCTTAGGCCGTATATTTGCGGCCTCCAGGTGATAGGCAGAAACTTCCTATTAACAAGCTATCCGTCAAACAAGGACGCAAGCATGAGCAGTAAACGATGCCCCTATTGCCACGAGCATGTTGAGTCCTCCCAATTTAATGCGCATTGCGCGCAGCACGAACAAATTCAGGCCGATGGACAGCAGGAAGAGTACGTCACTCTGCCGCCCGAAGCACGTTCATCGGAAAACTTGGTCGACGAACCGCAAGTGTATTGTCACAGCAAATGTGGCGCGGGGACGCAAATGCCGGAGGAGATCGTCCGAAGCTACTTAGTTAATCCGTACCTCTATCTGGCAGATAAGACGTTCTGTACGGGGTGCGGCACTCACGTTCCGCTCCGCGAGTGCCAATGGGTTGAGACCGGTGAAGACCTCCAAAGTCATATCGACCGGCATAGGGCGGAAAAGCCGGAATTCCGACCAGGGTTTGCGACCCGAGTACTCGTCTTTCTGATTCACCAAAAGTGGATCAAGTAGTTTATTGATGTCTGCGCCCTAAATCGAACGCCTCTGCCAGCCATTTTGCCACGAATTCCGGGACTTCCGTTGGTCGCCCCTACGGATTGGATGCGCAGACGTCAATAAGACGTCCCGCTTCTCATCTTGTTGACATGAGCGGATAACAATGTGTTGCACCCGAGCGGCGGTCGGGTGCATGTCCTGAAATCAACGCCGTTCGCCGCCGCCCCGTGAACACGGTCGTTATCGTCGTGCCAAGTATTTTGCTGGACATCGTAAGTCTGGCATTTCAAACAGCCCAAGGCGGGCGGGCTGATCCGAAAAGCATTCGTGTCAGCACCACGGACGTTGAGCCTTAACAAGAGAACACCCGCTCGTTATTCTCCAGTCATCAATTTAGCAGCCGACACCGACTCCCCTTCATCCCACAATCGCACCGCCAACTCTTCATCCTCCTCCGACCACTTCGTTTTCACGCGGGGCAGAAACGGGATAAAGCCGAAGACGCCTGCCAGCAGCACGACGACTCCCACGATGAGGGCCGTCTCTTTGTCGACGCCCAGGTTGATCAGGACGGGCGTCGATAGGAGGCCAATGGTGCTCACGGTTAAGACCATCGTGCGGATCAATTGACGGCGTTTCGCTTCGCGCTCGATTTGTTCGATCGGCGTCATTTCGGCGTTAGGGAAGTAGCCGTCTCGCAGGGGGATCGCGATGCGGTGGCAGAACTTCGGCCAGTTCTCTTGCAGCGGCTCAGGCACCATCGCATGCAGGATGGCGATCATCACTTGTCGGTCTTTCGGGCTAAAGCCGTGCAGGCTGAGACGAGCCTTGGAGCCGGCGAGTTGAATTCGTAGCGATCCACCGCGTGGGAATGCGGACCAGGCGAGCGACTGAATTTCGGAGACGTCGAAGTGATGGTTTTGCGTTAGCGAGCGGAGCGAAATCAGGCTGCCGTCGATGGTGAGTTGTTCGACGTAGTAGGCCCGCCACATGCACAGCGAGCCGATGAGCATCGGCCCGAAGACGATCATGCCCAGGATCATCACCGAGACGTTGGGGCCACCAGCACCCGGTGCGGCGGGAGGGATAAAAAAACCGAGCCAGACGTACAGGCAGATCACGATCGAAAAGAAGATCGAGAAGCCGATGCCCTGGTAAAGAATCGACTTCTTTAACCGGAACGTCCTCGCTTCCGACTTCTCGCGCACTGGTCGGTTTCCGCTAGTAGGCCAGGGCGTCGTACATTCCGTTCCATAGCAGCAGCCGTGCTTCCAGGCTACGTACGGCGGCATCTTCGGCGGCCTGCCACTTGTGGTCGTCGTCGCCGCACAAGTGCGAGAGAAGACGATGGGCCATCGGGCCGTGCGAGTCGCCGTCGAGTTCGATGTGGCGGTCGAGGTAATAGACGAACTTCGAGGCCGAGCCGGACAACTCCTGGTTGACCTGGGCCACGATCTTCTGGAAGACGCCTGGCAGGAGGTCTTCGCGGCCGTAGGTGAAGCCTGAGGCGATCGCGCACAGGTTATCGCTGGCAATCAGATCGAACGTGTTGGTCACGAACTGGACGATCGGACGCGGCAGGTCGGCTTCGTACAAAGCGGCCGTCACGTCGCGGCCATTTTCCAGCCGCTGCAGGAAGCGATCGATGAAGTAGCCATCGGCTCCGATCTGCTGCATCGAATTTTGGTACAGCTCGAAGTGGCTACGGAAGCCCCCTTCGCCATCCTCGTCGCTCTCTTCGCCGAGAACGATCTCGTTGACCAGGCGGCGTCCGAGGTTGTTCTCGGTCGGCAGCCATGGAACGGTCGTGCAGGTTAGTTTCAACTGCAGGGCCTTGAGCAGGGACATGAAGTCCCATACCGCGAAGACATGGTACTGCATGAAGACCTTCAGGGCATCCGCGTCGCCGATCCGCTGGTAGACAGGGTGATCGAGCAGTTCCTGCCGCTGAGGTGCGAGGACCTGTTCAATACGAGCAAGGCGCTCCTGCGCCGAAGGAGGCATGATAATCATGGGCAACAATTTTTTGGGCAGTGGGGTTGGGTGTGTCCAAATGTTTAGGAACAGCACATTGTGAAGCTAACAAAACCCGGGGGGATCGGGAATGCAAATTCGGCAATGTGAATGCTCAAACTGGGGGATAATATGAATTTCCTAAAAAGATCCTCTAACGGTGGAAGATCTCACCGAAAACGGATGAACATCAGCCGCAAAATGTCGGTACTGTTTATGGTAATTAGTCCTGTTCCAGAATGCTCGCAGGGGAATTGATGATGGAAAACACGAATCAAACGACCGAGTCCGTTCAACAGGGAACCGAAGACGCCGGTCAAGGTTCACCACCCAATCCTTCGACCAGCCGCATCGGAAGCTGGGCGAAGAACACCATATACGGGTTCGCAGGGCTGGTGATCTTGGCGTTGGTGATCACCGTCGTCTCGCCAGAAACCGCGGTGGCCGTTTCGCAGTACCTGCCCAAGGAGTACCAGGAAACGATCTTTGCGACCTCCGCAACTGGCGAAACCTGCTCGGCCGGGATGCCGGTAGGTGGCTACTCAGGCTGTTGCCATGCGAAGGCTTCCGGTTGTGCCGCTGGTTCCATGAGCTGCCCGATGAGTGCGGAATCGGAAGTAGCCGACGACTCCCTCGCGGCCGACATTCCGTCGCTTTCGCTTGATAACATGCTGGCTGGCCTGAACGACTAGGCTTCGGGTTTGCTCCAGGCCGAGCCCTTTCCGCGGCCGAAAAGGTTTCATGTCGGATTGAGATGGATTAATATCGAGGTCAGGTCGAATTCCCCGGATTCGGCCTGATCCCTGGATATGCCTCCCCCCAATCCTTCCGAGAACCTCCGTCATGCTGCGTTCGACTCTGTTGGGCTCCCTGCTGCTGGGACTTTCTTTTCTTGCATCGGCTCAGGCTCACGAACCGGCCGGCGATCCTTCCGTCGTGCTGAAGACGCCTGGGCTGGTTGCGTTCTGGACCTTCGACGAAGAGCCCGGCCAGTTGCGAGAGTCGATCGCCCCGGAAGGGGACTACCCGCTGAAGGAAGTCAACGGACCGATTGCCCGGGCAGACCAGGGCCCGTACTCCGGTCACAGCATCGACTTCAACGGCAAGCAGTATCTGCAACTCGACTACGACAAGACCGGCAAGCTGAACATCAGCGGGCCGGACGCTCAGGTCAGCATGTTCGCCGTGGTGCGGATTATCGACCTTCGCCAAAGCCGCACGATCGCTGGCATGTGGAGCGAAGGCAAAGGCCGCGACGACGACAGCGGCACGCGCCAGTACGCCATGCTGATGAACATGCCAACCTACGGCGGACCGAATCAACTGGTGCCTCACATCAGCGCCGAAGGAGGCGTCACGCGCCGCGCCGACGGCTCGGCCTTCCCGTGGTGTGCCGACTACGCCGCGACGAAGCGTATGGTGCCAGAAGAAGAGTGGTGCACTCTGGCGTTCACTTACGACGGCAAATACATCACCGCCTACATCAACGGAACGTACGAGAAGCGCGAACTCGACGCGAAGAAAGATCGCCGCGACGATCGCTACTTCACCCAGGAAGGTCCCGATGGCAAAGACCGCGGGATGAATCCGTATTACCACGGCCGCGGCATCTTCAAGTACGATCCCGAGAAGCACGCCAAGTCGAAGCCAGACGGCGGCTCCGACTTCACCGTGGGGGCACGTTACGCCGTTGGTTCTTTTTTGCGTGAAGCAACCAAAGGAAAGTTCGGCGGCCTGGCCGTCTTCGATCGGGCACTGACCGACGAAGAGATCTTGAAGCTGCACAAGTCGGCGAACATCGACGCCCTGAATGCGGCCGACAAAAAGTAATCATGACCATCGCACCTCCTTTGGTTTTGCGAGTGGTTGTTCGCTTTCGATCAGCCTGAGCAGGTCGCCAACGATCCGTTCACCGTGTTAGACTTAGTACCGCGGCCTGACGATGCCGCCGCCATAATACGAGTCGATGCAAGTCGTTCGGTTTGTAAGTTTAGTGAGACATTCCAATTTCCTTTTCCTGAAGACGATATCGTTTGATCATGATCCGTACGCTTACCACGTTGTTGTTAGCCATTGTCGGTCTCGGTTTCCTTTTCCCTGACTTTGCCGAAGCCAAAAAGCCAAACATCATTTACATCCTGGCCGACGATCTGGGCATCGGCGATCTTGGCTGCTATGGCCAAGAGAAGTTCGAGACTCCCAACATCGATCGCCTGGCGACCGAGGGGATGAAGTTCACCGATCACTACAGTGGCAGCACCGTGTGTGCTCCGACCCGAAGCGTGCTGATGACGGGGCTGCACACCGGGCACACGCCGGTCCGCGGCAATGCCGAAGTGAAGCCCGTCGGGCAGGAACCCATTCCGGCCGATACGGTCACGCTGCCAGAGCTTCTCAAGGAAGCGGGCTACGCGACGGGGGCTTTCGGCAAGTGGGGCCTTGGCTTCCCTGGTTCTGAAGGGGATCCGATCAAGCAAGGCTTCGACGTCTTCTACGGCTACAACTGTCAGCGAAACGCGCACACGTATTATCCGACCTGGATGTACGACAACGAGAAGAAGATCGAACTCGACGGCAAGACCTACTCGCACGATCTGATCATGGACCATGCGTTGCAGTTCATTCGCGACAACAAGGACAAGCCGTTCTTCTGCTACTTGCCGATCACCATTCCGCACGCCGCGATGCACGTGCCGGAAGAGTACGTGGCGCCGTACCGTCAGAAGTTCTCGGAGTTCGAGAACAAGATCGGCAAGTACGCCGGTCCGCCGGTCAAAAACCCGATCGCGGCCTTCGCGGGCATGTGCACCAAAATGGACGAGGACGTCGGCCGCGTGATGCACCTGGTCAATGAGTTGGGCCTGGACGACGACACGATCATCATGTTCACCAGCGACAACGGCGCCCATCAGGAAGGGGGACACAACCCCGAGTTCTTCAACAGCAACGGTCCTTATCGTGGTCACAAACGCGATCTGACCGACGGCGGCATCCGGGCACCGTTTTTGGTCCGCTGGCCAGGGCACGTGAAGCCAGGCACCGAAAGCAATCTGGTCAGTGCCCACTGGGACGTGTTGCCGACGCTGTGCCAACTGGCCGGAGCTAACGTGCCGGCAGGCCTCGATGGCATCAGCATGGTGCCCACCTTGAGCGGTGAAGGAAACCAGCCGCAGCACGAGTACCTGTACTGGGAGTTCTTCGAACGCGGCGGCCGCCGTGCCGTGCGGATGGGGCAGTGGAAAGCCGTTCAAAACGACATGACCGCCAACCCCAACGCCCCCATCGCGCTGTACAACATCGAAAAGGACGTCGAAGAAAACGTCGACCTCTCGGCCCAGTACCCGCTGGTGATCGCCAAGGTGCGAGAGATCTTCGACCAGGCTCACACCGAGAACGACCGTTTTAAGTTTAAGTTTGAACGGAAGTAGTTTTCACGGTGGACAAGAAGGAACCAGCATCGAGCACGCCGAAAGTGAACGCACAATTTGGCGTGCTCGATCTTTTGCTGTTAACCCTTTCGATCGCCTACGTCTGCGGCCTTGTGATACTGGGGCAGAAGACGACATTTGGTGAGGTCCTGCTTGATGGGACTGCGCGATTCGTTCCGTCGCTGGCTGCTTTCGGGCTCATCAGCTATTTGGTCAGTTTCCTGGGGTCGATATTCTTTTTGGTGATTGTAATCGACTCGCCGCATCTTGCACCGCGTCTCTTGCTGGTCATGAACCTGGTGACGGTCCTGGCTTGTCAGGTCTTTCAGTTTCTACCGCAGAGAGAATACGAAGACATGGTACTTAGCGGAGTTGTGTCGTATGGGGCTCTGCTGTTTCTGCCGGCGTGGCTTGTTAACAATCTGGTGCTTGGTCGCAAACTAACCGAGACGCACTGGTTGATGTTATTCTTTGCCACGTTTTGCAACGTTTGCTTGATTGCGTTTATCGGTTTGAAATGGGCTCTTATGGGCTCCTAATAGACTAATGGCCCAGGGTCGGGCCCGAGAGTAATACATCGACGCCTGCTTCTGGCGTCAGCGATACGTGGATCTCACTTCACGCTGATCGGCCATTGAATCCGAAGCGATTCGCCGTCCTTTTCGCGGAACTCGATGTTCATCTTGCCGGCTGGGAACTGGAAGTCGGTTTCGTAAATCGAATCACCGTATTCCAGTGAAGGAGCCTCCTGGTCGAGGTCCTTCACCGGCACGATGTCGTCGGTGGCCTCGTCGTAAACATGGCCGCCGGTCATCTTCAGCGACTGCCACGCCGTCGGTTCTCCGCCAGCCGTAACAACTCGCATCTCAAGCTGCACCTTGGGGCGGCCATAGGCGCTGGAGTATTCGGCGATCACATGCGTCGGCTCGGTCGAGGTTGGGTGCAGTGGATCAAGCTTCACGACCAGCGCAATCTCGCCACCCAGATCGAAGTAAGCGTCTTCCTCTTCGTCGTCTTCGACGGCTGGGGTCACGGTCTGGGCGTTGGAATCTCCAGGAGGGGCCGAATCTTGCGGAGTGATATCTCCGATCGGTTCGCAGCCGAAGCTGAACAGGAGAAGGCCGAGCCAAAGAAGCGAAACGCCAACGTGATTATGACGCGTGACAAACATGACGAAACCTGTGGGGCTGAGGCAAGAGAATGAAGAGTTCCCGAAACCTAACCCACCTGGCCAGCCGGTGCAAGTTTTCTTTTACTTCAGTTTGCCTGCAAACTGTTTGCGGAACTTATCGACCTTCGGGCGAACGACCATCGCGCAGTACGGGTTACTGGGGTTGTTGGCCAGGTAATCCTGGTGGTAGTTCTCGGCCGGGTAGTAGTTGTTGATCTCGGTCACTTCGGTCACGATTTTTGCCGGGAATGCGCCACTTTCGTTCAGTTTGGCGATGAACGCTTCGGCCGTCTGCTTTTGTTCGTCCGAATGGTAGAAGACCGCACTGCGATACTGCGGGCCAACGTCGTTGCCTTGGCGATCTTTGGTGGTCGGGTCGTGCGTTTGAAAGAAGATCTCCAGCAGGTCTTCGTAACTGACCACTTCGGGGTCATACGTGATTTGAATCACCTCGGCGTGCCCGGTGGTCTTGGTGCAGACCTGTTCGTAGGTCGGATTGGCGACGTGCCCGCCGGCATAGCCAGACTCGACGCTCTTCACGCCGCGAAGCTCAAGAAAGACCGCCTCGGTGCACCAGAAGCACCCGCCGCCGAAAGTTGCCGTGAGAAGATCTGCCATGGTGTATGTCCTGAAAATGAAATCGCAGGGGAACGACTGCACGGGAAACGAGGGTGTGGCTGTAGTTCAATAATTATATCGGCGCACGCGCTTCCGTCCCCTCTCCCCCGAGGGGAGGGGGCTAGGGTGAGGGGTCTTTCCCGCCGGCCTGAAAGCGCATGCGAGATAAAAGTTCGCGATAGGCTCGGAACTTTCGACCAGCGATGTGAGGCAAAAACCGCACAACAAACCCTCACCCTAGCCCTCTCCCTGCGAGGGAGAGGGGATAGGATTTTCTTGTCAGCCCCTTGGGGCTTATACACTCAAGGCGGCCCGCGTTCGTGGGCCGTTTCGACTTGTCGTGTTTCGTTGTTGGACGCCATCCTCACATCCCCGTGGACACGCTTTTCAATCGCACGAAGCACGCGTTTGCGTCGTGTGGGCGTGATGATCTTTTTGGTTTCGACTCGGGAGACTACTTGAGGCTGCGTTTCGCTTGGCGGTTGTTCTTCGCTGGAAGCCTCTTTCACCGGTGCGTTGAGTTCCTCTTCCAGCGCGTCGATCTCGGCCTGTTTCGCGGTGATCTCCTCGATCAGCTGCAGGTTGAGTTTTTTCATGCGGTAGAACATCCACGCGTACAATCGGGCGGCTTCGTACGTGAGCGGCTCGCGCAGCGGCTGCCGCAGTCGGTACCGTTTTCGTTCCTCGTAACGCGTCACCGCGTCGCGTTCGCGGGGCTCGCGGTATTCGCCTGAATCACTTCGCGAACGCTTGGGCGTTAGGCCGCTGGGGACCAGGGGAGGATCGATTTCGGGGAACTCGTACGCGTTGATTTCCGGATCGATTTCAACCACGATGCTGTCGGCCCGGTAGTGAGGCCGGTCGGGGTCGAACGCTTCGACAGGCGGGTCCTTGCTAGGAACGTCCTTCGTCATGGCGGCCTGAAACGCGGCTTCCTCCTGGGCCTCTTGCCGACGAATGATTTCGTTGAGCGTGGCCGATTGGGGCCGCGGCGTTCGCTTCGGAGGGGCCATCTTCGGCGGCCAGAACTTCTTAGGCTGCGACTCGTTGGCCGGCTCTTCCTGCAAGATCATCAACACCTCCCCGCAGCAGGGGCAGAGAAGCCGATTCCCCTCGCGCACGGCAACCTGCGGAGCGTACGCTGATGCGTTCGCTCCGTGTTTTTCAGGTTGCGTGGCGTGTGAATGGGACATGACGTTTTCGAGTGTTGAGTGTGTTAGGGACGAGAAAAACGAATGGTGAACGTTTGGTATCACCCTTGGATTCGAGTTCTTCCGAGCCCCAACGGGGCGGCAGAATCATGAATGACACATAGGTTCTGTCGCCCTTTCAGGGCTTGTTTTTTTTTGGTCACCTACCAGGGGCTGACGCCCCTGGCTATTATCTGTCGCCCCGTTGGGGCTGAGAGGGCGTGCCCACGCGAACGCGGGCACGGCACCCGGAAGCGAGATTGCTTCATCGGGTGTACGTGCAATTTAGAGGGTTAGCGCTTCAGTGAGATAGTGCGCGCGGGAAAAATTTTTTGACCACGGATGACACGGATGGGAATGAATCGAGAACGGGTACCAACGTCGCACTGCCGGGGGCGGCAGTGGCACCCGTTTTCAAGCGTTCCTGTCCGTGTTCATCCGTGTCATCCGTGGTTGGTCTTCTCCTCTTGCATTTTAGAACGGGGCCCCGGTTTGCCCCCTCACCCTAACCCTCTCCCCCGTAGGGGCGAGGGGAGTGGAGTTAGGCCTCGGTGCCGCCATTGAGTAGCGGCTTCAAATACTGCCCCGTGTAACTCGCTTCCACTTCGGCCAGTTGTTCCGGGGTGCCGGTGGCGATGATTTGGCCGCCACCGGAGCCGCCTTCGGGGCCAAGGTCGATGAGCCAGTCGGCGCTTTTGATCACGTCCAGGTTGTGTTCGATCACCAGGACCGTGTTCCCCTTGTCGACCAGCCGCCCCAGGACCGAGAGCAACCGGCGGATGTCTTCGAAGTGGAGGCCGGTGGTCGGTTCGTCCAGCACGTACAGCGTGCTGCCGGTTTCGGTTCTCGCCAGTTCGGTGGCCAGCTTGATGCGCTGGGCTTCGCCGCCGGAAAGGGTGGTGCTCGGTTGGCCGAGCGAGAGATATCCCAGCCCCACATCGCACAGGCTCGCCAGCACGCGGTGGATGGTGGGGACCGCCTCGAAGAACTCGGACGCCTCTTCAATCGGCAGGTTCAGAACGTCGGCGATCGAGAGGTCTTTGTACTTCACTCGTAGCGTCTGGCGGTTGAACCGCTTGCCGTGGCACTGGGGGCATTCGACGAACAGGTCTGGCAGGAAGTTCATTTCGATCTTACGCAAGCCCTGGCCTTGGCACTCTTCGCAGCGGCCACCCTTCACGTTGAAGCTGAACCGCGACGCTTTGTAGCCATACTGCTTGGCCTGCCGCGTGTCGGCGAACACCTTGCGGATTTCATCGAACACGCCAGTGTACGTGGCCGGGTTACTGCGGGGCGTACGGCCGATGGGGGACTGATCGATCGGGATGACCTTGTCGACCTGGCTCGTGCCGCGCAGACTGGTGAACGCCCCAGGCCGCTGCGAGGGCTGACCCAGGCGGCGAAGCAGGGCCGGCGTGATCGTTTCGTTTACCAGCGAACTCTTGCCGCTGCCGCTGACGCCGGTCACGCAGACCAGCGCGCCCAGGGGAACCTGAACGGCAACGTCCTTCAAGTTGTTGGTGGTGGCTCCTTCGATGGAGATCATCCTTGACTTAGCCACCTTGCGGCGCGATTTGGGCACGTCGATCTTCGTGCGACCGCTCAAGTATTGGCCGGTGATCGAAGCTTCGACCTGAGAAACGACGTCCGGGGTGCCTTCGGCGATGATCTGCCCGCCCCGGCTGCCGGCACCAGGGCCAACGTCGACCAGGCGATCGGCAACTCGCATGATCGCTTCGTCGTGTTCCACCACGATGACGGTATTGCCATGGTCGCGCAGTTCGACCAGGGCTTCGATCAGTCGGTGGTTATCGCGCGAGTGAAGCCCGATCGATGGTTCGTCCAGGATGTAGCAGATGCCGACCAGGCCGCTGCCGATGCCGGTAGCCAGGCGAACCCGCTGCAGTTCGCCGCCGCTGAGCGTGTCGGCGGCACGGTCGAGCGTGAGGTAGTCGGCTCCGACCTTTTCCAGGAAGGCCAGACGCTTGGCGATCTCGCGGACGATCGGCGTGGCGATCAGGCTCTCGTGTTCGTCGAATTCCAGATCGTCGAAGAACGTGCGGGCATCGTTGATGCTCAGGCGCACGATCTGGTGAATGTTGTGATCGGCGACGCGCACGGCGAGGGCTTCTGGGCGAAGCCGGGCCCCCTGACACGCAGGGCAGGGGAGCTTGCCGCGGAACTTGCCGAGCTGTTCGAGCCGCTTTTTGCGGGTGGTGGTGACGTACTCTTTTTCCAGGGCGATCAGCACGCCTTGCCAGGTGCTGCCTTCGCCGGAAAGGAGCTTGGTACGCTGGTCTTCGGTCCAGTCGCTCAGCTTCGAGGTGCGGTCGAGCTTATGCTTGCCGAGCCACACGTCGAGCCCTTTGCTGACCTTGGTGAGCGCCGAAGCGGTCAGCCCACGCCAGGGTGCGATCGCGCCGTCGTCGATCGAAAGCTCGCGTTCCGGGATGACCAGGTCGGGGTCGAACTCTTCGCAGATGCCCAGCCCTTCGCACTTGGGGCACGTGCCGTAGGGGCTGTTGAAGCTGAACGTGCGGGGCTCGATATCGATGAAGCTGAGGTTGCACTCGGTGCAGGCCAGCTCGGTGTTGAAGATCTGATCGATCCACGTTCCTTTGGGATGCTTGTCGTCGACCTTGTCGGTATCGAGGTGGCAGGAAAGGAGCCGCCCTTCACCCAGCTTCAAAGCCATAGCGACCGAGTCGCTCATGCGGGCCCGCAGCCCTTCGCGAATGATGATGCGATCGACGATCGCTTCGATGGTGTGGTTCTTCTTTGGGTTGAGTTCGGGGACTTCGTCGATCTGGTAGACCTCGTCGTCGACGCGTACCCGCAGCAGGCCTTCGCGGCGGATGCGATCGAAGACCTCTTTGTGCGCCCCTTTGCGCCCCTGAACCATCGGGGCCATGATCATCAGCTTGGTTTCCTCAGGCAGGGCTAAGAGGCGATCTTGAATCTGTTCGGCGGTTTGCTGGGTGATCGGACGCCCGCACTTCCAGCAGTGTGGTTGGCCGAGGCGAGCCATCAGCAGACGGAGGTAGTCGTAGATCTCGGTGATGGTGGCGACGGTGCTGCGCGGGTTCTGGCTGCCGGTGCGCTGGTCGATGCAGATAGTGGGCTGCAGGCCGACGATCAGGTCGACGTCGGGGCGTTCCATCTGGTCGAGGAACTGCCGCGCGTAGACCGACAGGCTTTCGACATACTGCCGCTGACCTTCGGCGTAGAGCGTATCGAGAGCAAGCGAGCTCTTGCCGCTGCCGCTGGGCCCGGTGATGACGATCAACTGATCTCGAGGGAGATCGATGTCGATGTTTTTGAGGTTATGAACACGGGCCCCACGAACGCAGATCGAGGACGTATCCTGCGTCGGATCGATGGCAGACAGCTTATCTCGATGAAAATCCACGATGGCAGACAGTCATGCTGGGCGGAAAGATCGGGACTTCGCGCCGTGCCCCTGCCATGGGGCAATCCCGACCTTAAAGGTATAAATGATGAGCGACAATTCAGTTCAGGCTAACAGGGCCCAACCCAGGTGGCAACTAGAGGGGAAGCGTGGGTTTTCAGTTTTCAGTGTTCCGTTTTCAGTCAGACGGGCTGAACGCCACGCGCGGTATCGTCGTAACTCCTGTCCCCTCGACCCTTTGGGGAGAGGGTTAGGGTGAGGGGCGAGTCTGTTACCCACTTTCCAACCCTCTCCCTTGGCAAGGGAGAGGGGACGAGAAAGCGCACAAGTCATGCCTTCTTTCAAGCGGGATAGAAGAATCAGGCACAACCACTTACAACTTCCTGACGACTGAAAATGGAACACTTCAAACTGAAAACTACCAGCGAAGCATATGCATCATTTCATGAATTACGACCAGCGCGAGGACCGGCTTTTAGCTCCTTACGCGCTTCGAAGTAAACAGTCGCGCGGTCGCGAGCACGAAGAGGCCGACCAGCCGTATCGCTCGCCGTTTCAGCGCGATCGCGATCGGATCATCCATAGCAGTGCATTCCGCCGGATGGCCGACAAAACGCAGGTCTTCATGAGCGTCAGCGACTACCACCGCACGCGGCTGACTCACACGATCGAAGTCGTGAACGTGGCCCGCACCATCGGCCGCAGTTTGGGACTGAATGAAGAACTGATTGAGGCTTTAGGGTATCTGCACGACCTAGGGCATCCGCCACTGGGGCACACGGGGGAAGAGGTACTTCAGGAGTGCATGGCTGACTGCGGAGGGTTCTCGCACAACGCGTTCGGCCTGGTGCTGGTGAAGTTTCTTGAAACGCGCAGTCCCTACTACGACGGGCTGAACCTCACGCACGAGGTGCTGGAGGGGCAGATCACGCGGGTCGACAAGCGGCAGATGACTTTCCTGCGGCCGCTATTGGAAGCCCAGACGGTCGAGGCCTGCGACAGCATTACGTACGACACGCACGACGCCGACGACGCGCTCAAGCTAGGGCTGGTGAATTTCGACGAGCTGATGCAGGTTCCGCTATTTGCGCAAGCGGCCGAGAAAGCGTATCAGCGGTATGGCCAATTGGAAGGGCGTCGGTTGCGGAAGATGGTCATCCACCAACTGATCGACATTCAGGTCACCGACGTCATGCAGACCGCGATGGAGCGGATCGCCAAGTGGAGCCCGGCCACGCCGGAGGAAGCCGAGATGTGCGAGCCGATCGTGACGGTGAGCGATGACCTTCGTGCGCGAAAAACCCAGCTCGAGCGGTTCCTGTTTGATAGGGTTTACCGCCATCCTGACATCGTCGAGTTCCGCCAGCGCGGCCAGGACCAACTGCGGCGGATGTACGAGGGGTATTTACGCCGTCCAGAGCTGGTACGTGGTAAATGTGCCGACTGGTTCGAGGTTTGGGGGCTTCCTCGTACCGTAGGGTATTACATCGCCACCATGACCGATTCTTACTGCCAACGGGAGTTTGAAGCCCATTTTCGCTAGTCTATGGGGATGCTTTCGCTGCAAAAGCGGAGTAGAATACGTCACTTGGATTTGAGATTAGGTTTGTCTTTTAAGGGGAGCACGACCTGCCTGACCGAAGGTTGCCGTCGCGGTTATCTCGTTTTGGGTCGTCTCCTGCAGGCTCTCCATGGCGCTGATTGTACTTAGAATTGTTTTTATCTTGGTGGCCGCCGGTGTCGGCATCACGGTCATCCAGGTCGATGCTTTCCGCAGTGCGCTGCAGGACCAGCCATTTTGGGCGTTCGTCGGGGTTCTGGTCCTGGCGTTGGCGGTCATCGGCATCGATATATTCGTCAAGAACAAGCGATACGACACCATCTCTGGGGTCTATTTCGGGCTACTGGTGGGGCTCTCGCTGACCTACATTCTGGGGCTGATCACCCAGGTATGGTTCCCGGCCGACAATCCCGGAGCGGTCACGGCCCACCGGGCACTACAATTGGTGGTCGGGATGGTGCTGTGTTACAGCTGTATCAGCCTGGTGCTGCAAACCAAGGACGACTTTCGCTTCATCATTCCTTACGTCGAATTTGCCAAGGAAGTGAAAGGGCCCAAGCCGTACGTGCTGGATACCAGCATCGTGATCGATGGCCGCATCGCCGACGTCGTCGAGACCGGCTTCTTCGACAACGTGCTGATCATGCCCAGGTTCGTTCTGGCCGAACTGCAAGGCATCGCCGATAGCAGCGACAAGCTGAAGCGCAGCCGCGGCCGCCGTGGGCTCGATATCTTGAACCGCCTGCGAAACAACGACCAGGTCGACCTAAAGATCCACGATCGCGAGACGCCCGACATGGAAGGCCAACCGGTCGACATGAAGCTGGTGCTGCTGGCGAAGCTGCTGGAAGGGAAGATCGTCACCGGCGATTACAACCTGAACAAGGTTGCCAAGCTGCATAACGTGGAAGTGATCAACCTGAACGAAATCGCCAACGCCTTGAAACCGGTCTTCCTGCCAGGCGAACATCTTTCGGTGCGGATTGTCAAAAAGGGTGAAGAAGATAGCCAAGGCGTCGGCTACCTGGACGACGGAACGATGATCGTCGTCGAAGGGGGGCGTGAGCACATCAACAGCCAGGTCCGCATTCTGGTGACCAGCGTGCTGCAGACCAGTGCCGGCCGCATGATCTTCGGACGCTATGAAGCGAACGAAGGGGGCCCTTCCGGCGGCGGTCAAAAGACGCCGGCTAACACTTCCGCCTAATGCCCCAATTGGAAATCCCTGGGTTGCAGGATGGCTGCGACTTCTGAGTCGATCGCCATCTTGGATCCGCCTACGAACATTCACTGACGCTGACTCTTTCCCCACACATTCGCGTGACTGAATCCGACAAGCCTGAAACTTCCGACAACAGCGATAACGCCAGCTTCGAGCTTGCCAAGGCAGCCGCCCAGGTCATCGAAGACAACAACGGCCGCGATATCTGCATCCTCGACATGCGGCACCTGACGCCGATCTTCGATTACTTCGTCATCGGCACCGGCGGCAGCCGCCGGCAGCTGCACGCAATGAGCGAAGAGATCGACGACAAGCTCGAGAAAGAGCTGGGTGATCGCCGCATGGGACGCGAAGGGTACGACGAAAGCCGCTGGATCTTGTTGGACTACGGCACCATCGTCTGCCATCTGTTCGACGAAGAAACCCGCGAGTACTTCCAGCTGGAACAACTGTGGGCCGATGCCAAGAAGGTTGACCTGACCGGCATCTTGCGAAACCCGGGCGAATAAGCGCTGGCAAGCGAGCCTCTTTATCTTGTCCCCTCGCCCCTTAGGGGAGAGGGTTAGGGTGAGGGGCGAACCAGGTACCCGCTTCCCAACCCTCACCCTAGCCCTCTCCCTTGGGAAGGGAGAGGGGACAAGATCGAGAACACTTTGATTCATCCAAGCTGCAAGCCACTTTCATGAATATTCTTGCTCTGCTTCGTGCCCGATTTAAGCCTGTGCTCGCGACCCTGACCGACGAGGTGGGTCCGCTGCTGGAGATGATTCGCCCGGCGGGCGATCCGAAGTTCGGCGACTACCAGGCGAACTTCGCGATGGGCCTGGCGAAGAAGCTCGGCAAGAATCCGCGCGACTTGGCCACCGAGGTCGTCCAGGCCGTCAAAGTGGAAGATATTTGCGAAACACCCGAAGTCGCCGGGCCTGGCTTCATCAACTTGAAGCTCCGCGGAGATTGGATCCAGCAGCGGCTCGAGCATGCCAAGGCCGATCCGCGGCTAGGGATCAAAAAGGTCGACCAGCCGCGGACCTACGTGGTCGACTACTCTTCGCCCAACGTGGCCAAACCGATGCACGTCGGTCACATCCGCAGCACGGTGATCGGTGACTCGCTCTGCCGCACGCTGAAGTTCGTCGGGCACAACGTGATTAGCGACAACCATCTCGGCGATTGGGGTACCCAGTTTGGGATGATCATCTACGGCTACAAGCACTTCGCCGACAAAGACGCCTACCAGAAGGCCCCGGTGCCGGAGTTGTCGCGGATCTACCGCGTCGTGCGAGGGCTGATGGATTACTTCGATGCGAAGAAAGAGCTGCCGCAACTGATCGAGAAACTCGCCGAACGAACGGCCGAGTACGAAACGGCCAAGAATGCCCCCGAGCCCACCGACAAGGCGGAAGCGAAAAAGCAGAAGAAAGAAGTCGGCCGTTTTCAATCGCAGATCAAGGAACTCAACGAAGCAATCGAGTCGACCAAGGCCAAGATCGCCAAGACCGAGGACTCGCCTGAGCTGAAGAAGATGGCCGACGAGCATGCCGAGATCGGCACTGCGGTCCTCCAGGAAACGGCTAAGCTGCACGAAGGGGACGAAGAGAACATCGCCCTCTGGAAAGAGTTTCTGCCGTTCTGCGAAGACGAAATCAAACGCGTCTACCAGCGGCTCAACGTGACGTTCGATCATCAATTGGGCGAAAGCTTCTATCACGATCGCCTCGCCCCGGTGGTGGCAGAGTTCGAGAAACGCGGCCTGGCGAAGGAGTCGCAAGGAGCGACGTGCGTGTTCCTCGAAGGGTTCAAAGCCCCGATGATCATTCGCAAACGCGACGGCGCGTTTCTCTACTCGACGACCGACCTGGCGACCATCGCCTACCGCATGGAGCACTGGAAACCCGATGCGATTCTTTACGTCGTCGACTTTCGCCAAGGGGAGCATTTCGACAAGCTGTTCGCCGCCACGCGGCTGTGGGGCTACACCGACGTCGAACTGAAGCACGTCAGCTTCGGGACCGTCATGGGGGAAGACGGCAAGCCGTTCAAGACGCGGGCCGGCGATACGGTGGGCCTGGAAGGTCTGTTGGATGAAGCGGTTGCCCGTGCCTACAAGGTTGTAAGTGGTTCAGGAGATGGTTTCGCCGAAGGGGTAGCGAACGACGAGTCGTATCAAAAGAAAGTTGCCGAGACGGTGGGGATCGCCGCGCTGAAGTATGGCGACCTGTCGCAGAATCGTGAGTCGGACTACAAGTTCAGCTACGACAAAATGCTCGCGCTCAATGGGAATACGTCGACCTACATGCAGTACGCCTATGCCCGGGTACAAAGCATCTTCCGCAAAGGGGAAGTCGAGATCGACAACCTGCGGACCAGCGGTGCTCGGATCACGATCGAGCATCCGGCCGAGCGTCAGTTGGCGATGGCCATCCTGCGGTTTTCCGAGGCGTTGGACGACGTACTGCTCGATTATCGGCCCAATTACCTGACCAGTTACCTCTTCGATCAGCTGGCCAAGTCGTACAGCAGCTTCTTCGAGAACTGCCCGGTGCTGAAGGCGGAAACGGAAGAGCAAAAGAATAGCCGACTCTTGCTTTGCGATTTAACGGCCCGGGTGATACAACAAGGCCTGGATTTGTTGGGTATCCAAACGGTCGAGAAGATGTAATCTCTCTCTCCGGTCCCCTCGCCCCCGTCTGCGGGGGAGAGGGTTAGGGTGAGGGGGGAAACCCGCAGGCAGATGAGCGCTGGCGCGGCAAGTGTTCAGATCGTGGCGGTACAATATCTGAAGATGTGAGGTCAAGTTCGCACAGGAAACCCACTCCCTGCGAGGGAGAGGGGACAAGAGATAAGAGCAAGAGACTCGCTCGGAGAAGATCATGCCACGGAAGGTTTCGAAGTCGGCCAAGCCGAGTTTCACGCTTAACACGGTTTATCACGGCCATGCCCGTGATGTTCTGAAGACCTTTCCCGACGAAGTGATCGACTGTGTGGTGAGCAGCCCGCCCTACTTTCAGCAGCGGAACTACGACGGGGACGATCAGATCGGCCAAGAGACTTCGCCCGAAGGCTACGTCGAGAGCCTGGTGGAAGTCTTCCGCGAGGTTCGCCGCACGCTGAAAGAGACAGGCGCCTTGTGGCTGGTCCTGGGGGACAAGTACCTCGACGGCGAACTGTTGGGTTTGCCGTGGCAAGTGGCGCTCGCGCTGCGGGCCGACGGTTGGAAGCTGCGCAGCGACGTCATCTGGCACAAGCCCAACGCGATGCCCAGCAGCGTGAAGACGCGTCCCACGACCGATCACGAGTATGTCTTCCTGCTGGTGAAGAACAACCAGTACTTCTACGATGCCGACGCGATCCGCGAGCCGCACGTCACCTTCAGCGAGAACAGCAAGATGAAGGGGGGCCGCAATCACTTCCATCGCCGCGGCAGCACGCCGGAAGCAGGCAAGAACGGCGGCAACAACAACCTGCACGATGCCCGCTGGGATCAGGCCTTTCATCCCAAGGGACGCAACAAGCGGACCGTCTGGTCGATCCCACTTTCCAAGTTCCGCGACGCCCACTTCGCCGTCTTTCCGGAAACGCTGGTCGAGACCTGCATCAACGCCACCTGCCCGGAAGATGGCACGGTGCTCGATCCCTTCTTGGGCAGCGGCACGACCGGCGTCGTCGCCAAGCGTTTAGGCCGCAGCTACGTCGGCATCGACCAATCGGAGAAGTACGTCGAGATGGCCCGGGGGCGACTGGCCGACGTGAAGAACGGGCAACTTAGTTTGCCGGGTCTTGGGAAGTAATCCGGCGACGAATCTGCGCACGAAATGCCAGCCAGATCGACGCCACCACAATCCCCACCATCACGCAGCCCAGCAGCGGCAGGCTGTTGCCGACCTTCACGGCGGTGAAGGTTTCTAAGTGCAAGTACCATTGCAGCGGTGGGTTGGCCAGCGCGAACGGCATCAGCAAAAGGCCCACGAAGTAACCCAGCCCAATCGACAGCACCACCGATTGCCGTGGTTTTAGGAAGACGATCGCGATCACCGCGGCCAGGGTGCCGGGGATGTATTCCAGGTAAGGGAGCGACGCCAGGACGACCTCGGTGCGGTAGATGCCGAATAGCACCAGCAGCGTCACGACCAGTGCCAAAACCCAGGCCATGTCCTGCCACGAGGAGTGCGAGATTTCATCCGAAGTATCCGGCATAACGCGATCCTTGATCGATGAGGGGACAACCGCCGCGAAAGCGATTTTCTCTGGAATCTTCAAGACTCGCAACGATTTTGTACGTTTCGCATTCCTAGTCGATACCGTCAGGCGAAGCCTCGTCGACGGCCAGTCGCTCGGCGGCCTGCTTGCCGAAGAACCAGAACATCCCAGGGCGGACGAGGAATTCACAGAACGTGCTGGTGACCAGTCCGCCCAGAATGACCGTTGCCACTGGGAACAGCATTTCCTTCCCCGGCTGGCTGCCGCCGATCACCAGCGGTATCAGGCCGATGCCGGTGGTCAGGGCCGTCATCAGCACCGGGGCCAGGCGTTCCAGGCTTCCGTTGATGATCATCTGCTGCGTGAAGCCTTCCTCGCGGTATTGTTCTAAGTAGGTCGAGACCAGCAGCAGGCCATTGCGGGCCGCGATGCCCCCCAGCGAGATGAAGCCGACCAACGCCGCGATCGAAAGCGTTTGCCCGGTGATCAGCAGAGCCAACACTCCACCCACGAACGCCGCCGGCAGACTGAACAAGATCTGCAGCACGATACTGGTGGACGGATACGCCGAGTATAGCACGACGAACGTGACCAGCAGGGCCACGATCGAAAGCCCAAAGATCCGCGTACTGGCGCTTTGCTGGGCCTCGAACTGGCCTCCCATCGTGAAGAAGTAACCTTCCGGGAACTCGACGTCTTCGCGAATGCGCTCGTCGATCTCGGCAACTGCCGTGCCTAGGTCTTTGCCCAGCGTGTTGACGCGGACGACGATTCGGCGGCGGCCATCTTCCCGCTTGATGGTGTTCGGCCCGCCTGCTTCGTAGACGTTGGCCAGAACCGACAAAGGCACGCGTCTGCCGTCGGGAAGTTCCAGGGGATAGCGGTCGAGGCTCTCGAGATCGGTTCGGTAACGATCTTCCAGGCGAACCAGGACATCGAAGGTGCGCTGTCCCTGGTACATCTGCGTGACGACTTTGCCGTTGAGCGCCGTTTCGATCGTCTCGTTGACCAGCGAAGCCGACACGCCGTAGTAGGCTAACTCGTCTCGTTTCAGCTCGACGCGAAACTGCGGAATCATCGCTTGTTGCTCCACCACCGGCGGCGCGATTCCTTCGATATCGGTAATGGCGTTCTTCACGTTATTGGCCGTGCGGCGGAGCTGCGTGAGGTCGTCGCCGTAGATCTTGATCGCAATCTGCGCGGTCACCCCGGACAGCATATGGCTGATGAGGTGAGCGATCGGCTGCTCGATTTCGATCTCGACGCCAGGAACGTCTGCGGTGGCCTTGTGCAGAATCTCGATCATCTCGTCGCGTCCCTTGTGGACTTCCGGGTTGAGCGAGATGACCGTCTCGGTCACGTTGACCCCCATCGCGTGCTCGTCCTGCTCGGCCCGGCCGGTTTTGGTGGTGTACCACAGCAGCGGACCGTCAGGGTTGTCTTCGCTTTTGGTCAGCTTGCCGAGTTCGTCGTCGACCAGCTTGGCGATCTTGCGGCTCGTTTCCAGCGAGGTGCCAGGAGGAGCGAACAAGTTGACCTGCACGGCCCCTTCATCGAACGGCGGCAGAAAGTCGGTACCCAGCCGCGTTACCAGGAAGCCGCTGCCGATCACCGCGATCAGCACGCCGGAGAGGATGATCGCGATGCCATTCTGCGTGAGACCGGCCCGGACGACCGGCTGGATGCCCCACTTCAAAAATCGCAGGAACGCCCCGTCACCACGATGCGTGGCCTTGGCGTTGGGAAGCAGGTAGTACGACAGGACCGGCGTGACGGTCAGCGACACGAGCGTCGAGGCGAGAATCGAAATGATGTACGCCACACCCAGCGGCGTGAACAAGCGGCCTTCCATCCCGCTGAGAGCGAACAGGGGAGCGAAGACGACGATCACCAGCACGGTGCTGATGATGATGGCGTTTCGCACTTCGACACTCGCGTCGAAGATGACTCGCAGTACCGGCCGAGGGTTCTCGAGCTTCGCATTCGCTTTGAGCCTGCGGAAGATGTTTTCAACGTCCACGATCGCATCGTCGACCAGTTCCCCCAAGGCCACCGCAATGCCGCCGAGGGTCATCACGTTGATCGACATTCCCAGGAAATAGAAGATCAGCGACGTGACGAGAATCGAAAGGGGAATCGCCGTCACGGTGATGAAGGTCGTGCGAAAGTTGAACAGAAAGAGAAACAGAATGATGACCACCAGAATGGCTCCGTCACGCAGGGCTTCGATCACGTTGGTCACGCTGTGATCGATGAACTCGCGCTGCTGGTAGGTCGTTTCGATCTGCACGTCGTCCGGCATCGCCAGTTTCAAGTCGGCGATCGCCGCGTTGATTTGCTCGGTGATCAATCGCGTGTCGACGTTGGGCTGTTTCTGGATGGTCAGTACCACGGCCTCGCGACCGTTGACGCTGGAGTCGCCCCGTTTGATTTGCGCCCCTTCTTTGATTTCGGCCACGTGCCGCATCAGCACCGGGCGATGGCGATCGGTGGTGAGGGGAACGTCCTTGATGTCATCGATCGTCTTCAATAGACCCAGCCCGCGTACGAGGAACTCTTGCGAGCTTTGATCGATGTATCCGCCGGTGACGTTCAAGTTGCTTTCGCTGAGGGCCTTTTCGATGTCGGCCAACTGCAGGTCGTACTGGTGCATCTTGTGCAGGTCGACCAGTACCTGGTACTGCTTTCGTCCGCCCCCCATGGTGATCACCTGCGCCACGCCGGGAATGGTGAGCAGCCGCTGACGCACGGTCCAGTCGGCCATGGTGCGGATTTCCAGCGGTGAGGTCTCGCCGTCGTCGCTCCACATGCCGACGATCATGATCTGCCCCAGCAGCGACGACATGGGGGCCATCTGCACGTCGGTTTCCGGCGGTAGATTATCTTGCTCGAGCGCCAGGCGTTCCTGCACGATTTGGCGAGCCGTGTAGATATCGGTTCCCCAGTCGAACTCGACGTAGATCACCGAGAATCCGATGTCGGATGAACTGCGCACCGCCTGCACGCCGGAGGCACCAATCAGGCTGCGTTCCAGCACGTAGGTGATTCGCTGTTCGACTTCTTCCGGCGACAGCCCATGCGATTCGGCAATGACCACCACGCGCGGCCGGGTCAGGTTCGGCAGCACGTCGATGGGCAGTTTCACCGTGATAACGCTCCCCACGACCATGACGGCCAACGCCGCCATGACGACAACCAGCCGATTGCGGAGGGCGAACAGAATGATGTTGTTCAACATGATTTCGCTCCTCGGCTATTAGTGGTTATGTCCGTGGTGATCGCTTCCGCCGCCAGAGCCGGCCTTGGAAAGCATTTCCAAGTACAACTGATAGGCATGGGTCACGACGATCGTGTCTCCCAGGCGAATGTCTCCATCGCGGCGGATCACGGCGGTGTTCGTGTCGCGGTGGATCACCTCGACCGGAACCTTTTGAAACTCCTTCATGGCGGGTTCGACATGGCCGAAGACTTGTTGAAAGACGAACGTTTCGATTCCTTCCTCCACCAACGCTTCGCGCGGCAGGACGAACTGGTCTTCGTACTTATCCATGGGCAATTGCAGGTGGACCCTCTGCCCCGGTTTGAATCGCCACTGACGCGTAACCGACTGATCCAAGAGCAACGAGTCGGCAGCGACTTCGTTCTTGATCCGCAAGTAGAAGAAGAACGTTCCCGTTGTTTCATCCGCATGGTTGTCGATGTAGGCGATCTCGGCGGTACGCGTCGCGTAGTTGCGATGAGCCGCGTCCTGGTGCGAGTGGCCGAACTGAACTTCGATCGGCAGGTGATTCGCTTCCAGTTCGTACAGCCGCGGAACGTCCTGCTCGAATGCTTCGCCGCGAATGTACAGGTAGCGATGGTCGGCCAACCGGGCCAGCGACGTGCCGCGCTCGACGGTCATGCCGGGATGAATTTCAAGCGATTCCACGACGAACGAGACAGGATCTTGTTCTGAGGAGTCATCCACTCGCGGAACTTCGCTCAGCAGTACGTCGATCTGTTTGATCAGTTTGCGCTGCTCGATCACGTGGGATACCTGGTTTGCCGTCAGCCCCCGGGCAATCAATTCCTGAATGCGGGCATCCTTGCGGTTTTGCAGCTTCTGCTCTTGGTACTGAAATTCGAGTTGGGTTTTGCCCGCGATCGCTCCAGATTGAGCCAACGGAGAGAGCCGGTTGATCTCGGCCTTCGTAACGTCGATCTGACCCAAGACGTCCAGTAGGTCAACCTGAGCCGACAGGACCGGCTCGTCGACGATGTCGAGCGTAAAGAGAGCATCGGACAGATGTACCAGTTGCCCGGCATCAACGTTCACGCTGCGAATGTTCCCTCCGACCGGCGCCGCCACCGTAAAGCTGCTGCGTCCGGGGATCTCGACCACTTCGCCGGGAATGGTTAGCGGTGCGACATACGTTTCGCCGCGCATGGTCTTTACCGCGATCTTCAAGTTGTTGAATGCCGCGTCGGTCAGTTCGACGACTTCGCCGGAACCATGGTCGTGCCCATGTTCGTCCTCGTGATCATCCTGAGCCGCTTCGGTCGGCGGTGCAGGGGCGGGAGCGAATTGCATTCCGGTGTAATATCCGATCAAGCCGATCGCGATCGCGAGGCTCAAAAAGAGCGCGATCCGAAGCAAAATCGTGCGAGGCATGATAAGCCTTTCTTGCTAGTTGTGGGTAATATCCGGCAGCGTGACGGGGTACCACTGGCCATGCCAGGGATACGTGGTGCACCCGAGGCGATGCAATGCCTGGGGGAAGTGCCCGCAGAAGGGGCACACTGGCTGCCGGAAGCTAGCAGCGAAAGAGTTGAGACTGAGCGCGCAGCGTGGTCGTAGGAGGCCCTGCGCCATGCTCGACTTGGAAGATGTTGCCAGAGACGACGATGGTGAACGTGCTAGTGGGAAGGTCGAGGATCGGCAGCCAGGCGATGAACGGGGCGCCATCGTCATCGACCGTTCGCGAAGAAACCAACAGCGGCGTGTCGGCACTCAGGTCGCAGTTGCAGTGCTCGGTCGGATCATGTTCGTGGGCACAACTGGGCATCTCGTGGTCGTGCTCGACCAGATGATGCAGCGCGGCGTACCACTGATTTTCCTCCAGGCATCCCCCCGGGCAAACGCCGTAGGAATACACCATGCTGAGGATGGCCAGGGCCACCGTCCCAGTGCGAAATCGAATTGAAGCTGGGCTAAACATACGTCCAAATGATAGTCCGAGTGGTATCGGTCGACAATTGCAATTAACGGCCGACCGGACCACGCGTTGCCACTATTTTGCGGGTGCCGGTGCAGGAATCTTCAATTTTGCGGGATCGACGACTACGTGTTTGATCGTTTCCCGGCGGTACGTATAGACAATATGCACTTTTCCGTCGGAAGTCTGAATGACGGCCGGGTACGAGTATTCGCCTGGTTGCCGCTCGAGGGTCAACACCGGATGCCAGGCATTGCCATCCTTCGAGATCGCCACGTTCAGCATGTTACGGCCCGCCGGAAAGTCGGACTCGCGAATGGTGTGGTTATAGACCAATAGCTGCGTGCCATCGGCAAGGCTCACCGCGTCGGTCCCGGAATTGGGGTTGGGGAGTTCGGTCCCGCTCAAGGCGCTCCAGGTCTTGCCACCATCTTCCGACCAGGCCGAAGCAACCTGGTTCTCACGCGTGCGGCAGAGGATCTGCATCTTGCCGTCGCCGTACGAAAGAATGCTGGGCTGGATGGCATTGAACAGCTTGGCATCATTGATCGGACCGATCACTTCCCAAGTCTTGCCCAGGTCTTTGGTGACCTCGAAGTGAACCCGCCATCCTTTGTGTTCGGTGCTGGAGGGACAAACAATGGTTCCATCCTCTCGTTGAATTGGCTTGTTCTTCACGGGGCCCAGGAGGTTGCCGATGGCTTCGTTCTCGCCCAAGCGAGTGGGCTCGGTCCAGGTGATGCCGTTGTCGGTTGATGTGGTCAGCATGCCCCACCAGCTACTTGGGCTGGGGCCAACCTTGTAGAAGAGCATTAGCGGCCCTTCTTTCGGTTGAAACAGCACTGGGTTCCAGGTTGGGTGGCGGAGTTCTTCGTCCTGGACGCCGTTGGCGACTTCGATGGGAGTGGACCAGCCGTTGCCGGTGTTGCGTGAAAGCCAGATGCCCACGTCCGGGTTCTTTTCATGCGTTCCGCCAAACCAGGCAGCGACCAGCCCCTCGGAGGTTTCGACGATGGTCGACGCGTGGGAGTTCTTGGTCGGCCGATCTTCAGTCGGGAAGATGAACTCGGAAGTCACGAACGCGGGCGTGTCCTGTCCGGCGACTTTAGGAAGCTTCGGGGCCTGGGCATCGGCAGCTTGGCCGCGGGCAGGACATACAAGGAGCCCGACCAACAGGCCAAACAAGCCACCATAGGTAACGATTGATTTCATGGCAGTGTTAAGCAGTAGTCGTTTAGGGGAATGCTTTGCAAGCGACTGGGGAGGGCGTTGCGTCGATAGATGCTTTCCCCAATGTTCCGACATTCGGCCATCTGTGTCAAAGCGAATCGAGCGGGCAATTTTTGCCCTCATTCCGGCCTATTGAACTCTACTCCATAAACAAACGCGCATGAAAAAACCCTCGGATGCGTTCACATCCGAGGGTTTTGATGGTTTTGACGCCAGAAGGAGGCGAATTACATGGTGCCCAGCTTCTTGACCAGGTCGGCGGCACGAGCCGAGTAACCGGCTTCGTTGTCGTACCACGAAACGACCTTGACCAGCTTGTCGGCGATCACGGCGGTGAACGGAGCCGCGAAGATCGAGCTGTGTGGATCGCCGATGATGTCGGACGAAACGATCGGATCTTCGGTGTAAGCCAGGATACCCTTCATCGGGCCTTCGGCGGCAGCCTTCATGGCGGCGTTGATTTCTTCGACGCTGGCCGACTTGCTCAGGTTGGCGGTCAGGTCGACGACGCTACCGGTGGGAACCGGAACACGCATGGCGATACCAGTCAGCTTGCCCTTGAGTTCTGGAATGGCCAGAGCAACGGCTTTGGCAGCACCGGTCGAGGTTGGGATGATGTTCTGGGCAGCGGCACGAGCACGGTAAGGATCTTTGTGCGGCAGGTCCAGCACGTTCTGATCGTTCGTGTACGCGTGGATCGTGGTCATCAAACCACTTTCGATACCAAACGAATCGTTCAAGACCTTGGCAACCGGAGCCAGGCAGTTGGTCGTGCAGCTGGCGTTGGAAACGGTGGTCATGTCGGCGGTCAGCTTGTCGTCGTTCACGCCGAGAACGCACGTCAGATCGGGTTCGTCCTTGGCTGGGGCAGAGAGGACGACCTTACGGGCGCCAGCGTCCAGGTGCGAGTCGTAACCGGGCTTTTCGCCGTTCTTCTTGCCGGTGAAAACGCCGGTCGATTCGATGACGACGTCGACGCCCAGATCGCCCCAAGGGAGATTGGCTGGGTTACGTTCTTCGAGAACCTTGATCTTCTTGCCGTTGACCGTCAGGCCTTCGTTGTCGAACTCGACGGTGCCAGGGAAGCGACGGTGCGTGCTGTCATACTTCAGCAGCGTCGCGAGCATTTCGTTGTCGGTCAGGTCGTTAATCGCCACAACCTCGAACTCCTCAGGACGAGCGATCATGTTGCGGAAGGTAAGTCGACCGATACGTCCAAAACCGTTAATTGCAACCTTTACTGCCACGGTACGTAATCTCCTGAGGGGGTAAATCGTTGGGCGGCGAGCGGTTCGCCGTCGTGTGTATTGGTATCTCTGGTCCCTGACAGGGACGATGCCGATCGGGGTGTGTTCTCGGCGTTATAGCACGCATCCTGAGCGTGCCCAAGCGGGCCAGACGTCCGTGCCCAGATGTTTTCCTGAGAGGCGCCAAATAAAATTCACGGAAATCGTGAAGGCTTCCCAGGTGAAGGCGATTATACGGCCCCTTAATTCGATGCACAAGCGGCATAAGGGGTTACCAGCGTGGATGAAATGGGGTGCGATCTAAGGGGAGGAATGACCCGGTAAAGCTGCCTTTATGGGCACGAAGATGCCTCAGGCGTAGGCAATCGCGTGATTGTTATCGCAAGAAGATTACAAGAAGAATGCTCGGCATCGCAGGTCTAGCCCGATTGCGAGACCTGCGTGACTGGCCGTGCGATTATCGGATCAATGCCGCATTTTGATCGCGGGAAAGATCTGCGTGCGAGAGATCGCCGGACGATTGGGCGGACTTTCTGAGCGCTGATTGAGCCTTGTTTTGCCGGGGTTCTGCGATTTTGTGGACTCCGTACAAGACGGCAAAGACGGCAACCCAGGCCACGGGATAGAGCAGCACGCCTGGTCCGAGGACAATAGCCCCGAGAACGCACCAGAGGCCTATGACGGATACTAAAAGAGTTCCTAATTTCATCGCACTTCATCTCCCTGGCCAAAATGTGACCATCCCACTCCTCGGAATGCCTGCCTGATTGGTCTGCGTGAAATACTGCATCGTTATCAGGCGTCTATGGTAAGTATACTCACAAAAGCCAATTAGTGGCTATAGAAATATTCTCTGCAAATCGAGGTCCAAACTTGGGCTTCGTCAGTAGAAATAGACATCTTGCCGGAAATTGTTGGAGAAGCGGCTGGGTTTTCCTGCCTGAGGTCGGTTATCTTAGGCGGACACTTAGTACCACCAGCGAGGAACCCCGATGACCGACACCGCAGACGCATCGAAGCCAGACAACAGCATGCGTGGCCTGATACTCATTCTGTTGGGTATCGTTTTGGGCGTTTTGTTGGGTCTTTTCTACGGCTATTCGATGTGGTTGGCCTCAGAAGGGGCGGAGAAGGAACTGGCCCGGCTTGAGAAGACGATCGAGCAAAAGCAGTCCGATGCCGCCAAATACCGCCAGCAGGCCCAAGAGACGAACGATGCCCAGGTAGCTCAGCGGCTGAACAAGGAAGCCGATCGCCTGGAAGGCCAACTGCCCAAGATTCAGGGCCGCATCGACAAAACAAAGAAGACCGTCGAACAAGTCGAGGCCGATAAGAAGGCCGGCAAATTGGGTGTCGCCCAGTCGGTTTACATCTTCTGCGAGTTCTGCGGCGACCTGTTTCTGCAGGTACTGAAGCTGCTGGTCATTCCGCTGGTGATCACCAGCATGATCAGCGGGATCACGTCGCTAGGTGATATTCGGAAGATGGGACGCGTTGGTCTCTCGACGATCGTCTACTACTTCAGCACCGGGGCGATCGCCGTCTTCATCGGGATCGTGCTGGTCATCATCATTCAGCCAGGGATGTCGGCCGACGACACGTTTGCCTACCGCACCGAGAGTGTCGAGGCGAAAGAAGGTCAGACCACGATGGAGGTCTTCCTCGACGTCTTTCGCGGCCGCGAAGGGGACCCTGGCAGCGGGATGTTCCCCTCGAACTTGTTCCTGGCCGCGACCAATACCAACGTGCTGGCGCTGATCGTCTTTGCCATTGTGTTTGGCGGCGCGCTGACCACCCTGGGCGAGGAAGGGGCCCTGGTCATCCGCTTCTTCAACGTCTGCAACGAAGCGGTGATGAAGATGGTGCACCTGGTGATGCTCTTTGCGCCGATCGGTATCTTCGGGCTCGTCAGTTCGAACATCGCCAAGAACGGCGGTGCCGCCGGCTTTCTGGAACAGCTTCAGGCGATTGGCTGGTACGTGGCAACGGTGGTCATTGGGCTGCTGATCCATTCCGCTATTCTGGCCACGCTGCTCGGCGTGCTCGGCAAGCGAAATCCGATGACTTACACATTCAACCTCTTGCGGGCTTTGCTCACGTCGGTCAGCACGGCCAGTAGTGCCGCCACGCTGCCGGTGACGATGGAGTGCGTCGAAGAAAATAACGGCGTCTCGAATCGCGCCGCGTCGTTCGTCTTGCCCCTGGGTGCCACCATCAACATGGACGGTACGGCGCTATATGAGGCGGTGGCGGTGATCTTCATTGCGCAGACGCTGGGGATCGATCTCTCGACGGCAGACCTGGTGATTGTGTTTCTGACGGCATCCCTGGCCGCGGTGGGTGCCGCCGGCATCCCGGAAGCAGGCCTGGTGACGATGGTGATCGTACTGCAGGCGGTGGGACTGCCGATGACGGGCATCGGCACGATCCTGGCGATCGACTGGTTCCTTGATCGTTTGCGAACGACGGTCAACGTCTACGGCGACGCGTGCGGGGCCGGCATCATCGATACGATGGTCGTGCAAAAGCAGGCGCCAGCGGAACCGGCGCCAGAAGCTGGCTAAACAAAAGGATGCAACCGGCAGAGCGGAACTTTGCCTGCCGCTTCTGCCTGGTTTAATCATCGTCGAGCTGCATTTCGTAGTCGTCCCGCAGCTGATCCATGGCTTTCTGATTGGGGACTCGTTCGGTGGTGACCCCGCCGATGTTGATTTTCAAGCTGCCTGACTTCGATGTTCGGTCTTCCCGTGCGACGGTGAGGAATTCGCCTCCGTATTGATTGATTTGCTCTGCGTGTTCTCGACACAACCGCGTGCCGGGGACCGCTTCGAGCCGTTCGGCATCGATCCACTCTCGACAGATCTCGCATTTGGCCACTGTTCTTGCCATGGGCAATTCCTCGCATGGAAAGGGAAAACAGAACCGGGACGTGCGTCCCACAATGGGGTATCGGTCGCAACTTGTCCGCTGACGTGCGCAGCGGCAGTTGGGGTTTGCTCTATCTTGAAAAGCGTCGGCCCACGGAAAATGGGGCCACATTCTGCCACAGATCGGCAAAAAAGAAAGTGATTTCTGGCGCAGAGTCCACTGGCTGGAAAAAAGCGAGTGGGAGGTATGGCGGAAGCCAATTTTCGCCAACGATCATCCATTGCCCGCAGGATAATCGACGTCAGCCGTTTAGGGAAGTGCGAATCGGGTGCGCGTTCCGCTAACGAGACGTAAGCGACTTGGTGAAAGGATCATCGCGAAAACCAAGCACACGGCGGATCTCAGCGGGGCTGGTCGTGCCGCTGGATAGCATCGCTTCGGCCTGGACCCACCGCGTAGGCATGCCGGCTTCGACCGCCCAGGCCTCGATCGCGGCGCTGGTGGCCGTCTCGAGCGACAGCTTCGACAACCGGTGTTGGTGAGGTACGAGCCATTCGGCCAGGAGCGTTCGCCCGAGATAGCCGATGCCGCGGCACTTCTCGCACCCTTGGGGCTGTTTCATCCCTTCGATTGCAAAGCCCAGCCGCTGTTCCTCTTCGCACGCGACTGCGCAAGCGCACAGCGTTCGCACCAGCCGCTGATGCAGCACGCCCAGCAGTCCGCTTTGAATCATGTAGGTGGGAATCCCCATGTCGATCAGTCGCCGGATCGCTTCCGCCGCACTGCCACTATGGAACGTGCTGACGACCAGTTGCCCGGTGAGACTGGCCTGCATGGCCGTTTCGACCGTCACAGGGTCGCGGATTTCGCCTACGAGGATCACTTCGGGATCTTGCCGCATCAAGCTCCGCAGCCCCGTAGCGAAGTCGAAGCCGGCGCTGGGGCGAATGTGGCTCTGCGAGATGCCGGGGATTTCGGACTCGATCGGATCTTCCAGCGTGACGATGCTGCGTCCGCCATGCTGCTCGGCCGCGATATGCCGCAGGCAGGCATAGGCGGTGGTCGACTTCCCACTACCAGCCGGCCCGGCGATAAGGATCATGCCGGACGACTCTTCGAGCAGCGCCGCAAGATCATCGGCAATGCGTTTGGGCAAACCGAGATCGCTCAGCTGATGCAGTTCGTCTTGCTGCCACAGAATCCGAATCACGACCCGTTCGCCATGCAGTGCCGGAAAGGTGCTGACCCGGACTTCCTGTCCGAACGTCAGATCGCTGACGCGTCCCTCTTGAGGAATATCGGTTCGGTACGTCAACAGGCCGGCAAGAATTTTCAGCCGTGCGCCGGTGTCGGTCTTCTCTCCGCGGGGGATTTCTCCCAGGGTTTGCAGGACGCCGTCGATGCGAATCTTGAGCTGGTGCCCGGTGGGGGTCGGTTGAATGTGGACGTCACTGGCTCGCAGGGCCAACGCTCCCTTTAGCAGCGCGCTCACGATCCCTTCGGCATAGGCGTCGGCCTTGGCGTCTTGGCTGAGTAGCTGCTGGTGAAGTTCGGTCAGTTGCATCGGCTTATCTGCGCGGAGGAACGAGAAGCTCTATCCTATCGTCGTCTGCCAGACGATGACAAACAACCCGACCGCGAAGCACCACCACGCAAACCAGTGCAGCCGCCCCCGTTGAACCATCCGCAGCAAGAGGACCAGCGACGCCCAGCCCACCGCGAAGGAAACCAGCGCTCCCAATAGTAGCAACCAGGCCGGTAGGCCGTTTTCCGTTTCGGACGAATGCGAGAGGGACTTGGCCAGTTCCAACACGATCGCACCCAGGATCGCCGGTACCGCCATCAGGAAAGAGAACGTCGCGGCGCCTTCGCGCGAGAGGCCCAGGGCCTGGCCGCTGCAGATGGTCGAACCACTGCGGGAAATGCCAGGCAAAATGGCCAGGGCCTGGGCACAGCCGATCCACCATGCCTGCCACCACGAGGTCGCTTCGTACGTTTGCTCGCTCTGGGCCAGTCGCTGCGAAAGCAGCAGGATCGCCCCGGTCACTAGCAGGCAAACGCCGGCCACCAAAGGGGATTCGAGCAGAGCATCTCCATCGGTCAGCTTCAAAACCACCGCGGCGATTACCGCCGGCATGGTCGCGACGGCCAGTAGAAACAAGATCCGCCAGTCCTTGGTGAGGGCCTCGAAGAGTTGTTTTCGATAGACCACCAGGATCGAGCCAAGCGTTCCGGCGTGCAGCACGATGTTGAGTTCGACCAGGTCGAACTTTTCGGCATCGGCACCCAGCAGCGTCGCCAGAACCACGAGGTGGCCCGACGAACTGATCGGCAGGAACTCGGCAATGCCCTGCACGATGGCCAGCAATAGGATTTGCCAAACAGGTAGATCCACGGATACACAACCCTGACGCAGCGGAAGAAAGTTTCTCTATTCTCCGGCGCGAGGAGGGTACGAGCGAACAAGCCCCCAGGAAATGTGACTTCCGGGCCCGCGGCCAGGCGGTAAGATCCGCAGAATCGTTACAGCCAGCGAGTGGCTAGTTCACCGCCTTCTTCAGAGGCGAGGGGGTTGGGGATGCGAGGTTCGGCGGAAGGACTTCGACGTACCGAACCACCGTACCCAAGCGTCCCGAGCCGTGGGCATCGATCAGCAGACGATAGCGGCCAGGCTGCTGGGGCAACTGCACGGGAATATTGATCTGGCCGTCCGGATTGGTCGTCAGGCGAGGCTTCCACAAGATGGGTTCCGGCAGAAGCTTCTCGGCTTCCGCCGAAAGAGCCATCATGCTTTCGGCCGGCTTGATGTTCGCCACATCGGATTGAGGTTCGTTCATGCCTGAGTCGAAAGGGGCTTCCGGTTGAGGCGGAGTATTCGGCTCCGTTCGCATCCTGCGAGATTCCGCGCCGAAACGACTCATCCCGGAGCCGCCTGCCGGGGTCGACATGGGGGCCAGGCCTGGGGCGTCGCCGCTACCGCCCATGCCGGCGGCACTGGGGTCTGGCTGGTCGGCGAATCGAGCCGGGCCGGTTCGCAGTTCGACCTGAGCTTTCTGCCCCGACTGCTGCCCATTGCGTTGCAATTCGACGGCCGGCCGAAGTTGGGGCATCTCGTCGGTCATGCCTC
Organism: Bremerella volcania; assembly: GCF_007748115.1. Classification (NCBI taxonomy): domain Bacteria; kingdom Pseudomonadati; phylum Planctomycetota; class Planctomycetia; order Pirellulales; family Pirellulaceae; genus Bremerella; species Bremerella volcania. Next base: position 360,924 of record NZ_CP036289.1, read on the forward strand.
CACCGAACGACCAATTGCCCGAGTTATCGTCGACCTCGGTGGCAGCCGCGCCGTCGGCCAGGCGGTTCTTCGCCAGCTCTTGAGCACCTTCTTTCTTTTCACGCTGACTTTCGGTTGAAATGTTGTCGCTGACTTCATTCAAGGCGACCATTTCAGGCCCGCTTGCCGACGGAGGGCTGATCTCAGGGAGCGACAGATTGAGGGAGATGATGCCCCATAGCACCGCGCCCATAGCGACCAATAAGCCTGGTCCCCAGACGCCGATCTTGGGCAGCCCTTGCACGACGGCTAAGCCAATCAAGCAGACCACCAGAATCGCGCCGGCGGCGGTTAGCATCCAGCTGGACGTCTGGCGAATGCCTTCGAGCTGTGACTCCCACTCGGCATGGATCATGGCGAGTGCTTGTTGATACTGCGATTGAATGGCCTTCTTATTCGATCGTCGCATGACCGGCAGCTTGGCCTGCGGTGAGGATGCTTCCCGCTGGGCGTCTTTCGAAGCGACTGCGATCATGTCCGCGTCATCGGAAGTGGATGCGGCTGGCTCTTCCTTCCAGGTGGAAAGGGCCAGGACCTGGTCGAACCAGACGCTGTCTTTCTCCAGGTCACGGATGTTTTCCGGCAGACCTGCAGCGGTAGCTGGAATTTGCACGCGGCGATTGAAGAGCCATTCTCCCTCGAGGCCGAGCGGTTGCTGCGATTGGGGGAGCACGTCGGACATGCGTTCCATTTGCACGCCGAGGGTAGCCTGAGCGGGGCTGTTGTATTCGTCGGTCACGGTGACCAGCAAGTCCAGGCTTTGCCCCGGATCGGCTTGGGCCGGCAGACCATCGACATCGATGTCATACCGCTGCACGGGAATGCGGTAGATGATGCGCTCGGCGATCAATTGCGGCTCGGCAGCGGAATCTTCTTCCTCTTGCGAGGGCATGCTGAAGAGCTGTACCCGCTGGGCACCACTGGCTTCCACTGGCAGATCGAGTTGTACCGGCTGGGTGATCGGCGCGTTGACGCCGACGTCCCACAAGTTGTGCCCGATCGTGTTGTAGCCGTCCGTTGCGACCAGCGCGAGTGTGTTGTTCGGCTGAGCCACGCGGACTTCGACGTCCAGCGGTTGGTCGGCCGGGGCGACGCCGTTGTTAATCTGTAATGCCGCCGGCAAGGCTTGGGCCTGGGCGATTTGTTCTTCGAGCGGTTGTTGGTTTTCCTCGACTACTTCAACAGTGTAGTCCTGCATGGGCTGCGGGACGAACTCGAAATAACCGTAGTCTTGATTCAGTTTGTCGTTCCCGGCGACCTGCTTGGCATCCGCACCGCGAACCTGCATCTGGGCACGCGTGGTTTGGGCTTGATCCCGCGTCGCCATGTAGCGCACACGGTTCGACACGCCAGCGACCAGGTTGCCTCCTTCCGGCTTGGCGGCAATCTGCGACGGGGCCCCGCCGGCATAGGCATCGGTAGCGTTGTTTGCATACGCGCCGCCATAAGAACGTTCGCCGAGTCGGGCGAGTTCTTCGGTCGCTTTTGCCCGGGATTCGACTACCGGCAGCGCCCGCTGCTGAAAGTTGTTTTGCAGCTCGGGGCTTTGCACGACAAGATCGACATTGTCAAAGTCATTCGACTGGGGAACTTGTAGTTGTCCTTGAGCGACCCCCTTGAGCGTCGAGCGTTCGGCATTGACAATCCGGTTGAGTCCACGCTGGTTGGGAACGCGGTAAAAGAAAGCGACGTTCGCGGATTGATCACGGTTAGTTTGCGGATCGAGAACCACCGCGCGGATGTTGACGGTCTCGCCTGGCTCGGCGACTGGGCGGTCGGTTTGCAGAACGGCGATGGGCTTGGGGGGAGCGGCCTTCACGTCGACGTCAAGTTTGCTCTTGGCCTGTTCATACCGAGCAACGACTTCCAGCTTCGTGGCGTACGAGACTTCGTCGGCCGGAATTTGACAAGTGACCTGTCCGTTGGTGGCCTTGGTCAGGCCGTAGTAAACCGTCGCCCCCTCGGGGTTCTTGAAGGTGTATTCAACTTCGGCGTCGACCGGTTGCGCTTCGGCGTTTTCGATCGAGACGAAGAAGTCATTGCGAACTTCGGCCGCCATCAAGGAAGGGCCGGTGACCGAGACACTCAGGAAGTGACTCGCAAGGCTTTCTTTCTGCTTTGCCAGGGCGAGCGTTTGGTCTTGCTGGTCGATGCTCAGCATTGGGTAAGCGAGCGCGGCAATGAGTAAACAGGCTGCCAGGGCCGCAACGACCTGTAACGTTCGCGAAGCCCACGTTGCCGCTGGGGTGCGCGGCGTGGGGCGATCGTCTTCCGCCTCGCGCTTCCACTGGTCGTAGTTGGGAGGCTGCGTGTCGGCCTTGGTCACCTCGGCCAGCAGTTCGGTCTGCTCTTTAAGCTCGGCGTATTCGCGCGCCAGCTGTCCGTCGGAACTGATACGATCGACCAGCTCCGCGGACTCTTCGTCCGAGAGTAAGCCGTAAATCAGTTCCAGCATCTGCTGCTGGATTCGTTCGCGATCGTCCATTGCTCTGTGAGATTCTGCTGGGTGCGACTCGCCACCTAGGCTACTCGCACAATCGTTAACTTACAAAGGATTCTTTCGTGGTGACTCTTGGGGGGCCAGGTGTTCTCGCAAGTGCGAAAGGGCCATTCGCATGCGCGTCTTGACGGTTCCTAGCGGAATGGATAGCGCATCGGCGATTGCTTCGTACGTAAGGTCTCCGTTCTGACGAAGCAGGAAGACCTCCCGTTCTTCGTCCCGGAGCTCTGATACGGCAATCCGTAAACGTTCCATTTGCTCGGACCTGTGGGCGTAGTGCTCCGGAGTCGCTTCTTTGCTGGGGACGTCCTGCTGCTGGTCACCCAGCGCTTGGCGTTTGCGTCGCCAGGCTGTCATCCGCATGTCGCGACCCGTATTCACGGCAATGCGGAAAATCCACGCCCTGACATTCTCTATTTCGGGTAATTGCTCTCGGTTTCGCCAACACTTGATAAAGGTCTCTTGGAGGGCATCGTGGGCGTCGTCCATGTTGCCCAAAAGGTGGTACAGCGTGCCCAATAGTTCTCCGTGAAGACCCGAAAAATGGGTCTCCAGCGTATCCCCACGGTTTTCCGCAGGGGGGGTACTGCTTGCGCGACGCGAATGCTCCACAATGGGCCCTTACGCATAGATAGACGAGATGGCCGGCCAAAACGATTCAGGCTGGGCACCGATTTTTTAACAGAATGGTTGCGATTTAACACCAGATTGACCGGTTTTATGGGTTAATGTCGGTATGGATCTCCCGGAATTCTAGTCTGGTGGCTTGCTGGGGGCCCCCCTAGCTCAAAATAATAAACATATGTGGCCCGAAACTGACAAAACACAGCAGCTGCTTCAAGGTGCCCGAGACGGGGATGCTTCCGCGCGAGATGCCTTGCTGCAGCGCCATCGCGATTCGCTGCGACGAATGATCGAAATGCGCCTGGATAAGCGTATCCAGCAGCGCGTTGACGCCAGTGACATTGTCCAAGAGGTGTTGGTCGATGCCAATCGTCGACTGGCCGATTATCTTGAAAACCCGAAAATGCCATTTCATTTGTGGCTGCGGCACATGGCCAAGGATCGAATTATCGATGCCCACCGCCGTCACCGGGTCAGCGGAAAACGAAGTGTCGACCGCGAACAAAATATGAACGTCGGATTCAATATGGATCAGTCGTCGGTCGATCTGGCTGCCCAGTTGTGCGATCAAAACACAACGCCAGGGGCTGCGGCCACCATGCAGGAACTGCACATCCGCTTCCAAGACGCGATCGAACAGCTGGACGATCAGGATCGCGAAGTCGTCATCATGCGGCACTTCGAGCAGCTCTCCAATCAGGACGTGGCCGCCGCCCTCGACTTGACTCCGGCCGCGGCCAGCATGCGTTACCTGCGGGCCATTCGTCGCCTGCGAGCTTTATTGGGGCCGACCGCCGTCGACGAATAATTCTTCTTGAAGTCAACGCACAAGCATGGCCACCGACCGGGATCAAATCGACGAACAGCTGGCCGAACTGCTCGATGATTTGACCCAGCGCGTGCAGCGTGGCGAAGCCGTCGACTTGGAACAGGTCACCCAGAAATATCCCCACCTGGCCGAGGATCTGAAAGAAGTCTGGGGCGCGGTCATGCTGGCCGACGCGGTCGCGCTCAACGTTTCGATCACCAGCCCCGGCTCCGGCGAAGAACCGATCCCCGAGAAGCTCTCGCAGCTAAAACTGCCGCTACGTTTTGGCGACTACGAACTGATCGAGGAAATCGGTCGCGGTGGGATGGGGGTCGTTTACCGAGCCCGACAGGTGAGTCTCAACCGCATCGTGGCCGTGAAGATGATCCTCAAGGCGCAGCTCGCCTCGGAGGACGAACTGAGTCGCTTTCTGTCTGAAGCCGAGTCGGCCGCACGACTCAGCCACCCTGGAATTGTCCCGGTGTACGAAGTGGGGCAGCGCGACGGGCGATATTACTTCAGCATGAAGTACATCGAAGGAGAAACGCTTTCGCAGCGTCTGGCCCGCGGTCCGATGCCGGCGAAGGAAGCCGCGCGCATGATGCGGATCATTTCCAGCGCCGTCCACGAAGCCCATCAGCACGGCATTTTGCACCGTGATCTGAAGCCTTCGAACATCTTGATCGATAAGAATGGCAGCCCGGTGGTGACCGACTTTGGCCTGGCCAAGCAGGTCACCAGCGATGTCGACAGCATCACACGGAGCGGGGCGATCATCGGTACGCCGGCGTTCATGGCCCCGGAACAGGCCAGCGGCGATCGCGGGGCGGTTGGCGTTACCAGCGACGTTTATGGCCTGGGCACGATCCTGTTCGCCATGATCACAGGGCAGCCTCCTTTCCAGGGAAGAACGCCGGTCGATGTGCTGCTGAAGGTGCTCGAGCAAGACCCTCCGATGCCGCATGAGGTAAACCCGAAGGTCGACCGCGATTTAGAGATGATCACGCTCCGTTGTTTGCAAAAGCCGATGGACCTGCGTTATCCCAACGCGCAGATGCTTTGCGACGACTTCGAGGCTTACTTGAACGATGAGGCGATCTCGGCCCGCAGTGGTCAGTTCTTTCAGGTCGTTTCCCGAATGTTTCGCGAGACGCACAACGCCCAGGTTCTTGAGAACTGGGGTCTGTTGTGGATGTGGCACAGCCTGGTGCTTTTCGTCTGCTGCGTGGCGACCCAGATGCTGCAGTGGAACAATGACGGTCATCGCTGGCACTACATTGCCATCTGGACGGTCATCTCCGGAATCTGGGCTGCCTGCTTCTGGTACCTGCGAAGACGCATGGGGCCAGTCACGTTCGTGGAACGTCAGATCGCGCACGTGTGGGGCGCAGGCATGATCGGGGTGGCGTGTCTCTTTCCGATCGAATGGCTGTTAGGGCTCAAGCCGCTGGAACTGTCGCCGCTGTTGGCGGTCATTTCGGGAATGGTCTTCCTCATCAAGGGAGGCATTCTGACCGGGTGGTTTTACTTTCAGGCGTTGGCCCTGTTCGCGTGCAGCGTACCAATGGCTTTGTATCCAGGCGTTGCGCACATCATTTTTGGCATCGTATCGGCCGCCAGCTTCTTCATCCCGGGCTTGCAGTATTACCGGCAACGTCTTCGCGTGCAGCGCGAACGTCCTTTCGCCCCGGCTGGTTCTACTTTTGGAGAATGAGCTTTCCGGACTTGGTTTCGCACAAGCGATAAATCGCATCGCCGTGCTGGATCCAAACTTCTTTCTCACCGGCCATGATCTCTTCGGATTGGATGGTGCGTTTCAACAGGGGGGCAGGATCGCTGGTCGGTGTCTTTTGATCTTGGTCCGAGGTATTCATGCGAAAGCTTTTCGAGACATACGTGTCAGGGGAGGGTATCGGGGAAAATTCGCTGATGTCGTTGACACTGGCTAACGCTCTGTTAGGTTATAGCGATATTGATACTCGGTATCAACCATGAGAGGCGAAAACGTTCCATTCCGATTGATTCGCGCCCTTTAGGTGCCAGCGGCGGGGCTAGCCAGCTTACTTAATACCCATTTCAAGTGGCAATGATTTAGTAGATCGAGGGGGTTAATGACTGGAATTCGAAGCTGGCTGACTACGAGTTTTAACTTCCCGTTAAGGCGTGGTGCGCTTGGTCCTCGCAGTGTCATTTCAGTCCTAAAATCGATTCTCACGTTGCGGCACCTGGCCGTGAACGAGGTAGCTCAGCCATGATCGATCGAGGATTGCAACTGATGACGCGGAACCCGGTGGAAGCGAGTGTGATGTTGGCGTTGGGGATGGCTTTGGCGCTGATGCTGTGTTCCGGTTGTGGCGGTTCCGCCGGCGAGATCACCGGACGCGTGATGCTGGATGGACGTCCGCTCAACGGGGCGATCATCAAGTTCAAGCCGAAGGGAAACCCCGAGGCGAAGGAAGTTACGGCCGAGGTCAACGGAGGCTCGTTCACCATTCCCAGCGGCCGAATCGCTCCAGGCGACTATTACGTGATGGTGGTTTCGCAGCAGCCAGGCGCCGGGGCGATCATCGACGGTGTGCAGCGCGGTGAAGGGATCCCGGCACCGAAAGCGTTCGTGCCCAAAGTGTACGAAAAGAAAGGGACCTTGAGCGCCAAGATTTCCGCGGACGGTTCCAATAACTTGATGTTTCAACTGAAGACCGGCGAGTTTTAAGATCAACTCGCCCCAAGGTCCAAGCGATGTTCGCATCGCTCCCCGCTCTCTCCAGCAGAAGCCGTGAGCGGACTGCTTGTCGCAGAGCAGTCCGCCGCGGTATTTGCCTTTCTCTTACTCGTCGGTAATGACCATCGTTTCCCAGCCGTCGTAGCTGCCTTCCAGCGAATGGGCCAGTTCTAAGAGTTCGATGGTGACCTGGTCGATCGAGGCCTGGTCGACATGGTCAACTCGCTCGAGTTGCACGCCGAATGGGTTGGATTGTTCCTGTTCATCACTCTGGATCTCTTGTTCGATCTGAAAGCCCTTTTCCTGAACGGAGGCGATGAATTGGGCTCGTGCCTGTTCACTGGGAAAATAAGCCCAATGCGACACAGGACGTTCCTGCTCGAGCGAGTCGCCCGCTTCGATCAGGTTATGCAGGACGGAACTGTTTTGCATCGATTGATATTCGTACTCCGATGGGTACAAGATCTCAAAGTAGAAACCCCAATCGGCATCCTCCTGGTAACTGCTTCTCAGCTGATAGGTGGCATGCTTTTGCATGACTGGAGCCAATGCCACGTCGACTCCTTCGAAGGTCGGGCTGTAGAAAGCAACCTCACGGCGTCCGTCGTGCGTCAGGCAGCCGACATGCACGGCGCCGAGACCTTGTTCGATCGCATCGACGATCCCCTCTTCCAACGGTTGAATCGCCGTGAACTCTTCGTTGGTGGTCATCCCGTACGGATCGGGATCCTGAAGCGGAATGAATACCCGGACGAGCCACGTTCGCTGCGGATCAGGTGCATCCGAGACGATGCCCATGTCCAAAAGAACTGAAGCAATCGAGTCTTCAATCTGCGTGAGATATGCGTTCCAGTCGTCTGACACGGTCTTGCCTCCTGGTAGCAAAAAAGTAGATGGGAGGTCTTAATATAACCGTGCGTCAGACCATGCTCCATCGTTTTCTGAGATACCACTCCCAGCCGAGCAGACCGATGATCAGCAGCAGATTGATCCAGCTATCGCGTGACGACTCTGGCCACGTCCATTTGGTTTGTACCTCGACTTCCGTTTCCGGCGGACGGTTCTTGATTTGATCGAGCAACTGCGGCAGTTCTTCCGGTGTCCAGGTTCGCCCGCCGACCTCTTGGGTGATCGCCGATAGTGCCGCCAACTGTGATGGCCGGGCCGATGGGTCGCTCAGTTCCAGATCCTGGTCGTAGACAAAGAAACGTCCCAGGCCCGTGCCGACGGCGGCATCGTTTTGCTTGGCGACCACTTCAATGGTGTAGTCTCCCACCGCCTGGCCAGCGTCGAGGCTCCCTTCGATGACGCCATCGCCAGGAAGCGTCCGCAAGAGCGTGCGACTCCCGTCCGGGGCGATCAGCGTCGATTCGAACGTCACGCCGCGCAGGGGATCACCACTCTGCGAGTTGGCACCGGCGGTGAACTGGATGGGTGCCCCAGGCACATAACGCCGCTGCCCCAGTTGCACCCAGACGTCGCGAGTTTCGATTCCATCCTTCTTGGCCAGCCACAAAATGATTTGCCGCCAGAAACGCTTGTGGATGTCACTCTTGCCGGCCATGACCCACCGCCAGGTGCTATCGGCGGTGAAGGCCAGCGTCCTGCCGAGACCATATTCGCCAGCCACCAAAAGGGGCTGACCACTTTGCGATTCAAGAATCGTCATCCCGCGCCGCGTCGGACCGGTGACTTTGTTCGCCCCGGAAAGTGCCGGTACCGAGGTAAACGCTGGCACCCCCTCGCTATCGGTGCCAAGCGAAGAGAGGAAGTGGTTCTCGGTGGCGACGATCGTGATCGGCCCTGGCACGTGCATGTCGGTGCGGATCGGGGCATCGAAGTCCTGCCGGTCGAAGCGGCTCATTTCGACAGGCAGCACGTTTTGAAAGATCGTTGCCTGGTAGCCGCCGGCCCCGAAGGAATGAAACCCGCCGAGCATGATCAGGCCTTTGCCATCTTCAACCTGCTTGGCCAGTAGTTCGAGCGTTTCAGGGCTGAGCGCCGACGAGTCGACGTCGCCGATGATGAAGACGTCGTACTTTCCTTTCTCGATCTCTTCGGTCAGATTCACGGGCCATTGATCGCGCCGTCGCCGATCGATCCAGCGGAAGTCGAGTTCCATGTCGGCCGACTCGGCGACGACCTGTCGCAGCCACTTTTGCTCCGGACGGTCGACCGTGCGCCCTTCCAGGTACAACAGCTTGAGGCCACCTTCCAGGACATTCAGGTAGGCGCTCAACCCATTGTTTTTGGTGACCAGTTCGCCGTCTTGGTCGGGCACCACGATGCTCAGTTTGAACTGCCCTGAAGTTTGCGGAGTGTAGCGGAAGATGACGTCGACCGTTTCCTGCACCTTCGGCGTGGTGATCTCCTGCGTCTCGACGATCGTCTTCTGGCCCTGGGCGTCTTCCAGGATCAGTTGTACCGGTACCGGCAGGTTGGCCATTCCTTGAATGCGAACCGAAGTCTTGATCGCCAGTTCGTTCTTAACGAAGACGGTGTAGTGGTCGGCCAACGTTTCGACGGCGACGTCGCGGGCCTGGGAGGGATCGATCGCCTTGCCATAGGTGACGGTATGCAGGGGCGTTTCCAGTCGTGCCAGGTCGCGTGCTGCCTGCTGCATTTCGACCTGGGGCGAGTAAACCCGTTGGGCACCATCAGAAAGCAGGATGACGCCGGCCAGCTTCTTGCCGATGTTTTGCTGCATGACCTGCGAGATGGAAGTACCGATGTCGGTGAAGCGTCCGTCGGGGCCAGGGGGCAACTGAACTTGCCCATTGATGGATTCCAGCCGCGTGGCGTTTTCGTCGAACTGGTAGATCGCTACGTCGATGTCATCCCCTAAAGCGCTGAGTTCAGGGGCCAACCGCTGGAGTGTTTGTTTCTGAGCTTCCCACCGCGGGATGCCGTCAGCGGCGTCAGGCACCGTCATGCTGCGGCTCGAGTCGAACATCAGCACCAGTAACGATTTCTGTGTTTCTTTGATCGTCCGAACCCACGTCGGGCGAAGCAGCGTCAAGGCAATCAGCAGGATCACCGCGAAGCGAAGCCCGGTAAGGATCCAGTGCCGCTTGGGGGTCAGCCCTTGAAACTGAGGCCGCAGTACCAACAGCGCAACTAGCGCGAAGACCAATATCCCCACCAAGAGATAGCTCTCGCCCAAAGGTTGCAGGTACCAGTACGACATGTGGTTTGCTTTGGAGGAAGAAGGGATGTAACCACGGATTACACGGATAAAAAAGATGTTGGAGGATGGCTACGCCTTCCGAGGCGATAGCCATCCTACGGCCAATTCAGTCCTAACTCTCTTATCCATGGCCATCCGTGTAATCCGTGGTTATTCTTCCTTCCTCTTCAAGGGTTAAGTTTCGCTAGGTGCTTGCCGGTAAAAACGATTGGCCAAAACATTTTCCAGGCCGAAGACGATCACGACGATCAGCATCAGCCACGGGAACAGCGGGACGCCGAGGCGGGCCTTGCCTTGTTCGCGGACGATCTGTTCCTGCTGGCGGGCTAAACGGTAGCGGCCAGGGCCGAACAGTTCATCCAAATCGGCTTCGGTCAACTTATCCATGCGTGTGGCATAGGGGGGCAGATTGACGCTGAAGCCCATCGACTTGCCGCCACCCAACGGACGCACGCGATACGTGCCCAGGCTGCTGGTAAAGGGAATCGTGATCGTGCCGGAATCGGGAACGACTTCCTGTGGATCAATGCCATTGGGGGTGAATAGCAGGTGGGTTGCTGTCTCGTTGCCGGGTTCCGTTTTCAAAGTTGCCACTTCGCCGGCGGTATAGTTGAAGTGATCGTCGCCGCCTTGCACGACGTAGCGGGCCATTTGATTCCACAGCACGAAAAAGGGCCACGTATCGAGCCCGGTGAACAGCTTGTTCCACGAGTCGCCGCGTGGGTCTGAGACCGAGGTCGTCAGCGTCAAAACAAGACCATCCCCGATCCGCTGCTCGATCAACGCGGGTACCGCGTTGCTGTAGAGGACGATCGGGTTGACGTCTTCGTCCATGTCATCGAACGACCAGAAGCGATCGATCGGGTAGTCTCGCCAAGGGACCGACGCGCCGCTTCCGCGGAAGGGAGAAAGGACGGCGTGCTGGTAGTCGGTCGGGGCCAGAAACCACTCGCGATTGCCGGCTCGCCATTGCCTGGATAGTTTCCCTGGCAGAACGCTTTGCGGGGCCTCGGAGTTGAATTCGTCTTTGACGGCCGCGCGACCCAGCAGCAGCATCAGCCCTCCACCCCGGCTCACGTAGCTGGAAAGAGCCTGCCACGTGGCGTCAGGCATCGGTGCCGGGTCCAACAGGGCAATCGCTTGATACTCTTCCATTTTGGCTGGCGTCAGTTCGCTTTGCGAAATGACGTCGATCTTAAACGCTGCTCGGCCTGACTCGCGGTAACTGGGTGGTGCGAGCGCATCGACCAGGCGGTCACTGATCGCTTTGTCCGATTTGACGACCAGCATTGACCACGGCGTTCGCGCTTCGATCGTAAACCAACGCTTGTTATCGGCCCCCAGGCCATCCTCGCCGACCAACTGAATCCAGCCGTGATGCGTGCCAGCTTCCAGGCCGGTCAGTCGGAAGCTCACGCTACGCGGCTGGTCGTCGGCCAGCTCGATCGTTTGACGATTGCGACGGGTTGCCGTAGGGACGATCAGCTCGCCGTTCTCGACGATCGGTAACTTGTCGTCGACTTCTTCCACGAACATTTCCAGCGTCTCGACCTGGCTGCTTCCATCGGAGACGACTTCGACCTGCAGCGTGACGTCGTGGTTCTCTGGCGTGCTCTCGGCGGAAAGCACCAGGTCGCTGATCGCGACGTTCTGCACGTCGTCGGCACCGACGTCGACGATATAGAGTGGAATGTCGGGCTGCTCGGCAAGTGCCGCTTTCAATCGCTGGGCCTGATTGGCATCCCAGGCCGGGGCGGCCAGGTCGGTAAGGATATAGATCTCTTTGCGGGCCAGTTCATTGCTTTGGAGCATCTCGAGCGCGTTCTGCGTCAACTCGATCAGCGATTGTCCGCCGACGGCGATTTCCAGTCGCTGCAGTGCCTGACGGGCGGCTCCCCGGTCAGGGGCGAAGATCGTCGATTGGGTACGCTGATCGAGCACGGCCATCTGGCTGTCTTCCGGCAGCTGCGAGGTGAGCCACATCCCCAGCTCTTGAGCTTTCTCCAGTCGCGTTTGATTCTGATGGCGGTAGAGCATTCGCGGTGATGTATCGCAGATGATCACGGCGGCGACGGGTGCTTCCTGTTCGCCTACGATCGGCCCGGAACTGCTGGACATCGCCATCAGCGCCGAGACCAATGCACTAACGCCAATAAGCGCCGTAATGCCGGTCAGGATATAGGCCAGCGTGCGGCTACTGCCGGCCAGCCAGGCGGCCAGGGTGACGAAGACGCCAATCAGTAGAATCACACCGAGCGAGCCGGAAAGCACCCAGCGGCCCAGCGCTGCCGAGGCAACCCCAGGGCGGGCCAGGGCGATCACCAACGCCAGCACGGCCAGGCACCGCAGGGCCAAGAGTACCCAGTGCTTCAGTTGCAGACGGCGCGTATTTTGGACGCTGCGTTGTCGGACGAAACGCAGGGCAGGGAATTCCAGTTGTTTCGGCTGCTGCCGCATCACCAAGTGCAAGATGATGGGCACGGCCACGAGCAGGCCTCCCAGCAGCAGGCCGACGTTGGCGAACTGCATGAATCAAAACCTTGATTGGCGGCTGATGAGGTACTCGGTCAGGGCCTTGTCGAACTGCATGCTCGTGTCGAGTTCCACGTAGTCGACCCCGGCCTGAAAACAATCTTGGCGATACTTGTCGCGAAAGGCCGCAATCTCTTTCTGGTAGTCTTTGCGGTAGTTGCTGGCGTCGACCTTCATCCGCTCTTTCGTTTCCGGGTCTTCCAGTTCGACCATCCCGTCAAACGGAAAGGTGACTTCCGCTTCATCGAGAACGTGAAACAAGATGACGTCGTGATTGCGATGACGCAGCTGGTAGATGGCCCGCATCACTTCGTCCGGATCGGCGAGTAAATCGGAAAAGATCATCACCACGCTGCGGTGCTTGAGCATGGCGGCCAGTTGCGAAAGGCTGTGCGCGATATCGGTCTCGCCGGTCGGCTTCAAGTTGGCCAGCAGCGAAAGGACGTCTCCCAATTGTTTTCGCTTCGACTTCGGCGGAAGGCTGGCGCGGATCTTGGTATCAAACGTTACCAGGCCGACCGGATCTTGCTGGTGGACCATCAAGTAACACAGCGCGGCGGCCAGGCTGATCGCGTAGTCGAACTTGGTCATCTCCTGGCGATAGGTGTACGCCATCGAACGGCTCAGATCCATTGCCAGGTAGCCGGTGATGTTCGTTTCCGCTTCAAACTTTTTGATGTAATAGCGGTCGGTCTTGGCGTAGACCAGCCAGTCGATGTCCTTCGGGTCGTCTCCCTGTTCGTAGCGGCGGTGCTCGCTGAACTCGACCGAGAACCCATGGTAGGGGCTGGCATGCAAACCTTGCAGAAACCCTTTGACCACGAACTGAGCGCGCAGGTCTAACCGCGAGATCTGGCGGATCACCTCAGGCTTCAGATAACTTTCGGCTGTGGTCAACGTTCAAACTTTTCGATCTTGGGTTCCGGAACTTCTTCGAGCAGCTTTTCGATGATGTCGACGTTGGTCATCCCTTCGGCTTGGGCTTGGAAGTTCGTGCCGATACGATGCCGCAGCACGGGGATGGCGATCTTCTTCACGTCTTCAATCGCGACCGAGAAGCGACCTTCCATGGCGGCGATCGCCTTGCCGCCGTTAATCAGGTTCTGGCCGGCACGCGGACCGGCACCCCAGTCGACCAGTTCCTTGATGAACGCAGGAGTTTCGGCATCGCGAGGACGCGTCGCACGCACGAGCCGAGCGACGTACTTGATGACGTACTCGCTGACGGCGACCGACTGGACCAGCTTTTGAATGTTGAGGATCGCCCGGCTGCTGAACACCTTGCGGACTTCGACGCGCTCTTGCCGCGTGGTGGCCATGAGGATCTTTTCTTCCTCGTCGAGCGAAGGGTAATCGATGATGATGTTGAACATGAACCGGTCGAGCTGGGCTTCCGGCAGTGGGTAGGTTCCTTCCTGCTCGATCGGGTTTTGCGTGGCGATGGTGAAGAAGGGCTCCGGCAGGTCCATCGTTTCGCGGCCAACGGTCACTTCGCGTTCCTGCATCGCCTGCAGCAGCGAGGCCTGCGTCTTGGGTGGTGTACGGTTGATTTCGTCCGCCAGCAGAATGTTGGTGAAGACTGGCCCTTCGACGAAACGGAAGTTGCGGCGGCCATCTTCGTCTTCTTCCAGCACGTTGGTGCCAGTGATGTCGGAAGGCATCAGGTCAGGCGTGAACTGAATTCGCTTGAACTGCATGTCGAGCACTTTGGCCAGCGTGCTCACCATCAGCGTCTTCGCCAGACCAGGCACCCCTTCCAGTAAACAGTGCCCACGCGTAAAAATGGCCGCGAACAATTGTTCGATGACTTCGTCCTGACCGACGATCACCTTCTGCAGTTCCTGCTGCATGACGATGCGTTGTTGTTTGAACTCTTGAAGAACTTCGCCCAGGTTTCTGGTTTTGCCCACAATAGACGCCTTGTCTCAGATGAGAATCGTCGATGGTGAATGAGTGACGCTGTTGGTCTTATCGGCCAATATCCGGTCCCCTCTCCCTTCCAAAGGGAGAGGGCTAGGGTGAGGGTTGATGAAGCTGGTACCAACTTCGCCCTCTCACCCTAACCCTCTCCCCGCAGGGGCGAGGGGACATTGATATCGTTTAGCCCGGTAATTGTAAGTTACGCAGGGGAAAAGGTTTGGTTCCGGCAAACGAAAACCCGCAGCCTTGCCAAGTGATTGTAGAAACGTGCTTCGATGGAAACAACGCACCTGCATTTCGCTTGTGCCCACCGCAGGCAGACCTAAGATGGAAAGAAGCGAACGCGACGTGTCCCCAAGGAACCCCCGTTTGTTCCCACTGAGAATCACTAGCTGCCCTGCGCTGATTGTAGCGATCTTGCTGATTGTGCCCCCTGCGATGGCACAGCGTGCCGCTACGCGCGGTGGGGTGACTCCCCAAAATGTCCGCGACTCGATGGACAAAGCGGTTCGTTATCTCAAGTCAACCCAGCGACAAGACGGAAGCTGGCCAGACTACGCAGAGTTTAAGGGTGGGGTAACCTCGCTGGTCACTTTGGCGCTCTTAGAGGCGGGGGTGCCGAAAGATGATCCCGCGATTCAAAAAGCACTGACTTCGCTCCGCAGTACCCGGGCCGATAAGACCTATGCGCTGGCACTGCAAACAATGGTCTTCTGCGCCGTCGATCCGCAAAAAGATTTGCAGCTGATCAAGTCGAATGCGGCGCTCTTGGAAAGCTATCAAATCCAATCGGGCGAACGTGCCGGGCTGTGGTCGTATGGCTCCCCGCGAGAAGGGGGCGGAGGAGGGGACAACAGCAACAGTCAGTTCGCGCTGCTGGCCTTGGACGAAGCGGCCGAGCATGGGGCCGAAATCAGCGAACAGACGTGGCGGCGGGCCTTCCTGCGCTGGGATTCGATGCAGAACGGCAGCGGGTCGTGGGGTTATCTTCCCAACGCCCCTGGCACCGGAAGCATGACCTGCGCCGGCATCACGTCGATGATCATCACGACCAAACGCCTGGAAAGTGGCGACGCCGAAATCAACGGCGATCGCGTCAACTGCTGCGTGCCCCTCAAGCAGGACAGTTCCGTCGATCGCGGCTTCGACTGGCTGGCGAGGAACATGACGCTGCGTACCAATCCGTCGGAAGGGGGCGGGGGTGGAAACTCGCTGCTCTATTACTTGTACGGTATCGAGCGCGTCGGGCGACTCAGTGGCCGACGATTCATGGGGACGCACGATTGGTATCGTGAAGGGGCTGAGTTGCTGGTCGCTTGGCAAGACTCGTTGGACGGAACGTGGAAAGGAACAGGCGTCGTCGAGCAAAGCAATCCGCTGGTCTCGACCAGTTTCGCGCTACTCTTTCTCGCCAAGGGACGCCGGCCAGTGTTGGTCTCGAAACTGCGTTACACGGCCAACCAAGATTGGAATCCGCATCGTCACGATCTCAACAATTTGAATCGCCACGTGGAAAGTCTCTGGCAGCAGAAGATGACGTGGCAGGTCGTCGACGTCAGTGCCGTTAAATCGGCCGAAGATCTTCTGCAAACGCCGGTCATCTGGATCAGTGGAAAAGATGGCTTCCAGATTACGCCCAAGCAGGAAGAGCTGCTGGGGCAGTATATCGAAGCTGGCGGGTTCATCTTCGCCGAAGCGGGCTGCGGTGGTCAGAAGTTCGACAAGGATTTCCGGGCGATGTTGAAACGGATTCTGCCGGATAGTCAGTTCCGTCTGCTGCCGCCAGATCATCCAGTGTGGTTCGCCGAACAGGCCGTCAGTCCGGACTTTGCCGTGCCGCTATGGGGACTGGATGCGTGTTGCCGAACGAGTGTGGTTTACACGCCGCAGGACTTGAGCTGTTACTGGGAACTGTACGGTAGCCGCAGTTTTCTCGATGACGACAACATCTCGATCAAAGTCCGTAACCAGGTCACAGCGGCCAACGCGATCGGAGCCAACGTGTTGGCTTATGCCACCGGGCGGCAACTGAAGGACAAGTTGGAACGGGTTGAACTGACGACTGATGGTGGCGTGCAAGATGAACTGGGCCGCAACGTACTGAAGGTGGCCAAGATTCAGCACCTGGGTGGTTCGGACGATGCCCCGGCGGCACTCGCCAATATGGTTCGCGTGGCTGGCGAGCAGCTAGACCTGCGATTCGATGTCGAAAAGCCGATGGTCACGCTGCAGGATGATGCTCACCAGTTCTATCCCATTTTGTTTATGCACGGCCGCCGCGATTTTGGCTTCAATTCCAAGCAGCGGAAGAATCTGAAAGAGTATCTCGAACGAGGAGGCTTCCTCTTTGCCGATTCGATCTGCGCCAGCAAGCCGTTTACGGCCGCGTTTCGCCGAGAGATCGCGGCGATCTTCCCAGACGCCAAGCTGGAAGCGATTCCGATCGACCACCCGATGCTATCGACTGCGTACGGCGGTTTCGACGTCACCAACGTCACGCTCAACGACCCGCAAACGCGCAACAGCAATGAAGGGGGCCTCAAGTCAGTTCGCCGTGAGTCGAGCCCTGAACTGGAAGGCCTGTTCATCAATAACCGCCTGGCGATCGTTTTCAGCCCGAATGACTTGAGCTGCGCGATGGAAAGTGGTGCCTCCTTGCAGTGCAAAGGGTACGTCAAAGAAGACGCTGCCCGAATTGCTACGAACGTTCTTTTATATGCGATGCAGCAGTAGACGCATCTTTCGCATTTGGCTACCTGAAACGTACAGAGCATCCAGCTTGGCCAATCACTGAAGTTCTCGCGAATTTGCTTTCTTCGCCGTGGCAATAGCACTACTCTTACGGTTGGGTCGGTGATTGCTTCTCACGCGTTCTACATTGCGTATTCGCCTCTCTCTCATGGAGTCCATGCCATGCATCTCGGATCATGCGTCGCACGAGCGACTGGTGTTTTTTGTTGTCTCGCGGCATTCTGCCTCGCCGGTTCGGTGATTGCCCAAGAGGTTCTGCCTCGGCCGGAGGAGCCTTTCAGGGGAAAGATCGGGTTAACCTACAAGGACTCCGTTGCTGTGAAACCGAAGCTGGATGTACCGGAAACGTACGGCTTGGAAGCCCCGCCGAACATCCTGATCGTGCTGATCGACGATTGTGGTTTCGGGCAGTGCAGCACCTTTGGTGGTGCGGCTCCGACACCGACGCTGGATCGGATCGCCAAGAACGGAATCATCTACAATCGCTTCCACACTACGGCGCTGTGTTCGCCAACTCGGGCAGCACTTTTGACCGGTCGAAATCATCATTCGGTTGGTTCCGGGGTGATTGGTGAAGCTGGGACCGGCTTCCCGGGCTACACGGGAATCATTCCAGCCTCCGCGGGTACGTTCGCGGAAGTGCTACGCGAGAACGGGTACATGAATGCCTGGTTCGGCAAGAACCACAACGTGCCAGACTGGGAAACGAGCATCGTCGGTCCGTTCGATCGTTGGGCCGATGGGCTTGGGTTTGATTACTTCTATGGTTTCGTCGGCGGCGATACCGACCAGTTTCATCCGGCGTTGGTTGAGAACAAGCGACGTATGACCGCTCCGGAAACCAATGAGGATGGTTCCCCTTATCACCTGACGACCGACCTGGCCGACCATGCGATTCGGATGATGCGTGCTTCGAAGGCCGTGGCTCCGCAGCGTCCGTTTTTCGTTTACTTCGCTCCCGGCGCGACGCATGCTCCTCACCAGGTGCCGGAAGAATGGATTGAGAAATTCGAGGGCAAGTTCGATGGTGGTTGGGATAAATACCGCGAAGATACGTTTGCTCGCCAAAAGAAGATGGGCATCATTCCCGCCAACACGCAGTTGACGCCGCGGCCAGAATCTTTGCCGGCTTGGGATTCCCTGCCGGAAGATCAACGCAAGGTATACGCCCGGATGATGGCCGTCTTTGCCGCGTTCACCGCGCATACCGATCATGAAGTCGGCCGTGTGGTCGATGCGATCGACGAAATGGGGGAACTCGACAACACGCTGGTGATCTACATTGCCGGCGACAATGGTTCGAGTGCCGAAGGCGGCATGAGCGGTCTGCTGAATGAAATGACCTTCTTCAACGGGATCGAAGAACCGCTGGAGGCCAAGCTGAAAGCCATCGACACGCTGGGAAGTGCCAAGCACTACAATCACTTTCCGGCTGGTTGGGCTTGGGCGATGGACACGCCGTTTCAGTGGACCAAGCAAATCGCCAGTCACTTTGGCGGAACACGCAATGGCATGGCCATCTCGTGGCCCAAAGGGATCAAGGCCCGCGGAGAAGTGCGGGATCAGTTTCATCACGTGATCGACGTTTATCCGACCATTCTCGAGATCGTCGGTGTCGAGACGCCTGCCCAGTTGAACGGAATCGCTCAGAAGCCTGTCGAAGGGGTTAGCATGGTCTATTCGTTTAACGATGCGGATGCGGAAGACCGTCGGACCACGCAGTACTTTGAAATGCTCGGCAACCAGGGCATCTATCACGACGGTTGGATGGCCAGCGCCTTGCGAGGTGTGCCGTGGGCTTCCGAAAATCCGCCTGCGAATCTGCTCGATATGCCGTGGGAGCTTTATCACGTCGAAGAGGACTTCAGCCAAGCCAACGACCTGGCAAAGCAGAAGCCTGAGAAGCTAAAGGATTTAGTCAAACTGTTTTTCGCGGAAGCGTCGCGCTACAATGTGTTGCCGCTGGACGATCGCAAGACCGCGAGACTGGCGGTCGATAACCGCCCCAGTTTGACGCAGGGGCGCACTAAGTTCGTCTATCCCAATCTACTTCGCTTGACCGAGGGTTCGTCTCCTGACCTGAAGCACAAGAGCCACACGATTACGGCGGACGTCGTTGTCCCTGAAGGGGGTGCCGACGGTGTGTTGTTCACCCAAGGGGGCGATTTCTGCGGATACGGATTCTACGTGAAGGATGGCAAGCTGACGTACCATTACAATCTGGCGGGAGTCGACCGCTACACGATCGAGTCGAAAGATAAGATTCCGACCGGGAACGTTCAGTTGAAGATGGAGTACGTCACCGACGCCGACAAGCCGCTGGCCGGTGCCGATGTGACGCTCTACGCGAACGATCAAGTGGTTGGTAAGGGACGCGTCGAGAAGAGCATTCCCAATCGGGTCACGCTCGACGAGACGACCGACATCGGCTTTGATACCGGAACGCCCATCAATGACCAGTACGAGGTGCCATTCAAGTTTGGTGGTCAATTGAAGACGGTGACGATCGAACTGAAGTAAACAGCGTGACAACGATCAAACGCGTAAAGGCCATCGTTCTTCGCGAGCGATGGCCTTTCTTTCTGTTTATACGATGTCCAGGGACCTAGATGTCGAGGAACTTTCCGTACTGCAGGAAGGTCAACAGCCCATGCAGGTACGAGCCCCCGCCCACGAGCTTGACCTCGGCCAGCTTCAGTTTGTCGAGCCCGGCGTACGTGTTCACCGAGTAGGATGTTTCCTTCGAGATGTTTTTGAGCACTGGCTCGATCACGTCGTATAGCTTGAAGATCTCGTCCGCCGTATCCGGCTTCTTTTTGAGTTCTTCTGCCTTGGTGAACGTGAGGCTCATCTGTCGCACGAGGATACGCGTGAAGTTTTCGCCACCAACTTCCAGGCCGCGGAACCAGATGGAATTGGGGCCGCAGATGATCAGGTGACTTGCATCCGAGCCGACGTCGAGAATGCCGACGGCCTGCTGGGTCTCTTCCATTTGCTGGCGATACGACTCGTCCGAAAAGAGATCGAAATCGAAGAAATTGTAGATCGCCATCTGATCGGTTTGAACGAGATTAGGCGTGATGCCCAGGCCTCGCAGGAACGCCAATCGTTCTTGGAGCTTGGTCAAGCGTGTGGCGACGACCACGCACGTTCGCTTGGCTTCGCTTTCCAGGCCCATATCTTCCGGTGCGATATTGTCATCCCAGACATGATAGTCCCAAGACAATTCTTCGATCGGAAAGGGGATCTGGTGACGCACTTCGTATTGAACCGTCTTGGGGATCTTCTTGTCTTCCACCGGCGGAAGACTCAAAAAGCGTCCCAGAACCTCGGTTGCCGGCAGGCTCAAGCAGACGATCGGCTTTCCTCGCTTGTCGTTGAAGACGTCTTTGCCAACCGTGCTGAAGAACTGCTCGACGGCGTCTTGAATCAGACCGCGGCGGTCGGCGTCGTCCGCTCGGGAGAGGGGCCGCTTGTATTCGATCTTCACCATCTGTTCGATGTGAACGATCGTTTCGATCTCGTCTTTCTTTTCGCCTTTGCGTTCCTTTCGCAGCAGCACCGCTTTCAGACCGGAGTTGCTCAGGTCGATACCCCAGGCAAGGTCGCCCGTCGGGGCCTTTCTGCCGACCCCAATCAATCCGAACATGCCGCCGCTTTTGTTGGGTAGCAAGTTGGTTTCGATTTTAGCGATGCCAATTCCCTGCAGTCCAAGTCCCACGGCGACGACAAAGCCGGAAGCAAACAGATCGAAGTGCTCGTTGTCGTTGACCGCATCGGTATTGAACTTGCGGTATCGCGGATAAAGATCGACGGGAATCCCCAGCGTGGTGGTCTTGGGAGGCTCGGTCCAATACGAGCTGGGTGCGCCGCGATTCTTGCGAGCCTGCTCGACCCGTTGGGTGATCTTGTGGAGCCGATCGATCGAGTGCTTGTCTTTCGGCATCATCTTGACCAGGCGGCTGGCCATGCCGACCAGGATGGGGTCGGCATACGAACTTCGCCGCAGGTCAGCCGAAAGGAAGGCCAGCTCTGAGACTTGATCGAAGAACTTCAAAAAGTTTTCCGTGCGGACCGACTCGGGAACTTCCGAGAGAACCTGGTGGGCTCGCTCGTAGCGGAACTGCTTGATGTACTGCTTGGCTTTCTCGACCAGCTTCTCGCGTTTCAAGCGATCGGCCTGGTCTTGGGACTTGCGAAGCTTTTCAGCCAGACGCTGGGCCGAAATGTCATGCGGCTTGAGTTCGAGCAGGCGTTCCACTTTGGGAAGCAGACGCGACGTGCGGCGTTCCTGGATGGCCGTTTTGATTTCCTGGGCGAGTCGCTTGATCTGCTTCTTCGTTTCGCTGACTTCCTCGTAAAGCTCTTTCAGCGATTCAGGCCAGAGGTTCTTCGGGATTTCCCGAATCAAGGCGACCGCTTTTTCGGCGTGCTTACCGTCGCGCAGCTGCTTGGCCTCGGCTTCGACTTCGGGCGCACGATTGATCAGGCGATCTTTCTCGAGCGTGATCTGCGTGATCATGGTGGCGGCACGCTTGGCGAATTCGATCTCCCCCTCGTGCTGTGCCTTGGTGAGGGTTCGCAAAACATCGCATGCGCGGTCATGTCGCCCGTCTTTAAGCAATGCTTCGGCTTCGTCGAACTTCGATTCCAGGGCTTCGCGCTGGGCAGTGGCAGAGGCCTGAAGGTTGACCCCGCATTGGCCGCAGAACCGTTCATGGACGGTGTTCATGCCACCGCACTCAGGGCAGGCCAGAAAGAGCGCGTCGCCGCAATCGGAACAAAAACGGCGCGAAGGTGGATTGAGCGTCGAACACTTGCGGCACTGGATACGGTCGCCAGGCTCCGCTGATTTCGCGGTGGCTTTATGGCTGCTTCCGTTGGAACTGGACGCGAGCCGAGCAGAACTGCTCGACTGCTCGATATCCAACTTCTTGTCGTACTCGGCTTTCTTTTCCTTATCGGTCAGCGTTGCGATGGCGTCCTCGACATGGTTGAAGACTTGTCGCCAGAGGCCAGGGTCGATTTCACCGAATTTGGAATGCAGCTGCTTGCGAGCTTTCTCGCCGTAATTGCGAATGTAATTGACGTCGTTCTCAAAAACTTCGAGTTTTAACACCTCGTAGAAATTGAGTGTTTTCCCCTCGGTTTTTATCCGAAGCAGACGGTCGTACGGGTCGATGCTCGATTCAGTGGGTGACATTTCACCATTGTATTTACGAATCATGAAGGCTGTGTGAAGACGATTCCGGTGCGAGTACGCTTATTTGACGTGGAATTCAAGCGCGATTCCGATTCGATTTTCTGAGGGAACGCGGGGAATGTAGGGATGGTCGCTTTCCAGGACAATGTGCCCGATCGTTTGACCATAATAATTCCCACTAGGCGCACCGGGGGGTACCTGGATCTGTAGCTGGAACATGCCGCGATCAGCATCCAAGGGGACGACTTTTACGTCGAGAAATTTTGGATATTTGCGGATGTTGGTGACCTTCCAGGGGGTCGATCCCTGATCGACGCGAAAATTGAGCTTCAGCAGTTCGCTCCCTTCCGCGGAAGAGACCTCACCCAGCTTGATGCGTCCCCAGCCGTCGATCAGGGTCGAAAAGAAGGTTGCTCCTGGGTCTTTGACGCGAAGATCGATGTTCAAGGCAACCTCCGGAGTTCGCGCCTCGACCTCCTCTTCCTCGGCAAGTTCTTCGGGATGGGCGGTGAATACGACCTGACCGACATGGTGCTCCGATTCCAAATCGCCGGGCACTTCGACCTTGATGATGTAGCCGCAGCGTCCTTCGACCGCCTTTAGATCTTCGGGCGAGGCCTCGTGCAGCGAGACCTTGACGCCGGGGATGCTGGCTTTGACGGTTTGAGTTACCTCGCCCAGCGACTTGAGCGTGCGGGAATACAGCAGGACTTCTTTCGTGGGACTGTCGCCGGGGTAAAGCGAGGAGAAGACCACTTTCGATTCGCTCAAACCCAGGCGCGTTTCGGTTAGGCCTTTGACGACGAATTCGATCTCTTTGCGGTCAGGGTCGTTGGTGAAAATAACCGCGGACTGAGAGAAGTTTCCTTCTTTGAATTTCAAGGTCCATTCGAGTTTGATTTCCGCCGTCTCGCCTGGCAAAACCTTCGAGGTTTCCAGGCCGAGCAGCGTGCAACTGCACGAACTGGGACCTTGCTTGAGTTCCAGGGGAGCGGTCCCCTCGTTGCGGATTTTGAAAACGTGCTGGGCCTGCGTGAATCGGGGCAGGACGCCAAAGTTGTAGGACGTTTCGTCCGTCACCGCGATGGGGTAAGCCGTGTTCTTCTTGGCTGCGGCCTTCTCCTGCTTGGGTGTTTCTTCTTCGGTCTTGGTGACAGGCTTTGTGGTCGTCGAGGGCTTCTGGGGACTGGCCGCTTTGGTTTCTTTTTCCGGAGCTGGATTCGACGACTGAGAATCGAAGGGGCCTGACAACCACAAGACTCCCGCGGTGGTGACGGAAATCAGAAGAATGATCAGGGGCATGAAGCGGCTCATAACAGTGAACTCAACAGTAAGAATGGAAAGTATTATGAAAGCGAGCCTTGGGGTTTCCCCCAAGGCTCGGACTTTCTAGAGGTATCGTAGTTTCGGTTCCTCTCGCAGGTAAGGCAAAGGCCATCGAAGACTAGTCTTCGAAGGTACCCTTTTGAGCCTTACGAGGCAGGATGTTGACACCGCAGTAGATGTCGAACCAGTCCATTTCAACCGTGTCGTCGGTGTAACCAACGCCACCGATCAGCAGATCTTCGCTGTTGGCTTCGTCGTCAATCGAGAAACCTGGGTTCAGGAAGCCGTCGCCGTTGACGTCGAAAGCGGTCTTGACCGAACCGTCAGCCATCAGGATGTTAGCAGCACCGCCGGTCTTACCAACCGAGTGCCAAGCGAACCAGTCACGAGTGTCCTGAGCCCATTGCTGGCTCGTACCACCCTGACCAGCAACGCGCTGACCGATGTCGTTGAACGTACCGGTACCGGTCGTGTCGGTCGAGGTTTCGTCGTTACCCCACTTGGTAGGATCGTCCAGACCGTCCCAAGCACCGCTGACGCCATCGGAATCGTAGGCGACGAAGGTCGAGTGCGAAACGCTAACCGTGGTGGTGATGCCGGACTTCGAGGACAGAGCAGCAGGACCGTCGTTGAACGATTCAGCCAGACGTGCACCTTCGGTCAGGTCAGCGTCGACGCTGATGTCGTTGTCGAGAACGGCTTCGTCAGTGTCGCCAGGAGCACCACAACCATGCAGCGGAATGGCTTGCGAAGGAACGATGGCCGATTCAACCGTACGCAGACGGAGGCCACCCTTCGAGCCGCCCAGACCCTTCATCGGACCTTCAATAAGGAGATCCTTGCCGCTGGCCGAGTACTTAGGCTGTTCACGAACAGCGAACCAGCTGGAAGCATAGTTCGTGTTGTAACCCTGGTCGATCAGGAAAGTCTTCAGGTATTCACCACGGTCGTTACCTGGGGTGTTGTACGCGGTGCCGCTGAACGGAGTCGTTTCCGAACCGCAGATGCCGCCGTACAGCTTGAAGGTTTCAGCACCTTCTTTTGGACCGGTCGAACCGGTTGGGCCACCGAGAAGGTCGTTCAGCTTTTCCAGACCACGCAGTGGCGAGGTTGGGCAGAGCATTTCGGCAGGAGCAGCGGAACCGGTGTTCACCAGGTCAGCAACCCAACCGTAGGTGTCTGGGCAACCGTCACGACGGTAGTCGTAAGCGGAGCTGATCAGACGGCCCTTCTTGTCGACGCCGGAGAAAATGTAGGCACCGATACCGAATTGACGCAGGTTGTTCTTGCATTCTGCATTACGAGCAGCTTCACGAGCACGCGAAACGGCAGGCAACAGCAGGGCAACGAGGATACCGATGATGGCGATAACCACCAACAGTTCAATCAACGTGAAACCACGCTTCTTCATTGAAAATCTCCAAGGATTTAGTTACAAGCAATTGTGGAAAGAGTGTCGAAAGACGCTTTTCAGAGGGCCGAAGCACGGAGTTCCAAATCTAGTGCTTCGGTCTCTCTTTTTTTGTGCTGTGTTGTTCCATCTGGGGTTGGGGGCTTTGAAGACGCTTTTCGCGTGATCAAAAGCGGGTTGACATAACTACGAATAGGAACCGATTTACTACTACGACCTCCTTTCAGTAAAGTGATTTGGCTAGATTGTCGCTTTGGATTGTCAACGTAATGTGAATCTCGGAGCGAATTTTCGATTAAGGTTAATTCCACTTCTTTTGGCGGTCGTTAACCCTCATTTGTGGCAGCTATTTGAACTTCAGCGGTTTCAGATCCCACCGCGAATAACACTCGGTTTCGGGGACTTCCGCCTCGGTGTCGCGTTCGTAGCCGACCAGGTAATCTTCGCCGGCGATAAAGCCTGGGTTCAGATACCCATCCCCATCGCTATCGGTGAGCGAGCGGACGCTTCCGTCGGCCATCAGGACATTGCAGACGTCGCCATGATTGGCGCCAAACTGACGCAGGTCCTGACGGCATCCTTCCCACCATGCTTCCTTCCAGACCGCCTCGCTTACGCTCGAGAAGGTTGGTGGCTGAAGTAGGGTGGTGGGTGTCCAGCCGGCGATGGTGTCACTGGGACTGGCCGAAACCCGGGGGCCCCAGGTGCAGAAGGGAACCATCGGATCACCTGCACTCACGCTGCCGGACAGACCGCGTGATAGCAGCCCGCCACCGCCCGAGAGGCCGTCTCCCAGGAGGGGAATCAAGCTTGAGGAAGTGGCCGAGTTGTCGACCATTGCCGTGGTTAGCGGGCCATGGGTTGCCGCGAGCGATACCAGAGGGTTGGTGCCGGTGGTGGTGACCAGGTTGCCCGTTGCGCGACGCGTGGAGCTGTCATACGACATGCGGACTCGCGACCGGATCAGGAACCAATGGGCAGTGTAATTCGTGTTATAGAGCTTGTCGTAAATCTTCGTCTTGACATGATTGTCACGATCGTCACCCGGAGTCTGCAGGCCAGCCGTTTCACAGATCTCGCGGCAGGGGTTCTTGCCGGCCAGGCCGCTTTCGAGCGCGACGGTCAAAGATCCGAGCGAATCCCCTTCGGGGTCAGCAAAGGCCGCGTAATCGTTGGGCGCCGTTCCCGTTTTGGTGACGTTGGTTTGTGACAGCAGGTCTTCGTAGGTGTCGGAGATTTGGGAGTTGTTCGAGGCGCACAGCATGTCACCAACGCCAATATTGGAATTGACCATGTCGGCGACCCAGCCCACTTCGGTGACCGCTCCATCGCGCTTCCAGCTGAATCCGCCCGAAGCCAGGCGTCGTCCCTTATCGATACCGGCGAAGTTGACCATGCCGATGCCGATTTGCTTCAGGTTCGACTGGCATTCCATCCGCCGTGCCGAGGCCCGAGCGCTGGCAACCGCAGGCAGAACCAGGCCGACAAGAATTCCGATGATCGCGATCACGACCAACAGTTCGACGAGCGTGAATGCAGGTCGCGGTTTAGCAAGCAAATGGTTCGATGTCATGAGTTTCTGCGTTTCGTGTGGCGATTGAGCAGTGTCGCGATTCTGGCATAGGGCGACATCGAGTATTCCATTCCACGTTTCGAATGCCCGGAGCGAGATTCTTCCAGATTCCATGGCGGAGTGCTCTTCAAGCGGGACGCGGGTTGGCAAAATTTCGTGAAAGTGATTTCACTTACACCTACTGATTGCCCGCCTTGCCGATTACATTTCGCCATATTGTCGGGAGGACATGTTAAGAACGGATTTAGCCCTCGTTGTCTTCGCTTGAAGAGAAGCTGGCAGAAGCCAGCCAAGAATCCGAAGATGCACCGTCGTAAGAGGGTACTGAGCTGAATTGTTAAGAGTGGGGGGATCGCATGACAGAGGGTAAACAGCGGGTAAGTTGACCCATACAAGGAAAAAGGCCACCCAAAATCGCCCGTTAAACGAACGAACGTCATTGGGTGGCCTTTTCCTGGAACTCACACTTGCTTCGTAAACATTCTTGGAGGGAAATGTTTCGATAGGCTCGTTACGATCTCTTCATAGTAATGGTTCGATCCCTGGAAAAAAATATCAAGAATTCATCGATCGAATTCCTCAACGTGGGGAAAATCTCTCGATTCATTGTCGGATCTTTTCCGGCAGGCGGGCATCTAAACGGAAAAACTTAGTGGGAAAGAGCCTCGATTCTCGATTCGTTCAATACCTCTTCCTTAGGAGTAAGTGTTGTCTATTAAGGGAGTTATCGTTCAGGTGGCTGTCGGCATGCCCCAGAAATATGGCAGCGAGGAAGCGACCGATCCGATGGATAAGACCTGGGAGACGGGCTTTTTTAAGAAGCCTGTCTCCATCTCAGTTCGTTTAAATCGCTTGGGCTTCGAGGGGGATGGCGTCGCCGATACCGTCCATCATGGGGGAGTGGATAAAGCCGTTCTGTGTTACTCGGCCGAACATTACCCTGTTTGGCGAAATGAATTCCAACGGATGGAGGCCGTTTCCGAGCGTCTCTCGATTGAGGACTTCGGTAACGGGGCGTTTGGCGAGAACCTGACGGTCAGCGGGCTTTCGGAAGAAAACGTCTGCCTGGGGGACGTTTATGAAGTGGGAAGCGCGAAAGTCCAAGTCTCGCAGCCGCGCCAACCTTGCTGGAAGCTAGGACGACGCTGGCGTCTGAAGCAATTAACCGCCCTTGCCGTATCGACCGGACGGATGGGCTGGTATGTGCGCGTGATCGAAGAAGGGGCCGTTTCTGCCGGCCAGGAAATGAAGTTGATCGAGCGACCACTTCCTGATTGGCCGATTGCTCGGCTGAACGAGCTGTTCTACCACGATCGAAGCAACCTGAAAGACGCCCAGGCGATGGCCGATTGCGTGGTATTAGCCGAATCGTGGCGGAGTGAATTTCGAAAGCGAATCGAAAAATCCGCGGGCTAGCAAACTTTGCCCAAAGCCTATTGTGGGTTCTGTTTTCTCGTAAACAAAAATGATGAATGGATTTAGTGAACCTGGGGCATGCCTGTGGACGAATTTAATCTTCATGTTTCCGACCTATCCTCATCGTTGTTATGAGGTAAAATAGGGAAGCATCACGAACAAAGGATATAAACCTTCGGCCCACATCGGCTGAGGGACCAATTTTTTGCGATTGCCCGTTTCATCAACGGCTAGTGCACGTGCACGCTCAGAAACGCGCAATTCTCGCAGCGACTCCACTCGTCGCATCTGGCCGAAGGTTTACTTACAGAAAACGCCTCGCTGACTAAGCGGGGCGTTTTTTGTTTCTTGGGAGAGAAGCGGGAGTAACCACCGATGGTCATTCATGTCTGCGGCAGATAGCCATCCTACGGTTCAAGTGAAATTACCGAGGCCATCAGGTTGGAGCGGATCCTTCCAACGGAACCAGATTCTCTTTCGAGAGTCGCCGCAGTTGACCGCACGCCGCGTTGATCTTGTCCCCTTTGCGGTGGCGGAACTTCACGGTGATGCCGTGGCTTTCCAGGATCTCACGAAAACGCTGCTGAGCCTGGACGGTGGGCGTTTCGTAGGGCAAGCCGGGAACGGGGTTGTAAGGGATCACGTTCAACAGGGCAGGGCGGCCTTTGAGAAGCTTGGCCAACTGCTGGGCGTGCTCCGGGCGATCGTTCAACTCGGAAAGCAGTACGTACTCGAACGTGAGCCGTCGTCCACTTACCTCGAAGTAGTGATCCGCGGCGTCCAAAATCTTCTGGATGCCAATCGTCTTGTTGACCGGCACGATCTGCGTTCGCAGTTCGTCGTTGGGGGCGTGCAGCGAAACGGCCAGGTGATACCGCGTATCGAGCTTGGAAAGCTTGTCGATCGCCGGTGGCAGGCCGACGGTGCTGATCGTGATGCGCCGGGCACTGATGCCCAGGCCATCTTCCGACGATGCCAGATTCAAAGCTGGCAGCAAGCGATCGATGTTCGCCAGCGGTTCGCCCATCCCCATCACTACGATGTGGCTCAGGCGTTCTTCTTCGGGCAGCAGCATCTGCAGCCGTAGCATCTGTTCGGCGATCTCGCCGGCAGTCAGATTTCGCTCGACGCCATCGAGGCCCGAAGCGCAGAAGACACACCCCATCGCGCAGCCGACCTGAGAACTGATGCAGATCGTTCGCCGATCGCCGTCCCGCAGCAAAACGCATTCAATGCGTCCGCCGTCATGCAGCTGGACCAGCAGCTTCTCCGTTCCATCGTCCGCCGTGGTGTGCTTGGCGATGGTGGTCGTCCAGATTCGGCACGACTCGGCCAGCTTCTCTCGAAACGCCTTAGGGAGGTTGGTCATCTCTTCGAACGAATCGACCCGATTCTGCACGATCCACTCGCGCAGCTGCTTAGCGCGGAACTTCGGTTGCCCGAGTTCTTTGACGGTGTCTTCCAGTTGATGACGGACGATTTGCTCTACGAGATCGATCATGAGTAAGGTCTATCAAGCAGACCCTATGGCTATTTCGAGGGAAAACGGTCTGCCCATGGTGATTGGCAGCAGAATCCGTTATATTAGCTAAATTCAACCCATTGCGAGGGTAGGTCTCCTAGGTGAACTCGTCTTTTACTAGATTCTCGCCTTCGCAGGTAATTGGTCAACTTCCCACAACGGCAAGATTGCACTATGGCTCGAAAAGTCGCTAATCGTAAAGAGTTGCGCGCTCAAGTGGAGGCTGCCGAAGCCGCCGAAGCTCAAGACGAAGGAGCACCCAAGAAAAAAAAGGCGAAGCGCAAGTCCCGCAGCAAGAAAACCACCGAAGTCCGCATGAAGATGTTCTGGGGGGTTTTCAATCAATCGATGAAGCGGGTCGCTCTTTACGAGTTCGACCAGAAGGATGAAGCCGAAGCCAAGGCCGCCGATCTGAGCAAGTCAGGCAAACCGCCACACTTCGTTCAGAAGGTCAAAGAAACGATCGAAGAAACGATCGAGTAACGCCCCGCCACGCCCTATCCTTGGTGTGCCGTTTTCGTAGTTGCCTCGTCCTAGTACCAACAACTTACCTGTTTGAGTGCGGGAGTCCCCACGATGATGCTGCGAATGAGTCTCGTAACTTGCGCCGTACTTCTGCTTGCGGCGTTGGGATGCACCAGTGAACCCACACCACCCGCCCCTGCAGGCGGCGGTAGTGCCGCTTCACCAAAGCCGACCGGTGGGGCGGCGGCGCCGAAGGTTTCGCTGGCTCCGGCCGGCGAGGCGACTCCTCCGCTGGATGGTGGCCGCGTTCAGTCGAACATGCCCCAGGGATGGAAATTCCTGCCGCGCTCCAACGACTATCTTTTTGCGGCCTATTACGAAGACAAGGGAGGCATCCCTCGGCTTGTGCTGCGAGAATCCGACGCCGGCGGCCTGCCGGAAACGACCTCCGCTGACTCGGCGAAGCAACTGGTTGCCAAGATCACCGAGGAAGTCGGTGCCGACAAAGATGCCGCCATGACGGTGGTCAATATCGGCAACAACTGGTTCGTCCGCTACGAGAAGGCGATGAAGTTCCGCAGTCTCGCGGCCAGCGGGGTCTTTCTGGAAACGGTTCGCTCCGGCAAACGGTTTTCGATCGAGCTTCTGACCTACAGCGTCGACAAAGAAAAGTTCCTGCCAGGCCTCTATCGCTTTGCCGCCGATTTGAAGGTGGAAGCAACGGAAGAGCCGGAAGCTCCTAAGGAGGAAGTTGAGGCTCCGAGTGAGTCAACGGAACCGACAGAAGAAAAGCCCAGCGAGGCTTCCCCTGAGGATGTTCCTGCACCCGAAGCAGGTTCAAGCGAAGAGTAACGCATAGCCGGACGATTATTGCTCTCGCGCATCCCCTCCACTTCTTTTTTACGAGATCCCCGCCCATGCTCCGCTTGATTGTTTTCGCTGCCGTTGTCTGTTGTGTGGCTCCTGCATTTGGTGAAGCCCCGGCGGCTCCTGAGACCAGGCTATGTAAGCCTGGTAAATTGGTCGCATTTGAAAAGTTCGACAAGCCGAACGTCATGGTCGCCAAAGGGAAGGTCGAAGCTGGCCAGTGGCGCGATGGCCTGGGAGATTGGAAGACGGTTGACGGCGCCGCGTACGCGATTCAGGAAGCCCCCAGTGACCGGCGCCCCAACGGCCACGAGGCCGTGTGCGAATACGTGACTGACATGGGGGACTTCGTGCTGACCGCCGAGTTCAAAATGAAAGAGGCTCCGCAGGTTGCGTTCGTCTTTCGCGATACCAATCAACCGAACCTGCACCAAGGCCGCGTGATGATCAAGCCGGACGCGTTTTGGATTCAAAAGATGACCGGCATCTCGAAGGAAACCCGCCGGGAAGAGCTAAAGCGCGTCAAACACGACGTCGATCCCGACAAGTGGCACACGATCACCATCGAAGTGTGCGGCGATCGCATGCGAGCGGTGCTCGATGGCCAGGAAATCGAAGCCGCCCACCAGCGTTTTCTCGATCGCAAAGGGCGCATCGGGTTCGTTGCCCGCGGTGAAGGAGCCCTGTTCCGCAACGTGGCCATCTGGGAAGCGGCCGCGAAGTAAGCTTGCAAAGAATGTCCCGCCGCGCGAAAAGCTCCTCGCTTGGGTAAGTTCCTAGACAGCACGTACTTGCATTTCCATTCGGATGGAACGGGCGAGTCCATCAAGATCGCCATAGAGGCTCTTGCTGGTAATGTTCATCTTTCTTAGCAACGCAAATACGTTTTGGTACAAAGAATGGTCGATGCGTAGTTTTTCGATTGTTACGTTCTCGTATGCAGGCGACTCAACAACTGTCTCTATTTTCGACCCCCCGTTTCCAGACAAGATGAATGAACCTGCTTGGCGGTCGAGTCTTGTATTCATTTGCTTAGGTTCAGTAATCCAAAGAATATCGTAGGAAAAACGGTCGACTACATTCTCAAAAACTTGATCACGTTTGTTATGAAGCGTTTCCCTAGTCTCCGTAAACTGGCTGTCTTGTCGTTTTATTTCAGCGAGAGAGCTTTCCATAGTTGCTGTATAGTCGATCGCAAAGACAGAGAAGTCGTGCATACTATGTGGTGCGTAGCTCTCCAGTGCAAAGTACAACGCGACATAAGGACTCTCAGTAAAATCGACTAGTCGAGTCGGAACACCGTAGTGCTGCATTATAGAAAGCCAGGCAAGCTTGGAGTCTGGCTGAATATTCTCCTTGTCGTAGAGGTGAAACTTTGATTGGAAAAGCGAGATAGAGTAGTCCTCAAATTGCTTGGCTCTATCCTTGGACCAGTCCTTACCAATCGCACGCTCAAGCGCCGATTGGAGCTTCCAGTCGGCGTCGGCTTGTCCCCGGAATACGAAATGATTCGGAGATTCGTTAAGGCGATGGATTAGTGCTTCCATATTGTCGATGCGAATCTCATCCATCTTGTCGTACCTTGTCGTATGCGGATGTAAGTTCGTCAACGACATTTTCTGGATCGTGAGTCATCTCATCGAAACGGCGTTTGATAGGTTCTCCTCTTAAGCCAACTGTCTCTGGCGCTTGATTCCTCGTTCTTTTTACGCGAGCCGACGCCTTGTTGCCTGTTGCTGCAGTGCTTCTGGCTACTTCAGAAACGACGGATTTGTCCAAATCTTCACCGTCTATCTGCGCTTTGCCTTTGGCCGCATTGGCTTTAGCCGCGTAAACAGACAGCGGCTTCTGAAAGAACTCATCAGCATCAAATGGGTTAGGCCCTGTAAAGTGAGCCGTAAATCTAAGGACTCGATACGCCCGAGCGATAGTCCTTAGGAAGCCTTCTGGATCCGATATAGGAGATATTAGTACCTCAACATCAGTGTCCATCACAATTGCTGTGCGTCGTAGGACTTGCTGGAGTTTGGAAGCAATGCCTGTTGGTCGACGCGCAAGGCGATGATTGTGCGCGATCCCAAGAAATCCAATGGCGGTGTTAAACACTACGTGAGTATAAGGGCTAGTTTCAAAATCCTCTTCAACAAAATTGCCAGTGTCTTCATCGAATTTTGTATTCGTTGTTCTAGTTGTTCTTCCAAATGCAAAGTAGCCTTTGTCTTTTTCGAAGTTTTCAATATTGCCAATGTGCCAAGTGCGTCCTGCTCTCAACTCGGCGGAAGGTCGTTCGTGAATTGCGAGTGCGAAAATCTCTTAAGGCGTAAGGGAAGGTTGAAACAACGATTTTTGAGACGGCAAAATTATCTTTGCCCGAAAAAGACTATACTCAATGGTGGACATATTAGAATGAATTTATATCAAGATGGATATGCGATACAGCGGAAGTGTTGCTGGTGCATCCAGGTTAGGCATCAGCCACGGCGATTGCGCCATGATGGGTTATCTGCGACACTGAGGCAATGGCGGTCAGGCGATTTTGTGACGGAGGTTGTCGCGGCCTGATCCGGTGTTCTCAGGTGCCTTTCTCATGTCGTCACGTTCGCCTGTTTCCCTTCAAGAGTGCTTTGCCGATCTGACCGATCCGCGGACTCGCAAGGTGACTTATCCGTTAACGAATATCGTGACCATCGCGCTGTGTGCGGTGATGAGTGGGGCGGATGATTTTGTGGCTATCGCCGACTGGGCCGAGATGAAGAAGGAGTGGCTGGGTAAGTTCCTTGATTTGAGTTCCGGCATCCCTTCGCACGATCGCTTTAATGCGATCTTGGCTTCGCTGAATCCGGCTGAGTTTGAGAAGTGTTTGCTGACTTGGATCACCGCCTTACACGAAATCACCGACGGGCAGATCATCGCGATTGACGGCAAGACGCTGCGGCGGAGTTTCGACAAGGCCAGCAGCAAGGCGGCCATTCACATGGTCAGTGCCTGGGCGACTGCCAATCATGTGAGTCTCGGCCAGGTAGTAACCGACGCGAAGAGCAACGAGATCACCGCCATTCCCAAACTGCTTGAAATCGTCGAGGTTTCCGGCAGTTTAGTGACGATTGACGCTCAAGGTTGCCAACAGGACATCGCTCAGAAGATCGTCGACCAGGGAGCCGATTATTGCCTGGCCGTGAAGCGCAATCAGCCGACCCTCCACGATTCGATCGAAGATTTTTTTGTCGCGCAGCAGGAAAGCAATTTCAAGCGAGCCAAAGTACACCGTCACGAAACGCACGAGAAAGGGCATGGTCGCGAGGAGTCGCGTTCCTATTATATCTGCCCTGTGAACGACGAGATCATCACACGAGATCGTTGGTCGAACTTGAGGGCGATCGGGATGACGATCAATATCGTGAAGCAAGGCGGGAACGAGACGAGCGAGGTGCGATACTATATCCTGAGCAAGTACCTTTCCGGCAAGCGTTTCGCCGAGGCCGTTCGCGGTCATTGGGGCATTGAAAACAGCCTGCACTGGCAACTGGACGTGACGTTCGGTGAAGATCAATCTCGCATCCGCAAAGGGCACGCCGACGCCAACTTTAGCCTGCTACGAAGGACGAGCCTGAGCCTGCTGAAGAACAACAAGACAGCCAAGGTCGGCGTGAAGAACAAACGATTAAAATGCGGCTGGGGCGATGACTACCGCATGGAAGTCCTGCTGGGACGGTGAGTTATGGTGCAATCGCCGTGCCCGGCATACTCCAAGGACTCACTTATTTTAGCGTGTTGGCGATGATCGCAGCGGGGTTCACCTATATGAGTCGCATGATCATCTCGGCGTTTCGCCGCGAGTCGAGTCCGCGTCAGCGATTTACGATCTTCGGCTTGATGATCGTCACGGCGATTACCGCGGTCTGCCTGGTCGCCCTCAACCTTTTTCTGGGTTCAGAGAGTAGTCCTTCGGCCTTATTGGTCATCGTGATCTTGATCCTCGTGGGCTTTGCACTGACGGCCCAATGTGCCTCCGCGTGGTGCCGCACCAAGTGGGAAACGTTGGTGGTAGCCTTGGTGGCCTTGCTCGTGGCGATTCCCGCGGCGCTAGGCGTTCACGTGCTGCTTCACTACGTCAACAAGTCGCCGACGGAAGCCGGTGACGTCCTGATTCCCATCGGAACCATGGTCTTGTTCATGTGGATGCTCCTCTACCCGCTCTGGTTCGGCTTCTACGCATTGGGCTGGACCTTGATCGACCCCAGTTGGAAGTTAGGACCACGCCACGTCGCAGGCCCCAAGGTCGCTGCCCCCGAGGAAGAGTTCGACGTGCTGATGGAAGATTGACCCACCAGGCCTAATCCTCTTCATCATCGTCGTCGTATTCGACATGCCGCTCGCGCCAGTAGTCTTCGTTGGCCAGCACCTCTTCGATGATCGATGGCTGACCGAGCGCGGCAAGCTGCGGAACTTTATCGAGTTGATGTTCGGCGTAAACCCCCTCGACGTCGAACTCCTCGGCATCGACGGGAATCGCCCACCCGTCCAGGTAGACGTACTGCTGACCCTCTTCCAGGTCTTCAGTCATCTGCTTCATGAAGTCGATCCAAAGATCGATGTCTTCGTCGGTCGGTGGTTCGCTGTAGCGGGTATCGAGATCGAGATGGGCCAGCTCCTCCCACGTCAGATCACAGGGCGCGGCGACGGTAAACGTGTAGGCATGCCGACACTTCGGGCAAGCAAACAGCCACCCGCAGCCACACCAGGGGCAATCCATCTGGGCCGGTGCCGAGATCCAGCACGGCTCGCATTGGCAGTGAGAAACCAAATCATCGTTGGCCTTCTTGAGGAAGAGTCCGACCTTTTCACTCATCGATCGATCCTTGCTGTTGGGGGTGTTCTTCACGTATGGGTTTCGATGGCAAGTGGATCCCATCGGAAGATTTATTTCGGTGTACCCTACGCGGAAACGGGCAGCAAGCTTTTTTCTCTTCCCGGAAAAACATGAACCATTTACCAGCAATTTCGTTGAACAAAGTTTAGGGGAAAGAGATCAAACCTTCGTGAAAGTCTCTTCCCGCCCGATTTTCGCATTTCCCTCCCCCCGACGGCCATGCATAATCGAAAGTTGAATTCATTTCGGCCTGCTTTGCTTCGTTAGTTTCTTATGTCTCGAATGATTCGAACCCTTACGATTTTCTTCGTTCTGCTACTGCTTCCCGGGCGCTATGCACTCGCCCAGATGAGCGCCTCGCCGTGGATCATGTCCTCGGACATTAACATCCCCGCCGATCAACAAGCCCAAGTCACCATGGGACCGCCTGGCTGCCCGGTGATCGTGGTCAATCGTCAGGCCTGGCACATCAAATCGAAGAAGGTCGTGCAGACGATCCAGGATGGCTGGGAGATCGGCGACTACCGCTGCTTGAGCGCCAACGGCAAGTACTTCGCCGCGTTCGAAGGTGGCCATTTCGATCGCGGGAAAGACATCAACGTCTGGAATCTGGTGACCGGCGAGATCGTCGCCACGATCCCAGGCAAGTCGAGCAGCATCTACCCGGTGATGAAGATCATGTACAACCGCTATCTTTTGGCGGCCCCCGATACCGGCGAGCAACTGACGATCTGGGACTTGGAACAAAACAAGAAGACGCGCGACGTCTTCGTACGAACGCAAGACGTCAACGAAGGGCAGCTGACCGTTTCCCCCGACGGCAAGTACCTGGCACTGTGCGAAGGGGACAAGGTCTCGGTCATGACCCTGGCCGATGGCCGCTACGCCGGCAACCTGGCAGCCCCCCTGCGTGATCCGACCAGCAGCACCGGTTGGACCGTCGGTGCTCGCGACATCAAAGACCTCGAGTTCTCGCCCGATGGACAAGAGATGGCGGCGCTCTACAGCAGCTTCAGCAAGCAGCGACTGGTGGTTTGGAACGGCCAGGGGCAAATCACCCATGACATCCCGCTGAACATTCCATACGGCCGCTTGAACGCTTACAGCCTGTCGTGGCTGCCCGATCAAAAAGGATGGATCGTCGACGGCAACGTCATCGATCGCGAAACCAAGAAGATCACCGTTCAGTTCAAACGCCCCCGCAACGACAAAGACGAGATCGCCGTGCTCGACACGTACTTCCTGATGGGGCGTTTCGGAGAAGAGGCCGAATCGATCACCATGATCGGTCTTCCGTGGGAATCGATCGACAGTTCGCTGGAAGCCATGAACACGGTCGACAATGCGATCCTCGGCCCTGGCGTGAAGCTTTCGCTGTACGTCTACATGCGAGGCCAGCGCGGCGAGTCGATCGACAAAGCCAGGGCAGCCGTCGGCGATGCGATTGTCGCCCGCATGAAAGCCGACAAGATGCTCTACGCCGCCGACCAGGAGGTCTACTTCCGCTTCAACGCCGAGCCTGCCTCCCCCGAGCATCAGTACGGCCAGCTGAAACTGGAACTGCTGATGAAGGGCTCTGACGATCCGATCTGGGCTCATACGATCTCCTCGCGAGCCGCGACCGGCTTCCTGCAAGGTCTCGACAAGGGGGACATCTCCGACGCCGCGGCTTCGTCCGTCGTGCAGGAAATCAGCCAGGTACAGATCCCCTACTTCATGCCCCGCACGGCTGACTTCCTACCACTGCCTTTTGTGGTGCAGTAGCCATCTCTGGTCCCCTCTCCCCCGCTGACGGTGGAGAGAGGGGACAGGAAGAAGAGAGAGCTTCACGCCTGTCGTGTCGGAAACGGGATCACCTCGTCGATTGACTTCGCGCCGATGGCCGCCATCACCAGGCGATCGAGTCCCAACGCGCACCCACTGCATGCTGGCAGCCCGGCGCGCATGGCCTCGATCAGCTGGCTACTCTCCGGCAGCTGCGGTTTGCCCAGGGTCTGGCGAGCCGCGTTATTCGCCCGATTTCGCTCGACCAGGAGCTCGGCGTCTAGCAGTTCGTCGTAGCCATTGGCCAACTCCATCCCGTCGACCAGCAGTTCGAAACGACACGCTACCCTCGGATCGGCTTCGTCCAGCCGAGCCAGGGCCGCTTGCGAGGCGGGGTAGTGATACAAAATCACTGGCTGCTGGAAACCAAGCTTGGGCTGGATCAGCTCGGAAAGAAGTAGTTCCAACAAGCCGTCGACGTCGTCACTCATGAATGACGCCGGCACACTGACGTGGTGCTTTTCCGCGACGGCTCGAAGCTGCTGCGAGGTTGCCGTCAGCGGGTCGATGCTGAGGTGCGTTTGAAACAGCTTCGTGTAGCTGATCATCTCCGCTGGCCCACGCTGGAGGATCGCGACCGCCAAGTCGGAAAGCAGCCGCATCCCGGCCTGCAGGTCGTCACCGACGCGGTACCACTCGATCAGCGTGAACTCGACGTTATGCTGCGAGCCCGCCTCGGCCAGGCGAAACGCCTTGGTGATCTGAAAAATGGCCTCCGCTCCGGCCGCCACTAACCGCTTCATGGCGAACTCCGGCGAAGTCTGCAGGTAGTACGGCTCTCCTTCGCTTGGCCTGGCCGGATCCCAGGAGAGCGAAACCGGCACGGGATCGAGATGCGTATCGACGACTGTATCCCGCGAAAGCAACGGCGTCTCGACTTCCCAGAACCCCAGCGCGAGAAAAAAGGCCCGCACTGCCTGGGTGATCTCGTGCCGCCGTTTCAAATTGTCGATCGACGCCGAAGGACGCCAGGTTTCGTTGGCCATGAATCAGGAAGCAATCCGGGGTTAGCCTCTCTCTGGTCCCCCTCGCCCCCGCAGACGGTCGAGAGGGGGACCAGATGTTCATAAAAAAAAGAGCACATCACGGATGCAATGTGCTCTTTCGAGTGTTTTCAATTCGCGTCGCCGACTAGGCTTCGGCTCGGGAAGCTCGGGCTTCGCGGAGACCGCGGCTGAGGATGTCTCTGAGCAGCGGCGAGTAATCTTCGTAGCCAACCTTGGTCGGAGGGCCTTCGGTGTATTGGAAGATGGCGTCACGAGGCTTTTTGCCCAGCGAGATTAGCGTGCTGCTGACCGTACCCCATTCCTTCCCTTCGATCACCATGCCAGGACGACCTTGAGCCGCTGGCGGACGGGCAAAGACCTTGCTGGAAACGGCCAGGAACTTCACGGCCGAATCGAGCGTTTGCAGGGTCATCAGGCGATGAGCCAACTGAACGCGTTCGTCTCGCGAATCGTTCAGGTCGTGGCCGCCGATCAGGTTCAGGCCTTCTTCCAGACGCTGAGCGTTGACGTCGTCGCCGCCATGCACGACCCAACCGCTGTCGGCGTCAGCCATGACGAAGTTGACGCCGTCGTACTGCTCGGACATCAGCCCTTCCATCGCCACTTCCACGGCTGCCTGAGCACTGCTGGCCCTAAGCAGTTCGCGGCACAAAAGTCCCCGCGAACGAGGTACCGGTGGACGCTTCATCTTGCGGCGGTTGGTGCATCCGACAACGAGGCCGTGCTGATTGACGCCAAGCCAGGTTCCCCCAGCCTGCTGATCAATTCCGCACAACGCTCGCGGCTTCCCGGATTGAATCGAGGGAGCCAGCGTGGGACGATCGTAAAATTCTTCCCGATTAGCCGCGACAAGAATCGGAGCCTCAGGAACGCTTCGGTATTGGATTGCCAATAGGCACATATTGTTAAAGAGCGGGGCTAGAGGAACGAAAAAAGCAAGTGCCCTGGTCACGCCCCAAGGTCGATCTAATTCCCTTGAGTCTATTCTTTTTTCCCTATTCGGACACCCTTTAATGGGGGTCGAGTACCTAAATTTTTGTTAAAACAAGTTTCCCCGACGGTAGCTTGAAGGAAGTGTGAAACCAGGGACCAAAAAACGCCCGCTATCCCCACCTTTAAGGTACACCCTCAATCGGCGGGGGCTTGGTTCAACTTTCCGCAATCGGCAGCCCCATGCCCTAAAACCCCGCATAATCAGCCTTTTCGGCCTCGTAAACGCTTGCCACGGCTCCTGTTTATCCTCTCTTCGGTTCGCCATCCGCCGGGGTGCTTACCATGAGCAGAAGGTCGCCACGTGAGCGATCGAACGGGCCATATTGGGATTGCCAGAGCCGACTCGATCGTCGACGACAAGGTGGATATCGGCACCGCTGATTCGTCGGTCCTTCTCCTCGTCAGGACACCCCAGCCGACGCACCGGTTCAACCGTCATCGGCTGAGCCCAAGGAAAGCTTTCCAGGTGCGAATACCCAGCCAAGCGAACGCTTGTCGCCCATCGTGCGAAATCATTGCTGGTCCAGTCAGGATCCCCTTAAACCACCGACATGGGTGAAGCGGCGAAAAAATTTCGGTATGATTTGAGACAGGGAATTTGTTTTGGCCCGCTGAGAAGAGGTTAGCGGCGTGCCGAACCGACGAGAAAACGAAGCGGATTCGCATTGCAGATGCATGGTAAATCATCCGCGGCGCGCGTTCTCTTTTCTATCCTCTTTTCCATAGCTAATCGGAACAGTAATTCGGGAGTGGTGATATGTCCTCAGGCAAGTTTGCCGGAGCGGTCGACTTAAGCGGTCCTGATCGACTGCAAATGTTCATTCACAAGGTGAGCGATTCTCAAGAGATGTGGGGCCTGTACGTCGACGGCTGGGCCGAAGCAACCGACAAAGACGGCAAGAAGGGCTTGGTCGTCTGGCCCGATGAACCACATGCCCGCCTTTGCGCTACCGATAAATGGCGACTACACTCCCCTAAGATGATCAAACTCTCCAGCTTCAACGAACGCTGGGTCGATAAGCTCGTCCGCATGCGGCTGAAAGTGGCCGTCTTCCCTACCCCATTCGATGGGCCGGTCTTCGTCGATCCGGTGACCTTGCGAGCGGAACTTCTATAATTCCCTCCCAGGCGTTCTCGCAGATTCGCGTGTCTGGTAACTGAAATAGGCATGAGAACTTGGGGGATTTCTGGTACATTAATCGTTTTCCCGGACGAGCTTCCCTCACGAAACGAAAGCATGGCGACGGCGCAACCCAATTCCTCTCCCGGTAGTGAAACGACCTCTCCGCGCCCAGTTCCCTCGGGCCGCAGTCACCTGCGTTCATTGATGGGCTTTCAGGTCCTCGGTACCGGTAGCTACGTGCCTGAGAAGGTCATCCCGAACGAAGACCTCTCGTCGCTCGGGTGCGATCCCGAGTGGATCATCCAGCGGACCGGCATCCGTGAACGTCGTCACGCCCCGGAAAACATTGCCACCAGCGACATGGCCTATGAAAGCGCCATCGCGGCCATCAAGTCGGCCGGTATCGAGACCGACGAGATCGATCTGATCGTGGTCGGAACCTT
The DNA here is from genome assembly GCF_007748115.1 of Bremerella volcania. Classification (NCBI taxonomy): domain Bacteria; kingdom Pseudomonadati; phylum Planctomycetota; class Planctomycetia; order Pirellulales; family Pirellulaceae; genus Bremerella; species Bremerella volcania. Next base: position 402,050 of record NZ_CP036289.1, read on the forward strand.
CACGCCCGATTCGGCAACCCCATCGACCGCCTGCCGACTGCAGGAACGGCTGGGCATTCGCGCGGCGGCCATGGACGTCAGTGCGGCCTGTGCCGGCTTCCTGTACGCGATGATCACGGCGGCCCAGTTCATCAAAACGGGGACCAGCCGCCGGGCATTGGTCGTCGGTGCCGATCTGCTGTCGCGGATCTCGAACCCCGAAGACAAGAAGACCTATCCCCTGTTCGGCGACGGCGCCGGCGCCGTTATTCTGGGCCCGGCCAGTGACGATCACGGCATGCTTTCGTACACGCTGGGAAGCGAAGGAGACGGCGGTCCCCTCTTGTGCGTCCCAGGCGGCGGTTCTCGCGAGCCCCTTACCGAGCAAGGTCTGTCCGAAGGGAAGCAGTACCTCTACATGGATGGCCGCAGCGTCTTTAAGTGGGCGGTGCGTGTGATCGAAGATTCGATCCGCGACGTGCTGTACGACGCCCACCTCACGCCGGACGACGTCTCGCTCGTTCTGCTGCACCAGGCCAACGTCCGCATCATTGACGCGGCCTGCGAAAACCTCGGCTTCCCCCGCGAGAAGATGGTGGTCAACTTGGACCAATACGGCAACACGTCGGCTGGCAGTGTCCCGCTTGTGCTCGACGAAGCGATGCAAAAAGGGCTCATCCACCGCGGCGATAAAATCTTGCTGTGCGGCTTCGGTGCCGGACTGTCGTGGGGGACGACCGTCTTCCAGTGGTAGGTAACGGATCCACCGCAACCACCAATCGGGCATCATGGATGCCCTTTTTTTATGGTAATGCCTGACACGCTTTCTCTTGCTGAAAACTGAACACTGAAAACTTCTCCTCCCATCCGATCCCCAACCTAATCTTTCTCCATCCGCTATTACGCGTTACGATTGCCTTCGAGATTAGCGATTAGAGAAACCTGAGAAGGAACCAACATGGCCACGACTGCCAAAGCAGCTAAGAAGTCCGTCAAAAAGCTCCTCACGCGCGACGAGGTCGCCACCGACGATACCTGGGATTTGAGCAGCCTTTATCCCGACGACCAGGCCTGGGAGAAAGACTTCAAAAAGCTGGCCAAGAAAGAAGAAGGCTTCGACAAGTTTCGCGGCACGCTGGCTACTGGGGCAAAAGAACTGCTGGCCTGTCTTAAGTTCGACACCGAAGTCGACCGTCTGGGCGAGAAGCTCGGCATTTACGCATTCCTCAAAACGACCGAAGACCAGGCCAACGACGAAAACCAACGCCGCATGGCTCGCTTTCAGGCCGTGGCCAGCAAGCTCGGTCAGGCCGCCAGTTACATCGCGCCAGAGATCCAAGCCATTCCCGCCAAGCGTCTGCAGGAACTGATGGACGATCCGGTCCTCAAAGGCTACCGCCTGGTCTTGGAACGCATGACGCGTTACAAGAAGTACACTCTCGGCAAGAAGGAAGAACGCATCCTCGCCATGCAAAGCGAAATGGCCGGAGCCGCCGGCAAGGCGTTCCGCCAGCTGTTGGATGCCGACATGAAATTCGGCACCCTCAAAAACGAACATGGGGAAGAGCACGAACTGACCAACTCGACCCTGATGGAATTCCTTCTCTCGCCGGAACGCAAGATCCGCAAGAAGGCTTTCGAACAGTACTACCAACAGTTCGAAGGGCACGAAAACACCCTCGCCGCGACCCTTTCCGGCTCGATCCAGAAAGACGTCTACTATGCCAAGGTCCGCGGCTACGAAAGCGCTCGCGGCCAGGCCCTGTATGCCGATAACATTCCCGAGTCGGTTTACGATAACCTGATCGATTCGGTCCACCATCATCTGCCGGCAGTGCATCGCTACTTCGAGCTGCGGCGCCGCAAGATGAAACTGAAGGATATCCACCACTACGACACCTACGTGCCGATCTTGAACAACATCAAGAAAAAGCACACGTGGGACGAAGCGGTCGAACTGATCATGAACGCCATGATCCCGCTTGGCCCCGAATACTGCGACGTGCTGAAGGATGGCCTCACCAAGGCGCGCTGGTGCGACCGCTACCCCAACGCCGGCAAGCAAAGCGGTGCATTCAGCTGCGGCAGCTTCGACGCGGCTCCGTTCATTTTGATGAACTACAAAAAGGACGTGCTGGACGACGTGTTCACGCTGGCTCACGAGGCCGGGCACTCGATGCACAGCTACTACTCTTCCAAGAGCCAGCCGTACCAGTACTACAACTACGTGATCTTCGTCGCGGAAGTGGCCAGTACGTTCAACGAACAGCTGCTCAGCCAGCACCTGCAAGAGAACGCCGAAAACGACCTTGAGCGGGCCTACCTCATCAACCGCGACATCGACGCCATCCGCGGCACGATCATTCGCCAGACGATGTTCGCCGAGTTCGAGAAGATCACCCACGCGATGTGCGAAGCAGGCGAACCGCTCACGTCGAAGTCTTTCCAAGAGGTCTACCATGGCCTGTTGGAACGTTACTTCGGCCCGGAGTTCGTCATCGATCCGCAATTGAAACTGGAATGCCTCCGCATCCCGCACTTCTACCGCGCGTTCTACGTTTACAAGTACGCGACCGGCTTGTCGGCGGCGATCGCGTTGAGCATGCGCGTGCTCAACGGCGGCAAGAAGGAGTTGGATGACTATCTCTCCTTCCTCAAAGGGGGCTGCTCGAAGTACCCGCTGGATCTCTTGCGAGACGCCGGCGTCGATATGGAAAGCCCCAAACCGGTCGATATGGCGCTGAGTCATTTCGACAGCCTGGTCGATCAGTTGAACGATTTACTGTAAGGGGATCTCGTTGAAGAGCGTCCGCGAACAATTCGAACGAGAACTCACCGAGCGTGGTTACTCGTTTACGATCGATCCCGAATCAGGCTGTCACCTGGTAACCGTCGATGAAACCGAGCTGAAAGTCAGCCTTGAAAACCTGGAGCGTGAGCTGGCTGCTGGCATCGATGGCGATCGTGTGGCTCGGTTTGTCGATACGGTTCTCGCTTCGGTTGAAACCTTCGACGACGACTACGCGGCCGAGCGGCTTTACTGGTCGCTCGAGCCGAACGACTACGAGGAGAAAGCCGACTACTGCGAAGCCGTCAGCGACTCGGCGGATCGCGTGCTGGTCCATCTTTCCGCGTGCGGCACGATGATCACCTGGGTCACGCCGTCCATGCTGGAAACGCTGGGACTGTCCCTTGAGGACGCCGGCCGGCATGCATTTACCAACCTTGCCCGCGAAGTGGAAGCCGCGACGCTGGAAACGCAGGACGTTGACGGTGTACCGCTGGGTTACGTAGTGACCGAGCTCCCTTTCAAAGCGGCACTGATCCTGGCACCCAACCTGCGGCAAATGGTCGAAGAGCGGCTCGGCTGGCCGGTGATGGCGGTCGTGCCGGATCGCGACTTTCTTTACCTATGGGGTGCTCAGCATCAGGGTTTTGTCTCTCGGCTGGGCCCGGTTGTAGTTCGCGAATATACCCGCAGCCCTTACGCGATCTCGACCGAGGTTTATCGAATTGCTGACGACGGTGTGCGAGCCATTGGGGCATTCCCTGTGCCGGAAGAATCGTCTTAGTTAAGTTCCGTTTTCTCTGATTCCCAATTTCGATAGCTTTCTCTAACATCAATCGCTTGATCTCCATGATCTTGTGGGAAGGGAGTCGTCACCGTGAGCTTCGCTTATTCGTGGTTGGCTGTTTCGGGCAAATCGCCGGACGATACGCTTCGTGACTTGGGGCTGACACTGGGAAACACGTACGAAGGGTTCCCCAACGGCAACCTCTCAGGCATCATGCTTCCCACGGGCTGGTACCTGGTCGTCTCCGAGCGCTGCGACTACGCCAATACCCGCCGCTTGCGTCGGCTTTCCAAACGGTGCGAATTGGTGACATGTGCCGTCGAAGAGCATGTCATGTACGCCAGCACATCCGGTTGGAAGAACGGAAAACATGCCTGGGAAATCACCCACGACAGCCAGTCGGCCGCCGGCAGGCATCACCTGGATGCGACCGGCAAGTTGCCTCCGATGTTCGACGAGATCCGCACCTGGTACGCCGGTGAACAAGCGGCCATGGACCAGTCGAACCAACTGGTCGACTGCACCATGGAAGTCCCGATCGAAACGGCCCGGCGCATCACGGGGTTCTCGTTTCACGACACGCTACCCGGTGAAGGGAAAGACCTGTTCCATCATCTCGATCGTGACCCGACCGCGAAAAAGTGGTGGCAATTCTGGCGACGTTAAAGCGACTTTCTAAGGGCGCATGCGCAAGCACCCTCTCCGGTCCTCTCTCCACCGTCTGTGCACAGAGAGGGTCAGGGTGAGAGGGCATCTTGCGAGAGCGAAGCGCATGCACGATTGACGTTCGCGTTTGGTTCGGAACTTCTCGTTGGCGATGTTTGGCAAACGTCGTTTCACAAACTCTCACCCTAGTCATCTCCCTGCGAGGGAGAGGGGACAGGAATTTTTACGGCGGGCCGCGTTGTTGGGTTTTATTCGACGATTGCGAGCGCTCTTCGGGTGCCATGCTCACCTTTTCATGAGCATGCCTTCGCTCTGAGTGACACTCGCGGACGACGTGCGATTGCGTGGCTGCCGCTGGCGCATGCCCGCGCGGACGTGGGCATGGCATCGGTTGCTGTTTGAGCAACTTCTGCAACCGTTTGAGTTCGCTCCCCTGCCGATCAAGGACCTTCAGGTGGAAGCTTACCCAGGCCAGCGCGCGGTCTAATTCCTGGGAAGACGGCACGCCGAGTCCGTCGATCATTGTGCCGGTGAGGTCGCTACGGTCAGGCTGCTGCAAGCGTTTGGAGCGTGCAGGCCGCGATGGCGATTCTTGGATGAGTGTTTGCTGTTGGGGCGGCTTAAGATTCGCGGACTCAGGCGGAGAAAGCTCTTCCTGCGGCGAAGGATCGACCGCAATCACCAATTGCCCCACGACATCCGCCGGGACTTCGACCATCGTCCCGCAGGACGAACAGACGAAGTACTTGCCGGCGCGCACGACCACCTGGGGCTTAGTCGCGCCGCTTGGTTCAGGTTGGTCGTGGTTGGTGGTCATGGTTTTACTCGATGTGGTTGTGTGGCAATATTTGTCCGGTAATCCCGAATAGGCACAGATACTTTCTTCGCATTTCCTCGAAGGCGTGCCCATGGCACGAGAGAACCTTCGATTGGTCTGCGTGTCGTATATTCAATTTATGGGCAATGCGCTTCAGTGAGATAGTGCGCGCGGAAAATTTTTTTCGTCTTTGATTTCCGACCCACTCAAAGCGGCAGCAAGATGAACCACCAAGACAAAGATGCCCTGCAGCAGCGGCTGTTTAAGCACGTCGACTGCTTGGCTGGTCTGATTGGACCGCGCTGTTTTCAGCGGGCTGGCTCGATGGATGCCGCGATGGGTTACCTGCGTCAGCAGTGGTCGGAGATGGGGTACGCGATCACCGAGGAACCTTACAACGCAATGTCGGACGTCGCCACCAATTTCGTGGTCGAAACCCCGGGCACCAGCCGCGCCGAGGAGATCATCGTGCTGGGAGGCCATTACGACACGGTTCTGTCGACGCCTGGTGCCGACGACAATGCTTCCGCCGTGGCGGTACTGCTGGAGGTCAGTCGGCTGCTGAAAGACCATGTCGGCAAGCGAACGGCGCGGTACGTCGCGTTTGCCTGTGAAGAGCCCCCCTATTTCAACCTAGACGAAATGGGCAGCCAGCATCATGCGCGCACGGCAAGAGAGCGCGGCGACAAGATTGTCGGGATGCTGTGTCTGGAGATGGTGGGGTACTTTCAAGATGAGCCGGGTTCGCAGCCCTACCCCGAGGAAATCCCCAAGTGGCTGACCTGGCCGCTGCCCAGACGGGGCAACTTTCTAACGGCGCTGGGAAACCTGGCTTCGTGGAAGCTGGCGTATCAGTTTCACCGCGGCTTCCAACGCGGTTCGCGGTTGCCGCTGTGGACGTTGCCGCTGCCGGACAAGTTCGAATTCATCTTTTTGAGTGACAACCGCGCCTTTTGGGAACAAGGTTATCCGGCACTGATGCTGACCGATACGGCCTTCGTGCGGAACCCCAACTATCACCAGGCGAGCGATACGCCGGACACGCTCGACTACCGGCGCATGGCCGAAGTGGCCCTCGGCGTTGCATCTGCCATGAAGCGGCTTTTAAAATAGAGAACGCTTCGGCCAGTTAGTAAACCCAGGCAAGCTCGACAGGGGCGGCAATTTCGTGGATTCGACCGTTAAGTCCATCCAGCTGGAAACGGCTGGACTGGGGATCATTTTCTATTCTCCCCACAATGCTGCGCACATTGAACCGGGGGACGACTACTTAAGTGTCCACTATACGAACGTGCCGGACGTGCGACGGCACGTACGGGCCGGCTCGATCGTCGGCTTTTGCACCGGCACGCCAGGCACGTTTCGATTGCGCGTGCAGCGCGGCAAACCGGCGATGTGTGCCGAGCAACACGAGTTCAGCCTGACGCTTCCCTTCCGCTGTATCGGCGGAAAGGTTTGCTTTCGCGACCTTTACGACTTGATGGACTGGAACGTCGAATGCCCCGAACAGCAAACGTTGCTGCTGCGCGACGGCGCTTACAAGGTGATGGTTCGCTCGAACACGCCTCCGTCAGGCGTTCTGGGTGACAATCAGCTGATTGATTTCTACTTCCAACGAGTCGATGAACTGCCCGATATTCCGCACCGGGGCTCTCCCTATCTGTGCCCCTAGCCCCGCTTAACACCGGCAGTTGATCGCTTGCGAACCCATCGGTTTGCTACTGGCTGACGCCTATCGCGCAATTGATCGGCAAATGTTGGCGAGGGGACTTTCCTTGCCGCCAGTTGCGCCTAGTGTTGGTCTTAAGGAATTCACCTTACCCCAAGCATCGTCCGCCGGCCTGTTGGATGGACGCCGTGACGATGCCCTAGCACCCTTTTTTCATGCACCTACGGAGGGATTTTCATGGTCCGAGCGTTGCTTATGACCGTCGCGCTTTTGGTTGGTTTGTCGATGGTTTCGGTGAGCGAAGCAGGTTGGCGACATCGCCGTTGCGGCAATTACCACTATCGGGGATGTGCCACCACCTATCACGGAAGCTACTACCACGGCGGCTGTTACGACAACCCCTACTACGGTAGCTATTCAAGCGGCTGCTCCTCGTGCGGCGGAGCAAGTTATCATGCCCCCAGCACCGGCTGCGCCAGCGGAGTTTGCCGTTAAGCCGAACCACGAATCAGCATCATGAAGACACCGCGCCGGTCATGCATCGGCGCGGTGTCTTTCTTGATAAGCGACCGCCAACGCAGAATTGAGAACTTGTTGCTTCTCTCTCGAGTCGACGACGGTAACAATGACAAGGAGGGAGTTACCCACTGGTCTTCCTGGCTTCTCAGAGGAGTAAAGCCATGTTTCGTACGCTGCTGCTGGCCGCTGTTCTTATCGGCGGGATGATGTTCGTTTCCACCTCGCGGGCCGATGCTGGTGGTCGCCGTTATTATCGACCCTACGTCGCTAACTACGGCTACTACAACTACCCCGGCCGCGTCACCGCCTATTACGGCGGTCCCTACTACCGTAGTCACTATTACGGGCCAGCCTATGGCGCCCCGGGATACTACTACGGGCCGCGCTATTACTACCGACCTGTGTCGACCTATCGCTACTACGGCTATCCGGGTTACGGATACAGCTACGGTTATGGTTACGGACCCGGCGTGAGCTTCCGCGTTGGCTTCTAAAGCGGAACAATCACTTTGCCTCACTCAGGTGACGTTTGTCCTCGGACAGGCGTCACTTTTTCTTGCGCGGATCGCAGGACGAACTATTAGTTTTCCAAATGGTGGTCATTTTGAATCATTAGGGTACTAAATGTCCATTGCTTCACAACTTGAAATCCGGCTTCTTTTTCGCGAAACCAGGAAATTTCTCGGGTAATTCGATATAGTTCGAGCAGTTCTCGACAGAGCTATGCAGGGGAACGTTACCAGTTTTTACGAGTTCCTAAGGAGAATGAGATGATTCGCACGTTGATGCTGACGGCTGTTCTCGCTGCTACCATGATGCTTGCTTCTACGGCCCAAGCCGGCTGGGGGCGAGCGCCCCATTATCGAAATGTCAGCCAACACCCGCATGCCACAACCCATGACTACTACACCGGACGTTACATTTCGCCCTATCACGGCGGATATCGCGGCTTCGGTTTCGGCGGATATGGCTACGGCACCGGCTTTGGTCCTGACTTCCGAGCAGGAAGCTAAGCCTGACTGGTCGATTTCCTATTAAACTTCGCACCATGGGACTTTGCTCATGGTGCGTTCTCTTGCGCTAGGGGGTCGGTCGCACTGCTTGAACCGTGATGATGTTGCCTCCCTGGTCGATCACCTTGGCCTGGAGCCGAACCTCTTTCTTCCCGGCCTCCACTTTGAGTTCCAGCTTGCGCTGGTCTTCGTCTTCGGTTCCCTCTAGCTGCTCTCCGCCGACAACGCTTCCGCGGACGTCGTCGTAGTAGAGGACTGCCTTCACGCCGCGATCATCTTTGGCTTGGATGCTTACCTGGTAGACGTTCGGTTTGTCGGTTGGTTCAAGTTGAACTTCGAGTTGAGGTGCTGCGTTGTCAGTGAGGTCGACATCGGGATTCAGCAGCCGCGACGATGCCAGGATATTGGCATTGGCATCGGAGAAGCGTGCCCTGCCCGAGACCGGCGTCTTGGGGTTGAGGTTCTCCTTCATCTTCCGAAACCCATTGCCCATGATGTAGTGACGATCGTCGCGTTGATCGTGCGGCAAGCCTAACGCGTGTCCCACTTCATGAATCACGGCACCGAAGCCGTCCTCGATAAACTCGAACCGTGGCGAGTCAGGTCGGCCATTGCCCAGCGCCGTGCGTCCTTCGATCGGCGTGCGATCTTGAAAGAGCTTTTCCTGCTCGGCAACCGTGGTCGCGCAGAACATATCTTGCAAGACCCACGCCGAGAAGTTCGCCGTTCCCCCATCGGCCGAACGCCAGCCTCCCAAGGCGATGCCGCCGGGCCATTCAAATACGTGCGGGCCTTCGTCGTAAGTTTCGGCGAAGGTGATCACCAGGTGCGTCGACTCCGAGCCGATACTCCGCGGGATCTCAGGCTTCAGCTGTCGCAACTGAAAGTACGGATCGTAGTTGGGTGCGCCGTTGTAGTGCTTCGCCGGATGCTTTCCCCGCACTAGGTGCACGATCGGGGTGCCGCTTTCATCGGTTTGAAAGACGAGCCCGCGATCAGGCAGACCGCGACGCTTGAACTCGTACTTGTAGGTCTCATTCACGAAGTGCATCAACGTGTTGATCTTCTCGCGATAGCCTGGCTTCGGCTCGCGATCGGTCGGCACGAAGTAGATCAGGCGCACCTTGTGATCGATCGGCGAGATCTTGGCAAACTCGGGCAAACTGTCGGCCTTGGTCCAATCGCCGGTCACCCACCGCTGATAAGGGCGGCCGCCGACCGATAACTCGGCTTGCTTGGGCTTCAGCCGAATTTTGATCTGCCGCCCGCGATCGATGATCTCGACGCTGTCTTCCTTGCGCTGCAGCTCTTCGAAGCGAAGCGAGCTTCCCTTCGCGTCGACCTCTAACCATTTACCGCTGCCGCTATCGATGAAGTAGCTTTGGTTGTCCCCTTGCTTCTTCCACGCAGCAATCTCCGCGGCCGGTAGTCCCTCCACGCCAACAAACAACAACATGAGCAGCGGAAACAGAAACGCTTGGGGTAGTCGGCAAGTCATGAGCACACGCAACGAGAGAACAAGGAGGGAAGACCAGCGACCGAACTCCACTGCCAGCCGCACTTCTGCGTTATTTTATACACGCCGCCAAGCAAGCTGGCAACTTTTTCTGGCGATCAGCCTCGTTTAGCGGACGTAATCCACAGAAACGGTTTGCCCGCTTCGTCGACTTTCAGGTCGATCCCGAGAAATGCCTGGTAGAGGATGTGATCGAGAATCTTCTTGTAGAACGTCTTGTCTTTGGGAAAGCGAACGTCAACGTTGGTATCGATATTGTCCTGGGCGATCTTGTAGTGATCGAAGAAAATCGGCGTATTCAAACGGGGGCCGATCGCCCCGAGCGCTTTCTCAAGAGGCGTGCGATTGATTTCGACCTCGATGAATTGAAACAAAACCGGGCACGTATCGGCTGGACTTTGCTTGAGCGGTTGGCTGACCGGCCATCCATCGTCGCTGGCTGCCATGGGCAGCACATGCAGATTGACGGTGCCGCCGATCTCGCGTTTGGGAACGACGATCAAGCCGTGCGCACGAAGCAGGATCGCCATGGCCGTACCGGCGCAGTAGCCGTTGAGTTCGTCCTTCGCTTTGAGCAATTTTACCTGGGCAATCATCGCCGGAGAGGCACTGAAGTTCAGCCCGGTCAACTCGCGAACCGCCCCCAAGGTTTCGGCCAGCGGCTGGTCCTTCGTGCTAAAATCGAGCGGCTTGGAGAGCTTCGCCAGGACTTCATTGCGCTCGGCGCGCGTCATGCCGTCACTTTCCGGCTGACGCATCAGTTCGTCTTCGCCACCCACTTTGATGCGCTGAAACCACTGCGGCAGTTCACCCAGATTGCGCTTGGTGAAGCGTTTGCCATCGGGCATGTGCAGCGTTTGATCGCGTCCCAGGATGGCCGTCACGCGATACGATTGGCTACGCCCGAGATTGACTTCCTCGATCCCGACCTTCTCGCCATCGCGGCCCGTGCGCAGCTTGACCGAGTCGGCACCCTTGTCGTTGAGCAGACGAGTCCACTCTTGCAGAGCCGTAATCGACAGACCTTTCTCGGTGATCACCTCGAGCGTCACGCGATGATCGGCCCAGGCCGTCGCCGGAAACGCAAAGAGGATCAAGGTCGTTAATAGCGTGCGCAGTTGAGTCATGCCTGGCTCCGTTTCGGTTCTCGTTCACGACTCAATTGTAGCACTCGCCTGGCGCGCAGCCGGGGAATTGGCAGAATCGTTACCCTTGGAATTCCCTTACTGGCGGTGTCTAAGTGGTTGCAACGATCCAGGGGAAGGGACAAAATAACCGGTTCTGTGGTTTGCCACACTTTTTTATTGACATACCATCGACGCGTTTTTCACCCCTCAAAGGAGCACGGCATGGCCCGCGCAGTCACGATGTTCACCGGCCAGTGGGCCGATATGAAACTGGACGATTTGGCCAAGACCATGAAAGGTTTTGGTTTTGACGGTCTCGAATTGGCCTGCTGGGGGGACCACTTTGAAGTGGACCGCGCCGTCACCGAAGATGACTACTGCGACAAGAAACGCGAACAACTGGACAAGTACGATCTGGGGTGCTGGTCGATCAGCACGCATCTATGTGGCCAGGCCGTTTGCGACATCATCGACGAGCGTCACAAGGCGATCCTGCCTGACTCGGTTTGGGGGGACGGCGATCCGGCCGGTGTGAACGACCGCGCGGCGGAAGCGGTGAAAAACGCTGCCCGGGCAGCTCAGAAGTTTGGCGTGCCGGTCGTCAACGGTTTCACCGGCAGCAGCATCTGGCACCTGCTTTACAGCTTTCCGCCGGTTCCTCCGAAGATGATCGACGACGGCTTCAAGCTGTTCGCCGATCGCTGGAATCCGATCATGGACGTCTTCGGCGAATGCGGCATCAAGTTCGGCCTGGAAGTCCACCCGACCGAAATCGCGTTCGACATTTACAGCGCCGAGAAGGCCCTTGATGCGATCGGTCACCGCGAAGAGTTCGGCTTCAACTTCGACCCAAGCCATCTGCTGTGGCAAGGGATCGACCCGGTCGAATTCATTCGCTACTTCCCCGACCGCATCTACCACGTCCACATCAAGGACGCGATCACGACGCTCAACGGCCGTAGCGGCATTCTGGGCAGCCACATCGACTTCGGCGATCATCGCCGCGGTTGGAACTTCCGCAGCCCTGGCCACGGTGGCGTGAACTTTGAAGAAATCATCCGCGCCTTGAATGACATCAAGTACACCGGCCCGCTGAGCATCGAATGGGAAGACAGCGGCATGGATCGTCTGCATGGTGCGGAAGAATCGTGCGAGTTCGTCCGCAGCATCGACTTCGCCCCCAGCGACGTGGCGTTCGATTCTGCCTTCGACAAAGAAAAGCAGTAAGCAAGCGGAATCCTGGCGTATCTTGTCCCCTTCCCGTGCGAGGGGAGAGAGGGCTAGGGCTAATCCTCAAATCGCTACAAACCAAACAATCCGAGCCAGAAGCATAATCCGGCTCGGTTTTTTCATGCGCCGGGGCCAGAAGTTGGCAAGGAATCGGGATTGAGGTCACACTAGAGTGTTAGTGACTACCAGATCCTAGCCCTGGAAGTGCGACATGTATAATAGCCAGGGGCGTGAGCCCCTGGTACGAGATCTCCAAAAGCGAGTTCAGCCCCCAACGGGGCGACATAGCCTATGCCGCCCCGTTGGGGCTCGCGATTGATTTATACACCTTTCCAGGGGCTCGCGCCCCTGGCTATGACATGTCGCCCCGTTGGGGCTGGGGAACAACCCTTTCCCCAAACATACCCTTGCAACTTACGACCGCTGCCATCCTGATCCTCTCCGCCGTGACGATGCAAGCCGAAGCGCCGTCGCGGGCAGAGATCGATGCGCGGTTTCAGGCGCAGCTCAGCGAGTTGGCGGCCAAGTGCGACGAGGTGAAGTTGCCGGAGCAAGCCGAGCTTACCCGCAAGTGGATCGTTCCCCGGTACGGACAGGCAAACCTTTTTTACCTGGTGCCGGAAAGCGATCCGCTTCAGCCTGACGGTGACGCCTCGCAGTTGGTTCAATTCTGGTATCAGAAGTTTCGTTCCATCCGCAACGAGCATGCCGATGCCCTGTACAAACATGCTCAGGAAATGCTGATCGCCAAGCAGGGAGCCAAGTCGTATCAAACGCTGCACGAGGTGCTGCGCGAGAACCCCGACCATACCGACGCGCGGCGGATCCTCGGTTATGCCAACGTCAACGGAACATGGCGACGCCCAGGCGTGGTGACGCGGGCCAAGCAGCCGCGGTACGAGCATCCCAAGTTCGGCTGGCCGGCCAAAAGCTTCTGGCAGATCGATACGCCCCACTTTCAAATCATGACCAACCTCAGCGAGGCGGAAGGCCTGAAGCTGGGGGAGCGTCTGGAGATCGTCTATTCGGCCTGGGAACAGATGTTCTTTTCGTACTGGAGCAACGAACTGCAGTTGGCCGGGTACTTCGACGGAGGCTCGCCAAGCCCGGTACGCAAGAAGTTTGAAGTCGTGTTGTTCAAGACGCGCGGCGAATATGTGAATTACCTGGAACAGGTCCAGCCGCGCATCGGCATCACGCTGGGCATCTACCAGTTCGACGAAGAGAAGGTGTACCTCTTTCACGACGAGAGCGAAGCGGCCCACGCCACCTGGCATCATGAGGTTTCGCATCAGCTGTTTCAGGAGTACCGCAGTGCCTCGAAAGACGTTGGGCTGAACTTCAACTTCTGGGCAATCGAAGGGGTGGCGATGTACATGGAGTCGTTGCGGATCTTCGACGGGTACGTCACGCTGGGGGGGATTGATGCGACGCGGCTGCAGTTTGCTCGCAATCGATACTTTAACGACGACTCTCGTATTTCCTTCGCTGAACTTGTAAGCCTGGGACGCAGTGAACTCCAAAAACGCCCTGACATTGGTGCCCTCTATAGCGAATCAGCAGGCCGCACCCACTATTACCTCGATTATCCAGAAGACTACGCCCCCGAAAGTCAAAAGTGGCGTGAGCCATTCATTGAGTATTTGAAAGAGATCTACCTGGGACGTGATACGGTGCACTCCTTAGGGGACAAAGTGGTATACCGAGGACGGATAGGTACCGAGACGTTCTACATGAACTTTCTCTCAGTCTTCGACGAAGACATCCTGGCTCTGCCCCAAGGCGCGCCAACAACCGACCTGGTACTTGGCAGCATGGATACGATCACCGATGCGGCCCTCGCGCGGATCGGCACGTTTGAGAAATTGCGTTGGCTGGATCTCACCAAAACGAGCATCACCGATAGCGGTATTGCTCACCTGACTGGCTGCCGTTCGCTGCGAGATTTGAGTATCGCCACCACCCACATCAGCGACCGCAGCCTGGCGACTGTTGGTAAGCTGAAGACACTGGAAGAACTCGACATCAGTGGTACGCCGGTCACCGATGCTGGTCTCGCTCATCTAAGTTCGCTATCGAACTTGAAGGTCCTGCGGATGGCGGTCACGCAGATCACCGACGAAGGGCTGTTGAAGCTTGCCGGCTTGAAAGATCTGGAAATGATCGATGCCCGGCAAACGCGGATCACGCCGCAGGGTGTTGAGCGTCTAAAGCAATCGCTGCCGAAGGTGGTGGTTCACCACTAAGCGGGCCTATAAAATCGATGGCTCCTCCACTTCCCTTCCTTCCTGTTGGAGCCGCGCCGATGTCTGCCCCTCGTCCCTGGATACTTTCTGAAGTTAACTACGGCCACGTGAAGAACACCCAATACGAAGTGGCCGTGCTTCCCTTGGGTGCCACCGAACCGCACAACCTGCACTTGCCGTACGGAACCGACGACTACGAAGGGACCCAGATCGGCCAGCGGATCTGCGAGGCGGCCCACAAGCAAGGGGCCAAAGTCATTCTTTTGCCGACGATGCCCTACGGCACCGAGACCAACATGCGGCAGTTTCCGCTGGCGATGAACGTTGACCCGTCGACGCTGTTTGCCGTGGTTACCGATCTGGTCGAGTCCCTGGTGCAAAGCGGAATCAAGAAGGTCGTGCTGCTCAACAGCCACGGCGGAAACGAGATGAAACCACTGCTGCGCGAGCTGTACGGAAAAACGGAAGCCCATGTTTTTCTATGTAATTGGTTTAAGGCCTTCAGCGAGCAAGAATACCACGAGATCTTCACCCACAAAGAAGATCATGCCGGCGAAATGGAAACCTCGATGATCCTGGCGTATCGTCCCGAGCTGGTTGCCAGACGACCAGATGGATCGTTTGACGCTGACTCCGGAGCGACCAGGCCGATGCGGATGGAGGCCCTCGAGCATGGCTGGGTTTCAATCACCCGCCCCTGGCACTTGCTGACGACCAACAGCGGATCAGGCAATCCTCACGAGGCGACGGCCGAAAAAGGGGAGCGCATGATGGAGCTTCTCGTCAGCCGCCTGGCCCCCTTCCTGGTCGAGCTATCCCATAGCCAGGCAGACGAAAACTTCCCGTTTGTCATCGACGGTTAGACGTAAGCCGTTAAAACGGCTGGTTTTGCAGAAATCAGAAGGCCCGGCCAATTGACGAAAGCCGAGGCGGCATTTAAGATAAGTCGCTTCGATTGTGGTGGGTATAGCTCAGCTGGTTAGAGCACTGGATTGTGGTTCCAGGGGTCGTGGGTTCGAATCCCTCTATCCACCCTTTCTTTTCTTTGGTCGAGGGCCCCACTGGTTTGCCCTCCCATCCTTCGCGAGGCTCTCTCAGCCCATGTCGGATTCCCGTGAGCGTCAATTGCCTCTGGCCGTTATCGTCACTACAAAGGCCCTCTATACGTCGTGCTGGGCGTGGCGCGGCATAGCGAGACCGACGAGCCGCTGGTCGTCTATCGCAAGGATTACGGCGATAAAAGCCTGTGGGTGCGTCCGCTGGCGATGTTCATCGAATCGGTGATCGTCGATGGCCAGGAAGTGCCCCGGTTTGAATACCTAGGACCCGAGAGCTTTTAGTTGTCTTTCGATCTACCCTGGCGGGATGCGGGGCATCATGACTTGATGTTCGTCAGTTGGCTCGGCGTATGAAAAAAGCCTGAGATCTTTCGACCTCAGGCTTTTTTGTTTTTAACTCGTCAGGCGTGAGCCGAAGCTTAGGCACCGCAGCTGCCGCAAGCCGAACCACACGAGGTGGTACCACAAGCAGGAACTTGGATGGTCTTAGGAACCATCTTGCAAACAGGAACCTGAACTTCTTCAGTCACGGTGTGAGGAACCATGACAGTGTACGTGCGAACTTTGTCTTCGTACACGGTCTTGTAGGTCGTAACCGGAACTTCCTTGGTGCGGGTTTCGGTGTTGCAGACCATGTACTTAACTTCCTTGGTCTTGGTTTCCGGAACCATCGTGCACACCTGGTAGGTGTACTCTTGCTGTTGTGGAACGCACTCGGTGTAGGAAACTTCCTTCTGCTTGGTTTCGGTCACGTAGTTGCAAACCTGGTAGGTGTACTCACGCGTTTCCGGAACACATTCGGTGTACGAGACTTCCTTTTGCTTGGTCTCGGTCACGTAGTTGCAGACCTGGTAGGTGTATTCACGAGTTTCGGGAACACAAACCTTGTGCTTGACTTCCTTGGTCAGCGTTTCAGGAACCATCTTGCACACCTGGTAGGTGTACTCTTGGGTTTCTGGACGGCAAACCATGTGCTTGACTTCCTTCTGCTTGGTCTCGGTGACCATGTTGCAGACCTTGTAAGTCTGAGTACGTTCTTCCGGCTTCATGACGCACACGGTGTAGGTGTACGGCACTTCTTCGGTGACCTGACGCATGACGGTGCATTCGTAGGCTTCTTCGACGACGTTAGGAACCCAAACCTTGCAGGCAGTTGGGCAACCGCAGCAGTCGGTGCTGCACTTGGTTTGCCAGCAGCCACGATCCACGCAGCGGGTCTTGGTAACGGTTTCAGGAACCATCTTGCAAACGGTCTTGGTACCGGTGCGTTCTTCCTGGTGAGGAACCATCACGGTGGTGGTCTTCGTCTTGGTTTCCCAGACTGGCTTGGTGACGGTGTAGTCAACGACCTTGGTTTCCCAGTCTTGAACCATCACGGTCTTGGTGCCGGTCTTGGTTTCGTAGACGGGCTTGCAGACGGTGTAGTTGACCAGCTTGGTTTCCCAAGTTGGAACCATGACGGTCTTGGTACCGGTCTTGGTTTCATAGACCGGCTTACGAACGCAGTAGTCGACCAGCTTGGTCTTGGTCACGGGAACCATGACCGTCTTGGTGCCAGTCTTGGTTTCGTAAACTGGCTTTTTCACGCAGTAATCGACCATCTTCGTCTTGGTTACGGGAACCATGACCGTCTTGGTGCCGGTCTTGGTTTCGTAAACCGGCTTGTTCACCGTGTATTCAACGACCTTGGTTTCCCAAGTCGGAACAGTCACGGTGTACTCTTTGGTGACGTAGCTGGTTTCCGGAACGCGTTTGCACACCTTGTAGGTTTGTTCCCGAGTTTCGGGAGTGCATACGGTCTTGGTTACGGTGCGGGTTTCCATCACCGTCGTAGGAACCATGACGGTCTTTTCGACCATAGTCACAGGTGCGGCTTCACCGCACGAAGAACAAGAGGCCGTGCCACACCCAGTGTCACAGCTGGTTGCACATGGTGACGCACAGCCAGCGTGGCAGTGACGTCGACCCGCTTCCGCCAGTTGCGGAACGCTCAAGAAGGCCATCGTAAGTACGAGAACAACACGGAGCATAATCAATCTTTCCCCCAGAAACTTTCTGAAAACAAGTAGGTCGTAAGGGCGTCTCACCCGACGCCTCTTTAACAGTAGGTCATTCATTAGCTTTAACTGGCAAAGTTCGATTCTAACGGCTGCGCTAGTCAGGTTAAATTAGGTTCTTGTGTATTTTAGGCAAAATATACAAGCAACTACCCAAGCAACCTGAGGGAGGGGCTGATTCGCAAGTTGCGGGGTGTTATCAACAATACAGAAGAACTTCCCTCGCTCGTCTGCTCGGTTGAGGACATTCCACGGTGCAAGCCAAACGAACATGCTGCGTCATCATCGCCGCGCTAGGTCTCCTAGCCGCGGCATGTGGCCTCATCGCATCCCTTGTGCCAACTTTGCTTCCAAGTCCAGCCACAGCAACGATTTTTGCAATCCTGGCGATCGCCATCACGTTCACCGCCGTGGTGACGCTTGCCTCGACCAATTCCGATTCTGCCCCAACTGGTACGGATGCCACACAAGAGAATTCACGGCTAAAGCTCGAGCTTGATACGCTGCGGCACCTGAACGCCCAGTTGTTGGAAGACAAGTTCTTTCTGCAGTTCCTAAAAGCCGATCAGGATCACGAGCGGCAACTATTGGCCCTCGATCTACATGACTTGACTTTGCCAAATCTGACGTCTTCGTTATTTCAGATGGAAGCGCTCGGCCAACGCCTCAGCGGCATGGATGACTCGCTCGATGGGACGATCGACCTGCTTCGCGAAAGCATGCATCAAACGCGCCGGGTGATGAACTGCTTGTCGCCGACGCTGGTCCAGGATGAAGGAGTCGTCGCC
Organism: Bremerella volcania; assembly: GCF_007748115.1. Classification (NCBI taxonomy): domain Bacteria; kingdom Pseudomonadati; phylum Planctomycetota; class Planctomycetia; order Pirellulales; family Pirellulaceae; genus Bremerella; species Bremerella volcania. Next base: position 420,310 of record NZ_CP036289.1, read on the forward strand.
AGTTTGCAGCGCCTGGTCGATCACTTCCAGGCATCGGTCGACAGCGTGCGGTTTCACCACGACGTCGAGTTCGATCGGCTTTCTCCATTGTGTGAATGCGCGCTAATTCAACTAGTCCGCGAAGCGCTGGATCAGATCCGCCGCAATCGATTCGCACAGAACGTGGAACTGGAGCTTGTGCAAGAGGACGACCGGCTGCGCTTGGCCATCACCGATGACGGTGCGGGGAATCTGGCCGACAGCCCGCGGATTCAAGATTGCCTGGAGATTCTGTCGGGCCATCAAGCGGCACAGCACCAACAGGGGTCGGGACACGTGATGCGAGTAGAGTTTTCCGTCACCGATTTGATTCAATCGGACACGATCAAGGAAAAATCGCGAGCATTCAGTTGATCTGCGTCGGAAAGAACGGCTAAGCGGTTATACTGTAATCTGCCTGCCCCGGTTTTGCTTCTTCGATTCCCCTGTTCTTTGGTTACCATGCGCGTCGCCCTATTCGTTCCCTGCTACATCGATCAACTCTACCCGCGCGTGGCCATGGCCACTTTAGATCTGCTGGAACAACTGGGCGTCGACGTGGAATTTCCAGCAGCCCAAACGTGCTGCGGGCAGCCGATGCTTAACAGCGGCTGCGATACCGATGCGTTGCCGCTGGCCGAGCGGTTTGTCGAGATCTTCTCGGGCTACGATGCCATCGTTTGTCCCAGCGGTAGCTGCGTGTCGATGGTGAAGAATCACTACGATCACCTTTTGCACGAGAACGCCAATTACGACACGCTCCGCACGCAGATCTTTGAACTGTGCGAATTTCTGGTCGACGTGCTGAAGATTGATTCGCTGCCGGTCAAGTTTCCCTACAAGGTCGGTCTCCATTCAAGCTGTCACGGCCTGCGTGAACTTCGCCTGGCCAGCGATAGCGAACTGAACGCTCCGGAATTCAACAAGCCGAAGCAACTGCTCGCACTGCTGGATGGCGTCGAGTTCGCCGAGCTGAAACGGAAAGACGAGTGTTGTGGCTTTGGTGGCACGTTTGCGGTTTCTGAAGAAGCGGTAAGCTGCACGATGGGGCGCGACCGGATCGCCGACCACCTGCAAGCCGGAACACAAGTACTTACCGCCGGCGACATGTCGTGCTTGATGCACCTGGCAGGCTTGATCAAACGCGAGAAGCAGCCCATCCGCGTCATGCACATCGCCGAGATCCTCGCCGGATACGAGGTACCCCAATGAGCGCTATCAAAAGCTACGATCACCCGACTAACGCCAACCAGTTCAACCAGGACCAGGACCGTACCCATTGGCACGACTCTTCGCTGTGGTTCATCCGCGAAAAGCGGGACCGCATGTCGAAGAGCTTGCCCGAGTGGGAAACGCTTCGATCGTGCGCGTCGCAGATCAAAGCCCACACCGTCAGCAAACTGGCCGACTACCTGGAAGAGTTCGAGAAGAACGCGACCGCTCGCGGGGTGCAAGTCCACTGGGCGAAAGATGCCGAAGAACACAACCAGATCGTGCTCGAGATTTTGCGAAAGCACCAGGCGAAGCGGATCGTCAAATCGAAATCGATGCTAACCGAAGAGTGCCACCTGAATCCGTGGCTCGAGAAGCACGGGATCGAAGTGGTCGATACCGACCTGGGAGAACGCATCGTTCAGTTGCGGCAAGAGCCCCCGTCCCACATCGTGATGCCCGCCATCCACCTGAAGAAGGAAGACGTCAGCAACACGTTTCACGAACATCTGCAAACCGAAAAAGGGAATAACGACCCGAACTACCTGACCGAGTCGGCTCGTCAGCACTTGCGGCAGAAGTTCTGCCAGGCCGACGTCGGCATCACCGGCGTGAACTTTGCCATCGCCGAAACGGGCGGCTTTGTCGTTTGCACCAACGAAGGGAACGCCGACCTGGGTGTTTCGCTGCCGAAGGTTCACATCGCGTGCATGGGAATCGAGAAGCTGATTCCCAAGGCCGATCACCTCAGCATCTTTCTGCGACTCTTGGCCCGCAGCGCGACCGGGCAGCCGATCACGACCTACTCTTCGCACTTCCACGGTCCCGTGGAAGGGGGCGAACTGCATATCGTGCTGGTCGACAACGGCCGCAGCAAAATCATGAACAGCGACGACTACCGAAACTCGCTCAAGTGCATTCGGTGCGGCGCGTGCATGAACACCTGCCCCGTCTATCGTCGTAGCGGCGGCCATAGCTACGCGGCGACGGTCCCGGGACCGATTGGTTCGATTCTCAATCCGCTTCGCGACGCCAAACACCACAAGACGCTGCCGTTTGCCTGTACGCTGTGCGGCAGTTGCAGCGACGTCTGCCCGGTAAAAATCAACCTGCACGAGCAGCTTCTTACGCTACGCACCGAAGTGAAAAACCAGAAGCAACTGCCGATGTCGAAAACGCTGCCGATGCGGATTGCGTCGTACGTGTTCCAGCGGCCGAAGCTGTATGCCTGGCTCGGGGGGATCGGCAAGTTCTTCCTGCGAACGATGCCCCGCTTCCTGATCTACAACCCGCTGAACCCCTGGGGACGTCATCGCGAGATGCCGGAAGCTCCGCCGGAAAGCTTCCGCCAGCAGTACGCCCAACGTGCGAAGAAGAAAAGCGACGACCGATGAGCAGCAAAGATCAAATCCTGAAGTCGGTCCGCAACCAGTTGGTTCCATCGGCCGATCTGCCGAGCCTGGACCAGGACTGGATTCAGTACGACGATGCCGTCGCCCACTTTGGCGAAGTCCTGCAAGCGGTCGGAGGAACCGCGATTGCCGTGGAAGGGATCGACGGACTAACCGAAGAACTCGCCAAGATTCCGGCCTACACCGACGCAAAGAAGACGGTCAGCTGCGTCGAAGGGCTCGTGGGAACGGTGGACCTGGATCGCGTCGAAGATCCGCACGAGTTGGAAGACGTCGACTACGCTGTTTTGCCGGGCGAGTTCGCGGTGGCCGAGAATGCGGCAGTGTGGGTGACCGATGCCAAGATCCGGCACCGGGTGATCCTCTTTATCCCGCAGCATATATCCCTGGTAATTCACTGCGCAGGCGGCAAGGTGGAAGAAGCCGTGGTCCACAACATGGCCGAGGCTTACCAGCGACTAGTGTGGAGTCGAAACGAATTCGGCTGCTTCATCTCGGGCCCCTCCAAGACGGCCGACATCGAGCAATCGCTTGTTATCGGAGCGCATGGGGCGCGTTCGCTGCATGTCTTTTTTGTCTTCTGAACGAGTCGCCTCGCTGGCCTCTTCATCGAGCTTCTTACGTTTCTCGCGCGGCTGATCTTCCGCGTTGCCTTCGCCTCGCTTTTCCTTGGCCAGGGCTACGTCGGACGTTTCGCGCTTACGCTCTTCCATACGCCGACGGCGACGATGCCACTCTTCCCACTGCTCCGGCGTGAAATGAGGACGGCCTTCCCAGTTTCGTCCGCGCTGGTCATCGTCACTACGACGACGCCGAGGAGGACCGTCGTGCCAGTCCCATTCCGGGGTAAGATCTCGGGTTTCGGTATTTACCATGGCGATCTGCTCGGCGGTCACCTGGTAGTGCAGAATCTCGGCCTGGCGGCGATTCTCGGGAACGCTTCGGATAACCTCCAGCATCGCGTAACCATCTTGCGGGCTGAGGTGAGTACTGCGGATCGCCCCTACGTCGGTCGTAACCTGGCGATCGACGACACGGCTCCACTTATCGACCAGGATCAGTTCCTGGCGATTGGCGGGCGCATCTTTGACCGGCTCAAGATCGGTGAGCACGTACACCTGGCAGTCGTCTCCATATTCGGAAACGAAGTCCGCTTTCAACCGAACGTTGTACTTGATCGGTCCCCATAGCGACTCTCGCGGCATGCTGTAAGCCAGGTACTGCTTCTGGAAATAAGCAACGTAGCTTGGCCCATGCATGTAAGCCAACGCACTAAAGAGAACTAACCCGGGCAAAACCACTTGGGTAATTTTGGTCCAGGTCGATTCCTTAAGGATCATGCTGTTACCTTCTCTGTCTGTTCTGTTCCGGGGACGAACGGCCAAGGTGGGTCGTGGGGGCCGCTCCAATAGAATCAACCGCGCAAAAGCACGCAGGTGTCGCTCTTCTCGTCACGATTCTCGCGGAATCTGCAAACTGGTCAAGTAATTCGCAAGCTTACGAATTCAGGTAAGACTAGACCACGACTCCCAAATCGCCAGCACGCTTTCTGATAGCGGCCTCGAAATAGTAGTAGCGTCGTCCCTTATCGTACTTCCGCGACCACTGAAAGGTCGAGTAAACCAGCTTCAGCTCGAGTTTGTCCTGCTCGACAAGCTTGACCACCAGAGCAATAAACGCGAATTGCTCGGGAAGACGGGCGTAAAGACCCCGTTCGAGCGTGTCTTGGAGGTTCGCCACTTCGGCTGCGTCAAGTCGTTGTGGAGCGAGCCAACCTTGCCCCAGCGCATAAGCACCCCCCAGAGCAAAACTGCCGGCAATCCATTTCAGCATTCGACGTCGCATCATCGGCCTCCTTTGGCATCGAGAAAATTCGGGCGTGATACGTATCAAAATTCCTTCCACCGTGGCAAGAGCAACACCCCTTGGATTACCGCTAGCACTGACTTCAGGCCACATAGCGTGATTCTTAGCACCTTTATCTGAAGTAGAAGTGGCAAAGCTTGACTTTGTATATTGAAAGCGTCATACTGCCGAAAAGGCTTGTTATTGAGGGGTTCATCCTAACAGGCCCCTGGTTTGAGGACCGCGCTATCCCCGCAAGCGCTGGCTACCCAGCTTGAGAGAACCTCGTCTCTCATACGTCATCTCCCACTTGGTGACGCTTTTGGGTTGTCCTACCTCCGCTTGTATACCGTCGCATCGGCGTCGGTATTCGTCCCAATTTGACCAAGGAGCATTCCCATGCTGGTCATTCCTGGAAGTAAAGCGAAGGACGTCTGCGATTCCCACTTGGGACCAACTCGTCGCGATCTACTGCGCGTTGGCGGTTCTGCCATGCTGGGTCTCTCGCTTGGGCAAATGCTGAATCTGCAGTCAGGCCAAGCCTTGGCGGCCGAGTCCAACTCGCACGGTGCCAACTTCGGCAAAGCGAAGAGCATCATTCTGGTCTACCTGCAAGGCGGCCCTAGCCACTTGGACTTGTGGGACCCGAAAGATGACGTACCAGACAACGTGAAGAGCGTGTTCAAGCGAATCGGCAGCAAGGTGCCTGGCATCGATCTGACCGAGAACATGCCCAAGCTGGCCCAAGAGACGGACAAGCTCACGCTGATTCGCTCAATGAGCTATACCCCGGTCGGCCTGTTTAATCACACCGCCGCCATCTACCAAATGCATACCGGCTACACAGCCGACAAGGTCAGCCCAAGTGGACAGTTAGAACCGCCCACCCCCAAGGACTTCCCCAACTTCGGCTGCAACATCATCAAGTTTAAGCCGCCGGAAGTTCCCATGCTGCCGTTCGTGATGATGCCGCGACCGCTGCAGGAAAGTAACGTCGTCAACAAGTCGGGCACCGCAGGCTTTCTGGGGCGTGCCTACGATCCGTATTATCTGTTCCCGTCGGGAGATGATATGGACATGAACAAGATGGACCGCATCAATGTTGACGACCTGAAGCTGCGGCCTGAGATCACCAGCACGCGTCTGGGACGTCGGGCACGCCTGCGAGACATGATCAACGCCGGCATGCCGGCGCTGGACAAAGCGGTCGAGTCGTACGACCTGGACAAGTACTACGAAACGGCTCTGAACCTGATCTCCAGCGGTCGGGCTCGCGACGCGTTCGATCTTTCCAAAGAAAGCGACAAGACCCGCGATCGCTACGGCCGGAACACGTTCGGCCAGAGCTTACTTTTGGCACGCCGCCTGGTCGAAGCGGGTACCCGGGTCGTGGAAGTGATCTGGCCGAAAGTCGCCAACAGCAACAATCACAGCTGGGATCACCACGTAGATCTGAGCAACCGCATGAAGAACCAGTCGGCACCGATGCTGGACTCCGGTTTGTCCTCGCTGATCGCCGACCTGGACGACCGAGGCATGCTCGACGAAACGCTGGTCGTTGCCGTCGGTGAGTTTGGCCGTAGCCCACAGCGCGGCGTGAGCACCTCGGGCAACAACAACAGCGCCGATGGCCGCGATCATTGGCCTTACTGCTATACGGCTTGCCTGGCTGGTGCTGGGATCGGTCGCGGCAAGGTCTACGGCGAATCGGACGATACGGCTTCGGCGCCGAAGAACGATCCGGTTCATCCGACCGAATTGTTAGCCACGATGTACCACGCGATCGGCATCGATCCGCAGACGATCGTTTACAACCATTTGAATCAGCCCCGCGAGCTAGTGAAGGCCGAAGCCGTTACGGCACTCTTCGGCTAGAACGAACTCCGCCCCATTCTTTTCGACAATCCTCCCTTTCCTTTTCACAAAACGGCCTCGGTGATACCCATCCCACCGAGGCCGTTTTATTTTGGGGGTCGCGCAAAAGAAAACGCGTCCCACCGCAAAGCGGCGGCAGGACGCGTCCGGGGGGGATTGCACTCGCGAATTCTCGCTTAGTTCAACTCAGGATCTGCGCGATCGACGTCGAAACGATCAAGGTCCATCACCTTGCTCCAAGCTTTGACGAAGTCACTGACGAAACGTTCTTCAGCACCGTCGGTGGCATAGACTTCGGCGATCGCTCGCAACTGCGAGTTGGATCCGAAGATCAGGTCGGCTCGAGTCGCCGTCCATTTCACTTCGCCTGACTTGTAATCGCGGCCTTCAAACGAGTTGTCGCCGGTCTTGTGCCAAGTGGTGTCCATGTCCAAAAGGTTAACGAAAAAGTCGTTGGTCAACGTGCCAGGCTTATCGGTCAGCACGCCGGCCTTCGAGTCGCCCGTGTTGGCGTCCAAGGCTCGCAGCCCTCCGACCAAGGCCGTCATTTCCGGAGCCGACAACGTCAACAAATTCGCCTTGTCGACCAGCTTTTCTTCCGGCTTGCGACGATCGTAGTCGTTCTTGCCGATGTAGTTGCGGAAGCCATCGGAAGTCGGTTCCAGGTAGGCCACCGATTCGACGTCTGTCATTTCCTGGGTCGCATCGGTTCGGCCTGGCGTGAACGGAACGCTCACGTCGTGCCCGGCTTCCTTGGCAGCGGCTTCCACCGCGGCACAACCGCCTAGCACGATCAAGTCGGCCAGCGAAACCTGCTTGTCGCCAGACTGCGAACCGTTGAAATCCTGCTGGATCTTTTCCAGCGCCGCAATCACCTTGGCGGTCTGCTCGGGGTTGTTCACAGCCCAATCCTTCTGCGGAGCCAGGCGAATGCGAGCCCCATTGGCACCCCCACGCATGTCCGAACCACGGAACGTGCTGGCCGAAGCCCAGGCCGTTTCCACCAGTTCAGGAATCGTCAGATTGGTGTCGAGGATCGTCTTCTTCAATGCAGCCACGTCGGCGTCATTGATCATCGTGTAATCGGCCGCCGGGACCGGATCCTGCCACAATTGTGGTTCGGGAACGCTGGCACCGAGTAGTCGAGCGTGAGGGCCCATGTCGCGGTGAGTCAACTTGTACCAGGCCTTAGCGAAAGCCTTTTCAAACTCTTCTGGATTCTCGTGGAAACGCTTCGAGATCTTGGCGTATTCCGGATCCATCTTCAGGGCCAGATCGGTGGTGAACATCATCGGTGCGTGCGACTTGCCTTCGACGTGGGCATCTGGCACGGTACCTTCACCGCCACCGTTTTTTGGCTTCCACTGATGGGCGCCGGCAGGACTCTTGGTCAATTCCCACTCATACTTAAACATGTTGTCGAAGTAGTCGTGCGACCAATGAGCTGGCGTCGAGGTCCAGGCACCTTCCAAACCGCTGGTGATGGTATCTTCAGCGTTACCTTTGCCAAACTTGTTCTTCCAGCCGAAGCCTTGTTCTTCGATGCTGGCGGCTTCCGGTTCGGGACCGACGTACTCAGCTGGGGAAGCGGCACCGTGGGCCTTGCCGAACGTATGACCACCGGCGATCAAAGCCACCGTTTCTTCATCGTTCATCGCCATGCGGCCAAAAGCGATGCGAATGGCCTTGGCGGCTTCCAGTGGATTGGGTTCTCCCTTAGGGCCTTCGGGATTGACGTAGATCAAACCCATTTGCGTCGCGCCCAGCGGATTGTCGAGCTTGCCATCGACGTCGTAACGCTCGCCACCAAGCCACTTGTTTTCTGGTCCCCAGTAAACGTCCATTTGCGGTTCCCAAACGTCTTCACGACCGCCGGCGAAACCGAACGTTTCAAATCCCATGTCTTCCAAGGCGCAGTTACCGGCCAGGATCATCAAGTCGGCCCACGAAATCTTGTTGCCGTATTTCTGCTTGATCGGCCAGAGCAAGCGCCGAGCTTTGTCCAAGCTGGCGTTGTCAGGCCAGCTGTTCAGCGGAGCGAAACGCTGAGTACCGTCCGACGCACCACCGCGACCATCGGTCACGCGGTAAGTACCGGCACTGTGCCAGGCCATTCGAATGAACAGAGGGCCATAGTGACCATAGTCGGCCGGCCACCAGTCTTGGGAAGTGGTCATCAACTTCTTGATGTCCCCCTTCACCTCGTCGATGTCGAGCTTCTGGAACTCTTCGGCATAGTTGAAGTCGGGACCGAGCGGATTGCTGCGAGCCGAGTTCTGGTGAAGAACTTGCAGATCGATCTGATTGGGCCACCAATCCTTGACGGACATCACGGGGCCCGAGTTCATGTAGGCTTCTGGAATTTTCTCGGCATCGTCCGTCTTGGCATGGGCCGCGGTGAACAGGGCGTTCATGGCCCCCGTGATGGGGCACTTGCTCGCGGGTGCCGCTGCGTCCGTGCTCGGATGACCGGCAGGAACGGTTGGGTGCTGAGCTACGGCGGATGCCGTGAGGCACATCACCGCACAACTCGCCAAAAAAGCTGTGATGGGAATGGTACGTGTCATGATCTCTCCGGTTGGTTGGAATGATTTGAAATGGCCCGCTGTGGGGCACCGGCCAGTCAACTTCCTTCAATTCTCCCGCGCGACGAGTGATTCATCCAATGAATTCTCTCTATAGCTGCCATGCACAAAACGCATAGATAAATTTTGAGACCCTACTCGGAAATCTAGAGCCCGCATGCCCCGGTCACAACGATTTTCCGGAACGAAACGACGAGAATGCGGCAAATTCTTACAGAAACTCAGGGGAACGAGATTTGCCCGTAATCGCCGTTAGCGTGCTCATATCCCTTAAACACGGAAAAGTTAACCTTCCCGCTCGACTCGCGCCGACGCATGCCCGATAGATGACTGTGGCACGAACTGCGCCAATTGTTATCTTGATCGCTAGGTCCTGACTCGCATCAGTGTTTTGAAACACGCGTGGCGAAATGTCGGCGTGCGACAGGTAACTCGCCGCGTAACTTTCTCAACCAATCCAACGCCTACCGAGCGGAAGTCGCATGCTCCAAAACACATCCGGAAAGCCACTGGATACTCACCAGAAGGCGCTCAGCATCAACCTGGACAATCGCCGATACGGCACGTTTGCCGAGATTGGTGCCGGCCAGGAAGTCGTCCGCTGGTTTTTCCGCGTCGGGGGTGCAGCCGGAACGATCGCCAAGAGCATGTCGGCATACGACATGCAGGTCAGCGATGCGATCTACGGACGTGCGAAGCGTTACGTCTGCCGCGAACGTCTGCAGGCGATGCTCGACCAAGAGCATGCTTTGAATCTGGAACGTCTGACCGACATTCGGGGCGAGACGAGCACGTTCTTCGCGTTCGCCGATACGGTGAAGGCCCGCGGATACAAAGGGGGCTCGGAATGTCACGGTTGGATGGGAATCAAGTTCCAAGCCCACCCGCGCGACGACGATAGCCAGATCATCATCCACGTCCGCATGCTCGACAACGAGATGGCCCTGCAGCAGGAAGCTTTGGGGATCGTCGGCGTGAACCTGGTCTACGCCGCGTTCAACTACCATCACGAACCGGAACTGTTGGTCGACTCGCTGCTGGATGGTCTTTCGACCTCGCGTATCGAGATCGACATGATCGAGTTCTCCGGCATCGCATTCCGTCGGGTCGACAATCGCCTGATGAGCTTGAAACTGGTGGAACTGGGCCTGAGCGGGGCGGCCATGTTCGCGGCCAACGGCGAAGTGCTGCAACCGTCCGAGTTCCTTTACAAGAAACCCATTCTGGTCGAGCGTGGCAGCTTCCGTCCGGTTTGTAACGTGAACCTGGACATGCTCAATTGTGCCCACGAAAAGTTCTCGCAGCTTCCCGACGTCAAAGGGAAAGAGGTGGCTCAGATCATGGAGATCACCATGCGGAACTTGAAGGCGGAAGGCGAGATCGACCGCCGCGACTTCCTTGCACGTGCCGATGTGATGGCCGCGTGCGGCATGAACGTGCTGATCTCCGACTACTTCGAGTACTACCGGTTGGGCGCTTACCTGGCTCGCTGCACCAACGAACACATCGGCGTAGTGATGGGAGCGGCCAGCCTTCGCGAGCTGTTCGACGAGAAGTATTACACGACGCTCGACGGCGGCATTCTGGAATCGTTCGGACGCCTATTCAAGAACGACCTGAAGATCTACTGCTATCCACTGAGAGATCGCGACACTGACGAACTATTAACCTGCGAAACGCTGAACATCAAACCGGAACTCCAAAAGCTCTACCGCTACCTATTGGAGCGGGACGGGATCAGCGATCTCGACAACTACAATCCCGACTGTTTGGGTATCTTCTCGCGTGACGTGCTGCGAAAGATTGGCGATTGCGATCCCTCGTGGGAAACGATGGTCCCGCCTCCCGTGGCCAAGGTGATCAAGGAACGCAAGTTCTTCGACTACCAATGCCCCGATGACGACTCGTGTGCGGTCACGTAGTTTCGCTGGCGGCTGATAGAATACACAAAAAGCTCCTTGCCCGCGCAAGGAGCTTTTTTCGTTCCTCATGTCTTCTGTTCGACTCGTTTGGCCAAAACGTTTGCAGTGCTTCCCTGTGAAGGATAACCTCGTAGAGGGTCAACTCACCTCATGGGGGAATCCAATGTCCATCGATCGCAAAGCGTGCTCGAAAAAGCTTCTCGAATTGTGGGGCGACAACGCCGTTCACCAAGCGTCGGATTACCTTGCCGACGACTACGTCAATCACCAATTTCCTGACGCAGCCGGTGGCACTTCTTCCAAGTCGCTCAGCGAGTGGAAAGCCCTCGTCTCTGATTTTCACGAGGGCTTCTCAGACGTAAAGATGGAAGTGCTGTTGCAAGTCGCCGAAGGGGACTATGTCTGCTCGCGTTGGCGGATGACGGCAACCAACACCGGCGCGTTCCGCGATGCCAACTCGACCGGCAAGACGACCACCTGGACCGGCGTCCATACCGATCACTACGAGGGTGACAAACTCGTTGAAAGCTGGGTCGAATGGGACAAGTCGAGTTGGCTCGAAGGGCTAGGCCTTTAACCGGTCGGCAATTTTACTTCGTCAAAGGTCACGAAACCGATGTGGCCTTTGCTATTGAGAAAATGCGTTGACCATTGAAGGATCAATATTTCAGTCCTAAATGATCACTCAAATGGATTTACACGCAAGCTTCAACAAATAACAATATTACCAATGTCGCAAAATTACATCTGTATTGATATAGCCCACCTGCTGATGCCTCACGGCGATTGCACCATAACTCACCGTCCCAGCAGGACTTCCATGCGGTAGTCATCGCCCCAGCCGCATTTTAATCGTTTGTTCTTCACGCCGACCTTGGCTGTCTTGTTGTTCTTCAGCAGGCTCAGGCTCGTCCTTCGTAGCAGGCTAAAGTTGGCGTCGGCGTGCCCTTTGCGGATGCGAGATTGATCTTCACCGAACGTCACGTCCAGTTGCCAGTGCAGGCTGTTTTCAATGCCCCAATGACCGCGAACGGCCTCGGCGAAACGCTTGCCGGAAAGGTACTTGCTCAGGATATAGTATCGCACCTCGCTCGTCTCGTTCCCGCCTTGCTTCACGATATTGATCGTCATCCCGATCGCCCTCAAGTTCGACCAACGATCTCGTGTGATGATCTCGTCGTTCACAGGGCAGATATAATAGGAACGCGACTCCTCGCGACCATGCCCTTTCTCGTGCGTTTCGTGACGGTGTACTTTGGCTCGCTTGAAATTGCTTTCCTGCTGCGCGACAAAAAAATCTTCGATCGAATCGTGGAGGGTCGGCTGATTGCGCTTCACGGCCAGGCAATAATCGGCTCCCTGGTCGACGATCTTCTGAGCGATGTCCTGTTGGCAACCTTGAGCGTCAATCGTCACTAAACTGCCGGAAACCTCGACGATTTCAAGCAGTTTGGGAATGGCGGTGATCTCGTTGCTCTTCGCGTCGGTTACTACCTGGCCGAGACTCACATGATTGGCAGTCGCCCAGGCACTGACCATGTGAATGGCCGCCTTGCTGCTGGCCTTGTCGAAACTCCGCCGCAGCGTCTTGCCGTCAATCGCGATGATCTGCCCGTCGGTGATTTCGTGTAAGGCGGTGATCCAAGTCAGCAAACACTTCTCAAACTCAGCCGGATTCAGCGAAGCCAAGATCGCATTAAAGCGATCGTGCGAAGGGATGCCGGAACTCAAATCAAGGAACTTACCCAGCCACTCCTTCTTCATCTCGGCCCAGTCGGCGATAGCCACAAAATCATCCGCCCCACTCATCACCGCACACAGCGCGATGGTCACGATATTCGTTAACGGATAAGTCACCTTGCGAGTCCGCGGATCGGTCAGATCGGCAAAGCACTCTTGAAGGGAAACAGGCGAACGTGACGACATGAGAAAGGCACCTGAGAACACCGGATCAGGCCGCGACAACCTCCGTCACAAAATCGCCTGACCGCCATTGCCTCAGTGTCGCAGATAACCCATCATGGCGCAATCGCCGTGGTATGCCGGGTCCATGATTCGCGAAAAGGATCAGCAGTATCGTCATGCCGACCAGCAGCCACCGCACCCACCACCGGGCATTGCCACAAGCCAGGTAGAAGCCTGCGAACGTGGTCAGGCTATAGCAGATAAACATGGTGAACTCGATTCGACGGTCTGGCCAGCCATACAGGCAAAACAAGATCGCCAGTGCCCAGACGAGCAGCGAGACCATGCCGCAAAGCTGGAGCAGTCCACTTCGAGTCGACCGGTTTGCCGCGGCATGGTCATCCGCCGGGTGGTTCTCTTCACGGGTCGTTACTTCGGCTCTAGTTTCCATCGCCAGGATCGCTCATCAGCACGTCGACTTCTGCTTCGATGCGAGCCGGCCGGTGGGGTCGCTCGTAGCGTGGTTTCAGCTTCCAACTCGGATCGACCAATGAGCCCCCCATGCCGTAAAAGACGAACACCAACGGATAAAGAGTGACCCAGGTGGTGAAGGCCATCAGCCAGCAGGCGGACACCACGTTCCATATCGGCGGCATTTGATCTTGGATCAAGTAGAAGACGAGACAGATGGCGAACGGCATCAGCAGTGCTAAGGATACGGCACTCGCGACGAATGGAATGGCTTGACGCTGGCTGGTAGTCCACAGGGGAGAACATTGGGTAATCAAGCACAAACCAAAACATGCCATCATGATGACGATCGACGCCCCGCGAGCCGGTTCCTGAAATTCCGGAAGGTTGCTCATCGCGACCGCGCAGACGGCCGCGATGCCGGTCACAAGCATCAAGCCGAAGATGGTGAAACGCTGCGAAGAGCTTGACTCGCCGCGAATGACGGCCACGATCATGCGGACCAGGTAGGTGAAGCCTGCCGATAGCATGATCAGCACGCCAAACATCACATAGGCAACTGGATCGATTTGCTGAATCATGGTGATCGAAAAGGCCACGACCGCCCCAAAGGCGACCAGCCACCGTACCCACCATTTCGCCCAGCCGCACGCCAGGTAGAAGCCCGCGATCCCTGCCTGGCCGAAACGAATGAAGATTCCATGCTCCTCGCCGGGGGTTCGCCACGCCAAAAGCACGACGATCTCCAGTAGCAACATGGCAAACAGAACCAAGGCTGCCGGGACCAACCATTTGGTTGCTTCCAGGTCGTACGGATCTGTGGAAGCAGCATCGTCCGCCGGAAACGCGGTCGAGGAAAGTGCTTCGTCTTGATCAGCTTCCATTCAGCCGGCTTTTGCGTGTCGAAAAGAAAAGGGTAAGCAGCAACTACCCTTCACCGTAACAGGTGGTTAGCGCAAAGGCTATGATACTGGCGAGTTTCCCCCCCGGGAGGATGCTCAGCGGCAGTAAGTGAGTGATGATTTCTCCAGCAAGATCGACGAGAACCGTCGAGCGGAACTGCGTTGGCTCGCTGTTTGGCTGAGACGCACCACTTTGGCTAGGGAAGGAGGTTTAGTTCGACCACATTCATTCCCGCTTCAATGGTCACATGGAGATTGCTGGTGGTGGGGTTACTGTATTTCGCTGGGATCAGGTTTTTTCCGATGACCATTCGGCCAGTGCCTCCCGGAGCATTTTGCCCGTTAGGGGAGGTCTGTTCGGTGCTCATTCCAGCGTCATCGTACGCGTTTACGGCGACTGTGGCTTCTCCTAGTGGGACGCCATCTCCACTCTCGAACGTCGAAACATCCACGATTTTTCCATTCTCGATTTTACCGAATGCGGATCGCGTGCCAGGGACCTCGAACACGATGGTTCCTTTCTCGATCGGTTTCCCTTGGTAAGTCACCGTGCCGGTAACTTGACCTAGGGAGGGGCCGCTATCGCATCCCAGCATGACAGCGGCCATGGTTAAGACAAGTGCGGCAAACGCGAGTCTTGGACATGGAACTTGCTGCCCCCCGTTACCAAGGTACTTGACGGAAAAACTCATGAAACATTTCCTGCCAGTAATGAAGAGTGAATAACAAACGAGTGGACGGATTCCGTTATTAAGGAAGTTGGGGAACTTCGCCCCCGGCTTTGGACGCCCCGGCACGGTAGGCGGCGCCGTCAATGGTTTCGGACAGGAACGTCACCGAACCGTCGCACAATAGGAAGTTCGCTCCGCCTGGGTGAAAGCTGCGGAATGCGATGTTCTCTCTCCAGTCGGTGACCGTTGGCCCAAGAGTGCCATTCAAAAAATCGCGATTGCGATGATTGATGGGATAGGCCGTGCTCGAGAAACAGGCCGAACCCCAGTTCTGCCAGTGGCTCCACGCACCAATACATTCCCCAAGGAGATAGGTATGGCTCAGACCGTCGGTGATATCCGAGAATTTCGCCGAGTAGTCTAGTGTGCCAATCACGCCACGAACGAATTCTTCCGAGTTCCCGGCCCCGGTGTGGGTGACTCCCACGCCAGCGACGCCGGTGCCGTTGGGGTAATCGCCGATGCTCGCGGCATAGTCGCACTGCGAGATCTCCCAGCCGGTGCCGAAGTGATCTTCGACGGCGGCTTCGCCCCCTTGGGAGTTGGAAGGGCAAAGAAACTGCTGGTGTACCATGCGAATGAACTTGTAGTTACAAACCACCGAAGGGTCGTCCATCATCGTATTGTTCCATCCGCTGGGGCGATCGTACGAGGGCTTTTCGAACTCGATGAGATCGTAAATGGCCGTTTGTTCCATGAAAGCGAGAATTCGGGGAGCCCAACCCCATTCTCGTCGCGGCTTGCCGAGTGACTCGATCTCGGAGTTACCTGGGGGAAGCTTCTGGAACGTGTCGTGATAGTTGTGCATTGCCAGCCCAAGCTGCTTCATTTGGTTGGTGCATTGCATCCGCCGAGCGGCCTCGCGGGCTTGCTGCACGGCGGGAAGCAGCAACGCGATGAGCACGCCAATGATGGCAATGACGACCAGTAACTCCACTAAGGTGAAGCCTGCTGGCGATTTTCGTGAGACGCGACTGGGCGAACCGATAACCTGCATGGCGGTCTCCGTTTCGGGATTCGAGATAACGCTAAAAAAAGTGAAAACGATGGCAAAATCGAAGCGGCTTTAGCTGGAAGTGACGCGCATTCTTTACGCGATAGCGAACACCGGAGCCGCATGAATGGATGATATATCCTAGCGGTCGATGAATCCTACTGTTTTTGCGAGTTTAAAGTGAAATTTATATAATTTCAACATCTCCGAGAATTTTTCTTCTGATGTTAATGTAAGGAAAAGTGACAAAGGCCGTCCCTTTTCGACAATTTCGTACGCAGAGAGAGCTGGATGAATATTTTATCCTCTTGCGGAAGAGTCTGTGCATCGCACTCGTTCTGTCGCATACCTGCCTGGTACGATGAACGTTGGACGGTCACTGCGTTGATCAAACCAGGCGATCGTACTAACTTCGAGTCGGAGTTTCAGTAACAAGGCTACGCCAAGTGACTTCCAACAAAAAAAGCCTGACCACATGCGTCAGGCTTTGCGTGAGTCAGCCATGCTGGCTTACTTCGTCACCATATGACTAACCGATTCCCAGCGACCCGAGCGTTCGCTACGGAAGACGGCTTCGATGACTTCCATGTTGGCCACCGCGTCGGAGATCGGCGTGGGGACGTCGGTGTCTTCCAGGATGGCCTGCGACATGAGGTCTCCCTGGATCGTGTATTGATCGGCCACCGGCAGTTCGATCTCTAAAATCTGTTCCCCTTGCTGATGCCACATGATGCACGGCTTGTCAGGCGGGGCGTTGAAAGGGATCTGGATCTCGACGCGTCCTTCGGTGCCGAAGATGTTGACCCGTTGGTACGGGGCGATTTTCGTGCCGCAGGTAAACGTGCTCATCAGGCCGCCGAAGTCGATCATCACCGACGAGACGACGTCGGTTTTGAACTCTTCGTCGCGCGTCACCGAAGCGATCACCTTTTCGGGCTCTCCTTCCAGGATGAACCGCGACAGCGAGATCGGATAGCAGCCAATGTCCATGATGCCGCCGCCACCCCAGTCGGGATTGTTGCGGATGTCGGTCGGGTTGTTGTTGTAATACGAGAAGAAGCACTGGATGGTAACCGGGGTACCGATGCCCCCTTCACGGACGATCTCGCGGGCCTTCTGCCACTGCGGGTGATGGCGATACATGAACGCTTCCATCACCTTCAAGTTCGGGTGCTGGTAAGCGATGTCGGCCAAGTGCCGGGCGTCTTCCACATTCAGGCCGATCGGCTTTTCGCACAGCACGTGCTTGCCGGCTTGCATCGCCTTGATGGCCCACGGCACGTGCAAGTGGTTGGGCAGTGGAATGTAGACGGCGTCGATCTCGGGGTCTTCCAACAAGGCTTCGTATGAACCGTACGCTTTGGGAATATGGAGTTGGTCCGCAGCTGCCTGGGCGCTTTCCAGCGAGCGCGAAGCGATGCCGGTCACTTCGCAATATTGCCCTTTCTGCATCCCAGGGATGACCTTGACCGTGCCGATCTTTGCGGTGCTCAGCACACCCCAACGAACTTTACTCATCGGGCCTGTTCCTATTTCGTTCTTCATGATGTGGGGAGATAAGATTTCGCTCTTGGCAGGTGAAATCCAGTGTAACGGTCGATTCGGAATTCACCCAGCGATATTGAAATTTTGCGATAAAAAATAGTAGGAACCACCCGGTAAACAGGCAATGTTTGAGAATCTTGGCGAGTGCTATTGAGTTTTGTTCCAGTAGATCTTGGCGTTGTGCGTTTGCCTGCCGACCGCAACGACGTCTGCCTTGCCATCCCCATTCAGGTCCCCTACGGCTAAATCTTCGATCGCGACCGCCCCAGGGTCAATCACGGTTCGCTGGAATTGGGATCCCTTGGCATCCTGCGGGTCGAAAATTCGCAGTCCGCGGCGCGTGCTGTCGGTCTGGTCGTCTCGCACGCCGATCACCAGTTCTTCGTCCGCATCGTCGTCCAGGTTCGCACACCAGACGGCATGTCCCCACTTCAGCTGGTCGTCCAGGACGTGCCGCGTCCAGAGACTTCGCAGCGGCTGATCTTCCGGCTTGGTGTAGACCACAATCTGGTTGCCGTGCCACGGTTCGATGGTGGCGATGTAGCGGTCGCCATTGGCCAGCCGGCCGACCTTAACTTCGCTGGCACCACGGCTGGGACTGGACTCTTGGTCGCCGCTGCCCAACTGCGACTTCTGCCAGGTGCCATCTTCCTGAAGCTCGTGCAGGTAGATGCCTTCGTAGCTGGCCGAGATGATGTCGGTCTTGCCGTTGCCGGTAAAGTCAATCGGCAGGAAGTTGTGCATCACGTGCAGCGAGTTGTCGATCATGTGGACTGGCCATTGGTCGCTGGTCGGGTTCTTGGGAATCTCGAGCGCGATCAACCGCACGCCACTTTCCGCGAAGTGAGGTCCGGTGGTGCCCGGGCCGAACAGGGGGCCGATGATTAGTTCTGGTTTCTCATCGCCGAGGACGTTGGCAAAGCGAATCCGATGGGTGCTGTGCTCGTTGCGGATGGGGTGCACGTTCCAGTGATCCCCCTTGGCACCCTCGGAGGTGATCCACTGGATGGTGCCTCGCTGCGTTTTGCCGCCACCCCAGCCGGCGGCCACGGCGAAGTCGAGCTGACCGTCACCGTTGATGTCCGCGGGGGCGAACGCCACGTTGTCGGCGTTGGTCTGGCCGGGGCCGAGGATCTCGTGCTCGGTCCAGCTGGGATTTTCCAGCCAGAGGATGCGCTGTTGATCGACGATGCAGATGTCGAGCTTGTCGTCTCCGTTCATGTCGAGCAGACGAACGGCGTATCCGACGCCCAGTTCGGTTTTCAGCTCTTGGGGCTCGAACGAAAGTTCGTCGGCAAACGTCAGGCCGGGGAGCAGCAGGAGAAGTAGTAGCGTGGAGAGCATTCGCATGGGGAGCACCTTCAAGGGAAAGAGGGAAGATGCTCCCGATTATTGACGAAACAGCACGCCGAAACAAATCACTCTAGGCCAGCAGCTTCTCGACCCGCGTTACCAACTGCAGCGTCAGTCCCCACGGGTCGCGGAGAAAGCAAACCAGGTCGCCGTTGGGCTGCGTGTCGATGGGGCCTTCTTCCTTCGCCCCGGCTTCGATCAGTCGCGTGCGGTCTTTCTCGATGTCGTCGCTCACAAACGCCAGGTGAAAGTGAGCCGGCGGGACCTGGGACTGATCAGGCACGTCGAACTGATCGTTGAAGTACAATTCGATCAACATCTGCCCCCCGTCGTCGGCCAGGAAGTGGGCGAACGGCGGCTGCTTGCTTCCCTTCTGGATGGTCATCCCCAAGTGCACGACATACCAGCGAGCAACGGCAATCGGGTCGGCAACCTGGAGGGCGAAGTGTTCGATTTTCATGGCGTGATTGTCTAGAGTGTTTGGGAATCTTCTGATTGAGCCGCATGTTTGGCTGCAGCCATTCGAGTGACCGGTTGCCCAAGTTTCCTCAGGCCTGGAAGGCCGACCGAATGTAGCCAGGGGCGAAAGCCCCTGGTAAAAGGCATCAACAAAAGCAAGCCCTGGAAGGGCGACCGAAACAGAAACTCGATACTTCGGTCGCCCTTCCAGGGCTCAAGAGTATTCCGCAGTCCGCAACCAGGGGTTATCACCCCTGGCTACATTCGGCCGGGCCTCCGGCCCTCAAGAGGAAGGAAACGGGCGGGTGATGATCTGCCTGTTCATCCAGCTTGGTACACGTCACTTGTTGACTGCATTCGAAGCGAATTATCGGCGAGCCGCGTCGTGCTTCAGCGGCAGCCAGGCGCCGTCTTGCCCGCTGCTGGCAACGCACTGTTGGATGAAGTACATCCCTTCGACGCCGTCGTGAATGTTCGGGTAGATGGTGTCCTTCTTTTCGAAGTCCTTGCCCAGCGCTCGCAGGGCCATCGCGTCGAACGCCGCGCGATAGATGTTCGCAAACGCTTCGAAGAACCCTTCGGGATGACCGGCCGGAATGCGGCAGGCGGCATCACCCATCGGGGTCATGAACGGGGCACCGGGGCTGCGGGTGTAGATCTTGTGAGGTTCGCCGTTCTGGCGGAAGATCATTTCATTCGGGTTTTCCTGACGCCACTGGATGGCGGCCTTGGTGCCGTCGATTTCGATCGCCAGGTCGTTTTCGCGGCCGTGGCTGATCTGCGAGGCGGTCAGCGTGCAGAGGGCTCCATTTTCGTAACGAATGACCGTGGTGCCGTAGTCGTCCAGCTTGCGTCCTTCGACGAAGGTGGTCAGATGCGAGCTAACCTTGTCCGGCAAGAGGCCGGTCATGTAGCGGCCGAGGTTGTAGGCGTGAGTACCGATGTCGCCGTAAGCACCGGCGGCACCACTTTTGGCTGGGTCGCTACGCCAGGCGGCTTGCTTCTGGTCGGTGTCTTCCAGCTTGGTCCGCAGCCAACCTTGGATGTACTGCACGCGGATGGCGTTGATCTCGCCCAGGTCGCCGTTGAGGATCATCTCGCGGGCCTGGCGAATGAGCGGATAGCCGGTGTAGTTGTGCGTGACGGCGAAGACGGCGCCGGACTTCTGCACGACTTCGTACAACTCTTCGGCTTCGGCCAGCGTCAGCGTCATGGGCTTATCGCACATGACGTTGAAGCCAGCTTCCAGGGCCGCTTTGGCGACTGGGAAGTGCATGTGGTTGGGGGTAGCGACCGAGACGAAGTCGATCCGTTCGCTTTCGGGCAGGGCGTTTTCCTTTTCCAGCATTTCCTGGTAGCTGGTGTAGGCCCGGGCTTCGGGGATGTCGTAATCGGCGGCGGAAGCTTTGGCCCGCTCGGGATTCGAACTGAGTGCCCCGGCGACCAGTGCGGCGCGGTTATCGAGGACGGCGGCGGTAGCATGCACGCGGCCGATGAACGAGCCGGAACCACCACCGACCAAAGCCATTCGCAATTTACGATTCAGATCACCGTTGGTAGCCATGGGGCGAATCTCCTCAGAGAATAAGACAGGCAAAGCTTGGGGATTGTTTCAACAGGGAACGCTTGTTTTAACACACCAAAGGGGGCGTGTCAGTCAGGCGTGTTGCCTTGCTCGCTATCGAAGGCGGCGCGGACATCGGGGTCGTACAGAAGTGCCACCCCCCAGATCGCCAGCCCTAGCGGCACGACCATGAGAGCTGCCGGGTAGGAAAGTGGGATTATGGCCAAAATCATTCCCGTGCGGGCGGTGGCGTAATTTCGCATCACGCGCGCTTCGTTCAATGCAATCAGGGTCACGACTTGAACCAATAAGAGCGTGGCCATGCCCCCCAAGGCGCCGAGCGTTTGCGAATCATCCGTCGGGTTGTCGATCAGCGCCAGGACGCGACTGCTGACGGCAAGCAGGCTGAAAACCAACATTGGCACTCCCAGGGCCAATAAAATAGCCGCCAGGTTCTTCAGAGTCTTTTGTTTTTTGGTCGTGTCACGCGGGTGGCCCGGCCTTGGCGTCGATGGTCTTTCGATCGGTGGTGGAGCAGGCTGGTCGGCAAAGGGATTGGACGAGGTTGGTTCCTGGGGGTCCCAGCGCGACTCTTTCTTGCCGGAAATGCCCAGCGGGTCGTCGTCGACTTCCGAAGGAGCGAATTCCGGCTGCTTGGGTACCGTCAGCAGGGTCGTATTCCCGTGGAAGGGAATCTGGACGATCGAATAGCATTCGGGACAGCGTGTCTTTTTGCCTTCCGAACCATCGGGAACGCAGATAGACCGCCGACAGGTTTCGCAGTGAAAACTGATCGGCATCTCGGGACTTTCTCAATTAGGAAGGGCGAAACCTACGGCTGGCGGAATGCGGCTTTGACGGAATCGTCGTTCATCATTACGATCCCCCAAATGCCAAACAGCATCCCGATCAAGCAGGCGCATCCTCCACCAAAGGGCGTTATCGACAGGATGAAGCCGGTCATGACCAAGGCATAGTTGCGCACCGCAAACGCGCGGATCATCGCCGCAATGCACAACAAGCTCAATAGGAAGGGGAGACCAAACATGATGAACAGCGCGATGCTGGCCCCGACGATTTCCGGAGTATCCTTCAGTTCGCCGCCGCCTTGCAGTTCGATGATCGTGGCAATCGCCCACACGGCCAGCAGAAGCAGCCCCAGACCATTGCACAGCAAAACGCCAATCGCGGGGCCCATCAACTTCGAGCGGGCCTCGGCACGCGAAGCTGGCCGAGGGGAGTACGACGACTGAGCAGGCGACGAGTAGGGGTTGGTTGCCGGAGGGCCAAACGGATCGGGGGCATCGCCAAAGGGGTTGCTCGAAGACGCCGCGGCAGGCTTCGGCTCGGGAGTCAGGTCATCCCACATCGATTCACTTTTGGGCGGCGGCTGCGGAGGAGGTGTGGGCGCGGGCGGAGGTGCCGAGCCAAACGAGTTCTTATCGGGAATGACCTGGACCTGCTGGCACTTGGGGCACTTGGTCTTTTTGCCTTCGGTGCCATCGGGCACGCGAACCGTTTGATGGCAATTCGAGCAGGGGAAGTCGATCGACATGGATAGGCACCTGATCGGTTCGGGGGAATTTCAACGCAGTAGCAACACGTGCCGACGATGGACTAGGAAGTGAACTGGCGCTGGACGGTATTATCCGCCAGAACCATCATTCCCCAGATACTAATGGGAAGCGAAAGGGGAAAACAACACGAACAAGGAAGAAGCGTGATAATGAAGCCTGCCCAGGCCAGGCCATAGCTCTTGAGATCGCGGGCCTGCATCAGACCGAATACGGCAAACCCCAACAGCCCGATCGCGAAGCCGAAACCAATCGCGTACGTGGCAAGCTGCACGACGACGTCCGTTCCGCGGGCCCCTTCGCCAATGATGCCGATCACCGAGACAATCAGCGTCACCAGGTTCGACGCGATTCCCAGACCGGCCAGAATCAGGCAGATGAGCACCGGCGTTTGCAGCTTTTCCATTGCCTCCATGCGGGCCGAACTGACCTTCACGGCGTCCTCGCCGAAAGTGGGGGCGTAGGGGTTGTCGGAGCTGCCGGAGTCGAAATCGCCGAACGGGCTTTTCTCTTGCTTCGCAGGCTCCGGCTCGGCCGGCTGAAAGGCATCACCCACCCCAGATCGACGCGTCGGGGCCGGTTCGCCCGGGGAGTCCTTAAGCCTCAGTTCGTCCGATTCAGACGGCACCGGTTGAATGGCGCTACACTTGGGGCATTTGGTTCGCTTTCCCTCGGCTCCATCCGGGACGCGAATTCTATGCTTGCAAACGGCGCAATCGAAGTCGATCGGCATCGTGGATGACTTTCTCAACGCAGAAGAACGATACGAAAAGGTCGGCCAGAAAGAACCGGTCCTTAGTCTATTCCAAATCGTGGCCCTGCTCTAGCTTACGTCGCGACTTTTACCCATCGTGGTGGGCAGTTCGCGGCATTCGCGATAGAGTTAAGGGTTGCGGACTTGTCCTTTAGCCAGAGAGGACAAAGAGATCACCGAGAGGAAGGCAATGAAAGGCAACCACGGATTTCACGGATGGATAACCTGTCAATCGAGGACGTTCTGGGGCCCCAGGGGCTGATCGCTCGTCGATTAAAGCAATACGAAGAACGTCCCCAGCAGATGGCCATGGCCCAGGCCGTGGGCAAGGCGCTGGCCAAGAATCGCCACCTGGTGGTCGAGGCCGGTACCGGCGTCGGCAAGAGCTTTGCCTACCTGGTGCCGTCGATTCTGTGGGCTTGCGGTCAGCAGGGGAGCGGTGAGAAGTCACGCCGCGTCGTGATTTCGACCCATACGATCAGCCTTCAAGAGCAATTGCTGGAAAAGGACATCCCGCTGATCAACGCGGCCATCCCTTTAGAGTTCACCGCCGTGCTGGCCAAGGGACGCGGCAACTACGTGAGCCTCCGCCGGCTGGGTGCGGCCTCGCTGCGCAGCGCCAGCTTGTTCGACAAAGACGAAGAGACCGCCCAGCTTCGCACGTTGAAGGAGTGGTCGAAGAAGACGGCCGACGGATCGCTGAGCGATCTGGACTTTCGCCCGGCCATTAAAGTGTGGGACGAAATCGCCAGCGACAGCGGCAATTGCCTGGGACGCAAGTGCCCGACCTACGACGACTGTTTCTACTACCGGGCACGTCGCCGGATGCAGAACGCGCAGCTGCTGATCGTGAATCATGCGCTCTTCTTCAGCGACCTGGCCTTGCGGCGGAGTGGCGTCAGTTTGCTGCCCTCGTACGACGCGGTGATTTTCGACGAAGCGCACACGCTGGAAGGAGTCGCAGGCGATCACCTCGGGATGTCGGTCACGTCGACGCAGATCGACTTTGCGTTGAACAAGCTGTTCAACGAACGCACTCAAAAAGGTCTGTTGGTGCATCACGAGTGCAGCGACGCGATGAACCAGGTGGTGCACACGCGTTATCGGGCTCAGCAGTTCTTCAACGAGCTGGATAGCTGGCTGGAGGAAAACCCCGGAGGCAACGGCCGCGCGACCGTGCCGGAGTTGATCCCGAACGTCCTTTCGCCGGCGCTGGCCAAGCTGGCTCAGATGGTGAAGTCGGAAGGGGACCGATTCGAAGAAGAAGGAACCCGGCAAGACTTCCATTCGCTGTCGGACCGTATCTTCCTGATGGGAGACTCGATCGAAGCGTGGCGAATGCAGAAGATGGAGCACACGGTTTACTGGGTCGAAAGCAGCCAGCAGCGCGGGCCGTATCGACGCGTGAAGCTGTTCGCCACGCCGATCGAAGTGGGGCCAGTGCTGCGGGAAGAGCTGTTTCAGAAGGTGGACAGCGTCATCCTGACCAGCGCGACGTTGTCGTCGTCGCCTGACCAAGGCTTCGACTTCTTCAAAGATCGCATCGGCATCACGCGTAACGACGAGGTCACCTCCGGCAGTCCGTTCGACTACAAGAAGAACGTCAAGCTGGTGCTGGTCAAAGGAATGCCAGACCCGAGCAACCGCCGCGACTACGACCAGGCCTTGGCCGACATGGTGAAGCGATACGTCGAGCAAACGCAGGGGCACGCGTTCGTGCTGTTCACCAGCTACGACATGCTGCGCAACTGTGCTTCCCGTGTGAGCCGCTGGATGAGCCAGAACGGGTACACGCTGTTCAGCCAGTCCGACGGCATGCCACGCGGGCAGATGGTGCAAAAATTCAAAGAGACGCCTGGCTCGGTGCTGTTTGGAACGGATAGCTTTTGGCAAGGGGTCGACGTGCCCGGCGATGCCCTACAGAACGTGATCATCACGAAGCTCCCGTTCAGCGTGCCAGACCATCCGCTGCTGCAGGCTCGGCTGAATCAAATCAAAGAACGCGGCGGCCAGCCGTTTTCGGAATACCAATTGCCCGAAGCGATTATTAAATTACGGCAAGGTTTCGGGCGATTGATCCGTGGGCACTCCGACAAGGGAATCGTGGTGATCCTCGACCCACGCGTGCAGACGAAGGGTTACGGCCGGGCATTTTTAAAGGCGCTGCCAGAGTGCCAGTTGGTGGAAGATAGCTTTGCTCAAGCGGGCTCGGCGAGGCCGGGTTGGGATGATTATATTTAAGTTTAGGACGTTTGCCGCAAATAGGCTGGGAGGTTTCGATGAAGTTGCCCGCACGATTCGTTTCGTTCATCTTTGGCTGCCTGCTTTTTACTCCGGTCCAGGCGTCGTTTCCGATCCCGCTGCCGTTCGATCGGCTTGTCGACGAGTCAACGACGATCGTGAAATGCGAAGTGATTCGCATGATGCCGCTACTGGCGGAGGACGACGAGCAGGTCTCCGATCAATCGCTCGGTCAATACTTGGGGCCCAAGTGCTTTTCGTTAACGAAGGTCCGCGAGGTATGGAAGAAGCATGCGTTTGATGACCAGGATGAGGCGGCCGACGAATACGACCAGCAAGATCTGCTGACGATTGCCCACGGAGACGGCAGTCGTGGGATCCGCGGCCTGAGCCACGATTTGACCGAAGGTCGGACCTACATTCTTTGCCTGAAGTTGATCCAGCCGGGATTATATCAATTGACCGACGGCAACTCGGTCTACCCGGTATTCGAGGGAAAAGTGCCCCAGATGGGGATCAACATGCGGGATGAAGATATCGCGAAGAGCAAGCCTGTTACGGTGAAGCAATTTAAAGAGCGGATCTTGAATGAGATCGAAAAGGGTCGGGCGGTTCAGGGACGGGTGAAGGAATGATGGCATGTTTCGGTCGCCCTGCCAGTGCTTTCACTCTTTTTAGATGCGGATAATCAGGGGCTTACGCCGCCTGGCTATATTCGACCGGGCCTCCGGTCCTTGGGGTTAAGAGCGCCGACCGCTTTGGACACTGTTTTCATTGCCATGGGATGCGCGGAAATTGATCGCTCCCTGTCCCCTCCACACCCAGGTGGGGTTAGTTGACCCTGACTCCCGTCCCGCTTACAGTAGATTTGCCTTTCTACGGGCCCTTTTCTGGGTTCGGTTAAGTTTATGCAACCCTTTCTGAAAGCTGCGGTTAGCATCGATGTTGGCCAGCCGTGTCATACCGTGTTTGGATGTGAACCAAGGGCGTGTCGTCAAAGGAACGAACTTCGTTCAGCTGCGCGACGCCGGTGACCCGGTCGAAGTCGCTGCGCGCTACGAGCGCGAAGGGGCCGACGAGTTGGTATTTTTGGACATTACGGCCAGCCATGAAGAGCGCGACATCATCCTCGATGTCGTGCGGCGGACGGCGGAAGAGGTGTTCATGCCGCTGACGGTCGGGGGTGGCATTCGGACGATGGAAGACATTCGTTCGCTATTGAATGCCGGGGCGGATAAGGTCTCGATCAATTCGGCGGCCTGTAAAGATCCCGAGTTCGTCAGCCAGG
The DNA here is from genome assembly GCF_007748115.1 of Bremerella volcania. Classification (NCBI taxonomy): domain Bacteria; kingdom Pseudomonadati; phylum Planctomycetota; class Planctomycetia; order Pirellulales; family Pirellulaceae; genus Bremerella; species Bremerella volcania. Next base: position 446,960 of record NZ_CP036289.1, read on the forward strand.
CAGCCAAGCGATTTGGCAGCCAGTGCATCGTGGTGAACATCGACCCCAAACGCGTGCAGAAAGATGGCCAGGAAGTGTGGGAGGTCCACATTAACGGAGGCCGCAAGCCCACCGGCCTGGAGGCGGTCAGCTGGGCGCAGAAGGTGGAAGAGCTGGGTGCCGGCGAGATCGTGCTGACCAGCATGGATCGCGACGGAACCAAAGATGGCTACGACCTGGAAGTTACCCGGGCCGTCAGCGAGGCGGTAACCATCCCCGTGGTGGCCAGCGGTGGGGCAGGGCATCCCGAGCACCTGGCCGACGCCATATTGGAAGGGAAAGCGGATGCCGCCCTGGCGGCGAGCATTTTTCACTTCGGCCAGTTTACAATTCATGAAACGAAAGAATTGATGCGCGACCGCGGAATTTGCGTCCGGCTTTGATTTCACGGCCGTCGCGAATCAAAATGAGGGGCTTGTCCTCGAACGTTCAGGAACTGAGGTAGAAGAGTCATGGCAGAAATCGACGCAGCGATAGCCGAGAAGTTTCTCTCGCAGGATAAAGAGTACGAAGTCGACAAAATCTTCCGCGCGCTGGTGAAGCTGGAAGGTTCCGACTTGCATATGAAAGTGGGCCGCCCGCCGATTGTGCGAGTGAACGGTACGCTCAAGAACCTTAATCGAGGACCGATCGACGCCGAAGAAATGTTGCGGCTACTCTGGCCGCTCATGGACGCGCGAAACGAGCGTATCTTTAAAGAAAACGGCGGTGCCGACTTTGCCCACGTGGTGGACGTCGATGGCGAGAAGTGGCGTTTCCGTGTGAACATGTTCACCCAATTGGGTAACGTCGGGCTGGTGGCTCGTCGTATTAACAACTGGATTCCGAACTTCGAAGGGTTGAACATTCCTCCGGTGATGGAAGAGCTGTGTAAGTTCGACCAAGGGATGGTGCTGCTGGCCGGGGTGACGGGTTCCGGTAAAAGTACGACGATCGCGTCGATGCTCAACTGGATCAACCGGCACTACTCGAAGCACATTCTGACGCTGGAAGACCCGATCGAATTCGTCTACACCGAAGATAAGTGCCTGATCAATCAGCGCGAGATCGGGCAGGACGTGAAGAACTTCGAGATCGCGATGGGGCACGCCGTGCGTGAAGACCCCGACATCATCCTGATTGGTGAAATGCGTGATCAAGAAACGTTCCTCACGGCCATTCACGCGGCGGAAACGGGGCACTTGGTGTTCGGAACGATCCACGCTTCGAGTGCTTCCAGTACGATTGGCCGTATTCTCGACTTGTTCCCCGAAGAAATGCATGGCTCGATTCGCAGTGCCATCGCGTTCAATATGAAGGGGATCGTCGCCCAGAAACTTCTCAAGTCGATCAAGCCGGGCGTGGGCCGTGTGCCGACGGTCGAGATCATGACGATGAATCCAACCGTCCAGAAACTGATTCTGGAAGGGAAGGACAGCAAGCTGCCCGATGCGATCCGTATCGGTAAAGACGACGGTATGCAAGACTTCACGATGAGCCTCAAGTCGTTGATCGATAAAGAACTGATCGATCGCGAAACCGCTTTCGCCGTGGCACCAAACGTCGAAGCGTTGAAGATGGCACTCAAAGGCATCAATGTGGCACAACCTGGGATGGTTTAATGCGAAGAATCGCTCTTTTGATTTTGGTCCTTTTATCTGTCGGGCTGGTTACGGCATCTTCCGGATTCGAGTCGACGTTGCTGGCTCAAGATGGCGGAGCGGCCCAGTCGGCCCCGGCAGCCGCCCCGGCGAACACGCCAGCCGCGTCGGATGACTCGGAAGGCAAGGGGTTTTTCGTCAACCCATTCCTGCTGTTGCTGGTCATCTTCCTATTTTGCGCGTGGGTTTACACCACCGACTGGATCGGCCAGGACTGTCCGGAACGGAAACTATCGCCGGCGACCTGGGTTGTTCCGAACGTCTTTGTATTCGGTCTCACGTTTTGGCTCTTATGTGCGGCGATTCCCTTTTTCCTGGGATATTTGCTGGCCATCCTGGCCTGGGCCGTGCCGCTGGGCATGTACATCAAGACCCGCAACGCGCTGTTGGATCCTCACGAACGCGTGATGACGAAAGATCACATTCGCTACGTGATCGGTTCGTGGTCTGGGGGTAAGGTTAAACGAGAGTTGAAGGAAGCCTGGGACCGCGGACCGGAGATCCAGATCACGGCCATGGGTGCCGACGCGAGTAAGAACACCGAGAACCTGTATACGGCTCGGAAGATGCCGGATGCCTATGTCTGGGTGAAGGAACTGATCTACGAGATGATCGCTCGGCGGGCATCCAAGGTGATGATGGATTACACCAAGGAAACGGTCGCGATGCGTTACTTGATCGACGGCGTCTGGCTCGCCGGCGAAAACCGCGATCGAGAATCGAGCGACCAGATGCTGGCCGTCTTGAAGCTGGTGTGTAACTTGAATCCCAACGAACGCCGCGCCCGTCAATCAGGCGAGTTCGAGATCAAGTACGACGTTAAGAAGAAGGTGATCTGCTCGATGAATTCGCAAGGCACGCAGACTGGCGAACGAGTGCTTCTCGCCGTGCCTGCGCCCACCGCGAAGCTTGAGACGTTTGAAGACCTGGGAATGCGTGAAGGCATGATTCAGGAAGTCAAGGGATTGATGGGGGCTCCCAACGGCCTGTTCGTATTCACGGCCCGTCCCGAAGGCGGCTTCACGACCCTGTGGCACACGGGGTTGTCGTCGACCGATCGCCTGATGCGTGACTTCGCGGGGATTGAATTGAAGGATAGCCGCGAGCCTGAGGTGATGAACATCGCGCTCAAGTATTACGATCCCGCAGCCGGCCAAAAGCCGGAAGAGGTTTTGACCTCGGTGATTCGTAACCAGCCTGATGCCCTGTTCGTCCGTCGAATCGACACCCCGGAAGTTTTCAATGTTTTGCTCGACCAGGCCAACGGAACCCGGATGTGTTTCACGACGGTGAACGCGAAAGAGGACTGCGCGGAAGCGGTCTTGCGCCTCCTTTCACTGAAGGTTCCGGCAGACGAGTACGCCAGTGCGTTGAACGGCGTCCTGTATACGCGTCTGTGCCGACGACTGTGCAAAGGCTGTCGTGAAGAGTTCCAGCCCAGCGCGGCACTTCTCAAGCGATTGGGCATCCCGCCGGATAAGGTAGACAAGCTCTACAAGACACCCACGCCTCCTGGCCCGGACGACCCGAAGAAGCCGCCGTGCGAGCATTGCGGCGGCATTGGTTACTATGGCCGCGTGGGGATCTTCGAGTTGATGAAAGTCGACGATGGCATCCGCCGCGCTATTGTGAAAACGCCTAAGCTGGAAGCCATTCGAGCCGCTTCCAAGCAGGCAGGCAACAAGACGCTTCAAGAGGAAGCGATTCGACTGGTGGCCACGGGGGTGACTTCGTTGGAAGAAATCAGTCGCGTCCTTAAAGAGTAGCCTCGTAGTTTCGTGTTTCCGCTTCTTCGTTGTCTGTTTGCAATCGTTGTTATTACTCGTATCCAGGGCTTTTGACTGTGTTGTACTTTTTTGTCTTTACCGTCGTCCTGTTGTTGGCGCTCTTCGCGGTCTTCTGGAATCAGTGCTTCTGGACGAATTTCCTGAACTGTCACATGGTGATCCTGTGCAGCGCGATTGCCGTCAATATCGCCCCGGACTCGGCCGCCAAGATCAACGAAAAGGCACCGGAATGGAGCGGGTTCACCGAGTTTATTTTCATGTGGTTTCTGTTCTGGTGCTTCTACGGCTCGTTGCGGAAGTACGTCAACTGGCTATCGAAATTTCCGGTGCGATTCGGCAAGAAGGTCGATCCCATCTTCGACTGGGTTGGCTGCGGGTTGATTACGGTCGTCATGTACTGCTGGATCAGCTTTACCCTGTTCGCTTCGCCGGTGGGAGATCCGAACTTCGTCAACATGATGAATGGCCCGAGCGTCCCGTCGCTTGCTGGCAGCACGTATGGATATCTCGTCTTTCAGGTTCCGTCGAATCTGGGGATGCCTGGCAAGCCGTTCAACATGGTTGAATTTGCCACAAGTCGTCTGAAGCGTGCCCAAGCCGAAGCAGATCGCGAATAATCTTCCTATCGTCCATCGCTCCTTCGAATTCAATTCTCGTCACCAATGACTGATACTGCTAACCACGCTTCGGGTGCTGGATTTTCCGCCGAAAACGAAGACCTGCTTGAATACAAAGAACTCAGCCGGCTCGCCATTGGGGGGATGGTGCTGGGTGTGCTTTCGGTGCTCGCCATTTTTACCTCGGTTCTGTGGATCGTACCGGTGCTGGCTATCATTCTCTCGCTGGTGGCCTATTACAAAATCGATAGATCGGAAGTGCTGACTGGCAAAGGGATGGCCCTGATCGGTATGGGCCTGGCTGCCATCTGGCTGGGTATCGGCGTTACCCAGGGTGGCGTGCGCGATCGCGTGATGATGACGCACTCGCGCGAGCTGGCCAAGAGCTGGCTCGAATTGCTATTGGAAAAGAAGACGATGGAAGCCCATCAACTGACGCTTCGCCCCAATGCACGCCAGTCGGCAACGACGTCGCTGGAAGGCTATTACGAGAAGGACGACATCACGAAGGAAGATCTCCTGTCCTTCGAAACGCACGACGCCGTGAAGGTGATTCGTGAGTGGGAAGGGGGACCGCTCGAGGCCAAATTCGACCACGACGTGTCGTCCAGTCTGTACGAAGGGGTCAACTACGGACGACACGCGTTTCAAATCATCGACAAAGAATCCGGCAAACCCCTCTGGGAAGTCGAAGTGCTCATGAAACGCGAACGCGGTTACGGCGAAATGCAGAACGAATTCTTCTGGATTGCCGATTCCATCTCGCTGGAAAAGACCTACCCGGACGCTCGGTAGCCGACCTTAGAGCGTTTCCAAGTTAGCTGTAGCGTCATGGGCATCGGCGAGGCAAGCTGGACAAGGCGACCGAAGCAGGCGAATCCTCTAGATTCGTCGATGCAGGTCAACGAAGTCCCGCGCAGCCAGCCAAGGACGCTACAGATGAATTGGAACCGCTCTAGCCAAGTGCTTCTTGGACGCTGGCCTTCATCTTGTCGAGACCTTCCTTGGCGACTTCCAAGGCATCGCGCTTCCAGTACTCAGGGTTGAACAGTTCCAGCGAGAAGACGCCGGCGAACCCGTTGCCGGCCAGGGTTTGGATCATCGTCTTCAGCGGGGCGATACCATCACCTGGGAAGACCCGGGCACTATCGTTGATCTTGTCGCGGGGCGGGTCGGCCGGGTAGTCGTTCATGTGAAACACGGGAATGACGCTGCCGCTGATCGCTTGGAGCCCGCTGAAGTCGGAACCACCTTTGTAGATGTGGTAGACGTCCGGCATCATGCACGCATCGGGATGATTGGCTTCGACCACCACCATCGCCACTTCACCCAGGCGATTAAGATTCGTCGAGAAACCCCATAGCTCCAGTTCCGGGACCACGCCTGCCTGCCGCCCCACTTCCAGTAGCGCGTGATACCGCTGGGCGACTTCCAACAGGTCGAGCTTAGGGCCGTTGGTGGCACCGGCCGGGGGTGCGGCGATACGTGTTCCACCGATCTGAGCAAGCAGGTCCATGTCGCGTTTGGCGTGTTCCAGACCAGCGGCCCGTTTCTCCTGGTCGTCGACAATCCACTGGGCAAAGCCGATCGCGCTTTCGACCTTCAAGCCTGAGTCGGCAATGCGTTTGCCCAGGTCGTGCAGGCTCTTGCCAGAGTCTTTGTACTCTTGGATCTTCGAGATCCAGGGTTCGATGCCGTCGTAGCCTGCCTTGGCGGCGACGTCGACTTCCTGCTCGATGGTCAGCTTCTGGCCGCGAATGGTGCTCGTGTTGAAGCAGTAGCGAATCGCCGATGGGGTCTTCTGGGCTGCTTCCGCCGTTGTCGTGGCGGTCAGGCCGAGCCCCATGCAGCCAAGTGCCGAGGCACCTGAGAGAGAAAGCATTTGACGACGATCCAAGTGAGCGCTCATGAGCCGGTGTCCTTAGGTGGGAAATTCTTCGCAGGTGGCTTTATTGTGGTTGGATGGCACACGACATGCAACGGTCGAAGGATGTATCTTCGCCGAGAAAGCGGCATGGTGACCGACTTCTGCGTGCGTTATGATGCGCCTGACCAAATCGTGGGGATCAAATGAGATTTGTGGCTGCTTTGAGCCGCACCAGGGGACGCTGAGAGAAACACCATGTGGGAAGCACTGATCGCGGTCATCGCCCTGGCCGCCATGGAAATCGTTCTGGGCATCGACAATATCGTCTTCATCGCGATCGTTTCGGCACGCCTACCCCAAGAGCAACGCCCCAATGCCCGCCGCGTGGGTCTGTTGGCCGCTTTGATCATGCGAATCTTGCTTCTCTTCACGATCTCGTGGGTGATGAAAGCCGACGAACCATTCTTCTATTGGAGTTCGATCTTAGGCAACTTGGAGTTCTTTGAGCATCACGAGGAACTGGCAGGCGTTTCGGTGAAAGACCTGATTTTGTTCGTGGGCGGACTGTTCCTGATTTGGAAAAGCGTCTTCGAAATTCATGAGAAGCTCGAGCACCACCCGCATGCCGAGGGTGCCGCCAAGCCAGCGGCGGCGACATTCTCAGGCGTGATCTTTCAGGTGATGATGTTGGATATCATCTTCTCGTTGGACTCGGTGATCACCGCAGTGGGCATGGTTCAAGAAAAGGTGATGATCGCCGGCATGGAGGTCAGCGGAATCTGGCTGATGGTAACGGCCGTGCTGATCTCGGTGGGCGTGATGATTGCCTTCGCGAATCCCATTTCGGAATTCGTCGAACGCCATCCGACCTTGAAGATGCTGGCTTTAAGCTTCCTGATTTTGATTGGCGTGATGCTGGTTGCCGAAGGGGCAGGCACCCACTTCAACAAGGGATACATCTACTTCGCGATGACCTTTGCCCTGATCGTCGAGTTCCTCAATATGCGGGTTCGTATGAAAGGGCGCAAGCCGATCGAGGCCGAACTGGAAGAGGAAGCCCGGGCCCAGGCCGCAGAGGGCTCGTAAGCCGACCTTTTCCCGCTCGCGAGGGGCAATTTGCCACTTCGCGGACGCAAATAGACTTGGACCGATGCCACGCGGTGCGGTAGAATAGGGGGGCATGGTTTTCCATGTTCCCACCCATTCATACATCCCCACCTAAACCTCCGTGGCTCAGTTCTATGCGGACCCTCGCATTGCCGCTCGCCCTGCTCGTGACGATCACCTTCACGTCCCAGGCATCGGCTGACAGTAAATTCTCTCCCGAGCATATCGAGTTCTTCGAGAAGTCGGTTCGACCTGTCTTGATGAAACGATGTGTCGAGTGTCACGGTCCTGAAAAACAGGAAAGTGGCCTTCGTCTGGATGCTCGCGCGGCAATCGTCAAAGGGGGAGATTCCGGGGCCGCGGTCGTCGTCGGCAAGCCGGATGAAAGCGAACTGATCCAGGCGATTCGTTACGAAACGTTCGAGATGCCCCCCAGCGGTCAAATGCCGGCCGAAGAGATCGCGGCGATCGAGAAGTGGGTAAAGCTGGGGCTGCCGTGGCCGGAAGAGTCCGAACCGCTGCAACCGGCGTCGTTCGATCAGCGATTGGTCGACGACAAGCAGCATCATTGGGCTTATCAACCCATTAAAAATCCGCCAGCACCGAAGGTGGAAGGGAACTGGGCCACGAACGACATCGATCACTTCGTGCAAAGCCGACTCAGCGAGAAAGGTATCACGCCCAGCGAGAAGGCCGAGCGTCGCACGCTGATCCGCCGGGCAACGTTCGACCTGACCGGCTTGCCGCCAACCGCGGAAGAAGTCGCAGCGTTTGTCAACGATCAAGATCCCAATGCCTTCGAGAAGGTGATCGATCGCCTGTTGGCTTCCAACCAATATGGGGTGAAGTGGGGCCGCATCTGGCTGGACGTGGCCCGGTACTCTGATACTCGCGGCTACTTGAACGACGGCCAGGATCGCCGTTTCCCCTATGCCCATGCGTACCGCGACTACGTGATCGACTCGTTCAATCTCGATACGCCGTACGACGAGTTCCTCAAGGAACAGATCGCGGCCGATTACTTCGCGGAAGAAGGAGACCGGCGCCTGGCGGGGCTCGGCTTGATTCGGATTGGCCGCCAGTTCCTCAAGCATCAAGACACCATCGACGATCGTATCGACGTCGTCACGCGGGGTGTGCTCGGTTTGACGGTCACGTGTGCCCGTTGTCACGACCACAAGTACGACGCCATCAACATGGCCGACTATTACGGGCTATACGGCGTTTTCGATCAGTTGAATGAAACCACGCCACTAGTCGGACCCATCGATGCCGATCCGAAGTACCCCGAGTTCAAGAAGAAGCTGGACGAACTGCAGGGAGAACTGAATCAACATATCGCCAAGGTCGATCGCGCGATTCAAATGGAAGCGTCGACCAATTTCTTCGATTTCATCGTTCGAGCGGTTTCGAAGAAACAAGACGTCGAGATCGCCAAGTTCGAGCAGAATGAACTCGACAGCAAGAACATTCGCCCGCACCTGGTCTCGAAGTGGAAGCTGTTTGCCGATCGCGAGTGGAAGGCCGATCATCCCATCTGGGCGCCGCTATTCAAGGCCCGCGAGCTTGGTGATGATGCTTACGCATCGCAGGCCGAAACGCTTCTCACAGAGTGGACGGCTGAGCAGAGCCCGTTGAATCCCGCGGTACGCGATGCCCTGAAAGCGGCCCAGCCGAAGTCGCTGCCAGCCCTGGTCGACGTGTACGACGAACTACTCAAGCCGATCGGTCAGGCCTACCGCGATGCCGAGTTCAATCGGGAAGCGAGCGACAAGTTTGAAGGAGCCCCGCGTCAAATTGCCAAGTCGCTGCTGGGGCGTAATTCGCCGGTCGTGCTCAACGAGAACGACGTGCGTCGCTCGTACTTCACCAGCGATCGCAACCATCAGAAGAAGCTCGAAGGTAAGATTCGCGGGCACGAGATCGATTCGGCAGGCTCCCCTCCGCGGGCCATGGCCGTGGTCGATCGCGAGAACATTCACGATCCGGTGATCTTCCTACGAGGTGACCCAGGCCGACGTGGCGATCGCGTGCCGCGTCAGTTCATTCGTGTCTTGAACGACGAGTCGGATGCCGCCTACAACAACGGAAGCGGTCGCCTGGAACTGGCCGAAGACATCGTCGCCGACGATAACCCGCTGACGGCGCGGGTGATGGTCAATCGCGTCTGGATGGGGCACTTCGATCAGCCGCTGGTGCTCACACCGGGTGACTTTGGTATTCGCAGTGATCCGCCAGCGCTTCCGCTGTTGCTGGATCACCTGTCGACCTATCTGCGAACCAACGATTGGTCGCTCAAGAAGCTGCACAAGTACATCATGCTTTCGTCGACCTATCAGCAGTCGAGCAAGGATCGCCCGGAGGCTCGCGAGAAAGACCCCGAGAACCGTCTCTTCTGGCGGATGAATCGACGCCGGTTGAGCTTCGAGGAAATGCGTGACGGCATGCTGAAAGTGAGCGGCGCGCTCGATGATTCCCTTGGTGGCCGAGCGGTGAAGATCCTGGAAGTTCCCAACCCGCCGCGGCGTACGGTTTACGGGTTTGTCGATCGACAAGACTTGCCGAACCTGTATCGGGCATTTGATTACCCCAGCCCCGATGCGATGAGCCCGGAACGCTCGAAGACGAGTGTCCCTCAGCAGGCGTTGTACCTGTTGAATAGCCCCTTCGTGCAGCGACAGGCGCAGTGGGTGACTCAGAAGTGGAAGGATGACGCATCCCTTACGGACGAGCAACGTCTTGAGAGGCTCTTTCAGACCGTGCTGCAGCGGTCGCCAACCAGCGAAGAGTCGGAGATGTTTTTAAAGTACGTCGAAGCATCCAATGATGAAGAGAAGTGGAACAAGTGGGACAGCGTCGCCCAGGTAGTGATGGTCTCGAACGATTTCATGTTCGTGGACTGACCGATTGCCTGCCTGCGGACCCCCTCACGAAATACGAACCGGAACAAGATTATGAATAGCCAATACCCACATCGCCCTGAAGCTTGCATGAACCGTCGTGACATGCTTTCGCGCATGGGAACAGGCCTTGGTATGTTGGGCCTGGCCGGTCTGCTGGGAGACGAGAAACTGCTGGCCGCCGATGCCCAGTCGGCAGCCCAGGCCATGTCGTATCAGAATCCCCTGGCGCCGAAAGAGCCCCACTTTCCGGCCAAGGCGAAGCATGTGATTCACTTGTTCATGACCGGTGGTCCTTCACATGTCGATACGTTCGATCCCAAGCCGCTGCTGACCAAGTACGACGGCAAGCCGCTGCCTGGGGGCGAGAACCTCCGTACCGAACGCAAGACCGGTGCCGCCATGGCATCGCCGTTCAAGTTTCAAAAGTACGGCGAAAGCGGCATTGAGGTCAGCGAGTTGTTCCATCATACGGCCCAGCATATCGATGACATCGCCGTGATTCGTTCGATGCAGGCCGAGGTGCCCAACCATGAGCCATCGTTGGGGCTGATGAACTGCGGTGCTTCGGTTGCCGTTCGCCCTGCGTTTGGTAGTTGGCTGACCTACGGCATGGGGACCGATAATCAGAACCTGCCGGGCTACATCGTGATGTGCCCTCACGGCTATCCGACCAAGCAAACGCAGAACTGGCAGTCGGCCTTCCTGCCGGGCGTTTACCAGGGAACGTACGTCGATACGCGGCACACGGAAGTCGAAAAGCTGATCGAGAACGTCAAGAACTCGAAGCTGTCGCTGGAAGAACAACGCAGTCAGATCGACTTGCTGCAAAAGATGAACCAGGCCCACCGCGAGCAGCGCGGCTTCGATCCGGCACTCGAGTCGCGCGTGCAGTCGTTCGAACTGGCCTACCGCATGCAAATGGAAGCGACCGATGCCTTCGACGTTTCACGCGAACCGAAGAACGTGCTGGAAGCTTATGGCGACGGTATCCAGGCTCGACAGATTCTGATAGCCCGGCGATTGGTCGAGAGAGGTGTTCGCTTCGTGCAGGTCTTCCACGACCAAGGCCAGCCGTGGGATAGCCACGACGATCTTGAAAAGTCGCATCGGCGCTTGGCTGGCCAATGCGACAAGGCGATCGGTGCATTGATTGCCGACCTGAAACGCCTGGGGCTGTTTGAAGAGACCTTGATTCTCTGGGGTGGCGAGTTTGGCCGGACGCCGACCGTCGAACTGCCAAAGCCAGGTTCCAACCAGGGCAAAGTGAACGGCCGCGACCACAACCACTACGGTTTTACCTGTTGGTTGGCCGGCGGTGGGATCAAGGGCGGACAGGTTTACGGTTCGACCGACGAAACCGGTTTCAAGGCCGCCGAAAACCCGGTTCATGTGCATGATCTGCATGCCACCATGCTGCACGCGTTAGGCTTCGACCATAAGAAGCTCACGTACCGATACGCCGGACGTGACTACCGCCTGACCGACGTTCACGGAAACGTCGTGCATCAGCTGCTTTCGTAGCGAACCCACAATGGGCATCGGTGTCTATCGGGGATTGTAATAGCCCATTTCAACCGAAGGACGACCACGATGGCTCGCTGCGAACTGTGCGGAGATGAAGCTTTTAACGAGCATCATCTCATCCCGCGCCATTGCCATCGCAAGGCATGGTTCAAAAGCCGATTCTCCAAGCAGCAAATGCAGCACACGATCGATGTGTGCAAGATGTGTCACCAGATGATCCATCATTTCATTCCGGATGAAAAGGAACTCGGTCGCAACTACAACACGATCGAGCTTTTGACGGCCCATCCCGAATTTGATAACTACCTAACCTGGAAAAGAAAACGGGTCCGTAACTAAGTCGGACCCGCTTCTTGTTCCTCTAGCAGAGCAGCGTAACAGGGTGGGGGAGTTACTCTTGCTCGGCCGCAGGCTCTTCGCTTTCCAGTTCGGGGGCTTCCACATCGGGGAAGGCCTGGGCAAGCAGCAAGGCGAGCTTCTCGCCGCGGGCATCGGTGGCCTGCACGATGCCGTCTTTGCCGACGAAGATCATCTGAGGGATCGCGTTAATTCCGTAGTATCGGGCATTGGCGTCGGAGAAGCCGTTGTAGTCGTCTCCTTCGGCATTGCAGACGATGATCCACGGTAGCTCGCGATCGGTAACGAACTGCTGAACGTCTGCCTTGGCGTCGTCCAGGCTGATGCCCACGACTTCAAACCCATGCTCGTGGTAGGCCTTGTAAAGCTGTTTCAGTTGCGGGAACTCAGCGACGCACGGTCCACACCAGGTTGCCCAGAAGTCGACCAGCACGATCTTGCCTCGCAGCGATTCCCAGGCCAGCTCTTTCCCCTCCAGCGTTTTTCCGGCGATGCGCATCTGGTGGCCGTTCAGGTTGATCATGCGCGAGAAGCCTTTCAGGTCTTCCGACACGTGCTGCAGTTCCGCGTCGTCCGACTTAGCGAAGTGCAGCGAGAGTTCGTCCGCGATGCGGGCGGCCGACTTGTCGTCGACCACGGTGGATAGATTTCTGGCAAGGGTCATCGCCAGCTTGGCCGAAGCGGGAGAGACGTCCATCGCCTCGATCTCTTCCTGCATGTTCTGCACCAGAGTGAGTCGCTCTTGATCCGACTTTTCCCGGACGAGCATCAGCTCGAGCGTCATCCGGGCGTCCTTCGCAGTCAGAGCGACCTTAGGCTCCTCGTGCTGAGAGTACGCGTTCAGCTCGCTCAGCAGCGTTTCAATGCTCATCTCGTTGCCGGTGCGTGCCTGACCCATTCTTAATGAAAAGCGGGTCCAGATGAGCTTACGTTTGAACTCGACGTCCGAGTCGATACCCCAGAGCGTATCCAGCATGGCGATCCCTCGCGTCAGACGCTCGGCAATGGGCAGCGGATTGTTGGGATCGCGCATGAAGGTTTCAAACTGATGGAAACCTTCGTCGGCGGTCTTCGGCTCGAATGCTGTCTCAACCGATGGCGATGACTCGACGACCGAGGCATCCTCGGCAAACAGAGGTATGCCAGGGACTGCCAGTCCCAACCAAAGTAACGAAATCCCACAACACGTCCACGCGCGTTTCATCTGCCACTCCTCGTTCATGAGTTTCTCAATTCGCCTGTGCCTGTTGGTCGCTAGAGGTTTCATTCTAGGTCACGAAAAATGGCTGCCTATTTCCATAAGCAGCCATCGTGATTATCAAATTGTGGCATCCATCCATGCGGATCGATGTCGCCAAACGCGATTACTTGGTCGCTTCCGGCTTGGCTTCGGTTTTTTCTTCCTTCGCGGGAACTTCGACTTCCGGATATGCTTCGGCCAGCAGTTTGTCCAGGTTGTGTCCGCGAGCCGAGAGGGAGATGACGTTGCCATCTTCGCCGACGAGGATCATCGTGGGGATGCCGCTGATGCCGTATCGGTCTGCGTTCGGATCAATCCAGCCGCTTTCGTCTTCTTCGCGCTCGTTCCAGACGATCGACCATGGGATTTCACGGGTCTGGATGAATTCATCGACCGCCTCCTTCTCGCTATCCAGGCTGATGCCGACGATCTCGAAACCATGCGGATGGTAGATCTCGTAGAGACGTTTCATGTTGGGAAACTCGGCAACGCACGGCCCGCACCAGGTCGCCCAGAAGTCGACCAGAACCGTCTTCCCCTGGAAAGCGGCAGGGAAATTCACGTCATTGCCGTCGAGCAGCGTGCCGGTGATTTCAATCGGTTCGCCCAGCAAATTCAAACGATTCGAGAGCCCAAATAGTCGGGAAGCGGCCTGCTGAACTTCTTCATCTTGAACCGAGCTAAAGTGCATGGCCAGTTCCGAGATTTCCTCCCTGGCCGGCTCTTCTTCGAGAAGACGCGAAATGGTCGTGGCGATGTTGGTGGCCAACGTCGCGGTTCGAACGGTCGGTTCCGATTCGGTGAATTCGGCTTTCAACTCATCCAACTTGGAGGCCTGTTCTTCTTTCGGGAGTTTGCTCAGTCGGCTTAGTTCCAGCGACAGCAGCATGCTTTCTGCCAGCAGGGAGATCTCAGGATCGTTGTCTTGAATCAGTTCGTTGAGGAAGGCGTTGGCTTTCTCGCCGGGCTGTTCGCTGTTTCGGCCGACTGCCATCAGCAACGAGAACTTCATGCGAATGGCTTGCTTGGTTTCGTCCGCGGTACGATCCATTTCCCAGGCCTGGTCGAGCAGCTCGATTGCTTTCTCGTATCGCTCAGGCATCGGCAGTTTGTCTTCCCCGCCGGAGCGGGCAACATCCATGGCGGCCTTAAACTTGGCTTCGAAGGTATCGGGGGAAGCTGCTGCTTCTTCTTTCGCATCTTCACCTACGGTGAGAACCTTCGCGGGAACCGCTGCCTTGGTGTCGGCTTCGTTCGCAAATAGAGCGGTTCCTACGGCAATCTGTCCGCTTGCCAGCACTGCAGAAAGTGTCAATTTCCAGGCAAATTTCATTACCAACTCTCCCTGTGTTTTCTAAGATTCGTGGCGGAATTTCCTTTGCGCAAAAGTATACGCATTGGATCAACCATGATACGCGAGTTGGAGATGAATAGTTTTGCGCAGAGAAGTTTTTGTACGAAATTGCGTCAAATTCGCGCAAAAGAAAAGGCTCCCCATCGGATTCAATGGAGAGCCTTGATGTTTGATCCGCCGCGAGCGTGCGAGGGGTTACATAGAACGGGCTAGTTGCTTATCCCGCGTTGACGCTTTCACGAACTTCCTTCGGCATGCGGCTTTCCGCCAGCGAGGTGTCGATGTCTAACTGCATGACCACGCTCCAGCGGCCATCGGCATCCCCTTGGACCCACCAGTGAGGCATCATGCACACGCTCTGATGAACCATTTCGAAGCCCCCTTCCGATTGGCTGACGGTCGAGATGGGGAACGTCCATAGGCTTGTCGGACGATCGGCGCTCCAGCGGCAATCGATGCCCAGCCACTCGTCCTTCACGCCGAGGTCTTGAATCTCGTGCAGGTCGAGTTGCGATCCAAGATGCCCCAGCTTGTTGCCGTCGGCCTGGTGGAAGTAACGATCATCGGCACCCGATGGGAGACCAGCCAGGTTCATTTCCACGGCGAAGTGCAGGACTTGATCTTGCGGCAGCCCTTCCAGCAGGTAGGCAATCTCGAGGCTGCTGCTGCCGGCATTCATGGTGACCCCTTTGGTGATCTTCAACGGAATCCCCCAGGCGTTGCCCATCCGCGACATCTGAACTTGGATGCGGTCCGGGTTGCGGCGCACTTTGGCTTCGAAGGGGGAACCGACGAAGTCGCCACGTTCCATGGCGTTGTTCAGGGCGACTTGTTCCAGCGAAGCGTTGTTGTCGAAGAAGTGATCGACCAGCGCCTTTCGCTGATAGTTGTCGTACTGCAGCATCTTGTCGAGGCCTTCCTGCTTGAAGACCACGCGATCGTGGATCGAGGCGACTTCGCCGCCTGATGTCGAAGGACCAGCGAGCACTTTGCGATGGTAAGCTTCCGGCCGACGCGACAAGGTGGCCAGCAGGTTGTGGCAGATCGAACGCACGTCGAGTTCGTAGATCGTACCGCCTGAGGCCGGGGCCATCAGGGCGACGAGCTTGTCGTCTTCCAGGCGAACTTCCTTACGGCCATCGAGATTGAAGTCGGCGACTTCGGCTTCGAGGAAGCTGGATTCTTTGTGCTCGGCCTTATCCAGCAGATTGTCGGCCGCAATCAAATGCTTGTAAACGGCATTACGAAGATGCGGCAGGTAGGTTCCGCCGAACGCACCGTGCCAGTAGCTGCAATTGCATTGGCCGCGGTACAGTTCCTTCTTGGCTTGAGCCAACAGCTTGGCGTCGCCGCCGTTCTGCTCGGCCGCATGCAGCCGGTTGCTGATGCCCAAAGCGCGGCAGTACATCTCGTCCGTTTCGGGATAGCGAACTTTGAAGTTCCGCCAGTACCCGCCACGGATGTACTTTTTGATTTGCGGCCAATGTTCCTGGTGTTCCAGTTCGTGAACCATGTCCTCGAACTCGACCTGTTGCTGAGCCGGCATCGCCCATTCGGTCATCTCGCGATAACTGCCTTCGGGGATGTAGGTCTTCCCGACGGGAAGCAGGGCTTCGGAAGCTTCGGCGAGCGTGGTGGTCAGCAGCCAATCCTTGTTGGCGGTCAGCAGTTCAAAAAACTGAGCCAACCAGCCGCGATCGTAGACGTGCGCTTTGGTGTCAGGCCACGTGCCGAATTTTTCGCCGTCGTCGCCGAAGACCAGAACCGAGCCTGGGTATTGATCGGCGATGCCGCGCATGTAATCGATGGTGTCTTGGGCAGGTGCGAACGGCAGGAGATAACGAAGACGTTCGCTGCCAGGGAAGACGCTGAGCAGCTTGCCGCACTCTTCGGTCACGTAGTAGCCGTAGAGCTCTTCCTGAGGGATGCCGGCGTTCTTGAAGTGGAAGTCATCCAAAATGGTGTACTGGATGCCAGCGTCGGCGATGTCGGCGGTCAGCGGCTGTTCCCAGACGCGTTCCGGCATCCACATGCCTTGGATCTTGGCGCCCAGTCGGTCGGTCAGCCACTTGGTGTACGTTTCGATCTGGCCAACGCGATCGCGCGGCGGGATCATCGGCAGGATCGCTTCGTAGAAGACGCCCCCGATGATTTCGATCCGGCCATTCTTGACGTGGGCAGCCAGGCGATCGAGGTATTCAGGGTGATGCTCGTCGAGCCATTCTATCAGCGGGCCGCTGGTGTGCAGGCCGATTTTGATATCGGGGTAGCAATCAAACACGTCCAGGAAGGGGAGGTAGCTGTCCTGATAGGCCTGCTCGAAGACCCCATCGAAGTTGCCGATGGGTTGATGATTGTGCAGGACCAAGCAAAGACGGATCGTGTTGCTCATGTTGTTCTCGGGGGAGTTCCTGGGAGTTGGGGAGGTTCTGCGGCGGATTTCGCCTGGATGGATACAGGACGAATCGGCCGAACCGGCACCCTTTAGCTAGCTTTTCCAATCGAGTTTACTGGAAGGTCTACGGTGACCTTTCAGGTTGTACGGACCTTATCGGTCACAGCAACTCTCGGAGGATTCGAGCGGCCCTTTCAGGCGAGAGTGGGTTCACGTAAAGACCCGTCCCCCACTCGAAACCTGCTCTGACCGTCACGCGCGGCAAAACCTCTACATGCCAGTGATAGTGATCTGTCGAGAATGTGTCAAACGGCAACGTGTGAATCAGGTAGTTATATGCCGGGAAATTTAATGCCTTTTCCACTCGCGCCAGGATCGAGCGTAACAACAAGGCAAGCTGCTCTAATAGCGTTGAGTTTGCCAGTCCGAAATCGGCCTGGCTGACGCGCGGTAAAATGGTGACTTCAAACGGCATGCGCGACGCATACGGACAGAACGCAACCAGGTTGTCGTCGGCATGAATCACGCGTGTTCCCTCCGCCAGTTCACTCTCGATCAGGTCGCTGAAAAATGGCTGCTTCGTCTTTCGGAAATAGGCCTTACAGGCGGCCAGTTCCTGCTCGATGATCGGCGGAATGTAGCGGGTCGCCATCAACTGACTGTGCGAGTGCTCGAGCGAGGCACCGGCTGCCGGGCCGTTGTTTTTAAATAGCTGAACGTAGCGGCAACGACCTTCCTCACGGATCGCATGGAGCCGCATCTGATAGGCTTGAAAGGTCAAGATCGCGTTCTGCTCTGGAAGTTGGGCAAACGAGCGAACATGCTGCGGGGACTCGACGATCACTTCCTGAACCCCGCTGGCCGCGACCGACTCGAAGAAAGGGCTGGCTCCTTGGGGGATGCTGTCAGGGAAGTGGGGGGATAGCGATGGATAGATGTTCGGTAGAACCCGGACTTCCCACGGCTCTTGATCGTTCTTGCGGTTTAGATTCGGCGGCAGGACGAGTCGTTCGTGCGGCGTGGCATCTTCGTGACCGCCACAGAAAGGACAACGCATGGCCGAAGGGGCCGGAATGGTCGACTTCCACTGTTGGGGACGGTTCTCACGTCCTTCAGCAACAATGACTTGAAACCCAAGCAGTGGGTCTCGGCGGAGTTCATTTCCAGAACTAGGACTCACGGCGACATCCTTGTCGGCGGTGGCCAACGTTAGCTACTGCGACGTGCTTCGAGCGTTTTCTGATAGAGTTCAAGGTACTGTTGAGCACTGCGATCCCAAGACCAGTCTTGTGCCATGCCGGTCTCGACAATCTGCTTCCAAGTATCAGGTTGTTCTTGGTACGTGGTGATGGCGATTTCCAGGATATCCTGCAACGCCTCGGCGGTGTACTCCCGGAAACTGAAGCCGTTGGCCGTGCCTGTTTCGAGCGTCGCAGGCGACATGCTGGTAATCGTGTCGGCCAGACCGCCTGTTTCCCGGACCACCGGTACGGTGCCGTATTTCAGGCTATAAAGCTGATTGAGCCCGCATGGTTCGTACAAGCTGGGCATCAGGAACATGTCGGCGCCCGCTTCCACGCGACGCGCTTTCCCTTCGCAGAATTCGACTTTCACGCCGATTTTGTTCGGGTACAGAGCACTCAACTCTTTCAGCATCGCCTCGTGATGCGGTTCGCCGGTTCCTAGAATGACCCATTGGCAATCGCACGTTTTGGCGCGATCGCGAATCACCTTGGCGACCAGGTCAAAGCCTTTTTGATCGGCCATGCGTCCCACCATGCCGATGACCGGCACCTTGGGATTAATCGGCAGATGGAATTCCTTCTGCAGTGCTTCTTTGCACAGAGGCTTGTTCGTCTGCCAATTGTCCAGGTCGTACTTCGAGGCAATGTCGTTGTCGGTGGCAGGATTCCAGCGGGAGTAGTCGACCCCGTTGACGATCCCCTCGAGCACCGAACGGCGTTCGCGAAGGGCGCCTTCCAAACCACAACCCATCGGCTGCGATTGGATTTCTTCGGCGTAACGTGGGCTGACCGTGGTGATCGCGTCGGCGAAGACGATGCCTGTCTTCAGGAAGTTCAGATGGCCGTAGAACTCCATCTGATGCATGTTGAAGTACTTCCAGTCGAGCCCGGTCAACAGCATGTCCCAGTGCCAGAAATTACCCTGGTAGGCCATGTTGTGAATGGTCAGCACGCTGGCGATTTCTTCGTACCCGTGCGTGGCCCGGTACTCGATATTCAAGTAGGCCGGGATGAGGCCGGTTTGCCAGTCGTTGCAGTGCAGCAGGTCGATCTTCAGATCGAGCAGTCGAATCGCTTCCAGTACGCTGCGGCAGAAGAAGACGAAACGTTCGCTGTTGTCTTGGTAGTCGGTTCCGGCTTCGCGATACAACTCAGGCCGATCGAAATACTCGTCGTTCTTGACAAAGTAGATCGGAACATCTGAATTAGGCAAATGGGACTTCAGGAGTTGCCCTGAGGCGATTTGACCCCCGACAGGGACGTCGAAGTAAATCGGCAGTTCTTCAATCGGTAGTCCGGACTTATAGATATGGCGAAATGCCGGCAAGATCACGGTGACATTGTCAACCAAGTGTTGCAATGCGATCGGCAAAGCACCGCCTACATCCGCCAGTCCCCCGGTCTTGGCGAATGGATAGACCTCGCTGCTGGCAAAAAGAACGTTCAAGGGGGCTCGGCTCCGTTGCGTGGCTATCTTCCGGTTAACAGCGAGGTTGCGTCAAATAATAACATACGAAAACTGCCAACGGGATAGCCTTGTGAAAAAAGGAGGTTTTCGTTGATTATGGCGATTAGGATCTCTTGGCGATTGGGGCGCACGCTCCATTATTAAGTCGCATTGCGGGAATTTGCTTTCCCACAACCGGGTGATATGTCAATAAAAAATATTTAGGAAGGAGGACGAATGCTCGCTCATGCGACCATTCGGGTGGGGGGCGAGTCGACGAAACGCCCATAAAAAGATATGCGTTTAGTAGTTGTGATCGCACAACTTACGTGTGGTCTCACCACTTTATTTTAGGCGGCCTCGCGTGGGGTCGCAATTCGCGAATTGATGTAGTTCGCGGGTGGATTTTAGGTCTTATTGCGTAGCTGCTCGAGCGAAGATTGCTTTCCGACTACCAGGATCAACTGATCGCAGCCAAGCGAGTATCCACCGTCGGGAAACATCTCGAGCTTGCCAGTCATTGAGTCCTTGATCCCTACAACCCACACACCGAACTGCTGACGAAGATTCAACTGCATCAGTGACTTGCCGACCATGTCGTCCGGCACGGCCACCTCCATGAAACTGTACTCAGGATCGATCGGCAAAAAGTCGATGATGTTCGGCCAGGTTACGCGGTCGGCAAGCGTGGCGGCGATTTCCGCTTCGGGAAAGATTACCCGTTCGACTCCCAGGCTCTTCAACAGCTTGCCGTGATCTTGGCTGACCCCTTTGACGATGATCCGCTTGGCACCCAGTTCTTTGGCATGCAGCGTCGCTAAAAGGGAATGGCTGATGTCCTCGCCCATACTGATGAACACCCCGTTGGCATCTTTGAAGTTAAGATGCTTCAGGGTATCGAAATCGGTCGCGTCGGCAATGATCGCTTCGTAGAGTTCGTCTTTGATGTCCTCGACGTGCTCCCGGTGGCTGTCGATGCCGGTCACGCGGCAGCCGTTCTTGTTCAACTGCCGGGCAAGTGCTCCACCAAACGTGCCGAGCCCCAAAACATAAAAGTGCTTTACCGGTGCCATTCGGATTATCCTATCAAAGGTTCTTCTTTAGGGTATTCGACGGGCGTTTTCCGCTCGGTCATCGACAGCGCCGCGAACACCGAAATCGGTCCGATACGACCCAGGAACATCAACACGATGATAATCAGCTTGCCCATGTTCGAGAGGGTCCCGGTGAACCCGGTCGACAAGCCGACCGTTCCCAGTGCGGAAACGACTTCGAACGCCGCATCCAGAAACAAGCCCTGACTCTTCGGGTGGGGCGTGCTGGACTGCTCGATCACCAGCAGCATCGTCAGCGCTGCGATCGCCACGACCGAGAACAGCAGCGCGGTGGCGGTCGCGCCTTGAATCACTTCGCCGGGAATTGTTCGGCGGGCAAAGTTAACGCGGCTGGCGCCTTGAAAAGTCTTCCAGGCATGCAGGGCCATCACCATCACGGTCGAAACCTTAAAGCCGCCCCCGGTCGAACAGGAGCCAGCCCCAATGAGCATCAGCATCATCGAGATAAAGAGGGTCGCATTAGTGAGTGAAGCCAGATCAATCGTATTGAAGCCGGCCGTGCGGCACGTGACCGAGTGAAAGCCGGAGACCAGCAGCTTCTTCCACAGCGGCATCTGGTCGAGGACTCCGTCCCATTCCAACACCAGAAAGCCCACGAATCCGGCCAGCAGGAAGAACGCCGTACCAAAGAGCATGAACTTGGAATGCAAATGGAGATGAATCCACCCGTCGATCGGCCCTCGTCGCCAGTTCTTGTTCAGATCCAGCAGAACCGGGAAGCCAATGCCCCCCACGATAATCAGCGCCGAGATCGTCAGGTTGACGATGACGTCTCCTTGAAAGCTCACCAGGCTGTCGTCGTGCAGTGCAAAGCCGGCATTGCAGAACGCCGATACCGAATGAAACAGGGCATGCCAGGCAGCCGTGCCAGGTTCATACAGAAACAGATTCCGCGCCAGCAGGATGGCGAAGCCAATCCCTTCGCTGACGCCTGTTACCACTAAGACGTGCTGCAAAATCCATTTCAGGTCGGCACCGTCGCTGGCCCCCAGCGTTTCGGTAAGGATCGCTCTGGCACGCAGGCTTGGCTTGTTGCCCAGGTTGAACATCGTGAAGGTGGTGATCGTCATGATCCCGATCCCGCCGACCTGGATCAAAAGCAGGATGACCAATTGCCCGATGAAGCTGAAGTCGTGCGGGGTCGACCGCACCGCCAGCCCGGTCACGCAGCTGGCGCTGGTCGCCGTGAAAATGGCATCGATCAGGCTGATGCTCTCGGCGCCCGAGCCGCGCGAGATCGACCACGTCAGAACGATCGTACCGACCGCGATCAATCCCAGGTACCAAACGACCAGGTTCCGCGCTGGGTATTTGACGATCGAGCCGGTCAGTTGGGCCATGGCAGCGGTGCCGTTGCGGTACAGTTCAACGCGACAAAGCGGGAAAGGGTGTTCTCTTTATCCAGCAACGCCCACCGGTCGTCAACTTACGTGGCGACATCTACCTGGCGGAGGAAGAGCGGGGCTGCGGAAGCTCGCCGCTTCGCTCCGGGGCCGGAGCAAGGGCACTCAGCACGAGCGGACAAAACAGAATGACCGTACCCAGGCACGTTCCCGCCAGCAGATTACGAAAGAACGGCAGGGCACTCACGTAACATTGAACCAGCCCACTGAGGTCCTTCGTGTATTCCTCGAGGGTCAGCCAGCTACCGAAGTTGGAAACAACGAAGTAAGCCACACTGGCCAGCACACCCATGCCGATTGGCTTGATCCAGCTTCGATCGTTTCTCAGCACGTAACCCAAAAGGATCGTCGCCAGCAGGCAAAGATAGTTGAACGGAGTGCCAGGATAGAACGCCCAGTCCAGGTGACCGGAAGCCAGCCAGATGCCCACGTCGCTGGCAATCAAAGCCGCCAGCAGAAGGCCGGCCGCCGCATAGCGATTGGTCAACATCGCGCCTGCCAGCATCCCCACGGCCAAAACCGGCGTGAACGACCAGGGAAAGTTTTGCGAGAACCAGTCGTTTTGGGCCCCTATCGCCGTCAGCACGTAGGGGAGCACTCGCAGCAAAACGCAGTAGATCAAGCAAGCAACCACCACCAGCCAGACGCGCAGATGGTGGGTTTGCTTCATAGGAGGTTCAGAGGCCTGGGACATGCCGCGACTCTTTGGTTGTCAACTTAGGGAATCTTGAATTCCCTAAGTATCGACAACAATACCCCTTAACGTCAACCTTGCTGCCGTGGTTGACTTACACCATGGGCTCTGGCGGGCCGCTGGTCTTCTTGGGGGAAGCAACCCGCAGCAGCCGGAAACCAACGTCGGAGCGAATAAAGCCGTACAGTCCGCCTACGATCAGCACCAGCAAGATCGCCGTCAGGACGCGGTTGTAGTCATTGACGATAAAGACGGGGCCGGAGCCAATTTCTGGATAGGTGGTCGGAGGAACGGGCAAACCATTCTGCTCGGCGATCAGTGCGGCATTGACGATATGAATCACCGGGATCCCTTCCCGAATGAATCGGGGGGCAACGCCATCGATCTGGTCGATGTTCGGCGGCGGCAGCAAGTTGACGCCGGTCTTGAACGATTCCTTGCCGAGGGCTCGCCCGGTCGACACGACCCCGCCGCCAATGTTGATGTAGCACTTGATCGGCTTCTGGGCCGCATTCTGTTGATAGAGCTTCATCCGTTCGTCGGCGCTGTCTTTGACACGCTTTTCGATCAGGGGCAGCTTGTTGTTTTCAATCGACTTGCGGATGATCTCGATGCCGTTTTCCGGCAGGCCCAGCCCGCGGTCGTTGTCGCCCCCCAGCGAAGCCGCGATGCTCCGCGTTTTAATGATTCCTTCGTCGTACAGGATTCGCTCCATGTCGATCCATAGCAGTTCCGGGATGTTGGCACCCCACTGCGAACTACTACCGGAGGCGATCACGATCGGTTTGGCACCCAGCGTTTCCAGGGCCGAGAACATACACAGGTTCAGCGCAGGGAACGAACCACTGATGCCGACCGCCACGACGTCCCCTTCCTGGACTCCGGTCTCTTTGAGCATGTCGACAAAGATGGCGGCGAAGTTAGGGTTGGCCGAGGCCAGCTTCGAGGGCAAGTCCCCCACCATGCTGGTCACCGGCGAGTTGGTCAGCCCGACCATGCCGCTGCGGCCGGGGTCGAGCGTCGGATCGATCGCATAGCCCAGTTCGACGCGGGTCAGGTACAGCTTTTCCATCCCACGAGCCGCCATTTCAGTGGCGGCCAGCTTTTCATCGTAATAGCGTGTCTTACGCTCGACGCGGACATTCTCGACGATCGCCAGCCCGGCCACGGCGACCGAGGCGATCAGCGTGAGGGCGGTGCGGGAAACAGTTTTTGGACGCCAGTAGATCTTCTTCACAGATGGAGTTCCGTACCGAAAGCGAGAATCAGGATCAGACGAATCGCGGTTGAAGCGATAAACAGGGCGCTTAGCGTTTCCACCACTCCTTGGCGATCGAGCCAGATGGCGATCAGACCGGGAATGATGTAGCCGATCACCTGGACAGGCTCGGCGGTTTCCAGCGGCTGCTGAATTTGCAGCGCCTGCAGCGGAGCAAGGGCCCAGACCGGCAGGGCATCGAACAGTGAACGTACCAGGAAACCAACCAGAATCATCAGCACCGTGCGGCGTTTGCCGTACACGATCACGATGTTGGAAAGCAGATGAATCAGAAAGAACGTCAGCAGCGAGGCCACCACGGTCATGCTGACATTCACCGGCTGATCCAGGAACAACGCAAAGTAACCTGGCACCACCATACCACCGGCGGCCAGTCCGAACAGTTCGGAAAAAATGAGGCTGACCGCCAGGCCAACCCCAATGGCAACTGTAATAATCCCCGTCATTTAAAAGTCTTCTGTGTACTGCGATTTGCGAAGTAGCGAACGACGTCGAGGCCGACGCCACCAATATTTGCGATCCCCATGATCAGCGATGTTTTGCCTGAGTATTCCAAAAGAGTCTCGAAGATATCAGGCGCCGGCAGATCTTCGGCGAACACCAACTTCAGCGGATCGATGCCTGCTTCGGTGGCGGTTTTGGCGAAGATGTAGGTTCCGGTTCCGATCAGCACGTAATAGTCGGCCGGCGGCCAATTGGTGACTGATTTGCCCAGCTGCTGCGAGCGGTCAGGGCGGTCTTGCCGGCAGTTAACCACCATCACGCGGCGCTCCACTTCGGGATAACGCTCGAGGGCCATCTTCCAGATGCGTTCGGTCGATTCCGGATCGTTCGCGGCAAAACCGTTCACGAAGTGAATCTTGCGGCCGAAGAAGTCCATCTCGTGGGCGGTCATCGCACCGGGGTCCGGTTTGGCCTCCCACATGCCGCGCAGCGCGGTGGCGCGGTCGACACCCAGGTCGGCACACACACGCAGGGCGAGTGCCACGTTCTCGGCGTGTTCCACGTACATGAAGCCAGCCAGGTCGAGCGGCGTGATCTGCTCGACGTCTTCTTCGCTGATGGCAATCAGTTGGGTTTGCCGGTCTTTGCTGGCATGCTCGAAGACGTCAAGGTGGTCGCGCTCGGCGGTGAACAGTTTCGTTTTCACCGGTACCATGCCGGCCAGCGCCCAGGCCACGTCCTTTTCCGTCGGCCCCATCACGTCGAGATGGTCTTCGCGGGCATTGGTGATCACGCCGTGCGTGGCTCGTATCAGCTTGTTTTCGCACAGCCACTGCAGGTTCGGCCGCAGGGCCATGCACTCGATGACCAGAGCTTCCGCTTCAAACTCGACGGCCATGTCGACAATGCGGACCTGCTCGATTACGTTGGCCCTCGAGGGGCGAAACACCGGGTACTCGGTACCGCTGGGAACAATCATCCGGGGGAGCGTGCCGGTCGTTTTGCAGCACGTGCGTATGCCGGAAGCACGCAGGCCGGCCGCAATCAGCCGGGCCACGCTTGACTTGCCGCGGGTGCCGTTGACGTGCACGCGGATGGGTATCTTGGCGAGCTTTTGCCGATGCCGGTACAGCTCCCAGATCCCGTACCCGATCAACAGACCGGTGGTGATCAATAGAACAATCGTAGCCATGGGGCCTAGGCGATGGGGCGCCTAAAGGTCCTCGGAGAGTCACGGTTCGCGGCAAGGGTCATCCCGAGGACCGACCTGCCACTAAGCACTGGTGCGTGCTGGAAATCACCGCGAGAACGATCGACCCGTTCCGCCTGAAACGCGCCTGAGCCGGACCTATTTTGGGGGAGGGGAGAAGCCCTCTTAGAAATACAGTCCGCTGTCGATTTCGGAAGTATGTATCGTTTTTCGTAGGCGTCAACTGGAGGAAATATCCCCAGCGCGAAAAATAACCAACAATGTGTCCTTCCGCAGGCAGCCCTTCTTACGAAGCGAGCCCCAGATGGTTCACCACCTGGGGCTCTCGCTCGGCTTTCCTGAGTTTGTTAACAACTTGTTACTTAATCAGGTAGTTTTTGCCACGCAGCCAGACCATCAGCGTTTCGTCGGCTCGCTGCTGTGATAGCACCTGATTTTCCTCCTTGGTGTTCTCGGCGACCAGGTCGAAGTACTCCTTACTGAAGCGTTTGATTTCGACAATTATCGATTTATTCTTAGTCAGCTTCACCGCCGATTCCTCATCCATCCACATATTTTCGCGGTAGAAGAGGGTCTTGTTGCCCACGTTCCGAACCGACTCGACGACCTTATATTCGTCCGTTTCGGTATCCTGAACGGCCAAGCCGTATGCGCCGCTCTCAAAGGAACTTGGTCCGGCCACGCCGCCTGAGGCAGCCCGATCAGCGCTCATGGCTTTCGCCGGAGCGGACTCGGCCGCCGGGGCATTCTGAGCGTTCTGGTATCGCTGCTTGAAGTCACGCTGCAGGAATCCCGACCGGCCTGAGACCTCGGCCAGCTTCTCGGTTTCGGCTCGCAAGAGGCTCAAGCTCATGCTGCCGCCGAAGCGAGCGTCGGCCAGTTCTTGCACCGATTGGTTCTCATCGGCCAGGAAGCTGGTGTACGGCGTCAAAATGCCGTGATCGGTGGATAGTCGAACCAGTTCGGTCATCAACTCGTCATTCTTTCCGTTGAGGTCCATCTCGTCGATGATCTCACCGATGCGGCGAATGGCCCACAGCTTCTCGACGAACGCGTTGGACTGGTCGCTACTCTCTTGGACGAAGTCGGCGGGGAAGTCGAATCTCTCCTTTTCGCCGTTCACCGTCCCGGTGATGGTGATCTTGGCTTTGCCTGCCTTCTTGTACCGGCCCACTTGAACCAGTTGCTCTCCGTCAAACAAATCGACCACTTCCTTGGGGAGCAATCGATTGACGAAGTTCTGCCCGCCATCTTCCAGGTCGAACTTGATTTTCACATTGGTCATCACCGGGGCGTTGATCTTCCGGTACAGTCGTGCGACGTGTTCCTCGAGGTCTTCATCGGGACGCACATACTGGCTTTGTCCCTTGATCTCACGTGACAGCCGATCCATCAGACGGCTGTTCACATCGAAGCCAACCCCGAAGTTGATCATCCGGGCATCGTAGCTGTTGTTGCCCTTGGCGTGCTCGACGATCTTCATCTCGTTCGTTTCGCCATGCGTCGGCCGACCATCGGAAAGGAACAAGATGTAGCATGGGCGATCGTCGTCCTGCACCATCTTCATGGCCGAGGTGAGCGCGCCGTCGATGTTGGTGCTACCGCCGGCGTAGAGTCCATCGACAAAGCCGATCGCTTCGGTGATGCTCTTCTTGTCGGCACTTTGCAGTTCCGGTCGAAAGCTTTCGACGTCGCTGTCGTAGGCGATAATGTTGAACAGGTCTTTCTCGTTCAGGTGGTTCAGCACGTACTTGGCAGCCTCGCGTGCCTGGTCCATCTTCTCGCCGCTCATGCTGCCTGAGCGATCGACGACGAACAGCACCGTCTTCTTCACCGCTTCAGCCATGTCGTCACGCGGTGGTGGCGAGGCGAGCATCAGGAAGAAGCCTTCTTCGTTCTTGTTGGGGCGGTAGCTGATCACGCTGGCCGAGAGCTTTTCGTTGTTGCTCTCGAAGAACAAGCGGAAGTCGTTGCTGGGGATGTAGTTCTCTTTCTCGAATTTGACGACGGCCCGCTTGTTGCCGTTACGGCTAATGTCGACCTCGTGCGTGGGGCTGTAAATGCTCTTCAGCTTCTGGCTCGCTTCGATCGCCAGGCGAACCTTCACCTTCTCGACCGGCTTGTCGGTATACTTGGCCGTCGACAGCGGGAAGAGAAAGTCGGTCAGCCGGCCATCCTTCTTCAGCAGCTGTGAGTAGGTGATGTTCACCTCGCGGCTCGCCCCGGCGGGAACTGGAAAGACGCTCGTCTGGAACATGCCGGTGCCGGTCCATTCCAACAGGGCCGGGTCTTTGTTCGAGCGAACGATCGATTCATAAACCTCGCGGGCCTTATCCTTAGGCAGCAGCTTGGCCGGGAATTCCTTCCCGTCGACCATCAGCGTCAAGCTGTCGATCGCCCCGTCGTACGGCAGTGGAAAGAGGAACGAGACCTCCATCTGACGGCTGCCGGTGTTGGTAAATTCCTGAGCCACTTGTACTTGCGCGACTTGATCTTTGATGTTCGCGTTCACTTCCAGCTTCGAGATCTTGTACGAAAGCTCAGGCTGGGGGGCTGGGCGTGGTCTGGGGATCGGCCGGGGCAAGGGATGCGGGTGCGGGTGATGGATCACGATCACCCCCTGGGCCGTCGCCACGCTGGCCGAAAATACGAGACAAAGTGCTGTCAGAAAAGAAGTTGCGAGAAGTGCTGTCCGGGTCATGGGGGAGTCTCCCAAGCGAAGAAGTGCATAGCCTGTTCTTCAATGAGACGAAGCTCCCTGGCGTGCGGTTTTAAAGAACTGACAGCTTTTCTGAGACCGCCCCTAGGCGGCCTTCCTGCCGGCACCGCTACGCTGCTTCTGATAGAGGATCGCGTTGCCTTCCTTGCCGACCACACCTAAAGCGCCGGTCTTTCGCAGCGTGTAGACCATCTTCTGAGCGATCCACCGCGGCCGCCCCAGGCCGGTGGCCACGTCGCCGGTGTGGAACTGCTTGGGCAGCCCGGCCGGCAGGAGCTTCAAAAGGTCGGAAGCTTTCTTGAAGCGGTGGGCCGAGACGATCTCGGTCAGGGTTTGATCTTCGACGACGAAATCGTTCTCGCGCCGCCGCCGCCGTTTGCCATGCCCCGGGTAGCGGATCTCCTCGATCTCGACCAGCGGAATCTCGAGCGTGAGGTTCTCGTGCGGGAAGACGTTGGTGAAGTGGACCAGCTCTTCAAACACGCTGTACACGTCGCACCGCTTGGGGCTGTAGCGAGCCGAAACGATCTGCCCCCCTTTTTTATCGCGGCGAACGACCTTCTTCCGAGCCACAATCGGCTTCACGACCCGCACCTTGTGGCTATCGCACAGCTCGCGAATTTTATCCCGAATCGCCGCCAGGCCTGACCACTGCACCTCAATCAACTGCCCGCGAGCAACGGCATCGATGATATACCGCCCGAGCCGAACCTCGGTCTCGGCTTTCTTACCGGCGTAATGGGCCTTCAGAGCTTTGTGGAGTGAGGTTTCCATCCGTGGAAATGGGCTGGTTAGTGGCTGAATTGGTAGCGAAAGGATACCTTGTAAGTGATATCGGCGAACAACGATAGACGAATTGTCGGCACATCGAGGTCACGAACATGACCACGGACGAACATCAGGCACTCGCGGATGCTATCTCCGCCTTTGTTGCCACCCGTGAATTGCGTTTCGATCGATGGCAGATTCTTTCGGTCGAGATCCCCGATCCAACGCAGGGTGCCCAGCATGTCGTTGTCAATTTT
This sequence comes from Bremerella volcania, assembly GCF_007748115.1. Taxonomy (NCBI): domain Bacteria; kingdom Pseudomonadati; phylum Planctomycetota; class Planctomycetia; order Pirellulales; family Pirellulaceae; genus Bremerella; species Bremerella volcania. The sequence continues at coordinate 476,370 of NZ_CP036289.1, forward strand.
TCAGAGTCACCCGATCAGATTGAGCAGGCCATCAAAGACAATCCCGATCAGGCCGAAGAGATAAGAGAATTCTTGACGCCTGGATGGGATGCTCGGTTGACCATTTGTGATGGTAAAGTGACTGGCTTGGAGTGGATTGGGATCGATCTGTGTTGATGGCTGGATATGGTGGGAATGTCAGTGGATGCGGCCACGACTTCGCGCTAGAATCAAACGGTGGTCAGATCATAAAAACAAATCACGAAAAACTCCCCGGCCGCTTCGAGGACCTAGTGGCCCTGATGTCGCCGCGTGCCGTCACCGATGAGTCGCACCATGAAGAGACGCTCGAAATGGTCGATCGGTTAATGGCTATCGCTCGGCACACCAAGGGGCAGGCCATTTACTTGGAAACGTTAGTGCAACTGGTCGAAGCTTACGAAGCGAAGCACCACGCGATCGAAACGAGCGATATTTCCGGCATCGAACTCTTACGGAACCTGTTGTCGGAACATGATATGAACGCCTCGGACCTTGCCCGACTTTTGGGCGTTCATGCGAGCATGGGCTCGAAGTTGTTGAAGGGTGACCGGTCACTGACTGTGGAGCATTTGCAGAAGTTGGCGAAGCGATTTCAGGTTCGTCCTGAATTGTTTATGGGCTAGAGGCATCACTGTGCCTAAGGTGACTGCGGCGTTCACTACCGACTGTCACGAAGTTAACGTCGATAGACTTTTCAATTAGTGAGTATGACTTTGTGTCACTCAAACAGATAACAATCATCGACATCCTTGTGCTTCAAGCCGGATGCCTGATCACGTTCTTTCTGTATCCGCACATGGAACTGATTGGTATTGGGATTCTCTGCTTTGTTGGATCATTCCTGGCAGCAAGGGATACATTTGATTGGCTTGATAAGAACGGCGGACAAGAGATGGAGCCGCTGATTTGTCACGTATGCTATCGAACGGTAGGGGCACTCATTGGTGCGGCGTTTGGCGGGGTACTGGGGTTCGTCGTAGCAGTGGTTATTCTTTTACTTGGGATCGCCTCGCTAGAGGTTAGTTTCGATGTGTTGTGTTTCACGTGCCTTCTAATGGCGACAATGGGTGGAAGCTTCCTAACGGTTGGGCGACGAATCTCATGGGTTACCGGGCTTGTTTACATAAGTGTAATGTCTGGCTGAGCCACGTACCGCCTGCCAAGAAGGCCCCCAAAGCCCAGGCCTCCTTGACGAACCAGCAGCACACCAAAATTAATACTCCCCAACGGGCAACCCATCATTCACGGCTGCCAGCCGTTCCAAAACGGTGTTCTTCACCGTGTCGCCGTCGCCGCCGTAGGCCCACTCGATCGTTTCGGAGATGAACTGGACCGAGGCGTCTCCCATGCAGGCGTTGACGCCTCCTTTGTGGGCGCTGGAGATCGACTCTTGCCGCGACCAGAGCTGAACCGTGTTGGAGTCGGGGCTGGCGAAGTTGATGCCTCCTTGGGCGCCGTTGATCGGGGCTCGCAGGGTGAACCAGAGGTCTTCGTGGCAGTCTTCATGACCGCCTGCCAGGCAGCCGACCCAGGTACCTGGGTAGAACCGCACGTTCCCTTTGAGCATGTAAGCTCGCTCCGAGAACATGATGGAGTTGGACGTGCCGTCGGTGATGTCGCGGAAAGCGAGCTTGATGTTGCCAGCCGCTCCGCCGCTATAGCGAAACATGCCGGTCGCCAAGGCGGCATACTGCGAGTTGTTCCAGACGCGCGAGCGGTTGTGGCCGAAGTTGCCCATGTAGTTCGACTTGGGTGCCAGGTTCGCAGGCGACGTGCTGAATGCATTGCCTCCGGTGTGCGAGAACTTGGACGAGTCGTTGATTTCGGGGCCGGCATCCGAAGGGCAGATGAACGCGTCGAGTACCAGCGACTTGTCAGCCAAAGTAATGCCGTTGGCCGCGGTCTTTTTGACGTAGTTGTTGAGCGGGATTTGTCCGACGCCCATTTGATCGGCCATGTTCTGCTGTTCGAGGAACGGAAGCAGCAAAGCTCCCCACCCCCAACTGGCCACGTTCTGGTCTCCGGCCCCGGTCGAAGCGGTGGCCACGGTGATCGTGCCTGAGGGGAGGCAGCCGAACGTATCGTGATAGTTGTGCGTGGCAATGCCGAGTTGCTTCAAATTGTTGACGCACTGCATGCGCCGTGCCGCTTCGCGAGCTTGCTGCACGGCCGGCAGCAGAAGAGCGATCAGCACGCCAATAATGGCGATGACCACCAACAATTCCACAAGCGTAAACGCCTTACGGATCATCGTACGAGACTCCTGAAAGATAAGAGGGGTGCCCCTGGTACGGCGTTTCAAGATCGGCGCAGGCAGAAGCCGAGCGCGACCAGAATTCGTCTTACCGGGAAGAAAGAAAAAGGATCAATGAGAACATCAGCACGACTCAGGCACCGCGAAGACCTGGCCGCTATCCAGACCAGCGGAAAGCTTCACTAGGATGAGACTTCCCGATCGACAGCAAGCAAGCTGACAGGCGAACTCTTCCGGGGCCGTTCGTGCCCAGACGGCAAATGGCGATGCGGTTGGAAGAGGTCGGCGAAAGAGGATTCCGCCGAAACTTGAGGTTTTCGCCTGGCAAGTTACCTAGATTATACCGCCGACTGGGGCTCAAGTTTTCTCAAATCTTTTGGGAAGTTGATTCGCTTTGGCCTAATGATGGGTGCACGGTTTTCGGGGCCTGGAGGGGAACCTTTTGCTCGCTTGAACTGTCTGGATGGAGTATTTCCAGCAACTGTAAACGATGCTGCTGGACAAGCACTGGGACCCGAAGTGGATCAACGCATGATTTGCCGGACACGCCCATCTCTTTCAGGCCACTGGTACCAAGATGATTGAACTGTTGTGGAACGCGCCGGTCAGTGAAGCGAAGATGACGCGGATTATTGATTCGCTCAATCTTTCGTCGCGCGACTATGTGCTGGACGTGGGATGTGGATGCGGGGAAGTGCTTATGCGCAGCGTGCAGCGCTATGGTTGTCGTGGCGTCGGGATCGATGTGTCGGCGCCGCATGTCGAGGAAGCGAAGCGGCGACTCAAGGAAAGGGCTTCGGGGCTGGACGTCCAATTCCTAGCGGTCGATGTAAAGCAGTATGAGACCGGGCTACAGCGATTTGACCTGGTGATGTGTTTAGGGGCATCGCATGCGTTTGCACCAGGGGCGCAAGCTTTCGAACAGGCACTCGCTCAAATGAAAGCGATGGTCGTACCGGGTGGGCAGATCCTGATTGCCGATGGCTATCTCAAGCAAACAAAACCGCCTAGCTACTGCGAATTCATTGGCGACGAACTGCCCAACGGGCAAACGCACGAAGCGATGGTTCAGTTCGGCAGGCAGGCGAACCTGATTCCACTGGGCGCATGGACGAGCAGCGAAGACGAGTGGGACGATTTCGAATGGGGCTACCAACGATTGATCGAACAAAAGGCAAGCCAGGCCCTTCACGACGAGCAGCTTTTGAATAAGCGGACGCAGCGACGACAATGGATGGAAGCTTACCTCAAGTGGGGACGAGATACGCTGGGGTATGGAACCTATCTATTTCAACGTCCCGAATGAAATGATGAGATCCGTCGCCACTTCTTGGTAAGATTTGCTGCGTAATATCGAATAGCAGTTCGTAGAATTCCTTGCCTTACGCACCGAGTACCTCACCCATGAATCTCATCGCTTTGAACTGCCGCAATTGTGGGGCACCGCTGCAGGTGCCTGACGATCTGAAGCATGTTACCTGCATGCACTGTGGGACGCAGTTGGCGGTCGTGCATGAAGGGGGCGCGGCATATACCGAGAAGCTGGATGCGTTGGCCGAACGGACCGAGCAGATCGAAGACAAGCTCGATGTGCTGCATCGCGAGCAGAAGCTGGCCGCACTGGATCGGCAGTGGGACAAGGAGCAGGAAGGTTTCAAGATCCGGCGAAAGGATGGCTCGTCTCACTTACCGTCGAAAACGGGAAGCATCGTGGGAGGAGTCATCGGGGTCGGCGTTGGGCTGTTCGTTATGACGATCGGGATAGGAACTGCTGGAGGCAGGGGCCCGGGAGGCTTCTTCGTGCTGATAGGCTTTCTCTTCATGTTTGTGGGGGTGGGTACGTCCCTCTGGCAACTTCACCGAGCAGCCGCCTACGAAAAGGCCAAACGCCGTTACGAACACCGCCGCCAGCAGATTCGGCGCGGCTAAAGCACAATAAGCTGGAGGCAGGTTTCTAGACCGCGGACGAAAATTTCTGAGAAAGCGATAACCTGTAATTTCCAATCGAGGGGCCATCTTAAGAGTGCATCAATTCCCCCTGAAATGGTGTAATACAAGGCGGCACTATTGATTCCCTTTGCGGGTTTTTCCTGCGCGTTTGATGTCCTTGCCGGGTTGTCTTTAAAGCCATTTTATGGGTAATCATTTTCCTTTGATAGCGAAGCCAGCCGGTGTCTAGGATGAAATACTCTAAACTGGGGGTTTTTTATCTCAGCAAATTAGAGAATCATTGTCGGCATATTGAGACACTTCGCGTGTTTAATGACCCAGGTCAGCTAAGCCTCGTCTTATTTTTCTCTTCTCATCCTGTGCTGGAGGTTCCTCTCATGTTCCGTTATGCGCTTCGGAAACGTGGTTTTACGCTCGTTGAACTGTTAGTGGTGATTGCCATCATTGGCGTTCTGATCGCTCTTCTTCTGCCGGCTGTGCAGCAGGCCCGAGAAGCCGCTCGGCGCATGCAGTGCACCAACAATCTCAAGCAGATTGGCATTGCGATGCACAACTTCCACGACACCTACAATAAAATCGTCCCCATGAGTACCGAAGACTACGGGACCGAGGACACGCATGGTAACTGGGGTTGGGCCGTCGACCTGATGCCGTTTCTGGAATTGAACAACACCTACGAGGCCCTCAATCCTTCCTACGGCAACGACAAGAACAACTACTGGCCGTACAACAACAGTTCGCCCAAGAACATCCTGCACAATGCCGTGACCGACGCGAACCTGTTGGCGATCATGCAGGAGCCGGTCGATGCGTTTATGTGCCCTTCCACCGCGGGGCCTGTGCTAAATGAGTCGAAGCCCATTCCCTACAGCAGCGGCAATGGCACGATCTACCTGGCTCGCGCCGACTATCTCGTCTGCAATGATGCCGACAACATCGATCGTCAGGACTGCGATGGTACGTTTGTGTGGACTCGCTATGATTCGCCGCTCACATTTGCAGGCGTCACCGACGGTTTGTCGAACACCCTATTCGTGGGCGAACGCTGCTACACGCTTGGTGGCGAATTGATCGGTAGTGGTGTGGTCTACGGACACGCCGGGAACAACGACGGTTCCGGTGGTGGTGCCACGACGACGGGCTTCTTCTACGTCGCAGGTAGCGGCCTGTTGCCGATCAACTCGACCACAGGGGCTTCGAACGGGCATCGTCAAGGCTTCGCCTCGAATCACCCAGGCGGGGCGAACTTTGTGTTGGGTGATGGTTCGGTTCGCTTTATCGCCGAAACGATCGATCACAACACCGACGATGCCGCCAACAGCACCTTTGAGAATCTGATCCAGCGCAACGACGGCGTGCCGGTAAGCAACTTCTAAGCGTTGGCAGCGGCCATCGTTTTTTTTAAGCAGCCTGTGCGGTGGAAGACGTCCGCCGCGCGGGTTTCGTCTGACGCATCGCCCCATTGCATCTGCTTGAATCGAGGACATTCTCATGAGGAACCATATCGACCGCAGCCTCACGGCGTTCACGTTTTCCGTTTTGTTGGTGACCATCGGTTGTACCGGCGGCAGTAGCGAACATGGTCATGTGACCGGAACTGTGACCATCAACGGGAGTCCCGTCCAAGAGGCCGTCGTTACGTTCGCTCCCGTGGAAGGGGGACGCTCGGCCGTGGCCGTTACCCAGGCCGACGGAACCTACGAGCTGAATTACACCCCCGGCGTGAAAGGTGCCAAGCTGGGAAAAAATAGCGTTCGGATCACTACCTACATCGCGCCGGAACTGGACGACGACAAACGCGTGGTGAATCCCGGCAAGCCTGAGCGTCTGCCGCCAAAGTACAGCCGCGGGGAAGAAGTAACGGTCGAAGTCATGTCCGGCGAAAACACGTTCGATTTCGCCGTCGAAGCGGACAAGGATAAATATCCCCCGCCGCCTCAGTAACGTCTGGAAATTAACACCAAACCAGCACGAGGGCAGGGCTTTTCCTTGGTTAAGGAGGAGTTCTGTCCTTTTTTCATGCCTCTCATGCGAGGGACCTGGTTGTCCCGTGGTCTTCGTAGGACCCTCTGGAATGGCATGCAACCAGTTTGGTAAAACGGCGCTGAGCAATTTCCCTCTCGGAGACTCTGCCGGTGTCTGTTCCTCGACTGATTGTGTTTGATCTCGATTTCACCCTCTGGGACTGCGGGGGCGTTTGGTGCGACTGTCTGAGTCCCCCGTTTCGCGTGCGTGATCGGCGGATCGAAGATCGCACCGGGCGGCTCGTTCGGCTTTACGACGACGTGCACGACATCCTGACGCACTGCGACGAGCAGGCCATCTCGATCGCGTTGGCTTCCCGAACTCAGCAGCCTGACTGGGCGCGTGAGCTGCTGGGTCATCTCGACATTACCCATCGTTTCGCCTTCGCCGAGATCTACCCGTCTTCCAAGCTGCGGCACTTCGCCGCCCTGCAGCAAGCCAGCGGGCTGGCGTACAAAGAGATGCTCTTCTTCGACGACGAGATGCGAAACATCGACGAGGTAGGCGGCCTGGGCGTTGCCAGTATTTACGTCCGCGACGGCATGACAGCCGAACTGTTTCATGCGAGCTTGAACGAGTTCGCTGAGAGATGATTGCGATGCATCGCAACTCTGATCGACGAAGCGACAGCCGCCGGCTAGTTGGCGGGATGCTGATCGACGACCACGGCCGGGTGTTGATCGAGTTGCTCGGCGACGGCGCTGAAATCTTCGTTGGCATTGGCACCAATCGAAGCGATCGCAGCCAAGGCAACCACGATAAAGATCGGTAGCCCGACGAAAAACATCGCGGCGATTCCGACACACCAGGCAATGATGGTGCTGGGGCTACATTGATTCTGCTTGGTACCGCAGTTAGGGCATACTGACATGACGTTTCCTTCCCAGGTGATAGCTTTGAAACACAAAGCGAACGTGCCAGGCGACTATGCCCTAGCATGGAAAGCTAGGTCATCCGCTGGGGAAGTCAAATCACGCCTTGAAAATTAAACGAGAAGCGTCAGAAGTATTAATCTTCCGCCCCGAGTACGCGGATCGTGGTGCTGAGGTAGAACGGTACCTTGTCGTGAGCGTAAACCACTTCCGCGAAGGTGGCTCGATAGCCTTCGGCAGGCGGAGTGAGCTCGGCGGTGGCGTTGCCGTACTCGTCGCGGGGAAGAACCTGGCTGGTCCACTTGGCCTGGCGGAAATCGCGTGTGGGGGACTCGGCCGTCCACAGATGCACCACGGCGACCTTTTCCCCGGGCGAAACGGAAAGCTTCAAGGGGACGTCGCCACCGGCGGTGATGTAGTCCCATTTCAGATTGGGCAGCGGCTTCTGATCGTCGACGTGCCGCCGCAGTGCTCGCAGGCCGCCGAAGATGCGGATCCAGTCGTTGGCCAGGTCGTGGTCGGCGTTGGGGACGTAGACGATGTACTTGTCCCCTTCGACGTCATCCCAGTACAGATTCAGCGAGTCGACGGTCCAGTAGGCGTCGTTGGTACCCAGGAAGATCAGTTTGGGCTGCTTGATCTGCGGAAGGTAATGATACGGATCGACGATGCGGCGGAGGTTCTGGCCTTCTTCGGTTTCCATTCGCTGCGGAAGTTTCAGGTCGGTATAGTCGTCGATGCGACGCGACAGGGCACCGTACGTTTTCTGTTGATGCTTGAGCTGCGCATCCATGTTGAGCGTATCGATCACCATCGGAGCCAGCCCGCGAACGCGCGGATCAATCGCGGAAACGAGCCAGGTGGTCCAGCCCCGCTTGGAGGCCCCAGTGACGGTGAAGCCGTCGATCTTCGTCCCCAGGCTTTCGCTGGCGTAGGCCTGAACGGCGTCCATGGCCTTGGTGGCACTCTTGACCATCGGCAACAGGAGCGGCCAATCGCTATCGCCGGTCTTCAGGTACTGATCGAAAGTCAATGCAATGATGGCGTCTTCCTTCTTGCCATCGAAAATGGGCTGCTGCGGCACGTTCAACAGCACGGCAATCGGACAGCCGATCTGCTGGGCATAGACCGAAAGGAGGGAGGCCTCTTTCGGCAGACCCAGCTTGCCATCGGCTGGCGGCTGCGAGTATTCGTCTTTCCACGATCCGCCAGCCACAACGAGCACCGCGTCGGTTTCCTGCGGGACGCCAGCAGGCAGAATGACAAACAGTCGGTGTTTCCAAACGATGTCTTTCCAGGTCTGCGAGGTGAGCGTCAGCTCGGTGACGTCGCACGTGCCGACCTTCTCTTGGTGGCGGACCTTCCAGGCAAAGCTATCGTCCGGCTTCTGCACGTAGGCGGCCAGGGCCTGGGAAGGCTCTTGGGCTTTGACCGGGGAAAGAGTCGAAGCGACGAAAAGGAGGGCAGCGATAATCGGCAGGATGCGAAGTGCAGACACGGCGAGGAGTTCCGGTGGATAGGCTCGACAAAAAAAGCCCCTAGCCAATCCGCCATGGGCTAGGTCATATTACTTACTCTTGTCGTGGGGATCGAGTTTCATCGATGGAAATTTATTTGTCCCCGACGAATACCGTCTTCCAGTCGTCCTTCATGCTGACGACGGTCCAGCCGTACTTCGGGGCGGCTTCCAGGGCGGTAATCAACGTTCCGCTGGAAGGCGGTTTCTTATCGTAGGCGTATTCACGCTCGGAATCGGTATGATGCACCAGCAGGCCGAAACTCGGGTATTTGTTGCCGATCGTGGTGTACTCGAGCATCGCCTGGTCGCCGTCAGAGTTGCCAAAGCATGCGATCGGTTTGCGGCCAATGAACTGCCAAATGCCGACCGGCTTGCCCGTTTTGTCGTCGACGAAGACCTGGTCCATCGTCTTGGTTAGCGTCGGCTTGCCGTTGACCATTTCAAACTTGGTCAGGGCATTCGAGCCGACGACTTGATTCGGAGGAATGCCGTACACGCGGTGCGAAAAGACACGCATGAAGTCGGCGCCCCCGCCTGAGACGATGAACGTCTGAAAGCCGTTGGCTCGCAGGTACTTTAAAAGTTCCTGCATCGGCTGGTAGGTCATGCCGGGCAAGTTGTAGCCGAAACGTTTGTCCTTGAAGGTCTTGATCCAGTTGCGGACGTTCTGATCGTACTCGTCGGTGGTCATGCCGGAATGGGTCAGCGCGAGGATCTCCATCAGTCCGTCGTGATGCTTGCCAGCGAGTAGTTTCGCGAAGTCACCGTTTAACGCGGCCTGGACCATTTCGTTATTGGCCAACTCGGGTTCGTTGGGGGCACGCCGCTTGAGTTCGCTGAGCACATAGTTCACTTGCAGCGGAACCGGCGCTTCGCACCACAACGTGCCGTCGTTATCGAAGACAGCGATACGATCATACTGGGGCACAAAGTCCTCGCTCCCCTCGGTGGTGACTTTAGTCACGAAGTCGATGATCGACTGCTTGGCCGGTCCCTCGTTCCACGAGGGAAGCGGATCTTCCTGAGCCACGGCCAGTGACGGCAAAAACGCAAGCAAAAATAGAGATAGCCACTTCATTAGATGGTTCCTTCGGTGAAGGCATGAAAAAGCTCCGCCGCCACATCGGTCGTGACGGCGGAGACTTCACTGAAAACTCTGCATCGATTTAGCGACCGCGGGCCGCGTCTTCGATTTGCTTCTGGACTTTTTCCAGGTTGAAGGAACCAGGAGTCTGGCTCGGCGGATAGTCGGCCATCGACTTCAGGAAGTTGCCGGCGACCCCTTGCATCGGCACGAGCACATAGGCCCGGTCCAGCAGCCAGTCGTAGTAGATGTTGGCATTGTGCTGGGCCTTCTCGAACGGATCGCGACGCAGGTTGAAGATGGCCGGAACACGTAGTTCGGTGAACGGTTCCATCCAGACGCCGAATTGCATGCCACGATTCTCCTGGAAGACACCTTTCCAGTCGCCAAGACGCAACGCGACAATCGCGCCGTCATCGTTCACATAGATGAACTCTTTTCGCGGCGAGTCTTTCGCTTTTCCCGTGAAGTAATCGAGCATGTTGTAGCCGTCGGGATGGTTGCGGTACTTGCGGCCGTTGAGTTCGACTCCTTCCATCAGCTTCTCTTTGATGTCTGGTGCCCCAGCGGCGGCGGCAAACGTGGGCATCCAGTCTTCGTGAGCCACGATTCCATTGCGGACTTCGCCAGCGGGGATTTTACCGGGCCAACGGACGAAAGCTGGCACGCGATAAGCACCTTCCCAGTTCGAGTTCTTTTCGCTGCGGAACGGAGTGGTACCGGCGTCTGGCCAGGTGTTGTAGTGAGGACCGTTGTCGGTCGAGTAAAAGACGATCGTGTTCTCGGCGATCTTGAGTTCATCCAGAAGATCCAAGAGCTGGCCGACATGCATGTCGTGTTCGACCATGCCGTCGTGATACTCATCGCCACTCTTGCCGGAGATACCGGTGTGCTCTTCCTTGACGTGCGTGCGGAAGTGCATGCGGGTAGCATTCCACCAGCAGAAGAACGGCTTGTCTTGCTTGACTTGTCGCTGGATATAGTCCTTAGCGGCCCCTAGCGTTTCTTCGTCAATCGTTTCCATCCGTTTCTTGGTGAGTGGCCCGGTGTTTTCGATCGTCTGCGTTCCGTCCGGATTCGCTTTGCATTTCAGCACGCCGCGTGGACCGTAGGTTTCCAGAAACGTTTTGCCGCTGGGCAAGACAAGGTCGCCAGGGTAGTCGCGGTTCTCGGGTTCTTCTTCGGCATTGAGGTGGTACAAGTTACCGAAGAACTCATCGAAGCCATGCATGGTTGGTAAGTGCTCGTCGCGATCGCCGAAGTGATTCTTGCCGAACTGACCGGTGCCGTACCCTTGGCTCTTCAGGATGGTGGCGATGGTGCAGTCGGTCTTCTGCCAGCCTTCTTTGGCACCTGGTAATCCAACCTTCGTCATGCCGGTTCGCACCGGAACCGTTCCACCCATGAAGGCAGCACGACCAGCGGTGCAGCTTTGCTGCCCATAGTAATCGGTGAAGTAGAGTCCTTCTTTGGCAATCCGATCAATGTTGGGCGTTTGATAACCCATCATGCCGCGACTGATATAGCTGACATTCCAAGTGCCGATGTCATCACCCCAGATAACGAGAATATTCGGCTTGTCGGCCGCTTGGGTGACACTTGCTAATAGCAGCAAGGATAACGACGTTAGTAGAGAACGATGCAGGTTCATGGAGGCGGCCTTTCGTGACAAAACAAGAAGCATGAGCATGATTCAAAGGTGAATCCGTGGACTACATGGAAAATTCTTAACTCGCGGCAGAGCGTTCATGTAAGTCGGAAGAGTAACGTTGGCTGGCAGCAACCAGTGGAAGAGCTAATCTCCCCCGAATCTAGGAGATGCCAACCATGCACGCAACGCAATTCATGGAAAATTCTTTAAGTGCATTTCATAATTAGCGTCGTGCACAAACCGCCATTATTTTCGATCGTTAACCCATAAAATCTCTATAATGGATCTTGGGTTTCATCTTTTCTCTGTCTAAATTCAGGAGGCCAATCATGCGATGCGTCATGCTCCTTCTTTTCAATGCGGTGCTTCTGACTTGCGGGTGCAAGCAGTACGCCACTCTTTCCCCCTTGGCCGATCCAGATAAGCCAGTCTACGACGACCAATTGATCGGCCAGTGGTATGGCACCAAGCAGACCCAAGACCCGCTGACAGGCGAAAAGGTGGAAGTTCCCAACACCGATAACCATTTCACTTTCACCAAGTACGGTATCTCTGGGTACAAGCTATCGGCCGTCAACACGACGAAGGATACGACGATAGAGTTCGAAGCCTATCCATTTCAGGTTGGCGAGCATAAGTTCCTTCAATTGCAACGTCCGAAGTTTGATATCAACGAGCAAAACGCTGGCATATTGCGAGTTTATTACTTTGCTCCGTACAAGATCGAAGAAGACAAGCTCTATTTTAAGTTCACGCCTACCGATCGCTTGAGAGTCTTGGCTGAGGAAGACGGCGTGCCAACGGTCGAGACGCAGCAGACGCTGCTGTTTACCGGTGATCGTCAGCAGATGCTCGACTTCCTGGAAAGACACATGGACGAACTGTTCCCGAAAGATCGAGAGGTCAAGCCGCTTCACCGGGCCGAGTCATTGGATCTGGATATGGCGGACGAGTTGTGAATCTCGTAGGGTAACGCCATCTCGCCTGTATTAGCTTCAAGGATGAGGAGTTTTGCCGTGCTGCGTCGTCAGGTCTGCTTCGTTTGCGTCATCTTTCTGGCGTGCTCTTGCCTCACCCATTTGAAGGCGGATGAAACGCCAATCGAACGTTGGGATCGGGCCGTCTGTCTGGTCGAACAACAGATCGATAAGGAAAACAACAAGCAGCAGCACGAATGGTCGACGGCCTTTCTGGTGGCTGATGGTGAGAAAGTGATGATCGTTGCCACTGCCCATGGTGCACGTACAACCAGCCGCGAAACGTTCGTTGTGTTCCGCCGCCCCAGCGGCGAGTCAGGCGCGATCACGCTAGGGGATCTGTATGAAATGGAAGGTAATCCCTGGCGGTTTCAAGCCAATGCCGATGTCGCCGTGATGCGTATCGAATCGCCTAAAGAGCCAAACGACATGATCCGCGACCTGATGAAGCTCGCCATTCCACTGGAGAGTATTCAGACAACATTACCCAGACGCACCACCGCAGTCGAATTGACTGGCTTCCCCATGGGGCTGGGCGTTAAGGGCTTTGGCGTTCAGCCGGAAGTTTCGTCGATCGTGATCTGCGGACAGATTGCTTCCCGCGAGATGCCGGTGCCGGCCAAGTGGGGGAACGAGACCGTCTTTCTCGTTCAACTGGCCGGAGCTGGCGGTATCAGCGGCAGCCCCGTTTTCCTGCAAGAAGAGTTGCCTGAGTCGGTACGCGTGGTAGGCATGGTCATGGGGTACGTCCGCGAAGACAAGTCCGGCTTAATGATGAGCCGGATCATCCCTGGCCGCATTCTGGTCGACGCCGTGAGCAACTCATACTCGCGGTTTTCGCAGTGACCGCTAGTCTTCCTCTTGAGGTGGTTTGGGGATGAGGACGCGCCCCTGGTAGACCACCTCAAATCCGCGAGCGAATTCCATCTCAGGCAGGGCAAGCAGACGCTCCATCAACAGCCGTACGCGTTCGTCGCCGAAATCATTGTGATGACGCAGTTCGATGTGTCCGGGCTTGACCACGCCAGCCAGCGCGTTGCCGACCGAGTCGGCCTCGTAACGGATTTCGGGTTCCGAGATCTGCTCGTGTTCGATGTCGCGGGAAAACAAGAGAACCCCATGGTCGTTGACCAGTAACTTGAAGACGTAGCTTTCCTCTTGCAGGGTGGTATCGATGCTGTCACGGCCGTAAACATGCATGTTGTTTGGTCTCCGGTGTCTCTGGGCAGGCGAATTGCAGGACATGATTTTAACGAATTGTTAAGCTAAGATTGGCCAGCCAGCCTAAGCTTTGTCGCCATTTCTCGAGGAAATCAGCCGATGGCCGATCTCAAGTCTCCTATGCTCATCTATATCAAGGGAGCGTTGTTTGTCGTATTAGGTGTGTTCGCCGCCGGGATACTACTGGCGAAGGCCGGCAACTGGCAGGTCGCCGTGCTGTTGGGCCTTTCGATCTGGGCTTTCTGCCGAGCCTATTACTTCGCCTTCTACGTGATCGAGCACTACGTCGACCCAAGTTACAAGTTCGCCGGGCTGGGGGATTTCGCTGGGTATCTTTTGAACAGGCGACTTGCTGATCGTTCTAAGTAGCTTTAAATGAATGGTTTACGTGTCTACTGTCCCCCGGGTGGTCAAGGATAGTTCATCCAACAAAAATTTACATGTAACCTGAAACGTGCCTGGTCTTGCTGGCATCTACGGAGGAGATGGGGCGGCTTCGCGCTGGCCTGGGCAGGTCTTCTTCCGATGAACCAAAGGATCCGACGATGAGCCAATATGATTCGCCACTCTTTCAGGCGTACGACTTACGGGGACTGACGTTAAGCAACCGAATTGCCATGGCTCCGATGACCCGGGGACGCGCCGGCAAAGAGCGGATGGCCAACGCACTCATGGCCAAGTACTACCAACAACGGGCCGCCGCGGGGCTACTCATTACCGAAGCCACAACGATCTCGCCCCAGGCCAACGGCTGGGATCAATCGCCAGGGATCTACACCAGCGAAATGGTCGAAGCTTGGAAACAAGTTCCCCAGGCCGTACATGAAAAAGGTGGCAAGATCTTCTTGCAGCTGTGGCACACCGGCCGAGCATCGCACAGCAGCTTTCATGGCGGCGAGTCGGCCGTTGCCCCGTCGGCGATCATGATCGACGATGGCGAGATGCAGCATACGCCCAACGGTAAAGAGCCTCGCGAAGTTCCCCGCGCTCTGGAAACGGAGGAGATCCCCGGCATCGTCGCGGATTACGCGAAAGCGGCCGCAGGTGCCAAGGAAGCCGGTTTTGACGGGGTCGAAATCCACTCGGCGAATGGCTATCTCTTAGACGAGTTTCTACAGTCGAAGACCAATCACCGCACCGATCCGTATGGCGGAAGCATCGAGAATCGATATCGCATCCTGGACGAAGTGGTGCAAGCGATCAGCCAGGTATGGCCGCAAGAGAGAATCGGTGTTCGTCTCTCGCCCAACGGTGCGTTCAACGGAATGGGCTCGCCCGACTATCGCGAGCAGTTCACCTACGTTGCTCAGCAATTGAACCAATACCGATTGGCTTACTTACACGTGATGGATGGGACCGGTTTTGGTTTCCACGGATTGGGTGAACCGATGACGCTAACGGAGTTTCGCCAGGTGTTCGACGGACCCTTGATGGGGAACGTCGCCTATACTCGCGAGTCAGGCGAACAGGCCATTGACCGGGGTGAAGCCGACTTGATTGCCTATGGTCGTCCCTTCATCAGCAACCCCGACCTGGTCCGGCGCTTCGCCGAAGAGGCGCCTCTCAATCCGGAAGCGGATATGCGGACCTGGTATTCACCGATCGGTGCGGAAGGATACATCGACTTCCCAACGCTCGAATCGGTTTAGCGCGATTCACTTGCTAACGTTTCGGCGGGGGATCGACGACGATTTCCCAGTGTGTCGATTCCCCGGGAACGTCGAACTCCAGGCCGGACTGATCGGCGGAGGCGTACTTGGGGTGGATCAAAGGTTTAGGAACAAACACACGGTCGCCCCAGTTAGGTGGCGGTAGGGTTTCCGCGTTTTGAATGGTAACGCGGTAGTGCCCGGCGGGAACGCCATCGTCGACATCGTAGGTTCCCAGAATGAACGATCCATCCGGATGAATCAGCCCCCACGAACCAAGTTCTGGATTTCCTCCTTCCAGAATGACTCGGCCGGTCGTCAGGGGCTTACCGTCAGGAAAGCGAACTTCACCTTGGATCGGATGCAGGCCACCGCCAGAGCAGCCGATCGTGGTCAGCAGGATGCCTAGAAGGAATACGGGCATCGCCTGGGTTATGAACTTGCTGATCATGGCGTGCTGAGGACCTCTCCAGTGTTTGCGGTTCCCATCGCAATCAGAACGCTGGGATCAATCGTCACGGCGGTGGCGCGAACCGAGCCGTCGGCAGCCAGGAAATTGCTGACGCCGGGGTGCCAACTACCCAGGGCCGGGGCCGTATTCACATCCAGGCCTTCTCCTTCGCGCGGTGAACGGGCCAGGCCCAAGTTGACCGAACCGGCGACCCAATATTCACCGTAGCCCCCAGGGCCGTTGCTGCGATTCCAATAGATGTAGCCGTCGCGTCCTTCGGGGCCATGATTGTTGCGGCAACACTTGTTCACGTAGTTGATGGTGATGTGCTTCTCGCCAACCACCAGCGTGTTGCTCAGTCCGTCCCCTACGCGAGCAAACGTATCACGAGGCCGCCATCCTTTGTTCGGATAATCGACAACCGACATGACCACGCCGTTCGAGATGTTGATCAAGTTCTTGTCGTCCGAGGTGATCGCTACCCGCAAGGCTTGCAGCTGCGAATTCGGATTGTTCCAGAAAAGCCACTTCTGGGTACCAGCGATAATGATGGCGTAGTCTCCCGCAGGCACATTGCGGCTGTTGACCGCATCGGAAGCGGACCTCCGCGAAGGGCATGTATAAAGGTCGATCCGCGAATTTCGCAGCGCGGTATAGTTCGCCGCGGTGGCGGTCGCGGCGGTCGCGCCAATGTGAGAAGCATTCGTACAACCATCGGTCGCACCGGAAGCTTCCATGTCGAGTTGATTGGCGAGGTTGTCTTGTTCCAGGTACGGAAGAATCACCGCCCAGAGGGTAAGCCCCGTATTGCCGGTCGAGGCCGGCGGCATCCCTCCTTGCGCATCATGGAAGTTATGGATCGCCAAGCCGAACTGTTTCATGTGATTGGTGCACTGCATCCGCCGGGCAGCTTCGCGTGCCTGCTGCACCGCTGGCAGAAGCATGGCAATCAGCACACCGATAATGGCGATCACGACGAGCAGTTCGACCAGCGTGAATCCCGGCAGCGCATCGCGAGATGCCCGACGAACCTGCGGCCGCCAGGGTGAACCCTGGGAAAACCAACGAAGCACGAAACCGAGAGCAAGCATGACCAGCGTCTCCTCGTGTTCGGACAGCATCCATTGAGAAGCGCGGGATGCTGCCTGGCTGGGAAGGCCTCGAAAACTACGTGGAAATCACGCTCGATCCTCCCCCGGAGAATATGCTAAGCATACCTCTGTGGTGGTGCAATGCCATTCTGATAAAACCGACAAGAAAGGCCGCGAGCCCGGCCAAAGTCGGTGCTGAGGTCGGGCTCGCAGTAGCCATTTCAAGCTGAGCACGCATTAATACTCGGGAATGATTTCACCACCATCGATGGTGCCCAATGCGGCCTGAGTGCGCAGGTTGATCGTCTCCGGCAGGAAGACCACGCTGGCGTCGCCGTTGAGGAACTGAGCGCCGCCTGGGTGGTTGCTGCTTGGGTTGTAGACCGAGTTACCGTTGATGTTGTAGTCGGTATCGTTGGAAACTCGCTCCATCCGCAGGCGAATCTGAAATTCCCACACGGTAATCGCACCACCAAAACCAACGTGGTTACCAACCCAGAGCGAACCAGCCGGGCCCGACGACTTACCGGTGCGGCGTTCGGCGACGATGACCGTGTTGCTGAGGCCGTCGGTAATATCGGCGAACTTGACCTTCGAATTGTCGTAAAAAGTCGCGTCGCGGTCGGTACCGCCGGCGTTGTTGGTCGCGGTGGGATCGGTGGGGTTATAGTACGCCGTGAAGACTCCCACGTAGTTCGACTTGCCAAACTGGTTGGGCGAGGTGCCGAGACGTTCGTTGATGCCGTCGCCGATATCCGAGGGGCAGAGGTACGCATCAACGATCGTTTTGGCCAGCGGAGGGCTGCCGGTGTTGGTCATCGCGGCGACGTTTTCCCAAGGCTGATTAAATGCACCGCTAGTGGCAATCGATTCGAATAGGGCGTTCTGTTCGATCTGCGGCAGAATCTGAACCTGCCAGCTGATCCGGTTCGTCGACACGCGACCGGGAGGCAGTTTTCCGTACGTGTCGTGATAGTTGTGCAAAGCGATCCCGACTTGGCGCAACTTATTGCTGCAAGTCATCCGACGAGCTGCTTCGCGAGCTTGTTGTACGGCGGGGAGAAGTAACGCAATCAAAACGCCAATGATGGCAATGACCACCAGCAATTCCACCAGGGTGAAACCACATCGGGGCGAACGGGACTGCGTGGCACGGACCATAGAGACTCCTTGGAAGCATCGTTCCAAAAATAAGGAATAAGTAGAAAAATAGTGAATAGGCAGTGATAACTTCAGAAAGAAGTCTATTTTTATGTTTCCTGCCGGTAGCTGACTTTAGAAACCCGCAGTGCACCAAAAAGTTTCGCGGGTCTCTGATGATTTCGATGGCCGCAGGCAACCGCCTGCGACGCTCGCAAGAACGTACCAGCCCCCAGCCAATACGCGTCGATCGACTGGGGACCTCGGACGCTGCTGGTTGGGACTTACTTCGATTGCAGATCGAAGTCGGTGTTGCTGTTCGAGCCGGAAGCAACCTCGACAACTAGCTCGGACTGATCGTTGTACTTGGCAGGCAGTTTTTCTTTGGGCGGCTTGGCGGGTCCTCCTTCGCCCTGGACGGTAGCCGTCGTGATTTTGACCGTGTGTCTGCCAATGGCGGCGCCTTGTTGGTCATTGGTGTAGACCAGTTCATAGTGGCCACTGGCATCGGTGGTGCCGGTCGAAAATCGCTTGCCTTCTTCTTGCGGATAAAAGGAGACCAGGGCATTGGCCAATGGTTCTCCGTCGAGCGTCACGGTACCGGAAACAGGAGCAACGCCTGATCCGGATCCACAACCAACCAGCCCGATCAACGCAATCGAGGCCAAGGCGGTTGCTGCCAGGCGACGAGACAATGCATAAGGGAGTTTCATCGAAGCGCTCATGACTTTCGTGGGGATGGGTAGCGGGTCGGCCGCTTCCACCCGAAGCGGCCGGCCACGCTTGAAATGAATTACTAATATTCGCCAATCACTTCGCCACCATCGATCGTTCCCAGGGCGGCCTGGGTCCGCAGATTGATGGTTTCCGGCAGGAAGACGACACTGGCGTCGCCACGGAGAAACTGGGCGCCGCCGGGGTGATTACTGCTGGGGTTGTAATTGCTGTTACCGTTGATGTTGTAGTCGGTATCGTTGGACGATCGCTCCATCCGCAGACGAACCTGGAATTGCGAGATGCCGCCCGAGATAGAACCGCCAAAGTCGTTGTGGTAACCGATCCACAGCGAACCGGTCGGCCCAGAGCCTTTTCGTTCGGCCCGCTCGGCGACGATGATCGTGTTACTCAGACCGTCGGTGATATCGCTGAACTCGGTCGATGAGTTATCGAAAAAGGTCGCCTCGCGGTCGCTTCCGCCGCTCCCGTTGGTTGCGGTGGCGTTGGTCGGGTTGTAATAGGCCGTGAAGACACCGATGTAGTTCGATTTGCCGAACTGATTGGGCGAACTACCAAGCCGCTTGTTAATCCCGTCGCCGGTATCCGATGGGCAGATATAGCCATCGATTTCGGTTTTCGCCAGCGGAACATTGCCGGTGCTGACCATCTCTGCGACGTCTTCCCACGGCTCGTCGAATCCACCCACAGCTCCGATTTGATCAAAAAGTGCGGACTGTTCAATTTGCGGCAAGATCTGGGTCAGCCAACAGATTTGGTTGCTGGTTACGATCCCCGGTGGCAGCGTGCCAAAGGTATCGTGGTAGTTGTGTAGGGCAATTCCGATTTGTTTGAGTTTATTACTGCAGGTCATCCGGCGAGCCGCCTCGCGGGCCTGCTGAACAGCCGGCAACAAAAGAGCAATCAAGACACCAATAATAGCGATAACCACTAACAATTCGACGAGGGTGAAGCCGCGCGGCCTCTGGAGATTCTTCATGGAAGAGGCACCTCAAACTAGATCAACAACGAAACGAGAAATAGAGATAAGAGCGAATCGGCTCCCCTTGAATTCTCCTGAACGGTAAGACCGATCCACTATTCACTCACGGACGACTTTTTCTTTCCTGACACCCTCGAAAGAAAAAAATGAAGAAATTGTTCGTTTAGCATCAAAGCCCCCTTATTGTTGATGGTTTTTTGTCAGGATCTGGGGCTTTCGGCGTTTCTAAGTCTGAACGCAGAGGCTATCCCCGTTGCACGATAACTTTCGATGGAATACGAATGAGGCTTAAGCCTGTGGTTCTTTCGGGGGATTTGCTTTGCTGGTCAGCCATGCCGGCAAGACCATTCCAGTAGCGCCGCCAGGCGGAGAGAAAATGCAAGAGAGCGACGTTGTACGTGTCTTGCTCGAGGCACGCATTCGATTGACCGTCCCTATCTGGTCGATCGTGCGCGAATCTCAAGCCGTCGAGGACATCTTCCAGGAGGTTGTCCTGCGGGCGCTTCGGCAGCGGGAACAAATCAACGACGAGGGACACTTGCTGGCTTGGTCTCGTACCACGGCCAAGAACCTGGCGGTCGACTGGCTGCGGCAGCGCGGCAAGTCGCAGGTCATGGATGGTGGAGCAATGGACCGCATCTGGTCCATCTCGGACGAACAAGCCAAGGGGCTGTCCGATCGGAAGGACGCGTTGCGGTTGTGCTTGAAGAAGATGCCTGAGCGCAACCGAGAGATGATTCAATTGCGGTATGGGGAAGGGCTGAGCTGCATCGAAGTGGCGAAGCAAATCGGAGCCTCGCTCGACGCGGTCTATAAACGCCTGTCGCGTGCGCACCGGGACCTCAGACGCTGTGTCGAAGGGACGCTGTACGGGGAGATTACGCAGTGATGTCTGAGGGGGTCCGCCGGGGGTTGTGGCATGAACGATAACACGCCAACAAATGATGACCAGACGATATCGGATGACGACTTGATCGAATTGATCGTTCGCTACAACGACGATGATCTCGACGAGTACGAAATGACGGCTCTCTCGGCGGCTTTGGAAGGGGACGACCGCGCACTGGAACTCTTCCACAGCATTGCTCTACAGTCACTTACCATTGCCGAAGTCACCTCGCCGCGGCACAAGCCGGCACCATTTCCGCGGCAAACCATCTTCTGGTGGTCGGCCGCCATGGCACTGGCTGCCAGCGTGGCGTTCGCCGTCTTTCTCGATCTGCGGGCCGGGCAGCTTCCGACGGTTGCCAAGTTGGTGCAAGCCACCGGCAAGGTGACGGTCACGATGCCTGACGGGGAAGCACGAAAGCTTGCCGTCGGCGACGATATTCCCGTCGGTATGCAGATCACGACCGATGCGATCGGAAGTTCGGCGACCATTCAATTCCCCGATAAGACAAGCATCAGCCTGCATGGGGCCACCGAGGCCGCGTTTCGGGAAGAAGATCATAAGCAAGTCGACCTGTTCGTCGGCAACGTAGTGGCGGACGTTCAACCGCAACTGCCCGGCAAGCCGCTTCAGGTCATTACCGAACTGGCCGTCACCGAAGTACTGGGGACCGTGCTATCCGTTCAGGCTTCTCATCAACAAACCGATGTCGATGTCGTCGAAGGGAAGGTGCGCGTCATTCGTACCGGCGATCGGAGTACCATCAACGTTGCCGCCGGAGAGAAGGTGGCCGTTGCCCGCGATCTTCCCCTGAAGAGTCAACTTCGCACGCCGACGCCAGATCACTGGAAGATCGATTTCGAGAAGGAACTTCCCGACGACTGGCGAAAAGGAATCTGGGTTCAAGAGCAACTCCCCCCAGGCTCGGACGGCGCGGTGAAGGCGGAAACCAGACCGGGCTTCCTGGATCCGAGTCGGACCTGGTATCAGATCGAAACGTTCAACCGTTGGAGCGACGGGCTGTTCACGGTCCAGGAAGACACGCACATGAAAGTCGCCTTTCGTGTGAACCGAGCGGACAATGTGCAGGTCTTACTGCTGGCCCGAGGCGCCGACTTCCAGGGCTCCGATCGCTTCTACGAGTACGAGATCCGCGACTTCGCCCCTGGCAAGTCTTCCGACTGGCAGACGTTGGATGTCCCTCTTAGCGCTTTCAAGAGGGTGCCGTCCGAAGACGCGACGCTCAGCCCGCCCCAACTCGGGCAAGTCGTTTTCAAAGTGGTTCTCTCGACCCAGGATCGAGACGTCGACCTGATTGTCGACCAACTCGAGTTTGCTCCTAAATCGGTCACTCAGAACGACTAAGACCGAAAACCAAGGATACGATCCCCTTCGTTGATCGCACCCTTTGGCTTCATCGAGGTCCCCCTAGAAGAATGTTTCGCGAGAACTTCAGGGAATTTATGCAACATCCGCCGTCTTCATTCGTTGATCTCATTGTCTGGAGGGAAATGAAGTCAAAGGCACTGAGGGCCTGGTTTTAAGCGTGCTTCCGAGTGAGCGCATCTCTACAAGGTTCCGAGCGATGATTACGTTCGACATATTTCAATGGGAAGAAGCCGTACGAACGGCACTGGGAAGAGGAGGGCACCTGGTTGCTTTTTTGGTCGCGTTGGGCTTGATCGCTACCTACATGGGCGGTGGTCAACTATTGGAAAACCCAGCCAAGTTGGTGATCGGCGGTTTTTTCGTCGGTTTCATGATGGACATCGTTTTCAGCGTTTGCTGGAACCAGTTGGCCGGCCCAAAGGCCTAAACGCTCGCCCCTTTTCCCCGCCGATTTCCTGCCTTGCTGCCCACCTGAAAAATGCCACTCTTGATGCTGTTCACAAGAGATCTAAGGCTTGAACTTACTGAGATCACGACGCCAGCGCAGATGGTCTTCGTCCGGGTTTTTGCGAGCGTATTCCTGGTTGCCCAGCGTGATGGAACTCATGAACCACGCGCCGTCGATGTCACGTCCGACAGGCTTGTGCGTAGTAGATAGCGGTACGTTGCTGCGAACCTAACTCGTACTGATTTTCTGCGCGTTATCTTGCCGGTAGTTATTGACTGTACAGCGGAGCCCGCACCTTGACCATCGAGCTTGAGCGTCTCCAGGAACTTCTCGACTTCCTTCACGTAGATCCGATTGGGATAGCCACTGGGCCGCATCGGTAGATCCGACGGGATATCGTCACGCGGAGGTTCCTGGCTGATAACAGCGGATGTCATAAGACAACTCAGGGCGAGACCAAGCAAGAGGTGGCATTTCATCTTCATTCCACGGAGATTAGAGATGCCGGATGCATCGCTGAATGGTAGAGGGCTTCCGCAATAATGTCGAGCGCCGCGCGCGATCTGTGTGCGCATAAAAATAGGTGGCTGACCCTGCCAAGTCAGCCACCTTTTCCGTTCGGGAATCATGCACAAGACGTTACATCTTGGCCATGCCCTCGGGAATCTTGCCGTCTTTCGTCAACTGGAACTCGAAGTTCTTTTGATCGGGAGCCACCGTAATGCGTAGCTCCGACTGGCGGTTGTAAACCGCAGGAATGATCGAAACGCTGTCTTCAGTCAGACCGCGTTCCACTTCTTCCCGCGTGGGGTTCTTCTTGGGAACCATCTTGTGGGCATGAATCTGGACCGCCATTTCGCCGGGGGACGACTTAGCTGTGTAGTGTCCGTTCTCGATCAGGCCGCCCCCCATGCTTCCACCGTTGATCGGCATTAGCGAGATCGAACCGTCTTGAACCGGCTCGCCGTCGAGGGTGACGCTGCCTGAGATCGTGATCATGCCGTCACTGGCGCTGCAGCCAGCCAGAAAGCTTAGCGAAGCCAGCAAAACAACAAAGTTACTCAAGGAGATAAGGTGTTTTTTGTACATGGTTGGGAATGCTCCATCTGGAGGTTGGGGGAAGACCTGCTTTCATCGCGAGTCTTCCCATCCAACGGTCAGATTGGGTTACTGACTAATAACCTCGCCACCTTGGGTCGACGTCCGGGCACGCCATGCCCAGATGTCGATCGTCTCGGGAACGAAGCTGACCGAGCCGTCGAAGTTACATGCGTTCACGCCGCCTGGGTGCATGCTGAATGCGGCAAACGTCGCGGCCCACCAGTTGTCGCCACCACTGTGGCAAGGGATCTTTTGCAGGTAGTCGTTCGGGGTCCAGCACTTGCGACCGCCGTCGATTGAGGCCTTGGTATTGGGCGTCAGGTAACCGGTGAAACCAGCACCGGAAGCATAGATGCCAGCGGCGTACATGCCTTGCCAGCCTTGATCGTTCTGGTTCATGGGGACTTCCGAAACCATCACGGTGTTGCTGGTCCCGTCCGTGATCGAGGCCATGCTGCGGATGTGATCCCCCATTTTGAAGGCCGAACCGCCGTTATCGTACGTCCAGACGCCATCCCAGTTGTTGGCGTTGTGTTGATCGTAGTTCGTGTTGCCAACGCAGACCGCATAGCTGTAGCGTTGGTGCGACCAGTGGTTGTTGCCGCTGTTCGATTCGCCCAGAGTCACTGTCTCTGAAGGGCACGAGTAAACGTCGATTGGTGTCGTGCGATACAACTTGTTGTTGCCGTCGTTGGCACGCACGTTGAAGTTCAGCGTTTCGTACATGGCCGTTTGTTCGACGAAAGGAAGCAGGCGACCAAACACCGAGATCGTGTCGCCATTCCAACCGGTGAAACCGAGGTAGGGGAAGTTGCGATAGGTGTCGTGATAGTTGTGCATTGCCAACCCGATATTCTTGAGGTTATTAACGCACTGGGCACGTCGGGCGGCTTCACGAGCTTGCTGCACCGCAGGCAGAAGGAGTGCCACCAGCACGCCGATGATGGCGATCACAACAAGCAACTCGACCAGCGTGAACCCGCGTTTGGCTTGCGAGGATTCAGTAGTAAGCGAATGGGACTTCATAGCTGAGGACCTTTCACCGCCAATTGGCAGAACAAGGGGATGGGTTAGATGAGTAACTTGTCCGTGGAGAAAATCAATGAGATAAGTCCACCTGGGAGGCTCATCCGGTAAAGCTTATTTTCCGTCTTTTTTATCGAAAGTGAATGAGAAGCGACGTTTAATTTTTGAGAAGTATTGCGCTTAGCAGTTCGGCTTCCAATCGAGTTTCCGGTAGAGATTTTCCATCTAAGACAATGTTTGCGGGGATGCATTCCACTTAGCCGTTTCGGTGATAAAAGAATTGCCACCTCGAGCATGATACTTATTTCAGGTGGCCGAGTGAGAAAATGTTACGGCCTTTCCTGAGATTTATGCTCATTGATTCCCTCGGAGGCGTGGGTAGAGGTTAAGAAGTGAAATAGGTGTTTTAGTGTTTTAGACGGTTGAATTGAGTTTTTTTGCCTTGTGGTCACTGCCTCTGCGTGTGGAGCCCAGAGATCCATATCTGGCCTGTCCGACAGGGCCTCGAAGGCAAGACTGGATGCCGAAAGCAAGCCTGCGTGAGGGGCTCAATTCGCCGGCGGTCTGGAAAATGGGCGTTTGATTTCTCTTTTCAAGACTTGGCAGTACGCCGAGCGCCTGATCTTTCGCCTTTGCGTACGATCTCCTCCAAGTTGGTTTAAGTGGTTGTGTTATAAAGATTTACGACCATGGTGCGGGTGGTCGCCAAGAAAAATATCCTGTTTATTTGGCAGGCAAAAAGCTTGACTTCGTCTGGGCAGGACGTAGATAGCTGGGACGCCGAAAACGACATTCTGCGGTAGTCCGCCGCGGTCGAGTCAACGTCCAACGATTCAAAAACACAATTCCTAGGGCAGGAGATCACCATGCCAACCAGCGCAACACTCGATGCCACGCAATCCTTGACCAAACCTTCTACGCGTAAAGCTAAGACAACGACCGCAAGTTCGCGATCGGTGGAGGCCGAACTGCGAAACGAAATCGCGCTGCTGAAAGCCGAGAACGCAGCGATCCACAAGTCACAAGCCGTGATCGAGTTCCGACCGGACGGAACGATCTTGAACGCAAACGACAATTTCCTCGGTGCCGTGGGCTACACGCTGGAAGAGATCCAAGGACAACACCACCGTTTGTTCGTAGATCCGTCCTACGCCCAAAGTCCTGAGTACCGTAACTTTTGGACCAAGCTTGCCCAAGGGAACTTCGACTCCGGCCAGTACAAACGCTTCGGCAAAGATGGCAAGGAAATCTGGATCCAGGCTTCTTACAATCCGATTCTTGATGAGGACGGTAAGACCATCAAAGTGGTGAAGTATGCCGTCGACATTACCGCTCAAAAGCTGCGGGACGCCGACTTCCAAGGCCAGATCAACGCTGTGAGCAAAGTCCAGGCGGTCATCGAATTCGACATGGATGGTACCGTCCGTACGGCCAACGAAAACTTCCTGAACACGCTCGGCTATTCGCTCGACGAGATTCAGGGTCAACACCACCAGATGTTCGTCGAACCCGAATATGCTCGCAGTGCTGAGTACCGAAAGTTCTGGGATAAGCTCCGTCGCGGTGAATACGAAGCGGCCGAGTACAAGCGAATCGGCAAGGGGGGCAAAGAGGTCTGGATTCAAGCTTCCTACAATCCGATCTTCGACGCCAGCGGCAAGCCCTACAAAGTGGTGAAGTACGCGACTGACGTTACCCAGCAGAAGTTGGAAACGGCGAACTATGCGGGTCAGATGGATGCGATCAGCAAGTCGCAGGCGGTGATCGAGTTCAACATGGACGGCACCGTCCTCACGGCCAACGAAAACTTCCTGAACACGCTCGGGTATACGTTGAGCGAAATCCAGGGACGTCATCACCAGATGTTCGTCGATAAACAGTATGCCTCTAGCGAAGAGTACAAGCAGTTCTGGGCAAAGCTGAACCGGGGTGAGTTCGACGCCGCTCAGTACAAACGCTTGGGCAAGGGGGACAAGGAGGTCTGGATTCAGGCTTCCTACAACCCAATCTTCGATCTCAACGGAAGTCCTTACAAGGTCGTCAAGTACGCCACGGACATCACCAAGCAGGTCCGCATGCGTATGGCCATGGCCGAGTTGATTGCCAACGTGAACGAGAGTGCCAACCAGTTCAGCGAGAGTGCCGGCACCGTCAGCGAAGCTTCGCAGTCGGTTGCCGAAGGTGCTCAAACTCAAAGCGCCGCGGTCGAAGAGATCAGTGCTTCGGCTCAAGAACTGACCCGCAGCATTCAAGGCGTTCGGGAACGTGCCAACGAAACCGACAAGTTGGCCAACGAGACCAACGTGATCGCCGTCGAAGGTGGCCATGCCGTCACCAAGAGTGGCGAAGCGATGGATCTGATCAGGGCTTCCTCCGAACAGATCAGCGAGATCATCCAGGTGATCAGCGAAATCGCCAGCCAAACCAATCTTCTGGCACTCAACGCCGCCATCGAAGCGGCTCGTGCCGGCGAGCATGGTTTAGGTTTTGCCGTGGTCGCGGATGAAGTTCGCAAGTTGGCCGAACGAGCCAGCAACGCCGCCAAGGACGTTTCGGCACTGATCAAGGAATCGACCGCTCGCGTTGCTAACGGCGTGGAACTGAGTGCTCAGGCCGGCAGCGCACTGGAAAAGATCGTCGCCGCCGTGGAAGCCACTTCGGGCAAGATCGCCGAGATCGCAGCGGCCACCGACGAGCAGATGAGCATGTCAGAAGAGGTTTACAGCAGCGTCCAGCAAGTCGCTTCGGTGACCGAACAGTCGACCGCTTCCAGCGAAGAAATGGCAGCCAGTGCCGAAGAACTCGGTGCCCAAGCCAAGTCGCTGCGAGACCTGGTCGAAAGCTTCGACATGAGCGAGTAACTCTCGCCGAGAAAAACATGGGAAGGCTGAATTCAAGGAAATATTCAGCCTTGGGTGACAGGGGTTTGCTACAACAAAAGCGGCCCCTTTCGCCGATTCTTGAGGCAGGCCTTACGCGATAGGCCATTTCGCTCCATGTTGAATCCTCGTGCTCGATACGATATTCTTAATTCGATAAGAATATTTTCCCTTATTGAAAGAGCCCTGCCTATGTCGACTGAACCCCACAAGATCCGTTTCGTGATGCTGGGCGGCTTCCTCGGTGCTGGGAAGACGACGGCGATTGGCCGCTTGGCCAAGCAGTACCAGGATCAAGGATTGAAGGTCGGGGTGGTTACCAACGATCAAGCGGCGGACCTGGTCGATACGAACTTGCTGCGCTCGCAGGGGCTCAATGTGGGGGAGGTCGCCGGGGCGTGTTTCTGCTGCAACTTCAACGAGCTGACTTCCACCGTCGAAACACTTGCCGTTGACGAGCGTCCCGATGTGGTCATCGCCGAGCCGGTGGGCAGTTGTACGGACCTGGTCGCTACGGTCGTTCAGCCGCTAATGCAACTGTTCGACGCCCAGTTCGACGTGGCACCGTATGGAGTGATCTTGAAGCCCTCGCATGGGTTGCGGATCTTACGCAAGCAGGCTCACGGAGGCTTTTCACCGAAAGCGGCTTACATATTCGAGAAACAACTGGAAGAGGCCGACTTTTTGATGATCAATCGCATCGATGAGCTGAGTGTCCAACAAGTCGAAGAACTCGCGACGTTGCTTAGCGAGTTCGCTCCGGAAACGCCCATCCTGAGGATATCGGCCAAGACAGGCGAAGGGATGGACGCGCTGAACGAAATGTTCAATCAGCGAGGATCGTTCGGACAAAAGATTCTCGAATTGGACTACGATGTCTA
The DNA here is from genome assembly GCF_007748115.1 of Bremerella volcania. Classification (NCBI taxonomy): domain Bacteria; kingdom Pseudomonadati; phylum Planctomycetota; class Planctomycetia; order Pirellulales; family Pirellulaceae; genus Bremerella; species Bremerella volcania. Next base: position 504,605 of record NZ_CP036289.1, read on the forward strand.
TGCCGAAGGGGAAGCCGAACTGGGGTGGCTCAACAGCAGCCTGGATGCTACCAGCGACGAGCCCTTCGTGCTGGACGACTTGCTGTTGGGAATCGTCGAGGGATTGCGCGAGCGCCTGGCAGCCGCCCAGGCCGAGACGGCTCACCTGAAGACGATCGGCCTCTGGGAAGGGGCCTACGGTGTGGCCAACCTCGTCAGTAGCGATACGCCGGCCGTGCTTTCGCTGGCCTCGAACTGTCGGACGAAAATGGCTCATGTGGTGGTGAATGCCCGCGTGGCGGTCGACCCCGAGTCGCTTCGCACCCAGGTCGAAGAAGTCGTCCAGGAAGTGGCCAGCCAACTGGGCATTTCGGCCGCAATGCACCAAACGCAAAGCTTCCGGCCTGGCCGACCTGTCCCGACGCACCGGTTCTCTAAGCCCAACGCCTAGGGGAGCTGTCGCCCCCGACATCAACATGCTTTGATGTTGCCGGGCGCGACATGCGTGTCACACGGCGCGACAGCATCGGCCTCGAAATGGCCAAAAACGAGGGGAAAATCGACCGGCGCGGTAGTTGCATTTACTGCTGAGGACTTCTTTTCGCGTGATTGCGAGGAAAGTCTTTCTCAAAAAGAAGTTATCCGAACGTTCGACGCGGCGTTCATCCGATTCCCTTAGCAGTGAAGTGTTCATCACCATGCATCGTAGCTATGATGGCATGGGCGGTACCCAGGTAACTGACCGCCCTCAAGCAAACCCAAACGTAGAACAGCAGCATTCGGCGGCGATTGCCTCAGCCGACCTGCTGCAGGGCCGTCGTCAGGTATGGATTGATCATGACGGGACGCTCTACTGTTTGAAGGCGACCTCGAACGGCCGCTTGTATTTAACGAAATAAGAGTCCCGTGAGTTTCAGGGGCTCGCTTTGATGTGCCTGCCCCTGCGGTTGTTCTCAGCCGTGCCGCGGCTGTTTTCATGCGACGACTCAAGACGACTCAATTTGCCATTCATTTTTCCGTCTGGAGTCATGCGGCTCTCGTGATCGTTCTTGCATGGCAAAGCATGGCATTGTTTCAGCCGGTCGATTTCGCTGGCCAACGCCAGGCGGTGACCGTTTCCGCCACGTTCGCTCCTCCGATCGTTCTCAGCGAACCGGAGCCGGTCGAGTTGGTGCAAAGCGAAATGCATGCCACTGAGTCGACCGTCGACGTCCAGCCGGATGATACCGTCGCGAAAGAATCGTTGCGGATCGAACCTACTCGCCAAACGGCTGAACTGTTGATCGAAGTCGAAACAGCCACGCCCAACGTTCAAGTCACCGAGCGTCGGCAGTTCAAGCTTCAGCCGAAGAAAGCCGAGCTGCTTGCCAGGCGATTGCCTCGGCATTCACGGCCTGTTCCGATGGCAACGACGGCCATGTCGGTTCCCGTTCCGGTGGGGACTTCCCTGGAAACGCCTCCCGACTTCTCGATGAATGCGCCTCCGACGTACCCGGTCGAAGCCGTTCGCAATGGCTGGGAAGGGGAGGTTCTCTTGCGGATTGCGGTGGCCCCCGATGGCCACGTGAGCCACGTCAGCGTCGAGAAGAGCAGCGGTTACGAGATCCTCGATCAGGCTGCCCTTCGCGCGGTACGTCTTTGGAAGGGAATACCCGCCACCCAGGCTGGCGAGCCGGTGGCTGTCGTGCGCCTAATGCCTGTCCGGTTCCTACGTTAGGTTCGTTCAGAACCCCTCTTTTGTCGCGATGGAATAATCGACACGTTCAACAAATTGCTTCTGGCCGAACTGCGGTAAGGCGAATTGCAGTTGGTTACTTTGCGTTTTGGACGTCACGTGCGTGCTGCGTAACCGATAACGATTCCGACGACCAGGCAACCGGTGCCTGGCAGTAAGAGTCGACGGTTGTCCCAGGACAGGGCATGCAGGCGAACAAGCATCTACTTCGAAGTATCGTAGAGGTCGTGGGCACGGTCGTACTGGCGGAAGTCGTCTCGACGCTGCTGGTGCCGATGGTGATTCCCCAGCTACCGACCTTCGCCGCGCATCTAATGGGTATGGCCGTTACCTTGCTGATTGCGGCTCCTCTCATCGTCTATCGCATGATGACCGTTTGGAGCATTAAATTGTCAACGGCCGCCCCCAAGTTGTCGACCGACGCGATGAGGCCGGTAATCTTGATCCTTGTTGGCGGCGTTGCCCTGACTTCAGGCATTGCCTATTGGATGGTCAGCGAAGCATACCGCCAGTCGGAAGTGGCCTTCGATGCTTTGAGTGAACGGGTCACAACGGAAGTTGCCCGGCGGATGAAAGAGTTTGAAGATGGTCTGAAGTCGCTGCGCGGACTGCATGAGGTAAGCCAGGAGCTTACGCTGGATGAATTCCGAGACTACTGCAAAGTGGTCGATCCCCAGTTGTGCTTTCAAGGGGCCATGGGGCAGGGCTACATTCAACGAGTTCCCAAAGACGACGTCAGCCAGTTCATGTCTTGGGCCAAAGAGAATCTTGGTGAAGACTTTCAAATCAAATCCGCAGGAAATCTTGATCAGTACGACGACTACTTTGTGATTTGTCACATCGAGCCGCTGGCCGACAACCAGGCTGCCTGGGGATTGGATGTTGGTTCGGAGACCAACCGCCGCGTGGCCGCGGAGAAGGCGCGGGCAACCGGCGTGCCGACACTGACCGCCAAGATCAATCTGGTTCAAGATCAACGAAGCCACCATGGTTTTCTGTATTACCTGGCCGTCTATCAGACCGGCGTTCCGCTTGATACGCGGCGGCAGCGGGAAGATGCCTTCTTGGGTTGGGTGTATATGCCGATCACCTCGGAGTCGGCCCTGGACGGCATCCTCTTGTCAGGCGACGGCAAGGTGGACGTCATGGTCTACGATACGATGGCGATCGATCCTAACAATAAGCTGTTTTGCGATCATGGTTATCATTTTGAAAGCGATCACCAGAAGCATAGCTACCAGCCGATCTTTTCCAAGTCGTACCCTCTGACTTTCGGCGGTCGACAGTGGAACGTGCAGATCAGTAGTAACCCGAACTTCGATACGAGCGGGATCTTTCTGCGTCCCTTTATGGCGACAGCGATCGGCGCGACGTTGACTATTCTCTTGGCCACGATGGTATGGAACATGGGGACGTCACGATTACGGGCCATACAACTGGCCGAGTCGATGACGGTCGACCTGAAAGCCGCCAAAGAAGAAGCGGAAGAAGGCTTTCGCCGCTTCACGACCATCTATGAAAACGTGCCGGTGGGGGTCAACGTGCTGGACGAAGACGGACGTGTCCAGGAAACCAATCCGGCCGGTTTGAGGATTTGGGAGGCTCAGTCCGAGGACGAGATCCGCGGGGCATCGCTTCTCGATCAAGTGCCCAAGCAGTCGCACAACCAAGTGATTCGAAGCCTGTGCGACGCCATGGCAGGGCGTCCATGTTGTGTCGAATTTCAAATGACTGGGCTTCGCGGCACTACGCGTTTGATCGAATTGCACGCGGTCATGTTTGAGAATCCTACGCTTCAGTACAAACAGCAATACCTCTTGGCGGCCCTTCGCGACGTAACCATGCAGCGCAAGGCCGAAGCCGATCTTCGAGACGCGCGCGAGAAAGCCGACGAAGCCAATCAAAGCAAGAGCGAGTTTCTCGCCAACATGAGCCATGAAATTCGTACGCCGATGACGGCCATCCTGGGCTACACGGATCTCTTGGCGGAACAGGTTCCGTCCGATCAGGATCAACCGGAACGCAAAGAGTATATCAACACGATCCGCCGCAACGGCGAGCATCTATTGATGATCATCAACGATATTCTCGACCTCTCGAAAATCGAAGCCGGCAAGATGACCATCGAGTCGGTTCCGATGCGGGTCGATTCGCTCGTGCGTGACGTCATGGACCTCATGCAGGTCAAAGCGGCAGCCAAGGGACTTGCTCTCGATTCGATCGTAGAGAACAAGATCCCCATGATCATTGATAGCGATCCAGTCCGTGTGCGGCAAATTCTGGTGAACTTGCTAGGCAATGCCATCAAGTTCACCGAGATCGGTCGGGTGCGACTTCGCGTGTGCTATGTGAAATCCGAGAACTGTTTGCGACTATCGGTCGAAGACACCGGTATCGGCATGAGCGAAGACCAACAGCAACGCTTGTTTCAAGCATTCGTACAAGCCGACAACTCTACCGCGAGGCGTTTCGGCGGCACCGGTCTTGGTCTGCGGATCAGCAAGCGTCTGGCTCAGATGCTGGGAGGGGATATCACCGTTACCAGCGAGCCCGAAGTGGGCAGTATCTTCTGTTTGTCGCTTGCGCTGAAATGGGTCAATGAGAATAATTGGCTAACCCCCGACGAAGCTTGTGCGGCGGCGAGCCCCAAGAAAGAAGAGGTCGAGAGTTCGCGGAACCCACCAGCTTTTGCCTTGGAGGGAATGCGAATCTTGTTAGCCGAAGACGGTCCTGACAACATCCGCCTGATTTCGTTCCATCTGCGTAAAGCGGGTGCCGAAGTCGTCACGGTTGAGAACGGCAAATTGACCGTCGAGCAGTTGACCCAGGACGGTACGATCGACGGCCCGTTGGAAGAGCCAGCACGGTTCGACTTGATTCTCACCGATATGCAGATGCCCGAGATGGATGGGTATCAGGCCACGCGACTCTTGCGCGAGAAAGGCTGCACGCTGCCCATCGTCGCCCTGACGGCTCATGCCATGGCCGGGGATCTGCAAAAATGCCTGGACGCTGGATGCACCAGCTACACCACCAAACCGATCGATCGCAAGCGACTGATCGAGGTGCTGCAGCAATACCACCCCGAGGCGATGGAGTCAGCGGTCATTTGATCTTTCGCCGCAGGCTACATTCAACCGGCCTTTCAGGCCGTAGGATTCGCGCATCCTTCGTTCCCTTTTCTGAAGAAGGAAATGCTCTGCGATTGATGCCGTGTAAGGTGCCATGCTCGCACGCTACTACGAGGTTGCTCTTACCGCTGCGGCACGGTTGTGGGCGGTTTTTCGCTTGATCCTTCTGCCCGGGCTGGCTTGCCGGCCATGAACCGGTTGCAGCCGCCGTTGCCGGTGATTCTCAGGTGGAAGGGCTGCAGTTCTTGTTCGATGCAGTACCCGCACGTTTGGTCTTCGATCGAAGCATCTGGCTCGATTTGCCACCACTTACAGCCTTTGCATAGACCCCATTGTTCGGACATGGCTCGTCTCCTGGATTGGACGTCGTTAATTTTGACATGTGAGATACGGGTCATTGCACATAGCGTGCCGGATTCAGCTGGCGGGTCCCCCTACGAAATGCGGCCGATTCGCGGTAACCTATTACCTAGGCGAAGATTAGGCATCGAAGAAGCGAGACGAGTACAAACATGTATCACGAAGAGCATGTACCAGGGTTGAATCTGTTGGTTGAGTTGCTCGACCAGGTTGTTCGCGAACAGGTCGGCGATTCGCTGGCCGAGACGATGAGCCGTATCCGCCGGATGTCGCTCGAGCGACGGTCCGGCATCCCGGATGCCGAAGAACGCCTGCTGGCGGAAATCGGTCGCATTCCCAAAGATCAACTACGCAGCGTGATTCGCTGGCTGAGTCTCTATTTTGATCTGGCCAATCTGGCCGAAGATTACCACCGCGTACGAATTCTCGATCAGCGCGCCGAGGAAGCCGAATCGGAAGGCCTGCCACGCAGCGAATCGATCGCCGATGCGATTCGCCAACTGTGCGAAAGTGGCTGCACGGCGGCCGAGATGCAGGACTGGCTCGACCGCCTGGCGATCACCCCTGTCTTCACCGCCCACCCGAGCGAAGCCAAACGCCGCACCACCCGCGAACTACTGCGGCGCCTGCGCGATCATCTGCCGTACTTGGAAGTCCATCCGCACGACGAAGACTTTCAGGCAGCCCTGAGTGATCTGACGCTACTGTGGCAGACCGACTCTCTTCGCCCGCAGCGCCCCGGCGTGATGGGGGAGGTCGAGCGTGGTTTGTTCTTTGCCGAAGCGTTGTGGGACGTCGCTCCACAAATCTATCACGAAATGCGTATGGCCTTGGCTCGCTACTACCCTACGCACCAGTTCGAGCTGAAGCCGTTCCTCACGTTTGGCAGTTGGATCGGTGGCGACCGCGACGGGCACCCGTTTGTGACCGCCAAGGTTACGCAAGCGACGCTGGGTCTGCTGCGTAAAACCGCCTTCGAACGGCATCTGTCTTATTGCCGCGAATTGAAGAAGACCTTGGTTACTTCCGATCGTCAGGCCGCCGTCAGCGACGAAATTCGCGAACGTCTGGCAACCGCGACCGAGCACTGGCCGGAGCTTTCGCAGCGTCTGGAAGAGGTTTCGCCTAACGAGGTTTACCGCTGCTATTTGAAGATGATCGAGTTTCGCTTGGAGGCCTCGCTCGGTTTAGCAAATGTCGAGGGAGACGAGCACGTCGCCTATCAACAGCCGGAAGAGTTGATGGAAGAGGTCGAAATGCTGCGCGATAGCATGCTCGAACATCAAGGCCGCCGCGTCGTCGAGCGATACCTGGACCCCTGGAAAGATCGTCTGCAAACGTTCGGCTTCCACTTCTTCTCGCTCGATATCCGGCAAGACTCGGACGTCCATCGCAATGCGTTGCGCGAGATTCTGTACGCCGATCTTCCGGAAGATCAGAAGGTTGAAGAAGCCGACTGGCTCAAGCGGCTTTGCCAGCTCGAGCGGCCGGAGGTCGATACGGCCAAGCTCAGCGAGATGACGCAAGAGGTGTTAGCCACCTTCGGCGTACTGGCCGATACGATGGCGGTCGGTGGACCGAAGCCGTTTGGCGGGTACGTCATCAGCATGACGCATCAGCCTGCCGACGTGATCGCCGTGCTGTGGCTGTGGAACTTCGTTTGGAATCAGAAGCATCCCGGCAAGCCGCGGCCTTACCTGCCGATCTCGCCGCTGTTTGAAACGATCGACGACTTGGAGCGGGCTCCGATCATCTTCGAGGCGATGCTCAAGCAGCCGGTCTATCGTGATTACCTGGGACAGCAAGCACGGCTGGAACAGATGATCATGGTGGGCTACTCCGATAGTACCAAGGATGGTGGTTACCTGACCGCTTCCTGGAACTTGCACCAGGCCCAGGAACGCCTGGCCGAGGTGGCGGCGAAGCATCATGTCGAAATGACCATCTTCCACGGTCGGGGCGGCAGCCTGGGACGCGGCGGCGGTCCGGCGGCTCGTGGTATTCAGTCGCTGCCTCCCCAAGCGGTCGATGGCAAGCTGCGTCTGACCGAACAAGGGGAAGTGCTGGCCGAACGGTATGACAACGCCGTGATCGCCCATCGGCATATCGAACAGCTCACTAGCGCCACGCTGTTGGTCAGCGCGTCGACTCCTTCGCCCGAGATGGAAAACTGGAAGGAGATGAGCGAGTCGATGAGCCAGGCAGCGCTGGCCAAGTATCGGGAGTTGGTCTCGCATGAAGACTTCCTGCGCTACTTCGATCAGGCCACCCCCATCAGCGAGATCGAAGGCCTGCCGATTGGTTCGCGTCCCGCGCGGCGTCGTGCTCGGAAGTCGCTCAAGGATCTACGGGCCATTCCGTGGACGTTTGCCTGGACCCAGTCGCGGCAACTGCTGCCGGCGTGGTACGGCATGGGGACCGGCATTCGCACGCTGGTCGATGCGCAGGGGGGCGACTGGGAACCGCTGCAAGAGATGTATCAAGAGTGGCCCGTCTTCCAGGCCACGATCGACAACGCCGAACTGGCGCTGGCCAAGGCCGACATGGACATTGCCCGCGACTACGCCGAGCTGGCCGGCACGGCTCAGGAAAGCATCTGGAAGATGATCGACGAAGAGTATCGATTGTCGTGCGGGGCGATCTGTCTGATTCGGCAGCAGCATGAACTGCTGGAAAAGATCGGCTGGCTCAATCGCAGCATTCGCAGCCGCAACCCTTACGTTGATCCGTTGAACCTGATTCAGATTCAACTGATCAAGCAAAGCCGCGAGAGTGGCGAGGCGGCCAGCGAGGAAGGAACCGACGGCCTGGCCCAGATGGTTCGCCTTACCATCCAAGGCATCGCCGCTGGATTGCGATCGACGGGTTAGTGATCCAGTGCTTAGCATCCGTGACCATAGTTCTGGTTGGCAGGTCATTTACGGAAATTACCCTCTTGGTGCGATGCGCTATCGCTTCTCGCATCCCGCCAGAGGATGCCCCCTGCTATTGGGTGTTGGATTGAAAAGAAATGCTATGAATCTTGTCGCAAAACGCTAGACTAACATTCCTAGCCAATCCCTTATCCAACTCCCACCGACAACTGCCATGAAATGCATCCGCCCCTTGCTACTGTGGGGATGGTTCGTCCTTGCCGTTGGTTGTGTTCCCACAGCTGATTTGTCGATGCCGCGGTTTCAGCCGCGACCGGTCGTCTGGTTGAATAACTGGCAGCCGCAAGAGCCAACCGCATCTCGCAGCGAGGCGGAGCAGTTCCTGCAAAAAGGGGATACCCTGAAGGCCCTCGGCATGTATGACTCGGCGGAAGAGATGTACGTCCGTGCGGCCAACGCCGATCTCGACTTCGCCTTTCCGATGTATCAACTCGCATGCAACTACGAGTTGTGTGGCAAGCACGACGAAGCTTACGTGGCGTTTCAACAGGCCATGCAGCGCGGCTTCGACGACTTTCCGACGGCGCTGCACGATGACGAACTCGGTAAGATTCGACGTCGTAGTGATTTCAATGAGTCGTTGGCAACGATTCGCACGAGATACATCATCGCCGCTGCCGAGCACGTCGGCCAGCCGATTGCCGTTCGGCCGGAAACGGACAAACCCCCACAAGGATGGCCCATCATCCTGCTGTTGCACGGTTACGGGGATAGCCACCTGAGCTATCTCGACGAAGCAAAACTCTGGTCCAAGCAAGGTTTCGTGGCCGTTGTTGTTCCTGGCAGCGTTCCCACGCATGGCAGCTATTACCAGTGGTCGCACGATTCGATCGAGCCCACTCACGAAGACCTGCAAAAAATCGTGAACGCGCCGCTGTTCGACGGCGTGATCGATTTGAATCGTGTTTACTTGTTGGGCTTTTCTCAGGGAGCCCTGCACGCGATGCTCGTGACCCAGGAGCACCCCGACCAGTACGCCGGTTGCGTGTCGCTTTCCCCCGGAGGAAGCCTGGTGAGTCAACTGACGCGGCCGTCGCTTGATCCCAGACAGGGGACGGCCCGGTTCGTTTTGATTCACGGCGACGAAGAACCGCACGCACCGCTGGTCAAAATCTGGGCTCGTGAGTGCGACAAGGCGAAGTGGATGTTCGAAAGCCAGACCCACCCAGGCGGTCATCATTTCCCAGACGATTGGGAACAACGCTTACCGGCGATTGCCACGTTCCTGCTGAAGTGACGCCCTTACTTCGCGAGATTTCTTAAGGGAATTGTCTCGCTACCTTGGTCGATCGTGATCAACTCATGATAACGACCATCTAGGCTTTCGACCGAGAAGACATGCCCTACGAATGTATTGATCGGACGTTTCTCGCCGGGGGAAATATCAAACCGATTGCGACGCCGCCCCGCCGGGTCTATCCAGGTGATCCGGACGTTGCCACCATGGCTATTCTCGAATACGACGTTCGTTCTCTTGCCTCCCTGGGTCGAGTGTATCCGCGGCCGTAGAACGATCTTGTGGGGGACAAGCACCTTTTGAAAGCGGGCCTGCAGGTCGGCTTCCACTTCGGGGTGCTTGCCGAAGACGTTGACGTTTTCCTGGGGATCATTTTCGTGATCGTACAGCTCTTGATGCTTGATGGTGGCGTCGTTCGTGTCACGCCACTGGACGTAGTGCCAACGGTCGGTCCGAATGCCATTGCCCATCAGCGGCTGCCAGAGGTATTGGCTGTAAGCGACGCCTGTGTGGGTTGCCGTGGGGTCATCAAGCAGATGGGCGGCACTCTTACCGTCAACAAAATCGGGAACCGGCAGACCAGCCAGGTCACACAGGGTCGGGAAAAGATCGAGTGACTCGACGATGCGATTGGTTCGCTGGCCGTTGGATTTGGCCTGCGGATCGCGAATGATCAACGGAATACGCGTGTCGATCTCCAGGTTGGTCATCTTGCCCCACGCGTTGTGTTCCCCCAGCTTCCAGCCGTGATCGCTCCAGAGAACCACAATCGTGTTGTCGGTTAGCTGCTCTTGGTCGAGGGCATCCAGCAACTTGCCTACCTGGGCATCGATGAACGACACGGACGCGAAATAAGCATGGCGATACCGACGCGCGTCGGCCTCGTCGACGCTTCCTTCGTGCGGCTTGGGAACGTTGATCGCATCGGCGTAGTGGGTCATCTCGTAATTCGTACCGACCGACACCTCCGGCGAGTTCTTGGGTGGATAGGGATTGGGGGCCAGCGGCAACGACTCGCGGTCGTACTTGTCCCACCATCGCTTCGGCGGGCACCACGGCAAGTGAGGCTGGATATATCCCACGGCCAGCAGAAACGGCTGCTCGCTTTGAGAAAGCTCTTTCAAGCGATCGACCGCCATCTCGGTCAACTCGCCGTCGAGGTGTTCGACGTCGGCGATATCAGGGGCGTTGGCGATCACGCCGCGCAAGTTGTTGTAACGCCAGTCATCTTCTTCAATCGTTTGGGCAACCTTCGCGCGAAATGCTTTTTGCTCAGGGTTGTAGTGCGTCAATTCAGCACTGGGCCACCGATGCTCGCGGCTCCACGAGCGTGGATCTTGCCATGGGTTATGGAAGATCTTCCCCATGCCTTCGCAGGTGTAGCCATGCTGGCGAAAGTATTGCGGAAGGGTCACGGCATCGGGCATCGTTTCCCGAAAGTGAAAATGAAGCGTCCAGCATCCCAGTCGATCGGGGCGAATGCCGGTGAAGGTACTTGCCCGCGATGGATTGCAGACGGCAACTTGCACGTAGCAGCGATCAAAAGCCACACCGCTCTCCGCCAAACGATCGATGTTTGGAGAAAGGATGTGGTCTGCCCCGTAACACTTCAGTTCCGGCCGTAGATCATCGATGCAGATCAGCAAAACGTTGGGACGCTCGGCTGATTCGGCCGCACAGGCAAACGCAGGCCCTAAGGGGGCCCCCCAAGCAATCGCAAACAGCATATGGCGAATGAGTCGGACATACATGAATCACCTGGGGATGCAGCGGGAAACTATTTGGCAGGGATAATTGCCTGAGCGGAGCGATCGTCGACTTTGAAATACCCTAGCGGCTTATCTTGAAGGTCGGTAATTTGCCATACGGCACCTGGACGCGTGGCTTGCCGGGCGGTCTTGGTGGGCTGGATTTCCTCGTAGAATTTCGGTTGTCCTTGGCGGTCGATCCAATACAGCTTGACCGGTTCTTCCGTTTCGTTGATGAAGAAGACCGGAAACTGCGAACCATCCGGCCGCGAGGGAGGTGCCTTGTCTTCGCCAAGACGTACCCATTTCAACTTGTTGAGTGATTGAATGCTAGGCTCAGGCTTGTCGGCGAACCGGGTGGGACCTTTCGCGCGAAGCTCGGCCAGCTTGTCAGCGTACTGCGGATCGCCGGCCAGGTTGGTCCACTCGTACCGATCCGCTTCGACGTCGTACAGTTCTTCATCGCCGTTGGCGTAGTGAATGTAACGAAAGCGGTCGTCACTCAAGCCGTAGTCGCCTGGGTGGTGTAAGTAGGTCACCGAGACATGGGGCCAGTTCCCCTCAGCATCTTTCAGCAGCGGCGTCAGGCTCGGGCCATCATGCACCTTGTTCGCTGTCAAGCCGCACAGATCGAACAGCGTTGGAGCGAGGCTCACCAGGTTGACCGGCTGGTCGCAGATGCCAGGCTTGGTTCCTTCCGGCAGGCCAGGACAGTTCTTCGGGACGCGGATCATCAGTGGTATCCGCGTGCAGGCGCGCCAAGCGGTGTATTTCTGCCAGTGCTCTTTCTCGCCCAGATGCCAGCCATGGTCGGACCACAGCACGACGATCGTGTTATCGGCGTACTCGCTGTTATCTAGCGCATCGAGCACGCGGCCGAGCATGGCGTCGGCAAAGTGAATCGAAGCGAGGTACGATTGGATCGCGTGTTTCCACTCGCCATGTTTGCGGATGTGGTCGAAGTAGCGATTGGGACCATGCCGCTTTCCTTCCGGCGGCAGATCGGCCAGGTCGTCTTCCCTATAACCCGGCGGAATCTGGATCGACTCAAGCGGGAAGGGCTCGAAGTATTTCGCCGGCACAAACCAGGGTTCATGCGGGCGATAGATGCCGCAGGCAAGGAAGAACGGTTTGTCGTGCTTCTTGGCCAGTTGCTCAGATACCCACTGACTGACCTTGTAGTCGCCACCAAACTCTTCATCGCTCGCATCGAGTGCGCCCCAGTCGGTTTCGACGTATTGCCAAGGACCAGCCCGCGGCAGGCTGAGGGGCCGCTTGTCTGGGTAAAGCGTCTCGGGAATCGGCATTTCGGAGGAGGGCTTGGGGAAGTAATCGTCCCAAGACTGGGCATCGATGATGTAGTGCAGCATCTTGCCTGAGCCGGTCGAGTTGTAGCCGTTCTTCGAGAAGGTCTTGGGAAGCAGTTCGACGTCGGGCAGAACTTCACGCAGAACTTGATCGTTGGCATACACGCCGGAGACGTTCGGCGCGATGCCGGAGAAGATTGAAATCCGCGAAGGATTACAGGCCGGCGCCGCGCAGTGAGCATTGGTGAACAGCACGCCTGATTGGGCCAACCGGTCGAGATTGGGGGTGATCGTTTGCGGATGCCCACCCATGCACCCGATCCAGTCGTTCAGATCGTCCATGGCGATGAAGAGTACGTTGGGCTTCGTCCCTTCCATGGCCTGTGCATGGCAGTTTCCTACACAGAAAACGAGTACGAACACGACGGTTGTGATTAGATAGTTGTTCATAGAACTGATTGAACTTCGTTTCCGCCAGCGGTTCAATGAATAATTCGCCATGGTCGACGCGGAAAAAATACAAAAAGGTGAAGGCCAGTCGCGGATCCGCGCAAGATGGGCCCGTCGTGCTGAAAAGTTCTGTCAAGCCGCGTTTGTTTTCCCAGCAATTCGCTTCGCGCGTTGACGCTCGGTACCAAACAAAACATACTGTGATTTCCCTAGATATCTTCCCTCAGAAGCCGTTCTCGCCGGAGTCTACTGCCATGCGTCGCCCGTTTTTCCTCATCCTCATGTTGGGCCTCAGCGGCCTGCTTGCCATGGCTTCAGTCAGCGACGCCGCCGAGCGCGCCCCGAACATCGTCTTCATCCTGGCAGACGATCTGGGTTACTCGGAACTGGGCAGCTACGGGCAGCAAAAAATCAAGACGCCGAATTTAGACCAACTGGCTAAGGAGGGCATGCGATTCACCGACTTCTATTGCGGGAACGCCGTATGTGCTCCTTCACGTTGCGTGATGCTTACCGGCAAGCATGGTGGGCACGCCTATATCCGAGACAACGGCGATCCTGGCCAGATGCTGCCGGAAACGAAAGCACTGGGCGCCGAGTTCCCTGGTCAGAATCCAATCCCGGACGAAGAAGTCACCATCGCGGAGATGCTCAAGCAAAAAGGCTACGCCACGGCGGCGATCGGCAAGTGGGGCCTCGGGCACTTTGGCACCACCGGCGATCCCAACAAGCAAGGCTTTGACCTGTTCTATGGCTTCAACTGCCAACGCCACGCCCACAATCACTATCCGAAGTACCTGTGGCGTAATCGTGAGAAGGAAGTGCAGCCTGGGAACGATCGCACGCTGCATGGCGAGACCTATTCGCAAAGTCAGTTCCGTGATGTGGCGATCGAGTTCATCGAAGCCAACGCCGATAGGCCGTTCTTCCTTTATTTGCCGTTTGCCGTGCCGCATCTCTCCATTCAAGTTCCCAACGAAGACCTGGATGAGTATGCCGACATGAAGGAAGACGACTACGAGCACCATGGCTACCTCAAGCATCCCAAACCGCACGCTGGTTACGCGGCGATGATCACGCATATGGACCGCGACATCGGCGCGATCCTGGATACGATTGAAAAGAAGGGGCTGACCGACAACACGGTGGTCATGTTCAGCTCAGACAATGGGCCAACATACGATCGACTCGGCGGAAGCGACTCCGACTTCTTTGCTTCGGCTGGCGGTTTCAAAGGGCTCAAGGGTAGCTTGTACGAAGGGGGCATTCGCGTGCCGCTGATTGTGAAGTGGCCAGGGCACGTGAAGCCGGACACGGTTTCGCATCACTTAGCAGCGTTCTACGACCTGATGCCAACCTTCGCCGATATTGCCGACGTGAAGGCGCCTGAAGGAATCGACGGCATCAGCTTCCTGCCGGAACTGCTTGGTAAGGAGCAGAAGGAGCACGAGTATCTCTACTGGGAATTTCGCGCATACGGTGGCCAACAGGCAGTGCGTATGGGAGACTGGAAAGCGATTCGCCAGAACATGATGCGTCCGAAGGTGGCCAATGCCGGCAAGCTCGAACTGTACAATCTGAAGAGCGACCCAGGCGAATCGAAGGACGTCGCTGCCGAAAACCCCGCAATGGTAGCCAAGGCAGAAGCGGCCATGAAAGAAGCTCACACGCCATCTGAATTGTTCCGCATTCCGATGCTGGACGGAAAGAAGTAACAGACTATGTCAGGGCCAACGTTCGGTATCGGCATATTTGAACTCGTGATCCTGGCCGCTATGGGAGGCGGCTGTCTGATCGGTGTGGGTGGTCTGGTCGCGTTCGTTTTGCTATCTGCAAAGAAGTCGAACGACGAGAAATAACTTCTTATCATCTACCGCCGTAGCAACGCTTTACCGCCACGGCTTTAGCTAAAATGGGCAGCTAGCGTCATTTTTGCGGAAATTTGCCCTAGGAACGTTACGTCCATTTGGTTAGCCTTTGAAAACTTTACAAGTCGGCGATACGCATTGCCACGGCTGAACGGATTGACGCCGGGACGCGTATCGAACTGGGCTGTCTGTGCTCCGATGACCCCAACAACCCACGGGATGCACGACAGCGAAGCCTGAATACGTTGCCGCCAAGCCACCGCATGATGCGACGGAGTGGACGGGAACCCCATTGCTTGGAGCCTGCTATATGAGCATGGATGCTCGCGTGACTCGTCACGCTTTGGTGACGATGTGCGTCTGGACCTTTCTAGTCGCCGCCGCTTCTGCCGCCAGCGTTCGCGGAACCAATTTCCTGGTTACCGCCCAAGACCCGCAACTGGCCAAACAAGTTCTTGAATTGGCTGAAGTCTACCGTCGTGACCTGGCCAACGAGTGGCTCGGACGCGAACTGTCTCCCTGGTCGCAGCCATGCCCCATCACCGTTCGCGTCGGCGGCGGTGCAGGCGGGCAAACGAGCTTCGCCTTCCATCAAGGCGTGCCGTTCAACTGGACCATGGAAATCTTCGGCCCGCGTGAACGCATCCTCGATAGCGTTCTGCCTCACGAGATTCTGCACACGATCTTCGCCACCCATTTCGGCGGACCGCTGCCGCGCTGGGCCGACGAAGGAGCGTGTACCACGGTCGAACACACGTCCGAAAAAGATAAAAACACGACGCTGCTGTATCGCTTCCTGAAGAGCGACCGCGGCATCGCGTTCAACCAGATGTTCGCCATGAGAGAGTATCCGGCCGACATCCTGCCACTGTACGCCCAAGGCTACTCGCTGGCTCGCTTCTTGATCGCCCAAGGTGGCAAGCAGAAGTACGTGCAGTACGTCGGCGAAGGGATGCGAACCAACAACTGGACCGCGACGACCAACAAGTTCTACGGACACCCCAGCCTGAGCAGCCTACAGATTGCCTGGTTGGATTGGGTTCGCGATGGATCGAACGAAGGGATGATCGACAGCTACACGCCGACCCAGCTGGTTTCCAATCAGCAGCAACCGGATAACGGCGTCGGCATCGTCCGCGGTCAAAGCCCTCAAGCCAAGGGTAACGAAATCGCTTCGGCCCGCGATGATCAGAACCGTCCGTCACCCCTGACCGGACCGATCATGCCGGTCGGCCATCAGGAAGACATCACGCCCCGCGAACAAGGCGTCAGTGGTGGTTTCTACTCAAGCGGAGGCCGCCTGGCCTCGGAAGAAACCGAACCGCGAACTTCATCGGTCCCTGCCGATCGCCGCGAGATTCGCCAGATCGATGCCATGCCGATCCCGGGCAAGGCCAAGAGTGCTCCGACGTTCTACCTACCAGGCGGGACTTCGCTGTACCGATAACAATCACAAAGCAATCCACACGTGATCGAAATGGCCGCTCGGGGCAACCTGAACGGCCATTTTGCGTTGGGGCTCGATTCGGGTTGTTGGGTTGGAGTACCATGGAAGTCGACGTCCTCCTGGGTATTCACTTGCCGCTGCGAAACCTCTTCGAGACCCATCATGAAACCTGTCCGTTCTGCCTCAGTGATTCTTGTTACGGTGGCTGTTCTGCTAAGCCTCTTCTCCTCTGCTCAGGCTGCCAAGCCGAATGTGTTGTTCATTGCCGTGGATGACTTGGCTTGCACGCTGGGATGTTACGGCGACGTCGTCGCACGCACGCCGAACATCGATCGGTTGGCGGCCGCGGGCACCTGCTTTCGGCGGGCCTATAACCAGTTGCCGCTGTGCAATCCGACGCGGGCATCGGTCATGACGGGACTGCGGCCCGATCAGATTAAGGTGTACGATCTCGATCGTCACTTTCGCGATGAAGTGCCCGATGTGGTGACGTTGTCGCAGGCCTTTCAAAAGGCAGGCTACTTCACCGCGCGCGTCGGGAAGATCTATCACTACAACGTGCCTGCTTCGATTGGAACCGATGGCTTCGACGATCCTCCTTCGTGGGACCGGACCGTCAATCCGAAGGGACGCGACAAGGACGAAGAGGCGCTGATCTTCAATGCGGAACCACATCGCAAGATCAGCGCGTCCCTCAGTTGGTTAGCCGCCGAGGGTACTGCTCTGCAGCAAACCGACGGCATGATCGCCACCGAAGCGATCAAGATCATGCGCGAGAAGAAGGACCAACCATTCTTCTTGGGCGTCGGCTTTTTTCGCCCCCATACACCGTACGTGGCTCCGAAAGAGTTCTTCGACCTGTATCCACTCGATTCGTTGCGATTGCCTTACGCTCCGGAGAATGACCGCGACGACATCCCCACGGCCGCGTTCGCCCACAACTGCCCCGTGCCGAACTATGGCCTCGACGAATCGACGTTGTTGAAAGCGACCCAGGCTTACTACGCCTGCGTCTCGATGGTCGATGCCCAGGTCGGGCGTCTGCTGTCGGCCTTGGACGAGCTTGGCCTCGCCGAGAACACGATCGTCGTTTTCTGGAGCGATCACGGCTACCACCTGGGCGAGCATGATGGCATCTGGCAGAAGCGAACGCTGTTCGAGCAGGCAGCCCGCGCTCCGCTGATCGTTTATGTTCCAGGTCAGAAAGGGCAGGGGGCCTGCGACCGGATTGTGGAGTTCGTCGACATCTACCCGACGGTAACCGACCTGGCAGGCGTCGAAGCGCCGGACCACCTGGCCGGTCGTAGCCTCCGCCCGTTGATCGATGATCCACATGCCCCATGGAACGGCCAAGCCATCACGCAAGTCCTCCGCCCGGCCGATGACCGCTTGCCGGAAATGGTCATGGGGTGCAGCATCCGCACCGATCGCTACCGCTACACCGAGTGGGGCGACGGCAAGTACGGCGTCGAACTATACGACCACCATGCCGACCCGAATGAGTTCAACAACCTGGCCCAGGAACCTGACGAGCAAGCCCAAAAGGTATTGGCGGCGCTTCAGAGTCAGCTTAGGAAAAAGGCCTCAGGCAAGACGCCAACCGCGCCGGTGAATCCGGCTCGGTTGTAAAGGGAAGCGAATGCGGGGAGGAGAGAGTTGTAGCCTTCCGATGTAAAAGGGCGACTATAGGCATTATGGTGTTCACATGCTGTGGGTTCTTACTGGATTGGTTGCTTGTTCTCAGAGGAAATCTAGGGAAACATTTCGTTGCTGCGTGCTTGCAGATGTTGTCCTGAGTGAATCGCTCATGACGGTTCGTCCTGGGCTACCATGGAATTGGCAAAGTCGATTGCTATTAATTCATCGGCGCAGAAGAACATCATCGTGTCATTTGCCCCCTGTGACTGTCCAAGCCGCCCAGTAAAACGGGTGGGCCGAACCATAGCGTTCCCGTCGACTTTCAATCCGTCTTAGCTGGGCACTGCGTAAGGCTTCCGATTTGTTTTTGCCGGCGGCCAGGTTCTGGAAAAAGTCGTTCATGATGATCGCCGAATCACGGTCAGGCACAGTCCACAAGGTTGCCACGACGCTTTGAGCCCCGGCCAATTGAAATGCCTGACGCAAACCGGCCACCCCTTCCCCGGTCTTCACATCGCCCAGCCCCGTCTCGCAGGCACTCAGCACCACGAGTTCCGTACCGCGAAGATCCATGCCAACGATTTCCATGCCGGTCAGTACGCCGTCGTCGGCCCCGGCTGCCGGTTGGTTGCAGCCAGCAAACAGCATCCCGCACCTCAAAAGCGGGTTCTCGACCGGCTTTCCATCGACGGTGAGCAGCGCGGCACTGCGAGTATCATTCGATGCAAGGTCACGATCATCCAGCTCGACTTCCTGATCGGGCAGAAAGAAGCCATGCGTGCTGAGGACCAGCATCCGCGGCCGGTCGACTCGCTTGGCAACCGTTTCCAGCGCGTACTTGCCCAGGTAGCTCACCGGCTTCTTTTCGGCAATCGTTTCCATGTTCGGTGCGATCACCGCTGCTTCCGCTCGCGTATTGGGCAGTGCCGGTACCTTCCCCAGTGCCGTTTGCGAGACGAGCCCGCGGGTGGCTTCCCGGTCGAATTTTTCACCGCGGAAGATCGCTTCCACGGCCGTTTGGGTTTGGTCAGGCGATAAATCAAAGGTCGGGTCGGCAAAGAGCAGTGGCGTTTGACGACTGACCGGTTGCGCCTTTTGAACTAACTCGCGACCGCTGATGACGTACTGAAGCGCGTAGTCCTCAATCAGGAAGCGATCCTCGCTCACAGGCAACGTGCTCCAAGGCAGCAGCCACATTGCGCCGTCTGGACTGAGAATAACATTCTCGGTTTCGGGGGGAAGTTTGTCGGCGATAGGTTGCCAGATATCGCCGCTAAGCTGGCTGAGATTCTTGGTGAGCTTTTCGGCAGATTTAATATCGGTCATCTGCTGGCGGACCTGTTCGATCTGCTTGTCCGTCTCGTCGGCCGGGCCCAGATCGATCAACTGCACTTCTCCCTGGCCAGCGGCAGGTATGATCCACACCACGTACCGTTCCGGTTTCCAGCGTGGCCGGTCGACGGTAGCCTGGAAATCAAGGATGGGCATCCGAACGATGTTCACCAGGACCGCCTGCGGCGGAAGTGCCGCCCGTACTTCGTCTAATTCCACCCACTCGCCCGTTCCCGCCGAACTTCCGACGGCCTGGGCAATCTGACGACTCAACTTCCGTTCTTGCAGGGTTAGCTGCGCGATTGACTTAGTCCGAGCTTCCGTCTGATCGGGTTTGGGCTTCGACATCACGATCGTTGCCAACGTATGCCGAACGTCCTTAAGTTGTTTAACGGCTTCTTTGACCTTGGGATCATTGGAATCTCGCTCAAGCAGTTGCTGTTGCGCCAACGCCGTACTGGCAATTCCCTTTCCATTGATTAGCCAGCTCGCGGCAGCTTCCACGGCAACAGGCCTTATGCGATTGACATAGCCGAGTGACAACGCACCATGGAAAGATCCGTTTTGGGTAGCCAGAAACTTAGCTTGCGATGGAGGATCCATCGAGGTAAGGGTCCGGGTCATGAAGTTCAACGAACCCTTGCGAGATCGATCAAAGCTCTCGATCGCGTCTTGCCACGCCCTTTGAGCCTGAAGTAGACAGCCAAGATTGTTGAGCGAAATAGCCACATCGGGATGCTCTTCCCCCAGAATCTTTTTGCGGATCGCCAGAGACTGTTCATAGTAGGGAAGCGCGCCAGCATAGTCTCCTTGAGAATAAAGCAGAAAGCCTATAGCGATGAGCGAACTAGCCGTATCAGGATGCTCTTCCCCCAGAATCTTTTTACGGATCGCCAGGGACTGTTCATAATAGGAACGCGCACCGGCGTAGTCTCCCTGAACGCTGGCCAGAACGCCTAAGTCGTTGAGCGAACTAGCCGTATCAGGATGTTCTTCCCCTAGAACCTTTTCCTTAATTCTCAGGGCCCGTTCACAGCAGGAACGAGCGCCAGCATAGTCTTCTTGAGAATAAAGCACAGAGCCTAGATTGTGGAGCGAAGCAGCCGTAAGGGGATGGTCTTTCCCCAGAACCTTTTCTTTAATTTTCAAGGCCTGTTCATAAGAGGTACGCGCACCGGCATAGTCTCCTTGAGCAGAAAGCAGACCGCCTAGATTGTCGAGCGAACTAGCCGTATCGGGATGTCCTTCCCCCAGAACCTTTTTACGGATCGCCAAGGCCCGTTCAAGATAGCCACGTGCGCCAGCGTAGTCTCCTTGATTCATAAGCAGAATGCCTAGATTGTTGAGCGAAGTAGCCGTAACGGGATGCTCTTCCCCCAGAACCTTTTTTCGGATCGCCAAGGCCCGTTCATGATAGAGACGTGCACTGGCGTAGTCTCCCTGAACCTGAAACAGAGCGCCTAGATTGTTGAGCGATGTAGCCGTAACGGGATGCTCTTCCCCCAGTACCTTTTTACGGATCGCCAGGGCTCGTTCATAATAGCGACGTGCGTCGGCGTAGTCTCCTTGAGCCTGAAACAGAGCGCCTAGATTGTTGAGCGAAGCAGCCGTAAGGAGATGTTCTTTCCCCAGAGCCTTTTCACGGATCGCCAAGGCCTGTTCGTAATAGAGACGTGTGCTGGCGTAGTCTCCTTGAGCACCAAACAGATCACCTAGCCTGTTGAGCGAAGTCGCAGTGTCGGGATGTTCTTCCCCCAAAACCTTTTTTCGGATGTCTAGGGCTTGCTCATAGTAGGGAAGAGCGCCAGCGTAGTCCGCTTGATAGTAAAATAGAGAACCTAGATTGTCGAGTGTCGTAGCGGTATCGAGATGTTCCTTACCGAGAACCTTTTTACGGATGACCAAGGCCTGTTTTAAGTTAGGAAGAGCTTCGGCGTAGTTCCCTTGAGCAATCAGCAGAGAGCCTAGATTGTGGAGTGAAGTCGCGGTATCGAAGTGCTCTTCCCCCAGAACCTTTTTACGAATTGTCACGGCCTGCTCGTAGAAGGGCCGCGCAGTGGTAAGGTCTCTTTGAGCACTAAACACATCACCTAGCCTGTTGAGCAAAGCCGCAGTGGCGGGGTGATCTTCCCCCAGAACTTTTTTGCGGATAGCCAGGGCCCGTTCATAATAGAAACGTGCGCCGGCGTATTCCGCTTGATAGTAAAATAGTGAGCCTAGGTTGTCGAATGTCGTAGCGGTATCGAGATGTTCCTCGCCTAGAACCTTCTTACGGATGACCGCGGCCCGTTCTAAGTAGGGAAGAGCGTCGGCGTAGTTTCTTTGAGCAACCAGCAGAGAGCCTAGATTGTGAAATGAAGTCGCGGTATTAAAGTTCTCTTCCCCCAGAACTTTTATACGGATGGCCAGGGCCTGTTCATAGTTGCGACGCGCGCCTGCATAGTCTCCTTGTGCTTGAAACAGTAAGCCCAGGTTGTTGAGCGAAGTAGCCGTATCAGGATGTTCTTCGCCCCGAACCTTTTTGCGAATTTTCAGGACATATTCGTAGTAGGGACGCGCGGCGGCGTAGTCGCCTAGATAATACAGCAGAGTGCCTAGGTTGTTAAACGAATCGATGGTATCGGAATGTTCGTCCCCCAGAACTTTTTTACGGATCGCCAGGGCCTGCTCACAGTGGGGACGTGCGGCGGCGTAGTTTCCTTGAGTAATAAGCAATTCACCTAGGGTGTTGTGCAACCCTGCGACCTTAGAATGTTCTTCTCCCCTAACTTTTATTTCTATCGCCAGGGCCTGCTCAAAATAGGGGCGTGCATTGGCGTAGTCGCGTTGAGTAAATAGCAGTAAGCCTAGGTTGTTGAGTGAATGAGCCGTATCGGGATGTTCTTTGCCCAGGACTTTTTTACGGATGGCCACGGCCTGCTCGTAATGGGTGCGTGCAGCGGCGTAGTTTCCCTGAACGCCTAGCAGAACGCCTAGGTCGTTGTGCGACGTGGCGGTATCGGGATGTTCTTCGCCCAGTACCCTTCTTCGAATGGCGAAGGCTTCTCTGGCGTATTGTTCAGCCTTGGCGTATTGGCCCGCGATGAAATGTTGGCTGACCAGGCCATTTAGCTCGGTCGCCTTATCCAGTTGCTGTTGTTTCGTTGGGTCTTGCGCATCGCAGTTTGATACGAGCGGCTCAGCCCAGCCAGCGAGCCCAGCGACTAGCAAAAGTGGTAACCAAAATCGCATGGAAGAGTCCTCGAAGTACGTGGTGATATCGATCGGTAGGCCGGTACAGCGGTCGGTCGCTAGACATGCGGATGCACCTGTTTTAGACCAAAACGATCGAGATCACCAATTCTTCCCTCCCCAGAAGAAAATTTCCAAGAATCTGCAGGTGTCAATCGGGCAAGCAGAAGTGGTCGGCGGATCTATTGCGGGGTGAGAAACCGCTCTTGTTCAAAATGTCCGAGCGTTCAATGTGCCCAAGGAGGGCGTGACCTGAGCGGTTTCAAGCGAAAACAGCATGACTCTCTTCGATTCGCAACCCGTCCCATATAGGCAATTAACCCGGAGGCCAAGTCATCTGCCGCCCACCCAGCAAATGATAATGCAAATGCGGCACTTCTTGCCCGCCCGCTTCTTTGCAGTTGACGATCACGCGGTAGCCTTCTTCCAGGCCCAGGTCGCGGGCCAGGTTTCGGATGACGATCCAGATATGGCCGATCAATGCGGCGTCTTCATCGGTGAGGTCGTCGACCGTGGCGATTTCCTTTTTGGGGATGATCAGCACGTGCGTCGGGGCTTTGGGGGCGATGTCTTTGAAGGCCAGGCATTGGTCGTCTTCGTAGACGATATCGGCGGGGATTTCTTTGTCGATGATTCGCTTGAAGATCGTCTTTTCTGACATCGTGGTGCCTTTGCAGTAGGGAAGCAGATACGCTGTTCAGGCTACCACTTCCCGTTGGCAGTTCAAGCTGGTGAGAAAATTTTCGTACAAGCGATCGTCGATGAATGCATGCCGCCATCGGAGCGTCTCTTAACCAACCTAAGTTGCCATGGTGACTTAGATTTCATCGATGCCGCTGGATGCTCGTTGTGCACCTTCGTGATGGCATCGCTAGCGGAGGAAATTGTGTGAACTCGTGTGAAACCGCGTGCCGAAACGGTACTTAGGAGAAGCTGGAAAGTGCGGCAAGATGCGTGCTCCCGGCGAGTTCTCTTTCGACTTGGCTTTCGCAAGGATGCGACTAGCTGACTCGCTTCTACATCGATTTCGACGCAAGGGGGTACGCAGGATGCGCTGCCGCGAACTTCTCCTGGGGATGCTGCTTTTCGGGACCGCTCAACCACTTCTGGCCGATGACGTTCGCTATGTGGAACGCAACGGTGTGACCTATCGCGAAGTCGTACAGAAAGTCAACGTGCCGGTCTCCGAGACCAACTACCAGACCCATACCGAGAAGTTCTATCAAGAACGTCTGACGACCGATATTCAAGAGTCGCAGCGAGCTTACCTGACGCCGGTCACCGAGTACCGCTGGGAAGCGTACACGCCGTTCACTATCAATCCATTCGCCCCGCCACGAGTTGCCTATCGCTGGGTACCGCGGACGCACTGGGAGCAGCGCACCGAAACGGTTCGCACGCCGGTCACGCGCCGCGAACTGGTTCCGGCCGAGCGGACCGTCTCGCGTCCGGTCACGACGCTGAAGATGGTCGAGCAGGAACAAGTCACGCGGATTGCGATCGCCCCACCGCCACAACCGGCCGCAAGCGTCGCATCGCGCAATGCCATTGGCGGCGTTTCTAACTTGCAGAACGACCCGCCACGCATCGGTTCGACTTCGCTAACGCCGATGGGTAACCTGCGACGATAGGTGAATCGATTCGCCTGGTAGTGATTCTGAGGATTATCAAGGGACGCGGTTTGGCCGCGTCCCTTTCTTTATCAATCCTGCACGATATGCCGGCTGTTCGCTCTGTGCCTGTGAAGACTGATGTAACTTCCCATGAGAAAAAGGTTTGGCTTCGCTAGCACGCGCTCCGATACCTGCTTGTGTGAAAGGCAATGTGGCCAGTCGGTATTGAGGAGGCATCGGTAGACATGGCGAAGAAAGACACCTTCCGAGTAGTAACCCGCGGAGCAAACGGCGAGATCCGGATCAAAGATTACGACTCGGCCGAGCCACTGCTCAAGATGCACTCCCAAGTCGGTACCGAAGACAGCAGCACCGATCTCGCTCTGCGGGGGATGCCTGTGTTCCGCGGTCTGATTGGTCCGATGCCCGAAGGCAAGACCATCATCCGCTATGAATCGCCTGAGGTCTTTGAAACGCTGACCAAGGAATGGGGTGCCGCCAAGCCGAAGCGTCGTCGCCGTCGTACGGCCGCTCCGGATGCTGCCGCCACCGAAAGCTAAATCATAATTGAACTTAACGCGGTTTTCCGATAGGTCGAAACCGCTCTATGAGTCACCCTCCCGGGCGATCCCGCCGAGTATCCTGTTCTCGGCGGTCGCCATAGCGAGAAGCGCGGATCACGGGTGGTTGAGAAATATTGCACGAGAATTCTCCAGAACTGGGTATTGGAGAGTTTCTCTCCTTTACCCTGTTTCTCAACCACCCGGCGCTCTCGCCGATCTTCGACAAGCACCTTCGCCCAGCTAATGCGAGGGAGAGGAATCGCCAGCTAATTTCGCTCTGGCAGCGGTTTCCGTTCTCTGTCTATAATCCGCGGCCATTGTCCGATCAGGACACGTTTTTCCATTCCTTTGAGATATGCAGCGTTATGCTGGAACGACTGGTACAGGGAAGTCCCGGCCGACAGCACTCCGATCGTCTGCGCCCTCACGCGAATAAGAAGTTCGCCTGGCGGCTTGCGTCGTTCTGTGCGCTGTTGATTGCGCTGTCGGCAACTGCCAGGTCGCACGCTCAAACGGATGGACCGGTCGAGACCATTCGCAGTACGTTGCGCATCGCCTGGGGTGGTTCTTCCGAGAAACGCTGGCGAGGCAACATCTCGTTGACTGCTGGCAAGATTCGCCTGGTCCATCTACTGGGGATGGAAGCGGACGAAGCCAGGGCCGTACAACCGGATCGAGGGCGGATCGAGATTAACCATCTCACCCCGCGTATCTACGATGGGTTCGATGTGCAGATCGAAGCACCCCCTGGCGCTCAACTCACCATTCAACTTTCAGGCAGTCCTACCGATCAGATCGCGCCGATTTCGATCCCGGTGGCGTCGCTACTTCAGCAGCCCTACCAGGCAGCACTCGATGACCAGGGCTCCAGGATCCTGGTGCAGCGTGCTCCCGGGGATATCATCCGGGCCGAACTCTATCGCGATCACCTGGTCTTCTCTCCCCAAGAGGCATTACGAGCCAGCATTACCGGCTATCGAACGCAATTCCCCACCGGAACGACGGTGGAAACATTGGTACGCTTGCGCCCGGCGCGTTCCGGTCGATCGATCTGGGAAAAGAAGTTCACCAATACGGTGGATGTCGAAGGTAAGATCGACCTGGGCGAGGCGGTCGAAGTCGAAGTGCCGGCGGAAGAAGGGGTTTACGAACTCGCCATCACGATGACCGAGCAGCGGCTCAGTAGCCTGGTGTTCGCATCGAAGCCGACGCACCAGCGCATTCTTCAGTTTGTCGTCGTCGATCCCCAATTGCAGTACGTTCCCAGCAGCGAAGAACCGCGTATGCTGGCTTCCTTCGATCCGACCCATGCCGACTGGTGGCCCCGACTCTCGAAACTGGCTTCGTACAATCCCTGGACGAAATCGAAGACGTCGGAGCTGCATAACAATTTGACCAAGACGATCGATCATAACGATCGTAAATGGCAACAGCTTCAGCCTGGTGGTTGGCATGCGTATCCTTTGCCGATCGAGACCATGGGGACGCCGCTGGTCGTCGAGATAGAATACCCGACCGATATGGCTCAGAGCCTGGGGATCAGCATTGTCGAGCCGGACGCAGCCGGCATGATCACCCCGATCGGAATCGATTCCGGCGTCGAGGTTCCTCAGCCACAGCCGGGGGATAAGCCAGGTGAAGCGAAGCATCGAATCGTCTTCTGGCCGCGTACGAGCACACCCATGGTGCTGCTGACATGTCGCGATGCCGAGTTGCCATCGACCTTCGGTCGTATTAGCGTGTTGGCAGGCCGACCGGTCATGCCGGGTAGCGAAGCCGAAAGTCCGGACGGTACCCCGTCATCCGACGATGACCGTCTAGCGATCGCCTTTTGGGACAAGCCGTTGTTTGCCAAGGGATTCGGTGCGCCGGAAGATTTGAACACGGCATCGAATCGATCGCTGGAAGACTGGCTCACGTTCCTGGAAGGGAGCAATCGGGTCGTCGAGCATATGAAGCGCGTCGGTTTCAATGCCGCGTGCATCAGCGTGATGAGCGAAGGAGGAGCCCTGTACCCGAGCCCGCACTTCCGCTCGACCCCCAAGTTCGACAAGGGGTTGTTCTTTGATGACGGTCGCGATCCCTTCAAGAAGGACGTCGCCGAACTTTTGTTCCGACAGTTTGATCGAGCGAACCTGCGACTCATTCCGGCGATGGAATTGAACTCGCCGATCGTCCGCCTGGAAGAAGCCCGGGTGAATTCGGCCGATCCCAACTATGCCGCGCCGTTGAATCACCTCGGTCAGCCGGCGATGGACCAACTTGGTTCATCGGTCGGGGAAGGTGCCTACTACAATCCATTGAATGAAGACGTGCAGCAGGCAATCAGCGACCTGGTGCTCGACTTTGTTTCGCGCTACGGCCATCACCCATCGTTCGCGGGAATTTCGTTGAACCTGGATGGCGACGGGTACGCGATATTGCCGGGGCCTCAATGGGGCATGGATGAGAATACGCTGTTATTATTCGCCCAGACACTGCCTGCGGTACAGCAGCAAGTTTTCGCGAATCTGCCTGGCGATGTGATGACCCGCAGTAACTGGGTACTGCAGGAACACGAAGAAGATTGGCTCAAGTGGCGCGGCCAACGGATGTTCCAGCTGCATGCCCGTCTGGCAACCATTTTGCGAAGTGCGAACTCGAATGCCGTGTTGTATCTGAACACGGCCGGCTGCTTCCACGGACCGCATGCCAAGCTGCGTCTGACGCCGGAGCTTCCCCGCACGGTCACCACGACCGACGTGCTGTTGGAACTGGGCATCGATGCCAAGCGTTACAAGGCGCACCCCAACATTGCCTTGCTGGAAACCAACTTCGTTCGTCCGAAAGGGAACGAGAAGCGAGCCCGTTGGTACGCTCACTACCAGGCCGCACGCGAAGAAGAGGTTTCCTACGGCGACGAAGACAACCGCAGCGTGTTGCACTTCCACGTGCCTGATACGTTGCATGTCGCCGGTTTCGATCAAGCCAAGCCCTTCGGACGGGACGGAACGTTTACTTGGATCGCTTCGCAGTTTGCTGGTAGCGGTGCCGAAGTGCGGCGTCCGCTGGTCGAGCACTTGGCCCAGGAAGACGACCTCTCCATCTTCTACGGCGGGTGGATGGTTCCGATGGGACAGGACCAGTCGCTGCATGAATTCCTGTCAGTCTACAAGCTGCTGCCGCGTGGCAACTACCATCGCTTGAATGTGCCGCAATCGCAGCCGCTGGTGATTCGTAAGCTATCGACCGGCAGCGAAACGACCCTCTACTTCGTCAACCCAACACCCTGGGATTTGAATGCATCTCTCACGGTGCAGCTTCCCAGCAATGGTGTGATTACTCCGCTGGCAAGCAGCCAGATATCTCGCGGTCCACAACCCAAGGGAGAAAGCCAATGGAGCATCACGATCCCGGCGTATGGTCTGATTGCCTGTAAGGTAAACGTCTACGACGTCGCCATCACCGGGGCCAAGGTCTACTTGCCGACCGGCGTGATGCGAACGATGCGTGAGAAGCTCGATGCCCTGGCGCTACGCCTGCGAAGCATTCGGTCCATGCCCCCCGTTGCAATCCTTTCCAACGGCGACTTCGAACAGGCCTCCAGCGGCGGCGCGATCCCCGGTTGGACGGTCAGCAATCAGCCAGGCACGACGATTGGCCTCGAGAAAGTAAAGGTCTACGAAGGCCTGCAATCGCTGCGAATGCAAAGCAACGGCCAGGTCGTCTGGGCACGAAGCGAGGAAATCGAAATCCCCGATAGTCGGCGAATGATGCTCAAGATGCATCTGATGAACGACGGACGCAACATTCAGCCGAACCTGCGGATCGTGTTGGATGGATACATCGGCAATCAAAACGTTTACCGGCCGGTCTCGGTCGGTTCCGGCACACCGTTTCCGCTGCAATCGGAATGGAGCGAGTTCGCTTACCCAGTGCTCGATCTGCCGCCAGAGTTGGAACGCGCGAAGATCGGCTTCGACATGATGGGTGAGGGGAACGTCCTGGTCGATCGGATCGAAGTCTACGATGTCGCCTTCCGCGATAACGAAATCAACCAGCTCAACAAGTTGGTAACGCTGGCCTATGCCAAGTACCAACAGGCCGACGTCGGAGATTGCCATCGTCTGCTGGGTAGCTACTGGGTGAAGTTCTTAGAACGTCACGTTCCCATTTCGCCGGCACTTGCCCAGCAATTGGAGCAAACCCGCGCGGCATCGATGGCCCAGAAGAATGCCCCTCCCGAAGAGCCCAAGGCGAAGACCTGGCTCGAGACCTTCCGCAGCTACACGCCGCGTCTTCCCCGTTTCCAATAGTTTCGCTACTGCACGACCAAGCGTAGTTCGTCCGGCATCTCTGGCAGGGGTAGATTGTTGCGATAGGCATGCTCCAGAGCAATCGCCGTTTGAAGACCTGTCTCGGCGATATTCTTGCAGCGGTCGGCGACGTTGTTCACATCCCAGCGATCGTCCGGCTTGACGAACAGCTCGGTCACGATCTGATGAATGTCGATTTCATCCAGCGGCGTTTCCAGGTCTGGCAGATGATATCGCAGACTCCAATGATCGCAGCGGAAGCATCGCTGGTCGGCCAGGCCGCACAGAACGAATTCGCGCTCGTCCCTTAGTTGGGCTTCCAACAGATTGAGACCTTCCTGCGAGGCCGTTTCAAGTCCGAACGCCTGTGCGATCGTGGGCAGAATGTCCCCGAGCCGTGCCAGGCCTTGGCAGCGGGCCAGCCCATCCTTTCCACCTGGCTGACGAATCAACAGCGGCACGTGCAGCGTATCGCTATAGAGACGGACGGTCGAATCGTCATCGCGGCCAATCTGACCGTGCAGTCCGAGCGGGTAACCACCGGTCGAGGTCAACACGACCAGTGGTTGTTCATCTTCCGGCAGTTCTTCAATCGTCGCCAGCAGTTCCCCAAGCAGCATGTCGAGCACGGTGACCTGGCCAGCGTAGGCCTGGGTGATGCCCAGCACATGGTCCGAATCGAATTCGCGGTTTTCGCGTTCAAAGGGAGGATGCACTATCGTCGGCGGAGCAGGGTCTTCTTCGTCGGCGAGGTCTTCCCGAAAGCTATACGGGGCATCCCACGGCCCGAGCATTCCCCGGGCATGAGCCCAGATGATTTCCTCGCGGGCCGGTTCTTCCAGCCAATCGAGAAGGACCCCGGCGAAGCGGGCAAGGGTCGTCTCTTCCGGCGAAGCCGCCGCGACATCGGCAACCTCGGGAAACGTTTCGACCGACGTGAGACGCGTCGTCTCCCGCAGTGCGAGCAAGCGTGGATCGTCTGATAGTAGATGAACCGGAATGTCGGCATCGGTCAAAGCACTCATCAGGCCGTTAGGCTCGACGGGACCAACCGGATGCGAGCCTTCGAAAAGATGCGGATAGAGGTCCAGCGGGGCGGGGCACTCGGACAGACACTGCTCGAAGAGGACCGACTGACAAGCCCATTGATCGAGCGCCGGCGTATCGAGCCACGAGTTCCCGTAACAACCGAGAAACCCGGCTCCCCAACCATCAACCACCAATACCAGCGCGCGACGCACGATTAGTCCTTCTCGTTACTTAAGGCTCAAACTGTCCGGGGAACACCCGAAAGCGAGCGAATGATTCGACTTCCTTGTCGCAACTATAGAGGGCTGGTGCTATTTGGAAAAGTCGGGGCTCCGCAGGCCTGGCTTCATCCATTCGTTCCAGAGAATGCGTGGAAAGACGACTGCGTCCTTTGCATAGCGTTTGGCCAGACGTTTAGGATCGGTGCCGATGCGGTACGCCCATTCCAAGCCGGTTCGCTGCATCCACTTGGGAGCACGGCTCTTTTCGCCGGCCAGAAAGTCGATCGTGGCCCCGGCACAGACTGCCACTTTGGCGGCCACCTGGTGACGGACCTTGTGGATCCAAAGCTCTTGCTTGGGGGCCCCCAGACCGATCACCAGCAGCTGCGGCTGGGCATCGGCAATGCGTTCCAAAATCTGCCGATTTTCTTCCACGTCGTTCTCGAAGCCCAGGGGCGGGCTGTACGTGCCGACGATCTGCACGTTGGGATACTGCTTGTGAACGTTGACTGCCGCTCGCTGAGCCACCCCAGGAGCAGCGCCCAGCAGGAAGGTCTTCAGCGGCGCCGAATCGTCCGCCGCACGAAACAGGGCCGGGATCAAGTCGCTTCCGGTGACACGTTCGGGAAGGGACTTGCCGAACATCCGCGAAGCCAGCACCACCGGCCATCCGTCGGCCAGCACCAGGTCGGCGTCTGCGTAGGCATCACGCAGGGGAGCACTGGTTTGCAGCAGCACCGTGTGATCGACGTTGGGGGTAACGACGAAACGGCACGTTGCCTCCGTTTCGCTATTGAGCCAGGTCATCAACCGATCAACGGCACCCGTCATGCGGAGCGAATCGATCTCGATTCCAAACATTTCAATGCGGTCAGAACTCATCGTAGGGTTAACCTCGCGCGGCGGCCTGGGGTTGCCAGGCAGTGGGTGGGGTGGTTCGCTCGGGGCGTTTCACCAGGCCAAAGTCGTAAGCCAGGGAAGCGTTCATACCGGCGACCAGGAAGATCAACAGATGGTCGTAAGGCATGAAGGTAATCTCGTGACCAATCATCTGGCAGAATGCGATCAGGACCACGCCGACGCCCAGCGTTCCAACCGCTTTCGCCCAGCCAGGCGAATTGCTGCGGGCCTGACGCCAGCCGTTTCGCAGCCACATTCCATACATGGCTAAAAACGGAATGAAACCCATCAGGCCCAGGTCGCACAGCACGCTGAGGAACGTGTTGTGATGGTCGTAGTCACGAATCGATTCGAGCACCAGATCGACGTTGCGGTCGGCCAGGTACGGCAGTTTCGCTTTCTTAAACTGACTGAAACCATGTCCCAGGATGGGCCGATCGACGAACATCTCCCACGAGACATACGTGAAGCTGGCTCGCATGCTGACCGAACGACGCGTATCTTGGACCGAGCCTTCACGCTGCAGCCCCATGATCGCGTCCGACTTGGCAACCACGGCCAGGAGACCACAGGCAACCATGCCGGTGAGAAGTACGGTTCGTGTCTTCCCTTGCATAGTCAAAAAGATGCCAGCCATCAGGCTCAAGCCGCAGCCCGCCCAGACGGTTCGTGTCTTGGTGAAAAAGATTGCCGCCAGGAACAAGGGTATCAGGCTGAAGATGAACCACTTCCACTTGTTCGACGCCCGCGTCCAGAGCAGGCAGGTCGTCAGTAGACATCCGCACAAGTAAACGCCGTAGCTCACCGATTGAACCATCGGACCGCGAGCACGACCGAAGTGCAAACCAATCTTCGGATCGGCAATGTAACGAGGAAAGACGAAGCCATACAGGCCCAGGCCTTCCATGATCCCGATCACCGCCAGATAAACGCCAAACGCGGTCATCGCCATCAGGAACCAGTCGATCTGTTTTTCGTCGTACTTCAGGTTTCGCGCGACGATATAAACCGACAGGGGAATCAGGTAGCCATTGATCAAGTGCTGAACCGGCGGAACCTGGCCTGGCTCGATATTGCGGAAGTCGTGGGTAAATGTGTTGAAGAACAGCACGCCGAATAAGATGGCGATCACCGTATCGATCGTCATCCAGGGACGGACTTCCACCTTGCCCATCTTCCACTGCAAGACAAATGCGGCAGCCAGGCCGACAATCGCCAGGCGGTCGATCGACAGGGTGATGCCACCCAGATCGAATTGCAGAAAGTAGACGCCAGCAGTCGCCGTTGCCACCAGCAGACCGACGCATGCCATCAGCAAGTTGCCGCGCGTGGCCAGGATGGTTCCCCATACCAGGCCGACGAGAACGAAGATGGCAACAATGGCGGTCATTTCAGTGTCTTCAGCATTCAGTTTTCAGGACCCGAGTGGCTCGAAAGTGCTGAAAACGCGAATCAGTTGGTTGAAGGGTTGCGATGTGCGAGGTTGAACAAAGCTTCCTTCAAAGATAGGCCATGCCCCGCCACAGGAGCAGGATGCCCAGCCGCACCGGATGCATTGTTCGCGGAGCCTGCCGAAGATGCGGGTTGTGCCGATGATGCGTCCGAGATCGGGACGGTCAGAAACAGAATTCCCAGCCCCAAGGCCAGCCCACCGACAACGCCGGCTCCGGCGATCGCCTTGCGGGAAGGACCGACCGGATAGTCGCTCACTTCCGGAGTGCTCACTTTGGTGATCAGCGTGGTGGTGGTTGCCGCTTCGACCGACGATCGAGCGTCGGCCAGGTCGGTGCGGATTTGCGTCAGCTTGTTGTTCTTCTCGCGTACTTCCGCCACCAGGTTGTTGTACCCGGCACGTAGCGAAGCCAGCTTGGTCATTCGGCCGCTGACGTCGTCGAGCATCGTTTGAAGTTGAGCAATGCGGCTGGCGTTCACGCTTCGGTCGGCGCTCAGGCTGCGAATGGCGACGGCGATTTCCTGGTGCAGGTGACCGCGGATCTCTTCTTCGGCATGATGAGCCGCGACGACGCCAGGGTGACTTTCAGTACGAATTCCTTGCAATTGAGCCGAGCGAAGTTGTGCGTCGATCAGACCCTCTTTCATCCGGCGCAGGGCCGGTTGCGAATCGAGCAACTGGTTGGGAGTGGCAATCAGTTCACTCGCGTTTTGCTGGGCCGCTTCCAAGATCTCCAGCAGTCGCTGCGAGCTTTGCTGATTGGCCAAGGCGGTTCGCAGTTCGTTCTTGATCTGTACCATCTGTTCGCGAAGGTTGCCGTTGCCTGAGCCGACTTCGTTCAGGATACGCAGTTCGGCCAGGTCGGTGCCGACTTCTTCTTCCATCTCCGAAAGCCGATTGGTCACGCCGGTCAGGGCCTGGTCGGCTTGTTGTTCGCGATAGCTGAGTTCTTCCACGAGGCTCAAAGCACGGCTGTTTCGCATTTCACCCAGTTGCTGATCGAGCTGGGCGCAGATCAGTTGGTTCAGCTTTTTCGCACGCTCTGGCGTGTCGGCTTCGACGGTGATGTACAGCATTTCGGTCGTACCGAATTCGGTGCCGCTGGGGGAGTGAACGCTTATCGATTTGCGAGCGGTAGCGATGTCGTCTTTGCTCGGCCAGGCAGACGTCGACCAGCGATTGGCCGGTGCCCCCAGTTGGGTCAGTGCCTCCTGAATCACCTCTCGCGAACGCGTCAGTTGGAGTACCGTTTCCTGGGCGTGCTTCATGTCTTCGACTCGGGAGAATTGCCCCGGTCGGCCTAAGCTGCTGACCGCTTCATCACGCAGGACGATGCTTTGCGTGGCCTCCCAGGAGTTCGGCTTAATCACGGCGTACGCTAGTGCCGCGGTGGCGACCAGGACCATAGGAATGATCCAACGCAAGCGATAGTGAATAAGGGCGAAGAGGATGTCGGCCGGGTTGAACATAACCATTGCCTCGCGAAAGGGCACGTCAGAAGGGAGTGAAAAACGTGCGGGAAGCAAGACGCAGCCGCATGGGCCGGAGGTCCTGCTTCCCACAACCCCGATTCGCTGGAGCTAGAAGGCAACCCGAGTGCCAAGAATTCGAAAGATTGAGGGTCAGCGTGTGGTAAGCGTCTCTTAGGAAAGCACTTAGATGCGGTGACGTGTTGGCTTCCTACCTCTGCCGCGATGATGCCGAATGGCAAACGGTGTGGCGAAAAAGCAACGCATGATGCCGCGAGGAAACAATCATTGAGCGACA
This sequence comes from Bremerella volcania, assembly GCF_007748115.1. Lineage (NCBI taxonomy): Bacteria > Pseudomonadati > Planctomycetota > Planctomycetia > Pirellulales > Pirellulaceae > Bremerella > Bremerella volcania. Next base: position 538,842 of record NZ_CP036289.1, read on the forward strand.
AGGATGCATCCCCTTCAATCCCGTCCAACTTTGTTTGCTTTTACCTAACAGTGGGGAATGTTTGATAGTCCGTTGTCGAGAACAGAAGGGCCGCCGGTGCGCAACCGTTGGCCAGAATGTTAACTTCGTCCCCCAAGATATCTATGCACGTCGAACGGTTTTCAGATCCACAATCGGTCGAATCCTTGCGGTCTGCCTGGAACGCACTGGCTGGCAATGTGCCCTTTCGCACTTACGACTGGATGATGTCGTGGTGGAAGCACTATGGGGACGGTCATCAGTTGTTCGTCGTCGGTGTGTTTGACAATGACGGACTGATTGGACTGGCGCCTTGGTACAAAGCCGCCGGAAAAACGGGCGGACGTACGCTTCGCTTTCTCGGAGATGGTGAAGTGTGCAGTGACTATCTCGATATCCTGATTACCCCGGATGACCCGAATCGCGTCGCTCCGCTATTGGTCGATTGGCTACAGGAAGCCCTGACGACCTCCAATGCGTGGGATGCGATGGAGTGGGACAACCTGGAAAAAGGAACACCCATCGCGGCCGAGTTGAGTCAGCGGATGATGCATTGTCAGGCGATGGTGCACCGATTACCGGGACTCAACTGCTGGCGACTCGAACTACCAGAGACCTGGTACGACTTCGAGATGCAGCAGTCCAAGTCGCATCGCAAACAGATCCGACGACAAATCAGTCGCGTGCTCGATACCGATCGCTGCCAGCTGCACGTGTGCGACAGTACGACGAGCCTGGACGCTGCCATGCCGATTCTGATCGACCTGCACATGCGCCGGCGCAAGTCGCTCGATCAGCCCGGCTGCTTTGCCGACGATCGTTTCACGAAGTTCTTGTACGAAGCTGCCAGCCACATGATGGCCGACGGCAAGTGCGAGATTCTCTGGCTCGATCTGGACGACGTGCCGATCGCCGCCGAGATTCACTTCCCCTGCCAAGACATCGCGTACGCCTATCAGGCAGGCATCGATCCCGATCGCCTGAGTGACGAACCAGGCAGCTTGATGCAGATCGCCGTCATTCGCCGTGCGATAGAACAAGGCAAGACTGCCGTCGACTTCCTGCGGGGTGATGAACCGTACAAAGCCCATTGGCGAGCCGAGCCACGAGCCTGCGAGACGATCCGCATCGTGCCAAATACGACCTTTGGATTGATCCGACAGGGGATCTGGACGACGAAAACCCAGGTAAAAAGCTGGCTCAAAGCGTCGCTCGGAAAGAACGAATAAGACAAACATGCAGCGACTGAAAGAACACCTGATCGACGGCTACTACGCCGCGACCTGGCCCTGGCGAGCCCGGTTCCGCCAGGTCCGCGCGCGGGTTGGTCTTGCGCCGGTGATGGTCCTTTTCTATCACCGCGTTGCCGATCAGAATCTGAACGACTGGACGATCACCAACGACGGGTTTCGCCGACACCTCGATTGGCTAGAGGCCAACCTGGAAGTGGTGACCCTGGCCGAAGCCCAGCGCCGCATTGCTCTGCGATGCAACCCACGCGCCTGCGTCGCGATTACCTTCGACGACGGCTACGGTGAGAACTGCGATAAGGCCATCGGCGAGCTGATTCAACGGAACATGCCGGCCACTTACTTCGTGACGCTGGGCAACGTATTAAGTGGCCAGCCGTTTCCTCACGATGCGAAGCTGGGGATCGAGACCCGACCCAATACGATCGACCAACTGCGTGAGATGGCAGCCAGTGGCGTGATCGAGATCGGTGGGCATTCGCGAACCCATCCTGACGTGGGCGCGATTCGTGATGCAGACATGCTACACGACGAAGTGATTGCGGCGACCCAGGAGTTGGCATCGTTGATCGATCAGCCGATTCGCTATTTCGCGTTTCCGTTTGGCCAGCATGCCAATCTGAATGACGCGGCGATCAACATGCTGCGTGCCAACGGCATCCTTGGGTTTTGTTCCGCTTACGGCGGCTACAACTTTCCCGGCGACGATCCGTACCACATCCAGCGAATTCATGGCGATCCGGAACTCTCGCGTCTGCGTAACTGGATGACGATCGATCCCCGTAAATTGAACGGCGTGAAACGTTATCAACCTCGCTATGTCAAACAGACCGTGGCGGTCGGAGGAGACGCATGAGCGCTGCCTCGACGGTCAACAACACGGCTGAAGTACCCAGCACACCGACCTATCAAACGACTTCACTGGCCGAAAGCATGTTGCTGCTGGCCATGCTGACGGTGTTCCAGCGTGGCATCGGGTTTGTCCGCGGAGTGCTCTTTTGCCGCTGGCTACCTGCGGAACAGCTAGGGCTTTGGGACCTGGTGTTTGGCTTTTTGATGCTGGCAGGTCCGCTGGTCGTGCTGGGCATCCCTGGCTCGTTTGGCCGGTATGTCGAGCATTATCGTCAAAAGGGGCAGCTGCGAACGTTCCTCTATCGAACGACAGTGGCCACGGTGGTCCTGTCGGCGGTTGGCTGCGGCCTCTTATGGTTGTTTCACGAACAAGCGGCCGTCGTGCTGTTTAAAGATGCCAGTTTGGCTCCGATCATTCCCGTGGTGGCTCTTACGCTGATCGCGGTCGTGGGCTTCAACTACTTCGTCGAACTGTTCATTGCCATGCGGCAGATGCGGATGGTCTCGGCGCTGCAATTCGTCAACAGCGTTCTCTTCGCTGCGATCGGTTTGGGACTGCTGATGTGGTACGACACGTCGGCGGAAAGCGTCATCCTTTCGTACGGGATCGCCTGTAGCGTGACCGTGGTGATGGGGGGCGTTGTCCTAGCCCGCGATTGGAAGCAGGTCCCGCTGTGCGATCGCGTGCCGATGCAGTCGGAGTTCTGGAAGAAGCTTCTTCCTTTCGCCGCGTGGCTGTGGGCGATCAACCTGCTCTCGAATTTGTTTGAAGTGGTCGATCGCTACATGATCGTGCACTTCAGCGGATTGACGGCGGAAGAAAGCATTACCCTGGTCGGCGACTATCACAGCAGCCGCGTGGTGCCATGGCTGATGGTGGCGGTGGCGAACCTGTTTGGCGGGATCCTGCTGCCGCATCTTTCGGCCGATTGGGAACGGGGCGAACGTTCGAAGGTCTCGCAGCAACTTAATCTGCTGCTGAAGGCCAGCTCGATGGTGATGATGGCCGGTGCCATCGTGATCGGGCTGACGGCTCCGCTTCTGTTTGAATACGTATTCGAAGGCAAGTATAGCGGCGGCCTAGAAGTGCTGCCGTGGACGCTGACTTACTGCGTGTGGTACAGCCTGGTCGGATGCGCGATGCTCTATTTCTGCTGTGCCGAGAAGACCCATGTCGGCGCGATCGTCTTTGGAGTCGGGCTGGCCGCGAACGTCGGCTTGAATGCCTTGCTGTTGCCGATGTGGGGACTCACCGGGGCGGTTGTCGCGACGGCACTGGCCAACGCGATCGCGATCGTTCTGGCATTGTACTTGGCTCATCGTCACGGCATGGAGATCCAGAAGTCGACGCTACTGCTCGCGGCGGCCCCGTTTCTGCTTGGTCTGGGCTGGCCGATTGCGCTTTCCGTTTGGATCGTCCTGCTATGGCAGGCCTATGCCGGCAGCCTGGTATTTGACGACCGGGAGAAGCAAACGCTGTGGGGTGGCGTCAGTGTGCTGACGAATAAATTTCGGTCACGAACTTAGAGAGCCTTAAGAACCATGATGCGACGACGAATCAATCTTCCGCTCGATGGCCGCGGCCCTCTGCGTGTGATGTACCTGGTCACCAGTATGCCGGTCGGTGGTGCTGAAACGCTGCTGGTGAACCTAATTCGGCGGATGGACCGCCATCGGTTCGCACCGGAACTGTGCTGCATGAAAGAACTAGGCCCCTTGGGGGAAGAGATGCAGCAGGAAGTTCCCACGTTTCATAACATGCTCAGCGGGAAGTATGACCTGCGCGTCGTTCCGCGGCTGACCGAACTATTCGCTATGCGCGAAATCGACGCAGTCGTCACGGTGGGTGCCGGCGACAAGATGTTCTGGGGGCGTTTGTGTGCCTGGCTGGCAGGCGTGCCGGTCGTCGCTTCCGCCATCCATTCCACAGGCTGGCCCGACTCGATCAACTGGCTCAACCGTCGATTGACCTCGATCACCGATCGCTTCATCGGAGTGGCGGCACCCCATGGCAAGCACCTGGTCGAAGTGGAAGGTTTCCCGCAGCAGAAGGTCACGGTCATTCCCAACGGAATCGATACCGATCGTTTCGTCGCCAATCCCCAGACTCGCGAAAGGATCCGCGGTGAGTGGGGAGTCTCGGAAGATACCGCTGTGTGCGGAATCGTGGCGGCCCTGCGACCTGAAAAGGATCACGCGTTGTTTTTGAAGGCCGCGGCTCGCGTCATTCAGCAGTCGCCAAAATCGCACTTCGTGATCGTGGGGGATGGGCCTGAGCGAACAGGGATCGAGTCGCTGCGGGACGAGCTTGGCCTTCAGGATCACGTCACGATGACGGGCAGTCGTAGCGATATCCCTGAGCTTCTTTCGGCGATGGACTGCTTCGCGCTTACCTCGAAAAACGAAGCCAGCCCGGTCTCGATTCTTGAAGCGATGTCGACCCAGCTTCCGGTTGTCGCCCCCCGCGTGGGGAGCATCCCGGATGCCGTGGACGACGGCGTGAATGGCTTGCTGGTGACGGCCAGCAACCTGGAGGAAACGGCCCAGGCAATGGCCACGCTGATGCAAGATGCCGGAAAGCGAGCCGAAATGGGGAAAGCTGCCCGGGAGAAAGTGCTGCGGTACGGTTCGCTTGACGCGATGGTCTCCGGCTACCAGGACTTGATCAGCGGAGTCTACCGCCAGAAGGTTCAAGCGGCTTTGCATGCGGCCCGCCAGCCGGCTTCCAACCCGGTCCTGGTTCCCCAAAGAACCGACGCAAAAGCATCGTAAAGTCCCGTCAGCACTAGAGTTTCGTACTCAGGGTCCGCTAGTCTTACTGGCGGTCGTGCGATACGATGGAGGTATTCCGTTTGTGTCGTGCTGGAGGCAAGGTTTCAGAGCAAGTGAAATTCAACTTCACGGGTCCGTTCTTGGCTGGTCTGGCGAAAGTAGTCGCTGGAAGCAGTGTACGTTGGGTGGATTGCCACCCTGATACGTGCCAACGGATCTACTTTGCCAATCACACCAGTCACATCGACGCGGTGATCATCTGGGCATCGCTTCCCAAGCATTGTCGCGAGTTGACCAAGCCGGTCGCGGCGAAGGACTATTGGGACCGTGGCTGGTTCCGCCGTTACCTGGCGCATTCGTTGAATGCGATGCTGATCGATCGCGAGAACATCAAGGTCCATCGCAGCCCGGTGGAATCGATGCTCAAGGAGATCGGGGATAAGTACTCGGCGATCATTTTCCCCGAGGGAAGCCGCAACGACGGAACGAACCTCCGCGATTTCAAAAGTGGTCTTTTTTACCTGGCAAAGAAGCGACCTGACCTGGAATTGGTGCCGGTGTATGTCGACAATATGACTCGCATCTTGCCCAAGGGAGAATACTTACCGGTTCCCCTGTTGAGCCGTGTGATTTTCGGCCCGCCTATTTGGCTGGAAAACGGCGAACCGAAGACCGACTTTCTCGTCCGCGCTCGGGAAGCGGTTTCCCGGTTGCGAGACGTCTGACGCTGAAACGACATCATGGACTTGCTGCACGCATCCCTTAGCACGATTCTCACGGCACCGTTGTTGGCTCAACAAACGGCGTTTCTGCTGGATGGTGCGACCGGTATCTTGCTGGGGGTCGTGATCAGCTGCTTGTTGATCGCCACCGGGGCAGGACAGATCCTGCGGCGTCAGCCCGATTCAAGCGTGAACCCGGCCATCGTTCAGGCATTCATTCGCCGCGTGCGAGCCTGGTGGCTGATGACCGCGATCCTGGCCGTCACGTTCACGATTCCGTCGCCTGTTGCCACGGTGATCTTGTTCTTTTTGATCTCGTTCTGGGCGCTCCGCGAGTTCATTACCCTGACACCCACGCGGCTGGGCGACCACCGTACGCTGTTCTGGGTCTTCTTTATCTTGACGCCGGCCCAATACGTACTGGTAGCGATGGGACAATCGCAGTACGAGTTGTTCAGCATTTTGATCCCCGTATACGGCTTCCTGTTCATTGCCGCACGGATCGCCGTGGCTGGCGACTACAAACGTTTTTTGGAACGCATCGCCAAGATCCAGGCCGGCCTGTACATTTGCGTCTACTCGCTCAGCTATGCACCAGCACTTCTTTACCTGACCGATTGGACCGATCCGGAGTACTCGACCAAGAGCACCGCGGGCCTTTTGTTTTACTTTCTGCTGATAGCGCAGCTCAGCGATCTGTTGCACTTCGTTTGTAGCCGCTTGTTGGGTAAGAATGTGATCGCCCCGAACATCAACGCCAGCCGAACCTGGGAAGGCTTCTTCGCGGGAACTGGCGTTACCGCGGTCGTCGGAGCGATGCTGAGTCTTACCGGGGCCACGCCGTTTAACCCTTGGCAGAGTGCCGTCATGTCGATCGTGATCGCCGTGATGGGTGCCGCCGGTAGCATGGCGATGAGTGCCATCAAGCGTGATCGCGGCGTGCAAGACTACGGCACGTTGGTCGAAGGGCACGCTGGCGTGTTGGACCGTATCGACGCCATCTGCTTCGCCGCGCCGGTCTTCTTTCACTTGACGCGGTACTATTTCACGACGGCCAGCGGCTAGAGAGTTTCCAGGTTAGGGGTAGCGTCCTGGGCGTCGGAGAGGCAAGCTGGACAAGGCGACCGAAGCAGGCGAATCCTCTAGATTCGTCGATGCAGGTCAACGAAGTCCCGCGCAGCCGCAGCCAGCCAAAGACGCTACAGATGAATTGGAACCGCTCTAAGAGTTCGAATAGATATTCGACACGCTGAGTTTTCGCAGCGTCGCCAGTTTTTTGTGCTGATGGTGTTGCATTCGTTCCAAGACATCGGAGAGAAACTGGACTGTTTCGACAATATGCTCTCCTTTGTTCAACATCACGCATTCTGCGCGGCCACTCATGGCCGCATCGGTGACTTCTGCCCGGGTCGGTAGTCCTTTCTTGGCCAGACTCTCCAGGACCTGCGTCGCCCAGACCACCGGTACGTGAGCCGCCTCGCTCAGCCAGAGGATTTCCTCTTGAACTTCCGACATACGGTTGAAGCCGATCTCGACACCCATGTCTCCGCGAGCCACCATCACCCCAATCGGCGGATGCTGAAGTGCCGCGAGCAGCAACTCGGGGAGATTTTGAAAGGCCTGTTGCGTTTCGATTTTAAGAATGACTCCGAGTGAATCGGCGCCGCGAGCATTCAACTCGTCGATCAAGTCTTCCACGTCACGGACATGCCGCACGAACGAATAGGCTAAGAGATCCGCGTTCGCGACAATGAAATCAAGATCCGCCCGATCCTTCTGAGTCAACGCAGGCAGATTGAAATGGGTGTCCGGAAAGTTGATTCCTTTGTCACTCCTGATCTTCACCGCGTCTTTGCGTGTTTGCGTGACTTCGATGACAACCTTTTCCGCGGACGCTTCGCGAACAACGGCTTGCAGTTCGCCGTCGTCGTAGAAAAAGCGATCGCCTGGACGCACGTCCTGGTAGATTTCAGGCAAGTTGCAACCGATGCTCGCAGGCTCAGTCATGTTGCCGTTGGCATCTTTTCGGGCAGGGTGCCCCGGAATATCGCCATCAGTCAGCACGATAAGATCGCCAACTCGAACATTGAATTCATGGTCGGTTTGTCTGGCAAACGTTTGAGCGATGTTTCCTTGAAATACCTGCTCGTCACTTCGAAGCACACAGAAAGGGGCATTGGGTTCGACAAATGCTTCGTCTTCCCCCTCAGCCCAGCAGCCGCCGTCTTCCACGGAAATGACCGTAAGCGTTTGCTTGCGGCCGCGAGTATCGGTGACCAGTAACTTGTCCCCCTGTTGAATGTTGCCCATGGCATCAGGGGGAACTGGCAGGACTTCATCGGCGTTTTGATGCCCAGTGTCCCGAGAAGAAATCCATACCTTCGCGCGCGACCGGATCTTCCCGACGTCGTTCAGACGGGGACGCCAATGCAATACGCCGGGCTTCGATTCCAGCGGGCCGGTTCGTGGGTTAGGACCGGCCAGGTCCATCTGCACTTTGCACCGACGGCCCGTTTCCTTTTCGGCGCGCCGAAGGTGTTCGATCATCTGCGCCCAGGTCTTGTGGTCATCTTTCGAGCAATTGATGCGCATGACGTCCATGCCTGCCTGTAACAGCTCAAAGATCAGACCATACTGCCGGGCGCCCTCGCTGGGAATCGTCACCATGATGCGCTGCTGCCGAGAACTACCTGGTTCGCCGAACAGAACATTCGTATTCTGATCGAGATGGGCGCGGCCGGCTTGGAAGCCCTCGTAGGAGTTTTGCAGATCGATCTTAGGCGGCGTCCGATCGGCCAGGCGATAAAGGGCCGTAAGCACGGCATCGATTGTCGGCAGCACGTAGGCTTCCATGCGGCCGAGCGAACTCAATCCCAAGGCATGCAACTGATATTGCAATTCACGGATATCATGCTGGCGAACACTCAGGTAATGCACCAGGTTCCGACCACATTGCCGCTGCGACTCAGGGATCTTCGCCAGGGAAGAGGAGAAATCCTCTTCCAACTTGAGGGCCCCCTCGCGAAGCTGAAGCAGGGAGTCGATTAAAGTCGTGAATAGTTGATCACTTGAGTTGTCCATCATATTCCCTATTGGCGAAAAGATTCTCGCAAGATCAGGGCATCAAACAGCTTAGAAACTGCATCTTATGATGGTGAAGTTAATGGACAATTCAGATTTCGGAGATAGAAACGCAAAAACCGAAAGATGCGAAATGTCCGTCTCCGACCTGGCGCGAACCTCGGCCCGCGGAAATCGGTCCCAAGTTTTGCCCCAGGAACGATTTCAGACCGGGTTGATAGAAACCAAAGAGACAGTAAACTGAGTAGTTCCCAAGCCGGGAGGATACGCGAACTGGCTAGCAGCTTGACTCGAAATCAAGTGCCGGGTAACCGGTTGAGGGTTCGAATCCCTTGTCCTCCGCTAAAGTCTTTTGTAGCAACAGGTTGCGTCTCGCAACGCTTCGCAGAAGTGGCCTCTGTATCACGCTTTAGGGGCGACTCCTGCGAATTGCTACGAACGCCAGCATGCCGGTGCTGCGTCGTTTTCTGCGCCACTTGTGCGCCGCTTTGTGCGTCTCTCTTCGATCCTTTAATTGCCCTCTGAAAATCTTCCTCCGTGACTTGAAGATAATGCTTGATGGCAATGCTAGGGGTGTTCCCAAGCCAATCTGCTACCACATGGATTGAGTGCTGATCGGCGAGAAGTTCGGTTTCTCTGCTAGATCTAAGGTTTTGGAACAGTCGGGGCCATGGTGTAAGGCCGGCTCGATCGATAATTCTTTCAAATTGAGTTCTCAGGTTGATGTTGCGCCATCCCTGGGGAGTATTCGCTTTGTCTCGATAGTTGCCTCCGATAACGTAGATCGCGCCATCTGGGGCAATTTCCTGGGCGTCTCGGAGGATCGGAAACAACTCAGGGAAGATTGGAATCTCTCGTCGGTCTTTGCCGTGGTTCTCGGTCTTGGGGGATCGAACAATCATCCGGCATTTCGGTAGGTAAACGTCCTGCCATCGCAGTGAGAGCACTTCGCTAGGGCACCGCAAACCGCCATACCGTGCCAGCGCGACGATTACCCGCCATGTAGGATCGCAGACTTCTAGAAGCCGTTCCGTGTCCTCGCGCGTAATGAAGCGTTGTCTATCCTTTACGCCTATCGCTTTATGGTTGACGTTCTCAAAGGGATTTTCCGGAATCAATTTTCGTTTCTTGGCATTTCCAAAAAACGTTCTGCAAAACTGTAGTCGCTTGTGGATCGTCGTAGACGCTAGTCCAGTGCCGATCAGGTGAAGCTTAAAGTCTTCTGCGTCCCCTTCCGTGATAGTATCGAGGACACGATTTTCGCCAAAAAATTCCTTCAGGTTGCGGATTGGCTGGGACCAGACTTCCCGCGTCGCCGGCTTGACGTTGATTCTCTTGGCAACGTATTCCGTAAGAAACTGTCCCAATAATGCCCGCTCCTGTTTTTCTCGATCCTCAATTAGACCTACCTTGGCTAACTTCTTTGCTAGAGGGGGTTCCAAGGCTGCAACCCATCTTGCAGTATCGCCGTCCAAGGCATGGCAGGTAATCTTTGCTGATAGCAGCAATTCGACTCGGTGTTTTACGGCCTCGCAGTTGCGTTTGCTAATCTTACCGAGACGGATCGTCTTACGTTTGCCGTCGGGAGCGACAAATAGAATGCGACGGGTACCGTTCGGGTCATTACAAATCGATGCCATTCTTTGATTCTCCGTAATTACTGTTCTATGCGATTGTATGCCGCTTCGTGCGGGCTAGCTAGTTGTTTTTTTGTTCAAGCCGGCAAGTCCCAAGAAATCACTTACCGGTCTTGAGTGAATCGGGGCGAGAGGTCGCCGAGAGTATCTTGGATGCGAGTGTGAGAACTTACTCGCAGTCAACGTCTACGAAACCCGGGAGTTATTCGAAGACTGTTGGGGATACGTAGACAGTAGACAGTCAATTGAGGCTGAAATAACGCGTAGGACGTCCCCCAGTGTTTCCAATGGATGATTGTTCCCAGGATCCCAACCCCTTCCGGGCCAGATTGTCTAGTGCTGACTCGGCATCTTCTGTTGTCTCAAATCGGCGGCTACTTTGCCGTGCTTGCCTAGCAGTTATCGGATTGCCCCTTCTCTTAATCCAATCGACTAGGGCTCTCTCTTCTCGTTGAGATTGTGACTCTGCCATTATCTGGTAGACGCGTCGCGTCTCATGTTTGAACCACTCGGTTAATTCTAAGGCCATGCAAAGTGTATCGCCGTCAATCGATCGATCATTCTTCAAATTGGCGTCTTTCGCGGCCCATCTAACGCAATGGATCACGAGTGCCAGCCTCGCCGCGTATTCTTCAAGCTTCGACCAGGCCGATGCAAGTTCTCCGCTGAGTTCGCTTTGTTCCTTGGCATGTCGGTCATAGAACGTCGTATACAACGACTTAACCGATTTCGAAAGTGTTATTACTGCCGGATCACGATTCACGTCTTCGACTATCTCCGGCTCTAGCGAGTACAGTCGATCAAACACATCAGAGAGGCATTGCTGCTGCTCATAGGAAATACCCGTTTCGGTCCACTTCTTCGCTCTGCGTGGTGGATGACTGAGAAGGAATCGGGCGGCCATACCGCTTTCGAAATGATCGCGGCCAAGAGTCTTCTTTAATACTGCCGGCTGTATTCCGCCGGTGATCGAAACAATGGAACGAGGTACCCGAAGCGTTTTGGGAATGCCTGACTTTCGGTCAATCGTCACCTCCCCGCCTGTGTGCATCGAAAGATAGCGTGCGGCGTCTCCACCCCCTTTACCCTGCGTATATCGGTCAAAAGAGGAAAGCCACCCTGAGAGTTCATCTCGTGCAAGAAGCAGGCCCCTGGGATTTGATTTGAGAATAGGGACCAATGCTTCGAGCGTGGTATCGTCGACAATGTGGCGAGTCGCCTGAGGTTCTACCGGCTTCACTGGTGGTAACTCGTCTGCATTGCTACCTTTCTTCCATTTCTGGAACTGCTTGTCGTAGATAGCTATCGCATCTTCATGCTGTCGGATCAAACCGTCGTATTCTTCGAGGTTTTCATTCTCACGAGTTCGAACGGCGCTCAATGCTGCTTTGAAGGCCGGTGTTTTTGCAGTTCCACTTTCCCCAACGACGGCTGTCCATAGGATCGGTAGCACTTCCCACCCATCTTTTAGTCGCAAGCAACGAGAATCACCAATCGCAGATGCGAGAGCGGAAAGCAATGGAAGTGCAAGGAAGACTTCATCGCACCCGATCGCTCTTGCGCCGTCTCGGACAAAACTGCAAACTGGCTCGGGTAAAAACTCGATGGGAAACGGCTCGAAATCCAAGCTATCGCCTGTTTCATAGGCGACTTGTTGCGGTTGCCATATTTCAGATTCCTGCACCAGTTCAGCTAGTTTGTCGTCGGTTCCGCCTGATTCAATCCAGTCGCTCACATCACCCTTTAACGGCAAGCCGGGCAAGTGAATGAGTTTGATGCTACGAGCAAGCCCTACAAGCGTCTGTGCGACCTTCTCAGCGTGTTTCTCTCCGGCTTCATCATTGTCAGGCAGAATGATTACATCGCGATTCTGGAGGAACTGAGCGTGCTCTTGATTCCACTTTCCAGCGCCGCCGGCATTGCAAGTGGCAACGAGTCCGATTGCTTCCAGAGAATGAACGTCTTTCTCTCCTTCGACGATGAAAACAGAAGCGTCTGGGTTGGCTAGTAGCTGGGGAAGGCGAAACGGGACAACTCGAACCCCTTTCACTGTCCAATCCCATCCGTCATGCCCATCGGGCTTTCGCTGACGGAATGTCTTATTCTCGTATCGCACCGATTCCATGAGCAACTTGCCGGCCTCGTCTTCGTAGGCGTATGTTTTCACGATTTTACCTTTGTCTGGTTTCTTGCTTGGGTTGAATTCCGTTTCGTTTGGCATGAGATCCGACATTTGCAGGCCCATCGACGCGCAAACTTGATCAGGAGGGCAGTCAGCATGACAGTGGATGAGGGCTCTTCCGTCTTCGCCTTCGGTAACGCTCAAACTGGAATGCTGGTCAGAATGGGCTGGGCAATGCGCCTGCCAGCCCGATTTAGTCTTTTTCACGTTCTTGAGACTACTAAGAACAAGATTAACGGGCGTCATGCTGGCCTCCCTTCAGATTCGCTTCCAGATAGGCTTGCAGGTCCGCAATCCGGTATCGGGTCAATCGACCCATCTTCAGGTGCGGAAGGCCTGGGGTTTGGGTGAAGGTCATGTCCCAGAGCTTCCTTGGCGAGATGGACAGTAACCTCGCGGCTTCATTGGGGGACACGAGTAGTTTGCCGGTGTCTTCGTTCATGGTCGTACATTCCTTTGTGCGACAGGTCCGAACCACGAAGTGTGGCTCGCATATCTGTATTTTCCCGGAAATCAGCGTTTAGAGTTGCGGAAAGACGTTGGGCGGACATTTGTCCTCCCGCAGGACACGGCCTGTAGTCGCAAGAAAACGCTAGGAAAAGTTTTGGGCGGACAATGGGCGGACAACTAGGCTGCCGCTACTTGACGTACCTGGAAGCCAGTTCTTGTATTGCCGTGGCATCCGCACGATAGAGAAAACGCGGTTGGTTCGGTTGCGGATTATGGACTTCCTGCCACGCTTCATCGCCCAGACTCAAGCGTTTTCGTTGGAGTGCCTTGGAGAAAGCATCAAACTTGTCGGCGGGTACTTTATAGGCGTCCGCTAATTCCCGAACGCCCATCCAGCTAGTAGAGGTGGGAGCTGATTTCGAATTGGTCTTTTTCGCTGGGGTAGTTACGACATTTTTGGACTGTAGCCTGAGCCAAACAATATAGTCTGAAGCAGCCTTTTTTGCGTGGGCCACCTTCTGACGTAGTTCAAGATCGGCAGCCGTTGGCGATATGAACGCACTTCTACCAGCCGCCAGTAAGGCGGCCGTATGTTTCTGCAAGTCACGAAGTAGATCAGATACCTTTTCGGCATCGACGGGATTCAAGCAATGCAGATAGTTGTCTGCAGTGGCAATGACTGCATTTAACTTGCCGATATCGCAGACGAAACTCCCGTCTTCGCTTCGCGTCACTAACGCCGATTCGAAGTCATCAAGCCAAGCCAGGAAAGTCTGAATGGACTCAGGTGAACCGACATATATTGGGAGTTGTTTTGCTGTCATTTGGCGCAGGTTTGGTTGAGTTTCATCGACAAGGAACAACAACGAGTTGGTAATTTTTCGCGGCTCTGATCACCTATAGCGAAAACGCGTTTCACTCGGGAAAATACGATATTCCCGGCATATTGGGCCTATTGCTAGATATTGAACTATAGGGGTGTTCGATACCGGTCATCACGGACAGAAATGGAGGGGCCTCGCATGCGTACGGAAAACCGGTTTCCGCGCCGCAAATTGCGCCGGCTTTTCTGGTTGTAGCCCAATTCTACGGAGAAAACCGCCAATGTTCGAATGGGGGAAGGACCACTGATACCACGCATGGTCGAAAATCATATGATTCGACTCTGAAAATCCGCGATTGGGTGCCCGCAAATTTTTTGAAATACATAAGGAGCCGGGAGAATCCTTTTTGCATATTATCATTTATCAGTGGCACCAATTGGCCATCCCAGGCAGGAATCAGATACACTGTGCAGGTGTAACAGCCCTGGGCGGTCAGTGTTGCGGATTGGTCCCAGGCAGGAATCAGATACACTGTACGACTTGTGCCGCATGATGCGAGAGATGTTGCGGATTGGTCCCAGGCAGGAATCAGATACACTCAATTCTCGTACAAGGTCGGTACGATTTTCGTTGCGGATTGGTCCCAGGCAGGAATCAGATACACTCGTGAAGCTTGGCAACCTCAAGGACCAAGCGTTGCGGATTGGTCCCAGGCAGGAATCAGATACACTTTATCAATCGACTTCCCGCTTCCCCGAACTGTTGCGGATTGGTCCCAGGCAGGAATCAGATACACTCAGAGATCACGCTCGGCACGGTTGATAACGGTTGCGGATTGGTCCCAGGCAGGAATCAGATACACTATCCCAGCGCATCGCCCCGAGGGCGTGGTAGTTGCGGATTGGTCCCAGGCAGGAATCAGATACACTTCCCATGGCGGCGAGCCCAGCGAGTGGCCGGTTGCGGATTGGTCCCAGGCAGGAATCAGATACACTAAAGAACTCGACGGATGCTGGCGACTGGTGGTTGCGGATTGGTCCCAGGCAGGAATCAGATACACTTTCTCGATCGACGCCTTCGACGTCGAACTAGTTGCGGATTGGTCCCAGGCAGGAATCAGATACACTTTAGTTTTCATGCGGCGATCACTCGCCGTGGTTGCGGATTGGTCCCAGGCAGGAATCAGATACACTGCGCGGTCCGGTGCTTGATTACTGGGTCGAGTTGCGGATTGGTCCCAGGCAGGAATCAGATACACTGCATCGACCACCGGCCACGTCGCCTCGGCCGTTGCGGATTGGTCCCAGGCAGGAATCAGATACACTTGGACCGATATGCGTTTGCGTGGGTCGCATGTTGCGGATTGGTCCCAGGCAGGAATCAGATACACTAGAAGAGCTTGCCGATGCAAAGGGCAAGATGTTGCGGATTGGTCCCAGGCAGGAATCAGATACACTCGCCTGCCAGTATGAAAACCCAACTCAGGAGTTGCGGATTGGTCCCAGGCAGGAATCAGATACACTGGCGGGCACGGGCAACGGTGGATTAGATGCGTTGCGGATTGGTCCCAGGCAGGAATCAGATACACTGGATCGCCGAGCCGGTAAGCTGCTGAAGCGTTGCGGATTGGTCCCAGGCAGGAATCAGATACACTCAAGAACTACATCCTGCCCTACCCGATCAAGTTGCGGATTGGTCCCAGGCAGGAATCAGATACACTCGTGCACGCGGTATGCCATTACTTCGGCGAGTTGCGGATTGGTCCCAGGCAGGAATCAGATACACTACCTTCCTGCTAAGTGGCTTAGTCGCAATGAGTTACGCCTAAACGACCTTAAAAAAGTTCGAGTTGATCGGGCATTTGAGGAGAGCATTCGCGTAATTTTCCGAGCATAAATTCCATGCGTTCATACTGTTTGTCAGTGATGGAGAGCACTGCCACTTCTCCCTCAGGTGGGAGAAATGCGCGAATCCGTCGCAAATGAACTTCCGTGCTTTCCTTCGATGAGCATGGGCGAAGGTAAATAGAGTATTGCATACGATGAAAGCCATCTTCAAGCAGACGCTTTCGGAATAGAGCGTATTCCTTTCGTGCTTGTTTCGTATCGGTCGGCAAGTCGAACATGGCCATGATCCACATCGCACGGTACCCTGTTATTCGCATGGCACTGGGATCTCCAAGGTAGTCTGCTCTTTGCGCAAGCACCTAACCAAGGAACCGAGCATACGATGCAAATGAACCATGAAAGGACCGCTTTCGCCCACAATCGTTGTCTGGCGAGATAGGAGCTTTAACAACTCTCCCTTACACTCTTGGGTTAGAGATTCGTAACCTTGACGATGGAGTTCCCGAACCCGTTCGTCGACCATGGGACGAAAAGGTTCAATCAAGTCATCTGCCAGACAGAAAGGATTGGAGCGATTTCGATGATGAAGCCCTAATGCGGGCGTCAATCCGGCGGAAACAATGGCGCGGGCGATGGCTGCCCTAGCAATCGCGTATCCATAATTGAGCAATGAGTTGATTCCATTGCTGTCAGGATCGCGGCGAAACTCCACTTCTGGGTACCAGAACTGCCAATAAATTTTGGCTGCCCTTGCTTCCACATTGGATGCATCGCCTGACTTAACCTCAGGGACTAGTGCCTTTAACTTCCTGCGACCAGGACAATGCTTTGGTAATATCGAAGCTTGGGCGTCAATCTTCGCGCGGATGATCTGTTGCCAAAGTCGTTTGCATAGCGGCTTTGACGCTTCAATCTGCTCATTCAACCGCCATACAACCTGGCTATGATCGGCCAAAGGAAGCAAGATCGCGGCTGGAAGGTGATTCTCTCCACAAATGACAACGGCTGCGTCAGATTCCGCCAAATGCCGGAGCGCCGCATGTGTATAGGTGGTGCCAGGATGATCGACAACCACCATTCCAATTTCTTCACAGGGAATCGTGTGAACGATATCCCCTTCTCGCTTGAGAGTGAGCTGCTTGTGCCGCAACCCTAAATGGAACGACTCACGGGAAATTTCAACGGTGCGTTTGATCATAGAACCCAAACTTCCACAATACACAGATGAAGTTGGGTCGTCCGTGACATAAATGCGCAACTAGCGCGTCAGAAGAAATTGTAATTACACCCGTGAGGTATTCAATATATCAATCGCTTGCATCTCGTATTTGTCCCAATGGAGTCACTGTCACCTTACGGGCATCGCGCAGTTGCATGTTTTTGGGCGTTAGGTAGAGATTATCATAGTTAAGATCTGCTACCGGTCTCGCATCAGTGTGCTTTTTGTAAAAGACTCGCCTGCTACGTTGGTCGATTTTCCGAACAACACAAAGGACGATCTCGCCATCATCCTGGGTCATCTCAAACATCTCGCCGATAGACAGTGACATGACAAATCGCCCCTGATGGCCATCGTCGCGACAAACCATGCTTCCGCACTTATCAAGGTCTTTCGCCCGGCGAGCAGCGTCCCACATAACGGTCACTTCGCCTTTCCAGACCTCTTCTCCGTTTTCTTCCACGGCGAAATAAGCAATATGATGATTGCTACCAGGCTTCGTAAGCTGTCTATTGTCCCCTTCTCGGATCGGACGAAAAGTTTGTCCCTCCTCTACCATACGAACCTTTTTGATAGGCACACCAGATGGCATCTGTGGGGTATTGCTGCCGGTGAAAGCTTCTTTGGGAATTGCTCCGGGCTTGGCTGGATCGATCTTCTGTCGAAGCAAATGATCTTCAAGGATCTGGCGAGTCGCTTTGTCGCGAATTTTTGCTAGATGCTTGGTATTGGTCAGGTCGGAAACACTCTTGCGGCGGACAACGACTTGCTGATCTTCAATCCAATCCTTAGCCCAAGGCCTTTGTTCACTCGGTATCGGGCGCTCCTTCTTTTGGGTAGGCCCATAGATGGTGGCTTCATGCAATGCCCCTTGAATGCGTCTGCGAACACGATGAGAAACGTTCATGCGTCCCAATGCTTTTGCGACATCATGACGAAGGTCCTTCCATGGCAATTCCACGTCTTTGCCGCGGGCGTTCGCCAAAGCATGGAGGCGTTTCGCATCCGTCAGGCCAATGACAATCGCGTCGATTGCATGATGACGATGGTCGGAACGATTTTTCTTTTTCGATCCATCCTCGTTCAGCAAAGCATTCAGCCCCCAATGATGTCTCAACTCCGCTGTCATCGACCCTTTGACGGTGGTAATCGGAACACCAAGCCCTTTTAAATATTGAGCAAGTAGACGGCTAATATACGTCGTATCACGAAGTTGACGCTCAACAAACTCATTAAGCTCAACGTCCTGCTTGATGAAACGCTGGCGTTTTCCATAAGGCAACTTTTGGGTACGAAGGAGCAACTCGTCGAAGTGTTCCTTATTATGACTTAGCCACTCCCATGGCGTTCGATCCGCTTTTTCGTTATTGATGGAGCGATGGCAGATTACCTTGTTGGACATGGAGTCATCGAGGCTTCTCCATCGAGGGAGAATGTGATCGACATCTACTTCTCCGGAATTGAACAGCTGAGCTTGGCTAATACTTTTGCCTGAATAAATACAAACACCTCCCTGTTCCTGCCACAACAAATACCGCTGAATGTTGCGCCGAGTCGGCTTGATAGCGGGGGACATGTCCTGCAATGCTTTGGCAATTTTGGCGTTTTCTCGCTCTCGCTTTGCGTTTGCAATCCGAATCTGGGTCCGTTCTTCTGCGGATTTCTTCGCCTCGCGGGCCAATTCCACACGAATAGTTCCTAGATTGCCGTATTCACGAATGAGTGAATTGATCACTTTCCGAATTTCATAGAGTGCTTGGCGAACCAGGGGATTGGGAACGTCAGGCGGCTCAGGTAAAAGGTCGTACTGTCTTACCTCTCTTTCATCAGGCCGGAGGTAACCAGCCGCATGCAGCGCGGAATCAGAAGCGTCATTTCCCATCAAAGGCATGCCAATCTCCAAATGGGGAAGCAACTTGGAAATGGCAAGCCGCGAGTAATTCGTATACCCAGAAGGCAGGTGGAGAGACGCAGCCTTCTGGGCTTCTTCCGATGTAAGGCCGCACTCGTTGGTCAACTTCAATAATGCTATATCTTCTCGATCTTCCTCCAGCACAATCCGGATGATTTCATCCTTGACCCTATCAGCGATTTCGCTCCAGCGTTTTTTGCCCAGTCCATTCTTCCCATTAAAGAGGGCATCCGTTTCATGCCCCTTTAATTTGGAACGCTCGCCACGCTCATAGTTAAACTGAATTGATTCTGGCAGCTTGAACTTCTTGCGAATCTGAGGAAAAGTTCTCTCTTTGGCCTCGCACAAATAGTCCACGAGCTTCTTATCGGAATCGGGACCGAGGAACTCGGCGAATGTATATTCCTTTCGGTCCGCGGGTGAAATAAGCCGCAGATTATTGACTTCCTGCAAGATCCGAAATCTCTGCGCCAAGCGATCCGCTTTCGGGCAGCGTTTTTCCCTGGGCTCTAAATCGCAACGTCCGATGATGCTTTTCGGCCAGTACATCTTGCGTTGAAAGAACAAGAGGCCATGTAGCCCAAAGCGTTCTAGCAGCGATTCATCTTTACGACGCGCAACTGGGGTAAGCGGATAGCTGCTTTTGCCTTCCTGGCCGTAACGCAACTTAACCGTGAGTAGCTTAGGATGATAGTTGGCCTGAGCATTCCAAATTTTCTCGAATTCATGTTCGTACATAGCACGAAGCGTATGGCGTCCACGCAGTCGTACCGGAAATGCGTCATTGCCACTACCAAGATGATAGAGATATTCACCTAACGTCTCGTAGCCAGCAGATGTAATATCTGCATCTAGCTGAGCCATATCCGCTTTGATGCCCTTCAGTTCACTTCCGCCGCTCCGGTCGGTCGTACGATTAGACAGAAAGCCTCTACGTTTTGCTAAATGCAGAAATACGCGGCCGAGTTCATGCGGTGAAAGCTCTTCACGAAGTGCCTTCGCTCGAAGTTCGTACGGGTTCCGTGATAAAACCTTCTCCTGCTCCTGCGGTTCAACTGGGAAAAGACCTGCGTCAACAAGAGCCTTGGTCAACTGCCGAATCCTTTGAGCACGACGACGAATCTGCCGCCGAATCCCCCGTGCCACGCGGCGGCTTTGCGACTTCGATTTCTCGCCACCTTGCTGATCACGGTCGACACCTTCGGGGAATATTCGCACTCCACAGTCAACTAGAGTGTTTTCAGAAAACAAAGCCCATCCAAGGGAAGTTGGGCCAATGTCGAGGCCAAGAATAAGATCAGACATGTAATTGTCTTTTTAGAATGCAGTCGTTGTATTGCGGACAAGATATAGGAGAAATTCACTAGCCTAGAATATCACCATTTGACTGCGTTGACACCCCAATTGGAGTGGCTATACTTCAGGGCGTGTATCTGATTCCTGCCTGTGACTCTTTTCGTAACAAGAATGAAAAATTCGCAGGCACTGCTCTACGGAGCAACCAGCCGTCATGTCTAGTGCAGGGCGGCATTTTTTATGCGCCGATTTCGTTGACCGTGCAAATTGGGCTGGCGAGGGTTAGGTGCCGTCGTTGATTATTCGAGACTACCAAGTCATTTTCTCGACAAGGGAAACGTCATGAGATCAACGGGGGTGAATCTCCGGCGGCTAGGGGGCGTTGTTGATACGAGCATCTTGAACAAGCAGCATAATTTCGCGGCGTACGGACTCCGAGAGGCTATCCCAGGCGTTGACTACTGACAAAAGATCAGGTGACAATGTGGCGCGAAGTGCGCCGGATTCTGCGCCGCCTTGCTCGGAAGATATCGTTTTTCCAGTGGTTTCTTCATCTGTTCGAATCCCTTGTCCTCCGCTCAAAGGCAATATTCGAGCACATAAGGACTTACGTCGATTGGACGCGAGTCCTTTTGCTGCTTCTTGGGGGTAGTTAGCTTTGCCTGGGGCTTGCCCGTCCGATTTGTGTGATTCGGCTCTGTAAGAAGATCAGAACGTAGCGAACGTCTCTTCGGCAAGCCAGCACTCCCCGTTGGGCCGCTTCTTAGCGTAGCGGCGGTTTGCCTGAGAGACGGCGCAACAGCCCCATCTGCCCTAGGTGCATCATCATATGATAGGGGAGAAAGACGAGCGTCTCGAACTTGGTCTTGAAAAGGGGATGATCCGGCAAGCTCGGTTCGTCGAGTTGCTCGAGCGTGTAGGTTTCCAGTTCCTCCAGCAGTTGGTCGTTGGCTCGCTTATAGATCTCAATAAGACGTTCCTGAGAGGGGTAAATCGTTTGATCCTGCGAGGGAACGCTGCCGCGGCCGAAATTCGCCGAGTAGCTCTCAGGAATCAGGCCTGCGTCTTCGGCCCGTTTGCCGCGGATTCTAAGCATCCCCAAGCCATAGTTGGCAATGGTGATGTGCCCCACCTGCCAGGCGATATGCGTGACTCCTTCTTGTGGCATACGAAACCAAAGCTCCGGTTCCAGGCCGTCGATGAAGTCACGGAACATCTTGTCAGTGAAGGCAATCCGCTGTTTGGTCAATTCCCATTGAGCTGCGTCAGCCATGTGGTTTCTTTCCCCGTGTGAGTCAATCTTCCAGTGGATGTTTCAGGCCGGCGATCTGTAACGCTTCGCGATACGCGTCCGGCGTGTTGACGTTTCTTAGTAAACCTAAATTAGGATCGACGCCGGCAAGCTCGCGCGGATCGATCCAGTGAATGTTCAGAGGTTCGATGCACGACAACAGACGCTGGTTACCCGAGAAGAGAATATTCTCGAAGGTTTCCCTGGCGCTGTTGGCATAAACGGCGGCCAATGGCTGAGGCATTCCTTCGTGCAGGGGGATGACGGCATCGTACGACGAAAGTTGCTCGAACAGGTATTCAATCGACGCCTGCGTTACCAGAGGCAGATCGCATCCCAGCACGATCGCGGCTTCGGACCAGCCGGTCACATACTTCAGGCCTTCATAGATCGCCGCCGCCGGGCCTTGTTGTTCGACACGATCTGGCAGTTCGACGTAGTCAAAAGGAAGCAGTGGAAGTTCTTGACTCTTGCCCGTTAGCAGCACGACCTCTTCCACCAACGGCGAGACGATCCGTATGACGCGTTCGAGCATCGTTTCGTTGCCGAACGGAAGATGCGGCTTCGATTGCCCCATGCGGCGGCTTTCACCGCCACAGACGATCAAAGCGGCTCGCTGGTATCGGGGCAGGGTGGTCATGTCGCTTGGGTCGGGGTCGGTTATATTAAAGGACGTATCATGTCGCCCAGGATTGCCGTAATAGATTCATGAGACTTCGCTTACGTCACGATATCACGGTTGGCCTCGATCTACGAGGCGTGTTGCCTTCACGTCTGTTGCCGATGTCGCTTTCAGAGGTGGCGAAGGTGACGGTTTGGGAAGGAAACCGACGCGTCGAACTGGGGGAGCTCTTTGACGTCGAAATCGAGACGCGTCGCGAAGAGACGCTCCGGATCATCGGCAATCTCTCGAAAGCGGACAACGTTGGTGCCGGTCTGGATGGCGGCACGTTATTCGTGCAAGGCTCGGTCGGCCATCACGCCGGCCAGGAGATGCGGGAGGGTTCGCTTTTCATTCATGGCCACGTTGGAAACAATCTGGCTGAAGGGATGAAAGGGGGCTTTCTGAAGGTATTGGGCAACGTCGGCGATCGTGTCGGCGCGCCCCTGCCTGGCGAGAATCGTGGCATGGCTGGTGGCCATGTTTTTATTCTCGGTTCGGCCGGCAGTGAAGTAGGACACCGGATGCGGCGCGGAACGATCGCCATCGCCAACGATTGCGGCGACTTTGTCGGGTACGAGATGCTGGCCGGAACGATCTTCGTCGGCGGTAAGGCGGGAACCAACCCGGGGCTGATGATGCGCCGCGGAACGATCATTCTGCACGGGAATCAGCAAAGTGATCTGATGGCAGGTTTCGTGCATGCCTGTCGCTTCAAGCCGACCATGATGCCGCTGTTGGCCAAAGACTTCGCCTGTCAGGAAGTACCGGAGGTCGCTCGCTTGATTGCTTGGCGGGACTACGACCTGTTCCACGGCGACCTGGCCCAAATGGGTCGAGGCGAGATTCTTTTGCCGACCTAGACGGCGCCTGTCCCCCGCACGTGCTGCGTAAAACTGGCCAAGTCGCTACATCCGTTACAACCCGGTGCGGGACAGGCAACCCCTGGCGCGTCGATTGTCCGGGGGAGCAGGGGCGTAGGTAACGTTTAATCCATTAAATCCGAGGCAGGCCAAATTCTGAAAAAAGTATGCATGCACTGTCCGATACATGTAACTAGCCACGGATGGGTGAAGTGACTCATGGATGGGCAAAGCGAAACCACTTGGTTGGGACCGTTGCATATGCCTGTCGAATTACTCCACGCTTGGTTAGGCGTCGCATTTTTGGCGACATGGGCCATGATTGGTCAAGTAACCTTGGAGCGGAACTAGCTGCACTCGGATAGCATCGGGAAAGGACACCAAAGCCACACGCTTTCCCCGGATCGTTCACGATTTGCAGCTCTTCACCCCCTTTTCAAGCGGTACTTAGGGATGCGTCTAGTTGACAGACGCATAAGAATTGATTTTCCTAGCGACAACTTTTCTTTTCTTTCGAAAATTGTTGTCCCGGAAAATCCCGCATGTCTTCTTCCCCACCTCCCAGCCGCCCGGAACCAAAGGTCGCCTATTGGCAGCAAAACCTGATGGTCATCGGCGTGCTGCTTACCATCTGGGCTTTTGTGGCCTTTGGTTGTTCGATTTTCTTTATCGAGTGGCTTAATCAATTCCAGATCGGCAATTTGCCCCTGGGCTTCTGGTTCGCTCAGCAGGGGTCGATGTATGTGTTTCTGGTGTTGATCCTGGTCTACGCTCTGGTGATGGACTATCTTGATCGCAAACATGACGTGAAGGAGTAGTCCGTGGATTTTATCGAACAAATGCCGCTAATAGGCGCCGCCATGACGGCGACGCGAGCGTGGACTTTTGGGTTCGTGACGATCACCTTCATGATCTACCTGTACATCGGCTGGCGAAGCCGTGTGAAGGAGTCAGGCGAGTTCTACGTGGCCGGGCAGGGGGTGCCTGCGATTGCCAACGGAGCCGCCACCGCGGCCGACTGGATGAGCGCCGCGTCGTTCATCAGCATGGCAGGCCTGATCAGCGGATTGGGCTCGGATGGCTCGGTCTTTCTTCTGGGCTGGACTGGTGGCTACGTCCTTCTGGCGATGTTGCTGGCGCCCTACCTGCGAAAGTTTGGTCAATACACGGTGCCTGACTTTGTCGCCAAACGCTACTACAGCGAAACGGCTCGAATTGTGGCCGCCGTTTGTGCCGTGTTCATTTCCATTACCTATGTCGCCGGTCAGATGCGTGGCGTGGGGATCGTGTTTGCCCGCTTCCTGGAAGTCGAGACCTGGCAGGGGGTCGTGCTGGGGATGGTCATCGTCGGCGTGTTTGCCGTGTTAGGTGGCATGAAGGGGATTACCTGGACCCAGGTGGTGCAGTTCTTCGTGCTGATCGCCGCGTTCTTGATTCCGACGTTTGCCTTGTCGGGAATGTTGACCGACAGTTCCATTCCACAAATTGGTTTTGCGACGGGGGATATCGCTGAGAAGGTTAACTTGATTCAAGAAGACCTCGGCTTTTCATCCTACACGCAGCCGTTTACCAACTACGACATGGCGAACGTGTTTCTCATCATGTTCGCGTTGATGGCCGGCACGGCAGGCCTGCCGCACGTGATCGTGCGCTTCTATACGGTGGCCAACGTTCGGGCAGCTCGGTACAGCGCTTTCTGGGCCCTGCTGTTCATTTGCTTGCTGTACACCTCGGCACCAGTGCTGGCCATGTTTGCCCGCTACTCCATTCTGAATACGCTCGAAGGTGCCCGGATTGGCGAAGTTGCCAAGTCGGACGATGACGTAGAGTACATCCCGGTTTACCGGGTTAATGATGAAGGCAAGGAAGTCCCCATTCAGTGGGTCGATACCTGGCAGAAGACCGGCTTGATTACGATCGAAGATAAGAACAAGGACGGCATTCTTTCGCTGAAGAACGTCGACGGCAACTTTGACGAAGTCAAGATCGACAAAGATATCCTGGTGCTGGCCACGCCTGAGATCGCGCAGCTTTCGCCCTGGGTGATCGCGATCGTCGCTACCGGAGGGCTGGCAGCCGCATTGAGTACGGCCGCTGGTTTGCTTTTGGTGATTTCCAGTTCGATGGCTCACGACTTGTACGTGCACTTCTTCGAACCGAATGCTTCCGAGCCCCGGCGACTGCTCATCGCTCGAATCATGATCATCGGAGCGATTTTGGTGGCTGGCTACTTCGGGATTGCTCCGCCAGGTTTCATCGGCGAAGTGGTCGCGTTCGCGTTTGGACTAGCAGCGGCAAGCTTCTTCCCGATTATCTTCCTGGGGATCTTCGACAAGCGAATGAATCGAGAGGGAGCGACCTTGGGGATGATCGTGGGCATTCTGTTCACGGCCGTTTACATCATCCTTTGCCGCTCGGACCGCGTGCTGGGCTTTGACGAGCCACTGATGACCCCCTGGTTCCAGGGAAGCAGTTGGATCCCCAATGGCCTTCGTCCGGAAGGGGTCGGGGCGATAGGCCTGGCGCTGAATTTCATCGTGGCGGTCGTGATCAGCCGGATGACGTCTCCACCTCCGGAAGAGGTCCAGGATCTGGTCGAGAGCGTTCGCGTTCCGCGTGGCTCACACGCTCCGGAAGCACACTTCGACGAAACGGATGCGGAAGCAGACAACCCGTAGGGGTTATCGGTGATGCGGCTGCTGGCAGAGGGTCGGCAGCTCCCACCGAAGTAGTGGGGGAATTCAATAAGTCCATCCATGATTCAGCAACAAGAATGTGCTGAACCCATCGAGATGAGATCGCCAGCCAGGTAGGCAGCGATAGGGCGACTAAACAAGTTCCAACGACGTATCAGGCACATCGGCCCCATCGCGGTACTTATCGAGCGTTTCTTCCTCGACGTAGTACGTCAGGCCATCGTCTTCGCTGAACAGGCCCTTAAGACCAGCTGCGGATTCATCTGCTCGAGTAATCTTGCGGCAAGAGACCGCTAAGGCACAAAACTGTTCGGGATCGACAAATCGCACATTGGCTTGGCTTCGGAGAAGCTCACGCCGTTCCCAGAGGGTTTTACCACTCAAACTGTTATTCGCTTTCAAACCGACCATGATTTCTATCTTCCTTCCATTCTCTATCGTCAATTCGAGAGAGAATCATCACGGGAAGGAAATCCGTTCCATGTCGCGGGGTCTTCAATGACTCCCGAATCAGCACGATAATCCGTCGCGCTTTCCATCGTTTTGGTGGATTCCGTTCCGATTGGCATCGCCTGCCAACCGTACTTGCTAGCACGACATCCCTGGCGAAACTGATTGTCTTCGGGTTAAGAACCCTGACAAGCTTCACCACGCCTGATTAACGATACCTTAATCGCCAGTTCATCTTCAAGTACGTAGCTCCGCAAAATGCGCGAAAGAATTTTGGCGGGAAGACGTACCCTCGCTGGTGTGGTTTTTGGCGTAAGAGATTTAATTCAAAGAGTTTATATTCCAAGCGGCTTCGCGGAAACGATAGCCCACCCCCCGGACGGTTTCGATGAGGATCCCCTTCCGGTCGAGCTTGCCGCGAATCGATTTGACATGAACATCGATCCGGCGAGTTCTGCTAGCGTTCTCGGAATCGGACTCCGGCTCGCGGTCCTTGGCTGGAAGGCCGGCGGCTTCTTCGAGCTGAGCCCTGGTAAGAACGTGTCCTGGACGCGATAGCAGTGCTTGCAGTAGCCGAAACTCGGTAGGCGTCAGGTCCAGACGATTGCCGTCCATTTCGACCAGGGAAAAGCGAGGGTCGAGCCGGATGCCATGGCACTCGAGAACAGCTTGCGTGTCGACGGTGTGGCGGGCACGAAAGGTCAGCGTTTTGACCGATTGAGCCAAAAGGTCGAGAGCCAGCGACTCGGCCAAGCGAGAATCGTGGGCAGGGTCATCAATGCCGCTTAAATCCCCGCCGGTTGGGGCGATCAAGATGGCTGGTGTCGAGTCTTCTCCCAGGTGACGCAGGATCGAACGACAAAGATCAAGAGTTTCTACTTCTTCCAACGACCGCGACAAGACGACCACGTCCGGTACGTATTCCATCGCGTGTTGCAGGCCATCACGCGTTCCGCTGGCCAGGTAAACCTGGCAGCCGGTTTGTTGCAGGTTGTGCGCGACTGTGTGAAGCGGCCCCCCTGCTTTTTCGACGATCAATATGCTGCGTTGAGCCACGGTTCGTCTTCACGCTTTGGTTGAAGGAAACAGGTTGGGTCAGTGTGATCTGATACTCTAAAGCCTTCCGTGGTCTGGATGGTTTGCGAGATCATTGTGCCGCTTCCTCGTTGTCGTCGAACGATTGACGATGGCGAACGATTTCGCCTTCGATCCAATAGATGACGATCTCGGCGATATTCGTGACGTGATCCGCGATTCGTTCGATATGTTTGGAAATGCCGGTGATCTCGATCATCCAGTCGAGGTCACCGGGATTGTTCGAGATGCCGTCCTTGAGCCACTGGAATATCTGGCGATGCAATCGATCGAGTTCGCGGTCTTGAAGAATCAACTGACGGCAAGTTAACGCGTCGCGATCGATGAATGCATCCAGGCTCTTGCGCAGCATCTCGACGGCTTGCTGATTTGCTTGCTTCAAACACTCTGGCAGGACGATCTGATTGGTTGCGATACCACCGTCGCGAAGTCGGACCACGCTTTCGGCGATGTTCACCGCGAGATCACCGATTCGTTCCAGTTCGTGGCCCACGGACATCGAAGAAATAATCAGACGAAGATCCGACGCCACCGGCTGAAAGAGGGCAATCGAGTGCAGGCATTCTTCTTCCAGGGCAACGTCCATTTCATCGAGCTGGTCGTCCTCGGCGATCACATCGAGGGCCCGCTCTCGATCGAGATCATTCAGTGCCCGCGTCGCCTCGCTAACTTGGGCCTCGGCGTGCGATCCCATCGAGAGGAGGTGCGAACGAACGGCTTCGATCTGTCGGATCCAGTGGCGGGTCATGAGTGGTCGCTTTCAGATTTCTACTTTTCAGGCTTACCGAGGAACATGTCGATCGTTTCGGCGTCGGGAGCTTTGATCGTGGTTCGCATCGGACCGGCACCAATACGCGTGACGTGCTTTTCGGGAAGCCCTTCTTTTTTGAAGTGCGTCGCGGCCTCGGTATTCTTGGCGAAGATCCAGGCACGGCCATCCTCGAAGTAAGTTACGAAACCTGGTTTGGCAAACAGGTAATGGATGGCCGTTTCTCGCGAATCCGTTTTGATAGTCTTCCGATCGGGACCGGCACCAGGCAGCGTAACGTGCTTCTCGGGACCTTCCCCGGCAACCAGATCTGAGATGCTTGGGCTATCCAAAGAAAGAACCCACAGGCGGCCATCGATTACCTTGGTGAGAAATCCCGGTCGGTTGTACTTGGAAGAATCGGCCGAGGACTTAACGATCGTGCCGTCGGCAAGGTAGTACAGTTCGTACCAGTCGTCATTCTTTTTATTGACGCCAGGGCGCGCACGAAACAACGCCGACAGGGCATAGGGCTTGCCGTCCCGCTGGTACTCGACAACGACGATCGAACCATAATCGAGTTTAGCAAGATCCTTCGCGGCGGCATCGTTGACGTAGATGGTGCCGTCGGTGCCGGCCTCGGGAGCAGGAACGTTTTGAGGGAAGCCTTCCAACTGCTTCCAATCACTGTATTTGTCTTGCAGGAAGGTCCAGAAGTCTTCGGTGAATTTCTGGTGGTCCGCGGAACGCGCGGCCGTTTCATCGGCGCGGGCAACGGCCGCGCAGCAAATAAAGGTCGTCAACACCAAGAGCGTCAGCAGTCTGGCTGCAACGGGCAATCGAGGCATCATCGTCGGCGTCCTTTCGCAAAAAGTAAGTGGGGCGAATCCTAACCAAATCGTCCCGTTACGTAGGCGTTGGTTTCGGATAGTTTGGGTTTGGTGAATATATCGACGGTTTGGCCATATTCGACGAGCCGACCCAGGTACATGAACGCGGTGTAATCGCTGATTCGCGAGGCCTGCTGCATGTTGTGCGTGACGATCAAAATCGAATACTCGCCGCGGAGTTCGCGAATCAAATCTTCAATCTTGCCGGTCGCGATCGGATCGAGCGCGGAGCACGGTTCGTCCAGCAGCAATACCTCCGGCTCGCTCGCGATGGCTCGTGCAATGCACAGGCGTTGTTGCTGACCGCCTGAGAGACTCAGGCCACTTTCGTGGAGTCGGTCCTTCACTTCGCTCCAGATTGCGGCACCTTTCAGGCTATGTTCACAAACCCCTTCGAGCACGCTACGGCTGCGTTCGCCGTCGATCCGCAAAGGGTAAACGACGTTTTCGAAGATGCTCATGGGGAATGGATTAGGTTTCTGAAAAACCATCCCCATTCGTTTGCGAAGCTCGATGACGTCGACCCCCCGATCGCAGATCGATTGATCGTTCAGGAAGATATCGCCTTGGATCCGAACGGTGTCGATCAAGTCGTTCATGCGATTGACGCATCGCAGCAGGGTCGACTTGCCGCACCCGGATGGCCCGACCAGTGCCGTTACCTGACCGCGCGGTATGGGCATGCTGATATTGAAGAGGGCCTGCTTGTCTCCATACCAGAGATTGAAGTTCTTGATCTCCAGGACCTTTTCTTCACGGAAGACGGCATCGTGCACCACGGGAGCGAAGTTGTGCCCCTGGGCGATCAATTCGAGCCGGCTTGTTTCCGAAGTTCCTGATTGTGGTTGACTCATGGAGTTTGGCTTCTGCTAGTCACGAAGGCGAAACATGGGCGTCGTATGGGGCTAAAACTGACCAGACTGAAATCGCTTTCTCAGCCGGGCACGCAGCCATATGGCGAACAGGTTCAAGGTGGCGATCACGGTGATCAGGAGCAGCGTCGTGGTGAAGACCATCGGCTTGGCCGCCTCGCTGTTGGGGCTTTGAAAACCTAGATCGAATATATGAAAACCGAGGTGCATGAAGCTTCGGTCAAGATGGACGAAAGGGGCACTCAGGTCGACCGGCAACTCCGGAGCAAGCTTGAGCACGCCGACCAGCATCAGGGGCGCGACTTCACCGGCACCGCGAGCCATGGCCAGAATCATGCCGGTCATGATGCCAGGCAAGGCGTGCGGTAGAACAATGCGGCGAATCGTCTGCCACTTGCTCGCTCCACAGCCGTACGAGCCTTCGCGGAGTGAATTGGGAACGGCTGCCAAGGCTTCTTCCGTCGCGACGATCACGACCGGCAAGGTCAACAGCGCCAGCGTCAAACTGGCCCACAGCAAGCCCCCTTTGCCGAAGGTTGGGTTCGGAAGGTTGGCCTGATACATGCCATGGAAGTTGGGTGTAAAGGCCACCAACGCAATGAATGCGACGGTCGTCAAGATCCACAGCAGAAGACTCGCGATGCCAAGCGTCGGCGTTCGCATCCGCGTGAGCACCTTTCGGCTGCCCAGCGAATACGATGTGGTGATGAACGCGGAAAAGGCCACGATAGCCAGGCCCGCCGCGGTCAACCACCACCACAGTTTCGGCATGGTCGGCAGGTTGGCATTGCTGGGACCACCATCGATGTAGGCACCGACCACAAGAATCAAAAAGCCATAGCCGAACACCCCAAACACAATGCTCGGCACGCCGGCCAGGTTATTGATGCTGATGCGAATGATACTGACGATCGGGCCGCTCTTGGCATATTCGCGCAGATAGAGTGCTGCTAAAACGCCAAACGGCACGACGATCAGCGACATGATCATCGTCATGGCAACCGTGCCCCAAATCGCCGGGAAAACGCCCCCCTCGGAGTTCGCTTCACGCGGGTCGGCCAAAAGAAACTCGCCCCAGCGCGAGAAGTAGACGTTCAGCCGCCCCAGCCAATCAAGTTGATTCGCCGGGAAAGCTCGGACGATGTCGCCAAGTTTTAGCTCCGCTTCCGTTCCTTCGGCGGTGGTAGCAAACAACCCGTAGCGATTGTTGCGATCCTCGATTTCATTGATCCGTTCCTGAAGCGCGGCAATCTGATTGTCGACCTCGAAACGAACCTCCACGAAGTGATCCACGGCTTGCCGGGCAGCAGGTGGGACTTGTTCCAAGAGCTGTTCGATTTCATCCAGCCTGGCTTCGATCCGCGACTCTTCGCTCGTCCGCTGGGAATTTAAAGCCGCCACAAGGTCCGGGCCGACTTTGGCCATCGCCGAGTCTTTGCCGAGGACACGCGTCGCACGTTCGACGATTCGGACGTCTTTTTGTTTGTCGGCTTGAATCGCACTCAATTCGATCTTCAAGTTATAGATCTCGTTGGCCAGGCCCTCGACGAAAACGTCGTGCTCTAGCTCTTGCGATCGAAGTTGAAGACGGGCTTGTTCCTGACGCCGACTGCTCTCGCCGACTTCGTACTCGGCAATGCGGTCAATCGCATGAACGCTCTCCCTCGCGGAGTCATGATGTTGCCGGTAAGCATCGTAGGTTGCCTGGGGGCCCTCCAGGACTTCTCGGATGGCAACCAGGTTCTGTCCGACCGCGACGTCGGAAAGGGGAAGGACTTCGCCGCTCTCGGTAACACCCACTAGATCTTGCTTGCCGTTTCGATTCTGGGTGATGAAGCTCTGAGTGTTCTCGGCCTGAAGGGCATTTAGCTTTTCTTGGACCGAGTCAATCTCTTGCTTGAGCGATTCGAGCGTGGCAGCCCATTCCGCTTGGGCATCTTCGTCTTGCACATCGGGCCCAGGCAGGCGTGATTGGTTATTGGCAAAGAAGGAGTGGATATCGCTCAAGTCATCTTCATCGGATGAGATCGGGCGAGCCTTCGAGGTGACGAACTTCTGCGGCGTGCCGATAAAGCGTCCCAGCTTTGTCCGTTCAAAGAGCATCGCCCACTCAGGCATCGTCGGAGGCGTATCGGAAAGTTCTTCCTGGGTCACCCATTGGTACGTGCCGCTTTGAGCCGCTTTGAACTCGAAGTTATCGGTCCGGTATTGCCACCGATGGGAAGGCTTAGGCTTGGCCGTCCCGTTCTCGGATTGATCGGACGAAGTGCTGCCAGACGTGTAGTCTTCCTCGTCGGTGAGTTCTCCCATCAAGACCGAGCCATCTTTCAGCGTGACCAGGTACAGCCTGCCGGGCCAGAAGCTGGCCATGCCTTGATAGACGATGAGCCCCAGGAGTCCGAAGATCATCAATAGCGCCAAGGCCAAAGCTCCGCCCGAAAGCCAGATCATCGGTTCCCCTTGAGAGAGGATCGTGAGCCCTGGGCGGACCTTGCGTTGATACTTCTTAACGTGGCTGTTCGCGTTTTCCTGAGGTTGGCTCATAACTGGTAGGCCCTCCTCCGGAAATAAAGTCGCACGACCTCGGCGACCGTATTGATCAAGAACGTCAGCAGGAAAAGTACCAACGCCGAGAGGAACAGCACACGGTAGTGCGAGCTTCCTTGGACGGCTTCCGGTAGTTCGATCGCGATGTTCGTACTAAGGGTTCGGAAGCCGTTAAAGATATTCCAGTCTTCGATCGGCGTGTTGCCCCCGGCCATCAGCACGATCATCGTTTCTCCGGCGACTCGTCCCAGGCCGATCATCAGCGCCGAAAACAGACCGCTCATGGCGGTTGGGATAACGACTCGCACGGTCGTTTGCCAATGGGTGGCACCACATCCGAGCGAAGCGGACCGTAGATGGGAAGGGACCGTGGAAAGGGCATCGTCTGCCAGCGTGTAAATAATGGGAATCACCGCAAAGCCCATCACAAAGCCGACGATCAAGGAATTGCGTTGGTCGAACTCGCCAATGTAAGTGCCTCTAGGATCCCAGCCAGCCAGGTCTAATAAAGTTCCCAGGGCGTAGGCCAAAGAGAAGGTGACGATCGACAGTAGTACAAACTTTCCCAGGCTCAAAAGCGAGAAGGTGAACCGGGGCGCCTTGGCGACACTGCCCCGCCAAAAGGTATTCAGAACATTGACGTCCAGCAAGAACGTAACGAACGCACAAAAGGGAATCAGGATCAGCAGCCAGCCACCCACGCCGGAGCCTTGTTCGGGATGAACAAGCCAGAACTTGATGTTGCCGAGGAACAACCACTGCTCGATCGACGGCCCGAACCAGTATGCCAGGTAGATCCCCAGCATCAGTACAGGAGCGAGAAACCAAAGTCGGAAAGGCTGAAGCCGGAGCGTGAAAGCTTGCGGCATGACTTGCCAGATAAACGCACCCAGCAGGATCGTGAAGGGAACCGTAAAAAGGGCTGCCAGGCACGCAGGGACCACTTCTTCGACAACGGGCGCGAAGACAAGTGCCGCCAGAAATCCAAGCACCACGCTCGGCAAACTGGCCATCATTTCGACGGTGGGCTTCACCAACGTTCGCGTACGGCGGGTACTGAATTCACTGGTGTACACGGCTGCCAACAAGGCCAGTGGTGCCCCAAACAGCATCGAGTAAAACGTGGCCTTGAACGTACCGGAGATAAGCGGGAAGAGAGAGAACTTGAGTTCGTCTTCCGTTTTCGAGGAAGAGCTTTGCCACATGTTCAGCGGTTCGGCATAACCTTCATACCAAACCGGCAAAAAGAGTGAAGCCAGCGTGATGTCGGGGAAACCAGGGGAGAGCGCAAAGTGAGCAATCTTGCCATCGGCTTCGATAAACAGACCGTCATCGCGAGGAGCAATTCTGGCCAGCTTTACCAGGCCGCCTCCAGGCATCATCAGGTCGGCAACGTACTTTTCGGTCGTCATATGGAACAGCGAGCATTGACCGGTGGCATAACCAATGATGAACATGCGGCTGCGGGATGAAGCTCCGAACGCACTGACCGCTCCGGGGCCTTGAGGAAACGTATGGGCACGCACTAAAGCGAACCCGTCGGAACTCTTGCGGTTGGCAAATCTCTCATCCGTTCGATCCGACAGGCGGATCTGGAACCAGCCTGAGCAATTGCCATCGCTGTCTCCCACGCACAAGGTCTCACGCCCCAAAATCCAGTCGCACGAAGTAACCAGCGCATCGGAATCAGGGGTAAGATCGATGGTTTCGGCGATGACGATGTTGCTCTTGTCGCGAATGTCGTATCGACTCAGCTGGCCTGATTGTTTGACGGCCAGGACGTTGTTTCCGAGATCATCGATAAGCACGAACTTGGGATCGCCGTCGTCTTCCGTTGCCGGGGGAAGATCGTACAGCTTGGTGTCCAGCTTGACCTTGCCGCTGAGCAGGCTTTTCTTTTCGCTCACGACGCCCAGCTTCAATTGGTCGTCGCCGGTGAGGGTCACGAACGTGGTCGACTTTCCGCTCAGACTCGAACGCGTGCTCGCTTCAGGAAGATGATCCAGCAGGACAATTGGTGAATCACTGACGGCAATCGGGTCGCCAAGCGTCCAGTCGACGCTCTGAGCCCGATACTGACCCTGGGGCGTCATCTGGACGACCCCGTCCTTGTAGATCGCCGTATCACCAGGCTGCGATAGCTGCTTGCCAGAGACGCTGTTGGTTTGGTCGACAAACCAGTTCTTGATTTCGACCGGGTCCACAAAGGTCGTCTCGAATTCGACGTTGCCGACTCGGACCGTTCCGTCGTCCATGCCCAGGACGAAATCGGTTTGCCCTGTCGACGTCGAGATCGCCGTGATCTCTCTGTCGTCGATTAGCTTGGTTTCTTTAACCACCTCGAAAGCCAGGGGGCTCATCGATTCCGCTTCAGAATCCTTTTTGGCCGACGGGATCAAACGGACGACCTTCAGCGTGCCGTCCTGGGTCAATAGCCATCCCATGGTTTGGTATTCGTTCAGTTCCAAGTGAACGACCTCGCCAGAACTCCATGGGGCTTCGCGGATATTCAGCGGCTTGATCGACGCCCCGCGAAACAGAGGAATGACCTCCATCACCAGAACGAGCGCCACCAGGCAGACCGCGACGATCGTACCAATCCCGCCAACCGTGATGACGCCTTCGGAGACAATGTCCGACCAACGCACGCTCCAATGAGTCTTGAGCTTGCGTTTTCTTCCGGTGAATCTTGGCTGCGTGCCACTCATGGAATAGCGAGAAACCTTGGTTTAACCATCAACGGCGAAACGTGTGATGCCAACAACAACAGGAAGGAGCCCCGCGATTCTTACATCGACTGGGCGATACGAAAAAGCGGAGTTCACACGATGGCGCGGTGACGGTTCAGTTCTTGATACCGACCTTTTCCAACTGAGCTTCCGCGATGACAGCCGGGATGGGCAGATAGCCATCTTTGACGACTGCCTTCTGTCCTTGCTGGCTGTAGATGTACTTCAAAAACTCACGGCGCAGCGGATCCAGTTCGCTGCCAGGGCGATGGTTAACGCTAATGAACAGGAAACGTGACAACGGATAGTCGTCGGCGTTCTCGGCGGTTGGTTCTACGAAATCGGTGCCTTCGATCGAGAGCGGCAAAGCACGAACGTCCGAGGTCTTGTAGCCGATGCCGCTGTAGCCAATGCCGAACTTGTCGGTGGCAACCCCTTGCACGACCGAAGAGCTACCAGGCTGTTCTTTGACCGAAGGCTTGTAGTCGCCGCCGAACAGTGCGTTTTCCTTGAAGAACGCATACGTACCCGAAGCCGAATTACGTCCATACAAGCTAATCGGGGACTGAGCGAATGTTCCGGTCAGGCCGAGTTCGCCCCAGCGAGAAATATCCTTGCTGGCGCCCCCTTTGCGGTTGGTCGAGAAGATCGCATCGACCTGAGGAAGTGCCAGGCCTGCGATCGGATTGTCTTTATTCACATAAACGGCCAGCATGTCGATGCTGGTACCCAGTTCGGTTGGCTTGTAGCCGTACCGTTTTTCAAAGTCGTCGATTTCATTGGCCTTCATCGGACGGCTCATGGGACCGAAGGTCGCGGTCCCTTGGATCAAGGCCGGAGGAGCGGTCGACGATCCTTTCCCTTCGATTTCGATCTGGACGTTCGGGTAGATCTCTTGGAACCCTTCTGCCCACAGGGTCATCATGTTGTTCATCGTGTCCGAGCCGATGCTCTTGATCGTGCCAGAAACACCCGAAACTCGCTCGTAAACCGGCAGCTTCGGATCGACTTGCAGCTGAGCCATCAACACTCCAGGGCAAAGGCATGCCAGAAGTGTGGAAAGCGCGAATATGTGGCGACGCAACATCAGGTCAAATCCTTCCAGAAGCAGGGCAAACAAAATCGGAGGTGGTCCAGTAAGTACCACGATTTCGCATGGGGGAGAAATTAGCATTAACAATGCGCTAACACTCGGAAAAGCTCGTCTCCAGGCGACCAATTCGACTAAGAATAAGCGGATTTCTCGGAGTTTTTGGGGCCATTCCAGCGAAGGTTAATCTTCTGGCATAACCCCTGGCAAAGAAAGCCCTTACATCTTTTGAGTGGTTATATTTACAAAACGTTAATATCTCAGGCAATGCCTGCGGTGCTTTCGGGGGGAGGGACGGCGCCTGTCACGGTCCGGCGGGCCAGCCAGAAAGGGCCTGTTAGAACAGGTTCGGGTGCGAGAGAACCTCGGCATCGGTGATGAAGCCGTCGTGATCGGCATCCAATTCCGAGAACTGGGCCGGAGTGCCCAGGAATTCGCGAAGACTAATATCGCCGTCTCCGTTGTAGTCCATGCCTTGGAACCACTCCGGCGTCAGGTTGCTGGTGGCGGTCGCGTCTTGCGATTCACTGTAAAGCTGCGGCACTACCGGATTGTTGTCTTGATCTCCGCGAAAGAACTCGAACACCAACAGGGCAGGAATCTCCTCGAACTCGACGGACTGCGATTGGTCGACGTCCATCTGACTGAGCTGCGACTTGAGTTGCTGCAATTCCCTGGCCGATAGCCTGGTATCCCGGTTTGGGTCGATGGCACGAAACAGGGGATCATCCCCGTCGATCCCCTGCAGGCGAATGTGACAGCGCTGGATCCAATTTCGCTGCAAGAGCGAGGCCTCGATTTCCTCGACGTATAGCTTTTCATCCTCATCTTTGTCGGCCAGGGCAAAGTTGATGTTTGTGCCTTGCTCGGGGAGTTCGCTTTCCTCGAGATAACCATCCCGGTTGCCATCGTAAATCTGCAATAGATTTTCGGCCTGCTGATGGGCAAACTCGGAACTTACATTATCCCTGGTGCGGAAGACAAGCCAGTCCGAGCCCAGGTTAACGGCAACTTCGTCCGTTCTGGTGATCGGTTCGGCCGAAGACTTTTTGAAGGGAACCATGGCAATTCGCGGCTGCTCTTTCAAGTCTCCACCAAAGCGAATGGTCAATTCGTATTCGGGCGGCAAGCTGGCGAGCTTGGGTAGCTCGTCACGATGCAGCACGCCATCCCCATCCGCGTCGATCGTATGCAGCAGGTTGTCTTTCGGAAACTTGTCGAGCTGAAGTTGCCCGCCGCGTTCGTAGTTTTCCTGCATGGCGTAAAGCAGGTCGTTCCACGGGGTGTTGTCGTCCAGGGTGAACATGCCTTGGCCACCGAAGAAACGACGCCGATCGCCGCGGCGTGTCATGTCATCCATGGAACTTCCCGAAGACGTGATCAGTTCCATCGGTGTGACAATCTCGTCGTCGTCCAGGTCACGCAGGCGAAGTCGGTGCGCGGCCGAGGTGATCTCGTCGTGATCGATCACGCCATTCCCATTTTCATCCAGCAGTTGCCGCAAGGGGGAATCGGTCCGGCTGCGATTCACGGCATACGAGGTTCGACGAACGGAGAACGCTTCCGTACGGGCGCTGCTGCGACTGACCATGCGGGGCACTTCGGCGCGGTCGACCCAACCGTTGCGGTTGGTGTCGTAGCGATCGATGTTTTGCTTTCGTTGACGGGGGTCTTCGAACGAGAGGTTACCGAACTGACCGCTGCGCAGCTCCGGCTGATTGGCCAACTCCTCCCAGGTTGCTTTGCCATCCTGGTTGGCGTCGGCCAGCGTCAGGACATGATCGACCAGTTCTTCCAAGGCGTGGTCGTACGGCTTGTCGTCGATCCAAAGCAAAACATCGACGCGGATAGGTCCATGCGAAGTGAAGACCAACAGACGCTGCGGCGTGACGTACGGTTCCAGCTTGAAGGGGAGCCCTGCCTGGGGTTCGGCCATATCTTCTAGCGAGATCAAATCAAGCGGGTCGACGATCGTCTTGGCGACCACTGGCGGAGCGGGCTTCGGTGGGGGCGTCTGGGCGACGCGCTGGTTGCATCCGCCGATGCCTATCACGAGGGAAGCCAGAACGAAGGTCGAAACAAACGCACGCATGTTACGCCAAAACCTGATCGATGGAGTGTCCTTCCGAAATCTTGATAGGACGTGCCTGGGGTGAGAAGTGCTCGGTCGCCGGATCAACACCGACGGCCCGGCAAAGAGTCGCCAGCAGGTCTTGCACCTCCGTCTTCCCTTCGGTGACTTCCTGGCCGGCTTCGTCGGTTTTGCCGTAGGCCTGACCGCCGGCGATGCCTCCCCCGGCGAGAACGCACGTCCATGCATCGGGAAAGTGATCACGTCCCGCCGAGTTGTTGATGCTGGGGGTCCTACCGAATTCACCCATCCAGCAGATGGTGGTCGTTTCCAAAAGGCCGCGCTCCTCGAGTTCCCGCATGAGGGTGCTCCACCCTTGGTCGAGTTCTTTAGAGAGCCGTTCGACGGCCGGGAAGTTGCCTTGGTGGGTATCCCAGCCCAGTCCGTTGCCCCCGAGCGTCACTTCCACGAAAGGAACATCACGTTCGACCAGCCGCCGGGCAATCAGGCAGCCTTGGCCAAAGGTACCTCGGCCGTACGACTCGCGTACCTGGGTCGTCTCTTGCGAAAGATCAAACGCCGAGGCCGCATCGGGGTGCATCATCTTGACGGCCGACTGAAAGATCGTCGCTTGCGCTTCGGCGGCGCCGGAAGGATGCCGGGCAAGGAATTGGTTCTGCTGATCTTTCCACAACGCCAGCCGCGCGTCTTGACGCTTCGTATCGATCCCTGGTGGAAGCGATAGGAAGTCGACCCCCAGGTCGGCCATCGCTTCGGAACCTTCCCCGGGTGGTGTGCCGCGCGCGCCAACGGTTGCCGCCGCATAGCGTGGCCCCAAGAAGCCAGGGCTCAGCGCGCTGCCATTAAGTAGACCACTCGGATTGACGGCGACGTAGCTGGGTAGGGTCGACTGGTTGTGCTCCAGGGCCTTCGATAGGGACGCGCCGATCGACGGATAGTTCAGCGGCCCGCCTGGACGCTGCCCGGTGTGCATCAGGTAAGTGCCACGCAGGTGATCACCTTCCCGGGTACTCATTCCACGCATGATGGCCAGCTTGTCGGCCTGCTTGGCGAGTCCAGCAAAGTGCTCGCTGAAGCGAAGCCCCGGCACATTGGTTTCCGTTTCCTTGAACTCGCCCCCATTGGCATGCCCCGGCTTCATGTCGAAGGTATCGGTCTGGGTGGGACCGCCGGCCATCCACAGCACGATGCAGCTTCGCTTGCGATTGGGATCCGCGCCAGCGGCCGCTGCCAATTGGGGAAGCCACGAACAACTGGCAGCACCCAAGAGGCCTGCGGTCGTTTGCAGGAATCGTCGTCGCGATTGGGGCAAGATGTTCATCGGATGTCCCTTTAATGGTTCAACATGAATTCAGCACTATTGGCCAGCACCCACAGCACGTCCCCCAGGGCCGCCGATTGCTGGTCTGGTTCGGCTTGCTGCAGGAACTCCTGGTATCGCTTCAATTCATCGGGATTGGGTGGGCGACTATAGGCCGCCAGAAACAACACGTTCAGGCGCTGCTCGTCCGTGAGGAAAGGAGCGGACAAAGCCTTGAGCAGCCCACTCGTTTCTGGCGAAGTCGCCGTCGAAACGGGTGGGCCATTCATCACCGCCAGCGCCTGCGGCATGCCGGTATCGAAGAACGTGCGATCCTTACTCGCCGTTCGCAGGCGGGCGACGAATTGATTGCGCAGCCCATCTTGCTGCATGAGAGGAACATCGTTCTTCAGCAGGCCAACCTTTAAGAAGGCATCGTAAAGCTGTTCCGGCGTGAGCGACTTGACCGCCATGCGGGCAAAAAGCTCCGGTGGTGCTTCCGAGTCGGAAACGGCCTCGCTACTGCGGGCATACGTGTCGGTGATGGCGATCGTTTGCAGAAGCAGTCGCAAGTCGAAGCCGCTGCGAATGAAATAGTCGGTCAGCTCATTCAGAAGTTCAGGATGGCTGGGAAGATTTTGCGGAGACATGTCATCCGCCGGATGCACGATACCGCGTCCCATCATGTGCGCCCAGGCCCAGTTCACCGCGCGCCTGGGCATGTAGGGGTTGTCGCGCGAGACCATCCAGATGGCTAACTGCTGACGCCGCGTTCCACCGAACGAGGCATAGTTTGCGCTGCTGCCGGGAAACGCCGGCGGGACGACCTCGTCCGTTTCCGGAATGGTCACCTCCCCCATGTTGCGATCGACGATGTCGAATCGGCCGAGACCGACGATGTTATCGTTGGCTGGCCGTTCCAGTTGCGCGAAGAAGGCCGCCAGTCCCCAGAAGTCGTGCTGCTTCCAGCGATCGAAGGGATGGTCGTGACACTGGGCACATTCCAGCTGCAGCCCCAGGAAGATGCGTGACGTTTCGGAAGCCAGCATCTCCGGCTTCAAGTCTTGCGACGCATAAAAATAGCCAGGACCATCGCTCCCTTGGGTGGCGGTCAGAAACTCTTCCACCAGGCGGTCGTACCGTACGTTCTCGCTGAACTTGCCTCGCAGCCAACGCTGAAGGCCTTGCTCGTTCTGCAGTCGTTGCGGGTCGTCCGATGGCTCGAGCACCAGCGCTCGCCACGTGTTGGCCAGGTGCGTTGGATACGCCGGAGACTTCAGCAGCTGAGCGATCAGTTGCTCTCGTTTGTCCGGAGCATCGTTGTCCAGATAGGCTCGCGTTTGGGCGACGGTTGGGATGTTGCCAACCAGGTCGAGGTAAGCACGGCGGATGAATTCGCCATCGGTGGCCAGCGGAGCGGCGCTGGCTTTTTCGCGGTCGAGCCGGGCTTGCACGAGGGCATCGATCCGTGCGGCCATCGCTTGCATCTTGGCCGTTTCATTGGGCGCATCCGCAAACGTTTCTTGCGCTTCAATAGCTGTAGTCCACGCAAGCAGCGACAACAGAACGCAGCTCGCGGACACATGCGTGATGCGAAGCATGGTTCCGCCTCGAAAACAGATGAGAGAGGGATTAGGTCGACCGGGAGGTAAGTAATACCTCATCCTATGAGAATTCTATCAGGTTCCCTCACGCGAAGTAAGGAAAATGCAGTGATTTACATGGAATAATATACCGCTGGAAAAGGGTGCCGATGTAAGAGGATCGGCACCCACGGTTTTTGCCAGGCCTACTTCTTTTCACGAGCTTTGGCTTCGGCGGCTGTGGCCGTACGACCTTTGACAGCCTCGACTTCCTGCGCCTGACCCCAGAAGTAAAGCATGATCCCCAGGAGCAAGCCGAGCAAGCTAGCGGACAACACCGCGAACGGACTTTGGGTAAAGGTCGAGTTTTGGGCAGCGGCCTGGGTCGTCAGCACCAAGCCAATCAAGCTGATGACGAAGCTAAGCACGTCCGAGAGGATCTCGCGAAGGCTGAAGCCCAGATGGGCAAAGACGACCAGCTTACCGATCACCAGTTGTAAAGCGAAGCCGATGACGCCTGAGAGCATCAGCGCGAACGCCAGCCAGTGAAACGCCGGGAACTCAAGCGCCTCGGCAACCATATAAATCGGCGTCAGGATCCCGGCGCTGGTATCTTTGGCCGTTGCCGAGTCATCGACTTCTTTGGCGATACCTTTCAATTGTTCCGGCAACTCGCCGGCTGGTTCATTCACCTCTTCCGGCTTTGCCAGCTCTTCTTTGTCATCGGTTGCGGCGGCTGCTTCCGCATCCGGCGTGCCTGCTTCGACGGTTGCGGCTTCTTCAACCGATACCGGAGCTTCCGCGTCTTGCGCCCAGGCAGGCGACGTGGCGACGCAAAAGACGAGCGTAATTAACATGATCGGCGCAATAAGACGTGACATGGTTTCTACCTCCGCTTAACAAAATGCTGCAATGACGAGAAACGCCGCACACGCGCATTCTATCCCTTGCAAAGTGTGATTCATCTCTGAACTCAGGTGGGTATTCGACAATTTCACCGGAATCTTGGCGAAAACTAACTGAATCGTGATGGACGAATGCAGACGGCATTACGAAGCGAAGTTGCCTTGAAGCGAGATAAGCTTGCGCAAATAGGATATTGCGTTTACGTGGCTGGCTTGGTTTTATAGTAGGTGCGACCTGCCTCGCCAGAATCCACTCTTATTCCTGCCCAACGAAGATGGAGACCATCGCTCATGAGTCCTACCGATGCTACGCGTCGAACCTTTCTTAGGTCCACCGCCGCCGGCGTTGCCGCCACATCGCTGGCAATGCATGCCCAAAAGTCACCAGCCGCCGATGCCAATTCCAAACTGCGAATTGGTTTCGTGGGTGTGGGTGGACGCGGTTTTGGTGCCCACGTGAAAAGCCTTTCCAAGATCGCAAGCGAAGGGGCCAACATCGAACTGGTTGCCGTCTGCGACGTCTACGACAACAACCGCAATCGCGCCGCCGATTACATCGAAAAGGAAAACGGCGGCAAGGTTGCCCGCTACGTCGACTTCCGTGAGATGTACGCCAAGGAAAACCTCGATGCCGTCAGCATCGGTACGCCAGACCATTGGCACGCCATTCAAGCCATCGAGGCGATGAAAGGCGACATGCATGTCTACTGCGAAAAGCCCATGGTCAAACAGGTCGAAGACGCCATCGAATTGGTCAGCGTCTGGAAAGATACCGGCAAGGTGATGCAAGTCGGCGTGCAGGGAACGAGCCTGCCGGTTTGGGATGCCGCACGCGAGAAGATCGACGAAGGTCTGCTCGGCAAAGTGCTCATGTATCAGACCGAATACTTCCGCAACTCCGATATCGGTCAGTGGCGGTACTACAAGTTATCCAAAGACATGACCCCCAAAACGATCGACTGGAAGCGCTTCCTCGGCGTCGAAGAAGGTCTGGCCGAAGACCAGCCGTTCGACCGAGCCGTGTTCGCCCAGTGGCGGCGCTTCTGGGAGTTCGGCAGCGGTATGTTCACCGACTTGTTCGTGCACCGCACCACGCAAATGATGAAGGCCACCGGGCTGCGTTACCCAGCACGCATTACCGGCAGCGGTGGTTTGTATCTGGAATACGACGGCCGCCAGGTGCCGGACGTGGCGACCGTGGTTGCCGAGTTCAACGAAGGTTGCCAAGGCCTGGTCACCGCGACGATGGCTGCTTCCGAAACGCCGGTGCAGCAGTTGATCCGTGGTCACTACGGTTCGATCGTATTCGAGAACCCGAATGCTTCCGAGTTCACCTTCGTACCGGAACGTCCCCAGGTAACGCACATCAGCCCGAATGACTTGCCGTACGAACGGCAGATCATCAAGACCGAAAAAGAAGCACCAAAGGATCAAACCAAGGCGCACTTCGAGAACTGGATTGCCGCGATCGAAAACAATACGCCGCAGTCGTGCAACAACCCGCCAGATTTGGGTGCGGCCGCGATCGTGCTGGTGAACCTGGGGGCTCGCAGCTACCGCGAAGGGAAGATCTATCGCTTCGACGACGAAACGATGACCATCAGCGAGGCGGATGGATCGTGGTCGAAGAAGTGGGAACAGGTTTCCAAAGAGCGCGGCAAGCCAGAGCACGTGCCGGGCTGGAAAGCGGGCGACAAGGGCTCGACGATCAACGATCCCGATCACCAGCGCCTGGAAGGCCCCTGGATCGACGGTAAAGATCCCGCTGCCTGATAGCTAAAGTATCGCCAAATAGGAATCAGAAACGGCACCTCCCACGAGGTGCCGTTTTTCATGCGCGGGTATTAACGTGCTGTTATGCGCTTTACCATGGAAAGCATCGCGTAGAAACACTCGATAGAGGCACTGGAATTTGCATCAAGCTTGAGAGCAGAAGGAGAAAGCATGAGCCACGTTTTCATCATCGGTTCAACCGGCGGTGTCGGGTCGCGCCTGGTGACTAAACTGATTCAAGCAGGGCACACGGTGACTGGTTTGCATCGAAAGCCTGAGCAAGCCGAAACCCTTAAGGCCTCCGGAGCCCAGGCACATCTCGGCGACATCATCGACATGACGGTCGAGGACCTCACGGCGGCGACGAAGGACTGTGACGTGGTCGTCTTCTCCGCCGGCGCTGCCGGAAGCGGGCCTGAACGTACCACGGCAATCGATGGAGGGGGCGTCATTAAGATGATGGATGCCGCCCAGGCCAATGGGATCAAGCGTGTGTATCTGGTGTCAGCATTTCCCGACGCCAGGCGAGATGCCGAGCGGAAGGAAGGCTTCGAGCACTACATCCGCACCAAGCGCATGGCCGACAACGCCTTGGCCGCGACCGACCTGGATTGGGTTATCTTACGCCCGGCGACGCTCGTGACTGAAGAAGGGAACGGCAAGGTTAAAGCTGGACTCGCCATCCCTTATGGAACGGTGGCCCGGGGAAATGTGGCCGCTTTTCTGGCAGCCTTGATCGAGCGACCGGAGATTCGCCGCGAGATCATTGAATTGACCGATGGCGAGGTGCCGGTGAAAGAGGCGGTAGCTGCGCTGGTACGCAGCTAATCGCCTCGAAGACGAATCCTACTTCAAATCGATGTCAATCTGATTCGCTCGTCAGAGCCCGTC
Organism: Bremerella volcania; assembly: GCF_007748115.1. NCBI lineage: Bacteria > Pseudomonadati > Planctomycetota > Planctomycetia > Pirellulales > Pirellulaceae > Bremerella > Bremerella volcania. The sequence continues at coordinate 583,380 of NZ_CP036289.1, forward strand.
CTTGTAAGGCCTGCTGGTGACGGATGCTTCATTCATACCCCTTCACGCCACGTAGGCCCAATGGAGCAATACTTGCCAGAGATTTGCCTCGCAGGATAGTATCCTTATATCGAGCTTGCAAGCATCTTTGGTTTTCAGCCAGACGTGGACCATAAGGAATAGGAACTCATTACCTCGACGCCGACATGGACGTTGTTGCATCTGGGCTTGGGATGGCTCGTTTCGGCCGTGGGAAGGCATCTTCCGCTGCTGGTAGGACTGCCGCTGGTCTTGGGGCTGTTGCTGGGTCTGGAGGTTTGGTCCCCTTATTTCTTCGGTGAGGATGACAATTTTCACCAATTTCTGCCGGTCATTCTCGACTCGATTCATCAGGTCGAAGCAGGGGATTTTCCCGCGATGAACCCGCATCAGTCGATGGGGATGCCGGTGTTTGCGGCCGGGACCTATTCGATCTCATACCCCGGCATTTATCTGGCGTACTGGCTTGCGATCTTGTGTGGATCGCAGCAGTATTTCATGGAAGTCTACGCCATCCTACATATCGTGGCTGGGTATGTGGTGACGTACGGTCTGCTTCGGCGTTTGAAAGTGGAAGGGGTGATCGCCGCATGTACTGCTGCGTCTTTTGTTTTGGGTGCGTACGTCATCTTCATGGGAAGAGCGTGGTACTACACCTACCCGACACTCGTGTTCTTGCCGCTGATTGCCTGGGCAACCCACGACCTTGTCGCTCGACCGGCAACGCTCCGTCGGATTATCTGGTGGGGAGTGCTGTGTGGAGTCTACTTTCATGCCGGCAATGCCCAGTTGTGGGTCTACACGATGTTCTTTTGCGGCTTGATGTTCCTGATCAAGGTTGTCAGCAGTAAAGTCTGGATGCAGAAGTGGATTGCGTTGGCCCTGGCCAGCCTGGTGGCACTGGTCATCGCTTCCCCTTTGCTGGTCGCCCAATACCAACTGGTAGCCAACGTCGATCGAGACGGCTCGTCCTTTGCCAGCATGCAGGACTGCTTTCTAAACTACCTGCTTTGGACCTCGGGCGGATACGCCGCTTACACCGGTAGTTTCCTGTTTGGTACCGCGCTCTTGTCGATCGCGTTGCGAAGATGGGATGCGTGGTGTGTGCTGGGGATCGTGGCGATCCTGTCATCGCTGGGGAAGCCGGGGGGCATCTGGTTCATCATGGCCGACTCGCCGGTCTTCGAGAAGTTTCAGCATCCATTCAAGTTCGTCCTCTTCGCAACGTTCTTCATGTTGGTACGTGGAGCCATCTATGTCGATTGGACCCGAGTGCTCCGGCTTTCGGCCGTGCTGAATCTCATTCTGCTGGTGGCTTTCACCTGGAACCGGGGGGCAGATCACGCGAGCGATATGCCGTATGCGCCACTTTCTGCGGCTAGTGACCAACTGCTTGGCAGCGACCGAATCTACAGCTTTGCCTCGTCGCGGCTTCTAGGTGAGAAGTATGCCCAATCGATGACGAACAATTTTGCCTTGTATTACGGGAAGAACTCGATCTCGAGTTACTCGGACGGGCTCACCTATGAACTCAGCGAACAGATTCGGCAGCGAGAGCACATCCAGGCGCACCCACGGGAGGCCTTGCAAGCGTACGGGTGTCGCTGGATCATCGTGCATCAGTCATTCGAGATCGTCCGAGCCAATCCCCAGGCTCATGCGTTCGCGTGGTCGGCCGTCCAGACGCAGGTGCCCATTTTTGAATCGCTGCAGCCTTATTTGATCGAGCGACATCGCGAACCGCACCAGGTGATCTACGAGCTTCCCGATGCCGCCGCGCTGGCGTTTCCGCAGGGAGTTCCCGTGCAACCGCTACCGATGGAGGTCAACGGCTCTTGGATGCGAGTAGAACTCGAAGGCCTTCGCCCAGAGCAAAACAAGATCATCGTCAACTTCTTGATGCGCCCCGGCTACGCAGCCACCCAGGGCGCAAAGACGCTGCCCATTGAAGCCGACCAGTGGGGGCGAATGCAGGTAACGCTTGATGATCACGAGGAGGACCTGGTGATCACCTACTGGCCGATTCACTGGTAAGTCTCAGCGGGACTAACCTTCCTCAAAGTCTTCCAACTGTTCCTGGTACTTGAGCCATTTTCCTTCGAGTTCCGCGATTTCGTCGGCGACGGCGGTGAACTTCTCGTGGATCTTCTGGGCTTCGACCGGGTCGGTAATTTCCATCAACTTCCGGTTAAGGGCCTTTCGTTCGTCGTCGAGCTTGGCGATCTTGGTTTCCAGCTTGTTGACTTCCTTGCGAGCTGCTCGGGCCTCTTTGTTTCGCTGCTTGCGTTCTTCCTTGGCCAGGTCGGCGTCGCGCCCTTCGCCCGAGATGGTCGCGGCGACCTGGTTGCCATCTTCCTGCTCGATTTCCTGGCTCAATCGATAGAGGTAATGCTCGTAGTCGCTGGGGATGTGGGTCACCTTGCCGCCGCTCACTTCGATGATCTGCGTGGCGATGCGACGAACGAAGTAACGATCGTGGCTGGTGAAGATCACCGTGCCGTTATAGTCGTCCAAAGCTTCGCACAGCGAGTCGACCGTTTCCACGTCTAAGTGGTTGCCGGGTTCGTCGAGAATCAAAATGTTGTACTTGCCCAGCAGCAGACCAGCCAGGCAAAGTCGGGCACGTTCACCACCGCTGAGGACTTTGACCTTCTTCTGCACGTCGTCGCCGCGGAAGAGAAAACTACCGGCGACGGCAAGTACCTGTTGGTGGTTGATCGACGGATCGCGGACACCCAGTAAATAGTCTTCGACGGTGTCGTTGGCCGGCAGCGTCGAGTAAACGTGCTGGGCGTAGATTCCGATGTCGGTGTTGTGTCCCCATTTTACTTCGCCTGACTTGGGGGCCAGCGAGCCGACCAACGTCCGCAGAAAGGTCGTTTTACCTTGGCCGTTGTCACCCACGACCGCCGCTCGGGCGCCATGTTCGATGTCGAGCGTGATTCCATCGGCGACGTCGCGATCGGGATAGCCAATCGTCAGCCCTTCGCAGCGGACCGCCGTTCCCTTTTTGACGTCGACCTGCGGCACGCGAATGTAGGCACTCGCTTCGTCCTCTTCGATCTCGATGTATTCCAGCCGGTTCAGCTGCTTTTGCTTGTTTTTGGCCTGGGCGGCCGTGTTGGCACCGGCCCGGTTCTTGTCGATAAAACGCTGCAACTGCTTGGCCTTGGCCTTGGTGGCGGCGTTGACTCGCTCGTCGTGCAGTTTGCGCTCGTCGCGGTACTCGATGTAGTCTTCGATGCTGCCCGGATAGAGGGTCAGTTTGCCGCGAGACAGCTCCAGCGTTTCATTACAGGTTTGCTTCAGGAAGCCCCGGTCGTGCGACACGATCAGGTAGCCGCCTTTGTAGCTTTTGAGGAACCGCTCGAGCAGCATCTGGGTACGAATGTCGAGAAAGTTCGTCGGTTCGTCCAGAATCAAGAACGTCGGATCGTGCAGCAGCAGGGCCGTCAATTTGACGCGCGTTTGCCATCCGCCGGATAGGTTATGCACCGGGGCATCGAGCATGGCCCCTTTGATTTCGAAGCGAGCAGCCACTTCGCCACACTTCCAGTCAGGCTGATCGCTGTCGCGCATCAGAAACCCAACAACCGTTTCCCCTTCCAGAAAGGGATCGTGCTGGCGGAGGTATCCCAGCCGCGTCTTGGGATGCAGAACTACTTCCCCTTTTTCGAGTTCTTCGTCCCCGAGGATGGCTCGGCAAAGAGTCGACTTTCCCGCACCGTTACGCCCCACCAGGCCTACCTTGTGGTCGTCGGTGATGGCAGCGCTGGCGCCATCGAGAAGCACTTTGTGACCGAATCGCTTCGTCGCGTTCTGGATATTAATAACGGGGGGCACGGTTGCAGTTTATCGTTTTAAAGTGGGTTTCAAGCAAGTCGTAACATGATCTTCATACAGTGCGACTACCGAATCTTGCGCGATGGCCGTATCCTGGTGAATCCCAAGATATCAACACCTTAGTGGGGGCTTAAAGCCCGTTATTAGCCATCGCTCTGATGAACAAGTCGCAACCAACGGTAATTGTTGCGGAATCCGCTTCCGCGTCCAAGACGGCTTACAACGAAGGCAAGCTGACGCCTGCGACGTTGGCCGATCTGCGGGGGAAGCATCCCAATTTCACCGGGGATTGGGTGCACCTGGTTCATTTCGAAACGGCGCTGCGTAAGCCGAAGACCGACCCCAACCGCTTTAAGGCCTGGAACCGCTGGCGGCACGACTCTTTGGAAGGGACACAGCCCCAGGATAAGGTGGTTCACCTCGAAGGAGTTACGCTGAGAAGCGTCGATCTGCGGGGCATCCACCTGGAGGGGGCCGTGCTGCGGGACGCGACCATCGCGGCCAGCGATTTCCGCGGTGCTCGCCTGGCCGGAGCGGTCCTCCAGGAAACGAATCTGTCGTTCTGCGACTTTGCGGAAGCCGACATGACCGGCATCCAGCTGCAAGATTCCAATCTCGACCATGCGAACCTGCGATCGGTCACGTTGGACAACGCGAACCTGGAGGGAGCGGTTCTCACCTCGGCCAACGTCAACGAGGCCCAGTGTCACGAAGCGTCGTTCGAGCGAGCCAAGCTGACTGGTGCCAATTTTACCAAGGCCGATGCCGCCGGAGCCAGTTTTCGTCGAGCCAACCTGGCCGATGTCATCTTCGAGGAGACTTGTCTCGACCGAGCCAGGTTGAGCGAGGCCGACCTCAATTATGCGAACCTGCAGAACGCGAGTCTCAAGAAAGCGGAATTCCAGCGCGCCAATCTGTACGGCGCGACGGCTCACGGAGCGGACTGCGAAGGGGCCGATTTCACCGCGGCCATTTTGCGACAAGCGAACCTGGGCAATTGCAATTTACGCGGAACGCAGGGCCTGCTGCTGGATCAAACGTTCGTCAGCGGCGGAGAATTCGACGCCAAGGCCGGAGATCCCTGGACTAAGTTGCTGCAGCACTACACCTGGAAGAAGCTGGCGGTTATATCGCTCGTTTTCAGTATCTTGTTCATCCCGTATTTCCTGGGCAGCTATTTCAAACCGCCCAAGCAGCTGATCGAACGACCGGTCCCGAAGCGCGTCGAAGAGATCTCGGAAAACTTCTTCAAGGTCCCGCATACCGACTACGAAATCGATGAGTTCCTGCGGTTTCGACACGACAACTACTACGCACCGTTGGTCAGCAACCTGAATAGCCCTTCTACCTGGGTCTATCTGGCGCTGGGGGGTGTCGACGGGATCCTCTTCACGGTCACCGTCGTCGCGATCATTGTTTGCTTGTTGCAGCGGATTGCTTTGACTCGGAGCGTTCACAAGCTGCACGCGGCCAACGTCATGTTTCGCCGGACGCCCAAGCTGGAAGAATACATGGGACCTTACAGTCCCATCGGCGAAGAGCCCTGCGGATGGCCGTACGCTTTGATGAAGTGGCTGCAAGGCCATTTCGTCGAGGTTAATGCTCAGAACGGTCAGCAGCAGTTGACCGTGCGCCCCTTTCGCTGGCTGCGGCTGCCCAGTTGGTGGCTTGAAGGTATGCAGGCCATCCGGCCGCTGTGGAAGGTGACCCCCAACATCTTCAAACGCACTCCACCCCCCTCGTGGATCGATACGCTCGGCCTCACTCGGATGGATCGTATGAATCAATCCATGACGTGGGGCATTCTGGTGATCGTGTTGTTCATGCTTTGCCGCGTTGCCATCGAGCTAATTCTCGGCAACCAGCTAACGCTCGGCGGATAAGTTTCTCGTGCGTCAAACGTGCAGAAGCCATCGTTGTCGCGACGGCTATCTCAACCGACGTTGTGGTCATCGGATGGTCACTTAACCGATACGACCGTTACGATCCGGCAGGTTAAGCCCGGCCTGGAGGTGGGTTTCCCGCAAGCCCTCGGGTAATCGACGCCCAGAGCTCAGACTTTGTGCCGTTGTGACCTAGTCTTGAGGAGTATCGAACTACCAAACGCAACGTGTCTTTTCTCCGATACGACGCCTAAGGATCAGTCCCGAATCATGGCCTCCTCTTCAACCATCGCGACGCAATGCCTCGGCTACACGCCGATACCGGTGGCGTTGTTGACTGCGGAAGAGGTGCCTGCCGTAGATCTTTACCGCAAAGATGCAGAGACCGGTCGACTGCGGTTATATCGCGCGGCGAATCTGCCGATGCTGCCGGAAGACCTTCAGCGGCTGAACGAGACCAACATCAATTGGCTTTACGCTACCGACATCGATCACGGTCAGATGCAGCGGTTCATTCGCCGCAAGCTCGACTTCATGATTCGAGATGAAACCCTTTCGCTGCGAGATCGGTTCGGACGACTGAACCTGGTGGTGGAAGGGCTGCTCGCGTCGGCGTTCGAGTCGAACGATACCGACGACGTCATACGGAGCGCCGGCAGTATTTCCGCGATGGCCGTCCGGCTGCTTTGCCGCGACGACATGACCGCTGGCGATTTGATTTCGCTTTTGCATCACGACTACCAAACGGTCACTCACTCGCTGAATGTCGCTTACATGATGGTGGCCCTGGCACGCGATCTGCGACTGGTCGGTAACGACCAGCTGCCAGCGGTGGCTGTCGCCGGTATTCTGCACGACATCGGCAAGCTGTCGGTAAGCGAACGCATTCTGACTAAGAACGACCGACTCCAACGCCGCGAACAACGCATCGCACAAAAGCACCCGGCTCTCGGCTTCCGCCGATTGGGCAAGCGAACCGATATCTCCTTTGCTCAGTTGATGGTCGTCTATCAGCATCACGAGCGTACCAGCGGCAAAGGCTATCCGGTCGGTGCCGTCGGCGACGAAATTCACCCGTGGGCACGCCTGTGCAGCGTGGTCAATGTATTTGAGTCGCTTATCAGTAATCGCCCGTATCGCGGTCGTTATTCGTTGACCGAAGCGTTATCCATGATGGATCAGCACCTATCGGATGGCTTGGATCAGGAAATGTATCAATGCTGGAAACAGTCTATTCGCAAAAAATGAAGTTGCTGTTGGACCGGCTGCGCTGTCGGATTCAATTGCCTGATCAATTTGCGGACCTGGAAAACCGCCGCGGGGTGCTCCCTGCGCAGGCACTCGACATGCGACGTTCCGTGCGCTTGTACTGTCCAGGTAAACTGCTGATTGAATCGTTCGCGTCGTTGCCGTCGGTACCTCGGAACCATCAATACGTCGTAGGTTACTCGGTCGACATTTCCTCGACCGGCATCCGTTTTCTGCACGATACCGAACTCTATCCTGGCGAACAGGTCACTCTTTGGACTTCCGCTCAGCAACTGACATGCACCGTCATCCGCTGCCGCCGCCTGAATGAGCTTTGCTTCGAAATCGGCGCATCGTTCACGGACGAAGATCCAAACGCCGAAAGCCCGCAAGACGTCGAGAATCCCGAGCACGATCGCGGCCATCAGGGCGAAGACTTTTTGAATTGATCTCCTGGCTGAGGATCTCGCCACCTACTCGACCTTGCTGATATGGTCCACACTATTGTTGACCTGCAGTCACAATGCGGGTATGCATAAGACTCACCGTCGGTCTTATTGCACGAGAAGGAAGAGCAACGTGAATCTGCCAGGCCGTTGGAAGCAAGACGATTCCCAGGACGTGGTGGCTGAGATTATCGAACTCTTTCGTGACCGGGGCGACTCCGGCTACGGACACGAGGCGGTCACCCAATTGCAGCACGCGCTGCAAGCGGCGACGCTGGCCCTGGAAAGCAATGCCACGTCCCAGTTGATCGCGGCCTCGCTGCTGCACGACATCGGCCATCTGCTGCACGATTTGCCTGACGACGCGCCCGATCAGGGGATCGACGACCATCATGAGAACGTCGGCTTTCACTTCCTCAAGACGCACTTCGGCCCGGCAACCTACGAGCCGGTGCGGATGCATGTCGATGCCAAACGCTACTTGTGCGCTGCCCGGCCGGGATATCAGGAAACGTTGAGCGAGCCTTCACAGGTCAGCTTACGACTCCAAGGCGGGCCCATGAACCCGGCGGAAGTCACCCAGTTCGAGAGCAATCCGCACTACCACGCGGCGATCGAACTTCGGATCTGGGACGACACGGCCAAGGATCCGGATAAGACGACGCCCCCGCTGGAAGCATTCGAGCCGCATCTTCGCCGCGCGCTGGCGGCCAATGCTTGATTACGGCTGCCAGGCTTCGTCGAAGAAGTCGGCGGCAACCACTTTGCCGGGGGACGAACCGTCGGGATCTTGGCGAATGTCAATGAAAGCCCAGTCCGGCAGCTTGGGGTTTTGCAGGCTGTTGGTACGATCGTGATCCTCGCGGAACGTCGGGCCACTGTTGATCACCAGGTACTTCTTGGGGTTTAACGGATTCGGGTAGATCATCAGTGGGACGTGATTGGCCGCGTCGACCTGGTGACTGCCGAGCGAGATTTCCTTTTCGTCCCATGCCAGCGGCAACTGGCCAATCGTCTTCTTGAGGATCGAATTGCTCTCCGGCGTACCCCAGCAGATCAAGTTGTACTTCTGGATATCGGCATCCGTCACCTCCTTATCGAGCTTGGTCCGCAGCTTGCCGCGAAACAAGGCCTGCCAGCGATTGGCCAGGTGCTTCGATTCGAAGTCGACCCAGCGCTGCACGTTGGCGTTGGACGACTTGCCGGAAGGAAGCACGACCAGAAACGGCGTCATCAACGCATCGTCGATCGGTCCTTGCAGGCCTGGGATCTTATGCAGCTTGTCGGTCGATGCCGCCTGATCGGTGACTTCCCACTGGTTGCCGCTTTTGGCCAGGATGATCGACTTGGCGGGCTTGTCTCCTTCGTTCACGGCGAGCTTCTGCCCGTCGATCTCCAAGTTGAACGGCTTTGCCTTGTCGAGATCGATCTTCATCTTGGCGACGTTCCGTGTGACGACGAAGAGTTCGTTGTCCGCCTTCCACAGGGCACCGACTCGGCTGTCTTCCCAGTGCCGCGTCAGTTCCAGCAGCTCGACCCAGTGCATCTTGCCGTAACGTAGGGTCGGCGTCTGGATGGTGACGTTCAGCGGGTATTCCGCTTGCCCTTCCTCCCGAGCCGCTTTGATCATCGCCAGGATTTGCTCCAGCGTTTCCGGGGCGTACTTGTGCCCCATCTTCGGGCCGATCAGGTGAGTGAGCGTTTGGCCTTCTTTCTCAAAGGCTTCTTCCATCACCCGGGCGGCTTGGATTTGTTTGTCGTTTTCGCCGCTGTACGCAACGACCGGAAGATTAAAAAGGTTCGTTGTGTAGCTGGGAACGTCGTAAACCTGCCACAAGATTTGCTCGTACTTGGGCGGGTAGTCTTCCTTCTTCAAGTTCTGATAGCGGGCCGTTTCCGCGAAGCCAGCTCCCGGGCTCATCGCAACGAAGTTCTCGGCATAGTGAGCACCGATGTGCCAGCAGCCTGCGCCACCCATCGAGAAGCCCATCAGGACGATCCGCTTGTCGTCGATGTTGTACTCTTTCTTCACGGCGGCAATCGCGTCGAGCACGTCGACTTCGCCGGCCGACTTGAAGCCGATGCACTGACGGCCGAACGGATGCAGGACGATGGCGTCGTCCGGCGTGATCTGGCCAGCCTTGGTCGAGCGTTCGTGAATGAAATGCAGGTCGGTGGCCTTGTCGCCGCGGCCATGCAGCCAGACGTAAAGCGGCTGCGGCTGGGAAAGGTCCAGGCCTTCCGGAATCACCAGGCCGTATGGCTGTGAACTACCGTCGATGCTGCTGGTGTACCCGCGAACGACCAGCCCTTTTTGTTCCTTCCAGGGAGCGTTGTTTTTGGCGAGGCTCTCGGCTCGATTGCGAGCCATCGTCAGGCAGGCTTGGGCCTTCTTGACGTCTCCTTCGCCATAGAACTCGCCATGCTCGATGGCGAACTCGACCGCCTTGCGATAGACGTCGACGTCGGCAAACAGCGGGTTCTCTTTCACCTCGGTCGAGAACTTCTCGACCTCGGCGATCCGAGCTTCCAGGTTCTTCTTGGTTGGCTCCGGCAACGTGTAGTCGCTCTTGGCCGGCAAACGGCGGGCGATCGGTTTGATGGCATCTTGGGCCAAGGCCGAAGCCGTGAACAGACCGATGAAAAAGAGGCAAAACAAAGTGCGATTCATGGCAGGTTGGCTCGCAAGGAACGAGAGTTTACTTGTGGCAGCTGGCGTATTGAACAAGGCGGGTAATCGAATCGACGGGGATATCCAGGGCAGATTCAAACGGCACGTATCGGATGTGCGAAAGTTCCTCTCCCTCAAGCAGGCCTTCCTCGTCCGGCAAGCGAGTTCCCCACTGGAACCCAAGTCGGACATGGTCGGCCTTGGGTTGGATAAATGCAAAGTAAAACGACTGGCGGTATCCAATGATTCGCCAGCCGGGATACGCTTTCTCGCGAACGTCCGGTACGGCCTCTTTTACCAGCTTGCGTAGCGACTGGGCCGTATCGCGAACCGAGAGGGGAAAGTCGGCCAGAAGATCCTTGGGAGAGAAGACTCCACTGGGCCGACGGTTTCCCATGTCTCGTGTCACTTTCACGTTGCGAAAACGTTTACTTCTTCACGACCCAGATGTTGCGATAAACAACCGGGTTGCCGTGACCTTGCAGGTAAATCGCATCCGGCCCTGGTCCTTCCTGGTGACGGCCTGGGGTGTTGCTGGGCAGTTCCAGGTCGTCGTGGATGACGACGCCGTTGTGCTTGATCGTGACGCGTGCGTTTTCGGTCTTCTTGCCGTCGGCGTCGTACTTGGCCGCGGTGAAGTCGACGTCGTAGGTCTGCCAGGTGAGTGGCGGGAAGCACATGTTCACCTTGGGCTTCGAGACCTTGTAGATGCCTCCGCATTCGTTGTCGGCGCCGGTCAGGCCAAACGAATCGAGGACCTGGCATTCGTAGCGGCTTTGAATGTATAGACCGCTGTTGCCGCGAGCCTGACCGCGAGCGTCTGGCTTGAAAGGCGTACGGAATTCGAGGTGCAGCGTGTGATCGCCGAACTTCTCTTTCGATTCGCAGTCGGCCAGCAGCAGGTCTTCTTGAACGATCTTGCCGTTATTCCAGGCATCGGCGCTGGTGCCGTCGAATAGAACGAGCGCACCTTCAGGAGCCTTCGCGCCCAGGGTGGGGCTCTTGCGAACGACCTTTTCCAGCGTGCCGATTTCGGCACCCCCTTCGCCAATGACTTCGATCTTGCCGTCGTGGAGCGTGGCGACGAAGTTGTCCCCTTTGAACTCGACCTTGTTGCCGCTGGCGGTTCCTTCGACCTTCAGCAGTTCGTCGTAGTTGCCGCCGGAGTAACCCTCGCCGGGCAAACCGCCTGGGTAGGTGACCGCCTGGAACTTATCGTTGCCCAGGGCGATGACCTGAACGCCGTACTTCACTTCCGCGCCGTCGGTCTCGACTTTGCCGACGTATTCGCCTTGAAGCTTGTACGAAGCTGGGGCTTCTTCCTGTGTGGTGTACGTTTTGGTGTCGTCCGCGGCGAACAGGGCCAGCGGAGCGGCGACGGCCAACATGGCGGTCAAAATGAGGTGGGCGAGGGGACGCTGCATGATGAACTCCCAGCAGTTGATCAGGGGGTGGAAAAAACAAGGAGAGGGACATTCCATTGTGGTTCGCCGCACGGCCAGATGCAACCTGCCTCAATCCGGGGCTAGCTGGCGGTCGAACGGCGACGGGGAAAGCCGATCGGGATCGTTTGTGGCGGTAATCGTCGGCCTGCGTGCAGCGCTCGGGTCATTTCCATCTGGTCGTTGGGATCGACGGGACGCAAAAACTCAATCTCGCCTCCCCGCTTTGTCGCCACGACCTGGCCGTTCTGCCAGATGAGAGCATTGGTATGAATCGCGGGCACCTTATGCCCTTCGGTCAGCACGCCGGCCAGGTTCAAGGGGTCGGTGCCGCTGACCGCGACCCAGGGATCCTCTTGCTTGGCATCGCGCAGCTTTCGCAGCGCGTAGATGGCCTGCTCGGTGCCGTACTGCTCGCCGCCGGCATTCTTCACGAAGCGTCCCCCGCGAAGTTCGCCCCGACGTTCCATCCGCCGCAGCATCGGAACGAGCTGAGCCCACGAGGGGGCTGCCGTTTCACGGTGCAGCAGGTCGCGGAAGATCACCCCGTACCGTGCGATCAGCTGCAAGCACCAGCGGTGCAGGTAATCTTCGGCGGTGACTTCCTCGACGATGCCCGGGAACAGCGACCACCGCCCGGCCCGCGAGGTGGCGCTGGCCTTGCGCCGCGTGCGCGACTTCTTGGTGCCTGATTCGTCGACGATCTTCCGCACGGCGCTGAAGCTGTCGCAGGTGATCAGCCCCAAGGCCGCCAACTCGCGCAGGGCTTCGTCCAGGTGAGTCGGCAATAGCTTCGTGAGCACTTTGAGGTCTTGATGAAACAGGGCCCCGCGCGAGGTCAATGCTTCGAGCACATCTTGCGCGTTGCCGCGCGCCAGCGCTTCGGCCGATTGCCGCACGTCGGGTATGAGCCAGCCCAGGTTTTCGCGCTGCACGATCGCCATCGGCACGCTGCGGCGCAGCGACGCCATGCTGGGACCTTCTTCGGCGTCCCCCTGCGGTGGTCGCAGACGTCCCCAAACCAGTTCGCCGGAAGTCAGCTGATCGTCGAGCCAGTCCGGGTCGTAATCGTCCATGCGCGCCGCGAGCAAGCTCCGTTCCCAGCTTCCGGCCGAAGCTTCGAAGCCTTGCAAGAGGTTCATCACCGCATTCAGGCCGCGTGCGCCGGACGACTTCGTTTCCCGCTGCAGCAGTTGGTGCCGCACGAGAAAACGCAGGTACACGTCACGCTCGACCGGCTGAATCTGCTGGCGCAGGCCGTTGACCGTCAAGCGATGAATGCGAGCCAGCAGCCGCCGATCGCACCACTGTAGATCCCCTTCATGGGAAGAGCCTTCGGTCGAATATTGACCCCGCAGGATGATCCCTTCCGCCTCGACCGCTTCACACGCCGCATGCACGCTCGAGGTCTTTAGCCCCCAGGTCTGGGCCAGCTCTTCCGTCGAGAACGGACCCAGGCAAGGAGCCGCACTACGCACCAGTTCGACCCAGGCCTGATGCGATTCCAACTGCTTGCCGACCCCTTCCGGTACGCTCACACGGGGTTCAGCCGTTCCGCCAGGCAGCGCCGCTTCGACGATCGAAAGGGTCTCGGTCGCCGTCCACAGTGGCTCGTGACCCTCGCGGACGTAACGCGTCGCGCGGCCTTGACTGACCAGGCGATCGAAAAGACTATGCCACTCCTGGCCTTGCGACTCCGGCAAAGCGACCATCGAACTCAACACGTCATGTAGTTCGTCCGGGTCGCGCGCGGTCGGCCAGGCCTCGCGGCGGACCGTGGCGATCGCCTCGGGAGAAAGCTGCCCCAGTTCTTTCATCTCGCCAGGGGCCAGCGTGCGGCGGGTGGTGACGGCACGCGTCCGGCGGTCTTCGAGCCCGGCCGGATCGAGGAACGAATACGGATTCGCGTTGATGCGCTCGTGGGCAAACGGCGATGGCTCGCGCGTCTGCCGGGCAATGAACTGGACCTCGCCTGCTTCGACCGCCCGCAGAAGATCCTTCCAGCGTTCGACGTCCATCCCTTCGGTCAAACAGTCGTGCAGCGTCTGCTGCACCAGCGGGTGATCGGGGTACTTGATGTCTTCGTTGTGGTTTTCCAGGCACCCGACCTGATCGGGGAACGCGGCCGCCAACAGGTCGTCGGAACGGAAACGTACCATGTGGGGCGGGACCTTCTTGCCTCCCATGAATCGCAGGATCGCCAGCGCGCGGGTCGCGTTCCAGCGCCAGCGAATGCCGAACATGGGAAACGCCAGGAGTGCTTGTTCGAGCAGTGCCTGACCGTTGTTGGAGTTCAACATCTTGAACATGTCTTCCAACGGAAAGCTGTGCTGCGGTCCCAGCGAAAGGACCAGTCCGTCATCGTCAGCGCTGGCTTGCAGTTCAAAGTCGAACGACCGGCAGAACCGTTTGCGAAACGCCAGTCCCCAGGCCCGGTTGATGCGGGTCCCCAGCGGTGCGTGCACAACCAACTGCATGCTGCCTGCTTCGTCGAAGAAGCGTTCGAAGACGATTTTCGTTTGCGTCGGCACCAAGCCCATCGCCGCATGCTGAGCGGCGACGTAGCGAACCGCTTGCAGAGCGGCCCATGGCGTGGCGTGGCACTCGGCCTGAACCCACTTCACGGTCTCGACGTCGATCTGATCGAATGACGACTCCAGCAGGCCGCCATCTTGCGATTGAATCTTGAAACGTTCGCGCGTTGGGTCATCCGCCGCGGCGACGATCTTCTCGGCGATCTCCTCACGCAGGTCGGCGACTTCCTTGGAAAGCTCGATCGTCCGGCCTGGGGCTTCGCCGAACCAGAAGGGAACGCTCGGCGGCTGGCCTTGGGCATCCTGCACGATGACGTCGCTGCCGCGAATGGCCAGCACGCGCCACGAGGTGTTACCTAGCAGGAAGACGTCACCAGCTTTACTGTCGACGGCGAAGTGCTCGTCGACGGTTCCGACGACTTGCTTTTCCGGATCGGTCACCACGCGGTAGATCGGCATGTCGGGGATCGCCCCGCCAGAGGTCGTCGCGCTGATCCGGGCACCGCGGCGGGGCCGCAGCTTGCCGTTGATGCGGTCGCGATGGATATGCGCCCCGGTCTTGATCGAACGGGTCACTCCCTCGTTCACCATCTCCAGGACGTCCTGGTACTTCGGGTACGAAAGGTCGCGGTAAGGCCAGGCACGTTTGAATCGCTCGTACAGTTCGGCTTCGTCCTGCTCTTCGGCCGAAACTTCCGCGACGACCTGCTGGGCGAGGATATCGAGCGGGGCGACCGGGATTTCGATCCGATCGAGTTCCCCTTTCTCGACGCTTCGCATCAAAGCCAGACACTCGATCAGCTCGTCGCGCGTCAGCGGAAACAGGCGTCCCTTGGGGGTGCCATGCAGCGAGTGGCCAGAACGCCCGACGCGCTGCAGGAAGTTGGCGATACTACGAGCCGAACCGATCTGCACGACCAGGTCGATATAGCCGATGTCGATCCCCATCTCGAGCGAAGCGGTCGCGACGATCGCTTTCAGTTTGCCGTCTTTCAGCCGCTGTTCGGCCGAGTGGCGGATCTCTTTGGCCAGGCTGCCGTGATGGCTGGTGATCACCTCGTCGCCAAGGACTTCCGTCAGGCGATGAGCGACCCGTTCGGCCATGCGGCGCGTGTTGACGAAGACGAGCGTGCTGTGATGCGACTGGATGAGTTTCACCAGTTCGTCGTACACTTCGCCCCACTGCTCGTTGGAGCAGACGGCTTCCAGCGGAGAAGGGGGGACGCTCACTTCCAGGTCGAGCTGCCGCCGATGGCCCCCGTCGACGATCGCACAGTCAGGCACGTCGTTCTCGTCGACGCGCTGGGCACCGACCAGGAAGCAGGCAATCTCTTCGATGGGCTTCTGCGTGGCCGACAAGCCAATACGGGTCGGAGGTTCGATGCACAGGGCTTCGAGTCGCTCCAGGGTGATCGTCAGGTGCGAGCCGCGCTTGTCGCGCGCCAGCGCGTGGATTTCGTCGACGATGACCGTATCGACATGCCGCAGCGTCTTGCGGCTGCGCTCGGCGGTCAGCATCAGGTAGAGCGATTCCGGCGTGGTCACCAGAATGTGAGGGGGACGCCGCGTCATCGCTTGACGCTGCGACGAAGGGGTATCGCCGGTTCGCACGGCCGTACGGATCTGGGGCGGAAGCATGCCCATGCTCTCGGCCATGTCGCAGATCTCTGCGAGCGGAACGTCGAGATTGCGATGGATGTCGTTGCTGAGCGCTTTCAGCGGAGAAACATAAACGACGTAGGTCGTATCGAGTAGCTTCCCCGATAGCCAACGACGAAATAGCTGGTCCAGGCAGACCATGAATGCGGCGAGCGTCTTACCCGAGCCGGTCGGGGCCGCGATCAGCGTACACTGGCCTTTGGCAATCGACGGCCAGCCAGCGTTTTGGGCCTCGGTGGGCTTGCCAAACCGCTTGGTGAACCAGGCCTGAACGACAGGATGAAATAGCTCGAGCGACATGCTGAAGCATTATATCGAACTGTACGGATGTGCATAGGTAAAAGTTGCGAAAGAAAGACGCAACCAGCCCTGTCAGTAAAGCTAAAGCGTTTCCAGCTCTAGGTTTCGCAGGGCGGCCCCGGTGTTCCAGGTGCCGATGCCCAGGGGCTTGGTCGTATCTTGCTCGATCCAGATATCGAGTCGACGCCCTTCCGGGTTGTAGTGGATAATCTCTTCGTTATCGAGCCAAACCTGGACGTGCTTCGGCTTCACGCTTACGCGGATCTTGTACCACTTGTTGTTCTCGAACTCGGTGTAGCCGGTCGTTTCGTTCTCGACCGCCGACATGCCGTCGATGCTGGTGATGCCGGTCACGCCGCCCCCCCAGCCGCCGATGATCAGCGTTTGATGGGCGTCGCCGACCGGGAAGGTCAGTCCGCAGAAGAAGTCTCCCCCTTCGACTCGCTTGGCTTCCAGGCGAATCTCGTAGTTCATCTTCGGCGGGTTGCCGTCGAGCACAATGCCGGTGGCCGGGTCCCCTTTGCCGAGCAAGATTTCGCCATCCTTGACCGAGACCTTCCCATGGTCTTCGTAGAAGCCTTCGTCGTTGATCTTCCACCCTTTGAGGGTTTTTCCGTCGAAGAGCTTCTGGATCTTCGACTCCTTCTCCTGCGGTTTCGCGGCTTCCTTTTCTTCTGCCAGCGCCGGGAGGGCCAAGAGAACGAAACAAACCAATAGCAGGGAAGTACGAAGCATCGAGCGAACCTCTGGCAGGCGAACAAGGAATCAAGATGACTCAATCTTCGCACGCACCACGCCCCAACGCAACGGTTGAATTACACCTCGAGCGAGGTTGTCGCGAATTGCCGGGCTTGCTCCCCGTATCGTTTGACGAACTCGATAAATGGGCCACGCTTGACCGGTTTGGCGATGTAGTCGTCGCAGCCAGCCGCCAGGCATCGCCCGCGATCTCCTTGCAGGGCATGCGCGGTGACGGCCAGAATGGGTTTGAAAAATCCATTCTCGCGCAGGACCCTGGTGGCCTCATAGCCGTCCATGACCGGCATCTGCATGTCCATCAAAATCACGTCGACACGCGGATCGCTATCGTGTCCGCTGCTGCCGGTATCGCGCCGGTTCGCGCTGATCCACTCGACCGCTTCCAGGCCATTGTTGGCCACGGTCACCGTGGCGCCTGCTTTGCGTAGAAACGCGCTGAGGACCTTCTGATTGTCCGGACCGTCTTCGACAAGCAGCACGCGGAATCCATCGAGTCGGATATCTTGCGTGCTATTTGCAGAACTGGTCGTAGGAGGATGATCCTTAAGCGACTGGGAAGTGACTTCCAGAGGAATACGAAGCAGGCAGGAAGTCCCGTGGCCAACCTCGCTTTCCACCTCGAGGGAACCTTGCAGGGTCGTTACTAGACGCTGACAGATCGACAGCCCCAGCCCCGAGCCGGCATGGCTGCGCGAAGGGGAATTGTCGGCCTGGTTGAAGGGCTCGAAGATCGACTTCAAGCGGCTATGCGGAATGCCAACGCCGGTGTCCCGCACGATCAGTTGCAGCGTCGGTGTGGGAAAGCCATGGAAACTGGCTTCAACGGTGATTTCCCCCTCGCGCGTAAACTTGAAGGCGTTGTCGATCAGACGCGAGAGGATCTGGCGCGTTCGCACGGCATCGGTGATAAACTCGGACGGAACGCCTGGTTGGATGCGAACGTGAAAGGCGAGACCGCGCCCAATCGCTTGCGCTTGATAAACATGGTGCAGATCTCCCAAGACCGCGTCGATCGACGTTTTCCTGGTGCTGGCCGAAGGCAACGCCGATTCGATGCACGAGAGTTCCAGGATGTCGTCCAGCAGATGCATCAATTGATGGCCGTTACGGTTAATCGATTCCAGCGAACCGGCCACTTCTTCATCCGCAGAACGGTTGCCCAAAAGCTCGACGTGGCCGAGGATCGCGGTGATCGGCGTGCGCAGATTGTGGCTCATGTTGGTCAGAAATTCGTTCTTGGCATGCACGGCCGTATTGGCCAGTTGGTTGGCCTTGGCCAAGGCGATTTCGATTTGCTTCTTCTCGGTGATGTCGGTGGCGGCCCCTAAGATTCTACCGCGGAAGGGACCGCTAGTTTGAAGTTGCCCGCTGAACGTGTACCAGCGAAAGCGACCGTCGACGTGTCGTACGCGGCATTCGAGTTCAAACCGTTTGCTGTCCCAGGTGAATTGATTCTCAATCGCCTCGGTCAATGGGAATCGGTCGTCGGCATGCACGCGGCTGAGCCATTGGTCGGTGTTCCGCGGCAATTGGTCCGACGCGAGCCCCAGCATGTGCTGAAAGTGCCGCGAAAGATAGACGAAGTCGAGCCGCCGGTCCCACCACCAAAGTCCGACATTCCCTTCGGCGACCGCCAGATGGTACCATCGCTGATGTTGTCGCAGGTCTTCGCGGATCTGCGCTTCTTCGATCAGGTGCTTGAGCTTCAACTCGACTTGCAGCGCATCGAGTTCTTCCCAGGTGATGACGTACGGTGAGTGAGAACGGCCGGGGCCGGACTCGATCGTGACGTTCAGACATTGCCCCAGGATCGCCGGAGATCGGTCTCGATCAGGCAAGTGCCGATGCGCATCGCTTTCGGGAGGAATCGCCCACAAACAAAGCCCGATCGGCTCATGAATCAACTCGGGCCAACGGCTTGGCTTGACGCAGAGAATGTCTTGTGGCTGGACGCCACAGTCATGCAGGCGCGGAAGAATCCTGGCGGACTCGTGCGCGTCGGCAACAATTGCAATATGGATCTTTTCGTATTCCATCATCGATCTGCCCCCACGACCTTTACCGGCCGTGAATCAATGCCTGGTTGGGTAAACTTTCTTGCGAGGGGCATTGGCCCCCCGAAGAACTTATCAACCCTACGCCATGAATAGTGAAGTGACTTCATCTAGCATCCCATTACGGCAACACGCGGATGGGATGATGCCGGTCGTACCGATTACGCGGCCTCCAGGACAAGCCCGTTATTACGTTTGGTAATAAGGCAGAAAGTAGCCAGATTAGTTCTTCAGCAGTTCTTCGCGATAGCGGGCCATCACGTCGGCCCGAATCAACAGCCCGATCAAAACCCGCTTGCCGGCGGTTTGAATCTCGACCGGCAGCGTGCCAACGTCGCGCGTGCCGAAGTCACGCAGAGCCTCCAGAAGGTTCTCGTCCGGAGAAACGGCGATCGGCGAGACCATGGCAATATCGTGCGCGTTGACCAGGTACGGCGAGACGTCCGTATCCAGCACCCGGTGCAGGTCTTCGGGGCGAATGATTCCGTGCAGCGTGCCATCTTCGTTCATCACCGGAATGCTCTCGATATGAGGATTCTCGCGCGCGATCTTGATGATCTGCATCACGTTGTCGGTGTGCTTCACGGTGGGGAACTTGCGCACCATCACGTCCCGCACGGCGATGTTCTCGATATGGTGCAGATCGTGGCTGCGGGCGATCGATTCGCCGCGGCGCGAAAGCTTCTTTTCGTAGATGCTTTCTGGATCGACCCAGCGGGCAATCAAGCTGGATATGCCGGCGGCCGCCATGATCGGCAGAATAATGCGGTAGTCGTCGGTCAGTTCATACACCACGACGATCGCGCTGAGCGTTCCGTGCGTGGTCCCGGCCACGACCGCGCCCATCCCGACCAGCGCATACGCCCCTGGATGGTCGCACCACTCGGGGGCAAACAGGTTGAGTAAAAGCCCAATCACCGCGCCGGTGGTCGAGCCGATAAACAAACTGGGCGCAAAGATACCGCCAGACCCACCCCCGGCCAGGCAGGCACTGGTCAAGAAAGGTTTCACCAATACCAGCGGCAACAGCCAGATCAGGTGCTTCCACATCGCCGCGCGCGACAGCCGGACGTTCTCGTAATGCGAATCGCTTTCGTTGATGTCGGCATCGGTCAGCTTCTGGGCGTTCTCTAAGTGCAGCGTATGACTGATCGCCGCGTAGCCGGTGCCGTACAACACGGGAATCGGCTCGCTACGTTCGATATCTTGCCGAGCCGCCACCGATTGCTCGGGCGCCACGGGATACAGCACGTAGTAAGTCGTTCCGACCACGCCCAACAGTAAGCCGCACGCGATCGAGCGGACCCAGTGCTTGGGAATCCAGTATTCCGATTCGTCTTCAAACCAATACAGCAGTTTGGTAAAGCCGACTGCCATCAGTCCGCAAACGATCCCCAGGAAGATGTACGACGGCAGTTCGTGGTAGGCCCCATCGAACTTGTGGGCGATATGCGGGAACTCCGGGGCGAAGCCGTGGGCTCCTTGGTTCTGCTGTACGACGTTGGCCAGCACGGAGGCAATCACGATCGCCGAGAGGCTTTCGACCGCGAAGTTCGCCAGAATGATCTCGCTGGCAAAAATCACCCCGGCAATCGGGGCATGAAACGTCGCCGAGATACCGGCCGCGGCTCCCGCGGCGGCCAGCACTTTGATGTTCCGGGCCGAAAGCTGAAAGATCTGGGCGGCCGTACTTCCAAACGCCGCGCCAATCTGCACGACGGGACCTTCCCGGCCAATCGAACTGCCAGTCCCGATACACAGCCCGCTGGCCAAAAGCTTCACGATCGCCACCGGTGGACGGATGACGCCATCCTTCCGGGCAATCGCTTTGACCACTTCCGGAACGCCGTGACCGACCGCTTCCGGGTAATACTTGCGGGTATACCACGAGACGATCACGAGCCCGACCACGGGGCAAAGAACGAGCGCAATCAGGCCCACCCAATGATAGTGAGCCAACTGCATGGCGGGGCGAAGCGTCCAATCTTCGATCCAATGAATCATCATCGAAAGGAAAATCGAACTATAACCGGCCAGAATGCCGACGATTCCGGCCAAAGTAATGGTCAACGGCTGCGCAGGGATCGTCCCACGCTTCAAATGCAGGGCAAGCCAGTCCTGAACCGGCTGCAACCACCCACGTACCCGAGACCAAGGCATAGCACTCGCTAAGAATAAACCCCCGGACCCGACCACCGGAGGGAACCAAATTGGCAAGGAAAGAGAATAAGGTTATCAGGGATGCCAGTCAGGTTAAAGGGTGCACCAACGTACTCTTCTTTTCCCAAGCTGCCAGCCACTTCACGGCAAATTCAACTTCTCTGCACGAAATGCCAGCAAACCTCCGGCATAACTTGGGATTACGCCCAATGGACACCCTCCTTTCGGAAAGGCCAGCTGTGAACGCCGAAGACCTGCGAAAAATTATTGGAGCCTCGAAGGAACCGGTCGAGTACGCCCCGGTCGCGTTGCTTTTGAAAACGGGCTATGCCTGTTTCGGCCACTACAACGGCAACTTGAACGAAGACCTCGGCCAGACGCTGGTCGTCTTGAACGCTCAGCTCATGGACCTCAAAGCCGAGGTCCATCGCACGCGCCCGGCCGCGGAAGACTTCCGCGAGTTTTTGCTCGAGATTGTTGGGGCATACGATTCCGACGAAGAAAATGATCTGCCCACCCGCGAATTCCTGGGCAAGCCGATCCCCCTGATCGCGATCCCACTGGAAGAGATCGCGATCGTCTACCCGGTGGCGCAAATCGTGACCATGCTCCAGCGCGTCAGCCCCGAAAAGCGGGAAGAACGCTCGACGCCGGCGCTGTTTGACTTCGATCGTAGCGAAATCCTGACCGTCCTGCGCATGAAGCTGTGGTAAGACCACACGTCCGCAGTTGCTCGGCACTGCGGACAGCCTCAGCCCTGGCACCCCATATCTCTCTTCCCTTCCGTGGTCAAAAAATTTTCCCGCGCGCACTATCTCACTGAAGCGCTAGTCCTCTAAATTGCACGTACACCCGACGAAGCATCACGCTTTCCGGGTGCCAAACCCACATTCATGTGGGCCTGCCGTCTCAGCCCCAACGGGGCGATAGATAATAGCCAGGGGCGTCAGCCCCTGGTAGGTGACCAAAAAAAACCAAGCCCTGAAAGGGCGACAGAACCTATGTGTCGTTCATGATTCTGTCGCCCCGTTGGGGCTCACCATTCGTCGTGCATCCAGGACCAGGGGCTCACGCCCCTGGCTATTATCTGCCGCCCCGTTGGGGCTCGGAAGAACTCGAATCCCTTAAACCTTCAACACGCATCAAACATCATGTCCCATTCCCACACGTCACAACCTGAAAAACACGGAGTGAACGCATCAGCGCACGCTCCGCAGGTTGCCGTGCGCGAGGGGAATCGGCTTCTCTGCCCCTGCTGCGGAGAAGTGTTGATGGTCTTGCAGGAAGAGCCGGCCAACGAGTCGCAGCCCAAAAAATTCTGGCCGCCGAAGATGGCCCCTCCGAAACGAACGCCTCGCCCACAATCGGCCACGCTCAACGAAATCATTCGTCGGCAGGAGGCCCAGGAAGAAGCCGCGTTTCAGGCTGCGATGGCAAAGGACGTTTCCCACGACGAGCCGCCTGTTGAAGCGTTCGACCCCGATCGACCGCACTACCGGGCCGACAGCATCGTGGTCGAAATCGATCCGGAAATCAACGCGTACGAGTTCCCCGAAATCGATCCTCCCCTGGTGCCCAATGGCTTAACGCCCAAACGTTCGCGAAGTGACTCAGGCGAATACCGCGAGCCCCGCGAACGCGACGCCGTGACGCGTTACGAGGAACGAAAACGGTACCGACTGCGGCAACCGCTGCGCGAACCCCTCACGTACGAAGCCGCCCGATTGTACGCGTGGATGTTCTACCGCATGAAGAAGCTTAACCTGCAGTTGATCGAGGAGATCACCGCGAAACAGGCCGAGATCGACGCGTTAGAAGAAGAACTCAACGCACCCGTCGAACAGGCATCGAGCGAAGAACAATCCGAAAGCGAAACGCAGCCCCAAGTAATCTCCCGAGCCGAAACCAAGCAGATCATCACACCCACACGACGCGAACGCGTGCTTCGTGCGATTGAAAAGCGTGTCCACGCGAGCATGGCGTCCAACAACCAAACACAACGAGTCGAAACGGCTAACGAACGCGGGCCGCCTTGATTGTGATAGCCCCAAGGGGGTGGCGTAAGAAACTGCGTAGTATTCGTTCCGAGCCTATCGCGAACTTTGATCTCGCATGCGCTTTCAGGCCGGCGGGGATAACCCCTCACCCTGGCCCTCTCCCCTCGGGGGAGAGGGGACTGGAATGCGCGCGCTGGTGGTTGCGTTTAGCGTGATCTCTTCGTGGTCTTGGGTACTTCGAAATCGTACTCGCCTGACTCCATCGGCAGATCGTAGCTTTCCTCATGCGGTTTGAAGAGAATTTGGCCGTCGAGGTTGTCTCCGTGCGCGATGCCGTTGAACCCTTCGATGCGCACCACATGCGGTCCGCCTACCAGGCCAAAGCTTTCCCGGGTCGTGTAGGTGCCGTCCTGGATGATCGCCTTGCTGCCGTGGCCGGCGTTTCCTTGCTTGGTGTCGGGCGAAAAGGTGATCGTGCCGCGCGGGACCGGCTTGCCGTCGTACGTCACGTGGCCGGTCAGGTGAACGGTCGAGTCGCCGTAGTTACAGCCTGCGGCCGTCCAATACAGAAGCAAGCTCGCGGCGATGGCAATGGAAGGTAGTCTCACACGCATGATCACAAACTTCCCAATCCACCGGTGGGCAGTCCGTCGTCGATTTTGCCCAAAGATTGATAGGTGGCCAGATCGATCGTTTCCGGAATGAAGTGAACCGAAGCGTCCCCCATCAGGAACATGCAACCGCCAGGATGATAACTGCCAAACAGCTTGGTCATGATGTTGAGCGTGTCGTTCTTGATCCCGTCGCGCGGGTCCGAGTTGATCTGTTCGCGGGTCGCGGCCAGCACCAGCGGCGTTCCCCAAGAGTCAAGCTTCGTGGCCGATGCCCACCCGCTGTGGTAGCCGTCGGGTCGGCCGCTGGGGGTCAGGCAGTAACGCGTTTCACCCACCATGAAAATGTTGGTCGAGCCGTCGGTCAGATCCTGGAAGCCAGTATCGGAGTTCAAGTGCAGTACCCCGTTGCGATAGAACACCCGCTGTCCCGAAGAGGTCGAGCAAGATTCGTCGGCAGCCGGACCACCCCCTTGAACGCCGTAGTAACTGATCGAGTTCCAGTCATCGCGACTGGCCGGGTCTGAAGGGCATTGGTACGCCGCGTTGCTCAGCTTGAACAGGTTATGATTCACCGACGCCCCCGGCACGTTGCTGGTGGCGGTGAAACTACTGTTGAGATCGAATTGACCGTACAGATTGTTTTGTTCCAGAAACGGCAAGATCTTGACCGTCCACGGTTCACGCGTGCCGGTGGTGCCACTGGAAGAACACCAACTGCCGCTGGTGAAGTCAGGCTCCGGCGTATACCGAACCCCAGAGGGAAACTGGCCGTACGTATCGTGATGATTGTGAAGGGCAATTCCGATCTGCTTGAGCTTGTTGGTACACGTCATCCGCCGAGCCGCTTCCCGGGCTTGTTGAACGGCTGGCAGAAGCAGGGCGATCAGAACCCCAATGATGGCAATCACAACCAGCAACTCCACCAACGTGAAGGCCGAACGACGGGCCGTATTCATGGCATAACCTGCGAGAAGAGAAGATAAGGGAAATATGGAGGTATATCGGCTTTTTATCCTTCCAATGCCTAGTATTCAAGAACGAAATCGATCGGCAGCTTCAATATGCACGATTTCGCTGCCCTTAATCCACGATTAAGCGAAGTTAACTGTCTGTTCTGTTGATTTGGTGAAATTGGGAAGACCGGGCCGCAGAAAGAACTACCGGTCGTTATGGAGCCGATTCGCGGCGGTTGTGAACTATTTCACAGATCGACCGCTAAGCAGTCGCAAGGATGAACTGCCCCGCCCGAAGCGCCTGCCTTTTTTTTAGTTAGAAAGAGATCATGTCGATCCATCGATTCCTGTTGTGCGTGTGCATGGTGACAGCCACCAGCGCCTGGCTGTTAGCCGAAGAGGAACCCACCGTTCCTAATGCGTACCCGGCCGGTCCGCTCGGCGAGGTGGTGCGGCTGGGCGAGCAGCTCGTTTACGAAACGAAAGATCACCCGCTCAGCAAACCATTCGTCGGAAATCAATTGAACTGTACTTCGTGCCACTTGGACGGGGGCACTCACCCCGATGCCGGCAGCTTTCTGCAAACGGCCGCGGCGTACCCAGCCTGGTCGCCGCGCGAGAACCGGGTGATCACGCTCGAAGACCGCGTGCTCAATTGCTTCATGCGAAGTCAAAACGGCATCCGCCCACCCAACGGCAGCCAGGTCTCGGTCGCGATCACGACGTACATCACCTGGCTATCGACGGGCAGCAAGATCCAAATGAACGAGAAGAAGCCGCTCGGTCCGCGGCATGTGCCGGAACTGGAATTCGATTGGAGCAAAGCCAACCCCGTGCAAGGCAAAGAGGGCTACAAGACGTACTGCCTCGATTGTCACGGACAAGACGGCCAGGGCACTGCCGACGGGCCGCCGGTGTGGGGTCCGCAATCGTACAACGACGGTGCCGGGCTCAGCCGCGTTCCCAAGTTGGCATCGTGGTTGAAGGTTGGCATGCCGCTGGATGACCCTTCGCTGACCAAGCAAGAAGCGGCTGACATCGCCGCGTATATCAACCGTCAACAGCGCCCCCGGTTCAAGCTCGAAGAGCACCTGCCCAAGGCCGAGCGGCTCGGGGAATACAACTTTGAGCCAGCCCAGCCCTAGGCGAGAAACAACCGATAGGCCGGGTTCTCGGTCTCTTCGACGTACGGGTACGCGATGCTCTCGATGAAGTCTTGAAACTCAGTGGTCGCATCACTGGGAATTTGCAGGCCCACGAGAATGCGTCCGTAGTCGGCGCCTTGATTGCGATAGTGAAACAAACTGATGTTCCAATCACTGGGCATGGCGGAAAGGAACTTCATCAAAGCCCCTGGCCGCTCGGGGAAGACGAAGCGATAAAGGTGCTCGTCGGCTGCCATTTTGCTGTGGCCCCCCACCAGGTGCCGGACGTGCAGCTTGGCCAGTTCGTCGTCGGTCAGGTCGAGCGTGTCGAAGCTGCTCGAGCGAAGTTCGTCCGCGATTCGCTTGGCCTCGTCTCGGTTGTTGACTGCCAGGCCGACAAAGACGTGCGCGACGTTCGAGTCGGAGATGCGGTAGTTGAACTCGGTCACCGCGCGCGGGCCGATCAGTTCGCACAGCCGTTTGAAGCTCCCTTTGCGTTCCGGAATCGTGACCGCGAAGAGGGCTTCCCGGTTTTCACCCACTTCGGCACGTTCGGCCACGAAGCGTAGGCGGTCGAAGTTCATGTTAGCCCCGCACGTGACGGCGATGAGCGCGTCGCCCAGCAGATTGTGCTTCGCGGCATATTGCTTGAGACCGGCGACGCTGAGCGCTCCGGCGGGTTCCAGAATGCTGCGTGTGTCTTCAAACACATCCTTGATCGCGGCGCACACGGCGTCGGTATCGACCACGACGAAGTCGTCGACCAACGCTCGGGTGATGCGGAAGGTCTCTTCGCCGACCTGTTTGACGGCGGTGCCATCAGAGAAGAGGCCGACGTCCTGGAGCTGCACCCGCTTGCCTTGCTTGACGCTGCGGACCATGGCGTCGGAGTCGTTCGTCTGCACGCCGATGACTTTGATCTCCGGCCGAACCGCTTTGATGTAGGCGGCCACGCCTGAGATCATGCCGCCACCACCGATCGCGACGAAGATGGCATGAATCGGTTTTTGATGTTGCCGCAGGATCTCCATCGCGATGGTCCCTTGGCCGGCGATCACGTCGGGGTCGTCAAAGGGATGGACGAAGGTCATCTCGTTGGTGCTGCTCAGCTGGCCGGCGTGCTGGTAGGCGTCGGTGAAGCTTTCCCCATGCAAGACGACATTGCCCCCGAGGGCCTTCACCGCTTCGATTTTCAGCTCGGGCGTGGTCTTGGGCATGACGATCGTCGCCGTGCAGCCGAGATGCGAAGCCGCCAGCGCCACCCCTTGGGCGTGGTTGCCAGCCGAAGCGCAGATCACGCCGCGCTCCAGCTGCTGCGGGGTGAGCTGAGCCATTTTGTTGTAGGCCCCACGCAGCTTGAAACTGAACACCTTCTGGCTGTCTTCGCGTTTCAGGTAGACGTTGTTTTTCAGTCGCTCGGAAAGCTTGGTGGCCCGTTCGAGTGCCGACTCGTGAGCGACGTCGTAGACCTGGGCGTTGAGGATCTTGCGGAGGTAGTCCATGAGCCCGAGATGGGTCCCATCTCCGACAAGACCACGTTTAGCGGAAGAACTCGCAGCTGGCTTCGATTTAGGCGTTTGGTTCATGTCGTCCATTGGACGCGAAGAACAGCGCGTGGTCTAGGGCACCTCACAGCGGCAACTGCGTTTGCCGGGCCTTTCGTTCGTGTTCCAGCAGCCACTTTTTACGCCACAAGCCGCCGGCGTAGCCGCACAGGTGGCCGTCGCTACGGACGACGCGATGGCACGGCACGACGATCGCCAGGCGGTTGTCGCCGTTGGTGCGGCCGACGGCTCGGGAGGCGTTGGGCTTGCCGAGCTGCTTGGCTAACTCGCCGTACGAGCGGGTCTGGCCATAAGGGATTTCCAGCAGCTTTTGCCAAACGGTCTCTTGAAAGGAGGTGCCGTCCAGGCGAAGGGGGAGGGTGAACTCGCTTCGCTCGCCGCGGAAGTACTGATCGATCTGCTGGGCCGCTTCGCTCAGCACCGGGTGCGTGCCAGGCAGGATCGGTTGTTGAAAACGCTTGTTGATCCGCTCGAACTGTTTGGGCAGCATCTTGCGATCGGCAAACTCCAACAGGCACAGCCCGGCGTCGCTCGCGGCGGCCAGCATCGGGCCCAGCGGCGTGAGCAAACGCTCGACCAGGATCGGTTCGCCCTGCTGGATGCTGGTGGGGGACTGGCCGGTCCATTTTCGGAGGCTGTCGCGAAATCCGCTGAGCGACTGGTAGCCGCTATCCAATGCGACTGAAGTGACGTCCTGGCCGGCGTTCAGCATGTCGACCGCCAGGCCAATCCGCCGAGTACGCAGGTACGCGTGAAAGGTCATCTGGTAATGCTCTTGAAACCAGTGTCGGACGCGGATGGGTGACAGACCCATATCGATCAGGTCGGCATTGGACCAGCGGCGCGTCGGCTCGGCCTCGAGGGCATCGACCAGCTGCGTGAGCCACGGGGGCACACTGCCGGATAGCTCCTGCGGGCGGCAGCGTTTGCACGCGCGATAGCCAGCGGCGAGCGCATCGTCTGCGGTGGCGAAGAACTCGACGTTCTCGCGCTTGGGAGGTTTCGCTTTGCAGCCAGGGCGGCAGAAGATGCCGGTCGTCTTGACCGCGAAAAGGAAGAGACCTTCCATCTCGGCATCGCGGTCGACGATGGCCTGGTACATGGTTTCCGGGTCGGGCAGGATGATCGTAGCGTTCATGTCCTTACTGTAGAAACGCGACGCGAGCCTGGCGACCGGAAACGGAACAAACAATTCGGAATGAGAAACGAGCTTTAGTTCAGGATCTCGCTGGTCTGGTTCACTACCTCGGAGATCTCTTCTTTGGAGAGATGAGGAGCCAACGGCTTGTTAACCTTCAGCCCGTCGTCGTTCCACATCATGACCTGGATCCGCGCTTTGGGATCAAGGCCGTAGCCGGCAGGCCCTTCCTTTTCGTTAAATACGGTTAGCGGCGTGTTTTCAATGTGCTGCGAAACCTGAACACGCTGCAGCGTCGGTTTGACCTCGTCGGTGTTTTCGCCCACGACCACCATGAATGCCGAAAGCTTCTTGTCGGCGTTCTCGGCAACCTTGCGATCGATCTGCTGTACCAGGCTGGTTACCGAGTCGTTCACTTCTCGCGCGAAGATCACGACGGTCGGCTTGCCGCTGTACTTGCAGCGATAACAGAGGAACTCGCCGGCTGCCGGACCGGTGACGTCTTCGACTTGAAAAGCTCCGGGTTGTTGACCCAGTTGCAGCGAGACAATCTGGTTCGAGCGAGCATCCGAGGCCAGCGTACCAGGGGCATTGGCAGTCAGTTCTGGGGCTTTGAACTTCGTGCATCCAACAGCAACTGCCGCACACAGCGACATGGCGAACAACGGGATAAGAGTTCGCATAAGACACCTCCGCGAAGGAAACCGTGCGATCGCAAGATTAGGGGGCTGATCCGTCCGGGATCAGGAAAGGCGCGGCGTTTGACGATCCGTTCGGCCGCACGCTTTCACTACTATTATAGCCGTTTTCTTGCGATTGCCACTTCTTGGCGCCAGGGGAAAGGGGCCTTTTCCCGATCGATCGGCATAATCGGCAAATTTTTGGGCCGCAGCTGACGACACCTATTCTTAGGTCGACTTCTCGCAGGGAAATTCCTCCCCAGTTGCTAGCATGGTGAAAGTAGGCGGTTATGGGTGAAGAGGCATTACAGGTATCCGAACACTTCGAAGCGTGGGCCAATCTGTTTCTGACTTGGGTTGGTTTCGGCACGTTGACCGGGCTATTTGCCAAAGCGATCATGCCGGGCCGAGATCCTGGCGGACCGATTGCTACCCTAGCGATGGGGATTGGCGGATCGGTGATCGGCTGCGGAATGCTGTCCCTCTTTTTTGAAGGCTACAAGGTCTCGCCGCTGAGTCCTCTGGGATTTGCTGTGGCGACCGGCGGAGCGTTCATCATTTTGTTCTTTTACCGCCTTCTTTCGGGGCACGTGATCGACGAAAGCCAACCGACCGCCCCGCGGCGGATGCGGCTGTACTCGCATCGTCGCCGCTCCAGTCGCTCGACTGCCGACCATTATTAGAACCATGCGTGCTCTTCTCCCGAGAAAAAAAGCCGACCCAGGGGGGCCGGCTTTTCGAGAGAGAGATTGACTGGGTGGTCGAAGGGCTGTGCGCGGTGCCGATTCGACAGGTTTGAAATCGGTTACTAAATCGCGGACGATCCGGTTTCGGCGGTACGAATACGAACGGCGTCGGTGAGTTCGGAGATAAAGATCTTACCGTCACCGATCTGGCCGGACTGGGCCTTTTGGATAATGGTATCTACGATTTCCTGGCACTGTTCGTCCGTGCAGACGATTTCGATTTTGATTTTGGGTACGAAATCGATCGAGTATTCCGCACCGCGATAGGTCTCCGTCTGTCCCTTTTGACGTCCAAATCCCTGGACTTCCGTTGCGGTCATACCACCAAACCCTTTAGTAACCAGGGCTTCTTTGATTTCGTCCAACTTGTGGTGGCGGACGACGGCTTCAATCTTCTTCATTAATGCATACTCCAACAAACTGACGTGACGTTGTAAGGACAGGTCGCAACGGGATGCTCTTTTTAGTGGAGCCATGCACCAAACAAGGCGGAGAGCGAGTGCATGATGAGCGGGTGACCTAGTTGTCCATTGCTCCCGCTTGTTTGCAACCGTTATGCCAATTCAGCTGTCTGTGCGTGGCAGCATTTCCTAAATATCAGTGAGCTAGTGGTTTAAGTCAACGAACTTTTCCCTAAATAGATGTCTGGCAACGATCCTCTGCGTGACAAATCAGCAGTGAACAGGAAAACCTGCCTAAGATGGTGACAGGAAAAAGTTCTTTAGAATATGCTTTAGCGCATAAAAATAGCCGAGGTTAAGGAGGCAAAACCTCCTCAACCTCGACTACCGTTCGCGGCAGCCCCACTGCACGCGAACAACACCCCATCATGCTTCCACACTGTTCGGGTCAGATCACTTGGAGATGATCTTGATTGTCTTGTTCGGTTGGAAAGCCAAGCAGTTGAGCTTGTCCCCAGCTCTGTCGCACTCCTTGTCACAGAAGCACGGGGCAAGCATCTTATTGCTTTCAGAAGCGAGAAGTCCGAGGTACACGATCCTTCGCGACCGGTTCCGAATCTCTTTCTGATTCGCTTTCGCCCTACCTAAGATGCATTCGGTGTGCCAATTGAATCACACGCCGAGAAAACGCGCCGAAATAGACTCATTTCCCGAGTTTCGGGCAGAAAACCACCTGTAGTTTTTTTGACCGCCCCTAATCAGCCACGGACTTGCTGCCTAAAATGCACGCAGTTGCTGCCTTGAAAGGCATCGCCTGGGACGCGGTTGTGCGGGTAGCCATGGCTGTGGCGGCGTTGCCTTCAGTTTGAAGTTTTCAGTGTTCAGTTTTCAGCAAGAAGCAGATGGTCGTCTCTTCTCCTGCTGAAAACTGAACACTGAAAACTTGGCCATTTTTTGGCCACCCACAAGTCGTTTCCACTGCGAACCATTTTTCAACCAAAGAAGACTATGCCCTTAGACTGGCCCACTCTGTTCAATTCCGGCCTTTCCTACGAAGACTTTCTGGCGAAGTATGCCAACGAGAACCAGAAAGAACGCTGGAGTGCGAAGCTTCGGACGTTGTCCCTCAGCGAAGACCAAAAGACGTTGCTGGCCAGCTTCACGCGCGAGATGCACGTCCTTTGCCTCAGTGGCGCCTGGTGCGGTGATTGTGTTGATCAGTGTCCGATGCTGCAGTTAGTGGATCAGGCGTCTCCCAACATCCATGTTCGCTACATCGATCGGGATGACGCCCCGGATGATTTGAAAGAAGCGATCAAAGTGTGCGGCGGAAATCGTGTTCCGGTCGTCGTCTTTTTGAACGAAGATGATCAAGTGACTGGCATGTATGGCGACCGTACCTTGGCCAAGTATCGCCAGATGGTCGAGAAATTGGGCGGAGCCGCGTGCAGCACCGGCATTTCGCTGCATCCGGCCGGAGAAATGGATGCCCTGACGACGAGCGTGCTGGCCGAATGGATCGATCAGTTTGAACGTCATCAATGGATTTGCCGCACATCGACCCGTCTTCGCGAGAAGCACGGCGACTAGAGCGTTTCCAAGTTAGGTGTAGCGTCCTGGGCGTCGGCGAGGCAAGCTGGACAAGGCGACCGAAGCAGGCGAATCCTCTAGATTCGCCGATGCAGGTCAACGAAGTCCCGCACAGCCGCAGCCAGCCAAAGACGCTACAGATGAATGGGAACCGCTCTAGAATAGAAGTAGTATCCGCAGACGATTTATTCGATTGAAAATGAAGAGATTCACGTTGAACGAACCGCCCACACTCACCGCGGAAGAACTGATTGACGACTTCGAGTTCGCCGAAACGAAAGAAGAGCGGCTGAAGTTGATCATCGAATTGGGACGCGAACTGCCTGATCTGCCGGAAGAACTTCGCCGCGATGAATTCAAGGTCCAGGGATGCCAAAGCCAGGTGTGGTTGGTCCCGGAAGTCGTCGAGGGAGAAGCGCAGGCCAAGAAGATCGTCTTCCGAGCTGATAGCGATGCCCACATCGTCAAAGGGTTGGTTGGCATATTGGTAATGCTGCTGTCGGGCAAGAGCCCGCAAGAGATTCTCGACTTCGACCTGCGCGGGCTGTTCGATACGCTCAAACTCGAAAAGCACCTGGTGCCGGCTCGCTCGAATGGCTTGCATTCGATGGTGCGAAAGATTCACGAGATCGCGGTAAGCGTTCGCTAGGGATAGGAAATTGCCGGGTGCCAAGTAAGGCACTTCTCGAAGGCATGCGACTAAGCGTTGGGTCGTTGTTCTGGTTCCAGGATTGCCAGTTCAATCAACTCGTCGACGGGGATGTTATTGTTCCACCAGTCGGCGGCATCTTGCTGGGTCCAGGGGAAGTCGTCCATCAACTTTTCGATTTCCTTCAAGACCTCGTCAGCCGTTTGAGGACGGTCCTTGGGGTCTTTGGCCAGGCAGCGTGAGATAAGGTCTTGCAGGGCATCGGGAATGACGCGGTCGGATGCGTCTTTCACCGAAGGAATCGACTGCGTAACGATCTGCACCAACACATCGACGGCACTGGCCGCGTTGAAGATCGTCTGCCCGGTAAGCATGAAGAACGCGGTCGCTCCCAGGGCGTAAATATCGACGCGCGGATCGGCCTGGGTGGGGTTTTTGACTCGCTCAGGCGGAATGTACATGGGGGTTCCGCTGATCTCAGTCGTGTTGGTCACGATGGTCGCGCCGGGATCGGCCGAAAGGTTTTTCACCAGGCCAAAGTCCAACACCTTGGCCACGTCGTACTCGCCGCCGACGCGGCAGAGCATGATGTTGAGCGGTTTGATGTCGCGATGGATCAGACCACTCTCGTGGGCTTCGCGCAGCGACGCGGCCACTTGCCGCATGACCCAGAGCGTGCGGGAGATCGGCTGCCAGCCATACTGACGCACGAGGACTTCAATGGTGATGCCGTCGAGATACTCCATCGCGTAGTAGAAGATGTCGTCCGGCGTCTTGCCGTAGTCGTAGATCTCGACCGTGTTGGGATGCTTCAAGCGGCTCGAAAGCTGAACTTCACGTTCGAATCGTTTGATCAGCGCGGGATCGGTTTGCTCGGGTCGCATCAGCTTGACGGCCGTGGGGCGTTTGAGCATCTGGTGCCGTGCGAGGTAAACCTGGCCCATGCCTCCTTCGCCGATTTTTCGGATGAGTTCATAAGCACCGACGATCATGTTCTCGCCGATCGTGCGGCGCATTTGCACCAGAGAGGATGCGGCGTAATAAGCGAGACCCGCGAATCCGGCGATCAGAAACAAGAGGGCATACTGGGAAAAGGAAATATACGTGAAAGGGCGGAACGCTTCTTGCGATTCGGTTTCGTAGGCGACGCCAAAGTTGTATTCGTCGATCCACTGCCAGGCCCCCACGACGTAATGCCCTCGGTAGTTGAGGTACGGCTCCATCATCACGGCCGACTTGGGGCCCGATTTATGATCGGCAAGCGCTTCGGCAATCAGACGCGTGAAGCGGTGGTGATTCTCAGGATTGGGATGCTGCATGGCGAACGGTGGCCGAAGCATCAGATTGGCCCGCGACGGTTCCCCTTCGGGCAAGATCCCCATCCGCCACAGGTCTTTGGTAAAGCGGCTTTCGGTCAGCATCAGACCATTGGCATCAAACGCATACGCTTCGCCGGTCTGGCCGGTCCGGGCATTGATGAGCGACTTGGTGAAGTTGCCCACGGAATAATAGCCGAAGCAGAGCAGCGCCGACGGAAGATTGGAGTCGTCGTAGATAGGCTGATAGACCCACGTGAATGCGACACTTGGTCGGGTGCCGGGAATGGTCATTTCGTGATCGGGACGCATGGGGGGAATGAATCCCGCTTTGTTCTGAAACACATCGGAAAAGACTTGCAGTCGGCGGGTGCCTGCGAGGGTCTGGTTGATCGCGTTCTCTTCCGTTGAGGCAAGGATCACGCCGGCCGCGTTGGCGACGAAGTATATCCCTTCGTCCGGGAGCAAACCTGGCGGAACGGCCAGGGGATCGCCATGCCCGTCGAATGCGATGGGCTCGTTTTCTTCGATAAAACGTTTCGCTTCGTCTTCTGACCGCGTGAACTTTGGAAATCGTTGGCGAAAGAACGCGAGTTCTTCCTGCACGGCGCTGGCGGAGTAGTCGTCTCCAAGCGTTCGCTTTTCTTGGACCAGGCTGAGGATCGCTTCACGAACGTCTTGATCTTTGGCCACGACCGAAACATGTTCCTTACGCGTTTCGATCCAAGAGGTCAGGGCCTGGACGTCGGCGGCCAGCAAAGCGGTGAACTCTTGCTGGCGGACTTTGCTGAGTTCGTTCCAGACCAAGTATCGAGCCCCGATGCCCAGCAGGATGATCAGCACGACGAAGCTGACGATGGCGATGGTGCGATACAACCGGGATGCCCAAACCTGGACCAGCAAACTGGTGCCTGGAAGATAGCGAGTAGTCAGTCCCTGTCGTGGGTGAAGCGAATGCTTCGACGCCGGTGGGGCGGCGAACGTCGCGTCGAGATCGACTTGAGCGGGAACCAGGGTGCCGGCCGGCTTGGGGCGGATCTTTTCTTCAACCAACTTGCGAAGGACCTGATCCGTGCCGCACGTATCATCGAGAAACGCCTCCCGAGCGGCACCTTGGCGTCGCCGAGCTTCGGCGGCTATTTTCAAAACGACTTCGTTATCCGGCTGATTCATACGTCCATCGCGTAACGGTTGGCAGGTGTGATGGCTGCCAATATGTTACAAGCAAGCAGGGGTTAAGGAACAAGCCCGAGCGAAAAAAACGAAGTCGGCGACACAATTTGTGCATGGGTTGCCAGATGGGTGCTCTGCCAGGATGGGCCATACCCATAGAAAAAGCGACCCCACGAATGAGGCCGCTTCTCGTTATTCACGAATTGTCGTTTATTGACTATTTCTCGACGGAGAACTTGTGGACAGTCGTCTCATGGTACGTTTCGCCTGGCTTTAGCGTTGCCGTAGGGAAGCTGGGCTGGTTCGGGGTGTCGGGGTAGTGCTGCGTTTCCAGACAGAACGCTTCGTGCTGGTTGAGCCCGGCGTTTCCTTTGCTGCCATCCAGGAAGTTGCCACTGTAGAACTGGATACCGGGTTGGGTGGTCCAAACTTGCATCACACGGCCGGAGGTCGGTTCTTTGACGGTGGCGGCTAGCGACAGATTGCCCGATTGATCGTTGAGCACGTAGCAGTGGTCGTAGCCGATTGGATCGCCGCCGGTCTGTTGGATGTCTTTGCCGATCGCCTTGAACTGGGTGAAGTCCATCGGGGTTCCCTTGACCGACGCCATGTCGCCGGTAGGAATCAGCGTTTCGTCCACCGGCAGGTACTTGTCGGCTTCCAACTTCAGTTGGTGATCGTAGTTCTTGCCACTGGTGGCACCGGCCAGGTTCCAGTAGTTGTGGTTGGTCAGGTTCAGCACGGTTTCGGCGTCGGTCGTCGCCGTGTAATCCATCACCAGCTTGTTATCTGGGGTCAGGGTGTACTTCACGGTGACCTTCAAGTTACCGGGATAGCCTTCTTCGCCATCCTTGCTGGAGTAATCGAACTGCACGCCGACGGCGTCTTCGGTTTCGATTTTCTTGGAGTCCCAGACGACCTTATCGAATCCCTTTTCACCGCCGTGCAGCGTATTGGGGCCGTTGTTGGTGGCCAGGGTGTACTGTTTGCCGCCGAGGGTGAACTTCCCCTTGGCGATACGATTGGCATAGCGCCCCACGGTCGCACCGAAGTAAGGCGTGCCGCCCAGGTAGCTTTCCAGGTTGTCGAAACCAACGTTGATGTTGGTCGACTTGCCGTCTTTATCAGGCGTGGAAAGGCTGGTCATGATCGCGCCGTAGTTGATCAGTTCCATCACGATGCCGTTGCCGTTGTCGACCGTGTACTTGGCAATCACGGTTCCATCGGGCAGTTGGCCGAACTCGCTCGCGGTCACATTCATGGGGGTGTCATTTCCTTTTGCTGCAGGCTCTGCGGCCGTCAGGCCAGAAGCACTCATTACAATCGCCGCAAGGCATAGTGCGGCAGGGGCTAAGCAGCGTTTCATCATCGGAACTCCAAGCGATTGGGGCTAGTAGACTGACGGCCGAAGGGGCCGCACCAGGAAAAGAAAAAGGGACGTGCATTGAGAAACATTATCAAGCTGAAAATTCCGGAAGTCTAGCGTTCTCCGTAATTTACGAAGCAAACCAACCCACATTTTCGTGCGTAGAACAAGAGTTTGAGTTTACTTGCACAGGCATCTGAGATTTTTTGCGAAAATATTCGAGTCGCGCCGCAAGGTTTTCCGCTGGCCGGTAACTAACCCTCTGAATACAGGATGAACCCCATCGAGCTGCCAGGAGACAACGTGAAGCCCGAGCCCGCACAACTGCTGCAGCAGCATGAGCGATGGCTGAGAACTGCGCTGTACGCACGGCTTCGCAGCCCGGTGGAGGTGGACGATGTGATGCAGGAAACGGTTACCGCAGCGCTGGAAAATTGGCAGCAGATAAGGGACCCCAGCGCTGTGGGACCGTGGCTCTACAAGATAGCCATTCGTAAGGCGCTCTTGTATCGCCGCAAGCAAGGACGGATTCGCAAGCTGCACGATGCCGTCGAGCAGAACTTGCCACCCAAAACAAATGCCGAATCCAACCCGTTGGATTGGCTGTTGGCCGAAGAACGCAACGAACTCGTTCGTCAGGCCTTGAACGAACTACCAAGACGCGATGCCGAGATCCTCTTGCTCAAGTACACCGAGCAGTGGAGCTATCGCGAAATCAGCGAGCGACTGGGCGTAAGCACCAGCGCCGTGGAAGCCAGACTTCATCGTGCTCGTCAACGATTACGAGAGCGATTGGTGGCCCGCGAGATCTTCTCGACGGCGACCTGAACTTAAGTGAAACATGCCATGAACGATTCATCGAACAATATTGACGACCGTCAGCTCGATCGCCTGGTCGATGGAGAGCTTTCGCCGGAAGAATATCGCGAGGTTCTTTCCCAGTTAGATCAAATGCCAAATGGTTGGCGACGATGTGCCCATGCGTTCCTCGAGTCACAGGCGCTGGGGCAATCTCTGCCGTTGGTGATGCAGACCACTCCGTCATGCCCCCAGACTGAGTTGGCACCAGCGGCAGAGAAGTCGTCCACTTCGGGCAATGCCTCGTTTCGTCGTATGGAAACATTGGCGGCGATGGCGGCTTCGGTAATGGTTGCGTTTGGCCTGGGATGGTACGTCTCCGGGATCGATAGTACCACGGTCGACGGACCTGTCCCTGGCCTGGCGACTAACGTGACCGATCCGCAGTTGCCGCCTGATGCACCGGTACACACCGTGCAGAAGCCGCAGTTCGTGTACGTCAACCAATGGGACGGCCAGCAAGGAGGCGGCATGCCGATCGCCATCGATCCGAACAAACAATACGATCCCAACGCCAAGTGGGATACCTCTTGGGGCATGAGCCCCGAGCAGCTCCAGAAGCTGAAAGATTCCGGGCAACCGTTTCAAACCCAGAACCGCTTGATCCCGGTTTCGCTGGAAAACGGCGACCGCGTCGTGGTTCCGGTGCAAGACGTGATCGTCTACGAAAAGCCGGATCTGCCGTACCACTAAATCACTGACAGCCCCATGGGCACCAGCACACGTTATTCCCGAACTCTATCACACTTGATCCCCACACAGTAAAAGGAGTGAAAGCATGAAGGTCAGACATTGGTTCATGGCCGCCATACTGGCGACCGGCGTCGTCGCCATTCCGATGATGCAGGTCGTCACCGCCGACGAAGCGGCCAAGGAAGAAACGAAGGTCGAAGCCAAGCAGGAAGAACCAGCCGCCAAAAAGTATTGGCTTGGCGTTCAATTGGCACCGACGCCTGAGATCTTGAAGAAGCACGTCGAACGTCTGAAGGATGGCGGCGCGATGGTCGCGGGAGTCGCCCCCGAGAGCCCTGCCGAAAA
Source organism: Bremerella volcania (assembly GCF_007748115.1). Lineage (NCBI taxonomy): Bacteria > Pseudomonadati > Planctomycetota > Planctomycetia > Pirellulales > Pirellulaceae > Bremerella > Bremerella volcania. Next base: position 621,626 of record NZ_CP036289.1, read on the forward strand.
GGCCGGCCTGAAAGCAGGCGATCACGTTTTGAAGGTGAATGACGTGACGATCACTTCGCCAGAACAGATGGTGGACGTCGTTCGCGATAGCGATGGCAAGGCGATGACCGTGCGTGTTCTCCGCGGCTTAGAGATCGAGTCGGTGACCGTGCAGCCGGAAGAAGCCCCTGAGAACATGTGGTCAGCCAGTCCGCAGTTCGGCGCCGTTCCTGGAATCGAAATGCAACCAGCTCACCCAGGTGCCCGTCTGCGTTTCTTTGGCCCGGGTCAAATGGTGCCCCCTCAAGTGCGTCTGCAGGCCCTCGATAAAGACATGCCGCAGAACATGATGATCCGAGTTGAAAAGAAGGGCGATGCCCCCACCACGCTGCACATCGAACGTGACGGCCAGAAGTGGAGCGTGACCGAAGATCAAATCGATCAACTACCCGAAGATCTGCAGCCAGTTGCCAAGAAGTACCTGACGTTCGGCAACACCGGCAACATCATCATTGGTGGTCAAGATGTTCCATTCATCGAACTACAGGAAATGTTGAAGGACATGGGCCCGCAAGGACTGCCTGGCAACGCCGACTTCCAGCAGCGGATGCAGGAAGAAATGAAGCAGATGCACGAGATGATCCGCAAGATGCACGAGCGGATGGAACGCATTCAAGTCGCCCCACCTGCCGCTGAGAAGCCTGCCGAGAACGAAGTTTAGTTCCGCACGTAGAACTGCTGATGATCCTGGCCCTGCCTTTTTAGCCAGGAGACGACGGAGCCGCCGGCCCACAATCGTGGACTGGCGGCTTTTTTTGTATAACGAAGGCGAAGTCCGTACTACGTTCTCATTCGTCGAGCTGCCGCTGCTAGTTATGAACCCTACCGATCACGATCCGTTTCAACTGCTCGGCGAGGCCATCCAAGAGAACCCCCGACTGGCCACCATGCTGACGCAGCTCTGGCGACAGCTCGACACGGCTCAGGATCTGACGCAGTTGTTCGACGGCATCTGCCAGGCACTAGCCAAGTCGTTCCCAAGTTCCGCGGCGCAGCTTCTGCGGCAGCAATCGACCGGCGACTGGAAGCAGGTCGCCTCGGCCGGTAAGGCGGCCCCTGTCTCGTCCAATCAGACGCAAGCATGGATGCAGGCCGACATCACTCCCGGCGATCCAGCCGCTTTCTCTATCGCGTTGGAAAACGAACCGCATCGCCTGCTGGTTCTCGCAGGCGTGCAAGGTTTGCCGACGCGCTCGCTCCAGGCGATCGCCCAGGTAACCCGCTTCGCCGTCAAACGCTTTATTGAGAATCAGAACAAGAACGATCGATCGCGGCGGCTGAAGGCCATGCTCACCATGGTGCAGCGCTGGCAGCAGAGCGACGATCTGGTTTCGCTGCTCAACGAAATGGCCGAGTCGTCGACCGAGTTCTTCGGTGCCGAGCGGGCCAGTATCTTTTTGTGGGACAAGCCCAAGCACCAACTGATCGGCCGGCCGGCACTGGGCGTAGAAGGGGGCAAGCTGGTCGTGCCGGACGATAAAGGAGTCGTCGGGGCGGTCGTGCAAACCGGGCAGCCGCGGCGCGTCGACGATATGCTGGGGCACGAAGTCAATCGCGACATCGACAAGAAGCTCGAGTTCCATACCCGCAGCTTGTTGTGCGTGCCGCTGTTGGATCGCAAAGGAAAAGTGTTCGGCGCGTTCGAGCTGATCAACAAGCTCGACGGCAACTTCACCACCAAAGACGAACAAGGGCTCATGGAAGTCGCCGTACACGCGGCCGCCGTGTTGGAAAGCTCGCAGCAGATTGCCCAGCTGGTCGAAAGCCGCGACCGTATCGCCCAGGCCCAGGCCGCCGAGATCCAGCTGATCGGCGAGTCGCCGGCGATGATGCAGCTGCGCAAGAACATCGACCGCATCGCCGCCACCAAACTGCCGGTGCTGGTGTTGGGGGAGAACGGCAGCGGCAAGGAAGTGGTCAGCCGCTTGATTCATTATCAAAGCGATCGCCGCAACCAACCGCTGGTCGCCGTGAACTGCGCGGCGCTGCCGGACACGCTACTGGAGAGCGAACTGTTTGGTCACGAGAAAGGAGCGTTCACCGGAGCTCACGAAACGAAGGCCGGCAAGTTCGAACTGGCCTCCGGCGGAACGCTGTTCCTCGACGAGATCGGCGATATGAGCCTGCCAGGCCAGGCCAAGCTGCTGCGGGTACTCGAAAACCACGTCGTCACGCGGCTGGGCGGCCAGACCGATATCGAGATCGACGTCCGCGTGATCGCGGCCACCAACCAGGATCTGCCCAAGCTGGTCAACGAGAAGAAGTTTCGCCAAGACCTGTTCTACCGGTTGGATGTCGTCTCGGTGAACCTGCCTCCGCTGCGAGACCGCGGAAACGACATTTTGATTCTCGCCCAGCAGTTTCTCGAGCAGTTTTCCCGCAAGGCTCACCGCGAGATCCCCATGCTGTCGACCGACGCCAAAGATCGCCTGTTGGCACACCCTTGGCCCGGCAACATCCGCGAACTGCGAAACACGATGGAACGCATCGCGTTTCTCTGCGATCGCGAAATCATCACCTCGGAACTGCTGCCGCTGGAAACCAGCACCGGCCCGCAGGTTCACCAGGTTTCCGCCCAGTTGGACCTGGCCGCCGCGACCGACCGCTTCCAGGCCGACTTCATCAGCTATCACCTTGAACGAACCGGCGGCAACATGGCTCAAGCCGCCAAAAACATGGGAGTCCACCGCTCGAACCTGCACCGCAAAATGAAGCAGCTAGGGCTGTTAGACGAAAAAGAATAACGAGCGATCGCTGCCAATTCCCCCAGTTTTCGCCGCCGCGATGCCAGCCCCCGCGATTTTCTTCAAGCGTCCCCTTCACCCCAGCCGAGAAAAGCGGTAAAGTATGCGTTTCGCCCACGGCCCCCTTGGCCGGCATGGCGAAACCAAGAAGACCAAGCGAACCTAAAGCCCGCAAACGTCTCCTTCCAACAGATCAAAGCTCCCTTAGCTCAATTGGCAGAGCAACTGACTCTTAATCAGTAGGTTGTTGGTTCGATTCCAACAGGGAGCACTTCTTAAACCTCGTAGGTGTCAGCACTTGCGAGGTTTTCTTTTGCGCTGAAAATCGGTGAACTTCGGGGATTATCACCGGAATTGTCACTTCAAACAAGGGTGTTTTCTCTTCTTCACCAACGGCGCCACATAAGGTTTCTATGTTTTCAAGTAGCCCTATTGCTTCATCCTTTTGTAAGTCGAAGCGGTTTCGCTTTCAGTACGGATGAATTGTTAAGTCGTCGATCAGCCTTCCTGTCTGTCAAAATACCGCATTTTGCTGGACCTAGAGCAACGGAATATTCCATCCGCCCAATTTCAATGCTTTGAACTTCGTGTGTTTCTAGATATCCCTTCTTCGATCGAAGGAGTAGAAGATCTCCTTTCTCGATTGTTGCACCTTTGGTGATTTCAATGCATACGACAGATTTATCAGTCAAGACTCGGTATACGTGTCCCACGACTTCGACCTCCGGGGAGCACCAGGCTTCATCGGTGTCTATAGATAAAAAGGACTCTCGATCTTTTATGGTCTGAGAGTCCAAGAAGCACGCGGTCATACCTCGAATCACAAGATCGTCGATTGATCGAGCTACGATATTGGAGAGTTTGCCAGGCCGGTTGCCGGCCTGTGTTTTATAAAGGACCAGAGCTTTACTTGAAGAATCTTGTTCACGTAATGTTCGTGTCCTTGCACTGATCTCGCCGACAGCGGACGGGTCTAAGTTCGTTAAAATGAAGACATACCATTTGTTACCACTATGTCTGAATTCGTATCGTTCACGAGCTTGCCCGACACCAAGCAGGTCTATGGGAGCCTCTTCTACGTCGAATCCCATCCAGGCAAGAGCCGCAAAAGACGCATACTCAAAATCATTTTCATCGCATGCGACTTTCAGCATTTTTGCAAGGATGTTCTGTAGAATCTGGTCACGAAATGGGCCTACATTACTTTCCCTCAACTTAAGTGCAATCTCTTCTTGTTTCTCAAACTCCTCTCGTTCTTCGTCGGGAACTTCTGGAAACGTAGGGAAGTACATTTTCATTCTGTACGCCTGCATCAATATGTATTGTCGATTGAGGGTGTTGTCGAGTCGCGGATCTCTTGAAATGCACCTGGCAAGCCATGACATAGTCTCCGCAATCTTCAATGCGTACCCTTCGTGAACAACCGGTGGCTTCGCCTCATGTAAGAGCTTGTTTCTCAGATTCCGAATCTTGTTTAATTCATCAGCAAGACGAACGCGGTTCACCTCAGGTGATTGAGGATCAATAATCGGGCCTGGAATACGTTCTTTTGAGAGTAACTGATAGGCCTTCAATTTTGAGTGGAAGCTGTCCGTGCCGATTCGCCTTTCAATTTCTGGTCTATCATAGCCCGCTAGGTGAAGCTCTTTCTCCAGGCGGCGATCGAGAATAACCTCAATTGCCGTAACGAAATTTACGAGCATTTGGTCATATTGTCCTCTGTAGTATGACCCCCATGCGTTGGAAAGTGTCCTTCGTTCAGGCGCAATCTCTGGAGCACTTCCGTCAAATTCCAGGTGTTTGCACGTATAGTTTGGGACGGCCATCGAGCCCGTTGCACCTAGTCTAGGCAGTTGATCTTGTAGCAAGTAATGCTGAAGCTCAACTTCGTGATACAACCCGTCGGGAGTTCGTGCTATCCAAAGTGGGCAGTCCCATTCTGATATCGCGTATACAAACGGGTCATCTGCTTCCGCTTGATATGTGAGAATTAATCTATTCGCGAGTGGGATTAGATCGGCCGCAAAGCATCTTAGTAACTGGACCGCATGATTCCTCGTTGGCCCATCTTCCTTTAGAGCAATGGCCACATCCATTGGAAGCGGTATTCCGAATTCCAATACGGTACGAAGTTGCCGATGGTGATAGTTCCGTTTGCTGTCCTGCCGTGCGTTCCACCCAATAAAATAAGGGTGGGCAACGATCATGGCAAGATTTTGCCAATCGCGTTCACTCGATGTTGTCCGAAATACAGCAGTTAGATCGTTGTGCAATGTCACGGGCAACGTTATGCCACGGAATTCTGCCGTATGCCGTCCCGATGGCGTCGCAAGCCAAAACGGCAACTCAACAAGAAACGCGAAAGGAACTCTTTGAGGCTGACGTCCATCAGAGGCCATAAATCACTCACGTGTCGCACAGATGAATTAGTTCCAAGGTGGTAGGGGCCGGTGTGTTGCACGACACATCGTAATATCCCCTATTGGAGAAGTGTACCCGTAGTTTCTTTGCTTATACCACATTCGAGAAATGATCTTGCCGTGTTTCCTTGATTTGATCCTCTATACTTGTATTGAGTTCTTGCTAGTTTGCCATAGCAATTCCGCTGTGCGCTCAGCATCCTGACCGACGTAGAACTTCAGCGTCGTCTCAATAGATTCATGTCGCATCAGTTCCCGCAACTGCTGTGGGAGTAGCCTTCTTGACCAGCGTTCCCCGAATGCCCGACGTACGTCGTGGATACTTGCGAATTTCTCCTTTTCGGTGCGTCTGTCGACGTTCACCACGATGCCAGCGGTCTGGCGACCTCAACGACGCCATCCCGCGCCGAGATATTAATATCCGATCGAATCAAGCTTTGGGGAGAGAAAAGCGGACTTGGGGCTACTCGAAGCCTGTTATAGTGGGCTAGGAGGAAGTGCCTTGGATAGTAGCCCAACAAGACGATACCAGGACCGCTGGCTGACGGCTCCCAACTTGATCACGAGCCTTCGCATTATCGGTTCACCCGCGATGATCGTTCTGGCCTACCATCAGTACCCGATGGCCGTTGCCGCCTGGGTTGCGTTTCTGGTCTTTACCGAGTGGCTTGACGGAGTGGTGGCCCGTACTCTTCACCAGCAGTCGGAACTTGGGGCTCGCCTGGATACGATCGCAGACGCAGCGTTCTACACGTCTCTTTTAATTGCCCTGGGGCTGATGTTTCCTGAGGCGACGATCCGCGAGGCGTGGTGGACAACCGCGGCGATCGTCAGCTACGCGATTAGCTGGCTCGTCGCACTGATCAAGTTCCGCACTCTTCCGAGCTACCACACCTGGATGGCGAAGGGAGCCTGGCTGGTCGTGGGTATCGGCATTGTGTCGCTCGTGGCCGATTGGAGTAGTTGGCCATTTCGCGCGGCGATGTTTTGCGTTGTCCTTGCCAACCTCGAATCACTTTTAATTACGCTTGTGATTTCTGAGCAACAAGTGGACATACCCTCGATTTGGCATGCCCGCCGGAGGCAATTGAATGTCGCGTCAAACACGCCCGATACGGCATCAGAATCGAATAAGACAACTCCCAATCAGTAGATGGTTGGTTCGATTTCAATGGGGAACCTCAAAGCCTCGTGGGTGTCAACACTTGCGAGGTTTTCTTTTGCGTTGATAATCTGCGGACCGCGCGGATCCGTACTGCTGACGTCCCACTCCGCAGTAACAAGAGTCAGGCTTTGACGCGGCTAACAACAACAGATCGCGACAGGGTAGCAAACAGTCCAGATCCCAGCAGGAAAAGAGACTTCTCCCGTGATGAAGGAGGATTTAATGCTTTTCCTGCGCTGGGAAACATGCGAACCTGAAAGGGTCTCACGAGTTATCTTTGCCTGTCACGATATCGAGTAACCCACCATGCTGCGCCCTCTGCTGTCTCTCTCGTTGTTCTTGATCACCGCGTTTTCTTTCGCCGCGGCTTTCGCAAACGACAAGGATTCCTCTCCACTGGGTGAGCTACAGTTCTCCGATCAGTTCGAGCGAGACGAATCGGTTCCTGGCAAGGAAGAGGTGGGCGAAGGCTGGACGACCAATAGTCCCTGGCGTGCCCATGGCAACCAGCAGGTCGACTTGGTGGACGGAGCGATTCATATTACGCGGTATCCAACTGCCGACCATGGCGTGGCCGTTTTTCATCCGGTTGATTTCGAGGATGGAGCAGTCCAGCTCCGATTCCACCTGCGTAAAAGAGATCAACTGGGAGTCGACTTCGCCGACAAGGAATTGAAGACGGTCCATGCGGGGCATCTTTTCATTGTCAGAGTGACGCTGGCCAATCTGACTCTCCAAGATTCCAAAACAGGCCGTATGAATTTGGAAAACCGCAAACGCATTGCTTCAGGCGATAAGTCGCCGGAGTTGAGGAAGTTGCTGGACGCGAAGAAGTTCACCGCCCCTCTCAACCTTACGCCTGACAAGTGGTATACGCTGTTGATTCAAGTTCAAGGAGACGTGCTGACGGTTTCCATCGATGGCAAGGAGGTCGGCCAGCTGAAGTCCGAAGGCATCGCCCATCCCACCAAACGCCACATCTCGCTGGCTGTTGAAAAAGAAGCCTGGGTGGACGATGTGAAGATCTGGAAGGCGAAGTAGCTAACGCGGTGCCTGCTTGCCAACGGCGCGCATGATCTTCGTCTAGGTCTTGCCGTAGAACCCTTGTTGGCCCTGCGGTTGGTCTATTGCGCCTGCCGGTTGGGAAAGAGTCGCGGTCGGGCCAGGGGTTGGTGGGGAGATGATCTGTTCCAGTTCGCTGACGCGCTGTTCGAGCGACATGATCCGTGCTTTGGTTTCTGGATGATCGCCTGTGCAGGTCTTGCTACCCAGGCTCAAACTGAAGCAGCCTGGCATGATCAGAAGGGAGCAAGCTGCCAGGATCAGGCGCGACGGCACCGGTAAAGTTTGCATGGATAAGTGGCCCTGTTCTTACAATGGGGTTCGCCAGTTCACGGGAGCCCGGTGATAATCCCGGAGTCCCTGAAACGGTGCAAGAGGAATTCGGTAGGTCGAGGGGAGGGCGAACGAGAAATCGCCGTGAAACCGTATCGGCCGGCGATGCCAGCGTTGCTGTTATGCAAGCTGCATCGGATTACTCGGGATTCCAATTTCAGCGAGGGATAAACGGTCACTCGCCGCGGCTTTGCCACCAGCTTTGGGGTCCCTGGGCCAGTATCGCGTGAAGCGACTGGTCGGAGGTGGCGAGCGTGACCTCTGGCCAGTCGGCATCAAGCTTCTGAGCGACTTCGGTATTGGTTGCGATCGCCATGGGAAACAAGAGGAAGTCGCACTTGTCCATCACTTGATAGACCAGCCGGGTAACTTCCGGCGTCAATGCGTCGACTAGGAAGTTCAGCGAGTCGAAGTCATCCGCTTCGGACAGGTACTTGGTGAAGACCGAGACTTTTCCTCCATCCGGTGTGGCGATCATCTGCCAGCCAGGGTTCGCTTCCGCCGCACTGGCTTCGTCGAGGATCGTTTGAACCGTCTCGCGCTGCGACTTGGTAAACGCAACTCGGTCGATGCGATGGCCATCTTTCCAGCGAAAGATCTTGGGGGCGGCGAGCTGAAGAAAGCGAGTCGGGGTGGCTACCTGCGGATCTGCCATCGTGAGAGACCAGTCTTCCCGCTCGGTGTCGCCGGACATGACGGTCCACCGCTCGCCAGGCGCGCCGATCCACCACATCGCCTCGCGAATCAACTTTAGCGGCGCGGCGAGATCTCCCTTGATGCTGACATGGAACGATATGTCGAAGGGAACGTAGCTCCCGTCTTCCGCTTGTCGAGAACTGCCGCCACCTGACTCAAATTTGCCCAGTGAAGACGCACGGAAGATGCTTCCCAGCGTATCACTGAGAGAACTTTGCCAACCTCGTTGGGAAGGGGACGGTCTTCGTCTTCCAGCGAAAGCCTCATCATGGCGAAGTGATCTGTGACGGGAATCGGATCACGAAGACCCAACCCTTCGATCTCCTCGTCGTCCTCCGCGATCTGAGGCAAGGGACTAATCTTGGGGGAGCCGAGTTTGTCGATGGGACGGTCGGGTTGACGTGGCGCGTTGAGTTGCCGCATGCGACCATCGGCATGATCCGCTTCTCGCTCGTTCAACGTAAACGGATGGCCTCGAAAGTCATGTTCGTCCAGTTTACGGTTTTCGTCAAATTCGCCTTGCTCGTAATATTCATCGATCTCCGAGTAATCGCTGAGCGAGGCCTTAAGGGACGGACGCATCCATTCCGACCGGCGTAATCTCTCGAGAGCGTCCTTACTGAATCCCGGAGAATAGGCTGCACCGTGATACTCGTCGACGCAACCGCTGAAGATCGCTTCAAGCCGTGCAAGCGAGGTGGAATCGGCGAGCGCCTGGGCTGCCTGGTCGCTAAACGTGAATGTTCGACTGTTCCAGCAGTCCTGTTCGAGGTCCAGTTCGAGCAGGCGCGTGAGATTGTGCGACTGCGCCAGAGCAATCAGACCTTCGTCTCCGATAAGATTGTCGTGGAGATCGAGTTCCCAGACGCTTTCCAAAAGTCGCCAACTCGCCAGCGCTGCCGCTCCACGCGGGCCAATGCTGTTGTAGGCCAGTTGAATCGCCCGCAGAGCCGGTGCTTCCGGCACACGGGCCAACGATTCGATCGCGTCGTTTTCGAGCCGGCAATTGTTGAGGCTTAGTCGATGGAGCGTCTGCCAGATCGGGGAGCTAGCCAGCTGAGAGAACCCATCTGCGGTAAACGAGTTGTGCGATAAGTCGAGTTCGGTGAGTTGCCGTAGCTGCGACGAATCGAAAATTGCCGCCAGCGACGTATCGGTCAGATGGCAATTGCTCAGCCGAAGCCGCTTCAAGTTTTGGACGCTCTTACTGTTGGCCCAGGCCGTTGCTCCGGTATCCAAGATCGGTTGGACGCCCACATTCCAGTAGTAGGGATTGATGTCGGGTCCGCTCAAATCGAGCGACTCCAGATACGGCATGTCCACGGTGGCCAGCCTTGCGATCTGGTCGGCGTCGATTCGATTGCCCGACAAATCAAGCTTCCGCAGCGAGGCCATACCAGGCGAGCCCGCCAGCGCCGCGGCACCTTCCCCTTTGCAGTAGATATCGATCAGTTCGAGTGACTCGAGCTGCGTCCCAAGTGCCGGCGCGAGAGTCATGACGCCGCGATCTCCCAGTGGAAGACGCTCGAGTCGCAAATGGGTCAGCCGCTTGAGCAGGCCCGATTGGATCAATCTCTCCAGTCCGAGTTCGCCTAACCCTTCGCGTCCCCAATAGCCCATCGAATAACCGGAGATAGTGAGTTTTTCCAGCTGGTCTAGTTGGGCTTGGCTGAAGAATGCGTCTGCGGCTGCCTCGTCGGCTTCGATGATCGTTCCGAGAAAGGGTTCGAACGGTGAGTTTCCTGAAAACCCGCAGCGAAAAGCAATCGATAGAGATTGGAGCTGAGACAACTCCCGGCGAGCACCGAGCGCCTTGGCTTCGTCAATCGAGCGAATGAAAACACATACCGACTGAAGCTTCGGTAGTTCGCTGGCGTCCCATGCAGCCATCAGGTCGATTGCCCTTAAGGACAGATGCGAAATAGGGCTAGTGCTATCGAGCCGCGGAACAATGCGACTCGGTTCACCATGGGCAAAGGACTCGATCGCTGATTCGGTATCGAACCGTTCCAGCGTCTGCCAGAGGGGCGATTCCGCGATGGCTCGCACATCGGCGTCGTTGTACTTGTCTGCCGCGCAAAGACGTTTCAGTTTGGGGAACCGTTCCGCGCGATGGTAGAGAAACGAAAGTTCGTGGAAGCTCGAATATCTCGGCAGATTAAGCTCCGTGATGTGTTCTAGGCTCGCGTGGTGTGCCAGTTGTGCCAGGTCGACGGTTCCCTTGGTGAGATGATTGCTGCTGAGTCTTAGTGTCCGGACGAGTTGCCAGGTCGGTAGCACGGTGCCGCGAGAAGCTGCCTTGCACAACGACCACGGCGCGGCACGCACGGCATCCGGCCACTGGCTCAGGAACTTATCGGCATAAGCGAGGGGCTCGGCCTGGTCATCCGGTGGCCACGTATCGAGCAGTGCCAGCAACGCGCGAAAGGCAAGTTCGCTGGGTGGACCGTGATTGAGCTGCTTGAGCTCTTGCCACCGCTGATCGTTGTTCATGTTCAGGATTCCGATGTCGAAGCGTCTGCAGTAGTGATGCTGGCTTGCGGCAAAAAATGCCCAGTGAGGGAATGGATGAGAAGTGTTTAAGGCATTTTCACGTCGACTCGTCGATTGACAGGCAGTTCGGTTCCCGTGGTTCGTCCCTGATCGTGCGGGTAGATGAACTCCAGGTCGACTTTTTCGATTTCACCTAGGCCGAAGTGCACCACGGCTTCCTGCCCCGAGCAATACCCGTAGCCGATGGCGATCTCGCGCGAGCCGATTAAATGGTCTGGCTGGCCGAGCTTGCCGGCGGGGTAGACGTTCACGCGGGTACCGACGCCCATGCGATTGACTTGGTCGCTGCCTTGAACGGTGACCTGTAGCCAGTTGCCGCCGGGGGTTTCGTTTTTCAGAAGGAGCGAAGGGGACTCGATCCACCAGTTGGGCAGGAACATGTCGAGCTTGCCGTCGCGGTCGAAGTCGGCGGTGGGACCGGGTGCCATGTAGATGATCTGGTGATCGGCGATCAGTTTGTCGAAGAATGCTCCGGTTCGTTTGACGGCCAGATCTTCCTGGGTGGGGAAGTCGTTGACGTTCCAGCCGGTGACTTCGAATTGGGGTGTGCCGCTTGGCTTACCCAGGTTTCGATAGATGATCGGGCAGGGGCGGTCGTCTTGAAACTTGACGATGCTGACGTAGATGTCAGGCCAGCCGTCGTTATCGAAGTCTTGGATTTCGACGTGCGGGGCTTTCATGTGCAGCGGCTTGAGGCCTGCGGCAGCGGTGATCTCTTCGAACTTGGGCACGCCATCAGTGACGCCACGGTTCAGGTACAGCCGAATCGGTGCCGGAGACTTCCAAGGGGAACTGAAGTGATGGCCGATGACGATGTCAGGAAGTTGGTCGCGATTGATATCGGCAATGGCGACGCCGGCCGGGACGTCTTCCGGATTGTCCATCGTCCAACGAAAGACTTCCCGTGCGCCAGGTGCTTCGCGGAAGATCCCTTCTTTCGAGCCGAGAAGCAGGCGATGTTCCCCCTGGCCGTGCGTCAGAAAGATATCGGGGATCGTGTCGCCATTCACATCGGCTGCGCAGACGCCTAGCCCACCCAGGCCAATCGGTAGGCCTGCTTGTTTCGAGACATCCTTGAATCGCATGTCTCCCAGGTTGCGGTATAGGACCGGGCCGCGCTGGACGTTGGATGAATAGTACTGCTCGCAGGTCAACAGATCCAAGAGACCGTCGCCGTCGTAATCGAGCGATGCGGCGCCTCTTCCGGCATAGCCAAGGGGACAGGTGCCGCTTTGCTCGGAGACGTCGGTGAACTTGCCTCCGCCGTCGCCCCGAAACAGGCGACTCGGATTGGCCCGGACTCCATCCTTGCGATTCACACAGTTGGCGACGAACAGATCGAGATTGCCGTCGCCGGTGAAATCGGCCATCAGCGCGCCACTGCCGCTGCCGGAGGTTTGCACGACTTGCTGCGGATCGAGCGTGAACTTGCCCTGATCGTTCCTTAGCAGCATGCTCGGTTTCGAGCCGGAGTCGTGAAACGTGCCGACGAAAAGATCAGGGTAGCCGTTATTGTCGACATCACCCCAGGCAGCCGCGTGCCCTCGAATGCCGGCGACCGTTGGCAGTACGCCGCTCTCGCTGCCAACGTCGCGGAAGACGAACGGCGAGTCTTGAGCGAAGGTGAAGGACGTCAGCAGGCAGACCAGCATTAGCGAAGCCATGCCGCAAGGTAGGTTGATTCTCATCGGTAAGACTCCCGCCGCGCTCTTTCGCAGCGTTAATATTTATCGCTCGGATGCAGGGATTTCGATCTCGACCACGGCCAGTTCCCCCCAGGCCTTCTTCAGGGAATCGACTTTACCATTGAAGCCGATCATCGCCTTCGATCCATCTTCGCTCAGTTGCAGGCAATAGGTTCCGCCGAGGTTGAAGTTGGTTTGCTTCCAAACGGCATCGTGCAGGAAGGCAATCACCTTTTGCGAACCATCCTGTACGTTGACCTGAATTAGAGGCGTCCCTGACGAGGGGCCATGCCCGCCGGGAATCGTGTAGAGGAACTTGCCGTCGCGAGTCACATCCATCGCGGGACTATCGGCCCACGCCTTGCAGATCGTGCGGACCTTGTCACGTTTAGGATCGAACTGAAAGATCTCGTGCGTGTCGTTGGTTACCCCGTACAGCATGCCGTTCTCGTCCGGGCCGACCGTTCGACGGATCTTGGAGCCTGGCATCTTGGCCTGGGACTTCGTGACCTGGTTCGTTTCGGGATCGTACTTCTGCAGCGAGCCGTCGCCGTTGTTCCAGTAGGCGTTGCCGTCGGCATCGACGAAGAAGTCTCGCCCGTAGCTCAGACCTTGGTGTTCGCCATGGAAGACGACCTTGCGTGTCGCCGTGTCGTACACCAGGAACTCGACGTGGTAAGGATCTTTATAGCTCTTGTAGTCGGCAGCGACGTAATCGTTTTTCGGATCCCCTTTCGAGTTGCCTTTGCGCTGATGGGCTTCGGCGTACAGCAGGTTGTGCTTCGCGCTATAGTGTGTCGATGGATAGCCCCAGCCATACTTGGGCATGCCCAAGTCGGTCATTTCACCGGTTTGGGGGTTAAATCGAAAAACGCGATCTCCCTCGTAACGATCGCTCTCGTTACGCCACTGCCCCCAGTAGGTTGCCATGTAGATGTTGCCGTCGGCTCCTTCATTCAAGCGGCCATGGATTTTGCCGAAACCAAAGTTGCCTGACTTGAAAGACGCGACCGCGGATTGAAGGTCGGCAACCTGGCGAATGGAGTGAGTCGACGGATCGTACTGGTACAGGTACGAGTTGGCATCGATCCCCAGGTGATCGCCCAGCGGGACGTAGAACTTGCCACTAGAATGCAACAGGCCATATCCCCAAATCGACCACGGATCGGCCGGCGTGTTGGGAAGTGGGATTTGTACGAATCGCACCGTGGGCTTAGTCTTGGCGATCGTGTAATCGGTTGTCGTTGATGGCTTCTGCGGGGCCTTTAGGAAATTGCCTTCGACGGTGATAGCTTGGGCCGAAAGAGGTTCTTCGGCAAAGGAGTCGGCTTGATAGCAGAGCACGAGCAAAGCGACGAACCAGCTCGCAAAAAGCCATGAGTGAGGAGTGGGCATGCGTTGAATCCTACGATGGGAGGGGCGATAAGAAGGAAGGCGTTAAGAGCAGGCTGCGTAGATTCTAAAGAAGTCGTTCGGCGAAAACAAAGTTTTTTGCCAAGCCGGGAACTTCGCATCGTGTAATCTTGGACCGCCGCAAAACAGACAACTATAATCAGGCTGCCTACCACCCAATTCTCATCTCGGAGGAATCATGCCTGCGACTCGCTTTCCATCGCTCGTCTTCAGTTTGCTTCTGGTCTTCACGTTGCTCAGTCAGTTTGCGCGGGCCGAGAAGCCCAACGTGCTGTTCATCATTTCCGATGACCTCGGCAGTCAGTCGCTGGGGTGTTATGGAAACCAGCAGTGTCATTCGCCCAATATCGATGCGTTGGCTTCGCGGGGGATGAAGTTCGGGCGAACCTTTACGCAGTATCCGGTGTGTGGTCCCTCGCGGGCCTCGCTGATGTCAGGCATGTATGCCCAAGTAATTGGGGTGACCTCGAATGGGGCTTCCGATAAGTTCACTAAGAACTTAGGGGATCGGCCGACGTTGGCTCAGCATTTCAGAGACAACGGCTACTACACGGCTCGCGTGAGCAAGATCTATCACATGCGTGTGCCCGGTGATATTACCGCTGGCGTCGATGGCCCCGATCATGCCGCGTCGTGGACCGAGCGGTTTAACTGCCAGGCCCCGGAGCAGTGGAGCGAGGGAGAGCACGCGCACCTGGACAAAGGACGGTTGAAGCCAGATCCCAACCGCGACATTCACTATGGGCTGGGCTATGGGGGGGCGTTCTATGTCGTCAAAACGCCGGGCGATGGTGCCGAGCAGGCCGACATGAAGGCCTCGGCCAAGGCGATCGAGATTCTGGAAGCACGGGCCAAGGACAAGCAGCCGTTCTTTCTGGCGGTCGGCCTGGTGCGTCCGCATGTTCCGCTGGTTGCCCCGGCCTCGTTCTTTGAAGACTACCCGGCCGAAAAGATGAACTTGCCGAAGCAACTCGACGGCGACTGGGACGATATCCCCAGGGCCGGCATCGTAAAGAACAGCGCCGGCAGTGGTCTCGATACGCAGCTCAAAAAGCAGAAGGTGCTGGAAGCTTACTACGCTGCGGTCACGTTCATGGATGCTCAGGTTGGCAAGATGGTTGCCGCGCTCGATCGGTTGGGCCTGGATAAGAATACGATCGTCGTCTTCACCGCCGACCATGGGTATCATCTGGGCGAGCATGAGTTCTGGCAGAAGATGAGCCTGCACGAGGAGTCGACGCGCATCCCGCTGATCGTTCGCGTGCCTGGCAAGGACGCGGCGACGACGGCAGCGTTGAGCCAGCAGATCGACATCTATCCGACTCTTGCCGAGCTATGCGGCCTCAGCATTCCCGCGCATGTGCAGGGGAAGAGTTTGGCCTCGGTTTGGAGCGATCCTACGTCAACGATTCACGACGAGGTTTACACGCTGCGAAATCGAGACGATCACCTGCTGCGAACCGATCGCTGGGCGCTGATTCGCTATGGCAACGATAGCGTCGAGCTATACGACATGCAGAACGATCCGCAGCAGTTTCATAACCTGGCAAAGGATTCTCAGCACGCCCAGACGCTGGCGGAACTGCAGTCGCGATTGGACAAGAAGCTGAAGTCAATCGAGTAGAACTGATCGCAGGAAGGCTTCAACCTGATCGATGGTGGTCGCGACGGCAACATCTTGGGGCAAGTCTGGGATGCCGCCCGTCGTGCCTAGATAGGCGATGATCGGTTTGCCGTAGCGTATGGCCAGTTGCACTTCGGTGGAGGTGCCTGGCCCGCCGGGCAAGGCAACGATGGCATCGGACGTCAGGATATTGATGTGGTTGCGGGATGTTGACTCGGTTCCGCGCTCGCCGCTGTGGGGCAAGTGCGTGACGATCGGAATCTCGACCCAATCGTTGGGATAATCTGCCTTGGGCTTCGTGCGGGAATGGTCGGACGGAAGGATTCCCAATACCATGCCGCGGCGGTCATGCGTTCGCGCGAAGGCCTCGCTGACGGCGGCCATGGTACCGCGGCCTCCGCCGGTGAGCAGATGGACGCCTAGCGTTCCCAGCAGCCAGCCCAACTCCAGGGAGAGTTCAAGATGGTCGTCCTTTCCAGAGCCCATCACACCGACGATGGGCAGTCTCTGTACCTTCATCTTCGCTTCGCTCCCAAAAGAAAAGCCGCCGAGGTCATAGCCATCGGCGGCCTGAAAGTTGTCAGCCGGAAGCGTTACGATGCAGCCGTCTTACAGGCATCGGAAGCGATGGTCAGGCACTGGCGAATGTCTTCGACCGGATCCTTGGGGTTCTCTTCGTATTCCAACGACAAGCAGCCGTCGGCTGGGAATTCGACCTGCTTCAAGGCGCGGAAGACACCCACGACGTCGAGATGCCCTTCGCCCAGGATGACCCCCTTGGTACGTTCCTTCTGTTCGGCGAAATCCTTCAGGTGGATACCGAACAAGCGACCTTTCAAAAGGCGAATCACTTCCACGGGGTCTTCGCCGCTACGAATGTAGTGGCCCAGATCGGCACACGCGCCAATGCGGGGATCGTGATCTTTGACCGCGTTGAGAACGTCGAGGGCCGTGTTGTAGCGATGCGACGGACCATGGTTGTGAATGGCGATGCGGATGTCGTACTGATCGACCAGCTTGTTCAAGCTCTCGAACGAGTCAGGCGATGGATCGGCCGACAGGTTCTTGATGCCGGCGGCTTTGGCGAACTTGAAGAGGGCTTCGTTCTTGGCGTGATCCTTGCTGAAGCCGTGGACGCCATGCCCCAGCATGATCATGCCATGGTCGGCCATCTTTTTCTTCATGGCCGCGATGTCGTCAGCCGAAGAGCCAGGCGAGAAGTGACCGCCGTAGAACTCGAGGTGAGCACAACCGAGTTCACCGGCCGTGTTGATGGCTTTGTCGACGTCGAATCCACGCAGCGAATAGCTTTGCAGCCCGACCTTGAAACCAGGGAAGCGATCGGGATCGTACTTGGCCCACGCGCTTCGGCCGGGGATGGCAGTCGCGGCGATGGCTGCGGAAGCAGTGGCCAGGAATTGACGACGAGAGAGCACCATGATGGTTGATCCTTTGCGGAAAGGGAGGAGGGTTTTCGATGGACGGCTCATTATAACTGCCCATCTTGGCGGTTTCATCCTAATAGGGAGGTTGAGTTCTCTTGGGCAATTTGCCCAGTTTCGCGCGACGAACATCGGGGAATCGCGCGTTGTTTTTTCGCAACGCATCCCGTCGAGACGCGATAACCTGATTGCCTCTTGTAGCGCTGCGGCGAATGGGTGTGCTACGAGTCCAGCATGCAGGTGTGAATTTGCAAGTTCATGCATCTTCCCCCAGCGTGCGGTATTTCCCCCTTACAAGCGGAAAAACCGGGGCATATTCAGTGTCTTTCGTACAAAGAGCAAGTTGCATACTTGGTGTAAAAGTGCGAAAGCGAAGTCGTTTACAGAAATATTACCGCCGAAGTGCAAAAGGGCCTTAACTTGGAGACGCAGATGCCTATAGTGGAGTTGGCTATCAGCAACCCACCTTTCGCCATGTCGCAGGACGCGATTCCTACCCCTCAGGAAGCGATTTCAAGGAAACGGCTTCCCTCGGATTTTCTCTTGGATAAGGAGAACACATTGCGTCCTGTTACTCAGCTTGCTCAAAAGCCGGAAGTTCGCCAATACGCAACGTTTCTCGTGATTCACGCGTTGGTTTACGGGATTGGTTTTACGATTGCCTTATTGCCTTAGAGCAGAAGCTCCTTCTTCATCAGGCCGACGCCCTCTCCAAGATGGCCTGAACTGCTTCCTCTGCCGCCGGAAGATCTTCCTGAATGAGAACTCGCACCGGAAGCGGCATATCATCCATGCGAGACATCGTTCCGCCATCGCTGTAGCCTGGTCTTTTAATGGGAATGAACACGCTCGGCGTGAAGTCGGTTCCCAGCAGGCGATGTCCCAAGACCACCGTTGGTATCTTCGCCAGCGCCAGGCGTGCGGCCTCTGGCAGATCGGCCAGCCAAGGACCTTCCCAGAGCACCGCCGCATCGACGCGGTTTTGCGTGAGTAGCCTGGTGGCCGAAAGGTTGTCGGGATCGAACTGGGGAATGCCTTGCGTCAGCGCGGCACCGCCAGGGTAGCCGGTTCGTGAAGCAACCACGCCGCCCGCACCAACCCAGTTGGGGCCTGGCCGCAAGATGGAGATCGCACCTCGCGTTTGTTCATGCATGGGGCGCACGAACTGGGCAAGCAGTTCCAACGGAATCCGGCCTGCTTCTTTGCGGAGGAACGCTTCACCCAGCACGAAAACAAAATACTTCGCGCTGCGGAGTTGCTCGTAGAGCTGTCCAAAAGGCTCGGCTGCGTCTCCCAACTTCGCATCAACGATGCTCTGGTTCTCAGGCTTCCCTTGAGCGAGCGATATCAAATGATGCAGCGCCGCGATTTGCTGCGACGGTTCAAGCGGGATGAACGCGTCGCAGGCGTCGGTTGTTTTGTTCCGACTGCCGATACCAATCAGCGTGCGATCGCTTCTTCCGCCAGGCACGAAGCGTCCGGTTGCTTCAGCGCTGTACCGCTCCCAGTGACGCAGGTGAGTGGTCAGCGGATCGCATCCCCAGAAGACCACCAGGTCGGCGCGCTGACGGATTTCACCCAGCGAACAGGTCACCAGTCCCGTCGTTTGAATCGTGCGTCCGGTCGGATCGTAGAAGGTCGGGTGCGAAGCATCGACGATCCCGCCGGTGAGGTCGGCCAGGTCGATCGCTTTGCGAACGGCTTCGCTCGACGTTTCACCAAGCCCGAAGAAGAGGGGAGCTTTGGCAGCTTGCAGGATTTCGGCCGCGCGCTGGTAGGCTTCCATGATCGTGGCCATGTTGCCGTCGATGCGGCAGTCGTCTGACGAAACGTGCTTCTGCCGGTAGTATGCCGTCGCCATCGCGCAGGCAGGCTCGATTGATTTCACCGCGCCGGCAGCCAGACCGATCGTCAGGTCATCGCATAAGCATCCACAGCCAGGGCAGGGGACGTCGTGATGAAGCTCAAGCTTTGCAGTTTCCGTTTCGGTCATCCGATTGGGCATGTTTGGGGGGTGAAGCAGATGCAATTTGTTTTTGCCAGTATAACCGGGCGTTCCTAAAAATCGGGGCCTGTCATCGAATTGAACGTCAATATTCGCTAACTTGAAACGAATACCCGCTTGCCCAGCATCCTACTTGTCGTATGCCGATCAGGAGCCATCACCCCCATGAAGTGCCCAAGTTGTGGAGCCAGTTTGCCGGAAGACTCACTCACTTGTGAGTATTGCGGTTCACGCACGACCCCACCCAGCCAGCAGCACGATCAGGACATTTTCCGGCGCGTCAAGCAGTCACCTCTGTATGCCGATCGTCTCTCGGCGCAGCGCATCGAGAAACTGCCTAAGCCTGGCATCTTTCCGCTGATCTTCATCGGCGTATTTTTCACCTTGTTCTGCGGTGGTGCGCTCTTTATGTCGATCATGGTGATCGGCGTGGGGGGGATGTTCAGCCTGAGTGAACAATCCTTTCCCTTCGCGCTCTTTCCGTTTTGCATGGGACTCGTGCCGCTGGGCATGTGCGCATTTGGCGTGTTCATGGCGGTGACGATGTTCAAGCGATTCAAATCGATGAGCAGCGGGAAAGTGGAAGCCGTTCCGGCGATTATCGTTGGCAAACGCACCCAGGTTTCCGGCGGAAGCGGAGATAGTTCCGCCAGCACGGCCTACTTCGCAACGGTTGAGTTTGAAGATGGCGAGCGCAAGGAATTTATGATTTACGACGGAAGTCTGTACGGCCGCATTTCGGAAGATGACGCGGGAATTCTTTTTTCTCGCGAACAGTTCGCCGTGGATTTCGACCGCGTGCGGATCTAGCCACGGAGAGAAGAAGGAAAAAGACGGGCCACGGATTACACCGATGGGCACGGATAAAACTAGAAGTTTATTGACTTTTCATCCGTGCCCATCGGTGTAATCCGTGGTTGAAATCTCTTACTTTTTTCCTTCATCCCCTCCAGAACATGCCGGGACTTGTCGCTCGAAGGGAACGTGGCATAATCGGAGGCTACGTTTGCCCATCTATCGAATCTAAAACGGGAACGCCCGCACATGCTCGATCTGTACGACAAAATCCAGGATGCGCTGAAAGTTATCCAAGCGAAATGGAACAAGACCCCCAAGGCTGGCATCATCCTGGGCACCGGGTTGGGCGGCTTGGTCGAAGAGATCGATGAAGAAGCCTCGTTTGAATACACCGACATCCCGCACTTTGCGGCTTCCACGGCCACCAGCCATCGCGGCCGTTTGGTTTGCGGCACCCTCTGTGGTGTTCCCGTCGTGGCGATGGAAGGTCGATTCCACATGTACGAAGGGTACTCGTTGAAGCAGATAACCCTGCCGGTACGCGTGATGAAGGCCCTGGGCGCCGAACTGCTGTTGTGCTCGAACGCGGCGGGCGGCATGAACCCGTTTTACAACTGCGGCGACATCGTTCTGATCGACGACCACATCAACTTGATGGGGGATAACCCGCTGATCGGGATCAACGACGATCGGCTCGGGCCACGCTTCCCTGACATGTGTGCCCCTTACGATCACGAGTTGATCGACAAAGCCTTGGGGATTGCTCGCAAGGAAGACATCGTCGCGCATCGTGGTGTTTTCGTCGCGGTTGCCGGGCCAAACCTCGAAACGCGAGCTGAGTATCGTTTTCTGCGGGGGATCGGGGCGGACCTGGTCGGCATGAGTACCGTTCCGGAAGTGATCGTCGCGGTTCACTGCGGGCTGAAGACGGTTGGCTTTTCGATCGTTACCGACTTGTGCCTGCCGGATGCTTTGAAGCCAGCTGACGTGGCCGAAATCATTGCAATCGCCAACAAAGCAGAACCGAAGCTGCGAACGCTGGTCAAAGGTGTGCTGACGGAGTATGCCGGGAAGTAACTTGGCCGCAAGCGTTCCGCTCCTCTGGTCCCCTCGCTGCGTCGGGAAGAGGGCCAGGTGAGGGGGGACAGGAGTTGATGTTTGTTCAAGCTTAGAGCCCAGGTCGAGGATTTGGCGGCTGCCATCCGGCGTCGATGGAACGAACGTCCTTTGGCTGGAATCATTTTAGGGACAGGGCTCGGTACGTTGACCGACGGCGTCGATGTTGAAGTAACGATCGACTACGAAGACCTACCGCACATTCCATCTTCTACCGCCCTGAGCCACAAAGGGCGACTCGTATGTGGACGACTGGGCACGGTCCCAGTGTTGGTCATGGAGGGCCGTTTTCATGTTTACGAAGGGTACTCGTTGGAAATGATTACCCTGCCGGTTCGCGTGATGAAGGCGCTGGGGGCCAGTATCCTGGTGGTCAGCAACGCCAGCGGCGGCATGAACCCGACGTATCAAAGCGGCGACATCATGCTGATGGAAGACCACATCAACTTCATGTGGCGCAATCCGCTTATCGGGCACGGCGATCCGAATCTCGGCAAACGATTCCCTGACATGTCGAGCCCGTACGATAAAGAGCTTCTCGACGCGGCCGCTCGCATTGCCCGGCGTGAAGGGATCAAGCATCATCGCGGGGTCTACGCGGCCATGACTGGTCCGAACTACGAAACGCGGAGCGAGTATCGTTTTTTGAAGAAGATCGGGGCCGATGTGGTCGGCATGAGCACCGTGCCGGAGGCGATCGTCGCGGCCCAGGTTGGTTTGCGCGTGCTGGCCCTTTCGACGGTGACCAACATCTGCCTGCCAGATAATCTGGGTTGTGTCGGCAAGTACGACGTTATCCGAGCCGCCCAGGCCGCGGAGCCTCGTCTGCGTTACATCGTGAAAGAAGTTCTCTGGGAACAGCAAGACCAACTGGCGGCCGTTTAAGGCGTGGCATTCTTTCGCCACAGCTGAAACTCGGCATTCGACCAGTCGACGTGGAAGCCACGCTGCGTGAGAAGCGGCTCGAGTTCTACTAGCTGCTCGCTCTTGGTGATGACGACGTCGACCGGCCCTGTCTCCAGCGTCCGATCGAGTGACTCGGGGCTTAATTGAATGGGATACCCGATCGAACTGCGACGCGTGTAAAAGGCCAGAACGCGTGGTTTGAAGAACAGGCACACCTCTTCCGGCTTGACGCTGGTCGTGACTTCGGCGAACAGCTGTTGCGCGGCAGGGATCTCTGGCCCTTCCAAGAGTCCGAATTCGGAAGCGCTGTACTGACCGGCATAGCAGGCCAGCGTGAAGATAACGAAAACAGTCAGGCAGATCTTTCGCCACTGGGTTGATGTCGGAACATTCTCGAGCGCGTAAAGAACCCAAAACAAGAAGCCTGGAAGCAGGGGCCAGATCATGCGAATGCCATTGGCACCAGGCCAAACCACGATCAGCAGAAAATAGAACACGCTGGCAATCGCCAGCAGCTGCGGCCTGGGCCAGCTTTCTTTGCAGAAGCCAATGAGGCCGACAACGGTAAGGACCAGGCCGGTTGCCGCGGTGAGCCACTTGGCGAAGCCGTTCTTCCAGAAGAAAACAAAGGAGACCGAGTCAGAAAATAGATTCGAAGCAAGGGAGCGGAGATTGATTTCGGAAAGCTGATCGAGATACCCGGAGCCGCCGACCGGCAGCAGAAACTTATGGATCGCATAAAAGACAATCGCAGCCGTGATGCTAATCACGGCGAAGCGAGTCAGCCGACGATAGAGGATGGCCTCGGTCACGAGCAGGGCAGGGGGCAGAACAATCCCGACGGTCCGTGTGCCGATGGCAAGATAGATCAGCAGGCCTGTGAGGATCGCCGGACCTAAGTGCTGGGAAGGTTGATCCGTGTTTCCGCGGTAGCGCTGGTAGACGTAAAAGGTCAGCATCCACCACAGCACGAACAGATGCTCGGAAAGGATGGAGAGATGAAAGTCCCAGAAGATCGGACAAAAACCGATCAAGCCGGTAAAGCAAAGGGACGCCGTCGCCGACAGTCGCCGCGCAAACAGAATCGTCGAGACGCCCACCATCGGAACGAAGAGCAAGATCATCGCGACGCGAAACGCGGTGTAGTTGACGCCAAAGATCGCGTAGATCGGCGCTAGGAACAGCGGAAAGATCGGCGGGTAGGCGCGCGGTCCGATAACGGCGGCATCGGGATTGTAGACGTACCCGGTATCGGCGTAGTCGTGATAGGTAGCCAGATTCCGAGCGTGGCTCAAGTACTGGGCGAAGTCACCACCCCAGTCGTGCCCCTCGCGCATCAAGGTAATTTGAAAGAGAAACGCAGCGACCAGCAGGGCCGCGAAGAGACCTTTCTGCAGGGATGTCCATCCGTGAACACTTTGGCAATCCGTTGCTTCCACTGCAGTACCGCGATGTTACTTTTCCGGGACGAACTTATCCTGATCGATCACTTCAAACATGTACCCATTGGGGTCTTGAAAGAAGAACCGCTCAAACGGCGTGGGGCGAATCGGTGGAATGACCTCGACGTTTCTTGCCGCGAGCCGCTCGCGTATGGTCGCAAGTTTCGCGGCAGGAAAGAGGAAGGCAAAGTGACGGCCGAATTCTTTTTCGAATGGGGACGCCTCGAAGCCGTCGACCTGGAGCACGTGAACTTGTTGTCCCTTTCCGATGTCGAGCCAGTAGGTCGTCAGGTCGACATTGGCTGGACGACGCACTTCGCCCCAGTCGAAGATCTCTTGAAAGAACTTAGCCGTCGCGGCCGAGTCTTGCGTGGCGATGGTCAGGTGAGCGAGCGTCATGAGGCTTGTTTCTCCAGCACGTCGACCAGCGCTCGGCAGAACGCCGGCAGATCGTCGGGGCGTCGGCTGGTGACGATGTTACCATCGACGACGACTTCGGCATCTTCCCAGGTCACGCCGGCATGGATCATGTCGTCTTTGATGCCTGGCGAGCCTGTTTGACGGGTTCCGCGACAGATGCCGGCCGAAGCCAACAACCAGCCCCCGTGACAAATGGCGGCCACTAACTGGCCTTTGTCGTGAAAGTGCCGGATGAGCGTTTTCACTTTGTCTTCGCGGCGAAGCTTGTCAGGCATGAAGCCGCCGGGGCAGATCACGCCATCGAAGTTATTCGGATCGACATCCTCGATCGCGATATCCGCTTTCGCCGGATAGGTGTGCTTGCCAGCGTACGTTTCTCCTGCGGTAAGACCTGCCAGCACCGACTGGGCACCGGCCTCTTTCAAGCGAAGGTGGGGATACCACAGTTCAAGATCTTCGTAGATGTCACCTACGAAGATGAGAATTCGTTTTCCGGAGAGGGTTTGCTCAGAGGGCATGAAAAATCCTTATTCGTACTGGGTGCCGCTTATTGTTTCGAATATTGGTCTCGATTGCCAGTCCCTAGAGAATCAGCGCTGTGGTGGGGGATGCTGGCACCGGGAATCTTGGACATCGACTCGACCCGACTGAAATGAGGGGTAGAATAAAAGTCGGTTCGTCCTGCCGTATTTCTCTTCCCTGGGAGCCCCTACTGACATGCCTCGCCGAAAAACAACTTGGAATAACGCCGCAATGAGATGGATCTCCGCGACGCTCATGGGCGTGGTGATGTTGGCTGGTTGTGGAGAAAACGTCAAGTTTCGTAATCCACTGGCCAAGAATCAGCCGAAGCAGCAGGCAGCACCTGCCCAGACGGCCGCCAAGCCGAAAGCGGATCCCAAGCCGGTTCAAACCAAGGAAGCCCAGGCACGCAATACGATGATTCGCACGACTTCGCTACGAGGTGGCGGTGCCAGCCGATTCGGTAACGGTAAAACGGTCGGGGCGAATTCCAGCGTCGAGGAAAACGTCGAACGCCTACGTACCGAAATCGCCGGCAGCATCGACTTTGCACCCACGATGATCGTTTGGATCGTGGACTCGACGTTGAGTGCTTCCGAACTGCGAAGCTCTTGGGCCAATGGGGCGAAGAAGCTTTATACCGACTTTCAGACCAATGGCCTGCCTGGCGGCAAGCCGGCCGATAACCTCTCGACGGCGATCGTCAGCTTCGGTGAAAAGACCGACTTCGTGATCGAGCAGCCGACGACTAACTTTGGCGAAGTGATCGGCAAGCTTGCGGCGATTCAGACCGACAACTCCGGCAAGGAATCGACGTTCGCGACGATCGGTCAGGTTTTCGACAAGTATGGCCCGATCAAGCAGCAGCAAGGTCGCGAACTGATGGTCGTGGTCGTTACCGACGAGGCAGGCGACGACTGGAAGCAAGTCGACTCGATCGTCGAAAAGGCGAACTCGACCGGCGTGCGCGTTTATGCGATTGGCGTGCCGGCCCCGATGGGACGCATGATGGCGGAAGTCGCTCCGCAGGAATCGCGTTCCGACGGCATGCCTGCGATGCTGCAAGGACCGGAAACGCGTTACTCGCAGCGTGTTGATATGAAGTTTAACAGTGGCGGATTTGGTGGCGACGACGTCGACAGCGGGTATGGTCCGTTCGGCTTGACGTACCTGGCGTATCAAACGCGCGGATCGTTTCTTGTGTCGCGGCTTCGCTCGGCTCCCTGGCCTGGCAGTGCGATGCGGTTTGATGACGAGGTGATGCGAAAGTATCCTCCGCAGTACCTGACCGAAGCCCAGTATCAAGCCAAGCTTTCCGAGAACAAGGCACTCGCCGCGCTGCATCAAGCGGCTTCGCAAGGTCAAGTTGAAGCGATGACCTATCCGGCTTCTCAGTTCGTGGTGGAAGATGAAGCGCGGCTGAAGAATGCACTGGATGGTGCCCAGCGAATTGCGGCTCGCTTGGAACCCATGATCAATGCCGTCTACGATCCGCTGGCCGAAGGGGAGAAGGATCGCGACAAGATTACCGACAAACGCTGGCAGGCCAGCTACGACCTGGCCCTGGGGCGAGCCGCCGCCGTCAAGGCACGCGTCGATGGTTACAACCAGATGCTGGCGATCTTGAAGGGGGGCCGAAAGTTCGAGGATCCTTCGCACGATACGTGGAACCTCGAGCCAGCCGATACGCTGGAAGAAGCCGGTAGCCGACTGGAAAAGACACGTCTGCAGGCCAAAGAATATCTGGAGCGTATCATCAAGGAGCACCCTGACACGCCGTGGGCCTACTTCGCCGAAAAAGAGTTGGAAACGCCCATCGGTTGGAAGTGGGTCGAGTACTAATCGGCTTCGGCCCAAACGAACCTGCGGTGGCTGCCAGCGCATAAACAAAGGCCGACACCGCAAACAACGGTGCCGACCCAAGCGGAACGCTTCACAGCGAGAACCATTCTCAATCAGTGTCTCGCTTTAGGCAATCGTTGCAGCGATGCATGCTGGCTGATTCGTCAAAACTAAAACCCACCTTCAAGCGAAGTTAACGCGCAACTGGGGTCTTGCCACCTTTGGTAGGGTGTCAAAAGGGGTGGGTTTCTACGATCGCGCAAGATTGCGTCCGCTTCACGGGCTCTAAGCCCTCAAGACAACGCGAATCGTGGCCTCCGTGTTGAGACTGGGCACGATTGAGAAGGGCCGATGAATCTCAAGTGGTCAAGGTGAAGCCACATCGGCTTGGGGCATGCCTGAACCACTATTGGGTGCTTATATCATGCCTATGCGTGGCGGTTTTCCACAGCGGGGTAAATGCAGTGCCCCGTTCAGGTCATGCTCGACCAGAGGTCTTCGACGTCCTTCTTGATTCGCTCGAGTTCCGCTTTCAGGGCAGCGACTTCCGCCCGAAGCTCGGCGATCGCGGCGCTATCGGAGGAAGAAGATGTCGAGGACGCGACTGCCGGCGGAGGGGCGGTTGGCTCGGGGTTCACCGGGCGCTGGACAGGCTCGGCGATCGAAGTTGCGTCCGGTGGTTCTACGTTGGCTTCGACGACACGGACGCCACCATGCTGATTACGCTGCTCGGCCAGTTCCTTCTCGGAAAACAGGCCGTGCGTGACGACTTGCCCGCGCCCCTTGGGAGTGAGAGGAACGACCAGCTTCTTCCGCTGCAGATCGTCCAGGATTGGTTGCAAAGAGCCCATGTCCGGAATCTTGCCCATGCGCGCCGCGCGGCCGCGCAGCTCACCCACGGTTTGAGTGCCGCGCAGAAGCAGTTCGGCCATTACGGCGAGTTCATTTCCATCGCAGCCCAGCCAATCCTTGGCGTAGTGCCGAAACTTGACGACTCGCCCGTCTCCATGGACTTCGGCCACGGCCCCCATGTCGCGAAGCTGCTCCAGGGCTTCTTCGATTTCCCAGCTTTCCAGGTTCAGCTGAGGATCGCGATTGCTCTTCTGATTGCTGCCGGTCGTCAGGCCATTGAGCGACATCGGGTAGGCATCCGGCGTCGTCTTGGCTTTCTCGATCAGCACGCCGAGCACGCGGCGCTGGATTTTGGAAAGGGGACGCCAGGCAGGCTCAGGGGTTTGCATATCTTCGGACATGAGTGGGGTCTTTCCGGAAACGACAGAACAAGGTTTGTCGCGCAGGATACGACGCTCCTTGCCAAATGGCAAGGTCCGAAGGGGGATCAACCTGAATAACGGCACAACGAATAGCGCGCGATTCGTTGTGCCGCGCATGTTGGTCAATCGAGTCAAATCAAAACGTCCGGTCCGCCTAGGCGGAGGAGTCTTTGGCGGCTGGAATAAGAAATTCCAGGTGGTGCTGACAGTGCCACAGGTGAACCTTGCGCCACTCTTCGACTGTCAAATTGCCAAAAAGTGGTGACGGTAAAAACTGGGCGCTAGGGTCCGTGATGCGGGCGATTGCGGCTTCAAGTTGAGCAATCGCCTTTTGATCCTCGGACCACTCCCCAGGCGTAAATTCCCGGAGTGTTGGCATCTTAGCCGGCAAATGCTCGTTCCGCAGGATCTTGCCAAGATACATCATGCGGGCAAACGGACGAATGATCGCAGCATAGAAAGGTGCCGGCGGAAATCCGTCGAGCGACGCATCCATGAATCGCGATAGGTGGTCGCAGATTTGCCCAAGCGACCACTTGGAAACCCGGTGGTACCCGACACGAGAAAGACTTCTGGTTTCACCAAGAACGTCTTCGAAGTTCTCGAAATGAAGTTCGCGCCGCGACAACTTGTCGCTTGCGCCATTGCGATGAAAGCTCATAACACACCGTAAGTAAGCTGGTCCAGTCGTGGGGTCGCAAACGTTGCGATCCCCTAGGCAAAGTGCTGGGTGCCTCTGGATAGCGAAAGCGGGCGCGGTTCCGAACGCGCTTGCTTTACTTTGGTGCCTGGCGTCTCTGTTCTGCTGGTTCCCTTGTAGGAAACCGTTCCTCTTGAAGCTAAAAGACGTATGAGCTTATTGAATGATACGATCGTCTTCTGGCTTATCGACTCGAGGAGTCTGGCCACCCCGCAGAACGCTATTCCCTTCGAACAACGTACGTTGATCGATGGGCTCTGGGTTTAACCAATCCGATTCCTCGAACTGACCGCTCTGACCATAAGCAGCCAAAGCGTTCTTGTAACAGGTTAACTCAACGTGCTCTTCAGGGACACCCCGCTCTAGCATCAAATTGCCAGTTTTGGGGACGGCTAACGGATCCGAAACACCCCAATCGGCGGATGAATCGACAATGATTCTCTCCGGACCATATTTCTTTACGATCTCTACCATGCGTTCGTTCCCCATTTTCGTCTTGGGGTAGATGGTGAATGCAGCCCAGTAGCCACGCCGCAGAACCTCTTCGCAGGTTTCCTCATTGTTGTGGTCGATTACCACTAAATGAGGTGGGATCTCGTGCTCTTCGATGATGTCCATGCTGCGGTAGGTGCCCTGCTTTTTGTTGCGGTGGGGCGTGTGGATCAGCACCGGCAGATCGACTTCTTTGGCCATCTCCAGCTGCAGACGCAGATACTTCTCTTCCAGGGCGGTCATGTCGTCGAAGCCGATTTCACCCACGGCCACGACGTTCTCTTTGGCCAGAAACAGCGGCATGATCTCCATGACCTGTTCGGCCAGGGCTTCGTTGTTGGCTTCTTTCGAGTTCAGCCCGATCGTGCAGTAGTGACGAATGCCAAACTGGGCCGCGCGGAACTTCTCGAAGCCCACCAGGCTGCTGAAGTAATCCTGGAAAGAGCCCACGTTGGTTCGCGGCTGGCCCAGCCAGAAAGCCGGCTCAATAATCGCCGCCACGCCAGCTTTGGCCATCGCTTCGTAGTCGTCGGTCGTACGCGAGGTAACGTGAATGTGGGGGTCGATGAATTTCATGGTTGATTTTCAGTTGTCAGTGTTCAGTTTTCAGCAAGAAAATGCATTGGCAGTGGTTGCCTGCCAATGCTAGTACGCTTGCTGGGCAATCTCGCGCCAGGTGATCTCGCCACTTTCAGCACGCTTGGCAATCTCGGGATTCGTTTTCAGGATGACGTCGGCTTCGTCGCATGCCGTTGAAACCAGGGCCAACGCAATGGCCGATTGTTCAAGCTGCTCGCCGGAGGCGAACAACGCTCTCATGTCTTCTAATGCTACTTCATCGGCAAACGGAGCGGCCACTCGCCACAACTCTACGGGAATCGGACGTTTGGCGGCGCGGCGCTCGTGGGCGAAATCGATCAGCATGCGGGCCAGGTCCGGATTCACGCGACGATCGAGCCCTTCGATCGGATCGAGCGCCGCCCCAATGAACAGTGCCTTGAGAACCATCTGATTCCAGGCCTGTTCCGACATCAGTTCCATCGGCAACGGGTTGTTGTGGGCGATCGACTCGAAGATCGACTTGATGTTGGTGCGGATGCCTTCGGACAAGCGATCGTCAAACAGCTCTTGGTGGGGCAATAGCTGCAAGGCCTGGTACAGGCAAATCTGTTCGCGAATCTCAGCCGTTTGAAACAGCTTCTCCAGCGTGGCATGAAATGCCGCGTCATCTTCGGATGGAAGCGACATCAGCAGCAGAACGCGGGCCGCCTGGTCGATCGTCCATGCATGCGGCATCCAGCCTGGGCGAGCTTCGGCAGCATCGTTCAAGTCGCGCTCGGTCAACTGAAGATCGGCCTTGCCAACCTTCCGCGGAGCGAAACCAAAGGCCATGTACAACGATTTGAGATCGCTAGTGGCGACCGCTTCGCGCTGCGTATCGAGCCAAGCTTGGCCCGCATCAGAAGCCTGACGCAGAATCCAATTCTCTAACAATTGAACTGGGGTGTAAGACATAGGGTTGCCCTGATCGTCATATGATGATTCCCTTGCCGCTACGGTCAGCGTCGGGGCATCTCATTTAGCCTAAATCTTGAAACTCCACAAAGCAAGGTCGTAAGCGGATGCTGCGTGAGTTCCCATTGCCGGATGTGAAATGCCTAACCCTTCTTTAGCATTTCTGCTGCTTTGGGGGCGAAGTAAGTCAGGATGCCATCGGCTCCGGCACGCTTGAATGCCATCAGGCTTTCCAGCATCGTCTTGTCGAGGTCGAGCCAGCCGTTGCCGGCCGCGGCGTGCAGCATGGCGTACTCGCCCGAGACCTGATAGACGTACGTGGGTTGCCCGAACGTTTCCTTCACACGCTGCACGATGTCGAGGTAAGGCATCCCTGGTTTAACCATCACCATGTCGGCCCCTTCTTTGATGTCGAGGGCCACTTCACGCAGCGCCTCGTCGGTGTTGGCCGGATCCATCTGGTACGTCTTCTTGTCGCCACTTCCCAGATTGCCGGAAGATCCCACCGCATCGCGGAATGGGCCATAGAAGGCCGAAGCATACTTGGCAGCGTACGACATGATTTGCACGTGCTGGTAGCCGTCGTGATCGAGGGCTTTACGGATGGCGCCGATGCGTCCGTCCATCATGTCGCTGGGGGCGATGATGTCGCAGCCGGCCATTGCCTGGACGATCGACTGTTGGCACAACATCTCGACCGTTTCGTCATTGACCACGTAGCCGTTTTTGACCAGCCCATCTTGCCCGTGGCTGGAATAGGGATCGAGCGCGACGTCGCACAAGATGCCCAGGTTCAGCTTTAGCTCTTTGATCGCTCGAACCGACTGGCAGACGAGATTGTCCGGGTTGATTGCTTCCTGGCACTGCGGCGTCTTCAGTTCGTGGGGAGTTGCCGGAAACAATGCGATCACCGGAATGCCTAGCTCTTTGGCACGCTGGGCTTCTTCGACGGCGAGGTCGATCGTAACCCGGTCGACGCCTGGCAGCGACGGGATCGGCGTTCGCGTGGTCTTCCCGGGTTGAACGAAGATGGGCCAAATCAGATCGTCGACGGTCAGGTGGTTTTCCCGCACGAGTCGCCGCGACCATTCGGTTTGCCGGTTCCGGCGAGGGCGATAGTGGGGGTAATCTCCGAGCGGGCCCGTGGCAGTCATAATGGCGATCTTGTGCGTGAGGTTATCAGGGGTGGATTGACTTTTGCGGCTGGTTGGAAACGATTGTCAATAAATAAGTTATCGACAATTCAGCTGTTCGGCCACGAAAGGAATTGTTGAGCCCAGCCGGGCCGCAGGCAACAATCGTAGGTTGGAGCTGGGATACTGCTTAGTGTACTCAGTTTTCACTCGTCGGGCAGCATTACTACCTTGTAACGCACGGATTGGGGTCGGCATCCTAACATGGGTTGCCTGGAATTGGTTATCATAGAGCCCCGCCTGGCCCAGGCTGCCATCTGAGCGAACTC
The DNA here is from genome assembly GCF_007748115.1 of Bremerella volcania. Taxonomy (NCBI): domain Bacteria; kingdom Pseudomonadati; phylum Planctomycetota; class Planctomycetia; order Pirellulales; family Pirellulaceae; genus Bremerella; species Bremerella volcania. The sequence continues at coordinate 653,296 of NZ_CP036289.1, forward strand.
CCGAGAATTAGCGGTTACCCCAACTTGAAATTCCCGGTCTTGCACTTGGAATAGTCCGACCGCATACGAATATACTCCGCTAAGGAAACGTAGATGTCCACCGACTCGCCCATGCCTTCGCAATCGCCTTCGGCCACCCCACTGGCTACCGAAGGGACCAGGCCACTGGCTATGAATACTTCCCCGAGACTACTGCCGGATGTCGCCAACGACACCGCTCCGCAGTTTCAATCGTCGATCGATCGCGTGGGAATGTCCGGCATCGAGGTCGCCATTCTGATTCGCGGAGAAGATGACGTGCTGATGCGCACCCCGGCCAAGGTCGATGCGTACGTGAGTCTCGACGACCCACAAACCAAAGGCATCCACATGTCTCGGCTCTACTTGAGCCTGCAGAATGAACTGCACACGGAATTCTCTCGCAAGCAGCTCGAACGCATCCTGGGACGCTTCCTGGAAACGCACAGCGAGATGAGCCAGTCGGCTTACTTGCAGTTCTCGTTCGAGCACATGATCCAGCGGGCCTCGCTCCTTTCGGAAAACACCGCGTGGCGAAGCTATCCGGTTCAGGTCGAGGCGCTGAGGCAGGGTAACACGGTCAAGTATCGCGTTCACGTGCGTTTGACTTATTCGAGTGCCTGTCCGTGCTCCGCGGCGCTTTCGCGACAACTGCTGCAACAGCAGTTTGAAGAGCAGTTCTACGGGCACAACTGGATGAGTGCCGCGACCGTGCTCAACTGGCTGGGCTCGAACAGTACGTTGATCGCGGTTCCTCACAGCCAGCGCAGCCACGCCGATATTACGGTCGACCTGGACGACACGCGTGAAGACTTGCCGATCGACGAGATCATCCAGCGCGTCGAAGGCGTCCTGAATACGGCCGTCCAAGCCGCCGTGAAGCGAGCCGACGAGCAAGAGTTTGCCCGGCTCAATGGCGAGAATCTCATGTTTTGCGAAGACGCGGCCCGACGCATGAAGTCCGCTATCGACCCCATGCCCGGCGTCGTCGACTACCGCATTCAGGCCAGCCACTTTGAAAGTCTTCACCCTCACGACGCGGTTGCGATCGTCGTCAAAGGGATTCCTGGCGGTATGGTTCCTTAGGCGTCTTGCTCACCTCTCACCAAGATTGAGAAGCCCATGCTCAGTCGTCGTGCATTCACCAGGCAAGCTGCCGCCCTGGCAGCTTGTTCTCCGTTTCTTGCCACGAGTTCTTTGCTGCAGGCAGCCAAAGCGGCTAATGTGCCTATCATTACGCAGCAATATCCTTGGGGCACGTTTTATCGTCGCAGCAATCGGGACGCTGGCGATCTGGACGCGTTGCTGGGCGAAGTGAAATCGTGCGGGCTGGTCGGTTACGAACCGATCGCTGGTTCACCTCAGCAGATCAAAACGATCGCGGACTCAGCGAAGAAGCATGACCTGCAAATCAAGTCGCTGTACGTCAACAGTACGCTTCACGACCCAGCCCAAGCAGCGGCGAGCATTCGAGCGGTTCTCGATATCGCCGCCGCCGCGAACGAGGCCTGTGGGACGCGGATCATCGTGACCAACCCGAGTCCTATTCAATGGGGCGGCAGCCAAAACAAGTCGGACGAGCAGTTGCGAACCCAGGCCAAAGCACTTGACTTGCTGGGGGCTCAACTGCGGAAGCAGGGACAGCAATTGGCATATCACAACCACGATATTGAACTGCGTGAGGGTGCCCGGGAACTGCATCACATGCTGGCATCGACCGACCCGAACAACGTGAAGTTCTGCCTGGATGCCCACTGGGTCTTTCGAGGCTGCGGCAACTCCGAAGTGGCCGTGTTTGACGTGGCTCGGCTTTACAAGGACCGCATCGTCGAACTGCATCTGCGGCAATCGCACGACGGCATATGGGACGAAGCATTCGGCGCTGGCGACATTGACTACGATCAACTGGCCGAGATGCTATTGGACCTGGAGACTCCACCACTGCTGGTGTTGGAACAAGCCGTCGAAGGGAAATCGCCTAATACCATGGATGCGGTCGAGGCCCACACGGTCGGCCGGGAATATGCTCAGAAAACCTTTGCGAAACTGATTGCCCAGTGACACAGACGGAAAACTCTTTAACGCTTCGCCAGGCCCAGGAAGACGTCGATCAGTGGATTCAGACGATCGGCGTACGGTATTTTTCAGAGCTGACGAACCTGGCCCAGTTGATGGAGGAAGTGGGGGAGGTGGCCCGCGTCATTTCGCGGACCTATGGCGAGCAAAGCTTCAAAGCATCGGACAAGAAGGTCGAACTGTCCGACGAACTTGCCGACGTGTTATTCGTGGTGATCTGCCTGGCTAATCAAACAGGTGTCGATCTGACCGAAGCGCTTCGTCGAAACCTCGAAAAAAAAACGCACCGCGACGCGACGCGGCACCAGGAAAACGAGAAACTCAAGTAGCTTTCTCGTGGCCAGATTGCCCTGGATTGAGGTCTTCACCCTTTCGGGGTACTGGCGTTTGCCTGTGAAAAATGGTACGATACAAGTTGCTGTGGAAAAACTGGCGCTTTCCTACCAAAGGCACGAAGCTAACTTGGGGGTGCGGCGTTCTTTGGGTCCTGCTTGCAGTCGCTTGATGCTTCTTGTTGATTGCTTGGCAGCAGCAACCTCGACTTTACGGAGAAAGTCGCCAATTTAATAGCAGGAGGCTGAGCTCTTCGAATCCTTCTCATAGGAGCTTCCCATGCTGACCGAAGGCGAAAAGAAAGTCCTCAGAACATTCCGCCAGTATTTGATGGATCCAGGCCGAATGCTCTGCTTCACCGGGCCCATGCTGGCCACTCACAAGAATTCACTTACCAAGCTGGTCAAACGGGAATACTTGGTTCCTGAATCTTTCAAGGGCGCTTACAGCCTGACGCAGTCCGGCTTCGAAGCCATGCGAACTTGCAAGTAACGACCCACGCAAAGGTCGATTTACCATATCCGGGTGTCGGGATGACTGTCAAAAAAGTCGACCCGGCACCCGTTTTTCGTAATGATAGAAGTAACCTCGCTGCCACCGATCTGCCTGCATACCTGGATCAAGTGGCAAGGAAGCCACTTGCTCTTTTTGGGGATGTTTCTTTTCTTCTTAGGCGAAAGAAGTGCTAATCCTTTGCTTATCTTGCAGCGTACTCATTCCACATCGCAAGATACTTAAGCGCGGCATGGCTTTGCGACGTCTTCGCGATGCGTTCCATCTGATGCAGCAGGGCTCGCTCAATTCGTTTTAGCGAAAGGGATTCTGGGTTGCTGAAAGTGAACTCGGCCTGGAAGTCGTTGTTCGTAACTGCGAGGTGGTAACTGATGCCGTCGAGTGAATAGGTACCGGTGTTCTCGGTCAGGTCCATCTGATTGAGTTCCGCCCAGAGCGAATCATTCGGGATGGTGGCCACGGCAATTTCTTCAAGCTCTTGTCGTTGGCTGTTGGGTATGGCAAACAAACCTTTCCATTTGCCTCGCCCCAGTTCGCCGGAGTCATCGAATCGCTGAGTATGAATGACCGTCAAGATTCCCATGCCGTGAAAGGTCGGCCTGATCGCCGCTTGCCAGAAGTACATCAGCCAGTGGTGGTCAGAGTTCGGGACTTTCCAGCGCCCGAGACGCAGCTCGGAAAGCCCGAGGGCTTCCGTGATTTGCGCGTTGTAGGGCTGGAAGACTTCTTCAGATATCGACATGTGCGTCTGTTGCTCTCGCGATTGGCATAACGTTGGCTGCGATCGCAGGAAAGGTTTATTCTAAGGGGCGTCCACTGCGCGTGTCTCTCATTTTGCTCTTTGATTCAAACAGGACATTCTATTGTCGGTGTTTCATGTGGTAAGTGAGATCTCGCGAGACACGCAATTGCGTTGAAAGTAAATTGCTGGGAAAGGGAATAACGGAAGTATGCTCTTCATCGCTGAATCTCCATTTTTCGGGCTGAATTATGTCCAATTCGGCGAATTCACGCTCTAGAACTACAATGCCCCTAAGTTCTCTTCGCACCTCCGTTTCCCAGCCTTGCCATGTTCTACTTTTCCAACGCATTCCGTTTGTCCATTCTTGTTCTCTGTCTGTTGATCACAGGCTCTTTGCGTGCCGAGAATGCCAAGCCCAACGTCGTTTTCATCCTCACCGACGACCATCGCTGGGACGGGCTTTCTACGGCCGGGAACGAGAAGATCAAGACACCCAATCTCGACAAGCTGTGCGAGGCGGGGACTCGCTTTGAAAACGCTTTTGTCACGCTGGCCATTTGCTCGCCGAGTCGGGCTGCTTGTTTGACAGGGCGTTATGGGAGCCAGAATGGAGTAACCGCCGTGGGGCATGCCTCTTTGAAGAAGGGGGAACCGACATTCGCACGGGCTCTCAATGAGGCAGGCTACGCGACCGGTGTGACTGGGAAGTGGCATTTGGGGAATTCGCCCAAATCGTGCGGCTTCGACTTTGCTTCTACCTGTTGGTCGAACGGCACCTGGTACGACCGCGAGTTCACGATCGACGGTAAGAAGCGTAAGATGCCGGGCTTTGTCGATGACGTCACGGTCGATGAGTCGTTGCGATTTCTAGATCAAGCTGCCCAGTCCAATCAGCCGTTTGCCCTTTGGCTGTGTACTCAGGTTCCGCATATGGATCACAAGCATACCTGGCCGGCGAAACAGGAGTATCTGGATCAATACGACGCAGAAGCCATGCCGCTGGCGGAAACCTGGAATGATGATCTGTCGGGCAAGCCGCAGTACCTGGCGACCTCGCGCAGCCGTACTCAGGCACTGAGCTACGGCTACGACGACCCTGAGAATATTCGGAAGCATACCCGAGACTACTACGCGAGCGTCCAGCAAATGGATGCCGCCGTGGGGAAGTTCTTGGATGAACTCGATCGACGTGGTCTGCGCGAGAACACGTGGATCATTCTGATGGGAGACAACGGCTGGATGCTGGGGGAACACGGCTTCACGAGCAAGGTGCTCGCCTACGAAGAATCGATGCGCGTCCCCATGGCGGTCGTCGGGCCGGGACTTCCGGCCCAGGTTCGCGACGAACTGGTGCTGAACATCGACCTGACCGCGATGATCTACGAGCTTGCTGGCCTGGAAGTGCCGGGGTCTTTGCATGGCCGCAGCATGTTGCCGATCGTGCAAGGGAAGTCCCCCAGCGACTGGCGAACCAGTTTTCTCTACGAAGCCCCCACGCCGCAATTGGGGAGCAAGCCGCTGTGGGCGGTGCGCGACAGGCAGTGGAAATACATCGAAACCGATTTGGGCGGCGGTGACGTTTTTCGCGAACTCTACGATCTGAATTCTGACTCGATCGAAGCGAAGAACCTGGCGGATGAAGCGGCGCACGCCGACCGTGTCGCTGAATTCAGTCGGCAGCTTCATGCCTATCTGAAGGGGCTGACGCACGAAAACTGACCAGCAGAGCTACTGCTGTGCAAAAGCGATCAAATATCGGTGTCGCTTGCTGCGGTTTCTGTTGGGGTTAGTGAGCACCGGATCACGCTCTAGCGATCTTACAAGAAACGGATCGCTCTGATAGCATGTTTCCGGGCATTGCCGACCTCGCCGCAGGTCCTGCTTCAAGCGAAGTATTGTATGGCCAATGGATGATTGCCTGTTCACGCCCCTTGCTTTCTCAATTCCCGAAGATGGAACGACCTATGGAACCTGAGACCATCCGCAAGCAAAGCCTGTCCAAGGCAAAGAAACTGGGCTATCCGATCAACCCGGAGTTGCCGCTGTTAGGCGATATCGAAATCCGTCGATCTCAAGAGGAACTGCTCGATCGGATGCTGTGCTTGTTTACCTGCGTGGCGTGTTCGTTTGGGTTTCCCAAACAGTTGGGATGGTCGTGGCTGGCCCAGGAAGGGCTGCTCGAGAGGGTCACGCCAGACGAATCGCTGTACTTGCGAAACAAGGATAACAGTGACCTTGATAAGTACGCACCGCACGTCGAGACGGTTTGGACGCTGGCCTGGATCGGAAAAGTTCACGACACCTTGGAGTTCAATCAGACGTGCACCAACGATATGGTGAACCTGTTTCCCAATTTGAAGGCGTCGGCATCGAGTGAACGGTTTCGCCATCAATGTCAGATGCGATCGGTGGAAGAGATCGCACCGAAGCTTGACCTGGCTTACTGCATCCACTGGGCAATTCAGCACGAGACCGAAAACAAGCTGGAACTGCCCAAGAAGCCCAAGCGACTGCGTCCGTACATCCTCATCAACCGGAGGCATGCGCTGGAATGGCTTTTCTGTGAGGAACCGTGGGACGAGGTGCCCATGGATATAGACTAGCAGTTTGTTAAGGATTCAAAGCCAGTGGAGCACCTGTCCCACGAACCAGCATTCAAGATCACGTTTACCCCCTCGCGAGTCGATGGGATGACGGAAGTGAGTTCCGTGACCGTATGGCCAAATAAGTTGGAGGTGGAAACGGCTGATGGAACGCAAGAGTTCCGTTTCGAGGAAATCGGCAAAATCCAAGAGTCTGAGATCATGCGTTTCATGAGGCGGCTCGGCGGAGCAAAGCCGTTTGGCATGCTGGTAGCCGATCGCGATTGGTTTCATCCGCCGAAAGATCGCTACTTCCGCTTCTATACCGATCCGCCGATGACGGTGTATATGCCGACAAACGACTCCGAAGACTACGAAGAAAGTGTCTTCTTTCGTGTCCAGGCTGTGATTCGATGCGGCGGGTACGAGACCTACGACATGGGTTGATTCGTCATCCGCAAAGTCCATTATTCTGAAAATAGCTCACGATCCCGAAGCAAGGAAATGTTGGCAATGCGCAAGTTGGAGAACAAAACGGCAATCGTCACCGGTGGTTCACGTGGGATCGGAGCGAATTTGTGCACGAGCCTGGCGGCCGCGGGCGCAAGTGTGGTAGTTAACTACGCCAGCAACGCGAGCGCAGCTGCGGAAGTAGTCTCGCAGATCGAATCGGCTGGCGGCAAGGCCTTGGCTGTTCAAGCAGACGTCGCGGAGTCTGCGGACGTGAGGAAGTTGTTTGACGTTGCCGAAGAGACGTTCGGGAAAGTCGACATTCTGGTCAACAATGCTGGCGTCGTGCATTACAAGACCATCGAGGACACCACTGATGACGAGTTTGCTCGAATCATGCGGATCAACGTCAACGGCGTTTTCTATGGCATGCGAGAAGCCTCCCAGCGTCTGGCGGATGGGGGAAGGGTGATCTCCATTTCGACCTCCGCCGCACTCATGTTTCTGCCGACGTATGGTCCCTACTGTGCATCGAAGGGAGCAATCGAACAGCTCTCACGAAGCTTGGCCAAGGAGTTGGGGCCACGCCGGATCACTTCGAATATCGTTTCGCCAGGGCCGACCGAGACGGAAATGTTTCTTGGCAACAATAAGGAGGAAAAGATCGATCGCATGCGAAAGCTGGCCGCGCTCGGTCGACTTGGAAAGCCGGAAGACATGGGACCGGTCATCGTTTTCCTGGCCAGTGAAGATAGTGGTTGGATCACGGGGCAGGTCATTCCGGTCAACGGTGGTACTGCGTAAGCACGCGCATAAGATCCGTTCACTTACCGATCCGTGTGATTCTCCAGAGGGTACAGACCTTCCATGGCCCCTCCTTTGGAAAATACGTCTCGCAACCTCGGTTTATGAGGCTGCGGATGGGCCTGTCCCCCGCTTAGGAACTGTTTTTCCCTCGATGATATCTCGGGGAAGCATTGTTTTTGGGCAGTCGTCTACGGTTGGTGCTTTTGTCCTATGCATGCCTCGCGCTGGCAAGTGTTGTTATTAAGAGTTCTTTGGGAAATTTGTTGTGATTTGTGTAACAGTAATGGAGTCTTGGCGTCCTCTAATGGTGCTTTAGGGACAGCCTTTTGCTCTTTGGCGAGTTGTCTCTGCGGGATTCCTCAAGTTGTAAGGATGTTTTTTCTCTAAGGTACGAGATTTGAATACTGAGAAAACAGCTGATCCCCTCTTGGGATCCGCGTCCGCCATTGAGTTCTCGCCATTATTCCTACATCCGGAGAAGAGACATGTCCCACTTCAAGCGAAGCCGCAAAGGCTTCACGCTCGTTGAACTGTTGGTGGTGATCGCCATCATCGGCGTTTTGATTGCGTTGCTGTTGCCAGCCGTTCAGCAAGCTCGCGAAGCAGCCCGCCGCATTCAATGCACCAATCATCAGAAGCAGCTTGGTTTGGCGCTGCACAACTATCACGACACGTACGGCAAGCTGCCGTACAACGCTATCCCGCAATCGGGAAGCGTGGGTGATCGTCAACGTGGACCTTCTTGGTTGACTCGATTGCTACCGTTCATGGAGCAGAATGCAGCCTACGATCAGTTCGAGTTCACCGGCGACTGGACCATGCAAGACGGACCGAGTCCCAATGCGGCGATTCTCGGACAACTGCGCGTGCCGGGGTATAACTGTCCTTCCAGTCCTCTACCGACCGTGGAAACGCAGTCCACCAATGCGAATGGAAGCGTGGAACTGCAGTTGACCAACTATGTTGGCATCACAGGTTCCTACTACCAGGGCGGAACGACGACAACCGTTTCTACCTCTCCACAAGACAGCAGCTATGGCGATTCGGTCTACAACGGGATGATCGTTCCGCTCAACAGCAAAAGCAACGCGATCGGTCTTGAATCAGTAACGGACGGGACCAGCAACACCATGATGGTGAGCGAACAGAGCGACTATTTCTACAACTCCTCAGGCAGCCAGGTCTATCGCCGCAGTTCGGGGCATGCGGGACGCACGTGGGCCAACGGTGGCGGTGCGGGAACCTGGACTTCGAACGTCACGACCATTCGTTATCCAATTGCAACCGAAGGCGGTACCGGTAACGCGGCAAACTACAATGTGAACGTCGCCCTAGTCTCGGCTCATCCCGGGGGCGTCCTAATGACGCTGGGTGATGCCTCGGTCAGTTTTCTCGCAGAAACTGTTGATTTTGCAGTTTTGACGGGCCTGGCAGATCGCCAGGATGGAAACGTTCTGGGCGAGTATTAAAGCTGAGGTTGCGAGGGAGTCAATTGAACAACATGCAATTTTCGTTTAGTCGATTCGGATTATGTGCGGCGTTGGCGATGGTCTCATTCGTTGCGGGATGCAGCCAAGAAGACTACGGAGATCTTGGTAAGGTCACCGGCACAGTGACTTTGGATGGCGAACCATACGCGAATGCCATTGTTACGTTCTCGCCACAGAAAGGACGTCCTTCGACCGCGCTAACCGATGAAATGGGAAATTATGAACTCGTTTACATCCGTACCACAAAAGGAGCGGAGCCTGGCGAGCATCAGGTTACCATTTCGACGCAACCACCGACGGTTGATGATAGCTATCAAGGTCCCAAGTTCAAGGATCCAATTCCGGTGCGGTACAACCGCCGTAGCGAGTTGAGTCGGACTGTGCAGTTGGGAGTCAACGAGTTTGACTTTGAACTGACCTCCAAATAAAAAGCCTGCAATGATGGGCGTCCACTAACGAAGACGTCTTGGCCTTTGTTGCCAAGGCGTCTTTCTCTTTCTTGCCCATGGGTATTAGGATGGAGCGAACTCGTAAAGCCGTTGCATGGATTGCCAATGATTGAAGAACAAGAGCCTCTTCCGGATGTCCCTGAGCCGGACGAGCCGTATCGCCGGCCGGTCGATATGATGAACCTGCCCCAGGTAGAAGCCGAACTGCGAGACCTGTTTGGCGGGGCCGTGATGTACCTGTTGATCCCGATCTTTCTGTTGGCACTGAGTACGACGACGATCGTCGCGACCCCATTCTTTGTGCGCGTGCTTCCGGCGGCGGCGATTGTCTTCATAGGGTATTGGGTTCTGCAGAAAGCTTATCTGCCGATGTTCCATGAGGCGCCAGAGACCGCCTTGCAGTACCTCCGGGTGGTGTCTTGGTTGGGGGGCGGCATTATGAGTACACCTCATGAAAGAGTGCTCTCCCTGTGTGCTCGACGCGCTCGATTTAAGGAGTGTGACGCCCCGTGATCGCAAAGGATCGAAGGGTGCGTGATTGGTCATTAAGCAGGTCGTCGACTAAAGGCTCTTCCCAATGCTTGTTTCGACGTGTTTCGGCGTCGGGAGAAGCTCGCTGTCGCAGATGCGCAATGTTGTCAATGAGGTATTCTGCTTCCTTAATTGCTGTCATTCCATAGATAGTGGGATATCATGAAGAATAGTCCAAAAAGCGGCTTTGCTGGTGTAAGGTGAAAATCGTAACGATTAGCAAGAAAGCCGTCGCAAGAATTCACAACCATCTTAGGAAACGCCAAGGATCGCATTTAAGAGGGCAACTTCTCCATTAGGCGGTTAGTCGGAGTGTTAGGGAAAATAGTTTTTTATAGTTGGCTGATTGCTACTCGATAAGATAAGAAACTCGAGTATAAAGAATCACGCAGCGCTTTTCATGCAGTAAGATTCCTTATCAATCTAGCTGCTTTTCGCTGGGTTGACCGGCCAATAGAGGCACGAAAGTTTTTTGACTTTCGTGGTCGGAACGCCGGTTCTCGCACATGTTTTCGCGAGGACTCATTTCCACATCTCAGTCCTATTTTCTTGTATCTCTCTGGGAACAGAGAAGGAGACGTACGTGACTCATTCTTGGAATGCCCGCCGGGGTTTTACCCTGGTGGAACTACTCGTTGTGATCGCCATTATTGGCGTGCTGATCGCTTTGCTTCTGCCGGCGGTTCAGCAGGCTCGTGAAGCCGCTCGTCGTATCCAGTGCAACAACCAGCTGAAGCAACTTGGCTTGGCAATGCACAACTACCACGACACCTACTTGAAGATGCCGTTCAATGCTTGTGCTACCGGCTCGGGCAGCACGTCCCCATCGTTCTTCGTCCGCCTTCTGCCGTTCATCGAACAGGGCGCTGCTTACGATCAACTCGATTGGAGCGGCTTCAACAACGGTACCTTCATCGCTGACAACGCAGGCACGAACGAAGTGCTGGTCACGTTGCGTGTTGATGGTCTGTACTGTCCTTCCAGCCCACTGCCGGAACTGGACAACAACTTCCAGCTGACCAGCTACACCGGTATCGGTGGTACGGCTCAGAAGTGGAACGGTACGGCCGTCGTCAACATCGACTCGACCAAGAAGGCACAGTACTACAACGGTATGGTTGTCGCCCGCGGTGACGGCTCGAACCCGATCAACATGGCTGCCGCTACCGATGGTACGAGCAACACCATGATGATCAGCGAATGCAGCAACTACTTCTACGACAATGCCCGTGTTAAGCAGTCCGCAAACATCCGTACCAGCTACGGTGCCGGCGGCGCGTCCGGTGGTGGTGCCTGGAACGGTGTTGCCTGGCAAGACAACTCGACCGCTGGTGACTTTGGAACCGCCCAGAACGTGACCACGATCGATGTCGATCCGAGCTTTACCACGCCCTATACCGGTGGGATCAACTCGGCCAACAACGGCACCGCTCCAGCAAATGGTGCCGCTACCGAAGTTTCCATTCCATTGACCTCCGCTCACCCAGGCGGCGTGCTGACCGTTCTAACCGACGGTTCGTGTCAGTTCATCTCGGAAACGGTTGCTAACCAGGTCCTCGTCAGCCTGGCCAACCGCCAAGACGGCACCGTCATTCCAGAGTATTAATGATCGCCCGATCATTGGTTGGATAAACAACGAAGCGAGGTTGCCACTGGCATCCTCGCTTTTTTTATGCGCCCCCGTCCATTGCCGACAATTGATTTGAATGGGGCAGTGACGAAGAATTCCTAGGTAAGGGGGAAAATTCAACAGACACGCTCATCTTCGTGAGGCTCTGTCATGGTTCCCCTGTTTTTAGTTTGTGCCTGGTTGGGTGTCGTTCCCACCGATCCTGCTCTGTTGGACCAGGTCGATCTTGTCGAAGTGAATCATGTTTATGACCGTTCGGGGCGTCCCGTTTTGGATCAGGTCATCTTTTATCAGTGGAGTCGCGCCGATGCCCGTTACCAGGTGATTGCCTGGCGTCTGTTGCGATCGCCTGGTCAGTTTCCTTGGTATGATTGGAATCGAAGAGTCTACGTGTCTCGCTGGTTCGACGCAGAATTGCTGCGCAAAGTGGTTGCCGCTCAGCGCCGCGAAACGTGGACAGCTTACGATCCAGAAATGGCCGAACGAGCTATTTACCCAATCGAATATCGTCGCGAACTAGCGACAAGAATGGTGTGGGATGCCCAGACAATTTCACCACGATAGACGGCTCTCGCCCCGCTTAGTTCGTCGAGAAATGTATCTTGGGTAACAGACGATTGGGCGACTCCTGGCGATCCTGAAATCAATGGGCAAGGCGTTTCTTGGTTCGGGGAAGAAAAGTTATGGCAATCAATACGAAGTCCGTGGTAGGACGTCGAGAGATGCGATACTCGACGCTTCAGGAGGTTCTGAAAGACGCACAGGAACTTGCCGCGGCTGACTCGGTTCAATCGCTGGGAAACTGGACGCCAGGGCAGGTTTTCGAACACTTGGCCAAAACGGTGGAGATGTCGCTTGATGGAGCCACGTTTCAGGCACCCTTTCCGCTGCGATGGGTTGCCCAGACGTTTCTAAAGAAGAGCCTGCTGAACAAAGGTGTCCCTACAGGCTTCAAGGCCAACGGCCATGTCATGCCGGGTGAAGTAGCAGTTGAGGACGGACTAACGCACTTCGAGGATGCCGTTGGGCGGTATCTTGTCGAGCCGCAGCGAGCGAAACATCCGCTTCTGGGCAATCTCACACAAGATGAGTGGACGCAATTCCATTTGCGACACTGCGAGATGCATATGAGCTTCTTGAAGATCGACGTGAAAGAGCCTTCGCAAGTCTCTTGATACCCCTCACTCCATGGAAAAGGTTTCGTTGCTCAGTGGTTCCTCAGGCAAAGGATTGTCCTGTTGTTGCAGGCTTGCCTGGTAGGCGATCGCCGTGGCCGCGCGACCATAATACTGCTCCATGGTCCCAATTAATTCATTCATCTCGATTTGCTTTTTGCTGACGGGCAGCTTGATCGTCTTACTTTTTCCGTCCCGCTTCACCGTAATATCAAGGCGCGTTCCCCATTCCGTTTCCAGGGTAATTCCTTCGATCTCTCGGTAGAACAGAGGTTGGTCCCAGTCCTCGTAGACGACCTTCTCGAAGTCAAAGCGGACCGGGCGGTCTTTCGCGGCGGTCCGCTCGACAGGCGGGAAGAACTTCTCCACGAGTTCCTGTTCCGATTCGTTCGAGGGAATGTAGCGGTAGGCCAGGACCTGTTCGTGGAACTGACGGAAGCGTTCTTCGTAATGGTCCCACTGGGCACGCTCAAGTGCGTCGGCTCCGTCAATCTTCTCGAACCAAGGGCCTGGTGAATCGTCGTACAGGACGTCACGCATCGCATCAGGAGATGCTCGGAATCCAAGAGCTTCCAGGCGTTGTTGAAGTGGTGGATGCGAGTCGAAGGGATGCGCGGTGGCCAACTGTCCCACGTCTCGCTTGTCGACGAAGGCTGTGGTAAAGCTCTGGAAGCCGCCATCAATTCGCTGCGACAGATTCACTTGCTCGTGGGCCTCTTCGGCCTCGAAGAACTCCTGTTCGAGTTCGTTACGATACTGAGAGTACGCCGTAATGCGGAGCAACGCATGCGCCATCGACTCAGGCGAAGTCTTTTCCGACGCGAGGTGGTCGGCCCTGAACTCACGTTGGCGGCTCAGCTTGCCCAGCGACAACTCGTACAAAGCCCGGAACATGACGGCGAAGTAGAAGATCGGTCGCGAAATGCCTCCTTCGTAAAGTCCTTGAAGGTAATGGCCATATCTTGACAAGAGTGGAGCGATCTTTTGCGTGTAGGTAGTGTCGTTTCCACTGAAATGGGCCAACTCGTGCAGGAGTACCGCATCCGCTTCCTGGTGGGGTAGTTTCTTGAGAAGAGAAAGACTGACGAACAGGGTCCGGCCGGTCACCGTACGTGGCTGGTGATCTTCATGGCCGGTAACTTGAACCGGCATCTGGGTGACGAAGAAGTTGTCATCGATTCCCGCGATCACATGATCTGGCGGAGCGGTTCCCATCGAGTCACTCAGCCGCTCCAAATCATGCCACAAGGCTGGCGCCATCTCCCGCGTGATTTCTTCTCCTTCGATCACGAAATCATCGTCGACCTTCTTAAAAATGGCTGCGATCACGGCACCCACGGCACACAGACCAATGAGACCAATGATAAACAGCAATTTTACGATGAAGATGTTGAAGAAGAATGCAGGTATCCAGAAGGAAAGGGAAAACACAAGCAGTGCCTGAGCGATGACCTCCAGCGTGCAGAAGATACGCAACGTATGCCAACCAATCAACAGGCTGTAGTACTGCATCCACTGAGATTTGAGTGACAGGAGGACGGTCAGCCCCGTCAGCACGAATGCGCCAATGCCGGCGAGAATACAGAACCAAGAGATACGAATCGCCCAGATAAGCGACAGGTTGTAGTAGAGGTATTCTGTGGGAAGCTGGTTTCGCCAGGCGGCTACTTCTGGGTCGTCGTTGACCAGTAGCCATGATAACGGCATGTTTCGAGCCCCCTCGATGCTTTGCGCTTTCTCCTCGGGGGTCATTTGCGCGTTCGCATTGATTTCAGCGATCGCCGCATCAAGAAACTCTTGATCATAGCTCGACTGGACGTATTCGTAGAAGAAGAGGCAAGCGACCGGAATCAGGAAAAGGGCCAGTGCCGGATAGACATACGTTTTGACGAACCCGAGGCTAGAAACGTCATGTTGCATGATACGAGCCTGATGATGAGGAGGAGAACTGCACGAAGCCAATAAAGGTGCAGTATAGGAAACCCTCCGTCAACGACAAGCAAAAGTCGTCATTCGCTCGATCAGCCCCTTCGTCGCGATCGAGTTTTCCAGCGATTTGTCGTTTTCCAGTCACTGGAATTTGATGGAAACGACGACCCTCGGGTTATTCAGAGCCGACCGACAGCCCACCTTCCCTAAAGACAAAAAAAGCGGGCCAAGATGTAAAGTCTTGGTCCGCTCTCTAGGGAAAGTTTGAATCAGCGAATGCTGTCAACCGCTTAGCGGATGAAGAGCATTTCCTGGTAGGTTGGCAATGGCCACAGGTCATCAGCCACGTAATCTTCCAGTTCGTCGGCGTACTTGCGAACTTCGTTCATCGCTGGCAAAACTTCCTTGCAGCAGCATTCGGACTTCTTGTGCCAGCATTCAATTTCTTCGGCTTTGACGGCGAGGGATGCGAGGGTCGCGATGCTGTCCTGGAGCGACTTGACCAGCGAGGTCACCTTGTCCAGGGTGTCCTTGTCGAATTCGTAGCCGAGGGCCTGCAGGTTCGCACAAGTCGAAGCGAGTTCATTCTGATAGCGGACCGCAGCTGGGAAGATCATCGTGCGAGCCATTTCGATGGTGAGATTGGTCTCGACCGCGATCGACTTGCAGTACTGTTCCAGGTAAGTTTCCAGGCGGCTTTCCAACTCGCGTTCGGAAAGCACGTTGTACTTCGTGAACAGTTCTTTGACTTCTGGCTTCTCCAAAAATGGTAGAGCATCCGCGGTGGTCTTCAGGTTCAGAAGGCCACGCTTTTCAGCTTCCTGGTGCCATTCTTCCGAGTAACCGTCGCCATTGAAGATGATCGCGCCGTGCTCGTTGATGATGTCGGTCATGAGCTTGGTCAGGGCAGCGTTCAGCTTCGAGGGGTCACCGCCGGTGGCTTCTTCCAGCTTGGTCGCACAGTAGTCCAGCGATTCGGCAACGATGGTGTTCATCGCAACGAGCGGACCAGCGATCGACTGGTTAGAACCAACAGCGCGGAATTCGAAGCGGTTACCCGTAAACGCGAACGGGCTGGTTCGGTTACGGTCGCCAGCATCCTTTGGCAAAGGTGGGAGAACGTCGGCGCCGATTTCCAGGGTGCCCTTAGGAATCGAGCTACTGGCACCGCCACCCTTGATCTGCTCGAAGACGTCCGTCAACTGGTCGCCCAGGAAGATCGAGATAATCGCCGGAGGAGCTTCGTTGGCACCCAAACGGTGATCGTTGGAGGCCGAAGCAACCACAGCACGCAGCAGGCCTTGGAACTTGTGTACGGCACGAATAACGGCGGCACAGAAGACCAGGAACTGAGCGTTTTCGTGTGGCGTGTCGCCTGGATCCAGCAGATTGCCCTGCGAGGAGCTACCCATCGACCAGTTGACGTGCTTACCGCTACCGTTGACGCCAGCGAATGGCTTTTCGTGGGTCAAGCAGGCCATGCCGTACTTCTCGGCGACTCGCTTCAGCGTGATCATGATCATCTGCTGATGGTCGGTCGCAACGTTGGCGAACTCGAACATCGGGGCGATTTCGTACTGGCCTGGAGCCACTTCGTTGTGACGTGTCTTGACTGGGATGCCCAGCTTGAACAGTTCACGTTCGGTTTCCAGCATGAATGCCAGGACGCGATCTGGGATCGCACCGAAGTAGTGATCGTCAAATTCCTGCCCCTTTGGTGGCTTGGCACCAAACAAGGTGCGACCGGCGTTCAAAAGGTCAGGACGAGCGAAGAAGAAATTGCGATCGACCAGGAAGTATTCCTGTTCAGGACCGGCGGTCGAGCTGACCATTGCGCCGTCGGTGTGACCGAAGAGGGCCAGGATACGTTGAGCTTGCTTGTTTAAAGCCTGCATCGAACGCAGAACCGGGGTCTTCTTATCGAGAGCTTCGCCAGTCCACGAGACGAACGCAGTGGGAATGCACAGCGTAGTTCCGTTCGGGTTTTCCATAATGTAGGCAGGGCTGGTAACGTCCCAAGCGGTGTAACCGCGAGCTTCAAACGTCTGGCGAATACCGCCCGATGGGAAGCTGGAACCGTCTGGTTCGCCCTGAATCAGCTGCGAGCCGCTGAATTCAGCAACCGCGCTACCGCTGCCATCTGGGCTTAGGAAGCTATCGTGCTTTTCCGCGGTGAAGCCGGTCAGCGGATAGAAGACGTGGGCATAGTGGGTAGCACCCTTTTCGATGGCCCAATCCTTCATTGCGGAAGCAACGTAGTCGGCGACGGTCGTGTCGAGCTTTTCGCCCGTTTCGATCGTCTTCATCAGCGTCTTGAAGATTGGCTTAGGAAGACGGTCCTTCATGACCGATTTGCTGAAGACGTTCGCGCTGAAAAGCTCTTGGGTTGGCGTCTCCAAGAAGTTCATGGCAGGGGCGGAGGGCTTGTAGTTGGTAACCGCCGCGATGGCTGCCATTCGCGCCGATCCGCCAGCGTACCCGCTACCGTTGCCTGTGGTAGTTGTTCCGTTGGAACCCGCCTTACCTTTCGATACCGTACTCACTAGTGTGTGACCTCCAAAGCCTAGCGCGAACGGCGAGCCCCATCAGGGATCCGCTTCACGCTTTTCGTTGTTGAAATTCCCTTACGATCTTTCGCTTCGCGATCCCTGCGAAAGCATGGTGCGGACTGATAGCAATTACCGTGCCGCGTCACTATAAGACGTAAAATCCCTAGAAAATGACCCCATTGGGGGCATCGTCTGCGCGCAAAAGCAGCGTGACCTGCATAGAAATGTAGCAAAAAAGACTTGCCGAGGCCTGTTTTTTAAACTTTGCAAATAAGGTGCCGATAGCACTAGCGAGGGAGATCATTTTTTGCCCACTTTCCGTAAGCGATAGACCTACATCTCTGCAAAGTCATAATTCAGACCGAACATTCCCGCCGCTGAAAACTCTATATTCAACGGCCACGTTCGCTAAACTTAAAGCGCCTACCACCAACTGTGAAGTAGGCAAATCAGCCAAATGGCTTAAGGGGCTAAACTATCTCGGGGGATCAAATCGATGAAAGTTTGCTATTCACCGCCCACCACTTTGGGCCTGGCTCTGGCGATGTCGTTGACCGTCTGCTTTTGCGCCCTGGCCGCCAAGCCAAGTTCCGAAGTCCCACTGTTTTCCGGTTTGGGAGAACATCGCTGGGAGATTTCCAGCGACAGCCCTCAGGCCCAAGCGTACTTCAATCAGGGGCTGGCGTTCATGTACGGCTTTAACCATGACGAAGCGATCCGGAGCTTTCACGAGGCCGCCAGGCTCGATCCGAGTTGTCCTGCGCCTTGGTGGGCCATCGCGCTGGCCAACGGACCCAACATCAACTATCCGTTGCTTGACGAAAAGCACGCCCCACTGGCCTGGGAAGCGTTGCAGAAGGCGAAACAACTCTCCAGCAATGGATCGCCCCTTGAGCAGGATCTGATCGCGGCACTCGAAAAACGCTATGCCCAGCCACCGCCAGAGGATCGTAAGCCCTTGGATCAGGCCTATGCCGATGCGATGCGAAAGCTTTGGGAGAAATACCCGGACGAGCCTGACGTAGGGGCCATGTTTGCCGAAAGTTTAATGGATCTTTGGCCCTGGGACCTCTGGCAGAAAGCAGGGACGGCCAACCCAGATACCCGAGAGGTCATGGAGACGCTCGAAGCCGTCCTCAAGAAGTCGCCTAACCATCCATTGGCATTGCATCTGTACATCCACACGCTTGAGGCCTCAGGCGAGGTCGCGAAAGCTGCCGACGAAGCCGATCGTCTCCGCAATTTGCAGCCTGGGCTAGGGCACATGGTTCACATGCCCAGCCACATCGATGTTCGTTTGGGGGCTTGGCGCAAAGCAATTGCAGCCAATGAAAAGGCTATTAATGCCGACACTGCCTATAAGCAGCAATCACCGGAGCAGGACTTCTTCCGAATCTACATGGCCCACAATCGTCATATGCTGGCATTCGCCGCGATGATGATCGGGCAGGAGAAAGTCGCCACTGAGCAAATCAACCTGATGCTTGCGGAAATGCCTGAGAACTGGGTGGTCGCGAATGCTCCGTTCGTCGATGGAATGCATAGCATGCCCTACGAGATGCATATTCGCTTTGGGCGTTGGGACGCGATCCTCGAGGAACCGGAACCGGCCGAGCAATTTCCCATCTGTCGGGCAATGCGGCATTTTGCTCGTGGGATAGCTTATGCTGCCAAGAAAAAGCCCGCGAAAGCGCGTGAAGAGCAAGCAACTTTTCGCGAGCTGAAAGCGGCGATTCCGGAAGAGGCGTTCTTCGCTCAGAACCCGGCATCGGTGGTGCTGGACATTGCCGACAATATGCTCGAAGGGGAGATCCTTTATCGGGAGGGGAAGACCAACGAAGCGATTGCCAGTTTGGAGAAAGCCGTCGAACTGGAAGACTCGCTGCGTTATACGGAGCCACCCGATTGGATTCAGCCGGTGCGCCATGCGCTGGCAGCCACCTTGATGGATGCAAAACGCTACGAAGCGGCAGAAACGGTCCTGCGAAGCGACTTGCAAGTCCATCCACACAATGGCTGGGCATTGTACGACCTGGCACGTAGCCTGCGGATGCAAGGCAAGTTCGATGAAGCCGAGAAAGTTCAAGCGAAATTCGAGCTTGCCTGGAAAGACGCCGATGTGAAGATGAGCTCGGCGTGTATGTGCTTGCCGGCCGAGTAGATACCGACAAGTGGCCAAGGTATTAGTTTCGTTCCCGCCGTCTCGAGCGTGGTCGCTCTTCGGCGGGTGGCCCTGTGGGCTCGGAGTGGAACAGCGGAAGGGGGTGGTCGAGTCCGCTAACGGTCTTAAGCATCGTTTCCCGTACCCCTTTCCAGTGGAGCATCTTGGGCGCGAGAAAGTTTCGAAGTTTTCGTTTGACAAATGACTCGGCCTTGACGAAACCGGTGATCGTGCGGATGCGCTGCACGATCGAATGATCGACCGGCCATCGTTGTTGATGGTAGAGGGAAAGCTCGTCCCGTTTGGCCAATTCCGCGAATACCCAGGCATCTTCAATTCCAAGATTCATCCCACGCGCGCCCACCGGCGAGTGAAGATGAGCGGCATCTCCGGCGAAGTAAACCTTGCCCACGTTCATGGCTTCCACCAACCGATGGGCAATATGAAAGGAAGAGTTCCATAGCGATTCGCCAATCGGATTGGATTCGCTCAACTGGGCGAGGGGTTCGGGGTAGTTGCCCATGACCCGCCAAACGGTTGGCTCGCCCGGTTTTTCTTCCCCTGTATAGATGGGCATCAAGAAAAGAAAGCCATCGTCCTGCAGCTTGATATGGGCTCGGTCGGGGGCGAAGTCGGTCGCCAGCGGAATGTCGTCAAGTACCCACGCGCGATCGTAGGTGTCTCCTGGAAAGGGAACATGAACCGACTTGCGGGCCATGCTGTGTGCCCCGTCCGTCGCCAAAATCCAGGGAGCCGTTACCGACTCGTTGGCCTGCGTTTCGACATGGACCAGTTCTGCTTTTCCTTCGGTCAGATTCGGGGAGTCGACCAATTCGATTTGACGCTCGATCTCGATCCCCCGCTCAGCAAGATCTTCGCGCAAGACACGTTCGGTTGCTGCCTGGGATAGGGCGAGCATAAAAGGGAAGCGGTGCTCAAGATCCTCGAAATCGACTTCCGCGACGATACGGCCATTACGATGAATGGTGGTTCCGTGAATCTTGCGCCCCAACGCCAAAAGCTTGTCCGTTATTCCGGAGGCCTCGAGCAGTTCCAGCGTGCGTGGGTTGACGGCGAGCGCCTTCGAATATTTCGACGGTTCGGCACGCTTGTCCACAATCCTCGGTACGATATCGTGCCGTGACAAAAAAGAGGCGGCAGCCATGCCGACCGGGCCTGCGCCAATGATTAAGGGGGGTGAATGCGTCATGCAAAAGTTGTGGGAAAGGCAGGTTTCGTCGAAACGGCGAAAGCAACTAACCATCACCCTAGGTTGCCAAGCGGTCCTCTGCAACTAAGGGAAGCCTGGCAAAGTTTGAGAATCCCATCGTCAGGCCGTTAGAATGAGTTCTGAGCAGCGTATCCTCGCAATTTCTTAATCAGGGAAAGCATCCGATGTCCGCTTCATATCGATTTTTGCTTTGCACTACCATGTTGGCAATCTCCTGCACCGGTCTTCATGCCGAAGACTGGCCGCAATGGCAAGGTCCAAACCGCGACAGCGTGTCCAACGAGACTCAGTTAAAGGCTACATGGCCAGAAGAAGGTCCACACCTTGCATGGCAAGTGAATGACTTAGGGGATGGGTATGGTGCAGTCTCGGTTGCCGATGGCGTGATTTTTCTGGTGGTGAACGAGGGACTGGATGACGAGTCCGTGAAGGCGCTCGACGCGACCAACGGGCAGGTGCTTTGGGCGACCCGAATCGGAAAAGTGGGTAATCCCAATCAAAAGCCCAGCTACCCAGCCGCTCGCAGCACTCCGACAGTCGATGGCGAGATGGTGTACGTACTCGGCTCGGACGGCGACTTGGTTTGCCTAAAGGCGAAAAGTGGTGAAGTCGTTTGGCAAAAGAACGTTCGCCAAGACTACGATGGCAAGCCTGGCACATGGGCCTATTCGGAGTCGCCCCTGGTCGATGGGAGCAAGGTAATCGTGACCCCAGGTGGCCCCGAGGTAGGAATCGTGGCCGTCGATAAGTCGAACGGCAAGACGATCTGGGAAGCGAAGACGCCAGAGATGGGGGCTGCCGCCTATGCCTCGATCCAGAAGGTGACTGCCGCCGGCAAAAAGCAGTATGTCGCGTTCATGGCAAATGGTCTCGCTGGCGTCGACGCTGAAGATGGGACGTTTCTCTGGTCTTATAAGCGTACTAAAGGAATTGCGAATATGCCCACGCCGGTGATCGCTGGCGATATCGTCTACAGCGGCGGTTCACGGACAGGCGGAGGTGCCGTCCGTCTGATTGCTAAACAACTGGGCGTTTTACCGGAAGAACTATACTTCAATCCCAAGCTGCCCAATGCGATTGGCGGATCGGTCAAGGTCGACGACTATCTCTATGGCTGCAGTGGTTCAACTCTTTTATGTGTTAACTTTTTGACCGGTGAGATCGAGTGGCAGGAACGTATCAGCGCGGCTGCTTCCATCCTTTACGCAGATGGGAGGCTCTATCTGCATACGGAAGATGGCAAAGTGATGATGGTTGCTGCAACGCCAGAGAAGATGGAGATCGTCAGCGAGTTCACTTTGCCCGACCAACCCGAAGGAACCGGCAAAGAGTGGGCGTATCCGGTGCTGGCCAATGGTAAGCTCTATCTACGTCAGCATGGGACGCTCTGGTGTTATGACGTGAAGTAGCGTGAAGGGAGGGAAGGGCAGCGAAACAGGACGAGTGAGCGATGGGTGGTATTGCTCATAACGTTTGCTGCTCCGCTGCCCCCTAGCTGAACGCTACTTCGAACAACTCGGACCTTGGTTCCAAGGCATCTTGGCCAACAGCATCGCCATTCCGCAGGTGTCGGTGATGCCTGCGAACATTAGTC
The DNA here is from genome assembly GCF_007748115.1 of Bremerella volcania. Classification (NCBI taxonomy): domain Bacteria; kingdom Pseudomonadati; phylum Planctomycetota; class Planctomycetia; order Pirellulales; family Pirellulaceae; genus Bremerella; species Bremerella volcania. The sequence continues at coordinate 675,556 of NZ_CP036289.1, forward strand.
CTGCACCAACAAACGCCGAGAGTCCGGCGAAGTAAGGGTGGACGAACATACCGAGCAGTGCGCCCACCAGTACGAGGAAGCCTGCCGTAATTCGTACTTGGCGTTCCAGAGAGATCGTCTTCTTACCGCGAACGACCGGGAGCCCTGCCGAGGCCCAGGCATCGGTTCCTCCTTCGACGTTGACGACGTTCTCGTACCCGGCAGCAATGAACTTTTCGCAGGCCTTTCCGGCGCGATTACCGGACTTGCAGATCACGTACAATGGCTGGTCTGCCGAACCGTTGCGGGCATCCATAATCTCTTTGGGAGCGAGACGATCAAGCGGTTCATTCACGGCCTTGGTTGCGTGTACTTCCTCATATTCTGCCGGGGTACGTACATCGATCAAGTCGCAGTTGCCCGACTCACAGAGTTTGTTTAGTTCTTGGGGAGAAATCTTATTAACGCTCATCATTCCCTCCTTTAATATTTTGTTTGTATTATCGTGATGTGACGATATGTTTGGGTAAAAAAAGGCGAGCTACTTGCCAGCCTCTGTCAGAAATCGACTTTCGATACAATTCATAATGTCTTCCAAGTGGGGTTCAGCGACCGAGTAGTAAACTCGTCGACCATCTCTTTCACTTGTGAAGAAACCGCATCGTTGCATCAATCGAAGATGCTCGGACGCCAGGTTCTCGGCGATGCCACAATCCTCGGCAATCTCGCCGACGGTATACCTACCATGAAGCAAAAGCTGGACCATTCTCAGGCGTACCGGATGCGCCAATGCTTTTAAGCACTCGGCCGCTTGGCCCAGGGCATCCATTTCCAGAGGGGGTTTATTGGTGGTTTTCTTTGCCATATTCGAGACTCCTGTCTTAAATATATCGTCAGTTCGCGATATGTCAATGAGTTAAAGGCTGGGAGAATCGCAAGTTTTTCGTTTTTTGCTTTGCAAGCTAAGGAAGTGACCGAATCGCCTAGAAGTCTCGAAATGGCCGACGAGGCTCGGCGGCTTCCATTTCCTGCTGCCACTCGGTTAGCCGCCGCTTCAGCGTCAGGACTTTGTCGGGATGCTTTTCAGACAGATCGTTCTCTTCCCCGATGTCGTCCGGCAAGTAGTACAGGCCTTTGGCTTTCTTGCTGTCGATCCATTTCCAGTCGCCTAAGCGAACGGCAACCTCGTCTCGCCGTTGCCAGAACATTTCCTTTCGAGGCGAATCGACTTTGCCTTGAAGCACCGGCAGCATGTCAAAGCCATCGAGGGTCACTCCACTGGGAAGAGATGTACCAGTGGCCGCGCAGGCGGTAGGGAAGACTTCCAGGGACGTAAGAAAGGCATCGCTCGTCTTTCCCGCGGGAACTTGCCCTGGCCAACGGACAAGGCAGGGAACCCGGTTGCCCCCTTCCCACATGGTCGACTTGCGACCTTGCAAGGGTTGATTGTCGGCCGTGCCGCTTCCGCCGTTATCGGAAAAGAAGATCACCAAAGTGTTGTCGGAGATTTCATAGCGGTCGAGTCGTTCGAAGATCGCGCCGATGGCCGCGTCCATTTCGGTGACGGCGGCCATGTACCCGCGTCTCCGCTTCTCGGATCGACTCTTGCCTTCGGGATACATGGCCAGATACTCAGGAGAAGCCTGCACGCTGCCGCGAATCTCAGGATCAAGATTGGAAGCACTATGAGGGGCATTGAACGGCACGTAGAGAAAAAACGGTCGCTCGTAATTCTGATCGATAAACTTGAGCGCATGGTCTCGAAACAGAGTCGTGCAGTAAGTCCCTTTGTCTTTGGTCGTGGGCTCATTCCCCGCGAACATCGAAGGCACACCATATCGCTCGTGGGTGAAGTAGTCGATGCCGGTATTACAGAAGCCATAGAAGTCGTCGAACCCGCGCTGCAGCGGCAGGAACCGCTTCAATTGGCCGCCATCCCATTTGCCATAACACCCACATGCGTAGCCGGCATCGCTTAGTACGTTCGATAAAAAGACCTCCCGCTCGTCCATCCCCAGGATGTGCTCCGGCGACACGGCATATTCTTCGGGCGAGTAAAGATACCCGTCATCGACGCGATCGTTGCGGATCATGTCGTAGGTGCCATTGCGCTGGGGATAGCGTCCCGTCAGGAAAGCGGCCCGCGATGGCGTACAGGCATTCCAAGCGACATAGAAGCTGGTAAGCCGTGTTCCCTGCTGGGCGAGTCGATCCAAGTGGGGCGTGCGGACATCGGTCGCTCCGAACGATCCCAAGTCGTGGTAGCCTTGGTCGTCGGAGACGATCAACACGACATTGGCCGGACGCTCGGCAGCCAGCAAAACGTTAGGCAGAAGTAGCAGAACAATTCCCATCAACGCACGCATGGAAGCCATCTCGGAAAAGGGGAGGATGAATTCAGGTAGGTGCGTTTCAGAATAGCGGTTCTGGTGGACGAAACAAGCTTTCGTTTAGGCCGCGGCCAGGATCTCGTTTTTCAAATGTGAAAAATGTCCGATGGAGTCGGCAAAGAATTCCTCGGGAAGGATCGCATAGCGGTCAAGAGTTGCCTCAGTGTGTTTCCAGCCCATGCCGGCGGCAATATCGAACGCCTTGAGCCCTCGATCGATGCGTTCCCCTTTTCGGTCAAACTTCCAGAATTGAAGCCAGTAGCCAGGCGGAAAGTAGGCAAAGCGAACCGCCGGCATCAAGGCTAGTGATTTCATCAGAGGCCAGTCGAATTGATCGACCGCCTTTTCGATTCGCGGCCCGACCACGGTGTCCTGTTCGTCCAGAAAGTGCGTTTCAAAAATGTTTCGCTTCGCCTGATCGGAGAGTTGCTCGCCGTTGCGGTTGGCTTCGTGGACTCGATTTAATGAGGCAAGTAAGTGGGGAGCTACCAGCTTTTCCGCATCCGGATGATCGCCGTGAAGCTTCGTGAAGTGGTAGGTCGTGTAGATCTGCACGCATACTAGGCGGTTGACCTCGCGAAATGCTTCGGCGAATGCTTCTAGTGCGTCGAGCTTTTGCTTTCGTCGTGATGGTGTGAGACAGTATTGTAGGGAGAGCATGCCACCAAGTCGCATGCCGAAGGCGAAATAACCTCTTGCCCACAAGGCACCATGGGCGGCGATCAAGGGAAAGATGTGATTGCGACCGGAGTCTTCGTAAACGTGATGATAGGTGGCGGCACGTTGTGATAGCTGCCGTGTCGTACCAGCAAGACGGACGGCTTCGGCGTGAAACGCGTCATAGGTGCGCTTCAGTTGGGCAAGCGTTTCCATAGCCCTGAACCTCGTTCTTCGAGAAATGCGTGGGATGTTTCTTAGCTCACAAGAGGTAGACCGACTGGCAGAGATCGTCCACAACCTGGAAAAGCAAATATTTCTGGCGTTTGCCATAAACGCGTAGAATGAGATGAGGCTTGCGTGCCTGGTGCAGCGAGTCAATAAAAAGAATTTCAAGCAAGCACTACCCAAGCTGCTTCCCCCATCGACTAAGGAGAGATCTATGATTTTGACGACGACTGCCCCGGTCGCGCGTCCTGAAACGCAAGCATTTATCGACCAGGACCATCAACTGCTCATCGACGGACAGTGGGTACCTGCGGTAAACGGAAAGAAGTTTGATGTCGTGAACCCGGCTGATGGCAAGGTGATTGCCCAGGTAGCCGAAGGTGGCCAGCAAGACGTCAACAACGCTGTGGCCGCCGCTCGTAAGGCATTCGAGAGCGGACCTTGGCCAGCGATGACCGCCTCCGAGCGAGGTAAAATGCTGTGGCGTCTGGCCGACCTGATGGAGCAGCACATCGAAGAGTTCGCAGAGATCGAATCGCTCGACAATGGAAAACCGAAAGCAGTTGCCGCTGCGGCGGACGTTCCTCTGGCAATCGATCTGTTTCGATACATGGCCGGCTGGGCCACCAAGATCGAAGGAACGACCATTCCAATCTCGGTCCCGTATCTCGACGGGGCAGAGTTCCACAGCTACACCCTTCGGGAACCGGTTGGCGTGGTCGGACAGATCATCCCTTGGAACTTCCCCTTGTTGATGGCGGCCTGGAAACTGGGGCCAGCACTGGCCGCGGGATGCACCGTCGTGCTTAAGGTGGCGGAAGAAACGCCGCTCAGCGCCCTGCGTCTCGCTCACTTGGTCCAAGAGGCTGGCTTCCCACCAGGCGTCGTGAACGTGATTACAGGCTTTGGCGAAACCGCCGGGGCTGCCCTCTCGGCCCATCCCGACGTCGACAAGGTGGCGTTCACCGGCTCGACCGAAGTCGGCAAGCTGATCGTCAAAGCGGCGGGCGAAACCAACTTGAAAAAGATCTCGCTTGAACTGGGTGGTAAGAGTCCCAACATCATCATGCCGGATGCCGACATTCCGGCCGCGATTGCTGGGGCGGCTAACGCGATCTTCTTTAACCATGGCCAGTGCTGCTGTGCCGGTTCCCGCTTGTTCGTTCACCGCCAGCACTTCGATCAAGTCGTCGAAGGGGTGGCCGAAGAAGCGAAGAAGATCAAGCTCGGCCCCGGTATGCATCCCGATTCGAACATGGGGCCGATGGTATCTCAGATTCAGCAAGATCGAGTTTGCAGCTATCTCGACATTGGAGCAAAGGAAGGAGCGACAGCCGTCTGCGGTGGTAAGCGGGCCGAAAGCGAAGGCTACTTCGTCGAGCCAACCGTTCTGATCGATACCCATCCCAACATGAAAGTAATTCAGGAGGAGATCTTCGGTCCGGTAGTTGCCGCGGTGGCATTTGACGACATCGAGGAAGTCATCGCCACCGCTAACGACAGCATCTATGGGCTGGCTGCGGCCGTTTGGACCAAGGATATCAGTCTGGGACACCGGATCGCCAAACGGATCAAGGCAGGCACCGTCTGGATGAACTGCTACAACGTGTTCGATGCCTCGCTTCCCTTCGGTGGCTACAAGCAATCAGGCTGGGGCCGCGAGATGGGGCACGAAGCGATTCAGCTGTACACACAGACGAAAGCGGTCACGCTGCAATTGAAATAAGCATTTGCGGATGCAAACCCGACTCCCACGACGGCATCGTCCTGGGAGTCACGTCACTGAATTCGTTTTGTTTTCGAATCGTGGCGCGATACAAAGATAAGTGCGCGGATGCCCCACCCGTCCTCAGTTTCCGGAGGAAACGTCATGTCCCTATCTCGTCGCCAGATGCTTCAGTCAACGGCAGTTGCCGGTGGTTTGCTTTCGCTGGGAGACCTCGGTCTCCTCTCGCAACTTCGTCCGGTATCGGCCGAGGAAGCGAAGTTGGATCCCAAGGTTGTGCGGCTTGACTCGAGTATTGAGCCCCTGGTCCGGCTGATTGAAGAGACGCCGCGGGAAGCCTTGCTGGAAGAGATCGCGTCGAAGGTGAAGAAGGGGACCAGCTACCGTGAAGTGATGGCGGCGTTGCTGCTGGTGGGGGTGAAGAACGTCGAACCGCGACCAAGCGTCGGGCACAAATTCCACGCGGTGTTGGTCGTCAACTCAGCTCACCTCGCGAGCATGTCCTCGCCGGATGAACACCGCTGGTTGCCGATCTTCTGGGCGCTGGATCACTACAAGTCGGCCGCGCAGCGCGACGTCGAAGAGCGGGGTGACTGGACGATGTCGGCCATGGACGACAGCAAGATCCTTCCGCACGGCAAGGCCAGGGCTCAGTTCATCGAAGCAATGGACGACTGGGATGAAGAGAAAGCGGACGTTGCCGCTGCCAGCCTGGCACGTACTGGAGGCGCGAACGAGATCTACCGATTGCTGTTTCGCTATGGATCGCGCGACTATCGCAGCATCGGTCACAAGGCAATCTACGTAGCCAACAGCTATCGCACATTGGGTTGTATCGGCTGGCAACATGCCGAGCCGGTCCTTCGCAGTTTGACCTATGCACTTTTGATGCACGAAGGAAGTAACCCGGCTAAGCGAGACGATGAAGCCGATCGCCCATTCCGGCGCAACGAAGAGATCGCCGCGAAGATGCGGGACGATTGGACCACCGGGAAGCTCGACGCGGACGCGACGCAGACGATGATCGAGACGCTACGTAGCGGGTCCAACGACGATGCCTGCGATCAGGTCGTTCAGCTGATCAATGGAGGAGCCCATCCTCAATCGATCTGGGATGCCTTGCATGTGGTGGCAGGCGAGATGGTCATGCAGCAGCCGGCAATTGTTCCTTTGCACAGCGTCACCACGACCAATGCCCTGCGTTATGCCTACGAGACATGCGGCGATGATGAGACGCGTCGACTATTGCTGCTGCAAAACGCCGCGTTCCTGCCGATGTTCCGTGGTGGCATGCGGGGGCGAGGTGGCGTCCAAGATGTCAGCATCGCGACGCTTGATCCGCAGCAGCCAGAAGGAGATGCGGCCGAGGCAGTCGAAAACATTTTCGCGGAACTCGGGAGCAACCCATTTAACGCGGCGAAAATGACGCTGGGGTATCTCCAAGACAAGGAAAACCACGCGGCCAAGGCCAAGCAACTGATCGATGCGGCCCGGGTGCTCGTTTTCCGCAAGGGAGACAATGCCCACGATTACAAGTTCAGTTCCGCGATCTTAGAGGACTACTATCACGTGTCACCTCAATGGCGCGATACGTACCTCGCCTCGAATATCTTCCTGCTGCGGGACTCGCAGCGGGCCGATAACCGGCTTGTCCAGAGGATCCAAGCAGCATTGAGCTGACCGGTACTCGCGGCGATGTTCTTGGAAAAAGTGCCCGAGGGAGAGTGGGCAAGACATCCCCCACGTGGCATGATAGGGGAGTCTTACGGAACTGACTTTTCGCTGCAGATGATGGGTGTCTATGAGTTCTTCTGAAGAATCGCTCCGCGCGCTGGAAGAGGCGTTGCGTTTTAGCCCGGATAACATCCCTTTGCGGTCTCACCTGGCCGACACGCTTTACCGCTTGGGGAAATTTGAGTCGGCGATTGACCATTTCAAAGAGTTGTCGCGGATCGAGCCCCACAATCGCGACTGGCCGCTTCGTCTGGCTGACTCTTTCCTGCAAAACAATCAAATCGGTGAAGCCGCCGTCGTCATCGAACGCGTAGTTCATGGAAAAGACGCGTCAGCAGCGGCACATCTGTTGGCATCGCGAATAGCGATGGCGGAAGGCAACACATCTTCGGCCGTATATCACTATAAAACGGCGATCGATCTCGATCCGGAACTTGAGGATGAGGAACTCAGCGAACGCCTGGGCGTGGGGGCTCAGTTCGAGGAGAGCGAAGTCGTCGACGGGCGAATTCGTGTCGGATCGGGTGACGCCCAGGGGGATGTCGGTGCCTCGGTAGAGCGTCCCAAGATCAAGTTCGCCGATGTCGGCGGCATGGAGGATCTCAAGGAAGAGATCCGCATGAAGATCATTTACCCGATGCAGAACCCCGAGATCTACAAGGCCTACGGGAAGACGATCGGAGGCGGCATCATGATGTATGGTCCGCCAGGCTGTGGCAAGACGCACTTGGCTCGGGCCACCGCTGGCGAGATCAACGCGAACTTCATCAGCATCGGCATCAATGATGTCTTGGATATGTGGATGGGAAACAGCGAGCGCAACTTGCATCAGCTGTTTCAGCTTGCCCGTAATAGCAGCCCCTGCGTGATCTTCTTTGACGAGGTCGACGCACTGGGGGGGCGTCGTAGCGATATGAACGGAGGCAGTGCCCGGCAACTGATCAATCAGTTTCTGGCCGAGATGGATGGCGCCGAGCATTCCAACGAAGGGGTGCTGATTCTGGCTGCCACGAACGCTCCGTGGCACGTCGATTCCGCGTTTCGCCGACCAGGACGTTTCGATCGCGTGATCTTCGTCCCACCGCCTGACCAGCCATCGAGGACTGAGATCTTGCAGGTTCTTTGCCAGGGCAAACCGACCAAGGATGTCGACTACGCCTACCTGGCCAAGAAGACCGATCAGTTTTCTGGGGCCGATATGAAGGCGGTCGTCGACCTGGCCGTGGAATCGAAATTGAGCGAAGCGCTCAAGACCGGTAAGCCGGTGCCCGTGTCTGGCAAGGATTTGCTCGCGGCGGCCAAACGGCATAGACCAACCACCAAGGAGTGGTTTGCGACGGCGAGAAACTATGCCCTGTATGCCAACGAAGGCGGGCTGTACGACGACATCCTTAGCTACATGAAATTGAAATGAGCCAACGACTCCAGCGTGCTACCATGCTGATCCAGATGCGTCGCTACGATGAAGCGAAGCGCGAACTTACCCTGAGCATGGCGGAAGACCCCGAGAATCCCAGCAACCACATGCTGATGGGGCTTTGCCATAGTGAGCTTAAGGAGAACGAACCAGCGATCGAGCATGGCGAGTTAGCCGTACGAATGGCTCCGGACTGGGCGAAGAGCCACTCGATGCTCGCTTGGATCTACATGAAGGCGCACAAGTACAAAGATGCCAGACTCGGCGCCGAGCACGCGCTGCAGTTAGACCCGGCCGACACGATGGCATCCAACGTGATCGCCATGGTCTGCGCCGATAAAAAGGATTGGGAGGGGGCACTCCGGGCAGCGGAAATGACCCTTTCCCATGACCCGGACGATACCGAAGCGATGAACATCCGGGCTCTCGCCCTGCGTAGCCAAGGCAAAGCCGGGGCTTCGGTTGAAGAGCTGAAGCGTTCGCTGCAGGTCGACGCGGAAGATGCCACGTCGCATGCCAACCTGGGATGGACCTATCTGCAAAAGGGGGAGCTAGACAAAGCCGAAACTCACTTTCGCGAGGCGCTGCGGATCAATCCCGAGTTGGATTGGGCACGCCAAGGAGCATTGGAAACGCTCAAAGCCAAGGTGCCGATCTATCGCTGGATCTTGGGCTACTTCATCTGGATGGCCACCAAGACAGCTGGAATGCAGTGGGTGATCATCATCGGGCTTTACTTGGGCTACAAGGTCATCTATTTGACCTTGGCTGCCAATCCAGCGACGCAGGGGCTTGCCTACGCGTTCATGGCGTTGTACCTGTTGTTCTGCGTAACGACCTGGTTTGCCGGCCCCATTTCAGATGCGTTTCTCGTCTTGCACCCTTTTGGTCGTCTGGTGTTGACGCCGTGGGAACGCTTTGGCGGACTAGCCGTCGGCGCGGCGATCGTACTCACGTTGGCAGCGCTTGCCGGCGAAATCGTTCTTCAAAATGAAGTCGGCATCATACTCGCGATGTGTGTTGGCTTCCCGGCGATTCCGATGGCGATGATGTTCCAATCAAGGGAGGGGACGCCACGCAAGGTGATGGCGCTTGTTACCGTGGCCGCGTTTGCCATGTCGGTGGGTTTTGGCGTGGGGGCGATCTATGGACTGGATAACCTGCCGATGGCTGTTGCTTCCGTTTGCGAGACGTGTTCCCGCGGGTTCATCTTTATCCCGTTGGGGTCGATCATCTTGGCGAACGTCTTGAGCATGCGGTAATCAGGCAAGGCGTCAACGTTATTCAGCACTGAGTAGTATCGGTTCCCCGTAAACCTTCTGCGGATCCCCTTGCTCCTTCATCCAGGCATCAAGCTGGTCGCTCAGCTTGGCCAGGGTTACTGCGTATTGGGGATCGGTGGCCAGATTGTTTTGCTCGGTCGGATCAGCATCCAAATCGTAGAGTTCTACCGCCGGCCTTTGCAGGTATCGTTTGACCTTACGGGCTGCCTCGGGGACCGTCTTGGCCTTCGCGACCCAACTGCCCCAGTACGGTTGAGGACGGTTGTCCCCCAGAATATGGGACGTGAACTTGAACTCAGGGTGAAGGTTGCGAATGTACTTCCAACGCGTCGTACGGATGCTGCGTGTGGGATAGACGTTCTTATTTCCGTCGCCACTGTGGACGGTGAAAATGACGTCGCGATGATGATCCGTTTCGCCAAGGAGGACCGGCAGGAAAGACTGCCCGTCTAGTTCTTTTGGCGCCGTTTGGCCGACGGCGGCGTAGAGGGTCGGCAGAATATCGATCCACGAAACCATCGCCTCGGTACGCTTGCCAGGGGTGATCTTGCCTGGCCAGACAGCGATCATGGGCGTGCGAATTCCTTCGTCGTAGAGGGTCCACTTGCCAAAGGGCCACTGAGCACCGTGATCGCTGGTGTGTAAAAACAGAGTATCGTCTCCGAGCTTTTTGTATGCCGCGTCGAAGACTTCGCCCAGTTCACGATCCATCGTTTTGATGGCCTGATAATAGCGCGCACGAGCTATGCAAGTCTGGGGCGTATGAACATGGTGCAGCGGAATTTTGATCGATTCGGGATCAATGTCTTCCGGTTCGGGCCAGGGGACATGCGGCCAGTTAGTGCCGACGAAAAGGAGGAGCGGTTTGTCACTTTCGCGTGCATCGAGCCACTTCAACGCTTCTGGCACGGCGACGTCTTCGTGGTAATTAAAATGCCGGGCGATATCGAAACCATACTCAGGCGTCTGGCGATAGTGCCCCACCTTGCCAAACGAAACGACCTCGTACCCCAGCTCTTGAAAATAGGCCGGTAGCTTCTTGATCTCTTCCTTAGGACGCGAGTGATTCGGCTCGGCTCCGTTTCGTGAAGGCATCAACCCGGTCAGCAGTGCCGCACGGCTGGGAGCACACGACGGAGAGGCCACAAAGGCCCGGTCAAACGTGAGGCCCTGCTTGGCGACGCGCTCCATGTTGGGGGTCTTCAAGTCGGGCGATCCATACAACGATGAATCGACGATGGTGTGGTCATCCGAAAGAAACACCACGATATCGGGAAGCTCAGCTGCCAAAAGTTGGCTGGCCGAGCAGCCGATTGCCAAAAGGCTGAGAAGAACGCTGCGCATGAAGAGGCTCCTTGCAGGGAGAATCAATTCGAGGATGAGGTAGGAAGCTAGTTGGCTGGTTTCACCCGGTCGAACCAGGTTTGCCAATGCTGCTTCATGTCTTTTAGCCGCTGGGGGTGGTCGCCAGCAAGGTTCTTGGTTTCTGTACGGTCTTCTGCCAGATGGTAAAGTTCCCATTTGCCATTTTGCTTGGGCTGAACGAGCTTCCAGCCATCGGCAATCACGGCTTTGCCTCCTTCGTGCTCGAAGAAGAGTTGGTCGTGACCATCACGCTTCTCGCCGCGGAGGATCGCCGAAAGGGACTGGCCCTCCAGGGGCGTGATGTCGTGGCCGTCGTAACTCTTGGGGTATTCGGCCCCAGCGATTTCGAGACAGGTCGGCATGACGTCTATCACATGGCCCGGTTGATCGGTCAGCGAACCCGGCTTTGTTTTCAAGCCACTGGGCCAATGAGCGATCATCGGCGTATGGGTCCCGCCTTCGAACGACTGCGCCTTCCAGTAGCGAAATGGCGTATTGGCGGCATTGGCCCAGTACGAGCCAATATAGCCCCAGGTGGTTTCGCTGCCGGGGTTGAAGAGGCCCTCGTACTGAATGCTGCGGCCGTCTCGCGTTTCGTTCGGTCGGTCGAATCCAGGGTTGAGATAACGTTCGGGCGATGCCCCGTTGTCGGCCATGACCAGAATCAGTGTATTATCAAACCGTTGAGTCGTCTTGAGTGTCGCCATAATTCGCCCGATGCCTTGGTCGACGCAATCGACCATGGCGGCGTGGACGGCCATCAGTTGGGCCATGTGTTTGCGGTGCTCGTCGTCCAGGGCCTGCCAGTCGGGGCCATCTCCTTGAAGCCGTGGCTTGGGGAAGGTCTGGGGATCGATTAATCCCATTTCAAGCATGCGGTCATAGCGATCGTCGCGTAGCTTCTGCCAGCCTTCGGTGTAGGTCTTCTCATACTTGGCGATGTCCTCTGGCTTGGCATGCAGGGGCCAATGTGGGGCCGTATGAGCGACGTAAAGAAAGAAGGGAGTGTCCTTCTTCGACATCGTCTCGATGTACTCAACGGCCTTGTCGGTGATGGCATCAGTCATGTAGAAGTCATCAGGAACATCTTTCACGATCTTGGTATCGTCGACCAAGGAAAACGGATCGAAGTAATTCACCACGCCCCAGACCGGCCCAAAGTGATGTTGAAAACCTCGCTTGGCCGGATAGGTATCCAGCGGAGCGAACGGGCGATCGAAGTCGGCTTGATGATTGAGCCAGTCGAGTTGCTTTTGGCGATCGTCGATCGGGTTGGTTTGACTTAGGTGCCACTTTCCCGCCATGGCGGTTTGGTAGCCTGCTTGCCCCAGAGCCTCGGCGATGGTGACGCCGTTCTTGGTAAGCGAACGTCCATTGCGGATGAGACCAACTTGATGTGGATACAGACCGGTGAGCAGAGCCGCACGCGTCGGACAGCAGCGGGCACAATTGTAAAAGGAGGTGAAACGCAGGCCATTGTGAGCCAGCGCATCGATGTTGGGCGTTTGGATTTCGCCGCCGTAACAGCCGAGATCGGAATACCCCAAGTCGTCGAGCATGATCACGACGATATTAGGGCGATCGTCGGCTTGTACGATTGCGGTAAGAAATAGAACGCACAGGCAGGCGAAGGGAAAACGGAACTTCATCGGGGGTGTTCTCGAGGGACGTTACTTTTTACCAAGATGACCCCAAGGCCACGGAAGGACATCGGAGGCTTCTGCCCAGGCTTGCCATTGGTCGGCCATTTTCTGGACGCGTTCGGGATGTTGGCTGGCCAGGTCGTGTTGTTCGGTACGATCTGCCTCCATGTCGTACAGTTCCCACGGCGTGGTCTCGCCAGAGCCCATCTTGCCGTAGCGAACGATTTTCCATTTGCCGTCTCGAACGGCGCAGTTCGCTTCATGTTCCCAAAAGATTGGTGTCTTCCGCTGTGGCTGGTTGCCGGCAAACGCTGGCGCCAAGCTAATGCCTGGAAGTGGAGTGATATCGGTGCCGTTGATCTGTTTGGGGTAGTCGGCTTTCGCGACATCGACACAGGTTGCCATGATGTCGATCAGGTGGCTGGGGGTGTGATTCAGCTTACCGTTTTGCGAAGCCGCGATACCTTTGGGCCAATGGACGATCAATGGCGTTGAGATTCCTCCTTCGTGAACCCAGTGCTTGTATTCACGGAAAGGCGTATTGGAAACATTCGCCCAATCACGACCGTAAGCAATGTAGGTGTCGTCGGCTCCTGGCATGGTTTCTGGCCCATGACGAACAGGTCGACCGTCACGTGTGAACTTGGGGATGATATCCAACTGCAACTCGTCGCTTGCCATAGCCGGACGTGGGGCCGGTAAATTCTTGTCTTTGGCACGTCCGACCCCTTCGGCACAGCCGCCGTTGTCTTGCATGAAGAAGATGACCGTGTCGTCGAAGTCGCCTGAGTCTTTTAGTCGGGCAGTGATCTTCGCGATGTTTTGGTCCATGCGGTCGATCATCGCCGCGTAGACTTCCATGTTGCGAATTTCCCACTCTTTGTGCTTAAGGCTGTCCCAGTCGCCGGCCTGTTCCGACATTTCCCACGAGGCATCAATCAGGCCGAGTTGCTTTAGCTTAGCGAGACGATTCTCACGGATCTCGGTAAAGCCGTTGTCGTAGAATCCGTCATACTTGGCGACGTCTTCGGGCAACGCATGCATAGGCCAATGGGCGGACGTGAAAGCGACGTAAAGGAAGAAGGGAGCATCGGCGGATTGCTCGTGATGCTGCTTGAGAAAGCGCACCGCGTTGTCGCCGATGGCATCGGTGTAGTAGAACGTCTCGGGTTGATACTCGGTGTCGTTTTCTGGGGTGATCAGCGTATTGTCGCGACACAAAGCAGCGGGATCATAAAAACTACCGGCTCCGGTGATGGTGCCATAGAAGTGGTCGAAGCCACGCTGACGCGGCCAGTTCTTCTTGGTACCTTCAGGCCGAATGTTATTGCAGACGTGCCACTTGCCGGTCATGTAGGTTTTGTAGCCTGCTGGCTTCAGGACTTCGGCAATCGTTTGACAGCGCTGGTTCAAGCCCATCTGAAAACCAGGGAACTTGCTGATGTCGTAGTTACCAGTCACCATATGTCCGATGCCAGCCTGGTGCGGGTAAAGACCGGTCAGCAGCGATGCACGCGTCGGACAACAGCGGGCCGTGTTATAGAATTGCGAGAATCGCAAGCCGTTATCGGCCAAGGTGTCGAGTGTTGGCGTTTGAATTTCGCTTCCGTAGCAGCCTATGTCCGAGTAGCCCATGTCGTCGGAAAGAATGACGATGATGTTCGGCTTATCAGCAGCAGACAGTGCAGCGGTCGAGAAGGCAATCAGGGCGAAAGTCCACGTAGGGACCCAGGTGGAAAGCTTAGGCATGGTGAGTTCTCGAAAAGCAGAGTTGAGAGTGGTGGCTCTGATTGTAGCCGAAACAAAACCAAAACACGAACCACAAATTGTCGAGAAAACGAATCCTTGTCGAATCGACTGAGCCGCGAAATAATCGACTCGTGATTTTAGAGATTTTGCGGCCGTTGAAATCCTTTGCACTGGAATTGAGTTCGCTATGCTTCGTACCTTTGGTCCCCGTCGTCTGGAAGATGGCAACGTTCTATTTACGGTTCATGCACCAGCGTGCGAGAAGCTTACTCTGCGGATTGAAGGGGACCATGAGCAAGAACTGCCAATGAACGCGACAGAGGATCGCGAGTTCACTGCTATCGCAAAGGTGCCTCCTGGGACGCGTTATTGGTTTCGTGTGCCGGACGGAAATCCTCGCCCAGATCCGGCCAGCCGATTTCAACCGGATGGTGTTCACGGCCCTTCGCAGTGGATCGATCCTGCCGCTTATTGTTGGAAGGATGAAGCATGGCACGGCCTGCCCAAGGATGAAATGATTCTGTACGAACTCCACATTGGCACGTTTACCAAGGAAGGAACGTACCTGGCCGCGATCGATCGATTGGCAGAGCTCGTCGATCTTGGAGTTACCGCGATTGAAATCATGCCCTTAGCGCAGTCGGCGGGCAGATGGAACTGGGGCTACGACGGAACGAACTTCTTCGCGCCGCGAAACACATTTGGCACACCGGACGAGCTGAAGCAACTGGTCGACGCGGCCCATCAACGCGAAATCGCGGTGATTCTGGACGTGGTTTACAACCACTTCGGTGCCGAGGGCAACTATCTGCATCCTTTCGGAGGCTATGTCTCGCCGAGGCATCAAACGGTGTGGGGAGATGCTCCGCACTTGGACGGCGATGGCAGTGCGATGATGCGAGATTATATTGTCGCGAACGTCCGGTACTGGATTGAAGAATTTCACTTCGATGGACTCCGGCTAGATGCGACGCATTGTATTCTGGACGAATCGGAATCGCACATTGTCGCCGATGTTGGTAAAGCCTTCGCCGAGATGCAAGTGGAGTTAGGGCGTAAGCTGCATCTGATTGCCGAAAGCAACGTCTACGATCCGGAACTCCTGCGTCCGCTCGACGAAGGTGGATATGGCTTTGGTGCGATCTGGTGTGACGACTTTCTGCATGCAGTCGCCGCGGAGACGCGCCCCGACGAACATATGTCCGATCGTCGTTACCTCGCTGGCGAAGATATCGATATGGTTCTGCGCCGTGGGTATGTGTTTCGGGGAACGTTTGAAGAAAAACGACGACGCATACCACTGGCAGAAGATGACGCGGCGGCGGACTGGGAGTCGTTGATCTTTTCCATTCAGAATCACGACTTCATTGGCAACCATCCCGATGGTCTGCGTTTGCATCAGGTCACCTCTCACGAAGCCCACCGCGCGGCGGCCGCTTTGATGTGTCTGATTCCGGCGATCCCCATGCTGTTCATGGGAGAGGAGTTTGCCTGTGATAAGCCCTTCTACTTCTTTGCCGACTTTGGCGACGCACACCTTCGCGATGCGGTTGAGAAAGGGCGTCGTCGTGAGTACCCGCAGCACGACTGGACCGACACGGTATCTTGTTTGTCCAAAGCAGCGTTTAGGAAATCGCAGATCGGCCCGCGAGAGAAAGGGAGTGAGGAGACGCTTCAGTGGTATCGTGAATTGATTCGTCTTCGCAAGACGTGGAAGAAACAGGGACTCTTCGCCGGCGCCAATCTGCAGGCACGTTGGGATGCACTAGCGCACGCGGCCATTGTTCAATACCAGCATGCGGAGGACTCGGCGTTTGCCGTGATACGACTGGGAACTCCGAAAGAAGTAACAGGCGATCTGCATGTCGAGTTGTCGGGAAATGTTCTGCTTTCCCAGTGCGCACTACCTTTGGCGGATCAAACGAGTGCCTGGGCAATGGGTGCGTTGGGAGTGCTTGTTGGAGAAGGTCGGATTCGCGGCATTTCGATTTAGTGCCAAATAGCGACTGACGCGAACAAGAAACGGAAAGACTCGATCGGCATGCCGATCGAGTCTTCAAGGTGATGCTCTTCTCGCTGGTGACGATTAGTAGCTGAACTCGCTCAACGTCTCGTTCAGTTTCGAAGCCAGCGAGGTCATGCGAGTTCCGACGCTGCCCGTCTTGGCGGCATCGCTCGACGTTCGCTTGGCGACGTCTTCTACTTGGGCGATGTTGCGGCTGACCTCGGCACGGGCTTCCGTCGACTGATCGAGGCTGTGCGAGACCGACTGAACTCCGCCAGCGACCGCGGTTCACTGCTCGGAGATGCTCTGAGCGACGCAACGTTGTTCTTCCACGGCGGCTGCGATCGTGGTCGAAATGTTGTGAACTTGCTTCACGACATTGTCGGCGTCGGAAATCGTTTCCACGGCCAAGCTGGCCGAGGATTGAATGCCAGCGATGCGCGAACGAATGTCATCGTAATCAGCGTGATGACCAGTTCCAACTTGATTCCCCGCACGTATCCCTGAGAGAGGCAAGCCAGGCGAGGAATGTCGAAGTAGTTGTCCAGCGGGTACCCGCGACAATCTGAGTAGTTCCGTTCCGTCTGAATCGATTGCACGGAAGATCATCCCTCTTCCGTTGGACCAGAGTTGCCTTGAGGGATGTGGTAGAAACGCGACTGTCGCGGTGAATTTTTTCGGGAAAACCAATTGCCGAAAGGACATCAACCAGGGCAATTAGTCTTGGGTTGTTAAGCCTGAAGGAGAGTTTGGTCAGCATTCTCGGGCAGCATCTTGAATAATGCTTCACGAGCCTGATCGTAGGACCGGTAGGTGGCGGGATCGATCAGATAACCGCGCTCTTGGCGAGCCGTATCTTCCGGCAGTTGTCCTGGCGTGACTTGGGCAATGGTGAGGCTTTGATTCACCTCGATGATGGCAAAACGGACCATGTTGGACTCCTTTGTGAGAACAGATGCACAATCAAATCCAAATGCCGAGCGTCCCAATTTCCGCCTAGAACGTTGCGACATCGTCGCTATTTCCTTGCGACGAATACTCCTTATCTCGGTAGTTTCTCAGCTGCCAGAGAAACTGTAAATGGGAAAAATTTCACAATGTCTGATATTCATCGAGACTGAACAAAAGGTGGCTATCTTGTAGTCACCCTCGCGCAAAACGATACGGACTGAGGACATGGTTGGAAAGAAATTGGCCACGTCGCAAAGTGCCTGCATGCGGCTGCCAGCAGAGTCCAGGTGCATAAGTCTGAGCGGACTCTGCGAGAGGTTTTCCGTTAGCGACTTAACCGAGCCCAAGGACTTTCATTTCTGCCCGTCCTTCGTTCATGTCGATTCGTTCAGGTCGACCCTTGTGGCGATAGATGAGCTTGGTGTGGTCGACACCAAGCACACGCATGATGGTTGCATGAAGATCGTGAACGTGTAGCGGATTCTCGACCGCTTTCAGCCCGAGATCATCCGTGGCACCAATGGTGCGACCGCCTGGTATGGCGCCACCGGCCATCCACATGGTGAACCCAGTCGGGTTGTGATCCCGACCATTCCCTTTTTCCGACATGGGAGTACGACCGAACTCCCCCCCCCAGATCACAAGCGTTTCATCCCAGAGACCTCGACGTTTGAGGTCTTTCAGCAAGCCGGCAATAGGCTTGTCGACCTCCTTGCAGAGCTTGCCATGGTTGCCTTCGATATTGGAATGGGCATCCCAGCCGCTTCCAGCTCCGCTGTAGAGTTGAACGAAACGAACTCCATTTTCGACGAGCCGACGAGCCAGCAGGCAGTTGTTGCCGAAAACGTTCGTTTCCTTCTGGTCGATACCGTAAAGCTGCTTGGTCTCTTCTGTTTCGCTGCTCAGGTCGACAATGTCCGGTGCTGCAGACTGCATGCGAAAGGCTAGCTCGTACGACTTGATTCGAGCTTCCAGCTCCGAGTAGTCTTCTCGCTCCGCGGCGTGCTCGCGATCTAACTGACTGAGGAAATCGAGTTTCGCCTTCTGACGTTTGGATGTGATGTGGCTGGGCGGATTCAGGTTCAAGATTGGATCGGCGCCTGACTTGAACTGAACGCCCTGATAGGCGGCCGGCATGAAGCCGCTGCCCCAGTTTCGCGACCCGTTGACCGGTTGGCCTTTGCCGTCGGTCAGTACTACGAAAGCAGGCATGTCCTGGTTTTCCGTTCCCAGGCCATATGTTGCCCAGGCACCCAGGGAAGGGCGACCACCAATGACGTGACCGGTATTCATCTGACAAACGCCGGACGAGTGGTTGATGCCGTCCGATACGCACGATCGAATCACGCACAGGTCATCGGCGCAGGTCGCAATTTCAGGGAACCAGTCCGAAACCCACAAGCCACTTTCTCCGTGCTGCTTCCACTTGCGAGGGCAACGCATCAAGGGAGCATCGTTTTCTCCCATCGCCAGGATCACCTTCCCGAAGCTTTCGGGAAGCTTCTGGCCGGCCAGTTCATTGAGCAGGGGCTTTGGATCGAACAGGTCGATATGGCTCGGGCCACCTTCCATGAACAGGAAGATCACATTCTTCGCCTTGGCGGGAAAGTGGGTCGTCTTCGGAGCCCGGGGATCGGCCGGCGCGGCAGAAGCGGATTGCGCCATAAGGGCGGCCAGAGCCATCGCGCCAAAGCCACCGCCCGACTTGGCCAAAAATTCGCGGCGAGTGGTTGGGACTTCAATATGAGGTTGATTGTTCATGGCGATTCTCCCTCCGGAGTTTCGGTATAAGGCACGAACTAAGCGGGCTAGTCGACGAATTGGAATTCGCCGGAATTCAATAAAACGTGGCAGTAGTCGCTCAACGCAATCAGAATCGGCCCCAGGCCGCGTCGATCAGAGCGTCGCGAAAGTTCCAGTTCTCGCTCTGCATTGGCGGTGTCGGCCAACGGACCGTTGGGATTGGAGCGAACGAATTGCCACATGCCGACCGTATCGTCGGTGACAGGATCATTCGGAGTATTGATCAGGATTTGAGATTCCTCGTTGATTGCATTTCGCGTCAATCGAACGTCATCGATAAGACCGTCCCAATTGTGCGGGCTCTGGGCATCGCGGCCGCCGACACTGAAGCGAAGCGAATCGGAACCACAGTCGCCCACGATGGAATGCTTGACGACAACCGTTTCCAGTTCCGATTCGTCATACGACATGTCGCGTGCGTAGAACGTGGCCGTGCCGGCGTCAAAGTCGACCGAAGCAGCAACATAGTAGGGCTTGTCGGAAGGGATACGAATATTGGACGGAACTACTTCGTACTTCACCTTGCCGCTCTTATCCTTGCCGATCAGTTGCAGGATCAGGTTTCGGGGGCGATACGCTGACTTGTCACTGGTGATTCCAAAGTTCCAGCCAGGCGTCGATTGCGATCCATTCCAATGAGCCGCGATCGTACGAACCGAGGCATCCTTGAATAGGGTTCGATTGAAAACCAACGCTTCGATCGTAAAGTTGTGCGAAGGGAGAGCCTTGGTGTCCGGGAGCGTCAAAAACTGATGAGGCGTTTCATCGCTAATATTGAACGCCGTACTCCAGCGCTGCATCTGAGGTTCATCAAGCAACGCCGTGGAAGGGAGCTTGCCATCTTTAGCCTTGGTGAGGTCGCGGTTGTAGGCGACTTGCTCTTCGATGAATGACACAGCCGCTTCAAGTTCCTCAGGCCGGGGCATTCTACCGAAGCACTCTCGGAAGCTTTCACGAACGATGGCTTCGTAGTCGGTGCCATGCTCGCGGTTGAGTCGCCTCGCCATCGCTTCCGATCGTTTCAGAGTCCAGTCGCCATTGAACATCAACAGCGATTGGGTCGCGGTGGTGGTGGCATTCCGCTGGGTAACACTGGCAAACCCGGTGGGGGAATCGAAGCTTTCCAGCAGTGCGTCCGGAGAATTACGCATCTTCTTGGTGAAGACGGTACGCACGGCACTGTTGCTGGACGATGCTGGGCCTCCGGTCTTGTTTTGAAGTTCGCCACTGACGGCCAGCATCGCGTCGCGAATCTGTTCGGCTTCCAAACGATGGGCAGGGAATCGCCACAGCAACCGATTCTTCGGATCGACCATTTTGGCGACTTCCGGAACTTCAATCAACGAGGACTGACGATAAGTCGCCGATAGCAGGATCTGGCGATGAATTGGTTTGAGTCGCCAGCCGTTCTCGATAAATTGGCTTGTCAGCCAGTCCAACAGCTGAGGGTGCGTGGGGGGTTCGCCCAGGCGACCGAAGTCGCTGGCATTGGAAGAGAGACCCATGCCAAAGTGATATTGCCAAACCCGATTGACGATGACTCGCGGCGAAAGAGGGTTGTCGTCTCGGCAAAGCCACTTGGCGAGCGCGGCACGTCGTCCACTACTTTTCGCGTTAGCAATCGAAGAACGATCAATCTCTGCGTCGCCAGGTTCCAAAATGGTCAAGAAGCCGGGCTTGATCTCGCGTTGCGAACGTTCGTCTGGGATGGTCGTCGCAGCGATCGTCCCTTCAGCATCCCCGGCAATGTCGGCGACGGGAGGTCGCTTGGGCTTGCTACCGACGACATCCTGTAGCTTCTTTTTCAGGTCTTCCCATGTCTGTTGCTTATCCTTGGGAATTCGGCCTTGCAGGCGGTCGTACTCAAACTCGACCTGTTTTTCGACAAGGTAAAAGATTTGGTTTTCGTACGTAGTCCGCTGGTCAGCCGGTTTCCAGTACATTTCCTGGACTTCTTCAGGAAACATCTCGACTGCTTTTCGCCGGGCACTTTCGCGCGGTTTCTTTTCGATCTCGGCAATCTGGTCCAATAGATCCCGATGCTTGGCCTCCCATTTAGCCAACTCGTCCTGATACTTCTTAAGTTCTTCGTCGGTGGCCAATGGGTGTGAATCTTTCCAGACCAACGGCTTGAAGAACGCCTGCAGACGATAGTAGTCATCCCGCAAGATCGGATCGAATTTGTGGTTGTGGCAGTGAGCACAAGCAATGCCCATCCCCAGAAACACATCGCCCACGGTATCGGTCAGTTCATCATTGATGAGGACCTGTTGCCCTTCAGCGTCGCGACTGTTGTACTCGTACACACCGCCGCGCAGAAAGTACGTGGCGACAAGGGCATCCGGATCGTCCGGGGCAACCTCATCCCCAGCTAACTGTTCGGTCATGAACTGCTTGTACGTCTTGTCTTCATTCAGACTCTTGATCACGTAGTCGCGGTAGCGGTACGCCAGCGGCCGATAGGCATCCTGGCGATAACCATCGGAGTCGGCATAGCGAACGACGTCCAGCCAATGGGTCGCCCAGCGTTGTCCATAACGGGGATCGGCCAAGACCTTGTCGACCAGCTCTTCGTATGCCGCAGGGCTCGGGTCGCTGACGAATGTACTCACTTCTTCCGGAGTCGGCGGTACGCCGAGCATGTCGAAATAGAGACGCCGGATCAGGTCTCGCGGCTCGGCTGGCGGTGCCGCGGACAGCTTTTGATCTTTCAATTTGGCGAGAATGAAATTGTCGATCGGGTTGTGGGTGATTGCTTCTGGGGCGACCTGAGGAACGTCAGGCTGTTCGACCGGCTGGAATGCCCACCAGGCACGGTCTTCCTCGGTGAACAGTTCGTCCTCTCGCGTTTCGCCTGGGTGTTCAGGCCAGTAGGCACCATTCTTAATCCATGTCTCGAGGATGGCGATCTGCTCGTCTGGGAGCGGAGCCGAAGGGGGCATCTCGTAGCTTTCGTACTTCACCGCAGCTAGGAGTTCGCTTTCGTCCGGCTTGCCGGGGACCACAATCGGACCGCTGCTGCCACCTTTCATGAAGTGGTTGCGGCGGTCGAGACGCAGGTCTGACTTTTGCTCTTTCGCACCATGACACTCAAAGCAGTGCTGAGCCAATAAAGGGCGAACTTTCGTTTCGAAAAAGATCGCTTGCTTATTGTCATCCGCAGCAATTGCGGGTGAAATCAGTCCCGTCAAAAGCAGCAGTGCCAGTGACGTGAGTGGGCGAAGGGAAATTGGCATAACTTACTCTTCCGTTGAGGTGGGCTCTTCGGGCGAGGCGGAGAAAACAGGCGGGAAGCCCCCGATAAAAACGGGGTCAATTAAGTTCTCGTCGTCCATGGCATCTTGAATGAACAATTCGTGAACTTCGGCACCTTCCGGATAGCCAAGATCCGAAAGATCAATACCGGCGGCGATCACTTTGGCAGGAACCGCATGAGGGACACCACCGTTGTGATTCGATTGGCAAAGTTCGTCCACGCTACGAATGCGTCGGTCGAATCCGTACAAACGAAAGTTGCTTAGTTGATGCGAACCATGATCGACGAGCGAGATGTCGTACTCACGAATGGTATGAGACTTCAGACCAGGCTCGAAGTGGGTAGGGGAAACGTGGAATGGATCGCCGTCTTCCGGATGAACGACCACGTGCAGATCAAAGAAGATGATGTCCGGGCCGGGAGCATTCACGATTGGCTCGTGGAAGCGAACCGCCAGGCCTGGCGTCCGTTTGCCCAGGTCTTCGTTGCTGATATCGGGATCTGAAGTCAACGGGATTTCGCTACCACCTGGGTTCAGGATGCCAGTGCAAAGACAATGATCGCGATCCAAGTATTCTGCGCGGCGACGTGTGTCATCACCGCTCTTGGGATCAATACTAAGAAGAGGAGTCGTCAGATTGTTGATGTTCTTGTTGACCTTAAAGTGAATCAAATCGAAGCCAATGAGTTGGTCGACGTCGTAGGTCACGGTCTTACCACCCCGCTGGGCAGTGACCGCCAACAGCTTGTCAGGCTCGGGATCTCCTTGGGGAGAAACGTCGAACGAGATGATTCGGTCAGGCAGGATCGACTTGTAGGTGCGACCGAACTGCGAGGCATCGCCGGCGGCGACTTCACCCATCGAGTTGATGACGCGTCCTTCCCCCGCTTCGAGAAGAAGGCCTCCATGAATCGGCTTGCTGGCCTGCTCGGCGGTAAATACCTCGGCGGCTCCTTCGATGACTTCAACGTCCGCTTCGCCTGATTCATTGACGCTAATGGAGAACCGCGTTCCTTTATCGACTACTTCGGCCTGAGGAGTCAGGACGCGAAAACCTTCGGCGCCATCGGGAGCGTAGACCGAGCACTGGCCTACTTTCAAAAGCACGCGTTCGGCAGACTGAACCGCAAAAACGGCAGGTGCCTGGACGATCATCTCGGCCCCGGTGCGGCTACGAAGCTGAACGCTTCCTTCGACCAGGGCGTAGTCGTGATCCAGGGCAAGCGTATCCCCGGGAGCGAATGCTTCTGGCTCGCCAAAGAAGCGGCTTCGCGCCAGTTGCATGATCTGCATTTCCGGGTTGGCCTCAGGTCCTGGTTGATCGTCTTCTGGTTTTACTTCTACCGGAGGATCACTCTGGGCGACCGGATTCTGGTTGGCGATCCAATACACCATGGGAAGAGTAATCATTCCGAGTAGCGTTAGCGCCAATAGCGGCCAGTAACCAATCAGGCTAGGCGTACGTGTTGGCTGATTGAGCTGCTTCGCAGGGCGAACTACGGCCTGTGGTAAGCTAAGCGTTTGGCGTCCGGTTTCTTCGGCCGCAAGTTTGGCCAGGCCATACTCCAGGTCCAGGAAAAGGAAGTACTCTTCCCGTGCTTCGGGACTGGCCAAGAGCATTGCTTCCAACTCCGCGTGCTCTTCTGCCGTCAGGCTCTCGTGAACACTGCGATGTGCTAATTCCGCGAGTCGTTTGTTGGGTTCGATTGTCATGCGTCCTCTCCTGTGGCGGCGAGTCGCATCTGGACACAGTGGGCCAGCTTGCGGCGAATGGTTGCCAACTGATTGTAAAGCGTCTGGGCCGAACGACCGGTGGCGGCCGCCAGGTCGGCGACGGTAGTGGCGCCGCCGTATGCTTTCCAGACTAATTGCTGTTGATGATCGGTCAGTTTTTTGACGCACAGGCGGAGTGCGGCCAGGTGATCGGGGACGCTCCCCAAATCCTCGCTTCGCTGCTCTGCTAGAAGGTCTAACAGCGTTTCACTGAATTGCAGGCGGTCTCTCTGAGCCGTTCGCAGGAAATTCTTCACTTCGTAAAAGGCGACGCCGCATGCCCACGACAGAAAGTCTCGCTGCTGATCGAACGTGTCAAACTTCTTCCAAAGCAGCAGACTACAGCGTTGGAAAACGTCGTCGGCGTCCGCGTGATGCGGCAGCAATGAATAAATATAGGCATGCAGCCGGTCGCAGTCTGCCGAGAAATACGCCAGAAAGTCCGCGTATCGCTGATCTTGCGATTCGTCGTCGAGCGGAGAACGTTCTGAAAACTCGTAAGACATATTGCTAAGGCAGGCGTTTTATGGGGGAAGGGTATGAAGCAGCCAATAGCTTCACGGGGCTCTTACCCTCTAATCGTACGCCTAATGGTTAGTTTACTACGGAAATCTCGATGAAACCGATTGAATAAAGGGGCATCCCCGCACCTTAAGGGGCGGCAGTACTGGGAAACCTCGTTAGCGGGTTTCCAGTTGAATCACGAAATCGTTCTCGCCTGGACTCACGTGAAATTTGAGTCCGGACGTTTCATACTTTCGGTATCTGTTGGGGAAATTCGGGACGGCCACCGCGCCGCCGCCATCTCCGGTCGCTGGGCTGAAAAGGATCACTTCGTGGTCTCCTTCCAGGGCTCCGTCACCATCCTGAAAGGTAGTGAGCCGAAAGGAACCGTCCGATTGAATTTGCCCGTGAGCTTTGACGATTTCGCCATCTTCGGACGTCGTGCGAAACTTGATAATACCGCCCCCCGCCGGCGATCCATTGGCAAGCATGACCGTGCCGGTAACAGGATGGGTGGCGACCGGCGTTTCGCAACCAGCAAGGGGCATCAAGACCAGGGCAACCATCCCAATGCAAAGAGCGAGACGAGGTGTTGAGGTTTTCACGGTGTGGCTTGCCTCCGATGCGGGATTGTAAAGAGAAGAGGTTGTCAATCGATTAGAATTCGACGCTAATCACTTCACCGTCATCGCGGCTCGCCAGTCGCCCGAGATTGTCTTCATCGATATTGACCTGGATGGGGCGTACACTTGCATCTCCCATGACAAAATTGGTGATGCCTGGATGAAAGCTGCCAAATACCAGATGTGCAACTCCATCGACGTCATCTCTCATATTGCTGGCCAGCGGGTAGTCTGGGCCGGCTGCTCGCATGGTCGTATAGGCCCAGCCACTAAGAATGGGGCCGTCGTGGCCGGTCGTTTCGTCTTTCAGGTTGTCGATTTGAACATGTCGTTCGCCGATCATGATCGTATTGGTCAGGCCGTCGGTGACCGAAGCGAAGTTCGTCTGACTGCTGTATTTGTCCTTATTGCCCTTGGCCACAATGAGCATGCCCTTTTCCTTGCCCAGTTGGCGAATGATGGAGTTGTCGCCACTTGGGCCGCTGACGGTGGCATAGTCCCAGACGGCACCATTGTCGGCGTTGATGGACTGAACGACTTTCGTCAAATCACCTTCCTGATGGCGACTCGGACAAACGTAACCGGCAACACTGGCTTGTTGGGCAGCCGTCGTTTGATCTTTGTACTTCTTTTTCAGATCGAGTTGATCGAAGAGATTGTTTTGTTCCATGAAGGGCAGCAGCAAGGCGGACCAGCCAAGGTACTCATATTGAATCCGCGAAGGAGGCAGTTCGCCGTAAGTGTCGTGGAAGTTATGGACGGCGAGTCCGACCTGTTTCAAGTTGTTGACGCACTGAGTACGGCGAGCGGATTCGCGCGCTTGCTGAACCGCAGGAAGCAACAAGGCGATCAAAACGCCAATAATTGCAATGACCACCAAGAGTTCGACAAGTGTAAACCCACCCTTGATGACCGTGGGAGATCGAAGAGCCATAGTGCGTTTCCTGAATAGAAAATAGATGGATGAGAAATGAGGGGTGAAGCGAGAGCATTCTCGCAGATCAAGGGTCCCTGACTAAAGCCGCATGCGCTGGCCAACAAGTGCGTGCAGGGACTGTAACTGCATTAGAGAAAAGAGCTTACGGCGAACTTGAGGAGGGTGGGAACATGACGAGGCAACACTCTCCATAACCTAGTCGTACGTCGAATGGAGGCTTTACTATAATTTCTTGGGGAAACGAAGAAAAAAAGATCGCACCTCTCAGGGTAATGTTTCCCATGTGCCCTTAATAGGGCATTCAGCTAGTGTAGCGGGCGATCAGGCATCCTCACTTTTTCAAGACTTTTTGGATGTAAGATCGATATTCCCAGCGGTCTTTCCACTCTGGGAGATACTTCTCGTACCGGGGATCGATCGTCCAGTAGTGAGGTTCGGGGTCAGGCTCGGTCAGCTTACCGGCTGCGTAGTCTTTACCCGCAAAGCTTGCTTCGACGGCGGCGTCCCAGGCCTGGTAGGCCGACTTGAGTTTCGCGAGTTGGTCAGGCTTCGCTTTGGCAAGGTCCTTCTCTTCGTGCGGATCGTCCTTCAGGTTATAAAGCTCAAACTTGTTGTCTTGTTCTCGGTTGGACGTCACCAATTTCCAGTCGTTGTCAACCAAGGCAGCTTGTTTCTGGAATCGGAAGCCAATCGGTTGCTCGCGAGGCCCGATCTCATCCGTAAAAAGCGGCTTTAGACTGACGCCGTCCAGTGGTTTAACGAAGACGTCTTCCGGAAGACCAAGCACGTCCGCAACCGTGGGGAAGAGGTCCATGGTGCATGCTGGATAGCTGCTGATTCGTGGCTGAATCATCGACGGCCATTCGATGATGGCCGGGACGCGGAGCCCCCCTTCGTAGACGTTCCCTTTATTGCCTCGCAATCCACCGACCGTGTCAGGCTCAATTCGCGGTAGCCCACCGTTATCGCTGCAGAAGACAAACAAGGTATCGTCGGCGATCTTCATTTCACGCAGAGCCGAACGCAGCGTACCGATGCTGCGATCCATGGCAACGAGTTCGCCATAGTGGTTTTCGGAGTCGGCTTTGAGATTGCCGAAAGGAATCTTGTCGTCGTCGAGTGCTTTGAAGGGGCTATGAGGCGTACCAAACCATACGACTGCGAACATCGGTTTGTCACCGTCTTTGTGTTTCTCGAGGAATTTGATGGCCTCGGCCATAGCCACTTCCGATGAGTCTCCTTCCATTTGCTCGAATTTGCCTTGTCGGCTCATCAGTGGATCGACGTCAAAGAAGTTCGTGACTGAGACCCACTCATCGAAGCCGAAGTGCCCTGGGCCATAAGTGTCTTCCGCGAGGATTGGCGCACCAGGCCCGCGGAGGCCATTAAGGTGCCACTTGCCGAAGTGCCCGGTGACATACCCGGCATCTTTGAGTGCCTGGGCAAGTGTCTTTTCCTGGTGTCGCAAAGCGTAACCGTGCGTCAGAACGCCGCAACGGACCGGTGAACGACCGGTAAGCACACTCGCCCGGGTAGGCGAGCAAACACAGCAGCCAGCGTAGAACCGTTCCAGTCGAAGGCCATTGGCGGCCATCAGGTCGAGGTTGGGTGTCTTCAAAACGGGATGATTTCGATATCCGGTTTGCCCCCAGCCCATGTCATCCGCCATCACGAAAATGATGTGAGGCCTCTTTTCAGAATCACCCGTCTGCGCGTTGGCAACGGACAAGCCAGACGAAACCAGGAAAGCTACGGCAAGAACTGCGATGCGCATCATGAGGAGCACTCTTCGTCGTTGATAAGTCCAAAAGGAAACTAGCGAACCTGGCCACGGGCCTGGATTGATTTCAGCTTCTGCTTCAATTGTTGCACAAGTTCCGGCTTGCTTCCGTATAGATTCTTCTTCTCAGCCGGATCATTTTTCAAATCATAAAGTTCACCAGGCAGGTCGTCTTCCTTGTAGCCGCGCTCTTCGTCGAACCATTTGGGGATTCGATTGTGTGAGCCAGACCGGGCATCGACCAGAAGCCAGTCGCCGTCACGGATCGCGTAAGCCTTGGCGGCTGTGTTGTGAACGATCGTTTCGCGCGGGCTCGCTTCATTGGATAGCCAGACCGGCAACTGATTGTAGCTGTCGTGCGCGGTATCTTCCGGCAGTTGGTAGTCGACGATCGCGGCGATCGTCCCCATCAAATCGACCTGGCTGATCAGGGCATCGCTGGTACTGCCCGGCTTGATCTTCCCTGGCCACTTCACGACAAAAGGGACATGATGTCCGCCTTCGTAAAGGTCGCGTTTCACGCCTCGAAACGGGGCGGAACTCCAGTGGTTGAAGTTTTTGACTCGCTCGTACGCATAATGTTCCGCGCCGTTGTCGGCCGTGAAAATCACAAGCGTATTGTCTTCCAAGCCATTCTCTTGAAGCGCGCTGAGGATCTTGCCGGCCATCGCATCCGTCATGTGAACGAAGTCACCGAAGGGCCCTGCCTGGGAACTGCCAACGAACTCTTTGGTCGGGACAATCGGTGAATGAGGCGAGTTGAATGGCACGTACAAGAAGAAGGGTTCTTGCTTACCTTTTTGGTGGGCGATCCAGTCGACGGCTTCCTCGGCCAGCCTTGGCACGACCGCCCAGAAGTCCCAATCTTTAACGGCCGGACCAGGTCGCGCACTCCAGCTGCCTTCAGGTGTCTTGGGAGTTTCCGTCAACATGACCGAGGGTTGATCAACGACTCGATCATTCTTGAACCAGGCATAGGGCGGAAAGTTGGGGACGTCGTCGCCGAAATATTCGTCGAAGCCGTGCGAGGTGGGTCCACCCGAGATGGGCTTCGACCAATCGAACGCTTCTGGTTGGATGACCCGGTTGCCGCGATTTGATTTGACATTGGCATCTGGTCGGAGGATTTCATCCCAGTTCCAACCTAAGTGCCACTTGCCGATGCATGCCGTTTTGTATCCCTTTGCCTTCAGGATTTCGGCCAGCGTCAGTTCGTCTTGGTCGATGACTGGTGAACCGAACGCCTGGACAATTCCATGAAACTTTCGCCAGTGATATCGCCCTGTTAGAAGGGCATAGCGACTTGGTGTACAGATACCGGACGAACTGTGCCCGTCTGTCAATCGTAGCCCTTCTTGTGCCAACCGATCTAAGTTTGGCGTGGGAATCTTAGAATCGGGATTGTTGGCACCTAAGTCGCCAAAGCCCATATCATCCGCGTAGAGGATGACAATGTTGGGCAGCTCAGCGGCGTATATCGACCCAGCGAGCCAGATCGAAAAAATCGCAGCAAAAAGAAGTCGCTTCACGTTAGTCTCCCACGTAACGAACCACGACATAGTAGGCTCCCAGTTCACTACCATCGTCCATGACGAACAGGGGAGACAACTGGCGTGAGCCTGACTTGAGCTTGGTCGTAAACGTTACTTCATGAGCATTGGGGGAGACGGGCTTGGACTCCAGGTCTTTCCCGTCAATTCTCAACGTGGCGGATTCGATCGGCAAGGCGACGCCTGGGCGGGCACGCATCGCTTTGCTGGCCCCAGGTACGTCCGTTCCTGGTGGCAAGTCGGTCAGGATCGATTGATCCGCTTCTGCCGGCCAGCGTCGGAGGCTCACTTCGTAGGTGCCGTCACGAATGACTTTTACCGCCCAGTGCCCCTTGTGCTTGACGTTTTGCTTCTTCGCGTTGTAGCCGTCGCCATTGCGGATGTGACCTTGGTTCCATGGAGGATAAGCGTCCTGGATCCAATCGTGCGCGGTCAACGATGCCTCAGGAGCGGCAGGATGTCCGATGTAGATTTCAGTAGGCTCTGCAAAGGTTGGTTCAAGCTCCGCCCACCACTTGTCGTAGAAAGCGGTCATCTTGGCGACTACGTCCGGGTGGTCCTTGGCGACGTTATTCTTCTGGCCTGGATCTTTCTGGATGTCGTAAAGCTCCTTGCCGTTGATCAGTCGCCACTGCTGCGACATGACGGCCGTTTGCTTCCACTTGCGTGGGTCTCGGACTCGCTGCGAATCGGTTACCAGGTAGCGGTCTTCCCAGTCGACAGTCGCCGCGGGATCGAGAAGAGCACGAATCGACTTTCCATCGAACTTATAGTTCTCAGGGGCCGATCCACCGGTCAGTTCGAGTAGCGTGGGGGCGATATCGACCGCGTGGGTCAGGCGATCACTCACGTGCTTCTTGTTCATTCCAGCCGCCGGCCAGTAGCACATGAACGGCACACGATGGCCGCCGTCGTACTCGCTCCCTTTTTTGCCTCGCATGCCAGCGTTGAAAACGGATCCACCCGTCGCGGTTCCGTTGTCGGTCGTGAAAATGAAGATGGTGTTGTCGGCGATGCCGAGGTTGTCGAGTAGCTTTCGTGTTTTGCCGACGTTATCGTCGACGTTGGTGATCATTCCAAAAAATGCAGCGATCCCCGCCTTTTGATCGGCATACATATCCATGTAGTTCTGAGGACAGTGCAGCGGACCGTGGGGGGCATTGGTAGAAATGTAGGCAAAGAACGGTTTGTTCGCCTTGGCGCTGTCGCGAATGAACTGATTGGCTTGGCGGAAGAACACATCGGTACAAAAACCCTTGGCCGGAGCAATCTTGCCGTTGTGGAAGTATTGGCCGTCAAAGTAGGCGTTGTCCCAAAGGTCAGGCGTCTGACCGACGCCCCCTCCGCCGTGACGATAAACTTCGTCGTAGCCGCGGTCTTCGGGGCGATAAGGATAGTTATCTCCAAGATGCCATTTGCCGAACATGCCGGTGACGTAGCCGTTGTCTTTCATGAGCTGTCCAAGCGTCGTCTCTTCAGCGCGAAGCATCGAACGTCCCATGATGGTGTGCCAGGCACCAGCCCGGTCGGTCCAGTGACCCGATTGAAGCGCGGCACGCGTCGGTGAACAAGTCGGGGCGACATGATAATTCGATAGCTGAGACGACTCGGAAGCAAGCTGGTCGATGTTAGGAGTCTTGATGACCGGATTGCCATGGCAGGCCAAGTCGCCATAGCCTTGGTCATCGGTGATCACAAGGACGACATTAGGCTTGGCTGCTGACAGGCTGGTACAACTGAATGCCGCGATGAATGCGGCCAGGAATAGCTGTTTCATAATGGAAAACCCTAGGGTGAAATCGATGGGTGAGATTATTTTCCGCGGCGCTGTTTCTGAAGCTGATTCCAATCCCAAACTCCGCATCGCTCGGCCCAAGCCTCCCATGCTTCGGCAAGCTCCTGCGTTTTCTCTGGATGAGACTGGTTGAGGTTGGTCGTTTCCGTACGATCATCTTTCAGGTTGTACAGCGACCAGGGGCCATTCTTGATTCGAACGGCTTTCCAGTCGCCTCGACGAATGGCCTGGTTTCCTTCGTGTTCCCAAAACAGATCGCGAGACGGGACAGCTTTGGTCGACGAGAATTGATTGGCGAAGCTTTGCCCTTCTAGAGGAATCGTCGTCTTGCCGTTTCGCTTGTCCGGATAGGTCGCTCCGGCAACTTCCAAAAGGGTTGGCATGACGTCAATGACGTGACTGGGAGCACTAACCAGGCGTCCGTCGTTTCGTACGCCCCGCGGCCAGTGAATGATCAGCGGCGAAGAAATTCCTCCTTCGCGCGTGTCCATCTTGAACTTGCGAAACGGAGTATCGTTGGCATTTGCCCATTCTAGACCGACACTGGCGTACGAGAGACCAGTTCCGATCGGAGCGTCCTTCTTACCGCGACTGAAGCCGCCTGGTCCCCCTTCGGCCGAGCAGCCATTGTCGGAAAGAAAGACGAATAGCGTGTTCTCGTACTGCTCCAACTCTTTGAGCTTGGCGATCAACTTGCCAACGTTTTCATCAATGCAAGTGATCTGGGCGGCATAGATTTCCATGCGATGTGCCAGATCTTCTTGAGCAGACTGGGGCATCTTTTCCCACGCTTTGGCGTCTTTGTCGCGATCGCTCAATTTGGTGCCGCTTGGGAAAAGTCCCATTTTCGTTTGTCGAGTGAATCGTGCGTCACGGGTTGCATCCCATCCTTGATCGTACTTGCCTTCGTAGCGAGCGATGTCTTCCGGCTTTGCCTGTAGTGGCCAATGGGGAGCAATGTGTGCCAGGTAAAGAAAGAACGGCTTTTGGGTCTCGTTGACTGCTTCGTCGATGAACTCCATCGCACGATTGGTCAGGTCATCGGTGATGTAAAAGTCGTCTGGTAGCTCGATCTTTTCCTCGTTGTCGACGAAGAATACGGTGTTCCGGATCTCAAGCGTGTCTTTAAAGTAGACACCACCGCCTGACGGCGTTCCCCAGTAGCGATCAAAACCTCGCTTGGTCGGCCAGTGTTCCGGTTTCGACCCCACATGCCACTTGCCGGTCATGAGGGTCGTATATCCTGCCCCACGAAGTGCTTCGGCAATCGTGACGCATTGGTCGTTCAGATAGCCTTGGTAAGACGGAACACCATAGTCGCCTACCATGTGACCGATACCGGCCTGGTGTTGGTAGAGGCCGGTCAGCAAGGCGGCCCGCGTCGGACAGCAGCGAGCCGTGTTATAGAACTGCGTGAAGCGAATGCCGCTGTCCGCCAGTTGATCGAGATTGGGTGTTTCGATTTCGCCGCCGTAGCAACCGAGATCCGAAAAGCCCATGTCATCGGCCATCATTAAAACGATGTTGGGCTTCTCTTGAGCAATGACAAGCGAAGGTGCGACGGATGCCAGTAAAAAGACAGCCGCTAGTGGCAGCGCGCGCAGGGCGAACCGGTTTAGCATGATTGATTCCAGTGCTTTGGGAAGCCGGATTAGAAGGCAAGGGGAGTGATAGCGCGGACCTGTATTGTCCTCGCTATCGATCACCCCGTCAAATTATCTCGTCCCAGCGGAAAGGTAGCCGCTGGTCAAAAAACGACGCCGCTGCCCTATGGCTTGGCTTCATACTTCTCAATGAAGTCGGCAACCCGTTTGGGGTCGGGATGAGTAAAATGGTGTCCTTGCGACTTTTCGGTCCCCTCTTGGACTTCAATAATCTCGATATTTCCACCTAGTTTGCGATATCGCTCGGCCAGAATGAAGGTATTTTCTGCTGGGGGAACAACGACGTCGTTCAGCGAAACAATGTGCAGGATGGGAATCTTAGCCTCGGCGATTGGGGCTAGAACATCGATCGGATTCTTGTCATATGCCAGGGCTTCCGCTTCCGTGAAGTCATATTCCTTCAGCAAACGTTGCCAGGTCCCACTGCTTCCGACTCCCTTTCCCTTGCCGCCGGGCCAGCTTTTGACGTCACAGACTGGCGTGTCCGCGTAAATGCACGTAACACGATCGGGATGTCGGGATGCCCAGCCGTAGACGAACAAACCACCGCGGCTGACACCTTCCAAGGCGACATGCTTAGCAAGTCCCTTTTCGGTCACGAAATCGTAGAAGTTGTCCCAGTGCTTCATTGCTTTCGGGCTACCAAGCATGTCATTCGTGTTGATGTAAGCGACGTGGAAACCTCGTTCCAATAACAGCAAGTCAGCCTCCGCGTGAAAGCCAGGGAAGCGGGCTCGCCATACCCAGGGGTTACCCTCAGCCGCTTGCTTGGGGACGACAACATAGGCGGGCCGCTGATCGACGGTGAAGTCAACCTTGGCGTACCCGTTCCACTGGGACTCTTTCCCAGGCCAATCGGCAGCCGCGAGTGAGCCAAGGAAGGTTATCGTGAATAAAACGGTCGCTGTAACCAGATGAAGATGACGCACAGTTGGGAGTGTCCCGAGTCTTGGGGGAACGGTCGTTGGAATGCCTGAAAACTGACTTGCAGGATAAGTGCGGATGCCAAGTTCTCTTCCCCAGTTTGACAACCAGTTCAGCGTGCCGCAAGTTTTCGACGCTGATTGCCTTGGACGCTTTGCGAATTATCACTTTGCGAGACATGGACATATTCCCATCGGTCGATCTGCCTCCGGCGCATGATTTGTACCTGGCTGAGTAGTCCACCCGATTGGGCTGTATGGGGCTGGAATTACCTGTTAGCTGCCGCAAAGCTTCTCGCTTTTCTTGAACATATTGGCTAGAATTCACGGGAGATGCCGAAGGAATAGAGAGGCCTACCCCCGGTATCGACACCCTCCCAATACCTGCCGTGACCACGCATTGCGGCCCCTTCCTACCTGCTTAGCGACTGCCATGAAACTTTCCCTACGTGCTTCGACATGCGCGCATCACACGTACATTGCTGGTGTGACGGGTCTGATTCTATTGCTGACGTCAACCATCGCACTACATGCCGCCGAATCGACCTCGCCCAATGCGGTCCGAAGCTTCCTGGAAAATAGTTGTTACGATTGCCACCAAGGCGATTCAGCAGAGGCGGCACTCGATCTTGAGAAGCTTTCTTTTGACCTGGGAGATAGCAGCAATCTGCAGCGGTGGGTTCGTATCTACGATCGAGTTCACCAGGGCGAGATGCCTCCCGCCGATTACGGCGAGGCGGACCCAAAACAGCGCCAAGCATTCCTGGCGGCCACCTTTCATGGACTGACCAATTTTCAAAAGAGCATCCATGCCAAGTATGGACGTGTTCGCGGACGCCGTCTGACCCGAAAGCAAATTGAACGCTCGATGCAAGATCTACTGGGCATCGACATTCCGCTATTGGACTATCTGCCGGAAGAGCAAAAGACGGAAGGATTCACGACCGTTGCCTCAGGACAAGGGATGTCACATTTTCAGTTGGCTGCTCATCTTGAGACAGTCGATGTGGCGCTCGATGAGGCGTTTCGCCGCGCACTTAGTCCTGAAGATGAATACGAACGGGACTTCGATGCTCAAGGGGTTGCTCGAACGAGCCCTCAACGACGCTGCCGCGAGCCGGAAATGCGAAAGGGCAAGGCGGTCATATGGAGTTCAGGCCTAATCTACTACGGCCGTCTGCCGGCCACTACGGCGAAAACCGATGGATGGTTTGAATTTGAAGTGACCGTTTCCGGGGTCAAGTTGCCAAAGACAGGCGGCGTCTGGTCGACCGTTCGTAGTGGCCCGTGCGTTTCGAGTGCTCCGCTGCTTGCTAATGTGACAACGTTCGAGGCGATGGAAGAGCCTAAGGTGGTCAAGTTCACGACATGGCTTCCCAAGGGGCACATGCTCGAGATTCGCCCAGGAGACACGACCTTAAAGAAGGGACGTTTCGCTGGCGGTCAGGTAGGTGTCGGCGAAGGGGAACCACAAGACCTTCCCGGTATCGCGTTTGATCGCGTGACCATGAAACAGATTCACCTGAACGGTGACGACAATCAGGTTCGCGAATTCTTATTTGGTGACTTGAAGGTCGAGCCGCAGAAAGATAAACGTAAGCCATGGAAGGTGACGAGCTCGAACCCCAAGGCAGACGCGGAACGCCTGCTGACGCGATTTGCCAGCCGTGCCTTCCGGCGTCCGGTTACCTCCGACGAGATGCAGCCGTATCTTGCCGAGGTCAATGCAGCGATCGATGGCAAAGCCGATTTTGTCAACGCGATTCGTCTGGGTTACCGTGCGCTCTTGTGCTCGCCTCGGTTTATCTATTTTGCGGAAGAACCGGGCTCGCTCGACGATTACGAGATCGCTACTCGCCTCAGCTATCTTCTGACCGGCAGTACGCCGGATGATCAGCTGATGCAGTTGGCCGCGGCCGGTAAGATGCGTGACACCGAAACTCTGAAGCAGCAAACACGACGGCTGTTGTCCGGCAGCAACGGCACGAAGTTTCTTCACGATTGGGCGGCCGAATGGCTCGACCTGGATCAGATCGACTTCACCCAGCCTGATTCCAAGCTATACCGGGACTTCGACCCGATCGTCGAACAGGCCATGCTCAACGAAACAGAGACCTATCTCGGTGAAATGCTGAAAGAGAATCTCCACGTTTCGCACCTGATAGATTCTGACTTTACCTACCTCAATAGTCGGCTGGCCCGCTACTATGGAATTGATGACATCACTGGGGACGAACTGCAACGCATCAAGCTGAAGCCCCAAAGTCGACGTGGCGGTCTGATCACCCAGGGCGCGATCATGAAAGTGACCGCCAACGGCTCGAACACCTCGCCGGTGATTCGTGGAGTCTGGGTCTCCGAGCGTTTGCTGGGTGTCGACGTGCCACCGCCACCGAGCAATGTTCCCGCGGTCGAGCCAGACATCCGCGGTGCCAAGACGATTCGCGAACAGTTGGCCAAGCACCGTAGTCAAGGCGAGTGTGCCAGTTGTCACAAGAAAATCGACCCGGCCGGATTTGCACTCGAGAATTTTGATCCGACTGGCAAGTGGCGAGACTATTATCCGCAGGTTTCGGGGCGTGGCGTCAAGAATGGTCCTGCGATCGACGCCAGTTATGAATTGCCCAGCGGGCAGGAGTTCAAAAACATCGAAGGCTTTCAGAAGATCGTGACCAGCCATCCGCATCGGCTCGCCGCCAACGTAGCCGAACACCTCTTGGTGTATGGAACGGGGGCGACGATTGAGTTCGCCGATCGACCGCAAGTTGAAACGATCGCCAATAAGGCTGCCGCGGACGGATATGGGTTCCGCTCGATTATCGAGCACGTTGTCACCAGCGATCTATTCCTAAGCAAATAACCATCCTCACCAAAAACGGAAAGAGACAAGTCATGTCGCGCCAAGTTCATTTCAACTTCGGGAAGAAGCTGAATCGCCGGACCGTCTTGCGTAGCACCGCCGGTGTCGGGATGGCCATTCCATGGCTGAGCGCCATGCAAAAGGCATTTGCCGGAAGTGAACAGCCAAAGGCCCCCAAGCGGTTCGTCGCGATGACGTTGGGGCTAGGTCTGCATGCCGAGAACCTTAATCCAGAAAAAGCGGGTCGCGACTATAAGCCATCGCGGTACTTGGAAAAGCTACAAGATATCCGTGACAAGTACACCGTGGTGTCTGGCACGTCGCACCCCGACGTTTCTGGCGGTCACCGCGCCGAAGCGAGTCTTCTATCAGCCACCCCAATGGGTAAGGGAGCCCAGGCACGGACGACGATCTCGATTGATCAGTTGTTGGCCAAGCACATGGGACATCACACCCGGTTTCCTTCGCTGGTGCTCAGCTCGTCCGGAAACAATAGTCCTTCGTACACAGAAAACGGATCGATGATACCGGCGGAAAGCTCGCCGGCACGCTTGTTCATGCAGCTGTTTGTTAACGATTCGCCAGAAGAACAGGCGAAACAACTGCACCGTGCTCGTCAAGGTAAGAGCATCATGGACCTGGTTGCCGAAGATGCGAAGTCGCTGTCGCGAGAGCTCGGGGCAGGCGA
Organism: Bremerella volcania; assembly: GCF_007748115.1. Classification (NCBI taxonomy): domain Bacteria; kingdom Pseudomonadati; phylum Planctomycetota; class Planctomycetia; order Pirellulales; family Pirellulaceae; genus Bremerella; species Bremerella volcania. The sequence goes on from NZ_CP036289.1 coordinate 712,840, forward strand.
CCGAGATCGTCTGGCCGCGTACTTTAATAGCGTTCGGGAACTGGAAAAACGCATGGTCGAGGCTGAGCAGTGGGCCCACTTACCCAAGCCCAAGATCGATGCGAAGAAGCCCATCGATATCAGTAACCCCAATGACTTCATTGGTCGCCAGCGTCTGATGAGTGACATGATTCGCTTGGCCCTCTCGACGGACTCGACGCGTTTTGTTTCTTTTCACCTGGGTGGAAGTGGCGGCGTGGTTCCGATTGAAGGGGTCGATGAAGGTTACCACTCATTGAGTCATCATGGTCTCGATGAAGAAAAGCTGGAGCAACTAGCACTCATTGAGACGGCCATCATTCATGCCTGGGCGGACTTCCTGCGAGGTCTCGATGGCATTCAGGAAGAAGAGGGCAGTTTGCTCGAGAATACCTCCGTGTTGCTGACGAGTAACCTGGGAAATGCCTCCAGTCACGACAACCGCAACATGCCTGTTCTGTTTGCTGGTGGTGGATTTAAACATGGCCAGCACTTGGCGTTCGACAAGAAGAACAATTACCCGTTGCCGAACCTATTTCTGTCGGTACTTCAACAATCGGGTCTGGAAGTCGATCAGTTTGCCACGAGCACCGGGACGATGCGCGGCCTGGAGGCTGCCTGACTTCCGTCAGGTAGCGTGAGGCTTCGAGACGACCAATTCCCACGGATCTTTCTCACCGCACTTGGTGATCATTGAAGGGAAGCCTTTGTCGAGCGCCTCTCGCCACTGGGCAGGGATTTGCCCTGCGACCGTCGAAAGCTTGGGGCTGCATGGTTTTGATTCGGCTTCGATCAAAAAGAAAACGACCGGTGGGCTCGTCATCCACTGGTCAAAATGATCGGCGACCCTTTGGGTCAGATCTTCATCGGCTTCAGGGAAAGGATTGTCTGCGACAAAGACAATCTCGAACGGTTTCATCATCTTGCCCCATAGCCGATCACAGCCACGTTGAAGGACGCCTGAAAGCCGATGGCGGAGAAAGCTGGCTTGCTCGTCGAAGGATTCTCCAATGTAAGGAGACAAGTCTCCTTCTTGAGAGCAGAGCAGGGGGGTGGTGGTGCCTTCCTGGTCGATGCCGGCGACGTACCAACGGAGTGTGGCCGTTTCGATAAGCACGGTTAGAAGTACGGGTTGTTTGTTAGGCAAGGGCGCTAGTCTCCAGCGGCAGGCTTACAGGTATCGTTGGTCAAATCCTCCAGCAGGTTCCCAGATTGATGGAACTGCTGAAGTAGGTCAGGGTCGACCTGGTGACCATCGTTGCCTAGGCGAAGCTGCTGTGAAATCTGTTGACCCATCGAGACGTATCGCTGTATCTCATGCATCAGTTTCTGGTGGGCTGCTTCCTTCTCGTAAACTTCAGCCGCTTCGGTCAGCAAGTCAATCAGATCGTCAGGATCCCAAGGCTTGGTAACGTAACGGTAGAGGCCGCCGGTATTGATGGCTTCGACGACCGACTTGATATCGGCATATCCGGTGAACAAGATGCGAGTCGTGTTGGGGAATCGACGGCAGCAGTGTCGTGCCAGTTCGGCGCCTGTCATTTCTGGCATCCGCTGGTCGGTCATCAGCACGGCAATGGAGTGCTCGGCCATGATCTGCAGAGCTTCTTCTCCGGACTGAGCCGTGTGCACCGTGAATTGGCGCCGCAACAAGCCAATGAGGGAATGCAAGATGTCCGGTTCATCGTCGACCAACAGAATTGCTGGCTTAGCTTTCATGACTACCTCCCGGTGATTGATTATCGAGCGGTCGTACGGGCAATTGTACACTAAAAGTGGTGCCGCGGCCCAATTGGCTGCGGACTTGAATCGATCCGCCATGGTCCCGAACAATTCCATAGCTGACCGCGAGCCCTAAGCCTTGGCCGCTACCCACGGCACGAGTTGTGAAAAAAGGCTCAAAAATATGGGCCAAATCGCTTCCTGACATGCCACATCCATAGTCCTGGACGTCAATTTGGACACCTTCGTCGCAGCGTGAGGAACTGAGAGTGACTTTTCCACCGACGTCACTGGCTTGAATCGCGTTCAAAAGCAAGTGGTGAAGTACTTGTTGTATTTTGACCGGTTCGCAGAGAATCGAAGGAACGTCTCCGGGGTCGACGATTAGTTCGATTTGTCGAGCCTCGATCTCATGGTGCAGCACTTGCGAGACGGCGAATAAGGCCGCGTTGACGTCCATATGATCGAGCTCCGCCTCATCCAAACGGGCGAAGGAACGCAAGTTCTGGACGATGTCCCGGACTCTTTGGAGACCGGTTAACGAGCGATTGAACAACTCTGGCGACTCGTCTCGAATCCATTGGTAGTCGCACTCTTCTTCCAGTTCGGCCGCCTTCTTGGCTAATTCCGGATCAATTTGGGCGATCTTCTCATGAATCGAACGGTACATATCCAAGAGTTCCAGCGCCGAAGAGACGTCCCGCTTGAGTACCGCCAGGTTGTTGGCTACCAGGGCGATTGGATTGTTAATCTCGTGGGCCATGCCGGCAGCCATTTGGCCTAAGCTTGCCAACTTCTCACTCTGCACCAGGGCGGCTTGGGTTTCACGCAGTTGACGATTCTGCTCGGCCAGTTCTTGTTCCAGACGAACAATACGCTCTCCCTCGCGAAGCCGGACACGCAGTTCATTGTGGTCGACTGGTTTGACCAGAAAGTCATCCGCTCCGGCTTCCATGCCGACGACAAGATCTTCCTTTTCGCTCTTGGCGGTCAGCAAGATGATGTAAACATAGAACGGCAGATTGGCCGAACGAATCCGACGTATCAGATCCAAACCGTCCATCTCCGGCATAACCCAATCGGTGAGCACCATACGAAAGGGTTCGGCCTCAAATGCCTCCCAGGCCTGAGCACCGTTTTCGACTTCCGTGACTTCGTACTTCCAGCCTTCGAGCGCCCGGACGAGAATCCGTCGCATCATCATTCCATCTTCGGCAACAAGTACTCTCATGCAATTCTCGTCTCAACAGTCCCTGGTCCATCTTCCTGGGTTCAATGACAAACGCAATCGTCTTCTGGTGGGTTTTCATCGCTCGCATCAGAAATCAGGCGGCGTCTGCAGGATGCGGCGTGAAATCGGTTTCACGAGGAGTGTCTATGACGGTGTGCTTTTGTATCCGCAAGTGCGGACATTAACTCGTTGATGTTTTGTTTTAGGTCATCCCAGGCATCCTGAAAGTCGCCCAACTCGTTATCTCGCCCCATGAACTCGATGCGTCGGGCAGCAGCCGTCGCCGCATCAGCCGCGAATAACGAGACGGATCCCTTCAGAGTATGCGCGGAACGAATGAATTTTTCATTATCACCGGATGCAAACGCGGCTTGGATATCGTTTAACTGCTTGGGACATTCTGTCGTAAACAGATCGATCATTTCATCGAGGATCTCTTCACTGCCTCCGACGTTTTCGAGTGCTCTTGCACGATGAAATGGGAGAAGGTTTTCTTCGGAGTGATTTTCCGGGGCGCCCTCCTCATTTTGAGACGAAACGACAATCGGCCGAACGCGCTCGACCGCACCGAAAAGTTCTTCGGGGCGAAATGGCTTGGAAACATAATCATTCATGCCTCCATCAAGACAGCGTTCGCGATCCCCCTTCATGGCATGGGCGGTGAGAGCAATGATCGGAATCTTTTGGGAAACGCCTTCTTCCAGACGGCGGATCTCTTCGGTGGCGGCAAACCCGTCCAGCACCGGCATCTGGACGTCCATGAGAATCAGGTCGAAGGTCCCACTACGAAACGCGTCGACTGCCTGTTGTCCGTTTTCAACGGCGGTCACATGATGCCCGCGATTCTCCAAGAGACTTTGGGCGACCTTGCGATTCACGGCGCCATCTTCGGCCAGAAGAATGTTGCGGGGAATAAAGCGTTGAGATGGATCCGAGGCAATATTTCCGCCGTGGACTGAATCGGATCGTGAGGTTCCCATGGCCGATGCAATTCCATTGAGGAGCATCGATTGGGTAATGGGCTTGCTGATGCATTTGGCCACGCCCAGAGTTCGGGCAAAATCAGGGTCGGTGGGACGATCGGCTGATGAAAGCATTACGATCGTCAAAGAGGAGCTATCGGTAAATTGTCGAATGTGACGGACCAATTCGATGCCGTCCATCTCAGGCATCATCACATCCACCAGAGCAAGCTGGTACGGGCTATCGGATTGGAAGGCGAGTTGCAATTCTTTCAGGGCTTCGGAGCCACTACCTACCACGGTAGGTTTCATGCCCCAATTGTTAAGCATTTCTTCGCAGATGACGCGATTCGTGGAATTGTCGTCGACGACAAGCACGCGGAGGTCGTAGAGCGTGTCGACCGCTGCTGGCATTGAATCAGGCTGTTGTTCAGATCTCTTGAACTTCGCGGTGAAGTGGAAGGTACTCCCTAGGCCTGGCGAGCTTTCGACCCAGATTCTGCCCCCCATCATCTTCGTCAGCTGAGAGCAGATGGCCAGTCCAAGTCCGGTGCCCCCATATTGCCGCGTCGTCGATGCGTCCGCTTGCGTAAACGCTTCGAATATTTGAGTTTGCTTTTCTTGCGAGATGCCAATGCCAGTGTCACGAATGGAGAAGTGTAGCGTGATCATATCTCCAGAGAACGACTTGTTCTCGACTTTCATGACGACTTCGCCATGTTCGGTAAACTTGATGGCATTGCCAACCAGGTTCACAATGATTTGCCGCAAGCGACCGGCATCACCGGTCAGTTCATCGGGTACTTCTGGCAAGATTCGAGCGGCCAGTTCCACCCCCTTTTTCGACGCTCTTCCGGCAAGTGTGTGTAGTGTCGATCCAAGCGTGTCTCGCAGGCGGAAGGGCAGTTCTTCCAACTCCATTTTGCCGGCTTCGATCTTCGAGAAATCGAGAATGTCATTCAGCAAGACCAACAAGGCATCGGCTGAACTCTGGACAAGCTTCTGATACTCCCGCTGTTCACTTGTCAGGTTCGTGTTGAGCAGCAACTCCGTCATGCCGATGATGCCGTTCATGGGCGTGCGGATTTCGTGGCTCATGTTGGCAAGGAAGTCGCTCTTCGAGCGATTGGCCGATTCGGCTTGCTCTTTGGCAGAGACCAGTTGCCGATTCATCTCGGTCAATTGATCCGTCATCAAGTTAAACTGCCGCGCGAGCTGCGTTGCTTCGTCGCTCCCTCTTACTGGAACCTTGGCCTCCCAGTCACCTTCACCGATTGCGACCGATGCGTCGGTGATTTCGCGAATGCGACGAGACAAAGACCAGGAGAACCCTCCGGCGACGGCCAATGTGAGTAGTGTCGCAAACAAGGCCAGCGACCAGATGTTCTGCCGCATCGCATGAATCGGGGCAAATACGAGTGCTGCTTCCTGTTGAACCATCACAATCCAATGCAGATTATGACGTTGGTCCCCTTCGCCAATGGAAGTTGCGTAGGCGGCAAGGACTTCTCCGTTTCCATCGGGGCGATGCCTGGTCGCGATGACTCCCTTTTGTGTGAAGTCTTGCTCGAGGTCTTCAAAATACCGACTGCCGTCGGAAAGAGGTTCGGAATGCCCGGCCGGTCCGCGAACGATTCGATAGTCCTGCGTAAAGAGAAAGAACTCGGTGTAAGCATTGCTGTCCGCCCGCGACTGACCGTCAATGATGCTGAAGACATCTTGAATGTTCAGAACCGCCTTCATCACGCCAGCCAGTCTTCCATCGGGTGATTCAATCGCGATGCAGATATCCACCGAGTAGACATGCGCGCTATCGTCAAATGCGACGTCGCCCACGTAAATATGATTCTGCACGGCTTCCTGCCACCATAGTTCATCATCCTGGCGGAAATCGGACGTGCGACTTGTCAACGCGGCAATAGCCCCGTAGCGGTTGGTAACAAAGATCTCGCCGTATACCTGGTAGCCAGTCGCCTCTTGCAGTTTCGCATTACGCAGTCGAAGTTCCTGCGACAGGTCGTTATCAATGATTCCGGCAAGTAGCTCCTGCTGTTGACGGATGTCACCGGTTTGCCAGATCTGGTCCAAGTTCTCGACCTCCGCCGCGGGATCGGCCAACTCGGCAAAGGTCGCGTTCGACTCCGCAAGCGTTTCGCGAACCTGTTTGCTGCGCGCGAGCGCTTGAAGGTTGGCAATGTGGGAACGCAGGGCACGATCGATTTCATCCATCACAGCCGCTGCTCGAGCCGCCGATCGGGCCTCAATCACTTTCGTGAGGCTGCGTTCGCTCACGGCAACCGCGTAGTAGCCAACGACCCAAATTAACAGGGCAGGCAGAACCGTCGCCAACAGCAACTTATGGACGATACGCATGCAGTAGTCAGACAAGTCGTTGGGAGAGAATAGTCACACAATCTCGCAGATAGGAAATCGTGATACGCGACATCCAAGAGCCTGTATTAATTTAAGGCAGAAGAGATGAAGCTGGCAACGTCCGAGCGGTCTCAGGCAACAGATAATCCCAAGTCATGGGAAACTTCGGCGACTGCCAGTTGACACCGCTTTGCCAGGTGATAGGGCCACGAGCTTCCAACGGACGGTGAAGTCTTCCCTTTTCTCGGACCTTTCCTGATCGTTGAAGTCGTTCTTTTCGTTCAGCGATGATTGAAGGCTCGACGGAGCAAAATGGAAAAGCCTTCGATTGGGATTGAGCGAGAGGAGATGGCTATTTCCGCTTAGAGGCCGATGCCGGGACATCCAGATCTTCGACATGATCGGCTTTCGGGAAGTTGAGCTTGATTTCGTAGTCACGAAAAATGACTTGTCCGTCGGGAAACAGGCCATCTTCATCATTGGGTGGCTGGATTCCGTCGTATCCCTCGATTCTTATGATGTAGGGGCCACCGACGATACCGAAGCGAGATTCTTCAGTATCGTACTTTCCATCTTCGATCGTCGCGGTTCCCTGGGGACCTTGGTTTCCCTGAGAAGCATCTGGGGTGAAGTAGATCTTACCGGCAGGAAGCGGTTTACCATCGAATTGGACCTGTCCACGAACATGAAAGGCGGTTGCACTTTCATTGTTGCCGGAACAGCCTGTCAGTCCCGCGAGCAATGCGGCCGCGAAGATGAGGAAACGAAGGGAGCAGCAGGATTGGGGCATTATGAATGCTTTCACGGTTCGGTTAACACTCTGAGACTCAAGGTTATTGGCCACTGGTCTCGCCGCCGGATTTACTCGCCGCAGATTGATAGACTTCGAAGTCGATCGTTTCCGGAACGAATCGAACCGAAGCATCCGACATCGTGAACATGACCCCGCCTGGATGTTCGCTGCTGAAACTGATGTTGTTGAAGTTTCCGCCGGACTCGTTCTGGAGGCCAATGCCGTAGCGAATGTTCTTGGATGCAGCCATGCCGTTGCCATAAACACCGCGAACCCAACTGGCATAGCTACCGTTCTCTCCCCCAATCTCGCTCAGTGCGTAGGTGTTGGATAACCCATCCGTTGCGTCTCGGAACCTGACGCTCTTATCTAGCATCATCATTCCCCCTTCGCAGAAACCACCATGCCCCGAAGGGTTGGGTTCATGGGGATAGGCAGTGCCGGAAACGGGATTCGTGCCGTAGGGCCCCATGACGCCATAGTAGTGAGTTGTGTAGGTCTTGCGTCCATCGCCCAGCGTACTGCTGCCGTGAGTGGTCAGCAGGCGTGGGGAACTGGGGCACATGAACATGTCGATTTCCAACAAACCATGGATGTTTTTGTTGGGACCTTCCTTGTTGGTACCGGCATTCCAGGCACCCGCGTTGAAATTGAACTGGTCATGCAGGGCCCCCTGTTCGATGAACGGAAGAATAAAAGAGTGCCAACCAAGGGTGTTGTCGTTAAGCGCCCCTGGTGGAAGCGTTCCAAACGTATCGTGATAGTTGTGTAGCCCCAACGCGAGCTGCTTCATGTTATTGGAGCACTGCATCCGGCGAGCCGCTTCGCGTGCTTGCTGCACGGCGGGCAACAAAAGTGCAATCAAAACTCCGATGATCGCGATCACCACAAGGAGTTCGACGAGTGTAAATCCGGTTCGTTTTTGCATGACGCAGCCTCTTAGGGGATGATTAGAAAAGATAGCGGAGAAGTAATGTATCCTGATCGCGTGACTACGTAGGGGGATTGCTCAATTGAACATCGAGGCGCCGGACGGCAATTTCGGGGGCATTTCCCTGAGCTTGTTCGACTAAGATTTCCGCTAGTTTCGCCCCGATTGATTCTGAAGAATCAACCGTACGTATTGTTGCCCAAGGAAGCTTGGCCTGGTTCCGGCTATAGACGTCGGAAACGACGATTGGCGTCGCTTGAATTCTTTTCTGTTTGGAGGCCTTGATTGTCTTGGAGGCCGATTCAGCGAGGGGTTGTGAACGGCAGATGAGCCCATTGGCACCTTGCTGGTGAAGAAGGTCACGCGTGGCATGCTGGACGGCCTGATCATCCGTCGGCAAAAAACGGATCGTCAGGTCGCTTGGCGTCAGTCCCAACTCGGCGGCAGTCCGCCAGATCGAATCCAGAAATGGGTGGTCGCCTGGGAGGACCTGGCTACGCATGAGCACGCCCAGCTTTTTCACGCCTTGCTCGATCAGTGACGTAGTGAGCAACCTGCCTGCAGCAATATGATCACGATCGACTGACGGCAGCGCTTGAATTGAAGGAAATCGCGAACCGAAAATGACCGTCGGAAGGCCACTCGCTTGAAACAGCCGCTGCGAGGTAAGGGAAGAGCGGGCCAGGACGAACCCCTCGGCCTGCTGCGAACGGGCCGTCTTGGCGATCAGTTCGGAAACCCATGCCGTATCATCACTACCGGGAAGGTGATTGAATTCGATCTCAGCATGGGGAAGCACGCTTTGAATTCCAACGATCACCCCATCGGCCATCATGCCCTCGGTGGCGAGATACGTGTTGTTGACGACAAGATGCACACGATCGATGGTCCGCTGCGTTTCCCCGTGAATGCCATCGGCGACGAACGTCCCTCTTTTTTGCCGTCGACTCAGGACATTCCGCTGGACAAGCAACTGCATAGCGCGATTGGCGGACGTGGTGCTAACGCCGAGCATGCGTGCGGCATCGGCGGTACCCAGATAGGGGTCGCCCGATTGAAGGCCGCGACCGGCGATATCGGCCATGATCTGTTCGGCCAACTGAATTACGCGAGGTGTGGTTGAACTGTCCATGCTTCTAAGATTATCGCCGAGTTCGAGGATTGCAATATTTATTTCCCTAAATCACCAGAATATTTCTATGTGGATTGAAAATATTTATCTGGGACACTAGATTGTTCTAAGGTGGCGAAATGTCACCAACCAGAGATTGCCTCTGTATTCCTGCCATTTCCTTTCCTTCTTCGAGATCCTTCCGCCCATGCGTCCGACTCACTTCATCACGAGTTGCTGTGCGGCGCTTTTAAGCGTTGGCGTTCTTTTCTTTCCTTTGTCCGCAGAGGTGCTTCACGCTGTTGAGAGTGGCGTCGCGCAGCAGCTGCGATTTGACGGTCCGGCATGGATTGCCAAAGAGGAAGGCCTGCAAGGAAAAGGGGTCGGCAACGTCGCATGGGCAGCTCGCGGAATCACTGGCCCCAATGCCAAAGTGCAGATCCAACTGGCTCTTAATGAATTAAACCATACCGCTGCGTCGATTTCTCTAGGGCCTGGCAGTCAATTTGGTTTTGACGGGTCAGGCAAGCGGCTGTTTCTCCAAGGACCTGTGTTTGGTGGTGAAACCAGATTTCTGGATTCGGCCACTACTGAGATTCAGCCTGGAAAGATGTTTCTGGTCGAGTTGATGACTTCCGATGGTCGCTTGAATATCGCGATCGATGGCAAACAGGTTTACGAAGGCCCTTTGAAAGGACCACTTGGCCTGGTTGGCCTACGACCTTGGCGTTCTACGATGACCGTCCAGCAATTTACGATCGAAGGAGATCTCAGTGAGGGAGCCTGGTTGCCTAAAAAGCTTGGCGATGAGATCGCAGTTCCCACCATCGATCTCGCTCAGGACGTCTCACGCCAGACGGTGATCGCCAGGGGAACCAAGGATATATACCAAGGGCATCCCACGACACTCTTGATGCCAGACGGCAAAACGATTTTCGCCGCATGGACCTACAATCACGGTGGTCGATGTGGTCCTTTAAAGCGGAGCGATGACGGTGGTTTGACTTGGAGCGAGCTGATCGACGTTCCAGAAAACTGGAGCGACGTCCAGAATTGCCCATGCCTCCATCGTTTGGTCGATGCCGACGGTACGGCACGCCTGTTCGTATTTGCCGGTCGCGGCGATATGACCCAGTCCGTTTCTCTCGACCAAGGCAAAACCTGGTCGCCGATGCAGAAGAACGGCCTGAAATGCATTGTCGCGCCCATTACGATCCTGCCAATCAACGATGGCACCAAGCACCTGGCCATCTATCATCGCGGGGCAGGGGACCGGGACCGCCCGCCGCTACAGATCTGGCAAGCAATCTCTTCCGATGGCGGACTTACTTGGGAAGATCAACGCATGGTGGCCGCAGTCGAAGGAGCCAATCCCTGCGAGCCATTCCTCCTACGGTCGCCCGACGGGAAGCAGCTCATGTGCCTGATGCGGGAAAATGCTCGACGACTCAACTCGCTGGTGATGGCCTCGGATGATGAAGGCGAAACCTGGTCAGATCCCCAGGAAGTGAATGCGGCTCTGACCGGTGATCGACACTGTGCCAGATATACCGAAGATGGCCGGTTAGTCATTGCGTTTCGAGACGTCGTTAAGAAAAGCCCGACCTACGGGCACTTTGTTGTCTGGGTCGGAAAGTATGCTGACATCCTCGCCGGCAAACCGGGGCAATACCGGGCTCGCCTGCTGGAACATCACGGCCGGCCACTCGACACCGGTTATCCCGGTCTCGAACGACTGCCGGACGGAACGTTTGTCGCGACGACCTATGTCGGTTACCGGCGTGGCGAAAGGAATTCAGTCGTCTCGGTGAGATTCATGGTCGATGAACTCGATCGTCTCGCGAAGGAACTTCAGCCAGTCACCGTTTGGAAGAGTGGTGACGATGGGTACGACACCTACCGCATCCCGGCACTGATACCAGCGCAAGACGGGACGCTGTTGGCATTCTGCGAAGGACGCCGCCATTCGCGAAGTGACACTGGGGCCATCGATCTTGTGATGAAACGCTCGGTCGATCAGGGAAAGACCTGGAGTGATCAGGTCGTCGTATGGAAAGATAAAGACAACACCTGCGGAAATCCCTGTCCTGTAGTGGATGAAGCGACGGGGCGCATTCACTTGTTGCTAACACATAACCTGGGTGAAGATCACGAGTCGGCCATTAAGCTGAAGAAAGCCAAGGGAACGCGGACCGTCTGGGTATGTCACTCTGACGACAACGGCCAAACCTGGACCGATCCGGTGGAAATTACCGACACGGCGAAGAACCCTGACTGGGGATGGTACGCCACCGGCCCAGGCGTCGGCATTCAACTTAAGCATGGTCCCCACAAGGGCCGCCTGGTCATTCCATGCGACCATAGCTATTCGATCGACCCCGCAGTGGACAAGAAGGGCTACGGTTTTGGCTCGCATGTGATTTTCAGCGATGACCACGGCAAGTCATGGCAACTGGGTGGAACGATTCATCCGAATATGAACGAATGTCAGATCGTCGAGATCGGCGACCAGGGACAGATGGTTATCGATATGCGATCCTATCGCGGTCAGGGGTGCCGAGCCCAGTCGATCAGCAACGACGGCGGACAGACCTGGTCTGAGATTACGGATGCCCGTGAGTTGGTTTCCCCCGTCTGTCAGGCCAGCCTGGTTCGTTACCGATGGCCAACAACCGACGACCCTGGCATATTACTATTCTCTAGTCCTCGCGATCCCTCCAAACGTCGAAACCTGACAGTGCTTGCCAGTTTCGACGACAACAAGACCTGGCCCTGGAAGAAGACCCTGTACCCCAGCCACACGGCCTATTCGTGCCTGGCTCCAGCGGGTGCCGGTCAGGTGGGGTGTTTGGCCGAAGTCGGCGAGAATAACCCCTACGAGACGATTTCCCTTTTCCTGTTCGACCTGCCAAAATCGGAAGCGAAGAATCGATGAATTCAGACACCATGAAAGCGGTAACGCTCTGCGGGCAAACGACAGAGCCGTTGCCGAAAACGCAGGAACCACGTCCCATGCAATTGGAAGGGCTGGTCGCGGCCACGTTCACTCCTCTTACCGCTGAGGGAGAAATCAACCGCGAGCCGATCGGCGCGATGGTCGACGTGCTCGTTGCATCGGGCATGGCTGGCCTATACGTCAACGGAAGCACCGGGGAAGGCGTTTCGCTGACCGGCAAGGAACGTCGGCAGATGGCCGAAGCGTTTGTCGAAGCGGCGTCCAGGCGGATTAAGGTCATTGTTCAGGTTGGGCATAACAGCGTGCGAGAAGCACGCGAACTGGCCGAACATGCTCAAGCGATCGGTGCCGATGCCATCAGTGCGACACCGCCCACTTACTTCAAGCCGGCGAGTATCGAACTGCTTCTCGATTCGTTACGAGAGATCATGCGCGGCGCGCCTGGGTTGCCGTTTTACTACTATCACATCCCACGGATCACAGGCGTCGACTTCGATCTGCACGCACTGCTGACGCATGCGGCAAAGGATCTACCGGAACTCAATGGCGTGAAATACACGGCCCAGTCGATCCATGAGTTCCAGGCCTGTCGAGCACACTTTGCCGGCCAGTTCGATCTGCTATATGGCTGTGATGAAATGCTGCTTTGCGGTCTTGCCGCGGGAGCGAGCGGGGCCGTCGGTAGTACCTATAACTTCGCACCGGGACTCTATCGCCGCTTGATCGAAGCCTACCGACAAGGCGAAAACGAAGCGGCGCAAGATCTACAATTGCTTTCCGTCGAAATGGTCCAAGCTTTCGTGCGCTATCCGGCATTGCCGGCTCAGAAAGCGATCATGGAAATGGTTGGCTTGCCGGTTGGTCCTCCGCGTTTGCCTTGGCGCGATTTGACGGCACAGGAGAAGAGAACTTTGGAAGGCGACTTGAAAAAGTTGGGGTTCTTTGAGTGGCGTGAGTAAGGTTCAAGTCGCCAACTTCAAGTCAAAACGCATCCTCCGTGATTGAGTGGGCCCATTCTTTTTTCAAGAATGCTAAGTTTTCAGCGAACCATTTCCTGAGTGGCTCGTCTAAACACACAGACGTTTGAAACCCAAACCATTTAAGAGTGTGAGCTAATAACCTTCGATGTTGATCAAAAACCACAACGATCGAAATCAAAATGAAGCTGGTAAGCGATTGCCTGGGCAGGCAGGCAGCGGTTATGCGGCTCATCCTCTGCGCTTATGACTTAGGGAAACTATCCCTGACGGCTTTTCAAGCCCGGTGTCATAAGCGACGCCGGGCTTTTTTTGTGCCCATATCCAAACTATTTGGCCCGTTCGACTTCGGGTGAGGTCCGCGGTCTTTCACACCGTGCAGGTTGAGTTCGACTCTCACACGGGCTGCTTTGTGTCGCGAGAAGAGATGGTGCATTAGTAGGGTAGTCGAGGACTGGTTGTCCATGCCTGACTGATACTCAGGCCGCGCTGAGTTCGATTCCCAGGGCTACCACTGATCAGGAAAAGGAAAAGTCACATGAACGATGCAAATCGCTGTAAACGCATAGCACAAACTCAAATTGAGGTTGTGGTGTAACGGCAGCATCCCCGACTTTTAATCAGGTGGGCGTAGGTTCGAATCCTACCGGCCTCACTTTTTATACGGCGCGTAGCTCAGTGGTGAGAGCGACGTCCTTATAAGACGTGAGTCGTGGGTTCAAACCCCACCGCTCCGACCAAACCAAACAACATGGGACCGAGGTGTTACGGCAGCATCCCTGGCTCTTAACCAGGCGGGTGAAGGTTCGAGTCCTTCCGATCCCACTTTACCAACAAGCACTGGTCGTCCAGCGGCAAAGACACCGCATTCGTAATGCGGCTACGAGGGTTCGAGTCCCTCCCGGTGCTCTTCGAGTCTCCATAGACTCGCCGTTCTTTGACAATCGAAAACAAACTATCAGCGCCCATGATGTAGCGGCAGCCTACTGCCTTGCCATGGCGGATGTGTGGGTTCGACTCCCACTGGGCGCTCTAAATCATTCAGGGTGTGGGAAAGCTTGGTCTAATCCGCATACTTCGGGAGTATGAGAACGCTGGTTCGAATCCAGCCATCCTGACTTTTAACTTTGTGGTGGGTCCTGTGTTGGTACGGGAAGGCGGCTGTTAACCGTTTCGTCGCAGGTTCGATTCCTGCCTCCACAGCTTTAAGATTTTGTGCTCTTGGCCGAGCGGCAAAGGTTCCAGGCCTCCAACCTGGCGAGGCGGGTTCGATTCCCGCAGAGCACTCCTTTCCAGAAAGAAACGATGAATTAGAGCGAACCTTGCTCGAAACGAAGAGTCTCTTTCTGGCAGCACTGCGAGGTAGACGCTGTTGGTAGTATCGCCTGGCTCTGAACCAGGAGGTCGTTGGTTCGATTCCAACCCTCGCAACCTTTTTGAAATACGTCTCTGGTGTAACGGCAGCACTACTGGTTCCAACCCAGTCAGGTCAGGGTTCAAATCCTTGGGGGCGTGCTTAGTTCAACCAATAGTCCTGTGGCCCAGCGGCGACGGCAACTCTCTTACAAAGAGTCGATCGGGGGTTCGAGTCCCTCCAGGACTACTTTACTGGGGCGCTGGCGGCATCATGCCGCCAGTGTGCCCTCGCCAAGCTCTTCGCGGCTCCGAAAAACGACTGTCGTCGTTGTTTCGAAGTGCCATCCTTGGCACGCGTAAGCTGCGATCCTGGCGATTTTTTTCAATAGTATTTCGCGAGTCATCGCGCATCAAAAGTTCTCGTGGAGCAGCGGAGTGCTCGCTTGCCTGTCACGCAAGAGATCGCCGGTTCGAATCCGGTCGGGAACGCTTTTTAAGGATGGCACGCTACGCCAATAAGGCAGAGCGACCTGGCTCAAACCCAGGTGGATGGGGGTTCGAATCCCTCGCGTGCCACTGAAATGAAATAGGGTTGTGCTCCTCGCAGCGGCCTGTAAAGCCGCCGTCATAAAAGAAGCGAGGTGGGCGACGAGAGGTTCAATTCCTTCACGGCCCACTCAATGGACTGCATTCGGAAAGACGAAGTGTGCCCAAGCTTAAGTGTTCGCGCGGTTACCGATACATCAAAGAGTTGGGAGGAGCGATACGGCGTCAGTCGATTAGCTTCGCTGCAACCTGGTTGGTGGAGTCCGATTTGATTCGCGGTCGAGTACTCGACTATGGGTGCGGATTTGGATTCGATGCGGATTACTTCGGATGGGACGCGTTCGATCCCTACTATCGGCCAACTCCCCCACAAGGTGGTTACGATACGATCGTGTGTAATCACGTTTTGAATATGCTTACACGCTCGTCGCGAAACCAAGTGCTTTCAGCGATTGAGCAGCAATTGGATTCCGATGGTACGGCCTGGTTGATCGTACCACGAAACATTCCCCCTCGGGGAAAGATTGGCTTGCGAAAGCGGATTCAGAACTATGTGACCCTCGATCTCCCGTCGGTGCTGGTCAATGAGAAGCTGGAGATTTACCAGTTCGACCAAAAAGCTTTGATCGTTGATCAAACCGATGAGATCGAACACCGAATTTCCGAGCGATAGAACAACCTGGCCAAGTGGCGGAATCAGAAGACGCGCGACGCTTAGAACGTCGTGCCTGGAGGGCGTGGGAGTGCCAGTCTCCCCTTGGCTACTTAACTTTTTGACGCGGGTGAGCCAGTGCTCATTCGGGCCTCATAAGCCTGGACGGTCGGGTGCGACTCCCGGACCCGCTACTTTTTTGGTCTGTAGGTGTTCTGGCGGCACACGTCCGTGGTAAGGACGCGGATCGGGTTCGATTCCCGAACGGACCTTGTTAACGGTATGGGCCTGCATGCCGATGGAGGCGACTGATCCTTGCAAGATCGGTGCGATCGGTTCGACTCCGATCAGGTCCACTTTCCATTCAAGGGCTGATGGTCCAAAGGGACGACACTGCTCTGGCGGGGCAGAAATCTGGGTTCGATTCCCAGTCGGTCCACTGAGGTGATCACATAGTGTGATCGCCAAGTATTTGTTTTTGAAGGAGACTCGACGATGGACGCTCATGTTATCGAGCGGCAGTTCGAGCGAATGGGCGGACGGGTAAAGCTCGTTCCGGCCCGCGGTCGCAACGTACGAAGCGACGTCTCCATCGACGTTGGTCACGACGCCGAGGGAGAGTTCTTCGAGATCTCGCTCGGGTCCCAGGCGGAACCCGACTTGCGCGTGATCGATGTACGGCCTGATATTCGCCACTTGCTGCTCTTGACGGAACAAGAGGACGGAAAGCACAAGTTCCTGTGCGGTCATGACGAACGCCATTGGTTCGTCGCTGCCGTGCCGGAGCGGGCAACCGTCTCCAACGTAATCACCGCCTTCGACGCACTGAAGCCACGTGATGTTCACATCCGTGAGCGTCAGTTGAAGGTAAAGCCGAAGAAGCGGAATCGCCGGAAGAACGATGCGTTCGTTCGCCAAGGCGAATGGTTCTTTGTGCCTGTCCAGCCGTGGCAGCGCATCGATCTGCGGTGGGTACTGCGGAACGAGCCGATTAATCGCGGCGGCGGAAAGCCTCACATCTGTGAAGAGCTGGTCCGCCAAGGCGGCGAATTGGTTTACGTAAGTCCGCAACATCCCAACGGATTGACCGAGCGGCAATACGAAAAGCTGATCAGTAAGAAGCCGAAGCTGAAGAAGCTTTCGTGGATTACGCAGCGTCGTAACCCAGGCGTTTTCGTCCGCGGCAAGGTTCGCCATGCCGATCACAAGACGATCTGCCTGGATGGATGGCATCAAGTGATCATGAATACCGAGACCGAATCGGTAGCCATGCGTCACGTGGCGTTTATCGACTAGACGCGTATGGGTGGCCGGGGCCGCAGCCCTGGGGATTGATTGCCGAGTCGAGTCCACGGAAGTGGAGGGGACTCCTCGGCATAGGGCCCTGGCCGCCCCATTTTGGTGACTGAAGTGTACTCGGTAAGCACGCCTGCCTGTGAAGCAGGAAGAAGGAGTTCGAATCTCCTCAGTTACCCCTCCATGGCCTGTGAGTGTGCTGGACTGGCATAGCAGCTTCCGAAGCTGTCGGACCAGGTTCGATTCCTGGACAGGCTACTGTTTTGACCTCGGAGTGTGATGGATTGGCACGCGAGCCTGCGACGCTCGTAGACCAGGTTCGATTCCTGGCGAGGGCATTTGCTTACAGTGATTTCAAATACGAAGTCAGCATCTAGGCTGGGTCGAGAACCAGCGAAAGAGAATCGGCGGATAGCAGCTCCCCGACTTCAACCGACGCGATACGACGAACCTCCGATCGGAATGACACCCTGGATAGATATCGCTGGGTCTCGACCCAGCCTGCGTTGCTTCCACGGGGGCCGCTTCAAAAAAATGGCGCGCGCACTATCTTCAGGCGGCACCAGGCTGGTATATCTAGATCATGCCCGGAGACGTTCCCCGTTTACCTTCTTTTTGTCGCGTGGTTTCTCGAGCAACTGGCTCGCACGCGGTGGTTGTTTTCTCCCAGAAAGTTCGCCATGTCCTCGTCCCCTGCACAACCAAAAACCAGCGATCAGCGCTCGACCGAGCGCAGGTCGCAGGTCGTGGTGCGCGCCGGCAGGCACTATGTGTGCTCGGCCTGTGGGACGTGGGTTGAGATTCCGGCTGACGTCGTGGGTCAGTGGGTCATCGCGGTCGATTCTTCACCACAGCCAGACCAGCCAAGCCAGGGCGATCCGCCCCAGGAAGACGCGGAAAAAGAGGGTGCCTCAGTCGACAAGCCGCAAGTTCCCGCAAACACGCCGCGATGGGCATCCTCATGGGTTTCTCCTAATGGCGGTGGTGGTCGCGCTACGTCTGCTTCGTGTTTCGCGCCGATCACCCAGCGGCCGAAACCGGCAAGGCCCCGACGTCCCAAGACGCCACTGCGCGACAGCTACACCGGCCAAACGATCGACGGTCTGATCGTTCCCGCGGCCGCGAAGCTCGATCGCGCGCTTTCCTGGGTTACTTTTCACCTGACGGTGCTCGACCGGCAAGGGACCGAATTCAATCGGCTCAGAAAGCTACTCAAGAAACAACGCGGGCAACACGGCAGGGCAGCGACCGACCATGCAATCCTGGACCGAGCTGATCTCCAGAAACATTCACGGGTGCCACGCCCAAGTCTTCTTGGGCGTGCCAGGAGATCGTCCGTACGTGCCCGGCAAAGTGATGCCCACGCACACGTTAGCATGGCATCCCAAGCGATCGGAGTTCTAACTCGCTGGCATCGAAAGTCTGCTACGCCATCGTGTCAGCGCCGGCTGCGCACTTGGAAACGCATCCAAGGACGAGGGCCTCCATAATCTAACGGCAGACAACATGAAGTTTCTTCCCACGGCTCTCGGTAGTTTTCGTGGCCGCCGGTTCGTCCATGTGCGCGATAGTGGTCGTAGACCAGGTTCGATTCCTGGCCAGGGCATTTGCTTACAGTGATTTCAAATACGAAATCAGATCGGTCACTTCGCTATCGGTCAGGGCCCGCGTACCGGAGACCTCTTCCGGAGAATGATAGTCCACAAGGACTTCCTCCAGGCTGCCAGCTCGGCCATCGTGGAGAAAACGTACTTTGCGATAGATGCCGGTTAAGCTCGGCGTGTTGTATCCTTCGTATTCATCCTCTTGCGAGCCAAGTCCCACGTCGTGGATTTTGCCGTCGGTGAAGTACCTTCCGCTGTGGCAACTGGAACAATTGGCATCGGCACTTTCGAAGACTTTTTGTCCGCGATTCGCCGCCGCGCTTAACGAACCATCTTCTTCGCGAAACGGATTGGGCGGAGTGCGACGGGTTCTCAGGTAGGCCAATATTGCGTCGGCTTCTCGGGGACTCGCAGGCCGTCCTTGCATCGTTGTCGTGAACGACTTGTGCATGGCATCGTGGAGATCTTCTTGCCAACCATGCCAGGTCCAGGGGCCTGTCTTGTCGACGTGTTCCAGCGGCAAGACGGTCTTCATCGTTAAAGCAGAACCATCATTCCAGGTATCCATGGCTTTGGAATTCACGCCGCCGTTGTAATGGCACGTGTGGCAGCTGTACCACTGATCGAGACTTCTACGAGCATCGTAGAAAAGCTCTTCTCCGTGACGAACCTGGGAAGGACGAGGACGCTTGCCCAAGGGGATATGACGAAGGACGTGTCGATCTTCAATGTCGACCACCTGGATCACGTCTCGCAGGTAATCGGCGACATAAACGGTGCGATCATCCTGAGCCATGGCGAGCCCCATGGGACGGCCGCCAAGGTCCATGCGTTGGAAGAGGTCGCGGTCCCGCATCAGCTTCGGGTCTATCAGATCGCCTGGGCCGCCGACTCCTTCCCAAGGTAAGTCATCCTTTCGATAGATTAAAAGGTCGTGCGAACCGGATGCTGAGACGACCAGTCGTTTGTTGGAACGGTTCATGACAATCCCATGGGGATCGGCGACTGCCGTGCCTGGCACGTCGAGCGTGATGGCTTCGCGGTATTCCTGCTTGTCGAGGCGAACACGGCCGATGCGACTTCCCAGTACCCAGCCACGTCGGATGTTGTCTCGATTGATCGGGTTGCTGCGATAAATCATCCAGGGGAAGTAGACGTATTTTCCATCAGCCGAACATTGCATGTGGCCAATATTGATCCCGCCGGAAAGTTTCGACGAGAAATCGACCTCCCCCTTGATTAGGTCTATGACGACGATCTTACTTTCGCCACTGCAGCCGACTGCCAGTCGCTCGCCGTTTGGGGACACGGCAAGATAGCGGGGCCAGGCACCCACCGAGAACTTGCGAGCGACCTTGGCTTCCTTCAGGTCGAGTTGGGCGACTTCGCCTGTCGCGACGAGGCCCACGTAAGCGGTCTGACCATCGGGAGCAACGGCCAGGCCTGTCGGTTCAAAGCCGACGTCAATCGATTGTGTTTCGCGCAGCTTTCCCCCTTCTACCTGAATGAGGGAGATCTGGCCGCTGTAAGCACAGCTGACAAGTACGTATTTTCCGTCCAGGCAGGCCATAATGGAGGTGGGATGATCACCGCAGGGAATTTCATCGAGAATTTCGCCACTTTCGGTCTCGATCAGGCTGACGCTGTCGGATGCTTGATTGGCGACAACTAACCAAGTGTCGTTCTTCATCAAAACGACATCGACCGGCGAGCGGTATTCGGCCGTAAGGGGAGGGGCCGGAACGGCTAGCACCGGGACACTTGCGACGCAGAGGGCAATGCCGAGGTAGATCAGATGGCGGAACTTCATCGAATAATGGCCCTGTTTGAGGAGAACCAGCAGGCATTTTCGGGGTTTGTTAGCAGCATAACAGATTTGCGGAATCTATAGGATAATCATTTCCAAGACTTGTAGCGTGACTCCGGATTGCGGATACTGCATTTGATCGGGAAAAACTCCCCGGTCAACCTCGACGCCCAAATAGGGGCGTTTATCCCTTCCGTTACCTCCCCCGTTTTGTTTCCCCTTGGTTTGTCCCAGGAGACTCTCAATGAAATTTTTGACAATGGCTTTGACTGCGGTCGCTTTGATGGTTGGTTCTTCGCTGCTGATGGCCGAAGAAACCAAGAGCGGTCTGCAAGAAGGCGAAATGATTGGTGCTTTCTACGTGACCAAGCTGGCAGGTGCGTCCGAAGATGGCGTCGAAGTCGGCAAGAACCTGTGTTATCGCTGCAAAAACGGCGGTCGTCCTCAGGTGATCATCTTCACCCGTAGTGGTGACAAGGCAGTCGTGGATCTGGTGCAACAACTGGACAAGGCAATCGCCAAGAACGAAGAGAAGCAACTTCGTACGTTCGTGAACTACCTCGGCGAAAACAAGGCCGCTGCCAAGGCCGCCGCTGAAAAGCTGGCCAAGACCGCCAAGACCGAGAACGTTCCTTTCGTGCTGCCGAACGAATATGAAAACGGCCCAGAAGACTACGGCATCAATCCGAATGCCGAAGTGACCGTCATCCTGGCCAAGGGTGGTGAAGTGAAGGGTAACTACGCTGCCGCTTCCGCGAAAGACCTGAAGGTCGACGCTGTCGTAAAGGGTCTGGAGTCGATCCTTAACTAGGATTGCCACTGACGTTTGAACCAATAGAAAAAAACCGCCGATTCAATCGAATCGGCGGTTTTTTTGTTTCTAGGCAAAGATGTCCATGACCGGTTTGCCTTTGCCATCTTCGGTTGCATAGAACGGTCGGCGTTCGACCTCGTATACTGTCTTCGGACTGATGCCCATGGCCGTGAAGATAGTTGCATGGAGGTCGGTCACCGAGATTGGGTTTTCGGTGGCAACAAAAGGACGTTCGTTGGCGGTCTTGCCGTATAGCTGTCCCTTTTTCACACCGCCTCCCCACATCGCCACGCACGAGCCGCCGGTGAAGTGGCGATGCTGTCCGTAGTGCTTCAGTTCTTTCAAGACGTCGACCTTTTCGGTGGCTTGATCGCGAGCATTCGAGCCAGGCTTGCCTTCCATGATCATGTCGCGGCTGAATTCGCTGGCCAGAATGACGAGCGTGCGATCGAGCAGGCCGCGGCTTTCCAGGTCGAGAATCAACTGCGCAATCGGTCGATCGACTTCCTGCTTCATGCGCTGCAGGGTCGTGAAGCCGTTGGCATGCGTGTCCCAGTTGAGAAACGGAACGTATTCGGTCGTGACTTCGACGAAACGGGCCCCATTTTCGACCAGGCGTCTCGCCAGCAGGCATCCACGGCCAAATCGACCGGTATCGTATTTTTCGTACGACTCTTTCGGTTCCAACGAAATATCAAACGCTTCACGTTCTTTGGCGGATAGAAGTCGATAAGCGTTCTCCATCGAGCGAAGCTGCGACTCGCGCTGGAAGTCGCCGATAAAGTTGCGCTGCGGTGACTGGTCGATCAGCTTCTGAAAGAGCCTATTGCGATTGGCGAATCGTTCCGACTTCATGCCTTCCGGAGGACGCACTGACTGAGCGGCCTGTTCCGGGTAAGGCAGGTTCATCGGACCGAATTCACTGCCGAAGAAACCTGCCGTGGTGAATGCTTTCAATTCTTCCTGTTCGCCGACACCTTCCAGACGCTGACCAATGTTAATAAAGGCCGGCATCACGGGATTCAAAGGGCCGAGGACCTTGGCCATCCACGCCCCGATATGGGGACAAGCCACCGTTTGCGGAGGAACGTACCCGGTATGCCAGTGATATTGATGACGAGAATGAAGAATGCTTCCCAGGTCTGGCAGGACATGCGAGCGAATCAGCGTGGCTCGATCCATGACCTGGGCGATGTTTTCCATCCCTTGCGAGATCTTGATGTTGTCGACGTTGGTATCGATTGCCGGAAACGTGCTCTCGACGTCGGCAACCGGCAGGCCAACCTCAAATGGGACATACTTCTTAGGATCAAACGTATCGGGCGCAGCCATGCCTCCGGCCATCCAGATCAGGATGCAGGAATCGGCCTTTGCGGCTGGGTGCTCGACCGGTGCATCATTGGCGGTGACCAGACGCGGCGCGCCGGCCATCATGGTTGCTGTCGATGCGGCAGCCATTTGTTTCAAGAATTGTCGTCGTATTCGTGCGCGGTCCATGGGGAACCTTACTTAATGAACGAGTTGAAATTCTGGAAGCATGAAGACCGCCCACAGGACGTCCTCCATGGCCTCGGCAGGCATCTCGGGGCCAAGGGAGTCCACGAGCGTCGCCAATTCCGCTTCGGTGGGATCTCGACTCAAGGCGAAGTGATACAGCCACGTAACGAATTGCCGTGGCGACTCCCATTCTCGCTGGCTGAGTCGCTTGGCCCCCTGTCGAAGCGTGTTGGCCAAGGCTTCTCCGTTTGAGAGGTCGATCGCTTCGAGCGTGGTGAGTTCCAAAGGCCGAACACTGACGACCTGGTCTCGATTAGGACGCCCCAGCGAACGCATCAAAAAGTCGCTCTTCAACAGCGATGCCCGAACCATGTAACGCTGACCGTCGATCCCCTGCGAAAGCATCTGAGCCATGACCGGGCGTAGGCGGGCCATCCATACCTCCTGTGCTTTCGTAACGGCGGCAGGTTGCCAATCGTCAGGCAACTTCTCGAACTTCCCAGACCCCTTGGGCACCTGGGCCGTCCACTGCCAGGTTTCATCCGACGCAATGACCTGGTCGTCGAGACGTGCCTCAAAGAGCATTCCCGCGGCGTTGGGACCGCTACCAGCATTCTTGGCCACGATCAGGATTTCATTCGCTCCCTTTTTGAGCGAGGTGAGTCGAACAAGATCCGGTTCCATCCAATTATTGCCAGCAGCCAGCTTCTTTCCATTGACGTAAAGCGTGTATTCATTGTCGCAGGTTATCAGTGCAAACCCATCCGTCGGCACCTCGGAAAGCTCGAATTGTTTCCGGAGTGTGATGGTTTCGCCGGCTGCGGCCTGGGAAACATCGGCTTGATTCCAGATCCACTGACCAGCGATGGTAATGCGACTGGCCGCGTCCGTTGAGAGATTGCCTCGTATGACAGGAGCATCGAAGTTCTTCGGAGACGTCTCAGTCACTTGCCACACGCAATCGACGAACTGTTCCGCCGTCATTCGCTTGCTACGGGGGCCGGCATATTGGTAACTACCCGCGTCAATTTGTTCGGAGACCCGTTCGGCTTGTGTTTGATAGGCGTGCGAAGTAGCGATCAACTGGAGCGTTTGTTTAAGGTCATAGTTATTCTCGACCAGATGTTCGGCCAGATAGTCAAGCAGATCGGCATTCCATGGTGGATTCTGCATGGCATCGGTCGGGTGGACGATCCCGTGACCCATCATGCGATGCCACAGGCGATTGACGATCGTTCGCGTAAATCGCCCGTTCTCGCGATGAGTCATCAGGCGTGCCAACTGTTGTAATCGTTGCGGTTGTGGGGCGGCGGCATCGACCTGTCCCAATTCAGGAAAGAGCCACGATGCTTCGGCTGTTTCACCAATGGGTTTATCGCAGCGGTGGAGCTCGAGTGATCGCTCAGCGTAGATCGCCGCGAGACCGTAAGCGTCCTTGAGCTTCCATCGATCGATGAAACTGTCGTGGCATGACGCACACTTCAAGTTGATTCCCAGGAAAGACTGGCCGACGTTCTGAGCGAATTGGATTTCAACCGTTTGCCCGGCACTGACTTCCCCACGCCATTTGATGCCTTGGCCGAATCCGGCACTTTCTGGTGTGGGCGGGGCGATTAGCTCTCGAGTGAATTGGTCGTATGGCTTATTGGTAACGAGTGCCTCGTATAGCCAACGGGAGATTTGCTTGCGGCCGCCGGTGATGAAGCCGGTGCCTGCATAGTCGTTCCGCAGCAGGTCATTCCAGAAGGTGAGCCAGTGTTCCGCATATTCGACGTCACGATCCAGTAGTTCTCGCACTAAAGTGGCGCGTTTATCAGGCGAAGCATCGCGCAAGAAGGCCTCTCGCTCGTCAGGCGTCGGCAATAGCCCGATAAGATCCAAATAGACGCGACGTAAAAACGCATCGTCATCCAGTGGCGGTAACGGGGGCGCGTCTTGCTCAGCTAACTGGGCATCCAGGATTCTATCAATCGGGTTCGAACGGCCTGCAACGACGGGCGGCAATTCTGGATGACGCGGCTTGAGTGGCGGTTCGTAGATTTTCTCTCCGAACGTGAAGCCTGGTTCCCAGGGAACGCCCGATTCGATCCAGCGCTTCAAGAGCTTGATCTGTTCGCTGGAGAGCGGGGCCCCTTCTGGCGGCATGCGGGTGAATTCGTCCTCGGTTGTGACCCGCGCGATCAACTCGCCCTGACTCCCATTTCGAGGAACAATAGCTTCGCCTGATTCACCCCCAGCCAGCAACGCCTCACGGGTATTCAGCGAGAATCCCCCTTCTTTTTGCGTACCACTATGGCATTTGCCGCATTGCTGCTTGAGCAAAGGGACAATCTGATGAGCGAAGTCGATCTCTTCGCCAAGAGCGATGCATGGAAACGCGAACGCGAAGGCTACAACGAGGAATGATTTCATGAGAATACTAAGGTCAGGGCATTAGGTAGGAACCTCTATTATATCTGGAGAGTACCAGTTTGCCCAATGTGCAAAAATGGAATTCGGCTGAGAAATGTGTCACGTTACGCTAGGATTTCGCGGATGACATGACCATGAACGTCCGTGAGCCGGCGATCGATGCCGTTGTGGCGGACGGTCAGCTTCTCGTGATTGATCCCTAGTAGGTGGAGAATTGTGGCGTGAATGTCGTAGACCTGCGTGGGGTGATCGCGATCGAGCGGCTTGTAGCCCCATTGGTCTGACTGGCCATGGGTGATGCCCGGCTTGATACCTCCTCCGCAGAGCCAATTGGTGAAAACGTACGGATTGTGATCACGTCCCTTGCTTCCCTGGGTTGAGGGCATCCGACCGAATTCAGTCGTCCAAAGGATGATCGTGTCGTCCAGCAGACCACGCTGCTTGAGATCTTGGATCAGCGCGGCCGTGCCGACCGCCATGCCGGTGGCCAATGGGCCGTGGTCTCGGCGGATGTCTTCATGGCTGTCCCAATTGCGCCGAGGGAAGCCATTGTCGTTCCCGGACCAAATCTGGATAAAACGGACGCCCCGTTCGATCAGTCGACGCGCGATGAGACACTTACGGCCGAAGTATTCCGCTTCTTCCGGGGCATTGATTTCGGAAGGATACTCAGCTCCCATCCGATCGAGCCCGTACATCTTGAGAATGTGGCTGGGTTCGTTGGAGATATCCATGGCCTGCGGAGCGCTCAACTGCATCTTCGCCGCGAGTTCGTAGCTGCGGATCCGCGCCTCGAGTCTCGAGTCGCCAGGGCGCTGTTGTTGGTAGCGGCCATTGATTTGCTCGAGAAGACGCAGACTGGCATCGTCACCCGAGGCGGAAGTATAGGATGACTTGGGCGTCAGGTCTTCGATCGGGTTCTCTCGTTGTGGGAAGATTGCCGTTCCCTGGGTACTGGCCGGTAGGAAGGCACTGCTCCAGTTTTTGGGGCCATTGCTGGCAAAACCGCGGTGATCGGGAAGTACGACGAACGCCGGCAAGTTATCGCTGATACTCCCCAGGCCATAGCTGACCCATGCCCCCATGCCTGGGAAACCGGGCGTATCGAAACCGGTCGCTTGAAGATAGGTTGCTTGCGAGTGGACGCCACTCTTCCCGACCATGTTATGAACAAAAGTCATCTCGTCGACGCACGCACCCAGCGGAGCAACGACTTCGCTGAGCATCTTGCCTGACTGACCATGCGGCGAGAACTTGAAGGGGGACTTCATCCATGGTCCGAGACCATTCTGGAAGGCCTCGACGTGCTCGCCAAAATCCGATGCTTCTCCATGGTGTTTGTCGAGCATCGGCTTGTGATCAAACGTATCGATCGGGCTTGCCGCTCCACTCATGAAGAGCTGAATCACGCGTTTCGCTTTGGGCGGATGGTGGAGTGCCGCCAGCGCGCCATCCTGACCAGGGCCGGCTTGGGCATCCTCGCGCATGAGCAGCGAGGACAGGGCCAAGGCTCCAAACCCCCAGGCATTTTGCTGCAAGAACTCGCGTCGTGTGGAAAACATAGGGTTACCCTGCGTCAGTCGAGGTAGAGAAATTCACTTTGATTGAAGAGCACCCGGCACAAATTGGCGAGCCCGTGCTCTTGGGCAAATTCGGCGAACTTCTCTCGCTCGAAATCGGTTGGTGCGCGCCCGAGCGTCAATTGAACGCCGAGTTCGACCTGCTCCGGCAAGGTTACTGCTTGTTGCTCAAGTCGCTCGGCGAATGATTCTGCCATGACCAACTGAAATGGGTTGTTGAGCATGGACAAGGCCTGAAGTGCCGTGAGCGTCTCGCTTCGTTTCGGCGTACTTTGAGACGAGTCGGCACAGTCAAGGGTGGTCATGTAGGGATCGGGCTGCGAACGGACAATGAACCGATAGATGCTTCGCCGGTGGGTTGCCGGGTCACGCGGATCGAACTTGTGGTATTCGTAATGAGGAGAATGGGCTTCCTTTTCCAATTTAAAGACGAAGAAGCCTGGGCCGCCCATCGTTTTGTCGAGCTTTCCGCTTACCGAAAGAATGGAATCGCGAATCTCTTCGGCCTCCAGTCGTCGACGGTTCATGCGCCACAGAAACTGGTTGCTGCTGTCTTTCGCATCATACGCTTCATGATGCCGAGACGACTGGCGATAGACGCTGCTGGTGACGATGAGTCGGTGCAGGTGTTTGAAAGACTGATCGTGGTCTCGGAACTCGACGGCCAACCAGTCAAGCAGTTCTGGGTGCGTTGGCATCTGCCCCATGCGTCCAAAATCATTGGGTGAGCCGACGATGGCCTGATCGAAATGGTAGTACCAAATCCGATTGACGATGCTACGCCAGGTTAGGGGGTGATCGCGGGACGTGATCCATTGGGCCAATGCCGCACGCCGCTCCGATTCATCGTGATCGGTCGGAAGATTTAATGCGTAAGCATCTTGCCCTGGTAGTGGTAAAGTGCCTGGCAATGCTTCCTCGCGTGGGTCCGTTACGTTGCCTCGATGGAGAACGTGGATTTCACGCGGGATGCCTTGGGTCGGTTGAAACGATCCTTGTGGCTTGAAATGAGTTGCCGCCGCGTAGACCATTTTACCGGAAGGCAATGATTTGAGTTGTGCTTCGAGTGCGTTTATACGGCTCTTGAACTTGGCCTGCTGGGCAATCCGCTCCGGCGTTTCGATCTGCTTTTCTAGAAGCGCCAAGGACTGCCTGGCTTGGTTAAGCTCCTGGGAGACGTTGGCTGAAATGGACTTGGGCCAAAGACCATCGACAAGGTTGGTGCGTCGCCAGCGGATGGGGGCTTCAATGGAGTCAAGCGACTGGATGTTCTTGTTGAGAGCAACGTTTTTGTTGTGCTTGTCAAAAACCTCCAGTTCCGATAGCGCGAAGATAAAGTCGTTCTGCCGCGGGGCCAGCTTCGTCGCCGTGATACGGACGAACCTGGCGGTAACAGGGACTTCGACTTGATAGCTTGCCAAAAGTGGGTTGGGATAGTCCTCGGTCGTTTCATCCGCCATTACTTGAGAATCGCTGAAAGCGGCATCGCTGGCGGCTTCGATCTTGAAACGAAGCGGGAATCCGAAGCCGGGACCGATTCCTGCGTAATCATCGTAGCAGGGATGCAATACGACTTTGGTGATCTCGGTGGGATCTCCTAAATCAATTTGCACCCATTTGACCTGATCGATCGTCTTTTCGATGTGGCTGTGGTAACCATGTTGGGGAACCGTTGTCTCGGGCTTTGCCTGTTGTCGAAGCGTCTGAATCTTGGTGCGTAACTCCACTAACTGCTTACCACCCGCCGCGGCGATTTCCCGTTGCAGGTTGGCTAGTTGCTTTTCGGCAGATTGCTTGTCGTCGGTAAGCTGTAATCGCTTTTTCTCGATTTGAGGATCAATGTCGTAAGGACGCTCGGCCCGATCGACCGCTGCGAATACCGCTTGAATACCGTAGTAGTGCTGCTGCGTATATGGGTCGAACTTGTGATCATGGCATCGGGCACACTGAATCGTTACGCTGCAAAACGTGTTGAGCGTGTTCGAAACCATCTCGTCACGATCGAGGTTGCGAGCATTCTTGCCATCGATTTTGCTGGCCGGGACCTCGACGTGCCCGATAAAATCCCAAGGCCCTGCCGCGATGAAGCCAAGTCCCAAGATCCCATCCTGTTCTCCCGGGTACAGGGCATCTCCAGCGATCTGCTCTTCGACGAAGCGGGCATACGGTTTGTCCTCGTTGAAAGATCGGATGACGTAGTCTCGATACGGCCACGCGTTGCGGCGGAGCTTGTCCTTGTCGTAGCCGCAGGTGTCGGCGTACTTCACCACGTCGAGCCAGTGCCGGGCCCATCGTTCACCATAATGAGGCGAAGCCAACAGGTGTTCGACCAACTGTTGGTATCCGTGTTCTCCTTCATCGAGTTTCGCCATCCATTGACGCATTTCCTCAGGCGTCGGAGGAAGGCCGATCAGGTCATAGTACAAACGCCGTACAAGCGTTCTTGAATCGGCCTCGGGGGAAAAGTTCATGCCGCGCTCAAGAAGCTGAGTCAGGATGAACGCGTCGATGGGAGTTCTGACACGTGCCTGGGACGTCTCGGGGATCTCCGGGACGGGAGGCCGACTTAATGCTTTGCGAGACCACCAATTATCTTGAGCCTTCAACTTCAGATCACGGGGCCAAGTGGCGCCGCTGGCAATCCAACGGCGAATCATGGCAATCTCTTGCTGTGAGAGGGGTTGCCCACCTTGAGGCATCTCAGGTGGGTCGCCGGTGATGTATTCGAGCAGGAAGCTCGCAGTGGGGTCTCCAGGAACGATCGACTCGCCGCTATCACCCCCGCGTAGGGCTGATAGGCTATTCGAGAGCGAAAGGCCTCCCTCCGTCCTTTGGTCATTGTGGCATGTGACGCAGTTGGCGGAGAGGATCGGTGCGACCGAATCTTGGAAAAAGCCTTGCGGCAAGTTCGCTTCCTGGGCGTAAGTCCAGCCGCCAAGGGGGAACAATAGGAAGAGACTGGCTGCTCGAACGAATTGGGAAAATAGACGTAACATAGGCGGGCTCTTAAGGCAGGGGCTTCGACTTTGTGTCGAAGAAGAAGGCCCTGAGGGCCTTTCAGTATTCAAGTTTGCCACGTATCGAGGTCATTTGGCAAGTAAAATATCGTGGCCAGCCGATTGGCTTGCTTGATTCCAGCCAATTGCGAGTTAACGGTTTCTTACCAGTTGCTTAACGCGTTGTACTGGGGCAGCTTAGTATACTGAGGGATTGGCATGCTTCGGTCCGCGTCTGATAAGTTAGTGGTCCCGTTTCGAATCGACCAAAAATCTCAGGTTTTCGTTGTGGATCGTCCTTTAAATATCGTCAAAGTCATCCCTTATCCGTTGCCGGTCCTACGATTTGGTGGCCCGGTCGTTCAGGCCCAAGTCGTTTGTCGGGAACTCGCGGCCCGAGGGCATGAAGTACGCGTCGTGACGACGGATATTGATCTTCCCGCGGATATTCCTCGCGATCAGTGGCTTGAGAACGATGGTTATCACGTCTGCTACAGCTCGACGTCGCCGCACCATCGAATGCCACCCTATTACACGCCGGGCATTCGTCGGCCGCTGCAAGAAACGCTAAAAACCGCGGATGTTGTTCAAACCAACATTGGCCTGACGTTAACCAATGACATGGTGCGGAAACTGGCCAGGCGAGCTGGGGTTCCCTACGTCTACAACGCGGAAGGGGCACTTTGTCCCAAGCGACTACAAATCAAATCATTCGAGAAGAAGCTCTTTCGGTACTTCTATGAAAACCGAATTGTCCGCGAGGCAGCTGCCTGCCAGGCTGTTTCACAATACGAACGAGATACGTTGCTTGAGTGGGGCGTTCACCCGGAACGAATCGCGGTGATTCCCAACGGCTTTTCGTTGCCGCCGGTCGTTTCCGAGGAAGCCAAACAGGCAAGTCGCCAACAGTTAGGCTACGCTGACGACGACGTCGTGATTCTGTTCATGGGAAGGATATCCCAGATCAAGGGAATTGACTTGCTGCTCACCGCTTTTGAGCGGATTCGTAACGAGTTTCCCCAGGCCCAAATGATTGTTGCCGGACCCGACGAAGGGATTCAGGCCGCACTAACACAGTTCGTACGCAAACATGGGCTTGAAAAGCGAGTTCGGTTTCCTGGCATCATCGCCGGCGAAGAAAAAACGAATGCACTGCGGTCCGCTGATATTTTCGCGCTTACGAGTCATTCCGAAGGCTTGCCGAACGCGGTGATTGAAGGGCTAGGGTATGGTTTGGCGATGCTGTTGACCCATCGATGCAACGTGCCTGAGGTTGCGGACTACAATGCAGGGCACGTCGTGGAGGCCGAAGTCGAACCGATCGAGCAGGCGCTCAGGAAACTTCTTGAAGATGCCCAGCAGAGAGCCAACTGCCAGCAGAATGCGAGACGGCTGGCCGTGGAACGATTCTCGTTAGACAAAGTGGTAGACGACTTGGAGAATCTCTATCGGGGCCTGGCGGATTCCCCTTCGGATGCTAACGGCACGGCGAATCTACAATCGACCGCTTCGCCGTAAACTTCCACGCGATCATGTCGTGGGAGTGCCGACAATCCGGTGCCACATCCGCTTGGTGGATGCTCGCAGGTCGTTGGATACCCACTCTGCACGACTTCGCAGGTAGGTAGCCAAAGAAGGTTGCCACTGCAGTAATTGGGCGACTTCTTCTGGAGGTCGGCGGAATGGCTCACCCAGCAGGTCCCCGTACCACTCGGGGTTCCAATAGCCTTGTTTGGGATCGGTAAACAGTTGCGGAAACTGGGATTGAACCCATTCCAACTCATGCTTCTGGACGTTTGCATGCAGCAGTTGGGGATTCTTGTTGTAGTTCGGATCGTATCGCAATGCGCTGGAATCTAAATGGTTATAGGTTCCAAAGATGGACACCCGGCAACCCGAGTAGCCTGCGTAAGGGACATGCGATCCCAGGACGTGCGTCGTCATCGCCTCGAACGACTGGAACAGTGTCGCCATGCGGCACAACGCATTTTGGTCGTCGACTTTTGCACCGCGGATCCATGGAATTCCATGTTTCTCGAAGGCTTTGTGCCACATGCCTCGCTTGAGACAGTTTCCGGATATACAGACTACTATCACGTCGAACTGGCTCTTCAACGCGGCGATTTCCTGGGCATAGATATCCTCGTCGAAGTTGTGGATCGTGTGGGCAAGCGCGTGTGTTGGCATCACCAGCAGCGAATTAGGCACGCGCGTCGTTGGCAGGGGCGTCGCGTAGATATAGGGCGAGCCAACGGCATGGACATCCTTGAAGCCAAAGCTGGTCAACAGATCGGCTTGTTTTTGCGTGGCGACCAGGTGGCGAAAACTGCGAATCTCGATGGAGGTGACTTGCTGCCAGAACGTATTAGGCTCGATGCGCCAACCGTGGACCCACGACGCCCCGGAATGGATTGGCTTGGGGGGATCATGAAGGGCACGGGCAATCTCCCAGGCGGCTCCGTAGTACTGCGCTTCCGAGCGAGGATGCACCGTCACGATGGGAGGCAGCCTCTCGATAAGCCACGCCAGTTCCTTTTCATCAGAAAACTCAAGCGACGTCATCATGGCTAACAGACCTTCAGGAAGCTTGGCGTGACCAATAGTGATTCAATGCTTCGGCGATAATTCGCTGAGCGCCTGACTTATCGATCAGGTCCTTGCTGGCCGTGTGCATTTGAACGAGCAAATCACGATTGGATTCCAGGAATTCCAGATTGGCGGCGGCCACGTGAACCGCCGCATCCATCGGATACCCAGCAGAAAGGCAAGCTCCCTTTTCCGCTAATTCTTCCACCAGAAAATAGTTGTCCGGCGAATGAAACAAATTGATCGAGGGAAGACCTGCGAACGCGGACTCGTAGGTAACCGTGCCGCCGGCAAGAATCGCCAGAGCACAATTGCGCATGATCCGCCACATCGAATCACTTGTTTTGGCCAAAATGATCTCGTGATTGGTATCTTGTTTGACCGCTTCAACCAACTCCTCGTAGGAGTGACCGTAGCCTTCGCCCAGCAGTACCCAGAAGAGAATCGGACGCGGGATGTCGCGGATTGCTTGCAGCAATTTTAAGGTGTTGTTACTGGCGTCCGTCCCACCCATCGAAATAGCAACTGCCAGGGGAAACTGCTGTGCATTTTGGAGATAAACTTCGGTGGGGATCGACTCGCAGCTTTCTCGAATGATGTTGTATTGCAGGCCACAACGTAGGGAGTCCGTCAGGCCTTCGTCGCTCCATCTCGGGTTCAGGACGGACGTGCGATGGAAAACCAAGTCGACTTTGTTGAGATGCGAAAAGATCGGGGACAGTGAAAACGTGGCCTCTGATCGTTTGACGACTGCGAAAAACTCGTCCGAACACTCGAGCATGTCTAGGAAAACGAGGTCCGGCGAGATTTGCTGAATCGCTTCGATCGCCTCCGCTTCGTCACGAAACAGGTGATGTTTGATCACCAGCCCGGAGAGCAGTGCATCAAGGTAATGATCTCCGATCACGATCAAATGGACTTCGCAGCAGCGGCTGGCGTGTTTCGCAAATGTGCGGCTGCGCATGACGTGCCCGAGACCTGATTTTACCGAGCCTTTGCAGACGACAACGACGCGCGCCAATCGTTTTCCTCGCAGGTTGGAGTTCAACGGAACAACTCCCAGTCGAGAGGAAAGTACTGGGCAACCGCTTCGGTCAGCTTGCGTCCTACCACCGAATCGAGGTCGCCAGGCGTCATGGAGTTCTGGGGACGGACGATGAGGACGTCGTCGGCAGTAATTTCTTGTCCCGGTTCCAGTGGGCGGGCTGCGTAAAGACCTCGTCGAGCACGCGGCATGACGCTGGCCTCTTGTTCCGAGCGATGTCGGGGAAGGGGAGCCTGAAGGGCTTCTTGGGTCGCTCTGAGGTCGGCAATGTACTGCTTCATGGGTTCAGGCTCCATGGCATAGACGTGGTCGAATCCCTCCGCGCCGCGGTCATACGTGTAGTGCTTTTCGACCCAAGTCGCCCCTTTGCTGATGGCGATGGCGGCTGCGATGCTCGATTCGGTATGATCGGAGAGCCCCACCGGCATTCCGAAAGCCGTTCGCAGGACATCGATCATATTCAGATTCATGATCGAGAGCGGAGCCGGATACGAGGACACGCAGTGCAGGATGACGAGTTCGCCGACGCCGTGTTTCACCGCGGTATCCACCGCGCGTTCGACTTCCATCAGGGAAGCCATCCCGGTGGAAATGATAAGCCGCGTTCCCAGTTCCGAGGCCTGGGAGATCAAGGGATAATTGTTGAGATCACAGGATGCCAATTTGATATAGGGTGGATCCAGCTCCGAGAGTAGGTCCAACCCTTGACGGTCGAAAACCGAAGCGGACATCGGCATGGACTTTTCGCGACAATACTTGGCCAGTTCCCGGTACTCGTCGTCGGAGAGCATCCCTTTGCGTCGAATCTCAAGCACTTCGTTTTCTTGAAGTTCGCCATCCTTGAGAAGTTTGGAAATATACAGGCCTTCCGGATAGATCATCTGAAACTTCACCGAGTCTGCCTTGGCATCGACGGCGATATCGACAAGAGATTTTGCCGTTTCCAGTTTTCCACCGTGATTGGTTCCTGCTTCCGCAATGATGTGTAGGTTGTCTCGATTCGTTTTCATGGATTTCTCGATGGGACAGTGGAATGTTTTTTAGTTCTCAACGGCCTGAATCGCGCGTGAATGAAACGTCGGGGAACGTTAGTACGTGCAACTGGCCTGATAATCGCGAACTCTTTGAGCAAACCCGCCGAATGCCGTTTCGGAAATGTCTTGAAACTTTGCCCACTTCTCTGGAAGCTGGGACATCAGGTCGTTATTGCTCAGCAGCGCCTCGCTTTTTTGAATCACGTCTTCGCAAATGTCCGACGAGGTGTTGATGTCGACGTAGAAGTCTTCGAGTCCCAAGGTCTGGAACAAACTGCTGGCCCGTTCGTCATAGACGATGCTGACGCTTGGCTTCCCAAAGGACAGCGTCGGAAGCGTCGCGTGGAGTCGATACGAAACATTCAGAAACGTGTTCGCCAGCAGCGACAAGTAGTAGTAAATGTCGCTTGTATAGATGTATTCGATCTGCCCCAAAGATGCCGCAAAAGGAATATCACGATGGTCGTGACACAGTAGTCGAACCGGCTTGTCGAATCGCTCTTGGCACAGTCGAATCAGTCGTTGCAGGTCATCACGAACCCGTGCCTGAAGCCCGAGTGGAATGTTCATCAGATTCGGGTTACGAATTGAGATCAGGACTTCGTTCTGCATTTCAGGTGATAGCGGTGGCAATTGCGACTTAATTTGATTGAGAAATATAGTCGGGCAGCCGCCAAGCCGAGTTTTGGTGCAGCCGATGGAATGCAGATAATCAACCGTCGCCTGGTCGCGCAGATAGCTCAGATCGGCTCTTTCCGAGAGCGCCTTCAAGACATGATCGGTGATCACGTCGGTTCGATCGACAAGCTCCATTCGGCGATTGTAAATGCGACCGCGCGAGACCGAGTAGATCATCAGTGGCGGTTCAAGTGAGGGCAATGCTTGCGGTGATACGGAAATCTCGCCGTTCTCAAAGAGGTTACCCCCTCCCACGATCACGCCATCGCCAAACTGATTGATTTCGAAAATAGTTCTGGCAGTCAGCCCCGCTTTCGCATGGGATTCGTAATGCGAAACGGCAGGAATGGTAATCAGGTTAACGTGGCTATCTAAGGCCTTTTCCAGAAACGACCGGATCCCTAGATGAATCGCATCGTTGCCGATGTTAAAGCCAACCGGTCGGATATTGAAAATGGTGTACATGACGTGTTTCTAAGATTAAGTAGGAATCAGGTCTCGAAAGGTAACGGCGGAGGATCCGACTCCGCAGCGCGTAATGCGCTCGGTTAACTGGCGTAAATCGTCGGGGGTGTCGACGGTCATCCGGATGGAACTTACGTCTTCGTCCAGGGAGATGTTCTCCCAATGAATCGAATCGAGATGCTCATAAAGCACTTTGGTGACGTGTTCCAGTTCGCATTCTTCGGCCAGAGGCATCATTCGTTCCAAGGTGGACGTGCGAACGATTTCGCTACTGATCCCGTAGGGAAACGAACGCGGAACCAGGTTCGTCACCAGATCGAGCTGTTTGGTTAGGCAGACGTCGATGGCGCGCCTAGTCAAGGACTCGTCAAACAGAGGGCTGTCTCCATTGACTCTGGCGAACCACTGCCAGCCTTGCGACTTCGCAGCGCTGATGGCTCGATGGCAAACGTTGTTGAGATCTCCGCGGAAACAGGGAACTTGATATTCTTCACAAAACCGAGTGATGTCGTCGTCGATCGTCCGATCCGAAGTCGCAACGACGATCTGCTGTTTCGGAAAGCAATGTGTCAGACGCTCAAGCAGGTACCCCAGCATCGGCTGTCCCATAAAGTCCGTGAAGACTTTCCGAGGAAACCGTGTCGAGTCGGTCCGTGCCAATACCACGGCACCTACCTGGGACGGAGGCGAGTCGTTCATCGACTTATCGCTCTCCTATGCCGGCGGTAATTTCAATCAAGGTCATGAGGTACCAGGGGTGTCTTTAAGGAATGGCTGCTTTGGTTTTTGGCGATTTCAGGAGGCTTTCACCTGGGAGGTCTTGTGCCTGCGTGAACCTGTTCGGCACGCTGCACGGTCCACTTCTGGGGGCAAAGCACCGGTGGCCGCAACTCAAACGACTGATGAAACTGGCCATGGTCGTCATGCTCCAGGTCGATGTTGGGGATGATCTCGATCTGCCCGACTGGGGTCCAGGAAAGCAAATCTCTTCGCATCCCTGCTCCGCGAAGCTGAAGCAGCAGATCGTACGTGCCTGGGAGCAAGGGGAGGGACTCGATATCGCACGAAACAGAAATCTCTTCGCCCTGGTCAACCGATACATTCATTCCGTTGTAAGAGGTATTGAGTTCGCAAAGGGCGTTTCCGCGCTGGGCGATGCGTGCCGTTAATTGGAGGTTGGGAATGGGGGAATCGGCCCCGATCTCAAACTTCAAATGGAAGTGGGACGAAAAGCGGACACGACGATCAACGCTGACGGGCGTGTCGTTCAATGAAATCGAGCGAACCTCGACACCGAGTTTCCCCTTCACAGGCAAGTGGTAAAGATCTCCCTGGTCGGGAGACATGTAATCGTTGAGGACTGATTGCGGGTCACCATCGCCGTGGACGGATCCGTCTCGGAGCCAGATGCATCGCGAGCACATTTGCTTGACGGCACCAGCGTTGTGGCTGACAAAAAGAATCGTGCGTCCCTGCTGGGCGATGTCGGACATCTTGCCCAGGCACTTCTTCTGAAACTCGTGGTCCCCCACCGCAAGGACTTCGTCCACGATGAGGATTTCAGGTTCTAGAAAAGCGGCAACCGCGAAACCAAGTCGAACCTGCATGCCTGATGAGAAACGCTTGACCGGCGTATCGAGAAACTTTTCCGTGCCTGAGAACTCGACGATTTGATCAAACTTCCGCTTCACCTCGGCCTGCTTCATGCCGAGTACAACGCCACTGAGATAAATGTTCTCTCGCCCAGTCAACTCGGGGTGAAAACCGGTACCGACCTCCAGCAGCGAACTGATTCGGCCTCGAACGCCAAAGCGCCCTTCGGTTGGCTCGGTAATCCGAGAGAGGACCTTCAGAAGCGTGCTCTTGCCGGCTCCATTTCGACCGATGATGCCAACGACTTCCCCTTCCTGGATGTCGAAGTTGAGATCGCGAAACGCCCAGAATTCAGAGAGTGACGGACTATTGGCCTGCGTGTTGGAGTTTCGACGAGCGCCGATGAATCGAGCGGGGGCCGTGATTACCGATTGCGCATAGCCAGCGATCAATTCGGTCAGCCGATGACCGGATTGCTGGGTGCCAATCTTGAACTTCTTTCCCAGTCCTTCGACTCGGATCGCTGGTTTCTGCATTTAGATTCGATCCGAAAATAAACGTTCCATCCGTCGGAAGTAGATCATGCCTCCGATCAGGATGGCAAACATACAACCAAGAGAGATGGCCATGGGGGCTAGCGCCGGCGGAGTAGTGCCCAGCAGTGCCCAGCGGAAGCCTTCCAACGCACCGACCATCGGGTTCAGTGAGTAAAGCCATCGCCACTGGGGAGAAACCATCGAGGCATCATAAACGGTGGGACTCGCCAGTAAGCCAATCTGGAGCATAAAGGGAACGAGGTATTGAACGTCCCGATAGATCGCGTTGAGGGCTGACAACCACAACGACACGGCCAGCGAGCACACGACGACGATCACGATCATCAGCGGCAAGAGAAGTATCGCGACGGTCGGAACGACCTGGTACCACATCATCACGAGAAGCAGCATGCAAAAAGCGATACTGAAATCGACCAAGGCCACCGCAACGGACGAGAGCGGCAAAATGATCTTCGGGAAATATACCTTGGTCACCAGTTGCTGATTGATCACGATGGATTGGGTGCCAGAAGTTACCGACGAGGCAAACAGTTGCCAAGGAATCAAACCGCATAACGCGGTGATTGCGTAGGGAAGGCCGCTATCGGATGGCTTCCCTCCGGAAATGCGGAAGAAGAAAGCGAATACAAGCATCATTGCCAGCGGCTGAATCACTGCCCAAGCAATGCCAACGAACGTCTGCCGATAACGGACCTTCAAGTCGCGTAAGGCAAACATCCAAATCAACTCGCGAAACCGCCAGACTTCCTGAACGTCGATCAAATCCCACTGATGACGAGCACCGTGATACTGAAGGTCGTCCTGTACTTCGCCAGAAGCCATAGTCACCAAGTGTTACCAAATCGCTAGGTCCTGTTCTGACTTACCAGCAGGCAAGCTGTGCAGGGATTCAAACAACTGAGTTTACGT
Source organism: Bremerella volcania (assembly GCF_007748115.1). Lineage (NCBI taxonomy): Bacteria > Pseudomonadati > Planctomycetota > Planctomycetia > Pirellulales > Pirellulaceae > Bremerella > Bremerella volcania. The sequence continues at coordinate 751,341 of NZ_CP036289.1, forward strand.
GATAATTATTAAGAATTTGTTAGCTCAGTGATGGCGAGGTGTGAATATAGATGGCCGTGACTGGGAATTCGAGTTCGCCAATACTTGGCAGGATTGAAGCGGTTGAAGGGATGGAGATTGAAATGTAAGTAGCTATTGATAAAAGGCTTGAGGTTTTTTGTGTCCGCAACTGGACTTCATTCGACTTGCCCGGGAATCGTGCTTTCGCGATCGAGTAGTGTGCCTTGTCTCTGTTAATGATAGGTAAATGCCGATTTGCCGCGAGGCTTATACGCCGCGCCTGATTTCACTTCAGATCGGAAATAACGGCGAGCTAAAAGGCCCTTATTCATTGGACGCGTTGACCTTTTCATCCCTTAAGCCTGGCGATGTTTTGTACTTGGCCGTTTTAGCCTTAAGTGCTTGCAGTAAAACATCTTGGGCTGATTTTGGACTGGGTTCTTTCGGGAAAGAGGATAGTTTCTCGATTTTCTGGCGAGAATTGGTTGGTTTCAGGATGACTCAAGTAGGTAAGGCCAAGGCGGAGTGCTCGTGAGAATCACCAAGCAGAATGAAGAGTTTGTTCGGCTGTATGCCAGGGACGAAGGTCGCTTGCGGCGATACGTTTGCGCACTGGTGCCGGTAATGGCGGATGTGGACGACATTTTGCAAGAAACGGCAATTGCGTTGATGCGGAAGTTCGATCAGTACGATTCAACTCAACCATTCTTCAATTGGGCTTGCCGGTTCGCTCTGTTCGAGGTGCTTCAGCATCGAAAGCGAGCCAAGACACGAGGCCGTCATTTCTCGGACGAAGTCGTCGAGGCAATCGCGGCCGAGTATCAGGAGCATCAGCAGTTGTCGGAACAGCGAAGAACGGCCCTCGACGCATGTCTTCGCAAGCTAGGAGACCAAGATCGACGTTTGGTTGAATTGCGATACTTCAGTGAAGAAACGGTGGAAAGCCTGGCGCAGAGAATCGAGGAGCCTGTGGCGAAGCTATATCGCTCATTGGCTCGGATACGGTATTTGCTGGCCACCTGCGTACATAAGTCGCTAGCCGCGGAGGGCACCCGATGAGTGAAGACAACAATAACAATGAACGCCAGGTAAGTGATCTCGTCGCGGCTCTTATCGATGGATCGATGACCGATGAGCAGTTTAATCGGCTCGACCAACTGCTTAAAGAAGATCCCGCAGCGAGACAGCTTTACCTTGACGCCTTGCAAATCCATGAGGACTTGCCGGAAATTGCTTTTTCGGCGAGCGAAAGTCCATTGGCGGAACTCCCAACACGAAGCGCTGGAGCAAACGCCCAGCGCCAGTCAGGCGTTGCCCTCTGGCAATCGGGATTGGCTGTCGCCATTTTGCTGCCGATCGCTTTTTTGGTGGGAGCGATGCTTCCGTGGAGAGCAAGCCCCGTGGCTCAGAACTCGCTCTCCCGAGTAGAGAACTCCCGATCGATGCGACAACCGAAGCAAGTTGATGGTGTTCAATTTGCCAATCTGTCACATGCTCGTTTCTTCGGTGAAATGCCACCGAAAGTCTTTTCTTCGCCGATACATCAGCGCGACTACGTGTTAATGGAGGGAATGGTCGAACTCGCTTTTCAAAAGGGCGCTTCGGCAATTATTGAAGGCCCGGCGGTGTTTCGTGTGGAATCGAACGAGAAACTGGCTCTTGATATCGGTCGCTGCAGTGTCCACGCTCCCGATGGCGCCGAAGGCTTTCAGGTAGAGACCCCGGAGGTGAATGTCGTCGACCGAGGCACGCGATTCTCGGTTCATGTGCTGGAAGACAATGCTACCGAGGTTCAAGTCGTTGAAGGTGCGGCGGATATTTACGGAAAAGAGAAATCACCCAAGAGTGATGTTGACGGGGAGCTTTCTGGGTTACGTCTCAACTCGACGGACGCTCGTCGGTTTTCGCACGTAGGCCCTCAGGTCGCAGTCGCCGTTCCCTTCCAGGCCGATCAATACAAGCGGCATTTACCCGATCGCGTCGTTGCCTATGAAGCGACGCTGTCTGAAGATGGTCGCGCCGATGAATTGGTCAGAGTTCAGGTTCAACGCGGCGGGAAACGGTATCACTACGCGGTGGAAGATCTCATCGGTTCCCAGGTAACTCATTTCCATGCCCAGGAGAGCCACGGTTATCTGATCGGGGATAGCCAGCTTCCGGCGGTCCACGGCAGTTTCGCCTCCGATCGAAGCATCCGTACCGGCATCATCAATATTGGCGGAAGCCGGCAGCCGCTGACTGAGAGTCCTAATCTGGCCGTCGATGATGAAGCAGGGCAATTTGGTACGCCTGGAATGGCGATCCGGTTTGATGGGCCTGTTAAGAACGGTCCCGGCGCCGACGTTGTATTCTTCGAGCTTCAAATGTTCTCGAACCCGCTTGTTGGAGATGCGTTTCACGTCAGCCCCCTCGAGTTTCGAGATGGCTTGCATTCGCACACGATAACCTCCTACGACTTGACTTTGGAATCGCCGGAAGCTTTGCAAGTGAGGACACTCTTCCTGCAAAAGTTTGAGCAGGTTCCCCGTTCCCTTACCCAGTTGGAAGCGTTCCCATCGACCCCTGTGGTTCAGGCCGTCAAATTTCACGCGATTGCCGTGGGAATTGACCTATCCGATCTCGGTTACGAAGAAGGGGCTCTTGTGGATGGATTGTTTTTCCAAGATGCGTTGAATGATGACGACATCGTCGATCCAACGTTCATCGCGGGTCTTCCCGAGGTTGAAAGTTAAGAAGAGTCATGCCTGATTACCCCTAATACATTCTTTTTCTCGATTCCTTTTCTCGTCACGAAAGCATTCCGTTTATGTCCCTATCACTCTCTCGATCACGCCAGGCTGGTTTCACGCTTGTCGAGTTACTTGTCGTCATCGCCATCATTGGGATTCTCATCGCTCTTTTGCTGCCGGCCGTGCAACAGGCTCGCGAGGCAGCTCGTCGTATGCAATGCTCGAACAACCTGAAGCAGATGGGGCTTGCCTGTCACAACTATATGGACATCAGCCAGGGAAGCTTCCCGCCGGGTTCTTATTACAAACTGCAATCTGGTCAATGGGACTCGCATGGCTGGGCCGTGGCCATTTTGCCGTTCATTGAACAGAACGCCTTGTACGATCAGTACAACTTTTCATTGAATCCCCTGGCTGCCGCGCATCAAGACATCCGTCGAACCGTTGTCGATGGGTATATCTGCCCCAGTTTCAATGGCGCTCCCAAGAACAGTTCGAGTTCACTTTTTTCCGATGGAGCGTTGTTCACTTACCAAGGTATCGCCGGCGTCTACTTCAATGATTCTTCCCTCGATCAAAACCTGCCGGGCAACGCCGGGCATGGGATGATCACGTCCAACGGCGTCTTCCGAATCAATGGCGAACGCCGCGCCGCCGATATCGTGGATGGGTTGAGCAATACGATCATGATTGGCGATTTCACGCACAGCGACCGCACTGGCGTGAATAGCGGATTTCCCGGCAACGTGAGAGTCTGGATCACTGGAACGACGAGCACCGTCAACGGCGCACTCTATAACGTGAAGATCATCTACGAGGACACGATCAATTCCCGCCGTGATCGAAACGATGGGATTGCGTTCAATCACCTTCCATTTACCAGCAAGCATCCCGGTGGCGCTAATTTTGCCGCGGCCGACGGCAGTGTTCACTTCCTGCCGGAAACCATCAATTTTGATGTTTACCGGACGGTTGCGACGATCAATGGCGGTGAGACGCACTCCATCCCTTAAGCCTACCTGGTGGATCACCACCCTAATGAAAACCTTCACCATCGTAATTCATCGATGGTATTTGGAGATGAATATGCGTTTTTTCAGTTTCCTGTTTCTGGCTTCGGCCAGTTTGATGCTCTGTTCTGGTTGCTTCGGGGAGAAGGGATTGGAGACAGCACCGGTGACCGGCGTTGTCACCTACAACGGTAAGCCACTTCCCTATGGACGAGTGAGTTTCCGACCTCAGGCTGGATCACCAGCAACCGGAGAGATCCAATCGGATGGCAGTTTTTCGCTATCGACGTACGGAAACGGTGATGGGGCCATCGTTGGTAAGCACCAAATTGCCGTCACCGCAACCGAAGCCGATGCCGGTACCATGGCCGAGACCGCCGCGAATACCGAGATGGCGGTTCCCAAGTCGATGATTCCGAAGAAGTACACCAGTTTCTCCACCAGCGAACTTACGGCCGAGGTCGTATCCAATGGTGACAATCAATTTACGCTGGAACTGAAAGACTAGCGTTCTACTTCCTGCCACGCCTTGCCCGCCAACAACCACATCCCACCATGAAGACGATTCCGGAAGGCCATCCCATGAATCTTATCCGTCCAATCTTAGTTCCCTGCCTGCTGTTGGTGACATGGAATGTAACTATTGCGTTCGCGGAAGAACCTGCCGCGAGCTGGGAGTTTGGTACTGAAGAAGAGACACCCCTGCGATCCGTCGGAGGTGTCCATCGCGATGTGCCTGGGCCACGTCCGCCGAGCTTTCCCGACTTTCCAGTCAACAACACAGCCGTCGAGTTTGATGGAAGTGGTTCGCGATTTGTCTTTTCCGATCCAGGTAAACTCAGCCCATTTGATTTTACCAACGGAGACGAGATTACCTTAGAAGCCTGGGTGAACGTCCGTGATCTGCGTGAAGGAGAAAACACGTATGTGATTGGCAAAGGCCGAACCAATCGAGCCGGATTCGCACGGGACAATCAGAACTGGGCACTCCGCATCCGACGCCTTGATGGCAAGGCATGCGTGAGTTTTCTTTTCGCCACGCCGAATTCCACGGAAGGTCAAGGTCATTGGCATCGCTGGACGTCTCGCGAAGGTTTTATCCCTCGTAGTGGCTGGCACCATGTTGCGGCTACCTACCGGTTCGGAGAACCCAAGAGCGTAGGCACATGGATCGACGGACAGAAGGTCGACGGCTTTTGGGATATGGGTGGGCCAACCGAGGACGCCCCGATTGTCGACGATGATGAAATCTGGATTGGTTCATCGATGGGGGGAGCACCCACGACGAGCTTCCGAGGAGGGCTGGATTCGATTGCCATTCATCGCGAGATTCTCAGCGATGAAACGCTCAAGAAGCGTTTTCGGTATGAGGGCAAGCGAACGATCATCGGGCCGGCGCCGGAGACCATGCCGGAACTAGGTTTTATTCCCCCCAATGAAGTTCAGGTGACCTTTCACGATGACTTTCCTGCTCACGACCGCTGGCTGATGACGGATGAATCCTTCCCGGAAGTTACGGCACGATGGACAGGCAAGTCCTTCCTGCTCGATCAACTTCCGGTACGGTACGACGACTGGGGAATTCGCACGGCCTGGAAAGCGCCTGTCGTCATTCGCATGGCAGGCAATGTGATGCTCCCGCAAGGCAAGCACACATTGCTTCTGCGTGCCCGGGGTATGTCGCGGGTTTGGGTGGATGGCAAATTGATTGCGAAAACCGCACCGCTTTCCGGATCGCCGGATGGAGAAGAGCCGATCACTCCGGTCTCGCCGCCGCCTGCTCCGGGACATCGTCCGAAGTGGCATCGTTGCCAGGAAGTGAAGGCGTCCGTTTCGGCTGAGAAGTCAGGCCCGGTCCGGGTAGTCGTAGAAGCGATCGCTGGGGGCAAGCGTTTCCGAGCCGAGCCTGGTGAACTGACCGTGGCGATCAGCACCGATGGTGAAGAGACCTTTTCGATTTTGCGACCAGTAAATCTTGCGAGTGATCCGCTTCCTCTGACGGATTCCGCCGTCGAAGCAGAACTTGATCGCATTTCGGCTTCGATGACCCGACTCAATGATCGAAATCGTCACCTCGCATCTGCCATTCAGGATCAGCGATGGGAGCAGCGGCACCGGATGGGCCGAGACTGGGTTGACCAGAATCCGCAGCCAGGCATTCCAGCGACATCGGCTGGTGTGAAACACCCGATTGATGCTTTCATTGTTGCTTGGATTGAAGAGGTCAAGGCCGCCAGCGGTGACTCGCCCATGGACGAATCGGATCACTTTCACTCGAAGGTGCTTCCCATTCTTCGCAGCGAGTGTTTTCGTTGTCATGGCGAGAAGGACAAGGGTGGTCTCTCATTGAATGATCGTGAGTTGGCGGTGCTGGGAGGTTTCTCAGGCGAGCCGGCAATCAAGCCGGGCGATCCTCATGCCAGCCAAATGATCACTCGCATGCGAAGCAAGGATGAAGACACGCGAATGCCACCGACGGGCAATCCAGTGTCGGAAGAGAAAATTCAGATACTCGAAAAGTGGATTACCGATGGGGCGAAGTGGCCGCAGCCCTCGCTGGCTGAAGATCGCACCACGCGAGCTTCCATTGTCAGTGACGCGGCGTTTATTCGACGGGCATACCTCGATACGGTCGGTGTCGTTCCATCTGAGGCCGAAGTGAGTGCGTTCCTGAAGGACGCCTCTCCAGACAAGCGAGAGAAGCTGATCGATCGCTTGCTTGCCGATCCTCGTTGGGCCGACCACTGGGTCAGTTACTGGCAGGATCTACTGGCCGAGAATCCGACGATGATCAATGCTACCCTCAACGCCACCGGTCCGTTTCGCTGGTTCCTGTACGACTCGCTTGTCGATGATAAGGGAATCGACCGGATGGTCACCGAGCTGATGATGATGCGAGGTAGTGGCCCCGAAGGGGGCAGCGCTGGTTTTGCTCAGGCAGCCCAGAACGACGCCCCACTGGCCGCCAAGGGACACGTCGTCGCGAGCGCCTTTCTGGGGATTGAAATGCAATGTGCGCGTTGCCATGACTCCCCCTATCACTCCACGACTCAGCGTGATCTTTATTCTCTTGCCGCCATGTTTGCTCGTAAGTCGGTGACGGTACCCAAGTCGAGTACCGTGCCGCCTGGCTTCTTTGAGGCCAAGGAGCGTGATTCCTTGATCAAGGTCACCCTCAAGCCAGGCGAGCCCGTCACGCCGACGTGGCCCTTCGCCGAGTTGACCGGGGCAGATGACAACGAACAACTCTGGACCCTGATGCAGAACAAGGAGGACAGTCGCGAGAAGTTGGCAACGTTGATCACGGCACCACAGAACACGCGGTTTGCCCAAGTGATTGCCAATCGCGTTTGGCGCCGGCTGATTGGCGCCGGTCTGGTTGAATTGCCGCACGACTGGGAAGGGAATCCTCCGAGTCATCCCGAGCTTCTCGAATGGTTGGCGAAAGAGCTTGTTGCCAACGACTATGACGTCAAGCACCTGGTGAAAGTCATCATGACCTCGGAACTCTATCAGCAAGAGGCGATTGGCGAGAATTTGACTGCGGAACCCTCTCAGCGTCTGTTCAACGCTCCGGAGCGCCGCCGCATGACGGCCGAGCAGATTGTCGATTCGTTGTATGCCGCAACGGGACGTGAAATGGACGTCGAAACGATGACGATCGATCCTGATGGACGCCGCGCGGCAGGCAGTCGGAATAACTTCGGCACGCCGCATCGCAGTTGGATGTTCGTGAGCCTCTCGAACGAACGCGATCGGCCAAGTCTTACCTTTCCGTACGCGGCAATGGTTACCGAAGTACTGTCGGCGTTTGGATGGTCGGCCGATCGCCAGGCACCCAAAACCGATCGCGAAACCGATCCGAATGTTCGCCAACCTGCGGTGATGGCGAACAGCAACTTGACGATCAACTTGACCAAAGCCGCGGATGGCTCTGCCCTGGCTGACCTGGCCGTCAATGCGAAGTCGGTCGATGCCCTGATCGATTCCGTGTTTCTGCGGTTTCTGAGTCGATACCCAACGGATGAGGAACGCTCGTTATTCCACGAGCGACTTTCCGAGGGCTTTGCTGATCGACTCGTTCCGCCGAGTGAAGTGGTCCAGCCGGAACCATGGGAGCGTTTGCCTCAGGTCACATGGTCGAATCACCTACGATCGGAAGCGAATACGATTCAACAGCAACATGCCCAGCGTGTTCGCCAGGGCCCGCCTGCCGATCCGCGTCTTCAATCGGACTGGCGAATGCGCTACGAAGACTTCGTCTGGAGCGTCGTGAACCTCAAGGAATTCGTTTGGATGCCCTAGTGCTGTTAATGCACGGCGTATTCCTCCTGCAAAACAGTTGAACCCGATACAAGGATATTTTCAATGAATAACTCAGCACTAAACCGACGCGAGTTTCTGGCGACTGGTGCCGCTGCCGCAAGCGTGGCAGCGACTCCAGTGTGGGCTTCGTCCGAGGGCCATCGCATCCAAGGCCAGGCCGAGCACGTTATCTCGATCTGGCTGGGCGGAGGGATGGGGCAGATCGATACATTCGATCCCAAGCGGAAGGGAGATCCTGCCAAAAAACAGGCCGGTTCGTACTACGACTCGATTCCCACCGCTGTCGATGGCGTGGAACTTTGCGAGCACTTGCCGAAGGTTGCTTCGATCATGGACCGTATTACCGCGGTTCGCACGGTGAACCACTCGGTGATTGATGAGCATGCCGCGGCTACCAACTGGATGCATGTCGGCCGCCCTGTGAGCGGCACGGTTGTGTACCCATCCCTTGGTTCGATTATTGCTCACGAGCGAGGGGCCGTTTCCGAGGCGGCACCTCCCTACGTGCTCATTGGATACCCCAATAGTTCGCGTGGCCCGGGTTTCCTGGGGGCACAGCATAGTTACCTGTATCTTACCGAGACGGGACGTGGGCCGGCTGGTCTATCTCGCCCCGATGCCATCACGCCAGAGCGGCAGCTGCGCCGTGAGAAGTATCTGACGGCTCTTCGTGGCGTTCAGCCCAAAACGATGGATGCTCGCCTGCGTGACTACGAAGCAGCAGCTGAGTTGAGCCTGCGATTGAGCGGACCGGAGTTCATGAAGAGCTTTGCCCTGGATAGTGAGCCAGCCGAACTGCGGGAAAGCTACGGTGGCGAGTTCGGCCAACGATGCCTGCTTTCGCGTCGACTCGTCCAGAGGGGCGTACGATTCATTGAAGTATCTCACAACCTCAATTTCCTGAACGGGGCAGGGTGGGACGTGCACAATCGAGGCATCCTCGATCAGCACAAGTTGATTCGTGAAATGGACGATGCCGTCTCAACACTGATTCTCGACTTGGAGAATCAAAAGCTGCTGGACAAAACGCTGGTGGTAATCACGACCGAGTTCGGTCGACCTCCCCAATTCGATGGCGGGGGAGGACGCGGACATCAAAGTTCGGCATTCACCTGCGTGCTGGCCGGTGGCGGCCTGAAGCATCAAGGGGCATACGGCGTAACGGACGAGCTTTCGCAGAAGATCGTTTCCGATCCGGTCTCGGTGCCTGACTTCTTTGCGACGATCCACGCTTCGCTGGGGATTGACTATGCGAAGTCCCTCTATGACGGAGACCGGCCGGTACCCATCACCGATGGTGGTAAGCCAATTGCCAAACTCTTTGGGTAGTTGGTGCCAGCTCTCTCAGCAGTTCCATAAGATGAGCCCAGGTTCTCGGTGGCCTGGGCTTCTTATTGATTGTCTCGCAAACATTGTAGAGCGTGATTAGACTAAAGAGCCCTCTGATAACCTACCTCGATGGAACCTTTCCCATGAAATCTGCACTGGCCACGTTGGCACTTTGTTTTGTTGCTCTTGTCCCCACGGTCACTACTGCGGAACCAGCCTACCACGTGGTTCAAGCCGAGCTTGTGAAGCCTCGCGATGGATTGGGCAATGTGCTGGCAAAACTTGAAGCGGGCCAGACCGTTCGCGTTGCTTACCTGGGTGGATCGATTACGGCAGCCAACGGATGGCGTGTTAAGACGACGGCCTGGCTGAAGCAGAAGTACCCCCAGGCCACGATCGAGGAGATTCACGCCGCGATCGGTGGGACCGGGAGCGACTTGGGAGTGTTTCGCTTAGAGCGGGATGCCTTGCGGCATAAACCGGATCTTCTATTTGTAGAGTTCGCCGTGAACGATGGTGGGGCACCGCCGGATCGTATCTGGAAGGCCATGGAGGGGATCGTTCGTCAGACCTGGGCGGCCAATCCCAAAACGGATATCTGTTTCGTTTATACGTTTCGTGTGAACTACGAAGAACCACTTCGAAAAGGCGAATGCCCTCAGGCAGCCTCTGCCATGGAATTGTTGGCCGACCACTATGGAATTCCGTCGGTGAACTTCGCGAAGAAGATCGTGGAATTGGAATCGGATGGCAAGCTCATCTTTCAGAGCGACGAACCCGAGGACGGTAAGATTCAATTTTCAAAAGATGGCGTTCATCCTTTCGATGCTGGTCACGAGATTTATACGGAAGTGCTGGCCGATGCGATTGAGCAGATGGCAGCCAACGCCCATCCCGTGGATCATCGGGCCAAGCTTAAGGACTCGTTTATCAGCGACCATTGGCAAGCCGCGAAAATGGTGCCGATCAGTTCGGACATGCTCAGCGGAGACTGGAAAGCACTAGCGGAAGATAGCACGCTTCAAAAGCGGTTTGGTAACCGAATGGGCCAGATCTACGAAGCAGCCGAGCCAGGCAGCAAGTTGACGTTCCGCTTTAAGGGGTCGTCCGCCAAATTGTACGACTTGCTCGGCCCCGATGGTGGTCAGGTTGTCATTACCGTTGATGGCAAGCCCCGCGAGAAGCCAGTGCCACGATTCGATAGCTACTGCACCTACCACCGCATTGCCACCCTTTCCCTGGCCGGTGATCTCGACCCTGAAAAGGTTCATGAGGTGACGATCGAGATCCATCCCGATCAGCCTGATCGGCAGCCGGTTGCGTTCCGCCTGAAGAACCCAGAAGAGGAATTGAAGACGCCCAAGTACCAGGGTACGAATGTGCGTGCCAGTCAGATCCTCGTGCTGGGAGATATCGTCCCCTAGGAAGATTTTTGATTCGGCGAATGGGACAAACGCCGCTTGAGAGATTGCTCGTCTCAGCGGCGTCGGATCGTCGATAAGGGCCGTCTTACGGTTCCATGGGTGGCTCAGGTTCCGGCTCTTGGCTGTGGATTGGGGAGAGACCTTCTTTTTGCAAGAACTTCATCACGACATAGAAGAAGACCGGCGTAAAGATCAGGCCGAAACCGGTCACACCCAGCATGCCGCTGAACACGGCGACACCAAGCGAGAAACGCATTTCCGCCCCGGCGCCGTGTCCCCAAAGCAAAGGCGCTACGCCCAGGATAAACGCAAAGCTGGTCATGACGATCGGCCGCAAACGAACAATGCATGCTTGAACCGTGGCTTCCAGAAGTGGCTTGTTTTCCTTCTCCATCAGATCCTTGGCGAACTCGACCACAAGAATCGCGTTCTTGCATGCCAACCCCACTAACACCACAAAGCCGATCTGGACGAAGATGTTGAGCGCCATGTGCGCGATGATGACACCGGTAAGCGCGGCCAGAACGCACATGGGGACCACCAGAATAATCGTGACCGGCAGCTCCCAGCTTTCGTAAAGTGCCGCCAGGATCAAATAGACCAGAATCACCGCGCCAATCAGTGCTGAGATCGGATTCTGCAGTACATCCTTAAACGATTGAAACTGGCTGGCCTGTTCCTGCAGGAACGAAATCTCGGTCCATTCCGCTTCCATCGAGGCAGGCAGCTCTTGGGCGGCCAGATCGTTCATCATCGTGAGCACTTCGCCGGTGCTGACGATCGGTACATTCACCCCATTGATGGCCGCTGCGGGGAAGTTGTTGTAACGATTGATGAACATCGGCCCGGTACTGTCTTCAATGGTACAAAGCGTTCCCAGAGGAACCATTTCACCAGTGACGCTTTTGACTTTGAACTGGCGGACCGTTTCGGCATTCACGCGAAACTTGGAATCGGCCTGGACGTTGACCTGCCAGGTCCGGCCGAAACGATTGAAGTCATTCACATAGTAGCCACCCATATAGACTTGGAGTGCTTCGAAGACGGCGTCTAGCTCGACTCCCATGCTTTTGCACTTTTCGCGATCAATGTCGACAAACAACTGCGGCGTATTGGCACGGAAAGTACTGAAAGCGACCACGATGCCGGGCTGCTCTAAAGCCAGATTGGCCAGTCGATCGGCTTGGGCCTGTAGGACGGCATAACCGTTGTCGCCACGGTCTTCGACCATCAGCTTGAAGCCGCCAGCATTTCCCAGACCGTTGATTGGGGGAGCCTCGAATACGGAAACGCGGGCCTCTTGGATCTTGCTGAACTTCTTACGCAGTTCCATCGCGATGTATTCGGACGTGGTTTCTTTTCCCGTTCTCTCCGAGAAGGGGGCCAGTGAAAAGAAGCCGCCGCCAAGATTGGAACTGACCGCGTTTTGCACAAAAGATTGGCCCGATACGTCGACGACATGGGCGATGCCAGGCGTCTCCATCGCAATCTTTTCTACCTCGGTCATGACCTTGTCGGTACGTTCCCGCGAGGCTGAGTCGGGAAGTTGTACATCGAAAACCAGGTACCCTTGATCCTGGGTGGGAATGAAGCCGGCCGGCACTGCATTGAAACCGTAACCGGTCAATCCGATCAGCCCGACGTACACGATCACCGCCACGGCACTGATGCGAAGCAGCGATGCGATGCCCCGGCCGTAGAAGTTGGTCACCCAATCGAAGATGGTGTTGAAGACACCGAATACGGCCGCTAAGGCACGGTTCACCGTGTGGGATAGTAGATAACCGATGACGGCACCTGGAACGAAGAGCGCGGCTTGCATCCACAAGGGCAATCCCTCTTCGCCATGCTCGCCGGAACCACCCAGGAAAGTACTTCCCAGCCATACCAGCAGAACTCCACCCAGCGCGGTAATTCCCCACCATGGCAACGCTTCGCGATGTTGCGTATGGTCTTCGCCTGGCTTCGGGTCGCGGAAAATCGAGGTCGCTCTGGCCGGGGTCATCGTCATGGCGTTCATGGCTGAAATCAGCATGGCTGCCGCGATCGTCAGTGCAAACTGCCGGAAGAACTGCCCCGTGACGCCTCCCAGGAAGGCGCTGGGGAAAAATACGCTGCTCAACACGAGCGTGATTGCCACAATGGGACCGGTGATTTCTTCCATCGCATGAATCGTGGCGTCGCGGACCTTGTAGCCCATGCCAATCCAACGCTCGATATTCTCGAGCACGACAATTGCATCGTCCACGACTATGCCAATGGCAAGCACCAGGCCAAACAGCGTTAAGTTATTGAGCGTGAAGCCCATCATCGCCATGATCGCGAAGGTCCCGATGAGCGATACGCCCACGTCGATCAGCGGTAGCATTACCGCTTTCCAGTCCTGGAGAAAGAAGAGGACGACGATGGCAACCAGGATGATCGCGTCGCGAAGCGTTTTGAAGACTTCTTCCACCGACTGTTTAATGAAGGGAGTCGTATCGTAGCCAATCTCGTACTTAAGGCCTGGTGGGAACTTCTCCTTTAACTCTTCCATCTTGCGTTTGACGCGATCCCCCACATCAAGCGCATTGGAGCCAGGTAATTGGAAGATGCCAATCCCTGCCGAAGGCTTCTGGTCGAACCGGCAGATCGTGTTCAAGTTCTTGGCACCGAGTTCGACGCTGCCGATATCACGGATGCGTGTGATTTGGCCGTCACTTCCCGTTTTCACGACGATATCTTCAAATTGCTCAGGCGTTTTCAATCGTCCCAGGGTCGTCATCGTGAGCTGCATTTCCTGCCCCGGAGGAACCGGCGGTTGACCGATCTGCCCGGCGGCAACCTGAACGTTCTGCTCCTTTAGGGAAGCGACCACTTCGCCTGCGGACATGCTACGCGATGCGAGGGCATTCGGGTTTAGCCAGACACGCATGCTGTAATCTTGCTGCCCCAGGATGCCCACGTCACCGACCCCCTCAAGGCTGGCCAATTGGTCACGGATTTGAATGGTGGCGTAGTTGCTTAGGTAAAGGTTGTCGAGCAGAGGTTGGCCGGTCTCGGGGTCATCTTCGGAGAAGAGATTCACCGCGAGCAAAATATTAGGGGACTTCTTTTTGGTCGTCACCCCAGTGGCTTTCACCACGTCCGGCAGCAGCGGAGTGGCTTGAGCAACGCGGTTTTGAACCAGAACCTGGGCCATGTCCAGGTCGGTTCCCAATGCGAAGGTGACCGTTAATGTGTAACTTCCGTCACTCGCCGACTGCGACGACATGTAAAGTGCATCTTCGACGCCAACGACCTGTTGTTCGATCGGGGCCGCCACCGTTTCAGCGACGACATCCGCACTTGCACCAGGGTATTGGCATGTTACCGAAACCGTCGGCGGGGCGATTTCGGGATACTGGGCAATAGGCAATATCCACACGCAGATCGTGCCCGCCAAGACGATGATAATGGAGATAACCCAGGCAAAGATGGGGCGATCGATAAAGAAGCGAGCCAGCACGTTGCTATCTTTCGTCGGTGTGATTTGGCAATCAAATGAACAAGGTTGCGACTTTGATTAAGAACCACCCGGCATCGGCGCGGATGGCTGGTTCGTCTGATTGGCAGGTTGCTGCGGAGGCGAATTCGACACGGGCTTCTCGTTTTCTTTGACGGAACGAAGGACCTTCTCATCAATCGGAGGAGGTTCTGGCATGGTCGTGTCCTGCGGCTTGACCGGTTTGCCGGGGCGTACCAATAGCAGACCATTCACAATGACTTTTTCCCCCTCGGCAAGACCTTCTTCAACGACTCGTAGTGAGCCTTGCTTGGTTCCCAGTTGAACACTGCGACGCTCCGCGTTGCCGTCTTTATCGAGTACGTAAACATACCGATCACTCTGATCGGCACCGATAGCGCCCTCGGGAACTAACACGGCATCGTAGGGGGCCTTCGTGGCAACCTTGACTCGAACGAAAAGCCCGGGGCGGAGGGCCCCTTTGGGATTTGGAATCACGGCACGTACGGTCAGCGTTCCAGAGCCTGCGTTGACTTGATTCGAGCCGAAGTCAATTGTTCCCAGGTGGGGATATTCCGAGCCATCGGCGAGGTAGATTTGGACGGGGATCTTCAATTCTCGTAGTGAGCCTTCCTCTTGCGGATTGGTTTCTGAGCTGTGCCGTTGGATATAGCTCAACAAAGCGAGTTCGTCGACGTCGAAGTAGGCGTAGATGGGGTCGACCGATACGATGGTAGTCAGAAGCGTTGGTTCACCAACTCCACTTTGAACAAGATTTCCATCGGTAACGTACGTTCGATCTATGCGGCCGCTGATCGCTGCATTGATCGTGCAATAATCAAGGTCGACTTTGCGGGCGGCAATTTCGGAATCGGCCGCATTGACCTGAGCGACTGCCTCATTGGCGGCCGCGACACTTTCATCGAAAAGTTCCTGGCTGACTGCTCCGCTGCCTACCAGCTTTTTGTTGCGGGCCAAGGTTGCCTGGGCCAACTCGTTTTTGGCAACGTAAAGTTCTTTTTGGGAAACGGCTTGATCGTACTCGGCCTGGTAGGTCCGCTTATCGATCTCGAACAGAAGATCCCCCTTCTTGACCATCGCCCCATCTTCAAAAGCAACCCTCTGCAGGTAGCCAGATACTTTGGCGTAAACATCGACCGAAGAAACCGCTTCGATGTGGCCGGTATACTCGCTGAAGTCGACGACCTGGCGTTTGATGGCAGGGGCCACGGTCACATTCGGTGGTTCGGCTTTGGGCATCTGCCGGCGCGGGCCACAGCCGATGGTGATAAGTAGAGCAAGTGTCAGAGTGATCGTCAGGCGAAGCACGTTCAGCTGCATTACTACTTCCTGTTGCTGGTCTCGTTGTCTCTATCCCAGAGCTGAAAGATGTTTCCCTTTATACCGTGACGGCTTCCAGATTACACGAGGTCTGGTAGTCCCTCTTCATACAGAAATCACGTACTTCTCCAAAATCATGGCTAGGGCAGCCGATCTGATGCCGCAGCGGGAAGCATTTCCACCTTTGATTATCCGTGAGGCTAGGGTAGTCTATGCATTCTAGGAGAAACGTATCGGCGTATCTGACTATCTACAAAGTCGTTTCGACTACACTCGGAGAGCCTTACGAGGTCTTTCATTGGTAAAGATCTCATTTACGACATCCGCTGGTTCTCTCGCTTTGGAAAACTCGTCAACATGCACGAGAAGGCGAATCTGAACTTTTGTAAGACCAGGTAAGTTTCGAATGGATTCGGATTCTTCAACCAGCGCAGAGGAGGTTTCTTCTCGAAGGATTCTCGCCGTGTTTGTGATTACGGCGCTGGTGGGTACCGGGATAGCGTATTTTGTCCTCTGCGTTGCCGCATACAGCCGGTATTGCAACGAGTGGAGTGGCATGCTGCTTTCCGGGTACCGGTTTGGGGTACCGCAGCGTCTTGTGGAGAAAGGGGTCTACCCTGTCCATGAAATTGGTTGGGATGGACAGTTCTACTACCTCCAGGCGAATTACTTAGATCCCCATCCGGATGCTTACGATCATATTGATGCTCCGCCTTATCGTTACCAGCGCATTGGCTTGCCGCTGGTAGCTGCTGTGTTTAGTTGGGCGATCGGTAGCGATTACGTTTCCCCCCATACTTACTTGTTCGCCTCGCTTCCGTTTGTTGGTGTGGGGATGGGGGCACTCGCTGCATGGTTGTTTGCCCATCGCTATTCTCCACTATGGTGTCTAGGATGGGCCGCGAACGTGGGAATACCGATTTGCCTACTGCATGGTCAGCCAGATCCATTGGCAGATGCGTTGTTTATCCTCGCGATGTTAGCGTTGATTCGAGGCATGCCCATCGCTTATGCCGCGGCGGCGACGTTGATGTGTCTGACGCGCGAGCCCTATTTTCTGATCGCGGGAACCATACTCGCTGCGTCCTTTGCCGGGATGATTCCCTGGAAAGGCAATCCCGATACAGGCGGATGGATGGTGGTGACCTTGCGGGCGATCGGTCTGCGGCGTTTGGCGGAATTGGTCATGGTTACTCCGGAATCCGAGCCGCAGTCGACTATCTTCAGTGGAAGACCAAGTGCCTGGAACTTTTGGGCCTATCGAACACCGCTGTGGCAGTTGATTGTCTTGCTGGTTCCCTGCGCGGTCTTCATCGCCTGGCAATTGTACTTGCGGACGGTCTTTGGTCAGACGGGATCGGAAGGATCTGGCGGCGTCATGCTTGACTACCCGTTCTTTGCGTTTTTCAGGTCCTCGGTTCGTTCGCCTGACTATGTGATCAGACCGTTTTACTACGTCACTTTGATGATGGGATTCGTCGTCCTGTGGAGCGTTCGCCGCAAGTTGTCCCTGGCGTTGATTCTTTTGCCTTACTTCCTGGTCTTGTCGATGATGTCGGAAGTGGTTTGGATCGATATCAGCGGTTACTCCAAGGCCATGGGGACGGTGTTGGCGACCATCGTGATCTGCTTTCCGCTGATGGGAAAAAGGATGCTTTACCCAGTCGGGCTGCTCTTGATTTTTGCCGTGCTGACATATACACAGTGCTTCAAACGAGTCTATGGCCCGGTTGATCTGGTGCGCGTGCCTGACTTCCAGGTCGTGCAGCTTGATATGGAACAGACGCAGCCTGTCCTCAAGGCCCCTCGATGTTCGATCAGGGTTGATCAGGAAGAACTCGTGAAGCGAGCCGCGGCAAAGAATGGCATCTACCGCTTTGAATTGCTGGGACGGCGTTTCCCACAAACCTACTTTACGGTACCCATCACGGTTACCAACGAAGGGTCCGAGACGTGGGAACATTCAAGAGAGAACGCAATTCAAATCGTGCCTGGCTGGATCGAGGGAGAGCAATTGCCCCACTGGCAGGCCGCTACCGATGTGCCGGACAAAGTGCCCCCAGGTGAATCGTTCACCCGCGAGGTGCCGATCCTGCTTCCGCGCCGTCCTGGTGATTACACCCTGAGGATAACGCTACGGCAGTTGGAACAGTTCACGTTCGATGAAAAGGGGGACAACTACATCGATATCCCGATCTCGTACCGTTAGCAGGAGTGTGAATTCGCTCAGTTGCTCAAGCGGCAGATCGTTTGTCTACCGGTGCTTCTGCTTCCTCGTGTTGGGTCGAAAACGGACGCTGCGATTGCTTGAGCGATTTTCGCAGTTTCCAGATCTGACCAAAGGTGCGCTTGCATAGGCGATATTTGCCAAGAAGCGTTCCGCCTCCCTTGGATTCCCCTTCGGTACGCAGGTCGAACCGGACGTCGACCAGCTCGACATCCATCTTCCGTTCGCTTGCCACGTACAGGATGTACAAGTCCAGCGTAAAGTCATACGGTGCCTCGTCCATGTGCTGCATCAGCGAGTGATGGAACACTTTGGGCTGGGCGTTGACGTCAAAGTACGAACCCCCCAGCGCCGCCGATGCGACCCAGCCCATGGCTGAGGTAAAGAATTGATCAAACATCGGGCGACCTTTGCGGTTGCCGCGGACCAACGCGTGTTTGGGATTGGGCATCTGCATGAGGCGATCCAATGCCCGGATGACGTCCTCTGGGGGAGTTTGCAGATCGGCATGCGTCCAGGCCAGGTACTCGCCTCGGCTCTTGCGGAGGCCGAACAGAATCCCGTAGCCGTAGCCTTGATTGACGTCGACCAAAACCGAGCGGGCAAACGCGTTCTCCGGACGATCTAGCAGATCGGCCATGACTTGGGGTGTGTCGTCCTTCGAGCCGTTATCGACCAGCACCAGTTCGATATCCTTTCGACTGCCGATCGCGTCGCGAAACGCCGAGACCAGTCGGTCCAGATTCTTCGATTCGTTGTAACACGGGACGACGATGGAAAGTGTGGTATTCAACGTGGGCTTCCTTCGAAAGCAGCGGTGCTAGCTGAACGGTCGAGCGACTCGATTTCGCCCAATGGTATAGGCCAACAATAGCGAAAGGGTCAAGGTCAACGCAGCCATCAGGAAGACAAAGCCGCTTGCCAGAGATCCGGCCGCTTGGTGCAAATGGCGTCGACCGAATAGGGAGAGAGGGCTTGGGCATAGTCGGCGATCGTTTCGACGCTTCTTCCTTGAAGTTCTGGTGAAACGATGCACAGCTTGAAATGAGCCTTGAGTTGGTCGTACGTTTCGTCGGTCAACGGCATCTTGGTGAAGCAATCGATCCAGGCCCACTGGACGTCGCCTGCCAAGGCCATGGCGGACTCGATCGGTTCATACTCGGAGAAGCGAACCGCAATCTTGCTTTCTCCCTGTCGGCAGAGAGTGCGGATCATGGGGTAGCTGCTGTCGAGAAAAAAGTAGTCGTCGACCGTCCCTTGAATCATTTCCAGCACGCGATGCTCGATGCGTTCGCTCTTGATGTTCAGGATCATCAGTCCGTGACGGTAGTCGGCCAGGTAATCCTCAAATCGCTCGCCCCCTTGGAAAGGATCATGCTGGAGAATCAGGTCGTCGCCATGATCTCGCAAATCGAGTTCGACCCCGTATTCGGTTGGTACATCGGCCAACTGCTGGCGTGTGTTGATACGATGAGCGATGTATAGCATGGAAGTTCTCGCTAGGCTGCTCGGCGGTCGGAAACAGGAATTGCGACTTCTGGAGGTTCGCTAGAAGGAGCCGACGTGGTGGAGTCTGCGGGCAACTGTTCACGAAATGCCAGGAACTTCATGCCTACAAAGTTGGCGACCGTGGTCGTTCCGGTTGCCAGGAAGAAGCCCAACAAGCGGAATTCATCTCCAGCCAGCAGAAGCACGGCACGGTTGATTCCCACGTTCAAGCCAAGCGTGCAGGCGTAGATAAGAACGTAGAAAATCGGTTCGCTGACCGATCGCTTCGTCGACTCGAAAGTCCACACTTTGTTACCCCAGAAGCCAAATAGCATTCCGCAAACGTACGAGATTCCCTTGGCGACGTCAGGGGAAATACCGGACCACGTGGTGATCAGCGCGTAGCAGATTCCGTCGATCGCGACCGAGCTTCCGCCAATCACGAGAAAGCGGAGTATCTGACGCGATACCTTAGGCGGCGAGTTTTCGTTGCTGTTGTTGGGCAAAGTATTTCTCCCAGCGCTGGTAATCCCGCAACTCTTCCGGGGTTCCCCAGCCGATGTATTTTTCGACTTCAAAGGTGTCAAAGCGGTTGCCTGTGGAAATCATCCTATTGGGGACGACGTCCAGATAGAACTCGTTGTTGATCCGCTCGTCCGAAGCGACCAAGGCATCGATGGCATCGAAGAGTTGATAGGCCGATTGAAACCAGAAGAACCCACTCACGACGTGGTCACTCAATAAGTGTTCCGAGATCGGCTTCTTGCAAGAGACATGGGTGACTTGTTGATCCTCTTGATCGGTTGCTACCCAGCCGTAGCTAGTCGGTTTGGGCAAGACTCGATTGTCACCACGATACGTCCAGATCAGACCGTCCCATTGCCCAGACGTCGCTTTCTCGATGAAAACCTCTTCGTCGTACACGTGGGTGTTGTCGCACGCCGCGACAAGAACGTCCGTATCCTCGGAGAAGGCCTCCGCTGCCAGTCGAACCGTACAGGCCTGTCCCTCGGTCAGGCCAGGGACGACAACGATCTCACAATCGGAGAAATGGCTGCGTAGTACCTGGTCGATCTGATGCTCGGCCACGTGATCGCGATGCACCAAAAAAATGATTCGTTCCGCCGACGGCAGGTCACCAATGGCGCGAACCACCATGGGAAGTCCGTCTACCGGAATCAACGGTTTCGGTAGCGTGTAACCAGCGGAGGAAAACCGTGATCCGGCACCTGCCATGGGGACAATGATATTCATGATTATCTCATGGAGTCGGAAAAGGATTGGAAGATCTGACGCTCGACCTCGGGGGTTAGATCGAGGTAGACGCCGTGCTCTGGTGTACGGATGAAGGTGATCGGAGCCAAGTGAGGAATCTTCAGGCGATAGCACTGCGAGCGCGGTACGCCCAACGCATTGCCCACCAGGCAGCGCAAGACCACATTGTGCGTGCAGGTAACGGTATCGGTTGGACTTTTATCCCAGATATCCGTCATCGCCTTCAAGCCACGCTGAAAGACGTCCTCGGTGCATTCCCCTCCTGGAAAGCGAGGGTCGTGTCCTTGTTGCCATGCCTGAAACAAAGC
This sequence comes from Bremerella volcania, assembly GCF_007748115.1. Taxonomy (NCBI): domain Bacteria; kingdom Pseudomonadati; phylum Planctomycetota; class Planctomycetia; order Pirellulales; family Pirellulaceae; genus Bremerella; species Bremerella volcania. Next base: position 772,282 of record NZ_CP036289.1, read on the forward strand.
AGGGTGAGAATTACGCGCCGCTTGAACAGTCATGCCTTCGCAGGCCCCGTAGTTGATTTCCTGCAAACGATCGTCGGTTTCAAACACGACCGAAGGATCAATCGATGCCAGTGATTGCCGGCACCGAGTCTGGGGAGAAGAGAAGAAGAGAGGGGCATCCAGGGACGAAATGGCGTCGCTCAGGCTACTGATAGCCGCCGAATCGGGCGGAAGAATTTCAGGATTGCTGCGTCCCAAGAATCGAACCGAGCCATCCTCGGCATAGTTCTGAGGTGTCGGAGCGTGACGAAAGACAACGTGCCGAGTCGCATGGGAGTGAAAGGTTGAACGAAATTGTTGCTCGAATGTTGCCGCGAACGACTCCAGGCGTTCGTCCAGGTTTTCAACCGGCGGATCAAATTGTTGTCCGTGTTTTCGAAGCGACAGTTCGCTGAAGAATGCTCGAATGGGTGATTCTTCGGCCGGGAAGTAGCGGAAGAAGTTGGCCTGAAGCTCATCGCTTGGCAGGTCACGATTCGACCGCGTCAGCAACTTGACCAGGTTTTTCATGAGGAACCGGATGATGTGATACGCGAATTCATGTTGGTCGCGAACGGTCATCGGCTTGAGCTGCTTGCGTTCTTCGTACGAGACGTCATTGCAGACAAGTTCTCGGTAAGAAACGACGCGGGCTCGATAGTCATTCAGGTAGTCGGTAATGCTGCGACGGGCACTGACGAAATGACGCGGTTGGAGGGCAAATGCTGGGTAGATGTCTGCCATCGATGCCCGGTGATTCACGGGCGAAAGCTGCCAGTCGAAACAGGTAAAGGGACTTTCGATCACGTGCTTTACGTGGGCTTCTCGCGAGTAAAGCATTAAGTGCAGGACGGCTGTCTGTTCGTCGTTGAACTTCAGTGGCCCAAGCGTTGGATTGATGCGAAGCTTCCAACCGTGGGCCTGGACAACGGGCTCAAGTTGCTTCTGAAAAGTGGCCTGCAGGCTTTCAAAGCGTTCTCGGTGAAGTTGATCGACAATGACGATGTAGTCGATATCGCTCACGCCGGAAAGATCGTCGCTGTTGAGGAAGCTGCCTGTCAGTGTGGCCGAAAGTACCCATGGGATAGAGTCCGCCACCGAGTGCAGGGCATGAACGATCTCACGTTTCATCGGAGGCAGTGCATGCAGATCAAACGAGGCGTCGCGATCGTAAAGTTGCGGTTTGACTGCTTGGTTTTCAGACATACGATTCACCGAAGGTCAGACGAGAAAATAAGATGAGATTCGCCATCGATGACGCGGTATTGCGACAAGCTTGGGCAGACAATTTCACCAGAGGGAGGAGACGGCAATAACTTGTCAGCAACCGTGGGCCAGTCCAATGGACTGATCGATGCAATCGTGAAATGAGGGTGCCAGCCAGCACCCCAAAATGGGAAACCGACGGTCTCGACAGCCTTGCGCTGCTCAGGTGCGAAATGTTGCCATGCTTCGGCATAGCGCTGCTTCGTCGCCGCAGGATCGTAGAGTCCTTGCAGCGACGATCCGATTTGTTCCTGGATGGATCGCAATAGACTTTGCGAAGGTTCGTCAAAGTTGACGACCAAGGTACGGTTGCCTGTCATGGGATCCGCGTCAAACACATGCCAGCCGGTTGTGCGAAGAGTGGGGGCCGGAATCGATTCGGCCAGCCTAACGACGGATTGGGAAAGGTCTGTCCCTGCGACAAAACGAGCCAGGTATGCCGTCATATGGGGAGGCTCGTTCAGAAAGATCTGGTTGCCTACCAGATCGCGCACCGTCTGTTTGTACGCATTGATCGTTCGGCTGAATTCTGGCGAAGGATCAACCGAGATGAAATCGGTGACAATCGAGGTCATCTCTTAGGCGGCCTTCTTTTGCCCGTAGCGATTTTGATAACGATCGTGGTACTTTGCTGCGGCCTCGAAGGAGAGGATCTTCACTTCGCCCAGTTGCTTGGCCAGGAAGACCGTCTTGGCGACGTCTTCGGTCATCACGGCTGCTTTGAGAGCCGCTTTCGGGCTGGGGCCCCAGGCAAAGACGCCATGATTGGCTAACAGGATTGCTGGCGCTTTACCTCGGTGTTTGAGGATGGCGTTTCCGATCGAGTGATCGTCGCAATCGGCAAATGGAGCACAAGGGATCTCGCCCCCAAATTCATCCGCGATCGCCGTCAAGCACAAGGGGATGCTCGAATGAACGGCAGCGAACGAACTGGCATAGTTGCTATGCGTGTGAATGATGCCGTTCACCTCTGGCATATTGCGATAGAGCGCCAGGTGATGAGGGAGGTCGACGCTGGGACGAAGATCACCGGAAACGACTTCACCACTTTCCAGGTCGACTTCAACCAGCATTTCTGGTTTCAGCGTATCGTAGTCGATCCCGGAGGGCTTGATCACCAAACTTCCTGACTCACGATCGAGACCGCTAGCATTGCCCGAATGCATCGTCACGAGACCGGTTTGGGGAAGCATCTTGTTGGCGTAACAAACTTCTTCCCGAAGTTTTGTAAGATTCATTTTGGCAATCCTTTGCAATGAATCGGGGCGAGGCCTAAAAACCGATTGTTAAACCACGCTAAGCCGCCACTTTGGTAGGGTATTGAACGCGTCGTCGGATTTCGTCGACAGCTAAAATCGGGTTCTCTGCACGCAGAATGGCCGATGCGGATACGACATATTTCGCTTCGATTTGCGAGATGGTCGAAGAGTTCACTCCTCCATCAAACATTAACTCGAAGTTGTATTTGGTGCGCATTGTGTTCAAAGCGGCAACGAGGTCGATTGCTTCCTGGCAAATCTTTTGACCTGATTGCCCTGGCTTGGCAATTCCCAAAACCATAATGAAATCGACGTGATTTAAGAAGGGCAATAAATCGGCCGGATCATTTCCGACTCGCCAGACGATACCCACTTTCTTACCATGTTGGCGGCACTGGAAGATCAATTTGTTCAGGTCTTCTTCGATTTCCAGATGCAAGAGAACCCAATCTACTTCGTTCCATACGCGATCCAGCCACCGCGATGGCTGGCGTGTCATCAGGTGCAGCGCCACTTGTCGGTGGGGCCAATACTTGCGAGCTTCCTGAAGTTTGAAAACATTGACTGGTGCCGGGTTATCCCCCATGGTTTCATCGACCAGGTCGACGTGGATATGATCGCAGCTGTCACCAACCGATTCAAAAATCGCCCCTACGTCTTCATCGGAAGCCGCGTACACGGCAACCCCCAGGTTGCGCGCCTGATCGAACGTGAAATAGCGATGCAGCGTGTAGGCGAAAGAAAACAGGGCTGCGGCCGTGGCCAATCGTAGCTCCCAGTAAAGCGTATCCGTCGAGGCCTCGATAAACGAAATGACGGTCATATTGAGCCCAAATGACAGCACCGATACGACCGAATACTTGGTGAACGTGCTCAGCAAATACTTGGGGGCGACCTGAAAGTTGAGCTTCGCGTTGAGGACATAGCCAAAAACGATGCCGAACACGAGCGCCGCCGAGGCTCGGCCAAGCCGCGGCCAACTCTCCGGCATGATCGTATTCATCAAAACCAGTTCCAGGCAGATGGATGCCATCCCAATTAGGATGAACCCAATCAGGTATCGAAATCGATACCAGTGCGAAAGAATCGTTTGACGACGAAGCCAATTGAGAACGTTGATTGGAGATCCCATAGCCAACTTGCTCGATCGAAGAGAACGATCCGGTCCAAGCCATTTTCTCGGAAAATGGCAGCCTCAAGTCAGGGGGTTAGCACTTGAGGGTGGAGCGTAAATATCAGAAGCCGCTTGGTCGTGCAACAGGAATCAAATGCAAGAGAGACTACGCCCGCATCCTCACCGGTTCGTACTTGTTTGACTGGCTTACATTGACGACGATTCGCGTCCTTCAAGGCCTTGCTATTCTTCCAGGCCTGCCTGAATTACGGATTCATCTTGGTGGAATTCTGCTGTCAAGGTATCCTGACGCTCGTAACAAGTGAAATGGTAAGTCAAGCATCCTGGGACGAGGCATTTGGGGCGAGTGATGTCACTGCTATCACGGTATGACCATCGCAGGGAAGAGAGATGCCATGATGGCTGATTCGACTCTCGAATCAAAGCCCGTATCAACGCGCCGTCTCTTGGTCGTGTTTCTGATTACGGCAGTGCTTGGAACGCTGCTGGCATACGCAGTCCTCACCATTGCTGCCTACAACAAATACTGTGGTCAGTGGGGGGGAATGATTCTTCCCGGATACCATTTCGGTGTTCCGGATCGCTTGATGGAAGAAGGGTACTTTCCTAATCAAGAGATTGGCTGGGACGGGCAGTTCTATTACTTGCAGGCAAACTACCTTCTTCCCCATCCAGATGCTTACACCCACATTGACGCGCCTCCTTATCGATATCAACGGATTGGTCTGCCGATCGTCGCGCGGCTGATGAGCGAACTGATGGGAAGCGATTATGTTTCGCCCCATACGTTTCTCTTTGCTTCGTTGCCGTTTGTGGGGATCGCCATGGGGGCGTTGGCCGCATGGCTCGTCGCTCATCACTATTCGCCGTTATGGTGTCTCGGCTGGGCAGCCAATGTGGGCATCCCGATTTGTCTGCTGCACGGTCAGCCAGATCCGCTGGCCGATGCCTTTTTCATTTTGGCGATGTTGGCACTCCTTCGTGGAATGACGCTGACGTATGCCGTGGCCGCTTCGATGATGTGCTTGACGCGAGAGCCCTACTTCGCGATCGCCGGGACCATTGCCGCGGCATCGTTTGCTGGGCTGGTTCCCTGGAAAGGGGCCACGGAAGATGGCGGATGGGTCATTTTGGTCTTCCGCAGAATAGGGTTGGAACGTCTATCAAGCCAATTAATGACTCAGCCTGACGTCAAAGCGAGTCATACCATCTTCGACGGCAAGCCAAACGCCTGGAATTATTGGGCCTATCGAACACCCCTCTGGCAACTTGCCGTCGTCATGATTCCATGTGCCCTGTTTATCGGCTGGCAGGTATACCTAAGGGCCTACTTCGGGCAATCAGGTTCCGAGTCAGCGGGTGGGGTAATTCTCGATCTTCCATTCGTGGCGTTCTTTCGATCATCCATCGCTTCGCCCAGCCTCTTGACGCGTCCCTTTTACTTTGCCGTTTTACTCCTGGGATTCTTCGTGCTGTGGAACATCCGCAGAGCATCATCTTTATCGCTGATCCTGCTTCCCTATTTCGTTGTCCTGTCGATGATGTCTCAGACCGTTTGGGTTGATCTGAGTGGTTACTCGAAGGCAATGGGGACCGTTCTGGCATTCATGGTGATCGCTTTGCCATGGACGACCAAGGGGGTTGCCAGAGTTCTTATGGTGATGTTGGTAGCGGCTGTGCTGTTCTACACGCAGTGCCTGCGGGAAGTTCTGGGTGAGGTTCGGTTGATGCCAATTCCCGACTATCAAATCTTGCAGCCACTAAGTGCCGATGATCAGCCGCCCGTCGAAGACCTCGCCTGTTCGATTCAGTTGGATCAGGGCGAATTGAGGAGCCTGATTGCCGAAAAGCGAGACGACTACCAACTTGAATTAGGGGGGTTGCGGTTCCCCCAGGCCTATGTTGTTCTTCCGATAACTGTCACGAATGAAGGGGAATCATCCTGGCCGCGAACGCGAAAAAACGCCATCCATCTGGCCTACGCTTGGAGCGATCGGTCGGGGGCGGTCCAGTGGATGCCGCCGATCGAGATCCCGTTTGACGTTGGTCCTGGAGAATCTTTCCAGCGACAAGCACCTCTTTTGCTGCCCCGTTCGTCTGGTGATTTCACGTTGCACATCATGATGCGGCAAGGGAAAGATTCGGCACTAAATCAAAGTCCAGAAGGGCACTTGGATATCTTCGTTTCAATTCCGTGAAACGCGGTAATTATGGGGGTTAGGGAGGTGAAGAAGGGGCAACTCCGCGACCAAAAAAATTGAATGGATCCGGTGAATTCCGTAGTCTTCGTGATCACGTGCCGATATACTAAAAAGCGTAACACCCACCTGCTTCCATCTTGCAAACATTCCCACCACGTCCCTTATTTGTGTCGCAGCAACTCCCTGCGGACCTAAACCAGAAAGAGTCCTATCGTATCTCTCTGGGCTTAAAGCAAATAAACAGGCAATTGACCTCCTTGATACGCGGAAGGATCGTTCATGCTTACTCGTAGAACCATGCTGCAAGCAGTCGCGACTGGTGCCGGCGCCGCACTGGGGCTTCCTCTGACGGCCCAGCGTCTGGTTGCATCGACGCCAGAAAACACCACGCCGAAGCGTATCATCTTCTTCATGCAGAATCAGGGCTTCGACCCGGCAACCTGTATTCCCAAAGGAATCCACAACAGTGGTTCGTTGGCCAATGCAGAATTGCCGGAGCCGATTCGTCCGCTAGAGGCATACAAGGATCGCCTGCACATTATCAATGGTCTGCATGGCGTGCATACCAGCCCTTCGCATAGTGCGTTTTTTGGCGCGTTGGGCGGCTACCGCGGGGGGGACGGCGTTCCGCCGAGCGCCGCGACGATTGACTACGAGTTGAGCAAGGCCTTGCCGCAGACGCTTCTGCCGCATTTATGCATTGGCATGGACTCGATCGAAAACATGACGACCAAGCCGACGTTGGCCACTCTCTCTGCAAGTGGTGCCGGTCAACCGATCTTCATGCACTCGAATCCCAATCACCTGTATCAGATGCTGTATGGCAGTATCGCGACCGGCGATATCCGACTTCAGCACGAGGCCCGCTCGAACGTTTTCAACCAGATCGAAGGCCTGGCCGCCGCAAAGGGCGAGTCGCTTCCCACGGTCGACGGTCAGCGTTACCAGCAGTTCGTCAACGGATTCCAGGATATCAACGGCCTGCGCGAACGTCTCGACACGGTTTCCGACCATCTGAAGAAGTTCGCGCCTGAGGTTGACGAGCGCTATACCAATCCCGAATTCGAAACCGATTGGCATGACGTCTTGTTGGACCTGGGAATCTCGGCGCTCACCTCAGGCATCACGAACACGTTGACGATCGGTTCTGGCCGGGGGGAAATCTTCGGCGCTTGGAAGGGACTGGGGATTGAGCAGCAAGGGCATAACCTCGGGCACATGAAGCAGCCTGACAATCCGATTTGGATCAAGATCCGCCAGTATAACAGTCGGATGTTGGTGAAAATCGTCGAGTCGTTGGAAAGCGTGCCCGAAGGCAGTGGCACCATGATGGACAATACGTTGATCGTCTACACCAGCAACAATGCCGACAGTCAGCACACCCGCGGTGATAACTGGCCGGTCATGTTGCTGGGCAATTTTGACGGTGCGTTCAAGACCGGTTGCTTCACCCAGATAGACGGTAATCGTCCCATCAACGCGCTCTATACCACGCTACTGCGAGCAGCAGGCGTTACGTGTGATCGCTTCAACATGGATGGAAAGCTGGCCAAGAAGTTTGATTCCGGTAACGGCCCGCTCAAGGAACTGCTGGCATGAGCAAGTTCGCTTACGCTGGTGCCGCGCTTCTTTGGTGCGGCCTGTTTGCGGTAGCTAGCGCCGAGACTTATACGCCTGGTCAACGCATTGAAAAAGACTTTCGCGGCTTTGTCAAGCCGCTTCTGGCCACGTACTGTGGGGACTGTCACGGAGAGAAAGATCCCGAGGCAAACGAAGGCAATTTTTCGCTATATGATCTAGGTGCTGTCGATGCTGTGAACGCTGACGCCTGGACTTCGGTTTGGGCACAGGTCACCTTGAAGCAGATGCCTCCCAAGGACATGCTCCAGTTGGAAGTTGTCGAGCGTCTTCAACTCTCGGACTGGATCGTCCAGGAGCTTGCTCGCGTCTTGAAGGATAAGGGAGGCTTCCAGGCACACCTCGACCCAGAAAAGGGTAACTTTGTTGATCATGATCTGCTATTTGGCCCTTTGCCGAATGACATTCAACTGCGTCCTACTTCGTCGCCAGCTCGCATCTGGCGAGTGACGCCTCAAGAGCACATCACGCGGCTAAACGAATTAATCAACAGTGAGCCCAAGTTTGATCCGGCTAAGCCTGGTCTGCGAACGCATGGGGACGCGGTACCCACCAACCACGGTGGAGAATTGAAGCTTTACTTCGGTGTCGATCGCATCATCAAGTGGCAAGGTGGTACGGTTGCCTACGCCACGGCGGTCAAGAGCGTTCCAGCCGTGCTTTCCTCGTCGCGAGATCACGGGCTAAAGAACTACCCTCACTTTTCTACGGTAAACAGCGCCGAAGCCACCCAGATCATCAGCATCGCCGAAGACGTCATACGCTACATGGCTTACGGCCCGCTGAGTATCGCCGAGCCGTACCAAATCACTGACGATCCGAATTCCATTCGAGATAAGATGCAGGGGGACCTTCGCGGCCTGCCTACTTCGCTGGTGTACAACACCAAGATCGTGCGTCCCCTGACGCCGGTCTATGATCTGATGAAAAACGAGGGGGCCGACGAAGTAAGCGTGCGAGCGGCCGTCGATTATCTTTTCGAGGCACTCACCTTTCGTCCTCCCACGCCACAGGAGTCGGATGCTTATCTGGAGATCGTTCAACAATCGATCGGCAAACTTGGGAAGGAAGATGGAGCCGTCCTTGGACTATCGTCAATCTTTCTCGATCGCGACGCATTGTTTCGGACCGAACTTGCCGCGGGTAGCGAGCCAGACCAATACGGCCGCGTGATGCTCAGAGATTGGGAGCTAGGTTTAGCCGTCAATCATGCGTTCAGCTATATCCCACCAGATGAACCGCTGTGCAAGGCAATTGTCGAAGGTCGGATGCGTACCCGAGCCGACGTGAAGCGTGAAGTCGAGCGGATTTTGGCCGACGACAGCATCCGGAAGCCCCGCATTTTGCAGTTCTTTCGTGACTACTTCGACTACGACCTGGGTGGCTATATCTGTAAAGACACCAAAGCCCTGGCCGACACCGGAGTAGCTGGGGGGCAGGGGTACTATCTTTCCATGTTCGATGCGACGGCAAGTACCGATCGCCTGGTCGAATTGATTTTGGAAGAAGACAAGGATGTCCTGAAGCAATTGTTGACCACGGATAAGGTGATTGCTACCAAGAGTGATAACACGTTTTTCGGAGAGAGACTCAGCCGGCAGGAAACAGCCAAGTCGATTGCCGAAGCAAAGAAGAGGCACGACGCCGAAATCGAAGCCTGGCGGGAAGCCAATCCTGGAAAAGAGCCTCCCAAGTCACTGATTAACAAGCGGGATGACGTGAATCACAAGGTTGCCGAGGCGCAGCTTTCAGGCGAGAAAATTTACGCCCGGGTGGGCCGACGAAGCTTTGGCGCAGGATCGATGAAGCCAGAGCGTATCCTCGCCACCGTGACAGAAGGGCAACGACTTGGCATTTTGACGCACCCTAGCTGGCTCGTGTCGCATTCGGATGCCATGGACAATCATGCCATTCGCCGTGGCCGATGGGTTTACGAACGGCTGCTGGGTGGCGGAATTCCAGATGTGCCCATCACGGTCGATGCGATGCTGCCGGATGAGCCTCACAACACACTACGTGAGAGGATGAGAGTAACCCAAGAGTCGTATTGCTGGACGTGCCATCAAAAGATGGACCCGCTCGGGTTGCCATTTGAAATGTATAACCATGCCGGACTCTTTCGCAAGACAGAGCTTGAGAAGCCGGTCGATACCTCAGGCGAGATCATCGATTCCGGCGATCCTGAGCTAGACGGTAAGGTTGCCGATGCGATCGAGATGATCAAGAAAATCGCCGATAGCGAACGTGCCGAACAGGTCTTCGTCCGCCATGCCTTCCGGTTTTGGATGGGGCGCAACGAGACCCTGAACGACCGGCCTGTACTTCAGGATGCCTATCGCGCCTACAAGGAAAACGGGGGGAGCATGAAAGCAATGTTGACGTCGCTGCTCACTTCGGACGCGTTTCTTTACCGCAGCGATATTGATCTCGATGCGAGCCACAGCAATTAGGATAGAATGGCGAATTGTTGTCTCAGCCAGTTGACGAAAAACAATTTAGCGCTATGATGTGTTTTCTCGGGGGATTTGCTTCTGCGGCTGCGCAATTCTTTACGGATTGAATTGGCCTGTAGGAAGTAGGGCGTGCTTTGGGCACGTTTCGATACTCGATTTCTTTCTCTTGCTCGGGTCTCACGAAACCTCCCGTTTTCTATGTCTCCACTTGCCGAAAACAACAACTCGGTCGCTAGTACTGCGCTCAAATTGGGGACAGACGACCTCCATCGACTTGTCGAAGAGTCAATCGACTGGCGTGCAAGGCTCGAAGGTCTTAGGGCATACGAACAGTTCTTGGCCACGGTGTGTTACTTCCTTTCTCCCGCAGATCGGATTGTCGAGCAATACTTCGGTCAGTCAGAGCACTGGTTCAACACTCGCCGCACCGCCGCATGGGCACAATCGGACCTGCGCGAGCTGTTCGCCGCACACGGTGGAACAAAGCAGATCGAGTCCTTGGGCAATCAGGCGACGGCAGATGAACTGTACGACTGGGTGAAGGACTCGGCGGATGCGGCTGGAATTCTTTACGTGCTGGAAGGGTCAACGATGGGAAGCCTGTTTCTTTGCGACCTTGCCTGCTCCAATTTTGATTCTCCAGCCGATGCTCCGGTGAAGTTTCTTCGTGCCTACGGCAAAGATACCGCTCGTCGTTGGCAGGAAACCAAGCTCTGGCTAGATCGTGTGCTCAGCACGGAAATCGAAATCGCAACAGCCGTTAGTGCCGCCCGAAAGATGTTCCAAATCTATGGTGGTCAACTAAGTTGCAAGAAATGACAAATCCTGAGTCACCGAGCAAAAAGCCTGAAGTCGATCTCACGAATTGTGATCGCGAGCCGATTCACCTGGCTGGTGCTGTACAGCCGCATGGTGCCCTGCTAGCGTTCGAGTTAGCGGGCTTGTCATTGAAGCACGTTTCGCAGAATGCCGATCAGTGGTTCAAGACCATCCCAGAGATTGGAACGACTGTTTCAAAACTCTTCGATGAAGCGTCGTGCAAGTTATTGCAGATGGTTGCCACCGGCTTGCGGAATGTCGTGCGTCCTATCAAGCTTCGACCTCGTGTGGGAAACTCCATAGGCCTCTTCTCGGCGGCGGCCCATGTGTACCAGGGAACGCTGATCGTTGAGCTCGAGCGATCCGCGGCTGATGGGGATTTAACTGCGAACCTTGGGGAATTGAGTTTGCCGCTTCAACTCACCCGGGCGAATCAGCGACTGCAGCAAAGCAACGATCTAAAACAACTCTATCAGGTGATCGCTGAGGAGATGCGAGACATTAGTGGCTTCGATCGAGTCATGCTTTACCGGTTTGCCGACGACAACCATGGTGAAGTCATCGGCGAGTCGGTCGTCGAAGGAAAAGGATCGTTCCTGGGGCTACATTATCCGGCAACCGACATTCCAGAACAGGCACGTCGGCTCTACGTTCTCAACACGGTTCGTTCTATCGGTGATGTCAACGCGGAAGCGGTACCGATTCTTCCTGGCTGTCACGCAGACGCGAAGAGACCACTCGATTTGAGCCTCAGCTGTTTTCGAGCGGTCTCGCCAGTGCATCTAGAGTACCTGCAGAACATGGGTGTCCAGGCCTCGATGTCGATCTCGATTGTTATCGATAATCGACTTTGGGGATTGATTGCGTGCCATCACTACACGGCAAAGCCGCTTCGCCTGGAAGAACGCGCCGCATGCGAGATCATGGGGCTTGTTATTGGGAACTATCTGTCGGCGCGTGAGCAGTCGGAAGTGAATCACGAACGTAGTCGTCGACGTCGGAACTTTCACAACGTGCTTGATCTGATCACGCAAAATACAGGCGTTTGGCGGTCGCTCGATGCCATCTGGAGTGAGTTGCGGCAGATCGTCGATTCGAATGGATTAGCGGTCGTCTCAGAGCGAACCGTTCAGCTGCTTGGCTCAACTCCTCGTACGGGAACGGTTCAAGCGATTGTTCGGAATCTCGAATCGACTCAAGGGGAAGGAACTGGCATCTGGGATACCCATTGCCTTGCGGACAGTATTCCTGGTTATCCATTGGAACAAGAGAGCAGCGTCTGTGGATGCCTCGCGGTACCGCTTTCCGCTCCCGAGGTCAAATGGCTTCTGTTCTTCCGGGATGAATTTGTCAGCGAAGTGACCTGGGCCGGCAATCCCGACAAGTCCGCAGTTCCGTCTGAGGATGGATTCAGGCTTTCACCGCGAAAGTCGTTTGAGCAGTGGAAAACGACCGTTCACCGTCAGTCGAAACGCTGGACGCTGGTCGACCGTGAAATGGCGGAAGAGCTTCGCAGTGGCTTGGTGGAACTTCTCAGCTTACGTGCCGCCGAGTTGGTTCGTTTGAACGAAGAGCTTGCGAGCATCAATGCTGATCTCGATTCGTTTGCCTACGCCGCATCGCACGATCTACGTGAGCCATTGCGAGGGATCAAGCAGACTGCGTTTCTGCTGCGACGCGAGTTAGGTGTCGAGTTGAATGAGGCAACCGAGGGGCGGTTGGCGACGTTGTCGAAGCTTGCTTCCCGGATGGACGAATTGATCCAAGGATTACTCAGGCTTTCTCGAGCAGGTCAGGGCAATCTCGAATACGAGAGAGTCGACCTCAAAGAAGTGGTTGACGAAGCTTTGGAAATGGTTGTTGGTCGACCGACTCCGAGTGGAATCGAGGTCGTGATCGATGGTGATGCGATCCTGTGGGCCGACTATCTTTGTATCCGTGAGCTTTTTACCAACTTAATAGCGAATGGAATCAAGTATAACCAAAACAACCTAAAGCATTTGAGAATAGGTGTTTGGCAAGACCGAGGCTCAGGCCACGAGAATCACGCGGTTCTTTACGTTCGGGATAATGGCATAGGAATTGCTGCCGACAATTTGAAAGAAGTCTTTCAGGTGTTTCGCCGCCTCCATTTGCCGGAAGAATATGGTGGTGGATCAGGTGCCGGTTTGACGATCTGCCAGAAAATTGTCACGCGTCATGGTGGCAAGATATGGATTGAGTCCGAGCCAGGGCTAGGTTCGACCATATTTTTTACTCTCGAACAGGTTGGTTAGTCATGTCCCAAGCAATTGTGTGCTTTGTTGAGGATAGTGATCTGGATTACGAAGTGGGAACAATGGCCATTCGTTTGGCGCATCCCGAAGCGGAAATCGTTCGAGCCAAATGTTGCACCGAGGGTAGAAGGATTATCGAAGAGTTTGTCCCGCAACTGATCTTCCTGGATCTCAATCTGACACGCTGCAAGGGATTCGAGTTGCTTACTCATCTAGCCGAATCTTACCCCGAACGGCTTCGTCAAGTTGTCGTACTTACGACTTCCTCCAGTCCGAATGATCGCGAGATGGCATTGAAGCTCGGCGCATCCGACTTTTACACAAAGTCTCCCGACCCGGATCAATACTTGTTAACCGTTCGCCAAATCGCGTCGAAATTACTGAGCTAGGCCAGGACTGCTTTGAAGTATCATTTTCTTATCATCGACGACTCCGATGTTGATCGTGATGCCGTCATTTCTGCGCTTCGGAAGGACATGAACAGCCGCTATCGGTTTACTGAAGTGGCTACCGGCACCGAAGGGCTGGCGAAGATCGAATCTCTTAAGTCGGAAGTCGACCTGGTGATTCTTGATTACCGCTTGCCGGACATGGATGCCCGGCGATTCGTAGAACTTCTTTTGGCAGAATCGAGTATCCCTCCCGTGCCAATCGTGCTTGTCACGGGAAGCATCGACTCGAGTGCCATAGATACCTCGTTTCTTAAACGCGGCGTTCAGGATTTTTTTGGTAAGTCTCAGATCACCGAACAAATTCTCCCGCGTATCGCACGCAACGCGATCGAGCGTCACAAGCTGTTGCTGAAAGTCGTCGAGAGTGAGCGAAGAGCTGAACAGGCCATGACGTTGGCCGACCAAGCTAACCGTACCAAGTCACAGTTTCTTACATCGCTGAGCCATGAACTGCGGACGCCATTGACGGCAATCATTGGTTTCGCGGAAATCCTTCAACAGGATCTCGGCGCGGATGATGCTCAAAAAATGTTGGCAATGATCTCCAGTAGTGGCGAGCACTTGTTGGAATTGATTAATGATCTTCTCGATATCGCGAAGGTCGAAGCAGGCACACTTGAGGTTGAGCCTGTGCCGACCGACGTCCGTCGGCTCATTGAAGCCGTTTGCGAGCTTGTGAAGTACCGCGCGACGGCGAACGGACTGGATCTGCGTTGGGAGTTGCCTCAGAATTGCCCCAAACCCCTTCGAGTCGATCCGGTTCGGTTGCGGCAGATATTAATCAATTTACTCGGCAACGCCATTAAATTTACCGACCAAGGTCGGATCAAATGTGAAGCGGATTACGATTACTCGCAACAGCGGTTAACGATTCGTGTAACCGATACTGGGCCTGGTATTCCTCCGGAAGTTGTCAGCCGAATCTTCTCTCCCTTTAACCAAGGACCGACGAGTTTGGAGAAGAAGCGAATGGGGATTGGACTGGGCCTTTCGATTAGCCGTGAATTGGCGACGAAAATGGGCGGCTTCCTGCGACTTCAAGAGACGTCTTCGGACGGCTCGACCTTCGTCATGGAACTTGATGCACCAGAGTGCCTGGAAGCCCAGGAACACGCTCAATCGGAGCAGAAATCGGTGGATGAGGCGGATCCCAATCTGTGGAATAAACGATCGATTTTGATTGCGGAAGATGTCGAAGCGAATCGTTACTTGCTTCAAAAGGTGTTCGCCAGATTAGGCGTTCAACCAGACTTTGCCGAGGACGGCAAGCAAGCGTGCGATATGGTACTCTCCCGCCAGGCCGAAGATTCCACCTATGACTTGATCATCATGGATATGCAGATGCCCATCATGGATGGATATGAGGCGACCCAGTTCCTCAAATCGAAGAACGTTTCCACCCCCGTCATTGCCTTAACAGCCGCGGCTCTTAGTGATGACGTCGAGAGATGCCTCTCTTCCGGATGCGATCAGGTACTGGTGAAGCCAGTGAACGTCGCAGAACTTCGTTCGCTTTTCATTCGGTACTTCGAGTGATTTCCGCTCGGTAGGCGATCAGCGCGACGGAGCGACGGGACGCTCGTGTAAGCGGTTCTCTTGATACGCCTCGATCAATCGCTCGAGCATTTCCATGCGAAAACCGATTCGTTGACCACGCTCGGTATCACGGGTGCGCCGCGGTGAATCGAAGACGCGAATGTTTTGAACTTGCGGGATGATATCGACGCCATTTCGAATGGCGGCTTCCACCGATTCAAAGTGAGAATGCTGCGCCAGAACGATTCGATCCGTTTCCAATACCAGCGTGTAACCGTAATCTCCGTATGCTTCGGAGAACGCACCGTCGATGGTAATCGCCTTACCACTTCGCTTCAGTGGAGACTCACCCGCTTCGACTTTGACCGGGACGTGCCCATTGACGATCAAGCCATTGGCGGCCTCCATGCCAAATTCCTTGAGAACTTTGTCGCAGAACTCCGATTCGTGGATCAACGAGAAATAGGTGTTCTTCGTCTCGTGATGGGGCTTCTTATCCGCGATGAAGTCACGTTCCAAGGTCGCGATGCGGTCCTTGCCGAACAAGGGAGATCTCGGACCGCTCCAGAGGTACCACAGGAAATCAAGATCAGCCTGTTCCGAATGGACAAACGCACGACGGACGACCGTTTCGATTTCCTCAAACATGGCGCGTCCAGAGACGGACTTCTGATCGATGGTAACCGGCAGAAAGCTACCGTCAGCATCGACCGGCACGCAGCCATGAAAGATTAAGCAATCGTCTCGTTTCAGGTACATCGATCCGTGACCGACCATAAAACGCATCTGCTCCCGCAGTTTCTGGCTATTGAGAAACGAATGCTTCAAGCGTGATAGACAGGCTGCTTCTTCTTCGCTCAGTTGATAAGGATTGTCAGGGTCGACTGTCGGGAAGTTGGTGTCGCGAAGGGCGTATGTCTGGCCATCAATTTCAATGGTGCCTGCCTGGTGGTTGATGCGGTGCATCAACCTGCGATGCTCTAGTTCCCAGTGAGGATTTCGCTCGATCATTTGACCTTCGAGCTTGAATTGCATAATCGCCGCAGCCTTCTGCATCCTGGCGACGACTTCATTGGGACGCATGCCGTGTCCTTTAGGCATGAAGAACTCGGAAGGGTCATCGGCATAGACGGTACGCGCGAGATGTTCCAGGGGCGTCAGCGGGACCCCGTAGCCTTCGTCCAATTGGCCAATGCGTCGATACCGTAGTGAAACGCGAAGTACCGTGCAGATTGCAGTTTCGTGTCCGAGGGAGGCCGCCAGCCACAGCACGTCGTGATTACCCCAAATGAACTCGACATTGGGTTGCAACTGGAGATAGTCCATAACTTTGTCGCCACGCGGGCCCCGGTCCCACAGATCGCCAGCGATGATCAACTCGTCCACTGCCAGGTTACGAATCAGTCGCCCCAAGAGATGGACTAAGTGCAAAGCTTTACCACGCCGTACCAGTTCATCGAGGATTGCTCCGATGAATTCCGGTCCTCGTTCCGTGGAAGGTGCATGCATCATCTCGAGCAGAAGTTCTCGGTATTCTGCCGGGAAGAGATTGGTTGCCAGGCGAAGACTGAAGTTCGAGACGAGATATCGCAGCAGTTCAAGTTGGGGCATTAGCATCTGCAATGCGTAGGCCCGAATGCTTTCCGGCTGAGTTAACGTCTCTCCGACACGTTGGGTTACTTCTGCCGGATAGAAGGTCAGCTTGAGAAACTCTTCCAACTCGGTTGCGGTCATCGAGTCCGCGAACATTTCTTCGACCAATGGGCGAAGCGTTCCCGAAGCATTATTGATGACGTGCTGCAGCTTCTTGTCTTCGCCGTGGATGTCGCTGATCACATGCACGACCCCCTTGGGCAAAGTCTGCACGGCGGCCAGGCGAGCGGCCTCAGCGATGGCCGCGTCGGCGTTGGGGAACTGCAATGCGAGCAATTCCAAGATGGAGAGATCTGCCTTAGGACGCTTAAACGAATGAGATGTGGTTTGCACGGTAGAACTTGCGTCGAAACGTTGGAAACGCGAAGACCGCACCGCCGGAAGGGTTGCGGCAGACCTGGCACACTTGGTCACGTTCAGCCGAAATAAAAGGCTGGAACTAGTTTACGAATATTGCCGCAGTGGTGCAAACTGTCGAAATCACATGGGACTGTGGTTTACAATGGTGTCTAAACAGGTAAACCCACTCAAAGGCCCACCATGAATTCCATGAAGATGATCGCGGTTGTTTTGATGCTTTTCATCACGGCAGAGACCTCTGCCGCGGAACCGAATACTCAGCAGCCTGAAGGCAGTTCTCCCGACGGTATCACCGGGAAAGATCTCGCAGGCAAACGCGTGGTGTTTCTGGGAGACAGCATTACGCAGGCAGGGGGATACATCAGCTTCATCGATTATTATCTCGAGAAACTGTACCCCGAGCAAAACTTTGACGTTTATGGCCTCGGTCTTGCAAGCGAGACCTTGTCGGGGCTTAGCGAAGACAATCACGCAGGGGGTGCCTTTCCCCGACCATGTTTGTTTGAACGTCTGGGGAGGCTCTTGGAGCGAGCGAAGCCTGAAGTGGTGTTTGCGTGCTACGGAATCAACGACGGAATCTATCAGCCACTTGATCCTGATCGTTTCTCGGCATTTCAGAACGGTGTAAAGAAACTCATCGAGCAGTGCCAGGCGGCGGGCGTTGAGCAGATATTCCTCGTTACTCCTCCCATCTACGATACGATCACTCGGCCTGGTGAATTCAATTATGACTCAGTGATGACCAGATACGCGGCGTGGGAAATGTCTCTCGATGAACCAGCCGTCCACGTCATTGATTTACATTCCGCCATGCGTAAAGCACGCGATGCTCGAACCGAGGTTTTTTCAAAAGATCGTGTCCATCCCGGAGGCGAGGGGCATCTATTCATGGCACAAGCGATATTGGCTGGCTTGAACGTCCCTGTCCCCAAGGAGTCCCTCGCTACGATTCAGGCCGATCCGCTTTATCAGCAGATCGACAAGTTGCGCAAGTATCGTTCTGCTAACTGGATGAAACACATTGGCTATTCTCGCGAGAAGACCGTGCCGTCGCAGCCTCTGGGAGATACGGAGGAAGTGGCAGCCAAAATGAAGGCCACGATCAATCAAATGCGACGGAAGGAATAGTTCCGTCACCGAATCGCCTGGTATCGTGTTCAGCCTGCTTTCTGCAGCGGTAACGGCGAACGGAAGTGATTCAGAAGTTGAATGTAGTCTTGGATGCCACGTTCGTAAGAACAAGCCGAACTCGCGTATTTGCGGCATCGCTGCTTCCATGAGGGAAGACGTGACGAGTCTTCACTCAGCCTCGAAAGTTCCTGGGTCAGGCGTTGTCTCATTTCGTTTTTGTCGACTGGCAGTTTGACGACACACTCCGGCAATTCCGCGTACCAGCCGACATCGTTGACGATGGTCGGCAAACCGAGTTGCAGAGCCCGCGAGACGATGGCGCTCGTCTCGCCCATGGTTGGATAGCGAAGTGAAATGCAAACGTCGACGTTTCGCATTTTGTCGAGAAATGCTTCTTCTTCCATTCGACCGTAGAAGGTCACGCTGTCTTGAATGCCCAGGTTGCGGGCAAATTGAGGTAGTGTTTCGCAAGTTCCCTGAAGAGAGCCTCCAACGTGTAGATGAATTTTCGAGCCCTTGGCGGCACATGCCTTCACCGCTTCTAACACGATGTCTACATGCTTGTGGGGCTGAACAATTCCGAAGATGCCGACCTGGATCGTATCTTGTTCCATACGATCCGAACAACTCGGTGTCATTCCCCGGTAGAGTTGTGGAAACTTCAACGCTTCCAATTCGGGAAATCGCTTGCCAATCGATTTCTGCGCAAACTGCGAGTGAACGATGCAGCCTGTCGCACAGGCAAGTACGGGGTCGAAGAAAGGAACCTCGTTAACGTACGGCCCATCCCAAAATAATGGAGTATCGGTTTCGTTGTATTTCAAAATCCAATCTGCAACAGCTGGTCCATACCACGTTCGAAGAACATCGTAATAGGCCAGCATCTTGCTCTGATCTTGCACGTCGTTGCGATAGAGAAAGAACGCCATCAGGTGGTGCAGTGCCGGATCATGGAGATGTACAACGCCTGGGTACTGGGTCAGGACCGGCAGTTGGGGACCATGAAACGTACTGCAGTTGCCCATTTGATAGACGGTTTGATCATACCCGTTACCACCAGCGAAATGATCGAGATCGTGAACAGTGACTCGGGAATGGTTGCTTGACGCGTCGTTGCTTGTGGTGAATACATCCACTTCCACGCCTGAGGTTGCCAGGCCATGCACCAAGTCAAACGCGTAGTCAGCGATTCCTGTCCTTTCATCAGGCCAGGGGGTAATCATCGCTATCTTACGAATCACAAGAAACCTCGCTACGAACGGGCGCTTTTGCCAGCAGGATCATGGTGTCTGCATACTTGGATTGCAACTGCGCAGTCGACCCTTGGTTTGTGAATCCGCACGCTTGCAAAGCGGACTGAAGTCGTATCACATGAAATGGCTGATTCGAGGTCGTTTCTACAATCAAGAGGCATCCTCCCGGTACTAAAGCACCGGATGCCAGCAGCAGGCACTTGATCAGTTCGTTGTCGTCCAGATGGGAAAGCCGTGACTCGAGTAGAATCCCGCCGAATGACTCCAATGGCTGGGATGCAAGGAAGTCGGTCAGCGTTGTTTCGAGCGTTGCGGGGATGCCAAGCGAGCGGATATAGCCGAGCGAACTGGCCGGCACTGCCCAATTCGCGATCTCGATGCCGGCTGAGCGACAACCACGTATCACATCTTGGACACCATCTGTGGCGATCAGCCAATCCCGAAGAACCCCTTGTCCAACGTCAGACTTGTCAGTGTAGTGCCCAATCTCCGAGAGAATTCCTTCCAACGAAGAGGGCGGTGTGGCGTCCTGTACTTGGGCCATTGCGGCGTGCATTTGCTGAACGTGCATTGCGATGTCGTTCGCGGCAATGCTTTGTTCATCGATGTACAGATTTGGGAGCGAAGGAAGCGTACCGCAATTCGCACTCGAGCGTAGTTGGCGAAGTTGATGTTCGATGTTCTCAGTGACTTCCAGCCAATCGGCTGCCAGGGAAGCAACACGACGATCAAGGTTCGTCATGTTGTTCACGTCTTCGGCACTCATGCGAGATAATTTCAACTTCGAAATCAGTCGCTTCCACCAACGACGCTTGCGTGGGTTCTCCTTCAGTTCATCTTTGGCATACATTTCCAAGCCCAGCACTTGAATATTGCGACGACGTCCCTCTTTCGATTGCTTTAACTTCATCAGGACATCAACCCGAGTCAGTGATCCCTTTTCCAGAGGAACAATCCACTGCTGGATGCAATTCTCGGATGCTGACCGATTGAGGATTCTGCGATAGGCAAGCCGGATAAACTCGATATCGTCCTTCGGCGTCAGAAGCTCGGCAATATCGACGGATTGGAATACCTTTTCTCGAAGACTATCCATGGGCAACAAGGTCTTTCTCAAGTCTGCCCGGACTCGTTCGATGGTGGCTTTGTCACACATGCGTTTGATCCTAACGATGTTCGATACTGTTTGGCTTGCGGCTGGCCAGTTGCTTTTGCTCGGCGGAATTCTCAAGGATCGAGACGGTATAGTTGACCGAGTTCCTGAAGAACCATGATCCTTGAACGGTTTTCAGGGGAGTATTCTCCGCCGTTTGAGGGAATAACTTCTCTCCCTGGTATACGGGCAAAGCAAGGTCTTCTAGCTGTTTGGCGTTACTCGCGAAGGTCGCTATTTGCTGTTGTCGCTTGTCGTAGTCCGGAACGAAGCGATACATTTCGAAGTCGTAGTTATCAAGTACTATAATGTCGATGTCTTCTGGAAGGTCCCCCTTGAAGAGGACGTGCTTCTGAGCACGATCTCCCATTGCTGATTGAAATCGCTCGGGAACCGAGATCACTGTTTCCGGCGGCAGAGCGGCAATCTTCTCACGCAAGAGCGCCTCGACTTCGAAGAAGGTCGCCGGGCCGTGATTCAAGACTCGCGTTGCAAGGAAGGAACCACCATTCAGAATCGTCACCACTAAGATGGCCGCGGCAATTGCGCGATTGCCAACCCAGTAAGAGCGATTGACGACCATGAATCCGTAGATCGCGACTGCGTAGATCGTAAGAATCGGAGAATACGTTGGGTTGAAGTAGCCTGACGCATAGAACAGGCCCAGCGTTGCCAGCGGGATCGATGCAACGAATCTCGATTCCCAAGTACGCATGACCAGGGGAAGCGGTAAGGCAATTGCCCAGATCATGGTGGCAACAAAGCAGTGCGAGGTTGCAAAGTCCGCTTCAAAGGGGTTCATCGAAGACCACAAGTTATCGTTGACCGCCGCGTCTTTCAAAAACAAGGGACTGTGCCAATAGACGTTCTTCAAGAAACTGCCCAAACCTAACCGCTGCCCTTCTGAGCCCCCACCCAGTGCAGGAAGGAAATGGAGTTGTCCATCCACCATCCATGTTCTTACGGCGTGGTTCAGAATTAGTCCTACGCCCATCGCGCTAACGGCGATGCCAGTAAAAACGTTTCCCAGTCGTGTCCGTGCAAACAGTATGAGGTAACAACCCAGAAAGAAGGCCGGGAAGAGACTGAGTAAATGATTCATGGGCAAAAGCAATAACGAGAGAATCAAGAGCCCTCGAAATAGCCAACTATCTTTGGTGCGCAATTCGGCCAGGCACCAGCATGCCAAACTGGCGACGGCAACCCATGAGATTTCAGGTCGAACTCGCAGGATGGTAAATATGCCTTGGTACGAGATCACCATCGATAGTGGGATCAGAACTCCCGCAAGCTGTGCGCGTGAAGGAACCAAAAGCTGCACGACTCGCGTTGTGGAAAAAATTAGCACGCATCCCAGAAGAAGCGAGGTCCAACGAGCCGATAGAGGCGTTAGGGCTCCTCCACCCGTTGACAGGTAAGCAGCATGAAACACGAGTCCGCTATCTTTGCCTGTGTTGACGGGGACTCTTGTAAGATAGATCGCTTCGTCAGCGTGAAAGTCGATACGGGGAAGCGCAAATGCCATCACGACACTTCCGATGGCAGTCATGAGCAAGGCCAGGTAGAGATGGCGACGTTGAGGACTGAGTGCCGCAATCCAGGCAGTGGGTCGCAATTCGCGCGCATGCGCTAGATCCATCACTTCATCCTTGTTGGAATCGGCTGCAACCGATTGCTCACCGTGCACCAAATTAACCTGGGTTTCCTATGCCCTCAGGAATTGCGGGGTATCTTAAGGCATCTGCAATATCGGGCCAATATCGCTTTTATGGGCCAGAGGTGTCGCTTCAGAAGCTTGCTAGCGACTCGAATCGGCGTGATTCACGAGGCCTGCGACGGATGCCCCACTATGGATCTCATAAATCGCAGTCTCGGGAAGGTCCACAATTCGCGAGTAGGTAGTCTGATCGGGAGAATTGGGGATAACTCTCTCGGTTAAGAATCGGTCGAAATCAGCGAAAGCATGCTTGGAAGCAAGTCGTTTGGAGACAACGACGAGGACCGACTTACCTTCGGTGCCATAGGTGCCCATGTCATGAATGCGGCAAAACGCATTGGCTTTGACAACTCCGGGATCAAACCTCCTAGGGGCGGAATCCTTGGATGAACGGCGATCCGAAACGAAATTCGTCTCAGGTGGGGTCATTTGCACCAATTCGGAAGCACCAGACTTAGGAAACTCTAACCCTCCAACATGAGAAACTTCCCAGTAATCCAGAACAAGGTCGTAACTCTTTCCATTGGTTATCTCGGATAAAGCTTGCTGGACGGAAGATCGCTGGGTTAGCGAGATGGCCTGCTGCGATTTCATGCTGTATCGTTCGACGATGTCCGGCGTTTGAAACAACAGGTTGATCAAAATCACCGATGCTACTGTGGCGATCAGTCCACGATTCGGTTGATCTGGCTTAAGTACCCAGAGTAAGGACAGAACGATCATGGGAATCCAGCCGAACCAATACCAACCAAGCAGTGCGCCCTTACTGGCAATCATCAACCAACAGGCCAGAAAGGAGATCAGCAGAATGAGGAAGACTCGTCGCTGCTTGATCAAAAGCATTCCGGCAAGAATTAGGAACGCCAAAGGACAAAGACTCCACTGAACTAAGCCGCCAGAAAAGACACCATCCCAGCCCCAAATGTGATTGTTGAGACTCGTCTTGGCAATCATCCAACTCCAGGCTTCTCCACTGGGTAGTGTTACGATTCGCTGGACAAATGCTGCGGAATCGAAGATCACGATTGGAGTCATCAGAAGGAAACCACAAGCCATAAGGCCAGTCACATGAAACATCTTCAATGAGACTGTCTTTAGGCTCTTGCCTTCCTTCATCGGAAACGTGAAATGCAAGAGAAACGCGAAGATGGCGGTCGGCATCATCGTCAATTTGAGAGAAACGGCACCGCCAATCAGAATCCATCCCAATGGAGCGACAACCTGGGCCATCCTCGGAGACAGCGACTCGCGAAGATGGGAATCGCTGTAGAGTAACAGTACCCCATAAACGGCCATCGCCAACGCAAACGTCTCGGGGCCTGTGATCTTGCCGCACCACCAGGCGATCGGCATCGTTAGCCATAGCGCTGCCAGGAGATAGCCAAACTTGGGTTTCGCCATGTTGCCAACGACAGCGATCGAAACGGGAATGCTCACAAATGCGATGCAGGCGAGCGTTCTTAAAATCCAGAACGCGTCGGTTTCGAACCAGTCGATCAAGTTGACGTAGAGGGTCCAATAGCTGGAACCATAGCCTGCTTCATTCAGGCGGAAGAGAGGGCTCCCAATGCCTTGGAATTCTGGGTCCTGGAGCATGCTGCTGCCCCAGACGAAGAACGCGATTTCATCGGCCGCGAATGCGTTGAGAAACGCAATCCGAATCAAACCAATCGATGCCAGGACAAGCATTGCGATCCCAGCCAGGTGCCCCCAATTTTGATGCAGCCATGGTCGCATGGTAGGTTTCGCTGGATTGTTGGCCGAGAAATCCATTTCGCGTTCAAACCTTGGTTAGGCTGCTTTTTTCAGGGTCGAAGCGGACGCTAGTGGTTTCTTTGCTACGATTCCATGGTTTTGATAAAGCCGCATCCAATTGTGCGTGTCTTGCTTTCGTGAGGCGGGCACCGGCGCGGTGAAATGGAGACGCGTGTCAGTAAACCCGGTTGTCTCGACCGCGAACGCCAATTGGTATGGCTGAATAGGACGCACGTGCGTTTGATCGGTATAGAAGAAGCTTAACGATTCAAAGCAAAACGGATTGGGTGTCTCGAGCAGTAAGAAGCCGCCGGGAGCCAGTTTTTGGTAGCTAAGCCGTAAGAGTTCGGTCACGGTGCCAAATGGCATGTGCTCGATGACGTGAAATGCGGTTATTCCACACAGGCTGTTGTCGGGAGCCATGCGGAGTTCATCAATCGCGTCTCCATGCCGGGCTTCCAAGTTGAGTTCATTCAGCTTCCGGATCATCAAGGCGCTGGTATCGATGCCAACCGCGTTGAATCCTGCTTCGTTCAGAATTTCTAGGAGTTCTCCTCGTCCGCAGCCAATATCCCAGACCGGAAGCGATTGCACCGACTGGTCGACGTCAATCGTGTCGAGGACGGCGCGTAGCTCTTCACGTACTTTGTCCATCGGACCACGAAAGAACATTTGCATCAGAAGGTATTGATGCTCTTCGTCCGTAATGCCGTCTTCTTCGACCAGGAAGTCCGACATTTGCCTCCGCGCGGATTTCAGCCGATCCGCCAATGGATCGGGGAGAAAGTGGATTGGAGGGAGCGGCGGCACCGAGAAGAGTTCCTCTTGAAGCTTCCGGATGCTGCGTCGTTGCCCAAAAAATGGTATGAGGGAAAAGACCGTATCTCGAACTGACAGCATACGAAGGCGATGCTTTTCATAAATTCGCCGAAGCCACTTCACGTCGAACTCTCCCACAACCAGCGTATAAACCTGGGGCTCGTCTGGCCGTTGACCTTCTTCGCAAATTGCCAGATATTGCTACGTTTCACAAGTCGTCTGAGAGGGACTTGAAGTTGATGGGCTTCGTAAAACTCTCTGGACGATGCGAGAAGGTTGTAAGAAATCACAAGCGGTTGGGTCAATACGAGTATTAGCCCATATTGATAAAGTCGACCCCCTCGTTGGCATGGGCCAAGTGCATTCCGTGTTGTTGAGGAAACGGACATGCACAGCCATCAAGGCAACGGCCGAGATATTTCTTTGCTCATTAATTCCCGCGAAAATCCTTACGCGGCGTCTCTGAGTTCGTCATGCAAGAATGGTGTTTCCCCGTCGACGATCCCAGCGCAGATGGTATCGAGCGAAGCACAACTTCCAGGAAGAAGCGCATCGAGAGTCTTAAACGACAGGCGAGCGCCCGAAACTTGAAACTCGTCGCTGACTTCGTAGAGGGGGAAGTCCATCATCAACTTAAAGAAGTAATGATAGGCATATTTGGTAGCCAGGCCGATCGAGTCTGGCACGCCGTAGGGAAGTTCCGTGACTCGGTCCAACAACTCAAAGTATTCCTCTGCCGATTCGACGTCATAGGAATACCCCTTTCCACGATTGAATGTCTCGCCTGCTACGATTAGAGGCACACCGAGCATGGCGATCTCGACCCCCATCCGGGCTCCGTAAATCAGGGCTGCACTGCTCATCTCGGCAAGCGTATACGAATTCATTTTGCTTTCCGGTCGAATGATCTTCACGTTTGCCGGAAGCTGGGGGAACTCGCGTTCGATCTCCGCAAGAATAGGTTGATTGGTAGGCAGAGAACCTCGGCCGCCGTTGGCTTCAGCTGGATGAATCCGCACGACGAGTTGCACATCGTCCCGCTTGCCAAAATAGGTGATGGTGCGATTCAGCCAATCCAACATATTGTCGAACGCGTTGTATTGAAAATAGAGTTGGGCATCCCATAGGACATTGGTGAACAGGCTGACAATCGGCCGATCGTCGAGTCCTAATTCTTGTCGGATCGCTTCCGGCGAGTCGATGGAATCCTTGTAGTAGGCCGCGTACTCTCGTCCACCGAGCCGCTTACCGGCGATATAAGAGTTCATCCGTTCGCGGCGGGCAGGGGTGAGGGGAAGATTTTCCCACAGATGTTTCGGTTCGGTGATCAAAGTGCGATGGTACGTGTCTTTGTGTGAGAGCCAGATTGAGTTCTTCCGAAGCGGCGTACCGTAGACGACAACGGGAATATCGTGCTTTCTAGCCACTTCACAGAGCGTACCGTGGGTCACGTAGACACCATGGACCGCAATCACCCGTTCGGGCTTCAGGTCTTCGATCAGTCGTTCCATCAAGTCGACCACCATGATCGAGGCAGCCAGAAATCTTCGACTCTGGGCTCGAGTTTCAGGATTATCGAGCAACGTACCACGACGTTGAACACGCACCGTCGTCGCATACGCATGTTCGCCGACTGCGATGTCGCGGTAGGTAAAGTCCCGGAACTCGCTGAACGGAACCTGATCGACGATCTTGAGGATACGGGCAAGATCCTCATGCTTCGCATAGTCGCTGAATGCGCAGGTCTCGATCGGCAACGCATCGTATCCCTGCTCACTATCAAGCGTGCATTGGGCGCAGATGTCCGGGCGCGCCGCTTCCGCGTGGCTTGAATCGACATCCTCGTACGGGGGTACGAATTTGGCGTTGGGATTATATTCGCATGCCGGAAGCGTATTGTCGCATCGCAGCATGGTCGGATTCTCACCACGCAATCGCAACGCCATGGCAAATATCGATTCGAGCACAAGACACTGCTCGGCACTACCCCAAGAGGTTGCGAACAATACTCGCGTCCCGGTCGGGGCTGGGAGGTTGCTGACAACAGCGGGACTATTCGCAAGAACCTGCTGCCATTGCGATCGCAAGCTTGGATGCCGGACGACATCTCCACTCAATGGATTGATTAGCCGCTTGGCAAATGTGGTGCAGCTGCGAACAAGTTTGGTAAGTTTGCTCATCCGATGGATCCTATCCGTGTTCGTTCACGCGGCGGCTATCAATAGTCTTAGGCGACAAGTCGTTCCACTTGCTGCATGTCTTCCAGCGTGTCAATGCTCACGAGTTGTTCGTCGATGACAACCGCGCTCACCTTGTCCCCCATGATCGATTTTTTCTCGAGCAAACAAGCGCGGCTAATCGCATAGGCTGCGCCGTTGCGGGTATACGTTGGCTGAAGTTGTTGACGGGCAATGATCTGTCGCCCTCGCTGATCGAAGTGGCTCAGGTTGCCTTCTGAATCGATTTGTAATTGTTTCAGGGGATGGTATTTCAAATCGGTGGGAGAAACCGTCCAGACCGCGTCATAATCTCCCTCGGCACAACGCTCAATCGTTTGCGTGACGTGCTCGATAGTTCGCTGAGGGCAAGTTGGTTGTAGCATCACCACGATGCCATAGGTAACGCCATCGATCTTTTCGGTTTCCGTGAGAGCATGCTGTAGCACTTCCAGGTCACCCACGCGATCCCCGGAAAGCTCTGGAGGGCGATAGAACGGCACGTCGAGACCCACCGCTTTCGCTTCGGCGGCAATTCCGACATGGTCGGTCGATACGACCGCACGATCGACATACTGCAATTTCTGAACGAGTTCGCCGGTGTAATGAATCAACGGCCGACCATTGAGCGGACGGATGTTCTTCAGCTTAACTCCCTTGCTGCCCCCACGAGCCGGAACGACAACAAGCACACGTTTATCCTGGATCATTTATGCAGCCTTGATGTTGGAGGCAATGTTTTCCAATACCTCTATCAATTCGGTAAACCGAACAATTTCGTACGGTATCGGAGCGACAAAATCCGTATGGTCATTTCGGACTCCAACAAACAAGCATCCAAAAGCTCTTGCGGCGTCCCCGTCTCGTTGACCATCACCGACAAACGCGATCTCTTCGGGGAGACAGTTTTCGGCTTGCCGAATTTTTTCGAGATTTGCGACCTTCGAAGTTGGTGAGCCGAAGACCCCTTGAAAACGCTGATGCCAGCCTCGTTGACGAACAATGCGCTGAAGCGGTTCTTCCAAGGTGGCAGAGTTGATGTACAGCGGGATCTTGCCATAGAGTTGATCAAGTATTTCGCTGGTACCAGCTACTTCGTCGCACTCCGCCACCGCCGACTCGCAATGTTCGTTGTAAAGCGTAGCGTATTGCTCGATGCAAGCAGAGCGATCGAACTCACTTGGTAGCAGGCTCGGATTCAGAAGGTTATCGACAACGGCGCCGATCACATCGTATCGGTTTCCGTCATAATTCTGGCGAATGCAAAGGTCGATCTGGCCAGAAGATATTTCGGCGTCTTCAAAGATCCGGAAGTACGCATCCCGTTTGATGGCATTGGACGCGACCAGCACCCCGTCGAAGTCGAATACGATCGTACGAATCGTAGTATTCATTTAGGTTCGCCATCCTTGACGCATGGGGATGTTAGGCCGCCGGTCGGCAAAAGCCGTACAGGTAATCCGACTTCTTTTGCGCCTCAAGGGTCGACTTCCATACGTCATCGAACACGGGGCCAAGAGCCGCGTCATGACCGTTGCCCGTCGGTTTTCCCTCACGTAGCCACGCGGCGAAATTCGCGAAACTGAATCGTTGAACGTAATGTGGCTCGAAGGTCATGCCGCACTTGGTCGAAGCGGAACGTAAGCAATCCTCGTCGAAATACCAGGGATGGACCCAGCGATAGAAGAATGATCGATATGGATCTCCCGAGAACTCAAGCAGGGCATCACGGTGATTAGGAGTGCTTAGAACCAGCACGCCATCTGATTTCAGGAGACGCCGGATGCCAGCCAGGAATTCGACCGGATCGGCAACGTGCTCGATCACACTGAAGCAGACAGCCACATCGACCTTGCCTGCCCACTCTACAGCAGCGGATTCAAGCGAGCCATAGACAAGATGGCCTCGCTCGATGAGGGAAGCATGATACGATTTGCCTGGCTCAATGGCGATGGAGGCTTCGGCTAGCCCCTTGGCGACGTCCAGGAACGAGCCGCCTGCACAACCGATGTCGGCGATGACTTTGCCTCGGAAAGAGGTGCCTTTCAGAAATCGGGCTTTGTCGAACTGTTCGTCGTCGTGGCGCGAGAAGTAGTCCTGAGGATCGGCCTGTTCGCCGACGTCTTCGCGGTACTCGTCCGACTGGTAGTAAGCTTCAAGGCTTGTCTGTCGCGGCGGCAAATGGCTTACACCGCAGCCATTGCACTTCCAGACGGTGCCGTCGTCATACTTGCCAAAGACACCATCGCGTACCGGGCCTTCGTATTCCGCTTTCCAATCGGTGGAATTACAAATCGGGCACGTTTGATTCATCGCAGATTGCATGACTAGGCGGCCATCCTTCGAATCGCTTTGGCAGGTCGGATCTGATACCGTCCCCACTGATTTACCCGCGTTTTTCGCGAGTCGGCGTCCATGCTGTTGATCGATTTGTCCTCGTAAAACGAATCGCACAGGCCGTGTTTGCTTGAGATTTCCTCGAAAATTACGCCGGTATCTGTCCAGAATTCGTGCCACACGCCTTGCTGGACAAGCTGCATATCGCCTGGATAAAGCGTGTAGTGGCGTCCTTCGACGACAAGTTCCAGCTTGCCATGCAGTACTACAAACGTCTCTTCCTTGGCCTTGTGGTAGTGGGCTGGATGACGTTGGCCAGGCAGTTGGATGATTAGTTTTTTGCAGTATTCCCGGTTGACGAACGTGATCAACGTCGCGCCAACTTCACGGAAATTGCCGACACCGAAGTGATGGGAAAACTCGGTTTCGAAAGTTGGTGGAAGCGAGATTTGGGCTTCGTTCAGCATCGCTTTCATGCCATGGATGGCCGAAGTGAGTGCCTGGGTGTCATCCGGCTTTGGGCGATCAGCGTACTCCCCCAGCAAGGCTTGGTCTTTGGCTAGATCCGCGGTGGCGACGATTCCTTCGGCCCATTGGCCCGAAGTCAATTGCCCTTCGTTGAGGGGCATTGCGAAATAGACATCGTCACGCGTGATCTGCTGGCCTTTGGCAAGCGGACGTCGCAAGTAGATGCCTCGCATCAAACTGCGAAGCGCATCGGTTTCTTCCGGCTGGGGCGGAACGCGCTCGAGGGAGCCGCAGATCTGTCTTGCTTCGATTGCCGCTTTCATCCATCGATCGACCTGGGCGGGCGTCGACGAATACTTGTTGAGTTTGATTGAGTCCGTTTCAATCCCGACGTGCCGCTCGAGCATGCCGGCACCCAGGCCGATTGCGATATGCACGGGGGAAGTTTCATCTGGTTCTTCATGAGTTGAAAAACCGATGACCTTGTCGGGATAACGCCGCTTTAGAGCGCTGATCTGATTCAGGTGCAGGTGTTCTTTGGGGGTTGGGTAAATCGACACGCAGTGCATGATGGCGCAGCGCACTCGACGATGATCGAAGAAGCTCACGAGGTTATCGATCTGCTTCATGGTCAGTCCGCCGGTGCTGAAAATGACCGGCTTGTTGGCTTCGGCAATCCGTTCCAAAAGAGGCCAGTCTGTGGCAGAGCAGCTGGCGACCTTCAGAATGTCGATATCGAGATCCGACGCAAAGTCGACCGACTCTTCGTCAAACGGAGTCGCCATGGTGATCATTTCATTGGCACGCACTTGGTCAACGAGACCCGCGAACTGCAGGTTCGTGAGACGCGTCGACAGAAAGCGATCGACATGCCGGTTCGAGCTTCCTTCGAGATGATCGGCGTGAATGAACGTATCAAGATGGCGAAATTGAAACTTCAACGCGGTCCGAACGCCGTTTTCACGGGCGACTTCCCCCATCGCGCGGATGATATTGGTTGCATGTTCCGGATCGCCTTGATGGTTGTTTGCCAAGTCAAGGACGAAGAGGCCATTGAAGTTGAACGGAGACACGGGAACCTCACTTAACGAAGTGAACGGTGCATGAGCAAAGGACCGGCGGCTTAAGCGCATCGACGATTTGAAATGGGGTGCGGCTGAGCTTTCGCAGGACAGGCGGAAACTGCTTCGAGCAAATAACCACGCTGATAATCCAGCTGCATGCGGCACGATTGCGAGTCGCTTTCGTGGGCCGCGGCAATGACCAGCATTGTGTCGAGGCCACGTGCTAGCGAGATAGGCGATTCTGGAGCTGAATCTTCCAGGTGTGCGGCAATATGTCGCAGCTCTTGAATAAAGTCGTCGGGACGCGTCTTGGGAAACTCGGCGACGACAGGAGCGACGTCTTCAACCTGTAAGATGACAGCGTCGCAGCCAGGCTTGTATCCGATGACGATTTGCAGCGAGCCTCGTTCGCCATGTACGACGGCACGCTTGGACGGTGGGAACGTGACGACGTCTTGGACCACTCGCCCAACTAGTCCAGCTTCTGTTTGTAGATTCAACATGCACTGGCTATCGTAGGTACCCTGGTCATGGCTTTCGTACACCATCTTGGCGTCGACTTCAGAAACACGTCCGCCATCGCAAACATGAGCCAGGTGTTGCCAGAGATTGAGCGCGTGCGAATGTTCGCCACTGGCGCCGCCACCGCGTTGCCAATATCCAAGATAGGTATCGGATGGACCACTTAACCATGGATGAGCGGCGAAGATACCTTTCCAGTGCTCGCGGAATTCGACGTCAATCCAATGGACTTGGCCCAGCACCTGGTCGGCCAGATGTTGGCGCCCGGCAGTCACCGCGCGGGAAACTACGTGATCGTATCCAACGAATAATTTGGTATCACCGGCTTCCTTGCAGAGCGTTTGAGCCAGTTCGAGCGATGGCTGGCAGACCGGTTTTTCGACCATGATGGCCCTAGGGTTTTCGGCTAAGGCCTGCACGGCCAACGGCAGGTGATATTCCGGTGGAGTTCCCACGAGAATCAGGTCGAAACCACCCTGAGGAGCATTGTCGTTAGTACAAAGCTGAATCGCAGGGTCCCACGTGCCGTAGCGGGCGGGGTAAATCTCTTCCCGCATTCGGTTTAGAGCGGCCTCGGAGACATCGCAAACGGTTACATCCCAGCCGAGTTGTCGCGATGCATTTGCGAGATGATTCCCGATCGAGCCTGCCCCATAGATTTTTACACGCAACATTACCAGCTTCCTTGCTTGGGTCTCCTGGCGGCTGATAATTCGATCGAAGACCAGATTTCCAGCCGAACATCCTGTAACAATTCTCGCTCAAACCACCGCTACAATAGCGAACCCAAAGATGCCGCGTGAATCACGATGACCGAGACAACCGTTGGCGCCGAGCTTTTCCGTCGTAAGTCTCGACAAATTCAACGTTTGGTGCCTATTGATTGGAGCTGAAAATAGCTCAGCCCGAAGGCAGTGTGAGGCTGTGTGGAAGCAATTTAATCCAAAGCCCTGCGTAGCCACAATAGCGAAATTCGGGACGCCCAAACCCAATCTGCCCACACTTTTTGACGTAGGGGGAGCATCTCAATCGTCCCAGCCGACCGACGATGGATGACTATCTCCGGCGGAAACGTTGGGTAGGTGACGTGATTGTTGTTCGCCTGTTTCGACGCGTTGACACATAGGATGCCTGACTGAAATGGCAGATAATAGGCAAGGTGATGTCATGAAATATCTACCTAGAATGCCCAGTTCTGCGGGGTGGAGCACTTTGTCGGGAAAAATCGCCGGAACATGGAAGAGAAACGTTGCATGCCGGTCCCCTCAGAGCGACAATCAGGCGCAACCTGCCTAAGAACTTTCGTTCTCCACCTCCCGCCCAGTCAGGACCCCGGACATGACGCACCGGATTCCTCAATTGCTATTCGCCTTGCTCATCGGTCCGGTAATCGGTTCGAACGCTTTGGGGCAAGAGCAGATCCCCAACCAGGAGCGTGCTTTCTTTGAAGAGAAGGTCCGTCCGATCCTGGTCACCCATTGTTACGAGTGCCACGCCGAGGCATCGAAAGAGATTGGTGGGAAGCTGCTGCTGGATAGCCGTGCAGGGATCTTAAAAGGTGGCGAATCTGGTCCGGCCGTTGTGCCTGGCGATCCTGAGAAGAGCTTGCTGCTGGACGCTTTACATTACGAATCGTTCGAGATGCCGCCTGATAAGCCCCTCTCAGAATCGGAGATCCATGTGATTTCGCAGTGGATCCAGCGGGGGGCTTGGGATCCGCGAACGAAAGAGGTGAAAACTGGGCCGAAGGAGAGTTGGACACCGGAAGAACTGTGGTCATTCTATCCACGGAAATTAACGGATCCTCCAAGCGTCGAGCAGAAAGACTGGCCGCTAGGTCCGATCGATCAGTTCGTGCTGCACCAAATGGAACAGGCCGGGGCCCAGCCCACGGCCGATGCTGAGCTTCCCGCGCTGCTTCGACGCTTGTACTACGACCTGATCGGTCTTCCCCCCTCGGTGAAAGAAATCGAATCATTTGTGCAAGCGGCGACGAAAGATCGCCAGCTTGCCATGCAGGCAGTGGTGGACGAGTTGCTTTCGCGACCTCAGTTTGGCGAACACTGGGGAAGGCACTGGCTTGATGTTGCTCGGTACGGTGAGTCGAATGGGAACGACGGTTTGTCCCGCAATGCCACCTTCCCCCATGCCTGGCGGTATCGCGACTATGTCATCGACGCCATCAATCGCGACGTCCCCTACGATCGGTTTCTGACCGAACAGATTGCCGGCGACCTGTTGCCTGCCGCGACAGCCCAGGAGCGAAACCGATTGCTGGTTGCGACCGGCTTCTTGGCCATTGGCTCGAAGCCTGCATCGGCGATGAACAAAGATTTCCCAATGGATATCGTTGACGATCAGATCAACACGGTCAGCACGGCCGTCATGGGGCTTAGTGTTGCGTGTGCCCGCTGCCATGACCATAAGCACGATCCTATTCCAACTCGCGACTATTATGCCTTGGCGGGCATTTTCAAGAGTAGTGAGACGCTCTACGGCGCCGCAGGCAACGAGAAATTGACCGCGCCTCCAACGGAACTGCATATCCTGCAATCCGAACTCCCCGACGCTGGCGCGAAGCTTGAACAGATGAAAGCTTCCCTCGATTTACCTGCCGAATACTTTGACCAGACCCAGCAGTTAAATCCAGCGGTAAACGTTCCGCTTGATCAATTGCCTGAAGGGTGGAAGGAAGTCGGCTCGTCGAAGTTTTCCCAAGCCGAGTTTGCCCAGCTCAGAGAGTCTTACCTGGAAGGGAGCGCCGCCGATCTGACGGCGGACTATACCGTTTCGTTCTGGTTCAAGAACGAGATGGACAACAATGCACGGCCAATCACGACATACCTGTTTACCCGTGGTGAGCTTGGTAACAAAGAGATTCCTGGCGACCACCTGGGAATCGGAGGAACGCATGATCCAAAACGAACCGGGCGGTTGTTCGTATTCAACGGCAACAAGAAGAAGGCTTCCCTGGGTGGATCGACCATCATTTCGCCAGGGACGTGGAATCACGTGGTCATGGTCCGCCAAGGGGATCGGATCCGTGTGTATCTCAATGGAGTACAAAAGCCGGAAATTGATGGCAAGCTCGAATCGACCTTTGGCAATGAGAGTCGTTTCAGCTTCGGGGGAAGAAGCGAAGGCTTCGCACCCCTCACGGGAAACCTGGCTCACTTCAGCTTGTTTTCACAATCGCTTTCCGATACAGATGTCGTTTCTTTGCACGATGCCTCAGGCCGCCCTAAGGGGGTAACGCAACTTGGACTGGCAATGGGTGTTCGGGAAGCGACGAAGCCTGCGGACTGTAAGGTGCACATCAATGGCACCAGTGCTAAGTTGGGGGCTGAGGTGCCACGCGGTGCTCTCACCGCATGTTGGAAGGCAGTGCAGGGAGAAGCGTCCTCACCGATCGTCCCGGACCTGACGATTCCCGACGCCGGTAGCGGACGACTTGAATTGGCCCATTGGTTAACCGATCCGCGGCAACCCCAAACGTGGCGCGTGATGGTGAATCGAGTCTGGCTGAAGTTGATGGGGGAAGGGCTGGTCGCAACGCCGGACGATTTCGGCGTGTATGGTGCCCGGCCGACACATCCGGAACTGCTCGATTGGCTCGCGCAGGACTTTATTGACCGTGGCGGGTCGATCAAAGGATTGATTCGCTCGATTGTGCTGAGTCGAACGTATCAGTTGTCTAGCGACTACGATTCCATTATTGCCGATCGCGACCCCGAGAACCGATTATTGACGCGGCATCGCAAGCGACGCCTAAGCGCCGAGCAGCTACGCGACTCGATTCTTCTGGCAAGCGGAGCACTGAACCTGGAGCCTGCCGCAGGGAGTTCTATCCAAGACATCGATGCGCTAATCAACAAGCCTCCGCATGAAGCATCGACGTTGCATCAGCCGAGCAATCATCGCAGCATCTATCTTTGCTACATGCGAAATGCCCCGCCTGCTCAACTGGCGGCCTTCGATTTACCCGACGGACTGAAAGTAACCGGCAAACGCAATCAAACCGTGTTGCCAGCGCAGTCGCTGTTTCTATTGAACAGTCCCTTCGTTATCGAGCAGGCAGAGAACTTAGCATCGAAGGTAACCGCGGATCCCAAGGCCACGACCGAAGAAAAGGTCACGTTCGCCTTCCGGCAAACATTACAACGCGATCCCAACGAGTCCGAGTTACAACAAGCGGTTACGCTCATTGATCGGCTCGAAAGCGAAAACTCCAGTGCGTCCGATAGCCACCAAGTGCATCCCTGGGCCGTCTTGTGTCAGGGCTTGTTCGCCGCCAATGAGTTTCGCTATGTCGATTAAACCCCACAAATGACAATTGTTGGTACCCAGCCAAACACGAGGTCTCCCATGATTCCATCTCGCAGAAACCTGTTGCAAGCAGCATCGTGCGGGTTCGGGTACTTGGCCCTATCGGCACTATGTCAGCAGTCGACTTTGGCAGAATCTTCTGGTTCGTTGGAGCCGAAAGTACCGCCGCTGCGTCCGAGAGCCCGACGGGTCATTTTTCTGTGCATGAGCGGCGGGCCGGCTCAATTGGATTTGTTCGACTACAAGCCGCAAACAGGTCAGAAGAAGCATCCCGGTTCGGTCTATCCATTCAGGCAGCGCGGCGAAAGCGGCCAATGGATTTCGGATCTCTTGCCGGAAACGTCGCGACATGCCGATAAGCTTTGCATGATCAACGGCATGCATGCCGATACTGGCAACCACGCGCAATCGTTCCTGCAACTTCATACTGGCGAACGGCTCCGGCAGCGCCCCAGCATGGGCGCGTGGATCAACTATGGCCTGGGGACCGAGAACCAGAATTTGCCTGGCTTCATCAGTCTAAATACCTCGAAGCCCTCCGTTTTTTCAAGTGCGTTTCTCCCGCCTGTCTACGAGGGAACGCCGATCGGTACCAACGGCGAGAACATGTCGAACGCCACAATCAACAACATCCGTGGCGATCATCTCTCCGACAAGGCCAAACGTCAACAGTTGGATTTCATCCAGGCTCTGAACCAGCAGCACCTCCAGCAGAATCCAGATGCGGGAAAGCTGGAAGGGGTGATCGAGTCGATGGAACTCGCCTATCGCATGCAGAGTACCGCACCGCAATTGCTCGATACCAGCACCGAGTCGGAAGAAACGCTCCAGCGATATCGTGTTGGTAAGTCGCTTTCGGTTGGAACTTGTATGCCTTCTGATTTTGGCCGCCAATGCCTCTTGGCCCGACGGTTTGCGGAAGCAGGCGTCCGTTTCATCGAACTCAATCATGGAAGTTGGGACCAGCATAAGAACCATCGGCGCGACTTGGAAGCCAACTGCGAAGTCACCGATGCCCCCATCGCAGCGCTGCTGGACGACCTCGAGATGCGCGGAATGCTGGACGACACGCTGGTTGTCTGGGGAGGTGAGTTTGGCCGACCAGGCTTGACGCCGGACAACGGCAAGGACGAAAGTGGACACAACTACCGCGGCTTCACCTTCTGGATGGCTGGCGGCGGAGTGAAGGCCGGCTACACGCACGGCAAGACCGACGAGACTGGCTCACGCGCGGTGGAAGGGAAAGTTCATTTTCGCGATCTGCATGCGACTATTCTGCATGCCCTTGGGCTTGAGCACGACCGCCTGACGTTCTTTCACGAAGGAAGAGAACACCGCCTGACCGGACCAGAAGGTGGTAAGGTAGTCCACGAGATACTTGCCTGAGTCTCTCGCTCTTGGTGGCAACTGCGTTGTACGCATCACGGCGAGAAAGGTCATCGGTAGTAAATAACCGTTGGAGGGAACAGCGTTTCGAACGGTTTTGGCGAAAGGATCAGGTCCCGACAGGTTACGCCGTCTTTGCCGAAGGCCCGCCACCTGTGCCAATCTCGCCAGTGGTCAAAGCTGCTGAGGGTCAAAGATGGACGTGTCCTGAGCACGTGATCGTGTTACTTCAATTTGCATCGGCACGACGGACATTCCTGCTCCGATTCTTGTTCCAAGTAGTGCCGAGTTTTTAATCTTGAATTACTCCCATGATCGAATCAGGGAGAGAGGCAATTCGATGTTCTTGATATGCAGTAGTGGCCGGTTTATGTCGGCCGGAACGATGCTGGCGTAAAGAAGCAGGTCGAAGACCAAGCGTCCATCCTGTGCAGGAGCGTGGGTGTCGTTCCAACTCGCCAGTTCCGTGACCAGCATATGAATCAAATCGCGTCTTTGATCGGGATCGAGTTTGATCTCCGTTGGAGGAAGAAGTCTTTGGGCGGATGAAACGGGAATCTCTAGTATCGGTTGAGGGTTGCTGCTTCCTAAGTCTACTCGCCCTGAGGCATCAAAGGCATATCGCATTTCCAGGCGAGCCAGTCGTTCTGGCCGAATCACGTCGGGAGTATTGGCGAAGAAAGATGTGAATAGCTTCTCAAGATGTTCCGTCAGCGACCTGACTGTTGGGGGATCGGACAAGGGGATCGGATCGGTTACCAACAGGTGAGGAATCAGAGGATCTGCGAGCGTGACTTCTCCCGTTTTATAGACGAAATCACTACGCACTGCGTATTTTGGATCGCCCGGCGTTGCGGACGGCGGAACGAGTACCAGATTTCGCAACATGTGACTGCGCGGCTTGCTCGATTCAAAACGCAAGACGTCGATTCCCTGTACCTCGACCAGGCGACCTCGATAACCGTCCGTTTCCACGGGATCGGGTTCCAAAAATCTAGCGGTTGTACTGTGAGGTTCCAACGTAACCTCAGCATCGGTGCTAGGAAAAGGTCCAATCAATGTGGCCAACTCGTCAATATCTTTCCAACGAATCCGAGCCAATCGATTGTCAGGCGAATTGGGGACGCCGGGTGTAAAGTCGTCGATTTCGTATTCAAGGCGACGATCGCCCACCCTGCTCACAGCGGCGGAGGAAGGTGCAAGAGCCATGGTCGCCAGGGTTTCGGCGACTGCGGATGTTCGCTCGACGAAACGCTTCAAAAACTTTGGCCGGTAGGCTGGGTCGATGCCAGCGGTGCGAAGTGCCTTGAAGTACTGGTTGGGGTTGGGGAACGAAGTGTGAAACAGTAGTAACTCAGTCAGAAGGTCTCGGCTGACCGCCATTGCACGCAACGTCGAGGGAGCAACGTTCAGGTCAACGGTTAGACGCATCGTATCTTGTTGTTCCATTCTCGCCTCGTAGACCAACTGATAGTCCCAAAAGCGCGCGTTCTGCAATGTCGGTGTCAGGTCACTGTCTTGGCGGTCGAGTGAAAGCTCGGCCGCATGACTGGTCAGTCGCGGCGTATCGGGATATACGCGTAGAGGAATCGGGATGTCGACCTGGTTACCGCCGGCGACGTCAATTGAAATAGGGTTGATCAATGTCAGCCAGCGCGAGTCTTGAAAGCTCGCTTCTACGCCGCACGGGGTCGATCCTTTTTTGATGTCGTATTCGAGGTGCGTAAATTGGAACGTCAGCGAGCGCGATTCCGGTGGCCTACGGTCCGAAGATGGCTGATCGATTAGAACTGTCAGGCGGGGTGGCTGTTCTTCGAACGGGCTCTGAAAGCGAATCTTACTATTCTGGTAGTTTAAAGTAACGCTGGAGCGCTGCTTTTCGGCTATCTTTCCGAACCACGCGATTCCCCCTTGCTCGCGATGAGATTGCATTGCGACCGGAGGAATCGCGTCGAACTGCAGGATCACGTCCAGACCGTAGATCGCGTTTAGCGTACTCAACACGCGTTGACGAAATGCATTGCGAGCCGATGTCTGAGCACAAGTCTGAGGATCCGGAGCGTTCTGATAAAGCCCGACGATCAACTGTTCTGGAAGACCGTTGGATATCTCTCGCTTCGCATCAATGATTCGTTGAAGACTGTCGCGTCCGAATTTCTTGTTGCCTGCCGTGGTGTCTTCCACGGTCAAAATCGAACGGACTGTGGGAGGCGCGAGGAATGATTCGACGGTACCCAGATATCGACGAGATTCAGCATCGATTTCTACTTCAGTGAACTTCTTGTCCAGTGGATCACCATCGCTGGCCCCGGGGAGTGGCATTGCCGCAGGGATGCCGTTCAATTCGCGACCTTCCAGCTTTGTCGTGAGAGGGCGGGGTGCAAATACAAGATCTGTTTGTTCCTCAGTGCGAGAAACCTGACGCAATTCTGGGACTAAACGTTTCTTGTCTAGAATCCAGCTTTGTGGGGTGCCGTCGTCGCGCACGCCCAGCGCGAAATGAAATCCCTGAGATGCAAAAAGCGCCTCGAACTTCGTGGCGAATGCAAGCATGCTTTGATCATTGCTTTTAACCTCGTCTCCTGGCAGAGAGATTGGGACTTGGACTTTCCTGGCGGAAGGAAACGCATAAGGGGCCGCATCCCAGGGCTCTTTAATTTTGGCGAAAAGGCTATCGTCGCCGTTTCGGAAAACGACCAGGGTGACGTCGAGAGAATAGAAGTCGGCAGGAAAACTCAAGTCAGGTTTGCCTAACTTGATGACGACATCGGGCAAGGGAGTCGCTGGGGCGTCGGGCAGTGGAACTTGATCGACAAACTCCACAAGTTCCCCCTTGCATTCGTTAAGAATTTTCGCAGGATCTCCGGTCATGCCCTTCAGGCTAAGCTCGATTTGGGACTGTAAGCGGCGATCATTCAACTGCAATTTGATTTGCTGATACCGCTTCCATATCTCGACGCGTTGTTCCAGAGTTAAGCGGTGCTCGGCCTGGTTGTCGACAACTTCCACGTCATATGGATTGCACTCAAGACGAACCACAAACTGGCCGTCTTCAATATCAAAACGCGATCGCAGACCTGGCCACTGGCGGGGATGGATGAGCTTATCAAAATATCGCAGCGAAAGGTCGATGCTTGATGGTGATCCGGTGGCCGCTGGGAACTGGTTGCCATAGACATCACAGAACCCGAAACTGACATGGATAGGGGGGCCGCCGATGCCTGCATAAGGTGTGGTGAAGGGTTGGGTAAGAACTTGTAGGACCCCATCCCATGTCCACGGCTCGGTTGTTGAGGCCCCCGAAGCCTGGACGTCCGAACTGTTGGCATTCGGATCGATCGCTCGTAAGGGAAGCGTTAACGGAAACTTACGATATTCCTCTGTATCGGGAGTGGTGACCTGGTAAGCGAGGCGGCTGAATAGGTTGTCCAGATAATGTCGGACTTCTTCATTGCTTAGATCCAGTCCGACACTGTCGGTTGGCGTCGCGATGCGGTCGCGTGTTACGCGAAATCCGACGCTCCCCGGCGGCATGCGAGTATCGAATTCGTTGACGGGATGAAATTCTAGGGGACCGGCTGCCTTGGCACGATCCAACCGTGCGTAAACATACTGAGTCGCGTCGCCTGATGGCGCGTCTGGGATTGGTCCGCTGACCCCGTTGTAATACGGTCGGACCGCTGGATCCTCTGAGGTCTTCTTGAAGCGAACAAGGATCTGAAGTTGGACTTGATCGGTGTTCAAGACTTCGAACAGCTCAGATAGCGGATCGTCGCCTGGTGAAGGCTCGTAATACAGATAGTACCCACCACCATTGACCAGACAGGCATTCTCTACCAAGCGAAGAAAGCCCCGTTCCTGGCCGATCGACGCGACGTCCGGATCGGCGACTTCCCGGGCGAGCAACGCGGCACCTGCTTCCCGGAAAGTAACCGAAGAAGGGGCCGTTTCCGTTGACAGGTTCGTACGTAGCAAAATGCACTGATTCGCGTCGACGTTGCTCGACAGGCTATCGGACGCAAATCCGTTCTTGCTCTCGCCAGCACCAGTGGGATAGAGAACAAACACTTCCGCTTGATCGCTTTGGAAGTTTCCTAGCAGTTCCGTAAGCCGTCGGCGATTGTCTTCCGACATGCCGACCAGTTCGTAAAGGTTTTTCACCGGGGAAGGCGGATCCTCGCCGGATGTGCGTTCCGCGGTCGTATCGACGACTTGGCGGATCAACATCGGAATCAGTGTAATCCATCGCAGATCCGTTAGCTCCTGGTCGGGTGGATCCGCGCCGGCCTGGTTGTTCTGACTTGCCACATCGGCGAAAAGCCGCAAACGAATCCTTTGGTCGACGTCGGTCGCGTCGGAATCTTTCAGATTATCACGAATCCGCTTCAGTTCCTGCTGAAGCCCTGATGAAAACTTCAAGATCGCAGGATGCGTTTCAGCAACATCCCATTGATAGGCTTCCGTAAATGCGAAACGACGAGGATTCTTTTCGATGGGGTTGATCGGCGCGGCTGAGCGGATCTGCGTCGGGACCGAATTCGACATGAACTGCTGCATCTGCTGCCCATTGATCGTTTCGGTCGTTGGAGGAACCGTACCGAAATTCACCCAACTTGCTGGCAGTGTGGCTGATCTGCCGAGAGCGACCTCGTAAGCACCAACTGGATCGTCAGGGTCAAATTCAGTGATCGAGAATTGTTGACCTGACCAAACATAGTGTCCTTCGAATGTGGCGGACGTAGTCGCGAGATCGGCAAATTGATCCGGGATACGCAGTCCGCTTAGAAAGTCGTTCGTCAACATGGCGCCGATTCGTTCAAAATCTATCTTTTGCGCCTCTTCAACCTCAAAGTCCCCGTCTAACAATTCCCCCAACGTCAGTGACTCTTGGCCACTGGCGACAAACGCATCGTGATAGGCGTCGTTGACTAACGAGACAAGTCGATCGAAGTACTGTTCAAAGAGCAGCGTTGCGTACGAAAGTTCGGATCGATCTTTCGCCGGATGGGTGACCCCAGGCGCATCTTCGAAACGCACCAACAACGATTCCAGTACCTCGTCAAACTGGTCTTCAAATTCCGAACTGCGTGGCTGGTGCTGGTGGAAGTCGATAAGCAGCGACTGCTCGGCGGCGGTCAACTGGAGCCCTGGAATCATTGGAAAGAAGACGAAATCCTTGGATTGCTCATCCGCTTCCGCGAAGCCCGACAGAACGACGTTGAAGTTTTGTGATAGCAATCGGACGATCTGGGGGTAGTCGAGTCCACGGCCAGTGCTTGTCCGAGCCAAGGTCTTGGGCAGCAGCAATCGCTCGCGCAGCCCTGAAGAATTATTGACGGAGGTTCCGTTGATTCGGATTTCATCATCGGGAACGCTCGGAAATCGCTTACCCAATTGGTCTGGAGTGAGCACCGTTGCGCGTGTCAGCGCAGGGGGTGCGAGATGGCACTGCAGGGCTGCCAGCCAAGCCACCTTGCAAAGTTGTTGAAAGCTGTCTCCCGACTCCCCCACTGGGATTCCTAAAGCGGCAACGTACTGCGGGACTGTTTCGGAGTCCACTTGACGTAGCGTCATCGCCGGGGTGAAGTAAAGTTCTAGTAGGGGCGCCATTGTTAAGCCTCAAGCAGGGTGAACAAATCGGTGAACAGGTCTTCATCCCAATCGATCTGAGAGTCGTCCTGAGCTTCAAGCATCGCCGGCTCACCAGCCATCGATGTCAAGCGGGCTTCCCTGGCAGTGCTACTGTCGGAGCCGATAGGGAAGTCGAGGCGAATGTGCATCTCGAATTTGAACGTGAAGGAGATCTTGATTTTCTTGCCGAAGATTTTGATCGTCTTGATCACCACCTCGACGCTAACTTTCACATTAGCCTCGATGCCCGGAACGGAGATCTCGAACGATTTGCCGGGCAACTGCTGAATTCGAAACGGCATACCGATTTCGATCGTGATATGGACCGCTGCCTTCACGATTCCAAAATCGACGGAGCCAAACAATATGCCAATAATCCCAACCCGGCCCACAAGGGCATAGGCGTCCGGGGGCAGGATATCCGAGTTGTCTTTGTGGTAGCCTAAGGCGCCTTCCAAGATTCCATACACGGAGACACTGACGCC
Organism: Bremerella volcania; assembly: GCF_007748115.1. Lineage (NCBI taxonomy): Bacteria > Pseudomonadati > Planctomycetota > Planctomycetia > Pirellulales > Pirellulaceae > Bremerella > Bremerella volcania. The sequence continues at coordinate 815,611 of NZ_CP036289.1, forward strand.
AAAGCTGAAGATCCCCTTGGTAACCTCTTTCCCTAGGCCGATGCTAAGTCCCAGGCCAAATACGGCTACGCGGGCATCTGCCGGCAATCCAGGCAGCATGTTCGTGGAGACGCCCAGTAACCTCCCGACGTAGAAGCCCCCCTTGCCGATAAATGGGAATATCTGCAGATTGAAGCAGCGTTCAAAACTTAACTGCCAAGGGAATCCCAGATCGAGGCGGAAGTCACCATTGGTGTAGACCTCGATTCCGATGATCGGTAAGGTCAGCGATGCGGCCCCCAATTCAATCTGGCGTATCGCGTCGGGTAAGCGAATCTCGGCGGAATAGACTCCCAGTTCGTCGGTAATCTTGCGGTAGACTACTTGCAGGGCAAACAACTTGGCCACGTCGATCTTCAGCCCATACAAATGGGGATCGTTGAAGATCACGCCCAACTTGACGCTATCGACGACTTGCAGATCAAAGCCAGCGGTCCACTCGTTCTCACGCGAGTAGTGCATGACCGTGCGAAGCTTCTGACAAGGCTCGTCACCAAGCGCGGTACGGTAGTCTTTGAGTTGCTTGATAATGCTGTCGAAGTTTTGCGGTCCTCCACCGGAGGGTGCTTCGATTTGGACCCTTTGACCAGCGCCGACGAATTGCTTGTCACTGTCGAATGAGAGGCCGCCAAACCAGCCAACTCGGTCCCCTAGTGGGTCATCTGGATTTGGGAAGAGGTAGATGTTTAGCTTTTTGCCCTCGCCGGACTCGTCGGGAATCGAGATGCCGAGCAACTCCAGTGTGCAGTCTCTCATGGCAATCGCGAAGAATCGCTTCTCATTGCCCGCACCGAATCTCTCGATACATACCTGGAAGTCCTCGATCGTCAGCTTGATGACCCCCTGGATGCCCAGTTCCATGCGTCCGTTGGGAAGTTTCATCCCTAGTACGGGTAACTCAGGCTTCAGTTGCTGCCAACCGACGAAGATTTCCGCCTTCAAATCCTTCAAAGACGAGGTGAGCTCTCCAAGTGAACCCAGGTCGAGGGCGAAGCTGAAGCCGTAGTCAAACTTCACGTCAAAGTCGCCGGTGGCCGCAGACAAGGGCAGAAAGCCAAGGTCGGTCAAGTTGACGAGTTTGTCGCTTAAGCTGAAGAAAAACTCGCGCAGCTTCAGCGGTATGTGCGTCAGGAGCGAAGATTCACACTTATTGTCGGTCAGATCGAACGACACGATGCCTGGGTCGAAGTCGACTGGCTGCAGGTCGCTGCCTCCCTCTCGAAAACGGAAAGTGGCGCTCAAGTCTTTGAACTTCACGCCTTCGATGCATAGATAATCCTCGATCGTATCTCCGGATGAGATTTCCCCGTCAATCAAGAACTGTGTTTTTCGAAACCCGGAGGCATCCGGGGCGACCGTGACCATGGTGACCTTGCGTATGGTCACGTTTTCAATGAATTTGCTGACCGCGTCAAAGGTGATCTTCTGGTTTCCGGCATAGGCGAACGTATACGTATCCAGCCCATCCTTTTGCGCGTAGCTTCCCAGCAGAGTGACCGTATTCGTGTCGTCCTTCGTTTTCTGCTTGAACATCTCGGCTGAGGTCAATTCGACCTTGGCGTTGAATTGCCGCAGTTTCGATTGCTCGAAGAGTACTTGTAGTGACCTCACCAGGATCTTGTAGGCGGGGCCTCCCTCAGGCTTTTTCTCTTTGGGAGCGTTGTAATCTAGTAGGGCAAATGCGGATGTCCGCTCCGATTCGACCTGCCCGTTAGCGTTACCGGAGAAACGCGTGGCATTGAAGCCGACATGGTCCCAACGAAGTTCTTTAAGATCGATCCCAATCGCCAGTCCCTGCAATTGGTCCGGTAGATTTTGGGAATCAAGGACCAAATTGATACCCAAAATCCCGTTCCAGTTGGGATCGTGGAGTTTCTGATAGATCCCCTTGTAGAGGTCAAGTTTCCGATCCTTGGAATTGAGTTCCTCTGTCCGCTTCTGTTGAATTCGTTTGACGTACGCACGAACGGCCTCTTTATCGTTGGCCGAGTGCAGGCCAGCGGCCCAAAGGGTCTCATCTTCTGCCAGTTCCGCGAACGACTTGCCTTCATACAACTTGAAAATCAAGAGTGGCCGATCCTCGGGCGGGGTCGTGCGATCGAATTTAAAAGCAAATGCCCAACTCAAGATTTTGAACGTGTCGTCGTCGAATATGACGCCGGTAGGAATGCGCGAGAGTACCGCGAAGAGACGATTGCGCTGCAGTGCGTCGACGAGATTCTGATTCTCGAAGACGTTCTTCAGCGTGAGGAAGGCGTCCTCATTGGGCGGCTCGGACCTGGCCAATTGCAAGGTCTCATAGCGGAATCCTTGTTGCGGGTTGGTCTGTACGATCAAACCCTGTGGCGTGACGGTGTCCTGCAGTTCTTCGTCCGTTCGCTCGGCAAAGGAGACCGGTGCGGGGGGCGCCGTTGCTTGAACTTGCCCGATGATCTCTCGTCGCGATGGCTGCAACACGAGCGACTCGAAGGCGACATATTCACGATTGAGCCAAGGAACCAGCGTTTTGAGGTGATGGGAACCGACTCGGTTTGAGATCGCGGGGCGAAAGCCGTCGACAGGAGCCAACGGAAAGGGGGGCTGGGTATCCGCCGGCAATGCTTTCACATTGATCTGTTGAAATTCGAAAATGGGCTTCCCAGACTCAGGCCACTGACTTTGGTCGATGTCAGGATCTTTGGGGAGGGGTGTGTAGAGGGGTGCGTCGTCTGCTTGGGCTCGATAATTCGCCAGTTTGTCAATCTCATGGGGCAGGACTTGCAGCCACGAGGTTCGGGCTTCCCCCGAGAGTTTCCGAGCCGCGCCGTTAGAGGCGGGAGCCTCAGCCGGATCGAGCGGCGGCTGCGGCATCGTGTAAAAGGCATTCTGCAGTGGCAAAAATGAGATGCGATCGCGGGAACGAAAGCGAATATATTCGATCCCTGAATTTCCGCAGACCAGGCGGTTCGATCGGTTGCCGTCGATCGTCTGACCCTTTTCGTTCACGATTCGATCGATGTGAAATTCCCCGTCTGGGGCCAGATAGTACTGGTCGGCGGCCTGATTAAAAAACTGCGGCTTGTCAATGAAAAGAAGCCGCGATGTCGTCTCGGGTTTGAGGATCAACCGCTGACCATGACTCGTGCGGAAGTACGTACCGATTTCCAACTCATGACGCGGGTCAAACTCTAGGTAGGAGTCTGCGACGATTCGCGAATCCTCATCCAATTGAACGCCATGGTGGAAGAAATCGAGGTAGGCCCGCATGGGAGCGTTGCCAGAAGGGACAAAGGGAGGAGAAATATCGAATACCGCGAATCGCCGCGAAACGAGCGTATCGGGGTCGGCAATCTGTTCGATAGTCCTTTCCACGTCAAAGATACGGCGGAAGTATCGCAAACCGATGTCGAGTCGATCGAAGTCATCCGGTTTGTCGACCGTCGCGGCGTTAGCCGACAAGGCGCACTCAAATCGCGAAACATGTTTTGAATGATCGTCGACGACGGCCAACTGGAAGGAGTCTCCTTGAAGCTTTACGTGAAAGCGGTCCCGCTCCAGTTTGGGAGAAGACGGTTGCGAACCGAAAGCGAATAGAAAACCATTGGGACCAAAACCAAGTCGTGTTCCCTGAGGAATGTTCAACTTGTAATTGCGGATCCCCAACTCGACATCGTTAGTGATGGGAGCGTCTTGTGGGGCGGCCACAGGAACGCGGACTGTCTGGGTAAATACGCCGGGGGCTGCACTCCATCCAATTCGTATGTCCGGCTGCGACTGGAACATGTTCCAGATGGCTTCTCCAACACTCAGAAACTCGAGGGCCTTTCCCCTGGGAAAGAACACGTACCGCGCACTACCCCAGGTCTCGGCAAGTGTTTGAGGATTGGCCGAGGAATCGTCGGGATCGAGAACTACGGCAAATCGCGCTTGCGCGGGATCGATACCGGCCACCAAAAACAAATTGGTCGACTGATGACGCTGTATGGCTACCATCGGATCTCGTCACCTTTCAGAAGGGGAATTTCAAAGCAGGCCGCGTCCAGGGGGCCTGCTACATGAAAAACGACGCGATGAAGCCCTTGAGCGTCTCGTCGATATAGCTTTGCATTGGTCTTATAGTTCCCTCGCGGCCAATCTTCCCGCCGTTGGACGAGTTGTCGAAACCGAGTCGATACCGATACGTACGTTGGTTCGCCATCAAACTTCACGGCGACTTCCGGAACGGCAAAGCTTCTTCCTCGAAACGTCAATAGCGTTCGTGAAAATCCCTCGCTTAAGAAGGGATCTTCTTGGATCGTCCAGTCAATTTCCCCTTCATTCAGCATGCGATACAGTGACCGACCCTCCAGATCCGCCCGATCATCGGAACCAACGAGGACGACGTGGTTTTTCGGTTTGTCTTCGGCTGTCTGGCTGGCAAACCAAGTTTGGGGATAAACCAGCCGGTACTTGCTGACGGGGGTCTGCGAAGTACTTAAATCGAGCGTGCCGGAAGCAACATTAGTGAAGTCGTTGGTTTGATCGTGCGGCAACGCCATCGACTCACGTAGATCTCCCAAGAACGGATCAAAGGAAAGGAACGGATTGGTCACACCCGCGACCCGCGTCGGTTGTTCGCTCACTTCCAGATAGGTAACCCCGCTGGCAACGTAGCCCCGAATCGTTCCCTTGTCGTCAGGAAAACCTCGGCCTTCGTTTTGCAGGGCCGCGTGCTCCACACGCAGACGCATTCCTGGTTTGAGATCGATGGCGGCAACAATAGGTGTCTGAGTAGGCTCCGGCGATATTCGAGGCCCCATCAAACCGAAGTTCCACCGCTTCAGTTCAGTAAATGTCTTAGGGCCTACGGCAACATATTGTTTCCAAAAATGATCTCGGACCTTGTCGGCATGAAAGTACTTTTCTAGTTCGGATCGATTTCTTTCGAAGAAATCAACAAATGTCGAACCCGCTGCGGGATCGAAACAGCTTTGCGAAGCGTTGTTAGGATCGGAATAAGTATAGATAAGAGGTTGATAGATTGCTTCCGGCGATAGCGTTAGCCAGATGTAATACTCACGAACCCAAGAACCGTGGCGGCATACCCAATGGCAGTGAACTCCAGTACGCAGCCCATTGTCAAAGCCTTGGGCTGGATAGGCCCATGAACGAGTAATCCCCGGTTGAAGCATGTCTTCACCGGGATTCATGATAAAAAAAGACTTCTTGTGACCAGGGGGGCATGCACGGCGATTGCACCATAACTCACCGTCCCAGCAGGACTTCCATGCGGTAGTCATCGCCCCAGCCGCATTTTAATCGTTTGTTCTTCACGCCGACCTTGGCTGTCTTGTTGTTCTTCAGCAGGCTCAGGCTCGTCCTTCGTAGCAGGCTAAAGTTGGCGTCGGCGTGCCCTTTGCGGATGCGAGATTGATCTTCACCGAACGTCACGTCCAGTTGCCAGTGCAGGCTGTTTTCAATGCCCCAATGACCGCGAACGGCCTCGGCGAAACGCTTGCCGGAAAGGTACTTGCTCAGGATATAGTATCGCACCTCGCTCGTCTCGTTCCCGCCTTGCTTCACGATATTGATCGTCATCCCGATCGCCCTCAAGTTCGACCAACGATCTCGTGTGATGATCTCGTCGTTCACAGGGCAGATATAATAGGAACGCGACTCCTCGCGACCATGCCCTTTCTCGTGCGTTTCGTGACGGTGTACTTTGGCTCGCTTGAAATTGCTTTCCTGCTGCGCGACAAAAAAATCTTCGATCGAATCGTGGAGGGTCGGCTGATTGCGCTTCACGGCCAGGCAATAATCGGCTCCCTGGTCGACGATCTTCTGAGCGATGTCCTGTTGGCAACCTTGAGCGTCAATCGTCACTAAACTGCCGGAAACCTCGACGATTTCAAGCAGTTTGGGAATGGCGGTGATCTCGTTGCTCTTCGCGTCGGTTACTACCTGGCCGAGACTCACATGATTGGCAGTCGCCCAGGCACTGACCATGTGAATGGCCGCCTTGCTGCTGGCCTTGTCGAAACTCCGCCGCAGCGTCTTGCCGTCAATCGCGATGATCTGCCCGTCGGTGATTTCGTGTAAGGCGGTGATCCAAGTCAGCAAACACTTCTCAAACTCAGCCGGATTCAGCGAAGCCAAGATCGCATTAAAGCGATCGTGCGAAGGGATGCCGGAACTCAAATCAAGGAACTTACCCAGCCACTCCTTCTTCATCTCGGCCCAGTCGGCGATAGCCACAAAATCATCCGCCCCACTCATCACCGCACACAGCGCGATGGTCACGATATTCGTTAACGGATAAGTCACCTTGCGAGTCCGCGGATCGGTCAGATCGGCAAAGCACTCTTGAAGGGAAACAGGCGAACGTGACGACATGAGAAAGGCACCTGAGAACACCGGATCAGGCCGCGACAACCTCCGTCACAAAATCGCCTGACCGCCATTGCCTCAGTGTCGCAGATAACCCATCATGGCGCAATCGCCGTGGGGGGGCATGTCGGGGTGTGCAGGTAAGGAACACGCATCAAATTCTGAGGCGGCGGGAGAAAGTTCTCCATTTGGTTGTACGGTGGATATTCGTGCATCGCCACCACATAGTCAGTCGAACAAATGTCATGCGAGAAGAGCGGACTGGTTATCCAACTAAACGCAAGGCACGATAATAGCAAACACAACCGTCTCATTGCTGTACACCTTCTATGCTTGTAGGGAAACAACTGTGTGCTGAACTTCGTCCAACTTGAGGTAGACGCGAGTATATAAATGCAGATGCATGAATGCCAGGACTTTTCTTGTTAAGGAATGATGATAGAAGTGTTTTGATATGTAGGCTCTCTTGGTATCGAAAGTAACGTCAGGAAATGCAGATTATTGTCGTCCGCGCATCCAATCCGATAGGGGCGACCAACGGAAGTCCCGGAATTCGTGGCAAAATGGCTGGCAGAGGCATTCGATTTAGGGCGCAGACATCAATAGCTGCTCGTGATTGATTACGAACAAAACATGCGTCGATCATCTGTGCGTGCGATGCTGGGTATCCGTTAGAGCATCAAGGTGGTTGCCAGGCCGAATGGTAGCCAGGTTCATTCCTGATAGGGCTGAGTTTGGGGTTCGTTGGAGGACGAAGGCTTGGCTCCTCTTCTGAGCGAACTCGTGGAGAGCAGCATTGGTAAGCTGAGGTCAAAAGTGACAAGCACGTTCGTCCCACTGACAAGCCAGCCAGTGGTCTTTACCGATGGCGCATGCAACCTTAGCTCCGATGCCAACACCTGACGCCATCGAAGCCAAGTCGAAAGGTGATGAGCATGATCAAACGTCTCCCAGGCAACATCGTCCGAGGCAAAACGGACCAAAGATGCCACGAAGAATTGCTCCTGATGTCGCTGCCCCACCAAGTTATGATTCTCTGGTGGGCTTGAGTTTTTTACAGAGCCATGCCTGAACCATTTCATGGCGTTCGGGGAGCAGGCAGATATTTTTCTGTCAACCGAATTCTGGTGTGATATGATGGGAATCGGTCCTGGGTTGATAATCCATGTCGGGCGATAAGTCACTCAATGCCGAGTATCGTTCCTCGATGTGGCCTAGTTGAAGTCGAATCAATGCTTCTTGCTCCATAGGGCCTCCCGCCAACTTCCCCCTTTGCCTCTCCATAATGACTGGGCGCTGCCCGCATCTTTCAGGGTCTGACTATGCGACTCTTTGTACTCTGTTGTGCAATTCTCATTAGTTGTTGCACAGCGACTTTCGGTGAACCAATTACCGTGGCCGATATTCAGCGATCCAATCCAGTTTCATTCGAGAAAGAGATCCTTCCGATCTTCCGGCGCAGTTGTCTTGCCTGTCACAGTGCCAGCGAAGCGAATGGAGAATTGGTTTTGGAAACTCCGGCGACAATTCGCAAAGGAGGGGACTCTGGAGCGGCGGTCATTCCTGGTAAAGGGGCTGAAAGTTTGCTTGTCAAGCTGTCGGCGCACCAGGAGGAGTCTTTCATGCCTCCTCCTGATAACGATGTGAACGCTCCCCAACTGACTTCGCAGGAACTTGGGCTTATCCGTCTATGGATCGACCAAGGTGCCGTAGGCGGATCGTCTGCTACATCGACAACACCGCGAGATTGGAGTTCGATTCCTAAGAATCTGGGCCCGGTCTACGCAGCGGCACTGAGCCCTGATGGACAATTCGTGGCGGTGAGCCGAGCTAACCGGCTATTCATTTACCACGCTGAGTCCGGGAAATTGGTCGGAAGTTTGGAGGATCCCTCGCTGAAACCTCCTGCGGCGCATCGTGATCTGGTCCAATCGCTTGCCTGGGGAAGCGATGGTTCGTTGCTCGTCTCAGGCGGATTTCGTGAGGCAAAGCTGTGGGAAAAGCCACTCGACGCACGTGCGTTGTCATTCCCAACTAAATCGGCAACGACAGCGTTGGCTTTCAGCACCGATCGCAAGTGGATGGCTACCGCTGGTGATGACCATGTCATTCAGCTTTGGAGCCTTGAGACTTCAAAACGCGGTCCGAAAATGACTGGGCACGGGGATTTGATCACTGCCCTGCGGTTTACTTCAGACGGCAGGCATTTGTTCTCGGCATCGCACGATAAGACGATCCGGGTGTGGAACTGTTCCGAAGGTACGCAAGCGGGGCTTGTTCAGGTTCCCACGCCGATCCACGCGATCGAATTGTTGTGGACTACCGCGGTGCCGGACAATGATGCACAGCCTCGGCAAATGCTAATTGCGGGAGGTGTCGATAAGGTACTACGGACTTGGCTGGTAGAACCCGACGCGACGGCACAGGCGTGGTCCATGATCGAAGCAGAAGAACTTCCAGGACACACAGAAGCTATCACTTCTCTTGCTGCGATATCCGGGCAGACAATGCATGTCTATTCAGCGAGCCGCGACGGAACGGTACGCCACTGGGACCTGGAGAAAAAAAAGCAGCTTGGTCAATTCTCGCATGGCGCGCCGGTGCTGGCAGTTGCCGTCCGATCGGATGGGCAGCGAATCGCTTCAGTTAGTGAAAACAATACCGCAAAGCTGTGGGATAAGGGCGGCAAGCAGATCGCCGAGATGAAGGGAGACCCGCGATTACAGCAGCATGCACAGAGGAAAAAGCAGATCCTCGCCGCGGCGCAGCAGCGATTGGCAATTGTCAAGCAGCGACTTGCTACCGTTGAAGACGTGCTCAAGAAGCGGATCGAGGCGAAAGAAACTTCCGATAAGGAAGTTGCCGCAGCCGAAAAGGATCTCGCTCAGAGGAAAACGGCGCTGGACAAATTAAATAATGAGCCACCCGCTTCAGAGCCTGCTGCTGCCGAAGACGCAGAGAAAGAAGAGAAGCCTGATGATGTTGAAACCATGAAAGAAGCGGCTCAAAAGAAGCTACAAGAGGCAATGTCAGCCCAGCAACTGGCGACCAAGAAACAAACTGCGGCCGAAGCAGCCGTAAAACAAGCGGAAGAAAGCGTCGCGTTGGTTAACCAGCTAGTAGAGCACGCTGCGGCGAGAGTAGAAGAAGCTCAGGCCAGATCCGATTTGGCGGTCAAGCAGTCAAGCGAGTCGGAATTACCTCTGCGTTCGGTTAGCTTCTCGCTCGATGGAACGAGACTGGCGACCGCGGGTGATTTTCCGACCGTGCAGATCTGGAATGCTGAAACAGGGATCGCGGTAGATGCCTTGGCGAAGCAACCAGGCTCCCTTTCCCCGATCGAATTTATCGGCAATGATCGTCTGCTTTCATCGTTCGGAACGACGGAAACGGTTGTTTGGGAACTGAATCCCGCTTGGCGGCTACGACAGACAATCGATTCCGCTGAGAGTGACGACCCGATCATGGGACGCGTCACGTCACTCGATATCGACGCGAATGACGCCCAACTGCTAATTGGTAGTGGCCTACCATCACGAAACGGCGAACTCAGTCTATTCCGTCTGGAAGACAGTGCCTGCATCCAGCATCTGCCGGATGCGCACTCCGACGTGGTTTATTCTGCGAGGTTCTCTCCCGATGGTACGCAGTTTATTTCCGGCGGCGCCGATAAGTACGTACGACTCTGGAACCTAACTGACCAGGATCCATTGAAGCAGTTTGAAGGGCATTCCGATTATGTGTTGGGTGTGTCCTGGAAAGACGACGCGACATCCATTGCGACTGCATCGTCGGATAAAACCATCAAGGTCTGGGACGCGGAAACGGCTGATCAATTGAAGACGATTTCCGGCTTCGGAAAGGATGTCACGGCGGTACGATTCGTTGGGGCTACGAATCATGTGGTTTCGAGCTGTGGCGACGGAATCGTTCGTCTGCAGGATGCCGCCAGTGGTAAGTCGATCAGAACCTTTCAAGCTGGCGTCTGGCTGCACTGCGTCGATGCGACGGCAGACGAAAAGTTGGTGATCGCCGGGGGCGATGACGGACGGTTATTTATCTGGGACGGGACGAATGGGAAGCAGCTGAAGTCGATACTCGTGGGCGAATAAGTGCCCACGAGTATCAGGAAATCAGTTCCGGAATTGGTTCGCCATGATCGATGATCGGTGTTGGGCGGCCGTTGAAGTCTTTGATGAAGACCTTTCTGCCATCGATCCCCAGGTGATGGTAGATCGTTGAAAGAAAGTCTCCCGGTCCGCAGATTCTTTCAACGGAATCTTCTCCCAATTTGTCGGTAGCACCAATGACGCGGCCCGTCTCGATGCCCCCTCCGGCCCAGATGTTTGAGAATGCGCGCGGCCAGTGGTCACGCCCCGGTTGCTTGGTGCCTGCCGCCGCACTCGCATTGCCGGCGCCAGTGCTCGGCTGATAATTGACCTTGGGGGTTCGGCCGAACTCGCCGGTCACTACCACAAGCACACGCTCTGACAGCCCACGCTGGTAAACATCTTCGATGAGTGCCGAGACTGCCTGATCGTAAGCCTGGGCCCTGAACTTCAGCGCGTCGAAAACGTGATGATTCACTGCGTGATCGTCCCAGTTACTGACGCGACCGCAAAGCGGTCCATGCAAGCTGGTCGTCAGGATCTCAACACCTGCCTCGACCAATCGACGTGCTAGAAGCAACTGCTGCCCCCAGGTATTTCTCCCGTACCGATCGCGAGTTTTGTCGTCTTCTTGGCTGAGATCGAAAGCTTCTTTGGCCTTGGGGTTCGTTAGCAGGGTCATCGCCTGTGTTTCGAATTCGTCGAGTGCATCCATCTCTCCAGCCTTGTCGAAGGCTCGCTCGAGCGTGTCGAGTCTTTGCCGCAAAGAGGCTCGTCGTTCGAGATGGATGGCTTCACCGGGATTCGCAACTCCGATATTCGGTACTGAAAAGCTCGGGCTGTTAGGGTCACCGGTCACGGCGAACGGCGCGTAGGCATCACCTAAATATGCAGGGCCGGTATAGTTCGTGGGTGGGTTTACTCCTGCGTAGATTGGTAGCGGATTGTTGCGCTCGGTATTTTGAGATCGCATGTAATTGGCAATCGACATCCAATCTGGCAGACGAGGCGCTGGTTTGTCCCGAGTATCAGGGTCTCCCGAGAGTAACTGCATCGACCCGGCCGGATGTCCGCCGGCGGTCTGACGCATGGAGCGTAAGACCGTGAACTTGTCGGCGATGGCGGCTTGCATCGGCAGCAACTCGGTGAAGTTCAGACCAGGCACTTTCGTCTGGATCGTACTGAACGGACCTCCGTATTCAACCGGTGCGTTCGGCTTGGGATCGTACGTGTCGATATGAGAGCATCCGCCTGGTTGCCAGACCATGATGACGGCGTTCTTCTTGCGGCTTGGGTCGGCTGGGCTCTCGGCCCGGAGGCGAAGCATGCCAGGCAGGCTCAGCGAAGCGAATCCCGCTAGTCCCATGCGCATGAACCCACGGCGCGATGAAGGACCCGGGCAGATGGCATATGATGCGTTGAACGGGTGAGTCATTTCGAAGTTACCTCAATGGCGGGAATGACACGAATCTGAATCGGTTTCGAGACGATGATGTCGACGATGTCTTTCGGAGCTGCTTCTTTCTTGACCTTTTGCAAACGTTTTTCCGCCGCGGTAACGGCCGCCTTTGCTTTTTGTTGTTCTTCTTCAGATGCTTGCTCGGCGGACTTCTTAACCGCTTCCAAGGCGAGTTCCGCTTCGGCCACCGCCGCGGTGTTGTACGAATACTTGGCAACGGCGCTTCCGTAGAATGCGATGGTGTACAGGCCTGGGGCTGGTTTCAGCTTTGCCAAATCGAGTACGGCTTCGGAAGAATCTTCCTCGAGAGATACGTCAAACGCACCGTTCTTATCGAAGGGTTCGCCAAACGTCTTCATGCTCATCGTCGGGCCCGAGAACTCGCAGCGGCGCGTAAGAGTCAGCGGAATCGTCAAGGACTGGCCTGCTGTGACTTCCCAAACTTTGTCCTCGGTCGGGGCGACGCTCAAGGGAGTATTCTCGGAACCGCCAACGGAAACCGGCACATCGGCAAGGAGTCGCGGGCTGGGTATTTCGGACCAGGCATTGGTCACCGGCCAGGCCATCGACGCGTAGCTTCCTTGTCGGGTAACCGGCTTACCATCGATTTCCGCGCGCCCGAACAAACTGGCACTTGTCAGGCCGCGCGGAGCGTTTTCTGCTGCGGTCACCAGCAAAGTTCCGCAGCACTTGCCAGACGGAATCGTCAAGCCGCTGGCGGTAACGCCTTCCGGCAAATTTTCCATGCCTAGTTCGATTGGGCCGTCGAATCCATCTCGACGGACAACGACCACTTCGATTGGCATCGTTGCGCCACCCCGAAGTGCAATTGGCTTGGATAAAGCATTGCGATCTCCATTGCGTAGATTCATATGGAGTGCCCATCCCACGATCGCAAAATCGGGCTGGGCTTTGCGGATAATCAGGCGATAGATGTTTCGCGCGTCGTTGCGTGTGCCACCGAACAGGTCAGTTAACCTCAGCCGATAGACGCCATCCTCCTTGATCTCGACCTTGCCAAGAATATCCGACGAACCGGCATTGTAAGGCGGGCCGTCGTAGCTATATCCATTGCTCGAAACCTTAACCGGGCTGGGAATATCCGAAAGCTGGGTGACGTCGACCTCCTCTTCTTGGTCACCGCTTTTCTTTACTTGATGTACGGTGATGGAAGGATCTGTCGGAAGTCCAAGTCTTTCCGATGCAACCTCGACCCACCAGACCTCTCCCTTCTTGGCGGTGAACTCGAAGGTATCGACATCTGCTGCTGGGAAGAAACTTCCCTCGATGTCACACGGAAGCGTGATCTGCTGGGCCTTGGTGGAGGCATTGTTGGGCTCGACTTCGGTCAATACAGCGGTTGTTGCCAGGTTGGTTGGCGGCCATGAAAATGCGTTGACATTGCGTGTTGATGCAGGCCGCGGGACGGCCGCATCGGCCGGGATCTCCTCCAGGGCCAGCCGATAGAAGTAATACGGACCGCCGCCATACGTCAAGTCGTGAACCTTAATGACGAACTTGCCGTCCGCTTCCGGGGTGAAATCAATCGCGCCGCCGCGTCGTTCGACTTGCAGGTCGTTGCCATCTTCATCAGCAACAATTAAGACCGACTTAAGCTTCGAGTCGATACCTTCCGCGGCACTGCTGATAACCAACCGTTGCCCTGCCTTTGCCTCGAATGTGTAGTAATCGATTGCCTTGGCTTTCATCTGTCCATTGCAGATCGAGTTAACTTGCAGAGGTATTGCCGTATCGAGCGTGTTGTGTGACTCGGTGGCTATAATCTCGGGCAAATTGCCGACGCTGAATACACGAGAACTGGAAAGCCCCAGGCGAGACATGATGCGTGCTTCATGTACCCCGGTCGGACAATCAGGGGCAATCGTCACGGAGTATTGATTGGGTAGCGGAATCCCTTCTTCACCCACCTTCGCAGTCGCAGTGATCCCCGGATGCGAGAATCGCAACTCCCCCAGGTCGTCGAGGTTTTCGCCGCTGATCGTCACGTCCACGGTCGTTCCGGCCTGGCCACCCATCGGCAGCGTCGTCAGTAGTCTCGGTGCTGGCAAACAGACCGACTGTGCCGATCCAATAGACGGCCAGATGACCGCGAGGAACAATAGCTGAAGCACTCGGAGGCAGGTGGCCGCGCCTACGCGTTTGATATACATCGCGTCCTCTAGTGGTTGAACAGGAATTCTTTGGAGTTCATCAACGCCCAGATCAAATCTTGATAGTTCTGTCGGGCAGCTTGGTTGGCATCGATTGGTTTTCCCTCCGCATCGGTGGGAATCTGCTTCACGTACTCGATCGCAATTTGCAGCTCTTCCGCAGTAGGTTCCCGGGAAAACGCGATTCGGTAGATCTCGCTTATCTTTGCTTCCACCGGTGTGTCTTGCCCGGCCAGATTGGCGGCACGACCTTTGGCCGCGCCCAGTTTCGATTTGATTTCCGAGGAATTGATCAGATGCAGGCTTTGAGCCAAGCTGGAAGACTGCACGCGTTCGCACTCGCATACACTGGAATTATCAGGACGTCCGAAGACTCGCAGAAAGGGGGAAGCCTTGTTGTAGCTGTTGTCTGGTAAGGCCACCGCACGAGTGCCTAGCGGAAGATTGGGAAAGTCGGTTGGGGAAGCCGTAAGGTCGTTCACGGCATCCAGCAGTACTTCCGCTTGAAGGCGACGCGGGTAATACCGTGAGTAGTTTTGCTCGTCGATCAGGTTGAATTCGTTGGGAACCGAACTGAGTTGATAAGCTTTCGATTGCGTGATGACGCGGACCAATTCTTTCAGGTCAAAGCCGCTGGCGACGAAGTGCTCTTCCAATGCCGCCAATAATTCAGGATTCGACGGAGGATTGGTATCTCGAATGTCGTCTTCCGGTTCGATCAGTCCCCGCTTGAAGAAATGTTTCCAATATCGGTTAACAACGGCCTTGGCAAAGAAGGGATTGTTCGGCTTGGAAATCCAATCGGCCAGCAGCAATCGTGGATCTTGTTCTGGAGGAATATCGCCGACCGAATCACCCAAAGCCGCAGGACGGAGCTTTTCTCCTGTCTTCATGTTTGTGGCGGCAGCGATCCCTCGTTTATGGAAGATCATATCCTCGCCGCGGATCTCTGTTGGTTTACGACCTACCTGGCTAAAGAAAGCCGCGAGGCTGTAATAGTCGTCCTGACTCCAGCGTTCAAATGGATGATGATGACACTGGGCACACTGCAGACGAACGCCCAGAAATAGCTGAGCGACATCCTCGAGTTGTTCTTTAGATTCCTTCACTCGCTTGTACCAGGCAACCGGTGGATTGGCCACGACCGTGCCTGTTGCAGCCAGAAGTTCACGAACTAGCTGATCGTACGGAACGTTATCTAAGAGGCTATCGCGGATCCAGGCATGGAATGCGAAGTTCGACGTAATGTCGCTGGCATCGTCCCGGCGATTCTTCAGCAGCGAAGTCCACTTGTTGGCAAAGAAGTCCGCATAGCCTGGGCTGCGTAACAAACGCTCGATGACTTGGTCTCTTTTGTCAGGGGCGCTGCTGCTCAAGAAGGATTCCGTTTCCTTGACGGTTGGGAGACGTCCAGTCATATCGAGGGTGACTCGACGGAGGAAGGTGGCATCGTCACTGACCGGTGAAGGAGGAATGCCGATTTCCTGCAGGTTGCCAAAGACCAGTTCGTCGACAAAATTGTTCGGTTTCGGCAATTCCCCGATCGGTGCACCCAGTGGGATCGCCGCTGTGAAAACGGCCGATTTGTCCTGGTATCTCAGCATGATTGCCACGCGTCCAGGGATCTGTTGGAACTTGACGAGGCCATCGGATGAAACCTCGGCCATTGCTTCTGAATTCGACTCAAACAACGCGAATTCGGTGACATCGCGTTGGCTGCCATCAGAGAAAGTTGCCAGCGCCTGGAGCTGCTGCTGGGCACCCATTCCCACGACGCCACGGTTGGGCGAGACTTCAAAGGTTTCAAGCTGCGGGGTATTAGCGGTATGGAAAGGAGCTCCTTCACTGATCCAGCGGCGAATGATTTCGTACCCCTCAGAGTCCTTCGAAAGTCTTACGCCACCACCATGAGGTGTTTCACCGGAAGCCTTGCGAAGCAGCAGGCTCTCTTCGGGAATGGGAGGAAACAAGCGACGGCCGCGTCCTTCACGAACAATGGCTTCGTAGTCTTCTGCGACCTCGAATCCCAGCAACGACAACTGAAATCCGTTTTGACCTCCTCCAGCTTTCGCGTGACAACCGCCTGTGTTACAGCTTGCTTTCGTCAGAACAGGGACAACATCATTGACGAAACTGACTGGCTGTTGGGCAACGTCCTCCGAATGGACAACGGAAACTAGAAACAGCACGATTGCCAAGCCAACGATTTGCCGGCGACTTGCCCAAAGAGAGATAGGCAAAACCATAATTAATCGCCCTGAGGAAGGGGGGAGGGGATGAAACGCCAGGGGGCCAGCGTTCGGTGAGGTTGAGGGAGGGAGGAAGTCTCTAAGATACCAATCCTGGACGGTTCAGTCCAGTTTTATCTGACTAGCAAATGCTTTGTTAAGCGAAAAATAACTCGTGACATCATGGCTACGGGAAAGGCTTTCTTACTTACGGCAAACTAGAGAAGATAAAAAGGCGTCTCCTGTGCATAGCCCAGTGGGAATTAATAGGGCAATGGAAATGAATCCCATTACTCTTTATCCGTCAGCACTCACCGGAAGCGATTCACGATGCGGACCAGTAAACTTTCTGGTCGGTCTTCTGTAGCATCCACGACCTGGTGCTACAGTTCACTTCTAATGTTGTTGCCCGCCAAGCCCACAAGGCGCTTTTAAGAAAGTACGGCAAAGCGTTCCTCAAAACGGTGGCTAATGCAGGCCGTAGCGACTCATCTTATAGTGCAATGTGCGAACACTGACCCCCAGCACTTTTGCGGTTTGCTCGCGGTGAAAATCATTGGCCGCAAGGGAAATCCGGATTGCTTCCTTCTCAGCCTCTTCCGTTACTTCTGCCAGTGAGCGTACTTCGCTTGCGGAAGCGTTTCTTGCAACCGAGCTTAATTCAGCAGGTAAATTTGCCGCTGTAATTCTGTCACTGCTTACGGTGACAACCAAGCGTTCGATGACATTGCGTAGTTGACGAACATTGCCTGGCCAAGTCGCCGACATGAGAACCTGTAATGCCTCATTGTCTACGGTTTTGGGTGGTCGATGATGTCGAGTGCAAAAGAAATTCAGGAAATGGTCCACCAATAGAGCAATGTCCTCGCGCCGCTGCCGCAGTGACGGCACTTCAATTGGGATGATGTTCAGTCGATAGTAAAGATCCTCTCGAAAACTCGCTTCTTCTATTAATTGCGGGATGTCCCTGTTCGTGGCGGACACAATGCGAGCATCGGACGTAAGTGTTGTTTCGCCTCCGACTCTTGTGAACTGTCCCGTCTCAAGGACACGAAGCAAATCCACTTGGCACTTCATGGGGATTTCGGTAATTTCGTCGAGAAATAACGTTCCTCGCATGGACTGTTCGAAGCAGCCAGGTCTTTGGCGAGAGGCCCCCGTAAATGCTCCCTTTTCATGTCCAAATAACTCGCTTTCCAATAGATTCACCGGCAATGCACCGAGGTTGACGGGAATGAACGGAAATGTGGAGCGTTTGCTCAAGTCGTGAATTGCCCTCGCAATCAACTCTTTTCCAGTCCCACTTTCGCCGTGAATCAAAATCGTGGCATCCGTATCAGCGACCTGTCGAATCTGTCGCAGTACATCATTGAGAGCTTGGCAATTTCCGATGATATTCGGCAATTCGCCTGCTTCCGCCAACCGATCCTTCAGGAAGCGGTTTTCGGTCTGCAACCGATGGTGTTCCACTGCCTTGGCAATTTGTTGTCGGATTAAGTTCAGATCAACCGGCTTGGTAATAAAATCGAACGCCCCACGGCGCATCGCGTCGACGGCCATCTCAACCGTGCCATGGGCAGTTATCATGATCATCGTCGTATTGGGTTCGCGCTGCTGGATCAGAGATAAAAGCTCCAGGCCATCGCGATCCCCTGGCAACCGAACATCGGCAATAACGATCTGAAAGCTCTCCGCATCGAACTTGTCCAATGCCTCATTAACGCTACTCGCCGTGTCGACATGGTCGACCTCTTTCTCGAGGCCTTTAGCCAGCCCGGAGCGAATGTTGGGCTCGTCATCAACAATCAGAATGCGAAAAGCTTCGTCCATGACACTAGTCCGAAGGTAAAGACACTTGTTGAATTGGCAACGTCATCACGAAGGTCGTGCCATCCTTGCTGCTAAAGAAGTCAAGGCTCCCATTGTGCTGTCGTACGATTTTGTCGCACAAGGCTAGCCCTAAGCCTGTCCCATCGCTCTTGGTCGTAAAGTAGGCATCGAATACCTGATCACGGAGATCCTCCGGAATCCCAGATCCGGTATCCGAGATTTCGACACGTAACGCGTCGGAAGACTGAGTCACGGAAACGGAAAGTCTGCCCCCGTGGGGCATGGCTTGCATCGCGTTGAGGAACAGGTTTAGCAAAGTTTGTTCCAATCGGAGAAGATCTGCCGTTAAATTTGGCAAAGGCGATTCCGGCAACGCGAATTGAACCGCGATCCCCTGCTGGTTTGCTTGAGGAATTGCCAGATCCACTTGACGCTGTATGAGCTGGACAAGATTGACCTGTTCGAGCTTTAAATTGTCCATGGATGCAAAATCACGGAATCGCTCTAACACTTCTCCAATTCGCGTCATTTCCGACTTAATTACGGCTAGCATCGGTTGCACGTCCTCGGAATCCGCGCTTTCCTCAAGCTGTTCTTCGAGCAGTTGTACATGTAGCGATAGAGCCGCGAGTGGATTTCGGATCTCATGATGAAGTCCCGCTGCCAAGGACCCAAGTCCCATGTAACGTTCCATTCGACGCATTCGCTCTTCCATTAAGACGCGTTCCGTTACATCGCGTAGTTGTAGAACTTTGCCGATTTCCTTTCCGCCGAAGTCATTCAATGATTGACATGTCGCACGGACGGTCCTTCCGGCTTTGCCGACATGAAAATCTCTTGTCACGGACGAGGACTTTTCCGTCTGCCAGTCACTTATGAACTGATCAAGGTCAAGGTCACTCGACAGTTCGTTCACATGCTTGCCGATACAGTCGAGTTTGGCCCCCAATAAATCCATGCCATGACGATTGATGCTGGTAACGATGCTGTTTCGATCGGTTGTGATTACCGTCTGGTCCATGCTGCTGAGAATATGCCCCGCGAGCGCTTTGATGTCCCGAAGAGATTCTTGGGATGACCGATAGGCCCGGGAGAGCAATATAAGCGCCAAACCAGTCGCGATAAGATTAAGAACGACCAGGATGGAAAGCCGAAACTGCCAACGTAATTCGCTAGCCAAGTCCTTGGCCACAGCGGTTGAATCACGGGGCAGTTGTCGCGTCAGTTCTTCGACAATGGCTTGTTCTCGCAGAAAGTCAGCCATCATCCAAATGGTTATGACCAGGGCCGCCAAGCTGAGCAGTAGCAGCCCGGTAATGGAAAGCCGGTATCCCTTACCGGTAGCAACAGATTGAGTACGAAACATAAAAGCAGATGATCAAGGTGTCAAAGGACAGCCGCTCCAAAGATTCACGCCAATTCCCTTGGTTGCGAGGTTGCCAACGTGCGCACTCAAACCTCTCGAATTCTCGTGTTTAGCAACATCAAGTCTTAGATCGGTGGAAGCGTCCGTTGTTTCTCGCTTACTGGTGAAGTGACGTCCTGGAGTGGTAAGAACTGATTCTGATCCGGATCAAAAGCAAATACGTCGCCAGTTTCAAATTTGTAGACCCACCCATGTAATTTTAAATCGCCACGACCAATCGCTGCGGCCACGGCGGGATGGGTTCTCAGGCTCTCTAGTTGGACCAGGACATTCTCCTCCACCGTCAGGGTTAGTCTCTTGGCTGGATCGGTTAGGTGGGAATAGTTTTCTTCGACGATTCGCCGCGTCGCTTCAGCGTGTTGAAGGTAGGCACGAACCGCTGGCATTTTATCGACCATTTCCGGTGTCAGAAGACCGGCCATCGCTCCGCAGTGAGAATGTCCGCAAATGACGATGTCACGGACCTTTAACGCCGCTACCGCATACTCGATTGTGGCGGCCTCACCGCCAAGAATAGATCCATAGGGAGGGACAATATTTCCCGCGGTGCGTTGAATAAATAGCTCACCAGGCTTCGTCTGAGTCAGGCGACTTGGATCAATCCGTGAATCCGAACAAGTGATAAACAATGCCAACGGATGCTGCCCATCGACGAGTGTCTCAAATAGCTTTTGATCCTGGCTGAACTGCTCGCGCTGAAATCGATGGATTCCTTGAACTAACTGCTGCATTGGTCGAATCCCGTTCGTCGAAGAAGATAATCCGTGCAAAAATCTGCACTGGATCTGCAATAAATTGCGTGATTGATATCTCCAAATTCTATCCATTGGGAGGCCGATTGACCTCCTCGATTGTGTTTTTTGCGAACAAAAGTTCTCTTCCAACCCCGACTTTTCCGAAGTGCACCCCTTTTTGAACGCCTGGTAGCGAACTTGTTGCCCTGCTTCCGGCATGACGCTTGCATAAAGGTACACCTACCCCTGCAATGACTCCCTCCCCATTTGAGGCAGGGAACACCTATCTCCTGCCTTTTTGTCTGAACGTTAGCCCTGGGCCAATTTCGCTTTGGAATGTACCACTGAATCTGCGGCCGAGTCGGTCGATGACCACTGCGGATCTGACGCGATCCGCAAATTGGTTGAGCACGCTGCACACTTGTTGCCGTCCCAGGGGCCGATCGAAGTCTTTGTCCATCACAATACGCTGCATGCGTTTGAGGACTTGCCCTTTCACGAGGCCGTGAAGACGGGCCTGGCACGATATGGCGCTCACCCCTACTTGCCGGAGCAAGAGTATCGGCAATTGTTTCAGGAAGGTCGCATCACGGATGAGGATCTCCAGGCAGTCTTACAAGAAGCCCTGGGGCCTCAGGGTCACAAGCAAATCAATGGTCTGGGAACACGAGGGCAAATTCGTTTGGCGATGCTTCGTCAGCCGATCCACGTCGGGCCTGATGCGGAATTG
The DNA here is from genome assembly GCF_007748115.1 of Bremerella volcania. Lineage (NCBI taxonomy): Bacteria > Pseudomonadati > Planctomycetota > Planctomycetia > Pirellulales > Pirellulaceae > Bremerella > Bremerella volcania. The sequence continues at coordinate 836,682 of NZ_CP036289.1, forward strand.
AGGTGGATCGTGGCGGAAACTGATGCCCTCGATCGATTTCGCCCGGAAGTTCCCAACGACCTTCGCGACCGGGTTGTCGCTGGTACGCGACAGTGGCTGCAACACGAGCAAGCGTCTCTGAGTCCAGCCCTGGCAGATCTTGCCGAACTTGTTTCCAAGTTCGGCAGTAACTATCCGGAATGGAAAAAGGCTTCCTGGGAAGCATTCTCCTTGCATCTGCTGTGGCGAATCTGTCGCAGCGGTATTCAATCCGTTCCGCACCAAGGCGCCCCCAGTCGTTATGTCCGTCCGCGCGACCTATTGCTGAACGCACTTGGCATCGACGTCGATCGCGATGTGCATGATCTATTAATTCGCTTTTGTGCGGCTTATATCGATCAAGGCTATTCCGACTGGGAAATGCCTTGTCGCGACAAGGGCTTTTATGACGCTTTTCTTACGTTGTATTCGCAATCGAATTGGTGTTCGGATCGTCGGTTACGCGGGCTCTCAGGAGAGTTGTGGCGACTGCAAAGTTCCGGCCTCTCGCCAGAAGCATCGATCCAAGAATCACTGGCGGAATTAGGAATCGCCAACGACGATCGCGAAGAATTCGTAATCCAAACACTCCTAAGCCTGCGTGGTTGGGCAGGAATGGTTTGGCAACTCGAAACCGGTGCGGGTCCGGTTGTCCATTCGATTCCCAAAGGATCCTTGCTCGGGCTATTGGCTGTTCAACTTATTCTTGAGCGATTTGCGATCATCGATGTTGGTCGAGAAGCCACCGGGAAGCGTGGCAGTGCGTCGGATGTATTGCAATTTGCTCGGACGAAGTTGTCTGAACCGCGGCCATTGAGTGTGGAACGCCGCGCGTTTCTCTTGTTTCAAGTAGCCCAAACACTTGGTTGGCAGCCGCAGCAGTTACTGGCATTGTCTGAGATTCAATGGCAAGAGTTGTATGACGAAGCCGATGGGTTCTCTGCCGTCGAAAGACGTCGAATCTACCATGAGGCATTCGAGCGAAAGTATCGACGCGAAGCGCTCGATGCTTTCGTGAACCACACCAATGTCCTTAACGCATCTATTGCGGAGCGAAAACCGCGCCGTCCGGAGTTTCAAGTCCTAACTTGCATCGACGATCGAGAGGAGTCGTTCCGGCGGCACCTGGAAGAAGTGCATCCTGAGTGCGAAACTTTGGGAGCGGCGGGCTTTTTTGCGGTGGCTATCTATTATCGTGGAGCAGCAGATAGCTTTTACAAGCCGCTATGTCCCAACGTAATTACTCCAGAGCACTATGTTCAAGAGGACGTTGGTTACACGTTCGAAGGAATGCACCGCGAGCGGGCCGAGTTAAGAAGGCGACTTGGATTGGTGAGTCACGCCTTCCATACCCGCAGCCGAACGTTTCTGGGGGGAATCTTTACTGGCATCGTCGGATCATTGGCCACCGTGCCGCTCGTGGCCAGTGTGTTGTTTCCCCATCTGACGGCTCGCATTCGCAAGCACTTAGGAACGTTCGTCCAGCCGCCACCGGTAACGACACTTCAGTTGGAACGATATGAGGAAAATCCTGGTCCGGAGAATGGCCACATCGGATTCACCTGTGATGAAATGGCCAATGTCGTCGTGCGACTAATGCAGGACATTGGCGTAACGAGCCCAGAATCGTTTTCACGCCTGTTTGTCGTTTGCGGACATGGTTCTTCGAGTCTCAACAACCCCCACGAATCCGCGTATTGTTGCGGGGCGTGCGCGGGAAAACGAGGCGGCCCGAATGCCAGAGCATTTGCCAAAATGGCCAACGATTGGCGAGTACGTGCCAAAGTCCGGCAGGCAGGAATATCGATTCCAGACGACACCGTATTCGTTGGTGCTTACCACAATACGTGTGATGACTCGGTCGTGTTTTTTGATCTCGACATGCTGCCGGCATCCCATCATGCCGACTTCGAAACCGCTCGAGATGCCATCGAGGAGGCACGTCGGCGAAATGCCCATGAACGTTGCCGACGGTTTGTTTCCGTGCCTCTGTCCATTTCTCCCAATGAAGCCATTCGGCACGTTGAAGCTCGTGCTCAAGATATTTCACAGGCCCGGCCAGAATACAATCACGCCACCAACGCACTCTGCATTGTCGGACGACGCGACTGGTCACGTGGATTATTTCTAGATCGCCGAGCATTTCTCACGTCTTATGATCCGGCCCAGGACAACGACGACCATTCCGTCCTCGCACGAATTCTGGCAGCGGCGATTCCCGTTTGTGCCGGCATCAATCTGGAGTACTACTTTTCACGTGTGGATCATGTGGTTTACGGTTCTGGATCAAAACTGCCACATAACATTGTTTCTCTGCTGGGGGTCATGGATGGGACGGCAAGTGATTTGAGGACCGGACTTTACCAGCAAATGGTAGAGATACATGAACCACTGAGGATGTTGTTTGTGATTGAATCAACCCCTGAGGCTATCCTTTCCATCATGCAAAGTAATCCAACCATCGGTCGACTTTGTCGCGGCGGTTGGATCCATTTGGCAGTCATCAATCCGAAAACATCGACGGTTCAAGTCTACAGGAATGGACAATTCGATCCGTATGAAGTCTCAGGAAGGTACCTGCCGGAGGCTTCCTGCTCGCTGGAATGTTATCGAGGATCCCGTGAGAACTTGCCGTTTTACTCGATTGCGGGAACGGTGAGGCAGCAATGATCGTTGACTATGTCCTATATGTCCTGGGAGTTGCGGTCGTTGTCAGTCCAACGCTTTTGGTAATGGCCCTGGGACTGCCGCTGATGGCTGGGGTCCGACTGAGTGAAGTGGTTCAATCGAGACTGACAAAACTCAGTGTCGTCACAGGGTTGATGGCCGCGATCGGCATTCTCGGAGTCATGCTTGCGTCGGGATCGCGTCATGTGCCAATCGAGTTTGGAAACTGGGTTTCCATCCCTCAGGAACACTTTCATTTTCATCTTAAGTTTGTTTTCGATAGGCTGTCTGTCCCGTTTGCGATTCTATCCTTCGTGCTGTGTGGGACTGTGGGAGCATTCGCTTCGGTTTATTTGCATCGTGATCGCGGCTATCGGCGTTTCTTCCTGCTCTATGCATTGTTCTTATTGGGAATGGTGGTTTCCTCGCTAGCTGGCACCATCGAGACGCTGTTCTTTGGTTGGGAACTGGTAGGTCTGTCGTCGGCGCTGCTTGTTGCTTATTTCCATGAGCGTACCGCTCCGGTTCGCAACGGACTTCGGGTCTGGGCCATCTATCGCATTGCGGATGCGGCATTCTTGATTGCCGCGTTAACGATGCACCATTTGACGGGAGCCGGGGATTTCGACGGACTGATGGGGTCAGGCCCTTGGCCCGACGGCGTCGCTGCAATCGATTCCACGTCGGCACTGATGGTTGGTCTTCTCCTGCTACTGGCTGCCGCAGGCAAGTCAGGGATGGTGCCGTTTTCCGGTTGGATTCCCCGTGCGATGGAGGGCCCTACGCCATCGAGTGCCGTGTTTTATGGAGCATTGTCGGTTCACCTCGGCGCGTTTCTGTTGCTGCGTGTGAGTCCATTATTGGATGTATCAGTTCCGCTGCGAATAGCGGTTATCGTGATGGGACTTGCCACGGCAATCTTTGGAGCCATCGCTTGCCGTGCCCAAAGCGATGTCAAGAACGCCTTGGCCTTTGCATCGTTGACTCAAGTTGGAATTATTACGGTCGAGATTGGGTTCGGCCTACAATACGTCGCTCTGGTCCATATGATTGGCCATGCCTGTTTGAGAACGTTGCAACTGCTACGAGCACCTTCCGTGCTGAAAGATTACAGGATGTTGGAAGATGCCGTGGGAAGCCCCTTGGGGGGCAATAAGTCCGTTGAGTCTCCCGCCATTTCTTCTCGTCAAATCTGGCTTTATCGATTTGCTCTCGAACGTGGCTATCTCGACGCATTTCTCAATCGCTGGATTGTCGATCCGTTCGTGACCGCGTTTCGTAGCTTCGATGTCCTGGAGAGACGCTGGACCAGCTTCCTTTCTGGCGGCGAATCACGCGAATCAGATCGTCTAACTCCGTACGGAGATTCGCTGGAGGACGTTGCATAATGTCGGAATTGCACTTGCCCTGGCTGGGTTTGACCGTGCTGTTGCCGCTGGCGGGTGCGATCGTGGTGTCGTTGATGAAGGATCGTGATCACGCGCGGCAAGTCAGCGTCGCGATAGGTGTCATGACGCTCATTTGCGCCTGTGGGGAATGGATCGATTTTACGATGCTGCATTCCTTCGAAGCACACGATCACTGGGACATCTTTCAATTATTCTTTGCAAACGATGCGTTCGTGGTAGACGAACTTAGCGCCCCCCTCATCCCACTAGGGGCTTTGCTCTATCTCACGACCATTTTGACGACACTTCGAACCAAGGTGAATCGCTTTTCATTCGGGTGGACGTTGTTTTCGGAATCGGTGCTTTTGGCAACGCTCGGTTGTCGGGATTCTTGGTTGATTATCTTGCTGCTGGCCGTCGGCGTCGTTCCCCCTTGGATCGAGTTGCGCAAGCGTCATCAATCAACGCAGGTGTACTCGCTGCACATGGGGTTGTTCGTGGGACTGTTGGTCTTGGGGCAGTGGTTGGTGGGGCCTGATGCATCGGCTGCCAATCCGCCTATCCTTGCCGGTTGCCTATTGACTGCGGGCGCGTTGGTTCGAAGTGGTGTTTGCCCGTTGCATTGTTGGATGACCGATCTATTTGAGAAAGCAACCTTCGGCACCGCTTTGCTATTTGTCACTCCGATGGCAGGCGCCTACGCTGTAATGCGGCTGGTATTTCCGATTGCCCCCGACTGGGCTCTGCAAAGCATCGCCATTTTGTCGATGATGACGGCCGTTTACGCTGCCGGTATGGCCTTGGTTCAGCATGAATCACGACGATTCTTTTGCTACCTTTTTTTGAGCCACTCATCGCTGGTTTTGGTCGGACTGGAAATGGCGACCCCCATCGGTTTAACCGGGGCGCTGTACGTCTGGCTTTCTGTGGGGATCTCGTTGTTGGGATTTGGTTTGGCGCTGCGATCGGTCGAGGCGCGAACGGGACGCCTCTCACTCGATGGGTTTCACGGGCTGTATGAACACACTCCGTTCCTCGCGAACATGTTTCTATTGACCGGCCTGGCTTCGATTGGATTCCCAGGGACGATTGGCTTTATCGGCACGGAGTTGCTCGTAGAGGGAGTCGTTGATATCTATCCCATGATGGGCTTTGCCGTCGTACTAGCCGCCGCACTCAATGGTATTGCTGTGGTTAAAGCTTACTTTCACGTCTTCACTGGTACGCGTCATCTGGCCACCGTGTCACTCGTATGCCGACCGCCCGAACGTGTGACGATCTTACTCATGGTGGTATTGATCATCGGCGGTGGGGTGTTTCCCGAGCCAGGAGTTCGATCGCGGTATCACGCTGCAACTGCATTGATCAAGATGCGGGGAGTCGATGAAGCAATAGAGCATTCTGCTACTTCCCGCGCCAATGCACGCGGAATTAATCAGGGTCATTCCACCGGTGGTTTCTTATTTCCTCAATCGAATCGTTGAGTCTAATGATGCCTAGCGACAAACTTGCCAGTGATATCCCACACGGAAACTCCGCTGGATTCCTTAAGTACTTTCAGTACGACTTTAACTCCGGCTTCTTGGTTTTTCTGATAGCGCTTCCGCTTTGTTTAGGCATCTCGCTTGCTTGCGGCTTTCCACCCATCGCAGGCATCTTTACTGCGATCATCGGGGCGGTTGTAACGCCTTTGATCAGCAACAGTGAGTTGACCATCAAAGGGCCAGCGGCCGGGCTGATTGTGATCGCCATCGGCTGTGTCCAGGACTTCGGTGGCGATGGCATGACAGGCGGTTGGACGGAGTCGGACATTGCTGCCTACCGGGCTGCTATCGCCGTAGGGGTCGTTGCAGGTGCTATTCAAATTGTGTTTGGGCTTTTTCGCGGCGGAATCCTGGGCGAGTTTTTCCCTGTATCCGTGGTTCACGGCATGCTGGCAGCAATCGGCGTCATCATCATCGTTAAGCAGATCCCGTTCGCGCTAGGGGTGTCGGCTGGAGGTGAACCGATGGAAATGCTTCGCGAGATCCCGCATTACCTGATGGAGGCGAATCCTGCCATCGCGGCAATTGGTGTCGTCAGTCTGCTAATAATGTTTCTGTGGCCTCTGATGGCCGCACGCCTGGGAGTTCTAAAAAAGATTCCTGCACCCGTCGTCGTGCTTTTATTTGCAGTTCCCATGGCCATGGCATTCGATCTGCTGCACGAACACTCCTACACGCTGCAAGGACATAAATATCAACTTAGTGAACAGTATCTCGTGAAGATGCCAGACAAGGTGTTCGGGATGTTCAATGACATTACGTTTCCGGAATTTGCAGTCTTGGTGCAACCCAAGGCTTGGAAATGGATTCTGATGTTCTTCATCATCGGCAGCCTGGAGTCGGTGTTGAGTGCCAAAGCGATCGATCTACTCGATCCATGGAAACGTAAGACCAAGATGAATCGCGACCTGATTGCGATTGGCGTTGGGAATCTTTGTGCATCCATGGTGGGCGGCTTGCCCATGATATCCGAAATCGTTCGCTCGAAGGCCAACATCGACAATGGTGCAAGAACGCGATTTGCCAATTTCTGGCATGGTGTATTTTTGCTGGCGTGTGTTGCCTTGATTCCATTTTATCTGCATAGGATTCCACTGGCGGCCTTGGCTGCGATGCTTATCTATACTGGATATCGCCTCGCCCACCCGAACGAGTTCATTCACGTTTATCGAATCGGCAAAGAGCAGCTTGCCATCTTTGTCACCACTTTGGTGGTCGTTCTGGCAACGGACTTGTTGGTTGGAGTTGCCGTTGGGATCTTGCTCAAGATGGTGATTCATCTCGCCAACGGCGTCTCGTTGCGATCGTTGTTCAAACCCTATATCGAAGTCCAGGAAATCAATGACGACACGAGTGTGATCCTGGCCCGAGAGTCGGCCGTTTTCAGTAACTGGCTCCCTTTTCGACGCCAGATTGAACAGATTGGTCTAGTTCAGAAGCGAAATCTGGTGATCGATGTATCGGGTACGAAGTTGATTGACCATAGTGTGATGGAGAAACTGGAAGAAGTTCAACGAGATTTTGAACAAGAAGGGCTGACATTTGAGGTTCGAGGATTGAACCAGCTAGAGTCATTCTCCGACAACGTTCATGCGACTCGAAAACGACGTCCGAAAATAATGCGACGCGTTGCTTTTACGATGGAGTCCGAGCACTTCCCGCGAATCGAAGAACGACTTCCTGAATTTGGGGCAAGCACCTTTTCAGTCGTCCCATCCAAGTCGCTAATTCGTATCGAACTCATTGTATCGCCACAGACGTGCGAAAACTTTCTCGATTTTATCCGGCGAGATGTCCTCACAGAGCAAAACGGACATGCTTGCGTGGATTCAATCGAAATCGTTCAACACGAATCGAGAGACGCATAACCCTTCTTCAGCGGATCCGATAGGATGCGACTATGAATAAGCTTGATTCCTCTCTGCACCGTTTTCCGGTCAAGCATTTTGGCACGGCAAGTGACTTTCTGTTGTCAGCAGAAAGCGAGGAGAGGGATACATTGATGATTGCCTGTGCAGATCAGGGAGGCGCGCCTGATAGAGTTTCATTTGCGAAATCAGGTCGTTTTTTTGTGGTTCAGCACTTGGCATCGTCGATTCGTCCAGCAGGCGATCGTGACGAGAATTCAGAAATTTCGGACATCGAATTTGCATTTTCGAAATACAAAATCAAACACGTGATTATTTGTGGGCATACTGGATGCGGCGTAATCCGAAATTGGCTGCTTTATCCTGACGCTCCTGACGTAAGTGGAATCCGAGCTCGTTTTGAGCAGACCACTTTGGAGGCGGTGAATCAAGCATATCCCGAATATTCTGCCGAGGATCGAATTGAGGCCCTGATTTGTGAACACACTCTGTTTCAGTTGGAGCATCTTTGTTCTCATGCGTTTATCCGCAACAAGCTTGAAGCCGGGACGTTGCAGCTGCACGCTTGGGTCGTCAATGACAACACCGCCCGTGTTCGTTCATACGATCCTGCCCGTGGTTGTTTTGCTATCATTTAAGCGATCTATATCACCGTTGCCTCGCAAATCCAGAAGCCATTCTTAGATCAATAGGTAATCAGTCCATGAGCGAACTCCCCAACTGCCCCCAGTGCGATAGCGAATTCACGTACGAGGACGGACCATTACTTGTGTGTCCGAACTGTGGCCACGAGTGGTCACAGGCCGACGAAGCGGCTGCCGCTGACAACGATGCGACGCGTGATGCAAACGGTAACTTGCTTCAGACCGGCGACACCGTCGTTGTTATAAAAGATCTAAAGTTCAAGGGAGGTGTCGTAAAAGGAGGTACGAAGGTGAAGAACATCCGCATCGTCGAAGGTGACCATGACATTGACTGTAAGATCGACGGTATTGGAGCAATGGCCTTGAAGTCTGAGTTTGTCAAGAAAGCGTGATCTACCCCCTTCAATCGCCTCCAGTCGGTAAACCAGTTTCTGCCCAATTTGACCTGCACATCAGGATGAACCGTCGTGAGGTTCTTAAAACCTGGGCCGGAAGTTGGGATATCTTGTCATTCGCGGCCGGGAAGCGAAGATGTGTTGCACATGTTAATAGAGTTCTGACCACCGCGTTCCCAACAAATTTGTGGATGTCGCAGAGGATAGACCGGGGCTCTGTAAGTGCTTTCGTCTAGAAGGCTTGGGTGGCGAAAAACGTGACGCGTTTTCGTCGAGTTCTGGTGGTTTGGTTTGAGATACCTTCGGCGTTTCCTATTGGCCAAGATCCTCAATCACGGCCGCGGCAGCACGTCTCCCTGCGGCCATGGCTCCATTGATCGAAGCAGTATCGCAGTAGTCACCACAGCAGTAGATGCCGGTAGTGAGACGCGGACTTTTCTCTACCGGTTCGAGTGCTGGGGAAAACTGACGGGGCAGGGCATAGCGAATGGAATAGGTCTTCAAATGTCGCCAACTGTTGACCGGCGAGCCAAACCACTCGCGAAGTTGACTCAAAACGACATCTACGCGGGGTTCTTGCTCGGACTCAGGCAGAACTGTGACAGAGATTAACGATTGCCCCGCCGGAGCATAGTTGCTTGCGACTTGGCTCGGCACACAAACGTTATTCACTACGCCCTGGCCTTCACCGTTGAGCATAAGAATCGGCTCCTCAATTGGAGGTTTGTCAGCAGCAAAGTACATGCAAACGACGCGATTTGCCTCGCTGTTAGAAGAGGTTCCGGTGAGTCTTTCCGCTGTCGGCTTGTCCGTCGCTACCACAATTTGCTTGGCGGTTAACTGCTGGCCAGATGAGAGTTGCACGACCCCCTCACGCACCTCGTTTACCGGCGAGTTTAGTCTTAGAACTCCTGCCGGTTGTCGACTGGCCAACTGCATGGGTATCGCTTGCATTCCATCAGCGGGCAATGCGGCATCACCGGTTGAGAACATCCGAAAAACGAATTCACAAAGTCGGCGTGACGTATTCAACTCTTGTTCCAGGAAAATGCCGCCCAGAAATGGGCGAAAGAATCTTTCGATAACAACCGGAGAAAAACCTCGTTGCTGGAGCATCTCAATGGTTGTCATCTCAGGACGCTCGTAGAGCCGGGCTACGTCGCCGGTTGTCGTATCACGACGAAACCTGGCAATACGTACCTTGTCTAAGGTAGAGGCAACTGGTGAGAGAGCTGTCGCAAGTAAGTCGCCAGGTTTTCGCCATGGATCGGAAAAACGGTGAAACTTGCGATCGTGCCAGATTAGGGCCCCCGGCGCAAAGCGTTTTAGCTTGAGCTCGGCGTAGTTGAGTAACCTTTTGGCCTCTGGGTAGGCAGTCAAAAAAACTTGAAAACCTCGATCGAGAAGAAAGCCTTCGTATTCATCAGTTGCGATCCGTCCTCCTGGGGAATTGCTCGATTCCAGGACTAGTAATTCGAGACCCTGCGATCGGAGTTCTTCCGCACAGCTCAATCCAGCGATGCCAGCTCCGACGATGATCACGTCCCATTCCGCCATGACAATTCTCACCAACCAAAAGTACCTGGCTCGCCCTTAAAGGGACCGACAATTTCCGGAGTGATCCACCCGCCATAGAAATTACCGGCTTGGGGTAAGACCGCGTGGCCATCGACAAAGCAATCAATCCGACCAGGGTAAAATGAGAAGAATCCCTGAATCGGTTCAAATTCGACACTTGGCCGCTCATAAGACCAGCCAATATTTGCTTTTTCTAACTGTTCAGGTATCGCCAACGACCAGTAAGTAGCTTGCCCCTTCCATTCACAAAAAGTTCGGCTTGCTGTTCGACTGAGATACTTTTGATCTACGTCCGAAGGTGGCAGATAGAACGTCGGAGGACTCGCGGTTTCACAGATTCGCAAGCTCCTTGTCGTGTGAGCAATAATGACCTGACCAGAGCGGACAATCACCTCGCGGTTGTCCTCTACAATCACCGGAGGTCTCGGGTAATCCCAAACCGATTCTTCACCTTCTTTCGGTTCTATCGCGAACGCCGGACGATTTTGTCCAGTGTTCTTCCAGCAACTCCTGGCAAGTTTGACCCTCTCTGAGTGATCCATGATTCTTATTTGCCTCGCATGTGTCTGCGGTTCACGTACTTCGCCCGATGAACGTGGCCGGCGCACTCATGGGGCGGACCGTCAGTTTTCATCAGTAATGCAATACAAGTGATCAACTGTGCGGAGATAGATTCGCCCTTCAGCAAGTGCGGGCGTTCCCCAAGCTTGTTGGTCAAGTACATTCACTGAGACCACTTCAAGATCATCGCCGGCGGAAATAACATGCGTGTTTCCGTTAGAATCCAGCGCATAAACATGTTGGCCATCAGACCATGGTGAAGCCCAGAATGCGGGAGCGCGACCGACTCGCCGTCTGTACTTCAGTCGCCCGGTTTCAGCATCTACACAGCGAACGATTCCAAGACGACGTTCGAAGAAGTACAAATTGCCATCCAAGTAAGTGGGGGATGCCATTTGAATGCCTGACTCATCCATCCTCCACTGGACAAACTCGCCACTATTGCGATTGTCGGGAGGCGTAATATCACCACTTCCACCTGGCATGACTGCATAAAGTCGTCCTCCTCCGTCGTCGTCGCCACCTCGATTTCGGAACTCATTTCCTATAAACAGTCGATCACCAATCGCCACAGGTGTTGCGGAAGATCGCCCTTTATTCATGTCAATTTGCCAAAGTAGTTTACCGGTGAAGGGATCATAAGAGCGATAAATCATTCCACCGACAATCAATTCTTTCCGTAATGAATTCTCCCAAATAAATGGACTTGTACTGGGAAGACTCATCCCGATTCTCCCGCCAGATTTCCTTGCCTGTATGCGTATCTAAGGCTAAGAGGAACGATTTCTCCTGATTGTCGACCTGCACGAACAAGCGGTTGCCCAGGAGGGTCGGAGAGCTAGCGGTACCCCAACCGGCACGCATTTCATAAATGCCTAGATCCTTTTGCCACAGCATGTTGCCTTCCATGTCCAGGCAATAGACACCATTCATACCAAAGTAGGCGTAGATACGTTCGCCGTCCGTCACAGGCGTCTCGGTCGCGTAGGTGTTCGTGCTGTGTCGCGGGAGTGGCGGCTTTCCTTTCTTAACGGTTTTACGCCAAATGACTTCTCCGTTTTCACAATCAATGCAGATGACGTCGTATCGATAAATGACATTTACCAAGTCCCTGCGATCACGTCCGTAGCCACCATTGTTGGACTCTGGGCGAGTCCTCTCTTTCTGGTTTGGGTCAGAGGGAACAGCAGCGGTCAAGTACACACGATTTTCCCAAACGATCGGCTGAGACCATCCTTCACCCTGTAGAGGAATCTTCCAGCGAATGTTCGTTTGATTTCCGTTTTCGTCTGACCAAGTGACCGGAAGTCGCGAAGCCGAAATAGCGTTCGATTCCGCACCTCGAAACTGAGGATAATTCTCTGCGAAGCACACTTGCCATGCATACAGAAACAAGAGAATTGCGGCTGTTGCTTGTAGTTTCATTCCCTTGATCCGTTCCTGAACTAGCTGGTGTTGACTGTTACTCGCAACGAGAGATCCATGGGAGCGTGATTCTCACACGTATTGTTGCCATTGAACAGTGAATTCAGGAATTTAGGGGTTGGACGAGAGCACTTACCTAAACTAGATGAAGTACTGCCGAGGTTCTACCGATGCACTGCCTGGCCAAGTGAGCGCACCGAAAATCAGCCCTAGTGATAACTAATGATATGAGAAAAACCGTTCTTTAGTTCCAACGTCGAGTAAAGGCCCCTCATTTCCCCATGCTCAAACAAGCTCAAGCCCACCGAGTTCTTTAGCCTGCTAGGGGCCTATGCCTTCTCGCAAGTTTGTGTCATCGGCAAGCAATTCCAACAGATCTTTGATCGATTTGTGTGCTTCGACGGGGTGTCTGAGCGGCTGATCCCCCATGATGAAGTAATGATTCTGACGGCCGACTTTTTCTTTTCGAATCACTCCGCATTCTTCCAAGTCAGCGATAATTCTCTGGACAGCGCGTTCGGTAATACCAACTTCGATGGCGACTTGCCGAAGCACCATGCTCGGATTTCTCGAGAGCAGAATTAAGACATGGGAATGATTGGTGAGGAAAGTCCACCGCGCGGGCGAATGCTCTTGTCCCACAGGCGATTGGGCTTTCTTCAGGCGGGTTTGAACAGCGCCAGATGACTTTGACGAGTTGCTGGCACGCGAAGTTTTTTTGCGATTCACCGCCATAAATTCACCTCTGCAGGGGAAGGCCTAGCCGGGGACTGGGTGGGACGCGTAAGGCCATGCTGTGAAAGAACTTATATTAGCCGAAGTGTCGTGATTCAGCAATCCGGAATTCTGTGTCGCAAGTCAACGGAATTCTTTTTCACTCAAGTCAAACAGCAAAATCTACCGAAAAGTCATGCGACATGGGATTGACGACAAATAAGTCGTGCTTTAATCTTCGTGTGTCGTGGGCCTAGCCCGGAAAGTCGAACCGCACCAGGAATTCGCCATGTTGGACACAGCCATGCTTTTGTTAGTCGCGCCTTTATGTCTTGTGTTGGCTATGACGTTCCCTACGTCGTGGGCGAACAGGTATCCACAGCAAGTTCGACGCTTCGCCTGCTTTGCTGTTGTAACTGTTGCCGTTTTTTACTTGCTCGCCTCGCTGATGCTACTGAAAGTTGAAAGCATCAGTACGAGTATTTCATTATCACAGTCGAGCAGACTTTGGACTTTGTCTGTTTTCTACGATCCACTATCCGCAATGATGACGCTTCTGATCGCTTACGTCGCTTGGATCATCACGCGATTCTCGGTCAGATATCTCGACGGCGATTCAAACGAGGGCCGTTACTACAAGTGGCTTATGGTTTGTCTGGGTGCAATTCTCGGACTCGTGGTGAGCGGAAACCTCATTCAGATGTTCGGTTTCTGGATATTGACAAGTCTCGCGCTGCATCAGCTTTTGATCCACTACAGCAATCGCCCTTGGGCAATTTGGACTGCCCGCAAAAAGTTTCTAATCAGTCGACTAGGCGACGTGTTCTTGGCCGCGGCGATATATCTGACTCTCCAGATTTGGGGAACTGTCGAGATTGAAATGCTCTTTGCTAACGTGCACGCCACGGAAAGCCTAGGAATATATGACCCAAGAGTAACGATTGTTTGCCTCTTGTTTGTTCTCAGCGCCTTAACCAAGTCGGCCCAATTTCCGTTTCATACCTGGCTGCCAGATACCTTGGAGACCCCAACTCCCGTTTCCGCTTTGATGCATGCGGGGATCATCAACGCAGGCGGCTTTCTACTCATCCGCTTGTACCCGATTATTGGACAATCGGCGACAGCTCTCTCTCTGTGCTTGTTGGTTGGCGGCGTTACCTGTCTGTTGGGCGGACTCATCATGATGACCCAGTCGAGCATCAAGAAGAAGCTGGCTTACAGCACCATGTCACAAATGGGCTTCATGATGATGCAATGCGGCCTGGGAGCGTTTTCAGTGGCCTTTCTGCACATCATCTTTCATTCGCTCTACAAGTCGCATGCTTTCCTTAGATCTGGCAGCGCAGTTGCAAACCACTCGATCGGAAATCCGGAAGGTCAGATCGCATTCACCCAAAACGGTTGGGCGATGGTACTTGGAACGGCCGCATCTTTCGGGCTTCTGGCAGGCTCTGGATGGTTGCTGGGAATTGATGTTGTCAAACCAGATGGACGACTACTGCTCGGACTTATTCTGGCCCTGTCTCTGTCACAAATACTTGTGGAAGTGATTCGCACGCGGTCAACCAAAACAGTGCTAATCGGGCTGTCTGTCGTGCTGCTGCTGGTAGGTATCTACTTGTTCAGCCACGAGGCAATGCACCGTTTAGCATTCGAGGCTTACGCTGGGGAAATGCCCGCGTTCGGTTCAGCAATGTGGGTTGTTGTTGGGATCGTATCTTTGGGATTTGTGTGTCTGGCAGCATTTCAGATCGCGAGGGTCAAGTTCGGGAACTCACCGTTCGTGCAAGCAGCTTATGTCCATGCGTTAAACGGGTTCTACCTAGACATCGCTGCACGTCGTGTGACGGCTTTGCTGTGGGGGCGATCCGCTCCAACTCCTTAAGCAATCATTCATCACTCATAAGTAAGATTATCGAAGGAACTCCGACATGATTTCATTAATAGAATCATCGAATCACTTGCTGAAGGATACCGACAAGCCGAATCGCACGAATGCCGATAAAAAATCGCAAGGCATTCAGCACGTCATCGAGAAACTTCACGAGTCGATTGCCCCGCTTTGGCCGCTAAAGGATTTTGTTGCCGTGAACCCATTTCTCGGATTCACCGGCAAGACGCTTCTGGAAACTGACTCACTTTTGAAATCGATCAGTGATGTCGAACTACTCCCGTCACTGGAATTCTTCCGGGAATGCTATCGAAGTGAATCGATCTCCACGAGTGACGTGGAAACAGCTTACCTACAGATTGCCCGAGATGGTTCCGCCAGCCTCACAGACGTATCTCTAGCCGACGTGCTGGACTGGCTACAGAGCGACCTTAAGCCCGCAATACGCTGCCGTCGTAAGGTTTGGACGATGGCCGAAGTGTTGGATGGCGAGGGTGGAGGGGAGAGAAGCAATCAAATCATCAATGATATCACTCGGTTCCTATCGGGATACTTCGACGAAGGCGAGGCTTCCTGGTTGATGCCATGGCAGGATGATTCGCCCTACGCGGCTTGGAAGCAGGTTAGCTCTACTAGCTATCGCATGGACCTGCTAGGAATGCGAGGCTTCAGGAAGTTTGTCCGCAGTTTGCCCGACGATTCTGATCAGGCAATTCCCCTTTTGCTCGAGAAGGCAGACGTACCGAATCGACTTCTCTCTTTGCTTTGTGTTTGCCAGCTCGCATCCATTTCGGGATGGGCGTCCTACGCACGGAACCAGTCGGGACAGTCAGCGAAGCCGGAGTCAAGTTGCCTGAAAGATTTGCTTGCCATTCGACTGGCATACGATGTGTTTCTGATTGAGTCGAGTAAGCAAAGCATTTCATGCTGTTTTCACGAAGACATCTGGAACGACCACGACTTCAATCGCCAAGTGTTGTCGCCCAGTCTCATAAGTGTCGTGCGGTATGTTCTACTTGTTGCGCAGGAGATGAAGTTCCAGCAGAGCCTGACTTCAGGTCTTTTGGACGGAATCAACGAGAAGACAGGACCGGTAAAAGCCCTGGCGCAAATGGTGTTCTGCATTGACGTGCGTTCCGAACCAATTCGTCGCCATCTAGAACGTGTCAATGAGCAAGTAGAGACATTCGGATTTGCTGGATTCTTCGGCATGCCGTTGCGTCATGTGACTGGGGGAGGCTCGGTCGGTAGCGCGCACTGTCCAGTGCTTCTCCAACCAGCGTTCCAGGTCAACTGGGATCAAGCGCATGAAAGTTCTGGGCAAGAGAGTTTGCAAAACGCTTGGAAAGCCTTTCGTTCCGGCCCGATTTCGAGCCTGGGATTCGTCGAGACTTTGGGCTGGCTTACGGCCGGAAAGTTGTTGTCCGATTCTTATGGATGGGTAAAAAGTCGATTTCAGCAACAATCGTGTGACAGCAAACCTCAAGTCTATCCTGAGGGAGAAACACACGTTGGGCATTGCGAAGAGCTTTCTCTGGAAAGCCGGATCACATTTTGCAAAGGCTTTCTTGCGAACCTTGGCCTGACCAAAGGATTTGCTCGCTTCGTCGTTGTGTGTGGGCATGCTTCGGACGTGCAAAACAACCTGTTTCAATCAGGTCTCGACTGTGGTGCCTGCGGAGGACACTCGGGAGAGCCCAACGCGCGTGTCGCGAGCTGGTGGTTGAACAGTTCTGAAGTTCGGGCTGGACTGGCGACGCTGGGGATTGCGATTCCAGATAGTACGTGGTTTGTACCGGCCGTTCATAACACGACTACCGAACAGATTGTATTCACGGAGAAAGCTAATGTTCCTGATGAGTTTCAGGAAGAGTTTGCTCAGCTAATCTCGATTTGCAATGAAGCAAGTCAACAATGCGCTGGGAATCGTCCTGAAAGATATGGTACATCGAAAAAAGAAGACTTAACGCGTAAGAGTCACGACTGGAGTGACGTGCGTCCCGAGTGGGGACTCGCTGGAAATGCCGCATTCGTTGTCGCACCTCGATCTAGAACGCAATCGCTGGATCTAAAAGGCCGTGTATTTCTGCATAGCTATGAGGCAGAGAAAGACTCTGATGGCAGTGTGCTCGAACTGATCATGACCGCACCGATGATCGTCACTAGCTGGATTAATTTGCAGTACTTTGCTTCAACGGTTGAGGCAGGCAAGTACGGAAGTGGGGATAAGCTGATCCATAATGCGGTAGGTAAGTTCGGCGTGCTGGAAGGAAACGGAGGTGACTTGAAAACGGGACTGCCTTTGCAGTCCGTGCACAATGGAAAGCAATGGCAACATCAGCCACTGCGGCTAACAGTGATCATTGAAGCGCCGAAGGTACGCATTGAGCAAATTGTTCGCTCCCATACCGACGTTCGGCAACTTGTGTCTCATGGATGGATCACTTTGCTTTGCTTGGAAGGAGAGCGTTTCTCCCGATGGACCAGTCAAGGCGCTTGGGAGCCTTGGGATGATCAACCATCGAACTAATTTTACTGTGTGATTTTTTGCTCAAGAGGACGAGCCTCATGAACACTTCGGTAGTGGATAGAGAAGGACGACAGAATGTTGTCTCAGGCGACCTGAACGCACACCTGAGAATGCTCGAGGAAGAGAGCATCTACATTTTCAGGGAAGTTGCCGAGTCATTTGAGAATCCCGTATTGCTCTACTCCATCGGGAAGGATTCCAGTGTGCTCTTGCACCTGGCCCGGAAGGCCTTTTATCCGGAGAAGCCTCCATTTCCGCTGCTTCATATCGATTCGACATGGGAGTTCCGAGAAATGATTGAGTTTCGCGAGCAACACGTTCGAGGGACGCTCGGAATGGAGGTCCTTGTGGAAATCAATCACGAGGGAGTCCGCCGCGGTATCAATCCGTTCGACTTTCCCAGTCCTGTTTACACCGACGTCATGCGAACAGAACCGTTGAAGAAGGCCCTGACACGGTATCGCTTTGATGCGGCGATTGGGGGAGGGCGTCGGGAAGAGGAACGATCGCGAGCAAAAGAAAGAATCTTTTCCTTTCGAGACAAGCATCACCGATGGGATCCGCGCAATCAGCGTCCAGAGCTTTGGCGACTTTACAACACGTGGGTCCATCGTGGTCAAAGTATGCGTGTCTTTCCACTCTCAGATTGGACCGAAGAGGAGATCTGGCAATACATCCTGCTGGAAGAAATTCCGCTCGTGCCGCTCTATTTCGCCAAAGAGCGGCCAGTCGTTCAACGCGATGGCAATCTGATCATGGTAGATGATGAGCGAATGCCACTGAGGTCTGGGGAGCAGCCGGAAATGCGAAAGGTTCGATTTAGGACCCTGGGCTGCTATCCGGTCACGGGGGCCATCGAGTCTGAAGCGGAATCTGTCAGCCAGATTGTTCAAGAGTTACGGTTGACCCATCTTTCCGAAAGAGCAGGACGGGCAATCGATAAGGATGAAGAATCAGCAATGGAACGCAAGAAGCGACAAGGATACTTTTGATGATTACGCAAAAAGACAGCACGATCGAAATCACGCCCCCAGCAGGTCAGACCATTGGAACTCGTTTGGGCATACTTAGATTGCTCACGTGCGGAAGCGTAGACGATGGCAAGAGTACGTTAATTGGACGACTTCTACTCGAAACTGGCGCCGTATACGAAGATCATTTACAGTCGCTTCAACTTGAAACCAAGCGACACGGTACCACGGAATTGGCAGTCGATCCTGCTCTGATCGTAGACGGGCTGGAAGACGAAAGAGCCCAGGGCATTACGATCGACGTCGCCTATCGCTACCTTCGGTCGCCTCGCCGAAAAATCATCATCGCGGATAGTCCCGGTCATGAGCAGTACACCAGGAACATGGTCACGGCTGCCTCGCGTTCCGACGTGGCATTATTACTAGTTGATGCGAGGAAAGGAATTGTTCAACAGACCAAACGTCATGCATTGATTGCCTCCATGTTAGGGATCAAGCGATTTATCTTAGCCACCAACAAGATGGATCTTGTTGACTACAGGAGCAACGTCTTTCACGAGATTACCGGCGATTTTCATCGCTTTACGAAAGCCTTTGAGGAGTTGGATATCGTTTCGATTCCTCTCTCTGGTTTGTGTGGCGATAACGTATGTCGCCGTAGTGAAAATATGGATTGGTATCAGGGGCCGACCTTGATCGAGACACTGGAGTCATCTCAGGCGTCTCGTGGCAATCCCGCGGATGGTTTTCGGTTACCAATCCAGCGAGTCGTACGACCCGATTCCGAGTTTCGTGGTGTGAGCGGAACGATTGCTACAGGCAAGATAAGGGTTCATGATCCGATCGAGATCCTTCCACAAAGAAGGACATCAAAGATTCAATCGATCATTACGATGGATGGAGAATATGAATCTGCCTGCGCAGGGCAAGCGGTAACCATCACGTTGGCAGATGAGATCGACGTGGCGCGAGGAGACTGGATCGTTTCGCCCGGTGTTTCGTCCGCGATGAGTAGTGAGCTCAATGCGAGACTGGTTTGGATGTCAACCGAACCACTAGTTGTCGGAAAGATCTATTGGCTTAAGTGCGGTACGAAAACGGTAATGGCCGAAGTCGCTACAATGCAGTCGAAGATATGTATCGAAACGGGAGATAGCGAACCTGCTTCGATGCTTGAGTTGAATGAAATTGGCCAATGTCATCTACTGCTTCACGAACCGGTTGTTCATGAAAGCTACACTAGTATCCGTGAGATGGGATCGTTCATCCTGGTTGATCGAATTTCCCATGAGACGGTCGCGGCAGGAATTATTTCAAGCGAAGACAATAGGAGTGTTGCTGCTTCGATACCGATTGCTACCGAGAGGCAATTCAGCCAAGTAACGGCAGCTCAACGGAAGTATCGAGTGGGACATGATTCGCTTTCTGTCGTGATTGCCGGTCGAACGAGTAACGAACTTTTGCGTGTCGCGTATGACCTGGAACTTCGTCTATTCAATGAGGGTTTCCATGTCGGCGTAATTAATGCAGGCGACCTTCACGGAGAACATGAGAACGACGGATCTCATGCGGCGACAGGAAAGCCGAGCCATCTTTGGCCAGGCCTGCAGGTCACCCGATCGTTAAGTGACATGGGGCTAATTTGCATATCAGTATTCGAAGCTGGCAATCAAGAGCTCAAAAATGCGATCCGTCGAGAGTGTTCACGGAACGAGTTCCTGTATTTCGATCTCGACTCTCATGGAGATACAAGCAATTCCAGGGATCATTCAAAAGCTGAGGACATCGCTGAGAACATCTACAGCTTAGTCGTCTCAAAAGTATCCGGACCGAAGTAGGTCAATAGAGCAAGCCAATTCTATAAACTCAAGAAGGGAGAGTGCTATGGTATCTTCGCAGGGGTCTTTCTGGTGGATGGACGGAAACTCATCACAGAGCTCTTCCGCCACGTCTCGATCGCAACGCAAGGCTACTCTTTGGCTTACCGATCAAGATGATTGCGTGAATCGACTTCTATCAAGAATTGTAAACACGTACGGTGATCCAATCGTTCGTGTTTCTGGCGAACTATTTGAATCGCCACTGCATCTTATCTCTGTGATTGAAGAAAATCTCAGAGACTATGCAATCGGCGAAGTTGTCATCTTAGGTCACTCTCACTTCTTGCCGCCCGGCCAGGCGTCCAATAACGTCAGTCCAGGCGATTGCATCGCGGAACCAAGCAGTCTGCTGCAGCGTATGGCCAAACGGCAGGAATCTAGCAAGCTGGCGGAACAGAGGTTACTTGAAGTGAATGTTCAACTCGCACAGCTGTGCGCAATTCACAAGTATTCCACCGTTGCCGAAATCCAGGTGACCTCGCTGTTCTTTCGAGTCGAATCACACGCGGTCTATTCTTACAACGAAAGAACGATGCAGTTCGAGGCTTTGGGCAGTGAGTTGTAAGTACGAGATGGTTTAATCATGTTGACCGTTTCTTCGCTGAGATTGCGAAGAAGCGGGACCGTCTGGGTGCGTTTCGCGGCATTCCCAAGCTCGAAGCGTTAGTTCACGATTTCCTCGTCGATAATAACGAGGACGCGAAACCATTAGGGTGGACAGCTGATGCCAACGATACCTTCCAACTGATCGCAGGAGTTCTTGAACAATTTCGCGGCTAAAAACACTCGAATGGCAGGAAAAAAAGATTTGCATCCGATTGCGAGAACAATTTCTAGCTGACGTGTACCGCCAAGTAGGATGCCCCTAAAAGTGCTCGTAGTTGCCGTGTGCCACGTCGCCACAGGTAATAGGTACGTTGATAGGATAAAGCCAGTCGATTAGCTATGTCAGTCACAGAGAACCCTTCTGACCATAGGGTAAGAATCGTCCGCTCTGGATCATTCAACTGCTGGATCTTCAGGCTAATATCAATTTTCGCATCTAGGGGCAGGCGATCCATTTCTAATGGAACAATATCCGGCATAGACTGTTCTCGCATGAACTGTCTTCGCATTTGTCGAACGGCCTCTTGGCAATCTCGTGCAATGATTCTTGCCATCCAGCCGGCAAAGCATTCATGCACTTGATCCAAGTCGACACGAAGGTCTGCTCTATGCCGCAAGCTACGGGCTAGTAGCAACATGGCGTCTTGTTGTACATCCTCATGCCAGTTTATCGGAAGTCGCTGTTTCCGTAATACATTTTGAGCCTGGGTTTGAAGCGTTATCTGATACCAGGGATGCGAGATTAGTAGGTGCCACACTTTCTCCCACTGCCAACCATAATCGATAGCAGCGAGAAAGCGATGCTTAAGGTCTTCCTTGTCTAAGGTCATGGGAAAGTGACTCCTGCTGTTGTTGCAAATCTCGAAATAACTCGAAATACTGATTCAAGATTCGATAGGGTGTTTCATGTTTCCGGGAATTACACGAAATTGTTTTTTTTGAACGGTTCATTTTCTGAATGGCCATTGACCGGCTCAGGGAATCATTGCTTTCAAGGGCATTTTCGCGATGAAAGCCTTGCACCCCAAATCGACCGAGACCTTTTAGTGCGGCTCGTTCGAAAAGAACTTACTGAAGAAATTGCTGAATCGGTCTTTCGGCTAATTCACTCGTTTAAGAGTTGGCGTGATGCGCACGCTGAC
The DNA here is from genome assembly GCF_007748115.1 of Bremerella volcania. Classification (NCBI taxonomy): domain Bacteria; kingdom Pseudomonadati; phylum Planctomycetota; class Planctomycetia; order Pirellulales; family Pirellulaceae; genus Bremerella; species Bremerella volcania. The sequence continues at coordinate 858,504 of NZ_CP036289.1, forward strand.
GTTCTAGCCGACGAGTTTGGCCAAGCACGTTGACTTCAAATCCTCTCCGCACTAGCAAAGGGGATATGCGATTTTTGTCTCAAAGGCCGATCTAAAAGTTCATTTGCACTATTTAGAAAAGGATGCGTGAGATGCCGCATCCCTTTCCTGAATAGCGGACTTGTTATTGATTGATTCGATCCGCCAAATTCACAAATCTTGCCCACCGAGTGTTCTATCCCTCTGTAAAATCTAACCGCTTCAATACCTTCACTTTGCACTTGTGATTTGAAGTGCACTTGTCGTCTTGCACTGCATGGGGAGTAGACGATTTTTTCAACTTCAATGAAGCATCACAGGCGAACTCAACACTTACAACGTTTTGAAGAAGGCAGACATGGAGGACACGTGTTGAAAAGCAAATCTGCGGGTTGGGGAGCACTTGTAGAACAAGATCCCGATACCACTTCGAGATTGCAGCGAGTAGCTGTGGCCATACTAACAACAGAGTGTTCAGGGTTCTCGCCACGGTGAGAATATGGCCTCATCGTCTGTCGGTTGTTTTGTTATACCGCCTTCGATAGTTTCAACATAGTGCGCGCAAAAAAACTCAAAGGCATTCGGCCTAAGAGAGGGTATTCCTATTGGGGCTACGATCGCTTTCATCGCCGCGTTGGCGTCCAGCGTTGTCACGCAAACCCAGATGAAATGTAGCACCAGCTGACCTGCCGAACGTACTGGATTGAACTGGGGAAACAAATGATTCGACAAACGAGTGGTCGCGGGACCAGGCTGGTCGTCAGCATGCGGAGTCGAGGCAAACTGCAAAATGAAGTCGTGATGGCGTTGGCCAATCACTGGGTTCGCTGCCGACACCAAGAATCGCGTCTTAAAAAGAACCAGACCGCCACCGCCGTGAACAAACCGTTTGAACTCAAGAAATCTCCACGATACAAAAGTAAAATCTGGGAGATACTTCGAGTGACGCAACTCGTCAAGCATTCACCTTTTTCTTCGGAAAGGTATACAGACGGTGCTCCTGGGCAAACGCTCGGATAGAGGAAGGGAACCACCGGTGAAACACTTGACAACATGTCGTTCTTTATCGCGATCACATTACTTTTTGGCATTGATAGGATGAGAGAGCCCTCTGAAGTTGCAGATTTTCATCCTCGGTTAGAGGACGGCTAATTCTGGCTAAGCTCTGAAAATGTTTTCGATCCCAAGTATTCAGGCCATGCCAAAATCGAATATAGAGGGTTGGATTGTTGTTGAGATGGATTCGCCGAAAGGAATCCGCAAAAACGGAGTCTTCCCCTTTTCTTAGCGTTTCATATCTAGCAGTAGTTTGAGCCTCATGCAGAATAGAACCCGGAAAACCAACGGTGCAGACAAGGGCTTGTCCCGATGTCATGTCACAAATGATTTCATGGTTGAGGATGACGGCATGCCCTGGTTTCCATGCTTCGGCTTGAACTCGTATTCGATCAGGGTGGTACCAGTCGTCATCATCCCATTGAATAATCAAATCTCCATCCGCGTTTGAAAGGCCTAGATTTCGTAATTCTCCCAGCGTTGCTCCCGTAGGAACTAACCGCTCGCCAGGCAAATTAAAGGGTTCTCCTTCATTGACGATAACCAGTTCGCGATCAGGCCAAGTCTGTTGATTGAAGCAGCCAATCGCGACTTCAGCGAGTCTTCTTCTTTCGGGCTTATGTCCTGTCACCATGATGCAGCTAACGCGCATGGTAATTCTCCTAAAGGTTGTAAGAGTCTTTCAATCCGGCGGTATCCTGTTCCCGTATCATTAAAGAATTTCGTTCCCACCAGGCTTTTCCAGTTTGGACATTGCTAACGCCATCTAGGGAAACATCAAGCGTTGCGGCCATTCCCTGCCATTTAGTCGGCTTGTCTTGATAGAAGACAAAGCAGGGGGCACAGGGAATTCGCAAGGCGATACAAAACAACAGAACATGGAGGGAGCCTGACAGGACAAACTCCGCAGTAAGTAATTTGTTCACACCGGCCGGAAAATCACGTCGATGAATCTTGACGTCGAAAATTTCCGTAATTCCCGGTAGTCGTTCCAAGATCTTTTGTTTGCCGAAGTGACTTAGTTCATGACAGTGGGGAGCATAGAGAACTCCCGAAAGATAAGAGGAGCGTAGCCAGATTTCATTTGACAAGAAGATTGGATCGCAAACTGGCACATGTAGGTGGGACCACTTGCGCGTCAGGAGGTCTCGTACTGCCCACACCTCCCAGTTCGAAAAATCCTTTACGGCGTATGCTTTTCCATAACCATTGGCCGCGCCCCAAACACACACCTTGGAAAATTGTCCTAAAGTCTTTGGGGTAAACTCGGAACTAATACTTAAGAATCCTACAGATGAGCGTTCGACGAATTTCGTCCCAAAGATGGTTTGTGGGATATACTCTGCAAAATGCTCGCCAAAGTTCAAGATGGCGGAATCTTTTTGCCAATAGATCGACTCGACCTTCATTTTCTGACCGCCTTGCATGCGTAAAATCGTTGATTGTTTCGTTCCCACTCTTGCCGTGACACAGGGTGAGTCTCAATTTGTCCGTCTCTTTCAAGTTGGCGAATGATCGGCATCCATTTGGAAGATCGTACCGAAACCAGAGTAAAACCAATTGCACCGGATATTCTCCAAGGGTCGCAGCAGAGAACGTCACTCCCGCCATCGCGGAGAGCGCATGACTTGCAAAAGCTGGGGAAGTGTTCTCGATCTTCATCCGGCCAACTAGGCCGAAAATCCTTCGTCAAGAGTTTGTTATCCCGCGTCCAGACGGTGAATTTGCCTGGGGGTTCGCCATATCGGTAGGCATACTTGGAGACATTGCTTGGATCGACCTTCATCTGGGCGAGCATTTCCAAAGTCCAGCGTCTCGGTGGAACCAACTTGCATAGCAACTCAACTTTGCAGGTGAGGTGAGGGAGGCTCTGGCGGTTTGCCGATTTCGCATGACAAGCAAGAAGCGTCGCAGCACATCTTCCTTGAACCCGAGCTATTGTCGGCAATGGGTTTACCGGATGATAAACGGAGCTTGTACAAGTGCTTGTAAGTATTTCACTAGGATCACTCGTTGTACGAATGATGGGACGAAGTCCATTGGCGCTATTCCCAGTCGAAACGTAACACACGACATCGACCAATCGATATCGAAGCAGGCCAGCCAAAAACTCACGAGCAAATCCTCCACTTGATGCACATAATCGGGTTTCAGGATTCTTGGATCTAATCAGAAAGTGAGACATGATCATTCCATACTTGAAGCGATTGGGGAGTTTCCCCGGCTGCGACTTGAATCGCTGACGTGATGGTCGAGGCTGCGGACTTCTGATTCATAGTCTCTCTGCCAATACGGATGGATCGTAAAGTTGCCGGCGCGGATTGGCTGTGTTCCAATCGAATCGTAGTGGGCTTGCAAGCTGCTATCGCTGCCTTGTCGTTTACTAGAAAGATGTCGATCGGACGCACCCCAGCGGTAAACGTAGGTGACATCCTGGTACGAGATGCTCTTCTCGACGGAACGTGGAACGTTGTATTGGGAAAGATACTGATTGAACGTTTGGTCTTCCCAACCCGAGATCCTCTGTGGGTACTTGCCCTCGGGAAAGTACTTCAATACGTCTCTCCTCCAAAGGCTCATGACGTGCGTATTTCCCGGCTTGGAAATATGTCGATAGCTTCCTGGAGATGTCGACCAAACGTAGTTGTTGGGTCTCCATTCCAGACAATTGCCAGCCAGCAAATGATCGTGCGAGAGTGTCAGGCGATTGGGTAGGCTGATGTCGTCGTCATCCCATCGACAGAACATGTCGCAATCAGGGTTCTTATCGATCATTGCTTGGATCTTATCGGTCAGAAATGGAAATCGCCGTTCGAAGTTGAAGATGCGAATGCGTCGTCCGATCTCATCTTCGACTTGAATCTTCTGTCCAGGCGTATCGTTGCAGATCAAGAGAACGGCGTCCTGGTGCGTTTGACGTAGGAACGATTCAACCGATTCGCTAAGAAGGAACTGTCGGTCCCCGGAGAAGCGGTTGTAGGTCAATAAAATGCACCCGATCATTTGGAGGTCTCCCAAGCAATTCGTGGATTCCAACTGATAGCCCAGTGGTGAACGGCATAACTCTTTGGGTATTCGTTCGAACCTCGCAGGCTCAACTGGTTCCACAGATAAGGATAGAAATGAGTGGTTGGGTAAAGTGAAACTTCGACTCCTTGCTTCACCATCTCCTTGTAAGCCTCGGTCGCTAGAAGTGGCCCCCAAGGCGGGCGTTTCTTTTTGTAGCGTGGAAGTGCTTCTAATTGCCAAAGGACCCAAGGATGTTGCGGAACAGATCCCATCACGGCGTTGCAGACTCTTCCGCGATACTCTTCCGCGGCAAAAGCATCTACCTGCAGCAGAGGATCGAATGACTTAAGCGGTTCCACGTCTGTGTCCACGTAGACGCCACCATACCGACTCAAGATCTCCAGACGAGCGGCGTTTGATCGAGACGCCTGGTTAGGCCAGGCATTCAATAACGCTTTGCAGTCAAGCTGCTGACAATCATCCTCGGTCCAGAATCGATGATCCCAGTCGGGATGCAGATCGCGAAATTGATTCCGAAAGCGATCAAACAAGGTGGGCAAGGGTTTTCTTCCCAGCCAAACATGATGGAAAATTCGGGGAATCATTGTTGTCCTCACAAAAGAGCGTTTGCCCGCAATCGTCGGTACTCAATCACTTGCCAGGATCTCCAGTGTTGCCGTCGGGCATACACTGGAGAATCAAAAGCATCCAGAGTCTGTCATCCCTTTATGCCTGGCTAACTGTTGAGAACGGCTTCGCTCGAGTCTTCCTTGACGACCTCAAAGTCGACGTGAGGACGTTTCGTTTCCTTGTCGTAGGTTGGCCATTTATCAAGCGGGCAGTTTTGTTCCAACCAACCAGCTTTCGCGGACAGACCACAGCCGCATACGGAGCAGCGGTTTCCATTTCGTTGTTCACAGAGCGTGCAAACCGCTAGTCTGGCTTCCAAAAGTTCCTGGGATGCGGCCTTAGCGCCATCTTTGATGTGCGCTAGTGATGCCTTCGCGAAATTCTTGGCCATCGTTATGGTGGAAGGGAGCGACTTTCGATCGGCTGGGTCCTTGGAGATAACCGTCAGGCCATATTGATCCTGGGTGTGATAGACGACTTGCCAAGACTGGTTTTGTTTCAAAAAAGGCAGCAGTGCACCGAATAGGCCTGCCCCGCCATCATCCCCTTTATTGCCGTGTAGCGCCGTATCATGCATGACGATGTAGCGTGCCACCGATCCGGAGAACTTCTTGAGTTCTTCGTTCAGTCGCTTAGCGTTGTGAGCCGTCGAATCAATGAACAGAAGATCGGTCGCTTCGATCTCCGATACATCCGGGGAGGCAGACTTTTCGTGAGTTACTTCAATGCCTTCGGTCCTGGCCAGCTCGGTCAGGTGGGCCATTTCTCGAGAAGCATCCACGTTATACGAGACGATCTTCTTGGGCTGAGCGGCCGCAAAGGCAGTGAATCCTTCCGTGCGTTTGCCAAACTCCGTAACGTGCTCTACTTTCTCTGCCAGTTCACGCAACTTGGGCATGTGCCGATTCAAATCTCGTTCTCGCTGGAGCATCCGTTTAAAGGCATCCTTCACGGTTTTTGTCTTCGTAATTTCATTGCTCTCAGCATTGCCGCAGCTATTGGCCGGAGGCGGACTAGAATGTCCGATGGGATCTTCAACGAGGTGATCCCATTGCTGCTGAGACAACAATCCAGGCTTGACGAAGTGGTCGTGAATTTCGTCCAGAGAAAAGCCAAGTTCCTGGAACTCCAGGACGTAATTTCGAACTTTCGAGTACCGCGGCAAAGGATAAGGGACGCCATCCGGTCGCGCGAATCGATGAACCCAACGCAGAAAGGGCAGGCACATGGCCTTTCGTCCTTCCTGGCGAAATTTCTCGTGGATATACAGTTCTTCACCCCCGAAGCCTGAGGCATGTTCATGGAAGCCAAGCCAGGCCTTTCGACGGCAGGAAAAGACTCCGAGGCCCATGCCTGGGATCTCAAAGGGTTCGTCGTCGACGTGCTCGCCAAGTGGCCGATAACCGGCTTCACGAAGCTTGTTCTCGTGGCCCGCCCATGAAATCCCCGTGGGTAACGGCTTGTTGCACTTGTGACAGCTTTGCACGGGCGTCTTGCCGAGCGTAAGGTCGAAGTATTCGCACTCTTGGTTGTTTTGACGCGCGGAAAAATGCACGCCGCCGTCACAGCATTTCCAAGCCCGGGCCCAGATCCCCCACATCTCACCTCGCCAGACATTGTCGAAGTGAGTCGTGAAGTTGTGCAGATCGTCGTAAACCAACGGCCCGCTATAGATGTCCTCGGTATCGGGATGGTCGTCGTACCATTCGATCAGCCGCTTAATGGTGCCTGGCGGATAAAGCACGTGGCAATCCATCGCCAGGACCGCGTCTCCGGTGGCCACTTTGAAAATCTGATCTCGGGGAGCGGACGTGCCGATGGTTCCTTGGAAGGGAACGTACTTCGCCCCGGCCGTTCCCTGACGAGCCCACCCTTCCACAAAAGGACGAAGCATCTGCGAATGCTTGGAATTGGGCGGCGAGTTATCGACCACCACGAACTCCACGTCCTTCATGACGTCCGGCTCGTTCAACCGCAGGGCTTGGATGGAAAAGTAAGCTCCATGAAAGTCATCGTAATGGGCCATTCCGATGGTTAGTTTGGGCATTAGTTATTGCTCCAATTGATTTGTCGTTTTGAAAAAGGTAGTCAGTAATGTGCAAGGGAAATGCCGACCAAAGGGCTGGATCGCTAAGAATATTTGCTTGTTCACCAGCTTTGGTCGGCAGAGACGAGAGTGAATTAGGGAGCCTCGCCCAGGCAGGTGGTAGTCATTTGCTGGCCTACGTATGATCCCGGTCCAATCCCTTGGACTGTGTTGGGACTTGCGCCTGGGCAGCAATTGTTCTCAGCAACTTGCCAATTAGACCCATCCCAGACGAGTGTCGCCGTACCCAAGCCGCTAGAACAATCAGGCGTGGTTGATGTCAACGCCTGAGTTGTGGTGGTTAGCCCCGGCGTAGTCGAAGTTACCCCCGCTGTTGTTGAGGTTGCCCCAGGCGTCGTCGAAGTTAGGCCGGGAGTAGTCGAGGTAGGACCAGGTGTTGTCGTGGTTGGACCTGGTGTTGTCGTTGTAGTCGGAACCAAGGTTGTAGTAGGGCAACTATCTAAGCACGGCACTACTATCCATCCCGCGTCTTCCGGTCCATCACACCAATTGGTTTCACTTAGGGTAGACGGATCACAACAGGCGGAGTGCCCCCATGGCAAGCTCCCGCAATTGCTTACGCGCGAGTGCCAAAACCAACCAGCACCCTCATTAGTACACTCCCACGCGCACTCATCACAAAATCCTGTAGGCCCGCCATCTTCGAATTCATCGATACACGACCCCCCGTCACTAATTGCTCCTATCGTTGCAGCGCTGCAATCGGAAGTGGGAATGCAGCATTCACAGGAAAGTTGCCCATTCGGTATCCAGTTATAGGAGCCCCCAGTATTAACGCAGATGTAATTGCAGGATGGACTAGGTGTCGTCGTAGTCGTCGTACTTGTAGTGGTTGAAGTAGTCGAAGAAGTCGTGGTCGAAGTTGTAGTACTCGTTGAAGTCGTTGTCGTGTACTTATCGCAACTCACCGCCACCGTTTCGCAATCATCCTGGCCCGCGTAACTCGGTGGGCTGCCGCAAGGGCAGTCGGATACGCAATTGTCTTCGATCACCGACCACGATTCGGAAACGGTCGACCATTGATACTTGCAGAAAGAATCGCAAGGTTCTGGCGTGGTTGAGGTCGTCGAAGTGGTCGAGCTGGTATAGCACGCTTCACACGAACCGGGCGCTGGGGTGGTTGTGTTTTCGGGATAATCATCGTCATATCCCCCACACAAAACTCGCGCGGTATCGCAATCTGTACCACCTGGTGACGAGGGGGGCACGCAGCCGCAGCCCCCTGTTCCTCCACTGCAATTGCTGTCCGTTAGATTCCAAAATTCAAAATCGGGGACCCAGGTGTAGTTACACACACCGGTACATGGGTTGGCTGGTGGTAAAGTCGTCGTGGTTGTCGTCACCTTGCAAGCCGTGTGGGCGGTTGCGCATTTGTTTTCACCCGGTTCATCAGGATAAGGGCAAGGGCACTTGGAGGTACAACCATCTTCCATCTTGACCCATCGCCAGCCTCCGCCCGAGGGAAGCCATTTCCACTTGCATCCCTTTGAGCATTCTGGTTCCGGCGTTGTGGTTGTTGTGGTGGTGGTATTGCAATCACACGTCGTCCCGCCTGAACCGGGATCGGGGGTCGTTGTGTTGGGGTCAAAGGAGGTGGTCGTCGTCGGAAGCAAGTGATCGCACTTTGGCTCCGTATTCATCCGATCTGAACAATAGGTAAAGGTACATTCGCCGTCCTCGGAACCACAAAATTCAGGATAAAGTGGCTGACACGGAGCGGCGGTGGTCGTCGTGTTGCCGGGGTCTTCCGTCGTTGACGTCGTACTTGTGGTTGTCTCCGCGGTCTGCCATGGGCAGCATGTAGGAGCAGGCGGAGCAGGCGGAGCAGGCGTCGTGCTGCTTGGCGTAGGGGAACTGGTAGTCGTCGTTACTTCCGTGCCGCAGTTGTTTTCTTCAAGAGACCAACTGGCCGAGTCGGCGGACCAGCGCCACTTGGCGTTTCCCGTGCACTGAGGACTGGGGGGTGAGCCACCTCCCGGCGCACTGGTTGTCGGGGTCGAATCGTCTTCGTCTTTCAGGTCGCTGACATTGCTCAAGCGAACGATCGCCCACTTCAATCCCATGCCCGATTCACGCCACAGGATTTGAGCGGAACCGCTTTCGGCGGACGTCAGGTAAGACGTCTCTCCGACGGCAATATCCGCATATTGGTGTGTTTCATCGTTGATATAAACTTTGACTTGCGTTGTTCCACTAACAACAGCCAGGCCTGCTTCGCATTGGGGAATGGTTTCTCCCAAAATGGCAAACCGTGACTTGTGGTCGTTGGTTGGCACTACGCCATCCAAAACGATTTGTCGTTCAAAAGCACTGCCCGGGAGGCTCGGATCGATGGCTGAGTCGTCGATCCCAAGAATGGAAAATGAGGAGAGCGTTTGACATCCGCCGTTACGGATTTTGACTCGATCAGGATCTCGTGTGCCGAGCTCTACGATTCGATAGCAGCTGGTGGCTTCCGCGGAGTCGGTCTTGTCCGCAAAGGAATCGTCCAGGCAAGCCAGGCCAATCTCTCCCGGAGATCCTGAGAACTGAAAGGTTTGATGAGGATCGGAGGTTGTGCTAGGACCACCGGTCGTCGTAGCCCAGTCAGGTGCCTCCAAGTTAAAGACGTCAAATCCTTCGTCATCGGGATCTGGGTCCTGGCCCTGCCAAAAATGGCGAAAGCCGCTTTTATCAATGTAGATTTTTGCTTTGACCTTCTCGTCACCGGAAGTCAAAGGAGCATCAAGCCGAAACTTGATCCACATCGCTTTACAGCATTCACAAGAACTGCTCATATCGCTCTCCGTCTTGGACGACAATGTTTTGTTTCGGGATCGAATGGATCCACGTGTAATGATTCGGATTGATTAGGAGACATGAAGCGTACGAGAGGCCGTAACACGGACTTCCATACTGCCTCCTGCTCCCCAGAGGCGCGGCGCAAACTAATAAACAAGCAAAACCGCGTGAGGACATATTTCACCTGCGTGCTTTCACGAAGTCCTCGTCATGTGCTATGCATCCAAGAGCTGACAACTTGGAATCTTTTCCAAGACTTTTCTAGAACGGCGTCTTTTTGGCTTCTTGCCGAAGCGATAGTCACAGCACAAATCGCTGGAATGCCTCACCGGACAGAGCGCGGAAAAGCTCTTGTAGCAAGGAGCAAAGCTGATTCCCGGTCATTATCGTGATTCGCCTGACCAGGCAGCGACGCTCGCCGGCGGTTCGTGAGGTGAATTCGAGAGGCGTTTTCATCGCAGCAAGAAGACGATGCGGATTGTCTAATGTGCAAATTGGCCAGTGCTTATCGCCGTGGAAAATTCTTGCCGCTAGTTTCAAACATTCTGCGTTTGGCTGCATAAGACTTCAGGCAAAAGTAATATCAACACGACCTGAAATCTGCGGAGTCGATAATGTCCGACCAAGCACTTTTGAAATATGGGGATTGTTTCCGTACGATCGATATCCCCTTCTTGGGTCTACCAGGAATCGACCAAGATGCTGCCGCCTGCTGTGGCGAGCAGCCCGTCGGCGAACCTCAACCTCGAATCTTTTCCCTTTCGGACTGTCCTGCTTGTCCTGGAGATCTTCCGGGACCTTTGAACGAAACTGGGAAAGTACTTTGCGAGTTGAAGGACCATTTGCAGCTAAGCGTACCAGGAACGCTCGATGGCCCTGCTTCCATCAATCTGGCCAATCAAAATGCAGTCGTCAAAGTTCGTACGCCCAGCATTGGTCCGTTTGGTCCACAGGTCGTGCTGACTTACAACTCACGTAGTTCGTGTCGCCCGAGTCCCTATGGGGCAAAGTGGTCCAACCTGCTTCAGCCGAAGATTGAGAAGCACGGTGCGGATGCCGCGATTGTGACCAAAGGGGATGGTTCTTGCTGGCGGTATACCGACCTAGATTACGGTTCAGGCTACTATCTTGCCCCGGATGGGGCTGTGAACTCTCTCGAGAGGACTGGCAGCGGTTGGATAGAAACACAACCGGATGGCCTGCAACTCATCTACGATGAGCACCTCAGTGGTGTAGGCCGGCTCCAAAGCATCGAACGCCATAACGAAGAGTGGTACTTGAATTATCAAGGCAAATTACTGGAATCCGTGAGGGACCCGCTCGATCGCCTTACTACGTTTACTTACGACTCGAATGAAAGATTGGCAAGTATCGTTGATCATGCCAACCGGACGACGGAATTCCAGGTAAGCGACTGTGGTTGTCTGGAAAGCGTTACGCTGCCGGAAGATTGCACGACCTCGTTTGTTTATGACACCAGGGGCCGGATGCTGGCCTACGTTGATCCGGCAGGCCAGCGCACGAGCTACAGTTATGACAAATGCGGCCGTGTGCGTTCCGTCGTAACGCCAAAAGGAGAAACGACGACGTTTACTCCGCTCGACAAAACGACTACCCGAGTCGTCGACGCACGAGGCCATCTAACTACGGTTACATTTGACTCCGAGCGATTCATCACTTCCATCCAGGATCCTCTTGGACATACGACCAGCTATACCTGGCACGGCAATCACCTCAGTAGTCTGACCGACGCCAATGGCCATACGACACAATTGCAATACACGACTCTCCCGTCTCGCGTTCAGGCCGTAAGCCGCCTTGAATACGCCAACGGCGATGCCTTTTCATTCGACTACGACGGCAATGGTCGGGTGGAGCAAGTCGTCAACCCACGCGGATACGCGACGACACTCGTGTGGTATGGCTACGATAGGACAGAAACCCTGGATGCGTCTAACCAGAGAGTAACATTCGTCTACAACGCCAGTGGGCAACTGGAATCACAGCAAGATGAAGAAGGCCACGTCACTTCGCTAACATATGATGACGAGGGGAATGCTGAAGCTCGAATCAATCCTCTCAACCAGAGAACGACTTACACCTACAATGTTCATGCACAGCGCGAGTCGATTCGAAATCCCGAAGAGGATTTGGCGACGACGACCTACGATGCCCTGAATCGCCCCACTGCCCAAATCACTGCTCTAGGGCATTCAACGCAATTCCGCTACGGCGAAAACTGCCTCCGCGAGGCGATCGAGAACGCCGAAGGGCATGTCACAACGACGATCTACGACGCGAATAACCGCATCGAAGCAACGATAGATGCCCTCGGCCATCGTACAAGCTACGTCTACGATGAAGTGGGAAACCGCACTAAAGTGGTGAACCCGTTGGGGCACGAAGTCATCAGCGTCTACGATCAAGCCAATCGCCGAACCCAGCAGATCAATCCATTGGGGCTCGTTACGACCTATGGCTTTGACCCGGGCAATCGGTTGCTCTCTGTTGAAAACCCTGAGGGAGATGCGGCGGCGACTGAATACGACGGGCGCGATCGGATTCTGGCCGAGGTGGATGAGCTAGGCAACCGGACCTCCTACACTTATGACGGATCCAGCAATCGCACGAGCTTCACGGATTCGCGCAGCCGGATCACCACCTATCTGTACGATCCGCGAAATCGGCAGACTAACGTCACCAATGGAGAAAACGAGACGACGGAGAGGATCTATTACCCCGACGGCATGCTGCAGCAGACGATTGACCCGGAGGGGCACATTACCAGCTATCTTTACGATGCTGCCAATCGTCGCACCCATACCATCAACCCGCTTGGACACGTCACCACGTCTGTCTATTGGCCAGATGGTCAGTTGATGCAATCGATTGATCCAGAGTACCACATCACCAGCTACATCTACGACGAAGACAATCGTCAAAAGAACGTGATCAATCCCGAGGGAGAAATCACGACGACTACCTACTATGACGACGATCAGGTCGAAACCACGGTGAATGCGGAAGGTCATGTCGTCAGCTTCTTGTACGATGCTGTCAACCGTCTCACGGCTACCACGAATCCGGAAAATGAAACAACCTCTGTCGAGTACGACGCCGCTGGGCGAAGCGAAGTCGAGATCGATGCTGAAGGCTATCGCACGACTTTCGTCTATGACGAAGCGGATCGACGCACTGCCGTCATCAATCCGGAAGGCGAGACCACTTCCAGCATTTATTACGACGACGATCAGCTACGCCAAACGATTGACGCCGAAGGGCACGTTACCAGCTACCAGTACGATTCGGCCAACCGCCGCACGGCCGAAATCAACGGCGAAGGCGAGATCACAACCAGCGTTTACTACGCCGATGGCCAACTGCAGCAGACGATCGATCCAGAAGGAAATGCGACCAGCTACGTCTATGATGCCGCCAATCGTCGCATTGCGATGACTAATCCGGAGAATGAAACCACGCTCACGCGATACTACCCAGACGGCCAAGTGCATGCCATCGTCGATCCTGAGGGGCACGCCACAACCTATCTGTATGACGCAGCAAATCGCCGAACTGAGGTCATCAACGCGGAAAACGAAATCTCTACCAGCATCTATTACGACGATGGTCAGCTGTGGCAAGAGATGAACCCCGAGGGACACATTACGACCTACCAGTACGATAAAGCTCATCGTCAAAAGTCGGTAATGAATGCCGAAGGGTTCGTAACGACGACCGTCTATTGGCCCGATGGCCAGGTAAAGCAGTCCATCGATCCGGAATATCACATCACGAGCTATCTTTACGATAAGGCCAACCGCCAAACCCTGGTAACCAATCCAGAAGGCGAAACTTCAAGCAGCACCTATCTGCCAGACGGTCAGCGGTTGTCAAGCATCAATGGCCAGGGGCATATCACGACCTACCAGTATGACAAGGCCAACCGGCAAACGGAAATGATCAATCCGGAAGGCGAGATCACTTCCAGCATCTACTATCGCAATGGCTTGCTAAAGGAGACGATCAATCCCCGCGGCTACGTCACGACTTATCAGTACGATCATGCCAACCGACAAACGAATACGATCGATCCGGAAGGAGGCGTCACAACCACCATCTATTGGCTTGATGGTCAAATAAAGCAATCCATCGATCCCGTCGGACGCGTAACCAGTTATTCCTATGACGATGCCAATCGACAAGCGAGCGTTACGAATGGGGCTGGCGAGACGAGCTACTCGTCCTACTATCCCGATGGGCAGCTTAAGAATTCTATCGATCCCGAAGACCACGTCACGACCTACCTGTACGACAACGTGAATCGACAGAAGGTCATGATCGATCCGGAAGGGAATATCACTACTACCGTGTATTGGCCCGACGGCCAGACTAGACAATCGATCAATCCGGAAGGCCACGTCACGACTTACCTGTACGACAAGGACAACCGCCAAACGGCCATGATCAACGCCGAAGGAGAGGTCACCAGTACCACTTACTACGACGACGGCCAACAAAAGAACTTAATCAACGCCGAAGATCACGTCACGACGCAGACTTATGATGCCGCGAATCGGCTTCGACATTCCATCGATGCCGAGGGAGGCATCACCACGTATCTCTATTATCCTGATGGGCAACTCCAAACTACCATCGATCCGGTTGGCGATGCCGTACACTACGACTACGACAAAGCGAATCGACGCACAGCAATGGTCGATGGCGCGGGAGGTATTTCCACAACCGTCTACTGGCCGGATGGCTTGGCCAAGAACTCCATCAACCCTCGCGGCTATATTGCGACGACGATCTACGACAAAGCCGGGCGGGCAATTACCCAGATTGATGCCGAGAATCGCGTCTCGATCATTGTCTTCTTGGCCAACGGGCAACTCGATGCCAGCATCAATCCACGCGGGAAGATAACTTCTTATAGTTACGACTCGGCCGGCCGACAGAACGCCGTGATGGATCCGCTGGGGCATGTCACAACCAGCCTCTTCTACGATGATGGCCAGCTCAAAGCAACGATCAATCCGCTCGGACACCGTACGACCTACCAGTACGATAAAGCTAACCGTCAGACGTTGGCCGTCAATAAGTCTGGCGAAGCGACGCAGTCGGTTTACTATCCAGACGGACAACTCTGGGTCAGTATCGATCCGCTCATGCGATGTACGACGCACACCTACGACAAGGTGAATCGCGAAACTCTCGTTGTCGGAGACGCCGACGAGGCAACCGCGTTCGTCTATTGGCCTGACGGACAACTCAAAGAACGGATAGATGCCTCGGATGGGATCACCACCTATCTATACGACCATGCGAATCGGCAAACCGCGCAAATGGACGCCTTGGGGCAAGTTACCACGTCGATCTATTATGCCGATGGTCGTGTCCATGCGACGATGGATCCTTTGGCTTACATCACTACGCAGCAGTACGACGGCGCAAAACGAAATACGCTCACGCTTGATGCTCGGGGAGACGATAAGCTTCGCGTTTACTACCCCGATGGAACGCTCGAAAAGGAAATCACGCCGGGGCCCAGGACGACCTCATACTTCTACAACAAAGCCGCCCAGCCGGAACGTGTCGTCGATCCGCTGGGACGTATAACGACGACCTCGTACACGCCCACTGGTTATACCCAAACCCAACTGGATGCCACCGGTGAAGTGACGAGTTACGATTACGACGACGCTGACCGAGAAAGAGCCTCGATCAACGCCTTGGGGCGGATCACCACGAATGTCTACGATGCCGCCAATCGGCGGATCGCGGTGGAGTCCCCCGTCGATGGAATTACGACCATGGCCTACGATCCGCTCGATCGAATCACGGCCGTAACGGATCCTCTGGGAAACACTTCTCAAACAATCTACGACGTCGTTGGTCGAGTTCAGGCCGAAGTCAATCCACTCGGCTACGTCACCACCTACGGTTACGACGCCGCGGATCGGCGCAACCAGGTGCAGGACGCGGAAGGGAACATTACGACCACCCTGTACGATCCGCTCGGACGACCAACGACCGAAATCGATGCCGAAGGGCGGATTACCACGAGCGTCTACGATATCGCCGGCAGACTGACTCAACTCATCAATCCCCGCGGCTACGTCACCACGTTCTCGAATGATCCGCTTGGTCGGCGCACCGGGGAAATCAATCCGCTGGGTGAAGCGATCGAGTTTGCTTACGACGCCGTGGGCAATCGAAGGCTGCGGATGAACGCTCGCAACCAGATCGTCACTGCCACCTACAACTCCAACCAGGAATTAGAAGGAGAACTTTATCCCGACGGACGCGTGCATACCTACACCTACGACGACGCAGGCAATCGCACGGCCAGCATCGATGCCACCGGTATCTATACGACCGTCTACGAAGATCGGGATTTGCCCAAACGCACCATCAATCCGGATGGCAAGATCATCAGCTATACCTACAACGCGATTCGTCAGCGACAAACGATGACGGATCCCGATGGGGGCATCACCAGCTACAGCTATGACGGGGCCGACCGGCTGAAATCGATCGTGAATCCGCAAGGCAAAGTAACGACCTTCGGTTACGACGCTGCTGGACGCAAGACACACATCGAACACGCCAATGGAGCGATCGTTACCCACACCTACAATGCCGCCAACTGGCTGACCAGAATCGAGCGTCGCAAGAGCGACAACACGCTCGAAGAATTGACGACCTATACCTACGACCATGTCGGTAATCGCAAGAACGCCGTCGAACTCAATGGGGCTATCGTCACCTGGTCTTACGATAAAACCTACCAGCTTACGCAGGAACAGCGAAGTGGTACGGATGTGTACGACGTCAGCTACCAATACGATGACGCCGGCAACCGCAAGCAGCAGGACGATTCCGGAACGGTCACGACCTTCATCTACGACGCGGCCAACCGGCTCGAACGGGAAGAGGCTTCCTCCGGCATTACGACCTACGTCCACGATGCCGATGGCAACCGCACGCAGAAGGAAACCAGTGCCGAAGTCATCTACTACGAATGGGACGAAGATAACCGCCTGATCAGCGCCGAGCCAACCGCAGGCCTGGTCACCTTCACCTACAACGCCGAGGGGCGGCGAGTTGAAAAGCATGCTCCCACTGAAGCCAAAAAGTTCATCTACGACTTCAAACGGCTCCTTCAGGAAACGGACGATGTGGGGGACGTCGAGCACCAGTACACCTTCACCAACATGGAGTACGGCGACCTGGTCAGCGAGTACGACGGCCTGGAGACCGCCTACCATCAGCACGACGCGATCGGCAGCACCGACGCGCTGTGGGACGACAACGAAACGGCCGTCGACCGCTACCAACACCGCGCCTTCGGCATCCGGCAGTCCCACACCGGCACCAGCGACACGCCGTTCACGTTCGTCGGTCAAAAGAACTACTACCGCGACCAGGAACTCGACCTCTACCTCGCCGGAGCCCGCTACTACGACCCACTGGTCGGACGATGGCTAAACGAAGACCCCATTCGCTACGAAGCTGAGGATTCGAATCTTTATCGGTACGTGGGGAATAACCCGGTTAACGAGGTGGATCCTAGTGGGGAAGCGCCAACATCGTACTACGCGCGTCACGTTGTTGAGGACGGGATTCTCTACATTGAACTCGTCGAGCGGACACTCATTCCCTATACAGGCCGTATCTCTCGGATACCTATCGGAATCGAAATCGGGGAGGACTCTTACGTTCTAAGTCGTCGATTTGGAAAGCCAGCTAATCGAAACGATGGCTACAAGCTCAATCGAGCAAACCTGCTCACCATTACAAAAATGATTCCGACGGATTACCCGGATGCTTTTGATCTTACGAAACAACAGCAGCGAGATACTATCAAAAAGAGAATAGAACGCTATATCAGCCAACACAATGAAATCCGAGGTGTAAAGACCCCTGCCCAACAGTATCGAGACAACGTTAGTTCACTCCTAGCAGCTCACGCTCGAACCCGCGAAGACAAGGCAAGGGTAGTTGCTCTCAACAAGCTTCCATTTATTAACAGGATGCGATTGTATACGGCGACAGTTGGAGAAATCTATGACGGACGTATCGAGGTCATTAATCAAGGGAACGTAGAGGCCTATTTCCAAGGAATCCCCGAAGCCGCGGAGGGGTATTTCGTTCATGGACCTAAGAATACGATCTTTGGCATCTACAGCCTGGGCGAGTATCTAGTCGTCCGGGGAGTTGTCGGGGCTTCGGAAGATTTAGGGGACGTTGTCGGGACGCTTTATGAGAGTGAGGAAAAACGCAAGGAAGTCTTGAAAGAAGTTCAAAGGCAAATAGATGCCGCCCTTGACGACCCCAAGACGGGAGGAGCCCTTGCCTTCGAAGTCACGGTGACGATCCTTGCCCCCGAACAGGCCATCGGCAAATCGAAGTATTTCAAAGTCACCGTTAATGCGATTGGCGAAAACGGCAAAGCGATCGCGAGTAACGCTGGGAGAACTTTCGAGAAGCTTGCCAAAAATGCATCCACGCGAACAGGAGCAGCTGGTATACGTCCCAAACGAAACGTTTCTGGGACTGTACGAGGACAAGTTTCTGGAGTATCAAAGGAAGGAGTAACTGGAACTGCGAGCAAGTCAGCGGAAAGTGTTGCCCCGAAGAAAACTGGACGTGGCAGCCAGAAGGAATTTGCGGAAGAGGCGGAGCAAATCGTTTCGGAATCTACTGGAGTTCCGAGAAATCCGCAGGGTGCAGGGCAGCAAACAATTCCGGGTACTGGACCGAGTGGCGTCAGGGTGCCAGATTTGAAAGTTCGTGGGCCTCAAGGATCGGTACGGCTCCGTGGCTCAGTTGTTGAAGTAAAAGCTTCCCGTGGAACGAAGTTTGGCGATTTGAGTCAACGATCACGGGATCAGATTCGAGATGCGGTTGACTACGCTCGCAGGCTACGAGAGAAAGCGAGCTTGGTCCAAGATCCCCAAACGAAAAGAATTTTGCGAAATGCTCGTGTTGAAGTATTCTCGGACTTGCCTGCTCCGACACGTGGTGAGTTCGCAGACTTGATCAATCAAGGATTACTCGAATGGAAACAGATTCCGAGATAGGAACAGTTAAAAAACCTGCATTCACCATGCATTTGTGGATCAACCTATATTTGGCACGACCGGTATATGATTCAGAGCAACTTGAATCATTACACAAGCTGATTGTTGTTACACTTCCGACATGGTCATCCGGTCTCAAAGTTCTTAAAAGCGAATACAAACGAAATCACCAAGATGTTGGACAAAATGGAAGTCTAAGCGAAGCGGTCAATCAGGAAGCACCGGCACGGCGTGGCATTGGGACTGCCGTCCTCAAGGGTTCCACCGATGGTATTTCGTTCTTTTTGAATACGTGCCGTACATCATTGCCGCCTGAATTGAACCGTGTTTCCGTCGAGATCGAACTGCCTGTCATCGAAGGCGACAATGTTTCAAAGTGGGCAGTGCATTTTGTTGAAGAGGCTGTTAACCGTTTGCCAGTTCGTTATGCGAAGGCGTACACGAGTGAAGAATTCGATTCCAAAAACAAGATTGCCGACGAAAGTGGGGTGCGTGCAATTGGCGTGCATTTGGATGAATCGTTACCGGGAGTCTATTGGCTGAATTACTTTGGAGGCCCATACGTTAGATTGATCGGTCATGACCGATTGAATTCTATCCAAGCCCATGATGTGCGTGAGATTTCGGGTGGCGTGTTAGTCGTTCTTGATGCAACTCCGAATGCATGGAAAAACGATGATTATAAGTCGGTTGAAGAGGCAGCTATCAACCACATCGGTAGTCAGTATGTCTTTTCGCGAGCCGACCTTGATCGAGAGACTTTTGCTCCAGATTTTCGATCCGACGACGTTCAATGACAAATTTCGCATCGCTGCCTCAGGCGGCTTGTAAGGCAACCAGCCTGCCGCTTTCGCCGTTTGGTACGCCTTGAACACCTGCACGCCTGGCGGCGGCTGCTTGGGCCTGATGCTCAAGCTCTTGTTTACCGCTGATTCTCTCTGCAACAAGTTCGCTGTCGATCTCCCAGTGAGCCTGCCATGCCCAAGAACGTGGGCATGGCTTTGGCCTTTAAAAAGATGCCTGGCCACCCCAGCTGATCACCTTCCCTTTGTTCAGCTCTTCCGATTTCATCGCCCCAGCTCTTTTTCCTCATCGACCCCTCTCTTGCGATGGCCAGCATAACGACCGCTTGGCACCGTTTTGGGTATCGCTTTGACGATACGTCGACAGCCGGCGACATCTATGACGGACGTATCGAGGTCATTAATCAAGGGAACGTGGAGGCCTATTTCCAAGGAATCCCCGAAGCCGCGGAGGGGTATTTCGTTCATGGACCTAAGAATACGATCTTTGGTATCTACAGCCTGGGCGAGTATCTAGTCGTCCGGGGAGTTGTTGGGGCTTCGGAAGATTTAGGGGACGTTGTCGGAACGCTTTATGCGAGTGAGGAAAAACGCAAGGAAGTCTTAAAGGAAGTTCAAAGGCAAATAGATGCCGCCCTCGACGACCCCAAGACGGGAGGAGCCCTTGCCTTCGAAGTCACGGTGACGATCCTTGCCCCCGAACAGGCCATCGGTAAATCGAAGTATTTCAAAGTCACCGTTAATGCGATTGGCGAAAACGGCAAAGCGATCGCGAGTAACGCTGGGAGAACTTTCGAGAAGCTTGCCAAAAATGCATCCACGCGAACAGGAGCAGCTGGTATACGTCCCAAACGAAACGTTTCTGGGACTGTACGAGGACAAGTTTCTGGAGTATCAAAGAAAGGGGTAACTGGAACTGCGAGCAAGTCAGCGGAAAACGTTGTTGCCCCAACTAAAGTGCCGGACACTCCATACCTCACTCGTGTTGATCCGGCGTTTCCTGGCAGGCCTGACCCACGTTTCTCGATCGACACCAAAACATTTACCGCTGGGGAGATTACTTCAAAAGGTGGTATCAGGAATACGAAAGAGTTTTGGCAGCAGTGGCAAGATCTTCGTCCTGAATCGCTTAGCAAGTCTAACCGGTACCTTATTGAGAACTACGACAAGCTAAAGGTGTCTCCGAGAATCGATGATGAATGGATTAAGGTCTTTCCTGAACATGCACCATTCAAAGGAGACGTGATTATTCATCACCACGTTGATTTTGGCCAATATGCGATTCCTGTTCCCGGAAAGACACACGTAGGTTCCGGTGGCATTTGGCATACAAAGTAAGTTAGGGTGAATTTCATGGCACTTGAAATCGCAGAGATACAGTCTCGGCTTGATGAACAATTCGTTCCTCTTGAACCAATTTTGACAGGCTTTCGACTCGTATCATCAGAGGTAACACAAGAGGACATTGACCGTTTTCAACAGCAATTAGATGTTGTTCTTCCAAAGCACTTTCAGGCAATGTTGCGTCGTTTTGACTTCGGTTGTTTCACATTAGGACCAATTGCCTTTTGCAACACCGGCGACTTTCTGTCTTGGACTTATCAGAACAATCGAGGGGATTTCGCAAATGAGTATCCATGGTGGGGTTCGGGAACTCGACCGGACAACCTACTCCTGATCGCTAATTCCGATCCTTACGCCGTACTGTTGAATTGTAACGACGAAACCATTTCAGTGTTCAAGCATGGTGAAGCATGGAGCGACCACGAAATCATCGTTGCCAAGGATTTTGAGTTGTTTATTCGAGGCTTGGGCACGGTGTTTCTGATGCGGAATGCTGAAGGTGGAAATTCACTTTTGGCTGACGAAGTATCAATCGAAGCTGGTGGCGGCAAGGGAAATGCATTCTGGCGATGGTTTGCGGAATAGAGTCTTTGATTAAGAAAAGGTGTCAGGACGGCTCTGCAGAAAACTTAAGCCCACCAGAGAATCAGAACATTGTGGGTCAGCACAATCAGGTGTAATTCTTTTTGGCGGCTTGGTTCCGTTTTGCCTCGGACGAAATTGCCTTGCCTACATTTGATCATGCTCATCACGGTCTCGACTTGGCTTCGGCTGGGTGGCACACAAAGGGCTAATCATTCGTCAGTCGCACCCGTCCGGACTGTGAATGAAGGAGATCATGTGAATGGTTAGTGAACTTGAATCAGTATTGAATACGCTTGGTGCTGCTGTTTTCACGCAGTCAGAAGCAGAAGTTGGACATGGGAAGTGGACGAAAGCTTGTCTTGACGCACGCTTTAATAAGCAGGATGAGTCTTGGGTATGGAAAATCAGAGCCATCAAGACGGATGGCAGCACATGTTCAATTGGTTCGAGTAGTAAGATAACACTAGGCCTGTTGGACGTCGAAGACCTTCGAGGTACAGGTGACCAAGAGTGGTATGGTATACTCGTCACTGTTCAGCCTGACCAAAAATGCGATGTCCACTTTAATTATGATGAACGATGCGCCTCCGATGAGTCCCTATATGACACTTGATGCTCTGGCACGATCTTCGCAGGCTGTGCCGGTTTGAAGGGTTGCAGCTTGGCCGGTTGAGTAAACTTCCGAGCCTTGAACACCAGCACGCCTGGCGGCGTCTGCTTGGGCCTGATGCTCAAGCTCTTGTTTACCGCTGATTCTCTCTGCAACAAGTTCGCTGTCGATCTCCCCGTGACCCTGCCATGCCCACGAAAACGTGGGCATGGCTTTGGCCATTAAAAAGATGCCAGGCCATCTCAGCTGATCACCTTCCCTTTGTTCAGCTCTTCCGATTTCATCGCCCCAGCTCTTTTTCCTTTCCCGCAATATTTTCTTCAAATCCCTCCTCTCTCGCACCGTAGTTCTTCTAGACGGTAATCCGCCATCGACCCCTCTCTTTTGATGGCCAGCATAACGACCGCTTGGCGCCGTTTTGGGTATCGCTTTGACGATAGCCCCTGTAAACGTTCCTCTATTTTCAAAGATCGTCCCCATGGAAAACTGTAAGAATCCCTTTCTCGTTGAAGGTGTAAGCGATCCCATTGTCCGAAGAACGCTGCGAGCCGCGGTGGATTATGCCGGCGGATCGATTTGCCCTGGCGACTTGTTGGCGGCCGTGTTGTTGCAGGCCGATTCCGAACTGCAGCAGCTGTTGGCGTCTTCGATGGTGGCTCCGGCTCGGGTTGAGGATTTGATTGCTTTGGCAGTCGATCGGGTCACGGACTCGCCGAAGCGTGATTTGGGCGCCGAAGTCGCTTTTTCGCCGGAAGCTAACCAGGCTTGTCAGACCTATCGGAAGTGGGAAAGCATGCGGTCGGACCGTGGAGGCCTGACGTCTTTTCTGCTTTGCGTGTTGGCGCATATGACCACCCAAGAACAACGCGAGTGGCCTGCATTTGATGTAAAAGAGGCAATTAAGAGCCTCGAGCAGTCGCTGGCCAACGTGCTTTCCACCCACGATACGGACGCTTTGTCTCTCCCGGGAGAACTGGCCTGGGCCGAGGACCTCACGCGGCAAGCTCGGCTGGCAGGTCTGGATCATGCCAGCCCCTTCGAGGGTGAGCCTGACTACGACCTTTTGGTGGAAGAACTATCGCGAGCGCTACATCGTACCGACGGCCATGCCATGCTGGTTGGGGAGCGTGGCGTGGGGCAATCGGCCATCGTAAGCGAACTGGCCCGACGCGCTACCCAAGGCCAGCTTCCCGTGATGAAGGACAAACGATTTCTTTGGATCGATGCCCGCCATACGCCGCCAGAGCAAAGCGGGGCGCGGCTTGAATCCCTTCTCGCCTCAGCCGCGGACGAGCCATCGCTGGTTCTGTGCGTGGAAGGTTTGGGCAAGCTGCTGCGTGGCGAGCAGGGGACCCATCATCGGTCTCTATTGCTACGCGGCCTGGTAGGCATAAAGGCTAAATTGTTGGGCCTATTGAGCCCGGAAGAGTTCGAGGAACTAGCAGCCGACGATGCCGAACTGCGGGAACGATTCACGGTTATCAGGGCGTTCGAACCGGAATCGGAAACGGCAGTACGGCTCGTCGGCTGCTACGGCGGGGGGCTGGAAGCAACCTACGCTTTGAAGATCGAACCAGAGGCAATACGCGAAGCAGTGCGGCTCTCCCGTGACTACATCCTGCATCAGCGGCTACCAGGCAAAGCGGTCAAGATCCTACGCGAGGCATGCGAGCAGCGTGCGTTCGAGCAAATCCAATACGGGGAAACGAACTGCGTGATTGCCGTCGACGACGTGGTCGAGGCTGTGTCGCAAGCGAGCGGTGTTCCCGCTGAGACGCTTCGCGGGGTAGCCGAGCAAGGAGATTACACCGAGAGTCTGGCCGAGGAGATCTTCGGACAGTCGCATGCCGTGCGGGAAATCGCGGATGAATTGGGTCTGATCAAAGCAGGCTTGACGGATCCAGGTAAGCCTGCGTCGGTGATGTTGTTCGTCGGCCAGACTGGTACCGGCAAGACGGAGATGGCCAAGGCACTGGCGCGTTTTTATTCTCGCTCGAAACGGCTGCGAACCTATACCCTGGGCAACTTCGTCGAGCCCCACAGCGTGGCCAGTATCATCGGCGTGCCGCCGGGGTACGTTGGGCACGAACAAGGGGGCCGCATCGTGTCCGATCTGATGTCCGATCCCTACTGCGTGTTTCTTCTCGATGAAGCGGACAAAGCCCATCCCGACGTGCTGCAACCTTTTCTGAACCTGTTTGACGAGGGATGGGTACAAGACCAGCGCGGCGTGAAGGCCTACGGCGACAAGGCAATTTTCATTCTCACCACGAATGTCGGACAACGCATGCTCGCCGACATGGCCCGACAAGGGAAGACTCCCGAGGAAATGGCGGCTCGGATGAAGGAATCGTTGGCACAAATTCGTCATGGCAAGTCGAATCGCCCGGTTTTTGCCCCGGAGTTCCTGGCTCGAATCAAGCGGGTCATCGTCTTCCGGCCGCTTGACAAAGAAGCCATGTGGGGGATCACGGACAAGTTGATTCGCAAGATTCAAACCCGTTGGCGTGAGAACCGGCGAAAGGAACTGATTGTGCCGGACGTATTGGTCGACTCCATTGCCGAGATGGCACACCAACAGAACGAGAAGGCACAAGGACGCGAAGGAGGACGGATCGTTCGCAAGCTGCTTGCGGAGTATGTCGAAACGCCCGTTCAGCGCGCCGTCTCGAAGATGCCCGAGGTCTACCAGAATAGCGAATCCGTCATTCTGGATGCGACCATTGCGAAAGACAGTGAAGATGAAACCGCTGTTCCTCAGATTGCGGTTCGCTTTGGTGGGACAAAAGAACCAGTCGAAAAGAAGGTGGAACATGCCCTGTAAACACGACTCTACCTCCAGCTGCCCATGGTGCCGCCCGCAACTGTCACTTTGCATGATTGTGCGAGACGCCGCACGAACGCTGGAACCATGTCTGGAAAGTATTCGTCCTTGGGTGGATGAGATCGTCATCGTCGATACTGGCTCGGTGGACCAAACGCTCGAAATTGCCGAACGTTATCAAGCCAGGGTTTTTCATTTTCCCTGGTGCGATGACTTCTCAGCAGCACGCAATGAATCTCTCCGCTACGCAAGCGGTGAATGGATCTTTTGGATGGATGCCGACGATACAATCGATGCGGCCAACGGACACAAACTGCGGGGACTCGTTGATCAAGATCATCATGAAAACACGCTGGGGTACGTGGTCCAAGTGCATTGTCCCGCGACAGGCGAAGGCCAGGACTTCACCGCGGTTGACCATGTAAAGCTCATTCGCAATCGGCCCGATCTGCGGTTTGAGGGACGCATCCATGAACAGATTCTTTCCGCTATCCGCAATGCCGGTGGCGATACGGCATGGACCGACATCTTCGTTACGCACTCAGGCAGCGATCAATCTGCCGAGGGGCGGCGTAAAAAGCACGAACGCGATTTGCGGATTCTCCATCTGGACCATCAGGAACGTCCCGAGCATCCGTTCGTGCTATTTAATTTAGGTATGACCTACGCCGATATGGAGCAGTATGAAAAGGCCGTTGATTGGCTCCAGCAAAGCATAGCACGAGCCCAACCGCCCGAGTCGCACTTGAGAAAAGCATACGCGCTACTCGCGTCTAGCCTGTATCAGTTGGGTAGAAAGGCGGAAGCAAAAGATGTCTGCGAACGTGGTTTGAAAGTGGCAAGCAACGATCCGGAATTACTATTTCGCAAAGCAATGCTTGCCCATGAGGCGGGAAGCTTAGAGGAAGCAGAAGCCGCCTATCGCCAGGCACTCAAGCCCTCGGTCGAGCGTCACTTCGCGAGTATCGACATGGGGATCATCGGTGCGAAGGCCCGGCATAATCTAGCGTGCGTCTATGCCGACATGAATCGAGATGACTTGGCAGAAATACAGTATAGGCGTGCAGTACGCACCAAGCGTTGCACCGCGTCTGGTCCCGTTCTGATAGCGTCCTTAATTCGCCAGAGGAAATTTACATCCGCCGAGTTGGAACTCGAGTGGCTTGAGCAGAACTCGCTTGAAGTTTGGCAGGTATTGCTGCTTCGTTCTCAACTTCACGAGGCCCAGGGGAGTCTGACGAAAGCGCGTGACCTCTTAACGGAGGCGACCAGTAGGTTCTCTGACAAACCGGACGTGTGGGAAGCATTGGCGAGATTTCTTTTTGAACGTGACGAACTCGATCAGGCGGTCGAGCCACTTTCAGAGCTGGTTGATCTCGAGCCGCACAATGCAGCTGCGTGGCACAATCTTGGTATCGCCAAACTGCGAGGCGGTGATCTTCCAGGGGCTCAGGCTGCTTTGCGAGTATCGCTCGATTTGCGTCCGGAGTCGAACTCCACGAGGGAGGCCTTGCAGGAGGCCAGTCAGGTTGTCCGCGAGCAAGTTGCAATTTAAGAAGCGTCGCTTCTTCTCTCGCAATCTTAATCAATGGATCGAACAGAATGCTTTAGGAGTAAATCACATGATTTCGGGTGTCGTCCTGGCTCGGAACGAGGAAATTAACATCGTCGGCTGTCTGCAAGCCCTTCAACCACACGTTGACGAGATCTTACTAATTGATATGGAGAGTACGGATCGCACAGTAGAGCTTGCGACGCCCTATGTTCAGAGCGTGCTGAGGCATCGTCTTGTACGCAATTTTGATGGCGCCCGTAACATCGCGATCGACAAAGCCAGAAACGCGTGGCTGTGGTTTGTCGATGCGGATGAGCGAATTCCTCAAGCGACAGGAAAACTGGTTTGCGAAGCAATACGGACCCATGGAAGTGAGTACGAAGCGATCTCAATTCCATTTAAATCGTATTGTGGCCGACAATGGATGAAGCATTGCGGCTGGTGGCCAGGCTACACAGGGCCGCGCGTTCTCAAACGTGGACACTTTCGTTTTGCTGATAGGGTCCATGGTGGGGTCCACCTTGAGGGACGCGAACTTCGCGTCGCACCCAATCCTCAACTCGGAGTCGATCACTACGGCATTCGTTCCATAGAGCACTATGCCGACAAGGTGAATCGGTACTCATCCGCGGAAGCGGAGAACCTGGCTCAAGCAGGAGCGACATGGAATTGGAGGGCCGCAATCGCCGAAATGATGAGGGAGATTTGGCAGACATATGAATGGAATCCTGGCAACCTAGATGGAGAGTGGGGATGGGTCGCCGCCTGGATGTCAGGTCAATATCGTTGGCAGGCACAAAGCAAACTACTCGATCTCAACTCAAGTGATTTGACAGGTTCCAATCCAACTGCCGTTCCCGCAGATTTAGACGACGTCATCGCCTGCATGGAGGATTCCTTGGCCCAACTCCGGAAATCAAGTCCTACTCTTCCGTTGGGGGTAGTATGGAAAGCGGACGTTGCTGGTGTCAACGGTTATTCGGAGGAGGCGCGGACGTTTCTGCACGCAATGGCATATGGATCTAGACCCTTGGCATTGGAATCACCCCTTCGCTGCCACGGTAAAGACGCCGGCGTGGATCGGGACGACCAAGCTCTATTCCGGGCGTTGCGAAATGCTCGAAGGCCGCGACATAGTTTGACAGTCACTCATTCGCTTCCCGGCGCCATTGAGCCTGATGCTCGATCATCGGTCAATGCCTTAAGAACAATGATCGAAACGGATCGTGTGCCCGCATCATGGATTCCCCATATCCAAAAATTTGATCAAGTATGGGTACCATCGCAGCATTCCGCCGATGCCTTCCGGCGAAGTTGGATAGCACCCGAGAAGATCCATATCGTCCCGGGCTGTCTTGATACGGAGATTTTCCAACCGGACGGCGTGAAATGCTCGTTGCCGTCACAAATGCAAGGAAAGTTCGTCTTTCTAAGTGTATTTGATTGGGTACCTCGCAAAGGAGGCGAACTGTTAGTCCAAAACTATTGTCGAGAATTTGCCCCAGGCGAAGGAACAGGTTTGCTGATCAAGCTTTCTCGAATTCACGGCATGTCACTGGAGGAAATAAGGGGCCGGCTCGACGAATGTTTGCATGCAATTGGTCAATCTTTAGAAGAACGTCCCGATGTGTGTTTGCTCGACCAGGAAACTACGACTCAAGAAATGGCGGCGCTGTATCGCAGTGTCGATGCTTTCGTTTTGCCTTCACGCGGAGAGGGCTGGGGAAGGCCCTATATGGAGGCGATGGCTTGCGGCCTTCCAACCATCGGCACGGATGCGACTGGGCAAATTGACTTTATGACGGAAGAAAATAGCCTGCTGATACCGGCAAAAGAAGTCGACGTTCCAGAAAATGCCGCTCGTGATTTCCCTCTCTTTGATGGCCATCGTTGGTGTGAACCTAATTGCGATGAACTAAGAAGACTAATGCGTCAAGTTGTGAATGATCCGAAGCTGCGAGAGCGAATCAGTCACAAGGCTGTCCAGGACATCCATTCCCGATTTAATCTCGATGCGGGCGCCAATGGTGTTGAACTTGCCATTCAGGCTGCTGAAAAGCGTTTCACACGCATGAGTGCCCCTCCCATTCAAGAAAATCAAACGCGCGTGATACTGGAAGGAGAATTGTTTTCAGGCCATAGTTTCTCGAATATTAACGAACAACTTTGCCTGGCTTTGGCGCGAGATTCCTCGCTTGCAGTTTCCATTCGGCGACTCTCTAACGGCTTGCCGGAAGAGCGTCCTCCGTTTGCCTCTAACGTGGAGGCCTATATTGATCGAGAACTACCTAATGGTCCACAAGTAACGATCCGTCATGCTTATCCTCCTGATTGGAATCCGCCTGAGAAAGGTCTCTGGATTCACGTGCAACCTTGGGAGTATGGTCACCTGCCGAAAGAATGGATTGAGCCATTACGCGATCGCGTAGATGAGATCTGGGTCCCAAGCCACTACGTTCGAAAAGTCTATGAACGCAGTGGAATTCCCAGCGAAAAAATTCAGGTCATTCCTTGGGGTGTTAACGCCAAAGTGTTCACTCCTGAAGCGCCTCCGTTGATTCTGCCAACGAACAAAGGGTTTCATTTTCTCTACGTGGGAGGCACGATCGCTCGTAAGGGTTTTGACCGAGTGCTGGAGGCATACTTAGCGGAGTTCGGTCCTGAAGAAGATGTTGGACTGGTCGTAAAAGACATTGGCTCGAAAACGGTGTACCGTCATCACAACTATGCACAAGCAACGATCGAAGCTCAAAGCGATCCAACCAAACCGGAAATCCTCTATCTTGATGAGCCACTGACGCAAGGACAACTGGCAAGTCTCTTTGCTGCATGCGACTGCTTGGTGGCACCCTATCGAGGCGAGGGGTTCGGAATGCCAATTCTAGAGGCGATGGCTTGTGGCACGGCTCCGATCGTTCCCCAGGGAGGCGCTAGCGACGACTTCACAACTCCAGAAACAGCCTTTACTCTCCCAAGCGAGGAGGTCGAAGTGGCGACCGAGCTATCGTTGTTTGGTCCACTTCTTGAACTAAGTGTTTCTCCGGGGGACTTGCAGAAGCTGATGCGACAGGTGGTAACCGAATACGAGGAAACAAAAAGGAGAGGACAGGCAGCCTCTGAGTATGTAAGAGATCGATTCACATGGAACAATAGCGCGACGAAAATGAGTGAACGTATCGCCTTGCTTACCGAACGTGCGTCCAGCCAGAGTCCCGAGGCCAACTCTTCTGCATCGAATCAACAGACTTCTAGTCTTTCGGCAATAGTGATGGCACCCGAAGAGGAAGCAGCATTTGCAGATACTCTTTCTTGCCTCCGACCGTTTGTGGAACAAGTTTTTTGTGTCGCAGATAAGCCAACGGAAACGGTTTTGAATTTAGCGCAAGAATATGGCTGCGAGGTAGTTTCCCGCATTGGCGAGATCGATCCCCAGGGGAAATGGTTTCTCTATCTTGAGAGCGGCGAAGTTCTAGACGATCAGGAACTTGAAAGTCTGACCGAGTTTCTAACGGGCGTTCCTAAAGAGATCGAAGCCATCGGTGCGCATGTCCTACTTCAAGACCGCGCGGGTAAGACGCTAGGAAGACAGGTTGACTTGCGACTGTTTCGAGGCAATTTTCTGGATAATGATAACTTTCCTTGTACAGACGTGCATGGAAGCGGTATGGATCAATCTGCAAAGATTCCCATCGCCGAACTAAAAATCATAGCCAGTGTGCCGTGGGTTGATCGTGACGATTCCTTGCCAACCGGATTGCTACCTGACGAGACGTGGCTCACTTCCTGGATCCCTGCCGCCGGTGAAGTATTCTTAGATATCGGGGCAAACCAAGGGCTATGGACCCACGCCTTATCCAATCAATATCAAACCATTCATTCAGTTGAACCTGGCCCGGATGCCTTAAAACAACTGAAATTGAAACTTCCTGGCAATGCATATGTTCATGAGTTCGCCGCCTGGGATATTGATGAGCAACGTGAGTTCAGTTGTTTTGATGATAGTCGACATTTAAGTACACACTTTCAAGCAGGTGGTGTAAATACAGGGCCAAGGCGTGGCTCAATAACTCTTAAATGCCAACCAATTGACGACTTGAAAATCGCAGGTCGCGTCGATCTGATCAAGTGCGACGTGGAGGGTGCCGAGATAGAAGCTTTGAAGGGTGCCCAAAAACTCATCACTTTACATCACCCCAGAATGCTTGTTGAAGTTCATTCGCGTGATAACTTGGAACAGGTCTTAAACATGATTTTGGTCTGGGGTTATGATTTCAAGGTCATACGCCACCCAAATTATCGTCCCTTTTCTGCTAATTGGTGGGACCATTGTTGGCTAGCTGCTGCGCCCAAAAACTACCTGAAAGCCTCGAGTGACAACAATTGCAAGATGACAGAATTTGCCAGTTGATGCTTCGCTTGCAATAGAAACATATGGTTTACGGCGTTCGAATGACTCCAACCAATAAAGCCCCTTTTGGGCCTCTGACCAGCCTCAAATTCTTATTGAAGATTCAGTCTGTGTAAGATCAGTGTGCTGTAGCAGCGAAGGCGTCGCCGGCGCTTTCGATAAGTTTTCTTGGCGGGAGAACGAAGTTAAGAAACTTTTGCCGGATCGCGTCAGCGACCTTGCTCGGGATTTTTCAAGGGCGCTTGCCAATCGAACCTGCGATTTGCCAGAAAAGGACAAAAGAAAAAGCCTCGCAAGTCGTTGATTTGCAAGGCCTTAGGAGGTCGGGGTGACCGGCGATTGACATTTCCTAACGACTTCGCGAGAACCAGCCTGCTTGGGCTTGTTTTGTCGCAAAGCATTGAGTTCACAGAGGATATGTTCTTTGGTACTTGCGAGTCCTAGACAACTCTTCAATAGCTAACGATAAAACTAATTCTCGCCCTCTCCGAGTAGGGGCCTTTGAGGTCTCTGGTCACCCGGAGTGTTGGTAATGTCGATCACAAATGGCGTTGTTCCGCGAAATGGCATATTCTTTCGAGTCTTAATTATTGCTCGGATTAGCACGGAGCATCAGGATAAGCTTAGCCTTGAGGATCAGATTGAGCTCAGTCGAGGTTGGTGCCGTCAGCATCTCGATCAGCGTTTCGAAGAACAGATTATTCAAAGCCAGGGAAGCGGCGAACTGCTGGATCGTCAAGAGCTTCGAGACCTCGAGGATGCGATCTTGTCAGATGAAATTGATCTGATCATCGCTGAAGACTTAGGTCGTATCTGTCGCCGGAATGCCGCTGTAGCATTCCTTGAACTGGCGGAAGACCACGAGACACGTGTCGTTACCCTGAATGACAATTTGGATACTGAAAACGACGACTGGCGTTTCAAAGCCGGTTTCGCAACGATGCATCACGAGTTTTCGAATGCAGATACGGGCAAGCGAATTCGGCGAACTCTTCGGAGCCGGCACATGCAGGGCTTGGTCGTCCAGTGTTTGCCATATGGATATATCAAACCGCATCCTGGGGCCTCCGATCAAGAAGTCACTAAAGATCCTGCGGCCGAGCCAATTATCGAGGAGATTTTCTCTCGGCTCGAGAACGGAGTGAGCTATTCTGAAGTCGTTGATTGGTTGAACGCTAAGAAGGTTCCAACCGGGAAGTATGTCAGCTCGAATCGCTGGACTGTTTCAACGCTTAGAAACCTGGTTTATAACCCGCTGTTGAAGGGCGTTCGTGTTCGAAATCGCGTGAAGTCAAAACGTATCAACAAGACAGGACGACGCAAATCGATCAAGGCAGCTCCGGATGAGTTGCTTGAGCGCCATTGCCCTCATCTGGCATTCGTCGAAGCTCATCGATACGACGCTCTGATTCGGTTCCTTGATAAAAAGAACGCGGCCTATCGGCGAAAGAAGATGGACGGCCGCGACCCACGAGCGATGGTTCCCAAAAAGCGAACTCGCTTTCCTGGTCAGCAAGTGTTTTGTGCCGTTTGTGGGCACCCGATGCGATGGGGCGGTCATGGTCAAGTCGATCGCTTGGTCTGTAAAGGCGCTAAGGAATATAAGTGTTGGCAAGGTGCAACGTTCGACGGGAATTTGGCTTCCGAGAAGATCCTTGCCGCCGTGCTTCAAGCTATCGAAGAACTACCAGACTTCGCCGAGAACCTTCAAAGTCAAATCATGGAAGAGTCGCAGACACTTACCGACTCACGGTACTCGGAGAAAAAGCAGATCCAAAAAAGGATCGATAGTCTCAATCGTGAAATGGCCAACCTGATTCAGTTCGTCAAGAGTGGGAATCACTCGGAAGTCTTGACGAGAGAGATCGCAGAAACGGAGCTTCAGTTGACCGAGGCGAAGTTTGAGCTGCAAGAGCTTGGTGAACGCTCATGCTTGGTTCCTAAGCTTCCTTCTTCCGATATGGTTCGCGAACTTGCCAAGGATGCCATCACGAAGCATCTCGATTGTCCTTACCGAATGAGCCGTGTGATGCGCCCGCTGATTCCGCGCATTGAGGCTCATCCGATGCGACTTTGCGTTGGTGGATCGGTTCTCATTCGAGCTAAATTTCAGATGACATTGTGTCACTTGATTCCTGGGATGAAGGATTTTTCCGTGGCGCGAGAAGCCATGACACGGACGATCGAGGTGGATCTCTTTGAGCCGGTCCAGCGCGAGTTGTTCCGTGAACAGGTTGTCAAGCTTCGTGAAACGGGCATGTATCAAAGGGATATCGCTGCCCACCTGGGTATCACGCAGCCTGCGGTCCAAAATGCATTGAAACTGCAGGGTGTGATGGACGCCTCAGGACTGAAAGATCCTTACGTTCCGGTGACGGAAGCCCCAACTGATTTGGGCCGTATGCGACGTCACCGGCATTCTCGATTCGAGTTTCAGCAATATGATCCTGGTAGCTAAGCATGGCTTTGTTGATGGCCCCAGCGCCATCCGACTACCTTCGGCCCATGTCCTAATTGGTCATGGGCTTTTTCGTGCGCCGATCCCAAATAAGGAACTCAATTATGCCCGCTAAAGCGGATTCATATTCCAAAGAACCTTTCATTGAACAAGTTGCACGATCACAGCATGAGTTCATAAGGCTTCTCGCAAGATGCATTGCGAAGCGACTTCTGCGGGAAGCTGAATCGGACGCCAGTAACCAGATAAGAGCTAAAAAAACGTCCAATTCGTGTCATAAGACCTGAGGAGGATTTAGCCCTAGGCTTTCTAATTTGCCCCATTTGTCAGGAGGAAAGGAGTTTCATTCATGTCCAGTTTGGTCATTGCTTTGACAACGATCGCATTACTTTTCGCGATCGTAGCGCTCATTCGAGAAAGACGGCTCGTTATCGCGCTTCGTCAAATTCTTCGCCGTCTTGTGGAGCGTTTGAAGAACGATGAAACACACCATCGTCACTAGCCTACTGCCTTTGCTCGTTCTATCGCTGTTCTTCGGGTGCGATGAAGACGAGTATAGAAAATTGGCCGAAATGGCCGAGCGTCACAATCTTAGCCAGGAAGAGCAACGTCGACTGATGGTCGAGCTTCAAAAGGAAGTTGCGAATGGCTCGAATGATCTGGTTACCGCAGATGCCAATGCTCGCGAAGCATGGGTTGCGCTTCATCGCGAAGTCCAACAGGAACGAACTGAGATTGGACAACAACGTGATCGTTTGGAGGAGGATCGGAAAGCGCTGGCAACGCAGCGACAGCATGATTCACTCATCGCCGCGACCATGCTGACGTGCAGCAGTGTTGTCGTCTGCACGTTGCCACTTGTCTTGTGTTGGTACTTACTGAGTCGGCCTCAAGGCACTGGTGATGACACTGAAATCGCTGAAGTGTTTCTGAATGATGTCGTCGCGAGCCAACCATTGTTGCTTCCAAGACTAGGTCCCTCATCTCGCAATCAGAGTCAGAAACTCGATTCGCCAGATTTGAATTCCTCAACAGAAACAGCAGATTAAGGAGCAAGAGTATGTCACATGTTGTCCAGGTAAAAACCCGAGTCAAAGACGTTGCCGCATTGGGACTCGCCACCCAGCGTCTGCAACTGGCAGAACCAACCTATGGCACTGCTAACTTCTTCGATGGTTCCGCGACGGGATGGCGCGTGTCACTTCCCGGGTGGCGTTACGACGCCGTATTCGATGTTGAGAGTGGAAAAGTTGATTTTGACGACTACGGAGGTCGCTGGGGTGAGCGAGCGGAATTGAACCGGTTGATCCAGGCGTATGGCGTCGAAAAAGCAAAGCTAGAAGCTCGTAAAAAGGGGTACTCAACTTCGGAGCGGCAGCTAGAAGATGGAAGCATCCGACTGTCAATTCAGGTAGGAGGTACAGCATGAGAACAATCGAGATCACATTCAATTCTGAAGGTGATTCCAAGATCGAAACACTTGGATTCGTGGGACGCACATGCCGGGATGCAAGCGCGTTCCTGGAAGAAGCCATCGGAGAGCGTACCGAAACTCTCGTCAAGCCAGAGTTTTACTCTCAAACGATAACGTCCCATCAACAGCAACAATCGAACTGATCGATCACTGTCACAAAGGAGCGAACCGATTATGTCGCTTACGGAACAATTGTCGGAGCACGTCGAGGCATGCTTCACGGGGATATGGCTTCAAAGCCATGAACCTGATGAAGTCTTAACGGAAATTGGCCGGCTTTGTCGACAGCAGGATTGGAGGTTGTCGACATGGAATATCAATCAAGGTATCAGGGGAACTGAAGCTGGCTCAGGTATTGTCGCCACGGATCCACTAGGAGTGATCCAGGCGATCCCATCGCTGGCAGTGCCAGGAGGGACGTCGATCGTTGTCTTGTCGAACTTTCATTTCTTCGTTCGAGGGGCAGAAGTTGTCCAGGCTCTTTCGGATCAAGTTTTGCTGGGAAAACGAGATCGCACGTTTGTCATAATACTTTCCCCAGTTTGTGAGATTCCAGTCGAGTTGGAGAAGATGTTCGTCCAGATCGAGCATTCCCTACCTCAACGTGATCAATTGGCTGAAATTGCTCGTGAGGTCGCCGTAGAGGAAGGGGAACTACCTGAAAGTGAAGCATTCGAAGAGGTATTAGATGCCGCATCCGGTCTGACGTGTTATCAAGCTGAATCAGCGTTCAGTCTGTCGATCGTGCAGGAAGGAAGGCTGACGCCTGAGACTCTCTGGGCACAAAAAGGTCGGGAACTTAAAAAGTTGGCTGGACTGTCGCTACATCGAGGGCAGGAAGACTTCAATTCGTTGGGAGGTCTCGATGCTCTGAAACGATTCACGAAAAGAATCTTGGAGCAGGCTGATCGAGGAGACCCATTACGCCAGCCACGGGGCGTCTTGCTTTTGTCGCCGCCTGGAGCTGGAAAGAGTCAGTTTTGTCGATGCCTCGGCAGGGAAACAAACCGCCCAACTCTGATCTTAGATATTGGTAGTTTGTTCGGCTCGCTACTCGGAGAAACCGAACGAAGAATCCGGCAGGCCTTGCAGGCGATTGATGCCATGGGGCCAAGCGTTGTCATGCTTGATGAAATTGAAAAGAGCTTCTCCGGGGTAGGGGGGAATGGCCAGAGTGACTCGGGCGTAGCCGCAAGGGCGTTTGGGACATTCCTGACGTGGATGAACGATCGCTCATCAAACAGTTTCGTGGTTTGCACTAGCAATTCGATCGAACGACTGCCACCGGAGTTTGCGCGATCGGAGCGATTCGATGCAGTATTCTTTGTCGACTTACCGAATCGAGAGGAGAAAGATCGCATCTGGCAACTTTACAAGGAGATGTTTCAAATTGATGGCGATCAACCCTTGCCAGATGACCGAGATTGGACCGGTGCCGAAATCAAATCGGCTTGTCGCCTGGCCTGCCTATTGCGCGTATCGCTCTCGGAAGCTGCTCAATACGTCGTCCCCGTGGCAAAAACGTCAGCCGAGTCGATACGGAAATTGAGAGAATTTGCCAGTGGTCGATGTCTTAGTGCCAGCCAGGATGGTATCTACCACTTCGAAGAATCCTCTCCGCGGAGGCGTTCTGCAAACCCACAGTTGAATTAGCAATTCATTGGACTCAACTGATTATTCGCAGAGCCTCCTCATCATTTTCGATGGGGAGGCTCTTTCTTTTTATGGCAGGAATTCATTCATGAGTACAAGTACGATTGAAAGTCACATGGCCACCGTGCCCCATCAGAGTGCATCTCAACGCCTACGCAGGAAAATGGTGCCAATGCGACTGTCCTATTCTTGGTTCGGCACCCGCAAGTCGCTCAGTCGCGAGCAGAAGAGTCAGGCAGCCAGCGCTTTTGGGGCCGAAGGAAAATTTCTGTGCGCTGGAAAAAAGCTGATCGATACCAATGATCCATCGTTCCGCGCGGTTACTTCGATTCGTGGTCAAGCGACAACCTATTTCCATGGAATATCGCTTGCATATCCAGAAGCCGGTGTTCGCTTGGTCCGTGAGGACGATGTGGCACGGGTGAACACTCGTTTGGCCGCGTATCGACAGGATCTGTCAGACGCGGTGCATCAACTTGAGATGCAGTACGATACTTTGAGAGACGCGGCCCGGGAACGACTCGGCAGTCTCTTCGATGAAAAAGACTATCCGAATCACTTGGCTGGCCTTTTTCAGATGACGTGGGATCATCCTAACATTGAGCCCCCCAACTATCTGCGACAGCTAGACCCGGAACTGTATGAACAGGAATGCCTTCGCGTGCAGGCACGGTTTGACGAAGCAGTTCAGCTTGCTGAGGCCGGCTTCATGCAAGAACTCTCAGATCTAGTGGCCCATCTGTCGGAACGTCTGAGCGGTGAGTCTGATGGGCGGCCAAAAATTTTCCGTGATAGTGCCGTTACCAACTTGAGCGAGTTCTTTGAACGATTTCGGCGACTCAACATCCAATCCAACGGAGAATTGGATGCGCTCGTTGACCGAGCCAAACAAGTTGTCCAAGGTGTTGAGCCACAAACGCTGCGCGATCATGCGGATGTCCGGCGTCAAATCTCAGATCAGTTGGCCGAAGTAACTTCATCGCTTGATCAGCTTCTTATCGATCGACCGCGGCGGAATATCTTGCGGCGACCCAAGTAAGGATTTCTACCATGGAATTGTTGATCGAAGTGTCGGGTTGTATCCGCTGCGTCTACGATGAACAGATTTCGCTCGCTTCATTAGGAGAGGTCACGATTCAACGAGGTTCTCATGTAGAACCCACAACTGAGGGAAATTGGATAGCGGATCTCACGCCAGTCGACGGTCCCGTTCTAGGGCCATTTTCCGAAAGATCGCAGGCAATTGCCGCAGAGGTCCGTTGGCTTCAACGGTATTGGCTGCTTTCGAATCGCCAAGAATAGTCGGTATCTACTTCGCCAAGAACGCGAGGAGAGTGTTTCTAAATACGCGATCGCCTCGTTCTGGGGCGATCGATTTTACCTGGTAATGAAAGGTAATGATCGATGTACCCAATTGAATTTGATGAGGCTATATCTAAGGCGACAGGTGAAAGCCTATGCGTGATTCGCCATCGAGGATTTACGTTGGCGGATCCTGTGGAGGTTAATTTTGATCCTGAACCTGATGACCATGAACCGTCCTTTATTGACTGGGATGAAATGGAGAGGGAAAGAATGTATTAGCTTTTTCAGATTTTCTTTGCGCCTGGCCCAAGGGGCTGGGCGTCTTTTTTTTAGCTATCAGCTGATGGAGTGACGGTTATACTGCCCTGTCCTCATGAATGAAGCCATGTCTTAAGTAATAGTCTTCAAGGATTGAAGTGTAGCCAAGAACTACTTCCTGACTCTTTCAAGCCAATGGCTTCGTCCCTTTAAAAGGTTAGAGACAATTGTCGGGTACTTTGCCGCAACGTTAACGGACTCACTTGGATCAGACAGCAAGTCAAAAAGCTGCGGTTGCCTTCCACTCTTGTCCAAGACAACTTTCCATTGATGTATCACTTTTCCACCGTCATGCTGGTCCTTGCGGATGGCATTGTCCCAGTACAAGGTGTCATTCTCTCTTGCGGCTTCCGTGCCTTTGAGAAGATCCAGTAAGTTTCGACCGTCCATTGCTTCAGGTGGTGTTCCCCCCGCTGCGGATATTAGGGAGGGTGCAATGTCGACATGGCAGATTGGAGCATCTAAGCGTTTTCCTTGCGGAAATTCTGCAGGCCAGGTAACTAGGAAGGGAATTCGAATTCCGCCTTCGTAGCTTTCGCCTTTGTTTCCGCGAAGGTATTTCGTTGCCCAATGAGGCCCTCCGTTGTCCCCAACGAAAATGATGATCGTGTTATCGAGTAACTCGAGTTCCCGAAGTTTCTCTTGGATCTGACCGATGCCTTCATCAACGACATCGATCATTGCCGTGCTAACGTGCTCCATCCCAGGTTCTTTGAAACGCCTCATGTATCTTTCGGGTGGGCGTTGCGTGGGTACATGGCGGGCACTATGAGGCAGATAGAGAAAAAAGGGGCGATCCTTGTTGTCTTCAATAAACTCCACAGCGCGACGATTGAAGGCGGAAGTTAGATACCCGAATTTGGTGACGAACTGCTCATTTTCGTCGTCAGACAACCTGGAATCGAGAAGAGGTGCGTAGCGATGGGCAAACGGGCGAGTCGCGTGGTCTTTTTGGGTCGCTCGCCACTGCTGCATGGTCTCCCATTGTAAGCCTGGCCCCGCTTTTGTTTCGTAATAGTCATGAGATGTGTACGTTACGAAGTGCTCATCAAAACCCCAATCGGTTGGTGGGAAATTGCCTTTCTCGGCACCGTTGTGCCACTTGCCTACGATGCCGGTATGATACCCTAACTCCTGAAGTGTTCTCGGTAGTCGAGGTACCGACTTGGGCACTTGGACTCGTGAGTTCCAGCGTTGTGGATAACTTCCCGTTAGAAGTGCTCCACGCGATGGCCAACACATGTTGCCGGCTGAATAGCCTTGGTCACATGTAATTCCTCTCAAAGCCAGTTCATTCAAGTGGATTGTGTTCGTCTCCCGTACACTTGCAGGATACGGCGTGTCGGCGTTCAGGATGCTTACATTACCAACCCCCACGTCATCGGGCATGATCAAGATAATATTGGGCTGCTTCGATCGCCCCGGAGCTGCCGAGGCAGATGAAACGAGGACGGTGAGCACCAGACCGATAATTAGATTTAGCTTGGTCATGCGAAAGTCAACGGAAAAAGTGATTGTCTCGAGGGGGTGAGAAATACTTGGGTTATGTTTCAGCGGCCACCGTGAAAACGGT
This sequence comes from Bremerella volcania, assembly GCF_007748115.1. Classification (NCBI taxonomy): domain Bacteria; kingdom Pseudomonadati; phylum Planctomycetota; class Planctomycetia; order Pirellulales; family Pirellulaceae; genus Bremerella; species Bremerella volcania. Next base: position 898,101 of record NZ_CP036289.1, read on the forward strand.
GTGCCGCCATGGTTACCTTCGCGAGTGAAACACTCTGCGGCTGAATTAGATGAAATACAAAGTTTGCAAGGTCTTGCTACTCGTACTCGAACACGAGTCCGTCGTTTGCCGCCAGCATCGCCTCATAGGGACTATCCACTTCGTTGGACAAATCGTGAAATATCGTTTCCGCAATAAACCTCACCGAACCATCGTAAAATAGGAATAGACCTCCTCCAGGATGGTTGCTGTTGCTGGCGTCCCCATGACCACTATTTAACGGTCTACGACCAGTCAACAAGAGGTTTCGGATCTTGCCACGATCATCCGAAATTTGAATCGCAGCCCAAACCGTCGCTCCCGGTGTTGAGTTACCCAACTGATGGCACTTCTCACCAACCGCTGCCTGATTACTTGTACCATCCGTCATCGCGCCAAAGTTGCCTTTAACAGGAAATGGTGATCCGTTGACGGTCGATATGGGAGTTGACCACGTGGGACGATTACGAACGAACTGGGGAAATGGCCCAGTGCCTACGTGACACTTCTCATCGGCGTGATGAAACACTGCAGCGTAATTGGATGCTGCAATCTCTTCGCTGCCAAATTTTTGCAGTTGCGTTGGACCTGTTGCCGATGGGCAACTGTACATCCCCAATTCCGTCTTACATGCAGCCAGAGTTTGAGCGGTATCATCTGGCCAGGCACCTTGACCGATTCCTGCCAGGTCATACAGCGATTGCTGTTCCATGTAAGGCAGAATCATGGCACTCCAAAGCCAGCCATCTTTGTTGTGGACCGATCCACCGTTTCCCCAATCACCCGAAACAATGCCAGGAACAAGTTCACTGTAAGTATCGTGATGCATATGCAACGCTAGACCGATTTGCTTCAAGTTGTTCGAGCACTGCATCCGCCGTGCCGCCTCACGGGCCTGCTGCACGGCTGGAAGAAGAAGCGCGATAAGTACACCGATAATGGCAATAACGACAAGCAACTCAACGAGCGTGAAAGCCCTTTGATGATTCCAAGCGGTAGTACGCATGAAAAGAACTCCTAAAGTAGAATAGAAAGTGAAGTCAAGACAAGATAAGAACGTAATCGTTCAACAGCATTCGGTAATGCCCATGAGAGCATTAGGCCGAACTGCCTGTATTTCATTTTTTTGCTCGGGCTACGCCACGGGTTTTCCTATCAGATTTCAGATCGAAATTGAACTCATTGTCCCCTGACTCTACGACGTCAGCCGTCAACTCCGTATCGACGTTGTATTGCCGAGGGATCATCTCATCTCCATCAGGCCCTCCGGCTTCTTTGGTGATCATCACTCGATTCAAGCCCACGACTCCACCCTCTTGCATGGCTGTGAAAGTGAGTTCGTAGTAACCCTCTTTGTTGGTTTGGCCAATGGACGCCCGTTTTCCCTCAGGTTGGAAGATGATCTCCGCATTTGCCAGTGGCTTTCCGTTAAGGAGCACATGCCCATGTACGGGAACGGTCTCACTGTTGGAGCTACAACCGAGCGAAAGTACTAAGGCTGCGAGCACGCCGCCCCTAGCGAATGAGAAATCTTTGAGTGTCATTGGGGAGACCCTTTCTGCATATGACATTGCGGAGAGATGAGTTTTCGAATCGACGGTTTCATGCGGACAATGATCCGCTCTTAATGCGGCGAAATGGGACTCTTTACCTGCCCATTCGTGACGAAGTCTTTCCATTTTCTTGTGGTGATCTCATGTGGTTAGCTCAAACCCGACGCGACGAGGTCTGACGAGTCTGCTGTTCGCCTCTTTGTCATCAACGAATCGTTCGATGTCGGGATTCCAAAGAAGAGGCCGATTCAATTCACGGGCGAGGTTGGCAAGGTGGCACACCGTTGCCGTACGATGCCCTACTTCGGCCGGGGCGATAGGGGGTTTCCGACTGCGGATACAATCGAGCCAGTTTTGTAGGTGTGGGCGAGCGACGTTGCCGGCCCCTCGCCATTTTTCAGAAAGACGAGGACTTGGAGCATCGATCACGAGCTCTGCAGGGCTCACGTTGAAAGTATTCCTGCCCATCTCCAGCGTCCCGAGTTCCCCGTGAAAGCAAATCGGTTTGTTGCCGCCGGAAAACTGTAGTGGAATTCCGTTGGCAAACTTCATTTCAACAGGCCAGAACCTGCGTTCATCTTGAGTACTTGGGGGAGGGGTCTTGTGATCCCATGCCCTCCAGATTTCATCGAGGGAATCGAGACGAGTTGTTCGAATAGAGACAGGGCCGGTCTCATCGCATCCCAGTGCCGACAACACCATGTCGATGCTATGTGCCCCCCAGTTCGTCATAAGGTGTCCGGAAAACTCTTGGAATAGATCCCAACCTCTCCATAAGAGATCGTTCACTTTGAACTGATCCTTATTCCACAAACGCCTGTTGTGAGCACGCATTGCCACAGGCCCAAGAAACAGTCCCCAATTGAATCCATCTGGAATCGGTTCTTCGGCAAAGCTCGGGTTTATGATCGGCCCGGGATAATTTGGTAGCTCGACAGCTGTAATTTTGCCCAGGCCACCACCGCGAATGAAATCGCAAGCAAACTGATTCATCTCCATGGATCGCTGTTGACTGCCTACCTGTAGAATTCGTCCCGTCTGTTTAACCTTGTCAACGATTAGGCGGCCTTCACCTATGGAGACGGTCATCGGCTTTTCGAGATAGACATCGAGGCCAGCATCCAATGCCAGTAATGCTGCGCTGGAGTGGTGATGATCGGGAGTCGCGATAATAACAGCATCCAGCGGTTCGCGATCCAGCATGACGCGATAGTCTTGATACTGACGACAGCGGCTCGCGTAGAGCTCCTTAAAGCCCTCTAGTACTTCGATGAACTCATCTTGCGGGTGGAGCGTTTCATCCATCCGACTACAGGCACAGTCACAAATCGCGGTGACACGTACCGAAGTTGGCAGATTGCCGATCAAGTACTTTCCTCGTACGCCTGTACCAATAACGCCGACTCGAAGTTGGTCGGAAGGGCTATCGCCTCGAACAAGGGACTTCCAACCAAGCGCCGTTAGCGTCATCCCGGATGCGCCGGTCGCGGTCAGGAAGTCTCGGCGATTAGGCTTTGACAAGCTCATATGGACAGTACCTCCCCGGAGTACGCAAGACTTTCCCTAACGTTTTCGTCTTCGCGTTCCAACTGCTCGGCTTCCGAAAGACGACTTATCATCTGCGCGCGAGCAGGCTTATCACGAACCAACTGGATGATGCGCGATAGGTCACGACCCGTTACGAGAGGAAGCGTTGCCCAATAGTCCTCCGTCAAGCACGGAACCTTTAGCGCATCGCGCGTGATCAACTCGAGCGAGAAATGAATCTTCGGCTTCAACCGTCTGAGAATGCTCACCATCCGCGTTAAGTCGAGGCTGCCCTGGCCTAAGGGAACGTCGCCGAGAAGGAAACCGCCTGTATAGGACGACAATGCCTGGTCTTTTAGGTGAACCGAAACGGCATAGGGCGCGAAAGCTTCGATGGCGGCATACGGGTCATCAAGTAGTGCGATGCTATTGCCAGTATCAACGCAAGCGCCGATCCATTCACAATCAAGATGCTTAAGCAGGGCCAGTCGCTCTTCGACACGCTGGTCTTTGTGGTTTTCAATACCGACGGGGATTTTATATTTCTCGATAACGGGAACCGCTGACTCCATCATTCTGCGACCGCGTTGTTCGTACTTCCGAAAGTCTGACAGGGTTCGGAATTGTTCATAGCGCCTGCCGGGCATGATCACGGTTCGGATGGCTGTCGCGCCTGCGTCACGGGCTGTGATAACCTCCTGTTCAAAACGTCGGAGATCATCTTTGTCTTTCGGTGGATTGACGATTGCTTCGATGAATAGGTCCTTGCTCTCAGCGAACTCGCGAAGTTGATCTATCTCCGTCTTCTTCATGACACCAAGAGTTACCTGCATGCCACCTGCACCGACGGCATAGCAGTGCTTCATGAAGTTTAAAGGTGAAAAAAGGTCAAACTCTGAATCTTCGCGCCGCATCCAATTGCGTCGAATCTTGCAGCAATATTGAACCAATCCCAAGTTCGTTGCGCGAGCGGACTCATCGCCCAAGACAATTCCCGAAGCATGCAACCCCAGCGGTATCGCTGCGGCAGCGATTCCCAGGAGCGTTCTTCTTGAAATCCTTCCGTTCATTTTCATTCTCATGCCGTTTGCAGGAGCCCCACGCGCACTAGCGGGCCGTCCAACCTCCATCAACCGTCAACATGCTACCGGTGACATAACTGGACGCTGGGCTGGCCAGAAATAGTGCCGCTCCTTGAATCTCTTTCATCTCGCCCCAGCGTTCGACGGCTGTCGCGCCGACGATGAAGTTTTTGGCTTCTTCCGTCTCCGCGATGGGAATGTTCATTGGGGTGAGAAAAGGGCCGGGGCAGATTGCGTTGACCGTTATTTTGTCGAGAGCAAGCTCCAGCCCCAACGCGCGAGTCATCTGTACTACCGCGCCTTTGCTGGTTGCGTACGGTGTTCGATTGGCAAGTCCCACCAAGCCCAATGTGCTGGCCATGTTGATAATCCGGCCATATCCTTGTCGTTTCATGATTGGCACGACATGTTTGATGCAAAGCCACATCGCATCCACATTGATGCTTTGAACCTGGCGGAACTCATCAAGACTAAGATCTTCGATGGCACCGCGGATATTGATTCCCGCGTTGTTAATGAGGACGTCTACGCGATCAAATTCCAGAGAACACCGCTCGACAATCGATTCAACGTCGCTTTCGACCGACACGTCCGCCGCCATGCCGATTGCCTTAACGGGGTACTCCCCCGCAATCCGTTCTGCCGCAGCCGTTGCTTCGCTTTCGTTTCGACTAACGAGAAGCAAGTCTGCCCCAGCGGACGCTAGACCGGCCGCCATTGCTTCACCGAGTCCTTTTGATCCACCAGTGACGATTGCCACCTGTCCATCCATTTGGAATTGAGAAATACCTGGCCAGCGGCTCATTTCAGACTTTCGTTATTGTTTTGAGTTGTATAGTCGCCACGGACGTTCATGCGCACTGCGTAGAGGCTTGTCCGGGCTGTAATGAATAACGTACGGCCATCACGTCCGCCAAACGTCATATTCGCGGGAATCTCGGGCGTCTCAATGAGTGCGATTTCCTCACCTTCTAGCGAGAACACGCGGACGCCTTCGTTGGAAGTCGTATAGAGGTTTCCATGTTCGTCCAAAGTGAGACCATCTGAGAAACGTGCTGCGGCAACCTGTTGATCCGAAAGACTTCCATCTGCTCCGATCTGGTAGCGATAACACTTCTGTGCACGCGGATCAGCTACATAGAGTCGTTTGCCGTCGGCGCTGCCGACGATTCCATTGGCGTTCTTGAGGCCGTATCCGACCTCGCGGACGTCAGTAAAATCACTCGATAGAACACATATGGTTCCGCTCAAAGCATCTTCAGGAAACCGATCTGCTTGACTCGACTTGATAATGGGTATCGTGAAGTACACGATGCCAGTGGGCGCCATCCATAGGTCGTTGGGCATTCCGAGAGGGCGTCCTTCGCATTGATCAGCTAAGACCTTTTCTTCCCCGTCAGGCTGACGAAGTACAATTCGCCGCCCCCCCTCACAGAACACCAGTCCGCCCTTTTGAGTGACGACAATCCCGTTGGAATTGTGGCGTGCTTGTCTAACCAGTGTTACACCATCGGACTCGCTCCAGCGATGCGTGGCACCATTGGGCATATCCGAGAAGTATAAGGAATCGACCCCGTCCCAAGCGGGGCCCTCAGTGAACCGAAAGCCGCCAGCGAGCTTCGTTACCTTGCCCAGCGGTGTTGGGACCTGAGCACTCACCGTCGTCAGTACGACGCAAGAGAGCATCAAAGCGAAGAGGCAACTACTTATGACCTTCAATCCGAGACTCATGACAGTTCCAATCCCTTCATCGTCCCGGTGCTACTGGCAAAGCGATCGGTTTCGATACCCATTCTCTGCAGTACGCTTACGAACAAGTTGGGCAATGGATAGTCGTGCGTCCCACCTAACGCAAGGTGCTGGGCATGCCGGAATCCACCTCCCGCGATCAACACAGGTAGGTTGTCGTTTGCATGGGAATTGCCATTGCCGAGAGAGGTCCCGTAGATGACTGAGGTCTGATTGAGCAGCGATTTGCCGCTCGCTTGTCGCACGTCAAGTCCTCGGAGCAATGCGGCCAGCTCCTGGAATTGAGCCGATTCAATCCGACGAAGTTGCTCCAGCTTTTCAGGCTGGTTGCCATGGTGCGTGAGAGGGTGGGTGCCAGTATCCACGCCAGCGATATTGGGTTTTGCATCATTTTGATGGATGTATATCGAGATAATCCTGGTCGAATCGGTTTCAATCGCGATACGGGCCAAGTCATACATGACGCGTGTTCTGTCGATCAGCGCCCCCGAATCGTCATAATCCTGTGGGGGCGACATCTTTACCTGACGTTTCGGCTCTTTCTCCCACTGCTCGCTCTTGTGCAATCGCTTTTCCAAGTCGCGGACGCCGGTGTAGAACTGATTGAGCTTGTCTCGATCGGATGCTCCAACTCGCTTCTCCAATTCGCGTGCCCTTTCGCCGACCGAGTCCAAGATGCTGCGTCCCTGTCGAAGCTTGGCGATCTGTGCTTCGATCTCTTGCTGCGACCCTTGGACGAACAATTTTCTAAACAAGCGAGACGGCGATTCTTCACCAGGAATTTGAACGCCTGACTGGGTGTACGAAAGGCTCTGCCGAGTTCCGACCGACAACGCCAACGATGGGAATCTGGTCAAATGACCAATCCGCTCGGCGGCATATTGGTCGACGGAGATTGAATTGCGAAATCCGCCTCTACCTGGATGAGGAGCCGCGGTAAGAAAGCATTGCTCCGCGAAGTGTCCCCCATCGACCTCAGGATGAGAGACGCCGGAGAAGACCGTCATTCGCTCGCGAAAGGGTTCGAGTATCTCCAAATAGGGAGAGGCTTTGTAATCTCGGCCAACCCCTTCGGGAAAAAAGTAGCGGGGCAGAATGCCTTGATTCGTTTGGATGGCAATCAAACGCTGTGATTCGGCAAATGCGTCTTCCGACCGACAGGCCGGTGTCATCGCATCGAGAATTGGCAACACGAGTCCAACACCCAAGCCACGCAGAACGGAGCGACGATCAACGAGCGGTTTCGACGATATAATATTCATACTTCTGACTTTAGTTATTTGGAGCGAAATGTTTCGCTGAGAATGACATCCTGAAGAAGCGACTGGATTGGATATCCTGCCTCTGCATTACGCTGCAAAATTTCTCCAATGATCGGACAATCCGCAAATGAGATCCCGGCACCGGTCGCAAATACTAGGAATCGCTCGGTCAGATTTCGAGCAAGCTGCTCTTGTTGACCACACAAGTACGTGCGGAACTGGTAAATATCGTGGAACCGAAATCCATCTTGGGTGACCCCGGACGCATCTACAGGTAAGCCGCGTTTGTACTTCACATCTCGGAGTGCCACTTTGATATCGACTTCGTCTCCCTCGCCAATACTTCGGTAGTGATCGCGCCACTTACCCATGACGTCAAAGCTCTCTAGCGCGAACCCAGGCGGGTCGATCGCGGCATGACAGCTAGCACATGATTCCAATTGGCTGTGTTTGGCAAGTTGCTCGCGAACCGTTACAGCACCACGCGTATCAGGCTCAATCGAACCCGCACCCGGCGGCGGTGGAGAGGGTGGTGTTCCCAGAATTCTGTCCATGACCCAGACACCCCGCAGGACGGGAGATGTCGTCAAACCGTTTGCCGTAACCTTCATCACGCTAGACTGTGTTAGAAGGCCCCCTCGTAAAGAATCCGGCGGCAAATTGACTCGTCGAATTGACAATCCTTTCACTTCGTCGATGCCGTATAACTCTGCAAGTCGTTCGTTGATCAACACAAAGTCTGCATCGACGACCGTGCGGACCGGTAGGTTCTGCCGAATCATCTCTTCGAGCGTCGCTTCTGTTTCCGCAACGCACGAATCAACGAGGTGATTGTCACAGAAGTACTCTGGGAATAGGAATCGATCCGGGGACGTGTCGTGAACATGGCGAAGGTCCAGCCACTGGCCAGCAAAGTCGCTGATAAACCTCTTTGATTTTGGATCTCGAAGCATTCGGGAAAATTGCAGCTTAAGCCCCTTATCGGTCAACAGTTCTCCCGTTTGTGCAGACGCCATCAGTTCGTCATCGGGTATGCTACGCCATAGTAGAAAAGAAAGTCGACTGGCTAAGGCTTCCCCATCAAGTCGGCCAGGCATCTCTTGGAAATAGAGGAAATCAGGCGAACACAGGACGGCCTTGTAAGCTAATCGCATAGCATCCTGAAAACACGCTCGGCGATCGATGGCCTCGACAGCGAACGCTAGACAACGTTGTACTTCTGATTCATCCGGAGTGCGTCGATATGCTCGAGCCATGAAGCTCTGACCTGCCCCCACGAATGAAACCAGTCTTTAAGTTGTAGTCTTCAAGGATTCTTCCAGGGGAAGGTGCTGGAGCGTAGCGGAAGCAGCTTCCCCTGGAAGAATTGCCTCCGGTGCCGGTGGACGGTACCCCAGCGAACTGTGCGGGCGTACCGTGTTGTACTCGACTCGCCACCGTTCGATCAACACTTTTGCCTCCAGCAGCGTGTCGAAGATCTCTCGATCGAGTAGTTCATCTCGCAGCTTCCCGTTGAAGGATTCGATGTAGCCATTCTCCCACGGGCTGCCAGGTTCGATGTACAGGGTGTTCACCTCGACTCGCTCCAGCCAGTCACGGACCTTAGTGGCGGTGAACTCTGAGCCGTTGTCGCTGCGAATGAAGTCTGGCACGCCACGGCGAACGAACAGGTCGCTAAGACGCTCCAAGACATCCTCGCTGGTCAGTTGACGAGCCACATCGATCGCCAAGCACTCGCGAGTATACTCGTTGATCAGCGTCAGCATACGGAAGGCTCGACCATCGTGCGTTCGGTGATGCACGAAGTCATAGCTCCAGACCTCATCACGATGACTCGGCCGCAGGCGAACGCACGAACCATCATTAAGCCACAGGCGACGTCGTTTCGGCTGCCTTTTTGGTACTTTCAAGCCCTCGCGACGCCATAAGCGTTCGATGCGTTTATGGTTCACCTGCCAACCTTTCCGGCGTAACATCTCAGTGATTCGCCGATAGCCATAACGGCCATACTGTTCAGCAAGTTCAATCATCTCCCGGACTAGGCGAGGCTCGTCGTCGGGGACCCAGCGAACACGGCGCTGAGTGGAACGAGGCTGTCCCAGCACCCGGCAGGCCCTCCGTTCTGATACTCGCTCGCGTCCCAAAGTATCTCGCACGTGCTCGACGATTCGCCGTCGCTTGTCCGGGCTCAGAAGTTTCCCGAAGCGGCTTCCTTCAGGATCGCCTTGTCGAGTTCGGCATCAGCCAGCAGTCGCTTCAGGCGAGCATTCTCCTTCTCGAGCTCTTTCAAACGCTTGGCCTGATCGGTACGAACACCGCCGTACTCCTTCCGCCAGCGATAGTAAGTCTGCTCCGTGACGCCGATCGCCTTGCAGGCCTGGGCAATCGTCTTGTCCTGAGAGAGAAGCACCTCCGCTTCGCGGAGATGCTGGATGATCTGCTCAGGCGTGAATCTTCTTCTAGGCATAAGAAATCTCCCTTCAATGGGCATGCATTCAGCAAAAACTAATTTACCGAATGGACGCTGTTGAAGGGGGCAGGTCAAGATGTACCGGCTCAACTTCCCTAACACACCGCTATACCACGGTGACATTGCCAATCTCACGGTCGAGGAAGCTCTTCGACTGAGTGGACTGGCCGAGGGTGAACTCGACATCTTCGACGGGTCGCCACCATGTCAGGGGTTCTCCATCGCTGGCAAAAGACAGTTTCACGATGCACGAAATCAACTCTTCAAGGAGTACGTCCGACTGCTTCGAGGTCTGAAGCCCAAGGCATTCATCATGGAAAACGTGGCTGGCATGGTGAAAGGGAAGATGAAGAAGATTTTCGCCGAATGCCTGACCGAACTGAAGGCCAGTGGCTACCGAGTGAAGGCCAAACTCCTTGACTGCTCTTACTTTGGGGTGCCTCAGATGCGGAAGCGTCTGATCTTCATTGGGATACGAAGGGAACTAGGATTTGAACCTAGTCACCCCCTGCCAAAAGGACCAGTCGTCTCGATCATGGAAGCCATTGACGGTGCGGACACTTCTGGCGTCCCTGAGTTGAATGACCGATATGGCCTTCTTTACGACCAAGTACCTCATGGCAAGAGTGCCGACTATGTGATTGGCACTGGCTACTCTTCGTGCGTAAAGCCTCACCCTCACAAGCCATCGCCAACACTTCCCAAGACACAAACTGGCAGAGGCTTCGCCACGATTGTTCATCCCTATGAGAGACGTGCGTTGAGTATTGGCGAGGCCAAACGGATCGGATCGTTTCCCGACGACTTCCAGTTAACCGGTTCTTACAGCGAACAATGGGCACGTATTGGGAACAGTGTGCCGCCTTTGTTCATGCGTCAGATTGCGTCCCACGTCGCTAACAATCTGAGCCAACACGTTAGCGAAAGGTTAGCTCCGAATTAGCCGAAACGGGGCTGAGGCGATTGAGGAAACCGTGCTTAATGATTCGTGTCGGTCGCACGTTGCGACTGGCGAAACACAACTCTTTCCGACAAGGAAAACGAATCATGGCGAAGAAGACCACCAACGCACGCAAGACCACGACCGACAAAGCAGCCACCAGCGGCGAACAGTCCAAAAGCGACTTGATCCGGGCTTGGTTCAAAGAGAATCCCAAGGGAACGGCAACGCAATGTCAGCGAGCGATGAAGGAAAAGCACAATATCGAAGTCGTCTCGTCCCATTGCCAACAAGTGAAGAACGAAGCGAAGCAAACGGTTGATCTCGACACGATCAAAACAGCCGCCGAGTTCGTCAAGACGCACGGCAATGTGGAGGACGCCCTCGTCGCCATCGATCAGGTCGGCGACTTCATCACCCAATGCGGCAACGCCAAGAAGGCGAAAGCGGCTCTCGAAGCGTATCAAGCGATGGCAGCCGTGATCGGCTAGTTCTTAGTTCCATTCATCCAAGCCCCGTGCGATCCACGGGGCTTTCTTTATTTCTTGAGGAATACAATCATGCGAAGTCTAAATCAGAAGGCCACCAAGACCTTCCTAAAACTCGTGGACGGTTTAGATCATGTCGGGGCCAATAAGAAAATCGACAACGCAGCAGGGGCGTTCATGCCCGTCTGCGTCGAGATCATCGCTGAGCCATCGCAGTTTAGGAATGGCTGTTTCGTCGTGGCCGTGACCCACTACTATGAGAGCAATGGCGATCTCGTGACCGATCCCGAAGTGACTTTCCTAGTGACTGCTGAAAAGACCGTCTTTCCGCTGACATTCGAGCAAGGAGGCGTATGCTATCGAGTCGCCGCCAAGATCGAGAACGGTAAGATCATGTTCGATAAGGCAGCACAAAGAGATCTCGCTCTATTCTGCAATGACTGGATGGCGAACATCGCCGAGCAGCAAGACTTCTAAGAGGGATTCCAAAATTTGGAATGCCTACAGCGGCGTGAATACTCGAATTGCTAGTGAGTCTCCATCAAGAAGGAGAGACACAGTTATTCAGTCTTTCTCGCCGCTTTTCCCAATCAGGCATCAGGGCTTTAAGCAATCGATAGAAGCCCGGACCGTGATTGTGTTCTTGCAAGTGACAAATTTCGTGGACAATCACGTACTCGATGCACTGCTTAGGGGCGATTACCAGATCTGGATTTAGCAAGATATGGCCTTCTTTGGTACAACTCCCCCAGCGATTCTTCATTCGGCGAATCTCGAAACGGTCTGCCTTGATTCCATGTCGCTCAACCTTTGTGGCCATGTCGTCGAATAACTCTTGGAAGACCGCTTCCGCACGTTTTCGGAACCAACTGACAACAAGCGTCTTGATGCGTGTCTTTTTCGATGGATCAACGAGAGTGACGTTGATCTGCCCACGTGACATCTTGACGGTTTCCTCGTCCCCTTGATGGACTCGCAACCGATACTGCCGTCCCAAGTACCGATGCGACTCGCCACTGACATAGCGTCGAGGGGGAATCGTTGGCAGATAGTTTTCAAAGAATCGCTGCTGTTGGACGATCCATGCCGCTCGTTTGTGCATCTTTTCATCGATGGCGTTATCGTCCGCACCTTTTGGGGCAGTCACAACAACCGACAAATCGGGATGCACATCAATCGCTAACGTCTTACGTGCAGAGTATAGAAGCTGGTATTCAATCCGCTTGCGTCCATATTGGATCGAGAGTCGTCGGGCATGGCCATTGTGCTCAGAGTCGCCATTGAGCGTCATGGCTGCGTCTCCCGTCGTTTGGCGACCCGCATGATTCCGTCAAGTATCTCATCGATGTCCTCGCTCGATAGGGGCAGGTCATAACGTCCTTTGGCGGAGAACATCAAATCGTCGAGATCGTTCATCATGGCATGGACCACATCACGGTTGTCCGTCCAGTCCCGAATCTTCCTTTCCTCAACGATCTTCTTCGCCTTCAACGCCGTCTCCGCAGCAATGCCAGCAAGATCCGTCCGACCATCCTCCGAGACCTTCTCAAAACCTTCCTGTAACAATCGGAAGTACGCTTTGGCCTCAGGATCACTTCTTAGCTCGGCAGGCACTTTGGACGATCCCTGTTCTTTGGCTTCATTCCATGCCTCAAACATCTTCTTGAGGTATTCTTCCTCACTCATCCGCTGTTCAAGGTATGCCTTAATCGCTTCGTCGATAACCTCAGACAGCTTTTGGTACAGAACGGGGTCTTCCTCCATCTTCTCCGTGCAGGTCTTCTTGACCCGTGAAGCGATGAAGTCCGCTTTCGCCGCCGTCCCCTCGATCTCGTCCAGTTCTTCTTCGAGATTATCCACTTCAAAGATATTTACTGGCTTGACGATCCGCTTCACTTCATCGGCACCGATGTACTTATCGACCATGTTGCGAATCTGGTCTTCGTACTCGCTGTAATCGACAGCCTCGTTGTATCGCTGCTTTACCGCCGCACGCAGATTACGGAAATACTTCATGTCCTGCACATAGCGTTGCACGGTCGCTTTCGGTGTCTCCTCATGAAACTTGGCTGAAGACATCGCCAGTTGCAGCGTCTTCGAGAACTCGTTGAGCGTATCGTAGAAATCCTGCCTCACATCTTCAGGACGAAGGTGCTGCTGCATCGCTTCTAAGTCCTGCTTATTCGGGACTTCGTTGAAGACTGCCCAAACATTGGTGTGGCGTTCACTCAGTTTGGAAATCTCATCCTCAAGATCGGTAAACGTCCCTTCGATGTCTTCCTCGTCGAAGTCCCCCAAGGCATCGTAAGTCTTTACAGCTTCATCGAGTGCCCCAAAGATACCTCGATAATCAACGACCAGCCCAAAGTCTTTGCCATCAAATAAACGGTTCACACGGGCAATAGCTTGCAGAATGTTGTGGTCTCGCAATCGCTTGTCGATGTACAACACTGTATTACAAGGTGCATCAAACCCGGTCAGCAGTTTGTCCACGCAGATGATAATTTCCGGCTTCGGTGTCTTCTCGAAGTCATCGATGATTCGTTCGAGGTATTTCTTCTCGGAACCGAATTCGTCCATCATCTTCTTCCAGAATTGTTGAATCTCTGGAATGTCTTCCTCTTCAATCGTTTCGTTGTCTTCCCGTGTATCAGGTGGCGAAATAATCACACGAGTTGAGACTGCCCGGTTAGGGTGTTCCTTGCCGATCTCCTCAAATAGCAGATGATACTTGAGTGCCATCGCTTTGCTGCTGACGGCAAACTGTCCTTTGAACTTCGTTCCTTTGAAGGTCTCACAAAAGTGGGTGGCAATATCAAAGGCGATCTCGTACAGTCGCTCCGAAGTCTTCGTCAGTTCCTCTTCCCGACGAAACTTCTTCTTGAGATCGGCTTTCTGCTCGTCGGACAAATCCTTGGTGATTCGATCAAACCACTTGTCGATGGCCTTCTGGTCGCCATGCATTTCCGACATCCGGCCTTCGTATAAGATTGGTGTGACTGCCTTGTCCTCGACCGCCTTCCGCATCGGGTAGGTGTGAATAAAGCCGCCGAACTTGGTAGCGGTACTCTTTTCCTGTTTGAGCAGCGGCGTGCCGGTAAAACCGATGTAACAGGCATTCGGGAAAACCTGCTTCATTTTGGCATGAGCCAGCCCGTATTGGCTGCGATGACTTTCATCTACCAGCACGAAGACATTGTTACTCTCGTCCCGTAGTTCATGAGTCGATGCAGCCGACTCAAACTTGTCGATAATCGTCGTGATGATGTCCACTTTACCTTGCGACACCAATTGAACCAGATGGCTACCGCTATTGGCCCGCTCAACTGATTTGCGACAGGCAAGGAACGTCTTCCAGATCTGCCGGTCGAGGTCAACTCGGTCGGTAACGATTACCACCTTAGGATTCTTAATCGTCGGTTCCAGCGACAACGCCTTGGCAAGCATCACCATTGTCAGGCTCTTGCCGCTGCCGGTCGTGTGCCAGATCACGCCGCCCGTTCGCTGCTGGTCTCCCTTCGACTTAGTGACTCTCGTCAGCGTTTCCCCGATGGCGAAATACTGCTGATAGCGAGCCACCTTTTTGATACTCTTGTCGAAGACGATGTACCGATACGCCATTTCCAACAGGCGTTCCGGTCGAAACAGACAGTACAGCAGCCGATCCTGTGGAGATGGCAACCGCTGCCCTGATGCAAGAATCTCCTGCATCTTGGCCGCAACCAACGGCTTTCTGCTCTCGTACATTCGGGCCAATTGTTCCGCCGTTAATGGCGTGTTGACTAGCTTGGCAAGTTTCACGTCTAGATCGTCGGCGTGTTCTTCCTTCCAAGCAGACCAGAACTTCTTGGGTGTGCCGGTCGTGGCGTACTTGCCGTGGTTCTGGCAGATCGATCCCAGAAGTTGAGAGCAGACGAACAGACCGGGAATCTCGTCCTGCCGCTGGTTGCGAAGATGTTGGCTGATGCCATCCTCAACCGCATCCCGTTGATCCGGTCGTTTGCACTCGATGACGGCCAAAGGAATCCCATTGACGAATAGTACAATGTCCGGTCGCCGTAGTTCGTGCGAAGCGGTCCGCTCGACCTCGAACTCATCGGCGATGTGGTAGACGTTATTCTCCGGGTGTTCCCAATCGATGTACTGAAGCGTGTAGCTCCGCTTGTTTCCGTCGATGGTCTGCTCAATCGCTTTCCCCAGCGTCAGCAGATCGAATACCTGCTCATTCGTCTTCACCAAACCATCGAAGGGGATGTTCGTTAGGGCATCAACGGCAGTCTTGAGGTTGCTCTCGGTGAAATCGTGCGTCTGTCCTTTGAAGGTGATCTGGTTCAGCTTACGGAGTTGCACGGTGAGAATCGCTTCCAACACAACTCGGCTGCGTTTGCCGCCCCGCAGGTCGAGTGATTCGGTCGGCGTGAGATATTGGTATCCAACTGCCTGCAAAAGTTGTAACGCAGGCAAATGCGAGACCAAATCTTCGAGGAACTCCGATACTGCCATGCGTCACCCATTCACCGTATTGGCATCCACGTTGACCCGGACTTTGCCGGTAAGAAGCTGCTGCATCAGCCCCTTCTTTTGTTCTTTTAGGTATTTTAGTCTGCTTTGGTCGTACTTCAGTTCTCGAACTGCGGTACGCAAGACCTCAACGATCCGCCGCTGTTCCTCAATGCTGGGTGGAACAAACACCTTTCGCTTGAGGAGTTCGCTTGCGGAGAAAAGCAGGCGAAGTCGTTCTGCAAAGAATCCATTGCAAGCCAACAAGATTTGGTGTCGAAACCACGAAGTTTCAGAAATGAATCCCAGAAACGAAATGTCAAACGCATCCTCATTTTTCGCTATCAGAACCGTGTACTGATCCGAGATATAAGTGTTGTGAAACTTTTTAGGGACAAGTCCCATCGCACCGTATGCTGCCTGAATGTTGGAGATCAGAAAGTCATTTTGTTCGATAGTAAATAGCTTCTTCACCTTTATCTGATGCCCATACGCAGGCTCTCGGAAAAACATTCCTTTCGAGTGTCGTCGAATGCTCGCAAGCTTGTACAACTGTTCGTCGTCCCATGAAATTGGACGCTTGACGGACTTAGTTAACTTTCCAAGCTCTACCCATTTCCAAGATCTCCCTTCAAACTCCTTGAATCGCACCTTGCCCGTGAGAAGCTGCTGCATGAGAGCTTGTTTGCGTTTCTGCTTGGCGGCGATCAGCTTCTCGGTCAATTCAATCGCCCGATCCCACGTCGAAAGAATGGCGGCGATCTTTTGCTGTTCGGGAATGGGCGGTTGAAGAATGTCCAGTTTTCGAAAGTATGGCAATCCAATCGTTTTGATAGTTGAACCTACGGCGACTCTTTCGAACTCCTTCTTTGTCAATTGGAGCCAGTAATAGAGAAAGGTGTTATCCAAGTGCGGTCCGCAGTTCCACACTACAAAGTGTTGGCTGACAGCCATTGGCTCAGTTGTAATGGCACTCTTGCCAACACCTGCATCTCTCGAAACGATGACGACTCCGGGTGGATGAAGCACTGCCGAGGAGTTTGCGATTCCTGCCTCGGAAATTTCATCTTCCGTATCGCTGATCCAACGTCGATCAAGTTTGTCGGAATCTTTCAGTGATACCCATTTAATTCCACCGCCGTAATACTCAGGGAATCTTTTGTCTGGCGTGTGTCCTGTGCCTCTCTTTGCAAGATCATCAAGAAGGCTGATCTTCCAACCGTCTGGGACTCTGAACCGTCCGTCTTGTTGAAGTCGTTTGAGAAACATTATGGACGGTCCCCAACTCTGAAACCCAACTCCTTCAGATACCCCTGCATCTGCTCTTGGACTTGGGCTAACTCGCCATCGAGTTCGTCAATCTCTTCTTGCACCGCCCGGATGTCGATCTCCTCTTCCTCTTCGAACGTGTCCACATAGCGGGGAATGTTCAAATTGAAATCGTTCTCTTTGATCTCATCGAAGTGGGCGACATAGGCGTACTTGTCTATGCTCTCCCGTGCGGTGTACGTGGCGACGATCTTTTCCAAGTGAGCGTCCGACAGCGACACCTGATTCTTGCCGTCCACGTATTCCCGACTGGCGTCGATGAAGACGACCGACTTGTCGGGCTTCTGCTTGCGGAAGACGAGAATGGCGGCGGGGATGCCGGTGCCGAAGAACAGGTTCGCCGGAAGACCGATCACGGCATCGAGCAGGTTTTCTTCGATGAGTTGCTGGCGAATCTTCCCTTCGGTCGAGCCACGGAACAGCACGCCATGCGGCACGACCACGCCGACCCGTCCGCTGGTCTCGGTGATCGTCTCAATCATGTGCGAGATGAAGGCGAAGTCCCCTTTGCTCTTGGGCGGAATGCCTCGATGAAAGCGGTTGTAATGATCGGCACCCGCTTCGTCGGCTCCCCATTTGTCGAGCGAAAACGGCGGATTGGCGACGACGACTTCGAACTTCATCAGCCGGTCGTCGGAGAGGAGTTTGGGGTTGCGGATCGTGTCGCCCCATTCGATGCGGGCGTTGTCCATGCCGTGCAGGAACATGTTCATCTTGGCGAGTGCCCACGTCGCCCCGATGTTCTCCTGTCCCCACAGCGAGAAGTCTTTCGAGCCGACCTGATTGCCGCACTTGATGAGTAGCGACCCCGACCCGCACGCCGGATCGCAGATGCGTTCTCCCGGCTGCGGATCGACCAGACGAGCGATGAGTTGCGAGACTTCAGGCGGTGTATAGAACTCGCCTGCTTTCTTTCCGGCCCCGGCTGCAAATCGGCCAATGAGGTACTCGTAGGCGTTGCCGATAACATCCATATTCCCGACCCGGCTAGGACGCAGGTCGAGACGGGGATCGCTGAAATCTTCTAGCAGCGATTTGAGTCGGTTGTTTCTCTCCTTGGTCTGGCCAAGGCTGGCTTCCGAGTTGAAGTCGATGTTGCGGAAGACCCCTTCGAGCTTGGCCTTGTTGGAGTCTTCGATCTCATCGAGGACGGTGTTGATGATCTCGCCAATATTGGCGGCGTTCCGCTGTTCATAGAGCGACATGAACGTGCAATGAGCAGGCAAGACAAAACGCTCTCGCTTGAGTCGCCGCTGAATCCGCTCTTCGTCGTCACCGTACTCGGCTTTCAGTTGGTCGTAATGATCCTGCCAGACATCGGAGATGTATTTCACGAACAACATCACAAGGATGTAATTCTTGTACTCCGAGGGATCGACCGCTCCTCGGAAGGTATCACACGCTTTCCAAAGAATGCCGTTGATCTCAGCCTGCGAGACGGTCGCCGACGCTTTGCCGTTTCCGTTTGCCATGTCGCCTCATGCGTTCTATCGGTCAAGAAGTGGTACGGAAGAGGATATGCCCATCATTCCAGCTTCACCACGATAAAGCATTCCAAGGGCAACGCAACCATCGTGTGGTGCATCCCACGCAAGTGGGGCGATCAAGATGCCAAGGGGACCGGAAAGCTCGTCAGAAGCGGCGTGGGGAGATGTGGGGTGGTCGTTTTGGCGGCCCGAATTTTACACACGGGCTTTCACACCATTTTACACACATTTTTGACACACAAGGCGTCGTCGTAAGTTGTTTCCAAATAAGAACTTACAAGTCGGGGTGACACGATTTGAACGTGCGACCTCTGCGTCCCGAACGCAGCGCTCTACCAGGCTGAGCCACACCCCGATGGGTTACGGGCAACCATGTGGATGTGGTGAATGCCCGCTGAAGATTTGGATTTTAATCCGCTGCGGAAGGTTCGGTCAACCTGACTGGCTGGCCGGAATCTTCGACTCGGTGGGCTTCCAGGCAACCAGTTGCAGCTCGACATTGCTTCGGCCGCGGAATGTGTTGATCACCGGATGATAGGCGATATCGAGCGGGCCATCGGTTGCTTCCAACTCGTCGGCCCATTCGCCTCGGCCGAAGGCGACGCCTCGGATTTTCACGCCGTGATGTTCCAACTGAATGGCCAGGTGCCGTTCGCCGCCGCCGATCTTTCTCGGTGGGGCTGCCAGTTTGGCTCCGGTGGCACACATCAAGGGCCGAGGGTTGCTTTGGCCGAACGGGCCTAGCTGGTCGATCTGTTCGACGATCTGACGAGTCAACTGCGTGAACGGGGCTTCGGCGTCGATCACTAGTTCGGAAACGCGGTCTTCGTCGGTGACGTTTGCGGCGGCGTATTCGCAGAACTCGTGGCGGAAGTTTTCGATTTGTGATTCATCGATTTGCAGACCGGCTGCCGCGGCGTGGCCACCGTGTCCCAGTAATAAGTGGTCGCAGGCCTGGAGCGCCTCGTGAAGGTTCAAGCCATTGGCCGAACGGCACGAACCGACGCCTGGTTTCACGCCTGCTTCGTCCAAGGCGATCATCACCACCGGGCGATTGTACTTGTCGGAAAGTCGACCGGCGACGATACCGATGATGCCGGGGTGCCAGCCGTGGCCGGCGAGGACGAGCGCCGGGTCGTTTTCCGGATCGAACTCGTCTTTGATCTGTTTCGTGGCGGCCAATTGAACGCTGCGTTCCAAGCTCGAACGGCTATCGTTGAGCTGATGCAGATAGTCGGCCAAGGCGGCTGCCCGTTCGTTGGAATCGGTCGTCAGCAACTCGATCGCCAGTTGGGCTTGTCCCAGTCGCCCGGCCGCGTTGAGACGTGGTGCCAGAGTGAAACCGATGTCGTCACTGGCCAGGCTGGGCTTATCGCTGAGGCCGGTGACTTTAGCCAGCGCGCTCACGCCAGGCACGGGAAACTCGCGGAGGCAGTTCAGGCCATGACGCACCAACAGGCGGTTTTCATCGGTCAAGGGAACAACGTCCGCGACCGTACCGATCGAGGCCAGTCCCACGGCCGACAATAAATAGTTCTTGTAGCGATCGGTGACGCGTTTGGAATCGCATTCCAGTTGGCACAGCGCCCAGGCAAGCTTCAGCGCGACGCCAGCTCCACATAGTCCGCCGAACGGATAGTTCGTCCCCGGCAGACGTGGATGGACCAGCACCTTGGCATCGGGAAGTTGATCCCCCATTTCGTGATGGTCGGTAACGATCAGTTCCAGTCCCAACTCTTTGGCATGCTGGGCTTCGGCCACGCTGGCGATGCCGCAGTCGACGGTGATGACCAGGTCGGTCTCGCGCTCGGCCAGCTTGTCTAAGGCCTCGTTGTTCAGGCCGTATCCTTCGTCGATGCGATGCGGAACGTAGTACGAAACGGACGCTCCCATCAGCTTCAAGCAGCGATACAGAATGGCGGTCGACGTGATGCCGTCGGCGTCGTAGTCGCCGTAAATGGTGATCTTTTTGTCGCAGTGGGCAGCGGCGTGGATGACGGCGGCGGCTTCCTTTACGCCGGGGAGAAGTTCCGGATCGCGGAGGCCGGATAGCTTGGCGTCGAGGAATTCGCGGGCCGCTTCGGCGTCTCGGATGCCACGGCAAACCAGCAATTGGGCAACCACCGGAGGAATGCTAGCGGCTCGTTCCAGAGAGCGGACGATGGAAATATCGTGCGGTAGAATTCGCCAGGTCGCATCCATGAATCGGGGATCGCTCCATCAGTCGAGAAAAGAGGTAGGCCAAAACCCAGATTATCAAGAGAATGCCGTCAATTGCCAGCCCCAAAGTGAGAAGGTTTGGTCTACTGCTGGTGCTTGGGAACGGTCGGCGCATACAAGAAGCCGGATCCTGGGGAACCGGCCTTTTCGCTGTGGGCAACTTCTCGCGGCGTGGCGATAGGGGCACGCGACAGCGCGAGCTTATTTCTTCTTTTCAGCGTGAACCGTGTGCTTACGCAGACGGGGGCAGTACTTCTTCAGGCGAAGCTTTTCACCACCTGGCTTGCGGCGGAGCGAGTAGTTGTAGTCGCCCGTTTCTTCGCAAACGAGAAATACAGTTTCAGCTTTTTTATTCTTCTTGGCCATGGCTGGGACCAATTACCTGCTATACGGTCTACAGATTGATTTGTCGAAACCCTAGTTTTTAGCAAACGGCTCCCTTTATGGGAAGGGCCGAAGGCTCGTTGCCGGGGAACTTCGTACCAGTTTCCCGGGGCTCATGAAAAAAGTCGAGAAATCTAAACGACCGAGAGTACATGCATAGGGGAAATTCGTTCCTCTCCATGTAAAGATTCGCAATAAACTGCCGTTTAGGATGCGAATAAGACAGAGAACACGAAAACTCATCCATGCCACATT
This sequence comes from Bremerella volcania, assembly GCF_007748115.1. Lineage (NCBI taxonomy): Bacteria > Pseudomonadati > Planctomycetota > Planctomycetia > Pirellulales > Pirellulaceae > Bremerella > Bremerella volcania. Next base: position 919,365 of record NZ_CP036289.1, read on the forward strand.
GCTGACAGGACGGTTGCCACCCTTGGTGGGGGTGTTGTGAAGGTTCGTTCACCGTAGAATGCTTTTAGTGATGAATCTCCTCCACTTTGCCACCCATTGGTGAACTGGTATCGGCTAACTTCAAGGCCCTTTTCTTTCCTTGAAGGCCGGATCCATGTGTCGCGTAAAGCGTGACCATGTAATGAGTTATTGGTCTCCGCTTCTAGCGTGAAGCGACGAATTCCACGGAGAATTGAAATGGCTCAAGTTGACGCTGATCAAGAATCGCATGAAGAACATGAAGAACAGAAGCCAAAAATCGCCACGCGCTTCATGTTGTTTACGGCCGTTCCTTCCTGGCTGATCAGCTTGGTTGTTCACCTGGTGTTCTTCCTGATCTTGCTGACGATCTTCATGCCGCCGGTCAAGAAGGATAAACGCACCCTGACCATCAACGATTCCGCCGACGCGGAGGAAATTGAAGAACTGGTCATGGAAGAGTTCGAGCCGATCGACGAGCAGACGCTTGAGTTCGACGACCCACCCGAGCAGCCTGAAGAGGCCATCTTGAGCGACGAGATCGTCGTCTCCGAATTCCAGGAAGAAATGGCCGCCACGCAGATGGTCGAGCTGAGTGACTTCGCCGAAGAGACCATGCCTTTTTCCGACATCATGAGCGAAGTGGCTGGCGTCGATGGCAATGCGACTTCCGGTCGCGGTCAGGCCACGCGTACCCAGATGCTGCGGGAAAATGGTGGTACCGGGGCCAGCGAACAGGCCGTGGTATGGGGTATTCAATGGATCGCCGAGCATCAGCTGAAAGATGGTACCTGGAGCTTCGATCACCGCCGCGGAGCCAAGAAGCCTGGCAGCAAGGACTGGGGATCGTTTGGCGACTCTCCGCGTGCCGCGACGGCGATGGCACTGTTGCCGTTCCTTGGCTCAGGCATCACTCATAAAGAAGGCAAGTATAAGAAGCAGGTCGAAGCTGGTCTCGGCTCGTTGATCAAGCTGATGGAAGTCCGCGGCGATACCGGTAGCTTCCGTGAGCAGGAAGGCAACATGTATTCGCACGGCCTGGCGACCATCGCCGTCTGCGAAGCGTACGCCATGACGCAGGACAAGAACCTGTTGGGCCCTGCTCAGTACTCCATCAATTACATTCAAGCCGCTCAAGACCCCGTCGGTGGTGGATGGCGTTATCAGCCTCGACAGCCTGGGGACACTTCGGTGGTGGGTTGGCAGTTGATGGGACTTAAAAGTGGTCACATGGGCTACCTGAGCGTTCGTAAGAACACGATCGCCGGCGCGATCAAGTTCCTCGATTCGGTCCAGACCAAGAACGGTGCCGCCTACGGTTACGCCGATGCCGGCAACAAGCCGTCGATGAACGCCGTGGGGCTGCTCTGCCGCATGTACACCGGTTGGAAGAAAGAGAACCCAGCCCTGCAGCAAGGCGTGAAGGACCTGGGTGCCCGCGGACCGAGCCTGGGGAACAACTCCGACATGTACTATAACTACTACGCGACCCAGGTCATGCGTCAGTATGGTGGTCCGGAGTGGGAAACCTGGAACGAGAAGATGCGTGAATTCCTGATCAAGCAGCAGGTTCCCCAAGGTCAGGCTGAAGCGGGCAGCTGGCACTTCAACGGCCCGCATACCGAACGGGGCGGACGCTTGTACAACACCTCGCTTTCGCTGTTGACTCTGGAGGTTTACTACCGCCACCTGCCGATCTACAAAGCGAGTGCTTCCGAGGAAGACTTCCCGCTGTAGTCGATACGATCGATTCAATCGAACCTGGAAAACCTCGCTGCAGGCAAGCGACTGCCGGCGAGGTTTTTTGTTGCGCGGGTAGGAAGGGATTCTGGCCTATAGTTTTCCGTTTTCAGCCAGTACTAGCCAAGGCAGCCTAGTCGCTTGCAAGCCAATACTTCCAGCGCGAGTCAAGACGTTGCGTCCCAGAACGGGGCAGCCGTACCCGATGCGCGCGTGCGGTTTCGCTTTCGCAAGCTGGTCTTGCTTTCGATGGACCGCATCAAGGGGGGCATCAGCTTCTTTGCCAGTGCCGCGGTTCACTTCATCCTGCTGATCATCCTGGCACTGTGGGTCGCTCCGACGGGGCCTGGTGGCAACTCTGGCGAGATCACCTTGTTGCCTTACGAACAGCCGCCAGAAGATCTCTCGATCATCCAGACGGTCACGCCGATCGAGATCAGCACCGCTCTCGATACCATGCAGCAAGAGCTGCAAACCGACTCGGCCGCGGCCGGCGAGCTGACCAAGCTGACCGAGCCGCTACCCAATCAAATGGCTACCAATAGTCAGGCCGCCACCTTAGAGACGAGGAGCGATCTGCAGAAGAACTTGCCGTGGCAGATGGCCATCCCCTCGAAAACGGGGGGCGGCTTTCAAGGGCGAAATGGTGAACTTCAGAAAGAGTTACTCTCGGCACGCGGCGGCTCGCCGGCAACCGAGGACGCCGTCGAACGGGCGCTGCGGTGGATCGCCGCTCATCAGCTGCCGGACGGTTCGTGGAGCTTCAATCATCATGAGGTCGAGGTTGGCAAGTTGAGTCCCAACCCTGGCGAACCATTGACGCGGACCGGCGCGACCGGGTTGGCCCTGTTGCCATTTCTTGGCAAGGGATATACGCATAGGAACGAAAACCCTTATCGAGATCAGATCGAACAGGGGCTCTACTTTTTACGTGCCAATATGATCATCGGCCCCAACGGTGGTGACCTGCAGGATGGTTCGATGTACGGGCACGGACTGGCGACGCTGGCGCTGTGCGAAGCGTACGCGATGACCGGTGATCCGGCATTGCGCACCGAAGCCACCGAGGCCGTTCACTTCATCGAATACGCCCAGCACGACCAAGGGGGCTGGCGTTACCAACCCAAGCAGCCCGGCGACATCAGCGTGTTCGGCTGGCAGCTGATGGCGCTCAAGAGCGCGCTGCTGGGGGACATTAAGGTGGATAGTTCCACGATCGGGATGGCCGAGTTCTGGCTGGATCGCGTGCAGCAGGCCGACGGCGCGTACTACGGCTATCAGCATCCGGGGAAGATGGTTTCCCCCACGTCGATCGGGCTGCTTTGCCGAATGTACCTGGGGTGGCCGAAAGAAGATCCCCGCATGCATCGCGGGGTCGACTTTCTGTCGGACGAAGGACCGTCGAAGACCGACATGTATTACAACTACTACGCCACCAACGTGCTGTGCCACTACGGCGGCCCCCAGTGGGAAGGCTGGAACGACGAGCTGAAGGCCTACCTGATCAAGACCCAGTCGCGCAAGGGATACACGACCGGCAGTTGGTACTTCGACGAAAAGCGCTCGCGCGTTGGTGGGCGATTGTACGTAACGTGTCTCTCGGCGATGATCTTGGAAGTCTATTATCGCCACATGCCACTCTACTCGGAGAAGTCGCTTGACTTCACATTCTGATCGACCTGCCTGGTACGACGCCATTTTGCCGGTGATTGACCTGCGACATGGCCAGGTCGTGCGAGGCATTGCAGGGCGGCGCGATGAGTATCAGCCGGTTGAGTCCCGCTATGCCGATGATTCGCGCCCAGGCAGCATTGCCCATGTCTATGCATCTCAGTTTGGGTTTCAGGACTGTTATGTGGCGGACCTGGGCGCGATTCTTGACGGGCAGATTGATGTCGCCGCGCTCGAAGCGATCGCTGTCCAGGGGCTGAAGGTTTGGTTGGATGCCGGCATCGGCAACGTGCGCCAGTGGCAGGCAAGTGAAGAGGCCCTCCGTGATTGGCGTCCTTACCGCTGGGTCGTGGGGCTCGAGTCTCTAGAGAGTTGGCAGACGCTGGAAGAACTGCTCGCGTGCATCTCGCCGGAGCGGCTCGTCTTCAGCTTGGACATGAAAGACGGTCGGCCGATGAGCACTCGCGAAGCGTTTATTGACCAATCCCCAGAGCAAATCTCGCGGCATGCGGCAGAGCTGGGTGTGAAGTCGATGATCCTGCTCGACCTGGCAGCCGTTGGCCAGGGAGAGGGAAGCCAGACGGAATCGCTCATGCAGACCCTCCAGGAAGAGCTGCCGGATGTCGAGCTGATCGGGGGTGGCGGCATGAGCTGGCCTGACGACATCGAGGCGCTCGCCCAGCATGGGGCCGCGCGAATCTTGGTGGCCTCGGCGCTGCACGACGGGCGGATCGCGCCGCTTGGCCGGTAGCCCCCAATTATTTTTTTGGGGGGAGATCAAAAATTTTCTGCCGCCTTGTGGGGGAAAGCTGGGCAAGATCGATTGAGTTGGAAGCTTAATCGAGTGTCCCATGGTTGCCCCCGCCAGGCAGCGAGTCGAACGGTAGCCGGACCGATTCCCTTAGGGCTTTCCAATGGAAGTCAGTTTTCCACAAGTCACTTCTTGCGGTTTAGATCCGCAGAGAGACAAACGGGATTGAGAATGCGGAGTTCCCGCAGGTCATTTTAAGTGGTCGAATCTCCCCTTGCTGCGTGAACGCAAGGCATTATCATTTCTGTTGTCGAGCTGGTCACCCCACCATGCACTGATTGTTCTGGAAAGATTACCCAGGCAGGCTTCGCCGCATCGACTTTGGCAGGCCTACCTCTTGGTTGCGACCATCTTTCACTCGGACACTAACGCAGAGCACGCACCCAGTCACTCCGAGATTTTTCCCACAATTACATTACGCGGGGGACATTCGACACTGACATTGTGATAGTTTTCACAAAGCCCTCCTGGCAAGTGTGTTGAACCATAGCCTCCCAAGCGGGAGTGAGGCCCAAGATGCCACAGCGGATCACGATTAGCAAAGGCTTGACTCTGCCCATCGCAGGCAAGCCGAAACAGTCAGTAGAAGAAATCGCAGACGTCCGTAAAGTTGCGTTGATCGGTCGCGACTACGTTGGCATGAAGCCAACGATGTTGGTGACCGAAGGGGATATCGTCCAACTCGGTCAGCCCCTGTTTGAAGACAAAAAGTCGCCAGGCGTGCTCTATACCGCACCGGCGGCCGGCAAAGTGGTTGAGGTCAACCGCGGTGCCAAGCGTAGGTTCCTGTCAATCGTGATCGAAGTCGAAGGAGACGACAAAGTCGCCTTCGAGTCGTTCAGCGAAGCTAACCTGGTGGGTCTCGATCGTGAAAAGGTCGAAGCCAACCTGGTCAAGTCGGGCCTGTGGACCGCCTTCCGCACGCGACCTTTCGGCAAGGTCCCGGTACTGGGCACTTCCCCTCGCTCGATCTTCGTCACGGCGATCGATACCAATCCATTGGCCGCCGATCCCGCCCCGATCATCAAGGGGAACGAGATCGAATTCATTGCTGGTTTGGAAGCGATCAGCAATTTGACGGAAGGCAAGGTCCACCTGTGCCAGGCACCGGGAGCCGCACTGCCAGGTAGCGATCTGCCGTTTGTCAACGCCGCCGAATTCGACGGCAAGCATCCTGCCGGCCTGGCCGGAACGCACATTCACTTCCTCGATCCAGCCGGTCCTGGCCGCGTCGTGTGGTACCTCGGTTACCAGGACGTGATCGCCATCGGAAACCTATTTCGCACGGGCGAACTCGATACGCGTCGCGTCATCTCGCTGGCCGGTCCGGGCGTTAAAGAGCCACGTCTGGTCAAAGCTCCGCTGGGTGCCAGCATCGAAGATCTGACCAAAGGCCAACTCAACGAAGGTACCATGCGGTTGATATCCGGCTCGGTGCTTTGCGGTTACGAGTCTGGCGGCGTCGAAGCCTATCTGGGACGTTACCACACCCAGGTATCGGTGCTGGAAGAAGGCCTCAACCGCGAGATGTTCGGTTGGCTTGCACCCGGCTTCAAGAAGTTCTCGGTCAAGTCGGTGTTCGCTTCGTTCCTGTCGCCAGGCGAACTGAACATGACCACTACGGCCAACGGTAGTCACCGCGCGATCGTGCCGATCGAAGCTTACGAATCGATCATGCCGCTGGACATCGAACCGACGGCCTTGCTCAAGTCACTTATCGTCGAAGACACCGATTCCGCTCAGGCGTTGGGCTGCTTGGAATTGGAAGAAGAAGATATCGCCTTGTGTACGTTTGTGGACACGGGGAAACACGATTTCGGTACCATTCTGCGGAAGAACCTGACCCGCATTGAAGCCGAAGGATAGCCATGAAATTTTTACGCGGAATGCTCGATAAGGTCGAACCAATGTTCCTCGAAGGAGGAAAGTTGGAACGGCTCTATCCGCTGTACGAAGCGGCGGATACGTTTCTGTACACGCCACCAGATCGTGCCAAGGGTTTGACCCATGTGCGCGACGGGTTGGACCTGAAGCGAACGATGATTTTCGTCGTTCTCTCCCTGCTGCCATGTATTTACATGGCCCTGTGGAACACGGGGTACCAGGCCAACTTCCAGATCGCCAATGGCGCGCAGCCAATGGCTGACTGGCACGAGACCATCTTCAAGATGACCGGGCTCAGTCACGATCCGTCCAGTTGGATCAGCAACGTCGTGCTGGGGGCGATCTTCTTCCTGCCGGTCTACATCGTCACGATGACCGTCGGTGGCACGATCGAATTGATCTTCAGCATCGTGCGGAAGCACGAGATCAACGAAGGTTTCCTGGTTACCGGGATGCTCTTTCCGTTGATCCTGCCTCCGACCATTCCGCTGTGGCAGGTGGCCGCGGGGATTGGTTTCGGCGTTCTCGTAGGTAAAGAAGTCTTCGGCGGTACCGGCAAGAACTTCCTGAACCCGGCCCTGACCGCTCGTGCGTTTCTGTACTTCTCGTACGCAACCGACCTGACCGGCGATAAGATCTGGTCGGCCGTTTCGCCTGATGGCTTCAGTGGAGCAACCACCTTGGGTGTGGTCGCTTCTGCCCCGGCCGGAACGACGATGGAACAGGCCATGGCACAGGTCGACGGCCATGGCATTACCTGGAACCAGGCCTTCCTGGGCGTGATGCAGGGTTCGATGGGCGAAACTTCGGTGCTCGCTTGTTTGCTCGGCGCGGCCTTCCTGATCGCGACCGGCATTGGTTCGTGGCGAATCATGCTCGGCTGCGTGATCGGTGCCATGGGGCTCTCAGGCGTCTTCCACCTGGTCAGCGACGACGTCCTGTACGGCATGGCACCTTGGTGGCACCTGGTGGTGGGTGGCTTCGCGTTTGGTACCGTCTTCATGGCGACCGACCCGGTCTCCGCCGCGATGACCCGTACCGGCAAGTGGATTTACGGTATCCTGATTGGTGTCGTCACCATTCTGATTCGTGGCGTCAGCCCAGCTTTCCCGGAAGGGATCATGTTGGCGATCTTGTTCGGCAACGTCATGGCGCCGCTGATCGACTACTTTGTTCTGCAAGCTAACATCAATCGGAGAAAGGCCCGCTATGCGACGTGATAGTGTTGCCGGAACCATTTTGGTTGCCGCAGTTTTATGCGTGGTCTGCTCCGTCATTGTGAGTAGTACGGCGGTTGGGCTGAAGAGCTTCCAGCAAGCCAATTCCAAGCTCGACAAGCAGCGTAACGTTCTGGCGGCCGCTGGTCTCCTCAAGCCTGAGGACACCCCGGCCGACGTGGAAGCGACGTTCCAAAAGAACTTCGAGAAGCACTTCGTGAACCTGGAAACAGGCGAAGTGGTTTCCGATGAACAACTCAAAGAGGCCGGCGTGGCCGAACCCTCGACCTACGATCCAGCCGAAGCTCGCGACAACCCGAATCTCAATCGTACCGTCGAAGGTTTGCCTGGGATCGTGAAGACCGAGAAGTACGTCGACGTCTACCTGGTGAAATCGGATGACGGCAAGCTCGAAGGCCTGGTGCTTCCGATTTACGGCAAGGGGCTGTGGTCGACCATGTACGGCTACCTGGCACTCGACGCCGATTTGAAAACGGCCAAGGGGATCACCTTTTACTCGCACGGCGAAACGCCGGGCCTGGGTGGTGAAGTCGACAACCCCAACTGGAAGTCCCAGTGGCCAGGCAAAAAGGTCCGCGACGACGAAGGCAACGTGCTCATCGAAGTCGTCAAAGGGCAGGGGAGCGGTGATTCCGAGGTCGATGGCCTTTCCGGTGCAACCATTACTACCAAGGGCGTCGATAACTTCGTCCGCTTCTGGTTAGGTGAAGAAGGCTTCGGCCCTTACCTCAAGAACCTCGAATCGAAGGAGAAGTCCGATGGCTGATACGCAATCTCCGAAGGACGTTTTGCTCGACCCGGTCGTGCATAATAACCCAATCGCTTTGCAGGTCTTGGGGATCTGCTCGGCGCTGGCCGTGACCTCCAAGCTGGAAACCGCATTCGTGATGGCCTTGTCGGTGACCGCGGTGACCGCGTTCTCGAACCTGGGCGTGAGCCTGGTGCGGAAGTTCATTCCCAGCAGCATTCGCATTATCGTCCAGATGACGATCATCGCGTCACTGGTGATCGTGGTCGATCAGTTCCTCAAGGCGTTCGCCTATGACATCAGCAAGCAATTGTCGGTGTTCGTCGGGCTGATCATTACCAACTGTATCGTGATGGGACGTGCCGAAGCGTTTGCCATGAAGCACAAGCCGGGGATCAGCTTCCTCGACGGTATCGGCAACGGCTTGGGCTACTCGATGATCCTGTTGGTCGTCGGTTTCTTCCGCGAACTTTTCGGCAACGGCTCGCTGTTCGGGATTACCATTTTCTCGCTCACCAAGAACGACGGCTGGTATCAGCCCAACGGCTTGATGCTGCTGCCGCCCAGTGCGTTCTTTATCATCGGTTTCATCATCTGGGTCGTGCGTACGTTCAATCCAGATCAAGTTGAATCGGAGGGTTAAACAATGGAAAGCTATTTGACCATCGCCCTCAAGGCGGTCTTCAGCGAAAACCTGGCCCTCGCATTCTTCCTGGGGATGTGTACGTTTCTGGCCGTTTCCAAGAACGTGAAGACGGCCTTGGGCCTGGGCGCGGCCGTGATCGCGGTCATGGCGATTACGATTCCCGTCAACCAATTGCTGTACTCCTTCTTCCTGAAGAAGGGTGCGATGGCTTGGATCAACCCGAGCCTGGCCGATATGGACCTGAGCTTTCTCGGATTGATCAGTTACATCGGCGTCATCGCGGCCATCGTGCAGATCCTGGAAATGGCGCTGGATCGGTACGTTCCGGCCCTGTACGCGGCCCTGGGTATCTTCCTGCCGCTGATTACCGTGAACTGCGCCATCCTCGGTGGTTCGCTCTTCATGGTCGAACGCAATTACAACTTCGGTCAAAGCGTGGTTTATGGTCTGTCAGCCGGCTTCGGCTGGGCATTGGCCATCGCCGCTCTGGCTGGCATTCGTGAAAAACTGAAATACAGCGACGTGCCTGATGGCCTGAAAGGTCTGGGAATCACGTTCATCACCGCCGGTCTGATGGCCATGGCCTTCATGTCCTTCGGCGGTATGATCAAGTAGGACTGCCCGGTAAGCGTCGCATCGAATTTACTTAGCAAAATCCTGGTATCAGGAAGAAGTTAGTCATGGCAATTGTTCTCGGCGTGAGCATGTTCACAGGGGTGGTTTTGCTCCTGGTGGTCATCATTCTCTTGGCCAAGAAGGCTTTGGTGCCGTCCGGAGATGTCCAGATCGACATTAACGAACACACCAAGGACATCTGCGTCCCCGCAGGCGGCAAGCTGCTTAACGCGCTTGCCGACCAAGGCGTGTTCGTCTCCTCGGCCTGTGGCGGCGGTGGTACTTGTGCCCAGTGTGTCGTCCGCGTGAAGAGCGGCGGCGGCGACATCCTGCCGACCGAACGTTCGCACATCAACAAGCGTCAGGCTCGCGAAGGCTATCGCCTTTCCTGCCAGGTGGCCGTCAAGCAGGACATGGAAATCGAAGTCCCGCACGAAGCCCTGGAAACCAAAAAGTGGGAATGCGAAGTCATCTCGAATCGCAACGTCGCCACGTTCATTAAGGAATTCAAGCTGAAGATTCCGGAAGGGGAATCGGTTCCCTTCAAGGCCGGTGGTTACATTCAGATTGAAGTTCCGCCGCACGAACTTTCGTACAAAGACTTCGACATCGAAGAGGAATACCACGAAGACTGGGACAAGTTCAACCTCTGGCGTTACACCAGCAAGGTAACCGAGCCGGTGATTCGTGCTTATTCGATGGCCAACTACCCTGGCGAAAAGGGCATCATCATGCTCAACGTCCGTGTGGCTTCGCCTCCGCCACGCGCCCCCGAGGGAACGCCTCCCGGGAAGGTTTCCAGTTACATCTTCAACTGCAAGCCGGGCGACAAGGTGACCATCAGCGGTCCTTACGGCGAGTTCTTCATCAACGACAGCGACGCCGAAATGATTTACATCGGTGGCGGTGCCGGTATGGCTCCGCTGCGAAGTCATATCTTCGAGCTGTTCAAGAACATCAAAACCGGCCGCAAGGTGACCTACTGGTATGGTGGTCGTAGTCTTCGCGAATTGTTCTACGTCGAAGAGTTTCGCGAGATCGAAGAGCAGTTCCCGAACTTCAAGTTCAACATCGCGTTGTCCGATCCGCTGCCGGAAGACAACTGGACCGGGTACAAGGGTTTCATCCACCAGGTGCTGTTGGAAAACTACCTGAAGGACCACCCGGCACCCGAAGACATCGAATACTATATGTGCGGTCCGCCCATGATGAACCAGGCCGTCTTCAAGATGCTGGACGATCTGGGCGTCGAACCAGAAAACATCCGCTTCGACGACTTCGGCGGCTAAGCCCCCAATGGCGAGTCGATTCGGCTCGCGAAGATCATGCAAAGCTACACCACGGCCAGCCTCTTATGGCTGGCCGTTTTCCTTGGTTGCCAGCAAGTTGCCCCGCCAGACCCCATCGCGACGATCCAGGGGCAGACGATGGGCACCACCTATCACATCCGCGCGGTGACCGGTCCGGAAGGTCCCCAGCGGCTGATCAAGATCCAGGAAAGGGTCGACGAGCTTCTGGCCCAAGTCAATCACCAGATGTCGACTTACGATCCTGAGTCAGAACTCTCTCGCTTCAACCAGGCACCGGCAGGCGAGTGGTTTCCGGTTTCGAGCCAACTGATCGAAGTCGTGGATGCTGCCCGGCAGATCAGTGACGCGACCGACGGCGCCTTCGACGTGACGGTCGGACCTTCGGTGAACCTGTGGCGGTTTGGCCCCGACAAGAAGCGGAAAGAGTTCCCCACGGACCAAGAGATCGCCCAGGCGAGCAAGCTGGTCGGCTACCAGCAAGTCGAGATCCAATCCGATCCGCCCGCACTTCGCAAAGCACAAGATGACGTCTATGTTGACTTGTCGGCGATCGCGAAAGGGTATGGGGTCGACGCGGTCTATGAGTTAATCAAGGCCGAAGGCTTCACCGACTTCATGGTCGAGATCGGCGGCGAAGTCCGCGCGACTGGGCTCAAGCCCAACGGCGATCCATGGAAGATCGGAATTGAGACGCCCGCCGACGATGTTCGCCAGTACGACCTGGTGGTCGGCCTGCATGACAGGGCGCTGGCCACCTCTGGTGACTATCGCAATTTCTTCAAGCACGACGGCAAGCGTTACTCGCATACGATCAATCCCAAGACGGGTCGCCCGGTCGAACACGACCTGGCATCGGTCAGCGTGTTGTTTGAAAACTGCATGCTGGCCGATGGCTACGCCACCGCATTTTTGGTCTTGGGCCCGGTCGAAGGATATAATTTCGCACAGGAACACAACCTGCCGGTCTTCTTCCAGATGAGGAAAGAGGACGGCACGGTTGAGACCAAAGCCACCACTGCCTGGCAGCAGTACCAATCGAATTAGAGGACATCCGCCATGCTTATCGTATTGCTTATTACCATCGGCGTCTTTGCCATTGTATTGGCTGGAATGGCGATCGGCGTGATCCTCAGCAATCGCGAAATCAAAGGAAGCTGTGGGGGGCTGAACAAGTTCAAAGACTCGGTCGGCAATCCGATCTGCGATGCGTGCAGTAACCCTTCGCCCTCGTGCAGCCGCATCCCCGAGAAAGAACGCTGCCAAGAGCCAACCGACTGCGCCGACCACGACGTCGAAGACGAAGTGACCAACCAGGTTCACTAGCAGGTTGCGGCATCCCAATGGATGGGTCCTTATCTCTGATGACCTAAAGAAGGGACTAGCCACAGAGATCACAGAGGACACAGAGTTGGGAAGCTAAGAATCTCCACCATGGCTAGGGACTAACATCTAGCGCATGAAATCCTACTCTCTGTGTCCTCTGTGGCTCATTCCTCTTAGGGATGTGGAAACGAACTTCTGAGGCCAATTTCTCGGCAATTGCGAAACTTTGCATTGACCCTGGGGGTTAAACGTAGGAACCTTAACTTTTCGCAACTTGGTACCTCCGAGGGCTTGGCTATGAATTGCTCAGCGCGGCTACTTTCTGTTCTTGGTTGTCTCTTTCTCGCCGGGCCACTCTTCGCCCAGGCACCTTCTTTCGATCGACTCGATCGCAACAGCGACGGCAAGATTGAGAAAGACGAATTGCCTGAGCGTGCCCAGCAACTTTTTGGTCGGCTCGATAGTGATTCCGACGGTAGTGTTACCCAAGCAGAATTCGAGGCCTTTGAAAAGCGACGAGCACAAATGCAACGACAGCGCCAAGGTCAACGCCCTCAAGCGAATGACAACGTCGCCGGTGTCGAGATCAAGCGTGACATTCCCTATGGCGATGAGAAGATCAATCGGCAAAAGCTGGACGTCGCGGTGCCTGAAAAGCCTTCGACCGACAAGCCATTGCCGGTCATCGTGCTGATTCACGGCGGCGGCTGGCAGGGCGGAACGCACGGGCCGTATCTCAGCCGGGCAATTCCCCTGGTTCGCACAGGCGACTATGCCGCGGTTTCGATCGGTTATCGCTTGACCGACGTGGCCAGCTGGCCTGCGCAGATCCATGATTGCCAGGCCGGTCTGCGCTGGGTGAAAGCCAACGCCGAAAAGTACAACTGGGATCCGGATAAGATCGTCGTATGGGGGAGTTCCGCTGGTGGTCATCTCGTGGCGATGCTGGGCGTCTCGGCCGATGTGAAGGAACTAGACGGTAAGCTGGGCCCCCATGCCGATCAGTCTTTGAAGGTAGCTGGCGTGGTCGATTTCTTCGGTCCGGCCAACATGCTGACGATGGGGGATGGTCCCGGATTCGAACGCCACAATAGTCCTGACTCGCCCGAGAGCAAGTTGCTGGGCGGGCCCGCGAAAGAGAACGTTGAAGTCGCCAAGTCCGCTTCGCCTCAGTTCCATGTCTCTAAGGGGGATGCTCCATTCCTGATCCTGCACGGCACGGCCGATGGCACGGTTCCGTTTCAGCAGTCGGTCGATTTCCACGAGGCACTCACCAAGGCAGGCGTCGACTCGACCTTCGTCCCGGTCAAAGGTGCCGGTCATGGCTTTGCTGGCCAGGAAGTCAACGAGCGCGTCGAAGCATTCCTGAGCAAGATCCTGCTGGGCAAGGAGGTCGAATTGAGTGACGATCCGATCGAATCTGCTCAGCGTCCGCAGCCACGTCGACCGCAAGGTTCCCGTAGCGAATAACGCGATGCTGCGTGCAATCGTACGGTTGATGAATTATACTGGGCCGACGTCGTCAGACATGACTCGTCGGCCCTTTTCGTAGAGATCGCCAATGCTTCGCACGACCCTTTTCGCCTTGCTGTTTTCCTTCTGGTGCATCACGGCCTCGCTGGCGGACGATCGTCCCAACTTCGTGTTGATCTACGCCGATGATCTCGGCTGGAAGGACGTCGGCTACCAGGGAAGCGACTTCTACGAAACGCCGATCATCGACTCGCTGGCCAAACAGGGGATGACCTTTTCGGCCGGCTATGCGTGTGCCGGAAACTGTGCCCCGAGCCGGGCCTGCATGCTTTCAGGGCAGTACACGCCGCGGCATCACCTGTATGCCGTCGGCAGCACCGACCGAGGTCCCAAGAACGAGATGCGGTTGAAACCCATCCCCAACAGCAGCGGCCTCAGTCCCGAGAGCCTGACCCTGGCCGAAGCCCTCAAATCCGCCGGTTACGCGACAGGGCATTTCGGCAAGTGGCATCTGTCTGGCAAAGACGGTGCTGATCCCAGCGAGCAAGGCTTCGACGAAACGTACGACTCGTTCGGCGATGGACCGCTCAAGGAAGGGACCGAAACCAACAAAAAAGGTCCTCCCAGCGATCCCAAGGGCGTCTTCACTCTGACCGACAAAGCATGTGCATTCATCGAGAAGAATCGCGACCGTCCTTTCTTCTGTTACCTGCCGCATCATGCGATTCATGGTCCCCTGCAGGGGCAACCGAAAACGGTTGGCCATTTTGAGGCGAAGCCCAAAGGGAAAAATCACAAGTCGGTCATGTACGCGGCTTGTACTTATGATCTGGACGAAAGCGTCGGACGCTTGCTGGCAAAGCTCGACGAACTGAAGCTGGCCGAGAAGACGATGGTCATCTTCACCAGTGACAATGGTGCCACGCCGCAGTCGCTGCAGGAACCGCTGCGAGGCAACAAAGGGGGCTACTACGAAGGGGGCATTCGCGAACCGTTCATCATTCGTTGGCCCGGTAAGGTCAAGCCTGGCAGCGTGTGCGACGTGCCGGTCATCCAAGTCGATATCTACCCCACGATCCTCGCCGCCGCTGGCGTGTCGGTTCCTGATGGCAAAGTTCTCGACGGCGAGAGCCTCTTGCCGCTGTTAACCGGCCAGGGGCAGCTTGAGCGCTCAGCCATCTTCTGGCACTTTCCCGGCTACCTCAATACGGCCGTCACACGAGGACGTCCGCTCGATGTCCGTACCGGCTTTCGCTCGCGACCGGTGACCGTCATCAACAAGGACCACTGGAAGCTGCATCTGTACCACGAAGAGTGGGTGCTCGATGGTGGTGCCGAAAAGCTGCCTGAAAATGGTGCCGTTGAACTCTACGACTTGCGGAAGGACGTTGGCGAACGTCACGACCTGGCCGCTTCCAACCCCCAGAAGCGAGACGAACTGCTGGCTGATGTGCTCCGTTGGCACGAAAGTGTCGGTGCTTTGATCCCCACCGAGCCGAATCCAAAATACGCCCCAGGCCCCGCGAAAAAGGGGAAGGGGAACAAGAAAAAGTAGGCTCGCTCACTAATCGGCCTGCTGATTCGGCTGATATCCAGGGAAACCACGACCTTGCCACCCGACAGGGGAGCGGCGAATTGGCCGCAAGTTATGGATATCAAAGGGTTTTCCTATTGGACTTGCATGGCCGCGATCGTGTAAAATAGAACGGCCTGAATCATTTCAGGAAAAACTATCGGTACCAGGCGACGATGTAAGACAAAGACGCCTTGCCGTTGGTGACATCCCGCCTACCGCTAATTCCCCACCTGCTAGCTATTGTAGATCGACGACGTTTGGTTCCGCCAAGTAGCGTCGGACGGGCAATTCCCGTAAAACTGCAAAGCACGCTGCACGAGCCTATGACTTTCCATCCTCACTTCGTTCGCATCACCTTGCCGCTTGCGCTGTTGACGCTTGTTGGTTTCGGCCAAACGTGTTGGGCCGACGAGGACGCCCTGCGCGACAAAGGCCAGAAGATCTACACTTCGATGTGCGCCGATTGCCACGGCGAAAAAGGGGAAGGCGTCGTCGGTGCCTACGAAACGGCCCTGATCGGCGATGCCAGCCTCGGCGAGTTGACCCACCAGATCACCAAGACGATGCCGGAAGGGGACGCTGAAGCTTGTGTCGGTCCCGATGCCGAGGCAGTCGCCGCGTTCATGCACTATGCGTTTTACAGCGAAGCGGCTCGCATTCGAAATCGTCCTCCGCAAATCTCGCTGGCCCGACTGACCGGCAACCAGCTTCGTCAGAGTCTGGCCGACCTTTACAGCCACTTTCATGGTGCTCCCAGCTACACCGACGAACGGGGCGTGAAGGGAATTTATTTCGCGGGCTCTCGTTGGAAGAACGAGAACAAAAAAATCGAACGCGTCGATCCGACGATCGATTTCGACTTCGGTCGTGAAAGCCCCGGCGAAGGCATTAAGAAGGAAGAATTCTACATTCACTGGAACGGGAGCATTATTGCCGATGAGACCGGCGACTACGAAATCATCGTCCGCAGCACCGTCTCGTTTACCATGGATTTCGGCAAGCTCGGTCGCACCCTGATCGACAACCACGTGCAGTCGGGCGACAAGACCGAATTCCGCGAGGTCGTGCGGCTGACGGCAGGACGTGCCTATCCGTTCAAGATCGATTACATCCAACGGAAGCGTAAGACGGAACAACCGCCAGCGAGCATCTCCCTTTCGTGGATTCCGCCGCATGGCGTCGAGCAGCTCATTCCGCAGCGGAACATCATTCCCTGGACGATCGAGCCGACATACTCGCTGCAAACCAAGCTTCCGCCAGACGATCGCAGCTACGGCTTCGAGCGCGGGATTGCCGTCGATCGCCAATGGGACGATTCGACGACGGCGGCCGCCATCGAGTTCGGCATCGTGGCAGCCGACGAACTGTGGCCTCACTTCAGCCAACGCAACAAAAAGATTCCCGAAGAGAATCGTGCTCGCTTGAAGGCGTTCCTCCACGAGTTCGTCGAGACCGCCTTCCGCACCGAACTTTCCGACGAAACCAAGCAGCTTTACATCGATCAGCAGATCGCCCAGTGCCCGGACGACCATGAAGCGATCCGCCGCGTCGTGCTGATGACTTTGAAGTCGCCGCGATTCCTCTACCCACAAACCGATGCGACCGACTCCCCGTCGCAGAAGGTCGCCAACCGTCTGGCATTGACCTTCTACGATTCGATTCCATCCGATAAATGGCTGCTGGAAAAGGTCGAACGCAATCAACTGGAAAACGAACAACAAGTCCGCGAAGCTGCCTGGCGGATGGTCAACGACTTCCGTACCCGCGGTAAGACGCGTGAGATGCTGCACGAGTGGCTTAACATCGGTCACTTTGGCGAGATCACCAAGGACGAAGCCCGCTTCCCTGGTTTCGATCACGAGTTGATCGCGGACATGCGTGCCTCGCTCGACCAGTTCCTCGACGACGTCGTCTGGAGCGAGAAGAGCGACTATCGGCAGCTGTTTACCGCCGACTGGGCCTACACGACAGATCGCATGGCCGAGTTCTACGGCGACCAGTGGAAGCCGGAAGAGACCGCCCAGCCGGAGGCCGACAAGCTGCCGCGCGGGCCTGGTCCTCAGCAGCTGCGGAAGACAGCCGGCGGCGGCGAACATCGACTGGGTTTGCTGACGCATCCTTACCTCATGAGTGGTTTGGCCTACACGGATGCCTCGTCGCCGATTCATCGTGGCGTGTTTTTGATTCGATATATGCTTGGTCGAACGTTGCGTCCGCCGAATGCTGCGTTTTCGCCCCTCAGTCCCGATCTGCATCCCGACCTGACCACGCGCGAGCGGGTATCGCTGCAAACCAGTCCTGAAAGCTGCCAGGTTTGTCACTCGCGAATCAATGGCCTCGGGTTCACGCTGGAACGATTCGACGCGGTGGGTCGCTTCCGCGAGACCGAAAGGGACCGCCATGTGAACGCCCAGGGAACCTACACGACACGTGACGGACGCGAAGTGACCTTCCAAAATGAACAAGAGCTGGCCAAGTTTCTGGCCGAAAGTGACGACGCCCATCGGGCCTTCGTCAGCCGAGCTTTTCAACATTTCGTCAAACAGCCAGTGGCCGCCTATGGTCCAGAAAAGCTGGACGAACTAACTGAGAAGTTCAAAAATAGTGGATATAACATCCGCGCCCTCTTGGTCGAGATCGCAGTGATCGCGGCCATGGAACCTCACAACACCAAGATCGCAGGATGAACTGATGGTGCATCAACTTTCACGACGTGACTTTCTGCAGAAGACCGGCATCAGTTTCGCCGCCGCCAATCTGCTGGCCGGGCTGCCGAGCCTGGGCTGGGCGTCGCAGGCTGCGCCTAAGAAACGCCTGGTGTTCATCTTCAGCCCTAACGGCGTGATCCCAGACCACTTCTGGCCCAAGACGCTTGGTGCCGACTACGACATGCAGCGGATCCTCAAACCGTTGGAGCCCTTCAAGAAGCAGACGATGACCATCAAGGGCATCGGCAACTTGATCAAGGGAGACGGCGACGGTCACATGCGCGGCATGGGCTGTCTGCTCACCGGGATCGAACTGTTCCCTGGCGACGTCCAAGGGGGTTCCGATACGCCAGCCGGCTGGGCGATGGGCATCTCGGTCGATCAATACCTCAAGAATCAACTGCAAGCCAACGCCGACACGCAAACGCGATTCGGTTCGTTGGAATTCGGCGTGATGGTTCCTGACCGCGCCGATACTTGGACGCGTTGGTCGTACGCCGGGCCGAACCAGCCGGTAGCTCCGATCGACGATCCGTACCAGATGTTCGACAAGATGTACGGCCAGGCCAAGAACCGAGCAATGCTGGCCAGCGTGCTTGACGACCTGACCGAAGACTTCAAAAAGGTCGAAAAACTGATCAGCGTCGAAGACCGGCAACTGCTCGATACGCACATGCAAATGGTCCGAAAGGTCGAGTTGGAACTACAGGCCGAAATGGCGCAGCAGAAAAAGCAGGATGCCGAGCAGTCCGGCGACGAACGAGCCGAACTCGATCACGCCATTCCGGAACTTCCGCCGAATGTTCGCGAAGACAACGACAACATTCCGCAGATCACCAAGATGCAGATCGAACTGATGGTCAACGGCTTCGTCCACGACATGAACCGGATTGCCTCGCTGCAGATTACCAACAGCGTCGGCCAGCCAAAGATGAAGTGGTTGGGCATCGACGAAGGGCACCACGGCCTGTCGCACGAGCCTGACAGTAACGAGGACGCCTACGAAAAGCTGATCAAGATCAACACCTGGTACTGCGAGCAGGTCGCTCATCTGGCTAAACGGCTTTCGGAAACACCTGAGCCAGGCGGTAGTGGCAGCATGCTCGACAACACCACCATCATCTGGACGAACGAACTGGGCAAGGGGAACTCCCACACCCACAACGATATCCCGTTCGTCCTGGTCGGCGGCGGCCTGGGCTTCAAAATGGGTCAGGCCATCGACGTCAAGAAGGTCGCCCACAACCGCTTGCTGCTGAACATCTGCGAAGCGATGGGCTACCCCCAGAAGACCTTCGGCAACCCCGATTACTGCGGCGACGGTCCTTTGACTGGCCTGACCTAATCGGTCGTGTGTGCGCGTGCATCCAAATGCACAGGTGTGGCACCCAAAACACATGTCCCCTCTCCACCGTCTGCGGGGGAGAGGGTTAGTGGGCAGATCGCCGATCGTGCAGCGCATGCGCGAACATCGTTCCTATCGATGTAGAACACTTATCCGGCGATGTTGGGTAAACGCTCGTCCATGCAACCCTCAACTCGGCGAGGGGGGACAGGAATCTATGGGGGCCCGCGTTCTTTCACGTGATCCGTTGTGGGGGCCATGCTGACATCTTTTTGAATTTCATGCCGCATGCAACCAGCCCGTTCTTGCTTGGTTTCCGCATGAGCATGCCCTCGCGGACTTGGGCATGGCACCCGGGAGGTTGGGTGCTGCTTCAGCAGTTTCTTCAGCCGTTTGATCTCGCTCCCTTGCCGGTCGAGTACCTTCAAGTGAAACGAAACCCATGCCATCGCGCGATCCAACTGGCCGGCGGATGGTACCGCTAGTCCGTCGATGATTTTGCTGGTGAATCCTTGATGGCTGTGGTGCCGCGGTTGTTTGGGCCGCGGCGGTTGGGACGTTTGCCGAGCAGTACTTGGTGATGGGGTGGATGTAGGAACCGGCTTGTTTGGCGTAGGCTTTTCCGTACGCGACTGGTTCTGGGGAGGTGATGTGTCGACCTCTTCCTCCTGCGCTGCAGGATCGACCGCAATCACCAGCTGACCGACGACGTCGGCCGGCACTTCCACCATCGTCCCGCACGCAGAGCACACGAAGTACTTGCCCGCGCGCACGACAACCTGGGGCTTACTCTCGTTTGAGAGTTTGCCACGTTGTTCAAGCTGTGCGTGGGATGATGACGACATGGTGGATGCTTTTTCAACTTAGGATGACGTTTTCCGAAGCCCCGTTGGGGCTAAGAGGTCCGTGGAAACCCCCGGAAAGAAAGAGTTCCGAGGTCTTGAAAACAATTTAAGGGCGGAGCGCTTCAGTGAGATAGTGCGCGCGGAAAAAATTTTGCGGATCGTCATCCCACAAAAAAAGAGGGACCGCAGTAAGCACTGCGGTCCCTCTTTCAATTTGTCGAGGTTTTACGTGGTTTAGGATGCCTGGTCCTTGGTCATTTCAGGACGAATTTCCTCCTGGTAGAACTTGCTCCAGGCACGACTCGAGCGGAACTGCTTGTTGTCCATACGCAGCTTTTCCAGCGTGGTTCCATCGAACTTAATGCTCGGGTCCAACTGCTTCCATGCTTCAACCGTTAGGACTTCGGGGCGATCCGCTTCTGCCGAATCCTTTGGGGCTTGGCTACAGGCCATGATTCCAATCAAGAGCATACAGATAAGCCAGTAGGTGAAGGCTCGCATCTTAAGTCATCTCAAAGGGAAAGGAGGTAGAAAAAGTTCACCGCGACGACGCTGTCGCGGTGAAGTGAAATCGTGAGGCAACCAATCGCCTACGGAAGCGAAGCGACTTCGCCACCGGCTCGGGTAAAGATGGCCTGGTAGGTGGTCATGTCGATCGTGGCCGGCACGAAGGAGACCGAGCCATCGACCATTAGGAAGTGAGCGCCGCCAGGGTGCTGACTGCGGAACGCCCCGTACACGGTGGAGGTGTTGTCGTGTTTGTCCAGTTGGATCGCACCCGTTCCCCAGCCGTAATACCCGTAAGACCAAACGGCGCCATAGGAGGTCGAAGGAACACCTTGTGGGGTAAAGTCGGTTTCGCCCACCATGAAGGTGTTCGACGTTCCGTCGGTGATATCACGGAATTTGGTCGGGTCTCGGTGCAGCGGGCCCGGTGGATTGGAGGAATCGGTGAACGTCTTCACGGGGATGATCGCCCCGTCAGCCGCGGTCGCACTCGCGTACAGAAACGCTCCCAGAGGATCGGCTTCGTCAGCGTCGACACAGAACTGATAGCTGCTTGGGGCTCGGCCTTCGGCACCGTAGTAGCCGTCGAGCGAATCGCTGGGCATGGTCATCGTGGGGCAATAGTAGGTGGGAATGATCTCTTGCTGAAGCGTCGCATTGGACCAGCCGTCGCCATCGGGGTCGGCCGTGCTGTTTCGTGCTTCTTCGGGATCCCAACGACGGGCAACGGCATCTTGTTCCAGAAATGGAAGGATCTGTATCCAGCCGGTGGCGTAGGTGTTGGCGTCGTCCCCTTCCACGCGATCGCGAAACGCGTAAGGAAAGTTCAGAAAGGTGTCGTGGAAGTTATTCATCCCGAGGCCAATCTGTTTCATATTGTTGCTACAGCTCAGCCGGCGAGCTGCTTCGCGGGCCTGCTGGACGGCGGGAAGCAATAGGGCGATCAGAATGCCGATGATAGCAATCACTACCAATAGCTCAACCAATGTAAATGCAGTGCGAGACGACCGTGTCGACATCGTAAGATACCTCTGTAAATACCAACCTGGAAATGACTTAGGGCAAGGAAGGGTGCCCTGACGTTTGGGTTGGCTGGCATCACACGACGCGATCGCTGGCTGCGAGAGGACCCAGTTCGCGAGCTGGTTAGATGAAACTGAGTCTCAATTACATTCTTTTTTAAGGGAGCGGAGAGCCGTAGTCAAGGGTCACGGTCGAAGTTTTCACAGACGATGGAGCACGACTGCTGGGCACCCACCAGCAGGACTGTCGAAATGACAATTCTTGCCATTTTGGCAGATGGCCGCAGACTGCCCGTCAGGCGCCCTTTGAGTTCGACCTTTCATAAATCCTTCAGAAATAACAGCTTGTGAATTCTGGGAAATATCACGGCCGCAATTGGCACACACGTTGCATTTCTATCTAGTGCCTCTCGAACAAAAGGCACTCAATAACCCACAAAAAACGAGTTTGCAAACTCAAAGAATTTGCTGAGGTTTTGTTTCAACTTCTGTAGGAACTCTTTATGGAAAGGTTGATCAAAATGGTACGCCCACAAACACAATCCGAATCGAAGTCGCATCCTCTGGCCAACTGGTCGAGCGAGATGGACAACCTGTTTGAGTCGTTCTTCCGTCCGGTACGTCAAAGCGCCTCCGGGGCATGGCTGCCGGCCATGAACATCTCGGAAACCGAAACCGGTTATCAGATCGACTTGGAACTCCCAGGCCTCAATGCCGAGGACGTCAATGTCGAACTGCACGACGGCAAGCTGACCATCTCGGGTGAACGCAAGACCGAAGAGCAGTCCGAAGATCGCCGCTGGCATCGTGTCGAACACGTGTACGGCAAGTTCCAACGAGAACTGAAGCTCGGCACTCCGGTCGACGAAGAAAACGTTTCGGCCAACTTCAAGAACGGTGTGCTCTCGGTCGTGATTCCCAAGTCGGAACACGCCAAGCCCCGCAAGATTGAAGTGACCAACAGCTAACCTTGCACAACCCCGTCGTGCATTTTCGTTGGATGTGAAAGACGCCGGTTCGCGAACCTCTAAGCGGTCGGCGTTTTTTGTTTTCTTGCTTCGCACCCGGCAAGCTTGAGCTTTGCAGGCAGGCCCGCCATACTACTTGGTTGCATCCTTCCTCCTTCATGCCAACCAAGAGTACTGCTTCTCATGGACCGACCGCTCAACTGGAATAGCCGCAATCTGACCCAAGGCTGGCAGCGCGGAGTGACCGCGTTTTACTATGGGCTGAACTTTCAAGAAGAAGACTTCCACAAACCCCAGGTCGGCATCGGGGTGCCCCTTTTGGAAGGGAACCTATGCAACGTACACGCGTACCGCCTGGCGACGCTCATCAAACAAGGCTGCGAAAAGGAAGGGCTCATCGGTTTTCCGTTTGGTACGCCGGCCGTCAGCGACAACATCACCCAGGGGCACGAAGGGGGGAACGCGAGTCTGCCGTCGCGCAACATGATTGCCAACGCGGCCGAATGCGTAACCAGTTCGCATGGCTACGATTTTCTGATCGGCATGCACAACTGCGATAAGAACGGCCCCGGCTTTGCCATGGCATTGGCTCGGCTAAACTACCCGGGGCTGATCATCAACGGCGGCAGCATCAAGCCCGGCTGCCATCGCGGGCAGGATACTTCGATTCTGGACGTCTACGACTCGCAGGCAGCCGCCAGTGTCGGAGCGATGACGCATGCCGAGGCTGACGAGATCCTTCGTACTGCCTGCCCAGGTCCTGGCGGATGCGGGATTGCCGCCTCGTTCAATACGTGGGGGATCGCCCTGGAAGCGATGGGGCTCTCAGCCCCCTATTCCAGCAGCAACCCGGCCGATGATCCCTCGAAAATTGCCGAGTGCGAAGGAATCGGCGCGCTCGTCAAACGGCTGCTGGCCGAAGACATCCGTCCGCGCGACGTCGTTACCCGGGCATCGATGATCAACGCCACGCGGGCCGTCGCCGCGATGGGAGGTTCCACCAACGGGGTGCTGCATCTGTTGGCGCTGGCGCGCGAGGCACACGTCGATTTTCATCTACAAGACATTCAGCAGATCTGCCGCGAGACGCCGGTTCTGTGCAGCTTCGCCCCGCGCGGCAAGCGTACGATGTACGACTTGTTCAAACTCGGCGGCACGCCCATGTTTCTCAAGTATCTGCTTCAGCAGGGGATGCTGAGCGGAGACTGCATCACGGTGACCGGCAAGACGATGGCCGAGAACCTGGCCGACGCGCCTGACATCGACTGGAATCAGGATCTGATCGTGCCGGTCGACAAGCCGTTCAAGCCGTACGCCGACATGCAGATCTGTTTCGGCAACCTGGCGCCCGGCGGGATCGTCTTCAAGGTGAGCAGCATGAAGGAGCCAACCTTTCGCGGTAAGGCCATTTGTTTCGATGATGCCCGCAAGATTGTTGAAGCGGTCGAACGCGACGAGATTCAGCCAGGCAGCGTGATTGTGCTGCGTTACCTGGGACCGGTCGCCTCAGGCATGCCGGAAGTGTTGGTGGCGACCGCGGCCCTGGCGACGCCGAAGCTTGACGGTAAAGTCGCGTTCCTTTCCGATACGCGCGTCTCGGGCGTCTCGCACGGAGCGATTGGCGTGCATTGTGCTCCCGAAGCAGCCGTCGGTGGGCCGATCGCGCTGGTGGAAGATGGGGATGAAATTTCGTTCGATCTGACGGCTGGAGATTTAACGCTGCATGTCGACGATGCCGTGCTCGCCGCGCGTCAGCGCGAATGGCAGGCGCCGGAGATTCCTCGCACGCGCGGCTACCTGGCCGACTTCGCGGCGACCGTCTCGCAAGCGCACCATGGCTGCGTCAGCAAGGCATTTCTGCCGGACGCCGAGTAGGCCCCAACAAGGGCAACGGGGGTCGAACGGGTGTTTGCCAGGGAGTGGGTAGAAAAATTTTTAATGCCCATTTCAAACATCCTCCTTTATCGGTTGCCTAAGGTGGGGTCGTCTTCCATTCGAAATCCCATTTGTGTGGTGACCCGTGACCACCGGAAAATAGTTGGTTAGGATCAGGCCAGACGGCAACTACAAGCGATCCTTATCCACTTGGTGCGACGTATGGACTTACGAGAATCCCTTGGCATTCGCCAACCCGGTGAAGTCTTCGATCCGAAATCGGATCGGCAAGAATTGATTCGCTACATCAACTTGCAACTGATTGCCAACGAACTGCCTCCGGCGCTCGATGCGAGCGATGTGGAATTCGCCGGCCTGGCCAAGGGATTGCTTGCCAACTATCACGAAAAAACGCGGATGCTGTACGATCGTCCGGCTCCGATCGATCAGCGGATCGAAGCGTTCCTGGCCCGCTACTTTGGCGACTTGAATCCCAGCCAGCCGTTGCAACTGCCGCGCAAGAGCTTCACGCTTGAGCGTCACGGCGTTGCCCGCGAGCTTTCGATTCCCGTCAATCGTTCTTCCTTCAAGAGCGAACTGGTCGAATCGTATCGCATTGCCAACGGAGCGCTGCACAATCCGCGGCACGATCGCCGTACCACCAAGGGGACCTTCCACGTCACCGAAGGAGGCTTACCGATCGCCGGCGACAAGCGTGTCGTGCCGCGGGAAGTCTTCATGAAGATGTTCCAGATCGCGGTCAATCCGCCTGAGTCGGACACGCTGCTGCCGTTTACCGCCGATCAAGAGAACGCGGCCCACAGCATTGTTTCGCTTCTCTTGCGGCCGATTGTCTGTCCGGAAGTTCCCGGGGTGACGCCAGAGAAGACCATGGAAGTCCGCTTCTTCGCGCCGGGGCAGTTGGTCAGCAACCTGGACTTCGTCGAATCGATTTTCGGCAACGCCGGCGACCCCTACATCTCGAAGAACAACTCGGCGCTGGATGTCGAGCATTGGACCGGCCACACCGGCTGCGTGATCCTGGCTCCGCATTTGGGAACGCATACCAAGAAGGAACTGGGCCTTCCGCATTGGGACGATGCCACCGAGCGTCAGCGCAACGACTCGATGTGCTGGAAGGAGGACTCCGAACTGTACAACGACGGCATGGCCTTCAAGCTGACCTGCCGCGATGCCAGCGGCGTGGTGGTGACTTTGATCGCCGACAACTACTACGGCTACTGCAAGAAGGAAGTCAAAACGCAGATCAGCTATGCCGCGAACCTGTACGGCGATACGGAAGAAGAGCACGCCGGCGGCTGCATTGCCTACACCAGCTGGAACCTGGGTGACGAGTTTAAGGTCAACAGCCAGAAGTACAACGGCCGCACGATCGACGACGTCATGCAAGACTATGGCGATTTGATTGATTTCCAGCCGGAAGGTTACGGCATCGATAAGAAACACCCCGAGGTGTTCTACATTCCGGAAGATGCCCGGGCCACGATGCTCGATCAGTGCATCAAGTGGACTCGCGACGGCAAGCAGCACAGCCTGCCACTGCTCCCCAACCGGTACTACATTGCGCCATCCGGTTACAAAATCAGGATGGAAAAGCACCCGGCTGCTCCGAGTTGGCGCTTGGTGGGTTCGACCGCCGAAGGGATCTTCTGCCACAAGCCGTGTACCGTGAGCGGTGGCGGTAAGAGCGAAATCAGCAAGTCGCTGACCGACTATACGTTGTACGGTCCGATTTTCGTTTCCGATATCGAGAAGGACCTTGACCAGGTCGAAGAGATCTTCCAGAAAGATTACTCGAAACGCTGGAAGGCGGATTCGACGAAGCGGCCTGACTATTCGGCCAGGCCATCGCGAGCCGTTTTGTCGGCCGATCGAACGCTGGGCAGCGTGATCAAACTGCTGACCCCTTCGATTGAATATACCGACGAGTACAACGAATGGCTGCAGGCCATTCCGCATCACATCACGTCGATGGTCTTCATCATCAAGCGATTGATGCTGCCTGAGTGGGGCGAGAACTGGCGGGATTACTTCGGCGTCGACATCGTGAATGGGGTGCCCGGTCACGAGTTGAAAGTGCTCGATCGGCACCTGGTAGGTACCTACCTGCGAGTTGGCTTCAACAAAGACAATCGCTGGCGAACCTACAAGCTGCGGCAAGACTTCATGCCGTCGGATAAGGTGCAGACCGAGGACGACATCAGCGCTTCGGTGATCGTTCCCAATGCCATGTTGGAAAATTTCGAACCGCAGCCGGGGGGCATTTCCTCGAAGTTTACCATCAACTGCGAGAATCGTTTGTTCCAGCGACCCGATGATGCGATCCATCGCGGTTTCGATAAAAAGACGGAAATCGACCTGGCCAAGCCCAACAATTTTATCTCGAACTTCGAGCCGCTCACCAAAGAGTACGTCGATCAGATGGCGACCCATGCGGTCGACTTCGACGCGTTCACGCAGCCAATGAAGAGCTTTTTGAACAGCTTTCTTGATTCGGAATACGAGTATGTGGTCAGTTCCGCGAATCCGCGCCTGGTCAACGGCGTACCGACCAAGAATCCGCGGTACCTGCAAACGCGGCCAGATCTCGAAAACCCGCTGCCCAAATACGTCGGCGAGATGGGTGTTCGGTTGTATCGCAAGCTGAAGCCAGACCAACCGCTGTATCAGCCGGTGGGGGCGGTCTTGTGCGGACGCCGCAACAATCCGCCAGACAAGGAAGCAGGCATCCGCGGTCTGGCCGTTTACGGTCCGATCCACTACCAGGAACTGCCGGAGCTGTTCATGGACTTCATCGCGTCGCTGACCGGTAAGAGCCCTTCGACCACTGGTGCCGGTAGTGAAGGGGCCCTCACCAAGGGGCCGTTCAACTGCCTGCGTCCGACGGCCGATTTGAACCAGGCATTGGTAGGTTACATCCTCACCGGGCTGGGCGGCTTCTCGACGGCGGCGGGGCACATCGGTCCGAATGTACGTGTCGATCACGACGTCAGTCTGCTCATTCCAGAAGTCTGGTGCCGCCTGACGCCGGAAGAACGCGATCCCGAGTTTCTGATTCGTCAGCGAATGCTCGAGAAGGTCGAAGACTTTGAATACGAAGGGGAAACCATTCCTGGCAGCCGCCTGGGCTACCGCATTACTCGCGGCTTCGTACGGATGTTCTTCGGTCGCGTGTTCGACTATCCGCTGTCGGTCTTTGACGAGTCGATCTTGAAGCCGGAAACGCAAGACATGGAGGCGTACGTCGACGGCATCAAGCACATCGCCGAGGTACAACAGCGAGTCGCCAAGCGCTACTTCGACGATGGCTCGATCGAAGAAGCCTGCCCACCCTTGAAGGCCCTGCTGGCCATCATGGCCGAAGGAAACTACGAAGGCATGACGGTTCACGATCCTGAGTTCCGGACACTGTTCACCCGCGACTCGCTGCTGGCAAGCGACTGGTACAAAGAACGCCTGACCACCAAGCAGCAGCGCGACATCCAGCTGTGGCAGCGTCACATGAAGTCGCTGGAAGACTTCCTGAAGAACTCGGTCTACCTGGAAGACGACATGCAGGAGGAACTCGAGCGACGTAAGCAGTACGTCCAGCGGCAGCTGGCGAAACTGCAGGCTCCCGAGTACCTGCAAAGCCAGATCGGAGCGATCGGCGTCCAGCCGATGTAACACACCGGTCCCCTCTCCCTGCGAGGGAGAGGGGACCGGGAAACGCGAACGTTGGTTCGCGTTTTTTTATGCTTGACTTCACTACCTAGGCTCGCATAATACTGAAAGAGCAGACTACCTGGTGAGGCGAAATAGATGAGCGAACCGACCATCCAAGGCGATCGACTACGCGGGCACTTAGAGGCGATGATCCTGGCGATCCTCGACCGAGAGCCGGCACATGGGTTTGATGTCGTCAAGAAGCTGGAGGCTCGCGGCGAAGGGGCGCTGCAGATGCGGGAAGGAACGATCTACCCGGTTCTTTATCGCATGGAAGCAGCCGGGCTGATCAAAGCGCAGTGGGACGAGTCTGAAGAAGGACGCAAAGGACCCCAACGGAAAGTCTATACGCTGACTCGCAAGGGACAGCGGCAACTGGCCAAGGGACGCGAACAGTGGCAGCATTTCGTGCAGGTGGTCGGCGGAATCATTGGAGGCACGGCATGAATACCGATCTGATGCGTGTCGTCGAGCAAGTGGTTCGACCGCTGCCTGCCCTTAAAGTCAACAAGATGCGGATGCGCATGGAGCTTTATACGCTGCTCGAACAGATCTACCAGGAAGAGCTATCTCAGGACGGCACGAGCGAGACCGCCGCGTTGGAGCGGGCCAGCAGGCGTTTCGGCGATCCAGAACTGTTGCGCGGGGAACTGTTGCAGACGATCCCTCTATCCGAGCGAGCCTGGACGATAGCTGATCGTTTGCTGGTGCGCCGCCGGGAAGGGGAGGGGCTAGTTTGCTTCTGTTTTCGGATCGGACTGCACGCGTGTCTCGGGATGGTGTTGTTTGGTTTGTTGCTTTATGTCGTCGCGACATTCCAGAAGAACGATCCGCCTGAATTATCATTCTGGGGATGGTGGACGCTGGCGATCTTGACGGTTGGTGTGAACAGCTTTTGTTTGACTCTGCTGGGAAACGTGGCACTCGCCGGGTTTCGCCAGATTAAGGGACGCACCCGTTTTGTGGGTCCGCTGCGATTCATCCTGTGCACGCTCGCCGCAGGCCTTTTGATCGCCAGTTCGGAAGTGCTCAACATGTACTATCTCGTCGGTCCTTACTGGAAACTTGGTTATGCCGAGCCGTTCCTTTTTGTCGGGATGATCACGGGCACCATGTTCGCGGTCATCGTCTGGCTGCGAGCCCGCGAGGATGCCCAGTTCCAGCCATGGAACGAGATTTCCCTTCCATCGCAACCATCGGCGATGCGAGGTACGGCATGAATCAAGAATTGATGAAAACAGTCGAGCGAGTCGTGCGTCCACTGCCTTGCGACAAAACGCATAAGAATCGCATGCGAGCCGATTTGTACTCGCAGCTGGAGCGGATCTTCGAAGAAGAGTTGGCGAAAGAACCCAATGAGTCGTTGGCGCTTTCGCGTGCCCAAGACCGTTTTGGTGAGACGGCCCAACTGAAGAAAGAACTGCTGGCGACCATTCCGCGAATCCATCAGTGGCAAACTGCCTTAGATCACTTCATTACCGGTCATCGCGAAGGTAGGTCGACGCTGCGATTCGCCGTAGGGTTTGGATCACGCGCGTCCGTCGTTCTGACTTTGTTTTTTGCAGTGATGATCGGCTGGGGCACGTTTTATTGGCAAGATCCGATCATCTTTGGGATGTGGCCTGCGTTTCTGGCAATTGCTCTGCTGTTTGGGGGCAATTGTTTCACGAACGTGATACTAGGAGACCTAGCCCTGCAAGCGTTTCAGGGCGATTCATTTAGCGCGCGGCTAAAGAAACCTTATCTTCTGGTTCTGGCCGCCGTCGGGGCTGGCTTATCAGTCGCGGTTTCGTTGTTGACTTTGATTGAAGTCGCTTCGCCGGGAGCATACTGGAGCGGGCTGCCAGGTGTGTTCCTCTGGCCAATGGGGATGACGATTGCATTATTTCTAGTCGTCGTCACGCTGATGGCGAAAGTAGAACTGGTCGATCGCCGCTGGTCGCAGCTGAGCTTGGACTAATCCCAGTCTTTGCGAACCTTCAAGAAGCGGCAGAAGGTCTTGGCGATGATGTCTCGTCGCTCGGCGGCGTCTTCCGGCGTTGAGTAGAACTCTTCTTTTTCTTCGTCGAAGATTTCGAGGCAGGCATCTCGTAAAGCAATCAGCTCGGCTTCTTCAGGCGGTCGGGCATTGCAGTGCTCGACCAGGACCCGCAGCATGTCGACCTGGGCCATCAGCATCAGCAGGTCTTCGATCTCGTCGGGGTGCACGAGTTGAGAACGCACCTGATCGGCAATCCCTTCCACGTAGTCGAGTGCCGCGTCGTTCTGGAAATTGCCAAAGCCCCAACTGCCCATGGCTGGCTCCTTTATTTCTTTTGAGGACGAAATGCCTGGATGCGCTCGGGATTGGTCTCCAGGTACGGCCCTTCGACGAGATCAATACAGTACGGTATCGCCGGGAAGACGGCGTCCAGGCATTCCGCAATCGCCTTTGGCTGACCAGGCAGATTGATGATCAGCGAATTGCCGCGAAGTCCGGCCGTTTGGCGGGAAAGAATCGCGGTGGGAACCTTTTCCAGGCTCACCTTGCGCATCAGCTCGCCGAAGCCAGGCATCTCTTTGTCGCAGACCTGGACGGTGACGTCAGGCGTCAGGTCGCGCTTGGCAGGGCCGGTTCCGCCAGTGGTGATGATCAGGCAGCAGCCGACGTCGTCCGACAGACCAATCAGCGTTTGGGCGATCGTGTCGCGATCATCGGGAATCACTTTCGCGACGGCTTCCCACGGCGAGGACATCACCTGGTCGAGGTACTCGCGAATGGCGGGACCCCCTCGGTCTTCGTAGTCGCCTCGCGAGGCACGATCCGAAACGGTCACAATCCCAATTTTCGCAGGTGTGTTGGGCATTGGATGACTTCCTGTCCCCTCGCCCCCGTCCTCGTGGGAGAGGGTTAGGGTGAGGGGGCGAGCAATTATGATGTCGTCAAATCAGCAAGAGCGGAGGGAGAATACAGTATCCAGCTCGTCGTCTAGCGAAGTTCAAAAACCCCTCACCCTTGCCCTCTCCCCTCGGGGGAGAGGGAACTAAATGCGGCTTGGCCTCCGTGGTGTATGCGTTAGGACACCATCGGTTCCGAAAGTTCCGCGATCGATTGGAGATTGCCTGCCGAATCGAGGCTGGCCTCGGCGAAGCTGTCTTCCGTTTCCCAGATGGCGACTTTGCGGCAAGTGACCCCGGTTCCCTTGAGCAGCTTGGGGCAGACCTTTTCCAGCAGATAGGTCGCCATGCTCTCGGCGGTCGGGTTGGTCGGCAGAACGTACATCTTGCACGGTACGACCTGCTTGAGGGCGTTGATCCCGTTATCGTCGTCTTCGTTCAAGATGAACGCGTGATCCCAGTGTTCGTCGATCCACCCTTTGAACAGGCGTTTCAGTTCGGCGAAATCAATCACGCGGCCGACGTCGTCAACCTCGTCGCCGCTGACGTGAAAATCGGCAACGTAATTATGACCGTGGAAGAACTCGCACTTCCCGCCGTGCTTGTAAAGTCGATGTCCGGCACAAAACTTGATGCGCCGCATAATGCTCAGGCTCATATCATTCTCCCTGGATCAGTTTCCAGGATTGGGAGGCCCGGTGATGGGGCCAAATGCTTCTTCTACGGACTATTCTCGGGAATTGTGCCAGCCGAGGCAAGGACTTGCAGTTCGGGCGAATCTGTACCCGTCGTCTCCGGCGGGCGCTGAAATCGCTGCAGATCGAGTGTCGGTCGCCACGTGATTTTTCGCAGAAGTAGCCCCAGTAGCACCGCTACGCCAGCGAACACCGCGGCCTTAGGCAAATCGGTCAAGCCGAACGGCTGGTTCCAGAACTTCCAAAACAGCACGAAAACAAAACTGCTGACCAGGATCGACAGTTCGACGCCGCCGGCGAAGTCGGTTCGTCCGAGACGTTTGAGAACCGGCCAGATCACAACGGATACCAGCAAACTCAGCGCCGCAATCACGAAGGTGGCCTGCCACCCAAAGTACATCCCGGCGGCAACCATCATGATCGGAATCCCCAGGCGGCGTGAGTGATCGTCCTGGGTCGGCCGCGAAACGAAAGCTCGCATGAGCATCCCCCACACGGTACCGGCAGCTGCTCCGCAGAGAACCGTCAAAAAGACTTCCAACCGCTGGGCATCGATAACGCTTCCCAGGTCCATGCTGCCGAAACGTACCGGGTAGAGGTCAGGCCGGATCATCGGTCCCAAAAAGCCCGCACCGTAGCCCAGCACGCAAAGGGTCAGGGGCATGCGCGAGCGGTCCCAGGCAATCATCGCCCAGCACACCATCAGGCTGAACAGATAACAGTGGAACACGTAGATCGAAAGCAGCGGGAACTGCAGTTCCAGCATGGCACGCGAATGGCTAATCCGAACGGCATCAATGCCAGGCAGGTTGCCGCCACCGCTAAGCACTTCAAACTGCAGTAGCAGCAGAAAGATGAGCCCCACGACCGTTTCGATGATGGGGTAACGCGGCGAGATCGGCAGCCGACAGGTTCGGCAGCGTCCACCGAGCATGATCCAGCCCAGCACCGGGACGTTGTCGTTCCATTTGAGCTGGGTACTGCAGTAGGGGCAGCGCGACGGCCGGGAAACGACCGTTTCCCCCCGCGGCATCCGCCAGATGACGACGTTCAGGAAGCTTCCGACGGTGGCTCCAAAGAAGAAGAACCACGCGTAGAGGAAGCCGGCGATCAGGATCGATTGAATCCACTGCACCTGGTCCAGCCGGTTCTGGCGGCTGACGAAGTCCTCGTCGGTACCGGCCAGCCAAAGCATCTCAAATGCCGGCCACGCCAGGACCGCGCCTACGCCCAGACACACCACGACCGCGATCGTGTAGCGAAGCCAGGTGAGTCGAGACTGTGAGCGGGGCATGATGCTTTCTGCCGGGGCAAAGGATCCAAAGGGAAGGGGCTATTTTAGAACGACTTAGGGAAAAAACCCAGGGTATGGCCGCAACTGTTCCGCTGCGGTTGTGCGGCGAAAATCGTCTCCGTTAGTACCTAATAGATAGGTGACAACTGATGATTAGCTGGCTAAACTGCAAGTCCGTTCCTGCCCCCTGTGGAGTGGAATCATCCTACCTCTGGCTCGCATCACGATGGACAACGATGGATCTCGATAATCCTTTCCGTACGCCGACCGAAGATTCCTCCGGCAATGCTGTCAGCAGCAATTCGATTCGCATCGAGCCGTTCCAGGTGCGGGCTTCCGGCTTCCATTGCCGCGTCTTAACCGAAGCTCAAGTGAGCGAGATGCTCGCCAAAGAACTGGCCACTTTTTGCGGTGAGCAGGGCTTCGAAATCATCAATGGCAAGGCGCAATACACGATCAAGGGGGAGATCGTCAAAATCGACCAGGGGAATCAACTGCTGCGGTACCTCCTGCCGTATCTGGCCGGTGAGGCGATGGTCGAGATTCATGGAGAAGTCGTCCAAGGAACTCACTCCAGCAAGACATTCCACATCAAGAAGACCTTCTCGATGGGGGTTTTCGGTGGAAGCAGCAAAGGGATGATCAAGGATGGCTTGCGGCTCGCAGCGATGAAGATTGCCGCGGATGCTGGCCTGGTTGGGCATCAAACGTCGGGCCTCAAACGAGGCGGCAGCGGCGGCGCGGCGCTCGATCCGATGAATACCTGGTTGTACCTGGGGCTGGTCGCGCTTGCCGCGCTGATTGCCGCGTTGATTGTGGGGAACGTTGCCAATGGCTGGGCTCTTGCGGCTCCAGAACGGCACGACGGCATCGCCATGGAAGACCGCGGCGGTTGGGTCCTGCTTCAGGGTGTGCTGGCTTTTATTTCGATCTTGTTTGGGGGCCTCGCCGCTGCGCCCGACAGCGTGCTCAAAAGTAGTGGGATGATTTGGCTTCGTGCCAATGCTGGGGTGAAGTCGATCATCGCCCAACGAATCTTGTTGGGGATTTTATGCGCCGTGCCAATTCTGTTGGCTCACCTAAGCAAGCTCCTCATGTGAAATAATAGTAGGGGAGAGTTTCGCGGATGGCTCAAAATTCCCCTAAACTCGCGGCCGCCAGCCTGGCATTGGCGCGATAAGGCATTGATCGATTGGCTCGATCCGTCGAATCAATGATTGCCGTGGCAACGGCTACCCGCAAACCGCAAATTTCGCGGAACGGATCTTGCTCAATTGTGCCGACCGTTCCTACAATTCTGCGATATAGTGCCCGAGGCATGCCAGACCTGAACTCTTAACCCCAAGGTCTGCCCCGGTGCAGCTCGCTTAAGTGCTGTCCTGGGATGGCCAATCCGTTCGACTTCGAGATCCTGCCACAGCCGGATGACACGACCTGTGGGCCGACGAGCCTGCATGCCGTCTACCAGTACTTTGGCCTGAACTTAGATCTTCACCAGTTAATCTCGGAAGTACCCAGCTTAGAGCAGGGTGGAACCCTCGGCGTGATGCTGGGGATCGACGCCCTGCGGCGCGGCTTCGAGGCGACCATCTTCACGTACAACCTCGAGGTCTTCGACCCGATCTGGTTCACGCGAAGCTATGACCTGACCGAGCGTCTCGAGGCTCAGCTGACCGTCAAGTCCGACCCCAAGCTGCACCTGGCCAGCAAGGCCTACATCGAGTACCTGGCTTTGGGCGGAAAGATCAAGATGCGGGATCTCAGCGCGATGTTGATCAGTCGCTACTTGCATCAATCGGTCCCGATTCTCACCGGGCTCAGCTCGACCTATTTATATAGTGGGCCGCGCGAGCACGGCTTGAAGAACACGCCGGACGACATTCGCGGGCTGCCCCAGGGGCACTTTGTCGTTTTGTACGGAATGAACGAAAACCAGGATCGCGTTTATGTCGCCGATCCCTATCTGCCCAATCCACTGGGCGAGATGCATCACTATCCAGTCAGCTTTGATCGGCTGGTGTGCTCGATTTTGTTGGGCATCCTGACCTATGACTCGAACCTGTTGGTGATCGAGCCCAAGAAAGAGGGCTCGATCACCAAAGCCAAGATCGCCCCATGATGGCTTAATCCATTCCAGCGGGCAGCTACCCCATGCTGCCGGCTCGTTCTTCGCCCCATTCGCTCCGACGCATAGAAACTTTCCCATGGCAATTTTGATAGTGACCGACCAGACCGACCGCTGGCCAAGCGACGGCCCCAGCGTGGAAGTGGTCGATCCGAAGGCCTACATCACTCAGCCGCAGTACAGCGAAATGCGCGGCGCGAAGGTCTTTAACCTTTGTCAAACGTATCGGTATCAAAGCGTGGGCTATTACGTCTCGCTGTTGGCCGAGGCCCGCGGTCATCGTCCGGTGCCGAGCGTTGCCGCGATGCAAGACTGGAAGACCCGCAGCATCATTCGGCTGGTCAGCGAAGATCTGGACGAGTTGATTCAGAAGTCGCTCGCTCCGATCAAATCGAATAAGTTCACGCTCAGTATCTACTTCGGCAAGAACATGGCCAAGCGGTACGATACGCTGGCCTGGCGACTGTTCAACCTGTTTCAAGCTCCGCTTCTGCGTGCCAAGTTCATGCAGGAAAAGGAGCGCTGGCAGTTGACCAGTGTCGGGGGCATCTCGGCCGCGGACGTCCCGGAGGCTCACTGGCCGTTCATCGTGGAAACGGCACTCGATCACTTCTCGAAACGCCGCAGCGTTGCGAAGGTCAAAAAGACCCGCTTCGACATGGCCATCCTGCGTAATCCTAAAGATCCCGAACCCCCTTCGGATGAAGTCGCACTGCAGAAGTTTGCCAAGGCCGCGGCGCAACAGGGAGTGTCGACCGAGTACATCTCTCGAGACGACTACGGCCGCCTGGCCGAGTTCGACGCGCTGTTCATCCGCGATACCACAGCCGTGAATCACTACACTTATCGTTTCGCTCGCCGCGCCCATGCCGAAGGGCTGGTGGTGATCGACGATCCGACTTCCATTTTACTGTGCACCAACAAGGTGTACCTGGCGGAACTGCTGTCGCGGCATAAGATCCCCGTTCCCAAGACGGTGGTCGTGCATCGCGACAATGCCGATACGTTGGGCGAAGAGTTGGGCTTTCCATGCGTGCTCAAGCGGCCGGACAGTGCGTTTTCGCTCGGCGTGGTCAAGGTGAAGACGCCGGATGAACTGCAGCAGAAGCTGAAAGAGTTCTTTGCCGATTCAGAGTTGATCATCGCCCAAGAGTTCCTGCCGACCGACTTTGATTGGCGGATTGGCATCTTCGATCGGCAGCCGCTGTATGCCTGTAAGTATTTTATGGCCAAGGGGCACTGGCAGATCATCAAGCACGAGAACGCCAACCGCGGACGCTACGGCAAGCTGGAAACACTGCCGGTAGAACTGGCTCCCCGTAAGGCGGTCCAGGTAGCTCTCAAGGCGGCCAATTTGATTGGGGATGGTCTGTACGGGGTCGACGTTAAAGAGTCCGATGGCAAGTTTTCGGTCATCGAAGTCAACGACAATCCCAACATCAACTCCGGCTGTGAAGATGCCGTACTGAAAGAGGAGTTGTATCGACGCATGGTGTCGATCTTCGTACGGCGAATCGAACAACAGAAAGCAGGCGTGGCCTAAGTCGCGCCAGGTAGCCCTGCTTGAACCAGTGCTGGGCTGCTCAACGAATTGAAAACAGAACCATCCTTTCCAATTTTGCTTAAGGCAACCAACCGTATGTTGGCCGAACCGTCCCGGTCCGCGAAAGACTCGATCCCGCTGTTTGAAGCGTTCGGCGTGGAGGTCGAGTACATGATCGTGCATGAAAATTCGCTCGACGTCGCGCCGATCGCCGATCAACTGCTGCGCGACGAAGAGGGTAACCCGAGCGAAGAGATCGAACGGGGAGACATTGCCTGGTCGAATGAGCTGGCGCTACACGTGGTCGAACTGAAGACCAACGGCCCTGTCGATTCGCTAGTTGGTCTGGCTGCGCGGTTTCAAGCCAACGTCAACGACGTCAACGAGCGTCTGGGGAGCATCGGCGCTCGTCTGATGCCCAGTGCGATGCATCCCTGGATGCGTCCGGATGTGGAAATGAAGTTGTGGCCGCATGGCCATAACGAAGTTTACGAAGCGTTCAACGTGATCTTTAATTGCTGCGGCCACGGCTGGGCGAATTTGCAGAGCTGCCACCTGAATCTGCCGTTTGACGGAGATGAAGAGTTTGGTCGATTGCATGCGGCGATTCGTTTGCTGCTGCCGATCTTGCCGGCGCTGACAGCCAGTAGCCCCGTTTGCGAACGGCAGTTGACACTCCACCTGGATCACCGGCTCGAGACGTATCGCCACAATGCCGACCGGATTCCGCAAGTCGCTGGCGTGGTGATTCCCGAAGGTTTTTATACCGAGCACGACTACCGCCAGTTTGTTCTCGAGCCAATCTATCAGGCGATGGCACCGTTGGACCTGGCCGGCGTGCTGCGGCACGAATGGGTGAACAGTCGCGGTGCGATCGCTCGCTTCATGAGAAACACGATCGAGATTCGCGTGATGGACGTCCAGGAGCACCCGGCGGCGGATGTGGCGATCTGCCAGTTGGTGGCCAACGTCGCCAAGGCCTTGACCGAAGAAACATGGTGTTCGGTGGCCGCTCAGCAACAGGCCGAAACGTTGCGACTTCGCGATATCTTCCTAAACGTGGTCGACAATGCCGACGAAACGATGATCATCGACCCGGACTATCTTCAATTCTTCGGCTGGGACCAGGGGATCTGCACCGCAGGCGATCTGTGGCGATCGCTGGCTCAGCGTTTCCCCGTGGAAGAAAAGCCACTCCGCGATGCGCTCGATACGATCCTGAGCGAAGGCCCGCTTTCCCGACGGATTGTGACGGCGCTAGAAGACAACTTGCTAGAGCGGTTACCCATCGTCTATCGCGAACTTTGCGATTGCCTGCAAGAGGGGCGTTCGTTTCGACCTGCTGAATTGAACGTTCGATGAGTTCGCGCCCCAGACATTCGGTCCTCTTTACCTGTGAGCATGGCGGCAATCGGATTCCGAAGAGGTATGCCGCGCGCTTCATCGATCACCAGGAACTTCTGCAGACGCATCGGGGCTGGGACCCAGGCACGCTCCAAATGGGCACGTACTTTCATCAGCGGATTCCGTCCCAAATGTTTGCCAGCCAGACGTCACGGCTGCTGATCGACCTGAACCGATCCGAAGGGCATCCGTCTCTCTTTTCCAAGCTGGTGCCCCCGCCGGGTGATTCGCAGCGGAACGAACTGCTGGAGACTTACTACCGTCCCTGGCGACGGGAGGTGGCCGATTGGATTTCGCGCCAGGTACGTCAAAAGCAGTTTGTCTGGCATCTCTCGTTTCATAGCTTCACCCCAGAGCTTAATGGAGAAGTGCGTACCGCCGAGATTGGTTTGTTGTACGATCCTGGACGTTTGCCGGAACGAGCTTTCTGCGATCGCTGGCGAAAGAAGATCCGCGAGACGTTCCCCACGTTTCGCGTCCGCAGGAACTACCCCTACCGTGGCGTTGCCGACGGACACACGACCTCTTTGCGGAAGCGATTCTCCACCAATCAATACGCCGGGATTGAATTGGAAGTCAATCAGCAGCTTTTCCTGCAACCCAGCGGTAAAGTGAAGAAGTTGATTGCCGGGCTCTATCAAAGCTGGAGTCTGGCCCTGCAGCAGACGTCAGGAGCCAAGTGAAGATCGGGGGGCTTCCTCACGTTGGACTTGGCTGATCGGCACGGTTTACCAGGTTCGACCAAATCCCCGAGAGTAGACGTAACCAGTTGCGTCCTTGCTACTTGAGATTCCTCCTGGGAATGTTATTCTAAGACTTGGCAAACAGGGAGGGGCTCCTTGGCTGGCTGACGTTGCGCGCGGAAGCCTGTCGGTCTCTCAATAATCACCTTCTGTTCAAGTTCGGGGGAACGTCGAACGATTGGGATCTCACTCCGGGGAAATTCAGACGCACAGCTTCTCGTTTTTTTGGTCTGATCATGTCCGTGGCGACACGGCGTATTAACCGTTTGGGATTTCAAGTTCGTCGCTTCTCGCAATCGCAACCTGACTCGCTAGTGGAATAGGAATATTGCATGAAGAACCCACCCATCCATTGGTCGGAAGGGATGTTTCTTCGCCCCCATCATTTCCAAGCGCAGGATCGTCACTGGTTTGAGTTCCTCGAAAACTCGATCCGTGACCTTATCCCCTACGCTTATGGGATTCGTTATATCGAAATCAGCGAGCAGGCCATCGCCAACTTTCAGATCGAGGTCTCGCAGTGCGAAGCACGCATGCGAGATGGTTCGATCATTTCGATCGGCGGCAACGATCAGATGGACCGGATCGATCTCCGTCAGGGGATCAAAGGCTTGCAGAACCTGAAAGAGGTTTTCCTCGAGAACGAGACCATTCGTGTTTACCTGGCTGTCCCACGTATCAAATTGGGACATGAAAACACGGCCCGCGACGCTCACACGCCCAATACCCGGTACTGCGAGTTTTCTCGGGAAGATGAAGAAGAAAATCGCGGCGGCAATCCTCAAGAGGTTTCGTATCGCGAACTGAATATCCGGATCTTGCTATCCACCGATGACCTGTCCGGTTTCGAGCTTCTGCCGATCTGCCAGATTGTACGTAACGAATCGGACGGAACGCCGCGAATTGACCCGAACTATCATCCTCCGTGTCTGGCCGTCGATGCCTGGACGCCCCTGGGGACGGGGATCGTGCGGCGCGTATTCGACCTGATCGGGGAACGCATCGAGCGTTTCCGCAACGATATTCTTAATCAGAACATTACCTGGGACCCGCGCGAGATCGGGGACCTGGAAAAGATGATGCGGCTGCGAACCTTGAACGAGGCCTACGGCGAGCTTCGTATCCTGGCGTTCAGCGATGGGATTCATCCACTGAAGGTCTATACCGCGCTGTGCCGTATTATCGGGCAGCTGGCGATCTTCGACGACAAAGAACGCCGCATCGACAATATTCCGAAGTACGACCACGAGAACCTGGCCGAGATTTTCCAGTGGGCCTACAAAGAGATTCGCCGGCTCAGTGAAGGTCGCATCGATGCAACCTACGAGCATCGCTTCTTCCTGGGCAGCGGCCAATCGATGCACGTTCAATTAGATCCAAAATGGTTCGACCCGAGTTGGGAATGGTACATCGGATTTGAAGGGGTCAGCGTTTCCAAGGAAGACACCTATCAATTGGTCACCCAAGGTTTTCACTGGGTGTTTGGTAGCGGCGAACAGGTCGAGACATTGTTCCGCAACAACATGCCGGGCGTCCGACTGCGACCGGTTGCTCAGCCCCCGCGCGTGTTGCCGCAGGGGGGCAACTGGGTTTACTTCCAGGTCCAACGCCAAGGCCCACCCTGGGACGACGTCCAACGAACCCAGACGATGGGGTGGCGGTTTCAGGAAGAATACATCCACGACGTCAAAGAGCTGCAAGGCAAGAAGCGTTTGGTGTTGAACATTCGAAACCAACTGATTGCCCTGCATGTCGCCGTGTTCGCGCTGCGGCATGGCGAGCAGAAGAGAGTTTAATTGAGTTGTCAGTTTTCAGTGTTCAGTAGGAGTGTGAAAGTCACGCTTGCTGATGAGCATCGGGAGCTGATTGCAAAAGGGTAGGGGATTGGTACCTGGTTCGCCCCTCACCCTAGCCCTCTCTGTGCGAGGGGCGGGGGGACAGGAGCAAGAGAATCGAGATGTCCCTTTTGTTCTCTGACTGAAAACTGAACACTGAAAACTTCACACTAAAAAAAGCAATGACTCCCAAGTTTGCGAAAGCGGTTGATCCCATTTTTCTGTGCGTCCTGGATCTGTTGGATCGGATTGAACGGGATGGGAACTCGTTGGATCCAAGCCAGGAGCGTATTCGCGTGAAGAAACGAATCGATACGGCTGAGAATCTGTTGGGCCAGACGGCTGAATGGGAACTTGCCAAGTACGCCCTGGTTGGCTGGATCGATCAGATGCTGATCACCGCTCCCTGGAACGGAGCCAACTGGTGGCAAAATAACGACTTGGAATTTGAATGCTTCCACAGCGGTAAGGCGTTCGAGCATTTCTTTGTGGCGGCCAAGGAAGCTCAAAGCTTGCCCAACAAGGACGCGTTGGAAGTTTACTACGTGTGCGTGGTGCTCGGCTTTCGAGGTCTCTATGGTCACCCGCACTCGTTGCAGTACACGCAGCACTACGGCCTGCCGGCTGACCTGGATACCTGGGCGAAGCAGACGGCTTCGGCCTTGCAGCTAGCGATCGGTCGTAGCCCGATCATGGACCGCCCTGAACCTGGCGAAGGGGCGCCCCCGCTGACCGGCTACAACAAACTGATCAACATGTCGCTGTTTGCGGTCATTATGGTCGCGATTTGCGTCGGCTACTTTTTGATGTTTGGAATGAAATAAAGAATTAGTTTTCAGTGCGAAGTGTTCAGCTTTCAGCAAGAAGGAGCATGTGCTTCTTTCCTCGTGCTGAGAATTGAATACGGAAAACTTCAAGCTAATAAAGAGAACCAAAGGTTCGACCCATGATGGCATTCGTTTACCAACTGGTTTACTACGTTACGCTGCCGTTCACCGCGTTTAACACGCTGGCGACGAACATCCCCGGCATACGTAGTCTCGGGAAAATTACGCTTCCCACGCGAATTGCGTTGTTGGTGTTCGTCTTCCTGTTCTTCGTGTTGGTGTCGTTTTGCATAACCTTCCAGTTCTCGGACACCTCTGCCCAGTGGACCGACTACCTACTGGACTGGAAGACAGGCCTCACGGTATTCGCGCTGATGATCGTCATCCCGATTGTCTCGTATTATGTCGTGAAGATCTGGATGGAAGAGGACTCGTCGGAATATCCCGATATCGATAAGGCCTGGAAGCAGGGTCTCACGGAACTCGATAAGCATGGGATTCCTCTGGGGAGCACGCCGCTGTTCCTGGTAATCGGGAACCCGGACGATCGCCGGGCGAGCAATTTGATGCGGGCCTCCGGCTTCGGCTTTAACGTTTCCGACCCGGCCCAGGGGCCAGCCGCTTTGCACTGGTATGCCAATCCCGACGCGATCTTCGTTTTCCTGACGGGTACGTCCTGCTTGTCGACGTTGACAGACGGCTACAAGAACCATGCGAGCAGGCATTCGCAACTGGCCACGCCTTCCCCGCAGCAAATTCCCGGGGGACAAACGATCATCGCCGGTGCAGGCCAACAGAGCTTGATCAACGAGCAACTCGACCACACCTTAGGGGCTGACGAAGACGAAGACGAGCAGCGCTTCATGGAAGCTCCTTCCAGCATGCAGCCCGGTGTCGGAGCGACCATGGATTTCGGCCAAGGGATGTCCGGGGGACAAACGATGAACTTCGGCGCCGAAGATGCCGCCAAGGCCGTATCGATGTCGAAAGCAGGCATGCGTCAATCCAAGTCTGACTTGACCGATCAGATGGAACGCTTGAAGTACGTCTGCAAGCTCATCAACAAGGCCCGTCGTCCGGTCTGTCCGATCAATGGCCTGTTGGTCACCATTCCGTTCGACATGATCGAAGACTCCAGCGAACCGATCCAACTAGCCGTCCAAAGCGACCTGGAAGTGATCCGTTCGACGACCCGCCTGCGATGCGCCGTAACGGCACTGATTACCGAAATGGAAAGCGCCCAAGGCTTCCTGGAACTCATCCGACGAGTCGGCGAAAAGCGAGCCAAAGAGCAGCGTTTCGGCAAGGGGTTCAACGTCTGGAATCCGCCAATTGCCGAGCAGTTGGAAGCGGTCTCGCAGCATGCCACCGGCGCGTTCGAGGACTGGACGTATCTTCTGTTCCGCGAGAAGGATGGTCTGCGTCGGCCAGGTAATCCGAAGCTGTTTGAACTGTTGTGCAAGATTCGCGGCAAGTTCAGCGAGTGCATGACCAATATCATCGCCAATTCGTTTGGCTTCGAACCGGACAAGAATCCCCGCGCGGCAGGCAACTCGCTGTTGTTTGCCGGCTGCTATTTCGCGGCGACCGGTGACACCGGAGACCGCCAGGCGTTCGTGCGTAGCGTGCTGTACAAGGTGATGGAGCAAGACGCCGAACTCGACTGGAACAAGGAAGCTCTGGAAGAAAACACAGGCGCCGAATTCGCTGCCAACCTCGCGGCACTGATCGGGGGCGTTTGTCTGTTGATTCTGATCGGCTTCGGCTTGAATTCCGCGTTCGGCGAGTACATGCCGTGGCATCAGGACCAATAAGCGGTGCCGCGGGTTTTCTGATTTGATTAAGGCCCGCGCTGGGGTAAGATGAGATCGCTCATAAGTACGACGTCCTTTACTCTCCCCAAAGGTCTCAGGCCATGCATGCCGCTGCCAAACTTCTCTCGCTCTGTTTGCTTTCGTTAGGACTTCTCGTTGCCACGCAGTCTGGCTGTGGTGCTCCGGCGGACGAGCCGCTGGGGCCGGAAGAGATTCGTCTGAAGATCACCGGCGCCGATACCGACGCGGCCCGTGACGCGATCCAAACCGAACTGGAAAACCTCTCGGATCTACCGGGTAACCATAACACGTCGATGCGCTGGGCCTCGGGGCAGCCGCTGACGATCAAGTTCGGGCCGGTGGCCGACCCACAGAAGTTTGCCGACAAGGTGAAGTTCGGTAAAGTCGACAAAATCGAAGACCGGACTGTATTCATTACCTATACGAACTAGCTTTGGCGAGCTTGGCTCGCTTTGTTGATTCTCAACCACCGGGAGAACGCCATGTCCATTCAACGTTGCTTACTGATTGTCGGCCTACTCGTCTTGCCAATTCTCACGTCGCTGGGGTGCTCAGGCGAGAATATGGTGACCCTGAAAATCTCAGGAACGAGCACGAGCGAAGAACGTGAAAAGATCTCGGAGAAGGCCAAGTCCCTCACCGATGGCAGCAGCAACTACATCACCAGCTATCACATGAACAACACCTACACGGTGAACGTCGGCCCGGTGACGGACGTCGAGGCATTCGTTCAGCAAATCGACTTCGGTAAGGTCACCAAGGTGGAAGAGCGAACCATCTACGTCGAC
The DNA here is from genome assembly GCF_007748115.1 of Bremerella volcania. Classification (NCBI taxonomy): domain Bacteria; kingdom Pseudomonadati; phylum Planctomycetota; class Planctomycetia; order Pirellulales; family Pirellulaceae; genus Bremerella; species Bremerella volcania. The sequence goes on from NZ_CP036289.1 coordinate 963,380, forward strand.
TTGGACGCCGAGCCTGACGCCGAAGAGCCAGCCGCGACAGATCCTACGACGACCGATCCGGCGCCGATGGAAACCAAGCCGATGGAAGAAACGCCAATGGAAACGTCGAGCGAGTAACAGGACTGTCACGCAGACCATCCATTCGAAAAAGCAAGAGTCGCACCTAGGGCAGTAGGTTGCGACTCTTGCACAGCCAGGCGAGAGGAGTTTGGGGAACTCTCACCTAGAATTCGCTAACGACCTCACCTCCGGCACGTGTGGCTAAAGATCGCCAGGTGGTCAGGTCGATGGTTTCGCTGATCGAGCGGCTGCTTCCGTCGAACATCACCACGTCGACCACGCCTGGGTGCCAGCTGCGGCTGGTGACGATGGCGTAGGTGGGATTGCCGCTGCTGCCGTCTTTGCCTTCCTGCCACGAGTTGAAGTCGCATTCTTCGTAAGCCGTACCGCCGACGGTGCAGCCTGTTTTGGCGTTGGGAGTCATCGTGGCGGTGAAGCCGGTATGGTGCACGCGACCATCGGGCCATTCGGTATGGCCGGTGTTCTTCTCGTCCGATGCCGAAGCAATTTGCGTTTCGGCGGCGGCGATCGTGTTGGGAATGGTTGTCGAATCGGGACCGTCATTGCGGCGATAAGGGGTCCAGGCCTTTACCTCGGCTCCGAGCAACGTGTTCGACGAACCATCCGTGGCATCGCGAAACGAAAGCTTGCTATTGGGATAGAACAGACCGTCTCCCCCTTGTTTCGTCGTGGGATTGAACACGAACCAGGTTCCGTAGTTGAAGCCGTACGAGGTAGGCCACAGCTTGACCTTGCCGCCGCCAGGATCGCGTTCGCGACCGGCACCGGGGTCGCTGGGGCAGCCATATCCGGGGATCTTCAGGCCATCGATCGGCGTCTGGAAATCCCAGGCGCTCGTGATGTCGACCTGGTCGTACAGATTGCCTTGTTCGAGGAAATGAAGGATGCGCCCGTGAACCCCCCACGAACCATTGTTGCCCGTCGAGGAAACCGACAGATCGACGGTGCAGCCCATGGGGAGCACGCGGTAGGTATCCACGTAGTTGTGCAGGGCCAGACCCATCTGTTTCAGGTTGTTCTTACACTGCATCCGCCGAGCCGCCTCGCGTGCTTGCTGTACCGCCGGTAAGAGCAGGGCGATCAGAACTCCGATGATGGCGATCACGACCAAGAGTTCAACCAGCGTGAAACCAGCGCGTGGCGATTTCCGTGGGGTTGGAAATGTCGTCATGTGTCTTCTACTGTCCTTTCAGGTCAGGCATCCGCGTTGGCAGCGGAGCCTGGGGGGTGAAGAACGCGGGCGAGAAGAAATCATGGCCCAACGAAACGTGCCCGCGCAAGCCGAACTTCTAGTGCAACCCATATGCCGATCATTCGAGGGCCGGCAGTTTGAAAGTAATTAGCAGGCTAACTACCTTGGTAAGGTTCGAAAGAAGATTGGTTCCAAGTCTGAAAAACAAGCCTGCGAAATTATCTGAGCCAGTCACGATCATTTCACCAGTTCATGTGTCGTGTTACTTGAACCGACAGATGCGTCACCTAAAGTGACATGTTCATGCCGTACTGACGACACCATCCATTTTTTGGGGAGAGTCCTTGTGGAAGCGATGATCGACTTGTTTTTGGGCCTCGAGCGGATGTCGCCAGGCAGTCAGGAAACGACCGCCGGGGCATTTCAGATTGCCGCACAAGATCGCGACATTCGGAAGGTCGTTGAGTTCGGCTGTGGCAGCGGAATCTCCACGATCGCGCTCGCCAGACTTAGTGGGGCTTCAGTCATTGCGGTCGACAATAGTGCTCCATTTCTTTCCCAGTTGAAGCAGAAGGTCGAGCGCACCGGACTCCAGCAGCAAATCAAGGTCCAAGAGCAAAGCATGGATGCGGCTTGGCCCGAGGAAACCCAGTTCGATTTAATTTGGAGCGAAGGCTCTGCGTATGCCATCGGCCTCGAGAACGCTCTGAAGCGTTGGCGTGCATTGCTTCCGCCTGGCGGGCGAATTGTCCTGAGCGATTTGATCTGGATCGATCCCCAGCCGGACGCGGAAGTCCAAGATTTCTGGAAAAATCAGGGGGAAACTCTTCGTTATCGAGACGACACTCGCAAGTTATTTGTGTCGCAAGGATACCAGGTGATCGACGATTTCGTCTTTTCAGATCAGGACTGGCGGAACTACTATCAGCCGCTGAAAACGCACTTGCCGCGGTGGAAATCTATGTATTCTGACGCAGAAACTGCCGGAATCGTCGACCAAATGTTTCAAGAAGAGATGAGGATGTACGACCAGTTCGGGTCGCAATATGGCTACGCGTTCTTCATTGCCGAGCGGGCCGGTTGAGTTCGAGTTTGCCCCACCGTCGTGCTATGATGAAACGACCTCGATTTTTACCCCCCTGGAGATCTAGTCATGCTGCGCGGTCTGTTGAGCGTGTTTCTCATTCTGTTGTCGTGCGGTTCTCTGCTTGCCGCTGAGAAGCCGAATTTCGTGTGGATCATGTCCGAGGACAACTCGAGCCACTTCCTCAAGCTGTTCGATCCCACCGGGGCTCCGACCCCCAATATCGATGCCCTGGCCGATCAGGGACTGGTGTACGAGCACGCATTCTCGAATGCTCCGGTATGCAGCGTGGCGCGGACGACGTTGATCACTTCCTGTTATGCCCCGCGAATCGGAACATTTCATCACCGCCGAAGTTTCATGGTTCCCATGCCGGAAGGCGTGAAGATGTTCCCGGCTTATCTGCGCGAGGCAGGCTACTACACCACCAACAACAGCAAGGAAGATTACAACGCGAAGAAGTCGGACGACGTATGGGATGACTCCTCACGCAAGGCATCCTGGAAGAATCGCAAGGCGGATCAACCATTCTTTCACGTGCAGACGTTCACCACCACGCACGAAAGTTCGCTGCACTTTCCCGCGAAGGATATTCAAGACAAGCCGACCAAGACCGATCCCGAAACCGTGTTTGTCCCCCCGCATCATCCCAAGACGGAAACGTTCAAATACACCTATGCCCGCTACCACGATCGCATACAAGACGTCGATCAGCAGGTCGGTCAGCTGGTCGATCAGTTAAGGAAGGAAGGTCTGCTTGAGACCACCTTCATCTTTTACTTCGGCGACCATGGTGGCGTGCTTCCGCGCGGCAAGGGGTATGCCTACGAAACCGGACTGCACATTCCGCTGGTTATTCGCGTGCCTGAGAAGTTTCGCGATCAGATGCCGGAGAAAATCGGCAGCCGCATCCAATCGTTCGTCAGCTTCATCGACTTCGGCCCCACGGTGTTGAAGCTCGCCGGAGCCAAGATTCCTGAGGGGATCGATGGCCATGCCTTCTTGGCGTTGGGCGACGCGCAGTTGATGGAAACGGATGAGTCACTGGGATACGCCGATCGCTTTGACGAAAAGTACGACATGGTCCGGACGCTCCGCAAAGGTAAGTACCGCTACGTCCGCAATTTTCAGCCCTTCAACTTCGACGGGCTGATGAACAACTATCGCTATAAGATGGTCGCCTACCGCGAGTGGCGCGAGCTTTACGATGCCGGCAAACTGAACGAAGTCCAGGCCCAGTTCTTCAAAGCACGTCCCGCCGAAATGCTCTTCGACGTCGAAGCCGATCCGTATGAAACGAAGAACCTGGCCGGCGACCCGCAGCATGCCCAGGCCCTGGCTGAACTTCGCGGTCGTTTGAATACCATCCTGACCGGCATGCCGGATCTCGGTTTCTATCCGGAAAGCTTCCTCGCGGCCAACGCAGCGGAAAACCCCGTGGCGTTCGGTCAGCAGCATAAGGACGAGATCGCTAAGCTACTGGAGACGGCCAATCTTGAAATTCTCGCGTTCGACGAAGCTCGTCCGCAACTGGAAGAAGCCCTGGATTCGGCCGATCCGTGGCAGCGCTATTGGGGCGTGATTGCCTGTAGCTCGCACGGCAAGTCCGCGTTGCCGCTTGGCAAGCAGTTGGAATCGATGGCCATGACCGATCCAGAGAACCTCGTACGAGTCCGTGCGGCGGAGTTTCTCGCTCTGCATGCCGATGTCGACCCGGCCGCGGTTCTTAGTAAGGCGATTGCCGACGCGGAAACGGCCACTGAAGCGAACTTGATTCTCAACACGGCCGTTCTTCTGCAAGATGGGCAACCTGGTTACGAGTTCAACTTCAAACACTCCGACTTCAAGCACTTGAAGGGGAATCGCGGGGAGTTGGATCGCCGGTTGGAATACCTCATCGGGAAGTAAGATCGCGCGACGATGGCTGGGGCATAAAAAAACGTCCGAGTTGCTTTCAGCAGGACTCGGACGTTTGAGAGATCATCGACTCGATATCGAGGTTTGGTGTAGCCAGATTGCTTCTCGTGGGGCTTCGCCGCCGAAGGAGAAGTTCTCGCTGGACTTGGCTTCTTCGGCTCGGATGATCGGTGCCGGAGTGGCGCGTTCAACCGGAGCGGCCGAGTGACCGGCGGGTTTGATCAGGCCGCCGGTGTTGGTCGAGGCCGATCGCAGTGGGTTGTTCAAGACCGGCAAGGAACTGGTGCGTACTGCCGGAGCAGTATCCATTTCGGCTGGGGTTGGCACGTCGATCTTTTCGACTGCTGGGCCTGCTTCTCCATCGACCGGCTTGGCGACCAGGGTGTTCCCCGATTGCTTCGGCTGACCAATCACTGCTTCGTTGATCACGTAGTTGTGATGAGCGGCACGCTTGTGCAGGTCACGTCGCAGGGCATCGTTGTAAGCCTTTTGCGGCCATGGGCCTTCGGCCAGTGAGATCTGGTAGAACTCGAGCAGCGAGCCCTTCTCGAAGTGCATGTTCTTGATGGCCAGAGCGTAGTCGATACGAGCCTGGTTGAACAAGGCACTCGAGTCGATCACACGACGCTGGGCTTCCAAGAGCAGGTCGATCGGAGCCTTGCCGGCTTCGTAGCTTGCTCGGACGGTTGCCTCTTGAGCGTTGGCGGCTTCACGACGATTGAACAGCAGTTCCATGATCTCGTAGGCACGCTGAATTTCCGCGTAGGTGTTCGAGAGACCATACATGATCTGCTTTTCTTGCTCTTCCTTGATCGCTCGGGCACGAGCCAAGGCCAGTTCGCTGCTGCGGACAGCCGAGTGGGCACGGCGGAAGCCGATTGGCATCTCGAATTCAACACCGAGTTGGTATTCAGCAAAGTCCCCATCGGTCAGGCTCTGCAGGGCACCTGCTTCGCCTGGGATGCTGCTCTGGTCCGAGAGCGTAGGGCCGAAGCCGCGCTGACGGTAACGAGCGATCAGGTCCAGGTTGGGCATCAGGAAGTTGCGGTTGGCCAGCAGTTCTAGTTCACGCTGCTTGATGACCCACTTCTGACGGCGGAGTTCGGGGCGGCGAGCGAGTGCTTCGGTCGCGACCGCATTCCAGTCGAAGTTCACCTTGGCAACCGGTGCTTCGGTAACAGGACGGATCAGGCGGCCGTTGGTCTGGGTGAGACCCATCATGAACCGCAAGCGGCGTTCACAGACGCGGACACCACCTGGGTTGTTGAACGTACCACCGAGCGAACCGTTGTTGTCGCGAGTACGTTCGACCAGACGACCATTCAAAGCGTTGACCACTTCGACTTCAAAGCGGAAGTACTGTTCGCGAGCCTGGGCTTCGGTGTCAGCCGACTTCTTGTCTGCTTCGACGTTGGCGTAGGCTTTCTTCCAGACTTCCAGCACGTTGTTACGAGCGTTGATTTTGACGTCCAGGTCGCGGTAAGCGAAGAACAAGTCCCAATAGGCGTTTTCGACGTCGCTCACCAGGTTGCGGACCGCGATCTCGAAATCAGCCAGGCTGATATCCGTACGTGTGCGGGCGATCAAGACGCCGTTGGCAAAACCAGGTTCGCCATTGGGCCCTGCGATGCGGTTAAACATGACGCCGGCGCCTTGCAACAAGGGCTGTCGCATTTCAGCGTCGATGTACGTATCCCAGCCGGCACTGAAGACCTTCTGGGGATTGTTGTTGTAGTCGTACTGGGTGACCCCTCGCAACGACACCAAACCACCGGTCGCGTTCCGTTTGCTCAGGTTGACTTCGTAGTTGTGCAGATCTTGTTGGAAGAAACCGTTTTCACCGACGGTGAAGTTGTTCACGCGGCGATCGTTGGCTTCAAAGTAAGCGTTGGCACCGAAGGTTGCGTCGAAAGCACTCAATGCGGCTTCTTCACCGAAACGGCCATCCGTGTAGACGATTGCCGGATCGTACATCGAAACAAGTGCTTCGGGGCTTCGCAGAACGCCGCCGAGATCTTTCATGACCTGCGAGTTCTGCAGGGCCAGGCGAACCGCCTCTTCCAGGGAGAGGTCCCAGTAGCCAGCTTCCAGATCGATGTTATCCGGGTTGATCGCGTCGGGCGAATCTGGAATCTCAAGCCAGTCTTCATCCTCGCAGACACTCGGGACAGGGTCTTCGATCTTCAGGCCTCGCTCGGCATATTCCGAGATGAGGCATTCATCGTATGCAGGCGGATCTGGGCAGTCGTAGTTGTTCCAGCACGGGTGTAAACAGCCGCTTAGACCAGTGGTCATGCAAGTGCTAAGTACAACAATCCAATGCGTGTAGCGACGTAGCATCGCTAATTCCCTCCTGGGGTCGATCGTGCGGGCAAACAGGCCGTCGAAAAACTGGGTACGGTCGTTTTCGCGAGGACTTGATGGTCCTATCTCTGGCTCTGGGTCGAGCCAGCTGGGTCGATAGCACCACGCTTATGGGTTGAATCCTCCAGGTTCATTTTCGGCAGCCTCAATTTGTAAACTCAATAAAACCCGTACTTTCTGAGGATCTGTTAGGAACGCTATCATGCATCCAACGGCTAGCATCGGTTTTTTTCGACCTACCATTTTCGTAACCGTCAAACTCGGTCGATCACGATAGCAATTGAGCTGATTGCATCGCCTACCGATTGGAATGGTTTTGCTGGCTGGTATACTCACCAAAGGTGGAGCGTTCAGGCGATGGGGGTTGCCTGAGCAAAATGGCTCCTCGTGCGGTCGTGGTGAAATCCACGGTCCGACCTAAAACCAAGGGGGGAAGTATGAATTCCAAGGGGTGGAATTCCGATTCATCTGGCGACGACCAATCTCGGAAAGAAAGTTCCGAGAGTGCCTGGTCGATGGATGACGTGCTGCGTCGGACAGCAGATTCTGGACAGGCTGACGACGTTCTGGAGACGATCAAGCACATCAAGAGCAACCATCCCCAAGCCAAGCCGAGTGAGATCGATACGATCACTCGTTTTGTCGTAGCTCTGCTCAAACGTCGCTACCCAGATCTTCCGCTGAAGAGTGAAAAGGTCCTGACGATGGCTTCGACCATCGCCCAGTCACTGGTCGAGGATCCCGTGGCAAGTGAACGTATGCGAATCCTTTGGTCCCAGTTGAATTGAGCCATGACTGCGGAAGCGACCCAACTCGAGCAACGCATTCAAGAGAACCAGGGACTGGTTATTTCCCTGGCCAAGTCGATCCATCGGAAGCTGCCTCCGCAGATTGGCATGGACGATCTGATCGCTTATGGACAGCTTGGGCTTGCCGAGGCGGCCCAGTCTTTTGAGGACGACAAAGGCGCGAGCTTTTCGACGTTCGCTTACTATCGCATCCGTGGCGCTATCTACGACGGCATCTCGAAGATGAGTTGGAACTCTCACGCCGCCAGGATGCAGAATAAGTATCAGCAAATGGCCGCCGATACGCTGCAAACCGATGCCGCAGCCGGCAGCACGTCGACCGCTTCGGCCCAGGAAAACGCGAAATGGCTGGGCAATCTGACCGAAAAGCTCGCGGTTGTGTATTTGGCCAGCCATGGGGAAGAAACCCAGCACGCGTTCCAGGCCGTCGCCGACGCGCGCACGCAGCAGCCAGCCGAGCAGTTAGAAAACAAAGAGATTCAAGCCCTGCTGCAGAAGCTGCTCCAGACGTTGGCTCCCCACGAGCAGCAGTTAATTCGGATGACCTATTACGAGGGTTACAGTCTGAAAGAAGCTGCCGACCAGCTAGGTAAAAGCAAGTCGTGGGCCAGCCGTCTGCATCAAGCCATTTTGGAGCGACTGGCCAGGGCTTTGCGTCAGACGACTTAGCCCGATGGCGCAGTGAGGTTAAAGCGTAGCGATTAAATCGATCGGAATGATTCGCACCCGTGAGGATTGCCGAGAAAGAGGGTAAGGAGACTTTTGACGACGATTCGGCCGAACCCATTCCGCCGGAATAAATTAGTTGAAGTTCCTAGATTGACACTTATACTTTCGCGGCGAATTTGTTCCCCAATCCGTTCGAGATGAACCGCCATGGCATTTCCACAAGTACTTGATATCGAGTCGCTGACCAATCCGATCTCGGAGGAAAACCCGAGCGGCGTGGAGCTTCGCGGCTCTGAGCATGCCAACGAGTTTTTCGATCTCCGCGAGATCTTCAACCAGTCGAACAAGGCCGAGCGAGATATCCAGACGGCCATGGCATTTCCGGACGAGGAATTCCCAGACCTGAAGGATCCAGAATGGGATGAAGTCCGAGATCGCGCTATTCATATCCTGACCAGCTATTCCAAGGACGTCTCGGTTGCTTCCTGGTTGATTGAGGCCGTCATGCGGATGGACGGCATTCCCGGCCTGCGGGATGGCTTCAAGTTGATGCTCGAGCTTTGTCGCCGTTACTGGGACAACATTCACCCAGAACCGGACGAAGATGAAGGTTACGCCGAGACGGTCTCGCAGTTGACGGGCCTAACCAGCGATCGCTCGTACGGCGTACTCGACAATCTTCCGCTGACCAACGGCGGAGGGGGGACCTACTCCCTCTTTGATTTCAACGAGGCCAACCGCATCGAGGGAATGGATGCCGACGACAAGCAGCGACGAATCGCGGAAGGAGCGATTGAACGCCATACCTTCGACGACTCGTTTCGCGCGACTTCTCGGGAACATTGGAACAACGTCGTCGAAGATCTCGACACCTTAATCGAAACGATTCGCGAGTTGGGAACCTACCTGGACGAGCGATGCCTGCGGAATTCTTACGGGGAAGATACCGCTCCGTCGATGACTTCGTTTCGCCAACGACTTGAGTCGATTCGCTCGACGGTTCAGCAACTGATGTCGGAATTGCTGCTGGACGAGGTCGGAGAGACGCCTGTCGAAGATGGTGATGAAGGAGAAGCAGTAGGCACGGCCGTTCAGCAAAAGGGACCTGCCGGAGCGATCCAAAGTCGAGCCGACGCGATCAAGCTGATCCGCAAGGCGGCGGAGTATTTCCGTAAGACCGAACCGCAGTCGTTTATTTATTTCAAATTGGAACAAGCAGCCAAATGGGCCGAAATGCCCTTTCCAGAACTGCTCAAAGAGCTACTTCGAGACGACACCGCAATGGGCGAATTGCATCGTCGAACGGGGATTCCAATACCCGAGGACGAAAGTGGATATTAATGAAATTCCTTTAATATCTTGCATTGATTGATTGAAATCTGTCCGCATATTTCCGAAATTGAAGGCAGGTTTAAGTTTGGGCAAACTTGGCCAGTGACGATGCGTGCTGTCCATTGGGGCTGCAAACGGCTTTTCATTGACGCATCTAATTGAACTGACATTGAGGGGAAACGATGGCTGAAAGTTATCAAAAGAGGCTCAACCGCGTCCGCAAACCCCGCGTCCACATTACATACGACGTGGAAACGGGCGACGCGATGGAAAAGAAAGAGCTTCCGTTCGTCGTGGGTGTCATGGGGGATTTCTCTGGCAACCCAGCAGAGAAACTGGAACCGCTCAAAGAACGTAAGTTCGTCCAGATCGATCGCGACAACATCGACGACGTGATGAAACGGTTTCGTCCCGAACTGAACTTGCGGGTTGACAACACGCTGGCCGACGATGGCTCGCAGATGGCCGTCAACTTGAAGTTCGAATCGATGGACGATTTCAGTCCAGCCAGCGTTGCCAAGCAAGTCGAGCCACTTAAGAAACTGCTCGCCACGCGCGATAACCTTCGCGACCTGCTGACCAAGATCGATCGTAGCGACGATCTGGAAACGCTGCTTGAGCAGGTAATGAACGATGCAGATCAACTTAAGAAGTTGGCTGGCGAACTGGGCGTAAGTGAATCGGGTGATGCCGACAAGGGGGATAGCTAATTATGAGTGCAGGCGAACAACAATCCGCCCAATCGGCGGCACAAAACGAAGAGGCTACCAGTCTGCTGGATGCCGCGATCACCGCGACCAAGCAGACCGAACAGCCGCGAGCCAAGGAATTGATTCAGACCCTGGTTCAAGAGGCCATGAAGGGGACGGTCACCTTCGATAAAGACATCATTCGTACGATCAACCAAGGGATCGCGGCGATTGACGAGGCCGTGTCGAAACAACTAGCAGCCGTGATGCATCATCCTGAATTCCAGAAATTGGAAGGCAGTTGGCGCGGCTTGCACTACCTGGTCAGCAACAGCGAAACGGGCGAAATGCTCAAGCTTCGCGTGCTCAACGCCTCGAAGAAGGACATCTCGAAGGACCTGGAACGTGCCGTCGAATTCGACCAGAGCACGCTCTTCAAGAAGGTTTACGAGAGCGAATTCGGCCTGGCGGGCGGTACGCCTTACGGCGCGCTGATCGGCAACTACGAATGGGACAACACCCCAGACGACATCGCCGCTCTGGAAAAGATGTCCGGCGTAGCCGCCTCGGCGTTCGCTCCTTTCTTGACGGCTCCGAGTGCGAAGTTCTTCGGTTTCGACGACTGGGAAGAACTTTCCAAGCCGCGCGACTTGGCGAAGATCTTCGATTCGCAAGAGTACATCAAGTGGAACTCGTTCCGTCAGTCGGAAGATTCCCGCTTCGTGACGATGTGCATGCCGCGCACCTTGGCTCGTTTGCCTTACGGTGCCGCGACCAAGCCGATCGAAGAATTCAACTACGAAGAAGTGGAAACGGGTCCTGGCGGTCAGCCGATCGAAGTCGATCACGGCGAGTACTGCTGGATGAACACGGCATTCGTGATGGGTGCCAAGTTGACCGACGCATTCGCCAAGACCGGCTGGTGCACTGCCATCCGTGGTGTCGAAAACGGCGGTAAGGTCGAAGGCCTGCCGGTTCACGTCTTCAAGAGCAGCGACGGCGACTCAGGCGTCAAGTGTCCGACTGAAGTGGCGATTACCGATCGTCGTGAAGCGGAATTGAGCAAGCTCGGTTTCCTCTCGCTTTGCCACTTTAAGGATACCGACTACTCGGTTTTCTTCGGTGGTCAAACGACTCAAAGGCCGAAGCAGTACCACGATCCCGATGCGACGGCCAATGCCGAAATTTCGGCTCGCTTGCCGTACATCATGGCATCGTCTCGCTTCGCCCATTACCTGAAGGTGATCGCTCGCGACAAGATCGGTTCGTTCATGGAACGAGACGATTGCGAACGCTGGCTGAACGACTGGATTCACAACTACGTTTGTGCGGACGAACACCCCAGTGCCGAAGTCAAAGCTCGTTTGCCGCTGGCCCAGGCACGTGTGGAAGTCACCGAAACGCCCGGCAAGCCCGGTTCGTACAACGCGGTGGCTTACCTGCGACCTTGGCTGCAAATGGAAGAACTGACCGCCTCGCTCCGCATGGTGGCATCGATTCCGCAGAAAGCTGGTTAGTCTGCTTCGATAGGTAAGCAAATCCCAGAGGCACATTGGGGAGCCGCTCCTCTGTGCCTCTTTTTTTACCCTCTTCTCTGCGCGATGATGCAATGAGTGCCGAGTTTCAGTCGCAACCCGAAGAGTACGCCGAGGCGCCTGCCGAGCAGGCATTGCCCCTCGAAGAAACGAGCGCGCCAAGCGAGGACGCTTATTCCGGCTCGATCTTAGATTGGATTGTTTCCAACGAGAACGTCCAGCAGTCGAATCGGGCAGCCCATCGCTGGGACGAATTCATGAACGCCGAATCCGTTCGTGAAAAGCTGGTTGCGTGGCTGGGCAAGATTGATGGACTCTCGAAGAAGTCGCTCGTGCTCCGTTTGAATGCGGACGTCGCACAAATCGATCAGTGGCTTACCGATCAACTCAATGCCATCTTGCATCATCCAAAGTTTCAAAAGCTGGAAGCTTCCTGGCGCGGCCTGCAATACTTGACCGACATGGTTGACGACGAGGCCGATCGCGAACGCGTCATGATTCGTGTACTCAACGCGAGTTGGAAGGATGTCGAACGCGACATTGAACGGGCCGTCGAGTTCGATTCAAGCGAGTTGTTCAAAAAGATCTACGAGGAAGAATTCGGAACCGCCGGCGGCAAGCCGTTTGGCGTGATGATTGGGGACTACGAGATTCACCCTAATCCGACCAAGAATCATCCTCACCGCGACCTGGACACGCTGCAAGGGCTCGCAGGTATTGCTGCTGCGGCGTTTTGTCCCTTTATTGCCGGGGCCAGTCCCACGATGTTCGGCCTGGACGAGTTTACGGGGCTCGAGCACGTCGAGAACTTGCGTTCGGGGTTCGATCAGGCGGAATTCACGCAGTGGCACGCATTTCGCAAAACGGAAGATGCTCGATTCGTCGGCCTGGTCATGCCGCGCGTTTTGATGCGTTTGCCTTACGAAACCTTCGATGCCAGGGCCGACGGGTTTAGTTTTCGAGAGGAAGTCGGCGGTCGTGATCGTCGCAAGTACCTCTGGGGGAATGCGTCGTACGCGTTTGCGGAAGTCCTGATTCGCGCTTTCTCGGAGTGTGGTTGGCTGGCTCAAATCCGCGGCGTCCAGCGCAATGTCGTGGGGGGCGGGCTCGTGAGTCGACTGGCCGTTCATCACTTCAGTACCGATCGACACGGGGTTGCTCCCAAGTCTTCCACGGACTGTATTATCTCGGATCGGCAAGAAGCGGAACTGGCACATTTGGGGTTCATTCCTCTCACGCGGTGTCACGATACGGAGTTGAGCGCGTTTTACTCGAATCAAACGGTGCAAAAGCCCAAGGTTTACGAAGACGAGGCGGCCACGCAAAACGCGAAGATTTCCGCCATGCTGCAGTACATCTTATGTACCAGCCAGTTCGCCCATGCATTGAAGGTGATTGCCCGGGACAAGGTTGGTACCTTCGAGGATCGCGATGCGGTCGAGCGATTCTTGAACGACTGGATTCACGAATACGTTACGCCAGATGAAAAGGCCAAGCCGGCAACCAAGGCCGCGCGACCGCTGCGTCAGGCAGAAATCCGCTTGCGAGACGACCCTGGCAAGCCGGGTTCGTATCACTGTACCTTTAAACTTTGGCCGCATTATCAACTGGATGACCTGGTCGCATCGATTCGCATGAAGACCAATATCGAAGGTCGCCGACAATAAGCTTACAATCCAACATTGGCTGAGAATCAACTTCGGGGGGAGCACATGAGCATCGGCGAACAACTGAAAGCGGGGCAACTGAATGAAGCCATCGAGGCGGCTATTCAGGATGTCAAGAAGAAGCCCATGCAGTGGGACTTGCGAATCGCGCTGGCCCAACTGCTATGTTTGCGAGGGGATCTCGAGCGAGCCGATAACCACCTGGAAACGGCTCAGATTCAGTCTCCCGATGCGATCCTTCGCATCTCAATGTATCGGCAGATGATCCGGGGCGAGATGACCCGCAACGAATGCTGGGAGCAAGGACGCACGCCTGACCTGATGCAGAATCAAGAGCCGTCTCCTCTGATCGAGAAGAATTTGCGGCTGATTCTCGCGCTGCGAGAAAAGAACATGGAAGAGGCTTCGACGCTGGTCGACGAAATCGAAGAGGAACGTCCGATCGTGAAGGGAAAGTGCGACGGCGTCGAATTTGAAGACATCCGGGACCAGGACGATCGCACCGCGTTCTTCCTGGAAACGATCACCAGTAATGGCAAGTATTTCTGGATTCCTTTCGAAGCGATCGATTCGGTTGAGTTTCATGCTCCTGAGCAGCCGTGCGATTTGATCTGGCGGCGGGCAACGATGAACGCCTATGGTCAGGAAGGGGACGTCTTCATCAACGCTCTTTACCCGGGCAGTTCCCAAAGTGAAGAGATGACGCACAAGTTGGGACAAAGCACAACCTGGCTTGGAGAAGAAGGTGAACCGGGACGCGGCCTCGGCCAGCGAATGCTCTGGCTGGGTGAGGATGAGAAGTCGATTATGGAAATCGGCATGTTGGAATTGACCCACTAAGTTCTTCATTGACGGGAGGCAGCGATGTCCAAAGGGAATCCGGATGAAGAACCACTCATGCCGTCGGTGTTTGACCGACTGATTGACAACGAGCCGTTCAATTCGCGCGAGACGCCCCATTCGCAAACGCAGACCATGCGGGAAATCCGTGAGTCGGTCATGCGCGACCTGGAAAATCTGTTGAATACGCGTTGGCGCTGCAAGTCATGGCCGCCGCAGCTCAACGAACTGAATAATTCGCTGATCAACTACGGGATTCCCGATTTCTCATCCATCGACCTGAGTTCGGACATGGATCGCGATTCGCTCCGCGAGGCGATTGAATTCGCGATCCGTACGTTTGAGACTCGCTTTGTTTCGGTGCGTGTCGAGATTCCCGAGAAGAGTAGGTCGGAAGACCGGACTCTGCACTTCATCATCCGGGCCGAACTCCATGCGACGCCGGCCCCCGAACCGATTGTGTTTGATTCGAAGCTGGAGCCATCGGATCATCTATTTCATGTCAGACGGAAAGATCGATGAGCGACGAACTGCTCGAGTTTTACCGCCGCGAACGCGCCTACCTGTTGGATCAGGGCAAAGCGTTTGCTCGTGCCAACCCCAAGATTGCCAGTCGTTTGGGCCTTGGTGGTGACGACTTTAAAGATCCGCACGTTGGCCGCCTGGTCGAGTCGTTTGCTTATCTCAACGCACGGACGCGTCTCAAGCTGGAAGACGATTTTCCCGAGATTGCCGCGTCAATGCTGGAGGTTCTCTTCCCGCATTTGCTGCGGCCGATCCCCTCGATGTCCGTTGTCCAGTTCGGACTGGATCGAGCTCAGGTCGAAGCGGTGAATGGCTTTCAGGTGGTCCAAGGAACCAGTCTCGAGACCGAGCAGATCGACGGAGACCCGTGCCGCTTTCGGACTTGCTATCCGGTTACCTGTTGGCCGATCGAAGTCAGCGAAGTCAGCATGATGAGTCATCCGTTCGAGGCACCGCAGACTCCGTACAATGCGGAAGCCTCCGCGATGATCCGCATCGGCTTGAAGAGCTTCACTTCGACGATCGATCTGAGCCAATTGAAACTGAAGACGCTTCGGTTTTTTATCAAAGAGCAAGCCCCCTACAAATTCGACCTGTATGAAATGTTGATGACGTCGGTCGTCGGTGTCGCGGTGGCTCAGCATCATAAGTCGGCCGAATTTCAAATGCTCGGTCGCAACTGCATTCAGCCAGTCGGTTTCCATCGGGAAGAAGGGATGTTCGACTACCCGGCCCGCTCGTTCCTGGGATATCGCCTACTGACGGAGTTCTTTACCTTTCCTGACAAGTTCCTGTTTTTCGATCTGAATCTGGAATCCGCCTTAAAGAGGATCCCCGGCGAACAGGCAGAGATTTACATCTTCTTGAAACGAGGGAACTCCGACCTGGAACGTCGCCTGCATGTCGACAACCTGCGGATCGGGTGTACGCCGATCACCAATCTGTATCGGCAAGAGGCCGAGCCGATTCGGCTGACGCACGAGAAGACCGAGTACCACGTGATCCCAGACTCGCGGCGGCCGTTTGCCAACGAAATCTATTCGATTGACGAGGTCACCGCCGTATCGCAGGATCATCGCGAGGTCAGTTACCATCCGTTTTATTCGTTCAAGCACTCGTCCGAATCGCACGATGCCGAAACGTACTGGCACGCGGTTCGGCGGCCGAATCCTGGCGGCGAAGAATCAGGGGACGAAGGAACCGAGTTATTCCTGTCGGTGGTCGATCTGAACTTCACTCCCAGCGCCGAGCAGCAATGGAGCTTGCACGCGGACTTGACCTGCTTCAATCGGGATCTTCCTGAGCGACTTCCGTTTGGCGGCGATCAGCCCAAGTTGAGCATGTCAGGCTTGGCCCCCATTACCAAGATCAAGTGCCTGCTGCCTCCGACGCCGACACGTCGTCCGGACGTCGAGCAGGGGATTCGGTGGCGTTTGATTTCCCATCTGTCTCTGAACCATCTGTCGCTCAGTGATGACGCGGAAGGTTCGCACGCATTGCGAGAGATCCTGGGCTTATACGATTACGTCGATTCCGGGGTGAGCCGGGCATTCATCGAGGGAATCTCGTCGCTACGAAGCGAGCCCTGCACGGCGCGCGTGAAGACGCCCAATGGTACCGTGTTCTGCCGCGGTACGCGCCTGCACGTCACGTTTGACTCCAGTAGTTACACCGGTGGCGGTATGTTTTTGATGGCGAGCGTGCTCGAGCGATTTTTCGCCCTGTATTGCACGATCAATTCATTCACCCAGACGGTCATGCATGACGAGACCGGAGAGGAGATCTACCGTTGGGCACCGAGGGCCGGCGAAAACGTGCTACTGTAGCCAGTCGCCTGATCGAACAGCCGTACCAGTTCGACTTTTTCCAGGCCATGCGGCTACTGGAGAAGATGGCTCAGGAAGATCCTGAAGCGTTCCCGAATTGGAAGCCGATTGGGCAAGACGGGCCACCGCATCGCGAGTTGGTCCAACTGAAGGTTCTGTGCGCGCGGACTTTTCCGCCGAGCGAGGTCACGTCGATTGTTCGTCGCCGTCCCGATGCCGAAGATGCACCACCAGAAGGGGAACCTCCCTTCACGATGACGACGACCTTCATGGGGGTTTTCGGTGCCCAAGGGGTGATGCCGCTGCACTACACGCAGACCATTCTTGATCGCGTCCGTCGCAAAGATTACGCCCTGCGCGACTTTATCGATCTCTTTCACCATCGGATTTTGTCGTTCTTCTATCGGGCCTGGGAAAAGTATCGCTTTCCCATTGCTTTTGAAAGAGCTCGGCGAAATACACCCAAGCCGAAAGATCTCGATCTATTCACCGAGACGTTGTACGCACTGGTGGGGATGGGGACCGACGGCATCCGAGATCGCCTGCTGATCGACGATGAAACGTTCCTGTACTACGCCGGCCACTTCGCGCACCGTCCGCGTTCGGCGCTCGGGCTTCAGCAGATCCTGGAAGATTACTTCTCCTTTGACGTCGTTGTGCAGCAATACACAGGCCACTGGTTGTATATCGATCCGGCCGATCAATCTCGCTTGCCCGACTCGGCGGGGATGCTTGGTGGAAACAATCGGCTTGGTGAAGAGACCGTCATCGGGCATCGTATGTGGAACTGCGAAACGCGGTTTCGGCTGCGGATCGGTCCGGTCGATTATCGGCAGTACCAGCGACTGATGCCCAGCGGCGATCAACTCGGCGAGGTTGCTCAACTGACGCGGACCTACGTCGGGAATTCATTGGATTTTGATATGCAACTGGTGTTAAAAAATTCAGAGGTTCCCCAGTGCATCCTCGGGAGTGAGGAAGACCCATGTTTTTTGGGGTATAACATGTGGCTGCGAGTTGGCGAATTCGTCAACGATGTGGAAGATGCCGTATTCCAGCACTCGGGGTATCCGCTGGGATCGACCCAGGCATCAGCGAAGTAGATATCAATTCGAGAACGAATTGGGGCATGTCGGATCAACTAGGGAAACATTCAAAGATTGAATTGAAAGGGATCGACCTACCATGGCATCCGTGAACTTGAAATCGTTGGTGGGGAAACTCAATGGTACATGTCGGCGTACGTTGGAAGCCGCCGCGGGGTTGTGCCTTTCGCGTACGAATTACAACGTTGAGGTCGAACATTGGTTGACCAAAATACTGGAGACCCCGAACACCGATCTCGACGCGATCATGCGCAACTACGAGATCGATCCCAGCAAACTGGTGACCGAGTTGACCAGGGCGATGGATAAACTGAAGACCGGCAATGCCCGGCCGCCAGCTTTGAGCCAAACCGTCGTTGACCTGGCCCGCGATGCGTGGCTCTTGGCATCGGTTGATTACCTTGAGCCGACCGTTCGCAGTGGGCACTTGATTATTGCGATGCTTTCCGATCGGATCACGGCCCAGGCAATTCTTTCCACCTGCCCCGAGTTCGAAAAGATCAGCCTGGAAGACCTCAAGACCCATCTCGCCAAGATAACGGCGGAAACTTCGGAAGAAGAAGAGTCGCAAGCCTCCCTGGCGACGGCACCGGCAACCGGAGGACCCGGCGGTGGGCCGGCGCGGCCGACTAAGACGCCAGGACTCGATCAGTTCACGATCGATCTGACCGAGAGAGCCAAGAAGGGCGAGATCGATCCGGTTCTGGGTCGCGATGACGAAATCCGCCAGATCGTCGACATTCTCTGTCGTCGCCGCCAGAACAATCCGATCCTGACCGGTGAAGCAGGCGTCGGGAAAACGGCCGTCGTCGAAGGATTCGCCCTGCGCGTCGCCGCCGAAGATGTGCCGGACGCTTTGAAGAACGTTTCGATTCGCACGTTAGACCTGGCCTTGCTTCAGGCCGGTGCTGGCGTGAAGGGGGAATTCGAGAACCGACTGAAATCGGTGATCGAAGAGGTCAAATCTTCGCCCAAGCCAATCATTCTGTTCATTGACGAAGCCCACACCATGATTGGTGCCGGTGGCCAGGCCGGTCAGGGTGATGCAGCCAATCTGCTGAAGCCAGCTTTGGCGCGCGGCGAACTACGCACGATTGCCGCCACCACCTGGGCCGAGTACAAGAAGTACTTCGAGCGGGACGCCGCGCTGGCTCGTCGTTTTCAAGTGGTCAAGGTCGAAGAGCCTAGCGAAGACAAGTGCATCGGCATGATGCGTGGTCTCGTTTCGACCCTCGAACACCACCACAACGTTCGTATCTTGAACGAGGCGGTCGAATCCGCGGTCAAGCTTTCCCATCGTTACATCTCGGGCCGGCAGTTGCCGGACAAGGCGGTCAGCTTGCTCGATACGGCGTGTGCTCGGATTGGCCTGAGCCAAAACTCGACGCCCCCTCAGATCGAGCACCTCGTACGGATGATCGATCGAATCGAAACCGAAGTCGAGATCCTGAATCGAGAAATGGCATCCGGGGCCGAAGGGCACGAGACGACGATCGCCGAACTCGAGGAGCAAAAGAAGACTTCCGAAGCAAGCCTGGAAGCGCTCACCAAACGGTGGGAGCAGGAAAAGGAGTTGGTCAATCAAATTCGCGAGCTTCAGGATGAACTGGCGGAAGACGACGTCAAACGTCGCCAGCCTGTCGTCGAAGGAGAGCCCAAGCCGGAACTGCTGAGCGACGCCAAGCGGGACGAAATCAAGCAGAAGGTCAAGAAAGAGCAGGCCCAACTGCTGGAGATCCAAGGGGAATCACCGCTGGTACACATTTGCTGCGATACCAATGCCGTCGCTGAAACGGTTGGGGCCTGGACGGGTATTCCTGTTGGAAGGATGGTTGCCAACGAGATCGCGACCGTTCTCAAGCTGCAAGACTTGATGGAGGAAAGCGTGGTCGGCCAGTCGCACGCGATGTTGCAGATTGCCGAAAGCATCAAGACGTCGCGTGCCAATCTCGAAGATCCGAATCGACCAATCGGCATCTTCCTGTTGGCCGGCACCAGTGGTGTCGGTAAGACAGAAACGGCACTCACGCTGGCCAATTTGCTTTACGGTGGCGAGCAGAACATGACCACGATCAACATGTCGGAATTCAAGGAAGAGCACAAAGTGTCACTTCTGATGGGTTCGCCTCCCGGGTACGTCGGCTACGGCGAAGGTGGCGTGCTGACCGAAGCGGTCCGCCGCAAACCGTACAGCGTCATTCTTCTGGACGAAATGGAGAAGGCACACCCCGGCGTGCAAGACGTCTTTTACCAGGTGTTCGACAAGGGACACATGAAAGATGGCGAGGGTCGCGATATCGACTTCAAGAACACGGTCATCATCATGACCTCGAACGCTGGTACCGACTTGATCATGAGTCTTTGCAAAGACCCCGAAACACGCCCTGATCCGCAGGGGTTGCACGACGCAATGCACGAGGAACTACTGAAAACGTTCAAGCCGGCATTCCTGGGGCGTATTTCGATCATTCCCTACTTCCCACTCGATGACGCGGTGATGAAGAAGATCATTCGCCTGAAGTTGAAGAAGGTCGGACGCCGCGTGAACGATCACTACCGAGCAACGTTCGACTATTCCGACGCCCTGGTCGATGCCATCGCTGCCCGCTGCACGGAAGTCGATACCGGCGCTCGCAACGTCGACAAGATTCTGACCCGGACGCTCTTGCCAGAGATGTCAGGCGAGTTCCTCTCGCGCATGGCCGAGGGGAAGGAGATCAAGTCTGCGGAAGTCGACATCGACAAAGATGGCAACTTTGTCTATTCGATCGGATAGATCCATCGTGCCGATTGAATCAATTGGCGAACCTCTAACGATTGTTCCAACGGCAGCGATTTGCTGCCGTTTTTTATGGACCTTTTGTCAGGTTTAACTCGTCAAATCGGGGGACTTGCGCGCTTTGCGTTTATAGTGAAATCTCGTTTGCCTCAGTTGGTGACAGGTCGGGACTGAAAAGCATTTGCCGCGACAGGTCCATTTTCTGATAATTCAGGTTTGATCCTTTCTCGGGAAGAGCGGCTAGAGAACAAGCGTTCCACGCGAACCATGGAATCATCGTTGCATCATCAAGACGCACCGCGAACGGCGGACGAGGCACGGCGTAGAATCGAGTCGCTGCTCGATGAAGTTGCCGATCTATCCGACTTGACCATTGCGCCCGATGTCTTCTACGGTCAGGTGCTCGATCGACTTACCTTCGCTACCTCGGCAATGGGGGCAGCCGTATGGACCAAGAGTCCCAACGGTCACTTGCTCTTAGCCCATCAGACCGACCTCCTGCAGTGCTATCCTACGGGGAAAGCTGCGAAGGCCCTCAGCGACGACGAGGCACACCTCTTTCAGATCTTCAATCGAGGTGAGTCGGATGTCGTTCCGGGAAGCCAGACCGTTCAACCAGGCTACGATATCGTCGCGGTCCCGCTGCAAGTGGCCGGCGAAGCTTGGGGCGTAATGGCTTGCTATCAGCCAGCCAATCTCGCTAAATCGGTACGTCAAACCTACGTGCGAATCACGCACGCGTTCGCCGAGGTCGCCCAGCACTATCAGCAGCAGACGCTGCTGCGAGATTTCCAGCAGCATCAATACGACTGGAAGCGGCAGCTTGCTTTCGCCGGCCTCGTCCATACCGACCTTTCCTACGAGAAAACCGCTTACCGAATTGCCAACGAGGCTCGCAACTGCTTGGAGGCCGATCGCGTGGCCGTGTTATCTGCCCGCGGGGCCAAGTGCCGGATTGAAGCCATCTCTGGCGTCGACAAGCCACACCGGCGATCCAATACGGTGCAAAAGCTGGAGCGCTTGGCCTCGGTGGTGGTCGGCTCGAAGCAAACGCTGCTCTACACCGGCGAAACCGAGAACCTCCCCCCGCAGGTCGAAGAGGCTTTGCTCGAGTACCTGGAAGAAACGCCGTCCAAAGTTCTGGCGATCGTTCCTTTGCAACTTGACGAGCCTGCGGACGATGACGAAGAAAAGAAGCCACGCCGAGCCAGCGAGCCCGTCGGGGCGATCGCCATCGAGAGCATCGATCAGCTCAACGGGCACGAACTACTGCATCGGACCGAACCGATCGTGCAGCACGCAGCCACGGCGCTGGGCAATGCCCGGGCCTATCGCCAGCTGCCGCTTGCTTCGCTATTGATTCCCTTGGGCAATTTTCTGGCAACCATCGGCTGGTACCGATTGCCAACAACCCTCAAGATTGCCATTCCACTTCTCGTGACGATCGTCGCTCTTTGTTTCATTCCGACGGACTTCTCGATTGAAGTGCACGGACAATTGGTGCCTGAGGTCGAGCGAAACGTATTCGCGCCGTCGGACGGCTATGTCGAAGAGATCTTCGTTAAGCATGGCCAGCACGTCGAAAAAGACGCGGTGTTGATGCAACTGCGGTCGAATGAATTCAATCTCGCGCGTGCCGAAATCGTCGGGCAACTGCAAACGGCTCAGGCCGAACTCGATGCCATTCTGGTCAAGCGTTCTCAAGGAATGCGAAGAGATCCACGTTCCGAAAGTCGCACGCCAGAGTCGTTCGAGAATCTCTCGGCCGACCAGTTGAAGTTGACCAAGCAGATCGAAAACCTGATCCAACGCCGCGACCTGCTGCAGAGGCGCGAAGATGAACTTAAGCTGCTCAGTCCGATCCATGGTCAGATCCTCGATTGGGAAGTCGAACAGGTTCTGGCGGCCCGCCCCGTTAGCCGTGGCGAACTGTTGATGAAGGTTGCCGATGTCGATGGCCCTTGGGTGCTGGACTTGGAACTGCCAGACAAGCGGACCTATCACGTGGTCAATGCCCAAAGAGAATCGAACGAGCCGCTCGTCGTGCGGTTTCAGCTGGTGAACGAGCCAGGCAAGACATACCGCGGGCAGGTTAGGTCAGCTGCTTCGATTGTTGACCTGGATGAGAGCTCCGAGGAACCCTTCGTGCCGCTGGAAGCGGAGATTGATAAGGCCGAGATTCCCCACTTGCGACATGGACTGAGTGTCGTCGGTCGGATCGAGTGCGGCCAGCGTTCGGTGGCCTACGTGTGGACGTATCAATTGGTGGAAACGGTCCGCCGTTATTTGTTCTGGTAATAATTCTTTTTGTCTGCAAGTTCATAAACGAGATTGATTGATGTCAGGGAAACGAAAAATCACGTTCGCGGGGTTGGGTTTGCTCATCACGCTGCTTGTAGCTTTTCCCGTGGTCGCTCAAGAGATTGAGGTTTCGGCGACGCTGCTGAAGATTATTGAATCGGTCGAGATTCCCGCTCAGCAGTCGGGCGTATTGAAGATGGTCAAGGCCCAGGAAGGAACCATCGTCGATCGTGGGGAAGTGATTGCGAAGATCGACGATGAAGAAAAGGTTCTGGAAGTCCAGAAGGCCAAAGTCGATTTCGATATTGCCGCGCGGGAAGCGAAGAACGATGTGAATATTCGTTTCGCGAAGAAGAGCCTGGAGGTCGCGGCAGCGGAGCTGATGCGATCGGAAGAGGCCCTTTCCATCGCCGAGAAGAGCGTTTCACAAACCGAAATGGATCGTCTCCGTCTATTAGTGGAGAAGAGCCGCTTAGAAATCGAGCAATCGGAAGAGAAGACCGCGATCGCCAAGCTGACCGCCGAACTTCGTGATGCCGAACTACAGATCGTCAAAACGCAGCTTAAGAAGCATCAAATCGAGTCGCCGATTCAGGGGATGGTGGTCGCCGTCTTCCGTCGCTCGGGCGAGTGGGTCGAGACGAGCGATTCGGTCGTTAAGGTCGTCCGTATCGATCGCTTGCGTGCCGAAGGGTTCATTCGTAACGAAGAAGCGATGATCGAACTGATCGGTTCCAAGGCAACCGTCACCGTCGAGATTCCTAATCGTGAACCGATTCAGGTCGAAGGGGAAGTGACGTTCGTCGATCCGGAAGTCGATCCGGTCAACGGTCAGGTGCGGGTATGGGTTGATCTGGAAAACGAAGACCTAAAGCTGCGGCCAGGGCTTCGCGCTTCCATGACGATCCAGCCGAAGCAGTAAGGGCTTGATTCTGTGGCGACGGCGACGATCCAGTCCGAACCCAACTTGCGCAGCGAAGTCCGTGTTCGTCCCGACTTGATCTATGCTCGCCGGACCGAAGATGGCGACGAAACCTGGGTCGTGAAAGACCCGGTCACGCTGCGCTACTTTCACTTTGGTCCGTCGGAAGTCTACATTATGCGGCGGATCGATGGCCATAATTCGTTGGCATCGATCAAAGAGCAATACGACGAAGAATTTGCTCCCCATCGAATCTCGCAGCAGGAAATCCTTGGCTTTTGCCACAGCCTGTACCAACGTGGATTATTGGTTGCTCCGGCTGAAAATCAGGCCGAAGGCCTGCTTGAGCGTCGGCACAAACAGGCCTGGATGCAGCGAGCCAGCCTGCCGCTGCAGGTCTTGGCCATTCGCCTGCCGGGCATCGATCCCGAGCGGTTCCTCGCGGCAACGCATGGTGCGGTCGACTGGCTGTTTCAGCGGGCCACGGTCATCATCGTTTTACTGTGTGCGGCAATGGCGTTGCTATTGGGGCTGATCCATATCGAGTCGATCGCTGCCCGTTTACCGCACGAGTCGCAGTTCTTTCGCGGCGAAAATCTGGTCGTGCTGCTGATTACATTCGCCCTGGTCAAAGTGCTGCACGAGCTAGGGCATGCCTATTGTTGTAAAGCGATGGGAGGCGAGTGTCATCAGATTGGTATTTTGCTGATGGTCTTTACGCCGGCGATGTACTGCGACGTCTCCGACGCGTGGCTATTTCCCAAGCGATGGCAGCGTGTGTTTGTTTCGGCGGCCGGGATGTACGTCGAAGTCATGCTCGCGACGATTGCATTCGTGCTTTGGTTCTTCTCCGAACCAGGTGCCGTCAGTGATTGGCTGCTGAATGTGGTGTTTGTTTGCGGGGTGAGTACGATTCTGGTGAATGCCAACCCGCTCTTGCGTTACGACGGCTACTACATCTTGTCTGATCTTCTGCACCTGCCGAACTTGAGTTCGCGTGCCACCGATGCGCTTTGGACGCCGATCAAAAACTGGTTTTACCGATATCCACGATACGTTGTGCCAGAGCCGCGTGCGGCAACACTCCGTACTTATGCGATTTTGGCCATCATCTATCGGACGATGGTTTTTGGGCTCATCTTTTGGTTTCTCTACAAGGCATGTCGGCAGAACGACATTCTTCCGTTATGGCACACGGTCGCGGCCATGTTTGTCATCGGCCTCTTGTTGAAGCCGACGATCAGTTTGGTTCATTGGTTGAGGAGACCAAAGGGAAGGGGAGACGCCATGGTGAAAAGCCGAGTCGCAATCGCTGCAGGGGTTATCGTGCTGGTTGGCTGTGCCCTCGGCATGGTCCCGGTGCCTTCGCGAATTCATGTGCCGGTCATTGCGGAAATCGATTCCGACCATCGCGTTTACGTGCAGGTCGACGGACGCGTGATCGAGACGGTTTTTCCTGAAGAGAACGTCGCCCAAGGAGATGTTCTGGCAGTTCTGAAGAACGAGGACATCGACGCCGATCTGCTGAAAACGGATGGCGAAATCGCAATTCAGCGTCAGCACTTGGAAGGTTTGGAACTGCGATCCAACAACAATCCCGAGGCCGCCGCGCAGATCCCTACAGCAGAATCTGCACTGAAGGATCTTCAGCAGCGACGGATTGTACTGCAGCGGCAGTTAGATCAGTTGACGATTCGGGCACCGGTCGATGGGGTCGTCATTCCGGCACCTCATAAGAATGACAAGGGGCATTCCGAGCGATTCCTGGCGCGGTGGTCGGGCAGCCCGCTCGATCCGAAGAATCGCGGGTGTCTTTTGCAACGCGGGGAACTGCTCTGCTTAATCGGAGATGCCCGTGCCCTACAAGCTCGCTTGTTCGTCGACCAGGATCAGATTGAATTGATCCGCCCTGGCGATCCGGTGTCGATTTTATTCGACGGCAATTCGGTCCACAGCATTCAGGGGACTGTCAAAGAGGTTTCCACCGACCAATCCGTGCAAATTCCTCGCAATCTGACGGCAAATCCGGCGCTCGGGCTAGAACGCAAAGAGGACGGCACAGTGGCTTTGATTGACGGGGCTTATTCAGTGACCGTTACGCTCGACGAGACTTCGTCGCAAGAGATTCTGCCGGGCACGTGTGGCCGAGCGGTTGTCGTTGGACGAACGCAAACGCTATGGCAAATTGTGTCGCGATTCATCCAATTGAACTTCCGCTTCTTCAGTTAGGCGAAGAAGCGGAAGCCAGCGACTCGATTAAGGGAAGGCCGCACCGATGCCGGAGTAAACGACCCCGGTATAAACAACCCCTTTCCACGTGAAGGGCGTGGTGTGGATGTCGTGCGGGTTGCAGTCGCCAGGTCGGTAATGTCCCAGCGTGTAGATTCGTTCACACGGTGGGTAAGCGCCCATCTTGTATGGCAAAGCCAAGGTGTTGCCGAAGAAGTGAGCAGCCGAGTAAACCGGCTGCAAGTGCTTGTGCGTGTGGCCGTATCGTTCCAGATTGACTTCTTCAAAGTAAAGCGGACGGTGATAGAAAGCAGGGGCTTCCCACATGGCAACCATGGGATACCAGTCGCGGTGGTAGCCGTTGGGGAAGTTTTCTTCTGGCTCTTGCGAGAAGACCTTCGCTGCGATGTTGGTTGGAGGTGCGACTTCCTTGCCGTCGACTTCATAATCGAAGGTACGACCGATACCAAACTGGTTGGCCAGCTTGCCATCGTATAGAATCTCGCGATCTTCCGGCGTCAAGCTCTCGAAGAAGCTATCAGGCTTGCCCGACAGGCGGCCGCGATCGTTGGCGATCGATGGCAGCGGCTGCGGCGGTGAAGCATCGGAAGGGCTGATCGGTTCTTCCGTCATTGGCATGGGCATCGGAACCGCTGGTGGCTCAGCCATTGGTTGGGCAGCTTCGACCATGGGAGCTGCTTCAGGGATTGCAGGCGGGTCAACGGCCGGCATCGGTTCCGGCACCGGCGGAGCGATGTCGTCAAAAAGCGTCAACGCCGCCGCTCTTACCACGGGCTTGAGCGCCGCGGGGGCCGTTGCTGCGGTCACTTGAACTTGAGGGGTAGATTCAGCGGAAGCCGGTTGGACCTTTTTGACCACTGGCTGAATGCGCAACCTTGGTTTCGCCGCAGGTTCCGCTGCCGAAAGGGTGCTCACTAGGCACAGGGTGAGCATCAGCAGCATGGAGGCGCGGCCCAAGTTGTGAAAACAAAGCTTTTGAATCTGCAAGACGCTGGGCATTGCGAGGCTTCCTCTACCAGACGTGGCACTCGATTGGCACACTGAACGATCCGCTCCGCTGGGGGAACGGTTCAGAAGTTGTTTCGACCACTGAATATCCTCCCCCGCACAATTATGGGGAGAAATGAAAATAGCTTCCCAGCTTTCCTATCTTGTCGCGGAAGTGCAACACGAAGGGGCGACATGCGGTGGGCCGTTCTAAGGGAATTAAAGTGCCTACAAATGTGGTTTTGGCCTGAATTATGGAGTCTTCTGTAATTTCCCAGGAAGTTCATTGACACACCCCAAAAGCGTGATTTGAATGAACTTCTATCTGAGAATTCGTTAGTTTGGGGGATTTGGCGCAAATTGGGCAATTTGCGGCGTGTCGTGCGCCTGCAAACTCCTCCTCCCTTATCCGCGAACGAAGCCCCCTCTCTCCACTTGCAAACGCTGAGCAGCGAACCATGAAAAAGCAGACCCTCTGGAAGCGTATCTTTGGCCAGAAATCGGACAAGAAGGTCAAAGCGCAACATGCATTCCAGGAGCAGTTCGACACTAAGCTGCGTTTTCGCGAGTTGGAGCCGCGCGTCGTGTTGGCGGCGGACATTAATTACAACGTCGGAACGGACACCTTGACCATCACCTACGACGCAGACGGAGGTGAGGTCACGGTCGGTCGCGACGTGGCTGGCAAGTTGGTCTTGGGTGGCGACCTGGGTACGGTCACTGGCTGGACGGATGGCAGCATCTATTCCGTTACGAATTTATTTGCTTATGACGACGTCAACGCCGTCAGCACAACGCCGTCAACGCTAACGCTTCTCGATAGCCTAGACGATACGGCACATGGAAAGTCCTTCGTCACTGGCTTGACCGAACTAGTTAATGTTGACCAGTTCACCATCAGCGACAACGCCGATGTGAATCTTGGCAATTTTGCGTTTACTTCGAATGTTGATGACGCGGACGCCAATCAGCTAGATCTGCTGGGAACGATGCGAACCAGCGAAACGCGTTTCCGTGTCTTCGCCACAAGCGATCAAACGACTGTCGTAAACGATGCGGACATTACGGAAACGCAAGTTGGGCAACTCATTTCGACAGGAATATTCCAAGCCTTCGAAGATAATACCGCAGGCGGCAAACTTTCCATCGACATGTCGCGCGGGGCACACACAGTCGATTATATCTCAGCGAACCAGGATGACGTTGAACTGATGTTCAAGTCTGACGGAACGCTGACGCTTAACGACGTCAATGCCACGAGTCTGTATTTGGAAACCGTTATGGGGGATATCAACCTCGATACGGGATTCAAGATTCAACAAACCGACGCGCTTGGCTCGGCGACATTCATCGCAGGCACAGGCGGCAACATTGACATAACGGAATCAGGAAGTTCCTTCGCAGGTTCCATTAATCTGACGGGAAATGACGTTGCTCTGACTGCAACAGGCAGTACTATCCAGCTTGATCAAGTCGATGTTGGCAATGATTTAACTCTCGTCTCTGCCAGTGACGTCACGCAAGTCTTGGGCAGTAGTATTGATGTCGATGGTGCGACGAGCCTGTCCTTGCAGTCCGGCGGCAGCGTTAACCTTCTTACCGGCACAAACGACTTCGCGGGAGAAGTGGAAGTCGATGGTACTGTGGCGAACTTGAAGAGTTTCCACTTAAGCAACGACAATGCGACTCCGCTTCTCGGAACGAACTTGCTCGGTCGATTCGCTTCGGGGGCGATGACGAACGTATCCCTCGTATTTGCGAATGATGCTTCGTTCGATTTGCCTGCGATCGATATCCTGGGGGACTTGTTTGTTAGCGTTGGAGGTGATCTCAGCGATCAAAGCGGCAAACAGATCGTGGTGGGGAATATCGCTTCATTCGCTGCCACGAATATCAATTTGACGAATCATCTGCCTGGGCATGACTTTGAAAAGTTGACGCTCAACGCTACCGCAAATGCCAGCGTTACTGAAACCGATGGCTTCACCTTTGCGGGCATCAGCAATATAACGGGTGACCTGGTCGTCACTTCCGGCGGAGCCATTGTTGACCAGGCCGATACGGAATTGACGGTTGGTAATCTGGCCAACTTGACGGGCACCCAAATCGATCTGACGAACACGACGGCGGTAACGGGTCACGCGCTGAACCTGGTGACCCTCGTTACCACTGGTACCGATCCGAACGACAATGCCT
Organism: Bremerella volcania; assembly: GCF_007748115.1. NCBI lineage: Bacteria > Pseudomonadati > Planctomycetota > Planctomycetia > Pirellulales > Pirellulaceae > Bremerella > Bremerella volcania. Next base: position 992,451 of record NZ_CP036289.1, read on the forward strand.
CGCTGTTGGAACTCGACGGATTTACCTTTGCGGGCGTGAATACGATCTTAGGCAACTTGACGGTCACTTCGGGCGGTGAGATCCTCGATCAGACCGATACGGAACTGTCCGTTGGCGATCTGGTGAGCCTGACCGGCACGCAAATCGATCTGACGAATACCACGGCGGTAACGGGTCACGCGCTGAACCTAGTGACGCTGGTCACCACCGGGACCAATCCGAACGACAATGCCTCGCTGCTGGAACTCGATGGCTTCACTTTCGCCGGTGTGAACACGATTCTCGGTAACCTGACCGTCACCTCCGGTGGTGAAATCTTGGATCAGGCTGACACGGAATTGTCCGTCGGTGACCTGGCCAGCCTGACGGGCACGCAAATCGATCTGACCAATACCACCGCCGTGACGGGTCACGCACTGAACCTGGTGACCCTGGTCACGACTGGCACCGATCCGAACGATAACGCGTCGCTCTTGGAATTGGATGGATTTACCTTTGCGGGCGTGAATACGATCTTAGGCAGCTTGACGGTCACCTCGGGTGGCGAGATCCTGGATCAAGCCGATACGGAACTTTCGGTCGGCGATCTGGCCAGCTTGACGGGCACCCAAATCGATCTGACAAATACCACGGCGGTAACGGGTCACGCGCTGAACCTGGTGACCTTGGTTACCACGGGTACCGACCCCAACGATAACGCGTCGCTCTTGGAACTCGATGGCTTCACCTTCGCTGGGGTGAACACGATTCTTGGTAATCTGACCGTGACCTCCGGGGGTGAGATCCTCGATCAGACCGATACGGAACTATCCGTTGGCGATTTGGCGAGCCTGACCGGTACGCAAATCGATCTGGCCAATACCACGGCGGTAACGGGTCACGCGCTGAACCTGGTGACCTTGGTTACCACGGGTACCGACCCCAACGATAACGCGTCGCTCTTGGAACTGGACGGGTTTACCTTCGCTGGGGTGAGTACGATCCTGGGTAACCTGATCGTCACATCCGGGGGTGAGATCTCGGATCAAGCCGATACGGAACTTTCGATCGGTGATCTGGCCAACTTGACAGGCACCCAAATCGATCTGACGAACACCACGGCAGTGACGGGTCATTCGCTGAACCTGGTGACCTTGGTTACCACGGGTACCGACCCCAACGATAACGCGTCGCTCTTGGAACTGGACGGGTTTACCTTCGCTGGGGTGAGTACGATCCTGGGTAACCTGATCGTCACATCCGGGGGTGAGATCTCGGATCAAGCCGATACGGAACTTTCGGTCGGTGATCTGGCCAACTTGACAGGCACCCAAATCGATCTGACGAACACCACGGCAGTGACGGGTCATTCGCTGAACCTGGTGACGCTGGTAACGACTGGAACCGACCCGAACGACAATGCGTCGCTCTTGGAATTGGACGGCTTCACGTTCGCTGGGGTGAACACGATCCTGGGTAACCTAACCGTCACCTCGGGCGGAGAGATCTCGGATCAAGCGGATACGGAACTTTCGGTCAGTGATCTGGCCAGTCTGACGGGTAGCCAAATCGATTTGGCCAATACCACGGCGGTATCGGGTCATGCGTTGAACCTGGTGACGTTGGTAACGACTGGAACCGATCCGAACGATAACGCGTCGCTTTTGGAGTTGGATGGCTTCACGTTCGCCGTAGTGAATACCATCCTGGGAAGTCTGACCGTCACCTCCGGGGGTGGGATCTTGGATCAGACCGATACCGAACTTTCGGTCGGTGACCTGGCGAGCCTGACCGGTACGCAAATCGATCTGACGAACACCACGGCCGTGACCGGTCACGCGTTGAACCTGGTGACCTTGGTTACCACTGGTACCGACCCGAACGACAACGCTTCGCTTTTGGAGTTGGATGGCTTCACGTTCGCCGGAGTGAATACCATCCTGGGAAGTCTGACCGTCACCTCCGGGGGTGAGATCTTGGATCAGACTGATACGGAACTTTCGGTCGGTGATCTGGCAAGCCTGACCGGCACGCAAATCGATCTCGACAATACCACGGCGGTAACCGGTCACGCGCTGAACCTGGTGACGCTGGTTACCACCGGTACCGACCCGAACGACAATGCCTCGCTGTTGGAACTCGACGGATTTACCTTTGCGGGCGTGAATACGATTCTTGGTAATTTGACGGTGACCTCGGGTGGCGAGATCTCGGATCAGAACGACACGGAACTGTCCGTCGGTGATCTGGCGAGCCTGACCGGTACGCAAATCGATCTGACCAATACCACGGCGGTAACGGGTCACGCGTTGAACCTGGTGACGCTGGTTACCACCGGTACCGACCCGAACGATAACGCGTCGCTCTTGGAACTCGATGGCTTCACGTTCGCGGGCGTGAACACGATCTTAGGCAACTTGATGGTCACCTCGGGTGGCGAGATCCTGGATCAAGCCGATACGGAACTTTCGGTCGGCGATCTGGCGAGCCTGACGGGCACCCAAATTGATCTCGACAATACTACGGCGGTAACCGGTCACGCGTTGAATCTGGTCACGCTGGTTACCACGGGTACCGACCCCAACGACAACGCCTCGCTCTTGGAACTCGATGGGTTTACCTTCGCTGGGGTGAATACGATTCTTGGTAATTTGACGGTGACCTCGGGTGGCGAGATCTCGGATCAGAACGATACCGAACTATCCGTCGGTGACCTGGCGAGCCTGACCGGTACGCAAATCGATCTGACCAATACCACGGCCGTGACGGGTCACGCGTTGAATCTGGTAACCCTCGTTACCACTGGTACGGATCCGAACGACAATGCCTCGCTGCTGGAACTCGATGGCTTCACTTTCGCCGGTGTGAACACGATTCTCGGTAACCTGACCGTCACCTCCGGTGGTGAAATCTTGGATCAGGCTGACACGGAATTGTCCGTCGGTGACCTGGCCAGCCTGACGGGCACGCAAATCGATCTGACGAATACAACGGCCGTGACCGGTCACGCGTTGAACCTGGTGACCCTGGTCACGACCGGGACCGATCCGAATGACAATGCCTCGCTGTTGGAGTTGGACGGCTTTACCTTCGCTGGTGTGAACACGATTCTCGGTAACCTGACCGTGACTTCCGGTGGTGAGATCTCGGATCAAGCAGATACGGAACTGACCGTCAATGATCTGGCCAGCTTCACAGGCACCCAGATCGATCTGGATAACACGACGGCGGTGGTGGGTCATTCGTTAAACATGGTCAGCTTCGTCACGACCGGTACGGACCCCAATGACAATGTGTCTTTGGCGGAATTGGACGGTTTTACCTTCGCCGGAGTGAATACATTCCTGGGTAGCTTAACCGTAACGTCCGGTGGTGCCATCGTTGATCAAGCGGATACGGAACTTTCGGTCGGCGATCTGGCCAGCTTGACGGGCACCCAGATCGATCTGACGAATACAACAGCCGTGACGGGGCACTCACTGAACCTGGTGACTCTCGTTACCACGGGTACCGACCCGAATGACAATGCGTCGCTGTTGGAGTTGGATGGCTTTACGTTCGCGGGCGTAAACACGATTCTCGGTAATCTGACCGTCACCTCCGGTGGTGAGATCTTAGATCAGACCGATACGGAACTATCCGTAGGTGATTTGGCGAGCCTGATGGGCACCCAAATTGATCTCGACAATACCACGGCGGTAACCGGTCACGCGCTGAACCTAGTGACGCTGGTTACCACGGGTACCGACCCGAACGACAACGCTTCGCTGCTGGAACTCGATGGCTTCACCTTCGCTGGGGTGAACACGATTCTTGGTAATCTGACCGTGACCTCCGGGGGCGAGATTCTCGACCAGACCGATACGGAACTGTCCGTTGGTGATCTGGCGAGCCTGACCGGTACGCAAATCGATCTGACGAACACCACGGCAGTGACGGGGCACGCGCTGAACCTGGTGACGCTGGTTACCACCGGTACCGACCCGAACGACCATGCTTCGCTGCTGGAACTCGATGGCTTCACGTTCGCGGGCGTAAACACGATTCTCGGTAACCTGACCGTGACTTCCGGTGGTGAGATCCTCGATCAGACCGACACGGAACTGTCCGTTGGCGATCTGGCGAGCCTGACGGGCACCCAAATTGATCTCGACAATACCACGGCGGTAACCGGTCACGCGCTGAACCTAGTGACGCTGGTCACCACTGGTACCGATCCGAATGACAATGCCTCGCTCTTAGAACTGGACGGCTTTACGTTCGCTGGGGTGAACACGATCTTAGGCAACTTGATGGTCACCTCGGGTGGCGAGATCTTGGACCAGGCCGATACGGAACTTTCGGTCGGTGATCTGGCGAGCCTGACCGGTACGCAAATCGATCTGACGAACACCACGGCCGTGACGGGTCACTCGCTGAACCTGGTGACGCTGGTTACCACAGGTACCGACCCGAACGATAACGCGTCGCTCTTGGAACTCGACGGATTTACGTTCGCGGGCGTGAACACGATCTTAGGCAACTTGATGGTCACCTCGGGTGGCGAGATCTTGGACCAGGCCGATACGGAACTTTCGGTCGGTGATCTGGCGAGCCTGACCGGTACGCAAATCGATCTGACGAACACCACGGCAGTGACGGGGCACGCGCTGAACCTGGTGACGCTGGTTACCACCGGTACCGATCCGAACGACAATGCCTCGCTGCTGGAACTCGACGGATTTACCTTTGCGGGCGTGAATACGATCTTAGGCAACTTGACGGTCACTTCGGGCGGTGAGATCCTCGATCAGACCGACACGGAACTGTCCGTTGGCGATCTGGCGAGCCTGACGGGCACCCAAATTGATCTCGACAATACCACGGCGGTAACCGGTCACGCGCTGAACCTAGTGACGCTGGTCACCACCGGGACGGATCCGAACGACAACGCCTCGCTGTTGGAGTTGGATGGCTTCACTTTCGCTGGTGTGAACACGATTCTCGGTAATCTGACCGTCACCTCCGGTGGTGAGATCCTCGATCAGACCGACACGGAACTGTCCGTTGGCGATCTGGCGAGCCTGACCGGTACGCAAATTGATCTGACCAATACTACGGCGGTAACGGGTCACGCGCTGAACCTGGTGACCTTGGTTACCACTGGTACGGATCCGAATGACAATGCTTCGTTGCTAGAGTTGGACGGGTTCACGTTCGCTGGCGTGAACATGATTCTCGGTAACTTGACCGTGACTTCTGGGGGCGAGATCCTCGATCAGGCCGACACGGAACTGTCCGTCGGTGACCTGGCGAGCCTGACCGGTACGCAAATCGATCTGACCAATACCACGGCCGTGACGGGTCACGCGTTGAATCTGGTAACCCTCGTTACCACTGGTACGGATCCGAACGACAATGCCTCGCTCTTAGAACTGGACGGGTTTACGTTCGCTGGCGTAAACACGATTCTCGGTAATCTGACCGTGACCTCCGGGGGAGCCATTGTTGATCAGACTAATACTAAGCTGACGGTCAACGATCTGACTGATCTTAAGGGTACGGCGATTGACTTGGCCAATACGACGGCGGTTACCGGTCATTCTTTGAATCAGGTTACCTTTGTCACGACCGCTGGTGATGCCGAACTTAAGGAACTCGACGGTTTCGAGTTTGTGGGGGCAAATGACATTCAGGGCGGTCTGACGGTAACCACAGGCGGTGGTATTACGCAGCCTAACGGCACGCTCACCGTGACCGGAATAACGAACCTGACCGTTGGTGAAGGCGAATTGGTCACGCTCGATAAGATGAACGACTTCCAAGGCACGGTCAGCATCAAAGGTGCAACCAATCGTGCTGGCGATGTGACGCTTGTCGACATCAACGCCATCGAGTTTGGGGATGTCGTCAGCAACAAGCTCAAGATCACCGCCGGTGGGAACATCACGCAAGACACCGGAACTCATTTGGATATTCTGACGCAGACCATTCTTGGCTTGTCGAGCAAAGCAACCATTGAACTGCTGAATGTCGGGAACGATCTGTCCACGGATGTCCAGCTTGACACCGCTGGCAACATCGATCGAGTCTGGGACTTCGAGATTCGAAACGAAAATGCCGGCGGCATCGTAGTACCAGGTGGTGATTTCGAAAATGTGGTCAAGGGGGGAATGGTCGACGACCTGACACTCGAATTCGTCAATGCCCCGACCCTGACACTTCCTGAAATCAAGATTACGGATGATCTACGCATTGTTATCGCTGGCCTTCTAACTCAAAGCGGTGACATCGAAGCTGGCGATACGGCACAGTTTGATGCCGGTACCATTACCCTGGCTAATGCGAATAGCCTGACGGTCGCCAATAACGCCAGCTTCACCGTCGATACTGGGGATCTCAACGTTGGTGTTACTCCGACGACGGCAGCGGATAAGGATCGAGGGACCGTCGCACCAGCAACCGTTAATCTCGGTACGCTGACATTCTCGGCCGATGGTCATAACGTGACGATCTCCGAGAACAGTGCCATGAACCTGGCAGGTGACAATGTCGCCCAAACGGTGTACTTGCGGTCCGAGAATGCCAGCATTGAAACCAATGCCGATGCAACGCTTGATGTTAACGACTTGGCCGCATTCAGGGCGTTCACTGATATCAGTCTCGGGAACGCGACGAATTCGGAAGTCGATCTGCGAATCCTGCTTGTCGATGCAGGCGGAAGCGTTTCGATCATCGAAAACTCTGATTTCAGCAGCATGACCGACACAGAGACGGCTCTCGCTGTGATGAATGGCACCACGGTCACGGGAACCCTGGCCATTCAAACAGGCGGTCATATCATCCAGGTTAACGATATTCGCACTGCAGGGCCTGGTGATCGCATTCAAGCCGGCTTCGCTCTCTTCGATTCCGAAGGCAGCATTCTGTTGACCGATCTTGAGGTCGGTCGAATTGCCGCCTCGGCAGGTGGAACACCACTGTTTGTCACGCAGGGAGTTGGGCTTGACTTTGACGCGGCTGGAATCAACAAGGGCAATGGATTTGGTGGCGACTTGGCAACGGCGGTGATCGATTCGTCTTTGCCAACCGAGAATGCGGATACGTTTGCTGATAACGCTCGTGCCGATGCATTTCTCTTTCAAGATGTCGATGGCAATATGATCGACGATGGCGAGGCCTACTCGATCATCATTTCTGATATCGACGGATTGGTCATTGGAAGTGTTGCCGATGCGATCGCCGGTGGCAAAGTGCCGCTGATTGACGGTCTCCGCACAAACGGAGCGGAAGCCGGCCATGTCTTTGTGCGAGCCGAGGGAGGCAACTTGACCTTCGGAACGGGCGCGGGGCTTGTCGTCGGTTTGGCAAACTCTGGGGTTATCACGGCGCTGGCCAGTGGTGATCTGACGATCACGCCTGGAAGCTGGTTGCATGTTACCGATGGTGCGGATCCGGTTGCTTCCGCATTTGCCGTCGTCACCACGATTGAAGGCTTCGTGGATAACCCGACGAACAAGTTCGAGTTGCCTAACTCGACCACGGTTGCCATGCCGAACGAAGGTCCGGCATATTCGCGCATACCGGGTAACGTCGATACCTATGTCCTCGGTACGCAGACGGGTAAGGACTCGACGGCAACGATCGTGTTGAACAAGCTTGGTACGCTAGGCGCCCCAGATGAAATGGACTTCGAGGTGGTTCTGAACTTTAACGATACGACCCCACCTCAGTTGGAACCGTATCCCGTCGCATTCAATTCGGACACGGTCATCCTGCATGATATTCCGTGGGAATTTGCGACGACGAATGCTTCGACCGTTGTTACCCTCCAGGCTTACAACAGCCCAAATATCAACCTCTATGCGGATGTCGCCGCCGACGAATCGAGTTTCAATAATCTGAACGTGGTGATCGATCAGTTTGAGATCTTCTTCCTCACGCCGATCGACTACGTGCCAGAGATGAGCAACTTCGCTGCCCCGAACAATCCGTACCTCACGCCGATTATTGTTCCTGAGCCTGAGGTGGCACCGTATGCGGCTCTGACCGAAATTGCCGACGATACGCGTGTGGCGACTCAGATCGATGGTGTGACGGTCGTCGAAGTGGACCCAAGCGACTTCATGGAAATCGGCGAGGAAATCGAACTCGACGATGACTTCATGACGCTGGATGCCGTCAAGGAGTTCATCCAGAATGGCGATCAGTTCCCACCGGGGCTCTACAAGATCGAAATCCTCTACCCAGGCGCGGAAGTGCCGGAAGAGCACTTCTACTGGAAGCAGGATCGTCCTGATCCGTTCGACTTGTTCAGTCGCAGTTCCAAGCCGGTTGCCCCACAGGCAGCTGAACTGGCCGCGGCTGATCAGGCAAAAGCTCAGCTTTCGGCCGAAGAGGTTTGGGCTCGAGAGTACGAAAAGTGGTTTCCGACCGCCGCTGATATGCAGCCAGCCGACGACCTTTTAGTGCCTTCCGCTGAAGGTGAGTCGGGCGATATGATCCCGAGTGAGGACGATATTCTCCTTGAACGCGTCACAACGGTAAGTTTGCAAGAAATCGACCGGATGACCGATCGATTGCGAGCCAAACGATCCATCGTCCGCGACAGCCTGAATGGGGCGATGATTGGTGGCGCGGCTCTGATGGCTGCGGTTGCCGCCCAGGGACGTCGAGATGATGAGGCACCTAATCATCATCCGGACGAACAAAGGGAGCAGCCTGAGGATTCTTTGGACGAGACTTCTCTCGGTCGACTACGCCGCCGCGTTCGTCAATGGCTATGATAAAGGTCTGAAATTTGGATAAACTCGCGAGTCCATTTCCTTGGGAATGGACTCGCGGCGCGTTATCATCGAACTTTCTTTGAGATCCTTGATTCACCCAGGCTAGAATTGAGTTAGGATCGAGAAAAGGCGCCGCCAGTCACCAGCAGTGCATGGGTTGAGAGAGAAGGTGCGCGCAACGAATTGGGGGATTTAGCTTCATGTCGACTTTCAAGTGCCCAAGTTGTCAGGCTGAACTACCAGATTTTCAGCAAGCGGCGGGATTCTGTCCCTATTGCGATGCGAAATGGGAAGACGCGTCTGCCGAGGATAGCACGTCTGAAAATTCGACGACGCTCAATATCGATAAGGAAGGTATTGGCGATCATCCCCATGAAGACACGGAATCTGCTCCCGAACCATCCGGCGGACAAACGATTCAGCTAGAAAGAGAGAATGACGGTCCATCGACTGGCATCAATCAAACCATCGATTTGCCCGGAGCCGCCGATGTCGGTCAAGAATTCATGGGCAGCGATCAGGAGGAAGGGGGGCAAACGATCCAGCTCAGTGGTGAAGACACCTCTGCGACGATTGTGCCTGACAAGGTTCCAAGCGGCGAAGATCCCAATCAGACGGTCAATCTCGAACAGGACGACGCATCTGACATTCATTCCAATCAAACGATCGATCTGCCCGCTGGCGGCAGTGTCGATTCGATGCAGACGATCGATCTTCCTGAAGGGGGAAGTGCCGACTCGATGCAGACTCTCGATTTGGATGCATCGAAAGGGGACGTCAATCGAACCGCCCAGACGATGGCGTTTCAGCTAAATGACGACAATCAGCAGACGATCGACATCGGCGATAGTCAGCATGGCCAGGAAGACTTACACGTCACATTTGGCTCGAAGCCTCTTTCCCCGAGCGACGTCAAGCGTTTCTGGGGATCCGGCGAAGGCTCGCCTATGCAGACGATGCGAACGGCGACCGTTTGCAAAGCGAAAGAACTGGGGGTCGACTTGCGGCGACGGGTTCTTTCCGATCAGGAAGAAGGCTCCGACTACGCGATTATCAATCAAATCGGCAAAGGGGGGATGGGGGTCGTCTACGCGGCCAAGCAGAAGTCGCTGCGTCGCCGAGTTGCCGTCAAAACGCTGAAGCGCGATATCGGACAGCGTGACGACGATCGCGCCAAGTTCCTAAGTGAAGCCGTTATTACCGGCGTGCTCGACCATCCAAATATCGTGCCGATTCACGAACTTGGTCAAACCGAGGACGGCACGCTCTTCTATTCCATGAAATGCGTGACGGGTACCGAGTGGCACAAGGTCGTCCGTAATAAGACAGAAGCGGAGAACCTCGAAATCTTTTTGAAAGTGGCCGATGCCGTTGCGTTCGCCCACTCCAAAAACGTCATCCACCGTGACTTGAAACCGGAAAACGTCATGCTGGGCGAGTACGGTGAAGTGCTTGTGATGGACTGGGGTTTGGCAGTCGATTTGAATCGCAAAGAAGAATTCACCATGGGGGGCACACCGGCATACATGTCGCCGGAAATGGCCAAGGGCCCGTTGGAGCGAATTGGCAAGTGCAGCGACATCTATCTGTTGGGGGCGATGCTGTATGAAATCGTGACGGGCTTTCCGCCGCACGCGGCATCGACGATCACCGAGTGCTTGGTCGCCGCCGCACAGAACGTCATTGTTCGCTCAGATTCGACCAGTCGATTGAAAAACATCGCGTTAAAAGCGATGGCAACCTCGCCCAAACTGCGTTTCAACTCCGTTGCGCTACTGCAAGAAGAAGTCCGCAAGTATCAAGCGACGGCCCAAAGTATCGAACTTACCAATACGGCTCAGAGGGAACTTGAAACGGCGAAGGAAACCGATAACTACGAACTCTTTTCGCGAGCGATGTTCGGGTTTGAGGACGCCCTCAAGCTGTGGGGCGAAAACGACGCTGCCGATCGTGGTATTCATGAAGCCCGTCAGGAATACGCCAAGTGTGCTCTTAAGAAGGCCGACTACGACCTGGGGCTGCAACTGGTCAGTCCGACCGATCCAGACGAAGCTCCCATTTACCAAGACCTGATCACTGCCAAGGCGGACGCGGAACGTACGGCCCGCAACGCGAAGGTTGCCCGCTATGTGGCCGTCGGTTCGTTGATGTTTGCATTGGTCGGTGCCGGGGTTGGTCTGTTTATCATCAATGGCTTGTATCAAAAGGCCGAAGAAGCCGCGCAGATTGCCATCGCGGCGGAAAAGGAAGCTACCGAGCAGCGCGATGAAGCTCAGAAAGCACGCGACAAGGCAGAGGGTCTGGCGAAGGCCCTGGAGACCGAAAGAGACACGCTGAAAGTAACCAACAAGAAGCTCGATGACGCGTTGGCGGATATTACCAATGCGAACGAAGAGCTCGCGATGAACGCCAAGACCATCGAAGGACAAAATGCCAAGCTGCAAAAGCAAACCAAAGACCTGCAAACGGCCCTGGTAACCGTCGAACAGGAACGCAATCGTGCTACGTTCGCAGGTATGTTTGCTTCCGTGGGGCTCGCACAGTCCAAAGTTGAGGCCAACGATATCTCGGCGGCCTTGAATCTCTTGGAAGACGTTCCGGTTAAATACCGCGGCTGGGAATGGAAACACCTGGCCTATCTTTGCCACCCGGACGTTCCTCGCATTGCGTTTAAGGAGGCAGCGACTTCGGTGGCCATTTCTCCCGATGGCCAATGGACTGCCATTGGAACCGATGGCGGAGGCGTGGACGTCTATCCGACGCAAAATGCGGTCGCCCCAGGCGTCATGGCCCAACATGTGGATGTGCCTGACAGCCGTATTACGGCACTACAGTTTTCCAACGATGGCAAGCAGTTGTGGATTGGCACCGATCATTCTCAGAAGTACCTGCAAATCTGGGATCTTAAAGGCAAACCAGCGGTGGTGCCCTTGAGTGGACTCAATCCGTATTCCACATTCCCGATAGTCAGTGCGATCGAGTTTGTGCCGGACAATAGCGGAGTCGTATTTGTTGCCGTCAGCGGACGCTGCTACAGGCTCAACGCGAACGACCTCAAGGGACGCGCGGTGATCAACGTTGATAGCGTGTTCGATCTGGCAATTTCGCCCGACGGTAAAGAGTATGTCCACACGCAAGAGTCTCGTGGTGAATACAATGTTTCGCGATTGCCGACGGACGGAACGTACAAAGAAATCGCGAGAATGCAACTTGAGGATCGAGCTACACATTGCGTTTACCTGACCAACGATCTGACAGCATTGGCCTTGGCCGACGGTAGCATCAAGCTGTGGGGAGGACCGAGCAAGCTGAACGAAATCGTGTACACGCTCCCTTCGCAGGCCAATCAGCTGCATTTCGATCGACGAAAGAACCTGATGTCGGTCGCCTTGGCGGACGGCTCGGTGAAGCTGCTGCGTTTCGATCCAGCATCCAATGCGTTGTCCGACTACAAAACGCTGCGTGGACATCAGGGTTCCGTTCTCGATTGTGCCGTGCACCTCAGCCAGCCGACCCTTGTTTCGGTTTCCGAGGACAACACTTCCCGGTTCTGGAATTACGAAACGTACCAGGACCGGTTAGAGTTGGATCTCGACGATAGCGTCCTGTGGGTTAATTTTTCCGAGAACGGAAACCAATTCATCACCGGCGATCGAGGCGGTCGGGCTTGGATCTGGAACAGCAATACCAGCAGTGAGAAGCCACTTCAGGAATTTGTGGTTGGAGATTGGACCAAGCAGAACGTAGCGCAGAAGTCGGCCACGATTCCCCTAGGAGACGGTAAGCACGTCGTCACGGCGGATGCGGACGTTGGTGTTGCCGTTTGGGATATTAAGTCGAAGCAGATTGTCTGGAAACAACCAACGTTTGCAAAATCGTACCAGGTTGCCGCGGTCCCTAAGACAGACCGGTTTCTCTTTGTCGACATCGTCAAGGATGGCCAAGGTGCTGAAAAGACCATGATCCGTGCCGCGAATTCCCAGGGAGAATCGGTCTTTAATGTTCATAGCCTGGTGGAAGCGAAACAAATTCTCGACTTGGTAGTCGCACCCAGCGGAAATTACTTTGCGATGCGAAGCCCCAATGGTATTCGTGTCTACCCCATGCCAACTGGCAGCGATACCAAGCTGGCCGCCGAAATCTGGAATTCCGATTCCGACCCGGTACTACAAATGGAGTTTCGATCGGATGACACCATCTTGTTGGGTTACCATCCAGGGCAAGGAACCGGTCGCGTTTCGATTGTCGATTTCAAGAATCGAAAAGATCTCCATGAATTCCCGACCTCCGAAAACAATCTGCGTTACCTGCACTTCGGCTTGTCGCCTGACGAGTCTCATGTCGCGATCGCCTACACGAACTACACGGGTTCACAATCGGCCGATATCAAAAATACGGTATCCCAAATCAGCTTGTATGCGCTGGATAACCCCCAGAAACCAGTCAGCACTGTCCAGTGTAAAGGGGTTGCCGCCTATCCTGCCGTTTCCAACGACAACAAGGTAGTTTACTTCGTGCAGCAGCACCGACCAGGCGACCGTGACATCGCACGCTGGGAGGTTTCCAAGCCTGAAAGCGAAATCCTGGCGTACTCGCGAAAGGGAACCGATGCAACCGGCACGTCGTCGCGGGAAGTGGGGCAGGTCGAAGTGATTCCGGGATCTGCTGACGAGGTCTTGGTGGCGTTCAGCAATCGTGATATCGAAGTGTGGAATACTTCTACCGGGAAGAGCCTTGCTCGATTGGCACCGTCGCGCGCCGTGATCTACTGCGACTTTTATAACAACGACCAGCAAGTGTTAACGGTTCATGTCGATGGTCTCGTGCGCATTTGGGACACAAAAACTGGCAACGTAGTTGATCAATACGAGGCCCAGTACCAAACGCTTGAGGCTGCGGCTCGAATAGGTGATCTACTGGCGGTTGGTGGAAGTGCAGGCGAGGTGGTCGTATTTGATCTAGCCAAGAAGGCCGCCGTGCAGGCGTTGCCTTACCAAGGCTCGTCAATCGATGCCTTGGCATGGGTATCCACGCAGCAGAATCCGGCGTTGATGGTCGCCACCAGTCGCATGAAGCCCGACGCGGACGCCGGCGAGCGTCTCGCAGGTTCATTGAATCTGATCGACGGAGGAACCTGGCAGCCGATCGGAGAAGCGTTTGCTGAGCATGCAGGACGTTATCGAAGTCTCGCCGCATCGAAAAGTGGCGCCCGTTTCGCGGCGACCAGTAGTGATACAGGCGTTCGTCTCTGGGCGGATATTCCGCTAGCAGAGTTGGCTACGACAGAGCCGCGTCGGCTTGAGGGGCATTCAACGGAAGTCACGAGTGCCGCATTCTCTGCAAACGGCGAGCGATTGGTCACAGGCAGCTTCGATGGATCGTTGACGGTTTGGTTTGTGGATCGTCCTGCGGCCAGTGCCGATATGGCTGGTGAAGAAGCGCCAAAGGGCGAATTACATGTCCAACAATTCGTGCCTTTGAAGGGACATCGAAAAGAAATCTCGTCGATCGTATTCTCTCCCAACAGTGAATTGCTGTTGACTTCGTCGTTGGATCGAAGCGCCATACTTTGGTTTACCACCAATCTGCCTGACAATCTGGCGGGTAACGTAGCTCCGGAGAAGGACGCGGTTGCCTCGGCAGAGGTGCCAGCCGCGCAGCGATAGCGTACATGCATCGACGTGATGTGATGTGTAAGGAAGAATCCTTGCCAATTTCATGCAAATTTCCCAAATCACGCCGGAAAAGTGGGAAAATTCTGGTATGGAAAATCTCTATTGTTGGATAATTAGAATAGCGATAAACGAAGATCTGCGGGCAAACGGTCTTTTTCTCTGATGGAGATTTCGCTCTTGCGTTTCGCGCTTCAAATTTACTCGATGAATTCTGGCAGTCGTCGTGTCTGGCTCGATCCGGGTCAAACGATTCGCATTGGTCGTACTACGCGCTCCGACCTGACCGTCCCAGATGATCCACATTTGTCCGGCATCCATTTTTCAATCGCCCGCGAGTCGGATTCGGTTGTTCTAAAGGACCTTCAGAGCCGCAACGGGACTTTTGTGAACGGGGCCAAAGTGGGCAGCGCTTTGGAACTGCACGATGGCGACGTCATCGTCGCTGGCAAGACTCAGTTCCAGGTCGTCGCCGTAAACGATTTGCCAGGCACCAATGTTGGCAACATTCCTCCGGTATCGCCTGGCGCTTCGCACCCAGGCGTGAACGCCGCGCAGTTCGATTACGATCAGACCGAATCGATCTCGCCAGAGAACAACCCATTTTTCCAGGCTGCCAGCAAGTCGCACGATTCAAGGACTCTACAAAACTACCCGCGATTGAGCAGTCAATCGTTCAAGGACGTGCGGAGAAACGCCGGCCTTGGTAGTGACTATCCTGGTCGACGTTCGGTACAACTTCCCGGTGCAAGTTCCAGTAGCGATGCACAGCAGCCAATACCTTCGCAGCCTAGTGGAAGTGTTTCCAGCAACCAGCCATTACCCCAGAGATCGTTGTCGGCGGCGGAGTTATCTCGTGGGCTGCAAATGCGGTATGAAACGCGGATGGCGCCTTCGGGCATGACCTACTTCTGCCCTCGCAACGAAGTGAAGCCACCGACCGACGTCGCTGACTTTATCGGTCAAAATCGTTTTCTTTACGCGGTGGTCAACTTCGGTCGTCTTCAGCCACAGCAGCAACCTGGTTTTTATAACGAAGCCATCGCCGCTGGAGCCGTGCAGATTTCGAGTACCCAACTTCTCATTCCCAAACGCGACGCCGCCGCCTTCCATGGGATCTTGCGGCATACGTGGGGGCAGGACGCCATGATCTGCATGGCGAGTCGTCTGAATAAGTTGGAGTTCATGAGCTTGGCCTATCGCTTGACCAATGAATTGGCGAGTCCGGCTCAATTGCTGAACCATCTCTATTCCGATGGTCAGTACACCAACTATGGTTTCCTCGAGGGAATCTCGGCGGTGTTGCTCGAGATCGAGCGAGGTGCCCGGTGGGTGATCTTTAAGAATGATTCCGAGATCCGAACCTGGCGAACGCTTGGCTTGCCTTGTCCGCCGGAACTAGTTGGATAGAACGCAACATCGCTACCGTGCATGTAGGAAGCTTTCAGGCAGAGACCGTTCCGTTGTGAGGGTCTCCGTTATCCGCCAATCATTACTTGCGGAAAACCTACCGTGATGACGCCGCCGTGAGCCGTGTTATCCCCCAGGCGTGCCGCCGGCATGAAACCAATCATGACGGTCGCGGAACCTTTTGCGATGACGTCCGGCGGACCAACGCACACGGCCATATCGCCAACACGAGCAGCTGGCATGAAACCGATGATCACGTTGGGCGATCCCATGCACACCGGTCCACCAACGTGAGGCACCGGGCCTGGATTGACCATCGGGCAAGTGTGCATGTCGCTGATTCGGGCGGCTGGCGGCATGATTGACCTCTTTTTTCAGGACCACTAATCGGGTGCGGACTTGAAGCCCGTTTCTTCCTTGTGAGCCATGTCTGGCTCGGTAGGATCGGCTTCTTCAACGTTCTGTTCGGGTTTGACCGGTTGATCTGGAGCCGTTGGGCTTGCTTCGACAGCAGGCGACGCCGAGCCACCGCTGTTGATGTTGACCAGCGTACCTTGAATGAAGACGCCCCCTGGGTTGATGTTGATGAAATTGCCGCCGACCTTCAGCGAAATACTGAGCCCCGCTTCGATGTTGACGTTCATCCCCCCCTTGAGATTCAAGTCCATGCCAGCGGCATAATTCATGTTTGTGCCGGCCTTGGACTGAAGCTCCATTCCGGCCTCGGTGCTAATGTTTTGTCCTGCCTTCGAGTTGTAGTTGGAATCGACGCCGATATGCAGTGACTTCGAACTCTGCCGCCAGTCTTTATCGACGGAAATATCCTGCGAACCTTTGATCCAGGTTTTGGAGTCACCTTCGTTGGTCAGCCCTGAACCTTGTTGCCCGATAAGAATGCCAACGTTCTTCTCGATGACGATTGCCAGGTTGCCGCCAGAGGGTTCCTCGCCGTTGCCAATCATCATTTGATGATTGCCTTCGATGTGCTCGATTTGGTGGCGTTTGACGTTGATTTCTTTGTCTTGGTAGATCATCTCCCGCTGGGAACCGCCTTTTTGGCCGTCCTTTTCCCAGCCAATGATCTGCGACCGGTTTCCGTAGGTCCGGTTGCGTGAATCATTCCTGATACGAACATCCAAGTCCTTCTGGGCATGCAGGAAGATTCGTTCTTTCTCGGCTTTATCGTCGAAGAAGAGTTCGTTGAAGCCATTACCACCAGGTGTGCTGTTGGTCTTGAAATACGTTTTCGCTTTGTCGTCAGGCAGGTTGTAAGCCGTCTTCTGGATTTCGTTGTATACCGACCCAACCACGAGTGGCCGATCCGGGTTGCCGTCGAGGAAGTCGACGACAACTTCCTGGCCGATACGTGGAATGGAGAGGAACCCCCATTTCTTTCCGGCAGAAGCCTGAGCGACGCGTACCCAGCACGAAATTTCCGTATCCGGTTTTTTACGGTTCTTGTTTTTGGGTCGTGCCCAATGGAACAGGCACTTGATTCTTGCATACTCGTCGGTATGAATTTCTTCGCCATCCGGCCCCACGACGGTCGCCGTTTGGATACCGGCGACCATGGGCTTGGGTGTGGTGCGAGGCGGATTGTAGAGCGAGTCTTCCGGAATGCACGTAAATGAATTGCTGTACTCGGTTCCCGACTCCGTGCCGGTGGTGTAGCTCGCGTTCGATCCGGTGTGTTGAATGGAGATGATGGCGAACGTTTTTCCGTCGTCATCTGGGACCCGCTTGGAATTGAACGTGAACTTTCCGCCAGGGGCAAAGGTGGTGCAGTCGCTCGTTGCCACAACGCGATCGAACATCACCTCTTCTTCACCCATACGAGTCTTCGAGAGTTCGGTCGACTGCGAACTGGCGTTCCCGGAGGACTTCGAGTCGACAAAGTCGCCTGGGTGATCGTACAACTCGTACTTCTTGAAGTCGGAATTAAGTTGATTGCTGATCTTGGTTTCCGAGTTCTTCTCGAAGTTCTCGTACGGTTCTTTAAAGGTGTGATCGGAATGGGCCCATTTACCAGATACGAATTCGTATCGATGTTCCCAGTCGAGAATCTCGGACTCGTAGCCGTGGGTACCGGCGGACGTTGTACGTTGGATCGTCTCTTTTTCGGCCGTATCGAAGTAGGCCTGGACGTTATCGGCGAGAATGAGCGTGTCGCTGTTTTCGCCGTCTCCCGAATTGTCGAAGAAGTAGAAGATACCTGCTTCTTCCATCAGGCGACTGACGAAGTTGAAGTCGGTCTCGCGATATTGCACGCAGTATTCCAGCTTCGGGTAGGTCTTTTGCAGCTTGGTATCGAACTTGGCGATACTGCTGATTGGTTCGCTGCCGAAGACTTCCTCGATGATGTCCGGAATGGTTTTGTCTTCAAAGATGCGGCAATCGGACGTTTGCGTCAGAAACCACAGCCAGGGGACCATTTCGGCATGGAATTGTGCCATGGTGCCAGGCTGGAAGTCGGACGAGAAACGATTGATGTAACCCTTGATGTAGCGTTTTTCGTTGTCACCGTATGCGAAGCGAAGCTTGGCTTCCTTGTTGATGATCTCTTCAGGCTTGTGCTGCAGATTCTCTCGGCGAGACACCAACGAAAGTTGATAATTAAAGAGTCTCGAGATTCCCTCGTTCCCGGTGTACGACAAGAGAAAGAAATCTTCCCCCAAGCTGTCTTCGAGGGCAAATGCGCGGTGCTCTTGTGCTTGATTCATGGTCGGTGGAACGCCCGAGGTGGTTTTGCTGAAGAATAACCAACGATCTGAAAATGACTCGTTGGTTTGACGTTCTTGCCCTGTGCGAATGCAAAAACGCAGGGGAGCGCGAATTGCGATTCCCCTGCGTCGCTGATCCGCAATCGGACTAGGTGGTGCCTTCTTCCACCTTCCAGGTGGCTTCGACCTTACCTTGGTTCGATCCGTCCTTACCGTACTGATTGTAGGTCCACTTGGCTTCTTCAAAGTTCATGCCGAACGATTCGGTCGGCACGGTGCCGTCGTCGTCAACCGCAGCACTGAAACTGTAGCTGGTGACGATCACGTTCTTCAACTCGAACTGGAAGTAAGGCAGACGCTTGCCCTTGTCGCCCAGCGATTGGCACAGGTCGAGCTTAACGACCGGGTGAACCTTACCGGAAGCGACCGACTCGATGATCTTTGGACTCGACTTGTCCAATTCTTTGACACAGACCAGGTCGTCGAAGACGGCACTTTGCACGTTACGCGATGAACCCGACTTACCACGCTGCACCATGCGAGAAATGGCCTCGCTCACCGACAACAGGTTGATCCAGTTCTTGTGTTCCGAATCGGTGCTTTCCCCTGGAATGGCGTCGAAAAAGATGTAACCAGCCATTACTTAACTCTCCCTCAAATCGTGAAATGTGTTAGATGGAACGATGGAATCGGCTTTGGCTCTTTTGTCCAATGCGAAACCCCTGTGTTTTAAACTCAGGTTGGCCTCGCTTCCCCTGAATGTACCTAGGTTTACGGCGCGTCTCGGAAATCGTTGCGTGGTTTTTAGAAAGAATCTGGGAAAACATTTCCCGTTGGGAAAAAGAAGGCTGGAGATGCATCTAAGGCATTGTATTTCAAGGGTTTGCGGCAATTTTTTTGATGCCTGATTACGCCGCCGCGGAGCCTATCCAAGTCATGCGCCGGCTGCTGCGATCGTGCTTGAGGCCGGGGTGAAAAGAGTTGCAGGCTTCAAGTGTCGCAGAAGAAGTAGTTCAGATCATAGTGTCGAGCCAGAATATCACCATTTAGGAATTTGTACGTCAACGCTGAAGGAGGGTGCTCCCGTGGTCAATTGTTCGCGCGTCCAAATATCGATGCGCGGATTGGCAGCCGCTTCGACGTCGGTCTTGCTTTCATACATAAATCGATGGGTGATGTTCAGGATCTCTTTGCTGCCGTCGCCGGCCAGAGTATACGTTCGCTGAATTCGCGGCGGAGATGGCGTGATTCCCACGTGATGAGGCTGAATTCCCTGCGTTCCGGGATCAACTCGCACCACGATGTGGTATTTATACTGGTCCAGGCTGTTCGACGACTCGACTTTGAAATTGCCTGACTCGAAATCGGCCCCGCTGTTGGTCACATTGTTGACCAACAGGTCTCGCAGCGAGATGGTCTTCTTCGGCTCAATCGGCTTTTCAAGCTGGGTATAGACCTTCACCCGCGCCCATTTGGCAGCTGGCTGCCACTGATTCAAGCGGATCAAGAATTCCGGAAACTGCGTTTCATTCCGTAGTAGCAGGTCGCTGAAGTACCGTGTCTCGAAGACTTCGTTGGTATGAAACGCGTTGGTGACACTCGGCACGATTTCTGCCCAGACATGGAAAGGGCGAACGGTGAAGTGCGTGTCGTTGGTATTTTCCAGACGGACTGGGATTTCGAGCGTCCCTGTGTCGGGATCAGGGGCCTGGAAGTTAAGAATCCGAGCGAGGTACTCACCGTCGTATTTCAGGGCATCGTTGACCGAAATGTTTGCCTGAGCGGCTTCTTCGGCCGGGTCTTCGATGAAAACCAACTGTTTGAGTTTACCATCGTAAGCCAGGCGAACTTTCTCACCCCCTCGCAGCTGAATTTTGGCGGTATCGTTCGTGTGCAATTCGCGGACGGTGTAGTCGTGGCGACGGTCATCGAAGCGATCCTTGGCGTACCAGATGGCCCCGAAATCGTAAGGGACGGGTTCTTTGGGGTCGTCGGTTCGCTGGACCGTGAAGAAGATCTTCGTCTTTATCAACTCCTCGATGCGTTGCTTCAACTGAATCTGCTGATCGGCCGGAAGGAAGCCTCCCCGGCCTCGGTTTTTGGCTAGCCAGGCAATTTCAGTCAGCGTATTCGCCGGCGGTTTAGAGGTGGGATCGGTTTCCAGGTTGCGTGCCTGTTGCCCCAGGGCAAACCCCACGACTTGAAGTTGCGTGTTTCGATACTTTGGCTTATCCAACTCATCAATCAGGTTGATCGCACTGGTGCGGAAGGGGCGTCCTTGCGGGTCGTCGGCCTGATCGTTGGCACCGTCGGTAATCACAATAATCTGGGTGGGTTTGCTGGGGTCGACTTTCTGCAGGGCCTGGTAGATCGAGTAGTACAGTGGCGTCTCGCCGAAAGCTTCCAGGCCTTCGATCGCATCTTGAATGCGGGCAACGTCCACGCCGGGCTCGTTGCGCTGCGGCGCCCGATTGAGTAGCGGCGTCAGATTCTGGTTTTCCAGTGCCATGACGTCATTTGCCGGGACGATCCCGGCAGGGACGTCAACGCCTGGACGTTGGATCGCTCGGTTGTTGGCATCCCAGCCGACACGGCTGCCGAATGCATAGGTGAGCACACGGAATTGCCCCTTGGGACTTGCCATCGTTCCCAGAATGTCTTTCAGCACTCCCTTAGCGACGCTCATGCGGGACGCCGGTGGGTTGCCTGGAACCACTTTGGCCATGGTCGCCGAACAATCCAAAATGAAGATGACGTCCGCGGTGCCGGACAATTCTCCCGTAACCGAGACCGTGGGCTGACGGAACGGGAAAGGATTGATGTCAACGACTTGGGTTATGCTGTCTGGCCGTTGCGTACCAGAGATATTAAGTGGAAAACGTCGAACGTTTCCGCGAAAACGAAATCGCTCCGTGCGGGAAGTGGTCTGCAAGACCTGTTTGGTTTTGATGACCTGCTCGAACAGACGCTGTGACTGGTAGAGCCCCGGGGGCTGCGTATCGAACGGATGGCACGGCTCGACTTTGCCCGTTGAGTCTCCGACGGCGATGGCTTTCCCTTCGTCCACCAGCAAGTCGATCGCCGAGATGCCGGCTGGAATAGACTGTGGAAAGTGAATGGTCAGTTTATGCTTGATGTCGTCAGAGGAATCGTTGATCGACTCGTCCGGATTACCGACTTGGATCCATTGGCTATAGTCTTTTCGCAACGTGGCTAAGCGGTTAATGACCTTGCCCGCCAATTCGCTGGGAGCATTCGCCGATTCGATGCTAAACGGACCGAGAAAACTTTGCGAAAGCCGGTCGAAGTAAGGATTGACCGAGTTGTTTCCCCAGAAATCTTCCATCGCTCGATTGGCCGACCAGGCCAAGTGTTCCTTCCGCTGAATACGGAATTCGATCTGGGAAGGGGTCTTTTCATTGCCATCCAATCGCGATCGATTCCGGACGACAAGCCCGGTAAATGCGGTCGCCTCGGCTGCGTTGGGGGCACTCGGAAACGATTCGATTTCCCGCGTGGGTGCCAGCGAGCTTTCCAATGCCTGTTCAACCACCCTTTCCGCAAACAAGACCACAGACCCGGTATCTTTCAAAAGCAGCGCGGCATTCGACTCACGATCGGGACTTAACGGGGCGATACGATAGTCGGATGTCCCGCCGGCCTGATTCAATGCGAGTTGCCACGGCCCCTTCTCATAAGAGGACAGCCCGAGAATCAACGGGCTCATGGAGTCAGGCTTGACGTTTACGTTGCCCAGCGACTGACCCAAGATCGACTGCTTCTTCGCACGCAGCGAATTTCGGTCGTAGGTCGTCATCGATGGCGTAAGCTTCGCGACAAAGCGAACCCGCAACAGGTTGTAGATTTCCAGTAGCGTTTCCGAATCAGAACGGTCCTTACCCCCTTGGGCGTCGATGATGTCTTGGGATTCGCGATTGAGAAACCGGACCACATCGCTATAGTTCTGGGTAATCTCATCGATCAACTGCTGTTCGGGTACGGCCACCTTGGTGTAGTCCGGGCGGCTCTCTCCCTCCAGTTTGCGGGGAGTGAGTGCGTTGGCCAATTCGTGGGTTTTCTCGATGGCGGTGGTTACTTGACCCAGACGCAGCTGACGATCGGCATTCGGGTAAGGGTGATGGGTTAGCCACGACAATAGGAACGGAGCGGAAACCCGCACGCTGTCGACCACCACGTAGGCCTCAATCAACCGAGCCTTCCTCTTCTCCAACGCTTCGAGCCCCTTCGAACCCTCAGCGAGAGGGCGAATCAGGTCCATTGCTTGCTTGGGTTGCAGAGCAAACAAGCGATCTTCCGCTTCGCGACGCACTTCATCGGCATTGTCGAGCCCTTGTTCGAGCCAAGGGAAGACGCGTTGGTCTTCGACGAAGGCAATCTTTTCGATCCGGCGTCGGCACGCGAGCGCATCCACCATGGCATTACGATAGTCGGTGGCATCGTAAGAACTCGCTTCGATGCCGAAGTTCGTCTCTAAGGTCTTGAAGAAATCACGCAGCATTGCGAGAAACTCGATCTCGACGACATGCATTCCTTCGTTTTCACCTTGGACCGGCGAATTGGGAGCCGAACGCAAATATTCGAGAATCAAGTCGATGTTCGCGGGGGTCATGTCCCGCTGGTTTTCCTTCGTGTAATGATCGAGAAGGAATTCCGCCGCGGCGTAATAGTCTGGGCAGACCAGTGGCTTCGTTCGTTTCTCGGTGGGAAGTTCCTTATCCTTTTCTTCTTCCGCAATCTTGTCCGAGTTGGCTTTTAATTCCGCCAAGGTGGGGATCTTGGTGAGTGGGCCAGGGTGTGTCGAACGCCAGCAGGCAAGGCTGCTTATCGGGAATGGTTCGGCATCGGCCAGGTCGCGTTGAAGACTACTTCCCTGGTAGTACGGCAACTGGGAATTCATGATGGCACTCTTCGCTCCGGTATCGTACTGCGCGAGCGTCATGGCCAGGCTGTCGATCGACTTGTTGAGGGCCTTCAGGCTTTGCGTGAGCTCTGACTGATAAGCTACGCCTGACTCTGCCAGGCTCTCGGCCCGGGTCAGGTCGTATTGAATCAAGCTAAATCGGTAAGGCGCCAATTTCAGAGCGCCATGATCGCCGAGAAGTTGCAGCGCGTCCCATAGCTGCGATAAACGCTCCTGGTCGGAAGTGCCTGAGCCAGCCGCACTGTTGGGGCTAATCTGGAACTTGGCGTCGCCCACGCGGCTAAGCAGCACATTGGCGGGGCCGGGAGATTGCCCAATCGGAATCAAAAGTGGAACCTGGCGAGAATTGCGATGTTGGACAGCCCAGTCGTCGACATTCTTCTGAAGATAGGCTTCCATCTCGGCTAGAGACACGCTGTCGTCATCAACCGACGAGGGCATTTCGTTGGCCTCGCCCATGATCCCACGACCAAAAAAGAGGCCGAAATTCGTGCCCCCTTCAAACGGATTGGCCCAAGACTTTTGCCCGTCGCTGCTGGATAGCAGCAGATAGGTATTGGAAAGCTGAATGTTCTGAGGAAGCGACTTGGCTAACAATTGAGCGGAAGACGGAAAGTCGTTGTAGAGACGGTTCGCCGACCATTGCGACTCCATACGCCCCATGTCGAAAACCAGAAGCTTGTACGATTTGGGATGCTTCTTCACCTTCGGGTGATCGGCAATCGCTCGGAGGATCGATTCCAGGGGAACAAGCTTGCCGTCGGCCACCGGCCTGTTGGGTGAAAGGGCCTGGCTGTTCTTGGCCACCAGGTACGGAACGCCATCGAAGTTGGTGATGCCGTGGCAGCTGAAATAGAAGATCCATCCGCCGGGACGCGGTCCCCCTGGGCCGTTGGCCGTTTCGAGGTACTTCGTCACGGCCGAGGTAAATTCGGCTTCGTTCAGATTGGTCCATGGCTTCTTCTGCTCGGCCCCGGCGGCCATTCCTTGGCCGGCTACGAGTTCAATATTGCTTGCCGAGTCCTCCATCGAGAGGGTGAAGTTGCTGCGATCTTCCTGGGCAAAAGCATTGGGAGCCCACAACGAGTCATCGTGCTCGAGCGTGGCCAGGTGCATCATCGGGGTTTTCGTGGGTTGGCAACCAATAATCGCGATGAACGAGCCAACCAGCAGTACCAGGGCAAATAACAGAAGGTTGAGAATGCCGATGTTCTTCGGCCCCTTCGGTTTGTTATCTTGCAGATAGGTCTTCTCAGAACGGTGGCCTCCGGTTGCCGGTTCGTTCTTCTTGCGACCACGCCAATCAGAAGGGTCTTTGGGCGAACTGGGAGCAGGCTGAGGAGAATGAGCCGGTTTGCTTTTGGACTTTGGTTTACTCTTACCTTCTCGCCAATCGGCCATGATACTCGCCTAGCTCCTATCCATTGCACATGGGAGTCAATCGAATCTCGGTCGCAATCGTTCTCTGGCGGTGATTGTAAAACAATCCTGATGCCTTTCCATCGAGGTTACCAGATAAACACTTCCTAAGAGAGCGAGATTCTCCGAAAATCATGGACGCGGAGCATCTGCCGGGGGCGACAAGAAAGCAAAACGCCACGTCATGGATAGCCAATGACGTGGCGTTTGATGGCATTCAAACTTGCGGAGACAGATCGACTAGCGGGCAATCGAGATCGAGCTGCCTGGTCGCAGTACTCGCAGTGCCAACCCATCGACGGGGCTGACGTGTACCAGGCTGCCGTCAACCTTCATGACCTTCACTTTGCCGTCGATCGTGTGATCGCCACGGCGGCTGTGAATCTGAACAGCCAACACTTCGCCGACAGCCACTTTGGCTGTCTTAGGCATGTGCATCACAGCGGTGTTGGCGTGATCCAGGACGAACTCGACTTTGGTGCTCACGATGGCTGGTTCCTTCGCAACCGGTACTTCGGGAACCAGGAAGGAATCTTCTTGTTGATCGTGGACAACTAGTGGTGCCGCCGAGGAAACCACTTGTGCCGAGACCGTCTTCACTTCCGACTTCTTGACGACCTGGGCTGGGATTTCGCCAGCGAATCCCACGTTGATCGGGGCATAGAAGTTGGTTTCTGGGGCCTTGACCGGAGCGGCTGGCAGCGAAACGAATTCCGCGTTCTGCAGCTTCGAGTTCGAGGCTTCCATCGGTGCCGGTGGTGGAATCGGTGGCAGCGGTTCGCCAGTGCCAGGAGCCGTTTCGCGATCAGGTACCGGTGGAGTTGGAACCGTTTCACGATTTTCGTTATCACTTGGCTGTACGCTGATCGGTGGGCAAGCCGACAGAGCACGCATGGCGATTGCTCGGACTTCAGCCGAAGGTTCGTGCCAACATCCGTCCGTTTCGCCGTAGGCCATGTCCTGCAGCTTCTCTTGGATTTTTTCGGTGCAACAGTTGTTACCGCAGCCGTCGTGGCAGCTGCAGTTACCCACCAATGTCAGAACGGTCTCGGCGGCGGTCTTACGCACTTCTTCCGTGCAATCGTTCAGACCGGCCAGCAGGGCGGCTTCGACCTTGCCTTCCTTGTCGTAGCATCCACAACCGATGGTCGCGAGATACTTCAAGGCCTTGATCTTCTGTGGTGCCAGATCTTCCTCGGCCTTGATCTCGGCGGCAGCCTTGATTGCGGGGTTCGGAGATTCCAAGTTGGCTGGGTCGGCAATGCGCTTCAGAGGAGGAGTGCGTTCCCGCTGTGGGTTGTTACCTCGACGGTTGACCCAGTTGGCATTGGCGGCATCAAATGCCTGGGGAATGCCCAGCTTGTTCCAGACCGTTACGGTTGGAGGAGCTGAGTGGATTGCACATCCATTGACGAACATGGCTACGCACGCGAGCACGGCGTACGGCAAAGCTGGCCTGACCATGGAAAACTTCCTGTTGGTTATGTCGCAAATTCGAGGAATGCCTTTGGTGGTGGTCAGTTCAAATGCACGGGATCAACGGGCATTAAAATTCCCCCCACATGCACTACCATCGGAGTCCATGTCCCATAAAAACAGTATTCAAGATGCTTGCGCAATGATCTCCCCAAGTTGCGAACTCACCGCGACCCGTAATATTTGCCAAGTTTTCCAGGTCGAGGCCCACATCTGGAAAGGTGTGGGGGCTGGGGAGACTGTCGAAGCTGAGCGAATGCTAGCGATGCGAGGACTACAAAAATAGAGAAACCGACTAGTCGAACTTCAGTTTGTAGACCGGAGCGCGTTCTTTGGCGGGGGTGGCCTGGGCCACGGTCTCGGTCGATTTGATTCCGCCAGAGGATTGCCGCCCACTCGACTCAAGCGTGTAGTTTGTCCCCGGTTTGAGCATATCACTTTCAAAGACCCAGGTAACGCCGTCCGGGTCGAGTCGTGGCTGGAGAGGTAGTTCCTTGATGCTCGGCTTGTACTTCGGATCGGTGGCAGGGCGTCCGTTCACGAAAACGACTTGCGCCTTGATGACCATTAGCCGCATCGGGCCGTCCCCGTTCATCGGTTCGTCACTCTTGGGACCAACCCGCACGATCAGGTCCAGTGGCTCCGACTTCAGATCAGCGCGATTCACGGCGCGAACGCGCAGCTTGTGGGTGGTGCCAACATCCCACTTTAGCTCTGCCGGTTGGATGTTCAGCAGGAACTGGGGAACCCGCAAGAAGGCATCGTTGGGGTTGGGCAAGATGTTTCCAACCAGCGGCTCCAGTTTCAAAGGCTTGTCGGCAATCGTGTCGCCTGGGCCGGGGGAACCGTACTCCAGGCATTTAATGCCAGAATCATTGTCTTGCGTGGGGATCGTCACCTTGAGCCCTTCGTTGACGGGAATCGTCAGGGGCGACGGCTGAATGTTGATCGTGGGAGGGTCTTTGTCGATCACGACCGGAATTCGCAAATCGTTGACCCGTTTGGGGCCATTGTAGATTTCGACGACAAAGTCTCCGACAAAGGTCTCGTACGTTTTGGCACTCAATCCAGAGGCAACGACGTCTTCTAGCGTCGCCGTGATCACGAGTGGACCTTCTGCCTGGGCGGCGGTCAGTTGGGCCGAGAACGACCGATTCGAGTAAATCGTCTCGGTGAAGTTCAGCCGAGCCGACTCGAAACCATTCCCTGCTTCAAGCAACCCCAGCTGGATCTTGTCGGGATTGATCTCGCTGGCACCGTTGAAGCTGTTGGTGTCGGTCGAGATCGCCATCATCCAGTCAATGGTTTCGATGTTGGAGGGGAGGATGATGGGAAGTCGACTCGCCGGCCAGGACGAGGCCATGACTGGGATCGACGGCAGAGGTTTTTCTTCGTCCTCAACGTGTGGAAAGTAAGAGTCGAGACGCAGAGCCTCGAACCCGGCCGAGCCGTCGGCATCGAGTTTTCCTGAATCCAAATCCATGACATTACGAAACGCACGCCGTAGCGTCGGAAGTTTTTCACCGGACGCAACATCCAGCAGAACAGGACGTTTGACGGGCTTGGTTCCATCGAGATTGAGAATCGCGCCAAGCGTCACCGTGGCTTCGGGGGAAGCAATCGTGCCGAAGGCCTGACGCTTGATGAGTTCTGATTCACCGAACGTCTCTTCCCATTTCCAATCCCATTCCACGCGAATAGGCACCTTGGCCAGGTTATGGGGAAGACCAGGAAAGCCAAACAGTCGTTGCTCGTCCCACGTTGCCGTCGGAAGCGATTGGGGACCGGTGATCGGTTGAACGACCATTTCCAAGCGTGAAAGCTTGTCCGCTGGTAAAACCGCCGTCTGGACGTCCAAGTACGATTGAGGTTTACGCGGTACCCACTCGATCCAACGCATCCAGCGAACCGGCTTGTTGTTGGCGTCCTTGTTTTCCTGGTCTTCGATGACCACCAACAGTCCGTTGGAAATATCGGTGGGCGTGACCTTGCCCGTTTCACCGGGCTTTCCGTCGGGGCCAGGGGGGCCTGGCGGACCGGTAAATTTCAGCCACTGGCATCGCTCGGGCTGGACCGCCTCATTCACAATGCGTCCACGTGCCCTGGTCGCGGGTGGCGGGATCTGATCGTACGACGTCAGGCTGATACCGCTTGCCACGCCGGTGGGCAGGAAATCGGTGCCCAGGTTCACCATGGGACGCTCGAAGGTCGCCACACGCCAGGGGGCGATTTCGGCTGCTTGACTATCCGCTCCACCTTCCAGAGGTTTGCGATGATACTGGTCCGAGAAAATACGCCCCGTCGGCATCAGGCTCGTCTCAGGTCGAATGACCGGGTATAGCGAGACATTCACTTTACGATTGATCCGCGAGCGATTGATGACACCCAAACGGAATTCAGACTCCCGGTTGTCGAACAAGGGGATCTGTACGCGCTGGCCGTAGTAGATGCCTGGCCCGGATGCGCCGACTTGTTGGACGACGATATCGACCTGCTCGGCCCACGGAAGAGAAACGTTCAGCTTGCCGGATCGACTTGCCTCGGCGCCAGGCGGAATGAACTTGGCGGGAATCGTGAACTCGATCGGTTCGCTTTGGGCCGCTCGGATGTCCGATTTGTTTTCCCGCAAGGCATTCGCTTCGCGGTCGAGCTTGGCCGAGACACGACCTTGGATGGTGATCGGACCGCTGGCATCAATCGTGTAGTTCAACGTCCCGCTGGACGAGTCGAAGCTGCCGTTCTTGAACGAGACGCTTAACGCATTGCGATCATAATCGACGGTGAAAACGACTTGCCCCGGCGGAAAATTCGCGGCCGTCAACTCAAACTCGAAATCGACCTGCTCGTCGATACGATCTAGCTGGAGCGATTGCGTTTCCTTGCCGGGTCTTACCGTTAGACGCGGTATCTTTTCCTTGACGGGAAAACGAAAGGGGAGGGGAGCCACATGCCCAACAATCTGTGGCGTGTCGCGCCAATCGAGTGTGCGCACCCGGACCTGGTAACGGACCTGGTCACGATAATCGGTATCCGATGGCATGTTGGCTTGGATCGTACCGCCTAAATCAACGAACGGAGTTGCCGAGTCTTCGGGGGGTGGGCTGCCGGCTGAGGATATCTGCAAGTAGAGATCCCTAAGCTTCTCCATGCTTTCCTCCGAGGCCCGCGGCAACATCGCCGTCGACAGCCGCGCCAGGAAAGGGGCCGAGTTATCGATATACGTGTATTCGGGCACCGGCTGCTGCGAGAATTCTCGGAGCGAGTCGGCCATCTTCCTGCGATCAGCCGCGGTGGGCATAGCGGTGCGCAGGTAACCAAGAAGCCGCAGAGCGTCGGCCATCTGGGCATTCAAGTTCGACGACTCGTTGTCCCGTGGGACGATCGTCATCTCGGCATTGGCGAATCGTCGCATCCCTTCGAGGTCGCTGAGCGAACGATTGATGACGCTTGCCAGCGGCAGGTTCGTTAATTCAGGTCCCGATGACCCGCTCGGAGGAACTTCGAGCATACCGATTGTGACGTTGCGAATATCCTTGAGCAGCGACTCATAGCCAGCCAATGTCGAATCGCTGCCGGTATGCTCGAACATCTGCGTCAGTTCGGGAACGTGGTAGACGCAGTAGTTCCAACTGAGAACCGCGTCGCGGGCCTTGAGTCCGTCGTCGGTTAAATCGGCACTCCAGGCCAGTTGATACGGTGTGTTGACGAACTTATTCCAAGCATCGATAAGGTTGTCTGCCGGCGTGTCGCTAATGGGCGGAATCATTTGGACTTCGCGCTGCTGCTGAAGATGATCCAGCAGCACTTCCAGCGAATGCTTCATCATCGCCATTTTTTCTTCGGGAACGCTCCCGGTATCGAACAACAGGCGAAACTGGTAGCCAATCAAGTAGCTGTCCAGACGACGGAAGTATTGCGGTGCAAAATCGATCGGACTCCAGATCATTCCACCGCGGCGAGCAGGGGGCTGTGCGAGTTGTTCTCGAAGTTGCCAGACTTCGTGAAGCGTGGCCCAGCGGGGATCTTTCTCTGCGGCCGAATCCCCATCCTTTTCCGCATCGTCTTTCTCGGCATCCGCTTTAGGCTCTGGCGGTGGTGCTGGTTTCTCATCCTTCGCCTCTGTGGACGCCGCTTCTGCGCCTTCTTCTTTCGGTTCTTCCTGGTAGTAGCGGCAAACAAATTTGGCCGGGAAGTCCTCGGTCAGAATTCCTTGTCCCCCTTGAAACAACCGCGGCGTCTGGGCGATGACCCCTTCGCCAAGGTGATTTTGAACGCGCACGCAGATGTGGTGATACAACTCGTCGAGGTCCAGCAAGTTATCGCCAGACATATCACTGATGCCCTTGCCGGTCAGCGCTTCCTGAACGGCCTGCGAGAAGATCGAGTTCCTCTGCAGCGACAAGGAGAGCGACTTCTGGCCATTCTCGTGCGAGGTGATCAGAAACAGGTTCGGGTCCTTCCGACCGCGCATCTCGCTTTCCAAAGCCGAAGTGAAATTGTTCTCGTACAAATCAATGCGTCCGTCGGTCACGATCGTGCCTGCGTCGAGCAGCACCAGCTTTAACGGGCAATTGGCTGTTTGCATCCAATCGAGCACGACGCTCAAATCGAGGACGCCACTGTTCTCCCAATTGGCGAGCGAGTTCCGCAGGAACGTCGGCGTGGCCACCACGACGTGCGGTACGTCTTCGACGTCATACCGTAACGTATGGGCTTGAATGTAAAGGACGCAGGCATCGTTCTGGCCAGGTACGTTGCCGTTGGCGACTTGCGCGGCCAACTGATCGATCGGAGGAAACGATTCTTCCAGGGCAATGCTGCCCATATGAAACGATTTCGGATCGTAATTACCCTCTTTGGCAAGCTCTTGGGCAACCGAGCTATGGACCAATGGAACGGTTGCCCAAAGATCGTATTCGATGGGGTTGGCGGCAAAGAAATAAGTCCGCTGCTGGGCAGGGGGCAAGAGAAACCAGATGAGTACGCCAACGAGCAGCAGAAAGAGAGTCGCCACAAAAATCAGGCGAAACATTCGGTTCATCGGCCGACCGCCTTGGGACGGGCGGTGCTTCCAATCCTGCTTCATGCCGGGAGTCAGCTTGGCCATGGTGAATCTCGTGCTACGGCGTGGTTGTCAATTGGCGGTCGATGCGGACCGGTTCTCCTCCAAAAGAAACGATGCCGCAAGTTTCACTTCCGGTCATTAAATCAAACCCAGATGGGGTTGCAAGTCACACGGTCGCGGCGGCTGGATCGTCGGAGCCGTTTTTCCAGTGAATTATTGATCGTCTCAAGAACGAAAAAAGCGGACCGACTTGCCGCGGTCCGCTTCATATTTGGGGGGTGATTATCGGTTACTGACGAACCAGCAGAGCTGCTGTCGACAGGCGTTTGAGCACTTCATCGACCGCTTTTCCCATGACCGTATCCATGGAAATTCCCTCAGGCTTCTCGCCTTTCTGTTGAACGACCAGCTTCCCTTCCTCGACCAATCGTTTCAGTTCCTCGACGAGCTGATCTTTCGTTCGCGTGCCGTCCATCAGAGGCACAAAATGCTTAGAAAGGTCATCGACATTGACCGTTTCGTGTCGGCAACTGGTCAGACGGTTGGTGCTCTCGGCCTGCATGCGCGCCACGGCCGAGGTCTTGGGGAACTCAGGGATGTCGGCGGTGTACATCGAAGGATTGTACTGCAGTTCCACGATCCCGCTGACGGTCATATGAATGAGATTGGTAGCCAGAGATCGCTTGAGTGCTTCGATCTTCGTCGCATCCGCGATGACGCCGTCGACCATCTTATCCAATGCATTCTGGAAGAGGTCCTCGAAGGCGACCGCACACGGATAGGCCTCTTTCAACTTCACAACCGTTTCAATTACCAGCGGGTCTTGGGTGGTCATCGTCTGGCGGGTTACCGGATTGACGAACGTTCGCGGATCGCCAGGTTGCGGCTCCTTGTCCTTTTCCACCTTCTCGTCCATGTTGCCGGTGACGTAGGCGCCTTCAATCGACTCGAGCTTGAGCGAGCGCGAGACTGGCGCGTCCTTGTGGCACAGCAGCGTCTGGCGGAAGGTGCGATTGCGGACGAAGTCGGCGTACTGCTCGCGCTGAACGATATCCGGGGCGATACGTTCGAGCGTTTGAGCGATTTCCTTCGGGAAATTACCGATCCACATCGTCGCGAGCTGAGACTCGCCCAGGTACTGCAGATCGTAGTTCTTGGCCCGCTCGATGAACTCGTGGAAGTAGATCGGCGTGTTGTCTTTCTCGAGATGTTCGTGGAACAGGTAATTGTCCGACTGGCGACGCAGCAGTTGCAACTCGCTGTTGAGCAGCATGCCGTACGCACCCTTATCAGCAGAAACGCTCTTGGCGAGGAATTCCAGCAGGGCTCGCGACTGTTGAATCCGTCGGGGAGCATCTTTGAGATTTCGCACATGATAATTCATCATGTCGCGGATCATGCCTCGCAGGTGCCAGCCAGGGTAGGTGTTGTAGCTGATGTAGGCGATGCCGTTCTCGTTCAGGTTCTTCTGGCAAATCTCGAAGATCCGCTCTTGAACCTCCTCGGGAATCCAGGAAAAGACGCCGTGGACGATGATGTAGTCGAACTTGCCCATCGAATCGTCGATGTCGGTGCAGTCCATGTGTTTGAGTTCGATATTCGTCAGCCCCAACGCATCGATGTTGAGTTGGCCTCGCTCAATTTGTTTCCTGGAAAGATCGACGCCAATGAATTGACTTCCCGGCAATGCTTCTGCCATGGGGATAAGGTTACCGCCGGCGGCACAGCCGATTTCCAATACGCGGCAGTTATCGATCGCCGCAGGCTTGATCCCGAACAGATTGCCGACGCTTGCCAACCGTTCTGGGTGAGATTGGCGGAAAGGGTGGCTGGGGTACGGGACGACGTCGTAGCTGTACTCTTCTTCGGCCAGCGATTGCTGTTGCAAGTTATCGGCAGTGCTCATGAGCTCTTTCACGAAGGGGTCAGAAGAATGGGACGAGGTAACAGGGCCCGATTGCCCTTACTTGGTTAAGGTTTCATTCTTCCCACAAATGGGGAAAGTGTCGTGGGCAAAGTCGGGAAACTCCGCGAATTCTTCCGGTTTTTAGGGGGATTCTTGGCGATTGCAGTCATCGAGACAGTTAGGGTAAACCGCGGGGTATGCGCGATATTACCAGACAATCCGGTTTTAACGCCTGGGATCGATCTGATGGAACCGTTATCTGGCAGTACACTCTTTAAACTTCATTCCCCGAAAGCCTTAGGACGTAATTGTTTGACGAGGCACTTAGATACTGATCTAATCGACTGTTGGATTCATTCCCCCTAAATTAGGCGCAAGTTTTTACATCATGTTGGTTGTCCTTGAGGTGGTTGTCGGCTCGGAGGTCGGACGCCAAATCAAAATTCCGCAAGATCGAACGTGCAAGGTTGGACGCACGAATTACTCGGATGAGGCCTTCACCGACGACGTGATGATGTCGGGCCAACACTTTGAGATTCGCAACGACGGAAAGTATTGCTGGCTGCGTGATCTGGAAAGCCGCAATGGAACGCGTGTTGACGATGACTTCGTCAAAGAGAGTCTCGTCATCCGGGACGGCCAGAAGGTCTTTGCCGGGCGGACCGAGTTCCTGGTCAAGATCGACGGGGGAGCCAAGAGTCCGTACGAGTCGACCAGCGTAGGCACGTTCGAGCCGGTCCGAAATCGCTCGCTCATGTCGACGACGTTTGGCAGCCAGGTCTACGCCGAGGATGATCCGCGTTTTCCCAAGTCCGAGAAAAATCCTCAGGGCAATCCACAGCCGTTACCTCCAGGGGCACCTGCCGGTCCGCCGATGCCGCCAGTGATGCCCACGCCACCTCCGTCCGGCGTGCCTCAGCATCCGTCAGGCGGCAACATGGAGCTTCCGCCGACTCCCGAAACCCCCAAGTTTCCTCGAGTGGAAAACTTCAGCCCACCCGAATTCGCCAAGCCCGATACCGGCACGGCTCCGGGGCATCCGCCGGGATTCCCACCAGCAGGCAGCCCGCCACCGCCGGGACCAGCTTCGCAGGGTACCTCCAAGAGTCCTCCCTGGGCGCACCCCGCTCCCACGCCGGTAACACCTGGTCAGCCCATGCCGGGGCAAGTCATCCCGGGTCAGTTACCGTCTGGTTCGCCACCGCCAAGCCATCAAGAGTTTACGCCACCTCATAAACGAGGTGGAGACGAAGGGCCGATCTTCAAGTTCGCCAAAGGAAGCGGTGGTCCCGCTTCTGCAGGGCCACCTCCGGGTATGCCGCCCAGCTTTCGGCACACGCCAGGTACGCCTCCTGGTAGCCCGCCGGCTGGCGATCCGAGATTTCAAACGCCACCTCACGCGGAACCTCCTGCGGTCTCTGGTGCCCCGCCCAGCTTTGAAACTCCTGGGCAGCCACCTCAAGAGAAGCCGACCAATTTCGCCGCACCACCGGAAAGACCCCTGCCACCTGGAACACCGCCAGGGCCTCCAGGCACGCCGCCGGGTGGCTTTCCAAACTTCGACGAGCCGGCGGCTCCTCCGCAGTTTTCCAGTTTCGCATCGCCTCCCTTACCGCATGGGACTGAGCCGCCCGAGCATAAGGGGCCTCCTGGTACTCCGCATGTGGCTCCTTGGGAAGCTCAGGGAGGTGGTAAGAATCCCAATCTCGACTTCGGGTCGGATGATTTCGGTCCCAACGTCGGGCCAGCGCTTGATTTCGGGGACGAAGCCGACGATGAAGATGAGCCGCTGTTTGGTCCCCCTTCGTTTGCCGGGGGAAGTGGTCCGTCGTTTACCAATCAAATGGGCCCTGCCGGTGGGAACCCTAATCTAGTCGACTTTTCGTTCGACCAACCCCCGGGTAACAAGGTCACTGGGCCGCCATCCGAGGACGAACCGCTTCCTCCGACGGGCATCCCCCAGAATGTGATTGAGCCTGCTCCGCCGACTCCGTCATCAAACTGGCGGAATCCCGATTACGTCTCTGCGGCTCCCCCGCCATCGCAAATCGATGAAGGGGAACAGAACGCGGCGGCTGCATCCCCTGATTCGGTCCGAGGGTTGTGCTTCCAAGAGGAGACGGCCGACTCTGGCTATCCCGTTTATCACAGCATCATCGAAGGGGTTCCCAAGGTTCCCTTTTCTCCCTTCGCTTTGATTCATGAGTTGTCGAAGGTGGCCAAGCCGGTGCTGTCGATTCACTTCATGAGAGCCGAAATGCAAATCCCGGAGAACCTGGAGGGGACACCCCTGCGTGGCGACCTGGATGCGAAGTTCGCGGCGCTGGGCGGACCGATGCTTTACTGTCCGCAAGATCTCGAGCCGTTTCGCGAGATCATCAACGAGCTATGGGGACTGGACGCGATTAGCTGCATGTTTACCTCGGGAGATCCCCAAGGCGTTGTCGATCACTTTCGGCAAGGGTTGTTTGCTCCCAAACGGGGTGACCTGCCCACCCCAGGACCAGGCCCGCAATTTTTCGCCGTCTTTTCGCCTAATCTGTTGACCACGTTCCTATCGCAGCGCGATCAAGAGACGGTTGACGAACTGTTGGGTACTGAGGTCGTCGGGGTGTTGGCCGAAGTGGCCGACATGCCCGAAAGCTGGCAGTTGTTCACCAAAAAATCGTGGGCCGAATCACTCAAGAAGCTGGGCATGAATCGCGTTGTCGAGCAGCCGCAATAGTTCAGCACCACGTTACAACCTCAAGCAAGGCAATGTCGGGGGGAGACATCATGGCGGAAATCCAAGTTGGTGGTTCGCGTTCTCATGCTCCGGAAGTCAACGAAAAGACGCCGCTGCATATTCTGCTAATTGGCAATTTCCGGGGCACAGGCCACCAGGCCGATCGTAAGAGCCCGAAGCCGGTCTTCGTCGATCGCGACAATATCTACGAACTGCCTGAAAAGCTAGGAGTGCGACTCGACGGTATTCTGGCCTCGGCCGATGGCCAAACCGAAGATATCGAATTCCAGGAGTTCGAAGACTTCGAGCCGGACGAATTGTTTGAGAAGCTGGCGCTGTTCGAGAATCTCCGAACCCTTCGCCGTCGTCTGCAAAACCCCAAGCACTTCGATGCGGCCGCAGCCGAAGTGTTGGCTTGGGCACCCCAGCAGGAAGAACCGGCGGCCACGGCATCTGCGGACATGATGCCTGCTTCAGCGGCGGCACCAGGCTCGGAAGATCTGTTCGCGGATGTCCTCTCGCAATCGAGCGATGCCAGCGGTTCCCCCTTGGAAACCGGCAACTGGGGAGCGTTCATTGAAGAGGTACTCTCCGGCAGCAATATTCAGAAAGTCGATCCGCGTCAGGACGAGTTGGTCGCCATCGTCGATCAGGCGATCCAGGAAACAATGCGGCGTGTGCTGCAAGGGCCGAAGTTTCACGCGCTGGAAATGAACTGGCGGGGACTGCGGATGTTGACCTTCCAGGTCGAAACGCATGCCAAGCTAAAGTTCTATATTCTCGACGTCACCGCCCAGGCGTTTCGCGAAGCGCTGCAGGACGAAAACTGGCAAACTGGTTGGCTGGCAGAAACGATTACGACGCCATCCAAGACGCCGGGTGCCACGCCGTTGGGCTTGGTGGGCTGCCTGTTTCCTTTTGGAGTCAATCAGGACGACCTGGTCCTGGCGGCGAAGCTGGGTGACCTCTGCCAATCCGCCGGGGCCGCAGCCGCAATCGAACTGCGGGCGACCAAAGAGCAGTGGCTGAATCCGGAAGCGTCCATTCATGAAGCGTGGAATGCCAATCGCATGTCGCGTCCCATGCTCAACGTGACCGGGCTCTGGCCGCGGGTGCAACTGCGATTGCCATACGGCAAGAAATACAAGTCGACCGATAGCTTCGACTTTGAAGAAGTTTCCAAGCCAGGCGGAAGCCAATTGGCCTGGGGTAGCCCCGTTTGGCTGGCTTGTGCGGCTTTGGCCAATGGTTACAACGAGTCAGGCTGGGGTCTTGATACTTCCGCCGTTTCGCAGTTCAGCGACTTGCCGGTCTACTACGATCCCGCTGACGATGGCGATGCCCATCCATGCGGCGAGTGCCTTTTGACCGATGAAGAGTCGGCCAAGCTGATGGAGATTGGCCTGAGCCCGGTGATCTCGTTCAAGAACCAAGACCGCGTCCAGATTCGCGGTCTT
Organism: Bremerella volcania; assembly: GCF_007748115.1. Classification (NCBI taxonomy): domain Bacteria; kingdom Pseudomonadati; phylum Planctomycetota; class Planctomycetia; order Pirellulales; family Pirellulaceae; genus Bremerella; species Bremerella volcania. The sequence goes on from NZ_CP036289.1 coordinate 1,029,987, forward strand.
CAATCGCTACGCGGCGGCAAGCTACAAGGGCCTTGGAAGTAGCGGCTTGCTTCCTCGGAGGAAGAGAGAGAACCACGGATATCACGGATGAAGAATCAGGAGTCGTCGAAGACGACTCGCAAACATCCGTGTTCATTCGTGTAATCCGTGGTTAAAAAATCTTCCTCTTCGAGGTCTCTTACTGCCCCAGGATATAGGCGAACATCAGTGGTGCCACGATCGACGCGTCGGAGTTGATCATGAACTTGGGGCTTTCCTTGCTCAGCTTGTACCACGTGATCTTTTCATTGGGGACCGCACCGCTGTAGGAGCCGAACGAAGTCGTCGAATCGGAGATCTGGCAGAAGTAGCTCCACAGATTCGAGTCGCGCAGTTCCAGATCTTGCAGAATCAGCGGAACGGCGCAGATTGCGAAGTCGCCCGCGATGCCGCCACCGATCTGGTAGAACCCGATCCCCTTCTTTTCGTGCTCCAGGTACCACTTCACCAGGTCTTGCATCATGCGGGTGCCTGGGTGGATCACGTTGTGCGTGGAAAGGGTACCGTCATAAACGCGAGCCGCGAAAATGTTGCCCAGGGTCGAGTCTTCCCAGCCTGGGGTGAACACGGGAATTCCCTTTTCGTAGGCAGCCAGAACCCAGCTGTTTTCCGGCGGGATCTGGTAGTGCTCTTGCAGCTTGCCGTCTTTCAAGAGGCGGAAGAAGTAATCGGTTGGGAAGTGCTGCTCGCCCTTTTCGTCGGCTTCCTTCCAGTACTCGAGCAAGTTGTGCTCGAAGTGGCGAATCACCGTCTCGGGAATACAAGTGTCCGTCACGCGGTTGAATCCCCCTTCGCGAAGTTGGAATTCATCTTCCGGCGAAAGGTCGCGGTAGTTCGGGCAAAGCTCGTATTCGTCGTGGGCCACCAGGTTGAAGAAGTCTTCCTCGAAGTTGGCCGCGGTGCAGCTAATGGCATGTACCTTGTCCTGGCGGATCATTTCGGCCAGCGAGATGCCCAGTTCGGCGGTGCTCATCGCCCCGGCGATCGACATGAACATCTTGCCACCACCTTCGACCATCGATTTATAGGTTTTGGCCGCTTCCACCATCTCGCGCGCGTTGAAGTGGCGGTAATGCTTTTCCATAAACGCACTGATGCTCATCGACAATCTCCAGCTAAAAGAAGGGGAAACCCCCAGGGCAACCATGGTGGATGTAAGGCGCGAAATTATAACAGGGGGGAAAAGAGTGGGAAATCGGGTGACATGAGCGGGTGCGGAAACCAGTACCCGCCGGGAATGAATTCGCAATAATCTAGGTGCCTATCCGAAGTACTCAACGGAAAGCTTATCCCCCAGAGAAGATCCCCCATGGTCTATGTCGCTGCCGTTTTGCTCATGCTGGTCAATTCCGTTGCCTGGCTGACGACCTTCGTCACGCTGCCGGGTAATTGGATATTGCTGCTATGCACGGTTCTGTATGCCTATTTCCTGCCCGCCGGCTATTTCCCACGGGTCAGCTGGACCGTGGTGATCGTCATTGCCGTGCTGGCGGTGATCGGGGAAATCGTTGAGTTTCTGGCCGGTGCCGCCGGGGCAGCCAAGCAGGGAGGAAGCCGCTGGGGCGTGTTCCTGTCGCTGGTGGGGGCGTTTGTCGGTAGCCTGGCAGGAGCCATTCTGCTGAGCTTTATTCCCATTTTGGGAACGATGATCGGCGCGCTTTTGGGAGGGGCACTCGGGGCGTTTGGTGGGGCCTGGCTCGGAGAGCACAACACCGAGAAGACGCACCAAGAGCGTATGGCGATTGGTCAAGGAGCGTTCATCGGACGCATCCTGGGCACCGTCGGCAAGCTGATTGTCGGCGTGATCATGCTGGTGTTGGTCACGCTCGATTCGTTTTTCGATTTGAAGAAGGAGCCGATTCCCGAGCAGTTGTCGACCGAAGCCGAGGTCAGCTATCTCTTCAATTGGAAGTCGAACGTGGTGGAGCCATCGCCCACTTCAGCCGAAAGATCGGTCGTATCAACCGACATGTAACGTTCCGGCACGTTTTGCGCGTACTTCATCTCGGGCGGGGACATTCCGTCCTTCGACTTCACTTCGATTTCGATCGGCTCGATCATCACCTGGTAGCTACCTTCGGGCAGTTGCACCGTGTAGCTTCCGTCTTCTTCGATGACTCCTTGGGCTGCTTTTCCTGTGGTAGGATCTTCGAAGGAAACGAACCCTCCATTCATGGGCTTCTTGCCGATGGTAACCTTTCCATCGACCGGATAGATCTTGGGGCCAGACTCGCTACATCCGACCAAAAGGCCGACTGCGACCAGACAAAGGCCATACTTAGCCATATCGCGCACTCCGATAAAGCGTCTATGAGAATGAGAAGAGATACAATAAGAGTGAGAAGTGACGCGCTGCCTCGCGCCACTCCTCAAGATGCAACTCGGCCTAGTTACGGAAACTGAACCGGATTGCCATCGTCTCGGTTTGCCAGGCTTTTCACGATGGAAAGCGTCGTGGTTTCCGGCATGAAACGCACCGAAGCATCGCTGACGATCACCAGCGATCCGCCTGGGTGGGCCGACTGAACCGGGGTGTTACAGCGTGGTGCTTTCGCCCAGTTGCCACCAATTACTTTGGTGTTGATTCCTTGACGGATGGTGGTCACGTTGTAGCAGCGATCGTCCTCGCCGCCCGCTCCCCACGAGTCATCGGCACCGGTTGGGCGGGTGTAGTTCTTCGATCCCATGTACCAGCCACTATTTGGATGAGCGCGGGCATCAAACGTGTTGTTGTTGCCGCTCCTGGTGTGGCCGGACTGCTCGCCGATACAGAAGGTGTTCGATGTACCGTCGGTGATGTCACGGAACGAGACTCCCAGTTGTTGCCGGAACACGCCACCATCGGAAAAGTGACTGTTGCTCTCGGCCTTGCGATCTCGACGCGAATGATTATTTGCCCCAGCGACGAACACGTAGTCGATCTGTTGAATCTGCCGACTGTTTTGGGTTTTGAAACGAGCCAAAGGACTCGAAGGGCACCAATACGATTCTACGGACAGTTCGTCAACGGCATTGCGAATCGGTGCCGCGGCGCCAGAGCCGAGCCAGAAGTTGAGATTGAAATTGTTTGAGGCCTGGCTGATGCGATCATGAAATGAACTCTGTTCGATAAACGGCAGCAGAAAGACCCAGCCTGTCGTACCGTGTTTGCCACCGGCTGGATCGCCATCTTCTGGAGCGACCGAACAAGGAGGCATCTCTCCAAACGTGTCGTGGTAGTTATGCAGGCCCAACCCAATCTGCTTCAGGTTGTTGCTGCAACTCATCCGCCGGGCCGCTTCCCGGGCTTGCTGTACTGCTGGAAGCAAGAGGGCAATCAAAACACCAATGATGGCGATTACCACAAGTAATTCCACAAGTGTGAATCCGCGCGTTCTCACAACAAAATCTCCCAGATATAGAGAAAAGAAAAGTAAAATCTGGTTAGAAAAGACTAGGCATGTGATCTTACGGGATATCACCTTGTGATTTCAACGCAAATTCGCACATTTCCCGATTTATAGGCGGTTTTCAGTACCACTAAGCCATTGCCTATGCCTCGTTGTGGCTGATTAAGGGAAATTAACCTGACTTAGTTTGCTAGATGCTTGATGGTTAGCTTGCGAATCGTATTCATGTTGCGCATGGTATGCGTTGGCAGCTTCAGCGCCTTCATGGCGGACAGGTCCCATACCTGAGAGTCTGACATACGCCCTTTCCGCAGCCAGAAGAGTTCTCGATCAATCACGCGGAATGCATCTGTGTCCGTTTGGATCGCTTCGAGATTCCGGACCATTTTCGGCGGCAGCTTCTTCGCGAAGAACGAGACGTGAACGTTCCAGTCAGGCTCGTTCTGTCGCGGAAAGACTTCCCGCTCGGCGACAGCCCGAACTTCCGCCGCAGACCGAACGAACGTATCGACCGGGTAACCCAGCGAAGATTCGAGATGCTGGGAGATGCTCGCGGCAAGTTTCGCTTCGGCGGTCTTGGGGACCCAGAAGACCACATTCCCGCTGGCGATGTACGTTTCGACCTGTTGGTAGTCGAGTTCGATCAATAGTCCTCGCAACCGGTCCATGCTGAGCCTTCGTTTGCCCAAATTCATGCCACGCAAAAAGGCAACGTATTGATTGAGGTTCGCCATGGTTCACTTCCATCGGGCAACAACGAACAAACAGTCCTGATCCGATGATCTCAATTCGAGGCCTGATCGGAAAGGGCTTCACCCAAGATGGGAACGCTCGAGATGGGCGGGTGCAGCCACGCGGCGAAAACCTTGGTCAGGATTGGCATGACCAGCCAGGCCAAGGTTATGGTGACGAAGATCGTCGTCACCGCCGTCGCCACAAGACTATGCAGGCTACTCAGAGCCGGGGGCAGCAAATTGCCCCAGAATAAAACCGAAGGATAGACACCCAGCCAGGTGATGGCCGCCATCTTCCAACGCGGAGGACTCAGCTTGGGGTCGCGGAAGAAGGCCTCCAGACCGTGCAGCTTCCGGCGCGTTGCCTCTTCGACGACCAGCGGCTTGGTCAACTCGTGGAAGTCGCGAAAGCGGGCCGATTGATAAAACGCGTCACATGATGCTTGATCCTCAAACGATCTCAAGATGCCGTACTCGCAGCCGTACGTTCCCGGCACAGGGGCCAGCAGCAGCACGCCGGCCGTGCCTGGTTCGTGCAGCGATTCTCGGGCAAACTCACGCAGCGCCGCCTCGTACTCAGCCTCTTTCCCAGGTTTGGCTTGGTGAGTAATCGCGACATGAACGTGACTCATGAGGGCCTCGTCTTGAGCTTCGGATTGAATCAAAGGCGACCGTCGAAAGCGCAGGCAGTAGCGGCTTACGGCACTGGGACACAGTACCCTTGGAATTGTTCGCAATCAAGCAAACATCAAATCCGTTCCAACTCAAGTTGCTCGAAGAACTCTTCTCGATCTTCAGGCTGCGGTTCTTCGCGGGCAGTCGCAAAGTCGGGGATCGCGGGTTGCTCTTGAGGAGGAGACAGCCACGGACGAAAGAGTCGCGTTAAGAAGGGCATGATGATCCAGGCCAACGAGGCGACGACGAAGACGTTGACGATGGCCCGGATTAATAGATCCGGCATAAAGCTGATTAGCGGGGGAATGGTCACGGAAAAGAGCAGGGCACTGGGGAATACGCCTAGCCAGGTCACGACGAACATCTTCCACTTCGGAGGGCTCGTGCGGGGATCGTGGAAAAAGACTTCCAGGCCACTCAGAGGACGACGCTTGGCATCATCCGCCACCAACGGCCGTGTCCGGCGATGGAATTCACGATAACGTTCCGAGCGATAAAACGCCTCGCAAGATGCTCGGTCTTCGAAGGTGCGCAGGATTCCATATTCCTTGCCTAACGCTCCAGGTGCCGGGGCCAACAGCAGAACCCCAGATGTGCCTGGTTCGTCCAGCGACTCTTTTGCGAACTGGCGCAAGGCGGCCTCGTATTCTTCCTCCTTGCCCGGTTTGGCTTGATGTGTGATGGCGATGTGAAACTGGCCCATTGTCTATTCCTTGGAATGGTCACAAGTTGACCTCATTTCCCTTGCGGGATGCTATCGATCTTTCAGGGCAGCAAACTTCACACCAAAGTCCCGCTCGGAGGTGGTCTTTTCGTGATCAATGAGCCGAGAGGTCCTGATAACCGGTCAAAGATTCGCGTTTTGCCCGGATATAGGCCGTCAGAAGTCTAGAAGGGAATGACTTAGGAATGAAAAACGATGGGTAAAGTCGTGGTTAAGTCTCCGCAACGCGTGCCTTTGGTTCGCGATGGTCGCTTTCTTACGCAGTTGTGCTCGACATTGCCTATCCCTTTATCAACACTTAGACAAAGCGGTTGCCTCGTGACATTCTCTGGGGGGATTCCCTGGTAATTCATGATTCAGCGGAGAGCGAATTCGATATTCTGAGCGTCGCCTCGCATTCTGTCAGGAAAAAAGCGATTTTCTACGCAACCCCTCGAGATTGCCGGCGATAACGCATTTATTAGCAGGCATCTCTAATTGCGAAGGATTCAGCTCATGTGGAAGATTAGCGCGTCGGTGGGAAGTTATGAGAGTGGTGCCGTAAACCACATGGCGGATGTCAAGACCGTGCAGAAGATGCTGACGGAGGTTGCCAAGAAGACGGCCAATCCACTCTTTGATCCCAAGGGTATCGACGGAAAAATTGCTCGGGTAGGCGCGACTTCCAACACGGTCAAGGCAATTATCAACTTCCAAGTAAAGCGTGTCGGCATGGCCAAAGCCGACGGACGGATTGACGTGGGAGGGAAGACCTGGAAGGCGATGACTTCCATCGTGGGTGCCGTGGCACCTCCGGCTGCTCCGCCTGTCCCGGTGGGCGGCCTGATCACGCTGACGGTACAGCACGGCGGAAAGATGCCGACGAAAACGAAGCGCAAGGGAAACGAGTCCGCGACCTTCAATGGGATGTATGAGTCGACCTTCATGCTCACCGGTGGTGGCGTGAACGGCACCTTCAAAGGATCGATTTGGCCAGACGATATGACCGTCAAAGGACGCGTCCTCGATGGTACGTACCCTTTGCATATCGGTTTTCACAAAGGGGGAAACGCCGCCAAGCAAGGGGCCGACAAACTGGTAATGAAGCGAGAGGGGATTCGTCCTGGGCTTTTGGTCAACATGCGAAAGCCAGTCAACGTCCAAAGCGACAATCCAGCCAAGACGACTTCTTCAGGGATCAACGTCCACAATGGGTTTAACAACAATCGCGGGTCCGATGGTTGTCTGACGATTCAGCCAAATGACTGGCCGCGATTCATTCAGATCTTTCTGGATGGGTTTCCTGACATCAACGACTGGCACGCGATGTACAACAACACCGGCAAGAAGATCGGTCAGTTGGTGATCAAGCCATAGCTATTCGACTCGAACAAGAAAAGAAAATGGCCAGTCGATGCGATTCGACTGGCCATTGGTATACGCGAAGTGATCAATCACGTGGGGTTAGTCTTTCAAGTAGACGGGACGCCCGTTCGAGTAGATCATCTTTTGCATGGTGCTCGGTTCCAGGCCTTTGGTAGAGACTTTGGTCGAACCAAATCCACGTCCGTACTTAGGATCCAGAATCATCGCCGGAAGTCGGCTGCGGGTGAAGAAATTAACGTCTTCCGTCTGACGATCGACTTGTTGCTGAATCGTTTCATCGGCACCGACGAACATGCCTGGCCCGGTGGAGGTTTGGTTGAGCCAGATCGTCGCGTCGCCGATGGTCATATCCAGTTTCGAGATGATCGGCGTATAGGTGACCGTTTCAGGGGCCCGGGAAAAACCAAAGAAGCGATACGTCCGCGTGACCGGCTCGCCGCGCGTGATTTCCGCGTGCATGATCGCGTCGTAGTCTTCCTGGTTTAGCTCCCAACCATTCTCTCGAATCTTGGCCACCAAGGCATTGTAGACCGCGGGATTGTGTTGATCGCCGCAGCGTACTTCCAGCCGGATCTTGCTGCCTGGCTTGACCACAACCAGGTCTTCTCGCGAGACCCCTTCCACTTTCTCTCGCACGTCAGGGCCAGGCAGTTTGACGTTACCGACGGCCAGGCCGGCACGTCGACCGTTGGCTTGAAGCTCCGCTCCGTAAACCAAATGGCCATTGAGCACGCCCATAGTCTGGCGGCCTTCCGACTCTTTCACGGCGGTGACCGTTCCATGTTCCAGATGGTAATTCCAAATGGCGATGCCTTCGTTGAGGTCGTACAGGATCATCTCCATGAAGTTCTTGATCATCAGCATGTCGCTGTTGACCCAGTACATTTCCTTGGCCATCGAACCACCGATCGACTCGGCAGGATGCGTCACTGGTTCGGCGGCTGGGTCGGTCAGGTTCCAAATCGTCAGCGTATTCTCTTCCAGCGTTGCCAGTTTCGAACCGTCTTCGCTGGGGGTCGCCAGCTTGACGGGGTTCTCGGTGATCAGTTTGGTGATCGTCGTCCCGGTTACCGCATCAAAGATACGCACGCTCTTGTTTTCGACCAGGAACCCATATTTCGACGTCCCGCTGAGCGTGGGAGGCGTCGACCACATGTTGTCCTGGAAGATGCGGTAAGCGACGGACTTGTTGGCGATATCCCAACCGACGTACTGCTTGTCGGCAAAACGGTGGAGTACCAGGTTGCCGTTGATCAGACGTGCCCACGGTTCTTTGTCGTATCCATCCTCTGGGTAGGCTTCCCAGCTGACGATCGGCGTCATCGATTCGTCGGTCGGCAAGACTTCCCAGATCGAAAGAATCGACTTCCGGCGACCAAAGCTGCCGCTGATACGTTTGTAACGATACGTCAGCAGCCGGTGCGAAGCGGGATGGTAGTCCAAAACCATCTCGCCGTCGGGAAGCGCCTGCTCTTTGGAGATCTTCTTTTCCTTGAGCGAGATCCAGGCGATACGCGTGCGATCGAACTCGTCCGCCTTGCGAGGATCGACCGGGTACTCGGCCGAGACAAGCACTAGGCCGTCTGGACCACCAATCGGTTGAATCAGGCCGAATTGCTCTTCTTCGTAATGTTTGCCGAAGCCGACCCCCCCTTGCGGAATCACCATATACGACGGAAGCGGATCCGGCAGAATGGCGATGCGTTCTTCCGCGTAGCCGACGCTACCAAACGCATTGAGGTTCTCGTTGTCGGTTCCAGCAAAGCGAATCGGCGGAATTGGGTCAGGGGACGGTACGGCGCGGATGCCCATCTCGGCCTTCATGCGGTCGATATACCGCTGATCGGCGTCTCCGAGTTTGGCAATCGGCACTTCGATTTCCGACATGTCTTCACGACGCAAGCGTATCTTGTCTTCGACGATTCCCAGCGGGGCGGCCATGATTTTGAACGTGCCGCTGGTATCGGTCCATGTTCGGGCCGGTCCGATCGCACCATCTTCATACGCAAATCGAACGACCTTCGGCTGATAAACATCGCGACGAAGATTACCGTACGACGCCGTTTCAATCAGAAGCTCACCGCGTCGGTTGACGTCGACGACCGTGCCGTTCTTCCACTCTTTTTTCCAGTCGTCATAGACCTGGACGACGTCACCGACTTTGAATTTGCCGGCTTCAGCAACCACTGGAATGAGGAACAGCAAGAGAGGAATAAATAGCCATGCCCGAAATCTATTTTTTTGATTCATCAGATTCATGCCCAAGGCGATAAGGACGTAAAATAAAGGTGCCATGAGGATGTGGTTGGAGGGGGGATAGGCGCGCGGGATCGCCTACGCATGGACCAACCGATTGCCGCTTCTCTGTCCTTAAGCTATCGGGGGGTAGATAACCATCCCCAGCTACCCATTATGGCAACGATGATGTCTCGTGTCAGCCGGAATCTCGGAGATTTGACCAAACTCAAACAAAACCCTCGTTGTTTCCTATGCATTAGACGAACGACAACGAAAAAAGGATCCGGCAGAACCGAATCCTTTTTCGTTTTCTCAGAGTCTTTACGTTGGTGTTTAACCAGGCATTTGGCTGCTTAAGCCGCCTGCGGCTGGCACGTAGCACAGCTTGGTGTAGTCGGCCACCATGCGGTGGGCACTAAATCGCCAGGCCGAAGTGCTGATGCTGTACATCATGCGTTTGATCCAGTCGCGCGGCAGACCGTCGACGTCGCGATCGTAATACAGCGGAATCACTTCGTTTTCCAGCACCTTGTACAGGTCTTCGGCGTCGCGGGCATCCTGCTTGGCCACGTCGGTGTGCGTGCGGCCGGTGCCGATGGCGAAGCCGTTGCGGCCGTCGTAGGCTTCTGCCCACCAACCGTCGAGGATCGAGCAGTTCAAACCGCCGTTAAGAACGACCTTCTGCCCCGAGGTGCCAGAGGCTTCCAGCGGCTGTCGAGGGTTGTTCAACCAAACGTCCACACCTTGGATCAGGTGACGGCAGACGTTGATGTCGTAGTCTTCGATGAACACGATCTTGTCTCGGAACTGAGGATCGTGACGCAGGTTGTTGATCCTCTTGATCTTGGCCTTCCCCGGTTCATCTTTCGGGTGAGCTTTACCGCTGAAGATGAACTGCACCGGACGTTTGGGATCGCTCATCATTTCAACCAGACGATCGACGTCGGTCATGAACAGGTCGGCTCGCTTGTAGGTGGCAAAACGGCGCGCGAACCCGATCGTCAGGACGTTCGGATCCAGCACGGTTCGTGCGTGTTCCACGGCATCATCACTTTCACCTCGGCGACGACATTGACGCGAGATACGGCGACGGACGAACTGCAGCAGCAGGTTCTTCAGCGTGGCGTGCGTTTCCCAAAGTTCGCCGGGGTCGACGTCGTGAATGAACTGCCAGACGTCCGATTCACCCATGCGTTGATACCAACCGCTGGGGAAGTGGCGATCGTAGAGCTGCATCATCTGCCAGGCGATCCACGATGGGATATGCACACCGTTGGTGATGTGTCCGATCGGAATTTCTTCTTCCACCCGCCATGGCCACAGGTGAGCCCACATGCTACGCGAGACGTGACCATGAAGCTGGCTCACGGCGTTGGCTCGGCGCGAGGCCTTGAGGCCCAACACCGTCATGCAGAACGTTTCGTGCTGGTTATTGGTGTCGACGCGACCCATTCCCATTAGTTGTTCGTGCGAGATGCCGACTGACTCTCGCAGGTCACCCAGGTGCTCTTCGATCAGACCGGCATCGAAGCGGTCGTGACCGGCAGGCACCGGGGTATGCGTGGTGAAGACCGTCCGCTTGGCAACTTCGCGAAGTGCGTCGTCGAAGCTCATGCCATCCTCGTGCATGTGATCGCGAACGGCTTCCAGCGTGGCGAACGCGCTGTGACCTTCGTTCAAGTGATACACGCCTGGGGTAATGCCCAGCGCCTTGAGGGCCTTGATGCCCCCCACGCCGAGCACCATTTCCTGGCGGATACGAGTGCGTTCGTCACCACCATACAGACGGCTGGTCAGTTCGCGGTCTTCCGGGTTATTCCCTTCGACGTCGCAGTCCAACAGGAACAGTGGCACACGACCGACGTTCATCTGCCAGACTTTGGCCAGCAGCTTGCCACCCTTCATGTTGATGGTGACGGTGATGTGCTTACCATCGGGATCGTTGGCTGGCTTCATCGGAAGGTTCTCGACTTTGGTGTCGAGGTACTCTTCGATCTGGTAGCCTTCGTCGTTGAGGTGCTGCTTGAAGTAGCCTTGATCGTAGAACAAACCAATCGCCACCAACGGCACGCCCAGTCCACTGGCACTCTTGATATGGTCGCCAGAGAGAACCCCCAGACCGCCAGAGTAAATCTGAATTGATTCGTGGATGCCGAACTCGGCCGAGAAGTACGCGACCGGCTTGCCGCCGAGCACGCCTGCATGGGTATCTGCCCATGGAGTACTGCTGGCCATGTACTCTTTCAGTCGGCGATAGGCATGATTGATGCGGCTATAAAGCACCATCTCCGCGACCCGCGATTCTAATCGTTCGGGGGTGAACTCGCGGAGCAACGCGATTGGGTTATGGTCTAACTGTCGCCATCGAATGGGATCGAGATCGCGAAACAGATTGAATACGTCCGGTTGCCAAGTCCACCAAAGATTGTTGGCTAACGCCATGCACTTTTCGTGAAGTTTTTCGGCCGAGAGTTCAACGGGTGCTGTCACGTTGTCGTCCTCGGTTCGGGTCATTTCAGCCTGGCTCATCGCAGTTACCTAACTGGTTCAAGATACAAGGGCTTCTGAATCCATGCACACAGGCAATGTAGCGAGTTGACTTCCGGCATGCGACCCCTGCAAGCAAAAGCAGGGGGTGGATTGTAGGAGGAAATTCGCACAAGCGTCAGATGGATCTCCAATGGCTTCCCTTAATTCTTTCGCAGCTTGCCAGCTTGGCGTAGCTTAAGGGTGAATGACTAAAGTCGGGAGGCCGATTGTTAAGGGTGAGTTCCAAAGAAGACCGCCTTGTCGACCTGACTTAGTCCGCTTGCCACTTACGCAGACACGGGGAATGATGGTTTCAGTGAAACGGAATAACTTGCAGTAGAAGCAAATCGAATGCCAACGTGCCAGCGCTGCTGGCATGCCCTGACCCTCTGATGGGGATGACGATGTCCGATAAAGAAATCATCACGCCCGATTCTGCCAACCTTGCGGCACTATGCGCGCAACTAAGTGAAAACGCGAATTCCTTGCAGACCGCCCAGGATTGGCCTGCTCAGCAGCTACTTAATTGTGCACAGCACGGAGTTTTCCGCTGGTTCATCGCCCAAGAGCAAGGCGGGCTCGGCTGGTCCGGCGATGATGTCGTACGTGGATATCTCGAACTTTCGGCCGCGTGTCTCACTACCACTTTCGTGATCACTCAGCGCACCGGGGCATGTCGACGGATCGCTTCCAGCGAAAACGAGGCCCTGAAGAAGTCGCTGCTCCCAGATCTGTTATCAGGCCGAACATTTGCCACCGTTGGCATTTCGCATCTAACGACCAGTCGTCAGCACTTAAAGAAACCGGCCCTGCTGGCGACCGAGGTCGACGGCGGCTACAAGCTCGATGGGTACAGCCCTTGGGTCACCGGTGCGAAAGCGGCCGATACGTTGGTGATTGGCGCCTGCCTGGAAGATGGTCGACAAATGCTGCTGGCGGTGCCTGCCAAAGGGATTGGTGTGGAAGTCGGTGAGCCGGCCGAACTGGTCGGACTGTCGGCCAGCCAAACAGGGCCGGTCCATTTCAAAGACGCATTTTGCCCGCACGAGTGGGTCTTGGATGGTCCCCGCGAAGATGTGATGAAGAAGGGGAAAGGAGCCAACACCGGCGGCCTGGAAACTTCGACTTTGGCGGTGGGTCTTTCCACGGCGGCGTATCGTTTTCTGGTCGCGCAGCGAGAAAAGCGGAGCGAGTTCGCCCAGCCGACCGAGCACTTCGAGGCGGAACTGGAAGCTCTGAAGAACGATCTTCTCGCTGCCGCAGCCGGAGAACCCCAGTGTGATCCGATGCAGATCCGCTCGCGCGCAAACAGCCTGGTTTTGCGGATCACCCAGGCCGCACTCAGTTCGGCCAAAGGGGCTGGTTACTTGCAAAGCCATGACGTCGGGCGATGGTGCCGCGAGGCGTTATTCTTCCTGGTGTGGAGCTGCCCGAGCAACGTGTTGTCCGCGAATCTTTGCGAACTTGCTAGAATCGAGGGCTAAATTGGAACCGCTCTCAACAATTCGCCTCATTGCAACTGCGTAAGAACACACCATGTCCGAAAACGTTGATATCACCTGGCACGACCACCACGTTTCCCGCGCCGATCGAGAAAAACTTAATGGACATGGAGGTGGCGTGGTTTGGTTCACCGGGCTGAGCGGAAGCGGCAAAAGCACCGTCGCAAACGCCGTCGACGGAAAGCTCCACCAGATGGGAATCCACACCTTCCTGCTCGATGGCGACAACGTACGCCACGGCTTGAATGCCAGCGGCAAGATTCTGGAAGAGAGTTATTCGCCGGAATTTGCCCAGCGCTTTGGGCTCGGGTTCGGAGCCCAGGATAGGGCGGAGAACATTCGCCGAATCGGCGCCGTCGCTGATCTCTTCTGCCAGGCAGGAGTCTTGGTGCTGACCGCATTCGTCAGTCCCTATCAGGCCGATCGTGACGCCGTGCGGCGAATTGTCGAGTCGAGCGGAAGTGCCGGCGATTTTATTGAGGTATTCGTCGATACGCCGCTAGCGGTATGCGAACAGCGCGATCCCAAGGGGCTGTATAAGAAAGCTCGGGCAGGCGAAATCAAAGGATTCACCGGCATCGACAATCCCTACGAAGCTCCGGCCAAACCTGAAGTTCACTTGGCCGGTGGAGATTACTCGCCGGATCAACTTGCCGATCAAGTCATCGCAGAGCTTCGAAAGATGAGAAAGCTGCCTCAGGTTTAACTTGACCACTTCTTGATCAGGTCCTACAACTAATGGGTGCATCGCTGCTCTGAGGAACACACGACGCGACGGATTTGCCGTGGCGATGCCAATCACTACCTTCTCTCGCATACCTGTCTTGGCCTGGCGCGAAAGTGCTGTTTTTTCGTGGTATGGGCCCTCCCTTGAGGATTTACGGATGATTAGTTCCTCGATGAAAGACATACGCTCGCGCGTCGTCACGGCGCTCGCGGCGTGTGGCAATCCCCGCCTCCGTTTCATTCAGGTTGAACTCGACGAAGAGCACGAGAACACGGTCTACCTCAGCGGTCGAGTGACCTCGTTCTATCAAAAGCAACTTGCCCAGGAACTAGTTCGTTCGATCGACGGCGACGTCCAGGTCCGCAACAATCTTCGAGTGGACGATTCCGTCTAACGGCAGATAGAATCGAGCCGAACGTTGCTTAGGCCGCGCGCGATTGATCGGCTTGCCAGTCGAGTTGTCGCTGGGCAGCAAGCAGAACGTCATTCACCGCCAGGTCTCGCATGCAGCGATGATGCTTCAATGGGCACTCTCGCTGGGCACATGGTGCACAGTCGGCGTCGGCCGAGAGGATGATCTCGTACGGGTTGTAGTTCTCGGCCCAGCGTGGATCGGTCGGGCCAAAGATGGCGACCGCTGGTACTTGGAATGCCGCTGCGAAGTGTCGCGGCCCCGAATCGGTCGTGATCATCAGCGAGGCCATATTGATCACCGCTTTGCTCAGGCCAATGCTTGGATCTTCTTCGGCCAAACTTCGGACGAACGGGTGATTCACTTCCCGCTCGATCTGAGCCACCGTTTCGCGCTCGCTGGGGCCACAAATCAACAGCACCGCGTTGCGTGGGTCTTCGACCAATCGACGAGCCAGAGCCGCGTAGTAGTCCGCCGGCCAGTGCTTCGCGCCGCCGTAGGCTCCGCCGGTGTTAAACACGATCACGCGGCGCTCGAAGAAACGATACTGTCGCCATAGGACCTGGGCCCGCAGGTCGTCGATGTCGGTGTAGCCCAGTTCGCAGTGACGCGAACGAACCTCATAGCCGGCCAGTTCGGCCAGCGAAAGATAATAGTCGACGGCCGATACCGGGATTCGCTCGCCGTTTTCCGTCGGTGGATCCAACGCATGCGTCAGGAGAGGACCGCGGCCGTAGCGGCGGTAACCGATGCGCTGTTTGACCCCGCCCAGGTAGACGAGCCCTGCCGAACTGATCGAGTTGGGTAGCAGAATGGCCTGATCGAAGCCTTGCCGACGCAGCGTCGATGCGACGTTCAAAAACCGCTGACTCGGCTCCTTCGCCTTTTTGCTCCACAGGATCACGTCGTCCAGGAAACTGGTGCCGGCGAGCACATCCTGCACGTAGGGACGCATGATGCCGACCAGGCGATCGCCTGTCTTCAGCCCTTCGCGAATGGCGCGCAGGGTCGGCGTGGCCATGACCACGTCGCCGATCCAATTGGGTAAAACGACCGCAATGTTTCGTGTGCCATCCATGGCGACGATCCTTGGAAACCGACTAGGCAGCCGTGCGGCGAATGGTTTCGTTGGCCGCAACCTTCTGAATGATGTCGGTCGTCGAGAAACCACCGACAATGTCGACCAGGCGAATCTCTCCGCCATATTCCTGCAGAATGTCGTACCCCGGGATTTCTTCCGGTACGTAATGCCCTCCCTTGACCAGGACGTCAGGTCGGACCGCTTTGATCAGGTCGTACGGCGTGTCTTCGCCGAAGACCACCACGTAGTCCACGCACGATAGCGCGGCCAGCATCGCCGAGCGTTCGGTCTCGCTGATCACCGGTCGCGTCGGCCCTTTCAGCTTCGAGACGCTGGCGTCGCTGTTGAGTCCCACGACCAGGACTTCACCCATCTTCGAGGCTTCGGTCAGGTTGGTCACGTGTCCGAAGTGCAGCAGGTCGAAGCAGCCGTTGGTGAACACGATCTTCTCGCCGCGGCGGCGATGTTCTTCGGCGATCGAGGCAATTTGCTCGTGCGTGACGATCTTCTTCTGACCCGGCAGCAGGTCGGTGCGAAGTTCGGCTTCGATCTCGGCCAGGGGAATCACGGCGACGCCCGACTTTTCGACTTCCAGTCCGGCGGCGACGTTGGCCAGACGAACCGAATTCTCACGATCCAAACCGCTCCCCAGGCAAGCGCCCAGCATGGCCAGAACCATGTCGCCGGCTCCGGTGATGTCGTACACGCTGCGGGCCTGGGTGGGGAAATGACACGACGAACCATCCCGGCTGACCAGGGCCATGCCGTCTCGATCGAGGGTCACGATCACGTCCTTTAGGTCCAACTGTTGGCACAGTTGGCTGCCGGCGGCAGACGCGTCGGCGACGGTCTGCAGCGAAACGCCGCTGGCCAGTTCGGTTTCGATTCGATTGGCCTTGAGTAGCGTTGCGCCTCGGTAACGCTCGTAGTCGTGCCCCCGCATCGGGTCGACCAACGTCGGAATGTTGTGCTTATTGGCCAACTGGATGACCATTTGTAGTAGTTTTGGCGTGCAGACTCCCTTGGCATAGTCAGAAATCAGTATGACGTCGAAGTCTTCAATTTGATTCTCGATACCGGAGTAGATCTTCTCAACAAGCCAGTCGCCGATCGCTTCGGTCTTTTCGTGATCGACGCGTAAGATTTGGCTGGGGTGTCGCGAACCGGCTCGGCCGACGAATCGCTCTTTTAGCGTGGTGGGACGCGACGCATCGCAGGCAATCAGGCGCGTATCGATGCCGGACTGCTGGGCGAGTTCCACCATCTGGCTACCAGACTCGTCACGGCCGTGCACGCCAGCGGCAACCACGTGGCAATCGAGCCCTCGCAGCATGTTGCAAACATTGGCTGCCCCGCCCAGACGCAGTTCCTGGTCGTCGGCATGCAGCACGATGACCGGCGATTCCTGGCTGATTCGCTGCGCGTTGCCGTAGGTGTAGCGATCGAGGATCATGTCCCCCAAGACCAGAACCTTGGCGGGACGCATCGATTTAAACGCTTGCAAGAGCGGGGGGAGGCTCACGGCTCGTCTTCCTTGACGTGGCTTTGATCGAAAAACCCAGGCCGACTCCAATCCGTGGACAGCCCAGGCAAGGTTTATCGGGACTTGGTTATACCCAGAATGGTGAACTGGGCAAATAGAGAACCTGCCAGCGGTTGTGTTCGTGGTTGATGGCAACGTTCAACCCTAGTAGCTGCTAGCACTCAGAATGGCTTCGACCTGATTGATCACCTGGCGACAACTGACCGCCGCCATTTTGAAGTTCGTGTGGTCGGAGATCTCAGGCTGGATCTCCTCGAACAGTTCACACGCTTTACGAAGCTTGCTGAACTTCTTCTTCGCTTGCTTCAGATAGGTGGCCGGATCGTTCGCTTGAACCGCCGGACCGAGCGCCAGCATGTAGTCGTACAGCGTTCGGGCCACTTGCTGCAGCTCTTCGTCTTCTTCCGTTTCCTCGGCATGCTTGAGGAACGTACGCACCATCCACAGATGGGCCATCTGCAAATCGATGGCCTCCATCTGGGACTGCGGCGAAAGAGACGACTCATTCATCGATTCAAGCGAACCCTGAAAGTTACTCGGACTTGGCTTGCGATTTGCCAGTCAGCTTCTCGATGGCGCTGGGCTGCTGGGTGGGCTCTGCCTTGCTGACCTCTTCGGTCTTTTCCGGAGCGTGGGCCGACTTCTGCGGCGGAGCACCCTTGGGGGCGAACAGCAGCACCGTCACAGCGCCGGCGATCGTCATGATGATCCCGGCATAGAAAACAGGTCCGGCTTGGCTCCAGAGGTTCTTGGTGAACAGCGAGATGATCGTCGTCACGATCGGGGCGAAGCCAAACACCAGCGGCATCACGATCCATGGCTTACCACCGTTGGTCAGCGCCAGAATCAAACCGAACGCGCCAAACGTACCACAGGTACCCGCGATGAAGCTCCACGAGAACCCGCTGAAGGTCCAGTCGGTGGTGAACTTGCCTTGGGCAATCAGGATGGCCGAAGGAATGATCACCGCAACCACCAGGTAAGCCAGGCCGACGCAGATCAACGGCTTGATGCGGTCGTTGCCGAGGTAGTGTTGCCCCTCGTGCAACACCGGGCCGTAGCTTCCCCAGGCCAGTGCCGTTAACGCGATACCGC
The DNA here is from genome assembly GCF_007748115.1 of Bremerella volcania. Classification (NCBI taxonomy): domain Bacteria; kingdom Pseudomonadati; phylum Planctomycetota; class Planctomycetia; order Pirellulales; family Pirellulaceae; genus Bremerella; species Bremerella volcania. The sequence continues at coordinate 1,048,040 of NZ_CP036289.1, forward strand.
AGATGACGAAAATGAAATGCATGGAAAACTACTCCAAGTTGAGTCAGGGGGGAAGCGAAATAGTTGTTAGAACGACTTTTTCCCATTCTAACGAGCAAAGCTACCGTTGGCGAGGTCCAGCTGCGTGAAGCGTTCAACTCCCGCGCAGGGCCGGAACAATATTCCCTTTCAACGCCGAACGGACCGCCAAGCTACTGCTGACGATACCGACAACCAGGATCACACCTAACATGCCCCCCAGCGAAGCAAAGGGAATCGACGCGTTGCCAAACACCATATGCGGCACGACCGTGACCAAGGCCGAGATCACCCCCGTCGCCAGCCCGCCCAGCAGCAGAACCATCGTCTCGCGCATCACCAGCGAGTAAAGCCGGCCGTCGGAGAACCCGGCCGCGCGAAGCAAAGCCAGTTCAGACCGCCGTTCGAGAATCGTTCGCAGCTGCACGGCTGCCAGGCCAAACGTTCCCAGCAGTAGCCCGAGCGCCCCCAGGCTTTGGAACGTCGACAGGTAAGTGTTCTGCACTGCTAGAAGGCTGGTCAAAATCTTCTCAGCCGATGTGATGTCGAAACCTTGGTCTGCCAGGCGATTCTCCAGGATGTCGCGAACTTCTTCCTCTTTCCCTTCCGGCGTGCGAATGAGGAACATCTCGTAGCCACTCACATCGGGGTAACTCGCTAGGAAGTTGGCCTCGCTGATCAGCAAGTTCCCTTGGAAGACGCAATTGGAAAGCAAACCCGCGACAACGTACCTCGTCTCGCGGCCGTCGTCTTCGGTGGTGGTGAACTCTTCGCCGATGCCGCCATATAAGTGCAAGGCATACATGGCGGTGTTGTTGTCGAGCACCACGGGAATCGGCTCGGTGATGCCATCGGCTTTTTCTGCTAGAACTTCCCATTTCGACTCGCCGCTGGTCGCGGCCGAAGCGACCCAGTCGAAGTGCGTTACATCGGACTGGGCGTAATACTGCATCATGCTCGGCGTCACGCCCAGCACGCGAGGACTGTTCGATTGGTAGAGGTTCAAACAACTGGCATCGTCGCCGGGTTGAACCCTCAGGGAGAGAATCGTGGTCGACTTTAGTTGTTGGTCTTCCTCATCGCTGAAGCCTGTCTCCAGGCGGCCTTCCGGCGTGTTGAGATCGCGGTACAGCGGCTGGGAACTCTCCGCAATCAGATTCATCCCGCCCGAGCCGGTGTCGGTCGGCGAAAGCCGGAAAGCCCCGATCGCCACGATTAAGAACGCGGCCGACGCGATCAAGCCGATCGTCAGCGTGCTGCGGCCTGGGTTACGGGCCGCATTGCTCAGGGCCAGTTGCCCGAGGCTAAACGAACTTTCGCGGCCTGACCCGGCACCGCTGCGCAGCATGTGCCAAAGCAGCAGCAGGCAGGCAGTCAGAACCAATGCTCCAGAGCCGAAGAACGCCCCGGCCTGGGCTTCCCCTCCGAGACCAGCGGCGAGAAATGACAGGCCAACGGCACCCAGCGCACAAGCGATTCCGGCGAACATGGCCCAGCGGATAGGCTTGCCGAACGTTATTTGCGTATCGGTGGTGCTTCCCTGCAACAGCCCCCGTACTGAAAGCTTCTTCAGACCACGCATGCCGAAGAAAATCGTCAGCAGACAAACGAGCGAACCGCTCACCAGGCCGATCAGTAGACTGCTGGGGTTATCCAGGTGCAGCGTCAGAAACGGCGTCACGACCGCCCCCAACCACCACGTTCGCAGCCCCACCAGCATCAGCCAGGCATAGCCGATGCCGATGATCACGCCGGCGATGCTACCGACCAGGGCAATCAGCCCGGCCTCGCGCATCAGAAGGCCCTGCGTGACCTTGCGGTTGAGGCCGACCGCTTGCAGCAGGCCGATCTGCTGGCTTCGCTGTTCGAGCCCCAGGCGAAACAGCAGCGACACCAGCATGATGGCCGAACCGATAATGAACATCGAGAACCCCATGAACAACACGTTGAACGGAGTGGTCCCGGCTGCGGCACGCAGGGCATCCTGGCGTACCGTTAAGAGGCGAAAACCAAGTTCGCTGCGATGCGAAGCCAAGGCGTCTTCGATCTTCGTTTGCAGGGCATGCTCGTCGGTGTACTGTTCGCCGAAAAAGCGGAACGCAGTCACTTCACCGAAGCGGCTTCCCCACAGCTCTTGCCCCGTTTCGAGCGCGACGAACGCTTTGGGGGTGGTGCGGTAGTTGTCCCAATACTCTTCGTCGTCTCCATCGACGCGCGAGTTGTCGTACGGAAACGGAGGGTCCCAGTCGTCGATCGAGTCTTGATCGGTGATTCCCTTCACGACCGGCGTGTAATCGGGATCGTTTGCCGTGGTGGGTGCCTTGTCGAACACCGGCGGACGACTCCGGCGGAAGGGCTGATCCGGCTCGGTCAGCGGCGTGATCGCCGCCAGGCGAAACGTTCGACCGATCTCCTGGGCCACGCCATGCGAACTTTCTGGCGCGAAATATTGCAGGTAGATCGTATCTCCTGGCTTCAGTTTTGATTGCTGCTTTGCCTCTTCGTCGCTCAGGTCGGGGTTGGCCTTCTGCAGCTTCTTGGCCTGGGCACTGGCGAGGTGCTCGGCCGTCCACGAGTTAAGGACGATTTCATTCTTGCCGATCTTTTCGATCGGTTTGCCGTCCTGATCAACCAGTGGGTAGTCGAGGCCGCTGAACTGCAAGGCCGTGACGGTGGAGTAGGGGATGGAACTCTTGTCTTCCCCGTCGGGTACTTCACCGACCCCGATCGACGTGGCCAGGTAGGTGAACGTCGGATGGGCATCTCCTTCGAAGGCTCTCTCGACGGCATCCGCCGCGGCATTGCCAAAGATCATCCGGCTACTGGTCAGTTGCCAATAGTCGTAGATCGTTTTCTGCTGGAACGTTTGCTCGACCTTCGTCAGTTCGAAGTTGTAGTCGGCCAGCGTCAGAAACAGCTTGCTGAGATCGAGCGTTTGTCCATCGGGGTGGCTCACCAGGACGGCGTTGACGCGATCGTCTTGTTCCAAAGCATCTTGCAGGGCGGCCTTCGAGGCATACGCATTGAGCGGCAACTGCTGCGTGGGATGCATGCCGAAACGCCCGAGTCCTTCGGCCGGAATCACCGCTTTTACGGTCAATCGCGGCAGGCTTTGCGTTTCCGCCGTCTTGCGTCCCAGGGGACTATCGGCTGGTACATCGTTACCGCCTGGCAGACGCAGCGTGACGAGGTCTCCCTGCTTCACACCTAGCTCATCGGCCAGCGGCTGGTTGAGGATGATCTCGTCGTCACTGATCTGGGTGGGCGTCCAGCCTGGGACGTCCCCCAGTTTCCAAAAGGCCTCATCAATGCCCAGTACCGCCAGGTTGCCGGCGACCTTGGTCGGCTCGTCGGGCTTGCTGGCTACCGTTTGCAGGGTGCCTTGCATGAGGACGATCGGAACGGTGGTGGTGTTTGCATTGTGCTGCGAGATCTGCTCGGCGACATTCGGGCGAAAGAAGCGATCGGCGAGGAGGATTTCTTGAATCGAGCCCAATCGAGATAAGGCCAAATCACGAAGGCTACCCCTGACGGAGTCGCCGATGATCAGGGCACCGGTGAGTACGGCCGTCGCGGCGGCGACACCCAGCAGAACGGCCAGGTTGGTTTGCCAGAACTGCTGAGCACTTCGCAGGACCAAACGCCAACGATTCATGATGGTTGCCTCCTTGGCGTTACGAGTGCGTGGCTGGCTGCTGCCCTTGCAGCTTGCCGTCGTCCAGTTGGTACTGCTGCTGGAAGATCGCGGCCAGTTCCTGGCTGTGCGTGACGACGATCAAGATCGATTGTTCTTCTTTCTGCAGTTCCAGCAGCAGGTTGCCGATCGCCTCGGCGTTGGTTTTGTCGAGGTTGCCGGTAGGCTCGTCGGCCAGCAGAAGCTTGGGCTGGTGGATCAAACTGCGGGCAACGGCGACCCGTTGCCGTTCACCGCCGGAGAGTTCCGCCGAGCGGTGTTCGATCCGCTGCGAGAGACCTACCCGCTCGATGAGCATCTTGGCCCGTTCGATCTGCTGAGGCGTCGACTTGCCGCCGGCCAAGGTCGGCACGAGCACGTTTTCGAGCACGGTCAATTGCGGCAGCAGGTGATGGTCCTGGAAGATGAAGCCGATGTTCTCACTGCGAAACCGGGCCAGGTCGACCTCGCTGAGCGTGAAGGGATCTTTCCCATCGAGCGTGATGCTGCCGGAGGTGGGTTCTTCGAGCGTTCCGATGCAATAGAGCAGGGTACTCTTGCCGCAGCCGCTGGGCCCCAGGATCGCGGTGCTTTCACCTAGGGAAAGCGAGAGGGATACCTCCCGCAGGACTTTCAGGGATTCGGCCCGGGTCGGGTACTCTTTGGCCAACTGCTTGATTTCCAGGTCTGCCATGATGGTTCATTCCAGGGTGAAGTCGTTGGGTACGTGCAGCAGGGCGAGGCTGCCCAGTCCGTAGAACGTGTATTCCACGTCGGCCACCTCGTCCCAGGCCGCTCCGAAGAAGCCGCCGGTGTCTTGCTCGAGGCCGCGCACGTAGGTCAGCGCGTCTTCCGTTTCAATCTCGTGCAGGGCATCCAGATCGGTCAGGGTCAGCATGCCGGTGAACGTGCTCAGCACATCGGCGATGGGAATGCGGGTGTTCGCACGCAGTCCCCCTTCATCGTTTTGCATCTCGACCAGAAAGTCGAGCGTTCCTTCGATAATCTCTTCGGTCAGGCTATCGAGGATCCGCAGCGCCCCGATCGCGGCGGCCGTCGGATTGGTGCCGGCCCTTTTGCTGGCTCGGATCTCGCGAAAGCCGCCATCCTCCGCTTGTTGCGAAAGCAGAAACGTGACCATCGCTTCGGGCTGCGGGATCGGTTGCTCGATCAGTTGCAGGCATAAAAGCACTAGAAACGTGTGGTACGTGCTGCTGGCCATCCCTTCGGGACCCTTGGCATAGCCGCCATCTTTTCGACGCAAGGAGTTCAGCGTATCCGCGACACTTCGCCGCCAGTCGGATGAAGCACCGGCGAAGATATCGATCCCCGCGGCCGTTTCTAGCAGCTTCGCTCCGTAGATCAGCGAAAGAAAATCGACGACCCCTTCGTGCCCCGACAGCTTGGTTTGCAGGAACGCCGCAGCCTTCTCGGCGACTTCCCCATGCAGCTCGCCCAGGATGGCCAGGCTTCGTAGGCCGAAGCTGGTGTAATACAGGTCACTGGCACCTTCCCGGCCGGCAAAGCCCCCATCGACCCTCTGCTTGGCCAACAGAAACTGGGTGTGCCGCGCGCGGGTCGCCTGGTCGAGTTCGCCGATGCCGGCGGCTAGTCGCAGCGTGAGTTGTTCGTGGTAGGAAAGCATGAAGCAGTGGCTGTCGCGCGAAGGATTATCTCTCGTCCCCTCTCCCTCGCAGGGAAAGGGCTAGGGTGAGAGTTTGCTGAGCGACGTTAGTCTAACATCGTCTGTCAATGTACTGCATTAATCGTTGGGAACTCAGGCGGCGACTCTATTCCATTCCGGCGACACGTCCCCTCACCCTAACCCTCTAACCCGCAGACGGGGGCTAGGGGACATTAGGTGGTGGCGGTCTGATCGACGAAGGGCTCTAGTTTTTCTTTGAACCACTCGGGGATTTCCATGCTCTTGGGAGCGTGACCGGGACGAACCTGGCAGCAGACGGCAGTCATGGTTCCTTCCGCGAAGGTCAGTTCGTCACGCTCGAAATGGAAACGATACGTCACGCTCCGCGAGCCGATCCGGGCAATGGTCAGCGAAACGTCCAGCACGTCCTCGAACTTGGCCGGGCCGCGGTAGTCGCAATCGACAGATACCCGGGGCCAGCTCATCGACGTGTCTTCCAACTGGTGATGAACGCTGAGTCCCAGCGAACGCAGGAATTCGTGCTCGACCTGTTCCATGTAAATCAGAAAGGCCGAAAAGTGCACGATGCCGGCAGCATCCGTATCTCGGAATTCGACGCGGCGGGTCGTTTGAAAGGTTTGCGACATGGTGTTCTCCTGGTCCCATTGTTGGCACTTATGGCCGGTAATCAATATGAGGCAACCAGAGGGCGACCAGAGAACAAGAGGAAAGCAGGGTGCTCCAGAGAGATTTCTCTCTGGGGCACCCCCACTGGGGCGCATGAAAAAAGCCTGCTCTCTTTGTCGAAAGCAGGCTTTTGGGTATCCGGGGGCGGATGTTCCAATCAGGAACTAGTCCTTGACGTAAGCCAACAGGGCCATGAAGCGGGCACGTTTGATGGCCTGCGTAACGGCGTGTTGGCTGACCGCGGTGCAACCGCTCTTGCGACGACCGACAATACGACCGTGACGATTGGTCAGCTTCTTGAGCAGTTCCACGTCCTTGTAGTCCACGAACATCGGACGCGGACGCTTGCCATCGACGAAGATCGGATCCTTTTTGGATACACGAGCTTTGGTCTTGGCACGCTTACGGGCTTTGGTCTTATTGGCTGGTCTCATAATTCTCTTTCGGGCGTTTCTGGCCACATGCTGACGTGGCAACGTTCGATATGACTTAGGTTTAGGGGCTGGTAGCTCCCTAACCTCGGATTTCCTTCGAGTGGAAACTCAAGATTTTATAACTCACCGGGCGAAGTCGCAACCCCCAATGACAGAATCACGTTGTTTCGGGTGATACGACGACGCCAATAGCAGTCGCAGTCTCTTTCTGCGGTTCTGCTTCCATCCCCATGGCGACGTCGCCGTGACACCCAAAACATTGTGGTAGTAACAACTTGCGTTACTCCGCAGCCTCCGCGGTGACTGCCATGACGACCGGGGCCGTATTGTCGTTGCCTTTGACCAGGTCGATCGTCTTGACCGGCTTCGCTTCGCTGGGACGAACGGCCAGGTAACGGATCTGGCGACCAGCCAGGTCGAAGGCGAACTTCGACTCCGGCACGTCGACGCGGCGGATGTAGTCCGCGATGTGAACGCCGTTTTTCAGTTCATGATCCTCGGTCGTGCCGTCCTCGTAGTGGAAGCGGACGATCATCGAGGTCGTCTGCTTGTCGCTGTAGGGGAACGCCCAACCGGCGACGCCACCCAGGATGTGCACCACCTTGAGCGGCATGTTGCACGGCAGCGAGACCGATTTGGGCATCTTCGGCGGCAAGTAGCCACTCGGGCCGTACAGCATCACGACATTCGGCTTGGAGGTTCCCTGCGGATCGACCAGTTGGAACGGCACCCCTTCGACCGTCTTGGGAGACCAATCGTCGAAGACCAACGTTTCGACCGGGGCGTCCTTCGAGATGAACATCCCTTCGGTGCTGACCGCCGTGGCGACCTTTTCCAGCGGCAGAGGAACGAACTTGCCACGTTGGGTGAGGAAGGCCAGCAGGTCTTCAAATTCCTTCGGCTTGATCTGCTTCTCGAAACCGACCGGCATCAGTGACTGAGGCGTTCCCAGCAGTTCGTCGATGTCTTCCCGCAGGATCGATTGCTGTTTGCCTTCGGCGTCGACCAGTTCAATGGCCGTCCGGCTTTCCGAGGCGAGCAGGCCGCTCAGCACGCGTCCGTCCATGGTGGCCACCATGTAGGTGCGGTAGTTCGACTCGACGCTGCGGTTGGGGTCGAGGATTTCGGTCAGCAGTTGCGACTTCGGATGCACGGCCATCCCGGTCAGGTCGGGACCGATCTTCGAGCCTTCGCCGCTGTGCACGTGGCACTTCGAGCATTCCCGCTTGAAGACCAGCTTGCCGGCGGCGGCATCCCCCTTGGCTTCGGTCGTCGCCCACAGTTCCTTGATCACCTTCTGACGATCCGCGTTGGGCAGAGCCCCACCGCGAGCGAACATCTCTTCGGCCTTCTTACGCAGGTTCTTATCAGGATGCTGCGAAAGGGCCTGACGCTGGTCAAGCGCCAGTTCGTTCAGTTGGATCACCCCTTTGTCCATCGAAGCAAGCAGATCGGCGGTCCAGGCCGGGCGACCCAGCAATAGGCTGATGGCCTCCTTGCGGGCCGTGGGCGTCAAGCTAGGCAGCGTTTCCAGAACGTATTTGCCCAGGTCGTCGTTTTCGCTCGCTTTCAGACTGTTAAGCAGGGCGGTGGTGACGTCGGCCGAAGTTTGCGGGCCGATGGTGGCCAGCAGTTCGGCTTCCACCGGTGGATCCATCTTCACGTTCAGTTGAACGATCTCGCGAGCGATTCGCTGCACGTCCCTGGCACTGAGGTCGCCCGATTCGATTTGTTCCAAAGCGTTCTCAACCAGCTGTTCGAGCTGAGCGGTCAGCTTCGTGCTGCCCCAGTTCACGGCCATGCTGATCAGCTGGCCACGCGAGGAAGCCGGCAGCTTCTCGATCAAGCTGGCCAGCGACTCGTCGACCGCGGTGGTGATCTGCGGCTTCTTGTCCTCTGGCCAACCTTTCGCCAAGCCAGTAACAATTGCCTGGGCCACTTCTGGCTGGGCGTTTTCAATCGCCGGCAGCAGATCGGCAATCGAATCGACCGGACCGCCACGCGAGTAGTGCTCGGTCACGATCGCCACCAGGTTCAGGACCTTGTCGTCGACTTGGTCGCTGTTGGCGACCGCTTTCAGGAAGCTGCCCCCTTGGTTCGCGGCGGCCGAGGTCGCGGCATCCGGGATCCAGCGATCGTTGGCGTTTTCCGGCTGCGTGATCATCGCCAGGATATCGATCGCCGCGGCATCGCTGGCCGGCAGATCGGCCAGGGCCAACAGCGTCATCAGGCGAACCTGGGGATCGGCATCGTTGAGCACGCCACTGTTGAGAATCGCGGCGGTGCTTTCGTCAATCCGTGGCAAGACTTGAACCGCATTGCGGCGAACGCCAGGAGCCGGATGCTTTAGCGCCGTATAAGCGGCTTGCGTTGCGGTGCCATTGGCATCCTTCAAAACGCCCAGGCCATGCAACGTCCACAACGCGTGGATTGCTCCGACGTTCAGGCCGATGCTATCCACCGAATCGTCTTGCAGCAGGTTGATCAAAGCCGGAACGACGTCGGTCTGACCCCGTTCGACCAGGATTTGCTGAGCATGACGACGCCACAACAGGTTGTCGCTCTTCAAGGTAGCGACGATCTTTTCAGGAGCGGCCTGTTCGAGGTTCAAGTGCCAGTCTTTATCGGCCTTGGCACCTTCGCCGGTGTAGACGATGCGGTAGATCCGACCATGACGCTTGTCACGCAGGTCGGTTTCGTAGGCGGCGCCCTTACCGGTCTTGAAGCCGTGCGGCGTGGGGTTGTGCTGGATGATGTAGTTGTACCAGTCGAGAACCCACACGTTGCCGTCGGGGCCGACTTCGGCCTGGATGGGGGCCGACCATTCGTCGTCGGAAGCCACCAGGTTGAACGGGCTGGTCGAGTGGAAGTTGCTTCCATCACGCGAGATCACGAACGCACCGGTAAGGTGACCGGTCGGACCGTTGACGAAGGCCACGCGGTTCCAGAAGCTTTCCGGGTAGTTACGAGCCGTATAGAGCGAGTGCCCGGCACCGGCCGTGTAGCCACCGTGATGATCGACCTGGCGAACCTTGTCGGTGATCGGATCGAACTTGTGCGAGTCGGCCATCGAGTCCAACACCAGGCGCGCCGTCCAGCCGCGAACCTGTTCGTAGTAGCGGTTGGGGATCGGCATGTAAACGCTCGGGCAGTGGTTGGCGGTCGAGCCGAAGATGATCCCTTCTTCGCTGATGCCCAGGCCCCAGGTGTTGTTGTTGGTCGAGCGGATGAATTCCAGCTTGCTGCCGTCGGGCTTGAAGCGGAAGAACCCATTGCGGAAGCCAGGCTGTTCTTCGCCGTTCACCACGACGTGCGAATCGTTGTAGCCTTGCATGCCCCAGATCCAGTTGTCGTGACCGTACTGGAAGTTGCTCACGCCACCATGGGTGTCACGCATGTTCCAGCCGGTGAACATCACCTTCTTTTCGTCGGCCACGTCGTCGCCGTTGGTGTCTTTCAGCCACAGGGTTTCGGTACCGTTCTGCACGATCACGCCGCCGTCGTGGAAGGCGATCGAGGTCGGAATGCTCAGGCCATCGGCGAAGGTGGTGACTTTGTCGGCTTTCAGGTCGCCGTCGGTGTCTTCGCAGATCACCACGCGGTCGCGGCCCGGTCCCTTGGTGTGCAGTTCGTTCGGGTAGTCGAGCGTCATGCACATCCACAATCGCCCCTTGGCATCCCAGGTCATGGCGATCGGCTTGCCACCGTCAAAGATTTCTTCCGAGGCGAACAGCTTCGCTTCGAAGCCTTCAGGCAATACCCAATGCTTTTGCGACTCTTCCGGTGCCAGGGGCTTCTGCATCAAATTCAGGTTCTCGGCCTGTGTGCCCCAGTTCTTGCTGGCGGTGTAGTTAGGAATCTTGGCACCGACGTCGATGTAGTCGAACGGCTTGACGTCTTTATTGGGCTCTTGAGCTTTAGGGACATTCATTGGTTGATCGAATGCCGTGATCAGACCTTCCTGCTGCGGTGGGAAGTTGGGGACCACGCTTGGATCTTGGCCGACGGCCCAGCGCACGCCTCGTTCGACCAGGTTGGCAAAGCCAGGGTTGGTCCACGTGCGGGCATCGTGTCCCCAGGCCGTATAGAAGACGCGTCCCTGGCCTTGTTCGCGAACCCAGGTCCAAGGTTCCTTTTCACTGTCGTTCACACGATAGGTCAGCACGGTACGGTTCTTTTCGTTGTGCTTGGCGTGTACATAGGTCTCGTCCCAGCTTTCAAAGCCTTGGAAACCTTGCATGATCGGGTGCGACGTTTCGGTGATTTGGGTGCGGAAGATCCCTGTGCCGTGGCTCTTGAACTGGGCACCGACCAACGCGATGTACTTGGGGGAGTTCAAAAAACAGTACGAAGCGCAGTGCAAAGGAATGAGCCCGTGCCCCGATTCGACGTAGTCGATGATCGCTTTCTCGCTGGCCGGATCGATCTGTTCGATGTTGGCGTAGATCATCAGTCCGTCGAACTTGGCGAGCGTTTCCGGATTGATGTCAGCCAGCGAATCGGTGTACTTCAGATCGATGCCGCGGTCTTCCAAGGCCGGTTGCAACTCGACGAAACGCTTGGCGGGCTGGTGGTGGCCGTTGTCACCCAGAAACAGCACCGAGATGCGCTGCTTGGGGCTTGCCGGTTCGGCCGCGGCAAGGTGGCTTGCGCCCGAAAGCAGCACGAGCAGGCTTGCGGCGATGGATGCGAAACGATAGCTGCGATGGTCGCGTAGCATGGCACTTGGGTGGGCTGAAGGAATTCGGTTTGAGGACAAGTTTTCGTCGCGTTCGTTGCCCAGGAAAAAGGGGAAGAGCCCAGGCAAAAATTAAGTTTTTCGACTTATTCCAATATAGTGGCGTTTCTCCAAACGTCTTCCTAAATAAGTCCCGCAGATTGTAGGTATTTTGCAAGGAAATCGCGTAATGGAGCGAATGGCTCCCTATTCAAGCTCTGCGCGATCGTTCATACTTGCCGATTCGGTTCGAGATTTAATCTGTCGCGTGGGGACACCTACGCTTTCCTACAACCTGAACAACGAGAATCATGACTGAACGAACCGCTGATCGACCTGAGATGTCGATCCAGTCAACCGCATTGCCGTGCGCTGTTTTTTCCACCAGCGAAGCCCTCTCTCGCCACGTCGCTGAAATCGTCGCCGCGATCATTCGCGAAAGACAAGCTCAAAAAGCGACCGCTGTGCTCGGACTTCCAACCGGTTCCACGCCCATGGGCGTCTATCGAGAACTGGTTCGCATGCACCAGGAAGAAGGGTTGGATCTGTCCAACGTCATTACCTTCAATCTGGACGAATACTACGGTTTGAAGCCGGACCAACTGCAAAGTTACCACCGTACGATGCACGAGGTTTTCTTTCAGCACGTGAATATTCCGTCGGAGAATATTCACATCCCCGACGGAACTATTCCACTGGACGAAGTTGACGCGTATTGCGATGACTACGAAAGTAAGATTCGCGCCGCTGGGGGGATCGACCTGATGCTTCTGGGCATCGGCACGAACGGGCACATCGGCTTCAACGAGCCGTTCAGCATCCGCAACAGCCGAACCCGGCTCTGCACGCTCGACCCGATCACGCGTCGCAGTGCCGCGTCGGACTTCTTCCACGAAGAGAATGTTCCGCACCAGGCGATCACGATGGGCATCGGGACGATCCTCGAAGCTCGCAAGATCTTGCTGCTGGCCTTGGGGCAAGGCAAATCGTCGATCATTCGCGACACCCTGCAAGGTCCCATCACCAATCGCGTGCCGGCGACCATCCTGCAGGAGCATCGCGACACGTCGGTCTACATCGATTCGGCAGCGGCCAGCAAGTTGACCGCCGTGTCCGAACCCTGGACCGAAGGGGAAGTCGAGTGGGACCAGACGATGATCAAGCGGGCCGTGCTGTGGCTTTGCGAAAAGACCGGCAAGGCCCTGCTGAAACTCGACGACGATGACTTCCGTAAGCACAACCTGCACCAACTGCTGCGTCATCATGGCCCCGCGCCGAGCCTGGCTCACCGCGTGTTCCGCTGGATGATGGATACCATCGAGTATCATCCGGCTGGCAAGGAAAAGAAGAAGGCCATCTGCTTCAGTCCTCACCCGGACGACGACGTGATCAGCATGGGGGGCACGCTCATTCGCCTGGTCGACGACGGTCACGAGGCCCACGTCGCCTACATGACCAGCGGTAATATCGCGGTATTTGACCACGACGCCCAGCGTTTCGCCGACTTCGTCACGCAGTACAACCGCCTGTTCGGCATCGAAGAAAAGAAGTCGGCCGAAGTCGAAAAGCTCGTCGTTGAATCGCTTAAGGCCAAGCCGCCTGGCGAGCCCGACGTCGACGCGGTACTCACCATCAAAGGCCTCATCCGCCGCAGCGAAGCGATCGCCGGGGCCCTGAAAGCTGGCTGTCAGGAAGAGCATCTGCACTTTCTCGACCTGCCGTTCTATCGCACCGGTAAGGTTGCCAAGAACCCGCTGGGCGACGAAGACGTGAAGATCGTGAAGGAACTGATCCTCAAAGTGAAGCCTGATCAGGTTTACATCGCCGGCGATCTTTCCGACCCGCACGGTACGCACCGCGTGTGTGCGATGGCGATCTTCAACGCTCTTTTGGAAATCGAAGCGGAAACGGGCAGCCGTCCGGAAGCACTGCTGTATCGTGGTGCCTGGCAGGAATATCCGCTGCACGAGATCGAGATTTGCGTGCCGCTGTCACCGAACGATATGTTCAAGAAGCGTCAGGCGATCTTCATGCACGAGAGTCAGAAAGATAGTGCGCTGTTCCCTGGGACCGACCCGCGTGAGTTCTGGGAACGAGCCGAAGACCGCAACACCGGCACCGCCGACTCGTACAACAAGATCGGCTTGCCTGAGTACTTCGCGATGGAAGCGTTCGTTCGCTGGAATGGACAACCGCTTTAATCGTACAGGTGATATATCGATAAAAGAAAAGGCTCGGATAGATATCCGGGCCTTTTTGTTTCTATGATCGAACGTCAATCGCGAATAGGCAACCAGATTTGGTAGCCACCCAGGCCTGTACTCGGATTGAACTCTTGGCCGTAGCGTTCAATCGTAGGAGCTTCGGCGGCTTGATATGCTGATTGCGGCAACCATTGGTTCCAGATGGCCGAGAACACGTTGCGAATGCCAGCGATATGGCTCTTCTGCGAAAATACAGCGTAGCGCTGTGGTGGAACGGTCAGCCGTTGAAAATCTGCCGGAATCTGCGGGTCTTCTGTTACTTCGACTCCGGTAAGATAGGCGAAGTTCCCTTCGGGATCGAATTCGTAAACGACACCATAGGCCGTGGCTCCAACCTGTCCGTTGATGTTTCCTAAGTAGGGGTCCAGGCGTTCCCATTGCCTAGGAATGCTCTCGGGAGACTCGCAGTGATATCGCTGCACAAGTCCAGCCAAACGGAGCGCCGGAAGATCTTCGATGGTGGGCTCTGAAAGGTCTGTCGTGGCGGATGAATTCATGGTAAAGATTTCCTCAAGCGTTAATTCTAGGACGTTTCCCTGGGCTCGAACGTGCTCTGGCGTGACGCCGAATTGACTGCGAAAAGCCCGGGTAAACGCCTCGTGAGAACCGTAACCATAGTCGAGTGCCATTGTCAAAATGTCGTCTGCGCCATCAGCAAGTCTCTGTGCCGCCTCACTCAGGCGACGTGCCCGGACGTAACGCATTAAGGAGATCCCTGCAGATGCCGCAAAAGCGCGAGTTAAGTGATAAGAAGAAACGTGGCATGCCGACGCAATGATGTCGAGCGATAAGTCATCACGTAGGTGACTTTCTACGTACCAACAAGCTTTTTGAACGGGATTCATGCGGTCTCCTCAAGTTGCGTTACCGGCATTCTGCCAAGCAGAAGAGAAGTCTCGCTTGATCGTTCTTGCGGACATTAAGAAAAGTGTAGCGGACCTTGTTAGATAAGCCTGGCCAGTTCCGCAGCATCACGCATCTCGATTGCGATGGCAAGACGCGATCGGCCTACCAAGGTACGGAAGTCGCTTACGCCACTTAGAATGTCATGGAGCATTCTTTCGCACGCAGCGAATGTTGGTTACACGCCCAGGTCGGGGAATGTCCGCTCGATTTCGGTCTTCGAGTAGTTGTAGCTGTCTTGGGTCAGCATGCCGATGAAGGTGATCGCGCCGATGACTGCCATCAGGATCATGGCCAGCATGATGGCGTACTCTACGGACGTGGGCCCGTCTTCGCTACGCAGAAAGTGGAGAATCTTGGGGAGCATGGCACCGTTCCTTGAGAAAGGACCGACGAAAAAGGAAACGTGAAAGTCCATGCCTACGAGAGGGGGAGTTCCGCTGGCCGGGGATTCACGGCAATGGGTCAACTGAAACGTACGTCATAATCGCCCTTTAGCAAAAAAATCGCTCCCCCTTGCGCGTTATAGGAGTTGACATCTGTACAGCATGGGGCTAGGCTCTAATTCCGACATCACCTTTCCGCGCCGGAAGGGGGAGAACCGCGATGGATCAGGATCTCAGGACATGGCAAGTTCGCAATCGGCCACCGATTCCCTTACCAAACGTCAAAAGGACGTCTTCTACTTCATCCGCGAGAAGATCCAGTCTCGCGGCTACGGTCCCACCGTGCGGGAAATCGGGGAAGAATTCGAGATCAGCTCGCCCAACGGCGTCGTGTGCCATCTGAAAGCCCTCGAGCGCAAAGGGCTGATCTCGCGCGAAAAGAACATGTCCCGGGCCATCCAACTCAAAGCCGAGGTCGAGGAAGATGCCGGCCTGCCGTTTGTCGGGCGAATCGCCGCCGGCGTGCTGCACGAGGCGATCGGCCAGGACGAACGGGTTGATTTCGGCACGATGTTCAGCCACCGAGACCACTTCGTTCTGGAAGTGACCGGCGACTCGATGATCGAAGCCCACATCGACGAAGGGGACTACGTCGTCGTCAAGCAGCAGGAAACGGCCCGCCCCGGCGAGATCGTCGTGGCCGAAACGGACGAAGGGGAAGCGACCCTCAAATACTGGTACCCCGAAAAGAACCGCATCCGCCTGCAACCCGCCAACAGCGGCATGCAGCCTATCTACGTCAAAAACGCGAAGGTCCGCGGCGTGGTCATCGGCGTAGTAAGAAAGTTCTAACGCATGTTGTCCCCTCTCCGTGCGAGGGGAGAGGGCTAGGGTGAGGGGCTTTCCGCCAAAACGAAAGTAGGGCCTGCGTGTCGCGGGTCGCGAAGCGGGTACCAGGATTCCGACCCGCGACACGCGGGTCCTACGCAACTTACGCCGTCTTCTCGCCGGCCGTTGCCTGGTTCAGCTTATTGTAAAGCGTCTTCAGGCTGATTCCCAGTTCTTCGGCCGCTTGCGGCTTGTTGCCGTCGTGGCGGTCCAAGGCCTCGTGGATGGCTTGCATTTCAAGTTCACGCAGGGACATCGGACCGCTCACCGCCCGCAGTTCCGGTCGATCGCCGCCGCTGGGCGATTGTTCGCTGAAGCGGCGCGGCAAGTGCTGCGGCTGGATCGGCAGTTCTTCGCACAGAATCGTGGCGTGCTCGACCACGTTGGCCAGTTCACGCACGTTGCCCGGCCACGAGTGAGACTTGAGCGCGTGAATCGTTTCCGTAGCGAAGACGGTATGCGTCATCGGAATGGTCGGCCAGAACCGGCGGCTGATGTGCTCGGCCAGCAGGGGAATGTCTTCGGTCCGCTCGCGCAGCGGCGGCAGTTGAATCTCGAAGGTGTTGATGCGGAACATCAAGTCTTCGCGGAAGTCGCCATCCTGCACCATGTCTTCGATGTGACGGTGCGTCGCGCTGATGATGCGGACGTCGACCTTGATCGAACTGTTCTCACCCACGCGGCGAATCTCGCCCGTTTCCAGCACCCGCAGCAGCTTGGCCTGCAGTGCCTTGGGAAGCTCGCCGATCTCGTCCAGAAACAGCGACCCGCCGTGAGCGACTTCAAACAGGCCGATCCGGGTTTCTTCCGCCCCAGTAAAAGCCCCTTTGCGGTGACCGAACAGTTCGCTTTCGATCAGGTTCTCAGGCAGCGCGCCGCAGTTCACCGCGACGAATGGTTGTGCGTGACGCAGACTCTGGTCGTGAATCGCTTTGGCGACTAGCTCCTTGCCGGTGCCGGTCTCGCCGCGAATGAGTACCGCCGAGTTCGAGGGGGCGACCTTGGCGATCATCTTGTTGACGATCTCCATCGCGCCGGAATCACCGATCAGCTTCGACTTGCCTTCGATGCGATCCAGGCGGCTGGTGAGGGCTTTAATGCGGCGATCTTGCTCGCGTTTTTTGGCGACCCCTTCCAGCAGCGTCTTCAGTTCCATCAAGCGGCAAGGCTTGGTCAGGTAGGCGAAGACCTTGAACTCGACCGCGGCGATCGCGCTTTCGGTCGACGACTTGCCGGTCAGGATGATCGCTTCGGTGTCCGGCCTGGTTTCCTTGGCCTTCTTGATGACGTCGATGCCCCCTTTGCCGGGCATATCGAGGTCGACCAGCAGACAATCGAAGTCTTCCTTTTCGATCGCGGCGATCGCAGTGACGCCGTCGGGGCAGACGGTAACGGTATGGCCGAGACGCGGCAGTTCGAGCCCCATCAGCTTCTGGAGCGATTTCTCGTCATCGGCAAACAATATCTTCAGCGACTCAGGCTGCTTGGTGTCTTCGGTCATTGCGCTTACTTGCTTCCCTGCATGGCAGCGTAAAACTAAACTCACTTCCGAGGCCTGGCCCTTCGCTCCAAGCATCGATCTGACCACCATGGTCACTCACGATGCGGTACGAAATCGAAAGCCCCAGTCCTGTCCCTTGGCCGTCCCGGCGTCGGGTAAAAAAGGGTTCAAACAAGTGACGTCGAACCTCTTCGGTCATGCCGCAGCCGTCATCTTTGACGGTCACTTTGACCTGCCCGCGTTCTTCGCTCACCTTCACCAACACGTGTCCGCCTGGGTCGATGCTGTCCAGGGCGTTGGTAATCAGGTTGAGCACGACTTGCTTGATTTCCGGTCCGTTCACCGGTGCGAGGGCGACCTGGTCGTCCTCGAAGATCAAGTTCTTTTCACGATACTTGCCCAAGTGACGGACCATGTCGATCACGCCTTGAACGAGATCGCGCACGTCGGTTTCGGTTTTCTCGACGTCTCCTAGACGCGAAAAGTCGAGCAGGCGTTCCGTGATTTCCTTGCAGCGGAAGGCCTCCTCTTCGATCATTCCCAAATAGGTCTGTAGTACCGTTACGTCACTATCGCGGAAATGGGTCGTTTCGCCGCCAGGATCGGTTTCCCCTTCGTTGATGCGCGATCGTAGCGACTCGGCACAGAAGGCGATCGAGGCCAGCGGATTGTTGATTTCGTGCGCCACGCCAGCGGCCAGAAAGCCGACGCTGGCCAGCTGTTCGCTACGTACGACCTGCCTGGTGCGGTCTTGAACCTGTTCGTTCAGGTTGCTTTCGATGGCCTGGAAACGATGCGTCATCGCGTTCATCGCATCGGCCAGAATGGCCAGCTCGGCATGTCCTTCCAGCTGAATGCGGTGATCGAAGTCGCCGTTGGCAACCCGCCGCGAACCATCCATCAAGATCTTGAGTGGACTGAACAGCCAGCGATAGCAGGCATACGCGGCCGAAATGATCGCGCAGACCGTCAGCGAGATCACCATGACCGAGGCCGTAATCCAGAGCCGATACTGGCCGCGGACTTCGTCCTTGAGCTGCTGCATGTCCTCGATCAGAAACGTGGGGAGCTTCTTGGCCAGCATGTGCAGCTGATCGATCTCGCTGATCAGTTCGTCGTTCTTGATATCGTTCAGGTACCAATCGGCATCCTGGTACTGGTCGTCCAGCTTCTGGATCGAGCCGTGAATCTCGCCGATCGTATCGCGTTCGTCCGAGTCGTCGCCGATGTCGCTATCGCCGGCACCGCTGCGGTTGAGCTGGTCTTCGTAGCGGCGCAGCGCTTCCTGGACGGAA
Source organism: Bremerella volcania (assembly GCF_007748115.1). Lineage (NCBI taxonomy): Bacteria > Pseudomonadati > Planctomycetota > Planctomycetia > Pirellulales > Pirellulaceae > Bremerella > Bremerella volcania. Next base: position 1,066,451 of record NZ_CP036289.1, read on the forward strand.
AGAAACTTGGCTCGGAATTCTTCCCGCAGCAGCGGCGGGTCGGTCGCCGAATCGTGGAAGCCGAATCGCTTGGAATTGCGGGCCTGATTGAGCGTGTGGCGAAGCTCGGTCACGGCCAGCGAGAAGTCGATGGCCAGCGGCAGTTCGACCGATCGGGCGCTAATGTCCCGCGCGACCTGCCGATACGAAAGACCGCCGGTGATGGTCACGATGAACAGCGCGAGCACCAACGCCAGCAGCAGACCGCTGCCAATGATCAATTTGTGTTTGAGTGGACGTCGGTTGAGCACCGCGACCTCCTTGTCGCAGAAGCATCAGAGACCGGCCGGAAATCGGGGCCGGTTGATCCATTACGCAGCCAAGTCGTGTTTGGTGCGCGGGACTGAGTCTAGCAATAGGTTTGCAATTTTTACAAGACCGATGTGCAGGAATTCGAACAGGAAGTTGGCTTCGGCCTGTAAAAGAGGTCGCTAGCAAACCGGCCCACGGGTGACCCAGAGAGGAATCTCTCTGGGTCACCCTCTGTTGGTGAGCGGTGCGGCGTGGCGGAAACCCTAACCCTCTCCCTGCGAAGGGAGAGGGGACTGGAATAAGAGAATGGTTCGGTTCCCGGTTAACGTTAGATGACCGTGAGTGGGCCGGTCGAGTCGCCGAAGTCGGGGTCTTGGATGCCCATGCGGTCCATCATCGTGACGAACAGGTTGGCCATCGGCGTGCGTGCGCTGGCGTCGAGTCGCACGTGGCGATCGGTTTCCAGCGTGCCGCCCCCTTTGCCGGCCAGGATGATCGGCAGGTCGTCGTGACGGTGACGGTTGCCGTCGGACAAGCCGCTACCGTAAACGATCATCGAGTTGTCCAGCACGCTTGCCCCGGAGGGGTCCTTCATCGACTTGAGCTTCTCAAGGAAGTACGCCAGCTGCGTGACGTAGAAGTGGTCGATCTTGGCGATCTTCTCCTTCATGTCCTTGTCTTCGCGATGGTGCGACAGGCTATGGTGACCTTCCGAAACGCCGATTTCGCGGAAGTTGCGATTGCTGCCGTCGTGAGCCAGCATGAACGAAGCGACGCGGGTCGAGTCGGTGTGGAACGAAAGGGCGAGCAGATCGAACATCAGGCGAATGTGATCGGCGTAATCCTTCGGAATGCCGCTGGGGGCCTCCATCTCGACCTCAGGCAGGTCGCGGAACTTCTCGGCGTTTTGGATACGCTGTTCGATTTCGCGAACGCCGGTCAGGTATTCGTCGAGCTTTTTCACGTCGTTACGGCCCAGCTGCTTCGACATCGACTTGGTTTCACCCATCACGAAGTCGAGCACCGAACGGCGCTCGGTCATCCGCTGGTCGAAGTTGCGTTGTCGCTCTTCGCTGTTGCCGCGACCGAACAGACGCTCGAACACCAGGCGTGGGTTCGATTCGGCAGCCATCGGCGTATTGGCACTCCGCCACGACAGGTTGAACTGGTAGGCACACGAGTAGCCAGAGTCGCACGAGCCTGACTTACGGGCGCCATCGCACGACAGTTCCAGCGACGGCAAGCGGGTTTCGTAGCCGAGGTACTGGGCCATTTCCTGGTCGATGGAAATGCCCAGTTCGATATCGGAACCGGCGGTCTTCTTCGGACGGGCACCGGTCAGGTACGTCGCGTGGGCTCGGGCATGGTCACCGGCGCCATCGCCGTTGGCAAAACCATGTTCGTGAGCGAGACCGCTCAGGATTTGGAACTCGCTACGGAGGTCCTCCAGCGGCTTCATCGTTTCGTTGAGCTTGTAGTCCTTGCCGGTTCCTTCCGGGAACCACTTGCTCACGTTCACGCCGTTGGGCACGTACAGGAAGGCGGAGCGAAGGGGATCGCCGGCGGCGGTCGTTGCGGTTCGGCTGGCTGCCTGGGCGGTGCCGGGCATCAGGCTTTCCATGGCGGGCAAAGCCACGGCCAGACCGAGTCCTTTAAGGAAATGGCGGCGAGTGGGTTGCATTTTCATGGCATCAATTCCTTCGTTGCGCTAAAAGCTGGCAGGATCAGTTGGCGGACGACAACAAGTCGCCGTCGCCACGACGCTTCTGGAAAGGGGCGCTATTTACAATGGAGTGAATCATGTCGCGCAGCTTGCCGTCGTTGGCAAGCATGTCGTCGACGATGAGGTCTACGGTCGGTGTGTCGTAATATTCCAAACCCCGCCCCAGGGCGTAGGTGAGCATCTTTTCGGTCAAACAGCGATAAAAATCGACTTTTCGCTCGTTGGCCAACACCTGGGAAAGTTCTTTCACGCTTTTGAACTCTTCGCCGGTGATCAACTTGCCGGAGGTTTCGACCTCGTCGTCGTCCTCGAACTGTCCGATGTAGGTGAACTTCTCCAGCGCCAGTCCCAAGGGGTCCATCCGAGAGTGGCACGACTTGCAGAGCGCTTCGCTGGCATGCAGTTCCAGTTGCTCGCGCATCGTCAATCGTTTGCCGCGCTGGCGGATTTCCTCCAGGGCCGGTACGTTCGGCGGTGCCGGTGGCGGCGGCGTGCCGAGGATGTTATCGAGGATGAACAGCCCGCGCTTGACCGGGGACGTTCGGGTTGGGTTCGAGGTCACCACGAGGAAAGTCCCCTGGGTGAGGATACCGCCCCGTTTGCTGTCCTTGGGCAGGTCGACCTTTTTCATGCGGCTGCGGTCGAGGTCCTTGATCTCCTCCAAGCCGTAAAACTTGGCCAGCGGCTCGTTGAGGAAGGTGTAGTCGGCGGTCAGCAGTTCGCCTGCCGAGCGGTTCTCTTTCAGGACGTACTCGAACAGCATTTCCGTCTCTTCCCGCATGGCGCGGCGGACGGTTCGGCTGAAGATGCGTTGGGAGTCGCCAAGGTCGCGGAGCCCCAGTGCCCGGCGAGCATCGATGCTCAGCGACTCGACGTCCTGGGCTTGCAGCCACTGGCCGACGAAACGCTCGACGAAACGCTCGGACTTGTGATCGTCGATCATCCGATTGACCTGGGCATCGAGGTTCTCGCGGAGCTTGCCTTCGCTGGCCAGCCGGGTCAGCTCGTCGTCGGGCAGCGAACTCCACAGAAAGTAGGAGAGCCGCGAGGCGAGCGCGAACTCGTCGACGTTGACGACTTTGCCGGGGTTGTTCGGTTCCGGTTGGATTTCTGCCCGGAATAGAAACTGCGGAGAAATCAAAATAGCGGCGAACGACTGGGCGATGCCGTGCTCGAAGGTTCGGTCGGGCAGGCCACTGATGTGCTTCTGGATTGCGACTAGGCGGTTGAGCGTCTCGTCGGAGACCGGTCGGCGGAAGGCCTTCGAACTGAAGTGCTGCAAAATTTTACGGGCATACGCTTCCCGTTCCTTTTCGCCTTCGGGGGGTGGACCATCGAAGAAGACGCGTTTGTACATGACGCCTTGCTTGTCGTCGGTGGGCACGACTTCCTTGACGATCTCTTGTGCTGCGTCGAAGTACTTCTCGGTCATCAGCGGCGACATCGAGAGGACGTCGCCGATGGTGTCGAAGCCGTAACCGGTGTCGTCCGGCGGGAAGTTCTCGTCGACCTTGTAGCGGTAACCGAAGAGGTCTTCGATCGTGTAGCGGTACTCGTCGCGGTTCAAACGGCGGATCGTGACGCGGCCTGGGTCGGGATTCTGCGGATCGAGCTTGAAGACGCTCGCTTGGATCCACTTGCTCACCAGGTCGCGCTGTTCTGGAGAAGGTTGGTCTTCGTCGGACGGGGGCATCGTTTGGGCGCGCAGGTTTCGCCAGACGGCCAGCCATGTTTCGTGCGAGGCCTGGGGGTTCTCGGGCAGGGTGTCGAGCACGACGCCCCCTTCATCCGCACCGTAGCCATGGCAACCATAGCAGTAGTTTTCCAAGACCGGCTGGATCTTCGAGAAGTCGGTGTTGGGCTGTTTCGTCTCGGCGGCGATGCTATCGTTGACAGCAGCCGTAAGCACGAAGATCGCAATGAGGGAAAGTCGTTGCATCAGTATCGATTGGAAAGGCAGGGACGAAGCAATCACCGCACTCAGAGGAAACAACCGATAAAACAGGTCGCTTAAATTATGATTGAGGCGGGAAATTTCGCTGAATTGTTTCGAACACGGTCCTACAAATGGAGGGGGTTGTGACCGCGCACTAAGGAAGGCTTCAATTAGTTATCGTAGGGAGGGATGTCCTAGAAGTAAAGATTTATTCCCGGCCCGTAGCAATTACCCCTTAGGGTGGTCAGGTTAGAGGGAATACGTTTTTCCGATAATCCCTGGACATTTGGCGCAAGTCATTGTTTTTGCGTGGTTTTCTTCTGGAAAATAACTATCCCGATTGTCAGAAAACAGGTGGTCGTGTCCGCGATTGAATTTCGACAACTTGAGAAGCGTTTTTCGCCTGAATCGCTCGTCCTTTCGGTCGATGCGCTCGAGATCCCGTCGGGGCAATTCGTCTCCCTTGTCGGGCCTTCAGGTTGTGGTAAATCAACGCTGCTGCGTTTGGTCGCCAACTTGGACCAGCCCAGTGGTGGCCAGCTCACCCTTTCCGACGACCAGGCCGGCGAGCGGGCCTTCGTCTTTCAGGACGCCAGCCTCATCCCCTGGAGAACGGCCTCGGAGAACGTTCAGTTACCCCTCGAACTCCGCCGCCAGCTGACGCGCGACGACCAACACGCAATCGATGCCGCGATTCGGATGGTCGGTTTGCAAGCGGAAGATTCGCGAAAATTTCCGCGAATGCTTTCCGGCGGGATGCGAATGCGGGTTTCGCTCGCCCGGGCACTGGTCACCCAGCCGCGCATCTTGCTGATGGACGAACCGTTCGCCGCGCTCGACGACCTACTGCGGAATCAGCTGAACGAACAACTGCTCGACCTGTGGCGAGAGCAGAAGTGGACGACGCTGTTCGTGACGCATAACGTCGCCGAGGCGGTCTTCTTAAGTCAGCGGGTTCTCGTCATGCATGCCCAGCCTGGGCGGATCGTGGCCGACATGACCGTTCCGTTCGATTACCCGCGCCGCGGTCCACTTCGAAGCGACCCCGACTTCGCCAGATTTTGCGGAGAGGTCATGGGCAAACTGGCAGGAGCGGCCGCGTGATGAAGGAGGATCGCTTCAGCTGGAAGACCATCGTGCTGCCGATGCTGGTGTTGGTGCTGACCCTTGCCCTGTGGCAAGCGATCATCGTCGTCAGCGGGCTCGAACCGTACATCCTGCCGGGCCCTTGGGACGTCGGCAAAACGATGTGGCAGCGTAGCGATTCGCTGTTGCTGTATACGCTGCGCACGGGGATGGTGGCCGTCAGTGGGTTTCTGATCTCGGTCGTGCTGGGCGTGAGCGTGTCGCTGCTGTTTTCGCAGTCGTCGATCATCCGCCAAAGCGGGTACCCTTACGCGATCTTCTTTCAAACCGTACCGATCGTTGCCGTCGCTCCGTTGGTGATCGCCATCTTTGGATATGGCGTGCTGAGCGTGGTCGTGGTGACGACGATGATCAGCCTGTTCCCAATCATCACCGCGACAACCACCGGGCTGATCACGGTCGATCAGGGACTATTGGATCTGTTTCGTGTGAACAAGGCAACACGATGGCAGATCTTGTGGAAGCTGCAGTTCCCAGGCGCCATTCGTTACCTGCTGACCGGCATGAAAACGAGCGCCGGGCTGGCGGTCGTCGGGGCGATCGTCGGTGAGTTCTTCGCCGGGCACTCGAGTGGTCATCAGGGGCTGGGCTATTTTATTCTCGTATCACAAAATCAAATTAACACGACGAGCCTGTTCGCTGGGACGATATGCAGTACGCTGTTGGGTGTCGTCGTGTTTGCCACCATTTCACTGCTGGGCCGTTTGCTATTGTGGCGCTGGGTAGGGGAGGGATCACCGTGAAACGAATGCTTTTGCTAAGTCTGCTACTGATGGCCATCGCTTTGGTCGGTGGTTGTCAGACGAAGGACGATACGTACCACACCGGTCCGCGTGATAATGACCCCAGCGCGCGAACCGACGTGAAGCTGGCCCTCAACTGGTTTCCCGAGGCCGAGCATGGCGGATTCTACGCGGCCCAGCTCAACGGTTACTTCGCCGAGGAAGGACTTAACGTCGAGATCATCCCCGGCGGGCCTGGCTCGCCGGTGATTCAGCAGGTAGCACGCGGCACGATCGAGTTCGGCGTCGCCACGGCCGATCAAATTCCGCTCGGCCGTGCTCAAGGAGCCAACGTCGTGGCCACGCTGGCGGCGATTGACCAAAGCCCGCGCTGCTTCCTGGTGCACGAAGAGTCAGGCATCAAGTCGCTGGAAGAACTCAAGAACGTGACCCTGGCGATGAACAGCGGCCGGGCCTTTTCGGAGTATCTCAAGAAGCATGTCCCGCTGGAGAACGTGCGGATCGTGCCGTACGACGGCAGCATTGCGGCGTTCCTGCGTGACAAGAACTTCGCCCAGCAAGGATACGAGTTCAGCGAGCCGTTTCTGGCCAAGCAGCAAGGAGCGAACGTGCGTGTGCTGCCCATTCGAGCGATCGGCTATAACCCGTACGCCAGCTTGCTGTTCACGTCGGACAAGCTGAAGAGCGAGCATCCGGAACTGGTCGCCAAGATGACGCGAGCTTGCCGTAAAGGTTGGCAGGCGTATCTGAAGGACCCGCTGAAGACGAACGAGCATCTTCAGTCGCTCAATCCCGAACTCACGCCGGGCGTCCTGGAGTTTGGCGTCAAGGCGATCGTCCCGCTGACGACGGTTCAGCAAGACGACTTCGGTCAGATGCAGCTTGACCGCTGGAAGACCCTTGTCGAGCAGCTCGTCGAAGTGGGGCTGATCGAGAAGGACGCCGTGAAGCCGGAAGACTGTTTTACCGAGGCATCATGAGCGGCACTCTTTCTGACGATACGTGTTGGATGTATTTGGTCCGGCACGGAGCGACCGACTTCAATCTGAAGCAGCCGACCGTCCTGCAAGGCAATGGAATCAACGGCCCGCTGGCCGCGATCGGCCAGCAGCAGGCGACGCTAACGGGTAAGTTTCTTAGTTCGCTGACGTTCGATTGCGTCTATGCCAGTCCGATGGTGCGAGCAATCGAGACGGCCGAACGCATCGTGCCTGGCCGCGAGATCGTTCCGGTGCCGGAGATCGTCGAGGCCGACGTCGGCCGCTGGCTGGGACGCGACTGGGCAGACATCCAAGCGGCCGATCCCGAGGCGTACCGTTTGCATCAGGAAGATCCCTCGATTCATCCTTATCCCGAAGGGGAATCGGCCACCGACGTCGCTCGGCGGACGGTACCAGCCCTGACCAGGATCCTGCGGCAGAACCTCGGCAAGCGGGTCCTGGTGGTCGCGCATAACATCGTCATTCGCGTGATGGTCGCCCATCTGTACCAGATTCCGCTGAAGCAGTTCCGGACGATCCGGCAAGACAACTGCTGCGTGAATCTGATTCGGTATCAAGGGGAAAAGGCGGAACTGGTGACTTGCAATTCGACCTTTCACCTACGCGAGCTGAATCAGTAGTCGGCGTACGGATCTTCGGGGATTTTTTCGACTAGTTCCCGCAGCCGCTCTTCGAGTTCCTCTTGGCCGTCGACGATCTTGGCTTCGATGGTCAAGGCCCACAGGGGCTTGTCCATGAAGCGATCGAGGCCGATCTTCACGAGGTCCTTGTGCGTGCAGACGACCGCTTCGACCTCGTCGTGCTCAGTGGTCCAGTGCTCCAGGACGTGGATGTCCTCGCGCTGGTAATCGTGGTGGTCGTCGAATTCTTTGAGCTCAACCACGTCGATCTCGGCATTTGTCAGCGTGTGGCGGAAACCGCTCGGGTTGCCGATGCCGCAAAAGGCCAGCACCTTCTTTCCCTTCAGCTGATCAATCGGCTCGGACGCTCCGCTGAAATTGATCAGGCGGCTTGGCTGGTGACGCATCTCGACCAGCACGGCATCGTCTTCCAGTTTGGCGACGCGTTCCCAGATCGCGGCCCGCTCTTGGACGCTGACCATGTCGCCGCGGGTGAGCACGATCACGTCGGCCCGGCCCAGGCTTTGGACCGGCTCTCGCAGGGTGCCGCGGGGGAACAGGTAGTCGTAGCCAAAGGGCTCGGTGGCGTCGATCAGCACGATATCGAGATCGCGGGCGATTCGCCGATGTTGGAACGCATCGTCCAGCAGCAGTACCTGGGCGGCGAGTTCCTCAGTGGCTACCTGGGCGGCGGCGACGCGATCGGGGTTTTGCAGGTGCGGAACGTCAGGCAGCAACTGTTCGAGTTCTTTCGCCTCGTCGTTCTGAGCACCTTGCTCGGCGCCGTAGCCGCGGCTGATCAGCGTGACGCGGATGTTCTGCTCGCGAAACCAACGCGCGAGCCAGGCAACCATGGGCGTCTTGCCGGTGCCGCCGAGGGTCAGGTTGCCGACGCTGATCACCGGCACGTCGACCTTTTCGCCTGGTTTGACCTTCGTGTCGTACTGACGATTGCGAATGCCGACGCCGATTCCGTAGAAGAGCGAGGTCACCCACATGAGTCCGCGAAGCATCGACGTGCCGATTCCCCTTTGGCGGCCGCTGACAATGGCTTTGAAGTCTCGGGCAGTGAGCATCGATTCGTTACTACGGGGTGGCGTATTCAAAGCGAAAGGGACGAAACCTGGCGGCTTGTCCCTTTCGATCACTTATCAATTGGCGACTTTGCTCTAGCCTTTCAGCTTGGCACAAATGGCGTCGGCCATTTCCTGCGTGCCGACGGCGGTTGGGTCGTCGCGGTTTGGCTTGAGGTCGTAGGTGACGTCCTTGCCTTCGGCGATGACGTCGGCGACGGCCTGTTCCAGACGCTTGGCCGCGTCGGTTTCGCCCATGTGCTGAAGCATCAGCATGCCGGACAGAATGAGGGCGGTCGGGTTGACCTTGTTCTGGCCTTTGTACTTCGGAGCCGAACCGTGGGTGGCTTCGAAGACGGCGCCTTCGGGACCGATGTTCGCACCGGGGGCAACACCCAGGCCGCCGACGATACCGGCACCCAGGTCGCTGAGGATATCGCCGTACAGGTTCGGCAGCACGATCACGTCGTACAGTTCTGGCTTTTGGACCAGCTGCATGCACATGTTGTCGACGATGCGTTCCTCGAATTCGATGTCAGGGTAGTCCTTGGCGACTTCGGTGGCCGTGGCCAGGTACAAGCCGTCGGAGTACTTCATGATGTTCGCCTTGTGAACGGCGGTGACCTTCTTGCGGCCGTTCTTCTGGGCGTAGTCAAACGCACAGCGAACGATACGTTCGGTTCCGCTGACGCTAATCGGCTTGATCGAAACGCCGGTCTCTTCGGCGCCGGTCTTGATCTTGCGGTCCGATGGCAGGCCGTTGATGAACTCGATCAGCTGAGCCGTTTCAGGCTTGCCTTTCTCGAATTCGACGCCGGCGTAAAGGTCTTCGGTGTTTTCACGCACGATGACGATATCGACGCCCAACTCGCTGAAGTAGCTGCGAACGCCTGGGTACCACTTGCAAGGGCGGATACAGGCAAACAGACCCAGTTCCTGACGCAGGTAAACGTTGATGCTGCGGAAACCAGTACCCACAGGGGTGGTGATCGGGGCCTTCAGGGCACACTTGGTGCGGCGAACGCTTTCGATGGTCGAATCGGGGATGGGCGTGCCGACACGCTCCATCACGTCGACGCCGGCCTCCTGGACGTCCCAGTTGATTTCGACGCCGGTTGCGTCGACACACTTGCGGGCAGCTTCCGCCAATTCGGGACCAGTACCGTCGCCGGTAATGAGAGTGACTTCGTAGGCCATGAGGTTTTCCTGGCAGCTGAGGGATATCGTAGTTGCGATAAGCGATTTAGGGCGAATGGAACACCTTGCGTTAAGAGCCCAAAATACCAGACCAACCGCCAGAGGTAAACCTAGTACCAGGACATGCCGACGGTTACGGGCCTAGTTCTGTAGGGTGCCTGGCAAGGATAGCGCGCACCCGCTTCCGTCCCCTTGCCCCTGAGGGGAGAGGGCCAGGGTGAGGGATTTTCAAGCTTGATGAAAACGCATGCGCGACCGACGTTCGCGATGGCATCGGAACGAATCTTACGCAGCAGTTTCTTACGTCAGCCCCGAAGGGGCGACCATTAATAGCCAGGGGTGGAAGCCCCTGGAAAGCGTTCCCCAAAAGACTTCTTAGGCCCTGAAAGAGCGGTCGAAATGATGCCTGCTGAAACGGTCGCCCCCTTGGGGCTGACACACTCATGGCGGCCCGCGTTCGTGGGCCGTTTCGACTTGTCGTGTTTCGTTGTTGGACGCCATCCTCACATCCGCGTGGACACGCTTCTCAATCGCACGAAGCACGCGTTCGCGTCGTGTGGGCGTGATGATCTGCTTGGTTTCGGCTCGGGAGATTACTTGGGGCTGCGTTTCGCTTGGCGGTTGTTCTTCGCTGGAAGCCTGTTCGACGGGTGCGTTGAGTTCCTCTTCCAGCGCATCGATCTCGGCCTGTTTCGCGGTAATCTCCTCGATCAACTGGAGGTTGAGCTTCTTCATCCGGTAGAACATCCACGCGTACAATCGTGCGGCTTCGTACGTGAGGGGCTCGCGCAGCGGCTGCCGTAGTCGATAGCGCTTTCGTTCCTCGTAGCGCGTCACCGCGTCGCGTTCGCGGGGCACGCGGTATTCGCCTGAGTCACTCCGCGAACGTTTGGGCGTTAAGCCGTTTGGCACCAGGGGAGGATCGATTTCGGGGAACTCGTACGCGTTGATTTCCGGATCGATTTCGACCACGATGCTGTCGGCCCGGTAGTGCGGTCGATCGGGGTCGAACGCTTCGACAGGCGGGTCCTTGCTAGGAACGTCCTTCGCCATCGCAGCCTGAAACGCGGCTTCCTCCTGGGCCTCTTGCCGGCGGATGATTTCGTTGAGCGTGGCCGATTGCGGCCGCGGCGTTCGCTTCGGAGGAGCCATCTTCGGCGGCCAGAATTTCTTGGGCTGCGACTCGTTGGCCGGCTCTTCCTGCAAGATCATCAACACCTCTCCGCAGCAAGGGCAGAGCAGTCGATTCCCCTCGCGCACGGCAACCTGCGGAGCGTGCGCTGATGCGTTCGCTCCGTGTGTTTCAGGTTGTGAGGCGTGTTGATGGGACATGACGTTTGAGTGTGTTGAAGTTTGCATGCCCACGCAAACGCGGGCACGGCACCCGGAAGCGAGATTGCTTCATCGGGTGTACGTGCAATTTAGAGGACTAGCGCTTCAGTGAGATAGTGCGCGCGGGAAAAATTTTTTTGACCACGGATGACGCGGGCTAATCAGAAACGCCCAGATGAAGCCAGTAGGCGGATTCGGTGGAATGGATCAGGAAATCGTTCCAGTCGCATTCGTAGAAGCCGACCGGATGTATCTTGAATTCATACACATCGCACTTGCCGACCAGGGCATCCAGCCACTCCAGCGGTGGTTGGAGAAACCGCTTCCGGTCGATTTCGGGAAGGTGCTCGTGATTCCAAAGGCTCCGATCGCAATTCTCAGGCTCTTGGAATTGGAGAAGCCAGCGGGACAAACAGCTTTTCACGGCCGGTCGCCACGGTTCGAGCGGTTCCAGCTTTAGATCTGTGAACTCGATCGATTGATCCGCGAGTGCCCGCGTGATGCAAGCGGTCGGATCCGCATCCATCGCAATAGGATCGATGCTGAAAGTACAGCCGTGATTGACGCGCGTGTTGATCTGCTCCATCGCGATCAGGAAGCCCTGCAACTTTCCTAGGAGGCTGGCACTGGTGTTCATGATTGCGGCTCCGAAAAAAGAAGGCTATCCGGCGGGGACGCCGGTAGCCATCCTACGTTAATTGAGCATTCTAAATCGGGGCGTTACTTTCCGATGCAGTACAATGCCTTGTTCGTGCGAAGGTAGATCTTGTTGTCGACGATTGCCGGGCTGGCGTTGGCGATCGACTTGTCTGCTTCGAACTCGTTGATCGTGATCAGCTTGTACTCGGGATTCGCGTCGATCACGTAGGTGCCGTTTTCGCGGGTGACGTAGTACAGCTTGCCGCCAGCCACCACCGGCGAGGCGTAGATCAGTTTCGGGCGGGGTTCCATTCGTTCCTGGTAGACCACTTCGCCGGTCTTGGCGTCGGCACAGTAGGCGATCCCTTTGCTTTCGCTGACCCAGTACAGGTGGCCGTCGTGGTAGGTGGGAGACGAAACGTTCGAGCCTTTGTCGAGTTCCCAAACCAGGTGGCTGTCGGTCACGTCGCCGCTGCCGCCGGTGCGGATGGCGATCGTCGTATTCTTGCGGGCACCCATGGCGACCACCATGTCGTCGCCGACGGGAATCACGCTCGGGCAGATGTAGTCGTCGATTCCCTTCGAGTGCCACAGTTCCTCGCCGGTGGCCGGATCGAGCGCGCGAACGGCGCCTTCTTCGCTGTAGATCAGTTCATCGCGACCGTTGGCCGTAACCAGGATGGGCGTGTTCCACGAACGGTTGACCCCTTCGTGCTTCCAGACTTCTTGGCCGGTCTTTTTGTCGAGGCCGACGATCGCGTTTCCCTCGACGCCAGCGTTCAGGATGACCAGGTCTTTGTAGAGGACCGGCGAGTTGGCGGTGCCGAACGCGTGGGTCTTATCCCCCAGGCTGACCGTCCAGCGGTGCGTGCCGTCGAGATCGTAGGCGGCGGCCCCGGTGGTGCCGTAGTAAACATAGACGCCGGTATCGTCGACGTTGGGCGTGCTGGAAGCGAAGCCGTGCAGGGCCACGAACCCGCTGAAGTCTTTGGTGTGCTCGGCATCGGCCGGGATCTCTTGGTTCCACAGGATCCTGCCATTTTCGCGATCGACGCAGACGAGGTTCCGTTTCAGATTGGCCTTATCGCCAGGCTCTTCTTCGTTCAGGCCGTACCCGGTGTAGCAGGTGACGTAGATGCGATTGTTGAAGACGACCGGGCTTGAGGCGCCTGGGCCTGGCATGTCGGTCTTCCACAGGACGTTTTCGGTGTCGCCCCACTTTGTGGGAACGGAGTCTACGTTGGCGATCCCGGCCTGGGAAGGTCCGCGGAAGCGAGGCCAGTTGTCTGCTTGCAGCGGCAGCGTAAAGACGACGACCGCAAGCAGGGAAAGAAGCTGGAGGAAGTTACGAGGCATCAACCGATTCCTTACAGGGCAGGGGAGCTGAAGTTCGAGAAGGGTGTGAGTACCTGCGATTATAGCGCTTCGCGGGGCGAGTCAAAACCTGGCTCGATTAAAACCAGACCAGTGAGGTGTTTACTTCACAAGACGTTAAAATGATTGTGGTGGGCAAACGTAGGGGCTATGCTGACTCGGCACAAACAGGTTGGTCGTCTTTGGAGAACTCGCCATGGGTTTTTCCTTTCGTAAGTCGTACACGTTCGGTCCTTTGCGGGTGAATCTCAGCAAGTCTGGGGTGGGGTTTTCGTTTGGTGTGAAAGGCCTGCGTGCCGGGTACAGTGCCAACGGGCGCAAGTATGTTTCGGCGGGTGTGCCTGGCACCGGGGCGCGGTACTACAAGTCGACCAAGTCGCTGTCAGGCCTGTGGAACGAGTGGTTCGGCGGCGAAGAGGAAGAGGCACCGCAGAAGAAGCCAGCGAAGCAACTGAAAAAGAAAGAATCATTCTGGTAAAGGCCCCCACGATGAAAGCGAAGTTCATCCGCATCTTCCGCACGTCCAGTTCCGAACGTTTCCTGCTGCATGACGATGGCAGCGAAGAAATGGGCATGATCGACCTCCACTTCCTGGCCGACGGCACGGTCGCCGGCAATCTGTTTCTGGTCGCATCGAAGGTGACCGATGAAGCCGGCATCCGCCAGTTGCTGGAGCAAATCGACGAACAACTGGTCCCGGCCGCCAGCATGGAAGACGCCAACCTCTCGTTTACGGTCACCCAAGGGGAACTGGTGGGGACGTTTTCGAGCGCGGAAGATTAAAGAAGGGTTTGCCACAGAGGGCACAGAGAACACCGAGAGGAAGAAAGAGACGTAGGATAGCTACCGGCGTCCTCGTCGGATAGCCATCTTGAAGAAGGGTACTCGCTGCGTAACGGAAAAGGTGGCTATCGCCTGGGAAGGCGTAGCCACCCTACGACGATTCTCCCTTATCCGTGTTCATCCGAGAAATCCGTGGTTCGCCTTCTCTTTTTTCCTCCCCTCGGTGTCCTCTGGGCTCTCTGTGGCCAAATATCCTTGCATCCCTCCTGCCGAACCGTTCAACTAAAGCTTGCGCGGATGTTCGGACTATTCCGTTTCCCCCCACTGTCTGCCCAAAGAGGAGATCCTCATGCGACGCGTGTCGTTGTTTGCTGCCGCTAGTTTGTGTGTGATGTTGTGTGCCAGCGCTGTTTTGGCTGTCGATTTGCCAGGCTTTTCGGTTGGCGAAGTCAGTTTGAAATCGGCCGGGCCCCTTTCGTTTGCCCCAGACAATGTGCTAATTGTCGGTGATCCGAAGGCCGCGACGGTCTATGCCGTACAACTCGACAAGACCGCGACCAAATCGCCAGAGGCATTGGAACTGCCCATTCCCGATGGGATTACAGTGGCCGACTTGGCCGTCAGCCCTGACACCGGCGTGATCTATCTTTCGGTCACCTCGGACGGCAAGGCCGGCATCGTGCGGGTCAACGGCGACAAGCTGGAACCGGTGGCGCTCGATAAAGTGAATCGCGCCGTGGCCGAACTGGCCAACGCCCCCGAAGACAAGGTCGTAGGGGAAGGTCGCCGCCGTGGCAATCCTCGTGAGGAATCGATTACCGACATCGCTTACGTCGACAACCAGGTGATCGTCACCGGCCGCACCACCGGCGATGCTTCGGCCGCGGTGCACTCGATCGCCTATCCATTCCAGGAACAAGGCAGCGCGATGCCGATCGAAATCTATCACGCCGCTCATGGTCGTTATGAAGATGACGCGGTCGCACGCGTGTTCGTTCCGTTCACCATCGATGGCAAGCCGCACCTATTGGCTGGTTTTACCTGCACGCCACTGGTGAAGTTCCCATTGAGTGAAATCGCCAAAGCGAAGCAGGCTTATCGCGGCACGACCGTGGCCGAATTGGGTAACCGCAACAAGCCGCTGGACATGGTGGTCTACGAAAAGGATGGTCAGCAGTACCTGCTGATGGCCAACAGTGCCCGCGGCGTGATGAAGGTTAGCACCAAGGACATTGAACGCGAAGAAGGTTTGACCGAGCCTGTGAAGGGTGGCGGTACTGCCGGACAAGCGTTTCAAGCGATCGACTGGCAAGGCGTTGTGCAACTGGACAAGCTGAACGACACCAAGGCCGTCATCGTGACCCAGGTCGAAGGTCAGCCAACTGTGCTGAAGACCGTCGAACTTCCTTAACAATTGACGACGCACCCGCTGCCGGTCAGGTCGGCAGCGGGTGCGTTTTTTCTCTCTCACGTGCTAGCACTCTTGCAGCCCTATGTCGGTTGTAGTGATTCCCCCACAAGGACGACGCTGGGAATCGTATATTCCATTTCAACCGATGCAGAGACGTTCGTTCTGACGTCGATACGATTACTGCTTCATTCTCGGAAACTCCCACAGACGCCCGAACATTCGATGCACTGGAGGCATCATGCGCAGGACCTTCCCCACGAGTCTTGTAACTGCCACGCTGTTGTGTTTGGTCAGTACGACGGCTTTCGCTCAGCAATCGGTTGCGTTTCCCGAATCGGTTCTCACCGAGGAAACGACAACAACGGGGCAGTACTACCTCGACGCCTTCGAAAAGGTGTCGTTCTATGAATCGTGCGGAATGTCATGTGGTGACATTGCCCCCAGCTGCGGCGGTTACTGTACGTCTGCGGCGTGCGATTGCTTCTATTGCCGTGATAAGTGCGGCGGCGACTTTGGTGGCCATCGCAGCTGTTTAAAGGACTGCGGCATCACCGTCGAAGGTGCGTTCACGCAGTTCTATCAAGGACCTTCCAGTGGCGGAAACAAGGAAGTCTTCCGCTACGGCGACAAGCTCGATGTCTTCGTCATCATGGACACCGGCAAGATGGGCCTCTGGGAAGGGGGTCAGATTGACATTCACGCCGTTGATTGGCAGATGGGCCAGAATGCGATTGTTGACGCGACCGGACTTGCGCCTGTGAATACGGCTATGCTATTGCCGAAGGTGGGAGAGCCAACGTTTGCGACGACGAGCTTGCAGTACACGCAAATGCTCGGAGGGGGGCACCTCGTCACTGCCGGTCGAATTAACATGCTCGACTTGTGGGCAACGTTTTATCCGGAGTATGGACGCGGTATCGATGGCTTCATGAATACGTCAATGATGCTTCCTTTGAATGTGATTCCCAGCTTGCCACTGGTCACCAACGGTGCCGGGATCATCAAGGCCGGCGAGCGAGGCATCGAGCGTGCGTTGCTCGTGTTCGAGAGCCAATCGAGCCCAACGACTGTGGGGATGGACTTTCCTAACGGCGTGACGATTGTGGGTACCGTCCGAAAATATACCGATTTCATGTGCCAGCCTGGTTCACATACGTTGATCGGTGTGTATGCGACTGGAGAATACACCTCGTATGACACATCTGGCTGGATTGTTGTCCCCGGTAACGGCGTGACACCGGCATCGAAGCAGGGAACCTGGGCGGCTGCCTATTTGGCTCAGCAGCAACTCTGGGCCGATCCATGCAATCCGGCTCGCAAGGTTAGCATGTTTGGCTACATCGGGTTCTCCGATCCGGACAACAGCCCGTTCCAGTTCACGACCAGCATTTCGATCGAAAAGTTCGGCCCGTTTGCCAGCCGTCCGAACGACCGGTGCGGGATAGGGTACTTTTACAACGGGCTGAACTCCGACTTCCAGAACACCGTCAGCCTGATCGCACCGATCGATGATCTGCACGGCGGCGAAGTCTATTACAACGCCGAAATCGTCAAATGGTTCCACCTGACGACCGACCTGCAGGTGATTCAGCCCGGGTTGGTTGCCAACGATACGGCCGTCGTGTTGGGCTTGCGTGGGGAACTAGAGTTCTAGTCGCGTCGGGCCCGCGTGTCGCGGGTCCTGAAGCGGGTACCAGCTATCCGACCCGCGACGCGAGGGCCCTTGTATCTTGGTGAGGGTGTGTTCTCATAAAAAAAGCCATGTTGTTTTCAGTGAGCGTAGCGAACTGAAAACAGCATGGCGGTAGGCGGCAGATCGTGCGGGCCCTGTGGGTCTGCAAGACCGTAGTGTAGCTACATTACTGACAAACAGAGCCCTGCATCGATCGGATGCGGGGTTTTTTGTTTCGTGAAACAAGAAAAAAATAGGAACAGACGCGCGGCGTGACACGGAAGTGACAACGGCTATAATCGACCCTGCGAAACTGCCAGCGTATTCGCGGATAACGCGGAATCAGCGACTTGGTTCCGTGAGGGGCTTCATGAGTTTTACAGCGGGGTGTTTGTTCGATGTTTCGATTTGCTTTGTTGGCTTTGTCGTCTCTTCTTTTGGTTGGCTGTGGCGGGCCGATCAGTGATTTAAGTTCTGATGATGCGGCGTCTTCCGGCCCGGCTGCCAATACCGCCGCCGGTCCAACGGCCAGTCCGCCGGCCGCCGATGCTGATCTTCGGGAACTGTTCGACCAACTGAAGGTCGCCTTGGAGAAACGCGACTGGGAAACGCTGCGTAAGCTCCACTGGTCCGGTATGTCGGTGACGGCCGACGATCTCCGCGAAAGTTATGAAAGCAAGCTGGATCGTCTGGGTGGGGTCGGAACGATTTCAGCGTTCCATTTTGTACCCATGAACGCGCAGACGTACGAACAATACATCGATGAAGACGAGTTGCCTGGTCCCGTGGAACTGCTTACCGGTGATGTTGAATTCGAGATTCCGGGGCCAAACGGCCCAGAACCGACGATCCTGGTGTGGGCCTATACCTGCAAGGAAGAGGGGCAAACGAAGATATTCGGATATGTTGAACTTTCACTCGAGTAATTCGTTTATGCCGAAGGAATTGGTAACGCGATCGAAACAAATCGGCGATTTCATTGCTACGATTCCTGAACGAGATACAACTTGGCTCGCTCGGCGTGGTTGGCGGGGCGATGCGATCGATACGACACTTTCTCCGGCGGATTTGATCTGGGCGAGTCATGGTCGATGCGAAGCAATTGAAAGAGCTTAGGCGGCTCACCAATGCTGGGTTGTCCGATTGCAAGCAAGCGCTGATCGATGCCGACGGCAATCTCTTCAAGGCCGCCACGGCGATGCTTACCGAAGAGAAAGCCCTTGAGCTTCAACAGAGTGTTCGAGTGCGACGGATGGCCGGGCAGTCGATCAAAGATCCTGTCACGAAGGAAGAGGAAGACTTTGTTGACGCGCTTGTCGATCACTTCATCGCTCAGCGAACTCGGCCGCTGAATGTCGTCTTTATGTTGGAACTCACGGCGTACTTCCTTTCGGACGAGACATTCCGTGAGATGGTAGCTGATGATCCTACCCGGGCCATGCAAGAGGTCTGGAACTTAATCGACCGTGATGATGACAACCAGTCGCCGCCAGTGGCCCAGACGATTGATTCCGGTAGTCGCCTCGCAACAGTGGTGACGATGCCCAAGCCGCAGTCGGAATGGGAATGCGACTTCGTCGTCCTTCAGCACCCTTACCGGCGATTCCTTTTTTGGACGAAGCGAAAGGTCTTCGTCGTTTACAAGCGAACCAAACTGGATGATCACGGAATCGTAAATGTTCATGAAATGAACGTTAGCAATGACGGCGTCTTTGCTTCCAGGGAATGGGTGCTGGCCGATGCTGATTTGTCACCGCAGCAGCTCGCACTCATCGGCGACACGTCTGCCACGCGTGTTCGAGTGTAAGCATTTCGTGGAACACAGGCGAACAACTGACCAGCACAAAAAAAGAGCTCCGCATCGAAGGGATGCGGGGCTCTTTTGATTTTCAATTAGGAACCGGCGAGAAAAGGCTTAGCCTTCGTCGCTCGAATCGTTGCCTTCGCCGCTGCTGCCGGCGCCGACTGCTTCTTCGGCTTCGGGTTCTTGGAGCGAACCCTTGAAGTCCAAGCGAGTCAGTTTGCCTTCGTCGTTGGCGATGGCGTCGACCGTGATCGTGTCCTGGCCTTGGAACTCGCCCTTGAGCAGTTCTTCGGACAGCGGATCTTCGATCGAGTTTTCGATCGCACGGCGGAGTGGTCGGGCACCAAAGTCTTGGCCCTTGTCCGACTGGTTGCTCCGCTTGATGATCAGTTCCTTGGCGGCGTCGGTCAGGATGAGGTCGTAGCCACGTTCCTGCAGACGTTCGCGAACCTTGGCCAGTTCCAGGTCGATGACCTGCTTCAGGTCTTCCTTCGTCAGGTGATGGAAGATGATGACCTGGTCCAGGCGGTTGATGAATTCAGGGCGGAAGACCTTGCCGATTTCTTCTTCCACGCGAACCTTCATGCTTTCGTACTCCGCGCCTTCGTCAGGAGCCTGGAAACCGAAAGCCGATTCGTTCTTGATCGCGCCGGCACCAGCGTTGGTGGTCATGATCAAGATCACGTTCCGGAAGTCGACGTTGCGACCGAAGCTGTCGGTCAGGCGGCCTTCTTCCATCACTTGCAGAAGCATGTTGAAGACGTCCGGGTGCGCCTTTTCGATTTCGTCGAGCAACACGACCGCGTAAGGACGACGGCGGATCTTCTCGGTCAGCTGACCCCCTTCTTCGTAACCGACGTATCCGGGAGGGGCACCGATCAGACGGCTGACGTTGTGCTTCTCCATGTACTCGGACATGTCGATTTGAATCAAAGCGTCGGCGTCGCCGAACATGAATTCCGCGAGGGCCTTGGCCAGCAAAGTTTTACCGACACCAGTCGGGCCAGCGAAGACGAACGTACCGGTGGGACGCTTCGGATCCTTCAGGCCGCTACGGCTACGGCGAACTGCCTTGGAGATCGCCTTGATGGCGTCGTCCTGGCTGATGACCTTCTTGTGCAGCACGTCTTCCATCTGCATCAGACGCATGCTGTCTTCGGTCGACATACGAGTCAGCGGAATGCCGGTCATCTTGCTGACGACTTCGGCGATCACTTCTTCGTCGACCACACCGTCTTTCTGGCGGCTCTTGGCTTGCCATTCTTTGACGATGTCTTCCTTCTTCTTCTTCAGCTTGTCGGCCTGATCACGTAGGGAAGCGGCCTTCTCGAAATCTTGATCGGCGACGGCCTGTTCCTTCTTGCGGTTCAAGGTTTCGACTTCTTCGTCGATTTCCTTGAGATCCGGCGGACGGGTCATGACGCGAAGCCGCACGCGGGCACCTGCTTCGTCGATCACGTCGATCGCCTTGTCGGGCAGGCAGCGTCCGGTGATGTACCGATCCGAGAATTCAGCCGCCGCGACGATGGCGTCGTCGGTGATCTGAACGTTATGGTGTTCTTCGTAGCGATCACGCAGACCCTTGAGGATCTCGACCGTTTCGTCCTTCGAGGCCGGATCGACCTGGATTTCCTGGAAACGTCGAGCCAGGGCGCTGTCCTTTTCGATGTACTTGCGGTACTCGTCCAGGGTGGTCGCACCGATACATTGGATTTCACCACGAGCCAGGGCGGGTTTGAGCACGTTGGCCGCGTCGATGGCGCCTTCGGCACCGCCTGCACCGACCAGGGTGTGAAGCTCGTCAATGAAGAGGATCGTGTTCTTGGCACGACGAACTTCGTTCATCACGGCCTTGATCCGCTCTTCAAACTGACCGCGGTACTTGGTACCGGCGACCATCATCGCCAGGTCGAGCACGACGATTCGCTTTTCGGCCAAAAGTTCCGGCACGTCGCCGTCGATCACGCGTTGGGCGAAACCTTCGACGATGGCCGTCTTACCGACGCCTGCTTCACCCAGCAGAACCGGGTTGTTCTTGGTACGTCGGCAGAGAACCTGAATGGCACGTTCGATTTCGCGCTGGCGACCGATGACCGGGTCGAGCTTGCCTTGCTTGGCCAGTTCGGTCAGGTCGCGACCGAAGCTATCCAGGGCAGGCGTTTTGCTCTTGCTACCTTTGCCGGGGTTGCCGCCGGGCTCGGAAGAACCGCCAGGCTCGCCACGACCTTCGCGGCTGCTGTCCCCTTCCATGCCGTGGCCCAGCAGGTTGAGGACTTCTTCGCGAACGTCTTCCAGCTTCAGACCCAAGTTCATCAGAACCTGAGCGGCGACGCCTTCTTGTTCTCGCAGAAGGCCCAGCAGGATGTGCTCGGTGCCTACGTAGTTATGGTTTAAGTTGCGAGCCTCTTCCATCGAATACTCGATGACTTTCTTGGCCCTTGGCGTTTGCGGCAGCTTGCCCATGGTCACCATATCGGGACCCGATTGGACCAGCTTTTCGACTTCGAGTCGAATCTTACGCAGGTCGACTTCCAGCGTCTTCAAGACGTTGGCAGCCACGCCGCTACCTTCTTTGATCAAGCCCAGAAGGATGTGCTCGGTGCCGATATATTCGTGGTTGAACCGCTGGGCCTCTTGGTTGGCCAGCTGCATCACCTTGCGAGCGCGATCTGTAAATCGTTCGTACATGGTCATCCGTCCTCATTTCGAGTTGGCGACTGCATCAACTACTGTCGTTCCAACTCTATGTTGTCTCACAATTACGCGGCTTCCGGTAGGCTGGGTTCGCCACTCTCCGCGTTTTGTTCACCCAAGTCGTCTGTCGAAGGTTTGGATGCTTCGACACGGGCTTCCGATTCCCCCTCTTCTCGATCGGCGAGAAGCTGCTTCTCGCGATGGATTTCAAACCACCAGCGTCGGCTTGCATCGAGCCGCTCTAATTTTTCGAGCGTCTGATGCGCTTCGTCAAACTGCTTCGTGTGCCGCTTTAGCGTTGCTAATAATAGGAGCGCTTCCGCGTCATCCGGCTCGCGCCGTAGAAGCCTAAGTAATACTGCCTCGGCTTGGTACCATTGACCTTTTAAATAGGCAGTTTGGGCGCTTTGGTAGAGTTGGTCGATGGTGGCATCAATGGCATCCCAACTGCCCGAGGCAATTCGGAAGCCCATCCACCCTGCGTTCATCAGCCAGAAGCCAAGGACGAAATACCAGAGTCCGCTACGGACCCAGACGTTTCCTAGCTCTGGCCAAACTCCTTTGGATACCAGCGCCACATTGAGTAGTAGCGTGAATCCTAGAGCCCAAACCAGTCCAGTCCAGCGCCCGCGTACCCAAAGCTCGCTGAGCCCCGGCCACAGGCAGGTAATCCATGGCGTTGATAGCATCCTTACTATTCCATAATGTGCGGTAGGTAGCTGGCAATTCAGCCCCCAGTCCGCTAGGAAACGCCGGGGAATTGTAACTTCAGAAACCAGGGGGAGCAAGGTAAGTCGGCAGAGTGCTTGCAGTTAGCTAAACTAGGAGCATCCGGCAATCGTTAATAGCCCATCATTCGGTGAGGAATCATCCTTTCCCGAGCCCCAAAATCGGCCGAAAACGCACCAATTGCCTGGGCCAATCTTTCCGCATAATCCGTAAGTCCATGACCGATCCCAACAATTTGGACCATGGCGGCTTACCGCCGTCGATGGACATTTCGCTTTGGCGCACCCTCGACGCCGCGGCCAATCGGGCCAGTGAAGGGCTGCGAGTCATCGAAGACTTCGTCCGCTATGGTCAAAACGATTCGTTCCTTACGACCGAACTCAAATCGCTGCGCCATCAACTGGACAGTACCCTCCAGCGTTTCGATCGGTCGCAAGCGATCCAATCGCGGGACACCTTCGGCGACGTCGGAACGACGGTTCAAGGGAAGCTGGAACAGTCTCGGGCCGACTGGTCCGACCTTCTGACGGCCAACTTCAAACGTCTTCAGCAAGCCCTGCGAAGTTTGGAAGAACATGCCAAGCTGATCGACGCGGAAGTGGCCGCTTCCTTCGAGCGGGCTCGTTATCTCACCTATTCGTTGGAAAAGATGGTAATGACAACGGTCGCCGCCAGTGGTGCGTTTCCGGAAGTATCGATTTACGTGCTGACCGACGGCCGCGCCGATGGACCGTCGTTCGACACGTTCGTGGCGAAGCTGGTCGAAGCCGAAGTCGACGTCATTCAGCTGCGCGATAAGAACTTGGACGACCGCACGCTTCTTGCCAGGGCAGAAGCGCTCCGCAAGCGAACCGCCGGCACGGCGACGAAGATGATCCTCAACGACCGAACCGACTTGGCGAAGGTCAGTGGGGCCGATGGCGTGCATGTCGGTCAGGAAGAGTTAACGGTCAGCCAGGCGCGCAGCGTGCTGGGCGTGGGCAAGCTGGTGGGCGTTTCAACCCACAGCATCGAACAGGCCCGGCAAGCGGTGCGCGATGGAGCCGATTATATCGGCATCGGCCCGACCTTCCCCAGCGGAACGAAAACGTTTGATGCGTTCCCAGGGGTGAAACTGCTTCGCGAAGTCGCCAAAGAGATCACGCTGCCAGGCTTCGCGATTGGTGGGATTGACGTCAGCAACGTGACGGAAGTTGCGGAGGCAGGCATTCGGCGAGTGGCTGTTTCGGGATGTGTGACGAAGGCGGACGATCCGGGGGCGGTGGTTCGGGAATTGCGGAAGTCTCTCACGCTCGATTCTCCGAACTCGTGAGGAACCTACCATGAGCAATGAATTTATCCTGCAAGTCCCCGTCTTCAGCGATCTTGCCAACCTGGCGTTCACTTTGCGCCGGGAAGTCTTCGTCACCGAGCAAGGCGTGCCAGCCGAGGAAGAGCTCGACGCGTACGACCTGACCGCCGATCACTATGTGCTGGTCAAGGATGGAACCGTCGTCGCCACGACGCGGGTGATCCATAAAGAAGAAGGGTGCAAGCTCTCTCGGTTCGCGGTTCGCAAGGCGGAACGCGGGCATGGCGTCGGCGGGCGGCTCTTGGCGTTTGTTCTTGCGGATTTGAAGGCCAAGGGAAAGCCGCGCGTCTTTATGAGTGCCCAGGCCGACAAGATTGGCTTCTACGAGAAGTACGGTTTTCATGCCTACGGCGATGAGTATTACGAGTGCGATATCTTGCACCGGATGATGAAGAATTGGGACGGCGATTAAAGAATTGTCCGGCAGCGATTGCCTGACGCGACAATTATTCTTACTGACATTACGTGGAATCTCATTGATTCTCGAGCGCAGATGAGTCAATTTTGAAGCTGCCTGACCGCGGTTTTTTGCCGCCGCTCTTGTCTTGTCCTTCCCGCGAGGTTCTCTCATGTCACGACTACTCGTTTTGGGTTTGGTTTTACTCGCTCCTTCGCTTCTGTTTGCGAACGATCGCCCGAATATCATCCTGATCATGGTCGATGACATGGGCTTTTCCGATATTGGCCCTTATGGCAGCGAGATCCCCACGCCCAGCCTCGACGCGCTGGCCAAAGATGGCGTTTGTTTCTCGCAGTTTTACAACACCGGCCGCTGCTGTCCGACGCGGGCCTCGCTGCTCACGGGGCTCTATTCTCATCAGGCCGGTATTGGCTGGATGACATCCGATCAAGGGGCACCTGGGTATCGCGGTCAGCTTTCGGACGACTGCGTGACGATCGCCGAGGTATTGCGGCATGTTGGCTACTTCACCGCGATGACCGGCAAGTGGCACGTGGGTTTCGAGCACGGCACGGTTCCCTGGAAGCGAGGTTTCGACCGCAGCTTGAACTTGCCGGCTGGGGGCATTCACTTCTCGAATCAAACCGGATCGAAAGGGGGCTCGAAGCTTTATCTCAATGGCCAGGAGGTTTCACGCGACGATCCGCAGTTCGATCCACCGTGGTACGGCACTGATATGTGGACGCGGCAAGGGGTCAAGTTCATCGATGAGGCGATCGAGCAGGATAAGCCGTTCTTTCTGTACATTGCCCACACGGCTCCTCACTTTCCGTGCATGGCGCCGGAAGAAACGATTGCCCAGTTTCGCGGCAAGTACATGCAAGGGTGGGACAAGCTGCGTGAAGAGCGTTATGCCCGACAGCTTGAGTCGGGTCTGATCGACAAAGCCTGGCAGTTGGAACCACGACCGGAACCGATTCCGGGTTGGGACAGCCTGTCGCAGGAGCAAAAGGTTCGTTACGACGACATGATGGCCATCTACGCGGCGATGATCGTCGAGATCGATAAGAGCGTCGGCCACCTGGTGGCGGCACTGAAAAAGCGGGGAGAACTCGACAACACGCTGATCTTGTTTCTTTCCGACAACGGCGGGAATGCCGAGTCAGGCGTCAACGGCCGTTACGAAGGGGACTCGCCGGGCGATCCTCATTCCAACGTCTTCATAGGCCGCTGCTGGGCCCATTTGAACAATACGCCGTTTCGGCTTTACAAGCATTACAACCACGAAGGAGGCATCGCCACGCCGCTGATCGCGCATTGGCCGAAGGGGATTCCTGCCAGGTTGGAAGAGTCTTCGCAGTGGATCGACACGCCGACCCACGTGATCGACGTCATGAGCACGTGCGTCGATCTGGCCGGGGCGAAGTATCCCGAGAAGATCGGCGATCGTGCCATTACGCCGATGCCGGGGCAAAGCTTGAAGCCGCTGCTGACCGCACAAGGAAGCTTCCCCCAGCGGGCCCTCTTCTGGGAGCACGAAGGGAACGCGGCCATCCGAATCGGCAACGACAAGCTGGTACGCCAGGGGCTTGGCAGGGGCTGGGAGTTGTACGACTTGAGCAAAGATCGCACCGAGCAAGTCAACCTGGCCGAGAGCAATCCGCAAAAGGTCGAGCAGCTTCGCAAACAATGGCGAGACTGGGCAACTTCTTCCGACGTCATGCCCAAGCCAGAGAAGAAAGGGAAGAAGAAGGGTAAAAAGTAGTCGTCTTACCACGCGATCTCGTTGATCGTGGGGGTCTCACGATCGAACCGTTGTCCTGATAACATCTTATGCCTCCACCCATCCAAGTTGAATTGGTTCCCCACGATCCTGCCTGGGCAGAGATCGCCGCCGAGTACTCACACAAGCTGACCGAGGCGCTGGGGACCTTGCTGATTGCCGTCTATCACATCGGATCGACGGCAATCCCAGGGATCTGCGCGAAGCCGGTCATCGATCTGATGCCGGTGGTGGGCAGTCTGGAACTGCTCGACCGAAGCCGATCCAAGGTGGAAGCCCTCGGCTACGAGTGGTGGGGAGAACTTGGTCTGCCGGGGCGTCGCTACTGCTCGAAGGACGATTCGGTCACGTCCGCTCGGCTGGCTCAGCTGCATTGTTATGAAGAAGGGTCGCCTGAGATCATTCGCCACCTAGCTTTCCGAGATTACCTGAGCAAACATTCCGACCTGGCCCGTCAGTACGAGCAGCTTAAAAGAGAGTGCCAGGTGCGGCATCGTGGTGACTCGCATGCCTATTCTGATTGTAAGTCCAAGTGGATTCAGCGGATCGAGGCCGAAGCGGTCGACCATTTCTCGTCGGCGACGCGCTAGGATTCGATGAAGTGCCATGCAGGCTTCATCGGATCTTTACAAACTCTGAACACGGTATCCATCGCAGAGAGATAGCTTAATTAGCTTAATAGGAAAATAAGGTCATCGGCGTGTTCAATCGCCGTGAAGATGTCGTGTGAAGGCTGCCCGTGGAGTCGACTCAAATTTCGGAAAATGCCAAACCTCGGAGTGGAGGAATCTTTGTCTCCGGGTATGAAGAGATCACGATCCTTGTCGTAGACGACACGGCTGTCGATCGTGCATTAGTCGGGGGCATTCTGCAGAAGAACAATGCCGGCAATCTGACAATCCACTTTGCCGAAAGTGGCGAAGAAGCCCTCGAGATGGTTGCTGCCGAAGATCCCGACATCGTCCTGACCGACCTGCGGATGCCTGGCATGGATGGTTTGGAACTGGTCAAAGCGATGCGCTATGACTATCCATTCATTCCGTGCATTCTGATGACCGCCCACGGAAGTGAAGAGATCGCCGCCGAAGCCCTCCAACAAGGGGCCGCGAGCTACGTTCCCAAGAAGGACCTCATTCAAAAGCTCACTTCGACGCTGATCAACGTGTTGGCCTCCGCCCATCACGAGCGTGTCGCCAAACGTTTCGACGATTGCTGGCACGAAACGACCTCGCACTTCACGTTGGCCAACGACGCGACCTTGATCGGTGCCGTAACGGGGCACGTCCAGAACTATCTGCAGAAATTCCGTGGTGTGCCTGAGAACGAACTGGTACGCCTGGGCGTGGCGCTCGACGAAGCGCTGCGCAACGCGATGTTCCACGGCAACTTGCAGTTGGAATCGGAATTGTGGGCATCGGATCCCGAGAAGTTCTACGCCGAAGCGGAACGCCGCCAACAGATGGATCCGTACCGCGATCGCACAGTTCACTTCACGCTGACTTGCCGTCGTGAAGAAGTACGCTTCGTCGTTCGCGATCATGGAGCCGGGTTTGACGTCCGGAGTCAGGCATTCGATCCTGCCGATCCGATGCAGCTAACCCGGCCGAGCGGACGAGGGCTCTTTCTGATCCGTACCTTCATGGACGAGGTCAACTTCAATGATGTCGGCAACGAGATCACCATGATCTTCCGTCCCAAGATGGGGGACGACCTGGCCTTCGACGAAGTATCGATCTAGAGCGGCTCCAATTCATCGGTGGCGTCCTTGGCTGCCTGCGGCTGCGCGGGACTTCGTTGACCTGCATCGACGAATCTAGAGGATTCGCCTGCTTCGGTCGCCTTGTCCAGCTTGCCTCGCCAACGCCCATGACGCTACAGCTAACTTGGAAACGCTCTAGCTGGATCGGTCAGGCCAACTTCTGCCCACTTCGAAATTCTTTCGTTAATCGAACCGTACCGCTCACGGTTGCTCACCGAGAACACGAGATCTCGTCCACGTGTTCCCGGTAGCCAAGTGCGTTGGCGGAGGCATTGACGCGTCCCCCCCTTGCTTCGGGATTTGCCAAATCTGACATTCCTCCAATTACTCAAAGGTAATTCGCAATGGCTTTCCCCAAGATCGCGTTCGCCGCACTCTGCTCTGTTGCACTGATTTGTACGACCTCCTTTGCTGATGAGGCGAAGAAGGAAGCAGGTCCGAAAGATATTGTCGACACGGCTGTTTCCGCCGGCTCTTTCAAGACACTGGTTGCTGCCGTCACGGAAGCCGACCTGGTTGAAACGCTCAAGAGCAAAGGTCCATTTACGGTTTTCGCACCAACTGACGACGCATTTGCTGCACTGCCAGAAGGTACGGTCGCAACGCTGCTGAAGCCGGAAAACAAAGAGAAGCTCATCAAAATTCTGACCTACCATGTCGTACCAGGCAAGGTGATGGCGAAGGATGCGATGAAGTTGAAAGAGGCAAAAACGGTCGAAGGTTCGACGATCGACATTCAGGTAAAGGATGGCTCGGTCATGATTGACGAGGCGAAGGTCATCAAAGCGGACATCGTCACCTCGAATGGCGTCATCCACGTGATTGACAAGGTCATCATGCCGTAACGCCTTTGCCACCTACATTGAGAGGCCGAGGTCGGAATCGACTTCGGCCTTTTTTACGCGCCCAGCCCTTCGGCTTACTTATTACTGGCGGCTTCACGACTTTGCAGGAGTTGATCGGAACCCCAGCCGCCGAGGATCGCGGCTGGCAGGTACAGGGCCAGGTCGATGGCGACGAACCAGAAAGGGAACGCCATCGAGATGGCGTTGACGATTCCCATTGCGGTGAAGAGACCACCGATTGCGAGCGATTCTCGCCATACCTTTCCCCCTTCAATCAAGCGGCCGAACGCGGCTCCGCTGAGCGAACCACCGGCGTGGGCCAGCCACACCAATGCAAACGCGGTGAAGGGGAGCGAGGCGATATGTCGGCCAAACGCCTCGGCGTCGCTGGGATCGTTGACGTCAATTCCTGAGGGTAGCGGGTACATCAAAAAGCAGGGAGTCAACAGCAAGACCATCATGGCCATGCCGACAACGACACCCAAGGGAATCGAAACAATGGCCCGTAAGGTTGCCATCATGGTTGGTTGCCGCTTCGGTTGAAGTTGCGGCCTCGTGTCGTAGGGGAGAAGGGGACGCCGCGAACTGAAATCCCTCGCGACGTGGATGGTGGTGGGATTCGTCGGACAATTATCGACGGACCGAATGCTTTCGATAATAGCATTCCCGCGGATTGCGGTAAATCGTTCGGCCTTAGGGCGGTTCCAATTTATCTGTAGCGTCTTTGGCTGGCTGCGGCTGCGCGGGACTTCGTTGACCTGCATCGACGAATCTAGAGGATTCGCCTGCTTCGGTCGCCTTGTCCAGCTTGCCTCGCCGACGCCCAGGACGTTACACCTAACTTGGAAACGCTCTAGCCACGCCGACAATTCTTGCTAGCCGCCGAGATGAATAAGTGTGCGAATAGTTTCTCTAATCGTTACAACTTACTGAAGCCGCAGGGTGGGTTTCGTCGATGATGACAGAGACGAAGCAGCATAGCGCTATCGTGAACCCAATGCTAGCACGGAAAGAGAAGCACGTTGGCCACAGGGACGGCAGAAAACTCGAACGGCGATCAGCAGCACGAGCCTGACTCGACGCTGGCCTCCATCCAATTGGCCCTGTTCAACTGGCTGGCCGATTGGGGTGCCGTGGCAATCGACTGCGTGGTGGCCGTGGGCGAGTTGACCCTCTTTGCCTGGCGGACGATCGTCTGGACGTTTGGCCGGCTTCCCAAGCGAGAAACGCTGCTGCCCAGCTTCTACCAGGTTGGGGTGATGAGCCTGCCGGTGGTTGCGCTAACGGGAACGTTCATCGGGATGGTGCTGGCCGTTCAAAGCTACTATCAGTTTCGCGAGTTAGGTCTGGAAACACGGCTCGGAGCTGTCATTAATATGTCGCTGGTGCGCGAGCTAGGACCGGTGCTGGCCGCCACGATGCTGGCAGGCCGGGTCGGCAGTGCCATGGCGGCCGAACTGGGTACGATGCGCGTCACCGAACAGATCGACGCGCTGACCTCGATGGGGGCCAACCCCATTCATTACCTGGTGGTGCCCCGCGTGCTAGCCATGTTGCTGCTCATTCCCGCGCTGACCGTGATGGCCGACTTCATGGGGTTTGTGGGGGGCTACTTCTATAGCGTGATCATCATCGGCATCGACAAGCATTTTTACTTATACAACTCGCAGGTCTTTGTTGGCTCGTGGGATATCTTCTGCGGGCTGTTCAAAAGCATCTTCTTCGGAGGCGTGATTGCCCTGGTCAGTTGCCATCAAGGCTTCTACTGCACGGCCGGAGCCGAAGGGGTCGGTAAGGCGGCGACGGCTGCGTTCGTGTACTCGTTCGTGATGATTCTCGTCATCGACCTAATCCTGAACATCGGTCTCGAACGCGTTTACATGGCGCTTTGGCCGGATGCCATGGTTTCGATCGGAGGTGGCTAGATGATGCATGCCCGCTTGGAAGCCGACGATGCCCAGCCGTTGATCGAAGTCGATAACTTGCTCGTCCAGTTCGACGGCCAGACCATTCTGCGCGATATCGGGCTGAGCATTCCCTGCGGCGAGACGCTGGCCCTGATTGGCGAAAGTGGTTGCGGCAAGACGGTTCTACTCAAGTCGCTGATTGGCCTGGTCAATCCTACCCATGGCGACGTTATCTTCGACGGGCAAAACATCCACCGTTTGAACGACCGGCAACTGACCAAGCAGCGGATTCGCTTTGGATTCGTTTTTCAAAATGCGGCTTTGTTCGACAGCATGACCATCGGGCAGAACGTCGCATTTCCGCTGAAGCAGCATACCAATAAACCGTTGTCCGAGATCCGTGACATCGTCTTTCAGCACTTGAAGGAAGTGGGTCTGCCAGAGTCGGTGGTATGGAAGAAGCCGGCCGAACTTTCCGGCGGGATGCGGAAGCGAGTCGGACTGGCTCGGGCCCTGGTCTTGAAGCCGGACGTCGTCTTGTACGACGAGCCGACCACAGGTCTTGATCCGATCATGAGCGACGTGATCAATGAACTTATTCTGCGGACCCGCAGTAAATACCCGGTGACCAGCATTGTGGTCACGCACGACATGCGGACGGCCCAGAAGGTGGCCGATCGAATGATCATGATGTACCCGGCTCCTCGGCTGAAGGATGCGGAGCCGCAAATCTTATACGACGGGCGACCGGAAGAGGTCGAAGACTGCCCGGACGAACGCGTGACGCAGTTCGTCCGCGGCGAGGCAGGTCAACGCATCGAGGAAATGGGAGCCTTCACCGGCGATTAGCCCGAAGGAGCAAGGTCCATGGACGACCGCGTATTACAATTCCGAGTTGGATTCGTCATGTTAGTGGCCGTGCTGCTAACAGGCATCCTGTTTTTCCTGTTGGGCGAGCAGCCGCAGTTTCTCTCGCGCAAGGAAACCGTTTACGTCGTCTTCGAGACCGCTCCTGGCGTCACCATCGACACGCCGGTGCGTACCAGCGGCATCTTGATTGGCCGCGTGAGCAACGTGAAGTTGCAGGACGATCGAAAGGTGTTGGTGACGCTGAAGGTCGAGAAGGAGAACATGCCGCATCAGAACGAAGTGGTGCGGATCGTCTCGGAATCGCTGCTGGGAGATGCCGCGCTCGAATTTGTACCCACCGACCGGCCCGGGCTGCCCAATGAGCCACTGCCCGATGGCGCGAAGATCAACGGCCTGGTGCAAACCAATCCGCTTGATGTGCTGGTGAAGCTGGAAGGATCGTTGGTCTCGGCCTTATCGACCATCGAGCAAGCTGGCGGCAACGTCAGCCAGTTCGCTGCCAATGCCAACAAGCTGCTCGAAGAAAATGGGGACGACGTCGGACGCATCATGCAAAAGACGGAAACGGCGCTCGATCGATTTGATTCCGCACTCGCATCGGTGCAGAACCTGGTCGGCGATCAGCAGCTGAACGACCAATTGAAGCAGGCCCTGGAAGGTTTGCCGGAAACGCTAACCGAATCGCGCAAGTTGATCGACGAACTGCGAATCGTGGCTGGTCGAGCGGATCGCAATCTGGAAAACCTGGAAGGCTTCACCGAACCACTGGGTGAACGTGGCGAGCAATTGGTCGCGAACCTGGAAAACAGTACCGAGAACTTGAACATCCTGGTAGCGCAGCTGGCTCAGTTCGGCCGCAAGGTGAACGAGTCGGACGGAACGCTGGGACAATTGATCAACGACCCGCATCTGTATCAGAATCTGAACGACGCCGCCGCGAACATCCGCGAGCTGACCCTTCGTCTGCGTCCCATCGTGGAAGATGCCCGGGTCTTCGCCGACAAGATCGCCCGCGACCCAGGCCGCATCGGCGTGAAGGGGGTCTTGAACCGGAACCAGTCCGGGATCAAGTAAGCAGACAAGCAATGTTTGGTGAACTCGCACCTGGCGAGCTTCGCATCTCATCTCCCCTCTCCTGCGAGGGGGAGCGAAAAAAGTTAACCACTCGACGGAAGGGGTGGTAGTTCGTAGCCGCCCGAGGGCAAGCTGTTCATGCCGGGGGCAGGCATCGGGACTTGTTCGGCCGGGGGAGGAAGCGTTGCCGGGTCCCAATATGGTACGCGCTGGTTGGCCGATGGAGGCACCACCGTCGATGGGACGATTTGCTGCTGAGGGGGAACGATCGGCGTCATGAAGCCGGCGTGGGCATTGGCACGCAGTTGTTCGGCCCTGGCACGCAGTTCTTCCGGCGGAACGATCCGCAACGGAACCATCTCGAAATCGAGTTCCCGCTCGTCTCGGATTTCCCATGGAATGACGTTCTCGCTCACGAAGTCGAGACCTGGGTACTGATACCAAGGTGTCCGAAACGTGTGCAGTTTGACGACGGGTTCATATCCGTCTTTTTCCAAGCGAATTTCACGGGTGCCGTAATAGGTGTAGCCGGTGGCGACCGGCGTGACGCCGATTTCCTGATTATCGACATACAGCACGGCACCTGGCGGATTGGTCCGCACGGTGAAACGCCGGCGCACGCAACCCTGGCTCATCAAAAGGGTGCCCAACAGTGCCAGCACGCTAATGTGATGAAAAACGGTCGATTTTTGTGTGAAAAAAGGCCCCATGAGCTATCCTGAAATCTGGGGAGACGTGGGGCGGGAGTATAGCGATCTCGCCAGGCTGTGGCTAGATAGTTTTCCGAGCCGTGCTGGCACCCTCGGAAAACTTGAGACAATCGCCATGGAAAGCCAACTTCTCGGGTTTTTATGGTGCACCAGCGAGGTTGGTTTTCGGTGTTCTGGGAAGAGAATATTTCGTAGCCAGCTCGGCTCGGGCGAGTTGCTCTTGCTAGCGGGGGCGTTTATTATCGAAGGCTTCCAATAAACTTTGTTGATATAGCACTAGGGCTCGATCGAGCCCGCCATTGAATTAAGGATGCAGGGTGCGACGCAGATCGATATCGCGATCTAGCGTACCGATTGGAGTGACCCTGCTGGACGAGGATCGCGTAGGTTTCCGCTGGTATGCCCCAGACCGAAAAGCATGATTGGGCCGGATGTCTCCAAGTCGCCGCAATGAGCGACGTCGGGATGCGACGTTCCAACAATCAAGACCACTTTGGCGTGGCGATCGCGCAGACCTGGGAAGACTGGCAGGCCCGGGGGCATTTGTTCATCGTCGCCGACGGTATGGGAGCCCACGCCGCGGGGGAACTGGCCAGCGAAATTGCCGTCGAACAGGTACGGCATCTCTACAAAAAATACATCGGCAAGCGGCCAGCGATGGCGCTTACCTCGGCCATCGAGGAAGCCAACACCATCATCAATCGCCGGGGGGAATCGAACGCCGCGTTCCACAAAATGGGGACGACGTGCAGTTGTCTGCTGCTGCTGCCGCAAGGCGCGGTGATGGGACACGTCGGCGATAGCCGCATTTATCGGCTGCGCGGCGACAAGCTCGAACAGATGACGTTCGACCACAGCATGGCCTGGGAAATCAAGGCCGCCACCGCCGGAAAGGACTACTCGTCGGATGTTTACGCGGCGATTCCCAAGAACGTGATTACCCGCTCGCTAGGTCCTTCGGCCGAGGTTGAAGTCGACCTGGAAGGGGCTTTTCCGCTGGAAGTCGGCGATACGTTCATGATGTGTAGCGACGGAGCGTCCGGTCCTGTGACCGACGAAGAGATTGCCCTGATCCTGCATTCGCTCGATCCCGCGAAAGCGGCTCAACTCATGATTGACCTGGCCAACCTGCGTGGTGGCCCGGACAACATCACCGTGATCGTCGCCAAGGTTACCGATGAGAAGATGACCAATGACCCGTGCAAAACGGATCCGTTGATCGAAGAAGAGGACCTTCCTCCGCCGACGGTCGAGCGGCAGAAACGACGAATTCCCCTGACGCTTTGGATGGGGATCGGTTTGCTGCTGGTCGCCGCCGGGATGGCGTACTACTTAGAACAAATTCCTTACGCCCTGGCTGGCGTATTGGTGGCCTTCGTCGCGACGATCATGGCGTTTGTCTATAAGTTCAACGGCGAACTGGTTCCGGTGCCGGTGAAAAAGAAGTTTCGCTTCGGCAAGGGACCTTACTCGGATATTCCCTGTCACGCCGATTCCAATACGGCTTTGAACCTCAAGATTTTGTACGACGAACTCTCGGACGCGGCGGAGTCCAACAACTGGACGATCGAATGGGAGAGCGTCCGACAGATGGGGGAACGAGCCGACGGCGAGATGAAGAAGGGGCAGTATTATGGGGCAGCCAGGCACTTTCTGTTGGGAATTGGCTCGCTCATGTCGCAGATCCGCGGTCAGAAAGGGGCGAAAAACCCCTTGGAAGATGATTCTCGGGTCGATCTGGCCTGATTGTCGTTTTCCCCGTTTCCCATAGTTGCTACAGTACGTGCCGATTCTTTTCTTGGCACGGTGCTAGGACCGGATCGAAATGGATTTCGATCGCGATGGGCATATTACAACGCTATATCATCGAAGAGCTGCTAAAGGTCTTCTTTCTCGCGCTGGTCTCGTTGACGGCCCTCCTGCTTTTCATCGGGCTCGGGCAGCAAGCGATCCGAGAAGGCCTGGGATTCGTCCCGCTGTTGAAGGCGATTCCGTACCTGCTTCCCAATGCCTTGCGGTTTGCCATTCCCGGTACGATCCTCTTCGCCGTCTGCAATGTGTATGGACGCGTCAGTGCTAGCAACGAACTGACCGCGATCAAAGCGGCTGGCATCTCGCCGATCTCGCTGATTGCACCTGGGCTGATTCTGGCGCTGATCCTTTCGCTAGTCTGCGTCTGGCTGAACGACGTGGCCGTGTCGTGGGGGCATATGGGACTACGGCACGTGGTGATGCAGTCGATCGATGACATCGCCTACAGCGTGCTGCGGACGAAGAAGTCGTTCTACAGCGATAAGTTTTCGATCCTCGTCAAAGATGTGGAAGGAGATCTGCTGATTCGCCCTGAGATCACCATGACCAAGTCAGGCGACCAGGGAATGGTGACCATTTCGGCAGCCACCGCTAAACTTGAATCCGATCCGCTGCACAAGCGCGTGATGGTCACGCTGACCGACAGTCGCATCCATTCAACCGGCCCTGAAGGGCAGTTGTTTGAGCATCCCGGTAGCTTCGTCACCTCGATTCCGCTGGAAGATCCTACCGCCGTCGAAGGGATTCGTGACGCTTCGCATCAACCGATGCGGCGGATTCCTGTCTGGCAGGCGAAGATGAAAAGCTACCATCACCAGGTATCGCAGGTTCTGGCCGCCAAAGGTGCCGCCTGCCTGGTTACGGGGCAATCCCCCTCGATCGATGATCCTTCGTGGCTGTATTGGACCAACGAACAGCAGTGGTCGAAAGTTCAGATAAGCCGGTTGAAAACGGAGCCTCATCGCCGCTGGGCGAATGGGTTCAGTTGCCTGTGCTTCACGCTTTTGGGCATTCCGCTGGCGATTCGTCAGCGTAGTAACGATTTCATCACCAGCTTCTTCACGGCCTTTTTGCCGGTGCTGCTGCTATATTACCCGTTGATGGCATTGGGAGTCGATCGAGCGAAGGATGGGGACTGGCCGGCGGCGATGGTCTGGCTGGGGAACGTGGTGGTGATCGCCGTCGGTGGATGGCTCTTGCACCGCACGATGAAGAACTGACAGTTGGAGGTTTTCAAGCCCGAAAAGCGAATTTCGGTGACCCAGAGAGATTCCTCTCTGGGTGCCGCAGGCACAAGCGGCTCATACGTCAGGTCTGAGTGAAGTAGAACGTCTCTATTTTAAGAACGTCCATTCATTAGCCGCTTGTCGGCTACGCCGACCCAGAGAGAAATCTCTCTGGGACACTCTTCTGCTCAACTCTGAAAGTCCGCTAGTCGCTTAGTTCGGCCGTTCTTCCACAGAAAGGGCATGCCGCGGCAGCGGCCGGATCGAACTCTTCGTCCTCGTCATCGCTCCGGAACGCTTCGGTCTGGCGGAATCCGCAGTCAGGGCACTTGTGTTCCCACGAGATGATCTCGAGTTCATCGTTTTGAAAGTGATTCTGCTGGCACGTCAA
The DNA here is from genome assembly GCF_007748115.1 of Bremerella volcania. NCBI lineage: Bacteria > Pseudomonadati > Planctomycetota > Planctomycetia > Pirellulales > Pirellulaceae > Bremerella > Bremerella volcania. The sequence goes on from NZ_CP036289.1 coordinate 1,102,747, forward strand.
AAGTTCCGAGCCGCACTTGGGGCAACCGCCAATGGTGATACGCTCGCGAGACATAAGCTCTTACTTCCAAGGACAAAAAAAGCAGGCCCCTAAAGAACCTGCTAATAGTATGAACCATTTCACTTCGCGAGTCATCGCGCATCAAAAGCCGCGAGCGGCGATGACGTCTTCGAAGTCGCGGAGGTGGTAGCCGACGCCGGCGAAGTCGAGGACGCGGCAGAAACCACGCAGGGCCACGCCGAACCCGTCGGGACCGCTGAAGCCGCCGAACTGACCGCCACCTTTGACGTGGGGTTCCAGGTCGCAGAAGACGCCGGGGATGCCGCGCTTCTTCAACTTCTTTTCCAGCTTCGGAATCGACAAGGCAAAGTCCCGCATGATGCGTTCGTAGGCGCTATCACCCAGATCGGACGGGACGAAGTTCTTCAAAGCGTCTTCGTCGATGTGCCCCTTTTCGCCCACGGGCTTGGTGATTTTGTAGTCTTTAACGTGCATCCAGCCCATGCCTGGCTTCATGACGACGTACTGGTCGTATACTTCGTCAGGCGTGTAGCCTTGGCAGACGAGGTTGCCGGCGTCGAAGATCAGCATCATGGCCGGGTGATTCACCTTCTTATGAATCTCGGCGAGGATGTCGCCGTTCTGGCCGATCAGGTTGGCTTCGACTTCCAAGCCGAAGGTCAGATCGCTACGGTGGCAAGCCTCGGCGATTTGACCGAGTTGGTCGACGGCCTGGGCGATGTGGTCTTTCGGATCGGTTCCCTTGGGGTGATAGAACGAGAAGCCGCGGATCAGTTTGGTCTCGAACGCATGAGCCAGTTCGCACGCCTTGCTGACGTCCTTCTCCAGGTACTTCTTGAAGGGAACGAAGCGGTTCTTGGTGCCGTCTTCCTGATCGAGCAGCTTGACCTTGCCGATGGGGGAGCCCAGGGACGAAACGTTCAGGCCGTACTCGCCTTCCAGCGTTCGTAGCTTGGCGATCTCGGCCTTGGTCAGCTCCATGACATTCTTGATGCCGTTGCCGACGTCGATGAAGCGAATGCTGTAGTATTCCAGCCCCAAAGCAGCGAAGGCGCTGAACTGTTGTTCGGCCGTCTTCTGGTTGGCAGATTCGTCAGCAAAACCGGTCAAAATCACTTGGGACGTGGTCATGTCGTCATTCCAGCTCGTGTCGCGTAACAATTCTCTAGTGCATTAAGGTTCATGCACGGGAAGTGGTATTGTGAATGCCAGGACACGCCGTCGCAAGTGCCCCGCGAAAAGAGGGGGATGCTGTGGAGGGCTAAGACCGTGGAAGAGAGAAGAGTAACCACGGATTACACGGATGAACACGGATATAGAGAGAAGGATACCGGGCTCGGGAAACACGATTGAGAACCTGCCGTTAGCGTTGATCAGGCACGATCCGTCAAGTACTTTGAGGGATCTACCGAATGAGCGGCCAAGGATCCTCGTCGCTTTCATCATGCCAAATCTAGCCTCTTCTGGTGAGTGGAGAACAAAGTGGGAAGCCTCCGAATTGTTGCGATTGCTGCGTGCATCCTCTGGGCTAATGCCACCATCGCCACGGCCGGGCCGTGGCAGGCCAACGGGTTCAAAGTGGGGGAAGTCTCGGCCACCACGGCGGTCGTCTGGACGCGCTTGACCAAGAATCAGGATCGCATCGATCGCCCCGAAGTACAGCCGATCATCTATTACCGCAATTCAAAAACAGGGAAGCTGCTGCTCAAACCGGATGACGGTCGGGAGGACTGGATCGTCGAGAACGTCGACAACAGCGTGGCCAATAAGGACACCGTGTACACGCCAGTGCCGAAGTATCCCGAAGGAGAGTCGCTTGAGACCGTCGACGGAGCGGTACCAGGTGCCCCAGGCCAGGTTCGCGTGCGGTACCGGGCGCACGGTAGCCAGCCGTGGCAAGAGACCCAGTGGGTCACCGTCGGTGCGGAACAGGATTATACCCATTCGTTTCGGCTCAAGGATCTGAAACCGGGAACACGCTACCAGGTGATCGTCCAGTCTCGTCTGGAAGAGGGGCATAGCGGAGCGACGCTCACTGGTGAGTTCGGAACGGCACCGGCGGCTTCGGAGGAAAGGGCCGTTTCGTTTGTGGTTTCCACGTGTCAGGCCTATATCCACCAGGACGATCGCGAAGGGGGCTTCAAAATCTATCGCGAAATGGAGAAGCTGCATCCTGACTTTTTCGTCCAGTGTGGTGACTTCGTTTACTTCGATCGCATGGCGAAGAATCTAGACCTGGCGCGGTGGCATTTTCATCGCATGTTCAGCCTGCCGTTTCTCCGTCAGTTTCACCAGGTGGTGCCGTGCTACTACATGAAGGACGATCACGATACGTGGATGGACGATTGCTATCCGCAGATGGAATCGGTCTTCATGGGGACGTTTACCTTCGAGCAAGGGAAACAGTTGTTTCGGGAACAATTGCCGATGAGCGAGCTTCCCTATCGGACGTTTCGCTGGGGGAAGGATCTGCAGATCTGGCTGGTGGAAGGGCGAGAGTTTCGCTCAAACAATAAAGACCCTGACGGTCCCCACAAGACGATCTGGGGGGCCGAGCAGATGGCATGGTTCAAGCAGTCAGTGACCGAGTCGGACGCGACCTTCAAGATCCTGATGTCGCCGACGCCGATTGTGGGGCCTGACCGCGAGAACAAGTTCGATAACCACTCCAACGTCAACTGGAAGCACGAAGGGGATATCGTCCGCCAGTTCATCGCCCAGCAGAAAAATATGTTCGTGGTGTGTGGTGATCGACACTGGCAATTTGCTTCGGAAGATCTGGAGACCGGCATCCGTGAGTTCTCGTGCGGCCCTGCTTCCGATGAGCACGCCGGCGGGTGGACCAACGATATGGTTCGGGCCGAACATCATTATCTGAATGTCACCGGAGGCTTCTTAGGCGGCTTTGTGGAACATCAGGATGGCAAGCCGACGTTGACCTTTCGCTATTACGACGTGGCAGGGAAACCACTGTATGAGGAAACGTTCACCGCGAAGTGATCACAAAGTGCCCAGGGCAAATGCAGGCAAACTTTTCTCGTGACCCGCACGCGTTCTTTCCGATGAAGAAAAGAGGCGAGCCAGTACCAACGAGAAAAGGGAGTCAGCGGTGTATTGCTCGAACTGTGGCGTCAAAGCAGGCGGCAACTTTTGTTTTCAATGCGGAAGTCGACTTCAGTACACGGAAGACGTCGTCTCAGAAGACTTGATACCGACGATTGAGTCTTGGGACGAGGACGCCGACTACGAACGCATTGCCCGGCATCCCGACGTACGTACTGCCATTGCCAGCCATGCAGCGCAAGCACGGCCAGGGCTCTCGGCGGAAGCATTGATGGAGATCGCCGACAAGGTGGTTCCCATCGGCATCTCTTACTCCGCCGTGGCATCGATCGCCCAGCCGATGTGGGCCTCGTTGGGCGTGCGAACCGGCAAGCAGCGCTCGGCCGTTCTGGCGTTGCCGATCGGACGAGTCATGGCCCGCGTGCTGTGCAGCCTGGCCAAGAATCAACAGGCGGTGCAGCGGGTCGAGCAAGAGGCGGACGGATGCACCATCCAGGCCGAGTTGCCGTCGAGCATCTGGGCGATGCAAGGAATCTTGACCGTCAAGCTCGCCCGGCAAGACGACGGCTGCGTCGTCACGGTCGCCACCGATATCCCTGGCCAGGCATTCGACTGGGGAATGAGCCAGCGATGTTTGGATACATTGCTGCAAGAGATTCAGCAAGATCTGGGCTTACCGCCCGGCGAGCCGCGGAGTCAGGCCGCTTAGCGAAGTCGTCGCGACCTGATTTTTCCCATGCCTGTCCTTAAATCACCGTCAATTCATCCGGGGGCGTTTCGTTGTAGTGTTCGACGGTGATGGTCGAACTGATGCCGCCGCGGGGGGTGAATTCGGCTCGGACTTGCATCCAGCGGGGCTGTAGGCACTCGACCAGGTCGTTGAGGATGACGTTGGTCACGTTTTCGTAGAAGATCCCCTGATTGCGGTAGGCCTGCATGTACATCTTCAGGCTCTTCAGTTCCACGCACAGGGCTTCGGGAATGTACGTGATATGAATCGTGCCGAAATCAGGCTGACCGGTTTTGGGGCAGACCGAAGTGAACTCAGGCACACTGATTTCGATCTCGTAATCTCGGTTGGGATGCTGGTTCTCGAAGGTTTCGAGAAGTCCGCGATTCTCTTCTGACACGGTCCGATTCTCCTCATTGATGGGTAAACTGCTATTTTGGAGGCAAACAAGTCTCCTGGCTAGACCCGGCTTTGGGCGGAGAATTCGATATTTTCCCTTGCGGTCTGCCGAACTTGCTCCACACGAAGTCGGTCTTGGCGGGTATCTTGAAGGATTCCACCAAGCACGCTTCTGACCAGCGTGAAGGACGGAACACTCGAATGTTGCTTCCCGGGACGGTTTCTCGCGCACTCAAGAGCGACGAATCATTCAACAAGCGGACCTGTCTGCGTGCGAATAGCTGAAATTTATCCATCGATCCAGGGCGAAGGCCTACTGACCGGCGAACCCAGCACGTTCGTCCGGGCCAGCGGTTGCAATTTGCGCTGCTGGTTCTGCGATACGCCGCATGCCTCGTGGAACCCCGAAGGGGAAGATCTCTCGGTGGCCGAGATCTTGGGCCGCATCGAACTGTTGGAAGTCGAAAAGGTGGTGCTTACCGGCGGCGAGCCGATGCTTTTTGCCGAGATGATTCCGCTGTGCGAGGGAATCCGGCGTTCGGGCCGCCATATCACGATTGAAACGGCCGGGACGCTGCATCTTCCCTTGCCATGCGATTTGATGTCGATCAGTCCCAAGCTTTCCAACTCAATACCGGATGCCCAGGACTTTCCGCGGTGGTACAAACGGCACGATCAGACGCGCGATCAACCCGAGGTGATTCAGCGGCTGATCGATGAGTTCCCGTATCAATTCAAGTTCGTGATCGATAAGCGGGAAGACTGCGACGAGGTGCTGACCTACCTGGGGAGGTTCCCCGGCATTCTTCGCGACCGGGTCTACGTGATGCCGCAAGGAACCGAACAGACCCAGTTGGAAGCGACTACCGAGTGGCTCAAGCCGTGGTCCCAGGAGCACGGCCTGCAGCTTTGCCACCGCAAGCAAATCGAATGGTTCGGATTTGCTCGCGGGACTTAGTCTTCTTCGTCGTGTTCGACGGCGTGCGACAGCCCGTGCGGATTGATGATTTCATCGTTGAAACGCTTTTCCAGGCGTTCGCGGCGATGGTTCTTCACGTGCTGGTAAATCACGGCTGATTGCAGCCACCAGAAGACGGTCACCACATACGCCAGGCACGCCCCAGCAAACGAAATGCTGAGGTAGCTTGGCGAGAGATAGTGCAGGAAGAAGCCAGTGCCCAGGGCCAGCATCGAAACGACTAGCTTCGATTTGCAGAGCGACTCCCAGCGATTGATCGTCGCCGAATCGATTGCCGCTTTGGCCGTTTCGTTGGCCAGTTCGCGCAGCTTACGAATGTCGGACGTTTGTTCCGGAGCATAGCGAGACGGGACGAATTCTTCCCGCGTGATTGGGCGGACAGGCTCCGATTCTTTCGCCGGTTCTGACTGGACGACGGGCTCCGCCGCGGTTGGCTTTGGTTTGGGTGGCGGTTCCGGCTCGCCCGTCTTGGCTCGCATGCGGGCCAGAAGGCTTTGCATGTAATCGTCGATCGAGATGTCGTCGTCGCTGCCGGTCGAAGGCTTCGGCTCGTCAGCCGGAGTATCCGCAACCGGCTCATGCGACTCCCATTCCGTTTCTGGTTCCTGGGGAGTTTCTTCTTCCGGGAACTGGAAGTCGGGGAAGCTGGTCAGGCCAGTCATTGGATTCGCGGACGGTGCTTCGTCTTCTGCAGGCGACTGTTCTGGAATCTCGTCTTCCGACTCGTCGTACGAAGACTCCTCGGGCATCGTCGGCGACGGCGTATCCCGGAGAATGCCCATCGAACGCAGGTGATTCATCGCCGACTGCTCTTCCTCGGTCGGTTCTGGTTCTTCGTGGCTGCTCTGCAGGTCGGCCAGGCGACGTTCGTCTTCCAGCTGGCGACGGATATCCAGGCACTGTTGCCGGGCATCTTCCAACTGGTTCTTCCAATTTTCCTCGATCTCTTTTTGCTGGTTGATGGTCTGATGCAGCTCGAGGTTTTGCTGACGCAGTTCCTCGAGTTGAAGCTTCAGATCGTCGCCACGCAGTGTCGCGTCCTCGAGTTGGCTCCGCAGTGTTTTCAGTTGCGACTCGTACTGGGCAGCTTCTTCTGGGGGCATACCGCTTGGTTGAGCGTTTTGACCATCGACCAGCTGTTGTTCCAGTTCCGCGATTTTGCGGCTGAGGTCTTCCGAGTGCTGCTGCCGCTGTTCGAGTTCCTGTTGCGTCCAAGCCAGTTCACTCTCGGCGTCTTTGAGCGAGTCACGGCTTTCGTTCAATTCACGCGAGGCGTCATCGTAAGCAAGCCGCAACTTGGTCAGTCGCGATGCACCTAGTTCGTCTTCTTCGTTCGACTGGCCGTCAAGCTGCGAAAGCTGCTTGCGAACGCCGCGCAGGTGGGAAAGAATCGACTTCACGCGGTTCTTGCCGATCTTGCGTGCGGAAATCCAACGCTCGCGCAGACGTTCTTCACGCGATTGAAGTTCGCTGGTCTGTTCTTTTAGATGTGCGATCAACGCTTCCGACTCTTGCAGGTCGGCCTCGAGACGACGGTGCCGTGCCCGCTCTTCTTCCGTGGCATCGGCGTTGGCCGTCAGCTCGCGGCGAATCTCGTTGACTTGATTCTGCTTGATCTCCAACTGTTCGCGCAGCTCTTCCTGAATCGCGTTATTGCTGGTGATCAGGTTGCGAACATGATGGAGCAGTAGGCGAGCGCGCTGGTTGTGCCGCTTGCGGCGCTCGGCACGTACCTGCGCGGTTTCTGCTTCCACGGCTTGGGCGGCATCGCCGGCGTCGGCTTCGCGGGTCAACAGCGAATCGACCATCTGCTGCGTCTTATCGAACTTCGCCTGCAGCTCGCTGAAGGAGTCCTTCTGCTTGCGGACCACGTCCAATAGACTGCGAATCCGACGATTGGATCGCTTCCGCAGCTTTCGTTGCGACTTCGATTGGTTGGGGGGCGTTGGGGAGGCGGCAGTCGTTTCGGATTGTTGGTCTTCCAAGACCTCGAAGCTCAAGCTTCCCAGGCTCAAGCGATCACCGATGCGTAGCCAGGCCTCGCTGATCGTATCTCCATTCACGCGCGTGTCGCGGGTCCACGACTTCACGATCATGCCACTTGAGCCGCGATAGATCACGCAGTGCTTGGGCTGAACGTCGGCGGCAATCAGGCGCAACTGGCAATCTGCGGACGATCCGATCAGGCATTTGGGCGCATGGACACGAATGATCTGACCATCACGCTCGGTCCCTTCAATCTTTAAGACCAGCGCCGAGGTCGACTTTCCGAGAAGTCGAGAATCGTGTTTCGATCGGGGGGCGACGTTGTTTTGGACCATGATATTGCTTGAAAAAGGTAGGGATCCGCTGGCGAATCCGGGATTGTCGCTGACGCGGCAGTGCTACTACTGCCTGGCGGTTAGCGCCTATTTCGCTAAGGCATATAGGTCACGCAGACGGTAAGGTCAAAGCAGTACCCCGAGAGAATGGGGCGGTCAAAAAGGGTTCACCCGGTGAATTTTGATAGGTTTCCGACGGCAAAATGACGATGATCGGATTGCGTCTACCGATCGCTTTGCAAGGATTTCGACCCGCTTTTCACAAGAGGAAAGTGTCTTAAACGTGAAATCGGATTGACTTCTTTGGGGTTACCGGGTGGTACCTGAGAAAGTTAAGTACGGCGTAAAGTATTTTATAGAAAGCAATTAGATCAATTTGCAGGATTTTGCCAGGGAACGAGAAACAAGGGAAATTTTTCTCGGTTACTGTCCCACAGGCGTACTATAGTTGCGTGACGACAAATCAATGAAAGATTTGCCCGCCAAATAGGGGGGCCGAAAACCGCGAACAGAATCGCGAAAAAAGCGGCCCATTCAAATACTAGGCAGGGGCGAAACGAATCGCTAAAAATACGACTTTCCTGCTCGTAAGGTGACACCATGGCACGGTCAAGAGACGAATTTATCAGCAAGATGAAGGAGATTCTCCTTCGCCGTCGCGACGCCCTGCGTAAGGCGCTCGCCGGGGACTTGAGTCTGCTGAAAGAACTTGAGCAGACATCGGGCGACGTCGTCGACTTCGCACTCGATTCGGTCCAGGACGAACTCAGTTCGCAGTTGGCCGAAGTTGAAAGCCGTGAGTTGGCGAGCATCGACACCGCACTGGAACAAATCAAAGCCGGCAAGTACGGGGAATGCGAAGGCTGCAGCGCTACCATTCCGATCGCTCGCCTGCAGGCGCTTCCCTACGCCACTTTGTGCATCAAGTGCCAACGCGAACTGGAAGAACTCGGCCCCGATGGCGTCAGTTGGGCTCAGACCGACGACACCCAAGCCGTCAACTAACGCACGGCCACTACAATCGGAAAACTTTCTACGGGATGAGACCAAAACTCATCCCGTTTTTCTTTTCCTGGTTCCACTGCTAGCACGATCTAACTTGTGTGGTGCGATTCATGATGGGTTGCGTCCCGACGACTCCCCCGGTTTGGTAGCGATGTTATGAGATATTTCCTTGCTCTTTCGCTTGTCTTCCTGGCTGCTGGTATTTCGGCCGGACAGGACGTCAATTTCATTTCCGCTGATCGCGCGGCCATGCGGGAAGAGATTCTAGCCGAAGCCGATCTGCTCGAGCGTCAGCTCAACCACCTCAAGCGGGTCGTTAGATACGTACGCCCCTCGATCGTGCATATCGAAACGACGATGGCCGGCAACGGGTTCTCGAAGTCGAGCGAAGTCGATGAGGCAGGTGCCGGAATCATCTTCAAGCACGACAAGAGCTTCTTCGTTCTGACCAATCGCCATGTGATCAACCAGGCACCACTGGAACGGATTCGGATCTATCTGGAAGATGGTCGGCATATTCGCGCCAAGCGCGTGCTGACTGATCGAGATACCGATGTGGCCGTCGTGGAAGTCGACGCCGATCGTCTGATACCTGCCGAGGTGGGTGACAGTTCCCAGGTGGAAGTCGGTGAGAAAGTCTTTGCGGTCGGCAGTCCGTTTGGTCTCAGCCAGACGGTCACCTACGGAATCATCAGCGCCGTCGGAAGGCGTAACCTTCAGCTCGGTCGACAAGGTTTGAAGCTCCAGAACTTTTTTCAGACCGACGCCGCGATCAATCCGGGTAACAGCGGTGGCCCACTGATCAATCTTCGCGGGGAAGTAATCGGGTTGAATACGGCGATCGCCAGTAACTCAGGCGGGAATGATGGAATTGGCTTTGCGATTCCCATTCATGCGGCCCTAGGCGTGGCCGAACAACTGATCGAAAAGGGTCAGGTTGCCAGGGCTTTTTTTGGTGTGCGTATGGATGCCGACTTCGATGCGGCAGCTGCCAAAGAGGTTGGCCTGTTCCGGGCTCGCGGCGCAAAGGTCAGCGGTGTCACGCCAGGCTCACCTGCGGAGGCCGCGATGATCCAGGTCGGCGACGTCATTACCAAGTTCTACGGCCAGGAAGTGGAAGACGACCTGCAGTTGATCAATATCGTCAGCCTGTGTCCGCTGGACGAAGACATTCGTTTCGAGATCTACCGCGACGGTAAGTTCATCGAAAAGACGGTACGCCTGGCGGCTCGTAACCGGTTTGAAAGCTAACGCGAGCGAGGCGACTATCCCGCCGTTTCTTTCACGGCTTCGATAATCCCTCGAATGATGCAGTCCTTCACTCCGGCGGCATCCACGCTGGTCATCACTTCCATGTTCGGCGTCCAGGTACGCACGGTTCGCTGATCGAAGATGGTCGCGCCGAGCGTCAGGTCTCCCTGCGTTTCGACGTCGCCGGCCATCGGAACCGATTCAAAGAGTTCCGGCTGCAGCAAGGCAACCAGCGCGACCGCGTCGTCCAGGCAGATCCCTTCCTGGGCCAGGTGACGCCTGTGAGAACGGAAGTAGAAGGGCAGAATCTGATTCAGCAGGTCCGTGACCCGTGATTCTTTCTTGGGAATATGATCCAGCAGGTCGATCCCGAAGGTGACCTGGCTGGTGATATCGAGTGGAACCAGGGTTTTGGTCGTCTTCGAGTGCAGCACGCGACGCGCACTTTCGGCATCGAAATGGCAGTTGAATTCGGCACAGGGAGTTACGTTGCCGATTCCATTGACCGAACCTCCCGTGATGATGATTTGTCCGACCTGCGAGGCGAACGTGGGGTCGCGCTGCAGGCAGTTGGCGACATTGGTCATGGGCCCGAGGCAAAGAATGGTGACTTCGTCGGAAAACGCTCGGACTTCGTCGCTGATCAGTTTGTCGGCCGAATGCGTTTGATGCAGCTTGGCGACGTCCAGATGGATTTCCGCCAGACCGTCGCTCCCATGCAAGAAGGTCGAATCGACCGGCGGGGCAAGCCTTGGCCCAGGCCCCATGGCAATGCGAGGACGCCGCGGCGGGTCGAGACACTCGATGAGGGCTTGCAGGTTAGTATACGCTTGGTCGGCGTTGACGTTTCCGGCGGTGGAGGTGATCGCCAGGACGTCCAGACGCGGATCAAAGAGGGCGATCATGAGCGCGATGGCGTCATCGATGCCGGGATCACAGTCGATAATGACCTTCCTGGACATAGTGGACGGAACCTCCTGCCTTCCTGGTGCGTGTTCGTGTGGATGCCGACTTTGGGGGTGTCGTGCCCATTTGCGGCAGGGCATGAATCGTCCAAGTCCGGTTCAACGCGTGCCGAATCAGCAGCTAATCGGACGGGCCACCTTCGTCGACAACGTCATGTTATAACAGTTTTGACCTCACGCTGGCAGAGACATCGCGGCTAGGACAGGGGTACCGTGGGGACTAAAATGACAAATTTCGCATGCGCACCAGGCTAAACCCGGGGAGTTGATCGGTTGTCACACTCAGAAGTAATCGCCAAGGTACGGTCCGGGACAGACCTTTCTCTCGAAGAAATGGCCGCCGCCATCGGTCAAATGATGGAAGGGGCATGGAGCGACGACGACATCGGCTCGTTGCTCTTGGCCTTGAACGACAAGGGGCCATGCGTCGACGAAATCGCCGGTGCCGCGACCGCCATGCGCAGTCATATGGTCACCATTAAGTCCCCCAGCGAAGATTTCATCGATACCTGCGGCACCGGGGGGGATCGCAGCGGAACGTTCAATATCAGCACGGCAACCGCCTTGGTTATTGCCGCCGCCGGGGTAACGGTCGCCAAGCATGGCAATCGTAGCGTAACCAGCAAATCAGGCAGCGCGGATGTGCTTTCCCGCCTGGGGGTCAACATCGAGGCGGACGTTCCGACGATCGAAAAGTGCCTGAACGAAGTCGGCATCTGTTTCTGCTTCGCGCCTCTGATGCATGGCTCGATGAAGCATGTGGCCCCAGTGCGAAAGAAGCTGGGCGTCCCGACGATCTTCAATCTGCTGGGTCCCCTATGCAATCCAGCGAACGCGCCGTATCAGCTACTGGGTGTCGGCCGGCCGGATTATCGAGAGCTGCTGGCCAGTGCTCTGCAGAAGCTGGGGACGACCAAGGCGGTGTTTGTGACCGGACGCGATGGCATGGACGAAGTCACGATCAGCGACGTCACCGACGTCACGATCGCTACGCCAGGCGGGTTGGTACCGATTGTCTGGCAGCCGGAAGAATTCGGCATCCAACGGCAAGGCAAACAGGACATGCTGGTTGATGGGCCAGAGGAAAGCGCGGCCATGATTCGTCGTGTCCTTTCCGGAGCGAAGGGGGGAGCACGCGACATTGTCGTGATCAACGCCGCCGCTGCGCTGTGGACCATTGGCAAGAATGACTCGCTCAGCGAATGTGCACGACTCGCGGAAATCGCCATCGATAGTGGAGCGGCCGAGAAGACGCTGGCCAAGCTGGCGGAGGTCAGCTGCGGGTGAAGTCAGCAGCAGGTAAGACCTTAGTCATTCTGATTCTGGCGGTCTGCGCGGCCCATGCCATGGTGCATGTGCTGGAAGGTTCGCTGCCGTGTGTCGAGCAGTCGATTGCCACGCAGTACGATGTCAGCTCGGCAACCACCGGCTGGCTGCAAACCGTGTGGCGATTTCCGTGGGGCGTCGGGGCGTTGGCGGCCGGTTGGCTGGTCGATCGCTACGGGGCCAAACGGATGCTGGCACTTTACTTGATTGGCGGAGGCGTGACCTGTTTCACGTCGATCCTTTTGCCGGGGCTTCCGCTTCTGTTCGCTTCGATGTTTCTGATGGGGGTGATGGCCAGCATCTATCATCCGGCTGGACTGGCGCTCCTTTCGCATGAGACGACGCCGGATACGCTGCCCAAAACGCTCGGATGGCACGGCGTATTCGGCTCGCTGGGGATTGGCGGCGTACCGCTGATCGCCGCCGGCGTCCTTTCGATGACCCATTCGTGGCACGCTTTTTATGCGGTGCTGGGGGTGATGTCGATTGCGATCGGCATGGTGTTCGTCTACCTGACACTCCAGTCACCAGAGCGGGTCTTCTCGAAAGTCGATCAGGCAGCCGCCGACGATCACGGTAACTGGGCCAGCTTTGGCGTGTTGTTGGTCATGTCGAGCTTGATCGGATTGTCGTATCACGGCGTGATGAGCTTTTTGCCTCGCTTCTTGTCCGACGCCAAGGTCCTCGGGTTTCAAACCAACGGGGAGATTGGCGGGAACATCCTGGCAGCCAGTTCGCTCATCCTAGGTTGCATTGGCCAATACGCGGCTGGCCAAATGGCTCGTCCGAAGCGGCTGGAATTTCAATTGATGTTGATTTGTGCCGGGACCGTTCCGTTTTTGATTGGAATGAGCTTTGCCCCCGTGCAGTGGAAGTGGTACTGCGTGGCTGCCTGGGGGATGATCTTCTTCATGCACCAACCGGTGTTCAATAGTTTGATCGCCAAGTACACGCCCCGTTCGCGACGGAGTCTCTGTTATGGGGTCTCATTCGCCGTCGGCAATGGGATCGGAGCTATCGCGGCCGGCCTGGTCGGGGAGAACACCCATTTGCAGTCCGCTTACCTGGGATTGGCTGGATGCGCGTCGCTGGCGGCATTAGCCGGGCTGATTTTATGGGTTCGCGCGACCAGAAACCCTCCGATCGGGCCAGAAAACTCGTGAGAACAAAGATTATCCTTTGCTTTCCCGGTCCGGGTAAGGATAATCGGGGAATCTGAGGAAGGCTGGCTCCATTGACCTCCCTAGTGGTCCTTATCTAACCTTCTAGGGGTTCCAACTTTTTCATTCGTATCATCTTGCGATTTCTAGAAAGCCGACTCCATGGCGATCAAATACCATTACTTACGAGTCAAAGACGTGCAAGACGTCGTTGTTGCCGAATTCATCCAGTCTTCAATCTTGGACGAAACTGCGATCGATCGCGTTGGGAAGGAATTCGAGCAACTAATTTTGGAAGCCGCCACGGCCAAGAAGCTGCTGCTTAACTTTCGTGCCATCGAATACATGTCGTCGGCCATGATCGGTAAGCTGATTTTGCTGAATAAGAATTGCAAAAATGCGAAGATCAAGTTCAAAGTTTGCAATGTGACCGGCAATATTCTGGAAGTCTTCCAGATTATGAAGATTGGCAAAGTGATCGACATCCAAAAGGACGAGAAATCCGCCATCGCTGCGTTCAGTGGGCCCTCGATCGGCAAGTGGTTCGGGCTGAGCTAACTACGGCAATCTTCAAGTCGATCCAGTTTGTTTGTCTTGCCGTAGTTTGCATCCGGCAAGGCTGCGTGGGGGGAATCTATTTCCACCCTTCGAAAGTTGAATGCTTTTGCTAGCATTGCTGGACTGCCAGTTCGCTCTTAGCGCCGCGTAAGCGTTTGCGTAAGATTCTGCGAACTTGGACACCATCCGTTTAGAAAGCGTCGAGTTGCCTGTGCGCCAAGCGTACTGTGCAGCTATCAGGGCACATGCCTAAGCATACTGAAACGTCAGAAGAGAAATCGCTTCTCGCGAGGCCCTTGGCCTGGGGAACGCGTTTGGTAGTGCGCTTTCCGATCGTCGTGCTGTTGGCGGCCTTCCTGGTGGCGGGGCTCTGTGTCTTCTACGCGACCAATCACCTGGGGTTCAAAACGAGTCGCTTGGATTTGATCAACCAGCGAAGCGGTTTCAACCAGCTGTGGCTCGAGTACCTCGACCAGTTCGGTGCCGATGACGATGTGGTCGTCATCATTGAAGGACCTGGCCGGGAAGAAATCGTCCCGGCGCTGGAAGACCTTTACACCCAACTGATGGCCCAAGATCAATCCTTCTACGCCGTGCTGCACGAACGCGGTCTGAGCAAGGTACGCGAAAAGGGGCTGCACTTTCTGCCAGAGACCGACCTGACGAAGATCGATCAACAACTGCAGCGTCTGCGTCCCGTGATGCAAGGGCAATGGGATTCGATGGGGGTCGGCCAGTTGGCCTACAACTTGAATCAGCAACTGCTCTTCGCCCAGCGTCAGCCGGAATCGTCCCAGGCCCAGATGATGGCCGAGCAAAGTCGCCAGCAACTAGACCGTTTGGCGAGCAATCTTCTGGCGGCGATGGGGCAGGGGGAATCGCAAGGCTCGGTCCTCGTGCCGCCTAACGATTCGCTCAATGCGTTGAGCCAGATCGACTCCGATTATTTTTTGGCCAATGAAGGACAGCTCGGGCTGATCTTGCTGCGATTGGTGAAAGACAAGTCGGAACTCGCCCAAGGGAAGGAAGCGATCGCGCAGCTGCGGAGCATTCTCGATCGGTTCCAGGTGAAGTACCCCGGGCTCAAGTTTGGGCTGACCGGGCTTCCGGTGATGGAAAACGACGAGATGGAACGCAGCCAGGTCGATATGACCAAGGCCAGCGCCATCAGCCTGGTCGGCGTGGCCTTTTTGTTCATGGCCTCGTTTGGTGGATTGCGGCATCCGTTGTTAGCCGTCGTGGCCCTGCTGGTAAGTATCGCGATGTCGGTCGGCTTCGCGACGGCATTTGTCGGCCATCTGAATATCTTGAGCGTTTCTTTCGGCGTAATTCTGATCGGGCTGGGCATCGACTTTGGCGTGCACTACGTGGCGCGATATCTCAAGGAAGCGGAAGAAAAGAAGACAGGCGATGCCTTGGTACAGACGGCTCGCGACATTGGCCCTGGGATCGTTACCGGCGGTTTGACGACGGCGGTCGCGTTCTTTACGGCGTCCCTTACCGATTTCACGGGCGTGGCCGAACTGGGCATCATCGCTGGGGGGGGCTTGCTGGTTTGTTTGATTGCGTCGATGACCGTGTTGCCGGCCTCGATTCACCTGGCCGATCGGCATCGCAATCGATATCAACTGCCGAAGCCGCTGCATCTTGATTGGTGGGTATTGCCGCTGCTCAAGACCCCCAAGATTACCCTTTTAGCTACGCTGGTGGTGGTGGCCCTTTTGGCGATCGGCGTGCCGAAGCTTCGCTACGATCACAACCTGCTGAACCTGCAACCCAAGGGCCTGGAGAGCGTTCAGTGGGAAGAGAAGCTGATCAGCGACACCGATCGCAGCGTCTGGTTTGCCTTGTCGATTGCCGAGGACCGCGAGACGCTGCTGAAGCGTAAAGAGAAGTTCGAAGCGTTGTCGACCGTGAATCGTGTCGAAGAAATTGCCTCGCTCATGCCCGATAGCTCGCCGGAGAAACTGGTCATGATCGAGGATCTCAATCGACGGCTGAAGAAACTGCCGGAGAACGTACCGACCATTTCCGTTCCGCAGGCCGCGCATCTGGGTCAGGTGCTGGCCGACTCGCAGCGGCTTCTTTCACCCGAAGATCCTGCCGCACAACATACCTATCGCCGCCTGGCACAAATCCGCGAACTGTTGCGCGGAATGCCTGAGCCGAAGTACAACGCGATCATCTCTCAGTTCCAACAACGAAACGCAGGCGAGCTCCTTCAGTGGCTGCACTCGCTGGCGGTGATCTCAAACCCGGAACCTCCCACCATCGGCGACCTGCCGGAAGCCTTGGTTTCTCGATTTGTGGGCAAGAACAATCAACTGCTGCTGCGGATCTATCCCAACGCGAGCATCTGGGATATGGACGCGCTCGAAGGTTTCGTCAAGCAAGTCACTTCGGTCGATTCCAAAGTGACCGGTCAACCGCTGCAAACTTTTTACGCTTCGCGGCAAATGCAGCGGAGCTACATCCACGCGGCGATTTACTCGCTGATTGCGGTGATGATCATTCTGTTGATCGACTTCCGCAGCATGACCAACACGATCTTGGCACTCACGCCGGTGGGGCTGGGGATGCTGATGCTGTTTGGCATTCAGGGATTTGCCGACATTCCTCTGAACCCGGCCAATATGATTGTGCTGCCGCTGATCCTCGGTATAGGCATCGACGATGGCGTTCACGTGGTGCACGATTACCGGCGACAAAGCCGCGGGTACTCGCTGGGGGCTTCCACGGCGACCGGCGTGATCATCACCTCGCTCACCACGATGATTGGTTTTGGAGCGTTGATGCTGGCCGATCACCGCGGTCTGGCCAGTCTCGGACGCGTCCTGACGATTGGCGTCGCGTGCTGTCTGTTCACTTCGCTGGTCGTTTTGCCGTGTCTGTTGACCATTCTTTCGGGCTTCCGCCGTGAAGTGCCGGAGATCGATTCGACCAGCTCGCCGGCACGGGAACGGCCTCGGGGACGCAAGCTGGCGAGCATTCCCGACGAGCCGAAATCGCACCCGCACAAAGAACCGTCTCGCGAGGATGCCGATTCGCGGGAGTCGCTGGATGAACCGAGGCCGAAGCGTTAAGTGCTTTTCTGGCATGGCCTTGTGGCGATAGCAAACGGTTCCGGGGAACTCTCGCCGAACCCCCATTAGGGCTTTCGGTTCGTCTTGAAATCGCTATACTAAATAGATTCTGAACCAGAATTTGGCGCAGACTCTTTAGTTTGCCCTCCATATCACGTATTTTCACCACAAGGTAAGAACCATGGCCAAGCCACATCGTAAGTTGAAGAAAGCCAATCACGGTGCCCGTCCTGCGAATGCGAAAGCTCGCAAGTCGAAGCGTAAGAACATCAAGACCTAAGCAGATCTTGTTGGTTTTGACGTTCCGGCAGAAGATCTGGCCGACGTTGTTGAAATAACCCTGTTTTGTTCCTTTTCGGTAGCTGAAGGATTCACGGTGGCGCGAGAAGACCTGATTCTCGACCCTGCGTCGATCGACTTTGACAACGTAATCGCCGATCTCGAGGCGGTTCGGAAGACTAATCCTCAGCGATACGAGATGGAACAGCTTTCCGGCATCGTTTATGACGATGTCGAGGCAGGCATCTGTGCGGGATACATGGATATCGCGCAAGATGCTTTTTGGGTTCGAGGACACATGCCTGGTATGCCGCTCATGCCAGGCGTTTTAATGTGCGAAATGGCAGCCCAGGTCAGTACCTGGTATGTCGTGGTGCACGACTTGATGCCCGGCAAGCGAATGGGTTTCGGTGGCTTGGATGAAGTCAAGTTTCGTGGAATCGTTCGCCCTGGTGATCGACTGCTGTGCGTGCTTAAGCAGACTCGCTATCGCCCCAATCGGATGCTCGTGTGTGCCTTCCAGAGTTTCGTTGGAAACACGATGGTTGCCGAAGGCACGATCCGAGGCATTCCGTTGCCGGACCAGATCTGACGCCGGTCCTGGGGTGCGGCCGCGACATTTGTGCCTGTTCTCTGCTGGTAACTCCCCATGCTTTTCCCACTGATCGATGAAAACCCAACGCGCCGTTGGCCGTTCGTGACGGTGGGACTGATCGCGATCAATACGTTGCTGCTGCTGGGGATGCTCGGGTTAGACCCCTTAGAGCATAACCGCTTGTTCCTCGAGTATGGTTTCGTTCCGCAGCGTTTTACCGAAGCGTTGCACTCGGGCGAGGCCGTTCAGATCGACCTGAAGGATCTGTTGCAAGATTCGCCTGAGGCTCGTGAGGTGCTCGATAAGAGCCAAGAGAACTCGATCGTCACCTTGCCTGGCACGATGTCGGCTGCGTTGGGAACGATCTTCTCCTCGATGTTTCTGCACGCAGGGATCGCGCACCTGGTAGGCAACATGTGGTTCCTGTGGATCTTCGGCAACAACGTGGAAGACCGTCTAGGGCATGTCCCTTACTTGTTGTTCTATTTGCTGGGGGGCATTTTCGCGGCACTGACCCATTGGATCACGGCCACTTCGACCGGAGCGTTGATTCCGACGGTTGGGGCCAGTGGAGCCGTCGCCGTCATCCTGGGCGCGTACGCGGTGACTTACCCCAAAGCTCAGGTTCGCTGCGCGTTATTTCTGTTCGTCATCTTCTTCATGATCGACCTGCCGGCGCTGGTTGTCCTGGGTATCTGGATCGCGTTTCAACTGGTACAGGGACTGGGCGCCTTGCATGTGGGGCTCGACGGAGGCGTTGCCTGGTGGGCACACATCGGCGGGTTCCTCTTTGGCATGGCGATCATGCCGCTGCTGTCGCGGATGATCCCCGACACGACCTACTCCGCCGTTTTGAAACAGGAACGATCGTTCCAGTTTGATCCACGTCGTCACGACGAATTCCGTTTTTAGTTTTATCGATTACCAATCCATTATGGGCCGCAAAGCACTTCCCAAGCTGAAACCTGACGTCGACTTCTCCCAGCACTTTTTCGAGTCGGACATTCTCGAAACGCGCCCGGACCTGCAGTCCTACTTCCCCACGCAGCAGCCGCTAGAGGTCGAGGTGGGGACCGGCAAGGGGCTATTCATGAAGAATGCTTCGGGCCAATGCCCTGAGCATAACTTCCTGGGGATCGAGATCGCATTCAAGTACGCTCGGTTTGCCGGATACAAACTGGCCAAAGAAGGGCGCACCAACGCGATCATGCTGCATGGCGACGGGCAGAAGATCTTTCGAGAGACGATCCCCTCAGGCAGCCTGGAGGCCGTGCACGTCTATTTTCCCGATCCGTGGTGGAAGACCAAGCATCATCGTCGCCGCCTGATGAACGAAGAGTTCTGCCAACAGATTCAGCGTGTTTTGCGTCCCGGCGGCAAGCTGCACTTCTGGACTGACGTGCTGGATTACTTCGAGATGGCCGTCGAAACGCTGCACCAGGCCACTACGCTTCAGGGGCCGATCGACGTCGAGGAATCGCCAGCCGAGCACGACCTCGATTACCGCACCCACTTCGAGCGGCGGATGCGGAAGAATGATATGGACGTGTTTCGCAGCCAGTTCTTGAAGCCGGGAGCTTAACGCCAGAGCTGCTCGCTCTTGAGAGAAATCCCTCTCCCCTCGAAGGAGAGGGGACTGGAATTGGCTAGGCCCCGGTGGATTGGGCGGCTTGTTCTTCGGCTCGGCGTTCGTACGTACGGCTGTTGTTGGCTTCCTGGTCCTTCGTTTCCAGGGCAATCTGATAGAGCCGTTCGCCCCCTTCGGTTGGGTACTGGCCGGTGATGCATGCTTGGCAAAGGTCATCGCTCGAAAAGTTCACGGCCCGGGCTATGGAGTCGACCGGCAAGTAGCGAAGCGAGTCCGCTCCAAGCTGCTGGGCCATCGCTTCCTGCATCTCTTCGGTCAGCAGGTAGCTGTCTCCCATGAACTTCGGCGCGAACAGCTCGCTGATGGTCGACATGTCGATGCCATAGAAGCACGGGGCGATGATCGGAGGACAAGCCACGCGAACGTGGATCTCTTTCGCTCCGCCACGTTCACGAAGTCGGTTGATCAAAACCTTCATCGTGGTGCTGCGGACGATCGAGTCCTCGACGAGGAAAATTCGCTTGTCTTCGAGCACTTCCCGCAGTGGAGTGTATTTGATTTCCGCGGCGCGGCGACGCTTGCTGCCACTTTCAATGAACGTTCGACCCGAATACCGGTTGCGGATCAGACCCTCTCGGGAAGGAATGCCAAGCTTGAAGGCCATCGCGTCGGCCGCGGCCTTGCTGGTATCAGGCACGGGAACCACGATCGTGTTGCCGTCGTCCAGTGGGATGTCGTTTCGCTCGCGCTCGATGGCGGCGAGTTCTTCCCCCAGGTTCGTGCGGCTGACGTAGACGCTTTGATTGTCCAGCGTACTGGCCACGTTCGCGAAATAGATCCACTCGAAGAAGCAATGTGCCGTCCGCTTCGATTCGATGAACTGTTTGACCTCGATCTTGCCATCGGTGATCGTGACGGCCTGACCTGGCTCGACGTTGCGGATTTCGTCCTCTTCGAAGCCGATGTTGATCAACGCGACACTTTCGCTCGCCGCGGCGAACAGAGGTCCGGATACTGCATAACAAAGCGGCTTGATGCCGTAAGGATCGCGGGCCACGAGCATTTCGCCGTAGGCATTGAGCATGACCATGCTGTACGCCCCATCAAAACGCGGTGCCGCGCGTTTGAGGGCTTCGAACATGGTGATCCGCTTTTCACCGGTCATCTCACGGCTTAGCTCGTGCATGATGATTTCGGTGTCGGTCTCGCGGCTGAGATGGTGATCGTCGTCGGCCAGCAGTCGGTCGCGGAGTTCGCTGTAATTAGAAAGCTGCCCATTGAAGGCAAAGCTGAACCACTTGTGCTTCACCAGGTGGTGTCGCTCGAACGGCTGGGCGTAGCTGCGGTCGTCTTGCCCACAGGTTGCATAGCGAACGTGACCGATCGCCGCGCGGCCGGCGTATTCCTTCATGAGCGATTCGCTCTTGCCGCGGTGCGACAGGCGGAAGACTTCCTGGACGGTCCCGATGTCGCGGTGCGTATCGATCAGTTGGTTACGGTTAGGGTGAAAGGTGGTGAACCCAGCAGCCAGTTGACCTCGATTCTGGATATCGAGCAGCATTCGCGGCATGATCCGCGAGACTTCATTGGGGCCTTGATCAGGACAGAGAGGGCTTTCTTCGTCGCTGGGGAGGTGATAAATCGCCGCGATACCACATTCGTGGAAGAGTTCACTCATAGAATTTCAGTTCGATCCTGCCGAGTTTACAGAGATCACCGTAGCGGGATCACTACGAGAATCGCTGTAGCTAGGTCGCCGTGTATGGGGGCGTGGGCCGGAAATAGCAAGCACGCAATCATTCTAGGGGCGAAGATGCGAATCCTCAACCGTCGCCGACACGAACTCTCGGATTCCCCCAATCCTTTTAGGCAACTGGGTGGGAAGCATTTCCGGCAGGGCGGACTATCCTTGCATAAAGCCGATTCAATGGGGGATTCGACTCGGGGGATCGATTCCAAGGTGGGACAGTTCCTGAAAGCGTGAACCCCCATGGCAAGTGGCTCGTCAGGCTCTAAGATATCGTTACCAACCTACTTAGTGCCTTCTTGAAACCTTGCCACCATGACCGACTTGCTGCGGCAGGAAATCGCTACCTCGGCCCACACGATCGTCGTGAAAGTAGGGACGCGCGTTCTTACGACCGACCAAGGTGTACTTAGTGAGCAGCAGATCACCCAACTGGGGAGGCAGCTCGCTCAGTTGGCCGCGTCAGGGCGACGCATGGTGTTGGTGTCCAGTGGTGCGGTCGGAGCTGGAATGAGTCAGCTCGGTTTGACGCAGCGTCCGACCGACCTGGCTAAGCTGCAAGCCGTGGCGGCCGTGGGACAGGCCAAGCTGATTGAGCTATACGACCGCGTGCTGCGAGATAACGGCTGCCATGCCGCCCAGGTACTACTCACGGCGGAAGATCTCGACGACCGGACGCGTTACCTCAACATCCGCAACACGCTGCTGAGCGTGCTCGATTTCGGCGCGATCCCGATCATCAACGAGAACGATACCGTCGCGGTCGAAGAGCTGATGCTCACGTTTGGTGATAACGATCGCCTGGCGGCTCGGGTGACCAATCTGCTGCGGGCCCCGCTGTTGGTCCTGCTTTCTGATGTTCAGGGGCTCTACAACGGATCGCCGGAACTGCCGGAGTCGAAGCTGTTGTCGGTCGTGCCCAAGCTGGATGAAGAGGTCATGGGCTTTGCCCGTGATAAGAAGACGGGGCATTCCAAAGGGGGCATGGCCAGCAAACTGGAAGCTGCCCGAATGGTGACCTCGACCGGCGAGAACATGATCATCGCCTCGGGACGCCAGCCTGACGTGCTGCCGCGCCTTCTGGCCGGTGAAGATCTGGGCACGCTCTTTCTCGCTCAAGGCAAAGCGGTCACGCCACGCAAACGCTGGATCGGGTATTCGGTGCAACCACGCGGCGAACTGGTGGTCGATGACGGGGCGGTCAAAGCACTGGGAGAGAAGGGGAAAAGTCTTCTGCCGATTGGTGTTACCGAAGTTCGCGGAACGTTTCAGAAAGGGGACGTCGTTCGTGTCTGCAATGGGCAAGACCAGGAAATTGCCCGCGGCCTGACGAACTATACCTCGGAAGAGATCGCCAAGATCCTGGGCAAGCGAACCGACCAGATCGAAGGGATTCTAGGGCATCACCCGTACGATGAGATCATTCATCGCGACAATCTGACGGTGAGCCGGGTCTGAATAGATCACCAGTCTTCTGGGGATTCAACGCCTGATATCGTTTAATCCTGAGCATTTGGAGCCAATTTGCGAAATAAATGGCAACGCTGGCTCGGTATGCGTGACAACCAAGTTGTCGAGGCGAATTTCGAATCACGGCGATGGTCATTTCTTAGCAATGGGTCGCCAGAATCGGAGCGACTCGCTGGTCGTCCTGGAGATGACCTCATCCCATCTACTTGTCGATGAAGGAACACTCTTGTCACACGCTTTATAAACGGGGGAAGATTTACCGTGATTGGTTACGAAATAACGGCCCGATGCCAAAAGCTGAATTATGCTCGGACTTACAGCGGTTGGTTCGAGGGAGATCCAAAACTCGAGAGTAAAGCCAAAGAAGTCGCCGCGAAGGCGGTGGTTAAGCAAGTCGCCAAGCAAGGGGTCAAACTGCTGGTCAGTGCCAGCGCGGGCAGCGTGGTGACGGTGGCCGACATCGTCTCGAAGCCGCTGCAAGGGCTCGGTTCGGCAGCGGGGCAATTGATCGCCGACAATATCTTGAAAATCAATCGCATCCTGGCCGCCGAGGGGCTCTTGTTTAATGACATGGCCGTCAGCTTGACCGGCGACTTCGAAGGAGGCTACCGGATCAACACCGACGAAGACCTGAAGAAGCTGCCTTACTTGTTGGCGCTGATTCCCGAGAAAGGAACGACCGATTCGTTCATGGGGGAATCGGTCCTGGAGATGACCATGATGTCCCACATCAACTTTGCTCGATATTTGCGTCAGTTCCACTTGAAGATTGGATCGAAGCAGACGCTGTACCACCTGGAAGTCAATATCGACGTGTGATCGCGCTGGGGTCGTGGCGTTGTCAAAAAAAACGGGAGGCCGATGACCTCCCGATGATGTTGGGTTTCCATTCTGTTGTCCGTCATGGCGGACGTCTACGAAGAACTCTTCTTCGGGAAAAACCGTTCCAAGTGTTCTTCGCTAGGTGGTTGCGTCATCAGCGATACGACGATCATCGCGACTGCCGCCGCCGGGACCATCGTCGCCACCGGCATCATGCCGAAGACGGTGAAGTGGGGATTCAACGCCATGTCGCTCATGTAGAAGAACAAACACCACAGACTGATCGCCGTAATCACGCAGGCATAAGCACCCGCCTTGGTGAGACGCTTCCAGTACAGAGCGGCGAAGACCAACGGGAACAAGCTTGAGAATCCGCTGAAGGTCCACACGCCCAGTGTGAACACGCGTCGCGGTTCGTACAGGCTGAGGATGTAGGTGACCGCCACGATCGCGATGATGAAGCAGCGTGCGATGATCAGAACCTGTTTGTCGGTGAAACGTTTCTTGCCGCCGTAATGGACGACGATGTCCTCGGTGAACATCGTGCCGATGCAAAGGAACTGGCTGTCGAGCGAAGACATGATCGCCGCCAGAACGCCTGCGGTGAGCAGACCGCTCAGGAACGGACCGCTCATGTTCGCCACCATGAACGGCAGCACCGCGTTGGGGTTGAAGTGGGGCGGAATCAATGCCCGCTCCGTGCCAGGCACGACTGCGGACGTCGCCCAAACGCCGACCAGCACACACGGAATCCAAACGATGGCAATGAACAGCGGGTGAGCCACCACAGGGAGCTTAAAGCTCTGGGCGTTCTTGGCCGTTAGCCAGTGCTGGAACAAGTGGGGAAACATGCCGACCGAGAGCGGAATGAACATGTACGTAATGAACACCAGCATCGACATCGCACGCGGTTCTTCAGGCGACCACTTGGTTGCCCGGTAGACGCCGGCGGTTCGCTTACGGGTCCATTTGGTTCCCAGTTCTGGCTTGTCGGGATTGATCAAGTCGTTGGGGTGACCCATGTTTTTGTTGTAGATGGGATCGGTGTAGGCGGCCAGAACGGCATCTTCGTTACGTTGATACTCGTTCAGTTCGTGACCTGTCATGACCTCCTTGTCCCACCACTGGGGTTTTTCTTTCGGCATGATGCGGTCGTCTTGCTCGATGTAGGCATCGTTTTTTTCGGCGATGGAAAGGTCGATCAAGTTGCTGGCCACGGCAAAGTTGGCTTCGGCTCGGGCTTTCCAGTTGCCGATTGGCGGGCCTTTGTAATCCGCGATCGCCTTTTCTTTTTGTTCAGGCGTCAGCAGTTCGCCGTTAGCCTTCTTGTTGGCATAGTTGTACTCGGCCAGCGACTGCCACGTGGCGAACGCTTTCTCGTATTTCTGTTCGTCCGACTCGGCGACCGATCGCATCAGCTTGGATGGGTTGCGTTTTTCGACGGCTTCGGACGCTGCTTGGACGCCTCCCAGGTTATCGGAAATGACCCAGAAGGTGATGATCCCCAAGATCATGAACACGATCGTCTGAAAGGCATTTGCCCACGCCGTACCACGCATGCCGCCGAAGAACACGTAGATCAGCACGACGATCGAAATGACCAGGCTGCCCAGCCAATTCGGAACGCCGTAGTCGTATTCGGCAAACATGTTCGTGAAAGCACCTTCGCTCACCGCGCTCACCACGGTTCCCGAGGCCATCACGCCAATCAGCAGGTAAGGAATGACCAGCCCGACCAGGATCGGGAACAGCAAGATGCCGATCTTGTCGCTTTGCAGGCGGTCGCGGAAGAACTGGATTTGCGTCGTGTAGCCATACTTCTTGCCCAGCGACCACAGCTTGATCCCCAGGACGAAGAAGCAGAGCGAGTGGATGATTCCGCTAGAGGACGCCAGCAAACCATACACGCCGACCCCTTCGGCATAGGCTTCGCCGGTCGAACCGACCAGCGCGAACGCGGTCATCGTGGTGCCGAACAGGCTCATCAAAAGCAAGAACGGACCAATCGAATGGCTGGCCAACATGTAGTCTTTGCTGGAGCCGCGAAACAGCATGCTGGCGAAGATGCCCAAGGCCAACAGCAAGACGAGATAAACGCAGATGACAATCAACGGTACCATTATTCGCCCCCTTCCGATTCTTGCTGGGCTTCTTCAATCAGATCGGACGGCCAGGCAAAGATGGTGGCGAGAAACCACACGAGGCCTGCTCCGACCGAGATACCAGCTTGCCACAGGAGCGTGATCGGCATGAAGCCACCAACCAAGGTACGATCGTCCCAGTACCAAAGATCTTGATGGAGGATGATGAGGGCTACGACCAGTAGCCATACCACGTATCTCATGGGTATGCGGCCTTCATGGTGGAGTGGGGCGGGCAAAACACGTTGAGAAGACAGTTGGTTAAACAACTATCGGCACATTCTAAACGCCCCCGCAGCGCGATGCCAGACCGAGTTGGTCACTTTTCCTCGGAGTTCAGGCGGTTGGGGAAGATCGTTTTGCATTGGAGATTTACCGGGAAGGCTGGTAGACTGAAATGCGTCATCCGGCCCGATTCCCGCCCTGGGATGACGCTTCCTGCCACCTTCTCGCGTGAGATTTCTTCATGACCCATTCCCTCTCTCGTCGTCAGATTCTTGCCGCTTCGGTCTCCAGTGTTCTTCTGCCAGCCGCTTTGCAAGGTGCCGATTCGGCCAGCGATTCGCCCAACCAGCTAACCGAGCCCCAACGAACCATTCCCGTAGCCGATACAACCGACGTATTGGTATGCGGCGGTGGACCGGCAGGCATTGCCACGGCAATTAGTGCCGCACGAACTGGGGCCTCGGTGCGAATTCTGGAAGCTCACGGCTGCTTAGGGGGCGTTTGGACCAGCGGCATGCTCTCGTATGTGATGGATGCCGAAAAGCCGGGGCTCAATGCCGAGCTACCTCGTCGACTCGAGCAGATGGACGCCGTTCGTCACAGCGGTCCGAAGAATTACATCTACGACGTCGAAAGCATGAAGGTCCTATTGGAAGAGCTGTGTGACGAGAACGACATCAAAGTGCAGTACCACACGCGGATCGTGGCCGTCGAGAAAGATGCCGCCAACCGCGTGCGTGGCGTGATCACAGAATCGAAGTCGGGACGCCAGGCCTGGCGAGCCAACACGGTGGTCGATACGACCGGCGATGGGGACGTGGGGGCATTGGCCGGCTGCAAGTGGGAGTTTGGCCGCGAAGAGGATTGCCCCTGTCAGCCAATGTCGTTGATGGGAATCATCACGGCGAGCCCGGAAGCGCTTCAGCAGTTCGATCGGTTGAAGGGTGGCCAGACGAAGGACGAATTTCGAGCATTCATTCAGACGGCAGGTATCGATCCGTCGTACGCCAAGCCAACGCTCTGGTACATGGGTGGCAGTGTTGCCGCGGTGATGATGAATCACGAGTACGGCGTGCGTCCGTTCGACGCGGGGGCCGTGACCGAGGCGACCATTCGTGCCCGCCGCGAGTTGTACGACATTTGCCGCGGATTGAAGGGGCTAGGCGGAGCTTGGAGTGACTGCCGCCTGGTGACGACGGCCGAGCAAATCGGCGTTCGCGACGGACGACGCATCAAGGGACGCTATTTCGTCACCGTGGATGACGTCCGCGAAGGGGCCCGGCATGAAGACGCCATCTGTCGCAGCGAGTTCAGCGTCGACATCCACGCGGCGACGCGAGAGGAAAACAAGAAGGCAGCCTACAGCGGCCAAGGCGTTAAGGCCAAGCCGTTCGACATTCCGCTACGGGCGCTGATCGCGTCTGATGTGGACGGTCTGATGATGGCAGGCCGCTGCATCAGCGGCGATTTCTTCGCCCATGCCAGCTACCGCGTGACTGGCAATGCCGTGGCAATGGGCGAGGCGGCCGGGGTGACTTCGGCGCTGGCGGCGAAAGAAGGCTGCTTGCCGCAGGACGTCGCTTGGAAACCTATTTCCAAGCAGTTGGCGGAATTGCGTAAGCCGGTGGCTTAATCGCGGGTTACGATTTCCAGCAGTTCGACGGCAGGTTCGCCATTGCAATAGATGAGAGCCGTACGTCCGTAGACCGTTTCGTTCGGCTCAAGTCCCATCAGCTCGCGAAGTTCGCGGGCCGGTTGAATGTGCCACAAGCACGTCAGTTGAACTTCCCGCAGAACGTTGTGCTCGATGAGGACTCTGCCCAGCGGAATGCGTTCGCTTTTGATTTCGTTGGCCGGCTCTTCGTCCAGGAAGTCGCAATTCAAACGGACGATTCCGTACTGCACGACCTTCCCGTCACTTTGCCGAGTCAACAGGATCTTACGCGAGTAATACTGCCCTTCGGTTCGCTTCTGGAGAACCTTCACGTCAACGCTACAGCCGTGGAACTTCTCGACGGTAACGGTCATGTGCTCGTTGTGGGCGAGCAGTTGATGGAACGGCGCTGGAGTTTGCTGGGCCGAGACTTCTTCGAACTGTCCCAGTTCCTCGGGCTTGTCGTAAAAGAGGGCGATCAGCTGGCTAAGCTCAGGCATCGTATGGCGAGACGGTTTCACGTCGGTTCCTTTTGCTGCAAAGGGAAACGAAACTTGAGTTGGCCAACGGGATCGATCAGGGTGGGGCTATGAGGTGGGCGCGGCCAAGGGGAATTCGAGTTGGGTGGTTGGGATGACGATCGTCGGTTTGTGTTCTTCCGTCGTTTCCAAAATCGAATCGACTAGATAATACAACAATCGTCGGAAGGGTTCAGGGTCGATTTCATCAGCGATTTCTTCCGCTTTTGCTCGATATTTTTCGACCAGCTGCTGTGCGTCGTCGAAAACGCCTCCTTCGAGGTAAAGGCTTCGTACGCGCTGAATCTTCGCTGCGGCGGTCAAATCGGGATCATTCGCAATTCGGATGAGTTCGTTCTTGCGATCTTCCTTCAGGTTTTGCAAGGCCAGCGCCCACAGCACCGTCGGACGACCGCCGATGATGTCGTTTCCGGCGGAAAGTTTGTTATCCGAATCGCCGAGCCAGTCCTTCAGGTCGTTCAAGATCTGGAAAGCGACGCCGACATGCCGGGCAAACTTTCGCATTTGGTCGCGATAGTCTTCCCTCGTTTTGGCCAAGGCAATCCCGCAGTGCAGGGCAGCCTCGAACGCTGGGGAGGTTTTCAACGCGTAAATTTTCAACGCGTCGATCGGAGTCAACTCTTTGCTGGCCGAATCGCGCCACATCAACTCGGCCCCTTGACCTTCCGACAGACGCATGTGGGCTTCGGCCAATTGATCGAGAATCTTGGCGACCACTTCAGCACCAAGCGTCTTTACCTCGCGGCTGACCAATCGGTAGCCGAGCCCGATCATGTAGTCGCCCAGGTTGATCCCGGTCGAAATGCCGAACTGACGATGGACGGTCGGTTCGCCGTAGCGGAACTCGTCGTCGTCTTCAATGTCGTCGTGCACGAGTGACGCTTTATGGAACGTTTCAATGGCGAGCGCACTTCGCTTGACCGCGTCGTTATAGCCGGCCACGTGGGCGGCACCATCGGGGAGCGTTCCCTGGCCACCGGTGAGTGAATCGTAAACGGCGAGCGTCGTGAACGGACGCGAGTACTTTCCGCCACGGCCGATGAAGTCGATGGCCAGACGTTCGGTTGCCGCGATGGGATCGAGGTTGGGTAGATCGCGCAGCTCGGCGCTGAGT
Organism: Bremerella volcania; assembly: GCF_007748115.1. Lineage (NCBI taxonomy): Bacteria > Pseudomonadati > Planctomycetota > Planctomycetia > Pirellulales > Pirellulaceae > Bremerella > Bremerella volcania. Next base: position 1,131,782 of record NZ_CP036289.1, read on the forward strand.
GTCTCGGCCGTTTGTCGCTGCGGGGCGATCAGGCGGGTCAGCTCTTGGCGATCGAACATCTCCTGAGCGGCACGCATCAGGTGGACGTAGGTTGCGGTCTTCTGCTGCGGTTCGCGATGAGGAAGGTGGATCATGTCGAAGACCCACTGTTCGTCGACCGACGTGTTTCGGCAGTCGCTCGAATGCAGCGGCACGGCCATGCAAGGAATGCCGGCGAGCAGGATCTTATCGAACGCCTTTTCCAGTACGTTCAAGCAGGCAACGCCCACGACCGCATCGACGTATCCGCTCACCAGAATCTTCATCACGATCGGCGACCCCTCAGCGACCAGGACCCGGTAGCCGAGTTCTTCGGCTTGGGTGCGATAGTCGGCGATGCTGCATGCTCCGCAGGTTTTGCAGTCGAGGCCGAACTGATCGTAGTCGGCCGGGCAGCCTTCAGCATGCTTCAGGCAGTGCGGCAACAGGAAGAGGCGTCGCTCGGGTGGAATGGCCGAGACCTGATCGCGCCAAAAAGCGGAGGTCATCATCACCAGGGTCCAGCCGACGTACGCCTCAGGCAGGTTCATGTCGTCGAGTAGAGCACGGGTGATTTTCTCCATTTCGTCTTTGGAGAGAGGACGCGACTTGTCGAGCTTCTCGCAGATCTGATAACAACGATCCCGAATCTCTTCGCGCAGGGCCAAGCGATCAGGGACTTGCTTCAGGTGGGCAGTCTTGCGGCGGCGGGAAACCCGCTTCTTGGCACCACCGTTCGATTCAGGCTGGGAGGGGGAAGGCATAGGCAAGGTTGCTTAACTCGATTCTCTCGTTCCACTTCCGCTAAAGGCATCGCCGCGCTCATTGGCTTGTAGCGCCCGGCACACATGGGCCAGCGCACTGACCGTCATGATCCGCGGGTAGAGCTTTTCATAATACCACAGCTTAGAGAAGTAAAAACCGATTGGCGAACATTCGATATGAGAATTTTCTTCGACCCGGCGGCATAACCAATCGATGGCTTTGTCCAGGCCTGGGTAGTTTTCTATGCCCTTATTGTCGCAGAGTAACCCCTCAATGGCCAGCGAAGTCTCCTCGACGCTGCTTTCATATCGTCCATTGGTGGCATCTTTCACGGCCTGACCGCCGCCGAAACCGCCGTCTTCATTCTGTTGATTCGCAAGCCAGGCGAGGGCTCTTGCGGGATACTTGGCGGGCTCGAAATCGGTGAAACCGAGTTCTTCTGGAGCGACTTCCCCAGAGGTGGGAAAGTAGACATCCCGGTAATAGTTCAAGACCTTTACGGTTCCATAGATTGGATTGTCTTCCTCGGGGCGATCTTGATTGCCAAACCAAAGGGGTAACCAGTGGTCGTTTTGCTGTTGGCTCAGAAAATAGAGCGGCCCGTAGCGGACGTTTCCCCGTTCCCACAATTCGCAGGAAAACCAGGCAAATAATCCTCGCAATGCGTGCGCCGTTATGTCGCATCCACTCCGATCAAAGGGTTGAGTTCCCCAGCCTCGACAGAACGTTGGCCAGCCATAATCTCGGTTCTGCAGGTCGACTAACCAGGTGCAACCGTTATCGGCCGCGGTTCGGATTCGCTCTTGTGTGGCCTGGTCGAAGTTGCCGCGATCGTAGAAGTATCGCAAGGCCAAAAGTGCCCCCGGCGTATCGTCTGCATCCGGCACACTACCACTTAAGTCCGTCCATCCCCAACCGCCAGGGGCTGCTCCGGTAAAGGGATGAATCTCCTTGGTTTGACAGTCCAACAGCCACTCCAGGCATTCCGGCGTGAGGTGCGAGTTGTCGTCTTCAAGCACCGAAAGCGCATTGATCGAAAGCGTGGTGACCCACGTTGCCAGGTTGGTATCGATGGGCCAGCTGCCGTCCGAGCGAACGCTCTCGCGGATGAACCGCAGGCCGTTCTGGGCGACCTGACTGTTGGCCCTGCCGGTCGACGCCAGGCTCATTACGACAAAGCTTGTCAAAGGGATCGCTTCCAGGTAGCCGCCACTTTCCGGCTGCATCTTCGTGAGGACATTGGCCGCGGAATTGAAGGTGGCACCGCGGATCATTCGCATGACCGGGTTCCATGGTTTGTCGTGGTAGTACTTCGCCTGGCCAATCGCGACAAGTGCCGGGATCGCATAGCTGACGACCGGCAGTTGAATGAACTTGTAAAACGACTGCGGCAGGACAGCTGCCTCGAAGGGAAGGGGAGCGACCTCTTTCCAAGAGACTAGTCCGGCGAGCGCGTAGTTCGTGAGGATCGGAACCGCAAACGTTTTGTCCTTGCCGTAACGAGCACGCAGTCCGTCGATTCCCCCTTTCTTTTTGATGTAGTCATTTGCCGCCGACAGGACACTTGGGTTTTTCTCGGCATCGCCCGTGAGTGTCAAAGCCGCGACGGCTAGCATGGTGGTTGCGATGTTGGAGTAACTCAGTTCGGTATCGCCCCACCCACCGTCGGCGTTTTGATGATCGAGCAGATACTGGACACCCCCACGTATGAGCGACATATCGGCATCGCTGGATTGTGAGCCATTTCGCAAAGACAGTTGCAAAGCGCTGACGGCGGTGGCGGTCGATAAGGCCGACGTGGAAAGCTCGCCGATCCAGTGCCCGGATGGGTCTCGCTCGTTGAGGAGATCTTGTTTGGCGATTTCGTAACAGAAGCGAACTCGGGCAGGGTCGATCATGCAGGCACAAACAGGCAGATGGGCAAGCGGACAAAGGTCCTTGCATCGTAAATGGCTTGGCAAAACGTGTCCATCGTCGGCGTGGTTTCCACTGACTTTTGCCGCCTATTGGGTTAGAATAAGTGGCTGCACGTCTCCCCCTCGATCCCTCCAAGGTATCTGCATGTATTTCCGTCTGGCGAAACGCGCTCTTCTGGAAACGGACAAACGTCTCGTTGCCAAGTTCCTGTGGCTGATGGGCTATAAGGGGCTGCGCAGCGTTCAGAAGCACAAAGCTCGTCTTAAACGGGGTGAGTTCTTTCCGCCGTTTCTGTACATCTCGGTCATTAACAGCTGCAACCTGCGTTGCCAGGGGTGCTGGGTCGACGTTTCGGCCAAGCAGTCGAAGCTCGATCTCGATGCGATGGATCGGATGCTGGGCGAAGCCAAAGCGATGGGGAACGCCTTTTTTGGAATCCTCGGCGGCGAACCGTTCATGCACGCCGACATCCTGGAGATCTTTCGCCGGCATCAAGACGCTTACTTCCAGGTCTTCACCAATGGGCACTTCATTACTGACGAAGTCGCCAAGGAACTACGCAAGCTGGGGAACGTTACCCCACTGATCAGCATCGAAGGGACCGAGATCATCAGTGACGTGCGTCGCGGTCGCGGCGGCGTGTACAGCAAGTCGATGGAAGGGATTCACAACTGCATCAACAACAAGCTGCTAACCGGCGTGTGCACCAGTTTGTGTCAGTCGAACTATGACGATCTGCTGCGAGAAGAGTGGATCGATCGGCTGATTGAGATGGGGGTGTTCTACTGTTGGTATCACGGCTACCGCGTGGTCGGGCCGGTGCCGAATCCCGATCTCGCGCTCACGCCAGAGCAGCAACTGGCAGTGCGGAAGTTCGTCGTCGAGATGCGCACGAAAAAGCCGATCGCCATCATCGACGCCTACCACGATGCCGACGGTAACGCACTCTGCCCGGCGGCGACCGGGTTCACGCATCACATCAGCCCCTATGGTGATATCGAGCCGTGCCCGGTGATTCAGTTCGCGAAGGAATCGATTCACGACGAACGTCCGCTGCGTCAGGTATTCAATGAGTCGGAGTACCTGCGTGACTTCCGCGAACTGGCCGCGAAGAACACCCGCGGCTGCATCATCCTGGAACGACCGGATCTGCTGGGGGACTTTGCCCGGGAGCATGAAGCGAAAGACACGACCGTGCGAGGCGAGGCGTATCAGGAACTCGACGTGCTCAAGTCGAATCCCTCGCAATACAATCCGGGGAATGAAATTCCGGAGAAAAGCTGGGTCTACTGGTTGTTGAAGAAGTATGCGTTCCATGACTATGGGGCATACAAGAAGAACTTCAATATCGAGAACTGGCAGCCGACGATTCATCAAGGAGGAACGTCCTCGACGGCAGCTCCTGATAACCTGGTTCAGCTGCAAGTCGATTCGTCCAGCAAGGCGTGAATTCGTTGAACGCCGTTTCGATTCTCACTAAACTAAAGCTGTTGTCTGGCCGGCAGGCTTAGCCAGTTGTTTTCAGCGATTGCCCCGACCTCTTCTCCAGCCTTCGGAAATCTTCATGCGCATCGTTGCCTGCCTACTGCTTCTTTCCCTGGGATCAACCTCCCTGGGGCAAGATCCATCGAAGCTTCCCCACGGAGAGCATCTGCCAGGGGTTGATAACGTTTTGAAGGTAACCCCGCATGTCGTCAGCGGGAGCCAGCCGCATAGCGAAGAGGGTTTTAAGACGCTTAAGGAGTTGGGCATCGATGTGATTGTCTCGGTCGACGGGGCCACGCCGGACGTCGAAAATGCCCGCAAGTATGGCATGCGCTATGTTCACGTGCCGATCGGCTACGATGGCATCTCGGACGAAGCCCAGGCCACGCTTAAACGCGTCATGAAGGATTTCAAGCAGGATAAGATCTTCTTCCATTGCCATCACGGCAAGCATCGCGGTCCGGCTGCCGCTGCAGTTGCTTGTTACGAATCCGGCGATCTGACGGAGAACCAGGCCCTCGACTTCATGCGCAGCGCCGGCACCAGTTCTGACTACGCGGGACTGTGGAAAGAGATCACCGAGTTCAAACCCATTCCGATCACCACCGAGCTTCCGATGCTGGTTGAAGTGGCCGAAGTCGAATCGATTGCCGCGGCAATGGCGAAGATTGATCGCATCTACGATCATCTCGTGCTGTGCGAAAAGGCCGCTTGGAAAGCCCCGCCTGAACATGCCGACCTCGACCCAGCCCAGCAGGCCTTGCTGATGCAGGAAGGCCTGCATGAAACGGGACGTTTATTGATGGATGATCAGTACGACGCGAAGTTCCGCCAGATGCTGACCGAAACCGAAACGCTGAGTAAGAAGCTGAAGCTACAGATTGAAGAGGGGCAAACGTTAGAAGCCTCGAAGACGCTTAAAGCGGTCAAGGCTTCCTGTTCGGCCTGTCATAGCGATTACCGCGACTAACGCAGGGTCCGCTGTGCGGACAAGGTTGGTTTAGCGAGATCGGCTCGAGGAACTTTCGGTCTCGATTTTGACCATGTTCAGGACACCCTTCTGGGCGTCGAGTTCAAACTTGAACTGCCCCAGGAAGCTCATGCCCAGCAGGGGAGCGGCGTTAACGGCCGTAGGACTGAGCACGGCGCACTCGACGTCTTTCACGGTGAACTTGCCCACGCGAACCATGGGAATGGTTTTCAGGTTGGCTTTGATCTGACTGCCGTCGGCCAATTCGAGAATGATCTCGGGATCTTCCGAGGTCACTTCAATTCCGCATTTGGCTGCCATGGTATAGGGAAGGCTGATCAGGCTGGCACCCGAGTCGACGTGCATTTCGACGTTGTGTTCTCCGTTGAGGACCACCGAGACCATCATTGCGTTCCCACCATCGTCCCGCAACGGAATCTCTTCCGAGAGAATGGAATCTTCCATCGACTTCAGCCGGATGAGCGCGCTCTTGAATGCGGTCGATGCGCCTAGCTCGTACGAGTTGTCCGGGTCGCTGTTGAGTTGGCTGACGGTTTTCTTGACGTCCGGGTCAGCGGCGAGTTCCGCGTAGCGATTGTTGATCGCATCGGCCTGTTTTCTCAGAGCAAGGATGTGTTCGATGTAGTCCTCGCGCGCTTTGCTGGCTTCCGCCCGCGCGGCTTTGGTCGCCTTTTCGATTCCTTCCAACTGCTGCTCCATCAAACGAATTTGAGCGACGTTGGCATTGATGGCACCCACCAGGCGGTTGTTCAAGGTGATGTCGTTGGGACCGAGTTGAGTCAATTGGGCGTTGAACTGGACGTTGGCCTGGGTCATCTGCGTCATGCGGGCCCGAATCATCTCTTCCTGCTTTTTGATCGTGGCCAGTTCTTTATCCTTGGTGAAAAGGACACGCTTCAGCTTGCTCGAATCGCGTTCGTCCTTGCTGAACTTTGTTTCGTCGTCGAGGATCAAACCGCGGCTCAGCGCACGCAGGCCTTTCGCTTCGAGCGCCTTGCGGGGATCACCTTCCATGGCGCCTTCGGCCTCTGGCATGTCTTGCGATTTGATGAACTGCTGATCTTCGGTGCTGAGTCGATTCAAGGGAACCGTGATGACCTGGCCGTCGGCTCGCTTGAGTGCGACTTTGTCGCCGTCGACCTTGACCAATTCGGCTTCGACGCTGTAACCGCCGTCCGCACTTTTCCAGGTGCGTGCCGAGGCAATGGATGCGACCAACAATAGAAGTACGGCGGTCAGCGACATGGATGCTTTCAGCGGCATGACGACTTCTCCCTGCCTTATGGGCTTCGACCGAGTCATTTGTGGTCGACGAATAGAAAAGTGAAGTAATAAGAACGGAATTTCAGAGCGAGTATAGTCGAACCACTTTCGTGAGGCAAACTCATTTGGGGGGCTTGCACATACGGCGATCCCCAACCGAGCTAAGTGCCGGGACTGGTCTGCTTTAGATGTCCAAATCGTCGACTGCATCGATCAGGTCGTCGAGTTCGTCTTTGGCGCGGTCGTCTTTCTGGGCTTGACGTTTGGGTACGCCGACGGCTTCCCCGACCGCTTCACGGCCTGCCAATAGAAGCTGTTCGTCCCGTTCCCGAACCGCCGTATCGAGCGACTTTTCGTCTTCCTTGGGCTTACCGAACAGCTGCGAGAGATCGATCTTCAAGCCGCCGCCGGCCACCTCATCGCTGCCTGCGATCGTGGGCGTCTTGTGCTGTGGGAAGATGATCGCGTTTTCCGGACAGACGCGGCTGCAAGCGGGGCACCCCTTGCGGCAATTGTCCGGCATTTCGACCAGAATGGTCTCGGCCCCGTCGACGCCGTACACACCGAACAGGCAGAAGTCGATGCACTCCATGCAGTTGGTGCATCGGCTGTAATCGATCACTGGGTACCAGCGGCGCGTGGCATCTTCTTCGATGCGGAAGGGCTCGATGACCGCCGGCTTTTCAAGCTCGCCACCTTCTTTCAAGGCAGTGTCGTTTGTCGGGTTGGCAACACGTTCCAGTTGTTGCGGCGTAGGAGAAGGAGCCGCACCGAGTCCACCCAACTGAACGACCTGGGTCGAGATCTCCTTCTGAATGCGTTTGACCTCGTCCACGTAGTCTGCGACCTGGTTCGACACGCGGAGGTCGATGCAGTAGATCAAGCGATTGGGAAGAGGGCGGTTCTCGATGACGCGCAGCTTGTCTTCGTCGGCCGGTTCGTCATCCAGTAAATCGTCTTCGTCTTCATCCGTTTCGTGAACCAGCAAGGTCGTTCCTTCCTGGCCGCGGATGTTATTCCTGTCGAGCGTCCAGCGGGTAGCTCGTTCGTACAGCCACGAGATAACCACGAAGTCGGTCGTAATCGCTTGCAGGCCCATGATCCCAGGACCGTCGGCTTTCAGGTCGTATAAGTGGGGAACGATCGTGACCTCGATGCCAGGCTCGAACAGCAGCGACGCAACGATATCTTCTTCCAGCTTGCGTTTGGCTGGATTGTTGCTTTGGCCTTGGCTGACGACGACCGTCAAACGTTTGGGCATGGAGTTACTCGTTCAGTTGTCCCTTGATGGTCCGCTGGGTGATTTCCCAGACCGACGCAAGGTGCTCGATATATTGGTGCGGGTCGAGCAGCGTTTCGCCGCTGCCGTTAATTTCGTAGAGCCATCCTTCTCCGTACATATCGACGTTAATCCTCGAAGGGTCGCTCATCAACTCGGGGTTCAACCGCGCCAGAACACCGGGAATGGGGGGATAGAGTTCGCTTTCAGCTTTGCTGCTTTCAATAAAGCCGATCTCTTGACCTTCGACAATTTTAGCACCTTCGTCAACCTGCCACTCCAGGAAATAGACATCCTGGAGCAGACGCACCGCGTAAGCAGAAAACCCGAATCGGTAGGCATCTCCGCTTCGGGTCGCCCAGCAGTGGTTTTTGGCGTATTGCCGGTCGGTGGGGAAGCGGGCCTCGAATTTCCCCATCATGAAGACCAACTCGTCGCTCATTAGGTGTACCGCACTCCCTGGAACTGCGGTTCAAAGAACGGCGGCAGCAGGCCATCGGCCCGCAGCAAACCGTCCCGAGTCAGTTCGATGCGATCTCCGTTGATCGTGACGAAGCCTTCTTCTTGGTACTGTTTCCAGATATCGGACCATTTCTCGAGGATCTCGACTCCAAACTTCTGGCGGAAGTAGTCGGCATCGAGGTAACCCCGCTTGAGCAGCAAGATCGTTTCCCGGATGAGTAGTTGTTCCGGCGTCGGACGATAGGCTCGCTTGAGGGGGAGTTCTCCCTTGTCGAGCAGCGTGCCGGTGTAGTCGGCCCACTCGGTCTTGTTCTGGTAGTGAATGCCGCTGATATGACCAAAGCTCGCCACGCCGGTGGCCAGAAGATCACTGCCGCCGAACAGGTTGTCGCGGTAACTGAAATTCACTTTGCTGGGGTCTTTGACCATCGTGTAGGCGCTGCTGACGCTGTAGCCCGCTTTGGCCAGTTCATCGAACGCATAGCTGACCCAGGCTCGCTTCATAGGCCAGTCGGCAACCGGCGTTTCGATCTTGTTCCCCAGGATGTCCTGCGAGTAGACCGTATTAAACGGCAACTCCATCTGGTAGATGGTCACGCTCTCAGGCGAGAACTCGAGGACCTTCCTGATGTTCTCTTTCCACGTGTCCCACGTCTCGCCGACCATACCGGCGATCAGGTCGATATTCACGTTGGGAAACTTGGCGGCCTCGATCCATTCCCAAGCGGTGTAAACCTCCTTGGAAAGGTGAGCCCGGCCGTTCTCTTCCAGGATGTGGTCGAAGAAGTTCTCGACGCCCAGGCTCAGCCGGGTAACGCCCATGTCACGCAGGGCTTTCACCTTCGATTCGCGAAGGGTGCCAGGCTCGCACTCGAAGGTCACTTCTTCGGCCTGATCCCAACTGATGCTCGTACGCAGGCGGTCTTCCAGGCGCTTTAGTTGTTTCGGGCTCAGGAACGACGGGGTACCACCGCCAAAGTAAACAAAGCGGAACGGTCGCCCTCCCATTGCTTCGGTCTGGCTGACCAGTTCGATTTCCTTTACCAAGGCCGAAACGTACGTTTCGACTTCCTGGGCGTTCTTGTCGGTGTAGACGCGGAAGTAACAGAACTTGCAGCGCTTGCGGCAAAAAGGGACATGCAAATACAAACCCAGCGGCACGCCTTCGCGCGGAGGGGAATGCATCGCCGTGTTGAGGTCGTCGGCGTACGCTTCGCTCCACTGCGAGAACGGCGGGTAGTTGGAAATGAAGTAACTACCGACTTCGGTCTTGGTGGAATCGGTGGCCATGAATCAATCTTGCTTTCTGCTAAGGTGAACTTGCCAATAGCTGGCGTTAGCGAAAGGGTGTTTTGGTTAATTATCAAACTCTTGTCCCCTCGCCCCCGTCTGCGGGGGAGAGGGTTAGGGTGAGGGGGCGAAGCGAAAACCAGCTTCATCAACCCTCACCCTAGCCCTCTCCCTTGGAAAGGGAGAGGGGACATGATGTTATTTCTTCTCGGCGAAGCAGTACAACACGCCTCGCTCGGTGGCAATCAGCAGGCAGCCGTTCGAGACGGCCGGGCCAGCGGGGAAACCGCTCTTGGCCTCAAATTGCCAAACTTCCTTGCCGGTACTCAGGTCGACAGCACGAACGCGACTGTCGGCGGAACCAAAGTAAACGCGAGTGCCAGCTACGATCGGTGAACTATTGATTTTGCCTCGGGCTTTAAAGGTCCATTGTTCTTTTCCCGTTGCAAGATCCAGTGAAACGAGGTTCTTGCTGAACGAACCGAACAACACCCGATCGGGAAGCACCGCGGCACTCGCGCGAATCTGCTGTCGGTTGCGCTCGTCTTGATACTGCCAGACGACCTTCAGGTCTTTCCAGTTGATGGCGAAAAACGATCCGGCTTCCGTACCGAAGTACGCCACATCGTCACGCACCGCAGGGGCTGAACCGGTTGGGCCGTCGATTGGTACCGTGCCGATTGGTTCCCCCTTGTCCAGGTCAATCACGTGCAGCTTGCTGTCGCAACCGGCGACGAATCCACGATTGGAAACGACCGTCGGCATGCAGCGGATTTGATCGTCGATCTCCACTTTCCAGACCAGCTTGCCATCCTCTTTGTCCAGGCAATAGAGGTGAGCGTCTTGCGATCCGATCAAAATTTTATCTTGGTAGAAGTTGACGCTGCCGTTGATTTCCAGGCCGGCTTCAAACTTCCAGATGAGCTTACCGTCTTCCGCATTCAGGCAGTGCAGCACGCCGTCGATGTCACCGACGTAGATTCGCCCTTCGCGATAGGCAGGCGAACCCATGAACCCAGAAAGCTGATCGACGTTCCCTTCGTAGGTCCAAACCTTCGAGCCATCTTCGAGCTTCACGGCGTAGACGCGCCCGTCGAGGTCGCCGATGTAGACGATCCCATCCACGACGATCGGGGTTGCCTCGAAGGCGCCGTTCTCGATTTCAAGCTTCCATCGGACGTCCAGGTTGTCCGAAAGAGTCTCGTCGGAAACACCTTGAGCGAGGGCGTTACCACGATACAGGGGCCAGTCCGCGCGCAGCTGAGCGACGGCTGCGATTGCGAAAAGGATCGCGGTCAGAGGGATCGTCAGTTTCGATTTCATGGCGGAATCCTTGAAAAAGGGGCCGTTGGAACGAAGTCCCTTCATTTTACTCCAAGGCCAGGGCCAAGGCACATCGCAGGCAGTTACTGCATGGCCGATCGGTAAAGCTTCGAGAATTCGCCGGCATCAACATCTCGAGGATTAAAGTTCCCGGTCCATTGCTTGGCCGCGTCGGCGGAAAGGGTCTCGAGCTTTTCACCGTTGATCGACAGTTGATTCAAGTTGGTCGCAAGCCCCGCCGTATCGACCCAGCTTTGCACCAGGTTGGCTAATCCCTCGGCGCCTTGTTCTGGTTGGGGATAGTTGGGCAAATCGACCGGGATCATAAGCAAGTCTTGGTAAAGCTCGTTAAATGCTTTGCCGTTGTAGCGAATCACCGACGGAAGCATCACACCTACGGCCTGGCCATGCACCACGCCGTAGTGAGCCGTCAAAGGATTGGCCAACGCGTGCGCGGCGCCGAGCATCGAATTCTCAATGGCTAATCCGGCGAAGCAGGCACCCAATTGCATCGCTCCGCGGGCCTCGACGTCTTCCGGGCTGGCGAGCACCTTGGTGAAGTTGCCTGCCAGCAGACGCCACGCTTCACGGCTGAAGCTCAGGCTCACTTCGTTACGCTTCTTCGTGACGAACGTTTCCAACGCATGACTGATCGCGTCGATACCGGTCAGGGCCGTAACCTTTTGCGGCTGGGTTACGGTTAGCTTGGGATCGAGCAGGGCAATACGGCAGGCCGCTTTCTTATCACCGCAGGCCATTTTGACGTGCGTTTCGGCGTCGGTGATCAAGGCGAACGATTGGGCTTCGCTTCCTGTTCCGGCTGTGGTCGGAACGGCGATCATCGGAAGCATCTCCTGGGTTGCCTTGCCGACGCCCCAATAGTCCTTCATTTCACCGCCGTTGGTTAGCAGGAAATTGATCCCCTTGGCACAGTCCATCGCGCTGCCGCCACCCAGACCGACGATCAACTCAGGCTCGTGCTGCTTTGCGAACTCAACGCCATGGGCGACGTTGACGGTCGAGGGGTTCTCTTGCACGCCGTCGAACAGAAAAGCCTGGACGCCGGCCGATTCCAGACAATCGATTCCCCGCTGGGTATGACCAGCTTTAATAACTCCAGGATCGCTGACCAGCAGCGCTCGCTTCGCGCCGAGCTCTAAGGCTAGTTCGCCGAGCCGCTGAAGGCTATCCGGACCAAACACAATCCGTGTGCGTGGCTGGAAGTCGAATGGAATCATGCCTCGGGATCCTGTTTCATTCCGGTTCCCTTGCCACCGTCTGCCGGGGAAAGGGTTGGGGTGAGGGGCAAACGGTGTACCCGCATCGCCCCTCACCCTAGCCCTCTCCCCAAAGGGGCGAGGGGACTTGAGCAAGAGGCAAGCTCTGTTGAATACTACGAAGCCGCGACCTGAACCGGAGCCGATTGATAGGCTCGGCTGCGGAAGAGGAACTCGATGATGTTCCCTTCGTGCGGCTGCAGCCAATCAACCTTGTGCGTCGGAATCGGACCGATGTTCAAGCGGTCGATGTGCGTCGCGTTAACTAGTTGGCGAGCAAACTCCTCGTTGCCAGTGATGGCCGTGCAAATCAGTGAGTAACCGATCTTCTGGATCATCTCTTCCTGAGGGCACTCGACCACGGAGACGAACGGGAACATGTACTCTTTGCTGGCGACTTGTTTCTCTGGATTCTCCGCGTGAACGACCATCGGCTTGAGATAGTCGCAGCGTTCCATCTGAACCAGGCGATCGCCGTACGATGCGGTGTAGTCGGTTACGCCATCTTCGGCCAGGTCGGACTCAATCATGCCCCATACCGCCGGAGCCATGCCAGGCATGGTGAACGCTGCCAGTGCGGCCTGGTCGTCGGTTGGGTCTTTAATCTCGGTCGGGCCGATCTTCTCAGCAATCGCTTGAGCGATTTCCCTGGTGTGACGCGAAGCCCAAATGCCTGAGGCATTGATGCAGCTTCGTCCGCTGTTGGCGAAAACGCTTTGTACCATCAGGTCCAAGTACTGCGGCCAATCGTCAACCACGTCATCGGCCAGCAGGATCTTGCTGAAGCCTGGGCCGTGCGGCTGAACCTTGGGGTTACCGGCGTACTGATCGATCGTCTGCTGGCCGCCGAAGACCATCGCTCGATCGACTGACGAGAGCAGCGAAGCACCCACGTCGCCACCGGCACCGGGATACAAGCTGAATGCTTCGGCAGGCAAGCCTGCTTCGACCATGGCAGAGAAAATCCGGTACGGCGTCCATGGCTCCTTTCCACCTGGCTTGAGTACCAGACCAAGTTGAAGCGCGACGGCCGGAAGCCACAGGGTATGCACCCCGGGTGAATTGGAAGGCAACACGGCGCCGAGTACCGGACTTTGAACTTGATAGCTGAGCATGACGTCGCGGCCGGGTTCTTTCCCGTAGCCACGAGCCAGGATGTTGAGATCGAGCCCGCGGGTGAGCGAGTCGAGAATTTTAGGCATGTTCTGCAGCACGAAGGCATTCTTCTGCATGTTCGAGCGGCACATGTGTTCTGGCAGGCCGGTCGTGGCGCTTTGAGCATGCACAAATGCTTCAGGCGTCTGCGAACCATCACCGATGGGCAGATCGGCTTCCAAGTAAAGCTTGCCGGCGACAGCCAGCTTCTCCAGAATCTCTTCCGGGCTGAATTGCAGAAGAGCATCGCGAGCGGACTGGGCTTTACGCATGTCTCGCTTGAGGATGCCCCCACCGACCTGGCTCAGCTGTGCGATGGGCTCGCCGGTACGGAAGTGGACGACGTCTTCTTTTTCGAGCGAGTCGTAGGGCTTGCCCCAACGGATAGCAGGAATGTTCAGCATGATTGGCGTCCGTTAATTCAGTTGTGTGATTTTATTTTCGTCTTTTTGCCACAGAGAACACAGAGGTCACAGAGCAGAAAAAGAAGGGGGACCACGGATTTCACGGATAGACACTGATAATGATCGATTTGCTGAAAGCAAATCTCTATTTCTTATCCATGCTCATCCGTGTAATCCGTGGTCAAAAAAAACTCTTCTCTCTGTGACCTTTGTGTTCTCTGTGGCTAGTGTCTTTTTCTATTCGTTAGTACACACCAACGGTGGTGCTGCTGGCGAAGCCGTGGAATGGTCGTACGCCGCTGACGCCTTCCCACGGGTAGGTGAGATAAGGCATCTCGCGTTCCCCTTCGTCTCGTTCCAGGAAACCGGGGACGAAGAACTCTTTGGTCAGCGTCGTCAGTTTGACGCGACCTGTCTCGCCGTAAGGAACGGACTGGTAGGGGTCGTCGAACGAAACGACTTCCGTTACGGCCCGCGGCTGCGGAGCGTAGTACGAGATCTTATAGCCATCTTCGGGCGTGACCGGCTTGCTGCATGCCAGACCCATCAGCGTGTTGCCGTAGGTGGGGGTCATGTAGATGCCGCTTTCTTCCGGACCACCACCGAAGAGTTCTTCGATGCAGTAGCGGGTCCACTGTGGCGTAAACTCGGTACCGCCGCTGAAGATGCCGGTGATGCCGACGTCGGCCAGGGTGGTGCCTTTGTCTTCGAGGCCCAGGCACAGCGATTCGATCAGCTTGGGAGTGCCAAACATGCACTTCACGTCGTGACCGGCGGTGAGGACCGTGATCGCCTGATCGATGCAGTGTTTCTTGTACGCTTCCAGTTCGTCCATCTTGCCGCGCTTGATGAGCTTGACCACCCAGCGTGGATCCAAGTCGATGCAGAAGCTAATGCCGCCGCGTACCTGGGCTAGGTGTTCGACCGCCAGACGCAAGCGACGCGGGCCGGAAGGGCCAAGCATCAACCAGTTCGAGCCTTTAGGAAAATACTTGTCTGGCAGCGTTTCGCTGAAGAGGGAATAGTCGGTGCGGAAGTCGTCGATGGCGATCCGGCTCTTGGGGATGCCAGTGGTGCCGCCGGTTTCGAAAACGTAGATCGGCTTGTCGGCATAGGCCTGGGGAACCCAGCGACGAACCGGACCACCGCGAAGCCATTCGTCCTCGAACAGTGGGAACTTCTTCAGGTCGTCGTAACCTTTCACTTCGGTCAGCGGATCGAAGTTGAACTCTTTCTTCTTTTCGAGCCAGAACGGGCAACCGGTCGACTCGTGAAAATGCCACTGGACGATCTCGTAGGTGTGAGCGTCGAGCTTGTCCTTGGCGGACTTGACCGCCGCTTCAACTTCTGGGGTTAGCGTGTCGCTTGCCATGATTCCAATTCAAGCCAACAAGGGAAGGATAGAAGGGACTCGCCGCGGACGACGCTTCGACCGGCGGATCGAGCAGAGGGATGTGACTCTACGGATGGTACCGAGAAAAACTTGTTCTGACAACCTTTGGTTGCCCGAGTATTATTTTCGCGCAACAAAAAAACCTGCAAATCGACAGGTTTTTTCTTCTGGATCAGGAAGCTTCGCACGCGTTTAGGGTGCAAAGTTTTATCAAGTATTCGTCTTGGTCGCTTGAACCGGAGCCCCCAGTTGGGCGAGCATCTGGAGAACGCCGTTCAGGTGGGCGATGCGGGGACCGAACCGATCGACGAACTCATTGAGCATGAATTCGCTATCGATCATGTCGTCGGCCGAGTCGTCAACTTCGTTGGCCAGCGTACCGAGGAAGTCGGCGTGAACCTTACTGAGTGCTTCCGCCGCCAGACGGCACTTCTCGGCCAACTCGGGATGGGCTTTACGCCATGCATTGAGCTCTGCCGTACGCTGTTTCTGCGTATGGACCTGCTGCTGGAGCATCTCTTCCATCAACAGCGTCTGACGTTCCTGAAGCTCAATCATCCGCTTGAGCAGGGCATTCGTTTCTTCCGTGTGAATGGTTTGCTGCATGGGAGATGGGTTGGAGGAGACGTCGACGTGGGTGAATAGGGTAGAAAGATCTTTCGGGTCGAGCGACATAGGTTTGTGGTTCTCCTGGTGGGTCAAGTTTCTCAGTATACTCACCGGCCCCATAGACTGTCGAGCATTTCGTTTCAATGCTGGCTACGCTAGCGGCGGGATATCCGCCGTTACGATTGTTAAAGTCCACCTTTCTGAAACACCGATTCTCAAGATTGGGCCGCGCGCCCAAGCTGCCCCAACACGATATGCTGTCATGAAATGCAAATGGGCGAGATGGAGTGCCTATGTCGAATCGGAACGAAAAATCAGTGCCCACCTTAGGTTTCCTTACCGTGGTGGAGCATACCACTGGTGGTTTATTTGGTGGACTCTTAGTCTTGAATTTGGCAGGACGTCCATTGGAATTCCACTGCACAGCACCGGTAAAGGCGAACCGTGCTCAGGAGATTCTTTATGGTCCTACGCTGAAGCCGTACCTCTTTGGCGAGCAGATTGGTGGTGCTCTGCTGGCGAAGCTCAAATCGCCGACCCTGGCGGTCTGCACCGACAGCGAGCATGTTCTGTCACTTCGCGATCACATCGACATCCCGGTTGCCTTGGTTCCCCCAAGCTGTGTCGAAGACGCGGTAGCTACGGAATCTTCCCCTGAATATCCAAACGAGACCGCTCAACTGGCCGTGGCTCCCCCCCACATTCGCTCCTTTCAACTGGGAAGCTACGAAGTCGCTGTCCGTGCCCAGCACGAGGCGGACCGCGTTACGCTGGAGAGCATGTGGCAAGAGAAGTCGATCGATCTGGATCTGAACGAGCCTTTCACGCGTATCCGCGAAGCGATCGAAGAAGCGCACGGAGTGGGAAAGTAACACGCACCGGCGACGCTCCCCAGGCAAATGGAACCAAACTGAGGCTAAGAAATTGACGGACTCCCTCGAAACGACCTCGCACGATCTCAACATCAAGACCGAGGTCATCCCGCTCGGCTGGACAGCCGCGCTCTCTCGCGCCCCGCAAGTCGCGATCACGTCCGAGAACTTCAAGTCGCAGCGTCCCAAAGTGGTTTCGCTTACGTGTGGCGGACCTAGGATCGGCGTGAAGAGCTTCGTCTTTCCCGAGGCCCCGGCATGGCTCCAGGCACTCGAGAAGAAGTCGCCTCCCAAGAAGGAAGCCGCTAATGAGTCAACCGCCGAAGGGGAATCGCCACGCAAGCCGAAGGCCAAGCGGGTAACTCATATTCGCCCGCCTGGGGATGTCATCAAGCTTGAGGACCGGCTGTACTATCTGCTTCAGCCGTCGCTCGAATCGTTGGTATCAAGCGGCGCGATGGAGTTTCCGTTCGAGCCGTTTCCGTACCAATTCGAGGGGATCGCGTTTCTCTATCCGCGGCATGCGGCCGTCATGGCCGACGAGATGGGGCTCGGCAAGACGATGCAATCGATCAGCACGATGCGAATGCTGCTTCGCGCGGGAGAGATTCGCAGTGTGCTGTTGGTCTGTCCCAAACCGCTGGTATCCAACTGGAAACGCGAGTTCAACCTGTGGGCACCTGAGATTCCGATCAGCGTGATTGAAGGGGACTCGGCCAAGCGAAGCTGGCTTTGGCGAGACAATCAAACCCCGGTGAAGATCGCCAACTACGAGCTGCTGATGCGCGATCAGGAACTGGTCAGCGAAGAAGGGGGGCTCCACTTCGACCTGGTCGTGCTGGACGAAGCCCAACGCATCAAGAACACCAGCAGCACGACGGCCGAGATCGCCAAAGGGATTCCCCGCACACGAAGCTGGGCCCTGACCGGGACGCCGATCGAAAACAGCACGGACGACCTGGTGGGTGTGTTCGAGTTCCTCGCCCCAGGGCTGCTGACCAAGGGGATGAACATCAAGGCCATGAGTTCCACGGCCGGCGAGTACATCATTCGCCGCACCAAAGATCTGGTAATGACCGACATGCCGCCGCGGCTCTATCGCGATGCGGAACTCTATCTTTCGCCGGCTCAGCAGGAAGCGTACGAAATCGCCGAGAAGGAAGGCATCGTTCGTCTGGAAGACATGGGGCAGGAACTGACCGTGCAGCACGTCTTCGAATTAGTTTTGCGGCTCAAGCAGATCTGCAATTTCGATCCGCTGACGGGCGAAAGCGCTAAGATGGATCAATTGAAAGCAGATCTGGAGGAAGTCGCCGCCAGCGGTAAGAAGGCCATCCTGTTCAGCCAGTGGACGCGTACGATCCAAGAGATCCGCAAGCACGTCGAGCCGTTCGGCCCGCTCGAGTACCACGGCAAGGTCCCGCACAAACAGCGGGAAGGGGTGATCGATCAGTTCAAGCACGATCCTTCCAAGCACGTCATCTTGATGAGCTACGGGGCCGGCAGCGTGGGTTTGAACCTGCAGTTCTGCGAGTACGTGTTTCTGTTCGATCGCTGGTGGAACCCGGCGATTGAAGATCAGGCCATTAATCGGGCTCATCGCATCGGAGCCGCCGGCGCCGTCACCATCAGCCGCTATCTGGCCGTAGGAACGATCGAAGATCGCATCAACAAGGTACTGGAAGAAAAGAGAGAACTGTTCAACAGCTTGTTCAGCGAGACGGGTGAGCCTGCCAAAGTGGGCTTCTCGAAAGACGAAATCTTCGGGCTGTTTGACCTGCGAAGTCCCAAGGGGCCGATTCGCTTCGCGGCGTAGTGAAATTCGCTAAGAGGCATCATTCGAGCTACCGCGTCTTGACCCGGAAGTGGCTCACGTAGATATCGCTCAATTGACCATCCTCGATCAGGCGATTCATTTCCATGAGCAGGCGTCGACGGAACATGATCAAGTCGGGGTCTTCGAGTTCTTCGATGGTCGATTCACGGGAGACGATCATCACGCGATCGCGAATCCGGATCTTCTTCTTTTCCAACTCCGCTTGAAGCCCTGCCAGGTCGTTTGGCTCGACCAGGCCGGCCAACGAGAAGTCAAAACGCGTTTGCGTGTTCGCGGCGGGATCGTAGGCGCGAAACGCATAATCGCCGATCGCAATCTCTTGCGGTGGAAGAGCCGGTTTCTCTTCATTCTGAGCCGCCGCGTCCATCTCGGAGCTGCTGCAACCGGCAATCAGCAATAGAACGACCGAGCTGGCCAAGGCAAGGCGTACCATTAAAATCGCTCCAAGGTGACGTCCGAGAATACGAATCGCTTGATCGCGCCCCGGCCAATCGTTTCTTCGGTGTAGTCACGCAGTTGCGAACGGATTAGTTGAAGCTCTGGATCGGCCAAGTCGATCAGGTTTGCATGACGACACGTGCGGATGATCTCGTCGGAGAGTTCTCCTTTACGCTCTTCCAGGTAGGTCCGGACACGCTGCTCATGTTCCTTCGCCACCAGGCAGTGCAACTGGTAATGCAGCGCGACGCTCTCCTGGTACGTATCGAAGTCTGGGTGCCTGCTCGGATCGTCGGCGATCAGAACCGTGATCGTGAAATACCCCAGATCGATTTCGACCCAGTCTCGCTTTTCCAGCGAGAGCAACAGTTCCTCGTCGGCCGACGCCGACTTCTCGCACCCGAAGATGGCAATGCTGCCCAAAAGGATCAGCAGCAGGGCCCAGGCTTTTTGGTCGATCGAATTGGTCCAGTGGAAAGCGGCTTGCATCGAAGCGTAACTCGTTACCGGGAAAAAGGTTTCGTGCACGTTCGAAAAGATAGGCCATGTCGTCGAATCGTCGAACGGAAACACATGAATTCGCACATTTCCGCAGGACTTACCTTGCGGTTCGTACGGATTGTGTCGCAAGTCTATTAGGGTGAAGGAGTTATGAGGTAGCGTGAGAGGCCGGAATTGCGACCTAGACTTGAGTGTACGTCGATTTATTCGAAAAGAGCCGCACGTTATGTCTCAGATTCGCAATTCGCTCGCAGCGCGACTCTCCCCTTGGTTCAAGGCTACCTGGGTGCGAATTGCTGCGCTGGCAGCGTTTGTTTTCCTGGTCGGCTGCGGCACGCCTTATCCTCAGAAAGAACGGGCCGCCAAGGACATGCCCGACGCTTTGGTACCCGTTGAGGTCGACCTGGGGAAATTTGAGTGCACCATCCCCAATGACAAGACGAACAGCACCATCCAGATCGACTTCCACGCATTCGCCAAGATGCCGAGGTATAAATCTCAGGAACTCGAGCCACTCCTAGAGTCGCATCAGAGTCGCTTTCGGCATGACGTTTTATTGCGGGTACGAAAGTTCGATCGTCCCACACTCAACGATCCCGACCTGGCCCAATTGCGAGAGGCCCTGCTGGCCGCAGTTGGTGAGGTCCTCAAGGAAAACAAGATTGAAATGGTTGGCTTCTACCATTTTCAATTCCTGGAAGAATAACGCCGCCAGCTGACCATAAAAAAGGGACTCGCAGTGCGAATCCCCTATAAGCTTTGGTCAGGGGGAAGAAGCCCCCAGGACAACGGGAGATTACTCCTCTTCGTCGTCGCCCCAGTCGTCTTCTTCATCGTCGTCGTCGAAGTCGTCTTCTTCGTCGTCTTCGTCTTCCCAATCGTCGTCGTCTTCGACTTCTTCCCAGTCGTTCTCTTCGTCGTCCGACTCGTCAAGGTCGTCTTCGTCTTCGAACTCTTCATCGTCTTCGAAGTCTTCGTCCCAGTCCTCATCGTAATCGTCTTCTTCGTCGTCATCCTCGTCTTCATCTTCATCGGGGACTTCGTCGTCGTAGCCGTCGTCGTCTTCGTAGAGTTCGTCTTCTTCGTCTTCGATCGGAGGGGCTTGGGCCGACGGCTGTGCCGGGCTCAAGAGGGCCGTGGCGGCTCCCTCGGCGACCAGGTCGTCGTTATCGATGGCAGGGCTTTGTGGGGCAAGTGTGATCGTCACCGATGTCTCCTTTTGATCGTCAACCTGACTGGCCGCAGACGTGTCGGTCTCGGCTTCGAATCGTCGAAACTCATCTTTTCGGGGCAAATCTTCCAGGGACCGAAATCCGAACGTTCGCAGGAAGGCGGGCGAAGTCGCATACAGGAAAGGTCGTCCCAGTTCCTCGCTTCTTCCTTTGATCTGGACTAAATCCCGATCCATTAACTGACGAATTATTTCGCCGCAGTTTACTCCGCGAATCGCCTCGACGTCGGCCCGCAGGACCGGTTGTCGGTAAGCGATGATCGCTAGCGTTTCCATGGCCGGCGTCGATAACCGCGTGGGGTCGTCTCCGCCAACGACTCGCCGAACCCAGTCGGCAAATTTTCCCCGAGTCAGCAGTTGGTAACCGCCAGCCAGCTCTTCCACGCGGAACGCTCGGTTAGCCGCGTCGTAAAGCTTATTCAGGGAACGCACTAGTGTACGGGCTTCGGTTCCATCCGCCAAGTTGGCAAGCTGGGCCAATTTACGGGAAGTTAGCGGTTGTTTGGCAAGGAACAAAATGGTCTCTAACCGCTGCATCCGACGGTTCCGTACAACCGGACCTTTGGCCTTTTTCGGCTGTCGTTGCCGTTTTCTTCGGTAAACTCGGGTAAGAATCTTGCGAGCATTTCCAGAACTGCTTGCGCAAGAAGTGCCTGGACCCCAAGGACGGGCCGTATGCCGGTTCACAAAATGGGAGTTCCGATGCCGCAACTAGGAATGCCCTACGAAGAAAACTACCACAGAGTCCTACTTTCTAGCGGAACGCGGGCAAAGGTCAAATGGTGATAGCAGTTTGGCAGAAAGATGTTACTGAAAACTGGGCGAGCCTTGCGGGGCTTGGCTTTGCGTACTCGTCGTAGGCAGCCTTACTGCAGCACCGGCAATTCGTTGGGTTTGCGTTCAGGCCGCTGCGGCGTCTCTGCTTCGTCGAAACGCTGATCTGTATCCAAGTCGCCGAGAGGGCGGTTCTGCTTGGGTGCCCCAAACAGAGTCAGCCTGGCCGTTTTCACCAGTCCGCTCAGTGAAGAGAAAGTTGCATCGACGGCGCTCGGTTCGTAACCGCTATGGACCATGCAGTTGGCGCACTTGGGGTTGCCGCTTTGGGTGCCGTAGTTGTCCCACTCGACCTCTTCCAATAGCTCGGCAAACGTTTGCGTGTGCCCTTCGTCGACCAGGTAACATGGCTTCTGCCAGCCGAAGATGTTGTAGGTAGGGTTTCCCCACGGAGTGCACTCGAGGTCGTAGTTCCCTTTGAGGAACTCAACAAACAGCGGGCTTTGATTGAACTGCCAGGCCTTCTTCGGAGCGGACAAAATCTCGCGAAACAGGCGATACGTTTGATTTCGCTTGAGGAAGTGATCCTGATCGGGGGCCTTCTCGTAGCTGTAGCCTGGGGAAAGCATCATCCCTTCGACGCCGAGTTCCATCATCTCGTCGAAGAAGCCGCGAATCCGTTCCGGTTGGGCTCCATCGAACAGCGTAGTGTTGGTCGTGACGCGGAAGCCTTGCTTGAGGGCCGCTTTGATCGCGCTGACGGCGATGTCGTACGTTCCTTCCCGGCAGACGGCGTGGTCGTGTTCTTCACGCGGGCCGTCCATGTGAACCGAAAAGGTAAGGTACTTGCTCGGCGTGAACTGCGAGAGCGCCTTCTCGAGCTTCAGCGCGTTCGTGCAGAGATAGATGTACTTCTTACGCTTAATCAGTCCCTCGACGATCTCCGGCATTTGCGGGTGCAGCAGAGGTTCGCCGCCTGGGATGCTGACGATGGGGGCTCCGCACTCATCGACTGCCTGAAAGCACTGCTCAGGGGTGAGCTGTTTACGGAGGATCTCGACCGGGAACTGAATCTTGCCGCAGCCGGCACAGGCCAGGTTACAGCGGAAGAGTGGTTCGAGCATCAGGACCAGCGGGTAACGCTTGCGGCCGAGAAGCTTTTGTTTGAGGACGTACGACGCGACGGTCCACATTTGCGAGATTGGGACACTCATCGCGATCCTTCTTTCGTTTCGCTCGATTTTTTGGCCCACGTGGCCAAGGCCAGCAGTGGGAAGTAGATGCGGTAATAGTGGTAGCGGAGATAGAAGACCTGGGGGAAACCGGTGCCGGTGTAAGGCTCTTCGTCCCAGGTACCGTCTTCCTTCTGCGTCGAAAGGAGATAGCTGATCCCCCGGCGAACGGCATCGCTATCTTCATGGCCAGCAGCCATCAGGCCCAACAGCGCCCAGGCCGTCTGCGATGGCGTGGGCGTGCCGATTCCTTTGAGGTTGGGGTTCTCGTAGCTGTCGCACGTTTCGCCCCAGGCACCGGACTGCTGCTGGGTGTCGATCAGCCACTGGGCTCCACGCTGGACGGCCTCGTCGTCGGTTGGAATCCCTACCGCGGTCAGTCCTACCAGACACTGCCAGGTGCCATAGACGTAGTTGACCCCCCAGCGGCCAAACCATGATCCATCTTCGTACTGATTGTCGCGGATGTAGGTAATCGCTTTGCGAACCACGTCCCCCAGCTTGCCGCGGCTGTTTTGGTTCACGCCGAGCAGACCGTACGCCTCAATCACGCGGGCCGATAAGTCTGGCCAGCTTGGATCGATCATGGCGTTGTGATCGGCGAAGGGGACCTTACACAGAAACTCGGCGTCGTTGTTCTTATCGAAGGCGCCCCAGCCGCCGTCGTGGTTCTGCATCTCGGCGCTCCAGGCCAGGGCCCTTTTGGTGGCACCGGAGACCTTATCGAGCAGCACGGCCTGACTGACGGCATCGTCGGCCGAAACCTTGTTCGAGGTGGTGACGATCGTGGTGTTTTCCCACGATTGACCAGGGTGCACTTCCAACGAAACGCCGCACTCGGCCAGTTGCTCCTGCAGGGCCATCAAGGCCATCGCGGTATCGTCGAGATCGGGATAGAACTCGTTGTTGAATTCGAAGTACCAGCCGCCAGGCTCGCAGCGGACGTTGTTGGTCCAGTCCCCTTGGTCGCGAACTTCCTTGGAAAGCATCCAGTCGATCGCTTTCCGCATTCTTGGTTCGTCGGCTCCATGGCGAGCAGCTGCCAAGGCACGCAATGTGATGGTCGTATCCCAGACGGGGCTCTTGCACGGCTGAATGCGTGTCGTGCCGGCCTCTTCATCGTGAAGCATCAGCTTGTCGATCTCGTCCCAGCAGTACCTTACCGCTTGGTGGTCGTCGTCGTAGCCGAGAGCCTTGAAAGCGACGATGCTCCAAAGGATCGGCGGGAAAATCGCCCCCAGGCCGTCACTCTTGGGCATGCGATCGAGGATCCACTTTTCGCACAGCTTGAGTGCACGTGATCGCAGGGGACGAAGTCGCAGCTTTTCGATTTTCTTCAAACAACGATCGGCCGTGCGAAAGAAACGATCCCACGTGAATAAACCCTTCGCTTTTTCCTGGCCAGGGCAGCGAAGTTCTGGCCACTGGTGGGGCTGCTTGATAAACAGTTCTTTGATCGAGCATTCTTCCGAGCGATCGACGACCGGTCGCAATGCCCAGCAGATCGCCAGGGGAATGAAGATCGTGCGCGACCAACTGCTCATGCGGTAAATGTTCAGCGGGAACCAACTGGGCAGCAGGATCATTTCCGGCGGAATGGCTGGGCAGATCTCCATGGGGATCTGACCCAATAAGGCCAGGTACAGCCGAGTGAAGCTGTTCACGGCGTCGGCACCGCCCGCTTGCAGGATGGCATCCCGGGCTTTGATCATATAGTCGGCCGATGCCTTGTGGCCGGTGAGCTTCAGGGCGAAGTATGCCTTGACGCTCGAACTGATGTCGATCTTGGCTTCCGGGTACTGAGCCCAGGTGCCGTCTTCACGCTGTTGCTCAAGGAGCTTCTTAGAGAGACGCTGGGCGACGTCCGATTGTTCGCGGCCAGCCCACGCCAGCAGCAAAAGGTACTCACTTTGAAGGATCGAGTCCCCTTCGAGTTCGGCACACCAATACCCTTCGGTGGCTTGCTGGGAGAGTAGCCAGTTCGAGGTGCGCTCCATGGCAGTTGAAAGCGTAGGAGCGTTGCCGACGCGCTGCGCGGCGTCTCCATCGGGTCGCCGATCTCGGGCGAGTGAGGAGGATCCATCCATCATGGCTAATTCATCACGGACTAAGGGGGAAGAATCAGTTCGTCCAAGCCTTCAGCCTATGCCAGAATGACAATCGGAGCAAGCCAGACCTACGGGCCGCTGGCCGGTAGAACACGATAAATGACGACCGTGGGGTTCTCTGGATTGCCCAATTGATACTCGGTTGGCTCCAGAACGCCCTGACTTTCCATTTGCGCAAACAAATCTCGGGTGACGTCACTCGGAAAGCCATAATTCCCGGGACTACGGAATCGCTCGATTTCGCCCCAGTGTACATAGATCCAAGCGATGTTGGCTTCTGCTAAATGAGCCTGGCGCTCTTCTTTGGTCATATTGACCAATTGCGTCATGGTCGAGTCGTTGAAGCAGGTGTGATAGAAGACCGGAGGCTGTAAGTAAAAAAGTGCCGCATCTCCCGTTACTAGGACGGCATCGCCTGGGGCGACGTTCTCATTCAAATAAGCGATTGCCCCGGAAGTGTGAGATTTTGCCAGCGCATCGAGCGAAACGAAGATTCGCGGATCGAGCTTGATCGACTGCGTTTGATTCACCAGCATCAGCGCGGCGAAGAGACTCAGCCCCAGCCAAATGCGCAATGCCACTCGTCCCGCTATAAACGGAGCAATCTTCTGAGCTCCGATGCCAGCCAGCAGGCAACCCAACGGAATCGCCGGGATGAGAAATCGTTCCAGACGATGCGAAAGCCCCCACCACACAATCCAGCACGTGGCCAACAGAATCACCAAAGGGATGACCAGCTTTCGACTGGGGGAGAAGAGCCCGCAGATGGCCAGGGGAACAATCGCCAGCCCTGCCCAGGGGCTACGGCCAAAGGGCGTCATGATTCCACTTGCGAGTTGGCTCATGGAATAGCGATTGCCATCCGCATTGATCGGAACCTGGTGGGCTCGATTCCACTGCTCGATTTGATCTTCCGAGCGAACGTCGGTTGGGAATACATTTCCAGCCAAAGGAAAGACAGGGTTACCGGTATCGATCGTGTTGCGGATCAGCCAAGGTGAAATGACCATGGTAACCGCAACCACATGCATCAGCAGCAGACGCCAGTCGCGACCAGCCGCAAACACCCAGAACGCAAAGACCGGCAGCACCACGACCAGCAGGGCAGGGTACTTCACACTGAACGCCATACCGGCCATCAGACCCGAGAGAATTGCCAGCCCGTCGCGGTGACCTTCTTTCTGTGGGTCATTCAGGACGATCAGTACCGGGTAGGCCGCCGCCAGGGTGAAGAACGCCCAGACCCCGTCGACCAGCCCGGTTCCACTTTGATAGGTCAGCCAAGGAACCGCAATTGCCGCAACAGCCGCGGCGCGACCACCCCACACTCCCATCAAACGTTTCCCGGCTCCATAGAGAAGCCCAGCCGTCAGCAGCGTAAACAGACCGATGATCAACTTGCCCACTAAGGCCCCGGTCAGCCAGGCCTGTTTGCCAGTCAGAACGACCATCGGCAGCAAGGCCCACATTTCCGCACCCATCGGCATGCCGCTGTAAACATTATTGGGCAGCACGCGGATCTGGCCGATGATGTGCCACTCTTTGGGCACCAGCAGGTGATATTCCAGTACGTCGTATTCATATGGGGGCAGAATCGAAACGCCAATGATGAACAAACACAATGGAGCCGCAGCCAACAGCCACCACCACGATTCTCCCTCGGGCTGCTCCGTTTTGGGGTCTTCGAGTTCCACTTCCCTTTCGCGTGGTGCGAAGAGTTGCTTCTTCCAGGCAGCCCCAAGCGCGACGAAAAGAATGGCCAGCGAAAGGACCATGGCAAGCGGTCGATCTAGCAGACCGCACATCCCCAGCACGGCGGTTGCCCACGAGACGATCGTCAGCCCGATCGCTAGCCGCATGACGATACCATCGACGCGGCCAAAGAAATCGAGCAGTTTCAGGCGGACTAGCAGGAATTCACCCAGGGCGTAGCTGAACAGCAGCATCACCGCCGTGATGAGTATCACCCCGAGTCGATCCAGCAGACCCAGTGGCATTTCCCCCCCGCCAAACCACAAGCTGATACTTTCCGGCAGCAACAGAAGACCAGTCTGCACCAGCATGCCACGCGTGGGCAGATAGGCCGTTTCCCCTGGCTGAGGTGCCGGCCATGGCATGGGAACGGAGAGGTACCACAGGGCGTAAACGATCGCTCCAACGATGAAAATCCATACGCACAGCGGTGCTTCCCAAGGAGAGGAAGCGTCTTTCGGCATTCGTTCAGGGCGTTTTTTGCGTGACACCGGGCGATTGGCTTTGATGGGCTGACGTGGCTGCTTGGGGCGACTATGCTAAGCTTCTTGAATCAGTATTTACCTACACCAAGCATGGCCCGTAAATTCTAACGGGTTTCCTACCACCTCGCCTAACCCCCGTGCCGCTGGGATAGAATTCATGGCCGCCTCCCCATCGCGACTTTCCGGAATCTTCACCCCCAATATCGTTCCCCTGGATACTCATGGTGATATTCACGAGGCCGAACTGCGGCGCTACGTCGACTGGTTGATCGAAAAGGGAGTTCACGGGCTCTATCCCAACGGCTCGACCGGTGAGTTCCTGCGATTCACCGTGGAAGAGCGTCGCCGGATCATCGCGATCATCGCCGATCAAACCCGAGGGCGCGTCCCGATCCTCGCCGGTGCCGCTGAAGCCAACGTCAAGGAAACACTCAAAGCGTGCGAAGCCTACCACGAGATGGGCTGCCGCGCAGTGGCGATCGTTTCGCCGTTTTACTACAAGCTGAGCCCCTCGGCCGTATACGCCTACTTCAAGGAAATCGGCGACAATACACCCATCGACGTGACGCTATACAACATTCCGATGTTCGCCTCGCCGATCGACGTGCCAACCGTTCGCCGCCTGGCCGAAGAGTGCCCGCGGGTTGTGGCGATCAAGGATTCGTCTGGCGACTTGCCACACATGATGCGAATGATTTCGGCCGTTCGTCCCGTGCGTCCTGACTTCAGTTTCATGACCGGCTGGGATGCGGCCCTGATGCCCATGCTGCTGATCGGTTGCGATGGCGGTACCAATGCGACCAGCGGCGTCGTTCCGGAGATCACGCGCCGTCTGTACGACCTGACGCTGCTGGGACGAATCGACGAAGCCCGCGACCTGCAGTACCGGCTGCTGACGCTTTTCGACGCAATGATCCAGAACTGCGAGTTCCCCGAAGGTTTCCGCGCCGCACTCGCACTGCGCGGCTTCAAGCCTGGTAGCGGCCGCCAGCCGCAATCCCCCAGCCAGAAGTTGGAAGTGGAGATCCTCCGCAAGGAACTGCAGTGCCTGCTCT
This sequence comes from Bremerella volcania, assembly GCF_007748115.1. Taxonomy (NCBI): domain Bacteria; kingdom Pseudomonadati; phylum Planctomycetota; class Planctomycetia; order Pirellulales; family Pirellulaceae; genus Bremerella; species Bremerella volcania. The sequence continues at coordinate 1,159,698 of NZ_CP036289.1, forward strand.
CGGCCGAAGGCTTCGTGAACGAGCCGGTGGGTGGCTGCCCGGCCGGTCAAACCTCGGCCAATCCCGACGACGTGGCACGCATTGTTGCCGGTGTTGTGGAAGAACTGCGACGTTTGGGACTGGCGACGTAGTGGTTGATTAGCCTGCGTTTGGGATGCCTGTATCGCTGCCCCTCTCTGAACATCTTCTTTTCGTTGAGGATTGGTTCGTGAGTTCGATAACCAGAAGAGCAAGTTTGGAAATGGTGTACGCAACATCGTGGAAATGGCTTGGGTGCGGCTTCTGTTGCCTTATTGGGCTGGTAGCCGGCACATCATGTAGTCCGCCACAGGCCCGCCCGACGATCCAGGATGTGAGGCAAGCACTCAACGACGGTGATGAAGATCGAGTCGAAGAGATCCTTTCTGCTTACCTTGCCGAGCATCCCGATAGCGTGGAAGCACTTCGGGGTCGGGGTGGCATGTACGCCGTGTTGGGCGAAATGGATCAAGCATTGGAAGATCTGAACCGAGCGTTGAAGATTGCCCCGGATGATGGCGTTGCCTTGAACAATCGAGCTCTTGTATTCAAGGAGATGAACCGCAAGGATGAGGCCATCGCAGATTACGAAAAGGCCATTGTCTGCGGTTTTGACGAAGCCAGCTTGCGCAACAATCTTGCCATTCTTTACTCTTCAACCGACAGGAAACAGAAAGCGGTTGAACACTATGGGGAAGCGATTCGCTTTGATCCCTCGGACGTCGTATTCTATCTGAACCGTGGCGCGTGCCTGGTAGACCTGGGAGAAATCGACCCAGGAATCGCGGACTTTACCTCGGCCATTACTTTGGCTCCAAATGATTATCGGGCTTACGCGTTGCGATACAACGCCTACGTTGAAAAGGGGGAGTTGGACAAAGCGCGACCCGACGGAGAGAAGGCTCATCAACTAAACCCCGATTGGAAGATGTGGGCGAGTGCCGATCCTTCTTCTGCCGACAACACGCAAATTCAGGAAGACTGACTGGTAAAAAGGACGGGGTTCTATTCTCCTCCTCAACAAGCTCTCTTCAAAACGCGTCAAGAAACAAAAAAGGGCGTTCCACTCTGGGAACGCCCCTTCGCCCTCCTGGGATTTGGGTCGTTAGGGGAGGATGTACCGCAGGCTGTTGCGGATCGGTTGGCCTTCGGTATAAACCTTCGGCTGGCCTAAGAGGCCACGTCCGACGTACGAGTTGTCGTTCATCGGGATGATCGGCAACACAGGCCGGAACGTCGTGCGGTCGACCGGGTACACGGCGGCATTAGGAACCGGGACTGGGCCAGTCACGATGGGTGTCTGAATCACCGGTGGGTTGTTGTAAGCGATCGTCGTGACAGGACGATTGACGACAACCGGGGTGCCAATAGTGGTCACGGGAGCCGAATACGTTGCCGGGGCCGTGTACTGAACTCGCTGCACGCCGTTGTTAATCGAGTGCCACGGGTTCGGGTTTACCGGTTCGACGTAATAGGAAGTTTGCGTCTGGTAGGCGGGATACTCGACGCGGCGAACTTCCTGCTGGATTGGCTGCGGGTTGTCATAGATCACGGTGCGGGGCTCATTGGAGTACTGCACGACGGTCTGTTGCGGCTGGCTCTCGACGACGGTGCGCGAAGGTGTTTCGACCGGCTGACCGACGTACGTTCGCAGAACGGTTTCCTGCTGGTTGATCGGCGTGATGGCCGAGGCACGCTGCACGGTGGACGAAGGATCGGCGGTGCCGTTGGAGGACGAAAGCTCGATCGCTCCGGGATCTTTCAAATCACCAGGAGCCGCCAAGCGGGTCAGGGGGCGGTCTTCGTTGTAGGTGGCGTCGACCCATTTGATCGTCGGTTCATCCTGCGCGTAAAGCAGGGCGGGGGCCGCAAACATAACGCAGGCGGCAAGCGTGGTCTTCCTGAACATGGGGAACCTCTTTTCTTCTCACAGGGTCATTTGGGGAACGCTCTATCATATTGCAACCGCTATGCCGAGAAGGCAAATAATTAGCGAAAGCGGCCTGACAGCATCCCTAGCCGCCAATGCCAGCAAGACCGCGCAAGTCGAACATGCGGAAATGGTTGCTGACGGTCCGCAGCGAGTGAAAAGCAGCGCAAAGAGTAAAGTGCCAGCGTTTGGTCACTCGCCGCCGGCAAACGGATCTTGTAACAGTTACAACGCGTTTCGCAGCTTGTTCCACGCGGCTGATGGTTGGCGATTCCCAAAATGGTTTCGTATCGACCAAGCATCGCTAAGATTCGGCTTCGATTTCCGCCGCGAGCGTTTCCGGGTTCTTGCCCAACAGGAAAAGCGTTCCCGCCATCGCCCCGACACCCAAGACATGACACAAATAGACTGGCACACCGTAGGCAACCGGAACGGTCCCCAGGATCACCGATAGCACGGCCCCGAGAATCGCATAGGGCATCTGCGTGCGAACATGGGCCATATGATCGCAGCCGCAACTTTGCGACGACAGGATCGTCGTGTCGGATATGGGGGAGCAGTGGTCGCCGAAGATCGCCCCGGCCAGCACGCTGCCCACGACCGATAGCAGGACCGGATCGGCGACGTCGAGGGGCTCTCCGTCGCTGGTCAACATGCCAGCGGAGAGGGAAACGGAAAGTGGTACAAGAATACCCATCGTGCCCCAACTGGTGCCGGTCGAGAACGCCACGGCAGCGGCCAGAATGAAGACGGTTGTGGGGAGCATTTCGATCGGCAAATTCGCTTCCAGAAGCTGTTTCAGGTACCCGGCCGTGTCGAGACCGTTGAGGGTCATTGCCCCTGTTTCCTCATTGAACGTTGGGGGCTCGGTTTGAGCCGCCAACGAAGCTGCCAGCCAAAGAATCAGTAGGGCCGGAAGCATCGCGCGAAAACCCTTCAGGATTGCCCGCCCCATTTGACCGACCGAGAGTAATCGCTGAGGTGCGATGAGCAGGACCGCGACGGCCAGGCTGATTGCCGAGCCGTAGAGGAGTGCTTTGTACGAGTCGCCTTGGCCGATGATCTGCAGCAGAGAAGGTTCCACCTCTTCGCCTGTGGCGGCCTGGTATCCGGTCCAATGCAATATGGCGATCACGGCGATCAGCATGGTGCCCACTGGGATCGCGGCGTTCAGCCAACTGGAACTTTCCGGCAAGGTGCCTTCATCGTCGGATGCCGCATTTCTGGCCGGTCCCTGGCTGAGCATGGCCACTTCGGCTTTCAGCATCGGGCCGAAGTCGCGCCGAGTCATGGCGACCAGGGGAACCAGCAGCAGCGCCCACCACGAGTAGAAACGATACGGAATGCTCTCGACAAACAACAGGAAAGCGTCTGGTTTCTCAGAACCGGAGATTTGGTTGATTCCTTCTTCAATGAAGCTGATCTCCGTCGCGACCCATGTCGATATTAATGCCAAGCCAGCGACTGGGGCCGCAGTCGAGTCGACGATGTAGGCAAGTTTCTCTCGGGAGATTTTCAGGCGGTCGGTCACTTCCTTGAGCGTTCCGCCCAAGAGCAGCATGTTGGCGTAGTCGTCAAAGAAGATCGCCAGCCCCATCAGCCATCCGGTGACCTGACCTTTAACCCGGGTGTTGGCAAAGCAAACGATTAGGTTCACTAGTCCTCGCATGCCGCCGGAAGCGGACACGACGCCGATCATTCCGCCGGTCAGAAGCGTAAAGAGGTAGACCTGAACTTTGTCCCAGTCCGTAGCTTTCACCCACAAGTAGTCAGCGCAGGCCGACCAGAGCCCGGTAATCGGGTTGCCGCCTTGCAGGATGACGGCACCCACGACGATACCAAACAGCAAGGAAAGAAGCGTCCGCCGCGTAAGAATCGCCAGAGCAATCGCAACCAACGGAGGAACCAGGCTCAACCATCCGAAAGGGTGCGGATCCATCCGTTACTCGCTCTCGCTAGTGGCTTTCGGCGACAGGGGAATTTCCAGCACGATCCGGGCACCGGGGCCATACGCCGTGTCGACGTAAGTATCACCCCCGTGTGCCTGGGCGATCGTCCAGCACTTGGTGAGCCCGAAACCGAGTCCTCGGCCTGCTTCGCGCCCGCTGTGAAAGGGATCGAACACGATCTCAGCCTGATCGTCTGGTATGCCGGGACCATCGTCCTGAACCGCAATCGTAGCGACTTCATCATCGGTCGCCAGTGTCACCTCAACTTTCCCACCGCTTTTCAATGCTTCGAGCGCATTGCGAATGAGTGCACAGGCTGCCAAGGTGATCAAGTTGGCGTCGGCCGTCAGATTCGTATCGTGCTCCGTGGTGATCAGCTTAAGTTCGGTCTCTTGCTGTTGGGCCACTGGAAGCATCTGTCCGACCGCGTCTTTGGCGACGACACTCAATTGGCACTGGCTTAACTGAGGCTGCGGAGGTCGTGCGAATAGCATCAGGTCAGCGATCATTTCGTGCCCACGCATCGCTTGGGCATAGATGGTGGCCAGTTCGTGTCGGCGATCGGGATCGGTCTCGCCGACTAGCAAGGCCTGGGCACGGCTGGCGATGTTGGCCAGCGGGTTGTTGATCTCGTGACTGGCACCGTAGGCTAGACGTTTTAAGCTGTTCAGCTTTTCGTCACGCAGATCACGTTCCGATTCGATCGAGTCGGCCATAGGAAGAAGTCATAACATCCCGTAGGGTGCGAGCAATGAAACGCATCGCACCGAGTTGGTATTTCTGGTGCGATTCGCTGCGCTGTTCGCACCCTACGGCATTCCTGATCGCTTAGGAATTCACCGATTCCATGTCCAGCATGTTGCAGGCCTTGTCGACCAATGCTTCGACCGAGAACGGCTTCTGCATGAATTCGTTGGCCCCGCAGGCCATCAGGTCGGCGACTTTGTCTTGTTCGATCATGCCGGAAATACACAGGATTTTGACGTCTTCCATCGTCTTGTCCATGCGAACGCGTTGGCAGACTTCCTTGCCGTTGATGTCCGGGAGCATGATGTCCAGCACGACGATGTCCGGGTGGAATTCCTTCACCAGCATGCCGGCGTCGAAGCCGTTGTTGGCGGTTCTCAGTTCGAAGCGGCCGTCGCGTTCAAACGCGTCGACCAGCAGTTCGACCAGGTCGACGTCGTCGTCGACGATCAGAGCTTTACGCTTGCCACTTTCCAAAGCATCGGTCGGGATGCCGTTCTCACGCATGAAGTTGTAAAGCTGATCACGCGGGATGCGACGAAACCGGCTACCTGGGACGCGAAATCCTTTCAATTGCCCTGAGTCGAAGCAACGAATGATGGTCTGTTGACTGACCTTGCAGATCTTCGCTGCTTCACCGGTGGTAAAGACTGTTTTCATGTGCTGTCATCCTATCCCTAGCGTGTTTGGCTACCAATGCGATAAGTGAGTTTGGAGGCCGCCACGTTTTCCTGAGCATCCTCGCGCTCCGCGCATCCGTGTCAAACGAGTACATCCCGTTTAAAACTCTGATTTTCTGGAAGGTGTGTAATCGTTGCACCCCGCGATAAATGAGTATTTCCGCTCTTCATCCGGATATACCCTGTTTACCGAATTTGCCAGATGCCGGAATTATACTGTCCTAGATTGCCACGTCAAGATTGATGTTGATGTCGTAAGTTTATATGCGACAACACTTTGTGGCACAAAGTAAAACCCTGCCGAATATTTTGCCTAATCACAATCCAAAAGCTTTCAAGGGCAAGCCTTCGGGAATTTGCGGACTTTTTGATTGCTTGCTAGTGATAGCAACCCTATCAATAACCCCAAGTTAGGAGGATTTTGCCCCCATCCGACCATCGAGATAAACCAGTAGCAAGGCAATGTCAGAAGGGGTGATTCCGCTGATCCGTTCGGCCTGAGCGACTGAGGTGGGGCGAATTTGGCAGAGCTTTTCGCGGGCCTCGGTTCGCATCTGGCTAAGGCGCGTAAAATCGAAAGACTCAGGAATTCGCTTGTGAGAAAGACGCTTTTGCCGCTCGACCTCAACTTGCTGACGAGCGATGTAACCTTCGTAACGAATGTCGTAGGTGACTTGGAGGGCGGCTTCGTCGGTGATTTCCTTGAGGGTAGGGGCTAGTTCGCAGACCTGCTCCCACGACGAATCATTCCGCTTCAGGATGTTCGCCAGGAGAGTGCCTTCGTGCCGGGTACCGCCCAGGACTTCCATTGCGACGTCGATCTGTTGCAGCTTTCGCGTGAACGCTTCCCACCGATGAGCCGGGATCAGGCCACGCTGGTGCGCAAGTGGGGTTAGCCGGCGGTCTGCGTTATCTTGGCGAAGCATCAAGCGGTGCTCGGCCCGGCTGGTAAACATCCGGTACGGCTCGTCGACGCCGCAGGTAACCAGGTCGTCGATCAGTACGCCGATGTAGGCTTGTTCACGCCCCAGTACCAACGGCTCTTCTCCACGACCTTCCAGTGCCGCGTTGATACCGGCCATCAAGCCTTGGGCGGCGGCTTCTTCGTAACCCGTGGTTCCGTTAATCTGGCCCGCAAAGTAAAGACCGGTGACGTCCTTCGTCTGCAGCGAAGGCCATAACTGGTCGGGCGGGCAGAAGTCGTACTCGACCGCGTAGCCATACCGCATGATCTGGGCATTCTCGAGACCGGGAATCAGCTTGAACATCCCGTCTTGAACGTCTCGCGGCAAGCTGGTCGAGATGCCGTTGACGTAGACTTCGCGCGTGTTGAAGCCTTCTGGTTCCAGGAACAATTGGTGCCGATCTTTGTCGGCGAAGCGAACGACTTTGTCCTCGATGCTGGGGCAATACCGAGGTCCCCGCGAATCGATCTGACCACTGTACATGGGGGCTCGACTCAAGTTGGCTCGGATGAGGTCGTGCACCTTTTCGTTGGTGTAAGTGATATGACACGGCATCTGTTCGAGATGAAGCTTTTCCGTGAGATATGAAAAAGCCTGTGGGTCATCGTCGCCGGGCTGAAGTTCGGTCTTGTCGAAGTCGATCGAATTGAAATTCAAACGAGCTGGCGTCCCTGTCTTGAAACGATCGAGCCGGAAGCCGAGTCGATTCAGAGCACGACTGATGCCGCTGGAAGTACCCTCGCCCCCGCGACCTCCCGGCGTCTTCGTTTCGCCGGTATGCATGATCGCGGAGAGAAACGTGCCGGTAGTCAGCACGACGCGCGGTGCGGCATAGATGGCCCCGCCATGCACGCTGACGCCGGTGATTCGCTTTTTGCCGTCGATTTCTTCGGTCAGCAGATCGCTGACGATCTCTTGCCTCAGGTCGAGGTTCGCTTGATCTTCAACGGCCAGCTTGACCCAAAACTGGTAGGCCTTCTTATCGGCTTGAGCCCGGGGGCTGTGCATCGCTGGCCCCTTGCGGCGATTGAGCAGCCGAAACTGGATGCCGGTAGCGTCGATGGCCTGCCCCATGATGCCACCCATGGCATCGATTTCTCGAACGATCTGCCCTTTGGCGATTCCGCCGATGGCCGGGTTACAGCTCATTTGGGCGACCGTGTCGAGATTGGTCGTCAGCAGGGCCGTTTTCGCTCCCAGCCGCGCAGCGGCCATGGCGGCCTCGGTACCCGCGTGCCCGGCTCCGACGACAATTACGTCATATTGATAACGACACTCCGACATCCAATCACCTTGCAATCGACCTGCTTCATGAGCGAAGCTTGTATTGTAGATGCCTCCGCGCCCGATCGCGAAGGGGCGAAATTCAAGTTTTCAGCGTGAAGTGCCCGTTTTCAGTGGACCTGTGCGGTGCCCCGCATAGGTCCACTGTCGTGGCTTTCAATCGCTGAAAACGGCACACTTCACGCTGAAAACTATCCGATGCTCCTACGTTACCTCGTTTCCAACTTTCTCCGGCAGCAAGGCCAAACAGTCGTGCGAGACTTTGTTTCGCAGCAACTGGCCGAACACAACTCGGAGGAAGTCGCCCCGGAAGATGTCCCCAAGCCAGAAGTCGTCGTTCTGTTTGCTTTGGGAATTGAGTCCGCCGGATTCAAAGAGTCGCTCGATTCGCCGACGCCCATCAAGATGGAGAAGCGAACGGTCACCGTTGGCAAGTTGGGGGATCGGGTGGTGGGGGTCGTGGAGACCGGCGTCGGACGGAAAGCAGCCGCGTCCGCGGTCCGCGATGTGATCGAAATCGTCGGGCCGAAATGGATCGTCTCGGCAGGCTTTGCCGGTGGGCTGGTTTCGGACTTGAAGCGTGGTCATGTGGTCATGGCCAACAGCGTTGGGGATCTGGATGGGAATGAGGTTGGCATTTCCCTCAACTTGACTGCCGAGCAAATTGAAGCGACGCAAGGCCTGGCTAGTGGCAAGCTATTAACGGTCGACCGCATCATTCGCACGGTCGAAGAGAAGCGTGAACTCGGCGAAAAGCACACGGCGGTAGCGGTCGATATGGAGACCCTGGCAATCGCCCAGGCATGTCACGAGAAACAAACCAAGCTAATCTCCGTTCGCATCATTTCCGACACGGTCGATCAGCCGCTGCCGAAAGACCTGGAGAAGTTGATGAGCCAGAAAACGACGTCCGGCATGCTGGGTGCCGCCGCGGCGACGATCTTCAACCGGCCTGGCAGCATCAAGGATATGTGGAACCTGAACGCAATGGCGAATAAGGCAAGCGACAAGCTGGCCGGCTTTCTGGGTGGCGTTCTTCCACAGCTTGATTTTGCGGTGCGAGACGAGGACGAGAGCTAGTCTGCTGCGTGAATCGTGCTCACGTAGGCTAGAATCGCCGCCGAAGCCAGAAAGATCACCCACTCTACGCCAGCGAGCGCGTATGTCGTCGTCCCCATGCCGGTGAAGAGAAAGAAACTGATGGCTCGGAAGATGACTGCCGTGCCGTGAATCAGCACGCATGCGATCAGGATCGGCCGGATTGCGTCGGTCATTACCAGCGGCATGAGAAAGATCAGCCCCCAGGCAAACTCGAGACCACCATACACGGTGAAATACTCCGACTGCCCGCTGCCTGGCTCGAGATCGAATCCTACCGACTTCGAGGTTTGCGCCGGTGCCACCGCGCACCAGATTCCGAGGATGAGATAGGCAGCGCCAACGATGGCCAAAAAAATGCGAGCAGCGAACATTATGGTCCTCTTTCGGTTCCTAACCGGATAAATCATCCCCAGTAGGAAATAACCGCAAAATGGTTTCCGAGCTAACGGAGCCGCTCCTCTTTTCCCAGGCCCCAAAGCATTCGCGAAAGCAAGCTGACCGGCAGATCGGCATCCCCGACCGGCTCGTGGTAGTCGTATTTGCGAAGAATGGCTTCCGCGGCGAGGTACCCACTGCGGACGGCGCCTTCCATGGTGGACGGCCAGCCGGTTTTGGTCCAATCGCCCGCCAGGGCCAACCCAGGCAAGATGGTCCCTTGCGTTGGTCGCAGTCCTTCCATCGAAGGAGTCGCCGCGAAGACGGCCTGCTTTTCCGTCACTACCTGGTAGTCGAGAAGGTACGGTGCTGGCTGGGACCCAAATGCTCCGACCAACTCGCCCAAGATATGCCGAGAAAGCTCTTCGTGCTTCACGCCAGCCAAGTCATGCGAGGCACTGATGACGACCTGGTAATAGTGGCCGGTCGTCTGTTTGAATTGCCGGGCCCCGTGGTTGAACACCCACTGGCTGGTGCGATCCAACAGCACCGCATGCGGCAGCTTGGTCAGTGGACGGTCAAGCCAGAGATGAACGCTGGAAATAGGCGAAGAGTCAATTTCGTCCACGTTATCGAGCTTCGGCATCAAGTTTTTGAGGATGGGGGAGAAGAGCTTCGGAGATTGATGCCAAGGGACGGCAGCGATGAAGTTCTCGAAGGTTGCCTCGCTCCCTTGTCCGAAGCGGACGTTGAATCGCGAGTTGAAGTACGCGACTTGACGAACGGGCGATTGCCGGTGGAAGCGTACGCCGCGTTCTCCCAGCCTTTGAGCGGCCTGTACGTCGAAGATATCTTGCAGTGGAATTCGCGGTACGTAGATTTGGTAGGCGCGTCGATGCCGCAGGAAGCCGTCGACAAAGACCTTTCGTGCCGCCACGAAGGAGACCTCGGTAAGGGGGGCGCCAAGCGCACTCACCAAAACGATCTCCCAGAAACGGCGGATGGAGGCCTCCGATTGAAGTTGTTCGATCAGCCAATCGTGCATCTTCCGACCGGCGTACTTTTCAACCGCGGACGGAGGAGCCATCTCCCACAAGGCGGCCGCGATTCGCTTCTGATCCGGCTTGGAAAGGTATGTCTGGCGACGAAAGGCGCCGGCTAAATGAATGGGAGCCGGCAGCCAACTGCTGGCCTCGAACGGGTGTGCTTTGCCATCGCCATCAATAAAGTGCAGGCGCGTATCGCGCCGGAAACACTCTTCCAACTCCAAGCGTTGGCAGAGCCCCAGAAAGTTCGTGCAGCACCCCATGGCCACGTGCTGACAGCGATCGATCAGCGAGGGATGGTCCGGGTCTTGATAGGCCCCGGCACGCCCCCCGAGCGAACGCTTTGCCTCGAATAAATGGATCTCGAAGGGAAACCGCGAAAGTGCCTCGGCGACCGCGATGCCGGCCAGGCCTCCTCCGACGATGGCGACGCGTTGCCCGCGCATGGCGCTGGTATCCACTACGGAACCTCCGCTTTCAGAGGTCTCCTCGATCCCAATGGCATCCGCGACATGGCCAGCCGCGCAAACAGCTTCACTTTGCGCCAAGAACCGACTTGAATCTTCCGCCGGAGCACATCTTCCGGAGTTCGGGCTATCTGATTGAGTAGATCGTGGTACGTCTCCGTCATGGCGTCAAAAATTCGCCGACCATCCGGATGAAGGTCATTGCGGAGGTCTTTGGCTTTGGTGAAAAGCTTTTCCGCGCGGTCGATCTCGAATCGCATCAGAGGCTTGAAGCCTGGCGTGAGTTGCCCTTTGAGAAGAGACTCCTCTGGTACTGCATGGCGATGGAGGTCATCGAGCGGGATATAAATTCGCCCTCGCTGGGCGTCTTCGTGGATATCGCGGAGGATGTTCGTCAGTTGAAACGCCACGCCAGCGGCAATGGCCGCGTCTCGATCGAAATTCGGACGAACGCCCCAAACCGGTAAACAACTCAAACCAATCGCCGATGCAACCTGGTAACAGTAATGATGAAGCTCGTCGAAGTTGGCGAAACGCGTACGTGACAGGTCGCTTTCGACTCCTTCGATCGATTCCAGGAAGTACTGTTCGGGGATTTCATACCGGCGAATCGTATCGACCAACGCCAGCAGGCGTGGATCGTTGAAATCACCTCGCAGGGCAGAATGGAAATGGTCTCGCCATGCTCGGAGACTGGCCTTTTGGTCTGAACCCTCCTCATCGGCCAGGTCATCCGTATGACGGAAGAACGCGTATAGGGCATACATCGCCTGGCGTTTCTCGCGGGGAAGGAACCAGAACGAGAGTAGGAAATTCGAGCCAGACTGCTTGGAAAATTGGCGGCACAGGGAGTAGCTGGCAGATAGGTGATCGGTCATGCCGGCACCTCATAGGCATCGGCGCGGAACTGCTTGTTGCGGACGCGGATTTCCCACCAGGCCTGAGCCAAGAGCTTGACCTTCGTCCCTTTGCTGACCTTCGGGCGATGGCTCCACGTGTCGAATCGCTGTTGGCGAATCTGCCGCAAAATGGTTTGTCCACCCCGGACGAACAGGGCGATGTCGACCTTCAAATTCGAAGGGAAGTAATCGACGATCGGTTCGCCGGAGGCCAGCAGTTGTTCGGCGCGGCGGACCTGGAATTCAATGAGTTCGCGAAAGGCATCCTTTTCGGCACAAGCAGGCATGTCGTCGATGGAAAGATCAAATCGCTGGAAGTCTTCGGCCGGGATATAGATACGTCCCTTGTCGAAGTCGCGGCGGACGTCTTGCCAGAAGTTGACCAGTTGGAGGCCGGTGCAGACGCGGTCGGAATAGACGACCGCCTCGGGGCTGTAGCAGTGCCCGAGGTACATCACCAGTCGGCCCACCGGATCGGCCGAGTTTCGGCAATAGGCTAACAGCTCGCGGTAGGTGTTGTACCGCTTTTTGGTCTGGTCCTGGCGAAACGCGATGAGCAGATTACGCAGCGGAGTAATGGGAATCTTGAATTCTCGAATGGTACGCTTCAGGGCGATGAACACCGGATGATGGGCCTCCTGCTGGTAGCACGATTCGAGTTGCTCTTCCCACCAGGCCAATAACTTGAGCCCTTCAGCGTCGGTGGTGGTCTCGTCCGCTAAATCGTCTGCCCAACGGCAATACGAATAGATGGCAGCGAAGTGGGGGTGCAACTCAGTGGGCAGAAACCAGCTGATCACTGAGAAGTTTTCGTAGGACGATGCCGTCAAATCTTGGCAATAGGCATAGGCTTCGCTCGTGCTGGGGGTTTGCCAACTGGCGGTCGGTCCGTAGTTTGCCAATTGGTACTGAAATGGAGTCACGAGTTATCCGGGAAAGCTGGAAGTGTGTTGCTGCCAAATGGTATTCGCGGGTAGCGAAGTGGATTGCAAACTGCAAATTTTGCGCAATTTCGAGTCGAAGGAAAGTCCGTTTTCCCCCTGGGCGGTGCTGGCACCGGCTCAGGCGGCTGCCCTAGGCCCTACTGATGGGTTGCGGTAAGATGCATGGTATGGAGGAGGTTTCCAATCCAATGAAAGTGATTTTAGCAAGTCCCCGTGGGTTTTGTGCGGGGGTGAACATGGCGATTGAGTGCCTTGACCTGGCCCTCAAGACCTTTGGTGCCCCTGTCTACGTCTACCACGAAATCGTCCATAACAAGTACGTCGTCGAAACCTTCAAAAAGAAGGGGGCTATTTTCGTGGACGACGTCCAGGAAGTCCCTCCGAAGTCGATCCTCTTGTTCAGTGCCCATGGTGTTTCGCCCGAGATTCGCAATGCGGCCAAAGAGCGTGACTTAACCGCGATCGATGCAACCTGCCCCCTAGTGACCAAGGTGCACTTGGAAGCGATCAAGTTCGCCAAGCTGGGTTACACGATCTGCCTGATCGGACACGAAGGACACGACGAAGTCATCGGCACGATGGGGGAAGCCCCCGAGGCGATCGTCCTTGTCGAGACAGAAGATGACGTCGATCGGCTGGAGATCGCCGATCCTGAAAAGTTGGCATACCTCACCCAGACAACCCTTTCGGTGGACGACGCTACGCGGATCATCAATCGTTTGAAGGGGCGTTTCCCGTCCATCAAGGGACCTCCTAAGGCCGACATCTGCTACGCGACTCAAAACCGTCAGGAGGCGGTGCGGATCCTCGGAACGGAAGCTCAATTGGTACTGGTCCTCGGCAGTCAGAACAGCTCCAACAGTCAGCGTTTGAAGGAACTCGCTCAAGAAAGCGGAACGCCGGGCTACCTGATCGACGGTGCCAGCGACATCCGGCCAGAATGGTTTGATGGCGTCGAGGGCGTTTTGGTAACCGCCGGGGCGAGTGCTCCTGAAGATGTGGTTCAGGAATGTCTCGACTACCTGGTCGAGAAGTTCGACGCCAAGATCGAAGCTCGCAGCATCCGCGAAGAAGAAGTTCACTTCCCGCTGCCGAAAGAACTTCGCAAGCTAGTACAACTCAGTTAAACGCAGGCGAATTCGAGCGATTGCGTTGAAACAGAAAACAAAAAAAGCCACGGATCTTGGATCCGTGGCTTTTCTCTTGTCGTTCGCGCCAGGCGTTCTGTTATTCGCTTCGCTTGACGGGCCAGCGTTCAGGCAGTTCCTGGATCTGGAAGTTGCGAAAGAGAACGTCGGTCGTCGGGTCGTGTCCTTGCAGAATGATCGACCCGGCGGTTAGGCGTTGCCCGCGACGTGGGTTTTCATCCGGCTTCCGCTGGTCGGTCCAGTCGGTGACCTGATAGCCGTTGACCCAAACCGAGATATGGGCACCTTCCGCGATAAGGGTCTTGGTCAGCCATTCCTGGTCCTTGCTGACTACTTTTCGGGCGACGCTGCGGCGGAAGATGGCCCCCGTACCGCTATCGAGAGGCTTGGTCGGGTCGCCCCCTTCGATGCCGTTGTGGATCTGGCTTTCATACCCCATCATCTTGTCGCCGGGGATGCTGCGGAAGAAGACGCCTGAGTTGAGGTTCTCGGCGTTGGTCTTGGCCTGCATTTGCAGAACGAAATTAGCATAGAGACCTTCCGTTTCCAGTTGGCCTGGGCCGTCTTGAGCGTGGATGGCACCTTCTTCGGTAACGCTGAACTTGGTAGCCATCTCTGGGTACTGTTTCCATCCGGTCAGGTCTTTACCGTTGAAGATCGACTTCAGCCCCAACGGTTTTAGGCTGACGTTACGGAATTGGATCTTCCCGTCGTTATGCTGTAGCCCGATAAATCCTTTGCCGAGATAAGTTGGGTCTTCCAGGGTCGAAACGACCTCGCCATCCAGTTTCACTTCCAGGACGGGACCTTGGACGCGGACTTCAAACGTATGCCACTCACCTGGCGGGCAGTCAGGCGTGACTTTCTCGCGACCGACAAAGCTGCCGGTGGGAAAGGAATTCGAGGGTGGAGCGATATTCAATTCGTAGCAATCGTAGGTGGGGCTCTTCGGCTTGGGAGAAGTTCGCAGGAAAACGCCGCTGTTGGTGTTCTCCTCGGCCAGAAAATCGACGCGCAAAATGTAGTCCGCAAACTGGGTGGTCGTGCAAAGCAGTCCGATCTCGCCGTCGGTGGCTTGAATGGTTCCGTCAACGACTTTCCAATCGGTCTTGGTGACCTGGTTCCACCCGAAAAGGGTCTCTCCATCAAACAGGGAGATCCAACCCTCTTCGATTTCTTCCGGAGTAAGCCCTGGCGTTTGAGCCCAAAGGTTGCCAAGGGGCATCATCCAGCCCAGGGCCAGCGTTAGCAGGAGAACCAAGATCGTGGGAGGTTTAGGGCGGTCGAGATGATCAACTGGCATGGCGTGAAAATCCTGGGCGGGAAATGAAGGACCTTAAGTGGCTAATAGGTGGAACACTCTAACCTAAAGAAATCATTAGGGTTTGGGAAGATCCGCGGGGTTTGCTCTGGCGGTGACGTAAGGTAGGTTAAAGATCCGTAGCAATGCGAGCGGCCAGTGAAATGCTCGCGATCTGGAGAACGCGTCGTGGACGAGAAGCTATACCTACTCTATTTTGCCGGCATCCTGGCCCTGGGCATCACTGCCCAGTGGCTGGCTTGGCGTCTACGGCTTCCCTCCATTTTGCTACTTCTGGGCTTTGGCTTCATGGCCAGTTTTTTGCCCGATGGCCCTGACGAAATCATTGGACGTGAAGTCCTGTTCCCGATCGTCTCCCTTTCGGTCGCTGTCATTCTGTTTGAAGGGGGGATGAGCCTGCGCTTCGCCGAACTGCGTGAGGTAGGTCCGGCACTCGGGGGACTGGTTACTATTGGGGCCCTGGTTGTTTGGGGATTGGCATCCCTAGCTGCGCACTTTTTGATTGGCTTTTCGCCTGCGATTTCGGCCGTGGTCGGTGCCATCGTGGTGGTAACTGGGCCGACGGTCGTGGGACCGCTGTTAAGCCATATCAGACCCTCGCGAAAGATTGGCTCGCTGGCTAAGTGGGAAGGAATCGTCATCGACCCCATCGGCGCGGTACTGGCGGTGCTCGTGTTCGAGTTCATCATGCAGACTGGCGAAGGAGCGACCTGGGCTACTCCAATGTGGTCGATCGCCAAGACGATCGGCGTTGGTGTCGTTCTGGGGGTGGTGACTGCCTACATGATGATCTTCGCACTCAAGAGCTACTGGATCCCCGATTTCCTGCACAATGCATTCATCCTGGCGGTCCTACTAACCGTCTTTGCGATCTCGAATTACATTCAAACCGAGTCCGGTCTGTTGACGGTAACCGTGCTGGGGCTACTGATGGCCAATCAGAAGCACATTCCCGTCCGGCATATCTTCGAGTTCAAAGAGAACCTCCGCGTTCTGTTGATCTCTTGCTTGTTCATTGTGCTCGCGGCGCGAATCTCCCTTGGCACGCTCTTGGAAGTGGGCTGGATGGGTTTGTTGTTTGTCGCCGTCCTGATAGTCATCGTTCGCCCGGCCTCCGTTTTTCTGTCGACGATGGGCAGCAGCTTGAACTGGCGGGAAAAGGTCTTTCTTTGTTTCATGGCTCCCCGCGGGATCGTGGCGGCTGCGGTCGGTTCGATCTTCTCCTTTGAACTCGCGCACCAGGCCGATAATCTCGATCTCGGTACGATCGGCGGCATCCCGGAGGGATCGCTCGTCGTGCCGGTCGTGTTTATGGTGATCGTGGGAACGGTCACGTTTTACGGTCTGACCGCCGCGCCAGTTGCCCGTTGGCTGGGACTGGCTAGCCCGGCACCGCAAGGGGTGCTAATTGCCGGGGCCGATCGCTGGATCCGAGAGCTCGCCGTGGTGATCAAGAGTGCCGGCTTCCAAGTGATGCTGGTCGATACCAACTTCCGTAATATCACGGCGGCTCGCATGCAGAACTTGCCTGCCCAGTGTGCAAGTATCCTCTCGGATTTCGTCAGTGAAGAACTTAACCTGGGCGGCATCGGGCGTCTGCTGGCCGCCACTCCGAACGACGAGGTCAACTCGCTTGCCTGCATGGAGTTCACCCATTTGTTCGGTCGAAAAGAGGTCTATCAAACCAGTCCGTGGGATTCCGGATCTGGCAAGCGGCAATCGGTATCGGACCACTTGCGCGGACGCGTGATCTTCGGGCATGGGCTCGATTTCTATAAGATCGCCCGCCGTGTGACCGCCGGGGCTCAATTCAAGAAGACGACGATCACCGAAGAATTCACCTACCACGACTTTCAACAAACCCATGGCGAATCGGCGACGCTGTTATTCGTGATCCCGGAACCGAATCGCCTGAGAATCGTCACGGCCGACGACAGTTTCGTGCCGAAGGCAGGGCAAACGATCATCGCCCTGATTGATCCTCGGCCCGAAACGGATAGATTCCCCGCGAAGTCAGACGATTCCGAATCTAACGAGGCGGAAGAATCGCCAGCGAAATCTGCGGAGTCGGAATAGACTTCTCGAGCGGTACGAGTTCCTTGATCTCGACGGTCAGGCAGCACCGAGCGTTTAAATGGCTTTTGACTTCCACGGCATGCTTCTGGGCCGCTGAGAACTCGCCGAGGCTGGCATCATCGATCCAGGCCTCGGCCAGAAACGGCAGATCAATCAAGTGAAGCTGTACCTGGCTGCCGTCGTCGATGCCCGTCGGCCGGTGAAACCAACGCCTGAGGACGACCGTTCCCTCACCCGCCGTTTGCAAGATCTGAGGCCACGAAGCTGGTAGCTTGACGCGTTTGGGCTCGTCCTGGCTGCCTGCGGTCATTTCCCAGGGGCCGTTGAGTCGAATTATGTAGGGTTCTGTCATAAGCAAAAAAAAAGCGGACACACCTAAGCCAGTGTGCCCGCTACTGTTTCCTCGAAAGTTTCCGGCTTGGATATCCTTAATCTGGCAGGAAGTCCGCCACGATCGTATCTTGTCGCACCTGGCGAGTCCCTTCCTCGATGGCTCGGACCGTGATCGAAACGGCACGGAGGGCTTTGGAATAGGGGGGCTCGGTTTCCAACTCACTCGCTTCGCCAGCGTCACTGGTATCGGTATCGGCAGTAGGATTCAGGTTGACGGCAAAATGATCGTCGACGATGCCATCGCCGTCGTCATCAAAGCCGTTGGTGCCTTCGTCGGGGATGGTATCGGTGCCCGAGGCGTCCTGGTTGACACCGTCGACTTCGTACAGGTAGGGCCATGTGTCGTAGTAGGCGAAGGTGAGAATTGACGAACTGGGGGTTGCTTTCAGCATCGACGGATTCTGCAGGAAGAAATTATTCTTGAGATCGTCGATGTCAGCCGGAAAGGTCGAGCCAAAGATGGGCGTACTCTTCAGGTTCGTGCCCGAGCCTGTACTAACGATGCTACGAAGTTGCGATTTTGTATTCGGAGCGTCTTCAAACGATTGGTTGTAATAGTTCGTCAGAGTCGTCGGCGTATTGCGATTCCAATTCAAGTCGACGAAAGCCCCCGGCATCGAATTGGTAGAACTGCCAGAGCTATAGCCTGGGTCGCCAGGCGAAAGGGTCAATGTTGGAGACGTGCCTGAGTCGTTAAGTACGGGGGCAATCGGATCGTAGACGCGGACGTCAAATGCCAACGTGTTGGTGAGCATTACGTCTTCGCCCGTTCGATCGCGATCATTGGTGCCGGTTGCACTTAGTTCCAAAGCTCGATTCAGCTGCTCGAACGACATCAACGCATGCGGGCGGAGGGGCGCTGGATCGAAAGTGCCTGAAGCCGGCACATAAACCTGAAGGCTCACTCCGGTTTCAACTGTCTGCCCGTCGGCAGAGTAGGGGGCGTGTGCGACGCGTCGATGGCGAGATTGCAAATCTTCCAGCGAGTTGGTTGCCCATTCCACGCGGTTGGCCGACCACATCGATAGATCGTAATAATTCATGGCCTCGAAGTAGGTCATGTTGTAGGAGTTCGGCGGAGCGTTGATCGGCAACGCGTTGGCGACGTTGTCCATATACCCCAGGTGAATGTCGGGACGAATCAAGAGAACGCGGCGATAAAGCGTGACCGTTTCGTCCGCATCGCGTCGATTTGTTTCACTCCACGTATTGAGGTTGGTGTCTTCAAGTGGTGTGTGTTTGGTGAAGTAAACGATCTCGGCATAGTGCGAGGTGATGGTCGTGAACTGCGTGGTGTCGGAACGATCCACCCAGTACTTGTACGGCGTACCGTCCAGGTAGTCGCTTCGCAGCGTTCCTTGAATGATTCCGACAAACGGTTGGTCTTTGCTGTAAGCCGTGAAGCAGATGACGTCATCCGCATCGCCCCCTAAGGAGCCGTTGTGGGGGTCGGTGGTGACCGTAGGATCGTCACCGATAATGTCGAACGCCGCGAAATCAACATCCCGATCAGGACCTTCGATGATTTCAAAATAACCCTGATTGGCACCCGGCTGGACCCACGGCAAGACATCGACCGAAACGTTGTCCAAGTCGTGCTGTAGATGGCTGGAGACGCTACGAAGGTTGCCGGAAAGCTCGATGGTTGCTCGTGCGTCCCGCATCGCCGTGCCCATCATGCCGAAGATTTGGGCCACGGCGGCAAACATAATCAAGGTCAACGCCGTCGCCATCAACATTTCGACGAGCGTCAGTCCGCGCGTTTGGGTAGTGATGTGCGGTGTACGAATATTCCACATGCGATGTGCATCCTGTTGGTTACGCCTGAATTTCAAGTCTGCCCAGGACCGAAGTCAGGTTTGCCGTCCTCGCAGGCCATTGGGGCAGCCGCGCGAGCTTTGGAGATAAGTTGCTTGTCGACTAGCTGGCGAAAGAATCGCTGGAAACCTTTAGTATTCCAGCTGGTTAAGTATAGGGCGCCCCTGCCCAATATTCCACCGGGAATGTGCCGAAGCGTCAAGCGTTTTGATGGATTGGATAGCTCTGGTGGGGGTTAGGCACGCTTGGACTTGATGACGTCGGCAATGATGTCTTCCAGCGAATGCCGGGGAGCGTAATCGATGCAATTCTTGATCTTGGTCAGATCTGGAACGCGGCGCGAAATATCCTCGAATTTTGCGTTAAAAGCTTCTTCATACGTCTGAAACTGGACGTCCAACCCAGGATTGGCCTGATCGATGACCATCTTGGCGAGTTCTAGGATGGTCACCGGGCGGTCGCTGCCGATGTTGAAGACTTCGCCCAGTGCGGCATCGGTTCGCATGAGTTGAATCACTGCTCCGATCACGTCGGCCACGTGCGCGAAGCAGCGAATCTGACTCCCATCGTGATGAACGATCGGGGACTTACCGGCCAATGCCGCATCGACGAAGCGAGGCAGCACCATTCCGTAGGCCCCGGTCTGCCGTGGTCCCACGACGTTGAAGAATCGGCCAATCACCACCGGCGTCTTCTTCTGATGCCAATAGGCCAGGGTGAGGAATTCGTCGATCGCTTTAGATGCGCCGTAACTCCAGCGTGGACGCGTTGTTGCGCCGAATACCAAGTCGTCTTCTTCGGTCCAGGTATCCTTGGGGTTCTTGCCATACACTTCTGAAGTGCTGGCCATGAACATGCGAACTTCGTCCCCTTCGGCATTCCGCCGCTGAATTTCCGCCAGCAGTAGTTCCGTCGGGTAGATGTTGCGTTCGATCGTTTGGATCGGCTCTTGGTTGATCAGGGCCACACCGACTGCGGCAGCCAGGTGATAAACCTCGTTGGCTTCGTTGACCAGGTCACGAACGAGCGTCCTGTCCGAGACGGTACCGTGGACAAACCGAAAATTGGGGTTTGCCAGGAGATGCTCGATGTTTCGCTTCGATCCGGTCGACTCGTCATCGACCACAATGACCTGGTTGCCAAGACCCAGCAGGGCTTCGGACAGGTGCGAGCCTATAAAACCGGCCCCGCCGGTGATCAGAGAAGTTGCCATGCGTTCGTTGCTTTGTTGAATAATGGCGAAACGCGATCCATCTCGGAAAACGTTCGTAATGGAGAAGCCGGTCGAGTTCGCTGCCCAGGGGGAACTGCCTCCCTAGTTCGTTGGGAAGGTGGGGGGCTCTAGTCGTGGGTGATTGAATGACGGCAACTCGTTATCCTACAAGGTTTTTCCCTGCAGAGACTGTCAATCCTTTCTATCATGATCGACAATGAGATTAAAAAAGCTGCAAAGTCCTTTTCGACTCCGAAATTTAGCTCTAGAAATGGTTTCCCAAGGCGGAATAATGAAACTTCACGGAATTTCCGTCACAATAAGGTGAATAGATCACCACTTAGACCCTCCCCATCTGCCTGCACCTTGCTGACAAATAACGAGGACCGTTGTTCCATGCTGTCTCAGTTTTCGGGCCATAGCGTCCCCAACGCACGACGCGTAACCAAAGGGACCGAGCCCTGCCGACGAGCACGTTTGCTATCCATTCCAGTATTGCTACTGCTATTGATTTGCGGTTCGTCCGCACAGGGACAAGAGTCTTCGCAGGAAGCCGCCCTGTTTTTCTCAGACGTCGTGAACTACCAGAACGCAGGCGAATTTGAACTGGCGGCGGATGAATGGAAAAAGTTCGTCGAGAAATTTCCCAGCGATCCCTTGGCGGCCAAGGCGCAAAACTACCTGGCCGTTTGTCAGCTGCAACTGAAGAAGTATGCCGACGCGATCGCGAACTTCGAGACTGTCCTGAAGAAATACCCCAAGGCCGACTTCCGAGAAGAGGCCATGCTGAACCTGGCATCGGCGAATTACGCCTGGGCTCAGAACGGAAACCAGGCGAAATACAAAGACGCAGCCGAACGTTTCTCAGCGCTGTTGAAGGATTTTCCCAAGACCGAGTTTGCCGACCAGGCTCAGTACTTCCTGGGTGAGTCGCTGTATCTTTCGGGGCAAAAAGAGCAATCGATCGCTGCCTACGATCAATTAGTCAAATCGTTCCCGAAAAGCCCGCTCGCTCCGGATGCCCTGTATGCCAAGGGGGTAACGCTTGAGGAGCTACAAAAGTACGCCGACGCGCAAAAGGTGTACGACCAGTTCCTGACCGCGTATGCCAGCAATCCGCTGGCGACGGAAATCACGATGCGAAAAGGGGAAGCTTTGCTTCAGCAAAACCAATTCGCCGACGCAGAGAAACTGTTTGAAGAAGCTTCTCAGAAGAAAGACTTTGAACTCGCCGATCATGCGATGTACCGGCTCGCGTTTTGTGCGCTTCAGCGGGACGAACTGATGAAGGCCGGCAATGCCTATGCTCGTATTCCGTTAGACTTCCCCAAGTCTTCTTATGCCCCGGAAGCCACGATGCTCGCTGGTCGCTGTTACTATCGTGCCGGCCGACTCGACGACGCGGCCCGCTGGTTGGCAGCCGCCGGACGCCAAGGGGGGCAATTTGAAGTCGAAGCGGCACACTGGTTGGCCCGCGTCTACTTGCAGCAAGGAAAAGCGGCCGAAGCCGAAGCGTTAGCAAAAGCCATCCTCCCGAAGGCCAACGGCAATGAGTTTCTGGTCGATCTGAAAATGGATATGGCCGACGCCATTTACGAGCAGCCTCAACGAAGCAAAGAATCCATTGCTCTCTACGAGCGTATTGCCAAGGATCATGGGGACACGCCTGAGGCTCCCCAGGCACTTTACAACGCCGCGTTCGCCGCGCTGGAAACGCGCGACTTCGCCAAGGCGTCAGCCCTTTCCGACGAGTTCGCCAAGAAGTACCCGCAAGATCAGTCTCGTCTCGATGCCATGTACGTCGGTGCGGAAGCCAAACTGCAAACCGACAAGCTGGCCGAAGCCGAGCAGTCACTTAAAGCATTGATCAACGAAGGAAAGTCGCGGCCTGAGGTGGCACGTTGGCAGCTGCGTCTGGCACTTACGCAGTACCTGCAAAACAAGTTTGCCGACGTCGAAAAGACCATTGCAGCCGTTCAGTCCTCTCTCAAGGACGCGGACCTTCTGGCCCAGGCAAACTACCTGGTGGGGGCGAGTGCCTTTCAGCAGAGCCAGTTCGACAAGGCGCAACAGTCGCTGGAAGCTTCGGTGAAAGCTTCGACCAGTTGGGCTCAGGCCGACGAGGCCCGTTTGATGTTGGCCCGTACGCAACATGCCAAGGGAGACACGACCGCGGCGATTCAACAGGCGCAAGGAATCCTCTCGAGTTATCCCAACAGTCAGATCCTCGATCAGGTCAACTTCCGACTGGGTGAATTCCTGTTCGCCGCCAATCGTTTCGACGAAGCCGCTGCCGCATATGCCCAGGTATTCGCCAAGTCGCCAAACTCTACGCTCGCGCCGCATGCCCTGTATGGACAAGCATGGGCCTACCTGAAGCAGCCCAACCCCGGCAAAGCCGATCAAGCGTTTAGTGAGTTAATTGCCAAGCATGGAGGGCACGAGTTGATCGTAGATGCCCACACCGGTCGGGCGATCGCACGTCGCTCGGAAGGGAAGTACCAGGAAGCGATTGACGACTTGAACCAGGTCGTCGCCAAGAGCAAAGATCCGACGCAGAAGCTAGAAGCCGAGTACCTCAAAGGCGTCAGCCTGGTAGATGCCAAGAATCCGGCGGAAGCGGAAAAGGTGTTCACCGCGATCCATCAGCAGAATCCCAAGTTCATCAGCGACGATAAGGTCCTTTACGAGTTAGCTTGGGCTCAACGAGCCCAGGGCAAGGGAGACGCGTCCAACGCCAGCTTCCAGCAGCTTGCCAAAGCACACCCCCAGAGCCCGCTCGCTGCGGAGGCCATGTATCATGTGGGGGAATCGTACTACGCGAAGGATGACTTTGCCGAAGCCGAGACGTGGTACACCTCGTCGGCCAACCAGGCCAAGGCCCCTGAAATCGGGGAAAAGGCGCTCTACAAGCAGGCTTGGTCGCAGTACCAACAGGGCAAAACGAAGGAAGCGTTGGACGGATTCGGCAGCCAGATCACCAAGTTCCCCAACGGTCCGTTGGCATCCGATGCCATCTTCATGCAGGGAGAATGCTTCTACAAGGATAAACAGTACGACGCCGCGCTCGACTCGTATGGTCGTGTCGATCCCAAGCGACTTTCCAGCGATGAAATGCGATCGCTGTTGATGCTGCACGCCGGCCAATCGGCCAGCCAGCAGAAGTTGTGGGGCGAAGCGAGGAAGTGGTTCACGCAATTGGTCGAGCAACTGCCAAGCTCGCCTCTTCTGGGTGAAACGTACTATGAACTAGGCTGGGCCAGTTACAACGAAAAGAAAACGCCTGAGGCGATCACCTACTTTGATAAAGCCGCCGAAGAGTCACGCGGGCTCGCCGGGGCTCGGGCCCGATTCATGTTGGGCGAAATCTACTTCGAACAAAAGAAGTACGACGATGCTCTTGGCCAGTTTAAACGCGTGGTTTATGGCTTCGGCGGCGAGCAGTCGCTCGATAGCGTCAAGCCATGGCAGGCCAAGTGTGCCTATGAAATCGGTCGTTGTAACGAAGTACAGATTCGTCAGGCTCCGCCCGCCGAGAAAGCAACGTTTGTTGAGGAAGCGAAGAAGTTTTACACCCTTGTTGTCCAGCGTTATCCACAAGCGGCGGAAGCCAAGCTGGCCCAGGCCCGGCTTGAGGCCTTGGCCCAACTTTAACGCCGAACCCGGCGAAGTGACCTGTCCGAAATGAATGATTCAACGCGACTTGGAAGCGTATTCTCTATGTCACCAATAGCTCGCTCTATCCTGGTTATCCTGGCGGTAATGGCCTTCACGCTGCCGCTTCTTGCTCAGGATGGGGGCGCCGCGACCGAGCAGCCAACCGACGAAGAGTCGCCGGCGCTGATTGAACAGCGACTAAGCGACACCGATTCGCTGACGCTGGTCAGTCTGATTCTGCGTGGCGGCAGGATGATGATCCCGCTGGGGATCATGTCGGTCATCGTGGTAGCGCTGACGTTCGAGCGTCTCTTCGCGCTGCGAAAGTCGAAGATCATCCCCTATCAACTCCAACGCGAGCTTTCCCAGCTGCGTCTTTCGGAGAAAGGGCTCGACCCACGCGAGGCGTACAAGCTATGCAAGAAGTATCCCTCCTCGCTCGCGAATGTGATTAAAACGATGCTCCTGCGAATTGGTCGCCCGCAGTCGGAGGTCGAGCACTCCGTGGCCGAGGCCACCGAACGCGAAGCGGATCGTTTGTACGGCAACGTCCGCTGGATCGCCCTGATGGGAAGCGTGGCACCGCTTTTAGGGCTGATGGGTACCGTCTGGGGCATTATCTGGACGTTTTACAAAACAACCCAGTTGGAAATTGGGGCCGATCGTGCCGACCAGTTGGCTGGTGGTATCTTTGTGGCCCTGGTCACGACGCTGGGTGGTTTGACGATTGCCATTCCCGCGATGATCTTCGCCCAGTACTTTGAAAGCCGGATTGTGGCGCTGTTTCACGAGATGGACGAAATTCTGTTCGATTTGATCCCTGGCTTCGAGCATTACGAAGGCAAGCTGCGAGCGAAGCACCGTACTTACGACGGGCCATCTACGCCGGCGGTCAAGACGATGGAGCCACCCAAGACCGCGGCTCCCGGCGGAACGTTGGATGTCTCGCAAACGCAAGCGTTGCCCAGGTCGCAGTAGTCGTCGGTATTGATCCCACAAAAAAGTATTTGCGAAGAAGACCAAGCCCGTGGCAGTCAAACTGAATCGTGGACGAGCTCGATCGATGTTGGATATTACTCCACTGATCGACATCGTCTTTTTGTTGCTGATCTTCTTCATGGTGATGACCCGTTTCGATGAAGAAGACTACAAGTTGGATGTCGTATTGCCGACCGCCAGCGAGGCTCAGCCGCTGATATCCCAGCCGCGCGAGTTGTTCATTAATATCGATGCGGATGGTCGCTTTTTCGTACGCGGCGACCAACGCTCGATCACGGAGATCGAAGAGATCCTCGAGCAGACGGCCGCCGATAATCCGGAAAGCTCCGTGATCATTCGAGCGGACAAGGAAAGCAAGATTGAATTTAGCGTTCAGGTGATGAACGCCTGCAATAAGGCCAAGCTCAGCAATTACTCGATCAGCACGGCTGCCCTCGAGCCAAACTAGGTAGCAATCGCTCCGCATGAAATTTGGAGCTTAGCGGAAAACCATGGCAAAGCATTGGAGTAAGGACGATCAGATCCCACAGCTCTCGTCAACCGACGAGAAGGCGTGGCCGGTCTACACGGCATTCACGTTCTTCATGCTGTACTTCGGCGCGTCGAGCTATCTTCTGTTCGACTGGGATCACGAGCTGTGGTACTTCAACGCCAAGGTCTATATCGCGTTCGCGGCGGTGGCATGGCTGGTGGGGATGGCCATCATTCCTCTGTTGGACCTGGGCAGCGTTCGTCGCGGTATTCAACTTTCGATTGTGCTTAGCCTGGTACTCCACCTGAGCATGTTTCTCGGCATGGTCGCGATCGACGTCGGCGAAGTTGCCGATACCTCACTCAATCAAAATCGCGAGAGAACGCCCCAGCGGCAACCCGTCGTAATTCCCGACTATAGCCCCGCTCAGATCAACGAAGATCGCGATGCGGAACGCGAGTACGAACAACCGGTCGAAACCCGAGAGGCGGAAGCTCAGGTCGATCCGCTCGAGCAGGAAAAGATCGAACACCAGCAGCCGCAGATGAAAGAGAACGACGTGTCGCAGGAAGATCTGCCGCGTGAAGTTCAGCCCGAGGAAATGCAGCGTCGCGAGCAGCAGGTCGAACAGCCCAAGCAGGAAACGCTGCAAGATCTGCCGTCGCAGCTTGCCAAGCAGGCGCGCGAAATGCAACAGCGCGAAGTCGAACAGGCTCAGCAGATTGAAGTCGAGCGGCAAGAAGAACGCCAGCCTGAGTTATCCGCCGCGGAAGCTGCCGCACAGCGATCCGCCCAAGCTCTCGAAATGCAGCGTCAGGCATCCAACATCCAGGATGCTGTGCAAAGGATGACCGATCTTCAGCGGCAGAATACTGCCCAAGACCTGCCGAGTCTTTCCCCTAGCCAGGCACAAGAGGTTCAGCGTCAGCGAACGGAAACCAATAATCTAGCGCAAACCCAGGCCGAGAACGTCCAGGTTCAGCGCAATAACCCGCAGCAAGTTCGCGCCCAGGCTCAAGCCGCTGATCTCGCTCGCCAGGAAGCCCAGCAGCAGGCCAATCAGCCTCGTGCTACGGTCCAATCGCCAAGTCCAACCACGATGGCTTCCAGCATGGCAATGACGCGCAGCCAGCAAAGCCCCCAGATGCAGATCGCTCCGTCTGCTTCGTCGGCTGATATTGCCCGTAATGCTTCGGCCAGCAACTTGCCCACGATCAACACGACCGTCAGCGATCAACTTCCCCGACCTACACCTGGTCAATCAAACAATTCGCAGCTACGGCCTGCCGCCGGTAGTGTCGCTCGGCAAGAGGTCGGTGGCGATGGCGTGACGGCCAACGCGACCAACCCAGGTCAGCTTTGGGCTCGGCCTTCCACCGCCGATCGCACGGCGGAGATGGTGCAGCAACATGGAGCCACACGTAGCACGGCTTCGCGTGACGAGGGGATCGTAACCAGCAATCAGGCCACCCCATCGATCGGTAGAACTCCTTCCGCCGGTGCTCAAGCGATGGCCGGTCCGAGTGCTCAGATCGAATTCCAGGGACCAGCAGGCGGCAACCAAGCGGCTGCCAACGCCGATGCGTTAGCTTCCGGACAGTTCTCGTCCCCTTCGATGAACCTCGGTCGAGCCAACGGGAACGGAGCCGATCAGATAGGTAGTGGTCAAGTCGGAGCGGCCGAAGTCGGAACACCAGGTGCCAATCGTGGCGCCGATTTCTCGGCACTCTCGCGCGGGACGGGTAATCGCGGAAACGATGGCCCTTCGCTGGCCGAAATGGCCTCCGGAACCCAGGGACTACCGGGTAGCCGGACGCCTGGTGCGAGCCCGGTGATTGGCACGCGCGCAACCGCCGAAGGCGTTCCTGGCGGTGGCGGTGCCGCGATGCAGCCCGGTGGAGGCGATATTGCAGGCTCGCTGCCAGGCTTGGGTAGCGTACCGGAGATTCGTCGACGTAACGTCGGCGGTGCGGCGATGCCCTCAGGACGGCCAGGAATCAACGATCTGGCCGGAGCTCCGATCGGAGCGGCCACCCAGCCAGGATTCATTGGGCGAAGACGTACCAGTGATGCACCTCAAATCACAACGAACATGGCCAACATTCCCGTCCGGTCGCCTGGGCGTCGTGGTCCGCTGTTAAGCACCAAGGCAGCCGTTCCGACCGAAGCATTCAGCCGCCGCGCGATGCGGAAGGGGGAAGGGGCAGGGGATGGTTCACGCCGACCCAGCCGCGAAACCGAAGAAGCCATCGAACGCGGTCTCGCGTTTCTGGCTCGTCACCAATCCTCGGATGGACGCTGGAGCCTGAAGGGGTTCGCGGCGGTTCATCCCGAGAACTTCAACATCTACCGCAACGAGTTGGCATCACTGAACTCGGATACGGCAGCTACGGGACTCTCGCTGTTGGCGTTCCTGGGGGCCGGCTACGATCATTTGAGCGACAAATACGAAACCGAGGTGCGTGGTGGGGTCACGTTCCTGGTTGAGAATCAGAAACCCAACGGCGACCTGTACATCGAAATGGACGCCACCTCGAATTCCAGTTGTCGTCTGTATAGCCATGCGATTGCGGCACTAGCCCTATGTGAAGCGTACGGCATGACACAGGATGAGTCCCTGCGCGCGGCAGCTCAGAAATCGCTTGACTTCATCGAGGCCTCGCAAGATCCGGAACTGGGTGGATGGCGGTACACTCCTGGCAATGGAAGCGATACGTCGGTGACCGGCTGGATGACATTAGCCCTTAAGAGCGGTCAGCTGGCAGGGCTACGGGTTGATCCGAAGTCGTTTGAGGGAATCCGCAAATGGTTGGCATCGGCCGAATCACGCCAACGCGGCCGTGCCGTCTACGTCTACAATCCGAATGCTCCTGATACGCCACAGCAGCGTCATGGCCGTGACCCAAGCCAGACAATGACGGCCGTGGGGGCTCTGATTCAACTTTACTTGGGCAATCGTCGCGACAGCCGGATCCTGCAGGATAGCGCGGACTATCTAAAAGAGAACTTGCCGGCGCTCGGTACTCCGGAAGCTCCGCTGCGCGATACGTACTACTGGTATTACGCGACCCAAGTGATGTTCCACATGCGGGGCGAGCACTGGGAGGCCTGGGATAGCAAACTGCACGTGATGCTTGAGCAGACCCAGGTTCTCGAAGGCCCGGCAGCTGGCAGTTGGGATCCGAAGGGGGACATACCGGACCGCTGGGGCGGCTTTGCCGGACGCATCTACGTGACGACGATGAATCTGCTTTCGCTGGAAGTGTATCACCGTCATCTGCCGATTTACGACGACGTGGCCAACTAAGAGATCGGATGGCTATCAACTAGAAAGCCGTAGCCATCCTGAGAGCTAACAAGAAGGGGCTTACGACTCTGAAGGGCCGTGCTCGTCGATCAGGCCAATCAGCTTATTGCGG
This sequence comes from Bremerella volcania, assembly GCF_007748115.1. NCBI lineage: Bacteria > Pseudomonadati > Planctomycetota > Planctomycetia > Pirellulales > Pirellulaceae > Bremerella > Bremerella volcania. Next base: position 1,188,619 of record NZ_CP036289.1, read on the forward strand.
CCTTTCTCGAAGAAGAACAGCTTATTCTCGCGGGCCAGCCAACCGACGGCTTGCAGGACGAGGTCCTTCTTTTCGCCCACCTCTTTGGCCAATTTGGTAATGGTGACGGGACCTTCGGCTGATAGATAGGCCCAGATTTGGCCTGAGGTCTCCCCGATTTTCTGCAAGGTGTCTTCGTGGAGATCGGTGGAAATCGACATCGCGAGGCTCTCCTCAAGTTGAGAATCGTAGATGAATGATCCGCCAACAGAGAAAAATTATAGTGGACGCTAACGTCCCCTTTCCAGTGTTCTCCTACGAGCGAATCAGGTCGTGCGTGATTGCGGAAAAAACCCGTTCCATTTCGTCGAACTCACGGTCTTCCCCTTGGCAAAGGATCACGCAAGGGCGTACCCCCAGCATCAAAGCCCGGATTTTGGCTTGAACCAGAAAGTCCAGGCAGTAGAAGTTTAGGTCACATCCAATGAGGTCGACTCCCTCGATCGTCTGCTGGGCCGGAACCGACTCGAAGTCAGTGTATTCCTCACTTAACGCGTCGCGAACGGCGTCGACTAGCGCCTCGAGCTCGGTGCCGGGTTCGTAGATCATCAACGTCCAGAACGCTTCGGTGGGACTGTGGACCGAGACGCTACGCGGCCAAGCGTTGGTTTGGTCTTCCGAAATTCGCCAGTTCTCGGGGTATGAGAACTTCACGCCTAAATTGTCATATGTGGCAACCACGGCAGCCTTCGATGCGTAATGGTTCAAGAAGCCGGGGGCGAATCGCCCTGGGAATCAATTCGATCTGTTTTTCCGTATTTTAGCGGGTTTAGCTTGTTTGCCTATTGGCGATCAAACCGACGAGCCGAGCCTGATCTAGGATGAAAATCGCAGGTTTGGTAGTCTCTGCCAGTTGACTACCGACGGCGAACGATTCGCTGGAAACCCCTATGGAATGGATGCAATCCTCGGAATTGGCCAGGCGCCGCGCCTTCTGCGCAAGCGGAATCGTGCTCGGTGCGCTCGTGCTAGCAGTTCTCAGTGGATGCAGTACGTTCAGCCAGGCCAACGCCTCGCATCAGAAAATCGTCCAGGCACGTCAACTGACGCAGCGCGGTGTTCAGGCAATGCACCGCGACGATTGGGAGAATGCCGAGAAACTTTTGGCCGAGGCCAAGAAGAACGCTCCCTACGATCTTCAAGCCCGAATGCATTACGCCCAGACGCTCTGGAAGACCGGTAAGCAGGCCGAGGCAATCGCGGAACTGGAATCGGCCCAGACGCTGGGAAGTGACGATCCTGATTTGCATGCTCGAATCGGGCGGATGTATCTCGACTCCGGCGATCCGACCAAAGCTCACATTTCGGCGAACAGGGCGATCGAATGCGATCCGAAATACGCTCCGGCGTGGCAACTTCAAGGCGATTTGGCATTGGTGCGCAGAGATCTAGAATCAGCGAAGCTGTGCTACATTCGAGCCGCAACCAACAGCGAGGCGGCCAATCGTGATGTCCAACTACGACTGGCATCGACCTATCGGCAATTGGGACAGCCCAGCCAGGCTTTGGCCTGTATTTCCATGGTCCGGCAAGCCGAGTTCGGTCATCGATTGCCGGCCGATGTGGGAGTGGAACAGGCCTTGGCCTACCGAGATCTCGGGCGGCATGTTGATGCGGCCGATTGCCTGGCGGAACTCGCTGAAACGAACGAGATGACTGCCGACCTGCTTTATACCTGGGCCGAATGCGAAGTCGCCGCCGGACGGTTGGCTCGAGCCGAGTACGCGGCGAACTCCGCGCTGCAGGTAAATCCGCAGCATGCGTCCGCTTTGCAGTTGGTCGGGCAGTTGCCGGTGTTCCGACAACAGGCACAACAGACGATGCGGCGCTAGGCTCGCTGCTGATGGAACGTCAGATTGTGCCGGTTATGCCGATCGCTTGGGCTCGCCTTTCTCAAGTCACGCTGCAGAGTGTGGCAATCCGTCATCATGGTTTGACTTCGCCAACATGCGTTCTAAGTTTTCAAGACCGAACCACGGAGCCAGTATCCGTCAACGTATAGAAGAAGACTGACAGTCGGAGATGTCCAACGATGAATCAACCTGTGCCTGCGACGACGACTTCCTTTGTCGACCGACGTAGCCCTCGTAAACCGAGCGAAACGCCGGTCTTCGAGCGACGCCAATTTACCAACAGCCATGAAGGGTTATCCCCTGGCGCTCATGAATTGGCCTTGGCGATCGACGAGTACAAGCTCCGCAATCGTCGCCGATTCATCACGTACGAAGAGATGTACGAAATCATCACCGGTTTGGGATATACCCAAGTCTAGGAAGACGCCTACGACTTGGTGTCTCCGTTGGCCTCGACCCGCGAGAGCTGTGCTGGGGCCGGCATGTCATAGTCGCTTATCTCGGAAGGGCAGGTGAATCGCTGCCACTTCTCTTCCGGCACGCGTCGGAATGCTTTGGCGAAGCGATGGTCGGTTGACTTCTTCCCACCCAGGTCGCGAATGAAGATCTTCACGACCTGTTCAGGAAACTTGCGAGCCATCACGCCGTAGGTTTCCGGATCTTTCTCGCCCGAATCCCCTACCATCACGAATTTGCGATCGGGGAACGTCCGCAGCAATTGCTTGATCGCTTTGCGCTTACCCCATCGTCGTGCAATGAACAGTTGCAACACCGTCGGGTCTCGGAAGCGAACGCTTTTCATGTGGAACGAACCGTCCGGCAAACCTTGGTCGCGGAAGAGTTCCGAGAGGGGTTCAAACAGTTGCCAGGGACTGCTGGTGACGTAGTGAAAAGATGCTCCTTGCTGTTGCCATTTCTGGTACAGTTCGACCATGCCTGGCACGGTGGCGAACTCATGCAGAAAGGTATTGGCCAACATATCCTTTCGTGTATGAACCTGGGTATGTTTGACGGTGTCGTCAATGTCTGAAATGACCGAGACACCGTCGCGATCGATCAGCTTCACCAGACCTTCCAGCGGGGTCGCCACGTCGAACTTGGAGTGAATTGCGTAGCGCACATGCCGAGTCGCCCCGACGGTCATGGCGATGGTGTCGACGTCTTCGTTGGGAATGAACACCGTTCCGCGGAACTGGCCGTTCTTCTTGGTCTTTCCGCGCAGTTGGTAGATCTTGTCGCCGATCTTTACGGCAATCTCTTTGCCGCCGTGCTGATAAACGGTGAAGCCTAAGATCCGCTGCTTAAAGACGCTGGTCTCGAGTTGTTCTTGGGTAGCCCCCATCAAGCGTGCCAGAACACGGATCATGATCTTGCGGGGAAGGTTCTCCGGCACGGCCTCGAAAACACTTCCATGGACCTGCAGAATCCACCCGCTTTGATCAGGAGCCGGATAGGCATACGAAGGGTAGAGCACGACGCGCTCGTTGTCCTTCAAATTGCTGAGGGCAGTCTCATCGGGAAACATGCGCTGCCTGCGATGGGCCTCCAAATCAAGAAACGATAAAAGCATCTTCCCCTTCACCGATTCGTTGTCCGTCTTGAGAGGGGGATTTGCCATTTCGCATTCTACTGTACCAGCGGCGTTCCTTGCAGCGATCCTTAGGAGAAAGTTGTCACAAGAGGCGGTTGATTTCCCAATTCCTTCAGCAACAAGGCATTCTAGGGGGTGATTCGCTGCGAAGCGACCGATCTTACGGTCTTCCGACTTGGGAACTCTTAACGATTTGGTTATATTTTCCAGAGAATAACACGCCTGCCCAACTTCCTTCCTCGCCGTAGCACCTCATGAACGAATCTGATAGCGCACCTGCTTCCACTGCGGACAACCGGACGGGACTTTCCGAAGATGTGATTGCCATCGTGGCCGGCATGTTGCTGCTGGTTCTGTGCTTCTCGGCCACGCTCATGCTGGGGAAGGAGACGGTTGAAGGGGACACCGTCACGGCGATCACCAACCCATTGAAGGGTTACGTCAGCAAGCCTGGGGGCTGGGAAGCGAATCCGGTCGACGCATTCACCGGACCGGCGGACAAACCGAAAGCGACCTGGCCCGGCACCCTCGGGGCACTTGTGATCCTGGGCGTTTTCATGACGGCGCTGTCGCCTCTGATGCGCCCCAAGGCCAACCCAGCGGCGTTCCTGGGGGGCTTTCTGATCCTGTTCTTATTGGCCACCATTGCCTACGTTCTGGCGGGACAGTCCGTGGTGAAGAACTACAACCTGGAGTATGCCCTGTGGGCGCTGGTGGTCGGTTTGATTATCGGCAATACGATTGGCAAGCAGGCCTTCGGCGCGCTGGGCGAAGCGGCGATGCGCACGGAACTGTACATCAAGACGGGCCTGGTCATCCTGGGTGCGGAAGTCCTTTTCAGTCGCCTGATGGCCCTGGGCATGCCTGGCATCATGGTGGCCTGGGTGGTGACGCCGATCGTGCTGATCACGACGTTCTGGTTCGGCCAGAAGATCTTGAAGATGAAGTCGGCGTCACTCAATATGACCATCTCGGCCGATATGTCGGTGTGTGGCGTCTCGGCGGCGATCGCAACAGCGGCTGCGTGCAAGGCGAAAAAAGAAGAACTGTCCGTTGCCATTGGTCTGTCGCTCTGCTTCACGGCCGTGATGATGGCCGTCATGCCGGCATTGATTACGTGGATGGGGCTCGACGAAGAACTGGGCGGAGCGTGGATCGGCGGAACCATCGACGCGACCGGAGCCGTGGCAGTCGCCGGTGGTTTGCTGGGTGATACCGCGCTGGAAGTCGCTGCCACCGTCAAGATGATCCAGAACATTCTCATCGGCGTGATTGCCTTTGGGGTTGCCGTTTACTGGACGACGCGCTCCGACAGCGAAGAGGGAGAGAAGCCCACGATCGGCGCTGGCGAAATCTGGAAGCGTTTTCCGAAGTTCGTACTGGGGTTCATCGGGGCCTCGATCGTCGCCTCGCTCATCTATGCTTCCTCGAGCGAAGGCGAGATGCTGGTTTCAGGCACGACCGCGGTCACCAAAGGACTACGCGGCTGGCTGTTCTGTTTGGCCTTCATCTGCATTGGCATCGACCTGAACTTCCGCCAACTGTCGTCCCAGTTCCATGGTGGCAAGCCGTTGGTGCTGTATGTCTGCGGTCAGACGCTGAATGTCATTCTGACCCTGGCGATGGCGTACCTGGCGTTCAAAGTCATTCCCTGGGGATCGTAATGAAGTCAACTCGCAGCTACCGCGGTTGGGTCGCTCTCGGAATCACCGGACTTTGTATCGCCGGGATCTGGGGGATCGTCTTGCCAGCACTGGCTCAGACGGAAATCGTGCGCGAGCGGGAAGCTTTTCTGGAAGCGAATCGCATCAATCCGGCTGCCATGTTCTACACGGAACTGGAGTGCCTGGACCCGGACAAGTAGGGCTTACTTCGGCAACTGGGGCTTCTCGATTCGGGGATAGACGTTGCTCCGCAGTCCCTCTCGCAGAAACGTGACCAGTGCCTTCTTTTCTTCCGGCGTCAACTGTAGCGGAACGATATGTGGATCGAGGTTCGCATTCTTCCCGCCCCCTTCATTGTAGAAGTCGACCACCTCTTGAAGCGTCGCTTTGCTGCCATCGTGAAAGTAAGGGGCCGTTAACGCCAGATCGCGGAGCAGGGGAGTGCGAAACTTGCCAATGTCTGCCTCCTTGCCGGTTCGCTGTGCAAGGCCTCGATCCTGTTTGGTGTCATGGATACCCGTTCCGATGTTATGAAACTTGTGGTCGGTATAGATCTTGGCGATATGACAGTTGCCACAGTTTGCTTTGCCGAAGAAGATGCCACTGCCGCGGCCGATTTCTCCTTCCAGTGCATCGGCATGCCCTCCGCGGAAACGATCGTAAGCCGTTTCGCCAGCGACCAGCGTTCGCTGAAACGAGGCCAGGCACCTGGCGACGTTTTGGGACGTGACGCCGTCCGCAAAGATGGCTTCAAACTGCAAGCGATAGCCGTCAATACTCCGAAGTCGGTTTTCCAGCTCGTTCAGGCTGATGTCCATTTCGGCAGGGTTGGTCATCGGAACCAAGGCTTGTTCTTCCAAGGAAGCGGCTCGCCCGTCCCAGAAAAAGGTCCGATGCAAACCCACGTTGACGACGCTGGGAACGTTGCGCGTGGTGAACTGGCCGTGGGCTCCTGGCGAGAACTTCCGATCGTCGGCCCAGCCTTTGTTGGGATCATGACAACTGGCACAGCTGAGCGTGCCGTTGCCGGACAGGCGAACGTCGAAGAATAGCTGCTTGCCGAGTTCGACCTTGGCGGCCGACATGGGGTTATCTTGCGGGACGATGATCCAGTCGATGCCCAGTGGCACGTCGCTGAAGTAAGTTTCCTGCGCGCAGAGAGATCCCGGTACTCGAAGAGTGAGTAGGAAGATCGATAGCAAGGCAAGTCGAAGCATGGCCAGGGTAGGTTGGTAGAATGAAGCGAAGGTGTCTGCTTCATTCTACCAATCTACCCACGATCCAGGCGAGTTTTAGTAGCCGCCGCCACCCAGCGTCCCAGTGCCGCTGACGTCGTCTTTTCCGTAGGTATCCAGGATCTGGGCTGTGGCGCTGGCGCCGCAGCGTGATGCGCCGAGCTCCCGCACGCGGATGAGTCCTTCCAGATCGCGTACACCGCCGGCTGCTTTCACTTGAACGGTTTCGGAAACGGCCTGACGCATCAGTTTCAGATCGTGCTCGGTTGCACCTTGGTAGTTGTAGCCGCCATCGGGTTGCTTGACGAAACCGAAGCCTGTGGAGGTCTTCACCCAGTCGGCTCCGGCCGTTTCGCAGATCTGACAAAGCTTCTCTTTGAGGGCATCCCCGTTCAAGCCACCCCCGCCGCTGGCCAGGTAATCGTTCTCGATGATTACCTTGACCTTCGCACCATGCCCGTGAGCTTCCCGGCAGACCGCTTCGATGTCTTGCTGCACATACTCCCAGTCGCCGCTGATGGCCTTGCCGACGTTGATCACCATATCCACCTCAACCGCGCCGTCCTGACAGGCCAGTTGGGTTTCGTATCGTTTGATTTCGGTGAGGTTACTGCCATGGGGGAAACCGATGACCGTTCCCACCAGGACATCGCTCCCCTGAAGTAACTGGGCCGCACGACGGACGTAGTATGGTTTGATGCAAACCGACGCGACGCCGTATTGGATCGCGGCCTGACAGCCAGCTTCCAGCTGCTCGTCCGTCATGGTCGGGTGCAGCAGCGAATGGTCGATCATCTTGGCCAGTTCTTCGTATGTCGGTTGCATGGGGCCTTCCTTGATTTATCGAGGTTACGCGAGCGTCTGCATTGTAATGCATTTGCCCGTCCGCCGATTGCCTGACAAGGTTTGCTTGTCGGATTTCGACCATGGTATCTTTAGTGGGCAGGCATCTCATCTGAAGTTGTATTGGATAGGGCACGAAGTAGCGATGGTGGAAAACAAGACGAAACCGACCCAGGTCAGCGCGGCAAAGTTCATCGACGCGTTGGAAGACCCTCAACAGAAAAAAGACTGCAAGCAGTTGTCGAAGATGATGCGAGCCGCCACGGGGGAACGAGCCGTGATGTGGGGCCCCAGCATCGTGGGCTTCGGCACGTACCATTACAAGTACGCGTCAGGACACGAAGGAGACATCATGATCGTCGGCTTCGCGCCGCGTAAGAACCAGATAAGTCTGTATCTGACATGTGACATCCAGCAGATGGCCCCGCTTCTGGCGAAGCTCGGAAAGCATAAGACCGGCAAGGGATGTCTTTACATCAAGCGACTGGCCGACGTCGACCTGGATGTGCTTCAGCAGATGATCGAACGAGGGATTGAAGAGGTCGAACAGAAGCATTCCACCAAGTAGCGGACTAATTCCCGCCGGTCGAGTGTCGGTTCAGGTGCAGTTTCTTCTGGATCTCTTCCTTCAAATCCTGCACGACCGACTTCTTATCGGTCTCTTCCAGGATCCGCTTGACGACGGTCTTCGGTCCTTCGTCCCCCCAACTGGCCCCGTGCTCGAAGTAGTACTTCGCCGCCTTGCCGACGATGTACGATCCGTAGCCGGCGGCACCACCTTGAGGGACGGCCGTCAGGACCGTGCCCCAGCCCAAGGTGAGCGTTTTCACGACGGAACTCAGCGCGTGGGTACCCAATTCGGCGGTAATGGTCCAGCCGGCTGCTTGAAGGATGCTGCTGGCCAGCTTTTCGATATTCGACCAGGTCATCTCGATGCCATAGATATGGGCCAAGGCCCGCAGCATGGCGACATCGACGGCGCTGCCACCCAGCACGTCGAAAACCGGAGCTGGGTTCACTGCCACGGCGGTCGCTTTCACGACGGCGAAGCTCCAGATGGTTTGGTTGGCGCGGTGCTCGCGGATCTTCACTTTCAGCGAGGCGACTCGGTCCGACTTGTCAGCCGCGTACATGGCCGCATTGAGTGCCAAGAGACCGAGCCCGTCCTCTTCCAGGACTTCCAGCAGACGCAGTTTCAGGTCTTCGACCTTCGGCGGAGGCGTTTTCCATTCGCTGCGTTCGGTGCCGTCGGCCTGTTGAATGATGTACTCGACTTCTTTCGGCTGAGCCGCCGTCTCGACGATGCTCTCGGGAGGAATGATGCCCGCGAGACGCTCGTTGAGAATCTCTTCCAGTCGTTCTCGTTCGCGCGGCGAATATTGATCGATCTTGTTGAGGACGATAATGATGGGCTTGTTGACGTTGGCCAGCGCCATCAGTGCCGAGTATTCGGTCTCGTTCATGTCGGAGTCGATCACGAACAAGATCACGTCGGCCTGGCGAGCGGTGTCCTGAGCCATTTCTCCACGATCGGCGCCGCCTACCTCGTTAATGCCAGGCGTATCGATAAGCACGACTTCGCTATCGGCGAGACCGGGAATGCGGTACCCGGCCCCTTCCCAGGCAACGTGCCAAACCTCTTTGGTCCATCCCCCTTGGATATCGACCTGGGTGACGGCCTTGCCGACAAGCGCGTTAATCAAAGCCGACTTGCCCGTGCTGATTTCGCCGAAGACGACGATCTCGACGCGGCCACTGGTCAGCTTCGTTTCCATGTTCTGGAGTTGACCGAGATCTCGCCGCAATAACTCCTTTTCCTGGTCGCTGCATCCTCGGAAGCGGTCGAGCGTATGGCGCACCGACTGCAGCGCGTCGATGTAGCGACGATCGTCGGCCGAGACCGCCTCGGGGGAAGGAGCGGCCGTGGCGACGCCAGAATCGACGACATCATCGGTCGTTGCAGGCCGATCGGGACTTAGGTTGTCGTTACTTTCGGTCGACATAACGTTGTCGGGCTTCCTGAACCAGTTTTCGCAGGTAGGCGGAATCGGTGACCTTGTCCCATTCGCGACGGGCCAGCCCAGCCAGACCGCCCTCAGGCTCTTGCATTCCGTGTTTGAAGTAGACCATGAAGATGTTGCCAATCCAACGGGTGACCAGCGCCATCACGATGCCGTTGAGCAGCATGCCGGACACGGTTCCGATGCCGGGAATGGTTTTGATCATCGAACCGATCGCCATGGCCACGACGGGAGCAGCCATTTGCACGCCGAGGTAACCAATGAATTGCTTGCTCAGCTGACCGAGCAGGCTGACCGCGATGTCCAGGTCGACTTCCTGGCGATAAATCTTGGCTAGGTCCATTACCATCTTCGTGGAAATCGCGACGCCGGCTGCCAGTTCGACCATCGGCACAGGCAAAGGGTTGGTGAACGCGCCAGCTCCGCCTGAGGCCCACATGTATCGATTGACCAGTTGGTTGGCCTGGCGATCGATGGAGTCCTCGACTTCCTTGCGGGCCTTCTCGACCAGTCCGCGAGACTGCGTCAGAAGATTGGCCAGCAGCAGGTCAGTCCCATCCTTCTTGATGACTTGCATCATCCGCCGAGCGAGTGGCTCGATGCTTAGCGGAACGTCCACTTCTTCATCAATCTCATTGCCATCGGGCAGCACGCGAACACGTTTTCGTTTGGTGGAACGGCTGCGAACCGAGAGAATGTCTTCGGCCTGTACGATTTCTTTGGTTTGTTGGGTGATCTGCTGCAGGAGCTTGGCTTTGTCTGCGTCGGTGAACCAGTCTTCCTTGTTCAGGCAGATGATGACCCGTTTGTCCATCTTGGCCAGCAGTTCCAGCAGTTGGAACTCGCTATGACGCAAAGGGCCGTCGACTACCAACAGTACGATGTCGGCATCGTGAGCCGAGTGGGTAGCAATTTCCTGGTGAATGCTTCCATCGACTTCGCCGAGCCCTGGCGTATCGATCAGTTGCACCTTGTTGTTGCCGGGCCACTCGACTTTGTTGCGGCGAACGGTCGTTCCGCCGACCACATCGGTGCTGAACGCATCGCGCCCGGCCAAAGCATTGAGTAGCGAGGACTTTCCACTGCTGATCGTGCCGAAGGCGATGATTTCGAGGTTGCCCCCTTCGAGCTTTTCTTCAATCCGATCGATCATCGGATCGACCGTATCGCGGAAGTCGCCGTCGGTCATCTCGTCGCGAAGTTCGGAGATGCTTTCCAGGTTCTCTTTCAGCTCGGCTCGACGCTGGTCCGGCGTGAGTTCGTTTGGGTTGCGGTTCCGCATTTCGCGGCGTCGCTCTTTGCGGATCTTGGCGATCACCAAAGTCCAGAGCCCCCATCCGGCAAGACCCAAAAGCAGCGCTGCCCCGACGCTGACAAAGGAGAAGTAAATCCATTTGCCGACGGGGCCCAGATCGTTTCCTTCGCGGATGATGCCGGCAATCCAGCCGGGGACGTAGATCATGGCCAGGCCCAGTAGGACTAGCAGCACGATCAGGCCAAGACCCTGGTTTTTCCACGGCTGGGGCATGGGGATTCGGCTTAATAAGTGACGAAAGAAACTCATGGGATAGTTTAGGTTACGCGGCAGAGAGAATCATCGCCAACCGGGGGATCATCCGACAAGCTCGGTTTGGGGGCAATTATGCCGGTTGTAGGGGAATTTTACGCTCAAGAAACGAAAAAACGGACCGAAACATGTCCGGTCCGCTTCGCGAAGGTGCCAGCTGACGACGACACTTGGCCGCCGTCAGCCTGTTGTGGCGGGAAGCCTATTCGGCCTTGTTCTTCTTCTTATTCGCTCCTGGCTTCTTCTTATTGAGGCCGAGCTTCTCTTTTTGTTCGTCGGTCAGAACGCCAGCCAGCTTTTCACGGATCTTGCCGTTCAGTTCGGCGACTGCCTTCTGAGCTGCCTTTTGTTCGTCCGTCAGAGGAGCCTTGGCACTGACGTACTCTTGCATCTCTTTGCCCTTGAGGCCTTTTTCTTTGGCTTCCTTCATGGCAGCCATGCGAGCTTCACGATCTTCCTTGGTCAGACCGACGGCCTTGGTCAGTTCGGCCAGTTTCGGACCGAATTCCTTCTGGATGGCGGTGACCTTTTCTTTTTGCTCGGCACTCAGGTCGAGCTTCATGACTTGAGCGAAGATTCCGCGCTGCGGAGCCTTGGCTTCCTTTTTCTTCGGCTTGGCGTCGTCCGCGCCCAGGGCGGTACCAACGGACAGGACGGCCACCAAGGCGAACATCAACAGGGTGTGACAACGAGACATACTACAGGGACTCCGAAATGGGAAGGGGGAAAAGATACGAAGTGTGAAACGCGAAAATGCCTCGGCTTCTCTTACGAGAAGAGTTGGCGGATAACCTGCCCGTCACGCACGATGGTGATCGGTCGGCCGGTATTCGTGTGGTATTCCTTGGTGTGATCGATGCCGAGGTTATAGAAGAACGAGGCTGCCGCATCGTCCGGCTTGAACCCGACACCATCCTTCGGCAAGGTGGCCTTCTCATCGCTTTCGCCGACGACCTGACCGCCGCGGACGCCGCCGCCAGCCATCAGCATGGTCATGCAGCGCGGGTAGTGATCGCGACCGCCGCGGCCGTTGATCTTCGGCGTACGACCGAATTCACCGGTCACGAACACGCCCGTCGAATCCAACATGCCCTTGGAGTGAAGTCCATTGAAGAGCGCTGCCAGGCCGTTGTCCAGCTTGGGAAGCAGGCTATCTTTCAAACGAGCGAAATTGTCTTGATGCGTGTCCCATCCACCATTGGTGATGGTAACGAAACGGACGCCACTTTCGATCAAGCGAATCGCCAGCAGGCAACTCATGCTGAACTCGTCTTGCTCGAAGTTCTTGGCAAACGCGGGGCTTTCCTTCGAGACGTCAAACGCATCGCGTGCTCGTTTGGAAGTGATGATCGCATGCGCCTGGTGGCTGAAACGATCGAGACCATCCAACAGCTGATCGTCCGACTCGAAACCAGCGAAGGTTTGGTCCAACTGGGCCAGCAGTTTGTGGCGACGCTCGACGGTGTCGATCGTCAGCCCGCCGGCCAGGCTTATCCCGCGCACCGAATAAGCCTGACCAGGGCGAGGCGTGCTGTTGGTCGCCAACGGAGCGTACTTAACGCCTAGGTAGCCAGCCGATTGGGCGCTACGTGGGATGGCGACGAATGGAGGAAGATCTTCCGGCGTTTCCAGCTCCTTGCTCACGATCGAACCGTAGGCAGGATACTGTAGCGAAGCAATCGGACGCGTGCCGGTGTTGACGTATTCGGTACCCAATTGGTGGGCAGCCAGCGTGTGCGAAACACCCCGCATGACGACGTACTTGTCGGCCTGTTGGGCGAGCTTGGGGAGGTGCTCGCTCAGCTCGATGCCGGGCACGTTGGTCTTGATGGGCTTGAATTCCCCACGGTATTCGCTGGGGGCTTCCGGCTTGGGATCGAACGTATCGATGTGCGTCGGTCCCCCGTTCAAGTTCACGAAGATCCCGGCCTTCGCCTGACCGCCGCCGGAGACTTCGCCAGCTTCAGCCATGGAAAGATAGGTCGCCAAGTTCAGGCCAATGCCGCCCATGACGCCAACTTTCAGAAAGTCGCGGCGGCGTACTCCGTCACATGTTTGATTCGTGGGCATACGGGTGATCCTAGTATTTGAGTGTGCAGTGGGTAGTGTTCAGTTTTTGGGTCCCCTCTCCACCGTCTAAGGGGGAGAGGGTTAGGGTGAGGGGGCAAGCCGGGCGCACGCTTTCCAACCCTCACCCTAGCCCTCTCCCTTGGGAAGGGAGAGGGAACAGGACGTTAGTGATTGACGATGAACTCCTTGGTGTTCAGCAAGGCCCACATCAGATCGTGTAGACCGGCAACGGGCTCGTCGGCACTTCTCAGATGTGCCAGCGAAATCGTCATTTCCTTTTCGCTCGGCTCGCGACTGAGCGTGCGGAGGTACGCCTCGGTTACCATTTCGGCTGGTGAATCAAAAGCGATTACTTCCGTCTTTTCTTTCTCTTCTTTGGCTTGCACCTTTTCCAATTGGGCACGTAAGACCTCTAAACGCTTCTTGCCGGCCAGCAATTTCTGACGCATTTCTCTGGCACGCTGCTGGTCCCCTTTGGCGGCGAGGCGTTCGGCGTAAGCACGACCATTACCCATTTGCTCGTACAAGCGTTTGATCTGGGCCTGGATCTTGCTGGCTTCGGTTGATTTTTTGTCGATCTGCGGTTTCATCGACTTTTGAACCTGACCAATCCAGCTGTTGCCGTTGGCCATCGAAGCGTGCAGGCTAAAGTCGTTTTGCAGGAAGACGGTCTGTAGGAGCGTAGCTTCCATGCTGCGATCGCAGTCACAGTTGCTGGCTCGCTCGCTTCGTCCGAAGATCTGCAGCGGATACTGAGCGTTCCCCTGAATCCGAGTGCCAGGGATCGAGATGGCCCGATCTTCAATGTCGGTCAGGTAAGTCGCGATCGAATCGTCTCCGGCAGTTGCCTGTTGGATGATGTCGTAAGCGACTTCGGCAGGCAAACGGCGCGGAACCGATCGGCTGAAATTGCGTACGTCGAGACGATTGGTTTCATTAGGAACCCACGAGAGCTGATAGGTACGGCTCAGGGCGATTTCGCGATGAACCCACTTCAGGTCGTAGTTGTGCTCGACAAAGCCCTTGGCCAGGTAATCCAACAGTGGCTCGTTGCTCGGAGGATTGCCCAGGCTCAGATCGTCGGTCGGATGGACGATGCCCACGCTGAAATAGGTCGCCCAGATTCGATTGACGATGGCCCGAGCGAAGTAGGGGTTGTCCTTCCCGCGCAGCCATTCCATGACCGGTTCACGGACGTCTTCGTAGTCGCGAAGATCGATCGCTTCCTCGCCGAGAACACGGGCTTCCGGTGAACGGGATGGCAGGCCTTTGCGGTTCTTGTTGTTTTTCGCATTGCGGCTGATGTTGCTGACCGGCATGACGACCAGTTCCGGGAAGGGGACCGTCTTGCCTTTTTGCAGTTCCTTGGCAAACTCGCGGCGCTGCTGATTCCCCTTCAAGCTCTTGTCGATATCGAGTTTGTCGAGGATTTCTTCGTACTGAGCAAAGCCTTCCTGGTCATAACGAGGTGGCTGAGTGGCAAAGCGAGCACCGGTGAAGAAAGTCTTGAACTCGTCGAAGTCACTCTTCGACCAGACGTCAAACGGGTGCTTGTGACACTGGGCACATTGAATCCGCACGCCCATGAACGCATAGGCAAACGCGATGGCCCGTTCCTCCGGCTGACGGAATTCGCGGCGAGCCCAGTAGTGCGTCATGGAATCGCGGTCGGCGAAGGTGCCTCCGTCGCGGTACATGTCGCTCATTTCTTCACAATACTCGCGGTAGCTTTCTCCTTCCAGGCGGCTACGGGCGAGAACGATACCGGCTGCGATTTCGTCGTAAGGGACGTTCTTCTCAACGCGGTCGTAGATCCAGTCGTACCATTCCTGGGCGGGACCGACTCGCATCGGCGATACGTTGACCAACTGCTGGTCGTTGTTGCCGGTGATGTCGCACAGCAAAGTAGTCATCTTGGCGACGTAGGCAGGCGTGTCGAGAAGCTGATCAATCTTCTTCTCGCGCTTGTTCGGATCCTTGTCGGCCACGAACTCGCGGATCTCACTGGGGGAGGGAAGCGTCCCGGCGATATCGAGGCTCACGCGGCGGAGGAACTGCTCGTCGGATGACAAATCAGATGGGACGATGCCCAGCTTTTTCAGTTTCTGAACGACCAACTGGTCGATCTTGGTGGGCGTGGGAACGGCCGGGTAGTTGTCGCCAATCAACTTGCTGACCGGACGTATGACCGGGATGGCCACGACGGCTTTGTCGTACGCCACTACCACATGCGTGTCGCCAGCTTCAGCACTGGTGACCAGGCCGTCGCCGTTGATCTCCGCGACCTGATCGTCGTTGGTCGTAAAGCGGCAGAGTGGGGTGACGTCTTCCTTGGTACCGTCGGCCCAGTGAGCCACGACGCGCAGGGGTTCGGTTTGGTCTTTACGGTTGAAGACGATTTCTTCCGGCGTGACTTCCAGCTTATCGAGGATGGCCACGTTATCGGCGTCGAATTTCGCTCCACCTTTGATCCAGTTGTGTAGGACGCGATGTTCCCAGCTGTTCAGTTCGTAACGTTTGCCCCCTTCGTGCATGTCTTCATCGGTGGGTTTGTAGATGAGCATGCTTTCGTTGGGCGAATCGGTATCGACGCGAGGATCGTCCCCTTCGGTGATGGCGGCATGGTCCGCTTTGAAGTCGTAGCCGAACAGCGAGAGGATGAAACCGCCGCGTCCCTGGAACGAACCGTGGCAGCTGCGGCCATTGCAGCCCAGGCGGCCCATCAGGGGCGAGACGTGTTTCTGGAAGTCTGGCGTTTCCTGGACGTCCTCAGGCGTAAAACGCTCGATGAGCGTCGGCATGACCTTGCCGGACGGACGGCTCCCTTCCAGGGATTCCGCGGAAAGCGGAGCCACGGTCGCCAAGGCAATGGCAGGGGCGAACAACGAGAAACAAAAACGAGCGAAAGTGGCGTTCATGAAATTGCTATCCTTCGCGTGGTGATGGGGTGTCATGAGCGGTTGTCAGATTGATTGGCAATGAGGTGCCATGGGCACCAGGTGTTTCGACTAGGGATTGGGGTTCTTCTTCGGCGTCAGCTGTCGTAGCTGCCGCTCGATCATTTCAGGGCCGTCTCGTTCCAGACGTTCGAGGTTTTGTTCCAAACGTTGGACGCGTTCTCGAGCCCGGGCGAGTTCTTCTTCATTGACGCGAATCTGCGTTTGAAATTTCCGTTGGAGCGCGGCTCGGAATTCCTGGCGGAGGTCTTCGTTACCGGGATTCAGTTGTAATCTTGCCGCGAGCAAGGTGGCGCTGCTGTTTGCTTTCCACAAATCCAACTGCACCTGGTAGAAATGTGGAGCGCGCGATTCGAGCAGGCTCAGGCGTTCGCTCACACGGTAAAGTTCGCGAATGGCCTTGGCGTACTCTTTCTGATCCATACCCCGCAGCTGCCGCAGAAGTTTCTCGAGTTCCGGATGATGTTTCTTGGCGAACGCGAGTGCGGTTTCTTCGCGGCGTTTACGTTCCTCGGCTGAGAGACGCAGATCACTCATGGGGGCTTGGGCGATTTGCCGACGACCAGCGTCCGGCTTGACGGCGGAAACAGGCGTCGTCCGCTCTTGCCCTACGGCGTTCCCGACCCAGGCCAGCGAGCAATAAGCTGCCAGGCAAGCGGTGATGAGAAGGCCGTGAGTTCGCGAGGAAATATTCATAACGTATCGACAGGGGATCGAGGTTTTAGCCGTAAAAGGCCATTAAAGAGCGGGTGCCTCGGAATCGGTTTCCTGCTGGGCAGCCAAAGCCTTGAGCATCCAACTCGGAGGATTCTCAGGCGTGCTGACCAGCAGTTGATCGATGAATTCGTCTTCGTCATCCGGCAGTTCTGCCCACTGCTCGGTCAAGGCGTCCGTGTTGTCTTCAATGCGTTCTACCCAGACGGCGGCGAGTTGCATGTCTTCTTTGTCCACGGTACGTTCGGCCATATGCGAACCCCCGCCTGACCAGGCAACCATCGCAAAGCCACTCGCCAGGAACAGCAGCAGGCCAGCAGCCAAGGAAAGCAGAATACGCAGCCGTAGCCCGCTTCCAGGAGCCGCATCGATTGGTGAGGCTACCTCGACGGGCTCCTTGGAAACGGTATGAGGCACATACGCCTGGTAACTTGCTTGCACGAGCAGAACGGCCTCCGCCAGCCGCTCGCGGAGCGATTGGTCGGTGGCCAGATCGGCTTCAAACTGCTCGACCTCTTCGCTGGTCATCTCGTCCAGGAGATACCGCGTCGCTTCCAGGAAGCGGTCGTCATCGGCGGGCTGCTGGGGATGTTCGTCGTTACGAATCATGTTCACTAAGTGAGTTGAGGTTATGGTTCACGCTCGATCCAAGCTAACTTGCCGCGCAGCTTGTTCATCGCGTTTCGCATTCGGCCGAGTGCCGTGCCCAACGGAATGTCGAGCTGCTGAGCAATTTGGGCGAATGTCTTGTCTTCGTAAATCCGCATTCGCAGGACCTGCTGGAGTTCTGACGAAAGCTCGTTAATGGCCTGGCGAACCGACTCTGCCGTTTCCTGGGCGACCAGGGGATCGGCTGGTGAGCCATCTTCGTTTCGGCGAGGATCCTGTTGGAGGTTTTCCAGCACCCTCTTCTGCGTTGCACTTCGCCGGCGTTGGGCGAGGGCTTCGCGGTAAGCGACCTGAAACAGCCAAGCCTTGCGACTCTCGACTTGGGTTTCGTGACCGACTTCGACCAGCTTACGAAAGGTAATCTGAACGATGTCTTGAACCAGGCTCGCTTCCCCTACCACACCCCACAGAAACCTGCGCAGCTCTTCCGCATGGAGTGCATGCAAATCGGCTATCTCGGCTTCGCTGAGCCGGTCGGGTGCAGGTGAAGTCAACGCCTTGATGTCCAATCATGCCACGGTCGCCAGGTGGCATCTAAAAAGTAAGAGGGATAAGGGGGGAGGATTATTGTTTCAATTGCGGAAAAATATTCCTCTTCGCGGGTGGGACCTTTCCCAGAGGCTTTACCATTCCGATTCGCCCAAATTACGAAGATTCGCTTAAATTGAACCAGCGGATCAAGCGAAGGGTTTCGTTTTACCTGCCCGTGTTATAATGATTCGTTTCCCCGATATCACGTAACCTGTTTGGGAGTCTGGACTTGTTTATCGGTCCGGTTTTTACGCGTGAGGCAGCCGTAACTCCGCGTCGCAGTAAGTTTTACGTCTACCGTTCGGTCTATGTGGCCGCTTTGTTCCTATTGATGTGCACGGCGTGGTTGGTGCTCGCGGGAACGCAAGTGATTGCCAGCGTTGGAGATATGGCACGCTTCGGGGCGAGCATCTTTCATATCCTGGCCCCGATTCAGCTTTGCCTGGTGATTTTCTTCGCGGCGTTTAGCGCGGCCGGGGCAGTGGCCCAAGAGAAGGACCGCAAGACGCTCATTCTGCTGCTGATGACCCGACTCAATAATTCGGAGTTGGTGCTAGGAAAAATGCTGGCGAGCCTGATCAATGTCTTCGCGCTGATCATGGCCGCGGCTCCTGTGTTCTGTGCTCTCTTTCTCTTTGGCGGGGTTTCGGCTGACCAGGTTCTTCGTGTCCTGCTGGTGACCTTCATCACGGCGCTGGCCGCCGGCAGTATCGGCAGCACGATTGCCCTGTGGCGAGAAAAAACATTCCAGACGCTCGCACTGACCGCGATGTTGGTGACGGTGCTTCTCGGTTTTAGCGTCGTCGTTTCGCAGCGGGTCCTGTTTGATCGCTTGCTGGGGATTTCGGCGGCCGATTGGGCAACCGCCATCAATCCTATCTGGGCCGTGATGGAAGCCGCCAACCCCTTTCCAACCGCGGAAGGGAATCTGGCATCGATCGGCGGCGTGATTGGCCTGCATGTGCTGATCATGTCGCTGGGCATTGTGATCATGAACGGCATCGCGATCGCTTTGGTCCGCGTCTGGAATCCTTCGCGGGAAGCCCGGCGTGGGAAGGAGATGGAAGCGAAGCAGCTGGAAGAGAGTATCTGGGGTGCTGAGCACGACATGGCCAAGATGGACGAGGCTGCCGACCAGCATGCCGCCAACGAACAACGCCGTTCCGGCCATGTCGATGCCCGCACCACCGAGGTCAAAATCGATCATCGCCAGGTTTGGGAAAACCCAATCCTCTGGCGGGAAACGCAGACCTGGGCCTATGGCCGCAAGGTGTTGATCATCAAGTTCGTCTACCTGGCCTTGGCGGTTGCCGCGACCTATATGCTGTACAGCATGGTTGCCGCCGGCACGGCCGTTTACCGAGGTGACCAGCTGGGCACGACCATTCCGCCGATTGCCTGGGGGATCGTCCCGCTTTACCTGATCAGCCTGGTGATCGTGAACGCATTGGCGGTGACTTCCGTAACCAACGAACGGGACGGTCAGGCCCTCGATCTGCTGCTGGTCACCGACCTGACCCCCAAAGAGTTCACCTTCGGGAAGCTGTGGGGGGTGATGTGGGTCACGCGCGAGATGATCCTGGCGCCAATGGCCGTTACGGCGTATCTCTGGATTGCCGGAGCGATGCAGTTGGATAGCTTCATCTTCGTCACCGCCGGCCTAGTGGTGATGTATTTCTTCGTCACGATGCTGGGGCTACACTGCGGGATGACCTACGCCAACAGCCGCACGGCGATCGGCGTGAGCCTGGGAACGGTCTTCTTTTTGTTTCTCGGCGTGATAACGTGTATCCTGCTGATGATTAGTTTCACCGAGTCGTTCCACTTTCAACTGTTCCCCTTCCTGGGCTTTGTTGCTGGAGGTGGCTTGGGCTTGTACGTGGCCATCGGTCATCGAAATCCTTCCCCTGCGATCCTTACGGCGACGCTCCTGCTGCCTGGTATCTCGTTTTTTGCGATTGTCAGCTTTCTGTTGGGGAAAGGATTTGAGGTGGCTTTGGCGACGGCACTGGCCTATGGTTTTACGACCATCGCGATGCTGATTCCGGCCATCAGCCAGTTCGACATCGAGGTTGGTCGTCGTTCAGGGAACGACGAGGACTAGTCTCGACTGGTCATGTAAGCGTAGATTCGCAACAACGATACATCGGAAAGGAGCGGCGGGTTGGACGTCATTGTGGCCATTGCACCCTGGTTGGTAGCAATGCTGCTGTTGGTCGCCTGCTCAGGAGTCTTCTCCGCATCGGAAGCAGCCTTCTTCTATTTGAAGCTGGAAGATCGCAAACGCTTTCGTAAGGGAACGACGTCTCAGCGTGCCGCGGCCAGTCTGCTAGGCGACCCAGACCGGCTCCTCTCGGCCATCCTCTTTTGGAACCTGATGGTCAACGTCGCCTACTTCGCGGTTGCGTCGATCGTCGGGCTGCGTCTGCAGAATAGCGTTGGGTCGACCTACGCGACCCTCTTTTCGACCCTTTCCCTGTTGGTGATCATCTTCTTCAGTGAGATGCTTCCCAAAAGCCTGGCCGTGCTGCGTGCTCCGGCCTTGGCCGCGCTGCTGGCGGTGCCGATCGCCTTTGCGGTTCGCGTCATCGATCCGATTCGACCCGTGATGCGCGGCGTGAGCACCCTCTCTCAGCGGTTGATCTGGCCACGTTTCGAGGCCGAACCCTACATGCAGGTTTCCGACCTGGAACGAGCCATCCAGATGTCGATGCAAAGCAGCACGGTGCTCAAGCAGGAAGAGATGGCCCTGCGGGGAATCGTGAGCCTGTCCGATTCGCAGGCCCAGGAAATGATGCGGCCACGGATGCGCTATAAGATGTTTCATCCGCCGGTCTCGCTGAAAGATCTCGATGCCGAGATGACTCCCAGCGGTTATCTGCTGATTTCCGACGAACAGGGAGACGACGTCGTCAGCGCGATCAACCTGGTGGATGCCACCGAACTGCCGGCCGACAAGCTGGAAGAGTTTGCCCAGGAAGTGTTGGTCTTCCCCTGGTGTGCCAAGGCTTCGGAAGTGTTCCAGCAAATGCTGTCCACCGAGAACGAAGTCGCCGCGGTGGTCAATGAACTGGGCGAGACCATCGGCGTGATCACGCTGCGGGACATGATGGAAACGATCTTCTCGTACGCCCACGGACGCAGTGAACGAATCCTGCAGCGAAAGACGTTCGAAGAGCAGGAAGATGGTGCTTACCTGGTCTCCGGCATGACCAGCGTGCGTCGTCTCGCCAAGCATTTTGATCTGGAGTTACCCGATACGCGGCACGCGACGATCAACGGTATTTTGCAGGAAGAACTGGAACACATCCCGGAAGTCGAAGATGTAGTGGAGTGGGGGCCTTTTCATTTCGAAGTGGTCGAACAGCACTCCGAGGGGCACATACTCGTTCGGTTGACCATGCGTCAGGAGGAAGAGTGACGCCATGGGCATCGTTCTATTTCTATTCGTGCTCGGTGTGTTTCTCAGTGCCTTCTTTAGTGGCTCGGAAACGGGTTTCTATCGCGTGACGCGAGTGCGCCTCGTCCTCGATGGGCTGGGGGGCGATTGGCTGTCACGGTTCCTGTTGTTTCTGACGAATCACCCCGCACTGTTCGTGGCGACCACGCTCATTGGCAACAACGTCGCCAATTACATGGTTTCCCTCTCGATCGTGCTCTTTACGCAGGCAACATTCCCCGGAAACTCGACTGCCGAAATGGCGCTGCCGCTGGTAATGGCGCCGGTTCTGTTCGTCTATGGCGAACTGTTGCCGAAGTACTTTTTCTATCGAGCACCGAACTTTTTGCTTCGTCGAACAGGCTGGCTTTTCTTCGTGTTCACCGTGCTCTTTGCCCCCTGCTCGGCACTTTTGTGGGTGTTGGGACGAGCCCTGCAGACGCTGCTGGGGGAATCGCCGGAAACGGTTCGCTTGGCGTTGGCTCGGACCGAGCTGGAAGACTTCCTGGAAGAAGGGGGAGAGTTCGGCATTTTGAACAAAGCCCAGCGGCGTGTCGCCCAAGGGGTGTTCGGGGTGGCCAACCGCCGGGTAACCTCGATTTCCACGCCCCTTTCCCGAGTCTGGACCGCAAAGATAGGCTCCAAAGTGAACAACCTCATCCGCGTTGCCAAGCGGAAGCAGATCTCAGTGATTCCGATTGTTGAAACGCAGGGGAAGCGTACCGTTCCGATTGGATACGTTCGTATCTGCGACCTTTATATGGGTGACGGTGAAGAGATCGAAAACTACCACCCCCTTCCCGAAGTCAGAGCGAGCGACAGTTGCATCTCGGCCATCACTCAATTGCATAGCACTGGCGAACTCATGGCCAAGGTAGTCAGTCGCAGCGGCGTGCCGATCGGCATCGTGACGATGCAAGAGCTGCAGCGAGCCATTCTGGATGCCAAGAAGCAGCCAGCCTAGTTTTTCCTGGAAAGAGACCATGACGACGACACCGATCAAGGAACTTCCACCTGGACGTCACCGCCTGACGATCGATTCGGACGATCGCGAGCGGGAGTTCTGGGTGTACATTCCGACCCAGGCCCAGCAGCCAGAAGCAGGCTGGCCCCTGGTGTTCGTTTTTCATGGTGGTTTGTCGAATGCCCCGACGATGGTTCGTTTCTGCGAAATGAACGAGTATGCCGATGCAGCGGGGTTCGTGACGGTCTTTCCCAATGGAACCGGCCGCCTGCCCACGATGAAGACCTGGAACGCCGGCATGTGCTGCGGCTACGCCCAGCGCGAAGACGTCAACGACGTTCACTTCGTCGAGTTGCTCTTGGCTGACCTGCCACGGCGAATGGCAATCGATCCGACACGGATCTATTCCACCGGAATGTCCAACGGCGGAATGATGTCTTACCTGCTGGGCGACAAGCTGGCCGATCGGTTTGCGGCCATCGCACCGGTCGGTGGAACGATGGGGAATCCCACATGCAGCCCGAGCCGGCCGGTCCCGCTGATGCATATCCACGGTACCGACGACCAGTTCGTCCGCTGGGAAGGTGGGGTCGGGTCGCGAAGCAAGTCGAAACTCCACTTTCACTCGGTCGACCACGCCATGGAAAACTGGATCGCCGCCAACCGTGCCCAAACGACGCCTTCCATTGAGTCGCTTCCAGTCGAAGTGAATGACGGAACTTCGATCGAGCGTTTCATCTACGCCGCCGATGGGAGTGACTCGGCAGAGGTGGTTCTGCTTAAGGTTCACGGCGGAGGTCATACGTGGCCGGGCAAGGAGAGCCGATTGGAATTGCTCGGGCCGACGACGCGCAATCTCGATGCGAATCAGGCGATCTGGGAATTCTTCCAGCGGCATCGCTTACCCAATTGAACCGCAAAGGAGCCTCGCCATCCGTGGCGAAAGAATCTCTTGGGTTTCACGCGTGTCGCGGTTAGCTTCCCGACAAGGCCTTCTTTGCCGCCTCTTTGGCCGCTTCGTTCTTTTTGCGGCGTAGTTCCTCTTCTTCGATGAGCTCTTTCAGACGCGTCAGTTGAACGTCGGTGAGCACGCTTTTGACTTCATCTTCCATGGCCGCTTCCAACTTGGCGATCTCGAGTTCCAACTTCTTGATCTGAGCCTGGTAACCGTGTTGGATTTTGTAGATTTCTTTCTTTTGGTCTTCGGTGACAATGTCGTTCCAGTGAGCTGGTAGTCGCCCACGTACCTCTTGCTTCGGCTCCGCTTCCTGAGCGGACAGCGTGGAGATGGTAGGGATGGCAACCAGAAGAGCAAGCAGGCCAAACGATGTCAGCAGAGTCGATTTTAGATTCACTGAGGAACCCCCTGTTGGAATTGCTATAGAAAGCCTTCCTGGCAAATGTGGGGGTGCTCCATCACCAAGGAGAGCTGATTCTAATATGCCATCAGAGGGGTATCAAGTTTTTTTCTTCGCGGTCTCAGGCGAGCGCATAAAAAAGGCCAAAAGTAGTCGTTCCGTCGTCTACTTTGGCCTTTTGATCTCACGGGGCCGCGTCCTGCGTCCCGTCCTCCCGGTGTTCGATCAGTATTAGTTATCGTCCTGGTACTACAGAATTCTGGATGGAAAATCTGGTATTTTCGTGCTAGCAGTCACTCCTTTTTCGTCGGCTTATGTCGGCTAGCAAAAAAATGCGGGCAGAATCCCATCCAGGATCTGCCCGCAAGACGCTTTGGCTCAGCTGCAAACCACACTCCCCAGGTAGCTTGGTCGAGCCGGTCGCGTTGGTTCGTGTCGCTTAGTTCAGCGGCAGCAGGGCCTGCAGCGAAGGCATCAGCCGTGCTTCTTTTGCTTCGGGTTGGGCCGGGGTTGGTTCGATGGCAGGAGCCACTTCCGGCACGCTGTGCTGCATCTCTTGTTCGAGGTTGATGATCTCGGTGGCACCGCCGCACGATTCGCAGCCAGGCGACCCACAGCCGCATTGGCCGTAGCTACGGCACTTATTCCAGAAGCCACGCACGTGCATTCCCAGGCAGCTGGTGCAGGCACTTCCGCACCCTTTGACCGGCATGCCGTGGTTGCAGCCGCACATCGGGTAGTCGCCGCAGCAAGGCATCGTCGTTTCCACTTCGCAACCGCACGATGGCTTGGCGAACCAGTGGTAGCGGCTGTGCAGCTTCGTGCGGCAACCATGTCCGCAACGATCGGCACAGTAACCGGCCCACAGGTCGGCACAGCAGCCCATCGAAGGGTGGTGGCAAACGTAACCGCCATGGCCACAGCTGTTGCAGCCGGCAGCACCACAAGCAGCTACGTATTCGCTGCTCGCATGGGCGTGAGTGGTCGGGTAGCTGACCGTCATGGCATCCCAGAGGCCTGCCGAGGCGACTTGAGCTGCCGAAAGAACGACAAAGCACGAAAGGGTAGCAATACGGATCATTTCTTGGTTCCTTACGGTTTGGGAAGTTTAGTGAGGGAGTAATTGTTGCACTGCCGAAACATGCCACGCATTTCACGTTGTGCAAACGCAACATCGAAAAATTTTGCCTCACTGTTTGGGTCTGCCTGGCCCAATTACCGGACGTAGCGGGAATAACCGTCACAGGCGGAACTCTTTCCCGACGAAGGTCAAACTTCGCGATCGATCCGTTAGAATGAAACGACGTTCAAGCTTCCGTTGGACCACACCTTTGGATTGCACGCTTTGTTTCTCTTGGCACAGCTAAAACTGGATCCTGGCTGGCTCTCGGCCCTGGCGTCCCTCTTGATGGGACTCGCAGGGGTAGTGCTGCTGTGGCGGGGGCGTACGGCACTTCAAGGGACGACACTCGTGTTGCCGTGGGCGTGGTCGCTTTTCGCTTGGTCCGCGCTGTGCGGCAGCGAGATCGCGATCGGGTTGATGCATTGGTGGCAAGCGTCCGTCGCCGACGACCAAATTCGCTACCTGGCCGCGATGACCCTCTTTTGTCCGCAGCTTTCGCAGGTAGGTGCAAAGCGTCCGCAGTGGATCGCCTGGCAAGGGGTCGTGGCGATCTTGCTGCTGGTGTTATGGGCCCCCGTCATTCAGGTATGGGCGTTCAACAGCATTGGGCATGTCGCCCCAGGTTGGATCTGGGGAACGTTTCTCGCGGCGCTCGTTCTCGCTGGATTCTTAAACAACTTTCCGACGCGATTCAGTCCCACGGCCCTGTGTCTCGCGATCGCGCAGTTCAACATGACCTACACCTACCTCCCCATGACCACCTCGGAAGTCACCGTAACGGGATCGCTGTTGGCGATGGCCCTGGGGCTAATCGGGATTGGATCGGCGATCCAAGGTGGTTTAGGTTGCCCTGAAAACCTACGCGCCGAGGACCGCGCATGGATCGACTTTCGCGACAGCTTCGGCGCGTTCTGGGCTGCCCGGGTCATGCTGCGCGTGAACGACTCGGCCGCGCGGTACGAATGGGGTTTGTGGCTGAGCTGGAATGGTTTTCACCAGGTCGAAATCGTCGGCTCGCATGCCGACTTCCGCGATGGCGTCCGCGAGGCGCTAATTACGTGCCTAAGAAAGCTGCTAGGTGATTTCGTCGACGAGGCGTGGCTCGACGCAAGACTTCCTCGAGCAAACAACCAGAAGAAAGGGCTCGAGGATATGGAAGCCTGAGTCCTCTCCCCAAAACCAATCCGGGGCGTGATTCGTCTCTCTGGAAAGTTCTCTTATTTATCGTCGACCCGGAGAAAGATCCATGAACAGCCTAACGATTGCATTCTGCTTGCTGCCCCTCCTGGCTCCCGAGACAATCTCCCAGCAGGCAGCCGGCGTTGCACCTCAAGTAGAAACCTCAGCCGTCGAGGTTTCGAAGAAGCCCAAAGCGAAGCCGTCGAAACATGCCGATCGCATCCTGAACATCAACTTCGCAATGGCTCCGGTCGACTCCCAGCCACGCGGCGTGATCGGTGGACCCGGCGACGTGTGGACCTTGATCGACGTCAGGGAAACCACGAAGTCAGGACTTCCGATGGCCAGCGGTACGCCGACGGATGTGGTGCTACAGCTTTCCGAAAACGATGGCGAATGGGGCATCCCAGGCTCGTTTGACGTCTACCACGCCTATCTTTACCACAACTGCCGCTGCGTCGATTTGTCGGTCACGCTGACGTATCTGCCGGAAGGGATCTACGAAGCTTACGTCTTCGCCCACGGGGACGCTCCGGATCAGAACGCGATGATTGAAATCGAATCTGGCGGGATAACCTATACCGGCCAGAAAACGCTGAATGATGGATCGCATCGCTATCGCAGCCGAGATTACGAGGCAGGCAATCAGTACGTGAAGTACACCATCGAGGTGAAGCCCGATTCGCCGGTGGTGATTACCAGTAAACGGGATGGCAGCTCGCTCTCGATGTTCAATGCGATCCAACTGAAGCGACTGCGGGTGAAGTGAGTCTAAGCGGCGGAAGTTACGACAGCTCCGGTTGTTCTCCTCGATCGTGCGGGCTATCGGACAGGTGATCGACGATCCGCCAGAGGTGATATCCTTGACGCCGGATCCACCGCGCCGAGTCGGTGCGTTGGAGCGCCGTTTGGGAGGTGAGTTCTCCGGCGGCCGTATGCTTGAGGATCTCAATACGATACCCTCGCATGCCTGTTTTCAATTCCTGGTTGATCTGCTGGGCGGCGGCCTCGACCTCACTTGCAAAGGGAAGTTCGGCCTGTGCGATTTGGTCGATCATGGTGGTAAGCAGATTGGCCATGGAAGTTAGAGACGAGTCCGCGTGAATTCGTGAGATCCGTTGTGGCTCTTCCAGGCGATTACGAATGCGGTAGAGATGATCCAACACGTGAATGATTCGAGCCAGGTGGCTAAGGGAAACGGCTTGCCCTGGCTGGACTCGCAGCTGGTCCATGAACTCTCGCGTTTTGGACAAGGCGTCGTCGACGTCCGCGAGCTTGCCGGGGTTGGGAGCTGACTCAGGCCTTGCTACTAAATGATGCATTTCCCCCAGCAGCGTTTGCAGCACGTCGTTCACGGTTGCCTGGATGGCTTGCACGGCAAGCTCCGGGGTCGCCAGCAGGCCAGGATCGAGACGTTTGACCAGCGGGTTGCCCTGTTCGGGGAACAGCCACTCGATCAAAGCGGCGAACTTTCCGGTGAATGGCAGGATCAGAATGACCCCCAGCATGTTGAAGCAGGTATGAAAGCTCACCAGTGCCATTTCAGGGTCGGATGTTTCAAAGCCAGGCAGAAGCTTCCCTAAGATCCAGAAGTAGGGAGTCAAGATGAAAAATGCCATCATGCCGGTCATCATGTTGTAAATGACATGGGCGAATCCGGTTCTACGTGCCTGGACGTTTCCCCCAATGGTTGCCACGGCCGCGGTCGCCGTCGTACCGATATCCATCCCGATTACCATGGCCGCGGCCTGGTGCAGGGTCATCGCATCGGCATGAACGGCTGCCAGCGCGGTGGCGACACCGGCGCTCGATGACTGCGTGATCAGCGTGATGACGATCCCCAGCAGCACCAACAGCAGCCGTCCCCCGAGCGTGTCGGCGGGAAAGCTGTCGGGCGTGACGATCCCCTGAAAACCACTCATTCCGTCTTGTAGCGCCGATATGCCGACGAAGATCAACGCGAACCCGGCCAGGGAAGTCCCCAGCCAGCGCAGTTTCCCCTTGGTGAACAGCCGGATCAGTGCCCCCACGAACACCAGCGGCAGAATGATATCGCCGATCTTCCATTTGAAACCGATCAACGCCACCATCCAGCCGGTAATCGTCGTGCCGATGTTAGCACCGAAGATGACCCCCAGGGACTGGGCAAACGTCAACAATCCCACATGCACCAGTCCGACGGCGGCAACGGTCGTCGCACTCGAGGATTGAATGAGCGCCGTCGTCATGGCCCCGGTGAAGACGCCAGAGACCGGGCTGCTGGTCGAACGGGCCAGGATCTTCCGCAGGCGATCATCGGCCAGCGATTTGAGCCCCTCGGTCATGATCGACATGCCGAGCAAGAAAAGTCCGAGGCCCCCTAAGGCTTGTAGAATTTCAGCTCCCATCTTAGCTATTTTCGTCCGAGAGGCACCCTAATGCGAGACGATTTCGTCCGTAGTTATGCGGTGGAACGAACACCAGTCAAGATGTCCTCTTGGTATAGCTTAGGAAGTGAAGATGGCATCATGACCGCGGCAAGTCACCCAAAAATGGGGCCAACTGATTTTCTCCCCCATTCTGCGGCGCACTTCGGTTGCCAAGATGCCCATTCGAATCGATACTTGGAATGTGCAAATATCGTGAATCGATCTTCGTTCTCGGTAAGTAGTTATGAAGAGTACCGAGGGTTGCGGCCTCGGCGAAGACCTCACTGACGCCCCCACGTTGAGACATCGATGACCCAGCAGACGAAAAACGGCGGAGATTCCGCCCCGGAGCTCGACCTGGCAGGGCGATCGGTGGGGGACTACCGCATTCTGCGTCGACTGGGTCGGGGGGCGATGGCTGAGGTCTTTCTGGCCGAACAGCAGAGCCTGAAGCGGAACGTCGCGGTGAAGATCCTGATGCCGGAATTGGCCAAAGATCAGGCCTACGTCCGCCGCTTTCATCGCGAAGCTCAGGCCGCCGCGGCCCTAACCCACGCCAACATCGTGCAGATCTACGAAGTGGGTAATTCGGACGGAATTCATTTCATCGCCCAGGAATACGTGCCGGGTCAGAATCTCAAGCAGCTACTCAACAAGCAGGGCACCCTCGAAGTGAAGCTGGTTGGGGCCATTCTCCGCCAGGTGGGTGCGGCCCTGTACAAAGCGGCAGAGCAGGGGATCGTCCACCGTGACATCAAGCCCGAGAATATTCTGATCACGGCAACCGGCGAAGTGAAAGTCGCCGACTTCGGCCTGGCCCGCGTCATTGCCCCCGGAGCCGACGGAATGAACCTGACCCAGGTCGGCATCACGATGGGCACGCCCCTCTACATGAGCCCGGAGCAGGCCGAGGGGAAATCGCTCGACCAGCGAAGCGACATCTATTCGCTGGGAGTAACGTGTTATCAACTGCTCGCCGGACGACCTCCGTTCGAAGGGGACAACCCGCTGACCGTCGCCGTGAAGCACTTGAACACCGAGCCTGAACGACTGGAAAAGGTACGCGGTGGTGTTCCCCCAGCTTTGGCCCGGGTGATCCACAAGATGCTGGCTAAGAAGCCGGAGGATCGCTACCAAAGTTCCTCGGAACTGTTGCGTGAGCTGCGCGAGGTGCAGAAGTCGCTCGGAAGCGATGCGTTCGGCAGCGATCCTTCCGATTGGTCGATCGCCGAACTGGCCTCCCTGTCGGAAATTCGCAGCAGCGGAATTCAGGAACTGTCCGACGTGATGAAGACTTCCGCCGTTACCGTCTATCGCCGCCCTTCTTGGGGCAAGCGGACGGTGATGATTGGTGGCCTGGTGCTGGTTTGCCTGATCTTTGGCGTGGCGCTCGCGCTGGCGTCGAAGCAGGCCAACCTTCTGGATATTCCTCCCGAACAGCAGGCCGAGCTGCTACCCAAGCTGGGGCGAACGGCACAAGAGCAATTCGACTTCGCGATGTTCAAGAATAAGAATCTTGGCCAGGACCAACGTCCCGAGTTCTTCGCCAGCGTTTATCGCAATTTCCCGATGGATCAAAGCGAAGAGAACCGCGTCTGGGGGCTCAAAGCAATGAAGCAGGAAGCCGTGCTGCTGATGAACCATGGCCGCGAACAGGATGCGCTGCGCGTCTTTGATCGCATGGCTCAGCAGCAAGATATCTATGTCGAAGCCAAGGCGTTTGGCTTCGCCGGCAAGGCGATCTGTCTGAAGCAGTTGAACCGAATCCCCGAGGCCGAACAGGCCACGGCGGATGCGTCTCGTACCGAGTACTTAAACGTGCTACGAGAAGCTGACCCCGAGTTCGCCGCGATGTTTGAAACGATTCGCGGCCAGTTGACCGGGCAGACCTAGGCTCCGTTGGACCAATCGTTCTGGTTTCGGCCGTCGAACTTAATGCCGCTGGACTGCGTCGGGCTGCATCGCCGAATCTAGAGGATTCGCCTGCTTCGTCCTCCTTGCCATCCACATCGATTCGAGCGGCTTCGGACCGACGATCGATTTATCAAACGAAGCCTAATCTTCCAGCGCGACCTCACAAAGGACGTCGAGCATCGCTTCGATCGATGCCAGCGCCGCCGACTCATCCGGCGTGTGATATCCGGTGGTGGGTACCTGCAGCGTGGCTCCTTGAATGGCTCCTTCCGAAGCGAGTACGACGCGTCCTAGTTCCGTGCTGCCCAGTGAAGAGGGGGACTTTCCTTCCGCGACGCGGGTTTCATTCTGCCGAGCGATGTACTCGTCCTTGAAGAGATAGCGGATGCCGTACTTCTGGCACGCCAATTCCAGCTTGTTGACGACCGTCGGATTGAAGACCGCATTGGCGTCGCGTCTTCGCAGGACGACCTGCTGCGCGTCGGCCGTGGCGATGTCGGGAAAGGGGCTGGTATCGAGTACCAACAGGTCCTGCGTTTCGATGCCACAGCGGCGGAACCATTCCAGCAGAAATCGCCAACTTCGGCCTGCTTCTTCCTGGGCGGTAAACAGGACGGTGCCTTGGAAACCGTGGCGGAACAAGTAGACCAGCATCGCCGTGGTGAGGACGTTGTCGAGTTGAGCGGATACCCGGCTGTAGTTGACCGTCAGACGGTCTTGATAAGCGACCGGCGTGCCAGGCAGCACATGGTCGAGCCCTTCCACCTCGAAGACCAGGTTCCCACGTCGTTCGCACAGGTACGACCGCTTGATGGTTCCCTTGCCCAGATAGGTTCCGCTCCACGGGACGTAGGCCTGGACGAAACGTTCGTGAAAGCGTTCGGCAATGGTCTGAAACGTTTGCTCGGAAACGGAGTCCCCTAACAGGTCCCCCCGGTTGCGGGCTACGAATGCCGCGTACTGAAACTCATTCGGCCCGGTACATATCAATCCGTGCCGATCGACGTGGGCCGAGATGTGCATGTAATCAGGCCGCGAGCCGCTGGCGACCAGCAGCCCTTCGTACAAGGTGACCTTGGCGTGGGTTTCTTCCAGTTCACGCTGCAGATAGCGGAAGAAAGCGTGCTCGGAGCCAACCACCGACGGATGACGTACAAGCTGTTTCAGGATATCCAGGAAATCATCGAGGTCAGACTTGGTCACGGCATGAATTCATCAGGCAAGTCGAAATGATCAAAGGGAGAATCTCCGCGCTTAGTGTAGTTACTTCTCCTACCTAAATGGAAGAGCAAGGCCGCAAAGTGTTCACCTCGGAAGGCCGCGACCGGTGAATTTTCTTTGCCCTTTGTGCAGAACGTGAGGATAATGAACGGGTAGTATTCTTTTTCCTGGGAGATGTCGCCGTGCGTACCCTTTCGATCATGGTTGGTCTGGCGCTATTGGTCGCCGCGAGTAGCGTCGAAGCTCAAGGGCTTGGGCAGTATCAATATAAGAGCCGCAGCAACATCTCCGTGGGTCGGGGTGGCTATGCCGACGTGACCAGCCCTGGGTGGAACTCGGGGCGGTACTCAGGCGGATATCATCACGGCGGCGATCATAACCACCATCACCACGGCAACCACGGATACGGATATGGCTATGGTTATCCCTATTACGGTAGTTACTGGGGGGGAACCAGCCTGTCGATTGGTTTCGGCTTGCCTCCGGCGTATGGCACGTACAGTTTCTACAACCCAGGTTATCCCTATGGGTACGGTTACTCGAGCTTGTACCCATACGGAACGTACTACCGCCCCAGCGATCAGTACCTGGAGTACTACCTGCCCCCCACCGAACCAGCTGAACTGAACTATGGCCCCCAGGCCATGAAGCAGTTCATGGGGCTGCCGCGTGATTTCGCGATCGAACCTCAGCGAACGGGGCAGTTCGAGTCGCTGGTTACCCCGGTTCCCAGTCCTTTGCGAATTGAAGCGGCCAAGCCGGTGGCCATCGAGCAGCCGACCGAGCAAGCGATCGAGCGCGCCGAGCATTTCATTCAAGCAGGCGACAACCTCTTTCAGCAGCAACGTTACCAGGAAGCACTCGGTCGCTACAAAGATGCCGTGGCCGCCGCGCCTGGCTATGCCGAAGGGCACCTTCGCAAGGGGCTCGCCTACCTGGCGACCAACCGACCCGATGAGGCGGTCGATGCGATTGAGCTGGCGATTCAACAGAATCCAGAGATCGCGGGGACCAGCCTGACGTTGGATGCTTTGCTGGGAAATAACGGCCTGGCGAAGACCTCCATCATTGAAGCCAATGCTCGCCGCGCAGTGACCGACCCGCAGAATCCAGAATATCTCTTCTGCGTGGGAGTGCTGCTCTTTTTCGATGGGGACAAAGACCGTGCCCTGCAGTGTTTTCAGGCAGCCCGGCAAGCGGGAGGAGATGCGGACGACATCGATGCTTTCGAAAAGTATCTTCATCCAACGGTCACAAACCCCACGGGTTTGGACATTTAGATTGGTGTTTCCCCATCGCAATTCGCATCGTCTGTGATTGGCGCACGCGATTTTCTGCCGAATAATCGATGGTTTCCCGCGAATAGTACGGGAGGCGGAAGGTGCCGCTAACTTGGGCGGCATGCCTGTTTGAATATCGATCGATGCCACTGAGGAGATTGGCTCTATGAAGATTGGAAAGCTTTTATTGGTTCTGTGTGCCCTGGCGGTGCCGTTTACGTTGAGCGGCTGCAACACGGCGAAGACCGACACCGCTGGCAACGGCGAACATGTCGATGATCACGGACACGACCACGGTGAAGATGGCCACAGCCATGGCGAAGAAGGGCACAGTCACGAACTGGGCCCGCATGGCGGCCACCTGATCGAACTGGGTGGCGAAAAGTACCACCTGGAATGGGAACATGACGACGAAGCGAAGGTCCTGACTTTCTACGTGCTGGATGGCGACGCCAAAAAGGACGTGCCTATTGCCGACGAGAACATCAAGATCACCATTGCCGTCGGTGAAGACAAGAAGGAATTCGAAGTCCCTGCCGTTCGCGCTGAAGGTGAAGACAAGACGGCCAAGTTCGAAACGAAAGACGCCGACTTGTTCGCCCTGGTGACGGCCGATGAAGCCAAGGCCACGGTGACCCTGGAAATCGAAGGGACCCCCTTCGAAGGCGAAATCGAGCACCACGCTCACTAATCGTTGCGATTCGTCTAGGTCAAGAAATGAAAAACGCGATGCCTGCAGGCATCGCGTTTTTTCGTGGTGATTTGCATGGGTTGGCTATCGTCCCGAAGCTGCCCAGGCCGCGGCCAGTTGCGAGGGAGTCATGTTGAACGCCGACTGGAACGCTTCGTCGAAGTTGGTTCCCTTTCGCAGCGAATTCATCATGGCATCGTAAGAATTGCCGCGTCCCATGATTGCTTTCATGAACGCGTAGCTGGCAATCGAGGCCTGATCGGGCGACAGCCGGTTCATCACGAAGTCGTCCGGCTTGCTCATCGAACCCAAGGCCGACTCGATCTGGTTATCCCATTCAACGACTCGTGGGTCCTTCTTACTCATGCGTGAAGCCACGACTCGTCCGGCTCCTTCGGCAAACCAATCGGGCACCGTTCCATTGCCCAGCGAAGCAATGTGACTCGACGCGATCAGCTGGCCGAGAAGAACCTCCAGGTCGTACTCGCCATCGGAAGGGACTTGAATCGAGCCGTAGGCGTCGGTCACGTTGTAGCGATAGTGTCCCTTCCAGTCGGCTGGCAGGTCACGACGTTCGATCATGTTGCCGAACTCGGCGTAGTCGTATCGCTTCTGGAAGAAATACAGCGTCATCTTTCCTTTAACCAGCGGCGTCGTCGTCGGGATCTTCAAGATGGTTCGCACCTTGTCGGCGGCTTTGTCGGCGTCGGCGACAAGCTCTTGCAAGGTAGCTTGACCCATCGTTCCGTAGGCCAGGAAGTTCGTCGAATCGACCTTGGCTGACTGTACGTTCGGCATGCCCAGGTCCCACATCTGCTGACTGCTTTCGGCCCGCATCGCGGCGAGTTGTTCGTGGGTTGCCTTCTTGGCCAGAGCGATCTGATTGATTCGCATCATCGAATCGTCGTTGGGCGATTCGCCGTCGAACTTACCCCCTTCGCGAATCCAAGTTTCGATCTTGGCGATCTGCTCGCCCGTCAGGGGTGGGCCGTTGCGGGGCATCCGCCCATTGCCGGTCGCTTTGATCAAGCGGACGATCATGCTGTCTTCCGGCTTGCCAGGCACAAATGGGGCACCGCTGTCACCCCCGCGGATGAAGCGGGCAAAGTTGTCCATGCCCAGGCCGCCAGGCGGGTTGTTTCCGCTGTGGCAATTAACGCAGCGGTTGGCCAGTACGCCAGCGACATCCAGCCCGAAGCTGACCTGTTCGTTCCCTGTCGCGGCAGCGACTTCCAGTTCCATCATCGCGGCTGGGTTGGCGGCACCTGCCTGGTTGATCGGGGCCTTAGGGTCGAGGCCGTCGTATTTGGCCCCTTCCTTCACCCAAGTCTTCAGGGCGGTAAGTTCCGGTGGGCGAACGCTGCCGCCACCACGCGGCATGTCGCCGGTTTCGATCGTCTCGATCAAGCGGCTACCAATATCGTCGCCGGGGAAAATCACCTTGCCAGCGGCTGGTCCTTGCATCAATGCTTCGAAGGTATTCGCGCTGAAACCACCTCGGCTGCCGGTCACGTGGCAGTTACCGCAGCGAGCAATCAGGATCGGAGCAACATGCTTGGTGAAGCTGATGTTTGCGGTTGGAAAGGTCGTCGGCAGAGGAGCGGGTGCCGGAGCCGGCGTACCAGGAACAGCGGGATCGTTGGCCATCATCATTGGGGATGGAGCCATCGCGGAGGCCGTCAGCGGTTTGAGCGTGTATCCTTCCAGCTCCAGCAAGCCGTGGGAAATCGCCAGGCTCTCGGCCAGGTCTTGCAGTTCCTGGGTCACTTCCGCGTCGCCAGCAGTACCGAGCTTCTCCATCCGCGATTGAATATCGCGAACCAATTCCACCGATTCGGCAATCATGCCTCGTTTGAGGAAGTTGGAAGTCTTGCGGATGTCGAGCTTCAACGCCTGAAGCTGCAGTCGCTGCTCTTCATCCGGGGCAGCATGAATGTTCGAGACGAACAATCCACTGAGCAGAACGACGATGGCCGTGGTCGTGATGGAGGGGAATTTAGTCAAGGTTCGACCCTGTGAGACAACGGTGAGCGAGTTGAATAAGGAAGCATCGATATTACATGCCATGGTAGCGAGAACCGCGAACCGATGCATTAGGAATGAACGCCGCAAGCGCGAAAATGTACCCACGATCGCCCCTAAACGAAACGTTCAGAACCCTAAGCTACAGCCAGAACGCTACTTACGGCTAATGGCCCTAAAAGCATAGCATGTTTTCGCTTAGGTATGATGATGGCGGCGAACCACCTTTTTCGCGGCGCGATCGGCCATTTGCTTTCGTCGCGTCGGACGGTAGCCGTACTCGATCGCGAACCATTCGGCGTAGCGCTCTCGGGCGAGGTAATTGTTATTCCGCGTGTCGAGCAGATGCCCGAGTTCGTGAATCAGGACATTGTTCAGGTAGAAATCGCGGATCGTGTCCTCGGTCCACTCCAAACGCCAGAAACCATCCTCGTCTTCCTCCCAGACGGCGCCGAACATCTTGGCTTCGACCACTTGCTCGGGACGCGGAGGATGAGGGAAATACTCGATGAGCGATTCATCCATTGGGTAGAGGTAAATCGCCGCACCCCACTGCATGCCGTAACATGGGAAGCTCAGCTTCTTTTTGGTCAGCCGGCTCAGTTGGACGACTTCCAGACCTCCGATCATCCACTCGGGAAGTTCACTTAGACGCGAACGAATCTCGTCTTCGGTCAAAATATGGACAAAGCCTTCGCCGGGCGACTGGTAGATGAACTTGTAGTTCGAGCCGGTATTGCCGGTTGGTTCGTGCCAATCTTCCGGCGGCACGAAATACCCACCACATTCGGCCGTCCGACCCGATTCTCCGACACGGCGACGAGACGCTTGCGTCGACAAACGAAAATCGCGCGACGCGACTTTCGTCTTCGCTACTTTCGTATGCGTGATGCCTCGGTGCGACATGCGTGCCATGGAATTCTCTGCGTTAGGCCTGTCGAGCGATCCTTCTCGGGGCGCTCATGGTGTCGATCGTGGTCGGTCTTCCTGCGACATGCGGAACCGCGAATTCCATTTCAGGTTTAGGAACCAGTCAGCCGCTGTTCGGGCTCTTTGTTCTTCTACCTTATCCTACGTCGCGGTCCGAGCAGTTTTCAAGCGATTTTGTTAAGTCGCTTTGTAGAAAAGACTTAGGTTCTTGCTGGCGCTGCCCGGACAGCACCGGGAGACTCAAGAGACAGGCCGAATCAGCTCTGTCAATACACCTCTATAGGGTGGTTTTCTAGGCGAAGACGCGGGGGCGTTTCGTCGAGTGTTCCCAACGACTTTCCAGGTTGCCCTTTTGCGGATCGATCGGTTCCGAGTTTTCTTCCGCGGTTTGATAGCTGATGGCAATGAGAATGCCAATCAACATGAACAACACGGCAACCACGATCCAGATGATGACAGGCACCCCTTGGACAGCAGAATTGAGATCGATCGAATCTCCCAAACCTGGCTGAGAAGCCACTCGTCGCTTCTTGGCCTCGGCCGCCTGGCGTTCCTCGGCCTGTTGCTTGAGTTCCGCGGAAGAGATCAAAAGCGAACCACCAACATCGCTTGTTGGGACATCCATCGCGAATGGGTCGTCCTCAAATTCCTGAGAATCAAACAACGAGGAACCGGAAGAAGACAGGGGATCGCTCAACGGGATGCTGGCGTCGTCTTCATCGTCGAGTGCCTTGGCCACCGGCAGCGATTCGCTGCCGCGGGACGGGCGCCGCGCGGGATTGGGACGCTGCGAGGTATCGTTGGACCGATCGGCCACGGTATCGCCGATCGCCGGATCGAAATTGCTGGACGAAGGGGATTCCCGCATGTCGGGAGGAAGTAGATCGTCTACCTCGTACGACGAGCCTCCGCCACTACCGCCACCACGCTGATGACTCGACTGATGCGCGGCCCTAGACCGATTGGCGGCCTCTTGGGCGGCGGTGGTAAGGATGGCCGAACCCGGCTTTTCGTCGACATGGGTCGGCTCTTTACCGCGAGATTCCATCCACGCACGAAGCTCGAAAGCAACTTCCGAGGCGTTTGTGTAGCGATCCTCCGGCTGCTTGGCGATCATCTTCTCGCAGATCCGCTGCAGAGACGGAGGGCAGTTGGGACGCGATTTCTTGATCGGATCGGGCATCACGCTCTGATGCTTGGCGATTCGCTGGGCCAGACTTCCTTCGGGAAATGGAGGATGTCCGGTCAGGAGGTAATATAAGGAACAGCCCAGGCTGTAAATGTCGGCACGATGGTCGACCTTGTGGCTATTGACCGCCTGTTCCGGAGCAAGGTAATCGGCCGTTCCCAGGACGTTTTCTTCGTGAGCAATGGTTAGCGAAGCGCTATCGTCCTGCTTGATGCGGGCCAAGCCCATATCCAGAATCTTGACGACGCCCCGGTCGTCCAGCAGTAGGTTGGCCGGTTTCACGTCTCGGTGAACCACCCCTTTGTCGTGGGCGTGCTGAAGTCCGTCGGCGGCCTGGGCGATATAGTCTGCTGCCGCTTCAAAAGGAACCGGACCACTTTCTCGCACGATTTGCTGCAGGTCGGCGCCAGGGACGTACTCCATCACGATGTAATGGGTGTTGTCTTCGTTGTCGACGTCGAATGCCCGAACAATGTTCGGGTGATCGAGATGAGCGGCTGCCTGGGCTTCTAAATGGAAGCGAGCCAGGTACGAGGCATCATTCACGCGTCGGCGGGGAAGGACCTTGATCGCCACTTTGCGATTCATCAAGATATGTTCCGCCAGGTAGACGCTACTCATCCCGCCGGTGCCTAAGTGCTTCAGTAGTCGATACTTCGAGAGGAAGAACCCCTTGTATTTGCCATTGCGAAGCTTCTCGCAGTGCCAAGTGGTAAGCAGGTGCTTCTCGACGAAGTGCTTTTGCAGGGCATCCAAATCTTCCGGCAGTTTTCCGTCGTTGGAAGCGCGGAGTTCCTCCACGACCTGCTCCAAAGCAGACGATTCGACGAGCTTGCTCTTACTGATCAGCTCGATAAATCGATTGGAATCAACAACTGTTGGCATACCAATCCGAAATGATGCGGTCACGGAGCGTCCCAACTACCGTAGAAGTGCTTTACTTCGCGAGCTGTTGAGACGAAAATTCCCTACTGAAGGGAAAGTCATTAGACTGATTCAGAGTATAGACTAACAGAGACATATTGCTCGAAACAACAATCTCTGGCAATTTTCACAGGTTTGCCCCCCGCGGAAATCTTCCCCTCTGCGAAAGGGTAAAATCGAATCCCTACACGCGTTCGTAGTGGTCCATGGCGAGTGGGATGCAAGCGGCCTTCAACGAATCTTAATAAGG
Source organism: Bremerella volcania (assembly GCF_007748115.1). NCBI lineage: Bacteria > Pseudomonadati > Planctomycetota > Planctomycetia > Pirellulales > Pirellulaceae > Bremerella > Bremerella volcania. The sequence goes on from NZ_CP036289.1 coordinate 1,227,265, forward strand.
TGATAGTTCGGTGAGTTCCGATTCCCCTCCACATTACGATGCTCGGATTGTCATCTACACGCGACAAGGGTGCCACTGTTGTGAAAGCGCCGAGGCAATCGTCCGCAAATTCGTGTCGGACATTACGTTAGTCGATATCGACAGCGATTCGGAACTAACGCAGAAATTTAATACCTCGGTCCCCGTGGTCGAAATAAATGGCAAAGTTCGCTTTCGCGGCAAAGTTTCACCGATGCTGCTGGAGCGGACCCTCAAGGCCGAAGCCAGGCAAGTCGCCGGGCCGGCATCCTGAGCCATTCTTTCTCGCGCATATTTCCTGGGTTTAGGTGATCTGAATTGCCCTCTCTCGCTCGCTCTCGCCCCGATTTCTTGATTGTTGGTGGGGGGGTGATCGGTCTTTCCATTGCCTACGAATTGGCGGGAAAGGGACGCCAGGTGTTGCTGGTCGAAAAGGGGCAATTGGGACGCGAGGCCTCGTGGGCCGGGGCTGGTCTGTTACCACCCGCCAACGAAAAAGAGGCCTGGGATCCGCAGGAACAACTCCGCGGTCTCAGCCATCGGCTGTTTCCTGAGTGGTCGGCCCGGCTGAAAGCGGAGACGCGGATCGATAACGAGTTTGAGATCAGCGGCGGACTGTACCTGGCCCGCGACCCCGGCGAGGCCGCTTCGCTGCGCATGGCTTGTGTGCATTATGAAGAGGAAGGGGTGGAAGTCCAGCGGCTCGATCCCGCTCAACTCGCCGTGCGTTTTCCCCACTTGCAGTCGAGCCAGTCGATTCGGGACGCCGTATTTCTACCGGGCGAAGCGGTCGTGCGTAATCCGCGGCATCTCCAGGCACTCGTGCAAGGATGCCGCAGCCGAGGCGTTCGCTTTCTCGAAAACACCGAGATCACCCGCTGGCAGTTTCAAGGAGAACGGCTTACCTCGGTCGAGGCGCATGGCGAAGAGATTTCGCCTGGAGCGTGTTGCCTGGCGACCGGGGCCTGGTCGCAGTTGTTGACCGATCAGGTTCTCGACCGAGGGAACTTCTCCGGCCGAATGCAGCGACCCGAGATCGAGCCGATCCGAGGTCAGCTTGTCCTGCTGGATGCGGGAGAGCGGTTCTTCTCGTCGCCGATCAACGAAGGGGTCCGTTACATTGTGCCCCGGCGGGATGGGCTGGTGCTGGTGGGGGCAACCGTCGAAGAAGTCGGCTTCGATAAATCGAACACTCCGGAAGCGATCGAAGACCTCACCCAGTTTGCCAGGCAGTGGGTACCTCGGCTGGAGGACGCCAAGCGCGTGAAAGCGTGGTCCGGCCTGCGTCCGGCCAGCGTCGATCGCATTCCTTATTTAGGGCAATTGCCAGGCATGGCGAACGTCTATTTGGCCGCAGGCCATTATCGCAGCGGTTTGCATCTTTCTCCGGCGACCGCCACGGTCATGAGCCAATTGATGTGCGGTGAGAAACCGCAAATCGATCTGCATCCCTTCCGCGTGAATCGCGCGTAGCCTGCGGTTACGAAACCGTCGCGGCACCCCACATGCGACGCACTTGGGCAGTGATCGTCGCCGCGGCTTCGTCGAGTGAGAACTGACGATCGACATTGCCGGCCAGGTAGGCGACCTTATTCATGCCGTACACATCCGAGGTCGCTTCGTCTTGTCCCAGAACATAACCGCCGGCTGCTTTGATTTCGCCGCAGCCGTCCGAGCCATCGCGCCCCATGCCGGTCATGATGACCCCCAGCAGTCGATCCTGATAAACCTTCACGGCTGACGACATCATCACGTCGACCGAAGGGCGGTGACCGCTGACGAAGTCGCCATCACGCACAAGCAGCTTGCCTCCCTTGGCACCGTTGCGGACGATTTCCAGATGCTTGCCGCCGGGTGCCAGGTAGGCATGCCCTGGCAGAAGGACGTCGCCCGTTTCGGCTTCTTTCACGTTGACCCGCGAGAGGGAATTCAAACGGTTGGCAAACGCCTTGGTAAAGTTGGCCGGCATGTGCTGAACGATAACGAGCGGTGGAAGGCTGTCGGGCAACACCTCGAGCATCGAGGCCAACGCAGGAGGGCCGCCGGTCGAGATTCCCAATGCAATGCACTTATCGGATACCGGAAGTTTCTCAGTGGAAATGGGCTGGGGAACCGGTTTCGTTTCATTGGAAAGACCGAGCTTATCGCGACGTTCTTTTCGCTTCTGCGCGCGCTCACGACGCATCGTCAGAACCTTATTAACGTCGGTGTTGCCAACCATGCGAATTCGACGGATGAGTTCGGTTCGCAGGATGGTCTCCGCTTCTTTCAGCCCTTCCGGCTTCGCGATATAGTCGATCGCACCGCGGTCGAGTGCTTCAAGCGTGATCTGTCCGCCAAGTTGGGTCGTGGCGCTGACCATAATGACGGGGATCGCTTGCTCGGAGAGAATCGCATCGAGCGTTTCCAGCCCATCCATTTTGGGCATCTGAACATCCAACGTGATCAAGTCCGGCTTTAAGCTGCGCGCAAGTCGGACTGCCTCTTTTCCGTCGGAAGCCGTCGCGATCACTTCGATATCGGACGTTTCTTCCAGCAGATCAGAGATCAATGTCTGGATCAGTTTCGAGTCGTCAACTACAAGTACGCGCAGTGTGCGTTGGACCATTATCTCGCCCCAAGTCTATGGTGCCATTTCCGTTTCAAAAACATAAGGAAGAGCCACACTTGATATACCGCGCTCATATTTCCTCGGGAAACCTTAGGTCATGCCAGTCCGAGGGGAGCGGTGGCTTGCTGGAAACCACATCGATTTTTCTCCATTGCCAGGTCTTGTCAGAGCGAAAAGCCAATTCTTCCTTATAATCGTTACCAGTGGCCGTCGCGCAGAGCGAACGAAGCCCGATATTCTCGCAACCTTCCCTTCATAGCAGAGGCCAGCGGATGGCAGTGGAATCGCCTGCCCGGATCGTGATTGTTGGAGCCGGATCGATTGGCATCGAAGCCGCCTTGTACGCCCGATTTCTCGGGTACAAGGTAACCGTCCTTGATTCCGGCGACGTGGGTGCTCATCTACGAAAGTGGGGACACGTCCGCATGTTCACGCCGTTTCGCGACAATTGCACCAAGTTGGGCAAGTCGGCCCTGGCCGCCCAGCATCAAGATCTTTCGCTGCCGTTGGGGGATCAATACGTCACGGCGGGCCAGTATCTGGAGCAATACCTTCAACCGCTGGCCGAGAGCGATCTGGTCGCCGATTGCGTGAAACGGCACCACACGGTGCTTTCCATCGCGAGAAGCTCGCAGACCAAGACCGAAAACTATGGCCAACCCGCGCGAAGCGAGACTCCCCTGGTGACCCTGGCCAAAGACGAGCAAGGGCACGAGTACGTCTTTGAAAGCGATATCGTCCTGGACTGCAGCGGCGTGGGGGCTCAGCCCAACTTCATCGGCGGCGGCGGTAGTCCCGCGGTTGGGGAACTGGCGGCTCGTCCTTACTTGGAAACCGGGCTGATCGATGCCAAAGGGAAAGACGCCAAGCATTACGCCAATCAGCAAATCCTGGTGATTGGGGCAGGACACTCCGCGGCAACCAACATTTGCCAGCTGAGTTTATTGGCCCGAGAAACACTCGAAACGCATGTAACCTGGGTAACCCGCGAGGGGAAAGCCGACGGGCAATGCGGACCAGTGGCCGTGATCGAGGATGATGTGCTTCCGCAGCGGAAGCGTATGGCGGTCGAAGCGAATCGGCTTCTGGTCGACGAGAATGGGCATCTCGACCACTGGCCAGAAACGACGGTGAAATCGATTCACTACGAACCTCAGAACAATCACTTTCATGTGACGCTGGACGGGAAGCACTCCGGCGTCCATACGTTTGATCGAGTGGTGGCCAACGTGGGCTACCGGCCCAATCTCGAGATGCTGCACGAATTGCAACTCGACCTGTGCCCCAACACCGAAGGCACCAAGAGCCTGATTCAACCGGAACCGAACTTCTACATCCTGGGCTCGAAGAGCTACGGAAGAGACTCAAGCTATCTCCACGGCAACGGGCTCGATCAAATTCGCCGCGTCTTCGCGATCATCGGCGGCCGAGAGAGCCTCGATCTCTACGCCGAACCTCCCAGCAGCTCGAATCAGGCGTAAGCTACACGCGATATCCATTTCGCAACGTCTACCTGCTGAGTGGACTATAGCCCTGCTATCACGCTTTTTGTGGTCAAAGTTTGGTCAATCTTGTTGCAAGCTTCTTCCAAGACACATGGAAAGAGCCAGTTTCCCTCGGGAAAATCAGGGAAAACTCGCAAGTTTAGCGCCAACCATTTCTTTCATAACTGCGTACAGCTTGGCGTGCATTGGGCCGATTGATCTCGTATATTACGGAGATTGTCATGCCTGATGTTTCTTGAGAGAGTGCCCCACATCGAATCAACGAAGGCCTGAAGATGAGTTTGCCTGCCGTAGCGAAATCGATTTTTGGAATGCTGCTGCTGACGCTGGTTTTGGTAGGAAACCTGCCTGCCGAGCCGGTTGATGGCGACGCACAACAGGCCATTCGTCGGTGGATTCGGCAGCTCGATGCAGATCGTTACGCCGAGCGACAACAGGCCGCCGACGAATTGGCCAAACTCGGTAAGGAAGCCATTCCCGCGATCGAGAAAGCCGCCCTGACTGGTACCGGCGAAGTTGCCAGCCGTTCGGTCGATCTGCTGAAAGGGTTTGCGAGTTCTCCTGATGAGGAAACATCGTCGCTCGCTTACTCCTCTCTCAAGCGTCTGGCAGCCAGCGGCAACCAGACCGCCGGCTACATCGCCGAGGAAGCGATCCAACAACTTAAGCGAAAGCTGGGCCCCAATCGAATCGCGGATGGCCAGCCGGAACTGCCACCAGTGCTTCCTCCCGGCAACTTCAATCGCTCGGTACGAATCTCGAACGATTTCAATGGCGCGAAGATGATCGACGTCACCGAGAACGGCGAGCGTGTCGTCGCTCGAACGATGCCCGGCGGACGCGTGAGCGTGACCTGGCATCTGCCCGGCGGCGAGCAGCGGACGGTTGAGGCCGAAAGCATCGACAAGTTGCAAGAGCAAGACCAACAAGCGTTCGCCAAGTTTCAAGAGCTGAACAAGATCGCCGATGCCGGCCCCCGAAACCTGCCAGGCATGCGGGATCTACCCCGCGTCCATATCCGCGTGCCCCGCGGTGTTGAAGGACTGGATCCGTTCGCGGAGATGGACCAACGGATGGAAGCGCTCCGAGCCCGGCACGAGCAGTTCGTCAAGGAAATGAACGAAAACATTCAAGGTCGACGTCTGCCGCCCCAAGCGGAAAACCCGCGTACCAGGGGCAACGAAAAGCAGTTGGAAGAAGTCCGCCAGCGACTGTCCGACATGCTCAAGCGTCTGGAAAACTCCGACGCCGACGCGATCGATCATCTCGACTTGAAACGACTCGACGAAGCCCTGAAGCGAATCGAAACAACGACCGATGCGTCGTAGTCAATTCTCTTCGTCGGCAACCCTGTCTTGAGGAAGCAGCACGCGCCACTGTACGCGTGCTGTTTGCGTTTCCGGCATGGTCACCTCGTACGTCCGATCAGGTAGCGAGGCCAGAAAGTTCTGCACGACCTGGTCGGCCGTCTCCTTCGTACCCCGAACGATCAACACGATGGGACGGTCTGATTCCGAATGGTAACGATACCGGGGCGTTGCTTCGCCTGCGCGGGTATACGTCAGGCCGAAGTGTTCCCCTTCGTGTTCGGGAAGCGAATAAATCGATTCAATGGGAAGCTGCGCGTACGCTTCCCAGCGCTGCATGAACGGCGGCAGACGCTTGTTGGGCCGCCCCAGGATATCTGTCTCGATTAGTCCCGAGGCAATCAGCACGTCAGTTGGCTCGAGATTGCTTTCCAACTGTTGGGATACGGCCTGGGTGACTGTCCGCCAATCTTCTCCCCGCATGGGGCCTAAAGATTGAGGGGTTCGCAGTCCCAGGGCAATCACCACCGAAACCACCACTCCGCCAATCCGCCACGCAGCCGCCGGGACCAGCGAAGCGAGGCTCGCCAAAAGGAGCGGGATGATCGTTTCCGACGAGATCAAATAGCGGCCAAAGAAGAGTGCCGCCAGTCCCGTCGCGGTTGTCAGCCAGGCAATGGCGATCGGCAGGAAAACGATCCCCCCGGTCAGCACCGCTCGTTTCGCTTCCGCCGACCAGCCGCGAGCGAACATCGTTGCCGTAATGATCACCGGCACGAGTGCGGCCAATGCGGTTCCCCATCGCGTCCATTCATTCCGCGAGGTCGCTGTGATGAACTGGGCCCAGTTCTCGCGGCGCTGAAAGATGCCGGCCAGGTGCGGCATGGCAATCAAAACGCCAATCGCCACGCAGCCGGCTGCCTTGAGCAGATGTTGCCGCTTCAGCTCACTATCGGCCAGCGCGAGCATCAGTCCGGCCAGGCAAACGGAAAACAGTAGCGTACTGTAATGCAAATAAAAGCTGCCAATAGTCAGCACGACTAACCAGATCCAGTCACTCCGGCGATCATACTGCAGGATCTGCCATGCGAGCAGTACCTGTAGTACGGCGACAACTTGTACAAACCCATAGACGCGGGCTTCGGTCGCGAAGAAGATCCAATCGATATCGACGGCCGCGATCATGCCACACGCGATGGCAACCCAAACGTCGCGCGTCCAGCGGTGGGCGATCATCGTGATCAGCCCGACGCTAAGCATGCCGCCAACCAGCGAAGGCAACCGGAGCGACCACTCGTGCAGCCCGGTCAGCTGGGTCCACCCCCAAACGATCAGAAAGTAGAGCGATGCCTGGTTCCCCATCGCGGCCCGCCAGGGGACGTCTTGAACGCCATCCGAGACGACCCATGCCGTGTGCAGTTCATCGACCCACAAGCTCTCGTCGATCGACGGCAGTCGCAGAACCAGGGCCACCAGCGCGATGCCAAGTCCCAGCAGCGCACTGGTCTTCCAGGAAAGCGGGGCAGGGGACGGGTTGGGCTCGTTGGTATTCACGCCGACTGATTCTAATCGGCTGGCGTTTTCAAACTAGAGCCTGCCATGGCGAAGTTCACAATCCGGTCCCCTCTCCACCGTCTGCGCACAGAGAGGGTAGGGTGAGGGGGCATGTTCTTGGTGTGAAGTAAATAGCTGACAGGGGTTCGATGTCACTCCCAAACTTCAAACCAGGGGTGGCCCAGATTCGTTGGGCGATGTTAGGCAAAGGTCGCTCATTAAACCCTTACCCTAGCCCTCTCCCTGCGAGGAAGAGGGGACAAGATTGGTTGACGTTTACTCTGGAACGACCGTTACCAGCTCGTCGTGGATCGACTCGACCTGGGCGGCATCGATCACGCGAATCTCTTCCGCATAACCGATCAACAGAGCCAGGTCGCACAGGCGATTGATCTCGCGGGGATTGCCGCGGGTGATCTCGAACAGCCGCTGCAAACCTTCCGGGACGAAGATCTCTTCTTCGCTGCCGGCAACTCGCAGGCGGTGCGTGACGTAGGCAGCCGTTTCATCCGGCGTGAAGCAGCGCATCAGCGACTTCACGCCGATGCGGCTTTCCAAGGAAGGGAACCGCTCGACCGCTGGAATGATGGCTGTTTGACCGACGAGAACCAAGGTCAAGTCGAGCTTGCCGTCAGTCTCGAAGTTGGTCAAAAGACGCAGCGTTTCGAGCGAAGCGTGATCGCTCAGCAGATGAGCATCGTCCACCACGATCACGGCGTGGTGGCCGGCTCGGGTGTTTTCCGACAGAAACTGCTGCAGGTGCCAGATGTTCTCGCTGGGGTTGCTACCGGTATCACTGCTTTTTTCGCCTCGACCTAGATTCAACAGCAGATACGGAATCAGGCAGTCGCTGGGCAGCTTCGGGAAAACGAGGTGAGCTTTCGGCGAGAACGTGTCGGGTAGCTGCATCAACAGCGTGCGTGCCAGCAGACTTTTACCCAGCCCGCACGCCCCTGCCAAGATGGCGGCACCGCGGCGGTTTTCGACGGCGTAACGAAGCTTGAGAAGCGCGGCCTGAGCCGACTCGGAAGGGTAGTATGACGCTTCCGAGTAGGTGTTCTCGAACGGGCGAGATTTCAGATTCCAATACGCTTCGTACATCGAGCTTCCGCTTTCGATTGCACCGGGCTAGTGATGACTTATCGCCAGAAGTTTTCGGCGATCCCAATCACGTTGATCTTGCGTTCTTGAAGTTTGGGCAGGATCTGGCTGAGTTCCTGGTCGTGCGTTCCGCGGGCATCGCGAACGACCAGCACCCCTTGCACCAGGGCCAGTCTCTGCCAGACTTCCGGACGATCGCCACCGTCCCACAGCACCACGTCGAAGTCACCGGTGAACTGCTGCAGTTGGTGAGCCGAGAGGTCGGCCAGGTGGCGATAACCGGCCGGCAGAATGGCAATCGGTTGATCGGCCGCTTGAATCATCGCTTCGTACAGCGTTTCGACCTTCTCTTCGCTCGCGACAACTTCCGTAAGACCCAGGCGAACCGAAAGACTTTCGCTTCCGCTCCCTTGGTCGATGATCAGAACACGCCGACCCGCGGCGGCCAACAGCTTGGCCAGGCACATGGTCAACGTCGAGCAGCCGGTACCATCCCCCAGCGAAACGAGGGCCAGCGACTTGATCGTACCGGAGATGCTGCTGGCCAAATCGACCCATTGGTCGTGGCAGAGATCCAGTACCATGTCGGTCTCTTCCGGCCAGGCAAGCGTTTCGGTTTCCCACTTGGGGTGAGCCAGACGGCGCTGACGGTAGGCAGGTGACGTCGTCTCTTGGGCAGCAGTAGGTTGGGGCGTCGTCGGCAATTCGATCTTCGGCGAGCCAGCGACGAACGTGAAGCTTGGTTCATCCGAATCCATGGATTCGTCTTGCGGATCTTCCTCGGCAGCGGCGGGTGCCGGCTCTGGCTGAGGTTCCCACGTATCGATCTCGATGGTCGGCGATGGCAGTTCTGCTTTGACCGGCTTCGGCGATTGGGCAGACACAGGGTTCACAGGCGTATGCTTGCGACCAGCTCGGATCATCAAACGATCGAGGGCTTCGGCCACGGCTGCCGTGTTTTGAGCGGCCAGCAGGAATTCGTCTGGCGCGGCTGATTCGTCGGTGTTCGACTCTTCATACGAACCGACCAGCGGCGAACCGGGCATATCGATGCGGATGCCTTGGTTCTTCCAGTGCTGGAGTTCGCTGAGGGTCGGCTTACGCGACATCGTGCGAACCGAGGAGGAAGTCTTCTGCTGCGATGGTTGGGATGGGTTCATGACGGATTCCGACGTTTGGGCCGAGGCGTCTGCCGTGGAGCCGGTTTGCTCCGAGGTGTAAGCACGGATAAAAGCGCGATCGAGTTGGCTCATTAGCGAGATTCCAAATCGAGGGGTTGAATTCCACCCAAGCGAGCACGAGGCTGAGCAGCTTCCTGCGGCATCGACGAGCCTGAGTAAGGACCAAAGCCCCATTGGCTGTTGTCTTGTTGCATGCCAGGTGCCGGAGCGTTTTCTGGCATCTGGTTGTTCACGACTGGGTAACCGGCCTGGTGCTGGTAGCCTTCGTGGATCTCAGGCATTTGAGTGCCAGGCGACGCAGGGTTTCCGCGCGAGCTGTTTCGCACGAGCTTGCCATCCTGGTAGTCCCATTCGCTCTGTTCTTGCTGCATCCAGTGGCGACCGCTATCGCCAGCGGGTGCCTGGTACTGCGATGTCCGTGGATCGCTCATGTTCATCGAACCGCCTGGCAAAGGACGCGTTTGTGATGGCTGCGGCTGCCCCATGGTTGGCTGCGAGCCATCGAATTGGGGAACATCGTTTCGGTATTCGGGAACCTGGTCGGTAAACGCCGGGCCGCCCAAAGGTTCTTCGTAGTCTGGGTTCATGTTCGAGGGACCAAACTGCCAGACTTGATCGGCAGGGGAACCGGCTGGCTCACTGCCTTGCGCTGGATTGCCGTAAGAATGGGACATGTTGCCGGTTTGCATTACATCCGGGGTCGCGATGTTGGTCATCTGCACATCGCGCGATGGATTGGACATGGTCGGATTGGAAGATGGATTACGCGTTGGCAACGAAGCAATTTGCGGAATCTCTCCCTCGAATGGTTCGACCGTGATCGTTTCGCTGGGATCGGAAGCGGCTGGGTTGGCATTCCAGGCCGGGGCGTCGCCCAGTTCGCCGGTCGAGACGAACAAGTCTTGCGGCACGTTCTCGACGGGGGATTGGTCCGATCCGCCACTGCCGCTTAACGCGTAGAAGCTGACCGCCAAGAGAGAAACGGCGATCCCACTCAGGGCCAGGCGATTCTTCATCTGGCTGCTAAGGATCGAAGCACGGCGATGTTGTCGTGTCTCATTCGAGTTGTGAATGTAGCTTGGCTTGGTGGGTGCGACCGGTTCGGCTTGTGGCTGCGGTGTGGCCTCAACCTTCGGCTGCGGCAGAGGGGCGGCCTGGGGCTGGGGGGCTGGCTGCGAGGCAACCGGCGCTGCGACCAGCAAGCTTTCGTGGTGGTCCCCTTCGTGCGTGTCCTCGCCTAGCAGGTTCGACACCCAATCTTGCTGGGGCGCCGGGGCCGGCTCAACCGGCGGCTGCCACGTCAGGTCCTTCACACGAATGACGATCGGATGACCGTAGAAGGTGCCTTGGGTGTCTTGAGGTTCACGATTCTGGGGAGTTCCCAATGGTTTCGTCATCGTTTCGGCTTCCTTGCCTGACGTAAGATCGACGCATAACGGCCACGCGCTGATTGTGGCCCGTTGTCCTATCCATCGGTATGGTTTGTAACGGTCTTTAGCTCTAGATAAGAAAAATCGTGGTTTCGGGCTAGGTAAACTTTAGCGATTAGCTGCGCTAGCATGCCGGTTGTGAGGGAAACGGAAATCTGGGATATTTAGTAGATTTGAAACATAGAATTCCCCCTCGCCATACGACGACACGCTAGCTGGTGGCAACGCTGCTGTCAGCATCTAAGTCGATTGATGGCGGGCATTTCAGTTCTCCGGAAGCAGTCCATGCCAGGTCCTCGATTCGCCGGCCGCCAGCACCCGATCTTCAACGACATTCAAAAGCGTATTCTGATTCTCGATGGTGCCATGGGGACCATGATTCAGAAATACAAGCTGACCGAAGCGGACGTCCGTGGTAAGCAGTTCGCCAACGAAGAAAAGGATCTTCGCAACTTTAGCGACCTGCTCTGCTTGACCAAGCCGGAGATCATTGAAGGGATCCACCGCGAGTTTCTCGAGGCGGGTGCCAACATCATTGAAACCAACACGTTTGGTGCGACCCCCATCGCGATGGAAGAGTTCGCGCTCAGCGAGTCGCTGGCGACCGATATTAACGTCGCCGCGGTGAAGCTGGCCAAGAAAGTTGCCGACGAGTTCAACGACCGCAATCCGGACAACCTGCGGTACGTGGCTGGCTCGATCGGTCCCACCAGCAAGACGGCTTCGATCTCGCGGCGGATCGAAGATCCCGGCTTCCGCGACGTGACCTTCAACCAACTGGTCGACTCGTACCTGGTGCAGATTCATGCGATGGTCGAAGCTGGGGTCGATATCCTCTTCCCGGAAACGACCTTCGATACGCTGAATTTGAAAGCATGTCTGTTCGCCATCGAGAAGTACTATCGCGAGAAGGGGATCGAACTGCCGGTGATGACCTCGGTCACCATCACCGACGCATCGGGTCGAACGCTGTCCGGTCAAACGGTTGAGGCGTTCTGGAACTCGGTCTCGCACTTCCCGATGCTCAGCGTCGGGATCAACTGCGCGCTGGGTGCCGAACTGATGCGTCCTTATGTTCAAGAGCTCTCGTCGATTTCGTCCTGCTATATCAGCTGCCATCCCAACGCCGGCTTGCCGAATGAAATGGGGGAGTACGATCAGACGCCAGAGCAAATGGCATCGACGATTCGCCAGTTCGCCGAGAACGGCTGGCTGAATATCGTTGGTGGCTGCTGCGGCAGTACGCCTGCCCATATCAAAGCGATCGCCGATGCGATGCGCGACTACGAGCCGCGCCAGCTGCACGAGCAGCCGCAGCTGACACGGTTGAGCGGCCAGGAACCATTCACGATCACGCCCAAAACCAACTTCGTGATGATCGGCGAACGAACCAACGTGACCGGCTCGCGTCGCTTTGCCCGGCTGATTCGCGAAGAGCAATACGAAGAGGCGATTGCCGTCGCGCTGCAGCAGGTCGAAAGTGGCGCCAACGTCATCGACGTGAACATGGACGACGCCTTGCTCGACGGCGAGGCGGCCATGACGCGTTACCTGAATCTGATCGCAGCCGAGCCTGACATCTGCAAAGTACCGATCATGATCGACAGTTCGAAGTGGTCGGTCATCGAAGCAGGTCTACGCTGCGTGCAAGGCAAATCGATCGTCAATTCGATCAGTTTGAAGGAAGGAGAAGAGGAGTTCCTCAACAAGGCTCGGCTGTGCCGCGACTATGGAGCAGCCGTCGTCGTGATGGCCTTCGACGAAGTGGGCCAGGCGGTCGAACTCGATCGCAAGGTCGAGATCTGCAAGCGCGCTTACGACCTGCTGGTCGAGAAGCTCGACTTCGACCCGACCGATATCATCTTCGACCCGAACATTTTGACGGTGGCCACCGGCATCGAAGAGCATAACGACTACGCGATCAACTTCATCGAAGCAACACGAAAGATCAAAGAGGTTTGCCCGGGTGCCAAGGTCTCTGGCGGCGTGAGCAACGTGTCGTTCTCGTTCCGCGGTAACGACGTCATTCGCGAAGCGATCCACGCGGTGTTCCTTTACCATGCCATCAACGCTGGCCTCGACATGGGGATCGTCAACGCGGGGCAGTTGGCCGTGTACGACGAAGTGCCGCGGGAACTGAAAGACCTGATCGAAGACGTGCTGTTCAACAAGCGGCCAGACGCAACCGAGCGTCTCGTCGATTTCGCCGAAACGGTCAAGCATCAAAAGGGAGCCGGGCCAAAGCAGGAAGACCTCTCGTGGCGGGAAGAACCGGTCGAGAAACGATTGGCTCATTCGCTGGTCAAGGGGATCGATCGTTTCATCGTCGAAGATACCGAAGAGTGCCGCCAGAAGGCCGAGCGCTGCCTGCACATCATCGAAGGTCCGCTGATGGACGGGATGAATATCGTCGGCGACCTGTTCGGGGCCGGTAAGATGTTCCTGCCGCAGGTGGTTAAAAGTGCTCGCGTAATGAAGAAGGCCGTCGCTTATCTGCTTCCCTTCATGGAGAAGGAAAAGGAAGAACTCGGCACGACCGACGAAGATGCCCGCGGCAAGATTCTGATGGCGACCGTCAAGGGAGACGTGCACGACATCGGCAAGAACATCGTCGGCGTGGTCCTCGGCTGTAACAACTACGAGATCATCGACCTGGGCGTGATGGTTCACTGCGACAAGATCCTGGCCGCGGCCAAAGAGCACGGCGTTGACGTGATCGGTTTGTCAGGGCTCATTACGCCGAGCCTTGACGAGATGGTCCACGTGGCTCAAGAGATGCAAGCCGCGGGTATGAACATCCCGCTTTTGATCGGTGGTGCGACGACCAGCGCCAAGCATACGGCCGTGAAGATCGCCCCCGTTTACGATCATGCCGTGGTGCATGTGCTGGACGCCTCACGTAGCGTGGGGGTGGTCGATCAGCTGCTCAGCAAAGAGAACTCACCAGCCTTCCTGGAGAAGAACCGCAAACTGCAGCAGGAACTGGCAGAATCGTATCGCAAGCGTCAGGCGATCACGCTCGTCTCGCTGAAACAGGCCCGCGAAAAGCACTTTGAAACCGATTGGTCGAGCGTCGATATCCCGACCCCATCGTTCACCGGCACGAAGACATTGAAGGAGTTTCCGCTGGAAACGCTCCGCGACTTCATCGACTGGTCGCCATTTTTCAACTCGTGGGAACTGAAGGGGAAGTACCCCAAGATCTTCGAAGACGAGTACGTCGGCGAAGAGGCGAAGAAGCTGTTTTACGACGCCAACTTGCTGCTCGACCGGATCATCGCCGAGAAGCTGTTCACGGCCAACGGCGTGTTTGGCTTCTGGCCCGCGGCGGCTGACGGGGACGACATCATCGTCTATGCCCCCAACGATTCCGAGAAGGAAATCGAACGCTTCCATACGCTGCGCCAGCAATGGGAACGCAAGGGGCAAAGCGACTTCCGCGCCTTGTCCGACTACATCGCTCCCGTGGGAAGCGGCCGGCATGATTACCTCGGGGCGTTCGCCGTGACGACCGGGATCGGCTGTCAGGAACTGGCGGCCAAGTTCGATGCCGATCATGACGACTACAATTCGATCATGGCCAAGGCCCTGGCCGATCGCCTGGCCGAAGCGTTTGCCGAGTGTCTGCACCAAGAGGCACGCAAGGCCTGGAAGTATGGCGAAGGGGAAGCCCTCTCCAACGAAGAGTTGATCAAGGAAGGCTATCGCGGCATCCGTCCAGCACCGGGTTACCCGGCTCAGCCTGACCACACCGAGAAGTGGACCCTTTTCCGGCTTCTCAATGCCAAGCAAGAGACCGGCATTCAGTTGACCGAAAGCCTGGCGATGATGCCGGCGGCCAGCGTGTGCGGTCTGTACTTCGCCCACCCGGCGGCGCGCTATTTCGCGATCCATCAGTTGGGCCGCGATCAGGTCGAAGACTACGCCAAGCGGAAGGGAATGCCGCTGAAGGACGTCGAAAAGTGGCTCTCGCCGAACCTTTCATACGACCCGTAGCCGGCTACGTCGTGCCAACCGCGTTGACGCTGCCGGAGCTGGCGTTCTTGGGGGAAAGCACCAGGAACTTGCTCTGGTTGTGGTCGGTCACATCGAACGCGGCGACCTTGCCAATCAAGCTGAAGTGCCGCACGAATCCCTTGGCGGGAATGATCAAGTTGTCGTCTTGAACTTTCGTCGCGATCGCTTCGTCGGCCGTCGCGCGGACGAACTTGATCAGGATCCGCCCGGTCGGTGGATCGTAGCCGAGCACGGCGTAATCCATCCGGGCACGCTTGTTCTCGATGTTCTTCAGTGGAATGACCAGGTCGCCATTCATCTTCCGAACGTAAGCGGGGCTGCGGGTCTTGGCATCGTTCCGCGGCGAGTACATCTGGAAGGCCGTTTCCATGCCTTCGACGTTATCGTCGGCCAGGAACTGAATGATATCGGAAATCGAAAGCACGCCAACCAGCGTGTGATGTTCATCGACCACCGGCAAGCAGCCGATTTTGTTGGTGGCCAGAACGTAGGCGGCACGGGCCAGCGGGATATCGGGACCAACGGTGATGGGCTTTTCGACGGTGATCAGTTGTTCCACACGTTTGTGCACGACTTCCTGACCTTCAGGCTTCATGCTGCTCATCAGCGCACGAACGATATCGCGCTGAGAGACAACGCCGATCACTTGCTTGGCATTGTCGACCACCACTACCCGGCGTAACGAATATCGAGCCATCAGGTCAGCGACAATATTGACGTGAGTGCCTACGGTCGCGGTATGGACCTTGATCGACATCACGTCCTTGACGTTACCTTGCAATTGCTTCGAGATCGTTTCGATAGCGGTCATACTTCCCTGGCGTTTTTTCTAGTTTCCCGTCGAGAGAAAGACCGAGTGATCTTCCCCCAGGCGACTCAATCATCATGAACCGTAGCGACTAGAACCGACGGACTGCCCGGCGTGCTACTAGCAACACGCTTCACCTCTTGTCGGTCGGTGAAACTATAGCATTGAAATGGGAGTGTGACGGGCACGTCACACTCCCGCGGTACGGCTACCGGCCATGAGTTCATGAGAAAGCGTACCGGTGGTGGCGATTGCGCCGATCGTACGGAAAGTCTGGGGGGAATCCTCTTATGACGTGTGGCGGGCATTCGAGCCGCGCCGCTTAATTTTCCGTCATATAGACGTGCTGGATCTCGGTTTCGGGAAGCTTGTTGGCGAGGGCCGCGGCACCTTCGCTGGTGACGCCGGTACGGGTCACGATCAGCGTTTTCAGTTGCGTCATCGGCGCAAGCTTCTGCAAGCCATCGTTGGTCAATGCCGTCGAACCCAGGTGCAGCCAAGTGACGTTGGGAAGCTTGGTCAACTCTTCGATCTGAGCATCCCCGATCGAGTTGCGGTCGAGGTTGAGCCACTCCAGCGAAGTCAACTTCGCCACGTTGGGTAGCGAGGCGTCGGTGATTTTGGTGGCCCACAGATTGAGTTTCTTCAGGCCGTTGTAGTTCAATAAATGCCCGACCGCCGCATCGCTGAAATTAGTTTCGCTCACATCGAGGTCTTCCAAAGCCGTCAACTCAGCGAGTGATTCGAAGCCGCTGCCGTCGATCTTCGTGCCACGTAGACGTATCCGTTTCAGCTTGGTGAACGGGGCCAATTTGGCGAGATTGGCTTCCTTGAAGGGAGTCCCAAACAGGTACAGTTCCTCCAATTGTTTCAGTCCCGCCAGGCTCTCCAGGGAAGCCCCTTCCACGGCCGTTTCATCGAGCCCCAACACCTTGAGCTGTGCCAGCCGCCCGACGTGTTTGAGGTCGGTATCGGTGATTGGATTGCCACGGAACTGCAAATTCTTCAGCTTGATGCACTTGCCAATCTGATCCATCGCGGCACCGGTGACCTGCGTTCCTCGCAGATCGAGCACTTGCAGGTCCGCGGGAGACCCCACCGCTTTCAGCATGGCGTTGTCGACTGGGCAGCCCCGCAGCAGCAGCTTCTGCAGTTTGGGAAGCGTTCCGATGCGTTTCATGAGGTTCTCGTCGATCGGCTTCCCGGAAAAGTCGACCAGCACGACCGCACCGTTGCCATCTTTCTCGATACGCCCTCCAGCGTTGACCAGCATCGCCTCGGCGGCGAGTTCATCTTGCGTGGGAACTTGGGCAGTGGGCTGCGACGACGATGATGGTTCGCCGGAGGTACAGCCGACAAACAAAGTGCATAGAAAGAGTAGGGGCAACAGACGCATGATCGAGGATCCTCAGCAGAAGCAAATCGCGCGGGGCAGTCATCATTCTATCGTTTTAGCGTTCCCGAAGCACCGGCATTTCAAACAGAAACGCCTGCCACGTAGCCGCTCGACCAGGCCCACTGGAAGTTGAACCCGCCAATGCGTCCGTCGACGTCGCAGATCTCGCCGCACAGGTGCAGTCCCGGCATGACGCGCGATTGCATTGTCTTCAGTTCGATTTGCGAAAGGGGAACGCCCCCGGCCGTGACTTCCGCGACCTTAAAGCCCAGCGTGCCGGTGACTTCCAAGGGAAAATTGCAGACCGCCGTGACCAGGCTCTTTCGCTGCGGCCTGGCCAGGTCGACGCCGGTTTGCTCGGGCGGAATTTCGGCAAAGGTCAGCAGGTGGTCGACAAGCCGATCCGGCAGACGCTCGCGCAAGTGACCGCGGATCGAACGGCGGCCGAGCGATTGCAGTTCGGCCTGCAGGACTTCCTCGGTGATCTCCGGTAGCCAGCTCACATTCAAGCGAACCGCTCGCTCGGACGAGGCCGCGATCCAGTGGCGGCTCATGTCCAACACCGCCGGTCCCGAAAGACCTTTGTGGGTTAACAGTAGGTCCCCTTCGACCGTTTCGATTCGCTTGCCGCTGCTCTCGGTCAGTTGAAGCAAGACCGGTAGCGAGATACCTGAAAGCTGCTTCAGTGGATCCCCATCAGCCAGCTGCAGGGGAACCAGGGCAGGAAAAATCTTCGGCGTCAGTTCATGCCCCAGGCGGCGAACGATCTCCAGGCCGTGCCCGTCGCTGCCCGTCTGTGGAACGCTTTTGCCGCCGGTCGCCAGAATCACCTTCGGGGCGACCAAGTGTCCCCACGGCCCGGCGATCTCGAATTTGGATCGCTCGTCACCGTCGGATGGGGGGCGAATGTTTTCGACGCGGTGATTCAAGAAAATCTTAATCCCCAGGCGGTCGACCTCGGCCAGCATCGCATCAAGCACCGTACGTGCTTTGTCGGTCGTGGGAAACAGCTTGCCGGTCGGTTCGCGCTTCAGCTTGACGCCTAGCTCCGCGAAGAAGTCGACCGTTTGGGGTTGGGTGAATCGGCCCAGGACCTTCTTGATCGCGTTCGGCGAGCTGCCGCAGAAGTCGTCAGGCGTGACCTTTTCGTTGGTCACATTGCAGCGGCCTCCCCCAGCAATGAGGATCTTGGCACCAATCCGCCTGGCCCCGTCCAGAATGACGATCCGGCGATTGGCATCGGTTCTGGCTGCCCATATCGCAGCAAACAGCCCGGCCGCACCACCACCCACGATGGCTACATCGGCTCGGTTTGTCGTGTTCTTTTCATTCAAGTTGACGTTCCCCTAGAGGGTTGTAATGTGCTTGTCGCGAAGGTTGCTGGCAAGGGGCCCCAAGGTAAACTGGCCGATTCAGCGCTCGGCTTTCTATAATCAGGGACACCGTTGCCCGGTCGCGTGGTCTGCGGTTCCCCAATTGCCGTGTGCACAAACGGGGCCTGGTTCATTAGTTGGATTGCTGTCGAGATTTCATGATGGAGCGAATTGTCGCTATTCTGATTTTGCTGCTCTTGCCGTGCGGCCTGATCGCCGAGGACCGCGCGCCCAATCCCCAGGCCGGGTACGAGCACCTGATCAATACACCGTATCTGCCTCCATACTTCGACCAGGAGACCTTCGACAACGTCTGGAAGGTCTGGCCGAAGCCGCTTCGAGATCAGGCCGAAGGGGCCGATGCCGACACGCGGCGGCAGATGGCTTTCGAGCGGTACGGGCTCACCGGGCGCTCCGAGGACCCGACCAAGCCGCTGCAGTATGTCGTCGACCAAAAGGGAAACTGGACGCTCAACTGCTTCTCGTGTCACGGTGGCCAAGTCGACGGTAAGACGGTTCCAGGCCTGCCCAACAATCGTTTCGACTTCGCAGGCATCACGGACGAAATTCGTCTGACCAAAGCTCTGCTGGGAAAAAGGCTGGTTCCGACCGACTATAGCTCGTTGGTTTTTCCGATGGGGGACAACAAAGGGACGACCAACGCGGTGAACTTCGGCGTGGCGCTGCTTTCGCTGCGGGATGCCGACCTGAACCTTGTGCCGGGGGCCAGCTTTCCCAAAATGTTGCATCACGATATGGAACCTCCGCCTTGGTGGCACTTTGCCAAGAAGGAGAATATCTACCTTGACGGCTTCGCCCCCAAAGGGCATCGGGGCCTGCTTCAATTTACGCTCGTCAAGGAAAACAAGGCCCAGGCCTTTCGTGATCGCGAAGACGACTTCCGCGACGTCTACGCCTATTTGAGTTCGCTCGAAGCTCCGAAGTACCCAGGGCCGATCGATCCGGCGAAAGCGGATCGAGGCCGCATCATCTTCAACAATCACTGCAGCGAGTGTCACGGCACGTACGGCGACAAGGCCGACTACCCGGAACGCATGGTGCCGATTGATGTGGTGAAGACCGATCGCGCACGTTTTGATTCGCTCACGCCGGCCCACCGCCAGGCGTACGGACAAAGCTGGTTCAACACGCATGGCCAGCAGAAGGGATTGATTGCCGATCCAGAAGGCTATGTCGCCCCGCCACTGGATGGCGTCTGGGCGACGGCACCCTATCTGCATAACGGTTCGGTCCCGACCTTGTGGCATTTGCTGCACCCGGGCGAGCGTCCCCAGGTTTGGCGCTGGAAGGGGCTTGCTTACGATCATCAGCAGATGGGGATTTCGGTCGAAGTGCTAAACGAAGTTCCGCAAGGATTGTCTTCGATCGACCGGCGTGAAGTCTTCGATACGTCTCGGTTCGGTAAAAGTGCGACAGGGCACGACTTCCCCAATGTGCTAAGTGATGCGGAAAAAGAAGACCTTCTCGAGTATCTGAAAACCCTTTAATTTTCGGGTTAAAACCACCTTCTTGCCCCCTGGTTGGCCCCTCTGCCAGATTGACACGGTAGGGGGACTCGATACCATAAATTTGTGAGCGAAAGCCTTTTAAAAATCAGCGGTTACGACCAAAACCGCGTCACGCGAAACAGGCCGGCGGCCTGAACGAGGATTTTGAATTTCATGTCGACGCAACTGCTTGCAGCGAAAGAGGGGACGATCACCCCGGAAATGGAGTATGTGGCCAAGCGGGAGAACATCTCTGCTGAATTGGTGCGGGACGAAGTCGCCGCCGGTCGCATGGTGATCCCAGCAAACAAGGTTCACCTTCAAGGGGTTCTTGAGCCGATGGGGATCGGCCTGGCCGCCAAGTGCAAGATCAACGCCAACATCGGCAACAGTGCCGTGACGAGCGATCTGGCTGGCGAACTCGACAAGCTGCACGTCGCCGTTCATCATGGGGCCGACACCGTGATGGATCTTTCCACCGGAAAGAACATCGACGAAATCCGCGCCAAGATCATCGAAAAGAGCCCTGTTCCAATCGGTACGGTTCCCATGTACCAGATGCTGGAAAACCTGGGGGGCAATATCGAGGACATGACGCCGCAGCACTTCCTGGACATGGTCGAGCATCAGGCCAAGCAGGGGGTCGACTACATGACCATCCACTGCGGCATCCTGCTTGAGCACCTGCACCTAACGACCAACCGCGTGACCGGCATCGTCAGCCGCGGCGGTTCGCTGATCGCCAAGTGGATGATGGCTCACCGCAAGCAAAACCCGCTGTACACCAGCTTCGATGATCTGTGCGACATCATGCGTCAGTACGACGTGACTTGGAGCCTGGGTGATAGCCTGCGTCCTGGTTCGCTGGCCGATGCTTCAGACGACGCGCAGTTCTCGGAACTTGACGTTCTGGGCGAACTCACCAAGCGTGGTCGCGCCAACGGCACGCAGGTCATGGTCGAAGGTCCCGGACACGTGCCGATGGACCAGATCGAAATGAACATGAAGCGCCAGCAGGAAGTCTGCGACGGTGCTCCGTTCTACGTGTTAGGCCCGCTGGTTACCGACATCGCTCCCGGCTACGACCACATCACCAGCGCGATTGGCGCGGCACTGGCCGGTTGGCATGGCGCGGCCATGCTGTGCTACGTAACCCCGAAGGAACACCTGGGACTTCCTGAGGCCGACGACGTCAAGCAAGGGGTCATCGCCTACAAGATCGCCGCCCACGCGGCCGACGTGGCTCGGCATCGCCCGGGGGCTCGCGATCGGGACGACGCATTGAGCAAGGCTCGTTTCGCGTTCGACTGGAACGAACAGTTCCGCCTGTCGCTCGATCCCGAAACGGCCCAGGCTTATCACGATCAAACCTTGCCGCAAGACACCTTCAAAAGCGCGCACTTCTGCAGCATGTGCGGTCCGAAGTACTGCAGCATGAAAATCACCGAAGAGATCCGCGCGATGGCCTCGCAAGACGAACTAATCGCCCTGCAAACCGACAAGGGTTCGTAAGGCCACATCCAGATCGAAACCGCGCGCGCATTCCAGTCCCCTCTCCCCCGAGGGGAGAGGGCCAGGGTGAGGGGTTTTTCTCGCTTGATAGAAGCGCATGCGCGACCGACGTTCGCGATAGGCTCGGAACTCTTGACTGGCGGTGTGAGGTAAAGGCCGTTCAACAAACCCTCACCCTGGCCCTCTCCCTGCGAGGGAGAGGGGATAGGATTTTCTTGTCAGCCCCTTGGGGCTTATACACTCAAGGCGGCCCGCGTTCGTGGGCCGTTTCGACTTGTCGTGTTTCGTTGTTGGACGCCATCCTCACATCCCCGTGGACACGCTTTTCAATCGCACGAAGCACGCGTTTGCGTCGTGTGGGCGTGATGATCTTTTTGGTTTCGACTCGGGAGACTACTTGAGGCTGCGTTTCGCTTGGCGGTTGTTCTTCGCTGGAAGCCTCTTTCACCGGTGCGTTGAGTTCCTCTTCCAGCGCGTCGATCTCGGCCTGTTTCGCGGTGATCTCCTCGATCAGCTGCAGGTTGAGTTTTTTCATGCGGTAGAACATCCACGCGTACAATCGGGCGGCTTCGTACGTGAGCGGCTCGCGCAGCGGCTGCCGCAGTCGGTACCGTTTTCGTTCCTCGTAACGCGTCACCGCGTCGCGTTCGCGGGGCTCGCGGTATTCGCCTGAATCACTTCGCGAACGCTTGGGCGTTAGGCCGCTGGGGACCAGGGGAGGATCGATTTCGGGGAACTCGTACGCGTTGATTTCCGGATCGATTTCAACCACGATGCTGTCGGCCCGGTAGTGAGGCCGGTCGGGGTCGAACGCTTCGACAGGCGGGTCCTTGCTAGGAACGTCCTTCGTCATGGCGGCCTGAAACGCGGCTTCCTCCTGGGCCTCTTGCCGACGAATGATTTCGTTGAGCGTGGCCGATTGGGGCCGCGGCGTTCGCTTCGGAGGGGCCATCTTCGGCGGCCAGAACTTCTTAGGCTGCGACTCGTTGGCCGGCTCTTCCTGCAAGATCATCAACACCTCCCCGCAGCAGGGGCAGAGAAGCCGATTCCCCTCGCGCACGGCAACCTGCGGAGCGTGCGCTGATGCGTTCGCTCCGTGTTTTTCAGGTTGCGTGGCGTGTGAATGGGACATGACGTTTTCGAGTGTTGAGTGTGTTAGGGACGAGAAAAACGAATGGTGAACGTTTGGTATCACCCTTGGATTCGAGTTCTTCCGAGCCCCAACGGGGCGGCAGAATCATGAATGACACATAGGTTCTGTCGCCCTTTCAGGGCTTGTTTTTTTTTGGTCACCTACCAGGGGCTGACGCCCCTGGCTATTATCTGTCGCCCCGTTGGGGCTTGGAACGCATGCCCACGCGAACGCGGGTATGACACCCGGAAGCGTGATGCTTCGTCGGGTGTACGTGCAATTTAGAGGACTAGCGCTTCAGTGAGATAGTGCGCGCGGAAAAAATTTTTTGGCACTTCGTTGGGTAGAGGAAACTGCCCTTGCTTCGGCCGAGTCAGTCCCCATACTTTTGCTGCAGGCCAAACGGATGGAGCTGTGAACACGCGTTTACATTTTGAGTGTTTCGATGGGAAAATCTGGGGAGCTGACCTACTTACGCGACTTGGACGAGAAGGGGAAGGTTCGTCTGGCGAACAAGCCGTTTTCGGTCGACTACCAGGGACGGCATCTGTGCGACATCGGCATGATGCGGAACCTGCTGCCTGATCCGCCGGCGCGTTTGCTCGACCTGGGCTGCGGTACTGGATGGACCTCCTGTTTTTTCGCGATGATGGGATACGAAGTGGTTGGCCAGGATATCGCTCCGGACATGATCAAGGCCGCGACGGCGAACAAGCAGCGGTTTCATGCGGACTCGGCCAGCTTCATCGTCAGCGATTACGAGTCGCTCGACTTTCGCGACGAGTTCGATGCGGCCTGTTTCTACGATTCACTGCACCATGCCGAAGATGAACGCCTGGCGCTGGCGGCCGTCTTTCGTGCTTTGAAACCTGGAGGCGTTCTGGTGACGCATGAGCCTGGCAAGGGGCACGCGGCGGCTGAGATCTCGATTCAAGCGGTCGAAAGATATGGCGTGACCGAGAAAGACATGCCAGCGTGGTACATCATCCGTCTGGCGAGTGAAATTGGTTTTTCGTCGGTGCAGCACTTTCCGTTTGCAAACGAGGTCGTGCAAAGCATGGGGCGTCAGAAAACACGCCCCTTAGCGACCGGCCGAGGATGGCTGGGGAAGGTTCAGCGCGGCGTGGGGGATGCCTGGCGGCGGATGCGCATGAAACGACGTATCGGGCGATTGATCGACAATTCGATCGAAGCTGGCGGAATTACCTTGCTGATCAAGTGAACTGGCGGCCTGGTTTCGGGGGAAAACTTCTCGAAAATTAACCCAGGTGACCCGATTTCCCCGCGTTTTCTATACGCACTCGCCTAGGACGATTTCGCGATAGGGTTGATAATGCCGTTCATGGATGCCCCTTCCAATCCGTACCAGTCGCCTGCCGGCGGAGCCGCTGCCGAAACGATCCCCGATCGTCTCGCTAGCGATCCGTCTTTCTGGGCGACGACCTCGACGCAGTTCTTTGGCGCGTTCAACGACAACATCTTCAAACAACTCCTGCTTCTGGTTGCCGTGAACCAGGCCCTGCAGGGGAGTGGCGAGGCCGACTACCAGGGACTGGCCATGGTGGTCTTCGCGGCCCCGTTTGTGCTGTTTGCCGGGCCGACCGGCTTTTTGGCCGACAAGTACAGCAAGACGTCGATCATTCGTATCTCGAAGGTGCTTGAGATCGTGGCCATGGCCTTGGGGGTCGCGGCCTTCTTCTGGTACGACCAACTGGGGATGGCCGGGCTGATGCTGGTGCTGGCGTTCATGGGCTTTCAAAGCACGCTGTTCGCGCCGGCCAAGTATGGGATTCTGCCGGAGTTGTTTCATGGGCGTGATCTGCCGAAGGTGAACGGCGTATTCCTGATGACCACCTTCCTGGCGATCATCTTTGGAACGGTGCTCGCCGGCATCCTGCGGGACTCGCTGCCAGGCAACTTGTGGATTGCTTCGCTGGTGTGCGTGGCGGTGGCGGTGGTGGGGACATTGACGACGATTCCCATTCGCCGCACGAGCCAAGCGACGCCAGAGGCAAAGTTCACCATGCAGGCGATCGGCATTCCGAAGAAGACGCGCGAGCTGTTCATGCAGGATCACTCGATCTTGAAGGCGCTGCTCGCGTCGTGCATGTTCTGGCTCTGTGCCGGAATCGTGCAGCAGGCGGTCAACTCGCTCGGCAAAGTGCAGCTTGAACTGAGCGACACTGAAACCAGTTGGCTTGGCGGGGCGATTGGGTTGGGGATCGGAGTGGGCTGCATGCTGGCCGGTTTGCTATCGAGCGGCAAGATCGAGTTTCGCCTGGTGCAGATCGGCGCCTGGGGGATTCTATTGTGCCTGGCGTTGATGGCGACCCCCGGCGGCCAGCATGGGCACCTGCTCGGTTTGTGGGGAAGCTTGCCGGTATTGGTCTTACTGGGGATATTCACCGGGATGTTTTCGGTTCCGATTCAGGTTTACTTGCAGGCCAAGGCCCCCGAAGACCAGAAGGGCCAGGTCATTGCCGAGATGTCTCGCGCCAATTGGCTGGCCATCTTCCTGTCAGGGTTCTTGTATTCGGTCTTCGATCAGGTTCTGATCTGGGGAGACCTGTCACGCTGTTATTTGTTTGGATTCACCCTCATCATCATGCTTCCGGTGGCCCTGTTTTATCATCCGCAGTCGGAAGCATTGGAATCGGATAAGGATACTCAGTAATGCTCGGAGCATCTCTCGACATCGCGGCCTACATCGATCGCTTCAAGGCCGAACTCGACAAGCTGGATCAGGCTCAGATCAAGAAGTGGGCCGACCTGGTTTACGAGGCCTACGAGAACGGCAAGTTCGTCTACATCTTCGGCAACGGCGGCAGCGGCTGCAACGCTAGCCACATGGCCGAAGACTTCGGCAAAAGTTCCCTCCGCGAGAAAGACCTGGGAGACGAATCGCTTCGCCGGTTGAAGGTCCTCAGTTTGACCGACAACGCCGGCTGGATCATGGCCGTGGGGAACGACATCGGCTACGACCAGATCTTCCTGCAGCAGGTGATGAACTACGGTCAGGAAGGGGACGTCGTGCTGGCGATCAGCGGCAGCGGCAACAGCGACAACGTACTGAAGGCAGTCGACTGGGCTAATCGGCACGGGCTCAAAACGCTTGGCCTCACCGGCTACGGCGGAGGCAAGCTGCGCGACCTGGCCCACCACAGCTTTCACGTTCCGCTGGATGACATGGGGATGGTCGAAAGCATTCACCTAGCCATTTTTCACTGGGTATTGAACGACGTCTTTGCCCGCATCAACGATGAAGGCCGCTACGCGAAATGAAAGTCATCGGCGTCGAAATTGGTGGCACAAAGCTGCAAGCGACCCTGGCCGATGCGGACTCGCTCGAAGTGATTGGCTCGCTTCGCGAAACGATCGTGCCGGCCAAGGGTGCCGAGGGGATTCGTCACCAGTTGGAAGCGATGATTCGCTCGCTTCAGTCACAGTATGACGTCGATGCGATGGGAATCGGGTTCGGTGGTCCACTCGACGCGAAGACCGGGATCATCACCACGAGCCACCAGGTCGAAGGTTGGGATCAATTCCCGCTGGCTGATTGGTGTCGCGAGCGGTTTGGTCTTCCGACTGTCATCCGCAACGACTGCGATACGGCCGCGCTCGCCGAAGCGACCCTGGGTGCCGGCAAGGGGCGACAAAGCTCGTTCTACGTGACCGTCGGAAGCGGTATCGGGGGCGGGTACGTCGTCGATGGAAAGCTGATGGGGACCGGCCGGCCAGCGTTCGCCGAGATCGGTCATCTGCGTCCCGGCGTGCTGCATTCGGAAGCGACAAATACGGTTGAAGCCGAGTCGTCCGGTTTTGGCATCATGGCCGAAGTTCGCCACATCCTGCAAGGCATCGCTTCTGAGGAGCAGGCAGATGACTACTGGGAACTGGTCAACTGCTGCGACGGCAACATCGATGTCCTGACCACCAAGAACATCGCTGACGCCGCCACCAATGGAAACGGTATTGCGTGCGCGGTCCTGCACGATGCGGTTGAAACGCTCGGCTGGGCGATCGCTCAGATGATCACGCTGATGGCGCCGGAGGTCGTCGTGATTGGCGGCGGTGTTTCGCTGATGCCGGAGAAGCTGTTTCTGACGCCGCTGAAAGAAAACGTCGCAACCTATGTCTTCCCGCCGCTGGCCAAAAGCTACGAGATCGTCCGGGCGGATCTCGGGGAAGCGGTGGTCGTGCAAGGGGCACTACTCTTGGCGAAGCAGTCATTAGCGTAACTCTTGGCTTGTTGAGGGGACATTTATGGGGCAAGAATTCTGTGTTGAGTGCGATCATGAATTTGATCTCCGTACCCATCCCCCACATACACCTTGTCCAAATTGCGGTAACACTCGGAGAAAACGAATAATCTCACTTAGTCCCATCGAAATTGCGCTAGAGGTTGTGCCTGCAACGCTCAATATTCGGCCCCCGACAGGGTCACTGACTGTACTTTTCGACTTCCTGGAACTGGGGAACGCTGACAACGAAGGACAAGTGATAAGAGCTGTTGCCCCGGCGTGGTGGAAATTGCTTGACTACCTGAAAGAGAACCCAGATCGCGTTTTTGAACTTCCCCCGAGAAAGTTCGAGGAGTTAGTTGCTGGGGCATATCAATCTGAAGGATGGATTGTAAAGCTTACTCCCCGTAGTGGAGACAACGGAATTGATGTAATCGCGGAGAAGCCTGGGGTGTTCAAATTTCGTATTCATGACCAAGCAAAACTCTATAAACCGGGAAGAGTTGTCACGGCAGAAGAGGTGAGGGCACTTCTGCACACGATTCATCCTGCTGGTCTAAATAAAGGTGCAAGTATGGGAGTGGTTACAACTTCTTCTTCCTTTGCCCCAAGAATTGAGAAAGATCCATCGATCGCCGGATACATGCCACATCATCTAACGTTGATTGATGGAGAAAAACTTTTCGATCGTCTGGATGAAATATCAAAGACTAAGGAACAACTCTAGAAGTGTGATTCACTTCGAATACTTCCCGCGAAACTCGGGTAGCGGGTAGTCCACGATTGGCAGGTCCAGCCGGGCCAGTTCTCTTAAGCGGTCGTAGCCGCGGCTGACCAGTTGTTCGCGCTGGCGAACGAATTCGGGATCGAGGTTGCGCTTGTCGAAGTCGCCGGGGCACTCGACCGGGGTGAACTTCTCATGCACGATGAACTGGGCCAGGGCCGGGTTGCAGCGGGTATGGCGTTCGGGCGTGGTGTGCAGGACTTCGGGATCGAGCATGCCGATTACGTAGCGGAGGTAGAGGTCGCTTTCAAAGAGGCGTTCGACCGGCTGACCGCACACGTCACACAGATAACCTTCGTCGCACTTGGCCATCGCTCAGCTTACCACTTGAAGAATTCAAGGCCGGGGATCTCGCTCGGGCAGATACCATGGATTGCCTGAACCAGCAGGTCGCTCGCTTCGTCGCGGGTTACCGGCTTCTGCAGCGAACCACCACGCTCGGCATCGGGGACGTCGACTTGCAGGTAGTTCTCTTCCCACATGAATTGCAGGATCTGGCCATTCTCGCAGAAAACGCCCAGGAACGATCCATGCTCCGGCGAGAGGGTCTGCCACCTGTTCAGGATGTCGGCTTCCTGGCCATCGATGGGCGCGTTGGATTCAACGCCATCATGGCTGGCACTGTCGAAGTAGAAGTATTTCATCCAGGAACCTTGGGAAGTCGAAAACGAAGCGAGAAGGGTAGCCTAACCAGCAGTCGGATTGGGTTCAACCGGGAAGCTGAATACAAAAAGAGGTACACCATCGGCGAGAGTGGTGTACCTGGGTGATCGTAACGGTGCGCCGGTTTTCCGTCATCCATAATTTCGACCGGCACGTCGGAAACGGTCGTAGCGACTACTTTCCCTTATTGGTGTTCAGCTTCTGCGAAAGTTCTTCCACCGCGGCCTGAAGCTTGGGACGTCCCACGATGTTGGTATCCTCTTGCGGGTCCTTTTCGTGGTCGTACAGCATCTTGGCGTTTAGGTCTTTCTGCTTCGCCGAGTACTCGGTGTAGCGGTACTTGTCGGTGCGGATCGTATCGCCAGGTCCGAAGCGGCCGATGGCAAAGGGTTTGCCGGCGGCGGTGGGGTCTTCCAGCAGCGGCACGAAGCTTTGCCCTTGGCAGTGCTCCGGCGTTTCGAGCCCGCATAGCTGGCACAGCGAAGGGTAGATGTCGATGAACTCGGTCAAGGCGGCGGTCTTCTGGCCGGCATACTTTCCGGGGACCTTCACAATCAGGGGAGCGTGCATCGACGTCTCGAAGCAGGAATGCTTGCACCAGAGGGTATGCTCGCCCAGGTTCCAGCCATGATCGCCCCAGAGGACAACGATCGTGTTGTCGGCCAGTTCCAGGCGGTCGAGTTCATCCAGCAGCTTGCCGATATTGGCATCGGTGAAGCTCACGCACGCGTAGTAGCCGCGGATCATGTTCAGCGCGGTTTCGTCGCTCACGGGGCCCTTTGGGGGAATGCCAGCGTAAGCGCGGAGTTCGCCCGAGTTATGAATGGCAACGTCAGGAGCGTTCTGCGGACGGTGATACGTTTCCGGCAAGGCAATCGTGTTGGGATCGTACAGGTCCCAGTACTTCTGCGGCGCGACGAAAGGAAGATGCGGTTTGAAGAAGCCGACCGCCAGGAAGAACGGTTCGTCCTTCTCCTTCAGCCGGCGAAGGTCTTCGATCGTCTTGTTGGCCAACTTGCCGTCGGCGTAAAAGTCATCCTTCACGTCGGCTGACTCGTAGGCAGGTCCACGGCCTTTCGGCGTGGTCTTCGACGCGGCGATGCTCTCAGGCAACTTGTAAGTCGGAGCCTTGGGTCGCCATGGCGATTCGCTCCATCCCTTCGCGTTGTCGCTCGGGTGATGAAATACCTTGCCGTTGGAGATCGTCGTGTACCCGGCTTTTTTGAAGTGGGTATTCAACGTGGTGATGTTGGGTACCTCCTCTTCGGCCGAGGCGAGATGGGTCACAAATCGTTTGGGGGCCGGTCGAATGCTGGTCATCAACGCTGCCCGCGAAGCTCCGCAGGTAGGAACCATGCAGTAAGCACGCTCGAAGACCGTTCCCTGGGACGCCAGGCGATCGATGTTCGGCGAATGAATGTGCGGCTTGCCGTAACAGCCCAACTCGGGACGAAGGTCATCGACCGCGATGAACAGCACGTTCGGGCGGTTGGCTGCTTGAAGTGACGTAATGCAGAAGAGTGACAGCAGAAGGGGAAAAAGCACGCGATGCATGGGAGGGGGATTCCGTTAAGAGGTCAAGAGTTGCCGCGAGTGATGACTTGTCTCTCGTTCTTTCCATGTCAGGTGTAAGTTTGCAACTTTTCTGGAAAGAATTGTGGCGAATTGTTTAGTGTCGATCAGAGTTTTTATAACAACGCACCCGTGAATTGTACATGTAAATTAGTAAGGCATGTATGAATAAAGTTTCATTGGGGCATTTCGTTCTCGTTGCTATTCTGAAGAAATCGCTTGGCGCGGTAAGCGAGATTAAAGGACAGGTCAGCCTCCTTGTCTATCTCTTATCTTCACTTTCTCGCCGCTGATCGAAAAGCCGTCCATTCGGCTTGTTTTCCTTTTTAACTTTTTCCACTTGGGACTTATTACCAGTCCTAATGAAACACGTGCTAAGCGCCTCATAACTTAGCCGTGGATGTGCCTCCTCTTTTCCCAAAGGTTTCAA
Organism: Bremerella volcania; assembly: GCF_007748115.1. NCBI lineage: Bacteria > Pseudomonadati > Planctomycetota > Planctomycetia > Pirellulales > Pirellulaceae > Bremerella > Bremerella volcania. The sequence goes on from NZ_CP036289.1 coordinate 1,257,408, forward strand.
ATCATGTGCAAAGCCTCTAGCAGCTTAATGGGACGTCTTGATCGACGTGGTTTTACTCTGGTCGAACTATTGGTAGTGATCGCCATCATCGGCGTTCTGATCGCTTTGCTTTTGCCGGCCGTTCAGCAAGCCCGCGAGGCAGCTCGCCGCATGCAATGCACCAACCAGCAAAAGCAACTCGCCTTGGCGATGCACAATCATCACGATACCTACGGAAAGTTGCCTGCTGGTAGCTACAACAATGCCGCTTGGGGACGCGACTCCTACTCGTGGTACTGCTATATCCTGCCGTTCATCGAAGAAAACGCGATGTACGAAGAACTGAACCTGACCCAAAAGATTAACGGTGGTTCTTCGGTTCGCAGCTACGCTCGGATGCAGTTGTTGGATGCAATGCTTTGTCCTTCGGACGATTCCAAGATCCAAGAACAAGGATCCGATGACTGGCAAAGTGCACTGCACAACTATGTCGTTTGTTATGGCGACTCGAACTTCAACTCCGGTACTCCTTGGAACGTGGTCGACGGCTATGCCGGCAAGGCTGGGATGTTCGTTCCTGAAAAGGCCGCCGGTCTGCGTGACTGTACCGATGGTCTTTCCAACACGCTGTTGTTCTCGGAAATCATTACTCCATCGGAAGAAGATTACTGGAGCAGCATCGGTCGTACTCAGGTCGCCATGGGTGCCGGTTTCACGACTTACTTGACCCCCAACGCCGATGCGAATGATCGTACCAACCGCTGTCACTTGAACCTGGGTGGTGCTTTGGGAGCGAAATGTACGGCGCATGCCGACTGGGACTGGGGAGCCAACGTGGTTGCTCCGCGTAGCTGGCATCCTGGCGGCGTGAATGTGGCCCTGACCGATGGTTCGGTCCGCTTCGTCGCCGAAACGGTCAATCTGACGGTGTGGCGTGGATTGGGTACTCGCAGTGGCGGTGAAGTACTGGCCGAATACTAATGGGCTTTGGGACTTCATTTCCAGCAATGTTTTTTAACGAACGGGAGATTCAGCATCATGGCGATCACCTCATCTCGCAGCCTGATGTGTTCAGCTTTATTGGTCCTCGTGGCACTGGTTGGGTGCAACAATGATGGAAAAATGTCGGTCGATGGCACTGCCACCTGGAACGGACAACCGATCCAGAAAGGCTACATCGAACTACAGCCGGTGGGCGAGGGTCACTTTGCCAGTGCCGAAATCGTCGATGGAAAGTTCACGCTGCAGACGACGCCTGGCAAACGGTTGGTGAAAGTGACCGCCGAGAAGAAAATTGGCGAAACGGCACCAACCGATCGCATTCCCGAATCGCAGCCAATCATGTTCCAGTTTGTACCGCCTAGGTTCAATTCAGAATCGACGCTGGAGATGGAAATCTCGGCTTCAAATCCGAATTTGGATGTGAGCCTGGAAGGGGACGAGCTTCAGCCCAAGAGCGGGCTGTCTGCTGAGGATCGCAAACGAATGAACTTGCAAGGGGGTGGGCGTCCGTAAGCGTTCACTGCTCGATAACCTTCAAGTTACGACTTCAAAGCGGGCACGAGAGAAACTCTCGGCCCGCTTTTTTCGTTGACTCACCGACCTGCTGATTTCAAAATGGGAGACCTCTTATCGCCCCGTTTCCCCCTGAAGAGAGCCCACCATGAAATCTACCTGGTTTGCCCCTTTGTTTCTGTTGCTGCTGACTGCGAATGCTTTCGCCCAAGGTAACTTGGATCCATTGCCCAACGTCCTGTTGATCGTGACCGACGACATGGGATACGGCGATATGAGCAGCCAGGGAGCCCAAGGCTTCAGCACGCCGAACCTGGATAAATTGGCAGGGCAGGGGACTCGGTTCACAAGCTTCTATGTCGCTCAGCCGGTGTGCACGGCCAGCCGCGCGGCTTTCCTGAGTGGCTGCTATCCCAACCGCGTGAGCCTGCAGGGAGCCCTGAATCACACCAGCAAGAACGGGATTCATCCGGACGAGTACCTGCTACCGGAGATGTTCAAAGACCTGGGCTATGCGACCGCGGGCATGGGCAAGTGGCACTTGGGAACGGTGATGGAGTTTTGGCCGACTCGTAACGGCTTCGACGAGTGGTTCGGCACGCCGTACTCCAACGACAACACGAAGTACCACCCGGTGCTGGCCGACGAGATGCCCCCGTTCCCACTGTACGAAGGAGAGACGGTCGTCGAACTGGATCCCGATCAAAGCCAGTTCACCAAGCGAATCACCGAGAAGGCCATTTCCTTCATCGAGCGCAATAAGGACCGACCCTTCTTTTTGTATCTCCCCCAGATCATGCCGCATGTGCCGATCTTTGCGTCGGAGCAGTTCAAGGGGAAGACCGAGCACGGTTTGTACGGGGACGTGATCGAAGAACTCGATTGGTCGGTCGGCGAACTGATGCGAACGCTCGATCGGTTGAAGCTGACTGACAATACGATCGTGATCTTCTTCAGCGATAACGGACCGTGGCCGAGCTATGGCGAACACGCCGGCGACGCAGGCCCATTCCGCGAAGGAAAGCTGACGACCTTCGAAGGGGGCGTGCGTGTACCATGCATCATGCGCTGGCCGGGGCATATCCCCGCCAATCGCGTGTGTGACGAACCGATCATGTCGATCGACCTCTTGCCCACGCTGACCAAGATCGTCGGCGGACAGATGCCGACCAAGAAGATCGACGGACTCGATATTTCCGAAGTGCTGACCACAAAGGACGGCAAGACACCGCACGAGGCTTACTTCTTCTTCGGCGGCACGGGGCTTCAGGCCGTCCGCAGTGGGAAGTGGAAACTCCACTTTCCGCATCCTTACATCACCGTGGCCGGCGAGCCTGGCAAAGGTGGTAAACCGTCGAACTGGGGCAAGAACCCAGCCCAGTCGATCACCCAAAGCGGCATCGAAGGGATCGCCAGCCGCCACGGAGGCCGTGTTGAGCATATCGAACTGAGCCTGTTCGATCTCGAGAGTGACCCAGGCGAAACCAAGAACCTGGCCAGCCAATACCCCGAGGTGGTCGAACGACTCTCGAAGCTGGCCGATCCGATCCGCCAGGATCTGGGGGACTCGCTTACCGGCGTCGAAGGAACTGGCGTGCGGGAAGCTGGCTGGGCGAAGTAACGCTTACGCCCAAGCAGCCCCTTCGAAGCAACATTGCCCCGTCAAATGCGGGGCAATGTGCGTGTTCGATCGATCGAAGCGAGCGTTACTTCTTCGCTTCGGCGAGGATCTTTTTTCCTTCTTCGGGGCTGATCTCACGGATGAAGATATTGCGCCAGCGAATCTCGCCGCCGTGCGTTTGCAGCATGATTGGGCCGGTGGCAGGCAGTGGCTTGCTGCGGTCCCAGTAGTTTTCCATCACGGCGCCGTCGACGACCAGTTTGTCGTTGAGCCAAACCCAGGTTACGTCGCCGACCTGGCGAATGCGGACTTCGTTCCACTCACCGAACGGGCGATCGGCCACGACCAGCGGATCGCGGCCTGGGGCATCCACGGCGTTGTTCCACAAGCTGCCGGAGCCCAGATGGCGTTTGATATGGGGCTGCTCAGGATTGAAAGGGGTGGTGATGTCCCAGATCTGAACCTGAGGGGTGCCACGCAGGTAGATCCCGCTATCGGCCTTGGGGACCGTTTTGTAATCGATCAACAATTCGATGTCGCCGAAGTCTTTTTCGGTGGTGGCATACGGGCCGTGGCCGTCGTTGACCAGTTCCCCATTTTCAACCGTCCAGTGGTCGGCGAATTCCGCACGCTGCTGCTTGTGGTTTTCTTCTTTCTTCTCGCCAGTCAGCTTGGCCGATTGGTGAGGGTTCAGACCGTACCAACCGGTAAGATCTTTGCCATTGAACAAGGCTTGGAAGCCTTCGGGCGGATCAACTTCCGCGGCATGGGCCGAAGCGACAATCATGGTTCCGGCGAGTGCCAGGACCAACAAGGATGCGCGATCGAACAGACGTTTCATGGTGTGCTCCAGAACAACGGTAGGGAGATTTGGTGAGGGCTCGTGGACGAGGGTGAAGCACAAGTATAGCCGAAAGAAAAGGGGAGTGGTGCCCCTTTCTTATGGGGGCAGCTGGAGCATTTCAACGGCATTCGGCGTTTTTGGGCTTACAGTCCCAGCACGTCGTTCATGTTGTACAGCCCCGGTTTTTTGCCGGCGGCGAACTTGGCCGCTTGCAGGGCTCCGGTGGCGTAGCAGTCGCGGTTGCTGGCTCGGACGGTCATTTCGATCGTTTCGCCGAGCAGGCCGAAGATGATGGTGTGTTCGCCGGGGTTGTCGCCGGTGCGGATCGCGTGGTAGGCGATTTCGTTGTGAGGGCGTGCACCGGGGCGACCTTCGCGGCCATGCACGAAATTGGTGATGCCCATCTTATTGGCGATCAGTTCACCGAACCGCAGGGCCGTACCGCTGGGGCTGTCTTCCTTGAAGCGGTGGTGACGCTCGAGGACCTCGACGTCGGCGCCGCCTGGGATGTCCTTGAGCGCTTCTGCGGCGATCTCGCACAGCTTCATGGTCAGGTTGACCGTCGTGCTCATGCTGGGTGCCCAGACGACCGGGATGACATTGGCGGCTTCGCGAATCTTGGCTTTGTGTTCTTCTTCCAGGCCGGTGGTTGCCATTACCAGGGCGGCTTTCGCGTCGACGGCCCGCTCGACGGCCGCATGCGCGCCGGCCGGAACGGAGAAGTCGATGATCGCGTCGTACTGGGCCGTCGTTTCCTCGACCAGGACGACGTCGAGCTCGCCAATACCGGCGACGATGCCGGCGTCTTGGCCGAACTTCGGATGGCCGCTGTATTCGAAGCAGGCCACGATATCGAGGTCCTTATCTTCATTTCCCAGGGCAACCAGGCGTTGCCCCATGCGGCCGGCGGCTCCATTGATGGCGATTCGTGTGACCATGACTTGTTACTTTCGTGGATATGGGTGCCATGTCCACGTGGGTGGGACATGCTCTCGCATCTTGTCCCCTCTCCCCTGCGGGGGCGAGGGTTAGGGCGAGGGGGTGAACTTTGTACCCGCTTCCCAACCCTCACCCTATCCCTCTCCCTTTGAAAGGGAGAGGGGACAAGACCGAGAACATGCCCACGCAGACGTGGGCATGGCACCCGAGATTGTTTTTGCGTTTACCCGTACAGCTGAATTGCCTGAACGATGTCGTCCATGTCGTTCTTCACGGCGACGGCTCGGTTGGCGAACGTGGCGCGTTTGACGCCGCGGCTGCCGAGCACCTTGTTGAACGTTTCCTGGTCGGTCGTGTGGTAGGCGACCGTGGCGTTAGGGTCTTTCAACTGGTGACCGGTCAGGACGCACACGACGCGGTCGCTGGGGGCGATGATTCCTTGCTCGCGAAGAATCTTCGCGCCGGCGACGCTCGCGGCACTGGCTGGTTCGCAGCCGATACCACCGGCACCGACCTGGCTCTTGGCGTCCATGATCTCTTGATCGGAAACCTGACGCACGACCCCGTCGCAGTCGTTTAGTGCCCGAAGGCACTTGTGCAAGTTGACCGGGCGGTTGATCTCGATGGCGCTGGCCAGCGTCGAAGCTTTCCGCTGTTCTTCGTCCATCTTCTTGTAGTAGTCGCCGATGGTCTCGCGCGGGTAATGGCCGTCGTTCCAGCGAACGTCGTGGTTGTTGTACAGCTGGTCGAGCGTATCGGCACCGCTGGCGTTGATGACGGCCAGGCGTGGGATGCGACTGATCAGGCCCAGTTCTTTCAGTTCGGCGAAGGCCTTACCAAAGGCGCTGCTGTTGCCGAGGTTACCGCCGGGGACAACGATCCAATCGGGCGGCTCCCACTGAAGCGCTTCCAGCACGCGGAACATGACCGACTTCTGACCTTCCAGGCGGAAGGGGTTCACGCTGTTGACCAGGTAGATGCCCATGTCTTTGCTGACTTCCTTGACGCGGGCCATCGCGTCGTCGAAGTCTCCAGCGATCTGCAGGGTCAGCGCGCCGTAGTCGAGGGCCTGGGATAGCTTGCCGTACGAGATCTTCCCACTGCCGATGAAGATGACGGCCTTCATCAGGCGGGTCACGCTACAGTACATGGCCAGCGAGGCACTGGTGTTGCCGGTCGAAGCACACGCGGCTCGCTTGGCACCCACCATGCGGGCATGCGTGAACGCGGCGGTCATGCCGTTGTCTTTGAAGCTGCCACTGGGGTTCATTCCTTCGTATTGCAGATGGAGCTTGCCGGGATCGAGCCCGACGAACTTGCCGACGTGGTCGGTCTGCTGCAGAAGCGTCTGTCCTTCGCCCAGCGTGACGATCTGCTCATCGGTGGCGTATGGGAACAGCGAACGGAATCGCCAGACGCCGCTGAAATTGAGCGGATTGGTTCGCTTGGCCCAGTTGGCTTCGATGTTCTTCCACGTTTTCGGGGGTGCGCAGCGATCCCAATCGTAGGCGATATCGAGCAAATCACCGCACTTAGGACAGGCAACGAGAACTTGGGATAAATCGTACGTCTGGCCGCACTCGGGCGAGATGCAGCGCTGAAAGGCAGCAGGAGTCGTGGTCACGCTTTGAATTGCTTATTGTCAAAGGGTTTCAGGTGGTCACGGGAGACGCGTCGCCGCGCCGCAGTTTGCCCGAATTGTTTGTGCTCCCTTGAGTTTAGAACACGGTAGCGATTCTACCGGAGGGGAGTGTCATTAGAAAAGAACGGTTCGGGGGGAAATAACCGTATTGGGCGCAGTCTAAGAGGCGCTCCCGGCACAAACGCAGGTCATATTGAGGCGACCAACTGCGGTATCATGATGAAAATGAGGGTTAAACCCACGCTAAATGCAACGATTAAGAGTTTGCTGGATTTCCACGTCGATACACGAGCCTTGGCGGAAGACTCTTCATGGAGGGTTTCCTGCAAGCGATCCGAAAGGATTGCCAGAAGCAAGGTCGTACCGACAAAAACGATCGCGAATTGCAACATTTCAGAGAGTTCCCACGTAAGCGGACTCGAATCGAGAGAGCATTTGCTTGCCCGTCTCAATGCAATCAGCGCGCCCACTGCAGATTTCTTTTTTTCAAAGCGAAAACTGGAGGAGGCAGGCAGAATTGGTGACCAACTGCACGCAGAGTCTGTGCAACAATCGAACAGGTTTCATGGCGCCAACGACATCGAGGTGGTTTGAACACGATCAAGGCCGTCGCAAATTGCGATCGTGGTATCACATTGAGTGAGAAACGTTTGATGCAAGATCAGAGGGCGCCAATTAAAGGGACGCGATGATCCACGGCAACGTGGCGCAAAGCAGCGTGATGATGCCGCCGACGGCGGCCAGAGCGATTCGCGTGGTGGTCTTGGAGAAAGGCTCTCCATTCGGGGAGCGCGGAGGAACAAAGAGCTCACGAACTGCGTTGCCTACAATCGCCAAAAGAATGGCTAAGGCTACCGTAATCAATATCAGGTGAAGCATGGCCAGCGCACTCCAGACCGAATATCTCGCGATCCTGGCGTCATTCCATTAACCCCCACTTTTGGCGAGTGTCCATTTTGCGCTTTTTGCGAGTTAGAGTGCAATCCAAAAAAATTGCTTAACCCGGAAATTGATGGGATTAAGTTTGACCGTTTCCTAACATAAGCCCTAAACTAAAAATTCTGCACATTGCCCAGGCAATTTTGGCAATGTGGGGCCCAAAATCACGAGGCAAGTCATGGGAAATACACGCAGTAGCAAAGGAGCTTACTCGAAGAGCGAGGCCGAGCCCTATCTGGAAAAGCTAAAGCTATTGCGAGCGCGGATGGTCGGCGATACGAACTATCTCGCGGATTCTGCTCTGAAACGCACGCGAAGCGACGCGGCCGGCGATCTCTCGAAAATGCCCATTCACATGGCGGATATCGGGTCGGACAATTACGAGCAAGAGTTCTCTTTAAATCTCTTGGCGGCCGAGCAGGTAACCTTGGCGGAGATCGATTCTGCCCTGGCCAGAATTGAATCAGGCGAGTATGGTGCTTGCGTCGAGTGTGGACAACGCATCAAAAAGTCGCGACTCAATGCCATCCCCTTCACCCACTACTGTATCGACTGTGCCAGCGCGCGAGACCAAGAAAGCCGCGGATAGCCTGGGTGCTGTTCCCTTCAGCCGTTACGTACTTTTCTTTACGTTGGCCATCGTGGGATGTGGTATCGACCTGTGGAGCAAGTGGGCTGTGTTCGCCTGGCTCGGCATGCCCGGCCAGAATCGCTATTACTGGTTCATCGAACCCTACGTCGGATTTCAAACATCCCTTAATGAGGGAGCGCTATTTGGACTAGGGCAAGGGTACACTCCGGTATTTGCCGTGTTCTCCGTCGTCGCTGCGTTGGGCATTTTGTTCTGGCTATTCGTGGCCAAAGCCGCCCATGACGCGATCCTGACGACCGCGCTGGGGCTGATCACCGGCGGCATCTTTGGCAACCTGTACGATCGCCTGGGGATCTGGGGACAGCCAGCAGTGCGTGACTTCATTCTCTTCCGCTACAACGACCATTACGTTTGGCCAAACTTCAATATCGCGGATGCTCTGTTGGTGTGCGGCGCGATCTTGATGCTGTGGCACTCCGTATTCGTTAGTACTGCATCTAAAAACGACGCTGCCCCTAGCGATCCTACCTAGTCGCAAGGTGGGCATCTTCCCGTTATCGGAACTTCTGGGCGAGATAACCTTTCGTCGGCTCGCCCGGAATCGGTGCGTCTGAGAAGTGCTGTTGAAATAGTTGCCATAATGTCAGATCGATGGCCATTAATGCGGCCACAGGGGGGCTTGCCTGACATTTGAACAGGGGGAAGCGCTAAGAATTCGAATGAAAATCCTCCGTTAATCTATCTTTTCTATTGAAACCCCTATGATTTGGGTGTAACTTTCATTTTTACCGCATGTGGGGTGTAAGTAATAAGATCAGCGAAGTGATGAAATTTGCATTTCGGGGCTTGTTTGCCTCTGCCAGTTGCACATCCTTGGTTGTGACCTTCTCGTCATCTGAGTTGCTTGTGGGGAAGGCGAACTCAGAGCACGTCGCGTCGCGTTAGTTCGTTGGTTATCGGGGAAATTACGACGTCGCTGGTGAGATACGCATCGATGTAATCGAAACGAAATGTTACCGCGCGTCCGAACTAAAGTCGTTCCATCTTACAAGAGGGCAGTGGAATGAAACTTTCGCGAACCGTCGCCTATGCATTGCAAGCGACCATGCAGTTAGCCGTGTCCGATTCAGACACGCCAGTTCCATGCAGCCAGATTGCATCCAAAGGGGACATGCCAGAGCGGTTTTTGCTTCAAGTCCTACGCAGTTTGGTCAATCACGGGGTGCTGCGCAGCACGCGCGGCGTTGATGGGGGATACATGTTGATTCGATCCCCTGACGAGATTTCACTCCTTGACGTCATCGAGGCGATCGAAGGTCCTTTGGATTCAAAGCTGCCGCTTCCGGCAGCCCCAGAGGACTTCACCCAGCAGAACCTGCAAAAGGCTTTGCAAGAGGTCACCGCGACGGCACGCAAGCAGCTGGATTCGATCAAGATTTCACAGCTAATCCAGGCACCGGCTGCGGAAGCGGATGACGAAGTGTCGTCGGATGCTGACGTGTCGCTCACGCCATCGCACACGCGAGCATTGAGCGGAGCCATGCCAGAAGCAACAACACGCGCCCATTCGGCTTGATATAGCGTGTTAGTGGTTGACGGGCATGAACGTTCGGTGAAGCCGTTTCGGGGGCTTGTTCCCTGCGCCTAGCCGATCTATTCTCATGTCCATGAACAACTCACACAGCGATCTTGAAAAGCGTTTGGAAACAGCACGCCGTCTGGCTCGTGTGGCCGGGAAAAGCACGTTGGAGCACTTCCAACGTGCTGATCTTTCTTTCGAAAAGAAGGAAGATGCTTCCCCGGTTACCGTTGCCGACCAGAATGCGGAAAAGATTATCCGTAAAGGCCTTAAGGACGAATTCCCCGACGATGGAATCATTGGCGAGGAGTTCGGTAGCGAAGAAGGCTCGACCGGATACAACTGGATCGTCGATCCGATCGACGGTACCAAGGCTTTTATCGCCGGCGTGCCCCTTTTCGGAACCATGATCGGGGTCGAAAAGGACGGAAAGTCTCGCCTGGGGGTCGTTTACATTCCCGGGCTCGACGAAATGATCTCGGCCTCGGAAGGTCAGGGAGCGTGGTACGAACGCCCGCACCACGACCCCATTCGTGCTCAGGTCAACAAGACTCCCAAGCTGGCCGACGGGGTGATGGTGACCAGCCAGGTAAGCACTTTCAACAAACGAAATGCGACCCAGGGCTTCCTAGAGCTTGAGGAAAGGTCTTTTGTGACCAGGACTTGGGGCGATTGCTACGGCTACATGCTCGTCGCCACCGGGCGTGCGGTCTGCATGATCGACCCGATGATGAGCATCTGGGACGCAGCCGCTTTGCAGCCAATCATGGAGGAAGCTGGCGGGACGTTCACCAGCTGGACCGGCGAATCAACCATCTACAGCGGTGACGGGATTGGGACCAACGGCCTGGTACTCGAGGAAATCCTGGAAGTTTGCCGTAAATATCCGATGCCGCAGTAGCAGCGGTTCATTTTTCTCAGCACCTTGCGGGCCGGGTCACATCTCGGTAAACTGGTCCGTTTCGTATCAAGCATTCGACGACCGTCTAGGAGTCGCTGGCAATGGCCAACGTGTGTGAAATTTGTGGCAAGGGCCACAGCATGGGCAATAAGGTTACCCTCCGTGGTAAGGCGAAGTACCTGGGCGGTGTCGGTACCAAGATCACGGGCATCACGCGTCGTAAGTTCAAGCCGAACTTGCAAACCGCCAAAGCCGTTATGCCCAATGGCGAACACAAGAAGCTGAAGGTTTGCACCCAGTGCATCCGTAGCGGCTACGTGAAGAAGGTCGTGCGTCATCGCCCCTTCAAGCTCCCTTCGGAAGAGCGCGGCCGCTAAGGCCAGCTTTGTCCTTACTCTTTTCCGGTCCCCTCGCCCCTGAGGGGAGAGGGTTAGGGTGAGGGGTTTCTCTTGTAGCTAACGCTGGAGAAGTTCGATGTCCTCGTTGACCCGAGAAGAAGTCGAAAAGGTTTCGCTGCTGGCACGTTTGCGTCTGTCGGAAGAAGAACTCTCGACGATGACCGAGCAAATGAGCCAGATCGTCAGCTACGTCGAGCTTCTTGAAGAAGTCAACACCGACGACGTCGAGCCGATGGCTCACGCGGTCGAACAGCACAATATCTTTGCCGAAGATGCCGAGCACGAGTCGCTGCCACGCGACGCTGCGTTGGCCAATGCCCCGAAGCGGGACGACGAGTGCTTCCGCGTTCCAGCCGTTTTGGGCGACTAGACAACGGTGCCGAAATCACGGTGCCTGAATCACGGTGCCTGAATCATGACCCTCGATATCGGTGTGCACCTCGGTGCTGCGTCTGATCGAATCGGTCACCTTCTCGTTTGGTAATCGCTCCAACTTCTCTGCTGGATTGCCCCTTACGACGGCTAGTCAACTACGGCGAATTCCGCCATCATAGGCATTGAATTTAGTCAACTTGTACATAATTCAATGACGATCTAATTCGGCTTGTCCGCACCACTGACGGAAAGAAAAGGCAAAACGCACGATGGCTTTGTACGAAGCGTCCGCCACCCAGTTGTTGTCTCAGCTTGAATCAGGCGAAGTCACCTCGGTCGAGGTCACCCAGGCCTGTCTCGATCGAATCCGCGAGCATGATGGCGCCGTGGGGGCGTTTCTGAAGGTGATGGACGAGAAGGCGCTGGCCAAAGCTGCCGAGGTCGATCGCAAGCGGAAAGCGGGCGAAGATCTGGGCCTCTTGGCGGGAGTGCCGGTCGCTGTGAAGGACCTGCTGTGTACCGAAGGGGAAGTCACTACGTGTGCTTCCAAGATGCTCGAGAACTTCGTCCCGCCGTACAGCAGCACGGTGATCAAGAAGCTGGAAGCGGCCGACGCCGTCATCGTGGGCAAGACCAACATGGACGAGTTCGCCATGGGTGGTTCGACCGAGAACTCGGCCCTCGGCAAGACACGCAATCCTTGGAACACCGACCTGGTCCCAGGCGGCTCCTCGGGCGGTGCGGCTGCTTGCCTGGCAGCCCAGATGGTGCCCCTTTCGATCGGTACCGACACGGGTGGTTCGATTCGCCAGCCTGCTTCGTTCTGCGGGGTCGTCGGGCTGAAACCAACCTACGGCCGTGTTAGTCGTTTTGGTCTCATCGCGTTTGCCAGCAGCCTGGATCAGATTGGCCCGATGGCGCGCACGGCGGAAGACACGGCGCTCTTCCTGGAAGCGATGGCCGGTCACGATCCGCAAGATTCGACTTCGGCCAACGTTGCCTGTCCGCTGTTCAGCAAGACGGTCGACCAGCCGCTGGAAGGTTTGCGGATTGGCCTGGTGAAAGAACACTTCGGCGAAGGTCTCGACAGTGAAGTCGAGAAGTCCGTGCGAGAGGCCGTAGCCGTTTACGAGAAACTCGGCGCAAAGGTCGTCGACATTTCGTTGCCGCATAACAAGTACGGCATCGCGACCTACTACATCATTGCCCCGAGTGAGGCATCCAGTAACCTGGCCCGCTTCGATGGTGCCCACTACGGCCATCGCTGTGATGAAGCCACGATGCTTGAGGAGCTACAGAAGGAAAAAGAAGCCTTCGAAGCCGCCGGCGATGAACTGGGGTTGAAGCGGATGGATACGCCGCTGATTCGCATGTATCGTCAGAGCCGGGCCGAAGGGTTCGGTCCCGAAGTGAAGCGGCGAATCATGCTCGGTACCTACACGCTCAGTGCCGGGTACTACGATGCGTTCTACCTCAAGGCATTGAAGGTTCGTCGTTTAATTCGCGAAGACTACGACAAGGCATTCAAGGCCGTCGACGTGATCGTTGGTCCGACCGCCCCGAACCCAGCGTTCGCCGCCGGCTCGAAGACCAATGATCCGCTGGCCATGTACCTGGAAGACTTGTACACGGTGACCGCGAACCTGGCTGGCATCCCGGCCATTTCGATCCCGTGCGGAATGACCAGCGGCGGCCTCCCGGTCGGTCTGCACATGCAGGCCCCGGCCTTGGAAGAAGACCGCCTATTGCGAGCCGCCTACATGTTCCAAAAAGAAACCGCCTGGCACGCGAAGACACCGAGTTTGTAAGACGCAGATAAGCGAATCCTAGTCTCCAAGCATAGGCAGTTCCGTATTCCGAAGCCCCGAAGGGGCGTCAGATAATAGCCAGGGGCGTAAGCCCCTGGAAAGGTGACAAAACAAACGAAAGCCCCAACGGGGCGACAGAAACGTGGAGAGGTAGCGCAGTGCCACAATCATTCGCAAGTCTCTACGTTCATTTGATTTTTAGCACGAAGAATCGCGAATCGTGGATTGACGACCAGTGGTCACCGAGATTGGACCGAGATTGGACACGATCATTCCAAGAGGAATTCGTCGCGTTCCTTACCAAGCACAACGTTGAATTTGATCCTAGGTACGTGTTCGATTAGGAATGATTCTGCCGCCCCGTTGGGGCTTGCGAATCGACATGCTACATACCAGGGGCTTACGCCCCTGGCTATTATCTGTCGTCCCTTCGGGACTAAGAATTTACATTTTTGATTGGGCCATGTGCCCTCGGTTGGAACTTTGAAATCCGACAGGGACATAGGAAGGACTGGGTTTGCTTGACGAACCCATGAATTGACCGACCAGGAAAAGTCATGAGCGACGATTACGAGATCATTATCGGGCTGGAAGTTCACGTGCAGTTGGCGACCAAGACGAAGTTGTTTTGCCGCTGTAGTACGAAGTTTGGGGCTTCGCCCAATACGCAGACTTGTCCCGTTTGTCTGGGGATGCCAGGTTCGCTTCCGGTGATGAACCGCGAGGCGTTTCAGCTGGGGTTGAAGACGGCCTGTGCGCTGAATCTGAACGTCCCTCGCTTCACCAAGTGGGACCGTAAGAACTATTACTACCCCGACCTTCCCAAGGGATACCAGATCAGCCAGTTTGATCTGCCGATGTCGGAAGATGGTTACCTGTGGATCAGCGATCCGAAAGAACAGTTCGAGGCCAAGAAGGTCGGCATCATCCGCGCTCACCTGGAGGAAGATGCTGGCAAGTCGATGCACGACGAAGCCGCCGGTAAGGCCGATACGCGAATCGACCTGAACCGAACCGGCACGCCGCTGTTGGAGATCGTAAGCCAGCCGGACATGCGTTCGCCGCTGGAGGCGAAGGCCTACCTGAACGAGCTGAAGCTGATTCTGACCTACCTCGGCGTTTCTGACTGCAACATGCAGGAAGGAAGCCTTCGCGTCGATGCGAACGTCAACTTGCACATCAAGTCGGACGATCCGCACAAGATCGCGACGCCAATCGTCGAGATCAAGAATATGAACAGCTTCCGCGCCGTCGAGCGGGCCCTCGCTTACGAGGCAACCCGGCAATACGACGAATGGCAGGAAACGGGCAAGACGATCAAGGATGCCCCCAAGACCACCCGTGGTTGGGACGATCAGGCCCAGGTCACGCGGCCGCAGCGCGAGAAGGAAGATTCGAGTGACTATCGCTACTTCCCTGATCCTGACCTCGCCCCGGTGGTTACCACCGAGGAAGAAGTCGAAGCCATCCAGCAGGCGCTGTGCGAGTTGCCGATGGCCATTCGCGAGCGGCTTCACGACGGCTACGGCATTCCGGCCTACGATGCCGACGTGATCGTCAATCAGGGGATCGTGGCCGTGAAGTACTTCGAGGACCTGGCCCTCAAGACCGGCGACGCCAAGATGTCCAGCAACTGGGTCCAGCAGGACGTGCTGCGAGTGCTGAAGGAACGTGATCTCGAGTTCGATCAATTCCCGATCACGGTCGAGCGGCTCTCAGGCTTGCTGAAGGCGATCATGAACAAAGAGATCGACACGACCCGGGCCAAGGACGTCTTTACCCAGATGCTCGACAGCGACAAAGACGCTCAAGCAATCATGAAGGAAATGGGCATCGAGAAGGTCGACGATTCGGAACTCGACAACCTCGTCAAGGAAATCCTGGAAGCCAATCCCAAGGCGGTCGAAGACCTGAAGAACGGCGTGCAGAAGGCGGTCGGCGCGCTCATCGGTCAGGCCAAAAAGAAGAACCCCAACATCGACCCCGGCACCTTCCGTGCGAAGTGCCTGGAGTTGGTGAAGCATATGTAGTACTTGGCCCCAGACGTTCCGATTCGTTTCAGGCTGCATCATGTTCATTCCTGGCGGAATCATCGCTCTTACCACCGACTTTCAAACGGACTCGTTCTATGTCGCTGAAATGAAAGTCGCGGCGCATCAAATTGCTCGCGAGGCGTTGATTGTGGACGTCACGCATGCCATCGCGCCGCAAGACGTGAAGCAGGCCAGTTGGATATTGCTTCGCGCCTTAGAGGCGTTTCCGGAGGGAACGGTGCATGTTTGCGTGGTCGATCCCGGAGTGGGTACCGATCGCAAGATTCTTGCCGCGATCATTCATGGCCAGGCAGTCATTGGTCCTGACAATGGGTTGTTTGACGTCATCGCGTCCCGGTACCACGTCGCGGCGATCATCGAACTGAACAATGAAGTCTATTTCGGCCCGCGTCGATCCCACACGTTCCACGGCCGCGACATCATGGCCCCGATGGCCGCTCACCTGGTACGGGGAATACCTCTGGAAAGTCTCGGTGACTCCCTTCACCGGCCGTTGGTTACACAGGAAACGAAAGCCAAGATTTTTGCCAAGAGGCAAGAGAACGAGATTCACGGGCAGTTCATCTACGCCGATTCGTTCGGTAACTGCGTGACGAATATCTTTGAAGATGATATCCCCGATGATTGGGATCGCAGGCGCTTGAGAGTTGAGTCAGGTTCGCATGCGGTGGACGGAATCGTCTCGACCTATGGTGAACGTGAGGTGGGAGCTTCCGCGGCCTTGGTCGGCTCTTCCGGGCAACTTGAGTGGGCCGTTGTTCAGGGAAGTGCCGCCCAAAAGTATGGGTTTGAGGCGGGCATTGCGGTTAAGATCGTGCGTGAAAACGCCTGATTGGATGGTTATCTGCCCTTAGAAATCGCAAGATGCTTGGCGAAAAGGGCTAAGATAGCTAGAATCGCTCGCAAGATTCCTTCTCTTCCCAACACCAGGAATATGTCAACGTGCCGAGTCGTATCTCCGGAAAAGTCGTATCCATCTCGGAAACGGGAGACGCCATCACCGACTTGGCTCACGAGCAATTGGCGGATATCCCGCAAGATGATCGGACTTCCATCGAGTGCGGAGGGCATACGACCCTGGGCATTTATCCACTGGATCATGACCAGCCTGAGTTGACGTACGTGGCGATCCTGGGCAAGAGTGGTCGCTTGGAACTGTCGCTCATTGGTGACAGTGCCGCGAAGTTCCTGGGACTCAAAGTGAACGACGAAGTCACCATCAAGTGGTAGTCAGGTCAAATCGTCCGGTGCGTCCTTTCTCAAGCGGCAAAGAGTTCTTCGTATGACGCACAACCCTTACGAGCCGCCTGAGTCACACGGTACGTCGGGCTCAGTCACACCAAGCGAGCTTGTCGGGTCTGACGATCAGCCGCGAAAGTTTGGTTTCTGGGCGGCTTACTTTTTGGTCGTCGCCAGCATGGTTGGGGCAGGCATTCTCACCTCGTCTGGGTTCACACTTCACGACACGGCCAACCCTGCCGGGCTGATGGTGATCTGGATCCTGGGTGGGATTCTCGCCTTGTGCGGAACGGTTACGATCGCCGAGTTGGCGACCATGCTGCCCCGAGCAGGCAGTGACTACCTTTTCGTGCGCGAAGCATTTGGCCGCGAGGCAGGGATCGTCGTGGGGTGGGCCACGTTCGTTTTAGGTTTCGCTGCGCCAACGGCTGTCGTGGCACGGTTGTCGGCGAATTACCTTTCGATTCCCATAACCGAGAATTTTGACGTCGGACTGGCGGGACCTTACCTGGAACCAGCCCTGGCTACGCTATTTGTCCTCATCTTGATGACGATCCACTGCCTCGGCCACCGAGAGAGCAGTGGCCTGCAGGTTCTGTCGACGCTCGTGAAGATAACGCTGCTGATTGGCTTGGTCGTCATCGGCTTGAGTTTCGGCCAGGGGGATTGGAGCCACTTTGCCGCAAGCCATGTGCCTGATTCCCACGAGTTCTTCACGCTTGGGATCGGTTTGATTTACGTCAGCTACGCTTACACGGGCTGGAACGCGGCGGCCTATGTTGCCGGCGAAGTCCGTGATCCGGAACGCCTATTACCGCGGAGCTTGATCGCCGGGTGTGCGTCGGTGATGGGGCTGTATCTACTGGTGAACCTGACGTATGTGTTTGCCCTGGATCCTCAGGAAATGACGCAGTTGAGTATTCCCGAGGTCATTCCTGTCGCTCAACTGGCGGCCAAGCAGCTCTTTGGTAGCCAGGTCGCCGGCGTGGTTTCGATTTTACTGGGTCTGGGGATGCTGGCTTCGGTGAGTGCTTACATGCTTTCCGGACCGCGCATCGCGTATGCAATGGCAAGTGATGGTGCGTTTCCTCGATTCGCCGCCAAGCTGCACGACCGTCGCCAGACCCCCATCGCCGCGATCATCGTGCAGGGGGGAATCGCAATCGGAATGGTTTGGTCCGGTCCCTTCTTAGATATCCTCAACTATACGGCGATCGGCCTGGCGGTGATTTCGGGACTGGTAGTCGCGAGCATCTTTCCGCTACGAAATCGCGAGGATTTGCCGCACCCCTATCGCCTGCCCCTTTATCCACTGCCACCCATTTTGTACCTGGCATTGATGGGATGGGTCGTAGCGTCCGGATTGATGCAAGACGTGCAAGGACTTCAGCTTGACGAGCCGAGGCTTCCGACCACAACATTCAGCTTGCTTACGATCCTGCTGGGATTGCCGGTGGCTTACTTTTTAGCTCGACGTAGCACGCCGCTCTAGACGGCTGCCGCCTCGGCGTGGAAGCGGATCAGCTCGATCAGCTTCGCGCGATCGACCGGCTTGGTCGTGTAGTCGGTACAGCCTGCTTCAATGCAGCGATTGCGATCTTCGGCCATCGCATGAGCCGTCAAGGCGATGATCGGACCGTTGTAACCGTCGGATCGCAGCTTCGTCGAGGCTGCGTAGCCGTCCATGATCGGCATCTGCATGTCCATGAGGATGACGTCGAACGGCCTGCCTGACGCGGTAGCAGCGTTAGCTTTCAGGTAGCCAAGTTCGCCATTCTCGGCCATATCGACTTCGGCTCCAGCTTTTTTCAGCAGGAACGAGATTAAACGCTGGTTATCGGGGCCATCTTCGACCAGCAGAATCTTCAGGTCACGCAAAGCGTTTTTCGTATCGGTAGGCTTGCTTTTTTCCTCGTCTGGAGCCGACATTGCTGCATCCGGCTCTTGGAAAGTCACGTTATGCAGTGGGCCTGGATCAATCACAAGCCGGAAGGTCGTACCGGCATGCGATGTATCGAGGATCGTCAGGTCACCGCCCAGGAGACCAGCGAATCGCTTGCTGATGGTGAGCCCCAGTCCCGTTCCGCCGAATCGACGCGACATGGATCCGTCCGCTTGCGTGAACGGTTGGAACAACTTGTCCCGCATTTCTTCCGAGATACCGATCCCGGTATCGGTCACATCGATCTGGATTCTGCGGTTGGGTGCCTTACCGACCAGCGAGACTTTCAGGCTCACGCTACCTTCGTGGGTGAATTTGATCGCATTGCTCAGCAGATTCATCAGGATCTGCCGCAATCGTGTCGGGTCGGTCAGGATCATTTCGGGAATGGGACCGCTATACTCGACTTGGATGTTCAGCTTCTTCTCTTCCGCACGCACTTGCATCAGCTGGCGAATGTCAGCGATCAGACGGTGCAGCGAGCATGGTAGATTTTCAACTTGGAACTTGCCGGCCTCGATTTTGGAAAAGTCCAGCAAATCGTTGATGAGCGAAATCAAGTGCGAGCCATTGCGGCGAATCGTCTGGATGGCCTCGATTCGTTCGACGGGTGCCTTGTAGATGTCACCGGTTTCTAACAGGACGTCGGCAAACCCAAGGATCGCCGTCAGCGGAGTACGGATTTCATGGCTCATGTTGGCCAGAAACGCACTCTTGGCACGGTTTGCGCCCTCGCTGGCTTCGATGGCCTTGCGCAGCTCATTTGTCTGCTGTTCGAGACGTTCGTGCGACTCTTGCAGGACCAGGCGTTGCAGTTCAATCTCGCGCGTTCGCTCGGTCACCTCTCGCTCGACTTCGGCCTGCATTTTCTCCATTTCGGCGCGGCGGTTGGCGATGACCGTCATCTCGCGGCAGCTGATCCAGGTCGAGTAAATCAGGAAGACATCCTCGAAGACCACCCAGCCAACATGTTCCAGTGACCGCTGCCATCCAGATATCGAGATGCCGTAGAGCGACTCAGGCCACAGTAAACCGCGTGCCACGTGATCCACGGCCACAACGAGGGAAGCGGTCACCAGGACTTTCCAGTCGCGATAGAACGCCAGGAAAGCCAACGAGCCGAAGACATGGAAGTGGGCTTCGACGCGACCGCCCATCAGATGAATCAAAAGCGCTGAAGCCAATGCCTGGCCGACGGCAATGGTTTGCCGCGTAATGGCCCGACCGGGATAGTAATTCGCCAATAGGATTGGCAAGCTGCAAATCAGTCCACCAATGACCAACGCGGACCAGATGTGAGGATGAACGTGTTGCGTCCGACCCGCCCAGGAGTATGGCGAGACCCAAAGGGCGATCCCAATTCCGGCAAGCCACTGGAAAAACATGAGCCACGCGAACATGTGGTCCGTGCGACGATAGATCGAATCGCGATGTTCGTCTAACAGTTCGCAGGCTCGGTCATTGATGGGGCGATCTTCACTCAGCGACATGTTCGGAACCTCGACTATTGATCGCTAGTTCGTTTGGCGAATCGATTATCGGGCAGCCGAAAACATTGGTTTTTTCGCAGCTTACTTCCCCATTGAGAACATATTGGACAATCGAGTTGCGGCCGAGGTTTTCCCCTTCGTGTCCGCGAGCTGGCGTAATTCCGCCACTGAAGACTCTTCGCCCGTCCCTGGAATAAAGAAGAGAATGGCCGGAGGTCAGCGCACCAAACATGTTAGCGAGTTGCCCATCGATGTCGTTGGTGATTTTTACGTGAGGTATTTCCAGCGCCTGACGAACCTTGCTGGTATCTTCCCATTGCAGGCCAATCGGGGAGTAGAAGACTATGTGAGTATTCAGGAGAGTACCGCAAGCCGATTGGATGCGGGTCAATTCGTTGAGTGTCGCGACCGAGCAAGGGCACTGAGGATGAATGAAGACCAGGAGGTTAGGCCGCTGCGTATCGAGCTTGATGGAGTCATTGGCAGGCCACACCAGCGCATGGTCGCTTCTTTCGCCGGGCAGGTTGTGATAAGCCAACAGCGTCGTGAAAGCCCCTGCAATCAGAATCACCCAAATGCTGACAACTGCGGAAAGAATAGATCGGCCAGGACGCGATACTACGCCAGGTTCGATGTCTTCCTTCGTTGCTTGATGCAAGTTGCCATACATGAGAAAAAATTCCGATCAACACGGTTCCCCGGACGGATTCCAACGTTTTCCGGTCTGAGCCAAAGCTTAGGTCAGAGGGAAACGCGGCGGGCGATTCCGAATTGATGATGAGGCTAACCGTCGATAAGTTCTAACGGTTTTAACGATTGCGCCTCTTACTCTAGCTTGGTGCGATCCCAGGCGAACCTCTGGAGAGCGAGCCTCTAAAGTAGGGGGCGAATGCCTTAGTCAAGAAAATGATCACGGAAGAGCCGGAGTAAGGTTTCGCATTGCGGGGCCGCTTGGCACTGCCGACGAAAAACGTCGTACGGAACTTTGGCGATACGTTCGCAATATTCCGGGTAAGCTTCTACGCGGCTAATCAGAGTTGGCAGCGTGAGTTCTGGATGGAACTGCGTGCAGTAAACGGGGCGTCCGTCAAACCGAAAGGCCTGCTGAGCAACCCTCTCGGTCGAGGCCAACAGCGTCGTCCCTGGCGGTAACTCGATCACGCGGTCTTCGTGCCCCATGTAGGCCTCGAAGCTCTCTGGGAGATGCGAGAATATCGGATCGAGCTTGCCAGCCTCGGTCAACGTAACCAGGCTGGTTCCCAGTTCGGCGTGCTCTAAGTCATGAATGACCTTGCCTCCGGCGGCCCTGGCCAACGATTGAAATCCCCAGCACGACGCAAACGTTGGTTTTCCACTGTCGAGCAAATACTGCAAGCTGACCAGCGCCTTCTGCATCCATGGTGCGCTGCTGGTGACGCTGTAACGTCCGGAACCACCGATCATAACCATGTCGACCTCCGCCAGATGCGAGGCATCCAGGCTCGTCGATAGCAGATCGAAGACCGTGATCGACTCTGGGGGGCATCGCAGCGCGTCGGCAAAACAGCCGATCTCTTGCTGACGAATCGGATCCTCGAAATCGCGAATCTGGATCAAAAGGTAACGATAGTCGTTCATGGCCGAGACGCTTTACTCAAAGTGACGTGATCGACTGCGCGGGCGATGACTTCGCACATGGTATCGATTTGCTCCATGGAAACGGCGAGGGGTGGCATGATCACGATCACGTCGCCCAGCGGACGAATCCACAGCCCATGTTGCAGGGCATATTGGCAAACTTGGTGGCCGTGTCGCTCGGTCCAGGGAAAATGCTCGCCGGTCTCGTGGTTCTTGACCAGTTCGACCGCCGCGATCATTCCGTACTGCCGCGCATCGCCGACATGAGGATGCTCGGCGAGTCGACTCAAGTGCTGCGCGATGCGCTGGATTTTAGCAGGAAGTTGTGCCAGCGTATCTTCCTGCTCAAAGACATCCAGGGTCGCCATCGCCGCCGCGGCACTTAACGGATTACCACCGAAGGTATGGCCATGGCACAACTGTTTGGCCGCGGCAAAGTCACCCAGGTACGCATTCCAAATCTCGGTCGTGGCGATCGCGGCGCTCATGGGAAGGTAGCCGCCGGAGAGGCCTTTTCCGAGGCACAGGATATCGGGCACGACGTCCTCTTGCTGGCAGCCGAACATCGTTCCGGTACGTCCCATGCCGACCGCCACTTCATCGGCAATCATCAGTACGTCGTACTTTTGCGTCAGGTCGCGCACGCCCCTGAGGTAACCTGCCGGCTGCATGATCATGCCTGCCGCTCCGAGGACCAGCGGTTCGATCACCACCGCCGCGATCGATTCGTGATGCTTGGCCAACGTTTCTTCCAGCATCTGCAAGTGATGCTGACAACTTGTCTCCTTGTTCGGCACGCGGCGATCGGGAATCGGGAGCCGATGAACGGGAAACATGAGCGGTTGGAACACCGCGTTGAATCGATCGACGCCACCGACGCTGATCGTGCCAATCGTGTCGCCGTGATAGGCGTCCTCGAATCCGATGTAGGACGTCTTTTGAGGCTTCGGATTCTTACACTGATGCCAGTATTGAAAGGCCAGCTTGATGGCGACTTCCAGGGCCGAAGCTCCGTCGCTGCAGAAGAAGACGTGATCCAGATCGGCCGGGGTTAGTTCTGCCAGACGCTTGGCCAACTGGATGGTGGTGCTGTTGGAGCATCCAAGGTTCGTGACGTGCGCCACCTTACCCAATTGCGTTTGAATTGCAGCGTCAATCGTCGGATGCCGATGCCCATGGACATTGCACCACATGCTGCTGACCCCATCGATCAGGCGGCGCCCTTCGGTATCGATCAACTCGCACCCTTCTGCCGATTCGATGATCAGCGGCTCGTAACATGCCATCTGCGTGAAGGCATGCCAGACGTAGTGCTTGTCCCAGTCGTGTAGCTGCTGCGAGGTCGGAGTCATAAGCGAAAAAGAAAGGAGGTCTCAAGGCAAAGACCTCATTGTAGAGCATGAAGCGATCTAGGTCAGGCTGGGGCCTGGCCGCGCGCTACTGCGACGACGAGCGAGAACCTTGCGGGCTTCCGCCAATTGGGTAGTCTTCCGGAAGCGGTCGTGCCGCCGTGGTGAATCCGATCTCGTACAGATCATCCCGAACCTTGCGGAAGTCGCCGTAACTGTCTGGGTAGGTCCAGATCGTGATCGTGGTCCGGGCCGGATCGAGCGAGGCAATGATTTCTCGGAATCGCGATCCTGGTTGCAACGCTTCATTAACGGGAAAGCCGAGTTCTTCGGTTTCTGGTTCCAGCGTAAAGTTCTGCAGTTCCACACCACCACGGGTGGCCGTGCCAAGCGACGTCTCCATCTCGTACGACCGACTGACGAGCGTGTACTGCATGACGTAGCCGTTCATTGGTCCGATGCGAGCCACTGCCTTGCCGTCTCGGCGAGCCCGATCGAGGTGGCTGCGGGCATCGTTCTTCATCGCTTCCACCAGACGCTCCATCGGAACGTAAGAGATGCGGCCATGCCGCAGGCGGAAGTGTTCTTCCTGGCCGAATACCGTCTTCGCCAGCGGGGTAGGGTAGTGGGCCAGTTCCTTCACTTCGGGGCGGTAGTCACGCAGGCTCTCGATTTGATCGTACAGCTGTTCCAGCTGCGAGGTCGTATGGAGCAGGTCGCGCTGTTGGGCGACTTCCTGTTGTTTGCTGCTGGAAAGCTCTTGCTGCTTTTGGTTCAGCGTCGTTTCCGCGGAAGTCAGGAACAATTGCAACTGATTGCGTTCCTCGAAGGCGAGTTTCGCTTGCTGCTGAACGTCCAGGATCTCTTGCTGGATGGAGGCTACGTCCTGGGCCATGCTGTTCAGCTCGGCCAGCGTCGGTCCCTGTGGCTTGGGAGGTGCCGGGAGTTCCGGCTCTGGCGCGGGGATCGATAGCGTCGGCGGTTTGACAGGCTCGTCCGTCTTGCCGATCGCCGCATCCACGATCGCATCGCGAGCGGTGATACCCACCACCATGATCAGGATGATCAGAATCCCGACCAGGTTGGTCACCACGTCGAGAAATGAATCGAGCGACGGGGCATTTTTATCAGCGCTGGTTGTTTTGGCTGGACGTCTCACTTGCGATTCACCTCGATCCCGGAACCGTACAAGAGCGTTTCCAACTGTCGCACCACCGGCTCGCCGCCTGGCTCGACGGTGACTTGTAGGATGGGCTTCCAATAGAAGTTGCGGCCGGCCATACCCCAGCTGTCGATGCGTGTGTGAATCAAGCGAACCAGCTTGTCGACAGCCGCTTCCATGTCTCCGTTGACCGGGACCGTTTCCGCGGGGCCAAGCACACCCCGTTCTTGGACCAACGTCATTTGCGCTCCGCTCACGACCAGCGTGACCGGTCGTGTAATGGCCGTGTTTTTCGGACCTGCCGAAGGTAAGGCCCAGTTCCCACCACGTGTCGCCGCGATTGGCTTGGAAGACGAGCGGTTGCCGCCTGTTCCGCCGGAAGCGTCCTTCATATCGGGACCGTTGGGCTGAGCGTACTGAGCGCCATGCTTGCCTTCACCGGTGCGCTGTTCCGGTGGAGCTTGCTGAGGATAGAAGCCGGGGCCGGTTTGTTGTTGGCCAGGCATCGGCTGCGTGCCATCGACCGGACTGGTCGCGCGGCCGGTTCCCATTTGTCCCGAACCTCCATACGTTTCCGCTGGCATTTCGCTTGTGCCGTTGCCACGTTCGACGAAGCGATTCTCGAGGAAAGCCTCTTCGTCACCGCCACCACCGACGGCTTGGAATCCACCGTTGCGTGTCGCCGCCAGATACTGATCTTCGACCCGGCCGTACTTCTTGGGTGCGGCCATGATCAACGCGATTTTGCGACGTCGAGCCAATTCGACCGTTTCGATCAAACGCTTGGCCAGAAAGCGATCGGCAGGCGGATAGGCGAGCTGGGTATCGTCGTCGACCAGTTCATAACCGAACTCGTCGTCCCAGCCATTCAACGCTTCGCGCGCGGCGGCATACGATTCGGCACCGCCGGGACGCACGATCAGCAGGGGATAAGGATTGCCTTGCCCAGGCACGCCTTGCGATTGACGGTATTCGCGAATCGTCCGCAGTGATGCGGCCAATGGGTTCCCAGGGCCGAGTGGTTCCTGGAAGTCGTTGCCGGTCAAGCCGATCCCTTCCGGTTGGATGATCACGCGATCGGCCGTGCATTCGATATAGATGGGTTGGCGGCGGGTTCCGCTCTGTCCGTCGTAAGGAACCAAGGCATAGGCTGGCTTGCGTCCCTCGATCTCTTTGCGAACCTTCTCCAATTCGGCCTGGGCTTCGGCGATCTGCTGATTCAAACGCTGCTTCTGGGTTTCAAAGTCATCGGCACTTCCGGTGACGTTATCGGTTTCCCCTTCCAGCACGGCGATGTCGCCCCGCAATTTGCGGATCTTCTCGGTCAGCCGGTGGCTATGGTCTTCCAGTCCAGAGAGCTGCAAGCGAGCATCTTCCAACTGCTTGAGCCGTGCGATGCGCAGCTGCTCGAGTTCTTTCATCTGCTCGGTGTAGTCTTCCACCGGCTCCGGTTCCGGTGCAGGCGCAGGAAGCTCCGGCTCTGCGGGAGCAGGCACCGAGAGTGTCGGCAACTCGACCGCCACCGCTTCCGTGCGAGCCTGAAGGACCATCACCACGAAGAGCACAATCAAGGCTCCCATGGTGCAGATCAACACGGCCAGGAAGGGGAACAGCGAGATCTCGACCGTATGTCGTGCTGAACGACGTCGACTCACGCGGCTTGACCTTTGTCCTTGCGATCGAGCTGAACCGAAGTATGTCCACCGCCGGACATCCGCGAGTTGAGCAAGTGAATGGTCGCGGCCAGGCTTTGGACCGTTTCCTCAAAGTGCTGCTTGCCAGCCAGCGTTTCCAGGTTGCGATTGAGGGAGTGTTCCAGGTTGGCAACCTCGCCGGTCGCTTCGACCACCTTCAGCAGAATCGTTCCTTGCTCGGTCAGTTGTTCATGCTGGGCATGGATCGAAGAGCTGACCTGGTACAACGCATCGACAACTCCGTTGAGCTGCTCTGCCGAACGTTGAATCGTATGCTGCTGGGCAGCGGCGAACGCATCGGCATGCGTTTTGAGCGATTCGGTCAACGCATTGTGCAGTGCCGTTTCCATCTGCTCGCTGCTGGTGGAAATGAGTCGCTGCCAATGTTGATGCGCGGAGGAAACCGTATCTCGCCAAAGCTCGGTTTGACGGACCACCAGATCTTGCGTCGTTTGGATGGTTCGTTCGGCCATCTTTTTGACGGCCAGAACGCTCGGGTCGGTGGCGCTCCCTTCGGTTTCAAACCGTGCGGTCAGTTCGTCTGCCGCGATGGAATCGACGTTGCCAAGCAGTTCGGACTCGACGCGTCCGAGCACAAACTGGGCGAACATCAGTCCAATCGAAAGCGTTAAAGCGAGCGCCGTCGTATCGAACGCCACGCTCAGCCCTTGCAACAGGCTTTCCATGGCGACTTTCGGTTCGTTGACCAAGGCTTCCGGTGAAAGATTGCCCAGAGCGAGCGTGATACCGATGACGGTACCCAAAAAGCCCAGCATCGGCGTGGCCCAGATCACGATGCGAACCATCGAATAGTCGTGTTCGCACTTTTCTTGATCGATGTCGGCCAGGTATTTCAGTTCATCCTGCAGGTTCGAGGCGGTCTGGCTGGCATGGACATGCTGCAAGCCCTTGGAGAGCCGCTGAAACAAAAGTGTCGAGTGAAATGACTCCGGCAATTGCTTTAGCGCATCGAGTAAAAGCGGGGCCTGTTCGATCTTGTCGCGGCCGTTCTCTTGAGGCGGCAGATCGACCTGGCTCAGCGAGCGGAACTCGCCGATCAGTTGGCCAGCCTTCAATAGCAAGGCAGCGACACCCACCATAAACATAGCGACTTCCACGTACTCGACCGGGTGAGCGGTGACGTAGCGAAGCAGGGGATGATGGGGAATAATGCCAAAATGGATAGCACCGTAGAACAAGACCGTCAGAGCTGAACCGATCAGAATCGGCCAACCCAGCTTTGCGGCGATGGACTGGGAAATTTTGGGGGCGTCCGTCTGTTGCACAATCGAACTCCTTCTCGATGGCACCGCACATCCCGGGGTAGGGGGCGGAACAAAAGGGAAACTCGCGTTAATCGTTAGAATCGACATTTCGACCCCTAACTAATCAGACAAAATCGGAAGTCGATTTCGGTAGCTGTTAGTCTGGGGAGATATGGAGGGTTGCGATAATGCGATAGATTTTTCGAGTTTCGCCCCAAAAGAGCTTCAATAGGGATTGCCCGCGTGCCGATAACTTTAACCGTCGAGGCAATCAGTGCTTCGATAACTACCGCCCACAGGCGGACTTGCTGAAATGCAATCGCGCGAAAGCGTGTCGAATCAAATCCCGGGGGGGAAATGAATGTTCGGCCGACGGACTTGTCCGTCGGCCGATGTTCTTTCTTGACCAAAAAAATTTCGGGTAGCCGCCAGGCTTCATTTCTCCCCGCGAAATCGATGTTTGTCGGTTTCCTCGGCACTGATAAACTGCCGCTTCTTAGGGAGAAAAATGCTGATTTGCACCGACCTTCCCCCTAAAGGGGTTGTCGCTGCCTGTTAAATCTCCCTAACTAACCATCAGATAATTAGTTGCATCTCGGAATTGGGCTTCTAGAATAAGTCTTGGAGGAACGATTCCGTAAATCGCGTAATCTAGGTGATTTATGTGGAAGTCGCTTCTTTCGGCGATCGTTGTTATGGTCGCGGTAACGCTGAGCGTTGAACTTTTCCGCAGTACTCCGTCTGCATTGGCCCAGAAGCATAATGGGCTACCGGTCTCGAGTAGCTTGGTCGTCCATGCGGTCAAAGCGGAGGACGGCGGGCAGCTCATGATCATGGTCGACCCGGAAACCCGGGTCATGGCCGTGTATCACGTGGACGGAAACACGGGGAAAGTTTCCCTGAAAAGCGTTCGCAACTTACAATGGGATTTACTCATCGAGGAATTCAACGGGGGCACGCCAAGCCCGCGTGAGATTCGTACACTGATCAACCAATCGTAGCGACGAAGTCCAAGGTCAAAGGCTTCCCGCTAGGTTGGACCTTTTGGGAGCCATCATGGCCGACTATCTTCCGCTTTCTGAATTCGCCGCCAAGCTAGGCGTATCTGAAGACACGATTCAAGATCTGCGCGAGCGCGGCAAGGTGCGTGCCTTCCGCGATGGATCGAGCTGGAAGTTCAAGGAAGACGAACTCGAAAAAGCCCGTGGCATCCTGGCCGAGGAAGATCTCGGCGGAGGAGACAGCGAGAGTCAGGAATTCGAGCTTAGCGGCGTCACTGATTCGGACGAAGGTTCGTCCGGCTCGATGGACAGCATTCTGATTTCCGATACCGGCGAAGGTGGCGACAGCGGTTCGTCCCACATCATCGGCCAAGACTCGGACAGTTCGTTGAGCCTGGATAGCGATATCGGCTTTGACGAGGCATCGAGCAGCAGCGTTGACCCTGCCGGCGAATCGAATCTGAGCAGTTTGAGCCTCGGCGAAGGTTCCGACATCCTCGAAGGGTCGTCGATTAACAAGCCACGCGACGAAGACAACTTCAGCCTGCAAGATGATGACGAAGAATTGACGCTCAACGACGAGGGGAGCGACGTGAACATCGACCTGGGCGGTGAACCGGCCGATCCCGAAGGGACAGGCAGCGGCTTGAGCCTGGGGCTGGAAGACGAATCGCTGGATCTTGGTACCAGCGGTATCGGCTTGGAAGATAACGACAGTAGCGGTGAACTGACGCTCGATATCGAAGATGACGAGGACAGCAGCATGGATCTGCTGGGCTCGGATAGCGAACTTGGCCTGGCCGACGAACCAGCCGCAAAGGGTGAAAGCGGCGGGAGCGAAATCAGCCTGGTCGATGACGACAGCGGTGTTGGCCTGGCCGCCGAAGCCGATGACGACGACTTCTCGCTTTCGACGGGCGATAGCGGTCTGGAACTGATCAGCGCCGACGAAGCGGAAGTGGTTGCCGACAGCACGGACGATGACGAGATCAGCGAAGCAGTCGCCGGCGGTGCCGCGGAAGACGACTTCCTGCTGACGCCTGTCGAGGGGGATTTGGAAGACGACGATAGCGGGTCGCAGGTGATTGCGTTGGACTCGGATTCGATGTCTTCGGAATCAGGCCTGTTCGGAAGCGCGACCCTGGAAGGGGGCGACTTCGGCGGCTTGGGTGAGAGCGATGGTCTGGAAGCCGACGATTCGGTAATGGCCGGTACAGGGACAATGGCCACGGCCGCTCCTGTGGCAGCAGCACCTTCCGAGGTGCCCTACTCGTTCATGAATGTCCTCAGTCTCGGATTTACCGCACTACTGCTGTTGGTATGCGGGCTGATGGTGACCGACCTGATGTGGAACATGTGGAGCTTCAGTGAACCCTATTCCCTCACAAGTACGCTGATGGACGGCATTTTGAATCTGCTACCTTCGTAGTGATTCATTATCGAACTCGATCATTCGACAGCCGCGTTTTCTCCCTTAAAGAGACGCGGCTGTTTTGTTGTTGGTCGTCTGCCTTTAACGGTCTGTCAAATTACACGCCCTAAAATCGGTACCAATTATCGCGACTTCTGGTTGCGGGTTCCCAAAGACCATGTATCCGATCGGGGCTTGGGCGCTATAATAGGGATAGTGTTATGACAGTGGGCGACCGCGTAAGCGTAAGTCGTTGCTGTGTTGGACAATTAGGCCAATTGGCGACAGGAGTTGGGCCCCGCTTCCCGACTGCCTAAATCCGCAAGAACTACGAAGCCGCGATCGTGGTGTCGAAGGCGTGGCTCAGGACCGAACTCCTTCCTATTCGGTTACCACTGTACCCCGCCTTACCCGCCCGGCGATTTAGGCTTCCCGACTTCATGGAATAACTCGTGGCAAGACCGAAACTTGTCTCCCCTGACCAGCCTCTACCGGTTCGGCTACTGCTGCATATCTACGAATTCGCCGCATCGCTGAGCCTGGCCGTCGTGTTGATCAGCCTGATGGCGATTTCGCTGATTTTCGCGACGTTCGTGGAAGCCACCTTCAATACAGATGTGGTTCAGTTCTACGTGTATCGCTCGTGGTGGTTTGGGTTGATCTATGCCCTGCTGGCGGTCAACATTTTCTGCGCCGCCGCGATTCGCTACCCCTGGAAACGTTACCAAACCGGCTTCGTCATCACCCACATCGGCTTGTTGATGTTGCTCTTGAGCGGAGCGATCAGCCGTTCGAAGGGGATCGATGCCCAGGTTCATGTCTGGGAACACGACTCATCCGAGCTTGCGTTCGATAACTCGTACTACTTCGATCTGCGAGTCGACAACGATGCCAAGGTGGTCCCCATGGCACTTGCCGAACCTGGCGAAGTTCAACGGCATATGATCGACTTTCAGCCTGGCATGTTCAATTGGTCGGCCTATGAAGACGGCTTCTCGAAGTGGAAGGTCGCCGAGCCTGACCTGGCCAAGTGGTTCAAGCCGGTGTTCTACATCACGATGCGGAATCGCGCCGGCAACGTGATGTACAACCACAATGGCGTGAAGCTGGAAGTCCTCGATTACTATGCCGACTGCAATTGGTGGGACAATACGCCCACCGTGCAGTTAATGATGAGCATGCCCAAGACGACCGAGCGCGCCGAAGACGGGACGATGAAGGCCGTCGGCGAGCAGTGGGTGCCCATTCGGTTGTCGGTCTTTAAAGCCACACAGCAGCCGAAATATAAGTTCGGCATCGGTGATAGCCAGCGCAGCGGCGGTGGCAACATGACGTTTCATATGGCCGGCAGTCGCGCCGCCACCGAGGCGTTCCTCAAGTGCGTGCCGGAAGAGGGTACAATCGGCGAGAACGGCCAGGCCATTTTGTACCTCGACGGCAAGACGACCGTGATCGACGTGAAGGAGCAGTTGGAGAAAGATCCGCAGCCCATCGAAGAATCGAAGCTGAAGTATCAAGTCAAAGCCTACTACCCAACCGCTCAGCTCGACCAGGCGAACGGTCAAGAGTTCTCCTGGGTGGAAGTGCCCGAAGCAGAAGGAGCCGAACCGCGCAACCCAACCGTGGTGATCGATATTCTGGACGGCGACCAGAAGGTCGACCAACTCACGCTGCTGGCCAACATGCCGCAGATGAACATGCAGGGCTTTGCGTCCGATGTTTATGGTCACTTCTGGTATGACTTCGGCGAGAAATCGACGGCCGAACTGATGCGCGGCGGCGAAGGGGGCTCGCGGATCGATCTCATTCAAGGGGTGGCCGAAGGAGCCAAAGATGAGGCTGCACCAGAATCGAAACGCGTCTTCTATCGCTATTGGAATCGTAAGACGGTTGTGGCTTCGGGAGAACTGAAGGACAACGCGACGGAAGTCGACGCGGTCGATGCGTTCAAGATGCCGTTTGCCACGCTTCGCATGTATGTGAAGAGCCTGGTCGCGGCCAACGAGCCCAAGGCTCAGCCCATTCCAGTTGCGTTTGGTGTTTCCGGGCCGATGGGCAATACGCCCGCGGTGAAAGTGCGTCTGACGCTCGACGACAAATCGGAAGTCTTCTGGCTGCGAGCCCACATGAACGAACCCGACGTCGGGCTCGACGACGGTTCAACGCTGCATACGCTGAAGGTAGGCGATCGCGAAGTGAAGCTTTCGATGCCGATCAAGTCGTATCCCATTGGTTTCCGCATTCATCTCGATCAATTCGAGCGTCGTCTCGACCCTGGCACCTCGCAACCGTCGCACTACTCGAGCGACGTGCAATACATCGATCGGCAGCACGACCGGTACATCATGGCCTCGTTGGTTGGCAGCGACGAGGTCGAGCATCTGGAAATCGCCGAGGCCCGTAATCCGACTTCACTCGGGATGGGCGGCACGATGCTCTATTGGATCGATGATACCGACAGTGGTCAGAAGATCCTGGTTAAGGATCTGAGCAAGCCGGAAGAGCCAGCTTCGGAGATCGTGACCCGGGCCGGTAAGAGTCCGCGAAACCTGGTGGTCGATACCACCGGCAACAAGCTTTGGTGGCTGGCCAAGCAGTCGAGTCGTTTGGCGCGTTCGGACGTTGATGTTCTGATGCAGGCCGATTTGGTCGGCGGAAGCCCCAAGCCGATTGCCATGTTCGACCGGGCACCACGCGGTCTGGCGGTCGATTCGGCGGGCGGCTGGGCCTATTTCGGCAACCCGGCCGGCAAGTCGGTCGGTCGCGTGAAGACCGATGGAAGCGAAATGGAAGCCAACTGGCTCACCGGTGCAGGGCTGGTTACCGACGTGGCTCTCTATCCGGCGAAGAAGAAGCTGTACTTTACCGACGCACTGAACGATGCGATCGGTCAGTCGTCACTGGAAGAGCCGCGTGTGGCGTATGTTTACACCTACTCGAAGGATGGTCACCCCAATAGCCTGGTGGTGAGCGACAAGGGGCTTTTGTATTGGAGTGACGATACGCCCAATGGTATCGATCCCAATGCTCGCAAGCACCTGGGCGATCCTTCGCTCGACCGTAGCAAACCGCAGGAGATCAACACGGTCATCCGTGTGATCGATCTCGAAGGCAAGAGCAAAGAACCCCAGACGCTGCACGATGAACTGATGGCCAAGCCGGACGGGCTGGCGATCGATCCCGCTTCCGGCGACTTGCTCTTTACGCAGACGGCTCTCTTGAAGCGGGACGTTTGGATTACGATGAACGCGCCGGACGACTTCACCGAACCGGCTGGTGGCCGCGACCTGCGTATTTTCCAGGAATCGTTCGAAGGCCCTTACCTGGCCGGAACGCCCCAGTATCGCGAGTTCGTCCCGCAGCGCAGCAACGATTCGGAAGTCTATAAATCGGTCTTCTCCGTGAACTACGATCCTGGAACGGCACTGCGTTATTGGGGCTGTTTGTTCGTAATCGGGGGCATCGCTTGCATGTTCTACATGCGGGCCTATTTCTTCAAAACTAAACGATCGTCTGACCCGCAGGCCCGAGCCAAGGCTCATCCGGCGAAGATTCAGACAGAAGTGGTTTCGTGATAATGACTAGGTACAACATGAACAGCGGAATTTTTCGCACGACTTGGACCTTCGCACTGGTACTGTGTGGCATGCACATCGCTGCAGGCAGCGGCCGTGCGGACGAGGCCTTCCCCGACGATATCTGGCGCGAGATCCCCGTTTATCACCACGGACGCGTCAAGCCGATGGATGGCTACGCGCGGCAGGTGGTGCAAAAGATCACCGAGTACAACAAGTCGAAGCCCAAGTTCAACCTGACCGACTATTACACCGCCGAAGAACTTCAGAAGCCCGAGTTCAAGGACGCGCTCGAGATCTTCCCCGATGGCGAGTTGCGTAAGTTCACGCCAAGCGAACTGGTGTACGAGTGGACCGTGCGTCCTGAAAAGTGGGAACGCGTTCCCTTTATCTATCTTGGTCGTGAAGACGTGCGGGAAGAACTCGGTTTTCCGATCAACGGCCACAACAGCATGAAGCTGAACTTCGTCTCGCC
This sequence comes from Bremerella volcania, assembly GCF_007748115.1. Lineage (NCBI taxonomy): Bacteria > Pseudomonadati > Planctomycetota > Planctomycetia > Pirellulales > Pirellulaceae > Bremerella > Bremerella volcania. The sequence continues at coordinate 1,290,814 of NZ_CP036289.1, forward strand.
GCATGACATCGCGACGTCCCAAAAGTTGCGCGAGTACCTGAAGGATATGGAAAAACGCCGTCAGGAACAGGCCGCCAAGGGGGACTTGGAAGAGACCGCCATGGATGCCCATATCTGGCGCGAGCTGCTGTTCCGGTATGCCGTCTTCCGCGAGGTGTCGCTCGACCCACGCCAGGACGTCGTTTCGACCAATCCACTACCCTCACCAGGCGAGCGAGATCGTTTCATCGGGCAGGTCTATGCCGCTGGTAAAATCCTGTTTGGCGATCCGAACTCAGGCGAGGAACGCACGCTCAACAGCCAATTGCAAACCCTGCAGCAGTTTGGCGGTGAGCATCCTCTAAGCGTCGCCTCGAAGCGATTGATCGATTCGTATCGCGACCTGCACGAGTTGTCGTCGGCTGCCTACATGGAACCGATGTCGGTCCTGAACTCGCCGGCTGATGAACCACTCAAACCAGAATTCGCTCCGACCCCGGAAGAGACTGAACCTGTCGTGCAAGAGTTCCAGGCCGCGGCCAAGTCCTTGGGGGACATCCTGGAAGAACAGCGGGACAACGTCAACGACAGCATCACGCTCACCGACGAAGAGTACAACAACATCAAGCCGATGTTTCAGTCGATGCTGGTTCGCGTTCGTCAGTTAGAGCACAACGCGCTCGAGATCCATCTGGCACTGTACGAGAATGCCAACGCGGCTGCTTTGACGGCATCGACGTCGATGGATCGCGGCGGCAATCACTTGCAGATCGTTCCTTCGCTCAATCCGTACGCCCTCAGCAAGTCGCGTGATCCGAGCGATCTCTCGCAGCCGTGGCTTGGTTTGACGACCGTTCTCTACGGTTCGGACGCCGTGCTGGCCGGTTACGACATGGGGTTGATCAATGCCGTGCGTTCCAACTGGAATGCCGCCAAAGATGCCTACCTGAGTGGCGGGGACGTTCGCCCAGCGATGCAAAAGCTGGCCGAGAGCCTGCAGCGTCTGGGGGATCAGGATACGCAGCAGCGCGTGGCCGTGATCGAAGAGACGATCGGTAGCAACGAGAAAGATTCCGGCATTCTGGCCTACACCGCTTACCCGGCGGCCAATAGTTACCGGATTGCTACCGAGGTCCGTTACAACACGATGGACCCGTTCATGTATGCCTGGGTTTTCACGTTCATTGCGACGATCGGCTTCGCATTGGCCTTTGCCGTCATGCGGAAACCGATGTTCTGGATGGGAATGGTGTTCCTGATCTTTGGTTTGATCTGGTCGACCTACGGCTTCTATATGCGAGTGGTCGTGACCGGCTGGGCTCCCGTGACCAACATGTACGAAACGGTGATTTTCGTGCCGTGGGTTGTGTGTAGCCTGGGACTGATGTTCCTGGTGCTGCCCCTGATCGATCGCGGTCGCTTAGCGGCCTGGCGTGCGACAGCCGCCCCATTTACTTGGGAACAGTCGCAACTGGAACCAGGCCAGAAACAAATGTTCTCGACCGGCGTGTGGAGCGTGATGAACTGGGTTTCACTCTTGATTCGTGTTCCGCTGATGCTCGCCATGATTCAGTTCATGACGATGCGTCCGGTTTACGATGGGAACCGTCCGATCATCAATCTGACCGACTTCGGCGAGCAGATGGCAGCGCACGGCGTTATCTACGCATCGATCTTTTTGTTCGTCAAATTGCTGGTGCTTGGGTTGAGCGTCTGGTATATCCCGCGGCTATTGATTGCCACCGTCGCACTGCCATTCTTCTGTGGATACGATTGGTCGATCGATACGCAGCTGAATGATAAGTTCGAGAAGACCTACCACCGTAATTACTACGGCCTGGCGGCATCGGCCTGTGGAACGTTTTTGCTTTGTGTGGCTTCGATCGCTCCGATCGTGGACACTGGGTCATCCCGCGTGCTGAATACCGAGTTTTCGCCGCTGCAGCCGGTGCTGCGGTCGAACGTTTGGCTGACGATCCACGTGCTCACGATCGTGGCCAGCTACGGGGCTGGCATCTTGGCATGGGGACTGGGTTGGCTGGCGCTGGGGTATTACATGTTCGGACGGTATCGTGCTCCGGTGGTCGCCAGTCCGCTCAACGCAGGACTCGCCCCGGCTCATTCGCATAGCCCTCAGATGAGCTACCGTCCGCCGGAAGAGTGCTTCACGCTTGGTCAGCATTGTTATCGTGCCATCCAAGTCGCCGTGCTGCTGCTGGCCACCGGGACGATCCTGGGTGGTATCTGGGCGGACGTTTCCTGGGGCCGGTTCTGGGGCTGGGATCCGAAAGAAGTCTGGGCCTTGGTGACGCTGCTGATTTACGTGGCCATCCTGCACGCTCGCTTCGCCGGTTGGTTCAACAATTTCGGCCTGGTCGTGGGAACGATCATCGGCTTCTCGGCGATTGTCGGCAGCTGGTACGGGGTGAACTTCCTGTTGCCGCTGTTCAAAGGGGGCGATGCTGTTGGTCTGCACTCGTACGGCAGCGGTGGCAAGGGAAGCGAAATCATGGTGATGGGCTTCGTCGCCGCCAACTGGGTCGCCCTGGGATTCGTCGCCCTCAGGTTCCAACTCTCGAAGCTTTCCGTCGTCGATGAAAACGAGGTCGAGGAAGTGGTCATCAAGGATGACCTGACCAACGAGAGTGAAGCCTCGGAAGAAGAGGATTTGGTCGATACGAAGTAGGGGAGCAACGGCCCTTTACTTCGTACGTTTCGGATGCCGAGCACGCTTATGCAAGATGTCTACTTCCTGACCAAGTCTCGGCTGTAGATATGCCAACAATCTAGGGATGTCACGATAAGTCGAAGCGACCGTTAGCACAACGATTGATGTACCGTCCACGTCACAGATTAAGATGTGCTTGTTGAGGTGGTAGAACCGTAGTGCTACGTGAAGATCAGGTAGTTCGACAAGCAGGTCCGGGTTGTCTTGGATGCGTTGAACGGCCGCGTCAATATCGGAGATGTATTTGTCGGCCGTTCGTTTGCTCCATCTCTCAATGGAGTATTCGTAAATTTCGTTCAGGTCGTCTGCCGCCTGCTGCGTAAAAGTGATCTTTGCTTTTGCCCGTCGGCTCACTTCTTGGCTTTCTTCAGAAGAGCCTTCAGGTTCCCTTCGTACTCGTAGGTCCGACCGGCAATGGCATCTTCGTAGCCGGAGATGATGGCTCCGCGAATTCTCTCTGCTTCCATCTCCAGTTTTCGCTGCCTGAGGACGTCGCGAACGAACTCGCTGGGAGTGGAATACAAAGTTCCATCTCCCGAGTTTTCATCGATGAACGCGCGCAATTCATCGGTCAAAGAAAGATTTAGTGAACTAGCCATGGTTCAATTCTCCTATACCTACACTATAGGGTGATGGCAAATAGTGTCAATATTTGCCATGGTTACCGCATCGAACCATTCGGCCGCTCCGCAATCATCGGGGCCGTAAGCCACCGTGCCAGGTCCACCGAAGGCTGCGAGGCCGGCACCGTTGGCGAGTAGTTGTCGTAAAAGACGCTGGCCAGATTGGTGGCCGGTAGAATGCTCACCGGGCTCTCGTAAACTAGCGGGTGTTCCAGGCCGGCCAGCATCGTTCCGGCCGGCATGTTATCGCACAAGCCGGTCAGGGTCATCCGTCCATGATCCAGGCGAAAACCGATGGCCATCTCGTGATAGGCAATCAGGTCTTGATTGCGGCTAGGCGGAATTACTTGAACGTTCAAATGCTGGGCTGCCCGATCGAGAAGGCGTCGCGATAGCTGCCCGTTGCGAGAGAAGATTCCGCCGAATGCTTCCTGCAAGGTATCGTCGCGAACGACCAGCCGTTTGACGTGCAGTTCCGCTCCGCCGGCCCCATGCTGGTAATTGGTCGCCAAGGCAGACTGCAAATCGATCTGCCGAAATACGCCTGCCATTTCCACGTTGGATGAAGCGTAATTCAGGTCGAACGTAATCTGCCCCATGAAGGTGGCATCGACACCCAGCCCTGCCAGTCGAGGCAGCGCGGCACGCAAGGGGTGCGTGGGGATCGGCTGCTCGGTGGTCGCCAGTTGAACCTGCCAATGCTCCGGATCGGAAGTGTCGACGCTGGCCATCAACGGAGGTGGGCTCAGTGAGTCGCCGACCAATACGGAACTGGTAAGAGCGGGCTGCTGCTGGGGATCGTGTTTCACTTCCAACTTCTGCAGTGATGGAAGCACCCCGTCGCGAAAACGCACCTGCGCCACGTTCAGTTGCAGACGCTTGCCGTCAGTACGCTGCAAAAGCACGCCTTCCTGCAGCGTTTCCCACAGGCGATGTCGCGAGGCCCAGTCGACTTCCACTTCATCGGCCGAGAGCTGCCAGGTGCTATCGACCAGTTCCGCTTTGAGGGCCGGGAAGACGACCGCGTCGCTGCCGGCCCGTTCGAGACGAACGTCCTCGAAGACCCACTTGGTCGGCTTCGGGTTGTAGTACTTCGAGATGCGACACTTCAGGCCGATCGTTTCCGAGAGTTGGTCTTCAACCGCCGCGATTGACCAGGAAGACTGCCGGTACGTAATCCACGAGAGGGTGCAGATCGTCGGTACGACGCATCCCAACAGGAACGCGACCCGACAGAGCAGGCGTCTCGTAGATTCATGCATGCCGAACATCCTTGCTTGGCGTGCCTGGTAAGTGATGGCCGCGGATTAACGCTTCCGAGCCATGTCCATGAACAGTTGGTAACGGGCCTTCATTTCTTCGAGGCTGTCGCCACCGAATTTGTCGACCAGGGCCGTGGCGATCTCAAACGCCACGACACTTTCAACGATCACACTTGCCGCCGAGACGGCACATACGTCGCTTCGTTCGTAGGAAGCCGCATCCGCTTCTTTGGTTTCCAGGTTGACCGATTCCAGCGGTTTGCGAAGCGTGCTGATCGGCTTCTTCGCGGCTCGTACGACGATCGTCTGACCGTTGGTCATGCCTGCTTCCAGCCCGCCGGCGTTGTTGGTTGGCCGGGTATAGCCGAGGTTGGTCGATTCCTGCTCCATCGGGTCGTAATGAATCGGATCGTGAACCTGAGACCCCGGCAAACGTGCGGCCTCGAATCCCATGCCGATCTCAACCCCTTTGATCGCTTGCACGGCCATGACCGCTTGGGCCAACTTGCCGTCGAGCTTGCGTTCCCACTGTGCGTGAGTGCCTAGCCCAAACGGAGCCCCAACGACGCGAACTTCGACAATCCCCCCCAACGTGTCGCCTGCTTTGCCGGTCTTGTCGATCAGTTCTTTGAACTGAGGATCTTGTTCTGGATTTAGCGAGTAGATGATGCTCTCGTCCCGTTTGGCGATCATCGCATCGACGTCGTCTACGTTTTCAGGGCGATCGATGGCAACGCCACCAAGTTCGTCGACGAAACCGTAAACCTGAATGCTGAATTCGGCCAGAAGTTGTTTCGCCAACGCACCTGCGGCAACGCGAACGGCGGTCTCGCGAGCACTGGCACGCTCGAGGATGGCCCGGATCGGACCGAGGAACTTGATCGCGCCGGTAAGGTCGCCGTGACCAGGTCGGGGACGCGGCAGGTCTTCCAGGCGTTCCAGCTTGTAGTCGCGATTGATCACTTGCAGGGCGATGGGACTACCCAACGTCAGACCTTTCCAGATGCCGGTCATCACTTCGACCTTATCGGTCTCGATCCGCTGTCGTCCGCCACGGCCATATCCTCCCTGACGCCGAGCAAGCTCGCGGTTGATGGGTTCCTCGTCAATTGCCAGCCCGGCCGGAAAGCCGTCGATCATGGCAAGAAGGGTTTTTCCGTGGGATTCGCCCGCTGTCCAATAACGCAACATTATGCAAAATAAAGACTTTGGTCCTGAGCCAGTGCCCGGCGGTCGCTTCGATTCCAGCGCCGCAGTTCGGGTTCACTTCCCCAGGTACCGAGGTTAAGTGCAAACCGATCTTCGATTCTAACCGCAACCCCGATCGGCAGATAGATCGGTTAGGTAAAAGAGTCTGGCCGCTAACCCCCCCCTCTTTGGAACCGGAAAGCGAGGCTTTCGTGCGATCACTTTTGAGACGACATTGGTTCCTCGCCGGCCTGCTAGCAGTGGTGATCGTAGGGTTTGCCTTCTCCGAGCCGCTGCGGCAGCTTCCCGACATGCAAGTGCTGCGAAATGGGATCGTGGTGACCGTTCTGTTCCTGATGGCCTTTCCGCTGGCATTTGGTGATCTGCACGGCGCGATTCGGCGTCCAGCCGCCGCGATCTTGGCGACGCTGATCAACGCTGGCATCTTGCCTCTGTTTGCCTGGGCGGCATCGTTGCTCTCTTCAGGGGACTTCGCCATTGGAATCAACCTGATGGCGGCCATTCCTTGTACGTTGGCTTCGGCTGCCGTATGGACCCGCAGGGCAGGGGGGAACGACTCGATTGCCTTGATCGTCACGATCGTGACCAACTCGCTGTGCTTCCTGATTACGCCGTTCTGGCTGCTGTGGACGACCGGAAGTCACATCACCATCACCATTTGGGCGAGTCCTGACGGCAAAGGGCTATCCCTGGCCGAGATGATGACGAAGCTTTTTCTTTTGGTCGTGCTACCCATGGCTTTCGGCCAACTGGCTCGTCTGATTCCGAAGGCCGGCAACTGGGCGACACGCAACAAGTTTCAACTAGGAATCGTGGCCCAAATGGGCGTGCTTTGCATGGTTTTGCTGGGCTGCATCAGTTGCGGCCTCAAACTACGTAGCCTGCCGACCGACCAGATGCCGACGTTAATCTCGTTTGCCGTGATGATCGTGCTGGTGCTGGGGATCCATCTGTCGGCCTTACTACTGGGTATTGGCGCTGCGAAGCAGCTTCATTTTCCACGCAGCGAAGAAATTGCCATCGCGTTTGCCGGCAGCCAGAAGACCCTCATGATCGGCCTGGCGATTGCCTCCGAGTTCTACACGGCGAACCCACTGGCGATCCTGCCAATGGTGGCCTTCCACGTCGGGCAGCTTTTCTTAGACACCGCAGTCGCCGACCGCTACATGGCGGCCGCATTTGAGAAAGCCCATCCTGAAGAGCCGCTGATCGAAGGAGATTAATCCACTCGTTGAACCTCGCCTGCGTTGCCGTGTCCCACTCTCAACCGGCTTTTCCGGACACGCGATTTTTGCCGAGCGGCGGGGCCTAGACACGAAGGAAAAACCGTTATAACTTGATTAAGTCTTTGAAGATCACCCTTGGCTGATGAATACGATCATCCCAAACCGATACTTCCCCAAGACAGCACCCACCATGCCCCCTTCGTCTAGTGGCCCAGGACGTCGGGTTCTCAGCCCGAAAACAGGGGTTCGACTCCCCTAGGGGGTACTAGGCCCGTCTTGCTAAACCCAAGCGGGCCAGCGACTTCGGTCGTATCTCTTTCCGGTGTTTGGCTTTCAAGCGATTCGTCGCACTTTCCTGCAGTACGCTGCAACGTAGCTTTTTGCACCGATTCTTTGACATGTGCACCTGAAATAGCACCTAACGCACGCTCGTAGTCATCGTCGGTTACTTGTAGATAGTGCTTGCTACCCACTGTTTCTGAGTTGCCCATCCAGGCGCACACGACATGTGATGGCAGGTATTTTGCCAATTCCGTCTGACGTGACGCTCGCAGGTTTTGGAAGAGTCGTTCCCAAGGGCCGATTCCAGCTCGTTTGAGTATTCGCTTGAACTGGCTTCGCAAATTTGAATTCCGTTGACGATACTTGGTAATTACGAATGTGGCGCTTTCAGGGGCGAGGTGAGTAGCATGCTCGAGCAGCGGACGTAGTTCGGGAAATAGTGGTATTTCTCGGAACGGCTTACCCTGACGTTTGGTTTTGGGTGATGAGACCATGATGCGGCGATTTTCCCAGTCGATGTCCGACCATTTGAGTTCCAGGATCTCGCTGGGGCACCGCAGCCCACCGTATCGGGCCAGGGCAATAATCAATTTCCATTGGATGTCAGGGGCGTTCTCGATTGCCAAGTCGACAGTAGTTCGCTTTACGAATCGCTTTCGCGAGGCGTTTTCTTCCCCGCCAGCACGCAAGTGATGAAACGGATTACAACGCACGAGCCCCTTGTCTTTGGCCAAGCGGAAGAACTGTTTGGCATGCTTGACAGCTTTGCTGATCGTCGCATCGCTGAGGCCTTGGTTTACTAGCGACTGTCTCCATTCATTAGCATCTCCGTTATTGATCTGATCTAGTTGACGGTCGGCTTGAAAGTAGTCGACAAGTTTCTTTCGGCTATTCTCGAAGTTGCGGATTGTGTTTGCACTCGCATCCTGTCGGCTTTTGATGTAGTTGCTAATGAACTCATCAAGTGTGGATCGCTCACGAGGACTACAGAATCCCCATCTTGCGAGAAAATTTACGAGGTCGTTCGTGGCCTCGGTCTCTAGCCAGTCAAGTGTTTTGGCCGGCGGAGTCGTATTGTACTTCGCAGCATCCGTCAAATGGTCAACGTGCCCCTTAATTTCATTGGCGTCTCGTTCACTAATTCTTCCAAGCGACTTGGTTGGTCTAATGTCGTCTTGGTAGTTAATTTGAATTCGATACAACCATTTTCCGTTCGAGCTCTTTCTCTTTTGTAGCGAGGCCATGTTTCCCTTTTTCTCCTCTTTTGCGTGGATTGGTAAGCACTCTTGTTTTTTGTTTGGCAATGACTATTAAGACTTTCGGGCTACGGATGTGCGGAAGCGTCGGTGTTCCACACTGTCGAAGTTCTGCATGGTTTGGGTAGACCTTATTATCGATGATTGACTTGCGTCTGGCTCTCCCTGATTTGGTCGCAACCGTACTGGGATCGCTCGATTCGAAAGAGGGATTCTTGCGTCGAAGAACCATGCCCACTTGATTTGGCACGAACTGAGATTTGTCTAAATCGGACAATCCGCAATCACACCTAGGTGAATCATCTCAAGCGTAGGATCTGGCTTTGCGGCAAGAATGAAATTGCGGTAGTTATTGTGGATCGCTATGTACCGATTTGGTCTGCTGCGATAACCATTCCCGTAGTGCCTCAACGGGATAGACGATAATTGGCCGTTTCCCATCTCCGATTACCGCGAATGGGATTTTGCCCTCTTGCTTCAATTGAGAAAGATATCGGGGCGAAATCCCGAGAGATCTAGCCGCTTCGATAGGTCGCAAGGCCAACGAGATGGTAGCGGCATCGTTCTTTGATTTTGAATGCTGTTGGCCAGGAACGTTACGTTCCCAATATTTATGTGACATCGCTTTTTCTTCAACAGACAGGTGACTGAAAATCCAACTCTGTCTCGAATTTAAGCGATGCAGATCGATGATTGGCGGCAAGTAGCCGGCGCTAACCGGCAACGCTTAGGCGCTAGGCGGCGCTTGCTGGTAGATCAAGAAGTTGGCGGCCATCCGGAGTAATGATATAGCCGCGTCGAGAATTCTTGCCGAACGGAAGTTTGACGAATTCGTACCTAACCAAGTCTTGGATTTTACTTCTTGCTGTTCGTTCGCCTCTCCAAATCGCTCTGCGGATTTCCTTTTGCAACATTGGGTCTTTGCTTTTAGAAAGGAAGCGAAGGATAGCAAGGTGATCTGCGTCTACAGGCTTACTGTCATGTCTTGCAGGTTCTTTGTTTTCGAGAGCATTGGGTGGAGTTTCTAGTGCGGAAGGCTTTGGCAGGGCCGGTGACTGTTCATCCTGGGCCATCCGTTGCATTCGCCGACTTTCGATCTTAGAAATCAATTGAGGGATAGTTTTTATCCTTTTGCTGGTCTGTCGTAACCATGAGAGTTCATCTAACTTGAATAGGTTACGGAATAAGCTTCCGTCGAAGCCTAGAGATTCAGCGATTCTTGCGCACCGTTCCTCGTCATCGGATGTCTGCGGACGTGTATCTTCGTTAAAAAAATCAGGGTCACAAAGTTCCGGCACTATGTCATACGCTTCTTGCTGCGATGCTAGGAACGTTTTGAGAAATCGTAGATCTTGATCTTCAGGCTTTTCTTTCATAGTTAAGTTTCTCTCAGGATTGGGATTGTCGCTGTTAGGGAAGTTCTCGCTTAGGGGACCATAATCTCATTGTAACAATATTTTCGACTTGGCTTGGTACTATCCGATGAATCATGATATCTTGCATTTTGCGGTAGCGCTCTCCCTGCTTGCTGGTTCATCGAATCGGCCTATCATCAGGTGACGCTACCTGCTCCCGTTAATCATGCGATATGTCGGGACCGGGTCGCGGCCAGCATCAAGTCGCTGTGTCCATTTTGGAACGCTCCCACGAAACGCTTGAAATGCGAAATACTTCTCTTTGGTCGCTTCAGCCAGCTGCATAAAAGTGTATGCATAAAGCAGTGGCAGGCGATTTAGGCCACAGTCCTTGTGTGGCATCTTGCAATGGTTCGCGAAAATTTTGCCTATTTTTCTTGGAGTCGCAAGCGATCAAATTCTGATCGGACTTGAATATAAGGATCCGCGGGTCGCCGCCTCGTTGGCGTTAGCTGTAGGCATACGATTCTCTAATCGCGTCCACTTTTTCGGCCTCAGATTCGCTGATTCATTCCACATGATGCCCGTTCCTATGCTTTCTGAAGCATCTTTTTGACCTCGCTGATTGAGCGATTAGATCCGCCCAGATGAATCACGGCATGACAATTTGGGCACACCGGACGCAGGTCTTTCACTGGATCGACCCTGTACGACTCTTTCAGCTCATGAAGCGGCTTCAAGTGGTGTACGTGCATAAACCCTTCTGCCACGGGACCGTATGTTTTTCCAAAATCAAACTTGCAGATGACGCATTTTGGTTTGTAGTGGGCGATGCAATCGCGTCTCGCTTGCGGATTTCGCTCGTATGCGTTTACTTCTACACGCCGAAGGGCTCCTTCGATATAGCTTCCATCCCCGGCCACTACTTCGTCGGGAAACAAATCGATGCGGCCTCCAATTTCTGTTGGAAGTTGCGAAATCGCGACTTTGTTTTCCAAAGCTGAGGGTCGCTTAAAATCGCCATTTACGTTGAACATCTGGTCATAGGCATTCGATTTCGCCGCATCCGCCTTGTCTAGGGTCTCAGTGAAAATCAAATTCCCAAAGAATACTCGGTGCGGACGACCTTGATCGTCGTCGCGTATTCGCTCAACGCTGAACGAATACCAGTCGAGGTTGACCAATGTTCTTGCTTTGTTCGCATAACTAGCGACAACGCATTCCTGCCCTACTGGCAATCCGACTGCCTTCGACGCATACGGGCCTTCTGTTTTGAGATCGAAGAATGCCTTATTGCCGTAGATCTCTTGATGAGGCCGTCCGTCTGTATTGACGAAGTAGATAATGCGAATGGCGTCCTCAGATGCTCCAGCCACGCGATTCCCCTTTTTCAGCTACTCTAATTCCGACGCGAGCAGACAAAACACCTACTCCCGAACTCGATCCGCTATCGCCTGAAACTGCTCCAAAGCCATCTGGAGGTCATCGGCGATTTCCTGAGCCAGGATATCCGGTTCAGGAAGGTCGTCCGAATCTTCGATTGTTTTGTCGCGAAGCCAGAAGATATCGAGGTTGACCTTATCGCGTTTGATCAGTTCGTCGTAGTCGTAAGATCTCCAGCGTCCTTCTGGATTCTTTTCAGCGTCCCAGGTTGGCTTGCGTAGATGACGTTTGCCTGGTCGGTAGCATTTCACAAACTCGTCCAGATCCGAACGCTTGAGCGGATTCGTTTTGAGCGTGAAGTGCATGTTCGTGCGAAGATCGTAGACCCAGAGTTTCCGGGTCCAGGCTTTTTCCTGAGCCGGTTTCGCGTCGAAAAAGAGAACGTTCGCTTTCACGCCTTGGGCGTAGAAGATCCCGGTTGGAAGCCTCAGGAGCGTATGAACATCACACTGACGCAAAAGGTTGCGTCGAATCGTTTCACCGGCTCCACCCTCGAATAGCACGTTATCCGGTACAACGATCGCACAACGGCCATGGATCTTCAGCGATGATTTGACATGCTGGACGAAGTTCAATTGCTTATTCTTCGTTGCGGTCCAGAAATCCTGACGCTCGTAAACGTTGTCTTCTTTCTCCAAATCGCCCGCTTCATTGACGATTGAGATACTGCTCTTCTTGCCGAATGGCGGATTGGTGATGACGACGCTGTATCGATCGCTCGGAGCACTTGCCAGGGCATCGACGCCAGATCGGATCGGAGGCGGATCGGCATCCACGCCGTGCAGGTAGAGATTCATGATGCACAGCCGAGCTGTGTTGGGAACCAATTCCCAACCGCTCACGAATGCCTTGCGGAGATGCTTCTTCTGATCCTTGTCGAGGTCTTTCCCGTACTTCTTCGCCACATAATCATGGGCGGCCAGCAGAAAACCGCCTGTGCCGGATGCAGGGTCGCAAACGGTATCCTCGGGAACTAGCTCCATGCAATCGACGATCGCTTTGATCAGTTGCCGAGGGGTAAAGTACTGCCCAGCCCCCTTGGGAGACTCCTCAGCACTCCTGGCAAGCATTCCTTCATAGACATCCCCTTTCACATCGGCTTCCATGCTGGACCACGCGACAGGCTCAATGAGATCCACTATCAGCCGTTTCAGCGTAGCAGGGTTATGGATATCCGCCCTGGCCTTCTTGAAGATATCCCCCAGCATTCCCTTTTCGGAGCCCAAATGCTCCAAGGTGTGCCGATACTGCTCCTCAAGCTCGTCCCCCTCTTTCTTGAGCAACTGCTCCCAGTTGTACTTGGCGGGAACCATCGGCTTCCGGTTGTACGGACGCTTCGTCTGCTCGTGAGCCATTTTCAGAAAGAGCAGAAACGTGATCTGCTCTGTATAGGCCATGTAGGATAGGCCATCATCGCGGAGGACGTGGGCGAAGTTCCAAGCTTTGTTGACGACATTTTGCGATGCGAGAGACAAGTCTATGCCTTCTGCAAAATGCTATCGACGAAGGGCAATTTTCGATAATTCGACAAGTATACTCTTGCGGCAGAGCAAAATGCCTGCGTGTGACGAATGAAGGAAATCAGTTCAGCCGTCAGTCGTTTTAAATCCTTAGTTTGTTGTTGAGTTCTATCACCCTTCTTCGTCTCAAGGATCTCTGCAATCCGCTGCACTCGGTCCCTCGTTTCTATCGCGATTAGCTTACGTTCTCGAATCGTCTTGGGGTGATTCAGGTGATACAGTTTTATGGATGTATTTGCTCGTTTGAACTCGTCGGTCGATTCGTCAAGTTCTTTCTCCCAAGCTTGCCCTGTGTCAATGTAAGTAAGACAGTCCACATCGTCTACATCACACGGGTCGAGAAGTGTCGGAGATTCGTCAATTTCGCCACCCTTCTTATAGGCCCTCTTGCCCTCATCCAAGAGCGGAAAATGATCATGTTTCCCCCCCTCAGAGTCCGAGAACACGCGACGGCTATTGCAGAACGTGCACGCGAGCCGGTAATTGGACCATTCGAATGCAAGCCACCAATACCCTGGATGTTTGCCACCGCACTCGACAACAGAGTTTTTTGGCCGAAAATGATCCACTGGCATATCTGACCGACTCTGATCTGCCTCGCAATACCAGCATTTGTCATTGCTTATTTTCCGCAGATGCTTACCGACATCAGACCAAACTTGCGACTTCGCATTGATTGCCTTCGACCGTGCAGTCCTAATGACTTTCTCAGACTCCACAGGCGTTAGCTTTTTCGCGAGGCAATCTTGCTTGGCTTCGCTTACCTTCTCGTCAACATACTCAACTGCTTTGCTAACGACATCGAACCAATCGCTCGGCAAATTCAGTTCAATTTGAGTTGGATCGATGTATCTCATTGGCCGCTACTATCCTCGGCCTCGGCAAGTATTTCATCAACGAGTTCCTCTTGCTCTTTGATCTCATCCTTGGAGTACTTTGACTGCCTGAAAAGCTTCATCCCACTACGTCGCCGAGACAATCCTTTAAGAAACGCCATATAGTAAGGGTCGGAAAATGTATTAAGCAGACCCAGGCGATCTAACTCCGAATCAATCTTCTCCAAATCCCTTTGTTGTTTCGGTGTCAAGTTTTCTCTCTTGGTCGTAAGCTTTACCTTGTCATCAATCATCTTAAGTGTAGCGGCGTCGAGATCAGATCTTAGTCCGAACATCTCACTGGTTAGCAATCCAACGACTCCCATGCCACGAGGTGACTCATCTGGCTCAAACGAAGTGATTCGTCGTTGGCTTTCCTCTCTGCGAAGGACACGAACTTGTTCTTTATCCAAGCCGGAAATAAAGAGAGGATCGTGAGTGGCAACCATTACGTGGCTACGATCCTTTTCCGTTAGTATTTCTTCAAGCAGTCCCAGGTATCGAATGCTCCATGCGGGGTTGAGATGTGTGTCAGGCTCATCGAGCAGAAAGAGTGATTGCTGCTCTTTCGTGAATTCCAAAAGGCCAAGAACAGTGAGCAACTGTTGCTCGCCTTCGCTCAATTCACGAAAAACTAGGGAGCCATCGAGCCCACGTATCCGCACTCGTACCCGGACTTCGACGAGCAACTTTGACAGGTAAGTACTTTCTAAAACCTTGAAAAACTCCGCCTGCGTCCCGTACCCCTTCCTCAGCTTGCGAAGATCACTCTTATTGCGGATGAATAGATAGAGATGATCCACGTTCTTCTTTTGATTTTGGAACTCAACATCAACCTTTCGTGGCAAATACATCGGTGCCAATGCTGTCTCGAAAAGTGTAGCCAGGAAGTTTTTTACGACTCCACGTGCAAACCAGAACCGGCTGTCCCCCTTAGCTTTGGCCTCTCGCTTTGGTGATTTGCTGTACCATGGTGGTTGGCGCATGACAAACAATGCGGACTCGAATGCTTCGATTCCCAAAAGGTCTTCAAGGAACTTGCTACTTTCTCCCGATGGTTTGCTAAAGAAAGAGAGTAGCACGAAATTTGCATGAACTGGACGTGCGTAAAACAGACGTCGCAGCGGTTTTTCATCTCCATCAAGCAGAGATCGGTAAAAACGCTTTTGATGCTCCTCGAAGTGCTCCTCTAGCCTATTGCTTGGCCCTGAATAATATCCGAAGACATGGCCTGGCCTTTGTGCCACATATTCATCGGAGCAAAATCTCTTGAATGATACTTTGTTTCCGCTAATAACTGGATGAATGTCTTTCGTCGCTGCGGGCATAGTTGCATCGACTTTGTCCACAGCATCGATCTCAACGATACTATCGCTGCACTCGTATTCGATGCGATATGCAAAGGAGGGGGCCTGATTAAGATCAAGCTCTCTAAAAATAATGACAATCGCTTCGATCAGATTTGATTTACCTGCGCCATTCCAACCAAGTATCACCGTAACCCAAGATCTCTTCTCATCGGAGAATCTTATATGAAAGTCACAGAGGTTCTTGAATTTTCCGATGTAAACCGAGCGAATTCTCATTTTGTCCTCGGCTTGATGATGACTGACTTTGAATCTGGGCGTATCACCTCGACACTCCTCTTAGATACGAGTTGATCCAATTCTGAATAGAACTGATCTACGTCATTTAGTTCTTCACCATTTAAGCCAGCCTCAGCGAAAACCACTTCTGGAGTTGCTCCTTTGGGATGCTTCTCAATAACCCCACTAATGGGCAGTCGCTCTTTCATCTTCCGAGTTCCTTTTCTTCTTGGCTTTGAAATCGTAGCGTGTGTTCTTGCTTGCTCAGAACGAATACGCTCCAGCAGAATGTTAGCAGGTTCATCATTTGGATCTTGTGGGGCGAGCTTTCCTTCAAATGCCCGTTGAAGAATGCTCTGGCGGTTTCGGGATGCACGAACGAGGTTTGCCTCAATCATTTCCTCGGACTTCTTAAGAATAGATAGTTGCCGCTCTACTTCGTTTGCAATTTCGACTTGTTCTGATGCCGGGGCGAGCGGAATCGGGATTCTGGAGAACTTGGTTGCCCCGAGATGATTGATGCCAACACCGCCAGCGATCTTTGCGAATACTTTGTTGGAATAGCAGTGTTTTAAGATGACTAGCAGGTAGTCGCTTCGCACTCCCTCTGGTCTAAGGCGTATGACCGTATTTTGAAAACAACAAACGGGCAGTTCATTATTCCAGATAGCTGGCTTACCAACTTGATTTGAACTTCCCGACGCCTCGGATACAACGAGATCCCCTTTTTTCATCCGAAATCGATCTACCTCAGAAGGCGTAAATTCCATCTCCAGAATATTAGAAGTATCAATTCCTTCTTCGGTAATGTTGGCTGCTCGAATGTATTTCGTTGGGTAATCTTTCGAACGCTTCTGAGGCGACCTTTGCCGCCCAAGTTGAACCTCTCCCATCTGGTCTACGGAAGCCCAACACCAGGATTTGGGAAGTTCTGGTAATTCAGAAGGATCGGGCGTGAATGGTTCCTTGTACCTTTCCCGCCAATCCTTCGGCGGCTTCTTTCCCGCTGTTTCAAACTTGGCGAGTTGCTCTTCTTCCCACTTGCGGCGACGCTCGGCGAGGATGCGTTCGAGGAGTTGGGAGGCGGGTTCCACTTCGGGATGCTTGGATCGCCAGTCCGCGGTGAGAGAGCCATGCACAGCGGCCTTGAGAACGCTGGCTCGGTATCGCTTCAGTTTGGTCTTGGCCCGCTCAAGTGCCGCCACCCCGGCATCAAGTTCTGAGAAGAGTTCTTCGATCTTTTCGACGATACGTTTCTGTTCCTTCAATGGTGCGATAGGAATTCTTAGCTTCTCAAGCCACCTTTTGGGTACGCGAAGCTGGCCTGCACTTCCCGTCATATTTCGCTTTGCATCACGTCGCACCGAAGATTGCGAAAGGTAATATGCAATCCACTTTGGATCGACATGCATTAACGATCGCAATACGTGAAACTCAGTAGATCCATAGCCAACCTGGGAATCCAATTCAGGGACTACCGCAATCTTCCCGTTCTCCATGCAAGGCGTTATTTTCGCAAAGAGCACGTCGGCGGCTTGGAACTGAGTATAACCTTTTTTCACTTCTCGATATGGACGCTTGCCTGAGACATCAATACCTCCAAATTCAGCGGAGACGGCAGACATAGGTACGAAAACGAAATGGGATTCATCATCTGTAGAAATTACCAGCTTGGCAGGATTTAATTCCAGCACATCGATCAGAAGTACTGTCTCCCAAGATTCAGGAAGATTATATTTTTCACTCATGCGGCCAACCTCGCATTCAACTCTTCGAGGATGGCCGCAAGCTGATCACCAAACAGTTCATACGCCTTACCGAGACCGCCAATTTGATTGAATGGCACGTCGTCCAAATCGTCTTGCTCAATCGCCAGACTAGTAGCGATATGGTCTTTGATTGCATCGAGCCATTTGCGTTGATCGAGCGTGAACTTCGCTCCCTTGGCTTCCTGATTGGCGAGCCAGTCTTGGTACCGTTGCTGCACGGTTTCGCCGATGGTGGAAAGGAGCGAATCGGGATCGAGGGCGTGACGTACCAGGGCGATGACATCGACAAGTTGCTTTCCCCCGTGCCCTTTTACCTTCTCCGGTGCCACGGTCTCGAAGGCGTGCCAGAGGCGTTCTGAATTGAGCGAATAGGGAGGCCGCTGAATCGCCTGGGCGAGTTGTTTGACTTGGCTATAACGGAGTCTAGCCCGGTGCGGTTTTGAGTAAAGAATCTGAAGGGCTTCGATCTCGCTTTTGTTGTCTTCAATGAACTGGCAGAAGCTTGAGATCAACGACTGAGCCTTTTCGCGAGCTGCTTGATCAAACCCGGCCCGGATGAGGGAATCGGTCGTTCGTTCGTCGATAACCTGTTCCAGCGATCGCTTAGAGTTGAGGACTGAGCCCCGTAGCTTGGGGTTGTGAAAAGGCTTCAACGCGGTTCGCATCCGCTCTTGTTCCACTTCCTTGTACTGCTCTTCCGTAGGCTCCTGGTCGCCAGGAATGTTGAATTTCGTCACCGCTTCCGTCGTTACTTCGTCGGGATCGACGCTGCCAAGCAGATCACTACTCAGTTCGTCCAGCGACTTTCCGCCTGAGGCTTCTTCAATGGCTTCTGTCGGCTCTGGCTCCAATTGCTGGGCCAAGCGAGCAAGCCGAGCCGCCAACGCAGTAACCAGATCAGGGTCGGCAGCTCCAGTAGCGACCAGCCCCATCAGCTTTTCGGTGGAGACGGAAGGCTTGCGATCGAGCGGCTTGGTAGCGGTCTTCTCGCTTTCGCAAACGCCCACGGCATCCACGATCACGAAGTGTGTCTTGTGTTTAGCATCGGGCGTAACGCTGAGAAGCGTGTCGGAATCAATCACGCGACAGCCGCGGCCCTTCATCTGCTCGAAGTAGGAAAGGGAGCGAATGTTCCGCATGAACAGGAGGCATTCCAGCGGCTTCACATCGGTCCCGGTGGCAATCATATCGACCGTTACCGCGATTCGCGGGTTATACATGGTGCGGAACTCGGCCAGCAGATCATCGGGCTTCTTTCCGGTGCTCTTGGAGGTAATCTTCTGGCAAAAATCGTTGCCTTTGCCGAACTCTTCGCGAACGATCCGCACAATGTCTTCCGCGTGCTGATCGGTCTTCGCGAAGATGAGCGTCTTGGGAACTTCGCTACGGCCAGGAAAGATCTCGGGCAGTTTGTCGCGAAACGTCTTGATCACCAGACGAATCTGATCGTCGCAAACCACGTCACGATCGAGTTGATTCGCGGTGTAGGTCAGATCGTCGTCGAGTTCCTTGTACTGCTTTTTCTTCGTGCGTCGGTCTCGATGCGGCACGAAGATGCCTGGCTGCTTGATCAATTCTGCCCCGTCCTTGGTGACTTGCGTTTCAATCCGATAGACGTCGTACCCCACGTTGACCCCATCCGTGACCGCCTTTTCATGGGTGTACTCTTGGACCAGGTTCTTTTTGAAGAACCCGATTGTTTGAGCTGTGGGGGTCGCAGTCAGGCCGATAAGGAACGCGTCGAAGTAATCGAGCACCTGTCGCCAGATGTTGTAGATCGATCGGTGGCATTCATCGACTACGATGAAGTCGAACGTGCCGATCGGAATCTGGGCATTATAGACGACAGGAAGCGGCTCGCTAATGACGGAGGACGGGGTTTCAAAAAGGGAGGCTTCTTCGTTCTCTTCCTGGAACTCCTCTTCCCCCTTGAGCATGGAATAGAGCCGCTGAATCGTGGTGATGCAGACTTTGGAGGCGGGATCGATCGTATTCCGCTTCAGGTGCTGGATCGTAAACTCCTCGGTGAACTTGTAAGCGTTGTAAGGGCTGTCGAATTGCTGAAATTCGTTGAGGGTCTGCTTTCCCAAGTTGTTGCGATCGACCAGGAACAGAATTCGCTTCGCCTTGGCGAATTTGATCAGCCGGTAGCAGAAGTTGACCGCCGTAAAGGTTTTACCGCTTCCGGTCGCCATTTGAATAAGCGAACGAGGCCGATTCTCGGCAAGGGATCTTTCTAGGTTGAGAATCGATTCAACCTGGACCTTCCAGAGGCGATCGGAGTTAAGCTCTGGCATCTCGCGAAGGAGCCCGCGTGTCTGCTGCTCCAATTTCACCAGATGCAAAAGCTCTCCTGGCTGATGAAAGCTGAAGACTTCGCGGCTGCGAGCGTCTGGCTCCAGGTAATTGCTGAACTGCGTTTCTACGCCAGTGGATTCGTAGGCGAAAGGAAGCGGAAGCCGGTAATTGGGAAGATTGTTCGGCAGCCCTTGCAGATACTTGCCGGACTGGGTTTCCACGCCTGCGAGCGTATGCCCATCAGGTTTGGCCTCGACAACGCCGATCGCTTTGCCATCGACGTAGAGCATGTAATCGGCGAAGCCGGTGGAAAGTGGGAACTCGCGAATAGCAACGCCCAGACCTGCCGAGATGTTGACCTCGGAGTAATCTTGAACGATCCAGCCACTGGCTTGCAGCTTCTGGTCGATCCTGGTGCGGGCTAATGCTTCTGGAGTCACTGCGTTAATCCTCGTCGTCGATTGACGCACTTTCTTGGGTTTGCAACTCCTTCAGCGTTCTCCCGTCCTTGCTCTTCCACTCCGTTCTTCCGTTGGCCGATCGCCCCAGGATTACGCCGGCCGCCGTGGATGGCGAACTGAAAACGTGGTCCTGGGCGAAACGGTACCGATCTCCAGTATCGTTCAAGACCCCCTGTTCGAGCAAATCGCCCCTAAGGTTTGACATGTACTGGTGTATCGTGGCGGTTTCGGCCTTCACCGCCTCAGAGCCTTCCCGAACGACAAAGCCCTTAGTATCTTCGTAACCCATTGCCGTGACACCTTTGGCCTCGATAGATAGGGTTTCCAGGGAATTCGACCGTGTCTCGGTTTTCTCGAATACGCTAAGCCCAACCAAAGGAAAGATACTGAGCATGTCGAGCAGAAAACTATCGACATCGGCCACATCCGCCTCCGAAAGGGTCGGCGGGGAAGGCATGTTGAGGTTGTCGAGCTTCGATTGCTTCGCGGCCTTAGCGAGTTCCAGGAGGCGAACTTCCATCCGCTGAACGTGAGCCTTGTTGAGGCTGTTGTCCTTGGTGACGAAGAAAACGGCCCAGTCCCAGAAGTCCTTCCGGCTGTAGTGCGAGTTCAAGCGGGCACCGACGGGATCACCTTCGCCAATGTAAATGGTTGGCAGGGCTCCGTTGCTGGAATT
Organism: Bremerella volcania; assembly: GCF_007748115.1. NCBI lineage: Bacteria > Pseudomonadati > Planctomycetota > Planctomycetia > Pirellulales > Pirellulaceae > Bremerella > Bremerella volcania. The sequence continues at coordinate 1,311,362 of NZ_CP036289.1, forward strand.
GCCCACAAGGACGTAGACCCCGGTTCGCTCAAACTCCGGACGAGTCACGGCCTGCTTGTAGTTGGTACGGTTGAAGACGACGCCAATTCCGCTCCAATTGGATTTCTCGACGAGACGCAGCCCATCGGGATCACCATTTGGAACAAAGATACGGATAGAAAACGGTCGCTGGGGAACTTCGAGATTCATGCAGCCTCTTGCCGCCTTGCGTTACGTAGGGAGGGACCACGCAGGAGTAGACGCAAGATACACACAAGAAAGGGCTATGGCAATCAAACGCTTGAGGTTGGGTCGTGGTCGAGTTGAAGGCACTTTACGGGAATGAGTTGTGCTAGTCGTGCTCCCTGATTCCATACGCGAGTCTCTATAAAGTTTCAACTCTCCTCCAGGCGACTTGGCATGATTCGCGGATGCTTACAGTCAGGCGATGATCCGAAATCCTCAAGTAACCCAATATTCTGCCGACTCAAAGGAACTGTTCTTCCCAAAATCTGCCGATTGTCGCTCGTGTGGCTAGCTGTGCCGCGTTCCTAAATCGAAGTCGCCAAAGAATTCGTCATCGACTAGGAACAGCGTTAGGGCGACCGCGTGGCCCTTACGATTAAATCCCCAGGACCCTCGTCTGGGGAGGGTGAATCAACTACAATAGACCCCATCGAGCTACCGACTCTCGTTGGCCGGCTCGACCACAATTTGATCGCTTGCGATTCCAGATAAATCGGCAAAATTTCTCTCGAAGCGTTGCAAGCACACGCCACCCCCGCAGGGACTGTGGGGAGTGCTGCTTGTGCTATGTCGCTTCACGGGTTTTGCCGAACCTATCTGGGGACTGGTGTGGGTGGCCTCCCCGCCTGGCCCTTCCAGCAAGCGTTGTTTGGAAATCACAACCACTTGCTTGAAGGAGTCCCAGATGACGAACGAACCAACCCCAACACCAGAGAAACCTGATGAGAGTTCGCTCGGTTGGATTTTGGGCATTGGCGGCTCGACGCTGGCCATCGTGCTTATCGTCCTCTTCTCAATGGGAGAGTTCTCGTCTCCCACTCGCAGCAGTTCTTCGACAGCGTCCGATATTGATCCTGCCGAGCAGAAATTCCGTGACCTGGTTGAGTACAAGCTTGGCGACAATGTGCGTTTGATAATGGTCACCGACGACACCAAAGCCAAAGAGAAAAAGAACGTCCACGTCTCCTTCGATATCGGTGACAATCTAACGACGGGTATGATCCAGTTAGGAGCCCGGGCCGACATTAAAACTATTTTGAAAGCGGCAGCGGATTCTGGCTTGGCGATCAATGAACTGACCGTCGAAGGGGAGTTTCCCATGACAGATGCTTATGGCAGCTCGACGAAAAAGGTTGTTGTTGACGTGATGTACTTGGGGTCAACAATCGAGCGAATCGACTGGAACGGTTTCCTTACCGACAACGTTTACAAGGTCGCCGACAAGGCCACGGTCCATCCGAGCTTTCGCTAATCTCCCACGGATGCCTACCGAACAAATCCCATGTGTGGCCATACTAATGGTTTTCGTTTGATCGAAAGTATCTAGATCGGCTCTGATGAGTCGAGGTTTTACGACCGATCAGTAAACCCAGTATGGACGTTCGTGCGAAAAACGCGACACGTCAATTCATCAAGTTGGATCCCTTCTTTTCCAACGATTTATGGTTGATGGGTGCGGAGGCCTGAAGTCGTATTCCTCACAGATAGGTTCAAGCAGTTCCGCAATTTTCCTACAGGAATATCCCAATCGAAAATATTTCTTAATCATCGGAGCTACCACCTCGTAACGTGGCTTCGTGGGGTTGGAACGTTTCTTTCTTGGCCGGCCCCCCTTTCTACCAGTTCTTTTTTGCCCCCATTTGATTTCAATACTTCGCACTTTGTACGGACAAAGATCAGGGGCTTCCAAAGTTGCCAAGCGAACGCCTGGAGCGAATGTTTCAATAATCTGGAGCAGCTTTTCGTATTCCTCCACTGTTGGCAGTCTCGTGATCTCAGAGGGGGTGTAGAACTCGTTCCGGAGAAACCTTTGTGAATTTGCGGCTACTACGATTCCCTCGTGTTCAGCTACGAACATCGCCGCTTTGATAAGTTGGCTTCGTGCCTCGACAGTCAAATCCCACCCTGAGCCGACTTCTCGGAAAACTCTAGACTCCGAGATTGTTTGCTTCTCCATTGCCGTGTGGAACTGCATCTCTTGGCCTTCGTAAGTTCTTCTCTTATGCTGCGTTCGCCCCGACACTCTCGAATAAAAAGCTAGCGTGAAATCGGAGGCGTTCCTCGGAAGTTCGTCAAGCAAATCGGGGAGGTGGTGAAAGTAATTGCTCGCCAATCCTTGAGGTGATAATGGTGGCTTCAGGATGCCAGAGTATGGTTGCTTCTTTTTCACGGTTGTTCGGCTCAATCGATCAGAGGGTAAGCGTGGTCTTGACCGCGTTTCGCGCTACGACAATTCGTATGGGATAATTGAGAAAGCGACTGAGAACTCGATTTAGGCACGAGTCTCCTTGCCCGCCTCAACCATCGCAATAATCCCCGCCTGAATGGTGGGATGCAGCTTGGGCCAGGCTTCGATAACGCCGGCCAACTCGGGATCAGATGCTGGTGCTATTTGGGCGACCGCATCGCCTTTTGCACCTCGACTGAGAGTAGATGCCGTTATTTCCGCAGAAACGGCGTACTGTTCGACTCCCCTAGGGGGTGCCTAAAGCCGCACTTGTTGCGGCTTTTTTTCTGCGCTGATGGTTGCAATTCGTTTGTCTGCAGAAGAGTTCGGTAATTGCCAGGTTTGGGTATGTCCCTTACTTAAATACGGCCAGTTGTGGTAGGTGGTCGCTCAAGGCGAATGACTCTGGGTCGGTGGGGTTTGTGCGAAATGCTCCCTCGAACAATGGTCTCGACTCCACGATGTTCTTGGCAATCGGGCCAGCGGCCATCACGTAGTCGATACGCCGTTCTGGTGTGTCGGCTTTGATTGTTAGTCCATTGCCTTGGCCGGCCTTGGTGAACGTGTCGGTCCAACCCGCCTCGATCCAGAGCTTGTACTCCTTCGTATCGGGAGTGTGATTGAGGTCACCGATCAGAAGCATGGAGCGGCCTGCGTCGAGGTCTTTCTGCATGGACCGCAGCATGAGGGGAATCTCTCGTAGCCGGGTGTCTGGCTCTGGGCTGGGATGCAGATGAGCGGAGTGGACGACGAGCGACTCACCGCCTGGCAACTTCACGGTGGCCTGCCCCCAGTGTCGAGTGAAAAGGTCTTGGGGACGCTCGCCTTCAACAAGAGGCACGTTCCGCGGATCGACGATTTCGAATCGGCTTAGAAGCGTGCCAGGCCAGTTGCCCCCACTCGGGAAGCGGACGTAGTTCATGCCGAGCCCCTGAGCGATCTCCTTCGCCACTTCTTCGCTGGGCGACTCGGAGAAGTTAATGATGTCAGGCGCGTAGAGGGCAAGTTCGTTAGCAAAGCGGTCAGGCATTTGGCCCAGGGCCGTCGCCTTGTTCGCTAGGGCTCGGTCCTTGGGCCAACCGGTGCAGTTATAGACGTTGTAGGCGATCACTCGCAGTGGCTGGCTCTTTTCATCGGCGGCGAGCACGCTTTGTACGTGGCTCGCTGCGAGGGCAAAGCTACCGACCGCCGCGTGTTTCAGCAGGTCTCTTCGGGTTAGAGGGCCGCTCGTGGAAGTTGTGGTCATGGTGTCGTTTCCCTTGCCGTTTTATCCGGTGAGTTTCGACTAATTCTAACAACTCCACAAAGCGTCGTCTTCTCAATCCTACAAAGCCTTATCGAGGCACAGTCTCCACGATTTGAATCAATTGTTCTGCGCCTAGGGCTTTGTTGAAGATCGCCAACTCGTCGAATCGGCCATGCCAGAAACCAGGATTGCGGTCATTGGAACGCGTACAGTCATAGCTCAACTTCTCTGTACAGTCGAGGATGTGAAGAGTTGAAATGAAACGGCATAGCTCCATCGAGCAAGACGAGGTGGCACTCCGTTGCGATAGGCTAATGGCTCCCTCCTTAGAGAAGTTACGGCAAGTCCCCCATTTTTCATTTTTGGTGGTCGTCAGTCACCATCAGATCGGGAAAGTTCACCGATACGCTGGATGAAACCCAGGTCTTACCTTCTCACGATTCCAGTACATCCTTAATCACGAAGCCCATTCGCCTGACTTCGGAATCGGATAGCTCTGGATACATGGGCAAGAAGACGCAGCCGTGCATCAATCGCTGCATTTCGGCTGAGATGCCCGTCGGGGATTTCAACACACAAAGATTATGGCAGGTCGTCGCATCGAAGCCTGATTGACGTAGTAAGCGAACGATCGTTGCGGGATCTTCCGTGATCATCGGAAAGACCCACCACGTGGAGTTCTCGGCGGCGATGCCAGCAACTTTCGCCAGGGGGTCGACCTCGCTTGCGAGTAATCCGCCTAGCGAGGTTCGACGTTTGAGACGCTGTTCGCCATAACCATTCCAACGCCGTGCAATCATTGCCACCAATGAGCGCGATGGCTGCAAACGAATCTTGTTGAATAGATCTTTCCCTTGGAAGTTTCGCGTGAGGGATTGGATGGCCTGATCGGCGTCACGACCCATCAGGCGGTTCAGGCCCAGGAAGAGATCGAACAAGTGACGCTGGGTTAGAAGTTTCATGACACTGTACTTCATAAGTCGCAGTGCATAGGAGCATCTCGATTGGAGCCGATATCCATTTTGAATCTGGTGAACTGTTTCCAGAAGACCCGCATCACGTACGCGAATCAAGCCTCCGCCGAGGGCCGTGGCTGTCTTGATGGGACCGAAGCTGAGAAGGTTTACATCGGCCAGTTCGCTGCCCAGATAGCCGGAGCCCGCGAAGGCCTGGGCGCAGTCTTCCACCACAAGCAGTTGGTGCTTCCGGGCAATTTCGTGAAGAGGACGAAGATCGATCTGGGCACCAAACAAGGGAGCGACCAGGATCATCCTCGTCCGCGGAGTGATGCTCGACGCGAGTTGGTCGAGACATGGCTGCAGCGTCGCCAGATTCAGATCGATTCCGACGGGAACGAGTTGGTGCTGGCGAATGATCGTCAGCATATCGGGAATCGTTACGGCGGTGGTTACGATCTCACTTCCCTCGGGCAAATTCAGCGCCTGCAGAAGGAGGTCAAACCCGCTGCGAACGGAAAGAGATGGAATCGTATTCTGCTCGCGCCAGCGATCGCATGCCACAAGATCGCCCTGCGGCCAGGCACATAACGTCAAGCCGTAGACCAGATCGTACCAGCCAATGTCAAACAACTTGCGAGCACGCACGCCTTGTTGCCCCGTTTCGGCACGTTGTGGTCTCTAGCAGTTTCAATCCGTACGCCGGATCTCGTGACGGACTCACTTGGGAAATTGATGCTAACCTACCGCCGGCGTTTTTAGGGAGCAAGTTTTTTAGTCGCTTTGTTGAAATTATTGGGGCTTGCCAAGGAGACGCTTTACTTCGGCATTCCAGAGGAAACACTTAAATACGACCGCTCACTCTCGTCCAGCGTGGGGGCATGAATGGACGATGATTCGTGGACTATAATTCAGGCAGGAACTTTTGAGGCGGCTCACTTCGATGACCAAGGGAACTTTGACGATGCGAACGTTCGTTTATTTGTCGTTTGTGGCGGCATGTTGGGCAAGTGCTGTGGAAACAGGGGAAGCGCAGATGATTGTGGCGCATCGAGGGGCTTCGTTCGACGCACCGGAGAACACGCTGGCCGCATTTCAGGAGGCCTGGAAGCAGAAAGCTGATGCGATCGAAGGGGACTTCTACCTCACCAAGGACGGCCATATTGTGTGCATGCACGACAAGACCACCGAGCGAACCACAGCCGGAACGGCCAAGCTGAATCCAGCGGAGTCGACTCTGGAGCAGTTACGAGATCTCGACGTGGGTTCGTGGAAGCATGAAAAGTACGCCGGCGAACGCATTCCTCTTTTGGAAGAAGTATTGGCAACCGTCCCGCAAACGGGAAAGATTCTGGTCGAGATCAAATGCGGTCCTGAGATTATCGAGCCGCTGCGAGTGGTGCTGGAGAAGTCGACGTTGCGTCCAGAACAAATCGTAATCATTTGTTTTGACGAAGGGGTCGTGAAGCAGGCTCGCGAAAAAATGCCGCAGTTCAAAGCGAATTGGTTAACGAGTTACAAGCAGAATGAATCAACCGGGAAGTGGTCGCCGGATCTTGGCAAAGTCTTGGAGTCTCTTGGTAAGACGGGAGCGACTGGCCTGGGCACTCAAGGACGAGACGAAGTTGTGACTGCCGAGTTCGTTCGCGAGATTCGCAAGGCGGGCATCGAGTGCCATGTGTGGACGATTAACGAACCTTCCCAGGCAAAACGCTACGCCGAGCTCGGCTTCGATTCGATCACGACCGACAAACCGGCCGAGATTCGCAAAGCTCTTTTCGGTGGCACGCCGTGAGTCATTGAGGACTAAGACAAAGTCGACTCGCTTCGGTCAGGCAGGTCGTAGGGGCCTTCGTGAGTCGGCATGACCGCCGGCAGCTTTAATCGGAACGTGCACCCGTTGCCTTCTCCATCGGACTGAAGTTCGATTGTGCCGCCGTGGAAGTCGACGATTCTTTTGACAATAGCCAGGCCGATCCCGGTTCCTTCCGAATCAGGATCAAGTTTGTCAAACAGCTGAAAGATACGCTCCTGGTACTCAATGGCAACTCCAGGCCCATTGTCAATGACTTCGATGAGAACGAAGTCGTCTTCTTCGTGGGCTGTTATGGTGACCTTGGGGTGGGGTTTGCGATTGTGTTTAATTCCATTATCGATCAGGTTCTGCATCAGTTGCCGAATCTGAACCGCATCGCCATAGAGGTGCACGTCATCGATGTCGCTTCTTACTTCAGCATTCTGGCTTTCGATCTGTCCCGCGAGCAAAGTGATGGCTTCCGAGATCACTTCGTTAAGCGAGATCATCGTGCGAGATTTGACATTGCGTCCGATGCGCGACAGTTCCAAGAGGTCGTCCAGAAGTTGCTTCATGCCGTCGGCTGCCGAGCCGATGATGGAAAGGTCTTCTTCGATGGCTGACTTGTCCTGGCTTTCGATATCTTCCGTCAGAATGCCGAGGAAACCTTTGATGGTAATCAACGGTGATTTCAGGTCGTGGGAAACCGTGTAGGTGAATTGCTTCAACTCGGTATTGGTGGCTTCGAGACTGCGGATCAACGATTCACGAACTTTTTCCGACTCGATGCGTTCGGTGATATCCGCCAGCGCGAAGACGGCTCCGGCAAACTCGCCATTTTCGTCAAACAGTGGGGCGCCGTTGGCCGATACCATGACGTAGTCGTCTGGACCAAACTGAATTCGATAGCGTATGTCGTTGACAGGTTTCAGCGTGCTCTTGACCAGCGCGAATGGACGATTCTCGGCGGCGAGCGGCTTGCCTGCCATGTCGTAGATTTCCCAAGGGAACGCGGAGATATTCTGGCCCTGAACGTATTCGCGACCAACGCGCAGCGTCTTTTCCAACGCGGGATTGAGAAACTGAATGTTGCCGACGGTGTCGACCACCATGATTGCCGCAATACTGGTTTCCATCACCTGGTCCAGAAGGGCCTTTTCCCAAACGAGTTGCTGTTGAGCCAAAACTCGATCGGTCGTATTGGTGGCAACGCCCAGGATCTGTGTGGGGTGCCCGTTGGCATCTCTTTGAAATATTACCCGATGAAACTCGAACCACGCCCATTGACCATTGGCATGCCTCAAGCGGAAGGTGTCAACGTGGATTTCAGGCTCGCCTGATTCGTACCATCGGGTCGATGCAAGACGGACGCGAGAGACGTCGTCGGGGTGGACGATTTCGGTATAGAAACGCGCCCCCAGGTCTTCCAGGTATTCCTTGGTGTGTCCGAGTTCTTTCTCAATGTTTTGATTGATGAAGACGATTGATTGAGTCGCGAGATCAAAAATGTAGATCACGCCGGGAGACGCATTGATCACCTTTTCGGCAAATTCCTTGGCCTGCTTCGTCTGCTTCTCCGCCGCTTTTCTTAGCGTCGCATCGCGTGCGGCGGACATGACCACGGTTTCGCCTTCACGTTCAATCAAGGTCAATCGTATTTCCACCGGAAACGTGCTACCGTCTTTCCGGCGATGTATTCGCTCGATCAGAGGATGATATCGACCACCGTCACGAGCCAGTTGATTCCACAATCGGTGGCCATCTTCCAGGTTCCAGTCGGTATCGATTCGAGAAACGGACAGCCCTTTCAATTCGTCTCGCTCGTAGCCCAGGCTGCGGCACGCCTCCTGGTTGGCATCGATGATGATGCCATTGAGATCACGTAGGAAGATCGCGTCGGCGGCACCATCAAAAAGACGCCGGAAGCGATCTTCGCTCGACTCGATTCGCCGAACATGTTCCTCCTGCTGGACGCGTGCCGCATCGAGTTCGTCGGCCATGTTGTTAAACGACTCCGCCAGAATGGCGAATTCGCCGCGAGCCTTCGAGGAAAATCGAGCCGATTGATCACCCCGCGCGTATTGGCGAAACGTTTGAATGATTTGTTGTAGCGGCCGAATGGTTCGTTCGCTGAAGAAAAGGGCCAAGATCACGGCGGCCGTAATTCCACATGCCACCGCGGTGACTTTCGACCACGCCATCCGATTGTAGACCCCTTGCACTTCAATTTCGGGGATCGCAACGATAAGGTCCCAGGAAGTATCAGGTACCCGCGTTGCGGAAACCAGAAAGCGGGTGCCTGTGTCGTCGGTGAGGGTTGTATTGGTGGCGTAGATGTTTTCTTTGCGTACGAATTCCGCCTTGCTGGATGCCGCGATCATGCGATCCGAGTCGTCTATGAGTGCAAGGAAGCCGCCGCGATTGACTTCCATGCTGCGTACAAACGCGATCAATTGACTATCGAGAATGGTTAGCCCGATCGCTCCTTTAAGCGTTCCGTCTTCGGTATGGACCGGAGCGACGAGTAGAAGAATGTCTTGCCCGGAACCGCGGCTTTGCAGGATGCGCGTGGTGACCTTGTTCCCTTTGAGGACTTCTCCAAAGTACTCGCGATCAAAGACATTAAACGTGACACCATCGGTGCCGTGAACCGTTCCGTCCAACTCGTCGTAGTAAAGCCCTTCAATACGCTGGCGCGCGGCAAGTTCCTGAATCCTTAGAAAAGCAATGATTTCGGAAACCGTTCCATCTTTCACCAGCGGAGTCGCTGCCAGGGTTTCCAACAGCGAAAAGTGTTTATCCAGAAAGAAGCGGACTTCGTTTCGCTTGGCGTCCAGCTTGGCTTCCAGGGTTTGATCGATCTGTTCGCGCAGCAACCGCTGCGTGATCTGATAATCGAGGATGGTCGAAAGCCCCACCGCGATCAGCGCCGGGATTGCGCCGAGCAGGAAGTATTTACGAAGTAGATTCACGGTGGATTGGCTTCAGTTCCGAGACAGCAAGCGAAGAGGCGACGTGTCTTCGATTATCGAAAAACCAGGGCGCAGCGTCAAAACCGAAACCGACATCTGGGCTTTAAATTATCGAACCCCCGGCGGCTTAACCGATAAGAAGCAATAGACAGCAGATAATCAGAGTAATCTGGCTAAGAAATACGGCGGCGAGGAACCACCGTAGGTAAGCGTGCAAGCGAGTGGTGGAATGCAGGCTGAGGATCACACGGCGTCGCTGCTCGAAGCTGGGATACAGCCAAGTACTTTGATTAGGTTCCATTCCCGATAGAAGCGTGAGTTGTGACAAGGCCCGGATCAGCACCCGGGCACTGCGCCGTCGGCTGTGATCGCTTTTACTGAGTAGATTTACCGCGAACGCGTCTGCCTGGAATTCCAAGAGAGGGGCGACAAAATGAAGCATCAACGTCATGTAGGCGATCGTTCCCACTATGACGATGCTTTGCGTCAGCATCTGCCACTGGCTTAGCTGCTCGCCCAAATGTACGAGCGTCATCCCCAGGATCCCGCCGGCAAACACAATGCTCAGTCGGATGGGAACATGCCACAGACGAAGATGCCCGATCTCGTGCGCGACGATGGCCGCCGCATACCGAGGCGATAAACGGCTGAGCAACGCATCACTTACCAACACGAATGAAAAGCCGGGAACACACCCCATGACGGCTGCGTTGCAAACGCGACCGCCCGTTGCCCAGACACGCAGCTTTTCAGCCAATTGATCGTCGATACATGGAAGCGCGCGCTGGAGTTTACGCTTCTGCAGACGCGAAAGCTTGCTAAGCGAAAACAGCGCCTCGGCTAACAGCGGGTACGCAACGACCGCCGCAACTGGGATCAGCAGCGAGAACCACAGAAACGATCCCCAGTTCCACGGGGCGTTTGCAATCGGAGATGAAGTGAAAAAATCAGCCAACAACTTAGTTCTTCAAATGGAGGAGAGACATACTGCAAGGTCTCAAGGTAATTCGCCTGGCCGGGGATACAATTCCCACCAGCGCAAAGAAAAACCGGCCAGCGAGTAAGCTGTGCCGGTTTTGCTGGTTGTTTCGGTTGTAGCGATCTTATCGCATCCAGCTTGGCATCTCGCCGGCGGCGGGAAGCTCGATCACCTTGCAGGAAGTGATGTTGTCGCTGGTCATGACCTCCTTAACGGCCTCTTCGCCAGGCAGACCGTCCAGGTTCAATACACCCACGGCACTACCTGGCGTGGTGCTCGATCGACCGACGGCCATTTGAGCGATGTTGACCTGGTGGTTACCGAAGATCGTTCCGACCTTGCCGATGATGCCAGGGACATCGTTGTGGGCGAAGACGAATAGGGTACCGTCGAGGTAGGCTTCCAGACGCTGACCATCCAGCAAGATCAAGCGAGGCATGTTGCTGCCAAACAGCGTGCCGCCAACCTGGTGCGACTTGCCACCTTCTTCGATCGTTGCGGTGATGCTGCTCGCGAAGCTGCCCAGTTCGGTGCTGGTTTCGGTCGAAAGGTCGACGCCACGGTCGAGCAGCAACATTTCGGAATTGATGATGTTCGGTTCGTCTTCCAGGGCCTTGGCCAGGAAGCCGGCACAGAACGAAGCGGTCAACAGCTTCGTGTTCTTGCTGCTGACTTCACCGCGATAGGTCAGCTTCACCGATTTCACGCCACCCGAATGTACTTGAGCGGCAACCAGACCCAGGCGATAAGCCACGTCCAGATAACCTCGAATGCTTTCCAGCGTTTTGGGGTCCAGCGGAGCCACGTTCACCGCATGGCGAATCTCGCCGGTCGTCAGGTAATTGACCACCAACTGAACCGCTTCAACGGCGACTTGTGTTTGAGCTTCTTCGGTACTTGCACCCAGGTGCGGCGTGGCGACGACGTTTTCCATGCCAAACAGTGGGCTGTCGGTGCAAGGCTCTTCGGCGTAAACGTCCAAAGCGACACCGCCCAGGTGACCCGATTTCAGACCTTCGACCAGTGCTTCTTCGTTGTAGATACCACCGCGAGCACAGTTGATCAGGCGAGCACCTGACTTCAAGGTTTTGATCGACTCGGCGTTGATCATGTCCTTGGTTTCTGGGGTCAGCGGGGTGTGCACCGTCAGGTAATCGACGTGAGGGAGCATGCCGGGAACGGTTTCGGAAAGCTCGATTCCCAATTCGGCGGCTCGTTCCGGGCTGACGAACGGATCGTAAGCGATCACTCGCATCTCGAAGGCCAATGCACGCTTGGCGACTTCCATGCCGATGCGGCCCAGGCCGACGACGCCAAGGGTTTTGTCGGCCAACTGCGTACCCATGTACTTCTTGCGATCCCAGCGGCCTTCGACCAGGCTTTGGTGGGCGGCCGGCACGTTTCGCGAGAGCGCCATCATCAAGCAGAAAGCATGTTCGGCGGTACTGATGGTGTTCCCGGTGGGGGTATTCATCACCACGATGCCATGCCGAGCTGCCGCCTTGGAGTCGATGTTATCGGTACCGACACCGGCTCGAGCGATCACCTTCAAGTTGGTGTTGCCTTCGAGAGACTCGGCGGTGATCTTGACGCCGCTGCGGCAGATAGCCCCATCGAACTCGTTGAGGGCACTTCGTAGTTCTTCACCTTTGAGGCCGGTGCGAACTTCGTATTCAATCCCAGGGGCCTGATCCAACAGGTCGAGACCTTCCTGAGCGAGCGTATCCAAAACAATGACTTTAGGCATGATGCGTTTCTTTGGCTGAGGGTTTGCCAGCGAAGTTAGGGAAGTGAGGGGTGTTTACTTCTTGAACTCAAGCATGAAGTCGCGAAGCTTTTCGACGCCTTCGACAGGCATCGCGTTGTAGATCGAAGCACGCACGCCACCAACACTGCGATGACCGCCCAGTTGGGTCAGCCCAATTTCGTTGGCCGCGGCGAGGAACTTCTTATCCGACTGGTCGTCACCCAGTTTGAAGGTCACGTTCATTTTCGAGCGAACTTCCGGCACGGCGTGACCGGTGTAGAAGCCGCCCGACTGATCGATGGCATCGTACAACAGTTGGGCCTTGGCTTCGTTTTGAGCCTGGATCTTTTCCAGGCTGCCGAATTCTTCCTGCAGCCACTTGCAGACCAGGCCCAGCAGGTAGATGCCGAACGTTGGCGGCGTGTTCCACATCGAATCGTTCTCGGCGTGGTTACGATAAACCATGTAGCCTGGCAGGTCGCTGCTGGCGTGTGCCATCAGGTCTTTGCGAATGATCACGACGGTCACGCCCGCCGGTCCGGCATTCTTCTGGGCACAAGCATAGATGATGCCATACTTCGAGACGTCGACCGGACGGCTCAGGAAGTCGGACGAAAGGTCCGAAACCAGCGGCACGTTGCCCACTTCAGGTTCGCTCTGGAATTGAACGCCTTGAATGGTTTCATTCGAGGTGATGTGCACGTAAGCGGCGTCCGAGGTGAGCTTCAGATCGCTTTGGCTGGGAAGGTTGTTGTAATTACTCGGTTTGCCGTCCCAGGCGACGTTGGTCTTGCCTTCTTTGACGGCTTCTTCCAACGCCTTCTTACCCCAACTACCCGTCAGGACGTAGTCGGCCGTCTTGTCGGTTCCTTTGAGCAGGTTCATCGGGATCATCGAGAACTGCAGCCGCGACCCGCCTTGCAGGAAAAGGACCTCGTGCGTGTCGGGAACGTTCAGCAGCGATACGAGCCGTGCCTTCGCGTCCGCGTGGATATCCATGTAGGTCTTGCCACGATGGCTCAGTTCCATGACGGAACTACCGACGCCTGGCAAAGCGACCAAGTCGCGCTGGGCTTCTTCAAGCACAGGAAGGGGCATAACGGCAGGACCGGCAGAGAAATTGAATACGCGTTCTGGCATGACAGTCGGCTCAAAGGAAGATGGTCAACCGATTGGGGCCGTCTGTGTCTTTCGCAAGACATCCCAGACGGAACCGGCAGATAGCAAGTAAACCCAGATTTTAAGGGGAATTCCTCTTCGATAGAAGCGGCCCCCGCGCCGCGTGGAAAGAATTGAATCCACTGGGCGCAAATCGGTTCATAACAGAAGGATACAGACGCCCCAAAAGGGTTCAGAATCGTCCTGACGCTCCGATAGGAATGGATCGAAAATGCTCAATCCGGCCGGGCACTCTGCGCGTTAGAACACATTAGTAACGTTTGCGAGTGTTTGGCTGATTGGCCAATTGCGTGCCGGTGGTAGGAGCCATGGGGACTTCGCTTTGGATTCCCTGACGTTGTAAGGCAGCAATTCGAGAGCCAACCCCGGCATCGAGATTGTTCAGTTGGTACGATCGCTGGTAATTCGCCAACGCCTGGCCGAGTTCCCCATTCTGCTCACGTAGGCTGCCAATCGCTGCCCAAGCACGAGAGTTGTTGGCATCGACCGCCAAGGCCTGATTCAGCTGGTTCATGGCGTTTTCTTTGTCGCCAAACTCTTGATAGAGACGAGCCAACTCAATTTTCGGATCGGCCAATTGCGGTGCCCTCTGTTCCCAGCGTTCCATCAACGTGAAGGCTTTATCACTACGCTGCGTATCAACCAGAAGGACGGCCAAACCGCGGTGGCACTCAGTATGATTGGGATTGAGATCCAGACATTGGTTGTAGAGGGCTTCGGCCTGGTGCAACGTATTCTGGTCGCCCGATTGCTTGCCCATCTGGTGATAGGTTGCGGCCAGGTTGTAATAGGCGTCTGGGTTGGTGGGATCGTGCCCCAAAGCTTTCTGAAACTGATTCACCGCGACCTGGGGCTGACCTTCTTCCACGGCGCGCACGCCAGCGACGTTGTAGCCTGAAGCGGCCATCTGGCAGCCGATACTTGCGCTGGCCAGCGATGCAACGAGTGCGAAGAGAATCAGTTTTCGGTGAAGAGTCGTTTGTCGATGCACGTCATCAACCCCATAATCCTGTTGTCAGGCGACTTATTTTCATGCGTCGGGGGAGAATAGTGGCGACTTCTTCCTTGATCAAGACGAATTCGCTCAAGAAAAGACCTCGGGAGGCCGAAAAGCCTCCCGAGGTCGCTAGCAACGTTGGTTTGTCGGCTTAGTCTTCGATCGCGGGAACTTCGTCCGAGAACGCTGGCATTTGTTCTTCGGCCTGTGCTTCTTCAATTGATTCGGGAAGAACGTTGCCGTTGCGGCTGTAACCCAGATCGCGAATCACTTCCAGGATTTCGCTACAAGTTGGGAACATCCGACCGCTAGAACGCTTGTAGGCGTCCAGAGCTTGCATGAACTCGATTTCGTCGTCAGAGTAGTCGCGTTCGCAGGTGGTCGGGTCGATTTGACGACGACGATTCACTTTAGCTCGGCGTTCCATCTTCGGTTCGGCTTCGGCCGGGCCCTTGTTCTCTTCGACGGCAGCTTCCGGCTTCTTGGTCTTTTCGGCAGCGGCCTTGCTGCGGCGATCGGTTCGGCGACGATCCATCACGACCTCCTGCTCTCCGACGCGTTTCTTTGTCGCCTTGGTGGACTTGGCCTTGGTCGAAGTCTTCGTCGAGGTCTTGGAGGCGGTCGTCTTGCGGGTCGTCGTTTTTGCTTTGGCCACGATGGTAAGCTCCGTTGACTTGGATGGTTGGGGAGGATGTGTTGGGAATACCCAACTCATCGGAGTCCCATGTGGTAACTTTGCAACATTCCGTAAAGCTTGCAGATTGTGCAGATTATTCCGGTTAGCAGGACCCTTGTGACTGCGCAAAGAATGCATCATCCCTTTCTCCAGGTGGTCAGGCCCAAAAAAAGCCGTGCGAATCATGACGCACGGCCTTGAATAGTAGGAAAGAAGGAGGAACGCTGACGCTACTCGGCCTGGGATTTCAGCTTCTGCTGAGCCACGTCTTAGCTGACGACGGGGTTTTGCTCAGTAGCTGGCGAAAGATGGCTCGACTCTTGTTCTTGAGTCGATGCGGCCGGTTCGATCGTTGTTTCATGTAGGACCGAGAAGGCATTCCCAAGAGATCGTGTACCTGGCAGGAAGCTGCGCGTGAGCGTGTCGATCAGAGGGGCCGCATCCTGGTAAGCGGATAACTGTTCTTCGATTGGGTTCAAATCGGTAGCGACGCGGTTGATCGATTTGAGGGCCATGTCGGTCTGGCTGACCATGCTGCGAGCCAATGGCTCAAACGATGAAGTGGCAAATCGCGTGAAGCCTGGTTCGCGTGATGCGAACTGAGCCGCAGGAGCAAGTTGGGGGAGGGTACTTGGCTGTAAGTCGACCGGTTGCGGAACGGTTACCAATGTCTGAGTGGACGGCGACGTAGCGGATTCTGCTGGAATAAAGATGCCAGGCACGGCTGCGATCACCGTCAGGCACAAGGCCAGCCCCATGGCGATTGCCGGCAGCGAAACCTCTTTCCACAAGGTGCTTTCGACCCGGGAAGCAGGCGACACCTTGGCAGATGACGTGTCCGCCGGGGAAGCACACTTGAGCCCGGCGAAAAGTGCCTGATAGGTGAACAAGAGTTCTTCACACTCGGCGCGATCGGCCTGGCAGACTAGCGGTAACAACGTTTCCACCTCGTCGAGGCGGCCTTCGTCGAGCCAGTCTTGGAGCGTGTTTTCAAACTCTGCAAACTTCACGAATCGATTCCTGAAGGGTGATTGTAAGGAGGTGCCTTTAGGGGAAGCGTAGTTTAGTCGGTGGCTCGAGCAAGCTGGCTCGCCCGGTATTCCTGGGTAACGCCGCGACTGGCGAGACGTTGGACCAATTCGCGGCGGGCACGATGAACCCAGGTTTTTACGGTTCCTAGCGGGCAATCCATCTGCTCGGCGATTTCACCGTACGAAAGTTGGTGATCGTGGAACAGAAGAAACGCCCTGCGGTATTCTTCTCGGACATGGGATAGGGCCAACTGAACTTCTTCGGCTAACAGTTCGCCCCGATGGTCGGCCCCGCGGTGGTCTTCGACGTGATCCTGAGTCTCACAGGCGATCGGCCGCCGGTTTCTTTGGGCCAGGTGAGTCCGGCAGCGGTTGCCGGCGATGGTCATGATCCAAGGCTCGATCGGACGACTTCGATCCCACCGATGGAGGTTGCGGAACACGCGCAGGAAGGTTTCCTGGGCCATGTCCTCGGCCTCGTGGTGTTCCCCCACCATACGGTAGCACAGCAGGTAGACCTGGTTTCGAAAACGACGTACGAACTCAGAGACCGCGCTCTGGTCTCCGTCCATGCATTGGTCGACTAGCAGGCTGAAGTTCGTCAAAGGACCGCTCCTGGACTGATCACATCCACTCTGCATACTTATACCCACGACTAGAATAGACGGTTTCGCAGAATTAGAGAAAGTGAGCGAGATTGACCAGTTATTCCTAGCTTAGCGGGTATTCTTGGAGTCTGCGAGCGAGAATTGTCCGTTTCGTTCGTTCCGCTGCGATCATCAACGAAAAAAGCCACTCCATGAGGAGTGGCTTAAATGGTTTTTAACGAAGCGTTTGCACTCGGGTGGATATCGGCACTAGCGGCGGTTATCCATCAGTCGACGAATGGCGTCATTGGCAGCCGCTTGGCTGTCCTTCGAGCCGGCGTTTTCTACCTGAGGCAATTTGCCGTAGGTCTTCTTCTTCGAGCCAAACATGCCCAAAAGGCCTGTCTTGGTCTTGCCATCCTTCATGTCGCCAGCAGCTGCTTCTTCCTCTTCCAACTCACGGAGTTCGTCCAGGGAAACAGTACGCGTTTCGTCGACGCGGAACTGACGCGTCTCCGGATTCTCCATCCGCATCTGGCGTTCTTCTTCGTCGGCTTCTTCCAGCCAGCTGGCAACGTCGTTGCCGAGGCCGCTTGCTTCCGCCACACGACTGGCAGCTTCTTTCACACTGCTAACCTTCGAGCGTTTGGCCGCACCCAGGGTGTGGTCGATCAGAATCAGGAAGTCGAGTGGTCCTACGCGGAGTTCGTCTCCCATCTTCAACTCGATAGTGCCCTCGACGCGTTCGCCGTTGACGTAAGTTCCATTCTTGCTTCCGAAGTCCTCAAGAAACAGCTTGGAATCACGTACTGCGAGTGCGCAGTGCTTGCGACTGACCATGTCGCTTTTGGGCTTCAGGTGACATCCATCACCTCGACCGATGACGAAGTTGTCGACGGGGAGTTTGAACTCCTTGCCGGCACTTGGTCCTCGGATAACTTGGAGCATGACTTGCATATTTAAATCCTTCCTGTGCAACGGCTAATCCCACCTTTGAGAAACTCAAATAATGGCGGTTAAAAGGATTGATTCGGGATTCACCGAGCCGACCGAAGGGGTCTATCTGTTCCGATGCAATCAGCGCGCCGAGCGTGAAGACAAATGAGAATAAATTCGGCTAACTGACCCTACAGAAAAGTCCTCTTAAAATAACGGTTTCAACCGCGATTGCAAATGGTTTCTTTGGGGGTGCGGTAAACCACGCACTGCGATTTTTTCCGCTGCCTCCAAACGTGAACTCTAAAACCTATATCGACAATCTGGCTTTCATCCTTAACTAAGCATATGTCCCCACTAAGTCCAGGTCAATGGTTTTGATATTGGTATTGGTTAACGTTTATGCGTCCAGTCGGAATGTGCGAACTTGACCGATTCGATCTCTTGGGCGGATTGTGTCTCTTTGTCGGTTAGCGGCTGGATGGTGTAAGTACTTTGGAATTTGTGTCTTAAGGTGTCTTTCCACCGGTCGATCAGCAACTGGGCGGAAATTTCTTGCCCGGTAATGTCTTCGAGCCCAAGTAGCTCGGGCGCCCAGGGTGATTGTTGCAATATCACACTCCCGTGTTGCAAAACGGCAACTTGGTGGCGACGCTGCGCGCTACCGCAAATCTTGTGGTCATCAACGATTACGTCGACTTCGTGGCGCCTTTGGAAGCAGAGGAAGGGTTCCGGAGCAGAACTGGCGTGCGGCTTGCCGCTTAAGTGGGCGTTGATACCCCAGTTTGCTAGCACTTCGATCAACGTCTCGTGGAACAGGTCGAACCAGCGTGTGGTTTCTTCCGACCGGGAATCTCGCACAGGGGCGACGAAGCTGTAGGTCAACTCGCGATCGTGCATGATCGCTCCACCACCAGAGGCTCGTCGGACGCACGCGCAGCTGGCGCTGGCCTCGTGCTGTCGGCGATCGTCGTACCTCTGGAAATAGCCCAGCGAGAGAGTCGGTTCGCTCCATCCGTAAAACCGCAGGGTTGGCATCCCCAAATCAACCGCTCCGCGCAAGATCGCTTCGTCGACCGCCATGTTCCATGTGCCGCGTGTTGGTGGGTCGACGATTAGACGCATCTCGTTCAAGGTAACTCGTTTTGGGCTTAGCCTCGTCTCCGGCGCAGAGGACAGCGCTGAAGTGAAAAGCGTTGGGAAAGACTTCCCACGGGTAAGATTTCAATCCCTTACCCTAGCCCTCTCCCATCGAGCGATGGAGGGGGACCAGAGAACCGCTACCGGACATGTTGCTGGTAACTAGCTGCTGCAGAAGTCGGCCCGCAGGCAAGGGCTTCTTGCTGCTTGGACCTCGTTCGGACGGCTAATGGGGGTCGTATGCGGCGCTTCGTGCAGCAGTTCGGCGTCTTCTTCGGTGATCTTGAAGAGCGTCTGGACGAAGGCGTCGAGCGTCTCCTTGCTCTCGGTTTCGGTCGGCTCGATCATGATGGCCTCCGGAATCGTCAACGGAAAGTAAACCGTCGGAGCGTGGAAGCCATAGTCGAGCAGGCGCTTGCCGATGTCCATTGCCGTGATGCCCCGTTCCTTCTTCAGTTCGGAAGCGGACGCAACGAACTCGTGCATGCAGCGTTCGCCTCGCGGAACGGGAAGGAAGTGCTTTACCTTGCTCAGCAGGTAGTTCGCGTTGAGCACGGCATTCTCGGAGACTTCTCGCAGCCCCTCGGGACCATGCGAGAGAATGTAGCAGTAAGCGCGGACGAGCACGCCGGTGTTGCCAAAGAAGCTCCGCACGCGGCCGATCGAATCGGGGCGATCGAAGTCGAGCTTGTAACGATCGCCATCCTTTTCCACGATCGGTGAAGGAAGGAACGGCTTCAACTTCTCGGTCACGCAAATCGGACCAGCCCCCGGACCACCACCGCCGTGCGGACCACTGAAGGTCTTGTGCGGGTTGTAGTGCATCATGTCGGCCCCGAAATCTCCGGGGCGAGCAATGCCGAGAATCGCATTCATGTTGGCGCCATCCAGGTAGATGAGGCCACCCTTTTCGTGTACCGCGTCGGCGATCTCGCGCATGTTCTTCTCGAACAAGCCCAAGGTGCTGGGGTTGGTGATCATCAACACGGCGATGTCGTCGGTCAACTTCTTGCGGAAGTCATCCATATCGACGCCCCCATTGGGATCGCTCTTGATGCTGACGGCCTTGAAGCCTGCCATCTGGGCACTGGCCGGGTTGGTGCCGTGCGAGCTATCAGGGGCCAGCACGACCTTGCGATCTTCGCCGATGCTCTTGAAGTATTTGGCAGCAGCCATCAGGGCCGTCAGTTCGCCGTGAGCCCCGGCGGCTGGTTGCAGCGAGCAAGCCGGCAGGCCTGAGATCTCCGAAAAGATGCCTTGCAGTTCGTATAGTAGCTGCAGCATCCCTTGGATCGTCGACTGGTCCTGGTAAGGGTGCAGATCGACGATACCCGGCAGCGAAGCCAGACGCTCGTTCCGCTTCGGGTTGTACTTCATCGTGCACGAACCGAGCGGATAGTAGTGCGTGTCGACCGACATGTTCTTGGTCGAGAGGTTCGTATAATGACGAACGACTTCCCCCTCGGTCAGTTCCGGCAGCTTGGGCGCTTCGTCTGCAAGGAAGTTCGAGGGGATGATGTCCTCGATCGGCTGCTCTGGGACGTCGCAAGGTGGCCAATGAACGGCGACGCGGCCAGGATGGGAAAGCTCGGACAGTAGTTGGGTTGCTTGTTGGTTACGCATGGATCGTGGAACCCCCGGTGTGACAGAGGGAGAATGTTCGGGTCAAAGCGTCGATTTCGGCCTTGGTGCGTTTCTCGGTCACGCACACCAGGAAACAGTCATCCATTTCGGGGAAGAATTGCCCCAGCGGCACGCCGCCGAGGAAGCCAGCTTCGCGAGCTTCCGCCAGTAGGCCTTCGACGTTGCCTTGCGTATCGCGAAGGACAAACTCTTTAAAGAATGGGCTGCCGCCGAATACCGGCTCCAGTCGATCGATTTCGGTCAACGTCTGCTGAGCATAGTGCGCCTTCTGCGTGCACAGCGTCGCGGCTTGCCTCAGACCGCCGGGGCCCAGCAGCGACAGGTAAATCGAAGCACGCAGGGCAAACAATCCCTGGTTGGTGCAGATGTTGCTGGTCGCTTTTTCGCGGCGGATGTGTTGTTCCCGCGTTTGCAGCGTCAGCACCCAGCAGCGTTTGCCGCGGCGGTCTTCGGTTTGACCGACAATACGACCCGGCAGGCGGCGAACGAATTGATCGTTACAAGCCATGATGCCCAGGTAAGGTCCGCCGTACTGCATGGGCGAACCGAGCGAGTGTCCTTCGGCGACGGCGATGTCGGCGCCCAGGTCGCCTGGCCGTTTGAGCAAGCCCAGGCTGATCGGATCGAAGCTTTGAATGACGACCGCGTCATTCTTGTGGGCGATCTCGGCAATCGCGGCGACGTCTTCGATTCCGCCGAAGAAGTTTGGCGACTGAACGATCACGCAATTCGTGTCGGCGTTGACCGAAGCTTCGACCTTAACGAGATCGGCTATGCCGTCCGGACAGGCGATTTCGACGATTTCGATGCCCAGATCGGCGAAGTAGGTTTGCAGAATTTGTCGATATTCAGGATGAACCGAACCGAGGACGACGACCTTTTCGCCCCGCTTGCCGGTGTTGAGTGCCATGATGACCGCTTCGGCCAAAGCACTGCCGCCGTCGTACAGACTGGCATTGGAAAGGTCCATGCCGGTCAAGTCGCAGATCAATGTTTGGTACTCAAACATGGCCTGCAAGTTGCCTTGCGAGACTTCCGGCTGATAGGGCGTATACGAAGTGTAGAACTCGCCGCGCGATGCCAATGCGTCGACGGCGGCCGGTATGAAGTGGTCGTAACTGCCACCACCCAGGAAACAGGCATGCGTCGCTGGAGAAGCATTCTTCGCAGCCAGGGCCGAGAGGTGCTGCGTCAGTTCCAACTCGCCCATTTGCGGCGGAAGATTCAGGTCTCGCCTGAGCCGCAGGTCTTCGGGAATGGTGCTAAACAACTCTTCAATCGAATCGACTCCGATCGACTTCAGCATCGCTGCCTGATCGTCCGGAGTGTTGTAGAGATAGCTCATCCAATCGGTTCCAAAAATTGAGTTTTCAGTTCTCAGTGTTCAGTTTTCAGTGGGGGGAGAGGGAGAAGTATTCCTCGCTGAACACTTCAAACTGAAAACTTCCAACGAAGAAGGCCTTAGCCTTCTTCGGCACACATCTTGTCGTAGCCGGCTTTATCCATCAGGTCGGCCAGGGCCGAGTCATCGCTGATTTTGATTTTGGCGATCCAGCCGTTGTCGTACGCGTCTTCGTGCAGCGAATCCAGATTGTCGGGCAGGGCCGAGTTGGCTTCGATCACTTCGCCGGTTACGGGAGCGTAGATATCACTAACCGCTTTAACCGACTCGATTTCACCGAACGACTCGCCAGCGGTGACTTCCTTGCCCACTTCGGGCAGTTCCAGGTAAACCAGGTCGTTCAGGGCTTCGATCGCGTGGGCACTGATGCCGACCGTGGCAATCTTCGCACCGTCCGACTCTTCCACTTTGACCCATTCGTGCGTCTTGGCGAAAAGCAAATTGTCCGTGGACATGATCGGGAAACTCCTAAACTTACCTGCTTGGAAATTGCGTTGACTGGAATGAAGGGGAGAGGGGCGTCGTTTATTTCCGCTTGTAAAACGGAAGCGGAACGACTTTCGCCGAGTGGCGTTTGCCGCGCACGTCGACATCGATCAGCGTGCCTTCGGCCGCGTATTTTCGAGCGACATAACCCATCGCGATGGGCGCGGCGAGGGTGGGCGATTGCGAACCGCTGGTCACTTCGCCAATGAGTTCGTCGCCAGAGTAAAGCGGATAGTGCTCTCGCGGGACACGTTTGTCCTGCATCACCAGACCGATACGAACCGGAAGCGAATCTTTGTCGAGCGTTTCCAGGGCCGCCTTGCCGATGAACTCGTGGTCCCAAGACATGGCGAACCCAAGACCTGCCTGCAGTGGCGTAATCTCTTCGGAAAGCTCGTGCCCGTAGAGCGGCATCGCGGCTTCCAGTCGCAGCGTATCGCGGGCACCAAGTCCCACCGCATGACCACCCACTTCGGTGGCCGCCACGTGCAGGGCTTCCCAAACGGCGATCGCGTTTTCCGCGGGAACGGTCAGTTCGACACCATCTTCACCGGTGTAGCCGGTTCGGCTCACGAGCCCGTGGTGGCTGAGAATCGTCGCTTCGCGACCTTGGTAGTATTTCAGCTCCGAGATGTCACCCTCGATTAACTCCTGGGCGATGGCCATCGCTTTGGGGCCTTGCACGGCGATCATGGCCGTTTGTTCGGTGTGGTCGGTGAACTTCACGTCGTCCGCCAGGCGAGCATTGATCCAGTCGGCGATCTTCTCGCGATTGCCGGCGTTAACCACCATCCAGGTGTACGACTTGCCATCACTGTCTTGGAGATGATAAGTCAGGATGTCGTCGAGAATGCCGCCATCCTCTTTGCAAACCAGACCATAGCGAATGCGGCCAGGCTTCAAATCCGCCACTTTGCGAGTGACCAATCCATCAATGAATTCAAGAGCCCCGTCCCCATCGAAGCGGAAGCGGGCCATGTGGGAAACGTCGAACAGACCGACGGCGTTTCGGGTCGCGTTGTGCTCGTCAATGATCGAGGTGTACTGAACCGGCATCGACCAGCCGGTAAAGTCGACCATTCGTCCCCCGTTCGCGGCGTGCCAGTCGTAGAGTGGTGTCTTTTTCAGTGTTTCGGTCGTCATCCGTCGAACGTCTCGTATTCTCGTCCAGGCCAGTCACCGCGCAAACAAGAGTGCTCTGGTCGATTCCCCTTCTGGGAAAAGCCAGTGACGGTGACTGCGTCGCCGCGAAAAGTGCGGGGCTCAGTCGAGCTAAGATGCCAATAAGCAAAGGAACAAAGTGGTCGCTTGCGATTGTATACGATCCGGCGCGAGTGAACAGGGGCAAGCTCCAGGAGAAAGTGGGGGTAACAGTTGGGATTGTTACCATTGCGTGCGAGGAAAGCGGGCTAACGGCGATGCCTGGCCAATTGTTGCGCTGCTTGGGGTGAGAAACGTAAAATGTCTATCCGGCAGGTCGGCATTGCGGCATCCCGGCATCTCCGTAGCGGCTTATACGGGCACGTTCCGAAGAGGGGGGCGAACTGTCTGAACCGGGTTGTCCAAGTCAGCCCAGGCAACTTAATCGGGTCAATTCAGATAGTTTATCGATTCGCGACCGTCCATCCGAAAAATGGAGTAGTGTGGATGAATCGTTTGGCCGGTCGACGTGAGATCGAAGCCGCTCGCGTTGGACATCCGATCTTCCAGTTGCGGCGTTTTTCGGGGCATCTTCCTCGTGGCAACTTACGTCCTTCATGGTTGTGGGGGCTGACAGAGTACCGTTTGGGGCAGGAAACGTCGTCACTATCGCTTCGAGGGACAGTTCGTGCAGATCTCTTCGAGTACATTCAATGACGTATGGCTAGTCAGCTGTGCGGCCTTGGTCTTCCTGATGCAGGCCGGTTTCTGCTGTTTGGAAGCCGGATTGGTTCGTTCGAAGAACAGTATTAACGTCGCCGCCAAGAATCTGGCTGACTTTGCTCTCTCGGGGGTGATCTTTTGGGCCGTAGGCTTCGGGCTGATCTATGGTGCCACAGCCTGGGGATGGTTGGGTACCACTGATTTCTTTTTCGACGGCGGCTCAAAGTCTGGGGGCCTCGAGGCCTTCTTTCTTTTTCAGCTCATGTTTTGCGGAACAGCGACCACCATTATCGGCGGCGCCGTTTCCGAAAGAATGCGATTTGTAAGCTATTTGATCACGGCGTCGGTCGTTGCCTTGTTGATTTATCCCTTATATGCCCATTGGGTCTGGGGCAGTGGTGGCTGGCTGGCCAGACTGGGGTTTGTCGACTTTGCAGGAAGCTCGGTCGTCCATGGCGTGGGAGGCTGGATCAGCTTGGCGGTTTGCCTGATCGTGGGGCCGCGAATCGGTCGCTTTGGCGACAAAAACTCAACGAACTGCGTC
The DNA here is from genome assembly GCF_007748115.1 of Bremerella volcania. Taxonomy (NCBI): domain Bacteria; kingdom Pseudomonadati; phylum Planctomycetota; class Planctomycetia; order Pirellulales; family Pirellulaceae; genus Bremerella; species Bremerella volcania. Next base: position 1,335,994 of record NZ_CP036289.1, read on the forward strand.
GGTCACAACTTGCCGATGGCGGCCTTGGGGGGGCTGCTCCTGGCGTTTGGATGGATTGGCTTCAATGGAGGAAGCACCTTCGAACTGGACGACCGGATCCCACATATCGTCACCGCAACCATGTTATCGGGGGTAGCCGGAGCGGTAACCTCGCTGGCCGCTGCTCGCGTGCTGCGTATTCGCAGAGAGTTGGAACTACTGATCAATGGTCTCCTGGCCGGTCTCGTTGCCATCACCGCGTGTTGTCATGTGGTGTCCCTGTTCGATGCGATGGTCATCGGATTCGTGGCCAGCCTGGCCATGATGGCCAGTTCGCACTTGCTGGAGAAACTAAGAATAGATGACGTGGTGGGGGCCGTGCCGGTGCATGCCGTCGCCGGCGTCTGGGGGATCCTATCGGTTGCTTTATTTGGCAACCTGGCCGTGCTTGATACCGGCTTGGGGCGTTGGGAGCAGTTGGGCGTACAAGGGTTGGGCGCGACGGTCTGCTTTGCCTGGTCTTTTGGGGTCGGCTTTGGTGTGCTCTGGTGTTTGAATCGGATTCGTTCGTTTCGGGTCGATCGTCAAACCGAATCGATCGGATTGAATGTGTCCGAACACGGCAGTCGATCCGAATTCCACGACCTGCTGAGGGTCATGGAGCAACACTCCGAGACAGGCAACTTTGAAATTGAAATTGACCTGCAGTCGCACACCGACGTGGGACAGATCGCTCAGGCATACAACAACGTCGTGTCGTCGCTCAAGGAAAAGCAGTGGCAAGTCGAAATTGCGATCGAAGAACTCTACCAGGCAAAGAAGGAGCTACGTGAGTCAAGTCGACAGATTCATTCACTCAAGTCTAACCTCGACAAACACACGCTCTATTCGATTACCGATCGATCGGGAAAAATCATCGAGGTAAACGAAGGGTTCTGCCGGATTTCTGGCTACAAGGAAGACGAATTGATCGGTCGTGATCATCGCATTCTGAATTCTGGCCACCATCCGAAATCGTTCTGGGGAGAGATGTGGCGGACGATTCTCGCCGGAGAGACCTGGCGTGGTGAAGTTTGCAATCGAGCCAAGGATGGCAGCCTGTATTGGGTAGATGCCACGAACATTCCTTTTCACGACAGCGATGGGAAGATCGAAAAGTTTGTTTCGCTTCGGTTCGATATCACCGACCGAAAGCGTGCCGAAGAACGCTCCATCGCGGCGAGCAACGAGTTGCAGGGCGTCCTTGGGGCCGCGACGCGCGTCTCTATCATCGCCAGCGACTGTCAAGGGATCATTACGACGTTCAATGCCGGGGCTGAAGCGATGCTTGGCTACACGGCCGAAGAAATGGTTGGAAAGCAAACGCCGGCGATCATTCACGTTGAGTCGGAAGTCGTCGCTCGAGGAAAAGAGTTAAGCCAATTGTTGGGAGAGCGAGTCGAAGGTTTCCAGGTCTTCGTCAAGCAGGCCATGATCAACGGGCATGAGGAACGTGAATGGACCTACGTTCGCAAAGACGGCTCGACGTTAGATGTCTCGCTTACCGTTACGGCCAGGTACGATGACGAGGGCCAGATCATTGGCTATCTGGGGATTGCGCAGGACATCTCAGCGCGTAAGCGCGCCGAAGAGGAGAACCGCCGATTGACGGAACGCCTTGACCTGGCTCTTCGCGGCTCGAACACTGGTTTGTGGGACTGGGTTGTGCCGACTGGTGAGACGGTCTTCAGCGATATTTGGTATACCATGCTTGGATACGAGCCTGGGGAATTGCCGATGCACGTTGATACATGGATCAGCCTTTGCCATCCAGATGACCTATCAATGGCGACGGATGCCATTCAGCGGCATTTTCGAGGAGAAGATCCTGTCTACTGTTGCGAGCATCGTGTTCGCTGCAAGGACGGATCGTGGCTGTGGGTTCGCGATATAGGCGAAGTGGTGGCCTGGAACGAGGACGGCTCGCCGAAACGAATGGTCGGCGTACATATTGACGTTCAGGAACTGCAACAGGCGATCGAACAAGCGAATTCAGCGAATCAAGCCAAGAGCGATTTCCTGGCGAACATGTCCCACGAGATTCGCACTCCGATGACCTCAATCCTTGGTTATTCTGAGTTGCTCCTCAACGACCTATCTGCGGAAGACTTATCCGACGAGCATAACAATGCCTTGGAAACGATCAATCGCAACGGCGAGCATCTGCTCGCGATCATCAACGACATTCTGGACATGTCGAAGATCGACGCGGGAAAGTTATCCCTAGAGGTTCTAGCGACCCAGCCGCATGCGATTGCGGAAGAGGTGATCTCCCTGCTCAACGTACGAGCGATTGGCAAAGGGATTGCTCTGCGGCTTCGATATGATTCGGAGTTTCCTGAAACGATTCAATCAGACCCGACTCGATTGCGTCAAATTCTGTTGAACATTGTTGGGAATGCCATCAAGTTTACGGAGATCGGCGAGGTAGTAATTTCGCTTTCTCATCTGCCAGAACAAGGTCTGATGCAGTTCCGCGTTACCGACACAGGGTTGGGGATGACGCCCGCCCAGTTGGAAAAGATCGCCAACTTCGAACCGTTCATCCAAGCCGACTCATCCACCACGCGTGAGTTCGGAGGCACTGGACTTGGGCTGCGGATCTCGAACTGCCTGGCCAGCATGTTGGGAGGACAAATTATCGTCGATTCCGAGCAAGGCTTCGGCAGCACGTTTACCGTCACGGTTGCTACCGGAGACATTCGTTCGTCTTCGATGGTTCAGCTGAAGGACGGGGCAGAAAACGAGATCGTATTGTCGGACGATTCCAAGTCGTCGAAAACATCGACAGCTACGGACTTCAACCAATCGGATAGGCTGCTGAAGGGATTGCAGATTCTTCTCGCTGAGGATGGCCTGGATAACCAGCGCCTGATTTCGCTCGTGCTCAGAAAATCCGGGGCCGTAGTGAAAGTTGTGGAAAACGGTCAGCTGGCCTACGAGGCGGCGCAAGAGGCAGTTTCCAACGGCTCGGCGTTTGACGTCGTTCTGATGGACATGCAGATGCCCGTACTTGATGGCTATTCGGCAGTCGGAAAGCTTCGAGAATCCGGCTACCAAGGCATCATCGTGGCACTGACGGCACATGCCATGGTGGGGGACCGTCAAAAATGCCTGGACGCCGGCTGCAACGACTTCGCCACCAAACCAATCAATCGCCAGCTATTGATCGAGTTGATTCGGGATTTAGTGGACCATTCCGCGACGTATCCGGCAGACTGTGCGGACGGAGTGAAGCCTTAGCCCACCGCATGCTTTCCTGGATTTAGAAAAGTCTACCCTGCTACAATTCGCCGGCGGATCGCAGGAAACGCAAGTGATGCGCGGCATGAGCCGCGTGAACACGATGCAGCGTTTCCAGATCCAAATGCCCAAAGCCAGGGTGTGGATGAAAGGTGCCTTGATGCTGCAGGAATCGTTCGACACTTTCTGCAAATGCCGCGACTTCCTCGTTGTCGTTCAATTCGTTGGCCGGAATGAAGATGGAAGCCGTTCGGATTCCTCGCGGCGAGTCCCCGCGCAAGATCTTAGGCATTAGCGTCCGCCGAACGATCGGGCGCAGAAACGCGAACAAGCTGAAGAACCAAGGATAGCCATCAATGCTCGGGTCCTGAACGGTGCGCAAATGCCAGCATATCTGGCCCAAAGTCCAGTTACCGTGGCGAACGTAACCCGATTCAAGAAGCTGCCGAGCATCCACCACCGCTTCCTCAAGCGTCGCGAATTTCAAATCGCGCAGTCGGCCCGCATCCTTCGCACCGCGAGCAGACCGGGTTTCCATCAACGAACTCCGATGCATGAATAGAAAAGTGGCCGAGGCGGGGATCGAACCCGCACGATGGTTACCCATCGCAGGATTTTAAGTCCTGTGCGTCTGCCAGTTCCGCCACTCGGCCTAAGGAGAAATGAACCGCCGTCAGGTGGGTTTTCTGGTAAAAAGTGAGAATTTTTTGCTCACCTAGTAACCCAAACCGGTGGTGCGGTGTTATATTGCTGGGCGTTGGCAATCAGACGCATTGTGACACCCCACGCGGGGAATCACAAGTGGTTTGATGCCAAACAGTTGGGCGGCACGTACTTATCGGCGTTCTGTGTCCCGCCGCCCAATGGTTTGGATTGACTTTTTGACCAAGATCGAAACGATTTCCGCGAAGTAGCATCAGAACTTCACGTATCGCTGATTAGGGATTCAAGAAAGAAATCTAAAACCATGAACTACCGACAGCCTAGCGTCGTAGAGACCATGATTTGGCTCATCGCCGCCGCTATTGCCGCATTTGTGGCGATCGGCGTGACCTTACTGATGGCAACGGTAACGGCGGTGATGCTACTGGCCAGGATGGCAGGTGAGGCGGCTCGTTCGGTCTTCCAGTCCATTTTTGGCAGATCGACGATTCACAAACAACATTCCAGGGAACAAGGAGTTCGTCCGACAATCATCGAGGGTCAGGTACTCAGCCGAAGTTAGTTCATTTTGGCACGTTAAGTGCTCAAAGGCTGAATCTCGAAGTTAGGAAGTAGCCTTTCCGGCAGTGGCCAAGCGAACTTCCCAGGCAGACTTCGGGTCTTACCGACATTGGCAACTTGACCTTTGGGGATTGGCGAACGAGAGAGATGATCGCACCTCGACATTTTCATTTGGCGGGCACATCGGCTTCGGAACGACTCGATGTGGTGTTATCGCCGACGGGCAAAACGTTCGTCGACGGCAAGATGATTGCATTGACCGAGTTACTCGCAAAACTGTGCGGTGACAATCGTTGCGAGAGTACCCGCGTGCGTATTTTTGCGGCATCTGCTTGCCGCTTTGATCATCTTGCTGACGTTTTTCGCTTGTGCAAGATGCACGGAATCGTGAACGTCGAACTGGTCGCCTAGAAATTTTCTTGCGCTGCTAAAAGGTGTGCTGGCGGCTATCTGATTCTCTCAGTAGCCGCCCGGTACGTATGCTTTTGATCTGGTCGATTGACCACACTATTCAGCGCGACCTAAAATGAGTCCCGACTCAAGCAACTCTTTCGGGAATCGATCATGACCGGCGATTTGACGGGCGACCCTGTACGATTGGCGATTGCCATCTGCCCGCTGGCGGCTTATCTGGCACTGATTGGCTTTATTAATTTGCGCAGGGGACCCTTCATCACTTCAGGCGGACGCGATGCGTTGGCGTTGTCGATTGGGCTCAGTGGTCTTGCGATGATCGGCCCGCTGGCTCTGATGATGCCAAGTTGGTCGATTAGCGTCTACGGTCCCTATGCGTGGCTGATGATGCTGACCCTTTATTTCCTGATGGTGGCCTTTTTCATTCTGACGCGGCGACCGCGGATCGTGGCTTACAACACGACGATCAAACACCTGCGGCCCCTGTTGCGGGAAGTGGCCGATGGCCTCGACCCTGCAGCACGTTGGGCAGGCGAATCCCTGTTCCTGCCGACGTTGCAGTTGCATCTTGTGATGGAAGAAGACTACGGCACGCGAAACGTCTTGATCAAGTCGGTCGGGCCTCGGCAAGACTTCACTGGCTGGCGGCAGTTAGAATTGGCTCTGGCACAGATCGTTCGCCAGCACGAAAAACTCTCGATCAATCCCTACGGTATCTTTCTGGTTGCCGTCGGGATCTTCATGCTCTTATCAGTCTGTATCCAGGTTTACCTGCACGGAGACTTCGTGAGCCTGTTTCTGCACGAGTTCTACTTGGACGTCTAACTTTGCTCGCCCCTAAGCTTCGTAGGGTTCGCCCAGTTCGTAGAGGTATTCGTACCGATAGATGCCAGAGTCGTGCCCGTCGCTAAAGACGATTTGGTACGCATAATGCCCCACCGGGTTCATCCCCTTGATGGTGATTGGGGCCATCTCGGCGGGGCTTAAGATCGTGAGCTGACTTGCCGGCTTCTCGGCTTGATGCGATTTCTTCTCACGCGTCAGGGCATCGGGGCTGGCGTCTCGCAGATCGCGCGGTTTGTAAACGCGAACGGTCTGGTCACTCCAGTCGATCCTCAGTCGTCCATCAGGCAGCAGACTCAGGGCAGTGGGCTGGGCGGACATGGGGCTACCCTTTCCGTGAATCGATGAAGCGGCGGCCTTTTCCTTCGAAGCGGGGCAGTGTGCCTGCTTCGACCAGTTTAACTTCGACCTTCAGGCCCAGTCGCAGCTGTAATTCCTGGGCAATCCGCTCGGGCTCTTGTTTGCGGTCTTCGACTTCCACGGATATCGCGTCCATCTCGCCCCGTTTTACCGCCGTCAGGCGATATTCGATCACCTCGGGAAAGCCGCGCAGGATCTGTTCGATCGAGGTCGGAAAGACGTTCACGCCGCGGATGATCATCATGTCGTCCGCGCGGCCGAGCACGCCCCCTTCCAGCAGCACGAAATTGCAACGGCCTGCGGTGTTCCAGCATGGCTTCACCAGGTCTCCGGTTCGATAGCGGATCACCGGCGAACCATTTCTACCCAGCGTGGTGATGATCAGTTCCGAAAGCTCCCCTTCGGCGGCCGAAGTCCCGGTATCGACCGAAATGAATTCCGGCAGGAAGTAAGCTTCATTGACGTAGACGCCAGTTTGGTCCGCGTCGGAAAATCCCCACGGGCCGACTTCGGTGGCGCCGCTATGATCGATCACCTTGGCATTCCACGCGGATTGAATGCGATCGCGAATCTCAGGGATCGAACCCCCTGGCTCGCCGGCCAGGATCAGGCATCGAACGCCTAGTTCGTCGAGGTGAGTGTGATTCTGCTGGGCGACTTCCGCCATGTGCAGGGCATACGTCGGGGTGCAAAAGACGACGGTGGCCCGGCTATGTTGAATCAGTTCCAGCCGGCCGGTCGTGCTGAGGCCGCCACTGGGAATGGCCAGGCAGCCCCGGTGGGTCGCCGCATCAAAAGCACTCCAGAAGCCCACGAAAGGACCAAAGCTGAACGCAAAGAAGCAGCGATCGGTGCTGTCGACCTCGGCCACATCCAGCACGTACTGCCAGGCCTCGATCCACCACTGCCAGTCGGTTTCGGTATCGAGCACCACCATCGGGCGTCCGCGTGTGCCGCTTGTGCGATGAAAGCGGACATACTGGTCGAGATCGTAGGTGCGGTTGTTGGCCAGGTCGCCACTCTCGTGGCTGCCGATCAGTTCTTCTTTGAACGTGAAAGGGAGTTGGCTCAACTCTTCGAGCGACGTCAGTGGTAGTTTCAGGCCAGCGAATTTCTCGGCGTAAAACCCATTCTGCGGGAGTATCTCGGCCAGCATGGCATTGAGCTTCGACAGCTGATACTCGGCCAGATTCTCAGGGCTGTGGCAACGATACGTTTCGCGCTGTTGGGGGGTAGTCGGTTCCATGGATGAATCATAAAACGTCCGACATGCCAAGACCAGTCGGGAGGGTGATTGCTCGCCGCCCCCACCTAACGCAGTGTGGGGTATTCCGATTAAGATGGATGGTTTCGCCCACCGCCCCATACCCAGCCGGAGAAGTACATGACAGATGCCCAAGTCGAAACGGAAGGACCGCAAAGCAATCGAGCGGCCCGGGGCATTGTGTTCCTGACGGTCTTTATCGACCTGCTCGGCTTCGGCATGGTGCTACCCCTTCTGCCCATCTATGCCGACCAGTTCGTCGTCGATGAAGCAGGCTGGCAAATTGGTCTGCTGATGGCCAGTTTCTCGGCCATGCAGTTCCTCTTCGCCCCGCTGTGGGGAAGACTCTCCGATCGGATCGGCCGTCGCCCGGTATTGATGATCGGTTTGCTGGGGAGCGTCGTATTTTACTCGCTGTTCGGCGTGGCGACGATCATGCAGTCGCTGACTCTGTTGTTCGTGTCACGCATCGGCGCCGGTATTGCTGGGGCGACGATCTCGACGGCCCAGGCCTACATCGCCGATACGACGACCTTAACGGAACGTCCCAAGGGGATGGCATTGATCGGCATGGCATTCGGGCTCGGTTTTACCTTCGGTCCTCTCTTTGGATACCTGGCCGTGCCCACCGGGACCGGCGACCCCGGCCCGGCACCGGGGTTCGCTGCGGCTGGGCTTTCCCTGGCGGCGCTGCTGTTGGCTTATTTCAAATTGCCTGAGAGTCTCTCGGTCGATAGTCCTTCGGCCGCCAAGCAGAACCTTTCGGTCGCAGGCCTGCGGGATGCGCTTTCCATACCATCGATCGCGATGCTCTTGATTGCGCTGTTTGTGGTCGTGTTTGCGTTTGCGAATTTCGAGACCACCCTCTCGATGCTGCTCAAGGGGCGTCAAGGACAAGAACAGCCGTTTTCGTTCACCTTTGGCCAGGTCTGTCTGACGTACGCCTACATCGGTTTCACGCTCGCGCTGGTCCAAGGGGGCATCGTGCGACGCGTGGCTGGCAAGGTCAGTGAAGGGATCCTGGCATCATTCGGGTGTATCTTGATGGCCGCCGGTATGCTGCTGATTCTGAAGGCCACGCAAGACCAGTCAGTCGGGCTGTTATTGGGCTCGCTGGCCGTTGTGGTTGCCGGTTTCGGTTTCATGATGCCGTCGCTCAACTCGTTCATCTCGCGTCGCAGCGATCCCGACAAGCAGGGCGGGATTCTGGGCATTGGTCAAAGCGTGAACTCCCTGGCCCGCATTATCGGCTCAGCGTTGGGCATTCCACTGTTGAAGCTGAACATCGTCGCCCCGTTCGTGATCTCGGCGATCATCATGGGACTTGGGCTGCTGCTGGTGATTGTGGCTTCACGTAGCGGGAAAGATTTCGCCTCCAACGAGGCTTAGCGATCTTCGAGCCCAGAAATGCTACCCAGGGCACGATCCGGGTTTTCCAGAAACGAAGTCAATAAGATCTGCGCCGACAACATATCCAAACGTGCTTTGCGGCGTTTCTTCGTCAGCCCGGCCTCTTGCAGCAACTCTTTTGCCACGCTGGTGGTGAAGCGTTCGTCGTAGTACGTCACCGGTACGTTCGTCGTCTCGTACAGCCACTTGCCGAATTGGCGTGCTTCGTACGATTTCTGACTCTCGTCGCCGCTCATATGAACCGGCAAGCCTACGACAAAGAGAACGATGCGTTCCAACTCAGCGAGTTCTTTGAAGTACTGGGCATCTTTCGAGGGACTGCGGCGGTTGTAGTTTTCCAAAGGGCTGCATAGAACCCGGTCGGGGTCGGTGATGGCAACGCCGATGCGAACCGTGCCATAGTCGACTGCCGCGATACGTCCTTTTTCGGGGATCTCAGGGATCTGGTTGCTCATGATGGCGGACCTTTATAGAAGGTGCCGCAGTCCTCCCTCTTCCAGTTTTTTGACGACCTTGCGGATGTCTTCTTCGCGTGACTTGTCGGCAACCAACGTGGCATCCGGAGTGTGGACGATAATCAACTGCTGGGCGCCCAGCGTGACGATCAGGTGCCCCTCTTCTCCGCGAACGATGCAGCCGTTCGAGTCAATCGCCAGAACGTCCCCCAGGTGCGTGTTGCCACTTTCGTCCTGTCCATGCAGGCGAGCCATGCTTTGCCAGTTGCCGACGTCGTCCCAGTTGAAGGGGGCTTCAACGACGACGATCTCGTCATGATGCTCCATCACCGCGTAGTCGATCGACTTGCCTTGGATGGCACCGAACTCTTTGTCGAATACTTCGTCTTGCTTGTCAGTGCCCCAACTGTCGGCGATCGCTTGCAGGTGAGCGAACATCTCAGGCTCGTTCTTCTTCAGGGCATCAAGAACGGTTTTGGCTTTCCAGATGAAGATGCCTGCGTTCCAGTAGAAGTTGCCTGACTCGAAGTATTCCTGGGCGATTTTGCCTTTGGGCTTCTCGCGGAAACGCACGACGTTGAAGGCCTTGATCAAGGTCGAGGGGAGCGGCGTACCACGTTCGATGTAGCCGAATGTTTCGGCCGCGTAGGTAGGAGGAATGCCAAACGTGATGATTCGTTCCGGCTTCGCATCGACCAGTGCCACGGCCGCCTCAATCGCCTCGCGAAAGACTGATTCGGGCGAGATCACATGGTCTGACGGCATGACCACCATCGTGCCTTCGGGATCGTTTTTTTGCACCAGAAGTGCGGCCAGGCCGATGCAAGGTGCCGTGTCCCGTTTATGGGGTTCACCCACGATCGAGTTCTTCGGCACTTTGGGAAGCTGCTCGGCGATCGGCTCGATCAGGTGCTTGGCCGTGAAGATGTAAAGCTGCTCACTGGGTACAAGGTCCCCCAGGCGATTGCAGGTTGCCTGGATCATGGAAGCTTCGCCCGTCATCCGCAGCAATTGCTTGGGTTGTTGGTTTCGACTGGCAGGCCAGAAACGCGTGCCGGATCCTCCGGCCATGATAATCGCGTGCAACATGGTGCTTTCCTTAGTCGTTGATGTAGTCGGCCTGGGCCAGGTCCGGCTTGGCTTCCAGCTTTTGCTTGAGTTGTTCGGCATCGAGGGCAGTCAGCGGGCTGATCTCTATTTTACGGTCTTCAGCACACTCGACGCCACATTGGATGAGCCATGAGCGGTAAACTGCACATAACGCATCTTTCGCGGCTTGGGGTGTATCGGATGGGGCCCCGTCGGCATTCTTCACCGGTGCGAATCGAAGTGCTGGATCGACTTCCACCACCATCGGATTCTGGGCTTGAGGGAGAAGATCAAAGATGAACCGCTCGAACTTGATCGCGTTGGGCGACTCGGGGGCGATGGTATCGCCGGCGGGGCTGACGTAAGGAACCTTCTTGATTGCCTTGTGCCACGGCAAGCTGCCTGCTTGCGTCGACATCCGCTGGAGGAACGATTTCTTTACGCCGTGCACGGCAATGTTGCCGGCCCAGTGTTTCAGGGTGCCGTCCTCAATCTTTTCAGCGGCCTGTTCGGCGGGAAGCTCGCTGTATTCAACCAGTTGTAGCTGTCCGTCGAGTTCGGCCAGGATGCCGAGTTTCTCTTCCGGCAGGATCTTGGCGACGACCTGCGTCGACATCTCACTGTCGGCCTGGTGGTGCAGGCCGAGGAATTCCGGTTCGCAGACGTCCGCCAGTGGATTGTCGACCTGGAAGTAGTAGATCTGCTCGATGCCGCGACGATTCATGTCTTCCAGGCAGCCGCTCTTGACCAAAGCGGCCAGCATCCCGCCGTGACCATCGGGGCTCAGCGCCAGTTGATCGGGCTCGGCGAGCAATAACTGCTTGGTTTCCTTATCGATCGCGGGCATGGTGCCTTGGCAGAAGATATACAGATCTTCCTTGGCCAAGCCGAAGCGGTCGTGCTGCTCCAGGAACTCGATCGTTTCGTCGTGCGTGGCCGGGCTGGTCATCAAGTACAGCGGGATCGCTTGGCCATAGCGGCGGCTGCGGGCTACGATCTTTTCCAGGTGGATCTGAAAGAGCGTGTTGCCTGAGACCGGACCGACGGGGAACATCCCTTTGGGGTGATCGAATCCCAGGCGAGATCCTTGTCCGCCGGCCACCAGCAGAGCGGCGACCTTCCCTTCACGTAGAAGCTGCTCACCAACTTCGCGTGCCGCCGCGACTTTGCTGGGATTGTCCTGGTCTTTCAGACGCACGGCCTTGGGAGGCTGCAACTTGGTGTAGTCTCGCGGGGCCTCTTCTGAACCCGATTCGCCCGCCAGTTCGGCCAGTTCTTTCAAATCGACTTGCTCGAGTTGGGCGGCCAGTTTCTGGGCGATCCCTTCTTCACAAACTGCCAGGTATTGGGCCATTTCCGTTTGGCCGGCGTCGTTGAGTTGTTTGACAAGTTCCTGCTGCGACGACATCGTACTCTCCGATTTCACGTTAGTTCTCTAGCGTGGTGGTTGTGGCTGCACGTCATTATTGGAAACGTGCTAAGACTTACAAGCCAAGCAGGGCATTCACCGCGCCGAAACCGCCGAGGGAGCGCATCTTCGGCGAAAACTTCCTAAAAAATTCCCGCTTTGCCCGAGCTAACCACGAAATCTGGCCCCTCAGCAAGCGAAGTGATAGAATCCCTGCCAACCCTGACCCTTTGCTTTGGTGCCGCGACGCACGTTTCGAAGGACGCTTTCGTGTCACAATTTGAAGAAGATCCATTTCGCTCTCCCGTGCCGACTCAGTCGCCTGGGTATCGTGCTCCGCCTGGCCAGGCAAACACCGGTTTGATCATCGCCGTGGCGATCATTAACTATGTGTTTGGTGGACTTCAGGTCGGTTGCGGAGCTTGTCTGGCCATCTTCGGCGCGACATTCACACAGATGATGCAGGGCGTCATTGAGCAAGAACAGCAGATGACGCCTCAAGATATGGCTGGATTCAAGATCATGAGCGCCGTGTTCATCGGTATGGGGGTCGTGTTTGCCTTGACTGGGCTACCCACCATCCTGGCTGGATACGGCGTGCAGTGCCAAAAAGAATGGGGACGAATTCTGACGATCGTCCTGGCAGGCATCGCGGCGCTGATGGCTGTGATGTTTCTCTTGGGCCTCAACCCGCTGGGGCTGTTCTTCGCAGGCTACGCGATCTTCACGCTGGTGGTGCTGTTGAATTCCGACAATGCCAGAGCGTTTAAGTGATGCCCTAGGGGTTTGCCAATGTCTCTTGAGGACAACCTCAGAAATTTGAAGATCGATACCTCTTCGCCGTCACGACGCAAACCGCCTCGTGAGCCGCGGAAAAAGCTCACCCCTACTGCATTGCTGAATTATTCAGTAGGGGTGATAGAGTTGCTGGGTGGCATGTGGTTGTACTCTGTGGCCTATCGAGCCCATCCCCGCGTCGTTCACGATTGCACGGCCAACTTGGCAGTAGCAGAACTGTATGTTATGGGCGTCGGTGTTATGATTCGAGGCTTGGTTCTTATCGTGGCTGGCTTGGGGATCGTTTATGGATACACATGGGGAATCATTCTGACGGTTGCCATGGCTTTGCTCTCGATCGGTGCTGGGATTCAAGCCTGCAGAGAAACGGGAGAACCACTTGCCTTTCTGCCGATTATTTACGGCTTGTTAGCACTGGTTGCCGCGGCTTGCGAGAGTCAGCGATTCTTCAAATAGAAAGCGATCAACAGGCTGCCCGGAGCCCTCCGTTATCCGAAGTAGGGCATGTCGCCATGAACTCGAACACCGGTAACGCGTCGATGGTTGGGGCTTCGCGCAGCTTCAAGTCAAAGCGAACGCCGCTGGTCAGAATCTGGCCCGGTTTGATCTGTACGTCGGGGCCTTCCACCTGGTGAAGTTCCACGTGCGGCACGCTGGGCAGGGGAGGGCAGAAGCCGACATGCAAATAGACGTGTCGCTGCCCGCTGACGAACTTCGCTCGGACCAGTCCGTAAACTTGTTCCTGGCCGGCCTCGGTTGCCCGGGTGAGTTGCTGGGTGACGCCGGGCGGTAGCTCCAATGACTCTTCTTCGATCGGCTCTTCAGCGACGTGTTGGTTGTCTTCGGTTTCGACCTTCAACATCGGCTGGAGCGTCGGCGTGGCTGGGTGCTTTTCAGAGCGACTCAACGCTTCACCAATACGTTCGCCATAGAGGGTCGAAACGAAAAGTGAAAGGGTGGTCCCTTCCTGCGCCAAAATAGCAAACCAAAGCAGGAAGGTCGAGAACTCGGTCAGCGGAGCGAAGGTGACGGCTCGTGCGATCAAGACCGCCGAGACGAAGGGAACGATCGCAATCGCAGCGTGCAGGCTCGGGCCGAAGGCTTTTGGCGAAGCGGCTAACCAGCCGGAGCGAATCGACGCGCACCAGGCAGCGGTAAGCAAGACAATCGCCAGTGAGGGCCCGGCCGAGAGGAGTTCAAATTCGCCTACCGAGAGTCGTGTGCCGCAGGCAATCATGGCCGAGGTCGCTAGCAGTGCGGTTCCTCCGGCTGCCAGCGAGAGGCAAATTCCACGGAGTTCCGGAGAAACGGCGGGGTTTTGGCGTTCCATGCCAACACATCCTGCAAGCGGGGCGCAAACAAAAGGGTTCCTGCCACGAAGTGTGACAGGAACCCTGAATTCTCGCAATGCGGATATATGCTCGGTGGCGAACCTACGCCGAAACGGTCACACCAGCCAGCTTGGCCAGTTCTTCCGCTTTATCGGTGGCTTCCCAAGGGAATTCATCACGACCGAAGTGACCGCCTGCCGCGGTGGCGCGGAAGATCGGACGACGCAGGTCCAGGTAGTCGATGATGCCGCCAGGGCTCAGCGGGAAGACGTCCTTGACGATCTCGGCGATCTTTTCGTCGTCGACCTTGCCGGTTCCGAACGTGTCGATGTGAACCGAAACAGGATCGGTCACGCCGATGGCGTAAGCCAGCTGAACTTCGCAGCGATCGGCCAGGCCGGCGGCGACGATGTTCTTCGCGACGTAGCGTCCCATGTAGGCGGCGCTGCGGTCGACCTTGGTCGAGTCCTTACCGCTGAAGGCACCACCACCGTGACGGCCCCAGCCGCCGTAGGTGTCGACGATGATCTTACGACCGGTCAGGCCGCAGTCACCCATGGGGCCACCGACGACGAACTTGCCGGTTGGGTTGATGTGGAAGATGATGTCGTCGTCGAGGAACTCTTCCGGCAGAACCGGCTTGATGACGTTTTCAATGACGAACTTGCGGATCGTTTCATTGTCGACGCCGTCGGCGTGTTGGGTCGAAACGACCACCGTATGGATGCCGACCGGCCGATCGCCGTCGAATTCAACGGTGACCTGGCTCTTGCTGTCGGGACGCAGCCAATTGACTTCGCCGTTCTGGCGAGCTTCGGTCAAGCGGTTCAGGATGCGGTGCGAAAGAGCTACCGGCAGCGGCATCAGTTCTGGGGTATGGTTACACGCGTAGCCAAACATCAGACCCTGGTCACCGGCGCCGATTTCCTTGCCCTTGGCCGAGTCGTCGTTGACGCCTTGAGCAATGTCAGGGCTTTGACGGTCCAGGGTCACCATGACGGCACACGTGTCGGCATTGAAGCCCATGTCGTCGTTGGTGTAACCGATGTCGCGAATCACCTGGCGAATCACGTCTTGGTAGTCGATGGTTGCCTTGGTGGTGATTTCACCAGCTACGATGGCAACGCCGGTGGTAACCATCGTTTCGCAGGCAACGCGGCTGTAAGGGTCTTGAGCGAGCAGTGCGTCCAAGATGCCGTCCGAAATTTGGTCGGCCATCTTATCGGGGTGACCCATGCTGACCGATTCGCTAGTGAACAAATACTTTCCAGAAGCCACCGATAGATTCTCCTGAGATACGATGCTGCGCCAGTGCGCGGGGAGGAATGGTACCACCAACACATGGCCCCAGCCTGTTGGCGAATAGGGCATTATAGGGATAAGAGAAGAAGACGAACAACCGGGTAAATAAGCCGAAAATGACTTACAAGGCGGAATTCTCGCGGTCAGGGATCAGATTCGCATAGCGCACTGGGTTACAGTCGGCCTCAGGGAACGTAACGTCAAGCGGCCGTGCGGAATTTGACGATCTTGGGCGGATCGAGAAGTGGCTTCAGGCCATGGATCGTGCGCGCCGTCGCGCCTTGCTGGGCCAGAACGACTTCTCTGGCCCGCTTTCCTTGCTGCTGCCGCCAAGTAGTGTCGAGGGAAGCCTTTACGACGAACGCCGCCAGGCTCTCGGCGTCGTGGACGACCGTCAGGCTATCGGCTGCCTCGAGGCGCTCGACCACGTCTTTGAAGTTCCAGGTGTTGGGCCCCACGGCAACGGCGGCGCCATAGGCGGCTGGCTCAATCATGTTTTGTCCACCGCGATTGCCCAGACTGCCACCCACAAACGCGATGTCCGCGGCTCCCCACCAGGCGGAAAGCTCGCCGACGCTATCGACGAGCAGGATGTTGCCATTGCCGCAACGTTCCGCGGTAAGTTGACTGCGGCGCTGAAAGGGCACGTTTTGCGATTGAAGGTACGTCGCGACTTCGTCGAAGCGATGCGGATGTCGTGGAACGAGCAATAGTTTCAAGCTCGGCACTTGCTTTTGGGCCGCTTGGAACGCTTCCAGAATGATTATTTCTTCGCCGTTTTGAGTACTGCCGGCCAGCCAGACGATATCGTCTTTGGCCAGACCCGCAAGCTGACCAAAGGCCTGGGTTTGGGGGTTCTGGCGATCGGGCGTGATGCCGTCAAACTTGATCGAGCCGGTCACTTGGACCTTGTCGGGATTGGCTCCCAGGTCGATGAACCGGGCCGCATAGGTTTCATCCTGGGCACCGATCCAGTCCAGCTGTTGCAGCAAGGCACCGACGAGAAAACGGATGCGGCGATAACCGCGATGGCTCTTCTCGCTCAAGCGGCCATTCACCACGCCGATCTTGGCATCGTGTCGATCGGCAAAGCGAACCAGGTTCGGCCAAAGTTCCAACTCCGCGAGGAGCACCGCGTCTGGCTGGATACGCCGATAGGCACGGTGGATCGCCCACGAGAAATCGAGCGGTGCGTAACTGACCGTATGCTGGGCGTACTTGGTCAGGGCCAGTTCGTGCCCGGCCTTGGTGGTCGTGGTGATGTGAAAGGTGACGCCGGGATAGGCTTGCTGAAGCTCTTTAATCAAGGGAGCAAGCAGGTTGACTTCCCCCACGCTGACCGCGTGCAGCCAGAGATGCTGCGAGGTGCCCTCCGGCCGAGAGGGAACGCTTCCGAGGAACTTTTCCGCGAACCCTTCGCGGTACTTACCCTTGGTCACGGCAGCCCACAGTAAGAACGGGCTGGCGACGGTGACCAGGGCCAGGTAGACGAAGTTGAGTAGCCAGGTGAACATGGGATCCGTCCCGGAGTTGCTACTAGCGGTATGCTTCCTCGCGCCCGGCGGCGCGAGGAAAGCTGGCGAGTTTAGTTCGCTTGTTCCTGCTTCATGCAGCAGGCCTTGTACTTCTTGCCGCTGCCGCAGGGGCACGGATCGTTGCGGCGGATTTTCTCGCCGACGTTACGAATCGGTGCGGTGACCTCGGTGTCTCCCTGCGAGTTGTTGATGGCTTGTTCCTGCTGGCGAGCCATGTCGGTCATGCTGGAAGCGGAGTCGTGACGTGCTTCCGATTCCTTCCAGGTCGAGCTGACGAACTCTTCGTTCAGGTTCTCGATCTTGTAAACCAGATCGGTCACGCGTTCGCCGACGCTACGCCACATCTGTTCGAAGATTCGCATCCCTTCACGCTTGAACTCGACTTTGGAGTCGACCTGGGCGTAGCCAACAAAGCTGACCGCACTGCGGAGGTGATCCATCGCCAGGAGGTGATCTTTCCAGGCATTGTCGATCAATTCCAGCAGAACGCTGCGTTCCATGCGGGTCATTTCCGGGCGATAACGCTCGTAAACTTCACGGATCAGGCGTGCTTCCAGCTGGGCTTTATCGAATTGTTCCAGCTCCGCTTCTGGAATTTCCGTTTCGATGTTCTGCTGGATCCAGGCGTTGAGCGATCCCATCTGGCCGTTGCCGCCGCTGATGACCGACAGGGTCTGGGTTTCCGAGTTGTCCTCGTATAGCTGCTCGACCTTGTCGTGGACCGCCTTCATCTTCTCGAGGGCAATCTTCTTGTGCTTCTCGCTCAGCGGGATCAGCATCTGCTGAATCTCTTCTCGCTGCTTGCTCTTGAATTCTTCCGGATTCAGCGGCGATTCAAAGCGGTTGGCAGCCCATTCCAGAAGGCCGTCGCGGTTCAAGCGAGCATGACCGCCGCTCTTGTCGCTGAAGCGATACAGTCCGGTGAGGACCGGATACTCGGCTTCCTTCTGGTCGTAGACCTGGATCGCCTTTTCATGCACCAGGTCGATCACGGCCTTGGCTGACTTATCTTGCAGCTTCTCGACGTCGACGTTGAAGCCGAACTTGTACTTGCACCAGTGATTCAGCGTGTTGAGCCCGAAGTCTTTCTCAAGGAATTTTTCGCCATCGCTCAGGTCGATCTTTTCGATCGACTCGCGGGCCTTGGTAATCAGGAACTCGTCGACCTGATCGCGGCCGACCTTACGCAACTCGCGGTCGTTCAGGTTCAGCTTCCACATGCTGTTGGCGAAGCGGGCCATGGCGCCCCAGTTCCATTCGGATTCGTCTTCGCTGTCCGGCAGGTTCTCGTCGATCGAAGCCATGATGTTCGACGCTGCGGCACGCTCGGCCATGTCCTTGGCATACGTTTCGGCCGCGGGGAAGTCCAAGCCGCGAAGATCGCGCGTGTTCAACTCGCACGATAGTTCGCTGCCGGCCCATTTGGCGAACGTTTCCACGCCGAAGTCCTTTTCCAAGAACATCTGCACGTGGTATTCGATCTGCTCGCGGACCATGTCCATGATCAGGTCGCGGCTGTCGCCACCTTCCAGGATTTGCTGGCGGAAGCCGTAGACGCGCTTTCGTTGCTCGTCCATCACTTCGTCGTATTCGAGCAGGTTCTTACGAGCCTCGAAGTTCTGTTCTTCACGCTTCTTCTGGGCACCTTCGATACGACGCATGATCATTTTGCTTTCGATCGCGTCGCCTGGTTGCGGCCGCATGGCGGCTGGCATTCGTTGGATGAAGTTGCGAGCCCAGTCGCCGAAGTAGATTCGCATCAGGTCGTCTTCCAACGAGAGGAAGAACCGCGAACTACCGGGATCGCCTTGACGACCACAACGACCACGAAGCTGAAGGTCGATACGGCGTGACTCGTGACGCTCGGTACCGATCACGTGCAGGCCGCCCAGTTCCTTGACCTTCTTGCCCATCACCTTCATTTGCTCGCGCTGCTCGATCTCTTGGACCAGCTGATCCCATTCGTCTTGTGGGACGTCCAAGCGCGTGGGGTATTTGTGCTGCAGCTGAGCCCAGGCCATCGTTTCGGGGTTACCACCCATGATAATGTCGGTACCACGACCAGCCATGTTGGTGGCGATGGTTACGGCGCCGATGCGGCCTGCCTGGGCTACGATGTCGGCTTCGCGCTTGTGCTGCTTGGCATTGAGCAAATCGTGCTTGATGCCGCGTTTGTCGAGCAGCCGCGACAGACGTTCACTCTTTTCAATACTGACCGTACCGACCAGCACCGGCCGGCCTTTGTACTGGATGGCCTTGATCTTGCCGCGTTCGATCTTCGTGGGTTGCTTCTGACCCTTGGGGTGGATTTCGATCGAGTCTTCGTTCTCCTTGAGGATCTCGCCCCACATCTCGTCACCGTTTTTGAACGTGACGACGTCCCATTTGACGGTGCGTTCGATTTCGTCGGCGACCGCTTCGTACTTTTCGTTTTCGGTCATGAAGATCACGTCGGTGTACATGATGCGCTGCATGGGCCGATTGGTTGGAATGGCGATCACGTCCAGCTTGTAGATCTTCCAAAGTTCGCCCGCTTCGGTCATGGCCGTACCGGTCATTCCCGCCAGCTTGTCGAACAGTTTGAAGAAGTTCTGCAGCGTGACGGTTGCCAAGGTTTGGGTCTCTTCCTTGATCTTGACCCCTTCCTTCGCCTCGACGGCCTGGTGCATGCCGTCGCTCCACTGACGCCCTTCCATCTTACGGCCGGTGTGAACGTCGATGATCACGATCTTGCCGTCTTCCACCACGTAATCGACGTCCAACTGGTACAGGTAATGGGCCCGCAGCGCGTTGTCGATCAGGTGGGGCCATTCCATGTTGCCCGAGGTGTAGAAGCTTTCCACGCCAGCCAGGCGTTCCGCTTCGCGCACCCCTTCTTCGGTCAGGTTGGTAGTGCGGTCTTTTTCGTTGACGACGAAGTGCACGTCTTTCTTCAGCGTGCGAGCGATCTTGTCGGCATCGCCGTACTTCTCTTTGCTCATGTTGGCCGGGCCGCTGATGATCAGCGGGGTCCGGGCTTCGTCGATCAGAATGTTGTCGACTTCGTCGATGATCGCGTAATGCAGACGGCCTTGCGACTGCTGATATTCTTTCGGGAAACGGCTATCACCGCGGGCGGCGGGGCGCATGTTGTCGCGCAGGTAGTCGAAGCCGAACTCGTTATTCGTACCGTAGGTGATGTCGCAGCTGTAGGCCTGTTGGCGATCGCGAACCGACATGTCGTTCTGGATCGCGTTCACGGTCAGGCCGAGTCCACGATAGAGCGGAGCCATCCACTCCATGTCACGGCGAGCGAGGTAATCGTTCACCGTGATCACGTACACCCCTTTGCCCTCAAGCGCATTGAGGTAGGCCGGCAGCGTGGCCACCAGGGTTTTCCCTTCACCGGTCACCATTTCGGCCACGTTACCGCGATGCAAAACGATGCCACCGATCAGCTGGACGTCGTAATGCCGCATGCCGAGATAGCGTTTGCCCGCTTCGCGGCCGACGGCAAAGGCCTCGACCAATATGTCGTCCAGCGTTTCGCCGGAGGCAAGCCGTTGCTTGAAGAGACGGGTCTGGTCGCGAAGTTCTTCGTCGGAAAACGCTTCGTACTTCGATTCCAGCTCGTTGATTGCATCAACGAGCCCCTGTAACTTCTTGATATAGCGAGCGTTAGACGAACCGAACATCGACGTGATCAGTCGTTCAAAGCCGCTTAAAAGACCGCCAAAAAAGAGGCTGATCTTTTCCCAAATCTGTTCCAGTTTCTCCATCGCTGAATATCACCTGGGGGCAGGGGCGTATCAAAAGCACTAGTTGCGGCGAAACAAGACCTTATTTGTAGACACCGCCACAACTTAAGCGTGCGCGCAAACCCTTCCCATCTCGTAGATTATAGGGATTACTCAAGGGGGTCAACCGCGATTGAGCATGCACCGATCGCCGACTCCGCTATCATGGTATTCGATACCGGCACCGTTTCCCTTGCCCAGCTAGCGTAGATTCCGTGAAGATTCTCACGATGTTAGGACCAGTCAGCCAGCAAGGTAAGTCGATGGTTGCCGCAAGATAACGCTTGTGGCTCGCTTCCGCCTGTTAGAAGCGTTTTCCTGCCAAGAGGTTACGCGCGAGGTGGTTTCGCTCGTCTGGCGGGGGTTGCATCGGCTCTCCCCATTTGCGATTCTCAGGCCAGGAAAAAGAGACCAGAAAGAGGAAGAATGAGCCAGTCCCCCCCGCCCAAGCCAGCGAAGAAGAATATCGTCTCGCGGGACATTCGCGGGAAGCTTCTTTTTCTGGGGACAGGTACCTCAATGGGGGTGCCGGTGGTGGGCTGTGGCTGCGGCGTCTGCCAAAGCACCAATCCCAAGAACAAGCGAACGCGGTGCAGCGTCATCTTCGGCCTGCCGGAGGGGAACCTGCTGATCGATACTCCGCCTGACTTGCGGACGCAGCTGCTGGCCAATGGAATCGGCATCATCCATGCCGTGGCATTCACGCATAGCCACGCCGATCATCTGTTCGGATTGGACGACATCCGGCTCTTTCAGTTCTACATCGGCCACGCCGTTCCGATCTACTGCGAACCCAACGTCGACGCCAAGATTCGCAAGGTGTACGACTACGCGTTCAGCACCGAGGTCCAAACCCATGTCGGCTCTCGGCCGGCATTAGACATGAAACTGATCGGACTGGATCCGTTCGAAGTGCTCGGAGCAACGGTCACGCCGATCCGCCTGCAGCACGGGCCCCGCTTTGAAGTCCTGGGCTTTCGCGTCGGCAACGTTGCCTACTGCACCGATGTGAATCACATCCCTGACGAAAGCTGGGGGAAGCTGGAAGGACTGGACGTGCTGGTCCTGGATGCCCTACGGCCAGAACCTCATCCGACCCACTTTTCTCTGGAAGAGGCCGTCGAGGTGGCGAAAAAGGTGGGTGCCAAACAGACTTACTTCACGCACATTGCTTGTAAGCTGGAGCATGAGCAAACCAACGCGTCGCTGCCGGATGGGATGGAACTGGCCTACGATGGGCTGGAGTTGCCGCTGACGTAGCTAGGGAAGGAATCGTTTTTTGAAGTTTAGCAAATCTTCTGGGGGAAGACTCATTTCAGGCGAGACGATTCCACCAAGATCGTCTCCACACTGCATCGACTGAGGACGAATTAAAAAGGCAGGTGGAATATCTTGTTCATTGTCAGCACATGCTTCGTTGGGGCTGTTGGATGGCTTGTCCTCATTTGAGGATTCGTCGCCGTTGTGGTTCTCTTTAGAAGACATCTTTTTCGCTCCATCGATAGGCTAGCGGGGCAAGCACTGTTCTTAGGGCTTCTTATCATGACCCGTGTTATGAATGATCTGCGGTCGAACTAGTTCAGACGGTGGTTGTTCCGCACGCAAGATTTCCGGTTGCTTTGAATTTTCTTCCGATGTCTGACTTTTCGCATCGTTAGAATTATCTTGATCCATGTAAGCCCCTCCTAGGTGACCATTGATGACACAATTGTGGAAAGAATTCTGCGAGAGTACAACATCTTATGCTTGCGTTTTGAGGCGGATTGATTAGTAGCATAGCACCTCGCGTTCTGGCAATCGTTTGTTTTTAACGATATTTAGGCGAATGCTTGACTGTTCTGCCTGGGATTGGTAACGATGCGAAATATGAGTACGGTTTGCCGAAGCGAGGCCGATAGGTTCTTTCGCTGGGTTAAGGCAAACCTGTTAGCGGATTTGGCTCTTCGTCAATTTATATACGACGATTCGATTGATCAACACGATGATCATGTTGCTGCCGAGAAATCGTTAACTGAGTTCCGCATACCCGTTGAGCACTCGACTACGCGCTATACGTGGGTAGTTCAATATGCGAAAGATATGTATCAGCAATTGAACAGAGTTGATGAGCAACTTGATTCTAAGGCCGATTCAATAATACGCTACCTTGGTGGAGGAGCATCGTTGATAACTGGAGGGATCTTATTCACGGCGAGCCAAGGTAGTTTTAGTGCTCCAGTAGTGATATCAGCTCTGATTCCGATCGGATGCGCGATTTTTGCCATGGCCGTGGCTGTTCGGGCAAGGCGTCCAACCCAAAGCAAGTTGCCGCCGACGATCGATGGCGCTTTTAAATATGCTAATTATTACGATGAGAAGTCTGATGCAGAGGGGGATGGATCGCTGTTGCCGTCGGAAGTCTATTTCGCAATGCAATGGCATTTGACATGTGCCGGCCTACGCATCCGAACTGAGATGAAGGCACGTTTTGTTCGAGTTGCAATAAACTTCTATATGCTTGCGGTCTGCTCCCTGCTGCTCCCTCTGGTTGTGATTGGTTTAGAAGTTATTTGGCATTGGGCGTTTGGCACTGGAATTCCCGCGCGCTGATAGAAAAGTGAGCATGAATGCGAAAACACTTCAGTTCAAGTTATGTAGATGCCATAAATGTTGATGGTGGTAAGCTATTCATCGATATCGAAGTCTTGGCTGAACTGAAATGTTTGAGGGCGAACGGAATTCTGTGGAGAGTCGTCTGAGTTCTTCTGTGAGTTTACAGTTGGCTCCTTGGGTGACTCTGGGGAACTACCACGGCGATTGCACCATAACTCACCGTCCCAGCAGGACTTCCATGCGGTAGTCATCGCCCCAGCCGCATTTTAATCGTTTGTTCTTCACGCCGACCTTGGCTGTCTTGTTGTTCTTCAGCAGGCTCAGGCTCGTCCTTCGTAGCAGGCTAAAGTTGGCGTCGGCGTGCCCTTTGCGGATGCGAGATTGATCTTCACCGAACGTCACGTCCAGTTGCCAGTGCAGGCTGTTTTCAATGCCCCAATGACCGCGAACGGCCTCGGCGAAACGCTTGCCGGAAAGGTACTTGCTCAGGATATAGTATCGCACCTCGCTCGTCTCGTTCCCGCCTTGCTTCACGATATTGATCGTCATCCCGATCGCCCTCAAGTTCGACCAACGATCTCGTGTGATGATCTCGTCGTTCACAGGGCAGATATAATAGGAACGCGACTCCTCGCGACCATGCCCTTTCTCGTGCGTTTCGTGACGGTGTACTTTGGCTCGCTTGAAATTGCTTTCCTGCTGCGCGACAAAAAAATCTTCGATCGAATCGTGGAGGGTCGGCTGATTGCGCTTCACGGCCAGGCAATAATCGGCTCCCTGGTCGACGATCTTCTGAGCGATGTCCTGTTGGCAACCTTGAGCGTCAATCGTCACTAAACTGCCGGAAACCTCGACGATTTCAAGCAGTTTGGGAATGGCGGTGATCTCGTTGCTCTTCGCGTCGGTTACTACCTGGCCGAGACTCACATGATTGGCAGTCGCCCAGGCACTGACCATGTGAATGGCCGCCTTGCTGCTGGCCTTGTCGAAACTCCGCCGCAGCGTCTTGCCGTCAATCGCGATGATCTGCCCGTCGGTGATTTCGTGTAAGGCGGTGATCCAAGTCAGCAAACACTTCTCAAACTCAGCCGGATTCAGCGAAGCCAAGATCGCATTAAAGCGATCGTGCGAAGGGATGCCGGAACTCAAATCAAGGAACTTACCCAGCCACTCCTTCTTCATCTCGGCCCAGTCGGCGATAGCCACAAAATCATCCGCCCCACTCATCACCGCACACAGCGCGATGGTCACGATATTCGTTAACGGATAAGTCACCTTGCGAGTCCGCGGATCGGTCAGATCGGCAAAGCACTCTTGAAGGGAAACAGGCGAACGTGACGACATGAGAAAGGCACCTGAGAACACCGGATCAGGCCGCGACAACCTCCGTCACAAAATCGCCTGACCGCCATTGCCTCAGTGTCGCAGATAACCCATCATGGCGCAATCGCCGTGGGGGAACTACTCGGCGACTCGGATGGGCTATTGTTATTGCTGTCAGCCATTTTCTTTGATCCGGATAATGTCGAATTAGAAGTGGTTGTTTTGATGTAATCGACTAGTCGTTAAGACTGCCCAGATCTGCACTCTTTTCAACTGATTGTGGACGAACAACGTTCGCGGGCGACTGGCAATCATCGTCATTTGTGTCTAAGTCTTGCTCTGTCAAATTAGGGTCGTCATTTGGAGTTGAATCAGGCGACATATTACCCCTCCTCATTCTTAATTCTTAGCAAGTAGTCAGAACGAATTGTCGCGTAGTATTTTGCTTTGAAAACCCTTCACATACCGAATCAAGGTCAGAAACGATTGTAATGAGCCATTATTTTTTGATCGATTCGTAGACACTTGGTTCGGGGCTTTTGTTGCTCAAATCAAGTGATAATAGATTTCGCAATTGTCATTCCCGCGGAATAATCCAACAAGAGTCATGCTTCTCCATCCCCACGTGCGGATAATAACTGGCCGCCTTGGGTGCCGCCAGTAAAAGCAGGATTGTGTGCTTGCCGGCTGCCTGATGCGTGCGGGCGATCAGTTCTCGGCCGATCCCTTGTTTCTGGAACGCTTCATCTACGGCCAGGTCGGCCAGGTAGGTCGCGTGGGCGAAGTCGGTCATGCTGCGGGCAATTCCTATTAGCATACCTTCACTGCGAGCCGTGCAAAGGATGTCGGCGTTGCGGACCATCTTGGTCAGTTTCTCGCGATCGTCGACCGGACGACGCTCGGCCAACTGCGAACGGATTAGAACGTCCAGATATTCATCAACAGAAAGATTCGGCTCGACTTGGTACTCGATCATTGACGCTATCAGCAGGGTGCCCAAAAAAGAAAAACCGCAGGCAAGGACACAGAGGCCTGCCAACGGTTCATCATAGTTAGTCAACGGCAAGCTTGCTTGAACCTTAAGAGGAAGCGGTTGAATTGTTCGCAGGGGTCGTACTCTCTTCGTAGTTTTCTGGTTCTTTGGCGGAGGCTTGCGTGGGATTACGAGCTAATGGCTTACCTGAAAATACGTCTGCCCAGAAATCGAGGGCTCGCTGTTCGTACTCTTCCGGCATCACATGCCAGCAGTTGGCATGGGCGGCGCCGCGTACTTTCCAGAATCGTTTCGGCTCGTCGGCGGCATCGTAGACGGTTTGGGCGGTATCAATCGGAAAGAGTTGATCCTCCTCGGCGTCGATGATGTAGAGTGGCCGCGGCGCGATATTCTTGACGGCCGTATGAGGTTCGACCAGGCGAAGCTTCGTTTCCAGAGACCAATCGAGAAGCACACGCACCAACTCGCCGATGAGAAACTTCGGTAGGCGTGTCATCTTATTGGCCACGTGGGTCAGCATGATCGGCATCGAAACGAACGGGCTTTCGGCCAGCACGCCACGGATTTGGTGATCTTTAGCGGCAGCCATGATCACGCAGGCAGCCCCCAGGGAAAGACCATGCAGACCGATCTTGTGGGCGGCAATCCCCGGCTGGCCTCGGACCCAATGGATTGCGTGCAGCACGTCGCGCCATTCGAGAAACCCGAGCGTCGAGAAGCCACCGTCGCTGTTCCCTCGTCCGCGGTTGTCGTACAAAAGGACGCTGTACCCAGCACGGTACAAGTACGACACGTGCGGCAGCATTTCAATCGATGGGCCATCGATGCCATGCACGACAATGATGGCCTTGTCGCTTTCTCCCTTCCAGAATCGCCCACGTAAGATCGTATGCTTTTCACCCTCGAACTCGACCTTGATCGGATCTGGGATCGCGAAGTTCCTGGGACGATACGGATCGACGACCTCGCCGGCCTTGTACGTTCCGCTGAGTAGTTTGCGAACGAGAACACGCAGCCCCAAAACGCACCCGATCAGGGCAATCATTATCAAGGGCAGCGTATACCAGATTCCGTTCATGATCCTTCGCTAACATTCTTGACGGGAGCCTGGCTTCCGTCGGTGCGCTGCACTGGCTCAAAGATTTCGTCCGACTCGAACAACTCCTGAGGCGTAATCATGCCAGGCTGCTGCGTGAGGATGCCAATTTCGTCAAACTCTGGCTGCGACTTCAAACAGTACGCACCCAAGGCGCTGCAAAGCCACCGGCTGTCGTCTTCCACCAGCGAGTCGACGGCCCGGTTCGCTTCGTCGGAGGTGATCCAGTTGATGATCCAGCCGAAGAAGTTCTTTTGTAACGCGAGGTTCGCGGTGGTGTGATAATCGAACTGCGTTCCCAGTTGGGCCTCCGCCGCTTCGGCGATCCGATCGGCAAGCTCTGGCGTCAAACCTTTCGGTTTCCGAAAGATGACGTAACGATCATCCTTGGGCCAGTACTCTTCGCTCAGCTTCGAGCGAACGACCCCCTTGGGGTACGCGGCTTCCACGCACTCGTCCTCGCCGGTCACCACGAATACGTGCGAGACCGTCACGTCCGAGACTTGTCGCCACTGCTGTACCTGGGCGATCCCTTTCGAGAACCAACTGCCGGCGTGATTGAAACCAATCCAGCCGCGCTCGTAGTCTTCGCCATACGTTGCCGGGGTTGTGTTGAAAATCTTGATGGGAGCCATGGTCCTATGTTGAAGTCAAAAAATGGGTGAGTGGATGTTAACCGTTAGTACTAGGTTGCTGCTCGGTCGCAGGCAGTTCCGCCGTGCAGTGAGCACATCGCGTCGCGCGATAGGGAATGGTCGATAGGCAGTAAGGGCACTTCTTGTTTTCGGGATCGCCAGGCTGAGGTTTGTCGCCGCCGAAGGTATCCTCGAGCCGCTTGTCGAGTTGGTTGATCAAGCGGATGATCATGAACATTGCGAGCGCCACCAACAAAAACGAAATGATGTTGTTGATGAACATCCCATAGTTGATCGTCGTGAGGCCAGCTTCCTGCGCCTGAGCCAGCGTCGTGTACGTCTTCTCGGGATCGGGGGCGTTCAGCACGATGAACAAGTCCGAGAAGTCACTTTTCCCCAGTAGAAACCCGAGTGGCGGCATGATGATGTCGCTCACCAGCGACTTCGCCACCGACGTGAAGGCAGCCCCGACGGTAAAACCGACGGCCATGTCGATCAGATTGCCCCGAAGCGCAAACTTCTTGAAGTCGCCAATGATGCTCATGGTGCGCATTCCTATCTCAGCGTGTGGTTGTTGTGCGTTGCTAAGGTGCAACTCTCATGCCATTATGCGATCGGATCTTGCTGTCAAGCAACAAGTCGGGGGCATTCCCCCTCGCTGAAAGAGCAAACGACGTGATGGCGAGCGATCAGCCTAGTCTGGAACTTCAATCACCCTGATTCGCAGGCCGCTGTGGGGTAGCTGGCGGTCAGGCCACCCCGAACAACTGCCGAACGCTTGGTCGAATAAGCACCAGGATGGTGAATACCCCCAGGGCCGTTCCCAGGGGAAAAGAAAAGCAGATAATCACCGCCATCACCATGCAAAACGTGTGATTCTTGTGCGCCTTGAGATAGCTGCCGCTCAAGTAAAGACAATACGCGATCACCCAAAACGTGACCATGATCGCGCTGCCGATCGCCATGAACAGGAAACCCATCAGCACACCCAACCCGCGAGCCTCGGGCTCGACCGCCTCACCGACGAGACTGGCCACGATCGCGATGAAGCCAAACAACACATGAAAGATGGGAAAGAGCCCTGCCACGGCGACAAGGCCCGCGAGGATCCAATGAAACGTGCCCAGCAGATCCAAGTGATATTCGTCTTCACTGCCAGGCGTGGTGGCTTCAACCTCGGTGGACATCTAATGCATTTCCGTTTCCACGGTCCCAATACCGCCGCGATAATAACTGAAGGTCACGCTCGGATGATCGGCCAAAAGCGACATCGGAACGCTCGTGTCGGCAATCCCTTTGCTGATCATCAGGGCGGAAAGTCGCATGCCGAAGGGGTTATCGTGATGGCCGGGGTGCCAGATCGACACGCGTTCGGCTTTCCAGGTCTCCTTCGGCCCAACAGTGCATGCCCGGGTAGGAACCATCGGCACGTAACCACCGCCGCTGGTGCGTGCGTTTTGAATGACCGTCATGGGATGCAGATCGGTCACGCGGGTACCCAGTTCTCGATAAACTTCCGGAGGGGGCGGAGCGTCGACGTAATCTCCTTCGCGCTTGGGTGGATCGTTGAAGGCCCAGTGTTTGACTTCGCCTTGGCCCCCTTGCATGACCAGGCAGCGGATCTCGTCGTACGACTTCGAGTATGCCTCCAGGTCGCCGGTGGGGAAGTGCAGATTGGCGGTCTGCATCGAGTACTTCGGATCGATCCGATCGAAGCACAGGTCTTTGTCGGCCTTGGCGAAGGAAAGGGGAAACTCGACCGGCACCGGGTTGTCGTCCGCATCGACCCATTCGTCCATGCCCCAGAAATGCGCGTCCAGCTTCTTTAGGTCGATGCCCAGCGCGTTCACCATGCGGGCAACCAGAGGCAACTGCTCGGTCGGGCCGATGGGGCCGCAGATACCGCACGGATTGTCGGGCGTACTCTGCTGCCAGGCTTCGATGTATTCCAACGCTTCGGCGCAGTACAGCTCTTCCAACGTGTCGAAAATGCGTACCTCGAAGCCAGGACGGGAAAGCTGAAGCAGATCGTCGGGCGTCAGCCTGGCGGCATCGGCCAACAGTTCTTCGTCCAGGGTTGTGTAGTCCCACCACTGCGGTGCCACTTTGCTAATCGGTCGGGCCATTCTGAGTTGTCCTTGCGTCTAGGAGGGAGGTTCGCACTGGGTACGCAATCATTCGCACTGGGTACGCAATCAGGGGAGCAGCTCGGCAAGTAAATCGTTCTGGGGAAACGCGTGACCCAAATGCTGGCGAAACGATTCGGCGTAGTCGGTTCCGATGAGCGTGCCACGCTGGGCACTGTGCCGCTTCATCGCTTCCAGGTATTCGTCCATGCCGTGATGAGCCTGGAGCCACTCGCGCTGCGAAGCATGGCAGGCCAGCATCTGGGCCTTCTTCTCGATTTCACGACTGACGTCAATGGTAATCGTTGGCGTGACCGGCTCGCCAGTATACGGGTTGATGCCTTCGATCGGATCGGCGTAATACAGATGCGGAATATGCGTACCGGGTGCCAGCGGTAGGCTGGAAGCGTTGGGGATCGGGAAGCTGAACGCCGCACTACGAGCCAGCAGATGCGTTTGCTCGTGATCGAGCATGTAATCCTCGCGCGGGTGCGTGATGACCAGCGTCGGACAAATCTGCCGAAACAGATCGATCGCCTTGCGGTTGGTCGACTTGTCGAACACGACGTTCACGTCGGGCTCGGCCAGCGTGTGATACGTGCCGCCAATCAACTGGGCCGCGGCGATCCCTTCATTCTTGCGAATCGCGGCGATTTCTGTGCGAGGCAGTTTTTCGGAACCGCAGTCGCCGGCGGCCGTCGTGGCGATATGCACGTCCCAGCCCAACTCCGCGAGGCGAATGAGGACGCCTCCACACAGAATCTCCGCGTCGTCCGGATGGGCCATGAAACACAGAACAACGTTCGCCTGATCGCTCAAGGATCGCTCCCGATGGAAGAGGGCAAGTGGTGGTCAGGTAGGTGGGGCAGGGGAGGGTGCGTGCAAAGTTTACCAGATGAGTGGACGTTTGACGAAGAAAAAATGGCAACGCCAATAGCTTTTCATCTGACCACAAAAAAAGGGCCTGCCGAAGCAGACCCTTTTCATTGGTTATCGTTTCCATCGCCAAGCGAACTTAGTTGTTCGAGGCGACCTTTTGTTGTTCCAGCAGGCGAACGTAGTCCTTGGTGATGTTGATCACTTCGTCGAAGTAGTAATCGCGTTCGACGACTTCGTTCGGGTCGTCATCCGTTTCGCCAACCAGGCTTTCGATTTCCTTTTCGCGTTCGCTCAGGGCTTCGTACTCGGCCATGAACTTCTGCTTGTTGAGATCGACCTGCTTCTTGTCCTTCTGTTCGAGGTAGGTTTCGATCATCTTGTTCAGCTTCGTGAAGCCTTCGGACGATTGAACTCGCTGCCCCGACAGACGATTCAGTTCCGCCACCAGGGGTGCCGCATTGGCGTTGCTCACCGGGTAACGGGTCGTCTGAACGGTGTCGAACGGAACCGGGTAGTCGAGGTCCCCTTCGGCGATGTCCATGTTGGCGGTCAGAGCCGGCAAGGCGACGTCGGCTTCAACCCCCTTGAGCTGCGTGCTCTTGCCGCTGGGGCGATAGAACTTTTGCAGCGTGATCTTTAAGGCACCCAGCGACGGAGGATTGACGGGGTTGGCACCCATCAACTCTTCGCGGCCCAGGTCCAGCAGCGTCTGAACGGTACCTTTGCCGTGGGTCTGCTCGTCGCCGACGACGATCCCGCGGCCGTAGTCCTGGATGGCACCGGCCAGAATCTCGCTGGCACTCGCACTCATCTTGCTGGTGAGCACGACCAGGGGGCCTTCCCACAGCATGCCGCGGTTCATGTCCTCGTAAGGATGGACGTTGTTGTCGGCGTCCTTCACCTGAACGACGGGACCTTGATCGATGAACAAACCGGTCAGGTCGATCGCTTCGGTCAAGCTACCACCGCCGTTACGACGCAGGTCGAGCACCACGGCTTCGACCCCCTTCTGGCGGAAGTCCGCTAAAAGGCGAGCCACGTCGATCGTGCTGCGCTTGACATTTGGGTTGCCTGAGCGAGCGGCTTCCATGTCCAGGTAGAACGACGGCAGGTCGATCCAGCCGATCTTCATCTTGCGTCCGTCCGCGGTCGTTTGCTCGACGACTTCGCCGCGGGCTTCGCTGTCTTTCAGTTCGACCTTGGCACGGGTAACGTCGAAGATCTTGGTTTCGCCTTTACCCTTCTTCTTGACGCCCAGGCGAACGACCGTGTTGGCCTTGCCGCGGATCATGTCGACGACGTCGTTCAGCTTCATGTCGACCACGTCGACCATTTCGCCATCGGTGCCTTGGCCGACACTGACGATGAAGTCGCCGGCTTCCAGTTTCTCTTCAGGGTTCTTTTTACCGTGCTTATCGGCGGCACCGCCTGGAATCACTTTGGAAACCTTGCAGTATCCATCTTCCGACATCAGGGCAGCACCAATGCCTTCCAGGTTCAGACGCATTTGAATATTGAAATTCTCAAGCGTGCCTGGCGACATGTAGGTGGTGTGTGGATCGTAGGCGGAGGTCACCGACGTCAGGAAGACTTCCAGCAGTTCGTCTTCGCTGGTTTGGCCGATGCGGCGTGCATAGCTGTGGTAGCGTTTACCGATCCGCTCTTTGGCTTCTTCCAGGGTCTTACCGTCGGCCAGCTGAGTGAGCAGGTCGTACTTCAGACGCTTACGCCAACGATCGGTCGCTTCCGCCGCATTGGCTGGGTAATTGACCTTATCGCCATCGGTGACGAAGACTTCGTCTTCTTCGAAGTTAAATTCGTGGTTGGCCAAAAGGTCGTCCACCGTCTGCACGCGTTCCAGCGTTCGCTGAATGAAACGCTCGAAGACCTTGTGAGCGAACTCGGTGTTGCCGCTACGGACCTGGTCGTCCAGCAGGTTGCGATTAGCCGCAAATTCGGCGACGTCGGCTTCTGTGAAGTACAGTTTGAGTGGGTCCCAGAATTTCAGGAACTTGTCGAACGCCCGTTGCGAGATCGTATCGTCCAGCGGAGCGGTCGAAAGGTGATCGCGAAGCAACAGCCGAGAGACCATTCGCGAGATGTGTCGCTCAGGAAGATGTCGGTCTTGGCCGGCAAGGGGGCCCTGAGCAGGGGCATTCTTGGGAAGCAACGACGCGACGACGAGTGTCGCGAACGTAGCGACGACCGTAAATAGAAAGAAAATGGGATGGCGCAAGTTAGTCCAATTCCCTCGAACGTTTGCCATGATGAATCCTTATCGCAAGATGTGTGCGTGAATATGTAGCGAATAGCAGATTTGGGGGTATGCAGGAAGGGCACGTGTAATCCTATCTAGGTCGGCAACTCGACTCAAGGCGAATGCTTGCAACCTGGTCGGATCAGCGAGCCTCTATCGATACGTAGGGGAACTCACGAAAGTTGGTTCGCGTGCAAAGCAATTCCATCTTTTCCTGGACGATTTTCATGACCCGACTGGCAGGTCGAAGCGTAAATTCCGTAAGATAAGACAAGTGCTGACTTTAACGCGGACCACCCAAGATGCTTGCCAATATTGAGGGAACCCAGGGGGAATTTCGGCCGAACTAATGGCAATTTATAGCTACCTTAAGACGATATCCGGCAACGGTCCGGGGAAGAATTTTCCCTTAGACGACTCGCGAGACAACCTCATCGGGCGAGGTCTGGAATGCGATGTAACCCTGACCGACCCCCTCTGTTCGCGGGTGCATGCGGCCATATTTCTGCGAAACGGCAAGTGGTTCGTGAAAGATCGCGAGAGCCGTAATGGTAGTTTTCTCGACGATCAGCCGATCGACGAAGCAGAACTGAAAGATGGGTGCCGCCTGAAAATTGGCGATACGGAATTCAGCTTTAATCACAGCGCCCAGCCCCCCACTTCGCACGACGAGCTTCCACCGAGCATCACGCAGACGATCGTCCGCAATATGCCGGTCAATCCGCAAGACACGAACCTGATAGCACTTAAGGAACTTAAGGACTACCAGCAAGCCCAGCGGCTGCTCCTGCTGCACCAGTTCGCGATTCGGCTCCTCGGCGAGGAAGACCCCAACACCATCATTCAAGTCACGTTGGAGATGGTAAAAGAGCAAACCAAAGCGGTCGTGGTTGGTTTTTTGTGGCTCAGCGACGATGGACAGTTACGGGCCAAACGCGTTTTTCCGGAAGACACCGAAGGCCCAGCTCCTTTGAGCGAGGCCCTGACCGAGATCGTCACCCAGAAAGGGAACGCCGTCTGGATCGCCAACGAGGC
This sequence comes from Bremerella volcania, assembly GCF_007748115.1. Taxonomy (NCBI): domain Bacteria; kingdom Pseudomonadati; phylum Planctomycetota; class Planctomycetia; order Pirellulales; family Pirellulaceae; genus Bremerella; species Bremerella volcania. The sequence continues at coordinate 1,369,401 of NZ_CP036289.1, forward strand.
CCAAGGAGATACCAGCAAAAAGCTGACCCACTTCGCCGACGCGATCTGCGTACCGCTGATTCATAAGAAGAAGGCCTTCGGAGCCCTGCATCTGTACCGCAAGCAGGAACGTTTCTGGCATAACGAACTCGATTTTGCAATTTCGGTCGGAAATATCCTGACTATCGCCCTGCTGCGGGCCTGGAAAGTGACGCAGCTTCAGGCAAGCTACCAGCAATTAGTCGACAAATCGGCGGCGTTCGACGAACTGATCGGCGAAAGCCCCGCGATGGGCGAACTGAAGCAGAAGATCGCACGCATCTCGAAAGCAGGCGGCTGCGTGCTGGTCCGGGGTGAAAGTGGCAGCGGTAAAGAACTGGTTGCCAGGGCCCTGCACAAGGCGTCCAACCGAGCCGATCGACCGATGCTCAGCGTCAACTGCGCGGCACTGCCTGAGAACCTGATCGAGAGCCAATTGTTCGGTCACAAGAAGGGTGCGTTCACCGGGGCCGACTCCGACCATATTGGTTTTTTTCAGCAAGCCGACACGGGGACTTTGTTTTTAGACGAAGTCGGGGAACTGACGCTCGATGGCCAGGCCAAGCTGCTGAGAATCTTAGAAGGGCACCCATTCCTTCCCTTAGGGGCCACTAAGGAAGTGAGTGTCGATGTTCGCGTGATCGCGGCGACCAACCGAGATTTGGCGGAATTCGTTCGTGAGAAACGATTTCGGGAAGATCTCTATTACCGCCTGAGTGTATTTGAGTTATACATACCTCCGCTTCGAGATCGCGGGAAGGACATAATTCTTCTGGCCGAGCATTTTTTGGAGCACTTCCGCAAGACGCATGGGCGACCACTGCTTACCCTTTCGGACAGTGCCCAACAGAAACTGGCCGACTATAACTGGCCGGGTAATGTCAGGCAGCTTCGAAACGTGATCGATAGCAGCGTCGTTTTGGCGGATGGCGAGTCGATACAACCCCATGATTTAGGCTTACGAGACGCTGGTCTGAACGAGCCAGAGTCGTTAAGGTTTGACTTCTGGGAAAAGAAATTGATTGAAGAAGCCCTCTCAAGAACTGGAGGGAGCATCCCAGAAGCCGTAAAATTACTCGGTACGAGCCGTGCGACCCTGTATCGCAAGATCGAAGAATACCAAATTCAGCGCTAGAGCCGGTTTCAAAACCGTTTTCGAGTGCGAGATCACAATCGCAGCCGAAATAAGGTGTTGAAACAGGCTCCAATCAAGACGAAATGCATGGATGACAGGGTAATCCCCTGTAGCTGAACGATGTTGGCCCGATCTCCTTACGTTCTGACCTCGGTGAGGCCTTTTAAGCCTCATCCACTACTGCGGAATTCCCATGCGCAGACCATACTGGGTGCCTACTGGTATGGGCACAACATTCCATACAACGCGCGGCAGCATCTGGTGCTTTTTGAAGACGGCGACCAAGTTGTCCTGCACGATGATTGCCCGAAACAGTGGAAACCAGGGGATCGTACCGTCCTGATGATTCACGGACTTGGTGGTTGCCATAGCAGCGGTTACCTTGTCCGTATCGCCCACAAGTTGAATTCGCTGGGCATCCGCACCTTCCGGGTCGACCTGCGAGGATGCGGAGCAGGGCATCACCTCGCCAAGCGTCCATTCCACGCCGGCTGCAGCGACGACATCGCCCACTGCGTCGAAACGATCAGCGCCCTATGCCTTGGTTCGCCACTCACACTGTGCGGCTTCAGCATGGGAGCCAACATCGTTTTAAAGCTGGCCGGCGAGATGGGTAGCGGACGCATCGGTGGGACCGACAGTGTGATGGCCGTCGCGCCGCCGATCGACCTGGCTTATTGCTGCCGGAACATGAATCGCGGCTTCAATCGCGTCTACGACTGGGACTTCTCGCGGCGGCTGGTGAACCTGGTGGAAGGTCGTCTGGCCAAGGACGAGAACTTCTACGACGGTTTCCGCTTCACCGAGAAGCCCGGCCGCATCATCGAGTTCGACTCGATCTTCACCGCGCCGCAGTGCGGCTTCGAATCGGCGGAAGATTACTACGCTAAGGCCAGCGCGGCCCCGGTACTGCCCAACATCCACATCCCGGGGCTCATTCTGACGGCCGATGACGATAGCGTCATCCCGGTTGAGATCTTCGAGAAGCACCCGCGCAGCGGCAGTGTCGAACTGGAAGTCACCCGTGGCGGCGGTCACTTAGGTTTCATCACCTCCAAGAGCATCGTACCCGATCGCCGCTGGATGGATCACCGCGTCGTGCAGTGGATCGCCAGCTTGGACGACTGCAAGACGTCGTCTCAGGAAGAACTCTCTTCCGATGCCGGCTGATATCCTTCCATGCAGAAGGATTCGACGATCGACCTGAATACTGCCAGATCATCGTTTTAAGCGGCCGTAATCGTCTCAGCGATCCCGTCTTGTCGGCCAAATCAATCTCTCGGACGTGGCTTTCCGGCGATTTACCTGGCAAACCGTCCCTTCCTCCGTGGAAACTGCCCGAAAAACCGATTACCATCGAAGACGATTGCTCCTTCCTGCAAGCCTGCCTTTTTCTATTCGGTAGATCACCATGTCGACATATCGCTTCCTGCTCACCGTCGTTTTGACAAGCGTCATTGCTTCTTCCGCACATGCGCAAGAGTGGACCCGTTTTCGCGGACCCAATGGCAGTGGCATTGCCGCGGACGCGAATATCCCTTCCGCTCCGACCCCGCAAGATTTCAACTGGAAGGTCCAACTGCCAGGCATCGGGCACTCGTCACCGACGATTTGGGGTAACCGTATCTTTCTGATGAGCGCCGACCCTGATACCGGTTTGCGGTATGTGCTGTGTCTCGATACGCAGTCAGGCAAAACTATCTGGCAAAAAGAATTCGCCGCCGGGGCCAGTCATCTGCATACCAAGAGCAGCTACGCTTCGTGCAGCCCTGCCGTGGACGAAGTTCATGTCTACGTCGCGTGGGCCGATGACGATCACACGCAACTGGTGGCTCTGAATCACGACGGCGAACCTTCGTGGCGCGTCGACCTGGGGCCTTGGGTCAGCCAGCACGGCTTTGGAACGTCGCCGATGATCTTCGAAGACAAGGTGATCATTTCCCTGATGCAGTTAGGAGACGAACGCAAGCTTAAAGATCGGCCGATCGGCAACAGCCGCCTGATCGCGTTCGATCGGAAGACGGGCGAGAAACTGTGGGAAACCACGCGTGATAGCGACGTCGCGGCCTACTCGGTTCCCTGTGTTTATGAAATGAAAGACGGCAGGAAGGTACTGATCGCCAACAGCAGCGCCCATGGCATCGCCGCGCACGATCCGGAAACGGGCGAGCAGCTATGGGCCGAACAGGTCTTCAACATGCGAAGCGTTTCGTCCCCCGTCATCGCAGGCGACTTGATTCTCGGGTCCAGCGGCTCAGGGGGTGGTGGCAACACCGTGAGTGCGGTTGACCCCAATGGTGGTCAGCCGAAACTGGCGTGGCGTCTCTCTCGCCAGGCCAGTTATGTGCCAACGCCGGTCACCTTCGACGACAAAGTCTTCGTCTGGTACGACAAGGGCATCGTCAGCTGCCTGGATGCGAAGACCGGAAAGGTACTCGGCCAGAAACGCATCGGCGGCAATTACTACGGCTCGCCCATTCGCGTTGGCAACCGCTTGTTCTGTATCTCGGAAGAAGGGAACCTGATGGTGGTCTCTGCCGATACCAACCTGGAAGTTCTCGGCGAAACCAACCTCGGCGAAGGAAGCGAATCGACGCCTTCGATATCCGACGGCGTGATGTACCTGCGTACGTATTCGCACTTGACGTCGTTGGGCGGGAAGTAGTCGCTGGTTCACGATTAGCCGGTGAGAGGCGGTTGATCTCGGCACGAAACTGATAATTTGATGAATACGCATGGCAACAAAGTGCTGGTTGCCATGCGTATTTTTTATTGAAGGCGAGGTATTAGGCTGATATAACGTCGACTACCTCAATCGCTCAAGATGTGCGGTGGCAACGACAACTCTCGATCGATCGTGGCAGATATGACTGGATGCATTGCGAAATTACTCCTCGTTTTGGCTTTCGTTCTGGGCTCTTTTTTTCAAGCTTCGGAAGTCCTCGCTCAAGCAGCTGCCGAGCTTACGATCGCAAAGTCTCCTGCTACAAACAGCCACGTCGCGCTTCAGCCACGCACGGATCATCACAGGATTCACTTTCTCGCACGGGCCAAAAATCTGAAGGATACGCCTTGTGAAGCCGTTGTGATTTGCACCAAATCAGGGATTGGTCCCGGTTTAGAGATTCAGCGGACCAACGTCTTTTTCACTCCGACGAAGAACGACCAAACGTTCGCGATCTATATCCGAACACCAAAGATTCAGGATTCTTCGGTTAAATATTTCTTAAATGTAAAGCTCCTGAATCCGTGGGATATGGCATATCGGTATAACGAGAACCGCGATGTAAGAGCGGCCTACCGCTGGGAAGTCGTACGAGACAATCAAGGCAAAGCCGATGTACAAGGGCAGCAGCCAGGCACGACGGAAGAAGTCGAAGAGACCGTGGCCAAGGCAGTTGCGGAAGAGCATGAGGGGCCTAATGGCGTGACGATCACCAAGATGGTGTTGGTTTACGAAACAAGGTTATTCACATTGTCCGTTCCTGACGACTTCAAGTTTTCGATCGATACGACCAATGCAGGTGAGGTGTATAACGTTGCCCGACCCCTCAACTGATCTGGCCGATCCAGCACCAGAACGACCTGCGGAAGAGCTTCTGTCAAAGAGGGTCGTCGGTTATGCATTCTTAGGTTGCGTAGGCCTGTTGGTTCTCGTGCTTCTGTATATGATCGTCGGCATTATCGGTCCTTTGACGCGTACCCCCGTGTTTACCGAAAAGCTGATTGACAGCGTGATTGAAGATATCGATAGCGCGGATCCCCAGCGGCAAAGGTTTTCGTTGGAGTTCGTTACCGGCCTGGAATACGGCGCCGCACAGATCCGCACGATCAACGTTCAAATTGCGATAGCCTCGATCGGTGGATTCTTCTTGATCGTGATCGGCGTCATCCTATTCGCGATTGGGTTCGTTACGCCATTTGGATTTCAGGGAACGGTTGGAAAGTTGTCCCTCAACTGGGTCAACGGTGCTCCGGGCATCTTCTGCGCACTCCTCGGGGCAATCTTGATGATCGTCGGCGTGACTCGTCCTACGCTCAGTCTTAAACAGGTCGAGTTCTCGCAAGAAACTCGCCCCGGTGCCGATCCGAATTCGGACGCCCCGTCTGGGCAGAATACCAGTTTTTCGAGCGGTTTCTCTGGTGTTCCCGAGGGCATTGATGCAGACTATGCCAAGCCGAAGCCCACCGAAAATGACGGCGAATCGAAGCCGAGTGTCCCTGAAGTTTAGCACCATTGTTTTGAAAGCTCAGTCGATTGACAAACGATTTCTCTAGCGATCCCCAGTCCAACAATCCGTTCGCGTCCCCGCAATCGGAGGTTGCCAGAACGCCAACCACGCTAAGTAGCAGCACCGGGATGGTGTGCGATGGCACTTGCATGGACGCGCTCAAAGTAGGGTGGGATTTGATGGCCCGCTGGTTTTGGCCGTTTTTGGGATTCTCGCTGGTTTGTATGTTCATCCGCATTCCGGCCGATCATTTGGAAAACATCGCTTCGTCAGCGGGAGACGACGTTCCGGCAGGTCTGTGGATGATCTCGCAGGGATACGAAATCTTCGTCGCGACTCCCATTTCGATGGGGCTGACGTGGGTCTTTTTGAAAGCGGCTCGCAGTGAGCACTTCGAGTTGAGCGATATCTTTGGCGCTTTCTCGCGAAACTATCTGCACGCGGTCGGAGCAGGCGTCGTGCAGACGATTCTCGTCGGGCTGGGACTGCTATTGTTGATTGTGCCGGGACTTTACTTGATCGTAAAGTTTTCGTTCGTCGAGTATTTGATCGTCGATCGCAAGATGGGAATGATCGAAGCGATGAAGGAGAGCTGGCACATGACCGACGGCCGCGAAGGGACCTTATTCGCGTTGATGGCGATGTCGGTCCTGATTGGTCTGGGTGGGCTGCTGCTCTGTGGCGTAGGCATCATCCCCGCGCTCATCTGGCTCAGTGCCACGTACGCGGTGCTGTACCATACGTACTTTCTGGTCGACCATCCGGAAATGCCCGAGTCGACCTCCGACTCAGGCAATCCATTTGGCATGTAAAGAACGTCTGAAACAAAACGGGCTGCTGCTTAACTGCTCGGGGCGACCCGTGAGCTTACAGCCCGCTGTTGCCCAGGATATCGGCCAGATTGTTCAGAATGCGCGTAAGAGACGGATAGGTGTTGTCTTCCAACTGCTCATTCCGCTCGTTGATCGTTTCTCGCAACGAAGGGTGCGACAGGGCTTCGGTGTCCTCGCGATGCAGGGCGTCGTTAATCGATTCCATGACCCCTTCCAGACGCGACTTGGTATCGGCATCCAGTTGGTCCACTTCGCGTAGTTCGCGCTGCAGTTCGACAAGCGTTTCGCGTAGCTCGGCTAGTTTGTCTTGCATGATAGCCTGGTTCTTCGTTACACCGTTTTCCATGTTCGGCCAGGGGCAGTGCAGGGATGACTGCCCCCGCTGAAGAATGAACACTTCCAACGGAAAACTTCGATAGTAGTCAGAGTTGATCGTCTTTCGACGAACCTTATTCTACTTCGAAGTCTCGCGAGGAATCCAGCGGGTCTCGCCAGGAGCCAGGGCAGAATCGCTATTTTCAGAGATCACCGGCTTGGCGCTCAGACGCGACTGTACAATGTTCTGATTTTTCGTCGCGCCGGCTGCCGAAAGCATCTTCGAGATCGACTGCGAGAGCACCGACCCGGGGATGGCATAGGTCGCCACGCGGCCTGCTCGAGCGATGTTCAGGCCCACGACCTGACCGTCCAGGTTCACGACCGGTCCGCCGCACTGCTCTGGCTGCAAATAGCTATCGTGCTGAAAGACCGAAGGAAAGCCGCTACGACGCGTGCTCAACTCGCCGCCGAGGTGATTCTGGAACTCGTGCCGAGCCTGGTTCGGACCGGCAACCCATTCCCCGAGCACGACGCTCAGCAGAACTTCCTGGTCCGCTCGCATGAGCTTCACGCGAAGCGAATCGCCTGGCTCGAACGTGCGGACCGTTTCGATCAAATGGTTGCCTGAATCGATGACCATGTCATTCAGCGAGACGATGACGTCTTGGGCCAAGATGCCTGCATTGGCCGCGGCACTCTTTTCGACCACCATGTCAACCGTCGCTGGGCCTGGTTCACGTGAGAGCATCACGCCGAGCATGGCGTTCTTCATGTCGACCTTGTGCGGATCGAGACCATACACGCCGATCGCGACCGGTTCCTCATCCAGTCCTGCGGTCGCCAGCAAACTGCCCAGCGACAACTTGCTGGTCGTCGCGATTTCCATCACCGGCAGGTTCTTGCCGTCGATACGAACCAGGGCCAGGTCGTTCTCCTTGTCGATCGCGGCGACTTCGCTGGTCAGGTACTGATCGCCGTTGGCCAGTTCCGCAACCAGAGGAGCGTCATTGTCATAAGTGTTCACCAGGCTGGCCTTGGTGACGATCAAGCCGTTGGGATCGACAATGCCCCCCATGGCGATGCGTTCGCCGCCACGCTTGAATTCGACCGTCGCGCGACGCGTATTGCGCACGACCGAGTCGAACGCGCCCAGCACTTCGCTGCTGCTTCGCTGGTGGACGCGTTTCATGAAACGCATCGCGATGCCGTCGCTTTCAAAGACCTGACCGATGACCGGCGTCGGGGCGAACATCGCCATCGACAAAGGGGCTACGATCAATAGGAACAGCAATGAATTCAAACGAAACCGGGGCATGTGGTCACTCCGTTGTTTCGTCGAAAGATGGTACGGCTTGCAAGCCAGCGTAAACGCCGTGCTCGCGCTAGGGATACTCTAGGCAAATAGGTGGCTGTAGGCCGGTCTCTTCCCAGGGTTACTCTAGTTCCGGTCCAACTCGCGACGATCTGCAAGTTCAACTTCAAGAGTAATTACGCTGCCCGAGCTGCGCCGTATCCGTACCTTAATGCGATCGCCCGGAGAATACTGATTCACCATCAGCTTCAAGTCATCGAAGGTTCCGATCGTGCGATCGTTCAGTCGCAAGATTTCGTCCCCTTCCTGGATTCCCGCTTGTGCTGCCGGGGAACCCGGGGTGACGCGTGTGACAACGACTTCCTGTCGGTCAGATTCACAACGTACACCCAAATAAGGTTGCGTTCCCCCCACGCGCCCCCAGACTTCCGACTTCTTCAAGCGGTCGACGTCCTCGAGGTAGCGGGTAGAAGGAACATGTAAGTTGGCCGTGATGCGGTTGCCGATGCGGCTATTAATACCGATCACGTTGCCTTGAATGTCCAGTAGCGGACCACCACTGTCGCCCCCCACCAGGGTCGCGTCGGTGGCGATCACGTCGCGGCTGGAAGCCAATACGCGGCCCAGTCGCAAAGCCGGCAGACGATCCTTGACGATCCCGCCAGCATGACCCATCACCAAAACCCATTCTCCTTCGTGCAGTCCGCTCGACTTACGAATGGGCAGATAGTCGTATTTGCCCGGCGTGGTGATCTGGATCGCGCCCGAGTCAATGCTGCGGTCCATGCCCAGCGTCACCCCCTTCACGCGCTCGCCGTTGTTCAAAACGATGGTCACATCGCGGTTGGGGGCACCAATCACGTGGCCTGCCGTGAGGATGAGTCCGTCTTCGCTGACAATCACGCCCGAGCCTTGAGCCGGACCGACGATTACGCCCACGGTCGCGGCGAGTGCTTTCTTGCTGACTTGTTGAATCTGCTGTTCCATCGACCGCAGATCAGCCACGTCATCCGGAGCGTCTCCGGTAAGGATCTCGGCGAAGTGCGCCGTGCGCTGAATCTGGGGATTGGCCTTATCTTGTGCATTGGCCAGAAGCGGCAAACACAAGATCAAACCACAAACGATCAGAAATTTTCGGAAGGATGCTGCCACGCTACCGGAAAGATAAGAGGAGGGGAGGATCCGTTGTTTCATGATGTGCCCTTTAGAATTTCAACTGACAACCTCAAATACGTAGGGGTCGTATCGAGGTTCGGTTTTATTCTAGGAATACGATCAAGAGTTTGTCACGTTCTTGGTCACTAGCACCGCAGGCGGGGCCAACCTGGGTAGGCGTTGCTGTCACCGCATTCCTCCTACCATGTTAGTCAACCCCGGAGCACTTTGGTAGTCTCGCTTTAGAATTGTTAGAATTGTCAGAAACGCCAAGCTCGTCAGAGTTTAGCGTTTGTTTCGTCTGCCCAGTTTAGGAAGGAAAACCTTTGGAATCACGCTCGCGAATGATCATCGGATGTGGTTATGTTGGAATGCCGTTGGCCGCAGCTTTTCATGCCGCAGGCGATGTGGTTTTCCCTACGACACGCTCCCCGGATCGAGCCCGACAGTTTGAACAGCAAGGCTACCACGCAAAAATCGCCGACGTCACCAAGCCGGATACTTTGCGCAAGCTACCAGAATCGGACACGGTCGTTTTCGCCGTTGGCTATGACACCGGCAGCGGTGCGTCGCGGGAAGAAGTCTACGCCGAAGGCCTGAAAAACGTCCTCGATCACCTGCCTGAGTCGACTCGGCGGCTGATCTTCGTCAGCACGACCGGCGTCTACGGAGACGCTGGCGGGCAGACGGTCGATGAAGAAACCCCCTGCGACCCGGCTCGCCCCGGCGGCAAAGCGTTTCTGAAAGCCGAACAATATCTGCGCGATCATCCGGTCTGGTCCCAGCGAAGTGTCACCCTGCGGATGGCCGGCATCTACGGTCCGGGGCGCATCCCACGCTCAGCCGATATCCTGGCCGGCAAACCGATTCCCGCCCCCGGGGGCGGCGCGTTGAACTTGATCCACGTCGACGACGCCGTCCAGGCCATCCGCCTGGCTGCCGACGCCGAGACGTTTTCTCCCCTATATATCGTCAGCGACGGCAGCCCCGTCGACCGCCGTGACTACTACCGAGAAGTAGCCCGGCTATTGGGTGCCCCGGACCCAACCTTCGAAGCGCCAGACCCCAATTCGCCAGCAGCCCAGCGGGCTGGCTCCGATCGTAAGATGAGCAATCGCCGATTGGTTGCAGAACTCGATTTCCAGCCGAAATATGCTAGTTGCCGCGAAGGATTAGCCGCTATTCTAGGCCCGTGAATCAGGGCAAGAGTTCCCGTTGGTTTACATCGAGTCATCGAAATCACACCATTTGGTAAAGGGAGGTTCTGGATCTCCACGCCTAGAAGTGACGGCTGTATCCGTAAAACATGCCCGAATTAGGAATTTTTTTGGAGATCTTTCTTGTAGGCACTCCCACCATTGGCATAAGATCCGAGAGCTTTGGTTTTTGTACTAACTTTTCGCGCGGCCATTGACTCTCATCTTTCCATAAGGAACGGTCTTATGCGCACCAACGCCAGATCGAGTGGCTTCACACTCGTCGAACTTCTTGTGGTCATTGCAATCATCGGCGTCTTGATCGCGCTTCTTTTGCCTGCGGTTCAACAGGCACGCGAGGCGGCCCGTTGAATTAGTTGCAGCAATAACCTAAAGCAACTTGGGTTGGCTCTGCACAATTATCACGACACACACTTGCGATTTCCCCATAACGAACGAGAAAACACCAACAGTAGCGCTCTGGTCAAACTGCTTCCGTTCTTCGAGCAGTTGGCCATCTATAATGCAATCGACCTGGCAGCTGGCAACGTGGCTAACCAGACCATTGATGGTACCGTATTGGATAATCGCGTCATTGACAACCTTCAATGCCCCAGCGAATCGAAAGGTCCGCTGATGCCTAACGGCAAAGCACAATCGAGTTATGCAACCAGCATGGGCGCGCAAGATATGGACGGCTGCGACGTCACCACCGTCGTGACATATCCCGATCCCTACGACTCGAACGACGACGGTGAAGATCCCTTCAATCGTGGCAATATTCGCGCTGACTACGGTCGTTCCGGCGAGATTTCCGGAGTCTTCGGACGCGGCTATTTCACACCACCATGGGCCGCCAGGTTTAGCGATGTTCAGGACGGAACCTCCAATACCATTGCGATGGGTGAAGTCCGCATGGTTTGCTCTTCCGGCAACATGGAACACGGCGGTGGCGCCGGCTGGGCTGAGGGGGACGGAATGTGGTTCGCGACCACCATGCCCATCAATTTCCCCACCTGTGAAGGCGAGAATGGTTATACGGGTTCCGGATGTGCCAATCGTCCCAATAACTGGACTTCCATGGGATTCAAATCCCTTCATCCCGGCGGTGCTCAATTTGTCTTTGTCGATGGCTCCGTGAATTTCCTGCCTGAGACCATCGAACATATCACCTACCAGCGTCTGGGTGATCGCCACGATGGCGAAGTGATTGGCGAGTATTAATTCTCTTTCGCGCTGGATGATCTGCCGCTTGTTCACGCGATCGGCAGATCATCCAGCTTGCTTCTCTTCAAGCACGTGGGACGACTGCCCCTTTAGGATTGCTTAAAAATGGATCAACAAAGCAGGTTTTTTCTTCTCTGGTTGTCTATCGTCGCGGTTCTCCCTTTCACCGTCGGATGCTTTGGCAGTTCCAGCAATCCCGATATCGTGGAGGTTACCGGGCTCGTTCAATACAAAGGTAGCGGCGTGGAAGGAGCCCAGGTCGTTTTTGTTCCCTTGGCAGCCAACGCCAGTCCCGCGTCGGCGACCACCGACTCGCAAGGAAACTTCACGCTTACAACCTATTGGAATGCCACGAAGAGCCAGGTCGATGGCGCCATGCCAGGCCAGTATCAGGTAACGGTCAAGAAAACACGCGAGCCTACTCAGGAAGAAATTGACGCCGCGATGGCAAGCGGGAAAAGCCTGCAGACAGACAATCAACTCCCGGCCAAATTCGCCACTGCGTCCAAGACTCCCCTGAAGGCGGAAGTCAAAGACAAGGGAGAAAATCACTTCGAGCTCGTGCTGGAAGATTAGCCGGAAGCCATTCTAATTGAGAGGTCCGAAGCGAATGTGATACGCCAGGTAGTCCATCCACCATTGGACGCCGGGCTGGATCGCGACGAGAACGATACCAAGATAGTGATAGAAGTCCCGTTCCACGTTCTTCGCGTAATCGTAAATTACCCCCAGCACCATCAAAAGTCCGATGGCATATGGGCCGTAGGTAATTACGATACCTGGGATCAGAAAGACAGAACTATCGATTGAAAGTACGGTCCCATTCGAGTCGTAACTGTCGAGAAACGGTGTCGCCAAAAGGCCTCTGATCGTACCAGTAACGAAAAACACGAACGCCGAGATACCGGCATACCACTTCCAGATGCTCGTTTCGCTGGTCGTTCGAAGAACCAAAACGTAGAGCGAGGTCGCCAAGAGAAGGTAAATCGCATCGGGCGTATACATCAGGTGCTCGATCTTGTGGTACTCCGTATCAGAAATAGGCTGACCATCGTAGGGCGATATGTCGAACACAAACACTTGTAGCAGGAAGCGAACGCTCGTCAGCATAATCACGATCAATCGCCAGTGCCCAGGCTGCAGTTGAGAGAACTTCTCTCGGCTGGCACAGTTAACCAGCAGGGCCAGCCCCAGGCCTGTCATCACGCCAAAAAGAGTCACCGGGACGATCGTCGTCAGAGCAATCAACGAACCGCGGAAGAGCGCGAGTACCTCTTCATACTGAGGACCCACGCTGATCAAAACGCCCAACGCCAGGCATTCCCAGAACCACTTCAGGGGCAACGGCTTTGCCAGCCACTCTACCTTGGCGGTACTCGGCTGCTTCGATTCTTCACTTGCGTCAGCGTCGTTATGGGGAGACTGATAGGGGTTGCCTGCTTCCAGGCTGCTTGGATCTTCCGACACAGGCGTCTTCTTTCCTAAAGGATTCGTGAGTGCGGGAATATAACAGGAAAGAACCGCCGAGTGAATCAACGTAGCGAAAGGTCGTGCAATTTCGCGCACACTGTTTAAAATGAGTATCGCCTGCCCCAAACGTTGATCCTCCCTGCCAAGGAACGCCTGCCGATGACTCGCCTGACCGGATTGTTGTTTGTTCTCTTCCTGTCATCCCTATGCCAGGCCGCCGACAAGCCGCTGAACGTGTTGTTCATCATTTCAGACGACCTCACGCCGACGGCTCTTTCGTGCTACGGGAATGACGTCAGCAAAACGCCCCACATCGATCGGCTGGCGGCCCAGGGAACGCGGTTCACGCATGCCTACTGCAATGCCACCTACTGCGGTCCGAGCCGTGCGTCGTTTCTTTCGGGCTATTATCCGCATGCGACCGGCGTGTTTGGTTACGTGAGTCCTCGTCCGCAGATCGGCGATCGGGCCATGTGGCCGCAGCACTTTAAGAACAACGGATACTATACGGCTCGCGTGAGCAAGATCTTTCACATGGGGGTCCCAGGCGGGATCGAAAGCGGCGGAGACGGTGCCGACGATCCCATCTGCTGGGTCGAGCGCTTCAACAGCCCCGGCCCCGAATGGAAAGCCCCCGGCGACGGCGAAACACTGGAAGGCAACCCCGATGGCAAGAAGCCCGTGGTCGGCGGCAACACGTTTGTCGTCGTCGAAGCGGACGGGGACGACCAGGTCCATAGCGATGGCAAAACAGCCGCGAAAGCCGTGGAGCTAATCGAACAGCACGCCAAAGCCGACAAGCCGTTCTTCCTGGCCGTGGGTTTCGTTCGCCCGCACGTTCCGTTTGTCGCTCCGCGCAAGTACGTCGAACCTTACAAGCCGTACGCCGACCGCCAGCTTCCAGAAAAGGTCCCGGGCGACTGGGACGACATTCCTAAGATGGGCATCAACTACAAGACCAGTAAGAATATGAAGATGGACGTCCGCCGCCAGAAGAAAGCGGTCGGCGGGTACTACGGCGCGGTCGCGTTTCTCGACGCCCAGGTAGGCAAGGTGCTCGATGCCCTCGAAGCGAGCGACCAGGCCGACAACACGATCGTCATCTTCACCAGCGACCATGGCTTTCACCTGGGCCAGCATGACTTCTGGGCGAAGGTAAGCCTGCACGAAGAGTCTGCCAGCGTTCCGCTGATCATCAAAGTGCCAGGCCAGAAGCCCGCCGTGTGCGACTCGCTCACGCAGCTATTGGACCTCTACCCGACGACGGCGGCACTATGCGGCCTGGAGGTCCCCGCGCGGCTGCAAGGCAAGGACATCACCCCGCTGCTGAAAGACCCCAAGGCCAGCGTACACGAAGAGATCCTGAACGTCTCGCCCATGCAAAAGGGCTTCCTCCTACGAACCGATCGCTGGGCGTTCATCCAATACAAGGAAGACGGCACCGGCGGCGTCGAGCTATTCGATATGGAGAACGACCCGCAGCAGTACACCAACCTGGCCAGCGATCCGAAGTACGAGGACGTGGTGAAAGAGTTTCAGCAAAAGCTGGCCGCGAAGCTGGCGGAATTGCGGGCGAATGATCTGTCGCAGTGAGTTCACCTTGCCTCGCCCGCTTGAGCAACCGATCCGCGTTTTGTCTCACTTTTTCTTCGACCGCACCGGTACTCTCTGGTAGGTTGAAGGAATCTAATCTCTTCAAAACAGGAGGTGCGCGATGCGTTCTCGTTGGACTTGGTTCGTTCTCTTGGCGTTGGCCTTTCCGTGTGCCGCTTACGCTTGCCTGTGGGATGAAGACACGCTCGAGATGGAGCGGCAGCAGTATCCGGAAGTGCACGAACTGATCGCCGGGCACTTCGTCCGCCATAGCGATGCCTATTACCAGTGGCGGATCGGCGATCGCACTACCAAGTCAGTCGATCAGCGGACGCCGGAAGACTACAACGATATCGCCGTTGCCTACGATAAACTCGGCGAGCACGACAAAGCGATCGAAACAATTCGTGAAAAGATGCAGCGCTGGCCGGACGAAAACCTCTACGAGTCGCAGGCCAATCTCGGCACGTTCCTCATCCACTCCGGCAAGTTCGAGGATGGCCTTGTCCATATCCAGAAGGCGATCGAAATCAATCCGGATGCCCATTTCGGCCGCGAGATCTACCAGCAGTTGTTGGTTCAGTACGTCATCGAGCGACGTGCCGCCGGAGCCAAGCTTCCCCTGAACCCAGATAAAGGGGAAGCCGATTGGGACGAACATAAGCCGCGTGTGGGCGGCTTTGCCGCCTATGTCAAGAAGCATCGGGGCGACGACGCGAAAGACGGCGTCGACGCCGAGTACGCCAGGGCCCTTAAAGGGGTACTGGGCATGGTGCGCTTCGGCCATCACGATTCGCCCATCCTGATGGAAGCGGTCGGCGACCTACTCTCGGCGACCGAGCCCGCCAACCAACTGGCGGCCCGGGCCTATCTCCGCGCTTCGTACGAAGCAGACAGCGACGTTGCCCGTGCCGACTATCGCCTAAAGGCCAAGAATGCCGTGGCCAGCCAGGAGCTACCGATCCGCGGTGAGAAAATCGAGATCGTCGAAGCGGCCCTCAAGGACGAACTGGCTCAAGCCAACGCCTTCGCCGCGCAGATCGCTGCCGATGAAGCCTCTTGGATTGCCCGCGGAGACCGCGTCGACGAGAAGTTCAACGAGAAGTATTATGACAGCCCGAAGCTGAATGTCGCCCATGCCCAGGACGAAGCCAGCTTGGCCATGGCCGAGTTCAACCCAACCGGCCCGATCATCCTACCCTCAGGCAGCCAACAGCAGACGAACACCTATCGCTCCTCTTCGTCGCGAAGTCCCCAAGGATTTTCGCCGCAAAAAGTGGCGACGCTCATCTTCTTCGGCGTGATGGTGCTGGCCGGCGCCGTGGTCTATGCGACCATGATGCTGCGTCTGCCGCAAGATCCTTCCAAGAAGTGATCGGCCACGGCGATCCACTTCGCCAGGCTAGAGGGATTTCATGGTCTCGGCCATGGCAATCATGATCATCGCGAGAACCAGTGGGCCGAAAATGTCCAGCCAGTGGCACCGGTCACGGGTATCCATGCCTGGCCGATCGCCAAAGTATTCCATGATGACGAACACGACATCAAAACGAATAGCCCAGGCAAGCTAATTGAGCGAGACATGCTGCAGAGTCCTATCAATCGAAAATCTTTTGTCGTGTAAATCTCGTCGCTTTGATAGGCTGAAACTGTTCTCTTCTGTTCACTACTGAGGTGACTTATGCGACGCGCTGCGTGTTTGTTTGTCGTACTTACCCTTCTTTTTCCTGCTTGCTGTTCGGCATGCTTATGGGATAGCGACACCCTAGAGCAGGAACGATACCGCTTTCCTGAAGCCCACCAGTTGATCGTCGGCGATTTCGTCCGGCATAGCGAGGCCTACTACCGCTGGCGCATTGAAGACCGCCTGGCCAAGCCCATCGATGCACGAATGCCGATGGATTACGACGATGTCGCGGTCGCCTACGACAAACTCGGCCAGCAGGACAAAGCGATCGAGACGATCCACGAAAAGATCCGCCGCTTCTCCAGCCAGTCGGTCTACGAGTCGGAAGCGAACCTGGGGACCTTCCTGATTCATGCCGGCCGCCTGGAAGAAGGCCTGGTGCATATCGACAAGGCGATCGAGATCAACCCCGACGCCCACTTCGGCCGCGAGATCTATCAGAAGCTGCTGGTCGAGTACGTCCTGCTGCGGCGAGCCGATGGCGACGAAGGCCTCCCCCTGGCCACGAGCGACGGTGAAAACTTCGTGACGTTTCTCCGCGATCGTCTCGCATGGAAACCTGAGAGTGAAATGGCCGAAAAGAAGAAAGCACTCACCGGCGTCCTGGGCATGATGCGCTTCGGCCACTACGACTCGCCGATCTTGCTCGAAGCCCTCGGCGACCTCTTGATGTCTCAAGGACGCGACGCCAACCAACTCGCCGCCCAGGCCTATCTGCGGGCTTCGGCCATGGCCGACGATCGAGACGCCGCGGCCGCCTACTTCAGCAAAGCGGGCCAGGCCCTCGAATCGCAGCGCAACATGAAATTGAAAACGCTGCAAAAGGAGCTAACCGAATCGGTCCATAAGGCCAACGAGAAGTTCGCCCAGATCCAATCCGACGAACAGGCCTGGGCCGCCGCCGGCGAAGACCTCGATCAAAAGTTCGCCAGCAAGTACTACGAGCAGCCCCTGCTCAGATCGGCATCGCTGGGCGTGGTCAGCCTGGGCCAGTGGCTGGGGCAATATGCCTGGGCGGCGGTCTTCGTTTTGGTGGTTACCGCCGCCATCTGGGGCATGATCCGCTGGCTGAAGGCCGATCTGTCTGCGGCGCAAGGCAATTCGTCGAATTCCTAGACGGCATTCTACGGACCATTGGTCTTTAAAAGCGTGAAGGAAGAAAACGGAACGAATGAGCAATCAATGGAACGGCGAGAACCTGGGCTAACCCCAGGTAGTGATACATGTCGCGTCGACGCCTGCGAAACAGGTCGACTACAATTGCGGTGATCCCTGCAAGCGTAAGGGTCATCTTACTTACCAGGATCAGCGTTTGCGTTACCTCGTTGAAGACATCAAAAAAGTCTTCGTGACGTTGTTTAACAAAGACTGCGCCAAGCAATTGAATCACAATAAAGATCTGCAAAAAGAGACAAGCCCAAATAAAGAATTTCCAAGGCCGCGATTCGCGCGAAAAGACAAGGATCGCGGTGAAAAGCGTGATTAGAACGAAGTTCGAAGCGAGCATCGCCCAGAAACTCCCCTGTAAGAGAGTGTTCGCGCCCGGTCCCCCGTAACGGCTTGAGACGAAGTAGGCGAGCAAGGCGTAGATCGTTACCACGGTATCTCTTGAAAAGTCAGTCGCACGCCAAATGAATAACCAGTGACCTGGCATCAGCGCGAAGAACTTTCGGTGCCAGAGAGCATGGGCAAGTAACGTGATTCCCAGCCCGGAGACAATAGCAAACAAGATTTTCGACGCACCCCACGGGATCGGTCTTAAGAGCCGATTCTGGCCGAAGAAAACTTGATGAGATGCAATTGAGAGCTGAAGAAGAAATCCGATAGCCATGCCAAATGCAAACATCTTGGCCGATGGCCAGATCTTCTCCGATTCTTGAGATGTCGGCGTATCTTCTGAATCGAAAGTGGGCGATTCGTAGGGCTTCACGGCAGACGCGTCTGCCGACATTCCCTCTTCGTGCGTTTCATTCATCTTACAGGCGGCCTAAGGGGTGGTTGATTACCAAGTTGCGATAAGGCTATTGCCCCGCGGATCCGATGTCAAACAGCCCCTTGCCACCGCGGACCCCCTAGT
Organism: Bremerella volcania; assembly: GCF_007748115.1. Taxonomy (NCBI): domain Bacteria; kingdom Pseudomonadati; phylum Planctomycetota; class Planctomycetia; order Pirellulales; family Pirellulaceae; genus Bremerella; species Bremerella volcania. The sequence continues at coordinate 1,387,654 of NZ_CP036289.1, forward strand.
CGAGAATGAACCTCTTGTTCCGGGGCTTTCTCTACGAAGGTAGGGCAGCACGTGTCCTTGGTTCGCCCCCTCATCCTAGCCCTCTCCCCGTCAGGGGCGAGGGGACCAGATCTGAGGTGCGGCTGTTTTCCGTTTCATTGTCCATTCGCTTGCGAGCATCAAAAAATGCCTAGCTGTGTTCTTGCTTATTCTGGGGGTCTCGATACGTCGGTCATTTTGGGATGGCTGCAAGACGAAGGTTACGATGTGCACGCCGTGTACGTCGATTTGGGGCAGCCCTGCGAGGACCGCCAGGCCATTCTGCAGAAGGCTAAGGATTGCGGCGCCGTAAGTGCCCGGATCGTGGACGGCCGGGAAGAGATGTGCCGCGACTTCGCGTTCCCCGTGCTGCAGTGGCAAGCCAAGTACGAATCGATCTACCTGCTGGGGACCTCGATCGCTCGCCCGCTGATCTCGAAGCTCTGTCTGCAAGTCGCCAAGGAAGTCGGCGCCGATGCCTACGCGCACGGAGCAACCGGTAAGGGGAACGATCAGTGCCGCTTCCAACTGGCCGCCGAGGCGCTTGACCCAACCGTCAAGGTGATCGCCCCGTGGCGGATTGAAAAGTTCCGCAAGGCATTCCCAGGCCGAACCGAGCTGATCGCCTACTGCAACGAAAAGAACATCCCGGTCAAAGCGTCGACCGCCAAGCCGTACAGCAGCGACGAGAACTGCCTGCACATCAGCTACGAAGCAGGCGAGCTGGAAGACCTGACCGTCAACGGCGTCGAACTGGTCGACTTCGGCATGACCGTCAGCCCGCAGCAGGCTCCCGACAAGCCAGAGACCGTCACCATCAAGGTCGAGAAAGGCGTGCCCACCCACGTCAACGGCGAGAAGTGCACCGCGCTGGAAGTGGTCACCAAGCTGAACGAAATCGGCGGCCGTAACGGCGTCGGCCGCATCGACATGGTCGAGAACCGCTTCGTCGGCATGAAGAGCCGCGGCGTGTACGAAGCCCCCGGCATGACCATCCTGTACGATGCCCTGCTGAACGTCGAACAGCTGACCCTGGACCGAGACCTGATCCACCTGCGTGACCAGCTGAAGCCGATCGTGGCCGAAGACGTTTACAATGGCTTCTGGTACAACGCCAAGATGGACGCCCTGCTGGCCTTCATCGCCAACGCCATGCAGAAGTGCACCGGCGAAGTGACGCTGCAGCTCTACAAAGGCAACATCATCGTCGCCAGCCGCTCCAGCGAGTTCAGCCTGTACGACGAAGGTATCGCCACCATGGAAGGGGGCGGCAGCTACAACCAGGACGACGCCGAAGGTTTCCTGCGCATCCAAGGTCTGCCCAGCCGAGTCCAGGGCCGGGTCACGCCGCGAGCTTACTAAACGCCGAGCGATTTACCCTTGAGTACATTACAAAGGGCTACCGAGCCAATGCTCGGTGGCCCTTTTTTTTGCCGCTCGAAATCATCGTTCCGCAGGAACTGGGCATGAATTCCATTGCCTGCCGGATCTTGGGCCGGGTATGATTTAGCGTTGGTTTGGGGGGGTGAGTCGAGTACTTCTTGTCGTCCCATCGCCCTAGGCGCACGCTTTCTGTCGTATCTCTCTGCTAAAGGGCTGGCTATGCATGGCGAAAGACAACGGGGGCCGAACAATACTCAGCGACAAGCTCCTGGATCGAAAATCGATCAGGGAACGATGTGTCTCCAGCCTTGCCCGAATCGGGCCGCAAAGACGGAAAATCCAGAGCGGAAAAGACGGAAAACCTGGACCGATCGAAACATCAAAGCGTATCGCAGTTGGGTTCAAAAAAATGGCCCCGGTTACGTAGGCAAACTTACCATCGATTGCGCGGACTTCGCCCTGTTCCTTCTGCTGACCTTTGCGAAGGAAAATGATTTGAATATCGCGCTGACGGCAGGATTCAGTTACCGCGATCCTTTCGCCGACCGAGACATGAGAAACCCCGAACTGAGCAAAGCCAAGTCTCGCGTCGGAGCGAAAGATTTGTTCAACGTCAAGCAGCGCAACACGGTTCGTATTCCCTTCGATGAATTGCTGCCAGGGGATCTTCTGGTAAGCGAACGGCATGTGCAAGTCGTTTTGAATCCCAGGAACACGGTCAGCGTCTCGATGCGGGTAAACGACTTTCAGAAAGGGGAAACGTTTCTCAAACGCGAGCGAGCCCCTGTTTTGGAGATCCTGCAAGGGAATTTGCGTTCGGATGGACCCACGAAAGTACAGCGCAGAGCGTACGACCTAAGAGTGAGCACCAGCGGCGAAAGAAACAATCGCTATTACGAGTACAACGACGCCGACGATACCTACACTCGACAAAGCAGCGGGGACGGTCAGGGCTGGTCCGCCTACGATGAACAAGTCGACTTCCAACCACGTCGCTGGAGTTTCGGAAGATTCAACTTAGAGTCGTTGGTTGAGAGGTAATCGGAGAGCTGTCGCCGGCAGAGACAACGTTTGCCATGGCTCGCTGAAGTGTGGTCGTGTTCCACGCTAACGCGGGGAGTTAAGCTACAATCAAGACGCCACCGAAGGTTTTCAGTGAGAATTCAGGGAATGCTCAGCCGAGTCGAGGGACGGGTTACGACTAGGGCTTGTTAGTCGCCTGGCGATTGATCATTGAAAACAATTTAGAATGGCTACCGGCTTTAGAGTTGGCAGCCATTTTTTTATGCTGTTGATATCCCGTAGCTGCCATATGTGAGAGCAAGCGACCACACTATTCTACTTAGTTACTCAAGAGTTGAGTATTAACTTTGAGACTTAAGACTCCTCAGCAGCAGGAGGTGCCGGGGGAGCTTCGTCGGAAGGCATTGCCTCCGTTGGTGTTGGGGCAAAGGGAAACTGGCCAGGTGCGGATTGTGGTCTTTGGTTGGAAAGGTCAGGTGCAATTGGTGTAAGGTAGGGTGTTGGTGGTTCTGAATCATTTGGCTCTAAAATAGAGAATCCACCAACGTCCGTAGTGCCGTCTAGCTCATAAGCAGGCCCGCCCAAAAGTAGATCAATCGGGGTCATTGAGGTGTAGAATCGAGCATCATCTAACATGCACCTTGGCCTTTTCAGCCAATCGAGTCTTACCGGAATTCCAACTTGTATTTGGGTATTGTCAGATCCGTAAAGGCTGTCGAGAAGTTCCCTTGGAACATTGCGAGTAACGCGAACAACGAGTCTCGTATTTGGAGATGCTTCGACAAGACCACTGTCGTAAAATTCCTGGAGAGATAGTTCTGAACTGGGATCACCTTCAAGATAAACAAGGCAATCGCTTGGGCTCGCTTCAATTTCCGTTACACCATTCGGCCAAACGATTCTAATCGTAGGGTAAGTAATGTCCAATAAACTCAGCACCTCTTTTGAAGTTGCTCTGACGGTTACTGTTGCTTGTAATAAATCATGTCCATTGGTGTGAATGTTACCAACAGAGCATTTCTCGATGATGATCGAATTTGCGCGAATAGACTCGACATGCATGATTTGAATTGCCGTCGCTGCAAACAATAAGACACACGTGAGAATTGCTGCTTTAGTCGTACTGCCCAGCCAATTTGAATCAATCGGGTCATGCGAGATCGTCGATGTGCATTTAGCCACTATGGCGACTGGAACGGCGAAAGACAGGATTGCGAGAGAATAAACAAACCATCCAACAATGACATCAATTGGCACGAAGATGTACTTTAGTGACCATCTCGTGAATTCGTCGTTTTCGGTCATGTGTGCCGGTGATGATAGTCGTGAAATGCTGTTCTCGAAATCAAGATTTCGAGCAAGCATGATGTGGTATTCACTGAAAAAGTAAATTGCCCAGTCTGTTGCAAAACGTAGAAAGAAAAAGACTGCTGCGGATGCGAGGAAAAGAACGAAAATTCGTCGCCGTTCCTTACGAGCGTCGTGTTCGCTCAGGGAGTTGGGGATACATATAAAGGATGTGATCGTCCCGAGGATGAATAAGAGACCGATGACAAAGAGTGGTACAAAGGAAAAAAGCGTTTCCCAAAAAGCAACAGTATGTACGGCAGTATGAAGTCGCCAAAGTGGGTCTACATCCGAAAGAGTGCAAAAACATCGTGTTGTGGTGGCGAGAAGAAACACTCCAACGATCGCGAGACTGATGATCTCCCTGTGTTTCTTGTCAAGGAAATCTCTTGCTTTCTGAGCATCTTGAGTAGGCAGGAATATTGCAATATGAGCAAGAGTAGATATCCCACTTATGATGAAGTTAATAAAAACGATTGCACCATCGATTAAGCTAGAGATCGCGTCGCTTGATGGTTTGCTTGAACTATCTGTCATTTCGCATTCACACTATCCAACTCGTTTTTCGACAATTTTGACCAGAGCGATTATTCAAAATACCAATCTCAAGGGATAACTAGCAATAAGGTGTTTTCTGCAAATGATTCCGTCATCGGCTCGAAGTCTTGCTACCCGATCGAGCAAGCCTTTCTGGAAGAGATGCACCGAGCGTGGTTCTAGACCGTCGCAGCGAGTCCTCTATTTCTCTCACGTTTTAAAAAACTGGCGCGCGCACTATCTTCAGGCACCCACACGCTGGTATACCTAAGACATGCCTGGAGACGTTCCCCGCAAACCTATCTTTTTCATCCGCGTGTCACAAGCCAGAGACCACGACCACCAGACCGTATCGAGTATCGCCATGTCATCGCCAAACCCACAACCTGAACGTAGCGGCAAGCTCTCGTCAGAGAGTAAGCCTCAGGTCGTCGTGCGCGCAGGCAAGGTCTACGTTTGCTCGTCGTGCGGGACGCTGGTGGAAATACCGGCCGATGTGGTCGGGCAACTGGTGATTATGGTCGATCCGGCATCGCAGGCCGAAGATTCGCCCGACGTGCAGAGCCCGACGTCACAACCCGCCGCGAGCATTTCTACCCAACATGCTGGCGGTAAGGCCGGTACGGCTTCGGTTACCACGCAGACTGGCGCTACCTTGGTCGGAGATCGTCCGCGCGCTTGCCGCCGCAAACAAAATCGGCCCCCGCGTCCCAGACGCCCTCACGTGCCCGAGCCGAACCGCTTCCACGGCATCACCATCGACGGACTCACCGTTCCACCCGCTGCCCGACTCGATCGCGCCTTGGCGTGGGTCACGTTTCACCTCAAGGTGCTCGACCGGCAAGAGAGCGAAGTGGACTGGCTGCAGAGGCTGCTGAAGGAACAACGTCGCACATCCGTCGCCAGCGACTATCGCCAACACGCTTCAGGATGTGCTAAGGAATCGCCTAAACGTAGGCGGGCTCCGCGCCTCAGTCGCAAGCAGCGAAGCGATGCCCACGCCGACGTGGGCATGGCACCCAGGCCGCGCCATTCAAAACGCACCAGCAAGCGCGGCCCTCCGTGACGATGCGGCCGACAACCGGAACTTCGTGCCGACGGCTTGGAAAAGTCTTCGTGGCCGGTTGCTTGTATGCGCATGCGGGGGCAGTCGTCTCGATTGACCCAGAGGTTGTTAGTTGTTCCCACTTGCTGGTGGAAAGATGCGATAGCCTTCCCTGGCCAGTTGAATGCGAAATAGCCCGAAGCTGGTTTTGCCTTGCTTGTCGGGCTCGGTTTGAGCAGTGACGTACAAAACGCTCGGCTCGCTCGGGCCGCCGAAAATGCAATTGGTCGGCAGATCGGGCACGGCAATCTTGGCCAACTGCTCGCCAGTCGGGCTGAAGACGTAGACGCCAGCATCGATCCCGCTGCCGGCGGTGGCGTAGACGTTGCCGTGCAGGTCCATCGCCATGCCGTCGATGCCGCGACGCCCCATGCCGAAGTCGAACAGCTTGGTGGACTCGCCGAACGTACCGTCTTCGTTTATGGCAATCTTCAGCAGCGAGCGGGCCCCGCCGTATCGGTTGTTGTTGTCGGCCACGTAGGCGGTGGTGCCATCTTGCGAAATCAAGATTCCGTTGGGACGCTCGATCTTGTCGGTGGCCAGCATCGCTTGTCCGTCGCGAATGAAGTATACCCCCTCGAAGTCGATTTCCTTCGGGGCGTTGCCGCCGTAGCGAGGATCGGTGAAGTAAACGGTGCCGTTGGGAGCGATGGCCACGTCGTTGGGGCTGTGGAAGTGCTTGCCTTGCCAGTTGTCGACGACCGTGGTGACCTCGCCGTCGAGCGAGCGAATGGAAACGCGGCGATCCCCTCCACCAGCTCCCTCGCACGAAAGGAGGCGTCCCTGGGCGTCGTGCATCATGCCGTTGGTGTGATTCGAGTCCGCCCGAAAGATGGTCGTCTGGCCGGTCTGCGGATCGTATCGCAGCGTTTTGCTTTCGCGCACGTCGCTAAAGAGAATCGCCCCGTCGGCAGCCACGGTTGGACCCTCGGTGAAGGTACCGCCGCTGTAAACGAGTTCGAGCTTACTGGTCGGCGGCACGAACTGGTCCTGCTGCGTTGGCTGGAAGTGCAAGGGGTCGCGCGGAGCTGGTTCCGGGTTGGGCATCTGGGTCAGAACCGCTGCCAGTACATTGCGAGCGGCGGTCGCGGCGGCAGGTTCCGAAGTCGGATCGAGCGGACTTTGCTCCAGCGGATCGGCCGATACGTCGAACAGCTTGCCGTCGTCGTACAGCTTGAACTGCTGATCGCGGGCAAAGCGAATGTGCGAGAACTGATCCTTGTCCCAGCCGGGACGCGGGTCGTAGTGACAGAATACCCAGGGCCGAACGTTCGCCTTCTTGCCCAGCAGTTGCGGGTAGAAGCTCATGCCGTCGATGTCGGCCGGCGTCAGCTGTTTCCGCTGGGCGGCTTCCAACAAGGTGGGCAGAAAATCGGTCGAGTCGACCAGGTTCGCGTTCTTGCCTGGGGTGATATAACCTGGCCATCGGGCAATCAAGGGAACGTGCGTGCCAGCGTCGGTCGTTAGACCCTTGCCGCCAACGACGGGTCCCTCCTTGGTTTGCGAGGTGATTTTGACGTTCGTGCCGTTATCGCTGTAGAAGAGGATCAGCGTCTTCTCCTTCAAGCCGAGGGCATCGACGTTGGCCACAATCCTGCCGACGCACTTGTCGGTATAGGCCACCATGTCGGCAAAGTAGCGGGTATCCTCTTCCAGGCGGCGGTTGGGATCGGACCACTCTTTGCTATCCGGCGTGGGCACCATCGGCCAGTGGGGCAAGGCCATCGGATAGTAAACGAAGAAGGGCTGATCCTTCTGGCTGGCCTTACGGACGTAGTCGTTGATGAAATCGACCCACAGATCGGGGCCGTACTTGCCGTCGATGTTTTGGTGCAGTGTGCCGTTGATGTTGAGCGTGGGGTTGGCGTACCGAGAACCCTTCAGCTCGGTGTGGCCGCTGTGGTACATGTTGTAGGCGTCGAACCCGGCGTCTGCGACCTTCATGCCGGTATCGCGGCGCATCTCGGCACCGGGGTAATCAGGCGGGTCGTAGCTTTGCAGCTGCCACTTGCCGGCCATGCACGTTTGATAGCCGGCCTGTTGCATGAAGTGGCCGATCGTTTTTTCGCTGGGATCGAGAATGCCGAAGTATTTCCAGTTGCGATTGTTGTACTTGCCGGTCATCAGCTGGACGCGGGTATTGGTACACAGCGGCTGGGCATAGGCGTGCATAAACTGCTGCCCCTGGCCAGCCAACCGATCGAGATGAGGGGTGGCATAGCTGGTGCCGCCGTAACAGCCGAGCCCTTCCACACCGAGATCATCGGCCATGATCAAGATGATGTTGGGACGCTCGTCGGCCAGAAGCGTGGCAGCGGCAAGCAGAACAATGCCAAAGACAAGTCGCGAGAAATGCATGAAGCGTGCCTGGTACAGGGAAGCGAACGGGGCAGGGGAGTCGAGTGCACGTATGATAATGGACGCTTTCCGCTCGATCTACGGTGGCCTGGGAAGCGTCTGGCAAGCGATCGAAATTCCGTCAAATTCCGTCCAAGAATCGTTTGCCAGCGGCGAATTACCTACTTGGGAAGCGTATGCGCAAGGCTTTTCTCTTGGGAAGTCCCTGGACATTTGGCTCGCCACCAGTACGATTCCCATGAAAGTGGAGGAACCCCCTATGAGTAAAACGGAAGCCTACCAGAGGCTGCATGAATATGCCGAAAAGGCGTCGCCGGAAGACGTCCAGAAGATTCGCGAGAAGCTCACCGGCATGAACCGCGGTCCCATCAAAAAGATCTGGAGCGACGTGCTTTCCCTCTGGAAGATGATCACCGATCCCAAAGCCAGCTGGACCTCGAAAGCGATCGCGATCGGGGCGGTGCTCTATTTGATTTCGCCGTTGGACGGCGTGCCGGACCTGCTTCCGCTGGTGGGTCTGACCGACGATGCCGCCGTGATCCTGGCAGCCGTCGCCACGCTGGCATTCGAGTTGAAGAAGTATCGCGACGCGAAACTGTCGAAGACGGTCGAGGGCAAAAAGAGCCACGCGTCCGCGGCTGCGTCGTAATGTTCTGCTAGGCAGGCGGAACAAAATTTGCTCTCCTGTGCGGTAAGCTCTACGCTACAAGAACCACCGCGAAGGAGAGAAGCCGATGATCATCGATTGCCATACGCATCTGAATAATTATCACGAAGAACGCGTTCGCTCGATCACCGATTGCCTGGACAACCTGCAGGAAGAGATGTCGGCCAATCGCGTCGACTACGCATTGGTGCTCAGTTCGTACAAGATCACGCCCCATCGGCCTGCCACGCGGGACGTAGTCGAGGCCACGCGCGACTTGGACAACATCGCCGTCGTCGCCGGCATCAGTTATCTGCATTACAAGGAACGCGATCTCCGCGAGTTGGCCGACTTTCTCCGCGATGGCCTGGTCAAAGGGTTGAAGCTCTACCCCGGCTACGAACCTTTTTACCCGCACGATAAACGCCTGCAGGTGATCTACGAGCTGGCGATCGAATTCGACGTGCCGGTGATGATCCACAGCGGCGACACGTACAGCCCGACCGGCAAAGTGCGGTATTCGCATCCGCTGCATATCGACGACGTCGCGGTCGACTTTCCCGACTTGAAGCTGGTCATCTGCCACGTCGGCAATCCGTGGATTCGCGACTGCATGGAGGTCGTCTACAAGAACGAAAACGCGCACGCCGACATCAGCGGGCTCGTGCTGGGTGAATTCGAAGACCGCTTCGAGCAGTTCATGCTGCAAGAGATTCGAGAGATGATCCTCTACGCCGGCGAACCGAAATACCTGCTGTACGGCACCGACTGGCCTATCTGCGGCATGAAGAGCTACCTGAAATTCATCCGTGGCCTGGGACTGCCCGAGAAGAGTTTAGAGCTGATCCTATGGCAGAACGCGGCCCGGCTGTTCAAGCTCGAGGTGAAGGATGGTAAGGTCGTGAACTAGACCAACAATCTTGTCCCCTCACCCCCGAGGACGGTGGAGAGGGGACAGGATTTTAAAGCTTCACGTAATCGTGCCACCGCACCCCATCCGGCAATGCCGGTGACGCGGCGAACTCTAAATGCACGATCCGGCGATGTGCGGTCGTGCCTTCTTTCGACATGCTGCTGGCATGGGAAAGCAGGGGCCGCATGGCCAGTACGTCGCCTGCTTGAGCGCTTAAGACGACCGGCGGCCGTTCTTGCGCGGCGTCCAAAAGGTGCGAGCCTGGGATGACCGACAAGGGGCCGTTTTCCTCGGTCATGGCATCGAGATGAATGCGAAGCGTAAGCATGCTCGCCAGTAGCGTGTCGCTTGCTTCCAGGTGCGTGATGCCCGCTTTCTGCGTTGGGTTGTGAAAGTGCTTGCTGGCCAGCGTATTGTCCTTTACCGCGATCGTTCGGTCGCGATGCCACGGCAGCGACCAGCTACGCTCTGGCGGCTTGTCGAAGAACAATCCCCGCACCAGGCCGACTTCCGGGCCCAGCGTCTGGCGAAGCACGCCGGCCAGCTGCGACGCGTGAGGCAAATCGATCAGCCAGCTCGCGGCCGCCAGCAAATTGCGCGAACCGTAGATGCGTCCGCGGCTCTCAAGCACCGCCGGGCCTGGGTGGGCCTCGAGTGCCGCGATCAGCCGCGTGCCGAGCTGTTGCATCTGGCTGGCCGAGAAGACGCCCGGCAGCATCGCGTAGCCATCTTTTTCGAGCGATTGATGAAAGTTCGACATAGTGCCTGGTGAAGTTTGAGAATCATTCAAGAGATCGAGTGTAAATAATTGACACCCGGGAATCGATCCGATATTTTCGATGCACTTACCCCTTAAGAGAGCCCCCTGTCCTAAACCTTTCGAAGGTCGTTGAAATGAGTCAACTCCACGAGAATCCATTTTCGTCCCCGATGACAGAAGAGCCGATGCTGCCCAAGATGAGTCAGGGGACGCCAGTTCCGGCGGGCAAGGGACTTCGGTTCGCCAATTTCTTCATCGACAACATCGTTCTTAATATCGTCACCTTCGGGATTGGGATGGTGATGGGGGTGATGCTGATCTCGTCCGGCTATGAAGTCGACTCGCAAGGCAATTTCGTCGGCGTGCCGTTGTGGGTGAATATCGTGATCAACTTCGTGCACATTCCGATCACGCTCGCCTACTACGTCATTCTGGAAGCTGCGCTGGGCCGTACGCTCGGCAAGCTGGTCACCGGCACGCGCGTGGTCAACGCCGAAGGGAATGACGCGAGCTTTGGCCAGGTCGTGGGCCGCTCGTTTGCCCGCTACATCCCCTTCGAGGTCTTCTCGTTCCTCGGTCAGACAGGCCGCGGCTGGCACGACTCGCTCAGCAAGACCTACGTGGTGAAGATCTAGTTCGATCTCTTAAGCGTTCGATCGAACTCGTGAAATCAAACAAGGGTGATTCAGAAGCGAACTTCTGAATCACCCTTTGTTTTTTCCCGTCAGACAAGAGAACGCTTGCCCGATAGAATCGAATCCACTGAAACCTGCTTCAAGGATTGCTTGTGAGGGAACAGAGCACATGGGAATGCACATTGGCTTGATCGTGGCAGAGACTTCGGTCGAAGCGTTGAAGGACGCGTTTCTCGCGCAATGTCCTCATCTCGAAGTGGTCGCTACCAAGGATGACTTTGGCAGTATTGATGACGTGTGGGCTTGGCGCGAAGCCAACTCGCAGTTCGTTTCCGCCGCGGATTGGAGTAAAGACAACCCAGGCAAAACGGTCTACTTGTTCTGGCAAGACTTAACCTGGGCGATGCTGCTCGATTCGGAATACGTCTATGCTTCCGATGGCGACTTGCTTGCTCGTTTGAGTCAGCAGTTCAATCGAACTCTTTCATTCGTTGTGGAATCGGCGGGAGGCTGCGCTTCGTTCTGGTGCTACGATAACGGCACCCAGCTTCGGCAAATCAATTACTTCGATGGCGAGGTAGAACTGGCTGGCCAGCCGCTGGCCGAAGAAGAAGGCATCGACGTCAACAACTACTACATGGACGAGACCGAGGCCCTTTGGCGAGCGTTTGGGATTGATCCCGTAAAGTGTTTGCAGTCCTCGAAAGAGTGCCTGGCGATCAGCGTCATCGACCGGACGGATTACAGCCGGGACGACGATGACCTTGAGTCATGATTCCGCTGGATACTCCACCGAGCATTCCATCAAGAAGGACTCGACGCGTTCCTGGATCAGTTTGACCAGTTTGGGGTCCATGAACTGATAGTCGTCTGGAATTTCCAAGACATGCACCGGCCGCTTGCCCAGGGCATTGCGGTACAGGGAACGGAGCTTGGCCAGGTGCTCGTATTCCATCACGAAGACCACGTCGGCCCAGTGCAGGTCCTCTGGCGAGATCCGCCGCGCGGCCTTGGGGCTAAGGCCGCGCGAGCGAACCGCGAGTCGCGGGTCGTTGCAATAGACCCGCTCTGCCGTTGGACTTCGCCAAAGGTTCTTCGAACACACAAACAAGACGTTGGTGGGGGGCATCGCGCTCGGTTCCTTTTGCTGCTTGCCTATCGCCGCGGTGGAGGACCGAAGCCCGGTCGACCACCCGGACCACCTCCTCCTGGAGGCCCAAAACCGGGAGGACCTCCTCCGGGGCCGCGGCGAAAGTCATCCGACGGGGTGCCGCGATAGTTACGGGGGATCACCGGCCAATGGTGGGTCAGGTAATACGCGTACGTCCCTTGCGGATACTCCGGCGTCACGGCGTAACGGCCGTTGCACTCGTCCAAATCGCCATGCCCAGCGACGTACTGGTAGTCTTGAATAAAGGTTCCGTCGTAACGTCCGCCAGGCTGGTTGTTGGTGCTGGGACGACGTCCTGGCTTCAAGCGGTACGATGGTTTCAGTTCGACAATATCACTTTCCGGATTGTTCGGATCCTGAAAGCCATAAAGGGCATAAATCGGAAAACCATCGGCCGCCCAGCCGACGATTGGCGAATGCTTCCCCTTCTGCACGTTCAGGCTTTTCAGCAAATCGCTCGGCAGGCCGTGGTAATGATACGCGCCGGTGGGCTGCACGTGGGCATGGTTGGTATCGATCCCCAATTGCACGGCTCCTGACAGGGCCTCATACTGCCAGCCGCCGCGCGGGTCGCCGTTGTACCATTCGGCGGCACCGGGATCGAAAGGTACCCCGTTGACGCCGATGCCGAAGTTCTGCATCCGCAACGGGGTAATGCGACTGGCTTGCTTCGGTTCCGCTGGCAGGCGAAAAACGTACTGCTGCTGTGTGATGCCGTTCGGGTTGCCATGGTTGGGGAACGCACCGGTGCGATGATCAGGTATGCCATTGGCACGAATGATTCGCTCGTTGCCGACCACTTCGATCGAAACCTGGTTCTTGCCTGGGGGCGGGCTGTCGGCCGGAATCAGCCGCAGTGCTTGGGCTTGCGTCACCAGGTGCCGCCGCATCCGAGGTGCCAGTTGCGCGAGCATCGGCCCGGCCCCCAGCACGGTTGCGAGGAACATGATGATTGCAAGATGGTATTTGCGCGTCATGGGTAAATCTCCCGTAGAATGGTTTCTACTGGTTTAGCAGTATATCGGTTATGAAACCGACATGCGAGAGAATTGTTCCGCCAGAATGGGTGGAAATTCTGAGAAAGTCCTTTTAAGATCAGCGTAAGTCCTTACCCATTTCTCACCTTACGCATATGCGTCTGATGTCACAGAAACCTGCCATGAATTGTGCCCGCCCCGTGTTCGCGACTTGGACCACCGCCTTTGTGCTGCTAACGACTCTCTCTCTGCACGCCGCGGAAGACAAGAAGGTCGTCAAGGATCTCGAGTTCGCCAACGTCGATGGGCACAGCTTGAAGTTGGACCTCTATTTGCCGAAAGCGAAAGAGGGTCCGCTGGTCGTGTGGATCCATGGGGGTGGCTGGCATGCTGGCAGTAAGGATGGTTGCCCAGTCACTTGGCTGACCGATCATGACATCGCCGTGGCGAGCATCTCGTATCGCTTAACCGACAAGGCCACGTTTCCCGCGCAGATCCACGACTGCAAAGGGGCCGTCCGCTGGCTGCGAGCCAACGCCGATAAGTACGGTTACTCGATCGAAAAGGTCGGCGTCGCCGGTTCGAGTGCCGGTGGTCACCTCGCCGCACTGATGGGAACCTCCGGAGAGGTGAAGGAACTGGAGGGGGAAGTCGGCGGCAATCTCGACTATTCGTCACGCGTGGCCGCCGTGGTCGACTACTACGGAGCGACCGACTTCGTCCTCCGCTCGAAGACCCAGCCGCACCGCGCCAACCAGAAGGGTTCGGTCGTGTACAAACTGCTCGGCGGTGGAGCGGACGAAAAAGTCGACCTGGCCAAGCAGGCCTCGGCCGCGTTTCACGTCACCGAGGATGACCCGCCGTTTTTGGTCATCCACGGCGATAAAGACACTACGGTACTGCTCGACCAGTCCAAGCGGATTCAAGAGGTGTACCAGCAAGCCGGACTGCCGCTGGAGTTAATCGTCATCGAAGGGGGCAAGCATGGCGGCTCCGAGTTTTACAACGGGGATCGCCGTGAGCAGGTGATTGCGTTCTTTAAAAAGCATCTGCAAGACGCAGAAGACTAGTCGTCCTTCGAGTGCTTCTCGATGAACCTGGTCATCAGCAGCACGCCAGGCTCGACCATGTTGCCGTGGGTGAAGCCTTGCAGTTCGTACAACTGGACGTCGGGATGCTTGACCGACTCCAGCATTTTGAAGAGCAGGGCGTTTTCTTCGTAGCGGAAGGGGAACTCCAGGTTGCGATCGCCGGTGGTCAATAGCAGCGGCGGGGTATCCTTGCGGACATGATAGAGCGGCGCCAGGTCGTCGGCGACGCCGGTCTCGCGCCCCAGGCCTCGTTCCTTGCGGATCGTGAAGTGCGTAAACGTTTGACCGCTGTGCGGGATGGCACCGGCCAGGTCGTTGGGGTCGATGCCGTGCGGCTCGAGCCAGCGCTTGTCGAGCACCAGCATGCTGGTCAGGTAGCCGCCGGCCGAGTGACCGCTGATGAAGATCTTGGTGGGGTCGCCGCCATACTTCTCGATGTTGGCGAAGGTCCAGGCAACCGCCGCGGCGGCGTCTTCCAGGTAGACCGGTGCTTTCACTTGGGGGCTATGACGATAGTTGGCCGAGACGACGGCGTAGCCGTTATCCATCAGGTACTTGGGGATCTTCTTGTCGCCTGCTTCGAGCCCACCGCCATGAAACCAAACCACCGTGGCAAACCCTTTATCGGGCGGCGTGTGCACGTCGAGGCGGCATTGCTGTTTCGCGTAGTCATCGAGCCCTTCTTCGCTGCGGTAGGGTATGTCCGTTTCCAGCTTGGACGTGGCATACTCGGCATGCAGCAGCGAAGGAATGGCAAGTAAGAGCAGCGTGAGAATGAACGTCTGGCGAGTCATCATGATGTTGATCTAGGGTAGGGCAATGAAGGGAGCGAGAATAACTATCGTAACACAAGCACGCCTGCGGTGCTAAAGCTGGCTATAGGGAATGCTGAACGTGTCTCCCTGGTCCATGTCGCCTGTTTTCAGCCCTTTGTAGAACCACCGGGCACGCTGTTTGGAACTGCCATGGGTGAAGGACTCGGGCACCACGAACCCGCGTGATTCCATTTGCAATTGGTCGTCCCCGATGGCGGTCGCCGCGTTCAAGGCTTCTTCGATGTCCCCTTCTTCGAGGATGTTCCAGTTTTGTTGGGCATGGTGAGCCCAGACGCCCGCCAGGAAGTCGGCTTGAAGTTCCTGGCGGACCGATAGCTCGTTGGCTTCCTCTTTACCGGCCCGGGTGCGTGCGCGATGGACTTCCTCGCTGATGCCCAATAGGTTTTGCACATGGTGCCCGACCTCGTGTGCGATCACGTAGGCCTGGGCGAAGTCGCCTCCTGCGCCCAGGTTGTCGTTCATCTCGTCGAAGAAGCTGAGGTCGATGTATACCTTTTGATCTAACGGGCAGTAGAACGGGCCGGTCGCCGCCTGCTGAAAGCCACACGCCGATTGAACGGTACCGCGGAACATGACCAGCGTCGGGTCTTCGTACCGCTTGCCCATCTGCTGAAACTGCTGCCCCCAAACGTCTTCGGTGTCGGCCAGCACCACGGAAACAAACTGGGCTCGCTCGTCATCGGCCGGGTTGACCGCTACGGGACCACCACCGCCGCCGCCTGGTTGTTGCGGAAGCCCACGCAAAATGGCCAAGGGATCACCACCCAATAGCCACACCAGCAGCATGATGATCAAGATGCCCAAAATGCTTCCACCCCCGGCCATCGCCGGGCCTCGGGAAGACCGCCGATCCTCCACATTCTCGCTGCCGCGCCGTCCTCGCCATCGCATGCCTGGGGCTCCTCAGCATTTCCACTTCAATAGCTACTCAGCTGGCACATCTTGGTACTCAACTGATTGTCCCTTAGCCGCAGTGCAAATGGGACACCAAAATGAAGAATTTCATCAAAGGTTGGGCAAAACGAAAACGTGTTCGTCTCTATTTCGTCGCGCTCAATGGTGGTGACGCATTTTCCTAATGATTGCTTCTAAAATAGGGAAAACAGGCCGGGGTTGGCTTGGCGCTCTGAGCTTTGGTTTGGCATCGTGCTGCGTTTCTTCTAGGGAGCGGTGGCCTTGGCGGGGTTGAAGTTGGGCACGAAGTTGTTCCAGTTGTTGAAATCCCACAGGCAAAGCCGCCCCTCTTTGGCGAACTCCTCACTGCGTCCGTCGAAGATCCATTTCGGAGGGGTGCCTGATCGGACGTATGACTTTTGCGCGACCATCGCCCCGATGTAACAGCTGGCCGAAGGATCGTTCTGATTCTCGCCCCGCCAGATGCGTGTCAAGCGTCCGCATCGCTCGGACGATGGGCGAAAGTTTCCCTGGACGATGTTCACGCTGCCAGGACTGACCGAGGTCACCACTTGGACGTGCCCGCCGCCTGCGTACAGGATGATCAGATCCCCAGGCTTGGCCAGCGGCAAGCTGACGTTGGAGTTTCCCTTCTGGGCCCCTTTCACCATCACGACGGTGTTATAGGTCAGAAGGTCGCTGGCCCCGGTCGAGGGAAGCACCGCTGACAGGTAAGCCGACTTCGAGTTGAACTTCGCCGGATCGAGCCCCTGTGGGTTGGCATTATTGCTGAAGAATACCGGCAGCCCGTTTTGCTCGGCGAAGTCGACCACCATGCGGATCGAAAGGTCCTCGCAGGTCGAGCGCAAGTTGCCTGCCCGGCGTGGGCCATTGGTTTTCGCGTAGTTTCTGTAGGACTGAATCGTGGACGACGTCCACGCATTCTTCACGGTCCAAGCCGGCATCGTTGTTCCCTCCCCGATAAGATGCGTACGTTAGAAAAGCAACAGACGCCGCGCACAGCAGGGCGTCTTCCCGGTTAACGACGCATCACGGAGATGGTTGCGACGAATTTTAGAATTTGCCGATTTAACGCATCCATCCATGGCAGTGCATGAATCGGTTACTCGGAATCCGACTTCGCTTTGCGCTGCTGTTTGCGATATTGGCTGGGGGTCACGTTCAGTTCGTCACGCAGCAGCTTGTTCAAGTACGAATAGTGGCTGTAGCCGACCATCGCCGCGATCCGCTGCGTCGAGAGGTTGGTCGACTCGAGCAAGTGCTTCACGCGTTCCAGGCGGACTTCGCGAATCACTTCTCCCATCGAGCGACCGATCTGTTTCTTGAATTCGATTTCGAGCGTGCGGATCGGAATCCGTACGGCGCTCGAAACGTCCTTCAGGCGAATGCCATCGCAGGCATGTTCGCGAATGTAATTCAGAGCCCGGTCGATATCGGTCACCGCGGCACGCTTCCAACCGGTGGTCGACCGCCTGGCCGAGACCTGCTGGGCGGGTATCTCGAAGACCGTTTCCTTGGGCGCGTTCCCTAAAATCATTGAGTGCAGCAGCGACGCACAGCGGTAGCCGATTTCCACGCCTGGGGTATGCACGCTGGAAAGAGGCGGATCGGACATGCGAGCACGTTCCGAGTCTCCCACGCCCAGCACGCCGACTTCATCGGGAATCGAGAATCCCATCTCAAGAGCGATCTTGGCGACGAACTCTGCCACCACGTCATTGAGCGCTACCACGGCCAGCGGCTTGGGGGACTTTTCCAACAGCTGCTGAATCTTTTCGACCGTCGACTCGGAGACCTCGCGGTCTTCTTCGACCGTGTCGACCGGGATCTCCTTGAGGGCGACGGCTTTTAATTTGATGCCGCGCTTGGTGAGTTCGTCCGACAGCCCATCGCGACGGCGCTTCGAGCCGTCCGACTTCTGGTATCCGACGAAAGCGATGTGTTCGAAGCCCGCTTCGGTCAGATGGGTCGCGGCCAGGCGACCCACCGAATGGACGTCGGTGTAGACCGAGACGAATCCGGAATCAATCAAGTCGCCGCTGGCCAGAACAACCGGGACTTTGCCCCGCTTGAGCCAGTTGGTGATGCCGGCATTGCGACCGGCCGAAACGATCGCACCGTCCACTTTGCCCGTCCACGGAGGATTGCCGACCAGGTTGGGATCGTTGCTCGAAAAGCGGAAGTCACGAACCTGAATGTTGGGATACTCTTCGACGTAATTCAGCAGTCCTTGCAGCACGCGTCGGGAATGTTCGGTCCAAGAAGCGGAATGGATCCCGATCGTTATTTTTTCACTCATATGCGTCCAGAATGTCAGGTTGGGCCGTCAAAGGGGGAGAGGACGTCGGCGCGCGTGCGCGATCTTGTATGGTGTATTGCGCAAAGTTTTACGTGCAATTTCGAGTTTTTGCAATAGACTAGGTCGGTAATTACCAACAAGAAGTGGGGCCTGTATCCCAAAGAAAGCGGCAGATATGAGTCACTTTCTCAGGTGTGATAGAAGCCGTATCTGTTTCTCCTTTTGGCAGTTACGATCACTCCTGGCCTAACTCCGCCATGCATCCTGTCTGCAACGAAAGAAATCTCTCATGTTCCGAAAGTTTTTGTTTCGGTTCGCCTTGGTGCCGTGTGTTTTTGCGCAGGGAACGGCCGTTGCCAAAGAATTTCAGTGAGCGTCCCCTTTTGGTGATCACATGATTTTGCATCGCGGCATGCCGCTGAGGGTACGGGGCTAGGGACAGACAGGCGAGTCGTTCACCGTGAAGATCGGCGATCAAGAGGCCACCATCAAGGTTGCCCCCGAAGGGAGTTGGAAGCTTACGCTCGAGCCGATGAAAGCCGGCGGTCCGTTCCAGTTGACGGCGGAAAGTGGCCAGCCCAGGCCAAGATCGACGGGAACAATATTCGATGGAGTAGCCCCGACGTGCCCAGTCCGGTCGTGGTTCGGTTTGCGTTCGTCTCCTTTCCGCAGGTGAACCTGGTCAACGAGCAAGAGTTGCCAGCGGTGCCGTTCCGGACCGATAATGACTCGCCGTAGATGGATTTCGGGAAACTTCGCAAAACATCCAACTTCGCGCGACAGGATGTGCCTTGCGCGGCTGTTAATAAGGGAGCAGGGATCCATATGCCCCCTCTTCGCCGCGCTTCAGACCCTTCGCCCCGCCCCTCAACTGCTTATCGAGCCTGAACTTATGATGCGACGACTCTTGTTTGCTGCGCTCCTGCTGACTTTCGTTAGTACCACGGCCACGAATCTGCATGCCGCCGAAACGAATCAGCCCAATATTCTGATTCTGTATGCCGACGACCTCGGGTTCGGCGATCTCTCGTGCTACAACGCCAAGGGGAAGATCCCGACGCCTAACCTCGATAAGCTGGCTGCCTCAGGCACGCGATTTACTGATGGGCATTCCTCGTCCGGTATCTGCACGCCGAGCCGTTACGCGCTGCTGACTGGTCGGCATCACTGGCGCGACTTTCACGGCATTGTGAACGCGTTTGGCGGCTCGGTCTTCAAGCCAGAGCGTTTGACGATGCCGGAGATGCTTAAGCAGCAAGGGTACGCCACCGCGTGCATCGGCAAGTGGCACTTGGGCTGGGACTGGGACGCGATTCGCAACAACAAGGGGATTCAGCCGGATAGCTTCGACTGGACGAAGTCGATCCCCGATGGTCCGCTCGCCCACGGTTTCGATCACTACTTCGGCGACACGGTCATCAACTTCCCGCCGTATGCCTGGATCGAAGATGACAAGATGGCCCAGATCCCCGACACGATGAAAGATGAGTCGAAGTGGAAGAAGATCAAGGAAGGGAACTGGGAATGCCGTCCCGGACCGATGGTCACCGGTTGGGATCCATACGCCGTGCTGCCGACCCTGACCGATAAAGGGGTTGCCTATCTCGAATCTCGTAAGGACGCGAAGGAACCGTTCTTCCTGTACTTCGCGTTCCCTTGCCCGCATGCTCCGATCATTCCCAACGATGCCTACGACGGCAAGAGTGGTGCCGGGCCGTTTGGTGACTTCGTGGTCGAAACCGACGCCATGGTGGGCCGCTTGCTCGCCGCGCTCGAGGCCTCGGGCCAGGCCGACAACACGATCGTCGTCTTCACCGCCGACAACGGGCCAGAACACTACGCGTATGCTCGCGATGCGAAGTATGGTCACTGGTCGCCAGAGCCCTTCCGCGGTTTGAAGCGAGACATCTACGAAGGGGGCCATCACGTGCCGTTTATCATCCGCTGGCCCGGCGTGACGAAGCCTGGCAGCGTGAGCGACGCGTTGGTTTCGCAGATCGACCTGATGGGAACGTTTGCCTCGGCACTCGGAGCTAAGCTGCCCCAGGACGCCGCCGAAGACTCGCACGATATGCTGCCGTACCTGAAGGGGGAAGCGGAGAGCGTGCGCAGCTCGCACGTGCACAATACGTTCGCCGGCCAGTACGCGATTCGTGACGGCGACTGGTTGCTCATTGATGCCAAGACCGGCTACCGATCGAAAGGTTGGCAGGCCTGGGAACCGAGGCACGACTACCCCGGCGACGATGACCAACCGGTTGAGCTGTACAATCTGAAAGAGGATATCGGTCAGCGACACAACCTGGCCGCCAATCACCCCGAGAAGGTCCAGCAGATGCAGAAGCTGTTGACCAAGATTCAGAAGCAAGGTCACTCGGCACCCCGTTTGGCGAAGTAGAGCGAAGGAGCACGAACATGACTTCTCGAGTGACCTGGTTCTGTCTGACGCTGGCGCTACTGGTGCCGCAGGCTGTGCTTGCCGCGGAAAAGCCGAATATCGTTTTCATCATGTGCGACGATCTCGGCTACGGCGACGTGCACTGCTTGAATCCCGAGCACGGCAAGATCGCCACGCCGGGTGCCGATCAACTGGCGAAAGAAGGGATGACCTTCACCGATGCTCACTCCGGCTCGTCGGTTTGTACGCCGACGCGTTACGGACTGATGACAGGGCGTTATAGTTGGCGAACCAAACTGCAAAGTGGCGTCGTGACCGGCTTCGCCCCATGCTTGATCGACGCAGACCGCCCGACGGTGGCCAGCTTTTTGAAAGAGCACGGCTACCAGACGGCAATCATCGGCAAGTGGCACTTGAACTTTCAGTACTGCGATGCCCAGACGGGCAAGCCTTACTCGGCGAAGGACTTCAAATCGCCGCCGGTGGGAACCAAGATTCCCGACGGACCGCTGGCACGCGGGTTCGACACCTACCACGGCTTTCATCATGCTCGCGACATGCAGACGGTGATCGAGAACGACACGGTCATCGCCCACGATCCTCCGATCAACATGCTGCCGCGACTGACGCGCAAAAGCGTCGAGTACATCGACCAGCATGCCAATGACGACAAGCCGTTCTTTTTGTACATCCCTCTTGGCTCGCCCCATACGCCGATCCTGCCGACCAAAGCCTGGCAAGGCAAGAGCGGCCTGGGGGACTATGGCGACTTCGTGATGGAGACCGACAACGTCGTCGTCGAAGTCACCAAGGCGCTTCAGCGCCATGGCCTGGCCGACAAGACGCTGGTCATCTTCACCAGCGACAACGGGTGCAGCAAAGCGGCCGGTATCCCACAGCTGGCCGACAAGGGGCATATCGTCAGCGCGCATCTGCGTGGCTCGAAGGCCGATATCTGGGACGGCGGGCATCGCGTGCCATTTCTGGTGCGTTGGCCCGGCAAGGTGAAAGCCGGCTCGAAGAGCGACCAGTTGATCTGTTTGACCGATTGGTTCGCCACCGCGGCCGACGTCATCGGCGAAGACGTTCCCGCTGGCTCATGCGAAGACAGCGTCAGCTTTCTGCCGGCACTTGCTGGAGAAGCCATCGCTTCGACCAGGGCCGGCGTCGTGCATCATTCGATCAGCGGGCACTTCGCCTATCGGCAAGGTCCGTGGAAGCTGGCCCTGGCCCGCGGTTCTGGCGGGTGGAGTTCCCCCAACGAGAAACAGGCCGCGAAAACGGATGCACCCAAGGCGCAGCTGTACCATATGATGGATGACGTCGGCGAAAAGGATAATCGTTACCTGACCGAGACGTCGATCGCCGAGCGACTTTTGAAGCAGCTGCAAGCCGACGTCGAGCGGGGCCGCAGCACCGACGGACCGAAGTCAAAGAACGACACCAAGAAGATCGACCTTTGGAAGAGCGAAAAGAACTAACGCGGAAGAGTGAAAAGAACTAAGAGAAATCCCTTCTTGTCCCCTCTCCCTCGCAGGGAGAGGGCTAGGGTGAGGGTTTCAAGAGCTAGGCTTGCTTCCTAACGCCCGCCAAAGTACGCAGCGGTCGCGTCCACAACACGAACATCCCCAATAAATGCTCCCCCAAACGAGGACTAACCATGATCATCGCTACTCGAATGACCCTCGCGTGCCTGCTTCTGACGGTGGGCCTGGCTGCCACGGCTTCGGCAGCCGAACGGCCGAATATTTTGTTCATCATCGCGGACGATCAGTCTCCGTTTGACCTCAAGTTCTACAACCAGGAGTCGAAGCTCGACACGCCGGTGCTCGACCAGTTGGCGGCCGACGGCATGGTCTTCGATGGAGCGTACCAGATGGGTTCGTGGTCGGGGGCGGTCTGCACGCCGTCACGGCACATGGTGATGAGCGGCCGCACCGTGTGGCACATTCCCAGCCGGCTCAATCGCAAGCGAAATCCGAACGAAGGGGATAACCAACTGGTTCCCGACAACCTGCCGGAATACACGATGGCCGCCGTGTTCAATCGTGCCGGGTACGATACGATGCGAACCTGCAAGAAAGGGAACAGCTACGACGCCGCCAACAAGCAGTTTACCGTGGTCAAGGATGCCACCAAGCGGGGCGGGACTGAAGAGTCAGGCAGTGCCTGGCACGGGAAGCAGGTGCTCGACTACTTGAACGAGCGCGAGAAGACCAAGGACAAGGATCCGTTTCTGATCTACTTCGGCTTCTCGCACCCGCACGATACCCGCGACGGCACGCCGGAGCTGTTGGAGAAATACGGCTCGATCAACCATACCAAGAGCACGACGCTGCCTGAGCCAAACGACAAGCAGCCGCAGATGCCGCCCAACTGGCTGCCCAAGCATCCTTTCGAGAACAGCCATCTGAACGTGCGCGATGAAGTGGCCGTGAGCGGCGTCTGGAAGAACCGCGACGAAGCGACCATTCGCAACGAACTGGGACGCGAGTTCGCGTGCAGCGAGAACATCGACATCCAGATCGGCAAGGTGCTCAACAAGCTGGAAGCGATGGGCGAGTTGGACAACACCTACATCTTCTATACCGCCGACCACGGCATGGCGATCGGTCGCCATGGTTTGCAGGGGAAGCAAAACCTGTACCAGCACACCTGGCGCGTTCCGTTTGTCGTCAAGGGCCCCGGCATCAAGCCCGGCACGCGCGCCGAGGGGAACATTTACCTGTTGGACGTGCTGGCGACGATCTGCGATCTGACCGGCGTTGACCCGCCGGAGACCAACGAAGGTACCAGCTTCAAGCCAGTGCTGACGGGTGAGCAAGATACGATTCGCGACGTACTGTATGGTGTCTATTGCGGGGGGGAGAAGCCTGGGATGCGCTGCGTGAAGAAGGGGGACTGGAAGCTGCTGAAGTACGACGTCCCCAGCGCCGGCGTGCACCAGACGCAGCTGTTCAACCTGGCCGAGAACCCCCACGAGTTCCTGCCGCAGCATCACAGTAAGGAAGTGATCGCCATGACCGGCATCACTCCGGAAAAGCATCAAACGAACCTGGCCGACGATCCGAAGTACGCTGCCCAGCGAAAGGAATTGGAAGCCTTGCTACAGGCCGAAATGAAACGCCTGGACGATCCATTCGTGCTGTGGGACCAGAAGAATTAGTCCGGGTATTCGACGTTAATATGGCAATTGGGAACCGCCATCTTCAACTGTTGAAGATGGGCGAATTCTTGAAGCGGGTCAGGTGCTTCAGGTCTTCGTCCGTCGCGCGTCGTGATTTCCTGCGCGATGCCCAGCTTCGCCCCGCCCATCATCATTTCGGCGACAGCAGCCACGGTCCAGCATGCCAACCACGAAATGCGCGTCATAAGCAATCGATCCCTCCCGAGACCTTACTAGGTACAGGCCCCATTCTAGGCGTGTCCCCCAATCGCGACCACATTTGGTCCACGCTGCGCGGGTTTTCGCGCGAAATAGGGCTTGGGATACTATTGAACGATTGGCTATAGCTTCGCCAGGGGGTTCTCTCGCTCTTGGAGTGGGAACTCGACGATTTGCCCGTTCTGGCGATGCGACTCGAAGACGCCGCAGATCATTTCCACGGTCCAGGCAGCCTGGTGGATATCGCACTTCGGAGCACTGTTGCCAGACACCGACCAAAGCAAGTCGATTCCCGCCGCGACGTGGTTATGGACTTTTTCGATTTCCCGGGGATCGGTTTCCTCTTTGCCGACTCCCTGCGAGGTGATCGGAATCCACTTGCGAGGCGAGTTGGCTGGGTCGTACGGGTTGCCGGGCGTGAAGTGGGCGACCGGGTCCCGGTCGATGTGCCAGGTGACGGTCCCCTTGCTGCCGATGATTTGAAAGCAATAGCCGTTGGGGCTGGTGCCGTCGTTGGCGATCGACTGGTAGTAGGCGACCAGCCCATTGTCCATCAAGTAGCGGGCATGGACTTCGTTACCGGCCAACTGACCCAGTCCTTCGTTGCCGCGTTTTACATCCTTGGGCGTGACGAGTTGACCATCTTGCAGCAAGATACCAGAGACGCTTTTCGGCTTGCCGCCGCCGAAGTAGCAGAACAAGTTGACGATGTGAGAACCCAACACCCACAGGTCTTCGCCGCCGCCGCGATGGTCTCCTTTTCCTTTGCCTCGCAGTTCGAGGATTTTACCCAACTCGCCTGAATCGATGAGTGCGTCGATATGTTCCAGGGCTGGGTGATACCGATTGCGGTGCGCGACGGCGACCTTCGTACCCCGTTTTTCCGCCGCGGCGATCAGGGCATCGGCTTCGGCCGGATTGCGGACGAAGGGCTTCTCGCAGTAGATCCCCTTCGCCCCAGCCTCGATCGCGGCCAATACCATGTCGAAGTGCTGATCGGGATGGCGCGGGCAAACGGAAACGTACTCCGGCTTCATCGTCTGGAGCATGACCTGGTAGTCGGCAAACCCTTGTGCCCCTTCTAGCCGCTTGGTGGCCAGCGACAAGCCACGCGGGTCGGCGTCGGCCACGGCGACTACTTGCGTCTCGCTTATCTTGAGCCACATCGTATCGAGCCCATGCCCATAGTTACCGCGGCCGGTGTGCCCGATGACGGCCGTGGGACTAGGTGGAATAATCGCGTGAGCCACCGCCGGCGTCAGCAGGGCAGCAGACGATGCAGCGAGGAAAGTTCGGCGTTTCATGGGGAAAGGTCTTTGAGAAGAGAGAGGGATGGGGGAAGGGTTTATTGGGGAACTTCAAACGCTCCGATGTCGGGGGCTTTCCCCGAATAAGGCAAACCAACGTCAACACCGGCGTCGATAAGCTTGCTTTGCGGCGATGGCTTCAGCAGCGTCATCTCCGGCAGGCTGCCATCGGGCTGACGAGCCCCGGTCAACTGCTGGTTGTCTTGCAGTTCGACGAAATCTTCGTTGGTGACTTCGATTTCGTTGTCGAAGGTGTTCGCTTCGAGCGTGCACTCGGACAGGTTGACGTTCACGATCGCACGTCGGCCGCCGTAGGCCAGGTTGTTCTTCAGGACGTGACCGAAGCCGGGGACGTCCCTCTGGAAGTCGGTCGATCGGTTCAGCATGTTGAAGTTGGCACCGTTGCGATAGGCCGTGTTATTCAGCCAATCGCAGCCGCCAGGGTGATGGTTGGCGTAGAAGCCGCTGTTCTTGTTGCCGACTGCCACGCAGTTTTGAATCACGTGGCGTGGAATTTCGGGGGGTGCTTTCGGGTTGGGCGAGATGCCATAGCCACCGGCCTTGAAGCCGTTACCATCAGCACGGGCTTCAAATTCAGGTGAGTACCCATTCCAGAAGGCCCAGCAGTTCTCGAAGCGGACGGCCTCGCTCGCGCTGATGCAATCGAAACCATCGTCGGAGTTGAACCAGGCTCGGCAGCCGCGAAAGACATTGTTTTTTGCCCCGCGCTCGGGATGGCAGCCGAAGCCATCGACGTTGCCGCCGCGACCATCCTGCGAGACGGGATCGTGATTGTTGTAGGCGTCGCAGTTGAGATACAAGCAGTCGCTGCCGCGAACCGCATAGATGCCGATCGCGTGCCCGTCGTGCATGCTGAGCTGCTCGAAGACGTTGTGCTTCCCTTCACTGGCGAAGCAGATCGATTGGGTGTGTCCGCTTAGGGTGACCTGGACGCCGACGACTTCAATCCCCCGCAAATGCAGCCACGATCCTTCGACCTGAAACGCATGCACGCGGTGCCCTTCCGGCTTCACGTCGGAGAAGTCGAATACCGGTCGTTCGTTCTCGTAAGCGAAATAACGAATCGGCTGGCCTTCCTGGCCGCTCTTGCGCAGGTGAATCACGTAGGCCCAGATCCGCCACTTGCGGGCGATGTCCGCTTCCTGCATGCGATAAGTGCCGCCGCGCAGGTAAACCGTGTCGCCAGGTTCGGCGATGGTTTCCGCATGTTGGATTGAAGCGAACGGGGCTTCTTTCGTACCGGGACTGCTGTCGAGACCATCGGGAGCGACAAAATACTCGGCAGCCGATGACCAGGAGGACACCGACAGTAGTATTGTGAGCGATAGCCAACGGGCAGTGGTCATGAACACTCAGGGCAGGGGAGGGAGGCGAAGCAAGCGGCGCGCGACCGCTTGGGGGGAGGTGCGATGCAGCCCTTAAGTCTAGCATGCCATCCCCTCTTTAGCCACGAAGCGGACTATCGGTCCATCTCGTCCAGTTCCGCCAACCGCTTGCGCAGTCGGGCCTTTTCCTGTTCGACCGATTCCTGCTTTTCCGGCCGGTCGAGATGTTTCGGCCGGCCAGGTGCGGCTTTCGGCTCGGGGCGACTAACGATCGTGTCGTTGGTCAGATAGACGCCGCTCATCATCGAAGTCTTCACATGGGCACTATGAATGCACCCTTCGCGGTCGCGATAACGGACGCTATAGATACGGTCGTTCTTTTCGCCAAACCATCCAGGTCCGAACGGATCCCAGTGCGATTCGAGAAGTTCACCACCGATGCTGGTGATGTATTGGCGAACCCGATCCTTGTCCATCGACCCAGCCAACAGTCGGAACATCACGCTCGCTGCAATGGCAAAACCGATCAGGATAAAGACGCCTTCGCCGCCGTTCATCGCTTGGACTTACCTTTCTGAGAAACAAGATGAAACCACGTTCGTCTCGTTATTCGTAGTCAGAAATCCATTATTGGCACAAATTTAGGGAGGGGCTACATCAAGTCCCCTTTGTTACGTCCCTGGTCGTCGTAGCGCATGTAGCTGAAGTAGACGAAGACGACGGCGAAGATTGGGATCAGGATCACAAAGAAGGGAGTGACGGCGTACGATACGGCCAAGACCAGTACCGCGAAGACGCACCAGAGCCACCACGTATCTCGCCATAGACCTTGGAGGGGGCCCATTGAATTCTCTCCAGCCACTGCATGATTGTTGGGGGTCGACAGAAAGATTCTACGCCAGACGCCCTGGCAACGCACGATGAAAACGTCGCACCAGTGTGAGGGGGAAGGAGGCGAACCGGCTTCGGCGTTACGGACTCAGATTGAATTGAAACGCGTTGGTGCCTCCTTCGGCGACCACGGCTTTCAAGTCGGAAGACTTGAAGTCGGAGTATTGCGGCGGCAGTAGCTGCGAGGTTTTCGACTTCGGGGGAATGGCGGGGTGATCGCTCGGCTGGATGATGGTTTGCTCGACCTTCTTGACCGAAACCTGGTAGTGCCCGGCTGGGGCACCGTCGCCGGGTTCGTAGGTCGTCAGCTGATATTGGCCGGTCGCGTCGGTCTTGCCGTACGAGGTGATCTTCAACTTCTCGCAAAAGAACATCACGGTTGCGCCCTCGATCGGTGCTCCCTCCAGGGTGATCTTTCCTTGGACGGGGATCGTCGGGCTGCGTCCCGGGATCAAGTTCGGCTTACCGGAACCGCATCCGAGTGTCGCCGCGGTCAGGATCAAGAGCAGGGCGGATTGAATGCGGAACATGGCTACTCGCTGCCTGGGGTGTATTCCCCGCCACTTTTGCTTCCCATCGCTCCCCACACCCCATAAGGACTCGGACCACTGTCGACCGAGGTCGCTCCCTGGTTACCGGCGTCGATCGTTTCGGTGACGAATCGAACCGAGCCATCGGCGAACGTGGCCATCACGCCGCCGGGGTGATAACTGGATGCGGTGTAGAATCCATCCTGGGCGTCGTGATTCGAGTAAGCACACTGCGGGCTGTTCGGGGGCAGGCAGGTATTCATTGCCGAGAAGGCCGAACCCCCGTCGGTCCAGCGGCTGCCGGGGGCACTGATCGGGTTGCTGTAACCGCTGATCGAATCGAAGGTCAACGCACACTCCGCCGGAGTCGCAGGGTCGCTGCCATAATTGACGTTGAACCGATCCCGAGGGCTGGTTGGGAAACCGTGCTCGGAAAGCGCGAGCGTGTTGCTCGTTCCGTCGGTGATGTCGGCCATGGCCGTATGCTTCACCAAACCGAAGATGCCGCGCGGCTCGAGCGTTTCGGTATCGAACGAGTCACCGGCACAGAAGGTGTAGTTGGCGTCGGCGATCACGTCGTTGGAGAAGTGCTGCGGACTGGAGGGGCACAGCAGCGAGCTGAACGAGACCGTCCAAGGATGGAAGTCATCCCAGGGGGTCTTGCTGCTGCCGTGCATGCGGACTTCGTTCGCGGCGGCTGACTGTTCGATGTAGGGAAGCAGTCCGACAAATCCGCTCTGCCGTTGATACGGAGCAAGCGTTCCCCCGTTGAACTGATGCTGACCGCTCCCCCCTTCGCGATAGGGAAAGACGTTGAACGTATCGTGATAGACGTGTAGGGCGAGACTCAGCTGTTTCATGTTGTTCGTGCAGGCCATGCGGCGTGAGGTCTCGCGGGCCTGTTGGACTGCCGGCAAGAGTAAGGCCGCCAGGACGCCAATCACGGCCAGGACGACCAGCAATTCGACCAGGGAGAATCCACCTCGTGTGGAATATTTCGTGGTCACTTGATACAACTCCAGAAGGGTCTGTCAGGCAGGAAAAAAACTCAAACAAATTCCTGGAGGTACAGGTAATCAAACGGCGTTCCAAACGCTGTTCAATCTCTGACCACACCCCCGACGGTTAGCCGAAACGTCTTGCGCTTAATAGCACAAATGAAGTTTGTGTCCCTTAAAGATCCCTACAAGGTCATATCCTCTACCGAAAGGCAATCGCCGTTTCCTTGGATATAAAGCGTTATCTTTCTGCCAATTTCGTAGTTACCTCCCCGGGCTAAGGGGATATGCTGTCTCCTTAAGCGGATTTGGCCCGATTTGCTCAGTGTGTGGGCGAAGCGAATGAGAGCATGGTGAAAACGCATCCTCTTTCCAGATAATTTCATGAATGAGAGTGCAAAAAATCTTACAATGTAGGGCGGCTTGATCATGCATGACGACCGCCCCGAGAGATTCGGCGGCCGGCGCTGATTGCGAAAGATGTGTGAGATGATTTCGGCTGCGGGCCGTCAGGCCGGAGGAATCTTGTCCCAAGGGTAGCTTTGGCTGGAAGCGGACGTTTAGAATAGGCAAGCCTCGTCCCGTGGCGAGACGCTCATCGCCTTGCCTGGTAAGGATTTGCCACGAATGTATCTGCTTGAGAATCCCGTTTTACAGCGCGAACTACTGGTCAACTTGCGGACCGCGAGGGCCTTTTTGCTGCTGTTGGCTTACCAGATGCTTCTGGCGGCGATCGTTTATTTCGCGTGGCCCCAGGTCGAACGCTTGGATCTTTCGGCCGATCAGGAAGCGGCTCGGCGATTGTTCGACTTGTTCTTTCTAGGTCAATTCGTGCTCGCTTCGTTGATGGCTCCTAGCTTTGCTTCGGGGACGTTGACCGGCGAGAAAGAACGCAAGACCTACGAGATGCTGTTGGCCAGCCCGCTTAAGCCTGGGGCGATCGTGCTGGGCAAGCTGTTGGCTTCGCTGGCTCACTTGGCCCTGTTGATCTTCACGTCGCTGCCGATCGTGATGCTGTGTTTGCCGCTGGGGGGCGTTTCGCTTTATGAACTTCTCGCGGCGTACGCGATTTTGATGGTCGCGGTGGCGACGTTCGGGATGATCAGCGTGGCGTGCAGCAGCTTCTTCGCGCGGACCGCATCGTCGCTGGTCGTTTCTTACTTGCTGATTCTGCCGATCGCGCTGGCCGGAGCGTTCGTCTGGCAGATGCTGGGGCAGAATGGTGGCCTGCGTCTGATCGTGTTGTTGATGACCGTACCGGCCGCGGCGGCGGCAACGATTCTTTTGCTTTCGCTGTATACGGCTCGCACGCTGTTGTATCCGCACGACGTCGGTAGCGAGGGGAAGGATGTGGTTGACCTCGAGAAAGAGGCCCGCGAGGCGGTCGGCCTGGTGATTCAGCGCGATCAATTCCCTGATCGCTTGTTTGCGCCCCCCAAACGAACGCAGCTTCTGGACGACCATAAAAACCCGGTCTACGACAAAGAGATCCATAGCGAAATATTCGCCCAGGGAACCTTGATGCTGCGTCTGGTGATTCAGATCAGCATGTTCCTGGCGATCCCGCTGATGGCGGTCTGCTTGTACTTCAAGCCGCAGTACGCCCCGCTTTATATGGCGTATGTGATTCTGTTCAACATCCTGGTGGGGCCGGTATTTTCGGCCGGAAGCATCACGTCGGAGCGCGAACGCGAAACGCTTGATCTGCTGCTGACCACCGAGATTTCTCCCTGGATGATCCTGTCCGGCAAGTTGATCGCTGGCTTCCGCGTGTCGAGCGTGCTGACAGGCTTCTTGCTCTGGCCGCTGCTTTTGGCGTGCGTGATGGTGCCGTATTACTGGACCAATTGGACGTCGGTGCTGGCGTACTTATCGGTGATTTTGATTACGTGCATCACGACCTCGATGCTGGCCTTGTTCTGCTCGGTGCTGTTTCGCAAGACCTCGCACAGCTTGATGTGTACGTACCTGGTGATCATCGCCCTGTTTTGCGGGACGCTCGCGTTCGATTACTTCGCGCAGCTCGCATTCACTCCGGCGGTCGAGACGGCGGTGGTCGATTACACGTCCGCTTCCAATACCGAGCCAGAACCGCCGCCGATCACGATGGTGGCTGAAGTTTCGCGCCAGTTGACGCTCATCAGTCCTTTCTCGGCACTGTGGGACGTTCCGCTGAAGGTCGATCTGGACGGAGCGACCGACAACCCCGGCGACTGGTACCGCTTCTCGATTTTCATGGGGCTGACGATCGGCATGAACGCGGTGATGTTCGGCGTGATGGTTTGGCTCTTCCGCACACGCTGGCGGGTCTCTTACTAAACAAAAAAAGAGCGTGCCGGTGCGGCACGCTCTTCCTATTTGTTCGTCGGTGATGACAGTCTCTTAGAATGGCGACTTGTCGATTGGCTCGCGGCCGGCGGCCATCCGCATGGGGCCGAGGATGGTGCCCAGCAGGTCGTCCATGGTGTCGGTCGGATCTTTGACGATCACGACGCGGTCGCCGGGACGCAGTTGATAGTCGTACTCAAACGGAATCTGTTCGTTGTGGTGGTCGTATTTCGAGATCAGCTTCTGCGGCGCGGCACCTGGGCGTTCTGGCAGTCGCGACACGGCGATGTGAAAGCGCTCGAACTTCTTGTTGGCTTTCGACTGCATGACCGCGGCCTGAAGCGTCGGGGCGGATGCGAGCGGAATCTTCTGGGTCTGCGTGCCGATTTCAGGCGACTGCATCTCGACCATGATCATGGGCTGATTCGGGGGAATCATGGCCTGGTCTTGCGTGCTCACGGCATCGGACTGGGGAACCGTACTGCAGCCGCTGCCCAAAAGGAGGATGGCCAGCACTGGAAGTGTGTAGAGAGGAAGTCGTTGGTTCATCCTCACAATCCCTTGCGAAGTGAGTGGTCTGGGGGGAGCGGCCTGCGCGTATCCTTGCGCACAAACTCACTCTTGGACATCGGTCGCCCAGCGCATTCCGGTTGAATCGAATTCGCAAGAATTTCGGGTTAGTTAGTTTGCGTAAGATCATCGACCGCTAGCAAAGGATGCCGCTGGCATTTGCTGATCCGCCAAAAGAGGTGTAAGTGAGGGCAAATGTACCAAAGCGTGCTGTCATTACTATCGTCGAGATTAACGGTTGAGTGACCCGTACGACCGTCAAAGTTCCTGTGCAACCTGGCGCAATTATTCCACCGATAACGTTTCTGGCGGATATCTCCTTGGGAGATGGACTATCTCGAAACGAAAAGGTTAGCTTGCGAATGATTGTGCGAAAACCAAAATCGACGAGCAAAACGGCGGTGGTCATTGGCAAGCTCGTGATCAGCGCCGTGGCAACGGTGGCCATCGGGCTCAGTGGTTGCCTGGTCGGGCCCGACCATATCGATCCTGGCGCGCCATTCCAATGCGAATGGATTCCACCCCTTCCGCCTGGGGTGAGTCAGTCGCCAAACGACTCGATTGCCTGGTGGACGAAATTTAACGATCCGGTGCTGACCAGCATGATCGTTCGGACGGCCCAGCAGAACCTTACCCTGGGGCAAGCCGCCGAACGAATTGCCGAAGCCCGGGCTTTGCGTGGGATCGCTCGCGGCGGGCTGTTCCCCGATATCGACGGCATCGCCAGCTACACGCGTCGTAAAACGTCCGGTAGCGGTAATAGCTTCGGTCTTGCCAACTTCAATCCGCCGCCGTTCAACTTCTGGTCGGCAGGTTTTGATGCGACTTGGGAAATCGACATTTTCGGCGGCGTTCGTCGTCGACTCCAAGCGGCCGACGCCGACGTTGACGTGGCGATCGAAGACCACAACGATTTGCTCGTCAGCTTACAAGGCGAAGTGGGTGCCAACTACATTCAGGTCCGCACGCTTCAGCGTCGGATCGAATTCGTCGAACGCAATATCGAATTGCAGCGTCAGTCGCTGAAGATTACCGAAGATCGTTTTGCCGCCGGTACGGTGAGCCAACTCGACGTCGAACAGGCCAAGTCCAACTTGTACAGCACTGAAGCGGGCCTTCCGCTGCTGCGTCAGGAAATGGAGTTGGCTTACCATCGACTGTCCGTGTTGATGGGGGAACCGCCATCGGACCTGTCGAAGCAGATCACGCCGCAGCAGCAATTCCCCATGTTGCCGCAAGACATTGCCGTGGGTCTGCCGATTGAGTTGATTCGTCAGCGTCCTGACATTCGCTCGGCCGAACGTCAATTGGCTGCTCAGGCCGCTCGTATTGGCGTGGCCGTCTCGGAATTGTATCCACGCTTCACGATCACCGGGACGTTCACCGTTGACTCGACCAAGTTCAATCGTTGGTTTACGACCGAAAGCATCGCCTATGCGTCGGGGCCGGCCATGCGATGGCGACTGTTGGACTTCGGCCGCGTGCGAAGCGATATCGAAGCGCAACGTGCTCGTTGGCGAGGTCTGGTCTACTACTACCAGAACGAAGTGATCACGGCCGCACAGGAAGTGGAAGATGCGTTGTCGCAGTATCGCTACAGCATCGAGCGGGCGAGAAGCCTCCGCGAAGCAGCGTTGGCGGCTCGTGCGGCAGCCGAGATCTCCGAAGAGCAGTACAAGGGGGGGATCATCCCGTTCCAGACGCTGTTGGACGCTCAGCGCTTCCAAGCCGAACTGGACGACCAGGCCGCCGCCGCGGAAGGGGATATCTACCTGGCCGTGGTTTCCTTGTATAAGGCCCTGGGGGGTGGTTGGATCGATCCGTTCGCGGTCGCTCCTGACCCGACCGCTGTGCCAGCCGGGGAAATCATCGAGCCGACTCCGGCCGATCCCAACGGCAACAATGACATCCCACTGGATGACAACCTGATTCCTAATATTCCCGTGCCCAAGGATGCTTTGCAGCCAGCCGACGCGTTGCCACCTCCGGCGGCTGGGGATAACTAAGAACTGTCGGAGAACGATTTCCAGGGTGGCTCAGAGACTTACTCTCTGAGTGGCCAGAGGCCACAAGCGGCTCATGAATGCGGCTATAATCGAGGTGGGACACTCCAATTTTGTGTAACGTCCATACATGAGCCGCCTGTCGGCGATGCCGCCCCAGAGCTGGCTCTCTGGGCTACCCAACTAGGATCGGACGAGAAAACAAGGACGGCAGGCGTGATTTTCGCTCCTGCCGTCCTTTTTCGCGCGCCCCAGGTTGTGAGCGGGGGTGGGAATCCGTAGAATTTGCCCCAACGCAAACCGGCCCATTTCGCTTACATATTCTGGGATTCCATGGAGACGCCTGGTTTTCTCGAGCCCTTCGTGGGCCGCTGGACAAAGCGGCATTTGCTCGATTTGGAAAGTTTAACGTCGGACGAAATCACGCTTCTTCTCGACGTTGCTCAAGCGTTCAAAGAATCCACCCAAGATTGCCGCCACAAGTTGCCGCTGCTAACGGGCCGCACGAGCGTCAATCTATTCTTTGAAGACTCGACGCGTACCCGCACCAGTTTCTCGCTCGCCGCGCGACGCTTGGGAGCCGACGTCATCGAGTTCTCGGCATCCAGCAGCAGTCTCTCGAAAGGGGAAACCCTGCTGGACACCGCCAAGACGATCCAATCGATGTGCATCGATACGCTCGTCTGTCGACATAAGGCCCCTGGCACGCCTCAGATGCTGGCCGAGAACCTGGACGTTTCGGTGATTAACGCCGGCGATGGTCCTCATGAGCACCCCACGCAAGGCTTGCTCGACATCCTGACCATTCGTCAGCATCGCGGTGACTTAAGCGGCAAGACGGTCGCGATGGTCGGTGACATCGCCCATAGCCGGACCGCTCGGTCGAACATCTGGGGACTGCAAAAGCTCGGGGCGCAGGTCATCGTGTGCGGTCCATCGACGCTCGTTTCGCGTCGCTGGGAAGAATACGGCGTCGAGGTCTCGCACGATCTCGATGCCATCCTGCCGCGCTGCGACGTGTTGAACCTGCTTCGCATTCAGTTCGAGCGGCAATACACCCGCCCCTTCCCGTCGGTTCGCGAATACGCGCTGCTGTATGCGATGGATCAAAAACGCATGCAGCGGGCCAAGCCTGATATCTTGATCATGGCCCCGGGGCCGATCAACCGCGGCGTCGAGATTACCCCGGAGGTAGCCGACGGCGAACATTCGGTGATTCTGCACCAGGTGAATAACGGTTTGGCGGTTCGCATGGCGGCCATGTGGCTGCTGAGTGCCGGCCGCGCCAGTTGATTGGGCTTGAATCGAAGAGACAACCATAACCGCACCCCATCCTTCGCCGGTGAAGGGGGAAGGGACTGGACGTGAGACCATGCTGAAAACGCTGATACAAAATGGGCGGGTCATCGACCCCAGCCAGAACATCGACCGCGTCACCAACCTGTTGATCAAAGAGGGACGCATCGCCGCGATCGACGTCGAGCCCCAGGCCGATATGAAGGTGATCGACGCCACCGGCAAGCTGGTTGTCCCCGGGCTGATCGATCTGCACGTGCAGATTCGCGAGCCTGGTTTCGAGGAAGACGAAACGATCGAATCGGCTGCCTACGCGGCACTCGCAGGCGGGTTCACTTCCATCGCCGCGATCTCTGAAACCAATCCTCCGGTCGACAGCGCGGCCGCGGTGACTTACCTCGGTCGCCAGGCGTCCGAAGCCGATCATTGCAACGTGTTTCCCGTGGCCTGCGTCAGCAGCGGACGCCAAGGGGAAGAGATGGCCGAGATCGGCATTCTGCACAATGCCGGAGCGATCGCGTTTAGCGATGGTCAGCGGCCCGTTTCCAACCCGGAACTGCTTCGCCGGGCCCTGGAATACACGCTCATGTTCGATCGTCCGGTGCTCAATCGGCCGGAGATGGTCGAACTTTCGCGCGACGGCGTGATGCACGACGGTTCGGTGAGCACCGTGCTGGGGCTCGCACCGATGCCGGCCGAGGCCGAAGACGTGATGGCGGCCCGCGACATTCGCATTTGTGAAGCCACTGGCGGTAAGCTGCATTTGCTGGCCATTTCGTGCAGCGGCACGGTCGATATCCTCCGCCGGGCCAAGGACCGCAACGTGAGCGTCACCGCGAGTATCTGTGCTTACCAGTTCGCATTGACCGACGCGGCCATGCGGGGCTTTCACACCAATTTGAAGCTCAATCCGCCCCTGCGTTCGCAGGAACATATCGACGCGTGCATTGCCGGGCTGAAAGACGGCACGATTGACGTCATCGCCAGCGGGCACGCTCCGCGGTCTTCCGAGAAGAAGATGTGTGCGATCACCGAAGCACCGTTCGGCATGGTCGGATTGGAGACCGCATTAGGACTGGTCAGCACGCACCTGGTGCATGCCGGACACGTCGACTGGCCGACGGTCATTCGAGCCATGTCCACGAACGTGGCAAAGGTATTGGGGGTCGAGAAGGGAACGCTTCAGCCGGGCGCCGATGCCGATGTGACTTTGATCGATCCCGATGCGAAGTGGACCGTCGATACGTCGAACTTCCGCTCGAAGAGCTTCAACTCGCCGTTTGGTGGTGTCGAGTTGACCGGGCGTGCCGTGGAAACGATCGTAGGCGGCGTGACCAAGTTTCGCTACGATGGCACATAGAAGCCTGTTTCAGGCTTGCCCCTTCGTTCCTTTCGCAGCCGAGAAGATGGCGCTGCCATGCCGCTGATCATTGATGGATACAACCTGCTTTATGCGGCTGGGCTGGTCGGTTCCGTCGATGGGGAAGGTTCCTTTGAAGGGGAACGCCGAGCACTGTTGGATGCCTTGCTGGCGGTGATCGATCCGAAGGAACTAACGCAGACGGTCGTCGTCTTCGACTCGGCCAAAGCTCCGCCTGGGTTGCCACGCGTCTACAACTATCAGCAGATCACCGTACGGTTTGCCTCCGGCTATGCCGACGCCGACGAGATGATCGAAGAGCTGATTCAAGAACATCACGCGCCAAAACGCCTGACGGTCGTCTCCAGCGATCACCGCGTGCAGCGTGCGGCCCGTCGCCGCAAGGCCAAGGCGATCGATAGCGATAGCTGGTACCGCTTGATGCGGCAAACGCGTGCTCGTCGCCGTGAAATCGAAGCCCAGCAGCCGCCCCTTCCCAAACGGCTAAGTGCGCCGGCCATACCCGAATCGGAGGTGAGCCAATGGGTCGAGTTCTTCGGCAAGATCGACGTCGACGCATTGGCGCCGCAGGAAGAGACTCCGCCGATTGCTCCAGCATCTGGCCCAACGCCTGAGCCAAAGACGCCGCAGGGAAAGCCAGGTCCGAAGAAAACGAAGCGATCGGACGAGCCAGCGCCCAACGTCTTTACGGACGACTATCTGAAGAAGATCGCCGAGGAGTTCTTCGGCGATGCTTAGCACATCATGCAAGCGACACTCGTTGCTTACGAGTGACGCAGGGCCTTGTCGGAAATATCCTTGCGGCACCAGGCACCATCCCAGCGGATGCATTTCACCGCGGTGTACGCTTTCAGCTTGGCGGCTGAAATGGTGTCGCCGATCGCGGTGACGCCCAGGACGCGGCCGCCGTTGGTGACGACTTGATCGCCGCTGGTCGTGGTACCGGCATGAAAGACCTTTACGTCTTCCAGCTTGGTGGCTTCTTCCAGGCCGCGAATCGGTTTTCCCTTTTCGTAGCTGCCGGGATATCCTTCCGAAGCCATCACGACGCACACGGCAGGACGCGTGTCCCACTCGGGCGGATCGATCGATTCGAGATCTCCCACGGCACACGCTTCCAGAATGTCGACCAGGTCGGACTTCAGCCGCATCAGAATCGGCTGGCATTCGGGATCGCCGAAGCGGACGTTGTATTCCAGAACCTTGGGGCCTTGGTTGGTCATCATCAGACCGGCGTACAGCACGCCTTGGAAAGGATTCCGGGCCCGCTTCATTCCGTGGACGGTCGGCACCAGAACCTTTTCCTCGACCATCTGCATCACCTGCGGCGTGACCAGCGGGGTAGGGGAGTAGGCACCCATGCCGCCGGTGTTGGGGCCTTGGTCGTCGTCGTAGGCCGGCTTGTGGTCTTGCGCCGGGGGCAAGGTGAGGATCGTCTTGCCGTCGGTGATCGCCAGGACGCTGGCTTCTTCGCCATCGAGACGCTCTTCGATGATGATCTGGGCACCGGCATCGCCAAACACGCGCTGGCGACCGATTTGATCGATTGCTTCGAGCGCTTCTTCGGCCGTATCGCAAACGGTGACCCCTTTGCCGGCGGCCAGGCCGTCCGCTTTGACTACCACGTTGACGTCTTCCCCTTCGTGCGGGAAGCGGTCTTTGATGTAGCGCGCGGCCGCGTCGGCTTCGCGAAAGACGCGGTAGTCCGCGGTTGGGACGTCGGCGCTGCGAAGCGTTTGCTTGCAGAAAGACTTGCTACCTTCGAGTTGGGCCGCGGCTTTGTTGGGGCCGAAGATCTTCAGGCCTTGATCGCGGAAGTAGTCGACCACGCCGGCAACCAAGGGCGCCTCGGGACCGACGATGGTCAGGCCCACCTCGTTGCGTTTGGCAAACGAAGCGAGTTCGGCGAAATCGGTTTCCGCGATGGGGACGTTCTCGGCATCGATCTGCGTGCCAGCGTTGCCAGGGGCAACAAACACGTTTCGCACGCGTGAGCTTTGTGACAACTTCCAGGCCAACGCGTGTTCGCGTCCGCCAGATCCGAGGACCAATACGTTCATAGCATCGTTGCCGCTGTGAAGGCGCTGAAACAACCGGGGTAAGGAATCTGGCAGTGTAGCAAATTTACGCCTTGTCGCTCACCACCTTGTTCAAATCGGTCATCTTGGTCGAAATCGGACGAGATTGTCAAAAATGGGGGCAGGTTTCGCTAAAAAGTGACGGTTAGTGTTAGATCGTCTTGCTTGTTTCCGGATGGATGTCTGGTAAAACAGGCAATATGCAAAAGCATCCTGCCTGACCGCTTTTTTTCGAGACCTACCTCCTTCTGCTGTTAGCAGATCTCCCTGTTTTTGAGAACTTTTACAGCTTCCTGAAACCATCTCCAAGGGGGTGGAACAAAGGCTGTAAAGTCCGTAAAGTAAACGGAATGCGCTCCCCTCATCCGGGTGCGACAGAAAACTCCGGCACGAGAACTATGAATCCATATAATGTGAGATGGAACGAAATGTCCCCCCGGGCGTTGGGCTCGTCTCGCTTCTCGTGGCCACTAATTAAACCTCCCACCTCAGAGAAGAGTCCGACTAAGGAGTAACTTATGAAGAAGACACAACTTGGATTGATGCTGTTAGCAGTGATCGGCATTTGTGCCCAAAGTGCCGTCGCTCAGGAATGGGGTACCGTCAAAGGGCGTTTTGTGGTTGATGGCGACGTTGCCGCTCTGCCAGCGATGAACGTCACCAAAGATGCCGAATTCTGCGGTCCTAGTCTGCCGGATCCGTCGATCCTCGTCGGCGAAAAGAATGGCCTGCAGAACGTGGCGATCTGGCTGTATCTCGATCGTGGCGACAAGGCCCCAGCCGTTCACCCCGATTACGCTGCCGCCGCCAAGACGCCGGTCGTGGTCGACAACAAGGCCTGTCTGTATGCCCCGCACGTGGCGACGATCATGGTTGGCCAGCCAGTCGAATTCAAGAACTCGGACCCAATCCCGCATAACTTCAAGGTCGAAGGTTTCGCTAACGCCGGTATGAACAACCTGGTTCCCGTGGGTGGCGTTTACGAACACAAGTTCGACAGCGAAGAACGTTACCCCATG
Source organism: Bremerella volcania (assembly GCF_007748115.1). NCBI lineage: Bacteria > Pseudomonadati > Planctomycetota > Planctomycetia > Pirellulales > Pirellulaceae > Bremerella > Bremerella volcania. The sequence continues at coordinate 1,427,198 of NZ_CP036289.1, forward strand.
AACGCCAGCTGCTCGATCCACCCTTGGATGTCGGCCAAGCTCGTCGTTCGTGAACTGCCTTACATGGCCGTCACCGGTGAAGATGGTTCGTTCGAGATCAAGAACCTGCCTGTCGGCGAGCACAAGCTGCAAATCTGGCACGAAGTGCCTGGTACGATCAAGGAAATGACCGTGGGTGGTAAGAAGGTCAAAGATCGTAAAGGGCTGCTGGAGATCACCGTCAAACCAGGCGACAACGACCTGGGTGACATCGCCATCGATGCCGGCGACCTGAAGTAACCTGGACCTTCTCGGAGCTGATCCGATGAGACTGACGAATATCCTCATGTTGACGCTGATTGTCTTGGGCATCTTTGCCCAGGACTTGTTTGCGCAGCAGTGGGGAACGATCACTGGCCGTTTCGTGGTCAAAGGAGTTGCGGCTAAACCACCGGCGATGAACATGCCCGCCGCAGTGGCAGGCGTCTGTCCCGGCCCGCTGGCTAACCCGCAGCTTCGCGTCGGTCCGAAGAATGAATTGCAGGACGTCGCCGTGTGGTTGTACTTGGATCGTGGCGAGGATGCTCCCGAGCCACACCCAATGTACGCTCCCCTGAGAAACATGCCGGTGCAGATATCGAACAAGGTATGTCTCTATGAACCTCATGTCGCCACGATCCAACCAGGACAAACGGTCCAGTTCGTGAATGCCGATCCCATTCCACATAATTTCAAAGTGGAAGGATTCGCGAATGCGGGGATCAATTTCCTGGTTCCGGTAAACGGCATGCAGCCTCATATATTCCAAGCCGAAGAGCGCTATCCGATGAACGCCAGCTGTGCGATTCACCCCTGGATGAACGCGAAGATCGTCATCAGGGAATCACCCTACATGGCGGTCTCCGACAAGAATGGAAAGTTCACAATCGAGAATCTGCCGGTGGGAACGCACAAGTTCCAAATCTGGCACGAGATACCGGGCAATATTAAGGAAGTCACCCTGGGTGGCAAGGTTTTGAAGGACCGCAAAGGCGTGGTCGAAATCGAAGTGAAACCAGGCCAGAACGACCTGGGGGATATCGTGATCGACGCTGGCCTTTTGAAGTAACGCCGAATCAAATCAACCTTGAGCGTGGCGTCATCACTGACCCGCGCTTGTTTATTTTGAGACCGAGTCATCGGTTCTCCTGGTGGAAGACGGAGTATTGGTTCTCCTGATGGGAGAAGGCGGGAAGTAACCGTTTTCCTCAATCGTTTCCGTAGGCAGCAGACCGTCACCTATGAGGGTGCCGGCAAAGTGGAACACACAATGCGAATCAGCCAGGCCCCTGAGTTTGGCGGGCGACACTGGGCGGGAGGCCTGGTCTTGGCCGCTCTGGTGGGGTTAATCGTCGGATGCTCTTCGGAGCCCGCCCAATTCGAGTTAAACCGGATCGCGATGCACAAGTCCGAAGTTTCGCTGGGTGCGAACTTGGATCAGACGTATCAGATCGATCCGATCGCCAAGATCCTCGACGAAACGTTCGGCACGCCCGACAATCCCATCGTCCCGGAAGTTGCCGACATCGAAGAGGTGATGGACATCGAACACCTGAAGATGGCCGCTGGCCCCTATGGCAGCGACGAAGACGGCAGCCCGCGTGGTCTCTATCGCCAACACTGCGTCCATTGCCACGGCATCACCGGCAACGGAGCCGGTCCCACGGCTGCTTTTTTAAACCCCTACCCGCGCAACTTCCTGACCGGCAAGTTTAAGTGGAAGTCGACCAGGACCGGTTCGCCTCCCACGCATGACGACCTGAAACGCGTCCTGGTTAACGGCGTCCCTGGCACCGCGATGCCCAGCTTCGCCCTGCTGCCGGAAGACGAAGTCGAAGCGTTGGTGCAGTACGTAAAATACCTTTCGCTGCGAGGCGAACTCGAACGCAATTTGCTGTTGGAATTTTCCGATCTCGATACCTCGGTCGTGAAGCCGGCCGAGAAGCGAAGCCAGGAAGAAGAGGAATATGTGGCCAGTCTCTCGCCGGAAGATCTTCAAGAAGAGAAGGAAGATCTCGACGCCGCGATTGAAGAGTTGACCGACCCGGAAGTCGTGCTGGAAGAATTTCTCGCCCCGATCGTCGAGGGTTGGGCATTCGCCGAAGAGAACGTGACCGAAGTCCCCGAGAAGCCGGAAGCGGAACTTGCCGAGTCGATCGCCGCTGGTCGAGACCTGTTCTTCAATAAAGGTGGCTGTGCGACCTGCCACGGTCAATCGGGCATCGGTGATGGTCAGACGGCCGAGATGTTCTACGACGACTGGACCGAAGAGTATTACGACCCGAAAGCTCCAGAGCACCTGGAAGAGTTTTTGGCGCTGGGTGCTTTACCCCCTAGAAAGCTCGATCCGCGTAACTTGCGGCTAGGTAATTTCCGCGGCGGCCGCCGACCGGTGGATGTGTACTGGCGGATTCGTAACGGGATTGAAGGGGCCAAGATGCCGGCGGCTCAGCAGCTTTCCGAGGAAGAGATCTGGCACGTCGTCGACTACGTCCGCAAAGGCCTGCCGTACGATACGTTGAGTCAACCGCCGGAGCACGAGCAAGAGAACGTCCGCGTCCGAAATTAGTCGATCGCAAACACCGTCATAAGAACCAGGCAGCAACCGTTTGCCTGATCAGTAGAACAGCCAAGGCTGGAAGTAGGAGAGTCCCTGGTGGGAAGATTCTGGAGTCTGCTTTTTCTTAGCGTCCCAATCCTGGGGGTCCTCACGTTTTTGTGGGCGGCCTTGGGATGGTATCCGCTTGAAGGCCATTGGTTTCCCGAGTTAGTCGTCGCCGACAGCAGCATCGACCACTTGTTCTACGTGATTCTCTGGATGACCGGTCTGGTCTTCATCGGCACGGGGCTGGCCATGTTCTGGTTCCTGTGGAAGTACGACGACACGAAGCACGACGGTCCGGTCTGGTATTCGCACGGCAGCCATCTCTTGGAAATCATCTGGTCGGTAGTTCCCGCCGTGGTGATCCTGTTTCTGGCGATCTACCAGATGGATGCCTGGGCTGGGGCACGCATGCGTCGTCCCATGCTCGAGAACGGCCAGCCGAAGCCGCCGATCGCCCGCGTGACCGGGCGGCAATTTGAATGGAAGATTCAATACCCCGGCAACGACAAGCAGTTCGACACGCCGGACGATCTTTACACAACCAATGACCTGCACGTTCCCCGCGACGAAGAAGTGGTTCTCGAGATCACCAGCGAAGACGTGCTGCATAGCTTCTTCCTGCCCAACTTCCGAGAGAAGCAGGACGTGGTGCCTGGCATGAAGCAGTTCATATGGTTCAAACCGGTGAAGGACGGGAAGTACGACATCGTTTGTGCCGAACTGTGCGGCTGGGGGCACTACAAGATGAAAGGCCAGATCACGGTCGAGTCGGCAAGCGATTATCGAGCGTGGCTTGAGAAGGCCTACAACGAACAAGAATTGTCCGAGTATTCGCTGGCTGAGGCAGAGTAAGAAACGATGAGCAGCATCACCGCGGATGGGCAAGCGACTCACGCCCACACATCAAACGAATTCGGCGTTGGCGAATTCATTACCACTTACGTTTTCTCGCGCGATCATAAAGTGATCGGGCTGCAGTTCCTGTTTTCCACCTTGCTGTGGTTTCTGATCGGCGGCCTTTTGGCGATCGGCATTCGCTGGCAATTGGCCTGGCCGTGGAGCGATATGCCGGTGATCGGGCCGATGCTCTTTTCGGCCGAAGGGGGACAGATCTCGCCCGAGTTCTACACGATGCTCTTCACCATGCATGCCACGGTGATGACCTTCCTGGTGATCATTCCGATCCTGGCCGGTGCGTTTGGCAACTACCTGATTCCGCTGATGATTGGTGCCGACGACATGGCCTTCCCGACGCTCAACATGCTTAGCTACTGGGTGATGTGGCCGGCATTCCTCTTCTTTGGAGGAAGCTTTTTCGTCGCGGGGAATGGAGCGTCGAGTGGTTGGACCAGTTACCCGCCCCTTGCCTCGATGACCGAAGCCGCGCCCGGTAGCGGGCTGGCTCAAACGATGTGGCTGATCGCGCTGACGTGCGTGGGCATCAGTTCGATGATGGGTTCGGTTAATTACATGACCACCATCATTCAGATGCGTGCTCCTGGCATGACGATGATGCGTCTGCCGATGACGATCTGGGGCATGTTCATCACGGCCCTGTTGCAAGCGTTCGCTCTGCCGGTGCTAACGGCCGCTGGCTTCATGCAATTGGCCGACCGGTTGTTCGGTACTGGATTCTTCGTTCCCGAAGGACTGATCGTGAACAACTCGGAAATGGCTGCCGGTGGCGGTCAGCCGCTGTTGTGGCAGCACTTGTTTTGGTTCTATTCGCACCCGGCGGTGTACATCATGATTCTGCCGGCGATGGGCATGGTTTCGGATATCCTCGCCTGCTTCGCTCGCAAGCCGCTGTTTGGCTACAAGCCGATGGTGTACGCCATCTGCGGGATCGCCGGACTGGGCTTTATCGTCTGGGGACACCATATGTTCGTTTCGGGGATGAACCCCGGACTGGGAATGACCTTCATGGTGGCCACGATGATGATCGCGCTGCCTAGCGCCGTGAAGACCTTCAACTGGCTCGGTACCATCTACGGCGGCAAGATCCAGTTCACCACGCCGATGCTGTTCGCGTTGTCGTTCGTGTTGATGTTCGTGATTGGCGGTTTGTCCGGCATCTTCATGGCCGCCACGCCGGTCGACATCTTCATTCACGATACGTACTTCATCGTCGCTCACTTTCATTACGTGCTGTTCGGTGGAACGGCGATGGCCGTGTTCGGGGCGATCTACTTCTGGTTTCCCAAGATGTTTGGCCGGATGATGAACGAACCGTTGGGCAAGATTCACTTCCTGCTGACGTTCCTGTTCATGAACGGGACGTTCTTCACGATGCACATTCTCGGTGCGGTCGGTTTTCCTCGCCGCCTGGCCGACCCTTACCATTACGAGACCTTTCGGCACCTGTTGCCGATGAATCAGTTCATGACGATCTGTGCCATTTTGATGGTGGCCTGTCAGATCTTCTTCATCGTGAACTTCTTCTACAGCATCTTCTTCGGTCCGAAGGCAGGCCGAAATCCTTGGCATGCCAATGGTCTGGAATGGCAAGCTCCGAGCCCGCCTGGCCACGGCAACTTCGACTTCCAGCCGATCGTGTATCGCGGTCCGTACGAGTACGGTTCGCCGGAAGTGGACGAAGACTATTACCCGCAAACGCAACCACCCAACCAGCGCGGCGACACCGACGAGCCTGCGACGATGGTGAATCACTAAAGTATGGATAACCCAGGAAAGTCCGAATCCCCTTGGCCACATCGCTTGGCGATGCTACTGGTCTGCGCGACCTTTCCGCTGATCTGGATCGGCGGCCTGGTGACCACGACCAAGAGCGGCATGGCCGTGCCGGACTGGCCGTCGACCTATGGATACAACATGTTTTTGTATCCCTGGCAGACATGGGTGTTCGGGCCATACGACCTCTTTCTGGAGCATGGGCACCGGTTGTTGGCTTCGACGGTCGGCTTGCTGTGCATTGCCTTTTTAGTGCTGGCGATCTGGCGAAAAGATAAGTCGTTGATCCTGCTCGGCGTGATTGCCCTGGTGCTGGTCCTTTCCCAGGGCGTGCTGGGGGGCCTGCGTGTGGTGTGGGACAAGACCACCATTGCCCGGGTGCATGGCTGCGTGGGTCCCCTCTTTTTCGGCTTCCTGGTTTACCTGGAATGCTTCACCTCGCAGCGGCTGCAGGCCATGTCCCCGATCCACTCGATACGCGGCGGCAGTTACTTGCGTCTGTCGATCAGTTTCATGATCGTCGCGTTCCTGCAGATCGTGCTTGGTTCGTTGATCCGGCACGTGCCCCTGTCGATGACCCACGGTGCGTTTCGCGAGGCGCTCTTGTTTCATGTGATTACGGCATTTCTGGTGGTGATGAGTGCCATCGCGATTTGCTTCACGGCCTGGCGTGATTCGCAAGGTCAACGCAGTATTCGTTTCACGTCGACATTCGCTGTATTGTTGATTGTCGGGCAAATCGTGCTCGGCATCGCCGCTTACACGGTCAAATACGGCTGGCCAACCTTCCTGCCAGGCGGGGACTACTTTGGTAGCTTCGTCGTGCAGTGGGAAAGTGCGATGCAGTCCGTGATCGTGACGGGGCATGTTGCGGTTGGATCATTAATTCTGGCCTCCAGTGTGATGCTGGTGGCCTATTGTCTGCGGTGTTATCCGATCGCTTCTTCGCAAGCGAATTCCTCCCCCGCCAAGCTCACGGGAACCGCCGGTAAAGAGGTGATGGCATGAGTAGTGGTCCTGCCACGTTGACCGATCGCAAGGCACGCGTTAAGCAGCAGCTAAGCGATTATCTGGAGCTAACCAAGCCCAAGATCGCCGTGCTGCTGTTGGTATGCGTGGCGATCGCCGCCTACTGCGCAAGTAACGGCCAGCCAGACGTGGCTCGGCTGATTCACGTGATCGTGGGCACGGCCCTGGTGGCCGCCAGTAGCTGTGTGTGGAACCAATGCCTGGAAGTTCACGTCGATCGCCGCATGAACCGCACCGCCCAGCGTCCCATTCCCAGTGGCCGTTTGTCGCGGTATGCGAGCGCCCTGTTTGGCACCCTGCTGGGATCGGTTGGAATTTCTTACTTGCTGGCGACGGTCGGTGTCATGCCGGCACTGATTGGGGCGCTGACCTGGATTTTATATGTGTTCATTTACACCCCCATGAAGCAGGTCACGCCGTGGAACACAACGGTCGGTGCGATCGCTGGGGCTTTGCCGATGTTGATGGGCTGGTTGGCCGTGAACCCGGTGCTCGACCTGAAGGCGGTCGCGCTGTTTGCGATCTTGTTCTTCTGGCAGTTCCCGCACTTCATGGCCATCGCCTGGCTATATCGTGAAGACTACGCCCAAGGGGGCATGAAGATGTGGTCCGTGGTCGACGGCAGCGGCACCAAGGCCGGCATCCAAGCCGTCTCGGGAGCGATGGCCTTGCTGCTGGTCAGCGTGGTCCCAGGCATCGGTCAGGTCGCCATGCCCAATGTCTTTTACATGCTGCTTTCGCTCTTGGGCGGCGTGTTCATGCTGGTCGCCTCGTGGCGTTTTTTCACTTCGCGCGACGACAGAACGGCCCGGCAGTTGTTGTTTGCCTCGTTGATCTATTTGCCCTGCCAACTGGCCTTGCTGGTCATTTTGCCCAGCAGCGTCTAACGGAACAAAGAACCTCAAGTAGACTGACCCCGCATGTCCGATTCTCATAGTGAAGATCATCACGGTCACATTCAACTGGAGTACCATCCAGCGCTGCCGTTATCCCTAGGCAAGCTTTGTTTGTGGTTGTTTTTATCGACCGAAATCATGTTCTTCGCCGGTCTGATCGGCGCGTACGTGGTGCTGCGATTCGGTGCCCCGACCGGTTCCTGGCCGACGCCCCACGACGTGTACCTGAGCGAGCCGATCGGTGCGTTCAACACGTTCGTGCTGATCTGCAGCAGCTTGTCGATCGTGCTCAGCCTGGAAGCGGCCCGCAAGAATCAAAGCGGCGCGGCGAAGAAGTGGCTGCTGGTCACGTTCGTGCTCGGCTGCGTCTTTTTGGGCGTCAAAGCCTACGAATACAAAGAGAAGTTCGCCCACGGTATTTTTCCGACCAAAGAAGGCCGGCGACTGTACGATCAGCCCGACGTCTATTACGTGTCGGCGCTAAAAGTGCGGCTCGAAAATTTGAAGTCGGATCTTTCCGAACAGCAGAGGGAAGAGGAGGTTCTCGAAGGGGTAACCCGCGCTCAGTTCATCGACACGATGCTGACCGGCGGCGTCGCCCACGCGGCACGAACGGCCACCAATACCGAGAATCCAATCGAGGCACACGCCATTCTCGAGTCGCTCGCCTATGCCGTACAGCATCACGAAGTGTCCGACTACCAAGCCACTCGCCTGCGAAATGAAAAAGAGTCGCTCGAAGGCCCTCTGGCGAAGGTCGAAGACGACCTGAAGGCGAAGGAGGCCCGTAAGACCGAGATCAGTGAAAAGCTCAAGCCGCCTGCGGAAGGGGAACAAGGACCTCCCGAGGATGAACTGCGTGAAATGCGTATCGAACTGGGAGGGCTGATGCAAGAGATTGCCAAGCTCGATCAAGACGCCAAGCCGATGCGCGAGCGGATTGCCTTTCTCAATCTGCTGCTTGCCGACGACGCCCATCTGCTGAACCATGGTATTGGGCATGAAATGGAGTGGCTAAAGCTTCCCTTCGTTCTGCCCAGCGGCAATATGTGGGCCAGCACTTACTTCCTGTTGACCGGCTTTCATGCCCTGCACGTGGTGATAGGCTTGATCATTTTTGCCCTGGTAATATTCAGCACGCTGGATGTTCGCAAGTCGCACTACCTGGAAAACGCCGGCCTCTATTGGCACTTCGTCGACCTGGTGTGGATTTTCCTCTTCCCGCTGTTGTACCTGTTTTAAAGAAGTCCGTCCGTGAGCGATCCCAATACCCATCCGCCGGCGCACGACCAGCACTTGCACAACGACGAAGAACTGCACGCCACCACCGGCAACACCAAGTATTGGGTGGTCTTCGTGGCGCTGTGCGTGCTGACGATGTGCTCGTTTTTGACCTACTTCGAGTGGTGGGATACGGCCATCCCGCCTCATGTGAGCATGGCCTTCATGATGGCCGTCTCGTGCGGCAAGGCCCTTTTGGTCATGCTGTTCTTCATGCACCTTTTGTGGGAAGCCAACTGGAAGTGGGTGCTGACCGTTCCCGCCGGCATGATGGCTATCTTCCTGGCTTGTATGTTGATCCCGGATATCGGCATGCGAACCGAAAAGTACTCGCAAAGTCGCTGGCTGCATGCCCCGGTGCCGCATGTCCACGTCGACGATGCCGCCGCGTTGGACCATGCTCCGGCCGCCCACTAAGTTGAACTGCGAATGATCTCCCCGCGTGCGGTATCCATCGAAAGCGTTTCCCATTTCTATGGAAAGCGGCAAGCGCTAACCGGGGTTACGCTGTCGATCGATCCCGGCGAGATCTTCGTCTTTCTCGGCCCCAACGGAGGCGGCAAGTCGACGTTGTTTCGCCTGCTTTCCACGTTGATGTCACTTTCGCACGGCGACATCAGCATTCTGGGACGAAGCGTTCGCACGCATCAGCACGAAGTTCGTCAGCAGATTGGAGTCGTCTTTCAGATGCCCAGTCTCGATAAGAAGCTGACCGTGCTGGAGAACATCCATCAGCAGGCCGCCCTGTACGGGATCACCGGTGCGTTGCTGCAAGAACGCACGGCTTTGCTGCTGGATAAGCTAGAACTGGAGGATCGCAAGAAAGACATCGTCGAAGACCTGTCAGGCGGTCTGCGGCGACGCGTCGAACTGGCCAAGGGAATGTTGCATTCGCCGAAGGTCCTTCTGCTGGACGAACCCAGTACCGGACTCGATCCGGCTGCCCGACAAGCGATGTGGCGTTATCTTGAGTCCCTGCGAACCGACCAAGGGGTGACGGTGATCCTTACCTCGCACCTCCTGGAAGAAGCCGAGAAGGCCGACCGGATTGCTATTCTCGATCAAGGCAAGCTCGTCGCGCTCGATACGCCGGATGCTTTGAAGGACAAAATCGGCGGCGATACGATCACGATTCGCTCGCGTCAGCCCCAAGCACTTATTCAGAAGCTGCGCGACGAGTTGAACTTGAACGCCAGCGAGGTCAGCGAACTGGTGCGTTTGGAAACGGAAGATGGCCCCGCCGCGATTCGCCTGATCATGCAAGCGGCCAGCGAACTGGTCGACGCAATCACGCTCGCCAAGCCGTCGCTGGAAGACGTTTTCATCGCCATGACCGGCCGGCAGTTTACCGAGGAGGTAACTCCATGACCTCCGAAGCGATTGCCAGCCCCAACCCGTTTGCCGCTGCCTGGTCGCTGTGTCGCCGCGAGATCGTGCGGTTCCTGCGGCAGCGCAACCGCATTGTCGGAGCGATTGGCCAGCCGATTATTTTCTGGCTACTGTTTGGCACCGGGCTGACCGGCGTCTTTCGCACGTCAGGGCAGGGGGGCGCCGACGAAAGCTTCACCGTCTACTTCTTTCCCGGCACGCTGCTGTTGATTGTGCTGTTCACGGCGATCTTCGCGACGATTTCGATCATCGAAGACCGCAACGAAGGCTTCCTGCAATCGGTGCTCGTTTCGCCGATCCCGCGGTGGTCGATGGTGCTGGGGAAGGTGCTGGGCGGAACGATTCTCGCGGTCGGTCAGGCCATGATCTTTCTGCTGCTGGGCTACTTCGTCGGCATCCATATGAATGCCGTGCAGTTGGCTTCCATCTTTGGAATTCTCGTGGTCGTCGGCATCGGGCTGACGTCGCTGGGGTTCTGGCTGGCATGGCGGATGGACTCGACGCAGGGATTTCACGCGGTGATGAACTTGCTGCTGATGCCGATGTGGCTGTTGTCCGGGGCGTTCTTTCCCATTCCCACCAACACCTCTTCGTTCGGACAATGGGTTTTGAGCTGGGTGATGACGCTCAATCCGGTTACCTATGCCCTGGGTGCCATCCGACAGATTCTGCATGCGGAAACCGCACCAAGCTTTTTGGGTGGGGAAACGACCGGCGATTTTTGGTTGCCCGGCGTGGGGCTTGGCGTAACGATTACCATACTTTTTGCCATCGTCATGTTCGCCTTGGCCTGTCGCGCGGCAGGAAAAACGAGGCGGGGAGATTGGATATGAAACCCACCACCGGAATCTTTATTTCTGCCGTGCTGTTGATCCTGTTGGGGCTGACCATGTTCTGGGCAGCGCTCAACCGGAAGCCTACCGGCGATATTCCCGACGATGGTCACTCGTCGGTGGGGATGACCGTGAAGCTGGACCGCGAGATCCCTCCATTTCAGTTAATGTCGGCCCAGGAAGAAACGTTCGATACGGCATCGCTGGAAGGGGACGTCTGGATTGCCAGCTTCTTCTTCACCGCGTGTCCTTCGATCTGCAAGATGCAGAACCAGCAGATCGCGATCTTGCAGGAAGAGTTCGCCGACGATGGCGTCAAATTCGTCAGCATCACGTGCGACCCCGATAACGACACGCCGGCCGTCCTGCGTCAATATGCCGAATCGTTCCAGGCCGAGCCTGGCGTGTGGACCTTTCTGACCGGCGACATGGAGCAGTTGAAAGAGATTACCGAAAAGTCGTTTCAAGTCGGGTTCGAGACACAAACCCATAGTGACCGCCTGATGGTGATCGACAAAGAGGGGAAGCTTCGCGGTACCTTTCGAGCGACCGATTCCACCGAATTCCTCCGCGCTAAAAAGATGCTGAAGGAACTACTGGCCGAGCCTTACACGCCTAAAGCCCAAGAAGAAGTCGCCGCGAAGGAAGAAGTACGCAAGCAGACGATGGATCGCTTTCAGCTGACTGACAGCCTGGATCAGCCGTTTGATAGCAAATCGCTGGAAGGGGACATCTGGCTGGGCAGCTTCTTTTACACGTCGTGCCCTGGCAGCTGCATTATGCAGAACATGGAGAAGGCGAAGCTGCGAAACGAGTTCCAGGATCGTGGTTTGAAGTTGGTCAGCATCACATGCGATCCCGATAACGACACGCCTGCGGCTCTGGCCGGCTATGCCGAACGTTTTCAGGCCGATCCCGACTGCTGGTATTTCTGCACCGGCAAGTTTGATTACATCCAGAAGATCGGCAGCGACTTCTTCGATATCAAAGTCGAACCGCAGTATCACAGCGACCGTGTATTCCTCGTAGGTCGCGACGGCAAAGTGATCGACTCGTTCCGTACCAGTCAGAAAGATCAGATGGAGTCGCTGCACAAGATACTGGAAGAAATGCTGCCGCCGACCCAGGCAGAAGCTGCCCCCAGTGAAACCGAGAAGAAGGACTAACGCGTGGATTTGGTAACGCTTCTGCCCCATGTGAATGCGTCGCTCAACGGCCTGGCGACACTCCTGTTGGTGGTCGGCTTCGTGCTGATCAAGATGGGAAAAATCAACGCGCACAAGTGGACCATGCTGGGCTGCTTCGGCGTGTCGGTCGTGTTTCTGGTGTGCTACTTGACGTATCACGCGCTGATGGAAGGGCACAGCAAAACGTTTCCCGAGTATCCGGCCAGCTGGATTCGGTACAGTTACTACATCATGCTGCTGACCCATGTGATACTGGCGGCGGTCGTCCCGGTGTTGGCGGTCATCACCATTTATCTGGGCCTCAAAGATCGGCGGGAAGCCCACCGCAAGATTGCCAAATGGACCTTTCCGATCTGGCTTTATGTTTCCATTACTGGCGTCTTGGTATATCTTTGTTTGTATCAGTTCTTTCCTCCCCAAGTGGCATCCTAGGAACATGAACGCCCTGAAAGCTATTTTCCCGAAGCCGATCCACGCCGCAGCACTTTTACTGATGCTGGGAGCCCCTTCGTGGGCTTGGGCGTGTCCGACGTGTAAAGATGGCTTGAGCGACAATTACGTCAGCGCCTATGCGTTCAGCATCCTGTTCATGATGATCGTTCCCTACGTGCTGCTGGGCGGCTTTTTCGGATACATCGTGGTCAGCTATCTCCGCCGGCCAGCCGCCGAGCGAAAAGAACTGTCCGCCGACGAATTGACCCAGATCGCGCTGGAAAAAGCGAAGCAGGGAATTCCGACCCAGCCTCCGGCGTTTGACTAGTTGAGCCGGTTTCTTCGCGTCTTTTCTGAAGAAAGCAGGCATCCTAATCGCACCCTTTCCCCCAATAGTTGGTGGAATCGCAAGTTCTAGGCTGACGCTTTGCTTTTCCAGGGCAGTGGCGGCTTCTATACTGTATGCGGAAGGCAATTTTCGTCAGGAATAGCGAGTGCATGAGATCTAGGCCAACGCTGACATCGCGATCTGCAGGACTTGTTTGGGTCCTTCCCCTCTTGCTCCTGGGCGCGACGCAAGTCTTGGGTCAGGCCCAGGATGTATTCGCCCGGGCCGAATTCTCGTTGACGGTCGAGCTTCCTGAGACCAAAAACGACACCAAGAACCTGCTGGCCCAGGTCGATCAGCAACTGCAGCAGCAAAAGTGGCAGGATGCGATCGACACCCTCGAGCGTCTCATTAGCGGCCACGGTAACGAACTCATCGTCCAGGGGAGCGACCAGGTCGATCTGGGAAGTCAGTATGTTTATTACGTCGAACTGAAGACGTACCTGCGTCGCCGCATCTCGGAGTATGCGCGGCAGATGCCTGAGTTCCTGGAGGTCTACCGCACGCGAATCGATTCGTTGGCCAGGCAAGAACTGGACGCCGCGATCGCTTCTCGCGATCCGGCTCAGCTTTCCGAAGCGATCAATACCTACTTTCTGAGCCGTCATGCCGACGAGGCGCTTTTGCATTTGGGAGATCTGCTGCTCGAGCAAGGCCGCTTCAATGAAGCTCGTACGGCCTGGGAACGTATCTCTCCCCGCTATCGAACCCCGGAAGACCCGCAAGGCGTTTTGCTGGCCATGGCAGGGCAGCCGATCTGGGTCGCCGTCGATGGCGTCGATTGGGGAAAGCATCGCGACACCATCCGAAGCTTGCTGGACGACAACCAGGCCTCCAGTTCCCTGGCCACCACGGCCGATAGTGACGTCGACCCGGCCGCCGTGTGGGCTCGGCTTTGCCTGGCGTCGTGGCTGGAAGGAAGCAGCGATCGCGCCGCGGTCGAACTGGAATTGCTGCGGCAACTGCATCCCGGCGCCCAAGGGTACCTGGGGGGGCGTAATGTGAATTACGCCGAGTTCCTCACCAAGCTGGTGGCGTCGTCCCCCGGCGAGCATGACTCGCGACATGCCGGCACCTGGCCGACATTCGCAGGCTCGTACGCTCGCACCGCCCAAGCCGACCTGCCAGAGCGAGCCAAGACGTATAAACCGAACTGGAGCGTTTCCCTCGAGACGCAATCGTTGTCGCGTGCCGGAGGGCGAAACGGCTTTGGGGAAGAACGAGAGTTGCAACGTATCCCGTTGGTTGCCGAATCGTCCGATGCCCTACTCAGTACGTTCCCTGTCGTTTTGGATGGCAATGTCATCGTGGCGGATCAAGAACGGGTGCGTGCTTTTCAAATTGATAGCGGTCTGCCGGCGTTTCCCACCGAAGGCTCCGAATTCTTCGACCGGGACGAACTCGACTATGGAGCGTTCCATACCAGCGGCCGACGACTAGACTTCGATTTCAACATGCGAGGGCGTCGGCGCGGCTCGCCGCTGTCGGCCATGTCGCTGAAACTGATTCATGCCCTCGGCCCCGATCGTTTCACGCTGGCATCGGACGATACCAAGCTCGTTGCCCGGATCGGGACGACGGCGATCGGCGTTCCTTATGTGCAGTCCCAATTTCAAGACCCGGCCGACATGGTCGTGTTCGACATGCGGAAGGAAGGGAAGCTCGAAGCGCGGATCCCTCCGGTGACCGAGCTTTCCGGACCATGGTCGTTCGAAGGCACGGCGATCATCCAAGGGAATCGACTCTACTGCGGCATGATCAAGTCAGGCGTCCGCGACGAGTCGGCAATCGCATGTTTCGATTGGACGACCTCGCAGATGCTGTGGCGGCGGACCATTTGTCTGACGCAGCCCTACGGCAGCGGCCTGGTGGCGGACGGCGAGTATGGCTTTCGCTCGCACAACTTGCTGACCCTCAAAGATGGCATCCTGTATTACAACACCAATCACGGCGTGATCGCCGCCTTGGAAGCGGATCGCGGTGATATGCTGTGGCTCACGCGTTATCCGCGTCGGGGGCTCATTCCCGATAAGCTGGAAAAGGCGCACGCGCTGGTGCAGCGCAACGTCAACCCATGCATCGTGACGCGCGGCCTGGTGATCACCATGCCGCTTGACTGCGAACGCCTGTTGGCACTGGACGCGGCCACGGGGCAATTGGTCTGGCAAACGGTGCCAGGCGGTCTCGAACCGCTGCATCTTTTGGGCACGACGAAGGACGACGTGCTGGTCAGCGGCGAACAGCTCTTCTGGGTGCACTTGCACTCCGGTAAGATCCGCGCCGAGTTCCCCAGCGTTCATCAAATGTTTCGCGATCGAGGATACGGCCGCGGTGCCCTGGTGGGGGATCAGGTTTACTGGCCGACACGCGACAAGATCTTCCGCCTGGCAGCGAAGCTCGATTCCAACGGAAGCGTGAAAGAAGCCGCCTTGCCGGTCGACCTGGTGCAGTACGGCGAAGAAGGTGGCAACATCGTCGTGGCTGGTGGACAGATGATCGTGGCCTCCCCCAGCCGTTTGACGGTTTACTCCCCATCGCCGCTGCTCGAACCAGAGGATAATTCCTCCGCGAACGATACCAACCAATAGCGACGACGAAACCTAGCGTTCCCTAATCCATTTCGCAATTGACTTCCCACGGACAACAATCGAATGACGAGCGAAAATGATGCCGCCGCGGCCGCCAGATTGGCCGAAGCGTATGAACTTCTGCAACGCGAAATCGGCCGCGTGATTGTCGGTCAGGAAGAAGTGGTCGAGCAGCTTCTCATTGCCCTGTTCGCCGGCGGTCACTGTCTGCTGGAAGGGGTGCCGGGGCTGGCGAAGACGTTGATGGTCCGCTCTTTGGCCAGCGCGTTGCACTTGGAGTTCAATCGGATTCAGTTCACGCCCGACCTGATGCCGTCGGACATTACCGGTACGGAAATCATTCAAGAGAACCGCAGCACCGGTGAGCGAGCCTACCGCTTCGTGCCTGGTCCGATCTTCAGCAACGTGATCCTGGCCGATGAAATCAACCGAACGCCCCCCAAGACCCAGGCCGCTCTACTCGAGTCGATGCAGGAAAAGCAGGTCACCGCCGGTGGCTCGAAGCACGCGTTGCCCAAGCCGTTCTTCGTGCTGGCTACCCAGAACCCGATCGAGCAGGAAGGAACGTATCCCCTGCCGGAAGCTCAACTCGACCGGTTTATGTTCAACGTACGAATCGACTACCCTTCGGAACTGGAAGAGTTGGAGATCGTCAAACGGACGACCGCCGACGTCAACACCGAGATTTCGCCTCTTTTGACCGGGGAAGAGATCATTCAACTCTCCCAGGTCGTGCGGCGCGTGCCGGTGGCTGATCCCGTTGCTCAGTATGCAATTCGCCTGGTTCGCATGACTCGCCGCGGCAATGACATTCCCTCAAAGATGGAGCCGTACATCCAGTGGGGTGCCGGTCCGCGGGCCAGCCAGTTCCTGGTGCTCGGCGCCAAAGCACGAGCCATTTTGCAAGGTCGCGAGTTCGCCACCACCGACGACGTGAAAGCGGTCGCGCTGCCGGTTCTGCGGCACCGCATTCGGACCAGCTTCAACGCCGACGCCGAAGGCATTACCACCGATCACGTCGTGCAGCAGCTTTTGGAAACCATTCCCACCACGGTAGAGGACCAGCAATTTGTCGACGCTTTTAGATCCTCAGACGCTGGCTAAGGTCCAGGGGCTGCGGCTTCGGGCCAAGCACATCGTCGAAGGGCTGATCGCCGGCTCGCATCGTAGCCCGCACCGGGGGTTCTCGATCGAATTCGCCGAGCATCGCGATTACGCGCCCGGGGACGATCTGCGCTACCTCGACTGGAAAGTCCTCGGCCGCACTGACAAGTACTACATCAAGCAGTTCGAAGACGAAACGAATTTGATCTGCAACCTGGTGGTCGACGTCAGCGAGAGCATGCGCTACAAGAGTGCCGATGTCGCGCTGAGCAAGCTGGAGTACGCCCAGTGCATTGGGGCGACGCTCGCCTGGCTGATTTTGCAGCAGCAAGACGCCGTCGGGCTGGTTACCTTCGACGAGCAGGTCCGTTCGCTCGTGCCACCCAGCGGCAGCCCCGTTCAGCTGCAGCAAGTCATCGACGTGCTGCAAACGGTCGAGTCGAAAGAGAAAACGCAGATCGGTCCGCTTTTGCACGAACTATCAGGCCGCCTGAATCGTCGAGGCTTGGTGATCGTGCTGAGTGACTTCTTCGATGAAGTCGACTCGATCATGGCCGGGCTGAAACATCTGCGGTTTCGCAAACACGACATTATCTTGATGCAGGTACTTGATCCGGCCGAACTCGACTTCCCTTTCGACCGCCCCACCATGTTCAACGGCTTGGAAGCATTTCCCGAACTTTTGGCCGATCCGATCTCGGTTCGCAAAGCGTATCGCGAAGAGATCGAGGCCTTCGTCAACGATCTTCGCAGCCAATCGTTGGCCAACCAGATGGACTTCGTCCAGATCCGTACCGACCAACCTTTCGACGCCGTGCTTCGTAACTTTTTCAACCACCGCAATGCCCGGCTCGTGTAGCCCACTTCCACGAAACGTTTGTTAACCCAGTGAACCCTTTCGCTTTTTCCAGTGCGACGATGCTGTTGTGGGGATTGGCCGCCGTAGCGCCGATTCTCATTCATCTGTGGAATCGTCGTCGCTATCGCGAAACAGACTGGGCTGCGATGAAGTTTCTGTTGGCCGCGATGAAGAAGAATCGCCGCCGCATTCAGGTCGAACAGCTTCTGCTATTGTTGGTCCGCTGCGCGATCCTATTGTTCTTCGCCATTGCCCTGGCCGATATCTCTTGCACCGGCGGTTCCGGTATTAGCGGATTCGGCGGCCCTGGCTCGGCCACACATACCGTTTTAGTGATCGATCATTCGTACAGCATGGCTTACGGCGAACAGGGTCAGACGCGTCTCGATCAGGCCAAGGAACTTGCCCGCCGGATCGTCAACGAAGCGGGCGAAGGGGATGGCTTCACGCTGTTGGCGATGGGACGCACCGCCAAGGGAATCATTTCCGAGCCCGCGTTCGATCCGAACGACGTGCTGCGGGAACTCGACCAGATCGAGATCGACCCAGGCGTCGCCGCGCTCGATCTTTCCCTGTCCGAGATTGAGGGGACGCTACGGATGGCTGCCCGTGATTTTCCTCGCCTTCGACGTGCCCAGGTATGCATTCTGACCGACTACGGCGATGTGACCTGGAAGGAGGCCGCTTCGCAAACCAACGAGCAACTCCTGGGGAAGATCGAGGAACTGGCGGTCGTCAAGACGTTCGACGTCGGCCAGCCGCAAACGACCAACAGTGCGATCATCGGAGCGACGCAGCTGACGCCTTACTTAACGCCCGATCAGTCGGCCCGGTTTCGAGTCGAACTTTCCTGCGACAATGCCTCGGAACTTCCCAGCCAGGTCGTGCAGATGCTGGTCGATGGGCGACTCGTTTCGCAGAAGGTCGTACCGTTTGTCGATAACCAGGTCGTCTCGGTCGAGATGAATACCGTCTTCAGCCTGCCTGGGACCCACGCGGTGGAGTTTCGTTTGGATGACGACCTGCTGGCTACCGATAACCGCCGCTACATCGCCGTGGAAGTGAAACCGCAGCTTCGTATTTTGTGCCTGGCCGATGACGTTCCTTCGCTGAAGTTTTTGAAGCTGGCTCTCGATCCGTCCGATTCGATCCAGTCGCCGGTCAAGGTCGAGACGATGAGTGCGTCGGCCCTGATGGATATCGACCTGTTGTCGTATGACGCGGTCTATCTGTCGAACGTGTCCCAGATCGCGCCCGATGAAGCGGCCATTTTGCGCACGTTCGTCGAGCGAGGCGGCGGCCTGGTGCTGTTCCTGGGAGACCGCGTGCAGGCCGCCAGCTACAACGCGGCCCTGGCCAAGGGGAAGGAAGCGACCGCGCCGCTGATCGACCTCAAGTTCGACGGTCCCACCCCGCGCGGCGAGTACTTTCTAGATCCACGGCAATACGAGAGCCCCCTGCTCGAGCCCTTTCGTGGGCAGCAAGCCGGCGGTCTGTTGACGACGCCGGTGTGGAATTACTTCAAGGTCACCCCTGCGGAGGATTCCACCTCCCAGACGGCCCTCTGGTTTGGCAGCGGCGACCCGGCCATTGTGACCTCGCGTTATCAAACTTTATCGCCAGAAAAAGAAGACGCCGTCGCAACGCGGCTGGGGGGCAACGTGATTGTGTTTTGCCTGCCGGCCAGTACCGATTCGGTCGATCGTTCGCTCGATCCGCCAGCGGCGTGGACGGTCTTCCCGACGTGGCCAAGCTTTCCTCCACTGGTGCAAGAGTCCCTCTCGCTCGCCGTCGCCTCGCAGTTCGATCGCCGTAATCGAGAACTCGGCGACGTGTTTGAAGGGGTGATCGAAGGGGACCCCGGCGCGAACCTGATCGAGGTGATTTTGCCGGATGCCCAGACAAGCCGCATCGAAGCGGTGGCCCGGGACGACCGTTTGTTCTGGGCGTTTGATGGAACTGATCAGATTGGCATCTATCGCTCGAAGTCCCTTTCGGATGGGGCGAACGAACAGGTCGAGTTCGCCGTGAATGCCGATACCCGCGAAAGTGACTTGAGCCGCGTGGCGATGGAGAACGTCCCGTCGTCGCTGCAACCGGGCGACCGCGGCTTCGATCCGGCCGGTGGAGGTCAAATGGCCGCGGTACCGGCAGCGGTCGAACTGTTCCGCTATGCGTTGGTGCTGGTGATGGGCTTGTTGTTTTTGGAGAGTTTTTTGGCCTTTCGCTTTGGGGCCGCCGCACGATGAACGACGCATGGCGACAACTCGTTCGGTGGACCTTGGCGGATGAAAGCCCGGCAACCGATTCCACCATGGAAGTGACCCTGCAGTGGGCACCCCCGTGGGCGGCTTGGGTCACGCTGCTGCTGGTCATTGCGGCCGTTCTTTTCTTCGGCTGGATCTACCGCAAAGAGAACCTCCAGCGGGCGATTCCCAAGTGGGCCGTGCTACTCGCGGCCCGGCTGACGCTGGTTGGCATTGTACTGTTCATGCTGTATGGGCTTCAGCAGCAGCCGTTTCAGACCGACGCCCCGGACCTGGTAATTGCGGTCGACGATACCGAGAGCATGTCGCATCTCGATACGTTCGCGCCGGGCGATGAATCCCTCATTCGTTCGCGCGTGGAAGCGGCCAACCTGGGTGAGCCGACCCGCTGGAATCAGGCCCGTACGCTTCTCCTGGAAAACAACGAAGCGCTGATGGTCAAGCTGCGCGATCGCTATAACGTGCGAACGTACTGGATGGGGGAATCGGGCCGGGCACTGACCGTCCCGGACGAACAGTTCACCGATCTGCTGCGCTCGGCAACGCCGGATGGCCAGGTCAGTCGGCTGGGAACCAGCTTGTCGCAGATTCTGGAACAACAACGAGGCCGGCCTACGGCGGCTATCGTGCTATTAAGTGACGGGGTGACGATCGAGGGGCCGAACCTTTCCGAAGGGGCCCAGCAAGCCGCGCTGCGGGGAGTACCGATCTTCCCGATCGGAATCGGCAGCCAGCAACTTTCGCGTGACCTGCGGATTGAAGAAGTCGTGGTCGATCCGATCGCGTTCGTGGGGGATACCCTCACGTTCGTCGTGCGTCTGTCGGCCCAGGGGATGTCCGGCGAAGCGGTTCGGCTTTCGGTTGCCGATCGCGAAAACCCCAGCCTGACGCTCGACGAAAAGAACGTGACCCTTCCGGCCGAACGCGTCACGCGCGAGATTCGTTTGCAGTTTCGCCCGGAAGAAGTGGGCGAGTTCAACTACGTGGTCCAAGCCGAACTCGAAGGGGGGAGTTCGCCTGAGGACACTATTTCCGTATCGCGGAAAGTGAAAGTGCTCGACGCGACCATTCGCGTGCTGTACGTCCAGGCCTACCCTAGGTTTCAATTCCGCTTCCTGAAGATGCTGCTCGAGCGGCAACTGAAACGCAGCCCCTTATCGGGTGCCGACGAAAAGGCGTTCGAGCTGACCACCATTTTGCAAGACGCCGACCAGTCGTACGCCGATCAGGACGAAACCGCCCAGGTAGCGTTTCCCGGCACGCGCGAAGAACTGTTCGATTACGACGTCGTCATCATGGGGGACGTCAATCCGGCGTTTCTCAGCCGCGAGCAACTGCAGAACCTGCAAGACTTCGTGCAGGTCAAAGGGGGCGGTTTGATCTTCGTCGGTGGACAGTACTACTTACCATGGGACTACCGCTCGACGCCGCTGGCCGCGCTATTGCCGTTTTCGCTGGATGACGTCCGGCGGTCCGATCCCGATCAGGCATACGTCCAGCCCATTCCGGTCGAACTGTCGGACCTGGGGCTGAACACGCTGCCGCTGCAGGTTACCGAGATGCCAGCCGACACCATCGCCGCCTGGCGGGGCATGAACCAGGTTTACTGGCACGGGCCGATCGAGCACCTCAAGCCAGGTGCTCAAACGCTGGCCACGGCGACGCGTGCCGATGGATCGAAGCAGCCATTTTTGACGCAGCAGTTCATCGGCCGCGGCAAGGTGATGTTCCTAGGCAGTGACGATCTGTGGCGGTGGGACTACCACGACGAATTCTGGATGCAGACGATCCGTTACCTGGCGCGATCCAGTTTGCTCGATTCCGATGGCTCGGTTGAAATCACGGTCGATCGTGCCAACTACCGCACCGGCGAATCGGCCACGGCCCGGGTTCGTTTCTTCGATGAAAGCGAAGCACCACCCGAAGATGACGGCGTGCAGCTAACGCTCGAAAAGCCTGACGGAAGAACGCGGACGATTACCATGTCGCGCGTCGCCGGCAACCGAGATTTGTTCGAGGCGACCATCCCAGGGCTGACGGCCGGCGATCACCGGCTGTGGATCGTACAACCACTGCTGCGAGGTGATTCTGGCGAGACCGAACCCCCGTCGACGCAGTTCACCGTCGAGCCGGTTGCCGGTGAAATGACCCGCTTGGACATGGATTTGGGGGAACTCCGCCAGACGGCTTCCTCGACCCGGGGGCAGTATTTTTCATTTTTGGAAGCGGACTCGTTGTTAGAAGCCCTACCACGAGGACGACAGGTAAGAATTCAGACCTTGCCCCCCGAGCCGCTGTGGAATTCCTGGAAACTTGCCCTGTTGTTCGTCACACTATTAATTGGTGAGTGGGTTTTGCGAAAACGCATGGGCCTGGTTTAGTTTTTCCCGAGGATAGTACGGATGGCATCCGACGCACATAAATCGAACAAACGCCCCGTGCATCACTTGGTGGTGCAGCGGGTCGAAGAAGCACGTCGCGGTGCGATGCGGCGGGTTCGTCTGCGCGGAACGGCCTGGGGGCTGGCTGCGGGGATGCTGCTGCTTTTAGGCATGGCCCTGTTTGACTATCTCTTGCGGCAGGACGACCTCGGAACGCGGTGGTTTCTGTCGCTGTTGACACTGGGTGGGATGGTGTTCGCGGCCATCTGGTGGATTGTGCCGGCCTGGAAGTGGTCGCCGTCGCTACAGCAGATTGCCCAGCGGATCGAACAGTTCTTCCCCGAACTGCGCGACAAGATATCGAGCGCGCTGTTCTTCCTGGAACAGGACGAAGAAGACGCCGCGGGAAGTTCGATCTACTTCCGCCGGAAGCATGTCAGTGAAATGGCGGATACGCTGACCTACACCGATCTGTCGGTCGCACTCAATCGTCACTTAGCCACCAAGGCCGTGTATGCCTTGTGCGGCATTACTTTCGTCATGCTGTCGGTGTTGCTCTTCTCGCCACAGCAGTTTGGGACGGCCGTGTCGCGTCTGGCGATGCCCTGGCGGTCGATCGAGTGGCCCCGGCAAAACAACCTGGCTCTGATCGACCCACCCAAAGTGGTTCCGCTGGGAGGCCGTGCGGTGATCGAGGTGGAAGACCTCAATCGTAACCTGCCTGAGATGGTCGAACTGCAAGTTCGCTACGAAGCGGATGGCCGGCCGGTAACCCACCCGATGCAATTCGACCTGGAAGCCAACCGCATGGTTTACCAGTTGGACGGCATTCAGCGAGCTTTCGAGTTTCGCGTGGAAGGGGGGGACGACGATACGATGACCTGGCACGCGGTCGAAGTGGTCAAGCCGCCGAAGTTCTCGGACATCCAGGTCACGTTGGTTCCGCCCGAATATACACGCTGGTTACCTAGCCAGTCGCCTCGTTCGATCATCGCCCTGGCCGGGACGACCGCACTGCTGTATGGCCAGGTCGATCAGAAGATCACCAAGGCCCAGTTCGTTTTCGAGGCCGCCGGCAAGTCGGAAAGTTTTCCGCTGGTGATCGGCGAAGACGGCCATAGCTTCTCCACGCCGTCGCAAGGTGCCGAGAACGAACCAGCCAAGGGGCCGGTACTCGCCGCCAGCGGTAGTTACTGGATTGAAGTGACGGTCGAGTCCGGTCTGAAGAAGGCCGAAGGGCGACGCTACCCGGTACGGGTCATTCCCGATAAGGCCCCGATCGTCTCCTGGGTTCAGCCTGACCGTAATATGTCGCTCACGCCGTCGGCCTTGCTGGAACTTTCCGCCGTGGTTCGCGATGACCTGCAGACGCAAGACGTGAAGCTGATCGTCAAGAAGCAAACCGACGATTCGGTGCTGGTCGAGCAGTCACTCTTTACCGGTTCGGAAGACCGCCCCTTCGAGTCAGCACCGAGTAACCTGGCGATGGGGCTTTCCGAAGACTTGGAGATCACTCACGCGCTCGATTTTTCCGAGCTGGAAGGTTTGACGCCAGGAACCATTTTGGAACTGACCATCGCCGCGAATGACTATCGCCCGCAAACCGGGACCAGCTTGCCGCGGATTATTACGATCATCTCGGAAGAACAGCTCGATCAACGCGTGAACCGTCAACAGCGCGAGATTATTTCCAAGATCGCCGAAGCTCGCCGTTTGCAGCAAGATGCCCGGCAGCAGACCCGCAGCGTGGAAATCAAGTTGGAAGAAGGCTCGCAGCTGGGACCGGCCGAACTGGCCAATCTGCAGAACGGCGAACAAAACCAAAAGAACGTTCGCGAGAAGCTGTCCACCGGCCGAGACAGCGCCGCCAAGTTGATCGACGAGCTATTGGAAGAGCTGAAGCAAAACCGCCAGACCGATCACGATGCTTCGGAGATCTTGCAAGACCTGAAGGAAAAGATCGAGTCGCTCGCCGACTCGGAATTGACCCCGATCGAATCCGAGATCACGCAGCTTCGCCGTCAGACGCCGCGCGGGGGCGAGTCTTCCGAAAAGCCGAGCGACAACAGTCCACCGTCGAAAACCACGATGGGTGAGCCGGCTGGCGAGAGCAATACCGGTGAAAGCGCAGAGGAAAATCCTGAAGGTTCCCCGGCAAGCGAAAAGCCAGCCGAAGGTAAGCCAGAGCAAGTCGACGGTAAACCGGAGAGTGGCCGGCCCGAAGATAGTGAGAAGAACCCTGCTCCTGGCGAAGAAACGTCGGACCAGCCGATGGAGTCGACACCGTCGGCCGAGGCTGCCGCCGAAGCAGAAAAACAGAATGCCCAGCGTACCCGGCAGCAGCTCGATGAGATTGGCAAGCGGCAAGAGAAGGTCGCCGGTCAACTGCAGGACTGGCAAAACGATCTGAACAAGTGGGATACGTTCCGCCGCTTCGCCATGGATGTGCGTGACCTGGCCAATCGCCAGAAAGATCTTGAGAAGCGAACCGAAGCGAAGCAGACCGAAACGCTCGGCCAAGATGTCGAGCGGATGTCGCCGGAAGATCGTGCTGACCTCAAGCAAATGGCCGAAGAGCAATCGAACCTGGCGGGCGAACTCGATCGTATCCAGTCGCGCATGCGGGATATGATGCAGAACGATCCGGAGAGTGAAGAGGTTGCCAACACGCTCAAGGATGCCATTGCCGAAAACCGGGACTCGGCCGTCTCGCAGCGGATGCGGCAAGCAGGCCAACGCATCGAACAGAACCAGCTCTCTTCGGCCAAAGAGTCGCAGCAGCAGGTCGAAAAGTCGCTCGAAGACGTGCTCGACACGCTGCAGAACCGACGCGAGACCGACAAGAAAGAACTGAAGCGAAAGCTGGACGAGGCTCAGCAGGAACTTGAAGAGCTGCAAGATCGCCAGAAAGAGCTGAAACGCAAAGCGGATGAAGCCCAGATGCAGTCCGGCGATATGGGCAGTCAGCAGTCACGACAATCGCAGCAGCGAAAGCTCGAGAGCCTCAAGCAACAGGCCCAGCAACTCCAGGAACAAGCCGAACGTTTGGCTCGTAAGCTGGAACGGCTGACCGCGAACAAAGCTGCCCAGAAGGTGCGCGATGCGGCTGAGCGATTGGAAGAAGCCGCCAAGAACGCCCAGAACATGGACACGCAGCAGCTTCAGGACGAAATCGATCAAGCCCAGAAGGACCTGGAGGAAGCCCAACAGGAGCTAGAAGAACGTCAAGAGCAGGTCGAGCAGGACCTGGCCCAGGAACAAGCCGCCAAGCTGAAGCAGTCGATCGAGCAACTGATCATTCGTCAAACTCGCATTCGGGATGAACTGGTTCGCCTGGACGAACTGAACAAGAAGAATGGCCAGCTCACCCAAGCCCAAAAGCAAACGCTCGCCGGGATCTCGCTGGAACAAGCGACCCTGACCGATGAGATCCGCTCGTTCGCCGAGTCGATCGCCAAGGCCGAGGTGTACCATCTGTCGCTGCAACTCACCGCGGAAGTAACGACCGATCTTTCCCGTTTGCTGGACACCAGCGAGATCGACGCAAGAATGCTTTCGCTGGCCGATGAAGCCGTGCAGCGGCTCAAGCAGTTGATCGCCGCGATGGAAGAGGAAGAAAAACAGCAAGACTCCCAAAACCAGCAGCAAGACGACCAACAGCAACAAAACCAGGATCAGCAGCAACAGCAGCAAGGGAGCCAGGATGGAATCAGTCAAACGGCTCAACTGCGGCTGCTGAAAATGATGCAAGAGTCCCTCAAGGCGCGCACGCAGACGTTGGGCGAAAAGATCGAGAAAGATCCGAACGACGCCGACCAGGCCGAACTTGCCCGGCTGGCCGCCGAACAGGGCCGGCTTTCGGAGATGACGTTGAACCTGATCAAGAACACTGAAGAAGAAATCTTCGATCCCGAGAACTTGCCGGATATCGAACCGACCGAGCCTGCCGCTGCCGATCAGGAGGAGCAGAACGATGTCTAAACGATGGTTGATAGCAAGTTGGATGATCGCCAGCCTGTTGTTCGCGGTAATGACCACCCCGATGCTGGCCCAGGATGCCGCCGAAGAGGGTGCCGGAATGTCGTCGCTGGACGAAGAACTGTTCAATGACCTGGGGAGCGATCTGTTCGACGACATCGATCTTCCCGCCGAAGCCAAAGCGGCACCTGATGACGCCAAACCGCCGGCAGACGCGGGCATGCAGACCGATGGAGAAGACGTCGGCGCGGAAGGTTCCCGAGACGAAGCAGGGGAGCCGCGCGGTTTCGGGGCCGATCAGACCAATCAGATGCAAGGAGAGGATCCCCTGACCAAGATCGGAGGACTGATGCGAGAAGTGCAAAAGCGGATCGCCGTCGGTCAGGCCGAATCGCAAACCGTGGCCATGCAGCAGGAGATCATCGAAGAGATCGAGAAACTATTGGAGCAGCAAAACAACCAAAACCAAAATCAATCCAACAGCAACTCGCAAAATCAAAACCAGCAGCAGAACCAACAACAGCAACAGCAGCAAAACCAATCGCAAAGTCAGCAGCAACAGAACCAACAACAGAATCAGCAGCAAGGGGGACAGCAGCAACCGCAACAAGCTGGACAGCAGCAGTCCCAACAACAGCAACAAGGACAAAGCCAGACGCAACCCCAACAGCAGCAAGGGGGCGACTCGCAACCAAGCCAGGCCCAGATGCAACCAGGGGAAAAGAGCGACGATGCCCAGGACAGCAGCGATAAACTTCGTGATGGCAAGGTGCTGGCGATCTCGCCTGAGGAACAAGATGCATTAGTCAAAAAGGCCTGGGGAAACTTGCCGCCGCACTTGCGAAAGCAGATCTCCAACAGTTCGATGGAACGTTTCCTGCCCAAGTACGAGCGGTTAACTCAAGAGTACTTCCGCAAGCTGGCTGAAATCGAAGAATAAGCAGCGAACCGTATGAGTCATTATTCTCGCCGAACTCTGTTGAAATCTGCCTTGGCCGCCGCCGGAAGCTGCGGTGTCGGGTCGCTGCTGCCGGCACAAGAATGGCGCGGCACGTCCCGCCGCAACTCGCGCGGGCTGATCACGCGCGAAGTTCAATCGAGTATTGATCAAGGGCTGCAGTACCTGGTCCAGCGGCAAACGATGAACGGTAGTCAGCGCGGCGCGTTTGGTACCGACGGCTATCGAGCCAACACGGCGGTCGTGGGGCTGGCAGGCCTCGCGTTCATGGCCGCTGGCAGTTCGCCGAACCGCGGCCCCTACGGAGCGAACATCTCGGCTTGCCTCGACTACCTCTTGGCCAACACGCAAAGTGGTGGGTTCGTTGCGCTGCCCAATGCTCGCACGCATGGTCCCATGTACGGACATGGCTTCGCGACGTTGTTTCTGGCGGAAGTGTACGGGATGACCAGCGCTCCGGAACTTCGCGATACGGTCCGCGCGGCCGTGAAATTGATCGTCGATACGCAGAATGCCGACGGCGGTTGGCGTTATCAACCGGTACGCAGCGAGGCCGATATCTCGGTGACCGTCTGCCAGATGATGGCCTTGCGGGCGGCCAGGAACGCCGGCATCTTCGTCCCTAACGAAACGGTCGATCGCTGTATCGATTACGTAACCCGCAGTCAGAACGCCGATGGCGGGTTCAGCTACATGCTTAGCGGCGGTCCCAGCGCGTTTCCGCGTTCGGCTGCTGGCGTGGTCGCGCTGTATAGTGCCGGCATGTATGAAGGGGAAGTGATCGAGCGAGCCCTGAAATATCTCGACGACAACCTTCCCCAGGAAAGCACGTTCCGCGGCAACAATCATTTCTTCTACGGCCAATACTACGCGGCCCAGGCGTTTTGGCATGTCGGCACGCAGCGGTGGGATCGTTATTACCGCATGATTCGCGAAGTCCTGACCGAACGCCAAACGGCACAAGGCTTCTGGACCGACTTCATCTGCCCCGAGTACGGCACGGCGATGGCTTGCATCGTGCTGCAACTTCCCAATAACTATCTCCCCATCTTCCAGAAGTGATCACCTTGCTTGCCCGTAGTTTCGTCTTTGCGTGGATCTCGCTGGCTTCGACCATCGCCTATGGTCAGACGCGTCTCAACGGACCGCTGGTTACCATAGGCAGGCCGGATGCCAACGTCGCGATCACCTCGATCCCGTCGATCGACAAATGGGTGACCAGTGACGGGGCGATCAACCCGGCGAGCGTCGTCCGATTTGGTAATCCGCAGTTGATTCGCGACGATGGCGTAGTCGTGTTCGAGGATGGTTCCCACATCGTGGCCAAGGAGCTTCGCACCGAAGGAACGCAACTGCACGCTTACAACCGTTTGTGGGACGAAATGAAGTTCCCGCTGCGTCCACTGCGTGGCATCCTGCTGCGTTCCTATTTGGATCCTGACAAGACGCAGGTCTCGCTCGATCGCATTCACGCTTACCAGGGGACACGCGATCGGTTGCTGTTGGCCAACGGCGACTACATCGATGGAACGCTCCGTCGGCTGACTCCGTTATCGGTTGAATTTCAGATCGGAGACAAAGCTCTGAAACTCGATCGCAAGCGAATCGCCGAAATTCATTTCGCTCGCTCCGCAGGCATCCTGCCAACCGCGGAGCAGGGTGTTTGGGTGGGACTGAACGACGGTTCGATGATTCTGGCCTCGGAACTTTCCCTGTCAGACGACATCCTTCAGGTTCGTCTCAGTCCAGGGATCTCGATGCGATCTTCCACTCTGGAGAATGCGTTTGCCTACGTGACTTACTTACGTCCGGTCGCTAGTGACGTGCAGTACTTGAGCGACCTGGATGCGATCGGTTTCAAGAGCCTTGGCTTTTTGAACGCGAACTGGGATTACCGCAAGGATCGCAACGTTCAAGGGGGGACGCTCAAGTCCAGCGGCTACGTCAGTCAGAAGGGGCTCGGTTTGCACGCGACCTCGCGGCTGGCTTACAAGGTCGAGAACAAAGCGGTACGGTTGCGAGCGAAGGTCGGGATCGACGACGATACCGACGGCGCCGGCAGCGTGATCTTCAAAGTCTTCGCCAGCGAAACGGGCAAGTCGTGGGAGACGATCTACGAGAGTCCGATCGTCCGCGGTGGTGAGACTCCGCTGGACGTCGATGTTTCGGTGCAGGGGATGAAAGGGCTGGCCCTCGTCGTGGAGTATGCCGACGGAGCCGACGTCCTGGACCATGCGAACTGGATGGATGCCCGGTTCGAGATGGAGTGATTCACGGCAAGGCATCCACGATGAAGCTTACCCATATCATCATGCACGATGGATCGCGTGACTTTGGTGCTCTGCCAGAGTGCTTTCCCCATGAGCTACTACGTGATCACGTTGCCACGCTACCCGAAGCGAAGGTCACCAGCTTCGTGTCCGATGGCGTCACCGAGGCGTGGCTCCACTTCCAATTTCGCGGCCACCAGTTCGCCGCCAATACGCAGTATGGCGAGTGGTGGTTCTTTGTTGACGATCCGCAGTGTCCCGACGAGTTTCTGCTTGAAGTTCTGACCCACTGCGCAAAAAAGTTGGGACAAGGATAACCTTGCCCCAACTTCATTTGGCTTTGCATTCGTATACGCTTAGGCCCCATACTTTTGCAGTCGGCCGGCATTGGCCATGGCCAGGGTCATCAGGTACTGGGCCTCGAACAAACCCAAGCCACCGCGGCAGGCCGTTGCTTCGCCAAAGGTGGTGTGACCGTCCGGTCGGCAGCAATTCGAGTACAGCAAGGTCGGAACCGGGTGCCAACTGTGGCTGGCCAGGAACGATGGGGTGCTGTGGTCGCCGGTGACGATCAGCACGTCCGGATTCAGGGCCAGGATCTTGGGGATCTGAGCATCGAACTCTTCGGTCCGCTTCACCTTGGCATCGAAATCACCGTCTTCACCGCTCGAGTCGGTGTACTTGAAGTGGATGAAGAAGAAGTCGTAATCTTCCCAGTGCTGCTTGAGGACTTCCAATTCTTCGTCCAGCGATTGAGCTTCCCCCAGAATGTCCATGCCGACCAGGCTCGCCAGGCCCTTGTACATCGGGTACACGGCGATCGCACCGGCCTTCAGTCCGTAGACGTCTTCGTAAGAAGGAATCGAGGGCTTGGCCGAGAAACCACGCATGGTCAGGCAGTTGGCCTTCTTCTCGTCCTTGAGCATCTTCTTCGCTTGTTCGACAAACTGCTTGGCGATCGCAGCCGTCTTGTTGCTCGCTTCATCGGCACCGACTGGGTCCAACGGCAGAACGCCGGTGGCTTGCGGGTCGGTGTCGGCAACGTTGCCGCCCAGGCCATCGCCGCCACGGAAGACCACCACGAAGCGGTGTTCCTTCACAGGCTTGACGATCACTTCCACGCCAGGGATCTTGATCGCGTTCAGGCTCTCGGCCAGCGGAGCGCTCTCTTCGGTCGGGATACGGCCGGCGCGGCGATCGGTGATCTTGCCGTCGGCATCGATCGTGCAGAAGTTACAGCGAACAGCGACGTCCCCTTCCTGAAGTGGAAGACCGATACCGGTCGCTTCCAAGGCTCCGCGCCCGATCAGGAATTTCAGTGGATCGTAGCCAAACAGCCCCAAGTGCCCCGGGCCGCTCCCTGGGCTGATGCCTGGCTTTACGGGGATGCTTCCCCCTTGCACGCTCTTGGCCGCCAAGGCATCCAGGTTAGGTGTCTTGGCGGCTTCCAGTTCGGTCTTGCCGCCTGGTTCGTGCGGCAGCCCACCCAGGCCGTCGCCGACAAACATGACGATCTTCGTATTGTTCTTGGTCTTCAGGCTGCGCACCAGGTCGATTTGGTCCATGGCGTTGCTCTCTTTACGATCTAACAAGTGGATGGGTGGGTAATTTGCATCAGGGGCACAGCGCTTAATTATCGGGTTTTTCGGCCTTCTCACAACCATGCCTGATTGGCAGGGAAAACACCCTAAACCTTCATCTAGGCGGTACTTGGCAGTGATCGCCGACGTCCGCTATGGTGGTGGATGTGAATTGACGAAGATGATCACCGGCGAGACACCACTCTGCCTCAACTATCCCAGGGAGAAACCTTCCATGGCGCTCAAGCTCATTTGGCACGGACACGGCACCTGGTCGCTTCATACCGCAGACCACAAAATCTTGATTGACCCGTTCTTCTCCGGCAATCCAGCAGCTGATATCGCGGCCGATGCGGTCGAGGCCGATACCATCTTGCTGACGCATGGTCACGGCGATCACGTAGGCGCGAAGGGGGACGGTACGTACGACATTGTCGATATCGCCAAGCGAACCCAAGCGCAAGTTGTCGCCATCTACGAAACGGCCAATTGGCTGTCGGCCCATGGTATCGAACAAGTCACCGGCATGAACCTGGGGGGAACGCTCAAGTTGCCGTTTGGCTCGGTCCAAATGACGTTGGCCCTGCACAGCAACAGCCTTCCTGATGGTACCTACGGCGGCATGCCGGCAGGGTTTGTTGTCGAGGCCGCAGGCCGCAAGATTTACTTCGCTGGCGATACGGCCTTGTTCAGCGACATGAAGTTGATCGGCGACCTGGTTCTCGATGCTGCCGTGCTGCCTATCGGTGATCTCTACACGATGGGGATCGAGGATTCGATTCGCGCGGTGAAATTGCTGCAGCCGAAGCAAGTCGTTCCTGGGCATTACAACACGTGGCCGCCGATCGAGCAGGATGCGACGTTCTGGGCCAGCAAAGTTCGCCACGAAACCAACGCAACGCCCCACGTACTCGAACCGGGGCAGACGTTAGAGATCAATTAAGGAATGATGCCCCAAGGCCATCCGACGCCCTTTCAGGGCTTAGGATTCAATCGCTAGGCGGCCTTAGCATTCTGATCGATACTCTTCCCTTCCAGATGCGACAGGATATAGTCCGCACCTCGGTTGGAAGCCCCTTGGCCGACGACACGTTGCTTCAAAATACGCAGTTGCTCGACCGTCTTGCGCGTCGAGCCTGGCTCTTTCAGCCAGGCCGCGATGCGGCGGGCCATGTCGTCGCTGCGATTGCGGTAAGTCAGGTACTCAGGGAAGACCACTTCGTCGGCACCCTGGGCATCGGGATCGTAAGTGAAGTAGCCGTTCTCGTAGAACAATTCGTTCTTGGAGAGTAGGTTCACCAGCGTGATGTACTTCACCTTGCGGAAGTGACTTTGCACCCAGTGGGCAAACGGGCTGATCTTGTAGTGCACCACCGAAGGTTTTTCGTGGTACAAGAGTTCCAGCGAAACCGAGCCACTGCAAGCCAGGCAGCAGGTCGCGCTGTGAATCAGTTCCGGCGTCAGGTCGACGTGCACTTCGGCTTCCACGCCGGATGCCAACACGTGCTCGAAGGCGAGCGCTGCGTGTTTGTCGTTGAATGCGGCAATCGCAAAGCGAACATTGGAGACTTCCGCTTTGATCTTTTTCGCCGTTTCCAAAAAGACCGGCAGATTCGAGCTGACTTCCTGGCTTCGCGAGCCGGGAAGCAGCGTGACCAGCGGCGTGCTGTTCTCGTTTTGCTGGCGGACGAAGTCGGTGTCGAGCACCTGGTTTTCCAGTTCGTCGAAGTAAGGATGTCCGACGTACGTGGCGTTGCAGTCGCGCTCTTGATACCAGTCTTCCTCAAACGGAAGCTTGCACAGCGCGTGATCGACCAGCCGCCGCATCTTGCTAACACGCCACTCGGCCCAGGCCCACAGCTGAGGCGTCCCGTAATAAAAGACCGGGATGCCGTGCGCTTTGGCGCGTCCGGCGATCCACCAGTTGAAGCCCGGGTAGTCGATCAGGACGACTGCATCCGGTTTGTGTTCGCGAAAGTATCGATTGGCCCGCAGCATGAGGCCAATGAAGTTGTGTAGATTGAGGATTGCGCGCAGGAACCACATGATGGCCCAACGCGTCAGGTCCTCGTGAAGTTGGCAACCGGCTTCGGCCATCTTAGGCCCGCCGTAGCCAACGCATTTGATGTCTGGTCGGCGCGACTTGAGGGCACGAATTAAATTCGCACCATGCAGGTCGCCGCTCGGTTCGCCGACGCTGAAAAAAATCTCCATCGGTTCCGTCAACCTTTTTAGCCCGCCTTGCGTCTTGATTCGTCTTCGAAGAACGCGACTCGCAGATTCGGATGGATATCTGCAGGCCCGTTTGCTTCGCTGAAATCGACTTGGGTCCAACGCTGCTGTAACCAGCGGTGCCCGGCCCAATCTTTCCAGGACCAACAATCGGGAAGTGGGGAGGAGTCTGTCGGCTGGCCACCGATCGTATGAGACGGACAAACAGCGACTCGGTACCCTTGCATGCCAACCAACAAGGGTAAGCCGCGGCTAAGCCCTTGAATCTGTGGCAAGCGAACCAAGGCTTCACGGCGTGCTCCCCACACCAGCCGCGAAACGTCCCATCGTGTGTTACCTCCCATGCGCCGCGATAGCCAACCGGGTACGATTCGCAACCCTGGCACATGTTCTTTGCTTGCCGAAACAAGCACTAAATCCTGCTGGATCAACTGCTGCAACAATCCGTGAAGCACGCCACGCGGAATGCTGGTCTCGGCCGGCAAGTGGACGATCAGTTCTCCTTCGGCTACCTGAGTCCCGCAAAACAGGGCCGAAGAATATGTCCGAGGCCGATGGATCTCTACGCGTCTGATGCCCTCCCGCTGGTCAAATACCTTTGGGGTGTCCTGGCTATCGGCCGAGAGAGATAGCAGAATCACTTCGCTGGTCAGGTCACTTGCGCGCAAAACGTCCACCATCGTTTCCACCTGCTGACGGATCGATTCGTTCCAATCGGCGTAGGGAATGAACAGGGACAATTCGCGCATACAAGGGCTCACTACGAAGCGAATCCAGGGAAATAATCGGGCGAGAGTATGTCAAAACGAGCCAATCGCCGACAGGTCAGTTTCCAAAGAGGTGTCGACACTGCTAGCATCTGCCCCAAGCAGTCGCCGTAACTCCCCAAGAAACACATACTTCAAGCCGTCTGGGAAAGATTTCTATCGGTGATATCATCGAGAGGTGACGATAGTAAAACAGAGCGAGCACTCTTGTTGAAAATCCATCTGACAGCTCGCTATGGGGCCCATTGATGAACGCTTTATCGCTGATTGCACAGAACGCCGGCTTCCTGCCTACCCGCGGCTCGATCATGATCGACTTCGTCGCTGCGGCGATGTTCGGCATCATTTTGGTGCTGGCTGTCAGTATCTACCTGGTGCGGTATCGCCGTATGTATCAGGTGCACAAATGGATTCAGATTATCACCGGCGTGGTGCTGCTCGTCGCGGTGACGGCCTTTGAAGTGGACGTTCGGTTCTTTACCGACTGGGAAGCACTGGCCCAGCCCTCGAGCTTCAGCTCTGGCACGGTCCACGGACTACTGTATTTTCACCTGCTGTTTGCCATCCCAACGCCCCTTCTGTGGATCTATGTCATCTGGCACGGCATAACGAAGTTCCCTAACCCGGCCCAGCCCAGCCCGTACAGCCAAACGCATATCTTCTGGGCGCGACTGGCCGCGATCGGCATGCTGCTGACGGCGATCACCGGTTGGGTGTTTTACTATGCGGCGTTCGTGGCTTAAGTCGATGGAAAAGACCACTTCGCCTCGCGTCCTCGGAAACGTTGGCTGTGAGGCGTTCCCCGGTTTAGAATAAGGCTCTCGCCACTGATAGGACATTTCCTTCCTAGAGAGCCTTTCGATGAAAACCCCACTCTTCGCGATCCTGTTCACGATTCTGGCCAGCCCGCTCCTCGCTGCCGACCGTCCCAATATTCTGCTCTTCACCGCCGACGATTTGCACGCCGAGTCGCTTGGTGTTTACGGTGGCAAGCCTGAAGGTCTCACGCCGAATCTTGATGCTTTTGCAGCTCAGAGCATGAAATTCAACCGGGCTCATGTGAACGCCGCGATCTGTGCCCCGTGCCGAGCGATCATCGCGACGGGACGATACAGCCATCGCTCTGGGGCGATGGGCTTCATGCCGGCTCGCGAAGACGTGCCGGACATCGTCACCACGCTTCAGGCGGCAGGGTATCATGCAGGCATCCTCGGCAAGGTAGGGCACTCGACGCCGAAGAAGTCGATGAAGTGGGATTACGCGTTTGACCAGCAAGACCTGGGCAATGGCCGCAATCCGCAGATTTACTACGAGCGCGCGAAGACCTTTCTGAAAGAATGTCAGGACGCCGGCAAGCCGTTCTACTTCATGGTGAACTCACACGATCCGCATCGTCCGTATTGCAATCCCGAGAAACTTACCAAGGGGGCCGCGATGCCGTCGAAGGTCTACACGGCGGAAGACGTCGACGTCCCAGGCTTTCTGCCTGACCTGCCCGGCGTGCGCGCGGAATTGGCGACCTACATGAACTCGACGCGCCGCCTTGACGATACGTTCGGCAAAGTGATGCAGGCCCTCGAAGAGTCAGGCCAGGCCGACAATACGTTGGTGCTGTTCATCACCGACAACGGCATTGCCGTTCCTTTCGCCAAGTGCAATGCCTGGTTCCACAGCACTCGCAGCCCGCTCTTGGTGCGCTGGCCTGGTCACATCCAGCCAGGCTCGGTGGACGATCAGAACTTCGTTTCGGTCGTCGACTTCTTTCCGACCTTCCTCGACGTGACGAAGGCCGCTGTCCCAGAAGGGCTCGACGGGCGTTCGTTCCTGCCGCTGCTCAAAGGGGAAAAACAAAAGGGACGCGAGTACGTCTTCACGCAGATCGACTCCAAGGCTGGCGGAGCCGCCGTGCCGATGCGCTGCGTGCAGAACGAGAACTACGGCTACATCTACAACCCGTTCAGCAACGGCCAGTACTACTATCGCAACAACAACGAAGGGAAGACGATGGCCGCGATGAACGAGGCCGCCAAGAGCGACCCTGCCATTCAAGCCCGCGTTGATCTGTTCCGCTACCGCGTGCCGGAAGAGTTTTATGATTTGAAGAATGACCCGAACTGTTTACATAACCTGATCGACAACCCCGAGTACGCCGCTAAGATCAAAGAGCTGCAAGGGCAACTGGTCGCGCATATGAAAGCGACCGAAGATCCCATGCTGGCGGCGTTTGCCAGTCGCGATGATCGCACGAAGGTGGATGAGGTGCTGACCGCGACCTACGGCAATTGGAAAGCCAAGGGAAAGAAACCTAAAAAGTAAGATTTCGATGAAAATCACCATCGTCGGCACCGGTCGGGTCGGAGCCGCCATCGCGTTCGCGGCCACAATCAATCCCATGGCCAGCGAGTTGCTGCTACTAAATCGTACCCGCGACACGGCCGAAGGGGAGGCAATCGATCTTTCGCATGCGACGGCCACGCAGAACAGCAGCATGCGAATTCGGGCTGGCGATATCACCGATTCGGCTGGATCGGATGTGATCATCTTCACGGCGTCGGTTCCTTACGGTGATCCCCACCGAAAACGATCGGAACTGGCCGGCGATAACCTGGCGATTCTCAAGCACTGGATCCCCTTGCTGGCCGAGGTTAGTCCCGACGCGATCATCATCATGGTCAGCAACCCGGTCGATGCGATGACCTACGCGGCGCTGAAGCTCTCCGGCTTTCCGCCTCATCGGGTGCTGGGGACGGGGACACTGCTCGATAGCGTTCGCTACCGCGCGATGCTGTCGACCGAATTGGAAATCCACGCCGATGATATCCGGGCCTATATCTTGGGCGAACATGGCGACACGCAATTTGCCGCGCATTCGTTATCGATGACCGGCGGCGAGCGTTTCTACCCCAGCGATATGTCACGCCGCTTGTTCGAGAAAACCGTGAAGATCGGCTACGAAGTTTCGCAGCTCAAAGGGCACACCAGCTATGGCATTGCGCTGGGGACGATGATGATCCTGGATAGTATCGTTTACGACCTGCGTCATACGATGCCGGTGAGCGTGCTGATTGAAGACACCTTCGGCGTGAACGACGTTTGCTTGAGCCTGCCGGCCGTCATCGGTCGGCAAGGTGTGACGCGCGTGCTGCGGCCGCCACTTTCCGAAGACGAGCAAGCCGCGTTTCAGCGCAGCGGCGAAGCGGTTGGCAACTGCATTCGCGGTATGGGCGCGATCAGGGAAGATCAAAGATAAACGACGTTTGCAAGCGATTGGCGGCTCCGACGTCGCCGTTGATGTTCTCACGGATACCATACAGGTATTCCGTACCGATGCGAACGCGATCGGAGGGTTGCCAAATCAAGTTGATGGCCAGGTAGGTCGTCTCATGGACTTCGGTGCCTGCTTGTCCCGGCAGGTTATCCAGCGTGTTTTCGGCATAGGTGAAGTTGGAACTCCACTCGTCATTCCATTCGTGCGTCATCCCCACCATCCAGCCCATCATGCTCAGCAGGTCACTCTGGGTAACCGATATGGGAGCAGCATCCGGCAAGCCGCGATAACTGCCGATCCCGTCGCCGAAGACGATCTGGTAGTACGCTTTGGTGCGGGGTCGCACGAGCATCGCTCCCGTGAAATTGAAGCCCCAGGCATAACGCGTAATGACCTCTTCCCCGTCAGGCTGAAAGCCACCGATGCGATGCAGCGACGCGACTTGGAATTGCCCCCACTCCTTGTCCAGTCGCAGGTGCCCGACGAAGTCCGGGGAAGGGGACCGCGACTCGCCCATGACCCCCATCGGCACATCGATGATGAAGCGGGTATCTTCCACCGCCACGGCGAGCTCAAGGTCTTCTCGAAAGAAGAGAGTCGTCCAACGTGCCTGGGCCTGGCGGCGATTCACGGCAGAGACCGAGCCTTCAAAGTCAAGCGTGGCAGGAGCAGCCGACGTATCGGTGAACGTGGTAAAGGTTCGCCCAACCAGCAAGTGGCCAGACTCGCCATACGCGTGTCGCAGGCGAAACTGATCGTCATCACTGAAAAAGTCACCTTCAACATAAATACGAACGACATGGCTGTCTGCCGCCAGCCAGCGTGTGTCGAAACTCATACGCGTTTGCCGAGCATGAAACCGCGAGTTCGTCCGCGGCGGCGCTCCGACCGGAATATCGGTCGTCACGAACGAGTCGGTCGAGTCGATCGGATTGAAGTCGTAGATGAAGTCGGCTTTTACGTACCCGCCAATTTTCATCGCGACATTATCACCGTAGATAATCAGCCCATCGTCGAAGGCAGGAGCCGAATAAAAGTCGAAGCCAATATCGAGCCGGCGCGACTCGCTCATGAACTGCTGGCCGGTGAAGTTCTGCAAGACGGGATCTTCCACCATGGCTTCGGGTTGGTAGAACCTCGCGGAGACCGGCAGCAGGTTCGGCGGCTCAGGGGGCGTTAAATCGGTCGGTTGGAGGTTCGCCGCTGAAATCACGACCGGCTGAACATGCGAAGCCAACATCACCTCGCCTGGCTGCGAGGGGATAGTCCGTGGATGGTTCAACTGCTGTCCGAAATCAGAGGTAACGCTAGGGTAGGCCTCGCCCGCATCGCGGAACCAATCGTCGGCCGGAAGATCGCTCGCCAATAACCAAACGACCCCCATGACCAGGCAACGAGCCCAGCCGTTGCCGGAGCCGGCAGGACGCGACGTTTGGAAGTGGTGAAACATTGTCTTTGGTTAGACCGTGTTGGCGAGCCGGTTCAGGTGCCGAAGTCCCAGGTCATTTGCTGGCACTGATAGCATGGGCGAACGTGAGGTGACGGACCACGTCCCTTTCGATATCGCAATGCCCCGCTGGTAATCTTTAACGACTTTGCGGACTGCGAAAGAGATTCGCCCAACTGGTCGATCCGCTGGCGCCAGTGATTGCATTGTGTTTAGGTCCCCGTGGGTAAGGGGCCCAGGGTATCGCGAGAGGTCCATGCTCAGCATGAGAGAGGCTTCGTTTTCGTTGGACCATTTTTCCCGAAAGCTGCGACATTGCGCCTTAAGAGCGTCCATCAATTGAGCCTATGTAAGGTTGTTATATGAGGTATGCCGTGACATGCCTACAAGAATATCACCAACCTTCATCATGATATTGCTTCAATACGGTCTCTCGATCTGATACAAAACGTATCCATTGGGTGAACTCGGCGTGCGTTTGCCCTCGTGTGTGTCGGGGCGTTGGTCTGTGAGAGAATCGAATGAGTGGGAATTTGCCATTGGCAATTGTCGGTGGCGCCATCGCGGCGATCGTGGGGGCTGCCATTTGGGCCGTGGTTACTTTAATGACTGGCTATCAGATTGGCTTCATGGCGATTGGCGTTGGCTTTCTGGTTGGCATTGCCGTTCGCGTGGCAGGCCAAGGAGGTTCCCCGGCGTTTGGCGTAGTGGGCGCGCTGTTCTCGCTTTTCGGGTGTATGCTCGGAAATTTCCTGACCGTGATCGGCGTGATCGCGGACGGGTCCGGGATGGGCTTTTTTGAGGCTTTGATCAGCTTCAACTACGCTCATACCTTCGAGGTCATGTACGCCACCTTTTCTCCGATGGACCTCTTGTTCTACGGCATTGCGATCTACGAAGGCTTCAAGTTCGGAACCATGGAAGAGGAGTAGCCATTAGCCTGGGGCCAGTGTTCCGGCTAGTCAGGCTAATGGGCGTCTCTAAAGTGTCGTTATCAACCGGTAGCGTTTGCGGTAGACCAAAGTGGCGTCAGTTTTCTTCACTTTGACAGGAGCCGACTAAATGTCTGCCAAGAGTGCTCTCTGCTTGCTTGCGATCGCGATATCGTGGACCGTCCCAATCACGATCCAAGCGGAAGACAAACCGCCAGCGGCGAAACTCGATGCGCCACTTCCTGATGGCTGGCCCGAACCCTCCGCCCCGGGAGAGATCTCGGTGAAAGAATACCCCGCGTACCGCAGTGCCGTGGCCAAGAGCGGTATGACGATGGACCGTGCTGATAATGTTCTATTCTGGCAATTGTTTGCTCACATCCAGGCTAACGAAATCGCGATGACCGCACCGGTCGTCAATACGTATAAGAAG
The DNA here is from genome assembly GCF_007748115.1 of Bremerella volcania. NCBI lineage: Bacteria > Pseudomonadati > Planctomycetota > Planctomycetia > Pirellulales > Pirellulaceae > Bremerella > Bremerella volcania. Next base: position 1,467,011 of record NZ_CP036289.1, read on the forward strand.
TCGAATGATGGGCAGCAAGTTGAAATGGAATTCCTGTATCGCACCACGAAACAAGGAGAGGCGGGCAAGGGGCTGGGGCAAGTTAAAGTCGAAGACCACCCTCGGCAAACCTTCGCCGCGTTGGGGGTGCAAGGTAAGATGAATGCCGAAGTATACCAAGATTCGCTGAAGCAGTTGGACGCCTGGCTTCAAAAGAATCCCCAGTGGAAGCAAAACGGAGATCCTCGCCGCCTCGGCTACCATGGCCCGATGACGCCTCAGGCTAAACGGCTTTGGGAGGTTCAAATACCGGTCAAAGCGGTCGACCCGGATTAAGAACCTGCCAAAGGGTTCTTCCCGTCGCTCAATCGGCAGATGATCGCCGTATCATTCATTGAGCGAAGCAGGATCGAAATGCGGAACTGCTTCCCGCATACGGCCGATTCAAACTCGGGGCACTCTCGCATGAGTAAGTCGAAGACCGACTGTGCATGCTGGGTAATCTCGTCCGCCTCGCTATCGGTAAGCTCGGCATTGTAGGTGTACAGGCCACAGGCAATCTCGTTGACCGGCTGCATGCGAAACGCGGCCCCGTCCAGCATTAAGGTCGCTCCATCCAGAAAGTGCAGCATCGTTTGCCGATAGTCCTCCCCTCGCGTCTTGAGCATGCGCGAATCGAGGACGACAAACTCTTCCGGCCGCTTACCGGCCAGTCGCGGCACCAGGTAGTTGCCGCCGTAGGCGAACACGAGCATGGCGATCCCCACGCCGCCGGCCGCGTGCGCGACCATTTCAAACCAACTGAATATCAGCAGGGTTAGTCCCAAGTACCAGACTGGTCCATAGAGTCGGTAGAATAGAAGATACCACCAGGGAGATGGTGACGTCTCTTGTCGCGACTCGAGCGGCGATTGATATGGGTTATTCATAGATCCGCTGAGAGTTATCGTGAACGAAGAACACACCGCAAACTCAAACCAACCGCCAGCAAGCCAACGGCGCTGGTTGCGTGTGCGATACGCGATCTATGCCGTGGTGATTTTGGCAATCGTGCTCGGGGTGATCGACTACCAAAGGTACCATGCCCAACTCGATCGGGCGATGGCGGTGGTCTATCAACTGGAAGGACGGGCTGGTTCCATTCTCGATTGGCCCTTCGGTCGAGAAATGGTCGTAACATTCGAACGTTCATTAACCAGTGAAGAACTCGAGCGGCTCGGCATCTTGAATTCTCTGCAAGGCCGTCACGTTATTTCGGTATGGTTTCGCTGCCAGATGACGCCGCAGCAACTCGCAGCCGCCCAGGCGGCACTGCCTGATCTCAATGTTCGACAGGTCGACGATCAAAGTCCCGACGGGTGATCGTGGTTTTCCAATTCGCGGGTCACTTTCTCCCCTTGGATGCCGGCGTAGAAGACGATGATCTCGGCGTCGGCCTTGCCGTTGTTCTCGCCCCAGTGCGGCTTCTCGACTACTTCAATCAGCGAGTCCCCCGCTTTGAGCTTCTTCACCTGGCCGTTCTCCATGTGCACGTCAAGTTCCCCCTGAAGCAAAACGCCGGCGTTAATCACCGTGTGCAAGTGTAGGGGCGTCTTCGATCCGGCGGGAATGACGATCCGCAGGATGGTGATCTCCGGTTGTCCTTCCGGGTACGCCGGTAGCGGCTTGCCATCCCAGGCATCGATCGACTTGGCCAGCACGGTTACTTTCAAAGGCCCGCCTGGATCGTGAGCCCAGGCCATGCTCAGCCCGCCAATGACCAACAGTCCGAGAGAAATCATCCAGGGGCGTGTGAACCAATTCATCGGAAACCTTTTCAAGTCCTGCGGCCAAGGGGATTGAAGTCGATCGCGGTACGCTGCGAGTGTAGCATTTTTTGGGTGACATGCCTGTTAAAAATATTCCCACCCAGCCATCTGCTTGCCTGGGAGAGCCGGTGGAAAAAGATATCACGATCTATTTCATGTGAAAACGTCCCATGAAACTTGCCGAATTGCCGACGTCAGGGCTCGACTTGGCCGATTTTGCTCGACTATGCTGAAGGGAGTTCGTCCGCACAACAATCCCACCCTTCGAGAATTCCCCCAATGCTCATTTCACCGCGAAACGGCCTCCTTCTTGGGGCTGCTCTGTTGACGTTGGCCTTACTAACTCCTGGCATCGCCCAGGCTCAATCGCCTGACGCTGCCGAGGCCGATGCTGGCAAAAAGCTTCGCATCATCTGTTTTGGCGCCCATCCGGACGATGCCGAATACAAGAGCGGCGGTTGTGCGATCAAGTGGGCCAAGCAAGGGCACCACGTGAAGTTGGTTTCGGTCACCAATGGGGACATCGGCCACTGGCAGATGTCTGGTGGCGAATTGGCCCGGCGCCGCGCCGCCGAATCGGCCGAAGTTGCCAGGCGGATGGGAGTGGTGTCGGAAGTGCTCGACATTCACGATGGCGAACTGATGCCGACGCTGGAGAACCGCCGCAAGATCACGCGTCTCATTCGCGACTGGAAAGCGGACATCGTCATCAGTCATCGTCCCTGGGACTATCATCCTGATCATCGCAACGTCGGGGTTCTCGTACAGGATGCGGCATTCATGGTGATGGTGCCGTACTTCTGTCCCGATACGCCGGCGTTGAAAGCCAACCCGGTGTTTCTTTACTCGAGCGATCGTTTTCAAAAGCCCTATCCCTTCCGCCCCGATGTCGCCGTCTCGCTGGACGATGTGTTCGAGAAAAAGGTCGGCGCCCTGATGGCGTTAGAATCGCAAATCTTTGAAGGGGGCGCGCTGGGCAGCCCCGAGTTCGTCGCCAGCGTTCCGCCTGCTTCTCAGCCGGAACTACGCCGCAAGTACCTTCACGATCGCTGGGTCAACCGCCAAGGTGGCGAAGCCAAACAGTACCGCGGCCTGTTGCAGCAGTGGTACGGAGAGGAACTCGGCAACAAGATTCAATACGCCGAGACCTTTGAAGTGTGCGAATACGGTCGCCAGCCAACCCCGGAAGAACTGCGCGAGTTATTTCCGTTCTTTCCCGAGCGGTGAGTGATTCGCCGCTTCATTCATCCAACCCCAGGCATCCGCGCGGTAGTGACTTGGCACCAGCGGCCAGCGGTCGTTGTGCGCGTGCTTGGCATACTGGTTGGGGAACTCTCCAAAGATCATGCGGGTATCGATCGGCAGGAAGGTGAACGCATGCTGGTCGCCTAAGACCGATTGAATGAACGCTCGCGTAGGTTCGATGTTGCCGTTCTCGCACACCAGATAGGGGCGGCCAGCCACGCGTTTGAGCCGTTGGCTTGCCTTTTCGCGGTAAGCTTCCAGTGGGCTTCCCCATTCGGTCCCGCGCCACGAGCGGACGCCGTCGAAGTGATCGTGCGTGATGAAGGCCGTCCAAAGCTTCGCCACTTCGTCGTCGTGTAGGCCCAGGAAGTTCACGCCGATTGCCCCGCGCGAGAAGCCGCACAAGAACACGGCATCGGGATTGGCGTGAAACTGCTCGATGATCCGCGGCACGTTCGTCTTCGCGTAGGCAACCGTCGCATCGACGTCCCCCCACCAGGTAATTGCGTTTGACTTGCCATCGGCAGAAATCATCGGAAGCACGACCCAAATGAACTGGCCGCCTGAAAGCCCATAGCCGAGCCCGGCGTCTTCAACCTTGCCGGTTGATCCAGCAGCCGGGTAATAGTTGCCGGTATATTCGAAAATGATGGGCAACCGTTCTCCCTCGGCCGACCAGTGCTTGGGCAAGAAGACCATATGATGTACGTCGGTGCCAACGTACTCTTTCGCTTGCTGACGGGTGCAAACGCCCGCGGAAGGCGGAGCTTGCACGACTTCCGGAAGGGCCAGCGCTTGCGTCGATTCCACGTCAAGTTCAACCGCCGTCGCTATCGCCGCAAAGCAGAACAGGCAGCAACATGCGGCGGTAATCGACGGCAACGCAATTCGTTTCATGGTCACCCCACGGCTACTCAGCGTGCTCTTTCCAATCGGCCAGACGCTGGTCGAGGACCGGTTTCAATTGGTCGTAGTTGGCCCAGCTATCTTCGATCTCGTAGATGCTGTCGACGTCCTCGGTGAAAAGTTCTTCGTAGTCCTCGATGTATTCGCCCCCTTCCATGTCGAAGTAGTCTTCAGTGAACTCCTGCCCGGTCTCACCGAGTTCTTCGTCGGTAAACTTCCCATCGCAGGCCGCCATGAAGAATTCGCCGGGCGCGATCGCGCGAGCGTTCAGCTTTTCCACGAGTTCCGCCCAGTCCTCCTGAAACTGGGAACTGGCTAAGCCGGAAAGTACTGCCCAAGCCACATACATGCCAATATGCGTTCCGCCCGCCGCGTCGGGTAGGTCTTTGGGGAAGTTGTCCGAACCATAATGCCACGAGGCGTCGTCGTACTTCATGTTTGCATTCTCTGGGGAAGGTTGTTAACCTCGCATCGCCGCAGGCGACCATGCGGGATAGGACGTGTTGGCGTCAGGGAATGTTTTACCTACTCCGGCGATCCGGTACCAGCAATTTCTTTCGGCCCCGACGGCAGGACATGCGGGGCAGTCGTAAAGGGGGCGGAATGCTTTACAAACTCGAGGACGACGTCGACACGTACTACGGATTCTTTTGGGAAGACAAGTCCCATTACATGGCTTACATTTCGTCCGATCCGCTGGGCGCCAGTTGGAAGCCGCCGACCATCCATTCGCCAGGTTTACCGAGAAAGATTCTGAAGCTAGGTCCCCCCGACTTCGCTAATGTGAGTCCTGGCATGTACTTGATGAAGCCGCATGTTTACGAAGCATTGCGGCCACTTATTGAAGATGCCGGAGAACTCTTCCAGGCCGAGACCAGTCGAGGACCCTACCTGCTGTTTCATGTCACCAGCGAAATCGATTGCCTTGATCGAGGTCAATCGAAGGTCTCCTACTCGGACGACGAGCAAACCCAAGTCAGGTCCGTAAGCCGGTACAAGTTTCGGGAAGATGCGATTCAAGGAAGCCACCTCTTTCGGATCCCTGAAACGTACAAGCTTGAGTCGTTTGTGTCTCAGCAAGTGAAAGATGTTGCCCAGGCAGAAGGCTTTACTGGCTTCTTCTTTGAAAAGCTACGTTTCGCGGACTAGAGCAGCGGTGCGCGATGATCGAATGATCTGACTGGCGACGCTCCGTCTTGCCTGCTTCTGGGTAAGAAAAAACCGGAAGAATCTACGGAATTTCTCTCGTTGAATCCCTCTGTATGGTGGTATTGCGGTAAGTCGCACCGTAAAACGGCTTTTGTAGAGGGTCCTTTCCCTTTAAAAGCCGACCATTCTTGTATATTATTCACTGCTCGCCGAGATGATAGCACGGCCACCTTGAGGGCAGGTGCGATTCCGACCGCGAGCTGACTGGGGCAAGTTTTACCTACCTCTGCATCCATAACCTATCCTTCCCCGAATCGAGGAGGTCGCACGTGAAGCGTCGTACTTTCCTCGCGGCCGGCCTCTCGCTTCCCCTGGTGATGAGTGGAGTGCTGCCGCGCAGGGTACATTCCGAAACCATCTCCGATTCGCCCACTTACGATCTGCGGGGGGAAGCACTCGTCCGTGATATGCAGCGGCGCTGCTACCGGTACTTCCTGGAGGCGGTCGATCCCAAGACTCAACTGGTTGCCGACCGAGCGGCAGCCGATGGAAGCAATTACAGTCGCCACGCCAGTAGTGCGGCTTGCGGCTTCGGCCTGGCCTCGCATGCGATCGCTGCCCAGTACGGTTGGGCTCCCCGTGAAGAGATCCAAGGCCGCGTGCGAACGATGCTCCGTTCGCTCAGTGGTATCGTCGCGCACGAAAAGGGATTCGTCTATCACTTCTTCGACATCAAAACCGGCAAACGGGCACTTCGCTCGGAGGCCTCTTCGGTCGATACGGCCTTGATGCTCGCCGGAGCGATGTCCGCTACGGTCGCTTTCGAGGATGACTCCGAAATCGGACGGCTTACGGATCAGCTTTACAACCGAGTCGAATGGTCGTGGCTGCTCGGTGAGAACGGCTGTTTGCACATGGGCTACCTGCCTGAGATCGGCATCTTGCCGCATCAGTGGGATCAGTTCAGCGAGCATCTGATTCTGTCGCTGTTGGCAATCGGCGCGCCGTCGCACCCGATTCCGCCGTCGAGCTGGGATGCCTGGCGACGCGAGCCGGTGCTCAGTTTCAACGGGCAAGAGTTCCTCAGCTATCCGCCGCTGTTCGTGCATCAGTACCCGCTGGCGTTCTTCGATTTTCAGAACTACCGCGCACCGAGCGGTCGTAGCTTCTATCGCAACGCCCAGATCGCTCACCACGCGCACATCGACTTCCTGACCAGGCTCGGACAGAAGTATCCCGAGCAGATGGGGCACTACGGCGCCGACTTGTGGGGCATCACCAGCAGCGACAGCCAGTTCGGCTACCGCGACTGGGGCGGGCCTTACAAGAACGACCGCGTCGAGCCTGATCGAGAGATCGACGGAACGATCGTCCCCAGTGCCGCCGCCGGCGCGCTGGCCGTGATGCCACAGGAAGCGCTGCGCACGCTCGAGTTCCAAAAGGCACACTTCGGCGAGAAGATCTACGGCCACTACGGCTTCGTCAACGCATTCAATCCGGCCAACGGCTGGGTCAACCCCGACGTCATCGGCATCGACACCGGTATCTCGCTAATGATGGCCGAAAACATGCTGACTGGCGGCCTGTGGAATCTCTTCATGCAGCACCCAGCCGCTCAGCGCGGCTTGAAGCTGGCGGGCTTTACACCGACAGGGACGACGGTTTTGACGAGTAGTCCCTGACTCGAAGGGCAGGGCAACGAAGGCCCTGTCTGAGCTACGATCAGGAAAGGCTCTTGGTAACCGAGGGACGATCGAACATCAATTGAAACGTGTATCGATCTCTGTCCTGCTGCTTGTAAATCGTCATCGCAAACGTATCTTCCTGGATCAATCCTCCAAAGCTCCAGGGAGGTGACTTCCTGGGAGTCTTGGACTTGGCAAGCGTCTCGATGAGTTCCTCGAATTCCGCTTTTTGCGAGGGACGAATGAATCCGCCATGTGCTTTGAGGAGTTCGAGCGTTTCGTTTTGGACTTTGGAAAGGTCTTCGCGCGTTAGTGCGTAAAGGTGAGGATTGACGCGAACGAATAGCAGGATGCGTTGCTCAAACGAGAGGGTTAGGAGTCCGGCGTTGTCAAATCGAACGACTCCTTCGGTGAGAAGATAGTGGACGTTCACCGGCCCGGTAATCGCCCCGCTTTGTTTTGGGCGATTCGGGTCTAGTTTCAGAGGTTCGGAGGCACGATTGGCGACCTCTTGAATGCTCATACCTGGGCTGCAGAATACTTCCATGGCGATGCTTTGCGAATGTTGGACGGCGAGCTAGTTGACTTCAGGGTAGTTCGGCAGATCGTTCTTTCCAAAGTTTTCGCCGATCGTGGAAATGCTTTCTTGCATTTTCTCTGGATGCTCGTTCATAAGTTTGTGATAGTATTCAAGCGTCGGAACGGCCACATCGTTAAATCGAGAATCTCGGTCCGTAAACTTAGAAGGTGGAGCTTTATAGTAGAACTCATTCTTGGCAACGCAACTCGGATCGAATGAGGCTTGCTCTTCTTGGCCCAGTCCGATTAATTGAGCTCTCTTATTGAGTGTTTGTGCGGCTTCAAAGCCTTCTTTTGCCTCTTGGTTTTCCTCTTTCTCGAATGCCTGTTGGAGCACGATGTTCTGTTCGTAATCGGCATGATCATACATGGCGTCGAATTTAAGAGCTTCCTTCTTTACGGGATCCGTTTCCTTTTCTGCTTGATCGTATTTTGCAAATCCTCGTGCCAGTGTTTTGTCGAGCTTGCCATTCTTCGCTAACAACTGAACGCAGCAGGGGCTCTTTTCATACAGGTCATAGGTAGGATAAATGTCTTCGAAAATGGCCTTATTTCCCACCATCAAAAGTTGCTTGCTATCGTCTGACTTATTCGATGTGTCAACCAGCTTTTCGCCAAGCCAAGTCAATGCTTTATCAGCCCAGGAATAGCCCGAGTTAACAGAGTTCTTTTTGAGATGGTCAGCATACCTCATGTTGCATCCCATCTGCTTCGATACGAACACCGCTGCGCCCATCCAGTGGAACTTGCCGTTGCTGCGTTGATACGCATCGGCGTAGGTCTTGGTGATTCGTCGATTTACTTCGCTGGCATCGTTCAATTCTTGCCCGTTTTCCGACAAGACCTGCTTGGCGGATTCCTTCGCTTCTTCGTACTTCTTCTCGCACTCTTCCAGGTTGCAATCCGTGCAGTTTTCCGCGACGCCACCAGTCATTTCGATCGATTCCTGAACAGCAAGAAGGGTTAGTAGCCAAGTCGATCGGCAACTTCCGGATAGAGGGGGACGAGTTCTCGCAGCTTCTCCAGGTCCGATAAGAGATTGCTCTTCAATAGCTCATGGTCCACTTCGCCACGAGCCGGATAGCCGATGCCGGTTTCTTCGACAATCGCAACGATCAGGCGAATCAGCTTCAGGTCAACGAGTTGATACGTGTGGACGATCATTTCCACGCGAGCACGAACCTCTTGATCGGAATTTCGCAGCAGCTCTTCGCGCTGTGACGCGTAAAGATGTTGGATCGTGTTTTTGCTGATGCGTAGCATAGGTGTCGCCAGAATCTCTTATGGGATTAATCGGGAAGATTGGGATAGGCTCGGCGCGATGGAGTCGCAGGTGACCGAGTTTGAAAATGTGGACTTGGCAATGAGCCGTGCGGATGGCTCGGCGCGGCTAGTTCGTAATAGCGAGTGGATTGATGAACGCTTCGCGGGACATGCAGGATGCGTGACGTTCCCGCAAGCTCGCACAAGACGCAGTGGCAATCGCCAAAGAACTGCTTTCGCTCGACGTGGGTACAGCCTTGTAGAAACGGCCAAACCACGCGCGGATCATAAAACCGAAAGAAATACTCCTGCCCGCTTTCATCCTCTGCCAGGAAGATGCTTCGCGCGTGTTTCCGCATGGCCGTTTCGTCGGCGCTGGAGATCAAGAAGATGCCCAGGTTCTTTCCCCAACGCTGGCTCCACTGTTCGACGAATTCGGTCGACGCGTCAAACTGGATCAGGTACGGGGCGACCATCATCATCGCGTCGGCTGCCCGGCCTTCGAAGAGCATCTGGGGGTTCAGCTTGAACTTCTGCCGGCAAAGCACGACGAATTCCCAGTCTTGGGCCGCATCGACGATGGCATAGGTGTGCAGGTTCTCGTTGCCTCGCTCCGGCTGGGCGGCGAACTGAAGCATTTGACGCAGCAGCTGAGGGTCGACCGAATCGCTCACTACATTTGCCCGCATTCTGGACACGGCCCGCGACAGACCAGGGGCGTTCCGTTGGCCGCCGCGGCATTGAACGAAGCCGGACCGGGACCGCCACCCATGTCCCCGATAATCACCGTGGGAAAGCCCATCACCACCGAGCCTCCATGGACCGTCATGTCTCCCATCCGCGCGGCCGGCATGCCTGCGATAAAGACAGTGAGGGAACCCTTGGCGATCGCATCCGGCGGGCCGACGCACACGGCCATGTCGCCGACGCGTGCCGCCGGCATGCCCCCGATCAAAACGGTGGGGGCACCGATGCTGATCGGGCCACCAACATGAGGCTTCGGGCCGTCCGACAACGGGCAGACGTGCGGATCACTAATACGTGCTGCGGGTGGCATCGGTAGCGTTCTAACAAATGGTCAGGTTCTCGGTTCGTCATGATGTCACCCCAAGTTGGAGTGGTCTAGTTAAGATAGTAGTCATCATTGCGTAAATCAAATAAAAAAAGGCCATGAAGCAAACGAGTTTTTTGTTAAGCAAAACCTATGCAATAACAGGATAAAGATCGATGCAAACCAGGGATGTGCGTGGTTGGAAAATATCACCTTGGCCGTCCACTTACCCGAAAAGACCTTCCCCTCAACTAAGCTGAAAGTCACCGCATGTCGAACCCGTACGAAATCCCCAACCCTTCGCCGCAATCCCCAGGTTTAATATCGGAGGTGGCCGCTCCGGCGATTGCCCTGATGGTGATCTCGGCCCTGGCCGTCGTGGTTGGCATCCTCGGGCTGATGGGCGATGCCTTCCTGCTATTGTCCGGCGCCGTGGAACAACTGGAAGAAATGAATGACGGCCCGGTCTCCAAATACCAGAGCATCACCGTCCGCATCCTCTGGGGCATCGCCCTGGTTCTGGCCTCCGCCTACATCTTCTACGGCGCGCTGCAAATGAAACAACTCACAGGCTACACCGCCGCCAGAACCGCCGCGATGATTTCGGTGATTCCCTGTCTAGGCCCGTGCTGCTTTCTGGGGATCCCGTTCGGGATCTGGGCGCTGGTGGTGTTGGCTAAGCCTGAGGTGAGGGATGGGTTTCGTTAAGGGGCGTGGTTGAAATGTGGGTAACATTGAGGTCTCGACCCAGCCTACGGCACTAACACTACATTTCCTCGTGATTGGTACCACTTATGACTAACTCAACAAACGTACCATCAGATTCGATTTTTAATAGTATGAACTTGGGGGATGATGCTTGCTTTCTATGTGGTCAAAGAGCACCGCAAGTAAAGATGACTAGAGAGCATGTTTTTCCGCGTTGGCTTCAAAATAGGCATGATTTGTGGGATCAGGAATTATTTCTTCTTAACCACACGACAATCAAATACTCTAAGCTAACAGTACCCTGTTGCGAGAATTGCAATAGTTCCCATCTGAGCAAGCTAGAAGCGAAGATTGGTAGTGCGGTTCAGTCGGGATATTCGGAAGCCGTAAAGCTCTCATCTCTGGATGTCTACCAGTGGCTTGGGAAGATCTTTTACGGTGTCCTTCGAAAAGAACTTACTTTGCGACTTGACCGACAAAAACCTGATAAAGGCACGATAGCTGACCAGGAATTGCTCGAGGGGTTCTCGTCACTTCACTTGTTCATGCAATCAATACGACGACCATTTGAATTTCCAGATGGCGAGCCATTCTCTGTCCTAGTCGTAAACCTACACGATCTGGATAGTGTAGACTATTCATTCCAAGATAGCTTGCAGACCATGGTTTGCTCGATGCGAACAAAGGATGTTGGGTTCATTGTCACGCTGCAAGATTCGGGGATCATTAGAAATTCCTATGCTCGTTATGTAGCAGAGGTAGCCGGAAGAAAACTTCTACCGATTCAGTTTGATGAACTCTACGCTAGATGTCTCTATCAAGTTTCATTGATTAACCGGATACCAAAATTCATTACATCAGAATCGCAGGATCCAGATGGCTCGGTGACCGTCAATATGCTTCCTCTTCAGGGGCTGAGTTCTCGTCCTATTGTTGATGAATGGGATCAGACCGCTTTCGCGCACATTTTATCTGCCGTCTTAAGCAGATCGCATGATGACATTAAAGCCGAAAGCCTGTTTTCTCCACCAAACCTGGTGATGACATGGATGAGTGACGAGGAGGGCAAACTGAAACTAGTTGATGAAAATGGTAAGGCAATTGATGTCTAATTGTTTCATTAAATGGCATTAGAAAGCTAAGAGCCCAAAGCAACGCATCGCCTGGGCTCTTCTTCATTTCAAATTGCAACAGCCAATCCTATCAGCCACCAATCCGGTTCACCGCATCCAAAATTGCATGAACCGTCGCCTCCACCGTATCGGTCGAACTCCCGCGCCCGCGGGCAGTCTTCTTGCCGGACTCGATCTCCACGGTGACTTCCCCTAGGGCATCTCGGCCCAAGGTGGCGCTGTGGACCTGGAAGTCTTTGCAGGTGATGGGGACGCTGGTGATGCGTTCGATGGCCCAGAAGGCGGCGTCGATGGGGCCGTCTCCTTCCGAGATCTCGGCGGTCTCGGTTTCGTCGCCGCGACGCAGGGTCATCTTCACGTGGGGGGGCTTGCCGGTGCCGTGGGAGACCTCCAGGCTATCGAGCGTCCAGCCTTGGCGGACTTCGCCGCGGATCTGCTGGTCGCAAAGCGAGGCGATGTCGCCGTCGTAGATGTCCTTCTTTTTGTCGGCCAGCTTCTTGAACTCGTCGAACACTTCTTGCAGCTGTTCGGCGGTCAGGTGATAGCCGAGGGCCTTCGCGCGGTCGGACAACGCTGCCCGGCCGCTGTGCTTGCCGAGAACCAGGTCGGTCTTTTCGAGCCCGACGTCTTCGGGACGCATGATCTCGTAGGTGGTCGGCTCTTTGAGCATGCCGTCCTGGTGAATGCCAGACTCGTGGGCGAACGCGTTCCGGCCGACGATCGCCTTGTTGCGCTGCACCTGAAGTCCGGTGATGTTGGAAAGCAGCCGGCTGGTCGGCACCAGGCGCTTCGTGTTGATGTTGGTGCCGACGTTGTAGTAGTCGTGCCGCGTGCGCAGGGCCATGACCACTTCTTCCAGCGACGCGTTCCCGGCACGCTCGCCGATGCCGTTGATGGTGCACTCGATCTGACCGGCACCTGCTTCGACGCCTGCCAGGCTGTTGGCGACCGCCATGCCCAGGTCGTCGTGGCAGTGGACGCTGATGACCGCCTTGTCGATGTTGGGGACCCGGTTCTTCAGGTCGGCGATGACCTTGTACATGTGGTTGGGGGTGGCGTAGCCGACGGTGTCGGGGATGTTGACCGTCGTGGCCCCGGCGTCGATCGCCGCTTCCACCACGCGGCACAGGAAGTCCGGCTCGGTACGGGAAGCATCTTCCGGCGAGAACTCGACGTCGTCGCAGAAGCTCGCGGCCAGTTTCACGCCGTCGACGCCGCGCGAAACGATCTCCTCAGGCGTCATCCGCAACTTGAACTCGCGATGGATCGCGCTGGTAGCCAGAAAGACGTGAATCCGCGGCTGCTCGGAATGTTTTAATGCCTCCCATGCGCGCTCGATGTCTTTCGGGTTACAGCGAGCCAGGCCGCAGATCGAAGCGCCCTTGATGTTGGCGGCGATCTCTTTGACCGATTCAAAGTCGCCTGGCGAAGCGATGGGGAAACCGGCCTCGATGACGTCAACGCCGAGGTCGACCAGGGCCTGGGCGATCTCCATTTTCTCGGCGCGGTTCATGCTGGCCCCTGGCGATTGTTCGCCGTCGCGGAGCGTGGTGTCGAAGATTTTTACAGTCGGGGTACTCATAATTGTTTCGTAAGTAGTTAGGAGTGATTGTGGGTTGTGTGCCAGTTGAAATATCTCACCGCCGGCCGCAAGCCGGCCCGGCTAGGAGGAGGATCGACACACTGGCCACTCCGTCGAATTTGTGGAAAGCGGGGATCGCCATGATTTTATCAGGGGAACTTACGTCAACAAAAAAAGCCCTAAGGTATTGGGCCTTAGGGCTTTTGGTGATCTCGTTTTGTGCGAACGTGAAACCTTCCCTAACACCCGGAGGTGATCAGCAGCAGTTGCAGCAGCAGGAGGTTTTGGTTCATGGTTAAATCTTGCTCGGGTTCGAGTGGATTTGCTATGAATGACTCTACTTCCGCTTGCAGGTTCGGTCAACCGGGCGTTTTTTCGTAAACCGCGATTTCCTCGGACCTTAACGGCAATTTGGGCAAAATCGGCGGGGCATCTGTCCGATATTTCAAGCAGTCAGACTTCTAACCAATAGGCGGTCAGGAGAAGGGTACCAAGCCATGACGGATCGCTTGGACGTCACCAACGAACCAGAATACGGTCAGCCAAAGCCGAAAGCCGAGGACGAGCGCAAGCCGCGCCCGTTTCTGGGGGTGAAGTTTGATTGCTGCAGCATCTACTCGCGGATCTATCAGAACAAAGACCGCACGCACTACGTCGGCAACTGCCCCAAGTGTGCCAAGCAGATCCGCATTCGCATCGGCCACGGCGGCAGCAGCAACCGCTTCTTTACCGCGTATTAGACTGGGCCAACTTGGAAAGGTCTTCTCGCAGGTGCTATCGTGAAGTGATAGCACCCACGGCCGCGTCCATCTTGAGTCGCGGCATCAATTTCCGTACGATCTGCCGCCCCCAACTTTTTGGAAGATGGCTGTCATGATCGACTTCGACATTCAACGCTGCACGAAAAAGTGCCACGCCACCGAGCGCGAACTGCGCCCCGGCGACGAGTACTTTTCGGTCCTGGTCCCGGAAGGGGCCGAGGTGGTCCGGCAAGACTACAGCAAAGAGGCCTGGCAAGGCCCGCCCGAAAGCGCGATCTGTTGGTGGAAGGCCACCATCCCCGATCCTCAGTCGGCCAAGGTCAGTTGGGCCCCGCACGACATCATGCTCGATTACTTCGAGCAACTGTTGCAAGATCCTAAACAGCAAGATGCCGCTTACGTCGTCGCGCTGCTGATGGTGCGCCGCAAGATCGTGCGGATGGAAGAGACCGAGAAAGGAGAAGACGGCATCGAACGCATGGTGCTGGTTGGACTCAAACGCGAGGGGAACTACAAGATTCCTGTCGTCGAGCCAACCTCCCAGCGGATTGCCGAGATTCAAAACGAACTGACGTCGCTGCTTCAAACAGGCGACCAGCCAACGGACCAGCAGTAACAAAGTGAACGCAAGGATGCGCCAGTGACACAATTCAAGCTGCAGGGGATCGTCGCGATCTTGTTGGTTGGTTTCGCTTGCGGTGCCGGTTGCCCGCAATTTACTCAGCAGGTCGACCCGATGTATCAGCCCCCGGTCGTCTTCAATGCCCCGCCGACGATGGAGCAGTTGATGGCCCAGGTCAACATGAACACGCAGCGCGTGCAGTCGCTCGAATCAACCGGCGCGACGTTGGGCCTGCAGGGGTTTCCTTCGATCCGGGCTCAGATCTACATGATGCCCCCGACGAAGTTTCGCATGATTGGCGAAACGGCACTGACCGGTCAACTGTTGGACCTGGGCAGCAACGAGCAAGAGTTCTGGGTGTGGGGCCGCGGGTTCAACTCGCCAGGGCTGATGTATGCCCGGCACGACGAATTCAACCAGACGATGGCCAAAACGATGCTGCCGGTCGAACCAGGCTGGGTAGCCCAGGCCATGGGGCTGGCTCGCTTCGACCCCAACGACTTCCACCAGGGACCTTTCCCGACGGCATCCGGCAACTACGAGATCCGCACGACGATGAACTCTTCGGCCGGGCAGATCACCAAGGTTACCGTCATCGACAAGCAGTACGGCTACGTGCTCGAGCAGCACATGTACGACGCCGCGGGGCAGCCGATCGCTTCAGCGCTGGCCACCAATCACCGTTACGATCCCAGCTACGGCGTTTCGCTGCCGTACAAGGTCGACATTCGTCTGCCAAAGTCGGGGATGGACTTCTCGATCTCGGTGATCGGTTACCGCATCAATCAGCTGACCGAAGGGACCGGCACGTTCAGTCGACCGCAACGTCCTGATGTGCCTGAGATCAACCTGGTACATAATGCTGGGCAGCCGCTGCCTGGCGGTCAGGCCTACTCCAGCGGACAACCACTCCCCAGTGGTCAGCCGTTGCCGGGGGCACCGTATGCTCCCACGAGCCAGCCCTATCCTAATAACGGTCAGATGCTTCCCTCGGGACAGCCGCTGCCAGCTAATAACTACGCCCCTGTGCAGCAGGCACCAACCGGCTATCCGCAATCGAGCCCACCGTATCCGTCCGGAGGGGGCTTTCCGCTGGGAAGCAATACGCCCACCGGGGCCGTCAACGCGGTAAGGCCGGTGTACGAAACGGCCGCCCAGCAAGACTACCAGTCACCCCCGATCCGCGGACTGCATTAGTCCTGCAAAGAGACGGGTGGCTCAGAGAGTTATCCCTGAGTGGCCACCGGCCACAAGCGGCTCATGTATCACCGGTGAGTTGGAGCGAACGTTCTCATTGGCAACATCCAATTCGCCGACCTTACCAGGGGCTCGCGCCCCTGGCTATTATCTGTCGCCCCGTTGGGGCTAAGGAGACTTCGTCGATCGCTCGCGTGCTATGCCGCCGAGCCTGGGATCTGTAATCGCCGGGCGGAGTCATCTTTGAGCGCGGTTTGGATTCGCTGCTGGGCGACTCGGTCTTGGAGTTCCAGGATCACAATCCGCCGAGAGGCCACGGTCAGGAATGTCGTGAAGCTTCCGCTTGTGTCGAATCGGCGTAGAATCTCCAGATCGTTTTCCGCCAGTCGCTCGAAGGTGGCGACCACGACGGCGTCGGCTTCCTTCTGGGTGAGGGTCCATTTCTGGCTCTGCCGGGCATGCTGCACCACCTGAATGACGGTGCTGGTATAGCGATCGATAAACCGCCGCCAGTTCGCGGTAGGGGATGCGAAAAGGTCTTCCAACAGTTGAAGATCGGCGGAACTGGCTTTCATGGCTACACTCTGGGCGATAAAACGACGCGAATTGAGACTGAGAGAAAGTAAATAACTTGAGACTTATGCTCAATACAGGTTTTCACTTGGGATATGGGGCCAAATGAGGCATGGCTGCCTTGACAACTTATTGAGACAGGAATAAAAAACGAGGAGAAGGTCGCGACTGAATACCTTTCATAGACGCGACTTGCGATTGGGGGCAAGATCAACTGTAGCTGCCCCGCTGACGAGAACATGTTTTCAACACCGCTTTAGTGGTCAGGAGATACCTAGGATGACTCACGTAGTCTGCGAACCGTGCTTTAACTGCAAGTACACGGATTGCGTCGTTGTTTGCCCCGTCGAGTGCTTCTACGAAGGGGACAAGATTCTCTACATTCATCCCGAAGAATGCATCGACTGCGAAGCGTGTGTGCCTGAGTGTCCCGTGGAAGCGATCTTCCACGAAGACAACGTGCCTGAAGAATGGAACGGCTTCATCGAACTGAACGCCGAGATGGCACCACAGTGCGAAGTGATCACCGAAAAGAAAGAGCCACTGGCCGATCAATAGTCGGCGTTCGGACTCCTGGCGTGAGTAAAATAGATCAAAGTCGCAACCCAAAGGTTGCGACTTTTTTCATGCGCGGATCGAACGAACGAGGCGAAAACGATACGCAAGTCCCTGCGACGCTCGAAGCTACTTTCACGAATGAAGTCAAGTCGATTTCACGCATATTTTCGCGGTAACTCGTCTGCTGCGTTTTATTCCACAGACTCGTATTGCTTCGCGATGTTTAACAAGGTTAGGATGAAAAACTGCTTACCTGCCGTGTTCTACACGGCCTTATCAAGTGCCAAAAGGAAGGACCTATCTGATGAGTCAATTTACTTGCCAGTGTTGCCAGCAAGTTTTTGACAAAAGCTGTGATCCGTGCTTTGTAGTCCGTGTCACTGCGTTTCTGGAGATTGAGCCTTACTTCGACGAAACCGATTACGACGATACCGACCGAGATAATCTCTCGGTTCTCGCTGACACTCTCGAACAGGTTTACCCCATCGAAGACCCCACGCTGCACGAGGATCAAACCCCGCAGGATTTCCGGCTCTGCCGTGATTGCTACCAGCAATACATGCGAGATCCTGTCGGTCGCGAGAATCAGGCCGCGCAGATCTCGTTCAGCGAGAATTAGCCGCACCGAGTCATCTCGGTGTGACCTTTGCTTGATGCCCACTGCGCACCGATGATCGTGCGCCAGAGGTGGATCGTCTCGCGACATGGGCCAGCGCCGGCAGCCAGTCAGGTGCTTACTTCGTCAGATCCCACGCCAACTGATTGCCGCCGGCGGCATCGATCTCGACCGTGAGTTCGGAGTTTTGATTGTACTGGGCAGGGATGTACTGCACCGGCACGGTCCCCGCTCCGCCGACTTCCATGCTTCGCTTCATGTCGGCCGAAAGCTTCTTGGGATCTTCCAGGCGTGTCGCCGTGATGCGCACGATCTTCTTGCCTGGCGTGGCACTTAACTGAAACTTGCCGTCGTGGATCGAAGCGGCATAGGGACGCTCGCCCGCTTGAACCGGTTCGAGAATCACTTTGCCGCTTTCCAACGGGCTGCCGTCAAAAGTCACCGTGCCGTAAACCAGCGTCGTGCCATCGCCATTGCCAGCCGAGCAACCGGCGGCGGCAATCAATAGACAGCACGAAAGCAGGCAAGCCAACCGAAAGGTCCATGAGATGTTCATTGCGATCACCAGGAAATGAATAAGGACGTGGAATGAAGAAAAGACAAGCAGTACCGACGTGGCTTGCGCGAGCGTCGGGCACTGCCTGTCATGAGGCCGAATCAAAGAGCGAGATCAAAAGTTGCCGAGAACTTCACCGTTGCCAGTCGTTCCCAGGGCTCGCCAGGTGGTGAGATCAATCGTCTCGGGAACGAACCGCACCGAAGCGTCCCCCAGCACCGTATTCACGCCGCCAGCGTGGTAGCTGCGAGCCGAGTTGCGGTAACCGCCGCTCGAGTTGTTGTCGTCGTAGCCGACGTCTTCGCAGGGAGCGATGCGGTCCCAGTCGCCATTGGTGCATTCGTTGTTGTTGGTATCGCTACGAACGATCAGGTCCGGCAGCGAAGTGTTGGGGGATTGCTGCGTCGAAAAGAAGCCTTCGCCGTGGTTCGCTCCCTGCCAGTAGCCGCCGGCATCATAAATGTGTCCCGGGCGATTGGCGCCGCGAATGATCGCTTCGCTCCCCATCACCGTGTTCGAGCTACCGTCGGTGAGGTCGTTAAAGCCGGTGCTCGAATCGTAGTAGAACATCCCCTTGGTACTGTTCGACGGGTTGGCCGTCCGCTTGAAGAAGTCGGCACCATTGCACAGCACGTAGTTGCCTACCTGGTTGCCTCGACAGTAAGCGGGGTTATTCGGCTCGGAAGGGCAGTTGAAGATGCTGATCACTGCGCCCCCCAGGAGGCTTCCCTTGAAGGTCGAGGGAACCGTGTAAACGTACGAGTAGCCGCCGCTCAGATTGCCACCGCTGGACTTGGGAGTGCGGATGCATTCTTCGTAAACCCCTTGCAGCGCGTCTTGCTCGACGAACGGCAGAATCCGCTGAAACCAGCAGTCGCGGTTGCCGATGTTGCCCAGGCGAAAGCCATACGGGAAATTGCCATGGGTGTCGTGATAGTTGTGAAGTGCCAGGCCAAGTTGCTTGAGGTGATTGGTGCACTGCATGCGGCGAGCCGCCTCTCGGGCTTGTTGAACTGCAGGCAACAAAAGAGCAATCAAGATGCCGATGATCGCGATGACCACCAGCAGTTCGACCAGCGTGAAACCAGGCTTGCGAGAGCGGACGTTCATGAGATTCTCCAAAACTGAAAAAAATACGAAAGTTAGAATTATGCGAAGAAAACGGGTGTTTTTCAGGAAGGTCAAGCCATGCGACTTGCGACCGACACGCCGCTGGGGCACTTTCAGGAGTGGCTCAATGCGACGCGATCTAGTTTAGAGGGGCCTGGATTTAATTTGCAACAAAGTTGACTGCCAGGAAACACTTAAATCATGCTTTCTTCACTCTCTCTTCATGTACTCAAACGTAACGGGGCCATTTCCGCGCGACTGCACAGTTGAGAGAAGGTGCCTTGCCGTCGGCCACTTTCGCGAGCTAACCGACAGGAGCCTCCTCGTGGTGAAGATAAGTTGTGAGGATGACTCGGTTTACGAAGGAACTTTGACGCCGGCCGTTTGACGCCTGGCGAGGGCCTGGAGGGCCGTTGTTCCTCCTCCGAATGACGGATAAACTGAAGGTTTGACCGCATGTTGGCCTGATTGATTAGCGACTGGCCGCCAAGTGGCGGTCGTGATGAACAACGAACTGCACCCCTACCTTCCAAAAAGATGTCGAACATGAAAATTGCCGTAATTGGTGGAGATGGAACTGGACCTGAAGTAACCGCGGAAGCCCTGAAAGTGATGGACGCAGCCGCGAAGTTGGAAGGTTTCACCATCGAAACGACCGAGTTCGGTTTTGGTGGGGATCATTACCTGAAGACAGGTGAAATCCTGCCGGAAGGTGCCGTAGACCAACTGCGTAAGTTCGACGCCATCTTCCTCGGAGCGATCGGTCACCCCGACGTCGCCCCTGGTATTCTGGAAAAAGGCTTGCTGCTGCAGCTTCGATTTCAGTTGGACCAATACATCAACTTGCGTCCGGTGAAGCTGTACCCAGGCGTCGATACTCCGCTGAAGGACAAGGGGCCGGAAGAAATCGATTTCGTCGTCGTGCGTGAAAACACGGAAGATCTTTACGCCGGTATCGGTGGTTTCCTGAAGAAGGGGACCGCGGACGAAGTCGCCACGCAGACCGCCATATATACCCGCAAAGGTTGCGAGCGTTGGCTGCGTTGGGCTTTCGAGTACACCCAGAAGCGAAACAACCCGAAGGGTAAGAAACTGACCCTGGTCGCCAAGACCAACGTGCTGACCTACGGGCACGACCTGGTGTGGAGAACCTTCCAGGAAGTCGCCAAGGATTACCCCGACGTCGAGCCGGACTACAACCACGTCGATGCCTGTTGCATGTGGATGGTCAAGAACCCCGAGTACTACGACGTGATCGCCACGACCAACATGTTCGGCGACATCATCACCGACTTGGCCGGCATCCTGCAGGGCGGCATGGGTGTGGCTGCCGGCGGCAACATCAACCCGGATGCAGGCGGTACCAGCATGTACGAACCCATGGGGGGAAGTGCTCCGAAGTACACCGGCAAGAACGTGATCAACCCGATCGCGGCAATCAGCGCCGGGGCCATGCTGCTGGAACACACCGGTCAGCCGGCTGCCGGGGCACGCGTTTTGAAGGCCATCCAAACCGTTACCGGTACCAAGATGAAGAGCCAAAGTGCCGGCAAGATGGGCTACGGAACGACGGAAGTGGGCGACCTGGTCGTCGAAGCACTCGGCGGCTAACTGCCACAATCCGAAACCCAACCATCAGAACAGACAGGGGGTCACGACCGAGAAACTCGGTCGAGGCCCCTTTTTTTAAATGCACCTCAATTCGCGGGAGGCAAAAGGAAAACTGCCATGAGCGTAAAAAGCCTCTTTGATCTGACAGGTCGCGCCGTTCTCGTTACCGGGGGAAGCAAGGGGATCGGTAAGACCGTTGCCCGAGCGTTCGCCGAATGTGGAGCGAATGTCTGCATCACGGCCCGTCATCAAGACGAATTGGAAGCCGCCGCTGACGAAATCGCCCAGGGGCTGAGTGTCCAGGTCGAGTACCGCGTCTGCGACATGGGGGACCGCCAAGAGGTGGGCGCGATGGCGGTCGATGTTTTGCAAACATTTGGGGGGATCGACGTGCTGGTGAACAACGCCGGAACAAACAAACCTCAAATCTTAACGGAAACTACCGACGAAGTTTGGGATGAAGTGTTAGAACTGAACTTCACCGCGTGCATGCGTTTAGCTCGTCATGTCGTCCCTAGCATGAAGGAAAAAGGTTGGGGGCGAATCATTCACCTTTCCAGTGTCATGGCGATGGCTTCCAATCCTGGTCGGGGGCTGTATTCCGGAACGAAAGCAGCACTTATTGGGATGGCCAGGGCGCATGCGTTAGAATTGGGTCCATACGGCATTACCGTCAATTGCATATGCCCCGGCCCAATCGCGACCGACCTCCCCATGAGCTTGTTAAACGACGAGCAAAAAAAACGTTTCGCCGAGCGGACCGCCGTGAAAAGGTGGGGGGAAACGATCGACATGGTGGGGCCTGCCTTGTTGCTAGGTAGCGATGCCGGTGCCTACATTACAGGGACGACCATCCTTGCTGATGGCGGATTGATTTGCCGAACGTTCGACTAAAACTGCGCAGCTTGCTGGTTGCCCCAGGGTTATCCGGCAAGTCTTTTCCTGGTGCAGCGTGCGTTGAACGACGACTCGATGTGACTACTTAATAGATCAGCGCCTTCGCAACCGCGAGACGCGACGACTTGGCTTGCTCATGAATCTACAGATCATCTCAACCAAAGACAGCCACGTTCATATCGCCGTATCTGGCAAAGTCAGCCAGGACGGCATCCCCCGCGACAAAGAGCCCATTTCGAGTCTATTGGGGCCAGATGCTTACACCCTGACGGTGCTGCTGGACCTCAAAGATACGGAAGTGATTGACTCGAGCGGCATCGGCTGGCTTCTGGTTTGTCACAAACGTTTCGCCGAGAAGGGGGGGCGCATGATTTGTTATTCGGCACCTCCCGCGGTTGCCAACGTCTTTAAATTGATGCGCATGGATCTTGTCTTTGATAACGCGGCCAACGCCGCGGAAGCGGAGAAACTAGCTGGTGTCAACGCAGAAACATAATTCGAATGGGGTCGATTCGTCGCAAGAGATCGACCGTGGCCACAAGCACGATCGCTCGCAAGGCATCGACTTCACGCACGTCAAAATGAGCAATCTCGATACGGAAGCCCAGATGCGGCTTCTGATCGAGCATTCGTCGATGACCGGTGCCAGCGATCTGTTTATCTTCGCTGGCGAGCCTGAGTACCAGGTCGCGATGCGGTTATGGGGTCGGATGCGGCCCATCACCAGTCTGCCGTCCGCTGAAGGGCGTCAACTGTTGAACTACGTCAAGGCGCTCGCCGGAATCGATATCACCGAGCGTCGCCGGCCACAGGATGGCCGTTGGATCTATCGCGACGACGAGAAAGTCATCGACCTCCGGTTGAACCTGATTCCGACCCGCGAAGGGGAAGACCTCACGGTTCGCTTGCTCGACCGTGAAAACAACCTGCTGTCGATCGACGAGATCGGTCTCGGTCGTCACGACCGCAACGCGTTGATGGAAATGCTGCAGTCGTCTTCCGGGCTTGTGCTGGTCACTGGCCCGACCGGCACCGGCAAAACCACCACGCTGTACGCTTGCCTGCAGCATCTCAACGACGGCAATCGCAAGATCAATACCCTCGAAGATCCGATCGAGTTCTCGCTACCTGGCATTCGTCAATCGCAAGTCAACTTGAAGGTCGGGCTTGACTTTTCGGACCTCCTGCGGGGCGTCATTCGTCAGCAGCCGGACGTGATCATGGTGGGCGAAATTCGCGACAAGGAAACGGCAGTCACCGCCGTGCGTGCCGCCAATAGTGGCCATCTTGTGTTCGCCACGCTACATGCTCCGGTCGCCACTGGTGCCGTGCAAAGCATGTTGTCCTTCGATATCCATCCTTACTTTCTGGCCAGTTGTTTGCGGGGTGTGATCGCCCAGCGCCTGGTCCGCGTCCTCGATCCCGAGACTCGCGTGAAGTATGAACTGGGTGCCGCCGGCAATACGTTCGCCGACATCGAGTCGCTGCTGGAAGATGGCCAAGGGACTTACTTCTACGGTCCCGATCCGACGGCCGAAAACGAAGGGTACAAAGGCCGTACGGCGATCTTCGAGATGGTCACCATCAACAAGACGCTCCGCGATGCGATCATCAACCGCAAGCCCACCCACGAGCTGGAACAACTGGCCGAAGGGATGGGCATGATCACCTTCCGCAAGGCCGCCATGCTGAAAGTCGCCCGCGGCGAAACGAGCATGGAAGAAGTCTTCAAAAGCGTCCCCGTCGAATACCTCGACCTGGAAACGACCGGCTAATCGCGGTCTTGCGATCGCAATATCTTGTCCCCTCTCCCTCGCAGGGAGAGGGTTTCCTGAGCGACGTTTCCCTCGAATCGCCTAACGAATCAGGCTGGCCCAGAGATTTCTCTCTGGGTGGCCGCAGGCCACAAGCGGCTCATGCATCGAGTAGAAACAAGAGGGATTGATTCTATCTTGGTAACGTCCACTCGTTTGCCGCTTGTCGGCGATGGGTACACAGGTTTCGCATGCAATTCTTGACCTGCGAAAGGCCCCCTCACCCTAACCCTCTCCCCCGAGGACGGTGGAGAGGGGACAGGAAAAGAACCTGTTATCTCTCGCTTAACCCCTTACCCATCACTCACTCAATACCTTACTCATCACTCACTTCAATCGTGATGGGCGCGTTGGCGATCGTTTTGTCGAGGGCGCGTGAGTTGGCTAAAGGGCGTAAGCCGCTGCAGCCGTCCATCAGGGACTTCGCTTGCTGGAACCGGAAGTAAGCATCGACCACCGGCGGCGGCAACTCGCGGGTTGCCTGTTTGGGGGAACGGGCCAGGTACTGGTCGATGTTGCCGATCGGTTTGCTCGGGCGAACGATCGACGTCAGGTAATCCAGCGGCGAATCCTTCCTGCGATCGTGGATCTCGTCGGCGTACTTGCGTTTCGTCTCAA
Source organism: Bremerella volcania (assembly GCF_007748115.1). Classification (NCBI taxonomy): domain Bacteria; kingdom Pseudomonadati; phylum Planctomycetota; class Planctomycetia; order Pirellulales; family Pirellulaceae; genus Bremerella; species Bremerella volcania. Next base: position 1,491,032 of record NZ_CP036289.1, read on the forward strand.
TCCAGCGCGACTCTTCCTGGATGTAACGTTCGGCCACCTCGGCGGCGTAACGTTCGCCGGCCTGGTAGATGGCCACGGTGTACTGCGACTCCGGCAGCTCGGTTTCCTGCGACGGTGCCCCGGGCACAACTGACTGGCGAATCTTCGCCTGGCAGCGAACGCTCATCGTATCGGCCGACCAGCTTTCCGGCACGGCCAGCACGATGCCGAGCATGGTCGTACCTTCCAGGCTCGTTTGCTTGGTACGGTTGAAGCGAAAGTAGACGCCGCGGCCGCGATGAATCGTTCCGCTGGCAGCCACCAGCTTCAGCTCCGGTAGGACGTCTACCTTTTCGACGGTGGCCTGCTTGCGGTTGAAGCCGAGGGTCGCGTCGGCTCCCAGGCTTTTGTCGAAACGCTCGTTCGCCGAAAGCTTGCCGTTCAGATCGAGTTCGGTGCGGTTCTCTTTCGAGATGTTACCGGCGTAAGGGCTCTGCAAAGTGGTTTGCGGCGAGAAGTCTTCGATCTGAATGCGTGGGTTGTGCAACTCGACGAAGAAGGTCGTTTCGATCAGGTCATCCGCGACGCGCGAGTCGACCATCGTCGAGATCATCAAGTCCATCTGTAGCAGACGAAAACCGGGACGAGCATTTTGAAACTCGGGCGTCGTCACGTCATTCGCCGGGGTGAGGTACCCGACGTCAAACTGAACGGGGGAGCCTGCCCATACAAGCGCCGGGCTGGTAGCAAGAATGCTGACGACGGTCAGAGTGCAGAGGATGCGAACCATGTTTGCTGGCCTTTTTAATGCGAGTCCGTAGTGGTCTTCGCGGCTTCAAAGCAGGTCGCATTCCGTGCGAGAAAGAAAGTCCTATCCGTCCGTGCTTGCCGAATCGATTTCGATCGTTGTCATCGTACGGTACGCATCGAAGTCGACAAGTGTTGGGCAGGCCGAGCCCAAAAGATGGCAAGATTTGCGGATTTCTCCGCCTGCTGGCGATGCAACGCTAGCCGATAGAAACCTGGGCGAAGCTGGTGATCGCCTCGTGCGTGTGGCCATCTTCCACCGGTTTGTTGCCGGGGCGAATGCTCAGCCGGGTATCCATGCCGATCTCTTTGGCGGCATCTAGCTCGGCCACGATATCGCTGATGAACAGCACCTTTTCGGCGGCCTCGCCCACCGCGGCGGCAATCGTGTCGTAGCTTTTGGCTTCCTTCTTGGGGCCGGTCGTCGTATCGAAGTGGCCGGAGAAGTACTTCAAGAGGTTACCGGCTTCGCTGTGTCCAAAGAACAGCTTCTGGGCCCCGATGCTGCCGGACGAATAGATGTAGACGCGAAGCCCGGCCGAGGTCCAGGCCTCGAGCGCTTCCGGCACGTCGTCGTAAACCTGGGCGACTAACTCGCCGCGTTCGAAGCCATCCTTCCAGATCATCCCCTGCAAGGCCTTCAGCCCGGTCGCTTTAATGTCGCCATCCATCAGCCGACGAATCTCGGCCGCGACCTCAGCACGTCGCTCGGCTTCGTCGGCGCAGTCGGCCGTCCAAGTGGCGAAGTCTTCGCAACCCGCATCCTGGGCGATCTGATCGAGAACAGGGGCAAGCGCCGGGTCGTTCCACTCGCACTTGAGGTAGTTGTCAAGCTCGCGCAGGACGTAGGGGAACATGACGTCGAACACGTACGAAACGCTCGAAGTCGTTCCTTCGATGTCCAGCAGAATGACGTTCCAGGCTGGTGCCGCCATTAGAGCTTCACCACCGGATCGATGTCGTCGGCTTTGGCCAGGTAGTCAGGACCCCAGCACAGCGGCGAATACTTCACGTGCACGCCATCTTCCATGTAGTGCGGCGTCCAGCCCGATGGGTCTTCGAACAGGCGAATGCAGCGGATATGGCGATCGCTGCACAGGTTGAACCAATGCTGCGTGTCGCGCGGCACGTTGATCAGGTCGCCCGATTCGACGAGGACGGCGAAGACCGGGCCGTTTTCCGGATTGATGTGAAAGACGCCGCGTCCTTCAACGGTGAAGCGGACTTCGTCTTCGCTGTGGGTATGTTCTTTGTTGAACTTCTCGAGCATCGCGTCGAGGTTGGGCGTTTCTGGCGAGACGTTGATGACGTCGGCCGTGACGAAACCGCCTTGTTCTTTCAGGCGATCGATCTCGGGCTTGTACGCTTCCAGGATCTCTTCGTTGGTGGCCTTTTCCCCGATGCGGCCGGCGACGTCCCACTTTTCATACCAGATGCCAAACGGCTTGAGGAAGTCGCTGATCTCCGAAGCGTCGGTGATGGTTCGGTTTTCGTCAGGTACGGAAATGCTGGCCATGGTGCCGATCTCTCCCTTCGCCTCAAAGGGGCGAAACTAGTTCTGGATGACGTGTGCGAAAAGTGATTGGATGTGCGAGCTTACTTGGCAGGGCAAAGCTTGCCTTGTGCGGCTAGTTTACGGCCTACGACCTCGAAGAGGAACTCATAAATTTCGATATGGCGTCGAGCTTCCGCGAGGTCCTCGCCCCAGGTATACAAGCCGTGGTTGCGGATGAGGAAGCCGTGGATGGGGGGCAGCGACTCGTCGTGTATGCGCTTCTCGACCCTTTCGGCCAGCCGGGGAATGTCTTGCGTGTTCTCAAACACGGGCACATGCTCGGTGTGCTGGTGCGTCTTCACACCAGCCAGGCCTTTGAGCATTTCGTACCCTTCGATCTCGAAGCCCCCAGCATCGCCGAACGTATCGGACAGCAGCGTGCCCCAGACCGAATGCGTATGCAGCACCGAACCGACGTCTTCCATGCGGGCCAGAACGACATGTAACTGAGTCTCGGCCGAAGAACGCGGCTGATCGGTCGTCGGCATGTTGTCGGCATCGACCTGGTTGCCGTCGTAGTTGCAACGCACGAAATCGTTTGGAGCCAACCGCCCCTTATCCATGCCGCTGGCCGTGACGACCAGTTGCAGCGGGCTGCGATTGACGACGACGCTGTAGTTGCTGCTCGTGCCGACGGACCAGCCACGCTCGAAGAAATACTGGCCCGTTTCCCGGAGCCCTTGGACCGCCTTGTTGAGGCCGGCGAGGGCAGGGTGGGTAGGAGAACTCTTCAGCTCGGTATCGGTGCTCATGGGGAGTCTGGATTCTTTCACAAACGGCGTTCAAGTCTTTGAGTGCCGTCTGTTCTCGCAAGTAAGTAAGGGCAAAAAGTCTGAGTGTAGCAAATCGGGATGGGGCATCAACTCGCCGGGATCAACAGGCTGCTAACTATGCATCCTAGCGTTCTCGTCTCCGGTGGCAATGATAGCCGCTTCCGCCGTGGCCAGTTCGTCCAGCCGTGCCATCACCTCACTTTCGGGGGCGTAGTGCTTGGCCAGTCGCACGTACACGGCGTGGTGGCGTGCTTCCGATTCGAACAGGCTATCGTAGAAATCACGCAACTGGGCATCTGGCAGGTGCTTGCGAAGCTGGCCGAATCGTTCACAGCTGCGCGCTTCGATTAGTCCGGCAATCAGCAGCCGATCGACGGCCCGCTGCGGTTCGCCACTGCGGATTAACTCGTGCAACTGGCTGCCATAGGTGCTCGGTTTCAGGCGGCGAAACTCGATTCCGCGTTGCTTGAGGATCTCGCGCACCATGTGAAAGTGCTCGAGTTCCTCGTTAACGATCGAGGTCATCTCGCGGCACAGCTCTTCGTCTTCGATATAGGCGAACATCAGATTGAGGGCCGTGCCGGCTGCTTTCTTTTCGCAGTGGGCATGATCGATCAGGACCTCGTCGGTGTTCTTTTCGACCTGCTCAAGCCACCTTTGGCCGGTCTCTGATTTCAGATGCAACATCAGTCCAACTTCCCTCGTGTGCGTTTGTCTTCCAATTTAGTGCCCTTTGGAGGGAAGAACGAGGGGTGATCAGGCCGAGTGAGCGCAGCAAAAACCCCTCAGCCGTCAAAGGCCAAGGGGCGTTGCCACGTCAGACGTTCTTCACTCGGCATCGCTTAGAAGCGGATACCGACCGAGAAGCCTGGGCTACCGTAGTAGAACCCGCTGCCGCCGTAGTAGCTCGGACGACCGTAGTAGTACGAACGGTACTGGTACGGGCTCGGGTAGTAATGTCGGTGGTAGCTGTGGTTGTGATAACCATGGCGGTGGTAGCTATGACCGTAATGCCCATGGTGGCCGTGATGGCCGCGATAGCCACCATGCGGGCCGCCAGCTTCCGCAGTGGAAGCGGCTCCACCAACCATCAAACCAACAGCAACAACAGCAGCAATCAAAAGCGACTTCATAACTCATCTTCTCCTGGAATAAGCAGCGTACTTTTCACAGCGGAAAACCCGTGTTTCCCAGCTGCGACCCCCTTTGTGATCTGCTTATCTAGAAAAGCAGCGACCGTGCCAATTCGGCGAGTATTCGCCTAAGTAATGACGCTATAAGTGCTTGCAGCGAATCTAGTGGCAGGGGAAGACGGGAGGTTTTGTTGTCATGCTGACAACATGTGTCTCAAAGCCGAGGTAAAAATAACCGCAGCGGTCGCTCGTCGCTCGTCACGATGTGGCGGTCAGATGACCGCCAGTCGAGGGGCATCCACGAGCGAAAGAGGTCTCGAAAATCAGAGCTTTTTCGAGGCCATTTTCCGGCCAGAAAGGTGCGATCCGCCAAGGGGTGCCAACAGCGCATAAAATAAGGCAGCTATTGGACTTCCAACGCTGCCTTCTCGCTTTAAAGCGAGGCCGACGGGGATCGAACCCGCAACCACCGGATCGACAGTCCGGTACTCTAACCAATTGAGCTACGGCCCCAACTCAGGTTGAGATACGTTAATATAGGCCCATCGCTCTGAAACTCAAGGCCCCCCTGGCGATAATTTGATCGCAATTTCTATCCGGGCCCGATTTCGCGACAAATGCCAGTTATGTCGTTTCTATTTGACCCAACGCCAGCCTTTACGTTCGCGCGAACCCTGCATTTTCGCCTGAATTCCCGCCCTAACATGGTTCTGTGACCTAGCGTTAAAGAGTGGAACCTTTTTTGTTTCCTTTCTACGTTTCGGAAAACTGGCAATGCGCGACTTCGTATTTCATGTGGTTCGTGAGACGGAAAGCTTCGTCGTCAGCATGGGAACCCTGGAGTGGACGATCGCATTCGCGGTGGTGGTGGGCTTCGGCATTATTTGCATGCAAGGCGTGGGGGGCAAAACCCGCGGCTAGGCCGGACCATCGACGATACGAGACAGAGATAGAGAGATAGGTAGTCAATCGAGTCCCTTTAGCGTGCGTTAGGAAAGAGCCAGGATGGAAGACTGGATTTTGGGAATTCCGACTCCGGTAGCTATGGCGTTGATCGCCCTGATCGGATACTTCCTCGGAAAACGCAATCACCGCCCCGTTTCGTCCGAGCAAGCCTATGCTCGCCGCGAACTGAAACGCGCCAAGGCCATCGTCAAACAGCTGGAAGAAATCTCGCGCGAGGTTCGTCGCAACCTGGCTTCGCATCAGTCGAGCATCGCTCACTTCAAGGAACGCATCCTTTTGATGAGTTCCAAAAAGAAAGAAACCGGCGAGTCGTGGCAAACGCTGTGCGAAGAGGCCGAACGGATGCTCAGCCCTACCATGCGGCTCTCGGCTCAAATCGCCAACGCCTACGACGAAGTCCGTCAGCAAGCCAACCTGCTGATGACCTTCACCGAGTCGCGCACCGATCCTTTGACCGGCCTGAGCAATCGCCGCGCGCTCGACGATAGCCTGGAAAGCTTGTTCGCGATGAAGGACCGCTACGAGCTGACCTTCTCGCTCTGCATTCTCGACGTCGATCACTTCAAAAAGATCAACGACGAGTATGGTCACCTTGAAGGAGACCGGGTTCTTCAGGAAGTGGCCAGCCTGATCGACAACTGCGTCCGCGAGACCGACGTGGTCACGCGCTACGGCGGTGAAGAATTCGTGATCCTCATGCCGTCGACCAATCTGGCCGGGGCATTGATCTTTGCCGAGCGCGTTCGCGAAGCGGTGGAACAGAAACTGAAAGTCACCGTCAGTGGAGGCGTGGCCCAGGCCAGCGCCACCGACGAACCGCAAACCCTGCTGGCTCGTGCCGATGCGGCCCTCTACCGTGCCAAGTCGCGCGGTCGCAATTGCATCTACTGTCACAACGGCGACAGCGTGCAAGAGCATTCGGCTGCCGGTCAGGTCGATGCGAACGTTCCGCACGAGGACGCCGAGGCGCTCCTCGAAGAGGTTCGAACGTTGGAGAAATCGCTTGGTAAGCGTGAAACCGACAAAGCCACTTCGCGTGAACCGCATCCGGTTGAAACCGTTTAGTTCGCCCTGTACTGCGTTACCAGATGCCCCGTTTGCGATCGAGCCCGTAGCTCTCGGCCAGGTCGTTATCTTGCTTGGCTTCTTCCTCATTGCCAAGCTTCTCGTGGGCGATGGCCCGGTGCGAATATAGGACCGCCAAGATCTGCTTGAGCTGGTTGTCGACGAACGTCACCCCACTGGGCATGTTGTCGATCTGCTCCGGAGTCAATTCGGCGAGCAGGTCGGTTCGCGTGGTCTCGTAAAACTCGATCGCCGCGTCGAAGTCTTTCACCGCACCTTCCAAGTCGCCATCGAATACTTTGAGGTAGCCGCGCGTATCGACGTAGGAAGCGTCGTCGCCGTAGTACTCAATCGCCAGGTCGATGTCCTTCTTACCCTTGGCGATTTGTTCTGGCGTGGCGGCTTCGTCCGCGGCGGCCATGGCGATCGCGTAGGCACGCTGGTTGAGGGCCTGGTGCATGTGGATCGTCTTCTCTTTCTCGGCGATGTCGACCAGTCGATCGGCCAGCATCAAGGCTCCGTCATGTTGACCCATGCGCGACAAAAGGAAGCCTGCCTGCGTGATCACCTGTGGATCGTTTTTACCCAGAGCGATCGCTTCTTCGATTTGAATTCGGGCTTCGGTTGTTTCGTCCTCACGATAATGCATTTCCGCGATATGCAATCGCAGTTCCGCATTTTTGGGGTCCCACGCAGTTGCCTGCTCGGCTAGTTTCTTTGCCTCGTCGAGGTTGTCTTTCTCTAACGCATCGACCGCCGCGGCCCATTTCCACTGGGCCATCGACTTGGGATTAAAAAATGAGTAGCCAACGTAGATCGCGGAAAGTAACCCGACCGCAATCAACACGGGAACCAAGGGAGGTCGTCTCGGTGGCGGAACCTGCGAAGGGCTCGGCGATGGGGCAGGGGCGGATTGGGATTCGGTCGAATTCGACTCAGACATGGGCATCCATCGGATTTTGCGGAAAGAAAATGGGTATTCGTTTCTTCCTCAACGATTGCTTGCATTCTACCAGAAACAGGCCACTTCGGAGAACAACGGCAGACACCCGACCACTACCGATTTCAGCCTTGTTTTTCCGTAAAAGTTTAAGCTGGAAATTTTGTTGACGCTTGCATGAAGACGATTTAAATTCGCCGGAAACTACCTCATTTTATTCTACCAGGTCGCCTCGTTATGTTTCTTACTCCTACGACGCTTTGCCGCTTGGCTTTAACACCGCATCCGTTGCGAATTGTGTGGTAGTGACTCGAGCGTGTCGGAGAGAAAGCGAGGGCAGGCCAGAAGAGGATGAGGCCGGTTCTTTTCTCACTCGCTTTCCCTAGTCTTCGTTAGAAGGAGATTCTCCATGGCGCTATTCGAGGTGGAAACAAACGCTCACATCGTCATCACGTGGGCGGATGACGAGAACGAGGCCAAAGGACAGGTCTACGACAATTACCCGGGCGACGACGTAATTCGCATTTCTAAAAGACCACGGACATCGTGGGTAATCTCTAAAGCAGCATTGGGTTTAACGACAGGTCCTCTGGATCCTTGCATTGTGGCACGCGATTGTCTCTCGAAAGCGGAAGGGGACAAAGTCCATGCGATTCGCTTGTACATGCACGAGACCGGCAACGACCTGAACCAGGCTCGTAAGGCCATCGAGTCGAACATGGTCATGGGTTGGTAATGGCCTGCCGACCTTTTCAGGCGGAGGAGTACTCCGCTTGTTTTCGCGCTTCCGCGGGGCGTTTGGCCTGCCTAAACGCCCCCCATTCTCTCTTAAAATCACCCCTCATTCGCTCGGCATCTCAGGCCGAGCGATTTCGGTGAACCGCACTAGTTGGCCTCAATTTCCTCTCTTGCCGCCGAAAACCTGGAAATTGGGTAATCAATCGCCGCGAAATGGTTCGATGGAATAAGAACCGCATCTAATTTCTTGGGAGATTGAGCTATGAATCAATCCACACAAAGCTCGGCGGGAAAGTGGATTTCCGTCAGCGCCCCGGGGGGGATGGCGCGGCAGGTTTTCGTTGACGTCTTTGATGCGACGGAACATGCCTGGAAACGCGTCGGTACGTTCGCCGACAATGCCACCGCCGAAAAGAAGGTGATGAAACTGAAAGTGCAAGGCATGCTGTCTCGCATCGTCAGTCAAAAATTCTGTCCAACGGGGCGCTAACCCCCTTTCTCGCAATCCAACCCACAAGTGCTGGCACTCAACGAAGGCCGACGCATGCGCGCGCATTCCTGTCCCCTCGCCCCCGAGGGGAGAGGGCCAGGGTGAGGGGTTATCCCCGCCGGCCTGAAAGCGCATGCGAGACCGAAGTTCGCGATAGGCTCGGAACTTTCGACCAGCGATGTGAGGCAAAAACCGCACAACAAACCCTCACCCTAACCCTCTCCCTGCGAGGGAGAGGGGACAGGATTTTCTTGTCGCCCCCTTGGGGCTGACATGATCAAGGCGGCCCGCGCTCGTTGGCCGCTTCGACTCGTTGTGTTTCCATCGCGGACGCCATGTCCGCGTGGACACGCTTTTCGATCGCACGAAGCACACGTTCGCGTCGTGTGGGCGTGATGATCTTCTGGGTTTCGGCTCGAGAGACTACTTGGGGCGGCGTTTCGCTTGGCGGTTGGTCTTCACTCGAAGCCGCTTCGACCGGTGCGTTGAGTTCCTCTTCCAGCGCATCGATCTCGGCCTGCTTCGCGGTGATCTCCTCGATCAGTTGCAGGTTGAGCTTTTTCATGCGGTAGAACATCCACGCGTACAATCGGGCGGCTTCGTACGTGAGCGGTTCGCGCAGCGGCTGCCGCAGCCGGTAACGCTTTCGTTCCTCGTAACGCGTCACGGCGTCGCGTTCGCGGGGCTCGCGGTATTCGCCTGAATCACTTCGCGAACGTTTGGGTGTTAAGCCATTGGGCACCAGGGGAGGATCGATTTCGGGGAACTCGTACGCCGCGACCTCCGGATCGATTTCGACCACGATGCTGTCGGCCCGGTAGTGGGGCCGGTCGGGGTCGAACGCTTCAACAGGCGGCTCGTCGTGGGAAACATCCTTCGTCATCGCAGCCTGAAACGCGGCTTCCTCCTGGGCCTCTTGCCGCCGAATGATTTCGTTGAGCGTGGCCGATTGGGGCCGCGGCGTTCTCTTCGGAGGCGACATCTTCGGCGGCCAGAATTTTTTGGGCTGCGACTCGTTGGCCGGCTCTTCCTGCAAGATCATCAACACTTCTCCGCAGCAAGGGCAGAGAAGCCGATTCCCCTCGCGCACGGCAACCTGCGGAGCGTGGCCGGTTGAGCCAGCTCCGTGTGTTTCAGGTTGTGGTGCGTGTTGATGGGACATGACGTTTGAGTGTGTTGAAGGTTTGCGTGCCCACGCGAACGTGGGCTTGGCACCCGGAAGCGTGATGCTTCGCCGGGTGTACGTGCAATTTAGAGGGTTAGCGCTTCAGTGAGATAGTGCGCGCGGAAAAAAATTTTTTGACCACGGATTACGCGGATATTACGGATGGGAATGAATCGAGAACGGGTACCAACTTCGCACTGCCGGGGGCGGCAGTGGCACCCACATACCATTTCTCTTCTATCCGTGTTCATCCGTGGTTGGTCTTCTCTTTTTGCATTCGAGAAGTTGGTACCACGTTCGTCCCTCACCCTGGCCTTTTCCCATCGGGGCGAGGGGAGTGGGAGGGTTGGGTGCGCGCATGAAAAAAGGGGAGCAAACCAGCATGCTCCCCCCGTGGTTGTTGTTGGATTGTGTTGCGATCGACTAGCGAGTGTAGGTCGACGTGCTGGGGTAGCTCGATTCGGTGCTACCGTAGCGGGAAGTCGTTCCGCTGGTGGTCGTGCTTCCGCTGTAGTCGGCCGTGCCGCCTGGGCGGTAATGCGAGTCGGTTCCGGCGGTCGAAGCCGTCTGATAGGCCGGGCTGCTCATCGCCTGGTAATCATTAGGATTCGGAGCCGAGGTGCTCGAGTAGCTGCTGGTCGAAGGATAGGCCGAGTTCGACTGGTAGTTGTTGGTCGATGGGTAGCTCGACTGTGGCGTCGAGGTCGAAGGGTAGCTCGGAGCAGTTGGAGTCGAGGTGCTGGGGTAAGCCGAGGCACCTGGCGTCGAGCCGCCGCTGTAGGTGGAAGTCTGACCGCCGCTATAGGACGAGCCACTGTACTGCGAGCCGCCGTACTGCGAACCACTTTGGGGCTGCGTGTACGATGCTGGCGGAGCCGAGTAACCGGCAGGAGACGTGCCGCTGTAGGTGGACGTGGTGTTGGCGTTGGCCGTGTAGGCTGCCGGCGAAGTACCGTAGCTACCGCCGGAGGTACTTGGGTTGTAAGCGCCGTAACCCGCTTGCGGCGGGGCACCGGCCGTCTGAGCCGATCCGCTAGGCGATGAAGCATAGAAACCGCGTTGCGGCTGCATCGAGGTCGCCGAAGCCTGAGCCGTTTGAGCGGCATGTTGCTGCTGGTAGGCGTATGGGCTGGCCGATTGGGTTGCCCCAGCCAAGTAATTTGGCGTGACCGACTGACGACCCGCCAACTGGGCAGTCGACGGTACGGGAGTCGAGGTCGAAGAAGGAGCCGCAGCATACTTCGGAGCTTCCGAAGCACCGGCCGATGCCTTTTCAGGAGCACCCCAGCTGGCCATGTAGTGATAGCCGGGCATCGACTTGCACCCCGTCGCGGCGACGGAAGTGACGGAAACGGCTACGGCGAACAGTAGCGACCATTGATTGGTGTGCATTCGCATGGCGTCCTTGCCTTCGGATGTGCACGAGCTGATCTGCGAAAGGTTCTTTTTCGCTCACCAACTCATTCGGTGATGTTTCAATTTTGGTGTTCGGTGACGGATGGCGTTCCCGCGGAACGCTTCGACGTCGATCCCGAATACCCGTCCATTAGTTTGAGATCGGAAGTTGTTCAGGCGTCCTTCAACCATTCCGATACGAATTCTCAGAAAACCCGACCCAGTTTGACGCGGGGCCCGGAAATCGTGGCGGATCGTAGTTATGGGTCGAATCGGGGTCAATGGCATTCCCCTAAAGAATTGCCCTGCGCCCATGAAAAAGGCCCGATTCATTCAGGAATCAGGCCTTCGTTGAATGCGATGCTATCAGAACGTCTTGTCCCCTCTCCCTTCCCAAGGGAGAGGGTTGGACAGTCGGTACCCGGTGCGCGCGCCCAAGCGGACTTGGGCATGGCACCCTGGGTTCAATTAGCCCTTGGCAGCGGCGTAGCGGGAAGCGACTTCGTCCCAGTTGATCACGTTGAAGAACGCGGCGATGTAGTCGGGACGCTTGTTCTGGTAGTTCAGGTAGTAAGCGTGTTCCCAGACGTCCAGACCCAGGATCGGGGTCTTGCCTTCCATCAGCGGCGAGTCTTGGTTCGGGGTGCTCATCACTTCGAGCTTACCGCCCGAGACGACCAGCCAGGCCCAGCCGGAACCGAAGCGGGTCGCGGCGGCGTTGCTGAAGTCTTCCTTGAACTTATCGAAGCCGCCCAGTTCGCTGTCGATGGCCGCGGCCAGATCGCCGGAAGGAGTGCCACCACCGCCGGGCTTCATGACGGTCCAGAACAGGGTGTGGTTGGCGTGACCGCCGCCGTTGTTGCGGACGGCAGTGCGGATGTTTTCAGGAACCGAGTTGATGCCAGCGACGAGGTCCTCGATCGACTTGGCTTCCAGATCGGTACCTTCGATCGCAGCGTTCACCTTGGTGATGTAGGCGTTGTGATGCTTCGTGTGATGGATTTCCATCGTGCGGGCATCGATGTGCGGTTCCAGGGCATCGTAGGCGTACGGCAGGTCGGGAAGTGTGTAAGCCATAGTTGGGATCCTCAACTTATCTCATTTGGTGTCGTTACGGGCGAAAGCGACGGTCAGATAGTCCGAACTCGGCGAACCGACTGACTTGCCGACAGAATAACGCATCCCCCGCGTGGTGACAATCAGCCACGCCGCGAGGCGCTTATTCCATTGGTAACGGTTGAAGGGAATAAATCAATCGGGCCAACCATCGTTTGTGGTGGATTGGGGAAAGAGGATAGGTGTGGGGGACTTGTCCGCCCGGCAGCGCCTAAACTTCCTTAACAAGCGGATGACGCCGCAATTTTCAAACGTAATCGCGCGAGAGCCCCCAATTATGGTCGCAACAAACCTGGTCGACTGCACGTTCACCAATCAGCAGTTGGAAGAAACCCCACTGACCGCGCAGCACCACCTGCTGGATACCGGTCTGTTCGACGATCAACAACTGGTCCGCATTCTGGACACTCATCCGCGCGACTACCTGAACGTCCACACGATGGGGACCGACGAGAAGTCGAACCAGTGGCGCGAAGGGGATGCCTCGAAGCTTTCCGGAGAGCAGCTGCTGGAAGCCACCAAGGCAGGCCGCCTGTGGCTGAACGTCCGCAACATGGCCCAGCATCACGACGACTTCCGCCAACTGATCAACGACATCTACAACGAAGTCGAAGCGAAGGCCCCGGGCTTCTATGCCTTAGAGCGATCGGCCAACCTGCTGATCAGTTCGCCGAGTGCCCTCGTGTATTACCACCTGGACATTCCCTGCAACATGCTGTGGCACCTGCGAGGGGTGAAGCGCGTGTTCGCCTATCCACCACGCAACGAACGCTACGTCACGCAGAAGAAGGTCGAAGACGTCATTTGCGGCGTCTGCAATGAAGAGCTGGATTACAAGCCGGAGTACGATCAGGAAGCGATGGTCGTCGACCTGCAACCAGGGCAGATGATCACCTGGCCGCAAAACACGCCGCATCGCGTGAGCAACATCGAAGGGCTGAACGTTTCGCTCACCACCGAACACCTCACGCCGAAGGCTCGCCGCCGCATCAAGCTGTTCCGCGCGAATCGTTTCCTGCGGCACAAGTTCGGCTGCCAAACACTTTCGCAAAATACCGAGGGGCTGGGGTACGGCGTGAAAGTCGCCGCCTACTCGGTTGTGCGGGCATGGCAAAAGCTGTTCCCGGAAAAGGCCGCAGGGTATCACTACCCGGTGACGTTCGAGCTCGACCCGAGCAGCCCGACCAAGATTCAAGAGCTGGCGAAGTAGTTTTCACCAACGCTTCATCAACATGAAACGCCGACGAGTGACGCAGGTCGCTCGCCGGCTTTCTTTTTTGTAACGTTACGTGGCGGCCAGTTCTCGGTTGACTTCATCCACCTGCTGGTTGATCGTCAGGCAGTCGTAGATCCAGCCGATGCCAAACACGCCGGCAGTCAGCAGCCAGATGATGCCGCTGATCCATTTGCCCATGTAAAAACGGTGGATGCCCAGGTACCCGAGAAAGACCGTCAGCAGCCAGGCAACCGTGTAATCGACCGGCCCCGCTTTGAAGCGTGCGTTGCACTCGGCATCCATCGAGGGAATCAGAAACAGGTCGATGATCCAGCCGATAAACAGCACGCCCAGCGTCAGCATCCAGATCACGCCGGTGATTGGCTTGCCGTAGTAGAAGCGGTGGGCACCAAACACGCCGAAGGCCCAGGCAATGTAGCCGACGACGATCGAGTGAGTGTTGTTGTTCTCCGTCATTCCTCAGGGAACCCTTTCAGGTCATAATTCAAAAGTGGTGTGTCGTTGTCCTAATACTAGATTCGCCGCGGCCAAAGGAAAATTGGCGAGCCCCCAGGAGTAAATTTTGAAAACGAAGCGAATCGACGTCTTTTTGCTGCCGACCCTGCTGGGGGAAACCGACCTCTCTGGCGGCGTGGCCGTGGTCATCGACGTGCTGCGGGCCACCACCACCATCACGCATGCCATCGCCCATAAAGCCGATTGTGTCGTCCCTTTGTTAAACGTTGATGATGCGAAAGAGGAAGGTGCCCGGCAGCCTGCCGCGCTTTTAGGAGGCGAACGGGGCGGCCAGAAGATCGACGGCTTCGACCTGGGGAACTCTCCGGCAGAGTACCCCGAGAGCACCGTCGCTGGCAAGAAAATTCTGTTCACCACCACCAATGGCACCAAAGCGATGCAGGCCTGCCGCACCGCCCAGGACATTTATATCGCCGCGTTCGTCAACCTGACGGCCGTTTGCAATCAGCTGGCCGACTGCCCGCATATCTTCGTGGTGTGTGCCGGAACCACAGGAGAGATCACGCGGGAAGACGTGCTGCTGGCCGGCGCGATCGTCGACGTTCTTTCCGCCGACGCCCTAAAGCCGATCGAACTGAACGACCAGGCCCAGATCGCCGCCGATGCCTGGCTGGAAGCCAAGACCGGCCTGACCGCGACCACACTGGCCGACCGCCTGAAGAAAAGCCGCGGAGGCCGCAACGTCCTGCGGCTGGGCCTGGATAACGACATCGACATCGCGGCCGCGCTCGACAAATTCGACGTCGTCCCCAAGCTGAACCCGAAGACTTGGGAAATCCGCGATTCTCGGAATCCGGCCCCGTAACGCCCGATTCCGGCCCGTTTATCCGCAGAGTCAACCATAAGCCACAGCCGAGATGCCCGATCAGGCCTTGTTTCCCAGGCCCAGAGTTGGCATATTGGTAGTTTCCCTCACAGGCCTCGGCCACCACTAGAGTGAACCGAAGCCAAGTCCTGGTGTCCCAAACGGCACCACCACAGGGACAAAACTCGGGGTATAGCGCAGCCTGGTTAGCGCGTTTGACTGGGGGTCAAAAGGTCGCAGGTTCGAATCCTGTTACCCCGACTGAGGCGTCGCCTCAGTAGAGAGTAGAGGGGAGAAAGTAGAGAGGAGAGCGTTGATCGCCAAGCCGTTTCACGAGGGCGACGATTCTCACCACCACTACACTTTCTCCCTCTCTACTCGGTCTACTTTCTCCTTTCTACTCACTTCTCCCGAGTAGCCGCATGACGTTTGCCTTCGAGAAGCTCGTCGTCTACCAGAAAGCCATCGATTTCGCGGATGAGGTCTGCAGCGCCAGCGAGAACTTTTCCCGTGGTTACGGTTTCCTCGTCGACCAACTAAACCGGGCAGCCTTGTCGATCTCGGCCAACATCGCCGAAGGAAACGGGCGATTCACCAAGGCCGACCGAAAACATTTCTTCATCATCGCCCGCGGCTCGGCCCAGGAGTGCGTGCCACTACTGGAACTGGCTCGCCGCCGGAAGCGCATCGACGACGAACGGCACGATCAGTTGAAGGAGAAGCAGGAAGAGATCGCAAAGATGCTCTCGGGACTGATGAAGGGGCTTGAGAATCGGGAGGTTTGAAAAAGGGTGGCGTTTTCGAGTACGCTAAGTCGATCGGGGACCAGCACTGCTGAGGGCAGCAGTGGCACACGCTATAAGGTGGAATCTGCCAGGATCTCGGCGGCGCTATTCGTCCGAATCGCTGAATATGATCATACATGCATGAAATCAAGTAAGACGATGAAGGAAGCTAAACATTAATATTCCAGATGCCATCACTGAGTTCTACCTTTCATCCAATGACTTCAACGGTATTCCGCTTCCTCAGTTAGCGATGCGGTGTGGCCTTACAAGAGAAGTAGTTGTCGAAACGCTTATTGAACTGATTCTAGATAATAAGATCGGTGTCATTTTCGGTGCAGACGATAATCCACATATCCAGCGATTAGGTTTCGGTAAACCAGAAGATCAAAGTGCTCGTATTTCAGCTGAATTTCAAGAGGCCTGCGCCTACCCACGCCCACCGCTTCTTGAACCCGCTGTCGATGAATCTAAGTATATTAATGAGCCGTACAAGCATGCCCTGGCCCTAGGTGAACCTCAGCTTGCTTTTCGTGTTTTTGACTTGTCGGTTCTTGAGTTTTATCGAAATGACCCACGGTACCTTTACTATGCCAACGACATGTCAGGGCGTATCTGCATCTCTGATGATCATTTTCAGAAAGGTACTATTGCTGAAAGCGACGAGATACTTCTTAAGACCTTTGGATTTGCCTACGACAGCGAAATGAATCGAGGCGTTGCAGTATTTTTGCGATACCTACGTGATCTCAGTTCGGAGCATCAGCAGATTTGGAAGGCGAAACAGCTTCACGGGAACTATACGCTGCACCCTGAATATTTTAATTCTAGTTTAGGTGGTATTTTCCCTTCTCATATATCAATTCACGATGCGTTTTTAGCGGAATTATATGTTGTCAACTGCATGGCTAAGGCAATGGGCCGTAAGCCATTGTTTCGCCAAGATTTCGGCCCCAACCTTGAGGGTAAGCCTCCAAAGTTTAGTTTCCTTATTCGTCCGACTGCTAGTGAGTTTTACTCATATATTTTGCTGCTCGATCAGCTCCTCTCCGAAAATATAAATGTTCATTTCTTTGGAGAAGATATTGAGCGAGAGGAGGATGTTGAACGGCAAGATGGAAAGGTTGAAGTACAACGGAAAGGCACAATCCGAATTCTCGACGAGTGGACACGTAAATTCTTTACCTTTAGCGATCTTGAACAGTGGAACGCCTGTATTGCCGCTATGAAACGTGTGAGAAAACTTCGACAAAAGCCAGCCCATGCAGTGAATGAGGACCATTTCAATCAACAATACTTTAAGGAACAACGCGAAGTAATCCTGGAGGCATATAGGTCAATTCGGACTATACGACTCCTCTTTGCCAGGCATCCTAAGGTAATTGAAGCATTAGTAGACGTGCCCAATGTACTTCTTGAGAGCAAGGTTCTGCCGTATTAGGATTGGCGGACAACTTTGTGAACGCTAGATTCGGATTGGGTGGACAGAATACAGAATACACAACGGCAGGTATTTCCCCGTCGGCAGGGTGCCACTGGCCTCTGGCCAGTGCAATGCGATCTCTACGGTTGACGACTATTCTCCTGCGCAACTGAAGGATCAAAACAATTTTCCCCAGGTCTGTAAACTTGTGGATGCCTCTCGTACTGATCGCCCATAAGGTCCGACGGATTCTGATCGGCAACTGGGTACCTTCAGACTCACAAACAAAAACAGCTCGTCGCGTTGCATTACGCGGCGAGCTGTTTTGCGTTTGGGTGCTGGTCGAGCTGCGTAATTGGCGGACTCGACGTTTGATTTCAGGCTGGTCCTTAGGCGAGTTTGGGGACTTCGAAGCCTTTGCGGTACTCGCGTTTGAGGAAGCCGTTGGCCTGTTGGGCGTGGTCGTCGACGAATTGTCCGCTTTCGACGTCGACCGTCAGCATGGGGCTGAGTTTGATCTCGGAGCTTTCGATCTTGATGTCGTGCGATTGGAGGTGCTTGTCCGTTTCTTCCAGCAAGCTGTTCCAGATGCCGCCCTCGCCGCTGACTTCTTTCGCCGCGGCGTAGCTGAAGGTGTCGCCTGCCCGGAAGGCGATGTTGGCGAGATTGCACCAGCCAGTCGAATCGTGGCCGACTTGCACCTCGGTGTTGAGCGACGAGGCATCGCGCGACCGCACGGCGTCGATGAAGTTCTGCTGATGCAGGTCATTGCCGCCGCTGCCCTTGAACGATTTGATTTCCTTGCCATCGTTATCGAAAGCCACCGCCCGGCCGCGTTGGCCTTCCAGACGCCCCCCTTCGCAATAGGCGATGTAGCCGCTGCCTGGACCGGGATGCTTGGCCGAGCCGATTTCCTTCAGGTTGCTCAGGCCAATGACCACCGGAATCGAGCCGGTATCGAAGTACACAAAGTGGACGTTGGGCGTTTCGCCTGCGTCGTTCCAGGCAACGCGTCCGCCGCCGCCGATGATCCGCTGGGGGAGCGAGACCTTATCCTGGAAGACGTTGTTGCGGACGTCGTCGAGCACATGCACGCCCCAGTTGCCCATCTCGCCGGAGCCGGTGTTCCAGTCCCAGTGCCAGTCGTAGTGCAGGTTGTTGCGGTAGAGGGGCTCGTCCTGAGCCGGGCCAAGCCACATGTTGTAGTCAATCTTGGAATCGATCACCAACGGTTCGGTCCGCTTGCCGATGGGGCCTCGTTGTCCGTACCGGTTGACCCGGGCCGATTGGATTTCGCCGAGTGCCTTGTCCTGGTGAAGAAACTTTTTGATCTCGGCCTGCATGGGGTCGGAACGCTGCTGGGTTCCCATCTGGCAGATTCGGTTGTACTTGCGCGCGGCCGCCACGGTCTGTTGGCCTTCCCACTGGCTGTGCGAGAGAGGCTTCTCGACGTAGACGTCTTTGCCGGCTTCCATCGCCCGAATGGCGGCGAGACAATGCCAGTGATTGCACGTGGCGATAATCACCGCGTCGATCCCATCATCAGCCATCAGGTCGTCGAGGCTGGCGTGAACGGTCCCGTTTCCTTTCGAGGCTTTCTTCGTCGCGGCGGCGCGCCCTGGGTCGGGATCGTAGAACCCGGCCATCTTCACGCCGTCGATTTTCATGAAATACTTCATCAACTGGCCGCCACGACCGCCGCAGCCAATCAGGCCCACGCCGATTTCCTCATTCGCGTTGGCGGCATAGGTGATGCTGGATGCCGTGCCGAGCCAGACTCCGGCGGCCAGGCCGGTATGAAGGAAGCTACGACGCGTGATCGATTGGTTGGTAGGATTCATGGGGTTTACCTTTCAGGTGGGTGATGGGTTTTCGCTTGCAAGAAGTGACGATCCCCAGGCAATCAGGATGAGTTGGGACGCCATGCCGGTTGTGGACGACTTCCGGCACGCATTCCCTCTTTATGTTTGAGTGTAACACGAATTCTCGGGGGATGTCTGTAGAGTCCGGGATTGGCTGGCTAACATGGATGAGATTTTCCCCCAGGCACGATTTCCTCGATTGTGAATTATCCGACACGGCCTTGTCGGTTTCGGTCACCATCGCGGCAGGAAACGACCGCATTGGGTGGCACGCTTGCAGCCAGGGGGCATCCAGCGGCCTTAGAATCGACGGGGAAAGCCGGGCGGTTCTTGGATGCCGTTTCTGCGATTCACTTCGGCCCTGATTCCCCTTATGCCCCTGGTTTTGATATAACGTTGGCAACTTCACTGGTATGCCCGCCCGGTTGCGTACTGCCAAGATGACACCATCACTCGTCTCTCCCGAGTTTTTGGAAACAGAGACGCTTTTCGGTCTTTAGAGGAAAATGTTCATGGCTGCTTCCACCCCCATTCTCGCAGAAAAACTTCACGAGTACCCACAGCAAGGTGTGATCGACGGGACCAGCGACGGCGTCGCCGCGGTTCTGGACGACTGTCTCAACAAGAACGGCGGAGTGCTCCAGCTTTTGCATCGCTATGCGGGGCGGACGTTTTGTAGCCCAGGCAAGCGCCTTCGCCTGGAAGAGAAATCGTATTATCCAGACTACATGGGGGGCACCGGTCTCGATGAAATCTGGATGTGCTGCACCGTTCCCATCGTGACCGGCGTCATCGATACCCGCACCAACAAGGCACCGTTTCGCGAAGGGGAAGCGCATGTCCTTGCTTCGGATGGACAGGTGATCTCGCTTCAGGATTTGATCGCCGCCAATCCCGAGACGGTCATGGGGGAAAAGATTACCGCCTTCTCGAAAGAGATGTTCGGCGATCCGACGTGGCCGATCGTGTCGAAGAAGTTCGACAATCTGAATCCGATTCCAGACCACCTGCACTGGAAGAAGTGGGAAGTGTACGACATCAATTCGTACGACAATCCAGGAGTCAGCCCCTCGCACTATCACACCACGGCGATGGGTCTGTATCCGTTCGTGACCAAGGATCAGTTCCTTGCTTGCATGAAGCGATACGGCAAAGGCGAGTACAACGGCATTCGCCACCTGGCACCGCATACCATGATGAAATTGGATGACGGCTTCGTGATGCCCAACGGCGTGTTGCATTCGCCGACCGATCTTTGCACGCACGAACTGCACGTCACGATGGACGAGCACTTCCTGGCCGAGGACGTCACGCTCGACGGGCGGATCAGTGCCGAGGCGGCATTCTATGCCTGCCGGGAACAGGACTATCCGAAGTCTAAGCACGGAGACTGGGACTACCTGGTGGAACAGTTCGACTTCGCGGCGAACCAGGATCCTGACTTCGTCTTGAAGAATTCGCGTCCGGCAATCACGGCGGAGGAATTCAGTGGGGATGGCGTCGACGCCAAGTGGATCGTTTACGGCGAACTGCTCGGCGAGCAGAAGTGCTCGATTCTCCGGCTCATCGTGAAGCCTGGTGCCAAGACGAATTTCCGCCCCGAGAGCCCCACGATGTTCCATACCAACGGCGGCAGTGGTCGCGTTGGAAAGCTCGAGGTGCGCTATCACCAGAATATGATTCTCGGTGAGATCTACCCCGAGATCGGATTCATCACCCAGGCAGCGATTGCGGCTGGCGGCGTGGAAATCGAGAACACGGGAACGGAACCGCTCGTGTTGACGTTCGACTTCCCGCAGAACGCGCACAGCAAGACGCCTGGTACTTAGTCAGCGGAACTCGGCCGATAAACCTCCGCCGCTGCGGATACACAATGGACGTCATCCACGATCTGACGGGATGACGTCCATTTTCTTTTTAATTGGCCGAGGTGCAAGCTTTCCGAAGTCGGGTTTCCAGCGTGTGGGTTAGTGGACCCATCCCACGCGCGACATCGGCCATACAATCAGCCATGCACGGCCCATAATTCTGTGGGAAGGTACCGGGCCATTGAACCGGCTGTCGTCGGAATCTTTGAGGTCGTCCCCCAGAACATAATAGCCATCACCGCACGGAACGGGCTTGCCCTCTATTAAATTGCCAAACCTCAAATACTTGAGGTCGAGCGACTCCGGGCATTCCACCGGTTGGCCATCGATGAGTAATTCCCCATTGCGAAGCATTTGAATGCTCTCGCCTGGCAGCCCCGCGACGCGTTTCATTCGCTTTTCACCAGAGTCGGTAATAAAGGTGATGACTTCCCAGCGGCGAGGCGTACGATACCAGCGGCTGACTTTCTCGGTGATCACGCGATCACCATTGTCGGGATTGGTTCCCTTGAGCGTCGGTTGCATCGATGGGGACAAGACGACGGAAACGTCCATCGTCAGCCAGTAAATCGCGACCATCGCCCCGAACCCGGCCAGTCCGCGCTCGATCCAACGCAGGCTTCCGCGAAAGATCGAAGTAAAACGACTCCGAACCGGAGAGTTATTCTGATTGGGATTCTCTGGCTCTGGCATCGCATTCGGCCTGCTCGATTTGTGCATTTCGCTCTTGCCACTGTAATTGGGTGGAACGCGTCGCTCCCATGCATGGAGTCATCGTGCCCCCGATGAGAAAAAAAGCTCCCGCACCCGCCGCAGCCAGGACCAATGCGTTCAGGCCAAAATTGTTGGCCGAGTGCGTCGGCGGCGCAGTCACAGGGGTCGGCGGTACATCTGCCAACGACTCGTCTGATTTGGAGGGTTCGTCCATAGGGCACCTTAGTTGGAAGAGAGGAATCGCGACTCAAGGACGCGGATCGTTTCCTGGTAACAAGCTTGATCCAGCAAACACAGTAGTCCATCCGGACGGTTCACATCGCCTGTCCTGATGTAGTTGCTGCATCGACAAATTTTCGTACTACAAAGTGACTTCAGATGACACGGGGCGCATTCCGGTGAACACATATCCGCAAGTGACGTCATGGCAAGGAAATCATCGCCATCAAACACATTCCCGGGGAGACGCATCGGATTACTGGGCTCGTCTGCACCCACCAGGCGTTCGCAAGGAAATAGATTCCCGGCCGGGGTGACCGCGATCTCGCCGTGGCCAAAACCGCAGCGGGCCGTCTGTGTCATGGGAATGCCTGTCGCTCGGGCAGCCTTTTCGTCGAACCAACTGACGCTGCATTCAGGCAGTCGCTCTCCCCAAAAATCCGCGGCGCGGCGGATGGTGCTTTTCAAACGCTCGCCGTCGGTTTGATTCCAGGTGGTCCAAAGATTGAGTGAAGGATCGAATCGCCGGACCCCGAGCGCGTTCAGAAACTCCATTCCATCCGGCAAGGAATCAACGGTAGATGGCTGGACGACCATCACGACGCGGAACTCTTTTCCGGCATCGAACAGGCGAGCCATGGTGTTTTGGACTCGAAGCGAACTGGGCTGGCCGTCGACCGTAACGCGTTGTCCATCATGAACGCCTGGCAACCCATCATGGCTAATTGCCAATTCGAGTTCAGGCAATGTCATGACCGACCATGACGCAGACGATTCAATGGTTCCGTTGGTCGTCATGCTGAGCGCCAAGCGGACATCCACGCGGTCGGCAATTGACCGAGCGTAGTGCACCAGATCGAGCACTAACTCGGCTTCGACAAGAGGCTCGCCGCCGAAGAAGGACAATTCGAGCGTCCCCTCGCGGCACACGGATCGGATCGCCCGATCGATGGCCTTGCGTCCGATCTCAGGCGACAACGGGCGGCGGATCTTCTCGCCGGTGTAACAATACGAGCAGCGCAGATTGCACGCATGATTCACGACCAGCGTGAGGCCAAAGCTTGTGTGCATCCGCCTTCTCCTAAGAAAAATCGATCGGCGAAGTCCATTATGCTCGATCGCACCCCTGAACTGTATACTCCCAGACGAATGAGATCCGTGCAAGCATTTGGCAGTAGTGGCATACGACGCCAACTATTCCTCTTCACCATCCGCCCAAAGCGTTACCGTCGGCGTGTCACCTGGTTTGAATCTCACCAGGATGTACTCATCCGATCCGCTTGCACGGAAGGTGATGTAGCCTGAGTAGGCGTTGAACTGGAACTTGCCGTGTTCGTCGGAGTCGAGGGAGGTCCAGCCCTCGTCTCTCAGGTAGTCAGACCTGGGCATATCGTTATTGGGAATCGCGTGCTGCTGGAAGTAGGCCTCTTGCACTTGCGGATCGCAGCGCTTCTCGGAGACGATGATCCTGTGATTGGCAAGCGGTTGCCGAGTGTTCTTGTCAAGCACGATGCCAGTGATCGTCACCGGCGACTGAATCTTGAGTTTGACTGATTCCGCTTCTTCCCCGCGGCGCACGACGCGAAGGTTCACACGCGAGTAATGTTGCTGTTGGTAAGCGTTCAACACCAACTGGCTGTCGGCAGGCAGCCGCAACTCAAAAGAACCAGGCTTTTCTATTTTGAGCTTATCGTAGACCTCCCCTAACAAGGGATTGGTACCTAGGTAGTCGATCATGATTTCGCTGGATTCGTCGTCGTCCAGCTTCACGCTCGGATCGACGTCCACCACACCTCGTAGCGTGACAAGCTCGGGCAAGGTGACCTCCTTGAAGACTGGGATTTTTCTCGCAACCCAGTCGGGTTTTCCGAACTCGACTCGCTGGGGGTAGTAGCCATCCTTGAAGATCTTAATTACGCCGCCTGTGAGGATCGGCAAGTCGATCGTCGCCCGCCCCTGGGCGTCGGTGGCTGTAAAGTAAGACTGGTCGAGTGGATCGTAGCCAGTAACGCTGAAGGCACGGACCGCGACGAAGGCCTCTGACAGAGGCTTGCCGTCTGGACTGCGCACAACCACTTCCCGTGGAAGAACCCTTTTCACTTCGATGGGAGTTACGACATTGATCTTGTCACTACGGCGAGTTGCACGGTTACCAAACACTTGGACGCCAGCCAACTTACCAGGCATTCGGGCAACCAGTGTATCGATGAGCTTTACCGAGAGAACGTAAGCTCGACCATTTCCATCCGTTGTCGCAGCCAATCGCGGACCCAAGGGGCAAGCAACAAACACCGTGATGCCTGCCTGAGGTTTGCCGTCTTCATCGATGACGCAAACCTGGTGGTACTTTTCTTCCAGCAACACCAGTTTTTTGATCGGCTGAGTATCCCCGTCTTTATGAATAGTCTCGGATGCGTAGTTACCCTTCCCGTCACGAACGAGGACGTGAATGGTTACGTCCCCCAAGTGCTTTGGCGGATTGCATGAAAACCGCCCGTTGGCATCGGTCTTTGTCTCCCAGGTCTCGATCGGATAAGCCGACATCCCGGAGTGCTTTTTGTACTCCCAATAGCCGAGTACCTCGGCCCCTTCGACCGGCGTACCGTCCAGATCGTAAACGATGCCATCCCC
Source organism: Bremerella volcania (assembly GCF_007748115.1). Lineage (NCBI taxonomy): Bacteria > Pseudomonadati > Planctomycetota > Planctomycetia > Pirellulales > Pirellulaceae > Bremerella > Bremerella volcania. Next base: position 1,515,214 of record NZ_CP036289.1, read on the forward strand.
AAACCGACCAATCGGAGCTTTGGGAATGGGGACCTTGAGTGGCTCGGGACGCTTGGTCGACTCGGGGGCATCATCCCCAGGAGCCGCCCAAGCGGTGCTGGCCGTCACAAGGATGAGCAGTAAGAAGACGCACCAGCGCATGGGTATTCACCTCGGTGATCGACAAACGGACAGGTCATCGAAGGTTATCTCGGTCCCTGACAAAAGTCCAGCAAATCGGCCGTTTATTGGCTGAGTGACGCTGGGAAGGGGCGAGTCGTTAGACCTGCCGATTCCGTGTCTGGCATCCGCTACGTAACGACTGCCGTTGATTTCGATTTTCGTCTGCCTCGATTCCGAGGTAGGATAATCAACTCAGATCTTGGCAGTGCCACCTCGAGCGGAAGGAACGAGCCATGAAGAATCAATTATTTGCAGGCCACCACTTCGCCATGGGATTGATCGTGCTTGCGTGTGCCAGTTCGCGGGGCGTCGCGGCTGCCGAGGAGCCGGCTGCGAAGCCTTCCAGTTACGTCGCTGCGACCGTGTTCGATGAGGACGTCCGTCTGCGCGTCATCTCGGAGGCCGAAGTGGAGCACAACCGAGCGAAGCTTTCTGATAAGGACTTTGCCCGGTGGCAAGCGGACTCGCGCTGGCGGCCGCTTGTCAGTAAGGTTTCGTACCAGGTCATGTCGGATTGGGCAGAGCAGAATAATGTGCGACCCAGTCGGGAAGAGATTCAGCAGCTTTTCGCCGATGAGGCCACGCAGCATCTTCAGCCATACGCATCTCCCGAGGGGAAAAAACAAGTGGCCGCCGCGATGGGATGGGGGATCGGAGCGAGTGTCGACTGGGTCACGGCCAAAGCGCTGCACGAAAAGTACGGCGGACCGATTGCCATCAGTTCGTTTGGCGGATGCATCGCGATCGAGGGGCGCAACCGGTTGGTCAAAGAGTAAGCAGCCGCCGGCAAGATCCACTTCTCCGATCCCGAACTGGAAAAACTGTTCTGGGAGGGAATGGGCAATCCTGCCGTTCTGGACGTGACGATCCGTGAGCCTGAGCGCATTGCCCGCCACTTCGAGCGACCTCCCTGGCAAGGCTGGGGCGCCAGAACGGCGAAATGGTTGGACAAGAATGCCGATCTCTGGAAAGCCCCTGACGCCGGGCAAGAGGAAGACCAGGATGCCCAAGCGACTGAATGAGACGCGAGCCCCAACGTTCGCTTCCGGTATGATCGTCAGGCATCTCACCAGGATTTGCTCATGACATCTCCCCGTTGATCACCCCAAAACAAGCACTTGCACAAGAAAGCGTAGAGCCGCCGTGGGACTTTTTGACTTCTTCAAGAAACCGAAGCCCAGCGTACCGCTTCCTCAGCTATGTTACGACGTCGCGTACTTCGTGCTGCCCCACTACGCGCATGAAGACTTTGAGAAGCTTGACGGGATGTGTCGTGAAACGCCAGGCACCGCCGGCCCGTTCTTCTACGTCATGGCCTGTCAAATGCGCAAAGTCGAGCCTGACGTCGAGACCGCCAAAACGTTCCATTGGCATGTCGGGTCTTTCCATGGGGTTGTCGATTACCTGACGCTTGCCTATCCGACTCCCCCGCCGGTCGACATGGCCGGCAAGTCACCTGAGGAGTTGTTGCGTTCGCAGCCCCCGTTGGTTCTGGCTCCGTATTTTTCCTCCGTTTTACGGGATCGCGAAGGGAAGATCAGCTACTATATTCTCGGACAATCGCCGCTGGGTGGCCGCACGACCTTGCGATGCATTACGGCCGATGGCGCGAACTGCAACCTGGGGCCAGGGCCAACGCCTACGATTGAGCAGTTCCACGCCGCGTTGAGCAAAACGGTGGAGCCTGAATAGTTGGTGTTGTATCGCGAAAGAGACGCCCTTTCAGATCTTGAACCCAAGCGTACGAAGCTTGTTGTAGGTTTGTCGTCTTGAACACTCGGCAACTGGTTGGTTTGGTACCTGCGGACTCGGCTTAGCTCGGCTGACCGCTCGCTGATTCAATGACTACCAGGCCGTGCTCCGCGATCGAAGGGTGCTCTCGTTGAGTGCGTCCAATATCGCAGAGAGGAGAGAGACAGATTGGTCATTGCTCCTCTCTGCGTGGAACGTCGTTTCGCCTTACGCGGCAGAAACTCGCGCCGATACAGCCGAACTCGCCTTGTCCTCGTCAACCAGCATTCCATCCACCAGCGTCAAACGCCGCGTGGCACGCTGAGCGACGCTAGGGTCGTGGGTTACCACCACTAAGGTTCTCCCTTGCTGATGGCATTGGTCGAACGTTTCCAGCACGACTTCTCGGCTGGTCGGGTCGAGGTTGCCGGTCGGTTCGTCGGCCAGGATGATCTGGGGATCGTTGACCAGCGTGCGTGCCAAGGCGACGCGCTGCTGCTGTCCGACGCTTAGTTCCGACGGCTTGTGATGCAGCCGCTCGGCCAGGCCCAGGTGCGTTAGCATCTCGGTCGCGCGTGCTTGCTGCTCGGCTGCCGGAATGCCCGAGAAACTGAGCGGGATCTGCACGTTCTGAAGTGCGGACAGGTACGGAATCAGATTGAAGCTTTGAAATACAAAGCCCATCTTCCGACCGCGAATAGCCGAACGCTCGGCGACCGAGTGTTCGTACAATGAGACCCCATCGACCAGCACGCGTCCAGTCGTCGGTGAAAGCATTCCACCGAGCATCGAAAGCAGGGTCGTCTTGCCGCTTCCGCTGGGTCCGACGATGGCGATGTACTCGCCGTCTTCGATTCGCTGAGATTCGCACTGAAACGCGGTCAATGCCTGGCCGCGTCGTTGGTAGTCCTTGCGGATCGCTTCAAGTTGAATCATCGCTTACACCTCCCGGAAACAGATGCATGGATCGAGATGGGCCGCTCCCTGAGCTGGCCACCACGCGGCAACCAGCGCGACGAGCGTAGCCGCCACAATGGAAGCCAGCGACGTGCCGATCAGCGGCGTGATCGCCACGCCTGCCCAGACCGGACCGGCGATGATCGCGGCCACGACGCCGACCAGGCATCCGACGCTGCCTGCACCTAGCCCCAAGACAAAGGCCTTGCCCAGGAACAGCTTCTGAATGAACCCTGGCGTAGCGCCGAGCGCCATCAACGTGCCAATCTCGCGGCGGCGTTCCCGCACGTTCGACGCGATCGAACCGGCCAGGCCGGCTCCACCGACGACGATCATCACGGCCAGCACGATCCACGACGTCTTGGCCATCAGGGCGTTGACGCCGACCTGCGTTTCGACCACCTGCGAGATCGTGACGACCTTGGCTTCCGGCAGAAGCTCGCGCAGCTGTGGTACCAGGCTGCCAGCCGCGTCTTCGCAGCAGCCGACAATTTCAATCGCATTGCAGGTCGAGTCTTTCTTCCACAGACGCTGGATCGAATGCAGATGCGCGAACACGCGTCCGTCATCCACGGTGCCCGTCACGGGAAGAATGCCGATTACGGTGAAGTTCTCGTCTTGAAGCTTCAGCCGATCGTTGACCTGGCAGTTCAGCTTCTGGGCGACGTCGGCACCCAGGACGAGCGCCTGCTTATCGAGATTCTGGATGGCTCGATGTTTGACTAGCGCCTCCGGTGCTTTCAGGTCGTCGCTGGTGGCGACGCTGGCCTTATTGCAGCAGCCGGTTTCGGTCGCGGTCATGAACATGGTCGTTGCCTGCCAGGTGGCCAGCGATTCGACTTCCGACTGCGGCAGGATACCGGTAATCGCCACCGGATGGCCGTTAAGCTCGGTCGAGACGTTCAATCGCGGCGAAACCTGTTCGACGCCGGACAAACCGGCGAGGAAGATTTCGGCGACGTATTCTTCCGGTAGCGTGCCGCCGTTTTGATCGGCGGCATAATAATCTTGCAGCGTGGCCTCCTTGGGAAGGACCAGGATGTTGGCTCCCAGGTTGGTCAGCTGCTTTGACACGGCTTCTTCCGAATGGACCGTGACGTGGCGAATCGCCACCAGGGCAGCGACTCCTAAAAAAATGGTCAGGCTGTTGAACGCCACCCCAGCCGGGCGCGACTTCAGCTCGTGCCAGATGATGGAACGAAGGTTCATCGTGTTTCCTTCTCGGTAAGTGGCTTAGCGGCGCGTGGCGGTGGACTGCGATGCCTGGGCGTTGCCGGCATGCTTACAATTCGGATCGTCACAGCACTTGCCCGCCTTGTGGATCGCGGCGGCGATTTGGTCGGCCGTCGACGTGCCGGAGAAGTGCCCGACGAGAACCCCAGGCGGAGCAATCAGCGCCGCGTAAGGTCCTTGAACCTGGTCGGCATCGACTTTGAGCTGCTGCATGAGACGAGCTTCGGTCGCGTCTTGCACGTTCAAGCCGATCAGGGCCATACGGTCCTTAAACATCGGATCTAGTTGCAAGGCGCGGACGCCTGCCGGAACGGCGGCCTGTTCTGACTTGGTCAAGCAAACGAAAACGAGCTTCTGGGCTTGCAGTTCTTTCATGCACTCCATCATGACTGGTGGAACGATCGCCGCGTCGATGTTGGCCTTGGCAACCTGGCGAGGGAACAAGCCCGTGACGGCTCCGTTGGGTGCGACGGCCACGGTCATCGGCATCGGTGCACGGCTGACCTGAAACTTTTCGGCCAGCGCCTGCCCCTGGGCGGAAGCCATGCTGGCCGTTGCCAAGGTGGCTTGTTGGGGTTGGTCGGAAATCGATTGCTGCACGACCTGCAGCATCTTTTGCGTTTGTGGCGAGTTGTCTTTGTAGAAGACGATGAACGTAAACTGTCCGGCTTGTTGGGCCTGTTGCAAAGTCGCGCCGGCATCAGCCTGGGCGAAGCTGACGCTGTACAGGGAAAGCAAACAGGCAAGTGCCATTGCGGCATGGGTGATGATCTTCATCGGAATCCTTTCGGATGAAATGTCGTACTTATGAAATGGTGCCTGAACGCGGGCTCTTGGCGTATCGGCTCGTGATGAAACCGCCACGCGGCGGAGGCATTACCAGGTAGTCATTGCCGTTGTCGAAGTGGTAGAAACGCTGACCATCACGCATGAAGAACATGCAAGTCAGCCGGTGTGACATTAAAGCGTGAGGACCGCCAGGGAGAGATGGAGGCGCAGCTTGGGTGTCAGGAGTAACGTCGATCGCTCAGAGAATCTTGGTGGATGAAACTGTGGGTCGCTTTCGATCGCCAGGCAGGCCGTGTCGAGCCAGGCCAGATCGACCGGTCCAAGCAGCGCATCGGTCAGGCCATCGCAGGCCGACTCATCCTGAATGAACGCACACTTGGCCTTGCCGCAGCCGAGGCATTGTTCGTCGGGATGCGGAACCGTTTCCGAGGTCGTCTCGGCGGGCACTTCGCTGGTAGCAGGCTGCAAGCAGAGTTGCGGCCTGGCATCGTGATGGTGATGCTCGCAACAAAGGCAGCCCGTTTGACACGCGTCGGCGTGGTCGTGATGCTCCCCTGCGCTCAGGCAACGAGCGCAGCAGCCGAGCACGCAGTGAATGATCACTGCCAGAACTGCCATCATTGCTGTCGCCCGTCGAGGCATCGCTTCAAATCCCACGCGATCGGTAAAACTTCCGCCTTCGGTATATTCGTCCCGCGGGTGGGTCTTCCTGAATGGTTTCTAGAGGAATTGGCGGAAGAGTTGGAGATCGATTGACGGTAGTCGTTGTTTCACGATTGGGCGGGAACTAAGGTGAAGCACAAGCCACGCAGATCAGGCGAAGAAGGGTTCACTATCGAATCATTCAGGTCAGATCAATCGATATGAATGCATGTTTGGCAAATCGGGCATTGAGGGATATACTTGAGGGATTATCCCGCCATCCCTTAGCTTCCTTGGAATACGTGATGTCGCTTCGTCGAGTTCTTTTCCTTTGCCTGGCTCTCGTTGTGGCCGTTGGTCTCGATGGGCGTCTGGCCATGGCCGAGTCTACGATTGATTTCAATCGCGACATTCGTCCGATCTTTGCCGCGCGATGCTTTGCGTGCCACGGCCCCGATGAGTCGCACCGTGAGGCCGATCTGCGGTTGGACCAGCGCGAAGCGGCCATCGATTACGGAGCGATTGTCCCAGGCACACCGGACGAGAGCCTGCTGGTCGAACGGATCTTAAGCGACGATCCCGACCTGGTGATGCCCCCACCGCATACCAACGACACGCTGACGGCCGAGCAGAAAGAGAAGTTTCAAAGGTGGATTCAAGAGGGAGCCCCCTACGCCGAGCACTGGGCATTCGTGCCGCCGGAGAAGCCGCCGGTGCCAGAGGTTTCAGATCCCAATTGGCCCAGGGGCGACATCGATCGGTTTGTGCTGGCTCGCCTTGAGAAGGAAGGGTTGCAGCCTTCACCGGAAGCGGATAGATACGCACTGGTTCGCCGCGTGTACCTGGACCTGATCGGACTGCCCCCGACACCCGCCGAGGCGGACGCATTCGTTCACGACCAGGATCCTCAGGCGTATGAAAAGCTGGTCGATCGTTTGTTGGCGTCTCCGCACTACGGCGAACGGTGGGCCCGCGAGTGGTTGGACCTGGCTCGCTACTCCGATACCAACGGCTACGAGAAAGACCGTCCCCGTTCGATCTGGCCTTACCGAGACTGGGTCATTCGCGCGATCAACGACGACATGCCGTTCGATCAATTCACGATCGAGCAAATTGCCGGCGACATGCTGCCCGATGCAACCGAAAGCCAGAAGATCGCGACCGGCTTTCACCGCAATACGATGCTCAACGAAGAAGGGGGGATCGACCCGCTCGAGTACCGTTTCTATGCGATGGTCGACCGCGTCGCCACGACCGGGACCGTTTGGCTGGGGCTGACCGTGGGATGTGCCCAGTGCCACACGCACAAGTACGACCCGATCACGCATACCGACTACTACTCGTTCATGGCCTTGATGAATAACGCCGACGAGCCAGATTTCCATATTCAACCAGACGATATCGTCAAGCGTCGTGAGGAACTCACCGCGCAGATCGAAAAGCTGACGGCGGAACTCGCCAGGCAGTTTCCACCGATGGAAGGAGAGGGAGAGGAAGACGAGCGGCGTCAAGCGAACCTTCAGGCCAAGCGTTCGGCCTGGCTGGAGACTGCCAGGGCCGAGGCCACCAAGTGGCAACCCCTGCCAGCCACTAAGCTGGAAAGCAATATGCCGAAGCTGGAGTCGCTGCCGGATCACTCGATTCTTTCCAGTGGGGACATCACCAAGCGTGACGTGTTTACGTTGACCTACACGATCGACGCCAGCCAATTGCCTCTGACGGCATTGCGGCTCGAAGCGATGGCGGACCCTCGCTTACCGGCCGGCGGCCCAGGACGCACCTACTACGAAGGCCGGGAAGGGGACTTCTTTCTCAGTGAGCTATCTGCCAGGTTCGATGGCCACCCGGTCAAGCTGGACGGCGCCTCGCAGAGCTACGGCAAGATCAGCATCGGCAGTGGTAGTGCCGACGCGGCCAACGTGCTCGATGGCGACGGTTCGACCGGTTGGTCGACCGCTCAGCGGGAAGGAGAGTCGCATCAGTTGGTGGTCAATTTGCCGCAGCCGATCACTACGCCCGGCGAGTTGAAGATTCAGCTGTTGTTCGAACGCCACTTCGCGGCCAGCCTGGGAAGATTCCGCTTTTCGGCGGCCTCGCTCGATCGACAGGCCACGGCCAAAGAGATGCCCGTTGAAATGGAATCGCTGCTCGCCAAATCCGCGGAAGAGCTTTCGCCTGAGCAGCAGGAACAGATCGATCACTACTATCTTTCGATTGCCCCGGAACTGGCCGACGCTCGCAAGCCGATCGATGAGCTGCGAAAGAAGATGCCGGCGTTTCCCAAGACGCTCGTGATGCAAGAGCGACCCGCCGACAACCCACGCCCGACGTTTCTTCATCACCGAGGCGAGTACCTGAGCCCGAAAGAGGCGGTCACGCCGCGCGTGCCGGAGTTTTTGGGGGACGAATTGACCGATGGTCCGAGTAACCGCTTGGAGCTTGCGCGGTGGCTGGTCAGTCAAGAAAATCCTTTGACGGCCCGGGTGGTGGTGAACCGAGCCTGGCAGGCGCTGTTTGGCCGAGGACTGGCCGAAAGCAGTGGCGACTTTGGGACGCAGTCGGATCCGCCGACCCATCCGGAGTTGCTCGATTACCTGGCTTGCTCGCTGATGGAGAATGGCTGGTCGATGAAAGGGCTGCATCGCCAGATCGTGCTCAGTGCAACCTATCGCCAGACGGCAGACGCTCCGGGGGAACTTCGCGCGGAGGATCCTGCGAATCGGCTCCTAGCCCGCGGCCCTCGGTTTCGCGTCGATGCGGAAATCGTCCGCGACATTATGCTCAAGGCCAGCGGTCAGTTCTCGGACAAGATGTTCGGCCCCGGCGTCTATCCGCCGCAGCCTGAGAGCGTGACGGCGCTGGCCTACGGAGATTTCAAGTGGAAGCCATCGACCGGCAAAGATCGCTATCGTCGCTCGATTTACACGTTCAGCAAACGCACGACCCCCTTCGCGGCGTTTGCGGTGTTCGATGCACCGAGCGGTGAGGTATGCACGGCCAAACGAGATCGCAGCAACACGCCGCTGCAAGCGTTGACGCTGCTGAATGACGCGATGTACATCGAACTGGCCCAGGCGTTGGCAACAGCGGCCCAGCGCGAGTCGTCGACGCCGGAAGCGATTGCCGAGAACATTTTCCGGCGTCTGCTGACGCGGCCGCCTGCCGAGGACGAATTGAAGGTGATCCTGGCGTTTCGAAATCAACAACTCGCTCGACTGCAAAGTGGAGAGCTTGACGTCCAGGTCATTGGCTCGCAGAAATCGAGTTCGCCAGAGCAAGCGGCTTGGGTCATGGTGGCTCGCTCGCTGATGAACCTGGACGAAGCCGTTACCAAACCTTAAGAAACACAACATCCATGAACTGGTTACAAGAGCAAACGCGACGGCACTTCTTTCGCAATTGTGGTGTCGGCATCGGTAAGATCGCCCTGGCATCGCTATTGGCTCAGTCGAGTGAAGTCGTGGCCGAAGATGCAAGCCCATTCGCGCCCAAGCCAACGCACTTTCCGGCCAAGGCCAAGCGGGTGATCTACCTGTTCATGGCCGGCGCTCCAAGCCAGTTGGAACTTTTCGACTACAAACCGAAACTGGCCGAGATGGAAGGGAAGCCGATTCCCCCATCGGTGATCGCCGGTCAGCGCTATGCGTTCATTCAGCCTGATGCGGCGGTGCTCGGCCCTAGATTCAAGTTCGCCAGGCATGGTCAGTGCGGTGCCGAAATCTCGGAAGTGCTGCCTGGGTTGTCCAAGGTGGTCGATGACATCGCCATCGTGCGTTCGGTCCATACCGATCATTTCAACCATTCGCCGGCCCAACTGTTTTGCAATACGGGTAACGGTGTGCCAGGGCGTCCGAGCATGGGGTCGTGGCTCAGCTATGGGCTGGGGAGCGAAGCGAATGATTTGCCCTCGTTCGTGGTGCTCAAGAGTGGCGGTAGTTTGAGTGGCGGTGCGGCAATGTGGAACGCTGGCTTTTTGCCCTCGGTCCATCAAGGCGTACCCTTCCGCAGTCATGGCCAGCCGATCTTGCACGTTTCCAACCCGCCAGGCTACGACGACAAGGCCCAGCGTGACTCGCTCGACTTGATTCATCATCTGAACGAGAAGCAGCTGGGAGACATCGGCGATCCCGAGATTCGCACGCGGATGGAAGCGTACGAAATGGCCTTCCGCATGCAGTCGCGTGCTCCGGAACTAATGGACTATTCGCAAGAGACCAAGGAGACGCTTGACCTGTACGGGGCCAATCCGCTCGATCCGAAGAGTGACTTTGCCACCAACTGCTTGATGGCCCGTCGTCTCGCCGAGCGAGGTGTCCGATTCGTCCAGGTTTACCACGCCGGCTGGGACCATCATAGCAACGTTGAAGGAGGCATTCGCGGGCAGGCCAAGCAAACCGATCAAGCCTGTGCGGCGCTGGTCGAAGACCTTCGTCGCCGCGGCATGCTCGAGGACACGTTGGTGGTGTGGGGTGGTGAGTTCGGCCGCACGCCGATGGTCGAAGCGAGTGCCGCGCTGGGTCGAAGCCAGGGACGCGACCATCATCCGCAAGCGTTCACGATGTGGTTTGCCGGCGGCGGCATAAAGCCGGGGTTTTCGCTCGGCAAGACGGACGAACTCGGATTTAACGTCGTCGAGAACCAGGTACACGTCCACGACGTTCAGGCCACCATTCTCAAGTGCCTGGGGATCGACCATACGAAGCTGACGTTCCGTCATCGTGGGCTGAATTTCAGGCTGACCGGCGTCGAAGAGCATCATCCTGTCGATCAGTTGTTAATCTGACGCTCACGCTTTCGCGTTCAGCTCGACCAGGAAGTGTTCGCTGAACGTGTTGATCGCGATGTGATCGTCTTCCACGTACGGATCAAATTCCTGAAGAAGTTCTTCCCGTGGAATCTTTCGGAGGTAGTCGCCGAACAGGAACCGCAGGATCTTCCAGCGGTTCTCTTCGCTATCGGGAAAACGTAGCTGGTAGTGTGACAGGGACATTTCGATACGGACGTCGTGGGAAGCGAGGTTCTCGGCAACGTCCTCGGCTACGTAATAGGGAATCGGCTGATTGAGCAGGTCGAAGCCGACTTTCCAAAGCTTGATCAGAGCATTCTCGTGACCGGCCATCGCCAACAGCATTTTTCCCTCGGGATGCAAGCGTTCCAACAACTGGTCGATCGTCTGGCCCAGGTTTTCGGCGTAATACAAGACGTGATTGGAAAGAATCACGTCGAAGGTCGGCCGCTGGTCGTACGAGGCTTCCCCCAAGCTGGCGATCGCATGATCGCTGTAGCACGACAACCTTTTGGCTGCGATCTCTTGTTGATGATCGACCGGTTCAAAGAGAGTCAGATACAGCGATGCCTTGGGCCACGCCAGGGCATCGAGAAGTTGGCGACTGAATTCTCCGGTACCGCAGCCAAAGTCGAGCAGATGAATGTCCGATCGCCCGTTGCCGAAACCGACCAGCTTACGGGCATACTCCTCGACGTCGCTTTTCGCCTCGGTGGCATGCGACATGAAAAACGCGTAATCGGTTTCGATCACGCCAAAGTCCTTCGTTGCCATGGTGATTCTCAAGAGGTGGTGCAGGAATTTCGCGGCGGGAGCATCAACTATGTTTGATCTTAATGAGAATACCACCGCCCCGGTCAAGACGAAAACATTGCGGGGAAAACGATGACGCTCGAATTTCGAATTGCTAAACTAAGAGCAGCTTATCGATAACGTCCGTTCGCGTTCAGGAATAGGGATTATGGACATTGCCACGCTGTTCGCCTGGTTCGTCATTGCGGTCTTGTTTTCTGTGGTCGTCGCCGCGATTGTTGGTTTAGGGTCGCTGCCTGGCGGTATCGCAAAGCAGCGGAATCATCCCCACGCCGATGCCATCAATGCGGCCAGTTGGATTGGACTGGCGCTGGGCGGAATCCTTTGGCCGATCGCGTTCGTGTGGGCGTTTATTCCTTTTGGCAAATCGAACTCCACCGGTGATGGGGAAGTCGAGTCACTCCGCAAACAGGTCGCCCAGCTTCAAGCCGAACTGGCTTCCCTTAAGAATGCGTCCACTTAAGATCGATCGCCTCCTGCAAAAGATAGGTTCACGATGATTGCCTTGTTCGTCATTCTGTACGTGGCGGGGATTTGGCTCTTCTATATGAAGCTGAAGGTCAAGCCGACGCCGGTGAACCTGGCCGCGTGCGCCGTGATCGGCGTTGTCGCGGTGGGTGCGATCGTGATCTGCTGGCAGTTCTCGGCGCCGACGTCCAGTCAACTGGTCGTTTCGCGTTATACGATTCAGATCGTACCGCAGGTCCGAGGGCCCATTACCAAGATCGAAGCCAAGCCCAACGTGCCGCTGACCAAGGGAAAAGATATACTGTTTGAGATACAAAGAGATCCTTATCAGTTCGCCGTAAATCAGAGCCAAGGGGCCGTCAGTGCCGCCGAGAAAACGGTCGAGCAGTTGCAAGCGGGAATCAAAGTCGCCGATGCCACGATTCAAGAGGCGACGGCCAGTCTCGAGGCGGCCAAGGCTGACCTGGCTGCCAAGGAAGATGCCAACCAGCGATCACCAGGGGCCGTGAGCGCCTTGGAACTGACGGAACTGCGGGCGAGGGTCGCGGCCGCGGAAGCAGGCGTTGATAAAGCAAACGCAGCGAAAGAAGTTGCCTCATTTACGCTGCAGACGGCACAGCAGCAAGTCGACGTCGCCAAGGCCCAGCTTGCAACGGCCCAGTTCAATCTCGAGCAGTGCACCGTCTACGCGCCGGCCGATGGTTTTGTGACGAACTGGCAAGTCCGCGAGGGGGCGATGGCCGTGCCGCTGCCGCTGGCTCCCATGGGCACGTTCATCGATACGACCCGTGCCGATATCGTCGGAGTTTTCAGTCAGAATGTGCTGAAGAATGTCGCCCCCGGCGATCGTGTCGAAATGGCACTGAAGAGCCATCCCGGTCAGGTATTCGCCGGTACGGTCGATTCCGTCATCCAGGCCAGCGGGGAAGGGCAGTTCGTCACCTCAGGCAAACTACTGGATGCCGCCAGTGTTCATTCCAGCGGTAAATTTGCCGTCAAAATCGTGTTAGACGACGAGCAATTTGCCAAGTCGCTTCCCATGGGAACCGCTGGCATGGCGACGATTTACACGCAAAAAGGGAAACCATTTCAGATCATCAGCACCGTTACGGTCCGTATCAAGGCCTGGATGTATTACCTGTTGCCGATGTAACGAGCGTGAAACTCAGGTGAAATTGCCCCTCTCCGCCAATTCTTCCGACGCTTTTATTGCGACCCCCAAAAAACACCACCTATAATTTGGGATGAAACACCCTACCAAGGGGCGAACTCAACTAAGCAGAGAACGGGGGACGTCGGATGAAGTTTCTATCTTCGCCCAGTAGATGCCATCTTACCGGTAAGATCGGCGATGGTTTGCTGGCATGCTCTATTGTGTTGCTGCTTAGTGCGGCGGGTTACGCCCAATCGACCGAGCCGACAAACAAACCGCTTGAGAAAGAACTGCAAACGGCTTTCCAGGCGTTTGAAAAGGCATTCAATCAGCACGATGCCAAAGCGATCGCCAACCTCTGGCAGGAAGATGCCGTCCATCACCAGACGACCGTGGCCGGCAATCTGAAGGGACGCGCCGCGATTCTAGCCGCGTACGAAGCTCTCTTTCAAGCCGATCCCCAGGCCAAGCTGGTAATCACGCTGAATTCGTTTCGTGAAGTCGCCCCCAATGTGGTCAGCGTGAAGTGCTCGACGCAGCTCTCGCACAGCGACAAGTCGGTATCGTTCTCGCGTTTGTCGGCACTGCTCGCCAAGCATGACGACCAGTGGCTGATCAGTGAAGTGGAAGAAACCGATGTGCCGCCCAGCGCCGCAGGCTCGCCCAGCGGTTTGCAACAACTCGAATGGCTGGTGGGTGTATGGGTCGACGGCGATGAAAAGGCGACCGTCTCGAATCAGGTCTATTGGATCAGTGGCGGTAACTTCCTGGCCCGCAATTATCAAATGAACACGCCGCAAGGTTTCGGCCAGTATGGCATGCAGATCCTCGGCTGGGACAACGAACATAACGTGATCCGCTGCTGGCAGTTTGACGGTGACGGAAGCTTCGGTGAAGGGACGTTCGAACAAACCGGTCCCGCGACTTGGCGCTGCCCGATGGTCGTGAAGCTGGTTGATGGTCGTCGTGCTTCGTACAGCCAGGTGATCGAGCGCGTTTCGCCAAACGAGTTGAAGCTCAGCCTGGTCAATATGGAAGTCGACGGTCACGCGCTTCCAGGAACGGGGCCTGACAAGCTTACCCGTTACGGCAACTAGGACTTCACGCACACAAGAAACATAAGGGAACATTTCCATGCAGCGAAATCTATTAACCGGGTGCTTTGCCGTCGTGGCGGCGGTCCTCTTTCCCGTAGCGACGTACGCGGTTGGCTTTCATGGTGGTGGCGGTTTCCACGGCGGTGGAATGGGAGGCATGGGAGGCGGCTTTCATGGCGGCGGAGTGATGCCTGGCGGTGGCTTTCACCCCGGTGGTGCTGGCGGCGGCGGATTTTCCGGAAACTTTGGCGGCGGGGCGCTGGGCGCCGGCCGCTTTGGCGGAGGAGACTTTGGTGGCGCTCATCTACCGTCCGGCGTTCACTTGCCGCAAGGAGGGGTCAACCTTCCTTCCGGCGTCGCGGGACGTTTCCCGGGTACGCTGAATCCTTCGTCGCTGCACGGGGGTGATCCTCTGGCCGGTATCGGCGAAAGCCACGCCGGCTTCCCTTCGTTCACTTCGCACTTGCCCAACGGCGGGCGACCTTCGACGGGCCAACTGCAAAGCTTTCTCGGTTTGCAGGGTGGTCCTCAAGCTGACGGTGGAATTCGCTCGAATTTCCCGCCTGATGCTGCCAGTAAGGTCCGTGACCAGCTAAGCAATATCGTCGGGCCAGGCAGTGCCGGTGCCAACAAGCTGAGCAGTTGGCTGGATAACAACCCGGACCGCGCCGCGAAGCTCGAGCAATGGGCCGACAAGGCGAAGGGCTCGGGGCTGATTGGCAGCGGGGCGTTCAGTCAGAATCATCCCAACGCCAGTAACCAAATCGAAAAGTGGCTGGGGGGTGACGGTCCGAAGCCTGGGAGCGATTTTTGGAGCAAGGACCATCCGAATCTTGATAACAAGCTGCAGAACTTCCAGAACAACGGCAACATCGCCAACAAATGGAACAACATTCACGACAACCATATCGACGGCGACTGGTGGAGCGTCAATCATCCCGAGATCACGCAGAACATCGAAAACCATTTCAACTGGAATCGTCCTGGAAGTGACTGGTGGAGCCACAACCATCCGAACCTTCGGCCGTGGTACTACCAACACGATTGGCACAATCACGCCTGGTGGTACTGGTGGGGTGGGGTGACCTGGGGGCGCATGACGGCCTGGTTCCCATACTACGGCTGGGGTGCTCCGATCTATTACGACTACGGCGACGGGGGCAACGTCGTGTACCAGGACAACTCCGTCTACGTCAACGGGCAAGACGTCGGCACGCAAGAGCAGTACGCCCAGTCGGCAATGGACCTGGCGACCGTGCAGCCTTCCGACACGCAGTCCGATAACCAGCAAGGCGACAACAGCGATGGGGATCAGTTCCTGCCGCTGGGGACCTTCGCGATTTCGACCAGTGAAGAAGATCCGAAGCCGACGCGGGTGATCCAACTGGCCGTCGATCATAACGGGATCATCAGTGGGTCGTACTACAACACGTCGACCGACAAGTCGTACCTGGTGCAAGGAAAGGTCGACAAGAAGACGCAGCGTTGTGCGTTCACGGTGGGGGACAATTCTTCGACGGTCTTTGAGACCGGGATCTATAATCTCACCAAGAACGAAGTGCCGGTCCTGGTTCATTTCGGTACGGCCAGCACCCAGCACTACCTGTTGATTCGGATGGACCCGCCGAAAGATGCGACGAAGGATGGTAGCGGCGATGCTTCCAGCGATTCGCCCAACCAAGGGCTGCCGTTCTAACGGGTAAGAATTCAGACGTGATCTCACGACATGCCCACGTTTGCGTGGGCATGTTTCGTTCGAAAACGCTCGCAGGGGTTCCCAATAAAAACGTTGGCACTGGTTGGTCGCTCCGATAAACTGGGACCTAACCCTCTTTTCTTTCTTCCTTTCGTCGAGGCCAGTCGACCATGTCCGATCAAGAATCGACCGCCATTCTTACCCCAGCCAACGACCCCGAGATGGTAGAAGCCGCTGAAAAAGCGCGGCAGACCTTCAAATACTTCTGGCGCGAGATGTCGTGGGAACGCCGCCGAATCATCCCGGGGCTGGAGCTTGCCGCCGTGAAAGCGACCTTTGAAGATCCTCCCGAACTACGCACCGGCGACTCGGATGAACTCGAAAAAGAGCACATGTGGCTGATGGACGTTGACTTCGACGGCAAGCACCTGACCGGCACGCTGATCAACTCTCCCCACTCGCTCAAGTCGGTGAAAGAAGGGGACGAGGTGAAGATCCCCGGCAAGCAGATTTGCGATTGGATGTACGTCATGTTCGGCAAGGTCTACGGCGGCTTTACGGTCGACCTGATGCGGTCGCGTCTGGCTCCCAGCGAACGCCGCGAACATGACAATGCGTGGGGCTTTGATTTCGGCGAAGTGGGGGTCGTCAATCTCGTACCGCCAGATTACATCGGCGAGAAGCCAGTCAAGCAAGGCTTCTTCAGCAAGCTGTTTGGTGGCGCCGCCAAGCAACAACCGCAAGACTACGCCAAGGTCGCCGCCCACGAGCACCCCATGTCGGTCAACATGCGTCCCTCGTTCGAGGAAGCCTTGGCCGGCAATCCCGAGATGCTCAACGAGCCAGACGACAGGGGGTTCACCTTCCTGCACCAGTTGGCCCTGGGAGGCTCGCTCGATGGCGTCGACGTTTGCCTGAACAACGGCGCCGACCCGAACAAGCCTGCCGGCAACGGCATGACGCCGTACATGCTGGCCAAGTCGCTGGGATGGAAGAAGGTGATGAAGCGATTGGAAGAGGCTGGCGGGGCTTAACCGCCGAACTGGTGTCGCTTGAAAGGGAAGCAAACATTGAAGGCAATCCGCGTCGCTAGTTATCTGGCCGCTTCCGACTTGTTACGGCGGGAAGCTGGTCTGTGGGATGTGATTGTCGTGCTGGGTAGGGAAGCGGAACTGAATCCATTGGTCGCGGAAACCACCCAGCGCCATCTCGTGTTACGCTTCGACGACATCGAATTTCCCGTCCAGGGGCAACAGCACGTCACTTCGACACACATCCAACAGGCCCTCGCATTCGCTAAGAATAGCGAAAACTTGTTGGTAACCTGCCGAGCGGGGCAAAGCCGCAGCGTTGCGTTGGCGTTCGTCCTGAACTGTCAGCATTTCGGGTTGTTATCGGCTACGGAGATGCTGAATCCCAGACGGCATGTCCCGAACCAATTGCTGATTCACGAAGCAGCCCTTTGGTTAGATCGTCCCGATATGGAAGATGCGTTTCACGCATGGCGAGCGAGAAACGCACACATCGTACTCTCCGACTACTACGACGAAATTAGTGACGAGGTGGATGCGTTGGAAGCTTCCGGTGTCGTCAATCAAGTTTCTGTCGATTAAACCCTTTTCAACATCATGCCGGGATACTTATAACCGTGAACGAAGAACATCAACTACTCGAGTACATCGAGGAAGGCATCGTCGCGCATGGTGGGGAACTGGGGGGCTGGACGCAGCTGTTCGATGGCAATCTGAAGCTGTTCGACGGACGCATCACCCTTACCGGCGAGATTTACGAAGGTGAAGACGGGCGGCGGGAGATGGCGCATTGTCACGTGTTTGCCACGCTGCATGAGTACGACGACGAAGTCCTGGATGCCTGCGTCGTTGGCATGGGGGACGATCGTGACAAGGCACTACGCGAAGCGGCGGCGCTGTGGATTACCTGCGTGGCCGGGCCGATCAAGTCGTTTCTCGACAATAAGCCCCTCTGCATGACCTGCCAGGCCGGCGTAGCGGACGGCGATTTCTCGAAAGGATATGCGCCCGGCGACTACGGTCTGCCAGGGCTGCGGGCGTACGTGGGGCCATCGCTGGCGCGAGGCATCGAAGACGACGCAATCCACGGCAAGCTGGACGACAGCAAGCCGTGGTTTCGCTACGCGGCCGAGTCGGCGGCTCCGCGGCGAGTCCACCTGGTCAAGGCGACCATCCTTTCGCATGGTGCCGAAGGCTGGAAGCGTGAACTCGAAATCGACGGGCACGAGGTCGCGCATCACGATGACGACTGGCCGGCCGGCGTGGAGGGGCCAGACTTCGGCTACCTGACGCGTTTTGCCGTGTTCGAGTTTCCTCGCAATTCGGCGGAGATCGAGCACCGCAAGGAACTGGAACGCACGATCCGCTTCTTCGCCGAGCACTTTACCGACTACCCCACGATCGATGAGCTGATGGACGCCATGGTCGGAAAGGGATTCGATGCCGACCTGGTTCACGAAGTCGAGTCTCTTTCGACGATTGCATTCGGGCGTCTTTACTTCGAGCAGACCGGCATCAAGTACTCCCCTACGATCGTGCGAGCACATCGTGACGGCACGATCGAAACGGATGTCCCATTGATGTCACTGCCGGCCTACTCAAGGGCCCGAGCGATCGGGGCCAAGCTTTGGGAGACGTTGCCGGAAGAAAAGTGGCAACCACTCACCTTATACAACGCCGAATCGAATGCGATTTTGAATGCTTTGGAATCGGGTGCCAATCCTGACGACTTGAGCGCCATGCGGCTCTTTCCGAGTGTGGTGCCCGACCGAGGAGTTTCGCAGGAAACGATGGACAAGGCGGTGGAGACGGTCTTCAACATGTCGCAGCATTCTCGCCCGGCGCGCAAGAAGCCTTGGTGGAAGTTCTGGTAGATTCGACGCGACAAGACTAGAATCGAGAGGAACGATTCTCCGCGATTGCTTTTTCTCTCATAGATCGACTGTCATGACAAAGCTACCTTCCGCCGCTGTCTGCCTCGTTGCGATCCTCCTGTTTGTCGGCTGCGATATTCCAAAAAACGGGGACGCGCTGGTCGAAGAAGGGGCCACTTATCACGACGAGGGGAACTACGCCGAAGCGATTCCCTATTTCCAGGATGCCCTCGAGAAGCCGCTGGTCAACTATAACAAGAGCGAAGTGCTGACCATGATCGGCAACTGCTACAACGAGTTGGACGAGTACGAGGAGTCGATCAAGTACCACAACATGGCGATCAAGGAGAATCCCAAGAATCACATGGCATACGTGAATAAAGGAGTCGTATGCCGTTTGTTGGGCGAGTTTGACGAGGCCGAGAAGATGTACAATAAGGCTCTGGAACTGGAGCCGGAGTATGCCGAACTGCACGTCAGCCTGGGGGCACTGTATATCCATCAGGAAGAATACGAAAAGGCGGTCGCTCACTTGGAGAAGGGGGTCGAACTGGATGACTCACTGGCGGTCGCGCACTCGAACCTAGCGTTTGCGTACGCCACGGTGGGCCGCTTTGAAGATGCCGATCGTGAACTTAAGAAGGCGATCGTCCGCGGGTACGAACGCCCCGAGCTGATCAAAGAACGCATCGACTCGTTCCGGGCGGTTGCCGACGAAACGCCAGCGTCGGATGAAGCGGGTGCTGAGTCGACCGGCGAGGATCAATCTTCCGACCAATAGTCGGCTTCATCTAGACATAGGTCGGCCTCGCCAGCGGCGACCAGCGGGTAGGGGCCAAACGTCCCGCCGTGGTCCGTTTGGCTGGGCCCGGGGCTGTAGAGCAAGAAGCATTCGATCGCGCGGTGAAAGATCCCTTTCCACTGGGGACGATAGATGAAGTCACGCTCGGTGAAGGGATCGCTCGGAAGTTCCGCCAGGACGCCAGGGATCAGTTCGGCAAGCTGCCGGGGGTAACTGCCGGTCATGGCTCGAAACATGCGGATCGCGGTATCGAGAGTCATCAGACGCAAGCCGGCAATCGCACGGTTCTCGAGATTACGGCTCGTATCGGTTCGCTCTTCATCAGGTATGTTCAGCGTGAGATCGACCACCTCGTAATACGCGGCAATCTCTTCCTCGGACATCTCTTGCTTGTCTTCTTCGGTAAGCTCGATATCGGACCGATCCACGGGTTCATCCGGGTACTCGACGATCTCTTCCCATTTGCGATCGCGCTCAAGGACGGCGTTCCAGTCGTCTCGGCCAGCTTCGATTTGAGGGATACGGACCAGCAAGTGAGACAAGGTCGCTTCGTCGTACTTCGCACGCCACCGCCGCAGCAGGTCGATGCCAGCGGCTGAAATGGCCCAACCCACCATGTGATCGCATAAGAGCCCGCCGCGACCCGTCGCACCAGCGAGTTCCAACAAATCGAGCCCAATCGAAGCCGCATCGGCCCAGCGATTTTCCAGCCCGGCCAGATGCCCCTCGGTAGTGAAGGCCCGAGACAGACCGCGCAGATGCTGCATGTTGGGACAGTTCTTGGCAAAGAAGTCCGCTTCGTAGACCAACTCAATCTTGCACGTTGGGCCCAGGTGCATCCGAGCAAACGCCAGTGCTTCGCGGTTGTGACTTACGATACGACGAAGCGAGGCGACGTCTCCGCGGTCGATCAAGTCGTGGTAGTCATCGTCGACAACGACCTGCGATGCGGCTTGAACCAGACGAAGATAAGGACTCTCGAACACGCGACGCGTCTGCTTTGTCGAAGGAGGCAAGTTAAGCTTCCTTCATCTTATCGGGACGCAACAAATCGCGGAATTGAATTGTCGTTCGAAAGGGAACGAATCATTCTCGGCTGTTGCATCGTTAGCCATAACACGAAATCTTGTTTTTTCATTTGACCTTCATCTGCTGCCAACATTACCTCGACAAACTTGTCGGCTCATTGTCTCTCTGGACACTCCCCATGTTGAAGGATCACCTCGGATGAAATTACTTTCTTTTGGCAGTGCCGTTCTGGCATCGCTGGTTCTGGCCGGTTCGGCTGCGGCTGGACCGTTGGATTTTCTGTTTGGGACGCCTAGCCTTGAATTTCAGTGGCGTCACTTCGGTACCGTGAGCGAAATCGCCTCGTACGACGCGACCACGCAGAAAGTCTTCACGACCAATTCGGAAGACGGAACGGTCGACGTGCTTGATGCGACCGACGGTACGCTGCTGCACCAGATTGATGTCGGAGACGTCAACAGCGTCGATTGCCATGAAGGCCTGGTCGCCATCGCCGTCGACTCGGGAACGGTCGGTGTGCGTGGCAAGGTGATGCTCGTCGATGCCGACGACTACACGGTTTTCTCGCAGCCCGAAGTCGGTTTCCTGCCAGACATGGTGACCTTCACCCCCAACGGCAAATACGTGCTGGTTGCCAACGAAGGGGAACCGGAAGATGACTACGTCCTTGATCCCGTCGGCTCGGTTTCGATCATCGACGTGACCGATCCTGCCGATCCGGAAGTGTTTGAAGCTGGTTTCGAGTCGTTCAACGGCGACGAAGCCGCGCTCAAGGCCGACGGCGTTCGTATCTTTGGCCCAGGCTCGTCGGTCGCTCAGGATATGGAACCGGAATACATTACCGTTTCGGCCAATTCCCGTACGGCTTACGTCAGCTGCCAGGAAAACAACGCGATTGCCGTGGTCAATATTCCTGCCAAACGCATCGTGTCGATCAATCCGCTGGGCTACAAAGATCATTCCTTGGAAGAAAATGCCTTCGATGCTTCGGACCGCGACGATGCCATCAACATCCAGCCATGGCCGGTCAAGGGGATGTACATGCCAGATTCAATCGCCTCGACCAAATTCCTTGGTTTCACCTTGGTGGCTTCGGCCAATGAAGGGGATGCCCGCGAGTATGGTGACTTTGAAGAAGAGGAACGCGTCAAGGATCTGACACTCGATCCAACCGTATTCCCCGATGCCGATGATCTGCAAGAAGACGAAACCTTGGGCCGTTTGACCGTGACGACCACCATGGGCGATATCGACAACGATGGCGACTACGACGAGCTGTACAGCTTTGGTGCCCGTTCGTTCTCGATCTGGCTCTTCACGCCGTTTGGCCAGACCGTCCAGGTTTATGACAGCGGCAGCGAATTTGAAGAAATCATCGCTGCTCAAGTTCCAGAAGAATTCAACTCGAACGAAGGTGAAGAAGACAGCTTCGATAACCGTAGCGACAACAAAGGTCCAGAGCCTGAAGCACTTGACATCGGCAGTGATCTGGGTTGCACCTGGGCTTTCATCGGGCTGGAACGCGTCGGCGGCATCATGCTGTATGATATCTCGAATCCGCTCAACCCGAGCTTCCTACAGTACGAACGCGACGAGCTAGACAATGCCCCGGAAGGGATCGACTTCATCCCACGCGGCGAAGGCCCATTCAGCGAGCCATCGATTGTGGTGTCGAACGAAGTGAGCGGTACGACGACCTTCTACCGCATCAAGCGAACCGGCGGACTGTTCTCGAGCCTGCTCAACGACTAAGCGAACTTTCGCACGCATCCTGTTAAAATAAAAACCGCCTGCAGCGAGATCTCGCTCAGGCGGTTTTCTTTTGCCGTATCATGATTGTTTTGGCTTAGCCCTTGGCACTTGCCGGGCGGCGTCGCTTTTGCTTCTGGCCGAAGCCGGTTGCCGGCTTACCGCCGATGCGCTTCGGCTTCTTCTTATTGCCGAAAGGACCGGCCGCGGCTGGCTTCTTGTCGCTGGGTCGATCGTCGCCGCCTTGGTGGTCGCGGCTTTGACTATTGGAAGAAGCCTTCGAGCCGAAACGACGCGGCTTCTTGCCTGGCTTACTGCCAAACTTACGTGGACCACCATTTGCTTGCGAATCGCTACCACTGCGTGGACCGCCACTCCGAGGACCGCGTCCGCGCGAACCACCGCGTCTTGGTTCGTCGTACACGATCGGTTCGCTCGTCTCGAAGCCTTCGATGGTCGGTTCGATCGGGATCGAGATTCGCGTCAAGCGTTCGATCTGCTTAAGCAAGCGGCGCTCGCCACCGGCACAGAAAGATACAGCCACCCCTTCGGCGCCAGCCCGCGCGGTGCGGCCGATTCGATGGACGTATGTCTCCGGCGTTTCCGGTAGATCGAAGTTCACCACGTGCGAAACGTCATTCACGTCCAGGCCGCGTGCGGCGATGTCGGTGGCTACCAGAACCGGTGGGCGGTTGCTCTTGAACTGGGCCAGCGTGCGGCTGCGGACGCTTTGGCTTTTGTTGCTGTGGATCGCGGCGGCACGCAGGCCGTCCTTTTCCAGCAGTTGGACAATCTTGTCGCAGTCGTGCTTGGTGCGGACGAACACCAACGTTCGGCTGCGTGGGGTGTCTTGCAGGTAACGTGAGAGCAGGGCGGCTTTGCGCCTCTTGTCGACGAAGTGGACCGACTGCGAGATGCGATCGGCCGGAGCCGCGACCGGGGCGACCTGAACCGAGACCGGATTGGTCAGCCACTTTTCGGCTAGTTCGCGAATTTCCGGCGGCATGGTGGCCGAGAACATCACCGTTTGACGCTGATCGGGACACGCGGCGACGATCTTCTTTAAGGCCGGCAAGAAGCCCATGTCGAGCATCTGGTCGGCTTCGTCGAAGCAAAGGATTTCCAACTGCGAGAGGTTGATGTGACCCTGGTTCATCAGGTCGAGCAGGCGGCCAGGCGTGGCCACCAGGGTGTCGACACCCCAGCGAAGATCACGAACCTGAGGGTTTTGCGAAACGCCGCCGAACACCACGGTGTGTTTCAGCGCTGTTGCCCCGCCGTACTTCTTCAGGCTCTCGCCAATCTGAGCGGCCAACTCACGTGTGGGGGCCAGAATCAGGCCACGGATCGGGCGTGGTGGTCCGTGGAACTTGTTGTGAGGAACGCGCTTGCCGCGAACACGCTCGGTCGGCTGCTCCCGGGGAGGTAGCGTCTCGAGCAGGCGATTAAGCATGGGCAGCGCAAATGCCGCGGTCTTGCCAGTGCCGGTTTGGGCACAGCCAATCAGGTCTTTGCCGTCCATGATGACGGGAATGGCTTCCGCTTGAATCGGCGAGGCCGTTTCGTATTTCAGCTTCTTCAGGGCACGCTGAAACGGTTCGGCTAGCGCGACGTCGGTAAACTTCATATCAATCAATGCTTTCGGAAGACGTTCGCAGACCGTCGGTAGAGAGTCCTCTGTTACCGGGACGCGCGAACTGTCTGCCCCATGGTTTGCGGGGCGATGCCAGGTTGTCGGCCAGATGGTTTTGCCTTACGTGGCAAATAAATCATCACGCACGATATTGGTTTGCGTGGAGTGGCCGTAAGGGGCAAGATAATCAGTCGCGGTCGAGAGAACGAGCAACCTGGGATGAGCAAGTGAGATGGCAAAACGTTTGCTGCATCTCGGTCCAGGTGACCGCTTTTTATCGAATCGAATGAACTTAAACGGCCAAAAGGCCGCTAAGTCTCACACCTTGTTTGGCATTACTATACTCGCTAAGCGCACGAAAGAATAGGCGGGTTTCCGCGACGCGTGGCCAGAAAGGGGTAAATCCAACCCATTTCTGGGCGGAACCTGCCGAAGGCGTTACGATGCGCCAAGTGGTTAGCTGATAAGACTTTACCGAAAAGGAAAAGGGTATGGCCGATTTCTGGAACGACCTGCTTTACCAGCAATACGAAGCCTCGTTGTGCACGTTGAATCACTGTATTATCGAGAGTCCGGAAGCGGCCTGGCAGGGGAAGGTGGTCAATATGACCTTCGACCAGGTTGTCTTTCACACGCTGTTTTTCACCGACTACTACCTCTGCAAAGAACCAGAAGATCTCAAGCAGCAGGCGTACCACCGACAGTATGCTGATTTCTTTGCCGACTACGAAGAAATGGAGCCGCGCCACCAGGTGCAGCGGTATACCAAAGAGTCACTCGACGACTATCTGCAGTTCTGTCGAACGAAGGCGAACGAGGTGCTGGCGGCGGAATCGGCCGCAGACCTGGCTGCCCCCTGTTTGTTTCCTCCCAAGACGTTCAGCCGAGCCGAACTCCATGTTTACAACGTGCGTCATATTCAACACCACGCGGCCCAACTGATCATGCGGCTGCGGATGGACTACGAGATCCACACCCCATGGTTTGGCAGTGGTTGGAAGGCCTGATCCAAGGGCATTCTTTCAGGAGCTAAAGATCCTCGTGACAGCGCAAATCGACGATTACTTTCTGTACGCCGACAAGTCTTACAGCGTCGCAGGCATCAGCGAAGGGAGTCTGTTTGATCCGGCGATCCTGGACATCCAACCGATGGGAACTTGCTCGGCCTGTTGGCGAGGCTACTTCGTCGAGTATGGCCTGGTCGATCGGCATTTGGCCGTTGTGAACCTGCATGCCAGTTTTTATGAAGAGGGGGAAGGCTACCGACGGCTGCAAGGGCCGGAGATCAATGGCATCGTGCCGACTGATATGCAGGACGAGCACGACTGGTTCAACAATCACTATGAGAAGATCAACTTCCACCTGGAGTACTCTGGCGGGCTGCTGCTGGCCGACGGCTTTATCGAAGAGCTATACGTGCACATGGGCTTTCATCCAGCCTGGAAGTACCTTCAGGTACGAGAACTAGTCTTCGAAAACGGGATCTTGATCGGCGATTACGATCGTAGCGAAAAGATGGCTGAGATCCGTCAAATGATTACCGGTGACGCTCGGCGGGAGGGGACTTCGGGCGTGCCATCCGAAGAGGATATCAGCACCTTCATCGAGCGAGCCTTCGATCGTACGTATCGGATGGGATGGCTCTAAATCACTCCATCTGCCCGGATGCTTCTCGTAGGTTCCGGTTATGCGGGTTCTGACGATTTGAAACACTCCAGGGCTGACCTATCTTTTAGGACCTTGTTTTCCGTATTGATGGCATGTGTTCTCGGAGAAGGTCCCGATGAAGGCTCGCCCACGCTGGTCGAGATGGATCGCTGTTGCTGCATTTTTCGTGGTGCTGAGTACCGCTGCGCCGTCGCTCTTGGCTCAGCATAATATTTTGCTGGTGACCTCCAACGATGGCAGTGTAACGAGTGAAGAATCTGCCCGGCGTTCGACTTTTCAGACGTGGGGACATACCGTGACCACGATTTGGGCCGGGGCGTCGCAGACGACGTTCAACAACGCTTATGCATCCGTGGACTTGGCCTACATTCCGGAAGATGTCGATAGCTCGACTCTCGGCACCAAGCTTAGACTGGCTCCTATCGGTGTGATCAATGAAGAGTCGCAGCTTGACGATGAATTGGGGTTTTCCGACACAGGAGGTAGTGAACGTTTTGCAACGCAGATCTATGTTCCAAGTTTGGGTTACAGCATCACCATTGTTTCGTCCACTCAGCCCCTCACGCAAATGAGTGGCAATCTGGCTCCTGGGTTGACCGTAGAAGGACGGACAAGCTCTAGTGGTGCCATCACGGCGGCAACTTTAGAAGTTGGCGCTACTTTGGCCAACACCCTGCTCAGTAATTCAAACGCTGCCGGCCGACGTGTCCGTTTGCCGATCGCTGGAAATAGTTTTCAGTGGTCGTCCTTGAACAGCACAGGTTATACGTTAGTTCAGCAAGCGATTGCCTTCGCAGCAGCGTCAAGTGAGCAACTAGAACTTCACTGGCAGCTCGACGAGGGATCGGGAACGACTCTCAGCGACGTTTCAGGCAACAATCGCCACGGCTCGTTTCAGACCGGGACTCCGACATGGGCCACGGGACCGAGAGACGGAGCCCTTGATTTCAGTGGATCGAATGATGCTCGCTCCAATGCTACCTTCGATCCGCCAGCGCGGGGGACGGTCGCTTTCTGGATGAAACGGGATAATTCGGTCAGCAGTACCCAACGAATACTCGGTGTGTCGAACGACTGGGAAATTCGCATGGAAACGGATGGCCTTGTCACGTTCGATCTGGGGGGATCTGGCACGGCCAGCGGATTCGTGACCAACAGTTCCTTAATGGTGGTCAATCGTTGGTATCACGTAGTGGGCGTTTACGACACGGTCGATGACACCTATGCGATTTATATTGACGGCCAACTCCATAAGACCGGTTCCTACAACCTGGTGGACCAAGGGGCCAACTATCTTTCGCTGGGAACGCGGACCGGTTCGAGCGAACGCTTTGATGGAACGGTCGACGACCTGCGAATCTACAATTACGAACTCGATGCCCAGGAAGTTGCTGAGTTATACGGACTGGTCGGGCATTGGAAGTTTGACGAAGGAAGTGGCAGCGTCGCGGCAGATAGTACGGCTTTCGGCAATGATGCCACGATCAATGGCGCGACCTGGTCGACCGACTGCGCCGGCAATACGATTCTGTCCTTCGACGGTTCCGGCGACAACGCCCAAACCAATTCCAACTTCGCGCCTCCTGCGGAAGGGACGATTGCGTTCTGGTTCTTAAGTACGGATCCAACGGCTTCGCATCAGCGGCTGTGGGGCGTCGGCGGCGACTACGAAATGCGTCAGGATACCGATGGCGTTGTGTACTGCGACATCACATCGGATGGGGCTGGGGGCGGTTTTTATTCCGATCCGCTGATGGGGGCGAAGTGGTATCACTTCGTCGCCGTGTACGACACAAGCGATGATAGCTACGCGATCTACATCGATGGCCAGTTGCATAAGAGCGGCATTTCCGCGAATAACTTAGCGTCGCAATCGGCCAATCGACTTACTTTCGGAACACGCACTGGCTCATCCGAATACTGGCAAGGGGCGATGCGCGATTTCCGGATCTATAACCGCAAGATCCTGACCTCCGAGATTCTGGAGTTGGCCGGGGTGATTGCTCATTATGAACTGGACGAGACAAGTGGATCGATCGCCTACGACTCGACCTTGGCAGGCAATCATGCCACGTATATTGGTGCACCAACGCTTGCCGTCGGCGGGCCGAACTCGGCTGAACTGGGAACGGCCGTCGAACTAGATGGCTCGACGCAATACGTCACCAGTGGGAAGAGCTTGCTCAATGGGCTAAGTCAATTCACGATCGCCGGCTGGATCTACTTCGACTCGCTCACGGCAAATCGTTCGTTCTTCGGGCAGAACGACGTAGTTGAACTGGGCATCAATGGCGCCGACGGACAGATCCACATATGGACGGCGAACGGGGGCTCGTTCTACACGGCCGGTACCCTTTCCACAGGGCGATGGATCCATGTCGCCGCGGTGGGTGATGGGAGCTCACTTTCGGTCTACGTGAATGGAACGCTCCTTCACATGGAAGGCAGTTCGATTGGCAGTGGCACGTACGGCAGCAGTAGTTCGTACTTTAAAATTGGCGAAGGTGTTTACGCTCCTTCCGGAGACTACCTGGATGCCCGCGTCGACGACGTACGTGTCTATAGCCGCGCGCTGTGTGCCTCGGAAATCCAAGCCTTATCATCCGGCCAGGTTACCCAGGGTGTCCGAATCATCCGCTGGACCGAGATTCAATAGTCAAATGGCGCGACCCACAATGTTCTTCAGCGCCGGCCCCACCTCGGGGAACTGAAACGTAAATCCTTCGCTGGGCAATCGTTCGGAACGTACGTAACGGCCATAAAGCGCCAGGTTCGGATCCGTTTTCAGCAGCCAGGGTGCCCCCAGACGAACCATCCACGCAAACGCAGGCAGGCCGAACCGGACGCCCAAAGCGTCGCGTAGGGCTTGCATGAACTCGACTTGCGAGACTGGGTTAGGAGCCGAAGCGATGTAGATACCTTGCATGCTGTCCTGAGTCAGCGCTTGTTGGAAAAGACGATTCAGATCGTGTTCGTGTATCCAACTGAATCCTTGTTTACCGGAACCGACACGGCCGCCGAGCCCCAATCGTGTGAGGAGACTCAAGCGATCAAGAGCACCGCCACCCGCACCGCGGTTTCGACCGACGACGAAGCTGGTTCGAAGCACTACGCCGCGCTGCGCGGGAAGCTTCGCGGTGTGGAACTCCTCTTCCCAGGCCTTGCCCACCAAGGGTGCCAGGCCGATCCCCAGTGAAGAGCCTTCGGTGCAGATCGCTTTCGGCGGATCGCCATAAATGTGGGCCGTTCCCATCTGCACCCAAACAGGCGGCGGCTGGTCGATGGCTCGTACTGCCAGGCCGAGGACTCTGGTCGACTCCACGCGTGAGCGAAGGATTTCATCTTGGTGATCGGGGGTTTTAATGCAGTCGACCGTGCGCCCTGCCAGGTTAACCATGCCGAGTGCTCCGCCTAAGCAATTCTTCCAATTACCGAGGGTTCGACCATCCCAGGCAACATGTTTCCAGGGGCCGTCACACTTGGGGGCACTGCGCGAAAGAAGAACCACCTCGTAGTCGTTTTCGTGGAGGTGATGAGCCAGCGAGATGCCCAGGAAACCACTACCGCCTGCGATGACGACTCGGCGAGGGTTGGGGGTGGTGGTCACGGACGGTGCTTCCTTGGGGCGATGCTTCAGCTGCAAGAGGATAACCGTACCTGGTTGAGCCAGGCAACGCTCAGGATGACTTACCTGCGCGCGTTTATCGCTTTATTCTGTAGGAACACTCACGCTTTACCTTGATCGCACCGCTATGCCTATCGTTCATCCTGGAATCCTGGAGGTCCGTGCCCTGGGACTGAACTTCTTCGTCCTGCGGGATGACAAGGGGCTTTACGTCATCGATGGTGGGTTTATCGGAGGCTGGCGATTGTTCCAGCACGCGCTGCGGCAAGAGGGTTGGCAAGACGAGCCGGTCCGCGGTGTCATCGTCACGCATGGCCATCTCGATCATATCTTGAACGTCTCCCACCTGGCCAAAGCGTATGGGGCCTGGATCGCGGCACCCCGATTGGATGCCGATCATTACGCCGGTCGCCCGAAGTATTCAGGCCATTCCCGCGTGACCGGCTGGCTTGAAGCCGTAGGGCGCGTGACGCTCGCTTACCACAAATTCAAGCCAGATCATTGGCTGGACGACGGGGATCGGCTCGAGATCTTTTCCGGCGTCCAAGCCGTTCACTTGCCAGGGCATACCCGCGGGCACATGGGATTCTGGTGGGAAGAGCAGGGGATTCTGTTCACAGGCGATTTGTTTGTCAGCTACCGCGATCAGGCCCGGCTGCCGCTGAACATCTTCAACATCGATTCCGAGCAAAACGTGCGCAGCATTCAGACGGCACTGGCGATCAATCCCCGCGGAGTCCTGCCCAATCACGGAAATCTTGCCTCGCCGGAAGAACATCTTTGTCGGCTTAAGAAATTGTTCGAGCGGTTATCGGATCACTGATGAATGCCCAGTTGCCGCTCGATTTCTTCCAGGGGAACTCCTTTCGTCTCAGGCATCATCAATAAGACCCAGATAAGCTGCAGCACCATCATGCCGCAGAAGATGCCAAACACGATTGCCGGGGCCAATGCGTTGACCAAGTAGGGAAAGACGAGCGTCAGCGTGGCCGCGAAGAACCAGTGCGTGAAGCTGCCGAGCGTCTGGCCACCGGCGCGGTAACGATTCGGGAAAATCTCGGAAATGAAGACCCAGATCACCGCTCCTTGCCCGATGGCGTGCGCCGCGATGAAGGCGAAAATACAGGGAGGGACGATCGAGTAATACTCGCTCTGAAACGCCCACGCGCACAGTCCCAGCGAGCCGATGTAACCGATCGAACCAATGATCATCAACGTGCGGCGTCCCAGGTGGTCGATCAGGGCCAAGCCCACAAACGTGAAAATCAGGTTGGCCACGCCAATTCCCACGGAAGTCAACAAGGCGGCTTCTTCGCCGAGGCCTGTCATCTCGAAGATTCGCGGAGCGAAGTAAAGCACCGCATTGATTCCGGAGAGTTGATTGAAGAAGGCAATCAGAAAGGCCATCATCATCGGCACATGCAGCTTGGCTTGCCAGATGCTGCCAGCCGCCATTGTCTGCTGGGCGGTGATCTCGATTTCGTCGGCTACCGCTTCGACGTGACCGGGCGAGTCTTCTGGCATGATCTGCCGCAGGATCTCGATCCCTTTTTCGCGTTCTCCCTGGCGGGCTATCAACCAGCGAGGGCTCTCGGGCAGAAAGAAACAGAAGAGCGAGTAGACGAGTGCGGGAACCGCTTCGACTCCCAGCATCCACCGCCATGCGTTGTTGACTTCCCCTTCGGCGACCGAACTGGCAAACCACTGCGCAATCAGTGCGTTCGAGAGGAATGCGATCAGGATTCCAAAGACGATATTAAATTGGAACATGCCTGCCAGCTTGCCGCGGTTTTGTGGCGGCGAGATTTCGGAGATATACAGCGGAGAGGTTACCGTCGAGATCCCCACCCCGAGGCCGCCGATAAACCGAGCGAGCATGAAGGAATAAGGATCATTCGCCAGGGCTGACCACACGGCCGATACCAGGTAAAGGATGCCGATCGATACCAGGGTCTTTTGGCGACCGAAGTGATCGGTCGGCCAGAAACCAACCATCGAGCCGATGACGGTTCCCCACAAGGCGGCACTCATGGCCAGACCATGCTGAAAGTCCTTGAGCCCCCATAACTGCTGGATTGTCTTTTCGGCGCCAGAGATCACGACCGTGTCGAAACCAAACAGAAAACCGGCCAAAGAAGCCGTTACCGACCAGAAGATGATTCGATGGAGCATTTCAAGGATACGGGGAAGATTAGGTAAAGAGATGAAGGCTGGATCGCGTGTCGTTGGATGAGTTCGCCAGATTCTCCCACACTCACGCCGCCTAAAAAAGGGTTTTCTTCCCCAGATGTGCCTGAATTGCCCTGTTAGGTGTGGTCGCGCGAGGGCTCTTCACCTGTTATCCTTTACAAACTGGGTTACACTAATTCGATTACCTTCATGGTCGATTTCCTGGCAGGAAGAGTTTAGATGAAGCTAGCAGTCATAGGCACAGGCTACGTCGGTCTGGTTACGGGGACCTGTTTCTCGGATTTGGGTAATGAAGTCACGTGCATCGACGTCAATCAGGCCAAAGTGGAAGGCCTGAAAAAAGGCATCATCCCCATCTACGAGCCAGGCTTGTCGGAACTGGTTCTGCGAAACCATGAAGAAGGTCGACTTCAGTTCACGACCGACGCCGCTGAAGTGATCCCGGACGCCGATATTGTGTACATCGCCGTCGGCACGCCGCAATCCGATAGCGGAGCGGCCGATCTTTCTGCCGTGTGGAAAGTCGTCGAAGGGATTGCGCCCCATCTGCGAGAAGACGCGTTGGTGGTCGTGAAGAGCACCGTCCCGGTCGGCACGAACGGCAAAGTTTACGATATGCTCAAAAAGCTATGCGGCCGCGAAGTCAACGTGGCGAGCAATCCCGAGTTCCTGAAAGAAGGCTCGGCTATCTCGGACTTCATGTACCCCGATCGCGTCGTCTGCGGCGTGCGTAACGAAGCGGCCGAGGAATTGCTGCAGACGCTGCATGCCCCGCTGGTTCGCACCGGCAAGCCGATCTTGTTCATGAGTCCCGAAAGCTCGGAACTGACGAAGTACGCCGCCAATGCCTTGCTGGCCACCAAGATCAGCTTCATCAACGAGATCGCCAATCTCAGTGAAAAGGTGGGTGCCGACATCAACGATGTGCGGATCGGCATGGGGCATGATCAGCGGATCGGTTTTCAGTTTCTCTTTCCTGGCTTGGGCTACGGCGGAAGCTGTTTCCCGAAAGACGTCCGGGCCTTAGCCTCTTTGGCTGAATCGCTGGAACTACACCCAAAGATCATGCGGGCCGTTGACGAAGTCAACGTTCATCAGCGGGCATCGCTGGTTCGCAAGATCGATGCCTTCTATGGCGGCGACGTTGCCGGCAAGACGTTTGGTGTCTGGGGGCTCGCCTTCAAGCCGAAGACCGACGACATTCGCGAGGCACCGGCACTGGAACTGCTGAGCTACCTGGTCGAAAAGGGAGCGATCATTCACGTGCATGATCCTGAAGCGATGGAAAACGTTCAGGCCCAATTCGGCGACAAGATCCACAAGTACTGCAAAAGCGAGATGGAAGCGATCGATGGTGCCGATTGCCTGGCAATCAACACCGAGTGGAACGAATACCGCACGCCGGACTTCAAGAAGCTGAAGGCCAAAATGACGACCCCGACCATCTTCGACGGACGTAACCTGTTCGACCTGGGCACCATGGAAAAGCACGGGTTCACGTACTTTTCGGTGGGACGTCGTCCGGTCGATGTTTCCCAAGCCTAGTTTGCGGATTGGGACTTCACTACAGAGAGTGACCTGAAATCTATGTCTCAGATCAAACGCATTTTGGTGGCCGGCGGGGCTGGCTTTTTAGGATCGCGAATCTGCGAAGAGTTGGTCGCACAAGGTCACGACGTGATCTGCGTCGATAACTTCTTTACCAGCCAGAAGACGAACGTCGTCGACCTGTTGCCCAAGCCCAATTTTGAGGTCATTCGTCACGACATCATCCATCCCCTGTGGCTGGAGGTGGACGAGATCTACAACATGGCCTGTCCGGCGGCGCCCGGCCACTATCAATTTAATCCTATCAAGACGATGAAAACGTCGGTGATGGGTTCGATCAATTTGCTGGGGATGGCCAAGCGTTGCCGCGCGAAGTATCTGTATGCGTCGACGTCGGAAATCTATGGTGATCCCGAAGTTCATCCGCAGCCGGAAACCTATCGCGGCAGCGTCAACACGCTGGGCATCCGCGCTTGCTACGACGAAGGGAAGCGAGCCGGTGAAACGCTGTGCATGGATTACCATCGCATGAATGGCGTGCAGGTTCGCATCGTGCGTATTTTCAACACGTATGGACCGCGGATGCATCCGTATGATGGCCGCGTGATCTCGAACTTCATACGCCAGGCCTTTACCGGCGAACCGATCACCATCTACGGCGACGGCTCGCAGACGCGTTCGTTCTGCTACCGCGACGACCTGGTGCGCGGCATCCTGAAGATGATGGCAAGCGATCAGGTCGGCCCCATCAATATCGGGAACCCCAAGGAGTTCTCGATCCGACAACTGGCCGAGTTGGTCGTAAAGTTGACTGGATCGAAGTCGGAAATCATCTACACCGACCTGCCCGCTGACGATCCCAAACAGCGTCAGCCAGATATCACCTTGGCCAAAAAGCACCTGGCATGGGAACCAACCACGCAATTGGAAGAAGGGCTCAAGCAAACGATCGACTGGTTCAAAACGATTGATCTGTCGCAGTATCGCCCCCCGACGCCGAATTTTTAGTGCTTGGGTTTGGGTCGGAAAGCAAAATATTTCTTGTCCCCTCTCCCCCGAGGACGGTGGAGAGGGGACAAAATGTGAATACGGTAAGCCGACCTTGCTGCCGCATCCTCGTTCACCAATAATCTCACAAGCGTTGGCTACGCAGTCAGCCCCGGACGAGACGCGCCGTACCCGGTCAGGATAAGACGACGCACGAAGTAAACAACCTCGTGTCGTCATACAAGGAGCTTATCATGGCTTGGTGGATTCTATTGGCAGCAGGCCTTCTCGAAGTCGTTTGGGCGGTCGGTCTAAAATACACCGAAGGTTTTACCCGCTTCTGGCCCAGCTTACTAACGGCGGTCGCTTTGGCCGGAAGTATGTACCTCCTCTCGGTGGCGGTTCGCGATCTGCCGATAGGAACCGCCTATGCGGTTTGGGTCGGGATCGGAGCGGCAGGTACCGCCATTTTGGGGATGGTAGTCCTGAATGAACCTGTCTCGCCAATCCGCTTGTTTTTCATGGCATTACTGGCGATTGCCATTCTTGGCTTGAAGTTCAGCACGGCGGCTGCGTAAACGCGTTTCGTTTGTTAAGAATTCATGAAGCTGCTTGTCAGCTTGATAGCTATGGGGGTACCTTGCCCGTTGGCATTGGCGTTTCTTAATAGTCCCATCTTGGGAAGTGGACATGGCAGAATCTAAATCGCGGCGCGAGTTTCTCAGTGATACCTTTTCTGTTTTCGGGTCATTCGCCATCGGAGGTGCGCTATCGACCTTTGGCGAGCGAACGGCACTCGGCGAAGCGGCTCGGCAATCGACTCCTCTGATCCCGGTTAGGGACGAAGCAACCGGCCTGCCCCTTATAAAACTCCCGGAAGGGTTTCGCTACGTCTCGTTTGGTTGGACAGGCGATGAAATGGCCGATGGCCAGTCGACTCCAGCCGCGCACGACGGGATGGGTGTGATTGGCAAAAAGGGAAACAAGCTGCTGCTGACGCGGAATCACGAACTCGGCAACGCCGGGCCTGCATTCAACTTTAAGAATGGTTCCCCATATGATCGTTCGGCCACTGGGGGTTGTACCCAGCTCGAGTTCGACATGCGACGCGGGCAATGGCTGACCAGCTACGGCGCGATCTCTGGCACCGTCCGCAACTGCGCCGGTGGTGTGACTCCCTGGGCGAGTTGGTTGACGTGCGAAGAGACCCTGTACGGCCCGGAAGATGGAAACAAGTTGTCTCACTACGAGCAGGAGCATGGCTGGGTCTTCGAAGTTCCAGCCGACGGTACGGCCACCGCTAAACCGATCAAGGAAATGGGACGCTTCGTGCACGAGGCCGTCGCCATCGATCGCAAGACTGGCTATGTCTATCTGACCGAAGACCAGGGTAGTTCCGGGTTCTATCGCTTCCGGCCCACGCAGCCTGGCAAGTTGGCCGAGGGTGGCGTGCTGGAAATCGCCGAGGTCGTGGGGCAACCTGACCTGCGGGGGGGATTCCCTGATGGCTCGACCTTCCCAGTGAAGTGGCATCGCATTGCCAACCCTGCTTTGGAAAAGACAAGTCCCAATGCCAAGGTCGACTCGGTGTTCGAGCAAGGCCAGAAGCTGGGGGGCTCGACCTTCTCGCGTCTCGAGGGTTGCTGGTACGGAAACGATCTGATCTACTTCGATGCCACCGATGGCGGCGCCGCCAAGGCAGGGCAGATCTGGCAGTTCGATCCGCAACAGCAGACCGTGACGCTGCTTTATGAGTCGCGCAGCAAACGCGTGCTGAACATGCCAGACAACCTGTGCGTGAGCCCCCAGGGTGGCCTGATTCTGTGCGAAGATAACGACTACGCGGGCGAAGCCCCACTACCGCAGCGGATGCTGACCCTGAGCAAGGATGGCCGGTTGAACACCTTCGCCGAGAACAACGTCATTCTCAACGGCGAGCACAACGGCTTGCGTGGGTCATTCGTCGACAAGGAATGGGCTGGCTCGACCTTCAGCCCCGACGGAAAGTGGCTGTTCGCCAACATCCAGACGCCTGGGATCACGGTTGCGATTACCGGGCCTTGGGAAGACGTGTTGATCTAACGCGTCTCAGGCAACTCGTAGATTTCATTGGCCAGCCGTTCGGTTTGCCGTTTGCGGTAACGCTGCGTGATGACGAGCCACGGCTGGACGTCGGCCGGAATGATGCAGAACTCGTGAGGGCCGTCGCTGGTCTGGCAAGCGATTTTCACGACCGACGTCCACGGCGAATGCAGCTTGATCTGTTGGACGTCACATGCCAGCAAAGAATTGCGTGGAATGCGATAGCGGCGGTTATCGCATTCCAGCACCATTTCTCCCTTAATCTTATCCAGCTGAAGCAGGCCGATGTCGATGATCTCGGCCTCGTTGGATCCAAGCTGGAACGAGGCCATCGACTTGGGCTGCGTCGAAGTCAGCGTGACGAATTCGGAGAGATGAGTTTCGAGCGAGATCCACGGGGTAGGGCGGCTTTCAATCTGACGCCGCAACATCGACTCCCACCACTGGTCCTGGCGGAAAGCGTTCGTCAGGACATAGATCATGGTGAAGAACAAGGTAATGCTGACAACCAGAA
Source organism: Bremerella volcania (assembly GCF_007748115.1). Taxonomy (NCBI): domain Bacteria; kingdom Pseudomonadati; phylum Planctomycetota; class Planctomycetia; order Pirellulales; family Pirellulaceae; genus Bremerella; species Bremerella volcania. Next base: position 1,551,473 of record NZ_CP036289.1, read on the forward strand.
GGGCCAGCGAGGCGTTCCCCCCCAGGTTGAGCCACGCCGGACCGAACGCGGCCAGCGTATAAAACATGATGCCCAGGATGATTGGGATCACCACGTTGGGCAGCCCCAGTAGGAAACGCATACCCAGCGTGCGGACCTTCCGGCGATGCGCTGCCGGCACGTCCTCGATCACCGCGATGGCCGTCGCCGTCATGGGGTACGCCTGGTCGGCTTCCGGGTTGCCGGTAGCCGCGGTATCGGTCATCGGTGAAGCGAATGGATTGGTGGGTTCGGTGGTCATGTCGAGTTCTTCAACAGCAGAATACGTTTTTTGTATTCTTCCGCGTCTGCTTCTCTTTGACTATTGGTTTGCCAAAGTCGATTCGTATTTCCCAGGCGAAAACAGAGCTCTTGGGGGCCCGTTTGGGTCTGGAGGACTAGCCGCACGAACCAGTACGTCGTGCGATATTTCAGTAGTGGTTCTACCGAGATATCCAGCAAAGAGTTCACCGGAATTCGAAAGCGAAACTGATCGGCATCCAGAAGAATCTGCTTTGCCTGGAGATCGATGTGGGCGAATGCGACATAGGCAGTCATCTCATTACGTGAGAAGACCCATCGTGTTCTGGGGACCACCACAACGTAGACCGGTTCTTCCGACTCAGGCAGAGGATCGATGGCCTGTCGGCGACGGCGGATTAGCTTCTTTAAGTTTCGAATATCGGAGACATCTTCGCGCAAGTAGTAGATCGCGTGGGGAACTGACAAAACAAGAATAATGATCAGTGCTGCCGACATCATCCGCACCGCAGTGGAGGATTCAGCGATATCCAATTCGGAGATGACGGAAACACCGATCGCAAACGTGAAGTAAGCCAGTGCCAGCCCCGAGAGGAAGACCCCCAGCCAGCGACCGTTTCCCCACTTGCGGGCAACCGATACGGGGCGTCCCCATGGTCTGGGGATTTCTTCTATCTCGGCTAGTTCCGTCGCCTGATAAGGCCATGATCCTTCATCCAGCGGAGTGGTCGGTGGCATGGCCGCCAACTGAACCGACTCACGCTTCGATTCGGTCATCGGCGATGCGAACGGATTGGTTTCTTGAGTCGTCATTCACAGGGCCTGGCTAGGTTGTTTTTGCGTTTTTGAGCGGTGCTTGTTTCAGCAGCATGATCCGTCCCCAATACTTCTCGGCAACCGACTTTCGCTGAGCGTTCGATTGCCAGAACCCATCGACGTTGCCGATTCGCAGGCCTACTTCCCGCGGTCCATCCTTGGTTTGAATCACCAGGCACACGACCCAGATCTGCTTGTTGTTCTTGGTAAAGAAGTCGACCCCGCATTTGAGGAGTGCCTGCGAGGGGACCCAGAAGCGATGTTCGGCACCTTCGAGGATGATGCGAGACTCGTAGGGATTGACATGCAGGATGGCGACTTCCTGCGCAAGCTCCTGTTCGGGAAGATGCCATCGCTCGCGCGGCGCGATCGCCACGAACTGGCAGTTGGGGGAGTTCAACGAAGGAATTGCGTTGGTTTCGCGTTGGCGAATCAGCTTTCCCAATCGACGAAACGTCGAATAGTCTGGCTGAAAGTAATGCCGGCTGATGGTCAGCAGAAACATGACCGCCGGCAAGATGACAAACAGCATGGTCGGGACATGCTGCATCGTAAGTTTGCTGAGCAGATCCGCGTTGCCGGAGAGCCACGCAACGAGCAGCATCGTCCCAATCCATAGTCCGTAGAGTCCGACCAGGCCCAGCAGCAAGAGAGAAATGATCTTGCCCCACGGCCGGCCAGGTGCGATCGGTCGGCCCAGGGGTGGTTCGATCACTTCGATGACCGCCAGTTCGGTGGCTTCAAACGGCCAATCTTCATCCACCACGGTCGAAACGACCGACGGCGGCTCGTCCGGCGTTGCTTGCGGCGACTGAAACGGATTGACGGGATCTTCTGGCATGACCGTGGTAAAGGAACCTTTCTCTGCGGTGCTTGTCCGAATTCTAGGGTAAACCGGCCAGGCAATCGAGCCATTTGCCAGCGGACGACCCACGTAGACGCCGCCAGGACCCCTGAGGTACACTTAGACGTTTACCCGTTAACGACTTACGCCAACCACCCACTTCAAGCAGAATCGACGCCATGGAAATGGAAAAGCTCGTCTCGTTGTGCAAACGGCGAGGCTTCATGTTTCAGTCATCCGAAATCTATGGAGGTATCAATGGATTTTGGGACTACGGCCCGTTGGGCGTCGAGCTGAAACGCAACATCAAGGATGCCTGGTGGCGTGATATGGTCACCGGTCACGATGATCTGGCCCAATTGCCGGGTGCGCCGGCTGCGTACGAGATGACCGGTCTCGACTGCACGATCATCATGCATCCCCAGGTTTGGAAGTGCAGCGGTCACTACGATCTGTTTCACGACTACATGGTCGACTGCCGCGAATCGAAGAAACGCTACCGCCACGACCAGATCCAAGGTCGCTGGGTGGAAGCGAAGGACAAAAAGATCTTCGCCACCGCCGGTAGTGACTCGGAATCGCCTGAAGCCGACATCGAACGTCAGGCACTTAAATTCTTTGGTATGCGTTCCAAGAATGCGGACGAACTGAAGTGGGATGGCCCGTTGGTTTCGCTCACGACCGTCGACGACTTCGAGCAGGTGCTCGGTCCCGATGCAAAGAGCCTGGGCACGCTGACTCCGCCGCGCGAGTTCAACCTGATGTTCAAGACGACGATCGGCGCCCTAGGTGGCGAGGCCGATACGGCGTTCCTGCGCCCTGAAACGGCTCAGGGGATTTTCGTGAACTTCAAGAACGTGGTCGACAGCAGCCGCGTACGCGTTCCCTTTGGTATCGCCCAGGTCGGTAAGAGTTTCCGCAACGAGATCACGCCGCGTAACTTCACGTTCCGCTCGCGTGAATTCGAGCAGATGGAAATCGAGTTCTTCTGCCACCCAGACTCGTCGCAAGAATGGTACCGCTACTGGCGCGAGCGTCGCTTCCAGTGGTACAAGGACATGGGCCTGGACGAAGGCAAGCTGATTCTCCGCGAACACGATCCGGAAGAACTGGCTCACTACTCGATCGGTACGGCCGACATCGAATATGCGTTCCCATTCCTGCCGGAAGGGGAGTATGGCGAGTTGGAAGGGATTGCCCACCGGGGCGACTTCGACTTGCGCAGTCACATGGAAGGGAAGCTCGATCCAAGCACTAACCCGATGACCGTCGAGTTAAACGAAGAAGGGAAGCCCAAGCATCGTGGTAGCGGCAAGGACTTGTCGTACCGAGATGACATCACCGGCGAACGCTTCGTGCCGCACGTGGTCGAGCCATCGGCAGGTGCGGACCGCGCGACGCTGGCCTTCTTGTGCGAAGCATTCACCGAAGATGAAGCTCCCGATGACAAGGGGAACATGCAGACGCGAACGGTGATGAAACTTCACCCGCGGATCGCCCCGATCAAAGCGGCCATCTTCCCACTGGTGAAGAAGGACGGCATGCCGGAGATGGCACAGGACATCTACCGCTCGCTCAAGAAGGACTGGAATGTCTTCTACGACGAAAAGGGAGCCGTCGGACGCCGCTATCGTCGCCAAGACGAAGCAGGTACCCCGTTCTGCATCACCATCGACGGCGAAAGCATGCAGGATCAAACGGTCACCATCCGCCATCGCGACACGCTGGAACAATGGCGCGTCAAAGCAGATGACCTGAGCGGCGAACTACGAAAGCTGATCGGCTAAGAACGAATCAGCCAAAAGCCAGCCACTCGTCCCCTCTCCCTCGAAGGGAGAGGGCTAGGGTGAGGGATTTCTGGAAGAAACGACGATGATACTCGACGCGTCTCGCCTAATGAGATTCCCCTTTGCGTGATCCGCCCCACAGCTTGTTCCACCACGATGCCTCGACTTCTTCCGAGGCGACGGTGGTGTCAACGAATTCGTAGGCCACCATGTACGACTGCAGGCTCGCCAGCAAGTGGCGGGCTCGTTCGATCGCGTCCCGTTTGCGTCGGTCGCGATTGCGGCGTGGGGCGATGGAAATCTGAACCTTGGTATGTTGCCCGCCATTTTCACCAAGAATGGGGCTGAACTTGAGTTCGATGATCAGCGGAACCGCACGGTCTGCCATCCGACGTTGAAGCGGCAGTGACTCGCCGTCGACCATGATCTTGATCGACTCTTCGGTCACTTTCAGCACTTCGGCACGGTGGTCGGCGACGAAGCCTCGGATCTTTTCCGCGGCCAGGTTCAGCGGTACCTTGGTCTTCATGGCCCGCTTGAGCAGCACCTCAGGTTCGACCGGTGTAAACATCCGGGCGAACCAGCTGCGCCGATCGCCGATCGCCGGTTCTTTCATTCCGCTGCCGATCTGGGTAACGATGTTGCGACCCATTTCTTTCGATTGCAGCAGGGCTCGGTCGGCACGGTTCAAGATCGAGTCGGCCGTGTCGCCGCGTTGGATTTCGGTCACGCCGAAGCTGGCCGACATGCATTTGCCACCCAGTGCCTTCTGTGGCGTTGCGGCCACTTCGCTGCGGATCTTTTCGGCCAGCATCGCGGCTTCTTCGTTGTTGCAGCTGGGGCAAAGGATTACGAACTCTTCACCGCCATAGCGAGCACAAATATCCGCCGAGCGGGCGTTCGTCTGAAGTTGATTGGCGAAAGAGATTAATGCTTCGTCGCCGGCCTGATGTCCGTACGTATCGTTGATCTTCTTGAAGAAGTCGATGTCGCACATGATCACGCTGCACGATCGGCCAGAGGTCGTATGACGCTCGACCATGTCGATCAGGCCGCGGTCCATCTCGGCGCGGTTGACCAACCCGGTCAGTGGGTCGCGGGTCGCTTTGTAGTGCAGCGATTGAATCTGTTCTTCCAGCGACTCAACGCCGGAGGTGTCGTGCATTTGGATGGTCGTGCCCAGGCTCTTGCCGTCTTCACCTACCACCGGAACGATGTGTGCCGTGACGGTCACGAACTTGCCGCCGGCGTTACGAATCGACAGGCGATGCATGCCCTGGGTGCCGCCAGAGACAGCCACGCGCACAGGGTCGTTTTCATGGGTGAACTTGCGGCCTTGGTGGTCGGCCAGGCCTAGCATCTCGGACGTCCAGAGGTGCCCTTCGACGGCGTCGCGCGTCAAACCGGTGAGACGCTCGGCGGCTTGATTCCAACCGAGGATCTGCTGATTGATATCAATGAAAATGACCGCGTCGTGGATGTGGCGAACGATGCTTTCCTGGAACGGTGCCAGCGAACGCAACTTCGACGGATTGGCGCCATTCTGATTCACTCGCCAATGTCTGTTGGCTTGTTCCGGGGATAGAACCTTGAGCCAGTGGCGTGTTGCTTGACTGCTTGATGGCAATGGATGTGACAACATTTCGCAAAAGTTACTCACCAGGTCCGGATCGAACTGGGTACCGGCAAACGAGAGTAACTCGGCGAATGCCCGTTCTTTCGAGCGGGCACGGCGGAAGATCTGATCGACCGTCATCGAGTCGAACGCATCCACGATGGCCAGCATGCGTGCTTCAATCGGAAGATCTTTTCCCTTGACGTTCGAGTTGCCTTTGGAGCCGTCAAACCAGGCGTAGTTGTAGCGGATCAGATCGACGATCTCTTCGCCGTCGCAGCAGGCAGATAGAATCTCCAGGCCAATGTCCTGGCTGCGATCCATCAATTGCTGTTCTTCGGCGGCCAGCTTGCCGGGGCAGGCCAGTACGTAGTCGGGCACGCCCACCTTGCCGATGTCGTGCAGCAGAGCGGCGACTTCCAGTTGGTCGCGCTGGTAGGCTTCCAGGTCGAGTGTTGCAGCCCATTGAGAACACAACTTGGCGACGCGTAGCGAGTGAGAAGCGGTTGGAAAGTGCTTTGCTTGCAGCGAGTAGAACAGGCCCGATGCGATCCCCAGGCTCACTTGAATGAGTTGATTGTCTGCTTCCCCAAATTCTTCATCAGCCGTCTCTTCCGACGGCTCGTTGGCCCAGGCAATGAGATTCGAAATAGTGTGAATCGGATCATCTACGGCGCCGAGTGATTCGTCCGTAGGGTCGTATGAACCTGAGTTAGTAGGAGGTTCCATCGCCATTAGTTACTGCTGCCCATCGCTTACCGCGCTTATGTTGTTGGAAGGTTAGCGCTGAAAAGGTACGTCGAAATCCGTAGACCAGCAAATCACCACCGAATAAGAAATGAGAATTCCATGAAAACAATAGCTTGCCAGCGGCTGACGGCTTCCCGGAAAGCGGAAACGTCTCGTTGTCCCTCCCTAATAATTGCGATAAGTTGAATCTTGATGGTTATTTGGCTTTTAACGATTGATGGGATTGCTCCTCAGGAAAGTTGCCGACCGATATGAGATTGATCAGCTACCAAAGTGAAACCGGCCCACGCACCGCCGTGGCTCGTGGCGAAGGCTATGTCGACTTGCACCAGGCCGACCCGTTATTGCCAACCCAGATGAAACACCTGCTGCCGATGCTGTCCATGCATCACGATGCCATTCTGGAAGCCGCCGAAGAGGGGCGGCTGATCGATCCTGCCAAGCTGCGCCTGCTTCCTCCCGTGGTGGAACCGCAAAAGATCCTGTGCATCGGTTTGAACTACGCCGACCATGCTGCCGAGACCGGGGCAACCGTCGGTGATGAACCCGTCGTCTTCAATAAATTCCCAACGTGTTTGCGTGCCGACGGCCAGCCGATCGAACTCCCCGCGGTAAGCAAGGAGGTCGACTACGAAGCGGAACTGGTCGTCGTGATCGGCCGTGCTGGCAAGAACATCGCCAAGCAAGATGCGATGAGCCACGTCGCTGGCTACGCCGTGGGGCACGATGTGTCCGCGCGCGATTGGCAAAAAGGGAAGCCTGGCAAGCAGTGGCTGCTTGGTAAGTCGTTTGATAGCTTCGCCCCACTCGGTCCTGAACTGATCACCGCGGACGAAATCGAAGATCCGCACAATTTGCGGATCCAATGCCGACTCAACGGCGAGACGATGCAAGACTCGTCGACCAGCCAATTGATCTTCCGCATCGACTTTCTGATCTCTTACCTTTCCCAGGTATGCACCCTGATGCCGGGTGATTTGATCTACACGGGAACGCCGCCAGGCGTGGGCATGGCTCGCAATCCGCCGGTCTTCTTAAAAGCCGGCGACCGGGTCGAAGTCGAGATCGAAAAGCTGGGCGTGCTCACCAATCCGGTGATCGACGCGAAGTAGGTCGAGCACGCAAACCAGGCAGCCAGCCGAAGAGATCCACCCGCTAGCCCTGCCAGCAAGATCGCTCGACTTTACGCGTTTTACGCGATGCGATAAGGAGCTGCCGTTTGCTGGCTAAATAGTGACCAGCAATCGTTCAGAACCCTTCGTGCGTTTGCCGAAATGACATGTGTAGGATGATTAAATGCCACAGGGAAGTGGTCATTTCTTTCACCAGGGATGGATGTAAGCATGCAATTCAGGCGGAATGGTCTGCGCGACGAGCGTCGTCGCCGGGCCCTCATGGACGATCGCGCGAGCGATTCAGGCAACCAGCCTACGTCGAACACGGCAGACGACGTCGTATGTCGGTCGGCCCGGACTTATTCGAAGACTGCCGTCGACGAGCGAAGGATTCGCATCGTTGACGTCGTGCCGGTGTATCTCGTCCAAGTCACACTCATTTATGCCGCCATTGTGCTGACCGTTGCCGTGCTGCTAGCCATGCATCACTACGGCGCGAACATCGTGCGTTGGGCCGACTTATCCCGTGTGGATAGCCTGGGAACGTATCTTTCCGCTGGCTCGCTCTTTGTCGGGGCTATGCTGGCGTTTCTCACGTATCGTATTCGACGTCATCGTTTGGATGACTATCGCGGCCGCTACCGATGTTGGCTGTGGTTTGCCGGACTGCTGCTGTTCGCCAGCTTGGACTGCATGCTGAACTTCCGCTCGGACGTTGCTCGCGGGCTGGAGGCCGTCACACGCGTTCGTCTGCTCGGTCAAACCGATGGCTGGTGGGTTGTCGTCTGGTGCGTGGCCTACGGATCGATGACGCTTCGGGCGCTCATCGAAGTTCGCGAAAGCGTGGGGACGGTCGTCGTCGGACTGATCAGCGCCGGGCTGCTGTTCACTGGGATGGCCCTGCAGATGGACCTGCTTTTGCTGCCCAGCGGCGTGCCGACCGGTCTGGCACTGCATGCGGCCCAACTGTTGGGCGTGGGGCTGTTGTTGACGACGCTCGTTCAGTATTCCCGTTTCGTCTGGCTAGACGCCCAGGGCCTCATCTCACGGCGCTCCGTCCGCGTAGAAGAAGAAGGGGACGAGGAAGCCAAGCCGCGGAAGACGACTCGCCGCAGTCGCACCGCCGCCAAGAAGCCTGCTGCTAAGGAGCCGACCCAAGAGGACGAAGAAGCCAAGCCGCGACGCGGGTGGTTCTCGTTGGGAAGGAAGAAGTCGGAAGAGAGCGAAGAGGAAGCGATCAAGCCGGTAAGGAAGCCAGCCGCCAAGTCGACCGGCGACGAAGCGTCGGCAGACGAGAAGCCTAAGCGTGGTTGGTTCTCGTTCGGCAAGAAGAACGTCGAGGACGAATCAGCCGAGCAGGAAAGTAAGGCCCCGGCCAAGCCGAAGGTCGCCCCTTCCACGGTCGACGATCAGCCAGCCGAAGAGAAGCCCAAGCGATCGTGGTTCTCGTGGGGCAAGAAATCCTCGGAAGATGCCGGCCAGGAGGAGGGAGCCGACGCCGGAGAAGCGCGGACGACGATGAACCCACGGGTCAAAACGCGTCCGAAGCAGCAGCCAGCGGCTCAAGAGCGGCCAGCCGCAAACCAGGCACCCACCATCACCGGCAGGTACTCGCAGAATGACGAAGACTCGGAAAATTCGAGCGAGGACGAGGAAATCTTGCGGCTGGAATCGAAGCCAGACCATCTGCTCAGCAAGGCCGAGCGGCGGCGTTTGAAGAAGTTAAAGCGTCGGTCAGCCGCCTAAATCGCCGCAGCCCCTTTGACGGGCTTTGCCGCAAGCGTCTAAGCTTAGGGATCGTTCCAGGCGTTTCCCTCCCAATAAGGGGGAGACGCCTGTCGCTGTTCGGTTCCTCCAGCATGGCATAAGCCCTCGTCATCATGGCACCAGTTCGTACTCGCTTCGCCCCCAGTCCGACCGGTTATTTGCACATCGGTGGTGTTCGCTCCGCACTTTTCAACTGGCTGTTTGCCCGCAAGCATGGCGGTCAGTTCATCCTGCGGATCGATGATACGGACCAACAACGCAACGTCGACGAGGCCTTGCAGCCGATCCTCGATGGCTTTCGTTGGCTGGGTATCGATTGGGACGAAGGCCCCGAGGTCGGCGGCCCGCACGAGCCCTATTACCAGTCGCAAAGGTCTGAAAAATACAAAGCTGCCGCGCAGAAGCTGATTGAAAGCGGTTTCGCCTATTACGACTACTCGACCCCCGAAGAGATCAACGCCGAACGCGATCTGGCACACTTTGAAAAGAAGCCGTTCCAGTACAGTCGTAAGTGGATGGCGACCACGCCTGAGGAGCGAGCCAGGTTCGAGGCTGAAGGCCGCAGCTTCGTCGTCCGCCTAAAGATGCCTCGCGAAGGCAACTGTGAATTCACCGACGCGGTGCGCGGCGACGTCTCGTTCGAATGGGCCAAAGAGAACGATCACGTCATCCAGCGAAGCGATCGTTCCTGCTTGTATCACCTGGCCAGCGTGGTCGACGATCACGACTTGCAGATCTCGCACGTGATTCGAGCCGAAGAGCACTTGCCCAACACGCCGCGGCAGATCTTCATCGCGCAGTCGTTGGGGTATGAGTTGCCGGTGTATGCTCACCTTCCGTATGTGGCCGAGCCAGGCAGCAAGAACAAGCTGAGCAAGCGGAAGCTCGAGAAGTATCTGAAGAACCCCGACTTCAAACGGATCAACGAACATGGTCAAGAGATCGCCCATCGCATGGGGATCGAGATGTCGGCCGAAACGTTCAACCCGGTGATCGTCGACTTCTACGAACTGACCGGCTATTTGCCATCGGCCATCTTGAACTACCTGGTGCTTCTGGGCTGGTCGTTGGACGACAAGACCGAAGACTTCACGGTCGACGAAATGATCGAACACTTCAGCTTGCAGCGCGTCACCAAGGCCCCCGCCAGCTTCGATGCCAAGAAACTGTGGGCTTTCCAGGATCGCCATCTGCAGAAGCTGTCGGTCGAAGAGAAAGCCGCCGGCATGATGCCGTTTCTCGTGAAAGCCGGCCTGGTTGCCGACGCCAGCGCCGCTGGCGAGAAGGAAAAGCTGGAGAAGATCGTCGCGGCCTGTGGCGATCGTTTGAAGGTGATGGGGGATATCCTTTCCTACGCCGACTACTTCTACGTCGCTGACGACAAAATGGAGATGGACGAGAAAGGCTTCCAGAAGCGGCTTTCCAGCCCCGAATCGCAAGCCATCCTGGCGACCTTCCGCAATCATCTTTCCGACGTCGAAGATTGGACCGTCGAGCATCTCGACAAAGAGATGCACGCGTTCATCGATGAGGCGGACGTCAAGATCGGCGATATCATTCACGGCGTTCGCCTGAGCGTGACCGGCAAGACGGTTGGCCCTGGCATGTTTGATTGCCTGGCCATCTTGGGCAAAGAGTCTTGCTTGAAGCGTATGGACGCGACGTTGAAATTAGCCCAGGAAAAGTTTCCACCTGAATCTGAATAGTCACCTAATGTCCGATGAAACAAGCGATGCGTCTGCGTCCTCCATTCCGATCGTGAAGCTCCGCCCCCGCAAGGCTCAGCCGTTCTTCGGGCGGCATCCCTGGGTGCGCGACAGCGGCATCGATAAAGTGATCGGCAAGGTGCAAGATGGCGATGTGGTCCAACTGCACAGCGACAAGGACCGCTTCATCGCGTATGGCCTGATCAATCGCAACAGCCACCTCCGCGTGCGGTTGTACTCGTGGGACCAAGAGCAGCCGCTGGCAGACGAGTTCTGGCGTGGGCGTCTCGAGCGAGCCATCTTGATGCGCCGTGAAATGGGGCTGCTGCAAGATGACACCGGCTGCCGACTCGTCTACAGCGAAGCCGACGGGCTCAGCGGTCTGATCGTCGAGAACTTCGCTGGGCATCTGATGATCCAGGTCACCTCACTCGGGATGTACCGCCGCATCGAAAGCATCGCGGCGATCCTGACCGATCTGCTTCAGCCGAAAAGCATCTCCTTACGCGGGGAAGCTGGCATCTTGAAGCTGGAAGGCCTGGAGGTCGAATCTCGAATGCTGGTCGGCGAGTTGCCAGGCGAACCGATCGAGATCGTCGAGAACGACTTGCGCTACGAGGTCGATCTGTCCGAGGGACAGAAGACCGGGTTCTATCTCGACCAGCGCGACAACCGGCGTGTAGCGGCGAGTTACTTGCCCCACAATGCCAAAGTGCTGGATATGTTCTGCTATAGTGGCGGCTTCGCCATGAATGCGGCCCGGCATGGCGGCGCGGCGTCAGTGCATGGAGTCGATGGAAGTGGCCCGGCAGTTTCCGCGGCCCAGCGAAATGTCGAGCGTAACCAGTTAAACAACGTCTCGTTCGAGAAAGCCGATTGCTTCGACTACTTGAAGGCCCGCGTCGATGCCGGCGACAAGTACGACGCGATCATTCTCGACCCGCCCAAGTTCACCAAGTCTCGTCGCACGATCGACGAAGCCTTGCGGGCCTACTTCCACATCAATCGACATGCCACGCAGCTACTGCGGCCCGGCGGCATCCTGGTGACTTGCAGCTGTAGTGGCAACGTGAGCCGCGATGAGTTTCTGATGATGCTCTTGGGCGTGTCGCAGAAGACGGGACGTGATCTGCGTTTATTGGAGCAGCGCGGGGCAGCCCCGGATCATCCGGTTAGCGCCACGTGTCTGGAAAATGAATACTTGAAGTGTTTCATTGCCAGCGTCAGTTAGACGTTATCGAAACACCGAGAGGTTTCCAAACTGCCCGTTGTGATCATCGTCGGGCAGGTCGTCCGAGCGTCCTTCTCGCCGTGGTGGGCCTACGTGGCGGCGAAGTTCCGCCACCAGGATCTTGCGGTCGGAGGGAGCCATAAAGACTTCGACCGGGCCACGTCCGCGGATATCGAAGACCAACAGCGATGCCGCATCGTCCCAAACGGTATAGCCCAGAATGCGATCCCAGCGGCAAGGATAAAAGCCGCCGATCATCATGCCCTCTTCGTGGACTTCCAGGTCGTGCCCTTTGACGCCCAAGAAGAACTGGACCAGCCAGGGAATACTGGCCAGTGCGCCAAACCCAGCCATCACGACAAACGGCAGAAAGCCATTGAGCGGCACGTTCGGCTTCTCTTTCATCAACAGCGGAATCCACAGCAGAAACAGCGACAGAGTGTGCATGCCACCGCCGAGGAGCAAGTTGCGGTAATGAGACGATTGAAAACCATCCACCGTGAATTGCCATTCGCCCAGCCGGCTGCTGGCAACGTTCCGCCAGGTAATAATCACGGCCGCCAGCGAACCATCCAAGACCAGCACCGTGACCAGGCAAAGCAGGTAGGTGGTCGTCTCAATGGACGATACGTCGGCCGTGAAAAAGAGAGGTGCAAACGCCACAGCCAGCGAGAGACCCATGATGATGCCGCCGATGCCACGTAGCCATCGTGACTGGCGAGTCGGCTCTTCCGGGCCGTGATTAAATCGCAAATGGGATGGCGAATCGCTTGCGTCAGTTGGATTGGTCATGAGTGCTTTGATGGGGGCAAGGCGATCAAAGATCGGGGAAATCGCTCTCTGTGGGAGAACGCGTTACGATCTCTGCTTCGATTCCTGAGTAAACAAAAAGCCGAGCGTTCTCGACTTTCGCTCGCGGGTGACCGTCCCCGCAAACCGCCGCCTTGCAGAACGTCAGCCGTCAGAACATTTGGTAAAATGTCCCGCTTCCATTTTTATTCAATCGTAACGATAAGTGGACATGAGACCACTAGGTTACGATTTTTTGAGTCCGTCAATTATACCTTCAGAAGGGTGACAAAAAACCATGAAAGTGATTGCCTCGCACAACGGTTTGGAAGCCACCCGACTCGCCTGGCAGAAGCTGCAGGAAAACTGCCCTCTGATTGATGCGTGCGTCGACGGCGTAAGCCTGGTCGAGGATGACCCAGAAGAACTGACCGTCGGCTACGGCGGGCTCCCAGACGAACAGGGAAACGTCAGTCTCGACGCGGCCGTGATGGATGGACAATCGCACCGCGGTGGTTCGATTATCGGCCTAACCGGCGTTCGTCACGTCTCCAAGGTGGCTTTGCGCCTCATGCGAGAATCTCGTCGCGTGATGCTGCACGGCGAAGGAGCCGATGCGTTCGCTCGTGCCTGCGGCTTTCCGATGGAAGATCTGTTGACTGAGAAAGCACGCAAACTGTGGCGACTGTGGAAGAGAACGTATCAAGCCAATAAAGAGTGGCTGCCGGCCCCGGCGGATGAAGAAACCGAGCAGCTCATGAAGATCTTAACATACTACTATCGTCACCCGGCCGGAACGGTCCACACGGCCGGGCAAGACCAGCACGGCAATTTGGCCTGCGTCACCTCCACCAGTGGACATTGCTTCAAAACGAAAGGTCGCGTGGGGGATTCTCCTATCTTCGGAGCAGGTCTGTACGTCGACAACGAGCACGGCACCTGTGGAAGCATTGGCCACGGCGAAGCGAACCTGCTCAACTGCAGCAGCTTTCTCGCGGTGCAATTGATGGGGCAGGGGATGTCGCCCCAGGAAGCCGGCATGGCGACCTTAGAGCACGCCGCAAAGCATGCTCCGCCGTTCGAGTTAGACACCCTCGGCCGACCCAACTTCAACCTGCAGCTTTACCTGTTGGCCAAAGACGGAACCCATGCCGGGGTTTGCCTGCGAGGAGACTGGAAGATCGCCGTCACCGACGACGCAGGTTCTCGGCTAGAGGCTTGCCAGGTGATGTTTCCCAGCGATGAACGCTAAAAGCCTGAAGCGTCACCTCTTAATGCGTTGGTGCTGTCGGGTGCGGCGCGCATTTTCCCTTCCAGTTCGATCTTGAGGGAATCGGTGGGCTTGTCGATGACGACCATGAGCCCGCTGGTCGCCACATCGGCGTATTCCATAGGCAGCAGGTTCACCGATTGTCCACCAGGCCCCAAGGCATTGACGAGGATCGTCACGGGGTGTTCGCCGGGAATGGCTCCATCCCCATTTTCAAACGTGGTGAGCGTAAAGGTCCCGTCGTTGGGGTTGATCTTTCCGGTGGCAGGCCTGCTATCGGCAGGAATGACCTGCACGAAGCCATCTCCCTTGAAGGTCAATGGTTCGCCATTGAAGAACACTTGTCCCGAGGTCTTCACGACTGCCGGGCGGCCATCACCACAACCAGCAACCATCAGCGCGGCCAATGCAGCGCTGAGCAAAATGCATCTCGACATAAGGCAATCTCGGATGAAGGGATATCAAGTAAACGCTCAGACGAGTGCCTCTTCTAATTAAACGCCTTGGTCTGTCCGGAAGCACGTTGCCCGAGACGCTTGTAGACGGTCAGGTTGATCGTTTCAGGAATGAAGTGGACCGAACCATCACCAAAGGCAAAATTCCCTCCGCCTGGATGCCGACTGCCGAACGCCCCGTTGAGCGCCTCGCCGTAGGGGGACGTCGTGACGCCTTGCCCTGGCGGTGTATTGACGGGGTTTTCCGTCGATCGCAGCGAGTCCAAGTGACGGCCGGCGGTGGTCCAGCGATTGATGTGATTGGAGAGATGCCCGTCAATCACTTCACCCACGAACATGACGTTCGACAGTCCATCGGTCGCGTCTTGAACGCCAAACGAATCACGATAGACGAACATGCCGGAGTTTTCCCACTTCACTTTTGAGCCAATCCCCTGCGAAGGACCATAGTGCCCCGAGACCAGTGCGTAGGAACTGGTCGCCCAATCCTTGCTACCCGAGTTCACCGTTTCCGGCATGGTGCTGCTGGGGCAGACGAACACATCGGGACGCTGCGACAAAGTGGAGGATGGGAGATTGCCCGGGAAGGCGTTGTCTGGGCCGTACGGTGCGAATAACTCGTACAGGTTGTTTTCTTCCAGGAACGGAAGCAGCAGCACGAATCCGCTAGTACCAGGGCCATTGGTTGGGTTGCAGGCACCGTCACAACCAAGACGCCCCGTGGGGAACAACTTGAAGCTCGATTCGTAGTTGTGCATCGCCAAAATGATTTGTTTCTCGCCGTTGGTGCATTGCATACGGCGGGCTGCCTCACGTGCCTGCTGGACGGCAGGCAAAAGCAAAGCGATCAGCACGCCGATAATGGCGATAACAACAAGCAACTCGACCAACGTGAAGGCATGACTCTTGCGCATGGTGATACCAAGTGAGGAAGGAGGAAAGAAGGGATTTACCTCGTAACACCGCCTGAAACATTGCGTTTCGGCAAATCGATCGGGAAGGGCATGGATTTCCCGAGATAAGCAGTATTCCGCAAATATATTTAAAGTAGATGAGTTTGTTAATTGCCCTGAAGGGTGGAACGCTTCTGGGAGAGAGGATGGGCGATGGTAAGAATTGGCTCCCCATTGGGGGTCTTGCCGCTGACGAATCCGGCGATCTGATGGTTTCGGTCGATCGCGATCGCCCCTAATTGGAAGTCAAGAGACGGGGATTCGGAAAGGATCTCAACTCTTTTTGTGTAAGTGATCGGCCGACTGATATCCCAGGTGATCTGGCCGGGCGTATCATCTTGCTGAATCAGCATAAATGCGAACTGAGGATCGAACCGATCGCCACCGGCCAGGTTAACCTGGCTCCACTGTCCGTCCTGCTCGATATTCTCAATGCGCAGCAGTGCGAGGTGGGATTCTTCATCGATGCCCAGGCATTTCGCAGGAAACTTCTTGCCGTCATCCCGTACGATTTCGACCTGTTGGTCCCGTTTCCAGTCACCGTCTCCCAACATGGCGCAGATGCCTTGTCCCTGGTCGATCAGAATCGCCGGTCGTACCGGTTTTCCTGGACGGTTAACCTGGACTGTTGCTTTGGGCAGCCACTGAAGTAGGTCGTCCGATCGCTTTTGCCAGTCGTCCCAGTTGTTGTTGATGGGGGAGATCGAGGTCAGGCGATCATAATGCCAGGCACTGCTGGAAAAGACGAAATGGTCCCACGTCGACTTGCCGCCACCAACCGATTGAATGGCAATCCCTGTGATGTTGAGTTCGCGGAAGTTCGAGAAGATATCGGGCCCGACCTGGTGCCAATCGTTTTCCTTGATCTTCTTTGGGTCGAGTTCGATGACTCCTTTGTCTGCCTTGGTGGTGCCGACCGCATAGATGGCGGGTGATTCGCTGTCTCGATCGTGCAGCAGCCGAATCTGGACGTAGCCATCGCCTTGTTTTTGAAAAGCGAATCGCAACTGCCGATACTGACCTGGGAGGGGGCGTTCGCGAATCTCGATCGGGCGATCAAAGCTGGCAATCTGAACCCACGGACCATCGTTGATTTCGAGGGCTGGCCGGCTCACCAGGCGGATGTCGTTTCTCCACTTCGCGCCGGATGGCTGTCCATCGATGGTCAACAGCCCTTCGACTTGCTGCTGGGAAGGAGCATCCAGCACGGGCACCAGAAACGATGGAGTTGGCAGAAAGTGGATGCCACGCCAGTCGACCGTGATGTTGTCCGCCCCAGGCGTTTGCGAGATTTCGAGCGTGACTTCATTCCCTGCGAAGGGAGTCAGGTCGACCAGGAAGGGAGCCGGCGTGTTGACGTGATCGTGCGTGTTGACGTTCTTCATCGGCTCGGAAAGAACGGGGACGTCGTTGATGCGAACTTCGATGTTCGGCTCATCGCCGCCATCGAACTTGGCCGTGTTGATCTCCAGGTAGGCCGTATCAGGCGCGATCTTCTTGATCGTGGTGAGCCGCAGCGGCTCGTCCTTCGCCACGACGGTGGTACGCCACGAAGGGGATTCGTAAGGGTATTCCACGCGGCGTCGCGTCGTTTGGAAACGCAACTTGTCGAGGTTCGACGCGACCTGCCATCCGTTCCAGGCCAGGATCGTTCCAGGCGTTCGCTCATTGATGGCCTCGCGCAGCTTCTCGCGATCGAGTTGGATTCGCGGCTCGATCCAGTTGGCCATATCCCGGATGTCGAATGGATCGGCACCATCGGGACGCCCTTGATGGGCCATGTCGACTTCCAGGATCAGTTGCCCATCACCCGGTAGGTTATTCCAATGAACGTTACCGGCATCGGCCATCTTTTCCGAGCCAACGATCGCGTCCGATTCAAACTTCGGAGAACTCTCCCACGAGACGAACACCCGTCCACGGATGCACCCACGGTCATGCGCGGCCTGGTCGATCCCAAGCATCGTGCGAAACGCCGTGGCGAACGGCGGCAGGTCGAAGTTCAAGCGGCTGGGGGCCATGACGCCCAAGCTCCATCCGCTGACGCGATCGCCGCTCTTGGCCGTGCCGGCGAGAATGCCGCGGTTGATGCGGGCCGAGAAACCATTGCGCGAGAACATCGCTCCGTCGCGACTCTCAGCAAAGGGCAGGCGAAACAACGGCATTTCGTCGAAGGCCCAACTACGCCGCATCCAGGTCGAACGGCACTCGATCCAGATCGGATCGAGCGACCACGCCGGCTGGATGCCATGCACCCAACGATCGGAGTTGTTGTTGTCGCCCCGCGAGTCGGCATCGATCCGCTGCACGCTGGTCGTTGCGACCAAACCATCCGACGTTTCCCACTGCACCAGCCGCTGTTGATCGGCCGGCTCGACCTTGCCGCTGGGAAACAGGATCGCAAGTTCTTGCAAGTGGCTTTCCCACGGGGATTCGACGTCGAGGTGCAGTTCGGCAATTTCATGAAAGCCGAACGACATGCGCTCGCGATCGACCAGCAGATGAATGCCTGCTTCCGAGAAGCGAATGGCGCGGAAGGTAATCTCGCGCCCGTTCTTCAAGAAGACGGTTGCCGGCACGTGGCGATCGATCAACGCCGGCATCTGTTCCCACACGATCTTCTGCACGAAGTCGCGGCGCACGCGGATGTCGGAGCGATACCGCGAGTTGGACGACCTGCGGAAGGGGAAACTGGGCGTAATCAGAAAGTGTTCCGGCACGTCGGCCTGGTATTCGACCCCTTCCGGTACATACGCATCTGGGTGCCCAGGAACGCGATCGCCGGAGAAAAGCTCGATGTAGGCGTTGGGCATTTCGGCTGGGCCTAGAGAGCGGTCCATCATCCACCGCATGGGATTGCCGCCCTGGATCAGGCTTTGCCCCGCCAACTGCGGCATCGCGTTACCGGAATACCAATTGCGCAGGACGTCGTCCTCGACCACTCGGCCATCTTCCAGCATGGCGACAAACCGCTTTTCTTCGTCACCGTAAGCAGCGGAACTGATCGTGCAGGCAAAAATCAGAAGGCAGAACAAGGCAGAGCGAAAAGGCAATTTCACGACCTTTCGGGGCAATCAAGCGAAAACGAGGGATACCAAGACGCCACAAGAAAATGACCACAATGCCCATTTGGTTTCATGCGGTACGTTGCAGTCAGAGCGAATTCCCTGATAATGGGGCGTTTTGCGAGGTTCATTATGGTCCAGACAGGGAGAACTGCCCATGGTTTGGTCGGGACGTCGCGCCGGTAAAAACGATTTTCCCCTGCTCACGCTAAAACGAAAGACGTCCCCATGTCACTTTTGGTCGTCGGATCCATCGCCATCGATTCCATTCACACGCCTACCGAGGTTCGCGAAAACATCATTGGCGGATCGGCAACCCACTTTTCCTATGCGGCCAGCTTTTTTAGCGGCGTTCGCATGGTCGGTGTCGTGGGGGAAGACTGGCAGGCAGAGCACACCCAGCTATTCTCCGAGCGCGGGATCGATACGACTGGCATCGAAGTCGAAAAGGGGGGCAAGACCTTCCGCTGGACCGGTAAGTATCACGACAATATGAACGATCGTGACACGCTCGAAGTTCATCTGAACGTGCTGGAAAACTTCAGCCCGACCCTGGCCGAAGACGCGACCCGCTGCCCCTTCGTGTTTCTGGCCAACGGATCGCCGACCACCCAGTTGAAGGTGCTTAATCAAATGACTGGCCCACGTCTGGTCGTTGCCGACACGATGGACCTGTGGATCGAAATCGAACGCGACGAACTCATGACGCTGCTCAACCGCATCGACGGCCTGGTGCTTAACGACAGCGAAGCAAAGCTGCTGACCCAGGAAGAAAACCTGGTGAAAGCAGGCCAAAAGGTCCTGGAAATGGGACCGAAGTTCGTGGTTTTGAAGAAGGGGGAACATGGGGCGATGTTCTTCTCGAAAAGCGAAACTTACGTGATGCCTGCTTTCCCCACGCCGCACGTGGTTGATCCGACCGGTGCTGGCGACAGCTTCGCTGGTGGCATGATGGGCTACCTGGCCGAAAAGAACGACTTCGATCCGAAGACCCTCAAAGAAGCGATGGCTTACGGTACCGTCGTGGCGAGTCTGATCGTGGAAGACTTCAGCATGGATCGCTTGAAGGGCGCCAGCCGCGATGAAATCGACGGCCGTTTCGCCCAATACCGCCAGATGCTCACCTTCTAAGGCGCTGGGCTTCATGGAAGCGACTCGCTGTTTTCTGGCCGTCCGCATTTCCACAGACGTCCGCCGCCGCGCCGAAAAGCTGATCAAAAAGCTCTCGGTTGCCGAGGCCGACGTGAAATGGGTCGAGTCCGAGAACCTGCACATCACGACCAATTTTCTCGGGGACGTCACCAGCCAGGACGTGGTCGACATCTCTCGGAAAACGATTGAGGTCGCCGCCGAGCACGCGGCCTTCGAGTTAGAGATGATCGGCACCGGGGCCTTTCCCGACGTCGCCAATCCCCGCACGCTGTGGGTCGGCGCGCGTGCCGGAGCCGAGCAGCTGATTGCGCTGCAGGAAGATCTGACCGAGAGCCTGGCCGCGATCGGTTTCCCGCCAGATTCGCGGAAGAAGTATCACCCCCATCTGACTCTTGGTCGGCTGAAACGCTTTAGCCGCAAGGTCGACGACCTGAAGACGCTGCTGGCCGAAAACGCCGAATTGCCGATGGGTGAGTGCCACGTGAAGGAAGTTTGCATCTTTGCCAGCAAGCTCGATCGCACTGGTCCCAAGTACACGCTGATCGGTCGCGGTACGCTCGGTTAAATGCCCATCGGGGCCCGCATGGCGGATAGGAGCGTTTCGTAAGGCCTTACTTTGAAAGGCTTTCCGGGCATCTTTTCACTTTCTGGAAATTCTTTTCCGCCGCTGGACCTAACGTGTCCCGTCCCTCACCGATCATTAATTTCAGAAACAACACAGAAACGAGTTTGCATAGCCGATGCAAATTTGTACACTGTTCATCTGTGCAGTTAGGCTTTCAGGCCGCTTGCAGTGCCTGCAGTCTTTCCCCATAAAGGAGCCCTGAGAAATGGTCACGGTCGCAACCAAGAGCAACGGTAAAATGGCAGCCAAGAAGAAATCGTCCGGGAAGGACACCGCTCCCCAGGGAACGGACGCCAAAAAGGACGTATTTGCTGGGAACACCACCCTGAAAACAACGCTCGCGCAGATCGAGAAATCGTTCGGCGAGGGGGCCATCATGCCCCTGGGCAACAATCATAAGGTAATCGAAGGGATCCCGACGGGATCGCTTTCGCTCGACCTGGCCCTGGGTGGTCGAGGAATTCCACGTGGGCGCATCATCGAGATGTTCGGCCCTGAGTCGAGCGGTAAGACGACGCTCGCCCTGCATGCGATCGCTCAAGCTCAGAAACTGGGCGGGATCGCTGCATTCGTCGATGCCGAACACGCCTTGGACCCCAGTTGGGCCAAGAAGCTTGGCGTTCAACTGGAAACGCTGCTGGTGAGCCAGCCTTCCAGTGGTGAAGAAGCGATGCAGATCACCGAAATGCTCGTTAAATCGAACGCGGTCGATATCATCGTCGTCGACTCGGTAGCTGCCCTGGTTCCCAAGGCGGAACTCAACGGCGAGATCGGTGACTCGCATGTCGGTCTTCAGGCCCGCTTGATGAGCCAGTCGATGCGAAAGTTGACCGGGGCGATCGCCAAGTCGAAAACCTGCGTGATCTTCATCAACCAGATCCGCGAAAAGGTAGGCGTGATGTTCGGCAGCCCCGAAACCACGCCGGGTGGCCGCGCTTTGAAGTTCTACTCGTCCTGCCGTATCGATGTCCGCCGCATCGGTCAGCTGAAGGATGGGGAAGACGTGGTGGGGCAACGCGTCCGCACCAAGATCGTCAAGAACAAGGTTGCCCCGCCGTTCCGCGTCGCCGAGTTCGACATGATGCACAAAGACGGCATCAGCTATGAAGGGGACGTACTGGATCTCGGTCTTGCTCATAAAATTGTCGCTCGCAGTGGGGCCTGGTTCCGCTATGGCGACATGCAGCTTGGTCAGGGGAAAGAGAAGGCCCGGATCTTCCTGGTCGAGAATCCCGAGATTACCGAGGAAATCAAGCAAAAAGTGATGGATTCGATCGAGCCAGTCGTTGGGCCCGTCTCTGGCCCCGAAGATGACGGCGAGATGCCACCCGAAGAAGACTTGTAAGCGGCCCGTCCTCCCGGGTGATTACAACGCGGTCCCTTTCGCCGGGGACCGTATCAGGTGCGAATAGCGAAGCGTCCCCAGCGATTTGCACCATCCTTTCCGTTGGATCGACCTGCACGGCATAGTTCGTTCTGGGAACCGTGCCGACCCAAAGCAGATCTGGCAGATCTCTCCCCCCGGGATTTGCTTTTTCCGAGCGTTCTCCATTTCCAAAACAGGGTTCCGAGGTCGGCTGTCCTTGCACAGAGGGATGGCCGGCCTTGTTTTGGTTCTTGCCGGCCACTTTATCTGGTCCAACCAGTCACCTTTGCCCAAATTGGCAAAGAACTTATCATGAAGGACTTGTGTCCCAACGATTGGGGAAGAAGCGGTAGCTCCGGCTTTCTGCTGAACACTGAAAACTGAACACTGAAAACTAGTTTCCCAATGAAAACCGACGAACTACGCGAAAAGTACCTCAGCTTTTTCGAGACCAAAGGACACACGCGTTGCCCGAGCGACGTTCTGGTTCCTACGTGGGACCCCTCGGTTCTTTTTACCCCGGCCGGGATGAACCAGTTCAAGGATCACTTCCTCGGCCGCGTGAAACTCGACTTCACTAAGGCCACGACCTGTCAGAAGTGTCTGCGTACCGGCGACATCGACAACGTCGGCCGTACCGCCTACCACCACACCTTCTTCGAGATGCTGGGCAACTTCAGCTTCGGCGACTATTTCAAAGAAGACGCCATCCATTGGGCCTGGGAATTTCTGACCGACAAGAAGTGGCTCGCGATGAATCCCGATCAACTGAGCGTCACCGTTTACAAGGATGACGACGAAGCGGCCAACATCTGGCACGAAAAAATCGGTCTTCCGTTCAGCCGCATCGAACGCTTGGACGAAGACGAAAACTTCTGGCCTGCCAGCGCCCCGAGCCAAGGTCCCGATGGCGTTTGTGGTCCGTGTAGCGAAATCTACTTCACCCCGGAAGGCGGCAAGAAGGTCGAGATCTGGAATCTTGTCTTCACGCAGTTCAATCGCGTGGGGGATCCGCCGAACAACCTCGAACCGCTCCCCAGCAAGAACATCGACACCGGGATGGGGCTCGAACGTACGGCGGCGACGCTGCAAGGGGTCACCACCAACTACCACATCGACATCCTGCGTCCGATCGTCGAAGCCGCCGGCGAAATCTGTGGCGTGAAGTACGATCCGGCTTCCGATAACGGTCGCCGCCTGCGCCGCATCACCGACCATATCCGCGCGTGCACGATGGCCGTTCACGAGAACGTCTACCCAGGCGCCAACAAAGAGAAGTACGTTATCCGCCGCTTGCTCCGCCGAGCCGTGCTCGATGGTCACCAGATGGGCATGCACCAGGCGTTCGCTTACCAACTGGTCGACAAGATCGTCGAGATGATGAAGGTGCCGTATCCGGATCTGCAAGATTCGGTGACCCGCGTGAAGAACGTCATCAAGAGCGAAGAAGAAAACTTCCTGCACTCGCTCGACGACGGCATTGCCCGCAGCGAAAAGATCTTCGCCGGCATGCGTTCGGCCAACCGGACCGTCGTCAACGGTGACGAAGCGGCCGAATTGTACCAGACGTTTGGCTTTCCGCCGGAACTGTTCGAGCAGGTCGCGATCGAACATGGCTTCACGTTTGACTGGGTCGGCTACAAGAAAGCGATGGAAGAGTTCGGCGAGCGTTCCGGCGGCGATCAGGTAAAACTGTTCGAGACCGGTCCGATCGAGTCGCTCAAGAACTCGGTTCGCTCCACCGAATTCGTCGGTTACGACAACGAAGCGACCGATGTGACGATCAAAGGAATCGTGACCGCGTCCGAAGGAGACGAAGAGTCGCACCTGGTTGACGACTGCAGTACCACCGGTCCAGAACACAAGCTGGTGGTCGTGCTCGACAAGACGCCGTTCTATGGCGAGTCAGGCGGTCAAGTCGGCGATACGGGGCGCATCTACTCGGACGACTTCGAGTTCATCGTGACCGACACGCAAAAGGACAGCGACCTGTTCCTGCACGAAGGTTACCTGGCCAAGGGAACGATCACGACGGATAGCACCGCCAAGGCTGAAGTCGACACGACGCGCCGCGCGGCCATCAAGCGGGCACACTCGGCCACGCACATTCTGCATCATGCCCTGCAGAAGACCCTTGGTTCGCATGCCCAGCAGCAAGGCTCGAAGGTGGAAGACGACCTCCTGCGGTTCGACTTCACCAACATGGAGCCGATAGCCCTCGATCAATTGACGACCATCGAGTCCGACGTGAACGAAAAGGTCGTCGACGGCGGCACGGTCAAATGGGAAACGGTTCCCCTGGCCAAGGCTCGCGAACTGGGCGCGATGATGCTGTTCGGCGAGAAGTACCCCGACCCGGTCCGCATGGTCACCATGGGTGACTTCAGCCGCGAACTGTGCGGCGGTACGCACCTGACCGATACCAAGCAGGTCGAAGCGTTCGAGGTGATCAGCGAAGAAAGCGTTTCCGCTGGCGTCCGCCGCATCATCGCTTTGACCGGCGAAAAGGCGAAGGAGTACCGCGAAAAGGTCGATCACTCGCTCGAGGCGATGGCTAAGACGCTCAAGTGCGACGTGCCCAACATTCCCGAAGCGGTCCGCAGCCTGACCGGGTACGTGCGTGATTTGAAGAAGGCCGTCAACGGCAGCGGCAAAGCCCCCGAAGCCCCCGCCGCGATCAAGCCTTACAACGGCAAGGACGTCGATTACTATCACCGCAAAGAGATGTTGAAGGAATCGGCCCGCCTGCTCAACAGCCCGCTGTTCGAGTCGGCCGAACGTGTTGAAACGCTCTACCACGAAGTCGACAAGCTGAAGCACCAACTGGCCGAACGCGAGAAGTCGGGCACGCTCTCGGGCGATGATCTGCTGGCCAAGGCTACCACCGTGGGGGGCACCAGCGTCGTCGTCGCCGACGTCCCAGGTGCCAACGCCAACCTCATGCGGCAGTTGATCGACCAGATCCGCAAAAGCACCGAATCGTCAGCCGTCATGCTGTTCGCCGCTGCCGAAGAAGGCAAGGTCACCATCGTGGCCGGCCTCAGCAAGTCGCTCACCGACAGCGGCAAGAAGGCCGGCGACTGGGTAAAGGAACCAGCGGCCATCGTCGGCGGTTCCGGCGGCGGTCGACCTGACATGGCCCAGGCCGGTGGTAAGGACGCCTCGCAGATTCCGGCGGCTATGGCCAAAGCGGAAGAATTAGCCAAAACGCTGTTTGCGTAAGCAATCCGGTTACTTCAGAGCGAACTAGGATTCCGGGATTTGGCTGAGCCGGTATTCTGACGTGGAATAGGCGTTGGTCTTTCATCCGCGCCAAAAACCATGTGACAAGTCACAATGCACCGGCTACACTCCGACATAAGGCGTGTTGTGCTTACGGTTCAGGCGGAGTCGTATGCCGTTCATGGGTCATAAGCAGGAGTTTCTGATACACGCTGCTATCATTCATGACTGCGGAGGTCCTCGATGTCTTCAGCGATTTGTGAGGAATGCGGCGAACGATTCTATCCCCTGAAAACGAAGCAGGCGGACATGATTCGAAGGTGTGCCAAGGGCAAGTGGACGGAGTTGGGAATCAGATGTCCTCGTTGTCACGAGTACACGATGATCAATCCTTCCGCGGTCGTCGCAGGCAAGGATGGAACGGTTGTCTCCAAGCCCCAGTACCGTTGCCCCGTTTCCGCATGCGATGGCTTCGTCGACTACATCGAGAGCAGAAAGAAAGAAGACCCCTTCTGGGGCTGCGGCGAGTGCGGATCGATCTGGTACGAAAAGGAGAATTTGTTCAAGGAGATCGAAAGCATCATCAAGAAATTCCCTTATCGCAAGAAGTGTTATCGAAAGTCAAAGGGAGAGTGGCTTCCCACCGCTCTTGATAAGATTCCGGACGATTATGAAGAGCGCGTTCTCGACGAGCCAGATGATGATTCGGATGAATACGTGCGGGGGTAGATGAATAACGTTGGCATCGAGTAAAGCTAAATGAATACGCCGAACCGATTCTTCGAAGTAGTGATTTGAACCAACAGTTACCAATATGAACCGTCAACCTTGGCTCGATTCCGTCTACATCCTCGCGTGGATGCTTCCACCGGTACTCAATGGCGTTTGTGGTATCGAACATGATCGGGCTAACCGGGATCTCAGGGCAGGTCGTCTTTTTCGGGATCGGGATTGTTTTCTTCATCCTCTGGTCGGCCATTGTTGACCTTGCGGCCTGGCTGTTTAAAACAGGCGGGCAGTCTCACGCCGAGAACGACCGTTAGCATCCTCGTTCAGGGGAGCGGTAAGGTTGGTTTTCAAAGCTAGTCCCCGCTTCGCCTCCTCACCCTAACCCTCTCCCCCGCAGGGGCGAGGGGACCAGAAAGGCGTCTGGCAAATCGTTACAACCCGGACAACCGGTAACGTTTCGGCTCGCGTGGCATCGCGGGCGGAAAATCCGTTGAGGTTTGCCTCAGGGAAACTCCGATAGCAGTGATAGCACTTCGAGCGAATTCCCCCGATCTCAGACCTTTCGTGAGGCACCCGTGATGCAAGAGATGACCGCGATTGCCAGCAATGTTCACCAGGCCCTTTCCACTAGCCCGCACTTTCCCGGCCGCCACGTTGAAGTGGAAGACAGCGAAGGTCGCGTGGTTTTAAAGGGTCGCGTGGGCAGCTACTTCCACAAGCAGATGGCCCAGGAAACCGTCCGCCGGTTGGACGGCGTCCATGAAGTCGAAAATCAACTGGAAGTCGATTGGCGTTGATTGGTCCGCACCCTTCGGACGAAGATCAACCGTCAACGATCCATTTCCATAAAGTGAAATGCCACCAGGTGAAAGCCCGGTGGCATTTTTCATTTTCGAACGATCCTTCTCGTCCTCTTCCTGAAAACTGAACACTTCCAACTGAAAACTCGCCGCCAATAGCGGCCTTTTCTTTTTCATCGCCTGCGGGAAGCTGGACGCCCTCTTTAATCCCCCTGGGCGGCGCGTCACAATGCGCCTTTGTTTGTGAAACCCACTTGCCATCGGCAACATTATTAGAAGAGGAAGTTCCATGAGCCGCCCCGCAGCGATTACGTTCAAAGGCAACCCGATGACCCTGGTCGGCGAAGAAGTGCAAGTTGGTCAGGACGCTCCTGACTTCAAGCTGCACGCGTTTGGCCCAGCCGGTTTGACGGCTATCACCGTAGCCGACGTCAAAGGGAAGCCTACCATCCTGAGCGTCGTCCCTTCGCTGGACACCGGCGTTTGCCAAACGCAGACCAAGAAGTTCAA
This sequence comes from Bremerella volcania, assembly GCF_007748115.1. Lineage (NCBI taxonomy): Bacteria > Pseudomonadati > Planctomycetota > Planctomycetia > Pirellulales > Pirellulaceae > Bremerella > Bremerella volcania. The sequence continues at coordinate 1,578,319 of NZ_CP036289.1, forward strand.
TGAAAAGTTGGGCGAACTTGGCGACAAGATCAACGCCCTGACGATTAGTCTGGACTTGCCGTTCGCCCAGAACCGTTTCTGCGGTGCCGAAGGAATCGAAAACATCAAGCAGTACAGCGACTACCAGGATCGCAGCTTCGGCAACAACTGGGGCATGCTGATCGACGAGTTGAAGTTGCTGGCCCGCGGCACGTTTGTTCTCGATAAGGACGGCAAGGTCGTCTATGCTGAAACTTGCAAGGAAGTGACCGAAGAACCTAACTATGACGCTGCCTTGGCCGCGTTGAATGCTGCCCTGTAAGTCAATCACTCGCCAGTCCCCTCACTCGCGTCGCGGGCGAGGGGACGCGGCGCGATCGGCGGGCTGGGCGAAACACTTCCGGATGTCACGCCATGAAATTTCTGCAAAAGCATTGGGGCAAACTGCTTGGGCTTGCCGGCGGCGTGGTCGCGCTGCTGATCGTCTTGGTGCTCGCGGCACCGACGCTTATCGGCTACGGCCCAGTGCGTAACTTTCTACTGAACCATCTGTTCAACGACAAAGAAGTTGCTGTCTCGGTCGATTCGGTTTCGGTAGGGTGGTTCCGCCCGACGGAAATCGAGAATCTTCGTGTTCAGCAAAACGAAGGGAAGTACAACGTCGGCGTTCCGCGGATCGCCAACGACGTGACCCTCTTTCAGCTGATCACCAAGCCGCGTCAACTCGGTAACCTGACGATCGAACAGCCGCTGATCGTCATTGAACTTCCCAGCGAACAGGCCGATCTGGTCACCGACGGTGCCGGGGATGCCCCTTCGTTGGATCGAGACAAAGTCGAATCGGCACTTCAGCGAACGATCGACGTGCGAGTCATCGACGCCACCGTGCAGGTCAAAAAACCAGGGTCGGAGCAGCCATGGGGTTTCGAGAACATTGGTTTCCTCGCCCAACTGCGTCCTGGTCGCAGCGACGAAGAAGGTCCTTCGATCCTCATTCCCCAAGCGACCCTGATGGATCGTCAGCAGATGACGCAGGAGATGTGCGACGACATGCTCAAGTTCGTTGCCCCGATCGTCACCGGCGTGACGCAGGTCGACGGTGAGATCTCGCTTTCCCTTTCCGATATCCGCGTTCCCCTGGCCGATCGACAAAGCTCGGTTGGCAAAGGGCAAATGGTCATTCACAAGGCCCGACTCACCGGGAAGACGCCGCTGGTGCAGAAGATTACCGAGTTCATCGGGCTCGGGCCGTCGGTCGAGGTCTTCTCCGACTGCACCATCAACTTCGAACTGGCCGACAAGCAGGTTTATCACGAAGGGCTTGACTTCGGCGTCGGCAACGTGCGTGTGCGGACACGCGGCTTCGTAGGGCTCGATAAGTCGCTCAACCTGATCGCGGAAGTTCCCATGCCGCTCGATCCGGTGGAAGAACTCAAGGATGGGGAGCTTCCGCGCCCGCTCCTTTCGGCGCTGCGAGGCAAGACGATTGAAATCCCGATCGTCGGTACGCTCGATAATCCGATCATCGACAAAGATCGCCTCGGTCAATCGCTGATGGCCACCGCCGAGTCGACGCTGCGCGACTTTCTGAACAGCGACGAGATCAAACTGAACTTCGAGGGGGAAGAAGGCGAAGTCAACGTTGACGGCATTCTCGATCTCGCAGGCTCGCTGCTGGAAAACGCCAACCGCGAAGGGGGAATGCTCGATCAGATGCGCGAGCGACGCGAGGCCAACCAACAGAAACGAAACGCGACCGACGAAGAAGATGCCCCGCGCGATGGCCTTTTCAAGCGGCTGCTAAAACGAGCCCAGGAAGCGGCCCAGGATTCCGATGCCCCGCCTGGCGATACCCCCGACCCAGCGGCACCAGAGGTTGAGATCAACCTAGGCGAAGCGGTCGATCTCTAAAACCTCCAGTCCCCTCTCCCTTGGGAAGGGAGAGGGGACTGGAGCCTGTCGCTGACCCTGATCTAGTTGGTGTAATCGTTACAACTGGAACGACGATCACACGAGATCATACCTCGCTGATCCGCTTTCTTTCCTCCGTTGAGGGGGCTGACCTATATTTGCCTGAATTCGAATCCCAGGGGCGCGTGCGCCCGGAAATCAGGCAATCGCCATGAGCAATCCACTTCGACAGATTCAGCACAAATCGACCCTCCTCGATGGGCTCTACCGCGTGGCGGATGCCGCGGCGATCATCGTGGGGATGATCCTGGCCGTCATGGGGGCTGGCGAAACTCCGGCCAGCGATCATCAACTGGCGGTAGCCGCTGCCTTGGCCATCTTTTACGTCGTCGCCGAATTTACCGGCGTGTACCGAAACTGGCGAGGCGTTTCCACCGAACGAGAAATCTGGTGTGGGGCGATGACCTGGGCCGTTTCGTTGGCGGTGCTCGTCCTGATCTCGACCGTCTTCCGCTACGATCATCCTTTCAATCGCTATACGCTCGTTTCGTGGTTCTTGATCACGCCGCTGCTGCTTACCGTATCGCGAATGATCATTCGCACGGTGCTTCGCTGGCTGCTGGCCAACGGGATGAACCAGCATGGCGTGGCGATCGTGGGCGTGAACGAACTAAGCATTCAACTTGCCCAGAACATTAAAGATACGCCTGACCTGGGCATGCGCGTGGCCGGTTTCTACGACGACCGACCCAGCGAACGCTTGCCGCGAATTCCCGACAGCCTGGGGGCGTGCGTGGGGAACTTGCACGAACTGGTCGAAGCCGCCAGGCGTGGCGACGTGCAGCGCATCTACATCACGTTCCCGATGCGGGCCGAATCACGGATTCGCAACGTACTGAATCATTTGGGGGACACGACCGCTTCGGTTTACATCGTGCCGGACTTCTTCGTGTTTGAGATATTGCACTCGCGGTGGTCCGACATTCGCGGCCTGCCGGTGGTTAGTGTCTACGAGAATCCATTGCTGGGTGTCGATGGCGTCTTGAAGCGGGTCAGCGACATCATCCTCGCTTCGCTCGCACTGTTGCTATTGGCGGTCCCGATGACGTTGGTCGCCTTGGCGGTAAAGCTGACGAGCAAGGGGCCGGTCTTCTTCCGTCAGCGGCGGTATGGCCTGGACGGGCAAGAGATCCTGGTCTGGAAGTTCCGCAGCATGACCGTTTGCGAAGATGGTCCCAACGTCAAACAGGCTCAGAAGAACGACAGTCGGCTGACGCCGATCGGCGGCTTTCTGCGTAAGTCATCGATCGACGAACTGCCGCAGTTGTTCAATGTGCTGACCGGGACGATGTCTCTGGTTGGGCCGCGCCCCCACGCTTCGGCACACAACGAACAATATCGCAAGCTGATCCATCACTACATGCTGCGTCACAAAGTGAAGCCTGGCATCACGGGTCTGGCCCAGGTCCGCGGCTGGCGAGGCGAAACGGATACCGTTGAAAAGATGGAACGACGCGTTCAATGCGACCACGAGTACATCCGCACCTGGAGCATCTGGCTCGACCTGCGGATTCTGTTCGAGACGGTCTGGGTCGTGCTCGGGCGAAAGAACGCGTACTAAGCGATATGATTGAAAGGAAAAGGCTTGCCCAAAAAACTCTTGTCCCCTCGCCCTTCCCAAGGGAGAGGGCTAGGGTGAGGGGTTGATGAAGCGGGTACCGGGGTCGCCCCCTCACCCTAACCCTCTCCCCCGAGGGGAGAGGGGACTTGAGAAAGCTACTTCGCGGTGCTGGTTTCCATCAGAAAACCAATCAGGTCGCGCATCTCTTCGGGCGAGAGAACCTGTTGAAATCCTTCCGGCATGATCGACTTCTCCGAGTCGCGTTCCTCTTCGATCGCCTCGGGGTCGAGTTCAAACCGCTTGCCGGCGGTGTCGATGAAGAGACGCTTTTCGTTGACGTTCGGATCGGTAATCGGGTATCCGATATGGAGTCGTCCATCGTCGGTCAGCAAGACTTTGGGGACATACATCGGCGCGATTTCCTGGCTCGGTTGCAGGATCGATTCCAAGAGCCGCTCGCGCGTCATACGCTGGCCGATGTAGGTGAGGTCGGGGCCGACGTCCGCGCCACTTCCGTCATAACGATGGCAGCGGATGCAGTAGCCGCCCTTCGAGGAAAGAAACATGCGGCGGCCTGCCTCGACGTCGGCTTCCCCTTCGATGGCAGCCAGCCATTGGTCCAGCTTCTGTGCTGGAATCGGATCGGCAACCGTCGCGGTGCGGAGCGTGCGTTTCGCTTCCTGGCGGACGATATCGTTGTCGTCGGCCGCCAGTTTCTGCAGCGTTTCCTGATGGACGTCCGCATGATCGGACAGGCCAACGATCGCCATCGCGCGGATTTGGGGATCACGCTGCGTGTTCAGGGCGATGTCGGTCGCCACCTTCTCTCCACGCTCGCCGCCGCGAAGGTAGAGCACCTGGATCGCCTGACGTGCCAAGTCGTTATCGGCGGCATGGGTCAGGGCCTCAAGCGTTTCGTCGGTGAGCTGTTTGCTACGCGGATCAATCAGTTTGAGGGCCAGCGTTCGTAGCGCGGCCGATTGGTTGTCGTCGCGAATGATGCCAGCCAGCGTCTGCTGTTCGAGGATTTCGTTCCGCCCGCCAACGCTGCCGGACTCGAGCCACGAGATGGTGCTGAGCAAAACGGGAAACTCGCGAACACTCGGCGTGTGCGATTGCAGCCGCTCTTGCAACTGCGGCAGGAAGTCTTTGGCCTGCGTGTCGGCGATCCACCGCATGGCATACATGCGGACGCGATCGTCGCGATCGTCAATCGCCGCGCGAAGCAGTGGCAGAGGCGTCTCTGTCTGCTTGGTGTCGTGCGACCAGCGGTACGCTTCGAGGATTCCCAGACGCTGTGCGCCGGTGGGAAGCTCTTGCCAGATTTCCAGCGGCATGTCGACCCCTTGCCGGGCAAAGCCATAGACGGCGGCTTGATGCAGGAAAGGATCATCGTATTCCAGTGCGGCCAGGGTCGGGGCCTTTCGCAGTTCTTTGGCTTCCTTTTCCGCGGTGGAAAGAGGTAACGCTTGGCTCGCAGCTGGCTGCTCTTTCCACGTCAAACGCCAGATGCGTCCCTGGCCATGCACCGGGTAGCTGCGGTCGACCCAGTCAGTGAAGTAGAGCGATCCGTCCGGAGCGATCGCGAAATCGACCGGGCGAAAGTTGTGATCTCCCTGCACGACCGTCTGGAACGTTGCCTGAACGCTGGCGCCATTGTTGCCAAGGCGAAACGTTTCGATGCGATGATCGCCCCAACTGGTTCCCCACAGTTCGCCGTGGTACCACGCGACGCCGCTGGGGGCTTCGCCGGTCGCGGCCACCATCGGCAGCGTGCCAGGCAGTTCGCCATTCCAGGCTTGCAGTGGATGGACGCCCGTTCGCCCGTATCGGAACTGATAGCCGTAGTCACCGCCTGGAACGATATGCAGAAGCCGACAAGGGGGACGGCTGTCGGGATCGTTATCGACCATGTACAAACGTCCGGCCGGGTCGAAGACCATCCCGAACGGATTCCATACGCCAGTCGCCATCAACTGCAGGTCGCTGCCGTCGAGATTGCAGCGGTAGATGGTGCCGCCTTCCCCTCCGCCGGAAAGCTTGGTGCCGTCGCTGCCGACCAATGCGTAGGGCTCGCCCAGATTTTCACCCAGCCCGAAATAAAGCAAGCCGTCTGGGCCAATCGTCAGGCCAGCCAGTCCGTTGTGTGGATAGCGTCCGGCCGTTTCCAGGTGGGCAATTTCATCGCGCTTGTCAGCGATATGGTCCCCGTTGGTGTCGCGCAGACGAAAGACTTCCATCCGCGTGGCGACATAGATCGAGCCGTCCTTCGCCGAGAGAATGCTCATGGTGGCCTCGGTTCCTTCGTAGAACGTGCTCCACGTGTCGAATTTCCCATCGCCATTGGTATCGGCAAAGCGGCGAATGCGATCCTTCGGCGGGCCTTGATAATCAGGCTTGCGATGATGCGTGTGCGATTCAATCACCAAGAGGGCACCACTGGAATCGAAGGTAATCCCGATCGGCGTGACGATGTCAGGCTGCTCGGCAATCAGTTCCAACTGAAGACGCGGATCGAGTACCTTCGGCATCTCGGCGCAAAGAATATCCACGGTTCCCAGTAATAAAATCAGACCCAGGGCAAGCGACCGTAATCGAGACATGGTGAAACCTTCAAGAGAAGCGTCGAGCAGGGGGGAGGGGAGTGGCATGGCGATAAATTCGTGGGAATTGATCGCGCGAGAGCGGTGAAATGTGGATCGATTTCGATTATAACCGAACTGATTCACGACTTCCCACCTCCCGATTCAACCCCTCAGGAATTCTCCATGAAACTGAATATTTTCTGGCTCGCGCTGGTTGCCCTGGTGACGCCCCTTTCAGTTGCTTCCGCCGACGACACCATGCTCACCTACTCAGGTGGCGATGGTCCCGGCAAAGGAAAGCACATCGTGCTGATCAGCGGTGATGAAGAGTATCGCTCGGAAGAAGCCTTGCCGATGCTGGCCGGTATCTTGTCGAAGCATCATGGTTTTGATTGCACGGTGCTCTTTTCGATCAACCCGGAAGATGGCACCGTTGATCCAAACAATCAGAAGAACATTCCCGGCATCGATAAACTGAAGTCGGCCGATTTGTGCATTATCATGACTCGCTTCCGTAACCTGCCGGACGAAGACATGCAGGTCATCGACGACTACCTGAAAGCGGGCAAGCCGATCATCGGGATTCGCACGGCGACCCATGCGTTCAACATTCCCAAGGATGCCAAGTTCCACTCGTACAGCTTCAACAACCAAGGGGGCTTCGGCAAGAATGTGCTGGGCGAAACCTGGGTGAGCCATCATGGCAAGCACAAGAGCGAGAGCACCCGCGGTGTGATCAACGCCGAGCAGAAGGACAACCCAATCCTGCGCGGCGTCGATGATGTCTGGGGACCGACCGACGTGTATGGGATCCGTAATCTGCCGGAAAAAGCAACCGTGCTGGTTTATGGCTCGGTGCTGGAAGGGATGAAGCCGGAGGACAAGCCGGTTGAAGGGAAGAAGAACGACCCGATGATGCCGATCGTCTGGACGATGCCTTACCAGCTGAAAGGTGGCAAACGCGGAACTTCGCTGTGCAGTACCTTCGGCAGCGCGATCGACTACGTCAACGAAGACGGTCGCCGGATTATCGTCAACGGCGTGTTCGACCTGTTGGGTTTGGATGACAAGATCACGCCTGATCTCGACGTCAGCATCGTGGGGGACTACGATCCGAGCTTCTACGGCTTCAACAGCTTCAAGAAGGGTTTGAAGCCGGCCGACTTCCAAGGAAAGTAGAAGCCAGGTCGTTACTCTACTGGCCGCGCCGATCTCCGGGCGCGGCCGTTCCGCGGCGGTCGTAACCGGCACGTCGGTCGACTTCCGGATAGGTTGCCGGCGGAGCTTGATCGGTCGCACGACGACCGCGGCCTGGGGCATCTGGATTGACCGGTGGTTCCGCCGCCCGCGGAACCGATCGGCGATCTCCAGCGGCCGGTGCCGCCGACGTATCGGTCGAGCGGCGTCCCCACAGACGATCGGTCCAGCGACGCCCTTGGCTGCCTGGCATGGGCGAAAGCAGCACCACGATGCCGATGCCCAGGATCATGCCACCCAATAGGCCGCTTCCCGCGATGACCGTCTTGCTTGGCCCTAGCGGATACTCGCCGGTGGTTGGCTGATCGATGCGGGTAATCAAGCTGGCCGTTTCCGAAGCACGCTTGTTGGCCTTGGCGTCGGACAGTTGTTCATGGGCGGTCCGCAGGACGAGCGTGCACTTATCGACGTCGGCCACCAGGTTAGCGTAGCCGGCGCGAATGGAGGCCAGCGAATCGAGCCGTTCCCGAACGTCGGCCTCTTGGTTGTTAATCGATTTCAGACGCGATCGTTGCAACTGCAAGTCGGCCTGGATACCGCGGACTGCAATCGCCAGTTCGCCGCGCAGCTTATGACGCACTTCATCTTCCGCCGCAACCGCGGACTGAACCTGCGGGTGCGACTTACTCATCTTGCCCATCAGCTGCGAGGTACGAAGCTGGGCATCGACCAGGCCATCCTTCAAACGGCGAAGTGATGGCTGGCTTTCGAGCAATTGGTTCGGAGTGGCGATCAGATTATCGGGATCGTTCTGGGCAGCTTCCAGAATCTTCAGCTGTTCATCCAGCTTGACCAGTTCGGCTTCGCCGTCGCGAATCTGCTGCTTGATCTTGTTCCAGGCATTGCGGAGGTTGCCGTCGCCTGAGTTGGCATCGTTCAGGCTGCGCAGCTCACCCAGGTCGCTTCCGACCTTGGTCTCCTGAGCTTTCAACGCTTCGGTAGCCCGGTCCAGTTCCTGCTGGGCTAGTAGCTCGGCGTTTTCCAGTTCGGCGATCACGCTGTCGGCGCGTCGGTTACGGATGTTCTTCAGGGCGATGTCCATTTGCTGGCAGAGCGTTGATGTCAGAAGGATGGCTCGCTCGCGATCATCGGCGTCAACCGAAAGGTGCAGCACTTCGGTCGTGCCAAACTCGGCTCCGTTGGGTGGACTGACCTTCACGTTCTTGCGCAGCGATTCGACGTCGGTCAGTGACGGCCACTCTCCTTGGACGCGGTTTCCCAGCGGTGGGCCAACCTGCTTGAGCGTGGCTTCCAGGACTGCTTGGTTGCGGGCCACTTCCACCACCATTTCCTGTGCCGCTTTCATCGTATCGATGCTGTCGAAACGCCCTTGGCCGCTCAACTGGCCGGCCGCTTCGTCACGCAAGAGGATCGACTGCGTGGCTTGCCACTGGTCCGGCTTCACCAGCGAATAGGTTGCCGCCAGAAGAAAACAGCCAACGGCCACCGGCACCCACAGCTTCCACTGTTTTTGAAGCAGGCTGGCATACTGTTGAACTTGTGGAGGTAGCTGAAGCTGGCTCATGGCGACTTCCGATTGGCGGATTGTAGCGGTTGTAGCGATTGTTCCATGCGCGTGCGCAGGTGCGCAGCGAAACGCGTATCCAACTCTAGGTTGCCGTTAAGCGTAGTCAGCGCGAATTAAGAGAATCGCCGGGGAGAAAGAAACTCGATCGGCGCGGAGGTTCGGCCGGTCGTAGCCAGGTCGCAGAGGATCTCCCCCAGGGCCGAAGCGAACTTGAAACCGTGCCCTGAAAGGCCAGCCGCAAAGTGCAGCCCTTCATGCTCAGGATGCGTGCCCACGAGAAAGTGTTGATCAGGCGTGACCGTATACATGCACGCCTCGTGGTGCACGAGGTTGTGCGAGAGCAGCGGAAGGTGACTTGACGTGAAGGTTTCGACTGCCCGGCGGTCGGCGGCGTCTTCCCTTTGGTTCTGCTGATCGGCCGACGCGATGGGCTCGCCTCCATCGTGCCGGGCCAGCTTCACCCCTTGGCTGTCGAGCTGGGGAAATCCGTAGTAGATCCCTTGCGGCGTTACGATCAGAAAGACCGGAAACGACGAAGCAGGCGTATAGGCGGGGGCATCGTTTTCGTACCAGTAAAGATGCTTCCGCAGAATGGTCATCGGCACGTTCAGGTCGGCCAGAAGCTGCTTGGCCCAGGCCCCGCCGCACAGAACCAATTGCTTCGCGTGAATCACCTCGGAATCGGTTCGCAGTTCGAAGGCTTCCCCTGTCCGCGACCACGATTGAACCGGCGAGTCGGTCTTGATCGTGGCCCCGTGCTGCTTCGCCTGGTCTAAGTAGGCGTTGATGCATTCGGCGACCAGCAAATAGCCTGCATCGTGCTCCAGGATGCCGACGCAGTCCGCGGGAGGAACTACACCGGGAAACTCGCTGGCGATGTCTTCATAACGAAACTGTTGGATCGCCAGTCGATGCTGCTGGGCACTGCGCAGCGTTCCGGCAATCACTTCGCCTGACTCGGGACCGATTTGCAGTACGCCGGTGGGGAAGTAGAGCTGCCGTCCGGTGGCTCGCTCCAGATCGTGCCAACCGCGATAGGCCCGACGCAGCAGGGGGACGTAGTCCGGATGTTCGAAGTAGGCCATGCGAATGACGCGCGTCTGGCCGTGCGAACTGCCCCGGGCATGCGGAGGCGAGTAGCGATCGAGACCGATCACGTCTGCGCCGGCCTGGGCCAGGTAAGCGGCCGCCGCGCTGCCGACGCCGCCGATACCTATTACCGCAACGTCGCACATGAGCATGGCGTCTTCCTACTTGATGCGGAACTCGATCGAGGACTGGCCGAACTTATCGGCGGCCGAATCACGAACCGTCAATTCTAGCCGATAGGTACCGCTGGGGATATTCTCAGGCATGTACAAGCGGTAAGGAACATAGAAGTCGCGACGACGCACGCGGCAACTGTCTTTGACTTCCGGAAACTGGCGAGCATCGATCCGGCGGCCTGACTGGTCGTAAATCTCGTAGTTGCTCTGCAGCGTGGTTTCAAACTTGCCGCCGTTGTCGCGGCTGGTGAAATTCTCGATCTCGACGTACAGCAACACTTCCTGCTTCGGTTGAAAGTCGTGCGAGGGGAACGGCTTGAATTGACCGAAGCTGTCGACGCTTTGAATGAATTCCAGGTTTCGCAGTTCCAACGGGCTGGCCGCTTCCAGGTGGGACATGGCCCGGCGGAACGATCCCAATGCCAGCGTGTGGCGACGATCGACCGGGATGTCCTCCACTTTCATGTAGTCGGCCAGGCCGAAGAGCGTGTTGCTCCAGACCTCTTGTTCTTCAGCGGTTAGGCCCTCGACTTTTTCCATCGCGTCCGCCTTGCGATTGGCAATCAGGTACAGCATCCGCAGACGCAACTGGGCGATGGTGCGCTCTTCGCCCGATGCCCGCGTATCGGTAGCGACGCGTTCCAGCTTCAGGATCGTGTCGTCGATCATCTTTTCCCAACTGCCGGAGTCGGTTTCCTCTTGGTTACGAGCAGCCCAATAGACGACCGTATTGCCCCGCCGCGTATCCGCGATCCAGCCGCGGTTCTTCAAGTCGAAGAGAATCGCGTGTAGTTCGTCGAGACTGAGGATGCTTGGGTCAGGCGAAGTTCGCGATTGCTCGGGAGCGAACTGCGCTTTGTATTCTTTGTAGAGCGCTTCTAATGAAATCTGGCTGCGTTGCCACAGAATCTGCATCGCGCGGTATTCGACGCGGGTAAGCTGGCTGACGGTTTCTTCTTCTTGGGTTTCTGGTGCCGCTTTCGGCTTGGGGCCGGCGGTCTTGTCAGGCAGATTTCTCGGGTCCCGTTTCATGTCGGCGATGGTGGCGGCCTGAACGTCTTCCGGATAGAGACCTTCCGAGTGGGCGTCCATCTCCGGCACGTAGGCTGCCAGCTGAACGCCCGTGTCGCGGCGGATTCTTTCCTCAGGAGGAGCGGTCGCCCGCGCGGCTGGCGAAGTCTTGCCGCGGTCGAGATCGATCGTGCGCGGGTAGCCTGCCGGATCGGCTTGTGCCAGGTGGGATGTATCCTGATGCATGTTGACCGATGGCAACCGCTTGGGCTGCTCGGCAGGGTCGCTTTCCGCGGAGACTTGCAGATGTTGCTCTACGAGCTTCGAGGCGTACTTGTCGATCAGGTCGGCTTCGCTGGCCGATTCTTTCTTGACGACCGCTTGTTGCTTAGGACCGAACACAGGTTCCAGCTTGGAAAGCAGTTCTTCCCATTGGGCGTCGCTGGCCGAGGCGAACTCGCTGAGGATCTGTTTCTTGTCGTCAGCCGGTAACGACAACGCTTCGACGCGTGCCACATAGGTGGTGGCTTGTGGTTCGGAACCAGCCGCTTGCTGCTCGGCGGCTGCCAACCTAGCCGCCAGCTTTTTGCCCAACGCCACGTCACTGCTTTCCGACTTGACCAACTCGTGCTGCTGAGGTTTCTCGGTTTCCGGCATGGTCGATTGCTTAGCCGCCGGTTTCGGCTGGGCCGTTTGCTGATTGAGGTACGAATTGAGTGAACTTGGCTCGCTCATCCCGCGATTCCAGCCGCTCATGCAGCCAGTCAGAAGGACGGTCAGGGAGACAACGCTAGGGAGGATAATCTTCGACATCATTCGCTCGTGCTTCCGTTGATGGCGCGCGCGGGCGCAAGCCTTCTTCCAAGAAACGGTCGGCGGATAGTAGGAAAACCTCAAGATTGAAGCAAGAGATACCGAGTGGGGAATGCCGAGCGGGTGCTAGCTGCAAATCCTGTCCCCTCCCCCTTGGGAAGGGAGAGGGGACAGGATTTGAGTTCAGCGCTGAGCGGTAGCACGCGGCGGGTCCATCGCTTTGGAGAACGACACGATCATCTTTTCCAACGCCAACCGCCCGCGGGCCTCTTGCGAGTGGCTTCCCTTCAGGGACATGTCGAGTTCCAGCAGTTGCCGATAGAGACGTCCCCCGCGGATTTGACCGAGGGCCAAGAGCCGTCGCTGGGCTTCTTCCAGCGCCTTGGGCCAGTTCGGGAAGCCTGCTTCTTTGAGGGCATCACGCAGGCTGACGGCATCTCCGCGGCGGCGGGCACGTTGATAGATTCGGGTCGCGGCGGCGAAGCGCCGGAGGCTCCAGGCAATCTGGCCATATAGCTTCTGGGGCTTTTCGCCTGCTTGAAAGAGTCGATCGAGCTGGTTCAATGCTTCGGCCGTCTTTCCTTCCACGGCCGCATCCACCAGGTGCCAGATCTCTTGCAACTGGCCACCATGAACCTGTTCGCGAACGAGATCCTCGTTGATGGCATCGTGCGGTTCCACGAAAAGGGCGAGCCGGGCAATCTCCTGGTCGATCAGTCCCAGTTCCGTTCCCAGGAGTTCCACCAAAAGGTGTGCCGCGCCTGCGTTGAGTTTGGCGTGGTGTTCTTCTTTGGCTCGGCGGACGAACCACTTGCTCAGCCCGTCCATATCGAGCAAAGTCTTCTTGCCCGCTTTCTTTTCCGGAGGGTTGCACTGAACCTGAAGACCGACCTCGTTGCACTTCTTATAGAGCCGCGTGTTGGCGGCCCATTTCTCGACGAGCAGAACCAGCACGCCGCCGGGCCGTTTCTTTTCGAGAAAGCCTTCCAGTTCGTCGCGGTAGCGGGTCACGAAGGGGTCGGCATCTTCCACGATCGCCAGCCGGCGGCCCGACGCACCGAATAAGCTGACCGTCGAGACCTCATCCGCCACGTCGACCCACGTCACCAGGTTTCCGGCCAGCTTGCCGTACGGGACGTCGGGATCGTCCCCCAGGACCGCGTCGCGGATCTTCTCCGCAGCAAGCCCGCGCAGGAAGGCATCGCGGCCGAAGATGACGCAAACCGAAGGAATGGACGTCGCGTCCATGTCGAGAAAATCAAACGCGTGAACCGTATTTGCCATGGCACCAAGTTACCCGGTGCCGGGCAATTTGGCTACCAGCGGCAGACCTAACGAATCGTGAACGGCATGGCCGCTTGATCGTTCTGGCTGGAAATCGGTTGCAGCGAGCGAATTTGCGCTCGGGGAACGAGTCCGTCGTTGGCGATGGCCCGCTTCAGGATGAACTCGCCCACGTTGCCGGCGCGATCCCGGGCAGTCGCTTTCAGGAAGATATCGGCCGGAACTTCCGGGGTGATTTTCCAGATGTATTGCCCAGAGTTGGCAATCTCTTCCGCGATCGGCCGCCAAGGGCCATCCGCCGACGAGGCGTAGTACAGCGAGACGGGGCGATCGGCCAGATCGTTGTCGGTAGCATTCCAACTGATATCGAGATGCCCCACATGCGGTCCTTCGCCATACACGACGTTAGTGATCGTGGCGATCGGTTGCGAGAGGTCGACGTTCACCCAAATGTCGGCCAGGTCGCCTGGTTGCGGACGTCGACCAGTCAGGCCGTTGCCCCCTTCGACCACAATGCGGAACCCGTACGTACCCTCGGCCTGAACTTCGACGTCGAATGGGCTTTGACGGTCCGGGTCGGTGCCGCCTGGTTCCCAGGTTTCGCCACCATCGCGGGTCACCCATAGCTCGATCTGGCCAATGCCCGAAGGACCGACCGTATCGACCCCGTAGTTGAGGGCGAACCCTTTGTGGTTGATCGCTTGAGCCGACACGCCTGGTGGAAGACCAACGGTGGAGTTCGCTCGCACGGTGGGTCGGTCTGGCTGGCTGGAAGAGGCGACTGGTGGTTCCATCTTCATGCTGGCAGGCTTGAACCGATCGTCCACATTTTGAGGCAGCGGCGGAGCACCAATGTCGGCTAGCGGCTGCGGCGGCTGAGCACCGGCGCCAGGCTGCAGCGGTGGGTTCTGGGCTTGTTGTTCTGGCCGCGGCAAGGCATTGTCGGTCGGCCATGGCACTGGCTGCTTGGGAGGTTCAGGCATCTCGATCCGGCGCTGCTTGAATGGATCGACGGGGATGTTGCCGCCGACAAGCGAGTCTTGGGCGGGGCCGGCCTGACCTGGGGCTGGCTGAGGAACGCCGTTCCAGCTTGGCTTTTGAGCGACCAGCGGGACCGAAACCGACTGCTGCGCGAAGCCGACGTTGCCTGCTTTGTCGTAGGCATCTAATCGGATCTGCATGACCCGGTCGGTGGCGATCGGAAAGAAACGCGTTTCGCCAGCGATCACGCCCTCCGCTTGATACGCTTTGGAAGCATCGACCTGAACGGTTTGGAAAGGGGCTTGCAGCGAAGATTGATAACTAAGCTGGATCTGGTTCGGGTCGATCGCGGGATCGTGAATCGTCCACTGGGCGATCACCTCGCCACTTTCGAGTGCTTGCGCCTTGAGCGAGACTTGCGGCGTCTGCGTGTCGATGGCAACCTTCAATTCAGGTTTGAAGTAACCGCCGGTTTCGGTGGGGCGTCCGCTGGCATCGAAGGTTCGGATGGCGAACCAATACTCGCCGTCGGCTTTGGCTTGAAAGACGAACCGGTCCTGCTGGGAAGACTGGCGGTGATAGCCCACCCAGTTCGCCCCGCGATCGTTCGAAACCATCAGCTGCACTTCCGGAGTCGAACCCGGGGCATCGACCTGGTAAGGGATGCCAAACTCGGTCTGCCGCGTCAGTACGGGTCCGCCATCGGAAGGCGTCGTGCCAGCGGGCCGATGGGCCTGCGCTGATAGCATGCCAGGGCCCAGTGCCAGCATCGATGCTAGTACGCCAGCCGTGGCAGCGAGCAAGCGTGATTTGGCGAACATGAACGACCCTTTAAAACGATAGAGAACACGACAACACAATCTATCGGTTGTTGAGTCGTCCGCTTGATAGGGTCGCTCTCATGGTACGCGTCAGCGAAGGCTGGCAAACTGTGCCGGTCGTACGGCTCGTACCAATCGCTCAATACGTAACGCTCACGGCCGCTCGAACAGGTCCATTTCATAGCCGACGTCTTCGCTACCGCTGCGTGTGGCCATGCTTTGCAGAAGCGTGATCGAGGTGTTGTCGTCGGCGTGGTAAGTGTCTTCGCTCATCACGCCCAGGTTACCGGTCAGCATCGACTTGTTCGCCGTCATCGAGCTTCGGTTATTATCGATAATCATCGTTCCTTGCGGGCTGTCAAGGTCGTAGTTCGCCGTTGGGTCGGTCCAGTCGAAACCCAGGCCATGCACCTCGACCACCATGAGAATGGTCTCCGGATCGTCGATGGCCTGAGACCGGGTGGTCGACTTCTCGTGCGGGAACATCGTCCGCTTGCCGATCACCGCCGCAAAGTTGGTCGAGGTGGAACCGGCCGTGTTGTCGGTCTCGCTGCGGTAAACGTCCGGCATCCGGGTCGTGACGTTGATGTTCGTGGGCGAATTCCAAGGCTCGTTAAAGTTGTACTGCTGGTAAAGATCGTTGCGATTCAACTGCGGCAGAATCATCACCCGCCACGAGTGTGTCGGCTGCCCGTTCTCATCCGTAAAGTAAGCAGGCGGATACGATCCATGCAGGTCGTGATACGTATTGAGTGCCTGGACGATCCGCTCGATCTTGTCCAGCGAAGCCCGATTCAGACTGTCGGTTCGCATCTGGTTGGCGGCCGGGATGGCGACCCTGAAGATCAGCACCGTCGTCAGAAAGATCACCGAGAAGAAAGCGACCGATCCGCCCAGAATTCCGATCAGCGTTCCCAGGGCCACGCCGCCGTTATCTTCAGACGAGCGCCGGGAGGAGACCCGCGAAAACCCTGGCTCGGTGGCCGATCCCTGCTCGCCAGGAATGGTAATCGTCTTGGCGCACACGGCACACGGTCCGGTTTGTCCAGCATACCGTTCGAGGACCTGCATATGGGTCCCGCAATGAGGGCAATCAAAGGAAATGGGCATGTGCGCTGCGAATTAGGGGAGATGAGTCAACGTCGTTTCGTCTCAATTCATCGTATCGGTCCCCACGGCAGGGAACAACTATTGAGCACGGAATCGCTGAACGATCTCGACATACTGCTGGGCCAGGTCGCGAATACGATCCAGGTTGCCACTTTCAATCGCCGACTTTTCGACCAGTGAACCACCGACCCCCAAAGCACACGCGCCCGCTTTCAGGAACGACTCGGCCGTATCCAGGTTGACCCCTCCGGTTGGCATCATGCGAACCTGGGGAAGGGGACCTTTGAGCGATTTCAGGTAGCTTGGACCGGTCAGGTCGGAAGGGAAGATCTTGACCACGTCCGATCCGGCTTGCCACGCTTGAACGACTTCGGTCGGCGTGAGAGCCCCGGCCATCATCGCCTTGTCGTAGCGATGGCTGATCTCGATGGTGGGCAGGTCGACGATCGGCGAAACGATGAACTCGGCCCCGGCCAGAATCGCGATGCGAGCCGTTTCGGCGTCGAGCACGGTGCCGGCTCCGAGTTGGATCTGGTCACCGAATCGATCGGCGACGTACTCGAGTACCTTGTGGGCTTTGGGAACGGTAAAGGTGACTTCGATTGCCGTTACCCCACCCTCGATCAGGGCCTGAGTCACATCCGCCAAGATTTCCCCATTGTCGGCACGGATGACGGCGACGATTCCCGTGGACGAGATTTTTTGAACGATAGTTTCGCGTGGCATGATCGGGTCGCCCTAAATGGTCTTCAAGTAAGAAGATACGAGTAGAGATAGCCTATCTGCCGGCGGTTGGCCTTGTCAATTTGCCGATTGGGCGGGAGCAATCCGGGCGAATGATTGGACGAGGTTGCCGTTTATGGAAATAATAGTGATTTGAAGGACGGCCTGCGCTATCGGTACGCTTGTGGCATGGGCAGGCAGTGTTGAGTTAGTACTTCCTGGGTCGCGATGGAAAATCAATACCTGCAGTTAGCATTCGCAGTATTCCTATTAGCCGTATGCATCCTAGGATTGGCATTAACGTTTCACCTTCTGAGAAAATGGCGCGAATACTCGGACGAGGACCAACACAACCCCGACACGATGCTATCAAAGTTCCGCGAAATGCATTCACGGGGTGAGCTATCGGACGAGGAATTCCGAAAGATAAAAACGGACATATCAGCCCGAATCCAAGAGCCTGCAACAGTTTCGGAAGAAACGGAAGTCGTTTTTACCGAAGATGCCAGCAAGGCGGATTAGGGATTATTTGTCTGGTTTTTGCGAAACACAATCGCACAAACCAAAACAACGTTTCGTATTGCGAGGTGTGGTGCCTGGGAGGCCAACCAATGAGAGTCACTTCGGTGATTCTCTCTTCGCCCTTGCGAAGCGGTATCAGCGTAGGAAGTTGCCCCTTACACAAGAGCAATCACTGCGGCTGAAGAATACGGCTCGAACTCTTTGCGGACAAGGATGCCCCCAGGCCAGACGGCTTCGATAAGCCATGGCCAGTCGAGCAGCACGTGGAAATAACAACAGCCCTGGCCGGCACAAGCATCAAGAGAATTGCCTCAAGGTTCCAAACCCGCTGCCAGGAAACTGTTCCAAGCGAAGCCGAAAGGAGTTAATTCATGCCCGCAGGAAATGATGTTGGTGGAACTCGCCACAACAGCACCAACAAGAAGAATGCATTTTGCTCGTTCTGTCGCCGCAATTACCGCGAAGTAGGTCCACTCGTCGAGGGGCCTGGCGACGTTTACAACAACGTATACATCTGCGGCGAGTGCATCGACCTGTGCAAAGAGATTCTCGAGAAAGAGAATCGTCGCCGCGGTTCGGGCAACAAGCTGTTCAACAAGATCCCCAGCCCTCGCGAGATCATGGCTAACCTCGACCAGTACGTCATTGGTCAGGATGGCGCGAAGAAGGTGCTGTCGGTCGCCGTCCACAATCACTACAAGCGATTGGTCGTCGGTCACGAAGGTTCTGACGTCGAGATCGAAAAGTCGAACATCCTGCTGGCCGGTCCCACCGGTAGCGGTAAGACGCTGATGGCTCGTACGCTGGCCCGCATCCTGAACGTGCCGTTCGCCATTGGTGATGCCACCACGCTGACTGAAGCCGGCTACGTCGGTGAAGACGTCGAGAACCTCCTGTTGAAGCTGTTGCATGCTGCCGACTTCGACGTCGAAGCTGCCCAGCGCGGTATCTTGTACATCGACGAAATCGACAAGATCGGCAAAACCTCGAACAACGTTTCGATCACCCGTGACGTTTCCGGTGAAGGCGTGCAGCAAGCGCTCTTGAAGATGCTCGAAGGGACCGTCGCCAACGTTCCGCCGCAAGGTGGCCGGAAGCATCCCGAACAGCAGTACATCCAGATCGACACGAGCAACATCCTGTTCATCTGCGGTGGCACGTTCGTCGGCATCGAAGACATCGTCCGTCGCCGCATGGGGCGCAAGAGCATCGGCTTCGGCCAGGCCTCCGGGTTCAAGTCGGATGCCGACTCGGCGGAACTGATGCGAAACGTGACCAGCGACGATATCCTGGAATTCGGCCTGATTCCGGAACTGGTCGGTCGTCTGCCGATGGTCGCCTCGCTGGAACCGCTCGACCTGAACGGTCTGAAGAAAGTGATCACGGAACCGAAGAATGCTCTGGTCAAGCAGTACCAGACCCTCTTCGAAATGGAAAACGCCGAACTCGAGTTCACCGAAGAAGCGATCGAAGCCATCGCCCAGCGTGCCCTGGCCAAGGGTACCGGGGCTCGTGGTCTTCGCTCGATCATCGAATCGGTGATGCTCGACATCATGTTTGATCTCCCTGAGCAAGAACCTGGCTCCAACTACTCGATCACGCGAGAGATCGTTGAAGGTCGAGAGAAGCTTTTCAAAATGCCCGAAACGAAAAGTGCCTAGGTAATTGTCTCCTGCCAAGCCCCTCCTTTTCTGAGTACCCCCGCGTCAATCGCCCGACGCGGGGGTTTTTTTGTGGTTAGTTTTCAGTTTTAAGTGTTCAGTTTTCAGTGAGAGAGCGGCGGGGCGTTCTCGACGCTTTCTGCATTGAATCGTACAATCACTATCCTTATCCCCCTCGCGCCTAAAAAAGCTATCACGAGACGCTCCTTGGACGATTCGACGACATCCCAGACGCCGGTTGACCCTGCCTGGCTTGCGTTTGGCAAGTTGTGCCGGCTGCCGAACCTGTTTACGGCGTGGGCCGATATCTTCGCTGGCTTCTTCATCGTTTCCGCGTTTGCCAACCAGGGGATCGCCAACCTGAACGCCCCGGTCATCTTCCTATGCCTGGTGTTGGCTTCCAGCTTGATTTACTCGGCCGGAATGATTCTGAACGACTACTACGACCGCGACGTTGACGCCCGGGATCGCCCTGATCGACCGATTCCTTCCGGGGCGATTTCCGCACAAACGGCCCTGATCGCGGGCTTTTCGATGTTGGTCGTTGGCACCCTGGTGGCACTTTTGGGCGGCTATGTTTACGTCGACTACGCCGCGATGCCCTGGCGAGGCGGTGCCATCGCGGCATTGCTTTCCGTTTGCGTGGTTGCCTACGACGCGGTTCTTAAACGCACGGTCTTGGCCCCGTGGCTAATGGGCGCGTGTCGCTTTTTCAATATTCTGTTGGGGATGAGCCTATCCAAAGAGCTTCCCTTCAGCGATAGCTGGCAGGTTTTGGGTTACGATATCGGCCAGTTGCTTTTCGCTGGCGGCATCGGCGTGTACATCGTGGGCGTGACATGGTTCGCGCGAACCGAAGCGGTCGTCAGCAGCCGGGGCATGCTTGGCCTGGGCGCGTTTTTGATGCTGGCAGGCATCAGCATGCTGGGAATCGTGCCCTGGTTTCAGCCGTCGATCGTTGACGTCGATCCGGCGAAATCGTTCGGGCTATGGGGGATTTTGGTATTATTGAGTCTGGCCTTGGGGCGTAGAGTGGTCATCGCGGTCTGTTACCCCGAGCCGCGAAACGTGCAATTAACGATTAAACAAGCGATCTTGTCGCTGATTTTTTACGACGCAGCGATTACCCTAGCGGTATGCGGAACGATTTGGTCTGTCGTGATCGTCGCCCTGTTGTTTCCCATGATGGGGCTTCGCCGCTGGATGTATTCGACGTAATGTCGAGGGGCAGTTTGAGCGAGGTAGGCCAGCCTCGCTCGCGAAGAAAAGCAAACCAGTCATCGACGTCGTAAGGTCGAAGGGTTAGTCAGGAATGATCCTAGGTTACAACACGAATGGACTCGCGCATCACGACCCGTTCGATGCCGTGGAAATCCTGGCAGAGATCGGCTACCGTGCGATTGCCCTGACGGTTGACCACATGACTCTCACGCCATTTGGCAACACGTATCTCGCGACGCGGCAGGTCGATCTTCTGGCCAAGACGCTTGAAGAAGCCAAGATGCGATCGGTGGTCGAGACGGGGGCTCGCTTTCTGTTAGATCCCCGCCGCAAACACGAGCCGACGTTCATCAGCCCGGAAGCGAAAGGACGCGACCTGCGCTACGAGTTCATGCGGCACTGCATCGATACGGCCCAAACGCTCAAAAGCGATTGCGTCTCGGTTTGGTCAGGTCGTCTGCTGGACGACGTTTCGTTCGACGTCGCCATGGACCGCCTGGTCGCGTCGCTCGAGCCGGTGCTCGACTACGCCGCCCAGCGCGACGTCACGATCGGCTTCGAGCCTGAGCCGGGCATGCTGATCGATACGATGGAGAAGTTCGACCAGCTGCAGCAGCGGATCGATGCCCCCAACTTTCAGCTGACCCTCGACATCGGCCACTTGCACTGCCAGGGGGAAACGCCTATCGCCGATTACATCCGCCGTTACGGCGACCGGATCGTCAACATTCACCTGGAAGACATGAACGCTGGCGTCCACGAGCACCTGCCGTTCGGGGAAGGGGAGATCGACTTCCCGCCGATATTCAAAGCCCTGAAGGAAATCGACTACCAGGATTGCGTCAACGTCGAACTCAGCCGCCACAGCCACGACGGCCCCAACATGGCAAAACAGTCGTACGAGTTCTTGAAGCCGCTGTTGTAGCGCTGAAGTGAGTTAGCGGTCAGTCTTCCGGAAGACATAGACTTCGCTGATTTCTCGATCGTAGCCAGGATAGAAACCCTTGGGCGTGCCCAGGTCGATTCGTTTACCCCGGTTGGATAACACGAGCATTTCGCCCGCTTGTTCATCGAAGTCGATCCCTTCTATCTCGCCGAAATCGCGAAGTTGATCGAATGCGAGCACGTGCTGAACGTATGCGGCTGTTTCCTCTTTGCTGGCCGGAGCCTTCCACAAATTGTCTGGTTCACGATCGTCCGCATTTCCGTCGTCGGCCGTGATGTAGAGGTTCCCGTTGTGTACGGCGATCCCTTGTTGCCACTGCGGCACCGGTCGCAGATGCAACTTCCCGGCATACTCGCCATCGGATAGCTTGTACCGATAGACGTAGTTGCCGTTGACCCAGTCGGTCATCCAGACCAGGCCATTGGCCTCGTCGACGGCCAGCGCGCTGACTTCCACCTGGCCTGACTCAGGGTTCCATGGGAACGAGCGTTTGAACTTGAGCGTGTTCGCGTCGTACACCGCAATTTGAATGTCCTTGCCGCGGCCTTCTTCAAACCACTCGATTCCCGTAAAGAGTTCTCCGTTGTGTTCGCTGATATCTCCAAAATGATTGGCCCGCTTTTCGAGACCCGTGAACGGATCCTCGTTGGATTTCAGCAACTTTCCTTCTTTGGAGTAGATGTGCAGGGCCTGACTGCCACTGACGAAGTATCGCTCGCCATCGGTGGCGATTCCTTGTCGCCCAGTAACTTCCAGGACGCGAACAAGCTCGAAAGTTTCAGCCGCGGCAAAGCCGTGCCCCACGAAAAGAACAAGCAGGGCAATGATGAAGTGGCAACGACTTGCATGCATGGAACGACGCCTGAGAAAAGTTGTGTCCAACGGGATTGGGTTTGTGAGTAGCGACTTCTTGAGACTTCCTGTCCAGGCGGATTATAGGCCTCGAATTTGGGGGAAAGCAAATTTCTATGTCCGAGCGGCGGGTCTTCGGAGAACAAAACCACGATCTGCCCTGGTTTTCTCGCGTGGGATCTCGGGTTAGAGTGACTTGATTGTCAATGGATTCCCGACCCTGCCCTTACTTAGCGAGCACCTCCCATGGCCGACAACGTTGTTCTTCTTTCCATCCCCGGATTGCGAGCCTCCGACGTTGCCCACATGCCGAACCTTTTGGCACTGACCGAGTCTGGGGACAAAGCCACGCTGGTGCCGAGCTTTCCCGCGGTGACGTTGTGCGTGGAAACGAACATCATGACCGGGACGCTGCCGGTCGATCATGGGGTGGTCGCCAACGGCTGGTACGACCGCGACAAGGGGGAAGTCGAACTGTGGACGATGGGCAACGAGGCGATCGCCCGTCCGCAGATTTGGGACATCCTCAAAGAGCACAATCCATCGCTCACCTCGGCGGTCTGGTTCCCGATGCTGAGCAAACGCTGCAATGCCGATTACGTCTGCATGCCGGCCCCGGTGCATAACCCAGACGGCAGCGAATCGCTTTGGTGTTACACGCGGCCGACCGAGTACTACGGCGAGTTGCTCGAACAATACGGCCACTTTCCGCTGAAGTTCTTCTGGGGACCGCTCGCTTCGATTCCTTCCACCAAGTGGATTTCCGACACGGCCGTGCTGACCGCGAACAGGCACAAGCCAAACTTCTTCTATATCTACCTCCCCCATCTCGACTACCAGGCCCAGAAGCTTGGTCCCGATAGCGAGCCGGCGATGAAGGCCGTCGCCGAGTTGGATGTCGTTTTGGGCGAGATGTTTGCCGGATTGAAGGAAGCCTATGGCGACGACGTGCTGATCCTGGTGGCCAGTGAATACACGATCGTCCCGGTCGATCACGTCACCTATCCCAACCGCATGCTGCGGGAAGCTGGCCTGCTGACGGTCAACAGCGGCGAAGAAGGGGAAACGATCGATTACCGCGGCAGCGACGCATTTGCCGTGGCCGATCACCAGCTTTCGCACATCTACGTCAAAGATCGCGATCAGGCCACCATCGATAAGGTCGTCCAGCTGTTCGAGGGCCAGGCAGGGATCGCCGAAGTTCTGGCCGGCGCCGATCGCGAGAAGTACTTCTTAAACCACGAGCGAAGCGGTGACGTGGTCCTCGTTTCGACCCCCAACAGCTGGCAGGCCTATTACTACTGGCTGGAAGACGCCAACGCCCCCAAGTTTGCCCGGACGGTCGATATCCATCGCAAGCCAGGCTACGACCCGGTCGAACTGCACGTTGACATGGCCACCAAGTCGATCCCACTGGACGCGACCTTGGTGAAGGGTTCGCACGGGGCCCCAGCCAAAACGGATGCTCAACGGGGTGTCCTGCTCTCCAACCAAAAAGGGGTCTATCCGGAAACGCCGATGGCCGATACCGACGTGTGCGACCTGGTGCTTCGGCAGTTCAATATTTAACGCCGAAATCGGTTGTTACGGTTTAAATCGTAGATTGCCGCCGGTTGGGGGTTCGATGCAGGCCTTTTCCTTCCTCGATTCCCCCTGATGGGATGGCCCGTCGTTCTATTTGTAACGATCGCACGGCCACAAGCTGAGGGTGAATTCGATTTCATGCGGTTTCTCACAGCCCATAACTGTGGGGAAAACTAGATTTTCCTGTAGTCGATCCAGGCTCTGGCCTCTTGAAGGCCGAAACCAATCAGACATGCAGCGAGAATCGAAGCGTGCCCTCCGGAATCGAAAAAACCTTTCAGCTATTTGCCAACACGGACAACCATGCGGCGGTCCCTGTTTTGGTCGACGCGCTGGACTCGCCGTATTCCGAAGTGCGCGAAGGAGCTCTCTCGGCTTTGCTGCATCAACGGAACGCCGTGGCGCAGCGGGCACTCGTGCAGCGTTGGCGAAAATTCACCGCGGTCCAGCGTAGTTGGATCGAACTCTCCGGGATCTCGCTCGAAATTGCTTTGCGGGAACTGATCCAATCGACCGATCACGAGCAATTCGCTTTGGGTCTCGAGGTGTTGCACCAGGTTCCCGAGTACGACCTGATCCCGGCCCTCGCGCTGATCGTCCGCGACTCGGGGCATTCCTACCGAGATTCGGCCGGCAACACGCTGGTGCATTTGGCGGCCAGCCTCCGTAAAGCCCTGCGCACCGGCGACAAAAAAGTGGGTGTCGAATCGGTTCGCAGCCGTGCGATCGATTCCCTGGGGGACTGCATCCGCCACTACCAACAGCATGAGTCGGTTGCCCTTCTGGAAGCATTCCTGGTGTTGGTCACCCGCGAAAACCAATTGCTCCGCGAGGCCTGGAACAATACCAAACACCCAGCACACGCCGCGATCATTCGCTTCCTGCGGCATAGCTCGCGTCCCGAAATCATCGACCTGGTGCTCAGTTCGCTCACCGATATGCACCCCAGCATGCCGGTGCTCAACATCGTCGGGCTGCGGCACGATCCGGCGTTCATGTCGGAATTGACGGCCCGGATTCAAGGCAACATGGACGACACCGTCCGGCGCAACCTGTCGAAGCTGAACAAAGTGGCCTGGGCCGACGAGCATCGTCACGTGCTCGAGAAGCTGAACGGCCTGCAGCAGGCAGCTGCCGTGCATATGGCCATGTTCACCTCGATCGGCTCGGAGCGTCTGTATGACCTGCTGCTTTTGATTGCCTGTTCCGAACATTCCAGCGGACGCCTGGCAGCACTGGAAGAATTGGCCAGCTACATCGACCCGCACACCAACGAACTGATCCTCGATGCCGTTAGCGATCCCAACGCAGCCGTCCGTGCCGAGGCCCTGCGTCAACTCAGGCCGCGAGGCATACCCGGTGCGATCAAGCTGCTGCTACAGCATCTGGATAGCCCGCAGCTGATCGTTCAAGATACCGTTCGCAACTCGCTGGCCGAATTCAATTTCCCTCGCTTCCTGTCGGCGTTCGACAAGATGAGCCCCGACGCGCAGAAGAACACCGGCCGCCTGGTTCGCGGCATCGACGTCAACACGCAGCGTCTGCTGGCCGACGAGATGGTCAACGATGCCAGCTATCGCCGCCTGCGAGCGCTGAAGATCATCGAGGTGATGGAAAACCACCTCGATATGGAAGCCGACCTGATCAAGGCTTTGCAGCACGAAGATCATTTTCTGCGAGCCGAAGCGGCCAAGCTTCTGGCTCGCTGCCCTTCGTCCGCTTCGGTGGCCGCACTTCGTCAGGCAATGCTCGATCGTAACGTGCGTGTTCGCGAGAATGCCGAGGCGAGCCTGCGCCGCATCGCTGGCAGCAAAGTGGCTGTGCCGTCGATCGATGTTTCGGTCGCCAGCGAAGAGGTCACTACCTAGGAGCGAAGACCGATGGCACCACTTTGGCAAATCATCTTTCTGGCCGATCAGCAGCCGGTGGACTTCACCGCGATGGGAGAACACTTCCGCGCCGAGAACGCCCACTTCAATCTCCCGCATTTCATCATCCTGGCATTGGTTGTTCTCGTAATTGCTTCGCTCATCTGGGCACTGACGCGCTGGCAGGAAAACGAGAATGCCTGGAAAGTCGACAACCCGCAGCGGTTGTTCTCGGACCTGTGCAAGAAGCATGACCTGAGCAGTCACGACGCGTCACTTTTGAAGAAGATTGGCCGCGAGCTTCAACTGACTCAGCCGGCCAGCATGTTCTGCGACCCGAGCGTTCTCGTTTCAGCGATGAAGCTGGAAAAGTTCCACGACCTGCACGGCGAACTGACCAAGCTCGGAGAAGCGTTCTTCGGCTACCATCTCTGGAAACAGGCCATCGCCGCCGACAAGAGTGTGCACCAGGACGCTTCCCACGGCTAACACACATCGCGGTCAATCTTGCCAATCCAACACGTGCCACGGTTCTTGACTTAGAGAGCAAACTCCAAATCTTGTCCCCTCGCCCTCTCCCTTAGGAAGGGAGAGGGGACTGAAAGACATTAGCCCGCGTCAGGCTGAAGTTTGACCGCCGTTCCGTAGGCCAGCACTTCGGTCGAGCCCGGCATGAACTCGGTCGCATCATAACGCACGCCTATGAGGGCATCGGCTCCGACTTGGCGGGCATGCTCCAACATCAGGTCATAAGCATGCTGCCGAGCTTCTTCGCACACGGCGGCGTACTCGGGGATGTTGCCACCGCCGATGGCCCGAATGCCTCCGATGAAACCGCGGGCAATGCTTGTCGAACGAACGACGATCCCTCGGACCAAGCCCAAATATTCGACGATGCGCTGTCCTTCTACGTCGTTGCCTGTGGTGACGATCATGAGTGCTCCATTGCTCGCGGGTATATTTAATCGTTGCTTGGAGAAATCGGAACATAAAAAAAGCCGAGATATCGATCTCGGCCTTTATTCGTTGGCAATCATCGAATCTTAGAAAGCACCGTTCTAGAAAGCGCTGTTGCCGCTAGGGCGTCGCTTCTGGAAGCCGGCCTTTTCCTTCTCGGCCTGGGCTTCGAGTTCTTCCAGCTTCGAGGCGGCATTCAGGCGGACCAGTTCTTCCGCTCCGACGTAGCCAGCCCAGTCGATGAACTGGTCGACGCGGATGGCCTGGATACCGTTGGCTCGGGCAGCTTCGCTCATCTGCGAGTAAGCGGTCAGGCTACCTTCGGCGGTCTTTTCCGTTGGGCGTTCACCCAGGATCAAGTAGCGAATGTCTGGGGTGATCGCACCCTTGATGCTGCCGCTTTCGTCGACGTAAGCCGCGACGATCCCGCCGGAGGTTTCAATGATGTGGCGTAGGTCGTCGGTGTCGTCCTTGTCGTCGCCATCGATGTCGATGTAACCGACCACGGCGAACTTCTCTGGATGCCCTGGAGTCCAGGTTGGGGTGAAGATGGTGTCGCCAGGCATGATTGGGTTCGCCACGTCGAAGCTGGTGATCCGAGCTTCGGCCTGGTGTCCGTCGTGGATCTTGGTGACTTCAATGGAACCTTTCACTTCGGCTCCTGCCAGGTTCTCTTGACCGACTGGGTAAACGCTGAAAGTCATCTGCGGACGCAGCAAGTCTTGCGATCCAAGGTTGATCCAAACGGTCTGTTCCCGCTGGTTCGACCAGACGATCTTTCCATCGGGGCGGTCGGTGATCTTCGGCTGCAGGTCTTCATTCACCTTCTGGAGACCAGCGATCAGGTTCTGCTTGTCGGCCAGTTCTTTGTCCAGGGCTTTCTTTTCCTGGGTGAACTTGGCGGTCACCTGGGCGACTTGACCTTCGATGGCCTGCTTTGAAGCGAGAACCTTCTTCTGGTCGTCTTGCAGCGATTGACGTTCCGATTGGTAGTCCGCGGTCAGCTTACGCAGGTTGGCCTCAGCGGCGTCCTTTTCCGACTTCGCTTTGGCAACGGCGGCATCCGCGGTGGTGCGGATCGAATCGCGTTCGGCCGTCAGTGCGTTGACCTGGGCACGGGCCGATGCCAACTGCTGTTCGAGCGTAGAGTACTTGTTGCGAAGTTCGACAGGGATCTTGCGATAGTCCAGGGCCTGAGCATTAGCAGGCGTGCCCCCTTCATCGGCCACGAATGCGGCGATGTCGTTGTTGAACTGCGTCTCGATCTCGTCCATGGTCGTTTCATCGGTGTGGCCGATCATGACCTTCAGACGGTTGCGCTCAAGCAGGTACTCACGCGACTTGGACGATTCGGCCTGGGCTCGTGTGTTGGCGTCCTTCGCGTCAGTCTGGGCTTTCAGATTTGCGTTGTAGAAGACACCGGTCGTGATACCCAAACCGACCACCATCATGACCATAAGGATCACGGCGATTTGAAGACCTTGATTGTCACGGGCTGCCATGAGCGAAACTCTCCTGAGGGGACAAGTAAAGGGAGACGGGTCGTGGAACTACGGTCTCCCCAGTTTGCCTAAATTAGTCAAAGCGAGGGCAAATGCCAATCCAGCCGATGGTAGGGATCACAACAACTAGCGAGGACGGAAGCCCCGTCTGGGCCTCGTGTTAAGGATTCGTGAACCCTAGGTCGGATTAGCGATTGGGATGAGTGGTTGGCTGGTCAAACCTTTGCCAGCACCGTAAGTGTACACGCGTTCGGGATAGAAGTCAACGATTTGGAATTTTCGTAAGTCGTTGTATAGCAAAGGATTTATGGAAATGATGTCTTGTCGCATCATGGGGTTTTTGGGCAACGTTCCTTCAGGGAGTGATGATGAAATTGCGAAATAGACAGAAAATGGGTGTTCAGGGGTGTCTTCTTGTTCGTAACTCGTTACTGCACAATAATCTACGTGCATAACCGCAGTTCACAGCGGCTTCCGGCCTCCCTCTTACGCAGTTGGCATGATGAAAAATCGCACGCGGCAAACGTCGCTTAGTTTCGACACGAGCGACACGCAGGAAATTTCGGAAAAAATTCCCCAGCCCCAGGCCGCCCCGCCTGATCAAGGCGATCCCAACGATCTGCAGGGGAAAGAGGTCTGGATTGTCGACTCCCACTCGCTGATCTTTCAGGTCTTCCATGCGATCCCACCGATGACCGGTCCGGCGGGCCAGCCGGTGGCGGCCATCTATGGCTTCGCGCGGGACCTGGTCTTTCTGCTGGAGAAGAAGAAGCCTGACTATTTGATCTGTGCGTTCGACCTCTCGGGGCCGACCTTCCGCAACGAGCTGTACGACCAGTACAAAGCCAATCGCGACGAAATGCCGGTCGAGTTGCCATCGCAGATCGCCGGCATCCGGCGCCTGTTGGAAGCGATGACGATTCCGGTGCTCGAGTACGAAGGCTTCGAGGCCGACGACGTCCTGGCCGCTGCCGCCAAGGTAGTGCAGGAGAAGGGGGGCCGCTGCACGCTGGTCACCACCGACAAGGACTGCCGCCAGCTGATTACCGACAACGTACGGCTGTTCAATGTTCGAAAGGATGCCTTTTACACGGCCGAGTCGCTCTTGGAGGACTGGGGGGTGCGGCCTGATCAGGTTGTCGACTTTCAGGCGATGGTTGGCGACTCAGTCGACAACGTACCGGGCATTCCGCTGATCGGGCCGAAGATCGCCAAGGACCTACTCAATCAGTTCGGCACCTTGGAAGGGGTGCTCGACAATGTCGATAAGATCTCTGGCAAGAAGCGGAAAGAGAACATCACCAATGGCCGCGAGTTGGCGATGATCAGTAAACAGTTGGTTCGCCTGCGCGATGACGTTCCGCTTAGCTGGGAATGGGAGAAGTACGTCGTCACGCCCGTCAACGGCCAGGCCTGCGAGGAACTGTGCGACGAGTTCGGCTTTCGCACGCTGTCCAAACAGCTTCAGGCTCTCTCCACCGGCACGGCCGGGGAAGGGGAGACCAGCGCGCTCCAGGCCACCAAGCTCGACTACCAGGCCGTCGAAACGATCGACGGGCTGAAAGAACTGGTCGAGATCCTCGGCCAGCAGAAGCGGATCTCGATCGATACCGAGACGACCCATACCAGTCCCCGCTGGGCCGACCTGGTCGGGATCTCGGTTTGTTGGCAGGCTGGGACGGCGCGATATATTCCGATTCAAACGCCCGCGGAGGACCCGAGCCTGCCGCTGGAAGAAGTGATCGAGCTTCTCAGGCCGGTGCTCGAAGATGCGAACATCAAGAAGCTCGGCCAGAATTTGAAGTACGACGAGATCGTTTTCCGCGGTGTAGGAATCGAATTGGCAGGCGTTGACTTCGATACGATGATCGCCCATTACCTGCTGGAAGCGGGCGCACGGTCGCATGGCCTGGACGAACTGGCACGCCGCTATTTGCAGCACGAAACGGTCAAGATCAGCGAGTTGATCGGGACCGGCAAGAAGCAAATTCTGATGAGCGAGGTGCCGCTCGAGAAGGTCTCGTACTATGCCTGCGAAGATGCCGATATTCCGCTTCGCTTGTACGACATTCTCGGCGAGCGTCTGGAAGAAGAAGGCCTGACCGATCTGTTCGACGACGTCGAAATTCCGCTGGTCGATGTGCTGGTCGAGATGGAATACAACGGCATCCGCGTCGATACCGAGCGTCTGAAGAACTTGAGCCAGGCCTACGGCGAACGCCTCGATACGCTGGAAAAGGAGATCTACGAGATCGCCGAGCAGCCGTTTAACATCGCTTCGCCCAAACAGCTGGCCGAGATTCTGTTTGAGAAACGTAAGCTGCCGGTCATCAAGAAGACGAAGACCGGCGCGTCGACCGACGCCGAGGTGCTCGAGCAGTTGGCCAAGCAAGATCCCCTGCCGCGGAAGATCATCGACTTCCGCCAGTACGCCAAGCTGAAGAACACCTATATCGACGCGCTGCCCAATATGATCTGCCCGAAGACGAACCTCGTGCACACGTCGTTCAACCAGGTGGTGGCGGCGACGGGTCGGTTGAGTTCCAACGAACCGAACCTGCAGAACATTCCGATCCGGACCCAGGAAGGGAAAGAAATCCGTTCGGCCTTCAAAGCGAGTCGCGAGGATTGGGTGCTGGTCTGTGCCGACTACTCGCAGATCGAACTGCGCGTGCTGGCGCATTACTCCAAAGATGCGGCCCTGCGAGAGGCCTATCAAAACAATCATGACATCCACGCCAAAGTCGCTTCGGAGGTGTACGGCATTCCGCTGGACGAGGTGACCTCGAACGAACGCCGCAGCGCGAAGGCGATTAACTTTGGAATCGTCTACGGCCAAAGCGCGTTCGGCCTGGCCAAGAGCCTGGATATCGAAAAGGACGAAGCATTTGGATTCATTGATGCTTACTTCCGCAAATACCCAGGCGTCGACGACTTCATGGAAAACACCCTGCAGCAGTGCTACAAGGATGGCTACGTGAAAACGATCCTGGGGCGTCGCCGTAAGATCGACGGCGTCCGATCGCCGCAGAAGCGTGACCGATTGGCACGGCAGCTTCTGATGCCGGAGCGGACGGCCGTGAATACGGTCATCCAAGGTTCGGCGGCCGATATCATCAAGCTGGCCATGATTCGCGTTCACAAGGCGCTCGCCGCATCGGACCTGCGGTCGAAACTGCTGCTGCAGATTCACGACGAATTGGTTTTTGAAGCACCCCCGGAAGAAGTGCCATCTTTGGTGCGGTTGATGCTGCCGGAAATGACCCAAGCCATCCAGCTGGACGTACCGCTGGTGGTGGATGTCGAGTCAGGGCAGAACTGGGCCGAATGCGAACCCGTTGAACTTGGGTAAGTGTCCACCAATCGCCGGACTCGGCAAACGAAAAAAACTAGGCGAACGTTAACGATACCTGGCATGCCTGTATCGGTAGCTTGTTGGCAAGTCGCACTATGAAAACGATCGGAATCCTGGGTGGTATCGCATCCGGCAAGAGCGCCGCGACCGAGGCTTTGCGCACGCTGGGAGCCGTTGTGTTCGATGCCGATAAGGCCGGGCATCGCGTTCTGGAGATGCCGGAGGTGAAGGAGGAGATCCGAGCGAGGTTTTCTTCGGCCGTATTCGACGATCAAGGGAACGTTTTAAGGCCAAAAATCGCCGAGCTGGTTTTTGGCGACTCCGACCAGCATCGCCAGGCCCTGGCCGACCTCGAGAAGATCTCGCATCCGCGGATCGGCCAGCAACTGGAAGCGGCCCTCCACGCAGCGGAAGTCGCTGGGGCACCGGCATTTGTGGTCGATGCTCCGGTGATGATCAAGGTCGGCTGGATACGCCATTGTGACTATGTTCTTTATGTGGATGCCTCGCGCGAAAAACGCCTGGAAAGGGCTCTTGCGCGAAACTGGACAAAAAATGAGTTTGACATTCGTGAGGCCGCGCAGGAAAAATTAGAAGTCAAACGAAAGCTCGCTGATATCGAGATCCCCAACGACGACGACTTATCCCAGCTTCAAGCAGCGATCCGATCCTTTTGGGATCGGTACATTGCTCCCCCGCCAGGGCCTCGCGGGAATCCGCGTTAACTTCCCCAAAGATTTTCCTTTTCGTCGCAATCCGCTCGGAATAGGCGTGGGAGAATTTAGTGGCGATGAAACCCACCTTACTGCAAAGGTGGGGGTCAAGAAATTGCCTGCGGCGATAGCAGCCTGAATTATCGTTACCCCTTTAATTTACAACCATTTACGAAGACTACGATTCCGGCGAATATCGCCTCGCGAACTTGCGAGCGTTTTGCTACAACGAAAGAGTCTCCTCCTCATCCTGGAACAGCCTGCGTCCACCGAAGACGCCCTGCATGCCGATTTTAAAGAACCGCTTCGATAGATAGCCGGTCTGAACGGTTGGTTAAGGGACATTCCTTTAGACAACTCTGGCCAGGAAACTCCTCTTGGAGAACATTCTCCTATGGCACACAGAAACACGACAACAAACCGAAATACCAACAACAATAATTCGAATTCGAATAACAAGTTAACGTCCCGGGTCTCGCAGGACGCCAACGCATTTGGTGCCGGCATCATGCCGGAAACCAGTGAGGCTGCCTCGGATCAAGCCAATCATTCCATGCCCAACTCGCCCCAACCCTCTGACTCTTCCTCGAACCACGCATCGGACGGGCATCGTTCGTCACGCGGTTCGAACCGACGCAACAACAACAGCTACGACGATGGCCCCGAGCCGATGTCGCTGGCCGAGCAGATCGCTCGCGGCAAACATCGTGGTGATCAAGGGGAAGACGACGAGCAGTTCGAGCAGCTCAAGCACAGCGAAGTGCATATCGCCGAGCTGCAGAAAATGTCGATGCAGGAACTGATCGAAGAGGCCCGCAAGGAGAACCTCGAAGACGTTTCCGGCTCGCGCCGCCAAGACCTGATCTTCCGCATCCTGAAGGAACGCGTGAAGATGTCGGGCCTGATGTACGGCGAAGGGACGCTCGAAATCCTGCCTGACGGCTTCGGATTCTTGCGTAGCCCCGACTATCACTACCTGTCGTGCCCGGACGATATCTACGTCTCCCCCAGCCAGATCCGCCGATTTGGTTTGAAGACGGGCAACATCGTCACCGGGCAGATCCGTCCACCCAAGGAAAACGAACGCTACTTCGCGCTCTTGCGCGTCGAAGCGGTCAACTATCAAGACCCGAACGTCGCCGCCCAGAAGGTCTTCTTCGACGACCTCACGCCGCTGCACCCGGACGATCGGATCCGGATGGAAACGACGCCGGAAGAGTTCAGCGGCCGCATCATCGACTTGATCGTGCCGATCGGTTTCGGTCAGCGTGGTCTGATCGTCAGCCCCCCGCGGGCCGGTAAGACGATCATGATGCAAAACATGGCCAAGGCGGTTCTGACGAACTACCCCGAGGCCTACTGCATTATGCTGCTGATCGACGAACGTCCCGAAGAAGTCACCGACATGGAGCGGCAGGTCAAAGGACCCAACTGCGAAGTGATCAGCTCGACCTTCGACGAGCCGCCGTCGCGTCACGTTCAAGTGGCCGAAATGGTCATCGAAAAGGCCAAGCGAATGGTCGAATTCGGGACCGACGTGGTTATCTTCCTCGACTCGATCACGCGTCTGGCAAGGGCCTGGAATAGCGAATGCCCTCCTTCGGGCAAGCTCCTTTCCGGTGGTCTGGATGCTAACGCCTTGCAGCGTCCCAAACGCTTCCTCGGTTCGGCCCGTAAGGTCGAAGAGGGGGGCTCGCTGACGATCATCGCGACGGCCCTGGTCGACACCGGCAGCCGCATGGACGACGTGATCTTCGAGGAATTCAAAGGAACCGGTAACCAGGAAATCGTGCTCGATCGCCGCATGGTCGATCGTCGTATCTACCCAGCCATCGACATCAACGCCAGCGGTACCCGCCGCGAAGAGATGCTGATGGATCCGGAAGAATACCGCCGCGTCTGCATCCTGCGTCGCGTGCTCAACGAAATGAACCCGCCCGACGCCATGGAGTTCCTGCTTGGTCACATGAGCAAGAACAAAACCAACGCTGAATTTCTCATGAGCATGAATGTGCAGTAGTGCACGCTCATTACTGACCGCATTCCAACAAATCCTGTTCCCTCTCCCTTTCCAAGGGAGAGGGCTAGGGTGAGGGTTGGGAAGCGAGTACCAGCCATCGCCCCTCACCCTAACCCTCTCCCCAAGGGGGCGAGGGGACCCGAGTTTGGTCTCTTTCACCTCCATGCAATTCCCGAACTGAGAACATCGTGCCGAACATTTACTCCGGAACCGATTACCGTCCGACCAGCGATCGCGTGGCGATTGTCGTTTCGACCTACAACAACTCGATCACCAACAAGCTGTTGACCGGTTCGCTGCAAACGTTGGAAAGCCGTGGCATTTCCGAGGCCGACATCGACGTGGCCAAGGTGCCTGGGGCCTGGGAAATTCCGCTGGCTGCCGCGGTGATGGCTCGCAGTGGTAAGTACACGGCCGTCATTTGCCTTGGATGTGTCATCCGGGGGGAAACGACGCACGACGTGCACATCAACACCCAGGTCAGCCAGACGCTGGGTAACTTGGCGCTTGAGTGTCAAATTCCTGTTTCCTTTGGCGTGTTGACCTGTAACACAGTCGAACAAGCGATCAGCCGATCTGGGGGAGCCGTCGGCAATAAGGGTGTCGAGGCAGCCGAAGCAGCCCTGGAAATGATGGGACTTCTGCGAAATCTGCCTGAGTCGAAACCCTGAACTGGCCACGCTCGCTATAATTCATCCAATCTGGCCGGTGAATTCCCCAAGTCGCATCCTGTGTACCGGCAAGACGTATTCGAGACCAGGCATTCTCTAGATTCCCATGGCAAGACGTAGTCGAGCGCGTGAAGTTGTTCTGCAAATCCTCTATCAAGAGGATCTCAACCCCGATGCGGACCCGCGTCTGGCCGACGAGTTCCTGCGTGCGCGTTTGAAGCATGACGAGAACCTGATTGAGTTCGGTCGATACCTGCTGATCGGGACTCGCGAACATCGCAAGAAGATCGACATGCAGTTGGAACGCTTCGCCGACAACTGGAGCCTCCGCCGCATGGCGGCGACCGATCGTAACCTGTTGCGGCTGGGTGCGTTCGAGATCATCTACTCGGACACGCCGGCCCGCGTGGCGATTAACGAAGCGGTCGAACTGGCCAAACGCTTCGGCGGCAAGCACAGTCCGCAGTTCGTCAACGGCCTCTTGGACCGCATTCTCAAAAGCATCCAGGCCGAAGGTAGCGACCCAGCTTAACCTGCCGTGGCAGACAATCAGCGGGGTTTCCGCTACATTGGCGGTGGACCAATGGAACCATTCATCCCACCCAGGGGTAGAGGATTGATTCGTAGCGATGGGCATTTTCGGATTCGGTAAGAAGAAAGACGACGCGGAGACGACCTCACCAGAAGGTACTCCCGAAAAGGAAGCAGGCTTCTTTGGCCGTCTGGGGCAAGGTCTCGAGAAGACGCGCCGCCTGCTCAACACCGACATCCGCGACCTCTTCAAAGCGGAAGGACGCCTGGTTGACGAAGAACTGCTTGACGAGATCTTCGCGATTCTGATTCGTACCGATATGGGGGCCGGCCCCGCCAACCAGATCAAAGATCGCATTGCCCATGACTTCCGCGGCCGCGTCGTCCATACCGAGGACATCCTGAAGAACATCCAGGACGAACTCTCCGGCCTGATGCAGCAGGACAAAGAGCCGATCCGCATGGCCGCCGAAGGTCCGACGGTGATTCTGGTGGTTGGCGTCAATGGTGCCGGTAAGACCACCTCCATCGCCAAGTTAACGCGCTGGTTCATCGATCAAGGAAACTCCGTGGTTCTGGGGGCTGGCGATACGTTCCGTGCCGCGGCCTCCGAGCAGCTTTCGATCTGGGCCGAACGGCTCGGCGCGACGATCGTCCGCGGCGAGGCAGGCAGCGACCCGGCCAGCGTCGCGTTTCGTGCGGTCGACGAAGGAATCAATCAAAACGCCGATGTGGTGATCATCGATACGGCCGGCCGTTTGCAAACGCAGAAGAACCTGATGACGCAGTTGGACAAAATGCGCCGCGTCATCAGCAAGAAGATCGAAGCAGCTCCGCACGAGGTGCTGCTCGTCCTGGATGCCACCGCCGGTCAAAACGGGATCAGCCAGGCCAAGGGCTTCTCGGAAGCAGCCCAGTGCACCGGCATCGTGCTGACCAAGCTCGACGGAACCGCCAAGGGTGGTGTCGTGGTGCCGATCCGCAAGGAATTCCAGCTCCCGGTCAAGTTTATTGGCGTGGGTGAAAAGCCGGAAGACCTGACGCGGTTCGATCCCGAAGCATTCTGCAACGCGCTGTTTGCCACGAGCTAGCAGCGCAGCGTTCTCCCTAATTTGACTGTGGTACCGGTTCTGCGGGATTTTCGCTTAATTCCTGCTTCCCGACTCGCCGATGCTTAAGGTGCGGCATGTCTCCGTGTCCGTGGGGAGCGTGGGTGATTGGCCACGTCTTCCAGTGAACCACAACTGCGTATTAGGGGGATCATCGATGTTTCGACGCATCGTATTTGGTCTGATCATTGCCGCTTCGATGTCGGTTACTTTCTCCAGCGCCGAAGCTGGCGACCAAGCATTCAGCCGCGTTTGGGGCGGAACGTACGGTAGCTACGACTGGGAACGTTTCTATCACTATCCCTACGTCTACTATCCCCAGAACTTCCAGGGCGCTGAGTACTATCGCAGCCGCGAGAGCCTGTACTACCGCTATCCGACCGAAATGCGGATTCCGGTTTACAACGAACAGTGGCAGAACCCGTATCCCAACGGCCGTCTGTATCACTCCGGCCACCACTTCCTGCTGGACGTGTTTTAAAGACCAGTTGGAAGTTTTCCGTGTTCAGCTTTCAGTCGGAGGGAACGTTGCGTTTCTCCTGAGCTGAGCAATTTTAAGTGGAACATACGAAAAGGCGAGAGCTTGCCCGCACAGGCTCTCGTCTTTTTGCATGCGCGCAGCACAACCTTGTCCCCTCTCCACCGTCTGCGGGGGAGAGGGTTAGGGTGAGGGGGTTAATCGCAGACTAGCAGCGCATGCGCGAACTGAGTTCCCATCGATGCGGTACTCTACTCGGCGATGTTGGGTGAAGGTTCGCACAAGAAACCCTTGTATGTTGAAATCTGTTTAGATTTACATTGGAATCAAGCTATCCCACGTAGTGAGCGTAGCGAACGGAGTGGGATAGCTTTGCGGATCGCGAGATCGATAACCCTCGGGTCGTCAGAGGCCGTGGGTGAGCTAGATACCGGTCCGCTTTTTTGAGATTTAGCCCGAACAGTCGCTGGGGCCGCTGCCTGGCAAGCCCGCATTAGCAAGGAAGGGAGAAGCTCGAATTTGATGTTTATTGGAATTGATGTCTCGAAAGACAAACTTGATGTTGCGATCGGTGACGCCGTACGGCAATGGCCCAACACGCCGGAAGGCCATCAACAAATTGTTCAAGAGCTGAAGTCGCTCTCGATTGACGGAGTCGTTCTGGAAGGCACTGGTGGATACGAGAAAGCCATCGTTGGTGAACTGGGCGCCGCATTACTTCCGGTGGCAGTCGTCAATCCACGGCAAGTACGAAACTACGCTCGCGCGACCGGCAAGTTGGCCAAGACCGACGAGATTGACGCGTGCATCCTGGCCGAGTTTGGCCAAGCCGTTCGCCTCACGTTTCGGCCGATTCCCAGTAAAGAACAGCTGCGTTTGCAGCAGCAAATCGCTCGTCGACGACAATTGATTGGCATGCTGACGGCGGAGAAGAACCGCCTCCAACAGTCGGATGACAAGCTTGTCCAGCGCAGCATTAAGGCCGTGATTCGAACGCTCCAAAGTCAGCTCGATCAACTAGATGGCGACCTCCAGCAAACCATTCAGCAGACGCCTGTTTGGCGAACCAAAGACGATCTGCTCAAAAGTGTTCCTGGCATCGGTCCCCATACTTCACTGTCTCTCTTGGCGGAACTTCCCGAACTTGGCAGCTGCTCGCGGCATCAAATCGCGGCGTTGGCAGGCGTGGCCCCGATCAATCGCGACAGCGGCAAGTTCCGCGGAGTGCGCACCACGTGGGGAGGGCGTACGACCGTTCGCTCCGCGCTCTACATGGCGACGCTCTCAGCGATCCGCCACAATCCCAAGATTAAACCGTATTACCGTCGACTGCGAGACGCCGGAAAGCGTGCGAAAGTTGCCATCGTGGCGTGCATGAGAAAGCTACTGTGCATCCTCAACGCCATGCTTCGAGAACAAAAAACATGGCAGACCACGCCCCAAACGGCTTGAAATTAAACACAGTCGCTCACCCTAGCCCTCTCCCTGCGAGGGAGAGGGGACAGGATTTTTTGGTGGGCCGCGTTCTGACGTCTGGCTCGCGCAGTTTGGTCTTCGTTCGGGTACCATGCCCACGTCTTCGTGGGCATGCCGTTCGCTATGCGGATCGTGACCCCCAATCGATTCTACGGCAGGCGCTTTCATCGCATGCCCACGCGGACGTGGGCATGGCACCCGCTCTTTCGAAAGCAGGTTCTTCAGCCGTTTGATCTCGCTCCCTTGCCGGTCGAGCACCTTCAAATGAAACGTGACCCAGCTGAATGCGCGATCCAACTGCTTGGCAGACGGCACGCGGAGTCCGTCGATGGTCTCGCCGGTGAAAGAAACGCGCTTGGGTGGTTGCGGACGCTTCGGCCTTGGCGGTGCCTTTGCAATGGGCGTTGTCCGGGAAGGCTTCTCGCTGACAGGCGATGGCTCGACCGTTTCATCCGACTGCGAAGGATCGACCGCGATGACCAATTGCCCGACGACGTCGGCCGGGATTTCGACCAACGTCCCGCACGACGAGCAAACGTAAGTCTTGCCAGCGCGCACCACGACCTGCGGTTTGCGTTCGCGTGAGAGCGCTCCGTTTTGTTCAGGGCGATGGTTGGATGACATGGTTTTGCTCGTTACGTCTGTGAGTAAATTTTCCTCAGCCCCAACGGGGCTAAGAGGGTTTGGGTTAGATTTGGTAGGCAATGGAAACACGCATCCATTGCGTGCCAATACTTCTGTTGTCCCCAAGCGAGATGGCTTCGAGGTCTGATGCGTGTAATTTAGAGGCGCAGCGCTTCAGTGAGATAGTGCGCTTGGGAATTTTTTTTGAAAGGTTTGCGCCGTGTTGCATCAGCCGAACTTGCGGCAGACGGCTTCCAGGATGTCGGTGGCTTGGTGTAACTGCTCGATCTCGATGAACTCGTCTTTGGTGTGGGCCTGGGCGAGGGAGCCGGGGCCGAAGACGACCGAGGGGACGCCTATCGCGAAGAAGGCCGGCGAGTCGGTTCCGTAGGCTACCTGCATGAACTCGCTGGTGACGCCGAACTCTTTCGCGACGTCGGCAATGTGGCTGGCCAGCGCCTGGTTCGATTCGGCCAGCGGCAAGCCTGGCGAACTCATGTACGGCGGATCGTGCTGGACTTTCTCGGGGTCGTCGATCTTGGCGGCGATGAAGTCGATCACCTCCTGGCGGACTTCCTCTTGCGATTCGCCCGGCAGAACGCGGCGATCGATCTCGATCGTGCAGCAATCCGGCACTGTGTTCACGCTCACGCCCCCGGTAATCGTGCCGACGCTGATCGTCGGTGGGCCCAGCGGACCTTGCTCGGGAGCATTCGCCAGAACGGTTTGTTCGTACTCGCGAATGATGTTCAGGACGTTGGCCATGCGGTAGATGGCGTTGTCGCCGACCGAAGGTTTGCTGCTATGGGCGGCCTGGCCCAGGGCGTGGCATCGCCAGCGAATGACCCCTTTGTGCGATACGACGACGTTCATCGACGTTGGTTCTGCGACGAAGACAGCATCCGGCTTGCGCGAAATCAAATTCGATTTGCCATCTTTCCAGGTGCTGGCCAGGTGCCGGGCACCGGTGAAGCCGCACTCTTCGTTGACGGTACAAGCGACCAGCACGGTGGGCAGGTTCTCGCCTGGGTTCTCCTTCAGCCGCGACAGAACGGCCAGGCACATCGCCATGCCTCCCTTCACATCGCACGAACCGCGACCGTAGATGCGGTTTTCGATGCGGGTGCCGCCGAATGGATCGACCGTCATCCCTTCAACCGGGACAGTATCTTGGTGGGCTTCCAGTACGATGATCTTGTCGGATGTGCCCGGCAGGCAGGCGATGACGTTGTCTCGCTGCGGAGCGACTTCGATCCGTTCGTACTCGACGCCGATCTCCTCGAAGATTTGCTCCAGTAGATCGCCCAGGCGATGCTCGAATTGGATCTCAGGCTGATCGACTTTGTGCCCCATCGGGTTGACGCTGGGAATCTGAACGAGTCGCTGCGTCAGCTCCACGACATCCATTGTGGAATCCTTCGGATTTAAGTTGGAAGTTTTCAGTGTTCCGTTTTCAGCAAAGAGAGAAGGGTAACGTTTCTGCACTGAAAACTGAACACTTCACACTGAAAACTACCCATTGTTCGCGTTAGCGGGTTTTCTCACAAGCATCCCACGCGGTTTGTTGAGGTGGTTTATAATACGAAGTTTGGCGAAATCTGGTTTGTTTCGTTGCCTAAAGCCCCGTGGACGGTAACTGGTGCCATCGACTCCTCGTAAACCGACGACGTTTCTGATCCAGGCGTTCGACCTTTCGGCTTGGCCGGTCGTTTTGTTTGGGGAAGGGAATACGGTTCGTTACTTGAACGCCGCCGCCGAGAAGACGCTGGGGATCTCGCGCGACGAACTGTTAGAACAAACGGCCCGGTACCATGGTTTGGGGCAATTGCCCAAGGCCCTGCAGCAAGTCTCCGACCTATGTCCCGCTTCCAACGTGTGGTTGGGGGAAGTGGCTACCCGCGACATCACGCTGGCTTCCGGCGTGGATGCCGCCGAAACGAGTTGGCGGGGTGTCTTCACACCGATCACCGACGCGCCGGACACGGAATCGATAGCGTTGGTTCGCAACGTGGTGGTGATGCTCGCCCCGCCTGATAAGTTTCCGCACTGGGGGCCGCTGCAGCCGCAGGAAGAGATTCACGCCACGCTGCAGGCACTGCGCCATGAGTATCGCGGTCGTTATTCCGTCAGTCACCTGGTGGGAATCAGCACGGCGATGATTCGCGTGCGGCGGCTGGTCGACCTGGCTTCGCAGTCGCGCGTGCCGGTGTTGGTGATCGGCGAGCAAGGAACCGGACGCGAGCAGGTCGCTCGCACCATTTGTTATGCTTCCAACCCTGGTCACGCAGGCCCGGTGATTACCATTGAAGGGCAACTGATGGACGCCGAGATCATGCAGACCACGATTCGCGCGTTTGCCAACCGCTGCCAAGATGACGAAGACGCCGGTCACGCGTCGCTGGTGCTGTTGAACGCCGATAAACTGGACCTGGGCGCGCAAACGGAACTGTTGCACCTGTTGGATTTAATTGGGGTCGACCTACGGATCCTATCAACGTCCGAAGAGTCATTGCTCGAGCTTGCGCGACGTGGGCAATTTCGCGAAGACCTCGCGTTTCGGATTTCAACCTTAGAGATTGAACTGCCGCCGCTGTGCGATCGACCGGAAGACATTCCCTACATCGCCCAGGCTGTGGTGGAAGAACTGAACATTCCATCCGATCGACAGCTGCAATCGATCTCGGCCGAGGCGATTGATCGTTTGCAGCAACAAGAGTGGCCTGGGAATATCGATCAGCTGAACGAGATGCTGACGGCGGCCCATCAAACGGCCAGCGGGTTTACGCTGGATGTGACCGACTTCCCGTCAGTTGTCTCGCGGGCACCCCACAAGAAGATCGAAGCGAAGGAGCCGGAGTCGATCGATCTGGACGCTGCCCTGGAAGCATACGAGCGCGAGATTCTAGTGCGAACGCTCAAAGCGGCCAAGGGAAACAAGACTCAGGCCGCCAACATGCTCAGCATATCGCGGGCTCGGCTGCATCGCCGGATCGAACAGTGGGGGCTCGAATGAGTGGTACGATGACGCGTCGCGTGGTTGTCACTGGTGGCCTCCCTTCTTACGATGAATAAGGGTTGTCATGGATTTAGCCGGCCGGTGTGTACTGTATGAACCTCAACCTTGCTGGGCTCCCCGTTTACGGGGGCTCGCGCCAACCTCAACGGCTGGTTTGGTCGAGGTCCGTGTGGCGTCCGAGGTGATGAAATTGCTTTCGGAAGAGAGTCAGCGGTTGTTGATGGTTGCCCTGCGAAGTTCGATGACGGCGGCCCAGGTCGCGGCTCGATTGCGGCAGGTGGCTGAGGTTCGCCAGCGTTGGCCGGCGTGTCATGTGTTTCTGCTTTTAGACGAGCGAATGGAAGCATGGCATCCCGCATGCTGGGAGATGGGCAGCGGACTGGTGTTCATCGGGCCGAGATCGCTGCCGGTAATCCGCCGCACGATCGAACGTTTCCTTTCGCGGCTGCCTGAGCCTAAAGACACACCGGCCGAACAAAACGATCCACTCGACTGGCTTCCCTGGTAACCCCAACAACAAACAATCCAACCCAATGCGCTTCCGGCACGGCCTATAGGTTTTGCCATTGCTTCCGCTCGAAGGAGAGTTCTCCATGGCTGATGTCCAACAAGTCATCAAAGCCCTTGAAGGTATCAAAGACCCTTATTGCGGTCGTTCGATCACCACCACCGACCAGGTCAAAGAAGTCGACGTCAACGGCACGACGGCATCGTTCATTCTAGAGTTGACCACGCATAGTGCTCCGCTGTGGGAAGAAACGAAAGAGCGGGTCAAACAACACGTGCTGAAAGAGGTGCCTGAGCTGAAGGAAGTGAACGTTCAATTGCGGGAGCATCAGCGCAAGATCGAACCGATCGGTCAGATTGGTTTAACGGCACGCAGCGTGATTGCGGTCGGTTCCGGCAAAGGGGGCGTTGGCAAAAGCACCGTTGCATCGTGCCTGGCGTACGCTTTGAAGAAGTCGGGCGCGAAGGTTGGCTTGATGGATGCCGACATCTACGGACCTAGCATTCCGCATCTGTTGGGCGTTGGTGGTCGTCCGGAGGTAATCGAGAAACGAATCCAACCAAAAGAAGTCGACGGGATGAAGGTCATCTCGATGGGCTTGATCGTGGAGCCGGGAGAAGCGGTGATCTGGCGCGGTCCAATGCTGCACGGCGCGGTCACGCAGTTTCTACGCGATACCGATTGGGGACCGCTCGATTACTTGATCATCGATATGCCACCAGGCACCGGTGACATTGCTTTAACGCTCAGCCAGTTGTTGCCGCTGACCGGCAGCGTGGTGGTTTGCACGCCGCAAGAGGTTGCCTTGTTGGATGCGATCAAAGCGGTGGCCATGTTCCGGAAGGTGAAGATCCCGGTGCTGGGGATGGTCGAGAACATGAGCGGCTTCGTCTGCCCCGACACCGGCAAGCAGTGGGACATCTTCGGACGTGGTGGTGCCCAGCGGAAAGCGCAGGA
The DNA here is from genome assembly GCF_007748115.1 of Bremerella volcania. Lineage (NCBI taxonomy): Bacteria > Pseudomonadati > Planctomycetota > Planctomycetia > Pirellulales > Pirellulaceae > Bremerella > Bremerella volcania. The sequence goes on from NZ_CP036289.1 coordinate 1,621,779, forward strand.
ACTGGACGTCCCATTCCTGGGCGACGTGCCGATTACGATGTCGATTCGCCAGCAGGGGGACGCCGGAAAGACGAGTGACGTCCTGCAGAATGAAGTCACCGCCCCGAGGTTCGAGCAGCTGGCCTATAACCTGGTCAAGCAGTTGGCCGATTCGGCCGCCGAAAAGCCGCCGATCCCTTCGCTAACTGTATTGTAGACAAGGGTTTTAGTCCCCTCTCCCTTTCCAAGGAAGAGGGCTGGTGTGAGGGTTGGAAAGCCGGTACCCGCTTCGCTCCTCACCCTAACTCTTTCCCCCAAGGGGCGAGGGCACTAGAGAGTGATCGCAAGAAAATATTAGAGCCGTCTTCTAAATTAGAAAACGGCTCTGTCTCGTTGTGATCTTGCTGAGGGAAAAGTTGGACGACCGTGGTCCTACTTTTCTTTGAAGCGAGTCTTGCGACTACTTCTTCTTGGCAGTCTTCTTCTTGACGGTCTTCTTAGCGGCCTTCTTGGGGGCAGCCTTCTTCACGGTCTTCTTCTTGACGGTCTTCTTGGCGGCCTTCTTAGGAGCAGCCTTCTTGACGGTCTTCTTGGCAGCCTTCTTAGGAGCAGCCTTCTTGACGGTCTTCTTCTTGACGGTCTTCTTGGCAGCCTTCTTAGGTGCTGCTTTCTTCTTCGGTGCCGCCTTCTTCACAGTTTTCTTCTTTGTGGCCACTTAAACGTCCTCCGTAAGATCACGTTGCGGTGCGCTTGGTCATGAAACAGAAGTCGAACCGATCGAACTTGTTCATCACTTCGCGACGATGCAACAAACTTAAAAATCTAGCCGGGCGCCCTGTGGGCAGTGCAGCTTCCGATGCAGCCCGGTGCCTTTAATAAGGCCATTCACAAAAGAAGCTGAGGTAAGTTGTACGTATATTCGTTTTTTTTGCAACACGTTTTCCACATCTCAAAGCATGCATCTTGAAAGTTCTTTGAGAAAAAATGGCGATCGCGTCAAGAAGAACAACGCGCGCTAAGAGTGATCGTTGGTAACAACAACGCGATAGCGCGTCGCGCAGCGCGCTTAGTAAAGCGCGACGGTCAAGTGTTCGCCGCGCTGAATCACCGGCTGCGTTTTCGATTGCTCGCGTCCAAAGAGAGTGCGCTTGTGAGGGCGCGTCATCCAATGCTTCATCTCGTGAAAGAAGTTCGATCGCACGCGCGTGTAATCGAACGAGGAATGCCCCAATGCGGTAAGAATAGTGTGCCAAACTTCAGGCCGTTTGCGCGACTTCCAATGAATCGGGTCAAAGCCATACCACTCGGGTTTTTGCGGGATAAACGTGATGTCGTCCTCTTTGCCGAACGCTTGCAGACGCAGGTCTAAGTCTTCGGCACGCTGCTGCACCGTGCTTAGCTCTAACGTCGAACCGGGGAACATCAACGTGCGTAGTGCGCGGAATTTATAGGGGGCTAAATTTCGAACGCCAGCCAATGGAATTCCGGTGATCGCAATCGGCCCTGCGGTAAGTCGCAATCGAATGATGCACTGCTCTAACCAATCGATAATTTGATCGACGGTGCGACTGTAGAGAAGGTCGTTGCCGATGTCGGTGATGACGCAACTTGTCTTGGCGAAGTTTGCCCCGCTTTCCAAAGTAGGCCAAAGTTCACTTTCTAAAATTCCTGGAAGTCTTCGAAAAAGAAATTTGGATTGGGTGCCGTAAGAGCGTCCACGACCGATCGCGGCGTAGACTTCCAGCGGCTTGGCAATCATTTGCGGAGCAACGTTGAGCAGTACTTCCAAGCTCTTCGCCACGTTGCTTGCGCCGAGCACAATCAAACGATGTCGTTCGCGTTGTTCGCTGGCTTCGCTTACCAAGGGTTGCCTCCGGTTCGATTGGGTCCGCTCATGTCCTGATAGTTTTGAATGGCCATGAACGCAAAGAAGATCGGAATGAAGCGGCTACCACTTTGAAAACCCCACAGCGCCATTCCAATGGCGCAAATCAGGGAAAGGATCAGCGAGTTGCGAATGGCCATCCCGCCGTCCGCCATTTGAAACAGTTCGCGAGAAATCTTGCCTCCATCCAGCGGCCATATTGGCAGCAGGTTGACCAGGCCCCAGAAGATGTTGATGTACAGCATCTGCATTAAAAGAGTCGTCACGTAGGGATATTGGGCCAATCGTTCGCCGGGGATCAACATGTATCCGTTGGGAATTAAGGTCTCGCCAAAGGTGAATACCTCAAAATGAGCAATTCCCGTGCCCCACGTCACCGCCACGATCAGTCCTGCCAGCAGGAAGCCTGCCCCGGGGCCGGCCAGGCTGATGATGATTTGCGTCCACTGGTTTCGCCTCCCCCGCCCAGGACCGAAGTTTGATTGAACATGCGGGTTATGGATGGCCAATCCACCAAAAGAGTAAAGCACGACACTGGGGGACCAGCCGTACCATTGAATGACCAATGCGTGTCCCATCTCGTGCACCAGGATGGAAACGAAGACCGCCGCGACCCATAAAAGGACTGTCTTGGGATCTCCTCCGTTGAATCCCATCAGCAGCGAGACCAACCAAAACAACGGATGGACGCGGATGGGGACGTTGAACAACGAGAAGTGGAGATCGTAGGGAGTTTGATTCGGTTCGGTCAGGAACATACGGCGATGTTTCTTCTTCGCGGGGGAACTGGTCCATCGTCGCTTAATGACTTACGCGTCAAAGGGCGCCGATGGGGATCATGATTTGGGCATCTTAACGTTTTTCGTTTGTCCAATTGAATGCTGACCCACAAAAAAAGCCAGGCCGCGAATTCACTTCGCGACCTGGCCTGGTGGGTCGTTGCGTCTGAGAGGCAATCGAAACTAGTCTTCCAGTTCGAGGATCTTCACATTGCGCCACTTGATCTGCTTGCCGACTTTCTTTTCGTCGCCACCCACGCCATGCACTTGCAGGGCAATGAAACCTTCCGAGGTCATGTCGTCGGTCAGGTCGGCGGCAGGCACGCCGTTGATCCAAGTCTTGATCGAGTCGCCGCGGCATTCGATGCGGTACTTATTCCATTCGTTTTGCTTGAAGGCCTTTTGGGCTTCGGGCTTGTCTTTCAGGTTGAACAACCAACCACGACGTCCTTCATCGTAGATGCCACCGCTCCAAGCGCGATCGGAAGGATCGATTTCGACCTGGTAACCATGCACGCGACCGGCAGCGACCTTCACTTCTTTGCCTGCGTCGGTCTTATAGGTCTTTGGTTCGTCGTAAACGTTGCTCCGAATCTGGATGCCGGAGTTGAGCAGCGGGTCGACCATGTATTCCACTTCCAGAATAAAGTCGCCGTACATCTTTTTCGTGCACAGGAAACTGTTGGGGGTCTTAGGGACCGAAGTACCAATGATCACACCGTCTTCCACGGTGTACTTGGCCTCGCCGCCATTTTGAACCCAGCCATCCAGGTTTTCGCCGTTGAACAGCGGAACGAATTTCTCATCGTTCTCGGCAACCGCGGTCCCGGCGGCCAGAAGCATCAGGGTCAAGCAGGGGAGGGTGATCCAAAGTCGGTTCATGGGGGAAATTTCCTTACTGATCTTGTTGGGGATGTGCTTGGGATGAGGGTGCTAACCGAATTCAGAATAGTTGAGTTTCTGTGCGGTGTCCATCCCTTGGTTTTCGGGGTTATGGGCCGATCTCACAGCTCGGAATCGGTTTCCACGTCAGCATTTGTCTCCTCGGCTTTCTCAGGCAGGAAAAGGGAGACCACAATGCAGCCGCCGATGCCTGCGATGGCCGAAGCAACCAGGATCCCTAGTTTGGCGTCATCGCGATGAATGGACTCTCGTCCGAAAGCGAGGTTGGTGATGAACAACGACATCGTGAAGCCGATCCCACCCAGCCAGGACAAGCCGTACAGCATTCCCCACGAAACGTTGCGTGGCAGTTGGGCCCAGCCCAATTTCACGGCGATCCAGCAGAACAGAGTCACCCCGATTTGTTTGCCCAACAGCAGCCCCAGCATCACGCCGATGGTGACGTTGTGCGTTAGTTTACTGACGATGTCCCCATCCAACGCAATGCCTGCGTTGGCGAGCGCGAAGACCGGCATGATGAAGAAGGTGAGCCAGTGGTGCAACGCGTTTTCAAATCGTTTGATCGGCGTTTGCGTCAATCGACTGGCGAGTTCGACGTCAGAAATCAGTGAATGCTTTTCTTTATTCTTTAGAACGTCTTCTTCTTCCTCGCGTTTCTCTTCAATGCGATTCAAGAGCATGCGTGTCGAGATGAGAAACTCGTCCGACTGAAGTCGCGGCCGTGCCGGAATGGTCAAAGCAGCCAGGACGCCCGCGATCGTCGGGTGAACGCCTGACTTGAGGAAACAGAACCAAAGCAAAATGGAAAGAATGATGTAAGGTGCCGAGCGGCGTATGCCGGTGAAATTGCAGAAGGCCAACAGTCCGAAGAAGATGCCTGCCAACCCCAGCATCGTCCACGAGATGGATTCGGTATAGAAAAAGGCGATCACCAGCGACGCGCCGATGTCATCGACGATCGCAAACGCGGTGAGAAACACTTTCGCCGAAAGAGGAACCCTTCTGCCCAGCAGCGAAAGGATACCGAGGCTGAACGCAATGTCGGTTGCCATTGGGATGCCCCAGCCATGCCTTCCTTCAGCGTTGAAGTTCAGAGCCAAGAAGAGAAGAGCCGGCGCGATCATGCCCCCGAGCGCGGCGACGGCCGGCAACGTGGCTTCTCGAACTTTGGAAAGCTCGCCAACAAGAACTTCCCGCTTGATCTCCAAGCCGACCACGAAGAAGAAGATCGCCATCAGCGCATCGTTGATGAAATGATGTACGTCGAGAACCAGATGCGAGTTTCCCAGGCCGACATCGACCGGCGCGTTAAGGAATTCATGGTAATCGTGAGCCCACTCGCTGTTGGCCAGGTACAACGCAATCGCGGTGCAGATCATCAGCAGCACGCCCCCCCAGGCAGCATCCGAGATGAGCCCTTCCAGCGGATAGATCAAGCGGCGAATGGGGCCGCGGGTCTTCCACATGAGGTAATATTCTTGTTCTTGCGCCTTATCGTCCATATGACTGGCCTGATGAGAGTTCTTCGAGCAAAAGAGTCGTCGCGAAACTCAGCCTAGGGGACCGATCCGCTGCCGACAACTGGCTGTTTCTCGATTCCGGCTGTGCTATAGTGATCGGTCTTGCCGCAACTACTGTTCCCTTTTCCTACCTGGAGATATCTGCATGATTTCGCATTGGATGAAAAGTGGCACGCTTGCCACGTTATTCGCACTGCTTGTGGTTAGTTCCGTACAAGCGGAACTGGCTTTGCCGAACTTGTTCACCGATCACATGGTGCTGCAGCGCGACAAGCCCATCTTTATTTGGGGCTCGACCGACAAAGGCGCGGAAGTGACCGTCACGCTGGGTGATCAGAAGACGACCGTCACGGCCAACGACAATGGTAAGTGGAAGGCCGAACTGAAGCCGCTGCCCGCTGGTGGTCCGCATGAAGTGGTTGTCCGGAGCGGGGACGCCGAAAAGGTGATCACTGATGTTCTGGTTGGGGAAGTCTGGGTCTGCAGCGGCCAATCGAACATGCAGTGGGACGTGAATTCGTCGAACGATGCCGACCTCGAGAAGCTAACGGCCAACTACCCACAGCTTCGCTTCATCAGCGTTCCTCAAGTCGGCACGCAAGAGCCGCAAGATAACTTCAATGGTAAATGGGAAGCCTGCACGCCGGATACGGTCGGCAACTTCTCGGCGGTGGGTTACTTCTTTGGACGTCAGCTTCAGCAAACTCTGAATGTGCCGGTCGGTTTGATCGACAATGCTTGGGGTGGTTCTTCCGCCGAAGCCTGGGTCGAGCGTGATCTACTCAAGAGCAGCGGCAAGTTCGACGAACTGTTGGCCCGCTGGGAAAAGACCGAAGCGACTTACAATCACGAGCAAGCGGTCCAGCAGTACAAGCAGAACCTGGAAGCTTGGAAAGAAAAGGCGGCCCAGGCAAAGAAGGAAGGCAAGCCACAGCCAGGCGGTCAGCCTCGTGCGCCACGTAACCCGCTGACCAATCAGCATCGTCCCGCGAACCTTTATAACGGCGTGTTGAATCCGATCATCGGTTATGGCATTCGTGGCGTCATCTGGTACCAGGGGGAATCGAACGCCGGTCGCGCGTATCAGTATCGTGACCTGTTCCCGCTGATGATTCAGAACTGGCGCGATAGGTGGGGCCAGGATGAATTTCCCTTCTATTGGGTTCAGCTGGCCGACTTCCTGCAGGAACGCGATCAGCCGGGCGACAGCGCTTGGGCCGAACTTCGCGAAGCACAGACGATGACCCTCGATAAGCTGCCCCATACCGGGCAGGCCGTGATCATCGACCTGGGTGAAGCGGAAGACATTCATCCCAAGAACAAGCAAGACGTCGCCAAGCGTTTGGCTCGCTTGGCATTGGCGAACGAGTATGGCTACAAGATCATCAGCCAGAGCCCACGCTACAAGTCGATGAAGGTCGATGGTAATGCGATCGTGCTCGAGTTTGATACTTACGGCAGCCAGCTCGACTATTTCGACACGCGTGCCCTGAAGGGCTTCACGATCGCCGGTGAAGACAAGAAGTTCGTGAACGCGAAAGCGGATATCGTCGATGGCACGCATGTTCGCGTTTCGAGTGATCAAGTGAAACAGCCGGTAGCCGTTCGCTACGCTTGGGGGGATAACCCGGTGGCGAACCTGCAGAACTCGCAAGGGCTGCCAGCCACTCCGTTCCGCACCGATGACTGGGATGGCGTCACGAAGAACTCGAAGTAACCAAGATCCATCCAAGTGAAAGAATTTCGTTCAGGCCGCTGTGTTCCTACGCAGCGGCCTGATTCGTTTCTTGGATTGATCTTGGCTTGGCGCGCGCCTTGCAGATAATCGAAGGCATTGCCCATGCGCCATGCCTATTTGATTGAACGGAGAACGATCCATGCTGCTATTTGCCCAGGCTGCTCCCGACGAGAAAGCACCCCAGGACGCGATTACCCGCCTTTCCGAGTTTTACACGGAAGCCTCGAACTTTGTATTTGAACAGGGACCGATCTGGATCACCAACGTGGTGGCGGCGATTGTGGTTCTCTTTCTGGGGTGGGTTGCCGCGCGTGTCTTTCGCAGCTTGTTCAATCGAGGTCTGAAGCGAAGCCGCATCGATGACACCCTCTCAGGCTTCCTGTCGAACATCGCATACGCCCTGATGATCGGGCTGGTGGTGATCGCGGCGCTCAATCAACTAGGGATCAATACCACGTCCCTGGCGGCGGTGGTGGGTGCCGCGGGGCTCGCCATTGGTCTGGCGCTACAAAATTCGCTGTCGAACTTTGCCTCAGGCATCATGCTGATTCTGTTCCGGCCGTTTGGCGTGGGGGACTTTGTCGAAGTGGGAGGAGCGACCGGGATCGTGCAGGAAGTGCACATCTTTCACACCGTGATGCGCACGATCGACAACAAGCGGGTGATCATCCCCAATGGCGAAATCACCAGTGACGTCATCACCAACTTTACCGGCCATGCGACACGCATGGTCGATTTAGAAATCGGTTGCGGCTACAACGACGACATTCGCGCCGTGAAGCAGCTGTTTATCGAGATTCTGGAAGCGGACGAGCGCATCTTGAAGGACCCGGCGATCGAAGTGCGTGTGTTCGAACTGGGGGATAGCGCGATCATCTTTAAGGTTCGCGGCTGGGTGGTGACGTCCGACTGGTGGGCAACACGATGCGATCTTGTGGAAGAGATCAAGGTTCGCATGGACGAGCGAGGATTTCATATTCCTTTCCCGCAACGCGATGTGCATCTGTTTCAGGAAACGGAAAAGCAACCCGCTTAGGGCCTACTTAGGGTGCCCCAGAGAGGATCTCTGGGTCGGCACTGCCGACAAGCGGCTCATCAGTGGAGCTTGTTGAAGAGGGAAATGTTCTATTCTGTTTGTGCATGATGCACGAGCCGCTTGTGGCCGTTGGCCACCCAGAGAAAAATCTCTCTGGGCCACTCCAAGATTTGGATGGAACGCACCCGGGAAATAGAAAAGCGATTACCGTCGTCTTGTCGGTAATCGCTTTTAATGTGGGGCCAAGACAATTGCCTGGTTGTCTTGCTGGTGCGCGGGATGGCCCTTCCTAGGCCACGGCTTCGCGCGCTGGTACGTAATGTTTGTTGATCAGATCGTTCTGCAGCCAAAGCAATTTGTTGAACGCACGCAAGGTTTTGACTTCCGTCTCTCGATCGAGCCCCAGCCCGGTGATCGTGGCGATCAATGCATCAGCAACAAAACCCATCAACGCGTTCATCTGTACCAGCGGTACATCCAGTTCTTTGCTGCCGGCGGCCGGCGTGTGGATCTTGCCGACCATGTCCAGGTACATCAACATCTTTTCATCGTACGGCTTGGTAACCAGCGATTCCAAATAACGAGCAAGGTGCTGCTTGCGAAACTGGATCTGCTCGTGATCCATCGAGAGGTCTTCGACCGACGTGGGAACGTCCCCTTCATAGCCGTGCTGGCGGGGTACGAAGTGTCGCCAGGTGGCATCGTAGCCGTGCAGTTTGTCGTAAACGGCGTCGACCAAGGAAGGGACCAGCGGAGCAAGTGCCCCGGCCGCGCCGTGAATGGCTTCGATATCATCCCCACCAAAACCCACGAATTCGAGCAAATAGCCGAAACGATAGGCCAAATCTGATTCCAAACGTGCTTCGTCGATCTGTTTCATGGCTAACCCAATCGAGTAAGTGACAATCTTAGGCTAAACTGGATGGGGCGGTTACAATTCAGGATACCGATGTCCTGTTTGTTATTTCAATCTACGATCAGAATAATTGGATGTCAATGTCCAGTTTGGCTCCTGGTGTGGGAAACCGATGTTTTCACAAACCGTTGAGTATGCATTGCGAGCTGTTTGCCACCTGGCCTATACAGCTCCCGGAAGTTCGACTACCGAAGAAATCGCCAACAGTACCAAGGTACCGATCGCATATCTGTCGAAAGTGCTGCAGGGATTAGTCCGCGCCGGGGTCGTGAAGTCTCAGCGGGGGGTTGGGGGCGGGATCTCGCTGGTCAAGTCGCCCAAAGAGTTGACGATTCTGGAAGTGGTCAACGCGGTTGACCCGATCGTGCGGATTTCGACGTGTCCGCTGGGATTGAAGGCGCACGGCAAGAACCTGTGTCCGCTTCATCGCCGTTTGGATAACGCGATGGCCAGTGTGGAAGAAGCGTTTCGTGACACGACGCTGGCCGAAGTGATCGCCGAACCGACGACCAGTATTCCGTTGTGCGAGTTTCCCGCTGCCCGGCCTACGAATAAGAAGCAGTAACCGGCACCGCGCATCCAAGAGACCCGGCTAAGATCGTTCGTCGGGCCTCTTTCTATTTCTAGCGAGCTTTCTTGACCGGTCGTCGCGGCGCGGCCTCATCCGCTTTCATCTCCGCTTGGATGTCTGCTAGCAAAGGGCTGCGAGTGAGGGCTCTGGATAAGGTTTCCCGATTGGCACGATCGAGAAGTCGACAAATTCCGATTTCTCCAATGATTCGTATGATGCAAGCATGAAGAGTCACTGTGGGGGATGCCGAGAAATGACTACAACGGCTGCGTTTGCGCATGGACGTAGCGAACCCCCTAATCGCCTGTGAATCAAATCAAGGACGAACCCATGGATTGCCGCTTTTGGATGGTGGCGCTGGCTGCCCTGATGGCGTCTGTTGTCTCGACTTCAACGAGTCTGGCAGCCGACTGTGGTTGCGCACCAAAGAAATGCCAATGCGTCAGTCCTTGTCCGCCGTCGCCATGCCAGCCGAGCCCTTACTATCAGGCTCCAAGCGACGACGATTCCCAGGCCCCCATGATCCCCATGGACGACATGCCCATGACGGATGACCTGACGCAGCCGGCCGATGATCTTCCGCCGATGCCATCGCCGGCGACCACGTTTGCCACATCCACCCAGTTTGCCTCTGCTTCAGAAGGCGTTGGTTTCCGCAACGCGACCATTGGTGACTTCTTCGGCAACACGGCACGCATTGCGGGCCCCAGCTATGGCGGTACCTTGCCCGAAAATGGTTTTAACGTCCCAATTGGTGGTGGCGATCGGCGCTACAAGATTACCGAAAATGTGAGCCCGATCCCTGTCGATCGTTGGTTCGTCAACTATAACCACTTCAGCCAGCCGGTCCGCAACATCAGCCGCGAGGGCATTGACGTTGATCGTGTGACGCTCGGTTTTGAAAAGACCATCCTAGACGGTTCGTCTTCGATCGAATTTCGTTTGCCGATCGTGGGTGGTCTCGATTCGTCGCAACAGCTCAACGCATCGGGCGATCAATCGGACGTCGAATTCGGCAACATGAACCTGGTCTTCAAGAGTATCCTCTATCAATGTGGCGATCAGTCGGCCGTGACTGCCGGTCTGACCTTGAACCTGCCAACGGCAAGGGATGGTCACCTGCTGGATGGTACGGGCAATACGATCGCAGTGGTTGACAATCAATCGGTCCACCTGCTTCCCTTTGTTGCCTACTTTCGTCAGCACTCGTCACGGACCTGGTCGACGGCCATCATGCAACTCGACTTCGACCTGAATGGTTCGACGTTCCTTCTGCCGGATACTGCAAGCGACATCGAGTTTGGCCGTTATCAGGAACAGAACTTCCTGTACCTAGACTACTCGGTTGGTCACTGGTTCTACGAAGATTGTTCTGGATGCGGCTTTATTCGCCGCGCAGCCGTCATTGGTGAGCTTCACTATTCGACCACCATCAACGACACCGACTTGACCAGTGCCGGTCCTTCGGTTGGCGACGTGGTGACCAACCCGTTCAATCGCATTGACGTGCTCAATGCAACGGCTGGTCTTCGCTTTCAGCTGGGCAACGACTACCTGCTAACGGTCGCAGGCGTGGCTCCGCTGAAAGATGGCGAGAACAAGCTGTTCGACAGCGAAATTGCCGTTCTTCTGACGCGTACTTTTTAATCCGCGTCCCCTAAAAGATACCACTCCCGCCCGCGGTTGAATCGACCGTCGGCGGGTTTTCGCCTGGTGCTTGCAGTGGCTGGCCAGAAGCAGGCATTGGCTGAGGTTGAGATTCCTCTTCTTCAATTGGCGGCGCGATGAGGCCTTGGCTGGCCAGGTAACTGGCGACCGTTCGCTGCACGTCGCGGCTCTGACGCACGAACACACCATTGTGGGTCGCGTCGGCGAAGTACTCTTCGCCAGCCCAACTCTGCGGAGCAACGACTTGTTTCAAACGCTCGGCGATGCGCGCGAACTTTTCTCGTGAGAACTCCCCGGCACGCGATTTCTCCGGGGTATACGACACCACAATGATGCTCTCGCCAGCGGCCGGTTCCGGCGCGTTTTCCGGGCGGCTAATGGGGGCTGGCGTCAACGGTTGATAGCTCGCTTGCGGCTCGGCTGGGCTTACTTTCGGTTGAGCTTTGCGGACCTGTTCCAGTAGTTCAGCCACTTTGCGATGCACGTCCCCTATCTGCGAGACCACCAGGCAATCGGCGTAAGGGAAAGGGGCCAGGGAGCCTGGGCCCCCGAGCTCTTCCCACGATTCCGGTTCGACCGTGGTGGTAATAGCGTCAATCAAACGATCGAACTCACCAGTCACGCCGCGTTTGGTCAACTCTCTTCCGGTGATCGAATCGTACCGCACGAGATCCTTTACCGGATAAAGAAACGTTTTAAGCTCGCTCTCGGCTTCTTCGGGAGTGGTGACGATCACGACTTCTCCCAGGATCATCGTCGTCAGCTCAAGCCTCTCCAGCATGACGTCGAGCATGTAGTCGATGTTCGCATCGCTCAGTTGCATCGTGACAGGCACATCGTTCGATAGGCCGACGTCTTCAAGTGCCCGGTTATCGATGAACATCGGTATGCGGCTGAAGTTCGACATCGCCGCGATCGAACTTCCGAGCGGGGCGTCGGTCAGCGTGATCGTGGTGCGTACCTGACGTAGTCGCCGGGCCACTTGAGCCTCTTGCTGGGCATAGGGAGAAACCGACATCATCACCGGCAGATCCCCTTGGCGAGGAGACTTCTGCACGCGCCTTAGTGCGGCAAACAGCCCTTGGATATGGCGATGGTTTTGATAGGTCTGAGAGATGATGACTCCATTGCGAAGCTGGGCAATGCTACCTGGGCCGCCTAACTCTTCCCACGATTCGGGGTCCATGCAAGTCGTGAGCATCTGGATCAGAAAGTCATAGTTTGGATTGGGATCGTTGAAGATGTCTTCGGCGGCGTAAAACCTGGTACGCAGGCTCGACTCTTCCTCCTCCGGAGTGGTGATGATGACACTACCGGTATCCATCACAAAGACCAGGTCCAATTCTTTCAGCATCAAGTACAAGAGCGTCTCCGCCGCAACCTCGGGAAGATTGAACGTGACGGGCGTATCAGTGCTGAGCCCGACGTCTTCCAACGCCCGCTCATCGATCCGCATTGGAATGCCCGTCCGCTGCGTAAAAATTTGAGCCACCTGGTCCAACGGCATGTCGACGACCTGCAGCCCCAACCGCGCGGCTTGAACTCGCTTCTCGATCGCGTCGACTTGCTGATACTCCAGCGATTCGGACCGTGGTGGGACAAGGGCAGGAGGCTGGGGAGAGTCGAGAGGATTGGCTTCGATCTGAAACGCTGGGCCAAACTGAGCCATCGCAGCGCCCCATGGCAGAAAACCGAGCAGGCAAGCGATCAGTACGGAGCGGTATGGGCTTTGTGCAAAGGATGGCGTTGGTGACATGCGACTTTCCATTGTCTTTTAAAAAACTCCGCCTGACTGTGGAACAGGGGTGCTGCTTGCCGGGGCGGGCGTGGGATCATGCGACGGTGCAGGTTGAGGAGTCGAGTTATTGTTGTCGTTGTTTCCTATGCGATTTCCCAGGTTGCCGGAATCATTTTGCCAAGGGAAACGCTTCGATTCATCCGTTCCTAGTTGCGACCAGAATTGTTGTATTTGCCGTTGGATATCACGCCGATGCCGGACAATCATCTTGGTTTGGGTGACATCGATGAAATAGGAATCATCGTTCCAGGTGCCTTGGCCAATGAGCTTTTGAATTCGAAGGGAGATTGCGTTCAATTCTTCTGAGGTGAACTTGGGGTTTCCCTGACGATCACGCGGGACGGTGTAAAACATCATCAGGATCGTCTCGTCTGCCAGGCGAATTCTTTCGGCGAGTTCCTTCGGATCGAGTGGCTTTTGATGGTTGCGAATCGATTGCAGCAGAGCGGCGATCTGTTGATGAGCTTGTTGGGACTGCGAAACGACCAGGCAATCGGCCGCTTGAAAGTAGGTGATCGAACCAGGGCCACCGAGTTCTTCCCACGAATTGGATTCGACGTGAATGGCAATCGCTTGGCCCACGTCTTCGATCCGACTGGGAAGCTCAGGAATGTCCCAGACGCGTAAGCTTGAAGGCCAACCGCCGTACCCAAAGCCCCCTCCAAATCCCTGGGAATTATATTTCGCGGTCGCATCGATCAGCTTGCGTACGTCGCTATTTTCCGGGTTCAATCCATTCCAGGTCAAATCACGAACGGGATAGACCCGCACCTCGAGTTCGCTCTCCGCTTCTTCGGGCGTGGTGATAACGACCACTTCCCCTGTAGTGAACCAAGCCAGCTCGAACTGCTCTGCCAGCACGTTTAATGCGTGGTGAATGCTGGTATCTTGTAGCGATAAATTGATGGAGTCTTCGAGGCTTGCGCCGACGTCTTCGAGGGCACGGCGCTCGATATAGAAGGGAATGGAAGTTTGCTTTTCGAAAAGCTGGGAGACTTCGACCAGTGGTAACTGATCGACTTCCAGATTCATCTTGGTGTGGAGAAGCTTGTCTCGAATGGCCGCGGATGCTTGGCCTGATGGAGTGGCGATCAGGGCCTTGGTTGGGTATTCATTTGCGGGCAAGCGTTTGGCCTCGCGTAAGACGGCCAGCAGGCCTACAATCTTTTGATGGACTTCCAGCGTTTGCCGTAGGATGATTCCATTTTGGTAGGGCATGATCGATGAGGGCCCAGTCTCTTCGTACCACGCCTCCGGTTCGATAACAGACGTCAACAAATAGATGATTGAGTCGTAATCGCGATTCGGACCAGGAATGATTTCTTCGAAGTTATAGAATCTGGCGAGAACCTTCTCCTCGGCCTCATTAGGAGTGGTGATGACGATTCCTTCCGCTTCGATAACGTACGTCAAGTCGTACTCTTTCAGCAGCAGCCGCAGGAGCGTATCGGCCGAAACCTCAGTTAGTGTGAAGTAGACCGGAGTATCCTTGGACAAGCCGATATCTTCGAGCCCGCGATCGTGCAGGCGAATGGGGATGCCGAACTGGGCCGAAAGGAGCTGGGTAACTTCCTGCAGTGGTAGGTCTTGAACGTCCAGCTTGGCCCGGCTGGTCCGAAGTTGGGTTTCGATCTTCGCGATGCGCTGTACTTCGGAAAGGGCCGATGGGTCAGCGATTGTTCGAATGGTTGGTGTCTCTTCGGAGCTCACTTGCTGACCGAAGCCAGGGGCAGCAAGTAAAAAGAAGAGCAGTATCCGAAGCGTGAATCGTAATAAGTTAACGGGAGTCAGATCGGGGAACATGCGGCACCCACTAACAGCGGTTGATTAAACGGAAAGATTCCAACGAACGCGAATTAAAAGAATCCGCCTTGCTGACCGTCGGCCGGGGCCTGGGATGACGATCCAAAGCCGCCTGGCTCCTTGTTGGGGGACGGATTCTGGGTGCTGTTGGTTCCATCGCTGGAGTAGGTTGCCGGAGGCGCCAGCGGAGGACTGGGCAGGCCGACGCCGATTTGGTCGAAGAATTTTGAGATCTTCTCGTGAACATCCCGCTGATGTCGGACGATCAGGCCTCGTTGCGTCGCAATGATGAAGTGGTCCGTATTGTCCCAGGTATCAGGCTCGATCAACGGTTTGACTTGATCGGCAATCGCCTGGAAGTCTTCGCGGTTGAGATCGGAATTGGAATCACTTACCTGGTACGGCTGATACTGGGCCGTGATTACCTGCTTGCCGAGTTGTTCGATTTGCTGCGTCAATTTGGCTGCGTCAGACGGGTTTCTCTGTGTGCGGACTTGCTCGAGCAGTTCGGCAATTGTTTCGTGTATTTCACGGGTTTGCGCCACCACCAGGCAGTCGCCCAAGGGGCAATCGGCGATGGCGCCTGGTCCGCCGTATTCTTCCCACGAGTCAGGCTGGATGGACGAGGTGATCGACCTGATCAGGTTGTCGAAGTCGGGCATCTCGGGCAGATCGGTCGATTTAAGATCGGTTCTGCCTGCCGCATGGAATAGGTCTTCGGGAGACCAGCGAGTCAACTGCCAGAGCCTCGTTCGGAGATTCGCATCACGAATGTCGAGACCGTGCCAAACGAGGTCGCGCACCGGATAGACGCGGATTTCCAACTCGCTTTCAGCCTCCGCGGCCGCCGTCACGACGATCATTCCCCGGACCGAGTACCAGACAAGGTCATACTGCTGGGAAAGAATCGAGAGCGTTTGTTTCGCGGATAGCTCTTTCGACTGGATCGAAATTGGCTGATCCGAGGTGATGCCGATGCACGGCGATTGCGCCATGATGGGTTATCTGCGACACTGAGGCAATGGCGGTCAGGCGATTTTGTGACGGAGGTTGTCGCGGCCTGATCCGGTGTTCTCAGGTGCCTTTCTCATGTCGTCACGTTCGCCTGTTTCCCTTCAAGAGTGCTTTGCCGATCTGACCGATCCGCGGACTCGCAAGGTGACTTATCCGTTAACGAATATCGTGACCATCGCGCTGTGTGCGGTGATGAGTGGGGCGGATGATTTTGTGGCTATCGCCGACTGGGCCGAGATGAAGAAGGAGTGGCTGGGTAAGTTCCTTGATTTGAGTTCCGGCATCCCTTCGCACGATCGCTTTAATGCGATCTTGGCTTCGCTGAATCCGGCTGAGTTTGAGAAGTGTTTGCTGACTTGGATCACCGCCTTACACGAAATCACCGACGGGCAGATCATCGCGATTGACGGCAAGACGCTGCGGCGGAGTTTCGACAAGGCCAGCAGCAAGGCGGCCATTCACATGGTCAGTGCCTGGGCGACTGCCAATCATGTGAGTCTCGGCCAGGTAGTAACCGACGCGAAGAGCAACGAGATCACCGCCATTCCCAAACTGCTTGAAATCGTCGAGGTTTCCGGCAGTTTAGTGACGATTGACGCTCAAGGTTGCCAACAGGACATCGCTCAGAAGATCGTCGACCAGGGAGCCGATTATTGCCTGGCCGTGAAGCGCAATCAGCCGACCCTCCACGATTCGATCGAAGATTTTTTTGTCGCGCAGCAGGAAAGCAATTTCAAGCGAGCCAAAGTACACCGTCACGAAACGCACGAGAAAGGGCATGGTCGCGAGGAGTCGCGTTCCTATTATATCTGCCCTGTGAACGACGAGATCATCACACGAGATCGTTGGTCGAACTTGAGGGCGATCGGGATGACGATCAATATCGTGAAGCAAGGCGGGAACGAGACGAGCGAGGTGCGATACTATATCCTGAGCAAGTACCTTTCCGGCAAGCGTTTCGCCGAGGCCGTTCGCGGTCATTGGGGCATTGAAAACAGCCTGCACTGGCAACTGGACGTGACGTTCGGTGAAGATCAATCTCGCATCCGCAAAGGGCACGCCGACGCCAACTTTAGCCTGCTACGAAGGACGAGCCTGAGCCTGCTGAAGAACAACAAGACAGCCAAGGTCGGCGTGAAGAACAAACGATTAAAATGCGGCTGGGGCGATGACTACCGCATGGAAGTCCTGCTGGGACGGTGAGTTATGGTGCAATCGCCGTGGATGCCGATGTCGGAGAGCCCATGTCCGTCGAGATGTATTGGGATCTCGCTTATATCGGCCAGAAATTCCGTTACGTCTTCCAGTGGTACTTCGATAAACTCGATCGGAACACGGACCGAGTTCAATTTGGCATCGACGTCTTTGGCCTGGTCGCCAAGGGGATGGACGGACAGAGCCGCCGTGGCGTACGCGTCGCTGGGCTGCTGCTTCACCTGACGCAGCCGTGCGAGCAAGCTCTCGATTTTCCGGTGGGCCTCATCGGTCTGATCGACGATCAGGGTATTTTGATAGTGGTTCATCGAAGCGGGGCCCCCCACATTCTCCCACAGCGGAATCTCGACGGTCGAGGTAATTACCTTGATCAGGTAATCGGGATCCGACAAAGGACCTTCGTGGACCAGATCGCCAATGGGGTAGACGCGGCGAACCAGGCGCGATTCGACGGTTTCCCAGGTCGTTACCACCACGCCGGTCGAGTCGACGAGATAGGTCAGCGAGACTTCACGCAGAAGAAGCTGCAATAGCGTATTGGCTGCGAGTTGCGGCGTTTTCAGCGTAACCTCCGTTTCGATGTCAAAACCGACGTCGTCCAGGGCGCGCTGATCGATGCGAATGGGGACGTCGATTTGCTCGGAGACGAACTGCAGCGCATCGCTCAAGGGTGTTTCAATGAAGTCGATCTCGGCGGTTGCTGACTGCAACTTCTCTTGCCAACGCTGAACCTCCGCCAGGGAAGATTGAGAGGCCTGGTTCGGGACAATCGTGATCGGGCCGATCGCATCGCTCGACTCTTGTTGAGCCATCAGGGGAGCGGCAGTAAATGACACCAACAGAGCAGTCCAAAGAAAAGCGCGCATCGAAAACTCCTGGCTTGGGAGTAGGGGAGGGGAGCGGATACCACATTACCCTAGCCGAGGGGAGAATTGCGTGCAATTATTTGGTCTGTTTTGTGTTTGTGAAGCGTTCGCTACGACTTATGGCGTTTGCCGTTGATGGTGACGTCTCCCAGGCGAGGCTTTCCTTCGTCGGGCACCAGAACCTCGACGCGTACTTTCTCCCACTGATCCTTTTCGAGCTTCTTCTCGCGCAGGAAGGTCAATCGGCGATGCCCATCGGGGAAGTCTTCGCCAAAGGTGAAGTCTTCGATCGAGAATGGGGCGGACTCTGGCGAGTACTTCTTCAGGCCCTCGTTGGCCAGGGGAAGTTGCCGGGCAACGGCCTCTTTGCCGCCGGCCCGGACCAGTTGAATCAAGTCCGTATACGTTTGCATGACGTCAAGGTATTGTCGGATCATGAGATCCTGGTTGGCAGTCGCCGACGGCCAGCCATATTCGCACGTTAGCGTGATGACCTTTTGATCATCACGCACGAGATAACAATCTTGACTGCCATCCCAGCGATTCGGTTTGCTATTAA
This sequence comes from Bremerella volcania, assembly GCF_007748115.1. NCBI lineage: Bacteria > Pseudomonadati > Planctomycetota > Planctomycetia > Pirellulales > Pirellulaceae > Bremerella > Bremerella volcania. Next base: position 1,640,029 of record NZ_CP036289.1, read on the forward strand.
ACCAAGGGCCAGCGATCTGCTCGATCGCGATTTCTTTCAGTAAGGTTTTCCTTAGCGTCTTGATTTCCTCGTCGGCAAGCTTCAGCCGTGACTCGCGCTGGCGGTAGTCCTTGGGGGCGATCGCCGTTCCATCCTTCAGCACGCGCAACTGGTAGAGAGGATCGGTTCCGCCAAACTTGACCGACCCGAAGTGAATCCAGGCCAAGAGGTCGCCATCTTTCTTCGCTTCCGCCAGCGGATCGAGGGGAATTGAAATCACTTTCTTCTCATCGACAGGCGGTTGGGCAGGAAGGATGGTGGAAAGAAGCAGCGATATCGAGAAGCTGGAAGCGGCAAGGACCAACACATATAGCTTGAACATGGCGAGGTGCCTGGGAGAGGGATTCAGTTGTCCGATTGGTACATGAAAACGTCTTAAGATAAAGACGAAGTCAAGTTCATTTCGGTTTTGGACCGATGGTGAGTGCGTTTTATTTGCTAGAGTTAAGATGCCAATTTCATAATCTTGAAATAACAGCGGTGCGGCCGGCAGGCTTTTAGAATGAAGCAGCCCTGGAAGAAGTGAAGTCGCTGTCTGCGTGGGATTCGCCGATGCTCAAGGAAGCGATGGCAAAAGGGGGCTAGTCGAAGCCTACTAGTTCAACGTGCCCTTGGTGCTCGGCACGCCAGGGGAACGTGGATCGAGTTCCACCGCCATGCGCAAACTACGCGCGGCGCACTTGAAGATCGCCTCGCTGATGTGGTGGTTGTTGCGTCCGTAGTGGATGTTCACGTGGAAGTTGCACAGGGCGTTGGCGGCCAGGGCCTGCCAGAAGTCTTCCACCAGTTCGGTGTCGAACTCGCCGATCTTTTCGGTCGTGAACGGAGCATTGAACACCAGATAATAGCGACCGCTTAAATCCCACACGGTGCTGCACAGTGTTTCTTCCATGGGCAGCGTGAAATGACCGTATCGGCGGATCCCCTTCTTGTCGCCGATCGCCTGGCGAATGGCCTGGCCGACGCAGATGCCGGTGTCTTCGACCGTGTGGTGCTGATCGACGTGCAGGTCGCCGTTGACTTCGACCGACAAGTCGAAACAGCCATGCCGCGTGAATAGCTGCAGCATGTGGTCGAAGAATCCCACGCCGGTGCTTCCGGTGAAGTTGCCGGATCCGTCGAGGTTCAACTCGAGCTTGATCTGCGTTTCGGTTGTGTCGCGTTCGATTTTGGCGGTGCGGGTCATGGGCGAGCGATTATGCGGGTTCTAAGAGTTCTGCTGAAGGTACTGCTCGATCAAGTCCAAGCATACGTCGGTTTGGCCATCAGTACCGACTGAGATTCGAATTCCCTCGGTAATTCCCGGGTATTGCATGTATCTGATCAGAACGTGGTTCTGCTTGAGGAATTCGTAAATCGGTTTGAGTTTGACGCCTGGCTTCGTCGCCCAGACGAAGTTTGCCTGAGAATCGGGCACAGTAAATCCCAGCTCGCGTAGTCGCGCCGTCATTCGCCCCCGGGTGGCAACCACCTTGGCTTTGTTCTCGGCGACCCACTTCTGATCGTCGATCGCGGCCAGCGCCCCAGCCAGCGAAAGGGCATCGCAGTTGTAACTATCCTTGACCTTGGTCAACTGCTCGATCATCTGGGGCTGGGCAACCAAGAAGCCAAACCGCAGGCCAGCCAGCGCGTACGACTTGCTAAGCGTCCGCGAGACCATGATCTTCTCGTTCTCTTTGACGAGATCGATGCAATTGTCGTCGGCGAAATCGGCATACGCTTCGTCGATCAGAATCGGACAGGGAAGCGAGTCGGCGATTTCTCGCAGCTGACTCTTGGGGACGACCGTGCCGCTGGGACTGTTGGGGTTGGGCAGGAAGGCCAGCTTCAAGTGGTTGCTGGCCGTGCCGAATGATTCTGGCAGCGTCCAGTCTTCGTTGAACGGAATCTCTTCGCTGTCAGCCCCTTGGATCTCGGCGAGCGTTTTATAGAGGACGTAGCTTGGGGTGGGCAATCGCAGCCATTCGCCGTCGCCGACGAAGCCGCGAGTCAGGATGGTCAGGATGTCGTCGCTGCCGTTGCCGCAGAGGATCCAATCAGGCTCAACCCCAAGTACTTCCGCCGCACGAATGCGAAACGCGGTGCCGACCGGGTCGGGGTATTTCTCGAGGCCCTGATCCAGACGCTGACGAATGGCTTCGGCGACCTTACCCGAGGCAGGGTAGGGGTTCTCGTTGGTGTTCAGCTTGATGAACTTCCCGCCTTGCGGTTGTTCGCCCGGCTTGTAACCAGCGATTGCTTCAATCTCAGGACGAAAGTAGCCCATGGTGTTCCCAGTTTGTTATTCAGATTCGGTGCGAATCGTGACGCTTCGCTTGTGGGCGGTCAAACCTTCTTTGTCGGCCAATGTCGTGACCAGTGGGGCAATCGCCTTCAGGCCGTTTTCGGTGAAGTGGATCACGCTACGTGAACGGAGAAAGTCGTTGGCCGATAGTCCACTCGCCCAGTGCGCCGTGGCACCGGTCGGCAAAACGTGCGACGGACCAGCGGCATAATCCCCGAGGGCCACCGGCGAGTAGTTGCCCAGGAAGGTCGCCCCGGCGGTAAGGATCTTCTCGGCGGTTGCTTCGCTGTCTTGCGTGGTAATGTGCAAGTGCTCGGGCGCCAGGTCAGTGGCGATGCGGCAAGCTTCGTCTTCATCTTTGGCAACGATGACCGCGCCGAAGTCGATCAAGCTTTGAACCGTCAAATCGCAGCGTTCCAAAACAGCGACTTGCTTTTCGAGTTCGGTCAGAGCGGCGTCGATCAGCGACTCGTCCCAGCTGATCAGGACACTGCTGCCCGGCGAATGTTCGGCCTGGGCCAGCATGTCCGCGGCGATGTACGCTGGTTTGGCGGTCGTATCGGCCACGACGACCACTTCGCTGGGCCCGGCGATCGAGTCGATATCGACTTCGCCAAAGACATGCTTCTTGGCCAGCGCGACAAACAAGTTGCCGGGGCCGACGATCTTCTGAACTTTGGGAATCCCTTCGACGCCATACGCCAGGGCGGCCACGCCTTGGGCGCCACCGACGCGGTAGACTTCCTTCACCCCGATTTCGACGCAGGTAGCTAAGAGATCTAAATTATACGAACCAAACGGAGTCGGCGGAGCGATCACGGCCAATTCTTCCACGCCGGCTGCCAGCGCCGGAACAGCCGTCATCAGCACAGTGGAAGGATACGCGGCCGCGCCGCCTGGGACACAAATACCGACTCGCTTCAGCGGCGTGTAACGATGCCTCAGCTTGCCGCCGTGTTCGATGGGAACTTCAACGTCTTGATGCAGGATGGCCGTTTGGAAGCGGAGGATGTTTTCGCGAATGTCGCGGATCGTTTGCAGAAACTCAGGATCGGCTGCTTCGTGAGCCAGGCGAAGCTCTTCTTCCGAAACGCGAATCGTCGAAGCGTACAACTGCTTGCCATCGAGGCTCTTGCCGTATTCGAGTACGGCAGCCAGCCCGCGTTTTTCGACGTCGGAACAGATTCGTTGCACCACTTGCAGGGGGCTCAGGGGCTGGCCAAAGACCTCCATCGTCCGCTTGCGGCCTGCTTCACTGACGACATCCCCCTTAGGGCTGAGCTTATCGCGTACCTGTTGCAGTTGCGCTTCGACGTCATCGTGCCGGGTATCGATCCGGGCGATTTTCGACTTCAGATCCATTTCACTTTTCTGGGGGTTCGACGGCAAACGATCTCAGTACTGGGAAAACATACCATTTTGCTGCACGGGGGACTGAGTGGAAAGGGGCGAAGTTCTGGCGATTCCCGATTCTGGGGAAGGGGATTAACCACGGATGGCACAGATATACACGAATAACAGATTGATTTAGATAACGGGTGTCACCGTTGGCTCGCCCCGCAATGGCACCAAATCTTTCTCCCTATCCGTGTTCATCCGTGGTCACTATCCCGTCTTCCGCACCATTTTCCAGCACCGGTGGATGCGCTGATTGCGAAAGTCTTCCGGCACGGTGTGTTTCGAGATCTCTCGGATCTGCACGTTTTGCAAGGCTTCTTCGTCTAGCTTGAAGCGGCGGAAGTTATTGGAGAAGTAGAGGATGCCTCCTTCGCTCAGCAGGTTCAGCGTCAGGCCGATCATCTCGACGTGGTCTTCCTGAACGTCCCACACGTCGTCGGTACGTTTGCTATTGGAAAAGGTCGGCACGTCGACGATCGCCAGGTCGAACTTCGGCTCCGGCTTTTGGTTGCGGAGGTACTCCATCACGTCGCTACGGATGAAGTGATGCTTGGCGATCGAAAGGCCGTTGAGTTGGAAGTTTCTGCCTGCCCAGTCCAGGTAGTTGGCATTCAGGTCGACGCTGGTCGTCGAGGCTGCCCCGCCTGCCGCGGCGTAGACGCTGAATGCCCCGGTGTAACAAAACAGGTTCAGCACACGCTTGCCGTTGGCTTCTTCGCGGAACTGACTGCGTAGATTGCGGTGATCGAGGAACAGTCCGGTGTCGACATAGTCGGAAAGGTTGACCTCGAACTTCAAGCCTCCTTCTTCGACGACGACGATCTTCGACTCGTCCGAAACTTTCTCGTGCTGCGTGCTGCCAGACTGCCGCGTGCGGTGTTTGACGAAGACGTGCCCCTCGGGGATCTCCAGCACCTCACGAGCGGCTTCGGTCAAGTGATCGAGCCAGTCGGCGTACTGTGCCGGCGTGCGATCGTGCGGGCGGTCGTAGTCGGTGATGTGCAGGTAATCGTGATAGATGTCGATCACCAGTGGAATCTCGGGAATGTCTCGCTCGTACAGGCGGTAGCAATGGATGCCACGCTTCGGCCAGCGGCGAAAATGGCGTGCCCGCTTGGCGAGCCGGTTCTTCAGCAGTTGGGCCTGCTCTTTCGCCTTGTCATCTAGTCCGCCAAAGGCCGGCGTAAAGGTGCGTTTCGGCTTTTCCTCGGTCGATTCGGATGAGACCTCGTCGCCAGCTTTCGGCGGCGGAGGTCCATGATACTGATAGTAATGACACTCGGTCCGGCCGTTGTACATCTTGCGACGCCGGGTCGCTTCCTGCCCCATCGCTCGCTCGAACTCGGGAAACGCCGTGAGGATGAAGTGCGACCAGGTGGGTAGCTGCCGCAAGACATCGGGAAAGCCGCGGTAGAAATCCCATTGGGCTCGCCGGGCACGCGAGTGATCGTCGTATGGCGTGCTGGTGATCAGGCAGCCGTACTTGCGTTTGCTGGTTAGCTCGCTGAATGATTGCCGCTGGAAGTGAATGTTGCTGTCGACGCCGGCGGCGATCGCTTGTTGACGGGCCAGACGCAGGGCCGAGGCGTCTTCGTCGTAGCCGATAATCGATTCCGGCAATGCGTCGAGTACCTGAGCCCTGGCTTCTTCCAACAGATCGAGCCATGCCTCTTGATCGACCGCCGGCCAATCGATCAACGCGAAGTCACGTAGCAGCCCTGGTACCATATTCCGGCCGATCATCGCTGCTTCGATCAACAGGACGCCGCTTCCGCAGAACGGATCGACCAGGGGGCGCTCGCGATTCCAGTGACTCAGCTGAATGAGTGCCGCCGCGAGCGTTGGTTTCATGGGCGAGTGTCGCTCAGAGTCTAGGTACCCGCGGCGCGCAAGCCCTGCGCCCGAGGTATCGATCGTCAGCGTGGCGACGTCTTTGGCGATGGCGACTTCCACTGTAAACGTCGCCCCGGATTCAGGGAGCTTCTCACCATGGACCGATTGCAGTCGCTCGACGATGGCCCGCTTGGTTGCCCGTTGAATGGCCGGAACGCTGGTCAGCTGCGACTGGTAGCTGCGTCCTTTGACGGCGAAAGCCCCTTCGGCATCGATGAACGTTTCCCAGGGGAGTGCTTTCACGCCGTCGAACAAGGCATCGAAGTCACCGGCAGGGATCTGGGCCACTTCGATCAACACGCGATCGGCGGTCCGCAGGTGCAAGTTGGCCTTCATCGCGTCGGTATAGTTGCCGGCGAAGCGTACGCGACCCGAACCGAGGATCTCGGTTTCGTAGCCGAGCGTCTGCAATTCGCGGGCCGTGACGGCTTCGATGCCGAACGCCGTAGTGGCCAGAAGTGGGAGGGGACTGGATGGATTCACGCGCTTAAGTTACCTGGCAAGTTCCGGGGAATTCTTCATCGTACGTGCCAGTCGCCGGAAGGCATAGTGCGGCCAGGCATGCTGATGGCCGTAATAACTTCATCAAAAATCGCTCGAAGCCCCTGGCCGATCGGTTTATAAATAACTGCTTGTGGAGTGATCTATTTCTACCAGCAGCAAGGCAAACGCGGAGGCGAGTAACCCATGAGACATCTACTAAGTGCCCTATTGATCGGCTTTTTGACGGCCACTATGGCTTTTCCGCCGCAGTTGTTGATGGCCCAGGATGCCGCTGCCCCGGCTGCTGAGAGCAAGCTGCCGGGCTTGAATTACGTGCCGGAAAACGCTGTCGGCGTGGGTTTCGTGCAGGCCGATCGATTTTTGACCAACCCCATGGTACAGGCCTATCCGGTCGAAGTTGCCGAAGCGTTTGGCAAGAAGTATTTGGGCCTCAACCCCATGAAGATCACTTCAATTACCTTTGTGATCACGCCTCCTGCGCCGGACTATCCGTCACCGGACATGTTTTCGATTATTAAGACCTCCGAAACATTGAACGAAGAAACTTTCTTCGCCGGGATCGAAGAACTGGTCGACGGCATGGCCGCGGAAGAAGATATCAAGGAATTCTTTCCCGGTCTTAAAGGGAAAGCTTTCTTCACCGATGCTTATCCACTCGATTATGTGGCTGCCCACCTGTTGGACGAGCATACGTTCATGCTGGGTTCGCTCGGCGTGATGGGTGAGGTCGTCGGGAACGGTCCTAATGCCGAACTGACCAAGCCTGCCCAAATCTTGGCCGCAGCCAATGATGGTGCCGATGGATACCTCGCATTCAACGTGGAACCGGTTCGCGGTCAACTGAACGACATGCTGGCGAAGCAAAATATTCCTCCCCCGTTCACCATGTACAAGCAGGTTCCCAACTACACCGAATCGATCACTCTGAGTTGCCACTGCACCGGCAAATTGGCCGCGACCATGAAGATCAACGGTATTGACGAGGCCGCGACGGGGCGACTGGATGACATGATCGGTTTTGGCCTCGAATTGGCAAAGCAGACCATGCTGTCGGAAGCCGACAAAATGGTGCGAAGCGAAGACGAAGTAGAGGCCGCGATGGGACGCTACCAGGTTCGTGTTTCAGAAAGCATGATCGATGCGCTTCGTCCGAAGCAGGAGGGCAACTCGCTTGTCTTGACGTTTGAACAGAGCGAAGAAAACATCATGGGGGCGAACGTCGCTGTGATCGGTGTGCTCGTGGCGTTGCTATTGCCTGCCCTTCAGGCGGCTCGCGGGGCGGCTCGTCGTGTGCAATCGACCAACAACCTGAGGCAGATCGGCATCGCGATGCATAACTTCCACGATACGTTCGGAGCTTTTCCGGCCCAGGCAAAGACCGATGCCGAAGGGAAGCCTTTGTTGTCGTGGCGCGTGATGATCTTGCCGTTCATCGAACAAGGCCCAATGTTCGACCAATTCCATATGGACGAACCTTGGGACAGCGAACACAACAAGCAGTTCATCAAGCACATGCCCGAAATTTATCGCCGCCCCAATAGCACTGCCCCGGAAGGGTACACCACCTACCTGGTCCCCGTCGGGAAGAACATGGTCTTCGAGCCGACCTCGAAGCCGACCCCAGAAGGGCAGAAGATTACGATCGGATCCAGGTTCCGAGACATCACCGATGGAACTTCCAACACGGCAATGTGTGTCGAAGTTAATGATGACGCCGCCGTTATCTGGACCAAACCAAGCGACCTGGAAGTCGACCTGATGAACGTTTGGAAAGGGCTAGGCGAAGCCCAACCGGGCGGCTTCAATGGTCTCTGCTGTGACGCAAGCATCCGTTTCATCAGCAAGAATGCGAATGCCGACTTCCTGAAGAATTGGTTCCAGCGAAACGACGGCAAAGTGCTGCAGCTTCCGCGGGACTAAGAATGCCGTCGAAATCTGACGATGTGCTTGGCACCTCGAAAGCCTCCCTGCAAAATGTAGGGAGGCCTTTTCATTCCCACCTTCGAAAGTTCCCACGGTCGCCATGACGTACCCCATCGATCTTCGCAGTGATACGGTTACCCAGCCCAGTCCCGCCATGCGGCAATTCATGGCCCAGGCCGAAGTGGGTGACGCCGTCATCGATATCGATCCGACGACCGAGCGGTTGGAAAAGCTCACCGCCGAGATGCTCGGCAAAGAGGCCGCCATCTTCATGCCGTCGGGGAGCATGACCAATCAGATCGCGATTCGACTGCATTGTCGGCCCGGCGATGAATTCTTATGTGAAGAGAACTGCCACGTTTACAACTACGAACAGGCAGCGTTCGCGCAGTTAAGCGGTGTAGTAGCACGAACGTTGCCAGGCGAGCACGGCGTACTGCAGCCAGAGCAGTTTGAAGGCAAAGTGCGCCCCGAGAACGATCACCTGGTACGGACCAGGCTGGTTTGTCTGGAGAACACTCACAATCGTGGCTCAGGCAAAGTGCAGCCGTTTGACGTCGTCCAGAAGATCACAAACTGGGCGCATGACCATGGGCTCAAGACTCATCTCGATGGAGCACGGCTCTTCAATGCCGCCGCTGCCACCGGCATCCCGGTGGCCGATTGGAGTGCCATGTTCGACACCGTCAGTGTCTGCTTCAGCAAAGGTCTGGGGGCGCCGGTTGGTAGCGCTCTGGCAGGACCGGCCGAGTTCATCCGTCAGGCCAAGCGAGCCCGAAAACTATTTGGCGGGGGGATGCGTCAGTCGGGAATCATCGCGGCTGGTGCCCTGTTTGCTTTGCAGAATAACGTGACTCGATTGTCCGAAGATCACGAAAAAGCCGCCAAATTGGCTGAAGCGGTCCGCCAGACCGAGGGGATCCATTTGGACGTCGACCCGGTCGAAACGAACATCGTGATCTTTAGCATCGATAAGGAACTGGGCACGGCCGCGCAACTTCAAGCGGCACTCTCGGAGCGTGGCGTCGAGGTTCTTTCGGTCGCCCCCCAAAAGATCCGCATGGTAACGCACTTGGATGTTTCCATGCTGCAAGTCGATGCTGCGATTGAAGTTATCAAGCAAACATTGCCTGCCTTGGCGTAATCACGGCGGAGGAGGCCATCTCAGGATTATCACCGCTAGGAGGCCATTTTTTGCCGTAGGATCCTGCCGCTTTTCCCGATATTTCGGGCCGTTCAGGCACGGACTGGGTAAGCCATGAAAACCTGACCGAAGTTTTGCTCTTCGAGCAGCCTGCGCGGTACACTAATAGGTTGACGGAAAACGGTTTACGCCCACAGGAAGCACTCGTTTCAGGTGCTCTTCTGCGGGATGTGACGTAGCCGTGCGGTCCGCGTCGTAATGGAACAACAGAGACTGATCGCAAACAAGCATGCAAGTTACCAAGACGAACGACTTCTGGAAGCTGATCCTCGAATCTGGCCTCATGACCAAAGAGGCCTGCAAGCCGCTGCATGATCAATACCAGCAAACGGCCAAGAATGGTGATGCCCGGGCACTGGCTACCTGGCTAGTGAAAGGGGGGCATCTCACCACATATCAAGCTCGCTTATTGTTGGCCGGGCGTGTCAAAGCCATCAACATTGGTGAATACCAAATCACCGATCGACTGGAAGAAGGTCCGCTGCAAGGAACGTACGCCGGCAAGCATGCTCCTACAGGACATCCAGTGTGGCTGCATCCGATCGCGGCTGAGATCCAGGAAGATGCCGTTCGGTTTCCGATCGTGCAGCAAATGTGCAAGCTGCGATCGTCGGTTCCTCATCCCCATCTGATTCGCTGTTTCCACTTGCGACAGGGAAGCAAGCGAAGCTACCTGGTCACCGAACAACTCGATGGCAATCTACTGGCGGAAAGCCGACCTGGCGAAGGGGTACCGATTCCGACGCCTGACTGTGCGCGCCTGGTGCGTCAAGCGGCCCTCGGTGCGACTCAGATTCATAGCCAGGGCATGGTCGTCGGCGACTTGACCATGAATCAGCTATGGCTCGAACCAACCGGCAACCTGAAGCTGTTGCATCTGCCGGTTCGTCCCGTCGAAGCGATCCCGTGGTCGGACGAGTCGCAGGCCGAACGGCTTGATGCCTTGGCTAACGTTGCCGCACCAGAACTGCAACAAGCGGGCACAGCACCTACGAAGTTGAGCGACCTGTACGCATTGGGTGCGATCTTGTTCGACCTGCTGACCGGCAAGCCGCCTGTCGAAGGGAGCATCGCCGAGCGACTTCAGCAGCACGCCAGCGCTAAAGTTCCTTCCCCTCCTTACATTCCCGGCAACTTGATGCAGGTTGTTCAGTACCTGCTGGCCAAGAACCCAGGCGGGCGGTACCAAAGCGCCCAGGACGTTGCCGAAGCGCTCCGTCCTTTCGTCGATGCCAGCCAGCTTTCGCCTCCCTTAGCCGATGCATTGCCGACGATGGGAAGCTACCTGCAGCACTTGGCAACGAGTGCCAGCGAGCCCGTGGCACCGCCAACGCCTCCTGCTGCCGCGGCACCACCGGCCGCGGTTCCGTTTCCTGGCCAGGCCCCACCTGCCGCACCGATTCCACAGCCCGTTCCCCCTGCGGCAGCGCCCTTTCCCGGAGCCGCACCACCGCAAGCGGTTCCCCCTCAACCAGTGGCTACCCAGGTGGCTACGCCGGTTGCCGTTCCGCAAGCAACCGTCACAACCGGGGTTCCCGCGGCTCAGCCAGCTCAAGAGGGTGGCGCCAGTCGCGCGACCGCACTGACGGAACGCATTCGCAAACGCAAGCTGCAGCGCAAGATCACCAGCCTGGTTGTGCTGGGCGTGATGGGAATTGCCGCGATCGTCGGCGGGATATACGGCTACGGAATCCTCTTCCCGTCGAATGACATCGCCGATAACGGAGAGCAAGTCGAAACCCCACCCGAAGGAAACCCTGATACACCGCCGGTCGATCCGCCACCCGAGGTTGATCCGGCACCGATGACCCCAACAGGGCCGCAACTGGTACAAGACGATGGCCAAACGTTGTGGGCGTCGCCGACCGATGGGCAGCCAATCGACCTGACCGGCGTGCCGAACGATACGCGTCTGGCCTTGGTCGTGCGCACGAGCGACCTGACCGGCAACCCTGAAGGAGACCGCATTCTGCGGGCCTTGGGACCAGATTTTGCCGCATTGCGGGAGCAGTTGGAAGGAGAGCTGGGAGTTCGCTTCGAACAACTCGAGACCCTTACGGTCAGCTTCGGTACGTCGACCGCAGGGGGACCTCCGTGCCTGGTAGCGAAGCTCAAAGGGGGGACGAACCTGCTTTCGCTGTGGGGCAATCCCAATCCGATCGCCAGCGGCATCCCGGCGATGTACGACGTCAAAGGTTGGACCGTCATGCCCGTCCCCGGCAAAGAGGATCGCCAGTTCGTCGCCGGTTCGAAGGCCGTTGTCGAAGCGATCGCCCAACGAGGCGTAGCCGCGCCTCAGCTGACGCGCGAGCTGGAACAGCTTCGCCGCGAGTCGGACGATCAACAAACGGTCAGCTTGTTGGTCGAACCGCAGTTTCTTGCTTCGTCAGGTAGCCAAGTCATGCGAGGTGAACTGGCAGCTGGCTCCGCTGGCTTGAGGGACTTCCTGGGCGAAGGCATTCGTGCAGTTCTGGTGAGTGGTCACCTGGGGCAAAACCTGTACCTCGAGATGCGGTGCATAGGGTCGCTCAGTTTGGATCCACCGAGCCTGGCCAATTCGGTCAAAGAGAAGATCAACGGCGTATCGCGTAAGCTGGAAGATGCCATTCCGGCAGTGAATCCCACACCCTATTGGCGTCGACTGGCTTCCCGTTTTCCGAACATGATTCAATTTGCTTACCAGCAATCGCGAACCGGGGTCGATGCCAACCAGGCGGTCGTCAACATCATGCTTCCTTCGGCCGCCGGTCAAAACATCGTGGCGGGTGCCGAACTGATGCTCGCGGCCAATTCGACCGGTGCGGTCGGTCCGGCAAGCGGCGCGCCGATGCCGGCGGCGAAAACTCCGGAAACGATCGAGGAGAAGCTGGCCAGTACGATGAGCATATCCTTCCCGCAAAATTCGCTCGAATTCGCTCTGCGTGACATTGGCGAAGAAGCAGGCATTCCGATCGAAATCAAAGGGGGGGATCTGCAACTGGACGGAATCACCCGCAATAAGGAAATCAAGGAATTCACGCACGACAATAAACCGGTCGGCGAGATCCTGGCCCAACTCCTGGTGCGGGCCAATCCCGAAGCCTCGCCGGGCGCCAACACCGAAGTACAAAAACTGATTTATGTGATTCACCCCATGGACGGTCCCGAAGAAGCAAAGAAGCTGGTAGTCACCACCCGCGCCGCTGCGGAAAAGAACAACTACACGTTGCCTGACGTGTTCAAGATCAAATAGCCTCTTCTTGTGCGAGAGTAATCGCGTGACCCTATTCCGAGTTCAATGCCCGACCTGTGCTGCTCGCCTGAAGGTGACCAGCCGTTCCCTCATCGGCCAGATTGTCAACTGTCCGAAGTGTGGAAGCATGGTCGAGATCGCCGAGCCCGATTCGCCGGCATCGCCAGAAAAGTCGAAGGCAAAGGCCGCACCCGTCGCTGCACCGGTAGTTTCCCAGCCTGAGACCGCGGCACCGGAAACACCCAAGCCCGAAGCTCCGGCTGCCGAGCCTCCGATAACCTCGGCCGAGGTTTCCGGCTCCGACGCGGTGTTCGACAATCTCGACGAGATGTTGGCCGGATCGCCAGCGACAGAAGCACAGTCGCCGACTCCTGAAACGCCCCAGCCTGCCGAAGCTGCAGCGACCGAGATCCATCGATTTTCCGACAGCGCTTCGGTCAGCAAGATGCGCAACATGGCACTGATTGGCGGAACGTCGATCATGGCCCTCGCCACATTCGCCGTGATTGGATATGCCGTCTTCTCCAGCAGCGACAACACGGCGCCGGTCACTCCGGAAGAGCCGGAGCCGACCCAGGTAGCCCAATTCGAACCGCCGGTTGAGGAAGAACCACCCGCAGAGAAAGAGCCAGCCCCCGTCGAAGAAGCTCCGGAACCGGCGAAAGAACCAGTCGAACCTGAACCTGCCCCGGAGGAAACACCCACCCAAGAGCCGAACCCGCCCGAGGCAACCACTGAAGCTTCGCCTGAGCCGATGATGCCCCGCGACGAGAATCCGTTTCTGTTCGACGATCCGGATACCACCACGCCAGCGGAGAAGCCGGCCGTAGAAACACCGAGCGATGATGATGGCAAGCCTAAGGTTGCCGAGGCGAAACCTTCGATTTTGGAATTGAAGGACGACCCGCTCTATGAAGTCTTTGGCGAGGCGTTTCCTGTTTTGGATCCCGAGGCCTTCGAGCCATCGGCAAGCATGAATCCGGGACCGCCCGAAGCGGCTCCGGCTATGCCGCAAGTCGACGTTTCGACCGCCCCGGAGCTGGTACCCCCCATTCCAGAAGTCGATGTCGCTCAGCGGCTGCGTGATCCGATTGTGCGGATTGAGTTCGATAACATGCCGCTCAACGAGTTCGCTTCGTTCGTGACGCAGATGAGCACCGTGCCGGTTACGCTTGATCCACTTGCGTTGGCATCGGCCGACATCAACGCCAAAACGCCGATTTCCGTAAAGCAAACGCAAACGTCGGTCGAAGGTATTTTGAATTCGGCGGTTCGCCCGTTTGGTCTGGAAGTGAAAGCGACCGACAAGAGTGCCCGACTGCGAATTACGCAGCCTCTGGATGGCCATAAACGCGTGGCCCAGCTACTGGTCGATGATCTGGCCAAAGATCAGAAGGAGGTTGCCGATATTGCTTACCTGATGACGCACCTGGTTGAACCCCTTTCGTGGAAGCAGTCGCGCGGTGACGGGCTCTATCGAATTGATCCAGGCAAGATCATGATCACGCAAAGTGAAGTGTCGCACTTCAAAGCGGTGGTGTTCTTGGAGAAGCTGCGGATCGCGCGCGGTCTTCCCAAGCGTAGTAATTTTTCGGACGAACTGTTCGATCTGACGCTTCGCGGCGATCAGCTTTCACCGGCGCTGCAGAAAGACGTGAAGCTGCAAGTCGTCGTGCCAACGCCGTTTTACAAAGTGGTCGACCAGCTTGAGAAAAAGAGCGGCCTGACGATTTTGTGCGACTGGGACTCGCTGGCGATGAACAAACTGGGACCTGCGACCCCGGTAACGTTAACCGCGCCCGGCGTGAGCATGCAGCAAGCGCTCGAGCAGTTCTGCAAGGCCTGGAAACTGGAAGCGTTGCCGATCAATTCGACGACGGTCCAACTAGTCAGCGAGCGTAGCACTCCGATCATGCCATGGTTGGAGTTCTACGACGTCAGCAAGCTTCAGTTGGGTAAGTCGGAAGCCGCCGCACTGATCAACAATGCCAAACGCGAGTTGACCGATCTTCGGAAAACAGGCTACGGCGATCTGCAGTATGATCCCGTCAGCAAGCGTCTGTTGGCACTTTTGTCAAAAGACGATCACCAGCGATTGCAGTTCGCTTTGCAGCGGAAGATCTCTAACTGACGCGGAGATCTTCCTTGGGTTTCAAGCTTGAACGCCTCCAGGGCTTAGACGTCGGCCCCGCATTGGATTCCCACGGCATTGGCCACGGCGCGGCAACGTTTCATCGTTTCGGCGAAGGTGGGCAAATCAAGCGATTGGTAGCCGTCGCTCATGGCTTCATCGGGCTCGGGGTGCACTTCCACGATGATCCCGTCGGCGCCGATCGCCACGGCGGCAACACACATATCGGGGACCAGGGCAGCATGGCCGGTGCCGTGGCTCGGGTCGATGACCACCGGCAAATGCGTCTTCTGATGCAGGTAGGTTACCGTCGCCAAAGGAAGCGTGAAACGCGTGTGTGACTCGAAGGTCCGAATCCCGCGTTCGCATAGCATGACTCGGCTGTTCCCTTCGTTAAGAATGTATTCGGCGGCCAGCAGTAGTTCGTCGATGGTGGCCGATGGTCCGCGTTTGAGCAGCACGGCCCGATCGACTCTGCCGACTTCTTCCAGCAGGCGGTAATTTTGCATGTTCCGGGCACCGATCTGCAGCACATCGGCGTACTTGGCCACCAGTTGGACGTCTTCCGAGGCGACTACCTCCGTTACCACTGCCAGGCCTGTTTCTTCGCGGGCCGTGGCCAGCATCTTCAGGCCTTCTTCCTTCAGTCCCTGGAACGAGTAAGGGCTGGTACGTGGCTTGAACGCCCCCCCACGCAGCGCCGTGGCACCAGCGGCTTTGACCGCCTTGGCAGTCTCGACAATCTGGTCTTCGCTCTCCACGCTGCAAGGACCCGCGATGACGCCGCACTTGCCGTTGCCGACTTCCAAACTGCCTGCTTTGACCAGCGTTGGCTCCGGCTTCACTTCTCGGCTGGCGACCTTATAGGGGGCCAGGATCGGCACGACCTTAGAGACGCCTGCGACGGTCTCGAACGACTCACGCATTTCTTCGCGTTTGTCGCCAATCGCGGCGATCACGGTTCTTTCGGTCCCTTGGATAACATGGGCTTTGAGCCCTAATTTCTCGACTTTTTCGGCGGCGTGTTGAATCATTTCGCCGGTGGCTTCCCGTTTCATAACGATGATCATTGCTTTCTCTTCCCAGGCTTAGTTTGGTGAGGTGTCAGTCGTAAAGTTGGCAATGGAAACAAAAAAAGCCCTGAATCGCTTTCCGATTCAGGGCTTTGGAGTTCTCGCGTTTTGCAGTTCGCAGTTTACACAGAATCCTCGGCCCTACTCGGAAAGTAAGGAAAGTAGAATCCAAAAGTAAACTGCCAGCTGTTCATATCGCTTATTATGTGCGCGATTTCGTTTGTGACAAGTCCGATTTTCATGAACTTGCCGTGAAGCAGGAATCTTGCCTAGTGCCGGACAGGCGACGTGGGAAGCATTTCGCTGCCTGCGATCGGTACGCCGCTGGAGACAGTCGAGGTCGCACTTGGGTTCGCGGCGGCGGCCGGAATTCGGATCGTGAAGGCCGTTCCCATCCCGACGGTGCTTTGCACGCGGATCTTACCGTGATGGGCTTCGATGATGTCACGGCATGCGGCCAAACCGATTCCCGTTCCCCCTTTGCCCGTTTCATCGGGACCGGTCTTGGTCGTGTAGAACGCGTCGAAGATGTGCGGCAATTGATCGGCGGGGATGCCGGTGCCGTGATCGCGTACCAATAGGTCGACGGTGTGGTTCGCCTGGTCGTACGACAGCTTCAGAATCAGACGTCCCCCTTGGGGCATGGCTTGGCGAGCATTGATCATCAGGTTCAACAGTACCTGTTGAATCTGGTTGCCGTTGGCCATCGCCAGGGGAGCATTTTCGTTTTGGAATTCGAGTTCGATGCGATACTTGCGAAGCTCGCGCTCGAGTAGCACGATCGTGTCGTCGACGATCTTCGACAGGTCAGTCGGCTCCATCCGGTCTCCGCGGTTTTTGGCCATGGCCAGCACGCCGGTGGTGATCTTGGCGGCTCGGTCCCCGGCGGCGGCGATCTTTTCAAAACAGTTGTTGCGGGTTTGTTCGTCCTTGTGACGCAGCCCCATCCGGGCATAGTTGATCACCGCCATCAGCACGTTGTTGAATTCGTGAGTCGTGGTGCTGACGAGTTCCCCCATCGCGGTCAGTTTCTGCGCTTCAAGCAGGCGACGCTTCAAGATTTCAATTTCCTTCGCTTGACGTTCAATCAGCGAAGCATCCGAGGGGGATTGCGAATGGTTCATCCTTGACCCTGCTTCCGTGTTTAATCGCGACTGGTGAGCGGACGAGCTAGCAGCTGGCACGATTCGAAATCGCAGAATCCTTTCGACGAAATCGTTGGCCTTGTCGCACTGGCCCGTAATATGTCTATCGTCGATCCCCCTTTGACCGCTACAATTTGCGCCATAACAATCGGCAACCTTTATGGTTGCTCATGCAAATTACCTAGATCATCGGAGTTCGCAAGGATGCACACCCTCGATCTACTCGACCAGGCCATCGCTACCGCCAAGGAACTCGGTTACCAGATTCGCCGTGAATGGCTCGACGGCCAAGGGGGCGGCGTTTGCGAAATCGCCGGTAAACGGTGGATCTTTCTTGACCTGAGCTTGTCCTCGATGGAACAGCTCGACCAGGTTCTGGAAGCGCTCAAGAGTGATCCCGCCTTAGAGCAAGCTCCCCTGACGCCGCAACTAGGTCAGGTGCTCGGTCGCCGCCGGGCTGCGTAAAAACGATCTAGGCTGGCGCTACTTGCTTATGGAAGACGCGCTGCGTTTCGATGTACTTCTCGACACTACGAGGCACCATATAGCGGATTGATCTGCCGCTAGCGATCCGTGCTCGGATGTCGGTGGCCGAAAGGCCGATCAGCGGCATTTCGACGAAGTGCTGCTTGATATGAGCCATCTGATCGTCACTAAGAACTTCCGGCAGGCGACCCCAGTCGTTTAGGTCGCTGCCAGGCCGGCCCACCGTGCAAATGGTCGCCAACTCGCAGATTTCTTCGATCTTGTGCCAATGAAAGAGAGACGCGAACGAGTCACCACCCACCAGCAGGAACAACTCGGCCTGGGGAACGATTTTCTGCAAGTCACGAAGCGTCTCGACGGTATAACTGAGACCGCCACGTTCGAGTTCGAGGGGGCTGCATTTGAACGCATGGTTTCCAGCAATCGCCAGTTCGATCATCGCCACGCGATGGGCATCCGAGGCGAGCACGCCATCTTGTTTGAGCGGATTGGTGGCGGCCGGCAAGAACCAGACTTCATCCAACGCGCACTGTTCGCGGCAAGACTCTGCGAGAAGCAAATGGCCGTTGTGAATGGGAGAAAATGAACCCCCGTAAATTCCCAGTCGCATGGGTCTCCCCCTTTCGCTGCTGGCCGATGGAACGGCGTGGTGGGAAGGTCGCCTTCAAACTGCTATCGTATCGGTCCTGGGCACGATTGGCCAGAATCATCGCTTCGACCGCCAGCATTTCGGGATTTTGTGAAGAATCAAAAAGGACTTTTCGGCGACGAGTCGACCCCCTGGGAGCAAGACGACGCTCAAACGGGGCTGGTGGCGCAGGTCGTGATGTCGACCGGGCCAGAGCAAACGTTCGATTACCTGGTTCCTGATGCGTTGGTTGGCGAAATCTTGCCTGGCCGCAGGGTTTATGTCCCGCTTGGTCGATCCAATCGCCGCGTGATGGCGTACTGCGTGGCCGTCGAGCGGAAGGAGTACGGCACCCGCAAGCTGAAGTACGTGCTGTCGGCTCTTGATCAGCAGACGCTTCTCTCCTCGCAGATGCTGAAGATGACCCAATGGATGGCCGAGTATTACCTCGCCAGTTGGGGGCAGGTTCTCGATGCCGTCATCCCGGCGGCCGTCCGCGGCAATGCCGGCACACGCGAAGTGACGCTGCTGAGTGTTCCCCGAGAAGTCGCTGTTCGCATCGCCACGATTAAACTGCCTGAGAAGCAGCTTCACGTGCTGACGACGCTGGCTGCTTCCAGCAAGCCGATGACTCCGGGAGACCTGGCCGATAAGTGCCGCTGCACCCAGGCACCCATTACCGGTCTTCGCAAAAAGAAGCTCGTTACTTCGGAAGTTCGCCGGGTGAGTCATGCCCACTTTGATGACCTCGACATCGAACGCGAACCGTCCAAGACGTTGAATGAGGTCCAAACGGCAGCCCTGAAGACGATCCTCGCACAGGTCGATGCACCCCAGCCGAAGCCGATCCTGCTGCACGGCGTCACCGGCAGCGGGAAGACTGAGGTCTACATCCAGGCCATTCAGCACGTGATCGATCAAGGGAAGCAGGCGATCGTTCTGGTTCCGGAAATCAGTCTCACCCCGCAGACCAAACAGCGATTCGCTTCACGGTTCGATCGGATTGCCGTGCTGCACAGCCATATGAGCGACGTCGAGCGGCACTGGCAGTGGAAACGCATTGCGTCCGGGATCGTCAACGTAGTGGTCGGGGCACGCAGTGCCGTGTTCGCGCCGACGCCACAGTTGGGGATGATCATCCTGGATGAAGAGCACGACAGCTCGTTCAAGCAAGACTCGGTGCCTCGGTACCATGCCCGGGAAGTTGCCGCCAAGCGGGCCGAATACGAGAAGATCCCGCTGATTCTGGGGACGGCGACCCCGTCGCTCGAGACCTACTACCGTGCTCAACAAGGTGAATACGAGTTGATCTCGATGCCGCACCGCATCGGTAATCGACCTCTACCGGCGGTGCGCACGGTCGACATGCGCTACGACAAGACGACCAGCTTTCGCGGGGCGATCAGCCGTCAGCTTTATCACTCGATGAAGCGAACGCTCGAGCAGGACGGGCAAATCATTCTGCTGCTCAACCGTCGAGGGCACAGCACGCACATTCAATGTCCGGCGTGCGGTCACCTTGTGGAGTGTCCTCACTGCGAGATTCCGCTAACACATCACATTACCGACGGCAGCACCGTTTGCCATTACTGCGACTACCGTAGTTCGGCACCGCGCGTCTGTCCCGTGCCCACGTGTCGCTATAGCGGGATTCGATTTTCCGGCATCGGTACGCAGAAGCTCGAACAGGAAGTGAAGTCGAAGTTTGGATCGTACCCGATCATTCGGATGGACTCCGACACGATGAAGAAGCCTGGCTCGCACGAAGCGGCGCTCGAGCGGTTTCGCAATCGCGAAGTGAAGATCCTGGTCGGTACGCAGATGATCGCAAAGGGTTTGGACTTTCCCAACGTGACGCTGGTGGGAGTGATCAATGCGGACACGGCACTGCACTTTCCCGACGTCCGCGCCGGCGAGCGGACTTTTCAGTTGATCACCCAGGTTGCGGGGCGAACCGGTCGAGGCGACCTGGGGGGAGAAGTGCTGGTGCAAACGTTGAGCCCCGATCATCCGGCGATTGAAGCGGCGACGCGGCATGACTATGCCTTGTTTGCCGAGCGAGAGCTGCCATTTCGACGCGACTTTCAAATGACGCCTTTTGCGCATATGGTTCGGATCATTGCTCGCGGTCCGACGCAGCCAGCGGTCGAACTGTTCATGCAGCAGGTTTCCGAAGAGCTGGCTCGTTTCGCCCAAGAGCAGGGGGGGGACATTTCGCAGCAGGGGCCGGCTCCGGCACCTATTGAAAAACTGCGAGGCAATTATCGCTATCACTTGCTGCTACATAGTTTCGATCGACTGCTGATGCGGGCCGCGGTGCTCCGAGTTCGCGAAAAGGTGGTCGTTCCGGACGATGTTTTGTGGATTGCCGACGTCGATCCGATCGACATGATGTAAGCCAACGGAGGAAATCTGGGTAGTTTCAGAAGTAGGAAAGTCCTAGAATTCAAAGGTAATCGTTTCCAGAAGTGTTCTGGCTGAACACTGAAAACTGAACACTGAAAACTAGTTATGTCGTATCGTTCCATCAAGCGCGTTCTCGGCGAGACGAATCTCGAACGAAAGTGCCGCTTTCTATACGGAACGTGCCTGCTGCTGCTGATTACTGGCAGCTTCTGGTGGTATGGGCAATCGACCGAACAGTTGGTGCATAACAATAACCTGAGTACCGGCCGGCACCTGGTTGATGCCGTGCTGATGAAGATCCACTGGAAGCACGATGCCCAGGCCCAGAAGAACCCGGAAGGGTGGGACGAGCACGTTCGCGATACAGGCCTCGAACTGGAGTACATGAAGTACGACTGGGAAGTCATGACGCTGGACCCCGCCGACCGCAAGTTGGCGGCGACCAGTCGGCCGGACGAGCGGATCCTGCTGCCAGCCAACGAGGAGGAAGCCGAGATTCTGCGGCGATTGAAAGAGATTCAACAAACCCGCGACAAGGACATCCTCGAGAAGTTCCTCAGCACGCCTGGCATCAGCACCCAGGAGACGACCGACGAGTTCGTCGAGCTAGGCCGCGGGGATGCCGACAATGACGAAGACACGATCGCCTATTCACCAGCGTCGGAAGCTTTCTACGATGCCCAGCGTCAGAAGTACATTTACTACCAGCCCATCTACTGGAAGCGAAACTGCACGGTCGCGTGCCACAATACGAACCTGGAACTGGCCGTCTCGACCACCGGGTTTCCATTGGAAAATGAACTTCCGTTCAACGTGATCAAGATCGTCAAGGATGACGAGATCACGCAGATCGCCTTGACGAAGAACCGCGCTTACCTGTTGGCCACGGCGATCATCACGGTGGCACTTTCGATGATCGCACTTTACTTGATCGTGCGGTACATCATCGTGAAACCACTGACGCACTTGCGGGACGTGAGCGACGAGGTGAGCCAAGGGCACATGGATGTGCGGGCCGAGATTTACACCGGTGACGAATTTGAAGATCTGGCTACGTCGTTCAACCGGATGCTGGCTCACTTGATCGATGCGCAAAACAAGTTGACCTACGTCAACCGAGATCTGGACGGCAAGGTCGATCAATTGGCTCAGGCCAATATGCAGCTTTACGAAATGAACTGCCTGAAGAGTGACTTCCTGGCCAGCATGAGCCACGAACTGCGGACGCCACTCAATAGCATCTTGGGTTTCTCGGACGTGCTGCGTGGTATCGATAGTTTGAACGACAAGCAGAAACGCTACGTCGAAAACATTCAGAAGTCGGGACGTTTGCTGCTGGATATGATCAACGATATTCTCGATCTGGCGAAGGTCGAAAGTGGACGCATGGAAGTTCGCCCGTCGCAGTTCTCGGTCGCTTCGGTGGTCAGTGGTGCCTGCGACATGGTCCGCTCGTTGACGGAAGAAAAGAACATCGACCTGACCTGCCATGTTGATCCCAACGAAGAGCCGGCGCTTCAGGACCAATCCAAGTTCCAGCAGATCTTGACGAACCTGCTTTCCAACGCGATCAAGTTTACGCCGGAAGGGGGCCGCATCGTCGTCAAAGCGAATCGCATCAACAATCGTCTTGAGCTTTCCGTAAGTGACACTGGCGTGGGCATCGCGGAAGAGGACCGCGAAATCATCTTCGAGAAGTTCCGCCAAGGGACCGTGTCGCAAGGAGATACGCTGACCCGCGAGTACTCCGGAACCGGCCTCGGCTTGTCGATCGTCCGCGAGCTATGCCAACTGCTCGGCGGAACCGTGCGAGCCGAGAGCGAACTGGGCAAGGGGAGCACTTTTTTCGTCGACATCCCGTGGGTGATCGAAGATCGTCCCGACGTTCGCGAAGATTCGTTTACGTCGCGGATTGACGAGATTACCAAGGCTAAGCATGGTGACTTTGTTCGCATTCAAGGGTCTCGCCAGATCGAAACGCCCGAAACGATCGATTCGACCACGAGAAACTGATCATCTTCCAGGTGGGGCTTTATCCCGAACGCGTCCCGGGACATAATCGCTCGTTTAGCGAACGATCTATTGGGAGCAGTGCATGGCGGCCACCTTCGAGCCTGAGGTTCTTCTTTACACGGACGGAGCGTGCAGCGGTAACCCTGGCCCTGGCGGCTGGGCGTTTATCTTGAAACATCCATCGACCGGTAAAGAGATGGAGAAGTCAGGCGGCGAACGCGAGACGACCAACAACCGCATGGAATTGATGGCCGTCATCCAAGGTCTGCAAACTCTCAGCCGAGCGTGCAGCATCGAACTGTTTACCGATAGCGTCTACGTCGGTAAGGGAATGACCGAGTGGATGCCGAAGTGGAAGAAGAACAACTGGCAGCGCAAAGAAGGCAAACAGTGGAAGCCGGTCAAGAATGACGACCTGTGGAAACAGTTGGACGAACAGTTGCAGAAACATCGCGTCAAATACACGCGGGTTGCCGGCCACAGTGGCCACCCAGAAAACGATCGCTGCGATGAATTGGCCGTCGCGGCCTACCAGCCCTATCGATAACCCCGACGGATCGCCCTGGTGAGGAAGGAATGTCAGATAGCCGCGCATCGACTCCGCTGCAGCGTCTTCGAACGCCGGTTCAGTTCCTGAAAGGGGTCGGGCCGCAGCGTGCCGAGCGACTGGCGAAGCTGCAACTTTACACGGCGCTCGATCTCATCTTTTTCTTTCCGCGCGACTATCAAGACCTGCTCGAGATCGTTCCGGCCGATGATTTGAAGGAAGACGAACCGGCGTCGATTACCGGGGTGATTGAAGACGTCGACTTCCGCGGAACTGGCCCTGGTCGAAGCGTCCTGGGGGTTCTGGTCCGCGATAACCAGTCGTACGTGCGCGGCGTTTGGTTCAATCAGTGCTTTCTGCGAAAACGCTTTCAGGTTGGGCAGCACGTGATCGTCTCGGGCCGACCACGCCTGCAAGGGAACCGCTGGGAAATGGCCCATCCGGTGGTCGATATCGTTGAGCCAGGTGAGCATCCCGAAGGGGGCAAGCTGCTGCCGATCTACCCGCTAACCGAAGGAATTCGCCAAGGCCTCATGCGGAAGATGGTACATACGGCGCTCGACACACATGGAAGCGACCTGGAAGAGGTACTGCCCGACTCGTTCCTGAAACAGCACGAGTTGCTTTCCGTTCATGATGCCCTGAACAAGATTCACCGGCCGCATTCTCGTGAAGAGATGGAAGCAGCCCGGAAGCGGTTCATCTACCAGGAACTGCTCGTCCTGCAACTGGCCATGTCGCTGCGAAAGCACCAACTGAACGAACGCAAGAGTGCGCTGCCAATTCCCGTTGACTTTCGTATCGACGAGCGGATTCGTAAGCTCCTTCCGTTTGAGCTGACTGAGGATCAGAACAAAGCAATTCACGAGATCTGCCATGACTTGAATCGTACGATTCCCATGAACCGCTTACTGCAAGGAGACGTGGGTACCGGCAAGACGATGGTCTCGGTCTATGCGATGCTGGCCGCGGTGGCCGCCAAGACTCAGGCAGCCTTGATGGCTCCTACGGAAGTTTTAGCGAAACAACACGCACGTACGCTGAGCAAGCTATTAAGTCATGCGAAAGTTCGGATCGGCGTGCTGACAGGCTCGTTGACCGAGAAAGAACGCGCGAAGCTGTTGGCCGATGTTGCCGCCGGTGAGATCGACTTGCTAATTGGAACCCAGGCGATCATCGCGACGGAAATCACTTTTCAGAAGCTCGGCTTGGTGATCATCGACGAACAACACAAGTTCGGCGTCCGACAACGTGCGGCACTACGTAGTGCCGGCAACGATCCCCATTACCTGGTGATGACCGCCACGCCGATTCCTCGCACCGTGGCGCTAGGGATGTTTGGGGACCTCGATATCTCGACCATTCGCAATGCCCCGCCAGGGAGGCAATCCGTTAGCACGTATATCGCTGAGGACGAACAGCGGGCCAAGTGGTGGGACTTCTTTCGTAAGAAGCTGCGGGAAGGGCGGCAAGGGTACGTCATCGCGCCGCTGGTCGATGAAACGAACCGCGACGACACGCTGGGCGGGGTCGAGCAGTTGCTCGAGCATCTGGCTAATGGCGAGTTGGAAGAGTTTCGCTTAGAGATGCTGCACGGACGCATGCCGCCAGCGGAAAAGGATGCCGTGATGCAGCGTTTCGCCAATCACGAGATCGACGTCTTGATTGCCACGACCGTGGTGGAAGTGGGGGTCGATGTCGCCAACGCCGTGCTGATGACGATCGAAAGTGGCGAACGCTTTGGCTTGGCCCAACTCCATCAGCTGCGCGGTCGAATCAGTCGCGGCAAGCATCCCGGTTATCTCTGCGTTTTCGCCAATCCCGCGACCGACGCCTCGCGCGAGCGTCTGGAAGCGTTTGCTGGCACGACCGATGGGTTCGAGTTGGCTGAAGTCGACTTCAAGCTTCGCGGCCCTGGCGATCTGTTTGGCTGGAAACAACATGGCATGCCCCCGCTTCGTATCGCCGACTTACAGCGCGATGGCGAACTGCTGGCCAAGGCCCGTGAGGATGCGTTCTCCATTACCGACAGCGACCCCAATCTCGCTGGTGCGAAGTGGGAAAAGCTGCAGCGGATGGTGATGATTCGCTATGGAAAGTCGCTCGAAATTGGCGACTTGGGATAGCTCGCTCAGGGAAAGTTGAGTGCCGGTCGAGAGTTGGTATACTACTGGGATACCAGCAGCTTTCATACGTTGAGCTACTTCCATGTCGAAAGTAACGTTCTTTGCCCTCGCGGTGCTACTTTCTATCGCGACCGCGATCTCTGCGTCGGCGGCCAAGCCGAACATTGTTATCGTACTGACCGACGATCAGGCGCCGTGGGCGTTTGGTTCGGCGGTTCGTTCGGGGCAATATCGCGAGGTGCCCACTGCCGCGACGCCCAACTTGGATCGGCTTGCCAGCGAAGGGGCCGTCTTTCGCAACTTCTTTTGCACGACGCCTGTCTGTAGCCCAGCTCGCGCGTCGTTCATGACCGGGCGGTATGCCAGCGAATTGGGGATTCCCGATTTCATTCCCCAGCCGGGGCACAAGTTGTACGATCCCAAACACGAAGTCCGCATGGATCCGGACAGCACCATCACGATCGCGGAACTCTTGAAGAAAGCCGGTTACCGAACAGGCCTGGTCGGCAAGTGGCACTTGGGGGACTGGACCGCGCCAGGCAACGCGAAGTTTCATCCCACGCGGCACGGGTTCGATTACTTCATGGGCCTCACCGGCGGTGGCACGACGCCTGAGAACCCCATGCTGGAAGAAGAGGGAGTCGTTCGCAAGTTCGAGGGGCTCACGACCGATATCCTGACCGATCGAGCCATTGGTTTCATTCAGCGGAACAAAGAGCATCCCTTCTTTCTTTGCCTCGCGACCAGGGCACCCCACGGCAAATGGTTGCCGGTGGCGCCGCAAGATTGGGAGCCATACGCGGAGTTAGATCCGACGATTCCTGACTATCCGGGTCTCGACGTCACGCGGATTAAGAAGATGATGCGCGAGTACCTGGCCAGTACGTCCGGCGTCGATCGAAATCTAGGGCGGCTGCTCGACACGCTCGATAAGAACCAACTGACGGACAATACGATCGTGATCTTCACGTCTGATCATGGGTTCAACATGGGGCACCATGGCATCTGGCACAAAGGGAACGGCCTGTGGGCGACCAAAAAACAGCCGCCAGGCGAATACCACAATGGAACGCGAGTGATCTCCGATAAGTATCGCCCTAACTTATACGACGAATCCCTCCGCGTTCCGGCCGTGGTGCGCTGGCCAGGCGTGGTGGCTCCTGGCACGATCGTATCGAACACGGCAACGGCACTCGACGTCTTCCCGACGCTTGCTCAAGTTGCAGACGTCAGTGTAGATCCGAATCTGAAAGGGCGTAGCCTCCTGCCGCTACTCAAGGGTGAACGGCCAGGCGACTGGAACAACGACGTTTACGCCGAGTACGACATGATCCACTACGCGACCGCTTCGCTGCGGTGTTATCGCACCGATCGCTATAAGCTCGTGCGCGATGATCATAACGAAGGGTGCGACGAGTTCTTCGACTTGCTGGAAGACCCAAGCGAGAATCACAATTTGATTCACGACTCGCGGCCTGAAATTCAGCAGAAGATTCAAGAGTTGGATACTCGATTGCGTCGACATTCGCCCAGTCGCTGACGTCACTTATGTCGGGCAGTCGACGTCATCCCAGTCGGCGTTCTCGAATCGGATCAGCCAGTTGAGCGCGACCCGGCGTTCTTGAATCACGCCGATATCGAGCCCCGCTGGAGGTGGCGTCCCTTCCTGGCTGGCCTGTCGGGCAATCCAGTGCAGACGGAAGTGCAGATCGACCTCGTCGAGGATCTCGCTTGCGGGGCGAAGCTGGGCCTCGGCGATCATTTCGTCGCGATCGCGTTGAAGAATGTCGCCAGCCACTTCCGGCACGTCGCAGATTGCCGAGGGAAAATGAAGCTCGTCGAAGTGTCCCAGCGCCCACTGCAAGACGTACAGACATTCATATCGCCAAGCATGATTGATGATCGACTGCTGGTCAGGCGAATCGGCATTCATGAAGTCTTGTTCGACCGGCGACAAGACTTCAAATGCTTGTGGCAAACGCTCGCGAATCTCTTCGACGGGGATGGGCTGGCCAGAGCCTAGACTTTCCGCACGAATCGCTACCGCCATCAGGGCGATAGCCCGGCGGGCCACCTCTTTCGCCGATCGCAGGTCGACTTCGTTCTCGCCGATCACTGGGGGTAAGCCCTCGTACGGCTGTAGTTTCAAAGCGTGCAGATCCTGGGAGACGGCCTGTTTGCGCTTAAGGGCATCGTCGGGGTAGGGGACCTGGGCTTCGGGGTCACTGCCGCCATCTTCCGGCGAAACCAGCACGTTACCATTGGGATCACACACCGAGCCATCCGGCAGAAACACAATCGCATTAGCTTCCCAGGCCCATGCGGCAAACGCGTCGAGGTGATCGTCTTCCACTTCCAGGCTCAAGTGGTTCTGGACACGCTCGATATGGCGATAAACGTGATACAGCGTTTGCGTCATTTCACGCTCGCCACCTTGCATTATGAAGCCGATGAACCCGTTTAAGTGCTCGGCAAGTTCCGGGTCCGAAAGATCGCGGCTTCCGATCAACTCGTGAGGAAATTCCAATGAAGGCGGATTGCGATGCGTGCAATAAGCGTTGATGAGCATGGCAACAGGTTAGAACGAGGGTACTTAAGGATGAGACGAAGACATGGAGCGGATTGTAGCGAAAACGGATTGCCAATGCGCTCAGAAACTGGGTTACTCTTCCTTCTTATCCCAGCCGAATTTAAGGGAGGGAAGTTTCCAACCTTCTTTCTTCTCATCCTCGGAGGTTGAATCGTTCTCGTCCGAAGTAGCGGTCGCGTCCGCAGGCCCGTTTTTGATCGGCTCTTCTACTTTGGCCTGGTCTTCAACTTCCTCTTGCTTGTTGAAGAACCTCCCGAACTCACTGACCGCCTTATCGACGAATTGATCGCGAATTTCTTTCGCCGTCGTCTTATGGTATCGAACGGCTGAGATATCGTCCGCGGAATTGGGCCGGCCGTCGGGACCATTCGAACGGACGACCACTTGGGTACCGACGATGTAATCATTTTCTTGCAGGACGATCGCGTTATCCCAGGCATCGTGCTGGTCCGAAGGGCCGGGGACCAATATTCTTCCGTCATCCTTTTCTAATTGGGCGATGTAGGCATCGGCCAGTGCGTCGACCTGATCCTGAGTTCGTGCGGTCCGAGAGTGCTGGATTCCGTTTCGAATGAGAAACGTAAAGCCGACCGCGACGACTACCAAGAATCCCACGGTTAAGATCGCCGTTACCACCGGTCCCGGCACCTCGGAGGCCTTGCGTGGACCTTGGCGATATCGTTCGCGAGCCGAGGTGATTCCCTTGAATAGCGCCGTGATGAGAAGTTCCAAAAAGAAATTGGCGATCTCGGCGATTAGCGTCGCGACGGCGATCACGAGGCCCAGTAAGGCTTCGAAGAAAGCGATCAGGGGGGCGAAAATTATCGCGAGCAGGTCACTCACCGAGGGGATACTCCGCAACTTACGGGATGGCATTCCATCCATTATGCGAAGAATTTCCATCGGGGGTCAACTTAACCCACTTCCAGCGGCTCGCCAGTTGTCCACTGGGACATGTTTTGCGGGTCGCGGATCACGCGGTTGTAGACGGTGTCGCGTTCGACCGGTTCTCGGCCAGCTTCGACGATCAGACGCTGGATGTCTTCGACCGACATGACTTCCGGGGTGGTGGCTCCTGCGTCGTGGTAGATCAGTTCGTGACGCACGGTGCCGTCGATGTCGTCAGCTCCGTACGACAGGGCCGTTTGGGCCGTACCGATGCCGAGCATGATCCAATATGCTTTGATGTGCGGGAAGTTGTCCAGCATCAAGCGCGAGACGGCCATCGTTCGCAGGTCCATCATCACCGATGGCTTTTTCAACTTTTTGAGTTCGGCCAGTTCGGTGTTGTCGGGGTGGAAGGCCAGCGGGATGAACGTTTGGAAACCGCCGCTGACGTCTTGCGTTTCTCGCAGACGAATCAAGTGGTCGACGCGATGATAGGCGTTCTCGATGTGGCCGTACAGCATCGTGGCGTTCGTCTTAATGCCCATCTCGTGCGCGGTGCGATGGATTTCGTGCCACTTGCCGGTGTCGGCCTTGTGTTCGCAGATCTGATCGCGAACCTCGCGATGGAAGATTTCGGCACCGCCGCCTGGCATGCTGCCGAGGCCAGCGTCACGCAGCACTTCCAGCACTTCGCGAACCGACTTCTTAGTGAGGAACTCGAACCAGTTGATTTCGACGGCAGTCCAAGCTTTGAGGTGCAGCTTGGGGAATGCGTCGTGCAGGATCTTCACGACGTTGACGTACCAGTCGAACTTCTTTTGGTGATGCAGACCGCCGACGATGTGCATTTCGGTGCAGCCGTTGTCGACTGCTTCCTGGCCGCGGGCAAGAATCTGCTCGTCGCTCATCAGGTACCCGCGTGGGTCGCGGAGGTCGGCCCGGAACGCGCAGAAGTTGCAGCGATAGACACAGACGTTGGTCGGGTTCAAGTGCGTATTGATGTTGTAATACGCGTAGTTGCCATTCTTCCGCTCGCGTACCATGTTGGCCAACTCAGCGACTTCGTTCAGCGGAACGTCGTCCTGGTACAGGAACACCCCTTCGTCCAGGTTCAGGCGTTCGCCATTCTCGACCTTCTTACCGATGGTATCCAACGAAATCTTGTCTGCTCGAATCATTCCAGGTCGCTTGGCTCAGTAATAAGGGAGAGAGTCATCTGATGTTGTAGGAACCGCACTGCCGGCGCGATTCTTAACGTTTATGGTCGCGATTTGAGCGTTCTACCGCAAGGTGGGTCAGTTCCAAAGGAGATCGATGCTGGTAAACGCCAGCACGCCAATTCCGATGATCGTATTCACATTGAAAAACGCCAGATTCACCTTCGACAAGTCATTCGGACGAACCAAAGCGTGTTCATACAAGAGTAGTGCGGCGACGGCGGCCAGGCCTATCCAGTAGATGATGCCCAGCGACGACGCCGTAAAGGGCAGGGCCGCGAATGCCAGCACGGCCAGCAAATGGCTGACCGCAGCAATCCGTAAAGCTCCTGGTACACCGAACTTAGCTGGTACGCTGCGCAGCTTGGCATCGCGATCGAATTCGGCGTCCTGGCAGGCATAGATGATGTCGAAGCCGGCCACCCAAAACAAAACGCCCAGCCCCAGCATCAACGCTGGCAGGATATCGGCCGGGTGCGAAAGGACCACTTCGCCTCGAATCGCCACCCAGGCACAGATAGGGGCCAGCATCAACGAAATACCAAGCCAATAGTGGGCCAGCGAGGTGAACCGCTTCGTGTAGCTGTATCCGCACAAAAAGGCCAACACCGGCACTGATAATGCCAGTGGCAGCCAGTTCGGCCAGAACAACAGTGTTGATGCCACGAATCCGATGCTGCAACCGACGGTGAACAGCACGACGCTTTGCACCGAGAGAATGCCGGCTGGCAGGTGTCGCGTGGCGGTCCGTGGGTTCTCGGCGTCGATCTTTCGATCAACCAACCGGTTGAAGGCCATCGCGGCGCTGCGGGCAAAGACCATGCACAGTACGATGCCCAGGCCTGCCTGCCAGGTAATCGCGACCGTTTCCCCTTCCGGAGCCGGCAGGCACCAGGCCATGATCGTCGCCAATAGGGCAAACGGCATGGCGAAGACCGTATGGCTGAAGCGGATCATTTCCAGAATGTGACGAAGTCGCTCAGGCATCTTCTCCCCAGCGTTGCATCAAAGCGTGTGGTATTTCTAACTGATCCAATATCCGAGCCACCATGAAATCGATCAAGTCGTCCAGCGAGTTCACCCCGTGATACCAGCCCGGCATGGCCGGCATGACGACGGCCCCTGCTTCGGTGGCCCGTTTCATGTTGTCGATGTAACCCAAGGATAGGGGCGTCTCTCGTGGCACGAGGATCAGCTTGCGGCGTTCTTTCAGATGGACTTCGGCTGCCCTTTGAATGAGATTGTTACACGTACCACCCACAATGCCAGCCAGCGTGCCGCCAGAACAAGGGCACACGACCATCCCGGCCGAACGAGCCGAACCACTGGCCATGGGAGACATGAAGTTGGTGTAGTGGTAGTACTGAAAGTCGCCAGGCTTGTCGGCCTCGTTCAGTTCAATCGTTTCGAGCAGCCGCTTGTCGTTGGCGTTGACCGTCAGGGGAACGAGCGTTTCGGGATCGAAGTTATCGAGTTCCAGACGAATGCCCATTTCCTGCTGCAAGACGATCTTCCCTGAAGGGCTGATCGAGAGCTGGACGTCGTAGCCACTATGATGCAGCACATTCAGAAGCCGCTTGGCATAGACGGCCCCGCTTGCTCCGGTGATTGCCACGACAACGGGCAGGCTCATTTCGTCCCCACGTACAAAGTTGCGACACCAAAAGTGAATGGCTTGAAGAAGACGTCCTTCAGGCCAGCACTGCGCATCCGCTCGGCCAGTGCTTCTCCATGGGGGAATTCACCGACGCTGTCCGGCAGGTATTTGTAGGCATCTTGCTTGTTCTTGGCCAAGGCCTGACCGATGCGGGGAAGAATGTTCTTGAAGTAGAACTGGTAAACACCCCGAAACGGCTGATAGCGGGGCTGCGAGAATTCGAGCACCGCAATCTTACCGCCAGGGCGACAAACGCGGGCCATTTCTTTCAAGCCTAGGTCGGTATCGGCAACATTCCGCAGACCGAACGCGACGGAGACGATCTGGAACGTGTCGTCATCGAACGGGAGGTGCTGCGTGTCGGCCTCTTGGAAGCGAACCTGGCCGTTGATGCCGAGCTTTTGCTTCTTGACCTCGCCCACCTCGAGCATTTCGGGGCAGAAGTCGGTCGCTTCCACTTGAACCTTACCCTCGGCTGCTTTGTAGTAGGCCAGGGCCAGATCGCCGGTGCCGGTGCAGACGTCCAGGATGGGACTGTCGCCAGTCGGGGGGACGATCTTGACGGTTCGCCAACGCCAGTACTTATCGATATTCATCGACAAGAGATGATTCATGCGGTCGTAGTTGCCCGCAATTTCCGAGAACATCTGCCGAACGCGTGTCCCCGATTTATCGATCGCCATGCGTGGTTGGACCTGAATTGACTTAAACCTAAGGGGTGAAACTATTTAATTTACCGGAATTGTTACTATCTGGTAACATCCCATGCCCGATGAATCGCATTCCTTGGGTATGCCAAAGGTTAGGGGGTATCTGCGATTGCCGATTTGGCATGGGAACTCTATAATCGTAGGTTTTCCAGCACATCAAGGGAACGGACCGGCGCAGGGCTCGTCCGCGAACTTGCCACGGAGTGAAGGTCAATGAAAGAAAACATCCACCCCAAATACAACGAAACCGTCGTGAAATGCGGTTGTGGCAACTCGTTTACCACGCGAAGCACCCGGAAGGAAATCGTGGTCGACGTTTGTAACGTGTGCCATCCTTTCTACTCCGGCAAGGAACGCTTCGTCGACTCGGGCGGCCGTATCGAGAAGTTCAAGAACAAGTTCGCCGGCAACTACGCAAGCCTGTCGAAGAAAAAGAAGAAGTAGCTTCTTCCAGTTTGAACGTCATCATCACGCGAGTTTCCTGGTATTGGGGACTCGCGTGTTTTCGTAGAATCCCGCAATCGGCCTGACCTCATTTCCCCAGTCAGGTATCACTCAGGACGAAGCCTCTCATGCGCGAGATTTTGGAAGAAAAGCTTGCTCGCTTCGAGTTTCTCGAAAAGCAAATGAGCGATCCGGACGTGTTGTCGAACTCGTCCCAGATGGCCAACGTCGCACGCGAACACGGTTCGTTAGCTCGCGTTGCCACGCGCTACCGGCAGTTCAAGGACGTCGTCAGCGAGATCGAGGACGCGCGGGAACTGATGGAAGGGGATGACGCCGAGATGGCCGAATTGGCCGAAGCCGATCTCGTCGACCTCAAAGCCAAACGCGAGAAGATCTGGCGCGACCTGCTGGACATGACCATCGGCGGCGAGGATGCCGATCGCGATAAAATTGTGCTCGAAATACGCGGTGGAACCGGTGGCGACGAAGCGGCACTCTTCGCTCGCGACTTGTATGAAATGTACAAACGCTTCGCGGAAACCAAGAAGTGGAAGTACGAGATCATGGAATCCAATCCGACGGAACTCGGTGGATTCAAGGAAGTGATCATTTCGGTCCACGGCGATGGCGTCTACCGAGAGATGCAATACGAAAGCGGCGGCCACCGCGTGCAGCGCGTTCCGGAGACGGAAACCAAGGGGCGTGTCCACACTTCGGCGGCGACTGTCGCGGTGATGGCCGAACCGGAAGAAGTGGAATTCGACCTCAGCCCCGATAGCTACACCGTCGAGCGTTACGCGGCCAGTAGCGGTCCCGGTGGGCAGCACGTCAACAAAACGGCGTCGGCCGTTCGTTTGATTCACCAGGAAACGGGCGTCATCGTTCAGTGTTGTGAAGAACGAAGTCAGCACAAGAACCTGGATCGCGCTTTGCGTCTGCTCAAGACGAAGTTGTACGATAGCCAGCGTGAAAAAGAAGCGAAAGAGCGAGCCGATACGCGAAAGAGCCTCGTCGGATCTGGCGACCGCAGTCAGCGTATCCGAACCTACAACTTTCCAGAAAACCGCATCACCGACCATCGCATCAATCTGACGTTGTACAAGCTCGATCAGGTCATGGCCGGGCATCTCCAGCCGGTCATCGATGCGTTGATCGATCACGATCGCGAACAGCTTCGCGGCGAGATGGGAGATCTCGACTAAGCCGCGAACCTGCCGTCGATCCCAACTTTTACTTCAAGGCGAATTTGCCCTCATGTCGACTGCCGAAACATGGACGATTGGCCGTCTCTTGAATTGGACGACGGAGTACCTGGAATCGAAGGGGAGTGAAGAGGCACGGCTCGAAGCGCAACTGATGCTGGGTCATGCGTTGGCATGTCCCAGAATTCAGCTTTATACCCGGTTCGAGGAGGTCGTCGACGACGAGAAGCGAGCCAAGTTTCGCGAACTGGTCAAACAGCGGGCTGCCGGCAAACCGGTCGCCTACGTGCTGGGAACCAGCGAATTCTATTCGATGGAATTCGTCGTTACCCCGGACGTACTCATTCCACGCCCAGAGACGGAACACCTGGTGATCGAAACGCTAGATCTTCTCAAAGGGCGTTCCAAAGACGAATCGGTTCGCATTCTCGACATGGGGACCGGCAGCGGGATTATCGCCGTCACCATCGCCAAGCAGGCCCCCCAAGCGAATGTGCTGGCGACGGACGTCAGTGAGAAGGCGATCGTCGTCGCCAAACAAAATGCCGAGAAGCACGGCGTGAGCGAGCGGGTCGAGTTTGCCGCCGGCGACCTGTTTCAAGCGGTGCCAAGTGGATCATCGTTCGACGTCATCGTCAGCAATCCGCCGTACATCGCCCAATCGGAACGTCCGTTGATGGATGCTCATGTCATCGAGCACGAACCCCACGGCGCTTTGTTCGCCGACGAAGAAGGTACTTCCGTCTTGCGAAGAATTTTGGAGGAAGCCGCCAGCTTTCTGAAGCCTGGCGGATGGCTGCTGCTGGAATTCAGTCCGATGGTTGCCAAGCGTGTCGCCAAGATTGCCGAGGAAACCGGTTTCTACGAGCGAATATCGATTGGCAAAGATCTCGCCAAGCTTGATCGGTATTTGATTGCGAAGAAGGCGGCCTAGCCTGGCGGGTTATTACTGGATGGTAATGACCTTGTCACGGATCGGATACGTTGGTGGATCGATTGGCTGCGGGCCCTGTCCTTCGTCGATGAACGTGCGATTCCGTCCATTCTTCTTTGCCGTCCGCAGCGAAGTCATCGCTCGGGTAAACAGCTTGGGAACCGTGTCGTCTGGCTTGGCTTCAGTGACGCCGGCGCTGATGTGCAGTTCGAGTTCTTCACCATCGTACTCGAAGACGGTGCCGTCAATCGTCTGGCGGATGCGTTCGACGGCACTGGTCGCTCCGCGAGGGCCTACGTCGCCGAAGAAGAGTACGAATCGCTGGCCTTCCAGACGCATCGCATACTCAAAGCCGCGTTCCGAGCGGACACAGTCCGCCAGGTATTTGCCTACCGCCCCGATGATCTTGTCCCCCGCTTCGGTGCCGAGGCGTTCGTTGAACTTGCGAAACTCGTCGATATCGAGCGCGGCAATGCTCAGCGCGCGTTCGCGACGAATATCGTCTCGCCACCACTCAAACAGTTGGCATTCGAGACCAGTTCGATTCTTCAAACCCGTTAACGAGTCTAACTTCATGCCCTTGTCGACCGTCCCCAGACGCTTTTCTGCTCGCAATACGGTGACGATCGTTTCGGTCATCTTGTCGCGTAGGTCATGGCAGAGATCGATCAGGCGGG
The DNA here is from genome assembly GCF_007748115.1 of Bremerella volcania. Classification (NCBI taxonomy): domain Bacteria; kingdom Pseudomonadati; phylum Planctomycetota; class Planctomycetia; order Pirellulales; family Pirellulaceae; genus Bremerella; species Bremerella volcania. Next base: position 1,675,383 of record NZ_CP036289.1, read on the forward strand.
CGATTTCCAATACCAGCTTTCGGCAGACATCGTTCAGGTTGTCTTGGAAGTCGATTTGCTGCAGATTGCTGAGGGTCGTTTCGATTTGGGCCGTTTGCTCGAACAACGTATCGCAGAGGCGACTCCCGATGTCGGCGTAAGCGCCAAGGCCTTCCTTGCTGCTGTCTAAGTGTTGAGAGGCTTCCGCTTGCTTGTCTAGCCAGTCGATATTGACGGTATCCAATTGCTCGGCAATTCCATGCAGTGCATCCTCCGTCGGTTGGTACCATGTCTCGCGCAGCTGGTTTTCGATTTCGACCAGGCGGGCTCGGTACTTGCCGATTTCCAGACGAAGAACTTGAGCGGAGGCTTCCACCAGGCTGTTGGCGACGATGGCCTCTTCTTCCAGGGCCGAAAGATATTCGTACGGAATGACTTCTTCCGGTTCGGGCCGTGACTTTTCAGACTTGGGCGTGTTGCTGTTCTGGTCGGAGACAGTTTGGTTCTCGAATTCGTTGAGAAAGACCTCAGCGGTCTCAACCGAGACGATGGAAGGCTGACTTTGAATCAATTGACGAACGCGCACCGCAGCGCAGAATCCGATCAATAGATTCGCTCCGATCATCAACAGAAGAAACAAAAACATCCAGTCAGCCCCAGCGTGTTCGAACTACCCGTTACCAACCAACCGTTGGATGGGTCACGTAAACGTAGGCTACGCTAAATGAATGTCGAAAAGCGCAGTCGAAAAAATTTGACGATTATGACGGGTTTTCCGATTGCGATGGCAAATCCCCCCGGTAGACGCGTCGCCCAAACGGGTTGCTTTTTGGCACGAAGGGATCCCCATCATCCTGCTGCTGGCATGCCTTGGCCAGTCGAAAGATGTTTCCGTCGAGTTCATCCGCCCAGTAGATCAAGTTAGCCTCCCAGGTCATCGGAGGCTTGGGGCTTCCGTTGGCAGCCGTTCCTTGGTGACTCACAACGAGATGTTCCAGGCGAAGCAACCAATCCGCGTTCAGATCAATTCCAAGTTCGCGAGCGGTGTCTCGTACCAGATCGCGTCCCAGTATGAGGTGCCCTATCAGTTCACCGGGGGAAGTGTAGGCTGTATTCGCGACTTCTTCGTCCAACTCCAAGAGCTTGCCGATGTCGTGCAGCATGGCTCCGGCGATGGTCAACTGCCGCGTGATCGGATCGCGCAAGGAAGGATGCTGGCCGCGATAGGTGTTCAGCAGGTAGAGAACATTCTGGGTCACGCTGTAGACATGCTCCAGGAAACCGCCGGCGTACGCATGGTGGTGATGTAGTGCGCCAGGTAACGCTTCGATACGCTGCCGATGATTCTCAAAGATTGCCGTGACCAGGGAGTGAAGCTCTGGGGTAGCGATCTCTTGATCGACCAAGTCCAGCAGGTAATCGAACAGCTCTTGCGTGTCCGCCTCGGAAGACGGCTGGCAGGTCGCGGGATCAAAGCCGCTTTCGTGATCGCTCTGTTCTACGGGGCGGAGACGTTTTATCTCGACCTTGCCTCCATGAATCGTCTCTTGGAAAGTGCCTCGGATCTTATAGAAGTGGCCAACCGTCCATTGGTCACGGCAAGCTACCTCGTGAGGTGATCCTTCCCAGATCGTCGCGGCGATATTGCGAGTGCGATCACGAAACTCAAGTAAGTAAAACGGACGTCCTTGCCGCGTCAGCCGGCGGTCCTTCTGGAAAAGTTGAGCGAAGAAATCGGCATCTTGGCCGTGCTGCAGCTCTGCTAAGCGGTCGACTTGAATCACTGAACGTCCCTCAAACAGTATCCTGATGGTGGATAGTAGAACCCATCTTATGAGGGGGCGAGGCGGATTCCAAGCGAATTACTCGCAGCCGTAGATTTTCGACTCGGTGGAGAGTTCAGTCATTTTGGCCTGGAGTTGGTATCGCAACTGCGACATCAGCGGATCTTCGTCTCCCTTCGGGCGCCGCTCGTCGGTGACCAGTATTGGCTCGTCGACGTCGATAATGACTTTCAACGCGCCGTGGACGGTTGTCTTGTCCTTCAGGTCTTCTTCGTATCTCTCGACCGTTTCCAGCAGGCGGTCGATGCTCGGGTAGTCTTGCAGATAGTTCGGAATGTAACACGAGATCTGCTGCGCGACATAGATGTCTTCCAGTTGCATCCATCGCCGCGATCTCTCTTCGGGCGAGAGTTTCCCCTCGATCATGTCGGGTAGCATGCGTGAGCGAAGTGCTTTGATCCGTGGCATGATGTTACCGGTCGATTCGACCCGCAGCCATTCCTTTTCCAGCGGATGCAGTATGCAGTCAATCAAGCGCGAAGTGCGGGTCGCCATGTCGTCGCCGGAATGGGCACGCCCCGAATAACGAATTTCCTCAAGACAGAACAGCCCTTCGCCCATGCGTTCGACGCGTTCGAGCAGACGCAGTTCCTCGGACGTTCGCCAGCCGAGACGTTGTTCGATTTCGTGCAGCACCGGGCGGACGGTCGCGTCGATATCTCCCTGAAAGACGTATTTGATGCCAATCGGGTGGATTACCGTGTCGCCGCGACCTTCCTTAATTCGCCGCTTGGCTGCGGAACGAGCGACGAAAGCGACTCCATCCAAGAGCGGGTGGACGTAATCATTGGTACGTGTCGTTGAACCTTCGGGAAACACGACCAGCGGCCGATCGGCCTCGACCATCGCATCGACTGCCGTGGCCAGGGACTTGCGATCGACCCCTTCGCGATAAACGCTGAAGCCCCCCATGACGCGAATGGCCCACGCTTTGAACCACCCTTGGTTGAAGAGATGCCAACTGGCCATCGAATAGAGATTGCAATCGACTTCTTTCGCCAGAAAGCCCAACACCAGTGGGTCGGACATACGGGAATGATTGGGAGCCAAAAGGATGCCGTGCTTGGCATCAAGCGACTTCTTCAGGCGATCTGCGCCGCGAACCTCGTAAGACTGAACGCCTTCAAAGTATTGGAGATACTTGCCGTAGAGATTGAATCGTTGAATGAACGCAGGCCAACCGGTTCCGCGATGCGGCGGAACAAATCGGTATGGCTTTTCAATGATGATATTCTGCATAGGTTCGCGGAAATCTTTTCGGACTCGCCGCATTTTCTGCTATTGGGCAAACCCGTGAGGATGCGATTGATGCCATCGCCAGGCAGTTTCAATCGTTTCGCGGACGTCCATGTACTTTGGCTGCCAGTTAAGAATTCTATGAGCCTTATCCGCGTTGGCTACCAGGGCAGGGGGGTCTCCCTCGCGTCGGGGGCCAATTTCTGCAGGAATATCCATACCAGTGACTTCTCGGCACGCCTGGATGATCTCTTGCACGCTGACGCCGCGCCCCGTTCCCAGGTTGAGTTTCAGGCAATTGTCAGCTGTAATCTGCTGCATGGCCGCCAAATGCGCATCGGCCAGGTCGTCGACATGGATGTAATCGCGAATGCAGGTTCCATCATCGGTGGGGTAATCGTCACCGAAGACACTGATCGACTCGCGTTGTCCCAAAGCGACCTGCAAAACCAAAGGAATCAAGTGCGACTCAGGCGAGTGGTCTTCGCCGATGTCTCCATCTGGCGATGCCCCGGCGGCATTAAAGTAGCGAAGCGCTGCGAATGCCATCCCGTATGCGTGAGCGTAGTCCTCGAGGGCACGTTCGATCGCCAGCTTAGTGAACCCGTAAGGATTTACGGGGGCCTGAGGAAAGCTCTCGTCGATGGGCGAAGACGCCGGAATGCCATAGGTGGCGCATGTGCTGGAAAAAACAATCCGCGACACATCGGCAGCCCGCATGGCATCGAGCAGGCTCAGCGTACCGATCACATTGTTCTGATAGTACTTGGCCGGGTTGGTGACCGACTCGCCAACCAGGGCGAACGCCGCGAAGTGGATTACCGATTCTATGTTGTATTCTTTCAAGGTGGCGGTCAACTTCTCGCCGTCGTGAAGGTCGCCAACCACCAACGGAAACTTGCCGACCGCGCCGCGATGACCAGCAGATAGGTTGTCGTAAACGACGACGTCATGTCCTTCGGCCGCCAGTTTTCGGGCGGTGTGAGAACCGATATAGCCTGCTCCGCCGGTGACAAGAACGCGCATCTTCTTTTCCTCGAATGCCTTAGCCAAAAAAAGCTGGGAACGCATTTGCCACGATTCTGTCGCATTGCGTCCCTATGATCAATACGACCTGAATCTTCGTCAGCAACGTACAACGGCCCCGGCCGTGTGCCGAAAACACCTATACGGTGGATAGTCTCTCCTAAAATTAGCTTGGGATCTCGATGCCCCGAAAATTAAAACTAAAACTCAAACGGCCGCTGCCCCAACCGGAAGGGGAGCGAACCGAGCGGCTGATCGCATCGATGGTGATGTATTTGACCAACGAATGCCATCTTTCGCCCAATACCATCCAAGCTTATTCGCGGGATTTACAGCGATTTAGGACATGGCTGGGGACCAACAATCCCACGACGCTGACCATCGCCCAGCTTTCCGACTACGTGGCATGGCTCCACTCGCAGAACCTGGCCCCTGCGTCGGTGGCCCGGCATATCATCTCGCTGAAGGTCTTCTTCCGTTACTTGCAGTTGGAAGGGATCATGCAGGACAACCTGGCAGAACTGCTTGGTTGTCAGAAGCTATGGCAAAAGATCCCTTCAGTGATCCCCCCCTATCAGATCGACGACTTCTTAACGGCTCCGTGGAGCGAAGACCTTTACTGGCGGCGAGATCGTGCCATTTTGGAAGTCTTGTACGCTTGTGGCTGCCGAGCCTCGGAGATCGCCGGACTCGATACAAAAAACGTTCACTTGAATGAAGGACATTGCCGCCTTCACGGTAAGGGGAACAAGCAGCGGATCGTCCCGCTTGGCAAAAAAGCGATCGCGGCGTGTCTGCAATACCTGGAAAAGGAACGTCCCAAGCTGGCTGCACGCGGCTTCGATTCGCCGGCGTTCTTTCTCACGCGAACCGGTCGACCACTGCGACGTGAGGCGATCTGGGAACTAGTCAAGAAGTATGCCCGCCGTGCCGGGATCGACCCGGCGGTAAGCCCTCACACGCTACGGCATAGCTTTGCCACGCACCTGTTGGCTGGCGGTGCCGATCTTCGCCAGGTGCAAGAGTTGCTCGGACACGCGAGCATCGCGACGACTCAAATCTACACGCATGTCGATCAGACGCGCCTAAAAAAAGTTCACGCCGCGTTTCATCCGCGAGCGTGAACTTTGCGTAAGTCGAGTTGAAGGGCAGGGGGAGTTAACCACCGGCCCCAGGAGCGAACTTGATCTTCTCGATCAGTTTTTGCACTTCGCCTGTCTTCGGATCAATACGGCCAGTCACCGCCGTGATGGCTTCAATGACGTAGGTGTATTGAAGCTGATAATCGGCATCGATTTCGATTTCCGATTCTTCCTGGGCCGAACTCGGACCGTCGGCCACCCCAATTTGCTCGACGATCGCATCCTGCAACTGAGCGAACTTTTCTCGTGCGCTTCCGCTGAAGGAGGTGTTGTTGAGAGCCACCGACTGCAGGGCGCCATTTGGGCCGGCACGCAGCTTCAGCTTCATGGGAACCTGAAGGCTTGTGCTGGGCGCCCCTGCCGCTGCCTGGGGCATGTTGATGTTGAAGTCCCCTTCCATCGCGACGATTTTGAACGTCATGATAAAAAAGACGAGGAGCTGAAACACGATGTCAATCATCGGCGTCATCGGCACTTCGATCTTTTCGCGTCCGTGGACTTCGTTCTTGCGAAGTTTCATGAACCTAACCGTAACCCTTAATTGGGAGCTTCTTCTTTAGCCCTGAGGGCGAACTTTTCAAAACCGACGTCCTGGCAAAGCTTGATCATCTCTTGCACTTTGCCGGTGGCGACACGGCCATCGCCACGAATGATGACAGTTACGCTTTTGGCACCGCCGGTTTCCGCTTTGAAGTCGTCAGCAATTTGCTTCTCGACGACCAAACGTTGCCGCAGCGCATCCATCGTGTAGTCGTTGCCATCGAAATACGCCAGACCATCCTGGTACATTTGCAAGGTGATGGCGTTTTCAAAGGGAACTTCGGGCGGCTTCGCCAGTTCACTCTGCGGGAGCTGAATCTTCTTGTTTTGATCGGCCTGGGTAAAGTTGATCAGCACCATGAAGAATGCGATCAACTGAAACGTCATGTCGATCATCGGGGTTAGGTCCCCTTCGAGCATCTCCCGTTTATTCTTTTTGATCTTCATTAGCTACGTCTTTTCGCGAAAGAGATCACACGGATTAAAGGGAGACTACTTGCCGACGTTCTGGAAACGGCTCATCAGACCTTCGCTGGTGATACCAACTTCCAACGCCAAGCGATCGACGCGGTTGCGAAGGATGTTGTAGGCGGCAATCGCAGGAATGGCCAATGCCAAACCAACCAGCGTGGTGAACAGAGCGGTCGAAATACCGTTGGCCAGTGCTGAAGCGTCTGGCGTACCACCACTACGGGCGATCACGCTAAACGACTGGATCATCCCGTCGACCGTACCGAACAAGCCGATCATCGGGCTGAGCGTACCGATCAGAGCCAGGTAGCTTAGACGGTGGTCGAGCTTCATGTTCTCTTCTTCGCCCACTTCCTGCATCGCTTCGATGGCTTTGTCGTAGCCTTGGGAGACCTTTTCCAGACCGGCCGAAAGAACCTTACCGAGGAACGACTCGTCTTCCTTGGCCATGTCGTAGGCCTCTTGAACCTGGTTCTCTTCCAGACAGGCCTCGAAGCTTTCAACCAGGGCCAGCGGAACGACGTTCTCGCGGCGGGCATTCATGATGTTCATTACCAGCAGGGCCACGAACACGATCGAGATCACCATGAAGATCCAGAAGTAGTAGCTCAAAGCGGTGTAAACCCACTCGAAGACCGTTTTGGGGGCTTCGGCTGGAGCGGTCGTATCACCGTTGCCTACGGGTTCAGCATCGGCTGGTTCCGCTGCTGCTGGCTCGGCGTCGGCTGCGGCATCTTGGGCAGTGACTGCCTGAGTGGTCAGAAAAATACCCAACATCAAGGCCACAGAAGCCACGCAGAGGGACAGGGAAAACGCTTGAGATCGACGCAACATTGGGTTCTCCAGACTTTGGCGAATATCTGAGCTATGTCTTGGTGGTTTGGTTAAGCAATAAGAAACGGGTTTGACCTGCACTTGTACTCAAAAACGAGCGAAGGAAAGGTCTTGTTTTGAAGGGAATGGTCGACGAGATGGACTCGTATTTTAGTTGGGTAATTTCCCCTCGAAAAGCATCTGCACCGATAGTTTGCCGACGTTTTCGGGCAAACTCTCCCTTTTAATCGCACCAGCCTGGGTGAATTATTGCCGATTAGCCCAAATGCTGCCGGGGTAGCGGTCATTGAGCAAGTTTCGTGCATCGGTGGCCTGATCGGGATCGTTCAGGTCCTTCCAGATGTTGGAAAGGTAATACAACGCCTCGGCGTGAATTTCCGGATCGGTGTAAAAGAGGATGTCGGTGTGCAGGTAAGCCAGAAGCGCTTCTTTCGGGTTGCTTTGCTTCAGATGGCAGAGCCCCAAGGCGTTGTAGGCACGGCCGAACAGTTCTTTGTCATCCGGGTCGGCATTGTCGACCACTTTCTGAGCGAGCGTGATTCCCTCGGCAGGCTTGCCGCTGGCAGCCAAGGCTTTGGCTTTTCCGACGGCGGCAAAGCTCTTTTGACGGGCAGCACCCGAAACGGTCGCGTTGGCCGCCATCACTTCATCGAAGTTCGCGATCGCTTCGGCTGTTTTGTCCTGGGCCAGCAAGGCTCGACCAGCCAGGACCTGGGCAGACATGCGATAATCGGGCCAAGGAGCGGACTTCAAACCACCGTAGTACTTGGCGGCCGAAGCGTAGTCACCACCACTAACAGCGAGATCCCCCAGCATACGGGCAACGTCGTAGAAGTGGAAGCTGTTGGAAGAACTGGTCGCAAAACCCAACAGTGCCTGTGCGGCCTTTTGACGATCGCCGGAACCAGCCAAGGCCAGCTTACCCATCGAGTAGGCACGCAGGAAATCGATCTCTTGCTTGACGAGTTCGTTATTGCCCCCTTCGACCCCTTGCAGCTTGTCGATTGCGTCAGCGAACTGACCGTTCTGGACCATTCGGCGGGCCGTCTTGACGTCGAACGGTTCTGCGTCGAGTGCGATTTCAACGATCTCGTTGGTGGGAATCTCGACGTTCGAGCCCCCTTTGCTCAGTTGGACGGCATCTTTGGTTGCGCCAACGATGGTGCCCGTTTGAGCGCCGCTGTCGGTGCGAACCGAATCAGCCAAGAGCGGTCCACCGGCGACCAGCGCCATGGTGACGGCTTGTAAGAGAATCTGACGCATTGTTTATCACTCCTCGAATAGATCGATCATTTACGGGAATCGTTTGGGAAAAGAGGTCCTGACTTTCGGACAGCTTAGGAACTTGGCTTGTCCAGGCCTTTGGCCTCACCGGTCAGGTCCTTTTGAATCTTTCGCATCAGCGTATCGAATTTCTGGAACCACTCGGCACCTCCCAGGCTCGGGTCAAACGACTGCGTGGAGGTAATGTCCTTGGCGGCAGCGGCCAGGTATTGATCTTTCTTGTCTTTGCTCGATTGAGACAAAGCAAATTGGTAACGGCAGGCCGCGAGGTAATAGCGACACTCAAAGAACGTTTCTTTGAAGGGCGAGGGGTCAGCACCGGCTTGGGCGTAGCGTGCCAAAATGGCCTGCAAACGGCCCCAGCCCCAGATCACGTTCTGTTTGTTTTCCGGATTGGGTTGAGCACCCATCAGGGATTCGTAGAAGGTCTTCGAGTCGCCACCGTTGAGTCCCCACATGTAGTAGGTCTTTGCGGCTTCCACTTGCACGTTGACCATCATGTTCTTTTCCTTCAGCACATCGGTGAAGGTGGTGATGGCCTGCTGGTAGTCGCCGATTTCACGCTGGGCCATGGCGATACGCACACGAACTTGCTGAACGAGTGCTGGGTTCAAGGAACCACTGCCAGACTTGTCGATGATCTGCTGATAAGCGGCGATCGCCTTGTTGTAGAAGCTCTTGGTGTCTCCGTTGAAACTTGGATCTTCCGAGAAGCTTTGCCCCAGGTTATAGAACGTTTCACCCACCCAGTTCAGAACATTAGGCTCGGTGCTGGACTCGGCGACGCGGTTGAGGAACTTCTCGAACGCCCCTGCCAAAGCCACCTTCGATGCTGGGTTGGCGTTATCCAACTGCGTTTTCAGGTCGTTGGCAAGCGAGATGTAAATCGCCACCAATTGCTTCTGACTATCGGCATCGTTACCTACCAGGCTCTTGAGCTGCGCCATGGCCTTCTCGGCATTGGCCATAAGCGCCTCGGTCTTCGAGGCATCGGTCGTGTTGGGGAGTGCCGAAATGTAGGCTCGGACGGCAGCCTTGTAGATCAACTGGTCGACGCCTGGTCGTGTGGCGGCTGGGTTTTTGTTTTCGACCAGATTCATCAGGCCGACGTTCTTCTTTTCTAGTAGCTGTACCGCCTTTTCAGGCTCGCCGATGTCGGTGTAGACCTGGATCAGGGACAGCGCACCAAGCACATAGCTGTAATCGGGGTCATCCCCCTGGTACGAGTCGACCCCAGCCGAGAGGATGCTTTGCGTCTTGTCCTTGATGGCGGCAAGTTGCTCTTCGGTGGGAACTCCCTTGGCGTCAGGATTGTCCTTGGCTTCACGACGCAGGGCATTTCCACGAAGGAAGAGGTTCCAATACGTCTGACCGACCTTCAACTGGGCATCCGCTTTCGCCGCGGTCCCGTCAGAAATTTTGGCAACCGACTTTTCGGCAGCTTCCAGCATGGCTTTTTGTTGATCCCAGGATAGCTCTTTCGAGCTTGCTTGTTGAAGTTGGAAGCCGATCAACGCCAGTAGTGCCTGACCGGCTTCTTCGGAATCTGGCCATGTCTTGACCATGAAGTCGGTCGTGTCTTGAACCAGGCCCAACTCGAACGAGCGATTGTCGGCCGGGGCGTCCTCGAACAGTCGCAGGGCACACGCCAGGGCCATTTTCGCACATGGCCTGGCACTAGGGCTGTTGGGATAACGCTGAGCGACGAAGGAAGCACGAGCATAGGTCTGCCAGTAGTCCCCATCTTGAAAGCCCAGGAACGACAGGAAGTACTGTACGCCGTTCACTTCGTCCGAAGGCGTGTCGCGGTCGGCCAGTTGCAGGGCCTGCTGGAACTTGCCTTCCGCTTTGCGAAACGTTTCATCAACGATTTTCTGGTCGGCTTCGATCTGGCTGGCCAATTGGTCTTTGGTGGCCTTGTCCTTGGTGGCCTTCATGTCGGCTTGCATCTTCTTCACCGCGAAGCTTTGGGTGTTGGCTTCGGTGATAAGATCGCGCCCAGCGGTGACGGCTTCTTCAAAGGTCTTCGCTTCGGACTCGTCTTGAGCAACGGCATCCTCCCCTTGCAGGTCGGTGCGGATTTGCAACGCCTCTTTTTGGAACTCGCTCGGATACTTGGCGACGTCGACAGCCAGCTTCAATGCTTCGCGGCGGCTTTCACCTCGCTGCTTATCCTTGTTGTCGCGGCCGTCGGCATCCTTCTTGTAGGCTTTGGCGACAATCAACTTGATGTTCAGCCAATCTTCGTCCCGTTCCTGGTTGGCTCGTAGTTGCTGGCTTGCCAGCCACGGGGCGATGTCCTTTAGGACCTTGGCTTGTTCGTCCTGCTTCACCCAGATTTCGGCCAGGCCGATCGCGGCTTTCAGTTTGACCTGCCGGAATTGTTCCGGCTGATCGCCCAACAGCATCAGGTCGTCGACGTAGATGGCGATTGCTTCCTTCGATTTGCCCAGGGCCTGCTGAGCTTGAGCTTCGTACAAACGGGCATACAGACCAGCCAGACGCGACTTATACTTGCTGTACGTTTCGCCGAACTCCTTGGCTGCCTGTTCCAGTTGCTTCTTGCGATCTGGATTATCTTCGGGAAGGGTCTTGGCCATCTCGAAGAGACAGTTCGAAGCGAGCAACTGCGTTTGGATGTAAGAGGCCCGCATTTCATCGCGAAACGCGATCTTGGCGGCATCCTTCGACGGATCGAGCACCTTGGGTAATGCGGTCAGTGCTTCACGAATCTGTTTGTTGGCGTCTTCAAAGACTTTCCGCGCTTCTTCGTAGCGTTTGTGAGCCGTGTCCAGGAGGGGCTTCTTGTCAGCCGGCTTTTCCTCGCGACGTGCTCGGGCTTCCGCCAGACGAGCCTGGTCAGACAGGACATTGCCGCGTTGAATCGTCGCATCGATCACACGATCGCTTTGCGGGTTGGCTTTGAGGAACTTGGCCAGGTTCTCACCGGCAGCAACTAGCAGTTCCTCACGCGAGTCAAGATTCGCACTTCGGCGAGCCGATTCGATCTGAGCCAGTGCCTTGCGGTAGTCGAGCGTCTTCTTGACGTCGTCCGACAGCCCTGGATTGTTGGCCATCGACTCGATGTACCAGATCGCTTGCTCGTGGTACCCGCGTTGCAAAAGGCCATTAAAGAATTCGTCGAACGGTTCTTTGGCCGTCGTAATCGACGAAAACGCCAAAAGAAGGCCGGTAGCGAGCAAAATCTGCTTGGTAATCCGCATTGATTCTATCCTCAAAGACAAGGCGAAACCTCTACCCGGACGAAGACTTCTCGGTGGTAACCGGTGCCGACAGGCAAGCTCGATTGTGAAGGCGAAAAGGCTGATTGTCCACATCCAATACGAGCGCAAGCCCCTGATGGTTGCGATCGTACAGATGCTCTCAAGAAGAGATGGGGGAGGAGGTGCTGTTCCTTTTGTCAAATGATCGGCCCAACCGTAACGATTCACGGCTGGCCGTATTCGGGTGAACTTCCATCCTGACCTAATCATGCAGGCTCGGCAACAGGACTTCCAGTCGTGGGTAGCTCGCATGTTGCCGGATTGCAGGATTCAGGGTGGAAGTCCAATTATCTAATTCATCGATCGTGTTACCACGTCGTCTTGAAAAGTACGAATTCTGATATAAGGCCAGGCATTGCTGGGTAAGCTGTGCTGCTTGCAACGATAACGGAGATGCCTGCCAAGACGAAGCAAATTGGAGGCGACTCACTTTCTGCACCGACTTTTGCTTCTTGCCTTGGGTATCGTGCCAGGTCAGCTCAATCGTCGCGATGTCGTTGGGACCGTCCTCAGGGAGAACCAATTCCAACAACAGCGTGCCACTTTCAAGTGCGTGAAACTCGCGTGTGTCGGAGGTGGATACAAAATGACCACCTTCCGGCTGATATCCAATCAGTCGATACTGGGCGACCGACTTTTCGTTCCAGTTGACCCGAACGCTCGGATTGGTGCCGATCAGGGTCGATGCCCCGTGAATCTGCTGATTCAAAATGCGGCCAAGTCGTTGCAGTGAGTTGGTTACCTGCCAGTTGCCCACGCCCTTCAGGGCAGTCGGGACAGGGACGAGGGACGCGTAGTTCTCGTCTTCGAGTTGAATCCAACTGAAGGCAATGCCCTGCTGCGAAGCATTCTCAATCAGGGGGCGAAGTTGCTGATTGGTTGCGGCGTCAAGTGCGGGGAATCGATCGGAAAGCACGACCAGCGAGCGGCGAATATCGCCGAATCCGGCCTTGGTCAGCGAGGTTGCCGAAGCGAAACGAATCCCTTCGGCAAGATTCGAGGGGCTGCCTGCGTCGATCTGGTCGAGTGCGGCAAACCATTCGTCACGATGCTGACTGTTAGCATCATCGATCAAGACGTAGGGAACATCGGACATGACGACCAAGGTGGCGGTGTCGTGCGGCCGGAGGTGCTCGATCATCTCGCGCAGGGCGATCTTGACGGGCAGCCAAGTTTGCCGGGCGTGTTGCCGGGAATCAGGAGGCGTAATCGCCACAGTGAGGTGAACCGGAGCGCGATTCTTGGGATCGGTCGAACCAGCTACGATTCCGATTTCCAGGAGTTGCGTGCCTGCTCCGGCAAACACCGCTGGACCGGCTGCCGTGCGAAGTTCGATCTGGTTCGGCTGAGCCGGCACGTAAAACTTGCCGGTCGCGGCGAGCCACTCTTCCGTGCGGGCGTTTTCCAGTACCTCAGGTGAAAGGGGGTTCTCGGAAAAGAGGCTATTTTCAAAGCTCTTCTGAGACCCGGTTACCGGCACGCTCGTCGATCGTATCGAAGGATGCTGTGGCGAAGCAAACGGGTGGGCAGCTTCCCGCAAGAGGAATTCTCGATCGTACGCTTGCGACTCAGGGAAATAGGAAACGGCGCCGGCCGCCGGCAGTAACAACTGAGGGCGACCGTGCATCGAATCAATCATGGGGTTCGCACCCAGCGGCTGCCAACGCATCAAGAATGTGTTGGCGAGAAGATCGTCCGGCAATTCTTCTGAAAGAGATTTGATTCTCGGAACGTCCACTTGTGAGACCTGCGTTTCTGGCGGGGGTACTTCGGTGATCACCGGCCAGAAGGGTTGCATGTCGGTCAGAGGGCTCAGTTCCGGGGTCTCCGTATGAGCGTCGATTTCGGCCCCGGTCGGGCCAAGCCATTCGAGTGCCAGAGATCGCTCCGGGCGACTATCTGGAACCGGGATGACCGATACCGGGTCGTTCTTTGCGATATCCGTCTTCCAGTTAAGCTGCCACACCCAACCCATGCCAAATGCGACGAGTAAGGTAGCTGCAATCGTCCACAGGGCAGCAGCCCAGGCAATGGGAGAACGGCGACTTGCGGCACTACGCTCGCGAACGTTTCGAGTAACCAGCGCCTGCGAGGCGGCAATCTCGTGAAGTTGATCGGTAAGACCGGCGGGAACCTCAACGGCAGACAACTCACGATCGAGGGCTGCGTCGATCTCGGCAGCCTCGGGGATGCACTTGAGCCGGGCAACGAGATCAGTCGGCACGGCGACCTCTCGCAGTTGACGGTCAAGTTCGTGATCGTGGTCGGAAGGGTTCACGGTGAAATCGGTTGGTTGTAATGCTGGTATTGGTGTTATTGATAGGTACTGTCGTGCTGAATGATCAGGATGACAATCGTGTGGATAATTCTAGATGAAGTTTCTTGCGAGCACGACTCACGCGGGAAAGGACCGTTCCCAGGGGAACTTTCAGCAGGTCCGCGGCCTCCTGGTGGGTCAGTTCGCCAACGACCACCAACAGAATTGCCTCACGAAGCTCTTCCGAGAGACACTGTAAAGCAGCCTGCATCTCGTCGCTGAATCCTTGTTCCGGTTCAACGGGTGCGACCAATTCAGGGGTGGTCTCATCGTGGTCGGAAAGGGGCATTGGCTGCTTTTTGCGACGCCATCGGTCGACAACACGACGACGGAGAATAGCAATCAGCCAGGCTCGCTCTCCCTTTTCTGCGTCAAATCGATCGCGGCTGTCCCAAACCGATCGGAAAGCGTCCTGCACCACGTCCTCGGCATCATGGCGATTACCCATCAAACGATAGGCAACGCGATAAAGCGTCGGGCCATGCTGGTCGACCAATCGGTGAAACTGCTCGGCGGAAAGAGCCAACGCAAACTCCAGAGAAGAACTGAATGAACGATTCCTGCCAGGTGGGAGCCAAGCAAGAGGCTGTCAATCAACTCCTCCTAACTAAGGATTCGTAGGCAACGAATTGGATTATTCCCAGAAAGGGGAGCGTATTTCGAGATAAAACCCATGATACCATAGAGTTCAGCGAAGGCGCGAGGCAAGGCCTGGATGGCGGCTCGGTTTTTGCCGTGTTGCCGTATCTCTTTTCTGAATCTAGATTTAAGGGAGTGGCCGCTTACTCGCTGATTCGCGGCTGGCAAGTTGCTCACGATCGCTCGGCTAAACGAGTTTCACCGTAGTTGCGTGAGTCACTTCCCGTAGCGCGTATAATTTGAGACATGTCACACGTTACTCCTGAGTCACCAAAATCGGATCGAAAACCTCCGCGAAATTACTTTGCGCGAGGTGAGCAGCTGCGCCTGATGATGCTTGTCGGCTCGTTGGGATTGGTGATCGTTCTCATGATTCGAGCGGCTGACCCTGAGACCTGGCGTTGGATCGCCCCGGATGAAGCGTCGGAAGAAATCGTATCCAATGATCCCGTACGCGTTACCCGAGATCAAATCGAGGTCCCCCGCAGGGCGGTTGCCGGCGATAACGGTACCGAGGGGGAATTTCGGGTCGTCGAGAATCGCCCCCCCGCCACGCCGTATACCCTGGGAGACAAAGGGAAGACCAGTAATGAAGAGGCCCATGACAAGGTTTGGGCAAAACCCGAAGCACTGGCCTTGGTCGAGGATAGCAGTCCATTTCGTGCCGCGGACTTTGAGGCCTGGTCTCAGGTTTTCGACAACATGCGCGAGGCAACGGCCCAGGATTTGTCGGCCCAGCATGCTCCGCTGGTTCAGTTCGGGCAATTGTTTCAACAGTCGAAGCTCTACCGCGGCAAGTTGGTGACCATCCAGGGTACCGTCCGGAGGTGTGTCAAGCTTCCGCCAAATCCGCTCGATGAACGGGCTGGCAACCTGTGGCAGCTATGGGTCTTTTCGGGAGGAGATAATTCACCGATTGTTGTTTACAGTATGAATCTGCCCGAGGGGTTTCCCGTGGGCAACGAGATTCACGAAACGGCCTCGCTACAAGCCGTTTACTTTAAGAAGTGGGTGTATGCCGCCAAAGGTGGTACGATGACGGCCCCCCTTCTTTTGGCAAAAGATGTGAACTGGCAGGCACCGGCCACGATCCAGCATGAGATCACGGGGCTCGAGATTGCCATCGGAACTGGTTGCACGCTACTGGGTGCCGTCGGCGTGGTTGGTTTCATCTGGTGGAATAACCGCAACCGTGACTCCGAGGTTGAAAAGCTGGTACGCAATCGCAATCGAAAGCAGTTTGAGGAAAAAGCGGCTGATATCTCGGTAGGGGTTTCAGTCCGCGACCAACTCGGTGCTTTGTCGGCACAAATGAAGAACCATTCGTCGTCCGAAGAATCTGATGACCCATCTACTGGATAATTTCAACTTGCAATATCTCGCTGTGATTTTGCTGCTCCTATGCGGGAGTGGTTTGCTGAGTGCCCAGGATGCGGGCAACCAATCGCCGATGGCCGAGGGGGAACCTTCCGAAATCGAAGATAACCCGGCCGAGGATCGCGTCCCTGATTTCGACAAAATGTCAGCCCGAGAATTCTTTGAACTGATCGACTTCGGCGACAGTTACCTGCAGATGTTTCTCGACGGCCAGCCGCTGGAGGATAGCGAGCAAGAGGCGATCATTCGTGCGCTCACACGGACGCGGCGTCTTCAGCCACATCGGATAACACGCTGGCTGAAGTTGGAAACACCTTGGGAGGATCTTGAGAAGAATCCCGAGAAGCATCGGCTAGAGGTCTTTTTGCTCACTGGCAATGTCGAAGCCATACGCGAGGTGACGGTGCCGAAAGAAGCGGTCGAAAGTGTGGGATTGTCGAGCTACTACGAAGTGGATGCCATGCTCGATACGCCCAGCGGAACGACGCTCGGCACCATCGTCGTGCAAGACATTCCGCATCCCTGGAAGGTCACGCTCAATCCCGAAAAGAATATCGTGGGAGCACCGATCAGTTGTCCTGGTATTTTTCTCAAGCCATTTAAGACCGATGACAATCGCCAAGGCTTCGTCTTCGCGACTCCCAAGATTTCGTGGCATCCCAAGGAGCCCAATCATGATCTGGGCGTGACGGCCGATCAGGTTCGATTGGCGGAGCAGGGGATGGACATCGGAGAGCTTTCCCACATCAAAGATCGCGTCAAGTTCGAAGGGCTCGAACGCGAGCCGTTCTATCAGATGATGGCCGCCGTCAAGCGTATTCCGCTTGATCAGCAAACGGCCATGTCGGATCAAATCGTTTCGCAGTACCTGACCGAGCCTCAAGAGGGCTTGATGGTTGCCCCACAGAAATACCGCGCCCGATTCATGCGGCTTACCGGGCTTTGCCGTCGCATCACCAAGATTGAAGTCGATGACGAAGATATCCAGCAGCGGCTGGGCATCGACCATTACTACGAACTAGCGGTCTTCGTACCCATCGCCAATCCGATCGTATCGCAGCGCGCCGGAGACGAGTCGACGCGAAAGCAGTTCACAGGCGATTATCCCGTGCTCGTTTGTGTGCCTGAGCTTCCCCCTGGGCTATCCGTGGGAAAGGACCTGCATCAGTCGGTTGCCGTGACTGGGCCTTTCTTCAAGCTTTGGGCCTATCGTTCACCGTTTATGTCTCAGGAAGACTTCACCCGACGGCAGATCAGCCCGCTGTTTATTGCGGCAAACGTTGAAAAATATGCGGCTCCCAGTAACCCCGAGACGAACCAATTCGTACTTGCCATGTTGGTAGTTTTGGGCGTCGTGGCTGGGGTGGGGATTGCGTTTGGCGTTGTGTTCTCTCGTAAACCGGCTTCTCGCCGACGTTAAATCGTGACGAACCTTCTGGAAGATCGGCGTTCGGCCGTCAAGCCCTCTTGATAATCACTGGCGGCGCGCCCATATTCAGCTTCAGACTCGCCTTGCATCGCTTAACAGCTTCAGGCAATTCACTTTGCGGACATGTCTTCAACCATTAACCCCAGCCGTAGCTGGGCTTTTGAGGAGAACTTTCTCATGAAACGAGCCAAGATCACGATTGTCGGTGCCGGTAACGTGGGGGCCACTTGTGCTCACTGGTGTGCGGCTGCCGAACTGGGTGACGTTGTGCTGCTGGACATTCCGCAAACCGAGGACATGCCCAAGGGCAAGGCTCTCGACCTGATGCAGGCCTCGCCGATCGTCGGCTTCGACAGCAACATCGTCGGTACCACCGACTACGCGGACACCAAGGACAGCGATGTTGTCGTCATCACCGCCGGTATTCCTCGTAAGCCAGGCATGAGCCGTGACGACCTGTTGGCGACCAACGCCAAGATCGTTACCGCCGTGACCGAACAAATCAAAACGACCAGTCCCAACTGTGCGATCATCGTGGTCAGCAACCCACTGGATGCCATGGTTCAACAGGCCCAGAAGGTCAGCGGTTTCCCTGCCAATCGCGTGATGGGACAAGCCGGCGTCTTGGATACGGCCCGCTACCGCACGTTCATCGCCATGGAACTTGGCGTGAGTGTCGAAGACGTTTCCGCCATGCTGATGGGTGGTCACGGCGATACGATGGTGCCGATGCCGTCGTGTACTTCGGTGGGTGGCATTCCCGTGACTCGCTTGATGGACGAAAAGCGTCTGGAAGAAATCGTCGATCGCGCTCGTAAGGGTGGTGCCGAGATCGTGGGCTTGCTTAAGACGGGTAGTGCCTACTACGCACCAGCGGCTGCCACGGCTCAAATGGTCGAAGCAATCGTGCGCGATAAGAAGCGTTTGATTCCTTGTGCCGCTTACTGCGATAAGGAATACGGCGTGGGTGGCTACTACGTTGGCGTGCCTGTCATCCTCGGTTCCGACGGAGTTGAGAAAGTCGTCGAACTCGATCTGACCGAACAGGAAAAGTCGGACTTCCAAAAGAGCGTCGACGCGGTCAAGGGATTGGTCGAAGCCATGGACAAACTTTTAGCTTCGTAGGCGAAAGTTTGTTCGACCAGGGAAACGCGTCGGTGACGGACGAATCATGGTCCATGCATATCCTGGACCATGATTTTCGCAAAGAAAATTTAGGAATCGTCGGTCTCGCTAGCAAGATTGTTTCCCTCAGTCATTCGTGTTTCAATGCTTGTTCCAACGGGGCGACAAGGAAGTCGCGCAGGACGCTAGAAAACGATTTCTCAGCGTTGGCATTACTCAAGTGAAGTAGCTCAGTCAAAAAGATGGTGAGGCTGATCTTGACCCATTTGGCGAACATCGCCACATTTGGGCTTCACTCTCCGAACAACCAACACCGAGAGTCCGCAGAACGTCTTCATGAAACGTTTAGACACGCCAGCGCTTCCAACGAACCATTCGTCCAATCTGAGCGTCCAGCAGAGCAAGGTTTACGAATTTCGCATCCGGCGAGATTCCAACCAGAGTTGCCCGCTGGAGTTGTTCACCCCGCTGCATTACGAACCAGGCTACGCGTATCCGCTGATCGTCTGGTTGCACGGGGCGTTTGATAACGAGTCCCAGTTGCGGCGAATCATGCCCCTGACCAGTACTCGCAATTTTGTTGCGGTTGGTCCTCGTGGTACACGTCGTCACACGCGTGATACCGGCAGCGAGCTTGCCAGCTACTACTGGTCACAAGATGAGGTCAACATCGATGCTGCCTCGCGTCGCGTAGAAATGGCGATCGAGTCGGCATCGGATCAATTCAACATTCATCGTCGCCGTGTTTTTCTGGCTGGCTACCAGGATGGTGCGACGATGGCTTTGCGTTTGGCTCTGCAAAATCCTGGTGACTACGCTGGGGTGATCTCGATCAATGGTCCTTTTCCCAGTGGGTACGCCCCACTGCGAAACTTGGGCCTGTGCGAGCAACTTCCCATTTTGTTGATGCACTGCCACGAAAGCACCTACTACACCGAACAGCAGCTTTGCGGAGACATTCGTCTTGGCCACAGTGCCGGGCTGAAGATGGATGTCCGTGAATATCTCTGCGGCGATGGCATCATGACCGACATGCTAGAAGACATGAACGGTTGGGTCATGGGCCAGGTCTTGAAGTAACGCTCCCGGAGTTGGCGTTAGTCCTTCCTTGATAGCACTGGAAAACCCTCGCCTCGGCGAGGGTTTTTCTTTGTCGTTCTATTCTTCTAGCAAGCTTTTTCTGCGTAAAAGATTATCGACCTCATTGCTAATTTCACATGCCGGCAATGCTGGCACTTTATTGGATTTGGGACGCCGGCCGGGGATTCAATCGCCCGTGCCAGGACTTCTTAGCGATCCTGTCTTGACCTGTTTCGCGGCATTTCTGTACATATCGTCCCGCGAAAATCCGTGCGCCTGCGTGCGCTCGCGTTGAATCGCGACTTGATTTGAATCATCGCGTGGAAAGTTGATTGCGAAGCTTCCCGGTTTCGATATCGGCTTGAGCCACAGAGGAACTTGAGAACAATTTTCGATGTCGACCGCAACTGGCCAAAACGACGCTCCTGAATCGACCGAGGGGACGACACCTCGCGGTAGTTTCACGGACATGCTGGGCAATCGGATCTTTCTGATTGTTGGCGCGGTCGTTGTGGCTGGACTTGTTTCCGGGATCTCTTGGGTGATCTTGCATGGCGGCGACGGCGAAGACCAATCCTTGGCCGCGGCGATCGATGCTTACGAAAAGGGAGAAGTCACCAAGGCCCGCGACATTGCTCGCACCCATGTCGACGACCTCCGCGTCGAACCTCCCTATCAAGGCGCCGCGTCGTTTCTGCTGGGCATGATTCTGCATGACGAAGCCAAGGGTTTTCTGAATCCTAAAGACCGCGAGACGGTCTATCGCGTCGCCGTTCAGCATTTGGAAACGGCCCGCGAGCGAGGATTTCCGCCTGAGTACGAGATCCGCGGCGAGTACTTGCTTGGCATCAGCCAGATGGAATCGAAGCAGTACGAAAAGGCCATTAAGTCCCTAACGAAAATTTACGCTGATTACCCTTTGCATCAGCTTGAAATCGAAAACGCTTTGGCGGACTGCTACTTGGCGATCCGGCCCACTACCCCCAAGAATCTTGAGCAAGCTTTGAAGTGGAGCCGACTGTACGATGACCATCCGGTGCTCACCCCAGATCAAAAGTCAGAATCCCTCATTCGCTTGGCGCATATCCAATACGAACTGGGACAACTAGACGAAACGTTGGAGACGATTCTCGAAATTCCTCCTACTTCGCCAAGCTATGTCGATGGCGTGATTGTGCAAGGATTGGTTGCTCGTCGTCGGTATGAAGAGCATCTGGCAGCCGGGGAAAAGGAACAGGCCCAAGACTCGCTCAACACGGCTATTCGCATGTTCCGCAACGCGGCTGGAAATCAGTTAGTTGCCGCGGACTCGACCCGCAAGGCTTCGTATCTGTTAGCAGTCATGCTGCGGGCCAACGAGCAGTTGGATGAAGCCAAGGAGCAGGCTTCGCGGACGCGAAAGATTTACTATCGAACACCAGAAAGCGTTGCCGCCGGGCTGGAAGAAGCCGAACTGCTTCGTGCCGATAACAAGGATGAAGAAGCAGTCGAGATCTATCGGCGAGCACTACGCGAAGCAACGCTCAGCGGCCAGTACGAAAACCCATGGGTGGACGAGGTCGAGTTTCGTCAACGAGTGACCCGAGCGATTGATGCCTGGAAGTCAGCCGAGAAGTTCGCTCCGGCGGTCGAGGTCGCTCAGGCACTACGTCCCTTATTTCCTGCCGATCAGGCCCTCCAGATAGAAGCCGACGTGCAGCATGCTTGGGGGGAATACCTCGAGCATCAGGCCGACAAGGTCCCTTTCAATGAATCGCTCGACATGCGTAAGAAGTCACGCTTTCGCTTTCGCAGTGCCGGCAAGGTTTACCTCGACCTGGCCGAGCATCGTTTCGCAACGGCCGAATATACGAATGACCTCTGGAACAGCGCTTCTGCCTACCTGCGTGGGCAGGACTTCAGCAAAGCCGTCGAGATTCTTGCTGAATACCAACGCTACGAAACGCGCGAACATCAGCCTCGTGCGCTGGTTGCCACAGCTCGGGCATTGATCGCACTTGATCGCGCTGAAGATGCCTTGGATCCGATCAACGAGTGCCTGGAGTTCTATCCGAAAGATCCATCGACTTACGAGGCACGCGTGCTTGGCGGCGAAGCCTACATGGAACTAGGCAAGCTGGCCGAGGCAAAAAGCGTACTCACGGCGAACCTGGATGATGGTCGCCTTGAACCCCGCAGCCGTGAATGGCAAGACTCGCTGTTTGCCCTCGGGCAGGTGCTGCACTTGGAAGGCGAGATGTTCGAGGCCCAGGCCCGCGTCAAAGGTGCCCTGGAAGCCCCGGAAAGCATTCCTCGCGAGGCGTTTCAGTTCCTGGAACAGAGCAACGAAAGCTACAAGGGTGCGATCAAGTACCTGCATGCGGCCGTGCGTCGTTATCCGGATGACCCTCGTTCCATCAGTGCTCGCTACCTGATTGCCGAGTGCCATCGACGCTCGTCGATGCTTCCCAAAAAGAAGTTCCGTTTGGTGAACATCGAAACGCAGCGGATCAAGTTCGATAAGGAAGTGAAAGATCACCTCGAAAGCGCGATTGATATCTACAACGACCTGGAATATGAACTGACGACCAAGCTCGAAATGCAGGCCGACCTCCATCCGGTCGAGGCGAAGATTTTGCGGAATTGCTACTTCGCCCAGGGTGCGGCCATGTTCGAGTTAGCGCGCTACAAGGATGCGATTGAAGCCTATTCGACGGCTTCCAATCGCTATCAAACGGAAGCCGTCTCGCTGGAAGCATTCGTTCAGATTGCTCACTGTTACCGGTATATGAACCTGTCTGCCGAAGCCCGGGGGACGGTCGAACAAGCCAAGATTGTGCTGTCTCGCCTAGCCGAAGGAATCGATTTCTCGGAGACGACCCACGGTTCGCGAGATGACTGGCGAAACTACCTCGATTGGTTAGGGGCCACCCTTTAACTGGAAAGCTGATTTGTATGCCTTGCGTTGAGGAAACCGATCAACTGGTTCAGCTCATTGATCAGAAGCACGAAGTGCTGACGCAATTGCTGACCCTTTCGCAATACCAACTGAGATTGGCCGGACACAGCGACTACATCGACGACCTGATGCGCGTGCTGGCTGCCAAGCAAACATTGATTGAACGTTTAACCCGTATCGATCGCACCATGGATCCGTTTCGCCAGCAAAACCCGGATGCGCGTGTTTGGCGAAGTGCCAGTGAACGCACCCAATGTTCGCAAAAGGCTCAGCAGTGCGAAGTGCTGCTGACCGAATTAAAGCAGTTGGAACAGAAGAGCACCGAGATCGTCACCACGCACCGCGATGAAATCGCCAAACTGTTGCAAGAGACGCACACCTCCGCTGATTCCGCTTCGGCGTACAACGACATGAACATGCCCACAAGTCGCGGCTTCGATTTAACCGCCGAGTAAGAAAGGTCCGCTTAAAAACATGACCTCTCCCAACAAAGAACCGAAGATGTCTGAAAACAACCGCCTCTGGAATCTCTCTGGCAGTGACGAGTCGATCGATCTGCGCGAACTGCTTTCGTGTTGGGACAAAGCGACGGCCCGGCTGCAGGAGACGCACGAGTCGCTTCGCAAAGAAGTGACGCGGTTGACCGACGAGTTGGAAGTCAAGAATCGCGAGCTGGCACGTAAGAATCGTCTGGCCGATCTTGGCCTGGTCGCATCGCACATTGCCCATGAAGTCCGCAACGGCCTGATGCCGCTAACGCTTTACACAGGGCTACTCAGGCGGAAAGTCGATGGCGATCCGGATACCAAGCGGATTGTCGATAAGATCGAGTCGGGACTGACCGTTCTCAATACGACCGTCGATGACTTGCTGCACTTCACGGCCGATCGCCAACCGAACCAAGCCTACGTGCCGACTTCAAGAATGATCCGAGAGATCTGTGAAGACCTGACGCCACAATTTCAAGCTCAGAACGTGCAAGTGCGTCTCGACCTGACCGAGCAAGAGATGCTGCTGGCCGACAAAGACATGCTCAAGCGAGCATTCCTGAATTTGATTCTCAATGCCCTGGATGTGATGCCTAGCGGCGGCATCCTGACCGTCACCTCTCAGGTCAACTTTGGTCACCTGGAAATCGAGTTTGCGGATACCGGTTGTGGAATTACCCACACCGATGTCCGACGCATCTTCGATCCGTTTTATAGCACCAAGAGCACCGGAACCGGTCTCGGCCTGGCAATCGTCCAGCGAGTCGTGGAAGTCCACCAGGGGCAAGTCACTGCGATGAACTGCCCCGACTTTGGAGCCGCATTTACGCTCATGTTCCCGATGAAATCCCTGAAGGCAGCTGCATGATCGACGCCATGAAAAAGACCTCTCCCAGTCATTCCGTGTTAATCGTCGACGACAACCCGCACTCACGCGAGAGCCTGTGTGATGCCGTTTCGATGATCGGCTATCAAACGGCTAGCTGCGGCAGCGGGCGCGAGGCGCTCGAGCGGCTCGCCAAACAGTCGTTCGACGTCGTGGTGACCGACCTGCAGATGCCTGGCATGGATGGGCTGCAACTGGTGCGGGAAGTCCGCGCCAAGCATGAGAAGACACAACTGGTGATGGTCACCGCCCACGGAAGCATTCATACGGCGGTCGATGCGATGCGGTTCGGTGCGCTCGATTACCTGGAAAAGCCGGTCCAGGTCGAATCGCTCGAATCGGCGATTCAGCGAGCCATCGAGTCGACCAGCCGCGGCGATCGTGCGACCGCGATTCCACCGGGTGGCGATAGCGATTCGGTCGTGATGATCGGCGATAGCTCGGCCATGCAGACCTTGCGTCAGCGGATCGCACTAGTGGCACCGACGGACGAAACGATTCTGATCACCGGTGAAAGTGGCACCGGCAAGGAACTGGTTGCCCGGTCGATTCATCAAGCCAGCCGTCGTCGCGCCCAGGCGATGATCAGCCTGAATTGCCCAGTTCTTTCGGCTCACCTGATGGAAAGCGAATTGTTCGGCCACGAACGAGGTGCGTTTACCAGTGCCGATCACGCCCGGATCGGTCGTTTTGAGCTGGCCGACAAGGGAACGATTTTGCTCGACGAAATCACCGAGATCGATCTGCCGCTGCAGGCCAAGCTGCTTCGCGTGCTGCAGGAAAAACGATTCGAGAAGGTAGGCAGCAGTGCGACAGTGGAAGCCGACGTACGGGTGCTGGCAACTTCCAACCGCGATCTGCTGGCCGAAGTCGCGGCCGGTCGTTTTCGCCAAGACCTTTATTACCGGTTAAACGTCGTCCCGATTGAGCTTCCGCCACTTCGTAGTCGCACCGAAGACATCCCGGTGTTGGTCGATTACTTCCTCAACGCGGCGGTGGTTCGTGTGGGGCGTGAGATGCTAACGGTTGCGGATTCGGCGATGGAGTTGCTGCAAAGTCATCCCTGGCCCGGCAATGTTCGCGAGTTGGAGAACATCATCACGCGAGCCGCTCTACTGACGATCGGCCACGATCTGACCCCCGAACAGATTCGACCTTGGCTTAGCGAGAACAACCAGGAATCGATTTCGCTCCAGTCGACCGGCAACGTTTCCGTCGTCGGCATGCGTCTGGAAGACATGGAACGACAACTGATCGAACAAACGCTCGAGCACTATGAAGGGCATCGCGAAAAGACCGCGACGGCTCTGGGGATTAGTGTGCGGACGTTGAGTAACAAACTGCGAAGCTACGGCCTGGCACCCCGGGCCCGTACTTTCGCTCATGTTTAAGGAACGTGTGTTGGGTGTGCTATCAGCAAAACATTCCGGAAATGGATCGGCAACAATTGCCGGTTTTCACTTCCGAAACTTGGCCCTGGAAGTGGCTTGCCGCAAGATTTGCCGAAGCAGGCAAACTTTGCGGGCACGCAGGCCGTGACCAACGTCAGCAGGCTTAGATCGGCACACCCTTTGCAATACACCAGGCGACAAGCGTAAGGAAGCCCATGATGGAAAACTCGATCTTCAACGCGAATACCGTTCCTGTTCTCGAACAGGTCGTCAACTTCGCGCAGAAGCGTCACTCCATTTTAGCGACCAACATCGCCAACCAGCGCGTACCCGGTTACAAGGGACGCGACCTGAACGTCGATCGCTTTCACGAAGTGCTTTCCGAGGCGATCGAGCGAAAAAACAACCCCAACGAACCCATCTCGCAGGGGCTCGTCCACACCAAGGACGGCGACCCAATGCGGGAGGTGAAGGATTCGCTCAACGGCATTTTGTTTCACGACGAGAGCAACCTCGACATCGAAAAGCAGGTCGCCGAGCTGTCCAAGAACCAGACGATGCACAACACGGCCTTGGCGATCATGGAAAGCCAGTTTCGTTTGTTGGGCGTCGCCATTAGTGAACGCGTTTAACCCCCCAACGGATTTTACTTAGTCAGGAAAGGACGTCCTCATGATCTCCGCATTGGATATCAGCACCAGTGGGCTCATCGCACAACGCGAACGCCTGACCACGATTTCGCAGAATATTGCGAATATGTCCTCACTACGTGACGCCAACGGCCGCATTGGTCCTTACAAGGCCAAGCACGTCATCCTGGAAACCGACCACGAGTTGGCAACTTCCAGCGGCGCTGCTGGGGTGAAAGTTGCCGAGGTTCGTGAAGACGATGTCGAGCCGAAGCGACGCTGGCAGCCTGATCATCCCTTGGCCATCCAAGATGGCAAATGGAAAGGGTATGTCGAGTATCCCAACGTCGACATGACGGAACAATTTGTCGATGCGTTGGAGGCAAGCCGAGCCTACGAATCGAACGTGGGTGTGATTGAAATGACCAAGAACATGACGAGCCAAACGCTCCGTATTTTGGCGTAATTGATGGAACTTCCCCCCGATGGCATCCATTAACGCAATTCAACAGCAACTGAACATCCCTCAGACCCCCAATCCCTTGCCAGGCAAGCCGGAGAATGGGCCAGAGTCGTTCGGCAAATTCCTGCTCGAAGGAATTCAGGAAGTAAACCAGATGCAACAGGATGCCGACCGTGCGGTCGAGTCCCTGTTCACCGGCGGCGATGTTAACCCGGCCGAGGTGTTGACCGCCGTTCAGAAAGCCGACATGTCCTTCAAAATGATGCTGCAGGTGCGCAACAAGATGATGCAAGCCTACGCCGAAGTGAAAGATATTCGCGTTTAAGAGAGATATCGTAGCAGCCGAAGGATTTGGCGGTTACCTAGTAAAACTAATCCACACGATTCCGCAGCTTGAAGGGTCCACGGATGGACTTTTTGAACAAAGCGTTTGAACAAGTCAAAGACCTGTTTGTCTCGATGACACCCGGTTCCCGGATCATCGCAGGCCTATTGGTCATTGCCATTGTTACGAGTGTCGCTTTTCTGTTTCAAAGCAACATGTTCCAGAAGGACGTCCCGATTTTGTCGGGCGCTCCGATCGCTCCGGCCGATCAAAAGGCCATTCTTGCCGCGTTCGCTTCTGAAGCACTCGACGACTACGAGGTAATCGGCAGCCAGATCTATGTGCCGCGTAGCCGCCGTGTCGATTACATCGCCGCATTGGTCAAGAACAACGCCATTCCACCTGACTTCCACGACAGCATGACAGATGCCATCGGACAGGCCAGTCCGTTTGAATCGGAAGCCCATCGTGCCGACCGGCAGAAGGTTGCCCGGGAAAAGGAGATGGCGCTTGTGCTGCGTAACATGCGCGGTATCGAGTACGCCTCGGTGCAGTACGACATCGAGGACAAAGGGGGCTTTCCTCGCAAGAAGGTATACACGGCTTCGGTGGTGGTGCGTCCCAGCGGTTCGGAAGAGATCGACCCCAAGACGGTCAAAAGCGTTCAAAACTACGTCGCTCACTCGATTGCCGGTCTCGATGCCGAACATGTTTCCGTGACCGACTTGAATACGCGGAAGACTTTCAGCGGAGCGGACAACGATTTGGCTTCGGTCCATGACGATCCCTACGCGGCCCGGAAGAAATGGTTCGAGGAACACTGGACCGAAACGATCGACAACGCCCTGCGATTCATCAGCGGCAGCAACGTGACGGTGAACGTCGAACTCGACCCTGAGATGAACCGCATCGAGAAGGGGATCAAGTACGATCCACGGCCGACGCCGTTGGCTTCAACCGCCGAGAAGTCGTCGGAAGTCAAGCGAACGCCCTCGAACGCCGGTCAACCAGGCTTGGAACGTCAGGGCCCGAACCAACCCACTTCCGTCAGCAGCCCCCCAATGACCGAGCAAACCTCGGAATCGAATCGTGAAGAGACGCTTGCCGTTACCAATCAGGACTACACCCAAAAGCAGCTGGCATCGCTTACGCCGAAGCGAGTTACCGTTTCGGTCAGCATTCCCAGTCAGTATTACGTCGACGTCTGGAATTCGCGTAACCCAACCCCCGCCGGTCAGCAGCCCAAGACGCCTGATCCAGGCGAACTGAAGAAGATCGAAGACGAAACCAAAAAGACGGTGGAAACGACCGTAGTGACGCTACTGCCGGAGCAAGCCAAGGGGGACGATCCCTATCCGCAGGTTTACGTCTGGACGGCTCCCCAGCTTCCAGAGACCCCAACCCCGGAGCCTGCCGTTGCCGATACGGCCATGGCTTGGGTAGCGACCAATTGGCAAACCATGGCCACGATTGGCTTCGCCGTTGTGGGCCTGTTCATGCTCCGTAGCATGCTTAAGAGCGGCGCCGGTGCTCCGGATCAGGCCGAGGCCTTCAAGCTCGAAGATCCCGCCGCGGCTCAAGCCAAAGTCGAGAAGAAAGAAGAGCAGCCAGAAGGATCGATGCAAGGTCTTTTGAAGAAACGCTTCGCCCAAGGCGGCGGTCCGAACTTAAAGAACGAACTGGCCGACATGGTTCGCGAAGATCCCGATACGGCTTTGGGAATTTTGCAAACCTGGATCGGAAGTCCCAACTAAGTGCCCCCAAGGTTGTCGCACTTTTTAGAGAAACATCATGAGCACTTCCCCTGAAACAATCCGCAAAGCAGCCATCGTCATTGCCAGCTTGGATGAAGCCTCGGCCGATAAGCTTCTCGATAGCATACCGGAAGAGGTCGCTTCCCAGATTCGTTGGATGTCGATCGAGTTGGATAACGTAACGGACGAAGAGCGGCGGACCGTTCTCGATGAGTTTCTGCGTAATTCGGGGCGACCGTTGCCTGCCGATGATCCTGGCGTCGAGTTGGAGTTCACATACGAAGAACCATTGCATATGGCTACCGTCGAAACGTCCGCACCCACTCCGCCGCCATTTGCCTTCTTGAACGACGCCCCGAGCGAGATGCTGGCACCCTTTTTCGAACAAGAGCATCCGCAGGTTACGGCCGTCGTGATGAGCTATCTTCGTCCCGAGCGGGCCTCGGAGATCCTGCGACAGCTGCCTGCTCGACTCCAAGCCGACGTCGTCCATCGCATCACGCAGCTCGACGAGCCTTCGCAAGAGATTGTGGCCGACATCGAATCGCGCATCAAGCAGATCGTTTCACGTCAGGTGTTGGCATTCGAACGCCGCCGACTTGGAATGGCTGCAGCCCAGGCAATCCTGAAGGCCTCGTCTGGCGATCAAGCCGAACAACTACTCGCCGAGCTTCGCAGCCGAGGCTCGCAGCTTCCGGGTGAATTGGAGGCAATGAAGGAGATCGAAGTCGAACGGCTAGTCTCTAAAAAGCCAATGCCCCAGCCGACAGCGATTCCGTTCTCACCTGTCCCGGCTAAACCAGAGCCGAAAATGGAGCCCAAGATTGAACCGATCGAGGAAGCGCCTAAACTTGCTCCCAAGAAAGAAACAACCCCGCAAGAATGGCCGCAGCCCAAGTTTCCCTTCGAACGCTTTGCCGTGCTGGATGATGCTTCGCTCGCCAAGGTGCTGCATCAAGCCGGTCCCAAGGTCGTGCTGTTGGCG
Organism: Bremerella volcania; assembly: GCF_007748115.1. Taxonomy (NCBI): domain Bacteria; kingdom Pseudomonadati; phylum Planctomycetota; class Planctomycetia; order Pirellulales; family Pirellulaceae; genus Bremerella; species Bremerella volcania. The sequence continues at coordinate 1,704,849 of NZ_CP036289.1, forward strand.
TTGTGTGGTGCCTCGCCGGCGGTGATGAAGCGGATCTCACGCGGGCTTGGGGCAGGGGACGTGAAACTGCTTGAACGGAAGATTCGTGAAATGCAACCGGTGCTGTTGGCCGATATCGACCACGCGAAACGACAGATGTGCCTGGCAGCGGATTCGTTGCTTGTGGCTTCCCAGGCTCACCCCACGAGCCACCTTCAGGCAGCCGCATAAGGAGAACGCAGCATGGCAGTCATCAAATCAGGCAAACTCGAGCACGAAGCCCACACGCTTTCGACCGTCGCATTCAATCTGCACGACGTTTCGGACAAGGCACAAAGCGACCTGAACAACGTGAAGCTCAAGGCCGCCGACATCATCAAGCAGGCCCAAGAGCAAGCCAAGCAGATCCGTGCCAAGGCCGAAGCCGAGGGACGCCAGGCCGCCGAACAAAAGGCCCGTGAATCGCTTAAGATCGAAGTCGATCAGCACGCCGCGACGCTACTGCCGGCGCTGCGAACGTTGGTGCAAGACCTGACAACCGAGCGTCAGCACTGGCTCAATCAGTGGGAAAAGGCCGGTCTGCAGGTTGCCGTCGCCATTGCCGAGAAGGTGATCCGCCGCGAGATCGCCAGCGATCCTCAGATTTCGGCCACGCTCGTTCGCGAGTCGTTGCAATTGGCATCTGGCTGCGGCGAGATTCACGTTCGGCTCAATCCACAAGACTTAAGCAGCATGCAAAGCGGCGAAGCGATGCTGTGCGACGAGCTGAAGAAGCTTGCCGCGACGCAGATCATTGCCGATCCTTCCATCAGCCGCGGCGGCTGCGTGGTCGAAACCAAGTTTGGTTCGATCGACAACCGCATCGAGACTCAGTTGTCGCGGATCGCCGACGAACTGGGAGGTGCCTCATGATCGCATCCCTCAAGAGTCGACTCAATCAAGTGATGCCGACGGCAGTGATCGGAAGTGTTGTCGAAACCTTCGGCACCACCACCGCCGTTGCCGGGTTTCCCGTGCCAATTGGTGCCGTCGTGGAGATCGAACGGCAAGTCGGTCCGCCTATCCCCGCCGAAGTGATTGGCTTCAAGGGCGAGCACACGCTCATCTATCCGCTGACTGGCGTGCAGGGCATTCGTCGCGGTAATCGCGTACGTTTGACCCATTCATTCCGCACGGTGGGCGTCGGAGAACAACTGCTGGGCCGCGTGCTGGATGCCCATGGGAACTGCGTCGATAATCTTCCCCCTCCGATCGCGGCAGATCGAGTCCGTTTAGACCAGGATCCACCCAATGCGATCAACCGGCCGCGGATCGATCAAACCATCTCGACCGGCGTCCGTGCCATCGACGGCATGTTGACCTGCGGGCTTGGCCAACGTGTGGGCATCTTCGCCGGTAGTGGCGTCGGCAAGAGCGTCACGCTGGGGATGATGGCCCGCTACACGTCGGCCGATGTGAATGTGATTGCCCTGATCGGAGAACGGGGCCGCGAAGTGAACGATTTCATCGAGCGAGACCTGGGCCCCGAAGGAATGGCTCGCAGCGTGGTGGTCGTGGCGACGAGCGATCAACCGGCCATTCAGCGGGTGCAAGCGGCAATGGCCGCGACCAGCATTGCCGAATCGTTTCGGGCAAGTGGCAAGAATGTGCTCTTCCTGATGGATAGCGTGACACGTTTCGCCATGGCCCAGCGCGAGATCGGCCTGGCCGCCGGCGAGCCTCCCACGACCAAAGGCTATCCCCCGTCGATGTTCGCCATGCTTCCACGCCTGGTGGAACGCACTGGCCGCACGAAGCAGGGAAGCATCACGGCGTTTTACACCGTGCTGGTCGAAGGGGACGACACGAACGAACCGGTTGCCGACACGGTGCGTGGTTTGCTTGACGGGCACATTGTCCTGTCGCGGAAGCTCGCCGGGAAAGGTCATTACCCGGCAATCGACGTCATGCAAAGCATCAGCCGTCTGATGAACGACCTGGTAAGTGAGGAAGTTCGCACCGGGGCGATCGTGATTCGTGATCTGATGGCCACCTATGCCGAGAACGAAGACCTGATCAACATCGGGGCGTATCGCCAAGGTTCCAATCCACGCATTGATATGGCCATTCGCCTGAAGGACGAGATCGACCGATTCCTACGCCAACGTGTGGATGAACAAGCAAGCGTTCAGTCTGCCCAAGAACAGTTGATGGCCCTGGTTCGCAAATGCAGTATTGCTCAGCCGAACCTTCAGGCCGCCGGTAACCCTAGAATCGCCTCCAAATAGGTAGGAAGTAAATCATCATGTCCAAGTTCCGTTTCCGACTCGAGACTTACCTGCGGCTCAAGATCGCCGCACGGGATCAGTGTCGCGCGGAACTTGCTGAAGTGTTGCGGGCCGAACAGCAACTCAAGGAACATCAAGAGGCAATCGAAAGTGACATCCAAGATCAGCACACCTACATTCGCGGCCTGACTCAGGCGGGTTCGCTCAATGTTGACCTGATCACCGCCTCGCAGCGTGAAGTGGTGTTTTTGAAAGCTTTGCAGGCCGAGAAACAGCAACTAATGGTCAAGCTTCAACCGCACATTCAGCAGCGGCGTCAGGCCCTGATTGATGCGGACCATGAAGTCAGAACGCTAGAAAAACTCAAAGAGCAAAAACACGAGCAGCACCTGCAGTTGGAAACTGCCCAAGAATCAAAACAAATGGACGAGATCGCCCTGAGCGGTTTCATGCGTAAAGGAGAATAGCCGTGGCTTTGGTACGAATGGCGGGAGCGTTTTTCGCCTACCTGTGTGTGGCAACCGTGCTGGCACAGGTGATTTGTGTCGCCGTGTTCACCAACTCGGGGACGTTCACCAAGGACCGCTTTTACTCGTTGATGGCCATTGTGTATGGGATCGACGAGGATGCCATCCGGGAAGAAGTTCAGAACAAGGATGTGCCGGAAGAAGATAACGAAGAACCCGATATGCAGCAGATCATCGACGAACGTGCCCAACGTCACCTGGCACTCGACTTTCGCTTGCAGGCCTTGGATACGGGGATTGAAAACCTCCGCAACATGCAGTCGAGCTTGATGGAAGAACGCCGTCGCTATGACCAACTCAAGCAGGGTTTCGATCAGCGTTTGAAGGGGCTGGAAGAGGGCGTGCTGGACGAGGCAATCGTCGAAGTGCAGAGGACACTGGAGGCATTGGATCCAAGGCAAGCCAAAGAGCAGATCCTGATGATGCTGCAGCGGGATGACGAAGCGATGATCGACGTGGTAAAGATCGTCAAGGCTATGTCAACGGATAAGCGAAAGAAGATCATGGGCGAATTTCGCTCGGAAGAAGAACAACAAAAACTGGCGGACATATTGGACGAAATTAGACGCGGTGTGCCGGACACGGAGATTCTGGGGGATGCCCGGGATCAACTTCAGCAGTTCGCGCCGCCGTCCAAATAACGAGGGATCTCATGGAATCGTCATCATCAAACTCAGTGAATCCAACGCCTGGTTGGTCAGGCGGGACGCGAAGCAATTCCGCTTCTGCGGCTGATCCCATGGCGTTCTTCGACTTGATCATGAAGTCGTCCCAGGCCATGGCGACCCAAGGCAGCAAGTCGCTGGACCCCGTTGCATCGACAGGTACCGCAGCGCCATCAAGCGATCCCTACACGGCACCCACCGACGATCCTAACCTTCACGATGGATACGACGATTCGTCGGCTTCCTATGGAAGTGAAGTTCGTGCGAAGGAATCGGCGGATACCGATCGGCCTGCGGATTCATCGGGTGAACAAGAAAAAGTCGTAGCCGCTGCTGAGTTCTCCGAGCAACCTGCTGCCAAGGAAGACGAAGAAGGCAAACCTGATCAAACGGCCCTGGAAACGGCTGCCGCGGCGACGCAGCAAGAACAACTGCTGGGTGCCCCCGATACGTTGACGGAAGGGGAGCAAGTCGAAGTCGAAGAGCAAACCCAAGCGGATGTCGTACGTGCCACCGGCAACCAAAAAGAAGCTCCACAATCCGGCGAACTGCCGGCGGATCAACCGCTCGATACGGCAGAAGAGTCGGATGATGCCTCGAACCAAGAGCATGATTTCACCACCCAGTTAACGCCCGAATCGGTGCGAAAGAAATCAAACGGTTCGGAAGAGCAAACATTCGCGGTCGCCGAGGAGGAAGCGATTGCCGAAAGAGTCGAAGGGAAACCAGGCGAAGAGACAAGCGAAGTTCGTTCTGAGGAGAAAGGGAAGCTGAAACTCGATACGGTCGAACAGGTCTCCGAGGAAACGGTTGAATCCGAGGTGAGCTTGGAGACTGGTGACGCGGCGCAAGACGACTCTTCCGATCGGAAGCCAAAAAATACGTCGACGCAGCGAGCCGAAAACAAAAAGGCCAACTCGGTGGATGTGGTCGAGCCAGCCACGACCGGTTCGGCCGACACCTCAACCATGGCTGCCGTGACAAAAGCCAGCGAAGCACTGTCCGCGGCCGCATCGGGCACCGCTCCATCGGCAACGTCTTCGACTAGCAGCAGCACCTCGAATAATAACACCGGTGTTAACAACCTGGCTTCGCTCCTACAGCGGGGGTTTCAGCGGGGAACGCTCCAGAAGACCGAGGCAGGCCAGACACCGCAACTCGATCCCAAGCAGCAGATTCGCTTGATCAACCGCGTTGCCAGGGCCGTCGAGTCAACGCCGCCAGGACAGTCGATCAAGATTCGTTTGAATCCCTCGGAACTCGGACAATTGAAGGTCGAGATCAAGGTTGAAAACGGCAATATGACCGCCAAGATCGAAGCCGAGAATGCTGCCACCCGGCAGGTCTTGCTGGAGAACCTCCCGCAACTTCGCGAACGACTGGCCGAATCGAATATCAATGTCCAGCAGTTTGAAGTCGAACTGATGGGGCAGCAAACGCCCCAGGATGGTTCGGCGTCGACTTTCGCGGATCAATCCGACCAACAGGGCAGTTCGCGGAACTCAACTCGCCAAGGGATGGAAGCAAGTCGCGAGGAAGAGTCTGCCTCCGACAACCGTGAGATAGTCAACAAGGACGCCGAACGTGATAGTCGTAATTTGAATGTGACAATTTAAAAGCATGCGTAAGGCATACTTGATCAATAACAAAATAAATTAACCGCAGTTCACTTACTCGTGAGCGAATCATGTCAAGAGTAGATTCTAGTTCGTCGACTAATAGTTCCAGTTCATCCACCAAGCAGCCTACGGACTTGCGTGAGTTGAACATGGATCACTTTCTGCAATTGATGATCACTGAATTGCAGAATCAAGATCCACTCGATCCGATGGAAAACTCGGAGATGCTGCAGCAGATCAGCCAGATTCGCGAGATCGGTGCGACCGATCAACTTCGCGAGTCGCTGGAATCGATGCAGCAGAGTCAGGGCATCTCGACCGCGAGTGGCTTGATCGGGAAGCAGGTCCAGGCATTGACCGACGATGGGTACGTTCTATTTGGCGTGGTGCAGAGCGTACAGTTGGCTCCCAACGATGACGGGACTCGAGAATTGACGTTGAAGGTCAATACGGGCGACCAGACGGTTGACGTGAATATGGATGACATCTTCACGATTCTGCCGGCAAATGTTCAGAATCCTCCTACCGATGGGACAGACGGCACGGATGGAACGGACTCGGGGGATGACTCGGATGACACGACCGACGGCGGCGATGATTCCGGTGACGAGACAGAAGAAACGACTACCTAGAACAACCACGCTCTCCAAGGACTTGGAGACGTTTTTTAAATTGCAAGGAGCATAATCATGGGTCTAGCATCTGCACTGTCGACCGCTTTGACCGGGATGACGGCGGCTGAAACGCAAATCGACGTCACGGGTAATAATCTGGCGAACTCCCAAACGGTCGGTTTCAAGGCATCGCAGGCAACCTTTGCGACTCAGTTTCTGCAGACCCAAAGTCTCGGTTCGAAGCCGACGGCTTCCAATGGTGGTACCAACCCGCGTCAAACGGGTCTTGGTACGAAGGTCGCGGAAATCACGCCGAACTTCACCCAGGGGACCATCGAAGTCAGTAACAGCCCTTCCGACTTGGCCATCCAAGGGGACGGGTTCTTTATCGTGGAAGGCGGCAACGGCGAAACGTTGTATACCCGCAACGGCATCTTCAAAACGAATTCGCAAAACGAACTCGTCACGATCACCGGCCAGCGCGTGCTTGGATTTGGTATCGACGAAGGCTTCCAGATTCAACGAACCCAACTGGTGCCGCTCACGATTCCACTGGGTGCCAAAAGCGTTGCCAAAGCGACCGAAAACGTCTATCTGGAAGGTACGCTGACCGCGACCGGCGACCTGGCAACGCAGGGTCAGGTGATCGAAAGTGCGATCCTTGGTAACTCGAACGTGCCTCGCCCCGATACTTCGAGTACCAACGTGGGCGTCACGACTCAGCCAAACATAACCTCAACGACGACCGCTTCGGCCGTCACTCCGGGCGTGGCATCCACGACCGATGCCCAGACGGAAGGCGCCGGTGGTTTGGTGCCGGATGGCAACTTCAACTATCGTTTCACGTTCTCGAATGCCGGCCTGTCGGGCGAAACGCTCGCGTCGGCGGACTATGCCGTGACCTTGGCCGACGGTAATGCCTCGGCAGATGACAACACGGTCACGTTCACTAACCCGCCTCAATCGAGTTCGTTCTCGCAGTTGAACATGTACCGCAGCAATGACGGCGGTGCGACTTACTTCCTGGTAAGTTCGACCGCGATGGGTTCGCCGGTGGCCGATACGGCCGCCGCACCAACGGCCACGCAGTTGAGTGCGTCGATGATTGGTGGTACCGGGGTCGACGGTACGCTCAGTGGTGGCGACGTTTATCAATATCGTTACACGTTCATCGATGGTTCCGGTAACGAGACGGCTCCGTCCAATTCGCATACTGTGACCGTGTCCGGAAGCCCGGCCGATGGAAATGGCTACTCGGTTGTTCTCGATAACCTTCCGACCAGCGTCGACTACGATTCGGTGCGGATTTACCGAACCGCCGCTGGTGGCTCGGATTTCTACGAGTTGGATACACTGACGATGGCCGCCGCGGCCGCGCCGTACGTCGACGACGGCAGCACTCCGCTGACGACTAATCTACTCGACGCCCAGACAATCAACGGCAACTATACCTACCTGGTCACGTTTGCTCGATCGGGTGAAGAAGAGTCACGTCCGTCGTTGGCCATCGGTCCGCAAAACGTGGTTAACGGTCGAATCGAACTATCCAACTTGCCGCTTCCGCCAACTCCTCCGCCGGAAGGTGGTTTCCCGGCCTACGATAAGGTCCGAATCTATCGAAACCTCTCGACCGATTCGGCAAACTTCTACCTGGTGGAAGAGCTTGATCCGGGTGAAGACTTTATTGATATGACGCCCGACTCGGCTATCTCAGACTTGTCCATTCCCGGCAACAAGGCCATTGACCTGGACGGTCCTAAAATCGACTCGAATACCCTGCTGGTCGACGTCGTGAAGCGTGACGGGCTGAATTTTGAAAACGTCTTTGAAGTCGGCGAACTCAGCTTTACTGGATACAAGGGTGATCGCAGACTCTCCGAAAAGACCTTCACGATTACCGATACGACCATCGTGCAGGAACTGCTTGAGTTCATCCAGTCGTCAACCGGTATTCAGCCATCAGTGAACGGCAACGCCAACCCGATCCCCGGTTCGACCAACTCGATTCCCGGCGAATCGGGAACGTTGTCGCAAGGAATTTCGATTTCCGATGGGCGTATTCGCGTCGTCGCGAATAACGGCGAAGACAACGCGGTCGATATCAAACTTTCGTCGTTCACTCTGGATAACAACAGCGGTGTGCTGCAGAACCCGAATCTTAACTTCGGTACGGTTCAGGAAGCGGTTGGTCAAAGTGCCGTATCGGACTTCGTGGTCTACGATACGCTGGGTATTCCGGTGAATGTTCGCGTGACCGCCACGCTTGAAAGTCGGGACGGAACCAACACGGTTTACCGCTGGTACGCCGACTCGCCGGACAACGATGCCGCCATGGACACCGGTGACATCGGCGAAGCGGAAATCGCGGTGGGTACGGGGCTCATCTACTTCGATGGTGATGGTAACTTCGTCGGTACCGACAACAACACCGTCACAATCCAGCGCCGAGACATCCCATCGCAGTCGCCGTTGGAGTTCGATTTGGACTTCACGCAGTTGTCTGGCCTGGCCGCCGACGAGCCCACGCTCAACGCCTCGCGGCAGGACGGTTCCGGTACGGGTACGCTCAACAGCTTCATCATTGGTGAAGACGGCGTGATTCGTGGCGTGTTCTCCAACGGTGTCGACCGCGACCTGGGCATGCTGCAATTGGCCCGTTTTGGCAATCCAACGGGTTTGGAGCAGCGTGGCGAAAACTTGTACGCCACCGGCGTGAACTCCGGTCTGCCGGTAACTGGCGACCCGGGAGCAGACGGCTTGGGTGACGTCATCGCCGGTGCCGTGGAGCTGAGCAATACGGACATCGGTGGCAACCTGATCGACCTGATTCTGGCTTCGACCCAATATCGAGGTAGTTCTCGGGTGATCACGACTGCCCAGCAGCTATTTGACGAACTTTTGAACCTGCGGCGATAAAACGCTAGCACGTTCTAAATATTGACCTACGGTTGAAAGCCTAGTGCGCTAATTAAGCGTACTAGGCATTCCGTGCTTCGAATAGGACGGCCAGGATGATCAAGTTGACCCGACTCGGTGGCGAGCCGTTCGTATTGAATGCCGAGCTAATTCGGTATGTGGAAGCCAATCCCGACACGTTCATTACCCTGACCAACGGGGATCGGATTGTCGTTCAAGAGGGAACTGACGTTGTCGTAGATCGCGTAATCGAGTACCACCAACGCAAAAATTTGTTACCCCCAGGATTTGCCCGGCCAGACACCGGGGAAAAATAGAATAAAACGCCATGGATATCGCATCCGTCGTCGGACTTTTGGCTGCGATCGGACTGATTCTCGTAGCCATCTTGATCGCACCAGGTTCATCCCTGATGGCGTTCGTCGACGTACCGTCGCTTCTTGTGGTTTGCGGCGGGGCCTTGGCGGCGTGCATGATCGCGTTCCCGTTGAAGTCGATGCTCGGCATGCCCATGTCGCTGAAGGTGGTCTTTCTGAACAAGGCAACCGACTACGGTGCACTGATCAAGCAGATCGTCAGCCTGGCTGAAACGGCTCGTCGTGATGGCCTGTTGGCCCTGGAAAATCGCATCAGCGAAATCGATAACCCGTTTATCATCACGGGGATTCAAATGGCCGTGGACGGCACTCGTCCGGACGCCATCGAAGATATCATGCGGACCGAAATGGATGCCGTCGCAACACGGCACCGCGATGCCAAGGCCGTTTCCGACCAGATGGGACGATTTGCTCCGGCCTACGGGATGATCGGTACGCTGCTCGGGCTGATCATCATGCTCGGCAATATGAGCGACCCCAGTTCGATTGGTTCCGGTATGGCCGTGGCACTGCTAACGACGCTTTATGGGGCCATCGTCTCGAACGTCTTTTTCCTCCCGTTTTCCGAGAAGTTAGGCTTTTTGAACAAGCAAGAACTACTCGGGATGGAGATCGTCATTCGCGGCATCATGGCGATTCAGTCCGGCGAGAATCCGCGAGTCATCGAACAAAAACTACGCACGTTTCTGCCGCCTTCGGTTCGTGCCAAGCTCGACGCCGATAAGTAAGGAAGACCTGCCATGGACGAAGAAGACGATGCAGCTGGCATCCCTGAGTGGGTCGTGACCTTCGGCGATATGATGTCGCTTCTTCTGACCTTCTTCATCATGCTCGTTTCGATGAGCGAGATTAAAAAGGAAGAGCAATACCAGGCCCTCGTCGAGTCGTTTCGCCGTCAGTTCGGGCACGATAGCTCGATGGAAAGCGTGATCGCCGGGAACGCCAAACCGCGTAATTCGAACCTGGCCAAGCTGGCGACGATGGGGCGTGCCAAGCGCTTCTCGACCCATGCTGGCGGCGATAAAGTTAAAGCTCCGGTTGGGGATAGTCCGCAAGTGCGGATTATCCGGCCTGGATCGAAAACCGCAGTCGGAACGGTTGTGTATTTCCCAGAAGACAGCGCGAAGCTGGACGAGACCGCCATCGAAGCGCTTCAGGCGCAAAGCCTGGAATTCGGTGGCAAGCCCCAGAAAATCGAAATTCGTGGCCATACTTCACTCCGGCCGCTTCCTCCGGATAGTCCCTACAAAACGCATTGGGATCTCGCCTATGCCCGTTGCATGGCCGTTAAGGAGTACCTTGTGTCGCTTGGCATCGACGAACGACGCATTCGCGTCTCGGTCGCCGGGAAAAACGAGCCGTTTCACATTGGGACCGATCCGCTGCTACTCAAGCAGAATCCGCGTGTGGAAGTCTTTCTGCTTGATGAAGTTATTGACGATTTGGTCGGTACGGCCCAGGAACAGGCCAACCGGCGGGCCCCGCCGATCGAGGCATCTGGAAACTAGAGCGCCCGTGTGCGCCATTACATGCTACGTTTGTGCAGTAGTATGTTCGAGTGAATCTCGTAAGAAGTAGTATTCCATGGCCGATTCAGCAACCAGCAGCGCATCGCCCGACGTAGTAAAGGGACCTCCTATGAAAGCGAAAATGCAAATCTTGGGAGGCATTCTGGTCTTGGTTCTTTTGGAATGTGTGGTGGCATACATGATCATTCCCAGCCCTCAGGATGTGATTCGGGCCGCGGAAATGCAGGCACAAGATGGGCAGACCGACGGCACACCCATCAATCAAGAACTTGAGCCGCTGTCAGCCGACGAAGAAACCGTCGAAGTCGATCTGGGCACACCGTTTGGCATCACTGCCTATCGCCCGCTGAGCGAATCGACGATGCGAATCGACTTTCATCTCTACGCGACGATTCGGGCCAGCGACGAGGCGGACTTTACCGCCTTGATGGAAAAGTATGAGAAGCGCTTTCGCGAACAGGTCATTGTGACGGTCCGCAGTAGCGATGAAGGAGAGCTTACTGATCCTAGTTTGGGGTTGCTCAAGCGTAAGATTTTAGAGAAAACCAACAACATCTTGGGCAAGCCGATGGTGCATTCCATCGTGTTTAGCGAGTTTTCCTTCGTCGAACAATAACCGACGACGACCTCTCATCTGGAATGGAATCCGATGACTGACGATCAAATGGGACAGGACGAGATTGAAGAGCTACTCCGTAAAGCCCAGTCGGGCGACGTGAGTGCTAGCGGTCCTGCCCCCAAACAACAGGAAGATATCGAGGCCCTCGACCAGAGCGATATTGAAGCTTTGTTTCAGAATTCTGGACCACCGGCGAGTTCACAGCCCAAGCAGCAACAGCCTGCCGCGGCCACCGCTACGCAGCCAGCGCCGCAAGCATCTCACACGGGATCCGGCGAAGGTGCTTCCGATATCGAGTATCTGCTCAATCAAGCCGAAGCCGCGATCGCTTCGTTGAATTCGCCGAACGATAACATGCCGGCCGGTATCGCTCCGTTCACGCTTCGCGACTTTGGCGGTTCCCCAGCCAGCACCGATAAAACAACCATCGACCTGGTTCGCGACGTCGAATTGGAAGTCAAGATCGAACTGGGACACGCGGATATGCATCTGGAGGAAGTCCTGCAGATGCAGAAGGGCTCGGTCGTGCCGCTGGATAAGCTGGCAGGCGACCCGGTCGATATCTTCGTCAACGGACGTTTGATTGCCCGCGGGGAAGTGTTGATTCTCAACGACAACTTCTGCGTGCGTATCACCGAACTGATTGTCGGTGATTCGGTCGTCTAACTGAGGGCATTTGCTAGCACGCAATTGCCCGGCGTTTCGCCTGATTCGTCTTGAGCCGAGACGGCCCAGTTTCTAAGATGCCTCACCCGCAATTATTGCGTGGGCGATGGGATGCGGCAGGAAGCTAACTCCCCACTATCTTTTTCGGCCTGGTCGCCTTCGCGACTTGAGTGAAAATCAGGAAGACTTTCATGCGGAACGGAATCCTAGCTGCGTGCGTGTTGGCACTGACGTTAAACACTTGCCTGCAGAGTGCGAAGGCCAACGACTACGCCACTTCGCAAGTGCCACCCAATCAGCCGCTGCAAATCCAAAACGAAGCCCCGCCGGCCTTTCCTCCGCTGGCTCAAGCGCTGCATGTCGAAGCCATTCCGGACGCTGGCGACAACCAAGCCAATCCGGCGGTCGCTCAGCCTGCCGCCGCGGTCGAGCCGCTGCGTCTTCCTCCTCCGAGCAAGGCCCAGGAAGAAGGCGTTGCCATGCCGACGTTCAACTTTCAAAGCAATCAAACGGCCAGCATCGCCGCGAGCTTGTTTGTGGTGGTTGGGTTGTTTCTGATCTTTGCCTGGGTCGGCAAGAAGAACATGAAGTCAGGCAGCGGTCGACTCTCGAAAGAGATCATCCAGGTGCTTGGCAAGAGTCAGCTTAGCGGCAAGCAACAGTTGGAACTGGTTCGTGTCGGACAGAAGCTGCTTCTGCTCTGCGTCACGCCCAATGGCGTCGAAACGTTGACCGAAATCACCGAGCCCACCGAAGTGGAACGTTTGCTGACCATCGTTCGTCAAGATTCGCCCGGCAGCATGACGGCTACCTTTCAAGACGTGCTGAGTCAAATGGGGCACCAGCCGGCACGCGGATTCCTGGAGGCCTAGTTCATGCATCGACTACAGAACATCGCTTGGATTTTGATTGCCCTGGCAGTCGCGTTTCAGCCGCAGGTGGCATTCGCGCAGCAGGCCACTTCCATACCGGAATCGTTGATCGAGTCATCGCTCGATCGGCCGATTCAGCAAGAAGTGGAAGACCTGAGCGACTTCGTCAAAGCGGGCCCCGAGCATTGGACCAGTCCTCAGGGGCTTTCCAGCACGATCCAGATCATGGTGTTGCTGACGGTCATCAGCCTGGCCCCGGCACTGTTGATCATGACGACCAGCTTCATTCGCATCACGATCGTGCTGGGTCTCTTACGACAAGCGATCGGCACGCAGCAGCTTCCACCCAGCCAGGTAATCACGGCACTGGCCATGTTCATGACGTTCATGGTGATGCATCCTTACTGGCAAGAGGTGTACCAGGAAAGCATCGGCCCATATACGCGTCAGGAAGTGAATCCCGAAACGGGGCAACCGTACAAGCTGTTTGCCGAAGAAGATCCGATCACCGGCGTTACCGGCCCGGACGAAGCCTGGGAGCGGGGCGTTAAGCCGATCCGGCAGTTCATGGCCAAACAGATCGACATTGCTGGCAATAGCGACGACGTGTGGATGTTCTACGAGTTCCTGCCGAAGAAAACCCGCGACGAAATCGGCGAACCGCAGTCGTACGATGACGTGCCGCTGCAGGCACTGGTACCGGCCTTCATGCTCAGTGAATTGAAAACAGCCTTCTTGATTGGCTTCCAGATTTACCTTCCGTTTTTGATTCTCGACATCGTGATTGCCAGCGTGACCATCTCGATGGGCATGATGATGTTGCCGCCGGTGATGATTTCGTTGCCGTTTAAGATTCTGCTCTTCGTTTTGGTCGATGGTTGGACGTTGATCATCGGCATGTTGATGCAAAGTTTCGCCCCCAGTCTTTAGCCGTAGGCACCGTGCATGAATGCTCAGACGACGATTGATCTCACACGCCAGGCCATGATGATGTGCCTGATGATTGGTGCCCCGGTGCTGGTGGTGGGCATGGTGGTCGGGCTGCTGATCGGTTTCCTGCAAGCATTGACGCAGGTCCAGGATCAAACGGTCTCGTTCGTGCCGAAGATCTTGGCGATGGCCGTTGCGTTGGCGTTCACGCTGCCGTGGATCTTTCAGAAACTAGCCGGCTATACGGTCGAATTGTTCAGCAACATCCCCGATCGAATCGCTGGTGGTTAACCGCGAGCTAAGGGGGCACACTTTATGGAACTGCTTCAGTACTTGCAGCCGAACCTCGAGCAACTGCTGATCTTCGCGGCGATCGTGACGCGAATCGGCGGGCTCGTGGCTACGGCTCCGGTGCTGGGAGCGAACTATGCCCCGGTTCAGGTCAAATCGTTCCTGGCCGTTGCCATTTCCTTGATGCTGACCCCGGTGTTCTGGGACTACGACTTTCCTGAACCCGGCAACGCGGCGAACCTGATCATTGTGCTCGGTGCCGAATTGATCATCGGTCTCTCGCTGGGGCTGGGCATCAAAATCTTGTTTGCCGGCGTGCAGATGACGGGGCAACTGTTGGGGCAGATTGGCGGCCTCTCGATTGCCGACGTCTTCAACCCGGCTTTCGACGACAATGTCCCCATGCTGGCGGTCATCTTTGATCTGGTCGTGTTGGCGGTGTTCCTGGTCATTGGTGGCCATCGTTTTCTAATGTCGGCCTTGCTGCATACCTTCGCCGAAATTCCCCCAGGCGTGGCCGCCATCGACGTGCAATTGGTACATGTGATTCGCGAGACCCTGGCTAACTCGCTGATTCTCGGAATACAAGCGGCTGCCCCGGGGACGGTTGCCTTGTTGGTGGGCGTGCTGGTGATGGGGGTGATCAGCCGTACGCTGCCGCAACTGAACTTGATGGCCATTGGTTTCAGCATGAACACGATGTTGTTGATGGCCTTCGTCATGCTGACCATCGGCAGCGTCGTGTGGATCTTCCAAGGTTCGGTCGAACCGACCGTCGACAGCATTCGATCCATGTTTCATCGCTCCATCGAAACGGCCCATAATTAGGCGATGGCAGATCAAGAAAAAACAGAAGAAGCAACCCAGCATCGCCGCGAGCAAGCGCGCGAGAAGGGGCAGATACCCAAGAGCCAGGATCTGGTGTCGGCCGTCATGCTGGCCGTTGCACTTGGTTCGCTCATGTTTCTGGGCCGCGACCTGGTCGACTTCCTGGGACAATTGACCCGTGACGAACTCGGTACGGTGCCGCCACTGAATCCGACCGACATGTGGGCCACCAACCACACGGCCACCGCGTTCTGGCGATTGGCCATGGTCATGCTACCGATTCTGGCGATCCTGTTTTTCGCCGCGGTTGCGATCAACATGATGCAGTCTGGCGTGATGTTCCTGCCTGATAAGCTGGGCTTCGATTGGAACCGCGTGAACCCGGCTTCCGGCATTCAGCGGATGTTCTCGCTGACGAATCTGATGAAGCTGATTTTCGGCATCGGCAAGGTTCTCATCATCTCGATCGTCGCCGGCGTGACGTTGTGGTTCGAGATGGACACCATCCTCGGACTATCCGCGATGAGCACGATGGAGGTGGCCCGGTACCTGCTGGACACTTCGTTGTGGACTTCCATGAAAATCGCCGCCGCGCTGGTGATCCTGGCCATCCTTGACTACGGCTATCAGGTATGGAAAGCCGAACAAGACATGATGATGACCAAGGAAGAGGTCCGCGAAGAAATCAAAACGATGCAGGGGGATCCGCAGATCGTCGCCAAACGGCGCCAGGTCGCACGGCAACTGGCGATGAGCCGCATGGCGAATGATATCCCCACGGCGGACGTCGTGGTGACCAATCCGACCGAACTAGCGATTGCCCTGAAATACGATCCCTTCGAGATGTCGGCTCCGGTGGTCGTGGCGAAGGGAGCCGGCACTGTTGCCCAGCGTATTCGCCGACTGGCCTTGGAAAACCACATTCCCGTCGTCGAGCGCAAAGAGCTGGCGCGTGCTCTGTACAAGGAAGCCGAGATCGGTCACCCGGTGCCGGCTGAACGTTATGCGGCCGTCGCCGAAGTGCTGCGTTACGTCTACGAACTGCAGGGCAAGCAGATGCCGACGATGGCCGATCTGGAAAAGGCCGACCGCGAGCGGGGCAGGGCGGCGTAGTTGCTGCCTGGTAGCACTTAAGCAGCTTGCGATCGTCGCGCTTGGCGAGCCCAGGCAATCCAGTTGGTCACCTCGGCCAAATCTGGAGGGTCACTGCTGCGGATGATTCGCTGGCCGTTGGTTGTCTCGGCGAACTCAGTAACTTCGGCGAGAAGATCTTTCGCCGATGCTTTCGCGACATCTTCCGGCGTCTTCAGTCCGCATGCGGTTAGCAACTGGGCGTCGTGCCCACGCAGCATAGGAATGCGATAGGCCAACACGGCCTGGGCTTGCCACTCGGCGAACAGCTTGGGCGTAATATGCTTGGCCTTCAGCTTGGGAGCGACAGTTTTTGGGTCGGCATTTATCAACTGGGCAACCGTCTTGATGCCGACGCCACCAAGCCGCTTGGCGGTCTTGTTGCCGATCGAAGGCGCATCGACGACTGGGTCTTCCCAGTTCAAATAGAACTTCAGCGGCTTGTCTTCAATCGGCTTCTTCTCTTGGATCGCTCGCTCGCGTGGCGGTTCTACTACCGGCGGTTGTTCGTCTTCTCGCGAAGCGATGGAAACCGATGGTGGGAAGTCCACCTTGGGGGACTCAACCTTGGCCGGTTCTGTCCTTGGCGATTCTACCTTGGGTGGATCGATCTTGGGCTGGGGCCGCGTCAGTTGAACGCGCTTGACCGGTATTTCATCTTCTTCGACCTCGGACTCCGGTTCTGGCGTCTTGGGTCGAATGGTCAGGCCTTTGACCGGTTGGAATGGCTCCGGCGGTTTCGGTTTCTCAGCGACAGGCTTCGGTGCCGGATCGTCTTCCTCGTCGTAGGAGGGGATCGGAATCGAAACACGCGGCTTCGGCTTTTCCTCTTCGATCTCGCGGCTTGGCTTGGGGGGTGCCGGTTTGATCGTCGTCTTGCGGGTGCCGGTCAGCTTGAGGCTGGAAAGACTCACTTCCGGAAGATCAGGCATTTCGTACAGCGGGCGTTCCCCTTCCTGGGGTTTGTCCGGGTTCATGTCCGCTTCCAACTCGTCGCGAACGACACGCACGTCTTCGGGGAGGTTGCGTTCGACTTTGCCGGTCTTCTGGTACTCGCGAAACATCTGCCGCACGAGTTCCGCCTGCTCGGCGTTTTCCATCCGATTGGTCACCCACTGCACCGGCATCTCGAGCGTGGCGAAAACGGTTTCGACGACCAGTAGCACGTACGGAGGTTCGTGGGCCGCTTCCTCGAAGGCACGGTTCAAGATCTTGGCCAGGCCAGCGATCGCGTAGCCGATCATTTCGGAAGCGACGTCACGGCAATTGACGTCGAGCCCTCGAGGCGGATTGCGGCGTCCCAGCTTGAAGTTGTAGTGGTCGATCAGTGTCTGGTAGTGGGCGTGCGATTTCGTCGCTCCGTCGCGCACCATTTGTTCGAGCCAGTTCTTACCGCTGGGCATTCGTACCGGCGGCAGTCCGCGAAGCTCGGCCGCCGATCGCAAACGATCGTACGAGCAACTAATGCTCCATTCACATGCCCGGTGGATGTTGTTTTCGGCCTGGGAACTGCCGGTGTGAAAGGGCATGATCGGGTCGCTGTAGTAGTGACTCAGCACGCCTGCGTTGTAGGCGACCTCCTGCCACTTTTCCGCTCGGATCGCCTCGACCAGCAGGTCGTACCACTTTCTGGCCGCTTTCTCGGCACCGCCCCAGTAATCTTGCGAAGGGTGCAAGACGTGATTGCGAAAGTCTTTGAACTTCTTGTCAGGATCTTTCGACCCGCGCAGGTAGGGCTCGTAGTGCTTCAGGAAGATGTTGCGTCGACGCTCGCTGTTCTCGGCCGGCAGATGGTTCAGCGCATCCATCGCCAGCTTGTGGTGCGTGCCGTTGGCATGGGCGGCGTACAGGATGTCGAACAGCAAATGCATCGGGGATTCCTTTCCCGAGTTCCTTCAGTTCCGCATGCGGGGTGAGTGATGGCGACCAGCTAGAAGAATTCTAGCGAAAATAGCCCCTTTTCCCCAAGTCGGATTTGATGCTTACGCCTCGTCCAGCGGGTATCCGTTGGCCTCGAAATAGCCTCGCCAGCGGCGTTGAATCTCCTGGCGGGTAGCATCGTCCATGGTGTGGCTATTGCGGCGGTAGTCCTTGGTCCGCTCGGCGTAGTCGCGTACGCCTTGTTCGATGCGGTCGTACCCGTCCAGGTTGATCGCTTCGTAGATGCGGCGAACTTCCCCCACCGGGTCGGCGATCAGGTCTTCGTAGCGCGTCTGGCAGACCTTCTCCCGTGGGACCGAGGCCAGGCCGCGGTCGTAGGCGGCGTACATTCGCTCGAAGCAGTCGAAAACGTACTCGCGATAATCGTCCTTCGAGACTTGGAATGCCTGCACTTCGTCCATGGTGTTCCACAGCCGGACCGTCGAGGCATACACGTCGTACGGGTCTCGAGCAATGTGGATGAACTTTGCGTCGGGGTAACGCTCGGCCAGTTCTCCGATTCGGCCGGTGTGCGTAGGTGATTTGAGGATCAGCGGCTTCTGTTCCTGGACGGTGACCATCCGCATGAACAGGTCGAGTGTATCGAGCCACTCCTCTTTGCGCTCCGGCGGAACGACTGCCAGGTCCAGGTAATCGGGGTCTGGCTTGGCGTTGTTGGGGAAGGCCATGCGGATGTACGGGGACATTTCTCCCAGGCTCAACACGCCGAATTCGTCTTCCTGCGGCTTCGACCACCCCATACCCATGTTGTCCATCGGGCGGCTCTTGGGCATGAAGAAGTTGCAGTATTTTTCGATCAAGCGGCCGTAAATAAGGAACATGTTCGGTGCGAAGCATTGAATCGTGTTCGGCGTGGCGTAACGATCGTCCGCTGCCATCAACTCGTGCAGAAGGGTCGTGCCACTGCGCCAGTGACCGAGGATGAAGATCGGGTTCTCGATCTTGGCTTCCGCGATCTTTTTGCCGAAAAACAGTTTCTGTAACTGATCGCAGACGCTGTTGTTGATCGCAAAGCAGGATACGGTCGTGGCCAGACCCAACTTCAGGGGATGCACCTTGAAGCCATTCTTCGCTAGCAGACTGGCCCACGTACTGACCTTCATCCCATGCCAGACGCGCGGCGTGTACCAGGGGTAATTGTTGGCCTTGGGTTTCTTCGGTTTTGGGGCTTCCGCCGGTTTCGACTGCGAATCGGTGGCGGGGGATGAGGCATTCAAGTCGCTCAGGTTCCTAAAACGTCTGCGTTTGCGGGGTGTTTGGTACCGAAGTTTACGCCAAAAATGCCAAATCGACTAGCGAAGGTAGACCCTCTGGTCCCCTCTCCCTTCCCAAGGGAGAGGACTAGGGTGAGGGATGGGAAGCGGGTACCTGGTTGCCCCTCGCCCTACCCCTCTCCTCCGAGGGGCGAGGGGACAGGAATGCCGAAGAGTCGTGCAAGTTCGTCGATCTAGCTAGCACTCTGTACTCCAGTTAACTCGTCTGCAGACAACAACTTCCACTCGATTGATCGCTCTGGACACCCCAAACGGGTTTCAGTAATCTTCCACCCGCCTGATGTCGGATCGGGCAGAGGAAACCTTTAGACAAACTTGAAAAAAGTTCGCAGAAACTCGTGGATTTCAGTCTCAGCAGACTCAAGGACCTGATCCTGCCGATCGGTATCATCACCAGCGTGCTGGTGATTTTGATGCCATTGCCTGCGCCGCTGATGAATTTGCTGCTGACGGCTAACATCACGGCCGGGGTCATCATTCTGCTGACGACTATCTACGTGAAGACGCCGCTCGAGTTCAATATTTTCCCGTCGCTTCTACTCGCGACGACGCTTGCTCGGCTCGTTCTCAACGTCGCCACCACGCGGTTGATTCTGACCGGGGCGGCAACGGAAGGGATGGACGCGGCCGGTGGGGTGATTCAAAGCTTTGGCGAATTCGTCGCCGGAGACCGCGTCGAAGTCGGGATCATTATCTTTATCATCATCGTGCTCATCCAGTTTCTGGTGATCACCAAGGGTGCCACGCGTATCAGTGAAGTGGCTGCCCGTTTCGCGTTGGATGGGATGCCAGGGCGTCAGATGGCGATCGACGCCGATCTGAATGCGGGCATCATCGACGAAGTCGAAGCCCAACAGCGACGCGCCGAGATTACACAGCAAGCGGACTTCTTTGGGGCCATGGACGGTGCTAGTAAGTTCGTCCGCGGTGACGCGATCGCGGGTATCGTCATTACCCTGATCAACATCGTCGGCGGCCTGATCATTGGGGTTTCGTCCGGGTTGGATGTGCTCGAAGCGGCTCAGATCTATACGAAGCTGACCATTGGTGACGGCTTGGTGAGCCAGGTGCCAGCGTTTTTGATTTCGCTTGCCGCTGGTTTGCTCGTTACCCGCAGTACCGAAGAGTCAAACCTGCCGGTCGAATTCATCAGGCAGTTGTTCTCGCGCCCCGAAGCACTGGGCGTGGCTGGCTGCTTCCTGGGGCTGTTGATCTTCTCAGGTTTGCCAACGCTTCCTTTGCTGGTGATTGGTGCCGGTTGTGTTGGCATCGCCGTGATGACCAAAAAGGGGCAAGCCAAGAAGACGCAAACCGAAGCGGCCGAGACCGAAAAGAAACAGAAAGAAGAACAGGAAGCCGCCAAGAAGGACGACCGGATCGAAGACTACCTCACGGTCGATCCAATGGAAATGGAACTGGGCGTCGGTCTCGTGCGTCTGGCGGCACCTGCCCGGGGTGGCGACTTGTTGCCACGCATCACGGGCGTTCGTCAAAACGTGGCCAGCGAGATTGGCGTGATTCTGCCGAAGGTCCGCATTCGCGACAACATGCGTTTGCACGAGAACCAGTACCGCATCAAGATCAGCAACAACGTCGTCGCCGAGAATACGATCTACCCCGATGGTCTGTTGGCGATTGCCATGAGTGGCGCCAAGGGAGACCTGCCGGGCGAAAAGACACGCGACCCGGCGTTCAATCAGCCAGCGGTCTGGATCGAGCCCGGCATGCGGCCTCAAGCCGAGATGATGGGTTACACGATCGTCGAACCCACTTCCGTTCTGGCAACGCATCTACAGCGTGTGTCGAAGAAGCACGCCGACGAACTGCTGACCCGCGACGCGACGAAGCACCTCTTGGATGAACTCAAGGAAACGTCGCCGGCCGTGGTCGACGAGTTGATTCCCGGGGCGATGAAGATCGGCGACGTTCAGGCCGTGCTGCAACTGCTGCTTCGCGAAGAGGTCTCGATCCGGCAACTCGCACGTATTTTGGAAACACTGGGCGATCATATCGGCCGCACGAAAGATCCTGTCTGGCTGACCGAGTTCGTCCGGCACAAGCTGGCGCGCACAATCTGCACCAAGTATCGCGACAAGGAAGGCCGCATCTACGTGGTGCCGCTTGACCCGGCGATGCAGGACCGGATTGCCTCGGGCATTGAAATGGAACGGGGGGCGTTTGCCCGCATGTCTCCGCAGGCCATTGAGATGACGTGCAAGTCGATCGCCACGGGCATCGAGAAGCTTCGTGAAATTGGCAAGCCGCCGATCGTGCTGGTCAATCCGCAGATTCGACCCGCCGTGAAACAACTGACCAGTAACTTCATTCCCGACCTGATCGTGCTGAGTCACAACGAGATCACCAACGACACGATGATCGAATCGATGGGCATCATCAGTGACGCGATGCCAGGCAAGACTCCGCCACCAGGACAGGGCCCGCAGCAACCGCCGCAGAAGTAAGAATAACCACCATGAACATTCGCTCATTCCGCGCCAAATCGATGCACGAAGCGTTAGAGCTGGTTCGCAAAGAACTAGGTCCCGACGCCGCTTTGCTTCACACGCGAGAAGTTCCCCAACGAGGCCTGAAGGGACTGCTCGGCGGGAAAGAGATCGAATTGGCGGCTTCGTCCGACTCGAACTTGAAGAGTCGTTTTGAAATCAAGCTTCCCGAAGAAGAGCGGGAAGCGGAAGCAGCCTCATCGGAACCCATCGAGCAAGTCGCTTCGCAGCCGCAAGAGGCAACGCCGGAGGACGACGCAGGTATCGACCTGGAAGCGATGTCGTTCAGCCAGACATTCTTTAGTAGTGGTCCCGGCTGGCCAGCGTCCCTATTGCGGATTCGCGAACGACTGGTGGAAGCCGAAGTGCCTGGCTTCCTGGCCGACTCGCTCTGCGAGAAGGTCCTGTCAACGCATACCGAAGAGTCGCAGCAAGACGAGGCGGTTCTACTGCAAGCCATCCGAACCGAATTGGCTGCTTCGATCCACATCGGCCATGACATCGATGACCCACGCGTCTATCCCCGTGTCGTTGCTGTCATTGGACCCACGGGCGTGGGGAAGACAACCACGATTGCCAAACTGGCTGCCAGGGCAAAGTTTGATCACAAGCGCCGCGTCGGCATGCTGACCGTCGATACCTACCGGATTGCCGCCGTCGATCAGCTGCAGACCTATGCCGAGATCATGGACCTTCCGATGAAGATCGTTTCGACTCCGATGGAAGTCCGCAGTGCTATCAACGAGCTGTCGGACTGCGAGCAGATTTTCATTGATACGGCCGGCCGCAGCCCGCGAGACGAGGTGCAAGTACAGCAGCTCAGATCTTTGATAAAAGCAGCTTCCCCTGATGAGACCTATTTGGTACTGTCCGCCCCCAGCAGTTCGAAGAACCTGGCCGAGGCGGTGGCAAAGTTCACCACGGTGAGCCCTTCCAGCTGGGTATTAACCAAGATTGATGAGGTTGGTTCGTTGGGTAACACATTGAGTTTTCTACAAGATCCCCAGCTTCCGCTGGCATACGTGACCAACGGTCAGGACGTCCCCCAGGCTATCGCGACTGCCGAAGCGGAAGACCTGGTGGCTCGCATCCTGTAGAAACCAACCAACCTTAGTAGAGATACTTTCTGATCTACCATGTCGTTTGAACCTTCTTTTCCCCGCGATCAAGCTACGCTCCTGCGAATGCTTGCCAAACGCGCCATGATCGGCGGCACGCCGGCATTCGCGAAAGCGAAGACCTTCGTGCTGTTCGGCGGCAGCGGCGGGGTAGGAACGACGACCGTTTGTCATAATCTGGCCTGCGCGATGGGACTTGCCGGGCACCGCGTTGCCACGGTTGATTTGAATCCCAGCAATGCAGGACTGGCCCAGTTAACAGGTCGCACACCGACGGTCGGTATCGATGAACTGTTGACCGGGCGGCTCGATCTGCACGAATACCTGGTGCCAGGCCTGGCAGCGTCGCTATTGCTGCCGACCGACGAAAGCAGCGGGGCAGGCCAGTGGCCGGTGGCGGCTGTCGACCGACTAATCGAACAACTTATGGGCCTGGGACGCCATGCCGACATCGTATTGATTGATGCGGGCAATGAATTGAGTCCCCTGGCCGGCGAACTGTGGCGGATGGCCCAGTTGTTTCTTGTCGTGCTCAATCCCACGGCCGATGCCATCACGGCCGGCTACGAGCGAATCAGATCGCTGCACGGCTACTCGCCCAGAAGAGTCACCCATGTCGTCATGAATCGCGCCTCGAGCGATTCGGGGCATCTCGACTTAATCGCTGGAATGGATGCGACTGCCGCCAAGTTCTTGAACCTGGCGATCGAGTCAGTCGGGCACGTGGAGATGGCCTCTGAGATCGGAGCCGCTTCCTGCGCTGCCCAGCCGTTCATCCAACGCTACGCCGATCATACTGCCAGCAAGTCGATCCAGCGGATTGCCGATCGTCTGGTACGCATGTCGTTAAGCCTTTCCCAATCGCCCTCTTCGAAGAGGGCCGCTTAACGATGCTGCTATCGCTGCAATCACTTCAGAACTGGCAACAAGTTTTTCAAGCAAAACAAATGATATCCGTAAAATTATCTCAATTCTCGTTTTTGGAGCGTCGATTCAACGAGAAAGCGTCACATGCGCATGTGACGAATGAGGTTTGCGGATCGATACAACTCAACCAATCTGGAATCGATGGGACGCGACTACGCGGGAATCTTGGCTACGACGGCATTGGTCACCGTGACGATACGGGGACTGGTAATGTCTGGCGGGATCGAATCGATTCTTATCGCGGCGATCGGAGCTATGTTTCTGTTCGCGGCGATCGGATGGCTGATAGGAAATGCTGCAGCCCGCATTGTGGACGAATCGGTGCGGCAGCGAATCAATGCGGAGTTGGAAGCGATGGAACGCGGCGAAGAACTCGCCGACTCCAAGGCTCCCAAAACCGCTTAACCCGCGGCATAGGCCGACGAAGATATTCCTCCCCGGGAATCTCCGAGTCCCTAACGCGAGATTGGATCACCTGATCGATTCCCTTTCCGAAGTGGCATTTTGCCAACAACGGGGAAGTGGCCTGAAGGATTCAGGCCCGTCGATTTCATAAGAAAATGCGTGTTAGCTCAAGATGGGCGATTCACGGAGGAACGCATGGCAACGACGACCGCGACCAGGGAAGACGTGTCTCACTTGTGGGAAGCCTACAAAGAAGACCCGTCGCGGAAAGAACTACGAAACCAACTTGTTGAACGCTATCTGCCGCTGGTGAAATACAACGGCGAGCGGATCTGGGCTCGGCTCCCCGAAGGGGTCGAACTGGACGACCTGATCTCGGCAGGCGTCTTTGGCTTGATGGACGCAATCGACGCGTTCGACATGAGCCGAGGCGTTAAGTTTGAAACGTATTGCGTTCCGCGTATTCGCGGTGCGATGCTGGACGAACTGCGGACGATGGACTGGGTACCGCGTCTGGTTCGCTCGAAAGCGAGCAAACTGAACGAAGCGACCAAGCAATTGGAAGCCAAATTCGGACGAGCACCCACTCACCAAGAGCTGGCGGACCATATGCAGATGCCGCTCAAGGAACTCGAAAAGATGGTCTCCGACGCCAACGCCGTCGGGCTGATCAGTCTCAACAAAAAGTGGTACGAAACGGACAGCTACAAAGACGTCCGCGAGATCGATATTCTGGAAGACAAGAAGGGGGAAGACCCCACGCGTCGCATTCAAAAGAATGACCTGATGCGTCTGGTGACCAAGGGGCTCAATCGCAACGAGCGTCTGATCATCATTCTCTATTACTACGAAGAGCTGACCATGAAGGAAATCGGCGCCACGCTCGACCTGAGCGAAAGCCGCGTCAGCCAGATGCACAGCAGCATCGTCTCGCGACTACAAAGCCAACTCGGCCGTCGCAAGCCAGAGTTCGGAACGGTTTAGGGTTCCTGCGAGATAGAATGATTAATTGCAAACGACCCGCTTTTGAGTGGGTCGTTTGTTTTTGCGCTAGTGGCACTTACGTTCGAGGACGAAGCCTCGTGGTATTGTCCCCTCTCCACCGTCTGCGGGGGAGAGGGTTAGGGTTAGGGTTAGGGTGAGGGGGCATGAGCAGGCCGCTCCTGTCGGGGCTTAAGAATCAACACGCCCAACATGCACCAAACCATCCCCCTGATGCGCAATCGGGTTATTGGATAGTCCGATGATCAGGCCGTCATACGGAGCCTTTAAATACTTGGGGTCCGTTCCAAACACATCGGCGATAATGCCGATCTGCTGGCCCATTTCAACCTCGTCGCCCAGTTCGACGAGTAAACGCACAATGCCGCTACGTTTGGCTCGTACCCAGGTCGACTCGCGGATCATCTTGGGTGCTCGTTTGGGAAGCTTGACCGGTGACTTGAGCATGTTCAGAAACGAAAGAACCCGCATCACGCCGTTCACGCCTACTTTGATCGAGTCATGATTGAATCGGTTCGGTTCACCGGCTTCGTAAAGAAGGACCTTGATCCCCTTGGCGTTGGCGGCCGCACGCAGTGAGCCGTCGCGCAGGTCCGAGTGGACAACCGCCGGGGCCCCAAATGCAAGCGCACACTCGTACGTCTCTTCGTCGTCCATGTCGCCGCGGATCTGCGGAAGATTGGTACGCAAGTTGGAACCCGTATGCAGATCGATGCCGTACTGACAACGCGAAACAACTTCAGTCATCATCAACTTGGCCAGACGCGAAGCGAGCGAGCCGCTATTGGAGCCAGGGAACGAGCGGTTCAGGTCGCGTCGGTCAGGCAAGTAGCGGCTTTGATTGATCACGCCGAAGCCGTTGACCATCGGCACCACAATCAGGGTGCCGATCAATTTGCTGGGATTCAGCTTCTCCAGAAGCATCCGGGCGATTTCGACGCCATTCAACTCGTCGCCGTGCACGGCGGCGGAAACCCAGGCGGTAGGTCCTTCGACCGGTCCATGCAGCACTTCGATCGGAAGCGTGATATAGGTCCCCGTAGGAAGCCTGGCGACGGGGATTTCCAGACGGAGCCGATTGCCGGGGCCTACGTACTGCCCACCGATGACAAACGAACGGCTTGGCTGATGAGCAGGTTGATGAGGATGTCGCGCGTCCATACGTCGTAAGATCCCTCTCTTACGTTACGGCATAATGTTTTGCGAAATCAGAAACAGTCGATTTTTGAGTTCATTCGCCGCCGAATCAAGTTCGCTGACTTGAATTCGAGCGGTTGGTTCCGACTCGTCTTTGGTCGAAGACGGCTGGCTGGTTGCCGGCGACTCGCCATGCTGGGCAGGTAGCGAAGTTTGGCTTTCAATAGGAATCAGCGACTCGCCGTCGTTCAGGAAGCCACAATTCCGCCCGGCTGCTTTGGCGGCGTACAGTGCTGCGTCGGCCCCTTTGGTCAGCGTTTCGAGACCATCGGCATGAATCACCGGCATCAGGCCGCAACTGACGGTGACCTCGATCGACATCTGGCCGTATTCTACCGGCAAAGAGCGCACCACGTTGAGCACCTTCATGGCGACCGTGGAAACCGAGGTCCCATCCGCTTCAGGAACCAGGATCGCCAACTCTTCACCACCGATCCGCGCCAGGTAGTCGGTCTTTCGCATGACGCTGTTCAGGCGAGCTGCCACTTCACGCAGCACCTGGTCGCCGGCATCATGCCCGTAGGTATCGTTGACGCGTTTGAAATGATCGATGTCGAGGATCAACAGGCTGAACGGCTGTTGCTTTCGCTGCCAGAGCGCCCACCGGCGCTCACGTTCTTCGTCGAACGCACGGCGGTTCAAAAGCTGCGTCAGTGCGTCGGTCCGGGCTTCCGACAAGGTGTCTTCCAATTCCTGCGATTGCGTCTTGAGCGTGGCTTCGGCCGACTCCAGACGCTGCTTCAGCTTTTGATTGGCGGCGGTAATCTGGGCGATCAGTTCGACTGCTTTGGCTGAGGGGCCGTCGTCGGCGACCGGCTGGTCACCCTCTGGGTGAGCTAACTTCTGTTCCAGGTTCTCCAGTAGCTCGATATGCTTGCTCAGATCGCCGGTGAAATGGCTGGTGAACTGAATCATGCCAGCCAACTGCTCGCGATAGACGGTCGATTCCCCTTCGGGCGGTGCGGGCATTTGATGGGGCTGAATGTACTTGGCCCACAATCTTCCCAGCCAGAAACCGATTAAGATCCCCACGACGAGAGTTACCACGCCGAAAACGTCACCCAGAACGAAAGTCAAAAGCTCAGCCATAGTTCGGTTAAACAATCAGGTGCCTGGGAAACGCCGAGAACCGAGAAAAAAAGGTTCGCCTTGCGCGATCCCGTCGGATGGATGCCAAAACCGCTGGGAAATCTTAGGTTACAGGTTGCCCGATGAGACGGGGCAACAGTGTTTCTCGGGGAATCGCAATATTAAAAGTTCGGGTACAACGGTCATTCAGGGAATTGTAAGCAAAGATTACAAAAATATCGGGTGCGAAATCGTTTCACGGCACCCTTCGGGCAGCAGACATGTTGCCTGAAAGACGATTTAGCCACATTGTGGCGTTGAATTCGTTACTACCAGTACCATCGGAGTCGTTCGGCAGAAAGCCGAGAAAGACATCGCCCAGGCATGAATTGCATCCTCTTTGAAGACCGTTCGGTTTCCAAACTGTATCCGATCGTGCTTGCGCGACCTGCCTATGGGATCACATGCGGCGGTTTTCGCCTGGCCGAACTGTTAGCCGAGAAGTTCGACGCTTGCCGCGGTGTCGTGCGGTATCACATCGCCGCACTTCAAGCACAGTATTACCCGCAGCTTCAAGAAACGCCCCCAGAGGAAGGTCAGCCGACACTCCTTATAAGTGCCAGTGTCGTGCCACGGGTGCAGACCCTGGAAAAGCTGACTCGTTGGGTTCAATCAAAGCAGCCAGGCATCGTTCTGCACGAAGGCCGGGTCATCGCCGCCTTGCTGCCGCCAGGGCATCGAATCCCCAACACCAGCAGCACTTACGACGAGTTCCTTTCGTTTGTCGACGCCTTGGCTTCCAAGCCTGAGCTTTCGCCGCGCGACGAAACGTTCGAGTTATTCGAGTACGCCCATGACGTCGTCCGATTTAACGAAGAAATCATTCACGAAAACTTAGAATACCGCCTGAAGACCGGCAACTACCGCGAGGTCCAGGAAGGGCTTTACGCTGCCGGCGAGATCAGCCTGGCCGAGAACGTTTCGGTCGATGCGTCGAGCGGTCCGATCGTGGTCGAAGAAGGCGTAAGTATCGGTCCCTTCTGCTTTTTGCGGGGGCCAGCCTACCTCGGCCCGAACGTGAAGGTGATCGAACATTCGGCCATTAAAGATGCCGTTTCGTTAGGACATACGACCAAAATCGGTGGCGAGGTAGAAGCAACGGTCATAGAACCTTTCTCGAACAAGCAGCACCACGGTTTCCTTGGACATAGTTATTTGGGAAGCTGGATAAACCTGGGTGCTGGTACATCCAACAGCGACCTGAAGAATACCTACGGAACGGTCAACATGGACTATCCGTTTGGCCGCGTCGCCACGAAAATGCAGTTCGTGGGATCGATTTTTGGGGACTACTCAAAGACGGCCATCAATACGGGTATATTTACCGGTAAGACGATTGGCGTCTGCAGCATGTTATACGGCTTCGTCACGACCAACGTCCCAAGCTTCGTGAACTACGCCCGACTGTTCGGTCAAGTCACGGAACTTCCGCCTGAGGTCATGATTTCCACCCAACAAAGAATGTTCCAGCGGCGTAATGTAACCCAGACGCCGTGCGACATCCAACTCATACACGATATGTACCTGCTCACTCAGGAAGAGCGTCAACTGACGGGTGAGCCCCTCGTTTTTTAGAACTTGCCCCATGCTTTCCGATTTTTACAAGCCCGGCCAGTTGCCGATCTCGTTTGAGCTTTATCCTCCCAAGACCGACAAGGGAGTACGGTCGCTCATGCTGCAGGTCGAGCGGCTGATGAAGCACAAGCCTGCCTACATCACCTGCACCTACGGTGCCGGCGGTTCGACGCGCGGGAAGACTCTCGAAATTGTCGAGAAGGTCAAAACCTTGTTTCAGGTGCCGGTCGCGGCGCACCTGACCGTGGTCGGTTCCAGCGTGGCCGACCTGCGTAGCTTTCTGGCCGAAGCCGAACGTCGCGGTGTCGATTACATCGTCGCCCTGCGTGGTGACCCGCCCCAAGGGGAAACCAAGTTCAAGCCGAATCCCAAGGGACTGCGCTACGCCAACGAACTGGTCGAACTGATCAACGACGAATTCAACGAACTGGGCGTCCTCGTGGCCGGCTATCCCGAAACCCACCAGGAAGCTCCCAGCCCGGAAGTCGATCTCGAGAACCTCAAACGCAAGGTCGACGCCGGTGCCCAGGTCATCGTCTCGCAGCTGTTCTTCCGCAACAGCGACTTCTACAGCTGGCGCGAACGCTGCGAGAAGGCCGGCATCACCGTGCCGATCGTGCCGGGCATCTTCCCGATCAATAGCCTGGCTCAGATCTCGAAGATTGCCAAAATGTGCGGCGCTGGCATTCCGAAGAAACTGTACGAAAAGCTGAATCAGAAGCCGGACGACCCCGAGTGGCACAAGCGTGTCGGCACGGCCTACGCATCGCAGCAAGTGAACGACCTGGCCGACAACGGCGTCCCAGGCTTCCACTTCTACGTGCTGAATCAAGCCGAAGCCACCGGTAAAATTCTGACGGCTCTGAAAGAGCACATGGCCAAGAAGAAGTCCGGCTCGCCTGCTTAGAAGAGCAGCCGGAAGTCCAGCCCGATAAACGCCCCCGGTTCGACCTGCACTTCATCGTGCAGGGTCGACCCTTGGTTCTCTCCTTCGCCGTATCGCCGGTCAAACGCGTAACCGGTGCTCAGGTCCAACGCTCCGTACTTCCCCACGTCCCAGCGAATGCCGGACACCAGCCGCTGCTGCAGCGAGAAAAAGCGGTCATCCTTGTCGACGCGATCGCTCAAGAAGTACGACTGGGCGACCGACTTATATCCGCCGTAAATGTGCCAGTCTTCGGCAAGATCGTGCGTCAGCATGACGCTTCCGTTGGTGAGCGGAACGTAAGCAAGATTCAACGTCCAGTCTTCCCGCGGCCGCCACGTCATCGAGAACGGTATGCCCAGGTTCATCTGGAACGATTCCGACCGGTTCCATTCGTAAGCGATAATCGGGACCGGAAAGTTGAGCGATCCGGTCGGCGAATACATCACGCCAAACATCCACGCGTCGCGCTCATTCCACGCAGGCTTCCGCAGAAACGAAATCAGGTTCAAGTTGATCTCGTCCCCACTTTGAAACGGCTGATCGCTTGCCGAACCGACACTGCTGATAATGCCCAGCGACGACCCGCTATCGAACTGGCGGATGTAGGTCAGGCCAAACTTGACGTTCCACAGTTCATCGGGAAATGCCCGGCCGGTATCCGGCAGGACGGCATCGGTGAAGTAATGGGTGTTCTGCACGCCAACGGTCAACACGGCCGTACCGTAGTCGCCACGATAGATCGGCAGCCCTGCCGAGGCATTTTGCTCGAACAGTTGGAAGTCGACGTCCTGCCCCTGGACTGGCTGAGCCGGAAACCATTCGACCCCATAGCCAGGCCCGGCCGAACCGCCGAAAGGACCTCCCTTCCCCTGCCGGCCGCGGCGCTGCTCTTTCGGTGGAGGCTCTTCCGGCAAGACGACCTCTGGCGCCAATTCCACTGCTTCAGGCTCAGCCCACGGCAACCCGGGCTCGCCTGGCGGTGAGTATGCGTACGAAGGCTCTGCCGACGGATGCTGGCTGGGCGCATAGGGAGACTGCCCAAGCGATCGCCCGGTTAGTGCGAGCATCAGCAGCAGTAAAACCCAGATTGGTCGTGTCATCCCTGACCCGTTCTTATTCCGAAAATGTGTAGAGAACGTATAGGTGATTACCCCAATCACGTCAACGCAGTGTCAGGCTGACCGTCAATTCCAGGCGATTCTCACCGCCAAGGCGAGAACTTGCGCGGAAAATGCGTGTCGTAGAGCAGTGAGAAGGTCGAGATCTGCTCGCGAATCGCCTGCCCGGTCATTGCCGAGGCCGCCAATTCCGGCTAAAATCCGACCTTTCCACAGCTGCGGCAAACCTTAACATGCCGCCGGATGTCCGGCTGATCTCAAAGATTGGCATCGCTGCCGAGGACATCCCGATTGTGCCAGAGTGGCGGAATTGGCAGACGCGCTGGATTCAAAATCCAGTTCCCGCAAGGGAGTGGGGGTTCGATTCCCCCCTCTGGTACTTTTAGACCCTGAATGTCACCGGTTCACGCTTCAAGGCAGGCCCTGATGGCTTGCCGTTTTGCGTGCGTAGAAAGCCTTGGCAGGGCTTTCTGGAAAAAATTTTGGTGCGCTTGTGGGATGCGTCTGAACCCTGTAAACAAGCAAGCCAATGGGATCGCCAGCCACCGAAGTGACGGCTTCGGCTGTTGCGATGTTCAGCTGTGCTGATGTTTGGTAATGCGGTGGCTGGCGATCCCATTGGCTTCTGTCTGCTTCGAAATATCTCGCACGAAGTCCTTGTCAGTCATGACAAGTCTCTAATTACCTTTGCGATAACTCGTTAATAACCCGTTAAGTAATATGTAGCTTGCCCTGCCGGGGGTGCAACTATTTTTCTTTAGCGGGGTGCCTCTCGCGTCTCGCTCTCTTGTGCGGTCCGTCCGCAACTTCTTCGGCAAACTGACTTGACCGCCTCTCGGTCTCGTTCTAAATTCGCCCTTACCAAACGTTAAAGCACAGCTCGACCTCGCGGCCACGCCGCCTGATTGAGCCCCTCTGGAATCGCTCAATCGGTGTTTCTCTTTCGCCAGAGAACCGCCTCTCGGTTCCTCCATTCATCCTTGCAATGCACCCTGTCTATCCGTGCGCCTAGGGAGTTCACCGGCGCGTCACGGACGAATCACGACACCCCTGCGCGTGTTGGAAAGCGACGGACCTGCAGGTGGGTCGGGAGATGCGTATCCATGAAATGGACCCCTGACACAACCCTCACCGATTTTTATGAGCTGTGCTACCGCCGTCAAAAGCATGCCGGCAAGTCGCCCAATACGGTCACCGACTATCGCGTTGCCATTCGGCGGTACCGTGCCTACTTCGAAGCCGCCGGCCAGTCGATCGAACCAAAATTGTCGCACCTGACGGACGACTACCTGTCCGACTTCCAAGCCTGGTATGTCGACGACCTCGATCGAGCGCCGGAGACGCCGAACAAATACGCTCGCAACATTAAGGCGATATGGCGATACGCGAAACGCAAGGGAGCAATCGATTACCTGCCCGATGTCGATCGCCTGCCGACGCCCAAGCACGCCCGCAAAACCTGGACGCCCGCCGAATTTGACCGGCTGTTGACTGCGGCCAGCCAGTTGCCAGGTGATTTTGGCGGCGTGCCGGCTGCCGTCTTCTGGCGAGCGATCATCATGGTCGTCACCAACACGGCCAGCCGCATCAACGCCATCATGCAGCTGAAGGTTTCCGACGTCGATTTCGAACGTGAAAAGATCTCGATCGACCACGACCACACCAAAGACAACGCCGACCATCGGCCTCCGCTATTGCCGGTCACGGCTGAAGCGATCCGGCAACTGCTGGCGTGTCGGCCGGCGAAACGCAGCGATCGCCTGTTTGCCTGCTGGCCGTACGACGAGCATGCCGACCGCAACTGGGATACGCTCCGCGATCACTACAAAAAGCTGCTCGCTCAGGCGGAGTTACCGGCCAGCCGTAAGTTTTTGTTTCACTGCCTCCGCGCGTACACGCTCACCCGGATCGCGGCCAAGTACGGCATTGAGGCCGCGCGGCAGTTCGTCAAGCATTCGTCCCTCTCGGTCACGATGGCTTACATCGACTTTGACCAGATTGAGGGAACGGTCGACATCAAGCAAGTGTTTCCCGAGTTCTCCGGCACGCGTCCACCCACGCCGCCGGCACCTGGCGGTCCGCAGCTGCGAGTGTTTCGCGGCGACGCGGCAGCCGGGTGAATTTTAATGTTTAGCTTGACTACGAGGAGAGATCAGATGGACACATACGAGGACTATACGCTTATGGAAGCGACAGAGAATGACTTGGAGGTTCGCAAGCATCGCGACGGTCAGTTTTCCGTTCACACGCAGAAAGGTTCTCGCTTGTTCGAGGACCGCGACATTGAGCGGGTTCGGGCATACCTGATGGGATTTTCTGACGGATTAACGACAAGCCCCTCTCAGTGCTAAGAAAACAAATCGGCTCTCCTGGGCTTCTTCGGAGGCGATGACAGTCGAGACCAGCACCCGGCCGAACAGGAGCGACGGGACTGGCCGAATCGTGCGGGATTTTGGTCGCTAACGAGAAGCGTGCACGAACCGTGACAGCCGGGAGAGACCGGCATTTATGCGAGTTGTGTAGGGCAGCCCTGGGTAAACTGCCCCTTGCTCAGGGTCGATCGTTCGAGCCGGTCACTCGCACTCGCCCCGAGAAGGGGCTCAACGCCGGTACGCCTCGCCAAGCGAGGCCTCTGCCGGGCCTTACTCACCAAAGATTTTCAGGAGGAGAATTCTCATGTTGGTGCTTTCTCGCAAAGTCGGTCAAACGATTCTGATCGGCAACACCGAAGTTCACGTTCTCAAGATCCACGGCCAGGTGCGACTGGGGATTGAAGCCCCGAAAGACGTGCCCATCCGCCGCGGTGAAATGGATGGACCGGGCCAGGATGAATCGCCGCGCGTGCCCGGGGATTCTCCCCAGCCCAAGGCGTATCGATCTGCTGCCTAGCAGGTTTTTTTGTGAGGCGATTGCTGACCTGCCCCCTTCAACCGCATCCATTCGGTAAATTAGTTTTTGCTGAATGCATGCCCATTTGAAGGGAGATTTCTTATGCCTAGAAGAAGATTCACGCCTGAGCAGATCATCCAGCATCTCCGCGAAGCGGAGGTGCTTCTCTCTCAGGACAAGACGATTGCCCAGGCCTGCAAGGCGATCGGCGTCACGGAGCAGACTTACTATCGCTGGCGGAAGGAGTACGGCGGTGTTCGTACCGATCAGGCCAAGCGTTTGAAAGAGCTCGAGAAGGAGAATGCTCGCCTGAAGCGACTGCTGGCTGATGCCGAACTCGACAAGGCGATCCTGAAGGAAGCCGCTTCGGGAAACTTCTGAGCCCGGACAAGCGACGGCGAATCGTCGAGCACGTGCGAGATACTTTGGGACGCGAGCGAGTATCAGAACGGAGGGCCTGCCGGGTGCTGGGACAGCCTCGTTCCACTCAGCGCCGTGTTCGCTGGGTCCCCGACGACGAGCCTCGCCTGGTCCGGGAGATGATTGAACTTGCTGAACAGTATGGCCGTTATGGCTATCGGCGAATCACTGAGATGTTACGCCGGAAAGGTTGGCAGGTGAACCATAAACGCATCGAACGCTTATGGCGTCGCGAGGGCTTGAAAGTACCAAAAAGGCAGCCGAAACGACGTCGCCTGTGGCTTAATGATGGTTCGTGCGTTCGCCTGCGGCCGAGTCATCGTGATGAGGTCTGGAGCTATGACTTCGTGCATCACCGAACGCACGATGGTCGAGCCTTCCGTATGCTGACGCTGATCAACGAGTATACTCGCGAGTGCTTGGCGATCGATGTGGCTCGTCAACTGACCAGCGAGGATGTCTTGGAGCGTCTTAGCGACCTGTTCGTTCGCCGTGGCGTGCCAGACTTCATTCGCAGCGACAACGGCTCAGAGTTCACCGCCACTAAGGTCCGTGACTGGCTGGAGCGAGTCGAGGTGAACACCCTGTACATCGAACCTGGCAGCCCGTGGGAGAATGGCTACATCGAATCCTTCAACGGGAAGCTGCGAGATGAACTACTCGATCGAGAGATCTTCGACACGCTGCTGGAGGCAAAAGTGTTGATCGAACGGTGGCGAGTCGAGTACAACACGGTACGCCCGCACAGTTCGCTGGGGTACCGTCCACCGGCACCGGAGGCAATTCTTCCAGGGGAAGCTGCTTCCGCTACGCTCCAGCACCTTCCCCTGGAAGAATCCTTGAAGACTACAACTTAAAGACTGGTTTCATTCGTGGGGGCAGGTCAACTTGGATCACCGCCTTACACGAAATCACCGACGGGCAGATCATCGCGATTGACGGCAAGACGCTGCGGCGGAGTTTCGACAAGGCCAGCAGCAAGGCGGCCATTCACATGGTCAGTGCCTGGGCGACTGCCAATCATGTGAGTCTCGGCCAGGTAGTAACCGACGCGAAGAGCAACGAGATCACCGCCATTCCCAAACTGCTTGAAATCGTCGAGGTTTCCGGCAGTTTAGTGACGATTGACGCTCAAGGTTGCCAACAGGACATCGCTCAGAAGATCGTCGACCAGGGAGCCGATTATTGCCTGGCCGTGAAGCGCAATCAGCCGACCCTCCACGATTCGATCGAAGATTTTTTTGTCGCGCAGCAGGAAAGCAATTTCAAGCGAGCCAAAGTACACCGTCACGAAACGCACGAGAAAGGGCATGGTCGCGAGGAGTCGCGTTCCTATTATATCTGCCCTGTGAACGACGAGATCATCACACGAGATCGTTGGTCGAACTTGAGGGCGATCGGGATGACGATCAATATCGTGAAGCAAGGCGGGAACGAGACGAGCGAGGTGCGATACTATATCCTGAGCAAGTACCTTTCCGGCAAGCGTTTCGCCGAGGCCGTTCGCGGTCATTGGGGCATTGAAAACAGCCTGCACTGGCAACTGGACGTGACGTTCGGTGAAGATCAATCTCGCATCCGCAAAGGGCACGCCGACGCCAACTTTAGCCTGCTACGAAGGACGAGCCTGAGCCTGCTGAAGAACAACAAGACAGCCAAGGTCGGCGTGAAGAACAAACGATTAAAATGCGGCTGGGGCGATGACTACCGCATGGAAGTCCTGCTGGGACGGTGAGTTATGGTGCAATCGCCGTGGCAGTGCTGTAGAGCCACTTGTACTTGTGAACGAGAGCCAAACACAACTCACTGAAGAGTGATTGATGGTGAATGGAACTGACCCGTAGATTCAAAATTGCAATTTACCTACTCAATGATTTCGGGTGTCATCTTCACCCCG
Organism: Bremerella volcania; assembly: GCF_007748115.1. Taxonomy (NCBI): domain Bacteria; kingdom Pseudomonadati; phylum Planctomycetota; class Planctomycetia; order Pirellulales; family Pirellulaceae; genus Bremerella; species Bremerella volcania. Next base: position 1,741,002 of record NZ_CP036289.1, read on the forward strand.
GAAACGTCTTAATGTCTGGTTAAGGATCAGCCCTCTCTCCCTCGTTCACCGACTCTCGTTGAAGTTCAATCTGCTCCCAAATACACTCCGCCATTTTCGTCCGGAGAAGATCACAGCGTTCGTCGTGGAAATGGACGTCGCTGGGACGCTGCAGTTGATCCAGTTGGGGCTCGATTGCCCGGTAGGGGGCGTCGATCGGGATGCCATGCTTCTGCATGACTTGGGCGGCGGCCTGGTTATGGCCAGGGATCTGGGCGTTGGAGATTCCCTTTGCGGGATTTCCGGCATGGGGGTCGAGTTGGCCCAGACCAACAGCCTGGCTCGGTAGAGGCCGAGCTGTTTTGTATAGAAAAAAATTACGATTTGATCAAAAAAAAGATCAAAAAGCGCTGATATTTTTAGCAGACAAATTGGGGGAATAACGCTACGATAGCTTCCAAGAGGTGCCTATGCCCCACGCAGATATGCATTTCGAGCCATTTGCGTTTTGGGCGTGAATTCACTCTTCCCATCATCTTTTCAAACTTGCGACGGTTCGTCGATTCGAAAGTCATGGAACTGATCTCCGATCTTTTTGGGGTCTTTTCATGTTCAGTACTCATCTTTTATTTCTCTACGTAAGGAAAATTTATATGAAGCGGATCCATTCAGCACGTGCGTTCACGCTCGTGGAATTGTTAGTGGTGATTGCAATTATTGGTGTCCTCATCGCCCTGCTTTTGCCGGCCGTGCAGCAGGCGCGAGAAGCCGCTCGCCGCATGCAGTGCACGAACAATCTGAAGCAGATGGGACTGGGGCTGCACAACCACCACGACACCTTCAATCGCTTCCCGCCGGGAGCCGCGAACAACATTTCGCCATTTGGCACCAGCACTGGGCAGCAATGGGGCGCTTCCTGGATGGCTTACATCATGCCGTTTCTGGAATTGAATAACGCTTTCGAGGTTGCCCAGCTTGGAAAAAATCAGCAGTACAACAGTACCAATATCAGGGCGGGCATCGGCGATACGGCTGGCACTCCCATCTTTGACCAATTCAAGTGCCCTTCCGCGGCGCTCGAAAATGACGTGTGCTTGAGCACTACCTCGCCAGGATCCATGGTAGCCGACTACGCGGGCATCGCCGGTCATGTGAACGGCTTTGGGGGATTGACCGGAAGCCCTGGTGAAACCGCAGGCTCGAACAATGGTCCGGTTGGTAGAAACGGAACGCTGGGGTACAACACGCAAAATACCTTTGCGGATCTTACCGATGGAACGAGCAGCACGATGGTCGTTGGCGAAGTGGGGGGCTGGATATGGGAAAACAGTACCACGAAGCGGGATTTCCGCCCTGGCGTTCAGCACGGATTTGCGATGGGCTGCAATGGCCGCAACAATTCAACGGATTTGTCGCTGCCCAACGATTCCAACTCGCGCGTGTTCAATACAACGACGATCCGCTACGTGATCAATGAAAATTGCCGCAACGGTAGCTGCTCGTTGGGAGATACCTCCTGTGCCGATGGTGTTTGCCAAAACATGGGCAATAACCACCCGCTTCTATCGGAGCACCCAGGCGGCGTGAACGTACTGTTCGGGGACGGTTCGGTCCACTTCCTTGCCGAAACGACAGCTGCTTCGGTGCTTGCTGCCTACGCGTCACGAAACGATGCTCAGACCGTCGCAGCACCTTAGTCGTCTAAACATTGGAACCAATCGGGCCATGCTAACTGGCCCGATTTCAATCGCATTATCGAAAACAGGCACACACCATGCATCTGCGCAACTTTGTAGCGATTTTCTGTCTTGCGGCATGCCTCTTTGCGGGGTGCGATCAAGGTCCTGCCCGCGAGCCCAATCCTAGATACGCCGTGACCGGAACGGTGACCTTGGATGGTCAGCCGCTTACGGAAGGTGAGATCATCTTCGAATCCGCGGAGGACGCGGCAGCTGGGATTCCTCCAGCTATCGGCAAAATCGAGAATGGCAAATACGAAGTGAAAGCCGCTCCTGGAACCAAGAAAGTTTCCATCAGTGTGAAGGTGCCCGATGGCCCAGCGGACGTCACGGGACTTCAACCGACGAAAGAAACGATTCCGGCGAAGTACAACGCCAAAACGACGCTGACGTCTGACGTTACCGAAGGAAAAAACACGGCTGACTTCGCGCTGGAATCGAAGTAGCTTTAAGCCTTGCCGAGAGAGCTTCTACTGAAAACCTCAATCACCCGCGTTCCACATGGGTTCGCGGGTGATGTTGTTTCTTGAACCCGTCAGATGCAGGCATTGGTCAAGCAAATGCTTTGGACTTCGCTGGCGCAACTGGCACGAGTGGCCGCACGTCGCTCTTGATGAACTTGGGACATGCCATTGGGGAAGACCGATGTGACCTGCCACCCAAAAGCTGCATCAGGCAATACACGGACCTCCATACATCACCCCATGACATCTCTTAGTAAATCTATCACGATATCAAAGTGCATCTTAAACAAGTGATAGCAGTGCATGCCCTAAATTTGGGGAAGATGAACCGGTTGTCAGGCGGGTTCTTTTGAACCTCATGCCGTGGCATTAGGCCGCCGATTCTCGTTAAGGGTTGGGTTTCCCCATGTTTGAGGGGGCATTCATCACGGGGATTCTGCTTGGCCAGGAGGGCTATCATGTATCGCACTATTATCGTAATGACGTTTCTTCTGGCATGTATAGGATGCGCTCATACGCAATTGGGGTATCAGACCGTACATCAGGCCCACACCGTGGCGGATGTGCATACCCAGCAAGTGTTGGACAACCTGGCTAAGTTCGTGCACAACCCAAACGCGCTGCCTCACTTTTCTTATCCCACGCAGGGAAGCTCCGAGGTGAACGGCAGCATGGGTGGTACGGTCGGTTTTAATTTTCTGCCGAGCAGTCTGCAGAACTGGAACATCGGAGCCAACGGCAATCGGGGGATGCGCGAGAACTACACGATGACGCCGATCAACGATCCGCGCAAGTTGGAACTGATGCGATGCGCCTATCAACGGGCGATCGCCGCTTGCTGTGGGGGAGGGGATTCGAACCATTGTCCGAACTGCGATAAGCGATTCAATCAGTTCTACCTGGGAACGGCCAGTCCGACGCCCACGCAAGAGACCTTCCTTGGCTGGAATGTCTTTACGTACGGAGACGGCAAAAAGAAAGTGTTCGCGGTCATCCCTCCTCCGTCGGTGGACGAACCCAACCGGGATGACATCGTCTACTACGATAAGGAATCGGGCCAGGTAGTCAAAGATCCAACGAATCTGGTCCCATCGATCATCAAAAACAACTTGGCAACTCACACCGAGAAGACCGGCAAGATTACTTCCGAGTGTCTTTACTCGCCTTGCTGGTTCTACGTCGGATGCAAAAAGGACATCCCCAAGTGTTGTGCCCACGTGGGGGAATATTGCGGGACGTACGTTTGGGTGCCTGAGTCCGGTGTCGACCAACTGACGAAACTGACGATCACCATTCTGGACTATGCGTTCTACGACGCCGCCAAGCTAAGTCGACCCCCGACCAAGGTCGTTGAATACTACCTGGATGGGCGAGGAAACCCGACCAAGAAAGACGATGCAATCTATAAAGTCATGGCGCAAGTCGGAGTCAACGATGACGTCCGGGCGCTCAATCAAACGCAGAACGATATTCTGGCACTGCGAGCCGAACGCGTCGAGGATATAAAGGCCCAGCGAGTGCGGATGGGGACCAACGATTCCACGATCCAGGAACTCAACGAGATGTCTCTGCCCGAGCTTGGACCGCGCCAAGACCTTTACCAGCCGCCGACACGAACCCCGTTCCCGTCGCTGTTAGAGTTCGACCAGCAGCTACGAAACGTCGCACCAATCCCGGCCCGCTAGTACGGTGAAGGCTGCTCTGGATTGAATAAAGCACGTCTCGACCTACCATTGCGAGACGTGCTTTTTGTTCTGGCTGGAGCACCGATTGTCATTTCTTAGTCAATGAGATGTCTAAGTAATCATCTTTATCTTTTTCTTTGATCAACGTATTGCCGAGTGATTCATCGGAAATGGTTAAGATCGCAGTCGTGGCAGTGAACCAGCCAGGGAATTCCTTCTGGATTGGAATAAGCTGCTGCAGGGGCTGGGATTGTTCTGCCCCAGGGACTCGAGCAATGGACCCCCAGAGGTTATTGCCCCTGTTTTTGGGGCCCCCATCGAATGGAAACGTCACTCCATTAAGTGCTAAAGGAAGAGTAATATCTTCGATTGCCTTGGATATTGAACTTCGCAGTCCTGCAAGCCGATCGTCCTCAACCGCAAACTGGATCGTGGAACCATCCGTGAAATGTTTGAGTTCTGTGGGGCGGAAACGGAATTCTGGAAGATTCGCCAGTTTCTTCTCGATACCTCTGTTTCGCAGTTCATCAAGGACGAAACGGGTGGAATCCTGCATCGTTCCATGCGGGAAAAACACTCCGTCGATCTTCGCAAACGCATAAAGCGTTGCGTGCATACTCGCTTTGGGAATACGAATGCGGTCGTTAGGAATTTGAGCGGTAGAACAATACTTCAAGAATGATTTCAGCGATTTGCCCTGCTGTTCTTCCCAGCGTAACGTTAAGGAAATATACCAAGCCATAATTCTTCGGATGTGATCAATGGTTATTAGTTGGATGCTAGTGTAGGTAGCTCATACCATACGAGCGAATCTAACGACAAGCAACCAGCGAATCATTCATTTCAAACAACCCTCACGAAGCTCCCCTTCAAATAATGCTCGTCCGAAAAGTAAATCTCCCGGATCTGCCGCGTCGATTCGACGATCTCGGCGACCAGGCGGCGTTTGCCTCGGTCGACTCGGCCTCGGCCGACGTCTCCTTCGATGTAGACGCAGCCTTGGTCGAGTTTGGGTAGCGGTTGGCCGGTCGAGTTCTTCACGTCTTTGCGGTTGTTGAAGGTTTCTCCGCGACCGCTGCGGATCATGTTCTTCAGGACCACGATACCGGCCTGCACGTCGGCCGGTAGTTGGCTGCGATTGGCCACCGGAACTTGAGACTTCGCAAGCATTCCGCTCATCGTTCAATCTCCCTCACTTGAAAGATTCGTCGCGTACGCATTCGGCTGCGGATGGGTAGCGGCAGATAAGAAGTGGTAGACGCCGGTTCTGTTCAAAGAGCTTCTGGCCATGGCAGGCCAGGCTATTTGCGACCGAGATCCGGAATATACCTTTGGGAGAAGCAACCGTCTAGCAATTGCAATTCTTACATGGACATTAGCCTGCCGTTAGGGAAGAGTTGCTGGCCCTGGATTGAGTTGCCTGGGGTGATCCGGTCTAATGGCGATAGAGGTTCTTTGGTAGTGAATTTGTCGGACACGGCTTTACCCCAGCCCGTGGTAGGCACAGAAGGCCAGCCAAAATGTCATTTGCTTTGGAGTTTCACGACAACGGCGTCTTTCTCGTCTTCGCCGACGTCGTGACCGATGAACAGCTACTTGAGTCGGATGAAGGCCTGTACAGGCACACCTATCCGGAAGGGTTGCAGTTTCAGCTGGTCGACTTGTCCGATGTCCGCGACTTCCAGGCCTCGCACAAGACGATGCGCTACCTGGGTGAGAAAGATCGCGAGTTCTCTCAAGCGAATGGGCGTCAACTGATTGTCGTCGTCGCACCAACGCACGGGCGAGCCAACAGCATCGTGTGGGAAGTGTGGGCTCAAGATACCAGCGCCGAAGATCCAGTCCTGCTCACCAAGATTGTCGACACTCACGACGAGGCATTCGCCTGGCTGAAAGAGAACGGGATCGAGATAACCTGACATCGCCACGATCGGTTCGAGCGCTTTGTGGAGAGCACTCATGCCGGGAAAGTTTTCTCCAGTCGAAGCCATCCGAGCTTAGCCAAAAAATCCCAAGTAATCTAAGTGACCGCCAGGGATTCCAGGGACGCATCTTTTGGTCTTGTCACCGCGTCACTTTAACGCGCGATTCGGTACCCTATATTTTTCGCTCTCCGATTCGATGGTTGCCAGAATTCCACCTCAGAAGATTGAAAATGTTTTTCGAGTGCCTTTCCCGAAATATGGTACGCTGATTGCAGTTTGATTGGTCAGCCAGAAACGCACCCATCGCCCTTCTTGAATGCTTTCTCCATGAGTGAATCTCCCAGTAAGAAACGTGGCTGCCTGGCCATCTTTGGCCTGTTGATCTCGACCGCCTACCTGGCGAACCTTTCCGGTGGATTCATTGAAATCCCGGACAACATCCCCGGCATCGGTAACATCGACGAAGTCTTCTTCTCAGGCATCTTTTTCGCCTCGCTCGCGCAACTGGGAATCACGTTGCCATTCATGGATGGGAAGGGGAAGTCGATCCGAGAGAGCCGCAAGCAGCGCGAGTCGGAGGACGTGCTGGAAGGCAAAGTCGAACCCTCCGCTGGCGACGATTAACGCCTGATGGACTTGAGCCGAGCGGCCTCGGATGGTTTGATGTGAACGGAAACCCTAACCATGAAGCTTGCCCAACCCATGAAGGAATCCGGGATGTCCCGTATGAAACTTCGGCTGATCGTATTCGGGATCATTTTGTTGATTTTTGGCGTCAACGCGCTGAGGGACCGGTTCGGCGGCGACAAGAACCCGAGAGAGGACGCGCCTGTTGCCGATCCGCAGGGGGAAGTCGTCGACATCACGCCGAGCGCCGCGCCCTCGGCGAGATCATCGGAAACAACTTCGGACATCGCGACGTGGAATCGCGGCATTCTCAAAGGGGCCGAAGAGGTCGCGATCGTCGAGCATCTCATCGAGCATGGTACGCTTCCCGAGACGTTTGTGACCAAGAACGAGGCCCGCGATCTGGGTTGGGTGGCTTCCGAAGGGAACCTGCATGACGTAGCCCCCGGCAAGAGCATCGGTGGCGATCGGTTCATGAACCGCGAGAAGGAACTGCCAGACGCCCCAGGCCGGCAGTACTTCGAGGCCGACTTGAATTACAAGGGAGGCTCGCGCGGTGCCGAGCGGCTAGTCTACTCCAGCGATGGATTGATCTTCGTTACCCGCGACCATTACCGCACCTTCCAAGAGGTTCAAACGAAGCCATGAGTGCGCCGGAACCGTTTCGAGTGGTCGTGCCAGCGAGTCTCGAGTCGATCGAAGAGATCTATGCGTTTCTCGCCGAGCGTCTTTCGTTTCCCGGTTACTTCGGCTTCAATCTCGATGCCCTGTACGACTGCGCGACCAGCGATATCTGCCAGCCTATTTTGCTGGTCTGGCCACGCAGTTGGGAGTGCGGCAACCCATACCTGTACTTAAGCGCGATGAAACTGCTGGGCGTTCTGATGGACGCCGCGGAGGAAAACCCCAACCTGAAGATCGAATTCGCGCCTGTTCCCTCTCCCTCGAAGGGAGAGGGAACAGGGTGAGGGAAGAGGGTTTCCAATCACGGATTACGCGAATGAACACGGATGGCGTTGCCAAGAAAAGGCGAAAGGACGGAGGCTAAGTGTCGCCAAGCCGTCCGTCCTTTCACACACCCAAATTGGAGAGCGGTTACCTGCCTATGCGGTTTCGGCCGCATCGGCAGCGAGTAGGTCTTCGGCTCCTTCCAGGAAGCTGGCCAGCCCACGCGAACGGTATGGCTGTTGCAGCTTGCGGACGGCCTTCGATTCGATTTGACGAACGCGTTCGCGAGTGACGCTGAAGATCTTGCCGACTTCTTCCAGCGTGTAGGCGTAACCATCGGTCAGGCCGTAACGCAGGCGAATGATCTCACGTTCACGGTGGTTGAGGTGCTGCATCACTTCGCCCAGGCGTTCCTTGAGAGCTTGCTGGTGCGTTTCGTACAGCGGGTCGTCGTCGCGGTGATCTTCCAGAAACTCGCCGAAGAAGCTGTCGTCGTGGTCGCCAACCGGTTGATCGAGCGACAGGGGATTGCGGTTCATCTTGCAGATGACCTTGGCGTCGTCGATCGAGATGTCCATGCGCGAAGCGACTTCTTCCGGCGATGGCTCGCGGCCCAGTTCCTGAACCAGTTCGCGAGTGACCGCACGAACTTTACCCATGGTGTCGATCATGTGAACCGGAACGCGAATGGTGCGGCTTTGATCGGCGATGGCACGGGTGATGGCCTGGCGAATCCACCACGTGGCGTAAGTGCTGAACTTGTAGCCGCGTTCGTGCTCGAACTTGTCGACCGCTCGCATCAGGCCCGTGTTGCCCTCTTGGATCAGGTCCAGAAAGCTCAGCCCGCGGTTGCGATACTTCTTGGCAATCGAAACCACCAGACGCAGGTTGCCGGCCGAAAGGCGACGCTTGGCGGCATCGTATTCTTCCTGGAACTCGGCAATCCTCTTCACACGGCGACGCAGCGTGGCTGGGCTTTCCAGGGTGACTCGCATCAGGCCGTGCAGTTCTCGCTGCATGTCTTCCAACGACTGGCCATTGAGGTGGCCGCCGTACTCGCGAGCCAGTTCGATGTTTTCCAGTAAGGTGTCCATTCGCTGCGAGATCTCACGAAGCTTCGACAGCTGCGGCGTGACCTTATTGGTTCGCAGGTTCAACTCTTCGACCAGCTGAACGGCCTTGGCGCGGCGACGGGTCAAACGCTTCCAGGCAGCCTGGCGATCGGCCGGCTTGGCCTTCTTCGAGATGGCGACGCGGTAGTCGGCACTGTTGGCTTCGAGCATGCCTTGCAGGGTGATCAGGTTCGGCACGATCCGCTTCATGATCAGCTTCTTTTCCTTGGCGTTGGTCACCGAGACTTCCACGGTGCGATCCAAGCGGAGCTGGCCATCACGAACTTTGGAGAGAAGGTCGAACGCATGACGCAAGATCAGGTCGTTGGCGATGACCGCATGACGGAAGCGTCCTCGCCACTTGTCGATTTGAGTGGCGGCGTCGATTTCTTCAGGACGGGTCAGCATCGGAATCTCGCCCATCTGCATCAGGTACATGCGAACGGGGTCGTCGACCTGGCTGACTTCTTCCGACGAATCGTCGTCGTCCGAGCTGTCGTTCACGATCGAGAGGTTGTTGATCGAGACCGAATCGAAATCATCGTCTTCTTGGAAAGCTTCGTGCGAGCGAGTCATGGGTGCGTTCTCCATCGGTGGTTTTTTTTGCGACCGTGACAAGCACGATCGGGCGACGCCACCGTTATTCGCAGCACCTATGCCGAAAGCAGAATCCCGCGCCAAGGCATTGCCCTAAGTTTATAATTGGTAGTTGTTTATGTCGTTCTTGGTTTGCGCAGGTGAGGATGCCGATGTTGTCGATATGCAACAAATGGGTCTCAAAATCTGTGGTGAAAACCCATCAACTCACCTGGGTTCGCTGCCTCCAACCAAGAATCTGGCTGGTGCTTTAGACGGGCAAAACCCGTAGTTCGTTCCCTTCGAAGGCCTGAATGCTCGATTCGAGCACCGCGTTTCCGGGGTTTGTGGCATTTTCGCAACATCATTCTTGTCCCCTCGCCCCCGCGGGGAGAGGGGACCGGAAACGTCCGTGTCCCCGATTGGGTGCGGAGTTGCTACGATGGAGGACTCGTCCACTTCTCGACTCCTTTCCTGTGCGGTCTCGTGATTAAGATGTCTCAGCCCCCGATACTGGTCAAAGTTCATCAAAACCTCGGCACGATCTCGATTCACCGAGAAGAGAAACGCAACGCGCTTACTCGCGCGATGGTCTTCGATTTGATCCAGGCGTTTCGCGATTTGCATGGCGAGCGGAAGGTACGAGCAGTCGTGCTGACCGGGGGCGGTTCGGCGTTTTGCTCGGGCTTGTGCCTGGAAGAGATGAACGCGATCGTGAAAGAAGACGACAACTTCGATCGCTGGCATCAAGACACCAGCAGCCTGGCCGAGCTGCTGCAACTGATGCTGCAGTTCCCCAAGCCGATCATTTCGGCGGTGAATGGACCGGCCATGGGTTTCGGGGCCGGCCTGGTCCTGGCCTCCGATATCGTCATCGCCGGCCCCGAAGCGACGCTCGGCTTTCCGGAACCCAAACGGGGCATCGTCAGCGGTCTCTGCACGCCGCTACTCCACTTTCGCACCGGTGGACGCCACGCGGCACGGCTGCTGCTGACAGGCGAAACCATCACCGCCGAGAGAGCCGTGCAAATCGGAGCTTACGACGAGATCATTCCGACGAAGAATCTCTGGGCGTATGCCGCCGAACTGACCAAGCAGATCGCCCAGTCGGCACCGCAGGCCATTCAACTGACCAAGAAGCATCTGAACGAAACGGTGGGGGAACAGTTGGAGATGCTGATCTCGCTCGGCGCCGCGGCCAGCGCCACCAGCCGCACCACCGAAGCCGCCAAGGAAGGGCTCGCGGCGTTCGTCGAGAAGCGTGAGCCGGAGTGGAAGTAAAGCAAACGGCTTCCGCGTGAAACTATTTCTCCTTCGCACGCTGATAAAGCTGTTTGATCATTTCCTGCTTTCCTGGCACCTTCTCATTGCGAGCGATTTCCATCAAATCAACCAACCGCCCCGCGGCAGCCAGGCCGGCTTCTTCGTCGTCCCACTTCGCGGCAAGATAAAGCGCCAGGTTGATCGTTCGCTGGTTCTCGGTCGTCTTCGTCATGGCGAGCAACCCCTTCATGATCCGCTCGCGGGAGAAACGTGTTTCGATATCGATGTTGTCCCAGCCGACGAACCGCGACACGTGTTGAGCAATCTGGGCATAAAGAATGTCCCCCGCGACGCCTCCCAGCTTGTCGGCCGTGAAGCGGGCCAGGTACTCCGTTTCACCGGGTTTGCCGCCCCAGCGCGGCAGGCGAGCGATCGCTTCTTCGGTGAACGTCCGATGGTACGTCGGATACTTGGCGAACGCTTCGCGGAGATAAGCGTTAATCTCTTCGCGTTCCCACTGCAAGTTCTTGCCGGCAATGATCGCGCTGGTGTAGGCTTCGGCCGGAACGTCTTCCTGATCGAAGATCGGCTCGAGGACCTCCCACGACTTCTCCATGTTGGCGTAAAACGTTTTCCAGCCATCTTCGGTCACGGTGTTGGCAAAGCCTTGCCCGCGGGCCTGGTAGCCATCGGCCAAGTAAAGCCGGAATAGCGCGATCCGCATGAACTGACAGTTGTCTGGGTGATTGCGGATCCAGCTTTGAATGTTGGCGTACGTTTTCACCTCCTCTGGAGGGCCACTTAACGCTAGACGCTGGACGATTCGCATGAGATACGTATACGGCGTTTCATGCGAGCTATCTTCGAACAGATCGGTCTTTCCGTTCCATTTCTTGGCGAGTGCTTCAAACGCATCGAATCGCTGATTGCGATAAGCGAACGAAAGAGACGAAAAGAGGGCATTCATCGAGCCGTCGCTTTGAACATACGCCATCCATCGCGTAACGTGCCCCTTGGGCGTGATCGTGACAAGGGCATTACCGTTGGGACAAACTTGCGTATGCTCTGGATCAAGGTCTGCCGGAAGTTTCATTGTCTTCGTGACTCGGCCGAAGAAGACCTCTCGAAGTTCCACCTTGTCCTCAAACAACGTCCACATCAGTGGTTGGAGGTGAACCAGTTTGGCATCGTAGATCGGTGTCTCAAATTCGAGTTTAGAAAATTTCGCCTCGAACTTTTGTTCTCCCATGTTGCGAAGATTAACCCAGGCCAGTTGCTTATCGCTCAGCAGCAAGATGCGGTCTCCGGAAGCGTCTATCTGGGTGGGTGGCTCGAACTCTAAGTTGTTTTCGGTCTGTTCTTCTCCGTTGAAGTAGATATCGCTGACTTGCTTATCCTGGTCGATATAGACCTTCCACCAGGTATTTTTCGGTCCGCCTGCGGCAACCAGGGTTTCGACCGGTGTGTCTTCGCTGGGCCCTGGCCGAAAGCCCTTGGACTGGCCCTTCATGTCTACTTCCCAGGACTTGCCGAACTTATCGACGGCGATCAGGCTGCCTTGGTCGGCAGAGAACTGAACCATGGTCAGTGGCGTTTTGTAAGCATCAAATTGGACCCGTGGCTTGGTGCGGTCGGTCATGTAGATCTGAATCAAGCCCGAAGGAAAACCGACCACGGCCTCTTTGCCATTGCCACTAATATCGATCGCCGCTTCCGGAGAAGCCTGTTCCGGCATAACCCGCTTCAGTTGGACACCGCTTGTCAAATCCCAGAAAACGAGTCCTCCTTCTTCATCAAGTACTAACAGGGTGCTTGCGTCGTCAGAGACAACCATCTTCACCGCCGCTGGCCCGGTCAGATCAAACTCGTTGGCTTTGTTGATTTGAAGCGGTGGCTGGCGTTGTCCCAACCGCTCCCACTCATCGGCCAGTTGCTGGGCGGTAAGCTGCTTGACCGCTTGTCCGTACGAAGTCGCCGCATGGCTTAGTACCAGCAGGCTCAGCAGAAATACAAAATGCAGGTGTGAACAGGTTAACCGCATATCGTCGGATGTCCATGAAGAAGAGAGCGTGTTTGGAAAAAAGGAAGCCAGTCAAGCTTCAGTCTACGCACTCGGCGCGGCGATGGAGAATGTTTTCTTCGAGATTTAAGACTACTGGCTGTTAAAGGAAAAACGAGACATTTTTGCCGAAGTATCTGCCGCACAAACCGTACTAGCGATGGCGTAGTTCCAACACGCTAAACACCGGGCAGTGGTCCGACGTTTCGGGCGCTTCCAGCACGCGGCAGACGGGTGCCGACCATCGCTTCGCAGGCGATCCGAAGATGAAGTCGATTTCCATTTCCGGTTTGTCCGAGGGCCAGGTCAGGCGGCGATCTTCAGGCTTCTTCGCTTCGATGGTGTTCTCGCTCAATAGCTTCAGCGTTCGTGAGCCGCGTACGTCGTTGAAGTCGCCCAGAAGAATGTACGGCACGTCCAACTGCTTGAGGTACTTCGACAGGGCTTCGGCTTGAGCGAAGCGGTACGTGTCGTCATCAACCCAGTCGAAGTGAACGTTCACCGCCACGATCGACTGACCTGAAGGGAGTGCGATGCGTGCCGCGAGTGCCACGCGGGGTTCGTTTCCCTTGGGCAGTTGGACTTCGGTTACCGACTCGATCGGATGGCGCGAAAGAAGCCCCATGCCGTATTGGCCTCCTTGCAGATCCATGAACTTGCCGAACGCCGCATGCATGCCGAGTTGTTTGCCGAGTGCTTCGGCCTGAGGGATGTTGCCACTTCGCTTGACGCCGTTGTCGACCTCTTGCAGGCCGACGACGTCAGGCGAGAGGTTCCGCAGCAAGGCGGCCGTTTTTTCGAGATCCACCTTCCAGTCGTTGCCGGCCCCGTGACGAATGTTGTAGCTGACCGTTCGCAGCCGCTGGGTCGACTTGTCGTCCTTCAAAAGCAAGAACCGGGCGACGACTGCCGCATGATCCGAGGGGAACTTTTGGGCGTGCGTGTTGATCCGCTGCACGTCCGTCGCTTGCAGTCCGCCGCCGCGATAGTAGATGAAGTCGATGCGATCTTGTTCCTGCTCGGGGAAGCGGGGCGTCCAGGTACTGTCCAGTGTTCGATCGACTTCAGGACGCAGCTCGCGCCACGCATCGCGGAAGCCAGCCTCCGGCAGAACGTGACTCGTTGGCCAGTCGACGACCGCTTGATAGTCGTTTTGAGACGCAGCGATGTAGTCGCGATGCGACATGCTGTTGAAGTCGCCGGCGATGACGATCGGAATGCCATCGTACTGCGGGTCGGAGAGCCGCTGTTCGATCAATTTCCACATCGCCTGAAGATCTTCATGCGAAGGCTGACAGGCAGCAAGCATGCTTTGCTGGTCCGTTACGTCTCGCGTGCCAGGTGCCCAGATCTCAGCCCCGTAGGGAAGCCAGATCGAATAGCAAGCGACGCGCTGCTTCGAGGGCAACTCGACAATCGCTCCGACGCACTTGAACGGCTGGAAGACCGAAATGTCTTCGACGATCGGGTAACGGCTCAGCAGCGAGACGTTCGTACCGCGCGGATGAAAGTGATAACCGAGCGCGTCGGCAATCTTTTCGCCCGAGCCGTACGTTTCCTGCATCGCGATCACATCGGCCTGGCTTTGCTGGATGACCTCGATCACGCGCTGCACCCCGACTTCGGCTCCGTCCTCTTTACCGCCGTGCCAGATGTTCCATGTCATCACGCGCAGGGATGGGGCATCGTCTGCCGAAGCTTGTGCTGGGGCAACCAGCAAGCAAAGTACGAGGGGGAGCCAGGAGAGTGAATATTTCCAACGCATTGCAAGTTCCACGATTTCATCCACGGTTTTCAAAGGGTACTAGCCAATAAAACCTGGATGCAATCGGCGAACAAGGCACTTTTGCGAACATCAAGTTGACAATTTGCGCACGCTGTTTCGATAACGAAAGAAAACGCCGCAAGATTTTGCCTTCACATGAGAACGGCAGGCTGAGACAATGCGACGGTCGATAAGAAAAGTCGATCGGCACCTAAAACCGTTGAGTCGATGATTCGAACGTTACGACCACAAGAGTTGCCCTGCCGAAACCAAGTGGTGCCAGAGATTGCCGGTTGAAATTTGAATCAGGTCAGCATCCAGGCACTGAAGCTACCCAGGCCGGCGGCAAACAGGATTAGCGCTCCGGCACATCCGCTGGCTTTGGGCAGAACCTCACCATCGGCGATCATCTTGGCTTGGATCGCATCGACTTGTTCTTTCGCTTCTTTTAGGCCGATGCCCGATTCTTCTCGCAGCGTTTTGATCGCTTCGATCTTCTGCCCTTGGCGAAGTTGTTGCTTGATGATGTCGAGCGAAGGTGGTTCTTGCGACATGGTTGCCTTTACATTCAAGAAACAAAAAGAGTGTCCCAAATTTTTGGGACACTCTTAGTTTAGGTCATTTTTGAAGCTTTGTGGACGCCAGAAAGGAGGAAGGATGAATGGATAGCGGCGCTAACAACTAGTTTACGAATGAGGAGCTACCTTGGCCCAATCGCTAAGGCGTTGGGACTTGGAGGTCTCAAAGTCGTGAAACTCGAGGCGCAGTTTGATGAGTTGCTGGTCCATCCACTCGGATAGCTCCATGTAAGGCGCCAGGCCCACCATGATGGAGGCTTCTTCCCGGTCTCGGGCGTCTTCCAGCTTGATTTGCATGGTGTCGAAAAGCGAGTCGTTCATTAGCGAACTCCCTGGGGAAAGTTCGCTACGTTCCCTGTAGCTGACTGCAGCAAGTCCTGCGCTGCACTGGACGCGTAATCTACTCAAATCTTAGACGTGAAATCGGCTCCGCGTGTTCACGTGATTCTAAGATTTAGTAAAAAAGGCTCACCCTTGCAATAGGAATAATGTGGGATCCCATGGCATTAGGTGATTGTCTATGGGGTTCATAGTCACAATCAAAGTTTCTGGAAGGGTATGGGATACCCAATTCGGGTTATGCGTTCCCGCTTCCAGACTTCGCTCGAAAAGTGAACCGAGGCCTCTCTAGAGCCTTATTCGCTCGTCTCGCGCGGATCTGAGGCGAATTGCCTGACCTTCATTGGAAAGAACCGTGTTCCCCTCTGTAAGGTTAACGTGTGAAACGAGGGAACGGTTTCCCGATAGGTGGAAATAATTCCAGGAAATTCCCAGTCGTAGACCGGAATTTCTCAAGATTCAGTCCACGACGGTCGCAATTGCGATTGAGCCATTTCGACAATTGCCGTACTCTCGGGCTCGTTTGCCTGAGGGCATCGAAAAAATGTCGCCAGACAGACAAACGCCGTAATTTTTGGCAAACCATTTGCGTGGACCAGTCGTAACGATTGTGCGATACGCAAGGCAGGTATTCGCCGCCGATGGCAGTGCCAGGGGCCGGAAAAAGCCGATTAATCGGTTTAATTTGCCGGTCCGTAAGAGGTAGCCTGGTCGGCGACGTTGCCAGGGACTGCATAACGAGACCGAGTCAAGGATGGCTGAATCTCCAGTGCTAGCAAGTCGATAAGAAGGGTACTTCCTGACAAACTCTTCGCCGTTAGTCACTTGCTTCACACGGATGGCTATCACTGACACGGAATACGGCACCATGGAAGACGCCAATGAACTATATTTGCGAGGTAGGGAAACTGCCTCCCTCGGGTTGTCCGAAGAAGCCGGGCACACCAACTAGGGAAAACCCAGACCTCCTATTCCGGTCATGATTTTAGGGACGTCTCGCTTGAGTGGCCCAATCAACCCACAACTCGAGCACAAAGACGTCAAAGGGAGTTAGGATTTACCATGCATGTTAATGGCCCAACCGCAGTTCACCCGGCACAGTCCATCCGAGGTCCGCATCACGCACCGCAGGCCCCGGCCGTCGACAGCCGCACCCAATTCGATACCGTGGATGAACTTGATATTTCGCACGAAGCCGATTTCGCCAGCCAGGTGAAGGACATTCCGGACATTCGCGCCGATCGAGTCGCCCAGATCAAAGCTCAAATCGCTGATGGCACCTACATGACCGACGACAAGCTCGATCTGGCCCTGGAACGTCTCTTGGATGAAATTGGCTAAACTAGCCAGCATCAAACAACTTAGAAAACCGATCACCGCGGGCGGCATCCTTCATTGGGGGCGGCCCGTTTTTTTATGGCTCGTCTCCGCGGAATTTGCTGACCGAAATCGGCCTGCCTGGGCTTGTAGCAGGGCGACTTTGGCCTAGAATTCCGTATTGAGACTGAATAACCCCGTAAGTAGCGTATCTTCTTAACCTGTAATTAGATAGATAAAGCAACTCAGTCTCAATAAAGCCGAAGCCTTTGTTGTCCTTATTGAGATTCCCATGTCTGATCCGTTTGCTTTGGAAGCCGTCGACGTAGCTCTTAGCCCGATGGAGCGGTTCGAGGAGTACCTTAAAAGTAAGGGAAAGCGCATCACGCAGCCTCGTCGCATCCTCATCGAGCACGTTTTTAGCCACCACGAGCATTTCGACGCCGATCAATTGATCGACGAACTCTCGCACCACAGTAAAGGCTCTGACCGAGTCAGTCGCCCGACCGTTTACCGCACCCTGAACGAACTGGTCGAAGCCGGTCTGCTGCGAAAGATGGAAATCGGCGGCCGAGCCGTTTACGAACACGACTATGGCTATCCCGATCACGATCACCTTTACTGCACCCAGTGTCAGCAGCTGATCGAATTTCAAAGTGCCGAACTGAAAGAGCTCCGCGACGAAGTGGCTCGCCAGCACCAGTTCCGTGCCACCGGCCACCGCTTCATCATCAACGGCGTCTGCGACGAGTGCCAGAAAAAGTCCCGCCGCAAAAAACGCCGCGTCGATTTGATCTAGGCTCTCTCTCTCTCTCTCTCATGTCCCCTCTCCCTTGAAGGGAGAGGGCTAGGGTGAGGGATTTTTGACCGAGCTTTACCTTAGCATCGCCAGGCAAAAACTCCCAACACGCATCGCTCAAACGCTGCTTACCTGCGGAGATGCCTCTTGCCCTGACCCGCTCCCCGCAGGGGCGAAGGGACCCGGTTTCGTGGGCCTGAAGCGTTAAACCTTCAGCTCTTCATTCTCCAGCGTCACGTGGGCGTAGCGATCGCGGATCGGTTGAATGACGTCGGCCAGGAAGTCGTCGACTTGCTCGGGGGCGCGGCCGACGTACTTCAGTGGTTGCAGAATTTCTTCCGCGTCGAACTTGGGGAATGCCGGGTCCGCTTGGATGCGGGCCAGCATGTCGTTGTCGAGGCCTTCGTTTTTGATGCGTGCCCCTGCTTCGCGGGAGTAAACGCGAATCTTTTCGTGCAGGTCCTGGCGATCGCCGCCCGCTTTCACGGCGGCCATCATGATGTTTTCGGTCGCCATGAAAGGCAGCTCCGAGGCCAGGTTGCGCTCGATCAGCGCCGGGTACACCACCAGCCCGTCGCACACGTTGGCCAGGATGATCAGGATCGCATCGATTCCCAAAAACGACAGCGGCAGGCTCAAACGGCGATTGGCACTGTCGTCCAGCGTGCGCTCCATCCACTGCGTGGCCAGCGTGTTGGCTCCGTTGGCCTGGTTGCTGATCACGTACCGGGCGAGCCCGCAAATGCGTTCACTGCGCATCGGGTTCCGCTTGTACGGCATCGCCGACGAGCCGATCTGATCCTTCTCGATCGGTTCTTCCAGTTCACGGCGATGGGCCAGAATGCGGATATCGGTCGCAATCTTGTGGGCCGACTGGGCAATGCCGCTCAAACAGTCGAGCACCTGGGTATCGACCTTCCGCGAATAGGTCTGCCCGGTGACGGCGTATAGCTGATCGAAGCCCATCTTCTCGGCGACGCGCCTCTCGAGCTTCTTCACCTTGTCGTGATCGCCGTGGAACAGTTCCAGGAAGCTGGCCTGGGTGCCGGTGGTTCCCTTGGTGCTGCGGAAGCGAAGCAGGGCCAACCGGTGTTCGACCTCTTCCAGGTCCAGCACCAGGTCGTAACACCACAGCGTTGCCCGCTTGCCAATCGTGGTGGGCTGGGCCGATTGCAAGTGCGTGAAGCCGAGGCAGGGGAGGTCGCGGTACTGTTTGGCGAAGTCGGCCAGCAGGTAAATGCAACGCACCAGGCGATCGCGAACCAGCTGAAGTGATTCCCGCAGCAGGATCAAATCGGTGTTGTCGGTCACGAAACAGCTGGTCGCGCCCAGGTGAATGATCGGCTTGGCCACCGGGGCCGCTTCGGCGAACGTTTCGACATGGGCCATCACGTCGTGCCGGCGACGCTTTTCGTGCTGGGCAGCTAAGTCGAAATCGATGTTGTCCAGGTTGGCCCGCATCGCGGCGAGCTGCTCGTCGGTGATCGTCAGCCCGAGTTCCTGTTCTGACTCGGCCAGGGCCAGCCACAGCCGCCGCCAGGTGGAATGCTTCTTCTGCGGACTCCACAAAAAGCTCATGTCCCGCGAGGCATACCGAGAGATCAACGGGTTTTCGTATTGTTCGTGCGACACGTGGAGGTCCCTTGTGTGGATGCGAATGGGCGTCTGAACCGGTTGATTTTAACGAAGTTCGGCCCGTTTCGGCAGGGTATGCCAGCCAGAGAAGCACCAGCGAGCACGCACCCATTCCTGTCCCCTCGCCCCCGTCTACGGGGGAGAGGGGGCGTGTCGCTTGCTTGTAGCGCATGCGTGATGGATGTTCCCAAGCCGATGCAATGCTCCTGTTATCCTCTGCGCCACTTTCTAGAACGCAGGGTTTCTCTTCGCTCGAATCCATTTCCTTCGCGGCCGCCAGCTCCTTTTGCAGGCGGTCGATCTCTGCCTGCTTCGCGCGAAGCTCGGCTTGAAGCTGCGTGTAGATTTGCTTCATGCGGTCGGCGATCGATGGGGTGGAATGTTTGCTGGCGTCGTTGACGTTGTTGGCCATGGTGAATTCACTTTCGGTTTGAGTTAGAAGATTAGTCGTTAAGTGCGCACGCGCGCTCTTGTCCCCTCGCCCCTGAGGGGAGAGGGCTAGGGTGAGGGGTTATCCCCGCCGGCATGCAGGCGCATGCGCGATCGAAGTTCACGATCACTTCGGAACTTTCGACCAGCGATGTAAGGCAATAACCGCACAACAAACCCTTGTATGTTGAAATCTGTTTAGATTTACATTGGAATCAAGCTATCCCACGTAGTGAGCGTAGCGAACGGAGTGGGATAGCTTTGCGGATCGCGAGATCGATAACCCTCGGGTCGTCAGAGGCCGTGGGTGAGCTAGATACCGGTCCGCTTTTTTGAGATTTAGCCCGAACAGTCGCTGGGGCCGCTGCCTGGCAAGCCCGCATTAGCAAGGAAGGGAGAAGCTCGAATTTGATGTTTATTGGAATTGATGTCTCGAAAGACAAACTTGATGTTGCGATCGGTGACGCCGTACGGCAATGGCCCAACACGCCGGAAGGCCATCAACAAATTGTTCAAGAGCTGAAGTCGCTCTCGATTGACGGAGTCGTTCTGGAAGGCACTGGTGGATACGAGAAAGCCATCGTTGGTGAACTGGGCGCCGCATTACTTCCGGTGGCAGTCGTCAATCCACGGCAAGTACGAAACTACGCTCGCGCGACCGGCAAGTTGGCCAAGACCGACGAGATTGACGCGTGCATCCTGGCCGAGTTTGGCCAAGCCGTTCGCCTCACGTTTCGGCCGATTCCCAGTAAAGAACAGCTGCGTTTGCAGCAGCAAATCGCTCGTCGACGACAATTGATTGGCATGCTGACGGCGGAGAAGAACCGCCTCCAACAGTCGGATGACAAGCTTGTCCAGCGCAGCATTAAGGCCGTGATTCGAACGCTCCAAAGTCAGCTCGATCAACTAGATGGCGACCTCCAGCAAACCATTCAGCAGACGCCTGTTTGGCGAACCAAAGACGATCTGCTCAAAAGTGTTCCTGGCATCGGTCCCCATACTTCACTGTCTCTCTTGGCGGAACTTCCCGAACTTGGCAGCTGCTCGCGGCATCAAATCGCGGCGTTGGCAGGCGTGGCCCCGATCAATCGCGACAGCGGCAAGTTCCGCGGAGTGCGCACCACGTGGGGAGGGCGTACGACCGTTCGCTCCGCGCTCTACATGGCGACGCTCTCAGCGATCCGCCACAATCCCAAGATTAAACCGTATTACCGTCGACTGCGAGACGCCGGAAAGCGTGCGAAAGTTGCCATCGTGGCGTGCATGAGAAAGCTACTGTGCATCCTCAACGCCATGCTTCGAGAACAAAAAACATGGCAGACCACGCCCCAAACGGCTTGAAATTAAACACAGTCGCTCACCCTAGCCCTCTCCCTGCGAGGGAGAGGGGACAGGATTTTTTGGTGGGCCGCGTTCGTTGGTTGAGTTGATTCCGGGTACCATGCCCGCGTCCGCGTGGGCATGCTCTTTGTTCGCATGACGTGCCTGGTCGAGCCAGTACATTAAATCGAACTCGACGACCTCAACATGCGGACGTACCGTCGGCACGTCGTCGCCTGGCAAGTGCTTTTCGTAAGGCTGTGTTTCAATCGCGCCACCCAGTTCGCATCGCAGACGTTCAATCTTTGCCTGCTTCACGCGAATCTTTTCCTGCAGCTCCAAGTCTTGCAGCTTCAGCCGATAGTAGGTCCACGCCAGGTAGCGTTTTTCCTGGTAGCTGTACGGCTCTGCGAGCACAACTTCGCGCCAATTTTTTTCACGAGCGCGGGATGGTTTTGAATCTCGCACGCGAGGCGACCTTGTTCTCTTCGATGTCGGCAGCGGAGGCGGATCTTCGTCGGGGAACGCATACGCCGCGACCTCCGGATCGATCGGCACCGTCAAATAATCGGCGCAGAATTTGGGATCATCGGATTGAAGAAACGCCGCATGCCGTTCGTCTTGCTTCGCCTTCTCGGCCTGGGTGAATGCTTCCCAGGCCGCTTCCTTCGCGGCATCTTGTCGACGCGCGATTTCATCCCAGGGGGAAGGTCTGCTCGCTGGCATCCGTTGGCCATCGGGCGAGATCGCCAGCCACGGATCGTCTGCGATTGGTTCGTTCGAGGTTGTTTCGATCGGTTCGTCATCCGACAGGATCATGAGAACTTCTCCGCAGCAAGGGCAGAGAAGCCGGTTCCCATTGCGCACGGCAACCTGCGAAGCGTGCGCTGATGCGTCCGCTCCGTGCGTTTCCGGTTGGGGTGCGTGGTGATGGGACATGATGTTTGTCGTGGGTTGAAGGTGTTACGACCGTGAAAAACAAATGGTGGACCGTTGGTATGGCCAGCAGTCCAAAGGAATTCCGAGCCTCGAAGGGGCTGAGAGGGGATGGCTTGGCCCAAAAGATTTGGGCCAGGAAACGTGGTCTTCGGACGGGACGGAAGTCACATCGGACCAAGCAGAAAATAATGCTGTGGGGAAAGCGTCCCCAGCGATGACTTACTTATACCAGCCTGCGATGCCGGGAAGATAGTGCGCGCGGAAAAAAGTTTTTGACTGCGGATGACACGGATTTCACGGATGAGAAAACCTGAGAATGAGTGCCATGGCTGGCTCGTCTTGCCGTGGATAGCTGGTACCCGGTTCGCACTGCCGAAGGCGGCAGTGGCACTCGAATTTTTATTTCTCCTATCCGTGTGATCCGTGGTTGGTTTTCTTTTGGAACGATCGAGAACTGGTACCAGCTTCGCCCTTCACCCTAGCCCTCTCTGTGCGAGGGGACCGGAGGTGGGTTACATGTTCGTCAGGTCGTCTACCGCGTGGTTGCCTACCAGGCGGTCGAGGGCCGCGGAAAGCTTGGGGGCCAGGGTGGCCTCTTGGGCGTAGATGCGGCAGATGACGCGGCTGACGGGGAGGGAGCGGAAGATCTTATCGGTGGTGAGTTCTTTGATCTTCTTTTGAGCGGCGTCGTACATGAAGTTCTGGTGGTCGCTCGGGCCGCGGGTGTTGGGGCGGAAGACGGTTCGGTTCAACGCGATCTTCAGCGGGATCTCTTTCAACTCGGCCGGCAGCACCTCGCGCAGCGCGGCCAGGGCAAAGCTTTCGTTGCGGAAGATGGTCATCTCCTGGCTTTCCCCTTCGTCGAAGCGGAGCGAGCGTTCGCAGATGAAACGCCAGGGGATGTTGCGGCTGAGGAGGTCTTTCCACTGGCGGCCGACTTCGGCCTGGTGCGGGTCGTCCGATTGATGCCAGCGGGCCGCATCGACCAGCAGGCTGAACTCGGTGAAGCCTTGGTAGGCGGCGAGGTTCTCGATCGGGTTGCCGGGGAACATCCAGGGGCGGCTTTCGGCGAACAGGTCTTCCAGCGTCTTGTCGATCGCCATCACTTCGCGGTGGAAGTAAACGGTTTGAAAGAGTTCTGCCCGTACGTTCATGAACCGGATCAGCGCGGCCATGCCCCGTTCGTGGATGGTGAGTCCCTTTTCGGTGAAAAAGCTGTAACGGATCAGCCGCTCGAGGTCGTACGACTGCTGGCTGTAGCCGGTCATGTAGGCATCGCGGAGGACGAAGTCCATGTTGTCGATCGTGTAGATGCCGCTGAGCAGGCTGCGCAGAAAGCTGAGCCACTGCGGGCGGTCGGCTTCGTCCCCCAGCTTGGGGCGCTGGATCATCCAGGCAATGTGCTCGGGGTTGATCTGTTCGTGCTCTTCCATCTCGGAGTAGGGGTTTCGCCGCAGCTGCGAAAGCAGATCCCCCAGTTCGTGCTGAATGATATGGGCGCCGAGCGATTCGTGCGTCAGGCCGAAGTGCTGGAGAAAGTGGCTGTCGAAAAAATGTCCGAAGGGACCATGCCCCACGTCGTGCAATAGGCCCGCCATTCGCAGGAGAGATTCGACGTGGCCGCGGGAAGGAGTGTCGGGGCAGACCTGCTTCAGGCTGGGGTACAGCTGACCCGTCAGCCGGCTGGCCAGATGCATCACCCCCATGATGTGCTGAAAGCGGGTATGCTCGGCCGTGGGATAGACCCACCAGGCCGTTTGCAACTGGTGAATCTGCCGCATCCGCTGCAGCCAGGGGTGATCGATGATGGTGCGTTCGGTGACTTCTCCGGGGGAAGTTCCTTCCGAGACGAAGGGAACATATCCGTGGATGGGATCGTAGCAGAGGGACTCGGCGGCAAATTTATCGAGATTCACCCTTACTCCTTTGGGTTTAATTGGGCAGGCTGGGCTAGCAGAGCTTGCACCAGATTCGCTAGTTTCGCAGAATCAGGGAGATTGGTTAATTGGTTTAATCGCTACATCTTATATGTGACGGTGATCGTTTTCGCACCAGATGCGTGGAACCGAGGCAGTTCCAAGACGGAATTTTAAACGCATTTGCCGATAGAAATAGCACCTCAGATTTTCCCGAATGTACGACAGGCAGCCCTTTGGGGAAATCCGTTTCACTCAGGCGGAGGAGTTTTGATTGTGATGCAGGCATATCGCTGGGCGCGGTTCGCCCTACTTTGCGTAGGTATTTTTTCATACGCTCAGCAACAAGCACACGCCGCCCCAAAGGCAGCCACCGTGCTTCCCCAAACCATCAAGAGCTACGTTTCGATCCCTGACTACGATCAGGCCTCCGCCCATTTCGACGAAACGCAGATCGGCAAAATGATGGCCGACCCGGTCATGAAGCCGTTTACGGACGACCTGAAAGAGCAGATCAAGCAAAAGCTGATCGCCGGCGGCGTGAAGCTGGGCATCAACCTGGATGACCTGAAAGACGTTTACGCCGGGGAAATCTGCTTTGCCAACGATCAGCCCAACGGCGAGAAGTCGGACGGCGTCGTGCTGACGGTCGACGTGACCGGGAAGAAAGCCCAGGTCGATGCCTTGCTGGCGAAGATCTCGAAGAACCAAAAGGCCAACGGCGCGAAAGAGTCGAAGGTAACCATCGCCGGCGTGGCCGCCACCAAGTTCGATCTTCCGCCTAACGCCGAAAAGCCAGGCCCGAACGAAGCTTACTACGCAATTCAACAAGACCTGCTGATCGCGACCGACTCGCAGTTGACCCTGAAGTACATCCTGGAAGCGATCGCCGCCGCCAAGCAGGATAACCTGGCCTCGCTGGAAGCATTCGAAGCGGTGCTCGCTCGGGCAGCCAAGGGTCGCGGACCGGATACGTACGACTTCGAGTGGTTCGTCGAGCCGTTTGGCTATGCCGAAGTAATCCGCTCGCAGCAAGGGGGCCGTAAGAAACGCGGTACCGACATGCTGCACCTGCTGCGGAATCAAGGTTTCGACGCCGTGAAGGGGCTGGGGGGTTACGTCAACTTCATGGTCGCCAATGACAGCGATCAGTTGGAGATGGTGCACAGCTCGTTTGTGTACGCTCCGCAAGATCCGCAGGCCGAAACGGGCGAGCGCTTCCGTCTGGGGGCCCGCGTGTTGAACTTCCCCAACGATCCAAACTTCCAGCCGCACAACTGGGTGCCGGCCGACATTGCGACCTTCCTCGACTTCCGCTGGAACGTGCAGGACGCGTTCAAGTTCAGTGAAACGATCGTCAACGAATACGCCGACGACGAGATCTTCGACGAACTGATCGAAAGCCTGGAGAAAGACCCGGCCGGCCCGAAGGTCGACGTGGTCAACCAGATCGTCAAGCATCTGGACGACAAGGTTTGCATGCTGGTCGACGTGAAGACGCCGATCACGCCCCAGTCGGAACAGCGCCTGGTGGCCGTGCACCTGTTGAATGCCGATCCGGTCAAAGCGGCCATCACGCAAATCATGCAGCAAGACCCCAACGCCGAAAAGCACGTGGTGGGTGACCAGGAGATCTGGGAGATCCACGAAGAGGAAGAAGAAATCCCGACGCTGGTGATCAGTGGTCCTGGCTTCCCCGATTCGTTCGCCGCGAACAATCAGTTCACCCAAGGGGATGCCAACAAGCCCAAGATTCCCAACGCGGCCGTTTCGGTGGTGGACGACTGGGTGTACTTCGCCAACAACAAAGAGCTGATCAAGAAGGTCATCCTGACCAAGCAGGCCGGTGCCGCCGCCAACTTGTTGGACCAGGCCGCCGACTATCAGCGGATGAACAAGGCCCTGGCCGTGCTGGGTAGCGGAGTCGATAGCTTCCGCCACTTTGCCCGCAGCGATCAAGCGGCCCGCGTCACGTACGAACTGATGCAGCAAGGCAAGATGCCGGAATCGGAATCGGCCCTGGGCAAGCTCATCAACGAAGTGTGGAGCATGGGCCAGGACGACGACACGGCCAAACGCGAGCAGCAGATCGACGCCAGTAAGCTGCCCCCGTTCGCCCAAGTCGAAGGCTACCTCGGCCCGACCGGATCGTACGCCCGCACCGAAGAAGACGGCTGGTACGTGAGTGGGGCGATGCTGAAGAAGTAGTTCTCAGCGTTGAAACACGTTTGAAATTGGAAAGAAGCCTCGGTCGGTTAGCCGGGGCTTTTTTCGTTGGATGTCAAGGTATTCACGGATCGAACAGCGTCAACTTCTTGAGCGGTGTTTCTTCACTCGGGGCGTCAGGATTCGAATGGTGCCTTAGCAAATAGCTCCGCAACTCCGGCGAGACCAACGCAGGGATAGTGAGTTTACGCGCCCACTTCCCCTTTCTGCTTACCGTCATTTGAATGCCGTTTTGTTTCGTCTGGTGGGGCTGGACTTCGACCAGTTCCCATGGCGTGAGTTTCATGGGCGTTAGTGCGACGCCGTGCTCGAAGAACTCGACGACCCCGAGGTGCCGCTTCCAGAAAATATGCAACAGAAACGGAACGGACATCGCAGCCAAAAGGAAGTTCAGATACATCGCTTCAATGGGGAATTTCTTGAAACTCCCACTCGTGTTTCCGACCGCTATCAGCAAGATGTATAAGGAAAGGAACAGCATACCAGCGATGACAAAAATACTGATCAACTTTTGAGTTATCGGTGAACCGGTAAAGCTTTGTCCTAGGCGAGCTCCAGAGCCTTGCAGGGCCTTGCGTCTTCGATACATACCGAAAAAATAAGCTGCCGTGACCACCGTCAATTGTGTCCCTAGAAGCATCAACGCAGTGGTTGCCTGATCGGACTTCAATGCACGCAGTGCCGGGGCAAATAGCGCTGAGAGCACCGCCAGGGCAGTCATCACTCCAATCAGATGAATCAACTGGAACTGCCGCGGCTTCTCGTCCAGCACTTCCAACTCCGGTTCGCCGAGTGGGTCGCTGCTCATGAAGTTTCCTCTCCATGATGCTTCAGCAGGTACTGCTTCAACTCATCCGAGACGAAGATCGTCATCATTGTCGCCCCTCCGTGCTTGATCGCCGATTGAACGTGCAGGTTTACGCCGTGCTCGTACAGTTTGCTAGGACGCACGACGATTCGTTCCCACGGGGTGAATTGATGCGTCGCGTCCGCAATTCCATTCTCGAAGAACTCGATGGCCCCAAAGTCACGATCCCATCGCAACTGCATCATGGCGTTGCTGGCAAAGACACCTAGTTGAAACTGGCTGACGAGCAACATCCAGGGGAAGTGGTCGTAAGACATCCATATCGCCATGATCGTGAAACAAACCTGGCCGATTGCGACGAAGAGTAAGCCGCACACGGTCGCCAGTCTGCCGAAGGCTCGCGATTTGGCCATGCCGAAGTTGCTTTGACCCACGCGACGACCGGCGGCGGCCAGAAGTTTCTGGCGTCGTGACGAGGTATAAACGTACGAACCAGCGACGATTGCCGCTTCAATCAAAAGAATGAGCAGAACATAGATCGCCTGACGGCCTGACATGGCGCGAAAGAGCGGGGCCAGCAGCGCAAACGCCAACGCCAGCACGGTCATCAGTCCCATCAAATGAATCAGTCCGAACTGCTGCGGGCGTTCGTCGAGGAGTTCGAGTTCAGGTTCGCTGGCCATGGAAGTCTATCGGAGAGGTGGCATCGATCAATGCGCATAGACTAACCTACCGCGTGGCCGAAGACCATCAATTCGACGGCGATTCCTGCTGCGGCTTCGCGGCATGCTTCTTCAAGAACGCGAACACGGCCTTGGTTGGTTCGTCCCCGTCGGTTCCCAGGTCCTTGTTGATGCTCCCATGATCCTTCCCCTTCGCCGCGAACGTTTCCGCCTCGCCGCCGGCGTCCTTTACGGCCTTGGCGAACGCATTGCTCATCAGCGTGGCGTCCGGACGGGCAGCGACGTGCAGCAGTAGGAAGGGCGGATACTTGGTGCCCTGTTTGATGTACGTGATCGGCGAGTACTTCTTCTGGCTCTCGGCCGTGTCGCCGAATGCGTTGGTGTACAGTTCCGTGCGCGAGCTTTGGGCGCGATCGAGGAACTTGATCAGCTTCGCGGCGTCGTAGGTGGCAGTGTCGACAGGAAAGCAGCCGGCGATGTTATCGAAGCTGAGGCCCTGCGACTTCAAGTACGACTCGTCGGAACAGACCAATGCCGAAAGGTGCGCTCCGGCCGAGTGCCCGCCGACGAAGATCGTTTCCGGCCGGCCGCCATACTCGGCGATGTTCGTGTGAACCCACTTGATGGCGGTCGCCACGTCGGTGGCCAGGTCGTTCATTTCATGCTGTGGGACGAAGCGGTAGTTGATCGAGACGAAGACGTATCCTTGGTCGGTGAACGCTTTGGGCTTATTCTGCACCAACAGCTTGTCCCCTATTCGCCAGCCGCCCCCATGCATCCAGACGATGACCGGTAGGTCCTTGGCACCTTTTGGGGCATAGATATCGAGCACTTGACGGCGGCTGTCGGTGCCGGCGTACGGCAGGTTACGCGTTACTTGCGTATCGGCGGACCAGGCCGTCGAGGCCAACAGCAGCAAAACCAGAACGGATTTCCCCATGACTTCGTTTCCCCAACAGTTGGCGTGGTGGTTATGTCGACACTTGGCCCTTTTTCGGGGCCAGGGTAGATGAAATCGCCCAGCGTTTGCGGTTATGCTCAAGACCTATCGGAGGATCTGACTCCCCAGAAGCGGCAAAGCTTGGCGTTTAGGCTTACTGCGCTATAATTCCGGGAGTTTCCAGAAAAACGGCAATCCACGGGGAAATTTAGATAGTGACAAGCTCGAACGACGCGACCGACGTCCCTTCACGCCCGGTAAATCTGAAAGAACTGAAGGAGAGCGGTTGGCAGTCGCGCTCCGTGAAACAAGAGATTCAAGAAAACTTCATTCGCATGCTGGCCGCCGAGGAGGAAACGTTCCCCGGCATGGTGGGTTACGAGGATACCGTCCTGCCGGAAATCCACCTCGCCCTGATTGCCGGACACGACATGTTGTTCATGGGAGAGAAAGGGCAGGGCAAAAGCCGCATGATGCGGATGATGGTTCGCTTTCTGGACGAGGCGGTGCCGTATCTGAACATCCCTGGCTGCCCGGTCCATGAAGACCCCTACCATCCGATCACTTCGGTGGCAAAAAACTTCGTGGCCAGTCATGGCGACGAAGAGATCCCCATTGCCTGGTGGCCGCGCGAAGAGCGCTATGCCGAACGCTTGGCACCCGGCACCAAGTTTGCCGACGTGATCGGCGAGATCGACCCGGCCAAGCTGGCCGGCGGCGTGAGCATGAGCACCGAGGAAGCGTTGCACTTCGGTCTCATCCCGCGAATGCACCGGGGGATCTTCGCGATGAACGAACTGCCGGAGCTGGACGAACTGGTGCAGGTCGGTTTGTTCAACATGCTCGAAGAGCGGGACGTACAGATCCGCGGTTACCCGGTGAACTTCGACATCGACCTGGTGCTGCTCTTCTCGGCCAACCCTTCCACGTTCAATCGTAGCGGCAAGGTCATCCCGCAGCTGAAGGACCGGATTGGTTCGGTCATTCATACGCACTACCCGCGGCAACGCGATCTGGGGATTCAGATCATCGAACAGGAAGCGGGCGTTCGTCTGGATGGCGACTACCCGGTGGTGATGCCGTACTTCATGAAGGAAGTACTCGAGCAGGTTACCGAAGCGGCTCGGCGAAGCAAGTTCGTCGATCAGCAGTCAGGCGTCAGTGCCCGGTTCAGTATCGCCAACTACAGCACGGTGATCGCCTCGGCCCGGCATCGTGGGATTTTGCTCAACGAGAAGCCAGCGGTCGTCCGCCTGAGCGATTTCGGGCACATCTACACGTCGAGCCTGGGCAAGCTGGAACTCGACATGATGGGAAGCCATCAGATGTCGGAGCGGCAGGTGCTCGACGCGCTCATCGCGGAAGCGGTCGGGACGGTGTTTCAGGAATACATCCAAGAGCACGGGCTTGAGCAGATCGCCGAGATCTTCCAGAAGGGGATCAAGATCGAAGTGGGGGATCTGCTGCCGTCGGAACATTACAGCGAACGCCTCAAACGGGTACCGCCGGTGTGGGATCGGGCGTTTGAAGTGAACGCATCCGAAAACCCCGCCATGCGGGCCTCATGCGTCGAGTTCGTATTGGCAGGTCTGTACGCGCTCGATCGCATCAGCCGCGCCCAGCACCACGGGAAGATAACGTACGAGTTTGAATAGGTTGGTATGAGCGACGTGGAATGAATGGAGGGCGTTGGAATCAGTGGAGAGCGTTGGAATCAGTGGAGAGCGTTGGAATCAGTGGAGAGGGCGATCCAACCCTCTTGTCCCCTCTCCCTCGCAGGGAGAGGGCTAGGGTGAGGGTTTTTTAGAGCGAGAATAGCACCGCATCGCCGGCTGAATCAGGGCGGCCCAGAGAGATTCCTCTCTGGGTGGCCACAGGTCACAAGCGGCTTATGCATTAAGCATGAACAGAATAGAAACTTTCCATCTTGCACAAACTCCTTTCACGAGCCGCTTGTCGGCTACGCCGACCCAGAGATAACTCTCCGGGCCACCCGTTCAATTGTTAGTGATGTGGAACCCAGGTTGGCCACGCACTTCATACCAAGACCATGCCCCCTCACCCTGACCCTCTCCCCCGACTCGCGGTGGAGAGGGGACAGGATTTGTTTCGACCGCTCTTTCAGGGCTTGAGAACTAATGGCAAAGCGACAACATAAACCCGGCGGGATTATTCATACCTACCAGAAGTACGACCCGGCGAAGTTCCCCAGCCCCAAAGCTCCGCCGCCGGATCTCGTTTCGCCGGCGATGGAGCATTGGTTGATGTATGGCGACCGGATGGAACTGACTCCGGAGCAACTGGCCAATGCGGTGAAGATCGATCCGAGCCAGATTGCCGGTCTCGGGCCGAGTATCGACGCACTGATCAAGATGCTTGAGGAACGCAAGCGGAAGATCCTGCAGACGTACGAGACTGATGCCGCGCAAAAGGCCGCCAAGAAGGCGTATCGCGGGCAAGGGGAGTCGATGGAGCCACCCAAGCGGCAGCGCGAACGGTTTCAGTTAGGCTTCGAGCAGGAACAGTTGTACGACCTGGAACGTGTCTGGTACGGCCTGGACGACGAGCGTTCGCCGTTTGCCCGGGACCTGGTGATGTTGATCGAGCATCTCAGCCGGAAGTACGAAGTCGATCAACTGGTGGCCAAGTATACGTTCACCGGCCGCCAAAAGATGACCGTCGACGAGGCGATTGAGGTCAAGGAAGAGCTGGAGAAGATCGACGAACTGCTCGAACAGCTGAAACAGGCCCGCGAGAACGCCCAGATCGGCATCATCGACATGGAGCAGCTTTCCGAATATGCCGATCCCGGCGAGATGGAGCAGCTGATGCAGCTGCAGCGTCAGGTCGAACAGTACCTCCGCGAGCAAGCCGAACAGCAGGGGCTGACCAACCAGTCAGGGCACGTGCATCTGACCCCGCAAGCGTACAAGATCTTTCAAGGGAAGCTGCTCGAACGGATCTTCAGCAACCTCCAGGCGTCGCGCTCGGGGCGGCATCAAGGACCGATCGAGGGGGAAGGGGCGGTCGAACTGCAATCGACCAAGGACTACGAGTTCGGCGATTCCCTCACGAACATGGACATCCCCCAAACGCTGATCAACGCGATGCTGCGGCAAGGGGACGAGCGTCCGCTGCGAATGCGAAGCGAAGACATCGTCATTCACAGGACGAAGAACAATCCGAAGTGTGCGACCTGCGTAATCATGGATATGAGCGGGAGCATGCGGTACGACGCCCAGTACGCGAACGTCAAACGGATGGCCTTAGCGATGCAGGGGCTCATCCGCAGCGAATTCCCCGGCGACTTTCTACAGATGATCGAGATGTATTCGTTCGCCAAGCCGGTTGCCCCAGGCGAAGTAATCGGCCTGCTGCCCAAGCCGGTCACCATTCATGACCCCGTCGTTCGCTTGCGGGCCGATATGAGCAAGCCGGAAGTCAGCGAATATCGGATTCCGCCCCACTTCACCAACATTCAGCACGCCCTGCAGCAAGCGCGGTTGTTCCTCAGCAGCCAGGATACGCCCAATCGGCAGATCATTTTGATCACCGATGGTCTGCCGACGGCCCACTTCGAAGGGCATGAGCTGTTTCTGCTCTACCCGCCCGACCAACGGACCGAAGCGGCCACGATGCGCGAAGGAAAGCTGTGCCAGCAGCAGGGGATCACGATCAACATGTTCCTGGTGCCCAGCTGGTCGCAAAGCGAAGAAGACATCCGCTTCGCCTACCGCCTGGCCGAATCGACCAAGGGACGTGTCTTCTTCACCGCCGGAAAAGACCTGGACCGGTACGTGGTGTGGGACTACATCCACCGCAAACGGGAAGTCTTGGGGTAAAAGGGACCAACCACGGATTGCACGGATGAACACGGATTAGTGACGTAGGATGGCTACCGACGTCTTCGGCGGATAGCCATCTTCGACCAACTCAAGTGACTCTCCCAACGGAAAGATGGCTATCGGCTGAGAAGCCGTAGCCATCCTACCAATGCTCATTTTTGAATCTTATCTGTGTCCTTCCGTGGTTCGCTTCTCCCTCAAATGCTTGCGGTTTTCCTCATCTAACCGGAAAAAAGGGCACAACTTCCCCCTGGGCATGTTTTGACCAAGTCTTGGGCCCACTTCTGCCGATGAAAGAGACACTGCATGGTCGTTTTCATTACAGAAAGGGGCTTGCCGGATGACTCGGAACACCCCAAGGGAGCAGAAAATGGCAAGTGTCGATGGGATCGCAGCGCAAGCGACCGCGATTCAACAGTCTCAGGTGCAAAACCAGATCGATATCGCCGTGGCGAAGAAGTCTTTGGATGCTCAAAAGCTGCAGGGGGATGCTGCCGTTCAGCTGATTGAGTCCGCCGCGCGTATCAGCAAGTCGCCAGGCACCGGCAACTTGATCAACACGACCGGCTAAGCACTGCTTAAAGAACAAAACACATCACGCCGCATCACTTTTAAGTGATCGCGGCGTGTTTTATTTCTTGCTCACCGAACATGAAAGTTTGATCTTCGCGTTAGCCTTGCGCACAAGTCAGTTGCCTTCGCGTTTGGAAGAGCTATGGTTCGAAGTGCATGCCGCGCGCGGTTGTTGTTGGATGCAACACGACAGGCAGCATGACAAAATCATGCGACAAACAACGCGTAAGTTATTGCGTTTTTAAAACGTCGTCGTTAGTCTAAAGAAGAGTGACATGCTTGCACGTCACCCAAGTCGCTACGGTAAACCTTGCAAAACAAAAGTCACTTGCAAGTTTGCTTCCAAGCGAACCCGTTCTGAAGGCTTTGAATGATCGATTACT
This sequence comes from Bremerella volcania, assembly GCF_007748115.1. Lineage (NCBI taxonomy): Bacteria > Pseudomonadati > Planctomycetota > Planctomycetia > Pirellulales > Pirellulaceae > Bremerella > Bremerella volcania. Next base: position 1,773,874 of record NZ_CP036289.1, read on the forward strand.
ACCAGGCATTTCTCGAAGCACCAAGCCGAGAAGGTTTCCTGAAACTTCAAGAGGAAGTGAAATCGGAAACCGACTTTTGTTCGGCGGGAAGCTTCGTAAACCAACTGGCCGATTTGTGCCAGCGCGGCTGCTACGAACAAATGTTCGAGCAGACCGAAATGATGCCGTTTGCCTGGGTCGCGTCTCCATCGGCCCATCTTTACGCATCGATTGCCGCCCAGCAGATGGGCTGCGAGGACGACGCCGAGTTGGAACGCTTCGTCACCGAGTCGATCCTGCAGGGGCTGTTGGAAACCGGGAACGGCTCGGCCGATGCCCCTTACCAGATCACCTACCTGTCCGATCGCCAGGATTTACTGGCCTACTTCAGCTTGAATGTGGAACAGCAACGCTTGGTTCGGTCGCCTTCCGGCATGATGGACGTGGTCACGACCACGACCGGTGACGACCTCTGCTTCCTGTTGGGTGACCTGGCTGCTTCCTCGCAGTTGGCAGACCGCCCCAATCTTCGTCTGAATGTCGCCCATCCGCGACTTGCCTCGAAACGCCTGGCCGCTTGCTCGCCTCGCCGCATTTGGTAGCCTCTCGCTTGCGCATCTTTTGAGGAAATGCTCTTCCGGCCATGTCCGACCCGTGCGTGATATTTGATTTGGATGGCACGCTGGTCGATAGCGAGACTCTCGGCTCGCAGGCTCTCTTGGATATGCTGCCGGAACTCGACGAACCCCTGGCCGTCATTTCCGAACGATACCGCGGCCAGCGCATGGCCAACATCATGGCTGACGTCCAGCAGCGGCTCGGCCGGCAGTTGCCGGATAGCTTCGAGAACGACTACCGCGCTTACGCCGCGTCAAGGATCGAAGCCGAGCTTCAGCCGATGCCTGGCGTGGTGGCCATGCTCGAAAAGCTGCACCTGGCGCGATGCGTCGCCTCGAGTGCGCCGAAGCCGAAGATCGAACTCGCGCTCCGCGTGTGCGGGCTCGCCCCTTTCTTTGGCAGCGATGTTTTCAGCTGCTACGAGATTGGAGCCTGGAAGCCTGACCCGGCGATCTTCCTGCGCGCCGCCGAGTCGATGAGGGTGACGGCCCAGCGGTGTATCGTGGTTGAAGACAGTGACGTGGGAGTCTCGGCCGCCGTCGCCGCGGGGATGCGCGTCTTGCGATACGATCCGGCCGGCAGCTATGCCTCTTCGGCAAGCGTCCGCTGCTTTGGTCACATGGACGAGTTGTTGCCGCTGTTGATCCACTTCACTTCGTAGCTGCCGCGAACAATCTTTGTTCACCTTCCCACCTTCTTAGCCGCCTGCTGATAGAACGCATACTTGATCAACGGCGATGTGTCCGCAGTAAGCTTAAGCTTTATGGGACGATTCCCTCGAATCCTTGAAATGGCGATGCCACGTCCATAGATCGCTCTGTTCCCATTCCCAAGGAAATAATTTTTAGGTCTTGATATTTCGTGACATCAGGATAGCATGAATCTCATCGTTTGAGCGTCGTCGGTTGGTCGATGGTTTAAGCGACAGGCGGTAAGACAATCTCGGTTACCTTTTCTCCTGTTTCAAATCGAGTATCCGCATGCCTGTGTCGAAGGACTGGACCAAGCGAATTGATTCCGTCGTGCTCATGCTGTGCGTGAGCACGAGTACGTTGTTTTTAGCCGGCTGTGGGGCGTCAGCCGATCCGCTGAATCGTCAGGCGGTCCGTGGTGAAGTCACCCTGGACAGTCAGCCGCTGGATAACGGTTCGATCTCTTTCGACCCGCAAGATCGGGAAAAAGGTCGGCCAGGCGGGGCGACCATTCTCGATGGAAAGTTTGCCTTGGAACGGCAGCGCGGCTTGCCGCCGGGGACGTATACCGTTCGTGTGAACAGCGCGGATGCCCAGACCGAGGCCGTCGGAGAGCCAGGCGAGTCGCGCCGGTTAGCCAAAGAACGCATTCCTTCCCAGTGGAACAGCAAGAGCGAACAAACCATTACCGTCGTCGACGGAGAGGAGAATACGTTTCAATTCGCCATCCCCTAACAGCCTGTTGATTTCCTCGGATCGGCTACGTTATAGAGCCAGGACCGATTGCGGCGTTGTGAATTCCTCGACATATCTAGTGGATATGCCTGCGAATTCACGCCTTGCACTCGGTCCTGTCTCAACGACTCGCTATCGAAGCAGAAAATCAACAGACTGCTAAACGGCGACTTCGCACCCATACCTCATCTGCTCCCCCCAAGCTATTGATTCCTTTTCCTATTATGGAGCTACATCGTGGTCCGTCGTATGCGCGCTTCGCGAGGATTCACCCTCGTCGAACTTCTGGTTGTGATTGCCATCATTGGCGTGTTGATTGCCCTGCTTCTGCCGGCCGTGCAGCAGGCCCGGGAAGCTGCCCTGAGAATGCAGTGCTCCAACAACTTGAAACAGCTGGGCCTGGCAATCCACAACTATCACGACACGTTTCTTACCTTTCCCGGCGGCAACTACGGGTGTTGCTGGGGAACCTGGCAGGTCTCGATTCTGCCATTCATCGAACAGGAAAACCTTTACAACAATTACAACATCACTGACAAGTACTACGACGACACGGCTCGCTACAGCGGCAATCAGAACACGGACGTGACGGTGGTCCGGCTCAATGCGCTCACGTGCCCGAGCGACTCCCCCAACGAACCCTTCGGGACGATCACCTCGCACAACTATGGAGCAAACTACGGAAACACAGGCTACGCGCAAGGGACCATCAACGGCGTGGCGTTCAAGGGAGCACCGTTCAAGTACGTTGCGGACAATGTCGGCTCTGAGGGGTATTTCGGTTTCCGTGATATCACCGACGGGACGGCCAACACCGTGTTGTTTGCCGAAAAACTGCAAGGGGAAGGGGAAGACCTGCGGGCCTACTCCTGGTGGGGTGATGGGGGCTCGGTCTCTGGGTACCTGATGCCGAACTCGTCGGAGCCTGATCGCATCTACAGCGCCAGCTACTGCAATAACCTGCCGGAGAAGAACCTTCCCTGCGACGTCTCGACGACGAGTGCCCCGACGGTGTTCGCTGCCCGCAGCAGGCATCCCGGCGGCGTGCAAGTCGTCCTGTGCGACGGTTCAAGTCGCTTTGTCGCCGAAACGATCCAAGTCGATACCTTGCGAAACCTGATGGCATCGCGCGACGGCATGGTGCTGGGCGAGTTTTAGCCCTCACACCGAAGATCGACACGATTCAAAGAACCACCTGAGGCTGCTCTTCTCGACTCTCTTCTTAATCGAGGCTGTGGGGGCACATCCGGCATGAACCGGGTGTTGCCCCCAGTTTTTTTCCCAATGGAGGGAAAGGAGAGGTCGATCTGTAACGATTTTATTGCCCCTCTGGCAGGTTCCTCGATAATGGAAGAGGTGAGGTGCCGCGCGAACCTTCAGGCGGTGCGGCATTTGACCTAATCTATAGTTTGGAAACGATTTCGCGTCTTTCTCTCTTCCGTGATTGCATGAACCGACCAACAAGTTCTCTCATCGCATTGGGTATCATCTGGCTGAGCGTTCCGGCGGCGGCCTGGGGTACGATCGTGGAACTCAAAAACGGAATGCGGCTGGAGGGCTCGGTCGGCAAGATCGCCAGCATGAGTGACGACCCGCTCAAAACACCCACCGCCGGTGCGGTCGACAATCAGTTGATCGTCCTGGTCGACAACGATTTGAAACGCACGTTCGTCTCAACCTACCAGGTTCAAGACGTCCAAGAGGCGGCCCCCACGCCGGTCGAACGCATCAAGATCGATCAGCGCGTGGCGACCTCGGGGCGTAGCGTGCATGCGGTCGGGGAAGGAATCCGCGTGACTCCGTGGGATGAATACGGACGACGAATCTATTCGATGCAAACGGCCCGCGGCCCGGTCGACGTCATCCAAGGCATCACCGAGATCACGCCCCAGTGGACGCGCGTGGAAGGGCTGATGGCCGACAGCCCCTATGTGTGGGACATGCGAATTCGCACCAGCAGCATTCCACGCGACAAGCTCAGCGAGATCCTCATGCGGCGGATCGACGCCAAGGATTCCGCCCAGCGTCTGCAGATCGTGCGGCTTTACCTCCAGGCCGAACGCTACCGCGACGCGGCTGCGGAGTTGTCAGCGTTGATGAATGACTTCGAAGACTTGAAAAAGCAGTTCGGCAAGCAGTACGACGAACTGATTCAGCTGAGCGCCACCACGCTGATCGACGAGGTCGAACTCCGCAAGGAGACGGGGCAGCACAACTTGGCCTATGGCATGTTGAACAAGTTTCCCGGCGACAAAGTTGCCAGTTCGACGCTGCTGAAGGTGAAGTCGATGCTCACCGAGTACCAGACCGCCTACGAGCGCCGCGACAAGATGTTTACGCTGCTGAAAGAACATCTGGAAGCGTTTGCCGACCCTGCCCAGAAGCCGATCGTCGAAGCGGCGATCGCCGAGATGGAAGCCGAGTTGAACATCAACAATATGGATCGGCTGGGCCCCTACCTGCGACTTTCCGACGACCCATCGCTGAAGGTCGACGAAAAGCTGGCACTAGCCATCAGTGGTTGGATTCTCGGTCCAAACAGTTCTCAGGAAAATCTGGTGGTCGCGTTGAGCGTATTCCAGGCTCGTGATCTGGTCAGCGAATACGTCAGTAACCGAAACGACGTCGATCGAAGGGCCATTCTCGAAAAGCTGAAGGGGATGGAAGGTGGCACGCCGTTGTATGTCGCCAAGATCTTGCAGTTCATGAAACCGCCCCTGGGCAATGCCGAGCCGGAGACCGCTTCCGAGATCCCCGGCTATTACCTGATGCGTGTGCCTGGCGTGCCGGGGCGATCCGATTTCTTCTACTACGTTCAATTGCCGCAAGGGTACGATCCTTACCGCAAGTATCCCACGGTCGTGACTTTGCACGGGGCCGGTACCACCGCCGAACAGCAGATCGACTGGTGGGCTGGCTCGCATAGCGAGAAGGCCAAGATCCGTACCGGCCAGGCTGCCCGTAACGGGTATATCGTGATCGCCCCGATGTGGGCCGAAGAGCACCAGTTTGAATACAACTACTCTGCCTACGAGCATGCGGCGGTCTTGTTCAGCTTGCGGCACGCCCTGCGTCACTTCTCGATCGATACCGATAAGGTATTCCTCAGCGGGCATTCGATGGGGGGGGACGCGGCGTGGGATATCGGCCTGGCCCATCCCGATCTGTGGGCTGGCGTCATTCCGATCGTCGCCAAGGCGGATAAGTACGTGGCCCGGTACTGGGAGAATGCCCGGAACGTTCCGTTGTACTTCGTCGGCGGGGAACTCGACGGGAACAAACGCGAGGTCAATTCCCGCGACTTCGACCGCTACCTGACCAAAACGAATTTCGACACAACGATCGTCGAGTACCGCGGACGCGGGCACGAGCATTTCCAGGACGAGATTCAGGACATTTTTCGCTGGATGGACGTCCACAAACGGGTGTTCTTCCCGAAGGAGTTCGAGGTCGTTTCGATGCGGCCGTGGGACAACTTCTTCTATTGGCTGGAAGTGAACGACTTCCCCGAGCGCAGCCTGGTGCTGCCGGCCAACTATCCCGAGCCGAAGAAGTCGCCGGTCAAGATCACCGCGAAAGTGCTGGCTACCAACGGCGTGCTGGTCAACAGCGGCACCGGCAAGGCGAACATCTATCTGACGCCGGATATAGTGAACTTCGACGAGCGAATGACCGTGACCTACGACGGCAGGAACTACGGCAACGGCGTGACGCCTTCGACCGAGGTGATGCTGGAAGACGCACGCACCCGAGCCGACCGTTTGCACCCGTTCTGGGCGAAGGTGGATACGAACGATAGGTAGTTACTGGTTCGGATCTTCGTCGATTTTAACTTCTTCGAATAGCCTGCGGAGGAGATCAGCGACTTTGAGCTGAGACGCAATTTCGTTTAGATAGTGTTGCTCAAGCCGTTCACAATTGTTCCTGGCTAACATCGAGACATCGTTCCACTGTCGTTCGGAAACCTCGTTTCCTTCACGATACCAGAGCAACTTGGCGAGAATGATATCTTCCAGCGATGCGATTGGCACGCAGACCTGTTGCTCTTCGTCCAATTCGCCCGTTTTGGCACGGGCGAATGCGGAACGGTCAAACTCGCGATTCTGATTGACGAAAACATCCACTTTGAATCCCGTTTCAAGGTGAATCAAATTGAAGCAGGAGCGACCCGAAACGGCTTGTCTGATCGTGCCCTCGACAGCGTAGAATTCAGCCGAGACGAGAGAGAAAAAAGGCGTTACCTGCTGTTCTTTAATGTCGACAACTAAATCAACATCGATAGTGCTACGTGGAACCCCATGAAAAGAACTCGCAACGCTTCCTCCGATGAAGTACGGAATGTGTAACGAATCCAACGCCGCAGTTACTGAGCGGATCGTTACGATGAGGTCATTTGAAACGCTCAAGCGGTCACTTTGTTTTCAAATAGGACTCGACGGCCCGAGCTAAGTTCGGCCCATAATTCTGTTCGATAAACATCAGCACGACTTGCTGCTCCGTGAATTCCGGATGTTGGCGGCGGATGGCAGCTTTCGACATCGCAATGACCTGCCCGCTGAGAGAAATCGCCTTGGCGACGCGCTGCTGGCCGGTCATATTGCGGAAGAGGTTCAATTGAACCTCGAGAGCTTCGGGATGCGTATCGGCCGCGTAAGGCGTCATCGGCAACTCCAAATGAGCGTTGGCTGGATGGACGAATTCTACCGATAACGCCTAAAGTCAACAAGTTTTATACGCACCCGGTTGAACGTGATCTTACTCGTCAGTCACACAACCTTCCGAGGCGCTCTTCACGTTCTTGATGTACTTGTAGAGCGTGCCGCGTTTGACCTTGTATGGGGGAGCGGTCCAGGCGGCTTTGCGTTTGGCTAGTTCTTCCTCAGGGACTTCCAGATCGATCACGCGCTTGTCGGCATCGATGGTGATGACGTCGCCGTCCTGGGCTAAGGCGATCGGGCCGCCCACTTGGGCTTCGGGGGTGATGTGACCCACGATGAAGCCGTGCGAACCGCCAGAGAAGCGGCCGTCGGTGAGCAGAGCCACGTCGGCCCCCAGACCGGCACCCATGATGGCCGAGGTGGGGGTCAGCATTTCCGGCATGCCAGGCCCCCCCTTGGGACCTTCGTAGCGAATGACGACCACGTCTCCTTTGACGATCTTCTTGTCTTCCAAGGCATGCAGCATGTCTTCTTCGGAGTCGAACACCTTGGCCGGGCCTCTGAACTGAAGCCCTTCCTTGCCGGTGATCTTGGCGACCGCCCCTTCAGGAGCCAGGGTGCCAAAGAGCATCTGCAGGTGGCCGGTCTTCTTGATCGGGTTCGACAAGGTGTGGACGATATCCTGGCCTTCGGTCAGGTCGGCCGTTTCGGCGCAGTTTTCGGCAAGCGTCTTGCCGGTGACGGTCAAACAGTCACCGTTCAAAAGGCCTTCCTTCAAGAGGTACTTCATCACGCCGGGGGTCCCGCCGATCTTGTGCAGGTCTTCTTGCACGTACTTGCCGCTGGGCTTGAAGTCGGCCAGCATCGGCACGCGGTCGCTGACGGCTTGCCAGTCTTCCAGCCCCAGGTCGATGTCGACGCTGCGGGCCATGGCAATCAAGTGGAGCACGGCGTTGGTCGAACCCCCCAAGGCCATCACGATGACCATGGCGTTTTCAAACGCTTCACGCGTCATGATGTCGCGCGGCTTGATGTCTTTTTCCAGCAGGTTACGAATGGCGGCACCGGCTCGGTGGCACTCGTCGATCTTGCCGGGGTCTTCGGCCGGGATGCTGGCCGAGAAAGGAAGCGACATGCCTAATGCTTCGATTGCCGAAGCCATGGTGTTGGCCGTGTACATCCCGCCGCAAGCACCGGCACCTGGGCACGACTTGCGAACGATCTCTTTGCGTTCGTCTTCGGTGATCGTGCCAGCGAGGAATTGGCCGTAGCACTGAAACGCCGAAACGACGTCCAGCTTATCGCCGTTACGATGACCGGGCTTGATGGTCCCGCCGTAAACCATCAGGGCAGGGCGGTTCAGGCGACCCATCGCGATCAAACAGCCAGGCATGTTCTTATCGCAGCCGGGGATGGCAACCAACGCGTCGTACCACTGGCCCCCCATGATCGTTTCGATCGAGTCGGCGATCAGGTCGCGGGACTGCAACGAGAAGCTCATCCCTTCGGTACCCATCGAGATCCCATCGCTCACGCCGATGGTATTGAAACGCATGCCAACCAGGTCGGCGTCGACGACCCCTTTCTTGACCTCTTCACCCAGCTTGTTGAGGTGCATGTTGCAGGTATTGCCTTCGTACCAGACGCTGCAGATGCCGACTTGAGCCTTTTGCATGTCTTCGTCGGTCATCCCTGTTCCATACAACATGGCCTGGGATGCACCTTGGCTTTTCGGTTGAGTGATGCGCGAGCTGTACTTGTTCAGGGGCTGGGACACGCGAAAGTTCCTGCTTCATACTAGAGGGGCGAGAGTCATCAATAAGGAATCCGTTATTCTAGCCAGACAAGCGAAATGCTGCCAGGATCGCTAGGAATTGCGGAAAAACTGCCTTAACCATGCAAATACCGGCAATTCTGCTCTGACTTGAGGCGTGTCCTTGAGGTAAAATTAGTGGTTAGGCCAACCCCTTACAACTCATCCGTGCGACCCACCTCGGGAGCCCACCGCGAGTATGAAAATCAACTTTCTGCTTCTTGTCTGCCTGTTGACGTTGGGCAGTGCCTCGATCGTCGCTGCCGAGACTGACGAAGATTTACTGTTCAATCAAGATTCCTTCGCCGGTTGGGAGGGAAATCTCGACTGGTTCCGGATCGAGAACGGCGCCGTCGTGGCCGGACGTTTGGATCAAGATATCCCACGCAATGAGTTCCTCTGCACCGAGCAAGAGTTCGCCGACTTCGAGCTGACCCTCGAGGCGAAGCTGGTGGGGGACGGCAAGAATGCCGGCGTTCAGTTCCGCAGCAAGCGTATCCCGGACCACCATGAAGTGATCGGCTATCAGTGCGACATGGGCTGGCAGGGAGACAAGCCAATTTGGGGCGCTTTGTACGATGAGTCACGTCGTCGCAAGTTCCTGGCGGAAGGAGACCCGGAAAAGGTCAAGCAGGCGATCGCCGGCAAGGAATACGTCCCGCTGAAGATTCGAGCCCAGGGCAAGCACATTCAAATCTGGGTGGGGGACGTCAAAACGGTCGATTATCATGAGCAGGACGACAACATTCCCCAGTCCGGCATCATCGGTTTGCAGATTCATTCCGGGCCAAAGTGCGAAGCGTGGTATCGCAACATTCGTTTGAAGAAGTTATAAGCAGCGGCGGAAATGAGTTCCCCCCTCGAGTTCTTTTACTTCGATCTCGGTAAGGTTCTGCTCGACTTCGATCATGAGATCGCGTGTCGACAGATGGCGGATGTTCTAGGAACGACCGCGGAAACGATTCGCACCGACGTCTTTCACTCTGGCGAGCAGTGGAAGTACGAACGGGGCGAGATCACCACGCTCCAGCTGCATCGCTGGTTATGCGATCGGTACGACGTGGAGGCCAAGCTGGAAGACGTTTGCCACGCCGCATCGCACATCTTCCATCCGATTCCCGGCACCATTGAGATTGCCGCAGGCTTGCACGCCGCCGGTCACCAGTTGGGGATCCTTTCCAACACGTGCGATGCCCACTGGGAATATTGCCTGGGCAGACCGTTTCCCTTTCTCAACGATTTCTTTCCCATTCACGCGTTAAGCTTTCGGCTGGGGACCATGAAGCCCGATCCGGAGATATACCGCAAAGCGGCCGCGTTGTGTGGCGTTTCGCCCGAAAAGATCTTCTTTGTGGACGATCGTGAGGAAAATGTCGCCGGTGCGGCTGGTGCCGGTTATGACGCCGTCTTATTCACGGGCGCGGCGGATTTGAGCGAAGCTTTGACCGCTCGAGGTGTTCGTTTTTAAGCGGATGGCCGTTACAAACCACCCGTAAGTCTTGGACTTCTCTCGGTTGTCGACTTGCTGTGCGCAAATCACGTCCTACTCTTGTCAGGAATAGTTTTGTGCTTTGCAAGAAAAGTAGGGCAGGTAATGACAACGACTTCATCTGGTTTTGAAAAACAAGTTCTTCATGTCGACGACGACGAGTCCTTCCTGAAGATCGCGAATCATCGCTTGATCAAGGAAGGCTACCAGGTCACGTCCATGGTCAGGCCGGAACATGCGCTGAAGCATCTTTTGAACACGAACTGCCGCGTCTGCATTCTCGATATCGATATGCCCCGCGTCACCGGTTTAGAGTTGCTGCAAGAGATCAAGGCCTACGATGGCGGTATTCAAGTCATCATGATGACTGGCCTGGTTTCGCAGATGACCGTACTCGAGTCGTTGCGAGGCGGGGCGGAAGCATGTTTCTTCAAGCCCATGCCTGATTTCACTCCGCTGTTAGAAGCATTGGACGCGACGTTCGTCAAAGCCGAGCGATGGTGGCGATGTCTGCATGAACTGAAGAATCGTCGAGCAAGCGAGTTGAGCGTTGCCCAGGCAACTCAGTGAATCTGAGCCTCCCAAGTAGCCGCTTCATCAGCAAAACACCGAGACTATCATGACCACGACCGTAAATCCGAACGACGAACTACTCTTGGCGTTCATCGATGAATCGCTCCACTCGATTCATGGGCTCGCCGACCAGATCACTGCTTATTTGCATGATCCGGCCAATGCCGATTCGATCAATGGCGTCTTTCGAACGGTCCATTCGATCAAGGGAAATGCCGGCTTCTTTGGTTTGTCGGTCGTCAAGAAGTTCGCCCACTCGGTCGAAAACACGCTGGATGACATCCGCAATCAGAAGCTATCGCTGACGGAAGATCTGAACCGGGCCCTGATCGATTCGTTCGACCGAATCAATCGGCTTCTGCAGGAAGTCGAGCAGAACGAAATTCGCGAGGAGCTCGCGCCGGAAGATGTTTCGCTTCTGGAACGCATTACGGAATTGTCGCTCGAATCGGGAGGTGGATGCTCCGGCGAAGAAGCGCTGCTGAGGGAACTGCAGGGCCTGGCCGAAGAGATGAGTGCCGCTGGCTTTCCGGAATCGCTACGATGGTCTGAGAAACTGGCGCAGCTGATCGGTGCTAACGAAGAAGAAGCCAATTCCGACGAAAGTTCAGCCATCGAGCCCAAGGATGTCCTGAAAGGACGTTTCGAGATTGCCGGAGAAGACGTCTCGCCGCTGGTTCATAGCGTGGCCGAGGCGTTTATCTGGCCAGAGGATGGCTCGTGGAGCGACGAACGTTCTGGCCTGGTGCTTGATCGACTGGCAGACTTCTCGATGGTGTGTCGCCTGCGTGGTAACAGCAGCGATCAGCAAAAGATTGAATCGGCCGTCAAGGACTTCAAGGTCATTTACGAAAGCCCGATTGGCATCGACGAGGGGTTGTTGTCGGTCGTGTGGGCGAACGTGGCCCTGGTTATTGAGCGGTTCCACCCCGAAGAAGAACCGGTCGAGACCACCTCTGCATCCAAAGAACCGAGCCCCGAAGCCGCCGCGCCGGAAACTCCGGCAGCCCAGCAAGCCAAACGCGCTCGCTCGATTCGCGTCAACGAAAACCATCTCGATCGTTTCCTCGATGACGTCTCGGCATTGTTCATCACGTGTGAACGGCTGAAAGACGTTCAGTGCCGGATGGCCGTTTCGGAGACGATTGGCGAACTCGTGGAAGAACTCCGCCAAATCAACGTGACGTTCTCGACCCAGGCCAACGAACTGCAGAAGAGCGTCGTTTCGCTGCGTAAGGTGCCTGTGCGAGGCCTGCTGGCCAAGTTTCCTCCGATGGCTCGCAAGTTGGCCAGTGACTTTGGCAAGCAGATCGACGTACACATTGAAGGGGAAGAAGTCGAAGTCGACAAGTCGCTGATCGAAGATCTCGATTCCCCGCTAACGCACATGATTCGCAACGTGGCGGACCATGCCATCGAAACGCCAGAGGAGCGGATCAAACGCGGCGTGGGCGAGGCCGGAAACTTGTGGATCAAGGCCGAAACAACGCGTACTCATGTCGTGATCACCATCCGGGACGATGGGCGCGGCATCGATGCCAGTCGCATTCGCCAGAAGGCCATCGACAAGAAGATCCTGCCGGTCGAACAGCTTCAGGCGATGCCCGACGCCGAGGTCATTGATTTGATTTTCCACCCTGGTTTTTCCACCGCGGAAAAGATCACCGACGTATCGGGCCGTGGCGTGGGCATGGACGTCGTGCGGACCACGATTCGCGATCACGATGGCGAGGTGCATGTCGAGTCGGCCGTCAATCAGGGAACCACGTTCACGATCGAAATACCGATTCGTCAAGCCGTGCTGGTGATCGAAGGTTTGCTGGTAGGCGTCAAAGAGGAACAGTTCGTCATCCCATTCGAGAACATCCGCGAAGTGATGGAAATCGGCTCCGACGAGATCAAAACGTGTCATGGTCAGCCGATGACCATCGTCCGTGGTGAAACCGTTTCGGTCGTGTCCTTGGCCGAGCAGATGGAACTTGATTCGTCCGGCCGTTGGGAAGAAAAGTCCCGGCACGCGGCCGTGCAGGTGGCCAGCAAGCAAGGTTCCGCATGTTTACTGGTTGATCGCGTGATCGGCAAGCGAAAAGTGGTGGTCAACGACCTGCAAAACGTGCTGGAAAACTGCAACCGGATCAGTGGCGTTGCCCAGCTAGGGGGCGGACACTTGTCGCTGGTGATCAGCGTTCCGGAAATCGTCAAATCGATGACGCCGAGCAGCGTGGTCTAGCTCCCATCGAGAAAGTCATCCAGGGGGAGCGAGACCGAAATGGTCGTTCCCTGACCGGGGGAAGAGTCGATCTGGGCCGTTCCTCCCAGCAAGCTGGCCCGCTCGCGGATTCCCGAGATGCCACACCGCCGAGGATCGATTTTGCCAGGCTCAAAGCCGCGTCCCTGGTCCGCTATCTGCAGCACGATCCTCTTGTCATCTTGCTTGATGGAAACCTCGACGCGATGCGCGCCGGAGTGTTTACGGGCATTGTTCACCCCCTCTTGAACCGTGCGATAAATGGCCATTTCCAACGACGGGGCAAGCCGGTCGAACTGGACTTCATGTTCAAAGCCAATCATGAATTCTCCTTCCGTCATTCGCGTCACCAGGTCGTCGAGGGCCGCGATGACTCCCCCCTGTTCCAGGCTCAGCGGTCTGAGGCCATTGAGCAGACGGCGAATCTCAACAATCGAGTTGGATAGAAACTGCGTCCCGCGCGTGAGTTCCTGATGTCCGTCCGCTTCGGAAGATACCAGGCTGAGTCCCGTTTGCAGGAACATCAATGCGCCGGTCATGTCTTGCACGACGCCATCGTGGATTTCGTAGGCGATCAATCGCCGGTCGCGTTCGTTCGTGTCGAGTAGTCGCCGCAAGGCTCGGCGATCGCGCAAGATCTCTTCTTCACGCTGCTTGCGAACGCTAACGTCCAGAAAGCAAGCCAGCAGGGCAGGGCGGCCGGCGAAATTGATCCGATCCAAGTAGACGGCTGCCCACCAGGTTTTGCCTTCCGCCGTCTTAAGTTTCATGGTCATGCCCCGAATCGGGACGTTGCCGGCGACACGCTCGAGAAGTGCCTGGCGCTGGGCAGGGTCGGCGTAGAACTCGCCGGTGATCTGCTGATTGATTGTTTCATAGGGGGTCGCGAACGCTTCGGCCAGGGCATGGTTTCCCGACAGGACACGACCGGTTTCCATGTCGGAGATCACCACGGGGACCGGGGTCATTTCGACCATCGTGCGGAAACGTTCGTCGCTGTCGCTTAGCTCGGCCTCGATCTTTTCTTTGCTTTCCTGAAGAGCATGAACTTCCTCGTGCTCGTCCGTTGCGTCGAAGGTGGCACCGACGATAGCCGTACTGCCGTCGCTCATCTTCAGGGGGGCATAGCGAGCTTGTTGAATAGTATTCGAGGCCAAACTGCGAACCCTGGCCTTCTGGGGTTTTCCTTCTTTCAGAGCTTGCTCGAGGGCCTTGGCCAGGATCTCGCCATCCTCCTCAGAAACAAAATCACGGATGTTGTGACCCACGACCTTGTCATATAGCTCAGGAGAAAAGTAGTTGACGTAGGTCAATTCACCATCGGGATTGATCGTAACGATATGAACCGGAACAGAGCAGAGAATGTTTTCCAGTTCCGCAACGCGTTTCCTGAGCTGCTTGTTTTCCAGTTCGACGTTGGCTGCCTTCCAGGCTCTGGTTTCCGCCGTCTCTCCACGGTAGCAGCTGTCTTTCTCTGGTTGCACGTCTGGGAACCCTCCGCCGATCAGATTGGTGAGCCGCTAAAGAAAAATGGATTGCCGCCCGGTTGGTAGCAATCCATTTTAGTAGTTCAAGCGGCCACAAATAGGCCTATGTTTCGCCGATTGCGGCGATTACAGGTACATGTTGAAGATATGTTCCAACAGTTCCTGGCGGCCGCTGGCGTTCGGACTGACTTCCCCCTTTTCAAGCATGTAGGCTTCCAGCGTCTTGAAGTCGTGCTTGTCGGCTTCGATGTCGGCACCCACGCCGCTATCCCAGCTCGAATAGCGCTCTTTGACGAACGCGTCCAGCTTGCCGTCGGCACGAATCGCGGCGGCGACCTTCAACCCCTTGGCGAATGCGTCCATGCCGCCGATGTGGGCGTAGAACAGGTCGAGCGGTTCGAAGCTTTCGCGACGTACTTTGGCGTCGAAGTTCACACCGCCGCTGCCCAGACCGCCGTACTTCAGAATCGATAGCATGCATTCGGTGGTCAGGTAGTAGTTGGTGGGGAACTGGTCGGTATCCCAACCCAACAGCAGGTCGCCGGTGTTGGCGTCGATCGAGCCCAAAATGCCGTTTGCGCCACAGTATTCCAGCTCGTGCTGCATGGTATGCCCGGCGAGCGTGGCGTGGTTGGTTTCCAGGTTCATCTTGAAATGCTTGTCCAAGTCGTACGACTTAAGAAACGCCAGGCAGTTGGCCGAGTCGAAGTCGTACTGGTGCTTGGTGGGCTCTTTCGGCTTGGGTTCGATCAGGAACTGGCCCGTGAAGCCAATTTCCTTGGCGTAGTCGACGGCCATGTGAAAGAACTTGCCAAGGTGATCCAGCTCACGCTTCAGGTCGGTGTTGAGCAGGTTCTGGTAACCTTCGCGGCCGCCCCAGAACACGTAGTTCTCGCCACCCAGCCGCTTGGTGACTTCCAGCGCTTTCTTGACGCTGCAGGCAGCATAAGCGAACGCGTCGGCGTTGCAACTGGTGGCGGCACCATGCATGAAACGGGGATGGCTGAACATGTTGGCCGTGCCCCACAACAGCTTGATGCCGGTGCGCTGCTGTTCGGCTTCGAGCGCGTCGACGACGGTGTCGAAGTTCTTGTAAGTTTCCTTCAGGTTGGCGCCTTCCGGGGCAACGTCGCGATCGTGAAACGCATAGTACGGGGCGCCCAGCTTTTCGATGAACTCGAAGGCAACCTTCACGCGATTGACGGCGTTCTCGACCAAGTCGGACCCATCATCCCAAGGACGAAGCGCCGTGCCGGGACCGAACGGATCGGAACCGGTTCCGCGGAACGTGTGCCAGTAAACCACGCTGAAGCGGAAGTGCTCCTGCATGGTCTTCCCTTCGACCACTTCGTTCGGGTTGTACCAACGAAAGGCCAGGGGATTGCGAGATTCGGGGCCTTCGTATTCGATCTTTCCAACTTCAGGAAAAGCAGTCATGGTTCTTTCCAAATAAGGGGTGTCAAGTTTTAACTCTTAGCAGTCTGTGAATTTTCTGCTTCAACAACGTAGCCGATTCGAGGAAATCAACAGGCTGCTACAGTTCGAGCTGGGAATCGGCAAACACCATTTCCTTCTGGTGTTGTTCGATTAGTTTTTGAATCTTCTGGATGACCTCGGGGTTGTCCTTGGCCAGATCTCGAGATTCGCCGGGGTCTTCTTCCAACTGGTAAAGCAGCGGCGGATTATGGACTTCCGCTTTCGGTTGACCATACCCGGTTTGTGTCTTGAGATGCATCTTCCAGGGACCAACGCGGACGGCCATCAAGTCGTAACCTCGATAATAGAATAGAGCCTCGCGGTTACTCTTGCCGGTCTGCTTGAGGACCGGGGTCAGGTCGTAGCTGTCCAGCTTACGATCGGAAGGAAGAGGCAAACCGGCCAGCGACGTGAACGTTGCCATCAGGTCCATCGTGCTGCCGACGTCGGCCGCGACTTCAGCCGCGGGAATGGTCTTGGGCCACCAGAAGATCGTCGGTTCTCGCATGCCGCCGTCGAACGTGCTTCCCTTGCCATCGCGGAGCGGACCAGCCGACCCGCCATGATCGCCGTAGATGAGCCAGGGCCCATTGTCACTGCAGAAGACGACCAGGGTGTTCTCGTCGAGGCCTGTGTCGCGCAGCTTCTGCAATACCTGCCCGACGCTCCAGTCGATTTCTTCGATGACGTCGCCATAGTATCCACGGCGGCTCACTCCTTCAAATTCCGGCGAGCGGAACAGGGGGACGTGCGGCATCGAGTGAGCCAGGTAAACAAAGAACGGTTTGTCTTGATTTTGTTCGATGAACTGGACGGTCTCTTCCGTGTAACGACGAGTGATCGTCGTTTGATCGGCGGGACGCTCGATGATCTCTTCGTTCCGCATCAAGGGCACGTTGAAGTATTCGCTCTTGGGATGCCAGAACGATTCGCGCCCTTTCGGGGCCGAAGCGATGCGGTCCATATCGTTGGAATAAGGTATGCCGAAGTAGTAGTCGAATCCGTTATTGGTAGGCAGATATTGCTTGTGATGCCCCAGGTGCCACTTGCCGATGCAGGCCGTGGCGTAGCCCCCTTCTTTCAAAGCTTCGGCAATCGTTACTTCCTCGGCCGGAAGTCCCCCCTTCGAGTTCGGGAACAACACACGCCGCTTGTTGCTGCACATGCCGCTGCGGCACGGCAGACGGCCGGTCATCAATCCGGCTCGACTTGGCGTGCAAACCGAAGCCGCGACGTAGAACTGGGTGAACTTCATCCCTTCGCTGGCCATCTGATCGAGATGCTTGGTACGAATCGTGGGATTGCCAAAGCAACCTAAGTCGCCGTAGCCCAGGTCGTCGCAGAAGATCACGACGAAGTTCGGCTTCTTTGCCGGGGAAGCTTCTTGAGCGTTTACAAAACCGGCGTAGCAAGTGGAAGCGATTGCCAGCAGCAGCAAGCGCAGACACAGGCGGGAAAGTTGATAAAGCATGAGGCAACTCGGCAGATAGGTTGAATAGAGTTTCGGGCAAGGGAGGTGCTGTGCATCATAAGCCCTGGCCGGGGGTGATTCAACCAACCGAACTCGCACGGATCTGAGAGATTTTCCAAGGGGTAAGGACGTGCGTCACGAGGACGTAAATCGTCGTAAAACCCAATCACCCCAGGCTCCAGACAGCTGAGCGATGGCAAATAGAAGCCTTGCCTTGCCAGGAACAACGATTTCGGTCTGACGTTTTTCACAGCCTTTGAGCACCCTTGCGGCAAGCGATTGGGGATCGATCGCCTTGACCTTTACGCCGGCTCCTGGCTGGGCGGCCGAATCAGGCAACTCGGTCGTTTGCTGGGCGTAGCGAGTTCCGGCATCGTCCCGGGCAATGGGGCCGGGGCAGACCAGCATCACATGGATGCCGGCATCGGCCATCTCGAGCCGCAGCTGATGATTGAGCCCTGCCAACGCGAACTTCGAGGTGGCATAAGGACCGATGAACTTGGAAGCACTCTTACAGGCAAGCGAGCCCATGTTGACGATATGCCCCTGGGAGGCTTCCAGAAGCGGCCTGGCAGCTTGGACGCAGCGAACCGTCGACAGAACATTCAAATCATACGAGCAAAGAAACTCGTCGATGGAGGTCTCGCACACGAGTCCGCGGGAACTAATGCCGGCGACGTTGAACAAAGCATCGAGTTTGCCGTACTTCTGCTGGACCTGATCCAGCAGTTGTACCACGTCGTCGTCGTTGGTCACGTCGGTTGGTACGCAGAGGGAATGCGTACCGTCCGGGTCGAGTTGGGCCGCGGCCGCGCTAAGCTTCTGCTCGTCCCGGGCCGCCAGCACGACGTGGCATCCCTGGGTGATGAGCTGCTGAGCGAGGGCTTTTCCGAAGCCTTGCGAGGCGCCGGTCACCACCGATACTTTATCCTTCCAGTATGTCACCGCTGTCGTTCTATGTCGTAGCTAAGTTGCGTAGTCTTTGGTTTGACATGCCAAACAAAAGCCCCTGATCCGATCAAGGCGAACCAGGGGCCAGGGGAGTGCATGATGGGAGTTGTGATTATACGGTCACTTCGTAACCTTTGCGAGCTTCTCGCGACTGCATCGCATTGGCCTGGTCGTCACCCAGGATCTGCTCGCTCTTCGGGTCCCACTTGAGGGAACGATTCAAGCGAATTGCGATGTTCGACAGGTGGCACGTGGTCAATGCTCGGTGGTGGGTGAACACGTCGGAAATCGGCAGTTTCCGCGTCTTCACGCACTCAAAGAAGTTGGCCATGTGAGCATTGCTTCGAGCAGGATCCTTTCCGCCGTAAACCTCGGCGATGGCGTTCTCTGGCAGCGGGTTGTCTTTGAGTTCGTCGATCGGGGCACCGACGATCTTACCGCGGTTGACCAGAAATCGGCCCTTGGTCCCGGTAAACATGATCCCATTGTTGAAGCCAAGTTCATCCTGGTGGGAATCTTTGATGTCCATCACCACGCCGTTGTCGAAGGTCGCCTTGACGTGGAAGTTGGTCGCGCAGTTGTAGCGATCATCTTGCAGCGGCATGCCGTCTTTGAACTCGACGGGATGCTTGGCGTAAATCGGCTCGATGGAGCTTGCTCCCTGGCCGTCGCCATTCTGGCCGATGCCCCACTGGGCGATGTCAACGTGGTGAGCACCCCAGTCGGTCAGTTTGCCGCCGGAGTATTCGTACCACCAGCGGAACTCGTAGTGGCAACGCGTCTTGGTCTGCTTGCCTTCTTTCGCCCAGCGATAGTCAACCAGCGGTGCCTGGCCGAGCCATTTTTCCCAGTTCAAGCCGCTCGGAACGTCGACCACGGGAATCGAGTTGCTGGTGGGGGAACCACCGATCGCGACGGCAACGTGCTGGACGTCCCCGATGCGGCCGGCTTGGATCAACGCGATCGCCTGGAGGAACTTCAGGCCCATTTCGCTACGCTGCTGGGTACCGACCTGGAAGACGCGACCGGTCTCTTTGGCGACCTGGCAGATCTTCTTGCCTTCGTCGATGGTCAGCGTGAGGGGCTTTTCGCAGTAAACGTCTTTGCCGGCTTTCATCGCTTCGATGGCGATCTTCGAGTGCCAGTGATCGGTGGTCACGATGGTGACGATTTCGATGTCGTTGCGATCGAGGATCTTCTGGTAGTCTTCGTAGACGTCGACGTCACGCTGGACACCCTTTTTCGATTGGATGTCGGTCACCTTCTTCTTGGCCCCATTGGCGTGGTTGGCGTCGACGTCGCAAACGGCGACGACGTCGCCAAGTTGCATCGCGTTGGGACCGACGGCGTTCCAGCGGCTGCCGGTACCAATGCATCCAACCAACGGTCGATCGTTCGATTCACTCGACTTCTGTTCGTCCGCTCGCGCGTCTTGGCTGGTGAAGATATAAGGAACGGAGACCGCGGCGGCAGTCGCGACTGAGGTTTTCAGAAAGGATCGTCGATCGGAAGGGCGTGGACTCAAAGCGGTAGCTCCCTAGGTGAATGGGTGAAAAATGGTGGCCGAATGGACTGCGCGTATCCGTCGGAGATAAAAGGCCCAACTCCCTTATTGGGGCACAAGGGAGTGAGGGCCTGACTTAAGGCTCAGGTAATGGGGCAGGGCATTTTATAATAGTCTTTCAGGTGTCCGTGTACCATAAAATTCAAAAAATTGGGTGACTTCATGTTTCCCTATTCACTTTGTGGGATATTCATCAGGAAAACATTTCCCCATAAGACCGCCTCTACGTGGAAAGGATGCCCCTTATGCGCAAAGGACATAAGCTTCACAAATGAAATGAGGCTCAAAGTGAGAAAAATCCACGCTGTATGGGCATACGCAATGGTTAAGGATTCTCAAAACCCCATCGTCATCTGCTAAGCGATGGGCTAGAGTTATGCGTGTTGTTCTCGTTACTTCCGCATTATCAACGAAACTGGCAACGAAGCTATGTCTGCTGCTCGAATCTTTCCGAACCGTGCCCGCACGAAAATCGTCGCCACCGTTGGCCCGGCTTGCCGCACTCCGGAAATGCTGGAAGAACTGATCCTCGCCGGCGTGGACGTATTCCGCGTGAACCTCGCCCACGGCGACTTGAAGGATCATTCCGAAGTCGTACGCAACATCCGCGAGATCAGCGAAAAGGTCGGTCGCCCCATCGCGGCCCTGGCGGACCTTTCCGGCCCCAAGATTCGTCTGGGAACCCTGCCCGAAGATATCGTGCATTGCCACGAAGACGATGTTTACACGTTCATCCGTGGTGAAGACAGCACCGAACCGAAGACCCTGACTTGCAACTACGAGCCGCTGATCGACGAGTTGGAAGTGGGCAACGACGTGATGCTGGCCGACGGTACGGTCATGATGACTGTGATCGAGAAGACCGCCGATACGGCGACCTGCAAAGTGGTTCAGGCAGGCCCGATCCGCAGCCGCCAAGGCATTAACTTGCCCGGCACCAAGCTCAGCGTCGAAGCCCTGACCCCGCAAGACATCGAACACGTCAAGTGGGCCGCCGAGAACGATCTCGACTACGTGAGCCTGAGCTTCGTGCGTTCGGCGGACGACCTTCGCCAACTGCGCGATCTATTGATGCAGCATGAGTCGCGTGCATTCATCATCGCCAAGATCGAAAAGCGTGAAGCACTCGATAACCTGGAAGAGATCGTTCGCGAGTCGAACGGGGTGATGGTTGCCCGCGGCGACTTGGGCGTCGAAATCGACGTGGCCGAAGTGGCCGCTTCGCAGAAACTGATCGTGTCGACCTGTTCGCGAATCGGTCGCCCTGTGATCGTCGCGACGCAGATGCTCGACAGCATGACCACCTCGAATCGTCCGACTCGTGCGGAAGCGACCGACGTGGCCAACGCCATTCTGGACGGTGCCGATGCCTGTATGCTTTCCGGTGAAACGGCCGTGGGCGTGCATCCGGTGGCGGTCGTGAAGATGATGAACCGCATTATGCTGGCCACTGAAAAGATGTGGATGGCTGAACGGGGCCCGGCCCGCAAGATAGACAACCGCGTGGCTCAAGTGCACCCCGTCACCCAGGCCGTTGTGTCTGGTGCGTCGATTACCGCGGAACACCTGGATGCCAAGTTGCTGGTCACCGCGACGCGAACCGGTGGTACGGCCTTGACCAAGGCCAAGCTCCGCGACGCGATTCCGACCATCAGCGTGAGCGACTCCGACGCGGCACTTCGCCGAATGTGCTTGTACTGGGGTGTCACGCCGATCGCGAATGCCCCGGTGCATAACGGCATTCAGCTGCGTCGCTTCATCGACCAGTGGGGACTTTCCAACGGTTACCTGGAAGAAGGGGACCGCGTGGTCTTCATCACCGGCGGCGGCATCATGCAGTCGGCCGAATACATCGTGGTGGTCCACCGCGTTGAAAAGCCGCAAGACTAGGCGCAGGTAACGTTGTCCGGCGGTGCCCTTCCGCGGGTACCTCCCGCGTCTTAGCGAACCGCCGTTTGGTTGGTCATGGTCGACCTGAGGTGCGTATCGGTCCGTTTATGCATCGGCTGGTCGTTGCCGTATGTCTATTTAAGACGGCTAATCCGTGTCGTTTCATCAGGCGACGTCCTAGACAACGTAATCCTTCGTGAAACGACGAAGCTCCCACCGCGAGATTCTTTATCACCAGATTTTCCTTGACGTTCCGCGTTGGGGATCGCTCTAATGGCTGCGTTATGCCACTCTGTAGTATGGCGTTCCTTTGACTGGCTTCACTGTGATCGCGAGGACGACAACCCCATGGCCAAGAAGAAATCAAGCACGACGAAGAAAAAGACCTCCAAGAAGACCGCCAAAAAGACCCCACGTCGAATGTGTGGGGCAATGGAAGTCAATTATCGCTTGTTAGAGCAGTTTCCTTCCTTCCGCCAAGCGCAAATCTCGTTGGAACACAAAACCAAGATGAGCTTGCGCGAATCGCTCGAGGCACGTACGACTCCTTACAAGATCAACACCGTGGTTCATGTGGTTCACCATACCAGCGCGCAAAACATCTCGGACGCTCAGATCGATAGTCAGATCAAAGTCCTGAATCAAGATTTCCGCCGTACGAACTCTGACTGGACAAAGACGCCCGCTCCTTTCAAAGGATTGGCAACCGACCCGCTGATCGAATTCAATTTGGATGAGGTCATCCGCGTCGAAACGGATCAAACTTCATTTGGCACCGATGACGAAATGAAGTTCGTCGCACCCGCTAAGAATCCCAAGAAGTTCCTCAACCTCTGGGTCTGCGAACTCAAGGGGGGAACGCTTGGCTACGCTCAGTTTCCCGGTGGACCGGTTCCCACCGATGGCGTTGTGATCACCTATACCGCATTTGGAACCAAGGGAACGGCGTCGGCTCCGTTCAACAAGGGGCGCACGGCCACCCACGAGGTAGGGCACTATTTGAATCTGCGGCACATTTGGGGAGACACGCCTGATTGTTCCGGTTCGGACTTCGTGGACGATACTCCCAACGCGGAAGGACCGAACTACGGAGAACCTACATTTCCCTCCATTTCTTGCGGTAATGGGCCGTCTGGTGATATGTTCATGAATTACATGGACTACGTTGACGACAAGGCGATGTTCATGTTCAGCGCAGGCCAAGTGGCACGTATGCATACCACGCTGGATGGACCGCGAAAATCGCTTGTCACCTAAAGTGAGTGAGGTGTTATGGCTGATCCACTACGTCTCTCGGAATTGACGAATTCGTGGGTTCATTCTCACGAGGAGGACACGCCAACCTGCAAGGTTTACCGACCTGCCAATTACCCGTTTCCTCCCTCGCGGGGAAGAAGCGGTTTTGAGCTTCGCCCGGACGGTACTTTACTTGAGGCGGCTCCTGGTCCGGTTGATCGGATCGAGAAGAAGAAAGGCGTTTGGAATCTATCGGACCAGACGCTTCGATTGAACGAAGAGGGAGTCGGAGTCCGCGAGATTAAGATCGAATCGCTGGAGCCCGATCGTTTGGTCGTCGAGAAATAATCAGCGATCGTCTAGTCGATCGCTTGCGAGTACTCCCCTTGCCGGGCTGATACCAGCGAACGCCAGGCATGCTCGATCAGGTTGCTCAGCACGAAGCATCCCATGCCGGTCAGCGCCGCGCCGCTAACCAGGCAAACTCCCATCACTGCGTAGTTGAACTGCTGCGGTGGCACCCACGTGCTGCCTACCGCACCAACAATCGCGCCGGTGAGCGTCGCCTGGCTGACCAGTCGTATCTGCCAGTTTGAAAGCCCGGACCGTTCGGCCAGGTTGGGGGACTTCCATCTGCCGCGAGATGCAGGGGGCTGGCTGGGTGGCGGCTCTTGTGGGGCGCGACGTTGCTTTCGCTGATGCCCCAGGCGATGACTCAGATACGAAGCTCCCAGGTGCACCAGCACGATGATCAAAAACAGAACGGTCATGTAGGCCGCAAAGGGACCGACCAGTCGAAGCACCGCAAAGACCACGCCGCACAAAGCCAGAAGCCAAGCCAGCGCCCAAAGCGAAAACTTGGGTGGCGATTCCAACGTGAAATCAGAGTTACGAGCCATACACGACTTCCCATCCGCAGCGTCCAACGATTGCGTTTGGTTCATCGTACCGAAGGGATCGTATCTGGCAAACGGAAAGCTGGCACAACCGAGTTTCGGGCGCTACTGGAGCGAGGTTCGCATTTGATCGAGTTCCGCCCGCATCGCCTTAAGCTGGTCGGCATGTTGAGGGTCATCGGCCAGGTTGGTGACCTCGTGCGGATCTTGTTGCAAGTCGAACAACTGTTCCAGCTTAGGCTCGCTGTTGGGATAGAAAACGTACTTCCATCGCTCTCCCCGCACCCCTTCGCTTTGCGGAATGGTGGCGTGCGGAAAGAGGTGTTCGTACAGGAACTCGGTTCGCCAGCCGCTGGCTTGATTGTCTTCGACCAGTCCCTGCAGGCTTTGTCCCTGCATCACCGCAGGGGGCTCGATGCCGGCCAGGTCGAGCAGAGTGGGTGCGACGTCGATGTTCAGGACCATTTCTTCCCGGCGTTGCCCTCGCTTGTCTTTGGGGAGTCGCGGATCGAAGACGATCATGGGAATGCGAATCGATTCTTCGTACATCAGCCACTTGCCTGCCAGGCCGTGCTCGCCCAGGAAGAAACCATGGTCGGACGTGAACAGGATGACCGTGTTGTCGGCCAGCTTCTTCTCTTGAAGCTTGGCAACCATCGCCCCGACGAAGTCATCGACGCCGGTCAGCAATCGATAATAGTCCTTGATGTTCTTCTGGAGCATTTCGTCCCCATCGAAACGACGTCCCCAGCGAACGCGGGACTCGCCACCTTGCAGCTGCTTGGGAAGCTTCTGGTAGTGCTCGTCGTTGGCGGTTACGGCTGGCACGATGGTGTCGTCCGCGTAATAGTCGGTGTACTTGGGGGCATGCTGGAACTGCCAGCCTGGGCCATCCTGGCAGTGGGCCGCTTTGAAGCTGACTTGCAGGCAGAACGGTTTATCCGGCGAGCACGTATCGAGGAATTCCAGCGTCTGGTCTTCCAGGTGCTTGGTCATGTGCGGACGGCCATCGACAAAGTACTTCCCTTGGCCGGGGAACCCTTTCCAATAGTCGTACTGGTCTGCTGGAAGCTGGTTGCCCACACCCCATTTGCCGATGAATGCCGTCTGGTAGCCATTGGCCCGAAGCAGGGCAGGGAAGGTTTGCTCGAACGCTTCCGGGCTGAGGACGGCGCGGAAGTCGACGATCCCATGTCGGCGCGCGTACTGCCCGGTGATAAACGAGGCCCGGCTGGTCGCGCAGATGGCGGTCGTCGCGAAGGCGTTCTCGAAAACGACCCCTTCCTGGGCCAACTTGTCGATGTTAGGTGTCTTGATGACCGGATTGCCCATGCAGCCCAACGCGTCCCACCGCTGGTCGTCGGTGAGCAGGAAGATCAAATTAGGCCGATCGGCCGCCGACGCGCCTTGCCAGGTGCTCAGGATGGAGAAAACGGCGACAAAGACGCCCAGGAGCAGTTGTTTTCGCATGGTCAGGAGGCTCTGAGGGAGGAAGGGATGAGGCGGAGTGTGAACGTACTAAGTTACCAAACTTTCGTCCTGTCGGCACGAAAAAATTGAGCGACAGGGTGGTCGGTGCGATACTAACAGGCTTATTCCTTTTAGCATCGTCCCTCGGCCGATTCGTTTCAAGTTGACTTTCCAGCAAAGTTCCCAGGCAATACGCGAGCGTACGATCTATCGTCCGCTGGTCTTGCTTGCGCCGGCGATCACGCTGGGGGTAATCGGTGACGCGGCCTTCGATTTCTCGATGGCCCTTTGGTTGATTTCGTTCGCTGGCCTGATGTTGCTGTGGGGTCTTCTGTGCTTCCGGCGAGCGGAAAACTATGCCAGTGTGACGCTGCTACTCGCCGTCGCGGCGTTTGGCGGCATGCTGCATCACGGTCACTGGAACCTTTATCGATCGACCGAGCTAAGCCGCGGCCTGTCGGCGGATAAGCAGCCGGTTGCGCTGCAGGGAGTGGTTGTCGATTATCCCCGCTTCTTACCTGCCAAGCCACCCACCTCCGCGTTTGAATTTGAACTGCCCAATCAATGGAAGGTCCCCTTTCGTATTCAGCAGATTCGTAGTGGAGCGACCTGGGTTGCCGCGTCAGGTGATACCGAGATCTATGTTTCGGGAGATCAACTCGACGTTCGCCCAGGGGAATCGATTCTGGTCTTTGCTCAAGCGACTTGCTCTGAAGGAGCATTGAACCCCGGTGAGTTCGACTTCGCCAACTGGGCTCGGGCGAACCGTCGACGGACATTTCTCCGAAGTGGTTATCCCGATTGCCTGCAAGCGACCGGTGCACCGACGAAGTGGTCGCCATGGGATCCGATTCGCGAGGCCCGACATTACGTCAGCGGCGAGTTAGCGGCCGCGATTCCACCGGGTCTGGATGGCCTGGCCGAGACGATCTTCCTGGGGCGTCGCGAACGATTGGCGGATGAAACGGACGAGGCGTTTCGGCAAACAGGGACGGTTCATCTGTTGGCGTTATCGGGATTGCATCTGGGAATCTTGGCGCTGTTTGCCTACGGAGTGTTACGCTTCTTACCGGGGCCCCTTTGGCTGCCGCCCTTTTGTCTGCTGCTAATGACGTCGGCCTATGTGATTCTAGTCGATGCCCGGCCGCCGATTGTGCGAGCCTCGATTTTGGTGGGGGCGTTTTGCGTGGCGATGATTGTTTACCGTCGCCCCACGTTCTGGAACAGCCTGGCGGCGGCCTGGATCTTGGTGATTTGCTGGAACCCGACCGAGATCTTTCAAGCCGGAACGCAGTTGTCGTTCGTCGCGGTCGCCTCGTTGGCGTGGCTTGCGGGTTTCCAGGCGATGACCAGGCAGGCCGACCCGCTGCAGGATCTGATCGAGATGACTCGTCCCTGGCCGGTGAAGTGCTGGCGACACTCGGTGCGCTGGTTCGGCCGGATGTTCGTGGCGTCGTTGGTCGTGTGGCTGGTCACGTTGCCGCTAGTCCTGTTTCACTTTCACGCGGCTTCCCCTTGGACGATCGTCCTTTCGCCAATCCTCATTTTGCCGATGGGATTGGCGCTTGCTCTCACGTTACTACTCTTAGCCGCATCGATCGCCGTGCCGCTGGCAACGCCATGGGTGGCGTGGCTTTTGTCGTGGCCTTTGTGGGGGATGCAGGAAACGGTTGCGTGGACGCAGCAGCACGCTGGGCTCACGATTTGGTCTGCGGGGCCGCCGGCGTGGTGGGTAGTTGGGTTCTACGTCGTGACGGCGACGATCGGCTGGCTGATGATCACGCGCCGCTTGCCTGTTCGCTGGAGCATTGCCGTGGTTGCCCTTTGGCTGACCGTTGGGTTTGGGTGGGGAACGGCTCAGGCCATTCAATCCAGTGCCCGAGACGATCTCGTATGCACGTTCGTCAGCGTCGGTCATGGTACCTGCGTGCTGGTGGAACTGCCGGAGGGACGTAACTTGTTGTATGACTGCGGGCGGCTCGGATCGCCGAAGCGGGCGGGCGAGTCTCTTTCGGCCGTGCTGTGGAGCAAAGGGATCCAGCATCTCGATGCGGTCATCATTTCCCACGACGATGCCGACCACTACAACGGCTTGCCGGAAGTGCTCGAACGGTTCTCGGTTGGGGCCGTGTATTGTTCCGACTTGATGGAGAAGATCCCCAGCGAGCTGGTCTCGACGCTGTTAATGGATATTCGCCAGCGCGAGATTCCCCTGCGAACCTTATCCGCCGGACGAAGCTTACAGGCACACCCGGACGTCGACCTGACGATTCTCCATCCGACCCGGAAGGGAGTCCTCGGACGCGACAACGCCAACAGCATCGTCCTGTTGATTGAATACCAGGGACGCCGCATTCTTTTGCCGGGGGAC
Source organism: Bremerella volcania (assembly GCF_007748115.1). NCBI lineage: Bacteria > Pseudomonadati > Planctomycetota > Planctomycetia > Pirellulales > Pirellulaceae > Bremerella > Bremerella volcania. Next base: position 1,801,491 of record NZ_CP036289.1, read on the forward strand.
CTCGAATCGCCCGGGACCGAAGCGGTGATCGTCGAGCGGCCAATCGACTGCGACGTGGTGATGGCCCCCCATCACGGTAGCCGGCACAGCCATGCCGAGTCATTTTACCAGTGGTGTCAGCCTGAGTGGATCGTGGTCAGTAGCGGCTCGCGAGACATTCTCGGCCCGGAGGATGCCAGGCTAGGCGAGCCGGTGTGGCTCAATACGGCCGCCAGCGGAAGAGTCGAAGTTCGGCTATCGGCCAGTGGCCGGCCTCCGAAAGTGGCTTCGTGGCGAAAAGCAGGGGTAGAGTAGGGGCTGTGGGCGCTTTTAACGAAAACCTAGACAGCATTCTGGGCCCATAAGGCCTATTAGGCGTTGCAAATTCAGCTTTCACTGCTAAATTAACGGTCTTATCAAGAGATTGAGGATGAGTTTGATGCGCTGGTGTCCGCGGTTTTGGTAGTCGCGGGCGGCCTTGTGGTTTCACAAGTCCTTATTTTTATTGTGGTTAAGAAGAAGTCACCCTACTTGCGGACGTAAGTAAAGTCGCCCATGTCGATTACCAAAGAAAAGAAGAACGATGCCATCCAGGATTTTCAACGTGGTGGCGAGGACACGGGTTCCCCGGAAGTTCAGATTGCGATTTTGACAAGTCGCATCAACAACCTGACGGAGCACATGAAGAAGCACAAGAAAGACTACGCGACTCGTCGCGGGTTGCTTGCTATGGTGAGCCGTCGTCGCCGCTTGCTCGATTATCTGAAGCGGCACGATCCCCAGAAATATCTGGATATGCTGGCACGGCTTGGTATTCGTAAGTAGCGTACTGCTGCTTCGGTCTGGTCGAAGGAGGCTCGTACCTACGATGGACGAGCCTCTCAAGTTACTGGCAATGGAATTAGCCTGAAGACGCGCGCCCCTGGGGCTTTCGCGCGTCTTTACCACGCCCCGGCCGGTGGTGGAATACAGATTGGCTGGCGGGGCACCCTTACGAGGTTCCGCTCGGTAGAAAATGTGCGGTGGGCCTCAACTTATATTGAACCAAGCACTGGAAGTTCCAATTGGCCGGGCCCTCTCTCCTCCAGGCCCTTACCCCCTTTGGCGCAAGCCCTCTCGGAACCGCTTCTGGTGCGCTGTGTAGGACGGAAAACGTGGAAGAAATTCGTGTAGAGAAGCAGATCGGCAATGAAACCTTATCATTCACAACTGGCTTTCTAGCCAAACAAGCCCACGGGTCGGTGCTTGTTCAATACGGCGAAACGGTGGTCTTCGTCGCCGCCGTCTCCGGCCCATCTCGGCCAGGGACCGACTTCTTTCCCCTGACCTGCGATTACCGCGAACGTACCGCCGCTGCTGGTAAGTTCCCCGGTGGTTTCATCAAGCGAGAAGGTCGCCCGACCACCAAAGAAATTCTCTCGTCGCGTCTAATGGATCGCCCGATCCGTCCGATGTTCCCCAAGGGTTACTACGACGAAGTTCAGATTCAGGCCAGCGTCGTGGCCAGCGATCGGATGCACGATGGCGACGTGCTCGCCATGAATGGTGCCTCGGCCGCTTTGTGCATTTCGCACCTGCCGTTCCAGGGGCCTTTGGCGGCCGTTCGCATGGGGCGGATCGATGGCGAACTGGTGGTGTTCCCCTCGTTTGAACAGCTGGAACAAAGCGACCTCGACCTGATCATCTCCGGCAACAAAGACTCGGTCTTGATGATCGAAGGTTTCTCGCGGGAAATTCCCGAAGACGAGATGGCCGACGCGATCATGAAAGCCCATGAAGTGGTCAAGGAAATCTGTGACCTGCAGGTCGAACTGACCGAAAAGGCCGGCAAAGAGAAGATGGAGTACGCCGATCCAGACGACGGTGGCCTCTATCAGAAGCTGATGGATTCGTACTACGCCGACCTGAAATCGGCCAAGCAAACGACCGGTAAGCAAGACCGCGCCGACAAGGTTCGCGAACTGAAGACCAAGGTCAAGGAAGAGCTGATTCCTGATCCGGCCGCCGAAGGTGCGATCGACGAAGGTGCGTTCGGCACCGCCTGGCACGATCTGGAAGAACGCGTCGTGCGTGACCTGATCCTCAGCGGTACCCGTACCGATGGCCGCGACACGAAGACCCTGCGTCCGATCGAATGCAAGGTCGACATTCTGCCGCGCGTTCACGGTTCGGCCGTCTTTCAACGTGGGGAAACCCAATCGCTGATCACCGTCACCCTGGGTACCCCGCGTGACGAACAGCGCGTCGACGGCTTGATCGACGAGTACTCGAAGAAGTTCATGCTCGACTACAACTTCCCGAGCTTCTCGGTGGGTGAATGCCGTCCGATTCGTGGCCCTGGCCGACGTGAAATCGGTCACGGTGCTTTGGCCGAACGTAGCGTGAACCCCGTTCTGCCGGCTGCCGAAGACTTCCCCTACACGATCCGTGTGATCTCCGACATTCTGGAATCCAACGGCTCCAGCTCGATGGCTTCGGTCTGTGGTGCGACCCTCGGTTTGATGGCCGCTGGCGTGCCGATCACCAACCCGGTGGCCGGTATCTCGATCGGCCTGGTGAAGGAAGGGGACGACTACGTCCTCTTGACTGACATCCTGGGTGAAGAGGATCACCATGGCGACATGGACTTCAAGGTCGCTGGTACCCAGAACGGGATTACCGGCATCCAGTTGGACCTCAAGATCAAGGGGATCAACGAAGACATCATCCGCAAGACGCTCGTTCAGGCTCGCGAAGCCCGTATCGAGATCCTTCGCAAGATGCTGACCACCATCAGCCAGCCGAAGGACGATACGTCGAAGTGGGCTCCGCGCATGATGCGTACCAAGATCAACCCAGAAAAGATCGGCTTGTTGATCGGTCCTGGCGGCAAGACGATTCGCGCCATCCAGGAAGAAACCGGCGCGACGATCGACGTCGAAGACGACGGCACCGTGATTGTTGCCAGCGGCAACCTGGAATGGGCCGAAGCCGCCATGGTTCGCGTCCAGGCCATCACCGGCGAAGTCGAAGTCGGCAAGATCTACGAAGGCCGCGTCACGAGCGTGAAGGACTTCGGTGCGTTCGTCGAAATCCTGCCAGGCCGCGACGGCTTGTGCCACATCAGCGAACTGTCGACCGAATACGTTTCGGACGTCAACTCGGTGGTCAAGGTCGGCGACATCCTGGCCGTGAAGGTCCTGCTGGTCGACGAACACGACCGCGTCAAGCTGAGCCACAAGGCCACCTTGCCCGGCGGCGATGCCCCGGCCGGCGAAGGTGACGAAGAGCTGGAAACGGCCGGTTCGCGCGGCGGTGACCGTGGCGGCCGCGGCGGCGATCGCCGTGACCGTGGCGACCGTGGCGGTGATCGCGGAGGCCGCGGCGGCGACCGCGGTGGTGATCGCGGACGCCGACGTCCTCGTCGTGAAGACTAAGAGCTTCGAGCGACAGTTCTAAGTTCAACGGATAATTGATCGCCCGGAGTACGGAAGTGCTCCGGGCGTTTTCGTGAGAACAACCATGGATCATCATTCCTCATCGCATGACTCGCGCGAAAAATCGCGCGATCAGTACCTGGTCGACCAGTACAACGAGATCGCCCGCCTGGCCGGGTCGCTGGCGCACGAGATCAAGACGCCGTTGTCGGTCATTCGGATGAATATGGAACTGCTGGCCGAGGATCTCGACGATCCGCAGACGCCTCAGCAGCGGCGGGCCAAGCAGAAGATCGAGACGGTGCAGGAGCAATGCGAGCGGCTGCAAGGGCTGCTGAATGACTTTCTGCGGTTTGCCCGGATCCGGGATTTGAACTTACTGCCGGGCAGCCTGAACGAGCAGATCGAGCGGGTACTCAACTTCGTCGAACCCCAGGCCCAGCGGCAAGGGGTCGAGATCATTCGCTACCTCGATTCTGAGCTTCCCAGCATCGACCTCGATTCCGAGCTTCTCTATTCGGCCCTCTTGAACCTGGTGGTCAACGCGATTCAGGCCATGCCGGACGGAGGTTCGCTGATGGTGCAAACCCGTGAGTTTCGCAGTGGGGTGCTGTTGCGGCTGGTCGATACCGGCTGCGGGATGAGCGATACGACGGCCTTGCGGATGTTCGATCCGTTCTATTCGACCAAGGAGGGGGGCTCGGGTCTCGGATTGCCGCTGGCCAAGAAGATTATCGAAGCCCACCATGCGATCATAGACGTGCAAAGCGAACTGGGTCGCGGAACGCAGTTTACGCTCGAATTTCCCCTGCCTAAGCGAATTGGCAGCAAGAAGTCAAATTCGTCTGAAGAGGAGTCAGCTGAATCGGACGGCTGATGACGTGGCAGAAGAAATAAGCCACAGAGGACACAGAGGTCACCGAGGAAAAGAAAGAGCAACCACGGATGGGAAGCACCAGTTGAAAGCGTGCCACTCTTGGACGAGGCAGAAGTAGCACCTCTTTCCTCTTCGTATCCGTGTTTGTCCGTGTCATCCGTGGTTAAAAATTCTTTCCTCCCCTCGGTGATCTCGGTGTGCTCTGTGGCTAACCCTCTTTTCCAAGACCCTCAACCAGAGAACGGTTCTAGAGGAATTGGCACTTCTTCGGTACGATGATGGCATGACGCAAGACGCCCAAACCCAGCCACAATCCGATACGCTCGATGTCCAGCCGGACCAGTTCCGGGTACTAGTCGTCGACAATGACAAGGCCCACGCCATGACCATGGCCGAGAGCCTGGAACGGATCGGGTTTGTCTGCACCGTGGCCACCAGCGGGCCGGAGGGGGCCGAGAAGATCCTGGCCGAGCCTTTCGAGATCGTCGTGACCGACCTGGTCATGAACGACATCGACGGTATGGGCATCTTGCAACTCACCAAAGAGAACCGCCCCAACTGCGAGGTGATCGTCGTCACCGGGCACGCGACCGTTTCGACCGCCGTCGAAGCGATGCAGAACGAGGCGCTCAACTTCCTGGAGAAGCCCCTCACGCCGGATAAGCTTCGTGCCGCCGCGCTCAAGGCGGCTCAGACGATTCAGCTTAAACGGCAGAACTCGGAATTGATGCGGCGGCTGGACGAGAAGTTCGGCTTCGAAGGGCTCATCTATTCCAGCAACAAAATGCGGCAGGTCGTGCAGCGATTGCAGCGCATCGCCCCGACCGACGCCAGCGTGTTGATCCTCGGCGAGACCGGCACCGGGAAGGAAGTCGTCGCCCAGGCCATCCATCAGAACAGCCCCCGCAAGAAGAAGCCGTTCGTGCCGCTGAACTGCGCCGAGCTGAGCGAGCACCTGCTGGAAAGCGAACTGTTCGGTCACGCCAAAGGGGCGTACACCGACGCGGCCAGCGAACGTATCGGCCGCCTGGAGTATGCCAATGGCGGCACGTTGTTTCTGGACGAAATCGGCGACATGCCGATGGCCACCCAGGTGAAGCTATTGCGGGTACTGGAATCAGGCGAGATTACCCGCGTCGGCGAGAACAAGCCGATCCGCATCAACGTGCGGCTGCTCTCGGCGACCAACGCCGACCTGGAAACGGCCATCGCGGCCGGGACGTTCCGCTCGGACCTGTACCATCGCCTGCGGATCGTGACGGTTCAGCTTCCGCCGCTACGGGATCGCCCCGACGACATCCTGCCGCTGTTCGATCACTTCCTGAAAGTCTTTTCCAAGAAGCACGACAAGAAGGTGCGGGGGATCGACCGAACGGTGTTTCAGCGCTGTTTGGATTACGACTGGCCTGGCAACGTTCGGCAGCTGCGGAATTTCGCCGAGAGCATGGTCGTGCTCGATCTGGATGGAACGATCGGCCTGGATGACTTGCCGCCGGAGTTGATTCAGGAAGGGGACGACCTGGTTCCACCGATCGATCCCAAGCCGGCCGTTTCCACCAATGGCGAAATGCCCAACATGGTTGGCCAGTCGATCAGCGACGTCGAGAAGTGGTTGATTGGCGAAACGCTGAAAGCGACCAGCGGCAATCGCGAAGAAGCGGCCAAGATGCTGGGAATTGGTGAGCGGACCCTCTATCGCAAAATCAAAGAATACGGATTACGCGGCGACTGATCTCGTCTGGCCGAATCGAAGGGAGTTGGCAGCGGATGCCGAAGATTCAACAACTTTCTGCAAGTGTCGTCAACAAGATCGCGGCCGGCGAAGTGATCGAGCGCCCAGCGAGCGCCGTCAAAGAGTTGATGGAGAACTCGCTCGACGCCGGGGCCACGCGGATTGACGTTACCATCGAGCACGGCGGAGCCGAACTGATTCGCATTGCCGACGATGGCTGCGGCATCGCACCCGAAGACATGCCGCTCACCATCGCTTCGCACGCAACCAGCAAGATCGGAAGCGCCGAAGATCTGTTTCACGTCCGTACGCTCGGCTTTCGCGGGGAGGCGCTCGCGTCGATCTCGGAGGTGAGTCAATTCCTGCTGCGTAGCCGTACTCGCGATGCCGATTGCGGCAGCGAAATGCTCGTGCATGGGGGCAACGTCCAGGAAGCCCAGCCGTGCGGCTGCCCGCCGGGGACGATCATCGAGATCCGCAACCTGTTCTACAACACGCCGGTTCGCAAGAAGTTCCTGAAGACGACCCAGACCGAATTCGGCCACATCAGCGAAGCGTTCACCCGGATGGCGCTAGCCTACCCGCAGGTTCACTTCACGCTCAAGCATGGCACGCGGCTGGTGCACGACTTGCCGCCGTGCCATGACCTTCGCGAGCGGATTCGCATCTTCTTTGGCGCGGAGATCGCCGACCAGTTGATCGAAGTCGAAAGCGAAAACGATCAGGTCACGCTGAGCGGCTATGTTGGCAACCCTCGCTTCAGCCGCAGCAACAACCGGATGCAGTATCTGTTTTTGAACGGACGCTTCATCAAGGACCGTGCCCTGCAGCATGCGCTGGGGGAAGCGTACCGGGGACTGCTGCTGCATGGTCGTTATCCGATTTCGTTCCTGCGGATGTCGATGCCGCCGGAGATGGTGGACGTGAACGTCCATCCGACCAAGCTGGAGGTGCGTTTTCAAGACAGCGGGCGAATCTACAGCCAACTGCTGGGAACATTGCGGACGAAGTTTCTCAGCTCGGATCTGGACGCGACTTATCGTCCCCCAGGCGAAGAGTCGAGCACGGTTCACGGCGATACGCAATCCGCCGAAGCCCTGCGCGAAGAACTGGTCGCCTGGGCTAAGGGAGCCGTCGACACGGATGCTCCTTCCCACGGCTCCGGCGATCGTCGCCAGACCGACTTCGATCTCGACTTCCGTTCCCCCAATCGCACGCCGCTACAGCTCAATCCGATCGATCGGTCGACCGTCGGGGCAGGCAGCTTGCCGTTGCCGCCGATTCCCAGCGGGGTCACGCCGGCTCATCTTCGCGACCGGGAAGATATCGCAGAAGAACCAATCGAGCCTACTCCCATGCCCACGCAAGGAGGTGGCGTCGGTTCACAACAACGGGCCATTCAATTGCACAATCGCTATCTGATTGCCGAGACCGATGAAGGAATGGCGGTGATCGATCAGCATGCCCTGCACGAACGCATTCTCTACGAAGAGCTTCGCGAAAAGGCTCTTGCGCGGCGGCTGGAGGTGCAGCGGCTGTTAGTGCCGGAGACGTTGAATCTCTCGGCCCAGGAATTTGCCGCGGTCGACGCCGCCACCGAAACGCTGCATCAGGTGGGGATCGAAGTCGAGGCGTTCGGCGGCGACACGATCCTGATTCGCAGCTATCCGGCCATCCTCGGACGTCGTAAGCCGGCGGAAATCGTGCGGGAAGTGGTCGATCAACTGCTGACCGAAGGGAAGAATCTCGAAAAAAGAGATCTTTTGGACGAACTGCTGCACATGATGTCGTGCAAGGCGGCCATCAAGGCCGGAGATCGACTCTCCAGCGAGGAAATCGACGCTTTGCTCGAATTGCGGCATCTTTGCCAGGACGCCCACCACTGCCCGCATGGCCGCCCCACGGCATTAGTCTTTACAAAAGAGGAACTCGACCGGAGATTCCAACGCACGTAAAATAGTGAGTTTACCCTGGCTAGGGCATCGTGCCCCCGTCATGCCTATCCCCGTCGTCCCCCTTCGAGGTCTTCCGGCTTCGAGATGATTTCATGATCTGCGTCAGTATCGGCCGCGGCCGACATAAACATATCGTTGCCGAGCACAAGCACCTGGTCGAACAGGGGGCTCAGTTGTGCGAGTTGCGTCTCGATTACATCAACGGGACGATCAAACTCAAACGCCTGCTCGACAATCGCCCCAGCCCGGTGGTGATCACCTATCGCCGCGAGCGTGACGGCGGTCGCTATGCCGGCGACGAACAAGAACGCCAAATGGTCCTCCGCACGGCGATCGCCGAGCAGGTCGACTACGTGGACCTGGAAGAGGACATTGCGGCCTCGATTCCTCGTTACGGCAAGACGAAGCGGATCATCAGTTACCACAACTTCCGCGAAACGCCAGCCGACCTGGAAGGCCTGCACCGGCGAATGCAGCAGCTCGATCCCGACATCATCAAGATCGCCACCATGGCGAACTCGCCGCAAGACAACGTCCGCATCCTGGAGTTGGCCCGCCGAAGCGAGATCCCCACGATTGGTCTCTGCATGGGAGACATGGGAATGCCGTCGCGCATTCTCGGGGGACGTTTCGGTTGTCCGTTTACCTATGCGACCAGTTCCAACGAGCGAACGCTGGCACCCGGGCAGATCGGTTTCCGGCAGATGGTCGATCTCTACCGATACGAAGAGATCACCGACGACACCGAACTTTATGGCGTGGTGGCCGATCCGATCGGACACAGTCTGAGCCCTCACCTGCACAATGCGGCCTTCAGCGAGCAGGGAATGAATCGCCGCTATCTTCCCTTCCGCGTGCCGCGCGAACACCTGGGTGTCTTCTTCACCGAGGTTTGCCCCCAACTGGGCGTCAAAGGCTTGAGCATCACGATTCCTCACAAGGAAGCCGCGGTCAACTTTGTCCGGCGGCCTGATGAAGCGGTCAAGGGCGTCGGGGCGACCAACACGATCGTTTTCGAGGAGGGTGGTCCCTCAGGCTTCAACACCGATTGCGACTCGGCGATGGAAAGCCTGGACACGATGCTTTTGCCCGAGCAGCAAGGCGGTTCGCTCGAAGGGGTCAAGGTGCTGGTGCTGGGCAGTGGCGGCGTGTCTCGCGCGATTGTCTGGTCGTTGATTCAGCGGAAAGCCACGGTGGTCATTTCCAGCCGCACGCTCGAGAACGCCGAAGAACTGGCCGCGCATTTCAAGTGTCGTCACATTCACTGGGAAGACCGCGGATCGGTTCAGCCTGACGTGCTCATCAACGGCACGCCGGTCGGCATGCACCCCAACGTCAATGAAACGCCTTTCGAGAAGCGTTGGATCAAGCCGAGCATGATCGTCTTCGACACGGTCTACAATCCGGAGCAAACGCTGCTGATCAAAGAAGCCAGGGCCGTGGGTGCCCGGGTGGTGACCGGGGTCGAAATGTTCGTTCGCCAGGCAGCGCTTCAGTTCAAGCACTTTACCGGCGTCGAGACTTCGCGCGAGCTGATGCGAAGCACGCTCAAGCGGCTGACCGGTGCGGTCCGAACAGGTTAACTGGTCGCAGCGACATGAATCTGGCACTCATCGGATATCGTGGAACCGGCAAGTCGCACGTTGCCAGGCTGCTCGCCGGGCAGCTGAAGTGGCCGCTGGTCGATGCCGATATTCATGTGGAAAAGCAAGCCGGCAAATCGATCGCCGACATCTTCGCCGAAGTCGGCGAGCCAGGCTTTCGCGATCTTGAGTCGCAAGCGTTGATCGAACTGACTCAGGGGTCGCACTATGTCTTGTCCCTGGGGGGCGGCGTGATCTTGCGGGAAGAGAACCGCCAGCGGATTGCCGATTGCTGCTTTACCGTTTGGCTGACGGCTTCGCCGGAAGAGATCGCCCGGCGACTATCGGGAGACGCATCGACCCAGGCCCGCCGTCCCAGCTTGACCGGCAAATCGACTTTGGAAGAAATCGAAGAAGTACTGGCCAGGCGGATACCTCTCTACCGGCAAAGCGCCAACCTAACAGTCGATACCGAAGGCAAGTCGCCGCAAGAGGTGACGCAAACGATCCTGGATCAACTCCCGTCGTCTTTAGTGAAGAAAGAACAGTAACGTGGCTTGGTGGGAGAATCTCGTCGCCCTGTGGGTTGGACTACCGCTGAACGTGCGACTCGTGGGGCTGTTCGTCATCGGGGCGATCGTGGCCGGGCAACTGAACCGGGCCATCTATCGCTGGACATGGGTCCCCAAGAATTACGATCCGTGGAGCAAACCTCATCCCGACGCTCCGCCGCGCATCCTGTTCGATAAAGTTCCGATCTTCGGTTGGCTTGGCCTGGCGCGGGAAAGCAAGGTCCACAAAACCGCGCACTGGGTGCAGCCGCTATTGATTGAACTGGGCTGTGGGTTTTTCTTTGCCTGGTATTACCACTGGGTGACCTCCGGCGAACTGGTGCCGGTCACGGTCAATGTTCCATTGAGTGACGCGGCACTGCACGCGATATATCTGCAGCACATCGTGTTGATCTCGTTCATGGTGATCGCCACGTTCGTCGACTTCGATTCGCGCACGATCCCCGACTACGTCACCCTGCCGGGCTTTCTGGTGGCAATGGTCTTCTGTTGGCTGCTTCCTTTCGTGGGACTGCCGATGCCGGATGGTCCTCCGTTTTTTGGACTTTCGCAGCCGGGCTCGCAGTTGGATGCGATCCCGCTGCATGCGGCCGCGCTAAGCAAGTGGCCCGATGCCTGGAATGGAAGTTCCGCCTTGGCGGTTGGTTTGGTGCTGGCGGTCGGCTGGTGGTTTGCTCTTTGCCCGAAGCTGATCTGGTTTCGTGGAGGAATCACCAAGTTCTTTCGTTACCTGGTCGCCAGCTTCATCCGCTACTCACTGAACTGGTTTTACCTGGGGATGCTGGTGCTGTTGATCGCTTTCGTCTCCGCCGCATGGCTCTGGGGCGGCGAGGCCGTCTGGCAGGCGGTCTTCTCGGCGCTGCTGGGAATGGCCTTCGCTGGGCTGTTGATCTGGCTGGTCCGCTTCTTTGCGAGCCTGGCGATGGGACAGGAAGCGATGGGTTTCGGCGACGTCACGCTCATGTGCATGATCGGGGCCTACATCGGCTGGCAACCGGTGATGGTGATCTTCTTTCTGGCACCGTTCATTGCGTGCGTGTTTGCGGTGGTGAATTACCTGTTGACCGGCGACGCGTACCTGGCCTACGGACCGTATCTGTGCATCGGAACGTTGATCGCGATGATCTTCTGGGGCCGGCTGTGGCAGCAGTACGGACCCCTCTTGCAACTGGGGCCATGGCTGCCGGCGCTGTTTTTGGCACTGCCGGTGGTGCTGGGTGGCATGCTGATGGCTTGGGTCTGGATCAAGTTCACGTTCATCTATCCGGACGAAGCTTAAGAGCGGTTCCAATTCATCTGTAGCGTCCTTGGCTGGCTGCGGCTGCGCGGGACTTCGTTGACCTGCATCGACGAATCTAGAGGATTCGCCTGCTTCGGTCGCCTTGTCCAGCTTGCCTCGCCGACGCCCAGGCCGCTACAGCTAACTTGGAAACGCTCTTGCGGCATAATCGCTACAAGCGGACCCTAAACGGTGAGCTATCCTTGCTTCGAGGACCTCACCCATGCTTTGGCCAGAAACGACCCGCAACCTGAACGATGCCGCCGACCTTGTACGTCGGCGGCGCTATGGCGTTATCCGAGTGGAGTCGGGCACGTTCCACTCGCTAACGCTACGTCCGTGGCCGAAGCTGATTTCCCGTTTGGAGATCGAAACGCTCGGCCGCTGGAAGCATTGCCGAGGTGGGGATCACGTTCGGTTGTATTACAACTTCCCGATCAGTTCGCCGGGCTTTCTCGCGCTGGCTTATATTGAGTCGACCCGGCAGACGACCTGGAAGACGCTGCGCCGGAGCGTGGAAGTTCTGGACTGGGTGGCGGAAGTACGCGGGGCGAATGCCAGCGTGTGCGAGCTTTCCAACGAGAAGATCAGCGCGCGGTTGATGCACCGCCTGGGGTGGGAACCCCACTGCGAGCACCTTTCAGGCCGGCACTTCATCAAACGCTTCTATGGCGAGTATCCCCAGCATGCATGGCTGCCGCAGCCGGACAAGCCGCTGGACAACTTCCGCCGCGCGATCGAATCTCTTGATCTGGCCACGGGTTTCGCGGATGCCGAGCCTGAAATCGACCTTGTCGACGATAAGGTGGGTTGTTAATATCCGCCGCAATTCCTGATTTTGCCTCAAGTTTTCCCGGCCCTTAGTCGACACGGCCTGCCATGTTTCGTTTTTGCTGTTTCACCATGGTCTCGCTAGCACTTGCTGGCTTGGGCTGCAATCAAAATGCAGCCTGGCGGCAGCAGCAAGTCCTTGCGCAGCAGCAAACCCAGGCTCAGATCGCCGAGTTCGAACGCCGTGCTTCCGGCCTGGATGCTTCCAACCAGGACCTGCACTCGCAGCTGGCTCAAGCTCAGCAGCAGCAAAAGATCTTGCAGGATGAACTCTCGCTCGTTCGCCGCCAATTGAATGACACGACCAGCCAACTGGCGCAGTCGCAGGAACTGGCCAAAGAGCAGCAGCAAAAAGTTCAGACCATGATGGCCTCGACCCAGTATCGCGGCGGTGCGGTGATTCGGCCGAACAACAGCCTCACTTCGGAACTCAATAAGATTCAAATCCCGGGGGTCACTGCCCGGCAAGATGGGGACGTGATTCGCATTGAAATCCCAGCCGATGCGTTGTTCCAGCCAGGGACCAACTCGCTCATTCCCAACTCGGACAACATCCTCTCGCAGCTGACCAGCACGCTGCAGCGGGACTTCCCTCAGAACAAGATTGGCATCGAAGGGCATACCGACAATCAGCCGGTGATGGCCCCGTACACGTCCAATCATCAGCTTTCGGCCAGCATGGCCCAAACGGTCTTCGATCAGCTGACCTCGCGCTACCGCATGGATCCCTCGCGACTGGTCGTCGTGGGGCACGGAGCGAACCATCCAGTCGTCTCCAACGCGACTCCGGCAGGCCAACATAAGAATCGTCGCGTCGACCTGGTGATCTATCCCCAGTCAGACAACTAGGTTTCCTCTGGGGAACCTCTTCTGCCGCCTAACCAGTCAGGCAAAAACGAACTACAATAGGGCCCCTGGGCGAACTTTTGTCCTTAGGTTGTGTCCGCCGTGGGGATGCTTTTCCCGCTGCGTATGTGTCGTTGATTTGCCTCGAATAGTGAACTTGCTCGCCTGATGATCACGATCGTCGACTACCAGATGGGTAACCTGCGGAGTGTCCAAAAAGCCTTTGAAAAGACAGGGCATGCCGCGCATATCACCAGCGATCCGCAGGAGATCGCTGCGGCGACCAAGCTTGTTCTGCCTGGCGTGGGGGCGTGTGGCGACGCGGTCGACGAGATCCGCCGCCGCGATCTGGAAGGGCCGATCCGCGATCAGATAGCCGCCGGCACCCCGTTTCTCGGGATTTGCCTGGGCCTGCAGATGCTGTTCGACGTCAGCTACGAAGGGGGCGAACACGAGGGCCTGGGGATTCTGCCGGGCAAGGTCGTGAAGTTCGAACTGCCCCATGGCTATAAAGTCCCCCATATGGGCTGGAATCAGGCTCACTTCGTGCACCGACCGCCCATTTTTGAAGGGATCGACGAGGGGACGAATTTCTACTTCGTTCACTCTTACTATGTCGTTCCAGAAAAGGACGATCTGGTGGCGATTACGGCCGATTATGGCGGCCCTTTTTGCGCTGCCGTCTGGAAAGACAACCTCTACGCCACGCAGTTCCATCCGGAAAAGAGCCAGCAGGCAGGCCTTTCCGTACTGCACAACTTTGCCCAGTTGGCGTAGATATCCCCCGCATTAACTTGATCTAGTGGCAAGATTTTCCTTGCTGATTCTTAACCGTTGTGAGATATTGCCAGGACGCCGAAGGGTTCGGCCGTTCGGCGGAGAAAGGGACCCACGATGCAAATTTGGCCGGCCATTGATCTTCTCGGTGGCAAATGCGTGCGACTCCAACAAGGAGACTATAACCGCGAAACGGTCTACGGGGACGACCCGGCTGAAATGGCGAAACGATGGGTCGATGAAGGAGCCGATTGCCTCCATCTGGTCGACTTGGATGGGGCCAAGGACGGAAGTCTGAAAAACCGCGACGCGATCTCTGCGATCGTTGCTGCCGTCGATATCCCATGTGAAGTGGGGGGCGGAATTCGCGATGAGAAGACCATCCAGGAACTTCTCGATCTCGGACTGACCCGCCTGGTGATCGGCACCAAGGCCCTGCGTGAGCCCGATTGGTTTGCCGCCATGTGCGAGAAATTCCCGGAAAAGCTGGTTGTCGGAATCGATGCCAAAGAAGGCATGGTCGCCACCGACGGCTGGCTGGAGGTGAGCACCACCTCGGCGATCGATCTGGCCAAAACGTACGAACATCTGCCGGTCGCGGCCATCATCTACACCGACATCGCCACCGACGGCATGCTGGCCGGTCCCAACGTCCAGGCGATGCAGGCCATGAAACAAGCCGTCAAGCTGCCGGTCGTCGCGTCCGGAGGCGTCACCTCGGTCGAAGACGTGAAGAACCTGACCGCAGCCGGACTTGATGGCGCGATCGTGGGTCGTTCCTTATACGAAGGCCGTATAACTGTTCGCGCGGCGGTCGAGGCCGCTGGCGGTGTGAGGTAACCAGTAAGTTCCATGCCCGAGCGTGATTTGACTTCTGAATCGGTCGTCCCCAACTCGGGCAAATCATGGGGACTTCGTTTCAGCTTGGGGGCGATGATGGTGATCGTCGCCCTGTTTGCCGGCGTGTTTGGTTATCTCTCTTATTTCCGCTCGGCCAGGTGCCTGTTGAGCTATCAGGTCACCACGCTTTCGGCCGAGGATGTGGATGGACTGAAGCTTGACTTCCATGCCATCGACGGTTCTCCGTATCGCTGGGCATTTGATCAAGAGGATGCGATTGCCGAACTCACGCGGCAGCGACGTCAGATTGAGCCACCTCTCTACGAGAAGCAACTGACGGTCGCCTATTGGCCTCGTCTTGCCGATAGCTACACGTACATTCGTCCTACGACGATCAACTCTGCTACCAGTCCCTTCCCAGACTACAAGAGCGGCGAGTTCGCTGGATTCTGGGGCGTCCGAAAGGCAGGGGGGCGGTTGATGTTTCGAGTCGAAGCTCAGACCTCGCATCGCCAGCCACGTGTAGCCAACGTCGAAGACGTTAGCAATGGACGTTTCGATGAGGTCAGCGGAACCCTTGCTTACGAAGGCAAGTTCCCGACATCCAAGCTAATATTCGCCGCTCCGATGGGTAACGGTCAGGTTCACCTTTTCCTGATTCAAACCGAAGAAGTGAGTGCCAAGGAACCGTTCGTTCATCGACCGGGGCCTATCGATTCATTGGAGAACCAACCCGATTCAACAACTGAGCAACACGATCCACAACCGGAAGCAGCACACAACGACGAGTAACACCTAAGTCGCCATCAACAAATCACCCCACGGAGAAGAGGTTCCCCGTGGTACTCCCCATGTGGGAAAGCCCTTTTCTCGTGTCTATTCCCAAAAGCACGAAAGGAGTTTAGTTATGGCAAGTTGTGCAACAGAGACCGTCCGCGATATTGTCTTATGCGGTCATGGTTCGACTGGGAAGACGAGCCTGATCGACCGCCTCCTCGAGATAACGCACGCGGTGGACGGAACGCACAGTGTGGACGACGGAACGAGTGTCTGCGATTTCGAGCCGGAGGAAAAGGCTCACCATCTTTCCATTGAGGCGACTCTCGCCCACTTTCAACATCAGGGACTTCGCTTCAACGTAATCGATGCTCCCGGCTACCCCGATTTCATTGGTCATACGATCTCGGCCATGCGCGGAGCCGACACCGCGATGATCGTGATCGACGCGCACGCGGGCATCGCGGTCAACACGCGGCGCGTCTTTCAAGAAGCGGAAAAGGCCGGCATCGGCCGGATGATCGTCGTCAACAAGATCGATACCGAGCACCTTGATTTTCCGGCCCTGATGCAGTCGATCCGCGAAACGTTCGGCCAGGCGTGCGTGCCGATCAGTTTTCCTCGGCTGGAAAACGGCGCCATCGTCGGCGTCATCGATATTCTCGATGAGAAGGCTGACACCTCCAACGCCCCGATCGATCCGGCCATCTACAAAGAGTCGCTCGTCGAAGCGGCGATCGAGGTGGATGAAACGTGGATGGAACGTTACTTCGAAGGGGACGTGCCCACCAACGAAGATTTGAAAGCCCTCATTCCGAAAGCGGTTGCCAACGGAACGCTGATTCCCGTCGTTTGCTGCAGCATCAAGAAGGCCGTTGGCATTTCGGAACTGATGGACGCGATGGCGCTGTGCTCCCTTCCTCCTTCGATGGTGCATCGGAAAGCGAAAAGTGGCGATGGATCCGAGATCGAACTCTCAGGCGATCCCAATGGCCCACTGGCGGCCCAGGTATTCCAGACGCGGATCGATCCTTTCGTCCAGAAGCTAAGCTACATCCGCGTGTACAACGGAACGCTTCGCAAAGATATGACCCTACCAGGCAGCAATGGCCGCAAGGGGCTGCGGATTGGACAACTATTGGACGTGCAGGCCAACCATCTGGAACCGATCGACCAGGCCGGCCCCGGCGACATCGTTGCCGTGGCGAAGATGGATCAGCTGCATACCGGCACCAACGAAGGTGAGTTGGAGCTTCCCAACATTGAGTTCCCGCAGCCGATGGTGGGCGTGGCGATTCGTCCCAAGAGTCGCAACGACGAAGCGAAGCTGAGTGCGGCCCTGCATAAGCTGGTCGAAGAGGATCCCACGATCCAAATCGAGCACGATCAGGAAACGCACGAGTTGGTGCTGCGCGGCATGAGCGAACTTCACCTGTCGTTGATCCAAGAGAAGCTGGCTCGTCGCGATCACTTGGAGATTGAAACGTACGAACCGCGGATTCCCTTCCGCGAATCGATCACCTATCCGGCCCATGGTTCCTACCGCCACAAGAAACAGTCAGGCGGGCGTGGGCAGTTCGGCGAGGTGCACATTCGCGTTCAGCCCCTTCCTCAAGGAACCGATATCACCGAGTTCGCCACGAAGGACAACTTCCCCAGCATGAAGCATGTCCATTACTTCGAAGGGATGAACTTCCTGTGGGTCGATTCGATCGTGGGGGCCTCGATTCCAGGCAACTTCATGCCGGCGGTCGAGAAAGGTCTCTTGGATCGCGTGCACAAAGGGGTTCTGGCAGGCTATCCGCTGCAAGACCTGTGCGTCGAGGTGCACTACGGAAAGCATCACCCGGTCGATAGCTCGGAAACCGCATTCCGGATCGCCGCTTCGGCGGCCCTACGCGAAGTTTGCAAGCAGGCCGGACCGCAGCTGCTGGAACCGATGGTCGATATGCATATCACCGTTCCGATCGATTGTGTCGGGGACGTGTATAGCGACATGGCGACGCGGCGAGGGCAGATCTCGGGAACCCAGGAAGCCGGAGCGAACATGCAAACGGTAGTCTGTGTCGTCCCCTTGGCCGAGACTTCGTCGTACGCACGGTCCCTCTCCAGTCTGACTGGAGGGCAGGGGAGCTACAGCATGAGCTTCTCGCACTATGCTCCGATGCCGTCCCATCTGCAGGAGAAGCATCACCAGCATATCGTCGAGGACGACGAAAGCTGACCCGGAATTTCCCGCGGCAGATCCGTCCGTGTGCTTGCCCTCGCTTTCAAGTTTGCGAAAATACGAAAGCGAGGGCGTTTTTGTTGATTGTTCCCATAAGGGTCAATTTAACTGCCGATCACGTCGAAAACATTGGTGACCTTATTGTCAGGCCGGGCATCCAAAAGCCATTAACCCTGTGGAAAAGTCCATGCAACCGGCAAACTTGAACCGAACCATGCATCTGCTGGCAACCTGTTACTGCCGAACCTGCCTCTGTTGTTGCTAACCCCAACACCTGCTGCCGCAACAGACCTGTTCATGTCCGTAACATCTCTCTCCCTCGGTTCAATATAGAAGGATATTCGCCATGGCCTCCGATGCACGCCTGAAAGAAGATCTTCCGACGCTGACCGATCGCATCGTCAGCACCTACAAGCAGATTGGCAAAATCAACCATCTCGGTCACTGCCCACTGCCGAATTACGAAGTGGTGATCTCGATCATGGAAGACATGAAGGAGATCCTATACCCCGGCTACCAGCGCCGCGAAGGGCTGCACATGGGGAACATCACCTATCACGTGGGCGACCTGATCGATGGCCTGCACGATAAATTAACCAATCAGATTGCCCGGGCTCTGCGGCACGACGAACGCGTCAATGGCAAGCCGGATACCTGCAATCCAATGGAAGAGACCGACTACGAAGCCAAAGGTCAGGCAATGGCCATCGAGTTTCTCAATCGGATTCCCGACTTGCGGGACATCCTGGCGACTGACGTGCAAGCGGCCTACGACGGCGACCCGGCCTGCACCAACCTGGACGAAGTGATCTTCTGCTACCCAGGTCTGGAAGCGATCACCGTTTACCGCGTCGCCAACACGCTATACAAGTTGGGTGTGCCGTTCATCCCGCGCATGATGACCGAGTGGGCTCACAAGCAGACCGGCATCGATATCCACCCCGGAGCAACAATCGGAAGTTACTTCTTCATCGATCATGGCACCGGCGTGGTGATTGGCCAGACTTGCGAGATTGGCAAGCACGTCAAGCTTTACCAAGGTGTTACGCTGGGTGCTCTTTCGTTTGATACCGATAACGAAGGAAACATCGTCCGCGGCATGAAACGCCACCCCACGATTGAAGATCACGTGGTGATCTACGCCAACGCGACCGTTCTGGGCGGTCGAACAGTCGTGGGGAACCACAGCGTGGTGGGTTCGAGCGTATGGCTCACACGGAGCGTCGACCCGAACACGACGGTCCTTTTGGAAAAGCCGCGGTTGCGACTTCGTTCCGAAGCAGTCGAAGAACTGCAACCGGAACTCAACTTCCAGATCTAGCGACGCCCGAACGCAGCCCAAACGCCTTTGGCTGCGAACAAGACGATCAGTGCCAGCCAGCTTAGGCCGGACACGACCGCGCCGATCACAAACGACCGAGGCCAATAGGTTAGCGTGACCTTCGTGTCGCCTGCTTCCACCGGGACGGCCATCATGATGCGGTTGGCCCGGTAGATGGGAATCGCAGGTCTGACTATCCCATCCGCTTGAGTGACTTGGCACGTCCAGCCGTCGTCGAAGTACTCTCGGATAAAGAGCCAGCCGGGCTGGGCGTCTTTCAACTCGATCTGGATGCTGCCTGCTCTTGGGCGTTGGCATAGGACCTCAACCGAGCGTATATCTTCCGCAGTCTGCGCATCGTTGGCATGCTCGCCGGGGTTTCCTTCGAGGACGCCGCCGGGACTTGATGAGTTCCGCCGGAGCTCTTCCAGGATCTGCTCCGTCGCGCTGGCTTGCGACGGTATGGTATTGTCGGGGGCTTCGATCCATGTCGCATTGGGCCGCCACCATGCGGCCGGCCAGGCATCTGGGTTGTTGGTGCTGACGCGAACCTTGTCGGGGCCGTAATCCCAGATCTTCCGAGTACCCAGCAGATTTAAAACGAGGGGTCGGTTCTGCGGGCTGTACGCTTCGCTGATCACCAGTTGGTAGTCGGTGGGGAAAATACTCGTGATGGACGGTGCCAGACGTACATTCTGAATGAGTTGGTAGCGAGGATAAAGATTCTCGCGATCGATCGCTAATCCTTCCCGTTGCCGGTCGTCAGAACCTTTCAGGTCGAACGAGGTAGGATAAAAGTGAAGGTTTCGAGTGCGATAAACGCCTGGTAGCGGGTCGTCCGAAGTGGATTTCGGCAACACGTTGGCCGCCGTGTTTTGCTTCCACACCTCTTGAGGTGCGGTAGGAGCAACCCAGGCGTTTGCCAGGGCCATGTCAACGATGAGAAGTCCCACCAGGAGCCCCGGTCTCCATTGCTTCGGAGCATAACCAACGATCAAGAGGGTCAGCAAGATGACGGCGGCCATTTGAAAAATGCCTTGGGCCATGTCTCGTATTCCAGCCAAAGCATCGAGCGGACCGAACAAATCATCGGGCGGTTCTGTTGGCAGAGTCGTGCTGA
The DNA here is from genome assembly GCF_007748115.1 of Bremerella volcania. Taxonomy (NCBI): domain Bacteria; kingdom Pseudomonadati; phylum Planctomycetota; class Planctomycetia; order Pirellulales; family Pirellulaceae; genus Bremerella; species Bremerella volcania. The sequence continues at coordinate 1,821,623 of NZ_CP036289.1, forward strand.
TCCATGCTGCATTAAGGTAGATCGCGGCGCCCAGTAGCAAGCTCGAAATCGCAAGCATCAAGAGCCGCCGCTTCGACGTCGCGCTGAGTCGAATCGCTCGAGGAAGTCCCCGACCGGCCAAAATCGAGATGCCAAAACAGAAAACGATGTACCACTTCGCCGGATACCGAAAAGCCGCATACTTCGGAACGAATACGACCAGAAACCAGTACAGTCCTCCGAACGGAGAACCAACCGGGAGATCGTCCGTTGTGGGACCATTGAAAAAATACGACACCTCCCCCACGATCCAGCCGAGCCCGTACCAGCCGAAACATGCCAACAGTCCAAAGAGGGTCATCGCCAACATGAACTGATCGATTCCGCCGCGAGAGCGACATCGGAATCCGACGACCGCGCAGAGGACGGTTAGGGTTCCCACGAACAGCGCCGGGAACCAAATGCGTCCTTCTCCTGGCAGGATCTGCGCCCAGCGTTGTCGCTGGGGATAAAACTTGCCGGAGAAGTTCGAGCAAAAGACTTCGGGCAGCAGCCAGGGACTGATGCTGAAATCGAAGCTTTGTCGTCCATGCCCCGTTTTTGGGTAGATCCCCCGGATATCGTCCCAGTGTCGCTGGGTAAGCTCCCCGGTGGCCCACCGCGCCGTAAATTGATAGGCATTGGTCGACGTCTGCGCGGCCAGACGATCGCTGCGCTGCGACCACTGCGCCGTTGGCAAAACTTGTATCGCCGATAGTAATCCCGCGAACGAGGCCGCCAGAAGCAAGGCCGCCAGTCGAACGGATCTCTGTCGAGCCCAAGCCTTCCAATCGGAGAGGCCTGCCGAGGGTACGGCAAAAAACAACGCCCCCAGGCAAAGCAATAGCATGCAATGAAATGCCGCTTGGGGATCCCCTCCGAGAACCATCATGCCCAGGCACACGGCAAGCAGCGACATCGAACGCGGACACGGCTTATTAAAGACATGCCAACCGGCCACAAGCACCCACGGCAGCCACGCGGCGCCGACCAGAAAGACAAGGTTGCACGTATAACTCAGGGTCGGACCGCAAAACGTGTAAGCGCTGGCCGCCAGGCATGCTCCGAAGAGCGAGCACTTCCAGGTACGAGCGGCCACAAAAGTGCCGGCATAGGCCAGCAAAAAGTGGAAAACATAGTAGATGCGCAGCCCGGTGTCGTAATCGAACGGACCCAGCAATATTGCCTTGAACGGGTAAAAAACGCTGCTGGTTCCATCGGCCGCCAGGGGCATGCCAATTCCGTCGTAGGGAGACCACAGAGGGACCTCGCCGGCCTTCCATTGGCGTGTCACTTCGTGAAACAGCGGGTAATAAAAGTGAGCCGCGTCGCGAAAGACGAAATGCTCTTGGTCAACGAAGGCTTGTCCGAAGAAGAAGCCACCCAGAATCAGAAACGGCAGGGCGATACCCAGGCACGTTTTCAAGCGTTGCAGAGCAGGGGAGCGGACCGGCGGTGGTGCGTTGTCTTTGTTCACGCCTACGATGCTAATAGGCGTGCATCTCGCTGGCAACTTGTTCTGCAAAGAACTCAGCTGGTTGCCAGCAAGTGCTCGTACAACTCTCGCAGTTCATCCTTCAAAAGGTCGCAGCGAGCCGAGATGACTACGGTTGGGTCGTCGCTCGTGGCGATGGCCGTTCGGCTTTGGCGCAGCGACTCGAGCACGTCGTCCTCGTAGGGCATGAGCGATATCGACTCATTTCCAAGGATAGGAGCAATCGGTTGCATCAAACCTACTCTTCCGATTCACGGGGTTATGCCGAGTCAGGCTGACCGGCGTAGTGCTTCAGTGTATGGTCCACCATGAACTCGCGTGCGAATGTCGCGAAGCAAACGCTGGACCGTCTCGATGCCGTCCTGGGCCTGGCCATCGGTGGCAACCCACGGCATGTCAATCGCTGGCGTTTTCGATTGGGGCAACTCTGACGATTGAATCGGAGAGTTGGCCGATTTCTGAAAATGGAATTCGTAAGGACCGCAGCGAATCCGGTCTCCATTTTCCAGCTGTGCAACGACCGTATCCTCGGCATTGACCGTCAGGATGGGTTCGGCCGTTAGACAACGCAGGCGGTATCCATCGTGAGTACGGAGGATGTAGGCGTAAAGTTCAGGGAACTGCTGGTCACCGAGGATCAGATCACAGTCGCTGGCCGATCCCAGGGTAAATACGGGGACTTCGATTTCACGCTCGCGCTGACTGACCTGACCGCGGGCAATCCGCAGCGAGGCACCTGACCGGCGGCCTTCCCCCGGCGGATTTGTTTCCGAGTTTCCCAGCTGTGAATCTTGACGCATTCTGACTCTACCTTCACCCTCAATGCATTCACGTAGCGGCATTGCCGGTACTTCTTTGAAATGATCGACCAGAAAGGGAATCAATGTCGCACGGAATCTTCGGTAAGAAGATGCCTTTTCCCGCGCAGATTACCAGCGGTGGCGTTTCGGTAAGATAGACAATCTGGCCACGCATCCGATTGCGGCCAAATCGCAGGTTTTTCGATAGCACCGCGATCGTTGATGGATGCTATCAGATAGAGATTGAGAGTGTACAGGCTCTAATTGGCGAATCGCTTTGCCGTGCGGATCTGGTTGCGGGCCTGCTCGATGTTTCGCGTCTTGATGGCGGCAAGTTCGTCGGTCGGAGCAACCGCTTTGGATGCTTCTTCGAGCTGCTTTTCTGCCTGATCGACGTCGATGTCGCCGGGCGGAATCGCCTTGCCGGTCAGAATGCTAACGACGTTGTCCGCAATTTGAACGAAACCCCCGTCAACGTACAGACGCTCGGTTTGACCGCCGGAGACGATCCGCATCTCGCCGTAGCCGAGACGACCGATGACCGGGGCATGGTTTTCGCCAATACCCATTTCGCCGTCTGCCAGCGGCAGGGCGATGAAGTCAGCCGTCGTTTCGAGTGCGGTCTTCTCGGGAGTGACCACGATGCATTGGATGGAAGGCACGATTAACGCTTCTCCGTAGCCATCTTCTTGGCTTGTTCTTCGGCCTGTTCGATCGAACCAACGTACATGAAGGCCGATTCGGGGAGGTGATCCCACTTACCGTCACAGATTTCTTCAAAGCTGCGGATGGTATCGGCCAAGGGTGTGATTTCACCCGGCTTGCCGATAAACTTTTCAGCCACGAGGAACGGCTGCGACAGGAAGCGTTCGATACGGCGAGCACGGTGGACGATGATCTTGTCCGATTCGGAAAGTTCGTCGATACCGAGAATCGCGATGATGTCTTGCAGTTCTCGGTAACGCTGCAGCGTGGTCTGCACGCGGCGGGCAATCGCATAGTGGCGTTCGCCGACGTACTGCGGATCGAGAATACGGCTGGACGATGCCAGCGGGTCGACCGCCGGGTAAATCCCCTTTTCCGAAATCGAACGTTCCAGGTAGATGAACGCGTCAAGCTGACCGAACGCCGTGGCCGGGGCAGGGTCGGTCGGGTCGTCCGCCGGAACGTAAACGGCTTGCACCGAGGTAATAGCACCCTTCTTGGTCGAAGCGATACGTTCCTGCAAGGCACCCATTTCGGTTGCCAGCGTTGGCTGGTAACCCACGGCCGATGGCATACGACCCAGGAGGGCGGACACCTCGGAACCCGCTTGCGAGAAGCGGAAGATGTTGTCGACGAACAGCAGCGTGTCGGTACCGGTGGCATCGCGGAAATGCTCGGCCATCGTCAACGCACTCATGGCCACGCGAAGACGGGCACCTGGCGGCTCGTTCATCTGACCGAACACCATGCAGGTTTGTTCGATCACGTAACGGCCCGTGGTACCGATTTCTGTTTCCTGCATTTCCAGCCAGAGGTCGGTCCCTTCACGAGTCCGTTCCCCCACGCCGGCGAACACGGAGAAACCACCGTGAGCCGAAGCAATACGAGCGATGAGTTCGGTGAGAATAACCGTCTTACCCAGACCGGCACCACCAAACAGACCCGCTTTACCACCACGAACGAACGGGGTCAGCAGGTCGATCACCTTGATACCCGTTTCAAACACTTCCGTGCTGGTCGACAACTCGTCGACGGCCGGGGCAGGGCGGTGAATCGGGAGGTAGGTCTCGGCATCCACCGGACCACGACCATCGATCGCGTCGCCGGTGACGTTGAACACGCGGCCGAGCGTCGCTTTGCCGACAGGAACCGAAATCGGCTTGCCGGTGTCGACGCAATCCAGCCCGCGGATCAGACCATCGGTGCTACCCAGGGCCACGCAACGAACACGGTTGCCCCCCAGGTGCTGCTGGACCTCTCCGGTCAGGTTGATCGTGATACCCTTGTATTCGCCGTTCACCTTCACGGCGTTGTAGATCTCAGGAAGACCGCCGTCGCTGAACTCAGCGTCGAAGGTCGAACCGATGACCTGGGTGATCTTTCCGATTTTCTGTTCGGTCGCAGTCGCCATGTTTCTATTCTCGATAGGAATCGGTTTCTGATCGCATTGAACGCGAAGGCAGGCTTGCCTGGTTCGCATTTCAGCTGCGGTTTGTGTGGGAACGGCGGTATGTTACGAACTCGCGAGAGCTTCCACGCCGCCGATGATTTCCATGATTTCGTTGGTGATCCGGCTCTGACGTGCGCGGTTGTATTCGCGAGACAGGAACTTGATCAAATCGTTTGCATTCTCGGTTGCTGCCTTCATCGCGACGCGTCGGGCAATTTGCTCGCACACCGCGGCGTCGAGGAAGCACTTGAACAGTTTCACCTTGAAGCTGGTCGGGACGACCTCTTCCAGGATGCTTTCGGCCGAAGGAATGAATTCGTACATCGAGCCTGCCGCCGGCTTCGCTTCCGCGGCACTCGACTCCGAAGCACCTTCCAAACCGCTCAAGGGGAGCAAGGTTTCGACGGAAGGTTCCTGCCGCGAAGTCGAGACGAACTTCATGTAAGCCACGTCCAGGCGATCGATTTCGTGGGCCTGAAATGCATCGAGCAGGTCGACGGCGATCGCCTCCACTTCTTCGTAACGAGGCTTGTCCTCGAAGTTGAAGAAAGACTTATCGGGCGTCATCTTCTTTTGGATGCGGAAGATCGAGATCCCCTTCTTGCCGGAGATCCACAGTTCGACTTCGCCGTATTCTTCCCGCAGCTCTTTCAGCCGTGGGAACGAAGCACGGCAGATGTTGCCGTTGTAGCCACCGCACAGACCACGGTTCGAGGTCAGCACCAGCAGCACGGCCTTCTTCTTCGATTCCCGCTTCTCTAAAAGAGGATGTTGGAATTCGAGTTCGGCCGCGGTCAGGTCCTTCACCAACTGCGTGATCCGCTGCGTGAACGCCGTAGCCGCGGAGGCTCGATCCATGGCCTGCTTGAAGCGGGCCGTGGCAATAAGCTCCATCGTTCGCGTAATCTTCTTGATGTTGCGAACCGACTTGCGGCGTTTGTCGAGGGTTCTTGGATTGGCCATGTTCTTTGGTGGCTAAAAGGATCGCGGCGGGGGCGATTAAACTTCGGCGGTTTCCGACGGGACGAAGGTCTTCTGGAATTCGGCGATCGCCGTTTCCATCATGTCGCGGACTTCGTCGGTCAGGTCCTTGGTCTCTTCCAGCTTCTCGCGAATCTGGGAGTACTTCGCTTTGACGAACTCAAGGTACTCCGCTTCCCAGCGTAGCACGTCCACCGTCGGCACTTCGTCCAAGTGGCCGCGGGTACCCGCGTAAATGCTGAGAACTTGATCGTAGACGTCCAGCGGCTTGTACTGGCCCTGCTTTAGCAGTTCCACCATGCGGTAACCGCGGTCGAGACGGCGCTGAGTGGCTTCGTCCAGTTCGGTTCCCAGCTGAGCAAACGCTTCCAATTCGCGGAAAGCAGCCAAGTCCAAACGCAGACCACCGGCAACCTTCTTCATCGCTTTGATCTGAGCGTTACCCCCCACGCGAGAAACCGAAATACCAACGTTCATCGCAGGACGAATACCGGCGAAGAACAAGTCAGGCTGCAGATAAATCTGGCCGTCGGTAATCGAAATCACGTTGGTCGGAATGTATGCGGAAACTTCGCCTTCGAGCGTTTCGATGATCGGCAGCGAGGTCAGCGACCCGGCACCTAGTTCATCGCTCAGCTTGGCCGAACGTTCCAGCAGACGGCTGTGGCAGTAGAACACGTCACCAGGGTAAGCTTCACGGCCCGGAGGGCGACGCATCAGCAGCGACAGTTCGCGGTAAGCGGCGGCTTGCTTCGACAAGTCGTCGTACACGATCAACGCGTGCTGGCTGTTGAACATGAAGTACTCGGCCATGGCGGTACCGGCGTAAGGAGCCACGTACTGCAGCGGGGCAGGGGCACTCGCACCGGCGACGATGACCGTGGTGTAATCCATGGCTCCGTTGCGGCGAAGGATTTCCACCACCCCGGCAACCGACGAGTCTTTCTGACCGACGGCGACGTAGAAGCATTTTACGCCGGTGTTCTTTTGATTCAGGATCGCATCGATCGCGATGGCGGTCTTGCCGGTCTTACGGTCGCCAATGATCAACTCACGCTGACCACGTCCAACCGGGGTCATCGCGTCGATGGCTTTGATGCCGGTCTGCATGGGCTCGGTAACCGGCTTGCGCTCGGACACGCCAGGGGCGAGGAATTCGACCGGGCGAGTTTCGCTCGATTGAATCGGGCCCATGCCGTCCAGTGGGTTACCCAGCGGGTCGACCACGCGGCCGAGAACTGCGTCACCGACCGGAACGGAAAGCAGCGTGCCGAGGGCTTTGACTTCGTCACCTTCTTTAATGGTGAGGTAGTTGCCCAGAATGATCACACCGACGCTGTTTTCTTCAAGGTTGAAGGCCAGCCCGATTGTGCCGTTGGGGAACTCGACCATTTCACCGGCCATGATGCCGGAAAGGCCATAGACCCGAGCGATACCGTCACCCACTTCCAGGACGCGTCCAACCTCTCGCACGTCGACTTGCGTGTCGAACTGTTGGATTTCCTGCTTGATGACAGAAGCGATTTCGTCCGCGTTGAATTTCATGGAACTTACCGTCTACTGCTTTAACTCTGCGTTGAATTGGTGAATCGCTCGAGCGACGCCTTCGCCTGCTGAGCCGTGGTTTCGAGGGCCTTTTGCCGAAGTTGCTTCAGGCGGTTGGCGACGCTGCCATCAAAGACCGTGTCCCCAACATGCAGGACCAGTCCACCGATGACACTCGGATCGACTTCTGACTTGAGAACGACTTCGCGCCCCAGTTTCGCTTTCAAGCTGGCCGTCAGGCTGTCCGACAATTCCTGAGAAAGTTCGGTCGCCGTGGTAGCGGTGACTTCGACCAGGCCGAGACGCTCGTTGTTGAGCTTCACGGCGGCGTCGTAAATCTCCCGCAGGCAGTCTTGCCGTCCGTGCTGGGTGACCACCTTCAGGAAGGTGAGCAAGACGGGGTTCATCTTGTCGCCGAAGGCCTTGTTCAGCACGTCGATGCGCTGTTCTTCCGACATAATACTGCCAGCGATTACATGACGCAGATCTTCGCGTTGGTCGATCACGTCGTGAATCAATGAGCCGAATTCGTCCAGGACGACGTCGGTCTGGCCGGCATCATCTGCCGCCCCCAGCAACGCCTTGGCATAGACCGAGCCAATGCGTTGCCGGCTGAGATCGAACGTCTGTTTGTCGGAAGATGTTCCAGCCATGGTGCTGAAGGATATCCTGACGGAGGTGAAGTCGTTACGTGGTTTCGATAACGCCGGTCTGCTTAGTTGTTGCTAGGCAGCTTCGAGATCGAATCCTGAATCAAATTAGCATGGTCTTCAGGGGTCAGTTCCTTGCGGGTGATTTGTCCCGCCAGGTCGACTGCCATGTTGACCGAAGCTTGAGCTAGTTCGCTGATCGCGGCACCCTTGGCGGCGTCGATTTCGCGGATCGCACGATCACGCTCCGCCGAGGCCGACTGCTGGGCGGCTTCCACGATCTGCTTGGCCTTTTCGTCGGCCGTTTTGATCGCATCGTCCCGCATCTGCTTGATTTCCTGTTGGGCTTCGGAAAGCTGACGAGTGTACTCGGCCAACTTGGCGTTGGCTTGCTCGTACATCTCTTCGGCCTTCTTCATCTTGCCTTCCATCGAGTTCTCGCGGGCCTTGAGGCCGTTGAGAATCGGTGCCCAGGCAAACTTGCCCAGCACGACCACCAGCAAAATGAACACAAGCAACGTAAACAACGCCAGGTCGAGGCTAGGCTCGTGCGGCGCCTCTAGCATGGCGGTTGCGTCGTTGTGCGACAAATCGTGAGGATCGTGGTGGAATTCATCCGGTGCATCGTCACTGACGTGCGGATGGTTGACGTCGGCATCGTGGTCATCCTTTTTGGGATGATCTGCCTCGTCTGCGTGTTCCGCTTCCTTGGCCGGAGCGTCTGCTTCGGCCATGGGCGCAGGATCTGACTCCGCAGGCTTGGGTTCATCATCCTGGGACCAAGCTGGAGCCAGGAAGATGCCCAATAGCAGGAGGACCGTGAGACCACTCCAGTGCGTGCGTTTCAAATGAGTGCTGCGCATATCTAATCAATTCCGGAAATGCTGGGGGAACGAAAGCAAACGGCGTCGGCGACGCAAAAAGTTACGGGCCGAACCAGCAAATAACCAGCGCGAAGAAGGTAAAACCTTCGATAAGAGCGGCGGCAATAATCATGGCCGTCTGGATGTTGCCGGAAACTTCCGGTTGACGAGCCATGCTTTCCAGAGCACTGGCAGCCAGCTTGCCGATACCGTAGCCGGCACCGATAACCACCAGGCCGATACCGATGTAGTTCAGTTTCAGGTCACCCACGTTGCTTTGGGCCATGGCGGGAGCAGTAAGTGCCAGCAAAGCAAAAACACTCACGATGCTCAATTTGACAAAGTTGATCACGGAACAGGTCTCCTCAACCGTAACAAAAAACGTTTACGCGTATCTCAGTGAAACAAAAACATTCAAAACGAAAGCGATGCAGGCGTCGGCCAGGATGGCCAATCTCATCTAACTTAGTGGCTGTGAGTCTCTGAGTTGATGAACAACGCCGTGAGCAACGCGAAGACGTATGCTTGCAGGAAGGCCACGAACAGTTCGAGGCAACTCAGAAGCACACTGCCTACCAAAATCACAAGGACAACTGGCCAAGCCACCGCGCTGGGCACCCCAACCGCTGTCTGAATTTGTACTGCTAATCCCATGATGGCCAGAAGCACCACGTGCCCGGCAACCATGTTCGCTAAAAGACGAATGCCAAGCACCGCGTGTTTGATCAACAAGCCTAATAGCTCGATCACGAACATCATCGGTTTGATGATGATGGCAATCACCGTGGGAAGTTCCATGCCGGGAACTAGGTTCAGCCACACGCCGAGCGCACCAAACTCTTTCGCACCGGCGCCCATGCCTATGAACAGCACTGCCAAGGCAAGCGTGACGGTGACGCTGATCGAACCGGTCGGCGAACCCATCCAGGGAATCAGACCAAACAGGTTGCAACCCAGGATGAAGAAGAACAAGGTCCACAAGATCGGAACGAACTTGTCGGCACCATGGTGAATATTTGCTTTGGCAACGTCCTTACGCAGGAACGTGATGAAGACGTCGATCAGATTCCAGAACCAACCCTTGGGGAGTTGTCCCTGCGAGACGCGCCTGGCGTACGCGATGAAGACGACCGAGATGATCACGGCAACGAAGAACTCGATCACCATGAACTTCGAGATCGCGAAGCCTGCTTCCTTTTGATAAAGGTTGCGAAGCTCGCCACCCAGGGGCTGCGGAATCAGAATCTTGCCGCTCAACGCATGGTTGTAGCCATCGATCTTCGAAGGTGCCCAGTTCACGTGCTCGTGATCGGCCGGCAGCTTCTTGTACTCGGCAACGGTGTATTCATCGGCGACTTCTTCGCCCATGATGGCCCATTCCAAGACATCTCCACCTTCGGTCAGGCTCTCTTCGGCCTTGGAGTTCAGGAAACGCTTGATCGGCTTACCGTGATTGCCAGGCTCGTGCAGCCAGTGTTCGTATTCGAGGATAAAGGCGTCCTCGCTTGGCAGCCCCTTGGCCCCATCTGCTTCCAGGCGGTGATACACCTCGTGGGCTTGCCACGTTTGGAAGCCTGGATCGAGTTTGACCCAGACGTCGGGGAAGTCGGAATGGGACTCGTGATCATGCTTCCACAACCACTTCGGAACTTCGAAGTAGTAACTGTCTTTGATGTGGAGCAGGATCTCGTCAGCGGCCATCGGCTAAACGGCTTTCTTAATAGTGGATGTCTGCGATACGAGTTGGACAGCCAATATGGTTTCGACCACGAGGGTCAAAAGGTAATAGACCAATATCATGCCAAACAATCCGGCCTCAGCAAGCGGGCCACCAGCCTTGTGCATCAACATTCCAAAAACTAGTGGAATTCCGGCTCGGAAAAACATGCCCAGCAGGACCGACTGAACTCGGAGTTCGGTGTTCTTTAAGAATATGGCCGTGAGGATGGCGGCTTCCATGGCAAACAGTACCACCGATGCGGCGGTGATCGCAGCGAAGACGCCATGAAGCTCGAAGCGGGTATAGCCATAGGCCGCAAAGAATGGGAATACTCCAAGCACTCCTAGCAGCATCCACAGGCATGGCAGAAAGTCTCGCCATCCCAATTGGGCATTGTGCGTTTCAGAAGTGTTGGCTTGGGGGGTATTCATCACTTCGTCTTGCGAGCATTTGGGTTTGCGAAGGATTACGGCGAATCGTCTTGATTCGCCTTGCCGTGGGCGTCCTTCTCGCTTCCGCTTTTTTGCTCCGTGGTGGCCATCAGCACTAGGTGCGTCATGCCGAATACGAGTCCGACAAAAAATCCAATCAAAGCAAAGATCGAAAACTCGAAGCCCAGGGTCTGGTCGAGCCAGTAACCCAAGAGGCCTGGCACTAGCATCTCGCCGCAGATTGAAAAAATGCGTCCTACCCAGAGGTAGGCTCTCGCAATCGGAGACATGTCCGCTTGGAGTCGCGATGCCAAGGCGATTGCCTTTGCTAATGGAGGACTTCCGGCTCGCTTTGCTCTAGGGTTATGGGAGCTTGCCGTGAACTCATGGCGGTCAATCTATTTCATCCCACCGGCAGGGTCAATCAGGTCAAACCGCCGCAGCGAGGGAATTCGTGGAATTTTTCACAAAGTCTGTCCCAGGCCTTCCCGAATGATCGGCAGTGTAGTTCCAAGGAGGGTAGATCGAATGGCTATTAGGTGCTGCCACAGACAATCGACGCCTGAGCTGGAAGGCGAGGGCGTGGTATCTGGCAAAAAATCCTTCGTAGAACGCATATCTTCTGGAAAAATGCAAAACCAGAACTGCTTTGGGGGCGTATCACCTGGCAGTGGTACGTTGCATTTCTGCCTCAGTTTAGCTACAATCAAACGCAGTCGGCGTCGTTAGAAAGCCACCCTGTAGGGCTGTGCCCGATTCACTCGGAAGCAGTGATAAGCATTCCTCCATAAAAAGCGTTATCTGCAATTTTGTGGTGCGAATTGCGGCTATCGAACTGGGGCCGTCCGCTGTTTGCCAGCAAACAAGAGCAACCTACCCAGCAACCACAAGTCAATTGCATCCTCGCGATTGGCCTTTTCGCAAGTTCATATCAATTCCCTTTTCACTTGCGTTCCAGGTGAAGCTTCTGCTCAGGGACCGAGCGGGGCATGTCGAGTGACCCCTTGTCATGGACGGCGACCCCCAAAATTCGTTTAGCCTCGGGGTGACATATGTTCTCCCCCAGTCGAACTAGGCCACACATCCTTTGAGCCAGGAGGACTAATCTTGATCACCGCCGCTTCACTCAAGGAATATACAGCAAAGGATTTAGCTCAAATGGCGAAGCGTCGCGGTGTGACCGGTTGGCACGCGATGCGAAAGGACGAACTCGTCAAGGCGTTGATCAAAGCCGCCAAGTCGAGTGGGGCCTCGGCCAAGAGCAAAGCCACCAACGGCAAGGCCAAGAAGGCCAAGTCTGCATCTGCCAAATCAACATCAACGGCGGCGAAGAAGGCCTCGGTTGCCAAAGCCAAGCCGGCTGCGACCGCCAAGCGGCGAGCGGCGAAGTCAAAGCCCGTCAAGAAGTCGGATCCTAAGGTCGTCGAGTCGATTCGTACCATGTACGAACAGCGTCAAGCCGCCAAAGACCTGGGTACCCATTCGGCTGATCAGAAGGGTGCCGACCGCCTGGTCTTGATGGTTCGCGACTCTTACTGGATGCATGCCTGCTGGGAAGTCTCTCGAAAAGCAATCGACCGCGCCAAGGCTGCTTTGGCTCAGGACTGGCATACCTCAACTCCGGTTCTTCGCGTTACGGAAGTCGATGGAGAGGTCATGACCAGTGGTTCCGAGCGTCTGGTCAAGCAGATCGAGATTCATGGCGGCGTCAAGAATTGGTACATCGACGTCGTCGATCCTCCCAAGAGCTATCGCTGCCACCTCGGTTACCTGGCCGCTAACGGACGATTCCACGCAATCGCTCGCAGCAACGTCGTGACCACGCCCCGCCCTGGTTCCTGCGAAGAGATCGACGGCAACTGGGACGACGTCGCCGACAACGTCGAAAAGATCTATGCCCTCAGTGGCGGTGCCGACGAAGAGCATTCCGATGGCGAACTGCGAGAAATGCTCGAGCAGCGTTTCCGTCGCCCCGTCGGGATGCCGATGGCTGCCCGGCTCGGTTTGGTGGGGGATCAGTTCTCCAATGGTAAGCCGAATCAAGACTTCGATCTCAACATTGAAGTCGAGATGATCGTGGTTGGCTCGACCAAAGCAGGTTCCTACGTCACCCTTTCCGGCGAGCCGGTCAAGGTGCGTGAGGATGGTACGTTCATGGTGAAGATGGATTTCCCCGACAAGCGGCAGATCTTCCCGATCGTGGCTCGCTCGAAGGATGGCCTGGAACAGCGCACCATTGCCCTGGCCGTGGAACGAAATACTAAGGCCATGGATCCCATTTCGCACGATCCGCGTGAGTCCAACGGCAGCTAGTCGAGCCACGCCTACCCGAGGCGAAAGAAGGAATTTGACAGGAATTCCTTCTTAATTATTCCGCCATCAAGCATTCAAATTCGCGCAAGGGTTGGTACGATGAAGAGCGTACCAACCCTTCTTTATTTCTTGTTCGAGGTCCTGCCGATGTCCACTTCCCGCCGAGAATTCCTGGCCAATTGTTCAGCCGCCGCCGCTGCTGGTCTTACGCTGGCAACTCCGGCATCGTTGTTGGCTGCCGACAATACAACGGCCTCTGGCGAGAAGCGAATCAAGAAGGCTGTCAAGATTGGCATGGTTGGCGTGCCTGGCACGCTGGCCGAAAAGATGACCGTGTTGAAGGAACTCGGCTTTGATGGTCTCGAACTCAACTCGCCTGGCGGTCCCGAAGCCGAGGAAGTTCGCAAAGCGGTTGAGGTCTCCGGGATTCCCGTGCATGGCGTGGTCGATTCCATTCACTGGAATACGCGACTTTCCGACCCGGACGAAGAAGTTCGCCAGAAGGGGCTGGAAGGTTTGCTCACGGCCATCAACGCCAGTAAATCCTACGGCGGAACAAGCGTTCTGCTGGTCCCAGGCGTCGTGAACAAGGACGTCACCTACGACCAGTGCTGGGAGCGTTCCATCGAGCAAATCAAGAAGGCCCTGCCAATGGCCAAAGAGCAAAACATCCAGATCCTGATGGAAAACGTCTGGAATAACTTCCTCACCGATCCGAAAGAAACCGCTCGCTTCATCGACGAACTCGATAGCGACATGGTGGGTGCCTATTTCGACGTGGGTAACACGGTGAAGTACTCGCCGCCGCACGAGTGGGTGCCCATCCTCGGTCCACGTATCAAGAAGCTCGACATCAAAGACTACGGCAAGGGAAAAGGCTTCGGGGCCAAACTGATGGAGGGGGACGTCGACTGGCCGAAAGTCATGGCCCAATTACGCGAGATCGATTACCAAGGCTGGGCAACCGCCGAGATCTCTGGCGGTGGTCGCGAGCGACTGACGGAAATCGCCGATCGAATGGATCGTATCTTTGCCAGTTAGTGCGTAGGAAACAAGCTTCGAGCCTGCTGCTGTTTTCCGCGAGCGGGCCTCTTTTATTTCTTGTCCAACGATACCTGAATCAACTGATTCAAACTGCCAGACTTCAGACCACCCAGATCGAGCGTGACGAACTTGAAGCCGATTTCGGTGAGACGTTTCGCAAGCGTCTCGCGCGTCTCCGGTTGGGCAAGCCACGCGATCGACTCCAGAGGGACTTCCAAGCGAGCCAGGTCGCCATCGTGGTAACGAACGCGGAGATCACGCAGGCCCAGCGATCGCAGCGTTTCTTCCGCCAGTTCCACCATCTTCAGACGCTCCGGCGTGACTTCCACGCCGTAGGCAATACGACTTGCCAGGCAGGGGGAAGCAGGGCGGTCCCACACCGGGAGGTCCCACGCTTTGGCGATCTCGCGGAGGGTACTTTTATCGATCTCGCACTCCAAAAGAGGCGAGCGTACCCCGGCGTTGGTTGCGGCGATCATCCCGGGGCGATGGTCTCCCCGGTCGTCCAGGTTGGCGCCGTTGACGATGACGGCCGATTCATAGCGGGCACGAATCGCGGACAGGTGGTCGTACAGTTCCGACTTGCAGTGGAAACAGCGATCCGGGGCATTGGCGACGTAGCCAGGGCGATTCAATTCGGCCGTCTCGATCACCTCGTGCCGAATGCCAATGACCTCGGCGGTCTCTTGAGCGATCCGCAGATCACGCTCGGCCACGCTAGGGCTTTTGGCTGTTACGGCGAACGACTTCTCTCCCAGTGCGAGCACCGCGGCCTTGGCCACGACGCTGCTGTCGACACCTCCTGAAAAGGCAACCAGGCACGAGTCGAGGTCGTGAAACCACTGAAGCAGTCGCTTGCTCGGGGGAAGTGAAGTGTCGCAAGTCATGGTCAGGGGAAAATTTGGGAGTGAATGATGCAGGGCAATCGGGCATAGTCGATCTGCAATTTTAACAAGTTTCTGACCGCGGAAAACGCGCAGGCTGTAACGCCCGCCAAGGCCGCTGAAATCATTCAATCGAAAGCAGGCGATAAGAAAGTACGTCCGCGCAGAACCCGCACCATCACCGAAAGAAAAGAAAGCACCCCCGACCGACGCTCAACGCAACTTTTGCACTAACGCTAACTTGTTCTCTAAGTCGCGTCTTTCGAGGACTTTACAGAATCGCGGTGACTGAGGGAGGATGATCAGGTTACCGAAAATCGGCTGGCAGTGCCACCATTCTACTCTACCCACCTCACTTCGCATTAGCAGTGAGCACCGATGCGCTGCGGTACTTCGACTGGGTTGTGCGCGAGTTGCTGATCCCGCACGTCAAGTCGCCGGATGGCTGTCAGATTCTTCTTGCGTCCGGCTACAACAAGCCGAGGCGCGAACCGCCGCCCGATCGTTCTTACGATTGCGAAACCCGTCCGATCTGGACGCCGTGGGGCTGGGCGGTCGACCGATCTCACTTGACCTGGCTGATCGTCAATTGGTGCTTCCGCAACCTGAAGTGCTTCGCATACCCGCCGCGAGGTCTTTCCGATCCTCAGCCGCATTCAGAACATTGGCTACGAGATGGGTGAGAACGGCCGCACGCCTGAGTGGTATCGTAAGAATCATCGAACTCCGTGGGTGGCGACACGAGTGGAAGCAGGAACGTTTCAATTCTGATTACGCATGCACCGCAAATCGCCGATTAGCCTCTGCCCAATCAATGTGATCAATGAACTTCTCGACGTATTCCGCCTTGCGGTTTTGGTAGTCGATGTAATAGGCGTGCTCGTAGGTGTCGATCACGATCAGCGGGATGGCCCCAGAGAACGCCCATCGCGTGTTCGTCGCTGACGACGTTGTAGAGCTTGCCGTTGACTGGATGTTTGACGATCCGAAGGTCGAGGAGAAGATCCTTGCTCCGCTGCCTGACGCCCCGTCGCAGAACAAAGTGCGACCGCCGAGCGGATCGTCGATCGTCGGCGTATGTGGCTACCTTGTACGAAGTGCCGCTGCTGTCGCGTGAGCAGGAACATCACTTGTTCCGCAAGTTCAACTACCTTAAACAGCGGGCAAGCAGGCTGCGGGAACAACTGGACGAAACTCATCCCAATCGAAAACTCGTGGACCGCGTCGAATCTTACTACGCGGAAGCGACGAAGACGAAGCAGGCGATTATCCAAGCCAACCTGCGCCTTGTTGTGTCGCTCGCTAAGCGAAGTGTGGACGCAACGCACTCATTCGATCAGCTCATCAGCGACGGCAACATGTCGCCGATGCGAGCGGTCGAGAGATTCGATTGCTCGATGGGCAACAAGTTCAGCACGTACGCCACATGGGCGATCGTCAAGAACTATGCTCAAAGCGTGCCACGTGAGTATCGCCAGCGCAGCCGGTTTACGACCGGAAAAGACGAGTTGCTCGACAATCAGCTCGACCGGCGATCCGACGTCGGCGGACAACTCCGCGCTCAGAAGCTCCGCCGCCAGCAGATCCGAAAGATCCTGTCGCGGCTCGACGAACGGAAGAAGAAGATTATTGTTGATCGCTTCGGGCTGGAATATGAGCGCGAGCCGAAGACACTCCGCGAAGTTGGCGAAGACTTGGGCATCACGAAGGAACGCGTACGACAACTGGAGACCAAAGCCATGGAGAAGCTGCGCGATGCCTTCCGGAATGCCAAGATCGAGTGGGGCGATTGAGCTTCCTGAGCGGGCCAACGTGCAACAGCCGTCAGTGCTACGTTTGGCATCAGATTTCCTGTCTACACGAGGAGGCGGTGGCCCGTGAATTGTGCGTCATGAGTAATATCAGTTCGATCACCGATGACGCGGGACAGCGCCGGGGCGTGTCGCCCGCGACGCGCGCGGCCCTGCTGGCGGCCATGGGTGTTGAGTCGGACAATGACCTAGCGCAGGACGATGGTCGTGTGTTGATCGTTTACGAAGGCGACGGCTTGGAACTGTCCGGCCCCGCGGAACTCATTCTCGAAGATGGCACGTCGCTCGCCATCGAGCAATCCCTGCCTCCTAGATGGGACGTGCAATCTCAGGCCTCGATCATATGCGCCGCCACCTTGCCGAATTGGGCGCTCTTTCCGCGGATGCGACGGTGGAACAAGCCGTCGAAACCGCGTATCGTCTGCTCGGTCACGCGCCGTCAGTCCTGCTGCTCGCTACTTTGGAAGACGGGATCGGTGTGGAACGCCGTCCGAATCTGCCCGGCACGGTGGAGCAACGTCGCAACTGGTCATTCGCGCTGCCCCAGATGCTCGAAGATATTGAAACGGCAAACTTGCCGGCTGTGATTGCCAGATCGCTCTCGCGCACAGATGATATTGAGTCGAAGGGAGGGGACAGTTAATCGGATCCAACTTTTTTCAGGGAGTTATAGGAAACTCTGCGATGTTGTACGTTCGCGAAAGTTCCAACTCGTTCGGTCAGGTGTGTAAGAAACTGCACGAAGCCGCGGCGGAAAACAAATTCGGAGTGCTGGGCGTCCACGACTTGAAAGACAAAATGCAGAGTAAGGGTGTCGCTTTCGACCACGAATGTCGCGTCTTCGACGTCTGCAACCCAGGCAAGGCTAAGACCGTGTTGGAGTCCGACATGTCGGTATCGACCGCGCTGCCATGTCGCATTTCGGTCTATGAAGAGTACGGGACAGTCAAAGTCGCCACGCTCAAGCCCACGGACGTTTTGGCACTTTTTCAACGCCCCGATCTGGAACCCGTCGCCCGGGAAGTAGAAGACGCGATGGTTCGGATGATCGATGCTGCCTGTAATGCTTAACTCAGTGCGGATCGACACATTGTCGCCCGGCGTCGACACATCGATCCACATCAAGTTCGAGGCCGGCGAGCCGGTACTCGAACGTGTGCGTGGCCGCCTGAGGGGTAATGCCTGGGCCACCAAGTGCTACGGTGGCCCGCCGTTGCTCAGGCGATTAGCTGCCCGAAAACCGGCATACCTCGCCTAACCCGAGCAACCGGAAATCCGACTGCCGGTTTCGCCGGAAATTCTATTTGCTTCGACTGGTTCGGCTGGGTTGGTTTTCCCGATAACGATGGTGATACTCTGTAGTTTTCGTTTCCAAGAGGGGGCCACGGATGGCCGTAAGATCCACATTATTTTTGTTGGGCGCGATCGCTCTATTGGCCGGCTGTAAGACCGCGCATCAGGTGAGAGATCCCGAGTACGCCCACGTTGCCCATTCCGTGCATCAGGCGTGGCATGCGTCTACTCCAGTTGCTGATGCGGTCGATCCGGTGTTCTCACACCTAGAAGGGCCACACCCGGTCGAGGAGTACCTCCAGTTTGCGCTGAATCAGAATCCCGACATTCAAGCCGCGCGCAAACAGATGGAAGCCATTGCTCACCAGGTTCCTGTAGCCGCGAGTCTGGAAGACCCCAAATTGGGGATGACTTTCTATCCCGAACAAGTCCAGACCGCCGCCGGACAGCAAGAGTTCGCCCTGACCGCAAACCAGAAGTTTCCCTGGCACGGCAAGCTCGACGCTCGTGCTCAGTTGGTCGAATCACAAACCAACATGGCTCGCGCTCAACTTGCCGCCGTTGAACTGGCGACGATCGCAAAAGTCAAGCGTAGTTACTACGAACTCTATTTCATCCAGCAAGCCATTGCGGTCACCGAAGCAGACCGGAAGCTGCTTGGCGAGATTCGGGACGTCGCCAACGCGCGATACAAAGCGGGAAAAGCCAGCCAGCAAGACTTGCTGCGAGCGGAGTTGGAAATCTCCAACGTCGAGAATGAACTCATCCGCTTGCGGCAACGACTGAAAAGCGCACAGGCGCGTCTCGCCCGCGTAATGCACATTGCCCCACAAACTAAAGTACGCGCACTCGATCGTGTTCCGCCGGAGCAAGTGCCGCGCGACCTCGAATGGCTGCAGCGTCAAGCGGTGGCCGCTCGGCCAGAATTGCACGCACAACTGGCGGCGCTCGAACGAGACCAACGGGCCGTCGAGTTGGCGCGTCTCGACTACATGCCGGACGTGACGTTGGGAGCGACATGGATCGACGTTGCCAGCGCCGGGATCAGCCCCGTGGCCAACGGACGGGATTCCTTCCTGCTTACCGCGGGCATCAACCTGCCGATTTACCGCAAGCGGTTGGACTCGTCCGTGCGCTCTGCCGAAGCCAAGGCCGTCTCCACGGCCCGCCCGTATGATTCGTTGCGCGATGCGACGCTCGAAGAGGTCATGGATCTGTTCGCGCAGGCCCAGAGCCAGCAAGATCTGTTGACGTTGTTCCGCGAAGACATTCTTCCGAAAGCTCGACAAACACTCGAAGTATCGAGCCGAGCTTACAACACAGGTGAGGTTGACTTCCTGCAGTTGATCGACAACTGGCGACAGTTGCTCCGCTATGAGATCAGCTACCGACGGCTGGAAGCTTCCTTGCGGCAGACGTTGGCGGAACTGGAACGCGTGGTTGGTGGCTTTACTGGCCCAAGCGCCGAAACGATTCCAACACCTCGCGAGGAACCACAAGCTTTACCGCCGCCACCTTAGTACTCGACTGCGTTCGGAAAACTCGGACTGGAAGACTCGGCAGCGATTGGCTGCAATCAAGGGAGAAGCAATTGATGGCAATCACAAAAACCTTGCTACGGTCGATCGTGCCGCTGGCCTTAACGTTGGCGGTTGGTTGTGCGCCAGCATATCACAGTTATTCCGGCTGCCGCGTCGATTGCAAATACTGCGCCCCGCCGCCACTGCCATATACTCACTATGAAGGCTGTGTGTGTCATTCGTCCGCTGTTTCGCAGTACTTGACGGTTGACACAGCACCAGTTGAAAATCACAGGACCGATGCAACCGACTAACTGTATTTCGAGCCGTCGATGCCACACCACCTGGCTCAAAAGGTAAATGCTGGCGTCGGTGTCCAGCAGACGCTTGGTGATCGATGTCCGTCGTCAGTAGTGCGCTGCGTTGTGTACTGTCCAGCCACAGCGCAGTCCCGGCTGAGGATGGGATCGATTTGGCACAAGCTGGATGAATAGCGTGGATTCTCTCGATGGAGACAACAGAATGCGGTTGTTGCGGCAAGCCCCCTGCCGAATGTACGTGCTGGGAGTTTCCTGGCTGGGGCAAGGTCGACAACCTCGTCGACATAACGCCGGCCGTTCACGACCAGACGGTTGAGAACGAGCGCTTGGGTGTCTGGCGGGCCACGGCGATTTGCGGAAACGACATCACGTCAAGTTGTCTCTATGTTTCCGCCCTCGCGGCATTGTATGCGGGGCCACTGGCTCCCGTGGCGTTAGCGCTTGTTGCAGCCGTCCTCTACCTGTTCCGAAAGATCTATGCCGAAGTCGGCAGCGCGCTACCGCTGAACGGGGGCGCTTATAACGTTCTGCTGAACACGACCACGAAAGCACGCGCTGCACTGGCCGCATGCCTGACGTTGTTGTCCTATATTGCAACCGCAGTCATCAGCAGCAGCGGAGCGATGCACTACGCAGCCGAATTGCTGCCGCAGCTCGATGTTTTCTGGGCGACGGTCATCCTGTTGGGTGCGTTTGCGGTCCTGAACCTATTGGGTATCTCCGACTCGGCCAACGTCGCCGTGGCGATCTTCGCCTTTCATCTGCTGACGCTAACAGCTCTTGTCGGCGTCGCGCTGGCGGCAACGATGTTCGACCCGCAGACATTGCTGGATAACTGGCGCACACCGTTTGACCAATGGCCGACGCCGCGTTCGGGTGGGTTGACCGCTGCTCTGTTCTTCGGATTCTCCGCGGCCATGTTGGGCATTAGCGGATTTGAGAGTTCCGCCAACTACATTGAAGAGCAAAAGCCCGGCGTATTTCCCAAGACGCTTCGTAACATGTGGATTGCGGTGGCCATCTTCAATCCGCTCATCAGTCTGCTCTCGTTCGGCGTGTTGTCGATGGACGAAATCGCCAACCACAAAGAAGCTCTGCTATCCGAAATGGCTCACCACAGCATCGTCCGGATCGGCGGCGTGACTGACTCCTCCACAGTTGCCACGTTGGCCGCCCAATGGATCAGTTTCGATGCCGTGATCGTGTTGTCAGGTGCCGTCTTGACCAGCTACGTCGGTGTGACGGGGCTCATGCGCCGCATGAGCATGGACATGTGCTTGCCGCAATTCTTTCTACGCGCGAACCGGTGGAAAGGAACCAACCACTGGATCATCGGAAGTTTCTTCGCGCTGTGCTGCTCGATCCTGTTGATCACTCGCGGGCAAATCGAAACGCTGGCCGGTGTTTACACGCTCTCTTTCCTGGGGGTAATGAGTTTGTTCGCGGTGGGCAATCTACTTTTGAAGAAGAAGCATCCGCTCTTGCCGCGATCCAGCAAAGCTCCAGTGCTGGCGGTCGTTGCCGCCTTGATCGCGGTCGTGGCTGCGCTAGTAGGCAACGTACTGCTCGATCCTCACTACGTTCGGGTGTTCCTAATGTACTTTGGCGGGGCCGTGGCGGTCGTTGGATTCGTGTTCTTTCGTACGCGTCTCTTGGTGGCGTGGCTGTTTGCAGCACGATTCTTGCTCTCGCTTCCTCTGCTGAATCGTTGGAAACCGCGGCATTATGTTGAATCTTTGCTGCATGCGATACAGTGTCGTGCCATCTTGTTCATCGCGGCCGAGGGGACGGAAGAGGAAATGCGGCGGGCGGTTGAATATGTCCGCCGAAACGAGCAGATTCGGCAGCTGAAGATCGTGTGGTGTTACGAACGCGACACGGATGTCCCCACAGACCTCGCCGCAGTCCGGGAACAGGTAGATCATGAGTTTCCCGATATTCACGTCGACCTGTTACTCGTCAAGGGAACACTTGGTCCGCCACTATTGTCGTCCCTGTCTCAGCAGTTAGGCGTGCCGAACAACTATCTGTTCATCACGTCCGAGACTGCTGAGAACATACGCGATCTGTCGGAGTGGGGTGGCGTGAGGATTGTCGCCTGATAGACTTTGTTGACCGCGACCTAATCAATTATTCGCGCCTGCAATCTTTTGCAGAACGGCGTGCAGTTTTTTGCAGTGCAGCGCGAGAGCAGCGAGCTTGTTACTGCTTTTTGGGCGGCGGCGCGGCGTTTGCACGCAGTCGCTCGATCGAGAGGACTCCCCATGAATGAAACTTCGAACTCTGGCAACGAAGCGGCTGAAGCCGTTCCGCCGGACGCACCGGCCCGCAGTTCTACCCATCGAACCGCCATGTACCTGGTCTTCGGTATCGCGCTGTTCGTCGGTTTGTTGTTTGAAGCAATAATTGTGGGCGCCGTCAAGCGAATTCTGCCGGACCCCAATGCGAACCGCGAAATCCTCTACTGGCAGTCACCGATGGATCCTAGCATCCGCAGCGACAAACCGGGAAAGACGGCGATGGGGATGGATCTTGTGCCCGTCTACGCGGATGTGGAGCCATCGAACGGGCCGGTCATGATACGGCCGGAGATTGAAGAGAGCGAACATGCCATCGTAACCGTCGAGCGGGGGCCGTTGGTTCGATCGCTAGAAAGTGTGAGCACGGTGACCTTTGCCGAGCCGTTGATTGGCGACGTGACGCTGAAGATGGAAGGATGGCTGGAAGAGCTGCACGTCGATTACGAGGGACAAACCGTCAAGAAGGGTGACGCTTTGTTCGATGTCTACGCGCCCGCGTTGTTCGCTGCAGAGGAAGAATTCCTGACCAGCCTGGCGTATTTGAAAAATCCCGCCACGTCGCGAACGCGATTCGCGGAGGAAAACGTCAAGTCGGCTCGCCAGAAGCTGCGTTACTTGGATATGACCGACAAGCAGATCGATGAGCTGGCCCGCAAAGGCGTTGTCCAGAAGACGCTCACTTTCTACTCGCCGATCAGCGGAATCGTGATTGAGAAAAAAGCGTTTGAGGGCAAGTCTATTCCCGCCGGACAACTGCTTTATCGCATCGCCGATTTGTCCAAGGTCTGGGTGAACGTCTCGATCTACGAAAACCAAATCCATTGCGTTTATAAAGGTCAGGGAGCGACGCTGACGCTGTCCGAACTGCCCGGACGGACATTCTCCGGTAAGGTGGTCTACGTCTATCCGTACCTGGATCCCAAAAGCCGCACCGTCAAAGTTCGCCTGGAGTTCGACAACCCCAACTTGCTGCTGATGCCGGACATGTTCGGCCGCGTGAAACTGGAGCCACACCGCATGGGGCAGGGGCTACGCATTCCGCAAACGGCGGTGATGCAGACGGGCATGCGGAACCTTGTCTACGTGGCACTGCCAGAAAACCGCTTCGAGGACCGTGAAGTCCGCACCGGCATGGAATTGGACGGCGACCTGCTGGAAGTACTGGGCGGCTTGAAGGCGGGCGAACGGATCGTCGCCTCTCCCAATTTTCTCATGGACAGCGAAAGCCGCATTCGCTTGATGAACCGGAAGTTTGCCGCGCCCCCAATGCCCACGCCGGGCGAAGCCCATCAGCACAAGATGCCGGGAATGGACATGCCGGGGCATTCGATGAAGACGAAGGAAAGCGAATCGATGCGCGACATGCGTCAGGACTCTAGCAAGCAATAGATGAGGAGCCAGGTCATCGTGTCTCAACGTTGGAAAACACTTATACGGACAACCGTCGCTTGCCTGCGGATCGCGCTCATTGCGCTGCTCGGGACGCTCGGTGGCATGGCGCTGCGGGCGTGGGGCGTGCCGCATCTGCCGCCCTCGGTCGCTCGCATTTTTGGGGAAGTCAAATCGACCGAAACAGGAGGGCAAGGGGTTGCTCAAGAAGGGCGCGAGGTGGCCTTTTGGAAGTCGTCGATGATACCCAACTTCGTCTCGCCCAAGCCGGGCGTCGATCCGATGAATATGGATCTGATTCCCGTCTACTTGGACGAACTGAGCGATGAAAGCCTGATTACACTTAGCCCCGAAGTGGTCCGCAACATGGGATTGCGCACCTTTCCGGTCGAACACGGAACAGCGTCGCGCGTGGTGCGGACGATCGGCGAAGTCGATTATGCCGAGCCGCTGCTGGGCGACGTCACGCTGAAAGTCGGCGGCTGGGTCGAAGAATTATTCGTCGATTACGTCGGCCAACGGGTCAAGAAGGGACAGCCCCTGTTCACCGTCTACTCGCCCGAATTGTACAGCGCGGCGGAGGAATATCTGCTCAGCCTGCAAAACACGCCGTCGCCAGACACTCCGCGCCGGCTGACGATCGGCGCAAGCGAAGTCTTTCCGGCGTATGAAAAACTCCGTTATTGGGACGTGCCGGAATCGGAAATTGCGAGAATTAAGCAACAAGGTCAGCCGACGAAAACAGTCAAATTCGAATCGCCCTTTGACGGCTGGGTCATTGAAAAGCACGCCTTCCGCGGCATGCACATGAACCCGGGCACACGCTACTTTCGCATCGCGGACCTTTCCAAGATCTGGGTTTAAGTCACCATCTTCGAGTACCAATTGCCCGATGTCCATGTTGGGCAAACCGCCCAACTGTCCTTGCCCTACCGGCCCGGTGAGATCTTCGAGGGGAAGGTGATCTACCGCTACCCCTACGTCGATCCCAAGAGTCGGCAAATCCGAGTGCGGCTGGAGTTTCCCAACCCCGAGCTGAAACTGAAACCGGCCATGTATGCCGACGTGGAACTGCAAGCGCCGATTGAGGGAAAGCAGATTCTGGTGCCGCAAGACGCCGTGATCGACATCGGTCGACGAAGGAATATCGGCGGCGAACAGCGGCACGTGGGCTACACCTACGTCAAGGTCGGCGAGGGAACGTTTGAACCGCGTGAGGTCGAGCTGGGGGAGGAATTGGAAGGCGGTCGATTGCAGATCCGTTCCGGATTGAAACCAGGAGAGGAGGTCGTCGTCTCGGGCCAGTTTCAACTCGACAGCGAGCGGCGCGTGAAGGAAGCCAACCTGGCCATGCTGATGCAGAGCCGCGGAAAGGAAGAAGAGTAACCGTTTCTGACGGCAAGCGAGGAACTTATGATTGCCAAACTGATCGAATTCTCGGTGAAGAACAAATTCCTGATGCTCCTGTTGACGGGGGTGTTGGTGCTGGGCGGAGCGTACGCGATCTACACGATTCCGCTCGACGCCATTCCGGACCTCAGCGACGTTCAGGTGATCGTCTTCACCGAGTTTCCTGGTCAGGCCCCGCAAGTGGTCGAGGACCAGGTCACCTATCCGCTCACGACCACGATGCTGGCCGTGCCCAACGCGAAGACCGTGCGCGGGTATTCGTTCTTCGGCTTCTCGTTCGTCTACATCATCTTCGAGGACGGCACGGACATCTATTGGGCCCGCAGCCGCGTGTTGGAGTATCTCAGCTTTGTCGCGAACAGGCTGCCGCCGGGCGTTACGCCGCGGCTAGGCCCTGATGCAACTGGTGTGGGTTGGGTCTACGAATACTCGCTCTACAGCGGCTGGTACTCGCCCGACCATCCGGCCGGATTGTTTCAAGATCCCGAACAGCCCGAACAATGGTACGCGTCGGTTCAAGACGCGCCGGCCACAGTCCGCGACCGCTTGTTGCGAGTCCGCGTCTTCGACCAGCCGGGCAAGTGCCCACTGAGCGGCAAGCCGCTAGTCCGCGCGAACCAAGACCTGTCCACTTTGCGAAGCCTGCAGGACTGGTACTTGCGCTACGAGTTGACCGCTGTGGAAGGCGTCTCGGAAGTTGCCAGTGTGGGCGGTTACGTTAAGCAGTATCAAGTCGAAGTCGATCCCGATCGGCTGCTGGCGTTTCATCTTTCGATCCAGGACGTGCGCCGCGCGATCCAGCGTTCCAACAACGATGTCGGCGGCCGCGTGATTGAGATTTCCGAGAACGAATACATGGTCCGCGGACTCGGCTATCTGGGCGGCGGCACGAGCGATCCGGAAACGAGCCAGCGAGCCATCGACGATCTGGCCCACGTTTCGCTCGGCACGACGGCGGAAGGCACCCCTATCTTCCTCCGCGAAGTGGCCCAGATTCATCTCGGTCCGGAGCTGCGCCGCGGGCTGGCCGAATCGGACGGGAAAGGCGAAGTCGCCGGCGGCGTGGTTATCATGCGGTTTGGCGAGAACGCCTACGAAATCATCGAGAATGTCAAGGAGAAGCTCGACGAGCTCAAGGTGGGCCTGCCGCCGGGCGTCGATATTAAGACGGAGTACGACCGCTCGGCGCTGATCGAACGCGCGGTTGATACGCTGAAGCAAAAACTGCTCGAAGAAATGATCGTAGTGGCACTTGTGATTACGATCTTCCTCTTGCACTTCCGCAGCTCGCTGGTGGCCATTTTTGTGCTGCCGACCGGTGTGATGGCCGCTATGCTGTTGATGCACGGTATCGGCTTGACCGCCAACATCATGTCGCTGGGCGGCATCGCTCTGGCAATTGGCGTGATGGTCGATTCGGCCATCATCATGATCGAGAACACGCACAAGCATCTCGAAGCGCCCGGCGATCGATCGCATGCGCAAATCATCATCGACGCTTGCAGCGAAGTTGGGCCGCAGTTGTTCTTTTCACTGCTTGTGATCACGGTCAGCTTTGTGCCGATCTTCAGCCTGACCGGTCAGTCGGGCCGCTTGTTTCGCCCACTGGCCTTCACCAACATGTTCGCCATCGGTTCGGCCGCGGTTCTCGCGGTCGTCATGGTGCCCGTGCTGATGGAATTCTTTGTCCGAGGCCGCGTCCCCAGCGAAGAGCGCAACCCGCTTAGCAAACTGCTGATGCGAATATATGAACCGCTGTTCTGGCTCGGCATGCGCGGCCGCGCGTTCACGATTCTGGTCGCCATCGCGCTAGTAGCTGTCACGGTTTGGCCGTTCTCTCAGCTTGGCAGCGAGTTCATGCCGCCGCTGGAAGAAGGCGACCTGCTGTACATGCCGACGACGGACCCTTCCATCTCGATCACCAAAGCCCGCGAGCTTCTGCAGCAGACCGACAAGCTGATCATGACCTTCCCGGAAGTGCACCATGTCTTTGGCAAAGCCGGCCGCGCCGATACGCCGACCGACCCGGCTGGGCTGAGCATGCTGGAGACTACGATCGCGCTGGAGCACGACAAGTCGAAATGGCGGACGCGGCGTGTCGAGCGCTGGTTCGGCGGCTTTCCGAATTGGGTAAAGGCACCCCTCGCGTATTTTTGGCCCGAAGAGCGGACGATCACAGACGACGAGTTGGTTTACGGCTGGAACAAGCCGGACGGGACACACGTTCCCGGATTGGACGACGTCGTAAAACTGCCCGGAGTCAGCAATGCGTGGACCATGCCGATCAAAACGCGGATCGACATGCTATCGACCGGCATCAAGACGCCGATCGGCATCAAAGTCATCGGCGACGACTTGGGCACGCTGGCCGATCTGGCGGAGAAGATCTCGGCTCAACTCCGCACGCTGCCGGACACCGTCAGCGTGTTCGCGGAAAAGACGGTGGGTGGCAAATACATCGACTTCAAAATCAAGCGAGAAGAAGTTGCCCGCTACGGCATGACGGTCGACGACGTGCAGCAGGTCATTTTGGCGGCCCTGGGCGGAACCAACGTCACCACCACGGTCGAAGGGCTCGAACGCTATCCGGTCAACGTCCGCTATCCGCGCGAGCTGCGCGACAACCTCACCACACTGCGCCAGACTTTGATTGCAACGCCGACCGGCGCCCAGATTCCGATCGAGCAAGTTGCGGAGCTTTCAGTCCATACCGGACCGCCGGTGATACGCAGCGAACAGGCAAAGCTGAATGCCTGGATCTACGTCGATGTGGCGACCAGCGACATCGGCGGCTACGTGCGCGACGCGCGAGCGCTCATCGACGACAAGATTGTCAGTCAGCCGGATTTTCCAACCGGCTACAGCGTAACTTGGAGCGGCCAATACGAATACATGCAAGAGGCCAACCAGCGGCTGATGGTAGTGGTACCCATCACGCTGGTGATCATTATCTTCCTGCTGTACGTCAGCACGCGGAGCGTGTTCCGCACGCTGGTGATCATCATGGCCGTCCCGTTCAGCCTGGTCGGTGCGATTTGGTTTCTGTACCTGCTCGACTTTCAGTTGAGTTTGGCGGTGTGGGTCGGCCTGATCGCTTTGGCCGGCCTCGACGCAGAAACGGGCGCAGTGATGCTGTTGTATCTGGACATCTCGTTCAAGAAGTTCGTCGACCAAGACCGTATGCGCAACCTGCGCGATCTAGAACTGGCGATCCACGACGGCGCCGTCAAGCGGATTCGCCCCAAGACAATGACCGTCATGGCGGCCCTATTCGGCTTGGTGCCGATCATGATTGGCGCGGAAACAGGGGCCGACACGATGAAGCGTTTGGCCGCCCCCATGATCGGTGGCCTGGTTACCAGCTTCATCATGGAACTATTGATTTACCCCGTCATTTTCTACTTTTACAAATCGTTCGAAGTACGACGTCGGATGCGCGAAGAACCGGGCGCTGATGAGACACGCGCAAACGTGTAGAATTGATCACCATGACCATTGATCCGATTTGCAAGATGGAGGTTGATCCGGCGACCGCGCTCTCCGCCGAACGCGACGGCGAGAAATTTCACTTTTGCAGCGAACACTGCCGCACGAAGTTTCTGGAAATGCGTGCGGAAGAACACGGCTCGAAGCACGATCACGAACCGGCAACGCCTCAGCACGAGCATGTGTGCTGTTCGACGTCGCCTCCTTCCTCGCCGATGGTGCAGTTCGGGACGACGACGAGCGACGCGGCCTCAGCCGCGCCGACCAAGAAATACTTCTGCCCAATGTGTCCGGGCGTCGAAAGCGACGAGCCGGGGAGTTGTCCCAAGTGCGGCATGGCACTGGAACTTGCCGCGCCGACGGCGCCCGCGACGCGCACGGTTTACACGTGCCCAATGCATCCGGAAATCGAACAGGACCATCCGGGGATCTGCCCCAAGTGCGGCATGGAACTGGAGCCCAAGTACGTCGCCGCTGAGGATGAGGAGGACGACAGCGAACTGCGCGACATGTCGCGGCGATTCTGGGTCGGATTCGCACTCGGGTTGCCAGTCTTGTTGCTCGCGATGGCTCCGATGGTCGGCATTCCATTGGACGCGTGGCTGTCGGTTGGCGTGTCGCACTGGATTCAACTCGCGCTCTGCACGCCGGTTGTTGCCTGGGCGGGCTGGCCGTTCTTTGTCCGTGGTTGGCATTCGCTGCGGACTTGGAACCTGAACATGTTCACGCTGACCGCGTTGGGAACTGGCGCGGCGTATTTTTACAGTTTGTTCGCCCTGTTGTTTCCGCGCTTGCTGCCGGAGTCATTTCTGGAGAACGGGCGAGCGGTCGTCTATTTTGAAGCGGCGGCGATGATTACCGTGCTGGTCTTGCTCGGCCAAGTACTGGAACTGCGGGCGCGGCGCCGCACGAGCGGGGCGATTCGCGAGCTGCTCTCGCTCGCGCCGCCGGTCGCGCATCTGGTGCGCGACGGCCAGGAGCGTGACGTGCCGCTGTCCGACGTGCATCCCGGCGACGTGTTGCGAGTACGGCCCGGCGACAAGATTCCGGTCGACGGAACGGTCACTGACGGCAAGAGCTCGGTGGACGAAGCGATGATCACGGGCGAGCCGGTGCCAGTGTCGAAGCAGCCGGACGACGGCGTGATCGGCGGCACGGTGAATCAGACCGGTTCGTTCTTGATGCGAGCCGAGCGGGTCGGCGGCGACACCGTGCTATCGCAAATCGTCGACATGGTCGGGCAAGCGCAACGCAGCCGCGCTCCGATTCAACGCTTGGCGGACGTGGCGGCATCGTACTTTGTTCCGGTGGTGGTCGCGGCGGCGATTGTAACGTTCATCGTCTGGGCGACGATTGGCCCGCAGCCGCGGCTGGCCCACGCGCTGATCAACGCCGTAGCCGTGTTGATCATTGCTTGCCCCTGCGCGCTTGGGTTGGCCACGCCGATGTCGATCATGGTAGGCGTCGGCCGCGGTGCAAGAGCCGGCGTGCTGATCAAGAACGCCGAAGTGCTGGAGATGATGAAAAGGGTCGATACGCTGGTCGTCGACAAAACCGGCACGCTGACCGAAGGCCAGCCACGATTGACGGCCTGCGTTCCGGCAGGGGATATCATGGAAGAGCAACTACTGCGGCTGGCCGCGGCGGTGGAACAGCAAAGTGAACATCCGCTGGCGAGGTCGATTGTCCGCGAAGCCGCACAGCGCCAGCTTGACTTGCCCAATTGCGAGCAGTTCAATTCGGTCACCGGTGAGGGCGTGGCCGGACGAGTCGACGAGCACGAAGTCGTCATCGGCAAGCCGGCACTGCTGAACCAGCGCGGCATCGACGTAGCACCGCTGGCCGATCGAGCGGCCGAGCTTCAGCAAGCCGGGCAAACGGTCATGTTTGCCGGCATCGATGGCCAGCTTGCCGGTATTCTCGCCGTGTCCGATCCAATCAAAGCGTCGACCGCCGAAGCCGTGCAAACGCTGCACCGGCTGGGCTTGCGGATCATCATGCTGACCGGCGACAACGAGCGCACCGCGCGAGCTGTCGCGGAGAACCTGGGGATCGACGAAGTGGAAGCGGGCGTCAAACCGGAGCACAAACATGAGCGTGTGCGGGCGCTCAAGGCACAGGGCCACGCGGTCGCGATGGCGGGCGACGGGATCAACGACGCCCCGGCACTGGCCGCGGCCGACGTCGGCATTGCGATGGGCACGGGTGCCGACGTAGCTATCGAAAGCGCAGGCGTCACGCTGGTCAAGGGCGACTTGCGGGGCATCGTCAAGGCAGTGCTGCTGAGCCGCGCCGTGGTCCGCAACATCCGGCAGAACTTGTTTTTCGCCTTCGTTTACAACTCCCTCGGAGTTCCCATCGCCGCCGGCGCGCTCTACCCGCTGTTCGGCATCTTGCTTAGTCCCGTCCTCGCCGCCGCAGCGATGAGTTTCAGTTCGTTTTCGGTAGTGACAAACGCGTTGCGTCTGCGTTCATCGGCGTTGTAATCAAGACGCAGTGCAGAAAATCATGTCCCGACAGCCGAAATCACCCGACCGCAGCAAGATTCGGAAACCGGCGCCGTCGAGCGGACGCGGCCCAGGGTGATAGGATGGTAGCCGTCAAGGGCGCCCTGTTTCATCGACTGATACAATGAAGCTTTGCCGTCCCCATGATCGGCGGCCTGATTCCCAGCTTCATTCAGAAAAAGGTTCACCGTCATGACGACCGAGCGAAGAATTGCCTATTTCTCGATGGAGATTGCCCTGAGCGAGGAGCTGCCGACCTATGCGGGCGGCCTCGGCGTGCTGGCGGGCGATACGATTCGCTCGGCGGCCGATCTGCGTGTGCCGATGGTTGCGGTCACTTTGCTGCATCGAAAAGGCTATTTCGATCAGCGGCTGGATGCGGACGGGTGGCAGAGCGAGCAGCCGGCCGAATGGAGCCCTGAGCGTCACCTCGTCGAGCAGCCACCGCGAGTCTCGGTGGAAATAGAGGCGCGGACCGTGCAACTGCGCGCTTGGCGTTACGAAGTCGCCGGAGTCGGCCAGTTCGTGGTGCCGGTCTACCTGCTCGACACGGACATTGCCGAGAACGGCGAGTGGGATCGGAAGTTGACCGACACGTTGTACGGTGGCGACGACCACTATCGTCTCTGTCAGGAAGTTGTGCTGGGGATGGGCGGCGTCCGGATGTTACAAGCACTCGGCTACGCGAAACTGCAGCGTTATCACATGAACGAAGGCCACTCGAGCTTGCTGGCGCTGGAATTGCTGGACGAACATGTCGCAGCCGCGGGAAGAACACAAAGTAATCGGGATGACGTGATTGCCGTGCACGATAAATGCGTGTTCACGACCCACACGCCCGTTCCCGCAGGGCATGACCGTTTTTCGCAGGAAATGGCCGAAAGAGTCCTGGGATCCGCTTTGAATTCTCATGACCAGGACATCTATAGCCACGACGGCCGACTGAACATGACGTATCTGGCGCTCAATCTCAGCCACTACGTCAACGGCGTGGCGAAGAAGCACGGCGAGGTGTCACGGCACATGTTTGCCAAGTACCAAATCGACTCGATCACCAACGGCGTGCACGCCGCGACCTGGACCACTCGTCCATTCCAGCAGCTTTTTGACCAGCACATCCCTGGTTGGCGCGAGGACAACTTCAACTTGCGCTACGCGCTCAGCATCCCGCACAACGAGATTCTCGAGACGCACGGCCGCGCCAAGAAGGCCCTGGTCGAATACGTCAATCGCGAAACGAACGCGGGTTTCAACGAAGATGTTTTGACCCTTGGTTTCGCGCGTCGCGCCGCAACCTACAAACGACCTGGGCTGCTGCTGGAAGATGCTGAGCGGCTCCTTGAACTAAGCCGTAAGCATGCGCTGCAACTGGTCTTCGCCGGAAAGGCGCACCCGCGCGATCAAACAGGAAAGAAACTGATCCAACATGTATTTCAGCAAGCGAAGCAGCTTCGCCCCAGCGTGAACCTGGTATTCCTGCCGAACTACGATATGCGGCTCGGACTCCTGATCACATCGGGTGTCGATGTGTGGCTCAATACACCACAGCCGCCGCTGGAAGCATCAGGCACAAGCGGGATGAAGGCGGCGCTGAACGGGGTTCCTTCGTTGAGTGTCTTGGATGGCTGGTGGATCGAAGGGTGTATTGAGGGAGTTACCGGCTGGGGAATCGGCGAGCGGCAGCGTGATGAGCGTCCCCACGAGTGTGCCGAAAACGACGCCTGTTCGCTGTACGGAAAGCTGGAGGATGTCGTCCTTCCCCTGTTCTGTCGAGACCGGGATGGTTTCGCCGAGGTCATGCGGCACGCGATCGCTCTCAACGGCTCCTTCTTCAATACGCAACGAATGATGCAACAATATGTCCTCAAGGCTTACTTCCCTTGAAACTTTGTTTGCCTGTCTCGTTGCCGGCATCTGCGCGCTGTGGATCCTGTAGAATTGCGGCTCTGATTACGCGTCGACCACCAACCAAGCCGCCGTCGTTTGACAGTTTTGGCACACGTCGTGCACGTAATAGTAGCGAGACACGCTCAAAGTTTCGGAGTATTCGAGCTGACAATCTTGGCAAGCCGCTGCGCAACACCGAGTTTTCAAGGAAACAACCATGCTCAATCACCAATTGCTCGATGACGAAGCCATCTTGGTTCTGGAACCGGATGGCCCACTCAAGGCCCAGGACTTTGAGGCCGTCGCCGCCGAAGTCGATCCGTTCATAGAGAAACACGACCATCTGCGGGGCGTCATGGTCGAATCCGAGTCGTTTCCCGGTTGGGCGGACTTGGCTTCGATGGCTGCGCACCTGAAGTTTGTCCGCAATCATCACAAGAAAATTGAACGAATCGCCATTGTTACCGACGACAACGTGATGTCCCACTTCCCCGACATTGCCAATCATTTCGTTGCTGCGGAGGTTCGTCACTTTCCCTATGTGAATAAGATGGACGCCTACCATTGGTTGAGCGGCAAGGATGTCGCGTCGAAAGAGTGACTGCGATGCTCTCAAGGCCTTCTACGGTTGAGGACACATCAAATGGCCGATACCTCGTTGCGCATCGGTATGGTTTCCACTCGGCTCACCGGCACAGACGGTGTGTCATTGGAGTCGGAGAAATGGACCCGCGTTTTGCAGGATCTGGGTCACGAGTGCTTCTTCTTCGCCGGCCAAAGCGATCGGTCCGCCGAGCGCTCGCGCGTTGTGCCTGAAGCTCACTTTGAATTTCCGGCAGTCCGAGAGATCAATGCCGATCTCTTTGAAAACTACAGTCGCTCGGCCACAACTTCGGAAGCGATTCATGAGCTTTGGCGCATCCTGCTTCGGGCGTTGCGCGAATTCATCGACGATTTCGGCATACAACTGCTCATCGTCGAGAACGCGCTGTCGCTGCCGATGAACGTTCCATTGGCGGTGGCGCTCACCGAGATCATCGCAGAAACCAACATCGCCACCGTGGCCCATCATCACGACTTTGCGTGGGAACGAGAACGGTATGCCGTGAACACAGCAGAAGATTATTTGCGTGCATCCTTTCCGCCCGACATGCCGACGATCCGGCATGTGGTGATTAACTCGTTCGGTGCTTCGCAGTTGGCTCTGCGCACCGGAATCCGCGCCACGCTGATCCCGAACGTGATGGACTTCGATTCGCCGCCAAGCGTTCCAGATGAGTTCTGCGATGACCTACGTGCGACGCTTGGTCTAGGTAGTGAGGAAGTAATGCTGCTTCAACCGACGCGCGTCGTGCCGCGCAAGCGGATCGAGCGGGCGATTGAGCTGGCCCGCTGGCTCGACAGACCCTGCTCCTTGGTCATTTCGCACGAATCCGGCGACGAAGGCAGTGACTACAAGGAGTATCTTGAGGACTACGCCAACGTGTTGGGAGTGCGCGTCCTGTTTGCCGACGAACATTTTGCTACACAGCGAGGCTCGTTACCGGGTGGTCAAAAGATCTACGCGCTAGCGGACGCCTACCATCATGCTGACCTGGTAACCTACCCATCCCGCGTGGAAGGGTTCGGCAACGCGTTCTTGGAGACGATCTATTATCGCCGCCCGCTCGTGATCAGCCGCTACGAGATCTTTAAGACCGATATTCGCCCCAAAGGCTTTGAGGTGATTGGTTTCGACAGCTACATCGATCGGCACACGGTTCAGAGCACGTGCGACGTGCTGGACAACTCCGACGAATCCGAGCGGATTGTCGAGCACAACTTTGCCCTGGGCCGAAAATACTACTCGTTTTCCGTGCTGAAACAGCGGCTTTGTGCCCTGATTGGCGAATGCCGAGAACAACTGATGTGAGCCAAACGCGCTTTCACTTGGATTGGTGTACAGATTGTGGACACGTAGATCAATGTCTGCACATGAATCAAAAATTGCAGACCAGCCACGGTGACGGTGATATGTCGAAAATCGCCCGGCACTAATTCAGCGGCTGTGTCATCTTACGATCGAACGAACTCGTGTTCGTTCTTGGGTGCGGCAATTTCCACTGGCGCAATCTGGGAGAGATAGACAGGATTGTTTCGTTCGGTATCCTCGTCGTGTGAGGAGTATTTACGGATGTTGCAATCTTTGACGCAAGGAAGTTGCCATGCAGAATTCCACCCAAGTGTCGCCACAGGAATTCGTCGAATCGTTGAAAGACCAAACCGACGCTTATTTGAAGTCGGTGGTCCAGGCCGTCAATCTTGCTCCCGATGGCAAGTTGATTGCCGGCAGCGATTCCCACCGCCTTCACTGCCGCCGACTGCCCGGCCGACCCCGCACAACCGGAGGGCTCGACGCGGTTCTATCACGGCCTCGATGGCGTGATGGTGCAGGTCGTCGGCGAGCACGAAAAGTCCGTCCGCCGCGAAAAAGTGGAAGCAAAGCGGACAGCCAAAGGGCGACCGCTGGAGGGCTTGCCGCCGCGCCGCGAAGGATGCGATGAATCGTTCAAGGAGTTTAAGGCCGTGGTCTTCTATGACGAAGCCGGCAAGCACTGGCATGAAACGCTGCGGTATTGCCGTCGCCCGGAAGCGGGTGACATCGTGCGTCACGAGGCGCGGCGTCTGCAATTCTTGGCAGCCGATGAGCGGGTGGCGAACGTGAACGGTGCGGATTGGATTCGCGAACAATTGCAGGCGGAGAGGGACGGTCTGCCTTTGGACGGCTTGGATGGGACTTTTACCAACTGAGCGAGAATGTCCACAAATGTCGCCGCGAGGTTTTCGGCGCGGACGACGAAGCGGGGCAAGCGGGATGTACGTCGGAGGAAAGGCAAGTGCAACTGTCGCTACATTACACTAGGTATGGAAAGGACTGGACACTGTGGGCGACCAAAGGAGAGGGTACGTTCTTCGATGAACACAAAAGCACGGAGCCAGACAGGCCGCACGAGTTCTTTGATATTCGCGAGGTACCGCTTCGTTTTCACGAGGACCAGATCAGTCCTTCCAGTGCTGGTTTCGAGAAAAACACGGCCGAGGATAAGGCAGAATACCACATCACAAAGCAGCAACAAAAAGAGGCACGCGAGCGTGGCGACGACTATGTCTATCTTCCACGCGGTAAACGACATTCAAAGCTGGTTGGCCGCGTTTGTATTCATCGCGATCGCTATGAAGAGAGAGGGGCTTACTCCATCTCGACTTCCCGAGCCAATCCGTGCGTGGGGTGTTTCTCGTAGAGGAGCCAGTAGACGACCGGCACTAGCACCAACGTAAAGGCGGTCGAGACGAGCAGGCCAAAAATCAGTGCCCAGGCGAGTCCTGAAAAGACCGGATCGAGTGTGATCGGCCAGGCGCCCAGCATCGCCGCGCCCGCCGTCAGGAAAATCGGACGAAATCGTACCGCTCCGCTTTTGATGAGCGATTCCCGCAAGTCACCACAGCGGCGCAGCTCGGCATGCACGAACTCGATCAGTAATATGCCGTTGCGCGTCGCGATGCCTGACAGCGCGATCATGCCGATCATCGCCGTGGCCGTGAAGAACACCGGGTTCGCATATCCGCCGACCGGTTGATCCCAAAACAGATTCAGCAGCCAGAACCCCGGCAAGATACCGATCACGGTCAGCGGGATGGCCGGCATCAGCACCAGCGGCATCACGTAGCTGGACGACTCCCAGACCAGCAGCATATAAATCCCGAACACCGCGGCGCCAAACGCGATGCCCAGGTCGCGGAACACGTCGAGCGTGATTTTCCACTCGCCTTCGCCCGCCCAGTCGACCAACAAGCCGGCCGGCACGGCGTCGTGTTTCAAACGGCTTTGCAAACTCAGCACCGCCTCGGCCGGCGGCCGGCCTGCCATTTCGCCGAATACGTAACAGACGCGCTGGAGGTTTTTGTGATAGATCGTTTTGTCTTCGACCACCGTCTGAAAGCGGCCGAGTTCCGCGATTTGAATCAGCTCGCCGCCGGCTGTTTTGACGCTCAACCGTTCTAGGTCAGTTCGGCTCGACCGCACCTGCCGCGGCAGGTGCAATTCGATCCGCAGCGGGTTCAGTTCGCGCTTCAAGTGCAGTACGCCCGCGCCGGCGGTCAACATCGAGCCCTCGCCGGGCGACGAACAGGCCAGCGCCAGCCGGAGCGTCGCGGCGATCTGCTGCGTGCTCACACCGTGCAGCGACGCTTTTTCCTTGTCGATCACGAACACAAACTTCGTCTGGTCGTCTTCAACCGTGTCGTCCACGTCGACCACGCCGCGCTCGGACTCCATCAGGCGGCGAACGTGTTTGACGCCGGCGATCAGTTCGCCGTAGCTTTGATCGGATCGCCCGTAAATCTCGGCCACCAGCGTGCTGAAGACTGGCGGGCCGGGCGGCACTTCGACCAGCTTGATGTTCGCGTTGTGTCGGTCGGCGATCGTCTTCAGCCGGTCGCGCAGCCGCAGCAAAATCTCGTGGCTCTGTTGCCGGCGGTCCTTCTTCGGCAACAGATTGACCCGAATGTCGCCCATGTTCGGGCCTTGCCGCAGGTTGTAGTGCCGCACCATGCCGTTGAAATCGATCGGCGACGCGGTGCCGGCGAACGTCAAGACCTGCGTTACTTCAGGCACCGTTCGTAAATCGGCCGCCAAATCAGGCAACGCGGCTTCGGTCGTCTCCAGCGTCGTTCCTTCGGGCATATCGACGACGATTTGAAATTCGTTCTTGTTGTCGAATGGCAGCATCTTTAGCGGCACGGTCCCCGTGACTGCCAGCAGCGAAGCGAGCACCAACAGCGCGCAAATCCCCACGATCAGCAGCCACGCCGTCCAGCGGTGGTCGAGGAACGGCGTGATCACTCGGCGGTAACCGCGGTACAGCCAACTGTCTTCCAACACGAACGGCTCCTCGCGCCGCGCGTATTGCGACTTGAGGATGTGATAACTCAGCCAGGGTGTCGCCGTGAACGCGACGACCATCGACGCCAGCATGGCCACCGGCACGTTCAGCGCCATCGGCCGCATGTACGGCCCCATCATTCCGGTAATGAAGAACAACGGCAGGAACGAAACGATCACGGCGAGCGTCGCCAGGATGATCGGCGGACGCACTTCGTTGACCGCCGTGAAGACGGCTCGTCGAGGCTGCTCCAGTCGCTTGCGGAAATGCCGAAAGATGTTCTCCACGTCGACGATGGGATCATCGACGACTAACCCTAGTGACAGAATTAGGGCGAACAGCGTCACGCGGTTGATCGTGTAACCGGCCAGTAGGTTGACCAGCAACGTCAGCCCGAACGTTAGTGGCACCGCAAGGACAACAATGATCGCTTCGCGCCAGCCCAGCGTCAAAGCGATCAGTCCGACGACAATCACGATCGCCATACCCAACTCGCTGACCAGTTCGTTCACTTTGTCATTTGCCGTTTCGCCATAGTTGCGTGTAATCAATACGTGCACGTCGTCGGGCAAGACGTCGCGTTTCAATTCTTCGATCTTGGCTTCCAGGTTGCGGGCAACGGTGACGGCATTCACACCTTTTTGCTTGGCAACCGCCACCGTGACGGCCGGGAATTCACGGTCGCGGCTCGGCTTCTCCCCGTCGTGCGTATCATGTCCTGGGCCGAAGCCGATCTTCGTGTAGGTCTTCGCTTCTTCCGGATCGTCTTCGATTCGGGCGACGTCACTCAGGTAAACCGGGCGGCCCTGATGGGCTACGACGACGAGCTTGCCAATCTCGGTGGCGTTCTCAAGATACGGACCGCTCTCAACAAGCTGCTCACGGTTGTCGCGGACAAAGCTGCCGGACGCCATGTTCACGTTGGCGCCGCGTAGCACGTTCGAGATCTCCAGCGGCGTCACGTTGTGGCCCGCCATCGCTTCGGCGTCCAACCACACAGAAATCTTCCGACGCCGACCGCCGACGATCTCGGTGCGGCCGGTGTTCTTGATGGACTTCAAAGCGATCTCAACTTGCTCGCTAATGCGTCTTAGTTCGTGGTCGTCGTATTTGTCGCTCCACAGCGTCACGTTGACGATCGGCACGTCGTCGATCTCGATCGGTTTGACGACCCAGCCGGTGACACCGGGCGGGACGAGATCCGTGTGCATCGCGATCTTGTTGTACAGCTTGATCAAGCTGTCTTCGCGATCCTGGCCGACGTAGAACCGCACCGTTACGATGGCCATGCCGGGACGCGACATTGAATAGACGTATTCCACACCATCGATTTGATAAAGAAGCCGTTCCAGCCGCGTCGAGACCTGCTTTTCCACTTCCTTGGCGCTGGCACCAGGCATTTGCACGAGAACGTCTGGGTGGTGGCGTTTTACAAGGTGCCGATGTTCGACAACCAGCCAGTCCGAGGAGCGAAACAGCGGCTACAGGGAGTAAGAGGATCAAGCGTGACAGGAACATCAGATCTATCTCTACAAGCGCGCATGGCTATACATTCGTCCTTTGTGAAATAATCGACACGACCGTCACAGCCGATTGAATAACTTCGATTCAGCCGTCAAACTCGTGTCAAACTTTAGCGATCACAACGATTATGGCGCACGTAGCCCTCAGAACTCCTCAGTCGGAAGAGCCACGCCGCCGAGTTGAGCGTGACTGCGGCGATGACGGCCATCGGCGTGAATCGAATGGCTGACCAATACGCGATGGCGAAAATCACCAGTGGCAG
Source organism: Bremerella volcania (assembly GCF_007748115.1). Lineage (NCBI taxonomy): Bacteria > Pseudomonadati > Planctomycetota > Planctomycetia > Pirellulales > Pirellulaceae > Bremerella > Bremerella volcania. The sequence goes on from NZ_CP036289.1 coordinate 1,861,153, forward strand.
CGAGGCTCCACAGCGGTGCGAAATGCCAGTTTTGGCCGAGACGACAGCGCGGTCTCAGGCATAGTGGATTCCGCCATTTTAGATTACGTTTCCACGCGATTTAAGACCCATCCCACTGGCCGTCATAATAACGGCCCTTTGCCTTTGCGAGTGCCTTTTCCTCGTAGCAAGGATGTTGGACACAGCGAATCCGTTGAAGTTGAAACCAACGACCTGCGTCGGACGGAAACACGATGATCGAAATCCTCGTCGAGCGACCTGCGGATACCATAGGAGATTTTGATGGTTAGCATCCGATTTCGACACAGCAGCTTTCAGTGTCCCTAACCAACGAAGGAGTGATCCAAATGGGGAATCCATCAAACAGTTGTGTCGCGGTATTCAAGAGTCATGTTGAGGCGGACGAAGCGGTCAAGCACCTTCAGCAAGCGGGCTTCGATATGAAAAAGCTTTCCGTGGTCGGCCAGGAGTATCACACGGATGAGCACGTCGTCGGCTACTACAATGCCGGTGATCGGATGAAATACTGGGGCAAGCTGGGTGCGTTTTGGGGTGGGCTTTGGGGGTTCTTGTTCGGAGCAGCGTTCTTTTGGGTTCCCGGTATCGGCCCCATCGCCGTCGCGGGGCCGTTGGCCAGTTGGATCGTCGGGGCACTGGAAGGGGCCGTGGTCACCGGCGGACTGACCGCCTTGGGCGCGGGGTTGTTCAGCATCGGCATCCCCAAAGACAGCATTATCAAATACGAAACGGCGCTCAAAGCAGGCAAATTCATGCTGGTCGCGCACGGCACGGCTAACGAGGTGGCCCAGGCCAAAGAACTGCTCGGCTCGACTCAGGCCGAGGAAGTCGACGAACACGCGCCGCGTAGCTAGCAAGAGCAATGCGTAGCGCATTTCCCAATTTGCAGAAGGAGTAAGGACGATGGCTAAGTTGAACAGTGTTACGTTAGTCCTGGCGATTCTCGCGCTGCTGCTCGGTGGTGTCGCGTATTGGCGGTCCGGCGGAAAGCAGGACGTGGCGCAGGTCGACGAGCAAGTGAAGCAGGATATCGATACTCTTCGAGAGAAGCAGCAGGCATTGGAAACTCACGCCGCGGATTCAATACGAGCCGGTTACAAACGCAGCCAGGCGGCATTGAAACGCGCTCGCCAGCGGTTGGGCGAGTTGGAAACCGCGGCAGCCGAAGGTATCAAGGCCGAAGTCGAGCAGGCGAAGAAGGACTTGGACACACTCGAAAGAGATACGGCGGACGGTGCGAAGGCGATTGAGAAATCAGTCGTGGACAAGGCCCGCGAAGCCGAACAAGCGGTGACCAGTCGTGTGCATCGGCTCGAGGCTCGAGTCGATGTCATTGAGGCCCGGCACGAGATCAGCCGCGCAAAAGCGAATGCAGACAGCCAGGAGTTTGATAAGGCCGAGCAACAGTTCCACGAAGCGATTTCCCACATCAAGGGAGCGAAGGAGAAAATGGCTGACGGCACCGCCCTCGACGCCCAAATTGACGCAGCGCGCAGCTCACTCGTTGATGCAGCCAAAGCGGTGGAAGCCAAAGCGGTGGAAGCCAAAGCGGTGGAAGCCAAGGCTGAACAAGCCGGCAACAAAATTGAGAAAGCAGAAAGCGATGCTCGGGCACTTGTTAAATCGCTGGTAGGCGACGATCATCCACCGGAGATCAGTGCCGCCAAGTGACACCAAACTAACCCTTCCCACGACGCGGAGACTGTCATGCGTGACCGCAGTGTTTGCATCGCCATTGTCGAGGACCACCGGCAGGTTCAATCAGTGCTGGATTCGTTGCTCGATGCCGGGTTTGACGCCTCTCACATCTCAGTAATTGGCAAAGACCACCCGGAGGACAGGCACGTTCACGGCTACTTGACCACTGGCGAGCAAATGGGGTTCTGGGGCGGGCAAGGCGCCGTTTGGGGTGGGATTATGGGCGCGCTGGCTGGGGCCGGCTTCCTGTTTGTGCCGGGGATCGGGCCGCTGATGCTTGGAGGCCCGTTGTTGAGCATGATCGTGGGCGGCCTCGAAGGTTCCGTCGGATTGGCCGGCATCGAAGCCGTGTTTGCTGGCCTGCTGCATCTGGCATTTTCCAAAGAGCACCTGGCGACTTACGAGAAGGAGTTGAAGGCCGGCAAGTCGCTCGTGCTTGTGCATGGCAACTCCGGCGAGGTGATCCGGGCCAAGGATGTGCTGACCGACGCCGGGATCGGAGTTATCGCTGTCCACGCGCAATGAATCTCGTTGAAAATGTCAAAGGGAAGGAAGACCGATGCGGATCAAGCCAACCCACGGGGTGATTGTCGCTGTGGCGGTGCTCATCGGAGTCGGTCTGTTCTTCATCCCCGATCGAATGGCCGACGACGACGAGCTCCGGGAGCAAGTGGTCGAGACGCTCCGAGCGATTGTCGATGTAGATACTGGCAAGATTGAGGTTTCGGTCGAAGACGGCGTCGTGACACTCAGCGGACCCGTTTCAGAACACGAAGCGCGACGTATTGTCATCGAGGAAGTGAAGAAGATTGACGGCGTGGAGCAAGTCATCGACGAGATTGTTGTGGACGTACCATCCTACCAAAATGACGAAGCGAGTCCCGATGCCACGCAGTGACCGGGATGCGTGCTTTCAAAGCGAGGTGTTCTTCAGATGAACTCGAATCATAAACATGACCATGCGCACCATGAGCGCAACAAGAAGCATCAGAAAGCAGCCAGAGGATTGCACAAGGATTGGCGAACGTGGACCGTCGTGCTGCTGATGCTACTGGGCATGGCCGTCTATTTGTTGACAATGGACGAGTCGCTGGGGCCCGCGACCGGCCCCGAACCGTCAGACGTGGAAGCTCCGGCCGAATAACCAAAGCAAACCGTAAAGGGAATTTATCATGTACAAAGAAATCGACATCACCATCGTCGGCAAGGTCATGGAAGTCGATGTGACCGGCAAGTTGACCAAGGAAGACTACGGACAGTTGGTGCCGGCGACGGACAAGCTGATCAAGGAGCACGGCAAGATCCGAATCCTGTTCGTAATGCACGATTTCCATGGCTGGTCGGCAGGCGCCATGTGGGAAGATACCAAGTTTGGTCTAAAGCACTTCACCCACATCGAACGTCTGGGAATCGTCGGCGAGACGAAGTGGGAACACGGCATGGCCGTTTTCTGCCGTCCCTTCACGATGGCGAAAATGCACTACTTCGACGCTTCAAAGATCGACGAGGCCCGCAAATGGATCACCGAGGATTGAATCACTGAAAGAATCGTACCCTCGAACTTACGCTCACAAACCCGCACGCCGGAAGGCCTGCAAATTGAAAGGATCCGACATGGACAAGCAAGAACTTATCGATCGATTGAATGAAGATTTGGCTGGCGAGTTGAGCGCCATCATTCAGTACATTACCTATGCGGCCAAAGCCACCGGTCCCTATCGCCCGCAGTTGGCGCAGTTTTTTCTGACGGAGGTGGCCGACGAGCAATTGCACGCTCAATTCCTGGCGAACAAAATCGTTGCCCTGGGTGGCGAACCGACGACCACGCCGCGCCCCGTGAAGAAAGCCGCGTCCGACCGCGAAATGCTCGAAGCCATTGTTGCCGACGAGGGCAAAGCCGCGGCCGACTACACGCAGCGGGCAAAAGACGCCGAGGCGTTCGGCGACAAGGGCCTGGCCGTCCAACTGGAAGACATGATCCGCGACGAGTCCGGGCACCTGGAAGAAACCGAACGCATGCTGCGCGATTGGCCGCTCTAACGAGACGCTGTCCAGCAGCTAAGATGCGATCATGCCCGATCCAAGCCGAGCACCTCGGACGCCACACAAGTTGGGTGTGTTCGCCTTGTCGATGCTCAATGTCGCGGCCATCGCGACGCTCCGCGATCTGCCGGCGATGGCCGAGTACGGCCTGTCTTCGATTACGTACTGCCTGTTTGTCGCGGCCGTCTTCATGATTCCCATCTCCTTGGTTTCGGCCGAGTTGGCGACCGGTTTCCCCCAGGCAGGCGGAGTCCATAACTGGGTGCGGCAGGCATTCGGACCGAGATGGGGATTCGTGGCAATCTGGCTGCAGTGGATTCAAAACGTCGTTTGGTATCCGGTCGTACTTTCGTTTGCAGCCTCCACGTTGGCTTACGCGCTGCACCCCGAATTGGCACAAAACTGCCTCTACATCGTGGCGGTGGTGCTGGCGGCGTATTGGACCAGCACGCTGGTGAACTTTCGCGGTTTGAAGGCATCCAGTCTCATCAGTACGTTGGGCGTCATTGTCGGAACGCTGTTGCCGGCGATCGTCTTGATCGGTTTCGGAGCGGTCTGGTGGCTTAAGGCTTTGCCACGTAGCGACGGGACGCAGCTTGTCCTCTCGGCCCATTCGCTGTTGCCTGACGTTAGCCACCCCTCGCGGATGGTTTTGGCGCTTTCGATGCTGCTGACTTCTTTTGTCGGCATGGAAATGCCGGCCAGCCACGCCCAGGAAGTCCGCAATCCACAACGGGATTATCCGCGCGCGATTTTGATCGCGACGGTGGTCATCTTGGGGCTGGCGATCGTCGGAACGACGGCACTGATCATCGTGATACCGCCCGCGGGAATTGACGCCGAGACGGGCGTGATGCGGATGGTGCAGATCGTTCAGCAGCAACACGATCTTCCCGGCCTCGTTCACTTGGCCGCCGTCCTGATCGCCTTCGGTCTGTTTGGACAAGTGACGACCTGGGTTCCGGGCCCCAGCAAAGGACTGCTGGCAGTCGGTCGCCACGGCTTCTTGCCTCGCTTTTTTCAACAGACGAATCGCAGCGGTATGCAAACGCATATCTTGTTGGTGCAAGCTGCGATCGTAACCGTGCTGTCGCTGGTATTTATGGTGATTCCGTCAGTGGAGACCGCGTATACGCTGCTCATGGCGGCGACCGCTCAAATCTATCTGCTGATGTACATCATGATGTTTGCCGCCGCGATTCGATTGCGATATTCACAACCGGACACGCCGCGCGCCTATCGCGTCCCGGGAGGCAACTCGGGAATGTGGTGCGTTGCCGGCACGGCGATCGCCGGAGCGGTCTTTACCATTTGCGTCTTTTACGCTCCGCAGGCGGGCGTCTCAGCGATCGTCTGGATGGGCCTCTTACACTGGGCGCCCTGATTTTGATGGGCACTCCTCCGTTTATTATCTATGGGCTGCGCAAGTCCGAGTGGGCGACCGACACAGATTCCGCAATGCAGAGATAGGGTATTCAGCATGCTCAAGCACCCGAAGAACTTGACTAACTTGACTAACTTGAAAGACGACGATGCGGTATTGCAACCGCTCTACGGGCGCCGCGCGTTAACAGAACCGATTCCGAAATACAAGTTGCCGGAAAACGAAATGGCGGTCCGCACGGCCTACGAGCTGATTCACGACGAATTGATGTTGGACGGCAATGCGCGGTTGAATCTGGCGACCTTCGTCACAACGTGGATGGAGCCGGAGGCCGAGCAACTGATGGCCGAGTCGTTTTCCAAAAACATGATCGACAAGGACGAGTATCCGCAAACCGCGATGATCGAGGAGCGATGCATCAACATGGTCGCTCGACTCTTTCACGCACCGGAAGAAGGCCAGGCGATTGGGGCATCCGCAATCGGATCGAGCGAAGCGATCATGCTGGCCGGCATGGCGTTGAAGTGGAAGTGGCGTCAGCGCCGAGAGCGTCAGGGGAAATCAAGCGACCGGCCGAACATGGTGATGGGTGCCAACGTGCAGGTCGTCTGGGAAAAGTTTTGCCGTTACTGGGAAGTCGAACCGCGATATGTGCCCATGCAGCGAGGGCATTACACCATCACACCAGAAGGTGTGGTTGACCTCATTGACGAGAACACGATCGGTGTCGTGGCGATCCTGGGGACGACCTTTACCGGTGAGTTCGAACCGGTCGAACAAATCCACGAAGCGTTGATGAAACGAAATGCCGAAACTGGGTGGGAGATCCCGCTTCACGTGGATGCCGCCAGTGGTGGATTCGTCGCTCCGTTCCTTGATCCCGATCTAAAATGGGACTTCCGCTTACCACTCGTGAAATCGACCAACGTCTCGGGGCATAAATACGGCTTGGTCTACCCGGGCGTCTGCTGGGTAGTGTGGCGGGACGAGGCGGAACTGCCGCGGGAACTGATCTTCCACGTCAACTACCTGGGCGGCGACATGCCGACGTTCACGCTCAATTTTTCGCGGCCAGGAAATCAGGTTGTGGCCCAATACTATAACTTTCTGCGACTGGGACGCCGGCTATACGCGCATCATGCAAGCGATGCGAGACACGGCGATGTATCTTTCCGAAGAGATTGGCAAACTAGGACCGTTCGAATTGGCCAGCGATGGCAGTGCGATTCCCGTGTTCGCATTCGAGATGAAAGGCCGCACACATTACACGGTGTTCGATCTATCGGAAAAACTACGCGAACGCGGCTGGCAGGTGCCCGCCTATACCATGCCGCCCGATGCCGAGGACATCGCCGTGTTGCGCGTCTGCATTCGCGAAGGTTTCAGCCGCGACATGGCGGACATGTTCCTGGGCGATATTCGTGACGCTGTCGAACGTTTTGAAAAGCAACCGGGGCACAATCCAACAAAGCCCACCACGAACACAAAGGTACACAAGCACTGTTAGACGACAATCAACGTTGAGGTCGATTGCGGTGTAGTATTCGACCTGAATTGCGGCGGCGTTTGAAAACCGAGTGCTTTGAAGGTTGAAACATGACCGCTGAAACTGAAACCGTCGTGGTCCTGCTCTTTGTTGTCGCATCTTTGGTCGCGATCGGTGCACGTAAGTTTCGTTTGCCGTATACCGTGGCGCTGATTCTTGTGGGCCTTGCGTTGGGCGGATTACAGTTGCTCGATGCACCACAACTTACTCAGAATGTCTTGTTCCTGGTTTTCCTGCCCGGCCTAATCTTCGAGGCCGCCTTCCACATTGATTTCGAACGACTGTGGCGCGATCACCTGGCAGTCCTGGGTCTGGCAATCCCCGGTGTCGCGGCGTCGATCGGCATCACTGCTGCATTGCTGGTTTTTGCCAGCGCGGAAGTCCCTCAACTGCACGGGATCGGCTGGGCACTTTCCCTGGTGTTCGGCGCGGCGGTCGCGGCAACCGATCCGATTTCGGTCGTTTCGTTGTTCAAAGAAGTTGGTGCTCCCCGCAGACTGCGTTTGCTGATTGAAGGAGAAAGCCTGCTGAACGACGGCACGTCGATCGTGTTCTTTACTCTGGTCCTTGCACTGGCGACCGGCGCGCCCACGTCGGCGAGCCGGATGGTTGTCGATTTCGGCCTCGTCGTGGGTGGCGGCGTCGCCGTCGGCGGCGTCATCGGCTTGCTTGTTTCGCTCATGACAAGGAGGATTGATGATGCGATGGTCGAGATTACGCTCACCACGGTCGCGGCCTACGGATCATTCCTGGCGGCGGAGAAACTCGGATTTTCGGGTGTGATCAGTGCCGTCGCGGCGGGTCTGATCTGCGGAAACTATGGCGCGCGCACGGGAATGACTCCTTCCACACGGGTCGCCGTAGAAACCTTTTGGGAATACGCCGGTTTTGCCCTGAATTCATTGGTGTTCCTGCTGATGGGATTCCAGATCCGCATCGATACACTTTTGGCGGCTTGGCCGATTATCCTGATCGCCTATCTTGTCGTCACGCTCGCTCGCGGACTGGTTGTCTTTGGAACAACGGGGCTGCTCACAATGACTCGCGCCCGAATACCCCTATCGTGGAGCGTCATTCTCACTTGGGGCGGCTTGCGTGGCGCACTCTCGATGGTGCTGGCCCTGAGCCTGCCAGTGGACTTGCCGTTGCGCGACGTAATCGTGAATGCAGTGTTCGGCGTGGTACTTCTCACCATCCTCGTGCAAGGCTTGACAATGACGCCGCTCGCCCGCTGGCTCGGCGTGATTGGCGGACGCGAAAAAATTGTCGCATATGAAGTCTCCCGCACCCGCATTCAATTAGCCAATGACGTGCTTTCCAGGATCGGCCAACTACGGCACAGCAGCCGGGTTGATTCCCAAGCACTTGATGCGATCGAAGCCGAATATCGCCAACGATTGGATGAGGCACACGCCGAGCTCGACCAGGCGGAGTTCGACGAAGTAGATCGTCTCCGCGAGGACGTTGCCCAGTTGAGGCGTCGTATGCTCTTAATCGAGAAAAAAGAGGCGATCGAATCGCGACGACATGGATCGATCGGCGATGAGGCCTTTAACCAACTGCTTGCCGACATCAACGCCCGTTTCCTGGAATTGGAATCCGCCGGATTGCCAGGCGGCAACCCAATCCAGGATAATGCGACCAATTGAGTTTGAAGGCCACGAGCGGCCGCGGATGAAGACCGTCCTTCGCTCATACAAAATCTGGCAATAGGATGAACGCGATGAAATGGTCCTTGAAAGTGGCGCAGATCGCCGGCATTGGGATTTATATCCACTGGACGTTTTTCCTGTTGCTGGGCTGGATTGCCTTGATTCACCTCAATGATCCAACCGGACCGCTGGGAGTCGCGGAAAGCGTCGGCTTCGTGCTGGCGATTTTCGGCTGTATCGTGTTACACGAGTTGGGGCACGCTCTGACAGCGCAACGATTTCGCATCAAGACGCGCGACATCACGCTGTTGCCGATTGGCGGCGTGGCGCGCCTGGAGCACATGCCCAAGGAACCTCGTAAAGAGTTGCTGGTGGCCGTGGCCGGTCCCGCAGTCAACTTTGTCATCGCAGGCGTTCTTTACGGCGTGGCGATGAGTCGCGGCAGTATTGCGCCGTTGAGTGCGATGTGGGCGACGGATGCACCCTTCTTGGACCGCTTGATGTGGATCAACCTGGTTTTGGGATTGTTCAACTTGTTGCCAGGATTCCCGATGGATGGCGGACGTGTGCTGCGGGCGCTGCTGGGCTTTCGTATGAGTTTCGAGCAGGCCACAGACATTGCCGCCCAAGTCGGCCAAATGACCGCGATCATGTTCGCCATGATCGGCTTTTTCTCAAACTGGTTTTTGCTGTTCATTGCCCTCTTCGTCTATATGGGCGCGCAGGCTGAGGCCCAGATGGTGCATGTCCGTTCGATGATCCGGGGCGTGCCGGTGCGTGATGCCATGCTGCGGCAGTTTACGGTGCTGTCGGGCAACGACACACTGGGGCATGCCGTCGACCACATCCTGGCGGGATCCCAGCAGGGCTTTCCGGTCACCGAGGACGGCCAATTGCTAGGAATCCTGCCACGCAACGATCTGTTGAAATCGGTCGCCTTGCACGGCCGCGACAAACACGTGGACGAGATCATGCGGCAGCAATGCGAAACGATCGAGGACGATGAGCCGTTGGACAAGACGCTCGAACGCATGCAGCAAGGCGACTGTGCGATGTTTCCCGTCGTAAACGAAGGCCAACTTGTCGGTGTCATCACCGCAGATAATATCGGCGAGTGGCTGATGACGCGAGCCAAACAACGGGATGCTAACAGGTAAGATCGCTCCATATCATGAAAGGGACAATGCCATGACAGACCATGTCTACAAGAAAATCGAAATCACGGGCACATCAACTTCGTCCATCGAAGAAGCCGTTCAGATCGCCATCGCGCGAGCCGCTAAGACCGTGCAGAACATGAGGTGGTTCGAGGTTGTCGATACGCGGGGCACGATCGAAGATGGCAGCGTTTTGCACTGGCAGGTGACGGTCAAGATTGGGTTCACCCTGAACGAGTGAGCGTTAGCCCCGTCACGATGGAGAATGAACATGCAGTCACTGTCGTCAATAACGAACGCGGAACGGATCTTTGGGGCCTACGACATTCGCGGCGTAGTCGGTCAGAACCTGGACAGTCGTAATGTACGGGCGATCGCCGGCTCGTTCGGAAACTACTTGTGCCCGGAAGAGTCTGGACGTTTTCTGATCGGCCACGATACTCGTTTGAGTTCTCCGGCGCTGGCCGAGGCGGTGAGCGTCGGTCTCCGAGAGGAAGGCCACCAAGTCGTCGAGATCGGCCTGGCCCCGACGCCCATGGTTTATTGGTACGGGGCGGCCGGCGAGTTTGACGGTTCTGTCGTGGTGACGGCCAGCCATTTACACCCGGAATACAACGGTCTGAAGCTCTGCGAGCGAGATGCCAAACCTTTGAGTGGTGTCCATGGACTGCCAGAAATCGCGGCCGCCATAGCGAATCCACCCAGCGTGTCGAGGCGACCCATCAGCCACGTCGTCGAATACCGCTCGCCACTGGCCTTGTATGTTGCCAATCTCCAGCAATGGCTCAAGCCTGGGCGGCCCTTAAAGGTGGCCGTGGATGCGGGCAACGGAGCTGGTAGCGTCGACACGCAGAGCGTCTTTTCACCGCTGCAGCCAATCCAACTATGGCGACTTGGTCTGACCCTGATGGAATGTTCCCAAGCCGCTCTTCCAATCCGTTCGAAGAAGGAGCGTTGGATCGGCTAGCGAACATCGTAACTGCACGCAACCTCGATTTCGGTATTGCATTTGACGGAGACGCCGACCGGGCTGTGGCAGTCGACGAACGTGGTGAGGTAGTTCCACCGGATCTGCTGGGTGGACTGATCGCTGTGCGTCTCCTCGAAGACCATCCTGGAGCGACCATTCTTTATGATCTTCGCGCTTCACGGGCCTTGCCGGAACTGATCAGGCAGGCGGGTGGAAACCCGATCCGTACTCGCGTGGGCCACGCATTCATCAAGCTGGCTATGCGCAAGCAACAGGCGCTCTTCGCGGCCGAACTCTCAGGTCATTACTACTATTCCGACCTGTACTTTACCGATAACGGTCTCCGCACGCTGATTGAGCTGATCAGCCTAGTGTCGGCCAGTGACGCGCCATTGTCCGAAATGCTGGCGCGCTTCCAGACGTATTACACGAGTGGCGAGATCAATCAACAGGTTCCCGATCGCGACCGAGTCCTTGACGGGCTTGAAGTTGCTTATCACGACGGGCAGATCGACCATCTCGACGGACTGTCCGTCGACTATCCCGATTGGTGGTTTAACGTTCGCAGTTCGCACACGGAGCCTCTGTTGCGGATCAACCTTGGCGCCAGCCGCCAAGATCGCCTGGAAAAAGAACGCAAGATGTTATTCTCACGAATTGACCGTATCAGCGACGAAGTCGAAAAAGCCGCTGACTAAAAAAAGAAACGTGACACGCACCAATTTTGGGTACGGGATTTGCAGCCACGATGTCGAAACGGTCTCCGTCCGCCACAGGCCAAAATTCATGACATCGACAGGACAGCCTCAAAACGAAGACGCGGCGTGCCCAATCCTGGCCGAATTCACCGATGGAACGGGGCACCACCATTCCGTATCACAGGGCACGCGTGAGGCCTTGCTGGAGGCGATGGGTGGGTCGGCTTGCGAAGAAGCTAATACGAGGTTGTCTGGTCCGCTGGTCATTCGCCGCGGGACGGTGTCCGGATTGAACGGACCGGGGCGGTTGATTTTGGAAGATGTCGCGACCGTCCGTGTCGACAAGTCGCTGCCGCCTGATCTGCCGTTGGGCTACCACCGCTTCGAACCAACAAGTGGAGCTGCCCCACGGCTTGCCATCATATGCCCCAGGAACTGTTTTGTAGATGAATCGCTGCATACCTGGGGCTGGGCGATTCAGCTCTACTCTGTGCGGTCGCAAAAAAGCTGGGGAATCGGAGACCTCGCAGACTTGAGGCACTTGGCGCGCTGGGCACGTGACACTGGAGCCGGATTGTTGTCGATCGGACCGTTAGATGCCGTCGCACCGGTTACACCACAACAGTCCAGTCCATACTATCCGAGCAGCCGGCGCTTTCGAAATCCGATCTACCTTCGCGTGGAACTCGTGCCCGGCGCGGCCGAGATTAGCGACACACTGAAACGACTGGCTGCCAAAGCTACGCTGAGAAACAACGAGCAGCGGATCGATCGCAATGCGGTGTTTCGCGACAAGATGGCAGCTCTCCAATGCGTCTGGTCCCGGGGGTTCGACCAGTCGCGATTTAGGGCTTACTGCGACGAACAATCTTCGTCGTTCGAACAATTCGGCGCTTATTGCGCGCTGGCCGAAGTGTTCCATGGGGATTGGCGTTCCTGGCCAGCGGAATTTCGACGCTCCGACAGCGCGGCAGTCGATCGTTTTGCGGAAAAACATCGGCCGCGAGTTCAATTTCACAAGTGGCTTCAGTGGCTGCTTGACTGCCAGTTAGAGGTGGCAGCGTCCGAGCTACCTCTGATTCACGACTTGCCGGTCGGATTCGGCCCCGGAGGATTTGATGCCTGGACTTGGCAAGACCTGCTGGCCGACGGTGTTTCAATCGGAGCGCCGCCGGACGACTTCAATCCCGACGGCCAGGACTGGGGTTTGCCGCCGTTGGTGCCGCACAAGCTGCAAGCCGCCAATTACCAGCCTTTCATCGAGACCGTCCGGGCAGCGCTACGACACGCCGCAGGATTGCGAATCGATCATGTCATGGGCTTGTTTCGCCAGTACTGGATCCCTGGCGAGTGCGACCCGGCCCACGGAGCCTATGTCCGTTTTCCAGCCGATGACCTGATGTCCATTTTGGCGTTGGAAAGCCATCGTGCCGGCACATGGGTGTTGGGCGAAGACTTGGGAACCGTGCCAACGGGAATGCGCGAGCAACTCGCGTTGCGGTCTGCCCTTACGTATCGGCTATTGTGGTTCGACCCCAATCCGCCCGCGCAATATCCCACCCGCTCGGTGGCCGCGGCGACCACACACGACCTGCCAACGGTTGCCGGATTATGGAGCGGCGAAGACGCCAGTGAACTTGGTTCGCTGGGAATGGATGCCGCTGCGGCTGAATTGGGTGAGGTCCGTGTACGGTTTGCAGATTTAGCGGGCCTTCGCGACGACGCTTCGATTGATGAGGCGATCGAAGCTGCTTATCGCTTGCTTGGCCAAGCGCCATCGGCCCTGTTGTTGGCAACGCTGGAAGATGCACTGAGCGTCGAACAACGCCCCAACCTGCCCGGTACAGCGGATCAACGTCCCAATTGGTCATTGGCACTGCCTGCAACTCTTGATGAATTGACATTGTTACCTCTGGCCCAAACTATCGCCAACATGCTGACAAAAGACCGAAGAGAAACGAGGAGGGTCGAAATGTAAGCGACTGAGTTTCTCATTGGAACTCTGACTTGATCGGCGGACAATTTTCCGCGTATACAAAAAATACAGGCTGGTAATAAAGATCATGCACCAACTCGTGTTGCTACGCCACGGACAGAGTCAGTGGAATCTGGAGAATCGATTTACCGGCTGGACCGACGTGGATCTGAGCGAGCAGGGCGCCGATGAGGCACGCCAAGCAGGCCGTTTGCTAAATGAAGGAGGCTACGAATTTGACGCTGTATTCACGTCGGTCCTGAAGCGTGCGATTCGCACGCTGTGGATCGTGCTAGACCAAACCGACCAGATGTGGTTGCCGGTCGTCCGGCATTGGCGATTGAACGAACGGCACTACGGTGCACTGCAGGGATTGAATAAGGCGGACACGGCGAAAAAGGAAGGGGCGGAACAGGTCCACCTCTGGCGGCGTTCTTATAAAGTGCGGCCGCCGGCGTTGGCCGAAGACGACCCGCGCTTTCCCGCGCACGATCGCCGCTACGCCCATCTCTCGCCGGCGGAGATTCCACAGACCGAATGCCTGCAAGATGTGCTCGACCGGTTTCTGCCATATTGGCGCGAAACGATCGCACCGCAAGTTCTGCAAAGTAAGCGAATCTTGATCGTGGCACACGGCAACAGCCTCCGCGCCCTGGTTAAATACTTGGATGACCTGTCTGAAGAGGAAATTGTGGCGCAGAATATCCCCACGGGAATCCCTTTGGTGTACCGGCTGGATAGCCAATTGACGCCAATTGAAAAATTCTACCTGGGCGACCCGGAAGCAGCCCGAAAGGCCGCGCAAGGCGTCGCGAATCAAACCTTGCTCGAAAGGTAGTCATGTTCCCACCAGTTGCATCGATTGCCACGCTCACGCTTAATCCATGTTTGGACGTGAGTTACGAGTTTCCCGGTTTGGTGCGTGATGAGAAGGTGCGGGCCGACCACACCCGGTTCGATCCTGGTGGCAACGGGATTAACGTCGGCAGGGCACTGAAGCAACTGGGCGCGCCGGCAACCAACTGCTGTATTCTGGCTGGCGAGATTGGCGAGCTGGTCGCACAGCTCGTCGGAGACCAACTGGACAACCTCGTTGCAGCGCGGATGCCTGGTGAAACTCGAATCAACTGCACGATTCTGGAAACTAATCCGCGTGCTCAATACGAGGTCGATGGCATCGGCCCGACCGTATCGGCAGAGGTCCTTGACGAAGTAACCGACAGGTTCTTGGCCGCCAACCAGGCAGGGTTTGGCGTTCTGACTGGATCGCTCCCGGCCGGAGTGCCGGAAACCGTGTACGGCGATCTCGTCGAAAGGCTGCGCCAACAGGGTACTCAAGCGATTGTGGACACGAAGGGGCCGATGCTTGCCAGTGCGATCGAACATGGTCCTTACCTGATCAAACCGAATCGGCATGAGTTGGAACGACATTGTGGCCGCCCACTGCCGAAGCTCGAAGCCGTGGTTGAGGAAGCTCGCAAATTGCAGCGCAAGGGTGTGACATATGTCTGCGTTTCGTTGGGCGGCGAAGGGGCCGTCCTAGTGGGCCCGGAAAATGCATATCATGCGACTGCGCCGCAAGTCCAAATTCGCTCGACGGTCGGAGCCGGGGATTCGCTGGTCGTCGGGCTGGTGGCCGCATTCGCGCAGGGGCACGACACCGCCGCCGCGCTACGTTTAGGCATCGCCTGCGGCAGCGGCACGGCGAAACACCCGGGCACGAGCCTGTTCACTCGGGATGACGTCGAGCGACTGGAGCCCGAGGTAGAATTGACACCGCTAAATTCTTAGCCACCTAATCATGGGCCAAGTCGTAAGGAAGATTTGATGAAAAACGAACTAGAAGTGAATATACCGCTGGATGTCGCGCCCTCGGCGCGAGAGACCTACGTAGA
The DNA here is from genome assembly GCF_007748115.1 of Bremerella volcania. NCBI lineage: Bacteria > Pseudomonadati > Planctomycetota > Planctomycetia > Pirellulales > Pirellulaceae > Bremerella > Bremerella volcania. The sequence continues at coordinate 1,876,189 of NZ_CP036289.1, forward strand.
TAACTACCGCACATTGACCAGCGACGTCGGACGCGTGATGCTGATGGCAGGCGATCAAAAGGTCGAGCATCTGAACGACGACTTCGTTGGGCCGGACATCTCGCCCGAAGACGCCGACCCGGAGCATCTGTTCCAGGTCGCCGCCAAAGCTCGCATCGGCGCGTTTGCAACGCACCTGGGGCTGATCGCACGCTACGGTGCCGACTATTCCAGCATCCCTTATCTGGTCAAGCTGAACGGCAAGACCAATCTCATGAAAACCGATCAACGCGATCCTGCCAGCCGCCAATGGCACACATTGGAACAACTGGCTCGCATTCGAAATGAGTCAGGTCTCAAGATTGTTGGAGTCGGCTTCACGATCTATCCCGGCAGCCAATTCGAGCACGAAATGCTGACCGAGGCGACGCGGCTGATCTTCGAGGCGCATCAAATGGGACTCGTCACGATCCTGTGGGCGTACCCTCGCGGGAAAGCGGTCAAGAATGAGTTGGACCCGCATTTGATCGCCGGCATTACTGGGTTGGCTGGCAGTTTGGGCACGGATTTTGTCAAAGTAAATTACCCACACGTGGAGGATGGTAAACCGGCAGAGCGTTTCAAAGAAGCGGTCCTGGCGGCGGGACGGACCAAAGTAATCTGTGCCGGCGGCAAGGGGACCAAAGCCAAAAAGTTTCTGGCGCGCCTGCACGACCAAATCCACATCAGAGGCGCCATCGGAAATGCAACCGGACGCAACATCCACCAACTTCCCCTGGACGAGGCTGTCCGTTTCTGCAACGCCATCTATGCCGTTTCCGTCGAGAACAAAAGTATCGAACAAGCGCTGGCGATTTATCGTGAGAACAAAGGTTGACGTATCTCGTCCGGCGGATCCCGCAGGGTGAGTGGCAGCAATATTGTGTACTGGGCAAACATCCCAGCACCGGCACATAGGAGCACAGTTATGAAAAGAGTAGCCATCAACGGATTAGGACGTATTGGGCGAATGGTGTTGCGACATTTCATGGAGGTGCAACCCAAAGACGTGGAATTCGTCGCGGCTAATGACCTTGTGCCTTCCGACAATCTGGCTTACCTGATCAAGTACGATTCCGTGCATGGGCGCGCACCCTACCCAGTGGAATCCACACCGGATTCTCTGCGGTTGGGAGAGCACCTGATCAAAGTTTCCGCTGAACGGGACCCGGCGCAGCTTCCCTGGAAGGAGCTGGGGGTGGACGTAGTGATTGAGAGTACTGGCTTGTTCACCAAACGGGACCTGGCCGTTAAACACATTTCTGCCGGAGCGCGGCGCGTGCTGATCAGCGCGCCTGCCAAAGATGCCGATTTTACGTTAATTCTTGGGGTCAACGATCAGGGTTTCGATCCGGCACAACAACAAGTCATCTCCGCTGGCTCTTGTACCACCAACTCCCTCGTGCCGCCACTCAAGGTGCTCATCGATAACTTTGGAATTGAGCGGGCCCTTGTCACGACCATCCATGCTTATACCGCCACCCAGGCTCTGGTTGACCGAGCGGCCAAGAAGAAAATTCGTGGACGAACCGCCGCGACCTCGCTCATCCCCACCACGACCGGGTCCGACGTGGCAACTGCGCTGGTTCTGCCGGAACTCGACGGCCGGATTCGTGCATTGGCCGTGCGTGTCCCCATTCCGGACGGCGCGCTGACCGATATTTGCGTAGACCTCAAGCAGTCCGTCACCGAGAAAGAAGTAAACGCCTCCTTCGCCAAAGCTGCCACGGAAGAGCCGTTACGTGGCATCCTGGGTTACACCGAGGAGGAATTGGTTTCCGCCGATATCATCGGTGATCCTCGCTCCGGCATCGTCCATGGTCTTTCCACCATCGTCGTACAGGGCAGCATGGTCAAGGTACAGGTTTGGTATGACAACGAATACGGTTACTCGCGCCGCTTGCTCGATATTGTCGAGCGATTGTCGCTGTAAGCAGGTGCTGTGGTTTCGCCGTACAGGCATGTCGATTCATTGCTGGAGCCGAGCATGAAGTTTTTGGATCAGATCGATCTCAAAGGAAAGAAGCTCCTGATTCGCGTGGACTACAATGTGCCGCTCAAAGATAGCGTGATCCAGGATGACAACCGAATCCGGGCAAGCGTTCCAACGTTGCACTATGCGATTGCGCACGAGGCAGCCGTCATCATTTGCTCGCACCTGGGGAGACCCAAAGGTACGCGAGTGGCGGAACTTTCGCTGGCACCGGCCGCGAAGAGCTTGTCAGAGATTCTGCAGACACAGGTGCGAATGGCTTCTGATTGCATTGGCCCGGAAGTGGCCGCTCAAGCCGCTGCGATCCAGCCGGGCCAATTGTTAATGCTTGAAAACCTCCGCTTTCACGCAGAAGAGGAGCAGAACGACCCCGCGTTTAGTCAACATCTAGCCGAACTGGCCGACGTTTATGTAAATGACGCCTTTGCCGTCGCGCACCGAACCCACGCATCCGTTGTCGGGGTGACGAGTTACGCCAACGTTTGTTGTGCCGGGTTCCTGGTAAAGAAGGAACGACAGTACCTGGGTGACGCCCTGGAGAATCCAGAACGACCGTATGTCGCTATCTCCGGCGGAGCCAAGGTGTCAACGAAATTGGGTGTCTTGAACCATCTGCTGGACAAGGCTGACGCGTTGATTATCGGAGGTGCAATGGCAAACACTTTTCTGTTTGCGCAGGGTTTCGCGGTTGGGAAATCCCGGGTGGAAAAAGACCTCGCAGAAGATGCCAGGAGCATTCTTGAAAAGGCCGACTCAAAAGGTGTCGCGCTGCACTTGCCTGTTGATTTTGTGCTGGGAGAAAGCCCCGACTGCCAAACAGCGGCGGGCACATGTAACACAGGGAACATTCCAGACGACTTAATGGTTCTCGATGTTGGGCCCAAATCTTTGACACGGTTCGAGCAGGTTCTCAAGCCGGCAAGGACCGTCATGTGGAACGGGCCGTTGGGCGTGTTCGAGAATCGGGCGTTTGCGAACGGCTCCCAGTCAATTGCGAAAAGCGTAGCGAGTCTGAGCGATGCGGTAACGATTGTTGGTGGCGGTGAGACGGGCGCTTTGATCCACATGCTAGATCTCGCCGCTGACTTCAGTTTTGTTTCCACTGGCGGTGGCTCCTTTCTTCGGTTTCTTGAGGGAAACAAGTTACCTGCGTTCGACGCGTTGGATAATTGGGATAACCGATCTTCAGGCTGACGGCAGTTTAACGGTATCACGTACGAACGGAGACGAGAATCTTGTCTAAACTCACTGAATCGCCGGTCTGGCAAGCGCTGTCTCAGCATCATGGCGAGATCGGCGACTTGCACATGCGGGACCTATTTGCTCAAGACGCGGACCGTTTCGATCGATTTTCGTTGCGTCTTGGCGATATCCTTTTCGATTTTTCCAAGAATCGCATCACGGAAAAATCCCTTGCTCTACTCGTCGATCTCGCCCATCAAGCGGGCCTGGCCGAGAGCATCAGAGCGATGTTCGCCGGCGAGAAAATCAATACAACGGAGCAGCGAGCCGCATTGCACGTGGCCCTGCGCAACCGGTCCAACCGACCCATTCGCGTGGATGGCCAGGACGTCATGCCTGAGGTCCACCGAGTTCTGGAAAAGATGCGTGGCTTCGGCCAGTCCATAGCCCAGAGCAAAGATCATCACTGTCTGAATAAACAAAGGAATGGCGATCCAGAGAATCGTGAGTGGATTCTGGATAATAGTCTCACCCTTGAACGAAAACAACAGAACAAGCGTCGCAAAAGTGCCTAATTGTGACCGGCGTGAGGAAATGCAGAAACTTGTCTTTGAACCATGTCTCGCCGTTCTTGGCGACCGCCGTTAATTCTGTCGGTCAGGCAAACGTGCAGTCACCGGGATATTGGGCTTCGATCTACATCAGTCGCGCTCGTGCCCCTGGTTCTGTGTTGCTTTCCCCACTGGATTGACTCGTGGGCCGTGGTCCACGTCGATACCACGGTCTGCATGTTCCAGGTCAGTATTTGCAAAGTACTTCCGCTGAAACCGTAAGGCCACATTGACCAGAGCAATTAGTACGGGGACTTCAACCAGTGGCCCCACGACTGCGGCAAACGCTGCACCTGAATTGATGCCGAATACTGCTACCGCGACAGCGATGGCGAGTTCGAAGTTGTTGCTGGCCGCCGTAAAAGCGATCGTAGTCGTTTTGGGATAATCCGCCCCCGCGACCTTGCCCATCCAAAACGACACCAGAAACATGACCACGAAATAGATGCACAAAGGAATAGCGATTCGGACGACATCCATCGGCAACTGCACGATGTACTCGCCCTTCAGGGAGAACATGACGACAATCGTGAAGAGCAAAGCGATCAACGTCAGTGGCGAGATCCGGGGAATGAACTTCTGCTCGTACCAATCCCGACCCTTTGCCCGCAACAGAACCAGTCGCGTTATCATTCCGCCGAAGAACGGTATGCCCAAGTAGATGAGCACGCTTTTGGCGATTTCCAACATGGAGACTTCAACAATCGCACCTTGCAGGCCGATCAATGGCGGCAGGTACGTGATGAAGAACCACGCATAGACCGAATAGAACAGCACTTGAAAAATGGAATTCAACGCCACCAGGCCTGCCGCGTACTCACTGTCTCCCTTGGCAAGTTCGTTCCAGACAATGACCATCGCAATGCAGCGAGCGAGTCCAATCATGATCAGTCCGACCATGTAATCCGGATATCCACGCAGAAACACGATCGCCAACAAAAACATCAGCGCGGGGCCAATCACCCAGTTTTGAACCAGCGATATTCCAAGGATCTTCGTGTTACGAAACACATCACCCAATTCTTCGTACTTCACCTTTGCCAACGGCGGGTACATCATCAGGATCAATCCGATGGCGATCGGAATGTTCGTCGTGCCAACCTGAAACCGGTTGATGAACGATTCAACGCCCGGAATGAGGTAGCCTGCCGCGACGCCAACCGCCATTGCCAGAAAGATCCATAGCGTGAGAAAGCGATCAACGAACGATAGTCTTTTGAGTCCTGCGTTTTCCATCTCTGCTTCCATCAAAGTAGGTGGTTTTTGTCGTTCTCGCTCGAAAGTGTTGGACTTCGAAATTTGGGGTTGTCAGCACAAAACGTTTCGATATTTTTAATAATATGAAATCAAAAGAAGCAGTGCAAGCTCTGTCCGCATTAGCGCAGGAATCCCGTCTGGAGGTGTTCCGACTGCTGGTTCGTTGCGGGGAAGAAGGTTTGGCGGCCGGTCAGATTGCTGAACAACTTGATGTGCCCCCGGCTACGATGTCCTTTCACCTGAAGGAACTGACACGCGCCGGCCTGATTGAACAAAGGCGAGAGGGTCGCTCGCTCATCTACACACTGGACTTCAAAGGCATGCGGTCATTGCTGGCGTATTTGACGGAGGACTGCTGCCAAGGCCACCCAGAACTGTGCCCACCGGACTACTCGAAGTCGGATTGCCGTGGTTCGGCACGCTCAAGAGGCCGCAAACAGAAGAGAATGTGAAGCCACCACGACCCCAGAGACAAACGAGATTGCATTCAAGCTGAGCGCGGTCGCTGACTAGGGTCCCAGGAAAGTGGTTTACCCACTATCGCTCAGCTTGGCGAAGGCCATGAACTCGGTAGTGCAGACCGGCATGAAATCCGCCGGATGTGAAATCAGGATCAGCTATTTCCTTTGTAATCTGACAACTTGCGCATCCCGTGGGTGGTCTTTGTCTCGAAATCGGGAGCCGGTTCGTTCAAGCGGGGCAGTTAGGTTGCATTTTCCATTGCAGCTTTCCTTCAATTGCCTGGCGGCGATTTGGGATTCACCGGAGATCCTTCGCCAGCAGGTCTCCGGGCAGTTCGATGAAGCAACGGCCATCCTCTCAGACAGCCGTGCCGACCAGTGCTCCGATCCCGGCAGTTAGCGCCATGGCGAGTGTGCCCCAGAATGTCACGCGCAGCGTTGCACGCCAGATGGGGGCTCCGCCGGCATAGGCCCCGACCGCGCCCAGCAGTGCGAGAAACAGCAGCGAGGCGATGGAGACCGTCCAAGGCAACAGATCGGCGGGCGAGACCAGTACCATCGCCAGCGGCATCGCCGCCCCGACCGAAAAGGTGGCCGCCGAGGTCAGCGCGGCCTGGATGGGGCGCGCCGTCGTAACCTCGGAAATCCCCAACTCGTCGCGCAGATGGGTGCCGAGCGCGTCCTTGGCCATCATCTGGCCGGCAACCCGCCGGGCAAGGTCGGGTTCGACTCCGCGATTGACGTAGATTTTCGCAAGCTCGTCCAGCTCGAAGTCCGGCTGGTCGACCTGCTCGGCACGCTCGCGTTCGAGGTCGGCGTTTTCCGTATCGGCCTGCGAACTGACCGAAACATATTCGCCCGCAGCCATCGACATGGCCCCTGCGACCAGCCCGGCGACTCCCGCGACCAGAACCTCGGACCCCGAAGTCGCCGCTGCCGCAACGCCGACGATCAGGCTGGCAGTCGAGACGATGCCGTCATTGGCGCCGAGCACCGCAGCTCTCAGCCAGCCGACGCGCGAGACGAAATGGTTTTCATTAGTCGACGCTACAGTGGTCATGGAAACGGTCCTTTCCCGTGTTATGTTACAAGGCAGCTGCCGGCCCGCTCGCAGGCAACCTGCTCCAATTGCACGGTGGCGTGTGCGATTCCGAAGCCGTGCTCCAGCTCATCAGCAACATGATCGAGGAAACCGTCAGGATCGGCCCCGTCCCAGACCAGATGCACGGCCATCGCGGTGCGGGTGGTGGAAAGCGCCCAGATATGCAGGTCGTGCACGTTGCTCACGCCCTCTTGCCCGCCCAGCCAGTCGGCCACGGCTTGTCGGTCGATTGCTTCGGGCACCCCGTCCAGTTCCAGCCGCAGCGAGTCACGGAGCAGCCCCCACGCCGTCCAGGCGATGAGGACGCTGACCGCGATGGCGACGGCCGGGTCGAGCCATTGCCAGCCGGTCAGCATGATCCCCGCCGCGGCCAGCACCACCGCCCCCGACACCGCCGCATCGGCGGCCATGTGCAGATAGGCGCCCTTGGCGTTCAGATCCTCCTTTTGCGACTTGATGAACAACAAGGCAGATCCGGTATTCACCCCGATACCGACCATCGCCACCAGCAGGATCGTCAGCCCCGGCACCTCGACCACGGCCTGAAAGCGGTGCGCGGCCTCCCAGATCACCAGGACGACGCCGATCAGAATGGCGACGGCGTTCAGCATCGCGGCCAGGATCGTGGCGCGGCCATAGCCGAAGGTATAAGCGACGGTGCCTGCGCGCTTGGCAAGCACGGCCGCGCCCCAAGCGGTCAGCAGGCCGGCGACATCGGTCAGGTTATGCGCCGCATCGGCGATCAGCGCCAGTGAGCCGGTCAGGAACCCCGCCGTCGCCTCGACCAGCACATAGGCGGTATTAAGTCCGACAGCCCAGCGAAAGGCGGGGCCAAGGTCGGCCGGGGTTGCATGGATGTGATCATGTGCCATGGTCTCAGACTTTCCGCCGTATCGTGCCGGAACGCACCATCGCGTACGCCGCCGTCGATCCAACCAGTCCGCTACCAACAATTCCAACCTTCATCGTTTGCCTCCGCTCCGTGTGTTGTTCGGGTGTCCCGAGTCCAGTGGTTTACCCACTATCGCTCAGTGTTTTCGCTGAACGGACTCGATGTCGTGAAGCAGCGCCAAAAATTCCCTCCTATTTGAGGAAAGCCTTCACCAACATGAGTACGGCGATCGCGAGCAAGAACCACCCAAAGTATCGTTTCAGTTTCTCTTTGTCGGTTTTGACGGAAATCCGACTCCCAATCTGGCCCCCGATAAACACAGCAATTGCGAGGAAGAGCGATAACTTCCAATTCCAGTGCCCGTTGATCATGTGTCCGGCAAATCCTCCGGTGGCGGTCATGCCGACCATGAACGCGCTCGAGCCAACCGCAATTTCCATGGGCACGCCGAACAGCAACACCATCATGGGAACTTTCAGTATTCCGCCACCGACTCCAACCATACCGCTGACCAGTCCCGCAGCGAAAGATACTGGTAACGCGACCGGCATGTTGACAGCATAGGATTGGTCTCCCACCGTTCGCTGCCAAACGCCGAACGCTTCGGTGCGAGCCGGGCCAAGCGCTCGAAACGACTTGACCATGAAAAAGCCGGCCACTGCCACAAATCCACTGAACAGCACGGACAACAGCGAACCCGAGAAGTAAGACGAAGAGAATCCCCCGATGAATCCTCCGAGCGTTGTCGCGATTTCCAAGACAATGGCCAACGGCCAGTCGATCCGTTTTGCTTTGCGGAACACAATCGACGACGACAAAGACATCGTCATGATTAGAAAGAGGCTGTTCGCCGCTGCCGTATGGAAGTCGATTCCGGACCAGACCTGCACAGGCGTGTAGAGCACACCGCCGCCTTGACCCAGCATCGAAAACACAACGGCCACTGCAAAGAACAAGATTGCCAGGACGGCGAACATAGCCAAGCCTTTTCGTAAGCGCGATTACAGCAGGCTACGAGTCGTAGCCTGAGCAAGGCACACAAGCCAGTCGCTTGTCTGCCAGGACACGGAGCTTGTCCACGAAAACGACTTCGCCACACCGCGCGCATCGCGCGGTGTCGAACAGCCCCTTGCGCACGGGCGGCACTTCGTCTGGAAGTGATTCGACCGCCAGAAATTCCGAGGCATCCAGTCCCATGATTCGCTCGATCAGCAGGTCGACCACTTCAGCGGGAATGTCTTGTGGCGGCACGCCGGCCTTGCGTTGTTGGACGAACCGAGATTGCAAAGCGTTCTCGAAGAAATCCGGCTTCAATGCGAGTCTCACACGGTGTCCCGACGCAACATCGATCAGCGTGAAGGCCATCTTGTTGTAGTAGAGCTTCTCAATGTTCGATTTCCCGTAGGTGCAACCAGTCGCAATCATCACGCCGTCGAGACAGCATCCAGCGGCATGACCTTTGCCGGTCTCAGCGATCACATGCAGTTTCTTGTTTCGCGATCGCGGCACGTTCAAATTTGCGCAGGCTTCCAAGCCAGCGCGAATACCAAGTGGCATGGCGGGACATTTGTGACCATGAAATTGAATTCCCCATTCGAGGAGTCCTGTTGGATCAGTCATTGTCTTTCTCCTTTGAGGAGGTGACTGCCGCGTGATATTTCGCGGCGATGTCGGTCAAATCAACCGTGGGCTTGGGAAACTGCATGTCCAAGGACTCGAGGTATTTGACCACGATCCGAGACACAATCAGGTTGCGTGACCATTTGTGATTGGCCGGCACAACGAACCACGGCGCGTGATCGGTGCTGCATCGGCTTAGCGCGTCCTCGAATGCTTTTGTATAGTCGTCCCAGTAAGGACGTTCTGCGTAATCCGCCTCGCTGATCTTCCATTGTCGTGTCGGATCGTCCAATCGCTTCTTGAACCTGCGTAGTTGTTCCTCGGGACTGATATGCAGGAAGAACTTGAGAATATGGGTGCCACTATCGGACAAGTGTTTCTCGAAAGCGTTGATGACGTCATACCGCTCCGACCAAACGCTCTTCGGCACCAGTTCCTGAACGCGAGCAATCAACACATCCTCGTAGTGCGAACGGTTGAAGATCACAACCTCGCCAACCCTGGGAACGACCTTGTAGATTCTCCAGAGGAAATCGTGTTCTGCCTCTTCAGGCGTCGGTGCCTTGAAAGCCTGAACGCGGCAACTCTGCGGATTCATGTAACCCAATACATGGCGAATCGTGCCATCTTTGCCACCGGCATCCAGCGCCTGCAGGCAAATCAGCAATGACCGGCGGTGTTCGGCGTACAAGAGATACTGCAATTCACGCAGACGCTCAGCGTAGTGGCTTATCTCATCAGCCGCCGCCTCCTTGTCCCTGGCAGCCTTGTAGTGCGGATCGATATCGTCCAGCCGCATTCGCTCGCCGGGCTTCACGCGAAAGTGTTTCATCTGGTTCTTTTCTTTACTTGCTGACTCAATCGGAACGCGGCCCACGGCCGAGACGCCGTTCAACTTCCAGGACGTACTGTGTCGTCTTCAGCACCGTGTCCGGGTTGAGACTCATCGAGTCGACGCCAAGCTCGACCAGGAACTCGGCCATCTCGGGGTAATCGGACGGTGCCTGGCCACACAGGCCGCTGTGGCGTTCATTGCGGCGGCAGCCTTCCACCGCCAGGCGGATCATTTCTTTGACGCCCGCGTCTCGCTCGTCGAAATCGAAAGCAACGATTTCCGAATCGCGGTCGACCCCCAACGTCAATTGGGTCAGATCGTTGGAGCCAATGGAGAACCCGTCGAACAGTTGGGCAAAGGCATCGATCTGAATAACGTTGTTGGGAATTTCGCACATCACGTAGATTTCCAGGCCATTCTCACCGCGCACTAAGCCGTGCGCCGCCATTGTGGCCAGCACTTTTTCGCCTTCGTTTACACGACGACAGAAGGGGATCATAAGCTTCACGTTGGTCAGGCCCATCTCGTCACGCACGCGCTGCATGGCGGCGCATTCCAGGGCAAAACCCTCGGCGTAGGCCGGATGTGCATAGCGCGACGCGCCGCGAAAGCCCAACATCGGATTGTCCTCTTCGGCTTCAAACCAGCGGCCGCCGAGCAACGAGGCGTATTCATTCGTTTTGAAGTCAGACATCCGCACCACGACCGGCTTGGGATAGAAAGCCGCGGCAATGGTGCCGACTCCTTCAGAAAGTCTTTGAATGAAGAATTCAGCTGGACTGTCGTAGTAGCGAGTCAGGTGTTCGATCTCCGCTCGCTCACCCGCCTCTTCGATACGCTCGGGGTGCAGCAGCGCCATGGGATGGGCCTTGATGAATTCGTTGATAATGAACTCCATCCGGGCAAGACCCACACCGTCGTTGGGCAGGAACCTGGTTTTGAAGGCGAGCTCCGGGTTGCCCAGGTTGATCATGATTTCGGTCGCCGGGCGCTGCATGCCGGCCAGCTCGGTTTCAATCACCTCAAAGGACACCTCGCCAGCATAGACACGGCCGACATCGCCCTCGGCACAGGACACCGTGACCGTATCACCGGTATGTATCTGGACTGTTGCGTCGCCGGCACCGACCACGGCGGCAATGCCCAACTCGCGCGAGATGATCGCCGCGTGGCAAGTTCGACCGCCGCGATTCGTAACGATGGCTGCCGCGGTTTTCATCACCGGTTCCCAGTCAGGCGTCGTCGTGTCCGCAACCAGCACTTCGCCTTCCTGGAAATCCGCCAGATGTGCGACGCCGGCAATCACGCGTGCCTGGCCGGTGGCGATCTTGGCGCGGACGGCCCGGCCTTCGGCCAGCGTGCTGTCGGGCTTGCCGGTCAATTCATACTCCTGGAGTACGGTGCCTTTCTTTTGCGAAGCGACCGTTTCGGGCCGAGCCTGCACCATGTACAGTTGGCCGTCCAGACCGTCCCTGGCCCATTCCATGTCCATGGGCTTGTGGTAACCCGCCTGTTGGCTGTAATGCTGCTCGACCTTGATTGCGTACTCGGCCAACTTCAGCACCTCGTCGTCGCTGATGCAGAACCGTGCTCGTTCCTCGGCCGACGTCGGCACGTTGCGCGTCGGTTCGCGAGTACGACCTTTGGCGTAGATCATTTTGATCTTTTTGCGGCCGAGCGTGCGTCGCAGCACAGTGCGATGGCCTTGTTCGAACGTCGGCTTGTGTACGTAGAATTCGTCCGGATCGACGGCACCTTGTACGACGTTTTCTCCCAATCCGTAGGCGCCCGTAATGAATGCGACGTCGCGAAAGCCGGTTTCTGTGTCCAACGAGAACATGACGCCCGAGGCGGACAGGTCCGACCGGATCATCTTCATCACGCCGACCGAGAGGGCCACTTTGAAATGGTCGAAGCCCTGATCGATGCGGTAGTGGATCGCGCGGTCGGTGAACAAGCTGGCGAAACAGCGCTTGCAGGCGTCCAGGTATTCGGCTTCGCCTTTGATGTTTAGATACGTGTCCTGTTGGCCGGCAAAGCTGGCAGTGGGCAAATCTTCCGCGGTCGCCGAGCTGCGAATGGCCAGGCTCATGTCCTCGCCGTATTCGCCACGAAGCGTGCGGTAGGCAGCGAGCATCTCGTCCCGCAGATCGTCCGGCAGCTGTGCGGCGTAGATGATCGAACGCGCGCGGGCTCCGCGGCGGGCCAGGTCCGTAACGTCGTCCGGATCGAGATCATCCAGCGCGTCGTGCAGTGCATCCCACGCACCGGCCTCGGTCAACACGTAGCGATAGGCTTCGGCCGTAATGGCGAACCCGTTGGGCACTTTCACGCCCTGCGGCGTCAATTCGCGATACATCTCACCCAGTGACGCGTTCTTACCGCCCACCAACGGCACATCATCGATCGTCAAGTCCTTGAAAAAACGAATGTATTGTTGGCTGTCGCTCATCTTTCCGTCTCCTTAAATCCGTCTCGTAGTTTGTTATTGGTCGAACGTCGGCCGACGCACATAAGCTTCGCAACCCGCGTAGTGGGCGGCATCGCCCAGTTGCTCTTCGATGCGTAACAACTGGTTATATTTTTCCACCCGTTCACCGCGCGCCGGCGCGCCGGATTTCAGGTGGCCGGCATTCATCGCCACGGTCAAGTCGGCGATAAAGCTGTCCACCGTTTCGCCACTGCGATGAGATACGAATGTCCCCCAGCCGTGATCCTGGGCCAAGCGCACCGCGGAGATCGTCTCGGTGACGGTGCCGATCTGATTGAGCTTGATCAGCACGGCATTGGCGATTTGCTCTTCAATGCCGCGCGCAATCAGCTTCGGGTTGGTGCAGAAGACATCGTCGCCGACCAGTTCGATACGCTCGCCCAGGGCGGCATTGAGTTGTTTCCAACCCGGCCAGTCGTCCTGTCCCATGCCGTCTTCGAGCAACACAAGTGGATACGCCGTGGTCAGTTTTTCGTAATAGGCCACCATCTCTTCCGGTTCCAGGTGGCGCTCTTCGCGACGCAAGTGATAACAGCCGTTCTCGAAGAACTCGCTGGACGCCGGATCACAAGCGATTCCCATATCCTTGCCCGGTTGCAGGCCAGCTCGCGAGATCGCCTCGACAATCAGCTCGAACGGTTCTTCGTTGGATGTTACGTGTGGCGCGAATCCGCCTTCATCACCGACTCCCACCGACATGCCCTTTTCTTCCAACAAGTCGAGCAGGCAATGGTAGACCTCGCTTCCCCACTCGAGCGCCTGCCGAAAACTTGCGGCGCCGTAGGGAGCGATCATGAATTCCTGAAAGTCCGCGCCTTGCCAATGAGCATGCACGCCGCCGTTCAGAATGTTCATATGGGGGACTGGCAAGCGCATGGTCGAATCGCCACCCAGGGACCGATAGAGCGGCTCGTTTTTCGCCACGGCGGCAGCGCGGGCCACCACCAGAGAAACGCCGAGGATCGCATTCGCTCCCAATCGAGACTTATTCTCGGTCCCGTCCAACTCGATCATCCGTTGGTCGATCGCTGCCTGATCGGCGGCGTTCATCCCAATGACGGCCGGTGCAATCGAATCGTTAACACCGGCGACCGCGCGCAAAACGCCTTTCCCACGATACCGCTGCGAGTCGGCGTCGCGTAGCTCGATCGCTTCTCGACTGCCGGTCGATGCGCCTGACGGGACGGCCGCCCTGGCCCACGCGCCACCAGCGAGCTGGCATTCCACTTCTACCGTCGGATTGCCGCGCGAGTCGAGAATCTCGCGGGCGAGTAACGTGCTGATGGTACTGCTCATATCTTTTCCGCTTTCGGTTGAGTCCGATTTTCTTGCGCCGCTTGTTCCAGCACGGACTTGGTGTGACGGGCGATCATCAGATGCTCGTTTGTCGGGACCACCAATACACGGCACTCGGCATTGGCTACCGAAATACAATGCTCGTGTCGTCGATTGCATGCCGGGTCGAAACGCACGCCAAGATGTTTCAATCCTTCACAGATCATGGCTCGCACGGGCGCAGCATGCTCGCCGATGCCGCCGGTAAAGACCAGTGTGTCGAGCCCGCTCAAGACAGCCGCCAATCCTCCAATGGCCTTGTGAATCTGGTAAACAAATAATTCAACGGCCTCCCTACACCGCAAGTCTTGTGCCGAGTCGAGGAGAATTTCCATGTTCGAAGTCACGCCCGAAACACCCTGCAATCCGGCTTCGTGATTGACCAGGCGTTCGATGGCGTCGGCGTCGTACCCGTACTCGCGCATCAGATAAACCAGCACGCCGGGATCGAGGTCGCCGCTGCGCGAACCCATCATCACTCCGCCGGTCGGCGTAAAGCCCATCGTGGTATCGAGCGGCATGCCATCGCGGATTGCGGCCAAACTGGCGCCATTGCCGAGGTGTGCAATGATTGTCCGCCCGATCTCCCCGTCGGTTAACTCGCCAAGCACATATTCGTAGGAAAGTCCGTGAAAGCCGTAGCGACGCAGCCCCTGGTCCCAAAATGTATCGGGCAGCGGCAATTGCTTGGCAACATCAGGCATCCGGCTGTGGAAGGCCGTATCGAAACAGGCGACCTGCGGCAAGTTTGGCAGACGAGCCGACAGGGCGTTGATGCCCGCGAGGTTGGCGGGCAGGTGCAAGGGCGCCAAGTGAGTCAGCTTGCGAATCCGCTCCAACACCGTGGGGGTGATCAGCACCGGGCCTTGATAGTCGGAGCCACCGTGAACCACGCGATGGCCGGCGGCATCGGGTTGCGGCATATTGTGTTCGGCAAATCGTTTTAACAGAACATCGAGAGCCAGTTCATGGTTCGGGAATTGCCCCAACTCGACTTGTTCCGGCCGGTCCGCAGCGTGTAACCGCAATCGCCCTTGGGCGGCGGAGATTTCTTCGACCGTGCCGTCAATCAGCGATCGTTCCTCTCCGTCTCCCAGTGCGTACTGTGCCAGCTTCAACGACGAGGAACCCGCGTTGACGCAAAGCACGGTTCGCTGCGCCGCGATCGTTTGATCATTCATCGCCGACCTCCGTCCAACACTGGTGCATGATCGACGCAATCGCCACCGACGCCAACCTTGCGGCGGGCGGATCGGATCGGGATGGCAAGACGATCGGCACTTTGGCTCCTATCACGACACCGGCCATCACGCCACCGGTCAAGTACTCCAGATCCTTGGCCAGAATGTTGCCGGAGTTCAGGTCGGGCGCGAGCAGAATGTCGACGTCGCCTGCCACGTCGCTGTCGATCTCCTTGGTCTGGGCGGCCTCCAGCGAAATCGCATTGTCGAATGCCAGCGGGCCATCGACCAGCGCATGACGGATCTGCTGCCGCTGGGCCATTTTGCTGAGACATGCCGCGTCGATGGTTGAGCCGATTTCCGGCTTGACCACTTCGACCGCGGACAAGGCAGCGACCTTCGGTGTCTCGATCCCTAAAACACGGGCCAGGTCCACGGCATTTTGTACGATCGCCAACTTTTGGATCAAATCGGGCGCGATGTTGATGGCCGCGTCGGTTACGAACAACAGCTTGTGATACGACGCCAATTCAACGACAAACACGTGGCTCAGCCGACGCTCGGTGCGGAGCCGAGCCAGTACCGGGTGCATTAGCACGTCCGTGTGCAGCCAGCCCTTCATCAGACCGGTGACCTCGCCTGCAGCGGCCAGTTCCGCTCCCTGCCGCGCCGCATCTTCTTCATGGATCGCTTCGACGATGCGATGCCCATCCAGCCGTACACCCGCCTGCTCGGCGGTCTGTTCGATCCGTTGCCGAACGCCAACGAACACCGGATCGATCAATCCCCGCTCCAGCGCTTGAGCCACCCCCTCCATGACATGCCGCTCGCCCACATCCACCACCGCCATCGTCAACGGCGGAAACTGCGTTGTTCGCTCAATCAGCTTTTGGAGTTTGTCGCTCATTATCTGAGGTCATTTGTATTCTAGCCGGTGGGTTGCGCCGGCATTGCGTCTCGATTTCAACCCAACCAACTACCTGGATTTCTCAGTCGCCCAGCTAATGCCTCAAGAAAACGCGCGGCATCGGCTCCGAAAACGACACGGTGATCACAACTCAAAGTGAATGTGGTTGCTGTTCGATCGTCCGCGCCGATGGCGAGGATCGCCGCGGCGCCCAAAGGTACAATTGCCTCGAAACTGTGGACGATAGAAAAGGTGCCCAGATTGGAGACGTAAAAGGTTGCACCCTGGTAGTCCTCTGGCACGACGCGGCGGCTTCTCACTTTGCCACGCAGAATTCTCCAATCTTCGGCGAGTTCCTCCAACGGCCGGTCGGCCGCGTCTCGCAACACCGGGGTGAGCAGTCCAGCTTCGAAGTCAACTGCGATACCCACGTCGACCCTGTCGCGAATCGCCAAACCACTGGGAGTATGGCAGGCATTAAACCGCGGAAATTGCTTCACGGTCAGGGCACAGGCCCGTGCCAATAGAAGCGTGAGTGAGGTGTTCGTTTCTTTGGAAGTGGCCTGTAGCGCGTCCAGCGGAATGCGGGCGGTTACCCTGAAAGTCGGTGTGCCCTGTGTCGCGGTCATGTTGTCCGCAACGGCGCGGTGCATCGGGGAAAGCGGCTCGATCTGATAGGGCGGGCCAAAATGCAGATCCGGTGACCGAGGTTGGAGTGCAGTCGCTAACACCTCAGCTGCATGGATCATTCCACCAGCACCCGGGACCACATCCGCCAGATCGATGCCAAGATCAGCGGCGAGCGTGCGGGCATATGGAGATGCGGGCCGGCGGTTCGGATCGGTAAGTGTTCTTGGCGTGTTGCTCGGGGAAGTGGCTGCACGGGGAGCAGTTGTTGAAGGGGTTGCCGGATGCTTCGCAGGCCGCGCCCTTTCGACAGCAGGCTCAACCGCTGGTGCCTTTGGCTCGGTTTCCTCTTCGGAAGCGGATGGCGCAACCACCTCCTCGGCTGAATCGACCAGGTAGGCAATCGTTTGTCGCACCGGGATGTCCGTATCGATGGGCGCCAGCGGACCGGCAAGGAACCCGTCGGCAAATGACTCGACTTCAAGCACGGCTTTGTCCGTTTCGACTTCGGCCAGCACGTCACCACGCTTGACGGGGTCGCCTGGTTGCTTGAGCCACCGAACCAGACGGCCGGTGGCCATTGTGTCCGACAATGCCGGCATGGGGACGGTTTGCTTCATGGCTTGACTCCTGGATCCGCCACTGAACATAACTGTTGTGCCTGGCTGATGACGTCTTCCACTGTAGGTATGCTGGCCGACTCAAGCGAACCGTTGAACGGCGTCGGGATATCGAGCGCGGCCACTCGCTTTGCGGGAGCGTCGAGACTGAAGAAACAGCGTTCGCTTAACGTCGCCGCGACTTCGGCGCCGGCTCCAGCGAATCGGCAGTCCTCTTCAACCACGATGAACCGGTGCGTCTTTTCGACCGACGTTATGCAGGTCTCCCAGTCGATGGGGCTCAGGCTACGCAGATCGATGACTTCCGCCTCAATTCCCACATCCGCCAATTGCCGCGCGGCGCGCAAGCATAGTTCGACGCTGCGCGAGTAACCGACCAGCGTGACGTCTCGGCCGGCTCGGCGAACCGCGGCGCGATGCATTGGCAGAGGAACGGCTTCAACGTCCAGTAGTCCCTTGCTGAAGTACAACAGATCGTGTTCAAGTAAGATGATCGGATCGTCACTGGCAATCGCCTGCCGGAGTTGCCAGTAGGCGTCCTGCGGAGTTGCGGGAACTGCGATGCGCAGGCCCGGTACGTTCATCAACGTATGCTCCAATCGCTGCGAATGCTGGGCGCCAAGTTGTTTGGCAACGCCACCAGGCATCCGGACCACTAGCGGCATGGGGAATTGGCCGCCCGACATGAAAGGGATCTTGGCGGCCATGTTGACCAACGGATCCAGCGCGAGCAAAGCGAAGTTGATGGTCATGATCTCCACAACAGGCCGCATGCCCGTCATCGCGGCGCCAACGCCCAGTCCTGTAAAGCTGGCTTCGGAGATTGGCGTATCGCGCACTCTCCACGATCCATACTTGGCGTATAACCCTTCGGTCACCCGGTAAGATCCGCCGTAGAGACCGACGTCTTCTCCCAATATGAACACGGAGTCATCCTCCGCCAACTCGGCGTCCAAAGCCCGATTGAGGGCCTGCCAGTAGGTGATGTCTTCCGTCGCCATGCGCTCCCCTCGCTCTATATCAGAGACTCATTTCGTCGATTAACGTGCAAACATCGCCAAGCCTCAGCCATTTCCGGATCTGGACTCTGCTTTGCGAATTCGACCGCCTCCTGTACCAACTGCTGGACCTCGCTCTTGATGCCGTCCACCTCCGCGGGATCTAGGTGTCCGGCACCCAATCCGTGTTCGGTAACGTGGTCAATCGCGTCTCGTCCAACACCTGCCAGCTGCTCGCGACTGGGATACGCTGGCACGGCTTCGCTGATCGCCGCTGAGACGGGATCAGTCGAGGCGTAGGCCCTCACCTCGATTTGGGGACGATAGCTTCCGGGGTCGGCCATCGAGTGGCCGCGCAAACGGTAAGTTTCGCATTCAACGAAGCGCGGCCCACCACCACTACGAATCTCTCGCAGCATCCTGCTCGTTACTTCGTGCACCTTAAACACATCCATGCCGTCTACGCGCTCAGCGGGGATGTTATACGCCGCGGCGCGCCTAAAGACTTCAGTCACTGCCGAATGACGATGTATTTCCGTACCGATCTGGTAATGATTATTCTCACAGACAAATAGCACAGGCAATCGCCACAGTGCGGCCATGTTCAGCGACTCGTGGAAGGTACCTTGATTCACCGCGCCATCGCCGAAGAAGCAGATCGCCACCTCGGGCAGGTCGCGCATCGCGATCGCGTAGCCGACGCCGATGGCCACAGGGTAGGTTTCACCCACAATCGCATAGCCGCCCATGAACCGACGCTCGCGATCGAACAAATGCATCGATCCGCCCATTCCCCGACTAATCCCGTCACGACGGCCAAACAATTCGGCCATCACTTGTCGGGGCGGCGTGCCGCGAACGAGGGCATGAACGTGTTCGCGATAAGTGCTAACGACATAGTCAGCTGGTTCCGTCGCATGGATCACTCCCACGGCCACCGCTTCCTCGCCGGGGTACAAATGCAGAAAGCCCGCGATGTTGCCCTTCGTGTACTGTTCCGCGGCTGCCTCCTCGAAGGCACGGGCCAGCAGCATATCGCGCAGAAATGCTCGCAGGGTGTCGCGATCCATGTCAGGCGTCCTCTTCCGGCAGGAACTCGTCTAAAGCTTTCATCAACGGAACGAGATACATCAACGCGGGCCCGCCGTGCATCACCACGGCCATGAAGCCGGCTTCGACAATTTCATCGCGACTTGCCCCGGCCTTGATCGCATGCTTCACGTGCACGGCAATACACCATTCACACTGTCCGGCCACCGATATCCCGATGTTGATCAACTCCTTCTCCCGACTACTGAGCGCCGGGCCGGCCTCTGCCTTACTCACAAAAGACATAAAGGCATTGATTTCGGTCGGGTACTTCTCCTTGAGCCGATGTGTAAGTTCGGCAACTTCCTTCAGCTTGTCTCTCATTTCACCCATTCTGTCTTTCTCCTACCAAGCCTATCCTGGTTTGTTAATCCTGTTCGCAGCACGTCGTTCCGCAGCGCGAAACCAATGGCTCGCAATAGAGTTTCTTCGATCACTCCCACGGCGAACCCGCGTAGACCTTTACGTGGTTGTTTGCTCATGCGATTGAGCGCCTCCCAACAACCAATGCGATCGATTCATAATCCGATAGACGGCGACCTTGAGAAAATCATTGAAAACGAACCAGGCCAGTGCGTAAGCCCAAATGATGCCCGCGTACTTCCAACCAATGGGTTCCATGAAGACGCCGTAGACCGCGACCAAGGTTCCAACAATCATGGTCGCGATCGTGGCCCACATCAGCGCCGCCGATGGCCAGGGTTGTTGCCAGAAATGTCTTTCGCCGGTCCTCGCCACGTACAGAGTCGAATGGCCTGCCACATCCAGCTTCAAGAAAATGAGAGATTGAATCAGTGGCCTGGGCAGTCCGAGCTGTTCGAAGATGAAAAAGAGCAAGAATGAAAGCTTTTGCCGAACCGCGTCTGCGATGGCGTCATCCAATGTACGTCGGTCGTCGGCGAGTCTCGTTCTACGTACACGGGCGGCTGGCGCAGCTTCTTGTGTCGTTGCGCTCATGCGACATCCTCCTTCGTTTGTCTGATTTCTGCCAGCAGCAATTCAGCTTCGGCGAGCGCTGCGGCTGTGGGCAAAGCATCCCGCTGATAATCATCGCTGGCCGTTCCACAATCGTCGCCCCCAGCGATCCCGTTTGCCTCCGTCAGTGGCAGTTGCCGTCGGTTATCGTTGATCCCATGCCGTGGCGACCTCGATCGGCCGGCAGAAAGTTTAGAAAGCATGACCCTTCGTGCTTGGGCATCCGCCGGTAAGGGAAAAGCTGGCGACATTGCGACTCCTTGAAAAATTGATCTTAGGTTTGTGAAACAGGCTACACGGGTTCGGTTGTTTGGGATTGCAGTACCATCGTTTGGCGGTTGCACCGATCGGCAACAAAGAGACCACCTTGTTCAGTCTGGATGCGTCGATGGACTTCTTCGCGGTAGATCGGCACATCGCTGGGCGCGTTGAAGCCGAGTCTTACGCGGTCGCCGTTTACGGCAATCACGACCAGTTCAATGTTCTCGCCAATCACGATTCGTTGTTTGGCTTTGCGACTGAGAACGAGCATGGTTTTCTCCTTCCATGAGATGGGCGATTACGCCCGGTCAACTTCCATTTCCAATTGGTTATCGATGACCAAGTTGCCGTCCAGCAGGTGCCGCACGACGGTTTGGGCGATTTGTTTCATGTAGAAGCTTGGTACGCGGCCCCGCAGGATAAGCACGCATTCGCACACTTCACAGGAAACGTTACGGACGGCGTGATACGACGACGTGCGCAGCTCAGCACTCGCCTGGGCTTCAATAACTTGCTCATGTTCCCGCTGAACCGCGGCCACGGAAGCCGTTGTTTGCGGCGTGCCGTTCCGTTCAATCGATTTCGTTTGTTTCCGGCGCGACGTTCCCGCCCGGCGTTGGATTTTGGCAGAGCCATTGGTATCCGCAGGTCGCTCGACGAGGATTTCGATCATCGTGTTTCCGTCCGACGCAGGTCGTTGGTTTCAACTTCAACGGATTCGCTGTGTCCAGCATCCTTGCTACGAGGAGCAGGCACTCGCAAAGGCAAAGGGCCGTTATTATGACGGCCAGTGGGATGGGTCTTAAATCGCGTGGAAACGTAATCTCGAATGGCGGAATCCACTATGCCTGAGACCGCGCTGTCGTCTCGGCCAAAACTGGCATTTCGCACCGCTGTGGGGCCTCGCTGCCACTGGTGATTTCCGCCATTGAAGATTCCTGGATTTGCCGATTTCGTGCTTCTACGCCACCGGCGACAATTGCGGTGCGTCCGTGATCGACGTTTGTAATGCCTGTCTTGGAAACCAGTGTAAACGTCGATCAGGACAAGTGCCTGGCTGTGCTGAATTCATCCAATAACGACCACGCCATCGTGCTGTTGAACGAATGACGCTTGGCAATTGAACCTGCGCGCAGGAGAACAGCGATGTCGAAAATGATTGCTTATGACCAAGACGCCCTGGAGGCCATCAAACGCGGTGTGGGCACGCTGTCGCGCGCGGTCACCAAAACCCTCGGTCCGCGCGGTCGAAATGTTCTGCTGCAAAAGAGCTTCGGTCCTCCGGTGGTTACCAAGGACGGCGTCACCGTGGCCAAAGAGATCGACTTGGAAGATCCCTTCGAGAACATCGGTGCTCGCATAGTCCGCGAAGTGGCTTCAAAAACGAACGATGTGGCGGGCGACGGAACTACGACCGCCACCGTGCTGGCCGAGGCTATCTTCAACGAAGGCTTGCGGGCCGTTATTGGTGGGATTCGGCCCGTTCACATGAAACAGGGCATCGAGCAGGCGGTCGACGACATCGTCGCGAAGCTCAAAGCGAACTCCGTGCCTGTCAAGGGTAAAGACGACCTGACCAAAGTCGCTTCCATCGCCGCCAACAACGATCCCACCATCGGCCAACACGTGGCCGACGCGCTCGACAGAGTCGGCAAGGACGGGGTCGTAACACTGGACGAAGGAAAGACGATGCGAACCGAGATCGAAGTTGTCGAAGGAATGCAGTTCGACAAAGGTTACCTGTCGCCGTACTTCGTCACCGACGCGTCCAAGATGGAGTGCGTGCTGGAAGAGCCGTACATTCTGGTCCACGAAAAGAAGATCACCAGCATCAAGGACATCGTGCCGCTGTTGGAGAAGGTGGTTCAGGCCGGCAGGTCGCTGTTGATCGTCGCCGAGGACGTGGAACGCGAGGCGCTGGCCACGCTGGTGGTGAACCGTCTGCGCGGGACGTTCCAGTGCTGTGCGGTCAAGGCTCCCGCCTACGGAGATCGCCGCAAAGCGATGATGGAAGACCTTGCGATTCTGACTGGCGGCACAGCGATCTTCGAGAGCCTAGGGATCAAGCTTGAATCGCTGCCGCTGACCGATCTCGGACAAGCGAAACAGGTGATTGTCGACAAAGACAACACCAAGGTCATCCAGGGTGGAGGAAAGAAAGCCGACATTCAGGCCCGGATCGCGCAGATCCAGCATGAGCTTGAAAAGTCCACCAGCGATTATGACCGCGAGAAACTCGAGGAGCGGATGCCGGACGGCGGTTCGCTGTCTGTTCGCTGCACCAGCGACGATGGCCAAGCGATCGTCGAAGTGACGGACTCGGGTGAGGGTATCGCGGCCGCGGATTTGGAGAGAGTTTTCGAACCGCTTTATACCCGCAAGACCAAGGGCATCGGCCTGGGACTCGCGGTTTCAAAACGATACGCAGAAATGAACCGAGGTCAGTTAGACGTCGAAAGCGAACTGGCGTGCGGCTGTTCCTTCCGCTGGAGCCCGAGTGAAGGGAGACAACCGATGGTCGAAACGAGTGGTTTGAATCTGTTGGTCGTCGATGACGAGCCAGATATGCGATCGAGCTTGTGGCGCATCTTGCGCGTGCAGGGTCATCAAGTGGCCGTGGCTGAGAGCGGTGAACAGGCCGTGGATTACGTCCGCGACAACGAACCGGACGGTGTCCTCATGGACATCCGTATGCCCGGCATCGGCGGCGTGGAAGCATTCAGGAAAATTCGCGAAGCCTCGCCCGACACGTTCGTCATCTTTATGACGGCGTACTCCGAAGCGGCCGAAGAAGCCCGCGATGAAGGAGCTAACGTACTTCCCAAGCCGCTCGACGTCGAAGGCATCTGCGAACTGATCGAAGAGACCGCGGCGACTCGCCCCATCCTGGTCGTGGACGACGATACGGACTTCTGCTCGTCACTGGAGCGAGTCCTCGCCGGCAAGGGATACGACGTGCAGATAGCCAACACGCCGGCGCAGGCGATCGGATTCTTTCAGAAGCAGCCGCGGGCTTTGGTGTTGCTGGACATGAAGCTGAACGGGGCTGCCGGCCTGGAAGTGCTCCACGAGCTAAAGCAGCTCAACGCCGCGGCGGTGGTCGTGCAGATGTCCGGTTACTCCGAGCTGGAAGAGGACATGCGCCAAGGCCTGGAAATGAATGCCTACGGCTATCTGACCAAGCCGTTCGATGGCGACCAGATGCTGGCCATGTTGCAGCAAGCCATGCGCGAACCGAAGAAATGAACACTGAAGGCGGACGAATCATAGCCGAACAACTGACCGCCGTGCTGATCGTGGACGACGATGAGGATTTTTGCGCCAGCGTGCGCCGATTCCTGAAGCGTGACGGCCACCGAGTCGACATCGCCAATACGGCGACCGAAGCCCTCGACCGCCATAACTGGTCAGACTACTTTGCCATCCTGGTCGATCGCCGCTTGCCCGACGGTTCGGAAGAAGACCTGCTTCCACAACTCAAGCAACTCGCCCCCCACGCCTCGCTGGTCGTCATCACCGGCCATGCCGATATAGACAGCGTGATCGTGGGCGTACGGTTAGGCGCTGAAGATTATTTGACTAAACCGATCGAACCGGATGCTCTTCGCGCATGGGTGCGTCGCACAGCGGAACTGAAACAAACCCAGTTGAAATTGCAAGAATCCGAAAAGCGAGCGCGGCAAGCGGAGCGGTTGGCGGCGGTCGGTCAAATGCTGACCGCGGTATCGCACGAAAGCCGCAATGCGCTGCAACGCGGCCTAGCCTGTTTGGAGATGTTGCGTTAGCCCTCAGTACATCCGCCGACGGAACAGCCATGCGGCCGAGCTGAGCGTGACCGCGGCGATAACCGCCATCGGCCAGAATTGGTCGAGCAGCAAGCTGAATGATGCACCTTCGAGGAACACGCCGCGCAGCACGACCAGAAAGTATCGCAGCGGATCACCGTACGTAATGGCCTGGACCGCGGGAGGCATATTGGCGATGGGGGTCGAGAATCCGGAGAGAATGATCGCCGGCACTAGAAAGAGAAAGGCGCCGAGCAACGCTTGCTGCTGCGTCACGGCTAGCGACGAGATCATCAGTCCCACGCCAATGGCGGCGAGCACGAACAACACAACTCCGAAATACAGCGTGAGCAGGGACCCGACAAACGGGACGCGGAACCAGAAGACGGCGGCTGCAATGATGACCGTCGCTTCGGCAACGCCGATGATGAAACCTGGAGTTGCCTTACCAACCAGGATCTCCCAGGGACGATACGGCGTCACCAGCAACTGATCGAAGGTGCCCTGTTCCCGTTCGCGAGCCACCGACAGCGCAGTGACCAGCATCGTCACGACCAGCGTCAAAATGCCGACGATGCCGGGCACAATGAACCAGCGGCTCTGTTGGTTCGGGTTGAACCACGAGCGGACTTCCAAGCGCGCGGGTGCCGCAGCGAGCCCGCGATCAGACGACCACTCGGCGTTAAAGTCATTGACGATGCGACGGGCGTAGCCGAGCGTGATCAGTGCCGTGTTGGAATCGCGGCCGTCCAAAATGACTTGCACGTCAGTTCGCCCGTCGCGATGCAAATCGCGAGTGAAGGTGGGGCCTATGTGCAGCACGACCAGCGCCTTGCGACTGTAAACCAACGGCGCAATTTCGCCGTCGTGAGTAATCGTGGCGACGCGGCGGAAGTTGCGCGAACCGTCGAACCGTGCTACCAGGTCGCGCGAGGCCTCGCTGGGACTCTCGTTGTATACCGCCAGCGGAACATCCGTCACGTCGAACGTCGCCGCATAACCGAACACCAGCAATTGAATGATCGGCGGGCCAATAATCACAAACCGGCTCTTCGGGTCCTTCAGCAGGGCCAGAAATTCCTTGTGAATCAGTGCGAGTAGTCGTGACACCGGCGATCTCCTAGTCCAGCCGCTTGCGTGAAAGTCGCCGCGTGAGGCCCAGGAAGATCGTTGCCATCACGGCCAAGGCGGCGCAGTTGGGCAAGATTACCGACCAGACGTCGCCCGCCAGGAATGTGGTCTTCAGAATTGCGACGTAGTATCGGGCCGGGATGACGTGGGTGATCCACTGGATCGGCCGGGGCATGCTGCCAATGTCGAAGATGAAACCGGACAGGATGAACGCTGGCAGGAACGTCGTGATAATGGCTACCTGGGCCGCGACGAACTGCACACGTGTTACCGTCGAGATAAACAGACCCATGCCCAGCGCCGTCAACAGAAACAGCGACGAACCAAGCAGCAACACCCAGATCGAGCCGCGCAGAGGCACTTCGAACAACCACACGCCCATCACGACCGACAGCGCAAGCCCGCCCATACCCAGGATGAAATAGGGCAGAATCTTTCCCAGTAGCACTTCCAACATCGAAACCGGCGTGACCATCAATGCTTCCATGGTCCCGCGTTCCCATTCGCGGGCCATCAACAGTGCAGTCAGCAGCGATCCGATGAGCGTCATGACGACAGCCACGACACCGGGCACCAGATAGTTGCGGCTGCGGACATTGGCGTTGAACCAAATGCGGTGTTCGACGTTGACCGGCGCGGCAAGAGTCTGGCCGAGTTCGATGGCCCGATGTTCCAGCCACTTCGCATATGCTCCCTCGACATAGCCGTTGATGATTCGTGCTGTGTTCGCGTCCACACCGTTAACGATCAATTGGACCGAGGCGCCGCCTGGCCGCCGCAGCTTCTCGGAAAAATCATGCCGCAAGTGCAGGATTGCGTCGACTCGCCGCTCCATCAGTGCCTGGCGAGCGGCCGGCATGCCGTGCAGGTACGTCGGCTCGAAATAGAGCGAGTGTTCCAGTTCGCTGCAGAAGCTGGTTGTGTCCGGCGTCGGCTGCTCGACCACGATCGCAATTGGCACATGCTCGGCATCGAGCGATACGCCATACCCAAACAGCAGCAGCAACACGACCGGCAGCACAAATGCGATCGCCAGCGCGCTGGGATCGCGCAGCACCTGCAAGAACTCTTTGCGGACGAGCCCGCGCATTCGCATCAATGTTCCGCCGCGTTGGCTGCTCATTCGTTTGGCCTCGGCGGTGTTGGGGACTCTTCCTGGGTTTCGATCAAGTGAATAAAGGCTTCTTCCATGGTTGGTTCGGGGTTGTCTTCGGAGCGGGCGCGTTGTTTGATCTCCTGTGGTGTGCCGAAGGCGAGAACTTCGCCGGCCATCATGATGGCCATGCGGTCGCAGTATTCGGCTTCTTCCATGAAGTGCGTTGTGACTAGCACCGTGACTCCGGCCGAGGCCAGCGCGTTGATGCGGTGCCAAAACTCGCGGCGGGCCAGCGGATCGACTCCCGAAGTGGGTTCGTCGAGGAAGATGATCTCCGGTTTGTGCATCAACGCGCAGGCCAGCGCCAACCGCTGTTTGTAACCCAACGGCAAGGCACCGCTGGTATCGTCCAGCACCGGTTTCAGTTCGAACTCGTCCGTGGCCCAGTCGATGCGGTCACGGCGTCGGCGGCCGGAAAGTCCATAGGCGCTGCCGAAGAACTGTAAGTTATCGGCGACGCTAAGCGTTCCGTACAGCGAGAACTTCTGCGACATATAACCGATGCGAGCCCGCGCTGTGGCGGCCGTCTTGCGGACGTCGATGCCGGCCACCTGTAGCTTGCCGTCGCTGGCCGGCAGCAATCCGCAGAGCATGCGGAACATGGTCGTCTTGCCCGCCCCGTTGGCTCCCAGCAGCCCAAACACTTCGCCGTGCGTGACGTCGAACGAGATGCCTTTGACCGCGTAAAAGTCGCCGAACCGCCGCTTGACGTCGCGCACGATGATGACGGTGCCGTCGGTATCGCTCGTCTTGCCGTTTGAATCCGCCGCCGTCCGTTCCGGCGGCTTCATGCCGTCGCCGCGGCGCTCGCGGAGCGTGGTGATAAAGCCGTCTTCAAAACGGGGCGGCACAGCATCAACCGTGGCGGACTTCTCGTCGGGCAGCAGTGTCTCGACGGACGGTTCGGCATCGCGGGCCAACACTAAACGGACCGCGTCGCCCTGAATCACCGCATCCACCACGCCCGGCCGACCGGCCAACAACTCCTGCACATCGCGGTTCTTGCGGTCGGGAATGCGGACTTTGAACGTGTGGCCGGCCAGCGGATCGCTGAACTGGCTGGGCGGGCCCTGGCCGATCAACTGGCCTTCGTCCAGCATGATGACTTCGTCACACCGTTCAGCTTCGTCCAGATACGCCGTGCTCAGCAGCACCGTCGTTCCTTCCTCTTTGACAAAGCGCGCGACGATCGCCCACAACTCGCGGCGCGAGACCGGATCGACGCCCACGGTCGGTTCATCCAACAGCAGCAGCCGCGGCGGATGGACCAGCGTGCAAGCCAGGCCGAGCTTTTGTTTCATCCCGCCCGACAACTTGCCGGCCAAACGCTTCGTGAAAGGAGCCAGCCCGGTCATGTGCATCAATTCGTCGTACCGCGTTTTCCTCGCACTGACTGGGACGCCTTGCAAATCAGCATACAAATCAAGGTTCTCCTGCACGCTCAGGTCTTCATAGAGTCCGAACCGCTGCGGCATGTAACCGACGCTGGCTTGCACCTTCAGCGCTTCGCGAGCCGCGTCAAGGCCCAGCACGTTGACCGTTCCCCTGTCTGCTCGCAAGAGCCCGGCCGCCAGTCGCATCAATGTCGTCTTGCCCGCGCCGTCGGGACCGATCAAACCGGTAATCTTGCCGACATGGACCTCGACATCCAGATCCTTGACGGCCGTCACAATCCGACTGCCAGCACGAAACGACTTCGTGACGTTTTGGCAGTTCAACGCGGTCTGATCGTCGGCGGTCATGCGGGCTGTCATCTGTTGAGGATCGGGAGATGGATTAGGTGCATGGCCACGGATCCGATCAGCGCTGATCGGCCAAATCCGTGTTTCTCCGCGTTCTATTTTTTCTCCGAAGACGGTCGGGATTGATCGAGGGGAATCTTCACGGTCGCTGGCATCCCCAGCCGCAGTTCGTTGTTCGGATTCTTGACGAACACGCGAATCTGGTACACCAACTTGGTGCGCAGCTCGCGCGTTTCGACCGGCTTGGGCGTGAACTCGGCGGTCGGCGAGATGAATCCGATCCAGCCTTCGTACTCTTTGTCCGGAAAGCTGTCGGTGATGACCCTCGCTTTCATGCCTTCGTGGATTTTTCCCAAGTCCGGCTCGGAGACGTAAGCCCGCACCCACACCGGATCGGTAAGCGCCACGGTAAACACCGTTTTCTGTGGTGAAGCCATGTCGCCGACTTCCAGAATGCGATCTTGGATGATGCCATCCGACGGTGCGTAGAGAAAGGAATCCTTCAGGTCGTGCTCCGCTTGAGCCAGTTCGGCTTCGTATCGTTTGAGCAAGGCCTTCGCCTCTTCCTTGTCCTCTTTTCTCGGCCCGGCCACGGCCAAGTCCAGTTCCGCCTGGCGAGCGTTCACCTGTGCCTCAGCCGATTCATAGGCGGCCAAGTTGTCATCGAACTCCTCTTGTGTTACTGCTCCCGTGCCGACGAGAGACCGGATTCGTTCCAAATTGCGTTTCTTGTCGAGGGCCGTGGCCTTCGCCGCGGTTACATCTGCTCTGGCTATGGCGATCTCCTCAGGGCGGGACCCCGCTTCGAGTCGTGCGACGACCTGACGCTGCGATTCCACGATCGCCTTCGCCCGCTCAACCGCATACTCCAACCGCTCGGTGTTCAACTTTCCAAGCAAGTTGCCTTTGGTGATGCGATCTCCTTCTTCAACGAGCAGTTCGCCGATACGTTCGTTGCCATTGATCGCCAATTCGACTTGTCGCACATCAACGTTGCCGTAGATCACAAGCTCATCGGCGTCGCCGCCGTTCTGCTGATTTTGCCAATACCAAATTCCGAAACCCGCGCCGCCAAGGAGACAGACCACAAGAAGGACGCGGATAACTTTTTTCATTTCGTCCACCTAATTGTTCAAGAGTTATTGTGGTCTCTCACCAGGACGGCGACCGTTCGAGCGGCAACGTCGTAAAAGTGATCTTCCAATGCTCCACCGGGTGTCTCGCGAATATCGTCCGGTGACTCGTGCGAGGTGTCGATAACACATTGCCACTGGTCCGGTCGGCCTTCATGCAAACCGAATCGTACCACCTCCGAACTCGCGTTGACCATAACATATAAGTCATCGTCCCGCTGCGAGCTCCCATGTAGACAGTACGCCAGTGTTCGTGACTCCGCCGTCATATCGACGTGACGACTCGGGCCAAACCAATGGATGTCATCGCGCCAAAAACGCGAGCGGGCGATCGACGGATGGCTCCGCCGAAATCGAATCATTCGCTTGAAGAAGCGAAAGATGTCTTGATGAAGGTCCAGCCGCCGCCAGTTGAGCCATGTCGTTTCGTTATCTTGGTTGTATGGGTTGTTGTTGCCACGCTGCGTCTGCAGGAACTCGTCCCCCATGCGAAACATCGGGGTGCCGGCGGACAGCATCAGCAGACAGAAAAAGTTCTTCACCTGCTGCTTTCGAAGTCGCATCACATCAGCAGGGACCTGGTCATCGCCTTCCCAACCACAATTCCAACTGAAGTCATTGTACCCATCTGCGTTCTCGTGGCCGTTTGCCCAGTTGTTTTTGTAGTTAAACGAGACGAGATCGTAGAGAGTGAAACCATCATGCGACGATACGTAGTTGACGCTCTGATACGGATGGTAGGCGTGCGAAAGGTCATCCGGAAACAAGTCAGAACTGCCATAGATCCGCGTCATGAGTTCGGGGACCATTGAGCTGTCGCCGCGGACAACTTGCTGCAGGGCATCCCGGTACGCACCATTCCATTGCATCCATTTTGTTCCCGGAAAATTGCGGCCAAGTTGATACGCTCCACCGGCATCCCACGGTTCGGCAATCAATCGAACGTGAGCTAAGTCGTCATCGGCCGCAATTTGCCCGAAGATTGGCGGATCCGTTGTGTTGATCGAACCATCCGAGTTGCGCGCGAACGCCGACGCCAAATCAAAGCGAAAGCCGTCGACTTGCAATTCGTGAGCCCAGTAACGCAAGCTTTCCAGCACCATGCGTCGAACGGCGCGATTGGCCGTGTGCATCGAGTTGCCGGTCCCACTAAAGTTGCAATAAGGCTTGTTCGGGTCGCCCGAGACCATATAGTACGTCGTGTTGTCGATGCCTTTGAAGCTGTAGGTCGGGCCACGTTCATCTCCTTCACAGGTGTGGTTGTAGACGACGTCGAGGATGACTTCGATGCCGGCAGCATGCAGCGCCTCGACCATTTCGCGAAATTCATCGAGTTGGCAGCAGGGTGCGGATCGACTTGAGTAGCCGTCTTGGGGCGAGAACAGATTCAGCGGCATGTAGCCCCAGTAATTGCCGTCTTGGGGATCGAACTGCTGGACCGGCATGAGTTCGACCGCCGTGACCCCCAGTTCGCGCAAGTAGGGTATTTTTTCGATCACACCGCGGAATGTGCCGCGTTCTGCTTCGGCGACGCTCGAACTCGCATGCCGCGTGAAGCCACCGACATGCATCTCATAAATCACCAGGTCCGACTGATGATGCGGTTGCTCAGATGACCTTGCCTCGGCGATAGTTGGCGTGGACTGGGGTAGAAGGCCCAGAGGCGCTCGACCGGCGTTCGAGCCAGGCTCGATCGCGGCTTGACGGTCGAAGTGCGGAGGAAAGAAAACGGCTCGCGCGTACGGATCGAGCAGAATCTTTTCCGCGTCAAACGAATGCCAATTGAATCCGGACGCAGGTGGTGGACCGTCAATTTGGTAGGCATAAAACCTGGCATCTCCGGCGTCATCTGCCCGGACGCGGCAATGCCAGATCGACCCGGACTTGTTTTTCAAATAATCAAGTGCTTGGCGATAGATGGGTTGAACGCAGTCGTCCTGTTTGTAGAGCAGCAAACTCACTCGCTCGGCGTGCTTCGAGTAGATCGCAAAGTTATAGGCCTGTTCGCATTCGACCCACGACACGCCCAGCGGATAAGGGCAGCCTTCGCTGCTTTCCCAGTTCATTGTATGGGTCTCCCCAGGCGGCGGTCGAGCGGCGCGTCGAGCCGTTTCACTTCGCGCCCTCATCGATCTTGCGAATCCGCAACACGTGCCGGCCATTTTCGAAGGGCGTGGTTAACCAGACTTCCACAATCTGCAATGCCAATTCCAAATCGATCAGCCGCTCTCCCAGCGACAGCAAATTCGCATCGTTGTGCTGCCGCGAAAGCCGAGCCGACTCGAAGCTCCAGCATAACGCGCAGCGGATTCCGGGATGTCGATTCGCTGTCATCGCCTCACCATTACCCGAACCGCCCAACACAATGCCCCGATCGAATTCTCCCTTCGCCACGGCCGCGGTCGCCGGATGAATAAAGTCCGGGTAGTCAACCAGATCGGTGCAATGTGCGCCAAAATCGCGCGGTTGATGGTTCAACGCGACAAGCCGCTGCTTGATCTTCTCCTTGTAGGCGAATCCAGCATGATCCGATGCGATTGCAATTCTCATATCTGTACCCCCGCCGGTCGCAAAAAGCCTGATCTTCTAAGCGATCTTGACGATGATGTTGTGCAGCGTCTCGGCGGCAACTTCGATCTTGTCTGCGGCATTGGACATGTGCCGATAAACTTCGCGGCGACGCAACATCTCGACGAACGTTGAAATCTCGGCATGGACATCCCCGGACTCAGCCATCTGTCTGATTCGTTGTTCGTCAAACAGCTTGGCCACGGCGTGTCGATAAACGTCTTCTGTTTCGCGCTCCGTCTTATGGGCCTTTCTGGCATCCGCTTCGGCATCTAGCGGCTTGCTTCGCAATTTGGCATATCCTTGGTGCAGCGACTGCATGCCTTCCAGTAATAGAGCAGCCATTTCCTGCATGGGTTCATCTGGAGTGACTTGCAAGATCTCGAGTTCGCGCACGGTGGTTTTCGCATAACCGACAACATCGTCGATGGTGCTAATAGCTCGGTAAATGTCATCGCGATCCATCGGCGTGGAGAACGATCGATTGAGCTGATCCATGTTTTGATGTTTTAAATCGTCGCACCGATGCTCCAGTTCTCGTACCTGAACGCCTTTGTTACGATCGCCGTCCTTCATAAACTGGGCAAAAACCGTCATCGCTTCGAGACTTAAATCGCATTGCCCATTCAGCAGGAGATAGAAGTCCGGAGCGCGAGGGAAAGCTCGGTCCAGTAACCGTCGGAGTAGTGATTTCTTTTTCCCAATCATGTCAGGACGTACCAGAAGCAAGTGGATTTAATTCACGCTGGAAATCAGCCAGGAGGCAACTGTGTAGATCAGGATCGCAACAGTTGCGGCAGCTGGGATCGTGACGACCCATGCGGCAACAATCTCCTTCCCCTTCTGCCAACGCACGGCCCTAGGACGTTCGGACGCGCCAATGCCCATAATCGACGAAGTCACGACGTGGGTTGTTGACACGGGTGCTCCAAACAAGGCCGCACCAAGGATGACGCTGCCTGCGGTCAGTTGGGCATCGACAGCGTGCAATGGTCGCAGCTTGTAAATGCCGAATCCTACCGTGCGAACGATTCTCCAGCCGCCGGAAAGAATGCCGGCGGTGACGGCCGTGGCACAAAGCACGATCACCCACAGCGGCACCTCAAATCGCGGCAGATAACCGCCCAGAACCAGCAACATTGTGATCACGCCCATACTCTTTTGCGCGTCGTTTGCTCCGTGAGAAAACGCCAGTCCGGCCGCCGTCACAAATTGCACCCGCCGCAACGACCGATTTACCGTCGGTCGTGCGGCGCGCAAGAGCAGTCGCATCAGACGATGGATCACAAACCCGACCACGAAGCCGACCAGCGGCGACAGCAAAAGCGCCAGGATCACCTTCGTAACACCGACAAGCTTGCCGCCAGCCAGTTCGCCCACGCCCCACACAACATGATCGGGGCCCGCCGCGATGACAACCACGCCCACCAGCCCGCCGACCAGCGCGTGCGACGACGATGACGGAATGGCCAGCCACCACGTCAGCAAATTCCAGCAGATAGCTCCGAGCACACCACAAAGCACAATCGCAACCGACGGCGCGGCGGGCAAGTCGCGAACGTTGACAAAGTTTCCGATGGTGTCCGCCACAGCGGTCCCGGCGAGTAGCGGCCCCAGGAATTCGAAGACGGCTACCAGTATCACCGCCTGGATGGGCGTCGCCGCTCGCGAGGCGACTATCGTTGCGACTATGTTCGACGCGTCGTGAAACCCGTTCGTATAATCGAACAGCACGACCACGATCACCGTCACTACAGTCAGTGTGAGTAGCCAGTTCATCTCGCGGGCGAGACCTTGTTGTCGGTGTTCACATTGTCGGCGGCGCGGCTCATTTGAACCATCCCGCGCGGTAAAATCTCCACAACATGGCCAGCGTGATCGTCACCATAACGCCCAGAACGCAGAAGTAAGCATAGTCCCACTGCAACTCGGGCATGCGGCGAAAGTTCATTCCGTAAATCCCTGTGATCAACGTGAGCGGGATAAAGATCGTCGAGATGATGGTCAACAACCTCAGCCGGTCATTTGTTTTGCTCTGCAGTTGTAATTGGTATTCCTGATGGATGGCATTCAGGTGCGCAAGCTGCCGGCCAATCGAGCGGGAAGCGTGCTCCAAGTGCGAGAACGCGTCGCGGAAATAGTCTTGCAAACCTTCGATGCGGAACGATTCGGATTCGATCGTCTGTAGAGAACCCACACAGTAAAGCTGATCTTCGAAGGTCGCAGCTAGTCGTGTGAGCTGTCGCTTTAGCAGTAAAGATTGTTCCGTCAGCTCTTCGTCGTCCACATCGTCGAGCATCTCATCGAGACGATCGATGGCGTCGCGAGTCCGCAGGGTGAAGGCCATGTCGTCATCGATGAGGTGGTCGAGAATCTGATACAGAATCGCCGACGTGTCCGCGGTATGAAAACGCATGCCGTCGCTGTACTGATCGGAGATCGTCTCCAGTGCGGGAATCGCATACTCATGGATCGTGATCAGCATGCCCGGGGTACAGACAATCCACAGAAACGTCCGATGCTCGGCCTCCCAACTCGCGTGCGTCGGAATGCCAAGAAAGAGCGACTTGCCGTAGGCGACCAAGCGTGAGGCCGGTGTGGGATCAAGGCACGCCTCGATCGCCAGCGGATGCAGCTCCAACGCAGTGAGAAACTCCGTCAGCGATTCTGGTTCGCCACGCTCCAGATCGATCCAACAGGGGCCGCCCACGCTGGATGCACCGGCCGGCGAACGCTCCGGCGGACATCGTTCGAGGTAACGGTCTTGAGTGAGGCGGTATGTTTGTTGCTTCACGGTACGTCTGCTTTCGAGGGCCTACGGCTTGACTGCCAGCACGATTTCGACAGCGACCCACATGTGCTCGATGTCCGTTTCCTTGACGTCAAAGCCCGCTGCCTCAATTGCTCGTCGTGCGTAGATGGGGCGGCAGTCCATCAAGTTGGGAAAGTGTTTGTGCGTCCATTCGTAGGCCTTCATGATTACGCCTTGCTTTCCTTCCTTGGAAAGCGCGACCACCACCAGCCGTCCTCCCGTTGTGAGCACTCGCTTCCATTCGGCCAACACCTTGGGGATTTCGGGCGTGTCGAACAGCTCGAAAGTGAAGCTCGTGAAGATCCCGTCGAGCGAATTGTCTTCGTAGGGCAGTGCTTCGGCATCGCTGCAGGTCAATTCAACCTGATCCCGCAAGCCCTCACGCTGTAGCAGTTCATTGGTCAGGGCGACCATCTCGTCCGAGATATCGACGCCGAAGACTTTGCCGGTTGGCCCGACGGCTTGAGCCAGTTCGACGACGCTGTGTCCCGTGCCGAAGCCGACTTCCAGGATTCGCTCACCAGGCTGGGCAGCCAACTTCTGCAAACCTCTCTCACGCATCGGCTGCTCGGAGTGTTCCGCCAGCAAGTCGTACACTTTGGCGATCTTGTTGTAATACGCCTTCGTCTCGTCCTTGGTCTGAAAGATGCGCAGGACGCCTGGTTCGTATTTATTCACGTTGGTTTCAGGTGGCATCAACGTCGTCCTTTTCAGTGGGAGTTGGGCATTCGCGTTGACAGAATATGATTTCGACAATCGCGATGGCGGCAAAGAATCCAATCAACCAGAACAAGGTTGTTGGCTCGTTGGCTGCCAAGTGCGTTATCAACAGGCTGAGCGTCGTCAACATCAAACCGATGCCCAGCAATATGAGCGATAGTTTGCTATTGGTGCGAGATCTCAATCGCAGATTCGCGACCGAAACACCAAGCGACACTAGCAGAAAAGTTGCGCTGGAGAAGGTCGCGATCGTTTCCAGTCCGCCGAGTATTGTGAAGACCATCGCCAAGCCCGTTAACGCGACCACCGCCACCCAGGGAACGTCGGCTCGGCTGCGAAACGAAAAAGCCGCTGGCATTCTTTTTCCAGTTGCCATTTCGGCCATCATCCGCGACGCGCCGAATGCGGTCGCATTGATGGCAGAGGAAGTCGCCAACAGCGCGGCGATGTCGACGAGGATTTGACCGGCGTTTCCGAGCGCCGGTTTCGCGGCGACCGACAGTGCGTATTCTTCAGCAGCGGTCAACTCTTCAACCGTCAGGTTGCCGACCGCGACTAGCGCCACTCCAATGTAAATCAGCGAAGTCACCACAATCGAACCGTAAATCCCTCGCGGAATGTTGCGGGTCGGGTTCTCCGTTTCCAGAACGGCGTTCGTAATCAACTGAAATCCCTCAAACGCCACAAAGATCATTGCACCTGCCACAAAAACCGACGACACGCCTTTCTCAAACACGGGCACGAGATGATCTTGCTTGATGTAGAACGCTCCGGCGATGGCGAACAGCCCCAGCAAGATGACCTTCGTCGCGACGATGAGGTCCTCGGTGACTCCGCTCGCATGAACGCCTCGCAGGTTGACGACCATGAAGAAGAGCAACACGCCGGCGGACAACACCATGCGGACCGCCGGAGATTCGGCACTTCCGAGCAGGTGAGCCCCGTAGGCCCCAAATGTGTACGCGTACAACGCAAGCGTGCCGACATATCCGACCACTACCGCCCATCCGGTGATGCCAGCGACGTTGGGGTGCTTGGGAAACGCGCGTTCCAGGTACGTAAAGCTAGCTCCGTCACTATGGAATCCGAGTGCCAACTTTACGTAAGAGTACCCTGCTGCGAGCGCCACCAGGCTGCCAATCGCGAACGCCAACGGCGCAGCATGCCCTGCGATCTCAACGGTCATGCCCAGCACCGAAAAGATGCCGCCACCAATCATCCCCCCGATGCCCATCGCCAGGAGTTCGGGAATCCCGAGTTTTTGGGTACCGGTCGCGTTCACTCAACCACCTCGTGCATGTGCTCGCGGCCCAACAGCCACTTGGTTCTGTGCAGCATACGATAGACGGACACCTTGAGGAAGTCGTTGAAGACAAACCACACGGTGGCGTAGATATAGATGTACAAGGCGTATTTCCAACCGACCGGCTCCATGAACAAACCATAGACGGCGATCAGCGTGCCGATAATGCGAGTCGTCATCGCGGGAATGAACAACTTGAGGGAGGGGTACGGTCGATGCCAGAAGTGTCGCTCGCCGGTGCGGGTCACGTAGATCGTGGAATGCCCCGCCACGTCCAGCTTGAGGAAGATAATGGCCTGAATCAACGCGTGAGAGAACTTCAATTCCTGAAGGACAAAGAAGAGCAAAAAGGACGACGCCACGCCCGCCAGACCAAGGACGGTAGCGATCGTCAATACTTCACGCATGTTCCAGCGAACTGGCTTCGGTTCTATCTTGGCGTTGTCATACGCGATGGCCATGATCGGAATGTCGTTCAGCAGCGCGAGAATGATGATCATGAGCGCCGTCACGGGATAAAAGTTGAACGCCACGATCGCGAGTGTCATGAATAAGATCACGCGCAGCGTTTCCGCAATGCGGAAGATGGCATAGCTTTTCATCCGCCCAAAGATCATGCGCGCTTCCTCCAAAGCGCGGATGATCACTGAAAGTCCGGGTTGGAGCAGCACGACGTCGGCGGCGGCTCGCGCCGCATCGGTCGCGCCCGACACCGCGATCCCAGCATCGGCTTTCTTGAGAGCCGGTGCGTCGTTCACACCGTCGCCCGTCATGGCCACGATGTGATCGTGCTTCTGGAGGCGATCGACGATCTTGTATTTGTCCTCCGGGAAGACCTGGGCGAAGCCGCCCGTTTCTTCGATCAGGCGAATGATCTCCGATTCGTGTCGACGGACGAAACCGTCATGCGGGCGAAGCTGCCGCAACCTCTCTTCCAGTTTCTCGACGACTTCCTCCGCGACCGCGTGGACCTCGTCGGGAGAAGCTTCGGGCTTGAGCCGGCCGTATAACGACTCCGTCACGACGTCAGCGATCAGGAGCAACTCGACCGGCTTGTCTTCCTTCAGCTCGGTGTGGTCGCGAATCTCGCCTTCGATCCCCAACACTTCGGCAATCTGGCGAGCGATCGCCAGGTTGTCACCCGTGATCATCTTGATGTCGAGGCCGAGGTTCTTCGCCTCTGCGATGGTGTCCGCGGAGTCATCGCGCGGTGGATCAAAGAACGGCAACAAGCCCACGAACCGAAAGGCCGAATCTGTCGGCTGCTTGAACGCTACGCCCAGCGTGCGATAGCCCTTTTTGGCAAAGAGTTCGACCTGTTGAGTGGCTTGCTCTTCAACCGCCGGATCGTCGCAGAGGGCGAGGATAGCTTGGGGTGCGCCTTTCGAGACAACGAGCTCGCCGTCATTGCCGGTGAGCGAGGCTTCGGTTCGTTTGCGTACGGGGTCGAAAGGGACAAACTCCTTCAATTGATAGGCACCAAGACGGCTATGTCCGCCCGACTTGTTGAGAGCATCGAAGATGGGCATCTCGAGGGGATCGTTGTTTTCTTCGCGACTAGCTAGGGCCGCGTAAAACACGGTATCGTCCGGCGAATAGCCGTTGAACGTGACCGGATCGCCAAGCTGCATTTTGTTTTTGGTCAACGTCCCGGTTTTGTCGCTACACAGGATGTCGACTCCCGCGAGTTCTTCGATCGCGACCAGCCGGCTAACGATCGCCTGGTGCTTGGCCAACCGCACGGCACCCACCGCCATCGTGACCGACAACACGGCGGGTAGGGCAACGGGAATCGAAGCCACGGTCAATACCAGCGAAAACCGCAGAATCTCCATCAGAGAATCGTGCCGGTAGAGGCCCGTAAAGATGATCAACACAACCATCACTGCCGATATCAGAATCAAGTAGTTGCCGACATTGACGACGGCTTTCTGGAAGTGGCTTCGCTGCTGCTTCTCGGCCTGCGCCACCAAGGCCACGGTGTTGCCGAAGAACGTGTTCAAGCCGGTCGCGGTTACGACCGCCGTCATCTCGCCCATTTTCACGACCGAATTCGCATAGGCGACGTCACCCGCGGACTTGTCCGCTGGCATCGATTCACCGGTTAACGCGGATTGATCGGCTTGCAGGTAGCCGCCCTCGACCAGCTTGACGTCGGCCGGAACGATATTGCCGATTCGCAATTTGACAATGTCGCCGGGTACGAGCTGCCGCGCCGGGATTTCCTGCCATTTGCCGTTACGGAGCGCAAGCGCCGTCCGGGCGAGCTTTTCCTTCAGCAGTTTGAGTGCTTTGAGAGCCGATGCTTCCTGCCGAAAGTCGATCACGACGTTTACCAGCAGCAAGATGATAATAATCGTGAAGTCTTCCCACTTCTGCACGGCGGCCGAGAGAATCGCCGCCGCCTCGATCATCCAGGGAATCGGGCCCCAGAACCGTTTCAGAATCCGTTTAAACGTTGATTCCTCTTTTTCCGGAATCTCGTTCAATCCGTATCGCTGTTGCCGCCGCTGTACCTCGTCGCTGGCGAGTCCTGTAGACGCATTGCCTGCGAGGCGATCAAGGGCTTCTTCCACCGACAGCTTTTGGAAATCAGCGTTCTCTGGCATAGTCTTGTCCTTTGTTGCCTGCGCTGACAGGAACGTGGTTCGACCGCTTCGGTCGTGGTTGCGACAATTGGACTGCGCTCATTCTACCCTTTCTCAAAATCAACTCGACCCCTCGCGCTTCATGCGTACCGTTGGTTCCCAAGTTCACGAACGCCTGCACGTCCGACGTTGACGCCGTGATCAGTTTGCGGCCATTGAACGTGGCAAACTGGATGGCACCAGGATGGTCGGTTAGGTATTTGACAAACTACTTGTAGTCGATGGCGGCTAACTCCAAATTCGACTCGGTCCACTTAACCAGATAGATTTGCAGTGACGCCGTCTAAGTCTAAGCTCTGGATCAGCGACAAGAGAACTTCCTTCTGCCCCCGCTTTCTCAGCCGTTTGACGCGGCAGCGTGATCAGGAACTCCGCTCCCACGGTCGCGGTGCGGCCAGCGACTATCTGGCCACCGTGCGCTTCGACGATGCGCTTGGCGATGGCCATTCCTAAGCCTGTACCCTTCGTTTTGGTCGTGAAAAACGGCTCAACGAGCCTTTCTCGCGCCTCGGGTTGAAGTCCGGGCCCGTTATCCGCGATGACAATCTTGAGTGTGCCATCGCCGTTTCGACAATACACCTTGATACGCGGTTTCTCGCCACAAGCAGCGAGTGAATTTTCGAACAAATTGCGAAACACTTGCCCCAAGCGAAAGGCATCGATGTGGCATGTGTCGTCGGACACGTCCGTTGTATCCTCAAGCGAAGCGTTGGTCGCCTCGTCGGTCCTGGTAACATCCGACCAAGCCTGTCGCCATAGAGACCGCACTGAGCATTGATCCTTTTCGAGCTTTAACGGGGATGCAAACTGGCGGAGGTCTTCTAACAAATGTTCAAGCCCCTTTCGTGCCCACTGGAGCCGCGTGATTTCCTCCATGGCGGATTGGTTGTTTGGGTCGATTTCCTCCGCGAGCAGTTGCGACGACAACGAAATCTGCTGAATGAAATTCCCGCTCTCGTGAGTCAGATCGGTCACGACCTGGCCAATGGCCGCCAGCTGCTCGGCACGCCCCGCCCCGCCTGCTCTTCAGCCTCTCGGCAACGATTGATCTGAGCGATCTTGGCTCGCAAATCGTCCGGATTAACCGGCTTGAGAATGTAGTCTTCGGCGCCCTGGCGAAGGGCGGCGATGCTACTGTCCAGGTCGCCATAGCCGGTGATGATGATGACGGCGGCCTGTGCTGCCCGCTCCTTGATGCCGGAAAGTAGCTCCTCGGCCAGGCCGTCGGGAAGCCTACGGTCGAGATCGATTCCAAAGTATTCTGCCCATTCTCTTGGCTGGAACAATTCCTTTGCGGTGTGAGCGACATCCGCATAGTAGCCATTCCCACGAATGATGCGACACAGGCTACTGCAAGAATCTGGTTCGTCATCCACAATGAGGATTCTTTTGGTCGCTCCGAACATCACACCACCTCGCTCAGCGCTCGGCTGACCACGCGCCGCGGCATCGTTGACTTCCGTGGACGAACGCTACTCAGTCCGGTCGCATTCTACCCGGTCGTCAATTTCCTGGATGCCATCCAGGTTTTCAATCAGCGACAACAGCAGCCGCTTCAATCGATACGTGGGGACGCGTCCTTCGAGCTTCACAATACCGTTGCAACATTCGCACCGCACATCATTGAAATAAAACCTGCTGGGCCCCCGCTCGTCTACTGAAAGCTTTTGCCGAACCGCGTCTGCGATGGCGTCATCCAATGTACGTCGGTCGTCGGCGAGTCTCGTTCTACGTACACGGGCGGCTGGCGCAGCTTCTTGTGTCGTTGCGCTCATGCG
The DNA here is from genome assembly GCF_007748115.1 of Bremerella volcania. Classification (NCBI taxonomy): domain Bacteria; kingdom Pseudomonadati; phylum Planctomycetota; class Planctomycetia; order Pirellulales; family Pirellulaceae; genus Bremerella; species Bremerella volcania. The sequence goes on from NZ_CP036289.1 coordinate 1,917,420, forward strand.
ACATCCTCCTTCGTTTGTCTGATTTCTGCCAGCAGCAATTCAGCTTCGGCGAGCGCTGCGGCTGTGGGCAAAGCATCCCGCTGATAATCATCGCTGGCCGTTCCACAATCGTCGCCCCCAGCGATCCCGTTTGCCTCCGTCAGTGGCAGTTGCCGTCGGTTATCGTTGATCCCATGCCGTGGCGACCTCGATCGGCCGGCAGAAAGTTTAGAAAGCATGACCCTTCGTGCTTGGGCATCCGCCGGTAAGGGAAAAGCTGGCGACATTGCGACTCCTTGAAAAATTGATCTTAGGTTTGTGAAACAGGCTACACGGGTTCGGTTGTTTGGGATTGCAGTACCATCGTTTGGCGGTTGCACCGATCGGCAACAAAGAGACCACCTTGTTCAGTCTGGATGCGTCGATGGACTTCTTCGCGGTAGATCGGCACATCGCTGGGCGCGTTGAAGCCGAGTCTTACGCGGTCGCCGTTTACGGCAATCACGACCAGTTCAATGTTCTCGCCAATCACGATTCGTTGTTTGGCTTTGCGACTGAGAACGAGCATGGTTTTCTCCTTCCATGAGATGGGCGATTACGCCCGGTCAACTTCCATTTCCAATTGGTTATCGATGACCAAGTTGCCGTCCAGCAGGTGCCGCACGACGGTTTGGGCGATTTGTTTCATGTAGAAGCTTGGTACGCGGCCCCGCAGGATAAGCACGCATTCGCACACTTCACAGGAAACGTTACGGACGGCGTGATACGACGACGTGCGCAGCTCAGCACTCGCCTGGGCTTCAATAACTTGCTCATGTTCCCGCTGAACCGCGGCCACGGAAGCCGTTGTTTGCGGCGTGCCGTTCCGTTCAATCGATTTCGTTTGTTTCCGGCGCGACGTTCCCGCCCGGCGTTGGATTTTGGCAGAGCCATTGGTATCCGCAGGTCGCTCGACGAGGATTTCGATCATCGTGTTTCCGTCCGACGCAGGTCGTTGGTTTCAACTTCAACGGATTCGCTGTGTCCAGCATCCTTGCTACGAGGAGCAGGCACTCGCAAAGGCAAAGGGCCGTTATTATGACGGCCAGTGGGATGGGTCTTAAATCGCGTGGAAACGTAATCTCGAATGGCGGAATCCACTATGCCTGAGACCGCGCTGTCGTCTCGGCCAAAACTGGCATTTCGCACCGCTGTGGGGCCTCGCTGCCACTGGTGATTTCCGCCATCGCGTATTGGTCAGCCATTCGATTCACGCCGATGGCCACCAGAGGACAGAATGCCCTTATGCAAACACAATCATTGCACCACACTGGCGGCCCATTTCTGATTCGGACGAGCATCAACGATGGCGATCCGGTCGATCGTCGTGAGCTCTGCCGCTCGATTCGTCGTCTCGGCGGCATACAAACCGACGGCGGTTTCGCATCTCCCCCACGGCGGTGCAGCGGGCGGTGGCTTGGGAAATCCTCGGTGAGAAGTATGGCACGAGGTACATCGCCGCAGCGCGTCACCAGGGGATGGAAATGGCGGGGTTGCGTAAGAGTGGTTACGTGCGGTGCCGGCATTACAGCGTCGAATTCATCGGCGGCCCGTTCGATGGTCATGTCGAAATGTTCCCGTTCCGGCAGAGCAGTTGCCCCAAGATCTGATGTGGTTCGTCGGCGCAAACGTCTTTCACATCCTGGACGGGAAGGGCGAGCGACCGAAGGAGCCGATTACGAGCATTGCAGTTTATGAACGCAAACGGCGACGGGCTGTATGGTGTTACTTGTTCGTCGGTGCAATGTCACCCCAGGAATTATGCGAGCAGCTCGCTCACGGCGATTTCTTTGTCGGGCCGGCGCCGCGTTCAACTTTGCGTTGCAAGACGAAGCACTGATACCAGTGCGACTAACGCCGCTTTAAGCTAAAGTCGCCGGTGAACATCTCCTGATGTTCAAGGACGAACGCTTGCACGTCCGTTGTTGACGCCGTGATCAGTTTGCGGCCATTGAACGTCGCAAACTGGATGGCGCCAGGATGGTCGGTCAAGTATTTGTCAAACCACTTGTAGTCGATGGCGGCTAACTCCAATTTCAGCTCGGTCCGCTTCACCCGATAGATCGTATGGATCGGCACCAGGTGGAACTTGTAGAAGCCGGCGGTATCGTCCTCGGTTTTTTGCTCTGGGAATAAATCGAGGAACAGCGTTCCGTTCAAATCGGCAAGACGGGCGACAAAGCGTCCCTGGTGGCCATCCTTGTCGGTGTACACCAGCCGATACGACTTCGCATCTCGTTTGGTGAATTCCCACGTGTCTTGTCCATTGGCCTGTACCCACGTCCCCAGCACGTTCGCATCAAAGACCAACTGCTGGTCCGTGTAGACCGGATTCAACGACGGGATATATCCCGCCAGCAACGTCAGCGCGACGAGCGCCCAACAACGCAGTTTCGTCTTCATGGCAAGCTCCTTTCGTATGCGGACTGGTCAATTGAACGAGCCAGCTCGCGGACCGCTCGCGAGATCGTAACCGAATAGGGTGCGTCGCCTTCAATCTGCTTCAGACGCGGCGGCAGTTGGGAAAGATTCTCGGCGGCGTACTGGCGCAACTCAAGCAACGGCTTCGCGGTCCCAACTCGCTGTCCGTTGTTCATTACTTCGCACAATAACGGCTGGCCGGGGTGCGGATCGCCCTGCAATGTCACGACGTCGCCCGCCATCACTCCTTCCACGAAAGCTCGATAAACCTGCTTGCGCCCTGGCCAAGTGGCCTTTCCCTCCGAGCGCTTGCGTCGGGGACGGCCGGCGTACTCTTGCAGCTTGTAGGCACAATCCAAGTACGGTGCGTCGGCCGAGACGTCCAGGCGACTGCCGATCCCGAAGCCATCAATCGGCGCGCCGGAGGCGAGCAAGTCATGCAGTTTGCACTCGTCCAGGTTGCCGCTGGCAAAGATCGTAACGTTCGGCAACCCACCGTCATCGAAGATGCGGCGCACGCGGCGCGCGTGCTCGGCCAGGTCACCGCTATCGAGGCGGACTCCTTTGACTTCGATTCCCTGCGCATTCAATCGCCGTGCCAATTCGACCGTCTTCTCGGCCGCGGACTCGGTGTCGTAGTTGTCAAGCAGCAGGACAACATTGTCCGGATTGGCCAGCGCGAAATGCTCGAACGCTTCGACCTCATCGTCATGTGCCTGAACGAACGAGTGGGCCATCGTGCCGTAAACGGGTACACCGAAGCGTTGACTGGCCTGTACGGTCGCCGTGCCGGAGAAACCCGCCAGATAAGCTGCACGCGCCGCCAGCAGCCCGGCCTCAGCGCCGTGAGCCCGACGCATGCCAAAATCGACCAGCAGCTTGTCGGGCGCCACCAGCACGGATCGCGCTGCTTTCGACGCGATGAGTGTTTGGAAGTGCAAGATGTTGATCAGGCGGGATTCGATGAGTTGCGCTTCGGGAAGCGGCGCGGTTACGTGGAGGATTGGTTCGTGAGCAAAGAAAATCGTGCGCTCCGGCATCGCGTGGACATCGCCTGCAAATCGCAGTTGTTCGAGGTAGGAGATGAAGTCCTTCCGAAAGTGACCGCACGACGCAAGCCAATCAAGTTCATCCGGCTAAAATCGCAGGCTTTCCAGATACTCCAGCGCTTGTTCCAGGCCCGCCGCTATGAGAAAGTTTCGAGCAGGCGGCAGCTTGCAAATGAAGAACTCGAAGACAGCCGTCTCTTCCATGCCCTGCTCGAAGTAACCTTGCAGCATGGTCAGTTGATACATGTCGGTAAGTAGCGCACCCGTGTCCGGGAGCGGGAGGTCGAGATAGGCAGTGCCAAGCACAAACACGCCCATTGCCCGTAGCCTGGCAATGGCGTCGCGACCTTGCTGCGGATTGAGAGACGCAATGCAATCGTCGAGTAAAACAACTTCGGAACCAGCGAGCATGGCATCTTGAGCTGATTCGAAGATGCAGTATTCGGTCGCAACACCACACAAGAACAGGCGCTGTATGCCATGTTGCCGCAGCCAGTCAGCTTAGCCCGTTTCTGAATAAGCGGAATACGCTTCCCGGTCGCGGTTCGTGCCCTTGGATACAACGAGCGCATCGCTAGGAAGCTTTAGTCCCGCAGCGAATTCAGCTCCCGACGTGTCTTGCACACAATGCGGCTCCCAGCGTCCGCCAAATCCGGTGAACGAACAATGGTCGCGAGGGTGCCAGTCGCGCGTTGCCACGACAGGGCAACCAAGGCGATGGAATTCGTGAAGAACTTGGTTCACCTTGGGCAACACGATGTCGGCTCCCTGAACCGGTAGCGAGCCGCTCGACAAGATATCACGTTGTAGGTCGACGACGAGAAACGCGTCGCCCGTGCGCGGTGAGAAGACGTGCGTGTTATCTGTGTCTGACATTCGCTTACTCATCTAACTGCAATTTTGAATTTCGACGTGCCCTTCTGACAGGACGACGGAATCGTTCGGTGGCGCCGGCTGGCTGGTCCAGGAAGCTGAACTCGTCCTCCTGCGCAAAAGGAAAGAAGCGGTTTCTATCTTACAAGCGTGATGTTGAACGTCGGTCAACAAACTGATAATTCTCCTTGAGTCAATCGCTTCGTGAACTGAGAGATTCCAGACAGCTCCTGGTTGACGATGTCATTCACTTCGTGCTGGACATCGCCAAGTGTCGCGCCGGCGCTCAAGGCCAACTGAATCGACGTGGACCAAGGATTGTCGAGCGGCTGGCCGATGCGGCTGCAGAGCCACACGTAGACTTCTTCGATCGCATCCGACGAGTGGTAGATTCGGTCAGCCGTTTGATGAGCGAGCAAGTTGTAGATCTTGCCGACGTGGCTCACCGGGTTCTTGCCCGCGGCGGCTTCCAGCGTCATGGGACGGCTGAGGCTGATCAGGCCATTCACTCGATTGCCACGACCGACTTGACCGCCATCCCCGCTTTCGGCGCTTGTACCAAGGACGGTCAGGTAGAGTCCGTCTTGGCCACGAGAGGGATCGTCGAGAGCGTTGACGACGACTTCGACAGCGTCCAAGTCGTGGAGCTTCGATCGCAAATACGAGAGCAACGACTCTTTCACGGCGGCCTTGCGATGCAGATAGGTCTCTTCCTCCCAGATAAACTGGTCGATGAAAGCAATGGCCACGGTTAAGTGCAGCTTTCGCCCGTACCGGGCACCCATCACCTTCACGTCTTCGCCCGTCTCCGGAAAGTCGTGTTTGAAGGACTTCGAATTGAGAAAATGCTCGGCGGACAGCACCAGGTGCTCCGTCTCGCTGAGCGGAGCGAATCCGACGCCGACTGATGTGTCGTTGGCCGTGATCTTGTCACGGTCGAAGATGCCGACCAGCTCGGCCGACCCTGGCCGCAACTCGTTCTGAATATCCAAGTGCACGTCCGGCTTAACGTGCCGCAGATGTGTTTGGAGCCAATGCTCGGCCGCCGCCTCCACAATGTCACCGACAGGAAGCTTCTTGCCTTCAAAGGTGTCCGTAGCCCGGTCGCCGACGAACAGACGCATCGGTGCCAAGACTTTGCCGCCGCCAAACTTTGGTTCGGTTTGGCCGGCGACCAGAAGTCCCTTATCGACGTTGAAGTGCAAAACGCGCCCCGCGGTTTCGAGATACGCTCCCGACAACGCTACCGCAATGGATTCCATTACCGAGTCGCAGACGGTGTCCGGGTGCCCTATCCCTTTCCGTTCGACGTATTCGGCCGCCTGACGGGACATCGGCGTTTGAGAAGTCGCGGCAATCTGAGTTGCGTCCATTGTTGCCTTTCAAGAAACCGACGTGTTCTCCAACAGATTATGGCAAGAGTGTTGAGCAGGCATGTATCGGCAAAGGAATGAGTTTGTTGTGGCGGAAACCACCAATGGCAAGGTCGCATGCGACGTACCCAACAGTCTGGCCCGCTATGAGCGGGGAACAAACCTCTTTTCTGGTTCGTTCCTGCCCGCCTATGGGAACACGAGCTGTGGCGATTTGCAACTCCGTCGTGGTGATTTCCGCCATTGAAGATTCCTGGATTTGCCGATTTCGTGCTTCTACGCCACCGGCGACAATTGCGGTGCGTCCGTGATCGACGTTTGTAATGCCTGTCTTGGAAACCAGTGTAAACGTCGATCAGGACAAGTGCCTGGCTGTGCTGAATTCATCCAATAACGACCACGCCATCGTGCTGTTGAACGAATGACGCTTGGCAATTGAACCTGCGCGCAGGAGAACAGCGATGTCGAAAATGATTGCTTATGACCAAGACGCCCTGGAGGCCATCAAACGCGGTGTGGGCACGCTGTCGCGCGCGGTCACCAAAACCCTCGGTCCGCGCGGTCGAAATGTTCTGCTGCAAAAGAGCTTCGGTCCTCCGGTGGTTACCAAGGACGGCGTCACCGTGGCCAAAGAGATCGACTTGGAAGATCCCTTCGAGAACATCGGTGCTCGCATAGTCCGCGAAGTGGCTTCAAAAACGAACGATGTGGCGGGCGACGGAACTACGACCGCCACCGTGCTGGCCGAGGCTATCTTCAACGAAGGCTTGCGGGCCGTTATTGGTGGGATTCGGCCCGTTCACATGAAACAGGGCATCGAGCAGGCGGTCGACGACATCGTCGCGAAGCTCAAAGCGAACTCCGTGCCTGTCAAGGGTAAAGACGACCTGACCAAAGTCGCTTCCATCGCCGCCAACAACGATCCCACCATCGGCCAACACGTGGCCGACGCGCTCGACAGAGTCGGCAAGGACGGGGTCGTAACACTGGACGAAGGAAAGACGATGCGAACCGAGATCGAAGTTGTCGAAGGAATGCAGTTCGACAAAGGTTACCTGTCGCCGTACTTCGTCACCGACGCGTCCAAGATGGAGTGCGTGCTGGAAGAGCCGTACATTCTGGTCCACGAAAAGAAGATCACCAGCATCAAGGACATCGTGCCGCTGTTGGAGAAGGTGGTTCAGGCCGGCAGGTCGCTGTTGATCGTCGCCGAGGACGTGGAACGCGAGGCGCTGGCCACGCTGGTGGTGAACCGTCTGCGCGGGACGTTCCAGTGCTGTGCGGTCAAGGCTCCCGCCTACGGAGATCGCCGCAAAGCGATGATGGAAGACCTTGCGATTCTGACTGGCGGCACAGCGATCTTTGAAAGCCTGGGGATCAAGCTTGAATCGCTGCCGCTGACCGATCTCGGACAGGCAAAACAGGTGATTGTCGACAAAGACAACAGCACGATCATCCAAGGCGCCGGCAAGACGGCGGACATTCAGGCTCGCATCGCTCAAATTCAGCACGAACTGGAGAAGTCGACCAGCGACTATGACCGCGAGAAGCTGGAGGAGCGGATGGCCAAACTGACCGGGGGCGTGGCCAAGATCAACGTCGGCGCCACAACCGAAAGCGAGCTCAAGGAAAAGAAATTCCTGTACGAGGACGCGATCAACGCCGCGACAGCTGCCGCCGACGAAGGCATTGTGGCGGGCGGCGGCGTGGCGCTGTTGCGGGCCTCTCAAGCGTGCCAGCCGACCGGCCTGAGCCACGACGAAGAAGTGGGCTACAACATCGTCCGCAAAGCATGCCGCTGGCCGCTCACGTGCATCGCCGAGAACGCCGGCCAGGACAGCAGCTTGATCTGCGAGAAGGTCGCCGAGAGATCCGGAAACCACGGCTACAACGCGATGACTGGCAAGTACGAAAACCTGGTCTCCACCGGCGTGATCGATCCAACCAAGGTTGTGCGTTGTGAACTGGAAAACGCCGCGAGCGTGGCAATTCTGTTGCTCACCAGCGACGCTCTGATTGCCGAAAGGCCGAACGAGGAAAGGGCTGGGCGCGGTCAGGGTGCCAACTACGACATGTACTAACAGACACGGCGATTTTTACGAACGCGTCGCCCGTTCATCGCAGGCGCAACCGATCCGCGGCTCAAACGTCGTCCCGCGTTCCACAGTCAGTCCGGCTTCTTGAACAAGTCGAGAAACCGGTCCTCATATCCATCGAAGACATCGAGCCGGTCTAATTCCCGTTTCAACTCGTAGGCTTTCGATCGGTCCCGCCGAGCTTGCTCGAAGAGTCGTTCGATGAGACGCTCATCTTCGGGACTGAGTCCTTCCGCTTCCGGTAGTTCGAAGCCAAGCGAGTCCTCTTCCTCGGTTGGCATCTGTTGTTCCATCGCTCTTTCCACCTCCGCCAGAATCTCGCCCAGCTTCTCCTCCATAGCTTGAGCCTGTTCGGATAACTCCGCCGTATCGATCTCGATGTCGGCGATCATGGTGAAGACCTTCAGCACAGCCAGAGACGCCTTGGGGAAGGGAAGCTGAGCGAAGATGTGCGGCATTTCGCCGAGCAAACAGGCGCCGCGCAGCCCCATCTCGGCGGCGGCTCCGAAGACACGCGAATCGTGTTCGGGATGCATTTGTGTGGCCATCGCCGCGAACGTGAAGACCCGCTCGACTCCGAGCTCGCGGGCGTATTCGATCAGCCGGCGGCAAAATGCGTACTTGCCGCTCGGCGGCTGGGCCTCGCCGATGAACACAATAATATCGTGCCGCTGTTGCGGGTCCATCCAGACGAACAGCCGACTTCGCGGCAGACGACCCGTGCGGATCAACCCGCCTTTCACCTCGACGTGTTCGACATCGAACAACTCACGTGCCGAGAACTCGGCAAGCAGGTGCATGCCGAGTTTGGCCATCAGATAGTAGCCGGCGCTGATTGCAACGTGTCCCATGCCTGGCCAGACAGCGACCAGCCAGGGCTTATTGAGTTTCAAATCGTCCGGCATTTCCAGAACCGTCGTGTGTTAAGTCTTAACTTCGATGTGACGTGCGGTCGCCTCGGCGGTCTTGGGCAATGTGATTTGCAGCACGCCGTCCTGATACTTGGCCTCGACTTTGTCATCCTGCACGCTGCAGGGCAACATGGCGGAGCGAGAGAACCGCCCACAGCGTCGTTCGATGCGATGGTAGGTCTCTTCCTTTTCTTCCTTCTCCTCCTTCCGTTCGCCGCTGATCGTCAGTTGATTGCCGCTGACCTGAATGTCGATTTCTTTTGGCGACACGCCCGGTAAATCCATGCGCAAACTGATGGATTTGTCCGTTTCGCTCATGTCCAGCGGCGGAGCGAGCAACTGCGTGCCCCAGCCGTCGCCTTCCTCGCCCCAGAATCGTTCCAACATGTCTTCCATCTCACGGAAGGCCGACAACGGTCCGCGGCGGAACCAGGGCGCCAAAGCTCCGCCTCGTTGGGTACTCAGTGTTCCCGCCATGATTTTCTCCTTCTTACTTGGTGGGGATGTGTCATCCAGTACGACGGCAATCGCGTAGGACGCAGTGCGGACGTGACCGATTATCGCCGTCGAGACGAACGACTGTGAATCGCGGAGGAAATGAATATCGAATGGTGGAAACCGCCATGAGGCGTTTTCTTGCGTTCGTCGTGGCGGTTTCCGCCATCACTGAATCATCTGGCACGCGATTTTGCCGACGTCATTTACGCCCGATAATCGTGTGATGCTCGAAGATTACTATGCCAACTCAGACGTATGCGCACGGATGGTGGAGTTTCTCGGTGGAGACTCGCCGGACGATGCGACGAGCGTCCACATCACCGGCGAGGGACCTTCGGCGGACGTGGGCTTTGTTCCCCGATCGCCGGGAGATCTGTGGCGATGCCTTGACGAGGGGCTGGATGTCGGCAGGTCGCTGTGGGACCGCAGGTCGTTGATCGCGCACCTGGACATCGAATATGTCAACTTCGACTTGCCTGCTGAGCCGTACGTTGAACCGGCACGCTGCTTCGACATCCAACGGCCCGTTGTCCACGCGATTCAGGAAGTCTTGCTTGGGTACGGCATTGCACCGCTTCATCTGCTCACCGGGCGCGGGCATCATTTCGTCTGGCGAATTGATTACCATTCGCCCGCCTTCGAATCCCTGACCGCGATGGGGCAGCTTCCCGAAACTCTGCGGTCCAAATACGCGCAGCCGCACGCACCGTGCGGTGAAAGCGTTGATCCGCGTTTGGGCGCCGCGTTTGCTAGCCTTGCGCTGGTGATGGAAAATGTGGCGCACCGCGTGTTGGAAAGATCGGCGAGCATATGTGGCATTCCAGTGATGTTGACTGCCGTCGAAGCCGGACCAAATGGACGCGGTCGTGAGGTAGTTTCCATCGATCTTTCCGAGTACGGTGACCCGCTCCACACACGCGGCGTTCGTATTCCCTTTTCCACGTATCTCAAACTACACCAGCAACGGTGGATGCTAGGCGACGTGGTGGAGGAGTTGCCGCCGTTGTTCATGATCCCGCTCCACGAGATGGACGACCGCCAGGGACTCTTCGCCATGCGCGATGTGGACCAGGTCCTAGAGATCGCCCGCCGTGGTTCGGTGCAGATTCCCGACCAGTCACAGGCCACTGAAAGGCTCGTGGCGGACTATAACGGTTCGCGGCTAGCTCGCTGGCACGATTACTTTTACTCCGCCGAGCACGACCCATGCGAAGCGTGGCCGCAGACCTATGACCGCACTCCTCGGGCACCCCTGCCGCGGTGCGCACGGATCATTCTTGAACAACCGAACGAACGGATGCTCAAACCGGCGGCTTTGCAGCATATCGTGCGGATTCTGCTGGCGGTGGGCTGGCATCCGCGGCACATTGCTGGGCTCTTTCGCTCGAAATACGAGCGCGATTTCGGCTGGGGTGAGAAATGGTATCGCTACGACGCCGCCACACGTGCCGATTTCTACGTTCGACTGTTTGCCGGTCTGTTCGCGACCGGCCACGACGCCCTCGTCGATCTGAATTGTCGATCATGCCAGGAAAAGCGATACTGCCCAGATGGATCGTGCAACGATAACCTGTCGAGATTCAGGGACCTGCTGCTGACACGGCGTGACAATGGAGAAGCCCGGTTTCTCGACAACGCCGATTGTGCTGCGGCAAGGTAAGACTGCGGAGGCCTGCAATGCACTACAACTTTCGAGATGACGAATGAACGACTGGCCAATCGGTCTATCGACAGGCTGCTTCTACCAGACAAGTATCTTCGATTGCCTGGAGCACATCCGCAGTGCGGGATTCGCGTTAATCGAAGTCTGCTCCTTTCCGGCGCATCTGGATTACCACGACTCGGAAGCGGTCAACCGAGCTGCCAGGCTGATTCGCGATTTGGAACTTGATCCTTATTCGTTTCACGCGCCGTTTGCGGAACACATCGATTTAACATCGCTGGACAGTCAAATTCGCGACAAATCACTCGCCGAGATGCTCAAGGCTGCGGAAGCCGCAGCTGAACTTGGCGTGCGCCACTTCGTCATTCACCCTGGACCGGAGAACGCGAACATTCCCAACGACCAGCGGCTCCGACGCATGGACAACGCTGCGGGCGCGCTCAACCAACTCGCTCAGCAGTGTCGTCAACTCGGCATCAGCCTGGTGCTGGAGAATATGCTGCCGCATCTCTTCTTTGGCCGCGCGCGGGACGTGCTTTGGATCCTGGGTGCGCTCGATACGACCGAGGTCGGAATCTGTCTGGATACGGGGCACGCACATCTGTCCGGTGATCTTCGCACTGTGGCGCACAAGCTGTCGGGCCACCTCTGGATGATCCACGCCAGTGACAATCACGGCAAGCACGACGATCATTTGCCGCCCGGAGAAGGCGAGATTGCATGGGAAACACTGATCGACCAGCTTTCACGACTCCATTTTCACGGCGCTTTTATCCTTGAGATCGCGGGAAGTCCTGATATCCCTGGGACGCTGGAGCGCGCCCGCCATGCGCGCCAGTTTCTTTGGCAAGTGGCGAGGCGGCGCCTCGACGATCGTCAATCGTCGCGAGGAGCCGATCCATGAAAGCCATGTTGATGCGAGGCACCGTATCGCTCGACGAGACCGATGCTCCACTTGAACTCGCCGACATTCCGGAACCGACGCCAGGTCCAGGTGACGTGCTCTTGCGCGTGATGACATGCGGCGTCTGTCACACGGAATTGGACGAGATTGAAGGCCGCGCCCCGCCGTCAAGACTGCCGATCATCCTCGGCCATGAAGTGGTCGGCCGCGTCGTGGAGCTTGGCCGTGGAGTGACTCAGCATCAGGAAGGGGACCGTGTCGGCGTGGGTTGGATTCACCACTCGATAGGCGGCACGGATGAAAACCTGAGCCCTGACTTCCGCGCGACCGGCCGCGACGCCAACGGCGGCTACGCTGAATACATGACCGTTCCGGCGGATTATGCCTACCCCATCCCCAGCACGTTCTCCAACGAACACGCCGCCCCGCTGTTGTGTGCCGGCGCCATCGGCTATCGAGCGCTCAAGCTGACGAATCTCGTCGACGGCCAGCGGTTGGGGCTTACCGGCTTTGGCGGGTCGGCACATCTGGTGATCCAATTGGCCCGCCACATGTTCCCCAACAGCGACGTGTATGTCTTTGCCCGTGACGCAGAGGCATGGGCGTTTGCTCGCCAGCTTGGTGCGGCGTGGTCTGGCGACACGTCAGAGCGGGCCCCACAACCGCTCCACGCCATCATCGACACCACGCCCGCCTGGAAACCAGTTGTCGAGGCGATGAAGAACCTGACGCCCGGCGGCCGGCTGGTCATCAACGCCATCCGCAAGGAAGACGCGGACAAAGCGTATCTTCAGCATCTCAACTACCACGAAGACCTGTGGATGGAGCGTGAGATTAAATCGGTCGCCAACATCACTCACCACGACATCCGCGACTTCCTGCCTGTGGCCGCCGCAATCCCGATTCAACCCACCATAGAGACATATCGTCTCGAAGAGGCCAATCGTGCGCTCGTGGAGCTAAAATGTGGTCAAATCCGAGGTGCCAAGGTGCTGGCAATCGGAGGTTAGTGTCGCGGCGACGGTATTGCGAAGCTGGGTGGAGCTTGGCCCAAAGTGAGGATCTGCGATGTTGAAGGACAATTGTGGCAACCCGCGTGTGTGGGGCCGGTTGACCGAATTCCTCGACGGCGATTCCTCTTCTTGAGGTTGCCTAACGCGGGAGCCTGTTGGATGACGGTTGCGTCACGCCGATTGACGGGGCAGCGTGATTAGGAATTCCGCTCCGCCGGGCGTCACCTTGCCGCCGACAGCCATCTGCCCACCGTGCGCTTCGACAATGCGTTTGGAAATGGCCATTCCCAGGCCGGTTCCTTTTGTTTTGGTTGTAAAGAACGGTTCGAACATTCTGCGGCGCTGTTCTTCGTTGAGGCCCGTTCCATTATCTCGGTAGCACAAATCGACAGCCGCTCGTCCCTTGAATTCCGTATCCGACAGCAGCAATTCGATTGAAAGCGGATCTGCGCAGGCGGCGAGGGAGTTCTCGACCATGTTGCGGAACACCTGGTTCATGCGAAACGGATCGACTTCGCAGCGCGTATCACAACCGTTGTTATTGGGGCGAAGTCGAATCTGGCGGCTCTTGTGTGACGCCGATATGTCGTTGAGGACTTGTCCAACAAGGTGATCTACGCGGCACAGCTCGCGTTCAAGCGTGATGCGAGCCGCATAGCTGCGGAGTTCTTCGTAGAGATGATGAAGGTCATCCTGCGCCGCTTGGGTGCGCGAGATGTACTCGAGTGCTTCGGGCCGGTCTTCAATTTCCATTGCCGCCATTTCCAGGTTAGCTACCATGCGCTGCAGGACATTACGGCTCTCTTGTGTGACGACGCCGATCATCTGCCCGATCGCGGCGAGCCGTTCCTCTTGCAACGCCCGCTCTTCGGCCTGCTTGCGGTCACTGATGTTGTGCAGAATGCCCGTGAAGAAGCGTTTGTCGCCGAGGCGCATCTCACCAACGGACAGGTGCATGGGAAATGTCGAGCCATCTTTGCGACGTCCGACGGCTTCCCGGCCGATCCCGATAATCTTCTTGTCACCAGTGGCCAGGTATTGTGCTAGAAACTCGTCGTCCTGGTCACGGTACGGCGATGGCATCAACATCGAGACGTTCTTGCCGATGACCTCGTTGGCGCGATATCCAAACAGACGCTCCGCCGCCGCGTTGAACGTATCGATGCTCCCCCGCTCGTCGATCGTGATGATACCATCGACCGCCGTCTGGACGATCGATTTCAAACGAGTTTCGCTATCCGTGGCCATCGCAACCCTTTCTTCCCGCTGCGCCATTACAGCGGAGTCAAATAGTTTATAGGCGAATCATCTCGGACGGATGCTGCTCAACCCGGTCGAACTAACCACGTCCAACTGATCGTCGATCTCGTTGACCCCGTCCAAGTCAAGTATCAACGACCAAAGGGCGTGCTTCAGACGATCCGTCGGCACACGTCCGCACACTTTCACTACTCCGTCGGAACATGCGCATTCGACTTCGCTGAAATAGAACGCATACGCGCCGTTCTCCTCAATCCGTCGGTTGATTGCCTCTTCAATAGCATGGTCCGACTCCCGCAGGCGCACTTTCCATTCGTCCATTGCTAACGTGCTCGATGCGCGCTCTTGATTGTCCGTCCGCTCTGCAATTTTGCTCATGCTGATTTTGCCTTTGTTTGTCTCAGGTCCGCCAATACGATCTCCGCTTCAACGAGTCCTGCGGCCGTGGAAACATCAGCGTGGCGTTCTTCCGACTGAATACGCCGATGGACTTCTTCGCGATGAATCCGCACGTGGCCCGGCGCGTTGAAAGCGAACTTAACACAGTCGCCGTTCACGGCGACGACGATCACTTCGATGTCTTCATTAAATGACGAGTCGCTGTCTTGCTTTACGACTGCGAACGAGCATGGTTTTCTTCTTCCATGGTTCCTTGGACGGCTGGTACGGTCGTTAAAAACATCCATTGTGAAGTTCTTCGACCAGCAGTTGCTTGAGCCGCTCGACGTTTTGTTGCTCCTGCTCTTTCACGTCGCACCAGAACTGTCGCAAGTTGTCGCGCCAGTCGGCATTGGCAATGTATTGATCGTACCGCCAAAGGGCATCCAATCGACGGCTCAACTCATGGATCAAGTCATGGTCGTGGTCGGCGCACTTGCACGTCTCACCGATGTGTTCTAGTTTTTGCTCGGCTGAAAGTGTCATTGTTCATCTCCAGTGATTGAATTTCGAATTGTCGTATAATGAAGCACGTTCCGTGAAATAGGACGATTACGCCCGGTCAACTTCCACTTGGTTGTCGATAATTACGATGCCGTCGACGCGACGCACAACCGTTTGTGCGATCTGTTTGAGATGGAAACTCGGCAGGCGGCCGCGGAGTGTCAGCGTGCAATCTCGCACTTCGCATGACACTTGGCGGACCGCGTGGTAGGCCGAGTTGTGTAACTCGGCTCTTGCCTGAGTTTCCAGCATCCCGTCGCGTTCGGCCTGAGCTTCAACGACCGGGTCGGTGATTGCAGCCGGGCGAGTTGGCGGAGCGCCTTCTACTTTGGTGCGACGCCGCTTCGCTGAGCGGCACTGAGGTTGGATAACCGCGTTCGTATCCGGCGGCAATTCCAGGGCTGGGCCGATCGACATTGCCAGTCTCCGTACCGACATCTGCCGTCGGCTATTGGCTATGAGGTTGCGAATTGAATTGACAAAGGATCGTCATTATGCAGTCTGCGGCGTTGCCTCTAAATCGCGTGGAACAGTAATCTCGGATGGCGGAATCCACTACGACTCGGCTTGCGGCGGACGATGCCGAAGTCGCCTTGTCTTAGGTTTTGACCTCTATGTGCTTGGCCGTGGCCTCAGCGGTTTTGGGCAAGGTGATATTCAACACACCGTCCTGGTAGCTGGCATCGACCTTGTCATCCTGCACCTCGCAGGGCAGCATGATCGACCGAGAGAATCGCCCACAGCGTCGCTCGATGCGATGGTAGGTCTCTTCCTTTTCTTCCTTCTGCTCCTTCCGTTCGCCACTGACCGTCAATTGATTGCCGCTGACTTGAATGTCGATTTCTTTTGGCGACACGCCCGGCAAGTCAATGCGCAAACTGATGGCTTTGTCCGTTTCGCTCACGTCCAGCGGGGGCGCGAGAAGCTGCGTGCCCCAGCCATCGCCTTCTTCGCCCCAGAATCGTTCCATCAAGTCTTCCATCTCGCGAAACGCCGACAGCGGTCCGCGTCCGAACCAGGGTGCCAAAGATCGGCGTCGTTGGGTAGGTTGGGTCGTTAGTGTACCAGCCATGAATTCCTCCTTTTCCTTCTCCTTAGCCAAATGCAGTCGCGAACGTCGCAACTACCACGACACCGATTATCGGCGCTGCCCAGCGTCTGGAAATCGTGGAAGGAATGAATATCAGATGGTGGAAATCACCACTGTCGCCTTGCCGGCCTGTGGTGGCCCTGATCGTCCAACGCCACTCTTCGTGGTGCGTCAGCCATCGCCGAATCATCTAGCGCGGCGCAGACAACGGTTCATCGCGTGCGCAACTGCTCCGCCGTCCAAACGTTTCCGCCACTGACCGCGATGTGAATTGCTTCGATCAATTCGTTCTTGTGGACGCCTTTGATGATGTAACCGCGGGCGTCGAGCTCGATGCTGCGGCGCACGTAACCCGTGTTGTCATGACAAGAGTGCATCAGCACAGGCAGGTCGGGCTTCACGGCCTTGATCTGGCTGAGCACTTCCAAGCCGTCCATTTCCGGCATGTCGACGTCCAGCAGCACGGCGTCGATGTCTTCTTCGGCCACGATTCGCAGAGCACGCTGGCCACTGGCGGCCTCGGTCGTTTCCAGTTCCGAACTGCGCAGCGCATACCGCAGTCCTTCGCGCACCATCTCGTGGTCATCCACGATTAACAGTCTCACGTTCATGTCGCCATTCCTTGTTAAAGGCTGGGCTTCCGGTGCCTTATCTCGCCGCGAGGAGATCGCTGACAACGAGTCAAGTAGTGCCATTTTCGGTTCCTCTGGCAGACTGAGGACGCGCCTGCGTTCATTCTTCCGCCAACATGTAGCGCGATTCGGGCGTCTGAAGGCGACGCCGCCCGTCTGTGGTTTCGCGAACCATTTCGAGCAGCTCGTGCAGACGAGCGGCGATCACCAGGCGTACGGACATTGCGGTCTTTCTTGGGCGCGTGTTTGGCGTTAAGTAATAAACACGATTGTCGTTCGACGCTCGCGATCAAGTAATCAAGCGGTTTACCAGTCTCCGGTGGCGGATTCCGCGATATGGTGGATCCCGCCATTCCAGTCTTGGTGATTTCCACCATGCTCCGCGCGTTCGCGAAAATGCGTGGCTCCCACAAGCTTTGTGAAACTGGTAGGATGTGCGAATGAATCGTTACTTCTGGTTGGGTTCGCCGGATCGGAAGTCGAGTTCGCCAAGAGTTTGGCGAGCGAATTGAATGACTAAGTCCGGCGAGTTCGGATACGTGCGTAATGGCCGCGGACCAATAAGGATGTGTTGTGCGCGAAGAGAAAACACGCAAGCGCGAGTCATCGGCAGAGGATTCATTTCAAGCGCGGCGTCACACACAGGTCTTCATGGACTCAACTAACACGATTTTCATCAAGGACCTCGACGGGAAGATCGTCGATGCCAATGCGGCCGTTGAGCGACAGTACGGCTGGAAGCGCGACGAGTTGCTCGGCCAGTCGCTCAAGATGTTGCTGCCAGACGAAGAACACGAGGAATTCGACAACCGGATGACCCGCTGTCTGCGCGGCGAGGAAGTGCACGGTGAGGAATCCACGCGACTGACCAAGGACGGCCAGCGTTTGACGGTGCTGGTGACACACACGCTGCTGACCGACGAAGCCGGCAAGCCGAACGGTGTTGCCTCCATCTCGGATGACATCACGGAACTGAAGCGAACTCAACACGAGCTGCAAACGCTGAATGAATCGTTGGAGCAACGGATCGCCGAGCGGACTGAGAAACTGCGGGAAAACGAAGAACGCACCCGCGCGATCGTCAACACCGCCACTGACGCCATCATCACGATCGGCGAAGACGGCATCATGAGTGCCGTCAATCCGGCAGCCGAGAAAATGTTCGGTTATGCAGCCGATGAAATCATCGGCCAGAACGTCAACATCTTGATGCCATCGCCTTATCGCGAGGGGCACGATCAGTACCTTGCCAACTACCTAAAAACGGGTGAGGCGAAAATCATCGGCATCGGCCGCGAAATGGCCGGGCGCCGCAAAGACGGATCGACGTTCCCCATCGACGTAAACGTCAGCAAACATCACGATGGGACGCAGTGGCTGTTCACCGGCATCATCCGCGACATCACCGAGCGGAAGGCGTTGCAAAAACAGATTCTGGACATCGCCGCGGAAGAAGACAGACGCATCGGCCAGGACCTGCACGACGGCATCGGCCAGGAGTTGACCGGCTTGGGATACGTCGCTCAGGCGCTCGCCGACACCGTTGCGAAGACAGAAGGCCGGCTTCTCGAAGAAGCCGGGCTTGTTGAGCTGCGCGAGACAGCCCCCAAACTGGCTGACGGCATCGGCCAGGCTCTTTCGCACGTGCAAACCGTTTCGCGCGGTTTGGTGCCGGTCAAGCTCGGTCCGCACGGCCTGCGAGATGCGCTGCAAGGCCTGGCGGCCCAGACCGACGCCTTGCCGGGGATGACTTGCGCCTTGAAGTGCGAAGAGCCGCCGGAGCTCGAAGACGCCGCCACCGCAACGCACCTCTACCGCATTGCCCAAGAGGCGGTCAGCAACGCGCTGAAACACGGCCATCCGGAGCACATTCTGATCGCGCTGGAAGCCACCAGCGAAAAACTCACGATGCAAATCGCCGACGACGGTGCCGGTTTCGATCCGTCGGCCGTTCCAGCGACAGGCATGGGTTTGAAGACAATGCGTTACCGCGCCGGCCTCATCGGCGCAACGTTCGACATCCAACCCGCCGAACGAGGTGGGACGCTGATAACCTGCACAGTTTATCAGGGGGGGGTAACTTACAGTGAGTGATAGCAACACGCCAGCAAAGATCCTGATCGTGGACGACCATCCGATGGTGCGCGACGGGTTGGAGACAAGGATCTCGAACGAACCGGATCTAACGATTTGCGGTGCATCAGATGACGTTGCTGATGCACTCCGCCAAATTGCCGAGCTGCATCCCGACCTGGTGATCCTCGACATTTCGCTCAAGAGCAGCCACGGCATCGACCTGGTCAAGAAAATCCGCGGACGCAGCAGCAAGGCAAAGATGCTGGTCCACTCGATGTACGACGAGTCCGTCTACGCCGAACGTGCGCTGCAAGCCGGCGCGCACGGCTACCTCAACAAACATGCCGGCCGCGAGACCGTGATCGAGGCGATTCGCACGATCCTCGCGGGCAAGACGTACCTCAGCCCGGAAATGACAGAGCGCATCGTGAGCAGCCGCGTTGGCAGCACGATCGAACCAGGCAAATCCCCCATCGACAATCTCTCAAACCGAGAGCTGGAAGTGCTGCAACTCATCGGCGAGGGCCTCACCACCAGCGCCATCGCCGACCGCCTGCACCTGAGCGTCCACACGATCGACACCTATCGCGAGAAGCTCAAGATCAAGCTCAATCTCGCCAACAGCGCCGAACTGAACCGCTACGCGGCGCAGTGGGTGTTGGAAAACGGCTGACCCTTTGTCTGATCAATGGTCCGGAATTGTCTGAGCTGTCAACATGGCGGATTCCACCAATCTGGGTCCGCTTGCCGCTGGATTCATTTTCGCGTTCGTCCCCTCGTTGACGAAACATCTGTGAGAGCATTACGGCGAACAATACGAGGAATGGGCCAGATGTACAAAAGTGCTGGTCCCATTTGTCTACTGATCTACGTGCAGCCATAGATTGAGTATGTGTCAAACGAAATCAACAACACAACTTCTGGATCGCGGCCGCCTCTGCCGCGCAACGTTAGGCTGCTCGGTTGGGCAAGCTGTCTGAACGACATCGCCAGCGAGATGTTGTTTCCGCTGCTGCCGCAATTCCTGATCACGGTTCTCGGCGGAAATCGGTTTTACTTGGGGATCATCGAAGGCGTTGCCGAATCGCTGGCCAGCTTACTCAAGCTTGGCTCCGGAGCTTGGTCCGATCGAGCCGGCAGACGCAAGGGCTTCGTGTTATTCGGATATGGATTTGCCGCGGTTGCGAGACCGTTGATTGCCCTCGCGACGATGCCTTGGCACTTGTTCGTCGCACGCATCGGAGACCGAGTTGGCAAAGGCATTCGCACGTCGCCGCGCGATGCAATGATCGCGGATTCGACCGGCCCCGATGTGCGCGGTTCCGCATTCGGGTTTCAGCGCGCGATGGACCATTTCGGAGCCGCTGTCGGACCGGTCCTGGCTGCGCTGTTTCTTTGGGTCTGGCCGGGAAATTTGCGTTTGCTGTTTGCCCTTTCACTGCTTCCCGGCTTGGCGGTCGTTACGCTCCTGCTCGTTGGATTGAAAGAGCCTCAACAGATTGAAAAGTCAGAACGCGTCAAGTTGAGTATGAAGCCGTTCGGCCGCAGTTTCCGCATTTACCTGCTGGCGTTGGTCATCTTTACGCTCGGTAATTCCAGCGACGCGTTCTTGCTGGTGCGCGCCAGCGAGCTGGGGGTTGCCACGGTCATGCTGCCCCTGTTGTGGTTTGCATTCCACATCGTTAAGAGCGTCGGGAATCTTGCTGTCGGGCGGCTGGTTGATCGAATCGGACCGCGGGCCCCGATGTTTGTGGGTTGGTTTCTCTATGCGGTCGTGTATCTGGCGTTTGCCTTGGCAACGGCGGCGTGGCACGCCTGGGCCCTGTTTCTCGCCTACGGCGTTTTCTATGCACTTACCGAGCCGGCCGAAAAGACGCTGGTCACGGATTTGGTTGGAAGCGCAAAAAAGGGGTTGGCATTTGGCTGGTATAACTTCGCGATCGGAATCTCGGCTCTACCGTCGAGTCTCGTATTCGGATACCTGTACGAAACGTTCGGCCCTCTGGCCTCGTTCGGCTGGGGCGCTGCGCTCGCCCTGCTGGCCGCGTTGCTGTTGACGAGCGTCAAGCCAATCCGCAATCATCCCGTTCGAGGCAGCAACGAATAGGCAAAGCAAACCGCGGCAACCGCGCTAGAACTTGCGTAACACCGTGCAACAACTTGCACCTGATGGCTGCGAGCTCTTGCATGCCAAATCATCACCCCTGATTTATCATTTGCTTCGATTTGCTCACTCGACATCCTCGCTGTTCTCCTTCGGAAGCTTGACACTCACCACCGCACATGGTGCGTGTCGAACTAGGGATTCGGCAACGCTGCCCATAATCAAATGCCGAAGACCCGTGCGGCCATGTGTGCCCAGCACAATCATGTCGACGTTCCCTTGCTTTGCCAACTTGATGATCTCGTCAGCCGGCTTCGTCACTTCGACGCTGCCTGGCTCGCCATACAGAAGCCGATGCTCAAATGGGACGTTGGGGTCGGGAGGGACAACCGCCTTGAGTTGCTTCAGTTCCGCTGGATTCGGTTCCGTCTCTTCGTTGAAATGCTCTCCCACCGGGTATTTTTCCAACATCGTCACATGGGCGATCAGCAGCTTGGCGTCCTCCTCGCGAGCGAGCGTAGTCGCCAGCTTGAGGACCTTGGCGCTGCCTGGGGAATAGTCGGTTGCAAACAGGATTGTCTTGGACATGGGACGTGTCTCCTTTCTCGAAAACGTTGGGGCAAACACCGTGCCAAAGCGAGCATTGCTACTGCGGCGAACCCCGTGTCGTATGGATGGCTGCTCGCGTGCCAATCAACGCAATGCGTGAGTCATGCAATCTCTTTTCGTTCAACCAGTAGGGTCTAATCCCGTCGACGGCGTAGACCGTGGTGTGGATGCCGTCGGCCCACGCCACCCGAATCAAGCGACTATCGCGACGAAAGCGGCACCCGCGTCAAACCTTGTTAAGACGACCGCCACAGCACCAATGTGCCCATTAGCCCGGCGTCTCCCATGGATCCAGTTCGTGCAGTTTGAGGAACATGGCGTAGATCTTGCGCGCCAAATCGGATGCCTCGTCCTCGCGCATGTCGTGGATCTTCTTGGCAGCATGTTCACCATAGCCGTAGGGCATCACGGCATCGCTGAGAGCGTATTTCAGCAGGTCGAACTCATCAACGAGCGACTTGGGCAGATCGTGATTCTGGTCGATGCCGCTAAGTTGGCTGGCGTAAGCAACCAGCAAGCGTTCCTTAATGCGATCTTTCTGATCGGTCAGGATGCCGACGGCTTTTTTTGAATCGTTCGCGAGCGTTTTCGGTGGTCATGACAGAGTCTCCACTATGCTATGTTTGCTATTGTTGAATCTCAGGCGTTTCCGAGCTGGTCTTGGCATACGTGTGTAATTCGACCGGATCCGTTTCCGTCAGAATCTTGTGGGCGTGAACTAGCTCAAGCGGGTCTCCGTGGGCGATCACTAACACATCACCCTCCTTCACTCGGTTCTGGTAGTGATGAATGTGTTCCTGATGCACCCCCCATCCTTTGAGCCCCGCGAGGAACGCACCTGCCGCGGCACCTACAATACCACCACCGATGGGCCCAGCCAGGAATACCGCGCCGAGGCCCGAGACAACCGTCACCGCAACGCCTGCCAAGACCCCAAGGATCGCTCCCAAACCAGCTCCAATGGCAGCGTCACGCGCCGAGTCGTCGCCGAGCGCAATGTCTTCCATGACTTCGGGTTGTTCCTCCAGAGGTCTGGTCACCAGCGATATCTGTTTAGCGGGGAAATCGCCTCGATCGAGGGTGTGAACCGCCTGCTGCCCTTTTTCTAAGCTTGCGTAAACCGCAACTACACATTCTTCACTCATGGCTATTTCTCCCTCTTCTTAATCGCGGGGTGACTACTTTCCAGACCATGCAAATCCGACCTGTGTCTTCCAAATAAAGACAGGCAAACTTCATGCCATTGAAGAACGGATAACGCCATCCAGGTCACCGAGGACTCCCATGACACGGCTTATTCGCGAAATGTCTTCTGCAATAGCGGGCGATCGAGGCGAGCTTCTCGAACAAGCCGGACGTGCTTGTGACATTCGACGCAACTGGTCGTCATTTTGACGTAACCCAGCGTGGCGGCGTCCAGGTTCTTCTCTTTTGCCGCTTTGGTGACCGAATCCGCGGCGCGACGAAACTGCTCACTGTAGTGGAGATAATCCGGAGTTTCGAACACTTGCCACTCTTCTGCCCGGCTGATCAAGCTCATTTCCTGGGCGTGCTTGGCAATCATGTCGTAATCTTCCGTGGCCAATCCTTCCAGCACCTTTTGCGAGTGAAGAAGTTTGACACGCATGAACTCCTGGACATTTGGCTTAATGTCATCGTCTTCCTGGCTTTGCACAGCTGACACCGTCCACGTCGCGAGCAAAACTGCACCTACGAGTAGCGTGAATAATTTCTTCATGGTTCATCCCTTTCCGGCGTCATTGATTGGTCGTGAAACAACTGTAGGACGGATTGCTAATCCGTCTTACCTGTGCGCGATCGACGGTTCAACGCAATGCGCCGGTGTCAACTGGTTTGCCGTGGCTTGGCGACGGCTCATCCCATCGTGGTTTTCCATTGCCGTTTGGCGACGGGTTCAAAAACGTACTGGCCAGTTCCAGGGGCACGGGGAAGACCAACGTCGTGTTGTTTTCGGCGCCGACCTCGACCAGTGTTTGCAGAAAGCGCATCTGCATGGCCATGGGATGCCCTTCAATCGTCTCGGCAGCTTCGCGCAGTTTGGTGGCCGCCTGAGATTCGCCGTCGGCGTGGATCACCTTGGCCCTCCGCTCGCGCTCGGCTTCCGCCTGCTTGGCCATCGCCCGTTTCATGTGTTCGGGCAGATCGACGAATTTTACTTCCACGAGCGAGACTTTCACGCCCCAAGGATCCGTGTGTTCATCGATGATTTCTTGGAGCCGTTGATTGATCGTGTCGCGTTCCGCCAGCAGTTCGTCCAGCATTGCCTGGCCCAGTACGCTACGGAGCGTGGTCTGAGCAAGTTGGCTGGTCGCGAAGTGGAATTGTTCAACCTCCAGGATTGCCCGCATCGGGTCGACGACTCGGTAATAGAGTACGGCGTTGACGCTCACAGAAACGTTATCGTGCGTGATTACGTCCTGGGAAGGCACGTCGTGCACGATGACACGCAAACTGACGCGCACCATGCGGTCGATCGGCCAAAACACAAAGATCAGACCCGGCCCTTTCGGCTTAGACAACACTCGGCCGAGACGAAAGATCACTCCGCGTTCGTATTCGTTCAGGACGCGAATGCAACTCAGGAGATACAGTACGATGATCCCCACAACGATTCCGGTAACTTGAAGCGGTAACATAGTTAGACTCCTTAAGTGGATGGTGATTCTTCCGGTGTAATGTTCGAGGTGGCCGGCGGGCTGCCGTTTGCGCTCACGAGCAACGTCAACCCTTGGCACTCATCGATGCGGACGGTCTCGCCAGCTGCAACAGGGAAAGCGCTTCGGGCGTTCCACCATTCTCCGCGCACCCCCACCCGTCCACGAAAGTGGTCCCCCTCGGCTTGAAACTTGTCGCTCGCCTCTGCTGCCAAACCCTGCATGCTCTCGCTGCCGGTCTGTACGCGGCTGCGCTGGGCCTGAATGATCCGGCTGACCAGGAACCCCACGACCAGCGCCGTGGCCACCGCAATCGGAATCAGGACCGACAGTGAAACCCTCATGAAGCCTGTCGGCGAATCGACCAACATGGTTCCGCCCAAAATCAGGCAGACGATGCCACCAACGGCAAGAATGCCGTGACTGGCAAAGAATGGTTCCGCGGCGAAAAGAGCCAGCGCCACGACGATCAAGGCCAAACCGGCGTAGTTGATCGGCAAAACAGACAGGCCAAAGAACGCCAAGACCAGGCTGATCACTCCCAGTGTCCCGGAAACGCCCCAACCGGGACTGAACAGTTCGTGCAAGATGCCATAAACGCCAAACATCATGAGCAGCAAGGCAACATTGGGATTGGAGATGACGCCAAGTAGCTTCTCGCCCCACCACTGTTCAACCGTGACAATCTCGGCGTCCGTTGTGCGAAGTTGCACGGTGTGCTCGTGAGCCGTACCAGCCCGCAGCGTGATCTCGCGGCCGTCGATCTGTTTCAGCAGGCTCGCGAGATCGGCAGCGATCAGATCCACGACTTGCTGCTCCGCCGCCTCGGAAGCAATGATCGACTCGCTCTTCTCGACGGCCCGCTCAGCCCACTCGGCGTTCCGATTCCGCAACTTCGCTAGCCCGCGGGCCCAGGCTTTGGTGTCGTTGACGATCTTCTCCTCCATAGGCGACGCAGCCGGAACCGTCTTGGAGGCGCCTTCGTCCTCTTTTTCACTCGGCTGCGGCATGGGATTTGGCGGCGTGATGGGCAAACCACCCATCTCGACAGGGTGTGCCGCGCCAATTCGCGTGCCGGGAGCCATCGCCGCCACGTGACTGGCCAGAGTGATAAACACTCCAGCCGAAGCCGCCCGAGCCGTGGAGGGCGAGACGTAAACAACAACGGGCACGGGACTGCCGACGATGTCCTTGACGATCCGCTGCGTGGAATCAAGCAATCCACCGGGTGTGTCGAGCTCGATCACGAGACACTGTGCGTTCGCCTCTTCCGCTTCGCGTAAGGCCCTTTCAATGAAATGGGCAACAACCGGCGTGATGGCTTCATTGTCCAAACGGACACGAACAACCACCGAACGGGCGGCGTTTGCGGAAGTCTGCGCCCGCGCCGTATCGGCTTCCGTAAAACACAGGGCAATGAGACTGAGTGTTACCAGCGCCGAACGCATGTTCCGCTCCTTGATCACGACTATCCACACCAGGGATACCGCAATTGTCTTCCTAGGCGGAGTTGCTGAGAATCGAATCCTTGACCAATTTCACTTGGCGGAATCCACCATTGATGGAACAATTGCGGGACGCGCGGCACGGTCTTTGCGAGAAAATTTCCGGCGCTGCCGGAGTTCTATCTCTCGCCTGAATCCGCAAAAGGTATGTTCGCGCCGTCGAGGCAGCCTCGAATTACGACAATGTGCTACGAAAGTCCTGATCAATTACCGTATGGCTGCATTCTGGCGATCGCGTTGTACGGCAGCTTCGTTGCCATCATCGGACTCGGCCTTTTGTGGTGCATTTTTGAAAGTCAGAATCGCTCTTGTAGGCCTGCACCTCGAGTGTCAAAGAGCGGTCACCTGTTCGCTAAGTCGCGTTTTGCCTGGCATAGTGGAAACCACCAGTTCAAAATGCGTTATCTTCGCGATTTTCAGGTCGAGCTGCGAATCAGATAATGGCGGCTATGTTCGAGTTGAGCGGGCTCGTAAGTAATCTACCTGACGACAAAATAAGGAGTTGAAAGTCATGAGAAAGCTACCATGGACGAGTCTGATGCTGTTTCTGGCAGTGACGGTCGTATCTTCGCAGACGGCCTTCGCCCAGGAACTGAAGAAACAAAGCGACGCCACGTCCCCCAAACAGGCACGCGCTGCCTACCTGGGCATCGCGGTCGAATCGCTGCACCCGGCGCTAGTAACTCATTTGCCCAAAACACTAGTTGACGGTCAGGGCGTTCTCGTGGCCCAAGTCGTGCCGGATTCGCCAGCGGCGGAAGCCGGGCTCAAGTCGCACGACATCCTGGTCAGTTACGGCGACCAAAAGCTGTTCTCGCCCGAGCAGCTTGTGAAGCTCGTCCATGCCGACAGGGCCGGAAACAAGATAAAGGTGGGCATCGTCCGCGACGGCAAGTTGGAGTCGCACACACTGACACTCGGCACGCAGCCCGAACGGGTGGCTCAACGACCAGCCGCGCCGAGTCACTGGTGGCAGCGTTTGCCGCACATCCCTTGGCACCTGCGAGCGCCGGGCGAAAAAGAGAAACAGAAGGAAGACGCAGGCGACTGGACGAGCTTCGATTCACTCACGCTTAGAAAACTTGACGACAACCACTATCGCGCGGAAATCGAATATCTGGCCAAGAACGGAAAGAAAGAACACCATAAATTTGAGGGCACGCGCGATGAGATCAAAGGCCAGATCAAAGCCGAGAAAGATCTGCCGGACAACGAAAAAGAGCATCTACTCCGTGGCTTGGACATGCACGAGCCCGTAATACCTGACTTCCGGTACGGACCGCCGTTTGATTGGGATCCCTTCCGCGACTTCGACTTTTGACCCAGTCGACGAGCGAGAATTCGCCGCACCGTCGTTACGATTTACTTTCTGGAGGTCGCCAACGGCGAGTTCAACCGTGACCCCGCCGAATACGTGCTGCAGAAACGATGATGGAGAACCGAGAACTTGAAGGTGGAATTTCCAAAGTCGTTCGACGATCGTGAGCTGCATCCCCACGCTTGGCGTGGCTCGAACACACCTAGCCAACCCGAGATGTCGCGCAAGCTTTGGGTAAAGTCGCATCTGCTTGCGGAGCGCGAGTTGGTTCTGACCGGTGTTCATCCTACCGGGCCGAAACGGGAGGTTTCTGCCTGCATAGCGGGCCGGAACGCTTCTTAACCCGAACGAGTCGACGCGACAGAGACAACCGAGAGTTTTGGCGTTTCGACCGCCCGATCCGTTACCCCGAGGCCAACGCCGGATGTCGCGCGCGACATGGAGAGACATCGCGGCGAGAGAACGTCCAACCGCAAACCGTTGCGAGTCCTGGCGTTTCCACGAAAAAAGCCGACGTGGTTAGCGTCGGCTTTGTCTCTTAACCCGCGAGTCGCGTGATTTCGCTACCGGCGGATTCAAGTGGAGCGGGCGGGATCCGAATCTGCGACTGCCGGGTTATGAGACACGGGACGCACTGGCCCGAGCCCGCAAGCCCGTCCCGGCATTCGCCGATTCTTCGGGCTACGTAACTGCTATCGGTCAGATCGACCGCAGTTCACAGTTGAGATACCGGCGGACCGGTGCCATCCGATGGATGGCGCGATGTGAGGATGTTCAAGGGAGATCGGCACATTCCTGAATCTGGTCAGGTCGACAACACGTCGACAACACCGACGCAGGAAACAGCAGCGGGTGGAGTGCATTCGGTGAGGCACGCCGACGCACGGAAGACGTCTTGTTCCGCCGTCTGTTCCACCTGGCTTTCCCGAGCTCAGTCGACCTACTTTTGGGCGTTGGGGACTCTTTGTTTCCGATGGGCAACCACAGCCCAAAGCTAGAGGCCAATTCCAGGCCCGTAAGCGTGCATCGCTACATTTCTGTTGATGCGCGTCCAGTAGCCGGATGATAAAGTGCGACTGACGCCGGATAACGGTCACGCGAGACAATCGGGAAATCGTTGGCCAATCTCGCCGCTCAACCAAAGATTACAAATCTCTCTCGGAACGGGAATCGACCGCCGCGGCCAAGAAGTGTGGCAAAGGGCGCCGGCTACGGTTCGACATAGATCTGGTGCCCCCAAGTCGTCGGTGAAGCGATTGCACCAATCAAACACCAGATCGTAGGTATCGCCGGCGGTTTTGTCGGTGCGATGCCCTCACCGTCAGTGAAGTAGACGATCACTTCGGGCCGAACTTGTGCAAGTAGCGCCGGCTCGAACGGTGGCCGAAGATCCGTGCCGCCGCGCCCGTGGACTTCGGTCAACTCACCCCTGAAATGGTAAACCGATCGTATCTCCGAGTCACACTCGACAATGGTGACGTCGCACTCCCGCGAAAGGCGACACAGCTCTCCGCCGATCTGCTCCAAAAGATCGAAGGTCATCGAAGCACTGGTATCGATCACCGCCATTACCTTATGCCTGACAATGGTCTGTGATTTACCAGGTACGATGCCGACCAAGTGAGGAAATCGTCGCGGCGCACGATGCAGAGCGGGGCGATATTCCATGGTCTTCGCGATCAACTGCCGAAGCATGTGAGTCCAGCTGACGATTCCAGGCCGCGAACGGATACTTTCTTTCTTATTCATTGACGTTTTGCCGACAAGGATTTCCTCAATTTGGTCGCGGAGACAGTCGGACATGTCGTCCCAGTCGCGCTTACTTAAGGCTTCTCTTGCCTGACGAACGGCGTTTGCAATCACGAGTTTTCCTAAGTGGGGATTCTGGCGTGCGTTCTCCCAGATTTCGTGATTGTCGAGCGGCGACAGACTGATTTTGTCATCGGACGACTCGATTTTCCGTTTAGCACTGGGGGTTTTCTGTCCCGATTGCACCAATTCTCGTCCGGTTTGTACCGTTTTCGGTGCTGAGCGTACCGGTTTTCGTCCGCTACGCGGAGAATTTTCCAGCAATCGGGCGTATCGCGTTGCGGTGTCTTCCAGTGGCGGCAATTCAGGAAACTGTTCCAGCTTGATCGGGTTGCCGGGCAGCGGTTCAACGATCCATTCGTTGACCGATACTTCTTCCGCAATGACGCGAGCTGACTGATCAGGAAACTCGTCGGGTTGTACAAGCAGATGACCAAAAAGCAGATGGTTGACTTCGTGGTGCAGCACACCGATCAATTCGTCAAAGTGACAGCGACAAACGAACTCAGGGGAATACCAGAACTGAAGCCGTGCGTCGCGGATCGTTACGCCCATCGTTTCAACCTCTGGCACACAGACGAACTTCTCCGGCAACAGCAGATGGGCATGGAATGGGTACGACTTCGCCATCCTGCGGACCGCGATTTTCAATAGGCCGCTTGCATATTTCTCCAGGTTGGACTTCATAATCGCGACTTCCGAGGCACTTTGAGTTCGTGAAAGCCGCGATCCTTCAGCCAGCCCCGCGCCAATCTGCGCAGATCCGGCGGCAAGTCGAACAGGAACTGCTCGACGTTCCGTTTCGCTTCTGGATCGTGGGCCACGGCTTCGTAATCCCGCTGCCGTTGGAGGTGCTTTTGCAAACTATCGAGCGAGGCCGAAACCAAGTCCAATCGTGTGTCATTGATCCAGTTCAAGAACTGGCCTCGATGTGTCAGGTAATCTTCCGTGATTTCCTGCGGCTGAAGCGGTCGTGCCGCGTTTGTGCCGTAATACTCAAGGAAGGCCACCGCCCAGGTCTCGCCGACTACGCCGGCAAGCGCAACTGCCAGTGCATCGTCACCAGAGCGCAGTTCCTCCCAGCTCTTGAGAAGGTTGCTTGCGTACGTCCAAGCCCTCGGATTGGATTGGGGATCGTCAAAGACTCCTGGGCTCTGCTCAACGAAATCAACAATCTTGTCGTGAACATTCCCGGGATGCCGTGCCCAAGTGGCCCAGGCGGTTGAGTCTGGTTCGATGCGCACCTGAACGAATCGCGACGTCAGAGCGTCGTCCAATTCATCGACGAGATACTGCTCGCCGTCATTGATTGCAGCGCACGGCAACCAGCCCGGCGGCAAGGCGTAGTCGTTTAGCCGCCGGTCGGTTAACAACTGCAAACACGGCACTTGGACGTATCGCGGGCAGCGATTGAGTTCTTCAATCACCAGCAGCCCCTCACCTTTGCACGGCAGAAACGACGGTGGGTGATATTCGGTACGGCCATCATCATTGATTCTGGGGATGCCGATCAGGTCGACTGGTTCCATCAACGACAAGTCGCGAACGATGATATCGATTCCTTGCCGTCGAGCCGCTTCCTCGAACAGGCTGCTCTTGCCGACGCCGTGTCGTCCCGCCAACAGCACCGGCTGATCTGCATGGCGCGCCAACTCGATCATTTCAACAACGGAATCTCCTGCCGGTAACCTCATCATGGTCACGCCTCCGATTCCGCATGGCCTGGCTCTCGAAGGCTGCTGATGAGTGCAGCACCAGCCTCCTTGAGACCGCGCCCTTGTCGCGATGTTGGGTCGACGAGCCCCTGCTCAATCAGATAGGGTTCGACTTCCTGCCGGATGTTGGCCGTGTCGCAGCCGAGTTTGATGGCGAGTCGCTCGACGTTGCACTCGCAGTCCGGCAGGGCGGCCAGGTACCGCAGGTACATCCGCTGATGGGGCGTGAATCCGTGATCGTCAACGCCTTCGCTCGTCAGAAAATTCCGAACATGATCTTTGGTGATCGAACGGCCGTCCGGCCAGTAGTGTTTGAGGTTCTGCACTCGACGGACAATCACACGGGGCGATCCCTGCGCGACTTGTGCCAAGAGATTGGCGGCCTGAGGTGTCACACTGGCTTCACTCTGTTGAGCGACATGCTCAGCGATTGCCTTCAATTCTGCGGGCGTGTAGGGATCAAATTCTATCCGAGTCAATCGGCTCCGCAGTGCCTGTTTTACTCCGCCCGGTTCGTTGGTCGCCAAGATGAGCGTGAATTGGGCGATGCTTTCGTTCTCTGAGCGGCTAATGCCACGCTTGGTCTCGACAGGCACGCGCCATTCGTCCAGCGCGACGTAGAGAATCTGCTGGGCGTCTCGTGAAAGCGCATGGGCTTCATCGAGAAGTACGACATCGCCGTGACGAACATCGCGCAACACGGCACAGATCTCAGCGGGCTTCGTATCGCCGCTGGCCAGCACACAGCGGAAGTTGCTTCCGTATTCCGCGGCGACAGCCTTGGCAATCGACGTTTTGCCAAAACCCGCTGCCCCGATCAGCAGCAGCGAGGTGCATGGGTCGGCACACTGTTTAGCACCACCGATCAGCCGCCGCAGATGCTCGACGACTCGCCGCTGGCCAATAAACTCGTGAAACCGCTTCTCCGGCCTTCCCATGTTTCGCTCGCCACATGTCGCTTTCTGCCAGAAATTCGTCCGGCACAACTGCGTGCCAACCGCTCATCAAGCAAGCAGACATTGCACAGGGCGAAGCGTCGAAAGATTCTCCCATTTATCGAGAAATGCGAGACGGTGCCCTCTTGAGGACTCAAGGTTGGACTGCGCAGCGCAGGCAGATAAAGATGCTGCAACGTGTTCATTCACAGCAGGTTACGACGCGCCGCAAGACCGTGTGTTGCCGAAGAATTAAGGAATTGTCCCAATTGTCCCCTGATCTCGCCTCTGGTCGAATTTACCAACTAGAGAAACAGCCTATCAGGTCGGACTCGGTGAGGGTTTCCTCCGGGATTCGATGGCCCGAATCGACGATTGTCTTAATCTCATCTCGAATCGCCGGTTCGAGAAACTGAAATACCCAATCACCTGCGGCACTCGTCCGCCTTGACTGGTCTGGCCAGCCGCGCGGCGCACCTAACCGATTGGCCGAGGCAAGCATTTGCTCGTGCAGCACTGTGGCCGGATGAACCCGTGCGAGGTCGTTTGCGGCACAGTGCGATTGAAGTTTAGCAGCGATGTAGATCCCTCGCATATCGAGGTCTCCGACATAGAACACGTTCCGAACGGGCGCTTCTAGTAGCGCGATGTATTCGATTGATTTACCAACTTGGTGGCCGCTGCCGTACGCGATTCTGCCGACAGCCGGATTGGATGACGCCCGCAGTACTTTGCGGGCCAGCATGTAGGGAGCTGCATTTTCGAAAATCAAGAAATCGGCCGCATCTGAAACACGCTCGATCACCATGGGAAGAATATCGGGATCGCAACCGAGCATCGACAATGTTAGTCGTCCTTCGCCAAACAGTCGTGTCTTACATAGCGATACCAACTTTTTCTCGTCGCCGGTTAGCTGTAACGATCGGTACTTGAGCGGTGCCAGGGTCTCAAACCAGCCATCGACCAATCCTTGCTGAATCTTTTTCAGAAAAACAAACTGTTGCTCGGAAAGCTGGGAGCGGTTCAGCACCCATTGCAGTCGCGGGTGCCAAGGGTAATCTCGCCACACCGTCGATGTTCGCTTTTCGTCGATCTTCAGATCGATTGATGTAGGTGTTGGAATTGTGCTATTGCGATCCCACCGCGTTCCGTGGCCGACCGGCAGACGTAACACCTCTGATGCTTCCAACTCGCGCAGGAGCCGCATTAGGCAGCGTCGACCATCGGGACCCTGCGGAATGTCTCGATAGGTCTCGGCGAACGCGGACCAGATTTCTGAGTTGCCTACACGTCTTTTTCCCGACGCCTTGAGCCTATCGAGAAAACGCGACACTTTCTCGGAATCAAACAAAAACTCGAAGTCGTCATGCGACGCGGACATCAGTCCTCCAGGGACTCGTCCCCGGTCTCCACTTCATGCTTTGGCAGCGATGATGGCGGGGAATCGAATGACACTCGGGCGGTAGTAATGGTTTGCGTACTTGTTTCCCCATCGCCGTTCGCGTCGACCTCGACCATTCGCTTCCCGGTGCGCCGATCGATCCGCGAGTTCCGCAATCGAATGATGTTCTCTAAACAACCGACAGCATCTAGATCTTTCACGGCCGTGGCATAGACTAGCTGCACATTCATTGCCTGAGCAACCTCTCGCTGCATGTCGAGGAACGTGATTCGTGACGCCGTCCCGATCGGATTGTCCAGCACCAACACACTAGAGCTGGATTTACCATAACCCTCTTGCTGGCGCAGACGGATCAGAGTGCAGTAAAGCAGGATTGCGACGGTCAGCTTTTCGCCGCCACTGAACAATCCAAGATCATGAATATCAAATCGCGGACGACTCTGGTGTAAGTCCGGATGCAGTACCCTGACTCGGATTGGAGAGCCGATTCGGCGAACGGCCTTTTGAATCAACGAAATCCCTTCGCCGACTTCGCCCTGTTCTAGCAACTCGTCAACAAGGTCGCGAATCTTCGCGCGCCGCTCTGCTGGGTTGTCCGATGCTTTCGTAGTGATCTCCATAAAGCGTTTTCCGGCTTGAGGCAATGAATCGGGCAACCTCGACATTCGGGAGACTCGCCCCAACAAATCCAGCCCCTCGTTGGCAGCGCCGAGGATGACATCCACGACGATCTGCATCTGCTTCTCCGCCGTCTTCAGGTTTTCTTCGATATGAAAGATGCGTTCCTCGATTTGCACGATGTCAGAGTCGGCATTCTGTTCGAGAGCGCTGGCGTGACGAGACTTGAATCGAACACTGACTGAATCGCGAATCTGCTCGAATCGCGACTCACTTGAGGCACGATGAATCCTCTTGGCGATGTCCTCACGCTGCCGGTCGAGATGTTCACACTTCTCTCGCCCTTCTTGCAAAGTGGACGCGATTTCACCTGACATTCGTGCAACGTCTTCATCCGCCTTGATCAATAAAACTGGTTGGGCGTCAGGTTCGCCGTCTGGCAAGATAGCAGTTAAACGTTCAAGCACAGTTGCCTGTGCATCGGCAATCGTGCGAATGTTTGTAAGGTCCTTGCCAAGTGACTCGTTGCGATGTTCCAAATTCTGCAGTGTGCTACCTATGGCCACAAGTTCCTCACGCAACGCTTCAAGCCAGCGCGACTGTTCTACCGACTCCTTGCGAAGTCGTTCGGAATTTACAAGAATCTCATCATCTGTTCCTTCGGGTGAGAGTGATGGTAACGGCCCAGTCTTCTCAAGCTCGACCAATTCGTCCTGAGCCGCTTTCTGTTTCTCGCAAGCAGTGTCAACTTTGCGTTTCATTGGACCAAGCTGTCGTGTCGAATCATCGTACGCGCGCTCCGCATTTTCCTTCTGCTCGTCCACGGAGACACCTGCCGGCCGCTTTGCCAATTCTTCAGATACATCAGTCTTGCTGATCTCAGCAAACTTGCCGAGGACTCGTTCCAACTCCTTGTTTTCTGCCGCTGCTGCCTTGTCGGCACGTTCCGCCAATGCCAACAATCCCTGCTCGTTGAGTCTTCCCTCGTATCCCGCGCGCAGTTGCTCAAAGTCCGTCTTAAGCTGCTCTATATCGCCGGCGACAGCTGCGCGTCGCTCCGAATCTACGTAATTGGCATCAAGCAATTGTTCTTCAAGCTTTGAAATAGCCAGTGACTTCACGTGTGCTTCTTCTTGTACGGCCTCGGCCTGATCACGGGCGAGTTTCGATTGGTCGAGTTTCGTTTGACTTCGTTCACGATGTTCCCGTGTCTGGTTCTTCTGTAAGTCGAGATCTTCTCGCCAATGCCCGAGCTTCAACCCGTATTGGCTCTGATACTGATCGCATCGCGACAGCTGCCGTTCGTATGCCGCGACTTCGTCCAAAGCTGTCTGAAGACGCTCTTCGTTGTCTTGTATCTGAATTGTTAGCGTCTCGACACTTTCAGTCGCCCGCGCGATGTCCGTGGTGCAATCATCAATCTGAGACTGTTGTGCATTCAGCTTTTGCTCGATCTCGTTGAACCAACCGCGAGGATAGTGCTGCCGGAAATCGCGCAAACGACCTGCCAACTTATTCAGGTCGTCGTACCATCTTTTACTCTCGGCAATCTCATCGTTACGCGCATCGACAATCTCACTTAACCGCTTTCGTTCGTTGTCGGCTGACTGCGGATTAAAGTAGGCATCCGACTGTGGGCCGAATACCCGCCAATTCGCCAGCCCTTCGTCTTTAAGAGTCGAAACCGGAGCGACGGCCACTGGCGCCGTCAGACACGGTAAGCCAGAGTCTGCGGCGTTCGCGTTGCTGATTTCGGCGACGCGCTCAAAGTCCTTGTCAGCGACGACAATACCGCTGGCGATGTGGGGAAACTCGGCGATGCGTTCGCGAATGGACGAGACAGGAAAGTTCACCGCGAGGTACTGCCATCCTGAGTAGCAAGTGATTCCTGTCTGCTTCAGACGATCCAGGAGCGACTGCACATCACGACTGGCGGGTAAAAAGCCCGTGTCATCCAGACCAAAAATGTTCCGCTTGTCCTCTACCGAGGCTACTTCGAGGTCAAGGATCGCTTGATGCACGCGAGGTAACTCATCGTCGGCTTTGCTGATTGCCTTTGTTGCTGAAATATCCACGTTGACAGAGGATGCCTGCAACAGCCGCAAGAAAGCATCGTCCGCTTCCAGCTTGGCCTTGGCTTCCAGACCGCGTGTAAAGTCAGCCTTCAGAAGCGCGTGAGCTTTGTCAAATCGAACGCGATCGTGCTCCCGTTTCTGCTTATAGACCTCCTGTTGTCGACGGTCAGAGTCAAAGTCTTCGATAGTCGCTTTCTTGGCGTCAACTTCATTACGCGTGTTTTTCACCGACTCCGTGATTCGGCCACTTGCGGAATCGACAGTCTCGCCGTCGTGAAGAACTGATTCGTCACGAAGGCGTTTAAGTTCGCGCTCGGCCTCCTCAATCTTTTCGCTCAGTTGTGCGGCTAGCGTTTCAGATCTTGCCGCCCGTTCTCCTGATTCGGACCCTTCCTTTTGCAGTTGTTCTGCTCGCAGCTTGTGACGTTTTGCATTCTGCAGCAATGTTTCTCGCTCCCGACTAACCTGCTCCCGTCGGAAGTCAATCGCATTTGCATATTCAGTACACATCGTCACTAACTGCTGGTGATCCGGCTCAAGTTCTTTCTTGAGTCGCGCCAACTGTTCCCGACAATGATTTGCTTCTTTTGTGAAATTCTGGAGACGTGATAACGGCACTGCTGCCTGCCAGATGTTTTTCAGACGCTCTGCCGCGCGCATCTTGGTTTCTTGTGCCGCGTACTCCGATTCAAGTGTGGCAAGAATGCGAGAGCGCGCGATTTCGTTTAGCACCGCAGCTCTACGCAGCGCAGCACTTGATTCCTCTTCGGCCTCGCGCGTCTCAGCGCGGATCTCAGCTTCCTTTGATCGATGTTCCTCAACCTCAGCTAAGTTGTTTGTGATTTGTGTTTTGACCCATTGCTGCAGGAGATCAAGCCGCGCCTTTGAGCGTGCCACATCTTTTGCCGTGTCAACACGCTGGTTGCGGACTTGCGACATCTTTCTGAGTTGCTCGATCAATGCAAGGCACAATTCCCGTTCGGGCTTGAGCTGTTCATTGCGCTCGAGAAGCTCATGGCGAAATGTCGACAGCTGCTCTTTGACCTGCTGTGCCTGTTGCGGATCAAATGTCATTTCCAGCAGGAAATCGACGAAATCCTCAGACTCGGAGAACGAGAATCGTTCCGAAACACCGCCCTCCCGTTCGTTCATTCGGATCTGGTAGAAGAACACCTGCGGATCAATTCCCCGATCGGCGAGTTCCTTGGCAAATTCCTTTTGGCGGTCGTGAATGAAGACATCGTGATCCGGATAGTCATGCTGGAGTTGCCGCCAACGTCGACGAAAGCCCGCTAGCGTCCTGCGCCGGCGCGGCTGCCCATTAGATCCGCAAACCTCGACCTGTAACGGCAGACCGTCGAGCGTCAACTGAACTTCAGTGTCGGACACCTTGGTCGCAAAGTAGGCGGGATCGATGTCTCGAGTTGTCTCGCCATCACCCCCGGATTTTCGTTGATAGAAGAAGCCGCTGAGATAGCGTGGGCGATCGTCGTCAAACAGCCTGCCGCCATCGTCGTCGAGTTCCCATTCACATACGACGACGCTTTGGTCACGTGGCCCGACGTAGTCCTCGATCCGTCGTATCTTCCCCTCAGCCCTCTTTCCAAGAAAGTCGATCTTGCTTGGCCTGATGCTCGCAAATAACAAGCTAAGCAATGATGTTTTGCCGCCACCGTTTCGCAACCATAGAATCGAGTTTGTTGGGCATTCTTGGTGATCCGTCAAGTCGAGCGTCACGTCTTCGAACCGGGCGCTGTCGTGGCCAACGGAAACCAGCCGTATGCGCCGTAGCTTAGGCATGATAGGTCTCCTGCGATGCGACAATGCCCGTCGAACCGTCATCGCCGGTTGCCGAAGCGATCAAATCGTGGAACTCTCGATACAATTCAGATGCGGCCAATTCCTTTACGAGGATTTGATACTTCAGCGTAGGACGAAACGACGGGGAGTCTTTTGATCCGATGACGGTGAAACAACCCTGGTTCGCCAGCAATTGGAGATGCTTGTATATCAACCCGTGCGTCGAGTCCTTTGAGTGTAACCCGCTTTTCATCTTGCGAACCGCTGGGCGGCTCTCGTAAACCCGCCATGCTTCTTGAATGCCCTGCTGAAGCTGTTCATCGCTCAAGTCGCTGTCGCCGACGCGAGATTTTGCTGATTCCGACAACTCCCGCAGCATCTGGTCGACCTCTGCAACGGTAATCGGAGGTTTCGCTTCATATGAATCTTCGTCAAGATCGCGCTGACGCGGATAAACGGTTGCCGCGATCGCGATCTGAATCAGCCCGTCCAACAACCGGTCTTCACCCGATGTGCCGCTGCGAAATTCGCTCGGCTTCATTGCGAAGACAGATTGATTGCTCGTTCCCAGAAAAATCCCACGGTCGTTCACGTCTACAACTATCAATCCCAACCCATCGGCCACATCGCGCACCATACCGCGAAACGCCTGACGATCAATAAATCGGTCGACTAACTCCATATATTCCGGTTCATTGAACGGAATCATACCGGGTTGAAGTCCGTATTGAATCAATCTTCCGGCCAAGAAAGCGTCACTTCTATCATCTTCCATCGCTTCACGCCTTTTACGTGGTGGTCCTCTGGGGACAAATCAACAAGTCATCCCCGAACATGCGGTGATGTGCAAATCCGTCTTTCTCGTGCATGGCTACCTCGAACCCATCTATTCCGTCCTCCGGATCGAATTGTTCAAGGATTCGCAGCACGACGGCGTCCTGCACTTCGTCTGGACATCCATCTGTTTCGAGCCTTTGAATCAGTTCGGAAAGCACGATCGCCCGATCCAACTCGACAAAAACCTTTTCTGACCCTTGCAGCACATCATCATCAAATCGTTTGACTTCGACACCTGACTCAAGCAGGTCAAGCTCTTCCATTTCAACTTCACCTTCTGTCCGAATGCGAAGCGGTTGCAACTGCCAAATGATGAGACCGGCCAATGAAAGCAACTTCGGTGTTCGTGCAGTAGCCAACAAAGACGTCGCGTATTCGCCCAAGGGGACCACGTCGGCTTGCGGCATTGCCAATAAGGGCTGGAGAACTTCATCGCGGAGATTGATTGGCGTGATCGACTCAGAATCCGAAAAACACTGCCTGGTTTGCTGCTCAAAAAAGTGATTGCGCGTCTGCATCAACTGCCGGTTTAGATTCAAGTGACGATGGCGGCAATCGCGCATTAGGCGAATGACATCACCTACGGCATGTCGCTGGTCCTCGTCTAGCTGAACTGTAGCGAGCTTCTGCTGTGCCGAGTCGATGATGTCAGACTCGATCCGCTGGCGGTTTTGTACGTGGTCCATTGCTTCCACAAGCAACTCATGAACCTCGTTGCGCCAATCGACTTGCCGAATATCGCGCTTTGTCTGACCGACGATGTGCTCGATCTTCTCTTGGTATCGAAGCGACTGTCCGCGGGCGTTTTCTGCGAAGGCGCGGGCCTGGTCGAACTTGCCCCGCTCAAGCTGAAACCGAACTACCGCTTCATTCGCTTCCTGGGCACTTTCGATGTCCAAGTCCAGGGCGTTTAGGAATAGATTGATCGCTTCGGAAGAAAGCTGCAGCACAATTTCGCCACTGTAACCGTGCATTTCCTTAAGCAATTTGAATCTGAGCACCTTGCGGTCGAGCTGCCATCGATCGTCGAAGTCCGCGTATTCAACTTCAAAGGCACGTCCCCGATTTGCATCGTTTTTCAGATAACCGATCAAGCGGTCGACGACCTGCAAGTGCCGGCGCTCGTTGGGGTCAAGATTCGTTGCATCGTCAAATGCGGCAAGCAGCGGGCGAAGCGACTGCAGCATTGTCTCGCGAGTAACCTCGTTGCCGAATCCGCTTCCATCAATGATCGCATCGAATAACTTGATTGAGAGCGTGAGCGCATCGTAATGAGCCTGATCCTCAGTTCCGAGTTTCCACTTCTGCTGCAGCGTTACGAGCGGCTGTGTATGCAACAACACACGTTGACGGCTATGAAGTGTCGAATTCCACGCCGGCTGTGTCTCGCGGGTTTGCTCAAGTTGTTGCTTTGCTGATTCGTCCATCATCGCCCCAGAAAACACTGAGTATAACGGATTTGCCAGACGTTTTCGCCATTCTTAAGCCAGCCTGTGGCAAGCTCGGCAAAATGCAGGTGTACAATCCGCAAAATTCGACTGTATTGCCAGCACGGCCAGATCTGCGACAGAGTCATACGCATTGCGGTAAGAATCCTTCGTATCTTGATAGCTAAAAAAAGACGGCAAGTTGAGCCGCCCCGGAGGGCGGCCCAACTGCCGTGCGTGCTGGCCGATGTTGTTCAGCGCCGCCGTCGGCGACGGCGGGAGCGGCCGACGTTGTAGCCTTTGCGGCTGCCGATGCGTTTGCCCGATTTGTAACACCACCAGGCAATCGCGGCCAGCACGGCGAGTCCAAACAGACTTTCCATGTGGTCCCCTCTTCTGTTCGCGCGAATGCGAGGCGATCACTCTTCGGCGGGAACGATCGCCAGTGCGTCGCGCTGTAATTGTGTTTGGTCGTCGCCAAGCAGATCGGCGACTTTTGACCACAGTTCCTTGATCTGCTTCGGCGAAGTGGCGAGCCATACGGTATCGAGCAGGTTATCCTTCTCTTCGCGGAGCTGCAGAATCCGCTGGCCGTTTTCGCTTTCCGCGAGCAGCTCGTCCTCGTGAACGGCCTGCCGACGATTCACCGCGCTGTCCACTTCGTGGTCGTACCGGTAGGAGTGGTAATCGTCGATGTCTTCGACGGGCACGCCGCGGACGTGTGCGAGCATGGCACGTTCGATTTGCCGTTCGCGTTTTTCTAGCGCCGACTTCTGCTGTTCGACTTCGTCCAGTTCCTGCTGCATCTTTGACAAACCGAGCGAAGCGAGCGCCCGCTCGCGGGCCTCGCGGTGAACGCGATCCAGCAGGTTGGGGTCTTCTGCGGAAACGACTTCGATCTTCTTGTCGATCCGTTTGCCGATGCGATCCTTCCAATGTTCCTTTTCGGTGACGGTCAGTCCTGGCATGGTTTGCTCCTTGTTGTTCGTAGAATACGGATGGTTTAACCCTGCCACTGGCGACAATCGGTTTCGCGGTAGTCGCACATCGAACAAGTCCAACCAGGCCGATACACGAACCGATTGGACTGTAGATCATCGAGGTAGGCGCGGATCACGGCGAACAGTCGCCGAAAGTGCGCGTCGCCGCGGGCGGGATAACGGTGTGTTTCAACCTTCGGGGTCTTCGTCTTGATGAGGCTGCGGATTTGCAGTTCTTGCTCGGTCGCACCGAACACGTGCCGGAAGGCGTAGGCGTAGCAGGACAACTGAACTTCGTGAGAAATCTCAAGCGGCGCGCTCGTACGCGCTGCCGTCTTGAAATCAACGATCGTCATCCCGGTGGGCGTTTCAAGGATCAGATCGACGAATCCAAACAACGCCGTGCCCAAGTCGGCCCCGGTGTGAGGCTCGATCAGCGGGCACTCCAGCGGACTTTCGACGGCGATTGGGAAGCCCTCTTTGCTATCATGTCTATCGAGATAGGCTCCGACCAATCCGATCGTTTGACACTTCAGTGCCGCTTCGTCGTCGAACGAAGCGAACTGCATATCTTCAGCAGTGACTGCTTCATCCCACGAGTCGGAAATGTGCTGCGAGACGTCGGCAGACGTCACGTTCTCGCCAGCCTGAATTTGGCGATAGAAGAATTCCAAGCCAGCGTGGACGCGCTTGCCGAGAAATAGACTCGGTGAGGTCGGCTCTTTGATGCCATCCACATAACGCAGCTTGAACTTCAACGGACATGACACCCAGGTGTTCAGTCTGGTGGGCGATACGTAATCGAGAAGTCCCGAATTGTTATCGCGCGCGGGACTGGCGCGGGTCAGTGTGGCAATCATTCTATTCTCCAAATGAGAAACCCCGACAGCTCATCGGTTCGTAACCATTGAGTCGCCGGGGCTTTGTCGTTACAGGTTGGTGAACCGTCGACTTATGCGACCGTGCATTCGCCGGCGAGCAGGTTGAGTGTGGTGTCGCAATCGACGGGAAGGCGACGCAACCAGCGGGTGAACTGGTGGACCATCAGTCCGGCCGCGATACTGGCGGCGTAGATCGTGCTACGGGACGTGCAACTGCCGGTCTGAGCATCTGCCGGGGCAAACAGCGTGTTTGCGTAGCGGGCGAATGTGTCGGTATCGCTTGCGGCGAGGATACGAATGGTCTCGCCCAACATGCGGCCGTCCACCCAGAACCGGCAGCGGTTGGCTGCGGATCGCCAAATGGCAGCCCGCGTGGAGATCGAATCGACGCAGCAAAACACTGCCTCACCGATCTCCAGCTTTGCACGGTAGCGATCCTGAATCGTCGCAACTTGAATCGAAGCATCCAGACGACGAATCGCAGTGGCCGTTGCAAGCACTTTCGGCTGATCCACATCTTCGGCCGCGTAGCCTTGTGTCGTGACATTGGTCACATCCACCGCGTCAAAGTCGACCAATTGAATGCGCGGAGCACCAATGGCCGCAAGTTGTAGTGCCACTTGGCGGCCAATGGCGCCGACACCGATGACGGTGGTTGCGACATCGGCCAGACGATCGCTCGGTACAAGGTCTCGCTGTCGCGTGAAACGATCGTGGGGTGTGATCTCAATTGCGTTCATACAATCAGCTCCTCCGCATCCTCTTCGTCGGCCGCATAGTCGAACCAGCTTTCGTACCAACTGTTAGTTGGTTTCTCTTCGAATGGTGAGGCAAGCGCGGGTTCCAATTCGGCGGCCATGCTGCGGACCGGTTGTGCAGCGTGTACATTGGTCAGATACTCCTGCTCCCAGGCATCGGGTTCGGAGGCGCCAAACGGCCGCAAGTAATCAACGCCGACGGGGATCTCGACTTCGGCGCATGGCCCGACGTTGAAACGCAGCCGAGCGTACGACTGGCCTTCGCAGGCCAGGATGAACATTACAGCCCAATCCGAACGGCCGAAGACGCGGCCAAATGTCTCCTCGTCCGTCATACTCGGTCGCGGGCAGTCGCCCGGATGCGTATGCACCCAGATGCGGGCGAATTGTTCGGGCCTTCGCTCGGCATCCACCTGACGATCAAAGAAATCAGCGACCGATTCGTCGTCGAACGCGACGTGTGCCCACGAACAAACTTGCTTGACGAGTTGAATGTCTTCAACGAACAACAGGTCGTCCCTCGTCCCGATGCCGAAACCGCCGACTTCCGTGTCGCCATAATCACGCAGGAACAGCAACTTGGCCCACGCGGTTGGGCTGAATCGGAGCGTCGGCGTCGTCGCGTCTGTGACCGCTTCCGTCACTTTCCGTTTCTTCTTCGAGTTCTTGGTCATGGCAATCAGAACACCTTTCGTTGTCATCGAGGCAGCCCTGGCAAAGCTCAGCATCGCAACGCGAGCACTCCTTCATGCAGCCGCTGCAATGGTTCTCATCGCAGCCTTCGCAGCGTGTCGTGCATTCGTTGCAGAAGATGCCGTCGCAGCCAGGGCAGTTGAAGTAACATTCGCCGCACACCGTCGTCTCACACTTTTCGCACGTCCACCGCTGGTCGTCGCAGACGGTACTGCCGCAGTCGGCACATTCCACGCCGTGCCAATCCGATAGTGAAACGAAGGGGCTACCAGAGTTGTACGTCCGTAGCAAGTTGGCGACGATCATGAAGAAATCGAGCAAGCGGCCCTGTTCCAGCGCTTTGCGGATCGACTGATGCCCATCGC
This sequence comes from Bremerella volcania, assembly GCF_007748115.1. Lineage (NCBI taxonomy): Bacteria > Pseudomonadati > Planctomycetota > Planctomycetia > Pirellulales > Pirellulaceae > Bremerella > Bremerella volcania. The sequence continues at coordinate 1,960,745 of NZ_CP036289.1, forward strand.
CTTCACAAACCCCTTCGTCTTGCACGTGGGGATGCGTAACGCTCTCATTCGCTGCAGCGGGATTGGGATCGACGGCGATCACGCGATAGTTATACGGATGGCCTTTCAGCAAGTCGGTCCAATCCAGACGAATCTCAAACGGACCCAAATAAACACCGTCTAGCTCAATGGCCTCCGTCGTGACCGACAACGTGTGCTCTCTTCGATGGAAGGCGACATCTTCGAACTCATCGTGCAGAGCGACTAGGTCAGCAAAGATGTCGCCCACCGAGGCTTTGCGGCCTTCGTCGCCTGATGGTCGAAGCTTGTGGTCAAGTTCCGCTACCTCATTGCGAAGTCGCTCGACCGCCAAACGCTGGTCGTGATTCAGCCGATCGGCCGCCAGGTTCCAGCCGCGCTGGGAAGCTTTCCGCAGCTTGCGATTTAGCATTTCGCATTGTTGCCACGCTGCCGCTGGCAGCGAGAAGCATTTGTCATTGGTAATTTTCGAGTGAAGCCGCTCGTGGATCGCGATTGCCATCCGGATGAGCAGCCGTTGTTGGCGCGTCATGGTTCGTCACTCCAAAGTGAACACCGCCCGCCACGCCACCGAGCGCTTAGACCCGGTGGCGTGCGGAAGGCTTGTGGTTACGATTTCGCGCCCTCGATTTTCGTTGGCGTGATGGAGATGCGGTCCCCTTCACGCAACACCTGATCCGCCGGGCAGGGCTGACGATTGACACGGATCAGGTAGTGACTCGGCTTGGTAGCGCCGATTTGTCGCTCGAACAGTTGAGCGACAGTCGTGCCATCGGCGACGTCCACGTAATCGGCGAAGCCGCCGCCGTCGTTGTTGATCACCAGAATCTTCATATGTATCCTTTCATGAGTTTTGTTGAGTGTGAAATCGATATCGTTGGCATCAAGTCGGTTGCCGCACCGGCCATCGTCGCATTCGACGGCGCGATGCGTTCTTGACTTCGCGCCGCCCTCGCCGTTGGCCACCACGCAACTGGTTTTGCTTGCTCGAATCACCGTTGCGCAGTGCGGAGTCATCAGTCACGGCGGCAACGCGAAGTTGACGCTTTTGCTCAAGCGACGGCCGGTTCATAGCGCGGCCTCCGCGTTTCTGCTTCGTGACGCTGCGCCTCCAATTCGTCCCAATCGATGACGTAAGGGCCGTGTTCGTCGGCCTCGGGATCGAGACCGTCGCTCGGTTCGGCGAGCAGAAACCCGAGACGTTTGATGGTGGAAACGGTTTCGCCCGTGGCGCGGGCGACGGCGCGGTCAAGGTCGGCCTGTTTCATGGAAAGCACTCCTGTTGAGGTGGGGAAACGAAAAAAGCCCCGGCCACACAGGTACAGTTGCCTGCGTGGCCGGGGCAAAAAGGTATACGTGTTGTCGTTGACGGCGGTCAGTCGAGCGGTGGCAGCAGCCAGTGCTTGTGCAACCACTCGGATTCCGCGTTGAGGGCGTCGCTGCGGCGAGCAAATGGGCCGAGCCGTGGCCCGCCTACCGGCGCCAGATCAGCGAACCAGCGACCGTCTTGATCGGGCTCGACGTGTGATCCACGAGAAATGGAAACATGCCCGATATGGGTGAGGTCGATGGATTCAGCGTAGACGTAGCGGATCGTGCCGCCGGGGGAGATCAGAAGTTGCATAGCCGGGTCCTCACTTGGGCGAACGAATGATCCGTCGCCGTGGTCGGTCAACAAGCAGTCCGTCCAGCACCGATTGGACGCCGGAAAGCTGCGTGGCAACCTGCTGGCGCAGGCCCCCGTTGTCGCGCAGTTCCTGTGGTTGGACTCCATCGACGACCTGACGACACTGTGAAACAAGCGAATCGAGCTGATCGTTAGATCGCACATTCAGTGCGCGGAAACGATTGAAAAACTCACGCAAGTTTCCCACGGCCGTGTCGCGGAAGATCTTGGGCTTGCCGTCTTCGTGACCGCCCAGCCGCTCGGTGAGATGCGAAACCAGTTGCGACAGCTCCTCGATGAACGCCTGCTCGGCCATCTGCACGGCCTCGTCAAAACGGGCCTGCACGCGGCGGCATTCTTGCTCGTACAACTCCGGATTGAGTTGTTGCAAATACGACGGCGGCTCGACGCTGGGAAAATCCCAAGAGACATCGAACATCCCCGCGAGCGATGCCGGATAGTCGGCTTCGTTGTAAAGGCTACCCAGTCGCTCTTCAGCCGCCACTTTGAGCGCTGCATATCGCTCGTCAAGTCCGGCCACGGCTTCGTCGAGTTCCTCCTTGAAAACGCTCATTTGGTCCTGAAATGTCGCCAGCGTATCCTGCCGCACCAAGCGAATCCCGGGCTCGGGATAGGGTAGGCTGAGCGACGCCCAATAGGCACGCGTGCGATTGCGCACCGAGGTTACTGCCTTGAAACGCGGATGTTTGGTGTCGAGCAGTTTCTTGCCGGCGCTGAGAAAATCGCCCTCGGCTCCGAACGATTCGGCCGCCTGGGCCTTCTGAGCCGTCGAAAGCGTTTTCCGTGTGCCGAACCACGTGAAGCTGACGCGTGTGGCGCACATCGTCGCCCGCATCTGATCTGCCGCGCCGGTGCGCTGCGTCGGCGGTCGGCCTGTGGAAACAGTCATGGTTTTTCTCCGAGGGTAACAGTGTGTAAATTATGGTTTGTCAGGCGATTCCCATTTCGCGTAGACGAACAAGCGCCGCTTCGTCGGATGGATAGCGCTGGCAAAGGTCGCAGCGCTCGACGGCCGAACCGGACTCCAGTTTGCCGCCTTCCAAGTGCGCTAGAATTCCTGGGACGCCACATTGGAAGTAACCGGGCTGTTCGCATTCACATGGCTCCGGTTTCCACAACTTCGCCCGCTCAAGCAGTTGCCGACAGCGGAGTCCCAATTCTGCGAACACGGCGCATGCTTCACGCCAGTCCGAACAATGTGCCCAATGGGTGGCCGACTCGGCCACGGTGTGACACATTTCAACGAAATCATCGCTAGTGACGGATGTATTCAACTGCTCACAGAGCGCGTCGATTTCGGCAGGCGTAAGCGGATGCGCTTCATCGAAATGGGAAGCAAAGGGCGACGGCATGGAGCGATCGCCTGCCATTTGATGCTGCCAACAGCGTAAGGCGGCAAGCATCGTTGCCAGTTCTCGCTGGCTGAACACAGTTGTTTCTCCTTTCATTCAGACGTAATTTGCCAGGACATCACGAGCGTCGCGGATGATTTGCTCCAATTCCTCTCCTGGCCGTCCCCGCTCATACCACGACACGAGTCTGGCCAGGTTCGACATCAACGGCACGTCCTGGCTGTAGTACCACTGCGACTGGGCATATTCATCGTCGCCAACGACATCGACAAGAAAATGGGACAGTTCCTCGGCGTACTCCGCTTCTGTCCCGTCGAAGCAAGCGTAAAGATCGGTTTTCCCAAGTGTGGCCTCAATCGCCTCGCGATGTGATGTCGCGTCGATGCCGGCTACCTTGCGCCTGACCACGGCGAACAGGTGGACGTCGTATTGCTGAAGCTGTGGTTGATCAGACATGACGTGCTTCTCTCTCGCACTCGTCGCTGGCGATGGAGTCAGCGTCGTGCGTTTCAGCCTCACTGACATATAGCAGCTTTCCTCGTTTCATCATCCACGGGGCAGGAGCCAGATGTTCCAGCCAATCCTGAGCGGTCGGGATACGTCCGAGGTCTTCCTTGACATGCTGCTCGCCGATGAATCGCACAGGGATCGACCGACCGTCGCTATTGGTGATTGTCACACCGAACAAACGTTCCAGCAGGAAGATGCCTTCGGCGTGATGGCGCAATGCCCGGTGGCGAAAGTCGGCAAAGAACGCCTTCGATTCGTCGAGCCACTGGTGCAGCGGCAGATAATCGTCCGGCCGCCCGCCAAAATGAGCGGCGCTCGAAAGGGCATGATGGTACGGATTCATAGCTCCCACACCTCCTCGTCGTATTCGCTCGTTTCGACGCGCCAGTTGTGTTCGCGGGTCAGTCGGCGATGAGCGACGTCGAGCACCAACTCGCCAAACGCACCGGTGTTGTTTTCCCAGCCATCGGGGAGCAGTCGCTCGGCGGCGGAAATCAACTCCTCGCGGAGATCGGCGGGAATCGCGACGTCGCCCGCCGGGCCGGTTGCCGTGACGCCTTCGACGGCGCCCGAGTCGCCGTAGCCGTCGTACTCGATGCGCACTGCCGTAACGCCCAACTCGTCAAGGGCATCGCAGGCTTTGCCCATGGCTTGGCGAGCTTCTGTTCGCTCTCGTTCCAGTCGCTCCTGATACGCGGTCATCCAATCGGCTGCAGAATCAGAGTCGGTCATTGATTGCATTGCTCCTTTCGTTTTGACGTGATTCGATGAATGGACAGTGATCGGTCGTAGCGATCAGTTGACACTGGGATCGCGTGGAATCTTCCGCCGCGACTTGGCTTTCGAACCGCTCGCGGTTGTGTAGATTCCCACCGTGTCTGCCGACAGGCAGCGACCGCTTGCCCAGTTACGCAATTGATCGACCGATTCGGCCGAGGTGACCGCAACCGGCACGATGTTTTGGGCCGCCTGTACGAGCGGAACATCGAGCAGGGCGGCAAGACGGCAACAGGCTCGAATCTCCGCGCCGGTCCAATGTTGATCGTCGGGAAGACGTTGGTCGGCTTCGATGCCGAACAGGTCGAGATACATTCGCCAGATGGCTTGCTTCTGTTGTTTGCCGGGCAAGTCAAGAAAGAACAAACCGTCAAAGCGTTCCGCGCGACAAAACTCTGGCGGCAGTTTTGTGACATCGTTCGCGGTGCAAACGACGAACACGTCCGATTCATGATCGTTGAGCCACGAGAGCAACGAACCAAACATCCGCGCAGAAACTCCGCTGTCGGTTTGGCCGGAACCGGCAACGCCGCTGAGTGCCTTTTCAACTTCGTCCACGAAGAGCACGGCCGGTTGCATGGCATCGACGATCCGCAGCGCCCGGCGCGTTCGCTCCTCAGTCTGTCCTACGAGCGAACCCATCAGCGCTCCAACGTCGAGCGTCAGCGTCGGTCGGCCCGTTTCATTGCCGAGCGCCTTGCAAAACGCGCTCTTTCCCGTGCCCGGCACGCCCAGTAGCAGCACGCCCCGCGGCTTGAGCGCCCGTGTGCTGCCGTTGTGTGGCCGCATCGCGCGCAGGCAAAACGACTTGAGCGACTCCAGTCCGCCAAGGTCGGAAAAAGACTCGCTTCCTCGATGAAGGGAGAGCAGACCGTTCTTGGTCAGCGTCTGCGACTTGAGTTCCCAAATCGACGACGGCTCGATACGTCCATGCCGCACGAGCGAAAGACTGAAGGCGCCCTCGACTTCGTACCGTGTGAGTCCGCAAGCGGCGTCGAGCACGCGCTGCAACTCGACTCCGGTAGGCAACTCGCCATCTTCGGTGGCGACGCCGCGGGCGATCTCATCGATCTGATCCCGATCAGGCAACTCGTGTTCGATGCAGACGATTAGCTTTTCCAGTTCAGTGGGGATTTGCACGACCGGCGACAAGACGACGACAAACGTGCGGTTGTTCTTACCCTGCACAATCTGCCGGGCCATGGCCTGGACGACTTCCGCGGAATTCAGAAACCGATGAAAGTTGACGAGCACCAACAGTGACGGGTTCTCGTCATCCGCCATGGCGCTCAGTGCCCGAACCGCCGCCAGCGGATCGGCTCCCGCCGCCGTATCCGCCGTGCTACCGTCCGTACCACCCGATAATCGCAATCCCTGGTCGATATCCCAAGTGGCCATCTTCCATTGCTCGTTGTGGCAGAGACGGGCAATCTCCAGCAGCGCGTCTTCATGCTCGTGGCTTTGAATCCAAATGCCGGCGAAGCACGCGCGCACGGTCTCCGCCAAACGCTCTGATAGCGTCATGGTTTATTCCTTATGTAGTTTGGGGTTTGAGAAGAGTGACGGGCGGCTGGCCAATCACCGCGATGCAGCCAGACGACCGATCGTCTGCAGCCAAGAGACGATTTCGCCGTCGGGATCGCGTTGGTGCAGCAGTTCCACGGTCATGTGGTCAGCCGCTTTGGTATTGAGCCAGCGCTTGGCCCGGTTGGCCATACGTCGGCGCGCACGCGGCGGGAGCAGTTCCCAGGGAGTTTCATCAAGGCCGCGCTGATAAAGGCTTTTCGCGGCGAACTCGGCAGCCGGATCGAAGTCGTCGAATGTGACATCAACGTCCCCAGCCGCCGTGATCGCAGTGGCATGAAGATAATTCTCCAGGCTACGCTTGCGAGTCAGCACGGCGCGACAGTTTGGGCGGCGGTTCACCGCATCAGCGGCTTCGCGGCGCAAGTCCGTTTCCGGCGGTAGCTCGTGATCGTACAGATGGAACTCGGGCTTGCCCAAGGGAGCGAGTCGATACGTCCACGCATGGACGCTGCCGCCGCCGAAAGGAACGAAGACCAACTCGCCCCGCTGTTCCATCTCTACCAGATGCGGCAGCGTATCGTCGCTTGCGTAAAGCAGCATCGAAATGCGCCGCAGAAACTCAATGTCATTCGTGCCTTCGACAACGAGCAATATTCTCACCAAGTCGGTTGTTGCCGCCTTTCGGCCAGGCACGGATGCGATAGGTTGTTGCAAGAGGGTCATTTCTCCTGTTCCAGATGATTCTGATCGTGGGTGTAAGCTTCGTGGAACTCGGCCGTCAGTGATTCCGATGTGGCCTTGCCGAGCGCCAATTCCAAGAAGCGACTGGCGTCGCGACACGCACTGCCGGCGAAGCCCTTGGTTTCCACGCGGGACTCACTGCCGGGCGAGATGATGATTTCAATCGTCTTCATGCAGTTCTCCTACGTGAACGGTGAGTTTGATGGAGCCATCGGCCAGCGGCTGTTCGGTTACGGTGTGGCCGTTGCGGCGGGCTTCGAGTTTGGCTCGTTCGCAGGCGTATGCCTGCATCAGTCGGTCCAATTCGCGCTGCGCGCCCCACCGGCCCTCAAAGTTGTCGAATCGGATGCGACCGCTTTCCGTGTCACAGACGACTGGGTAGCGCCAGTCGGGTAGCCGCACGCAATAGCCGGTGGCCTCGCCGCTGAAGACTTGCGCGGTCTCGTGCGTTGGGAGCGACAGACCGAGACGTCGACAGGCCGAGTTGAGTGCTGCCGCGTCCCGAATCTCGGTCTCGACGGTAACGATGTGGGACATGTCAGTGTCTCCGTTGGTGATATGTCGTGATTGGGTCAGGTTGGTTTCTCGATTGGGTCGGCATCGTAGGGCGAACTCGAATTATCATTGCCCGTGCGCAGGCCAATGGCGCGGACGTTGTCAGAGGGTGGCAGCAACAATGGCCTATCGGTGACAAGGTCTTCGAGCAACACCTCAGCAATAGCCTGATCGTTCGCAGGTTCGACGCGGCGCCCGAGCAGATACCAGCACAGGACCAACGGCAGCAGGCACGCCAATAGAAATCCGATGTTGGTGATCGCCGCAGCGATGATTGGGTCCAAGCGACGTTTAGCGGCCAGGTCACGGCGCTCTCCTTCCAGCAAATCGCGTTGCCGCCCTACCTCGGTACGTTCCGCTTGAATTTCGCGCTGCAGGACAACCATTTCCTGTCGCGCTTGAGCATCGGCTTCGACCAGTCGCCGCGAACCTTCGGCAACCTCGCGCTGCAGTTCGGTGACCTGACGATTCTGCTCCGCCTGCCGTTCGAGATGCCGTTCGGCCATTTCAGCCAGACGTTTGTTTTCTTCTTCATCACATCCGATCGCCGTCAGCATCAGCGTTACGGCGATCGGCGTGAGGATCAGCTTGTGTGTTTGCATACGACCTCCAACGGTTAATGAGACGTCTGAGAATGTCCTGCAGCGCGAGGCGCAGGCGTCGCTCCTTGATGAGCGCAACAACCGCCAGCAGCAGGGCCACGGAAACAAAAGCGAGTACAACGTACGACAAGTGATTCTCCTTTCTTCTTCGCGATTGATAAATTCAGAAAGACGATCAACCCAGCCAGAGCTAAGCGATCCCTTCATGTATAGTGACGCGTTTTGGCCTTGGATTTAGCTCCGCATTGGTCATGAACATCGTCACACTGGTGCGTTGCTGCCGACTTCGGACGAGTCGGCATGAGGTTCGTCGCGGGTATCGGCGTTGGGCGGTTTCGATTGCGAGTCGGACCGCACTCCTTGTTTGGCGTTCTTGTTCAACCAGCGCTTCGCCAGCACGCGGCCGACCAGTCGTGCGAGTTCTCGATACGGTTTCTCCATTGACTCAACTCCAAAAAAGAAGGCCCAGCAAAATGCCGGGCCTTTGGGGGTAACAGTTGAATTGTGCCGAGCTTCGTTGTTCGGCGTTACGAAGGGCTACGCCGCCTCGTCTGAGTCGGCCGATCCGTCCGACTGCTCGTCGTCAGACTCCGACGGCGAGTCGTCTCCAGGATCGTCGCCGGTCTGCTGGGCATCGACGAAACGCTTCCACGCGCGGTACGCACGGTTGAGGTCCAGGCCGGTGATCTCAACGATCTCCGTCCATTTGGTTCCCTCGGCCCGCATCTCAGCGATCTTCGGGGCCCAATGGTCCATCAAGGTGGGGCCGCCCAGGTCGATGACAAACTCCTCCGAGGATTCGTCGTTGACGCAGTTCGCCAACAACGCGTCCAGAGCGTCGCCGGAGTCCGCTGACGACAGGATCGCTTTCAAGGCTTCCCAGGCGAGGACGCGAAAGCGCAGGCGGGCGTACCCGCGCGATTTGCCAGGCGGAATCACCTGATCGGCTTCGATGCGGCCGACGATCTTCCGCAGCAACAGCGAGGCTTCGTAGCCACCTTCGCGGATCACCGACGCCAGACCATCGAGTTGCTGCTGAATCCACTTGTCATCCGGCATTTCCACCGGTGCGGAGAGCAGTTTGCGGGCATCTTCGATCTTCTTGCGAAGTCGTTTTGCTTCACGCTCCGCTTCGTCGAGACGGTCACGGACCGCTTGGCTCTGGACGCGGCCTTCGGCCAAGGCATCAACGAGATTGGCGACTTGGGATTCGACGTCCCGTAGGCGCCGCTCATCATGGGCGACTTCTTCGGGAACGCGCTGGGTGACCTCTTCGATCTGTTGACGCATGGCGGCCAGCGCCTCATCAAGCCACTCAGGCCACGACGTTAGCAGCTTGGCGAGAAACTCCAGCACGGCTTCCTCCGCCTTCTCAACGGGCACGCGCGTAGTCAGTTCGCAGCAATAGTCGTCCGCGCCGCGATTATGGCAGCCCAGATACAGCCGTTTGCCGCTCGCCTGCTGCCACATGCGGGAACCGCACTTGCTGCAAAACACCATGCCGGCCAGCAAACCGTTGGGATAGATCGCCGTATGATGGACCTTGGGCCCACGGTGCTTCTGTCCCGGCTTTTTGCCGTATAACTCCTTGAGGTCGGCCAGACCTTTTTGGGCCGCGTCCCAAACGTCGTCCTCGATGATCCGCAGCTCTGGACGCTCGACGACAACCTGCAACTCTTCGGGCACAGGGATTTGCTTCTTTTTGCCCTGGGAGTTACGGATGGTGCGGGTCGTCCCCCAACGCCATTTGATGATGTACTTCTCGTTTTCCAGGATCTTGCGGACGTGACGGGGACGCCAACGATTGGAGCGACGGCGATGTCCCCGCGGCGCATTCTGGCGGTTCAGTTCTTCTGCGATCCAGGAAATGGAACGCCCTTTGTTGAACCACTCAAAGATCTTGCGAACCCACTTCGCTTCGGATTCTTTGATGCGAAGTCCACGTTCCGGTTTCGGGCCCCGGCTCTCGGCGGCCTTCTCCGGATTCAGCAGATAGGACTCATAGCCGTAACAGTAATCGCCGGCAGAAAGTTGACCGAGGATGCGACCAAGCTGCCCGCGGCGAACACGGCGGCCAAGTTCACGAATGGTGGTGGAGTTATGTAGCTCCATCACCTTCACTCGCAACTCCCAGCCGGTTTGCTCGGTGTCGATTCCTTCGCCGGTCGCGATAAAACGTCCACCCATGTAGACCAGATCGGTAATGAACGCGAACGTGTTGTCCGCCCGGCTCAAACGCGACTGATCATCCACGGCCAGGATACCGATCTGGCCGCTTTCCATCATCGCTTGCAACCGCTTGAAGTCATCGCGAAACACCTTGGTCCCACTTTCGGCTTCGTCGTAGATGACGATCGCCTTGGAGTGGTCGATCCCCATTCGCGTGAGCGCTTCGCGGACTTCGCGCTCCTGATCCTTGCACGACTTGTTGGATTGCAAGTCGCTGGAAAACCTCGTGTAGATCACGAGGGCCAAACTCAAGACCATGGCAAGCATGTCTATTCTCCTTACGGGACTGTTCCCGCATGAAAGTCAAACGGTGGACTCGACAGCGCACGGCGATCCTGCGTCCGACCTTCGCCGGTCTTCCGAGTTGGGACCGTCGACTGTCGAGTCGATTTCAGTAACGGATGAAGACGTCTCCAGAGCAGGCAGACATTGCACGGCTTCATGCGTCGAAAAAAAGTTGCGGCACCGGAAAGAGTGCGTCGAAAACGACGCGTGAGGCGCGGCCAAGCGGAAAGTCGGCGGCTTACAAGAGCTAAGCCGTGTCCTTCATGTATATATGCCGCGTTTTTGCTCCGAATTTAGCTGTAACCACATGATATGAAGCGACTTGTGTCGTTCTTCTGACGGGCAGTGCGAGAGCCATACTTGCAATCAGATATTGTTGCGTTTTTGATGTGTCCGGACTAAAATACGGGTTAGTTTCGGCTGTTGCGACGCTCGATGGCGCGCAGTATTAGCCGTCCGAATTCCGACATCCGCTCAGCCGGCGTGAGGACTTTCGGATCGGGTCGCGAATCGCCCATTGCAAGTGGAAAACCGCCGTTTTTCTCGCGTGGAGGGAGCTTGCATGGCTCGGTGTTTGGTGTGGAAAGAGAGCGAGGCGATTGGGGCATCGATCTGCTCCGTGAAACAGAGGTGTTTCAGCGGGGCAGACATTGCAACCGGCGGTTGTGTCGAAAAATTGACGGCGGAATTGTTCGTTCGCGATCCACCATCGCGTCACAGCAAGACTGCTCAGTCGCAGGACGGAGACATAGGCACCTAACTTGAAGGGTTGAGAGGTTGGCAAATGTCAGACTTGAACGAGGACGACTTTCGGCTAATGATCCAAGTCCATCCTTCTGGGACACGCGATTTTGTCTTCTACACGGTCGCCGATGGGGAAGCTCCCACGCCGCAGATTATTCACCCGTTGAACCTCTTGGGCTTGGATCTAGCGGCCTCCCTTCTCGAACTGTACGGGCGTCAGCAACCAGAGATGTCTGTCGTTATTTCCCTCTGCAGACTCCTCGTACCGTGCTTGGAGTACCGAGGTAATCGACGCCACTTGATTGTCGAAGAATGGTCGGAGAGTGATATTCGCGGCGAAACTCTCTACGAGCACACGCGGATACCATTGTCACGCGATTTAGCCGTGAACCAGGCAGGAGACTTCCGCGTCGTCACGACTGGCGTTGAGCCACCGCAGGATTCGCTCGCCAAGATCTTCTGGGACGCCCACTCATCATTACGTGACTTGCCGGACGTGTTTGAAGATCCCGACATGTCAAATCTCGCTCGTGTACTCTACGACGATCTCGTGCAGGCAGGCACAGGCAGGCAAGAAGTGCTTATATCGAACATCCGCCGACGTATCATGAACCACTGGTCAGAGAACTTCGGCAGTCTGGACCTTCGCGTGCCTACTCGACAGCGGCGTCGAGTTTTTAAGGACGTCCTGGCCGCCACAATCCGATTGGCGAGTCAGTTCAATGGCAACGTGGCACGAGCATTGATATTCAGACGCCTCGATTCCCCTCGTGACGAACAAACCTTTACACCCGAGGAAGAGGCCCTCCTCGAACTACGCTATGGGGGAAGCCGTGCTTTAAGAGACATCAATATCGGACTTCTTTTCGGATGCGGTCCGCTGTTTGCCGAACTGGTCAACGACTTTGCTTTCGCCCACGTAGCTGGCGTGCCGGAAGCGGACCTCGAAGCCCGAACCGAACGGCTGCATCAATACATTGATTTGCTTGGCAGGTTTCGACGAAGACGCCGGCGCGCCCGAGCCGAAGAACAGCGGGAACGTCGATCGAGGCGTCCGCGTCGGCCTCCTACCGGCCGACGCGTTTCGCCTGACAACCAGGAAGATGAAGAAACAACCAACCCCAGTGAACAGGCCATTTTCAATGAAGACTGGGACATTATGGGGGCCGTCCTGCCACGGTTGAAGCCACGGGACGCCGAAAGGCTACAGGCGATGATGGATGCACGCGGTGATTATCGAAGGGCCGCCGAGATAACCGGAGTAGATCCCACGAAGTTCCATCGTCGATGGCGGCAAACGACTCTCCAAAACATCAAGGGAAAAATCGAAGACATCGCAGCTAGCGAAGGATTGGGCAGCCTGCTAAACGAAAGGCACGAAGATGGCGAAGAGGAAACCGAAGACTGAAAAGCACCAGAAGCGGCCCAGAGCCGTACTCTACTGTCGTGTCAGCACGTTTGATCAAAACCGTGGCGACTACAGCTCACTGGAGGATCAGGAATCGCGGTTGCGCCGTGCGGCCGAGGCGGAAGGCTACACCGTATTTCAGGTTTTCAAGGAAGTAGCCAGTTCGGCAAACTTGGAGCGTGACGAACTTCGCAAGATGATGGGCAAGCTCGATGAGTTCGACGCGGTCTACGTGACAAAGCTCGACCGTCTTTCGCGTTCCATGCATGACTGGTGTCGAGTCAACGAGTTGCTCGATCAGCATGACGTGGCTTTGGTTTCGGTAACGCAGAAGATCGATACGTCAACGCCGATGGGGCGGTTCTTCCGTGACTTGCTGATGCTTTTCGCTCAGTTCGAGCGAGAAATGATTGCGGAACGAACCTACGAAAAAATGGCCGAGCAGGCGCGACTAGGCCGCTGGAGCGGCGGGCGACCGATTCTTGGTTACGACGTGGTAGACAAGACGATTGTCGTAAACCGTGATGAAGTAAAGATCGTCGAAGCGATCTTCGACAAGTACCTGGAACTGGCCTCGATCGCCAAGACGGCACGCTGGGCCAATCTTAAGGGCTATCGCACCAAGCACGTCCAGTGCAAGAATGGGCGCGAGTTCAAGCCTCGCAAGTTCACCCGCGCCGATATCCAACGAATGCTGAGCAATATCACCTACATCGGCAAGGTTCGCTTTGACGGTGTTGAGTACAACGGCGCGCACGACGGAATTATTCCAGAAGAGAAATTTCTGCAGGTCCAGGAGTTGATGGCCGCCAAAAAAGATAAGCCACGTCGGGGCGATCAACGCCAACAGGAGACTCTACTGCTGGGGCTGCTTCGCTGTGGATTCTGTGGCGGCGCATGCACGTCAAGTTTCGTAAACAAGAAACAAAAGGACGGAACGATTCAGCGCTACTACTACTACAAATGCACGTCAAAATCGCGGCGAGACGCGGAAGCCTGTCCAAGTGCGGACTTGCGCGCCACGATGATCGACGACGCCTTTATTCAGTACTTCCGGCAACTCGCGCATGAGCCGAAACATCTGGAAGCCGTCTTGAAAGCAGCAGATGCAGCTTCTCGCGAGGGCGTCGGTCAGTTTGAATCCGAGCGGGCCGAACTCTCAAAACAACTGGCCACGGCGGAGCGGGAATCGATGACACTCGTCGACCGCCTCGCCGACCCCGAATTAGCAGGGATCAGCGCGATCAAATCCCGCCTGACCGAACTGGAACATCAGCAACAAATCCTGAAGTCGCAGATCACAGACTTGACGCTCCAGATCCGCGATCGTCGGGACCAAAACCTCTCGCTCGACGAAATTCGAGAGGCATTTGAGCACTTCGACGAGATTTGGGAGGAGTTGGATTTTGAAGAACGACAGTACGCAGTTCGGTTGCTTGTGAAGGAGATTCACCTCAATTTCGAAAAGGGTCAGAAGCAAGGTGAAATGAACATTCAAGCGTGGGGCCGCCGCCCCACGCCCTTGTCCGTCGAGCTACGCGACTATCGCTCTGCGAAGTTGCGTAACCAGGACGGAAGGCACGCCCAGCAGGATTCGAACCTGCGACCTGCGGTTTAGAAGACCGCTGCTCTATCCGGCTGAGCTATGGGCGCAAAGGCTTGGCAGTGACCAAGTTTCCTAGATTCTAGCTGATGTGACGCGAACGCCAAGTCGAACTGTTGTGGAAACGGGCCAATCACGTCGCAGGATATCAGGCTGGCCTTATCGAAACGACACAACCGGAACAAAAAGGATCGCGTTTGGGAGGGTCTTTGCCAAACTTTCACCGTCCTACTCGGAAGATTCTTCCGCTGGCTTGTCGCTTTCGGCTGTTGCGTCCGGAGTATCTTCGGTTTCGGCCGGTTTCTCTTCTGGGGCCGGGTCGGCTGTTGCTTCGGCTGATTTCATGGGCTCGCTTTCCGTTTCGGCAGGCTCTTCCTTGGCAGGTGGGGCCTCTTTAGAAGTTTCCTCGCCGGCTGGCTTCTCGTTCATGGGCGTCTTGTCAGCTGGTTCGTCCTCGGCCGGCCTATCCGTGGCTTCTGGTTGGGGCATGGGCTGAGCCATTGGCTGCTGGGCGGCTGGTGGCCGCATCATGCCTGTGCCGGGGCCGCCTGGGAAGACGCGGCCAGGGACGCCGCTCGGCTGGTTGGTGGGCTGATTGATCGGAACACCCAGTTCACCGCGCGTGAGCAGAATCTTCGCGACGTCTTCCGCTTTGACGACGTAGTACCAGTCGGCGAAGCGGGTATTCAGTTCGTAGATCTTTCGCGTAGCCGCGTTCTTCTTTTCGCGATACGCGGTCATCGCGGCGTCGTTCGCTTGCAAGATCTTTTCCCGAGCCTTGGCTTGGGCTTCGATGTCTTGGTCTTCCCCTTCCTTGATTTCGGGAACCTCTTGCAGCATCGGCGGGGGAAGCATTTCATCGACCAGCTCGGTTTGAACGAACAGGAACTGCTGCTTCTGGTCCTTGTTGTCTCCCCCGAGCTTTTCGAGCCCGAACAAAAGTCGGTAGCGAATCGCGTCCTGGGTTTCGATGACCAGTTCGCCGTTGAGGCCCACCAGTTGTGGCTCCGCTTCGCCTGGCATCAAGTGAGGGAAGAAGCCGTTGGCAACCAGGGTGGGAAGGTCATCTTGCTTGAGGCCTTTGAGCCCTTCCCCTTGCTTGAGAACTTCGGCGAGTTGCTCAGGCTTGCGGTACACGTCAACGATCGTCAGGTCATCCAGCGAGTTGCGAATCTCGTCGAGCTTTTCAGTGTTCAGCTTTTCTCCGGCAGGCAACTGGGCATCGGCCAGTTGAGTTTGATTGCCTGGCGATGCTTCCTTCAGGCTGAGTAGGCTCCAACTGCTTCGTTCCGCGTCGAAAGCCACCGTGGCATCCATTTGCGGCAGCGCTTCGATGCGGTTGTTGGCAACTTGCATGGTGTAGTTGCGGAATCGCAAGGAAGTTACATCGAACGGATTGAGCTGCAGCAGATCTTTGTCGATCCAGTCGGAAAACTCGGTCGAGAAGACGGTTGGGTCCAGGCGAACCAGGTAGATGCGGTCGCGACCTGGGACGCGGACGTAACGCAGCTGGGGGTCTTCTTTGTCAGCGGCGCCAACAATCAGGTTAGCCAGGGTTTTGTCGCTTTTGTCTTCGATGGTCACCATCTGCCCGACCCCTTCGTCGGCGGCCGAGATCGCGTTGGCGTTCGGTTCGACGACACCGTATTCCGCTTGCTGGCCAGGCAGGTCGCTGACGATCCGCAGTACTTTCAGGTCGACTAGGCTGTTGGCGGCCTGGGTCATGTGCTGCGTGGCGTTGGCAGGGTAATCCCCCTTGGTCTTGATCTGCCAACCTTCACTGGTGTTGGCGACCTCGAAACGACGGATCTGACCACGCTCGGAGTCGAAACGCGTAATCTGCATCGACTCGGCTTGCAGTGGATCGGTGAACTCAGGGAACAGAGGCTGATTGACTTCCTCTTCCGGAGCACTGGTTGCCGGTGCGGGACGCGAGACGTAGGCCAGGCCTCCCATGACGACGGCCACGGCCAGAAAGATCAATGTTTTAACGGCTTCACTCATGACGAAATGCTTTGCAACTAGTGCTAAAAAATCTTCGTGAATCTATGAGGATCAGTAGGGAACTACTTGATGATTCGGTCTTTCGACAATCCCTCGCGTTCCTTCAAGCGTCGAAGCACGAAGACCACGATTCCGATGACGATCGGCGGGATGGGGGGCAGAGCCACGGCCAATGTTTTGACCTGGTTCTGGTAGTACAGAATCTTGCGATTCAGTTCGCGCGTGATGCGTTCTTGTTCGCGCTGGAGATTGGCTTCAATCTTCTGCACGGCCGCACGCTGTTTGTTTTGAACGTCCGCTTGACGCTGAGCCAGTTCCAGTTGCAGGGCCTGGACTTCACGCAAATCTTCGGGGCGAATCTCGCCACCTTGGTTGGCCCGGGCATTGAGCGTGTTGATCTTCATGTTCAGATCTTCCAGCGGCTTTTGAAGTTCCTTCTCCAACTGCTCTTGCTGGGCCTGGGCATTCAAGGCGGCTTCACGCAGGGCCAGGTCCCCTTCGGTCTTGGCTGATTCAGTCAAACGTTCCATCAAGCCCAAGCGAGCGATCGGTTCGCTGCGGCTGCGGATCGGGATGTACTCGTCATCGCCAGCCAGCTTATCGATCAGGTTCAACAAGAAGTTGGTGTTGTCGATCTGCATTTCCGAGCTGTCGGCACTCTGAGCACGAAGTTGCACGAAGACCGAATGCAATAGGTCAATATCCCCGACCATCGCCACATTGATCGCGCCATCCGATTTTTCTGGCTTCTTGCTTTCGGCTTCTTTCTCTTCTTCGCCATCCTTCGTTTCAGCGTCGGCTGGCGTTTCCGCCTGGGCGGCATTCGCGGCAACCGAAGGAGGCGTTCCTTGGATCAAGGCCGCCAGGACGAACGGATCCGGGGCACCACCGCTGGGGCCGTAAACCGGTTGTCGCTTGGCTTCAATTCGCTGCTGATCCTGACGGGCGCCGCTTAAGTCTTGCAGCGTGATCGTTCCGATCTTGGTCCCCGTGGTGACCAGCGGCGTGAAGGTCATGGTCTTCGGGTAGCCAGGCTGTTTCTTGATCGCCCCTGCGTAGAGGAACAGCATCTGACGAAGGTCCTGCGTCACGTCGACGGTGTTGTTGAGTGCTTCGTATTCCGGGGCACCCGGCGTGAAGCGGTCAGCGAATACATATTCCTTGGTAATCGCGCCCAGGTTTCGCAGGCGAACTTCCGGGTTGTAGTCTTGCCACACCACGTAAGGCTGATAGTAACGATCGGTCGGGAGCTGCTTGCCTGGCATGGAAATATGCAGCAGGTCCCACAGCTGACGTATGTCCCCCTTTTGTTCCGGCGGACGTCGCCCAGGGAATGGATTTCGTTTGTCCTGTCCGATCGGGGTGGCTTGTCCCATTAAGGTGGGAGCCGGGTCGTCGAAGATGGCCGTTGGAACGCCGGCCTTGATCGCGTCAAGGAAGTTCTTCATCGCCGGTTGCGACAAGCTGGATGGCTGCACGGCGAGCAGCACGTCGTACGAACTGGGATCGATCGCGGAAGTCGCGTCGACTTCAATCACATCGTACTGTTTCTCTAATTCGGTGATGATCTGCTGCGGGGGAATGTTCTGATAACCGCCCAGGGGGTTTTGCTGAATGCCACCAAACAGCTGAGCGTCGGTCGCCAGAACGCCCAGGCGTTTGCGTTTCTTTTCCGAAACGGTGCCGATGGAACGAATCAATTCGTACTCGACCGGCACGCCGTTATCGAAGAAGGGAATCACCACCTTTTCCAGGCCGCGCTGAACCGCGGCACCCAGAATGACTTCTTCCTGTGCCAAGGCCCCACGCTCCTGTGAGATCAACTCGCGCGGCTCAATGCCATACGTCTCGCGAGCGATGTCGGCCGTTTCGCTGAAGGGTTCCAGGCCGTCATGAATCACCACGTTGATCTTCGAGCCGCTCAGGGCACGGAACTCGTTGAGATAGCTGATCAGGTCGAGCTTGGTCTGGGCGTAATTTTTGGGAACGCTGCCGCTAACGAATGCTTCGATGCGAACCGGCTGGTCGGTCGAGAGGTTGCGAACCAACTGCTTGGTCTGAGGAAGCAGGCTGCTGGTGCCGTTCTCGGTATAGTCCCAGCGGACGTCATTCATCACGAAGAAAAGCGTGCCAGCAAAAGCGATCGCCAGCAGACAGGTCGAGCGGACCAGGTAATGCCCCAGGAGGGACTCGCCATCTTTACCGCCGAGCCAGTGTCGTCTGCCGATCAAGACCATCGCCAGATAGATGCCGACGATCGTCATCATCAGGAAGTAGGCCAGCGAACTGATGGAGATCACCCCGCGCCCAAAGTCGGCGAATTGTTTCCCCATGCTCGCTTCGCTGAGGAAGCCAACCCATTCGTTTTGCGTGACGAAGGCGTCCGAGTATTGCAGCAGCACGAACGGTGCGTTGACCAGAATACCCAGCACGAAGCCGAGGGTCAGGTTGTTGGTCATGAACGAAGCGACCATCCCCAACGCGATCATCGTCAGGCCGATGAACCAGTAACCGATGTAGGTGGTGATGAAGAGACCAGCGTCGAGCGAACCGAGCGACAGGGCATCGAGCACCAGGAAATTGCAAAGCTGCGAGAAGACGAGGGAAACGCTGAACACCGACACCGCAGCCAGGTACTTCCCGATCACGATATCGAAGTCGGTGGCCGGCAAGGTCAACAGCAGTTCGTCCGTTCCCAGTCGCTTTTCGTCGGCCCACAAACCCATGGTGATCGTCGGAATGAAGATCAGCATGATGAGCGTGATCTGGGAGTTAAGCTCGTTGAGATTCGCCAGGTTCGCGTTGAAGAACTCGTGCGGCCAGAACGCGGCCATCGAGGTCAACAAAACGAAGATCGCCAGAAAGACGTACCCAGTCGGGTTGCTGAAGTACGACTTGAAGTTCCGCTTCATCACCGCGTACGAAGCCTTCTTGGCTACCGATAGCGGGATCAGCAAGATAAAGAACGCCAGCATGAACATTAAATCGAACAGAACTAGCGTGAGTAGTTTGAAATAGAAATCGGCGGACATCGTTGATTACCGTGATGTAGCTGCGAAAGGTATAAGGTCTTGGATCGTGGGAGCCGAAGATGTTTAGTCGCTCTGGTCTGCCGCAACCGTCTCTTCGCTGGCAGGTTCGGTCAACGCATTCACCCCTTTGGTCATCCGATAGAAAGCGTCGTCCAGCGTTTCGCCGGGCTGCTTCATTCCATCGACGCTACCGTCGTAGATGAGTCGACCTTCGTTGATCACAATGGCCCGGGTCGCCAGTGCGTCGACTTCCTGGAAGATGTGAGTGGAAAGGAGAATCGTCTTCTCTTGGCCCAAGCGGCGGATCATGTCGCGCACGCCGCGAATTTGATTCGGATCGAGCCCCGAGGTCGGTTCGTCCAGGATGAGCACTTCTGGCTCGTGCAAAATGGCCTGAGCCATGCCGACACGCTGCTTGTAACCCTTGGAGAGCTTCGAGATCGGCTTGTGCAGCACCGTGTGCAGATTGCACAGGTCGACCACCGCGTCGATTCGCTCGGTACGCTTGGCCGGGCTCATGCCGCGAGCTTCGCCGATGAACCACAGCAGACTATGCGGCGTTGCATCGGGATAGAGCGGACCGTTTTCCGGCAGGTATCCCAGCATCGACGACCCTTGCAGACGCTGGGTGGCCATGTTGTAACCGGCGATGCGGGCAACCCCTTCGCTGGGCGAAAGGTACCCGGTGAGCAGTTTCATCGTCGTGCTTTTGCCGGCCCCGTTGGGGCCGAGAAAGGCAACCACTTCACCTCGGTGGACCTTGAAGCTGAT
Source organism: Bremerella volcania (assembly GCF_007748115.1). Classification (NCBI taxonomy): domain Bacteria; kingdom Pseudomonadati; phylum Planctomycetota; class Planctomycetia; order Pirellulales; family Pirellulaceae; genus Bremerella; species Bremerella volcania. The sequence continues at coordinate 1,980,590 of NZ_CP036289.1, forward strand.
TTCTCGGGAGGCGGCAAAGATTCCGTAGAATTTGGAAAGCCGGTCGGCTTCGATCATCGGCAGATCGGCGTTGTGATCAACCATAGCAGTTCGTTTTTCTCAGGCTATCCGAAAGGGCAGGGGAGGGGGCCGCCGTGAAGATGGGGCACCCCGCTGACCAGGATCAAAACACGTAGTGTAACGCAAGCGATGGATGACATAAACTCCGGTCTAGTTAAGACTTGCCGAAGTTCGAGTTCATCCCGACAGGAGTAGGATGGGTGAAAAGTCCTTACGGAAGGTCTGACAACCGTAGCGGAAGGTGATGGTTCCAGTTGGCGTTGTCGGTCTGGGGATAATCCATTCGTAAGTGAACGCCTCGCGATTCCTCTCGCAAGAAGGCTGCCCGGGCCATGACTTGGGCCACGATCAGCATGTTCTGCAGTTCCCAGCCGCTGGGGTGGTCGAACTGCTGGGGCAGGACGTACCGGCACCACGCCTCGATCGTATCGATGGCATCCTCCAGCCCGCGGGCATCACGGCGGACCCCGACGTTTCGCCACATCAGGCTTTTCAGCGAGTTGCGAATGTCGCTCAAGTCGAGCGGTTCGCTTGGCTCGGCGACGGGATGCTGCAGGTTGATCGCCTCGAAGCGGTCCGGCATCGCAAGTGCCCCCTGGGACGCATTGCGACCGGCCCTCTTACCGTATACGAGACCTTCCAGCAAACTGTTCGATGCCAGTCGATTCGCCCCATGCAGCCCACTGCTGGTGACTTCCCCTGCCGCCCAAAGGTTGGGAATCGTGGTCGCCCCGTTCGTATCGACCGAGATACCGCCGATCATGTAGTGGGCACCCGGCCGAACCGGAATGCGATCGGAGGTGATATCGATGCCGAACTTCTTGCAGCTGGCGTAGATGCTTGGGAAGCGGTTGCGGACGAAATCGGCGTCCAGGTGATCGAGCTTGAGGTAGACGTTGGGGTGCTTGGTCAGTTCCATTTGAGAGACGATCGCCTGGGAAACGACGTCGCGAGGGGCCAACTCGCCGCGCGGGTCGTAGTCTTTCATGAAACGGTAGCCATTGCGATCGACCAGGTGCCCTCCTTCGCCGCGAACCGCTTCGGTGATCAAGCTACGGCTACTACCGGCGATGTACAGGACGGTCGGATGGAACTGCATGAACTCCATGTCACGCAGCTCGGCACCGGCGCGTAGTGCCATCGCGATGCCGTCCCCCGTGGCGACGCCAGGGTTGGTCGATTCGCGATAAATCTGACCGACGCCGCCGGAAGCCAGGATCGTATGCTTGGCCCAGATCAGCGTTCGACCGTGCTTTTCATCGGAAGCGAGCGCCCCGCGGCAGATCCCGTCATGCACGATCAGATCCTGGGTGAACTCGTTCTGCCAGATTTGAATGTTGCGGCGCGAGCGGACCATCTCGACGATCGATCGGATGACCTCTTTGCCGGTGGCATCTCCCAGCGCATGAACGATGCGGTCGCGACCGTGGCCCCCTTCGCGCGTGAGGGCCAGTCGTCCGTCGACTCGATCGAACTCGGTGCCCCAGCGAATCAACTCGCGGATACACTCGGGTCCTTCGTGGACGACCAGGTCGACGACGTCCTTATCGCACAGACTACCGCCGGCGGTGATCGTATCGGCTACGTGGTCTTCGTAGCGGTCTTCGTCGTCCAGGACGCCAGCGATGCCACCCTGGGCGTAGTTGCTGTTCGATTCCTGGATCTGTTCTTTCGATAGGATCAGCGCCGAAAGCGTCGGATCGACCTCCAAAGCGGCACGCAGACCGGCGATCCCGCCGCCAATAATCAGAACGTCCGTAAAGTAGTGCGAGACGCTTTTGGGATGGAAGGGAACGAGGTATCGAGGGACATGAGGTGCCATGCGGCTGACGATGTTTGTATCGTGCATGGCAGGGAGGACGCGGCCTGCTTGGGCAAACCGAAAGACGAATCCCTGCGAAATATGCTCGGCGAGTTGAAAACGAAAGCGATTCTCTATTTTGCCCTAACAGGGCCTTTATTGAGAAGCCCCCTTGAGATAGGCCCGGTATTGTTCCATGAACGACGGCGGAGGGCTGCCGCGCTGCGTATCGCTGGAACCACCGGCCGCAGCATCGCGCGATTCGACGCGCCGAGTCGTGTCCGTGCCGCGTGAAAGCCCCAGGCTTCGCAGGGCGTTGTTGAGGTCTTGCTGGGCCTGGGTATCTTCACTGCTGGCGGCCTGTTTCATTTGTTGCCAGCGCTGAACGAACCGGGCAAAGTCCTCTTTCGTCCAGCCCAACTCGTCGAGCATTTCCTGATCCGGCGAATCCTGGTGCTTCAGTTCGTCCAGGACCATGTCGGTCGCCTGCTTGGCGTATTCCAAGTTGGCGGCATCTTCGCCTGGCTCGACACGAGGACCATCGTAGTTCTGCGGCGCGTTGTTACCTTCCAGGCCGCCTCCTTGAGGAATGGCCGAATTGCCGGGCCCCCGTCCACTTTGCTGCGGATCGCTGGACTGTTGAGAATCACTGGGACCTTTTTCGGACTCGGCACCTTGCATGCCTGCTTCTTGACCGGCAGGCGAATTGGTCTGGCTTGAGCCGTCCCCCTTTTGCTCGCCGCTGGAACCGGTTTGCTGATTGGCTTGGGGACCGTCGCCTCCTTCTTGGCCGGTTTCTCCTTCGCCTTGTTGGTTGGCGGCACCTGCCCCTTGGTCGGCAGCGCTGGTGCTACCGGCGCTATCGTTACCGGCCTGTTTGGCCGATTGTCCCCCGCCTGATCCACCCCCGCCACTTTGATCGCCGCGGGTTTCTCCCTTGCTGTTAGACTGCTTGTCGCTGTTGGAAGGGGACTTCGGTTGATCGCCTTGCTCGTCGCTGCCGCGATCGTCCGGCTTCATGTTGTTTTCGCCCTGCTTGTTGGGCTTCTCGCTCGACTCGGGGCTTCCCTTATCCCCTTCATTCGCTTTCGAGCCAGCTCCGGAGTTCGTGTTGTCTCCCTTGCCGGTGTCGCCGGAACGTTCCGAGTCGTTCGACGGGTTAGCCTCTTGGTCCTCTTGCTTGGCGCCTCCCTTATTGTCGCTGGCGCCTTGTTCGTCGTTCTGCGTGTTCCGCTCCGACGACATGCCGTCGTTCTTATCGTTGCTGCCGGGCTCACCTTCTTGTTTCTGCTCGCCGGTCGCGTTCTCGCCTCCGACGGAGTTTTCAGGCTTCATCCCGTTGTCGGCGCCACCTTCATTGGGCTGCGAACCTTCTTGCTCGCCGGTCGATTGCTCCTGGGAACCTTGCTTGCCTGCCTGGCCTTGGTTCTTCTGACCTTCGCTCTTTTCTCCTTGCGAATCGGCCGGATTCTTCTGACTACCACTACTGGCGCCGTCCTGCATTCCCTCTTCCGGCTTTTGCCCTGTGCTGGAACCTTCCGTTTCGCTTGGTTGCTCGGCGTTTTGTGGGTTGCTCTTCTCCGGTGCAAGCTGCTGGCCTTGTTGCATATCCTTCTCTTTCAGGTATTCCTGAATCCGTTCGAAGGCATCGCCATCTTGCGAACCATCGGAAGCGACCGGCTCTTGCTGACGCTCGACGGTCGAGTTCTCGTTGGGCTGGGTCGAAGCGTCTCCTTGTTGCAACTCGCCACCCTTGTTCGGATCGCCTGCTTTGCCGGTGCCGCTGCCATTGGGCTGGCCTGTTTGGTCCGATTGGTTCTGCTCGCGCTGCTGATTGTCCGAGGCCTGCGAGGCTTCCCCCCCTTTGCCGCCGTTGGATTGAGACTGCGACTCTTGGTCTCCACCTTCTTGCTGCGATTGGCCCATGCCTCCTTCGCCCGACTGGGGATCACCCTCTTGAGGTTCGCCTGACTGCTGCTCGCCTTCCTGGGGCTCGGAACCTTTGCCTTGTTGGGGCTCTTGGTTCTTATCCCCTTGTTCCTTCTTCGACGAGCTTCCGCTTCCTTGGCCCGACTGCTGGTCTTCCGACTCGCCGTTGTTTTCGCCTTCTTGAGGTTTGTCGGATTGTCCCTTCATCCCTTCCTGGTTGGAATCGCCGCCGGAGTTGCCTTCGCTTTGGTTCTCTTCGTTTCCTTTTTCCCCTTCCGACATATCGCCGGAGTCGCCTGACTCTGAGCCCTTGCCTTGCTGGTCTCCTTGCTCGCCGGAGTCGTTCGATTCGCTCTTGTCGTCCGACTGCTCACCTTGGTCGTCGGTCGAACCTTCTTCTTCCGACTTGCCTTGCTGATCTCCGGCGATCGGCTCGACGATGCGGATCGTGCGTGGGTTGGTCTGGGCGACATTCGGCTTCAGATTGCCAGCGAAGTCGGTTCGTGTATCTTCCGCCACGCCGATCAGCTTGACGATATCGCCAACTTCCAGCTTGTGCTGTTTGGGAACGAGCTTCCACGACTCGATTACCTGGCCGGACTTGGGTTGGTCGAGGAGTGAAGCTTCGATCGTCTTTTGCAGCCTTGGTCCACCTTCCTGGCTGATGGTACCGCTGACACGCATTTGCCGGATGCCGTAGTCGGGATCGATCGCACGCAGGCGAACATCGAGACTGCGGTTGGCGGGCAATTCCACTTCCGAAGCGGTCGGTTCCAGGTATTCGATCTCGGGCGGCAGATCCCGCACGACGTCGATGTGGTACAGAACCGGATGCGGGTTGAGCACGCCGTCGTCGGTGCGGAAGCGGATCTGGTACGAGCGGAACTTGCCGGCGCTCCCGGCGTCGTTCATTTCCAAGGGGAAGCGGACCGAGGCTTTGATTGGCTCTTCCGAATTGACCTGCAAGGGAATCGTGTTGAGCGAGACGATGGGGGAATCGGCGACCGGGTCGAACTCGATGTAGGCCTTTTGAATGGGGCGATTGCTGACCGCGCGAATGGTGACCATCGTCCCTTCCAGGGCCCGGATGTGGCCATCCCCTTGTTGTTCCCACGATGCTTCCTGCGTGTACGACGGGAAGTCGTAACGCACAGACGCCACGTCGATCGATGGTGCTTCCAGCGTGGTGACCTCGAAGTCACGCGTGGCAGCGTCGCCGGCTTCGATGCGGTAGGTCAGGTCTTGCTGAATGCCTGAGTCGGACGTGCTCAACGTGGCGCGATAATCAAAGCCTTCTTTGCCTGGCTGAAGGGGAATGGCCTGATCGACGATCTGGCCATCTTTGGTGGAGTAGATGACCTCCAACCGGTCTCCTTCGCTGGCATCATACAACTTGACGACGACCTCGACTTCCTGCCCCTGGTAGATGCTTACGTCGCCAGGCTGTACGTCGACAATCTTGACCCGCGAAGGCCGGGCGATGTCGTTCCATGGCATCGCGATTCGAGCCGCGGTTTGCAGGGGGTTCTTCGGCGAAAGCATGGTGTACAAGCCGAACAAAACGGCGAGCCCCGCCAAGACGTAACCAATGCGAATCGCCTTCGTGTAATCGACCAGGTGTTCCAGCGACAGCGACGAGATGTCGGAAGCGGCCTGGGTTTCGACCGCATCGAGAATCGCCTTGTGCGTGCCCTGGTGGTTTTTGCTCAGGAAAAGAAAGTTGAGCAAACTGTTCTTTAGTTTCGGTTGGCCTTGCTCGATCATCTTGGCCGCGTAAAGCGGATTGATCGAATGAATGAGCAGGGGGGCGACATAAATCCACAAAAAGCCGACTGCCGCGACCACGTAGACCAAAAACGCCATCAAGCGAGCCGCGAAGTTCAGACCGACGATCCAGTGATCGATGACGGCAAGCGTCAAGAGAAATAGCAGCGAACCGGCGGCAAACAACAGGATACCGGCAACCAACTCGGCCAGTTTGACGCTACGGCGGGTGCGATTGATCTTCCGACGGATCGAGTCGGTGCCAACCGATTGGGCTGGAACGGTCTTGGTCGGGGACATGCTGGATGAAGCGTCAGTCGACATAGGATCGTTGGCGATTGCCTGAAATGAGTTTGCCCGGGCTCGCAGCGCGCGCAGATGCGGAAAAGTAGGACCTTACCTATTATAGGAGACGATTAACAAACCGCAGGGGATTTCGGTCAAAAACCTGCTGGCCAAGCCCCCTACATTGGCGGGTGAGGCTCGTATGGTACCCATTGCGTCCAAAAAGGGCTCGAAAAGCACGTTTCGAGACCACAGTTCACGGTTATCGCGACAATCGTGTCTTCGCGGTCGCGTAGAATTCGCGAAGCTGCTGCTGCTCGGCGACCGTCAGCTGGCTCCCGTCGACGTAGACTTCGTCCACGTGCGAAAGCTTTCGCAGGTAAGGGAGGTCACTGGCGTTGATCGGTGTGTTGAACAAAGCCACCCCACGCAAGTTTGGCAGCTCGGCCAGCTTCGAGAGCTTCTCACCACTGACGTTGGTATTGCTCAGGTCGATCCATTCCAGCGTCTTCACGGCGGTCAGGTGGTCGAGGACGTCGCCGTTGAGTTTCGTCCCGTGCAAGTGGATCTCGCGAAGACTCGGAAGACTTTGGATCGATTCCAGTCCGCTGCTGGTGATCTGCGTGTCGTTGAGCCTTAGCGTTTCGAGCGACTTCAAGCAGCGCAAGTTCGAGACGCCAGCGTCGGTAACTTTCGCGCCTGATAGGTCCAACTCGGCCAGGCAGGGGAAGTTGGTCACCGAGCCAAGGAACTGATCCCCGGCCCTGGTGCTGCTGAGGTCCAGTGATTGAAGCTTGGCCGCAGGTCGCGCCATCGGGCACGGGGCATCTTCCAAGGTCGAATTCTTGGCTGAAATCTGCTCGATGTTCGGCATGCCTGCCAGTTGTGCCAGCCCGCTCATGGTGAGGTTGGTCCGATCGAAGTGAACTTCGACCAGACTCTGCATCTGCGAAACCTGTTGGGCCACCTCGTCGGTGATCTTCTCCCCTTGGAGGGACAATTTACCGAGACTCGGGAAGTCTTCGTTCTTCAGATACCAAGGCCCACTCAGGTCGGCTTCGGTGACGGTCAGGGTACTGAGCCGAGGCAGCTGCTTCAGGTAGTGGAAGCTCTGGTTGGTTACCGGTAACTGCTCAAGCTCGACGTGCTTCAGGTTTTGCAACTCTTCGAGGTACCAGATGCCGTGGTCCGAGATCTTCGTTTCGGCAATGCGAATCGCTTGCAGGCCGGGCAGTTCGGCGATGGTCGACATGCCGCCGTCATCGAGACTGTTATGCAGCTGAAGCTCGGCCAGCTGCGACATCTGTCGCAAACAATTTCGCACGTTGCCTGCTGGTGGCGTGTTGTGCAGGGAAAGAAGTTTCACCGAGGGAAGCTGCAGAAGCAATTCCCAGTGGTCGTCTTGCATTTTAGCCCCATCCACACGGATGCAGCCGTATTCAGGCCAGTTGACGATTTCGTCGGAAAGGGAAGCACCATAGCCGAACAAACAGCCGCTTTGTTCCAGCGTGGCAACAATGCGTTCGACTTCCGGGTCCATCGGCCCGCCGACATCAATGGGCACCGGTGGGAAAGCAACAGGGGCCTGGGCAGGTAAACTGCTAACGGTGGTCAGAACTGTCGCGACAATAAATAGTGAGAATGCCCCGCGCCGCATTGATTACCCTCCTGATGGTCGGGAAACTCGCCGCTGCGACTCCCGAATCGATCCGTCCATGCTTACCCCTGACGTATTGATCATTGAACGCCAGGAGCGGGGAAGTTTCAATATAGGAAGCCACTTAATCGGCAGATTTCGCGGAACCCGCATATTTCAACACGTCGTAACGCGAATTCCCCAACCGTTAAAGTGAATGTCACTCAGGAATCATTCGCTCAATTGTTGAGCGGGGCAATAACGCGAAGATTGGGAAGTTCCGCCGAGAGCCAATCGACTCCCTCTTGAGTCACGTCCGTGCTTCGCAAATGAAGCGTTTCCAATCCCTTGGCGTCTTTCAGATTCTTTAGACCGGTGTCGGTGATGGGGGTCAGGTTGAGATACAGATAATTGAGCGACGGCAGGCTACCGAGCGTCGTCATCGCGTCATCGATCAAATTGGAATGCGAAATGGTCATGTGCTGGACATTTTCCAGCCCCGATAGGGCCGTGAAGTTGTCGGATGGGAATTCGCAGTGGTGAAGATTCAAGTGCTCTAACTGCTTGAGCTTACGGAAGATCTCCATGTCGTTCGCACTGAACGAAACATTGGTCAGCGTGAGCGCCTTGAGGGTGGCAATCTGCGGAATCGTCTTGAGGGCACTACCAGGAATGTGCCCGAAATTAACCGACAACGTTCGCAGTGCTGGGAAGTTCTCGATCCCTTTCAGCGAGACGTCCTTCGAGTTGGGATCGTAGATCGAAAGCTGATTCAGGTTCGGCAACCGGGCGAGGTAAGCGAAGTACGGCTCACAGTTTCCGTCGATTTTCAGCGTCAACTGTTCCAACTGCGTCAGCTCTTCCAGATACCACAGGCCGGCCGGCGAAAAGTTGTTGCCCCCCAATTGCAGCGAAATGAGATTCGACAGTTGGGCGATCTGCATCAGATCGGCATCGGTTGGGCTGCCGAACACGTGCAAATGCTGAAGCTCGCCCAACTGCGTGATCGTGTTCCAGGTCAGCGGGCTCAACTCAAAATTAGCTCCCAGCCAAAGACGTTCGATCTTGGGCAGAACCAACAGGGCCTGCAGATTTTCGGGGTTGGCCTTGGTCGCGTAAAGGTTGACGTAGTAGGAAGTTTGATCGTCGTAGTTCTGATAGAATTGAACGTGAGCCCCGTTCTTTTCCAGCATTTGGATGGCTTTACGGATCTCGGGAGACTCGTAATCCCGATCATCGGCTCGGGTGGAAGAAACGCCGATCGTCAGCACTGCCAGGGATAACGCCAGGATGAACTTACGAGAAGCGTTCGGCCAAAGGTTCATCGAGGGTTCCTTGACGAGAGGGTAGGCTCGGTGGCGGAGGATTTTCACCCGGCAGCGAATTCGATACGATTCGAGCGTGGATGAAAGAGCGTTTCGGGACCGGCCCCAAACGCATTGGTTATGAAAGCTAATTATAGGGTAACTGGCATGCTTGACGAGAAAATTTCCCGATCACTCGTCATGCTGGACTCTTTCGACAACGTGGCTGTCGCCCGAGTACCCATTTCGGCCGGGACCTCCCTGAAATGCCCGGAAGGGGAGTTTTCAGCCGCAGATTCGATACCAGCCGGTCATAAGATCGCCGTCATCTCCATTGCCAAGGGAGCGTCGGTCTATAAGTACGGCCAGATCATCGGCCAGGCCACCGCCGATATCGCCCCGGGGGAGCACGTCCATTCCCACAACCTGGCCATGGTCGAAGTCCATGCCGACTATGCCCCGTGTTCTCAAATCCCAGAGCCTCCGACGCCGATCGAAGATAAGACGTTCCAGGGATACGTCCGTGGCAACGACAAAGTCGGGACGCGAAATTACCTGGCCGTGATCAGCACGGTGAACTGTTCGGCGAGCGTCGCCAAGTTCATCGCCCAGCGGTTTCCTGCGGAGGAACTTGCCAAGTACCCCAACGTCGACGGCGTCATTGCGATGAAGCACGAAGCGGGCTGCGGCATGCAGTTCGGTAGCGACGCGCATCATACGCTGAACCGCTTGATGGCCGGCATCGCCAATCACCCCAACGTCGGCGGCTTTCTACTGGTGGGGCTGGGCTGCGAGACCGGTGCGATGGGATATCTGCTTCAGCAGCAGAACCTCATTCAGATTGAAGGCGTAAGCGGACCCAACGGGCCGGGGCCACTCGTCCTTTCGATGCAAGACGAAGGAGGCACGCTAAAGACCGTTGAAGCGGGGATCGCTCAGGTCGCCCAGATGCTTCCCCAGGTGAATGCCATCGAGCGGCAGACCGTCTCGGCGCGGCATCTTTCGGTTGGTCTCGAGTGCGGCGGTAGTGACGGCAACTCGGGTGTGACGGCCAATCCTGCGCTAGGCATCGCCAGCGACCGTATCGTGGCGTGCGGCGGAACGGCGATCCTGAGTGAAACCTCCGAGGTGTACGGCGCCGAGCATTTGCTGACGCGGCGGGCCGTTTCTCCGGAAGTCGCCGCGAAGCTGATCGAGCGGATCGACTGGTGGAAGAACTATGTCGCCATGTTTGGCGCGCAGCTGGACAACAATCCTTCCCCAGGCAATAAGGCCGGCGGGCTGACCACCATCGCCGAGAAGTCACTCGGCGCCGTGGCCAAGGCGGGCAGCACCGCCCTGGTCGACGTCTACCGCTATGCCGAGCCGGTCACGGCCAAAGGGTTGGTCTTCATGGATACGCCTGGCTACGATCCGGCGAGCGTCACCGGCATGGTCGCAGGCGGGGCGAACGTCGTTTGCTTCACGACAGGGCGGGGGAGCTGTTTCGGCTGCAAGCCAACCCCTTCGATCAAGATCGCCACCAACACCCCGATGTACGAGCGAATGAGCGCCGACATGGACGTGAACGCCGGGACCGTGCTGGAAGGGGAATCGATCGTTTCGGCTGGCGAGCGGATCTTCGACGAGATCCTGGAAGTGGCCAGCGGCAAGAAGACCAAGAGCGAGCAGCAGGGGATCGGCGACGAGGAATTCGTCCCGTGGCTGGTCGGGCCGACCCTTTAACGCCAGGCAGCAATCTTTGCATTCGCCGTCGGCCTCATTTACTATGCGAAGAAGACTCCGCTCATTTCATCCTCTTGCTTTCACCCCTTTGATCTTCGGAGAGCCGGTCCGTGCGCAGCATTCTATTCTTGATTCTCGCTGGCGTCTTATCCTTTGCCTTGGTCGATTCCGCACTCGCGGCTGAGTTCCTGTCCGGCCAGGAAGTGACCATTGCCTCCGACGAAACCTGGGACGGAGACGTCTACATCTTCGCTCAGTCGGCCACGGTCGAAGGGACCATCAAGGGAGACCTGGTCGTTTATGCCCAGCGGCTGCACATCTCCGGTACCGTCGAAGGGGGCGTGATCGCGGCGGCTCAAGAGATCTTGCTCGAGGGGACGTATGGCCGTTCCAGCCGTATTGCCTGTCAGGCCGCCAAGGTCGCTTCTGGTACCGAAATGAAGCGAGACCTGGTTGCCGCTTGCTACTCTTTGGAAATCGACAAGGGAGCCACGATCGATGGCGATCTGATCTACGCCGGCTTTCAAGCAATGCTCGGGGGAACCATTCAGGAAGATGTCTGGGCCGCAGTGAATCGCGCCGAAGTTTCCGGCAAGATCGGTCGCGAGTTGAGCATCACAACCGACTCGAATCACCAGCAAGGACCTCCACCTAATCAATATTGGCAAGATATGAAGCTGGTCGTAATTCCCATGGTGTCGCCTGGGCTGACGATTCACGAAGATGCGACCATCGGCGGCAAGCTGACCTATCATTCCCCCACCGAGGTCACGATCGACGACGGGGCCAAAGTGACCGGGCCGATCGAATGGATCGAGCCTGAGAAGCCTGCCCCGCGAGATCCCCAAGATAAGACCGACTACTTCTGGAATCAGCTGAAACGTTACGTCACGTTGCTGGTGATGGGCATTTTGATGGTCGTGTGCTGTCCTGCCACTTGCGGCGGAGCGGTCGATCAAATCGTGCAGCGTCCGATCGTCAGCTTTTTGGCAGGCGTGCTGGCGGTGCCTCTTTCGATCATTGCCTTGGGGGTGGTTGCGGGGTTGATCCTGTTGGTCCCCATGGCGTTTGGCTGGCTGACGCTCGATGGGTTAGCGGTTGCCGGAGCATTGATCGCGGTGTTTGGGATGGTGCTGTATGTGGGCAGCCTGGGGTATTTCTTCGTCTTCGGGGCTGCCGCCGTCACCAGCATTACCCTGGGACGCATCGTCTTTTCCGATCACCCCATCACGTCGCGTGGGCGGTTGATCTTGGCGCTGGCGTTCGGGCTCGTCTTCTACGTCGTACTGACGTGCGTTCCCTATTTGCACGTAGGAGTGATCGTCGTGGCGATTCTGTTCGCGTTCGGCGGGATTTTCGTCTGGATGATGCGAGGCCTGTTCGGCTCGTCAGCCGAAAAAGCCAAGCCGGCGGCGAAGACGGCGTAACGTTCCATTCAGTGGGATGGGTGGCCGCAGGCCACAGGCGGCTAATGCAAAAGGCACGAACAAGATGGGTTGTCTCAATCATCGGCAACGTCCATACATGAGCCGCTTGTCGGCGTCGCCGACCCAGAGATAGCTCTCTGGGTCACCCTTATCTGCCACTAATCAAGAAACGTCCACTGATCGAACGTTGCGGCCTGACCGACATAGGTGCCGGCCGCGTCGCGCAGGTTCCAGACGATCGCCTTTTCGATGCGAAATCTTCGGCCGGTCGTGGCGATGCGGATCCCTTGGTAGTCGTCGACATAGCCATCGCGCGTGGTGCGCTCCAGCAGCTGCGCGCGTTCGTCACGGTGCATTGGCTCGGCGGTCATGCGCGACGGGGTTTGCAGCAAGGTCTCGACGTCGATTTTCCATAGCCGAAGCGCCGCTTGATTGCCGAAGTTGAGGATCGGATCGCGGGACGCGGTATGCGAGACGACGACGAAGGGGGCCTCGAACACGCGTCGGGCATCCTCCTCTGCAGAGCCGCTGCGAGGGACGAGCTGATCGCCGAGAAGCTGGCAGTACGAATCGAGCAGAATCTGCAGATGGGCGGGCCAGCCGTGTTCCAGCCATGGCTCCGCGGCAGGGTGGTCCTGGGGCAACTTGGTTACTCACTTCCTAATCGGGGCAATCACATGCGTCGTGGGACGCTCTTTCTGCAGGGCCTGCACCCCCTCTTCGGTGACGTCGGTCGCACTCAGTTGCAGCGTCCGCAGGACGGGAGCTTTGTGCAGGTGTTTCAGCCCTTCGTCGGTGATCGGGGCACTGCGAATGTAAAGGTAATGCAGCCTCGGCAGCTTGCCCAGCGGCTGGAGCATGTCGTCGTTCATCTCGTTGTTGGAAAGCTGTACCCGTTGCAAGGCGGTCATGCCCGAGAACGCATCGACCGGCAGCTTCTTGAAGTGGCAGCGGTACAGGTGCAAGTACGAAACCTGATCGAGCCCGCGAAAGAGTTCCATCTCTTCTTCATGAAGGACGGTACGCATGATGCTCAGCGATTGTAGCTGGGTCAGCTTGCCGATCGCTTTGACGCTGCTGTCCTGAGTCTCCTGGCAATCAATGCTTAGCGTGCGGAGCCCTGTGAGGTGCTCGATGCCATCGAGCGAAAACGGCTGGTCGGAATCGATGCGAAGCGTCAAGCTGTCGAGCTTCGGGAGCCGAGTGAGATAATCGAAGTATGGCTGACAGTTGCCGGAGATCAGCAGCGAGAAGTGTTTCAGCTCGGTGAGCTCTTCCAGGTACCACAGGTCTTCCGGTTTCAGATTGCTGGAGTGAAGCGTCAGGTTCTTGAGGTTGGTGAACTGGGCGAGGTTTTGCAGGTCGTACTCTTGCAACTCGCCGGTGATCGTGAGCGCTTCCAGTTCGCTCATCTGGATCAATGTGTTCCAGGCCAATTGGTCGCGCTGAAAACTGGGGCTCAGCGACAAGCGATCGACCCGGGGAATGACCAGCAGCGGTGCCAGGTTCTCCGGGGTTGGTTTCAACGTGTGAATGTTGATGTTGTAGGAAATCGGTCCACGCTCGGCCTGGGGATTGGCCAGTTGAAAGAACTGCGACGAATAGAACTGCACCGACGCGCCGTTTTGCTGCAGGTATTCGATCGCCTCGCCGATCTCGCGCGACTCATACTTCTTGTCGTCCGCCAGGGCGCTGGCGGACGCCAGTGCCAACAGCCCCATCGATAGCAGGCCAAGCAGCAGGGGAGATATTCGATCGTAAGATTTCATCGCCGGAACCTCGTGCCTGTTCACGTTCATCCCAGAAGCCGAAAAGCAGCTTCTATCGTACGTGATTCCGCACCGCACTGCGAGAATTCTACCCTGAATTAGTTCTTTTTGATCGGCGCTGAAACCCGCATATCCGGACGCTCCTTGGTGAGCCAGCTCACGCCGTCGGCCGTAATATCGGTCGTGTAAAGATACACCCGCTGCAGCTTGGGGATTTTGGCGATGTGTTTCAGTCCCTCGTCGGTGATTTCCGCTCCGCGAATGTACAGATAGTTAAGTTCCGGCAGATCGGAAAGCGCGGCCAGCGAATCGTCGGTGATCTTCGTATTGTAAATCTGTAGACGTTCGAGCTTCTCCAGTTCGGCAAACGGCGAAAGATCGTCGTCGGCTAAATTGCTGTTGGTCAGGTTCAAGGACTTCAGGCCCTTCATCTGGCGAAACATTTCCAGTTCGCCGGCGTCGAACGTGACGTTCGAGATCGTCAGCATTTCCAGGTGCGGAAGACCGGCGATCCCTTGCAACTCTTTCCCCTTGATCGCCCGAGCGTTGATGTTCAAGGTTTTCAGTGCGGTCAGATTCTCGATCCCGTCCAGTTCGACTTCTTTCTCGCCCCGCAGGTTCAGCACCAACTGCGAGAGATGCGGCATGTTGGGTAGCGCTTTGAACGAGGTTTCATCCTCTCCATCGACATGGATCGAGAGCCGCTGCAGATTGACCAACGCTTCGAGGTACCACAGGTAATCGGCATCGACCTCTCCGATGCGAACTTCCAGCGACTCGAGATTCGAGAACTCGGCGATGTACTGCATATCCTCGTTCTTGAGGTTGTCCATGATGTACAGGTGTTCGAGTTCACCGAACTGCGAGAGGGTCTTCCACGTCTTCTCACTCCGCTCGAACTCGCTGGCCAGGTACAATCGCTCAACCTGGGGCAGCACCAACAGCGCGTCCAGGTTCTCCTGCGTGGCTTTCATCGCGAATAGATTGACCGTGTACGGGATCGGACGCGAGGTATCGACGATCGGACCGCGCACGCCATCGCGCGGGATGTTGAAGTGGATACGCGCTCCGTTGGCTTGCAGGTGCAGAACCGCTTCACGGATCTCCGGCGACTCATAGCGGCGATCGTCCGCGCTGGCCCCTTGTGAGAAGAACATCAGGGCAACGAGACCGAGGCTGAACGTCCAGTGGCGAAGCACGGATATAGGCAAATTCATCGCGAGGCCTTGCAGGCAGCTAGGGGGTTCAGGTTAGTGATCCGTTGCCTAAGTTTACCGCATTTCAGTACGTTTGGTCGACTAAACGGCCGCGAATTATTGAGGGACTTCATCGATCGCCAAGAAGATCGCCCAACTCAACTGCTTCCTCTTAAGGGTCAGCCTCTCAGGCCTTGGGTGGATTCGCTTTTATCGGGAGGTTTATTTCCCTGTTCTGCGGCAACGTACCAATTAGCAGCTGCGCAGGGCAAAGATGAGCACGATGAACAAGATAAATCCACCCACATACAACCACAAAGGTGGTGGATCTCCCGAGTTGTAGTTCGCGTCCGGCATCCCCCCAGTGTGGATCAAGCGGCGGTGCCACTCAAGGCGCGGGGTCTGGAAAGAGAAGGGGGATCACCGTTAAGCGTCCCCCTTTAAACTTGACTTAGTTCGCCTTAGTCGCGGCGGGCCGAGGCCAGCATCAAGTAGTACATCAAGGTCATCACTGACTGCAGTGTTCCCGCCACATAGGTCAGGGCAGCGGCATTCAGCACGCCGCGCACCGCGGGCATTTCGTCGCGGGGAACGATGTTCATATCGATCAGAATCCCACGAGCACGGCTACTGGCGTCGAACTCGACCGGCAAGTTAATCAGCTGGAAGAAGACCACGCAGCTGAACAGCGCGATGCCTCCCCAGATCATCCCTTGACCGAGTGCTGGAATCGAACTCGAAATGAGCAAACCGATAAACAGCAGGATGAAGCTGAAATTCCCACCGAATTGAGCCGCCGGGACGGCCATGTTGCGGATGATCAGCGGGGCGTAATTGCGCGCATCCTGAATGGCGTGGCCTGCTTCGTGAGCCGCAATACCTACCGACGCGGCGGTTCGCTCGCCATAAACCTCAGGGCTCAGGCGAAGGACCTTCGCACGCGGATCGTAATGGTCGGACAAGTGTCCAGCAACCCGCTCGATCGCCACGTTCTGCAGACCGGCCGCATCCAGGATATGACGTGCCGCGGCCGCTCCGGAAAGGGGTGCGGCTTGCTTCATGGCTTTGGCATAGGCGGACCGCAACCACAACTGAGCGAGCATGCCTAAGATGATCGCCGGGGCAATAAACAGCAGGTAACGGAAGTCGAAGATCACGGTTTATCACTCCAAAAATGGACTGTTTTTCAAAGGGATCGAGGCGAAATGCCTGCAATTTTGGCAGTGGAAAAACTGCCAAAACCTTATCAAGCAAACATCGGACCAACGCATAATTATAGGGCTTCGCTGGCGGGGGGCTATTTCTTTTGAAAACCTAACTCAGAAGTTACTCAAATCGCGTGAATCCCCGTTGGATAGGGCTGGTTCTGAGTTAAATTAGAGAGTTTGGCCCATCTATGATTGTTATTCGATATTTCCTGCCTAGCATTTCCCAAGTCGATTCTATGCCACCAGTTTGTCAGCGTTTTTTGGGACTTCTTCTCGTTCTCTCGCTTGCCAGTTGCCGGCCCATGCCGCCAGAGATCTCGCAAAATGCGTTGCCGATTTCCGCGGACGAGAAGATTGAGCCAGAGAAGCTCCGCGAGCGGATCGACCAGGTCCTCGACTTCACGCTGAAGCATCGCCACCTGAACACCCAGGATCACGCCGCCTGGCAGATCCTGCACGGCAGCCTGGCCTACGGTCGGGCCTTTCCGGTGATGCACGAAGGCCAGCCGATTCCGGTGATCGACTACCTGGCCGAAGGGGGCCGGATGAATGGTTGGACGATCGAGCGCGGCTTCAAGCTCCAGTCGAAAGAAGAAGGCAAAGACAACTTCGGCATGCGGGCCGTCACCGAGCCTGGCACCAGAGCAGGGCAGGGGCACTACGATCAGTGGCTGGCTATTCTTTCGCAGTGCGACGTCCCACCGGACGCGACCTTCGTGGTCGGGCCTGACACCTTCACGATGACCAACTTCGTGCAGCAGGTTCAGCTCGACACGTCGCGCAATCACCTCCGCGAATTCAGTTGGACCTTGATCGGTCTGACCAAGTATTTCCCCACCGACCACAGCTGGACTGACATCTCTGGCAAAAAGTGGAGCATCGCGGATCTTGCTCAGATCGAAATCGAACAAGGCCTGGCCAACGGTGCCTGTGGGGGAACGCATCGCTTGATCGGCCTGACGATGGCCCTTAATCGCCGCAAGAAAGCGGGCCTGCCCATCGAAGGGGTATGGGCCGACGCCGAACAGCTGATTCAGGAAAGCATCACCGCCGCTCGGCAATATCAAAACCCCAACGGCGCGCTGAGCGTCAACTACTTCCAGCGTCCCGGCAGCTCGCCGGACCTGGCCGAAAACCTGGGCACCACGGGGCACACGCTCGAGTTCCTTTCGCTGGCGCTCGACGACGAGCAGCTGAAAGAAGAGTGGGTCCGCCGGGCGGCTTCGTACCAGTGCGAAGTCTTCGAACGCACCCAGCAGGTTTCGCTCGAATGTGGTGCGCTGTACCACGCCGCGCACGGGCTGGTTTTGTATCGCGAACGTGTCTACGGTCCGCGCGAATACTCAGCCGAGTAGTTACCTGCTAAAGTTCGTCAACTCGTTTCATCTTCACCGGCAACAGACGCACGTCGCTCCCCATTTCGCTGACGGTCATCGTTTCGTCGTCCGAGAACCGCAGCTGGAGCGTCCGCACGCGGTCTTCGTCTTGCAGCTTGAGCTGTATCAGATCGGGCAAGGCTTCCGCGATTTCATAGGTCAGCTGCTTCTCGGCCGGTGGCAGAATGGTTTGGGCTTCGATCGGCTCGGTTTGAATCCGCAGCTCGTTTTCGCCGACGAACTGCATCGTCAGCTGGGCAACATCCGTGTGCGGAGACTCGTTTGCGGCGTCTCGATCGCCGGCTACTTTCGGTGCGACCGAAGCATGATTGACCGGCCCCGATATCTGGATGATGCCGTGCCAGGTACCTTCCAATGGACGTTCTGCCGACTGACAGCCCGTTAGTGCTGCAATACAGGCAATTAAAATGCCTATGGAAAATAATTTATTCATGGCTATTGCCTATTGTTTATAAGTGTGAATAATAATTTCCAAGTCACCTGAAGTCTCTGCGGAAAGTTTCTCGGCAGTCGGCTTTATCTCCCACACCGTGACGTGCGTGAACCGATCACCATCCGCCCCTTGCGAGGTGGTGCGGAAATTGGCACCATGGACGATGGTCCCGATCAAATCCGGTTCTCCAGCTACCATAATTTCTGCAGTACCCCAACACCAGGGAGAGTTTGATGAGTGTTTTAGTTCAACAGCCAGCTCCGGATTTTTCCGCCGAAGCAGTGATGGAAGATGGCTCGTTTAAGAAGATCAGTCTGTCGGACTACCGCGGCAAGTACGTCCTGCTGTTCTTCTACCCGCTCGACTTCACCTTCGTTTGCCCAACCGAAATCATCGCCTTCTCGGAGGCGATCGAAAGCTTCAAGCAGCTGAACGTTCAGGTTCTGGGCTGCTCGATCGATAGTCACTTCTCGCACCTGGCATGGCGTCAAACGCCACGCAGCCAAGGCGGCATCGGCGATATCAAGTACCCGCTGGTCGCTGACCTCGACAAGACCATCGCCAAGAACTACGACGTCCTGCTTCCTGGCGGGATCGCTCTGCGTGGCTTGTTCCTGATCGACAAGGAAGGCACCGTACGTCACCAGGTGGTCAACGATCTGCCATTGGGTCGTAGCGTTGAGGAAGCCCTCCGCATGGTTCAGGCGCTGCAGTTCTTCGAAGCCAACGGCGAAGTCTGCCCAGCCAACTGGAAAGAAGGCGCCCGCAGCATCAAGGCCTCGCCAGAAGCTTCCAAGGAATTCTTCGAAGCCGAATACTCCAGCTAAAACGCTCCAGTCGCGTTCACTCGCCAAAAGGCTCCGAACATAACTCGGGGCCTTTTTTTAATTGTGCATCACTGGATGCATCACCGGGATAATCTTGTCCCCTCGCCCCCGTCTGCGGGGGAGAGGGCTAGGGTGAGGGGGCCTCACACAGGCTTATAGCGCCCAGGCAATCCAAGTTCCAGTCGATACCGAACACTTGCCTGGCCATTTCGCTTCACACCACGCTCACAAAACCATCTCCCTGCGAGGGAGATGGGACAAGATATTTGTGGCTGACCGCACCGAATTCGCCGGAAATCACGGAACCGATTTCCCGTTTCGCATTCGTTCTGCCATAATAGACGTAGGTATTGCCAGCCTCCCACACGCTGGCACCCAACAACAACCCACCCACCTACTTAGTGCCCCGCCCAGAATCTCAGCGGGGCGTGCCGTCCTCGCCAGGAAACCCACCCAGCAAAGTCACCAAGCCCTCTTGGCGACGGCCTAACACCATTGGAGAGAGAACACCATGAAATCGACGCGCTTTGTCGTGGCGATCGCCGCCGCTTCGCTTACCCTGGCTGGCAGCTTGCTGGCCGCGGAAAAATCGGAAACGGTCACCCTGGGCGATCCCTCCCTGACGGCCGGCATCCCCGGCGAAGGCCCACTCAAGCTGAAAGAAATCAACCAGTGGCTGGCCAATCCCAAGAACCATGAAGTGCTGAAGGTCGAACTTCCGTACGGCCTGAACGCCGCCTCGGGGCAGATCACCGGCCTCGACGAAAACCCGATGACCCGGGCCAAGATCGAACTCGGGCGTCAGCTTTACTTCGACCCACGTCTTTCATCCGACAGCACCATCAGCTGCGCCAGCTGCCACCATCCCGATTACGGCTGGGCGTTTAATTCGCAGTTCGGCATCGGCGTCGACGGCCAGCAAGGGGGACGTAACTCTCCCGTTTCGTTCAATCGCATCTTGAGTGGTGCCCAGTTCTGGGATGGCCGCGCCGCGACCCTGGAAGAACAAGCAGTCGGCCCGATCGCCAACCCGATCGAAATGGCCAACACGCACGACGTCGCGGTCAAGACCTTGAAAGAGATCCCCGGCTACAAAGCTCAGTTCGAAAAAATCTTCGACGACGGCGTGAACATCGACAACGTCGGCAAGGCCATCGCCACCTTCGAACGCACGATCGTCACCGGCCCTGCTCCCTACGACTACTACGAAGTGGTCCGCAGCTTCGAGAAGCAGCTGCCCGCCGATGAACTGGAGTTCCTCGAAGAAGACGACCCGGAGCTGTACGCCAAGTACGCCGAGGCGAAGAAGAACGCCGCCGGCATGTCCGAGAGTGCCCGTCGCGGCCGCGAGATCTTCTTCAGCGAAAAGGGGAACTGCACGGCCTGTCACGCCGGAGCCAACTTCACCGACGAACTGTACCACAACCTGGGCGTCGGCATGGATAAGGAAACGCCTGACCTGGGCCGCTACGAAGTGACCAAGCAGGACAAGGACAAAGGCGCCTTCAAAACGCCCACCATCCGCAACATCACCCAAACCGCCCCCTACATGCACGACGGCAGCCAAAAGACCCTGGAAGAAGTGGTCGAGTGGTACGCCAAAGGAGGCCACCCGAATCCGCACCTATCGGACAAGATGAAGAAGCTGAACCTGACAGAGCAGGACAAGCAGGATTTGGTGAATTTCATGAAGGCTTGTACCGGCGAGTTTCCGGAGATTGAGCCGGGGCGGTTGCCTGAGTAAGGGTTTGGTTTCAATGGGATGAAATGGGAAAGCCTCGAGTGTTTGCTCGGGGCTTTTTTTGGCTTCACACAGAATTTTGGGCGATCTGATACCAGAGTAGTTCACGAAAAGTATTTTCGGTATTCAGATTCGGTTAAAAACCTTTATGCAAACTAGATCGTTGCGGGTTACGATAGTCCTAAATATTCTAAGTGACTCATTTGTCTTGCAACATCCTCGTTGCTAACAGCTGAGGTAACTTGATTAGCTTGCAGCGTGAGGTCGAGAGCCGTGAGTGAAGAGCAGCCCAGAACAATATCCAAGTTGACTGAACGCCTTGTTGACAGTGCTTTGGTAATCGGATGTGTCGTAGCCGTTGCCTTCGGGCTTGGCTATTATGCGGAAATTACAGAAGCACGATCAAACATGATGCCAATGGAGCTTCAATATGAACGCTCGGTTAGAGTTACGATTATGCAAGGCACTCTCGTGCTTTTTGCTGTTTTGGGTATGGCGTTCGCAACTTACTGCGTGTTGCTCTGGGTGAAACATCTATACAAACAAGTTGCTCCTGGTTGGTATTTGTGGAGTTATGAAAATTTTAAAATAGGATATGCGAGAAGTACACGAGTGTATCAGTGTGCCGCGATCTTTGCCATTGCAGCCGTGTTTTTGTTTTTAGCTGATTGCTTCATTAGTTTCTATCAGCGTAACTATCCTGAGCTATGGCGGAACCCATCAATAACGAAAATTGAATTGAAGGAGGGGAGAGTTCTTACATTTGATAACGCAACCTACCAATCTCATCGGGATGGAGTGATCGTGATTAAGGACTTGGATCGCGAGAAATTGGTAGTCGTAAACGCGAAAGAAATGGTCTTTTGCGAGCTTGATTCGAGAAGAAAAGTGTATGAAAAGCAAGTAATTTCAGACGAAGAAAAACTCTTTGAAGAATGAAGTGGTGATTGTTTCAAGTGAATTCTTAACTGCGATAGAAGTACCGACAGGGTTGCGTTTGTAACCAGCTAGACTCTCCGTGTGCCACTGACCATCAGAGCCGCCCAGCCCAGACTGGTTTTTTGGTAACAGTTCACATCATCGGCACAAACATCATGAGTGCGAATCACAAAGCCGCGCTGCGTGTCTATTCAAGCACTTTGAATGTCGAAGAACTGACGGCATTGATGGGCACCGCACCTGACAGGACGATCCGCAAGGGCGAGCCCATCAGCAAACACCCGAAAGATAGTCGCCTGCACAAGGACTCGATCTGTTTCTACGACATGGAGACCGACGACCCGGTTGGGCTTCATGTGTGCGTGGAAAGCCTGCTGATGCTTCTAGAGCGATCGAAAGCACGTTTGCTCGCCGAATCGAACGACCTCGGCATGGATATCTTGTGTTACTTGGAGGTAGATTCTGCCCGCGCTAACAACTCGTGTTGCTTTGAACACGATCTCTTGCAGCGACTGGCGGTCTTTCCTTTAAATGTGATAATGAACGCCGTGCCATTGTATTTCCTCATCACACCCATCACGAAACCGCGACCCCAAACAACTTGCCCACCAGCGAAGTCACCACCATCGCCACGATGCCCCAGAACGTAACCCGGGCGGTGCCTTTCCAGATCGGTGAACCTCCGGCCCAGGCTGACAGGCTTCCGAGAATGGCCAGGCCGGCGATCGTGGTACACGCGACGATCCAGGCAATCCACGACGCCGGCGAGAAGAGCGTGGCTACGACAGGGAAGGTGCCCCCGATGCCAAAGGCCGCGGCCGATGAGAACGCCGCTTGCAGCGGCCGGGCAGCGTGAGTTTCCGACATGCCGAGTTCGTCGCGTAGATGCGTTCCCAGGGCATCATGCTCGGTCAACTGCAGGGCGACCTGGTGGGCCAACTCGGGGCTGAGGCCTCGGTCGATGTAGATGTTGGTCAGTTCCTGGAGTTCCCCTTCAGGGTCTTCCTGATGTTCGGCGGTCTCGCGTGCCCTATCGGCTGCTTCTGTGTCGGACTGCGAACTGACCGAGACGAACTCGCCAGCAGCCATCGACAAGGCCCCGGCTGTCAGTCCTGCGACACCGGCCAGCAGCACCGAGGGATGATCCGACTGCGCCGAGGCAACACCGACAAGAATGCTGCCAACGGAAAGGATGCCATCATTGGCTCCCAAAACGGCCGCACGAAGCCAGCCAATGCGATCGTGGCGATGTTGTTCGGGTTTGGGCATGGTTACCAAGTCGTCATGTGCTGTGCTCGTTTCGCCAGGTCCGATGCCTGGTTTCCGACTTCATGATATTCCTTGGCAAAGGGTCGCCATAGCTGGCATGCGACCCGATATTTTGCCCCAACCAACAAAATCCAGCGCGCACTATCTTCCGCCCACCCCAGGCTGGTATACATAAGTCATCTCACGGGAACTCTTCCCCAACACATTCTTTTTCTCGGTGCGTCACAGTTTTCTGCCCAGTACCTCACCACCGTAGCGAGTATCGTCATGTCAGCAGTCCACCAGCAACCTACAGAAAGCAGATCGCGCTCGACCCAGCGCGCTCCGCAGGTTGTGGTGCGCGCTGGGAAGACCTTTCTTTGCTCGGCCTGTGGGACGTTGGTGCAGGTACCCGAGGACGTCGTCGGTCAGCTGGTGATTGCCGTCGAGCGTTCGACGGAGGATCCGTATCGCAGGGAAGAGCGAGCCAGTGTCGAACCTTCTCACGATGTACCGCCGCAGCCTCGTTCCACGCCGGCGAAGACCTGCCCGCCGAGGCCCGGGCGTCCGAAACGCCCTGCGCCGGACGGTAGAGCCGCCCAGATCATCGACGGGCTCCGCGTGCCGCTGGCCGGCGAACTGGACCGCGCGTTGGCGTGGGTTTCGTTTCACCTGAAAGTGCTCGACCGGCAAGGGAGCGAAGTGAAGCGGCTGAAGAAGCTGCTCAAGCAGTCGATGTCCTGTTCACGTTCCCGCGGGCATGCGAAGGAGCCTGCTGCGCGGCGATCGCATGGGCCAGTCAGTCATGCACTCGAAAGACACGCCCAAGCGGACTTGGACGTGTCACCCGGGGTGGATGACGCGCACCAACGCGGGCCTCCCTAAAAAAAACCTGTCCCCTCTCCCTCGCAGGGAGAGGGCCAGTGTGAGGGTTTCATGTGCGCCCTTTGCCCAGCATCGCCGGATGACGTTCCTAAATCGATGGGGACTTCGTTTGCGTGTGTGCTTTCATGCCGGCGGGGATAACCCCTCACCCTAACCCTCTCCCCTCAGGGGCGAGGGGACCGGAATGCGCTCCCCTCGCACGAAGTGGGGACCGGAGCGTGCTGCGCGGATGGGTAAGTGTGCAGCGTCAATGGCCAGTAGCTATAATCAAACGCTCGGCCACGCGCCGCCCACCTTTGATGATTGAACTCCTACCCACATAGGCATCTTGCTCCATGCAACGACGTACGTTTCTTCACGCTTCTGGTTTCGCGGCTCTCGGTCTTGCACTTCGCTCCAGCTTGGGGGAGGAAGGGAAGCGTCCGCCGCGGATTTTGTTGCGATCGTCGTGGCAGACGGTCAACATCGGCGACATCGCCCACACGCCGGGCGTGCTGCGGATTTTGAAGCAGCATCTGCCGGAAGCGGAGGTCACGCTATGGCCGTCGAGCGTCGACAACGGCGTCGACCAACTGCTGCTGCGCGAGTTCCCCGGCTTGAAGATCGCCAAGAAGGGGAGCCCTGAACTCGCCCAGGCATTCGAGGAGTGCGACTTTCTGCTGCACGGATCGGGGGCGTCGATCGTCGCTCAGAACGATTTGATTCAGTGGCACGAAAAGACCGGCAAGCCCTACGGCATTTACGGGATCACCTTCCCGCGGAAGAAGTCTTCGTCGACTTCGGCTGAAAGCGACGATGCCCTGCAGCGAGCGGTCGACGTGCTCAGCAACGCGAGCTTCGTTTACTTCCGCGATAGTAAATCGTTGGAGCTGGCCAAGAGCCTGGGTGCCAAGTCGCCGGTGATGGAGTTCGGGCCGGACGGCGCGTTTGCCTGTGACCTGCGCGATGCCGATCTCGCGGAAGCGTTCCTGTCGAAGCACGGTCTCGAAACGGGCAAATTTCTGTGCTGCATTCCGCGGCTGCGTTATACGCCTTATTGGACGATCAAAGAGGGGAGGGCGTTCGATGCGCAGAAACATGCTCGCAACGAAGCGTTGAAGGAGCACGATCACGCTCCGCTGCGGGAAGCGATTATCGAGGTGGTGAACAACACCGACCTGAAGGTGCTGGTCTGTCCCGAGGATCGTACGCAGATGGCGGTCGGCAAGGAGATGATCGTCGACAAGCTGCCGGCCGATGTGCGGAAGCGCGTGGCGTGGCGGCCTGACTATTGGCTCACCGGCGAGGCGGTCAGCGTTTACGTTCGCAGTGCAGGCCTGTTCGGCAACGAGATGCATTCGCCGATCATGTGCATCGGCCACGGCGTTCCGGCGGTCGTGTGCCGCTGGGAAGAGCAGACGACCAAGGGCTTCATGTGGGAAGACATCGGCCTGGGCGAGTGGCTGTTCGATCATGACTCGGCCGAAGACCAACAGCGGATCGCTGCGACCGTGCTCGACATCGCCCAGAATCCCGAGAAAGCAAAAGCGAAGGCCGCCAAGGCCAAAGCATTCGTCGAGCAGCGTCAATTGGAAACGATGAAGACGCTCAAGCAGGTGCTTAGTTGATAAGGGAAAGGAAGCTGCCGGTAAGTATTGCGCCGAGTTTCCGCACGCGATTTGTACTATCGATTCGACGAAGCAGCGTCAGCCCGTTATGTTGACGTTAGCTTCTCTGATCGAATCTCGAATCACCGAGGAGACCTGTGCGATGAATCGCTTCGCCTGCAGCTTGGTTTTGCTCCTAGTTTCGTCGATCGCTTCGGCGCAGGATTTCACGACGCAAGATCCTCGTTACACAACGACTCCGTCGCAGTACACGACCACGCCGGCAGCGTACACGACGACCCCATCGCGGTATACGACGACTCCGCCTGAGTACGTGCCCCAGGCCGATACCGTCCCCACGACGCCGACGATTCCTACGATTCCGACCAACGTGCCAGGCACCGGCAACAACCCGCTGCCGACCAACCCGGTCACGAGCACAAGTTCGACGCGTGTTACCGCGACACAGACCCTCCAGTCGCAGTCGGTGGAAGTGGTCGCCGTTGAGGAGGAAACCGAGAGCGTGGAAGTACTCGAATCGGAAGAGACCAGCGAAACGGATCCGCTGATCGAGCTGTTCGCCGGGTGTGTCTTGCAACTGGACGAAGAAGAAACGCAGCAGTTCGCGGCGGACTACGACGAGGTTGTCGCTCAAGTGGGGCCGGAGTCAAGCGAAGTTAGTTGGAGCACGCGATTCAAGATCGTACTCTATCTGACGCTGCGGCGGATGTTGGGGCTCTCCGGTAGGTTAGTCGATGCTGGAGATTTTGAGTAAGCGGAGGAAAGGTTACTCGGACGATTCGGTTTCCACGACCTCTTCGACTTCCACGGCTTTGGCATCGGTTGCTGCCGGGGTGTTGTCGGTGAGGAAGAGATGGTCGAATTCCTTTTCGTAGTGACCTTCGCCGTAGACGAGTTCACCCCCTTGGAAGCCGACGATCGAAACGCACATGGCGACCAACAGGGCACCCAGGAACCAGCCCAGCTTCATCTTGCCACTCCCCTCTTCGCTTTTCACGGCTTTATAGGCGACGGGGATGAGGGCCAGCGATCCGATCGCCAGGATGACCCCCAGCCAGCGGTGACGGTCGATGTCGCTCGCAAAGGAAAAGCTCATGCCGTACCCTTCGTGAGTCGCATACGACCAGCCTGACACGCAGGCCACGCAGGCACCCAAGGCACCGACCCACAGGCAATGAAATGCAGCCGACTCGAAGGACGAGCCGGCGAACTTCGACAGCACGAGAAAGACGAGCGAGATCGACAGCAGACCGACCGGCAAGTGCGTCATCGCCGGATGGAACAGCCCTTGGAAGAGCCACACTTTGTACGGCATGCTAAGCTCGGAAACAGGCGTGGCGGCTTCGACGACTTCCGTTTCGGTTTTGGTATCGGGGACCGACCAGTCGTGCTCGGCCCCTTCCTCAATCCACAGTTTGATGGTGGCAAGCTCCGCGGCGGTCATCCCTTCGTGATGGGTTGAGTTGGCCGGAGGCATCTTCAGTTCGGGATCGTCGGTGATGAGATAGTCGCTCCAAAGGGTGCTTGACTCCAGGTCGCCTGGCTCGACGTAGTAGCTCATCATTTCGGGATCGTCGACTCGAAAATCGTTCTTCGCCTTGTCCGGACCGTGGCACTCCAGGCAGCGAACCTCCAACACCGGCTGCACATCGCGACGAAAGTCGATGAGCTTGTCGGCGTTGACGAGACTCGAAAGAGTCAGACTAAGCGAAATTCCAAGTAATATGCGAACGTACATCGAGGCTTCCTGATTGATGGTTTGCTGCCATGTTGGGGAAGGTGGGATGGCTGGCAACAGTCCTGGCTTCATGCGATTTTACGCAAGGTGAAAAACTTACCAAGTGGGCATCACGTTTCGAGACTGCTGTCGAAATCATGCGACTGAATCGCTTTACATCGCTTGCTCTGTTTCGCTATCGGGGGCGAATGAGAGAAACGAAGGGTTAAGTTGTAGGCGGGGAGGTGAAAGGCGGGAGTGGCACATCAGGCTTGGCCTGCTGCCATAGATCTATTTTTTCATCCAGGCTCGCTCATGGCAAGCGCGATTTACGGGGGAAGGCCGAAAGTTAAGTTTCTCGGCTAAAACGACTCAATCAATTTGCTAACCTTGACTTACGTCGCGCGAAATCACACTTGTTGTGTCCATTGCGACCTCCCGTTATGAGATACCGTCATCGATTTGTCTAAGGCCCATGGGGTGCTTCGCGTCTCCCCCTTGGGCAGAGATCGCTTCGACTTTGAAGGAGGTTGTTGGCAGCTGCGCAAAGTTGGTTCGACATGCAGAAGGCTGTCTGGAATCAGTAAGTCCGCGAACGCTCAACCGTGCTGCAAGATGTTCACGAGCTTTCCGAAAGGATCGCGAACGTAGAATCGGCGCACACCCCATGGTTCAGTCACCGGTCCGTATTCGAAAGGGATCTGCGCTTCCTCGAATTTCGCGATCGCCTCGTCCAGGTCACCCACTTCAATCGAAAGATCGGGAACGGCTGTTCCACCGCCACCTTCCTGGGCGAAACTGATCTGAACGGTCATCTTTTCCGCCGAGCCGTACGTCTGGATGAAGCCCATATCCATCAATAGATCCAATCCTAATAGATCGCCGTAAAATGCTTTCGCTTTGTCAGGCTCAGGCGTTTGGGTGTTGGCGACGATTCTTTTGACTTGCATGATTCGGTCCTTGGGTGAAATGGGTTCGCGATATCTTCCGTTTCTCTAACACAATCGCGGTATGTGGGAAAACGGATCGGCATTGTTCAGCCACCGAAATCGATTGGCTGCTAGTTCTACTTACCAGCAGCTGCCGGCGTTGCTAGCGGAAACGAGGGCCGGTCAGGTGCATAAATTCTCCAAAATCTCTGACTGGGGGCACACGCAAAATCGTCAATCTTTCGCCAAATTGCCGATAAGGAAGGAAGGGCAATAGATCTCTCCGCCTGAGCTGCGCGCATGCGGCAGGGCAGGGGGGCTTATTGAAAATTCACGGAAGGGGAGTAAGAAGGATGTCCCAACAGCGGAACGATTCGTTGCGGCAGCAGCTAGCCGACTTTTTCAATATCTCGAGCGGTTGCCGCTTTTCGATTGGGGCGTTGATCTTGTTGCTGATGATCGTTCCGGTGTCGCGGTTTGCGCTGCCACTGCTCATGGAAAACGGCCTGCTGATCGACAACTTCTCGCAGGCTATCTTAGCCTCGTTTGCCTGGTACGTGACGACGGCACTGCTCATCCTGCAGGTCCGCATCGCGCTGGCGCACGGGCCCGAGCGTTTCACGTGGTGGAATCAAATCTCCGGCGAACCTTCCGAGCGCGAGCCGCGCGAACTGAACGACCTGATGGAAGCATCGCGCCGCCGCGGGGCAGGGTGGCCAGGCTGGCTGTGGCTGCTGTGGATCTTTCTGCCCATGCCGGCGCTGACGATGGTGGCCGACTTGAACCTGCGGGTGAACACGGCGGTGATCACCGCCGAAGAACTCTACAGCGGATTCATTGTCGGAGGGCTCATCGCGACGGTGGTACTGTTGCTGTTGAGCTTTCTTCGGAAGTACATCCTCCCTGGCGTCGTGCCGCTGAGAGGGATCTTCCCATTCGAGTGTTTGCTTCACCAGCAAGACAACCTATTGAACGATCCGAACGAGGTCGCCAATCTGCCCAAGGGGATCGCCGTGATGCTGGCCCGCATTGGGATGGTTCGCGGGCCAGGCTACTCGATCAAAGATCCTAACGGAGTCGAACGTCCGCTGGCCGGTCACCTGGAGTTGGCTCTCTTGCTGCTCCTGCTGTTGGTGATGACCTTCGCGCTGGGGATTTTCGATCACGTCATATTTCCCGGCAGCAACCTGGCCAAGGTGATTCCGACGCTGGGGCACTTCGCATTGGTCGTTGCCATCCTTTCGACGTTTGCTTCCGGTATGGCGTTCTGGTTGGATCGTTTTCGCGTTTCGACGTTGCTGGCCGCGTCTGCGTTTGCGCTGGCTTTGTTTTTGTCGCGCGACTACGAGTTTCAAGTCGAAATGGCTCGCTGGCAGAGCCCGACGCTGGTCGAAGCGATCGAGGCGAAGAAAATTCCTGCCAGCCGATCGAACGATCCGCGGCAGCATGACCAGCGGACGCTGATTGTCGTGACGGCGCCTGGGGGTGGCATCCACGCGGCGGCCTGGTCGGCGGAAGTGTTGACGCGTTTGGACGAACGCTGGCCCGATACGTTTCGACAATCGCTGGGGATGATCAGTTCGGTCTCCGGCGGAAGCGTCGGTTCGATGTATTACATGGACGCGATCAGTTCGCCTCAGATCGAGGTCACGATGGAAGAAGTACGCGAGCGAGCCAAGCTTTCGTGCTTGGAGCCGATCTTCTTCGCGGCCACGTTTCATGATCTGTTGCCACTGACTCCGTACGATCGCGGCACGGCCATCGAACGTTTCTGGGATTTCACGCTCCGCTCTGGCGAACGAGGTTCACCCAGCTTGAGCGATTGGGGCATCCAGGCCCAGAGTGGTCAAATGCCGGTGATGGTGTTCAACGCGACCGACGTGAAGTCAGGCCGACGCGTGCTGTTGGCATCGACCTCCATTCGAGACGATTCACAGGAAACGCATTCGCATGGCATGGTCTGCAACACGCATACGTGCGCGTTCGATCTGCGTCAGAACGATCTGGATATGAACGTCGCGACGGCCGTTCGCCTGTCGGCTTCGTTTCCTTACGTCACCCCGATCAGTCGGCCGGTGCATGGTGAAGGAGGGAAACAAGTCATGCCGCCGGTGCGAATCGGCGACGGTGCCTACGCCGACAACGACGGGATCATGACGGCGCTGGAGTCGGTCAGCCAGTTGATCGATCGGTTCAGCACGCTTCCGCCGAGCCAACGACCGTTCGATCGTATTCTGCTGATCAACATCGACAACTACGGCACCAGTGCCGGTCATCCTGAAATAGAGGGATCAGGCGGGCAAGTCGAAGCGTTGAGCTACGCGACCATTGGTCCCTTGTTGGGGCTCAGTAACGTCCGTGGTGCATCGCAGGCCGAGCGTGGCCGGTTGGAAGTCGGTTTGCTTCAAGATCGAACGCTGACCGAGCAAGAAGTGATGTGGGTCATCCGCCAGATGTCACGCAGGGGAGATCGTCGTGGACCGCGCGATCAGGACCCACCCGAGTTCGCCAGCAACTCGAGCATCAGCATGCAGGCCCAGCGTAGTGCATGGCAGCGTATGTCGCGCTTCAGCGAAGCCCCCCTGACCACGCCAACCAGCAGCCAGCACACGGGAGCTATGCCAGGGGATCATGCGGATCACCACGAAACGTTTGGCTCGCAGCGCGGTAAGGGGCCAGCCCTGTATCCGATTCAGTTCAAGGTCGTATCGATTCCGTATCGAGGGGACAGCGATCCGCCCCTTTCGTGGAAGCTGAGTAGTGATCAGATGCGAACTTACAGTGAAGCCTGGCAGCTACTCGATGACGAAGCCAGTGCATGGACCGTCAGTACTGATCAAGATTGGGACGACCTGGAAGTGGTGCCGCCGCTGAAAGTGATCGAGCAGTGGTTGGGCCCACCCGGCAAAGAAGCCGCCAACTGGACCATCGCCGGTCGACCGGCCGCCTCGCAAGTGAGGTAGCCATCGTGGTGGTGAGCGAACGCCGACACATTTGGTCGATGTCAGACCAATAGTCCCGCGTTGATGATTGCAACGAAAAAGGCCTGCCCAAGAGATACTTGGACAGGCCTTTTTCATGAGGTGAATCAAGTTGGTTGCTTGATCCAAAGCCTCTTATCGTTATCGCACACCGGGAGTGGTGGGCGGTTGTTTTCCAGGTTAGTTGTCGACCGTGATCCTTGGCAGATCGACGGTGAAACCTTCAAATCCATTCATCATGCCCAGCACCAGCAGCACGATCAGGCCAATCAGCAGTAGGCTGGCCAGACCGCCAAGGGGTGCCGTGTAAGCAGGGTAGGGGCCATCCGCTGGCCGCGACGCGTAGCCATAACTTGCCCCACTCAGGGCGACCAACATAACGACAATCAAAAGGATGATCCACAAAGTCATTGCTTCTACCTCATATTCCGTTCCAACTTCTCGGCCAGCGGATCGAGGGGATTCCTCGATCCACTGACTGGGAAGCGTTACCACAATTTGCCGAATCCGATGATTGCAAGTAGCGTGCCATTTCGGCGCGGAGTTATTTCTGAGAAACTATGTGAATTCACGCACATGCCGTGAAGCTAATGTGAAATCGAATTGGTATACCCCTGTAAAGCGGTTACCATCGATGTCTTTCGTTTCCATCTGACAGGCCGACTTCCGGTCTGCACGGCGCCCCATGTCTGACTCCATCATCGAAGTGCACGATCTTCACAAGACGTATCGTGAAGGTCTTTTCGCCCGCAAACAGGTCAACGCGCTGCGCGGGGTAACGCTCGAAGTTCCGCGTGGCTGCATCTTCGGATTGCTCGGCCCCAATGGAGCCGGCAAGACCACGCTCATCAAGGTAATGCTCGGGCTGGTGAAGCGATCCTCAGGCAGCGGCAACCTGTTGGGTCGCCCTTTGGGTGATCGTATGGGACGCATGAAGGTCGGCTACCTGCCAGAGCACCATCGCTTTCCGCGCCACCTGACCGGCAACGCCGCGATGGTTTACTACGGCGGCCTGAGCGGATTGAGCCGGCGGGAAGTACTGCACAAGCGACCAGAACTGTTAGAACGCGTCGGCCTATCGAAATGGGGACAGACGCCGGTTCATAAATACTCGAAAGGAATGCAGCAGCGGCTCGGCATCGCCCAGGCGCTGTTGCACAATCCGGAACTGTTGATCTTGGACGAGCCGACCGACGGGGTCGATCCGGTGGGCCGCGCCGACGTTCGGAAGCTGCTCAAGGAACTTCAGCAGGAAGGGACGACCATCTTTCTGAACAGCCACCAGCTGCAAGAGATTGAACTGGTCTGCGATCAGGCCGCAATCCTCGCTGCCGGTCGCGTTCAGAAGTTGGGGACGATTGAAGAGATCACCAAGCATCCCAATGCCCGCATCGAGTTCGTCCTGCAAGGTTCGCTCGACGACATGCAGTACGCGTTGAACTTCGCCGAGACCGAGCCGTGGCAGACCGATGGCGATCACCTGGCCCGCGTGATCGTTTCGGCCGAAGATCAAAACGAACTGAATCGCTGCGTCGATGCGTTGCGACAAAAGAACATCGACATCTTAGAAATGCGACGGCTTCGCACGACCCTGGAAGATGCCTTCTTGAACATCGTCTCTGCCGAAACGGTCGAGTAATCACGCTTCGTACTTATCTCAAACATTGAGCTGACCTCTCTGATGCGACCTTATCTGACCGTAATCTACGATTCCTTTCACGAAGCGTTCGTTTCCCGTGTGCTGTACATTCTGCTGCTCGCGCTGACGCTGGTGCTTCTGTCGATTGCTCCGCTGGGTTACGAGACCAAGCGGATGGTGACGCTGCATCGGATGAGCATTCGGGACGTTCCTTCCTTCGTAGGCGAACTGAAGCAGCAATCCACCGCCGAAGGAGAGAACCCCGGCAAGCGAATCGTGGCGTTGGCCGGCGACTCGCTCAAGAACCTGGTCAATGCGACGGAGAATGGAAAGTTCACCGGCAACCAGGTCAACGACGTGGTCGACGGCTTGAACGAGGTTCTCACCAAGAAGGACTTCTATAGCGAAGCGGCCTGGAAGGACGTCAAGCTGGGGGAAGAGACCAAGGTGCTGCTCAAGCAGGGACCTGAGAAGCTGACCGGCGATGACCTTTCGTACTTCAATCGCCTGCTGATGCGTGACGCGTACCCCGTGTACCTGGGCAACGTGCCGGCCGAGCAGCTTTACTTGACCTATCCGCTATTGTGGGAACCGCTGCCGCTGCCGATCACGCAGGACATGTTTGAGATGACGGTGAAGTACATGCTCACCGGATTCATCGACGTGTTCATCGGGATGTTCGCGATCTTCGTGGCGATCCTGGTCACCGCGCCGATCATGCCGCGGACGTTCGAGCCTGGGGCGATCGACCTGCTGCTTAGCAAACCGATCTCGCGCTCGCTGTTGATTCTGGCCAAGTACCTGGGCGGGTGCGCCTTCGTGCTATTGAGCGTGACGTACTTTCTGGTTGGGCTGTGGCTGATCGTCGGTTGGCGATTCGACGTGTGGAGCAACTCGCTGCTGTTGTGCATTCCCGTGTTTCTGTTTCAGTTCGCCATCTACTACTGCGTATCGGTATTGGCCGGGGTGATGTGGCGGAACTCGATTGTCTCGATCGTGGTGACGGTGCTCTTCTTTTATGCCTGCTTCGGGATTGGGTTCTTGAAGACGTCGGTCTTCGAACCGTTCATCGTCAATCCAACGCGACTGGTACGCCTGGTCGATACGGACGAAGGCCTGGTAGGCGTGACCCAGGTAGGGCAGTTCGTGCAGTGGAACGACAGCCTACGATCGTGGGAGGTGGTGCTGCAAAGCGAACGCCGCGGGCCTGAGAACTTCGCGATGCAATCGATCTTGATCGGTCCGATCTACAATGAGCCCGCCAAGAGCATGATGTACCTCCAGCAACCCACCGGTGGTGGGCGTCGTCGCATGGGTGGCAGCACGTCGTTCATGACGGCCAAGTGGTCTGGCAATTGGGTTGCCGAGGAAGGCCCCGGCCCGCCGACCGGTGCTTCGTGGATCCTGCAAGACGCGAAGGATAACGTCTTCGTCGTCAGTTCCGCAGGCGTCTTCCTGTACGAAGGGGATGGCACGCAGAAGAAGGCGAAGTTCCTTGGCTTCGATATTCCGCTGGGGGGCAACAACGCGTTCAAGCGACTTGGTCCCAGCGAAGGCGTACCGTACTTTCCACCATTTGCCGCCGCGATCGATCCTTCGTCCGATCGACTATTGGTCGAGAATCAGGGATCGCTTTACTTGCTCGAGCGTGATCCGAAGAAAGGATACGTCGTCAAGACCGAGGCCAAGCGAGACAGCGAAGGGGAAACGGCAGTGGGCCTGACTGGCAAGGTGGCCGTGGTGGCTGACGAGCATGGCCACATCGAGCTTCGCGATGGTGAGACGCTCGAAGTGCAAAAGAGCTTCCGGCCTGCCGGCGACACGCCGCCCAACGCGATCGAAACGAGCCGCGACGGAAAGTTCATCGCGGTGTTGTTTCACGACGGAGCACTTTGGCTGTACGACGTCGAGGCAGGGAAGGGGAGTCGCATCGACAACGACGCTTCCGCGATTGCGTTCGATAACGATAAGCTGATCTTCGCCGACAATAAAACCCGCGTCCGTGTGCGTTCGCTGTCCAGCGGTGAAACGCTGGAGACCTACTGGCCTGAGTCAGACTGGTGGCGATTCACGTATGACTGGGTGATCGAGCCGGTCTACTACGTCTTCCCCAAGCCAGGCGAACTGAACAACCTGCTGAAGTACCTGGTCACCGACGAATCGACCAGCTCGTTCCAAGGCCCCCAATCGACCGGCGACCTTCGCGAAGTCCGCATGGCCGACAACATCGTCATGCCGGTCGTGCACAATCTCATCTTCATCTGCGTGATGCTGGGGCTTACCTGCTTCTATGTGAGCCGGTTGGATTTGTAAGAGGGTGGATTAGCCACAGAGAGCACAGAGATCACCGAGGAAGAGAAGATAAGTCTAAGGATTACACCGATAGTCACGGATAAGAACGGACGAGTACCTTCGGTTACTCAGCGATAAGTCTCAGAACATTCGATTAACTTGGTCCCAATGACACAGGCCACTTCTTCTCCTCAGTGATCTCTGTGGCTAACTGATTTCTTCAGACGGTGTGAAGTGTTCCCGCTGAAGACTGAACACGGAAAACTTCACACTAGTTCCACTACCGCACGCGGCACTTAAACCGGATGATACCCCCAGCCTGAACGGCCAGCGGATCTTGGATTTCCCAGCGAAGGACTTCGCTTCCCGCTTCGTTGGCTTGCTTCATGAACTGAGCATCGATGTTGCACTGGGCCGAGCCTTCGACGTATTCCAGACGCGGCGTCAGATTGTCGATGATCGTGACGTTGCCCATGACCTGCGTGCCGACATTATCGAATCGCAAGGTGAACTCGACGATCTCGCCGATCTCGGCAGCCCCCTTGTCGGCGACCTTGATCACCCGCAGGCGAGGTTCGCCAGGAACTTCCGACCAGACGAACTCGTGAGGCAGATCTCCTTCGACCAATTCGGAAGCCTTGCGGCCTTCGAGCATGACTTGAACTTGTTGGTTACGCGTCCAGGTAACGGCGTTCTGCAGGCTCTGTGATAGACGCGGCTTCTCGCCCTGTTCGAGGATGCCGTAACGGATCAGGCTGAGGTTTTCGTAGGCTTTGAACGCTTCGATGAATTGATGCGGCTTCTGCCAGTTGTGAGCCATCAGCGGCGGCAGGTCTTCGGTCAGAGCATTGGCATTCTTGCCGCCGATCTGGCCGCGAAGTGCCAGCGGTTGAATCATACCCACCGGCGTACCGTTTTGCTGCTGGTTGATCAGCTGCAGGTCGGCGTCGATGCCAGCGATCTGCCGGGCCAGGACCTCCTGGTTGAGCCCGGCGACTTTGCGAACGGCCGCGAAGCGCGGCGCGTAAATGCAGACGCGGTTGCTGGGCGTTACGATCCGTTTGCCGTCGAGCGTGTCGTAGTGGCCGATGGTGTCTTCAATGTCGAGACCATGCACGCCGAACTCACCGTCGATCTCGGCGTGGATGTTGCGATCGCCGCCGTCGTACAAGTATTCGTCTTCTGGCCAGCAAGGTCCTGCTTGAAAAGGAATGCCCGCGGCGCGGCACGTTTGGCAGCTTCCCAGGGTCGCGCCATGTTGGCAGATCGTGTTAGGATGCTGGCAGCCAGGCCCGCATGGTGGCATGATCTGCCCACGCGGAAAAGCGTAGCTTACCTGCTGCGTGGGAACGTGAGCGGCGGCCGGTTGCGGCTCGATCGGCATTTCAGCGGAAGTGCGCTGAATGGCGCTGGGGTAGTTGACCTGCGGTGCGGTCGCGGTATTGACCGGGGCCTGGTAAGGCTGGCCTTGGTAACGAGGTTGATACGCCGGCACGCCGTTCAATCCGGTGTTTTCCGCCGATTGAACCGGGGCAGGGGAGGGGGCCGCCGCGTAGTCGTACTCCGGCACGTGCGGTTGATTGAACGTGACGCCAGCTTCCGGTTTGACGGGGACTTCTTCCTGCTGCTTAGCCTGTCGATTGAGCGAGCAAGCAGAAAATGCCGAACCACAAGCGACCAGCAAGGTCAGCGTGACGAGTTGTCGAAAGGCAAAGTTGTATTTCATCGATCGTGGTTCCGTCGGTCTATCGCTGCGTTGGATATCCGGGCTGGGCCATGTACTGAGGCTGCATAGGCCACGGTGCCGTGTTGCGGCGAACGTTTTCTTCCCGCTGATGAAATTCGGTACGCGGTGGAGCCTTGGGAGCCAACGCATGCACAGGCACGCCGGCCATGGGGCCTGGTCCCAAAGGAATTTCAACGCCGCCAGCCGGGGCAGGGGGGGGATTGCCGAACAGTTGGATCGGCGGTGATTGGTACGTGAACTCACCAGGCATGTCTTCGGCGGTTGGCCGCCGCGAGCCGAGTCGCAGGATGGCTACCGGGCGACCGAGCGAATCAGCGGTGACGACCGGATCGGTGCCAGGCTCGACTTCAAACCATGGCTGAAAGCCAGGTTCGTAAGCGTTGGGAATCGCCGTGCGTGGGTTTTCCAAGTAGATCACACGCGTGACGAACTTGCCTTGGAGTGCGTATTGCAGTTCTTCCTGCGTGATGTGAATCGGAATCGGGAATTGCAATTCCATGCCTGCTGGCGGATAGGTGCGGTCGATCACTTCGACCGACGGAAATAGCTCGGCACCGGGTCGGAAGGGGATCTGCGTGACGCGGAAACGATAGACGGCCCCGATCAGGCAGCCGTAAGTTTGCGGTGCAGGCTGATCGTCGGCGAAGGCATCGCCAATCACCGGGGCGATTTTGGCTCCTTCCGGCAGCACCATCTTGATGGGCTGCGAGTAGCCGGGAATGCCGCGTCCCTTCATGTTCTGAAACTGGCCGATCGTGCCAGGGTTCAGACGCTCGGTATACAGAGGCACCAGGCCCGATTGAGCCTTGGCGACGTCCGCGGCGGCCAGTACCACGAAGGCGGCCATGAGTAAGAGCTTTTTCAGTTCAATTCGTTTCACGGCGATCTTCTTCCCTGAAGGTCTGCGTGAGGTCGGGGGGACTTAATAGTGTGGCCTTGAAGTGCGTTGGCTTCGCGTGTTCCGGGCCAGGTTGATCTTCTCATCCGGCATGGAAGTAGGGTCGCGGAATCATGTCCGCGACCCTGTTCCATTGCCATGGAGATTTGGTCGTTGGGCGGCTTACTGAGCCGGGCACCACTGACCGTTAGCGTCGTAGTAGCCACCGCTTGCTGGCGGAACTTGCTGATGCATGTCCGCGAACGGTTGCTTCAGATTAGGCGAAGGATGAATGTTCTCTTCGGTAATCCAAGCACGGTTTGGCGGCTGTGGGTAGCTGATGCCAGGACGCTGCTTGACGTGAACAGCAACCTTGGGCGTCGGGCCAGGCAGGTGCGTGTGCGTGTGATTCTTGATCACGTGCTTCTGCAAGCCAGCCGGACCACCCAGCGGAATGTGTGGTGGGCCAGGCAGGCCGATTGGCGTACCGGTGGTTGGCATGCCCCACATCGGAGCCGTCATCCCGGCAACGTATGGGCCAGGACCAGCGCCAGGACCGGCAGCGGCGGCAGCACCGGGACCCATGCCAGGGGCAGGACCACAGTAAGCACCGGCGGCTGGGACGCCCATGGGCATTCCGCCAGCCATCATCCCGCCGAAATCTTCGCCGGGGACTTCCAAGTCCTTGTTACCCAGTCGAACGATGGCCATGATCGAACCGCGACGGTCGGCTTCGACAATCGGGTCGACGCCTGGATCCAAGCGAGTCGAGACAAGCGTTTCGACGTTGGCCAGGGCCAGCTCTTGGTAGTTCGGATCTGGCAGGTAAATGACCTTGGTCACGTAAGTGCCGCTACGAACTTGAGCGAAGTCGTCTTCGGTGAACTGAACAGGAATGGCGTTGTGAGCCAGGAAGGCTTCGGTTCGCGGCGTAGCGAATCCGACTTCGATGGTCGGATACAACTCGACGCCCGGTTGGCCTTCGATGTTGGTGATCTTCAGACGATAGATACCGCCTTGTGGGAAGTTCTTGGAGAACGGCACGATCCGTGGTTCGGAGTCGTACAGGCCGATGCCGCCAATGTCCCAGCTGACCTGCATGCCGTCTGGCGAGACGAACAGCACTTGGCTGGTCCAGCTAGGAGCTGGCATCGGTGGAATTCCACCTTCCAGTGGCATCATGGCAGAAACCGGAGCAATCGCCGGAGGTGCCAGAACACCTGGGCCAGGGCCGTCGACGCCTGGGCCAGGATGACGCAGTTGCTGAGCCGGAGGCAAGTTATAGCCACCAGCAGCCTGGTGTCCAACGTGCTGGCAGCCGGTACCGGCGGCAGCCGTCAGAAGCATCAAGGTCCACATCCACAAAGTTTGTTTCATGATTTCCCCCTCACTAAACCCTTGCTGCCGCGCCATCGCGGCATTCTCCATGGCAAGAGCGGAGATCCTCTCAGGTATTCGTAAGTGACCAATGGTTGCGAGCGGTTAAGGGCAACGCCGCCAACGGTTCCAAAGAACCTCACCGACTGACGTGGACCCGGCCTCAAGGAAATCCTTACAATCGCAGCCGTTGGTTTGGCATCCATGCCAACAAACGACTCAAGCGCAAGACTATCCCTGTTGCCATTTATGTTCGGCGTGGCAGGACAGGATTCTTTGGGAAAACCGGCAAATCCCGGCCATGAAAGATAATCGTTTCAAATTAACAGGCCTGATCGCAGTAGCACTGCTAGCCGTTGGCGTCGGCTTGGGGTACGCCGCGCAGCGATTTCACGACAGCAATGCCAGCGGAATCGGGGCAGGGGGGAGTGCTCCGCCAGAGAACCGCCTGGGGCTCGATATCGACTTGCTCTTAATGAACGTCGTCACGCGCTGGCAGCAAGCCGACGCGTTGACCGCCGACGTCAACTGGCAGGTTCATCTGTTCGAGCACACGCTGCAAGGTATAGGAGAATACACGCAGTCTGGCCGCGGTCCGCTTCAGCGACATGGAGTCATTTTGAAGAGTACGGACCCGGCCGCGCCGATGTTCTTTCAGCAGGCGGTGCTGGCAAGCGAGCCGGTCGTGTGGACGCAATGGAAAACAAGCCTCGACGAATCGGCCTCGATGGTTCGGCTGGACGACTTGGCACACGCTCATCCGCAAATGCCGCGGGCGGGTATCGCACATCTCATTTGGCGGCTGCAACAAAGCTATGCGTTCACTTCGATCGAGCCAGTCATGCAAGGAGAACGCCAACTACTGCTCGTTCGAGGAACCAAGCGACGCGATGCAGAGAACGATGAGGGACTGCTTCCGTTTCTCGACCAGCAAGCCAACGGAGCCAGCTTGCTGTTGGATGCGGCGTCGGGGTTTCCGCATCGGATTCAATGGGAGTCGGTCGAATCGAACCGACGAACGCCTTTGGTGACGGTCGACTTGATCCGCGTGCGAGCAGGCGTTTCGCCCAATAGCCAACTGCTATCACCGACGACGATCGTCCCCGACGCTACCGACCAGACCGAAGCGTACCAAATGGCCGTGACGTCCGGGGCAGGGGGGCACTACTGATGCGCGGCGTCGTGCAACGGGTTCTTGAGGCTCACGTGGAAGTCGATGGCCAGATCGTAGGTCAGATCGAGCAAGGTCTGATAGTGCTGCTTGGCGTGGCGGAAGGGGATACCCAGGCCGATCTGAAGTACCTGGTCGAGAAGACGATCCATCTGCGGATCTTTGAAGACGACGAAGGCAAAATGAATCGCAGCGTGCTCGACGTCGGAGGCAGCATCCTGGCGATCAGTCAGTTCACGCTGCTGGGCGACGCGCGCAAAGGACGCCGCCCCAGTTTCATCACTGCGGCCAGGCCAGAAGAGGCCACCGAAATGTACCAGGCGTACGTGCGCCAAATCCGCGAGCAGGGGGTGACCGTCGAGACCGGCATCTTTCAAGCCGACATGAAGGTCCACCTGGTAAACGACGGACCAGTCACGCTGTTGCTCGACAGCAGCAAGATTCTTTAACAGCAGCAAGATTCTTTTGCGACTGACGTGGCAAAAATTCCTGTCCCCTCTCCACCGTCCTTCGGGGAGAGGGTTGGGGTGAGGGGGCATCACCGTCCGATGATAGCGCATTCGAGAATCAAGTTCAGGTGCGTACCGAACACTTGACCGGCGATGCGCTAGACGCCTCGCTCCCGAAACCCTCACTCTCTCTGCGAGGGAGCGGGGACAAGAATTTTATCGCTGAATGATCGGTGGCTGTTCGGTGGCGATCTGCTGGGTCGGAATGGCTTCTTGCTGGTGCGGTGGATGGAACTTGTAATGCTCCATCAATAGAGGATCACCAACCGCGGCAACGACTAATACGATGAGCTTGCCATAGGTCGATACATTCGACCATAGACTCTTGCCATACCAGAACTTGATAGCAGTACCAAACGAACTCTTCAATCGAATGCGAGCTCCCTTCCATTCGACCGACCAGATTTCGTCGAGGATCAAGTGGACCATGAAGCCGATGAAGACGGCGGCGCTCTTGAAGATGCGGACGTCGAGATTCTCGCCGGAGACGACCAGAAACGCCAATAAGGCGCACGAGACGGCGGCCGGAATGCTGTGCCACATGCCGCGGTGCACCGTGTAACGTTTGAAGATCTCGACCACGCCGAAACGGATCGTGATATAAACCAAGGCCCCTGCCAGGGCGATCGCTTCGGCCGAGAGCCCCATGTGTTGCCAGCGATCGACCATCAACATCGGGACGACGGCAGCCAGCACGTTGCTTGTTTCGCGAAGGGGACGACCGGAACCGGAGTCGAGGTCAGGCAGAATGCCGGCCAAGCTGCACAGGCCTGCACCAAGCATGCACGTGATGATCCGACTGGGCTCAGGCGTATCGAGTATGAAGTAGCCTGCGACGCCAACGCCAACGCCGACTACCGTGCTGGTCGAGATGTGCGTGTTGAAATCGGCCATGGATCCCCTGCCTCAAAAAAATTTGGTGCGCCCCCCTGCCAGTGAACTACGCGCGCAGCGGGACGGAAGTTCGGCACTTGTACCGGAAGCGTGGGTTTGTTTTCCAGAGCATCTTTTTACGTCCGCTAGCAATAGCGGAAACTGACCTTCGGGTTTCCGCGCGTCGTGCGTATACTCGTGCGACTTCTGGGGCGAAGTTTTTCTTGAGCGATGGATAGCGAACAATGGTTGCATACGATTTCCTCATGCTGGCAATACTCGCAGGCGCGGTCCTGTGGGGTGTGTACAAAGGCATGGCCTGGCAAGTCGCATCGTTTGTTTCGCTGGTAGCCAGCTACTTCGTCTCGATGCAACTTCGCGAGCCGGTCGCCAACGCGCTCGGTCTTCAACCACCTTGGGGAACGACCGCCGCGATGCTGGGTCTGTACATGGCGACGTCGCTGATCGTGTGGGTCGTCTTCTCGATGATCAACAAGACGCTGAAGAACTTTGAACTCAAGGATTGGGACCGCCAGGTCGGTGCCGGGCTGGGCCTGGTCAAAGGCGTGCTGCTGTGCATCATCGTGACGATGTTCGCCGTGGCGCTGACCAAGGATGACAGCCGCCAGCAGATCGTGCAGTCGAAGTCGGGTTTCTACATCACCAAGGTGATCCACAATCTGCACGGCGTGATGCCGGCGGAAGTGAACCAGGTCGTGGGGCCATTCATCGAACGCTACAACCAGCGGATCAACGGACAGAATCCAGATTGGTTCGCCGAGACCGGAAGCGGCACGGGATTGGGCTCCGGCGGTGGTGATGGCGTGACGATCGACCCAGCCAATTTCAACCTCCAGACCGAGTTCCAGAACTTCCAGAATAACGTGCAGAACCAGATCCAAAATAAGATCCAGAACGAGGTTCAAAACCAGGCAGGGCAGTTCCAGAATTTCGTGAATCAGACGATTGAAAATCCACAGAACGCTCAGTCGAATTGGCAGCAGTATTCCGGCCAGTATCAGCCGCCTCAGCAGCCAAGTTATTACCCACCGCAAATGAACATTCCGTCGCCGCAGCAGCAGGGAGGCAGCTACATTCCGCAGTACTCGCAGCCGCCTCAGCAGACGCCGTATCCGATGCAGAACGGCCAGCCATACTACCCGGCGCAGCCACGGTATTAAGTGGCCAACTGCCAACGTCAGGGAAGAAGTGGTCGGAAACCGGGATATGCTCAAAACCCGGCAAAAACAGGGCTCGAACCGCACATAACAAACATTATCGGACGTTGCAGTGGGGGTTCTCTGGAGACTGGGTTATTCGGCTCATTCGCCTGTTTGGGCCCTACTCTCTCATGAACTTCATTGCCAATCTTCTGAAGATCGTCCTTCAGGATCGCTTCTCATCGCATCGAAGCTCGACGGTCGACTCCCAGGTCCAAAGGCCACCAGAACGCCTCTCGGAGCGAGCCTGATTTCGAAACGAAAAAGCCGCCGCGAGATTGCCTGGCGACGGCCTTTTGGAGTGATGAATTTCATTGCCGAAGACGGCTTCGATTTAGCTCGCTGGTTCGCTTTCGGTGGTCTCCAGTTCGCGCTCCAGGAACATGCCCATCTGGCGGAATTTGTCGTATTCGAAATTCATGTGCCA
Source organism: Bremerella volcania (assembly GCF_007748115.1). NCBI lineage: Bacteria > Pseudomonadati > Planctomycetota > Planctomycetia > Pirellulales > Pirellulaceae > Bremerella > Bremerella volcania. The sequence goes on from NZ_CP036289.1 coordinate 2,023,530, forward strand.
GTCATTCCGTCTTCTTCCCGACAGGCTCGTACGCAAACTGCGTCAGTGAAACAGAGAGACGATTCCAGCATTCATTGATGCGTCGAATGTGTCCCTGTGACTCTTCACTTAGAGCGGATTCATATCCACCTTCTTGTGGAGCCGCCCCAATTTCAGTGAAAGAAAGTTCGATCGCGTGTAAGACTCCCTGCATGACGATATTGACCCGTTCAGCTTGCTTTCGATCGAGTTGGCCACGAATCTGTGCTCTTGCGTATTCCATTGCCAAGAATCTTCGTAAAGGAAGAGGTGGATACAGTGATTCGTTAAGTTCCTCGTGGGTAAATCGCTTGTCCCCAAATAAACGAAACAAAACATTCACCGCAAACAATGTATCGTACTGAAGCATCTCCTCTGTTGCTTTGAGTCCCGAAGGGTGAACTCTAATAGACTGTTCTTGTTCAGAGGTCAGCCGCATCGAAACGATACGTGAAAATATTGCCCGACGATCTGCATCCAGTTCAAGTGCCTGTCGTTCCAGTTGTTGTTCTCGATTGCAACGCCAGCCAAGTTCTCTCACAAACGAGCCCCAAACTTGGTCTAGGTAGTCGACATGGCCACGGGTGATATGCGCAATTTCGTGACCCACAAGAAACATCAGCGCTTGATCCGCGAGAATCTGACCATACGCACGGCGAGAGTCATCTTGTGGAAGGACGGGGCGTACACCCATTTGAAATAGATCTTCTGCATCTGTAATCGTCCATTCAATGCTGGGAAGATCATCTCTCTCGATTGAAGGTCTGCCAATCTGAGGAAATGTCCTCGGATTAGCCATTATCCTGCTTACTACAAGGTGAAGCATCGCAACGGCGCCTGTCGTAACTGCAATAAAATAGTTGCCTTCATGCTTAAACGCGGCGGCATTGATTTCTCCATCTAGGACGAAATCAAAATGGATGTTCGGCAGCGACGGCAAAAAAGTTTTGGCACTATCAATCAAGTCCACAGCGAGTTCACGCGTATGCTGAAAGACGGAGTAAGAAGGAGCTTGAGGAATTGCTTCTATATCGAAAAGCTCGCCCAACCTTCTATGCCGACATGCTTGATCAAAAGTTTCACGCATTCCCATGTTTGCTCCATCTTCGGAAAAAGCTCACGCAAAAAATCCGATACTTCCAATTTATGTCAATGCTAACGCATCGCAGGGCGAATCACTATTGCCTAGTCGAGTTGGTGATAAAGGTTCTATCGCGGCGCATATTCAGTTGGTGCTAGAGCAAACGACTGGATATTTATGTTCGAAAGAAGAAAGCCGTCGCGAGATTGCCTGGCGACGGCCTTTTGGAGTGATGAATTTCATTGCCGAAGACGGCTTCGATTTAGCTTGCTGGTTCGCTTTCGGTGGTCTCCAATTCACGCTCCAGGAACATGCCCATCTGGCGGAATTTGTCGTAGCGGCCTTCGACCAGTTCGTCGGTCGGTTTGGCGATCAGTTCGTTGACCGTTTTGACCAGGTACATCTTCAGGCGGGCTGCCATCTGGTGATGGTCTCGGTGGGCTCCTCCGAGTGGCTCTTCGATCACGTCGTCGACGATCCCGAACTTGGGCAAGTACTTCGAGGTGAACTTCAGGGCCTCGGCGGCCTTGGCTTTGAACTCGTGGCTCTTCCACAGAATGCCGGCGCACCCTTCCGGGCTGATCACCGAGTAGTAAGCATGCTGCAGCATGGCCGTGCGGTCGGCGACGCCGATGCCCAGCGCGCCGCCGGAACCACCTTCGCCGATGACGACCGAGATGATCGGCGTCTTCAATCGGCTCATGGCGAACATCGCGTCGGCGATGGCCATGGCCTGGCCGCGTTCCTCGGCGCCGATGCCTGGGTACGCGCCTGGGGTGTCGATGAACGCGATGACCGGCAGGTTGTACTTCTCGGCCAGTTCCATCTTTTCGATCGCCTTGCGGTAGCCTTCGGGGTTGGCACAACCGAAGTAGCACTCGCTGCGTTCCTTCAGGTCGCGTCCCTTGAAGTGACCGATGAACATGACCTTGTGCTTGTCGAGTTTGGCAAAGCCGGTTCTTAGTGCGCGATCGTCACCGAACTTGCGGTCGCCGTGCAGCTCGACGAACTCGTCGAAGACCAGGTTCAAGTAGTCGGCCGACTGGGGTCGCTTTTGATGGCGCGCGACTTCCACCGTTTGCCACGGCGAGAGTTCGCTATAGATTTCACGCATCGTGTCGGTGAGCTGCTTGCGGACGCTGCGAATCTCGTCGTGATGTTCTGGCGAGTCGTTTTTCTCGGCCTCCAACTTTTTCAGTTTGTTCTCGAGGGTTTCAATCGGCTGTTCGAAGTCGAGATAGATCGAGGTGCTCATGAAAGCTTTCGGTGCTCCAGGCAATCAGTGGGATAGGACGCTACGCGAAGTTACGATTCGCCTGACGTCGAAGTGGATTCATCACCGCTGGCCGTCGCGGCTTTTTCTCGTTCGACGAGTGCCGCCGGTTTGCGGGGTGGAATATTGTAAATCTTGGTATTCTTCAGCAGACGCACGACGTCGTTCATCGTGTCGGGACGCTGCTTGGGATCTTTCGCCATCATCCGTTCCACGAGCGAGGAAAACTCAGGCGTGACGTTGTCGTGAGCGGCTTGCAGCGTCGGGATCGCGCCTCGCAAATGTTTATCGAGCAAGTGATCGGGACTGGTTGCCGTGAATGGCAGCTTGCCGCTGATCAATTCAAATACGGTACAGCCAAAACTATAGATATCAGCGCGATCATCTAATGCCGCGCCGCGTATCTGTTCGGGGGACATATAACTACGGGTGCCTTGGACGTTGCCTTTGACTTTCGAGCCGCCGAAGAGCTTGCCCAGGCCGCTCTTCTTTTTCTGGGCGATCGAGAAGTCGATCAGCTTGAGGTTGCCTTCGGTATCGAGTAGGAAGTTGTCAGGCTTCACGTCGCAGTGAACCCAGCCTTGCTCGTGCATGTAGCCCAGGCTCTTGGCACCCTCTTCAATGATCTTGGGCGTCCAATAAGCGAGTTCCTCGACCCCGTCGCGAATGGCCATCTTCATGTTTCGCGAAAAGGCGAATTCCAGAACGAGATAGGCGACGCCGCGGAAGCTATCGAACTCGTAGACGTGAATGACGTATGGATGATCGAACTTGCTGGCGACGGTGAACTCGTGCTTCAGCGAGTTGATTTCTTCTTTGTCGCGAATGTAGTTCTCGCGAAGCGTTTTGATGACGACCTTACGGCTGTCCAGGTCGTGAATGGCTTCCCATACCTGACACGTCTTGCTCGCGCGCAGCATACGTATCAAGCGGTACGGACCGATATAGTTTCTTCCTGCGGTAGACACCGATGAGATTATCCGTGAGGAGGATTTGCCCCTATTTGTTCCCTGAACCTATCGGATCGATAGGCCTCTTAATCTTACCCTAATCATTGCGGTTTCAAAAGAGTGAACTACCGTCACATCTACCGTAACCACAATAGACTTCCCAGGTTAGACCACTTCGTGGCCATTTCGGCGAAGCACATCCTGGTAGATTTCGCGCAGGCGACGGGTCATTACCTGATGCGGAAAGACCTGGCTGCACCGCCGTCGCCCCTCTTCTCCCAGCTTCTCGCGGAGGGTTGGGTCTTCGCACAGCTGGATCAGGGCCGACGTCAGCTCGGCCGTGTCGCCAGGTGGAAGTAGGAAACCGGTCTCCATGGTGGACACGACCTCGCGTGCCCCGTCGATATCGAAACTGACCGCCGGCTTGCCGCTTAGAAGTGCCTGAGGAAGTGCCCGGGCCAGCCCTTCGCGGAGACTCGTATGCACGAGAACGTCCATGGCCGAGATGTACTTCGGAATCTCTTTCGGGGGCACCAGTCCGACCAGGATGAAGTGATCGGTCAGCCCTGACTCGGCGATCATCCCCTCGAACTTCTCACGCAGGATGCCATCTCCCACGAACAGGAACTTGGCCTGGGGGCACTTGGCGACGACATCCCTGGCCGACTCGATCACATACTCGTGCCCCTTCAGGTGAAACAGCCGAGCAATCTTGCCGATCACCACGTCGTCGCGCTGAATGCCAAGTTGCTGGCGCGTTTCGTTGCGCAGCGTGCTGCTATCGAGAAACGGTTCGACTTCCATGCCGCTGTAGACGGTGATGAACTTTTCGCGCGGGGCGACCTTGGCTGCGACCAACAGGTCGGTCATCGCATCGGCCACGCTGACCAGTTGGTGGCACTGGCTGGCCGCGTAACGTTCGCAGGCAATGAAGAACTTCCGCGCGAGGGTTGATTGATACGGATGAAACGGCGCGCCGTGAACGGTGTGAATGACTGCCGGTACCTTGAGCGCGGTGGCTGCCCTTCTCCCCAGCATGCCCCCCTTCGCGCTGTGCGTGTGCACGACGTCTGGCTGAAACTCTTTGATCGCGGCTTTGACTTCCTGGTAGCCTCGGTAATCGGTGACCGGATGAATGTTCCGCACCAGGTTGGGCAGCGTTTGCACCGGCACCCCTTGCGCGTGCGCTTGCTCGAGCAGGTTTCCTTCGGGCCCTTCGCTGGGGCCGGTGATCAGCAGAACGTCGTCGCCGAACTGTTGAACGAGATCTAGGCAGTTGTAAAGCGTGTTCTCTTGCGCGCCGCCGATGATCATTCGGGTAATCACATGAGCAACACGCATCAGATCGTTGGCCTTGGAAAGAGTTCAATCGAACTTGGGATAATGGACTTCAAGCAAGTATAGTCCATGCGCCGGGGCCGTCATGCCGGCCTGAACGCGATCGCATGACGCAATGATGTCGGCCATCGAATCGGCGGTGCGCTTCCCCTGCCCTATGTCGACCAAGGTGCCGGCAATGATGCGGACCATGTTGTACAAGAAGCCTGTCGCTTCGACCTCGATGAAGATCTTCATGCGCTCATCCGCATCGTGAACCGCGACGGTGGCATCGAGCATCGTGCGTACCGTCGACTGACGCGGCGAGCCGGTCGCTTGGAAGGCGGCGAAGTCGTGCTCGCCGATCAGCGCCTTCGCGGCCACTTGCATCGCTTCGACGTCGAGAACGCGTTTCACGAACCAGGCATGCCGGAGCGAAAACGGATCGTTGATCCGGCCTGGCTGAAGGACGTACCGATAACGCTTGGAGATTGCATCGTTGATCGGTCGAAACGTGGTCGGCACATCGCATGCGTGCCGCACGACGATGTCGTGGGGGAGTGTCGCGTTGAGCGCCTTGCGAAACGCGTCCGCCGGGATCTTCGACCGGGTACGGAAGCTGGCGACTTGTCCCCACGCGTGAACGCCGGCATCGGTTCGTCCACTGCCCGAGATGTGGACTTCTTCCTGGGTGATGCTGTTGATGGCGGCTTCGAGCGCCGCTTGAATCGTGGGGCCAGTCGGCTGACGCTGCCAGCCTTGATAGTTGGTGCCGTCGTAGGCAACCGTCAGCTTGATGCAGCGGCCCGGAGTTCGGGCCGCCGCGTGCTCGGTAGATTCCATGGCACCCGCCTGGCTTTAGACGGCGGCCTGGCTGCGAACCAGAAGTTCCGCGATCTGAACGGCGTTGGTAGCGGCACCCTTTCGCAGGTTGTCGCTCACGCACCAGAACGTCAGACCGTTTTCGCAGGAGATGTCTCTGCGGATACGGCCGATGAAGACGTCGTTCTTGTTGGTGCAGTCCTTGGGCATGGGGTACTCCCCTGCCCCGAGATTATCGACGACGGTGATGCCTTCGGTCTTCTCGAACAACTCGCGTGCTTCGGCCGGCGAGATCGGACGCTCGGTCTCGACCATGATCGTTTCGCTGTGGCAGTTGGTCACCGGCACGCGAACGCAGGTTGGACAGACCTTGATCGAGTCGTCGCCGAAGATCTTCTGTGTTTCGTACACCATCTTCATTTCTTCGGAGGTGTACCCTTCGTACTTCTCGCTACCGATCTGTGGAATCAGGTTGAAAGCAATCTGGTGGGCGAAGGCCTTGTTTTGGAAGGACTCGCCATTGAGCACGGCTTTGGCACCGTTGACCAGTTCTTCTTCGCCGACCACACCGGCACCGCTGGTGGCCTGGTAGGTCGAGACGACGACGCGTTTGATCTTACTGGCGTCGTGCAGCGGCTTCATGGCGACGACCATCTGCGTGGTCGAGCAGTTCGGGCTGCTGATGATCCCCTTGTGGTTCTTGATCGCTTCCGGATTGACTTCCGGCACGACCAGCGGCACGTCTTCTTTCATGCGCCAGTAGCCACTTTCGTCGACGACGATGCAGCCTGCTTGGACCGCCCACGGAGCGAACTCTTTGGCGGCTTCGTCTGGGGTGCTGCCGATGGCGATGTCGACTCCTTCAAATGACTCAGGCGTCAGTTCTTCCACCGTGTGCGTGGTGCCGTTGAATGTGATCTCTGTGCCAGCGGAACGTTTCGAAGCGAGGAATTTGATGGTTTTGTAAGGGAACTTGCGTTCCTCTAGTAACTGACGGATCAGTCGTCCTACGGCTCCAGTGGCTCCGACAATGGCCAGATTCTCGTACACGGGGAATTCCTATCGGGTTAAAACGAACTACCTGTATGGATCCTAGCGGATATCCAAAACCTGCATTATAGAATCACGCCCCGGGACACATCAACGCGTAATGAGGTTCATTCGGGCGGTAGGCCGCGCTAGACTGCAAGTAGAAGCGTCTCAAATTCCCTGGTAAGTGTTGGCTTGATGGTGTGTTACTGGGATTCTGCCAGGGGGATGAAATTCTTTGAGAATTCATGCGGTTTTCGCGACGATTGCGTCGGTTTGCCCCCCTGCTCTCCCCTTTAGGCCGCTTCGGCAACTGGTTCTTTGGCCAGTTTACTACGGATGTCGGCTTCAAGTTCTCTTATGATCCAGGGGCTGACGAATGCCAGGTTTCCGATCAGCATTGCCAGGCCGAACGTGACCATGCCCATGCATAGGGCAATTCCCAGGTGAAGTGGAATCGCCATGAAGAGAACCAGCGGCCTTGTCAGACGAGGCCAAACCAGCGCGCTGTAGCTCAGTTCCCAGGCCAGCGAAACCTGGGTCATCAGCGCGATCAGCAGCGGGTAGCTGGCCAGCCAGGTCATGTCCATCGATTGGTATTCGCTATTGGCGACCGCGCCCCACAGGGCCGTCCCTTCCCACCAGGTGTCGCCGAGCAGTTTACCGGTTCCGGCGAACAGATAGATCACGCACATGTGGAGCTGAATCAAGCGGACCGAGACGTTCGCCGCAGTGCTGGTCGTGGGGAGCTTGCGATTGGGATAACGCCACTTCTCGATCAACCGATCCAGGCTGTAGGCGGCCCCTGCCCCGCCCAGCATCAGGTACATCGCCAGCATCACGTTGATTTGATCGAGCCCAAACAATGCACCGGGTGCTCGGTGGGCGTAGCTCACGGCGATGATGAACGTGAGGATGCTGGTGATGCGGGAACAAAAACCGAGCGTGAACATCAGCAGAATGATCAGTGCCGCGATGTGTACCATCCACAGCATGGCCGGGTTGCCGTCGAACAGCCACAAATAGCTGAACGCGAACGAGCTGCCCTGGTGCATCCGATCGACCAGTTCGGCCGAGAACCTCCCCTTCTCTCCCATGAACCCTGTCAGGTCGATCGACCAGACCAGGTGCGTGTAGAACAGCATGCTGCCGGCGAAGATACGCACCAGCCCGAGCGTGGCGGGATCGGTCGGTTTGAACCAGAAACGATTCCAGCCGTCGCGGATGCCGGAGAAAAGCTCTTGCAGGTAAGTCTTGAGCATCTTGATCACAGGCGATCCTCCGGCTGAATGACGTACACACCGAGGACCACTTCTTCGTACAGACCTGGGTCGTTCAAGGGACGACCGTTGGCGACGTCTTCCGGCATGGGGATCGCATGCTGCACCATCACGATGCGAACCTTGGCCGCTTCGGGATGTTGGCGAGCGAGGTAACGCGAGATCGAATCGAGGTAGGCGTCACGCAGACCGGTGACCGAGCGGTACTCGGCATGGGCACCTGGCGGCGCTTCCGGCGGTGGAGGCTCACCGGGGAGGTTGGCCGTGTTGAACATCGACTCGCTGATCATGAAATGGCGATGGTAAAACAACCGCGGCCAGTGCTCGTCGAGGTTGGGGAAGGTTCCCTCGCTGATTTCGTTGTCGGCTTCGTCCAGCAGTTCGTACCTCACCAAGTGGCTTGGTCCCGGGTTGGGAGCGAAGAAGCGATAGCCGTGACCGCGAAGGAACGTCGCGTGCAGGTATGGGGCCATGAACTGCTCGGTTCCCTGGGCCCAATAGCTTGATGGCGGAGGGGAAGCACAAGGTCCGACAAACAGTGCCACCAGGTGGATCAGCAGCAGGACGCTTACGAAACCGCGAAAGCCGGGGCTCCAGGTGATTTTCGGAGCGGGGGCCGGTTGTTCAGAGGGTGATTGAGGTCGATCGTTCATGGTATTCAACGTATCGACCAAATTGGCAAGAAAGGGTGCCTGAAATCGTGGGTGGTCAGGTCAGTCGATTTACAAAGAAAAAACCCTCGCCTGGAGTTTACCCAAGGCGAGGGGTTTTGTTGTTTAGTCAAACTATTCTGGCAAGCTCGCTACTAGAGCGAAGCAACCGAATCGGCATTGAAATCGAAGTTGATTTCACGCACGTCACCACCGGTCAGGTCGATGACCCTACGCTGGGTGATTGGCGTGCCATTGCGAAGGACGGTCACGACGATGTCGTAATCCTTCCAGGTTTCGCCCGGAGCCAGAGCAACGGTGCTGAACACACGCTGGGCACCCAGGGTTCGCATTTCGTTACCAGCCAGGGTAACCGAAGCGTTCGCAGGAACGTTCAGGGTGACCTTGGTTTCAACCGGAGCACCCACGACTTGGGTTTCTGGCTTGGCTTCTGGATCGAGTTGGAACTCGAGCTCCTTCGCTTCGCCAGCGGTCATCTCCAGCTTCTTCACTTCGCGAACGAGGCGGCCGTCGATACGCATTTCAGCGCGGACTTCGTACTCGAACTTGTAACCTGGTTCCAGGTCACGCGAAACGAAGCGACGGACGGTACCGGTGCTCGAAGTGACTTTGTCGTTGACGTAGATCTTGGCACCTGCGGGAACGGTGACGTTGATGACGGCATCGTTACCACGGTAGGAAGCCGATTCAGCCGGAATGGCTGGTGGCATGTCCGCTGGAGCGTCCATTGCCGGAGCCGATTCGACTGGCGTGTAGTAGGTACCGCTCGAACCACCGCTGCTGCCGCCGCTCGATGCGCCGCTGCTGCCGTAGCTGGAGCTGCTGCTGCCACCGCTGGAACCCCAGCTTCGCTTCACGCGATGGTGACCGAACAAACCGCCGCCGCTCGAACCACCGCTGGATCCCCAACTGCTGCTGCTCGAACCGCCGCTGCTACCGTAGCTGGAGCTGCTGCTTCCGCCGCTGCTGGCGTAAGCCTTTCTGGCTTGGTGATTATCCCACCAACGTTGGAACAGACCGCCGCTCCAGTAACCACTGCTGGAACCGCTGGATCCCCAGCTGCTGCTGCTCGAACCGCCACTGCTGCCGTAGCTGGAGCTGCTGCTTCCGCCGCTGCTACCGCCACTCGATCCCCAAGAACCCCAGCCGGCTTCGGCCTGGCTCGTGCCCATTACCATGGCGGCACATGCCAGAGCGCCGGCCCACGCGAATTTTCGGCCAATGCTGCTTTTCATACCCGGATTCACTCCAACTACCGTTTTTCCAAACACGTGATCTGCTTTCGTTGCTAGGCTAGCACCACGCTGCCTTCCTAGAACTTAGCAAGTGTAGGTTTCAATTCAAGCAGAATGGGCAAAATTTGCTGAATAGATAGAATTCGTGGGCCTCTTGGTAGATGCGCGTAAAGTGCCTAGCTAGTAACGGTTTACGCGCAGATATCGGCCTGGTGAAGAGGGTGCCGTGCCACACCCCCTTTTTTAACGAGAGGCCTCGATCGAGAGGTTATCGACGTACATGGTCCCCACCGCCCCGAAATTGGTCACGCGAAACAGGGCTTCACGCGTTGCTGGGGGCACATTGACCATCTTGCTGACCTCGTGCCAGTCGAGCGAACCGATGAACGGGCCCAGAGCCGCTTTTCCCAGATCGCGGCGTTGTTCGTCGTAAAAAGTAATCACCATCATGGGGGCCAAAGTCCGATCGGGGCCCAGTCCCATCCCTTCGGTCTTCACCCATCCGTTGATCTTTAGTCGCTGAACCTGTCGGCCATCGAGTGCCAGCCCTTGCAAAACCAGCGCGACACGACCCGGATCTTCGTTAGAAAGCTTCAAGCACTGCGTGCCGCCTGGGGAACTGGTATCTTCGACGAGTTCCAGTTGGCGCTGGTAGTACCAGCCGGGGACGGAGCCGTCTTCGGACAGCTTCTGTTCGAAGTCTCCATTTTCCAAACGTGGATTCGCCGGATCAGGCTTCACCTTACGGCGTGCTTCCGCTTCGCCGGTCATCGGCACGAACAGCGTCGGCCGCAGCGGTTGGGCTTCGAGCTTGCCATCTTTCTTGGTGAACAGAACGAGCGTCTGTTGGTAACGTTCGCCCACGGGAATCACCATCAGGCCCCCTTCCTTAAGCTGATCGACCAATGGTTTGGGGACGTTCTCGGGCGAACAGGTCACGATGATCTTATCGAACGGAGCGTACTGCGGCCAACCTAAGTAGCCGTCGCCAACTTTCGTGTAGACGTTGTCGTAGTTGAGCCGCTTGAGCGTGCGCGCCGCTTTGCGTCCCAGGGGTTCTTTGATTTCGATGCTGAAGACCTGCTTCACCAGCGGACTGAGGACCGCCGCCTGGTAGCCGCTGCCAGTACCGATTTCCAGTACCTTGTCCGTAGGTTTCGGGTCGAGCGATTCGGTCATGTAAGCGACGATGAACGGCGACGAAATCGTTTGGTCTTCGCCAATGGGCAAGGCCATGTCGAAGTAGGCCTGCTGGCGCTGATTGGCGGAGACGAACTCGTGCCGCGGCGTATTGCGAATCGAAGCGATGACGCGTGGATCTTTGACGCCGTTGGCAATGATCGCCGTTTCCACCAACTCGTTGCGAGCCGCCTCGTAAGGATCACGGGCCTGGGCCGTCGAAATCAACGGAAGCGAGACCAGGGCAACAATAGCGGACCAGATCGTCCGGCGATTCATTCGAGTCATGAGCTTGGCAGGGGTAAAAGAGGGAAACTCTAGTAGGCCTACGACCTCCCATTATAGGTTGTTTATGCCCAGAACACGCCTATTTGCCCACTTTTTTGCTGCTCGGTCGCTGCCCTGAGAATCTCCGTCTGGCTTGCAACGGGCGGGCAGGAATCTGAGAATGTGGCTTTCCCCCGCCCCAGTCCCGCTGGAAAGACCGTCACATGCGTCACAATCCTGTCAAAGCGAAACTAAAAGCAGGCGAGCCCACCTTCGGAACATGGTTGTCGCTGGGCGATCTGTACGCCTCAAGGGTGCTGGCTCGGATGAGTTGGGATTGGCTGACATTGGATATTGAGCACTCCGCGATCGACTGGTCTCAGGCCGCCATGATCTTTGGCGCGGTGGCCGACGCCGGTAGCGTGCCGCTAGCCAGGATTCCCGATCACGACCATACGACGATCAAGCGAACGCTCGACGCCGGTGCCTGGGGAATCGTGGCCCCGATGGTCGATACGGTCGAACAGGCCCAGCAGGTGATCGCCGCGGCCAAATACCCACCGCAAGGCAATCGCAGCGTCGGCGGCGGCATGCACGCGATGAATTTTGATGCCACGGCCGGCGATTACTACCGCCAAGCGAACGATGAGATCCTGGTGATTCTGCAAACGGAAAGCCCCTTGGGCGTTGAGAACGCCGAGGCCATCTATGCCCTGCCCGGCTGCGACGGCATCTTCATCGGTCCCAACGATCTGCGAGCCCAGATGCGCACGTCGGATGGCGCCGACCCGACGCCGGAGGCACACGAAGAGATGATCCAACGCGTGATCGCCGCCGGAAAGAAGGTGGGCACACCGACCGGCATGCACACCATGGAGCCGGAGGAAGCACTAAAGCGGGCCAGCGAAGGGATGCAGTTTCTGGCGATCGGCAGTGATCTGCGAATGATGACGGTTAAAGCTCAAGAGTCGCTTAAGGTTTTGCGTCCCGATGGGGATCAACGAGACCTGGCTCGTTATTAATGCGGTTTGCTCGGTTAGAGTTTGGAAGTCTTAAGGCGTCGCGATGACAGAGGCGGATCTCGAACGAATGGAAACGGAGTTGGGCACTGCGCTCCCCTCCGACTACCGCGAGATCCTCTTGCACTTTCCCATTCGATTTGACGCAGGCACGGCCGATGGCTTCTTATGGGATGACGTCGAGGCACTAATCGAGCGAAATCAGGAGTACCGAACCACACGCAACCTTTGGGGAACCGAACTCAAGCCGCTACCGGAGAAATATTTCTTCATTGGTGACGACAAAGCAGGCTGGCAGCATCTGATCGATACAACGAGTGAGCCCTCGATGGTTTACACCATGGAATACGAAAGTATCGAGCGCATCTGGCCCAACCTGAATGCTAAGAAAGAGCACCAGTCGCTCTCAGAGTGGTTTCACGATTATCTGAAAAGTCTGCGAGACGATGGTATCGACATATCGGCAGAAGAGTACCCTTACGAGCCTGGGGGAGGTATTGCCGTACTGATCATCTTCGTCGTTCTGATGACCGTAATCTTCGTTCTCGTCATGCTTGGGATAGATTCGATCTTCCCGTTTCTTCCCAAACCTACTTAGCTGGCTCGGCCGCGACCTGTTGCCCCATCCCCTTGGTGAGGGCCATAAATGCCGATTCGAGGTTGATCTCCTCTTCGCGGAACAGGGTGATCTTGTGCCCTGCCTGGATGAGCATCGTCGGCAGGTCGCTGTAGTCTTCCGCTTCTTTCTTTAGCGTCACCAGCAGGTGATCGACGCGTGATTCGATGCTTTCAACGATGTCGGCTTGTTCCAGGACCTTACCGGCGGCGTCGTTGTCGCCCGTCACCGCGACCAGCAGCGTGGTCTTCTGTTTGACCTGCTTCATCACCTCGGCGACCGATGCGTTCACTTCCAGCACGCCGCGATCGATGATGCCGATCTTGTTACAGACGTCGGCCAGTTCCGGCAGAATGTGGCTGGAAACGATGATCGTTTTCCCCATGTCGCGCAGACGCTTGAGCAGGTTCCGCATCTGAATACGAGCACGCGGGTCCAAACCACTCGCCGGTTCGTCCAGCAGCAGAACCTGAGGGTTATGCAGCATCACGCGAGCCAGGCCCAGACGCTGTGTTTGACCGCGCGAAAGGGTGTTGGCGAACGCGTTGCGTTTGAATTCCAGGTCGACCAGTTCGAGCATCTCGTTGCAGACCTTGGCCCGCTCTTTCCCGTTGATACGGTAAGCGGCGGCGAAGAACTCGAGGTACTCGATCACCTTCATGTCGTCGTACACGCCAAAGAAGTCTGGCATGTAACCGACCAGTCGGCGGATTTCCTTCGGCTTGGTATAGATCGAGTTGCCGCAGACGTAGGCTTCGCCCCAGGTTGGGTTGAGCAGCGTCGCGATGATCCGCATGGTGGTCGTTTTACCGGCACCGTTGGGACCAATGAAACCGAACACATCTCCCTGGTTGAGATCGAGTTCAATACCTTTGATCGCGAAAAAATCGCCGTACTTTTTGGTCAGGTCGACGGTCTTGATCATCTCTGGGCTATCTCACTCGGGCTGCGCTTCTGGACGGGATAAATGATTCGCACGTACGACCACGATTGGGCCTGGTCGTTGTCGACCGATTGGCCGTCAACTTGGATCTTGCTGGGCGGGCTTTTCACCTTGCCAACCAAAACGGCTCGATCTCCGGCGATGTGCGAAGAGAGATCCACGTAGCTTTGAAATCGATTGGTAAGACTGGAATAACTGCGACCACCGGCGGCACTATGGAACATGGTGACTTCCATGATGCGCTGAACGTCGGTGCTTTGCCGGTCCCACAGTTCACCCCCATCGGTCGACTCTTGAACGCGGCGACGCTTGAGGACTTTCTCGGTGTTCTGGGCCGATTGACCGGGCACGATGCGGGCCGTTCCCCTGGCCGGCAGCTTGGCCACAAAGTAAGCCCAGCGGCCATGGAAGACGTAGCAGTCGGTCAGTTCCATATCGGTCGGATTGGTCAGCAGGCCTTCGATCAGTTGGCTCTCGCGTTCGCTGAGTGGTTCGTACTCGGTTTCATTCAGCGAACCCCAGCCGCGCCCCATAAGCGTTTTGGACGACCAGATCTGGATCGGTAGTTCTTGCAGCGATGCCTGGGTGGTTTCGCCGGTTTGTGCGAAGTCGATGTCGTAAGGAGTCGGCACCGTGGAGATCGACTGGCGAGCGCTCATCCCGCCGAGGCCGGAACCGGCGAGACCTTGCCAGCTGACCAGTTGGTTCCACTTGCTGGAAGGCACGGTGGACGGCTGCAACTCGACTTCATACCGCTTTGATTCGGGGCTGAATAGATGGAACCAGGTGGTCGAACGGACGAGTTGGCTTTCCAGATCGATGTCAACGACTTCGACGTGATTCATCTTCAGCGACGTCCCCTTCCACCACGTCGCCAGAAACCAGATGCCGACGCTGGCCAGCAAAATGACCGCGGGGAAGGTGACCCAGGTCCATTCCATTCGCAGGCCTACCTTGCGAAGGAAGAAGTAATCGCCGGGGCCGATCAACGCCAGATAAGCAATGATGATGAAACCAATCAAGAAGAACGATACGCTCCGCACGCCTGGGAATTGGTCGAGCGCCATCCGCAGTTGGCCGGCGATGTCGGTGTAGCCAAAGTGAGCGACGCTGCTGCCGGACTGCATCGAGACCTTCGCCTCGTCGAGCCGGTCGCTGATGCCATCCAACAGAAGCTTCAGCAGCGGCTCGCGGCCGGGCCAATTGGCAATGGGATTGGCCGATAGATCGAATGCGAAGAACTCGACGACACCAAATCCCTTCGCACTTCGAATCCACAGTGGAGTCGATGCCTGACGCGATCCTTCCTGCACCACAATGACTCCGGATGGATCTTGTATCACGGCGATCGGCAACGGTTTGTCCACGGGGCGATCGACGTGGGCAACGGTGTTGATCAACGCTTCCAGTTCGGTGGTGCTGCGAAGTTGTTGAACTTCGCGAAAGGTGCCTGGGCAGAAAGGAGCCAGCGGCTTGCCGGGGCCGATTAACTGGGCGGCTTGATCGCCGACTGACAGGGTCATCTTGCCACCCAGCTTCAGCCACTTCTCGATGGCCGCGAGTTGCTGCGGCTGCAGGGCATCGACCATCGCAGGATCGTTCGCGGTCCAAATGACGTGATCGATTCCTTCCAGCAGGTACCACTGGTTGGGCAACTGGCCTGGTTGGTCGAGGGTGGCGAAGGTGGTCGAATCACTTAGATCGGACGCATAACGATTGAGTGCTTCACCGAGTCCGATGTCGGGACCGATCTGCAGGAACAAACGATTCGAAGCCGCGACCGGCTTGGCTAACTGAGATATCGGGATTTCGCGAATCGAAGTCTTTTCACGGCCACCCTCTTCGGTGATGAACTTGATCTTCAAGTTAGAATCACGCCGGCCGATCTTGACTGGAATATGATAAGTCATGTAGTCGGCAAGGCGGAATGGATCAGGAGCCGTGATCTCCGTTGGTACCCCGTCGCTGTCCAAAGCGATAATCGATACCTTGGGCTTCGAGTCCAAGAACCCGCCGTCGCTGGACTGAACGTGGAGTCGAACTTCGGTCCAACTCCCCAGCTTGAAATGGCCGGCGATGCCGAGTTCGACCGACTGAATCTTCACGTCGTGCTCGTTGGCCACCCAATAGCCGGCGACCTCCGGCTTGGTTGCCGATGCATCATCGGACTGGGCACGTGCCGACGGCGAGATCGCCAATAGGCAACCCACTACCGCAACCAGGCAGAACGAAAAGTAGGTTGGAGTGCAACTCCGCATCGTGTTACCAAAACAAGCCTGGGCCTGTTCTCTTTGCGTTTTCAAACTAGGGGGTTCAGGCTTGTCAGGCCACTTTCCGCTGCTGGGCTGGCTCTCGTCATTCCAGGGGGAAGCAAGGGCCTTACAGCAAACTATTCAGGATAATCGGCCCCTGCGACTTGGGCGAGCCAACGCACGCGGCGGGTGGCCGAAATTTGCCGGAAGTTAACACCGTAGATTACGGTTTTTCGGCATCATCGCAGGTACAAACGAACTTTCCGCAGCCAGGGCAGCCGCTGCCATATTTTTCGTTCAAAGCTTCGGCTAAATCGATTCCGGCGACATTCGCGATCGTGGCCAGCCAGGCGATCACGTCGGCGAACTCCTCCTTCCGCTCCTGGTGCGTTCCCCCACGAAGTGCGGAGGAAAGCTCCCCCACTTCTTCCATGAGCCACATGAACGTTCCTTCGATGCCGCGAGACTCATCCTTTTCGTAGTACATCTCGCGTATCAGCTTCTGCAGCTGGCGGAATCCAACATCGTCGGAGTTGGTTTGCGGGGGACAGCTATCGGAAGAGGTCATAGGGGCTCTCAATTAGTCGTTGAGGATGGCTTTCGCGGCGGCGTTGTCGGGATCGAGGTCGAGTACGCGTTGGGCTACCTTGCGGGCCTTTTCATGATTGCCAGCTTTTTCATAAAGCTCTGCCGCTTCGACCGACCACGATACCGTTTTTGGTCGTAACTGACCAGCAACCTCGAACTCGCGAGCGGCCAGGTCCCACTTCTTTTGACCGTGGTAGGCCTGGGCCAGTAACGCGTGCGCGTCGGCATCGGTCACTTGAATGCCGATCACTTCGTACGCCCACCTGGCGGCCTCTTCCCACGACTTTTGCTGGAGGAGAATCTCGGCCATCTTTTTCCGCAACAGCACGTCGTGATGCTTCTGGGCGGCGATCTGGGGAATGAGTTCGAGCAGTGCGTCGTTGTCTTTTTTCAGCAGATGAATACGCAAGATCGATTCCTGCCAATCAAGTTGGCCCGGCTCCTCCTCGGCCCCGCGCTGGTACAATTGCAGCGCTTCATCGAAGCGTTTCTGCTTCACGCGCAGGCCGGCCAGCAGTGCCACGGCGTTGCGTTCAAAGCGAGGGCTCCCGGCCGCGGTCTCGAACTCCGCGATCGCTTCTTCGTTGTCGCCAATGGTGAGGTACAGCCGCCCTTGAACGTAATGGGCCAGCGGCTGATCTTTGTCGGCGGCGAGCGCCTTCTTGGCATGATCGCGGGCATCGGGAAGTGCCTTGCGTTTGAGATAGATGAATGCCAGTTGGGCCTGGGCATCGGCATCCTGAGGATCTTCTTCGACCGTTTGATAAAGCTCGGCGAACGACTGCTCGGCCTCGGTGCTCAGCTTGGTCCCTGCGACTTCTTTCTTCAGGAATTCGACGTACTGCTGTTCGAAGTCGGCCTTGTCGATTTGAAACTCGTCTTTCAGGATTTCATCGGTCGTCTGGTAGTTGTGATAGGCGGCCAGCATCTTGGCGAGCGCGTCTTCGCCGAACTTCTGCTGGATGAACTGCGAGTAGTAATAGGCCTGGCAGTAGGCCATCGTCCAGTCGTCCTGATCGCTGGGGCGAATGAAACCGTAATTGATGGTGTCGAGATTGAAGACGCGATCCTCGGCCAGCCGACGAGCCAGAAGCGTTTTCCATTCCGGCGGACGCTGCTCACTTTCGTAACTGACCGCCAGGGCCTCGGTGAACCAGTGGGGAATGTTGAAGTCGGTCTGCTGCAAGTTCACCACGTGGACGAACTCGTGGCGAATCACGTGAGCCCAGTTGTAAGGACTCGGCACGGCATCGGGCGAGGCCATGGCAATCATCTTGCCGGCACACGCGCCGACTGTGCCGATATACGGCAGCCCCACCATCCGGGCGCTGAACCAACCGTGACCGCTAGTGTTCTTGGCCTGGTTGAAGATCTCGATCAGCGATTTGTCTTTGGGAGTGTAGCCGAGCCCTTCGCATACCTTCGGGTAGACGTTCTCTTCGAGGAATCGCGACATGTACACGGCAAGCAGGCGATCTTTCGAGGGATCGAAGCGGATGATGAAGTGCTCGGTTTCGATCGTTTCGTACGTAGCCAAAACGTCGAGCACTTCCAGCGTGTTCTTTACGCGGACGTTGAACGGATCGGCCTCGAACGCTTCGTCGAGAACCACTTTCGCGGTCCCCTCCTCTCCCATCCGCATCAAGACCATGCCCAGGTCACCGTGAACGCCGATCAATTGCGGCATCTTTTCCCGAGCTTGTTCCAGGTACTTCACCGCATCGGGATACTTGCGCACGATGTCGCAGCCGTTGCCCAGGGCCGCGTAGAACTCGCCCAGGTTGGGATGGTCCTGTTCAACCTGGGCAAGCAACTCACCCAGACGCGTTGCTTCGCCCGATTCTCGGTCGATGAGCGCAATTCCGTCTGCCGCCAGCATCGCGGAAGCAAGATACCCTTTCGACGTTTGATCGTTCGGGTTGAGCTTAACGACTTCACTGAGGATCTCAATGGCTTGCTCCGGCCGGAAGTCGGTCAGCTTGGCTTTTCCTTGGACCTGTTTCGCTGGGATGTGCTGTGGGTTGATGCCTAGCGCCAATTCAGCCGTCCGCAGCGCGGCATCGACGTCGTAACCAGTCAGTTCGACTGCCCCTTTTTCGGCATAGACGTCAGCGCTGTTCGCATTGATGGCGAGGGCCTTGTTCAAGTGCTTGGCGGCCTCGGCCATGTTGTACTTCTCGGCGAAGAGCTGCGCCAGCGCGAGTTCCGCTTGCCAGAAGTTGGGGTCTCGCCGCAGCACGTCCGGATAAAGATCGTTGACCAGGAATTGAAACTGCCCGCTGTTGCGTGTCCAGCGCGCATACTGCGACGCGGCCTGGCCGACATAGTAAAGATCTTCGGCCGAGTCGAAGTCGTCGTTCTCGTTATAGTAGTCGACGAACCATTCGTACCCCGTTTGCGCTGATTCAAGATCTCCTTGCACGCGAGCGAGTTCCGCGCGCAGCCAACGGGCGAGCGTTTGCGACTGGTCGAGCGCGAGTGCCCGCTTCACGTCCTCGTTGGCTTTTTCCCAATTGCCTCGCTGGAAGTGCAATCGTGCCGCTTCGGCTAAGAGTGCGGCCGTGGGCTGGGAGTCTTTCGCAAACGTGGTTATCGCAGCGAGGGCTTCGTCGCGTTTGCCTTGCGATTCGAGACTACGGGCAAGCAGAATTGCCGTCTGGGCATCGGTGGGCGTTTCGCCAATCTGTTCGACGACTTCGGCGTAGCGTCCTTGCTGCAGATTGGTGCGAAGTGTCTTCACATCAGCAGCCAGTGCGAAGCTAAAAGTCGACAACACAAACGCATAGGCGAACAGTGCGGTAACGGCGTGGCGGATCGTCAAGCGAATAGGCTCCTCCCCTCCCCTGCCCTGTGCGGCGAAGAGGGAAAATTTTAGAATGCAGTGTCGACTTTATTCTAGCTGTACGCGTCTTCCAGGGCGAAGGTTTTCGTCCAGATCACGAGTTTACCCCATGTCTGATTTTCATACCGTTGCAAAAGTTGGTGATATCCCTGAGGGGGAAGGTCAGGCCTTCAACGTCGGGGGACGCACGGTTGCCGTATTCAACACGAAAGAAGGCTACCAGGCGATCGACGACTTTTGCCCGCACATGGGGGCGTCGCTGGCTTCTGGGCCACTGGAAGACGGCGTGGTCGTCTGTCCGTGGCATGCTTGGGGATTTCAGCTGTGCGATGGGGCCTGGCTCGATAATCCGAAGATCAAGGTCGACTGCTTCGAGGTCCGTGTGGTGGACGAAGAGATCCAGGTTCGCGTGAATGAAAAGACGAACTAGAGCGGTTCCAATTCATCTGTAGCGTCTTTGGCTGGCTGCGGCCGCGCGGGACTTCGTTGACCTGCATCGACGAATCAAAAGGACTCGCCTGCTTCGGTCGCCTTGTCCAGCTTGCCTCGCCGACGCCCAGGACGCTACACCTAACTTGGAAACGCTCTAGCCGTCGATTTCGGCCATCACTTCATCCGAGATGTTGAAGTTCGCCGAGACTCCTTGGACGTCGTCGTGGTCGTCCAGTGCGGCCATCAGTTTCATGAGCTTTTTGGCATCATTGCCTTCCACGTCGACATGATCTTTGGGAATCCGCGTGACGCTGGAGTCGTCGACTTCGATACCGGCCTTCTCCAAGGCTTCTTGAACGTCGGAGTAAACTTCGGGCTCGCAGGTGACCGTGAAATGTTCTGCTTCCCGCTGGATGTCATCGGCGCCGGCTTCCAGGGTGATCTCCATGAGTTGTTCTTCGGTCGACTGATCGAGCAGGATGTGGAAGACTCCTTTGCGATCGAAGTTCCAAGCCACGCAGCCGCTGGCCCCCAGGTTGCCCCCGTGGGTGTCGAATAGCTTCCGCAGTTCGGGCGCGGTGCGGTTTCGATTGTCGGTCAGCGTGTCGACCAACACCGCAACGCCGCATGGGCCGTACCCTTCGTAGAGGATCTCTTCGAACGCGTCCCCCTTCGACTCACCGGTTCCCTTCTTGATGGCGCGATCGATCGTGTCATTGGGCATCCGAGCACTTTTGGCAGCGGAAATGGCCAATCGCAGTCGCGGGTTGGCGGCGGGATCTCCTCCGCCCATCTGGGCAGCGACCGTAAGAGCTTTCGAACACTTGTTCCAGATCTTGCCGCGCTTATTGTCGACGGCTTCCTTTTTGCGTTTGATGTTGGCCCAGTGGGAATGTCCTGCCATCGTCTCAGATTCTCGTCGGTCTGTGCGTGCCGCCAGTGGGCAACGGGGTGAATGGGGAATGTTGTAATGCGGTACCGCTTAGGTGTGCGTCTTCAGTTTGGACTCGACCTGCGAGAGAATCTCGGCATCGTCATCGTCTTGTAGGACGTCGCTGGCTTGCTTCCAACTGGCCAGGGCTTTCTCTTTTTGTCCCAAGGCAAGATAGGCATCCCCCAGGTGATCGAGGACCGTGCCGTCTTTGCTTTCGGCGAGCTTGGCGGCGTGCTCCAAGGTGGAGACGGCCTGTTCGTACTGACCCAGGCGGTAATAGGCCCAGCCGAGACTATCGAGATAGGCGTAGTTGTCGGGCTCTTTCGCGACCGCTTTCTGGATCATGGCGAACCCTCGCCCCAGGTTCTTTTCATGGTCGATCCAAAGATAACCGAGGTCGTTCATCGCGCCGGTATCGTCGGGGAATTCATCGAGCACCTGTTCCAGCCATTCGGTTGCCTGGGGCAGATCGTCCCTTTGTCCGGCAATCGCGGATAACAATCGCTTGGCGTCGCGAATCACCTGGCGAGTTTGCTGGTTCGCGAAGTCATCGGAGAACTTCTCGAGCAGCGTTTGATACTCCTTCACCGCTTCTTCGGTGCGGCCAGCATGGTAGAGGGTCCACGGAATACGACTTCGCAGCAGGGCCGACTCCTCGTCCAGCAGTGCTGCTCGCTTGGCGGTTCGCAATGCGTCGGACGTTTTGCCTTGCATCTCGAGCGTGGTGGCCAGGTAGAAGTAGAACAGCGAAGTTTGCGACTTCGGCAGACCAAGCTTGATGGCCGTGCGAAAGGCCTGTTCGGCGACCTCTTCCTGCTGGTCTCGGAACGCTTGTAGTCCGAATTGCATCAGCAGGCGGGCCTCTTCCTGGTTGTCGAGATCAGGGAAAGCGGACTCCGCCCACGACCAGGCAGTCTGGCCTTGGCTGGCCAGCTGATAGAGCCGAGCAATGCCGATCCGCTCGTTGAGCGAACGTTCCGCCGGAGTGAGCGACTTCAAGTAAGCCGCCAGTTGATCCCACTTCTTTTGATCGGCGATCAATTTATCGAGTGGCTCGTTGATCGTATCGAGGTTGTAGTTCCCGTCGAGCGACGTTGCCAACAGCGAGACTAGTGCAGGCCAATCGGACTTGGCGATGTAGGCCTGGCAGAGGTTATTGAGCGCATCGGCATCGGTCTCTTCTTCGATCAGAGGTGCCGCGACGGCGATGACGTTGTCCCAGTCTTCTTGCTGGGCGTAGAGACTGGTCAGAAAGTACGCCAGCGGTGCGAAGTCGGGGGACGCATCGTGCAGCTTTCGCAGCCGGTCGATGACTTCCTTTCGGGCGGCCTCGGGGCTATCGGCCATCTGCTGACGAACCTTCAGCAGCAGTGCGTACGGCTCTTGGCCGGACACGCGATGATCGGCGTCCAGGTACTGGTCGAGTTTGCCTTGGGCCCCAGCCCAGTCTTTGCGGGCAGCGAGAACTTTGGCCAGGTGTATCAGGTGGACTTCGGGGCTGGGATCGATCTCTTCGGCCTTGGCGAACATCTTGGCGGCCTTGTCGGGCTGGTCTGCTTCCAGGTAAACATCCCCCAGTTTTTCAAACGTCGAACGAAGCCCGCCACTGGTGAACTGCTCGACGACCCCATCGAGTTCAAACTTATCCGGCTCGCCGATCATCTTGGCGACTTCGTTGGCATGACGCGCTGCCATTTTAGGTTCGCCGTGCGATTGATAGGTGCTGAGCAAACGGAAGTGGATGCCCAGCGCCTGGGTGTGGGCACCTTCTTTTTTAAGCAGCGCGAGCGCGCGTTCGTAAAGTTGAATGGCTCGTTCGGTTTGGCCATCTTCCAGACAGTACTGAGCGACCCGCTGCAAGGCATCGGCCGTCATCGTCATTTGGTTTTCCGCCAGCAGAATGGCATACCGCGATGCGATTTCGTTTCGCTGCAGCAGAAAACCAAGTCGCACGATCTCTTGGAGGATGGTGGCCGAGCCGGGGCTTAGGCGGTAAGCGCGTTGATAGGTTTCCAGGGCGCCGGCTACGTCGCCGCGATGATCTTGCAGGCGGGCCTTGGTCAGCAGCGTCGTCAGTTGAAGACGATTCTCGGCCGATTCGTTACGAGGGGTTTTCTCGATCAACGGTTCCGGCAACTGAGAAAACGGAAGTTCATCTTTGCCACGGTTGGAGGCGACAACTTCCTCGGCCGAGGAACTTTCGGCGGCGGCCAGTGACCTTGGGATGACGCTGCCTAGAACGAGAGCCGCAAACAGCGGCAGCATCCATGAAGATGGACGAAGTATCATAGGACCCTCAACCGGGCGAGGAGTGGATGAATCGATTCGGCAGCAGGTTTAGATCTGCTGGGGATCGGTTTGCCATGAATTCTATCCTGGACGGGGGAAATGGTCCAAGATGAAACCTGCCACCTCGTTCGGGTGAGGAGCAGTTCTATTTAGGCTTCTTTTTGGTGATTCGCGTCGACGTTTTCTTCGTTGCGGCCTTTTTGGTGGTCGACTTGGTGGCCTTCTTCTTGGCGGGTTCGGCCTTGGCCGTTTTCTTGGTGGCAGCCTTCTTAGTGGTCGACTTGGCGGCCTTAGTGGGAGCGGCCTTTTTGGTGGTGGCCTTCTTGGTCGTCGTCTTCTTCTTCGGAGCCGCTGCTTCCTTAGCGGGGTCTTCCTTCGGTGCTGGCGGTTCTTCGCTTACCCGTTTAGGGAAACGCGACTTGGCGTCGGGGGCGATTTCCAAAAGCAGGTCACGAATCTTCTTCGAGAACGGTGCATTCTGGAAATCTACGGCCAGTTCGTGGACCATGTCGGAGAACTCGACCCCCTTGGTTTTGGGAATGGCCCGCTCCATGCCGGGGATGGCCTGCTTTTCGAGTTCTTTGTCGGTGATCGCACCGAGGACAAACATCAGATTCAACAGAGCCCGATCGACCGGGATCGAATGGCCGCCGAGGCCGTGCTGGGTGACGTACCCGACCACAAATGGCGTGGCGCCATACTTTTCGATGCTGGCGACGGCCTTGCCCTGGTTCCCCTTCTTCAGGCCTTCCAGGTCGTAGGTGTAGATGGCCTCGAAAATGTTTTGCAGCAGCGTCTTTACACGCGTCGCGGCAACGTCCGGCATCGGGTGCTTGGCAAACATTTCGGCCAGTTCGGGAACGCTCGTCACGCGGACTTCGTTCCAGTCGAAGTACTCGCTTTGAAGCGTGCCGTAGCATTCTTCGGCGACTTTATGCGGGGCGTTTTCCAGGATGGCGGAAAACACGAGTTGCTCGAGGATCGACCGTTTGTCAGGACCGGCGGTCGTGTAATGCTTTTTGACGATCTTGTGGCAAGCGGTGAAGACGTTTGCTCGGTTTGCTGCGGCCATGGCGTTGTGTGAAGTCTCTTGGTTGTAATGGGCGGGATGAAAGGCAAACGGATTCGCGGGACAACTACGAAGACTCGTCCGAGTCGTCGTCTTCCGGTTCCCAATCTTCGTCTGCCAGTTCCTCTTCCGAGACATCCTCGTCTTCCGACGGCGGCAGAACTTCCTTCAGAATGCGGCTGACTTCCAGCGACTGCTTTACCCCCTTGTCGATCTCGAATTCGAGTTTCGGGATGTAACGCGTGTCGATACGGTCCTTGATGCACGACTGCAGGAAGCCGGCCGAGCGGCGGAGACCATTGAGGCAGAGTTGCTGCTTCTTTTCGTCTCCCATGATGGAAACGTGGACCTTGGCACTGCGCATGTCGCCCGCCACTTCCACTTTGGTTACCGTCACGTCTTTGACGCGCGGGTCGCGCAGCTGCGTCAGGATTGCCATGCTGACAACTTCCCGAATCGCAGATGCGGCTTTCAATGTTCGACGAGACGCCATAGGTCCTTTCCCCGTAGTTAGGGGCATCAAGAGGGGTGTTTAGCTTTCCAGGGTACGAGCGAATTCCTCGACCTTGAAAGCTTCGAGAATGTCCCCTTCCTTGATGTCGTTGAAGCCCGAGAGCTTGATACCGCACTCGTAGCCTTCGCGGACTTCCTTGGCATCGTCCTTTTCTCGTTTGAGCGAATCCAACGGATAGTCGCCGATACCACGTCCGTCGCGGTTGACCCGGATCCGGCAACCGCGTTCGATGATGCCGCCCAAAACGCGGCAACCGGCGATGGTACCGATACGGCTGATCGAGAACGTTCGCTGAACCAAGGCGCGGCCCAGTTCCGTGACGCGGGACTCGGGCTTGAGCTGACCTTCGAGCAGCAGTTTGATGTCTTCGGTCACCTTGTAGATGATGTCGTAACGGCGAATTTCCACGCCGCGATCATCGGCCAGGCTACGTGCCGCTTCATCCGGAATGACGTTGAACGCCACGATGACCGCATTCGAAGCGGAAGCGAGCGTCACGTCGGCCACGGTCACACCACCCACGGTGGCCTGCATCACGCGGACCTTGACTTCGGGGTGATCGAGCTTGTCGAGTTCTTTCTGAATCGCCTCGATCGAACCACGCGTGTCGGCTCGCAAGATGATGTTCAGGTAGACGATGCCTGCGTCGTCGCCGGCCAGGTTGCCGGATTGCAGACGTTCCTGGAATTGCTCGAACGAAACCTTGACGGTGTGGCCACCGAGCTTATCGGCGCGGCTGCGGTCCGATCGCATTTCGGCGATCTCGCGTGCATCGGCGATGTCTTTCAATACGTAGAACTTCTCGCCGGCGGCAGGAGCTTCGTCGAAACCGGTGACGTTGACCGGGGTCGAAGGAGCGGCTTCTTCCAGACGCTTGCGGGCGTCAAGCGTATCGTACATCGCTTTGACACGGCCAAAGGTACTACCGCAGACGATCACGTCGCCTACTTTCAGGGTACCGTTGTTGACGATCAGCTTGGCAAGCACGCCACGATCCGACTCTTGTTCGGCTTCCAGGCAAACGCCGACCGCGTCGCGGCTGGGGTTGGCTTTGTATTCGTGGATTTCGGAGGTCAGCAAGATGGTTTCCAGCAGCGCGTCGACCCCTTCGCCGGTGATGGCGCTGGTCTTCACCACTTCGACGTCACCGCCCCATTCGGCCGGCAACAGGCCATGCTGCGACAACTGCTGCAGGGCTCGGTCGGGATTGGCACCGGGGACGTCCATCTTGTTGAGTGCCACGATGATCGGTACTTCGGCCGCTTTGGCGTGGCTGATGGCTTCTTCCGTTTGCGGCATCACACCGTCGTCGGCGGCCACAATCAGCACGGCAATGTCGGTCACGTTGGCACCACGGGCACGCATTTCGGTAAACGCTTCGTGACCCGGCGTATCGACGAAGGAGATTTTCTTGTCTCCCTTGTCGACGATGTAGGCACGAATGTGCTGGGTGATCCCGCCGGCTTCGCCGCTGACGACGTCCAGGCCGATGATCTTATCCAACAGCGACGTTTTACCGTGGTCGACGTGACCCAGGAACGTAACCACGGGCGGACGTTCGGCCAAATCGTTTTCGTCGTCGACCTGATCCTCGATCTGCGAGATGAGGGTGTCTTCGATCGACTCCGGTTCTTTGATCTTGAGATCGACGCCATGTTCGGCTGCGATCAACTCGGCCGTTTCGGCATCGAGAGTGGCGTTGATGGTCACCATCTGGCCGAACGCCATGAGCGTCCGCTGGACGGCTTGGGCGGGCAGGCCGGTCGCTTCGGAAAACTCACGCAGCGTGCATGGCAGTTCCAACGCGACGTCCGTTTTACGTGGTGCAGCCGTCGAAATCTTGGGGCCTGACTTTTCGCGACGGGGGCGCTGACGGCGACCGCGCGTTTCGTCCCCTTCATTCATGTCGGCCGAGATCGACTTGGAACGCTTGCGGCCCTGGGTTCGCGCGTCGCGGCTGCCGGCCATGCCAGCCATCCCGGTCGACTTGCCTTTACCCTTACCTTTGCCCTTGGCTGGTGCCTCGGCGTCATCACGAACTTCGACTACTTCTTCAAAGTCTGCCGAGGATTTGCGATCCTTGGACTTACGCTTCTTCTCGTGCAGCTTGGTGAATTCTTCAAGCGGTGCTTTCTGCCCCTTCTTGGCGCCTTTGATGGCTTCCTTGGGGAGCTGCATGATCGGCTTTTGAGCGGCCGGCTCTTTCGATTGGGTCGGCTGCTTCGGGGCCGGAGCGGTCGGCATCTTGGCGATCTTGACGACCGGCGTCACCTTCTTGGGCTTCGGCTTGGGCTTGTCGCGATCGTCTTCTCGCTTCGGACCACTGCCACCGCCGAGGGTGCGAACTTTACGCTGCGAGCCGATGGCGATGTAGTCGCCGCGGCGAATGCTGCGAACTGGGGCGTCCTGATCCGCTTCCTCTTCAGGCTTGGCCTCTTCCTGATCGTCAGCCTGCCCCGACTGGGCATCGGCAGCCGGCTTTTCGGCAACGACTTCAGCTGGCTCAGCACCCTTTTCCGCATCAGGGGTTTGAGCGGCTTCCTTCGCGGAAACCGGCGTCGATTCTTCCTGGGCGACCGCTGCGCTTTCGTCCGCTACTTCTTCCTCGTAAGACGATTGCGATTCATCCTCTTTGGGACGCATCTTGTTGCCCAGAGGACCGCCAAGAGTGCGGATTCGCGAGGGCTTGGCCGGCTGGACCGGGCGTTCCGGGCGCATCGGTTCGTCGACGGCTGATCGGCTTTGCGAGCCGCGGCCGCCTCCGTCGCCACCAGAGTCCTTGTTCATGAAGGCCTTGACTTTGACGAGTTCGTCATCGTCCAGGCTGGCAAGTGCAGACCCCTTCCCGGTAACGCCTGCACGGTTGCAGATGTCGACGAGTTGCTTGCTATCTACCTGAAGTTCTTTAGCTAACGCGTAAATTCGTATGGGCACTTTGGCCTTCCTGCTGAGTTTACTTGGGGTGACCCTGAGGTTGATTACCTCACGAGACACCTGTTACCGGGACCCATAATCCTACGTCCCGCCAATTATTTTGCCAACCACGAGCCAATTTGCTAATCGTTACAATCGCAACTTGGCGAATCCGGCAGCTCGCACACGAGTGCGGCCATTTGCCCGATTCGTTTCGCTAGTTGGAACTCATCGGGAAAGGCCTCGCTGCCGAGGGGATACGATTTGGGGGCTCCGCTCAATCATTGCGCGGAGCCGTCTTTAAGCTTCTCATCACGAATACGGCGACGCTCGGCTTCCATGGCCTTTTCGGCCTCTTCCGCCTTTTGTTCCGCCATATCGCGAATGTGTTCAACTTGTTCTTCCGTGTATTCACCCATTTCCATCATGGCGTCGGTTTCGATGACTGAGAGATCGTCATAGGAAAGGAACCCTTCCCCCACGAGCTGCTCGGCCACTTCGTCGGTGATGCCTTCGATGGAGCTGAAGCCGGTCACGGCGCGTTCGATCTGCTCTTCGAGTTCTTCGCGGAGCATGATCTCGATGTCCCATCCGCATAGCTTGCTGGCCAGGCGGACGTTTTGCCCTCGGCGACCGATTGCCAGGGAAAGCTGATCCTCGCGAACCAGAACGATGGCACGACCCATCATCTGGCACAGAATCACTTCCTCGACCTCGGCAGGCTGAAGAGCATTGGTGATCAGTTCTTGCGGATTTTCGCTCCAACGAACGATATCGATCCGTTCGCCGGCGAGTTCATCCACGATGTTTTTAATGCGGTTCCCGCGAACACCCACGCAGGCACCGACGCAGTCGACGCGCTGGTCCGAGCTATCGACGGCTACCTTACTGCGGTAGCCGGGCTCGCGACTGATGTTGCGGATTTCGATCACGTTTTCGGTGATTTCCGGGATTTCCTGTTCGAACAGGCGTTCCACGAACTTCTTATTGGTACGGCTGAGAACCACCTTCACGCGGCTTCCCTGCTTGCGCACCTCGAACACAACCGCGCGCACACGGTCATTCGCATGGAACGATTCACCAGGAATTTGTTCGCTGCGAGGCAGAATCGATTCGACGTTATCTAGGGTGACGATCGTCGCGCCCCCTTCACTGCGATGCACGACGCCGTTGACCATCTGGCCGATCAGTTCGTCGTATTCTTCGTGCAGTGCGTCGCGTTCGGCTTCGCGAATCTTTTGGATGATGACTTGTTTGGCAGTTTGCGCACCGATACGGCCCACCGTTTCTTCCGGGTCCATGGGTGCGCCATCGATGGTCCCGCTGATGGACCCATCTTTCCGATCGATGTTGATCACGACCTCGGCGTCTTCGGAGTGGTACTTGCGCGAAGCCGATACCAATGCCGATTCGATCGCCTGGAAGACGATTTCCTTGTCGATCTTTTTGTCCCGGTGAATCGCGTCAACGATTCGCAAGACTTCAGACGGATTCATGAGTCCTTCACTTTCAACGATGGGTGCTGCCTGGGGTGCACTTGACTTGATGAGCCAAGGGGTCGCAGCCTGGGCAGGCTTACTTGCGGCAATTCACCGCGGATATCCAAATTGTAAGGCGATCTCAGTCTCGCCCGGCGGGCGATAGACGAAGACCTGTTGCTACGTCAAACCAATGCAGCGAGTCGGCCCTGAATGCCATCGGCACGGGCCGAGCTTCCAGGTCGCCGCTTAACATGGCGCCGTTGGCTTTGGCCGTGATACGTGGCAGCTCTTCACTGCCAGGTGTCTCGCCAGGAAGACGAATATGGACGTAGCCCGTATCTCCCAGCGATTCGACCAGTTCGACCTGTCCGCGTCCTGCCTGGGGGCAGTCGGCAGAAGACTCCTCGGTTAAAAGGATGTCTTCCGGGCGAACTCCAAGGACTATTTTCCTCGAACTGCTTGGTTTTAACTCGGGACGCTGGTTGGCACTCACTTTCAACTGCACGCCGGAAGCGCGGAATTGAACCTGGCCATTCTCTTCAACCAACTCACCCTCGAGCAAGTTCATGCCAGGGGTTCCCAGGAAGCTGGCGACGAACCGATTGGCAGGCTTGTGGTAAACCTCGCTCGGCGAACCGACTTGCTGGAGAACTCCTTGGTCCATCACCGCGATCCGATCTCCGAGCGTCATCGCTTCGACCTGATCATGGGTGACGTATATCATCGTCGCACCAAGGCGACGGTGAAGTTCTTTTAATTCTCGTCGCATCTCCACGCGAAGTTTCGCATCGAGATTCGACAAAGGCTCATCAAACAAAAAGGCAGCTGGCTGTCGCACAATAGCCCGCCCTAGGGCTACCCGTTGACGCTCCCCGCCCGAAAGCTCTCGCGGGTAGCGATCCAGCAGTTTGCTGATTCCCAACGTGCCGGCCACCTGGTCGACCTTGGTCGGAATCTGCTGATACTGCTTTTCACGCTCTGCCGCGCTTTGGGCATCTTTCAAGCGTCGCCACAGACGAGAAACAATGTTCCCTCCGTAACGAAGCTGCAGACCGAACGACATGTTTCGTCGCACCGTCATGTGGGGATACAACGCATAGTTTTGGAAAACCATGGCGATGTCCCGATCTTTCGGCGAGACGTGGGTGACGTTTCGGTCCCCGATGGTGATCACACCGCCGGAAACATCCTCGAGACCGGCGATCATCCGCAGCGTGGTCGTCTTTCCACAACCACTGGGACCCACCAGTACCAGGAATTCCTGGTCGGCGACCTCTAAATTCAACTCACGAACAGCAGCAACCGTGTCGGAAAATCGTTTACTAACTTGATTTAGAACGACTTTCGCCATGATCGCCTGCTGCCGCTATGTGCTTCGCTCGTTTACCAAACGGAAAACGGCTCTCAAAATGAAAGCCGTCCTACATGCTGAACTTAGTGGCAGTCACAATCCCGTTAAGATATCGGCTACCCCCGCGAGTGTCAACCAACTCAAGTACCGGATGAGCGTTTCGGCCAATCCGCTGAAATCGATTAAACTCCGCGAATCGCGATTGCCGAGGCCTGCCCTTGAGGGCTGAAATTCAGGCTCACGAATACCCCATCTGAGGTGATCTCCTGGGGTTCGGCCGATACCTTCAGTTGGCACTTCGGGTCCGGGGTCGAATAGCCCAGGGTGCCCGGCAGCGACTTTTTCTGCTGGGCGAGCAAACTACCAATCACTTCTATGACGCCGCAACCTGCTCCGAGGTTACCGAAATAGCTTTTCAGGGCGACCACTGGGACCTTTTGGGCATGATCCCCCAGGAACTGCGTGAGACCGGCGGCTTCGTCCCAGTCCGATTGCTCGCTGCCCAAGCCGTGGGCGTTGATGTGCTGAATATCGCCTGGTTGGATGCCCGCATCGCGGCAAGCGACCGACATCGCATTACCGATGGCTGTGGCACGGTCAGGCGTGCGATCAGCCTTCCAGCCGGTGCAAATCGCTTGACCGATGACTTCCCCCAGGATTTTGGCCCCCCGGGCCTCGGCGTGTTCGAGCGATTCGAGAACGATCGATCCGGCGCCTTCGCCGATGATCATTCCCTTTCGGTTCAAGTCAAACGGCAGGCATTGGCCGCTCAGTTCGTCCGAGCCCTTGGCGATCGGGTCTTGAAGGTACGAGTGGCAAGTGCGGGTTTCATGCACGCGGGTACCCGTCGAGCCAGCCACGATCACGTCAGCATGGCCGCGGGCGATCGTCATCATCGCTTCCCCCAGGGCCGCCCCAGCCGAAGCTTCCCGCAGCGTAATCGAGTTATTCGGGCCGCGCATGTCGTTGAAGATGGCGACGTGGCTGGCCGGCATGTTCGGCAAGTATTTGAGCAACCACAGCGGTGTGATCTCCGGCAGGCCCTTCTCGGCCCACTGCTCGAATACGAACTCGTTCGAGCCGTTGAGGCACGCGGCGGTCGCTTTGTCGAACTCTTCCGGAATGGTCATCATGTAGTCGGAACCGAAGATGACGCCCGAACGTTCTGGATCGTAGTCACCCATTGCCAGGCCGCTGTGCTGCAAGGCACGTTGCGCGGCGGCGACCCCCATTTGTATCTCGCGGCACATGACCTTCAGGTTCTTGCGGATCGACCGCATCTGGTTCTTATCGACTTCGCCAAAGTCGGAGATATTACCCGTGAAATCGAGGGCTTCGCCGGCATATGGCGAAGGTAACGCATCGGCTGGCAAGCTCTCGATCTTGCGGATCCCGGAGGTGCCCGCTTCCAAAGCTGCGGAGAAGGTGTCCAGATCCATCCCTAGGGGGCTGATCTGACCCATACCAGTAATGACGACTCGTCTCGATTGCATTCGTACGCCTATCGACACCGGGCAAACTAGGTTGTGCCTAGGGTGTTGGGGATTTTTAATGGTGACCCAAAATTTTAGGCCACTAGGGCGGCACTGTCGATGGGAGCCAGCCGCTGCCCCCACGCTGACGAAGGGCGTCCAAGTGCCGTAATGCCAATTGGATCGCTCGAATCAGAACCGCAAGCATCCCCAGTGCGAGATGCGCGGAAAGACTTCCTTGGGCCCGCGTACTTATGAAATCGGAATCTGGCAGCGGACTCTTCACGCCGATTGCCAGAATGCCACCTGTTGGGGGATTGTTAGTATCGACCGCGGCTATCCACAGCATTCGGCTGAGCCGTCGGAACTGGGGCGCCAGCGCCGGTCTTGGCGTCTCCCTTGAATTCCACGAACATCAAGCCGTCGGCACGCGGTGGGCCGGTGGGAATCAAGCTGGGAAGGCTCGGAATCTGAGCAGCCGAGGCCATGCCTGCCTGAGGCCGGGCCACGACACCGCAGCTAATCAGCAAGACTTGATCGGACGGCCAGCGGAAACGCTCGTGCAGTCGCCAACTGACCATTTGCGGAATCTGGATATCGACCGCTTGTCGCTGGACACCAGAGGTGGGGACGTCGACGTCAACGGTGACGAACTTCTCGACCTGGTCGACGCTGCACTTCAATACTGCATCGATCATGCGATCGTCCGGCGTCAGCAGCGGGCTGACTTCCATCGAGAAACCTTCCTCGATTTGGTCGGTTTGCAGTTCGTAGCCTGGGAAGGTCTGCGTTGCGCGAACACCGCGGACGAACGAACGAGGCTGAAGCATCGAGATCGTGCTCGATTGGCCGTTGTGAATCAAAAGGTCGGCTGCGTGATGTTCGCGGAAGTCGCTTCGCTGTCGCAGTTCACTTAGCAGCACAGCGGCGTTTTCCTTGCTCATCAGCCAGGCCTCGATGCCTGGCGTTTTCACGGAAACAGGCTGCATCATGCGGTAGGCAAGACGACGCCAATTGGGGCTTTTCACCGTGACCAGGCGAACGCCCAGCTTTTTGACTTCGGCTTGGCTGTCGACGAACTTGGTCACGACCTCGGTCACCACTTCCTGCATCTCAGGCGTGTGATAGACGCGAAGCGTGCTCTTGTTGGCGGAAAGCATGCCGAGGGGATCGCCGAACCAGACGTCGGTGCCTGTTTCACGCAGAATCCAGTCGATGATGGCTTGCTCCGGCTTCGCGGTGGTGGTGACGCGGCTAGTGTACGGCGTGAGATCGTAATCGCGCCACACCTGACCGGCACTATTAGGAAGTTCTTTCAGGCCGGATGTTACCTTCAACAGGCTACCTGACTTCGAGACGTTTTCGGCCTGGCGTGTCGGTGGATCGCTGGCGTAGGCGGCCGGCTGAACGGTGCTGCCAGGGCTGCTGGGAACGGCGGCTCCTGGATTTCGCCATTGAAGCGAAGTATCAGAAGCGGTCGTTGTCGAGCCACTGATCGGCATGGGCCGAGGTTCCGACTGAGCGGTTGCCACGTGGGTGGTCAATGCAACCAATAGAATGCTGAAAAGAGTGCCACGTGCCATGATTCGATCCTCCATGATCCGACGCCAATTTGGTCTCGCCGATTCCACTGGTAGCTGAGACGCTTCGTCGAAAGGTGCCGGAGTATAGAAACCACGCAGAACCGCGGCAAGGCGAATCGGCCGATCGCGCGGAATGCGTCGGCAACCCAGCGTTACAGGAGATCGTTCAGCCAGTCGTCATCGTTGTTTTTGGCCGTTTTTTGAGATGTCGACGCCGATGGAGTGCTAGCGTGCTGAGGGGAGCTGGCGGGTGCGTCTTGTATCGCGGCTTTACGTGGTTTGGCAGGTTCGTCGGCGAAGAGGTCGATATCGTCGACGTCGTACTCTTCGTCGGGAAGCGAAATATGCTTCGATGCGGTGGCGACGGCTCGGCTCGATTCGCCGACAGGCTTGGCAATCGTCTCGCTGACTCCTCTGCCCCGCCCCGGATCGCGAGCAACCTTGGTTCGCTGGTCCATGCGTTCTCGCTGAAGGCGTTCTGCTCGCTTCGGATCATTCAGTACGCCAAATCGTTGCATCAGGATGAACCAGGCGAACGCCAGGCCGGCAGCAACGATCAGCCCGACAATGGTTCCCGCCAGCGGGCCGAAAAAGATTCTTCCCGCGACCACGGCCACGAAACCCAAAAAGGCCGCGCAGAGACCCGATGCGATGAGGAAGTCTCTGGGGGTGGCCAGTTCGTGAAGCTGCTCGGCGAGCCATTTTTCCATTTTGGTTTTGGGCTCGGAATCCCTCGCGAGTGCTTCTTCGGTGAGATCCTCGAAGTAGGCTTCGAGCTTGGTGTGCCAGCCGCAGCCTTTGCAGAGGTACTCTTGGGCAGGAATCACCTTGTCGCACTTCGGGCAGTCGGTCGGCTGCGGGCGGTCATCTTCGTAGGTCTTGGTTTCGTAGCTGGGCTCGATCACCGGCGCGAGGTCGTCTTTGTCGCTCTTCGGACGAACAACCTTGGTGATGCTCAAGCATTTGGGGCAGCGGACCGTCTGGCCGATCAGACGCTCTTCGGCATTGATGCCGACACCGCAGCAAGGACAGGTAATGCGAATCATGCTCGCGTGAATCTCGGGACGGAAGTTAAATGATCCCTGCCATTGGCCCGAGGCAGGGTTTTCTATTTCCGATCATTCCCCAAAGTGAGGAAAAACGCAAGGACTTCCGCAGAGTCAGAGATGCTTTGAGGCTTACTCGGCGTACTCTTTCGCGATAACACACGCGTTGTGGCCGCCGAAACCGAAGCTGTTGCTCATGGCGTAGCTAACTTTGCGGTTCTTGGCTTCGTTGGGCGTGTAGTCGAGATCGCAGGCCGGATCTGGCTTTTCCAGATTGATGGTCGGCGGGACGATGCCCTCCTGAATGGCCTTGATACACGCGATCAGTTCGATGCCGCCGCTGGCACCTAAAGAGTGTCCCAGCGAGCTCTTCGTGCTGGAGACGGCCAGCTTGTAGGCGTGGTCGCCGTAGACCGTCTTGATGGCGGTCGTTTCGGCCTTGTCGCCTGGGGGCGTGCTCGTTCCGTGCGCGTTGATGTAGTCAATCTTTTCCGGTGCCAAGTGAGCGTCGTTCAATGCGTTCTGCATTGCCCGGGCTGCCCCGCGACCTTCTGGGTCAGGCGAGGTAATGTGGCCGCCATCGCCGCTGCAACCAAAGCCTACCAGTTCGGCCAGAATGTTCGCGCCGCGGGCCTTGGCGTGTTCGAGTTCTTCCAGGACGACCACGCCGGCCCCTTCGGCCATGACGAAACCGTCGCGATCGAGATCAAACGGACGGCTTGCCCTTTTCGGGTCGTCGTTGCGGAACGAGAGGGCCTTCATGTTCGAGAAGGCGCTGATTCCCATCGGGGTGATGCCCGCTTCGGTACCGCCCGAAATCATGACGTCCGCTTCGTCATATTGAATGGCTTTCAGAGCATCTCCCAGAGCATTGGTCGCACTGGCACAAGCCGTGGCCACCGTGTAGTTGGGGCCTCGCATGCCGTAGCGGATCGAGATGTTTCCGCCGGCGGCGTTGAGCATCAGGCGTGGAATCGTCATCGGCGAGACACGATCGGCACCCTTGGTCAGAAGCTTTTCGGTTTGCTCTTCGATGGTGGCAATGCCCCCCACGCCTGATCCCAGGATCACGCCGCAGCGGTACGAATCTTCTTGCGAGAAATCGAGGCCAGATTGAGTGACGGCGTCGATTCCCGCGACCATTCCAAACTGCGAGAAACGGTCTAGACGCTTTTGTTCCTTCGAATCGATGTACTCGTCAGGTGCCCAGTCATGAACGTCAGCGGCGAACTTCACCTTGAACCGGGAAGTATCCAGGATCTTGATTTCGTGGATACCACTCTCCCCTGCAATCAACTTGGACCAGAACTGATCAAGTTGGCAGCTAAGCGAGGAGACAATCCCCATTCCGGTAACGACAACGCGACGCTTCATGATTCTATGAACGCTAGGAGTACAAGCGGGAAGGAAGAGTTCAGCCGATTAGGAGTTCTTGGCTTCTTCCAGGTAATCGATCGCTTGACCGACCGTTTCGATCTTATCCGCGGAATCCTCTGGAATGTCGATATCAAATTCTTCTTCCAGTTCCATGACCAGCTCGACCATGTCTAGCGAGTCGGCACCCAGATCGTTCACGAACGAGCTGTCGCGGGAAACTTTTTCTTTATCAACACCCAGTTGGCTAGCAACAATCTCAATTACACGCTCTTCAACCGACACGACGTGTCCTCCGTTTTGGGGCAAGCGACCGAAAGCTCGGTCGTCTATGGTGACCTAGTTGGTTTTTTATGAAGTTTCAAGCTCAACAAGATAGATGACCCAAGTAAAACGGGTCAAGGTGGAGACCACCTTATCCATCTTAATTTTCAGGAAACACGCTCTTAGGAAAAATTTGGTGTCTAAGTCAATGTCACTAAGGTGTTTCCATTGAATGCTAGCCGGTCATGCCGCCGTCGACGGTCAGAACCTGGCCGGTGACGTAGGCGGCGTGATCGCTGGCCAGGAATAGGACCGCGTCCGCGATCTCTTCCGGCTTGCCCATCCGCTTGGCTGGAATGCGTTTCTTGACTTCGTCTTCGACTGCTGGGCCCAGGGCTTTGGTCATGTCCGATTCGATGAAGCCTGGGCAGATGGCGTTGATCGTTACCTTGCGGCCGGCCAGTTCGCGGCTCAAGCTGCGGGTAAAACCAATCATACCCGCTTTCGAGGCCGAGTAGTTCGTCTGGCCTGGGTTACCCATGATGCCGGAGACGCTGCTGATGTTGATGATCCGGCCATATCGGGCACGCAT
The DNA here is from genome assembly GCF_007748115.1 of Bremerella volcania. Classification (NCBI taxonomy): domain Bacteria; kingdom Pseudomonadati; phylum Planctomycetota; class Planctomycetia; order Pirellulales; family Pirellulaceae; genus Bremerella; species Bremerella volcania. The sequence continues at coordinate 2,060,226 of NZ_CP036289.1, forward strand.
CATGTACTTCGACGCGGCTCGGCTGAACAGGAACATGCCGCGCAGGTTCGTGTTGATGACCGTATCCCATTCTTCGTCGGTCATCCGGGGAAGCAAGTTGTCGCGGGTAACGCCAGCGTTATTGACCAGGATATCGATCTTTTCCCAGTCTTCAGCAACCTTGTCGATCAGTTGCTCGACGCTTTCCCGCGACGTCACGTCGCAGGGGAAGGCTTCCGCCTCGCCGCCGGCTTCTTTAATGGCAGCGACGGTTTCGGCCAACTTGTCGGCGCTGCGGGCCACACAAGCGACCTTAGCACCGCGCTTGCCCAGTCCAATGGCGATTTGCTGACCAATCCCCTGCGAGGCACCAGTAACGATGGCGATCTTGCCAGTCAAATCAACGGGAAGTGCGGTTCGTTCAGCGTCGCTCATGAGGAAATTGCCTAATAGGTTGTATTCAAAAGAGTTAGTGGAATCGCAAAGGGGTTAGGCTTCGACGCCGGTGAACGCAACTTTGCGATTGATTCGCTTCATCAGGCCGCGAAGCACCTTGCCGGCACCGATTTCGTAAAACTCGTCGAAGCCCTGGTCCAAGAGGTAGCGCATGGATTGTTCCCAGCGAACCTGCGAGCAGACTTGTTGCTGCAAAAGCGAGCGGATCTCTTCGACGTCGTCGTGCGGTTGACCGTCGACATTGGAAATAACCGGGATCTTAGGACTCTTGAGCGTGACGTTCGCGAGCGCGGCGGTCAGCTTATCGACTGCAGGTCGCATGATTTCCGTGTGAAACGCCCCGGCGACGGCCAGGGGAATGACCTTCATGGCACCGCTCTTCTCAGCGATTTCAGCGGCTCGCTCGCAGGCATCGTTCGTGCCGGAAACGACAATATTGCCAGGGCAAAGCAAGTTGGCGATTTGTAGAATGCCATCGCCGCGGGCTTCGTCGCAGATCTTCTCGACGGCATCCTGTTCAAGTCCCAGGATGCTGACCATACCGCTTGGTACGGCATCGGAGGCGGCCTGCATGGCTTCGCCGCGTACCTGGACGACTTTCAGCGCGTCTTCAAACTCCATCACGCCAGCGAAGACCATGGCCGTATACTCGCCCAGGCTCAGTCCGGCGGTGGCTTCCGCGGAGAGAAGAACGTCTGGGGTCTGGTCCCGCAGCTGCGCAAGTGCCGCAATGCTGGTGACGAACAGGGCTGGCTGGCTATGGACGGTTGAGTCGAGCTTTTCGCTGGGGCCTTCAAAGCAGATCGAGGCCAGGTCGTAGCCCAGGATTTCGTTGGCTCGGTCGAAGTGCTCTTTCGCGGCCGGCAACGATTCGTAGAGGGATTTCCCCATTCCAACGGTTTGCGCGCCTTGTCCCGGGAACAGAAATGCGATCTTGCTCATCGCAGGGGGCCCTTCTCTCGATCAAGCTTCGAAGTCGACAGACCGCTGGCAGAGGTCTACACGTACGGATGAAATCATCCGCACGGGCATTGTCCCAGCGGTCTTGTTCGCTTGGAAGCCCAGGGGAGTGCTTATTCGGCGACTTCGCTAGTTGGCATGACGATGCGACCCTGATAGTAGCCACATTCAGGGCATACCACGTGGGTAGGAACGGCGACGCGAATGCGACGTTCGTGCAAGCAATGGGGGCAGAGAGTCAGCTCGCGGGCCTTCAGGCCATCGTGAGCGCGACGCATGCCGGTGCGGGAATTCGACTGTTTTCTCTTTGGTACTGCCATGACCGTGTTTCCAGCGAGGGTGTAGCAAAGCGTAAGTCGCTTGCTTGCCACAATTTAGTGCCCTGAAAGCCGCGGTGGATTATGCCGATCCAGCGACTGGTGGGGCGAACGTCCGATGAAAGCCTCAAAATAGATGAGGCACAATATGCAGGTGGAAACGCGAAATGATACTGGTATTCCGCAGAACCGTCAATAAGCCCTACTAATTCCCGTATTTGGGATTTTTGTTATTGACGCATCCATGCAATCGCCACAGAATAAGCATGTACTGAGACTTGATATCAACTTTATTTAAGCCGATAACACTCTCGCCTGAATTTATGTCCTACCTCAAAGAACATGTGGTCGAAACGATCTCGACCGGAGACCGTGACCGCACGCTCGTCGTCAATTGTACCGACCGTGACGGTTGCGCGTTTGTCGAAATCCGCCAGCAAAGCTTCGGTGGTCAGCGTGTGGGCTGGTTCACTCAATCCAGCGTTCAAGTATCGCCAGAATCGCTTGCCGCCCTGCGAACGGCCTTGGGTATCGCAAGTGCTTTGCCAGACATGGTTTCCGCAAAGAATCGCGAGCGTGTCACTCTTAAAGCGACCCGCACGGAACAAGATGCCATCGTGTCGGGAAGAATCGGTTCGTCGTCGGCCCCATCGCTGCGTGTCTGGCACGCGGAATCCGCTTAGATAAAAGCATTGTTGAGGCAAGTGCCTGGGTTTTGCCTGGGTGTCACCCCAACAACACTCGTGTAATCAGCCGACCCTTTGAACGCCTGGTTCAAAGGGTCGTTTGTTTTCTTGGCGGCTTAGCCAGCTTTCGAGGCGCTGCCACCCTTGGCCTGGGCGGCCACGCTTGGGTCTTTCAGGATCATCGTGAATTCGTCCACGCCTTCCTGCTCTTCCAGCAAGATTTCTTCCAGCAGAACGACCAGAGGGCGATTCTTTCCGTCGACCATCGACAGGACTTCCTGGTAAAGCTCAACGGCCTTCGATTCGAATGCCAGGCCGTTGGTTAGCATCTCGTACAGGTCATCGGTTTGTTTGACCTGGTTACGTTCGATGGTCGGAACGCCGCCGAGTGCGGAAATCTTCTGGCCGATGATCTTGGCATGGCCAAACGATTCCTTGGCGGCATCCAGGAACATTTCACTGTAAACTTCGCGCCACAGCCCGCTGACAACGAAGCCGGCCTGCGAGTACTGAGCGACTCCGGTCCATTCGTGCTTCAGAATTTCATTCAACTTGTCAATTACGGCCTGATCCATGGTGGTGTCCTTTCATTCTGGCTTAAGAGCGAGCAAGGTCGCTCGTGAGTGTTGCGTCATCACCGTTGAGTAAGCAGCGGATACGCTGGATAAGTACGGTGCAAGTCGCGAGCCTGAACGATACGTTGGCGGTGGCTACATCATCGTGTACAGTCTCAACTTCTTCCCGAATGGTATCACTCGTATCGACAAAATCCAGAGGGAAGTAACCCTAAGCGTGGTCTTCACTTGCATTTTTCATCAAAAGATAGTCGCTCTCAACAAGGGGCCTTGTTGAGACGAGCGTTGTGGTGAGTCGGTCTCAATAAGAAGCCAAAGGTGATCCGAGAGTACTCTTGGCGACGATCACTGGATGAAGAGCGATTCACCTTCTGTTACCGAAACTCGAACCCATCGACGGGGTTCGATTGGCTGGGCCTAGGTCCGCACGATTGCCAAAGTCTTTTACTCGCAAAGACCCTAACTAAGGCCAACAGGATGCGATTGCTCTTCTCTCTTTCCGTGCTCTTGTTCCTCCCTTCTCTGCTACATGCCCAGCAGCCTGTTTCCGATGACGAGCTTCGTGCTTCGATTCAGAAGGCGTTGCCGCTGGTGGAAGAGACCTCGAAGGTCGCTCTGCGGGAGCGGGCTTGTTACACATGTCATCATGGGGGCGTCACCACGATGGCGATCGAGGCCGCGCGGCTGCGTGGGTTTGAGGTCGATCGGCAGAATGTGCTTGAGCAGATGGAGCGTGCCCAGTTGAATCTTACGCGGGCCATTCGCCGGGTAGGCGTTGGCGGGCGGACGCCGGGTCAGGCCGATGGGATTGGTTGGCAACTGATGACGCTGGCCGCTGGTGATTGGCCGGCCGATGAGGCGACGCACCTCGCCGTCGAGCACCTGGTTCAATACGACCACGAGAGTGACCACTGGGCCTGGGCCGGAAGGCCTCGTCCGCCGACGGTGGCCAGCCCGTTCACCACCACGTGGGCCGTTGTCCGCGGGGTTCTCGATTACACGACGCCTGATACGAAACTGGGGGTCGCGGTGCGCGTGACTGAAGCTCGAGATTGGCTCATCCGCACGCCCAGTCGCGATACCGAAGAGAGTGTTTCGAAGCTGCGGACGCTGAAGCTTGTGGAAGCTGACGAGCGTGCGATCCGAGACGAAGCGAAGAAGTTGCTTGAGATCCAGCAAGACGATGGGGGTTGGGCACAGCTGCCTGGACAAGAGAGCGACGCGTACGCGACCAGTACCGTGCTGATTGCGTTGCTCGAATCGGAACAACTCAAGCGTGATGACGTTGCTATTCAGGCCGGACTGCGTTTTCTGTTGGGCTCGCAGCTGGAAGATGGTTCGTGGCACGTGAAGAAGCGGGCCCCCTTCGTGCAGCCTCACTTCGAGACGTCCTTCCCGCACGGGAAAGATCAATTCATCTCGGCCGTGGCGACTGCCTGGTCGGTCTATGCGATGGCTCAATTGCTGCCGAGTGTCGCGGACCACGATGACGAAGCAGCGTTAGCCGCTATGAAGCCAGAGAATGCTAAGAAGTCGGAAATTGAGTTCACGCCAGAGCAGATTGCGTTCTTCACCGAGAAAGTTGAACCAATCCTGCAGCGGCGATGTTATCGCTGTCATACGACCGAGAAAGAGCCGAAAGGTGATCTGGCGTTGAACTCGCGCGAGGAAATCTTGATTGGCGGTTACGGCGGTCCCGGCGCGGTGCCTGGCAGGCCCGACGAAAGCATGATCTTCAAGGCGCTTAATGCTCCCCCTGATTCTCTCGTTCCGCAAATGCCGCCCCGCGGCGGCAAGCTTCCGCAGGAGGAAATGGAACTGATCAAGAAGTGGATCGAAATGGACCTGCCGCACCGCAAGTAAATGATCGGCGGGCAGGTCGATGACTTTTCGAAGGATGAGAAAGAAACGCTGACTGCTATTGGTTCTTCATCAACTGAACCATGGCCGCTCCCATCGCCTGGCCTACGTTCATGTAGGTCTCGGCGTTGCCTCCATAGTGGCCGTTGGAAGCCCCTCCTTTCGATAGTGGATGGGTGTAAACAGTCGCAGTTTCCCCTTTGAACTCGGAGTGTTTGCTGGGATCACTGATGGCCAGCTGGGCTTCGATGATGTCCTTCTCGGTGCCTGAAGCATCGTCCTTGTTGGTTTGTCCCAGGGTAGCGCACACAAACTTGGCATGCGGCGCGTCGAACTCTTTGCGAAGCTGCTTGATCAGGTTGACCAGGTTCTGTTCGTACTTCTGCGAATGGCCGGCGTTGTAGCGATCCTTGTCCCCCTGCCACCAAAAGAAGCCGGCGATCTCGTAACCCTTGGCACCGGGATAGTACTTGTCGAGTTCGCTCAAGACTTGTTTGGCACGCGCGACGTCGCCGTCGTATTGGAGGCCAGCCTTCCAGCCGATCGGCTCAGGCTCGGTCCCTTTCTCCCAACGAAGTGGAGACTGCCCGTAACCGGCATAGACATACGTCTTGCCGTCTTTGGGGTCGGTAAACTCGTACGAGGGTGAGCCAGGCGGAAGAAGGTCCCAGCCGAGGGAGCGATTTCCGATCGCGCTCTTGAGGATCAGCACAGGCTCGTCGTGGAATTGACCCATATGCTGACCGATGCCGATTTCAACGCCGATCTTTCCTCCGGCGACCTTCAGCCAATCGTTCTTTCTCACTTGCCATTTGTCAGGGCCGCCGCTCCCCATCACCGCCACGTTGCGAACGTCTTTACGCTGTGTCCAATTGCCGGCGTCATCGACCAGGTAGGGATAGAGTCCCTTACTCTTCACCGCGTGCTCGAGCGTACCTTCCTGGTCCCCGGCGACCTTGCCCATTTCGAGCATATTCGATTGCCCCATCAGGATGTAGACCTTCACGGGCTTACTCATATCGGCAGGCTGATCGTCAGGTCGGACGAGATTTGAAGGCTCGGCAGCTTGGATCAGCGAAGTCGAAGCGAACAGAAGAAGCGAGAGAAGCGTGAAGAAAAGATGTCGTGTCATGATAGGTTTCCTTAGGGTGAGAAGCGCTCAGCGGAACCCGTATTATGAACAACCGCGCAGCAGAAATGTAGAAAAAAACGCTAGGCGCGATCCAATATGGCGGTTGCTCGCAGCTGTTCCACATCGCGCATCGGTGGCTTGCCGAAGTGCCGTTTGTATTCCCGGCTGAAGTGCGAGGCGTCTTCGTAGCCGACCTGGAAGCCGGCTTGCGCGGCATCGAGGCCGTCGTCGAGCATCAGTCGTCGTGCTTCCTGCAGGCGAAGTTGCTTCTGGAACTGGATGGGGGTCATCGCAGTGACCGTTTTGAAATGCACATGAAAACCGGAGACGCTCATGCTCAACTCTTTGGCGAGGTCTTCAATGCGGATCGGCTGGTCGAAGTTGGCCAGGATCGATTCGATGGCTCGCACCATGCGATGGGCATTTCCACCGAAACGGGTCAAGTAACGAGCACTTTACGCTGCGTCTGCCTGAGAATCTCGATTTGGCCGGAACGGCCCCCCTGCTCTGTGCTGGGATTACCACCTAATCCCCCATCAAACGCTATGGCGTCGGCCCTGGCATGAAGGTCGGCATTGTTGGCCTGGGCGGGCTGGGACACATGGGTATTAAGTTCGCTCACGCGCTGGGGGCCCACACGGTCGTCTTCACGACTTCGCCTAGCAAGAAGGAAGACGCCCTGCGTTTGGGTGCCGATGAAGTGATCATCTCTCGCAATGCAGACGAGATGCAAAAGCACGCCGGCAGTTTCAACTCTATCCTCGATACGCTCTCGGCTCCGCACGATATGAACGCGCTACTGGGGATGCTTACGACCGACGGTAATCTGACCTTGGTCGGGGCCAGCGAACAGCCGATCGAGGTCTCTGGGTTTTCGCTGCTATTTGGACGCCGAAGTCTGTCAGGCTCGATCATTGGCGGCATTGCGGAAACGCAGGAGATGCTCGATTTCTGTGGTGAAAAGAACATCACGTCGGATGTCGAAGTGATTCCGATTCAGAAAGTGAACGAGGCGTACGAACGTCTTTTAAAATCAGATGTTAAGTATCGTTTTTTCATTGACATGGAATCGCTGAAAACGGCGTAAATCGACCAGGTTTAGCGGGACGTTCCGCCGGCTTACGTGTTTAACCAAGTACGTTTGCTCGGCAAAGATACGTCAATACGATATTCAAGGGGAATGACTATGCAGCGGCTTATCCTTACCTTTTTCGTGGCCAGCTTTGGCTTTTCGGCTTCGCTTATGGCCAACGATTGGCCGCAGTGGCAGGGATACCATCGGGATGCCATCTCCCAGGAGACCGGCCTGATGAAAACCTGGCCCAGCGGTGGCCCTGAACTCGCCTGGAGAGTCACCGGCCTCGGGGGCGGAGACAGCACTCCATCGATCGCCGACGGACGCATCTTCGGGATGAGCAATCGTGGCGAGGACGAAGTGGTGTGGGCACTTTCCGAAAAAAATGGCGAGCAGCTCTGGGTAACCAAGCTGGGCCCTGCTTACCAGCAGGATATGCCCCAGTCGAAGGAAGGTCCCGGCTGCACGCCGACCGTCGATGGCAAGCTTCTGTTCGTCATGGGAATGGCCGGTAATGTGGCCTGCTTGAGTGTCGAAGACGGGACGCTCGTCTGGCAGCGTGACCTGAAGGAGGATTTCGGGGGCACCATTCCACGTTGGAGCTACCGCGAGTCACCACTGATCGACGGCGAAAAGATGATCGTTACGCCTGGCGGCAACAAAGCCACGATCGTCGCTCTCGACAAGCGAACCGGCAAGACGCTTTGGCAATCGAAGACGCAGCAGGAGGAAGCCCAGCCGATGAAGGAAGAGCCACGCGAGGAACCACCACGTGGCGGGGAACGTGGCCGAGGGCGACGTGGCTTTAGCCGAGGTGGACCTCGACCGGACGCGGCCTATGCTTCGGCGATTGCGATCGATTTCGGCGGCCAGCGGCAGTATGTGCAGTTGACGGCCAAGGCTTTGGTGAGCGTGGCTGCCGACGACGGCCAGCTTCTTTGGAAGTACGACCGTCCGGCCAATGCCATGGGAATCAACTGCTCGACGCCGATTTACCACGATGGTTTGGTCTTCGCTGCATCGGCCTACGGAAACGGTGGTGGAGCGGTCCAATTGAATAAGACGGACGACGGCACCATCGAAGCCGAAGAGGTCTATTTCACCTCGAACATGCAAAACCACCACGGCGGTATGATCGTGGTCGATGGTTGTCTGTACGGTGCCAACGGTGGCAACGGCGGTGGATTTCTCGCCTGCTTGGACTATCAAACCGGTGAAGTGCTGTGGCGTGAACGAAGTGCCCAGAAAGGTGCCTTGGCGATGGCGGATGGTCTGCTCTATCTGCGAACCGAGGATGGTACCGTTCTGCTGATTGAACCCAACCAGGAAGAATACGTCGAGAAGGGACGTTTCGAGCAGCCTGATCGAACCGATTCGCCGGCCTGGGCTCACCCGGTGATCGCCAATGGCAAGTTGTACATTCGCGATCACGACCTGCTGCTGTGCTACGACGTTGCGGAGAAATAAAACGGCACAACTCACTTGGAACAGAGAAAGGCAATCGCATGCAAAAGCGAACGCTTGGAACTAGCGGACTCGAGGTCTCGGCCATTGGCCTGGGCTGTATGGGCATGACGGCCTATTACGGCCCCGGCAAGGACAAGGAGGAAATGAAATCGTTGCTACTGGCAGCGGTTGAACGAGGCGTGACGCTATTCGACACCGCCGAGGTTTACGGTCCCTTTGCCAATGAAGAGGTCGTCGGCGAAGGGTTGGAATCGGTACGCGATCAGGTTGTGTTGGCAACCAAGTTTGGATTTGATTTGACCGGTCCTGATAAGGTGCCTGGGGCCATCGGACTGAATAGTCGGCCCGAGCATATCAAGGAGGTCTGCGAGCAGTCTCTTAAGCGGCTGCGAACCGATCGGATCGATTTATTCTATCAGCATCGCGTCGATCCCAACGTGCCGATCGAGGAAGTCGCCGGTGCGGTTCAGGAGTTGATTGCCGAAGGTAAGGTCAAGCACTTTGGCATGTCCGAAGCAGGCATCGAGACCATTCGCCGGGCTCATGCCGTGCAGCCGGTCGCGGCGCTGCAAAGTGAGTATTCGCTGTGGTGGCGGCGGATCGAAAACGAAATGTTGCCGGTACTGGAAGAACTCGGCATCGGCTTGGTTCCCTACAGCCCGCTGGGCCGCGGATTTCTGGCCGGGGCACTCAAGGGAACGACGAAGCTGGATGATAAGGACTTCCGCGCTAAGCTACCGCGTTTTAGCCCCGAGGCCTTAGAGGCGAATCAATCCCTGGTGAATGTCTTGCAGGAAGTCGCCAGTCGAATGAATGCGACCGCCGCCCAGATTTGCCTGGCTTGGCTGTTGGCTCAGAAGCCGTGGATCGTGCCAATACCGGGCACAACGAATCTTAATAGGCTGGAAGAAAATCTGGCGGCCGCTTCGATGCAGCTTACGGCTGAGGATCTCTCAGATATCGAAGACGCAGCAGCGAAGGTGGCCGTCCACGGCGAACGCTATCCAGAGCATTTGGAGCAGATGACCGGGCTGTAGCTCTATCGGCTTCGGTTCGACGAACCTGGGATCGCTCTGCAAAGCAATAGTGAAGGATACGTTCCAGACTGCCTGCATCGACTTAAGACCAAACACACGCATCGTACCCCTGCGAGAAGTTATTTGTAGAATGTCTCAGTTTTCAGCGGTACAATCTGGGGACTGGGTAAATTCTAATCGGGGGAGAAACACCATGGCCGAAGCAAAAAAAGCAAGCGTTACCTTTCTTTTGATCATGGGCATTTTGACGGCGATATTGGGTGTGATCGCGATTGGGTCGCCGGCCGTTGCTGGTACCGCGGTCGTTTATATCGTGGGTGCCATCATGCTGATCGCTGGAATCTCGCAGGTTGCCATGGGGCTTAAAGCGGAAGGATGGTCCCATAAACTACTTCCGCTGATTCTTGGTACCGTGACGACGTTGGGTGGGATTGCCGTTCTCGCGCATCCGATTTTGGGGATGGAGATTCTGACGATGATTCTCGCGGCATACTTTGTTGCCGAAGGTATCTGGAAGGTCGTCGCTTCTTTCAGCTTTCGTCCAGCCCAAGGCTGGCTAGGGATGCTTTTTAGTGGCGTCATTACCTGGCTGTTGGGCGCGATGATCTGGACGCAGTGGCCCGCTTCGGGCATGTGGGCGATTGGCATTCTGGTAGGTGTCGATCTGTTGATCACCGGTATGGCGTTGATTTTCGTCGCGATGACTCTGGGAAAGATCGCGGACAAGATCGAGGAGGTCACCACCCAGTCCGAGCCTCCATCGGAAGATGCCGCTCACGCATAACGACGAGAACGACTGTTTGAGCGCAAAGAAATAGCCGTCGGCTAAAGGCGCGCCGGCGGCCATTTCTCAGGAACACCTCAGCTTTCAAGCGCAGGGGATGGCTTGAAGCTTTCGGTGCCGCTTCTTGAACTCAGGAGGTGGAGGAAGTGCTCGACATCGCGTCGACAAATTAAATGGTGATTTCTGCCAGGTCGGATTCTTCGGCCAAAGCGATCGCCTGACCGAATGTCGCTGCCGTATCTGATCAAAAAAAGAACTGACGGTTACCGCATCGAGAAATGGCGTGTCGGAAGGAATGTTCGCAACATCCACGTCACGATCCGTCCCGGACTACCATTCACGATGAACCCCACTGCGGCCAACCCGCCGGCAACCGCCAGTTCCGAAGATGGCTATAAAGCCATCAACGCGCCAATATGCCAGTCGGTCGCGACTAGCAAGTGTTTCGTTAGGCTCTGATAGAGCGTTTGAGCAAATCGAAAAGGTGCCTTTCCGCTTCCGATCACTCGATTTCAAACCTCAGGAAAAGTTATCCCGAGGAAGCTCATTGGAAGGTCTCGCAGATCTCGTTCGCCGAAAATCACGACGCAAGTCTGTACGTGACGGCTTATGAGATGCGAGATCTGCCACGCCGCAAGGGATCGATCGAAATGCATGAGTGGCAGAAGGGCAAGACGCCTAGGCGTTCGGCGGCCCACGCAAACAAGAGACGACGTGTTGCCGAGAGATGATAGCCGCTGGACGATCGCTGACGACGAAAGTCGCTGTGACCTCGAATGTAGGCGTCGCCCAATTTGAAGCTAACGTCAGCAGTTGTGTTTCGGTCTTACTTTCGGCATCAATTTCGGTGACTTCCGCCAATCCGCTGTCGTGCGAGTGGGGGCTGGTCAGCTTTCCGCTAGGGGAAAAATCGGTCTGTAGCAGACCGCCAACCACCAGCACGGCATAGAAGATCACCAGGAACGCTCGAACGGGAGAAATGTTGTCCGAAAGATGAAATCTCGCCCCGTGTACACAACGCAGCACAGAACCACCACCTGCGGTCGAGGCAGATTCAGCGGAATCATTTTGTGCGGAGGAACGGAACATCAAGCGATGCTGGTAGGCAATAAATTCTTGAGTAAGACTCAGAGAATACTACCTCGTCAAATTTGAAAATGCAACCGCACTCATTCTCGCGGATTCGGATAGCCGCCTGGATGGATGCGGTTGTATCCCAACCAGAAAGTATCTGACTTAAGGAAAACGCATCGCCAGTCAGATCGGTGGATGGCAATTAGTTTGCCCTTAGGGGTTGCATTTCGCAGGTTCTCGCGAAGATTCCCTTCACCCCGTAAAATGCGGGATTCCCAGTTGGTTTCCTATGTCTGTTGAGAAGTCATCATGCGGTATGTCATTCTTGTCGAGCAAAAACGTCAGGCCCCAGCGATGTTCACGGCTCCGGTCGATCAGGACGATGCCGATTACCTTCGCCGCGCCGCGGAAACGCTCAAACCCCTCTCAGCGGAAGAATACATGAAGGGGCCGGCGGCCATTTTGCACATGTTGGCACGCTACAGCTACATCTTGGATGGCGACGACGTCTATTGGTGCGTCGAGTGGTTGCCAGGCATGATCATGATCCGTTTTTCGCGTGGCGGCCAAATGGCTTGGACCGCGTTGCGTAGTCCTGTGCCTGACTTCGGCGGGCGGACTGCGGACAAGGCGGATCGAGACGCTTACGACCCCGATGCGCCCAATCACCAGGTGAACTTGATCTTCGAGCCATGGACGGCCCAGTCGGACGAAGACGATCGCAACGCGAAGGGGTTTGCCCGGGCCGACGCGAAGACGGAAGCGACGTTCGAGGCGGCACTGTCACGCGTTAACGAAATCGGCGAGCAGATTGAAACGCAACATGGAGACGATCTGGAAGCCTGGGTTTACCGAGGGGAAGAGGAAGTCGCCAAAATGGTGGGCGACGGGGTTCGCATCGACTGATCCTTAGAAAGGGACATTGACCTCAGCGATCAGGTCACCAATCACTTGACGGCTTTGGGCGGAACCTCCCGTCGAACGGGCCGAAATCACCGGTAACGCCACGTGTTGCACGTCATCCGCTGTGACGAACTGGCGACCTTGCAGGTAGGCCCAGGCCTGCGCACAACGCAGCCACTGCAGGATGCCTCGCGGACTCACATGACCGGTGAACTTATTATTGGCGCTGAATGCTTCGGCGAGATCAGCGACGTACTCGAGTAGCATTTCGCCTGTTTCGACCGAAGCGGCTTGCTGCTGCAGCTGAAGAAGCTGCGTGCGATTCAAAATAGGCTCTTCGGCCTCTTGAAACCCTTCCAATACGCCGCCGCGCGATTTCATGAGTTCCATCAAGCTGTTTCGGTCCGGCGCGCCGATGCTGATCTTCATCGAGAAGCGATCGAGCTGTGCTTCTGGAAGCGGAAACGTGCCGTGTAGTTCTTCCGGGTTTTGCGTGGCGATGACAAAGAACGTTTCAGAAAGCCGGTAGGTGTGATTGTCAATGGTTACCTGGTGCTCTGCCATGGCTTCCAGCAAGGCACTCTGAGTGCGGGGCGTGGCACGATTGATCTCGTCGGCCAAGACCACATCGGCAAAGACAGGCCCCTCGTGAAACTCGAATTGTGACGTTTGCTGATTAAAGATGTTGAATCCGGTGACGTCTCCCGGCAGCAAGTCCGGCGTACATTGAACGCGCGAGAAACGCCCGCCGATGGCTTCCGAGAGGGCCTTGGCCAGCGTCGTTTTGCCCAGACCCGGCAGATCCTCAATCAACAGATTTCCGCGGGCAAGCAGACAGGCAAGTACGAGCTGTACGGTTTCCGGTTTGCCGCGCAGATGCTCGTTCAGGCGATTACGCAGCCGGCCCAGGACCGCTTCAGCATCCAGGTCTGCCGAGGTTGTCGGGGAAGCCATTTCATGGGAGGAGGTCATGAACAAATCCTTGATCAGCGGATGTTAGCTGGCGGAATCCAACGCGCGGACGGTATCCTTCAAACGCCCGGGGGTCGCCCAGGCAACCACTTCTCGCGAAGCTTTACGAAGCTCTTGCTTGAGGGTTGAATTGGTGGATGGGTCATCATGATAGATTGCTTGTTGCCCTAGCGTGTGATAGCGCTGCAAACAATCTTGCTGCGGATCGAGACGAAGAACACAGTTGGCAAAGGATTGCCCTGCGTGCGGCGCAATACCGGCTGTTTTGAACCGGTTTCGGAGCAATCGCTGCGTCTTATGAACAATTTCACGAGGTGTTTGCCAGGGCCAGTAACGCCAGAGCAGGTAAAAGATCAAGCTCTCAAGCGGACGAATAACCAGCTTCGCGAGCACCAGCACGCAAATCAGCACGCCGGCAATTCGAACGCCATGATCAGCGAGAAAATTCCATACGGTCAACGCGATGGTCGCTTGCTCCTGATCGTTTGCCGAAGGGATGTCAAAGCCAGGAGTTGGTTCAATATCGACCCACACTCGATCATCGAGTTTGACCTGAGCCCAGTAATGCACGTCGTCTTCTTCAATGGCAACGTTACCGGTAAGCCACGAGCGTTTGTTCTCGTTGGCGTAGTAGCCACCTACCAGGCGAGTCGGATAGCCGAGGGACCGCAACAGCACGACGGCGGACGACGCAAAGAGATAGTCAGGGCCACGTTTGGATTCAACGAGAAAGTAGAAGACGGAATCGGTTTCGCCAGCCGGAATCGTTGCCTGGGGATCGTACTCGGCGTGATTGCGGAGTCCATTAACGACCCCCATGATTTCCTCCCAACCAGGATCAGTGCCGTCGGTCCACTCCTGAACGAGTGCGGCTAACTCGTCGGGCAGGAATGGTCCCTCTTGTGCTTCTCGCCACTGCCTTAATTTGGAGAGAACGCTGGACTGGCGGTATTCGTTTCCGCGGGTCGTCGCTAAAAACTTCCAGAGCAGTTGGGGATCGCTCTTCATTTGTTCGGCTAGTGCCTGAAGCTCGTAGTGGGTCACGACCAGGGACGCTTCGTTGGCCCACTCTGGGTGGCTTTGCATCAAACGCTGCAGATCGGAAGGAGAGATCTTACTGAGATCAGGCGACATTGTGCCGGCACCTTGGTCGGCCATTGCTTTGACTATGGCCGTGCGGGCCTGTTCCAGAAAGTTTTCGTCGGTGATATCCAAGTTCTGAGTGATCTTCGAATAGTCGAGATCATCGGCATTGAGCAGCTTCGACAATCCTTGTTGATCGGCGATTTGCGCCGTCATGGCAGGTAGTTGCGATTTCTTCTCGGCGAGCCACTGCTTGCCGTTGAATTGTTCGTAATGCGTGGAAGGTATGTGGCGGACTTGGGTGGTATCCAGGCTGAATAGCTTCTCAAAGTCTTGATTCTCGCTGGGGGCACTGCGGATCGTCGAGAATTCCCGGAACTGTTCACGGTGGGCACGCCGTTTGGCCTCGTCCTTGCCTTGGCTGCTCCCTTCGGCATCTTCGCCATGTTTCTTGTTCGTGGCATGGTCGATGGCAATCTCTTCCTCTTCCTTTTGAAAGGAAAAGTCCGACTTCACTCGGCGTTCCTTCTGCCGCGCGAGGCTATCCAACGACTTATCAACCTTTCTTTCTTTATCCGAGTAGATGAAGAAGGTCACCGCGAAACCGGTTAGCACCAGCAAAGTACAGGTAATCACGAAGTCTGGCTTCCAGCGGGTAGCGCCATATCGACCGTCGGTTTCCCATGGCAGTGATTCATTGGCAGACAACCAGAATGCCATGATGATTAGTTCGGCCAGGGTACAGATCGTGACCGCGAGCGAACTTTCCAGCGTGAAGGAAAACAGAACAAGCAGTAGTCCAATAAACAGCGTTGCCCGACGACGGATCGGGTCGAACGTGAAGATCGCCGAGGTCGCGCACAGATTACGCAGCGACTCCATCAGCAGAGCATCGATACGCTCGTCGGCCCCGAATCCGAAGACGCGGACAACTGGGATTGCCAACGCCGCGCACATGATGGTTGCTTGAACGATTGGCGGAAAATAAGGGTGTCTCGCGGTTGTTTGATCGCGGCCGAATCGGCTGGCCAGGGTGAAGAGTAACCAGATTCCCAGCCCCCAACCGGCGCTGATTGCCAGGGCGATGGGCGTGCCCAACTTGTCGAAGATCGTCACGTTGGCGGCGGTAACTCCGGCGATGGCCGACGCCAGCGTAAGCCATTGGAGACGCATCGTCGTCTGCGTATTAGCCATACAGTACCGATCCCGTTTGCTGAATCGTGTTACGCCAGTCACTGTGGGGCGGTAGCCATACACAACGAGCACCCTGCCCTGGCGCGGGTTCGATGGGACTGGTGCACAGGATTTCGTCGTGCCAACTATCGGGGTAGCTTTCACCAAGCGGACGCTGGGTTACAAGCACCGATCGCATGGTATCGCGTCGAGTCGTGGAGGGGTACTCGACTTCCCGAGGGTGATTTTCCGTATCGAGCATGGCGAGATAGTCAAACACCGGCAACAGTCCGTTCTGGTCGATTCCTTCCCACGAGCGATGACCGGACAATTCAAAATCGACATGCCAGTTATCACCGACGGCTTGTGAAATGAGGCTGGCAGCAATACTGATCGCGGCTTCATACGCCTCGGCCGCTTCGATGTCGTCCGAGTTTTGCTTTTCAAGATCGAGTCGGATTCGCAGCCGCCGCGAAGAAGTCGATTCCCGTTCGCAAACGATCAAATCACCGCGTCGGGCCGTATGCCGCCAATGAACGCGGCGGAGGGATTCGCCAGGCCGATAGGGACGTGGTCCGGCAATGTCCCCTTCATCCCCCCAGTGACGAGCACTGGTCGCTGAACTTTCGTAACCCGAATAGCGAGAGTCGCTGACGCGACCGGCTAACGGAACGATCTCGGGCCAAATGATCGCTTGGTTGGGGATAGGAAAGGTCTTCGTGGCGGTGAAAAGCCCGAAGGGGAATCGCGTGACGAGCGTGCCAGTTTGATCGGGAAACAGGCCGCGTGCACTAGGGACCAGCGAAACGACGTCGTTGGTCGTTCCCTTACGCTCGATACGCGGCACCATGTGTTCGTGCTGATACCCTTCCGGGCTACTTCCTGACGGACGTTCACTGAGACGGAGGACTGTCGTCCCCCAGGTCCACCAGTTCTGATTTTCGACTTGAATCCGAACCGGCATCTCTTGCCCTACTTGTCCGCGGTACTGCAAAGGAGTGATTTTGGCGAGCAGCTTTTGGATCGACAGATAAGGTAGAAGAACCCCGACGGCTGCGATCAGTAGTAATGTCCCGGTCACGATGAACGCGCGACCGTGCCAGACAACTCCGCACATGACCGACGCACCCATCACGCAAACCAACACCCATCCCATGGGATGCGAAGTTTGACCTCTTGAAGTGCTGGCAGAAGGTGTCTTAGGCGTAGGGTTCATCCTTGACGCTTCGCTGCCGTTGGGGTGAACGAAAGTGGGAATTGATAGGTGACCGCTACGTCATTGTTCGAGGTTTTGGAGCAAGGGAAAGTGCCCTGACCGAATCTTCATCGAGAATTCGCTTAGATCCGGTCGAATCGGTACAATAGGTGATCTAGCTCACCGAACTTCCTCTTCCTCCCGAGTCCTTACCCATGCTGAGATTCGCCGTTGGTTTCGCCCTCCTTTTGGTTTGCTCTTCTCCCCTCTTGGCAGAAAAAACGCAGCGGCCGAACATTGTCGTCATCATGGCGGACGATATCGGCTATGAGTGCCTGGGATGCTACGGGAGCGAGGCCTATCCTACGCCGAATATCGATCGTCTGGCCGCGGAAGGGTTACGTTTCGACAACGCTCATTCACAGCCGATCTGTACCCCTTCACGTGTGCAGATCATGACGGGCATTTACAACAATCGAAATTACATTCGATTTGGAATGCTCGATCCCAAAGCGGTCACTTTTGCCAACCTGTTGCGCGATGCCGGTTACCAGACGTGTATCGCTGGAAAATGGCAACTCGACGGCGGTTTCGACGGGCCACGTCAGTTTGGTTTCGATCATTACTGTTTGTGGCAACTCACGCGGCGTCCGAGTCGTTACCCGAACCCCGGCTTAGAAATCGATGGCAAAGAAGTCGACTTCAAGAATGGTGAGTTCGGTCCCGACGTGGTGAGTGACTACGTTTGCGACTTCATCCAGACGCACCAGGATAAGCCATTCCTTGTTTATTACCCGATGATCGCTCCCCACTGGCCGTTTTTGCCGACCCCTGATCATCCCGACTGGGACCCCACGATGTGGCGGGACGCGAAGAACGAACCAGGCGGATACAAAGGACCGAAGTATTGGGACGCCATGGTGCGTTACACCGACAAGATGGTCGGCAAGGTCGTCGATAAGCTGGACGAACTCAACCTGCGCGAGAAGACGTTGATCTTATGGACCGGTGATAACGGAACGTACGAGTCGGTCGTCACGCCGTTTCATGGAAGAGACTATCGCGGTGGAAAGGGAAAGACGAAGGACAACGGAACGCATGTCGGTTTCGTGGCGAGTTGGCCAGGCACGATCGAGCAAGGCAAGGTCGCCGCGGACCTGGTCGACTTCAGCGATGTGCTGCCGACGGTCCTTGAGGTGGCTGGGGTCGAAGTGCCTAAAAAGCTGGAAGTCGACGGAGTCAGCCTGGCCCCGGTCTTTCATGGCCACGAGAGGGCCAAGCCATACATCTATTGCTGGTACGAACGCAACGGGATGCGTGGGAAAGCGTCGCAGCATGTTCGTGACTCGCAGTACAAAGTGTATGCCAGCGGTCAAATCTACGATGTCGTTGAGGATCCACTCGAAAAGAATGATCTGGCCGGCAGCATGCCCCCAGGTTCAGAGCCGGAACGCATTGCGATGCTTCGCCGAGCGCTAGGCAAGCACGAAGCAATCACCAAAGCATCCGATGCGAAGCAGAGAGCCTTGCAGGAGAAGCACGGCAAGAAGTAAAAAAGGCCCGGCGAAGCAAATCGCCGGGCCCTGAATTTGGTGAGTGAAACAGCGTTAGGCGAGTACCACGTCGATTGCTGTTTCGGCTTCGGCGATGGCCAGAGAAGCGAAACTTACCTCGCCAGCTTTGTTCTTGCCGACATGAACGGTGTACGTACCTTCGGCGAAAACAGGCGGACGGAACGAAGTTCCGGAGACGCGCTGCGTATAGATGATCTCGTTGGTGTCATCCTTCACGACTTGTACGACCGGGTTCGCCTCGGCATCGAATTTGAGCTCCGGCAAAAAGCCGACCGGTTTGCGTCCGTCGTAGTCCGCGACGGCAACTTGGATGGGCCAGCCTGGGAACTGCCCTTCGTCCCCCTTCGTGGCATCCGAGAATCGCGGCCAGCATTCGATCGTGACCTCTTGCGTCTTCTTATTGAAACGCACCAGGCCATAACCGTCGGCTCGCTGCTTCTCGTCTTTGATGTTCGGCGGGTTGGCATAAGCCATCATCGAGATCTTGTTACCCAGGCCATCTTTGAAGTCGCCGGTCCACGGTAGCGGGCTGTCGGGAACTGGGTTAGGGCCTGGCTTTTCATCTTCTGGATGCCACCAACGGCCGTAGATGGTGTTCACCAGCGCGGGACTCGTGAATCCATAAGGCCCGTCGCCGAATTGGTCGATGCCATGCTTCACCACGACAGCCAAGTGTTGGTCACCGCACAGGTGGATTGCCTTGGCTCGGCGAATTTCTTCCAAGGCCTTGCGACGGCCCGTTTGTGGCCAGCCATTGCAGTCGAGGTCGGCCAAGAGTCGGCCGGTTTCGCTGCCGTGCATATGAACGGCCCCGCAGAATGCGGTTTGCGAGAGGACGCACTTCATCTGCACGTCTTCCCAGTCTTGTCCCCAGTTGTTCAGGAACTTGAGCTGGCGCTCGCCCAGAAGGACCAAGCCTGACAGATCGATCGTGGCCGGGTCGTACGCGGGATCGTTGATATGGTCAGGCCGCGGACCCATCTGCGGGATTTTACCGGCCGGGCCACTCTTGAACTTTCGATCTTCCAGAATCGCGAAGTCGACGCCACCTACCTTCATGCTCGTAAAGTAAACGGTAATGCCGCGTTCGATCGGCTCTGGATCGGGTGGATCAGGCAAGTGCCACGACTGTTGCCGCTGCACCATGTTGACGTACTCGGCCGGAAACATGAAGCCGCCGTCTGCATTGCCTGACAATGTCGACAGCTTGCCGTTTTCGCCCCAGAGATTGGGCTGTCCCACGTCGTGGTCGTCCGGTGTGCAGATGGTAGGACGATCCTTGATCACGTCACGGAATTGCAGACCAAATTCGATCCAGCCTGCAGTGTGTTCGGTATGGCGATAAGTTTGATCGCCGGCGAAAAAGAGCAGATCAGGATCTTGATGCAGCAGGTTCTCGACGATCTCGTGACGTTCACCGGTCGTACGGCTCGAGTTGCACGACATATTCGCGACGACGATCGTTTCCTTGTCGATCGGATCTTTGCGGATCGTTCCCTCGAACATGGCCTCGTTGCCGTGGCGCACGCGGTAAGGCACCGTCTTCGACCCGTCCCAGTCTTCGACGCGGAAGTGGGCACTCCAGCCTGGAAAGAGGACTTCCTCTTTGGCGATCTCGACCCACTTGCCATCCTTTTGAATTTCCAGTCGGGCGACGCGGGCCTCGTCCGGTTTCAGCGGGTAGAGCTGCGCGGTCATCTTCAGCACGCCGTTGGCTTGCGTGTAGACGGCAAACGCAACTACTTCATCGCGTGGAACAATCATCGACGGAGGCGCGTTGCGTCCGTTGGCTTTCTTGTCCCACCAGTTTCCGACGGCGAGAGAATCGAGCCGCTTATGGTCGGCACCAAACGGCATGGCCGGATCCATTTCTTTCGCGGCGGCCTGCGCGTCTTGAGCCGAAGCGATGGCGGCTGGTCCGCTCCAAGCAAATGCCGAGGAGAGCTTCAGCCAGATACGTCGAGAGAGCTTCATGATGCTATGGGGGTGAAAAGGAATTTGGCAGGAATTTCTGGATCGGTTGTCCGTATGATTCTTTGAGAATCACCAGGACAGACGCAATCCTTCTATTGTGGTCCAACAGCAGAGGTTCACAACCATATTACGTCGTTTGCTGGGCGAATCTGACGGGGAATTGTGCGGCTAGCCTAAAAAAACGCCAGGGCTGCGATTAGCCGAGGCGTTATCCACATAGTTTTCAATTATTCAGCCAATTTAATGGCGTCAATTTCCGCCACGAAACGGCTTCCGTCATCCTCCAGGAACGATGCCACGACCTGGAAGACCGCATCGCTGAACCCACCGACATTCAGGATGTCGGCCCGCTCCGGAGCCTGGGTCGTGGTGTAGGGCTGCAAGTCGATACACACCAGCTTGGGCGTAGCGATCTCGTGACCGCGAAGCTTCATCTGGTTGGCAACAAACTTTTGCCACTCACTCATCACGCCCGTCTGGCCGTAGCTTCCATATCCGTACGGACGATTCTTGGTGATCCAGCTTTCGTTATCACTTAAGAGGATCACCCCGGCAAAGGGCCGATGTGCGTAACGTCCGTTGGCGGTTTGCAGTGGAATGGAACAGTCGGTTCCACCACCACCGTAACGGGATAGCCGATCGGACAAGCTCAAGATCGAATCGTTGGGATCGAACTTCGCATCGTACGCAACGGTATCGAACGGCACGACCACGCTGTCCGGATTACGACGCAGGATCGCCGCTGCGAACAGCGCCGCCACGTCGACGCACCGCATCGTGGAAGTTGCTCCGCGGCCGCGGTAGCCGGTGACCGGACAATGCATCGATCCCGACACGTCCAAGCCGATCAGGACCGGACCAGGTAGCTGCGGAATGTTCCCACACGCAATCTCGGCAGCGCGGTGCAGCGCCGACTTGATTGCCTGCGGAACTTCATCCGAGGCATGCTTGTAGGCGGCCAGGAACTGGTACGGGAACTGCTTCGAACGCTTGATCTCACGCTCGTCGGACAGCCGCTTCGCGATCAAGGCAACCATTTCGGCATCAGGCTTACCTGATTCGCTCCGCAGTACGCCCTGACGCAGCAGCGTATTCAAGTTCATCCGCAGTGCCTGCGGACCCATCTGCTTGGCGATCGCCTTCCAGGCATGCGCATCCTTGGCCGCATCAGCCAGCAGGTCCCACCGCACCGACAAATCGCGCACGATGCGGGCCTGTTCGGCCCCCTTCTTCGCTTCACGGAAGGCATTCAGCTGGCGCACTTCCTCCGGCAAGTCGTGCAGCGTAGCGGGAGCCCACTGCGCGACCGGCTTTCCGGTCAACCAACCAAACAGCGCACGGCGCTCGTTGTTGGTTGGCTTAGGCCGAGCCATCCGCAGCACGTCGCGCAGCGAAGGATCGTTACCGATCGAAGCGGAAAGCAGCTTCAGCGTGGAAGCGTCGTTCAGCCAACGCTCGAAGGCCCGCTTCAAGCTGGAAGACAATCCATTGCGTCCAAAGCGTCCGCTACGAACCATCTGGAACACGTTACGCAGCATGCGTCCATTGTCGACGACGCGGTCGAACACCTGATGGGTCAACTCCGTATCGCGAACCGACAACATCACCAACAGCGCGGCCGGCATATCCTTCATCATTCCGCGCTGCCGCGCGTAAATGGCCAGCTTGGCCAGGAACCGGTCGTCGTTGACCTGATCTACGAGCTTCACGACCTCGTCCAACTGCTGCTGACCGGTTGCGTAGAACGTACCGCTCAAGCATCCGGTGGATGCCAACTGCGCGAGTGCATGCTGGGGCGACAACGCGTAGGCGGGGCCTCCGGCAGCATTACGCGCGTTAGCGCTGGGACGATGAGACTTGGTAGAACCGAACAACAGCTTGTTAGCCATGGAAACATTCTCCTTGGCGAAGAATAAAAAAGTGAAAAAGCACACTCGACGAAGGGATGGCGAGAGCTCGGCCCGCACAATCAAAAAGGGCGGGCCGTCAAGAATCGAACTTGAAAAACCATGTACTCCCAACCAGCAGTCGAGGGTGTGCGAAAAATGTTTTAAAAGGAAATGATCGACGAGGAATTGACCAGAGGTAATAACGCTGCTCTATCCACTGAGCTACACCCCCAAATTTGAAAGCAGGGGTGGCAGGATTCGAACCTGCGACACGCGGCTCTGCAAGCATGTACTCCAATCGGCAGTCAATCATTTCGTTCGTGCGATCACCATTGCGATCGTACGAGGCTGCGGGAGTTGGAATTGAACCAACGACGTCTCGATTCAAAATCGAGGATCGCGTACCAGCAGCGAATATCCCGCATGAAAACAAAAAAAGGCTCCTCGCCGCATTCGACGAGGAGCCTTCTATCGGAGAGACAGAGAGGTCGACGCGTCAAATGCGTTGCCAGCTTCGGCCGGCTCGGAGCGTGGGTTGCTCTGCCCTGAAACCGAAGCCGTTGGAATATTGCGTTATTAGTGGATTGAGATGGGATGACACGGGGTCTCTCCTGATGTTGCCTGGCACTTGCTCAGGCGGCTGGTTGATTGTTCTGGATAGATGGACGTGCCAAACGCCGTGGGGTTCACGCTGGCACGGAGAAAAAGTTGAAAGTTACGGAAGCAGTTCGCAACCCAATACACCCAAAGCGAATCCCAGCACGGCACCCAGTGCCGGTGCCCAGGCCTTTTCTAGCCGGGCCTGAGGCGCGATGTCTTGAAAGACCAAGAATAAGATTCCACCGCCAGCGACGAGTTTGATCGCCGCGACCACGGCCGGGTACTGCGCCAAAAGAAGAAAGCCACCCAGTCCCGCAATCGGTCCGAGGAGTGCCAGAACGCCAAATACCATGACGATCTTGAAGCCGGAAATACCAGGCCCCTGATTCATTTCGCGGTAGGCATTAAATCCTTCGGGAAGATTTTGTAGGGCAATCAAAATGGCTAGCAACGGCCCGGAATTTCCGCCAGCACTAAAAGCCGCTCCTAGTGCCATGGCTTCGGGGATGAAGTCGGACAACATCGCCACGAGCTGCGTGGTGGGGCTATGGTAACGGGCCAGAAGGATATCGAGCCCACAAAAGATGAGCCCTCCCAAGACAAACCACAATACCGAATAGTGGGTAGGGAGTTCTTCTATCCCCTCCGGCACTAAAACCAAGGCCACAGCGGAAAACAAAGCACCGCCACCAAATGCCATCACGGCATGCCGGAATTCCTGCTCAAGCCATTCGCGATGGATATGTTCGATGCGTGCGAAGAGTGCTCCCAGCGGCATCGACATACCGGCCATCAGCGTCAGTAAAGTAACAGTTAACCAAGTGGGCATGAAGCTATTCGAGTTGGACGTAAGGCGAGCTGTCGAAGAACAATTCTAAAGTTATGGCGCGGACTTTGCACGCTGTATAGGATCAATCGAAATAACCAGTGACATGCGACTTGGCGCGCTGTAAGCTGCCAGAGTGGGTGGCTCTGCAACCAGCATGGTGTTTTCTAAACCATCGAGGCGCTTCGAGTTGGAATAAGGAGATACTTTGACATGGAACCGCAATTGATTCAAACGCTCCTAGACGACCCGAGCCAGATTTGCGTCTCAATCTACATGCCCATGTTTCGCTGGGGCCGCGAAGTTCAGCAAAATGAAATCCGCTACAAGAATTTGATGAAAGATACGGCGACGCTGCTTCAAAGCGATGAAGTTTGTGACGCCGATTGCCGCAAAGCCATTCTTAAGCGGTTGGAAGACTTTGGAGATGACGAAACGCACCAAGCATGGCGTCATCCTTCCGCCGGTTTAGCACTCTTCGTTACGCCAGACTCTATGCAAGTGCAACAAATGGGTTGCAAGTTGACTGAACAGGTGCATGTTGGCGAACGTTTTTATCTGCGTCCCCTGTTGCCAGCGCTGCATGGTGATGGCCGATTCGTGCTAATCGCCGTCAGCCACAACCATGTGCGATTGTTTGATGGCAACGCGGATGGCCTGGAAGAACGCGTTCCAGCCGAACTGCCTGAGAACCTGAAGGACGCACTGAACATTGATGACTACATGACGTCGATCCAGCATTTCAGCTATGCCCAGGGGAACGACGTCGACACGATGTATCACGGCCAAGGTGCCGGTGAGGATGATCACAAACAAAATATCCTGCAGTTCTTCCACCGAATAGACGCCCCTTTGAATCAGTTCTTGGAAGGACGCAACGATCCGCTCATATTTGCCGGCGTCGAGTATCTTTATCCGATCTTCAAGGAAGCGATTAGTTACCCAAACCTGTTGCCTGAGAGCGTACATGGGAATTTCGACGACGCTTCGGCCGATGAGCTTCACGAAAAAGCACAGGGTGTCGTTCGGCCGTACTTCCAGCAGGAATGCGAAAGAGCGATTTCCAACTATCAAGACGCCTACGGCCAGAATCGTGCCACGAACGATCTGGAGACGATCCTACGGGCATCGGAGATGGGCGCCGTCGAGGCCCTTCTCATTCGTGAGGATACAGCCATTTGGGGACACGTCGACCAAGACGGGCACGTTCAGAACGATGGCGGCCCGAGTGAAGTCAGCCACGATCTGTTAGACGATGCCGCCGTGGAGACACTTAAGAACGGCGGAGACGTCTTCGTCGTTCGCGAAGCAGATTTCCCTGAGAAAGATTGCGCTGCCGTAGCGCGACTTCGCTTTGAAATCGCGTCCCCTATTTGATAGCAGTTAGTCGAGCAAGCCTTTGCTCTTGGCGGCGATCATCTTTTGAATGTGTTCGACTGATTTGGTCGTTACCATCCGGCCGCGCGGAGTACGAACGAGAAGTTCGCTGCGCAGCAGGAACGGTTCGACTTCATCCGCCAAAGTCTCTGGGGCGGCATTCATCGTGTGGGCAATCGCCTCGATGCCGGCCGGGCCGCCCGCGAAGACCCGGATGATCGTATTGAGGTACTTGCGATCTTGATTGTCGAGGCCCAGTGAATCGATCTCCTGCATGGCCATCGCGTCTTGGGCCAACTGCAAGGTGATATGCCCGTCAGCCTTGCTGGTGACGTAATCGCGGATCCAACGCAAACGGTTGTTGGCAACACGAGGTGTTCCGCGGCTTCGCTTGGAGATTTCGAGAGACGCGTCATCGTCGATGGTGACGTCTAATTTGCGGGAGTTTCGCCGGATGATCTCTGCCAGTTCTTCGTGGGTATAGAAGTCGAGATGTTCGCGGAGCGGAAACCGATCGCGCAGGGGAGCGGTCAGCATCCCGCTGCGGGTTGTCGCTCCGATCAAAGTAAACGGTTTGATTTGTAGATTAATCGTCCGCGCGTTGGTTCCTTCCCCCAGGACGATATCGATTCGGAAGTCCTCCATCGCCGTGTAAAGGTACTCTTCAACCGCTTTGGGGAGACGATGGATTTCGTCGATGAAGAGAATCGACTTTTCATCCGCGTTGGTCAGGTAGGGAACCAGGTCTTTCGGTGCCTGCAGTGCCGGTCCCGAGGTGAGTTGGAAATTAACGCCGAGGTCTTTGGGAATGCAGGTTGCAAAGGTCGTTTTGCCAAGGCCAGGCGGACCGTCAAACAAGATATGCCCCAGTGGCTCATCACGTTTGACGGCGGCATCGACGACCACTTTCAGACGTTCACGTACCTCAAGTTGGCCAACCATTTCAGAAATGGATTGCGGGCGGAGGCTCTTGTCTTCTTCATTTGGGCTGTTTTCGCCTTGCAGAATCGCTTCCCTGCCCATTGGAAAAACCTTTTCCCGTGATAAATTTGCGAGTCTAATGCCTGATAGCAACTGAACAGGTGTTGACTATGATCGTCCACTATAACAAATAGAGGATGAGGTCGAAAAGTTCGGTATTCTCCGGATAAGAGGCAGGTCGCATGGATTCGATAACCAAAGAGCAAGAGGTTACGCCTACCTGGCAGAGTGTTTTGGGCCTGTTGGGGTGGATCGTCCTTTGCTTCACGGCGGCGGGTGTTGGTTCTTCGTTTACGGTTCCGCAAATCGATTCCTGGTACGCTGACCTGGAGAAACCCTCCTTCAATCCACCCAATTGGATCTTCGGACCGGTCTGGTCGACGCTCTATCTGATGATGGCGGTAGCCGTTTGGCTTGTGTGGAAGAATGCAGGCTGGACCAACGCCCCTCACTCGCTGGGGATGTGGTGTTTTCAATTACTCTTGAATACCACCTGGTCGGTGATCTTCTTCGGACTCGAAAACCCTAAACTCGCGGCCGTGGAAATCACTGCGCTTTGGATTTCGATTCTCATTACGATCGTCGCATTCTGGCGGCACGACCGCGTGGCGGCGCTGCTGTTGGTGCCTTACCTGCTATGGGTTTCGTTCGCCGCGGTGCTCAACTTTTGGATCGCAGCCCTCAACTGATACGCTTGTGGTCTAGTGAAAGGCGAACTGCCTGTCGCACGACCATGATTCGTTCGCCAGATATTGATTTCAGAGGAAAATAGCCCATTGGCACTGCCTTTGCGTAAAGGAGATTTACACTCCCATCACTCCCCCAAGCAAAGGAACCCTGAAAATGACTGAAATCGTCGCCCATGACATGGTAAACGATGTTTCCGACCAACTTCACATGGACAAGTGCGAAGCGGAGCAAGTGCTCGAAGGTATGGTCTACGACTTTGTCGACGACCAGCAGTGATCTGCGTCGCTAGCCACCGAGCAAACTTCCCAAGCCGCCGCATAGAATGGCAATGATCGCGATGCCAAGCCCCACGGCGAGAACCGTTCCCAGCACCATCATCAAGCGGTGATACGAGACTGGGCCATGTCCGGTCGAGCGTCCGTTCTGTCCATTAATCAGGAAACGATAAACCTCGTCCTTGTACTGATAGGCCATGATCCAAACCGGTAGCAGAATCGGATCGCTGGCCATATTCTGGATACGAAGATTGACCTGGACGTTACGGCTTCGTGGAGGAACGAACTTCATGTCAACCGCTTTCCGCTCGAGTGATTCAAGCCCCGATTTGGCCATCGGTCGAGCGTATTTGCGAGCAACGTTGAACTGCTCGACCGTATACTGATCGAGATTGGCCTCTTGGGGCGAAATTCCTTGGCTCATGTCGAAAGGACATAACTGAGAGGTCTCGTTCGGGGTAAGCGCACCACTGGCACCGACCAGAACGCCTTCGTAGCGAGCCCGATGTTCGCCAGACATGGGATACCAATCGCCGCTGGCTCCCATGGGGGTCTGGCTGGTATCGGCCGTCCAAAACGTCGAGACGTCGGCGGAAAACACCCAATAAGGTACGTAGACCGGCACCATATTCTTGATCACCGCCTTCTCGGAAATATCCGGCGGACGCCAGAAGCCTTGGCCAATCGCTTCGCGCATTTCTTTTCGCGCTTCTTCCTCAGTCACGCGAAACGGAATCACTTTCGTGGGAGCGATGACTTTGTGGTCTTTTCCCTTTTCGAGATTGGTCGATCCGCAAAAGGGGCATCGCAGGGCTTCCGCTTCCGCGGAGTAGCTCATGGCCGCACCGCACCCGCTGCAGTTGAAGCTGTGTGTAGACAGGGTGGAATCAGGCGTATGGGCATCTTGACGGTGAGGCGCTTCGGTTCCGCAGTTGCCGCAGAACAGATCTTCCTCGTCGATCAGTCCGCCGCAAACCGTGCATTTCTCGAGAAGGTCACTCATGGGGCCAGGCTTTCTTTGCGACTTTCTAGTGCATCAGTGCCGAGATCAGCAGAACGATGAGAATGAACAGGATCAGAAGACCGATGCCGCCGCCAATGGCTCCCCAGATTCGTTTCCACGAGACGGGCTTGTCTCCATTGATCAGGCCTGTTTGTCCGTTGACCAGGAAGCGGTACACCTTATCGTTGTAGCGATAGGTGAGCAAATAAATCGGCAGCAGGTACAAGTCGGAGTTTTCGTAGGAGAATTCCGTCTTAACGACCAGGCTGCGGCTGGTATCGCCTGGAAGAAACTGTCGGATATTCGTTTGTTCGCGGCGATAGAATTCTTCGTAGCAAAACTTCTGAGCCTCGGCGATTTCCATCTGGTACTCTTCGGCAGCCCAGCCGGCCAGGAAATAGGGCTCGTAGCGTTTGGCGGCTAACAGAGAGAACGGCTTGATGCGATCGGCATCGGCCTGGGTCAGCCCTTTGCTGGCCGAGATCATGTAGCCGCTGTAGTACCGGTGATGCCTGCCGGAGAGAGGCCACCATTCGGTCTTTTGAACGCGACGCGTTTTAGTGACCATCTTGCCGTTTTCCATGGTCGTGTACGATTCGGTCTTGTACCAATACTCGCCGATCGAAGCGCTCCAGCGGCTTTCGGCAAGCATCGAGAAACTCCAGAACGGAAGGTACACCCCGCGCAGCTTGTCTTCGATCTGGGCCATGTGCAAGTCGCCAGGTCGATACCAGTCGTTGCCCTTGATCCACGCGCGAAACTTTTCCATCGCCATTTCGGGCGTCACGCGAAATGGAATCACAAACTCAGGCAGCTGCCGGCCAGAGACCTCTGGCGAATACTCGACGACGTAGGTCGAATCGCAAAAGGGGCAGACATAACTCAACTCTTGCGGATCGATCGAAACATTCGCCCCGCACGTTTTGCAGTGGAAATATTTCTTGATCGACTGCTTGGCTTCCGCTTTCCTTTCGGCCGCCCCTTTCACCTCGTGAGGCGTACCGCAAGCAGGACAGAACTTATCGTTTGGTTCCACCGGACAACCGCAAGCCGCACATGGCTCCCCCTGCGGCTGAGCCACTTCAGCAGCAACCAATTCATCGTCCGCCGCCGACTCGGCAACAACTAGCTGTTCTTCGTTGGAAGGAGGACTAACCACGGATTTCACGGATTAACACAAATAAGGATTAGTTAGCGACGCGTTTCCACGTGAGCTTGACGTTTTTGAAATTGAGAAGCAATGCAAGGCGGAGTGATGTGATGTTTAAATAGCCAATCATTTGAGCGATATGAGTCTCACTAAACGCAGTCACGACCTTCGTGTCAGCAATGACCAAATCGTCAACGATCAAATCGGGAATAAGCGTTCCGATTCGCTCGCCTGAATAAAATACAGGGTATTGCTTTTGTTGGTCGATTTGGTGCCCTCGTCTTTTAAGTTCAATGACAAGGGCATTTTCATAAAGTTTCTCGTCGAGGCCTGGCCTTAACTGATTCAAAACAGTCATGGATGCCCCAATGATCGATTCGCTTATCTCTTTATGAATCAGTTCGGAACTCACAGTATGTTCATTTCCTGCACCATCTTTTCAGTATCCGTGAACATCCGTGCAATCCGTGGTTAGCCTTTTCTTTTTCATCCCTCTTGATGAGCAATTTTGTACACTGCCTGGACGAGGGAATCCACGTCCTTGTAGCTCTTTTTCTCGGCGACCGCCGCGTCGAGTAGTTTTCTGGCCTGGGTTTCCGAGTGACCCAGTTGCAACAGGACCTCGAAGGTTTCGGTGACGACGTCGCGCGAAACTTCGGGGTGCTCGCCATCGGCACCTGAGATCAACAAGGCGAACTTGGGGACCTTGCGGCGCAGCTTCGCCACGATTCGGTCCGCGGTGGCGGGACCGATACCCGGCAAGGCCGATAAACCCTTGGCGTCCTGTTGTTCGATCTGATTGGCGACTTCTTGGACCGGACGGACCATGGCTCGCAAAGCTTTTTTCACGCCGACCCCGTCCACCGAGCAAAACAGCTCGAAAAACTCGCGTTCGATGTGATTGGAAAAACCGACCAGGCGAGGGCTCATTCGCCCGCGGGAAGGATCGCCGTCGAGGTAGTTGATCGTGTGAAAGGAAACTTTCTGACCAATCTGCGACTGAACCTGGCGGCGAACGAAATCCGGCACCAGCACTTCATACTCGAAGGGATCGGCGGCGATCGTAACGCTGGTGATGTCAACCGAGACCAACTTGCCGGTGATTTTCGTAATCAAGGGAGAATTCCGTTTCGAGAATAAGTGTTAGATGGTCGTTGCGATTTTGCTGAGGTAATGATGACACAATGCCACAGCCAAGGCATCGGCCACGTCCGCCGGCTCGGGAACTTCCGAAAGGCCAAGCTCTCGGCGGATCGATTCCTGCATCTGGCTTTTAGGGGCTCGGCCGTTACCGGTCAGAATCTTTTTGATTTGAGTGGCAGCATAGCTGTGGAACGTCAAGTCATTCTGGGCCGCCGCCAGGCATAATACGCCGCGAGCATGCCCCATGATGATGGCCGTCTTGGGGCGTTCGTAATGCGAGTACAACTCTTCCATCGCCATCACGCTTGGTTTGAGGGACGTGATGACGTCGGTGATTCCCTCATGAATCTCACGAACCCGAGCCGGTACATCCCCCCGCGATTTCCCCCGCACGACGCCAGCTTCCACGATCGAAACGCCGGACGGACCGACGTCGAGCACACCATAGCCGGTGATGTTCAAACCAGGATCGATGCCGAGGATACGTTTCTTCATGTCTTAGCCCCAACGGGGCGGCAGATAATAGCCAGGGGCGTAAGCCCCTGGAAAGGAAGTGTATAGTTGTGAGCCCCAACGGGGCGACAGAAATTCTGTCGCCCCGTTGGGGCTCAGTCAATAATTGGGACATGCAACCAGGGGCTTGCGCCCCTGGCTATTATCTATCGCCCTTTCAGGGCTAGGAATGGCCGAGTTAACCTTTACGCCAAAGCGTGCCGTCTTTGCGGTCTTCCAATGTGATGCCGCACTCAGTCAGGCGATCGCGGATGAGGTCGCTCGTTTCGAAGTCTTTCTTCTTTCGCGAGTTGGCTCGGATCTCGATGACCAGGCTCATCAGTTGATCGACCAGGCCGGCGTCTTCGCTCGAATCGGCTTCGGGCTTTTCGGTGAAGAGGCCCAGGATGGCGGACAATTCTCGGATGGTCGCCATCGCTTGATCGAGCGAACGGGTGTCGGCGTCTTTGGTTTCTTCCAACTTGTTCTGATCGATGTACTTGTTCACGCCGCGGACGATCTCGAACAACTCGCTCACACCGCCACCGGTGTTGAAGTCGTCGTCCATCTTTTCGAGGTAAGCGTCGCGATGCTTTTTGAGCAGCGTCAGCAGTTCGTCGCTGCCTGCTTCGATTTCACCTTCCCTGCGGGTCTTGGCCGCCGCGATGTCGTAGAAGCTTTTGCCGGTGATGCGCTCGTATCGCTCGAACAAACGATAGAACGTATCGAGCCCGGTCCCGGCTTCTTCGATGGCTGGCTCGCTGAACAAGATTGTGCTGCGGTAATGGGTTCGCAACAGGAAGAAGCGAATGCGTTCACCCCCCTGGCGATCGATCAGCGAGTGCAAACCACCGGCACCGCCGCTGCGGCTCATCTTGCCGCCGGCTTCTCCTTCGGTCGCGCCTTTTTCGCGTTCGGCCTTACCGCCGATCTTGCCGGCGCTGGGGTCGCTTCGCAGTAGTCCGTTGTGCATCCAGTAGTTGACCATCGGCTTGCCATGGCAGCATTCGCTTTGGGCAATTTCGTTTTCGTGGTGGGGGAAGGTCAGGTCGAGACCGCCACCATGGATATCAAAGGTTTCACCGAGAATGCTCTTGCTCATCGCCGAGCATTCGATATGCCAGCCTGGACGGCCTTTCCCCCAGGGGCTGTCCCAGGAAGGTTCGCCCGCTTTCGCTTTCTTCCATAGCGCGAAGTCGCCTGGCGAGCGTTTGCTGGCGGCGGCACCCCCCCCCTCCCCTTGCATCGCATCGACGCTGCGATTGGTCAGCTTGCCGTACTGGGCATCTTTGCTGACCTCAAAGAAGACGTCCCCATCGACATCGTAGGCAAAGCCTTTCTCGACCAGGTCTTGGATGAACTGAATGATGTCGTCCATCGAAGAAGTGGCCCGCGGCATGTCGTCGATCGTGGTGACGTTCAGCGCCGCGAGGTTATCGAGGTAGTCCTTGATGTTCTCTTCGGCGACTTCGAGCATCGTCATCTTGCGCTCGTTCGCCTTGTTGATCAGTTTGTCGTCGACGTCGGTGATATTCACCACCAGACGAACGTCGTAGCCGCTGTGCTGGAGGTAGCGTTTGACCGTGTCGAAAATCACCGGGCCGACCATGTGACCGATGTGGGCTTCGGCGTAGACGGTTGGTCCGCACAAGTAGATGCCGACTTTGCCAGGCTCGACGGTCTTAAATTCTTCCTTGGTACGGCTCAGCGTGTTGTAGACCCGGAGATTACTCATGATCTTCCTTTAGACCGCCAGTGGATGCGGTTGGTTCGGCGAATGATTGGGTGGAGTTTAAACTTTACGAAGCAGACATACGCATTGGACTTCGATCGCTTCCTCGCGGCCGACACTGCCGACGCCCTCGCCGGTCTTGGCTTTGATGCCAATGTCCTCGGGCGAGACGTGCAAGATTTCGGCGATGCGGATTTGCATCAGCGACTTCAGATCGGCCAGCTTGGGACGTTGGGTATGGATGACGCAATCGAGATTGATCAGCGTCCAGCCTTCGTCGAGGACTTTTTGATAAGCAAGTTGCAGAAATTCGCTTGACGGTCGATCTTTGTTCTCTTCGGCCGTATTGGGAAAAAGTTGCCCAATATCAGGAAGATTGGCCGCACCCAGTAACGCGTCGGTGATGGCATGCATCAAAGCATCGGCGTCGCTATGTCCGACCAGGTGTTTGTCGTGCGGAATTTCGAGGCCACCAAGAATGAGTGGCCCCCCGTCGGCAAGGCGATGGGTGTCGTGTCCGAGCCCGATACGTATCATCCGTAATTATTTCCCAAGGCGAATCAAACCTCGCTGGGTCACGTTCCGATCTCCCTGACCGGAAAACACGCCCGAAAGCGCGGCGATTATAGCTAATACCCCATATTGCCACAACGCGAGGGGGCTCGGCCAACTGTCCGAAAATACCCCCCTGGTCTATAATCTGCACATGGCACCGATCATCCAACTAGAAAAGCTGACCAAGACCTACGAGGTCTATCAGAAGCAAGAGGGCCTGCTTTCTTCCATACGCGGGCTATTTCATCGGCAATACAAGACCGTCGAGGCGGTCAAAGGGATCGATCTGACCGTCGATCAGGGGGAATTCGTCGCCTTTCTCGGCCCCAATGGGGCGGGTAAAACGACCACGCTGAAACTTCTCTCTGGCGTGATCAATCCATCCTCCGGTTCGGCCACGGTCATGGGGCACATTCCCTGGCATCGCGATAATGCCTATCGTCGTCGTTTTGCCCTCGTGATGGGGCAGAAAAACCAACTGTGGTGGGACCTGCCGGCCCAAGACAGCTTCCGGCTTCATCAAAAAATTTATCGCATCGATGCCGATCAATTCCAACGAACGCAGGACGAACTAGTTGACCTGTTGGGGGTGAAAGATCTCCTCTCGCAGCCGGTCCGGGCACTCTCGCTGGGCGAGCGCATGAAGATGGAGTTGATCGCCGCCCTGCTCCATTCGCCGGACGTGTTGTTTCTCGACGAACCAACGATCGGCCTGGACGTCGTCGCCCAGCACAACATTCAGCAGTTCCTCAAGCATTATCAGCAGGAACGCAAGATCACCGTCCTGTTGACCAGCCACTATATGAAGGACATCGCCGCGCTGTGCCAACGCGTGGTGGTCATTGCCCATGGCGTGATCATCTATGATGGCTCACTGAGCGGCATCATCGATCGTTTTGGCGGCTATAAGATTCTGACGCTGACCTTCGGCGAGGATGCCGCGTCGGGCAATCTTTCTCGCTTTGGCGACGTCATCTCCGAGGACTTCCCCAAGGTCAAACTGCGGGTCGATCGGGCGAAGGTGGGCGAAGTACTCGCCTCAATTCTCGATCAGTACGAATTGGCCGACGTTGGT
Source organism: Bremerella volcania (assembly GCF_007748115.1). Lineage (NCBI taxonomy): Bacteria > Pseudomonadati > Planctomycetota > Planctomycetia > Pirellulales > Pirellulaceae > Bremerella > Bremerella volcania. The sequence goes on from NZ_CP036289.1 coordinate 2,094,290, forward strand.
GTCGAAGATCCACCGCTGGAAGAAGTGATCGCGGACGTCTTTTCGTTGGCACACCCCGGCGACAAATCCGCGAACGAAAAGAAGATGGCCGAGGCGTCGAGCTAACCACAGGAGAGTCACATGGCGGAACTTGCCGCACGGGCCTCCACCTGGTGGGCCATCTTTCAGATCAACTTCTACGAGAAGCTCGTTTATCGAGGCGACTTCATGCTGGGGACGCTGATGCGTTTCCTGCCGATCGTCACGCAAATCTTTCTGTGGTCGGCGATCTTCTCGGCCCGAGGTGGGGGAGACAGCGCCGGCGAAGAGATCGTCGGCTATACCTACTACAACATCGTCGCTTATTACTTGCTGTCGACCATTTCCCGTGCGTTTTCCAGCATGCCGGGGCTGGCGTCTGGCATCGCCCTGCAGATTCGCGAAGGGGAAATCAAGAAGTACCTGATCCAACCACTGGATCTGATTTCGTTCTTTCTGTTGAATCGCGTGGCCCACAAGTTGACGTATTACATTGTGGCGGCCGTGCCATTTGCGATTGTCTTCTTCATCTGTCGTGGCTACTTCGAAGGATGGCCGCCGACTCACGTGCTGTGTGCGTACGCCTTCTCGCTGATTCTGTCGTTCATGCTGGGCTTCTTCATGGAGGCCACCATCGGCATGATCGGCTTCTGGTTTCTGGAAGTACGGTCGCTGCTGTTCGTTTATATGCTGTTCACGTTCTTCCTGTCCGGGCACATGTTTCCTTTGGACATGCTGAACGAACTGGGAGGCCCCTGGTCGACGATCGTGAAGTCGTTGCCATTGATGTACCTGGCCTATTTCCCGGCGGCCGTGTTTCTTGAAAAGATCACCGGCGCGGAACTGATGTGGGGGCTGATCGTACAGGTTGGCTGGGTTGTCTTCTTCATCATTGCCTCGCGCCTCGCGTTTCACTACGGCGTGAAGCAATATAGCGCTTACGGAGGTTGATCTCGATGAACGACCGACCTTCCTATGGAAGCGTGTTCTTCATGTTCCTGCGAAACAGCCTGGTCCGTGACCTGAGCTTTCGCTCGAACTTCTGGGTCGAATGCGTTTCGAGCCTGTCATGGGTGATCATGAATTTGGGCTTTTACTTGCTCATTTTCAGTTACACCAACTCGATCGGGAACGACACCGGCTGGGGCAAGTGGGAGTTCTTCGTCTTCCTGGCGACGACGCTGCTGGTCAACAGCCTGGTGCAGATGTTCTTCATGCCGAACATTCAGGAGTTCTCCGAGTTGATCCGCACCGGAAAACTCGACTTTGCTTTGCTCAAGCCGATCGATACGCAGTTCCTGATCAGTTTTGAAAAAGTGAACTGGCCTTCCACCGCGAACTTTCTGTTCGGCATCTTGTTGATGTCGATCAGTCTCTATCAGTTGACGCATCGGCCGAATGATCCGATTGAATTGACCGTGGGGATGGTGGCCGTGTACATCGTCTTTTTGCTGTGTGGCGTGGCGATCCTTTATAGCCTGATGATCGTCCTGGCCGCGTCCAGCATTTGGCTCGGTAGAAATACTTCGCTGTACGACTTCTGGTTTTACATCACCAGCTTCTCGCGTTACCCGATGGAGATCTACAATGCAGGCAGTCTGGGCCTGACTCTGAAGATGATCTTCACGTTCGCGATTCCCATTCTGATCGTCGTGAACGTACCAGCACGGATTCTGGCTCAGCCCATGGGCGTCGATCCGACCGACAAGTGGCTGCTCTCAGGCTACATGATCGTTGCTACGGGATTAAGCCTGCTCTTTTCACGCTGGGTCTTCAAAAAGTCTCTGAAGAGTTACCGCAGCGCGAGTAGCTAGAGCGGTTCCAATTCATCATCCGGATCGACGTCCATCTCGCCGTATAGCACATGATGTCCCGGATCGTGCCGCGGTTCGACCAGGAACCATGTCATCGCCCATCCGACAAACAGAATGACGGCGATTCCGCTGAAGACCACTTCAAAGCTCGTCAGGTCGATCATCAGGCCGACAAACGGCGAGAGCACCATCGGGATGGCGATGCACAAGCTTTGGGTGGCCAGGTAACGCGGGTGCCGTTCGGCCGGAACGAGTTCCAGCGTGTAGTTGGTAAACGCGCGGAACGTAATAGGGGTCACTCCGACGAACAGGAAGAGCCAATCAAACAGATGCAGGCCCACGTCGCCGGAGTGCACCAAGGCAATCGACCCCAGCGGCAAGATCATCACGCCGAAGAGCATCGTTCGCAGCACCAGGCGATTCCCTTTCCAGTCGGCCAAGGGACCGCCCAGCAAACTGAAAATCGCAGTCCCGGCGTTCTGAATGATTACCCAGAAAATCATCCGCGAAAGACTGACGTCCAGGCGTTCTCTCGCCAGGGCTTGATAATGCGGGAAGAGCATCAGCGAAAAGCCAAATGCCGCCGCGATCAAGCACACCCAGCGAAAGCGAAGATCATCGCGAACAACCAGAAATGATTCCAGCAACAGATGCTTGGCCGAGAACGTTTTTCTGTCGAGTTGATCGCGATTTTCCTTTAATCCAACAATGCTCAACGCGCTGAGGACAAACGCAGACGCTGCGAAACCAAAGATCCAGTTGACCTGAATCGTGTTTCCTTCAAGCCATTTCGGCAGCAGCCATGCCGCCAGCGAGATGGCAATGACTGCCCCGATCACGTTCGAGGCCAGCATGAGTCGCCCACGGAGATGGGGCGGAACGAGCTTCCCTTGGGCGGTTCCAAAACCAAGTTGATTCAGGCCGGTGGCGCAGAAAAAGAGAAAGTAAAAGCCCAGAAACCCCACGACCATCGCCGATTGGCCAATCGCCGCATCGACGCCAGGAATGAACATGGCCGCCAGGCCGGCAAAGGCCACCGACATGGCCAGCGAGGTACCAAACAGCGACCATTTCTTCAGCGGAAGACTACGAAGTCGGTCGGCATAAAGCAGCGGCGGGCAACTTTGTCCAATCCGGCCGAGAATGGGGAGAAACCCGCGGACCCAGCCAGAACCGGCGATTAGATCGAGCACGGCGGGAATGATAATGCTCTCGGTCTTAAAGATCCAGCCGCACCGCAGCACGATTTGATAAATCGTGAGCAGGGCGAAGTTTCGTGAAACCCCCTCCTCGAATTGGATGCCAGCCGCTGCGTTTACTTCAGATTGCGGGGCCTGGCGGCCGTCGGGCTCCTTGGCAGTCGAGGAAAGAGGGTTTGCGCTCATTTAGACCATTATAGAACTGGCCATAAGAACCGACGACGGGGGCCAATTTGGGCTAGAAGCAAGAAAAGAGGAAAGCCCCAGATCGAGTGCGCGGTAACTTAACGATCCAGGGCTTCCTCAAACAATCGCTGGATGAAGAGAGGATCTTCATGCAGAAAATTGTCGCGGTGAGAGGTAAAACCCCGGTAGTTGGGTAAGGTTTTGGCCGAATCGAAAAAAATCCAGGAAAGTTCTAGGGAAAAATTCCTGCCTTACTTCTCGCCCAAAATCAGTTCCAGATAACTGCGACGTTCGCTATTAGAAAGCCCCAGTTGCTGGGCCAGCTTGGCAATGGCTTCCTTGGCCGCTTCCATGTCTTCCTCGCCTGAGGTGATTTCCAGTTCGACGAACTTGCCCAGGTTGAGCACTTCGTCCATGGCCACCAGTACCTCAAAGCCTTCGTACTGAATGTGCGATTTACGGCGATCCTTGGTCACTTCGGCGACTGGGGTAAAGCCGAGCGATTCAAACATGTCGACGATGTTGGCTGCCCCGGTTGCTCCGGAAATCAGTGGAACTTCAATTTCACGCCGGGTTTTGGTGGAATCGTCGACTTTCGGGCCTTTGTACGTAATGAAGTTCTGATCTCCGACGCGACGGATCCGCAGCGCTTCATCCGTCTCGGCGAAATTCCGGGAAGGATGGCTGTAGTATTTGTCTGCCTGACGCTTGGGGACCTCGATGATTCCACCCAGTTCTTCCAACTGCGACTCGATGGGGGTTAGGTCGTCGACCGGAAATTTTAATTCAACCTCAAAATTCATCGCACAAGTGAATCCTTCAAGCAGCGGTTTGCTTCCAAAATCGGGAAGCTGTCAGTCGCAGTTGTACAACAGGCTGACGGGAACACAATGACCTATTATTTCCTTACGGGGCGATTGTTGCCAGAGCGATCTAGCTGCGAGGTGCCGAAGACGAGCTGAAAGTCCCTTGTTTGTCGCTTCATTGGATCCCACGGTACCGGCATTGGCCGATAGAATAAGGTGGGCCTGGGGCACGCGTGTCCCTTCATGTGACCTTAATGCGAATCTGAAATGCCACGACTTTTGACTCGATTTACCGCAATCCCCAGACAAAGCAGCAGTCCGCGAAGCGGCAATGTCCTGCTTTTTGTCCTGCTATGCATCCTGGCAGGCTTGGCGGTCATGCTGCTCATTTCGCTTCTGGGGCCAGGCAGTAGTGGACCTGCCACGTCGCATCCCTGGGTAGGTCATCCGGTGCCGGGAGCTCAGCTTCAGCCGCTTTTTAATGCGGAAGAGGCTATTGATACGGGCAGTTTCGCGGGAAAGGTCACACTGGTGAACTTCTGGGGGCCGTGGTGTGGTCCTTGCCTGATGGAGTTTCCGGAACTCCTGGGAATCGAGCAGCGCTACGCGGATGATCCAGACTTTCAGCTAGTCTCCATCGCGGCCGATGGGCAGTGGATGGCGGGCAAGCCAGGGTTGTTTGAGGAAGACACCGAGCAGCTCAAACACGACTCGCAGTTGGTGCTGGCACAGTACAATTCTGCGATGCCCGTCTATGTCGACTTGAATGCCGATTTTCGGCGAGAACTGGTGAAATTGAATCCGCAGTTTGGCTATCCGACCAATTTCCTGGTGGGGCGCGACGGTACGATCAAAGCCGTATGGGTGGGCTATGGGGGCGACTTGGCTCCGATTGCCAAGGCGATTCGTGCCGAATTGGAACCAGGCCAAGAGTAACCCCCGGGCAACCGGCTAGATGGCTTCAGGACCGCGTTCTCCGGTGCGAATTCGGATACAGTCATCCATCGGGACGACGAAGATCTTGCCGTCACCGATTTCTCCTTTATCGCTCGACCGGGCACCCTTCACGATGGCGTCGATCGTGGGTTCGACGAAATCTTCGTTGACGGCGATCTGCAACTGGACCTTGCGGAGCAGATTGACCGTGAACTCATGCCCTCGGTAGACCTCGGTTTGCCCCTTTTGGCGGCCAAAACCCTGGCAATCCATCACCGTCAGACGAAAAACCTCGACTTCAGTCAAGGCTTCCTTCACGGCTTCCAGGCGGCTCGGCTGAATGATGGCGATCACAAGTTTCATGGAGAGGGGTCCAGATCGAAAGTTCGATGGGAGTCCAAACCGTCGAATGTAAACGGAGTGCCCGTAAGGGGCAAGTGCCAGCTGGCAGACCGGGAAAATAAGACAGATGCCAGAGTAGCAGCTGGCAAGTTTTTCAGTATTCAGTAGGAAAGCAGTCGCCCAGCGACCTTTCTGGTCCCCTCGCCTACGCGGGGTGCGGGGGCGAACCAAGTACAGATTTCACCATCAATGTACTCGCTGAACACTGAAAACTTCAAAAGAAAGCGAAGCGCATAAAAAAACCCCGACTTGGAAGAGCGAGGCGGAACACCCTTCCAAGTCATTGGGGTAGAACTTCTGGCCCAGGCAAAGGCCGAAGTGTCTTCATTAACTTCGCGGGCGATACCAGGGGCAAAGCCCGCGAGGTTGGCTTTCAAAACATTCAGTCTTAGGAGGCGACGTGGCCAGCTTGCTGGGTTCCTTCGGAAACCAGGTGAGCTGGGTAGGCGTACATGCCGTGCTCGTGGATATCGAGACCGGCCATTTCTTCTTCAGCACTGACTCGCAAGCCCATGGTGAACTTGATCAGGTTGAAGATCACAAAGCTGACGCCGAAGGCCCAGACGAAGCCAACTGCGACACCGATGATTTGGCTGATCAGCTGAGCCGTGCCACCAGTGGTGACCAGACCGCCGTCGGTCATGAAGAGGCCCACAGCCAGAGTACCCCAAGCACCACAGACACCGTGAACCGAGACTGCACCGACGGGATCGTCGATCTTCAGCTTGTCGAACATCACACAGGAGAGAACCACGATCACGCCACCGATCAAACCGGCGACAGCTGCCCATGCTGGGCTCAAGGCATCACAACCAGCGGTGATGGAAACCAGACCGGCGAGAGCACCATTCAAAGTGAACGAGGTGTCAGGCTTGCTGAACATGATCCATGAGGCGACCATGGCACCAACCACACCGGCTGCGGCAGCCAGGTTGGTGGTGACAGCGATGTAAGCGAAGGAACCACCACCGACAGCTGTGGTCGAACCAGGATTAAAGCCGAACCAACCCAACCACAGGATGAACACACCCAAGGCACCCAGCGGAATGCTGTGACCAGGAATTGGCTTGACCTTACCGTCAGCGGTGTACTTGCCAATACGGGGACCGATCGTGATGGCACCGGCCAGAGCCGCCCAACCACCGACCGAGTGCACCACCGTCGAACCAGCGAAGTCGTAGAAACCGGTTTCCATGCTTTCCAGCCATCCGCCGCCAGCGTACAGACCACCCCAAGCCCAGCTACCAAAGATCGGGTAGACGATCACGGTGATCAGGACCGAGTACACGAGGTAAGCGGAGAACTTGGTTCGTTCAGCCATCGCCCCCGAAACAATCGTCGCGGCGGTAGCACAGAACACGGTTTGGAAGATCAGAAACGCCCAGTTGAAACCGACGTTCGAGTTCACTTCCACTGCTGCATCGCTGCCGCCATCGAAGATGAACATGTCCGTTCCAAGGAAGCCGTTGGTGTGACCGAACATCAGGCCGAAACCGATCAGCCAGAATGAAAGAGAGCCGATGGAGAAGTCCATCAGGTTTTTCATGATGATGTTACAAGCGTTCTTGGCACGCGTGAACCCAGCTTCTACCAGAGCGAAACCAGCCTGCATGAAGAACACGAGGAACGCCGCCAGACAGGTCCACAGCGTGTCAACGTCGCCCAGAACGGCATCAGCGGTGAGAGGTTCTTCCGCTTCTTCTTCTTCAGCAGCACCTTCTTCGGCGGCGGCTTCTTCAGCCTTTGGTTCGCCTGCTTCGGCCATCGGAGCTTCCTCCGATGCCGGGGTTCCGGCGTCTTGCGCCGAAAGCGGGTAAGAGATCATGAGCCCGAGAGCGATTGCGAGCATCGCAAACCACACTCGGTTGGGGAGGGAGAGGGAACTTACCATGTGATTCGTACCTTTTACATAAGATGAAACAAACATCAGCCAGCTATATGCCAGGGCCAGGAATCGATCCAACGTGGGACATCTCTGAGTGCGCCTTCCCACGTAGGGTCGTGTGCACGAGAACCCCCTGTTCGCAAGCGTTGTGCCATTAGTTCCGACTATGCCAATGAAAAGCCTCATGCAAGAATTGCTGGAGTTCTATGTCGTTTTCTAAGAACGACTTAGGAGAAGGCGGGAATTTGCGCTTTTCACTGGACGTTTTTGCCAGGGCCGCCGCATGCAAAGAATGCGCGCATGAAGCTTGCTACGATTCTCAGCACTTTTGCTTGGCGCCACTGCCTCCGTTTGGGACGCCCTTGGCATACGCAATCGCCGTAATAATGGCTTGTGGAGCGGCGCAACGAGAATCGGTCCGGCCGATAGAGGCATGTTTTGGCCGTAAAAAAATGCGCAAAAAAAGAGAGGCCTGAATCAGGTCTCTCTTGCTGCTTCGATCGAGTGAGGACTTCGGCGATTTCGTCTCTACTTGGGCAGAACGCCTTTGACGATTTCGTCTTCCCACTCGTCCATCAGTGGCCAGTCGACCGCACACGTTCCGAAGTCGGCCATGTGAAGGTAGCCATTTAAGCGGGCAATCGTCTTATCGAGCATGGCATCATCTTTCCGGAAGATGGGGCCGTGGCTCGGTAAAAGCCATTTCACGTCGCTGTGACGAATTCGCTCGAGCGATTTGATGAAGTCCGGGATATCGCTGCCATGGTGGGCATCGATCGCGCCAACGCATCCATCGCGATAGATGTTATCTCCGGAGAAGAGCAGATCCCCCATGCGGAAGCTCAACTGGCTGTTGGTATGGCCCGGTGTATGCCACACTTCGAGTTCGAGCTTGCCGACCCTCAAGACGTCGCCATCTTCAATCTGATGCTCGATCTTCACCGGCGGCATGTCGAGATGGATGTCTTGCAGGGCGATCTCGGCGAACGTTTGCAGTTTATCGCCCGATTCCAGAGCCTTCACAGCCAATGGATGGGAGGTGACCGTCGTGCCGAGAATTTGCTTGGCTTTGGCCAGTCCCTGGATGTGATCGACGTCGGCATGGGTGGCGATCAGCGTTTTGCAGTTGGCCAGAGGAAAATCGATGTTTCGGATGACGTCGATGTATTCCTCGACCGTTTCATCGAAACCGATGTCGATGAGAATCCATTCATTTCCCTCGAAAACCAGGTAAACATTGCAGCCTAACAGCTCGCCGGCCTGGTAGTTGAGTTCGATAACGTTGGGGAAGATTTCTTTGCGAGCCAGCATGACAGGCAGATTACCTTGGGCGTAAATGGGATTTAGATAATATCCCCATCTTAACCGCCCCCTCAGTTCAGTCACAACCAGAGGTTGCCCTGCTGAGTAAGATTGAGCACCCAAGTCATTAAGCGTACGTGGGTGCTCTAGTTCAGAATGAATTAGCGACGCGAACCGCGAGTCAGGTAGGTACCAATCTCGCTAACGTCGACCTGGTCTGGGGCGTCGGCCATGCGTTGCCAAATCGTGTTGGCATCGTCCCAGTCAAGATTTGTTTCACTGCTGTTGGCAGACTGACAAATCGCTTCCAGGGCACGCTGTTCATCCCCTTCACGAAATGCCCAGACGTAAGTCTGACCATCCTTCTCATAAACGACTGCGTTCATCGTTACCATAGGTCGCCCTCCTTCGCGTCCTGCCTCTTTTTGCCTCTGTTCCAGCAAGTCGCGGTGTTAAGTGATTGTTGAACGAATCCTCGGTGAACAACTCCGACGTGAAATTTCATGTCGAAGTTCCGTTAAACCTTGTCAAAGAATACTCACTTCATCGACGTGAACCAATTGCAAAATCGTTGTGGATATCCGTACGCACTAATCTGTGATTAGCGGATGACTGTTTCGCCATGACGTTATCACCGCAACGGAAACGATAGTCGTGCAAACAACCACTGTTGCATGGACGTTTGATTTACGTCGAAGGGAGATCGCGTCGCGACTCGTAATCGCGCCACGCTTCCTCTAAGAACGTCAGCAAACCAGATGCCGTCAGACCTGACTGGGTCGTCTCTCGGATAGCCAGGTCGGCAGCTAATCCATGAAGATAAACCGCAAGAAGCGCCGCTTCATAAACATCAAGCGACTGAGCGAGCAGTGCGGTGATCAGACCGGTGAGCACGTCGCCTGTTCCTCCGGTGGCCAAGCCGGGATTGCCAGTGGGATTATGCCAATGACGATGTCCATCGGTAACGAGCGTCTGGGGGCCTTTCAAGACAACGACGACTTGCTGGTTCCCCGCGACGTCGACGGCCATGTCGCGCGCGTCTTCCATCGACAGATGCGGTTTGCCGACAAGACGCCGAAATTCGCCGAGATGCGGCGTGACGACACGTGGGCCAGCATGACCAGCAAGGGAATCGTCGCGCTGCGCTAACAAGTTCAAGCCATCGGCATCGATGACCATCGGTTTAGAAAACGTTTCATAAAGATGACTCACCAGATGAAACAAGCCGCGTGTTTGTCCCAGCCCCGGGCCGATTGCCAGGCAGTCTGAAGAGTGAAGCTTTTCGTTCAAGCGTGCTTTGGCATGCAAGGGAATGCGTCCGGTGCGATCGGTCGGCAAGGCCCACGTCATGTACGACGGTTCAAAGTTGGCGACCGTGTTGATGATCGCATCAGGCACGGCCAGCGTCACCAGGCCTGCTCCCCCTTTGAGACACGCTTGTCCGGATAGACTAATCGAGCCAGGCATGCCGACCGAACCACCAACCAGCAGCGCCCTGCCAAACGTTCCCTTATGAGAATCGGCCGCTCGGGCGGCGATGATCGGCAAGCCGGATGGCAAAGGTTGATTGGGCATGAGTCGTTCCGTCACTTTAACCTTCGGATTGGGATTTGGCTTGGTGCACGCGAAGCGAAATGAGGCCGGCCAGGTACGCACCTTTAAAGCCAGCATCAATGTTCACGACCGTGACATTCGAAGCACAACTGTTCAGCATGCCCAACAGTGCGGCAACTCCCTGGAAGCTCGCTCCATAGCCGACGCTCGTTGGTACGGCGATGACCGGACAGGCCAGGTGACCGCCGGCAACGCTGGGAAGTGCCCCTTCCATGCCAGCCACGACAATTACGGCATCGGCATCACTCAATAGGTGAGCTTGCTCTCCAAAGCGATGAGGACCCGCGACACCGACGTCTTGAATGAACACTGGTTCGATGCCCATCCAGCGTAACGTCTCGCGTGCTTCTTCCGCGACCGGCAAATCGCTGGTGCCCGCAGTGACCAGGCCGACGTTGCCCCAGGTCGGCTCGTTGCTGGGCATGCGAAACGTGCGGGCCTTTTCGTGATAGATCGCTGCGGGCAACGCCTCTTTCAATGCGGCACCCTTGGTTGCGTCGATACGTGTCGCCAGCGACTTGTCACCACGCTCTTGTTGTTTGCGAAAGATCTCGACGATCGTTTCGACCGACTTGCCTTCGCCGAAGACGACTTCCGGAAAGCCGCAGCGGCGAGCGCGATCGATGTCAAGCGTCGTGTCCGTAAGCTGCTCCGATTTGGGCTGCATGACTTGGGCACAGAAGTCCGCGAGAGTTACTTTACCGGCGCGGTAATGCTTGGCGAGGCGTTCCAGTTCGTGGCGTTTCATGGAGATCGAGGTCAATGGTTTTCGATAGTGGAGCGAAATAAAACGTTTGATTATACGAAATCGTCACCGCTTGGGGCTGGGTCAAAATTCTTTTTGGAAATCCCTATCCGATCATGGTTTAATGGATGTCATGGTTTAATGGATGGATTCCTGCACCATGCTTTCCCACCCACTTGCCCCCTGCCCTCTTCGAGGAATCTTTCCATGAAACACCCGCAAAAATCTTCGCGTCGTCACTTCTTGAAAACAGCCGGGACCGCTGCGGCTATCGCTGGCGTTGCCAGCTACGTCCCCCGGCATGTGCTGGGTGCCGACGGCGTGCCGAGTGCCAACGACAAAGTGAACCTTGGCGTGATCGGTTTCGGCAACCGCTGCAAATACGTCATGGGAGGCACCCTGCCCCATGCCGACGTCCGCTGCATCGCCATTGCCGATGTCTGGTCGAAGCACCGTGACGAAGGCAAGGCGATCGTCGACAAACACTACGGCAACACCGACTGCGAGACGATGCGTGACTTTCGCGAGCTGTTAGACCGTAAAGATATTGATGCCGTCGTCATCGCGACCGGTGATCGTTGGCACGCGGCGGCATCGATCCTGGCCGCCAAGGCCGGCAAGGATGTCTACAGCGAGAAGCCATGCGGAATCACGATTGAAGACTGTCAGCAACTTGCCGATACGATCACGGCCGAGCAGAAGGTGTTTCAAGCCGGCACGCAGCGGCGTAGCGTTCCTAACTTCATTAAAGCGGTCGAACTGGCCCACTCAGGCAAACTGGGTGAACTGCAAACGCTCCATGCTTCCGTTTATCGGCCCGTCCTCGATAACAGTTGGTTGCCTGCCCAGGCTCAGCCTTCCCAAGACGAGATCGATTGGAATTTGTGGCTTGGCCCAGCCGCCTGGCGTCCGTTCAACCTGGCGTACGTGCAAGGGAAATGGCGCGGTCAGTGGGACTTCGATTCCGGCGCTCGGCTGCTGGATTGGGGGGCTCATACGTTGGACCTTTGCCAGTGGGCCAACAAGGCCGACGCGACCATGCCGGTCGAGTACCAGCCACACAAGGATGGTATTACCTGTCAGTACGAGAACGGCGTGAAGTTGGAAATCGATTTCCTGGCCGATCCGTTTGGTGATCGTTCGCCAGACTACATCACGCGGCTGGGAACGTGTCCGGTACGTTTCATCGGCTCCGAAGGCTGGGTCGAAACAGGGGACAGCGGCGAGATCGTCTGCTCTTCGCCGGCACTGCAAAAAGAGATCACCGAAGACACGACGCGCGTGCGGGGCCTGGACGTGGCCAGTCACTCGCGTAACTTCCTCGATTGCATTCGCTCTCGCAAGCTGACTGCGGCCAATCAGAACGTGATGCGCAAGTCGCACATTGCCTGTCACGCAGCCGCCGCGGCCTGGATCTTTGATCGCAAACTGACCATCGATCCACAGAGGGAAGTCTTCGTGAACGACGCCGATGCCAACGGACTGATCTCGCGTCCGGACCGCATCTGGAACGTGTAGCCACTTCTACCGAATGATCCGGGAGCAATGTCTCAAATGTTGAAGACATGCTCCCTTTTTTGTGGAATGGGTACTCTGTGGTTGAGGAGTGTTGACTACTCTTCTTCTTCCCGCTGGGCAGCACTCAGCGCGCCGATCTCCCAGCTCAGGCGACCGAGCCAGAGGGAATAGACGAACGTGCCCCCGACGAGCATCACCCCGCCTGGCAGTGCGATGTATGCCAGGCGATCAATTCCGGCGAAGAAGAAGAGAGCCGCGCCGGCAGCCAGGATTGCGGAGATCAAGACGGACGTTGCCACATAGAACAGCAGCCACTTCCCCGGCAGCTTGAAAAGGGACGAGACGATCATGCCGCTCCACGGCGTGACCACCGAGCCTTGGTCGAGCATCGAGAGATAGATCACCGGAAAGGCCAGGAAGGTGAATGCCAACAGGGGAAGTGCCGACCACGGGTCGATGGTGGCCATGATGCCGAATGGAACGAAGCTCAGCAGCGCGGCGATCACCAAAAAGAGGGCTTCCATCATGCGATCGAAGATACCCAGTTCCGGCCAGTCCCATTCTTCCTGGCCGCTCGAGATCGACATCACCAGGAATAGGAAATGGCTTCCCAGGAAGATGATCGTACCGGCGCCGAGAACCACCGATAGGGCGCTGCCGGCCAGGCTGTACATATAAGTCATGAAGGTCTGGTTCGGCTGCAGTCCGTAATAGATCGCATTGGCCGCGAAGTAGACCGTCACGGAAGCGAACAGCGAAAGAAAGACCCAGCGCATCAACAATCCCACGTCCGAAAACAACAGGATGTCTCGTTGGATTTCTTTGGGAGAAAAGGTGAGCGGGTAATCGACCAACTCTTCACGTGGATCGTAATCGATGGGAGTCAGTTGCTCGCGATGCTTTTTCTCTTCTTCCTCGGACTCCTGGTAGTTGCGTGGTTTGCGTTCCTCGAACGCCCCCTGAGTCCGCTTGTTTAGGTCTTTGCGCTCGGCTTGCTCCTTGATCTCTCTTTGGGCCTGGGACATGATTTCCTGCCCCATCTTCTTTCGAGCATCATCATGATCGTGGGCTACCTCTTTCAGGCCATACCCGTCTTCAAGCACAATCGGGTCAGGCACCTCCAGCTTGATCTCGGCCTTTTCAATCGTGAAGCGATGGTGGCAGTCAGGGCACTCCGTCTTGCGCCCCACATCCATCGTGCGAACCGACATGCGGGTCGAGCAGACGGGGCACTTCACCACGTGCGTCTTGATATGCGAGGAGGAATGCTCAGTCACGAATCGGACTTTCTAGCAGATGGGCAATATTGGACAAGACAACTACTATTCTAACGCAGAAAACCAGCAATACTCTTTGGCTTCCGCTTTCTTTGCACTTCGGAAAACGAACGTGGATCTTGCGTAAGTTCGTTCCTGCCGGCCCAGACCGAGGCGCATTTATATCGATTGTCTCGATTTAACGTCAACTAGTGAAGTAAGTTAGCTAGAATTCGGATGAAGGTTTGGTTGTCATTCGGTAACGAACCAAGCAAAATACGAGTTTTCCGACGAGTGGCTGGGCAAAATATGCAGGCCACGTCGCCCTTGGGCAAAGGCGAATTGTGCAACTTTATCGGGACCTGGATTCACTTTCGACAGAAATCCGAAGCGGAGCGCTAACGATCGGCAACTTCGATGGCGTTCACTTGGGACACGCCAAGATTGCGCAGCAAGTGCGGAAGCGAGCTGACGAAGTTGCCGGCCCGGCGGTTGTGTTTACGTTCGATCCCCATCCGGTGCGGCTTCTTCGCCCGGAATTGGCTCCGCCCCCCCTTACCTGGACACGGCGCAAGGTCGAGCTTCTCGGTCAACTCGGCATCGATGCCGTCATCGCATATCCCACCACGCCCGAGCTTCTGCAGTTAACGCCGGACGAATTCTTCCAGCAGATCATCGTGCAGAAGATGGCTGCCAAGGCAATGGTTGAAGGGCCCAATTTTAATTTTGGAAAAGACCGCGCCGGCGACGTCAAAACATTAGAAGCATTATGCCTGAAGAACGGCATCCTGCTGGATATCGTCGAGCCCCTAACCCGCCCAGGCGAAACCGAGTACGTCTCGAGCAGCCGCATTCGCAAGCTGATCGCTCAGGGTAATGTCCAGCTGGCCTGCGAGATGTTGACGCAGCCGTATCGCATCCGCGGAATGGTCACGCACGGAGCCGGCCGCGGAGCAAATCTAGGGTTCGCGACCGCCAACCTGGAAGCGGTCGATACGCTGGTGCCTGAGATGGGGGTTTACGCCGGAATGAGTTATCGGGGGGACGATGCGTACGCCGCCGCGATCAACATTGGTCCGAATCCCACGTTCGGCGAGAAGGCCCGCAAGATCGAGGTCCACCTGATCGATTTTCAAGGATCGCTCTACGGCGAGCCGCTGGAAGTCTCGTTTCTGTCGCGCTTGCGCGATGTGACCACGTTTCCCGACGTCGATGCACTCAAGAACCAACTCAATCAAGACATTCAAACCACGATCCAGACTTTTCAAAACTATCAGTCGAAGACTTCTTGTTAGACTGCCTGAAGGACGATGGAAACTCCCATGAATATTGACTGGGCCGCACTGAGAGCGGCGATCGACGTTCCGCAGAGATTTGTCCTGACTAGCCACGTTCGTCCTGACTGCGACGCGCTGGGCAGCGAGCTGGGTATGGCGGCCCTCCTTCGCCAGATGGGCAAAGAAGTGACGATCGTCAACGACTCCGAGACGCCAACGCACCTCGAATTCATCGACCCCGCCGGCGAGATCAAGCAGCTTGGCAAAGACGTCTCGCGAGAGGAAATCGTAAGCGGCTACGACGCGTTCATGGTGGTCGATACGAGTGCCTGGATTCAGCTAGGCGAAATGGCCGAGGTGATGAAGGAGTTTCGGGGCGTCAAGCTGGTGCTCGATCATCACGTCAGCCAGGACGATCTTGGAGGCGAGATGTTCAAAGACCCGAAGTGCGAGGCAACAGGTCGCCTGGTCTACGAAGCCTACAAGGCCTGGGACATGACCATGACGAAGGAAGTCGCGACGGTCCTGTTCACGGCGATTGCCACGGACACCGGTTGGTTCCGTTTTCCTTCGGTCAGCGGTTCGACCTATCGGGCGATCGGCGATCTGATCGATGCCGGAGCGGTGCCTAGCGAAATCTATGGGAATCTTTTCGAGAACGAGCGTCTCCAGCGGGTCAATTTACGGGGACGAATTCTGGCCAGTGCCAAGATCATTCACGACGGCAAGCTGGCCTACAGCATGGCGACCCAGCAGGACTTTGAAGAAACAGGCGCGACCCCCAGTGATACCGAAGATGCCATCAACAAGACGATGGCAGTGACTGGCGTCGAGGCGGCGATCTTGTTTGTCGAACTGCCCAATGGAGACGGCGTGAAAGCCAGTTTCCGGAGTCGCTCGTCGCTCGACGTCGCCAAGCTTGCCCAGCAGTTTGGCGGTGGCGGGCACGTCGCGGCCGCGGGGGCATTGGTCAAGAAGCCGCTGGACGAAACGGTCTCGATGCTGCTGGAAGCGACCGAACGAGCGATGGGCTAATCTGCTAGCTCGATCGATAGAATCGACCTTGACCGGATCTTTTTCCCAGCCCGCCAAATCGATTCAATCCGCATGCTCGCTGGTGCCGATAACGAGTGAAACCCCACTCACGTATCACCAGAGAGTCGCTAGCACATGTGGTGCCCTCAGTGTCAAACCCAGGTTGCCGGAATTGCCTCGCCACGAGAGCAGTCGGCCTTGGTTTGCGCGAAGTGCCAAACGCGTCTCTCCACGGACACGAAATCGACGTCCCCCATGCCACGAAGCTCCGAGGCTTCCGTGCCGCTGCCTGGGATGCGACTCGATACGCACCGCATGCAAGTGACCCTCAGCCGGGTTGATCAACTGGTGCAGCGTTTTGGTGAAACGGCTGATTTCAAAGAGATGGCTCAGCGAATCCCGGCGAAGCGTGCTTCCCAGACGCAAGCGCTTCCCGATCAGGCTGTTTCGGCCGACACGGACGACGGCTTCCCGCTGCTTGCCTCGCTCAGTCTGGCTGGCGGCGTCATGCTGCTTGTCTGTGGCTGTTTCCTGGTCGTTTGGAGCGTGTTGGCCAAACGTCCGGAACTGTTCAATATCGGCTTTCCGATCGCCGTCATCTCGCTGGCCTGTATGGCCTTGGCGGCGTGTTTGTTCTTTCAAGATGCGTCCGGCAAGCAGGCCGAAACGCAGAAGTGGCTCGCCGATGTGCAGAATCAACTGGGCGGTATCCGCGACATCGCCAACAACAGCCGGCACTCTTTAGGGTCGATCCCTGATCTGCCGGAGTCGACGGCACCTTCCACCAACGACCGCCTGGCCGAAGCGGAGGAGCGACTCAATGCGCTGCGTCGTCGCTTGAACGAATCGCGCAGCCGCTAACGCTTTCTCGGATCGAGGTCCATGATCAGCAATTGGCACGCCTGGCAGTGAAAGCTGGGAACTTTGCTCATCACTTGGAAGAATCTCGGTCTCGCCAAATTCTTGCCGAACGAGAGAAACTTCTTGTACCAAGGTCGTGTCGGATCGTCCCAGCCGATGTACGCCGTCCGGATCGTTCCGGCTTGCATCGACTCACCGCATCCAGGGCATACGCATTCTGGTTCACGAACTTCGGTATCAATCGGAGATTCGAAGGGATTATTCATTGCTGCCTACAGAAAATTATCCAGCGGAATAATCAACTGGCCAATTCCCTTGTAGAGTACACCTATCTGGCAGATGCCGTAGGCGGCGAGCGTAAATTGCGCGATGGTCGCCCCAGCGAACGTAAATTGTCCGAGGGTAATCATGCCGACTCCAAACTGGGCGATCGTGATGATGCCATAGCCAAACTGGCCGATCGCAATCACGCCGTTGGCAACGACGGGCGTACCGTTGCTGCGATACTTGAACGAAATGTGCAAGAGCGGAAGCCCGAACAGTTTGGCACCCGACTTGTACTCGAAGCCATACCCATCCCACGTTTCGAGATAAGGGTAAGGGGCTCCGCACTGGGGGCACGAACGCGCCGAAAAGCTCACTTCGTTGCCGCAATCGCGACAGGGTGTGGTTGCCATGAAAAGTGCCACGAATGAAAAGAGTGGGATGTAAGCGCCTACAAATGTAGCGTCATCGAGACTCTATCTGCAAAGTATTCGCCGCGACTTGAGAATTCTTGGAACCAAGAACGAGATGTGCCTCACCCTGCCCATTCGCCTCGGAGGGATCGAGGTACAACGGCTGGGGTGAGGCAACGCTACGGCGTCGTTTCGTCGTCTCGATCCAGGCAGGAAAAGTGTTCCAACAAGAGGCAGATGGGTGCGGTACGAAGCGATTCGCAGTGCCCGGGACGGCAACGGCAAATCAACCCATCTACCTCTTGTGATGATCGAAGGGTTCTCCTCAACCCCCGACACATGCCATCTGGCGACTCTTTTCCGCATCGCACGCTGAAATGCAGTGAAGGTTAGTCGCCAAGGTGGCGTTCAATGTTTCTTGCGGTGGAAGTTGCACGAAGACGGTCCCGTCTTCCACCTTGACTTTGAAGGTCTGCAGTTTGAAGTCTTCGCCTGACAGACATTCGCCAGATTCGAGCGAGAAGGTCTTCTTATGCAGCGGACAGGCCACCTTCGGCACGCCGCCGGCGTCGCCGATGATGCCGCGGGAAAGAACGAACGCATTCTTGTGCGGGCACATGTTCTGGCAGGCATACCAATCGCTGTGGGTCGTGGCTCGGAAGACGGCGATTTGGACGTCGCCATATTTGACCGCGGCACCGCCGTTGATCGGGAAGTCGGCCTCCTTGCCCATGCTGACCCACGCGAGCTCTTCCTCGCCGGCGGGATCGTGCGAGATCGTTTCGCCGTTGAGGCCTTTGAGTTCCACCAGGCTGACGCCGTTGTCGGGCCAGTCGGCGGGACGCTGCTGGTCACGTTCGGTGATGATCTCGATGCCCAGTTCGCTTTCGTCGGTGTTGACGAACTGCTTGAAGAAGGCCCGCTTCTCGGGATCTTCCACGACCGTCTTCCATTCGCACTGATAGGTATCGATCAGCATCTGCATCCGGGCTTCCAGTTCCTCGCAGATATTCAGCGAGTCGTTGATCACCACGTCGCGAATGTGGTCGAGCCCTCCCTCCATCTTTTCCAGCCAAACGCTGGTACGGGTCAGCTTGTCGGCGGTCATGATGTAGTACATCAGGAAACGATCCATGTACTTCACCGCCGTTTCTTCGTCGATGTCGGCGACCAGAAGGTCGGCATGCCGAGGACTGGCTCCGCCGTTGCCACACACATAGAGGTTGTAACCGTTCTCGGTAGCGATCAGGCCGACGTCTTTTCCTTGGGCTTCCGCACATTCGCGTACGCACCCGCTGACCGCGAATTTCAGCTTATGGGGGGCGCGAATGCCTCGGTAACGGTTTTCGATCCGAATCGCAAAACCGACCGAATCACCGACCCCGTAGCGGCACCAGGTGCTACCGACGCAGCTCTTGACCGTTCGCACGGCTTTGCCGTAGGCATGGCCACTCTCGAATCCGGCATCGATCAATTCAGACCAGATATCGGGTAGGTCTTGTACCTTGGCTCCAAACAAGTCGACACGCTGACCGCCGGTGATCTTGGTGTACAGATGGTACTTCTTGGCCACCTCGCCGAGGACAATCAGCTTGTCAGGCGTAATCTCACCACCGGGAACTCGCGGGACCACGCTGTAAGTGGCATCGCGCTGAATATTGGCCAGGAAGCGATCGTTGGTGTCTTGCAGCGTCTTGTGCGACGCTTCCAGAATGTGGTCGTTCCAGAGCGAAGCGAAGATCGACGCGGCGGCCGGCTTGCAGATCTCGCAACCATCCCCCTTGCCGTGCGAAGCCAGCAGGTCGTCGAACGTTTTGATCTCTTTGATTTTGACGATCTCGAACAACTCTTGTCGCGAGTAAGCGAAGTGTTCGCACAGGTCTTTGCTCAGCGTCTTGCCGGCGGCGGCAAGCTCGGCCGTAAGGATATCGGTTACCAACGGCATGCAGCCGCCGCAACCACCCCCGGCCGAGGTGCACTTCTTGACCTCCGCAGGCGTCATCAAGTCGTTGTCGCGAATCGCCGCACAGATCTGTCCCTTGGTCACGTTATTGCAGGAACAAATCTGAGCGCTGTCCGGCATGCTTTCGGCACCACCCAGCGCGGAAGCACCACCACCATTCCCGCTGGTGCCCATCAAATCGCTGGGGGAACAGGGTAATGGATCGCCACTTTTCGCGAAGACAGAAAACGTGCCGTATTCGGAGGCATCGCCCACCAGGATCCCGCCCAGCAAGGTTTTGCCATCCTTGCTGAACAGCAGCTTCTTGTACGTTCCTTGGAAGGGGTCTTCGACGACCAGCGACTTGCTGACGTCTTCGCTGGCTTCGTAGTTGCCGAAGCTGGCCACGTCGACCCCCATCAGCTTCAGCTTGGTCGAGAGATCCGTCCCGCTGAACTTCAGGTCTTGTCCGCACAGATTGCCGGCGACGATCTCGGCCATCTCGTAACCTGGGGCGACCAGGCCGTAAATCATGCCCGAGTGCAACGCGACTTCACCGATGGCAAAGATATTGGGATCGGACGTTCGCAGGTGGTCGTCGACCGAAACACCGCCGCGCGGTCCGATATCGAGTCCTGCTTCCTTGGCGACATCATCACGGGGACGAATGCCGGCCGAGACGATGATCATGTCGACATCCAGGTCGGTATCGTCGGTGAAGACCATCTTCTCGACTTTGCCATCCCCTTGGATCTCCTTCGTTCCCTTATTGAGATGAACGTCGACGCCCAGTTCCTCGATCTTTTGAACCAACACCTTCGAGCCGCGGTCGTCGACCTGGCGGGGCATCAGGCGTGGGGCGAATTCGATCACGTGGGTTTTCAAACCCAGGTCGAACGCCGCTTTGGCCGCTTCCAGGCCGAGCAGGCCCCCACCGATCACGGCACAGGTTTTGGCCGTCTTGCCGTGCTCGATGATTTTCTCGAGGTCTTCGATGGTGCGGTAAACGTAAACGCCGTGCTTGTTGATCCCTTCGACCGGCGGGACGAAAGGGTACGATCCGGTGGCCAGCACGACTTTGTCGTAAGGGATCTCGGCGCCTTTCTCGGAGTAGACGACCTGCTTCTCACGATCGATCTTGTGAGCGCGGTCTCCCAGGTGAAGCTCGATGCCGTGCTCGTGGTACCACTCAAGCCGGGCGATCATCAGCTTCTCTGCGTCGCGATGGGCGAAGAAGGAGGTCAGACCGACGCGATCGTAAGCGGCGCGTGGTTCTTCGCAGAAGGTGACGATTTTGTATTGTCGTGCTTGATCGAAGTCGACGAGCTTCTCGACGAACCGATGCCCGACCATGCCATTGCCGATCACCACAATGGTTTGCTGATCGTCTGTCACCATAAGATGGATTCCCTCGTTTAGGATGCACTTGCGCAGTTTGCCGTCAGGTGGAACGCAAGCGGTGTGCCCAGTTGGGATGAGGAATCTTTCGTCGATCGCTGCAGGCGTATAACTGCTTTATGAAAAACGACTTATGGAATGCCAGAAAGAAAGTGGCTTCGTTTCGTCCACCCGTGGCAAAGAAATGATCGGCAGGAAAAAACTTGCCTGCTGCGCCCCTGCGCAGGTGAATGCAGGCGTCTCTCGCAATGTGAGCGACCGAAGGGCGCACCAGGAAGCCAACGGCTGAGAGTGCCTCGGCCAGCGACCAGGCGACTGGAAAGCAACTCTGGGTCTTAGTGCTTGATCTCTTCCCAGTACTTCTCGAAGGCCCCTTTCACATGGAAGTCGGGGCTGTTGTCCAGGTCGTGGCATTTCAGACACGTATCGCGGGCCGATTCCAGCGGCAGCTTCATCTGATCGACGAACAGGGCGGTCTGCTCGTCGGTGAAGCCCCCTTCCCCGTTCTGAGAGGCAACGTGATGCGAGCCTGGCCCGTGGCAGTTCTCGCAGCCGACGCTCTTCATGTTGGGAGTCGTTTCCAGACCCAGATAGCCAGAGCGGTACGGCAGATAAAGTTCGGGGTTCCAACCGGTCACGTGGCATGCCAGGCACTCGGGATCGAAGTGCCGTGGAACCTCATAGCGTTCTGGCGGATGGACCAAAGTATCGGTCGCGTGGCTATGCTTGGAGTTCTCCCAGACTTCGTAGGCTTCCGAATGGCAATCGGCACACGACTCGGAACCGACGTAGGAATAGCCGCTACTATGCGGCTGAGGGCGAATGCCGAGCCCGTCGAGACCGAGCGTTTCCAACTGCTTCTGGTAGCTCGCCAAGAGACGGAGCATCTCTTCCGAGTCCTTGAAGCGAGCATCCAAGGCAACGCGTTCGTAACGAATCGGGTTTTGCGGATCGTTGAACAGGCCAACCACACCGACGTACATGCCTTTGGTGCCGACTTGAATCATCTGGCTGTTGGTACCCTCAACGACCTCCGGCTGAAGC
Organism: Bremerella volcania; assembly: GCF_007748115.1. Lineage (NCBI taxonomy): Bacteria > Pseudomonadati > Planctomycetota > Planctomycetia > Pirellulales > Pirellulaceae > Bremerella > Bremerella volcania. The sequence goes on from NZ_CP036289.1 coordinate 2,116,205, forward strand.
GTAGGCTCGCCTGCCCCGCCGGCGGTGACCACAATCTGGAACCCGGGAAACGCCTTGGCGTATTGTCGGCTTTCCTCAAGCGAGGCATGGGAAAGAAGCACGTACAGATCGCAGTTCTCCGCTTTCAAGGCATTCCAGCTGGCTTCCAGCTCTTGCATCGGATCCCCCATCTCGACTTCCGAGTTCGAGATCTTCTGCTGTTCCTTCGCGCCGAGAACGCCTGTGATGCCGATCTTCTTGCCGCCAGCTTCCACAATTCGATGCTTGGGGGTGAAGCCCAACAGGCTGGCATTGCTGGAGATGTACTTGATGTTGTCAGGGTCTTCCGAAGCGACGGCGGCAAAGACCTCGTCGACGGACAGGCGCAGGTCATCGGGACCGAAGCTGACCGCCTCGTAGCCCATTTTCTTCAAACCTTCGGCCGTGGTCTGGAACTTGATCTCTGGCTGACGCCCGAAGCGGCGGACTTGGTTACCGACATCCAACGCAACCACATCCCAGCCGCGATCGTTGCGCAACTGATTCAAGAAGGTCTGACGCCGCATCAGTCCCCCTTTTTGATTGTCGAGACCGGTGCATCCACACGGTTCGATGTATCCGTGCTGCTGTCCGGTGAGAAACAGCGCGAGTTGCGGCTTGTCCCAACCCTCGAACAGTTCGCGTCGCGAAAATTTGGGCTCCGTTGCTTCCTCTTCGGAATCATCCTTCATCGCGATTTCTGAGGGCATTGCGACTGGCTGGACGCTCGACTTGCCGGATCCTTGCGGGCCAAGCGGCATTTCAGCGCCGGTTTGCGCAACCTCGGAAGATCCAACCGATGCCGTTTTGCCGGTAGGCATGGGCGCGGCGGCCCCCACGTCGACACGGTTTTTCTCAGGCGCTTGCGGGGAAGAGGAATCAGCCATCCCGACTTCCGAAGATGGACCGCAGCCGAAAACGCCTGCGAGCAAGATGGTCAAGATGGAGAGGAAGGTGGCGAAGTAACCCGATTCGTGACGCATACCATTGAGGGGGTTGTTGGTTCGACGAAGCGTTGGCCGATCCCCTTCTGCCCTGGTGATCGGCCCGAAACGACCTAAGTGATACCGATGAATCTACTCGACGGAGAAATAAACACCAATATTGACCTCTTTGATCTCAGGGTGTCCTTCCACAGATAGAGCGATTTTCCCTAAATCCTTACGTTCTGGACCAAGATAATTCCCTTCCGGAACGCCAGCAGGAATATCGATCGAAAGAGGAATCTTGCGGACACTTCCGTTGTTGATCGACTCAGGCTCGCCTATCTCGACCTTCATGAACTCAGGAAACGTTTCCTCGACTTTCACATTGACGTCGTTACGATGAGGCCCTTTGACGATCAGGAACAGCTTGGTGGAAGCTCCTTCCGCTTTCTTCAACTTGTTCAGATAGAGAACCGACTTGTCACGATCGTACTTCTTCACGGCGATGACCGAGATGTCGCCGACGATGAAACTGGTGACGGGAATCTCGAGTTCCGGAGCAAATTCGCTTGTGGTATGGGCGACGATCGTATGACGATTGGTACCCAGCGGCAGCCCTGGTTGCACTTCGACTTCCAACATGTACCCAGCTAGTGCGCCGTTGGACTGCTTCAGTTCTTCTTCGGTGAGGGGACGCTGGGTGGCCGTGAGCAGCTTCGACTGGTCGCCGGTTACGTTGAGGTCTTGGATTTCGAACGCTTCCTCCTTAAAGCTCAGCACCTTGGTTCCTGCCTTGCGGGTTTCGCCGGCGGCCAGGTTGGTGAACCGGACTTCGGCGGGGTCAAGGACGATGGCCTGGACCACGCTGCCGCTGATGCGCAATTCGAGCATCGAGTTGCGCGGGTCATTCGTCGCGATGCGGGCTGTCTGGGCGAAGTCTTCGGAATAGCTCTTGGGACGCCATTCCAACTTGATGTCGGTCGACTCACCAGGAGCGACCCGTAGCGTGTCACCCTCTTTCAGGTCGGCCATGGTGCACTTGCAGGTGGTGCCTTCCATGGTCAACTCGAGTACCCCTTTCCCTTCGTTTTTCACAACGAACGTGTGTTTGCCCACCGAGTTCAGTTCCATGCGACCAAACAGAAAGACCGGCCCCCCCACGACGACGGCTTGGGGCGCATCTTCCGAAATCGGAATCGATTTCCAGGCTTGATCCGGATCGGTAATGGGACCGAAGTGATTGGGAAGGGTCGCGTCACGGTAGGCGATGCCATAACCGGCCGCAGAGCCAATGAGCAGACAGACAAGCAATAGGGCAATGGGTTTCATGGCACTGGCAAGGAAAAGAGTCGGGATGATCGAGAGGGAATACTATCTTCCCATTGTACGCAAATTCTCAACGACTTGTTTGGCAGAAAGTTTCGGGTCTGGCCCCGGCTTCTGGTTCTCGATCGTCTTCCAGGGGCCAGGATCGTGGATTTTCAGCTGGTCGAGGGCCCGCTCGGCATGGGGATTCAGCTTGTCTAGCCGCAGCGCCTCGTCAGCATGGGTCATGCTTTCTTCTTTCAAACCCGCCAAATGAAGGGTCCAGGCCAACTGGGCATGGTGAATCGCTCGATTGGGGAAAAGACGGACCGCCTCGCGGTCATGGTCGATCGCGGCGAGTAAGTGATCGGGATCGTCCGACTGTCGATAGATGTCCAGCAGCCATTGGCCCGCCGAACTATGGAGTGGAAACGAGTGCCCCGCGCGTTGGAACGTTTCCGCCAGGGCATCGTCAAAGCTATCCAGCAGTGGCTGCCGGGCTTCGAGGCTGGCATCCGCGTTATTCACCCAGCCTTGAAAGTAGACGTTGGCCAATGCGGAGGGTCCTTCTTTGCTCCAGGTGTCGGCTGCGGTTGCCAACCTGGCGTGCTGCTCCATGGCCTGCCAATCACTGCGGCGTGCGGCCAGCGTCGACAGGCTCATCTGCGTGCGTCGCGCTTGCGAAGGTTGAATGCCCCAGAGCGTCACCACCATCAGTCCGATTGCCCCGACGCCCAGGGGAGCGAGCTTCTTGGACATGTCTTCGACGATGAAGCTCGGTCGTGCCGGCGAAGCGATGGCCGCGAGCAAATAAAGGGATCCAGCGACGCTCGGGAAGCTGATCCCGCCGGCAGCCAACAAGTTGATGACCAATGCGGCCACCGCAATGCAAAGCCACAAACGCAGATTCTGCGTGATGGGCCTGCCCCACAGCACCCACGCGACCAAACCAGTAGGGATGATACCGATCAATAGCGGCGTGAAGTCGGGCGGAACTTCCTGCATGATCATCTGCAGCAGCGGAGCAAAAACCAGTGCCAGTCCAGCACCAAGCCACAGTGGGTAGGCGGATGACGCATCGTCTTGGTTAGCTGGCTCTGTGGTCTCATCGCTTGGCTGAGGATCGCGGGCGACTCGCAGCGTCCAAAACACCATCGCCGAAACCAGCAACAGTAACGCGGGCGTACCGGCCGTGGCCCAGACTTCAAAGATAAAGTTGTGCGGGTCGGCAACCGTTTCGCTGGCCATCGGCAGCATGAACTCGGGGTAGTACCCTTGGAAATTGGCGAGACCGCAACCAAAGATCGGATGATTGGCGATGATCGCCGCGGCTCCTTGCCAATACTGAAGTCGATACAGTACCGACTTGGGGGCTTCGCTCAAGACCTCGACGTCGAGCACGCCGGTAACAAAGCCCAGCATGAACAGTCCCAGAAAGATGGTTAGCCCGGCGGCTGGAATCACCCAAGAGACACGTCGTCCGATCGACGTTCCGTAAAGCCCCAGCAAGGTCAGTCCGAACAGAGTCGCCAGCCATGCGGTACGACTCTTGGTAAGCAGGAGACATATCCCCAGCAGCGCGATCGCGAGCGCCAATCCGCCCACACGCTTCCAGTTGGTTTCGCCTGTCAGAGAGTTCTTCAGCCAACCGATCGAAAGCAAGATCCACGGCACCAGAAAGCCCGCCAATGAATTGGTCAGGGTGAACGTGGCCGTCGGTTCGGTGCTGTTCAGACGATTCTCAAACAGCGATCGAATGGGATTGCCGGGGGTTGGATCGATGCCGTTTTCAATGAGGATCTGCTCGGAATTGGCCGCGTAAGCAGCACGCTGCGCCGGCATCTCGACCAGGTATTGGTATACCGCGAACGACGAAACAAACACAGCCAGGCAGATCATGGCGGAAAGCATCGCATGTCGCTGCCAGTCGTTGACGACCCATTGTCGGATCAGGAAGTACGCAATCAGTAGATGAGCGTAGTCCCAATAGCTGTTGAACGCTGCCCGGAGGTTCCCTTCACCGGCGACAAACCAGGTCGAAATGGCGAGCCAGACGAGGAACCCTGCCAGGCACGTTTCGGTCCAACTCCAGCGGATCTCCAGTTTAGGCTTCATTAGTGCCGTAGCGCCCCAGAGCACCAGAAGCAGGCACCAGGCGACGGCCAGCCACAGTTCCGCGCCACGTTCGGGAGAGCCTTCGCTGGAAACAAGCGGCGTGGCGACGGCTAGAAACGCGATGCCTGTCCCCACGAGATTCGGCAGCAGCGAACTGCCAGAGGGCTCGTTGGTCGGACGTCGGTCTTTCTTGTGCTTGGCTGCCATCTATTCGCTTCGATTCCGTTCTTTGCGACGGGCCGCCTTTTCGATCAAGGCGATCAGACACAGAACACAAAATACCAAAAGTAAAACGAAAATGGCCCCAATCAGATCGACCATATGCAGCAGCAACGCGCCCAGCCCGCATGTCATCGTCAGCAGGTAGATCACCAGCACGGCGCTCGTTTTGCTGAAGCCCATCTCGACCAGGCGATGTGAAAAGTGGCACTTGTCGGCCTGAAAAGGGCTGCGTCCTTCGCGAAGACGGATGTAAAGCACCGTGATCAAGTCGTATAGCGGCACCGCCAAAATGCACAGCGGAGCGAGGATGGCATGCTGGCGATTGTTTTCATAGCTTCCGAACGTCGCCAGGATGGTCATCACGGCCATGCAAAAACCGATCAGGTAACTGCCGGCATCTCCCATGAAGATCTTTGCTGGGGGGCGATTGTGATAGAGAAAACCAAGGATCGAACCGGTAAGCACCAGCAGAAAGCCCCCCACGAAAAGCTGAGGGCCAGCGGTGGTTGGGTCGGGGGCTAACAACAACACCGAAGCCAACATGAACGAACCAATTCCAGCGATTCCCGCCGAAAGCCCATCCATGTTGTCGAGCATATTGAACGAATTGATCAACGCCACGATCCAGAACAGCGTGACGATTTCTGGTATCCCGGGAATGTCGACGAAAAAACTGAGTTTCCAATCGAGAAACCAAACGACGATCGCGGCCACGGCAAACTGCACGGCAAGACGAATCTTCCAGCCCAGGCCTGTCAGATCGTCCAACAGGCCAACGGTAAATAAAACCGTGGCCAGGGTCAGTAACGTCCAAAGATGGATCGCTTTTTCCTGATATCCAGCCAAATGGGGCTGTGCGAAATCCCAGCCACGCTGAAGCAGACTGGAACTGAAAGTCATGTCGGGATGGTTCGACGCGTACCACACCAGTGCCTGGGCGATGGCGAAGGGTACGATCAGCCCAACCCAGATTCCAATACCGCCCCCAAGTGGCGTGGGAACCACGTGTACTTTTCGCTCACTGGGTAGATCGACCAGGCCCAGCTTCGGAGCCCAGCGGCGTACCAGAAACGTCGTGATGAGCGACAGAATCAACCCCGGCAGTATCGCCGCGACGATAAATGCAAAGGCAATGCCAGGGCTCCAGGTCACAGTTTTTCCTAGGCAGAAGATTTAAGGTTCGAAGAGCAAAGAATCCATTCTATTTAAAAAGGCGGCAATTCGTAGACCGCCCTTTCGCTTTCTAAGCGGTCATCCGCTGACGCAGATAGGCCCGGCAGCGATCGAAAAACTCGTGATATTCCGGCCGCTGGTAGTCAGGATAGGTCCAGGGCCACGAGGTCCATGCTTTGTGGCGAAAGTGAAGCGTGACCTCGGCGTAGATCCCGTCCCGCAAATAAATGCGGTGGTCACGATCCTTGGTGGTTGCCAGGATCAGCTTGGCCTCGGAGATGTACCCTGGGTCAAGATTCAACGGCCGCTCTTCCGGCCACAGGCCTGTCTGGGCATAGGTTTCTTCCCAGCGGTTGGAAGTTCGTTTCCAATCGGGGAGATCGCCAGGCGAGCGAAGCTCGGAAAACGCCCAGAACTGCTTGGATTGGCCGGGCCCCATTTCCTGGTCGTAGTAAGTGGTTTCGGTCAGTAGGAAGGGTTCGCTGACTAGGGCAATCTCGCCCCAAGCGGCTTCCGCCTGCGTCTTGCCCCACTCGAGTGCTTCCCCGTAGCGACTAAACGCGGCGACGATGGGCAAGATCTTTCTCGGCTCTTGGATATCTCCCACTCGGGGTTCTCTCTCGAAGGATGCGGAACGGGAAGTTGAGGTACTTTCTGACTATCTTACAAGAAATAAAAATGCCGCGGATGTTTCCACCCGCGGCATTTTTGTAAGCGTCTTTCGACTCTTTCCTGCACCTTAGAAGGTGAAGATAGCGTCGATGCCGTAGAACACACAGTCGTCATGCGTGCCTTCGGCGTATGGCGTGGCACCGTTGCCGTAGATGCCGTCGAACTTCTCGAAGCGAGCTTCTGGGCGAACGATGACGTTGGCGTTTGGCTTCCAGTTCAGGCCGATGGTGGTGGCGTAGTAGCTACCCGAGCCGTTACCGACGCGAGCACCGTCTTCGTCACAGAACCATTCAGCACGGATACCAGCCGACCAGCAGTCGTTGATTTCCTTGAAGAAGTACTGGTTAACACCGTACCAGTAAGCAGCTTCGCCAGGGATGTTCGTCTGAACGCCCAAGTCGTGCTGGAAGACGTAGCTGTAGCCACATCCGAGGTCATGAGTCAGCACGAAGCTGTTCATGTAGATGTTACCACCGTTGGTCTTACCCCAGTCACCGGCGTTGACGGCCCAAGTGAAGGTGGTGCTGTCGGACAGGTCGCGGCTGATACCACCGAGGAACGTCGCTTGAGCTTCCCAGTTGTCGAAAGCCGTGTCCCAACCTTGAACGTAACCGCCCCACAGCGTGGTGTCTTCAACACCGCTGTAGGTAGCGAGGATACCGCCGTGGGTGAACGGCTCGCCGTAGTTCATCGTGTAAGCGTAGCTGTAGAAGAAGTTGTCCGGAGCGGTAACGACTTCGTAACCAATGATGGTGTAGAAGTGACCGACCTTAACTTCCCAGTCGCCCCAAGCAGCGGTCAGGTAAGCTTGTGGAATGGCCGAACCGTAGAGGGCTTCGCCAGCGTTGGTCGTAGCCGAGTTCCACTGGTTGTCCCAGCGATAACGGTCGCCGTATCCGAAAGCTTGCGTGTCTGGACCGTCAGCACCCCACATAGCGTCAACTCGGTAACCGAGGTCGAAGCAGTAGGTTTCAGCGTCAGCGGCCTTTTCAGCGTACAACCAAACTTGGTTCACGGTCGGAGCGTTGGAGATTTGACGGAAGGCAACCGGGGCATTTCCGTTGTTGGTGTTCACACCACGGAAGTTGCCATAGTAACCAGCCGAAACCCAACCGCCGATGGTGACACCGCAGTCGTTTTCGCCAAACAGGGTCCAAGCGTCGCCGTGTTCGCAGCAACCGAACCAGTCCATGCCACCACAGCAGCAATCGCTGTAGCAGCCACAATCCGAACCACAGGCCGGAGCGGCATCGCAGCCACAGGCTACGTCCGTCGCACAACCGCAATCGGAAGCGATTGCGTTGTAGCTCACTTGGCTGGCATCATAAATACCAGCTTCCTGAGCCGAAGCGACGGTCGAACCGCCGACCATCATTGCGGCTGCCAACATGGCGGCCTTCCAATCCATTTTCATTGTAAAACTCCCTCCAATTCCCAGGAATTCGTGAGCGTCCATAACGCGAATTACCCAACCCGCCGCTCGGATGCCTTAACGCCCGTGTCCATCGGGGCGGGTAAAAAACTTACGCATCCCCATCGAACCTCTTTTATGACCTTCTTAGTGACTCGCCGGTCAGGGCGAAACCAGGAGGTCTATCGCCGCCAAGGGGCACGACAGGAGGTGCGTAGCGTCTCGCAGCTAGTCCAGGTTTAGTTGGTTTATCGATACAGACGCTGTGGAAATTCAGTCCGCTATATTCAGCCCCGTAGCTTTGCCATATCCGTAAAGTTGGCCTGTATTGCCTATGTTGATATTAGGGAGGCCAATTGGCACCATTTGGCTTTCGAGAAGGGCCAATGGTGGGGAATATGGCGTTGGTGAGATGTACAGATGTCGATTTGAAGCGTCCTAAGTCGACAAATCCCTTGAGTTATGGGCATAGTTCGGTAACAATCAATCTTATTAAGGAATGCAGCCAGCTTTCTCAGCCACAAACTCCTCTGTGCCGGCTCATCGTTTCGTTCGGAAGGTCTATTCGTATGAACAGTTATGTCTCTCGCGCGACGAAAGTACGTCGCGGTTTCACGCTCGTGGAGCTCCTCGTCGTTATCGCGATCATCGGGATTTTGGTTGGTTTGACCCTGCCAGCGGTTCAGATGGCTCGTGAGGCCGGTCGACGTGCTGAGTGTCAGAATAATTTGAAACAGATCGGTTTGGCCCTGATCAACTTCTCGACGGACAAGCAGCTTCTGCCGGAAGCCGTGGATGCCAATGGCTATTCATGGATCGCGAAGATCTTGCCGCAGTTGGAACAAAACAACCTGGCCGAGAGCTTCAACATGAATGTTCCAGACGTTCCGCCTGCGAACCGAACCGCTTTGTCGACGCAGTTGGAAATGTTGAAGTGCCCTTCTGATCCTGAAAACGACAACCTGACGCCTGTGGACGGCATTGGCATCACCAACTACGCCGGGGCGGAAGGGTTTATTTCCGCGGTATCGAATCAGCAATTCAACCGAAATGAGACCGACGCCGTCACAGGCTCGCTCACGCGGCCGGCATTCTTTGCGACCTCAAGCAATCCAGACTACCTCGGCAAAAAGGTCGACTTGGGTGGCATTTTCCGACCGGCTTACCCAACCAACTTGGCGAAGGTAACCGACGGCCTATCCAACACCGTCATGGTGGCGGAAGTGACCGCGGCTGGGTTCACCGGTGGCGTGGATACCCAAACCGATTCCGGCGAGTCGGCGTTTATTACCTCGGGCCGAGCAAGAGCCGCACTGGTGGGACGTTATCCGACGTCATCGCAGTTGCCATCTTCTCACTCGGGACTTACGGACGCTTCAGGATACAGGCCTGACGGTACCAACGCACCGGCGACCTCGCTATTCGCTCCTGTCTTCATTTCGCAACAGGCGATCAACTCGAATTCGCAGTCGGCTTGCACGCCTCACAACGTCGAGCAGTGCGTCTTCGGCGACGGTTCGGTTCATGCCATTACGCTGACCATCGACCGCGACGTCTGGATCCAACTGACGGCCATGGCCGACGGCACCGTGATCAACGGTTCGTATTAAGCGATCGTCGAACAAAAGCCAAGTAAAAACGGTTGCGATTCATCGCACCCGTTTTTTTTGTTTCTTGAGGCTTTAATTTTTTTGGCTTAATAGGCCTTGGCGATGACCATCCGCCGGGATACTTCCTGGCCGGTGAACAGGCACTTGCCTGGTTCCTCGTCGCCGTCTACCGGAATGCAACGAGCGGTTAACTTCAGCTTCTTGAGTTCCTCCTCGACTTCCTTCACGTCCGCACAGTGGACGTGCGCGAAGCCACCATGGATCTCTGGCTTGTCATCGCTTTTAGGGGTGAACCACTTCTTGAGTTCTTCGAGCGAGTCGATCTTCCGCGAGTTGTCCTCGCGTAGCTTCTTTGCTTTCTCGAATAAGCCGTTCTGAATCTCGGTCAGAGTGGCGGCAACCTCCGACACGAACTGATCGACGGGGATCCCTTGCTTGTCTTTTGGGGTTTGATCTCGGCGACCGACGAAAACGCTGCCGGAGGCCACGTCGCGCGGTCCGACTTCAACGCGAATCGGCACGCCACGCTTGATGTGATACCAGGTCTTTTCCCCGCCTCGCAGGTCACGATCGTCCATTATCACGCGAACGGGTGCGCCGTCGTACGACTGCGCTTTGAGTTTGGCTTCCAGGTCATCGCAAAACGCGAGAACCGCGGCTTTCTCTTCGTCGCTACGATAGATGGGCAGAATCACGACGTGCTTGGGTGCCAAGCGTGGGGGAACCACCAGACCGTCGTCGTCGCTGTGGGTCATGATCAGACCGCCGACCAACCGGGTAGAAACGCCCCACGACGTCGTCCAGGCGAATTCCTCGGTTCCTTCGGCCGACTGGAACTTGATTTCCTGGGCTTTCGAGAAGTTCTGTCCCAGGAAGTGGGACGTGCCGGCTTGCAGCGCCTTGCGGTCCTGCATCATGGCCTCGATGCTGACGGTCATGTCGGCGCCAGGGAAGCGTTCCCACGAGGGCTTCTCTCCTTTGATGACCGGCATGGCCATGTAGTTTTCAGCAAAATCGGCGTAGACGTCGAGCATCTGGCGCGTTTCAAACAGGGCTTCTTCCTTGGTGGCATGAGCCGTGTGCCCTTCCTGCCACAGGAATTCGGCCGTGCGCAGAAACATGCGCGTACGCAGTTCCCAGCGAACGACGTTGGCCCACTGGTTGATCAGAATCGGCAGATCGCGGTACGACTGAACCCACTTGGCGTACATCGCGCCAATGATCGTTTCACTGGTGGGACGGACGATCAATGGCTCGTCCAGCTTGCCGGCGGGAACCAGCCCTCCATCGGGGCCAGGTTCCAGGCGATGGTGCGTGACGACCGCACACTCCTTGGCGAAGCCTTCGACGTGCTCGGCCTCTTTCTCCAGGAAACTCATGGGGATAAAGAGGGGAAAATAAGCGTTCTCGTGGCCCGTATCCTTGAACATGCCGTCGAGAACTTTTTGCATGTTTTCCCAGATGCCCCACCCCCATGGTTTGATCACCATGCATCCCCGCACGGGGGATACCTCGGCCAGATCAGCGGCCTTGATCACCTGTTGATACCACTCGGGATAGTCCGCTTCGCGAGTCGGGCTGATTGCGTTCTTGGGCGCCTTGGCCATCGGGATCCCTATGTTCCTATGTCTTTAATGAGGGCAAGTTTGCACCATTGGATGGATCGGCATTCTAAAAAAATCTATCAACTGGGGACAGCCGAGGTAGGCATGTGGTTCCATGCAACTCCATTTGCGGGTCCTTGTTGAGAAAGTGGGGTGTCTCTAGAATCGCCTCCAACCTTCTCTCTGGGGGAAACGATTTGCGGAAAAGCAGCAATTAAAACAGATAAGATAGGACCAGGAATGGCCAGAAGAAGCATTACTCAGTTGGGCGAAAACGAGAGCATCAACGAGGTTTACGTCGCTTCCAGTAAGCAGCTTCGTCCCAATCGCCAGGGCAACCTCTACCTGCAAATGCAACTTTCTGACAAATCGGGTGCCGTCAACGCCATGATGTGGAACGCCAACGAAGGCATCTACAAGCGTTTCGAAGATGGGGACTACATCCGAATCCAAGGGACTTCCCAGTTCTACAATGGGGCCATGCAGGTCATCGTCTCGCATATCGAGAAGGTCGATGCTCGCGATGTCGATGAGTCCGATTTCATGCAGGTCAGTCCCCAACGCATGGACGACATGCTGAAGGAACTGGCCGAGCATTTGCGGGCAATCCGCAATATTCACCTGCGGAATCTGGCGGAATGCTTCCTCATCGACGAGGCCCTGATCGCTCGCTTCCGCAAGTCGCCGGCCGCGGTGAAGAATCACCATGCCTACGAAGGTGGTTTGCTGGAGCACGTGGTCAATCTGATCAAGGTCGGCAAGGCGATCGTCCCGTTCTATCCGCAGGTCGACGAAGATCTGCTGGTGATGGGAATTCTCTTCCACGACATGGGCAAAGTCGACGAACTAAGCACCGATAAGGGGCTTGCTTACAGCGACGAAGGCCAGTTGATTGGCCACCTCGTAAGCGGTGTGAGCATCGTCGATCGCTTGACCAAGGAAGCCGAGAAACTGGCCGACGAACCTTTTCCGGAAGAGTTGGCGCTGCGAATCAAGCACATGGTGGTCAGCCATCATGGGAAGCTCGAGTATGGCAGTCCGAAGGTTCCAATGACGGCGGAAGCACTCGCCTTGCATTACATCGATAGCCTGGATGCCCACATGCATGGCTTCGATAAACTGCTGGCCGATGACGTGAACACCGACAGCCGCTGGACGACGTACAGTCCGCAATTCGGTCGAAAGCTCTACAAGGGTGGCGGCGAAGCCTAACAGAGCCCTGCCCGACGTTGATTCGTTTTCAACGACATCTTTTCCACGAGGGACAATTGTCGATGCAATGTCGATAATTTTGGGCTCCCTCATGGCTATCATGCGATAGCTAGAACCCGAATTCAAGCGATAATCCGCTTCCATTTTGGTTGGGGTGATGTTTTAAGTATCATTTTTGCAGTGACTTACGTCAATTGATTGGCCGGGATGGCTGAAACCTTAGCGTGCAGGTCGACAATCATTGGCTTGCGCCAGATTTATCAGACCTTTACGGCCCATTCACTCCATCTCAACGATTGTCTGTCATAAATTCTAATGTTCCGAAAGGTTTCCTTAAGCTATCATCACAACTTTGCAGGATCGCATCGAGTTGTGATGGCCCCACACGCACAGCTAAGCCTTTCGAGTCCCTCAGAACTTCGATCAGGATGGAGCCTGTCAGATTATGGGTGCCATGTCGCGCAATCGAGATCGGGTTAGAACGTTATTCTTCAGCGATCTTCACTTGGGTTGTCCTTATGCCCGAGTCGAACCCTTCTTGGATCTGCTGAATCAACACGAACCACAATACATCTACATTGTGGGAGACTTCATCGATGGATGGCGTCTTCGCAAGCGTTGGCACTGGGAACCGGTTTACAACGCCATCCTGAGCCGCTTGTTCGAGATGTCGCAGACCGGGACGAAGATCTTCTACACGCCGGGCAATCACGACGACTTCCTCCGCAGTTTTCGCTTCAAATTTGATTTCGTCGAGATCGCCGACCAGTTCATCCACCACTGCCCTAATGGCCGTCGAATCCTCGTCACCCATGGCGATAAGTTCGACCAGGTCGAAAAGAAGGCCAAGTGGATTTCGGTGATGGGCTCGTTTCTGTACGACTCGATCTGCTGGGCCGACGAGCGGGTCAATCGTTGGCGGCGGCACTACAAGCTCAGCCGCTGGCCTTTGGCGGCTTCCATCAAGAAGAACGTCAAATCGGCGGTTCAGTTCGTCAGCGACTTTGAAGACAGCCTGATGTTGCATGCGAAGTCGCTTGAGTGTCAGGGAGTGATTTGCGGTCACATCCACACCCCGATCGTCGTCGAAAAACATGGCATTACCTACTACAACACCGGCGACTGGATCGAAAACAGCACCGCCTTGTTGGAATACGCCGACGGGCGTTATGAAATTATTGACGTGCCGCATGAAACCAATCGGGATGCCGCCCAGGTAATCCCCTTGGATCCAGCTGAGGTCGAACGACGCCGACAGGAACTGATGGCCGCGGCGCTCGGCGTCGACCTGCGGGGATCGGATGAAGCCCCCGTCCTGGCAGTTCCTTTCCATGCTGACGAGAACATGTAACAGCGTCTTCCAAGTTTCAAGGATGAACCTCGAATTCATGGGAATTGTCTTGTCTCGCAGCAAGAACTAAGCATATACATTACAATCACTGCTGACGCAGCGACATTTGAGCGGAGTACTTTACGGGGTTGAGGATCAATCCTGCTGAGCTTCGCCGAGAGATTCTTCCCCAAGCAATTATGGCGAAAATCTTTTACAGCATGTCGGGTGAAGGGCGTGGACACGCGGCCCGAGTTCGGACGATGACGGAGCATCTCCGCCACGAGCATGAACTGGTCCTTTTCGCGCCCAACGAAGCTTACGACTTCCTCGCCCCGATCTACAACACGCCCGATGTACCTGGCGTGGAAGTTCGCAAATTGCCGGGGCTGAAGTTTTACTACACCAAGCGGCGGCTCGATCTCTCGAAATCGATTTACCAGGGACTCAAGTTCCTGGGACAATTGAATAAGAACATTCGAGAAACGACCGAGATCCTCAAAAGCGAGAAGCCTGATCTGATCGTTTCCGATTTCGAGCCGATCCTGCCCAAAGCGGGTCGCAAGTGCGACATCCCCGTGGTCAGCCTGAATCATCAGGACTTCCTGCTGGCCTACGATTTGTCGTCGCTACCGGCCAGTTTGCAGTGGTATGCATGGGCCATGGGGTTCGTCGTCAAGGCGCATCATGTCGAGAAGCAAGCGACGGTCGTTTCGTCCTTCTTCACGCCGAAGCTTCGCCCTGGCTACAACGACGTCGTGCAGGTTGGTCCCCTGCTCCGCCCCGATGTGTGCCAGGCACGGCCATCCGAAGAAGGTTTCATCCTGTCGTACGTCCGTAAAGCAACGACCGACGACACGCTCCAGCTACTGAAGTCGTGCGATCGACCGGTGAAGGTCTACGGCCTGGGCAAGCGTCCCGACGACGGTCCGTTGACCTTTCATGAAATTGATGAGCAAAGATTTACAGACGACTTTATTCACTGTGACGCGTTGATCGGCGCCGCAGGCAACCAGTCGCTCGGCGAGGCGATTTACCTGGGCAAGCCCGTGTTGGCCCTGCCTGAGTCCTCGCACCACGAGCAGATGATCAATTCCCACTTCCTGAAAGAGATGGGGGTGGGAAGCTGGACGGCGATCGAGACGTTCGCCAAGTCCAACCTCGTTTCGTTCCTCGATGGACTCTCGAAGTTCCGCGAGAACCTTGCCCAATACCGGGGGCAAACCAACGGCAATCCTCCGGCATTGGCTGCCATTCGCAAGCATCTGCCGTCGACGACATTGGTATAAGAGCCTGGTCTGGCGATTGGCGCCGGATAAGAATTTGAGCCAGGCTCGTGAAATCAATTCTCTCTAAATCGCCGTCAGGGCGATTCTTATGATTGCTCGCTCGATAGGCGAGCCGTAAACTTGGATTATGGAAATAGAAGAAATCGAAGCAAAGTTACTCAGTCACGTTAACGCACCGAATTATCAACCGGTCAAACCAAAAGTCATCGCCAAGAAGTTGGGCCTTACCGAGGACGATCGGAAGCCCTTCAAGCGAGCCCTGAAGCGGCTCATTCGGAAAGGATTGGTTCGCTACGGAGCCAATCATCTGGTGAAAAAGCCCTCGGCGGAGGATGGCGATAAGCGAATCGTCGGCCGCTACCAGCGCAACGCCAAAGGTTTTGGATTCGTCCGTCCACAAGGGGTTGCCGCCTCGAAAGGACGCGAAGCCGACATCTTCGTCCCTCCGCGACGCGGGATGGATGCCGCCACTGGCGACCTCGTCATGATCCGCACTTACCTGGGGCGTGGTCCCGGCGGCGATCAGCGCCTGTGTGGTGAAGTGGTCGAGGTGGTCGAGCGCGAAACGCATTGTTTCGTCGGCACCTATTATGAAATCCACGGCATGGCCCTGGTCCAGGTCGATGGTCGTATCTTCGCCGAGCCGATTCCTGTTGGGGATCCCGGGGCGAAGAATGCTCAGCCGGAAGACAAAGTCGTCATCGAAATGGTCCGCTTTCCTTCCCATGCCCACGACGGCGAAGCGGTCATCGTGGAAGTGCTGGGCAAACGGGGCGAACCAGGCGTCGACTTGATGTCGATCATCGTCGAATACGACCTGCCGCGCGAGTTCCCCGAAGATGCCCTGGAGGTGGCCCGCGAACAGGCCGAACTGTTCGACGAGTCGATCCCCGAAGGGCGTCGCGACTTCACCCCTGACACGGTCATCACGATCGACCCGATCGATGCCCGAGACTTCGACGATGCGATCAGTCTGGAGCGGCTGGACAACGGGCACTGGATCCTGGGCGTACACATCGCCGACGTCTCGCACTTTGTCCCCGAAGGAAGTGCGCTCGACGTCGAAGCTCGCAATCGCGCGACCAGCGTCTACCTGCCCGACAAAGTCATTCCGATGTTGCCGGAGACGATCAGCAACAACCTGGCCAGCCTGCAGCCTGACAAGGTTCGCTACACGCGAACGGCGATCATCGAGTTCACCCCGGAAGGAGCCCGGGTGAACTGTGAAGTTTGCAAAGGAGCGATCCGCAGCAAGCGCCGCTTCGCCTACGAAGAGGTGGACGAGTATTTGGCCGATCGCGAGCCCTGGAAAGAGAAACTCACGCCGGAGGTCTTTAGCTTGCTCGGTAGCATGCACGAACTGGCGATGATGCTCCGCAAGCGTCGATTCGCTCGCGGTAGCATGGAACTGAGCATGCCGGAATTGAAGCTCGACATCAATAAAGATGGCGAAGTGATTGGTGCCCACACGGTGGAAAACACCGAGAGCCATCAAATCATTGAAGAGTTCATGCTCGCGGCCAACGAAGCCGTGGCCGAAGCCCTGTTCGACCGCGAGCTCTTCTTTTTGCGTCGTGCCCATGCTTCGCCAGATCCCAAGAAGCTGGCCGACCTGACCGAGTTCGTCCGCGATCTTGGTATCGAGTGCGAAAGCCTGGAAAGCCGGTTCGAGATCATCCGAGTCTTGAACGAGGTCAAAGGCAAGCCGGAGCAAGCCGCCGTCAACTATGCCGTCCTGCGAAGCATGCAGAAGGCCGTTTACAGTCCCGACGAGATCGGCCACTACGCCCTGGCGAGCGAGCATTATTGCCATTTCACCTCGCCAATTCGCCGCTACCCCGACCTGACGATCCATCGCATGTTCGACCAGATCGAGCATGGCGTGCGTCCGCCGCAAGACTTCGGCCAGATGCAGCTTGAAGGAGAGCATTGCAGCGAACGCGAACAACGCGCGGCCGATGCCGAACGGGAACTGGTCAAGATCAAACTGCTCACCTACATGAGTACCCGCATCGGCGAAGAAGTCAACGCGGTGGTTACCGGGGTCGAGTCGTTCGGGCTGTTTGTCCAGGCACTGGAAATCCCGGCCGACGGTCTGGTGCGGATCGATTCGCTCAACGACGACTTCTACCGTTACGATGCCACCACCCATAGCCTGGTCGGACATCACGAGGGGAATTCGTTCCGGCTGGGGGATGTGCTGACGGTGCGAATTGCCCGGGTCGACCTCGATCGACGCGAACTTGATTACCAGTTCGTCGAAAAGACCGGCGAACAGAGTACCAAGCAGCCTGCCAAATCACTTGGCGGACGCTCTGGCGGTGGCAAGTTCAAGCCGAAGGTCCAAAGCTCGAGCATGAAGTTCTCGACCCAGTCGAGTCGGCCCAAAAAAGGCAGCCGGAGTGCCGACAAGGGCAAAGGGGGCACCACGCCGTCACGCCCGAAGAAAGAGAAACGCTCGAAACGACGGGGGCGGTAACCCTTTTCAGGCGGTTCTTGTGAGTTTCTTGCTGGTCGGTAATACTTGCGGGTCGGTATTCGTTTGATTTTCCCATCTAGATGAACGACCCATTCCATGACCCATCCCTGGATTGCCCAGCGTACGGCTTCTTTCGATTCGAGCGGAATCCGTAAGGTTTTCGACCTGGCGGCGAACATGACCGATCCGATCAATCTGTCGATCGGCCAGCCTGACTTCGATGTCCCGCAGGAAGTCAAAGACGCGGCGATCGATGCGATCCAAGGGGGCAAGAATGGCTACGCGCTGACCCAGGGCATGCCCATCCTGCGAGAAAAGCTGCAAGCCCAGATCAACGACGAGTATGGCCATGCCGACCGCAAGGTCTTCGTTTCGTCCGGAACCAGCGGTGGGCTCGTGTTGTCGATGCTGGCCATGGTCAACCCCGGGGACGAGGTGATCATCTTCGATCCCTATTTCGTCATGTACACTTCGCTAGTCAGGCTGGTTGGGGGTGTGCCGGTCGTGCTGAGCACCTACCCCGACTTTCAGATCGACGTGCAGAAGGTGGCCACTGCGATCACCGACAAGACGAAGCTGATCCTGCTCAACAGCCCCGCGAACCCGACGGGCGTGGTTGCCAAGAAGGAAGTCGTCCAGGCCGTTTCCAAGCTGGCCCAGGAAAAGAACATCGCCATCGTCTCGGACGAGATCTACCGCGTGTTTACCTACGACGACAGCTTTTGCTCGCCGGCGACCTACAACGAAAACACGATCGTAATCGATGGCTTCTCCAAGAGCTACGGTATGACCGGTTGGCGATTGGGTTTCGTGCACGGACCTTCGGCGGTGATCGATACGATGATCAAACTGCAGCAGTACACGTTCGTGTGTGCTCCGCAGCCGGTCCAATGGGCCGGGGCCGCGGCCATGGAAGTCGATATGTCTTCACACGTCAAAGACTACGGCAAGAAGCGTGATCGTTTGATCGATGGCATTTCGGACCTTTACGAGATCACAAAACCGGGGGGCGCGTTCTACATCTTCCCGAAGGCTCCTTGGGGAACCGGGACCGAGTTCGTTACCAAGGCGATCGAGAACAACCTGCTGATCATCCCCGGCAACATCTTCAGCAGCCAGGACACGCACTTCCGCATCTCGTACGCAGCTTCCGACGAAACGATCGATCGTGGAATCGAAGTGCTAAGAAAGCTGGCCCAAGAAGGAGGCTAGTTCTTCCGCCCTTGGCTATGAATGGTCGCCCCCTTGGGGCTATCACGATCAAGGCGGCCCGCGTTCGTTGGCCGTTTCGACTTGCTGTGTTTCCATCTCGGACGCCATGTCCGCGTGGACACGCTTTTCGATCACGCGAAGCACGCGTTTGCGTCGTGTGGGCGTGATGATCTTTTTGGTTTCGACTCGGGAGATTACTTGGGGCTGCGTTTCGCTTTCGGATTGTTCTTCGCTGGAAGCCTGTTCGACGGGTGCGTTGAGTTCCTCTTCCAGCGCATCGATCTCGGCCTGTTTCGCGGTGATCTCCTCGATCAACTGCAGGTTGAGCTTTTTCATGCGGTAGAACATCCACGCGTACAATCGTGCGGCTTCGTACGTGAGGGGCTCGCGCAGCGGCTGCCGCAGCCGGTAACGCTTTCGTTCCTCGTAACGCGTCACGGCGTCGCGCTCGCGGGGCTCGCGGTATTCGCCTGAATCACTTCGCGAACGCTTGGGCGTTAGGCCGTTGGGGACCAGGGGAGGATCGATTTCGGGGAACTCGTACGCCGCGACCTCCGGATCGATTTCGACCACGATGCTGTCGGCCCGGTAGTGGGGCCGGTCGGGGTCGAACGCTTCGTCAAGCGGCTCCTTGCTAGGAACGTCCTTCGCCATCGCAGCCTGAAACGCGGCTTCTTCCTGGGCCTCTTGCCGACGAATGATTTCGTTGAGCGTGGCCGATTGGGGCCGCGGCGTTCGTTTCGGAGGGGCCATCTTCGGCGGCCAGAATTTTTTTGGCTGCGACTCGTTGGCCGGCTCTTCCTGCAAGACCATCAACACTTCTCCGCAGCAAGGGCAGAGCAGTCGGTTCCCCTCGCGCACGGCAACCTGCGGAGCGTGCGCTCCGTGTTTTTCAGGTTGTGAGGCGTGTTGATGGGACATGACGGTATTCGTGTGTTGAAGGTTTGCGTACCCACGCGGACGCGGGCATGGCACCCGGAAGCAAGATAGCTTCATCGGGTGTACGTGCAATTTAGAGGACTAGCGCTTCAGTGAGATAGTGCGCGCGGGAAAAATTTTTTTGACCACGGATTACGCGGATATCACGGATGGGAATGAATCGAGAACGGGTACCAACTTCGCACTGCCGGGGGCGGCAGTGGCACCCACACACCATTTCTCTTCTATCCGTGTTCATCCGTGCCATCCGTGGTTGGTCTTCTCCTTTTGCATTTGAGAACGGGTTCCCGGTTTGCCCCCTCACCCTAACCCTCTACCCCGTAGGGGCGAGGGGAGTGGAATGGTTGCGTTCGAAGGTTTTTTCTCGTTGTCCGGCCGATCATCTCTACTGACGAACTTTTCCTTCTGCTTGCTTCGGGGACGTAACTTTCCTACGCTACGGGAAAGAAATAACGCCTGGCGCGAGCGGCATTTAGCTCGGCGTAATGGATTCCTGATTCGGCGGCTAAAGACTTCTCTGGCATGGCATCACCATTCGACTCGGCGCGAAACGACTTCACTCCGTTGTGGGCAACTCCTGTGCGCCGCAATTGGATGGCCGCATTTCTTCTTTTCTGCATGCTCGGCACGACCGGTTGTTCCGGCTGCTTGCAACCTGCCGAGACGCTGGAAGAGCGTCAGGAGCGGCTCAAAAAGGAAGAAACCAAGGACGACTTCGAGCCCCCCAAGCTGAACGTCTTGCCTTCGGACGATCGCCGCACGCAGCTCAA
The DNA here is from genome assembly GCF_007748115.1 of Bremerella volcania. Lineage (NCBI taxonomy): Bacteria > Pseudomonadati > Planctomycetota > Planctomycetia > Pirellulales > Pirellulaceae > Bremerella > Bremerella volcania. Next base: position 2,136,492 of record NZ_CP036289.1, read on the forward strand.
TCGCGTCAAACCGGGGCACTGGGTCAACGTCAGCACGCTGATGAAGGCCAACAACTTCGACTTCCGCGGAGAGCTTTACGCGTCGACGGTCGACTCGAACAATCGTCCCGTGCCGATTACCGACACCGACTACTATTTCTCGGCGACACGCCCTTTGGCGCTGCCCAAGGGGCAAGAACGCTGGTCTGATCTGCTGTTCTACCCGCCCCTTTTCGACCACAACATTTCGCAAACGCGGCTGTTTGCCTGCGATCTTCGTCCCGTGGGCGGAGGTCGCCCGGTGTTGGTCGATCGCCTGGCCACCACGCGGATGCATCCGCAAGAGTATTACCTGGTGGTGCTGGCAAGTGCTTCGGACGAGTACCAGTTTTTGGAAGTGACCGACGTCGTTCGCCCGCTGCATCCGCCGCTGGCGCAGTCGGAAACGGCTCCGCATTATCGGCTGGTTTTGCCGAAGACGGTCGATCGCGTTTCGGTGCCGGAGAACTCGATGGCCTGGACGTCGATCGCTTACGTGTTTTGGGATGGGATCGATCCGGAACTGCTGTCGCTCGATCAACAACAGGCCATGGTCGACTGGCTGCACTTTGGCGGGCAGTTGATCATCAGTGGGCCGGACTCGCTCGACCGTTTGAAACTGAGCTTCCTGGGGGACTACCTCCCGGCTGACGACGCCGGCAGCGTGGAACTGGGGCAAGATCGGTTCCAAGAGTGGAACGATGAATTCGTAAGGACCGAGCGGATCTACGAGAGCAACAAGTGGCAAGACCTGCGCTACGAGGTCGACCTGCGTGCTGGGGCTCTGCGTGGCTCGGATTTGAAGCTTCGCCCGGAAGGCCAGTTCATTCCCAAGACCGGTGACCTGGTCGCCGAGCGGCGCGTCGGACGAGGACGGATTGCCGTCACCGCGTTTCAGATCCGCTCGCCGGACATCTCTCGCAACTGGAAGAACTTCGATTCGTTCCTCAACGGCGTGCTGCTACGAAGACAACCTCGAAAGTTCATCAAAACCGATGACGAGCAACCGGTCAACGCTTGGGCGGAAACCTTTGGGGTGAACGACCCACGCCTGGTGACGTCGCTTCGCTATATGAGCCGCGACCTGGCAAACCTGATGCCTGCCTATCAGCAGCGCGATGCCAACCTGCTAAAGAAGCTCGCACCGAGCGAGCCGGAAGCGGAAGCGAGCGATGTAGTCGAAGAAGAGCCGGAATCCGACCAGCGGAAGATTGACGATCTGGAGGCCCAAATCCGTCAGACCGAACGCGACTTGAATATCGATGCCTTTGCCGGTTTCGCCTACGACAACCAGTCCGGCGTGGCCGGGTGGAGCGATTCCAGTGGGGTCTCGAGTGCGGCCCGAGCTTGTTTGCGGGACGCGGCTGGTATCAGCATTCCTAACGGCAACTTCGTCCTGAGAGTGACCGCCGGGTACCTGCTGGTGTTGGTGCCGCTGAACTGGCTGGTCTTCTGGATGATGGGGCGAGTGGAGTGGGCCTGGATCGCGGCTCCGGTGATTGCCATCATCGGTGCCGTCTGCGTGATCAAGCTGGCCGAACTCGACATCGGGTTTGCTCGCAGCCGTACGGAAATTGCTTTCCTGGAAGCTCACGCAGGCTACCACCGGGCTCACCTGACCCGGTTCACTTCGTTGTACACCTCGCTGAGCACGACGTACGACATGACTTTCTCGGAATCGACCGCGGTGGCCCTTCCATTCGGCCGCGGAGCCGATGCGTTCAGCACGCAGTCGCGCCGCTTTGGCGAAGGGACCAGCGAAGTTCGCTATCACCAGGAAGGGGGCGATATCCAACTGAGCGGCGTTCAAGTTGCCTCGAACTCGTCGACCATGATCCACAGCGAGTATTTCCTTTCGACGTCGATCGAGCCGATGTTCCAGTGGAACACCGACACCGCCGGGGCTGGCACGCTGGAATACGCCTCGACGCAGACGCTGCACGACGTGGGAGTCATTCGCCGCAATGCCCAGTCGAACCAAATCGAAGTGGCCTGGCTGGGGGACCTGGAACCGGAAACGAAGCGTGACATTCGCTTCGGCAAGGTCAACGACGAGTGGCTTCTGTTCGATCAGTGGACCGAGTCTCCGGTCCTTTCGCTGACGCCGACCGAAGGCGAGGTCAACTTGCGGCATCTGCTGAATACGGTGAAAGACGTTCGACAACTGAAAAAAGGGGAGACTCGCTTGATCGGTTGGACCGAAGAGGACATGCCTGGCATGACGATCACGCCGGCGGCCAACCAACGCACGATCCGCACGATGGTGGTTGCCCACCTGCAGCACGCCGCTTTGCCGGAACCCAAGGCCGATGCGAATACCCGCCGCTTCCTGGGACAGGAACCGGCTCAGATCCCGTCGATGGAACTCGACGCCATCGACGCGTTATAATTTTTCCCAAGCACCTTCAGGACGTACCTCGATGATTGAATTAGTCGACTTCGGCAAAGACTATGGCGATTTCACCGCAGTCAAGTGCCTGAACCTGAAGATCGACGCTGGCGAGATGTTCGGCTTCATCGGCCCTAACGGTGCCGGCAAAAGCACGAGCATCCGCTTCCTGGCCACGCTGCTGAGGGCATCGCGCGGGCAAGGCTTCGTCAACGGATTCAACGTCGCCGATCAGCCGATGGACGTGCGACATAGCGTGGGATACATGCCGGATAACTTCGGCGTGTACGACGGCATGAAGGTGTGGGAGTTTCTCGACTTCTTCGCCGTCGCCTACAAGATCCCCCGCAGCCGCCGCAAAGCGGTCATCACCGACGTGCTGGAACTGTTAGACCTGACGCACAAGCGCAACGACTTTGTGAACGGCCTGTCACGCGGGATGAAGCAGCGGCTGTGCCTGGCCAAGACGCTAGTGCACGATCCACCGGTGCTGATTCTGGACGAGCCCGCCAGCGGCCTCGACCCCCGGGCACGTTTGGAAGTGAAGGCACTGCTTAAAGAACTTCGCAAGATGGGGAAGACGATTCTCATCTCGAGCCACATCCTCACGGAACTGGCCGACTGCTGCACGTCGATCGGAATCATCGAGCGGGGCGAACTGCTGATGAGCGGCAGCATCGAAGAAGTTTACCGCCGCATCCGCAAAAACCGGATCATCAACATCAAGTTCGTCGACGGCATGGACGCCGGCCTGTCGATCATCCGCAGCATGCCGGAATGCGTCGACGTCGACGTCGACCGAGGTCAGGTCACGTGCGAATTACAAACCGACGACCAGGGAGTCGCCTCGCTGTTGAAGAAGCTGGTCGACAACCAGATCAACGTGCGAACCTTCGCCGAGAAAGATCCGACGCTGGAAGACGTGTTTATGATGGTGACCAAGGGGTTGGTGACCTAGCTGAAGATTTTTTAGCCACCGAGGACACAGAGACCACGGAGAGGAAGAGGGATCAACCACGGATTACACGGATGAACACGGATAAGAGGAGGAAAGAAATAGGCTGTCACTGCCAACTCGTCAAAAAGTGGCACACTCTTTCAAAAGGTCCTTCCCCTCCGTGGTCTCTGTGGCTAACCCCTTCTTACATCAAGATAATCTGCGGCGAGTCCCCTTCTTGATCGCGGCGTTCCCATTCGCGGCGGACTTCGCCCAGGCCGTAGGCGCACAGCTCGAATTCGTGACTCAGTTTGTTGAGTAGTTCGGCTTCGTTGTCGGCGTGTTCTTCGGCCGACAGTTGGCTCGCTTTCGAGTAGGCCTGTTTGCCGACGACCCAGTAGTTGAGCAGGTGGTCTTTGCGATCGGCCTTTTGCATCCGGGTCAGACTTTCCGGGTAGACGCCGCTCCAGAAGAGCAGGAAGTCCCCCACGTGCTGGTGAACGGACTGCTTGGCCTGGCCGATGCGGGCTTCGGCTTCGATCAGCATATCGGCCACTTCGGTCAGCGGTTTGCCGGTCAAACTGCGAACCTTGAAGACCATGTCGCTGTGAATGAATCGGGTCAGAAGCCCGGTTAGATAGTCGATCAAATCGGTATCCGGAACGCCGAGCTTGGCCTGAAAGGTCTGCTCGGTGATGCCTGCAAAGAAGCGGTGCATCTTGGTGCTGTCATCGTCGGCATGCATGGTTGGTTCCCCTCCCGTACAGTGAAGTCGGTCAGCAAAACCCGTCAGGCACTTGGCTTAGGTGCCAAGCGATTGTGCAGTCGTGGTTGCCCGAAGGGTGAAGTAATGTCCACACGCATGATGGGGCAAGGTGCGAACGGTGCCCCAATTGGCTCCCTTTCGCAAACGCTCTAAAGCTACATTAATTTCGGCTAATAGTCTGAGTCAAGTTCAGTAATTCGCCTAATACCATTGTAGCTCGAAAACGGCCAGAGGGTAGCTTTGGATTGCCGAAGAGAGAAGAGGGAACTAACCACGGATTACACGGATGGTCACGGATCAGAAGCAATGAAAGGGGGACCACTCTCCCCGAATCTTATCTGTGTTCACCCTCGTAATCCGTGGTTAAATCTCTTTCTCAGATGAGTCTTAACCGTTCAGGGCTTCCAGTAGCGAGTCGGCGTAGTCGCCCACTTCCTGGATGACCTGCTCTTGCGGTTTGGTTTCCGCTTCGCACAGGCGGCGGACGATGGCCGAGCCGACGATTACGCCGTCGCACGCTTCTTTGAGCATGTGGACGTGTTCCGGCTTGTTGATGCCGAAGCCGATGCAGATGGGCAGATCGGTCTGGCTTTTGAGCCATTTGACGTTGTCGACGATGTTCGTCGGCAGTTCGGTGCGTTCGCCGGTGATGCCAGCGACCGAGACGTAATAGATGAAGCCGGTCGACGTTTCGACGATCTTCTTGGCGCGTTCTTTGGAGGTGGTTGGTGTGACCAACTGAATCAGGCTGAAGTCACGCTCCTGGCACAGCTTGGCGAACGCGTCTGATTCTTCGACGAGCAAATCTGGCACAATCGCGCCGCTGACGCCGGCTGCCTGGGCCATGTCCAGGTACTTCTCAGGGCCATGACGGTGAATGATCGCGTAGCTGATCATCGTGACTACAGGACAGGGAAGGTTTGGCGTGACGCTGCCGATCGTTTCAAGGATCGACTTCAGCTTGATCTTCTTATCAAGTGCCCGCGTGTACGAAGCCTGAATGACCGGTCCGTCGGCGATCGGATCGCTGTAAGGAATCCCCACTTCGCACACGGCCGCCCCACGCTTGCCCAGTTCGGTCAGTGCCGCGGCGGTGATCTCCAACGAAGGATCGCCTGCGGTGACGAACGGAACTAGCGCTTTTTTGTTTTGCGAACGCAGGGTTTCAAAAGCTCGATCGACGGCGGACATCGGGGCGTAACCTTTGTTGGTGATTGCTGAGTTTTGACGAACGTGTGCCACTGGCTTCTAGCCAGTGCCTAGTGCCATCCGAGTACCCACTTCACACCGGCCAGTGGCACACGGATCGAGCCTAGTTCTTGGATTAATACTTCACGCCTTTGAGGCGGGCGATCTCGGCGGCGTCTTTGTCTCCGCGGCCAGACAGGCACACGAGGACGACCTGATCCTTTGGCATCTTGGCGGCCACTTCCATCGCTTTGGAAATCGCATGCGATGACTCCAACGCCGGCAGAATACCTTCGGCAGCGGCCAGAGCATCGAAGCCTTTCATCGCGTCGTCGTCTTCGCAGCATGTGTACTCGACGCGGCCGGTCGCTTTCCAGTAGCTGTGTTCGGGGCCAACGCCGGGGTAGTCCAGGCCGGCCGACATCGAATGGACGTCGCACGTCTGGCCGTCTTCGTCCTGCATGACGAAGCTGTAACTGCCATGCAGCACGCCAGGTTCGCCATAGGTGAGCGGCGAAGCGTGATCGCCGGCGCTGGGGCCGCGTCCGCCAGCTTCGACCCCGATCAGCTCGACCTCTTTGTCTTCCACGAATGGGTAGAACATGCCCGCCGCATTGCTACCGCCACCGACGCAGGCGACCACTTTGTTGGGTAACTTTCCGAGGCGGTCGAGACTTTGCTGCCGGGCTTCTTCCCCGATCACGGCTTGGAAGTCACGGACGATCCGCGGAAACGGATGCGGCCCGACGACGCTACCCAGGATGTAATGCGTGTCTTCTACCGACGCCATCCAGTCGCGCATCGCTTCGTTGATGGCGTCGCGCAAGGTGCGCGAACCGGTGGTCACGGGACGAACTTCCGCTCCGAGCAGCTTCATGCTGAAGACGTTGGGGGCCTGACGGCGAATGTCTTCTTCCCCCATGTAAACGACGCAGGGGATGCCGAAGTGAGCACACGCCGTTGCCGTGGCGACGCCGTGCTGGCCCGCGCCCGTTTCGGCGATGACTCGCTTCTTGCCCATCCGCAAGGTCAGCAGCGCTTGCCCGAGCGTGTTGTTGATTTTATGCGCGCCGGTGTGATTGGTGTCTTCGCGCTTGAGCCAGATCTGGGCACCACCGACTTGCTGGCTCAGCCGCTGGGCATGATAGAAAGGGGACGGACGCCCGACGAAGTCTCGCAACAGGCCCTTCAGCTCTTCGAAAAACGTCGGGTCTTTGACGGCCTTTTCGTATTCGGCCGTGAGTTGGTCGAGAGCCTGGGTTAACGTTTCAGGGACGTATCGCCCCCCGAACGGACCAAAGCGGCCAGCAGGATCAGGAACATTACGACTGGCGGTACCTAGACTTTCCATCAGCGGATCCATGTGTCACGATTTGGGGAATGACGTCGCAAGGGGATCGCTCCCTTTATGCGACGCAGGTGCCTGCGTGATAAACCTTTGAGTATCCGGGCAACCTGTAAGGGGGTCAAGTGGACGCGATAACCGCGATCGGGCTCGAAACCTAACGGAGATCAACGCATTGCCGGAACTTCCTGAAGTCGAAACGATGCGCCGGGGCGTTTTGGGCCTTGTTGGCGGGCGAATCGAGACGTTTGAAAAACTTCCCTGCCAGCGACGACCGATCGGCATTACCCCCACCGCTGGAGTGCTCCGTAAGAAGCTCGTGGGGCGAACGATCCAGCGCATCGATCGGCTCGGAAAACGGGTTCTTCTGGTCCTGGACGACCAATCACGGCTCATGTTCGAGCCTCGTATGACTGGGTTGGTTCTCATTTCCGATCCTCCGACACACGATCACCTGCGCGTGCGGCTGACCCTCACCGGCACCACGCACCGAGAGCTTTTGTACTGGGACCGTCGCGGGCTGGGATCGGTTCGGTGGTTTTCGGCCGAGCAATTTGCAAACGAATTCCACCAGGGTCGGCTCGGGCCCGATGCCCTGGACGTCGACGCAAGCACCTTTCGCGAGAAGTTTTCCTCCACGCGGCAGCCGATTAAGGTCGCACTGCTCGATCAACGCCGGATTGCGGGCATTGGGAATCTTTACGCGTCGGAGATCCTGCATCTGGCGAAGGTCCATCCAGCCAAGCCGTGCAATCAACTTTCTGCCCAGGCCTGGAAGCGGATTCATGCGTGCATGGTCGAAGTGCTGGAACTGGCCATTCGCTACGAGGGATCGACCTTAAACGACGGGACCTATCGGAACGCGCTCAATCAGAACGGCAGATATCAGAACGAGCATCGCGTGTATGCCAAGCAGGGAGAAGTATGCCGTTCGTGCGGTAAAGCGGTGATTGTGCGGACGGTCCAGGCACAGCGTGCGACGTTTCATTGCCCCCGCTGTCAGAAGGGGAAATAGGGGGGAATCGACATTTCCATTGTTTTCACTAGGTAAGGTCGGTAAGAATAGTAGTAGTGCGCTCCTCATTTGTCTCTCCCTTCCTGGAGGTCCTTCCATGCCCAGTCGTCTTCCCCTGGTTCCCCCCAATCGCCGCGATTTTCTGCAAACGGCTGCCGCCACCACGGCGGGACTCGCCCTGGGTGGCACTTCGCTATTCGCCGCGGATGAAACCGCCAAGCAAGATACGCCTGAGTCCCTCGTCAAGGTTCTGTACGATTCGCTGAGCGAGAAGCAGAAGAAAGACGTCACGTTCGAATGGGATCACGAAACGGTATTCCAAGGGAAGCTGCGAACGCACGTCGAAAACAACTGGCACATCGTCGATCAAACGATCGCCGGAAATTATTACACCAAGGATCAACAGCACCTGATTCGACAAATCTTCGTCGGGATGGTCAACCCGGAATGGGTCGAGAAGTTTGATCAGCAGTTAAAAGACGATGCCGGCGGCTTCGGCAAGCAGCAGAACATCGCCATCTTCGGCAAGCCAGGCGAAGGCAAGTTCGAACTGGTGATCACCGGTCGTCACATGACGATGCGCTGCGATGGCAACTCGGCCGAACATGTCGCGTTTGGCGGACCGATCTTCTACGGTCACGCGGCCAAGGGCTTCAACGAAAAGCCGGACCACCCTGGCAACGTCTTCTGGCATCAAGCCAAGGCTGCCAACAAGGTGTACGAGATCCTCGACGGCAAGCAGCAAGAGATTGCGCTGGTGAAGAAGAGCCCGATCGAACAGGAAAACAGCTTCCAAGGCCCCGATGCCAAGCTTAGCGGCATCAAAGTGGGTGACCTGTCGGACGACCAAAAGGAAGCCGTGCAGAACGTCCTGAAGCTGCTGATCGAGCCGTATCGCCAAAGCGATCAGGACGAAGTGGTTGCCTGCTTGAACAAGTACGGCGGCCTCGACGCGTGCCACCTGTCATTCTACGAGGACTCGGACTTGGGCAACGACAAGGTGTGGGACAACTGGCGGCTGGAAGGCCCCAGCTTCGTCTGGTACTTCCGTGGCAAGCCGCATGTTCACTGCTGGGTGAACGTGGCGGACTCGCACAAAGTTCCATTCAACGCTGCCTAAGCAGGATCTGTCTGTGACGCCAGCTGTGCGAACCGTTTGTTTCACTTTGGCGGCAATGTCGTGGATGATATTGCCGCTGTGGGCTCAACCGAACGATCCTCTTCGCGATCAGTCGACCGATCGGCTTGAACTGAAAGACGGTACGCAGCTGCAGGGCATGCTTCTGGACGAGTCACCTCGGAATCTCGAGTTTCTCGAGATCAACCGCCCGCCTGGCAAACCGATGTTTGCCGTCATCCACACGATTAGCGCGAACAATAAGAAACGCGTCGACAAAGTCTCGGGCGAAGATCGCCAGAAGTTGGAGAAGCTTGTCGACCGTTTGCGGAACCATACGCAAATCCGCGCCGCGGCGAAAGACTCGCTGACGCTCAAACGCACGAAGTCCGCGATCCTCGAGACCGATCAGGTCTGGGAGTATCGCGGGGATCGCTTCATTTTGATCAGCCCCTTGGACGAAGACACGACGCGAACGTTCGCCGTTCGTGTGGACCAGATCTTTCAGGCCTTCGAACATTGGCTGCCTCCCAAGCAGAAGCCGAACAGCCCGATTCAGATCGTGCTGTTCTATTCGATCGACAGCTATTCTGCCTATTTGAAGAAGATCGGCCTGCAGATTGACAACCCGGCCGTTTACGTGCCGCATACCAACCAGGTTCTGATCGGTTCCGACCTGGGTTCTTTTCTGGCACGATTGGAAGTCGCCAGCGCCGGACACCAGGCCATGCTCGACCAGTGGGCCGAGCGGGAAAAGAGGCTGCCGGACGACTTGAACCAGTTGGCCAAGCGACTGAAGGAAGCTGGCTGGTCACCTGATGCGGTCATTACGGAAGTGCAAACGCGTCGGGAAGCATGGCAACGCGACTTCAAGAAAGCGCAGGGACAAATTCAGGTCGTCGATCGACGCAATCAATCCATGCTCGACACGATGATGAACCAGGCCACGCAGCACTTGTGCCACGAATCGTTTCACGCGTATGTCGAGAACTATCTCTACCCGCAAGGCGAGTACGAGGTACCCATCTGGCTGAACGAAGGCTTGGCGCAGCTGTTTGAACATGCCCAGTTTGAAAACGGCACGTTCCGAATCGACCTCCCTCCGCAAGAGCTCCTCGCCAGCTTGAAGGACCGGCTGGAGCGCGATAACGGTTTGAGTCTGCAACGAATTCTGCAAACCGAAGCAGGCAGTTTCATCCTGTTCGAGAACCTGCACGAAGGGCGGCTTGATTACGACGTTGCCTGGGGATTGGCCTGGTACCTGGTGTTTCAAAAGCAGTTGTTCGCACCGGGCAATCTGGATCGCTACGTGCACAAGCGCAGCCAGCCTGCACCGACCGTGGAAGAGACCTTTGGCGAAAGCGTTTCTCGGGTTCAAGCCGAGTGGGTCGCGTTCATCCGCCAGTTGGATTCGTAATGTCGTTTACGACGTCTGTTCGACCAGGGCCTCGCCCAGGGTCCGCTTGATCGACTCGAGACGCTCTTGGTCGAAGATCTTATGCCCTTCCGAATCGGTGACGTAAAATACGTCGACCACTTGATCCAAATGCGTCGTGATGCGGGCTACGTGAACGCTCAGGCCGATATCGTAAAGCAATCGCGAAATCTGATAGAGCAGGCCTTGGCGGTCCTGGGTAAAGATCTCGACGATCGTGTATTGTTCGGCCGTTTCGTTGTCGATTTTGATTTCCGTGGGAATCGGGATCGCTTCTTCGGCCAGCCGCTGATTGCGAGAGGTCCAGGTCGTGGTGAACGTGGGAGCCTGGTCCTCCGTGGCGGTCAGGTATTTGCGGATACGCTGGCAGATGTCTTCCATGCGTTCGGGAGGCGACTGGCCATCGTGATCTTGATCCTGCACGAAGTAACGATCGAGCACCAACCCATCGGCCAGCGTGTTGATCTCGGCGGCCAGAATCGTCATGCGTTGGCTGGTCACGGCGGCGGTCAGACGGTGGAAGACACCCTGCATCAGGGCTTCGCGTGTGCCGATCGTGATTTCCAGCACGCCGCGATCTTCGCGGTACTGACACGCGACCATCGGCGAGTCGTCCTTCATCGCGTGAAGCTGTTCGAGATCGCTGATAATCTGCGTGGCAGGCGTTTCCTGCAGGAATCCTTCCGGCAGCGAATCGATGACGTGACGGTACCATTCTTCGTTCTTATGCCCACGAACGAGCGATGCCAGGCGATCGAGTTTCGCACGCCGCTGGGCGACCGTATCGACCGTATCGTCCCCGCCCAGGTTCTGCATCGATCGGCGGTACAGATCGGTCAGGACCCTTACCTTCCAGTCGTTAAGCGTGCCAGGTCCGACGCCGGCGAAATCGGCACAGGTCAGCACGAACAGCATTCGCATCCGCTCGGCAGGACCGTTCTGCATGGCGAAGCTGAGAACCAACTGTTCGTCGGACGTGTCGCGGCGAAACGCCAGGTGGGACATCGTCAGGTGATGCAGCACCAGGTGCACCAGCGTTTCCTTATCTTGCGACGAGAGCCAAAAACGATCGGCCACGTCCTCGGCAATGCGTGCCCCGACGATGCTGTGATCTTCGGAGAACCCTTTCCCCAAGTCATGAATCAGCAGGGCCAGGTGCAGGAGCCACTTCTTTTTGATTTTCATGTAGACGGCCCCCAGCGTGTCGTCCCGTTCGAGAAACTGGGTGGCGCACTCGACCGTCTTGATGCAATGCGCGTCGACGGTGTACTTGTGGTACTGATTGAATTGCAACAGACACCGCGCATGGGCCATGCCCGGCACGATCTTTTCCAGTAGCCGCAGTTCGTGCAAACGGCGCAGTAGTTCGCCCAGACGACCGGGCTCGGACAGAAGCGTCAAAAACGCCCGGCGAATCGCCTCGGTCATTTCGACTTCGCCTTGTCCCTGCATCTTGCTACGGATGACTTCCCAGGTCGGGTGATCGATCTGCCGACCAAATCGGCTGGCCGCTATCATTAATTCCAGCACTTGATCAATCTGGCCGGCTTTATGCTGTTTCCATCGCTTGGAAGTGCTGATTCGATAAGGGCTCACATGAAAGTCCCGATCGACGCGGCGAGTCATGATCGGGCCAAAGATTGTGGTAATGGGTGACTGAGGTCGAATCGAGGCGATGAAGTGCCGGGCCGCGTCGCGCACGCCGCCCGTTTGCTCGAAATAGGTCTGCATGAACTGCTCGACCGGCAACAAACCCGCGGTGCCTTGGAAGCCGTACAATTCGGCGATCCGAATCTGCTCGGCCCGGTCCAACAAGTCGGACGACTTGCCGGCGTGGAAGTGAAGTTCGTTTCTGAGCCGCAGCAGATACTCGCGGGCGTCGCGTAGGCTCTTGCGATCGCGATCGGAAATCGCACCGATGCGGTTGAGCGCGTCGACTTCGTTTTCGCCATACTTGGCAAAACCGAGCCACCGCACCATTTGAATTCCGCGCAAGGTGCCGCTCGAGCGTTTAATGTTGGGTTCGAGCAGGTGAATGATCTCGCCGTACTGCGCGCGTTCTTCGTCCCGTGCATTCATGATCGCGCGGTAGAGGCCGCGGAAATTGCGTTTCGCCCGGCGGCGAAAGGGTTCCGCAAAGTCGCGAAACAAACTGACGCTGCCTGCGAGATATCGGTTCTCAGCGAGCGAAGTGAAGATCGTCGCATCGGACAAGGCAGCCGAAACGGCCTGCTTCGGCGTTCGAAGGCTGTGCCCCAGTATCAAACCGACGTCGAACACGTCTTGCTGGAGCCGCTTGGTGAACTGAATCGCCGGCTCGCGAAAGGTCGGCGAATGCATGATCATCAAATCGATGTCGGAGTACGGAGCCGTATCGCGCCGCCCGTAACCGCCGTGCGGCACGATCGTGATGTTGCTCAGTACCCGCTCGGCCGTAAACCCAGGCACATCCTCGGCCGCCTCATTGACCAGTTCCAGCAGGATGGCATCGAAGCAATCGGTGATTTGCGCGCAAAGCTGCACGCCTGGCGTACCGGCCTGATGTTGACGTTTAAGTTTCTCTCGGTCTGCCGCGAGCTTCTGTTTTGCCGCGATTACCGATTCACGAAGGCGCAGTGCTGCCATGAAATGCTTCGCCTGTGTCGTCAGGGAAAAACGGCGCCGACTCAACCGGGTGGCGCCGCTGCTAGTTTAATCTAATTAAGAATTCCCCGACGGGATTCAAATCGCATCTTCGCCCGTTTCGCCGGTGCGGATCCGGATGCTGTCTTCCAAGTTGGTGACGAAGATCTTTCCGTCCCCAATCTGGCCGGTTTGGGCGGTCCGCAAAATGGTGTCGATCACCTTTTGCAGGTTTTCATCGCTGCACACGACTTCGATCTTCTTTTTGGGAACGAAGTCGACCGCGTATTCCGTGCCACGATACGTTTCGGTGTGTCCCTTTTGGCGACCGTAGCCCGAGACCTCGATGACGGTCATCCCGAACACCCCTTGCTCGCTCAGCGCGTTCTTCACATCATCCAATTTGAAATGGCGGATCACCGCTTCGACTTTTTTCATTGGGTTATCTCCTAGTGCGCCTTAGTGCTGTTCTGTGGACCGAGCCAGCAAGTACTGGCTCGGTCATGAAATATGAAAATGCATCGCCCTTGGCGGCGTGCGACGTTAGCTGAAGATGTAGCCTTCTTCTCCATGTTCGGAGATATCCAGACCACGGATTTCGCTTTCCTGGGTCACTCGCAGGCCGATCACGACATCGATCAGCTTCAGCAAGATCACGGTAGCTACCACCGAAAAGGCGATCGTTACCAACACGGCAACCACCTGGCCAATCACCAGCGTGACGCCACCCCCTTCGTACAAGCCGATCGGCTCGCCACCGGTCAAATCGCCACAAACGTGACGCGAAGCGAAGACACCGGTAAGCACGGCTCCCAAGGTTCCGCCAATACCATGAACGCCAAACGCGTCCAACGAATCGTCGTATCCCATGCTTTGTTTCAGCACAGCACATGCATAGTAACAAACAATCCCCGCGGCGGCTCCCATGGCCAAAGCCGGCATCGGCAAAACAAAACCAGCGGCCGGGGTGATGCACACCAGGCCAGCAACCGCACCCGAGGCACAACCGAGCACGCTCGGCTTGCCACGTGCAATCCACTCCATCATCGCCCACGCCACGGCACCAGCGGCCGCTGAAAAGTGCGTGACCGCAAATGCGTTCGAGGCCAGCCCGTTGGCGGCACCGGCACTACCGGCATTGAAACCGAACCAACCGACCCACAGCATGGCCGCGCCCAGCGTGGTATACGTCAAGTTATGCGGACGCATGTCGTCGTGGCCGAAGCCGAGACGTTTGCCGACAAACAAAGCACAAATCAGGGCCGAGATCCCGGAGCTGATGTGCACGACGGTCCCGCCAGCAAAGTCGAGCGCGCCGCCGGCCAGCGAATTGGGTTCTCCGTAGGCGAGAATTCCACCGTCCCAAACCCAGTGGCACAGCGGGCAGTAGACCAGCGTTCCCCACAAGATCGAGAAGACCGCCATCGCCGAGAACTTCATCCGTTCGGCAAACGCTCCGCAGATCAAGGCCGGAGTGATGATAAAGAACATCCCTTGGAACAACATGAACGTGTATTCCGGAATCGTTCCGTGCATCGGAGTCACCGGCTCGCCCAGCTCGGAGTCCCATGCCGGTTGGACGTTATTCATGAATAGAAACTCAAGATCGCCGAAATAGGGATTCGAGCCGCCAAAGCACAGCGTGTAGCCCCACAGGCTCCAGACGACCGTCATCAAGCCCATCAGGAACAAACACTGCATCATCACGCCCAGGACGTTCTTTTTGCGAACCAGGCCGCTATAGAACATGGCCAGGCCAGGGGCGGTCATGAACAGCACCAGCGCGCTGGAAGTCAGCATCCAGGCATTGTCGCCGGTATCGAGCCCAGGGGCTTCTTCTTCCGGAACCTCGACTTCGCCTGCGTTGCCGGCCTCGACCGGGACGTTCTTCTCTTCCGCTGGCGGGTCTTGAAGGTTCTCGGGAACGAGTTGAGCCGTCAACGGCTGACAGAGAATGAGTCCAACTAACATAGCGATCAGCGCGCAGGCCGATCGTCCACGAAGAAAATACGTGCGCATGAATCTCCACCTCGAAAAAGGTTGTATCAGATTGTGAGTGGTACGCGCGCCGCCTGATGATTTGCCTGGATCATCGCGCTCGTTGCCCTTTGCGACCCCGCCACGGGGACTGGAGAGATGTCCCAGTGTCTTGCCTGATGCGGAAGATGCACAAAGTTCAGTACAGAAAATAGGGGGCGGCGGGCTCCGCGTAAAGTAGATAAGTCCCGTTCTGGTAACTTTTTTAGGTAGCCCCGGCCGCATCAAGGCCGGACGGAAGGTGGCTTCCTGCCTATAATGGACGAAAACCCTTCCGTGTTTGTCGTTTGCCACCACACCAGGGAGTCGCCTCCATGCTGATGCGTTTGCACACCTTTCTATCGCTTGCCACCCTCATTGCGATCTGCACTGCCACCTCCTTTGCCCAGGACCAAGAGACGGCCGATGCCCCATCGGTCGAATCGAAATACCTTGCCAACGTTCGCCAGGTTACCTCCGGCATGGTGAAGGCCGGCGAAGGTTACTTTTCGCCAGACGGCAAGCGGATCGTCTATCAGGCCGTTCCCCCGCAGTACCCGTTCTATCAGATCTACACCCAGCCACTGGCCGGCGGCGAACCGGAACTGGTCAGCACCGGGCGCGGACGCACGACGTGCGCTTACTTCACCGTCGACGGGAAGGACATCTTGTTCGCCAGCAGTCATCGCGACCCGAACATGAAGCAGACCGAAGAGGAAGAAGTCGCCAAGCAGGAAGAAGAACGTCGTACCGGGCAGCGTCGGCGGTACTCGTGGGACTTCGATCCCTACACCGATATCTACGTCAAAGACATGAAGTCAGGCGAACTCACCCGTTTGACGACCGCCCAAGGCTACGACGCCGAAGGGGCCTTCTCGTACGACGGCAAGAAGATCGCGTTCTGTAGCGACCGCGACGGCGACCCCGACCTGTACATCATGGACGCCGACGGCTCGAACCTGAAACAGCTAACCAACGCCAAAGGCTACGACGGGGGACCGTTCATTTCGCCCAATGGTAAGTGGATCGTCTTTCGCAGCGATCGCAAGCAGGAAGGCTTCCTGCAGATCTACGTGATCTCGGTCGATGGCGAAAGAGAGTTTCAGCTGACCGATAACGTCGGCGTGAACTGGGCACCTTATTGGCATCCTACCCAGCCGTATATCATTTGGGCCGGTGCCGATCACTCGAAGCCGGGCCGTCCCAACTACGACCTGTGGCTGATGAAGTACGAAGAAACGGACGATGCCATCAAGCCGGGCCCCATTTGGCGGATCACTGATAGCCCCGCGGCCGATGTGCTGCCGGTCTTTTCGCCTGATGGCAAGAAACTGATGTGGACCAGTACCCGCACCGATGATCATAGCAGCCAACTCTTCATCGCCGATTTCACATTTCCCGAAGACGAACCCACGGAAGAAAAGTAACGAGCAACATGACGGATCAATCCATGCCGCAGACCAAGGCCTGCGGCTTTCTGATTGTCAAAGGGAACCCGATCGAGTCGTTTCTGTTGATGAAGCACCCCAATCGCTGGGACCTGCCCAAGGGGCATGTCGACGAGGGGGAAACCGAAATGCAGTGCGCGCTGCGTGAATTGGAGGAAGAAACGGGCATCACGGCGGACGACATCGCGATTGACCCGGACTTCCGCTACCAACTGCAATACGTGGTCAATTACAAAAAGAAGTTCGGCGGCACCGATGCCCTGAAGACGGTCGTCTACTTTCTGGCTCGACTCGATAAAGAGGTCGAACTCAACCTGACCGAGCACGGCGACGCCCAGTGGTTTGCCTGGGACCCGCCGCACATCATTCAAGAGCAAACCGTCGACGGGCTGCTGGCCGCGGTGGCTGAGCATGTGGGTCAGTCAAAGTAACGCAATCTCTTAAAGGCCGGAGGCCCGGTCGAATGCAACCAGGGGCACGAGCCCCGGGTATCGGGTCTCCTTTATCCTGTCCCTTCTCCACCGTCCGCAGGGGAGAGGGGGACAAGATTGCCTTGCTATTCCGCTACTTCGATCTCAAGCTGTCCGATCACTTGCGTCACCGGCAGGAAGGCCGCGAATGCTCCGGAACCGCTTAGGTCGGTTTGCGTTACCTTGATGTAGTCGACGCCGATTCCCCCTTTGCCTCGGGTTGCATCCAATGGCAACCAGCGATCCCCCATCCAGACCTCGGTCCACATGTGATAGGCAAAGCCTTTCTTTTCGCCGTAGTCGACATACACCAGGCCCAGCGCCCCGCGGGCAGGAAATCCTTTCGCACGTAGGAGAGCCATCAACAGCACGGCGTGCTCGGTGCAATCGCCTGTCTTCCCTTGCGCTACTTCGGCAGCGGACAGAAACCCTTGCGAGAAGTTTTTCTCTTCGATCGTGTCGTGAACGAATTTTTCCAGCAGCATGACCTGCTGAGTGGCATTGGCCCCCGAAAACTTGGCCTTCCGAAGCAGTTCTTGTACGGCCGGGTCTTCGACCTGCACTAATGGACTGGAAGCCAGGTCGGCATCAGTTGGCTTGTCGTTTTCGGGCAACTCGGCAGGCAATTTTGTGTCGGGACGGATTCGCCAGACGCGTAGCTTCGCCGTATTTGCGTCGATGGCAGTGACTTTTTGATTCGAGCTACTCGCGAAGATTTTGGCCGGGTCGCCTGACTTCAGCTTCACCTCGTACGTCAATTCCTCTAGTTCGTCGCGATTTCGCTGCGGCATACGGTCGACCGGGACGATCGTATCGAGTGCCAGGTCAAACGAAACGGCCTTGTTGGGGCTCAGGGCGAACTCTTTCGAGCAGCGGTAGATCTCGAAGTTTTGGACCGGGGAGGTCATCTTCACGATTTCACCAACTTCGTCGACCCAAGCGGTCGATTCGAGCGGTGGTTGCCCCTCGATTTCGGTCAGGTATTTTGTTTTCAGGAGGGTGACCATCGACCCGTCCAGCATCGAGACCGCTTCTTTTTCCTGCCCCTGGATCGAGTGCTTGGCCATGCGGTTCATCGTGGGAACGAGCGCCATCGCCGAACGCTTCTGCCCCGCTTCGATGGGAGGCTCTTGGAATAATCGATACACCGCATGCAGCCCGCCGTAGCCTGGCTGCCAGGGGATAGAGTCGTTGGCAACGCCTTGACTGCTGCCTCCCTGGGTCGATATCGAGAGGGTTTTACCATCCCTGGCAACCTGGCCGGTAAATCGAGTGACCGAACCGGCTTGATCGACCTTGGTACTGAACTGCTTTAAAGAGCCATCCGGCAGCGACAGAAAAACATTCTCGATGGCCATCTTCAGCGGCTGGCCAGCCCGTTGGATCTGCATCTGCTCGACCGTGGTGGTCCGAACGTAGTCGGTTTGATCGTGGGTGAGCCGCTCGATCTTCTCCATCGTGTGACCGATTTTCTCGCCCTGAAGCACGATCGCTCCCCAACTTTCCTGCGAGGATTTTATTTTTTCGGGATTCTGCCGGGACGTCTCAGCGGGCTTCGGGGCCGGACAACCGGCACATCCGAACCAAATCAGCCCAAACGAAATCATCCATGCAATGCGTTGATTGGGGCGTAGCATCATCCAGGCGGGGGGAGAAAAGCTTCAAAAAGGGGACATCGCGACTACCGGGAAGTATACCAAACACCTCATGCGTTTCGCCAAAGAATCATCGCGAAAGCAACGCGCTTCGCCACGCCCCAGTTAGGGCGATCGTAGGGATCAAATCAAGCTGCGGCCGATGGCATAGGTCGCGATTTGGTGCCGCTAGCGCCAAGTAAATTGCTTGGTTTGATTTCAAAGATTGTCACCTAAGCCCGGAAGGTGGACCGTTTTACGGTGCTATGTTCTCGTTAGATTCGCGTGAATTGCCCGCCGCGAGGCAGCCGCATTCCGTTTCACTTCAGTGGATACCGATTGCGGGAACCCCCTCGGCAAGAAAAGGCGTCACGCGACCAAAATCCAACCTAGGATTTGTAAAGAAATCAGAGAACTACTTGGACGGGACACGCAAGGCTTCCCAACCGAGCAAGAACACCGAAGCAGAGGTCACTCATGGGCTTCTTGAAACGATTTTTCAAGAGTGTTTTTCACGAGAACGAAATGGGCCACATCGCCAATAGTTTCGAGCATCTCTCGGAAGAGCAATTGGAAGCACACCTGGACGTTGGTAGCTACAACGGCTTCGAACTCACCGAAGCGGTTCGCCCTTCGTTTGATTTGAAGGTCGTGCCAACCCAAGGCTTCCGCCGAGAAGTGTATCGCGACGATCAAACCGGCAGCACGGTTCCTGTCCTGATGGGAAGCGCGACTCGATCGAACTTGTTTGAAACGTTCATGGATCTGTTGGATCCACTGGGTACGGAAGTCGACGTCGTTCTCGAGTCGAGCCACCACGGCGAGGGCCAGAAAAATGGCGACATGTACCGCGAACACATCGATCTTCCAGTTCTTAAAAGCATTCTTTGGGACTACGAAGATCTGCTGCTGAACGACGGCTGCACGGGGATCGCCGTGTTGAATCCTCACCAGCCGCTGGAAGTTCAGTTCGACGAACACAAACTGCTGATCGTCTACGGCAACGAACTGAAGCCTTTTGAACAGGCCTTCATCGACCGAGACGTTTACCCCAGCCCCGAGATGAAGTTCATCACGGAAGCCGAGCACGTCCATTCCTCGTCGCAGCGATACCAGCAGCAGTTCGAGGAACTTCGGATGCGATTGGGCATGGACGAAAACTACGGTTAAGCGTCTGCCCGAAAAAAAACACCAGAGAAAGCCCTTCAGGCCGTGATGCATGTCACGGCCTGAGGTGTTTCTTGCCGGCCATGCTAGCAAGCCGCTGATTTGACCTTGCTGTCAGCAGGTCGATTCGTCAAACTCTCGCTCCCTCTATTCAGTCGACAGGAGCGCAGCTTTGGCGCGATGGATACCTCTAGTATGCTCGCTGCTTTTGGGCAGTTTCGGATGCAGTAGCTTCGTACCGCTGCTGCACCACGCTGGAAGTGCGCCGGCAGCCCCCGTCGACAATCCCCACTTCGTACCCATCCGTGATCATGAACTGATGTGGGAACAGATTGTCGATGCGGTCGACACCCACTTCAAGATTCGCACGGAACAGCGAGTCCGTGTCGTGGCCGGGCAACTCACCGAGGGCCGCCTGGAAACGTACCCGCGGATCGGCAGTACCATGCTCGAACCGTGGCACACCGATTCGACCCGCGGCTACGAAAAGCTGGAGAGCACCCTACAAACGATCCGCCGCCGCTGCATCGTTCGCGTCATGCCAGAACAGGGAGGCTACTTCATCGGCGTCGAAGTGCACAAGGAAATGGAAGACGTCACCGGACCTTCCAACACGCAAATGGCGCTCGACGGAGTTCGCTTCGACGGCACTCTCCGCAGTCAAGAATCGACCGAGGAACTCGGACCGCAAACCGACGGCTGGATTCCGCTCTGCCGCGATGTGCTGCTCGAACAACGCATCCTGCAAGACATTCTCGCGCGGCTCAACGGCATTGAAACGGAACGCCCCAAAACGCCGTTCACGATTCATCCGTAGTCTTGGTCCCTTCGCCCCTTCTAGGCTGGGGAAAACTCGTTGCAGCTGTCGAGAAATGCACTTACTGCAAATTGTTGCGGAGACTTTGGTACTGCGCCGGCGTATCGACGTCGTTTCCGAGTTGCTCAACGGGGACCAATAACGGGGGAGATTTCGCTAACAGAGCGTTGATCCCTTGGTCGCTGGCCAGTGCATATACGTCGGAGGTGCACGACCAGGGGAGGAGCACCGGATGGCCGCGTTTTTCCGAATTTATGGGTACTACGATTCGACCGGGATGGCGTTCCGCTTCACGTAAAACAAGGTTGATCGTCCGCGACGAGAGGGTCGGCATGTCGGCCGGAGCGACCAGCCAGACGTCGTCCTGCGTAGGAGAGAAGCGAGATTCGATCGCTTGTAAACCGAGTTGGATCGAACCTTTCATGTCTGCCGGGCGTGGATCGGCGGCGATCACATGCACGGCGAGGTTTTGCAGAACGTTCCGCAGGTCGCGTCGCTCCTGGGGAATGACGACGAAGATGTGATCGGCCTCGGACTTCTGCCACGCGGCAATGACGGTTTCCAGAATCGTGCTATCGCTCCACGGTAGCAGCAGCTTATCGGTTCCCATCCGGCGGCTTTCACCGCAGGCCGGGATGATCGCGAAACTGCGCCGAGGCTTCGTCATTTGGCAGGCCGATTGCGATGCGAGACCAATTGCGCGACGATACTGATCGCGATTTCCTCGACCGTGCGGGAAGCGATGTCGAGACCGACCGGGGCGTGGACTTTGTCGAGTTGCTCTTGCGTGATTCCCTTTTCGAGCAGGTCGTCGAAGATCAAACGGATCTTTCGCTTGCTGCCGATCATACCCAGATAGGCCAGCGGCCGTTTGAGTAAGTGGTAGAGACCGATTTCGTCGTGGTTGTGCCCGCGGGTCACGACCAGGCCGTAGGCTCCGTCCCGCAAGGGAAGCTTCGGGAGGACCTCTTGGAACTTCCCAGGCACGCGCCGCATGGCCGTGGGGAAACGCTCGGCACTGATCACATCCGGTCGGTCATCGACCACGGTCACATCGAAGTCAACCCAGTGGGCCAGCCCGGCGACGGCCTGACCGACGTGCCCACCACCGACAATCACCAGTTCACATCGCGGCAAGATCGGAACGAAGGCAACGCCTTGCTCCCGATAGAAGAGGGGTCGGCCTGACAGGGGCCGCAGCGACTGGGCAGCGACGCCTTTGGCCTGGCGGCAATGGTTGGCGTCTCCCTGGGTAGCGATGATCGCTCCGGTCGGGGAAAGCAGGACCATGCCGAAGTTGCGAGGCGAGTCTTCCCGCGGATCGGCCAGGATGGCCAACGTGCCGCCCAGATTCGAAGTGATCGCTTCCAGGATCGACTGAAAGAAGCCGACCTTGCTGCCCGCTGTGAGCGGTTCGATGATTACTTCCATCCGGCCGCCGCAGATGAGTCCGTCGTCCCAGCCGTAGTCGTGATCGAGCACGAACTCGGTGACGATCCCCTCCCCTACCTCGAGCAGTTCGATCGCCCGACGTTTGACTTCGGCCTCGACGCATCCGCCCCCTAGCGTGCCGACCTGCTGACCGCTGGGGTAAACGAGCATCGCCGCCCCGGCCTTTTGTGGGGTCGAACCGCGGGTATCGATCAGCTGACAATAGGCAGCCGACTTGCCGGCAGGAATATCGGCGACCAGGGCTGTTAAGACGTCACGCATGCAGGGACTTCGAGAAAGATCGTGGGAATGTGTGTCTGTATCGTACTGCGAACCACCGGGCCGAGGCCAGTAGCGAGCGCCATAGCATGCCGGGCGAGTGATTGACCGGCGGCGTTTCGGCTTCTAAATTCCAATACATCGTAAGATCGTTGGCTATTGTTACCTTCGCTGGAAGAAGATCGTCATGCGTCACTTATCGCTTGCCACTTTGCTCGTCGTTTTGGTATTCGGTTCCCGGGCCTGGGCTCAAGAAGCGGCCGCTCCCGAAAGCGTCAAGCCTGGGATCAACGATTCGTTTCTCGACCCGGATCTCGACGTCGAGGCCTACGTGAAACGGTTCGAGGTGGAAAGCCGCGAGGTGTTTGCCGCCCGAAGCGAGATCGTCGAGCGGATGAAGCTTTCGCCTGGCGACCGGGTTGCCGACATCGGTACCGGCACGGGGCTGTTCGTCGAGCCGTTTTCTGAAGCGGTGGGCGAGAAAGGTTGGGTCTATGCGCTCGACATCGCTCCGAGGTTCGTCGAGCGAGTCGAGAAGCTGGCCGAGATTCGCAGCTTGAACAACGTGACGCCGGTGCTGTGCGGCCAGGATGATATTCGACTGGCCCCAGGCAGCATCAACGCGGCGTTCATTTGCGATGTGTACCATCACTTTGAATACCCGCAAGAGTCGCTGGCGTCGATTCACAAAGCGTTGGAGCCCGGCGGCAAGCTGGTGGTGATCGACTTCAACCGCGTGCCCGGCGAGTCCCGCGAGTGGACGCTTAACCACGTCCGAGCCGGCAAAGAAGTCTTCCGAGCCGAGATCGAAAAGGCAGGTTTCCGTTTTGTGAACGAGGTGGAGGTGCCGTCGTTCAAGGAGAACTACTTCCTGCAGTTCGAACGGAAGTAAGACAGGAGATGAGTGACCACGGATTGCACGGATGGGATGTGTTGACCTACGCCGGGGCCAAGACTTGCACCTTCATGTCGGTGACCATGTCTTTGACCTGTTCGCGGTACTCGTTCATGTGCGGTGCGACCAGGTGGGCTTGCAGGTGCTCGACCGATTCCCAGGCTTCGACGACCGTGACGGTGTGCTCGCGTCCGCCGTCTTGCACGTCGCCCAGGTTGGCATCGACGTCGATGGTGGGCGTGTAGCTAATGCAGCCGTCTTCTTCCAGAACCTTCGGAACCAGTTCATGGAACAGCGCCAGGAAGGCGGTGCGGGTATCAGGCTTCAGGTTGATCGTGGCGATAACGTGGACCATGGTGCGCATGCTATTTTCTCAGGGTTGTCGTTTCGATGGGTTTACTTGTCGCTCTTCGCAGCGGCCGATCGTTTTTCGGTAATCTCGATCGCTTTGAGAATACCGCGGGCCTTATTGAGCGTTTCCTGGTATTCCATTTTCGGATCGCTGTCGGCGACGATGCCTGCCCCGGCCTGCACGTAGGCAGTGCCGTCTTGGATGACGATCGTTCGCAATGCGATACACGTATCCATGTTACCGCCGTAATCGATGTAGCCAACCGCGCCGGCGTACGGACCACGGCGATGGGGCTCGATCTCGTCGATGATTTCCATCGCCCGAACCTTCGGTGCCCCGGAGACGGTACCCGCTGGCAAGCAGGCCGCCAGCGCGTCGAACGCGTCTTTTCCTGCGGGGAGTTCGCCGGTGACGTTCGAGGTGATATGCATCACGTGGCTGTAGCGTTCGATGGCCATCACATCGGACAGTTGGACGCTGCGGTACTTGGCCACCCGGCCGACGTCGTTGCGGCCCAGGTCGACCAGCATGACGTGCTCGGCGCGTTCTTTCGGATCGGCCAGTAGCTCTTCGGCCAGACGCAGGTCTTCCGCTTCGGTCAAGCCACGCGGACGCGTGCCAGCCAGCGGGCGAACGGTTACCGTGCCATCCATCACGCGAACCATGATCTCAGGCGAACTACCGACCAGGGTGGTGTCAGGCGTACGGAGGAAGAACATGAACGGGCTCGGGTTTACAATCCGCAGCGTGCGGTAAATCTCGAACGGGTCGCTGTGGATGTCGACTTCCAGCCGTTGACTGAAGACGACCTGAAAGATGTCGCCAGCGACGATGTACTCGACACATTTGCGAACGGCCGCTTCAAAATCTTCCTGGGTGAAGTTCGAGCGGTACGGTATCGTCGGGAGGCCGGCCAAGTCGATGTCGGTTGGCGTGAGGGTCGGGTCGTGCTTGGTCAACTGGGCGACGATCTCTTCGGCCTGTTGACAGGCAGCATCGTAGATGGCCTGGTAGTCGTGGGCTTTCCCCTTAGGGCATTTGGCCATCACGATGACGTAGGCCGTCTTGGTCACGTTATCGAAGACGACCAGGTTGTTGTAGAAGCCAAACGAAAGGTCTGGCAGGTGGCGGTCGTCCTCGGGGGCGTTGGGGAGGTTTTCGACGTAGCGAACGACGTCGTACCCCGCGTAACCAATCGCGCCACCGTTAAACGGGGGGAGCCCCTCGATGTGGGCGACGTTGCCGGTATCCAGTCGCTTACGAAGCTCTTCCAGCGGATTGGCGCTGGTGAAGGTCTCGGTGCCTTGCTTGCTGGAGATAGTGACCTGATCACGTGTCGCGCTGAGGTGGTATTCGGGGTGAATTCCGATAAAGCTGTAGCGGCCGACCTTCTCGCCGCCGACCACGCTTTCAAACAGGCAAGCTGGCTTGCCGTCGTCCAACTTGTGAAATGCCGAGACCGGGGTCATCGAATCGCTGATCAAGCGCCGATAAACGGGAATAATCTCGAACTTTTCCGCGAGCTTTTTAAACTCGGAGAACTCTGGGAGGTACGGCATATGTCAGGTGTCTGCCAAAGGGTAGTGCTTGCCAATCCGTTGGAGGAGACCCGCGAGGCGTCATAAATGTTCACGCCTACCGATAATCGGTCTCTGGTAACATTGAACGGCATGGCGTCTAATCTTGACACCCCCCTTGGCGTCGATAGAATCCAGAATAATCCTCTCGCAGTATCTCTAATTGCGAATTGGATTTACGTTGATCGGCCGATCACCTGATGGGGGCCGTCAAGTGGAACGAGACCATCCAGTGGCGTAAAACCCATGTGATAGGAGGCGATTTTTCGTCATGAAATGTCAACAATGCGAAAAGCCTGCCACGTTTCATATCACCGAACTCACCGGCGAGAAACCGCATGAACTGCACCTGTGCGAGCAGTGCGCGCAGTCGTACCTGACGCAGAACCCCTCGGGTGGCATGCCGATTCAGCCGTCGCTTGCCGGGATGCTGCACCATCAGTTGAAAGTGGCCGACACGGCCAAGGAACTGGCCAAGCTCGACGAGCAGGTCTGTCCGATCTGCGGCATCAGCTTTTACGAGTTCCGCAACCAGGGGCGGCTTGGCTGTCCGCATGACTACACCTGTTTCGGCAGCGAGCTGGATCCGCTAATCGTCAATATTCATGGCGACACGCAGCACAGCGGCAAGCATCCCAAGCATCATCATCAGTCGTCGCAAGATCAGACGCGATTGATTCAGCTTCATAACGACATGAAAGCTGCCATAGAAAAGGAAGACTACGAGCGTGCTTCCCAAATCCGGGATGAAATCCGTAAGATTGAGGAAGGTGAGTCGTAAGCTTACACTGTGGGGCAGCGTACATTGTGGGAAAGTGGCGACACGACGTCTCTGGCCGAGAATACCCAACTGGAGAGTGAAGGTACAATTTAAGTGGAACTCAAAGAATTGGCATGTCGATCTGGCGAATGGATGCGCGGTAGCGGGCCTGAGTCCGATATCGTGATCAGCAGTCGTATTCGCCTGGCTCGCAATCTGGCTGAGTTCCCCTTCATTCGCCGTTGCACTCCGCAAGATCGCAAGTCGATCGAGAAGATGGTGCACGATCGCCTTCAGGCCATCCCCGGCTTCAACACTCTGTATTACCTGCGTGTCGATGAACTGCCGCATGTCGATCGTCAGTTTCTGACCGAGCGTCAGTTGATCAGCCGCGAGCACGCCGAGGCCGAAGGTGCCCGCAGCGTGGCGATCGACAACGACGAACGCCTGAGCGTGATGATCAACGAGGAAGACCATCTCCGCATTCAAGTGATGAAGAGTGGTCTCGATCTGCACAGCGCTTGGCAGCAGATCAACGAAGTCGACGATCAGCTCGAAAGCAAGCTCAGTTACGCCTTTCACGAGCGGCTCGGTTATTTGACCGCCTGCCCCACCAACGTCGGCACCGGCATGCGAGTGAGCGTCATGCTGCACCTCCCTGCCCTGGTGATCACCAACCAGATCGAGAAGGTCTTCCGCAGCCTGCAGAAGATCAATCTGGCCGTGCGTGGTTTGTACGGCGAAGGCTCGCAGGCCATGGGGGATTTCTACCAGATCAGCAATCAGATCACCCTTGGCAAGTCGGAAGAAGAACTGATCGGCCAGGTCAGCGGCGTGGTACCGATGATTATCGAGTACGAACGCAAGGCCCGCGACTTCCTGATCACGCAGAATCGCGAAGATCTGCACGACAAGATCAGCCGAGCGTACGGCATCCTGTGCACCGCGCAGACGATCAGCAGCGAAGAGACGATGCACCTGCTTTCCAGCGTTCGCATGGGGGTGAACCTGGGACTGATCGACGACCTGGCAATCTCCGACATCAACAAGCTGTTCGTCGAAACGCAGCCGGCGCATTTGCAGAAGCTGCGCGGCAACGAGTTGGACACCGCCGGCCGAAACATCGAACGAGCCCTCTACTTGCGGCGCTATCTGCAAGACCGAGGAAAAGAGCACCGCGACGAGCGAAATTAACGCTGGCGGTCGATTTTCCCTGAATATTTCTATAGACTCGGCGAATACCTTGTCGGATTCGTGATTACCAAATCGGCTTCGTGAATACGCAGTAGCTTTCGCGAATTGAAAGCCGGTTTCGCAATACGCTATCGGGACATAGCCCAAATCTTGTCCCCTCTCCCTCGCAGGGAGAGGGCTAGGGTGAGGGTTTCCTGAGCGACCTTCGCCTGATGTCGCCGGGCAAGAGTTCCAACTCGACAACTACTCATCAGCCCATCGGGGCTGGCAAGTCGATCCTTGTTCATTCAGCACCATCCTCGTCAACTCGTCACCTATGTTCATCCTGCTGCCAGAAAACTTCGTTCTGCTTGCCGATGCCGTCGATGGCATCAGTCTGGTGGTGATTACGTTGTTCATCCTGGCAGGCATCTTTCAGGAGCATCTCACAGGCGGCTTGCGCAGCGCGTCGATGATTCGTCTGGGCAATAAGAAGAAAGAACTCAGCCGGATGGATCAGGCGCTGCAGGCGATCCAGGAAGCGGACCCTAAATTCGACTTGCAGAACTTCTGCATCGCGGCCACCAACGCCTATATCGAAGTCGAAAAGGCCCTCGACACCGGCGACCTGAGCGATATTCGTTCGTTTGTGTCCGATGGGATCTACCAGCGGATGGCCTTTCGATTAGACGAAGAAAAGAGCCTGGGGCGTACGCGTAAGACGATCAAGCTGCAGGTGCATAATCTTTCGCCTGCCGAGGTGACTTCTTCCAAGAACAACCAGAACGCATTCGAGGTGATCTCGATGCGGATTTCCGGCTCGGCCGTTCGCCAATATCGGCTCAAGCAGGACGGAACCGACGTCATTACCGAAGAGACGGAGCCGATCTCGGAGGTATGGACCTTCCTGCGTCGCCGCGGAGCCCAGACCAAGTCGAAGGACTTTGGTTCGGTCCATGGCCACTGCCCCAACTGCGGTACGGACATTTCCGTGAACCAGTGGGAGAAGTGCCCTTCGTGCGAGAGCACGGTTCGTTCCGGCGAACATGACTGGATCCTTTCCGAGATCTCGGATCAGTCTTCCTGGAAAGTGACCAAGCCGTTCAAGATGAGCAGCGCGACGCGTTACTGGATCAAGCAAGACCAAGGCTTCAGTTCGCATTACCTGGAAGACCGCGCGAGCGTGATTTTCTTTCGCAAGTTCCTGGCCGACCGGTTGGGCGTGATCGATCCGCTGGGTAAGGTCGCGACCAATCGTTTTTGCGACGGCTACGAGAAGAAGCTTAAGCCGAACGAATTCGGCAAACGCATGGTCTACATTCACCCGCGAATCCTGGCCGCGGACGTCTCGGGCGTGATTGCCGAACAGCCGTTCGATAGGGCCCTGATGCACATTCGCTGGACGGCCCGCCGCGGTACGATCGATCGCCAAGGCGAACTGGAACTCGAAAGAGATCCAGTGCAGATCAGCACGATGATGGTGCTGGTGCGTAAGCATGGAACGAAGACACGGATCGAACGCACGATCACCAGTTCGCATTGCCCCAAGTGTGGTGCCCCTGAGTCGAACAACGCTTCGCACGCGTGCGAGTTCTGCCACACGGTGCTCAACGATGGCGCCCTCGAATGGACGCTGGCCGACGTGCTTCCCTTTACGTCGACCGCTGCCATGGCCCTGCGGAAACGGGCCTACGAGGGGATCGAGACGAAGGTGTCGGTCATGAAGTTCGAAAACATCGAGGACGCCCCGATCGAGCGCGTGGTGATGATGGAGCAAAAGCTGCCGGAATTCACCAAGAGCGAGATCGAGGGGGTCCAGATTGACGGGCTCGCTCCCAACGTGGTCGTGCGGGAAGACGACGTTACGCTCTGTCAGTTGATGGGGCAGGTAGCCGGTGGGCTGCACATTTCCAAGGCCGCTGCGAAGGACTTCATCCGCGAAGTTGCCAGGAAGTGCGGGATCGACAACGCGACGCTCGCCGGAGCGATGCGCGGCCGCGAGAAGCTTGATCGCCGCCGGTTGAAAGACTTGAACTCGCAGGTCGTCAAACGCTGGCTGATGGCAATGATTGACGTCAGCTTGATCGATAGCCGCATGGAAGCCTGGGAAAAGGTTTACATCAACGCGACCGCCGCCGAATTGGGGCTAAGCCGGTATGACGTGGAAGCGGCGATTCGTGCCCGAATGCTCCAGCTGGAAGAGTGGACCGAGGGAATGCGCAGCGTCGATATGTTCTCGTGGATCGTTTACATGGCGGCCGCCGACGGACAGTTCGATCCGAAGGAGATCGAGCAGCTCAAAGAGCTTGCCGCGCACTACGGCATCTCGAACAAGCGGCTGAAAGAGATGTGCGTGGCGGCCAAAGAGAATCGGCTGGAGGTGAGCGTCCCGGAAGATCAAACCGTGGGCCAGTTCTGGCTGGTCAAGATGATCGATATGGCCTTTGCCGACGGCAGCGTCTGTGCGAAGGAACAAAAAGTTTTAGCCAAGGTCGCCAAGAAGATCGGGCTGACCGACTACGACCTGAAGCAACTCATCCGCCGCCGCCGAGCGGTGCTGTATCAGAAGGCGAAAGAGATTTTGCGTGGCAAACCTCCCGCCGATGATGGCGAGCTACACTTGAAGGCCGATTGGAACGACTAACCTTTACGGGATAGCTTGGCACGTAGATCAGGGATGATCGAACTGGGGACGAATTTCTCTAACTGCTCGTCGTTGGCCAGGGGCGTGATCTGCTTGAGTAGCGAACTGGAAACATGCCCGTACTCTTCGTCGGCCATGAGGAAGATCGTTTCGATCTCGCTGTCGAGCTTGCGATTGGCCATCATCATCGTGAACTCGCCGGCGATGTCGGTCAAAGGACGAATGCCGCGGATCATCACGTAGGCACCTACGCTGCGAACGAACTCGACGGCCAGGCCATCGAAGGTTCTCGCTTCGACGTTGGGCATCTCGGCGGTCACGCGCTGTACCAGGTCGACTCGTTCGTCCGGGGTGAACAGTCCCGTCTTTTCGGCGTTGATGCCAATCCCCACGATCAAGCGATCGACAAGCTTACTGCTCCGCTCGATCAGGTTCAGATGCCCCAGCGTGATCGGGTCGAACGATCCAACATAAACGGCGATTCGGTTGCCATCGGCCATCGATTCAGTCCAAACGTGTTTCTAGCAAGGTGTCAGGGGGCGTATTACGACTGTTCAAGTTTCGTAATGTAGTGACCCATTATCCAGCGAGCGATGATGAAATAGATCAGTTGGGCGAGCTGAAAGGCAATGCCCAGCCCGACGCCGATGACCATCGAGAACATCATGACGTTCTTGAGAAACTCGGCTTGCGGACCGACGTTCTCGGCGCTAAACGCCCTGTTCATCGCCTCCCAATTGGCCATCTGGACCAAGACCGTCACGATGCTGTTCACAATGCCCAGTCCGATCGCGGCAATGAACGTATTGTTGAGCAAACGATAATCACCAAGTTGTCCGCGACGAAGCACTTGAATGCTGGAATAGAGCAAAAGGGTGCCGACCGCGAGCGAGGCAATCGCCAGCAGTATCATGGGGATGAAATACGTCTGAGTCACTTGGGCCATGTTCGCTTGCATTTCGGCTTGCATCCGAAACTGCGGATCGTCTGATTGCGGGGCGAAGTTGAAGCCGCCTGGCGAGACCACATGCATGATCAAGCCGGGGATCGTGCCCAGGAAACCCATCAGGTAAAGGACGGCCAGAATGATGGCGATCACGACCACGATCGTGATCTTCTTCGGCCGGGCCGGTTCGCTGGGAAGCACTTCGGCCAGTTCTTCCTCTTTGTCAGTGAAATCAACCATCGGCTTTTCCGAGTCAGCTATTGCGAAACAGGCTCTAAACAGCTGAAAGCTTAATCGACCGAGGCCAGTGTTTCTAGCAATCGCCCGATATCGGCCTGATTGTTGTAGGCATGCGGGCTGATGCGGGCAAAGTCGCCGCGAACGCTAAAGTTTACCCCCATCTTCTGACCCGCCGCGCGAAGGTCTTGCGGCGACTTGCCAGGCATCTGGAACGACACGATGCCCGAGCGTTCGTCCCCTTGCCGACTGGCCAGGATCTTGGCACCGACGCTCGTAAGCTTTTCGCAGGCATAATCGGTCACTTCGAGCACGCGATCTCCGATGGCGGAAGTCTTCGGCCCGGCGCCATACTCAAGCAATAGGTCAAGACTCGCCCCCAATCCAATCAGGCCAGGCATGTTCTGCGAACCTCCCTCGTATCGAGCCGCACTGTCGCGGAACGTGAGATCGATGTTGTCGAAGTTCTTCCGGCCAGCGACGCTGTTCCAGCCGATGCCGATGGGATGCAGCTCACTGAGCAGTTCCTGCTTCACATAGAACAGTCCTGCCCCTTCCGGCCCGAGCATCCACTTGTGGCCATCGGCCGCAAGGAAGTCGATATCGGCGTCGCGAACGTCCAGCGGAAAGACCCCCATCCCTTGGATTGCATCGAGAAAGAACAACGCCCCGGCGTCGTGGGCGATCTTGGCGAGCGTCTTCGGATCGATCCGCCAGCCGGTCTTATAGCTAACCCAACTGATCGATAGCAGCCGAGTTCGCTCGTCGCAGGCCTCGGCAATTCGGTTGAGGTCAGGCTGGACGCCATCGACCGGAATGACGCGCACCTCGACTCCCTTGGTTTGCTGATGAAGCCAGGGATAGAGATTTGAGGGGAACTCGTTCCCCAGCACGACCAGGTTGTCGCCCGGCTTCCAGGCCAGCCCTTCCGCCACGAGATTGATCCCGTGGGTCGTGTTGCTGACCAGAGCGATCTCTTCCTTTCGGGCTCCGATCAGCCTGGCCCCGGAAGCTCGGGTGTTTTCGACTGCTCGTTCCCATTCGAGCCAGACGACATCCCCCTCATGGGCGGCCTGATCGCACCAATTTTTAATTGCTAAAGCGGTCGCTTGGGGCAATGGGGCGACCGCCGCGTGATCGAAATAGGCCCACTTCTGGGTCACTGGCATCGCATCTCGGAAGGACTGCCAGCGAGAATCATTAGAAAACGTCATGAAAAGCTTCTTTTAAGATCGACTGAAAGACTTGTTGGAAATATAGTTACGTCGTAAATTAGGACGTTTTTCACCGGGCCGGTTCCGTACCAATTTAAAGACTTTTCCACTTGCCCAACATCATCGAAGCGGCGGGTAATGCTCGTCGCGTAACCCTTGATCAGGCAGATTGTGCACTCTAGGTGACATTGCCTAAGCTTGAGGTATACTGGATGGGCTAGATAAATTGGTCAAAATTTGTCTTTTCACTACCGTAGCGTATCGCTGATTTGCTCCAGGAGTTGCCAATGCCGAAAGCGCTGACGATTGTGGGAATGGGTGTCTCCGTTCTCCTGATTCTGGTATTCGCGCTCGACCTGTTGGCAGGTGTCCCCTTCGGTGGCGCCAGCATGACGATGGATATTGCGTTTGTGATCTGTTCTGCGATCCTTGGGTTTCTGTCTTATACCACCTTCGCTGAACAAAAATAGTTCGGCGCATCTAGCCCATTGTGTGGGAATTCGCCCGGTCTATTGTGCGTCTTTCCGCTACTCGCCCCCTGGTAACGAGAAAGTTTGCTTTACGTGGTTCGCTTTGGTTGGAAAAATAGAGCAAAGCCAAAGCAAATCAAGGGAGATAGCGAGTGCTGAATATGAATCGTCGACGAATGTTGGGAATGCTCGGGGGAATATCCGCAGCCGCCGCTGCTCCACCTCTCTGGGCAGCACCTCCGTCCGATTCACAACGCCGCACCTGGGAAGCCTGTGTTGAAAAAGGCTTGGCTTGGGTACAGCGGACGCAATCGAGACTCGGTCACTGGACCGCCGCCAACTATCCCACGGCGATGACCGCATTGGCTGGCACGGCCTTGTGTGCGTCGGGTTCGACCACCATGCAGGGCCCCTACTCCGAGAACCTCCGCCGCGCGGTGGAATTTCTCGTATCCAAGGCGCGTCCCAACGGCTTGATCGGCGATCCGCTGACCGACAACCGCTACACGTACGGTCACGGTTTCTCGATGCTCTTCCTTTCGCAGGTCCTCGGGGAAGAAGAAGACTCGCTGCGTCGCGAAGAACTGATCAAGATTCTGACCAATGCTGTGAAGTTCAGCGTCTTCGCCCAGACCAAGTCAGGCGGCTGGGGCTACGTGAGCGCGAAGGACGGTAACGACTTCGACGAAGGTTCGACCACCATCACCCAGGTGCAAGGACTTCGCGGATGCCGCAATGCCGGCATCCCGGTTCCGACCGAGGTGATCGAGAACGCCAAGAAGTACATCTACGATTGCCAGAATCCGGACGGAGGCATTTCGTATAGCTCGAAGAACCGTGGCACGTCCCGCCCGGCGATCACGGCCGCCTCGATCTGCTGCCTGCAGAACGCCGGCGAAACGAAGTCAGACGTCGTGCAGAAGATGCTCGACTACTGCAAGAAGAACCTCTACCAGATCCAAACCCAGGCCCAGAGTTTCAGCCACTGGCACTACTCGTACCTGTACTACTCGCAGGTCGTCTACCGCGAAGGGACCGACGACAAGACATTTTGGGAAGCGTTCCGCAACCGTTTGTACGATCGCATCACCGGCGAGCAAAACAGCGAAGGCTACTGGGACGAAACCAGCATCGGCCCCATCTACGTCACGGCCTGCAACCTGATCATGATGCAGCTGGACATGGGCTATTTGCCGATTTATCAGCGTTAAACCGAATTCTCGTCTTCGTACGCGAGAATCGCTTCGACGATGCCGTCCATCGTGTAGACCTTCGCTTCAACGGTTACTTCGTACCCTAGCTGGCGGATCGTGTCGGATGTGATTGGGCTGATGCTGACGATGTTGCTGCTCTTCATCACTTCGGGAACCAACTGAGCCGTTGCCCGTGCGATCGCACTGCTGGTGACGATGACCCAATCGAACCCGGTTGACTCCATCTGCCGCTGCACCTCTGGTGAAACCTGCGTGACGTCGGTGCTTTGGTAGGCGATCACTTCCGTCACGTCGGCGCCATGCTGGGTCAGACCCGCCGGCAGCACGTCGCGTCCGCGTGAAGCTCGCGGCAGTAGAACGCGTTTGCCGGCGACCTGGTCGGCCATCGCTGCGACCAACGATTCGGCTCGGTACTCGTCCGGGATGACGTCGGCCTTGAAGCCATAGTAGTGCAGCTGTTCGGCCGTGCCAGGGCCAATCGCGCCGATCTTCAGGTGCCCCAGCAGGCGGAAGTCGAAGCCCAGAGCGCGGAGGCGTTCCATGAAGAACACCACGCCGTTGCGGCTGGAGAAGGCAATCCAATCGAACGATTTCAAGTTGGCGATCGCATCGTTGAGCGGGGCCTGGTCGCTGGCGAAATTGATATCGATAGCCGGCTGCACGAAGACTTCCGCGCCCAATTCCGCCAGCGGCAAACGCAGTTCAGATGCCTGGTGCTCCGGACGCGTAATGAGGAACGATTGTCCGAACAGCGCCCGCTCTTCGAACCAGTTCGGGATGCTTTGGTCCTGGGCGACTTCCCCTACCACGGTAATCACCGGCGGGCGAATCTTTGATCCGGAATGCAGCAGGTTGGGGATCTCGCCCAACGTGCAGCGAAACGTTTCCTGGTCAGGCCAACTGCAGCGGCGGATGATCGCGCACGGCGTATCGGCTGACTTGCCATGGGCAATCAACTGGGCCGACCACTGCGGAGCCGTAGTGACCCCCATGTAGAAGACCAGCGTCCCGGGGAAACTGGCCAGGCTGGCGAAATCGATCGCCGAGCCATCCTTGCCGGGCTTTTCGTGCCCCGTAACGAACGCGACCGCCGAGGCGTAGTCGGAGTGGGTCAATGGAATACCGGCATAGGCGCTGGCAGCCAAGGCCGTGGTGATGCCAGGCACAATCTGAAACGGCACGTCGGCGGCCCGCAGGGCTTCGATCTCTTCGGTGGCCCTGGCGAAGACGGTCGGATCGCCGCTTTTCAGCCGGACGACCTTTTTGCCCTGCTTGGCCTGGGCGATCATCTCTTCGTTGATTCGATCTTGCGACCACAGCTTGCGCTGGGCATGGCTACCCAGGCAGTGCATCTCGTCGGCTGAAATGGCGTACTCGAGCAGTTCCGGGTTCGAGAGGTAGTCGTACAGGACCACGTCCGCCTGCCGCAGGCACTGGATGCCGCGCTGCGTGATCAGACCCGCGTCACCGGGCCCGCTACCTACCAGATAGACGGTTCCGGTTCCTGCGTCAGCGGAATCTTGATCGGTGGGTGTCACAGCGGTCCCTCAAAAGAGAGGTTTTAGGCATGGAAAATTACGCTTCCCTGATTTAAAACGAATCCACCCTCTGACGGAAGCGGTTGATACAATAGGAGTAACGGATTATTGTGCTTGGCAAGAACTAAAAACTCCTCACGCGTATCTGATTGATTTGGCCCGGCTTATGTCTGACGGTGGAAGTTTCTCAGTATCTGAAGATGCCGACTACGAGGTCTCGCCTGCACTGCGCACTCAGTTGCAGCGGCTGTTTGACCACGCAACGCAAATGATGAGCAAGCCTAAGTACGACTATGACTACGCGCATAGTCTACTGGGGGATTGCTGCAAGAAAGACCCGGCGAACCTGGTTTACGTCGAGAAGATGCTCGAAAACCTGGACCTGAAGTTCAAAGGGAAGAAGAAAGGCTCACTGTTTTCTGGTTTCGGTGGCAAAGGGGGCCTGAAGAAGGCGTTATCGGCCAAGAAGTGGCAGGACGTCATCAAGGAAGGGATCGATCTGCTCAAGAGCAACCCTTACGACAGCGTGACGCTGCGGGCCATGGTCGATGCGTGCGAAGCGATGCGCTACAACGAGGTGGGCCTGCGTTACATGAAAAACGCGATGGACGGCTCGCCGGGCGACATGGAAGTGATGCGTCACTGTGCTCGCTACTTGGGGCGTGTGGGGCAGTTCGATCAGGCCATTTCCCTGTGGCACTTCATCGAAGAAAAGAACCGCGGAGACAAAGAAGCGAATCAGATGATTTCGCAGCTGACCATCGACCGCGAACGCCGAGCCAAGGGCCTGGCCACGGTGACCAACCGGATCGATCCGGCCGACGCGGCCAAAGTTCGCCGCCGACAAGCCGGCCAGGCAGGAGAAAGAAAGTCGGAAGTGCAGGAACGTCCGGCCACGAAGATCGAACTGAACGCAAAGCAAAAGCTGAAAGCCAAGATCGAGGCCGACCCAGATCAACTCGAGAACTACCTGAAGCTGATGGATTTATGGGTCGACGAAGGGAAGTTCTTCGAGGCCGAAGCGGTCTGGAAAGAGGCCCAGGCCCACTTTGGCGATTCGATCGAACTGACCGAAAAGCAGGAAGATCTGCTGATCCTTAAGGCCCGCCACCGGTACAAAATGGCCGAAAACCAGGCCTCTGCTCAATCGAGTCCCCAGCTTCTCGATCTGGTCGAAACGGCCAAGACGGACCTCAACCGACTGGAATTAGAGATTTACACCAAGCGGAACGAGCGTCATCCAGACGACTTGCTGATCAAGTACGAACTCGGTTTGCGGCTCAAACGGATGGGAAATTACGAGCAGGCCGAAGAGCTGTTTGACGAGATCTCGCTTGCCGATGAAAAACTTTTAGCAATTTGCTACTTAGGCAAGGGAGAGTGTCTGCAGGCTCGTAAAAAGTTCGTGACGGCCATGGAGACCTACGAAGAAGCCCTAAACTATGCTGACACCTTGAGTTCCGAACGATTGAAGCTTCTTCTGTACCGAGCCGGCGTGCTCGCTCAGGGGCTCAAGGAGTGGACTTCGGCAACGTCTTATCTGAAAAGACTCGAGAAAATGGATCCAAGCTACAAAGATGTAAAGCGACGGCTAGACAAACTCAAGTAAATCCGGCATGATGATTAGCTTCCATTAAGAGTCTGACAAAGGACTGTTCGTTTCCGAGTTACCCGGTTCAATCATGCCTAATACCAAGAGCGCCAAAAAACGTCTTCGCCAGAATGCTGTTCGCCGCACCCACAACCGCGCGGTCAAGTCCTCGATTCGTTCTTCGATCCGTAAGGTTCGAGAAGCCGTCGCGGCCAATGAATTCGAAAAGGCAGACGAACTGTTCCGCACGACGGTCAAGAAGCTGGACAAGGCTGGTGCCAAGAATGTTTTGCACCAAAAGACCACTTCGCGCCTGAAGTCGCGTCTGAACCATCACATCAAGTCCGCCAAAGACAAGGCTTCTGCCTAGTTCTTTTCGCGGCTGCCTGATATCAGATCTCAGGCATGCTCCCAAGCAATTTCGCATGCGTCGAAGATTGGTCCTTCGACGCATGTTCGTTTGTAGTCCCAGCTGCCATCTTCCTGGCGGACCGGGGCAACGCAGGTAAAGCAGATCCCGATACCACATGCCATCGGCGTTTCCAAGGAAACCTGGCAAGGGATCTCTCGCTCGGTCGTTAGCTTGCTGACCGCTTCCATCATCTTCTCAGGACCACAGCACAGCACTTGGGCCTGGCCGACGCCTTCGGCGATTGCCTGCGCAAGCAGATCGGTCACCAGCCCGTGGTGCCCTGCACTGCCGTCGTCGGTGCAGATCTTAACGTCCATTCCCGTGGCCTTGAAATCATCGAGGCCGGCGAAGTCCGAGACCGAGCGGGCCCCGTAGCACAGCGTGACCTTCTTAGGCTTGCCGGTGCTGAAAGGCTGGCTGCCGTACGACTGCTGGCCGAGGACCTGCTTGGCGACCGCCAGGAACGGGGTCTGGCCGATGCCACCGGCAACCAGTATCAGGTGCTGGGTTTCGGGAATCGTAAAGCCGTTACCCAGCGGGCCCCAGACTTCCAGCTTCTGCCCCGGTTCGAGCTGCTTGAGCCGCGACGTGAGCTTGCCGTGTACCTGGTAGACGACG
Source organism: Bremerella volcania (assembly GCF_007748115.1). Lineage (NCBI taxonomy): Bacteria > Pseudomonadati > Planctomycetota > Planctomycetia > Pirellulales > Pirellulaceae > Bremerella > Bremerella volcania. Next base: position 2,174,227 of record NZ_CP036289.1, read on the forward strand.
TCGACGTACTTGGGCTGTCCATCGTCACCGGCGATCACGTCATACAGAGCGAAGGCGCGTCCCAGCAGCGGATCGAAGCAGTCGGCAATGCGAACCATGACGAACTGGCCAGGCCGAATCTTCGCGGCGATCTCAGGGGCTTCGAAGCGTACTCGATAGATTCTCGCCGAGAGGGGAACGTTTTCGACGATCGAAATCGCTTGGAAGTGGAACTGGGACATGGCCTGGCAATCCTTGATCGGGCACTATTTACGGCGCATCTGCTTCTTCTTGGAAGCCTGCTTTTGTTTCACGGCTCGCCCCTGACCACGGCGCGACTCGTTAACCGTCGGCGACTGGCCGGTCTTCTGCTTGGTCTTTTTCTTCTTACCACCGCGGAACGTGGTTCCACCCTTTTTGACCGTCGTCTTGCCTGGGCTGGTGCCGGTCGTGCGGCGACCGGCTGGTTTGCGTTTCGGAGCACCCTTGGCGGAACCTGCTTCCGAGGCCTCGCGCAGGGCTTTCACTTCCGAGGGCTTCAATTCCCGGAACGATCCGGCTGGAACGTCACCGAGCTTAAGGGGACCAATGGAAATGCGCTTCAGACGCAGGACCTTGTGCCCGACTTTGGCGAGCAGTCGGCGAATTTCGCGATTCTTGCCCTCGCGGAGGACGATCTCAAGGATCGAGCTTTTGCCCCGTTTCTGTTTCAAGCGGCAGCTTTCGGCTTTGACGAAGCCTTCGGCGATGTAGACGCCGCTTTGGATCATCTTGATCTCTTCAACCGAGACCGATCCAGCGACTTCCACGTGATACGTCTTGGGGACGCCGTAACGAGGGTGAGCCAGGTGATTGGCCAACTCGCCATCGTTGGTGATGATGATCAGCCCTTCGCTCTGGCGGTCGAGACGCCCGATGGTGAACAGCCGCTCGTCTTGCGGGACCAGGTCGATCACGCGGGTTCGACCGGCCTGATCGAAGTTGGTGCTGACCACGCCGACCGGCTTGTTCAGGATGAAGTACTGCTTGCGGCGGACGCGAATTCGCTGGCCGTCGACCATGATCTCTTGTTTGGCCGGATCGACGGAGGTGCCCAGTTCGGTCACGAATTCTCCATCAACTTCGACCCGTCCTTCCTGGATGATCTCTTCGCATTTGCGGCGCGAGCCGATTCCGGCTTCGGCGAGGACTTTGTGGAGACGAACGAGTGAGGACGATGAACCAGGCATGGGGCCAGCAGACTGCGATAAATAGGACTCTTGCGAATGGCTCTATGATAAGCCTGGAGTCCTACTTAGCCCATGGGTAGCGAGCGTAAACCGGCTAAAACGCGGGGTTTCCGTAAGGATCGAGATAGCTGTACGGCTGGTTCTTGACCGCCTCAGGCAGCGACGAGCTGAACTCGCGAGGCCGCACGCCCAACATTTCCGGTCCGGCATCGGTATCCGGGTAAGGGTCGCTGTACAAAGCTCTTATGCGTTGTTGCTGGACGGTGCCTGGGTTGAACCAGTTGGGTCCCGCCAAATTCGCGCAGCCGGCCGTGGTCAGCAAAAACAGGCCGATCATCGCCAGGCGAACCAACATGGGGGAAAGTCTCCGAGAGGGAAAACCCGAGGTCATTTCCGCGAACCATACCGATTTCCCCGGATTCCCGCAATGGAGAACCGATTTGGGTCCTGGGAAGAGGGCATTAGCCACCGAGGACACAGAGATCACCGAGGGAAGTAACCACGGATATCACGGATGGGAAAGAACTGGGAAGTTGGTGCCACTGTTGGCTCGTCCATTCTTCATCCTATCCGTGAAATCCGTGGTCAAAATTCTTCTTCTCTGTGACCTCTGTGTGCTCTGTGGCTAATCCTTTGTCCCCTCACGGCAAGTACATGTCGAGCAGGACGGTCGGTTCCAGAGCTCTTAGCGACAGCGGACCGCAGGCGGCTGGGACCAGGAATGTTGATCCTTTGCCCAGGGCTTGGTCCAAGTGGGCGTGCGACGAACGTACTTTCCCTTCGAGGACGGCTACGATGTGGAAGCGTTTCTCGTCGCCAATCGACTTGCGGTCGTCGAATTCCCAGCGATCGAGGACGAATTTGTCGCATGTGACCAGGCGTTCAATTTCCGGATCTGACGTTGCCTGGGGCGTTTGCGGCTGGACGGGGCCTTTGTCGTAGTCGATCGTGTCGAGTGATTGCTCGATGTGCAGTGCGCGGGGTTTGCCGTCGGCCCCCACGCGGCCCCAGTCGTACAAGCGAAACGTGGTGTTACTGGCCTGTTGGATCTCAGCCACCAACAGGCCTTTACCCAGCGCATGCACCGTGTTGGCCGGGATGAACAAGCAGTCGCCGGCCTGGGGCTGGAGGACATGCATGGTTTCGATGACCGTGTCTTGTTCGACCGCTTGGGCCAAGTCTTCCCGGGTGACTCCCTCTTTCAAGCCGACATAGACCTTGGCCCCTGGCTGAGCATCGAGGATGTACCAGGCCTCGGTCTTGCCCAAATCAGGCGGATCGAGTTGGGCTCCCTGGGCGTCGTTGGGATGGACCTGAATCGAGAGATCGCGGTTGGCATCGAGAAACTTGAACAACAGCGGAAACGTCTCGGTCGGAGCTTTCACGCCGAAGAGATCTTGCGGAAACTGCTGGACTAACTCTCCCAGCGTTTTACCGGCTTCGGGGCCGTTGGCCACGACGCTCTGGTCTTCGCCATGATCGACCACTTCCCAGCTTTCGGCGAAGATCCCGTCTTCCGGAATGGGCTTGCCCAGCACCGTGCCAAGCCGCCGGCCGCCCCAGATGTAGTCTCGAAACGTTGGCTTGAAGATCAAAGGATAGTTCAGCGACACGGCGGTTCCCTCTTAGCTGCGAGTCGAACGGTTATATCGGTTGTGCGTGTTATTTGGCTGCGAAATCCTGTCCCCTCGCCCCTTTGGGGAGAGGGTTAGGGTGAGGGGCGAAGCTGGTACCCGCTGCACCAACCCTCACCCTAGCCCTCTCCCTTGGGAAGGGCGAGGGGACCAGAGTGGTTGGACCCACTGCCGCATATTGTAACGAAACCGAGTCGTTGATAGGATAAAACTATGTCTGGTGGCAGGACCGGCTCATTTCTCAGCCCCATTGCTGTCGCGCGAAGTGCTCTTTCGGGGTGCCGGGCAGGATCCACCGACATGGTAAGACAACCTGTTCGCTTCGATAGGCGTGAAGCGGTCGGCCTGAATTAAGGCCAGCCGTCGGTCACCCAGATCCGCTCAGGCACAAGCTTACTGCGACTTTCTGTCACCCAGCCAATCAAATAGCGATGCGCTTCCTGCACTGAGGTTCTCGGAATGAACAGCAAGATCAACGATGATTTCTTCGAAGGCAGTTCGATGTCCTTCGGCGATCACCTGGAGGAACTACGTAAGTGTTTGTTCCGCGCTGTGATCTGGCTGGCCGTGGGGGTGTCAATTGGTCTGTATTTCGGCAGCGACGTCGTCAAGTTTCTCGAGCAGCCGATCCAAAGCGCCTTGATCAGGTACTATCAAGCGAAGTCGATCACGCAGTTGGAAGAAAACCTCGGGATCAAGCTCAACAGCAAGCAGCGAACCGCGGTCGCTAACCACTTGAAGGAAAACGACTGGATTGCCGTCGATATGTGGATCGAGCCGGCCGAAATCGAACGGTTATCCCAGGCCAAGAATCGTCCGCTGACTGACGCTAGTTCGGAGGTCGAGGCTTCGCCAGAGCCGGAGAGAGAAGTGCCCCCGGCAGAACTGCCTACCGACGAGTCCCTCTCGGACGAAGATATCTTGAAGGCACTGCAGAACGCCAAGGTGCTTCCGACCGAGGCCCCCGTTCGTATGCGAACCTGGCAGCGGATTCAACCTTCGACCGAGGCTCTGCGTGCCGAAGAAGTTTTCATGGTCTGGTTAAAAGCGGGCATCGTGTTCGGCTTCATCATTGCTAGCCCTGGTATCTTCTGGCACTTGTGGCAGTTCGTGGCCGCCGGTTTGTACCCGCACGAAAAGAAGTACGTCTGGATCTTCATGCCCTTCAGCCTGTCCCTCTTTTTCGGTGGCGCCGCGATCGCTTACTTCCTGGCATTCGAACCGGTGCTCGACTTCCTGTTCCAGTTCAATCTGATGACCGGTATCGATCCTCGCCCGCGTATTAACGAGTGGCTGGGCTTCGTGATCATGCTTCCCTTGGGCTTCGGGATCAGTTTTCAGTTGCCGCTGGTGATGCTGCTGCTCAACCGTATTGGTCTGTTCAGCATTGAGGCCTACACCGCCAACTGGCGAGTCGCCGTGATCGTGATCTTTGTTTTGTCGATGCTGCTGACGCCCTCCGATCCGATCAGCATGCTCCTGCTGGCGGTGCCGCTGACGCTGCTTTATGGTTTAGGGATTGGTTTGTGCAAATGGATGCCGGGCATTCGAAAGCCCTTCCCTGCCGCCAAGTCATAGTTAGTTGCGCACCTGCAAGGACTCGCTCATGGGATACCTCGTCCTTGAAAACGGAACCGTTCACGACCCGGCTAACGGCGTCGATGGCGAGGTGCGTACGCTGTGGCTGAAGGACGGCAAGATCGTCAGCCCGCCGACTGAAGACCACCCACCGATCGATCGCCGCATCGACTGCCGCGGCTACGTGATCATGCCAGGCGGGGTGGACATGCACTGCCACATCGCCGGCCCCAAGGTGAACATCGGGCGGCAGATGACGCCTGAGTACCGCCGCGACGAAGGAATCCCCCGCGGCGAAGGACGCCGTAGTGCCAGTGGCGGACTGCTCCCTAGCTGCGTTGGTACTGGTTACATGTTCGCCGGGCTCGGCTACACAACGGCCATGGATGCGGCCATCCCCGGTTTGCACGCGCGGCATGCTCACGAAGATTTGCTCGATACGCCGCTATTGGACAAAGGTTTCTACCTTTTGTTCGGTAACAACCAGTTCGTGATGGACCGCATTCGCGAAGACCGGAACGACTGTTTGGATGCCTACCTGGCCTGGGCACTCGCTTCAACGCATGGCTATGCCGTGAAGGTCGTGAACCCTGGCGGCGTCGAGAACTGGAAGCAGGTCAGTCGCAAGACGGTGCAGCAACTGGACGAGCCAGTCCCTGGCTTTGGTGTTTCGCCACGGGCGATCGTGCGAAACCTGGCGGCGTCGGTCGATCGCTTGAAGCTGCCGCATGCCGTACACATCCACTGCAACAACCTGGGCGTGCCAGGCAATAGTGAGACGACGCTTCGCACCATGCAAGCCCTCGACGGACATCGCGGTCACTTCGCTCACACGCAGTTTCATAGCTACGCCGGCGACGAGAACGACCCGTCCAGCTTCCGCTCTGACGCGGCTCGACTGGCCGAGTATGTGAACGCCAACCCGAACATTTCGATCGACGTCGGCCACGTGAACCCAGGCAAGACGCTCGGCATCACCGGCGACGCCCCGTTTGGTTACTTCCTGTCGAAGCTGACCGGCAATCGTTGGTACGCGGCCGATAGCGAGCTGGAAGCCAGCTGCGGCGTGATTCCGATGGAGTTCCAGCCGAAGAAAGCCCTGGTGCATGCCGTGCAGTGGGCAGCCGCGCTCGAGTGGTACTTGCTGATCGATGACCCGTGGCGGATCGCGATGAGCAGCGATCATCCCAACGGCGGTGCCGTTTTCCGCTATCCGGAAGTGATTCACCTGTTGATGGATTCGGCCTTCCGCCGCGAAGCGATCGGCAAAATGCACAAGCTGCTGGGTGAACGGACCACGCTGGCCCAGCTGGATCGTGAGTACTCACTGAACGACATCGCCATCATCACCCGGGCCGCGCCGGCCAGGCTGTTGGGACTGAAGCACAAGGGACACCTCGGCGAAGGTGCCGACGCCGACGTGACGATCTACACGCCCAGCACCGACCGCACCAAGATGTTCCAAAGGCCACGCTACGTCGTGCAGGCCGGCCGCGTGATTGTCGAAGATGGCGAGATCGGCGGCGAGGTGTTCGGCAAGCTATTCACCGTTTCGCCAGGCATGGACGAGGGACAGCTACCGGTGATTCAGAAGTGGTTTGATGACGCCCACACGATCCGCTTCCGGAATTTTGCGATCGAGAAAGAACACCTGGGCACGGTGGAGACCGTGGCGAGTTCTTAGGTCTTTCTTGTCCCCTCGGCCTCGGAGGGGACAAGAAATGACAAAGGGCACGATTGAGCGTGCCCTTTTGTTTTGGCTTGAAATGGAGATGCGGTTTAGCCGCCGGTGGCTTCCAGCAGCTTTTCCTGGCCGAGGCGATCGCAGAAGTCGCCGAGGCTTTCCCCATCGTTGCGTTGCTCTTTGAACGCGGTGAAGACCTTCACCAGTTCCGGAACGACTTCGTCGGCGGGGACCATGTCCTTGTAGATGTAGCTCAAACGGTTGCCCAAGAGGCGGCCGCCGAGGAACATCGTGTACTTTTCCTTGGCACGTCCGACCAGGCCGATGTCGCTGTTGTAAGGGCGAGCACAGCCGTTGGGGCAGCCGGTCATTCGCAGGGTAAACTTCTCGTCCTGCAGGCCGAGCTTGGCGACTTCCTTTTCCAGGTCGTCGACCATGCCAGGCAAGGCCCGTTCGCTTTCGGTGATCGAAAGCCCGCAGGTCGGCCAAGCAACGCAGGCCATCGACCAACGCAGCGTATTGCTGATTTCTTCGGTCAGCACAACGTTGTGCTTCTTCAGGATCGCTTCCAGCTTTGGCTTATCTTCTTCGACGATGTCGCTGAAGATGATGTCCTGGTGGCCGGTGAAGTGGATGCCTGGGTTGAGCGTGGTGCAGACTTCACGAATGGCGGTCTTCAGCTTGCAATCTTCGAAGTCGGCGATGCGGCCGTTTTCGACGTTGAGGCCGTAGAACCACTTGCCGTCTCCCTGGGCGGACCAGCCTTTGTGGTCGTCGAAGTCGGTCACGTCGGCTTCGTGCGGTTCGGGAAGCTCGCGGCCGAAGTATTCCTCGACCTTCTTCTTGAACTCCGGCAAGCCCATGTTGCGGACGGTGTACTTCAGACGGGCAACCTTGCGGTCTTCGCGGTTGCCGAAGTCGCGCTGGACCTTCACAATCGCTTCACAGACGCCGATCAGGTCTTCCGGCGAAACGTAGGTCAGCTTCATGCCCAAGGCCGGGTAGGTCTTGTCGGCACTGGGCGTACGCCCCATGCCGCCACCGACCAGGATGTTATAGCCAAGGATCTTGCCTCCTTCGTGGATGGCAATCATGCCCAAGTCCTGGGTGTAGACGTCGATGCAGTTGTCTTCCGGCAGGCAGATGCCCATTTTGAATTTACGCGGCAGATAATGCTTGCCGTAGATCGGTTCGACGATTTCGTTGCCGTTTTCATCGACGCGGGTCTTCTCGCCCGTTTCGGGATCTTGCAGGAAGATCTCGCGGTAAGCACCAGTGCGGGGGGCGAAGTGATCGGCAATCGCAAACGAGGTTTTTTGAATCTGGTCGTGCAGTTCGTTGTTCTTGAAGGGAGCCGGGCAGCACATGACGTTTCGGTTGACGTCGCCGCAAGCGCCCAGCGAGGTCAGGCCGACCCCCTTCATACGCTGCATGAGTTGGTGAACATCGCTCTTTTGGATGCCGTGGAACTGCGTGCCTTGGCGGCTAGTGATGCGGAGCGTACCGTTGCCGATTTCGTCGCATAGATCCAACTCTTCCAGCATTTGCTGGCTATTCAAGAGGCCGGCCGGCAAACGCGTGCGGACCATCATAATGTAATCTTTGCCACCGCCGGCGGCTCGGTTCGAGGCGCGAGCGTCGCGGTCATCCTGTTGATACATCCCGAAATGCTTGATCAGCTGGATGCTTTCCTTGCTGAAATGGTCCGTTCCGTCGGCCAGTTCTTCAGCGACAGTGCCGCGCAGGTAGTTGCTTTCGTCTTTGATGCCCTCAACCGGGCTCAGCTTGTTATCAGTGGAAGCCATGGAGCTAAGTTATGTGGGTAAGTAGGTGGCAGGAGGATGGCCTGCGAAAATTCAGTTCTTCGGCACGCTAAAAGTCCCCAGGTCATGGCAATCCGGCCAAAACAGGGGACAACGCGCCTAATATACACATTCCTTCAATTCTTCGTAATGCGTCAATTTGTCGCCGTTTAGCTGATCCTTCTTGCCTAAATTGACAATTGACAACCCGTTTCGCTGCCCTGAAGGGAGGGACAAACGGGGGACATTCGCCTTGAGGTGGTAGTTTGCGCTGGGGTGTCGGCTTATAAAATGAGTCTCTCCCACGTGCCTGCTACTCGATGAACGAGGTTCCCCGTGACTGCGACGATTCTGGATGGAAAAACGGTCTCTGCCGCTTTGCAAGACGATATCGCCCAGCGAGTCGAACAATTCAAAGCGAAAACGGGCGTAACTCCTTGTCTGGCAGCGGTTTTGGTGGGTGAAGACCCGGCCAGCCAAGTGTACGTGCGGAACAAGGAGCGGGCCTGTGCCAAGGTCGGAATGACCAGTCAGTTGTTTCGCAGGGCCGAAGACATTTCGCAAGCGGATCTTCTGGCCCTGGTCCAGCAGCTTAACCAAGACGACAACGTCAACGGCATTTTGGTTCAGCTCCCTCTTCCCAAGCACTTGGATGCCTCGGAAGTGTTGGATGCGATCGATCCTCGTAAGGATGTCGATTGTTTTCACCCCAGCAATGTCGGTCTGCTTTCTCAAGGAAGACCGAACTTTTTGCCTTGCACACCCCATGGGGTCGTCCAGATTCTGAAACATTTCGATCTGCCGACCGCCGGGAAGAACGTGGTTATCCTTGGCCGCAGCGATATCGTCGGCAAGCCGTTAGCGCTGATGCTCATGCAGCGAACCAGCCAGACGTGCGGTTCCGACTACGCCAATGCCACGGTTACGGTTGCCCATAGTCGCACGCCGAATCTGAAAGAACTGACCCTCCAGGCCGACATTTTGGTGGCGGCGATCGGCGTCGCCAAGTTTGTGACGGCCGACATGGTGAAGCCAGGAGCGGTGGTCGTCGACGTGGGGATCAATCGCACCGATGACGGCCTTTGCGGCGACGTCGACTACGACGCCCTGCTGCAAGTCGCCGGAGCCGTCACGCCGGTGCCGGGTGGTGTCGGACGGCTGACGGTCACGATGCTGATGGAGAATACGCTTCAGGCCGCCATGATTCAGGCCGGCGGCTAACGCTACGATCGCTGTCGCAGCGATTCGTACAGCAGGACTGCCGCAGTGGTCGAAACGTTCAGGCTATCGGCGATTCCCTGCATCGGCAGGTGAATGTTGACGATCCCTGCCTGGTGCCACTGGTCGCTGAGGCCGTGTGCTTCGCTGCCGAGAACCAAGGCCGTGGCCTGCTGCATGTCGACCGTCGTGTAGGGTACCGACCCATCGACCCTGGCCGCATAGATCTGAAACTGGTTGTCCTTTAAAAACGCAATCGTCTCTTCCGAGGTCGCATCGACCACCGCCATCGAAAAGATCGTCCCCAGGCTCGCGCGAATCGCATTGGGGTTGAACAAATCGGTGCGGCCATCGGCCGAAATCAGGAGATCGGCTCCCACGGCGTCCATCGTGCGTAAGATGGCCCCGACGTTGCCGGGCTTCTCGACTTGTTCGATGACGACGACCAACGGAGACTCGGGAAGAACCATGTCCGCCAGCTTCTTTTCCGAAACTTTTGCGACGGCGACGGCCCCTTCAATGCGTTGACCGAACGCCAGTTTCTCCATCACTTCGCGGGTGACGTGCAGGATGGGGATGTCGCCGTAATCGGCTAGAAGTTGTTCGAAGTAGGCGGCCTCAGGACCGGAGATGGCGTCGGGAAACACGAAGATCGTTTCGATCGGAAAGCACGATTGAAGAGCCCGGCGGATCTCGCGGAGGCCATCCACCACGGTTCGCTTCTGCTGCATGCGCCCACGCCGGTCACGAAGCTTAACGGCCGACTTGATCTGAGCGTTCTGGAGGGAACGGATGATTTCTGGCATAGATGGTGGTCAGTAGGTAAACCTCCCAAGCCCTGAAAGGGCGGCAGACAATAGCCAGGGGCGTAAGCCCCTGGAAGGCGTTTCAAGAAGTGGTTAGCCCTGAAAGGGCGACAGAAGTTGTCGCTTGTGATTCGATTCTGTCGCCCCTGTGGGGCTCTCGTTCTTCGTGGTTCGCTACCAGGGGCTTACGCCCCTGGCTATTATCTGCCGCCCCTTTGGGGCTTAAGAGTTGGTGATTCGCACGCTACTGAGGCGTGAAATGATGGTATGAAGTTGGCTCACGACACGTTTTGAAAACTTGCGTAGTACCCGCTGGGTAATTGGCGTCCGTTGCGATCGGCGATGGTTAATGGTCCGGCTTCGATTTTTCGGGGGGAAATACTGGGGAACGCTTCGTCGATCATTTGCTTAAGGGTATCGTCTTCATAGCCGGGGGAGTGGCACGTCAGCAAAACGAGCTTGGGGTCTTCGGCCAAAAGCTCGTTCAGGTATCCCATGAGCAGCGGAAGGTGTTTGTCAATCCGCCAGACTTCCCCCTTCGAGCCGTGGCCGTAGCTGGGTGGATCGAGGATTACCCCGTCGTACGTGTTGCCTCGTTTGATCTCGCGTTTCACGAATTTGCGGGCATCCTCGGCAATCCAGCGAATCGGTGCACCGGCCATGCCGGAAAGTTCGGCGTTGGTTCGCGCCCATTTCACGACGTTGGCGGCTGCATCGACATGGGCGACTTCGGCCCCACCCAGGGCGCAGGCTAGCGAAGAGCCTCCGGTGTAAGCGAACAAGTTGAGCACTCTTAGCGGGCGGGAACTCTCGCGACAGGTCTGGGTCAGCCATTTCCAGTTGGCGAACTGTTCGGGGAAGAGACCCAAGTGACCAAACTTGGTCGTTTTCAAACGAAATTTCAGAGAGCCCGCGGCGACCTCCCAGGTTGGGGGCAAACAGTCGGCGTCGAGCCAGTCTCCCTGGGTTTCGGTGCGGCGTACGTATTTGGCGATGGCCTGCGACCAGAGATCGGGCTTGGTGGCCTTAAATCCTTCGGCGGAAGGAGAATACCGATCGAGAACGACCGATCCGAATTGTTCTAACTTTCGACCGGAGCCAAAGTCGAGCAAGCTATATTGAAATGAGGCCAGATCGGCAGCGGTCATGTTGATCAACAAAGGTAACGCAAGGGGCGGGAAATTGGTTTTGCCCTGGAATAATTGACCATATCTTCCCACAATAGCAGAACATGACTCGTCTGTCGTCGTCCCCTGAATCGAGATCGCTCGTGACACGTTGTCTAGTACTAAGTCTGTTGGTTTGCCTGATTTGCGGCGGCATCATGTTCGCGCCCGTTGCCCACGGGGCCGATCCTGCTGAGGGTGCCCCGGCGAAGCAGCCTCCGACCTCGGCACAGATCGCGTCTTGGATCGATCAACTCGATAGCGACAAGTTCCTCTTGCGCGAAAATGCCACGCAGAAACTGATCAGTGCCCAGCAGGCGGCGATTGGGCCCCTGGCCGATGCGGTTCGTACTGGCAGCCTGGAAAAGGCTTTTCGTTGTATCCATGTCCTGCGGGCCTTCGCCATCGGGGACGATATCGAGACCGAGATCCAGGCCAGCGCGAAACTGGCCCTGATCGCCGCCACCGAGAATGATCGTGTGGGGGCATACGCCGGCGACGTACTGAAGCGGATCGAGCCGATTCAGCGTGAACGGGCCATTCGCATCCTTAGCGGTCTCGGGGTGAAGTTCACCAGCTACGCCCCGATGCAAGGGTTTCAGGGGATGGACGAAGGGCCCGGCATCTGGATCACCAACGACTACACCGGCTCGGCCAAGCATCTGCATTACCTGCAGCACCTGGGCTTCATCGAAGACGTGCAGATCGAGAACGACAAGATCACGGCGGACTGGTTTGCCGAGATCGCCAAGATGCCTAACGTCGATCATTTGACGATCAAAGATGGACCGGTCGATATCGAAATGCTGCGGGAACTGGAACCGCTTCTGCACAAGATTGAGTTTGTGCGGCTCTACTATCTGAAACTGAAGACCTCCCCTGCTCCGCTGTTGTCGAAGATGACGATGCTTCGCCAGGCAGAACTGTTTGGCATGGTGATCGACGGCAAAGAACTCTTCCAGGACGCACAAGAACAGCAGCGTATTCGCTCGGCTTTACCAGGCGTTCTGCCGGAAGGAATCAAGTTTCGTAGCGGTGGCTTTCTGGGGGTACGCGGTCCCAGTGATGGCAACCGCGGTCCGTGCGTCGTGCAGAGTGTCGACCAGGACACCGGAGCCTACAAGGCTGGCCTGCGGGGTGGGGACACGGTGACCGAAGTCAACGGGACGCAGGTCCAAGGGTTCATGCACTTGATCGAGTTGCTGCAAGATAAGAAGGCAGGCGATAAGGTTAAAATGGTTGCCGTTCGCGGAACCGAAACCAAAGAACTGGACGTTACCCTCGGAAAGTGGCAGCTTCGCGAAGTCTATTAAGAGGCACTAAGGCGGCGAACCTCTATTGCCACGGCAGGCCGATTACCCCTACGATACGCTCCGCATCCGTGCCGCCAGAACTGGCACGCGACAAAAGGAGTTGTCGAATTCATGCTATCACCTGCCCCACGCATTCTTATCACTCGCCTTAGTGCTCTGGGAGATACTGTTCTTACGCTGCCGGTGCTGTGTGCGCTGCGAAAGGCATTTCCCTCGGCTCAAATTGGCTGGGTAGCCGAGCCAGCGGCCTCGAAGGTGCTGGCCGATCGGACCGACCTCAACTTCTTGTTCACGGTCGAAAAAGGTTGGCTCACCAAACCGGTTGAAATCAATCGGCTGCGACGTGCGCTCTCGCGGCATAAGTTTGAAATCGTGCTCGACGTGCAGGGACTGACCAAGAGTGCCGTCGCTGGTTGGCTTTCGGGGCGAAAACATCAAATCACTTTTAAACGCGGACAATCGCGCGAAATCGCTCCGAACCTGGCCGGAACGCGCATTGCCCCGACGGCCAAGTACATTGCCGAGCGTTACCTGGAACTGCTGGCACCCTTGGGGATCGAGAAGCCGAAACTTGAGTTTCAGATGCCGTACGACCAGGTCGCCCATCAGGTGGTCGCCGGTCGCGTGCCGGTCATCTCAACTGGTCGCTATGCGGTGCTGAACGTCGGTGCCGGATGGTTCTCGAAAACGTGGGTCCCGGCCCGCTTTGGCGAGGTCGCGGCCGACCTGTTCATGCGGTACGAGATCCCCAGTTTGCTGCTGTGGGGCAACGACGTCGAGCACAAGTACGCCGAGGAAGCGGCGGAGACGGCACGTGCGATCGCCCCGCACTGCGTCACGATTCTGCCCAAAATGTCGATCGCGGAAATGAAAGAGACGATTCGGCACGCATCGCTGCTAATCAGCGGCGATACGGGGCCTTTGCACTTCGGCGTGGCGTTGGATACGCCGACCATTTCCTTGTTCGGCGTCACCAAGGCAGAGTACTATAGTCCATGTCGCGGCATCCACCGCACGATTCAAAACATGCACGATCCGCTTTCCTGCCGCAAGCGACGCCGAGCCGGAAACGACGCGATGCGGGCAATTCCTACGGTGGACGTCCTAAGCCAGGTAGACATCCTGCTTAATATGCGGCATCCTAAAGCTGCGTAACCTGGACTTATTCTGTGCCCCAATCGAGCCTCACTTTGCCGTCCGATCAGCAAGAACAACGGATCCCGCTTTGGAGTACGCTCGTCGCTGGCATGATCGGCGTGGTCGCGATTGTCGTGATGATCGCATTCAGTGGTAACGGTGACCCGACACCTCCAGCCGCCAACGTCAACGGCCCCGAGGACCTTTCGCGATACCTTCCCTTCGACGGCGAAAAAGCGTACCAGCATCTGAAAGATATTTGTGCCCTCGGGCCGCGAGTCAGCGGCAGTGCTGCGATGCAGAAGCAGCAGCAGATGATCGAGGATCACCTGACCCAGCATGGGGCGACGGTGGTAAAGCAGTCGTGGGAAGTTCGCCATCCGGAAACAGGACAGCCGGTAACGCTGACCAATCTGTTTGGTCGCTTTCATCCCGAGCGTACCGAGCGGATCTTGCTTTGCTGCCACTACGATACCCGTCCTTACGCCGACGAAGATCCCGATAACCCCAAAGCTCCGTTTCTGGGGGCGAACGATGGAGCAAGCGGCGCCGCGGCACTGATGGAGTTGACTCGGCACCTGAGCCAGGTCGATACAAAGTACGGCATCGACGTGGTTTTTCTGGACGCGGAAGAGTTCATCTTCGATAAGGAACGCGATCCATTCTTTCTCGGTTCGACCTATCTTGCCCAGAGATATCGCAGCGCCGACATCGATTTTCGGTACAAGTGGGGCATCTTGCTCGACATGGTTGGGGACAAGGATCTGCAGATCTACCAGGAGCGCAACAGTCTGTCCTGGAAAGATACCCGGCCGTTGGTGATTGACGTCTGGCGTGTGGCGAACCGGCTGAATATTCCGGAATTCGTTCGCAGGCCACGACATACGATCAATGACGACCATGTCCCCTTGCACGATATTGGCGGGATTCCGATCATCGATATTATCGATTTTGACTTCCCAAGTCCGGGCTATGGACCAAAATATTGGCATACGCAGCAGGACGTGCCTGAGAACTGCTCAGCCGCATCGCTGGCCAAAGTTGGGAAAGTGGTGCTGACCTGGCTGCAAGAAGTCGAATAACCACGCCGTACTCGATTCGAGCGGATACTCGTACATGCTCTTCGCCACATCACTTATTGCTTTCGTGTTGATCGTCGTTGCCTGGATGATGCATACGCAACATCAGCACACGATCAAGATGGTCGAGAAGCACACCGAATGGGACGACCGCAAACGCGAGTTTCTGCTTTCGCAAGTGCGCCGGCGCACGAAGGTGACGCACACGATCGTGTTGATCGCGGTCGCCTTTCTGTTTAGCAATGTCGTGCCGGTGAATATCTTCTACGTTCTGTATTGGGCCTGCGTTTCGCTGCTGCTGTTGCGGATTGTGGTGCTGGCGGGGCTCGATGGCTTTGCGACCAAGAACTACATTCTCGCGCTTCGCGATCAACGCATCGCCAGCCGTCGTGCTTTAGAAGAAGAAGTACGGCGGATGCGGGAAGAAAAAGCCCAGGCCGGCCCGCACAGCGAAGAATAGGCCGCGCGGGCAGCGGCATCGGGTGTGGAAAATATTTACGTGACACGTGAATATTTCAGTGGGACAATAGAGGCCTCATGCTCGTTGATTTCCTATTCCTGCCTGGAGTTCCCCGCTCATGCTATCTCGCTTGCTACTGCTCTCCCCCGCCCTGTTGCTTTGTGTTGGTTCTCTGGCGGCTGAAGAAGCCACGCAGCCGATGTTCGAGAAGACCCGTCTCACCGAAGAGTACTTCGCCGAAGGGGCATCCGTTGGCGATTTCAACAAAGATGGCAAGACCGACATCGTCTGTGGCCCCCATTGGTTCGCTGGCCCTGACTTCCAGACGAAGCACACGTTTTACGATGGCAAGGCATTTCCCAACGATCGCGGGTACTCCGATAACTTCTTTTCGTTCGTGAGCGATTTCAACGGCGACGGCTTCGACGACGTCCTTGTCGTGGGCCTGCCTGGCACGCCGGCCCATTGGTACGAGAATAGCCAGTCCGGCGACACTTGGAAGAAGCACTTCGCCTTCCCCGCGGTCGACAACGAAGCTCCGACGTTTCTCGATATCACCGGAGATGGCAAGCCGGAATTGATTTGTCACTTCGAAGGCCAACTCGGCTATGCCAAACCCAGCGAAAAGGATCCGACCCAGCGCTGGGTGTGGACGCCCATTTCGGAGAAGCAAGGTTGGGGACGTTACCAGCACGGGCTCGGTGTGGGGGACGTCAACGGCGATGGCCGGCAAGACTTCCTGATGCCTGAAGGGTGGTGGGAACAGCCAGAAAACTGGGACGGTACCACGCCTTGGAAGAAACATGCCTATCGTTTTGCCCCCGGCGGAGCTGGCATCCACGCGTACGACCTGGATGGCGATGGCGACAACGACGTGGTCACCAGCCTGCACGGGCACAAGTACGGCCTGGTATGGCACGAACAGACCAAAGGGGAGAACGGCGAGATTCAGTTCACTGAGCACGAGATCATGGGCACGCCAGACAAGTCGGTCAGCGACTTGGTCTTCAGCCAGCTGCATGCCGTGGAAATGGCCGACATGAACGGCGACGGACTCAAGGACATCGTCACCGGCAAATGCTACTGGGCCCACAACGGCCACGACCCCGGGGCAAAAGACCCCGCCGTGCTGGTGATCTTCCAGACGAATCGCTCGGACAAGGGAGAAGTAAGCTTCACACCGATCGTCCTCGACGACAACAGCGGCACCGGCCGGCAGATCACGCTTGATGACGTCAATGGCGACGAGAAGGTCGACATCGTCGCAGGCAACAAAAAGGGAACATTCGTTTTCAAGGCGAAGTAGTTCGCGAGCCTCTTTGCTCGATTGGAGTTTCGTTTCGTCCACTCAGGAAAGCACGCTGGTTGGCTGCCGGTTGCCAGCGTGTTTTGGTCATTTGCGCGTTCGTGTCAGACGAAGAATCAAGCAGCTGTGATGTGACGGCGTCGGTGGTGTAACTTATTATAAATTAAAGACTTGTGGTTGGTGTTGCGGCCGTCTTGAAGGGGTGCCGGAATTGACAATACCCAAGTCTAGGCCTATGTTTCAATAATAAATCCGGCACTTTTGTCGCGCTTCCCGCCCCAATTTCCATTGGCCCCCTGGCCATTTCTTTCCCACCCCTTTCTCCCGCAAGCTTGGACACCCTACCCATGCCTATCGCTAAACGTACTGGCTTCACCTTGGTGGAGCTGTTGGTCGTGATCGCCATCATTGGCGTTCTGATTGCCCTTCTGCTGCCTGCAGTCCAGCAAGCCCGTGAAGCTGCCCGGCGGATGCAATGCACCAATAACCAAAAGCAACTCGGCTTGGCCTTCCACAACTACCACGACACGTACAACACGTTGCCGGCGATGAATTATCGCGCTGGCAACGGGGCATCGATCTACCAGGGCTATAGCGCCTTGGTTCGGATCTTACCGTTCATTGAGCAAGGGAATCTCTACGATCAGCTCAAAGTCTCGTCAGGAGACTTCTACGAGGCGTGGGGAGCCACTTCGAACCGAAGTGTTCGTCAAACGCGAGTCGAGGCATTTTTATGTCCCTCGGACATCGCGTTTCCCCAGATCCTTGGCACCGATTCATGGAAGGATGGTCCTGGCTGTAACTATGCGGTGAGCTATGGTTCGTCGAACCAATGGGCCAATCCCGATACGCAGAACGGAATGTTTCGTGGGCCGGTGAAAGTGGATTCCAGTGGGAATGAACTGGCTGCCCCGGAATTGGGATTTAATTCGGTGACTGACGGCTTGAGCAATACGCTCATGACCTCTGAGCATCTAACCGGCGACAACAATGACGACCAGTTGGCCAACGGAAACACTTCCGAACCGAGAATTGGTTCCGACGTACCCACCTGGCAATATCCCACCCAGGCCGATATCGATTCGTTCGGCGCGAACTGTGCCTCGCAAACAGCTCACAACGGAGAGAACGGCCAGCATTGGATGATGCCGGTGCCCACGCAAACGACCTTCAATACGATTGCCCCACCAAACTGGAAGTATCCCAACTGCCAGGAGAGCAGCAGCGGAATTGCGTCAGATCGTGATGGGGTTTACACAGCACGCAGTCGTCATCCGGGCGGTGTGTTGGTCACTCGGGGGGATGCTTCAGCCAGTTTCATTCCTGAAACGATTGACTTGAAAACGTGGCAGTACTTTGGCGGACGAGACGACGGCAACACCGTCCAACTGCCGTAGTCGTGCCAAATAGCTCGACATGTTATTTCTCAACAGTCCACTTTTCCGTTTGGTGAGGTGGACTGAGTTTCTTCACTTCTTTCATCCGCGGTCATCCTGTTGATTGCCGCACGGAGTTTTGTTTGATGTTTTCTGGCTCACGATTGGTGGTGTTGGGGTTGGTTCTGTTTGCTATTGGTTGTGGTCCTGGAAGTACGCCGGTCCCTCCCGATACGCGTCCGGTCACCGAGTTGATTCGCCAAGATCTGCAAGGAATTGTCAGCTCTAATCAGCTCGGCAGCGAAATGGTCTCGATCGATAAAAATCTGCAGAAACTGGCCGAGACAGAGCCAGATAAAGCGGCCGAGCTTCGCCAGGAATACGAAAAGCTCCAAAAGTCGTCAGGCAGCCCTGCCCGTCAGGCCAAGAGGATGATGGAGAAGCTATAATCCCTTTTATTGGAACGGGTTAGTTAAATACACAGCGCCAAGCTCTTCTTTGTTAAAAAGATAAAAAATCAAAATTCAGCTTAGATTCTTGCCGCATTCTGTGGTCTTGGATAGGATGGCAAAACGGACATCGCTCTTCTAGTCTTAGGGCGATTGATCGTCTATTGAACTCAAAGCCATCGGCATCAAGGTGCCATCGAGCGATCACCCCCTCCCTTTTTGCTGAACAACATCATCCCCCTTTCTTCCCTTCCGAATCACCCCCACAGGAACTGAGTATGCTGCCCTACTCGCCTGGCAAGCGTGGCTTCACGCTTGTCGAACTCTTGGTCGTTATTGCCATCATCGGCGTGTTGATTGCCCTGTTGCTGCCTGCCGTACAGCAAGCCCGAGAAGCGGCCCGGCGAAGTCAGTGCACTAACCAACTTAAGCAACTGGGATTGGCGTTGCACAACCATCACGATACTTATCAGCACTTTCCACGGCTCGCCGTTCTGGAAGGGCCTTACCATATCCGCGTTGGGGCCATGATTCCGCTGCTGCCGTTCATGGAGCAAAACGCGCTTGCGGAGCAGATCAAGAACTACGACACGTCGGTCTGGAGCAGTCCCCCTTCCCCATGGGATACGTCCTTTTCTCCTTGGAAACAACGCATTGATACGTTGCTTTGTCCGTCAGACACGGGGGCAGATAAGACCTACCGTGCTGACCGTCCCGTGGCGCCTAGTAGCTACCGGTTCTCGATCGGTGACTCGTATCTCGATGCCTACAACCCTCAGGATAACAAAACGAATTACCGAGGTATCTTCAGTGCGAAGCTCGATCAGAAGTTTCGTGACATCACGGATGGGACGAGCAATACCATCATGATGGCTGAACGCCTGACCGATTTCCAAACACCGTTCATCAATCAGACCCACGCAAACAGCATATCTTTGAGCGACCCCAGCACATGTTGGGATGCAGTTTCGACGACCAAACGCGATCAGTTTTCCAGTGGGGCGAACCCTGCTGCAAGCCAGCGTTGGAATGATGGGCAAGCTTGCTTTACGGGCTTCAATACCGTGATTGCTCCGAATGGTCCTTCCTGCTGGGACAGCACCAACGAGAATGCAGACCGCGCTATAACGACGGTTTCCAGTAATCATCCCGGGGGCATTTGTGCGGTACTGGCAGATGCCTCGGTTCGATTCATTCCCGAGACCATTGATACCGGCGACATGACCCAAGCGCAGCCAACTTCAGGACAAAGTCCCTATGGTGTTTGGGGTGCGCTGGGTAGCAAGAGCGGTGGCGAGACCAAGCCGCTTCCATAACTTGTCGCTACTGAAATTTGTCTATGTTTCTATCGAATATTGCCGGAAGAAACTCTGCTCTTCCGGCAATGCCAATATTCTTGGGGAGTGAACTATGCGTCTTGCTATGCCGCTTCTGTGTTGTTTGTGTGTGATCGGATTGATCGGTTGCTTGACTGGATGCGGCGAATCGACGCCCTCGCTAAATCCAGGTGTTGATGTTTACAAGACCCAAGTCAAAGTGGTTCAGGATGGACAGCCGGTGGAGGGCGCCAAAGTGGCGTTCAGTGCCAAAGGTCAGCAGCGCGGTGCCTCGGGGATTACCAATGCCGACGGCATTGCTCAGCTAACGACTTTTGATCTGAATGATGGGGCCGTTGCTGGCGAACATATGGTCAAGATCAGCAAAGAAGAAGTGCAAGTTCTGAAAGAAGCGGACCCAGATGATCCCCTTTCCGTTGGGCAAACGAAGGTCGTGCAACATTTGCCAGTGAAGTACAGCCGATTTAATACTTCCGGGCTTTCGGCTACGGTCACGTCTACCGAGGCAGGAAACACGTTCGAGTTTGAAATCAAGTAGCGAGGTTTGCGTTACTCGTAGAACCACTCGATCGGCAAACGTTGGATATTGGTGACCGCCAGGCCGTTGTTCTCTTGGCGGTCGCCGGCGCAGTAGGCCATCACGGCATGGTCGTCAATGAAATCCAACGCGATATAACAGTACCAGCCGGTCGGCTTGTCTTCCAACGTTTTGACATGCTTCCATGTCTTGCCGTCGTCCTGGGAGATGGCCGACTTGAGCGGCGTTCTTTTGCCGCGAAGCGAAGCATCGATGCGGGAGTGATCGTTCCAGATCAACAGCAGATCTCCCGTCGATGGAATGCGTTCGATCGTTGCCGGCGATAGTGGAGACTGCATGTTCGAAGGCTGTAGCTGCGACCAGGTTTCTCCTTCGTCGTCGCTCAAGGAAACGAACTGGCTGCCGGCATCGGTGCGGCACCACATCAGCAGACGCCCATCGGTTAGTTGGACGACGCCTGGCTCCTGAGTCATTACATCGCGGCCATTACGCTTGGGAGGCCGCGCCGCGGCGGCGCTTCGGGTCCAAGTCTTTCCGGCGTCATCAGAGTAGTAAACGAGCATCGCCGCGGCGTTGTTCCGTTTGGGCATCCCAGGCCCGACATGCTGCGCGACGGGGGCGATGAGCCGACCGCTCTTAAGCCGCAAGACGCGATCGTTGTTCAGGACGTAATAGCCGATCTCTTGATCAGGGATGACGCTGATCGCTTCTCCCCATGTCTTACCTTCGTCGGTGCTGATGCGCATCTGCGGGCGGCAATCGTCGTGGGCATTCTTACGCAAATAGAAAAGTGCCAACCGGCCGTCGGCAAGTCTCAGTAACGATACCGACATCACGTTGAGGCCCCCTTCGTTGGGGACAACGATCTTGTCCTCCTTTGACCAGATCGCTCCTCCGTCGTGAGAAATGCGGCTGGCCAGGTGCGCCTTGGCATGATCCCCGTCGCCTCCCACGAAGTGCGTATAGATCAACAGGACGTCGCCGTTTTTGAGCTGAACGACGTCCCCTTCACTGTTCCGCGGATTACCAGGCATAGGTGGCAAGACAACCTGGGATTTGGGGGTCTCCGCTTGCGACGCGGATGAGAACATTACGATGGCAATCAGCGCCGAGGCGACGATAAACAAGCGACTCATGAGCATTCTCGAGCAAGGTAGGCGTATCAAGGTGGGGCTTGAGAATCTATCTTAACACCTGACGTTTCCCGGGCAAATAACGAACCCGCAAGGGATTCCAAGCATTTTTTTCGATCGTTTGTCACACCTCGGGGAAACTGCTCGTCTGGTTAGGTGACAGGAGACAACTTATCCCAACGACCAGGTAACCGAGGAGACGATCATGGATGCCCAAGAGGCAAGAGCGAGCCTGGAGCAGTTCGCTCAGCACTACGATTACGATAACGGCTACATCGTTCAACTTCTGGAGGACTCTCCGGAAGCATTTCAGGCCTTCGCGGCCGCCCAGGCCATGCCGAACATCCATAAGGCGTTGCCGTTGGATGCGTTTTTCGTCGCCAAGACTGCCGTGATGAAAACGGAAGACTGTGGCCCGTGCCTGAACCTGAGTCTGAAGATGGGGGTCGAGCAAGGCATCGATCGCGAACTGCTCAAGATCGCCGTGAAGGATCCGCAGTCACTGCCGCAGAAACTCCGTGACGTTCACGATCATGTGGTGGCCGTGATTCGTAACGAAAACGATGACGCCGATCGCATGGAGCGAATCCGGAATCACTACGGCATCGAGGCCTTCGCCGAACTGGCCGTGGTGATCGTCGGGTGTCGCATCTATCCGACGCTGAAACGAGCCATGGGGATGGCCAATCACTGTGAACTTGCGAAACTAGATTTCTAGGGTTTCGTCGTCTGTTGGTGACAGGACAAACGCCCTTCCGCGCTTTGAGGAATCGACGTGATGGTAACCGGCGATCAGTTTGAACGTCTGCGGCACGATTTGATTGGATTCTGCTATCGAATGCTGGGAAGTCTTCCCGATGCCGAGGACATCGCCCAGGAAGCGTACCTCCGCTGGGAACAGGCCGGGCGGCCGGAATTGGATTCGCCCAAAAGTTGGTATCTGCGCGTGTGTGCGCGGCTTTGCTTGGACCGCGTGAAGTCTGTCCGTTATCAACGCGAGAAATATATCGGTCCCTGGTTGCCAGAGCCAATCATGGACGATCATGCCGATCGCGCGGAACTCGACGAAACGCTTTCAATCGCACTCATGCTGATGATCGAACGCTTGAAACCCGCCGAACGGGCCGCGTTCATTTTGCACGATCTGTTCGGCTATGAGTTTCCAGAGGTCGCCGAAATCCTCGGACTGGAAGCCGCCAATTGCCGTCAACTCGCCAAGCGGGCCAGGGTTCACCTGCGTGGCGAAAAGCCGCGCGGAGGGGCCGATCCGGCAGGCATCAAGCGAATCTCCGACGCTTTTTTTAAGGCAGTAAACGCCGGGGATTTGGATCGCCTGCGTGACGTCCTGTCGAAAGACGTCGTACTGCATGCCGATAGTGGCGGCAAAGTGAGCGCCGCGCGCGACCTGATCGTGGGCTTCCACTCGGTAACGACTTTCATGATTCGAGTCTTCCGCAACGCTCAGCACGAAGTCAAGATCACGTTTCGTCCGGCCTGGTTCAACGGAGCCCCTGGCGTGGTCAGTTACCAGGGGGAAAAGATCATTGCCGCCTACCACTTCGAAGTGGTCAACGGCAAGATTGCCTCGCTATTCGTCTACCGAAATCCCGACAAGCTGGCGATCTTCGAGCAAACCTCGGCGAGTTAGCTGGAAGTGACCTCGAAGGAAAACGAATTGTCATCCGACTCTTTCACGGTCGCCGTGATTTCGCTTTCTTCGTTGTACTTCTTGGGAATGATGTTCACGTACGAAGGCTCGGCATCGGCCCCGTACATCTTGGTGTTCCCTTCTTTGGCGATGTAAGAACGGATTTCTATTTTTCGGTCGCCGGCGAGGACCTCACCGGAAAACTTGCCGCCTTCCACTTTCACGGTATCGCGAATCCCTTCGGCAACCGAAACGAAGGCTACCTCGCCGGATTCCATCGGCTTGCCGTCGAGCGTGACTTCTCCCTGAACGGGATACGACTTGGGGATGGGACGCTGATTGTTGCAGCCGAGCAAAGCGATCCCAGCCAGAAACAACAGCGTGGTGATGACTGCGGACGATTTATTCATGATCATTCGGATGGGTTGTTGTTGAGCCACAAGGGCAACACGTATCGATTCGTGTTGCCCCGTCGGAAGAATGACGAGACGACTACGGAAGTTCGATGACCTGTCCATCGTCACGCGTCACGAGCCGCGCTTGGAGGTCCATCGACATCGTCTCCGGGAGGAAACGCACCGAGCCATCGGCCAGCAAAGTCATCACGCCGCCCGGGTGGGCGGAGATCAACGGCATGTTGGTACTGGCATTGTCACAGATCCCGTCTGAACCGCAGTTGCCAGGCCAGTTCGGCCAGCCGGTTCCAGGGCGTTTCTTTTGGTTGATGGGATAGCGAATGGTGACTTGATTGAACGTTCGCAGATCACCTCCATTGCCGGTTTTGGGTGGGGCGTTGGTCGAACGCCAGCCGATGATCCAGCCGTGGCGAGCGCTATTGCGATAGTCGCGTTTCGACCCATCGGCGGTGATCAGGAAGTCGCTGATTTCACCAATCACGGCCGTGTTCGATGTACCGTCGGTGATTGATTCCAACCCGAGCTTACCACTGGGAATCATTACGCCACCACCGCTGGCGATGCCCCCAGAGCAACAGCCGGCCGACGAGCCAGGTGTGTTGATGCGGCTTTCAGTGTAATTGGGGATAAGTCCATCCACGGCACCCGAGATCGCGGCATAGCTGGCCGCCATGATAGGACCATTTGAGTTGGGACTGACGCAAAACTCTTCGAGAGGCGAAGAAGGACAAAGATAGCCATCGATCAAGACATTCTTCGAGGCAGCCGTATTGTTCGATGCATTCGTTCCCCAGCCAGAACCGCCGCCGAGGTTGAACTTGTCGTACAGGGCGTTTTGTTCGATGAATGGAAGCAGGTAGACCATCCAGGAACTGCCCCACGCACTTCCTGTGGCGTGTGTACCGAATGGGATTTGATCGACGGCCCCACCTGGAGGGACAACCCCATATGTGTCGTGGAAGTTGTGAATTCCCAGGCCCAATTGCTTCATGTTGTTGCTGCACTGCATCCGCCGGGCAGCTTCGCGGGCTTGTTGTACGGCGGGCAGAAGCAGAGCAATCAACACGCCAATGATTGCAATGACGACTAAGAGCTCTACCAGGGTAAAACCAAGTCGTGTGCCTGAATTGCGACAGTGACTTGCCATGGAATCACCTCAATTGAAAAGAGATAAAATGATGAGACAGCTAATCGAAGGCTGGCTTAAATCGTTTTATCGCCCCGAAATTAGTGGGTCAATAAATAATTCTCGTGATTTAAGGAATTCTATTCTGTGTGTCCGGGAGTAGCTGGTTTTTTGTTACCCAAATTGCCAGCTGTTTTTTTAGATAAGGTGCCCGATTTGCATGCGTGACGCATAGATACAAAAAAAGGAGGTCGCAAGAAGCGACCTCTGAAAGCAGACCTGATTTCGCTGGAAGAGCTAGTTTTCAATCGGCACGGTGTAGCTGATCGCACCAATGGGCGTGCCGGGTTTGACGTCGGCGTAGTGCTCGTGGCACATGGTGCATTTTTGCATGACGACTGGCACCGGAGTGGCCGAGCGGAGGTAACGTTTGCCCTCTTTTTCGATCACTTGCTCGTAGCCTGGTTTGCCGGAGAGGAGCGCCTTGATCGCGTTCTTTTCAAACGCATCGGCCGGTGCGTTCTCGGGGTTGTAGGGTTCGTCGGTCGCGTCGAGTAGACGTACGCTGTGCCACCCCTTCTCTTCCGCGGAGGCGAACAGCTTTTTGAACGCGATACCTGCAGGCAGGTCGTCCTCGTCGTGGACGTAATTCTCGGTGATGAGAACGATGCCCCCCTTATAAATGTCATCGATCATTTGCACCGTCTTCCGGGCCCTTTCCACGGACGCGTCTTTTTCGGACGGTTCACCATGACTGATCGAGCTAAACGAGAACGATAGGATTGTCGCGAACAATACCCATAAAACTGCCTGGGACGCACGCATGAGGGAGCTCCTAGTGAAAAACAAATGAGGATGGAAGCAGACCAACTAAGGTCGGAGGCTTTAAATTGGATATTTAAGTCCTGTTTTGTAGCATTAGTTTAAGAGGGCTTAAATTGGATGTCAATGTCCTTTTTTTGGGGGCCAAAAAAAGAGACCGCACTTGGGCGGCCTCTTTCGTGGCGGAAGGTGTCTGCTCGACGTGACTTAGTCGTTGACGTACGTTTCCAGAAAACGGGCCAATTTCTGGAAGTCGCAGCCTGGTTCGATGTGGCGAACGACCGTAACCAGATTGTCTTGATCGACCAGTTCCGTGAAGTCGACGTACTGCAGTTCGAACTGACCCTTGGCCGAAACCATCACGCCGTTGAGCTTCTTTTCGACCAGAGCGCGATAAGCACCGACGCCGAGTTGGCTGCCCAGGATCACGTCGTAGGCCAGCGGCTTGGTGCAGCGCGACTCGTAGCCCAGTTGAATCCCGGTGACCTTGCGGCTGCGGCCGGTCTTCTCTTCGTAGGCCTTGGCCACCCACTTGCTGAACGTGCGGCCGAGTTGAATGTCGGTGATCGCGATGTGA
The DNA here is from genome assembly GCF_007748115.1 of Bremerella volcania. Classification (NCBI taxonomy): domain Bacteria; kingdom Pseudomonadati; phylum Planctomycetota; class Planctomycetia; order Pirellulales; family Pirellulaceae; genus Bremerella; species Bremerella volcania. The sequence goes on from NZ_CP036289.1 coordinate 2,200,040, forward strand.
CCGTGGTCGTCGCGGGCAACCCCTTCTAGGTAAGATTCCGGCAACATTTCGGCCAGTCCTTCGGCAAGCACGATCACGCCGAATTCCTTGCCTTCGGCTTCCCGGGCAAGCATGGTTTTGACGATGCGATCGACCACCTTTGGTACGTTCATCGTCTTCTTGGTCTTGCCCCCTTCTTCCCACTCCTTCTCGACGTAGTCGCCGGTAATGTCCTCGACACTGATTACCAGCGAAGCTTCGCCGGCGATCGCCGCACCGTAAGCCAACCAGCCAGCACTGCGGCCCATGGCTTCACACAGGAAGTAGGCCTTCGAGGCTTCGCCGTCGTACAGCAGCGTGCGGATTTCCGTGGCCAGGAAGTCGACCGCGGTGAAGAAGCCAAACGTGAAGTCGATGCCGTTGTAGTCGTTGTCGATCGTCTTGGGCAGGTGAACGACCGGCATCTTCTTGCTGCCTTCGGGCAGCGTGTCTTGGAACATTTTGAATTTGTTGGCGGTCTTCAGCGTGTCGTCACCGCCGATCGAGATCAGCGCGTCGACACCCAGCGAGCACAACGCGTCGTAGGTGGTTTGGAAAGCCTTGCAGCGTTCCTTGTCCTTCAGGTGATCGGGGTGCGAGATTGCCTTGCCGGGGTTAGCCCGGGCCGTACCGATCATGATCCCCTGCTTGGCACGGCTACGACTGAGGACCTTATGGTTCAGGATGATATAGTCACGGTCTTCTTCCATCGGACGATCCGGACCGAACTGCATCAGGTTCGAGTAGCCATTCAATACACCAACGGCCTCGATCCCCGCTCGCAAAAACGAAACGGCCGCCGTCGAAATCACGGCATTCGCAGCAGGTGCAGGCCCACCCGAAAAGAGGATCGCAACTCGCTTGAAATTATGTGCTGGCTGTTCGGGACGGGAAAGGCTGTTGGCCATGATCAAAATCCATAAGGGAATCGAAAGCAGTAAGTTGTCTGAACCGCTGATTTTATGCGTTATGGGGTTGTTTTCAACCTGCGTGAATTGACGACAGCCTGGGGAATTGGTTGCGGGGAGATGCTGGGCGATAGATTGCTGGTAACGGGGGGATTGCTGCGATTAAAGGATGTCCGACTGGGATGCCTCCACAACAATTGATGGGCTGCAGATAAGGGATGCCTGAGCACCCCCTGATCGTACGCTACTTCGCCGGCAGCGTAGCGGAATGGATCTCGGCTAGTTCGTCCGCCGATAAGGCTCTCTTATACACGGCCAGGCCGCCCAACTTTCCGCCGAAACCTTGTTTGAGCATCGGCTTCTCGGCTTCAGGATAATGGGGCCAATTGGGCAGGCACTGGCGAGCCACCGTGAAGTCGGCTCCCTTCTCGCCCCCATCAAAGATCGGCTTGTGCCAGGGAAACGGATTGTAGCCGGGATGCTCGTCTAGCTGGCCGTTGACGTAGACCCGCAGGAAGTGGTGATCGTAGGTGTAGGCGATCATCGTCCACTCACGCTTGGGAAGCTTCGTTTGGCCGGAAGCGTACGAGAAACAGAAGGGCTTACCCGGCGTTGCGCCGCCGACGTCCGAGGCGTAGCCATGCGTTTGGTGCTTGGCAGGAATGCGATCCATTGTTTCAAAGTTGGTTTGACTGGCGGCACAGGTAAACAGCGCATATTGCCGCTTGGCGTCCCGTTCGTTCCACATCCCGGCAATGTACTGCCAATTGGCGTCACTCTCGCGCTGAATCCAAGCGATGATCGTGATCTCGTCTTGGCCGCGGAAGTTCAGACCTGGGCAATCTTCACGCGGTAAGAGCAACCACTGCCCCTGGCGTATCTTCAGACTGCTGCCGAAGACGCCTTCTTCCGACTTTTCGATGGGGCCGTTTTGCGGTGCTAGCGGATAGGCGTGCGACCCGCTGCTGATATAGCCATCGGTCGATTGCCGCTGAAAATCCCAGAAGCAAACCAGTCCGGGACGCTGGACGACCGGAGAGGAAACCTCCTGGGCGGAGGCAACCGAAGCAAAACTAAGCAGTGCGATAAGAAACAGCAGGCGATATGGCATTGATGAAGGCAGGCCGAGGTCTAGGAAGGACGCGTGGCAGGTTTGATGGATCGTAGACGATTGTAGTCTGCCTGCCACACGAAGTCGTACCTACTTCACGAATTTGCTTGGAACGTTTCCACTTTAGGTCAGCGAAGCCGTTGATTTTTGCAGAATCGATCCTAGTTCCGCTTGGTCGGGAACTGGGAATTCGAACAATTCGCAAAGACTTTGAGCCTTCTCAAGTGCCTCGGTGCAAGCCATGACCCGTTGGTCATGGCTATGGTCGGTGAATTTTTCCAGGCACTGAGAAAGGACGAAGCTCCGATAGGGATGTGGCATGTCCATTGCGTTCGCGAAGGCCTCGGCCAACTGAATCACCCGAAGATAGGAGGCGTCGACCTTCGGGAGACCTTCTTCCGCGTCTGGGTCATGGTGAGCGACGACGGTGCGAACCAGCGCCTGGGGTAGTCGCCATTTTTGCAGCAAAGCCGCTGAGACATGCGCATGATGGATTTGAAAGCTTTCTAACTCCAATTGATGAAGTTGGGTGCGTCCCACCCCTTGCACGCGTTCCGCGATCAGGTCGTAGCGACTGCCAAATTTGTTCGCCAGAACAAGACAGCCAATGTCCTGCACCAAGCCCAAGATATAAGCCGTGTCCGGCGAACAGTTTTCCAGTCTTTCCGCGAAAACCGACGCGGCAGCGGCGATGATCACACTTCGTTTCTGGTACCACTGGCGATGTGTTTCGTCCCATTTGTTCAGAACATCGGACTGTGCTTTCATGGTTGCCATGGACATGACCATGGCAATGGTCCTTTTAGGGCCATGTAGATTGACCGCTTGATGAACGCTGGTCGTCTGCTCGAAGTGGGAACGTCCCCGATTGGTCACTTTCAAAAGGTCAGTTGCCGCACGTGTGTCCGCCGAGATGTCGTCAGCCAACTCATCGATCGAAATATCGTTCAGCGGCATCGCCAGGTACCCGGCGAGTTTGACAACCAGTTGAGGCAGCGGAGGTATATCGCCAAAGTCCTTCACCAGATGCCGCGCAAGTGGCGGAATGAAAGCATCATGCTCGAGGGTATCTCTCAGAATACGCTGCACCGAAGTCTTGATCTCATTCCGGTCCGTGTTGATGGGAGTGACGAACTCCACACCGTTTTCGTCCGCAATCTGGTGGATCTTGGAAGACTCTTCCGCAAAAAGAACGACCTTGGGGCGAATGAGTTGATGGTTGAGCCGTTCGACAATTTCGATGCCAGAAAGAAATCCGCCCAAGTCGTTTTCAATCAACAGTAAGTCGATGCGATGATGATCAAGCACTTGGCAAAGTTGTTCGGAATTGGTCGTCACGAAAAGGGATTTCGACGAATCGGTTAGTGTTCCCGCTAACTCGTTGGCAACGTTCTTGTCCTTTAGCAGAACGCCGATTGCATGCTTTCTATGTTGCTCAGCTTTGGGTGTCAGACTTTCGTCAGAGGGATCTTCGGACTCAGTCAGCGGCTCGGATGCGTTTTGAACGGATGTCACCTTTTGATCCAACAAACCACGCAGTTCTCTGGCCAAGTTGCGAAAGTTGATCGGTTTGTGACGAATTAAATCGATGCCGCGGCTTTCCAGATCCTGGATCAGTCGCTCGTGACGAATCCCTGTCAGCACGCTCACAATCGGACGCGTCGGAGAGTTAAGCAAGTCAACGCACAGTTTGTGGCCATTCATTTTCGGCATTTTCAAATCGGTAACCACGAGGTCAAACGGAGACTTTTCATGTTGTTGCCATGCATCCTGACCGTCCGATGACTCGACGCACTGGAAACCGACTTCGCCCAATGCTTTTGCAAGAAGTGCACGCACCGGCAATTCATCATCGACAACTAACGCGGTCAAATGTTCTGTGACCATCTTCTAGTCCTTATATTGTCCAAGGAAGATTTTTACACATTACAGACTGGGAATACGGTTTCGTCAGTCGGCCGCGTCTTGCGGAGGTTACTCCCAAAAAAGTGATTGTTCCAATCAATATTCGTCGTGTTTCTACGGAAATAGGGCCTCAGAGATTTCTCCTCGATAATCAGTTTTCGAAGCGGTATCGGTGGATGTCTCTAATTGGGACGTCCTTTGCACTTGTCTGCCAAGAAGACCAAGCTTCTCGGTGAGTGCCGAACCATTGCGGGCAGAGGTTACCATGACCTCTAGGTCGCTGCGGCGAGGGTCGTCGGAGTCCAGGTCTTCTTGCAACATGAAGGCAAGGCCGAGGATCACTTGGAGAACGTTGCTCATTTCGTGCGCGATTTCTCGAACTTCGTAACCCAAGTGCTCTGCCGTGAACCCATCCAAGTGCTGGTGAACCTGGTCGGATTGTGTGGAGCAATAGATGAATGCAAAGGGAGACGCTAAGGCAATCCAGAGCAGACGAATTAAATAGTCGAGTGCGTTGGCTTCTTCGCCGGCCAACCGCAGCGAGCCGACGAATGCCAGCAACGCACAGGCCACGACAATCGCAATGAGGCTGTTGCGTTCCTTTCCCAAGGAGGCTAGCATCACCGCGAAGGCATACAGTCCGCCGACGAGGTTGCCCAGAGGGACTACAAGATCTGTTATGAAAATGGCAACGGCAATGATGCCAGATAGTAGTAGGTATCCATACTTATGGTGGAAAAACATCATCTCACCTTTCTGGGCCGCATGTACGAGAACCGATAGGGTGACTAGTTCTAATATGGGATACTGAAATACACCCAGGGTAAGTTTTTGCGGTGAAATAGTAGAAAATAGATGGGGAATTGCGGTCGATGCTGACTTCGCCCTCAGCGCAAGATGACGAATGATACGATTAGAGGAAGGGAATCGATTATTGCGGAAGATTCAGTGCGCAGGCTTATACCATGCGTCTCTGTCACGAAGAGCAGGTGCTTTGCGAAATGAATACTGGGCAGTCGAGAACTCGACTTAAGAAAACCAGGTGCGTTCGACAAACGTGGTGTCGATCTTCCCTTCCGCGAAGGCCGAATGGTTCAGCACCTTCTTGTGGAAGTTGGCGAGCATTGTCCACTCATGCTTGGGAAGCTTCGTTTTGCCGGAAGCATCCGAGAAGCAAAACGGTTTGGTTGGCGACGGCAGTCCCGCTTACTTCACGATTTCGTCCCGCAGGCCATCCATCTTGCTTGCTTCGGCGCCTTGAGGGGCTTTGGGCCAAGGAGTTTCGCCTGGGGGCCACTCTTTGGGCTGCGTTGCGCGGACCGCTTCGACCTTTTCAATCAGCCACTGCGGCACGTCTTCCTGCTCGTTTGCGCCGTAGACATAAGGAAGTGGCGGATCCATCAGCAGCGGTTTGTCTCCCAGTGGCGGACGTTCCTTGCCGACGACATCCAGCCGCTCGCTTAGCTCCGCCACGAGCCGCGGATGCTTGATAGCGACGTCAGTCTGCTCCGAAGGATCTTCTTGTATGTTGAACAGCATGTCTCCCATCAGCTTGAAGTCGCCACGACGAATCGTCGGCAGACGCACGCTGCCAGCGACGTCGTAAATGATCTCGTTGCGAGGGCTCTTCTCGCCGGAGAAGAACGCCCCGGTCATGTCCAAACCGTCAATCGGGCGTTCTTGCTGATGGTTGCCGCCGGCCAGGGTGATGAAGGTTGGGAAGAAGTCGGCGATGAAAACGAGCCCATCTTTCGCCGTGCCAGGAGCGACATGCCCTGGCCAGCGAATCACGCACGGCTGACGAACGCCTCCTTCGAAGGTCGTGTTCTTGGTACCGCGAAACGGCTTGCTCATCTCTTCCAGCACAGGGCCGTTATCGTTGGCGAAGATGAAGAGCGTGTTGTCTTTGAAGCCATTCTTTTCGATGGCCTCTTCGATACGCCCCACGGCCCTGTCGAGGCTTTCGAGCATCGCGTCACGCACCGCGTCGGTGTCGCTTGGATCTCCTTGGAAACCGGGAGGTGGGTTCAAGGGGCCATGCACCGCGTTGAACGCGACGTACATGAAGAACGGTTCGTCGTTTCCTTTACGAGATTCGATCAGCCGAACTGTTTCGTCCGCGATCAAATCGGTGGCATAGCCCTCTTCGTTGACCGGCTGCTGATTGCGATGCCAGTCGTAAACGGCATAGCGGGCCGGGGCATTGTGCACGATTGTTTTGGTGTAATAGTCGATGCCCCAGGCATAATGCCCGTACTGGTAGTCGAAGCCTTGCCCCATGGGAAGATGTTCCGGCAGCCACTCTCCCAAGTGCCACTTACCCAGCAATGCCGTGAAGTAGCCTGCTTCGTTCAAGGCTTCAGCAATGGTGCGCTCGTTGGTATCGAGGGCGTGAATCCGCCGGGTTGGCTCGCCACTTTTGGTATGGGCAAGTTCTAGCCCCAGCTTGGCGAGATAGCTTGGTTTGCCGAAGTCTTCGGTTCGCCAGTCGCTCCATGTCCGAAAGGCGTACCGGCCCGTCAGAAAGGCCGCACGAGTCGGAGCACATACGCTGTGCGTGTAGAACTCGTTGAGCCGCATCCCTTCGGTGGCCAGCTTGTCCATGTTGGGTGTTAGCGAGGCTTGTTCGGGATGATTGAAGCCAGGCTGGTTCCAGCCCATGTCGTCGGCCAGCACGAACATGATGTTGGGCCGACTGCCAGGAGCATCGGCGAGTACTGCGTTTTCTAGCAGGACGGAGAAAGCAACAGCGAATAGCAGGAGTAGTCGACGAGAGATCATCAGAAGCACCAAATCTCGGCTAGACGGGGTGGGTGGTGGGCGAGCGTCCTATTTTCGCAGGTTGCCTGCGAAATTGAAGGCAAAACTCGCTGCGTCGTAGAGATTTACCACTTCCGTATGCGCCGGTTACACCCAATTGCCGATTTTGGTGGAAAAGCGACCGCAATTGTTACGCAATCAGATGCGGGATGAGTGTCCCGCGAGCGCGACTTGCCGATTCAAGCCGCGCGATGTGTGCGGTTAAGAGAACCAGGTGCGTTCGACAAACGTGGTGTCGATCTTTCCTTCCGCGAAGGCAGAATGGTTCAGCACCTTCTTGTGGAAGTTGGCCGTGGTGGTGATGCCGTCGGTGCGGATCTCGTCGAGTGCCCGGAGCATGCAGCGGATGGCTTCTTCGCGGGTGTTGCGATGAACGATCAACTTGCCAATCATCGAGTCGTAATGCGGCGGCACGGTATAGCCGCTGTAGACGTGCGAGTCGAAGCGAACGCCTGGGCCGCCGGGGACGATCAACTGGTTGATCTTACCAGGGCACGGCATGAAGTTCTTGTCGGCGTCTTCGGCGTTGATACGACATTCGATCGCGGCGCCTTGCAGCTTGATGTCTTCCTGCTTCCATGGAAGTGGTTCGCCGGAAGCGACGCGGATTTGAGCTTGGATCAAGTCGACGCCGGTGACCATCTCGGTGACGCAGTGTTCGACCTGAATACGGGCATTCACTTCGATGAAGTAGAAGTTTTCGTCCTTGTCGACGATGAACTCGACCGTACCAGCGTTTTGGTAGTCGGCTGCTTTGATCATCCGCACGGCGGCGGCACAGATTTCGTCGCGAGTCTTCTGCGAAAGATTCGGGGCCGGGCTCTCTTCGATCAGCTTCTGATGACGACGCTGCGTGCTGCACTCACGCTCGTACAGGTGGACCACATTGCCGTGATGGTCGGCGATGACCTGCACTTCGACGTGGCGTGGATGTTCGACGTACTTTTCGATGTACACGCCCGCGTTGCCGAAGGCCGCGCCGGCTTCGGTTTGGGCCTGATTCAAGGCGTTCTTCAGCACCAGGTCGTTGGCGGCCACACGCATCCCGCGACCACCACCACCGGCGGTCGCTTTGATCAGCACGGGGAAACCGATCTCGTGGGCGATCTTCAGGGCTTCGTTTTCGTCTTCGATCAAACCTGCCGAACCAGGCACCACCGGCACGTTCGCTTCGCGCGCCATGCTACGGGCCGTGTTCTTATCGCCCAGCTTGGCCATGGCTTCCGGCGTGGGGCCGATGAAGTCGATGTTGCAGCTGCGGCAAATGTCGTTGAACTCGGCATTCTCGGCCAGGAAGCCGTAGCCGGGGTGAATCGCTTCGACGTTACCCACTTCGGCGGCGCTGATGACGCGATCGATCTTCAAGTAGCTTTGGGAGCTCTTGGCAGGACCCACGCAGTAAGCTTCGTCGGCCAGTTTCAAATAGGCGGCGTCACGGTCGGCTTCGCTAAAAATGGCGACCGTTTCAATGCCCAGTTCTTTGCAGGCACGAATAATGCGAAGAGCGATCTCGCCGCGATTGGCGATCAGAATGCGGTTGTACATGACTTCTGATTCCTCGCTACTTGGACGCGAGGTTCGATGAGGATGGAATTAGCCCTGCGGATCGACCATGAACATCGGCTGGCCGAATTCAACCGGTTCTTCGTCCTTGACCAAAACCTTGACGATCTTGCCGGAGACTTCGGCCTTGATCTCGTTGAAGACCTTCATGGCTTCGATGATGCACACAACGGTGTCTTCCGAGACGTGGTCACCAATGCGAGCAAACGATTCGGCATCGGGCTTGGGCTTTGAGTAATAAGTACCAACCATCGGGCTCTTGATGGCAATCAGGTGGGCGTCGGAAGCTAGAGCTTCACCACCCCCAGAAGTTGTCGGAGCCGAAGAGACCGATGCCGCCGGAGCAACCGGCATGGGAGCGGCCTGCATTGGTGCCGGAGCGGCATAAATGGGGGGCTGACCACCTCGCTTGAGCGAGATTTTCTGGTCCCCTTCGCGAAGGTCGAGTTCGCTCAGGTCATGCTGCTTCATCAGTTCAACTAGCGAGCGAACCGTCTCGACGTTGAATACATTGCTGGAAGTCGATTTGGAATCGGACATTCGTTCTCTCCCACGGGATCATCCGCTAGGGGAATATGGTCGTATTGTATTTTGGCAAAGCTTTACAGCGTAAGGGATAAAGGTAGGTTTCGTCCAGATGGGTAAGCGGGGAGAAGATTTGACAGACATCTTCGACATAAGGGACAATTAGCAGCCCTTTCGTAGGATTATTGGGCCGGTTCGCAGATCCGAACTGACGGGTCTTGATTGTCATGGGCTGATTTTTTGCGTGAACACTGCCACCGCCATCGCTCGAATCGCCGATTTCGTAGAATTGGTTGCCCGCCATGAGTGACTTCCACGGTCCGACGCTCGAGGATCTTCAAGGGGCGTGGATTTGCATCCGCTTTGGGGACGATGGGCTCAAAGCCCCCTTCTACATCTCTTGGTTTCGAAAACCACGGATTGAGTTCGAGGGTTACTGCTACCGAGTTTTCGACGGCGAAACCTGCCTGGAGCGAGGTCGTTTCGATATCCGGCGCGGGGTTGAGTATTCGCTACTGGATCAGTTGATCGAGTTTGGTGAACACTACGGCCGAGAGCATCGCGGCATCATCCGCTGGGTGGGCGATAGGCTCGAGCATCTGCAAGGCCATGCCGGCCTCGCACGGCCGACGGGGTTTCCGTATGGGAAAGGTTCCAAGTGCCACTACTCGCTGTTGAGTCGAGCGACCGAAGTGAAAGCAGATCGCATTTCACCCTCTTCCAAGAAGTGGAAAGGGTAACGGTAGTCGACTTAAAGCGTAATCGTCGCTTCCTCGAACGACTTCGGCACGCTCGTCAGTACTTCATGGCCATCTTTGGTGACCAGGACGTCATCTTCAATCCGGACGCCGCCGAAGCCTGGGAAGTAGATGCCAGGTTCGACGGTGACGATCATGCCGGCTTCCAGGGGGCGATGGCTGAGCGAGTTCAGTCGCGGGGATTCGTGAATATCGAGGCCGATGCCGTGACCCAGGCCGTGTCCGAATTGTTTTCCCCAGCCTGCCTTGGCGATGATGCTGCGAGCCGCTTTGTCGACGTCGGACATGATGACGCCGGGTTGGATCGCGTCGATGGCGGCCAACTGAGCTTTCAGGCAGGTCTCGTACATCTTTCTCATCTTGGCCGGTACTTTGCCGTAGAAGAGGACGCGGGTGAGGTCGCTCTTGTAGAACCGATAGTCGGCTCCCCAATCGATCAGGACGAAGCTGTCTTCTTCCATCCTGACCATGCCAGGCGTTCCATGGGGGCGAGCTGCCCGTGGACCGACACCCACGATCGGAGGAAAACTGGTGCCGCGGCCGCCGTTGCGTTGGATTTCGTAGGTTAACAACGCGTCCAGTTCTTTTTCGGTTTGATCGCCGCGAAGGCCCGCTTTCAGGACAGCAAACGCTTTCTCGGCAAGGGAAATGGCTTCGCGCGTGAGAGCGATTTCTCCTTTGTCTTTCACGACCCGCAATTCTTCCACGAACCCATCAAGCTGCTTGACCTCGACCTTGGGCAGTTTGGCGACCACCTTGTTGAACAGTTGAACGGTCATCGACTCGCTTTCGATCCCGAGCTTGCCGATCTTGGCTTTGCCGACCGTCTTGGCGACGGCGTCGAGTATGGAGGTGCCCTGCTCGCGAACTTCGAGCTTCACGTGGGGGCATTCTGCTTCGAGCTGCTCGCTGTAACGAGGATCGCTGAACAGGATTTCTTCCTTGGCGGTCACCAGCAAATAACTGTCGTCGCCGGTGAAGCCGGTCAGATAGGTCACGTTTTTGAAGTTGGTGACCAGCAAGGCATCCGCCCCGCTCTGCTTCAGTTGGCGACGGAGCTTGGTAACACGAGTACGCGTGGTGGCCATGGTTTCTGCTTCAAGATGAGAGGTCAGCGTTATCCAGATTCCGCTTCAATTTTCGAGGAATGGACCGTTTTCGCAAGCATTGCAAATGTTAAATTTCGCGCGAACGGCCAAGTTTCCTTCGTTTTTTAGCCAAAGATGAACTGAGTTACGGCCTCGGTATCGGCCAGATTGGCGAGCAAGAGGTCGGGTTTGGCGGCTTCGAGTTCTTCGATCGAAAAGACCCCAGTGGCGACGGCAACGGCTTTCGCGCCGATTGCCCGGGCACACTTCACGTCGTTGGGCGTATCACCGAGGACATAGATGTCCTCGGGCGAGATTTTTTCGCCATGAAATGCCTCGGCGGCTTCCAATGCGGCTCGCGCCACGTCGTCTCGGTTGGGGTGATGATCGCCGAACCCGCCGAACGCGAAGTACTCGTGAATTCCATAGTGCCCCAGTTTCAAGGCGGCCCCCTTCTCGACGTTTCCAGTCAAAAGGCCAAGCAGGACATCATCGCGCTGCGAGAGCTTGGCCAGCAACGCGGCAACCCCTTCGAGCACGAGCCCTTGCCGCTGGGGAAGGTTGGTCGCCAGTCCGCCCAAGTACTGATCGAGAAACGCGTGCCAGGCTTCTTCAGAGAGCGTCTTGCCGTGCAGTTCGTAAAGTTCGGCGAAGATACCTCGGTCTGTCTTGCCGCTGACCTGAAAGACGTGTTCCAGTTCGGTCAACTGGGCCACTTTCAGAAACGCCTCGATCATGGCGTCTTTGCCTGCCATGCCGGTGGTGATGAGGGTTCCATCGATATCGAAGAGACAGACTTTCATAATGTTCCTTGGCAAGGCTGCTTGGTTCGTTAAGTCGACTCGGCCAACACGACTTCGAGTTCGACTTCCCGTTGTTTTTCGGTCAACAGTCCACGAATAACCGTGACTTGGAGGGTGTCTCCGATTTTGTGATCGAATAACTGCTGAACGATATCACCGAAGTTTTTGATGGGTTTGCCGTCGATTTGAATGATTAAATCCCCCAGCACCACCTGTTGGTCCGAGGTGATGATTGTGGGTTGAAAACCAGCTTTTTCCGCCGGACTACCAGGAACAACCTCAGCGACCAGGGCCCCTTCTCTGCCCAGGCGCGCGTTGATTGTCGGTGGTGCGACGCGAACACCCAAGTATGGCCGCTTGATCTGACCGTGCCGTATCAACTCGGTAACTACGGAGTTAACCGTGTCGACCGGAATAGCGAAACCGATCCCGGCGTAAGCTCCGCTGGGACTGTAAATTGCGGAATTCACCCCAATCAAACGACCGCCACTGTCCAATAGTGGCCCGCCACTGTTGCCAGGATTGATGGCCGCGTCGGTTTGGATCAGGTCGTCTATCTGCCGCCCATCTTCCGCTTCGATCGATCGTCCCAGGCCGCTGATGACACCAGTGGTCAGGGTATGGTCGAAACCGAATGGGTTTCCGATCGCAAATACCTTTTGGCCAACTTGAAGATTGGCGGACTCCCCGACCTCGATCGGCTCAAAGGCATCTCCTTGGAAGTTAGTTACCTGGAGGACCGCCAGGTCATGTTCGGGAGACGAGCCAACAATCGTGGCCACATAGGTCGAAGCGTCGGCGAAGGTGACACGAGCCGTGCCCGAGCCGTTGGCGATTGACTTGACGACGTGGTAGTTGGTGACGATATGCCCCTGTTCGTCCCAGACGAACCCACTTCCCTGCCCGGTCGCCATCTCCGAGATTTTCGCACTTCCATACATCCGAACCTGCTGCGAGGTCGTGATGAAAACAACCGAGTTGGCAGATTTCTCGAATAATTTGATCGTCGACTTCTCGTCGTCGGCCAAATCCCCTCGGGGGGTAATCGTCCGAGGTTCGGCATTGGGATTGAGCGAGGGCTTGTCACTGGAGGTGGTCCAATAACTGATAACCCAGGCCCCACAGAAAGCGGCGACCAGGCAGTACAGAAACAGCCGCAAGAAGGCGACCGGGTTGGGCTGCGACGGGGTCGAATTTGCGGCCTCTGGAGGGCCGTTATGAGGGGTAGGCTCCATGGAAGCACGCAGGGGGTTTGAGGGGATCAGCGGTGCGGAACTCAATTCCGCGCGAAAAATTAGCTCGCCAATCGTGCGAGCCAACAAAGCTGGGGAACTAGGATTTGAACCTAGACTAACAGAGTCAGAATCTGTCGTGCTACCGTTACACTATTCCCCAATAATTTTGCAGCGATTAAGGGTATGGCCTAAGTCGTCTGGCGTCAAGGGATTCAGGCAGCGAACTATAGTAGAGGCCTGCCTTAATTGGTAGACTACTGCCTGCACCCCTTTGAAACGATTCTTAAGTTTTCGGACGATAAGACCGTTTCCCTCAACCCTTTTCCGAGATGGTGTCCCAGCAATTGGGACCCGACAACACTGGCGGGAGATCATCGCAAGGCATGTCCAGCTACCTCGTCGCTCTGAATGGTCCAGATTCCGGTAAGAAAATATTCCTCGCTGGCGAGGAATTTACCCTCGGTCGTCATCCCGAGTGCGATATCGTCGTCGAAGTAGGTGCCGTAAGTCGGTACCACGCAAAAATTACGCACAAAGATAGCGGATACATCATCGAGGACCTGAAAAGTCGAAACGGGACCTTCGTTAACGATGAGCAAATCGCCACGCCCCACAAGTTGCAGCATGGCGATACCATCCGCGTCTGCGACATCTCGTTCGATTTCAGGCAGGAAGGGGTCAAACCGGCCCCGACTGAAACGGTTGGCCTCAAGGCCGATGGCCCTGGCGCGTTCGGTGCCGTCATGGTGGACGATGACGGGGCGACCTCCACGATCATGTCGAAGTTCGAGGTTTCGTCGCAGACCGGTTCCATTCACCTGACGGCAAGTCCCGAAGTAAAGCTGAACGCGCTGCTGGAGATCACGCGCGGACTAACGGGGACCCTCTCACTAGACGAGGTGCTGCCAAAAGTTCTTGAGGGCTTGTTCCATATCTTCCTGCAAGCCGATCGCGGCTTCATCATCCTGCCGGATGGCTCGGGCAATATGGTCCCCCGCTGGACCAAGGCTCGAAAGGAAAGTGACGAAGAGGAAATCCGAATCAGCCGTACCATCGTCAAGCACGTCATGCAGACGCGCGAAGCGGTCCTCTCGGCCGACGCGGCCGCAGACTCACGCTTTGAGATGAGCCAGAGCATCACCGATTTCAAGATTCGGTCGATCATGTGCGCTCCGCTAGTGAATGCCGATGATGAAGTGATCGGCGTGATCCAGATCGATACGCTCGATCAACGAAAACGATTCCAGAAGGAAGACCTGGAAGTCGCCGTCAGCGTTGGGATGCAGGCCGCGGCGGCCATCGAACGAGCCCAATTGCACGATCAGGCCATTCGGCAGATCGCCTTCGAACGCGACCTGCACACGGCCAAGCAGGTTCAGATTGGTTTTCTGCCGTCGGAACAGCCTTCGGTGCCTGGCTACAACTTCTATCACTACTATCTGGCCGCGAATTCGGTTGGCGGTGACTATTACGACTACATTTCGCTACCCGACGGCGGTACGGCGATCCTCGTCGGGGACGTCGTGGGGCACGGGATCGCGGCTTCGTTGATGATGGCCAAATTGTCGGCCGAAGCTCGGTATTGCCTGGCGTCGATGGCCGATCTTCAGCAAGCTGCATTTCACCTGAATAACAACTTTGCGGCTTATACCCCGGCCGATAAATTCGTCACGCTGGCCATAGCGATTCTGCATCCGGAAACGCACCAGGTAACGCTCATCAACGCGGGTCACAATCCACCTATTCTGCGGAAACCGGACGGCACGTGCTCGATGATTGCCGAGGAAGAGATCGGCCTGCCGCTGGGAATCATGGAAGACATGGATTACGACATTGCCCAGTTCATGCTCGAACCGGGCGAGATGCTCTTCATCTATACCGACGGCATCAACGAAGCGATGAACGCTGATGGCGATCAATACGGGATGGAACGCATGCTTCAGTGCGTTTCCCAGAAGACCGACGACGTCGAAGTCTGCAGCACGGCGATCATCGACGACTGCCGGAAATTCATGGGGGACAGCCCTCAATTCGACGATATGTGCATGGTGACAATCCAGCGCAAAGGGTAGCCGAAAGCAAATCCCCCTCGAAAGCAAATCACTTTCAAGGAGGATTGTTGCTGAGACCTTTCTTGTGATCAGAACCGCTTTAGCGGCTAGTTCTGCTCAGGCGTATCGATGGCTTCGGCCTGGCTGTTCACCACGGGGCCACCAAGGTATTCGATCCAGACGTTGCGGAAGACGACTGGGTTGCCGTGGTCTTGCAGTTTTATCGGGCGCGGCTCGGCCCCTTCCGGCTTACCGGCACCGGTCTTGTTGGGGATCACGTAGTTGTCCTGAACCAAGATGCCGTTGTGCTGCACCGTGATGCGAGCCGGTGAAATCTTTTTCCCTTCATCGTCGAAACGTGCGGCCGTGAAGTAGACGTCGTAGGTCTGCCAGGTCAGCGGGGGAAAGCACATATTGACGTCAGGGCTCTTGGTGCGATAGAGGGCTCCACATTCATTGAACTCTCCTGGAAGGCCAAACGAGTCGAGAATCTGGACTTCGTAGCGTTCCTGAATATAAAGTCCGCTGTTGGAGCGAGCCTGACCGGTCGCATACGGCATGTATGGCAGGCGGAACTCAAGGTGAAGACGAAAATCCTGGACAGGATCTTTTGTGGTCGTTCCGATTTGCAGTTCCCCTTTCTCGTTGACCTTAGCATCAACGAAACCATCGGCGGAGGTACCATCAAACAGAATCGTTGCCCGAGAACTTGGCTTGAGTCCCAGCAACTCGCTGCGGCGGCTGACCTTGGTCAGAATGCCCAGGATATCGCCTGCCGAGTTGATCACCGTCGCTTTCTTACCGGTGATATGGACCTGGTAGTTCCCTTGGCTGAGAACCAGTTGGTCGCCATCTCGCTTACCGCTCAGATCGATCAATTGATCGTTTCTCCAGCCATTGCCCGGCAACCCACCCCGCAACTGACGACCGACAAAGTTACCATCGCCGCGGGCGATGACTTGGATGCCCGTCGCTTCGAGGATCCCGCCCGGCAATCGTAGTTTGCCATAATATTCCCCTTGGTAGGCGAAGTCCTCATCGACCTGAGATAGGTCGGTGACCGCGAACTTCTGCGGATTGGGCTTAGGCTGCGGCTTCGGCTCTGGCTTGGGAGCTTCTTTCGGGGGCGGAATCTCTTCAGGCTTGTCTTCCGATTTCGGCTCGAGCTTCGATTCCATCTTCTTGCCTTCTCCCTCTTCCATTTTTGGCTCGGGAGCAGGCCTCTTGGCCGGAGTTGGTTCGTTCTTCTTCGGCTCTTCCTTCTTAGCCTCAGGCTTCATTTCCTTCTTCGGGGCACCCTTGGCCGGTTTGTCGTCGGAGTCCTTCTTCTCAACTTGATCTTTGGCATCATCCTTCGAAGGCTTGGGTTTCTCTTCCTTCTTAGATTCTTCTAGCTTTGGCTCCCGTTTCATTTCCTTTTTAGGAGCATCCTTTTTCGACTTGTCGCCTGATTGGTCGTCCTTCTTCTCCGGCTTCTTTTTGTCGGAAGCTTCAGGCTTGTCCTTGTCGCCGTCCTTGTGATCTTTCTCGTGCTTTTTGTGTTCGTCGTGCTTCTTCTTGCCTTGCTCTTTCGAGTCGTGTTTGGGAGATTCCTTCTTCTCTTTCTCTTGCTTCTCGATGCGCTCGTCGTCCTTATTGGCAGATGGCTCTAGGCCGATTGCCGGACCAGCAAGCAACGAGGTAATGATCAGCAGGGAAAACAAAGCACGATACAACGACATGATGGTAACTCCGACCGACGAACCTTGGACTGGGCGTCTAACGGTCTAAGAGACGCCGCCCAGGACTATTCTGTCATGGATTGTTTTGGGGGGATGGGTAAGAAATTCTAGTTTGAATAATGAGGCAAAGGGAATCAAGTTTTGAGAGAGTTATTCTCGATTCGCGCATGAAAAAGCACCCAGCAACAACTGGGTGCCTTTGAATTTCTGCGAGTCAGACCGTGCCGCTTATTCCTCAGCGGGCTTTTCTTCTTCGGCAGCCGCATCTGGCTTTTCTTCGGCCGCGGGAGCAGCTTCTTCAGCCGGAGCTTCTCCTTCGGCGGGCATCGAAATCTCTGGTTCTGAGGTGTTTTCGACGGGTGGTTCAGCTGTCTTCGAGCTGCAACCAATCGAGAATACCATTAAGCCCATGACCAAACTGGCCGAGCACATCCACTTCAAAACTGACATGGTGAAAAAACTCCTAAGCGTCAAAAGCAAAATCTCGTGGCGGGAAAGCCGAGACCCTAATTGTAGGGGCTGCGGGCTTCCGAAAAAACGTGCCTCTTAACCTTTTCTAAATATTTTCTGGGAAGTAGGTTCGGATCAATTCGGTCATCTTGGTCACAGCGGATTTAGGACGTCCGCGCGGATCGAGCAGTCCCGCGTGCGGAAAGCGGTGGGGCTGCGTGTCGGAGACCTGGCTCCAGAAGACGCCTTGCACTTGCGGATGCGTTAAAAGCGCGGGCAAAACATGCTCGACCAATTCGCGCTGAGTACGCCGGCTGATTCGCTCTTGCGGTTCTTTCTCGCGATGGGCACCGTACAGTGCGCCCTCGTCAGGACGCCACGAACTGGGAGCCGACAGCGTCACAAACAGCGGCACGCCCAACAGGCTCCAGTAATCGAGCAAATCGACCACGTCGAAGAAACCTCGGAAGTACGTTGCCGGAGACAACTCACCGAAGTTCAGTTCCAGACCTATCCCCGTGATTCCAACGCGGGCCCGGACTAACTCTTCCGCGAAATGAATCGGAGCCAATTCGCGATCGCGGCTGGTCATGTATTCGCCCCATGGTTTGGCGAAACTCACAAGCAGTGGAGCACGCAGGCCGGTAGTACGAATCGTTTGAATGATATGCAGCAGCAACTGAAGTCGCTGCTCTTCTTTTAAATCGAGCGAAGTCTGGGCATTGAGGCCTGCCGCGCAGTACCAAAGATCGACTCGATTGCGATAGTGCTGAATGAGTGCCTGGGTGTACTTCGATACGGCACTGAGTACTTCCTCGAAGTCGTTTTCCCACAGGTAGAGCCAGTCAGGGGTAGCGAATCGATCGAGACAAAACATCGGTCCAAGCACCGTCGCGTGCCCTTGTTCGCGAACGGCATCCAATGTGGCGTCCACTTCCTCCCATTCATGATGCCCGACCTCTGGTTCGCACTGCTTCCAGTTGGGCTCGACGAGAATCGTATTCAGCGAATCGGTCAGCAGTGGTTTGATCTCGGCCGACAACGGTTCCGTCAGGGCAATGCCGCGCAGGAAGGCCCGTTCATGGGACTGATTCGAGATCGCATGAAACGAAGCCGTCGCATAGACGTGTTCCAGGTGAGATAGGCCTTTCAGCGAGTACGTCAGGCTCTTCACCGCCATTGCGTCTGACTCGGCAGGATCCTCTTTCGTTACCGCAGCCCGGGCAAAATAGTTGGTCGCATCCTGCAGAAGCTTTTTGGTCACATCCAACAGGTCGAGTTCCGCATCGAGGCAAGCATTGGTAAGCGTGCGAAAGCGGAAGAGCGAACCACGGGCAAGTTCCAGCAACAAGCTATAGGAAGTTTTGTTGTCGACGCGAAGGGCACAGGTCGACAAGATCTGAGAGGATCGTCGTTCGTTTCGATACGGTACCTTGACCTTTACCCCGTCGGTTTCCAACACATCAAGGACGAGACGGTCTTCGGATCGTTTGACGGACGTAGCACGGACCAATCGATCACAGCCAACCACATGGATCACGCGGCAGTCTTCGTCCGAGATGTTCAGTTCGTTAGGAATTCGAAACGTTAGTTTGGGCAAAACCCGGCTCGCTCTCGTACATGGGGTTTAATCGAGAATGCCAATCATGCTGCTCTCCCCGCGTGATAGCACGCTCTTTCAATTCTAATCGTCGGCCATGCTGGGATGAACCACGAAAATGTCCATCTCGTGGGGTATGTCGCCTGGAGCAACTCTGCGGGTAATCGAGTTTGCTAGGTCTGTTTCACACGCGCTGGCTGTGGCAAAATGCCGGTTAAAGTGGCCAATGCGACTGAATCGATCATTTGGCTCGGAATCCCCAGTATATCCCCCTCAAACGACTCACATCGGAAAAACATGGGTCTTAACTATCCGGTTCGACAGGGCAAAGTTCGCGACGTCTACGATCTGGGCGAGCAGGTATTGTTGGTTGCATCCGACCGAATTAGTGCCTTCGATTATATTCTTCCTTCGCTTATTCCGGATAAGGGGCGGGTGTTGACGCAGATGAGCCAATTCTGGTTCGAGACGCTTGATATCCCCAATCACCTGATTTCAACCGACGTTCAGCAAATGAAACTGGATGGCGATGTTGATCTCAGCGAGCTGGATGGGCGCGCGACTTTGGCGCGGAAGACGGAAGTGATCCCGATCGAATGCGTCGTGCGCGGCTACCTGGCCGGATCTGGTTGGAAGGAATATCAACGCAGTCAAACGGTCTGCGATATTCCCCTGCCGGAAGGGTTGCCGCAAGCCGCCAAGCTGCCGGAGCCCATTTTCACGCCGGCTACCAAGGCCGAATCGGGGCATGACGAGAATATCTCGTTCGAGCGGATGGTGGAAATCGTCGGCCCCGACATGGCGAATCTGCTTCGTGAGAAGAGCATCGCCGTCTACCAGGCGGGTGCCCAGCGGGCACTTGAGCATGGCATCATCATTGCCGACACTAAGTTTGAATGGGGCGTCGTCAACGGAGAGGTGCTACTGATTGACGAAGTGCTTACGCCGGATAGTTCCCGGTTCTGGCCGCAAAATGAGTACGCCGTTGGCATGAGCCCGCCGTCGTTCGACAAACAGTTCGTCCGCGATTGGCTGGAAGCAAGTAGCTGGGATAAAAACAGCGAGCCGCCAACGCTCCCGCAGGAAGTCGTCGAGAAAACTCGGGCCAAGTATATCGAAGCCTACGAGCGAATTACCGAGCGAAAATTCGCGTGGTAAGCACATTCGAGATTTAGCTTTCCGTAGTCGTTTCAGCCTCGGGAGAAGACGGCTCCGACGGGCTTGCTTCTTTGTCTTCGGCCTCCTTGGGCGATTCCTTCACTTCGGAATCTTCCGCCGACTGCTGCTGCGCGGTCTCCTCTTTCGATTCCAGAAGAGGCAAACGCTCGGCCCGCAGGGCATTGCCGCGGCGATAAGGCGAAAGCACGTCATCGTCATCGGTGTAGAAATCAAACGCCTTCTGAGCCATCTCTTTGTTTTCGTCTTGCCGCGCGATCGCTTCCGCACTGCGAGCAATGCCGTAGAACGCCGCCGATTTGAATCGCGTGGTGGGAAACTCTTTGAGCGTTCCATCTTCAAAGAAGTAGATGGCTGATTCATATTGCCCATCGCCCAGCGCGATTACACCGAGATTGAAACTAGCCAGTTCACGCCATAACAAGACGTTCTTTCGGACACGGTCGAGGAAGAACTGCTGCACCTTGGGATCATCCGGCAAGTCCATACCGCCAACTGCCAGCATTTCAAGCTGCTCGCGAGGATTGGCGATGCGGAATTGGCGTTCCATCACACGCGTTTCCATGAACATCGACCGGGCCCCCTTTTGCTGCGACTGGTCATCGAACTTGCACATCAGCTGAAGCGTCCGCGCGATTGCAAAGGGGGTCATCGTGTCGTAGATCCAGCGTTCGACCTGGAAAAGTGCTTTCAGCGTGGGATCAGATAGTCGCTTGGTAATGGCCGTTTCGGCTTCGAAAGGGACCGTCCAGAGCTGAATATCGGTAACGCCTTGGAAGCTCGACAGGCGATCCTTCAAGGAAGATGGTTTGACGTGAACCTTCATCGTCGAATCGCCTGAGAGAACCCCTTCCAGCAACTGCGTTGCCTGGGTAAGGGCGGTCGACGGGGCTTCGATTAAAAGCGTCACCTTCTTAAGGTCCTCGGCCGTTGCCGGGTACTTGTAGTTTTTAGACGCCATCGCCTGCAGGTCTTCCGGGTGTTCGACCAGGCGTGACAAGCGTTGAATACCCTTACCATCTTTCTCCGCGATGGGCAGTGCATAGGCCATGTCGAAGAGGAACAACTCCTGGCCGATCGCGACGCCGACGACCTGGGGTTCATTCTCTCCCTCGCCGAACTTGACGACGACTGCATCCAGCCCTTGTTGGCGACACAATTGAATGAAGACGCGGGCTCGCTCCAGTGGGTCACCTTCGTTCAACTGCAATGCGTTCCAGGTATCGCGACTTGTTCCCGGTGCGAACTGACCTTCTTCCAGTTCATTGGGGCGAACTGGATGGATGTGCCGAACGGTCCAATCGAAAAGCAGGTAAGCCAGACCGAGGTCATTCACCTGGCTATCGTCCAGCGTTTGATTCGTTTGTGCGTCGAGGAAAGCCTGCATGTCGGACGGTGGCGTCTGATTTTCTTTGACCCAGTCGGAAATGGTCTTGGCCCAATAGTTGCCGACCAGAAAGTCAAACTCGCTGCCACGAAACGTGACCGCGGCGAATGACTCGGGATGATCGAGGAACCCTCGATTGGGCAGGTTCTGAAGACCCGGCAAGCTTTGAATCTCAGCGGGAAGTTCAGTCACCATCGGATCAGGTTGCCAGCGAGGATCAAGCTTCTGCGACATCAGCCAGCGGTTCATCCGCTCGAGCACTTCGACTTTGACTTTGCCGGCCGGATAACGATCCAAGTCGCGCAGATAGGTCATCGCTTGATCGACGAACTGCTTGGAGCTGCCGCCGTCGGTCGAGACAGTCGCTTTGGTGTCGTCGACCTGAGGGCGAATCTTCCTGCCACCGCATCCGAGCACGAAAACGAGGAGCAAGAGGAAAAGGACAGAGGTGCGATGCGTGCGGATCATGAGGATTGATTAACCTTGGGCCGCTGCGCGGACGGCCAAAATGCGCTGAAGGAAGTTTTCCAATTCCGCAAGCGGAACCATGTTAGGACCGTCGCTGGGCGACTTGTCAGGATCGGGATGGGTTTCCAGGAACAGTCCGTCGATTCCAACCGCCGCGGCAGCCTTGGCAAGAGGAAACACCATCGCCCGGTTTCCGCCCGTTTGGCTACCCAGCCCGCCTGGTTCCTGGACGCTGTGCGTGGCATCGAAGACGACTGGTACGCCGAGCGATCGCATCTCGATCAAGCTTCGCATATCGTTGACCAGTCGCCCATATCCAAAGAACGTTCCACGTTCGGTCAAAAAAGTTTCTCGGGCACCTGCTTCTTTGAGCTTCTCGACAACGTGTTTCATATCCCAGGGGGCCATGAACTGCCCCTTCTTCACGTTGACCGATTTTCCGGTCTGTGCCGCGGCAACCAGCAAGTCGGTTTGCCGTGCGAGAAAGGCTGGGATCTGAAGGATGTCGCAAACCTGGCCCACAGGAGCGGCCTGATAAGATTCGTGGAGATCAGTCGTGACCGGAACCTGGAATTTACTACGAACAGCTTCTAACAGCTTAAGACCTTCTTCCAGCCCTAATCCTCTGTACGAATGAATGCTGGTACGGTTCGCTTTGTCGAACGATGCCTTAAAGACCAACTGAATCGGCAGCCGCTGGGTCAGGTCGCACAAGTGCTCGGCGATTTGGAACGACAACTCGCGCGACTCGAGCACGCAGGGGCCTGCGATCAGTAGCAATCGCCCTTCGGAGTTGAGGGCAAACGTCGATGAATTTGGGGCCGAAGCGTTCAAGGGCTATCTCGTGACTTGTGGGGAATCATCCATCCTATTTTCCCGCCGAAGATTCTCCCAGGGCGTCTCAGGTTAATTATTCGCAAAGACTTAGGGCGAGATCTTGGTTAAGCGTATTTTGCCACGAGTTTCGCCAAATTCCCATCCGCCCTGTTCGCTCACGTATCGAACCGGGTGATTTACTTTGATCGCTTCGGAGGAACTATCAGCGGCAGATAGTTCGGAAGGACTGAGAGACGGACATCGGTAAAACCAGCCGGATCGCCATCGGTTTGCAGAGGGACGGGACCGGATGGGCAACGGATTTCGGCCGAGCGAGCTTGGAACCGTTTCACGTCACTACGACGGGCGATGGTCCCGGAAACAAGTGAGGTGATGTAGCTTGCGGTTGCCCCGAAACCCTTCTGCGTCAGCACGCAGATGTCGAGCAGGCCATCATCCGGGACTGCATCAGGCGTCATTTCCAGGCCGAGTGCATAGCGTGGCACGTTGAAGGCAAATACCCAGTAACCTTCGGTTTGCGTCCGACTGCCATCGGCCAACTCGATATCGAGTTCCAACGTCGGATACGGGTACTTGGCGAGCATCTCAAAGGTTGGTCGGACATAATGAAACTTGGTGAGATGACCTTCACGTTGTCCATGAACCCTGTGGACGACTTCGGCTTCAAACCCGGCCGAGAGCATCAGTAGGAAGGTGCGGTCACCCAGTTGCCCTGCATCCAGGCGCCGAACGACCCGTTTCGACAACATCTTTGCAAAGGCCCCAATATCAGTGGGGATTCGCAGGTATTTCGCGAGGATGTTCTCGGTTCCCGCCGGGTAAATGGCGATCGGAACGGTTCCGCCCGTTTGGCCTGCGATCATTGCCGCCGTTCCATCCCCCCCGACAGAAACAATGAAATCGGGGCGCGGCGTTGCATCGTCTTCCCATTGGCAGGCTAATTGCTGAGGAGAGTTTATCTCGATGGTGTTCAGCCCCAGGTCCTTCAACAACTCGCGCAGACGCGCATGGCTTTGGGGCTTGTCGTAGCCTCCTGCAATTCGATTGATGAAGAGCCAGGCCGTATCCGTGGAAGTGGCTTGGTGAATTTCCGTAAAGGTCACAGTTGCATCACTTGTGGAGATTTCCGAAGTAAGGATTCCCTCATCCTATCGATCCACCCAACAAAAACGAAGGCATAGACCAATCCATTTCATATTGAGACGTTTTCAACTTGCTGCGCAGGCCCGATCGTTTCGTGTCTCAATATGAAATATCGAGATGACGATGCAAGTCTTTTTTTAGAAAGGATTTGCGGTGATCAGTCTCGATATCAGGCGCCAAGTCAGAAAAAAATCTGTTAAAAACAGCCAAATATAGGGGTGTGTATTATTTCTTTGTGGCATCTTGAGTCACATCTGCAAAATACCCATATGTCGTCATTTATGTCTCTAGTGGACGAGATTCCCTAAAGTTCGACGTGCAAGCAAGTTTGGAATAGTTTTCGATTTTATCGCCGGTTTGGTTCGTTTATTGCATGTAAAGGCGTCATCGGCTCCTCGGAGGAGTCGGTAAGCTGGCCCGTGGGGCCGCTGTCGAACTTAAGCTGGATGGTTTGCCTTGCCCCTGACGATTCAGCTTCTCCAACGCGGGTTGGTACGACAGCGGTCCCTCGATTTTTTCTTGGCCAGCGTTTCTTGCCTAAGTGGCGACTCTTCTTTGGTTTAGCCTGTTTTCTCGCGAACTTCCGCGTCCCAGACTCATCTTTGAGATCAGCGGCGGGCCAAACCTTGTCTTAGTTTCTAAAATCAACGGCTAGGGTAAGTTGACGCAATCAGCGACCTTCAGTATCTTGGAGCGTTTTGATTCGCGACTCGCGAGTAAGCCAGCGTAGCTTCAATTGGCAGAGCACAGCATTCGTAATGCTGGGGTTACGAGTTCGACTCTCGTCGCTGGCTCTTCTTGTTTCCCAAATGCGGATGGGTATATCGACTCGCTTCCTGTAGGGACCGGTCCTAACTTGGTTAAGAAAAAGCGGGGAATCGCACTGCCCAGTTATCTCCCCCGAGCTTTCGCACTTGGGCCACGACAAAAACGTTTGGAGCCCCGTTGATGATTCAAGGAATCGATTTCGACCTTAAGAGCGTTGTCCTCACGAATTCGTCCTTCGGTCCGGAGGAAATTCGTCAAATCCTGCGAACCGTAGGACGCGATTACAACGCATTTTCGACGCTTCGCGACAGCGTCTCCGAACTGGAAGGCCAGTCGGAAGAACGTTCGCCGGCCACCAATGTCCGTTTGGGCGTTTGCCAGTTCATCATGGGTAACTACAACGGCGCCGTGCAAACGCTTTCGGCCGCCGACGGTGGAGCCTTGGCCCATTACTACCTGGGTCGCAGCTATTTCTGCATGCAGAACTTCGACAAGGCGATCGAAGCATTCCAGTCGGCTCAGACCGCTGGCTATAACAAAGACGATTGCCAGTTGGGCATCATCGAAGCGCTTCGCACCAAGGGGGATTCCGAGCAAGCCCTCCAGATGCTGGACAACATGTTCGGTCCCGTCGAATCGACCGCCAATTACCTGTATCAGCGTGGTGCCACCATCGCTTCGCTGGGTGGTAATCCAGCCGAAGTGGTTGCTCTTTACGAGCGAGCCGTCGAAGCTGATCCCGGTCATGCTGGGGCTCTGTTCGGCCTGGCACTGGAAAACGACCGTCGCGGCAACGACGCGATGGCTTTGCAGCTTTACCAGAATGCTGCCGCCGTTTTTCCAACCCACGTCGGTGCTCTGCTGAACCTTGGCCTGCTGCACGAAGATCGTGGCGAATACGATCGGGCAACCCACTGCTACCAACGGGTTCTCGATTCCTACCCGACCGAGAAGCGGGCTCGCATGTACATGAAGGATGCCCAGGCATCGGGCGACATGTACTACGACGAAGAAGAGCAAAAGAAACGCGACCGCATGTCGCAGGTCCTCAGCATTCCGGTTACCGACTTCGAATTGTCGGTACGCAGCCGGAACTGCCTGCAGAAGATGGGCATCATGACCCTGGGCGACCTGTGCCGCTGCTCCGAGCAAGAGCTTCTGGCCAGTAAGAACTTTGGCGAAACTTCGCTGATCGAAATTCGCGACATGCTGCGTTCCAAGGGCCTGGAACTGGGCCAGATGTCGAACGAAAAGCCATCGACGCCAGAGGTCAGCTACGACACTTCGGGGCTCTCGCCGGACGAACAGGCACTGCTGGATCGTCCGATCGCCGAACTCAGTCTGTCGGTTCGTGCTCGCAAGTGCATGGTTCGCTTGGGCATTTCCACCATTGGCGAACTGGTTCGACGCACCGGCGACGAACTTCTCGAATGCAAGAACTTTGGCGTGACCAGCTTGAACGAAGTTCGCGAGAAGCTGACTTCTTACAATCTGAAGCTTCGCGGCGACTAATAATTCGCTGTGCGGCCAGTGGCCTAAAACTCAAACCCATGCGGATAGCCGCGTGGGTTTTTTCATGGAGCTTCGAGACACTTTGGATCAATCTGCGTTGGAACGTCCCGCGGAAGTCGATTGGTTTCAGTACAAACTGAAGCACGTAGACGTCACGTCGAAGGCGCGTCGCGGTGAATTCGTGACGCCGCACGGCGTCGTGCAAACGCCTGCTTTCATGCCGGTGGGAACGCAGGGAACGGTTAAAGGCCTCGAAATCGGCTTGGTGCATCAGACGGGTGCCGAGATGATCTTGGGCAACACGTATCACCTCTCGCTGCGGCCAGGCGACGACATCGTGGCCGAGCTAGGTGGCCTGCATAAGTTCATGGGCTGGCACGGCCCCATTCTGACTGACAGCGGCGGCTTTCAGATCTTCAGTCTCGCCCAGATGCGGAAGGTCACCGAGAAGGAGGCCATCTTTCAGTCGCACATCGATGGCCGCAAGATTCATCTCTCACCGGAACGTAGTATCGAGATCCAGGAGAACTTGGGCAGCGATATTGCGATGGTGCTTGATCATGTGGTCGAGTTACCCAACGAAACGAAGGTGATTCGCGAAGCAATGAACCGCTCGATTCGCTGGGCCAAGCGATGTCAGGATGCCGCAACGCGGAAAGATCAGGCCCAGTTTGCCATCGTGCAGGGAGGGCTCGATGAAGGCCTGCGCGTGGAATGTGCCCAGCGTCTTACCGAATTGGAATTCCCCGGCTATGCGATCGGCGGGTTGAGCGTTGGTGAGCCGCCACCGGAGATGTACCGCATACTCGATGCGACCTGCCCTGCCCTGCCGACCAATAAGCCGCGATACTTGATGGGAGTTGGCCGGCCGGAAGATCTGCTAGAGGGAATTCGCCGCGGGGTCGATCTGTTCGACTGCGTGATGCCCACGCGAAACGGGCGTAACGCATTGGCTTTCACCGATGAAGGAACGGTTCGTGTGCGCAATGCCAAGTATCAGCGAGACTCAACACCGTTGGATCCCAAGAGCGTGCCGCAGGTTGCTGGGCTGAGCCGGGCCTATTTTCGGCATTTGTTCATGGCCAAAGAGATGCTGGGGCCGATTCTCTTGTCTCTGCATAATGTGGCGTACTACCAGCGATTGATGCGTGAGGCACGCCAGGCGATCGAGGAAGACCGCTTCGAGGCG
Source organism: Bremerella volcania (assembly GCF_007748115.1). Lineage (NCBI taxonomy): Bacteria > Pseudomonadati > Planctomycetota > Planctomycetia > Pirellulales > Pirellulaceae > Bremerella > Bremerella volcania. The sequence continues at coordinate 2,227,076 of NZ_CP036289.1, forward strand.
TACTACGAACAGAAGATGGCCGGTTGGTCGTCAGGCGGCTAAGTCTTTCTCAGATTCTTCACGAAGATTGCGAATCCTCACCGCATGCTTTGGCGTCCAAGAGCTACGTCGTACTCTTTATTTGCGCGCCGATCCGGAAGGAAATTTTGATGCATCTCATTGGCACTACTGGTCGAGCTCTGCTGGCTGTTACGTTTTGTGTCCTCTTCGCCTGGCAGTCTGTTCTGGCCGACGACTGGCCCCAATGGATGGGGCCGCACCGTGACGATGTGTATCGTGAGTCAGGCGTCATCAGTTCCATTCCCGAAGAGGGGTTGAAGGTGAAGTGGCGCGTTCCAATTTCCGGTGGTTATGCCGGCCCAGCGGTTGCTGATGGTCGAGTTTTCGTGACCGACTACCTTTCCGAGTCGAACGAGATCTCGAATAACCCTGGTGCTCGGCAAGATCGCCAAGGGAAAGAACGCGTGCTCGCGTTCGACGCCAAGACGGGCAAGCCGTTGTGGGAATATGCCTACAATCGTCCCTATTCCATTAGCTACGCCGTGGGACCGCGATGCACGCCGACCGTCGATGGTGAGCTGTTGTATTGGATGGGGGCCGAAGGAGATTTGATCTGCCTGCAGGTCGAAACGGGCGAGTTGGCCTGGCGCCGGAGCCTGGTAGATGACTTTGGAGCAGAGATCCCAATCTGGGGGTGCGCCGGACATCCGCTGGTAGATGGTGACCTTCTTTACGTCATGGTAGGTGGCGAGGGGCAAGGCGTCGTTGCCCTCAACAAGCGAACCGGCGAGGTGCAGTGGAAGGCACTCGACACGAAGATGGGCTATGCTCCGCCATCGATCATTGAAGCAGCTGGCAAGCGGCAACTGATCATCTATCACCCGGAAGGGGTGGCTTCGCTCAATCCGAAGTCAGGCGAGACGTACTGGGAAGTCCCGATCGAGCCTGCGTACGAGATGTCGGTAGCTCGCCCCATGGTCGACGGAAACCGCATGTATGCCAGCGGAATTGGTAACCAATCGGTCATGATTGAGCTAAACCAGAGCGAGCCAGGGGCGAAAGTGCTCTGGCATGGCGAGCCGAAGACTTCGGTCTACAGTGGCACCTCGACCCCTGTTTTTGTGGATGGAGTGGTCTATGGAAGCGACTGTAACGTCGGTAGCCTGATCGCCGTCGATGCTGAGAACGGAGAGCGTCTATGGACGACCTTCAAGGCGACGGTGCCGGACGAAACTCGGTTTATTAAGCATGGCACCGCTTTTGTGACCCGGCTCGGGGAGAGTGATCGATACCTTCTTTTCAGTGAAGTGGGGGATTTGCTGGTTGCCAAAATGACCAAAAGCGGTTTCGAGTCGCTCGGGCGTTTCCATGTGATTGATCCCACAAGCGAAGCGTTCGGTCGCCAGGTTGTCTGGACACACCCTGCTTATGCCAATCAAACGGGCTTTTTCCGCAACGACAAAGAACTGGTCGCGGTCGATTTGAGTCAAAAATAGGTTCGACAGGGTGATTTGGGTAATTCCTGTCGTCAGCCGGTAGGAAAGCGGAGGGTAAAAGGTGGTCTACAGGGCCACCTTTTACCGTTTTTGGGCGGATTGGCCGCTATTGCCGGTATAGAACGAAACTCTTATCATGAGCGGTTTCAATGTGCTGTCACTTTGCTGACGGTACAGAAGTAAGTCCATTCTCTCGGTGATTCTGACCTATTTCAGGTGTGGCAGCGCCCCTTTGGGGAATGCGGCGACAACTGGGGCAGCGGAATGCTATCAGGGAGCCAGGCAAGTGGTAGGAAGCGTCGGCGGAAATGTTTGATTTGACGGCTATGCCGGTTCACATCTTAGCGCAAGAAGGCGGTTTCGCGAATCCTCTGACCTGGTTGCCCATCGTGGCCATTCTGGTGTTGGGTTACTTCATGTTGATCCGGCCGGAGCAAAAGAAAGCCTCCGATGCCCAGAAAATGCTGGAAGGGATCAAGAAGAATGACCGCGTGGAGACGATCGGAGGGATCATCGCCACCGTGGTTAGCGTGAAGAAAGACCAACAAGAGGTCGTGCTTCGCCTGGACGACAAGTCGGGCACAGAGATGCGGGTTCGCATGCGAGCGATCGCCACTGTTCTCTCACGCGAGGGAAAAGCGAGCGATAACGCCGAATCCTGATTTCCGCCTGTCACGGCTTGAATGGACGATTCAAGGACGAATTCCCCTTTCCATATTCCACTATACGACTTGCCTGGGATCGCAGAAGCTCCCACGGCTTGGAGACACGCAATGCAGAAGAGTTGCACGATTTTTGCTGTCATGCTCGTGCTGACGCTGACCGTCACCTTGTTGACCGGCGTCGATTTCGGGCTGGACGCCGGCGGAAGTTCGTGGCTGGGCTCAACCGCGATGGCACAAGACGCGCCAGCGCCTGAAGTACCGGTCCCTACCGTCAATGCCGCACCAGCTGAAACGCCGAGTCCCGGAAGTTCACAGACATTCAACGTGCTGGGGATCATTCTCCTCACGATCGTGGTGCCGTACATCCTGGGCTTTTGGCTGGCGACCGCGATTCGCTTGCCGGAACTGAGCCGTAAGCTAGGCATTATTTTTGCCAGCCTGGTCTGTAGCATCACGATTTGCTTTCTGCTTTGGCCGCCCAAGTTCGGCATCGACCTGCAAGGTGGCGTCATTCTGGTTTACGAAGTCGACGAACAGGCCAGCTTGGATTTGCTCGCTTCGGATACCAGTGAGAACGCCGCGTTCGATATGACGCCGGAAAAACAGCTGGAACAAGGTACTGCTCAGCTGATTACGCAGCTGCAAAAGCGTATCAATCCGTCCGGTGTTTCCGAAGTCGTGATTCGTCCTTACGGCGAAAACCAAGTGGAAGTAATCGTGCCGCAGGCCGAATCGGCTGATCTCGACTCGATCAAGCGACTCATTACCAAGGCCGGTGTGCTCGATTTCATGATCGTGGCCAACAAGCAAGACCACGACTACCTGATCACGCGTGCCGAAGACGAAGGCCAGATCGGCGTGACATTCGTCACCGACCGCGAAGGCAACCGCATTGGCCGCTGGGTTCGCGTGGATGACGATGCCCGCGGTGCCGTGGGCGAACCCAACTTCGCCAATCCCAACTTGACGCCCTACCTCAACAGCCAACGTCACCTGGTGCGTGGCGGTGGTCCTGGCGTTCCGTTTGAAGTGTTGATGCGTGTCGAACGCCCGGAAGCTCGTCTGGGCGGTAAGCACCTTTCGTCGTCGGCCGTGACTCGAGACGAATATGGGAAGCCTGCGGTCTCCTTCGAATTTGGCGTCGATGGTGCCAACCGCATGGGTCGGCTGTCGCAAGAGAACCTGAGTGAACCCAACATCCCGCGTAAGCTTGGGATCGTGATGGATAACTTCCTGATCTCGGCTCCGCGAATCAACGCGATGATCACCGATCGCGGTATCATCACCGGCGATTTCACCCAGCAAGAGGTCACCGACCTGGTGCAGGTGCTTCGTAGCGGTAAGCTTCCGGTCGTGCTTCGCAAGGAACCGATCAGCGAGCAGAAAATCAGCGCCACGCTGGGTGACGACACGATCCGCAAGGGGCAGGTCGCCATCACGGTTTCGTTGATCGCCGTGTTGGTCTTCATGGCCATTTACTACCGCGTTGCCGGTTTGGTGGCTTGCTTCGCCCTGGTCTTCAACCTGGTATTGATCCTGGCCGTCATGATTGCCATCAAGGCTGACTTGACGCTGCCTGGTATTGCCGGTTTGGTGTTAACCGTCGGTATGGCGGTCGACGCGAACGTACTGATCTACGAGCGTATACGTGAAGAAATTAACGGCGGGGCAACGCTTCGAGTTGCTCTGTCCAATGGTTTCGGCAAAGCGATGTCGACCATTGTGGACGCCAATATTACGACGCTCATCACCGCCGCCGTGTTGTACCGCATCGGTACCGACCAGGTGCGTGGTTTTGCCGTGACGTTGTTCGTCGGTATTTTGATGAGTATGTTCACCGCGATTTACGTTTCGCGCGGCATTTTCGATATCCTCGAAAAGAAGCGTATCCTCTCGACGCTCAAGTTCATGCCGTCGGCCTCCAGCATTGGCTACGATTTCATCGGCAAGCAGAAAATGGCCGGGATGATTTCGCTGGTGGTGATTCTGGTTGGCATGATCGGCGTTGGCGTTCGTGGCAAGGATATCTTCGACATCGACTTCAACGGTGGTTCTTCGGTTCAGGTCTTCCTGGAAGAACCGATGCCGATCTCGGAAGTTCGCAGCAAGCTGACGGGCGTTCTGCCTGACCTCTCGGTGAGTGCCGTGACGATGGAAGGTTACGAAGATCGTATTTACAAGGTCGATACTTCGATGGCGGAATACGGTCAACTAGGCAAGGTCGTCATCACTGACCGTACCGGGGCTTCGGCCGAGGTAGACCTGGCTGGCGTGGAAACCCTGAGCGGAATCATCGAACGCCTGGCCGCCGCCGAGGTGGGCGTGGCGGTTCTGCAGAACACCGACGGCGACGGAATTGAGTTCCAGGACGAAACAGGTGCCGATTCAGGTGCGATGTCTGTCAAGAATGTCGATGACAAGACGCAGACGGCGGATCACCTGCGAATGAACTTCAGTACCGATGCCTTGCGATACAACACTGGCGCGATTCCAGCGGGCGTCGAAGTCGTGCAGGATCGGATCTCGCAGGTCTTTACCGGCCCCAATGGCGAAAGCTTGCTGGTGATGCATAACATGGACTTCACCCCACCAGCAACTGCCGCAGGGGCCCAGGGCACGCCGCCAGTCAAGGTCGAGGCCCCCGAAACGACGCCTACGACGACCGAGCCAATGGAGACGGCTCCGGAACCGGAAGCGACAGAAGACAAGGAGGACGCTCCTGCGGAAACTCCGGAAGAAAAGCCTGAGACTCCCGAAGGGGATATGCAGTCGTTGATCGCTCCAGTTTCTTCCCGCTTGTTCGCGATGTTGCCGTGGCATGTTTCACTAGACGTTCTGCTGCAAGACAACGGTGAAGAGGAAGTTCCGGCAACCGAAAAACCGGCTGAAGAAGCGCCCGCCGACGAAAAGCCAGCGGAAGAAGAAAAGCCAGCGGATGCACCAGCGGCGGAAGAGAAGCCGATGGAAGAAGCTCCGATGGCAGACAAGCCAGCTGAAGAGCCTGCCGCACCGATGACGGAAGCACCGGTTGCCGATGCGCCGATGCCCGAGTCGCCGACGGAAGAAGCCCCAGCGACCGGCCCGCTCGGTCCGCTGACCTCAGGTGCCGAAACTCCTCGTTTCAAGACGCAGACCGAAATGTCGTTCGACGAAGGGATCAGTGCCGAAACGGTCCGTACTTTGGTCAACGATGCAGCCGACAGCCTGCGAGTCGCTCGCCCGGAAGTTGCCCTGTTGGACAACGAAGGCAAGACGTTGCCGGTTGATAGCCGCGTCAGCCAAACGACTTGGACGGTCAAGCTTTCGTCGGCGCCTGACGAATCGGCCAAGATTCTGGAACAGGTCAGCAAGAAGCTCGATTCAACGCCAGTCTGGCCTTCGTCCAGCAAGATTGGCAGCAAGGTTGCCGGCGACATGCAGACCATGGCGATCCTGGCGATCGGTTTCTGTCTGATCGGGATCGTGGGTTACATCTGGTTCCGCTTCCAGAGCGTGGCCTTTGGCGTCGCCGCGGTGGTTGCTTTGGTGCACGACGTGTTGGTCACGCTGGGCTTTATTGCTCTGAGTGTCTGGTTGGCTCCTGTGTTTGGGTTCCTACAAGTGACGGAATTCAAGATCAGTCTGCCGGTGGTTGCGGCCTTCTTGACGATCATCGGTTACTCGCTGAACGATACGATCGTGATCTTCGACCGTATTCGCGAAGTCCGCGGCAAGAGCCCTGACCTGACCAGCGAGATGGTCAACATCAGCATCAACCAGACGCTGGGTCGTACCCTTTTGACCTCGCTCACCACGTTGATTGTGGTGCTCATCCTTTACTTCATTGGTGGTGAAGGAATTCATAGCTTCTCGTTCTCGTTGGTCGTCGGTGTGATTGCCGGTACGTACAGCACGATCTTTATCGCGTGCCCGGTACTGATCTGGTTGATGAACCGCGACAAGGGCTCGAAGAAGGTCCAAGCTTAAAGGGGGTAAGCCCTCAGCTTCGCTAATCGGCAAACTTTACGAAGTCGGCATCAAGTGATGCCGACTTCTTTTTTTGCGCCCAAACCTAACGCACGGGCTCGAACTGGCCAGCGCAAGCATCGCGTATGGGATTCTATGAGCAGTGTTCCTCTTCAATTGGCGTAGGTGCCACTGCTGGCTGGCCTCGCGTGTGGGTTTCCAAGGATGACTCCCTACGGCTTTCACCGACTTTCCGGTGAAGTTCAGATCGGGTCCTGAAGCAAACCGCATGGAGCATTCTTCCAATGAGTCGAGCTTGGCAGTGGCACCTTCAGTCAACTGATATTTTCCGTCTGTCTTTCGCAGTCGGAAAAGTCTTCCAGCGTAAAGTTTGCCTGACGTGTGCGTCGCTTACGTTCGCACCCTGGTGAAGCGAAAAATGCACCGGAGGACTGCGGAAATTGAAGAGAGCGACGCTAGCATACGTCGATGAAACGAAGCATCAGGATGGTCTTCGAAGAGTAATGCAATGGATGGCGTACACGTGACTCCCCAAGACGACGGTACGCAACATGAACGGCGATTCCAAATTTCTTACCTTGGCCGCACTCGGAGTGATTGGCCTAGGTTCCGCCATGCCCTATTGGTCGGCATGGTCGGCTCCGGATCAGGCTCCGCCTGAAGTTACCACCGCCCAACCGGCGGTATCACAAACAGCGGCCGAACCTCAGTTCACCGCGCAGCAGTATTGGGATCAACAAGTATCCCGCCCCGATGTCGTGACGCTAACGCCTCGCGGTGGGCAAAGCATGGGGCTTGATAACCCTGCCCAGATTCCTTCCCTTTCGATGGACATGCAGCAAGCGACTCCGGTCGCTGCTCGGCCAATTCTGGCGGACGTGCCCATCAATCAAGTCGGTACCGTCTCGCTGGCTTCTCGCGTAGAAGACATGGACGCACCGAAGACTGCCTCGCATGCAGTGGTTCCGATCGAGATCCCCGGCTCAGCCAAACCGCTGCCGCCGACGATGACCTCGCCTGTGATCACGACGCGTCAGGTCATGAAGCCGGAACTGCCGGAGACGCAAGTCCAGCAGCAGTTCACTCCCCTACCCCGCATCGCGCCACCCAATCATGGTGCCAGTAACAGCGGATCGACGATAACGCGGGAGCACCGCGTAAGAGATGGTGACAGCCTGGAGTCGATCGCCGAGAAATACCTCGGCGATCCGCTCCTCGCGGATACAATCTTCCGAGCGAACCGCTCGCAACTCGATACCCCCGATCTACTGCCGATTGGCGTGACGCTGATGATTCCCAGTGTTTCGATGGAGGAAGCAGCCCCAGAGGTGGATGGGCGGCTCAGGCCGATGACACGCCTGCGTCCCGTTTCCACCGCTGCCGATGTGCGCGGTGGAGACCAGCCTTGGACGACGTTATCGCCGCCTGGAACTTAGATGGTTCCTGGCGGCTTGGGCTCAGCAAGAATGTGATGCCTTACTGAAGCGGAGTCGTACGGTCGGTCCAAGGATCGTTGGCTTGTAGTTCCGCCAGGTGAACCTTGGTGAAGAACAGAATATCCTTCAGGCAATTCGAGCGTGGATCGACCAGAAGTTCGGTTCCTTCCAGCGAATTGGGTTTGCCGGCGAAGAAGACGGTTCGGTCTTTGGCATCGCTCACGTTCTTCTGACGAATCTTGTCAATCGTGCTGAAGATACGCTTGGCGTCGCTGAAGCTCGTGCGATCTCCTTCTCCGGCGATGATCATGAGCGACAGCTCATTCTTAAGCACCGGCGTTTGAAGTGCACGATTGGCATTGAAGCCCTTAAAGGTCTTCGGGGGCGAAACAAGGATCAGGCCTTTCACGTCCTGCCCCTGCTTGATCGAGGGCAAAATCGGCCAACTCCAGTCTTGGGCAGCGAAGTTCAACGCTGCAGTGGCACTAAAGTCGCAGCCAATGATCGTGAGCATCTCGATATTCAGGTTGCCCTTGTTGTTCTCTTGCATCAGGTAGCTCTTCACGGCTTCCAGATCTTGGGTAACAAATGCGTCGAAATCGTTGGCTCGAATGCGTTCCAGGTCGATCTCGGTGATTTGACCACCTGGTCCTTGAATCGACTTGCTGGCGCCATGGCCGCGAAGGTCGACCGTGAGCACCGCCAACCCTTCTTTCTGCATGGCGAGTGCCAGACCGGTCAGGTCCTTTTGGCTGCGTTCCCAGCCCGGCAGCATGATGACTGGGATCGCCTTCTTGCCGAGATTGCTGCCAAAGTAAGTCCCGTGAATGATCACACCATCTTTGGTGGTCACGGTGATGGCTTCCGGTGGTGGAATTTCTCTTCGCACGCCGGGCTTAGCCGGAGCCTGAGCCTGGAGGATCGAAAGGTCGAGGGTCGACAATGCGCACAAGGCGACGATTAATGAGAGGATTTGCAAACGCATCTTGGCTGGATGGGTTGAAAGGTCGGGTTCGGAAAAGGGCGTCTATGCGACGCAACGTAAGTCCGTATTTGACTTTACTAAATGTTAGACGCAGTTTCCCGGTCGGTCAAATATTCGGACAACTTGCTGCCCGTCGACTAGTTGGCAACGAAGGTCTCGTCCAGCATCAAGTCTTCTCGAACGTTGTACTTATAGAAGTTGCGGGCGATTCGATGCGAGAGCAGGCGAAGGAACGAATCGCGGAATTCCCGCTCGCTTTGCGTGGTTGAGCCCAGTCCATTGACGGGAAACTCGATCGGTTTGGGCGTGTCCTGGAAGACGAGCTTGCCGTCATGATTGATATCGTAGACAGAGACGACATATTCGGCCGAGCCCTTGTAAACGCCGGGGTTTGGTTGAACCTCGAAGCGTGCTAGGTCGATGGCGACGACCATGTCGGCTTTCAAGGCCTTGCCGGCCTCGCGGTAATCCATGTTGTCCCAGCCGCTACGGTCTTTCCAGTCATCGATTTTCTGCTGGGGAATGACCTTCACTTCGTCCCCATGGGCCAGGATCAGGGCCTCGACTCGCTCGGCGAGACGGCGTGAGGTCGAATTCTCGGAGTAGAACGAGGGCCCAGCCACGCAGAGAACGGCAACCTTCTTTTCCGACAGCCCTTTGAATTTGGCCGGTGCGTAGTCCCCTTTCTGAAGCAAAACTGCCAGAAGGCCAACGCAGCCGCTATTGCCGATCAGCAGCAAGCAGATCAGGCCCAACGGTAGAATGCCGGAAAACATTTGGGGCGAAAGTCGGTACCGTCCTTGGCTCATGACTTGGTCCATCCGTGGTGATCGATCAGGTGACTTGCGTCATGCAAGTCGGTAGCGGTCAAAAATTGATTCTTACTAACCAGTCTCCCAGCGTGACGACGACGACCAGAATCGTGATCGTGATCAGCACGGCGTCGCTGGGAGCCGAGACGGTGAGCCTGCCCAGCCAGGCCGAACTCAACATCCACGGGGCAAGGAAAAGAGCAATGAATCCCAGTAGGCAGCCAGCCGTATTCGCTTTGAGCGAACCCCATACGTTGCCATGCATTAGGTGTGACCAGCTGGTGGTCATTCCGCATGAAGGGCATCGCATGCCGGCTAACTGGACCAGCGTACAAGGCGGAAGCCCCAACTGCTGGTGCGTGCCCATCCCTCGCGTACTCGGGGTTAACCACGCGGCAGTTGCCAGGAGTATGGCTAAAATACTTCCCCCAATTCCCATGAGGATTCGCTGATACCAACGAAGTGGTGAAATGGTGGCCGCTTCAGCCATAACGCAATTGCTCTTCCATCGGGCGCGAACGATACAGAAAACCGGAAAATCGAACAAGTCAAGATTCACACTCTCGATGCTATCACGGTTTTTGCTGCCGAGAAAGGCAATCTGGCCCATGGGCAGGTCGTGCTATCACTTCGCGCTTTGCAGATAGGCAAATAAATCGCGGATTTGCGTAGCGCTTAGGTCTTCGAGAAGGCGATCGGGCATCAACGATTTGTCGATCGCCAGGGGACCGGCTTCGATTTCGTCACGCGGGATGACCAGTGCGGGGTTGTCCGCGTTCTGAAGGGTGATCGTCTTGTCGTCCTGGTTTTTCAGGAAGCCAGACAGCACACGGCCATCGACCGTCAGAACGCGGTAGTTGGTGTACTCTTCGCGGATCGCGGCGCTCGGGTCAACGATAGAAAGCAGCATGAAGTCAAGATTGGTCCGTTCGTAGCCTGTCAAATCAGGACCGATGTCGGCCCCTTCGCCATGCAGCTTGTGGCACGTGCCGCACCGTTTGGTGAACAGCTGCTTTCCTTCCGCAGCGGTGCCGTCCCCCGTTTTCAGCAATGTGGCCGCTTGTTCGAGTTGTAAAGCCAACTGGGCGGGAGTGGCTCTCGTCGCTCCCCACAGCTTGGCAATTCGATCGTTCAGTCTCTTATCGCCGTGCAGTTTCAGGTTCTCCAGAAGGTCAACCGAAACGGCCTGTTGGGATACTCGCTTTGCTTCAATCGCATCGAGTAGCTGGTGAGCGGCCACCGGACGGGCCGTCACGTTATCGATAATTGCCGATTGAATCGATGCCGGTTCCTCTGGGTAGCAGGCAAGCAATTCGCGGGCGATGTTGGGTTCGTCGAATGTGCCTAGAGAACTGATCGCAGCAATTCGTATCGCCTCCGGCGAGGTCGAGGTCGCCAGTTTCAGTAGGGAGTTTTGTGCCTCTTTCGAGCCGACCTGTCCGAGGAGCTGAATAAACTTCAATCGCTCTTTGGATGGCGTCTTCTCGTTAGTGATCATCGCGATCGCCGTTTGTTCCGCCTGATTCTGGCCTGCTCGAACGAGAAGGGCCAATTGAGCCGATGAGCTTCCCGACGCCGAGGCAACAATCGCTTCGCGCAACTCCTCTGGCAGGCGATCAATCTTCCTGCCGGAGAACGCTTCGTCGACCGCTTCCAGCAGTTTGGTACGAAGTGCTGCGTCGTCCGTGGCTTGAATGAGTTGAGCAAGCCTGAGTAGGCTTCCGTTATCGGCCACCGCGGCCAGGCGCTGAGCAAGTCGCGGCAGAACGATCTGTCCGCCGATCTGCGTCGAGGATAACGAACGGGCGAGGTCCTTGACCGCCAAAGAAGAATCATCGGCATGCGTTTCGATCGCCCACCAGGTAAGAAGCGGAATGTGGGGATCGGAAGCGAGTTCGTTGCGCGACGCCAGTCGCTGAGCGATTTCCAGGCCAACCGGGCCGGGAATTCGTTTCGCCGTGGATGCCAGCTGACTGCATACTTCCGGATGCGATTCGCTTGAGGCCAGGGAAAACAGTCTTTCCGACAGGGCCTGAGCTTGATCCTTCGATAGAAGCCGAATGCCCCACAGTCGAACGTACGGATCGTGATGGACCAGCGCCGCCTGGGCGACTTCGATGTCGAAACGATCCAGCGCGTGAATGGCCCAAAGAGTCTCGAGCGCGAGTTGCCCTTCGGTCTCAGGGAGCTTCTCGATCAGTTCATTTGCTTCCGCGGGATTTCCCTTTTCACGCAGCATGCGCTGCGCAAGTTGCCGCGTCAGCTTGTCAGGGCTGGCTAGTTTTTCAATAAGCTGTTTGGTCGATAGCTCTCGCAAATTAACTGGTTTTCGCGGTGCGTAATCGTTGGGTTGGATTCGCCAGATTCTTCCCCGTGCCCGATCCCATGTATCCCGCGGATCGACGTGCGTCAGCCGTGTGTCGCACCAGTCTGCGACATAGACGCATCCATCAGGTCCCACCTTGATATCGACTGGTCGAAACCAAATGTCATCGGTCGCCATCGCATGAAACTGATCTTTGGTCTGCCAGGTTGACCCGTCTGGCGACATCTGCGAGACGGCAACATAGTTGTGAAGCGGAACCGGGGCGATGAGGTGTTCGTGGTAACGCGTCGGCAACGTGTCGCTTTCGTATTTAACCAGAGTATGGCTGAAACGCTCGACGGGTGCGTGTTTCATCGCCGGGAAGTAGCCGTACGCGTGCGGGTTGGTAAGGGCCCCATGCTTGCCCCAACTCTTCTGATAGTAGCCCCCTTCGACGTAGTGAAAGCCACGCGTGTTGCCGCCGTTGTGCCCGGAGTAGAGCCGACCCTTGGCATCGAACTCGACGGCGAACGTATTGCCGCCCCCTTCGGCGAAGATCTCGAACTGGTGGCTTTCCACGTGGTATCGCCAAATGGCCTGCCCTTTGAAATGAACAGGCGGTTGCGAAGGATTCTTGAGCACGTTGACCGTCGCCCAACACGTGCTTCCTTGGGCCCCGTAAAGCCAGCCATCGGGACCCCAAGTCAAGCTGTTAGCGACGGCGTGCGTGTCTTCCAGGCCAAAGCCAGAAAGATGAACTTCAGGATCGCCATCGGGGGCGTCATCGTGGTTTTCGTCAGGATAGAACAACAAGTACGGCGGATTCATCACCCAGACGCCACCGCGGCCTGGGAGGGCGCTGGTGGCGATGTTCAGTCCGTCGACGAACGTTTTATGCTTATCGAATGACCCGTCGCCGTCAGTGTCTTCATGAATCGTGATTTTGTCCGCGCCGCGATCGTGATGGGGTGGCGCCGGCGGAACTTTATCGAACACGGCACGCAGGTGCTCGTCGTACTTCACAATTTTCAGCCCGGCCGGGAAAGGATATTGCAGGTACTGCACCACCCACATGCGTCCTCGCTCGTCGAAGTTGATACACACCGGCTGACGAACTTCCGGCTCGGTGAGTGCTGCCTTGACGGTGACGTCATCCGGCGTGACGAATGCCTGTTGCGCTTGCTTGGGGGTCAGAGCCGGCACCGAGAAGTCAGCGGTCTGCCCGCGACCTTCAAAGTTGCGGATGTGTTCGCGAACGGCTTCGTTGTTGGCGGCGTCCAGCGATTTCGCTTTGGACCCGTCCTCTTGGCCCCATGCCCAAGAGGCGGTGCTTGTAAGAAGGATAACCTGGGCGACGACGATCGAAAGGCTTCGGTGCATCATGGCGATCTGTGGGTAGGAAGTAGATAGGCAGGCCGGAACGTTTTCTGTTCTAGCCTGCCTCCGCCCCGAAGTCCAGTTCTAAGTTGATAATACGAGACATCACCTCTCTTGGGCCTCGAATTCAACGCCCGCCACGTTTTCATCCGGGATCCATACGGTCTCCCCGTTGCCCGTTTCGATCACGAGATAACGCGTGGTTACCCGGGCAGGTTTGCCGTTGAGTTCGACGTTGGGGACTTCGGCCACCAAGGTGACGGACTTGGTGATGCCACGGTGCAGATCGGTGTCGCGTCCGCCAAAGAATAGATAATGCCCCAGCGGTATGCCAAAGACGAACACGGCGATCATGATCAGTGGGAATAGAAGGGCTCCCAGGACCTCGAGCGAATCAACAAATCCACCTCGCCTGGTTTGGTGGTGGCACTTCGCGCAGATTCCTCCATACTGCTCGAAAGTGGACGGACGGATCATCGCCCCGCACATCTTGCAGGGGAGTTTCTCAGAAGCGGACATAGAAAGCCTCCTCGGATTGAGTGGCCTTGCCCCTGCTGCCATTGATTCTAGGTCGCCGCGAAAAAATAGGCTCGATTTTGGTTGAAATGAGTGGGAGGTCGCTGACTATAATCGAGGCCTCCCCCAATCTTCCAAGGAGTTCTCATGAAGACCCTGCTTGCTGTTCTGGTAGCACTTTCCCCTGCCCTGTTGCTCGCAGCTGAACCCACCCAGGCTGCGTTCGACAAGATCAACGCCAAGATCCAAATGCGTGACGGGGCCGTCTATTCCCTGTCGGCAAATTGCGATGGCTACACCGACCAGGAGTACCAACTCATCGGTCAATTGAAGACGCTGAAGTCTCTTTCGATCAGCGGGAAGGATCTGAACGACGACCAGTTGAAGATGCTCTCGGGGCTGAAGGAGCTTGAATCGATCATGGTCAACGGGACCGTGCTGACCGACGACGGTTACCAGCACTTCACGGCGTTTGCGAATCTGAAGCGGCTTTCGATCTTTCACCCGTCGCGCAAGTTGGAAGCGTTCAACGGTTCGGGCCTTGCGCATCTGAAAGCCTTGCCGGCGCTTGAGTCCCTCACCTTTGCCGGGGCAACCGCAGGCAACCAGGCGCTCGAAGCGGTGGGTGAGCTAACGCAACTGGAAAGCTTTCGCGAGTGGCACAATACCGAAACGAGTGATGGTCTGAAGAACCTGGTCAAGCTGAAGAATCTCAAGTCGATTCGCCTGGGGCAGCGACTGCCAAGTTGGGGAAAGGACACGCCAGCCAGCTTTGACAACGGTTCGATCGCGATCCTGGCGAAGATCCCGTCGCTGGAGTCGATTGAACTGACCGAAGCTCGCTTGAACTACGACTCGGTAATACAGCCTAAAGACCTGCCGAATCTCAAGAAGCTGATCATCAGCCAGGTCGATATCTCGAAAGCGGACGTCGAGAAGCTGAAAGCAGCCATGCCCAGTGTCGAGATCAAGTGGGAACCACTGACGGACGAACAGGCTGAGATGCTGAGTAAGAAGCTGAGACTGTAGAAGAACGCCCGGTTTACGGTCGTTGAACCTTCAGCTCTTTCACCTCGTTTTCACGAACCTGAAGACGCTCGATGGCGGATGCTTTGCCCGTTTGGGGATCGACGTCGACGATCGCCCCATTCAGGCGGACATCGTCCTTGGCGACGTCGAATAGCGTTGGACGGAAGGTAACGGTCGTTTCCAGGACGCGATCGATACGCCGGCCAATGATGCTCTCGTGCGGGCCGGTCATGCCGACGTCGCACATGAAAGCGGTTCCCCTGGGAAAGATCTGCTCGTCCGCCGTCGCGACGTGAGTATGCGTGCCGAGGCAGTAGCTGACTCTTCCGTCCAGATGACGACCCATCAGTTGCTTGTCGCTGGTCGCTTCAGCGTGAAAGTCCACGCAGCGGATTTTGATGTCGGACGGAATCTGGGACAAAACCCGATCGATGGCGGTCCAGGGGCAATCAACCGGACGCATGAAGACACGTCCCATCACACTGATCACCGCGACACGCAACCCTTCCTTCGACTGGACGATGGCAAAGTCTTTTCCCGGTGCGGCGGCCGGATAGTTGGCAGGTTTTACGATGTTGGGCTGCGACTCAAGGGTCTTGTTGAGTTCCTTGCGTCGGTAGATATGATCCCCCATGGTGATGCAGTCGACCCGGGCATCGATCAGTTCTCGATGGGCGGCCGGAGTCAGTCCCGAACCGCCGCATGCGTTTTCTGCATTGGCCACCACCAGGGAAAGGTTGTACTTCTCACGGAGGCCTGGAACGACGTCGCGAACGATATCGCGACCGACCTTCCCGACGATGTCTCCGATGTGCAGAATCCTCAAGGGATACAACCTTTCCGTGATGAGTAGTTAGCGAGCAAATTCCGTGAACCGGGACTCGCGGACCATGGTTACCTTGATTTCGCCGGGATACGTCAGCTGTTCCTCGAACGCTTTGGCGATATCGCGACAGATTTTGGCAGCCATCTCGTCGTTCACTTCCTTGGCCGAAGCGATCACGCGCAGTTCGCGACCCGCTTGAATGGCGAAGGCCTGTTCGACTCCGTGGAAGCCAGTGGCAATCGACTCCAGCTCTTCCATGCGTTTGATGTACCGTTCGAGCGTCTCACGGCGAGCCCCAGGACGCGAGGCACTGCAAGCATCCGCCGTGGCGACCAGCATCGTGTAAGGGTACTCGGTGATGATCTCGTCGTGATGACCAAACGCGGCGTGGACCACCTCGGGCGATTCTCCGTGACGCTTCAAGAGGTCGGCACCGATCTTGGGGTGCCCCCCTTCCAGTTCATGGTCCGCTGCTTTCCCGATATCGTGCAGCAACCCTGCACGCCGGGCAATTTGCGGATCGAGCCCAACCATTTCGGCCAGTAGTCCGGCAATGAAACCGACTTCAATGCTGTGGCGCAACACGTTCTGGCTGTAGCTGGTTCGGAAATGAAGTCTTCCCAGCATTTCGACCAGGCGGGGGTGCAGTCCCATCACGTTGATTTCGGTGGTCGCTTCTTCCCCCTTCTTCCGAATTGTCGTTTCGATGTCGGACTGGGTTTCCTTGACGACTTCTTCGATCCGCGAGGGGTGAATGCGGCCGTCGGCGATCAATTTGTTAAGCGATTGCCGAGCGATCTCGCGGCGAACCGGATCGAAACCGCTGACGATCACCACGCCTGGCGTATCGTCGATGATCACGTCGACGCCGGTCTCCTTTTCAAAGCTGCGGATGTTACGCCCTTCACGACCGATAATTCGCCCCTTCATTTCATCGCTGGGGATGTCGACCGTGCTGGTCGTCGACTCCGCGGTGTGGGCCGCGGCGAACCGCTGCATGGCCGTCAGCAGCATGTCTTGGACGATGGGGCGAACTTCTTCTTCCATCCGTCGCTGGTGCTTCAAAATGATCGCGCCGGTTTCGGACTGAAGTTGTTGGTCGAGCAGCTTGAGCAGTTCGCTCTTGGCTTCTTCGGCGTTGAGTCCGCTCATCCGGTGCAGGCGTTCCTGCTGATCGCGGATGATGCTTTCGAGGTTGGTCGAGCGTTTGTCGTTCTCTTCGATTTTCTCGCTGAGACGCCGCTGCGTGGTTTCGACCATGTTCTCTTGCTTGCGCAAGTGGGTCGCTTGTTGTTCGATCGATTCTTCGCGGCGGTCGAGTGACTTCTCGCGTTCGCGGATTTCGTCTCGTTGTTTGGAGAGGTCTCGTTCGGCTTCGGTTTTCTGACGGAGAGCTTCTTCTTTCGCTTCGAGCAAAGCTTCTTTTTTGAGGTTCTCAGAATCCTGTTTGGCTTTTTCCAGGATCTGTTGGGCCTCGGTCTCCACGTCCTTCTTTCGGAGCCGATCGATAAACTTGACAAGCAGCGCGGCTCCAATCGCCGCGATAGCCGCTGTCAATGCATAATAAAACCCAGACACGTTCCACTACTCCTGTAGCTGGATGGAATAGCGTTTAACGTGGCAGTTGTTTACAGACGAACGGTCAGTGCGTCGCCAGTGACGCACAAGCGCGACGTCGAGAAGACCATCGAAGTGCCAGACTTGAAATTCGTTCCCCCGAACGACAGAACCACCAAGCGCAGTATGCCCCTGAAAGGTCAGTAGTCGGATCGAGTTCCGGAAGAGTTTCCGGAGACTGGGCCTGCACGTTTCGAGGAGCCTTGTCGGGCTCGCTGGCAGGCGTCGTGGGGAAGAAGATGGGCGTCAATTTCCAGCCAACCAATCAGTGGCAAATGAACCACTGCGGTTTCTCGTTGAGAATTTGCGTGTCGCAGAGCCGGTTTCGCTTTCGCGCGAGCTGGGCTCAATATCTCTACCTTCCATGGACATAGCGCCAGAAGGAGCCGTATCAGAAAAAGAAGGAGTACTTGCACGCTTATCTGCCCTCCGAAAAGCCAAATGGGGCTAGAGGATTTACCAATCCGGCACATCGACTGAGCTTCCCTAACCGATCGTCCAGCAAACGTGTTTGCCAAATTTCGTTAAACGCTTAGGTCAACACAATCGTTGGGATAAGCGCACAATGGTAGTACGCCTAACCCGTTCACGCTATATTAACAGAGTTCCCCGTCGGAGGGAAGCATTCATTTTTTTCTTGCGGGAATCGTTCTCAATCATTCAAGACCTGGCAGCTTGCATTTGCCAAAGCCGCAAGACATGGCGACATTTCCGCAACGATTTCTCGAAAGCTGGCCGCCGGCAGCCTGGCATGGCCGGGTAACCCTTCTCGCCGTGTCCGGCGGGGCTGATAGCATGGCCCTTTTGCGGCTGATGGCCGACAGCGTCAACCAATCCGGGCGTGAAAAGTTGTGGGTGGTGCACGTCAATCACGGTCTTCGTGGCCAGGCCTCGGAGGACGACCAGCAGTTCGTGGTGGAGTCGGCCAAAAGCTTGGGACTGAGGGTTCGCACCCGTTCCCTTCCTGCCGATACCCTTTCGCCAGAGCAAACCGCGGATGGGCTCGAGACCGCGGCCCGGGCGGCGCGGTATGCGTTCTTTGAAGAAGTGGCCCGCGAGGTCGAAGCCAGGTATTTGGTGACGGCCCATCATCAGGACGACCAAATCGAAACGGTCCTGCATCGCATTTTGCGAGGGACCGGCATTGCCGGGCTTTCCGGCATTGCCACGGCTCGCCAGTGGCTTCCCGGCATTGGGTTGGTAAGGCCGCTACTGCCGTTTAGGCGTCGTGAGATCGTGGACTATCTCCGTGAAATTGATCAGCCGTGGCGAGAAGATGCCACCAATGCCGGGCAAGATTTTACCCGCAACAAGATCCGCAACGACCTGCTGCCGAAGCTTCGTGAAGACTTCGGGGAACAGGTCGAGCAGTCCCTCTATCGTCTCTCGCTTCAAGCAACCGAGTGCCAGGAAGTGATCAACGACCTGGTGGACGATCTAGTGGAAGCCGCTGTCACGATCGCCGATTCAACGACCGTTCACATCGACCTAGGCAAGCTGTGTGATGTTCGCCCTTACCTGGTGCGCGAACTGTTGGTTCGCATCTGGCGTGATCAGAAATGGCCTCGTCAGGACATGACGCAGTTACACTGGCATAAGCTAAGTGAGTTGGCCTTCGGACAGACCGATGCCGTGGCGGACGTTCTGCCCGGGGCGATTCGTGCTGCCCGAGAAGCGGATGTTTTGATTCTCAGGCGTTAGACTCCTCTGAGGTTTCGTGCATGTTGGTTCGAGCGATGTTGTTGTTGATTGTCACCGCAGTCTTGTGCCCTCCGCTGACGATTGGCCAGGAACTTCCTCCCCTTCCCTCCGGCGCTAAGGTGACGCTTGAGGAAGATTGGTCTAGCAGCAAAATCGATGAAAAAAAGTGGTACGTCTATCGCAAGAAGTGGGGCAACGGTAATCACGGCGTGGTGCCTGAGAACGTAACGATCGGCAAGGACGTAGTTGGGGGCAAGCAGAAGAACGTGCTCGTCTGTACGGCCCACGGCGATCAGTACGACGGCGAAGTGATTGGCTGGTGGGGCAATAAGACCCGAGTCGGCGGCGTGATTGTGAGCCAGCAGTACTTCGCCTCGGGGCGTTTCGAGGTCGTCATGAAGATTGGCTCGCAGGAAAAGCATCCCGGAGGGCCAGCCGATCCGATGCGACCCAAGGGATGTATTCCTGCTTTGTGGACCTATGGGTATCGCTGGGTTGAAGCCGACAAGAGCCGGCAAGGTGAGTTTCAAGCCGAAACTCCAATGTACAACCCGCACATGCCTGCCTATGGCCTGGCTGCAAACGAGTACTGGTCGGAGTTAGACTTTCCGGAGTTCGGCAAGGCAGGCAACTTCGAGAACTCGATGTACAACACGTTCCTGCAGAACCGCCACGACAACCGCTTCTTTCAAATCCCCCGAGCCATCGACGGATCGTATCACACGTTCGTCACCGAGTGGCGAACGCATCTTAGGCCGATGCCGGCGATTCGCGACGCTCAGGTGATCGAGTCGGAAGGCTATTACTGGATTCAAGATAAGTCGGTTCCCTTCGCCGATTACCTGGGCAACCCCCTTAAGAAACTCGGTGATAACAAGTATGCCCTTTACGAAGGCAAGATTGCCATGCACTACATCGATGGCAAGAAGGTCGCCGGGAACGACAAATGGGTCCCTGCGATGTCGGCTCAGTTGAACATGGGCGTGTGGCTGCCTGACTGGGCCGGACCGGCCGACTGGAAGACGGCCAGCATGAAGATCGCCAGCGTGAAAGTGTGGCAGTACGGCGACGAGGGGGATGTGATCGGAGTGATGAAGGGGCGGAACCCCGACAACTTTGTCCAAGATGGGAAGCCAATTGATTAACCGAATCGCAATTCGCTAAATCGATTCGTCCCATGCCTGATTCCAGATGGCCGCTCCCTTTTCATGACTGGCGATCCCTTCAAGGAACGCTTCCATGACGGCATTCAGGTCGAAATCTTCGCATTGATCCCATTGAAGCAGTTTGGGTCGGTGGACGCGGAATTCTGCCTCGCCTGCCGGGGTGTAGGGAATGGCGATCATCATTTGCCATCTTCGGTGGAGTAGGCCAGCATGGGGATCAATGTGTCGCCGTCAGAGACACACCAAATGGCATGGGCGGCAAAGAAACCGGCTAGTTGTGATGCTGTAATCAAAGGAACCTCGAGGTTTATTGGTGGTGGTTAAGATCGCGTAGGATACTTCAATCTGTTCCTCTTTGCACGAAAAAAGGCGAGCCTGAGAGAGGCTCGCCTTTTGATTTTGATCACCGACGCGGATGGAGCTACTCGACCGGTCCTTCGACACCGCCGGTGTATTGCTCGGTTTCCGATTCTTCACCGTGCAGCACGACCTGCTTGTAACCACCCTGGCTCCAGAAGTAGATCACCAGCAGCAAGTAGCATAGGCCCATTGTGGCGGGGATAATGGCTGTCCACTTCAATGCCATTCGACCGCCATAAATGTTGGCCTCTTCGATCGTCTTGAGTTCCTTCTCGTACTGCTGTTCGCTGGTCGGCTTGTTGGCTTCCCACCAGGCGTTGAGGGCCTTGGTTTCTTCGGAAACCTTGCCTTCCTCGGTTTCGATTTCCGTACGACGTGCCAATTCCGCCCCGTCGTCCTTAAGCACCCCCACTTTGGCACCGTCCAGTGCGTAAACTTCTGGGAAGAAGAGGAACGCCTTCTTATTCTGCGAGCGGTACTCTTCGAACAATGCGTCGTCCAACTGCTGCATCTTCTGCGTAGCGAAGTAGTCCTGCTTGTAACCGATACCAGGACCACCCAAGAGACCCGCCGAGAGCATCCCGATACCCCCCATCACGCCCATCGTGATGGCACCACCGCGCGGGAAGCGTTCGCCCACCACACCGAGCATCGTTGGCCAGAAGAAGGTCTTACCCAAGCCGTACACGGTAGCCGCGGCGAGAATCGCCCAGCCGGTATTGGCCGAGCCAAGCCAGTAAAGCCCCGCGCAACCGAAGATCGCACAGACAAACAACAGCCCCAGTGGATTGATCTGGTGAACGATCGGCCCGGCGAAGAATCGCAGGACGAACATGATCGCCGAAGTGTAGATGAACAATAGGAACGCCTTGCCGGAGATCACGTTTTCCATGATGTTCGTGATCCAACTGTCGGTACCCAGTTCGACGTAACCCACCATCGCGTGAATGACGAACAGGAACAACAGCAGCGGCGAGAGGAACTGCAGCAGCATTTCCTTCGTGGTCACACCGGCAGCAGCGGCTTCCGATGGTGGGAAGGCTTCCTTCAACACCATGAACCCATAGACCAGGGTCGGAACCATGTACAGCGCGAGCGGAATTTCCCATGGCAGGTGGTTGATCGCAGCGTTGTCGCCACAAAACATGTAACCGATGATACCGCCGATGATCAAACCAGCCGGCCAGCCAGCGTGCAAGATGTTCAGATAGTGCGTCTTCTCTTTCGGGAAGAGGGTCGCGACCAGCGGGTTAATCACCGCTTCGCAAACGCCATTGGCCAGAGCGAAGATGAACACGCCGATGTACAAGCACCAATAGGTGGCGTCTTTCCCGGCGATCCCGTACACAGGCGTCGCGGCCAATGTGATGACCACCGACAGAACGTGTAGCACGAAGGCGAGCACCAGCAGCTTCTTGTAGCCCAAAAGGTTATCGGCCAGGAAGCTGAAGAAGATAATCGTCACACCAAAACCCACCAGGCCGCCCCCGGTGATCGTTCCGAGTTCCACCTTGGTGAAACCGTAACGGATGGCCCAGTCGTTCAAAATCCCAGCACGAACACCAAAACCGACGCCTGCGGCAATCAGGGTCATGAAGCTAGCGATGAGAAGCGCCATCCGATGATAGGTCGGGCTGGCTGCGGAAGAATCGTTGGACATGGGAAGGAAATCTCCTACACGAAACTGTGCATAATGGGGGGCAGTATTGACGGCCGCTCTTGATGAGGGCAGTGCTAGATCAAGTTTGACCAGTTCATGGGGTGGAACCGGAGAAGACGAGAAAAAAGTGAATTTGTGCCTCGTATATTACGTGGCAGTCCGAGTATACCGACTCGTTCATGGAAGTAAACTATTGTCCTGGGGTGATTTCGGGCAAGATTTCCCCTAAGACGCTAATATTGTACAAACGCGTACAGATTGCCTGGCTTGCCAGTTTCTCCTGAGGCGATTCGTCGACGTCGCAATCGTCCCAAAGGTTGTCGGTCACCTAAATGTCTAGTAACCAACAAGTTGCGGAGCCTCAAAAGCGAGAATACGTCTGGCTCTTGGTAACGATTGTCGTTTTAGGCGCGTTGGTTCGACTGGGGGCCGCGGTTTGGTGGGAATCAAGAATTCCTGAGGGAGAACGTTTTTTCTTCGGCGATAGTCTCAGTTATGAAGTCTTGGCGCGTCATCTGGCGCGGGGAGAAGATTTCGTTTACGGAGATGCCCAGGTCGCGCGAACGCCAGGCTATCCGTTGCTACTCGCGCCGGTGTACTGGTTGGGTGAACAGCCGCCGACGCTTGCCTTGCGATTGATCGGCATTGTTTGCGGTACGCTGGCCATTGGGTTGGCGGCGTGGATTGCCCGAATGTTGTTTGATCCGGTGGCCGCGGTATTCGCCGCCCTGCTCGTGGCGTTCTATCCCGGGGCCATCGCGATGAGCGTTTTCATCTTGAGCGAAGCCCCGTTTGCGCCGCTGATGCTTTTGAATCTCGGCTGGCTAATCGTCGCACTGCGAGCCGAGGATCCATCACGTCGCATGAAGTTCGCGGCCCTTTCCGGTTTGGCGTTCGGACTGGCCATTTTGATGCGGCCCAGCTGGTTGATGTTTCCCTTGTTCGCCGCACCGATCGGGCTGCTCTTTTACCCGGACCGCAAGCAACAGCTATATGCCTACACGACCGCAGCAGTCGTGGCCGCATTGGTGCTGACGCCATGGTGGGTTCGTAATTACGTCGTAATCGGCAAGTTCGTCCCGACGACCCTTCAAGTTGGGGCGAGTTTGTACGATGGGATCAGTCCCATGGCGACGGGGGCGAGCGACATGAGCTACGTCCCTGAGTTCAAACGCGATCTGGCCGCCGAGGAAGCAACCCTGGAAGGCCCCCTGCCCGGTACCTTTGAATCGCGTCTCGACGATCGCATGAAGCAGGCATCGATCGACTGGGCCAAGCAAAACCCAGGTAGCGTGATCCAACTGGCAGGCGTCAAGTTTTGGCGCTATTGGAACCCGCTGGGGAACGATCCCAAGGTGATTGGCAAGATGGACATCGTGACCGCTTTGGGCTATTTGCCGATCGTTGTGACTGGCCTGCTGGCCATCGTACTGTTTGCCCGACGAATGTGGATCTACTGTCTGTTGGCCTTACCGATCTTCTATTTCTGTTGCTTGCACATGGTCTTCGTCAGTTCGATTCGGTATCGCCAGCCGCCCATGCTAGCCCTGGCGATCCTCAGTGCAGGCCTGCTTGCCGGCTGGTGGCGAATGTACTGCCAGCGAATCGCGACGAGCCTTCCCTCTGAAAACTGAAAACGGCCCCAGAAAACCGCTGCCAGCACCCAAACCGGCGTTTACCAGAAGGCGTGATTCTGCCAAGATTTAGCGACATCTGTCCGCTTGGAAAGGATTCCATCCCGGGTGAGTCGATTTTTTTCTGCTTCGTGCCGCTTCATCAAATGGACCACGTTAACCGTGGCCGTGTTGGCCTGCGCGCTGGGGTTGTATCTCTATCACAACCTGAACAACGAAATTCGTTCGCACGTCGAGAAGAAATTTGCCAGCCACTATACCAATCTGTTGGTTTCGGTCCGTTCGGCTCGGTTTATCGAGGGGAAGGGAATCGAGATCCGCGGGCTGTCGATGGCCCAGCGGTCAAGCCAGTACCAATCGCAAGAGTTGGTATCGGTCGACGAGATCATGGTCTATTGCACGACCGATCCGCGCAAGCTGGCTTCTGGCGACTTCCAGGTCGACAAGATCGTTGCGCGGCGTCCGCGGTTGACGGCCACCATCGACACCGATGGAAGCACCAACTTGAAGCATCTCTTTCCCATGCCTAAATGGGGTGACGACAATCCGGCCATCGAAGTCGAAGATGCGTCGCTGCTATTGGCCGATCGCCGAGGTGGCAACGTACGGCGAATTCTGGACAACGTCGACTTTCAAATCAAAACCGAAGTCGCCCCCGGCATGGGTAACTACGCTGGACAAACACGCACTCAGAAACGGATCAAGGCAACCCTCAATTGCCAGAACTGGGAGTCGGCCACGCTCACGGGATTGATTGACGAAACCGCTCAGACATTTGCCGCCCAAGGGAATATTTCGAATCTACAAATTGATGACCATCTGTGGGGGCTCTGCCCCGACGAGTGGAAGACGCATATTAAGGACCTGGTGCATCTCGAAGCCACGGCTGACGCTGCGTTTCAGGTCTCTGGCAATGGGAACGGACTGACCAACTACCTCGCCATGGTCGACGTGCGTGAAGGAACTTGGAGCGATCCGCGCATTCCTGGCACCGTGGAACGAATTCAAGGCCGCGTCGTCGCTTCCCCTCCAGGCATTCGCATCGAGAAGCTCATCGCGTACTACGAGAACGGTTCGGTCAGTGCTTCGCTTACGAGAAATGGTTGGCAAGCCAACAGCCCCGTGCATGTCTCGGCGACACTGAAGAACATGACCCTGCATCAAGGTTTGGCCAGCATGTTGCCCAGCGGCATGCAGCGAAGTTGGGGCCGTTACCAGCCATCCGGGACGCTCGATGCGTCGGTAAAGCTGGACTTTGACGGGCAGAAGTGGATTCCCGAAATTCACGCCAATTGCCGGGGAACGAATTTCGTCTTCGAGGAGTTTCCTTACCCCGTGACCGACGCCCGGGGAAAGATCGACTTCAAGGATCGCTTGCTCGATATCGACCTGCTGGCCCACGCCGGTAAGTCGCGGATTGCCATCGTCGGGAGCGTGATGGACCCTGGTCCCAACAGCAGTGGACCGATTCGCGTACGTTCGCTTGATCCGGTGCATTGGGATTCAACGTTCGAACATGCGTTGCACGTGGCTCAGGAAGACGTCTGCAATGTGGCTCGCGAGTTTCATCTGCAAGGGGCGGCCAATGTCGACTTCACGCTCGTCACCCACAGCCAGCCGGAAATAAAACCGGACAAGTCGCTACGGATGGAAATCATCGACGCTTCGGTCAAATACGAGAAGTTCCCCTACCCCATCTCCAAAATCAACGGGAACATCGTCTGGAAGGACGGTGTCGTGACGATCGAACAGCTACAAGGCTACAACGACAGCGGGCACATTACCTGTCGCGGTACCTGGCAGGAGGTGCCTGGGGATAAGCGTGGCAATCTGAATATAACGTTTGCCTGCAAAGATGTTCCCCTGGATGACGAACTCAAAACGGCCATTCCCGGCTCGGCCCAGGAAAGTTGGGATCAACTGCGTCCGCGCGGTTCGATCGATCACATGGATATCCAATTGCATTGGCCCAACCCACAAGGTGATTGCGATCTGTGGGTGAACGCTCAGAAGTGGGAACGCAGTCGGAACCTTTCCGGCCGGGCCATTTCGGTCGAGCCAGTCGGCTTTCCTTATGTGCTGGATGAAGTGGTCGGCAACGTCGAGTTTCGTAACGGACAAATCACGCTCAACCAGCTGACCGCGCGCCATGGCGACGTCCGCGTTTCGACCAACGGAAGCTGCTACTTTCCGGAAGACCGCCGGTGGCAGATCCGGTTTGAAGGTCTGCGAATTGAAAACATCGTGGTCGATCGAGACCTGCTGTTGGCCGTGCCTGAGAAGCTTGAGAAGTCGCTCCAGCAGTTACAACTCGGTCCCCTCTTTCATGCCGATGGCGTGGTGGTGCTTTCCAATCCCAACCCAGGCCGCGCGGTTCAAATGAACTGGGATATGACCGTTCATATGGCTGGCGGTCAGATTCAGCGTGGAGCGATCATCAACAATATCTACGGTGCGATTCGTTTCGAAGGGCAGTCCGACGAGTCGGGTGCCCGATCGTTTGGTGAATTTCATCTCGATAGCGTCACGTCCCGCGGCATCCCTCTCTCGAACGTGCGTGGACCTTTTTGGATTGATGAAGCGCAGTTTCTTTCCGGGATTCATGTTCCTCGCACGGAAGACCAGCCGCCTAGGCATGTTACGGCGAATGCGTTTGGCGGCGTGATCTCGATCGATAGTCGCATGCAACTGGCCGGCTCACAGCCATTTCAAACGGATGTGACGCTGGCTAACGGTACGGTCGGCCAGATGCTGATCGATCTGGGACAACAGAACCGTGGTCAAACGTCGGGGCGCCTCTTCGGTAACATCAGTCTGACAGGCTCGCTGGAAGGTACGCATACCTGGGACGGAACAGGTTCGCTGCAGCTACGCGACGCGAACATGTATCAACTGCCGCTCGCCGTCGCGATGCTGAATGTGCTCAACGCGCGGTTCCCCGATACGAACGCGTTCAACTCCGCCGACATCAAGTACCGCGTGGCCGGCAACTATGTTTATCTGGACGACATGCGTCTCTCGGGCCAGACGTTGGCTCTTAAGGGCAACGGCGAAGCGAATCTCGATGGTCAGATCAGCATGCGTTTCTACACCGAGTTCGGCAACCAGACGTTCGACGTGCCGGTCGTTCGCCAGATGATCGGCCAGGCCAGCCGCAGTTTGATGGTGATCCATGTGGGGGGCTCGGTCGATAATCCGACGACCGAGCAGGAAATTTTCCCCATGGTCAATGAAACTTTAGAGCAACTTTTTCCCGCGAGAGCCGTACGTCTTCCTATCGGCGCGCCTCCCACCTCGGATTCGCCGGCGGTCATTCGTCGAGGGAACTCCATTCCTCGCTAGCACGAACGTCCCCCGAAAGTCTCCTTAAGATGGGGGGAAGACGTGACGATGATATCAGATAGAAGCATTATTCACGCGGAAATCACCTCGATACGCCTTCATGCATCCGTAGCTGTTTGACTTGATGGTGAGCCTGACCAAGGGTTCATCCTAGAGCACTCCCTTCTAAGTTGAAGGCCGTGCCAGCGGGCAACGTTCTGCCTGCATCGCCTGGGGCACTACGAGGATCGAAGTCATGAGCGTGGGACCGATGGGGGCATCGATAGCCAGTTCGATCGCGGCTACCAATCTAGCCCAGCGCAATTCCTCGGACGTCTCCGGAGCCCAACAGGCAACCAGCACTCATGCCCGAGTGGTCGAGTCGACCGAGAAAGCCGAGAAAGCCGCCGGCGTAGGCGATCCCGAGGAAAGCGAGAAGACGTCCGACCGAGACGCCGACGGACGCCGAGCCTGGGAACGCCCGGGCCATGACTCGGACGAAGTGGAAGGCGAACTCGAAGGAGAAGCCACCTACGACGCCGGACCACAGAAAGACCCGACCGGGGTCAAGGGCCGCGAGATTGATCTGAGCGGCTGATTGATCTCTACTTCCTCTTCAACTCGAACGCAAACTCGTTCGGCCCTTCTTCACTCACCGAGACGTCAAACCCTTTATCGATTCGGCTGTAGCGGTCGAGGACCCAATCGACCGAGCCTGATTCGATGTCGTGGTCGTAGATGGTTACCCAGTAGTCCCCTACGACCACGCCCTGTTTCTGGCCGTTGGAGCTTGGGCCGGGGATGAGGGAATAGACCGATAGAACGGGCAACTTATCAGCAAGCCAATAGATACCATTGTGCGCAATAAAAATTTGGCAGGTTGAGAAATTTTCTATCGACAGGGGGGCCGCCAGGGCAAATTTCCATCCGATCGCGAACGGGCTTAACGATTTGGGCCTCTTCACGGTAGGATACACACTTCATTGCACCGATTACTTGGCACTGCTTCCAGGGAACCTGATGTCGCAACTGCGTTTTACCAAGATGCACGGAGCCGGGAACGACTACGTGTACGTCAATTTGTTTGAAGAGCACCTTCCGGCCCCACCAGAAAAGTTGGCCCCACTGGTTTCGGATCGTCATTTCGGTATTGGCGGCGACGGCCTGATCTTGATTACGCCATCGGAGGTTGCCGATGCCCGGATGCGGATGTTCAACGCCGACGGTTCCGAGGCCGAAATGTGCGGCAATGGTCTTCGCTGCGTGGCGAAATACGTGTACGACCACGGCATCGCCAAAAAGGATCAGTTGGCACTCGAAACAGGGGCCGGCGTACTTTCGGTGCAGCTGGAAACGGACGGCGACCTGGCCAAGCGAGTTACCGTGAACATGGGTGAGCCGATCCTCGACGCGGCCAAGATCCCGACCACGTTCGGTGAAAGCCCCGTCGTCAATCAACGTCTGGAAGCAGGCGGACGCGAGTTTGAAGTCACGTGCGTTTCGATGGGCAACCCGCACTGCGTCATCTTCGTCGACAAAGCGGATGACGAACTGGTCTTGAAACTCGGTCCTCAGATCGAAAAGGCCGCCAAGTTCCCGGCCCGCGTCAACGTTGAATTCATCGAAATCATCAGCCCGACCGAAGTTCGTCAGCGAACTTGGGAACGCGGCAGCGGCGAGACGCTGGCCTGCGGAACCGGGGCCAGCGCCGTGTGTGTCGCTGGCGTGCTGACCGGCAAGCTCGAGCGAAGGATTCTCAATCACTTGTTGGGTGGTGATCTGGAACTGCACTGGAACGAAGCCGACAACCACGTCTATATGACCGGTCCAGCCGAAGAAGTTTTTAGCGGGATTTGGCCAGTCCCTCACGGCGTGCCGCTGTACTCGCAGCTCGCCTAGAGTCGAACCCACTGCAAAAGGCAAGGAAGCCATGCGAAAAACTCATCCTCCCTGGATTGCCCGTACCGGTGGCGCGGCCCTGGTGACCTTCGTCAAATCGATGATGAGTACGCTCGACGTGCGGGCCATGTACGTTCAAGCCCAGAACGACCCGGCCAATCCCTTTTGCCCTCGGCGTGGGATTTATGTCTTCTGGCACGAGTACATCACCATTCCGTTCGCCCTCCGCGGGCACTGCAACATCTCGATGCTTTTAAGCCGGCATCGCGACGCTGAGTGGCTCGCCCATGCGGCATCGATCATGGGGTTTGGGACGGTACGCGGTTCTTCCAACTGGGGAAGCATCGCGGCGCTGAAAGAGTTGATCAAAGTTTCGCGCACCCAGCATCTCGCGATCACGCCGGACGGACCCCAAGGACCACGCCGCGAAATGGCCCAAGGTCCGATTTACCTCGCCTCGAAATTGCAGATGCCGATCATCCCCATGGGCTTTGGCATGGACCGACCGTTTCGTTTGGGAACATGGGATAAGTTCGCCCTGCCCCGCCCTTTTAGTCGGGCACGCATGATCATGGGCCAGGCGATCGACATCCCTCGTAAGCTTTCCAAGGAAGACGTCGAATTTCACCGCATCGAAGTCCAACGCGTGCTGAATCACTTGACCGTCGCCGCGGAAAAATGGGCCGAGTCGCACCTGGCTGGGGAGAACGAAGTCTCCTTCTTCGCAACGGCCACTCCGCTGGAGAAGCAAAAGGAAACGTCAGCGAAGGGACGCTTCTGGCTTCAAGCGGCGCAGCGCGACTACCTGGTAGCGCGGCCGGCCGATGAAGACGCAACGGAAGAACAAGCCGAGCCCACGATCCTGCCGTTTCGCTCGGCTTCGTAGATGGATATTGATTAGCGGCTGACCTTGGGCGAGCCCCACACCGACCAGCATCCGCTCACGTTGTTTTCACCCGATTCGGTGATCAACTCCAACTGCTTGATGCCGGTGACGTCGACGTCGACGTTTTCAATGCTGGTCGTACGCAACTTACCCGAACGAAAAAGCTCTTGGCCATCCCCCTTCACAATGAAGATCGCCGAAGCCGTTTGCCAGGCTCCTGATTGCATGCCGGCCACCGCGGTAAAACGCTTCCATTGGCCATCAAGGTTAAAGGTGAACCTCG
Source organism: Bremerella volcania (assembly GCF_007748115.1). Taxonomy (NCBI): domain Bacteria; kingdom Pseudomonadati; phylum Planctomycetota; class Planctomycetia; order Pirellulales; family Pirellulaceae; genus Bremerella; species Bremerella volcania. The sequence goes on from NZ_CP036289.1 coordinate 2,257,016, forward strand.
ACGGGGCGTGGGCGTAAAAACCCTTGGCATGAAACTGCCCGCCGGGCCGCAGAAAGAATCCGCCATCCTGACGACTCTTGAGCGGCAAATAGCTGTTCCGCGTTGGGCGACCGTAGCCAACCTTGCTGCTTGCGGCTTCCACATCAGAAAGAAAAACGTCGTTCTGCGTGACCTGATTCAGTGGGACTGGCTTCGTGGTCGCGTCGAAAGTCTCCATGTATTCGAGCATCGGTGTTAGCCGTGACTGCGGATTCGCGGCCAGATACTGCCGGGCGAACTCGCGGGCCTGTTGAACGTTTCCCGAGAGCATTTCCTGGTTGAGAGAAGCGATCGCTCTTTCGTCTTTCAGTGCCGGAACATCGGGTTCGCCTTGCTTGTTGGCGGTAAACGCGTAGCTCACGTCATTGGTCGCGCCGTTAGCATGGCAAAAGCTTAGTCGCAGTGCGTTGTTGCCTGGCTTGTGAACGTCGAGCGTTACTTCAAAGGTGCCGTCGGGTGCGACTTCTGAAGTCCACTGATAGGCATCGTAGTTGCTCCCTCCTTCCGCGTCGCTGTAGGCGATGACGGCGAACGGCTCGACGTTTGATTTAACCTTTCCGCGAACGGTAAGTGCTTTGCCGCTTCCGCTGACCTCGATATCGGTGACTTCGAGATTGGTTCGCTCGAATCGCTGCTTGTTGCTCTGCGTCAGCAGCGGGTGGCACATCATCCGCGTCGCACTGGCCAAGGTCATGAAGCTTCCTTTCTTGCCGACCAGTTCGGCTCGGTAGGTGTAATTGCCCGAGCCCATTAAAGCGGTTCCCTTCGACTTCTCGGAAGGAAGCTCACGGTTATGCGGCAAGCTCAGGCCATGCCCTAATTCGTGCGCCATGCCGCCGATGAAGACGGTGTTGAAGTCTGCCAGCGTGCGTTGTTGATCGCGATTGTGTTCGTTGTAGCGAAAGAGTTCGTCGGTCTTGGTCAGATTCAACGTATCGAGCATTTCGCAGTCAGCCGCAAAGCAGATGCCTCGAACATGGTTGGCTCCCCCCAAGCCGTAGTAAGGAGAGTAAATCTTGTAGCGACCATCTTCCTGCTTATCACACAGAGCACACAGGATCAGCAGGAACTCGCGATCGGGATCGACGGTGCCTCGCAGTTGATGGCCGATTTCACGCAGAATTTTTCGCCCATACGAACCATCGTAACCGTAGCCATCGTGATTCTCGGCCCCTTTCACCAGGTGAATCTTCACTTCATCTCCATCCATCTCGACCGGTAGTGGAGAGTTGGTCAGCCCGATCCGGGCAAACTCGGTATCGTAGAACTCCTTGATATCGAGAACCATCCGATTGACGCGTGCTCGATAATTGGCCTGAGGCTGGCGATCTGCAGGGTAGAAGTAAATCACTCGCAGCTTGAGGTCTTCCTTCGGAGCATCCGCGTGAAACGCTCGGACACGCATCTGAAGCGATTGGGCTACCGAGGTTTCGTTGGCCTGGCAGAAACCGCCAACGGATACAAGCAAACAAAACGTGAGAGCCATTCTCAGCATAGGGAAGGAATCCTGGGGAGGTTGGTAGGAAGGTGGGCTGCGCACATTTGTATATTAGCTTGCGAGGCGCGATCTGTCTTCCCGTGAACGTGCCGACCCTTCCGATTTCCCGAAATCTGTTCTATCATCGAGACCTCGCACGGTGCATAAGAAACCGATTTTTTCAAAGTTTTACGATCGACATGGACGCCGAAAACGCACAATGGGAAGGCCCCGGCGAGAAGCCCCCTGTGTTATCTGTTTCGCAGCTGACGGCCCTGATTCAGGGAACGCTGGAAATGGCCATACCACCGGTGTGGGTTTCTGGCGAGATCTCGAATCTGTCGCAGCCGCGCTCCGGGCACGTTTATCTGACGCTAAAGGACGACGACGCCCAGATCCGGGCAGTCATCTGGCGCAACACGGCCGCCAAACTTCCCTTTCAGTTGGAAGACGGCCAGGAAGTGTTGTGCCACGGCCAGCTTGACGTTTACCCACCGCGGGGAAGTTACCAACTGGTCATCCGCGAGATCGAGCCGCGCGGGGTCGGTTCGCTGCAACTCAAGCTGCGACAGCTCCAGCAGAAGTTGGCCGCCGAAGGACTCTTCGAAGCGGATCGCAAACGACCGATTCCCAAGTTCCCCAAACGTATCGCGTTCGTCACTAGTCCAACGGGAGCCGCGGTTCGCGACTTTCTGGAAGTGATGAACCGGCGGTGGCGAAACGTCGAGGTGTTGATCATCCCGGCCCGCGTCCAAGGTGAGGGGGCCGCCGCTGAAATTGCTGCCGGTATCAAGCGAGCCAATCAACTGGCCATGAAGCCGGATGTGCTGGTGGTGGGACGCGGCGGCGGAAGTATGGAAGACCTGTGGTGCTTCAACGAAGAGATCGTCGTCCGGGCCATCGCCGAGTCGAGCATCCCGACCATCTCGGCCGTGGGTCACGAGATCGACGTCACGCTGGCCGACTTTGCCGCCGACAGACGGGCATTAACCCCAAGCGAAGCCGCAGAACTTGCCGTGCCGTCGATGCCGGAAATCCAGGATCGATTAAGCGGAATGCAATCGCGTCTGGCGACCGGATTGCGGGCAACCTATGACCGGGCCGCTGCCAAGCTCGAGCTTCTTTCCCGCAGCCGTGTGTTTACCCATCCATTTGAGATCGTGCACGATCGTCAACGCGCGCTCGATGAATTGGACGCCGCCGCGACCCGGGCCATGCACAAGCGTCTGCAGCAAGCTCAGGAAGCGATCGCCCGCAGAGCCGCTCAGCTGGAAGCGATGTCGCCGCTGGCGGTGCTTTCGCGCGGTTACTCGGTGACGCGCAATGCAAACGAGGAAGTTCTGCGTGATCCGTCTCAGGTACAACCGGGGGACGAAATCGAAACCATCCTGGAAAAAGGCAGCATCCACAGCCGCGTCCAGTGAAAACCCACAAGGAATGACCATTGGCCAAGAAGAAACAAAGCGAAGCACAGCCGGCTCCCAAGTTTGAAGAGGGGCTGGAGGAACTGCAGCAAATTGTCCAGCAGCTAGAAGCGGGACAGTTGGGCTTGGACGCCGCGCTCGAAAAATATCAGCGCGGGATCGAAGTCCTCAAGCAGTGTCATGGCGTATTAAAAACGACCGAGCGTAAGATCGAGCTACTTTCCGGGGTCGATGCGGAAGGAAACCCCGTTACTCAGCCGTTTGAGGATGAAGAGTTGTCGCTCGACGAGAAGGCCCAGTCGCGGGCCAAGCGAAGGGGGAGTTCCAAAAAATCTGAGGGCAAATCAAGCTCGGATATCGTGGACGACGAACGCAAGTTGTTCTAAAATCGTATGTTGCAGCGGGATGCGGCTCGGAGGCCGCTAAATTTCATGCCGCGATTGCCCAGATTCCCCACGACGACCCAGGATTGAGAATGGCCGAAGTGTCGACCGAGACCTTTCGGGAAGTTTCCCAGCGACTCCGACCCGAAATCGACGCGGCTCTGAACCGACTCACGGAGTTCGACCAAGATTGCCCCGACCGCCTGCGTGAAGCGATTCGATACAGTCTGCTCGCGCCCGGTAAGCGGCTGCGTCCCGTCCTGGCGTTGCTGGCCGCCGAAGCATGCGGTTCTGACCTACAGAAAGCGATCGCTCCGGCTTGTGCCGTTGAGATGATCCATGCGTATTCGTTGATCCATGACGACCTGCCGGCGATGGACGACGACGACCTGCGTCGCGGGCGGCCAACATGCCATCGCCAGTTTGACGAAGCTACCGCGATCCTGGCAGGCGATGCCCTGCTGACGCGGGCCTTCGAGGTTTTGGCAACCGAAATCGCCGATGCTGAGCAATCTCGGCGATGCCTGTGCGAACTAACCCATGCCGCTGGTGCCAGCCAACTGGTCGGTGGACAGGTCGACGATCTTCGTTTCGAGAAGCTCGATGGCACTGCCGACGACCTGGCGGCCATCCACCGGCGAAAGACCGGGGCGATGATTACCGTTTCGCTCCGACTGGGCGGGATCGTGGCCGGAGCCGACGAAGCATTGTTAGCGCTTTTGACCAAGTATGGCGATTGCCTCGGCTTGGCTTTTCAGATCACGGACGACTTATTGGACGTCCAAGGAGACGAAAAGTCGATGGGCAAACGCGTGGGTAAGGATGCCGACAAAGGCAAAATGACCTTCCCAGGGGTCTGGGGGATTGAAGAGAGCCGCCGAAAAGCGGAACAATTAATCCATCAGGCATGTGAAGCGGCTGCCAAACTACCCAGTGGAGGCGACTCGCTCATTTCCCTGGCTCATTACGTGCTGGAAAGGAATCACTGATCGCCATGGCGGAACTACTCCCCACCATCAAATCGCCTGAAGACCTGAAAGGGTTCAATGCCGCGCAATTGAATCAGCTGGCGGCTGAGATCCGGGAAGTCCTCTGTAATCTGGTTGCAACCCGTACGGCACACTTCGCTTCGAATCTGGGCGTGGTGGAACTGTGCATTGCCCTGCACCGAACATTCGACTTCACGCAGGATCGGTTGATTTGGGATACCGGTCACCAGGTCTATCCGCACAAGCTGGTCACCGGCCGGTACGACCAATTCAACACCATGCGGACCAAGGGAGGCCTGATGGGCTATCCCAACCCGCATGAAAGTGAATACGACCTCTTCATGACAGGTCACGCTGGGGCCAGCGTTTCGACCGTCATGGGACTCGCCAGCGGCGACTTCTTGAACGGGCATCCCGATCGACACTCGGTGGCGGTGATCGGCGACGGGGCATTCCCCAGCGGTATGGTCTTCGAGGCCCTCAACAACGCGAAGGTCTTGAACGGCAACCTGCTGATCATCCTGAACGACAATAAGATGTCGATTTGCCCTCGCGTGGGTGGCGTGGCCGATTACTTCGATCGCCTGCGGATGAATCCGTTCTACACCGGTTTCAAGAACGAAGTCGTCAAAGCCCTGAACATGGTGCCGGTCTTCGGCGACCCGACCGAACGTTTCCTCGCTCAGCTCAAAGAAGGGGTCAAAGCGGGGCTGCATGGCGGAATGTTGTTCGAAGAACTGGGTATCAACTACATCGGCCCGATCGACGGCCATAACATTCAACTGCTGCGGAAATACCTGGAAATGGTCAAGACGCAGAAGGGCCCCACCCTGCTGCACGTGGTGACCGAAAAGGGGCACGGGTACGATCCGGCTGCCGAAGACCCGGTCTACTACCACACCCCGCCGGTATTGCGCAAGAGCGACGATAGTTGCGAAGCGGCTCCCAAAAGCAGCGGCGGATCGAAGGCTTACACCAACTACGCACGCGACGCGATCGCCGACGTGATGCGGAAGAACCCAAGCGTCACCGTCATGACCGCGGCGATGTGCCAAGGGACCAAGATGGAGCCGCTGCGCGACGAGTTCGGCGACCGCTTCTTCGATACTGGCATCTGCGAGTCGCATACCGTCGCGTTTGCAGCCGGTCAGGCGAAAGCGGGGCTGCGTCCGATCGTGAACATCTACAGCACGTTCCTCCAACGCAGCTTCGACCAGGTCTTCCAGGAAGTCGCTTTGCAGGACTTGCCGGTCGTCTTCACGATGGACCGCGCCGGCATTACTGCGGCCGACGGCCCGACGCACCACGGCATGTACGATATCGGCTACATGCGTCTGTTCCCCAACATGATCGTCATGGCTCCTGGCGATGCCGATGAATTGACCGAAATGGTTAATTTCGCCGTCTCGGTCGATCACCCGACCGCCATTCGCTATCCCAAGACCAACGCCGAGAACATCAGCCGCGATCGCCAGCCGATTGAACTCGGCAAGGCCGAAGTCCTCAAGCAAGGCTCCGACGGCGCGGTCATCTGTTATGGAACGCAGCTTGCCGAGGCCAAGAAGGCGGTTGAACTGCTGGCCAAAGATGGCATGAACGTGACGCTGGTCAACGCTCGTTTCGCCAAGCCAATCGATAGCGAGACGATCTTGCCGATTCTGAAAGAAGCTCCCTTCGTCGTGACGGTCGAAGAAGCGGCCTTGATGACGGGCTTCGGCAGTGCCCTCCTGGAAGCGGCCAACGAGGCCGGAGTCGACGCAAGTCACGTAAAACGACTTGGAATTCCCGATCTCTTCGTGCAACATGGTGATAGAGCCGAAATCCTGGCCGAACTCAACCTCGACTCCCTTGGCATCGCCAAGGTCTGCCGAGAACTTGCGGCTGCCCACGATCAGATTTCCTCGCAGCATTAATCCAATTCTTACCCCCTCGCCCCTCTGGGGAGAGGGCTAGGGTGAGGGCGAACGAGGATTGGGATGCCATGGAGGATCGACTCGACCGAGGCAATCGCTTCCTACGCTCGTCCTAAAGCTGAAACATCCAAATCCTTCACGCTGACCTTCTCCCTTCAAGGGAGAGGGGACAACACGATGACCACCGTCGATCCTGCCTCGCCGAAGAAGCCACCCTGGACTGGGAAAGACAAGCCGCGTGTCATGCTGCTTGGTGCCGGCAATCGTCCTCATGTCGAGGAGGAAGCGGAGCGGCTTTCACACCTGCTCCCTCAATTTGCCGAGATCGTGCATACTGATCTGGAGTGGGACGCGGATCTTTCGGAAATCGAAGCCGATTTCGCGATCGTGCTGGGTGGCGATGGCTCGATCCTGGGGGCTGCTCGCAGCATGGGCAACCAGCAGATTCCCATTATTGGCGTGAATATGGGTAAACTTGGGTTTCTGGCCGCCTTCACGCCCGACCATGTGGTCGAGCAACTCGCGGCGTTATGTGCTGGTGACTGTCAGATCATCGAACACATGATGCTGCGGTGTCGCGTTTTCAAGGATGAAGAGGTCATTGCCGAGCGGATCGGTCTGAACGAAATGGCACTTCTCGGCGGACCACCCTTCCAAATCCGCACGATTGATCTTTACGTAGACAACCAATTAGCGACATCATATAGCTGCGATGGCTTGATCATCAGTACTCCGGTCGGGTCGACGGCCCATAATCTGTCGGCGGGCGGTCCTATTTTGCGGGCCGACTTGCGGGCCTTTGTCGTCAGTCCGATCAGCCCCCACACGTTGACCATGCGGAGCGTGGTCGACACCGGCGATCGATGTTTCGAGATGCACTTGCGCGGATCGGATCGAACGATGTCGGTCGTGGTCGACGGCCGAGTACTCAGCCCGATCACCAGCGATCACCGCGTTCGCGTCGATCAGGCCCAACCGCGATTCAAGCTCGTCGCAACCCACGACCATAACTATTACCGCACGCTCCGCGAAAAGCTGGGCTGGGGCGGTCAAATTGATCACGGTAGATAAGTTGAAAAGGTTCCGCTGTTTCTCCCCCGCTGAAAACGGAACCTTCAACAAGCATGACCCAAAACTGCAAGGATGCAAAATCATGAGAACGCTCGCGACTCTCGCGCTAGTGCTTGCCACTTCCACCGTGGCAATGGCCGACGATGCCAAGGTTAAACTCGAGTACAAGTTCGCCGTGGGTGACGTGATTCGCTCGAAGGTGGTGCATCTGTCGACGGTCGAAACGAAGATCAAAGGTTCGACGCAAACCGCTCAGTCGCGCAGCATCTCGACCAAGAATTGGAAGATTCAAGAGGTAAACGCCGACGGCGACGCGACTTTCATCCACTCGGTCGAAAACATCGATATGTGGCAAAAGGTCACCGATCGTCCCGAACAGCGCTACAACAGCGAGAAGGACGAAGTTCCTCCGGCCATCTATAGCGAAGCCGCCAAGAGCGTGGGCATCCCGCTGGCCAAGATCACCGTCGATACGATGGGCCGCCTGGTCGATCGCGAGCAACTTGGTGGCACGCCCAGCAGCGAATCGCAGATCTTGCCGATCCTGCCTGCCGAACCGGTTGCCGTCGGTGCAGCCTGGTACTCGCCAGACGACATCACCGTACGTACCCGCAGTGGCGCTCAAAAGCATATCAAGACGCGTCAGGTCTTCCGTTTGAATAGCGTGAGCGGTGGTATCGCTACCATTTCGACCGAGACCCAGATCCTCACCCCAATCGACGATCCGATGCTGAAGGTCGAACTGATTCAGAAGCTGACTCGCGGAACGATCAAGTTCGATATCGAAGCAGGCCGCGTCGCTTCACAGCAACTCGATCTGGACGAAACGATTATCGGCTTCCAGGGTGAAACGAGCGTGATGAACTACCTCGGCCGCATGACCGAAGAGTTGATTCCAGAGGCTCCTGCCAAGGTCGCCAATGTGCCGATGGCACCGAAGAAGATGCAGCACACGCCAACAACTGCGGCTCCAGCGACCAATCCCGTGAAGCAGGACGTCGCTGAAGTGAAGTCGTGGGACAAACTGATCGAGGGCTCCGCCGAGCAAGAGACGTTTGAATCGGAAGAGCCTGCCGCCAAGGTGGCCACGAAGCCGGAACGACCTCGCGTCGACGGCGTGCCAACCCTGGCCGATCCCGCCACTCGGCCGGTCGAGGAAGAAGAGCTGAAACTCGACTCGCCTGAGAAGGAGTAAGCTTCGCAGGCATCAGCCAGCGGCGCGGCGGCAAAGAATCGCTCGATTCCCTTCCACGGTTGGAGTGAAGACGATCGTCCCCTCCCCTTTCCCGCGCGGCCTGAGTTGTTTTCGCAGGGTCTCGAGTTTCAGCTCGAGGCCTCTTTGTTTGAGTTCCAGCGTTCCCCACTCCGCCTCTGCGACCGTCTTCTTCAGCCGCTTGGCATCCACTTTCTCTTGCCTGATCACCTCGAACGTCTGTAGTAACGGGTGATCGAGCAAATCGTTACCGGTCAGATAATGCGACTCCGGCGATAGGCGTGCCAGGTGAAGGCTCTCAGCCAAGGTATCGACCAGGCCCGAGGCGACCAGCGCCGGATCGGGATCGAAGAGGTACTCACCCACAATCGTCGACGAAACCGACGATCGGGCAAACCCCTCGAAAAACTCAGCGTTACCGGCATGATCGATCCGCGCGGCTCTTCGTGTGCCAGGCTGCTGGGCAAGCTCGCCTAACCACAAGACCAGCTGTTTGCACTCGCGATGATTGGAGATCCATTCGCACTGCCCCTGCTCTTCCCAGGCCTTGGGCAGGCGACTAGCCGGAGCCAGCTTCAAGGCCGCGTTGCGGTTGCGCCGTAGCATCGCTTCCAACTGGTCGAGACTCGGGCTGAAGCTGTCCAGGCGAATCGTACGACGATCGTCGTGTCGTCGATCGGGATCGATGTGCCATGCCGCGAATGGTTCGAGCGGCACCTCTTCGGCCAGGCCGCAACGTATATTGGCAAGCTTTGCGCCATGGGCAGAGACGTTCGCTTGGGCAAAGCAAAGATGATCGGCAGAAGCATCCACCGCTGTTGTCGGGCCACGCTGGGACAGAGCAATCAGATCGCCGCCGATGCCGCAGCACAAGTCGGCCAGTGGCTGGTCGGCAGGAAACCTTTTGGCTTTGTAGGCGGCAATCTCCTGGTCGGTCGACTGTTGCAGGCCGATGTCGGTGAAGAACATGCGGTCGGCGTGGTCAAACTTGCGGGCAGCGCGCTTGCGCAGTTCGACCTGACTGAGAAGTGCCGCCGCTTGTTCGCTACGGAGTTCCTGACGCAGCCGGGTAAGGGTTCCGATCGAGTTGGCATCGACGCCACGAAGCCATTTAAACCACGACTTGGCTTCTTCCGAGACAAGCCACTGGCACGTGGCAAGAGGTTCCGATTGGTCGGGAGATGACATTTCTTTGGTCTGCGAAAAATGTGGCGACGGCTCGGATCTTGCGAGGTGCTGGCATCAACTTCATGCGAGATGTGCCTGGGGCTCGATGATGACTATGGATGAATCATCAATGGAAGGAGTCAATTGTGTTTCGTCGAACGGTTATGTTCTGGGTTGCCGCAGCCGCCAGTTTTGGCGTGCCGTATAGCTATTACAACCCGACCGTGCGCGAGACGGCCAGTTCCTATTGGAACAAGGCCAGCGAATTTATGCCATCGGGGGAAGGTGCTCCTGCGGCCTCGATTGCCGGCGAAGATAAAGCGGAAGGTCAAAACCTGGTAAGTGCGCCAGCCGCTGTGGCGAAGCCTCTGGGCCCACCCTCTGCCGCTCCCGTGTTTCAGCAGTTCGATCACTTCATCAACTTCAACGCCAACCCGCGCTGGATCATGGAAACATGGCCCCGCGTGAGCACGACCCTTTCCGACGTTCACCTGGAAGGACTGCGCGTCCCGCTGGTCAGTGGTTCGCGAATCGATGACATCGCCGGCTCTCTGACTTACTACTTCGACGAAGATAAAGCTCTGCAGCGGATTACTTTTCATGGAACCACCGGTGACGAACGCCGCCTGGTCGCCATGCTCACGCAGCACTACAAGTTCGAGTCGGAACCAAGCGTTGCTGGCTCGCTGTACATGGTGAAGTGGAACGGCGAGCCCGTGAGCGTGCTACGCGTCGAACCGGCTGCCGTGATCAATCAGAACCTACCCCACACGCGGTTGAAGGTCGATCTAGAGATCAACCGCCCGTCACGCTATTACTCGCTGAGCCCCGAAATGGCCAAACTCGTCGACCGCGACAAACACGCCGGTCGCTGGGGCTCTAAATAATGAGAATCCTGTCCCCTCGCCCTTTGCAAAATAAAAGGGCGTGGGGACAGGATTCTCTATCGACTCGAGCGAAGCTCTGCCTCGGCCAGTTGGATGGCCTCTTGAGCTTTCAAAGAACGATCGGCAATCTGCACGATCGAATCGTCGGACAGCCACTGGTTGACTTTCTTCTCGGCCGAGATCACCGTGCTGTGACTACGACGTTGAAAGTGCAAACAGATGTCAGACAAAGCGGCACCGGTGTGCTTGCGGGCCAGCCACATCGCAAGCATACGTGGGTTGCTGGCTCGGCGTGACTTGGACTGCGAACGAAGCAATTTCGTATCGACGCCGAACACGCGGCAGACGGCTTGTTCGACGTCATCCAGCCGCATCATGCTGCTGCGCTGCGGGATGAGGTCGGCCAGCAGGTTTTCCAGCACGGGAATGGAAAGCGTGTTGCCTTTGACCGCACAGTAGGCCCACAAGCGGTTGATCGCACCCGATACAAGCCGCCCTTCGCCGGGCAACTGACGGGTCAGCCAATGGGCAATCGACTCGGTCAGCTGAACATCCCGCTTCTCAGCCAGGCGCTGGATCATGGCCGTCTTGCAGGTTTCGTCCAGGGGATCGACTTTGCAGATCAAACCACTGGAGAAACGTGCGACCAGTTCGGTTCCCAGGGCCGACAGTTCGGTCGGGCGTTGGTTGCCGGCCAGAACGACCTGACCACCTCGACGCGTGATCGCATCGAGCGTATGCAGTAGTTCCGTCTTGGTAGCCCTTTTGCCGGCAAAGAATTGGACGTCGTCAATGATCAACACGCCGACGTCGCGATACTTGCGGCGGAAGCTGGCCACGCCGGAAGATTGCAACGCTTCCAGGAAATAGGTCGTGAACTGCTCGGCTGAGAGATAAACGACGCGCCCCAGTTCCTTCTTCTGCTGAGCCAGGCCATAAATCCCTTCCAGCAAGTGGGTCTTCCCGCTGCCGGATGGGCCATGGATGTAGAGTGGCGAGATCTGCCCCGGCTGCTGTAGGACCATCGTGGCGGCGGTTTTCGCCATCGAGTTGCAATCGCTGACGACAAAGTCCTTCAGCGAAGCGAACCGACGGCGCTGGATCATCGTCGAACTGCTCGACGGAGCGCGAGTCGGTTGAGTGCTCGAAACCGCGGTTGGCATCTTCTTCTCCGCTTTCGCAGCGGATGGCGATGGAGCTTTGGGGGCAGGAGCCGATCCTTCGCGGTAGATAACTTGATGCCCTGGAAGTTGCACGTCGGAGAGGGCCTGGCGAATTGCCTCGTGAAAGTTCTTGCGAAGGAAGTCGAGATTCACTCGGCTCGTTGATTCGATCAACAAACAACCATCGCTCAAACGAAGTTGAGTGTTGTTCGTACCGAACCAAAGTTCGAAGCGATCTTGTCCTACCCTCTCAATCATTGCAAGACGCAACGCGGGCAGAATTTCGATGTCTTCCGTGACCACAGGCTGACTCTTTCAGCGAGTTGAATTTCCGATTTCCAATCCGAAAATCGTCCTTCAACCCCAGACGGGAGAGAGGCAAAAACAGGCGGCATCATCAACCGCGTGGAGGATGATTGTAGGCAAGCTAGCACCCCTGTCAAACCTCTCGGTAGCGCCCTGGAAGAAAAAAAGCAAAGGGGGCTTATCCGACCTGCCGAATGCCCGCGATTTCCCGGAGATTTGATGCGAGCTGCGGCTTTCCATTTTCTAACACGATCTGAACACGGCCGTGGATAAATTGTCGAAACCTGACAATTCCGACTCAAGACTTCATCGATCCGTCATCCTATTCTCTTACTCATAAACACTTTATGGAAAAACAATAGTCCGACGAGGGTGGGGACACGGTTGGTCACGCAAAGTGAAGATCGTTGGAAGAGACGGTAAACACGGCTTTCAGCGATGCTTACGCAACCGCAACACTGAGCAATCGCAGAGGGAGCAAGAATAGCTCTTTCACGTCGACGGGTTGAAAACCGAAGCGTCGATAGAGAGCCATGGCTGGGGTATTCCTTTGGTCGACCCCCGTAATGGTGGATCGGCACCCCAGGAATTGGGCTAGTTGCAGAACGAAGCGAATCATTTCGCTCCCCAGTCCCAACTGCCGGTAGCGCGGCTTCAAGCCGAAGTAAATCAGTTCCAACTGCTGGGGCTCGGCATGATGGGCGGTAATGACGACTCCCATCATCTCGCCGTCGTTCTCAAGTGTGTACCAGTTGTACGTCGAGCGACCACTGGTGGCGTGATAGCCGTCCAGAACGTCCTCGACCTCGCGCATGCTATCCAGTTCAGGGCAGTCCAGGCTGTTCTCGTAGGTTTGGGCGACCAGCGTACGGAACGCCTCGGAGCGAAAGTCTTCGCAGCGGCGAAAAGTCAAGTGACTGCTGGGAGGCTCGGCATGGGTATCTTCGGTGAGCGCTTCGAGGTGGCTAAGAAGCGTGATCGATCGAAAGCCGCTAGCGGCGAGCAGGTTGCCGGCGGCCCGGTTCTCTTGCCCGACCAGGCTTTGCAGCAGGTGGCATTCACGCTGCTTGCCGAACTGGATCGCTCGTTGAATGAGTAAATCGGCGGTGGAGTCCGGTTCTTCGGAGAGAATACCCGGCCCCCATACAGTGCCTATCTTTCCTGGCTGACTCAAACACCAGATGGAAGAGACGACCCGATTGCCACGTGTCGCGGTCATGAGCCCGTCGAAACTGATTTTGCCCTGCTTTTCTGCTGCCAGCAGCGCCGTGACGCGGCCTCGGTGGGCATGCCGCGAGCGGCCTCCGGTAGCCATCCACAAGGCGGCACCGTAGTGGTCCGGCGAAGCGGCTGCAATTTCAGGCTGATCAGGGGCGGTAGGGCTCATAATTCCTAGAGTAACAGCGAGGCCCGCTTGTGTCTTCATTGATTTTGCCGCACGATCGCCCAGGTTTCGCTTTCCTTCTTTGGGTGGATGCGGGACAATGAGAGCGGCAAGGTAAATTGGTCAGACGTGAAAGCGTTGTGGCGGAACCCAGAGAAGGAGAATCTTATGCGGACACGATATTTGCTCGGACTGTCCATCGTTTTGGGAGGGATTCTTCTTATCGCTCCGAAAACAGTCATGGCTCAAGGAGCCCTCGATAAACTCGGAGACATTCTCAACCAGGTACAACAAAATCGTCCCGATCGTCCCGCACGACCGGTGCCAGAGACCACCATCGTGCAGCGTCCTTATTTGGGCGCGATGCTCGACACGGTTGCCGGGGACCTCCCACCGGGTCAACCTCGCGGGGTGCTCGTCACTAAGGTGAACCCTGGCGGCCCTGCTGAAAAAGCGGGTTTGAAGGAGGGGGACCGCATCCTGGCGTTCAACGATAAATCGTTCACCACGATTGAAGAGGTCGGCAAGTGGATGGAAACGATGAATCCGGGGGACAAAGTGATCCTCCAGGTCATTCGCGGCAACGAACGTACCGTCGGCCTGACGTTGACGATCGGAAGCCGTGACGTCGAGGTCCCTGTGCGACCCACCACGCCCCGGCCGCCCCGTCCGTACGATCCGCTGGATGTCGAAGGAAACATGCCGCGACCCGCCGATCCACTTCCACCTCCGCAGGTCGATGATTCGCCGCGCGTGCTAGGTGTTCGCGTTGTTCCGCTCACCGATCAGATCCGCGCCCAAACGGGGATCTCGGTTCGCCGCGGAGCCTACGTTGAAAGCGTCAGCCGTGGTAGCGTGGCCGATCAAGCGAACATCCCCGTTGGCGCCGTGATCGTGGCCTACGATGGCCGGCGCGTCGACGACGCAGTCGGACTGATTCAGTTGGTTCGAAACTCGCCAGCCGATCGTATGATTCCGGTTAACTATTACTACGGTAATCGTATGGAGTCGACGGAACTCTTCTTTGGCGACCCGCGAACATTGCCTGCCCAGCCTGGTCCTGGCGGCACTCCCGCTTACGGCGATGATCGCCCAGCCCTGCGGATTTTGCAAAAGGCGATGGAAGCGATGGAAAGTGGCGGCGAATTACCCGGCGGAATCGCGACGCAGGAACAAGTCGATTCGTTGAGTCGCCGCGTGCGAGACCTCGAACAAGAGGTCCGTCAGCTGCGCGAAGAACTCCGCACCCTCAAATCGTCACGCGATCTGTAACGATTCGTTGTTCTCACATGGGAAAAGGGTTTCGCTAGAAGCCCTTTTTTCGTGCGCTGGCAACGTGAAGCGAAAGACGAGCCTGATTCTTAAACCGACTTGACCGGAAATTCGTGAGCGAACTGGCGAACGTGCTCTTTAAAACGATCCAGCAGTTTGCATTGGAAGCGGTATGGATTCCAGATCATGGCGATCGTGCGGGTAGGCTTGGTGCCGAATAGTGATCGATAAACGCGACGCTTGCTGGTATCCAACTGTTTTGCCATCTCGGGAATCATCGAAACTCCATGCCGCAAGGAAACAAGTTCCTGGACCGTTGCCAGCTGGCTGGTACGTTCGACGGAAACCGGGTTGAACGAGCGGTGACGGCAAAAGGTAACGATGTTATCCGACAGGCAGTGAGCTTCATCCAGCAGGATAAAAGGGTACGGTTCGACGTCGGCCAGCTTGATCTGCTTCTTCGCGCAAAGTGGGTGATCGACCGGCAACACCAGCAGTAGTTCTTCGTCGAACAGCGACTCCACTTCCAAGTGCTTGGCCGAAATCGGCAGCGCGAGGATCGCCAGATCGATCTCCCCTTGCTGGCACCGACGCAACAAATTGTCGGTCGTGTCTTCCTGGACGGTCAGATGCGCTTTGGGAAACGACTCGGCAAAAGGACTGAGCATCTCAGGCAAAAAGAACGGAGCGATCGTCGGAATCGCCCCCAGGCGAATGCGTCCACTTTCGCCATCGTCGGAAATCTCGGCCTTGGTGTCCTCGACCAAAGACACGATCCGATGCGCCCTGGGAAGTAATAGCTGCCCGGCATCGGTCAGCGTGACTTTGCGTGACTGTCGCTCGAACAGTGGTTGCCCTAACGCTTCTTCCAGCCGGGCAATCGAGCGGCTCAATGCCGGCTGCGAGATCGCCAGGCACTCGGCTGCCCGGGTGAAGTTGCCGAGTTCGGCGACTTTAAGAAACTGCTGAAGTTGCTCGATTTCCATTGGCGTGGCCCGCGGTGTCTGATCAATGCAAACAATACATGGTGCGGGCAGTTATTATGCAAGACATGCATCTCGGCTGCCATGCCCACGGTGGCCAAATCGCTGGTCGATCTACTTGCGACGAATCACCTCCGGCAGGGGGGCACCTTCAGGAATGAAACGCATCGATATCGAGTTCACGCAGTGGCGGGTATCCTTCGAGGTGAATCCTTCGCCCTCGAAGACATGCCCGAGATGCCCTCCGCAGTTGGCACACACGATTTCGGTTCGGCGTCCGTCGGCATCGGGGACACGTTTCACGGCGTCGGGAAGATGCTCGTCAAAGCTTGGCCAGCCGCAACCGCTGTGGAATTTGTCTTCCGAGTGATAAATGGGCATGTTGCACTGACGGCAAATGAACGTGCCATATTCCTCGTGGTCGGTGTATTCGCCAGTGTGCGGGTACTCGGTCCCCTTGTGATGAATCACATGGCGTTCGGAGTCGTTGAGTTCGTTGTACTCAGTCATGGAATCGACCTGTCGATGTACTTAGAGTCGTCGTAGGTTTCTAGTCACCTAATTCTAGGCTTTCACGATTTACCGGCTACCGAGTTGAGTTGTGTTAGAAATAAAGCCAGCTTTTCAAAAATAAGATTGCATCGGTTGTCGCAGATCTTTATAGTTTGCAAATCGGGTGACTTGCAAACCGGGCAGACGTTTGCCGAAACCCGCGACACTTCCATCTTTTCATGTTCTCTATTCTCTGGAAGGTGTTTTCATGGCACGTACGTACCCCGCGTATCGCGGTTTTACGCTGGTCGAGTTGTTGGTGGTGATTGCCATCATCGGCGTATTGATTGCCCTGCTCTTGCCTGCGGTGCAGCAAGCCCGCGAAGCAGCTCGACGAATTCAGTGCACCAATAACATGAAGCAAATTGGGCTTGCGCTGCACAACTATCACGATACCTTCCTGCGGCTGCCCTACGGCAGCCATCACGCCAATCGCTGGGGTTGGCAGCCACGCATGATGGCGTTCATGGAAATGGGGAACGCTTACGAGCAACTCGATTTCAGCATTAACTCCTGGCAGGGAACCAACATCGATATCATTCGCGCCGTGCAGCCTCCGTTTCTATGCCCTTCGGATCCTTTCGGAGAAGAGGTGCTTGAAGAAGAGAGCTTCGCCGGACCTACATGGATCATTTCTCAGTCCGACTATGCGGCTTGCATTGGCGACTATCGCAACTCGACGGGAGTGGGTGAAGACCCAACTTATGGCAACGTGGGTGGTACCAATACTCAGGTTCGCGGCATGATCGGTCGTTGGGGTTGGGCAGCCAATTTCCGCGACGTGACCGACGGGTTGAGCAACACCATTTGTGTCGGCGAGTGCGTCGGAGCGTTCTGCATCACTCAGAATTTTGGCACCCAAACATTCGCCACAACGGCCCATCCCATCAACTTCATGAACAAATCGCTGCAGGCAGATATTCCTGATCAGGCGAATCCACGCTGGGACGAATCGATCGGCTTTCGCAGTTTCCATCCTGGTGGAGCCATGTTTCAGATGGGGGACGGTTCGGTGCGTTTCCTCGCCGATACGATCGATGGCACAACCTATCGCGGGTTTGCGTCACGCGGTGGAGGGGAAGTCTTGGCCACGAATTAGACACGTATTGATTGGGCGACAAAGCGTTTTCGGGAAGATGGTGAGTGTAATATGGTCCGCACCTTAATGATTTGCCTGGCAGCAGGGCTCTTACCGGGATGTATCGATTCCGGGCGGCCACCCATGGGGACCGTCGAAGGAACGGTTACCTTCGAGGGAAAGCCCGTGTCCGAGGGATCAATCATCTTCGAAGTCAGTGGTGCCCGTCCAGCGACCGGAAAGATCAAGGATGGGAAGATCGTCGAAGTCACCACGTTCGAGCCCAATGATGGAGTCGCAGTCGGGGAAGCTGCCGTTGCGGTTTATGCGACCTCGGGCGAATCCGTTTCTGCGGTCACGGCCTCGCCGGATGTTGGCCAGGCGAAATTGGCCAAAGGGTACATGGGGTCGGGCCAGGCTTCGCTTATTCCCGATCGATACAACAATCCCTCCACGAGCCAACTATCCTGCGAGATCCAGCCGGGTAAGAACCACGTGGAATTCGAATTGACCAAAAATTAGCCGCGTTTGTCGTGACAATTTCGTTGCTCCTTTGGCAGTATTGGCTTAAACAGTAGGTGGCTACAAGCCCCGTTCGTGCCAGCCAGCTGACGAAGGAGGACTCTGGTGAGTCGAATCATCCCCTTGCTGTTTTTCGCGACTGTTGTCTTTTCGGTCGAATCACTCTTCGCTCAAACGGAAACGGTCGATGATCCGGTTGCTCGCGGAAGAGAACTCTTTCTGCACCAGTGGACGCCAGGCGATAAGCTGAGCCCCAAGGGAGACGGCTTGGGGCCGATGTTCAACGGCAAGAGCTGCGTTGAATGTCATTCGCTGGGAGGCGTTGGCGGGAGTGGTGAAAAGAAACGTAACGCTCAGTTTCTCTCTTTCCTGCCCGAGTCTGGCAAGTTCACCGACGACGTGATCAAAGGCTTTCTCGGTCACTTGAAGAATATGCATCCTGATTTTGTCGACGATAAGGATCAATTCTCGTTCGGAGTGCTGCTGCATCGGCAAAGTACGACCCCCGAATATGCGGAGATCCATGACGAAGTCACGGAGCCCCTTCCATCCAATTTCGATTCTCGACTTCGCATTCGGCGGATGCTCAGCAAGCGGAACATTCGCCCCGTCGATGCTCTGCCTCTTACGCTAGTGACCTACCAAGACGGGCTTCAATACGCTTTGGCTGAACGCAATCCGCCGCAGTTGTTTGGTCTCGATGAGATTGATCGCGGTATTACCGAAGGAGACTTGCAGCAGATCGTGGCGGCTCAAGAGAAAAGCCGCACAGGGGTCTCGGGTCGGATGGCTGGCAAGTTTGGTTGGCGCGGGCAGATGCGAAGCCTGGATCTGTTCATCAAAGGAGCGTGTGCGACGGAGTTAGGTCTTCAAGTTCACGAATTTGAACAAACCAAAGATCCTCTTCGCAAAGAGTACAAGTTAAAAGGGAACGACTTAAACCAAGAGCAGGTAGGCGATCTGATTCACTACGTCCGTTCGTTGGATTCGCCGCGACAGATTCGTCCTAATGACCCGAAGCAGCGCGAGTTGGTCGCCGAGGGGAAACAACTATTTACGGGGATTGGCTGCGCCGAGTGCCATGTCGAAGACGTTGGTCGAGTATCAGGCGTTTACTCCGACTTCTTGCTGCATAACATGGGCACGCAGTTCGAAGACCCCATCCCTGCCGAGCCGATCGCAAAATTCGTCGAACGCGAACGGATGGACGTGATTACCAGTTACCATGGAATGCGGCGTCGCGCGATCACGACCGAACTGGTCAAAACGATGGAAGTCGGACCCGAGCAGCATACCGAGTACAAAACGCCGCCGCTGTGGGGCGTTGCGGACTCGGCCCCATACCTGCATGACGGACGCGCGACGACGCTACGGGCCGCGATCGAATGGCACGGAGGCGAAGCCTACTCGTCGTTTCGACGATTCT
Organism: Bremerella volcania; assembly: GCF_007748115.1. Taxonomy (NCBI): domain Bacteria; kingdom Pseudomonadati; phylum Planctomycetota; class Planctomycetia; order Pirellulales; family Pirellulaceae; genus Bremerella; species Bremerella volcania. The sequence goes on from NZ_CP036289.1 coordinate 2,276,265, forward strand.
CGCTGATGAGCGAAGAGAAGCAGTTCAGCTTGCTCCAATTCCTGGAGTCGCTCAAAGCTCCCGAAAACGCGGAAGAAGCACCTGCGGAATTGATCGACACCGTAGCGCATGTCGTGCCGTCTTCGTGATTCCCATCGCGATTGATCGATGCATTCCAGCGAGCTTTACCCACCAACGGTTTGGTAAAGCCATCCAGCAAAATGTTTGCCAGCGATGTAGCAATTGCATAAACAAGTAAGGGGGGTGTCCCCCCGCTTCAGGCTGCCACCTTGCTTCGTTGGAAAGGGAATCAAGATGACCCGACTCACGTCACTTCTCACTCTGATCGTACTTCTCGCGATCAGTGCACCCGCGTTCGCCCAATTTGAAACCCCGGAGGAAACGGTGGCCCGCGGCCGCGAATTGTTCGTCCATCAGTGGGTGCCAGGTGACAAGTTGAGTCCCAACGGTGACGGTCTCGGCCCTTTGTACAACGCGACCAGTTGCGTGGCGTGTCACGCCCAGGGCGGTGTGGGAGGAAGCGGCCCGAAGGATCACAACGCCCAGATGCTGGCGATCGTGCCCGAGCCGGGACAACTCAACAAGCGGACCATAAGGTCGTTTCTCAGTCGACTGAAGACGATGCATCCGGAGTTTGTCGACTCCGAGGGAAGCTATTACACCGGTATCCTGCTGCACCGCTACAGCACGACGCCGGAGTACGCCGAGGTGCACCAGAAGGTGACCACGCCGCTGGAAGAAACGATCGAAACGCGTAAGCGAATTCGTCGCATGCTCAACCGCCGCGGCATTTCCGAGATTTCGTTGTTGCCGTTAAGCCTTGTGATTAACGACCACGATATGCAGTACGCCCTGGCCGAACGCAACCCGCCGCAGCTCTTCGGCACGCATCTGATCGCTACGATGATCGATGACGGCGATATCGAAGCCATCGCCCGGCAGCAGATCCAAAGCAAAAACGGCGTCTCCGGGCGCTTTACGGGACGATTTGGTTGGCGCGGGCAGCTGGAAGATCTCGATCTTTTCATCAAAGGTGCCTGTGCCGCGGAAGTCGGACTACAGGTTCAAGAGATGAACCAATCGAAAGACCCGCTGAAACCAGACTACCAGCTTAAGGGTACCGATCTTACGCCGGAGCAAACCTCCCATTTAGTGGCCTTTGTGCGTTCGCTTCCTCGCCCCGAGCAAGTCATGCCGGAAGATCCCAACGAGCGAAGCTACGTCAATCAGGGAGCGGTCCTGTTCGATGCGATTGGCTGTGCCGAGTGTCATGTAAAAGACGTCGGGCAACTCAGCGGCGTCTTCTCCGACTTTTTATTGCACGATATGGGATCGGAATTCGAGGACCCGATTCCCGCCAAGAAGGTCAAAGCAACGGAAGTTACCGCCGGCATGACGATGCCTTCCTACTACGGCTCCGAGCCGATTCGATACACCGAGACTTTCTACACGGTCGAAGAGCAGAATCACTACAAGGAATACCGCACGCCGCCGCTGTGGGGCGTTGCCGACTCGGCCCCTTACATGCACGACGGCCGGGCAACTTCGCTACGGGCAGCCATTGAATGGCACGGCGGCGAGGCGCTCGCATCGCGGGCCAACTTCGCTCAGCTTAGCGAAGAGGAGCAACTCGCGATCCTGAAGTTCCTCGACTCCCTTAAGGCCCCCAAAACCGCTGAAGAAGTCCCCAGTCGGATTACCAGCGATGAAGCGGACGAGCCCGGCGGTGAGAGGATTTCCAGCATCCCTAGTGGTACAATTGAAGTCGTGGCGGCGCGAAAGTAGGTTCGCCACGAGCTACTTTGACTGATACTCCTGAGGATCTGGTATGCAAAATTGGGCACCCCCCTGCCTGCCCTGCTTGTTAGGTAAGTGGCTGATCCTTCTATGCCTGGCAGCGATCAGCTTCTGTGCGAGCCCTCTTTCCGCCCAGCAGATGTCGCCGGTCGATGCAACCACGCTCGACGGCAAGGTGATGTGCGGCTATCAGGCTTGGTTCCGTTGCCCGGATGATGGAACCCATTCCGCCTGGCAGCACTGGAGTCGCCGACCGACGATCACACCCCAGTCGCTGACCTTCCAGATGTGGCCTGACCTGTCGGAGTTCACTCCCTCGGAAAAGTACGCCGTCCCCGGCATGAAGTACCCCGACGGGACGCCAGCCTATCTGTATAGCAGTGTGCACCAGCAGACGATCGAGCGGCACTTCCAGTGGATGCAGCAGTACGGGATCGACGGTGTGTTCGTGCAGCGATTTCTAGTCAACCTGCGGCAGCCTTCGTTTGATACGATTCTGGAGCACGTCCGCACTTCGGCCCAAGATACGGGACGAACGTTTGCCGTGTGCTACGATCTGTCAGGCTACCCGGCCGATCGTATCGTGAGCCGGCTGACCGACGATTGGAAACAGCTTTGCGACGAGCGAAAGGTCACCCGCGACGAGCGTTACCTGGACCATAACGGCCTGCCGGTCGTCTTCATTTGGGGACTCTATCCCGATCGCTTCTCGGCTGATGTGGCCAACCAGCTGATCGACTTCTTCCACGAAGAGGGCCCCTACCGCGCGACCGTCATTGGGGGCGTCCCGCCAGATTGGCGGACCGAAAACGACCAGCGCTGGGCCGCGGCGTTTCGCAAGCTCGACGTGATCAGCCCCTGGAACGTGGGGAACGTCGAGATGCGCGATGGCAAAAAGATCGCCCACACGCGTGTCTGGCAGAAAGATTTTGCTGCCGCCCAAGAAGCTGGCGCCAAGTTTCTACCGGTCGTCTATCCCGGCTTCAACTGGACGAACTTGAAAGGTCCGCGGGCCGAAAGAGACACGATCCCCCGCCGCGACGGAGAGTTCTTCTGGGAACAGTTCGTGGCCGCGAAGAAACTGGGCGGTGGGATGGCCTACGTGGCAATGTTCGATGAAGTCGACGAGGCGACGGCGATCTTCAAAGTGACCAACGATCCGCCGTTTGAGGCCAACTGCGCGACCTACGAGGGACTTCCATCCGATTGGTATCTGCGGCTGACCGGCGAAGCAGCGAAGATGATCCGCGGGGAAACGCCCCTGAGCGAGCGAATACCCATCCGGCCTTAGCTGGTTACTTGCTGCCGGAAGAAATCCAACCGAGCGACGTGAGAAACTTGTCCATCTCTTGGACCGTCTCGTTGTACCAGCGGTTGTTGCTCTTGCCGTGGTTGAAGAAGCCGTGCCCTTGTCCTTCGTAGACGCGCAGCTCGCTGTTGACCCCGGCAGCTTTCATTTCCTCCTGAAACCGCTTGGCCGTCGAGACCGGGATCAGTTTGTCTTCCGAGCCGAGAAACACGATCGACGGCGGATCATCGGCGCTGATGTTATGGGCCGGCGAGAACTCCTTGTAGCGGTCCTTCACACGCTGCTTGCCCCAACCTTCGGGGCCGTTGTCGTAAACCGGATTGAAGAGCACCATCGCGTTCGGCTTCGTGGAAATCTCTTGCTTTCCTTGGTCGACCGTGCCAAGGTAAGCGGCCAAATGCCCACCGGCCGAACCGCCACCGGTGGCGATGCGATCCGGATCAATGCCTAACTCCTTCGCGTGCGAGCGAACCCACTTCATCGCGTCCAACGCGTCTTCGGTGCAGATCACCGGCGGGTCGTTGTTCTTTTTGTCGAGCAAACGGTACTCGACCTGAACGCATACCATGCCCTGCTCGGCCAGGTGCTTGCTGTGCTCGGTGAACTGCCCAGGAGCACCCCCGACCCAGCCTCCGCCATGAAAGAAGACAATCGCCGGCCGGCTATCGGTCTTCTTCCAGTCAGCTGGCTTGGTGACGTAGAGCTTCAGTTCGCGGTCGCCGACCGTCTTGTAAACGGTTGGTTTGCCTTCAGGTTTGGCAGCGATTGCGGAGGTGGTGATCAATAGCAGGCAGGTGAAGCTCAAGAGAGGGCGAAGATTCAACATGATGACACTCGCGGAAGAGAAAGGTGGGTGAGTACTGAGCGTATGGTAGTCGATCGCCCAGCGACTTGCGAGTTTTCGCGCTTGATTTTCTCGCCTGTGATTGTGCGGTATGATCAACGGAATGTATCAGCTCTTCTCGTCTGGATGGGTCTATGGACGCAAAAAGCTTTATCTATGGCCTCGTGGCCGGTCTCCTTCTGGCATTCATCCTCTACATGCTATCGACCTTCTTCAGTATCTTCCGTCCCTGGCTCCAGGTCATGTTGTCGGGCGGGAAGGCTTCCGTTTTTCAGATACTGGGGATGCGAATGCGCGGCTCGAATGTGAGGTTGGTTACCGAGGCCTACGTCATGCTGGTGCAGCGTGGGCAGAAGGTTTCTCTGAGCGAAGTCGAATCGCAGTACATTGCCCGCAAGAATGTCATCGTGGAAAGCCAGGACCTGATGCAGATCGTCGAGCAAAACCTCGGTTCAGGTACGCCTGGCTAGAAGTCCCCTTGGACAGAGCATGACTTGCCACGCGAATTGCGTTACATTACGGCACATCTCTGTCACCTTACCACCTGGGCAAATAGGAAAGCATCATGAAGTTAACCGATTTCTACAACGAAGTTTCTCGCAGCGTCGACACCGCCAAAACCGAAATCAGCGTTGCTGAAACCAAGCGCGTGCTGAGCGAGGCCTTTCTTCTGTTGGCCAAGATGGACGCGGCGGAAGCGTTCGATACCGTCAGCAAAGGGATCACTACCGCCAAGAAGAAGCTTTCCAAGTAAGCCGCCAGCCACCCACTTCGACCTTCGCCCCGCGCTATCGGGGCGAAGGTAATCTTTTGGATTCTCAATCCTCTCGGCGAATGGATGCCTTCTTATTGGGCACTACCGCGCGAGCGCACATTCTCTTGCAAAATCGTAACCCCTTTCTTTTATGAAAGTTGTGAAAAGAGAAGAGCGCCAGTGGTTAGAGAGGTACATAACTTGCATGCATGAAGATTTAACCTAGGTGATCCTTTCGAACGAGGCGGTTCATGGGAAACAAAACCAACGAGGTAGTTATTCCATTCACGTTGAAACTGCTCGACTCCTCACGGGGACATGCGATTCAAACATGGAACTTCAACGATTGCAGTCGCGTGACTATCGGGCGAGCGGCCGAAAACGACATCAGCTTGGCCGACCCGCAAGTTTCGCGAGTTCACGTGGAACTCGTCCTGCGCGATGGGCATTGGTCGGTCGTATCGCTGGGGCGCAATGGAACGGTCCTCGATGGTGCGATGGTCAGTGACGAGATACTCCACGACCATGCGGTCTTCCAACTGGGACCCAACGGGCCATCGTTTCAGTTTTCAACGACCAGTGAATCGGTTTCCAGCCTGCAGACGTTGAACGAGATCGACCCGATCGCGCTCGACTTTTTGATGGTCGATGAAGGCCAGTTGGAAGAAGACGTCAAAAATATTGCCGACACCGAGGTGTTTCGAGAGCTACAGGAACGTGCCCGCAAGATGAAGGACAAGTAGTCTCCGCTTAGCCGCCTTCCGATTCGCTTCCGTGTTGTCGCATCAAGTCCTACTCTCCAGGAAGTTTCAGCGTGTCGAAAATCGTTTCTATTCACTCCTTTCGCGGGGGCACGGGAAAGTCAAACGTTACCGCCAATCTTGGGGTGACCATCGCTCGGGCCGGGTATCGCGTGGGAATTGTGGATACCGATATTCAGTCTCCCGGCATCCATGTCGTCTTTCACCTGAATGAAGATCGCGTTACCCGCTGCTTGAATGACTTTTTGTGGGGAGACTGCGCGATCGAAGAGGCCGCCTACGACGTGACCGACGCGGCGATCGGCAATGTCGCCGATGGGGACGACCGTCCTCGCGTGTTCCTTGTGCCGGCAAGCATCAAGACTAACGAGATTGGTCGCGTTCTGAAGGAAGGTTACGACGTTGGCCTGCTCAACGATGGTTTCAAACGCCTGATCCAGAAGTTGGATCTCGACTTCCTGCTGATCGACACCCACCCCGGCGTGAACGAAGAGACGCTGCTTTCCATTGTGATCTCCGATCATCTCTTGCTGGTGCTACGTCCCGATCAACAAGACTTCCAGGGAAGCTTGGTCACGTTGGAACTGGCCCGCCGACTCGATGTGAACGCGGTATCCTTGATCGTCAATAAGATTCCGCCTGGGATGGATCGAGCGCAACTCAAGACCAAGGTCGAATCGATTTATAGTACGGATGTACTGGCCCTGTTGCCGCTGAATTTCGAGTTGGTTCGCATGGCCAGTAACGGATTGTTCGTCAATCGTTATCCCGAGCATCCCTTCACACGCGAGTTACGGCTGGTAGCCAACTCGCTGACCAAGTAGTGACGTGAGGAAAACTGCATGAGCTCCTCTCCAAACGGTACCGGTGATTCCCCGTCGCATCTGGATGCTTTGCTCACGCGGATGAAGTCAGCCGCATCTCCGCTGCGTGAAGTCTTGCGCGAGATCCATGCCAAGTATGCGTCGCTCGATGACGGCGTGGTTGCCAGCTACATCCCGGAACTCGCCAAGGCCAACCCTGCGTGGTTTGGGATTTCCGCCGTGTCGGTGCAAGGCCAGTCCATCGACGTCGGCGACAGCGATCAACAGTTTACGATCCAGTCCGCCTCGAAGCCGTTCACGTTTGGTTTGGCACTGGAAGATCACGGCCGCGAGCATGTCCTTTCCAAGATTGGCGTGCAACCCATCGGCGAAGCGTTCAATTCCATCACGCTCGATCAAGTCGCCAATCGCCCGTTCAACCCCATGATCAACGCCGGGGCGATTGCCGCCGCCGACCTGGTCCATGGCAAAGATTATCCCGAGCGGGTCACGCGGATGATCGAAATGTTCGGCCGCTACTGTGGACGCACTGTCTACGTCGACAATTCGGTCTTCACTTCCGAACGCATGACCGGCCACCGTAATCGAGCGATCGGGCACTTGATGCTCAACTTCGATATGGTCAGTGATCAACTCGATGAAACGCTGGAACTCTACTTCAAGCAGTGCAGCTTGCTGGTGACCTGTCATGATCTGGCCGTGATGGGAGCCACCTTGGCCAACGGCGGCGTGAACCCGGTCACCGGCGTGCGGGCCATCGACGCCGAGTACGTCAAAGACCTGCTTAGCGTGATGCATACCTGCGGCATGTACGACTATGCCGGCGAATGGGCTTACCGGATCGGCATCCCGGCGAAAAGCGGCGTCGGCGGCGGCATCGTGGCGGTGATTCCCGGCCAGGGAGGCATCGGGACGTTCTCGCCCAAGCTCGACGTCAAAGGGAATAGCGTGCGTGGGATTAAGGTCTTTGAAGAACTCGCCCAGCGATTTGGGCTGCACGTGTTCGAAGCCGACGACAAGAAGCAATCGCTCGTCAGTCAGTTCTCGCCACCGAAGTAGGCCGTCGGCCCTTACGGCATGTTGCGAAAGTAGCGCTCGATGGCCATGCCCAGCTGGCGACCGACGATCATGTAGCCCTCTTGGTTGCTGTTGGGAGTGTTCCAAGACGTTTCCAACGTGACGGCGACCACGCCTTCAGCCGTGTTTTTGGTCACCCAGTTCTTACTGATCTTGGTCCAGTTCTTGTCGTAGTTGGGCCCCGACTCGCGTGTTTCCCCTTTAAATGCCAAGGGGCCGATCATCTCCAAGCGTGCCGTCGCCAGGAAGTGCTCGAGGTTGCGTTTTCCCTCTTCCGAAAGATAGTCGGCGGTCGTCGTGTAGAAGTACGGATTCTTGTCGTTGGCACCCGGATTGTGCAGGTCGACAAACAGGTCGAACTGCCCGGCTTTGTCTTGCTGCTGAATCTGCTGCTGAGCGACCTTCACGCTGTTCCAGTGCGGCTGGTCGCTCCAATCTCGGTTGTGATCTTGCGGAGTCTGGTTCTTCCCCCCTGCTCCGATCGCGACGTTGTCGATATCCATCACCGGCACGATCGTGATGCGCGCCTTCTGACGCAATGCCTTCGCACGCGGATCATCACCGAGTAGCCACTGCACGAAGCCTCGGCAAACCCAGCTCGACCCGGACTCCCAGGCATGTTGCCGCGCCTGAATCCAGATTCCCTTGCGCTGCTCGTCAGGCACTCCCTCTTCTTGGACTCGCAGCGCCGGAACCGAGCGGCCGGCGCGCGTTTGGCAAAGCTCGAAAGCCGTCGCATGCGGGCTGCTCTTGGCCGTCTCGTCGACTAGACCTTGGGCATCTTCCACGCGAAATGGCGGTCCCCACGCGAACCAGCAACTCGCACCGTCGACTTCATGTCGGTAAACAATTCGCTTCCCGTCGCGTTTTCCGGGCGACGTTTGTTTCCAGGTCACGTTGTCGGTGCTGATCGCCGCTTGATCGGGTGTCGCCCAGGGAGCGTTGCCCACGTCCAGCGTGATCGTTTCGCCAGGCTCGATGCCGTTGACTTGAAAGTACCACCAGCACTCCCAGCCCCGTTGCGGATTCGCTTCTGGCTCAATGCGAATGACGCGTTTCGCTTGATCGATCTCGAGAACCTTTGCCGAGCCTCCGGAGAAGTCGCTTTCAACGGCAAGTTCCCCAGCTAGAAGCTTATGGGCGGGGCCAAGTGTTAGCAGCAAAAGAATCGCGAGGCAGCGCATGAGGGGGACTTTCACAGGGATGGGGGGAAGAGTGAGCAGGCCTATCGTAGCACGCGTCGCGACCGGCATACAACGAAAAGCGGCTTACTTGACCGGCTGGCTCGCCACGTAAGCCACCATCCACTGGATGACTTTCTCGCCGGCCTCCCATGGCAAAGAGTGACCTTGGCCATGATTCAACAGCCCCATGCGTACCGGCTTATCGAAGTGGGCTTGCCACACCTGGTGTCCAGTATGCAGCGCTTTCCAACTGCGCTGGCCGTCAGCACAGCCTCGGCCGCTTTCACCACCGAGGACTAAAAACGGACGGCCAGCGATCAACGCGATTAACTCTTCGTGCTTGCGCGAGAAGCCTTCTTGCTTGACGTCACTTCCCAGGTACCACACGGCGTCCCAGTTGCTGAAGCTAATTTCGACGCCCCCTTCACTGGCAACCGCCGCACAAATGCGATCGTCCATCGCGGCCAGGTACATCGCCTCTTTCGCTCCGAGCGAGTGTCCGTAGGTGCCGATGCGTTTCGGATCGACCTGGTCAAGCGTAAGCAGCAAGTCGACCGCCCGCATGCCATCGGCCAGCATCACGGCCATTCCCTTGCTGCCGGGATGGTTCTTCAAGGCCGCTTCGGTCGAGGCCTTGTACGAATCCTTTTCCCAGAGGAAGTTCTCCGGGCAGATTACCACGAAACCTGCTTTGGCCAGCCGCAGGCCCATGTGCCGCTCGGGCTCGGCGTCGAGACCGACGAGCTTGTCGAACGTCCGCGGGTTCGTCCCATGAAAGGCAACGACTGCCGGAAGTTTGGAATTCGCGTGGTCGTGGGGAATCAACAGATAGGCTCGCACTATGCGGCCTGGTTCGGCTTGATAGTGAATCAGTCTTCGAGTGCAATGATCCAGGCGTTCTTCCCTGAGTGTTTCCATCTTCAAGGGCAGATCAGGGAACGAGTACGCACCGAGGAACGTCTTCCACTGATCGCGGATTTTGGCGCGCTGCGACGGCCATGCTTGAGTGACAGAGGCTTCCGGAAGCCCTATCTGCTCGTTTTCCAGATACTGCTCAGGCGGCGTATTCACGTCGGCCAGCCAGGGGACGTCTTGCGCGGTAAGCGGTGATAGGGCCAGCGCACAAAGCAGTAGCGAAACGAAGCAGCGAATCATGGCAGGCTCTCTGGCAGAGGGATAAGCGGCAGGTTACCGCCTCATTTTCCCTTTTTTATTGCCAGAGTCCAGCGGCCAGAACTCGCTGGGGACATGCGACTGGGCCATGATCGTCTCGATTTGCTTGACGATCTGCGGGTGATTGCCGGCCACGTTGTTCTTCTCGGCGGGGTCGCTGGTCAGATCGAACAACTGAAGCGGGGCTTCGGTTCCTTCACGGTATCCCTTCCACTTGCCCATCCGCACGGCCTGTTGCGAGCGAACCGGGAACTCCCAGTACAGATGCGGGCGTTCTGCTTGCGACTGGCCTTTGAGCGTGGGCAGCACCGAGATCCCGTCGAGGTGGGAAGGAGCATCGATACCGGCCAGGTCGCACGCGGTTGGAAAGAGATCGCGCATGTCCCACACGAAATCGCTCGTTTCCCCTGCCGGTACGACGCCTGGCCAGCGAACGGTCATCGCCGCGCGAATGCCCCCTTCCTTCAAGCTTCGTTTGATGCCGCTGAAAGGAGCGTTGGATTGCAGGTGCTTCACGAACGGCGTGTTCGGGCCGTTGTCCGACGTGTAGAACACAATCGTGTCGTCGTCGATGTCGAGTTCTTTTAGCAGGTCCAGAATCTTACCCACGGTCATGTCGGCCCGGGTGATCATCGCCGCATAGTTCTTGACCTCTTGGGGCCATTGCTTGTCTTGGTAGATCTGATAGGCGGGATCCTCGGCAGGGATTTCATACTTGCCGTGTGGTAGCGTGTACGGCAGGTAGAGGAAGAACGGCTTGCTTTGGTTTTCGCGAATGAAACGCAGCGTGTCTTCCTCGAAGAAGTAGTGCGAGTAACGCTTGCCGGTCTCCATGCGCTCGCCATCGTTCCACAGCCAGTCGGTGTAGTACGAATGCGCGTGGACCTGATCGAGATAACCCAGGAAGTGATCGAAGCCTTGCTTGTCGGGCGTGCCTTCGTGCCCTGGGTTGCCGAGCCCCCACTTGCCGATCCCGCCGGTCACGTAGCCCGCTTTCTGCATTACCTCGGCCACGGTAACGTCTTCATCTTTCAAAAAGACCAAACCGTTTTCGTCGGTCTTATCGCGGTTGGCTTTGGCCTGGTTGTCGCGGCGCCGGCAATGCCCGGTGTGCAGGCCGGTCATCAGTACGCAGCGTGTTGGTGCACACACGGCCGAGCCGCTGTAGTGATCGGTGAAACGCATCCCTTCGGCAGCCATCCGATCGAAGACCGGAGTTTGCACGTGCTTCGATCCCATTGCACCAAAATCGTTGTACCCGGCGTCGTCCAACATGATGTAAATGATGTTGGGCTGCTTGGTATCCGCGGCGTAGGTGCTTGATAGGAAGCAGAAAAGTAGGGGGACTAGCAGAAGTGTGCGATGAATCATGGCGACCGAAGATAAGGAGGGAGGAAGGGTTAGTAGGGGCTTAGCTAACCCTATTTCTTGTCGTTTCCCCCGATATCTTACGGGAAAATCAGGCGAACTGGCCCAAGAAATGGATTTTTCCCGCCGCTGCCTCAGTTCAGCACCCCGCCTAGGTGGCTGATAATTTGCGAATCGCATCGCCAACACGCACGACGCCCGACTTTACCACCCGGGCATAAATGCCTCGCAGATGCAGCTGTTTGCCAATCGCTGAATTGACGAACTTCACCGCGTCGCTGCCAAAACGATCCGAGAATTTTTTGCAGCCGTTGTGCGGGATCTCGGTGATTTCCAGCACCACGTCGCCGATCGCCAGTTGCTGCCCGGCCGGTAGATTCTCAGCCGACAAATCGAAGTCGACGTAAAGGTTATCCCCGGCCAGCGCCCATCGCCCGGGGTCCCCCGCGATCAGGTCTATCGCCCGCGTGTTCGCGATGGCGACCTGTACGTCGGGATGCGGCGAACCATCTGGCAGCGATTTCCAGCAGCCCAGTGCCCAGTTATCGCCATGCACGCCACCTTCCAGGCTCAGTTCGCAGTGGGCCAGTTGGCTTCGCTCGTTGGTCTTGGGGCGAATGACGATTGCTTCCAGCGTGCCTTCGTCGCTCGGCGATTGTTGGATATGCGGCAGGCCTTCGTGTAACTGTTCTAACGTAAGATGCTCTGGCATCGTCTCGCCTATCAAATTGGGAAGAGGGTGAAGATCGGGAGGCACGAATCGCTGTTTCGCGTCCCAGGTTAAGATTCGCTCGCGCGAGTAATAGCGCAAGAGGGCTTTCTTGTCGAGCAACTCTGGGTGCCGATCCATGAACGCCGCCGCGCTGGTGAACGTACCGTCCTGAAGATGGGCCGCATAGATCAATCGCATGAACGCCAGGGTGAGCGTTTCGTGATAGCCCCGCTCGAGCTCCTCCGGTGTATCGGTCGCCGCGTTGTAGGCTTGAATCCGAGAACGCATCAAGCGGACCGATTCTTCCCACCTGTTTCGCGAAGCATACAGCACCGCTGCGCGAACGTGGGCCGCGTGCGTCCACCGCTCAGGCGGAAGCGTGCAGTCTTCAAATGCACTAAGAAACTCTTTGTCGGTCATGCACGGTTCTTAACAGGAAGTTTGCGAAGGCACTTCCGATTGACAAGCATCCGGCAGGTCAGGTTCGCGGCCTGGCAAAGCATAAAAAAAGCCGCTTGAGGACTCAAGCGGCTTTGGCGGCGGAATTGGAGTGACTTATTTTTTAGTAACGGAAGATCATGTCGACCGTCAGGCGGCTGTCGGTGACGTCTTTGAAACCGGTCAGCGGGAATTCATAAGCGATACCCGTTTCCAGGTGTCCGGTCGGCTTGTATCGCATGCCGATGTTCTGCGTGACCAGGTCGTTGCCGGCGACGTCGTTCACACGGAGGTTGAACAGGTCGTGCCCGGCCACACCCAAAGCGGCCCCTTGCGAAGCATCATCGGTCCAGTGCCACCAGGCAAGTTCGGTGAACAGGTAAACCTTATCGGTCAATCGCACGTCGAAGTGGTTCGACCAGTGAATCGCCGAAGACTGCAGGCTTGAGTCGGCTGGCAAACGATAGCCAATGCTCGACAGAATGTGAGCGTCGCCATCCCACAGACGTTGACCGCCGGTCAGAAACAGGTGGAACTCGCCGTCTCCCTGCCCTTGCAGAGCGTCGCTGCTGCCCACCGGAAGTTCGTAAGTGAAACCGGTCGAAACGATGGTGCCGCAGCAAGGATCACGCAGCAGGTTGTACTTCAGACCGGCCGAGACGTCCGCCCAGCCATCGTCCAAAAGGCCGTCGAGCGAGCCGTTGGTGTTATCGACGATGAAGCCGTCTTTGGTGGCAATCACGCTCAAGCGATCGGTCAACGCAACGCGAAACTGGGCCGCATACAACTGCACGTTGCCGCCAGCGGGAATGTTGTTTCCGATGGTGCCGGGCACCCAGTGATTCACGAAGATCGGGCGAAGCTCGGTGACCGTGCGTGGATCTTCAAAAAACACGAAGTTAATCATCGGGCTGATGAAGTCGTCGAAGCAGTGATCGCTCGGATGAAGCAGATCGAGCATGCCCAAGCCGCAACCATCGCAAGACGAACACCCACAGCAGCTGTCGCTAGCACAACAAGACGTCGCACAAGCAAGATCACATGGCTCGTACAGTTCCCCGGCGGTTGCCCAGCTGGCGGCACCGCTCAAGGCAAAGGCCGCAAATAAAATGGCCGCAGTAAACTTCATGACTTCCCGCCCTAATTTCTATAAGTTTGATTCGAAATGCCAGTATTTGCAGCGTCTGGCTTCGTAGTTTACTTATCGGAAAAAAAAGGCGAAAACGGGTTTCATCGTACGGTAGCCGTCATAGTTTTCCTAACGCGAATAATGGTTAGCCACTGCGCGATTGGCAGCCTGGCTCAGGCAAGCCGTATGTGAAGAATCATCGTCCGCGCATCGAGAATTCGCACGGCGTCTAAGGGCTTCCATCGAACGACGGCCCTTCAAACTTAAAGCCCCGGCGGCCTGGCGTATCGACGAACGAGATCATCGTGTCGTTCAAGTGCCGTGCCACATTCCGGGCAACGACCAACGTGACGCCGTTCGAATGCACCAGAAAGTCTTCTTCAGGACGCATGTCTCCACGGGCCTCAATCGAAATGGTGGGAGCGAAACGCCCCCGGATCTCTTGGTTCTGGCCGATGCGAATATGGTTGTCGGCCAGGTTATAGTCCGCGTCGATTTCGATCAGGGCTTCGAATTGTTCCACTGCGGAGGGCTGCAAGTGAATCACCGGTGGCTCGATTGGGCCGCTCGACTGCACTGGGCCGCTCTCGGAAGAGAACAGCCGTTTGAAGAAGGAAAACATCGTCGGTGGTGCCTGCCTGGTCTAGAGGTATAAAATCGTACGTGCGCTATGTAGCTCTGCACTACCTGGAACGGTACCCGCCGTCATTCTATCCCCCGACTTCCGCCAGCTCACCTACAGCACCTACCTCGGCGGCGAAAACTACGACTACGGCCGAGCGAGCTACTTCGATTCCGACGGAGCCATCGATCTAACCGGCTCCGTCAACGGCCCCGGCTGGCTTATCCGCAATGCGTGTCAGGAGAAATTCGCTGGCGGTGGTGGCGGGAAGCAGCTTTGCTATAAAGGCGGGTGCTTTGCCGGGGATGTGATTTTGATACAGTTGGTTCGGTGAGGTGGAGACGTAAGTCATATCTAGGTCAACTTCGTGATTGAGCCAGACAAATACGGATACGCATTCTTCGACACGGCAACTCCGAAAACCCCACGGCGATTCAAATGTGAAGGGTTCAACTTCTACATCGGTGATCTTGGCATTTGTGTTTTTGACTCGAAGATGCCGTTGTGGATGGTGTTGGAGAATTCTGTCACTCCCTTGCCTGAGGCATCGAGCTACGTCCACGTTAATAGTCGCGGCTGGTTCTTAGAGATCGAACCGGTCGACGAAATCACGCTTCCCTTTCTGGTGACCGACAATCCGGATATCCGCCAAGTCTTTCGGGGAACTGTTACCGTTGAGGTTCAAGGCACTGTTAGGGATTCAGACGAAATCCGCGGTTTTCCATTTCCGGTCATCAGTGAAAAGTGGCTTGGCGTCTTATGGAAGTATGGAGATGAATATCACCTGATCGCCTACGGGTTTGTATCGATAAGCAGTGGCGTTTCCTATCGCGCCTACAACCCAGAGTGGTCAGACGGGTTGGATGACGAGGAGGCTCTTGTCTTTGTTGTGACGCTTCCGTAACGAAGTGATAGGCCCAGCCTAAGATACTTTTTTAGGACAGAGTTTCCTGTTTGTGTTTTAGAGAAGGTTCGACATCACGGCAAATTCGGTTTAATTGGAAGACGATTCGTTGAATCTGTTCGTTGTTCAACTTTTTTGTGGAAGTGCAAAGATACTGGCGAGCGAGTGCCGGGTTGATGACCCGAACCTTTTGTTGGCCAAATGTACGTTCGACGTACCAACCGGGAATCACGATGATCGGTTTGACTTGAATTTGATCTCCTGTGGATTCGGAAAGGAAATCTGTAAGGCATCGAACTTGGGTCTCGACTTGATCAAGATTGATCTTGAAATCAAAGTTTGGGAAATGAATCACGTTTGATTTGCTGTCGACGGACACCTTTGCGTTCATCCCCTTCTCAGGAAGTTTAGTAACCGTTTTCGTCTCTATGGCAAATACGCCACTTGGCGAAACAACCACATGATCAATATTGCCATATTCGATGGGTACATCATGAAAAACCCGACAGCCCTCGAGCATGAGTAAGTTGAGTTCTTCCGCAACGGCCATTTCACCATCGAGTCCTACGCGGATTTGATGGGCCTTACGTACACTCTTCCACATTAGCCAAAGTAGCAACAATTCCCAAAACAGGATTGCCAAGGAAATCGCTACGGCAGTAACGATCGGTTCAGACTTGGATTGGTCCCAAAGGAGGTAGGCAGAGAGCCCGGTGACTGGGAGTATGATGGTCATGACGAGATACATGTCGATTTTTTCCCGTAACTCATCATAGACCAGACGAAGTGAGTGTCCTGGCGGGCGCAAAAGATCTTTAGTTAAAGGTGTCTTACGCTGCATGCGAAGACGATGAGCAAACAAGAGTAAAGCGGTCGGAGGCAAGAATGCGAAAAAGATAACCGCCACGGGCAAGAGTATCTTGAGATATTCGATCAGCATAAGGTGTGGTGAGAGTGATGGTGTTATAGGAAATAGAGTTGGGGAATGTTGTCACACCTTATACATAGATAGATATTCTGCATATAGATAGGACAGGGGCATAGGCACTTTCCGCATCATCTCTTCATAGGTTCTTCACAATGAAATCCCGCGCGCACTATCTTCCCGCACGATCAGGCTGGTATACCTAAACCATGCCCCAGGAAATCTCCCTGGGCACGTCACTTCTGCCTGATCCCGCGTCCGCTGCGTAGCTGGCGTGGGGCTTTGCTTTCACACCGTCATTCACCATGTTGAACCACCACGCACCCCAACCTGAAAATCACGGAGCTGGCTCTTCGGAGCACAGCCCTCAGGTCGCCGTGCGCGAGGGGGATCGGCTTCTTTGCCCTTGCTGTGGGGAGGTGTTGATGGTGTTGTCAGGCGAGCCAGTGGAGGAGAAGCCGGGCAAGAGTTTACGCCCCCGACGATGGCAGGGGGCAAGCGCATGAAGCGGCCGGAGGGGCCGACGTTGGAGGCCATTATCCGTCGCCAGGAGGCCCAGGAGGAAACCGCGTTTCAGGCCGCCATGCAGGCAGGCGTACCGCAGCGCGAATCAGAGGCTATTATCTAGCGCTCCTTTGGGGCTTAAAAAATGCAGTGGCAGTTCATGTCGTGGTCACTACGTGAGGCGGACTGCTAATTAATAATTATCCGTCCCCAAAATCTTCTCCTCCACCTTATCCGCCTGCCATGCAATCGCGGTGATGGTTTTGGTGACTTCCAGTTGGTCGACGGCGTCGGCCAGTTGGTTGGCTCGGACGGTGATCACTTCGCCGGCGTCTCCTTTTTCGACGGCGAATGCTCCGTGGATCATCTTCGTGTTGTAGCGCAGCAGGGCCATCGCGTTGCGTTCGTTGGCTGGGCCGCACAGGCTGTGGTAGACGACCAGTTCGTTGCCGTCGTCATCCTTCTGGCCGAAGGTGACGTGTACGTTTTGTTTGCGCAGCGAACTGACCGGAACGTTGATGGTCCAGTCGCTTTCGCTGTTTTCGATCAGCGGCCAGTTGCTGGTTTGGGCGACTGCCTTGACGATGTCCTTCGCACTGAACTTAGGCGTGGGGGCGGCACCCTTGCTGCCTTGCAGGTCGTCGAAGCTCATGGCTCCGCCCATGGCGGCGGCTGGGGCAGGTCCTGGGTTCGGTCCGGTCGGAGCGCCCATCGGCTGGGTGCCTGGTCCGCCCATCGGCGGTGCACCGGGTTGCTGATACCCTTGCATGGCGGCGTGCATCATGCCGGGCATCATCATGCCGAAGCCGGCACCCATGCCCATTTGCATCGCACCGGGGCCGGCGCCACCCCCTTCCCCGCTGTTCTCGGCCATCTTGCTCATGCTGTTGGCGGCCTGGTACATGGTGAAGGCGCGAAGATCGCCGATCGCTCCCATGCTGCTGCGAGCGTCGATCGCCTTTTGAACTTCTTCAGGCGGCGTGATCGCGTTGATGAAGAAGTCGACCAGTTCGAGCCCGTACTTGGCAAAGTCGTCGGTGACTTTGATGCGCGTCCCGGCGGCGATCTCGTCGAACTTGCTCGGCAGGTCCAACATGCTGATCTGAGACGTACCGAGCAGGTCGGTCAGACGCGAAACGATCAGGTCTTTCAGGTAGCTGCTGACTTCGTCGGTGGTGTATTTGCCCTGGGTACCGACGATCGTGTTGAGCATCAGCGGAGCGTCGACCACGCGGAACGAGAACTTCCCGAAGCTTCGCAGGCGGATCATGCCGAAGTCGCGATCGCGGATGGTGATCGGCTGTCGCGTGCCCCATTTTTGATCAAGGAAGGTCTGTTTACCGAAGTAATAGACCGACGCCTGAAATGGAGACTTTTCCCACGGAATGGTGAGAATGCTGGTGATCAGCGGGATGTTCTGCGTCTGCAGCGTATAGCGGCCAGGACTGAACGAATCCATCGCCTTGCCGTCCATGAAGAAGACGGCTTCCTGATTCTGCTGCACGATCAGTTGGGCACCATACTTAATGGCGGCCGAGCCCTCAGGCGGCATGCGATGCACGATGGAGCGATTCGAGTTATCGAAAAACTGAATGACTTCCAATTGCAGGCTCATCAGGGTTCTCTCTTTCTATGACGTTTATTAGCGATGTTAATTCTTGTCCCCTCTCCCTTCCCAAGGGAGAGGGCTAGGGTGAGGGTTGGTGAAGCGGGTACCCAGTTCGCCCCCTCACCCTAACCCTCTCCCCGCAGGGGCGAGGGGACAGGAATTGGGACTGGAGAAGAGAACGGTACTCGTTCCTATGTTTACTATCAGGCATCCCCGCCGGCGGCGACGCCTTTGAGCATGTTTTCGCGATGATCGATCTTGGCCAATAGGCCATCGATCTTCGCGGTGATCTCCGGCACCACTTGGGCTGGGGTCAGCTGCGAGGTGCCCAGGTTCGTGATTTCGTTTGCCAGGCCATCGACTTGTTGGACGAGGGCCAGGTCGTGTTCGTAAATGTCGGTCAGCAGTTCTTCGTCGACTTGCACGAAGTCGAAGAAGCCGCTGTAGCCTGGCATCTGGGACTTCAGTCGATTGATGGCCAGATCCAATCGGCTGCGAAGACGCTCGAGCATCGGCAATTGATCGATGGCACCCAGGCCGACCAGTGTGTTGCCATACTCGTCGAGCCCCTTCTTCGACTTCTGAAGTTTGTCGGCCAGGAAGTTCCGGGTCATGCTATCGCTCTCGCGGCGATACTCGCGGGCCAGGTAGCCGGAAAAACCAGGGATGTACTGGAGTATCGACTCGACGAGCCCTCGATTCTTGGCATGTTGTTGAGGATCGATCACCGGAGGCCTCCCATTGGGGGTAAAGAGCAAGAGACGCTGTAACGCGTGTCTCGATGAACTGTGCGATGAGTTGTCATGTGCTAAGGCGAAGTTGGCTTTGAATTTCAGTGAAATCTCCGCCAGTGTTTCGCTGGATTGCGTGGAATCTTGGGATGCATCGGCCAACAGCGATGTCTGTGGCGGCCCGTAAGATCACGCTAAGCCGTTACCATATCAGGTTTTTGGTGTGGTGGGAAACAATCTCTAGAACTTTTTAAGGGGCCAATCGTAGGCATAAAAATTGAGTGGGAATTCGCCTGGAACAGGGCCGATCATTTTGGTAGCGTCTGTGCGGTTACGTCGCAAAAAGTCTTTAATCCTAGGCCAGTTGGACAAATATTCATGGACCAGCAGTCCCCGCTTTGCGGAATCCTGATCGCCCTTGTTTTGGGGCTGACCGGATGTGCCTCGAACGGAGCGATCGTCGACCCAATCATTTGGTGGGACAAAGACGATCCAGCAGACCTCGCCAAATATGGCCCGACCCCAATTCAGCGGATTGAAGCGTTGGACGATTTGGCTTCCGGTGCTCGCGGCATGTCGGCCGAGCGGCGATCGGAAGAGGCCGCCAAGATCGCCAAGGCCCTTCCGGAAGAGAAGAACGAAGTGATCCGCGTTCATATGCTGCGCAGCTTAGCTAAATTGAACACTCCCGAGGCGTTCGCGGCGATGAAGTCGTCGATTTACGATAGCGCTGCCGACGTGCGTCGCGAAGCCGTCGTTGCGCTGGGTGAATCGAAGAATCCCGAAGCGATCGACGCCCTGGCCGACGTACTGATCCGTGATCGGGACTATGATGTGCGGATCGCGGCCGCGACGGCGCTGGGCCAGTACAAAACTCAGAAAGCGAAAGAGGCGCTTGTGCCGGCGCTCGATGCACGGGATCCGGCAATGCGTTTCGCTGCCATCGAATCATTACGCAGAACCAGCAATGTCGACTACCAAGGCGACACGGCCAAGTGGCGCGAGTTTGCCATGGGTGGCAATCCTGAGCCGCCCCCTTATTCGATTGCCGATCAAATTGTGCCCAGCTTTTTTCGGTAGTTGTCCTTTGCGATTGGCATAACCGGCAAGCGCTGACTTTAGAAAAATTGGTGCGGTTACGGATTCCCATCTTACGCCAATTGACCAATGTTGATGGGGACGCAAAAACTGGGAATGGCGTCGGTTTCATTTCAGTTCAACCGCCAGGGATGCCGTTTGCTATTAGCGTGGCGTGCCGTATAACTGAAACCAGAAACGAAGATGCATGAGCCTCGCAACGACAACGCGGTATTTCATCTTTCTCAGCCGCTTGTGCGAGAAACCACGCCACATCACGCATTTTGCCCCACGTTTCGGTTTGAACTGTTTGATGACTCTCTCGCAGCCTCAATGCCCATCCACCAGGCTGCCTAAGAACTAAAGACGAAGACGCATGCTAAGACGGAATGTGAACCTCCTCGGCGCGATCGCGTTCTGGGGTACGACAACGCTCTCGATGACCACGACGCTCGCTCAAGAAGTAGTTGTGGCTCCGATATTGGGTCATGCGGACGGCACTCCGGTGGAACTCTCAGCCGACAAGCCGATGATCCGAATTGCGGCGGTCCCGCAAGAAAAGAACGACCCCTTCAAACCAGCTCCTCCTGCGGAAGAACCCAAGGGGGAAGTGGTTCCCCCTGCTGAGCAAGACGAGAAGTCTGGCGAGACTGCTGGGGATGCCGCTCCTGGTGAGGATGCACCAGCAGAGAAGAGTGAGCAAAAGAGTCAAAATGCTGAGGCGAAGCCGGACCCATCCAAGGCGATGGATGTACCTGCCGATGCGCTCAAGTCCGAAGAGAAAGAAGAAGAGCCAGGCAAGCCAGCCGAAGCCGAATCGCGGCAGCCGGCTCCGCTGATGCAGGACAAAGACGCCAAGCCGATCAAAGAGGAAGGCGCGGAGGCTGAGAAGAAGGCCACCAAGCCGGCCGATTCAGTAACCGAAGACGAGCCCCAAGTCGAGAAGCCGCTGCCGCCGGAAGTGCGATCGCTGCAGCCACGCATCGCCAGGGTGCTCAACTATTACTATCGAGCCCAGCCATCCGATGCCACGAAGGACGACGTGTGGGAGACGATGCATGGCTTTTTGCCGTGGGGCGTCGATGCCCTGATCCGCACGTCCCAGTATCGCCAGCCGGTCAGCACGATCGGTTGGATCTGCTGGAACAAGCCTTGTCGCGGCCATCGTCTGTTTGAAATCAAAAACGGCAAACTGGAAGCCCGGCAAGGGCCGCGCGTCCAAGGGCATCACGGTCAGTTCCTGGCCATGCTCGCCCAGAGCTACGTGCCTGCTTCGTTCGAGATCCAAGTCGACGGTCAGTCGTTCACCGTCGCCGACCTGATCGAGTTCGAGAAAGAGACCTGCCAGCCGAAGTCGGAACTGACCTTCAAGCTGATCTCTCTTTCCTATTACCTGCCAGCGGACGCCAAGTGGACCTCGCGCGACGGGCAAGAGTGGAGCCTGGAGCGGCTGCTCAAAGAAGAAATCACGCAGAAGGTGGTGGGTGCGGCCTGCGGTGGAACGCACCGATTGACCGGCATTGCGTTTGCCGTGTCCAGCCGCAAGAAGGCCGGCTTGCCGATGGATGGCGTCTGGGCCAAGGCCGAAGAGTACATCAACGCCTACCACCAGCATTCGTTTCAGATTCAGAACCCAGACGGCAGCTTCAGCACCAATTGGTTCGAGGGACGCGGCATGGACCGCGACGTCGACCGTCGCATTCAGACCTCCGGTCATATCCTGGAGTTCCTGATTTTCTCGCTGCCGCCCGAAGAGCTGACTTCGCCTGAAATCGTGCGGGCCGTGAACTACATTACCACGATCCTGGAGCGGAATCCGAAGCATGAGTGGAGCATCGGCCCCAAGGGGCACGCGCTGCACGCATTGGTCTTGTACGACCAGCTTGTCTTCGGAACCAAGCCAGGCAGTCGCACCGCCGAGATCCTGCAAGCGTCTCACGACTAATCGCAGACGGTTTCTCTAAAAATTGGCTGTCCCTGGTCCTGAAATGCGTGGGCAGCGCTTGTCAGTGGAGGAGATCTGTCCTACGATTGTCGGCACATGCGCGTTGATAGCCGGCTTTACTTCTGGGAATGAAACTCCGCCGAGGATGAAATATCAAAAGCTCTCGAGTCAGTTCACCGAGTTTCTGAAGCTCGCGATTCGAATGCTCGAAATCGCCGAGGCGGACGCGGTACTCATTTTCGTGGATGGCCAGCCAGAGTGGGACAAGCTCAAGGCCGTGGCCGATGACCACAAGGTCATCGTCGCTGCTGATCGCGAAGAGTTCCTGGAAGGCATCGACGAGACCGACCTGCACGGCGTGGTGGTCGAACTGGAAGAGAGCCCCATCCTCGAAAAGCTGATGCACGCACTGGTCGAGGCGGTCGCCAACGATCAGCTTTCCACCGGGGCCAAAGTGGTTGCCCTGTATAGCGGCTTCGACGAAGAACGCATCGATACGATCAGCTTCATTCGCCTCGATGAACGCCTGGGCCGACTGACCTCGCGCGATCTTCGCAAGCTCGAAACGAGCGTGCCGCTGGAAACCCTCAAGATCGTCGTCGACCTGGCCGTCGAGATCGGCCGTGAAGGGCGCGAAGGGAAGCCGGTGGGTACCTGCTTCGTCGTGGGGGATCATCGCAAGGTGTTGGCCAACAGCGCCCCCAGTGGCTTCGATCCGGCGAAGGGATACGCCAAGAAAGAACGCAACATCGCCGATCGCAGCGTTCGCGAGAACCTCAAGGAACTCGCCCAACTGGACGGAGCGTTCGTGATTGCCGCCGATGGTACGGTCGAAGCCGCGTGTCGCATGCTCGACGTCACCTCGGCCAACGTGACGTTAAGCAAAGGGCTCGGGGCTCGTCATTGGGCCGCGGCCGCGATCAGTAAAAAGACCAAGGGCATCTCCATTGCCGTCAGCGAGTCAAACGGAACGGTTCGCTTGTTCCAGGACGGTGAAGTCGTACTACGCATCGAGCCTTCACGGCGGGCGATGAAGTGGAAGGATCTCGACTTCGACAATATTCAAAGCGCGAACGATTAGTCACCGCCACGTTGCTTTTCCCAGGCGAGGTTCACGTATGCCTGCATTTTCTGGCGAGATCATTCGCATCGATTTAAACGATCTGCGGCACGCCGAAGCGCTAGTGCATTTGTTGGATCAATACTCGCAAGACCCGATGGGGAGCGACGCTCCGCTGCCCCCCGAGGTGCACGAGAATTTGATCCCGCGCTTGCGGCAAGTCGATCAATTTCGCGGGCTCCTGGCCCAGTTCGAAGGGCGATTCGTCGGGCTGGCAAATTGTTTCCTCGGTTTCTCGACCTTCAAAGCCCGGCCGCTGATCAATATCCATGACCTGGCCGTCGCCCCGGAAGCGCGCGGTCAAGGTGTCGGCAGTGCCCTGCTTCAGGCGGTCGATCAACTCGCGAAAGAAGAGGCCTGTGCGTTCGTCACGCTCGAAGTCCGAGCCGATAACCGAGCCCGCCAACTGTATCTGCGCCACGGCTTCGTCGAAGGCAACCCGGCTACCGACGCGATGAGCTTCTTCAAGAAGCCTGTTGTGTCCTAATCCTGTCCCCTCTCCACCGCGAGGCGGGGGAGAGGGGACAAGAGATCCCTCTACGATCGAAACACTTCGCGCAGCAGTGCTTGGGGTGTGCCGATGTCGACGACGTGGACTTCACCCACATACGGCTCGGCCGATGGTTTGGCGAAGCCAGGCTTCGAGGTCACGAACGTCGCGGTGAAGTCGGCGACGATCGTTGGCTCGTAAGGCACGCCGCTGTCGCAGTCGAGGCCGCTGGGAATGTCGATCGCCATGACTTGGGCCGTCGCCGCATTCACTTGGCCAATGGCCGACGCGATTGGCTCGCGCGGCGGCGAAGTGACGCCGGTCCCCAGCATCGCATCGATCACCCAGTCAGCCCTATCAAGCGACTGGGCAAACGACGGGCAAAGAGACTCATCGGCGAAATCGAGAATCTCAATGCCAGCGGCTTCGAGAATCGTAAAATTAATCAGTGCGTCCCCCTGGATTCGCTGGCGAGGGCACAGCAAGGCAATTCTCACCGGTATGCCAGCCAGGTCCAGGTGTCGGGCAATGACGTAGCCGTCGCCGCCGTTGTTGCCCGGCCCACAGCAGATCAGCACGCTGGCAGGCCGGCGAGCGATCAAGAGTTCGGCGCTGCCCCGCCCGGCGTTTTCCATGAGAATCACCCCTGGAATGTGGTATTTCTCGGCGGCCAGCACGTCGACGGCGCGCGACTGTTCTCGGGTAAGCAAGGGTCGATCCGACATGGATGGAGTTTCCTGGGTTATGATTTACAATACGGTGAGCTTACTTGACTCTATCCGATTTTGATTTCAGGTGAACCGATGCCCCTGTTTGAATTCACATGCGAGGCCTGCCACAGCCAGTTCGAGTTGCTAGTGCGTGGCAGCGAAAAGCCCAAGTGCCCCGAGTGTGGCAGTACCCAATTGGAAAAGGCCTGGAGCGTGCCTGCCGCACATACCGGCGGCAAGTCGAATTCGCTTCCGGTATGCGGACCGATGCCCAGCAGTGGCGGCGGCTGTGGTCTGCCTCAATGCGGTAGCGGCGGTTGCCAGTTCGGTTAAGTTCACTTCGCCAATCCTCTCTCTCCTAATTCCTTCCCACCCAATCAGGTTCTCGCCCATGACCATCTTTCGCCTACTTACGCTTGCTCTTGTGACGGGACTTTGGACCGGTGCGGCCTCGGCCGAAAGCTGGCCGCAATTCCGCGGACCCAGTGGCGACGGCATCGCCCCGGCGAAGAACGTTCCGTTGAAGTGGTCGGCCGACGAGAACGTCGTTTGGAAGACAGCCATCCCCGGCAAAGGGTGGTCGTCGCCGGTGTTGGTGGGTGACAAGATCTGGCTGACCACCGCCCTGGTGACGCTGCTGTCGGAAGAGGAGAAGAACGAACGCCTGAAAGACGCCAAGCCATTTCAGCGTGATCAATCGAACCTTGCATCGACCGTCGATTTGAAAGCCGTCGAAGTCGACTACAAGACCGGCAAGCTCTTGCGTACGGTAGACCTGTTTCACGTGACCGATCCACTGCCGGTGCATCTGACCAATTCGTACGCCTCGCCCACCCCGGTTGCCGAAGGCAAGTTCGTTTATTGCTACTTCGGAACCTACGGCGCGTGCTGCATCGATACCGAGACGGCCGAGGTCATTTGGAGGAACAACGAAAATGCCCTCGAATACAACGTCGGTCCTGGCAGTTCGCCGGTGGTCGTGGGGGGCCTGGTGATCCTGACGTGCGACGGGGTGAACGAGCAGTACATCACCGCCGTCGATAAGAAGACCGGCGAGACCGCCTGGAAGACCCAGCGGCCTCCTTTCCGTACCGACGACGGCGATCGTAAGAAGGCGTATGCCACGCCGCTGGTGGTCGAGGTAAACGGTCAAACCCAGGTCATCATCCCAGGTGCCCAGTGGGTTTGTGCCTACAATCCCAAGTCGGGCAAAGAGCTATGGCGTGCTGATCACGGCAGCGGTTTCTCGAACGTACCAGCTCCGGTGTTTGACAACGGAACCGTCTACATCTGCTCCGGTTTCATGCGTCCTCAACTGTTTGCGATTCGCACCGATGGCGAGGGGGACGTGACCGACTCGCACATCGAATGGACCTTCAGCCGCCAGGTTCCCACGACCCCTTCGCCGGTCGTCGTCGACGGCAGAATCTACATGGTCAGCGATCGTGGCGTGGCGACCTGCGTTGATGCGGCGACGGGCCAGGAAGTGTGGACCAGCCGCATGGGCGGCAACTACGCCGCCTCGCCGACGTACGCCAACGGTCGCATTTACTTCTGCAGCGAGTCCGGCATGACGACTGTGATCAAGCCTGGGGACGAGTACGACGTGATCGCCGAAAACGACCTGGGCGAACGCATCATGGCCAACCCCATCTTCCTGGACGGCAACCTGGTCATCCGCACCGCCGAGAACCTCTACCGCATTCGTGAAGAGAAGTAATTTGGACGAGGTTTTGCCACGGAGGGAGGATGGGAAGAGTGACCATCCGTGTAATCCGTGGTCACTCTTCCCTTCTTCCCTCAGTGCTCTCTGTGCCCTCCGTGGCTAAACCTTCTTCGCCAGAAACTTACGGCCGCAAGCCAAGCATCATCTGGCGGACTTCGTTTTCGAGTTCGGTTAGATCCGCACCGAAGTGTTTTTGGAACAAGCGAACGCGTTCGGCTTGCGAGGGATCGTGCAGTGGTTGAATCTCGGAAAGCTCTTGGAGGTAGGCGTCGTACTGTTCCGGCTTACGCTTCTGCAGAAAGTACGTCACGGCCCAGGCCTGGGCGTAGCGATCCATCGCGGTCGCTGCTTTGCGCAGCGAGTCGTCATTGATCAGCATGTCCGGCAAAAAGGGCTGCGAGCTTTCGCGGGCCGCTTGCTGGAACTGCTTCAGCCGCGGGGCACTGACCTGTCCGATGCCTCGCCAGCCGCGGCTGCTGGAAACGTCCGGCGTCTCGAAGTAGATGGCCAGCCCTTCCGAGAACCACAGCGGCACGTCGGCATAACGCTGCTGAAGACCGGCATTGAAGGCCAACTGGTGGGTCGCTTCATGCACGATCGTGGCCAGGCTCCACTGGAAGTCAGGCCGTGACATGAGCCGCTGAATGTCTCGAATGCCGATCGTGCGGCGCGACGCGTCCCCTGCTCCGCCGCCGGTCAGGTCGAACATCACGACGTAATTCGTGTGCATGCTGTAAAAGCCAATCACACTCTTGGCCGCGTCTCCCAGTTCGGCCTGACCGTACTGCGCGAAGCTGTCTTGATTGTCGAACACCAGCGCGACCAGCGGCTGCTGCGGCTCTTCCAGGTTCATGCCGCGCTGCGTCCAGTAGCTGGTAAAGCCGCGATGAAGCCGCTCGAGCATCCCGGCGACCCACTGGGCGTAGGCCCGCGAAGTGTTGTAGGCGACGATGTAGTGCGAGGTCTCGATCACCTGCGAGCCTGGCGGCATCTCGGCCAGGACCGTCTCGATCAGTTGCTCTTTGGTTTGCAATTGGAAGGGAGCGGTCGTCTTCGCTCGCTGGACGATCTCCTCATTTTGAATCGGCCACATCTTCCCGTCCGGCGTATGCAGAATGACGCCAGCCTCATGCGTGGCGATGACTTCCCCTTTAAGATCGATTCGATTGCCATCGCGTTCAAACGAGATCTCGTCCGCGCACAGATGGACCGCGGCGAGCAACGCGAGTAACAACGATAGTGAATTCCATAAACGCATCGGGACTCCTTGGGTCAAGCAAACGGACACTGGCAGTATAGTACGCGACTGCGATTTACGGCACTCAATCGCCAAAATCGCTAGGACCGCGCCAACTGACCAGGCGGCGGATGGCCACCGAAAGCACGGCCACTACGCCCAGGTTCATCAACAAAATGCCGGCGACGTTGTCTTCTCCGCCGAAGTGCAAGAGGCCAAAGATCCTTCGCGAGATGGTATCGATGCCGGCCGGAAGCACCATCACCGAGGCCGAAACGTCGTTAGCTGCCAGCACCAGCGCGATCAGCGAGCCAGCGACGATCGCCGGGATATTCGCCGGAAGGACCACACGTGTCCACGTTCGCCACCAGGAGCTACCGTCGATGCGGGCCATCTCGTACAGCTGCCGCGAAGCATTGAGCGTGTGCCAGTAAAAGAAGGTCACCAGCGGCACCGTCACCGTGAGGATCGCCAGCGTGGGAGCAAAGATGCTTCGGTCGATCAGTGGTGCCAGCGGTGCCAGCCATGGCCAGTTCGAACCCCAGGCAATGCCGATCCCCACGATCGGTCCCGGCAATGCGAAAAGCAATGCGCATGTCAGCGAGACCAGGCGGCCTCCCCAGCGGCCGCGTGTTGCAAGATCGCTAAGCAGCAAGCTGATGAGCGTGGTCACGGCCGCCACGCACATGCTGAGGGCCAGCGTCCAGAGGAGTTCCTTACGGTAGATGCTCGCACTACTAAGCGTAAGCATGAAGACCTTCGCCAACGACCAGCCGCGAACGAACTGGCCGTCGACCTGGTCGATGGTGATTCCCACTTTGTAAACCAGTCCGACGATCGGCGGCGCGAGGGCAATCAGAAAGAGCAGCCACACGGCTAGTGAAGCGATGGCTCGGCGATGCCCCAGCGGCAACAGTTTGGGCTGCCTGACTTCGACGTCGGTGGGTGCCGGTCGCAGACCATGGGCCAGCCAGGCCGTGAGCAAGATCAGACCGACGATCAAGACGGTGCCGGGGGCAACGGTGAGCGTCGACTGGCTGGTCGATTGCCCCAGCGGAATGCCCGTGAAGACGACCTCGGCATAGGTTCGCACGTTGCAGACGCTGGCGATGCTCATCTCGCCGAAGACGGTGACGATGATCCATGCCGCGGCCACCAGCACCGCGTCCCAGTTTTGCCGCAAAGTGACTTTGGCCAGCACGGCCAGCGGCGTGACTTCCAGCCGGGCATCGTCTTCCAGACCAGCGGAACTTCGCGTGAAGGCCATGCCGGTGATGAGCACGGCCCAAGGAAACGCGGCCAGGCTGTGCAGCCACAAGAGGCCCGTCCAGCCATCGATCAGGTTGGCGCTGGTGTCAAAAGGACTGGGAATTTCGAGCCATCCTTGCGGTCCGAACAGATCTCGCCAGCCGGCGATGTGTACGTAGATCGGAATGAACAGCCATATCGTCAGCAGCGAAACCAGTACGCCTCGGCCGATGAGGTTCGAGCGAAACAGAAGCAGGCTCGTCGCGGTTGCCGGCGGCAAGGTGATCGCGATCACGGCCAGCGCATAGATGGCCGTCGCGAAGGTTAAGCGAACCGAGAGGGGATCGCCCCAGATCAGCAGTGCGATAGCCAATGCGGCGGCGGTCAGGGCAAACAGGGCCGCTGGCAGCAGAGGACGTCGAGCTGGGGTAAGGTGCGAAGTCACAAGCGGAAAAGAAAAGAGGCCAGGGAAATTCCTGGCCTCTAGTGTAATCCGACGGGCTCGCTTGCACGATCCGTGGCTTAAACCAACTTGGTCTTACCAGGAACGGCGATCGGGGTAGGAATGGTGACGGGGCCCCATTCGTACGACTTGGGAGTCAGGTCTTCCTGGCTGTTCCAGGCTTCGTCCCAGGTCACCTGCTTACCGGTGTAGGTAGCCATACGGCCCATGATCGCACACATGGTGCTCTTGGTCATGTACTCACCGTTGTTGATGATGTTACCGGAACGCATGCCTTCGTAGAGGGCTTTGTGTTCCAGGTCGTACATGTTGCCGCCGGGGCCGTCGTACTTCCAGTTGTTCTGACCTTCGATCACACCGGCGAGAATCTTGGCGTTCCCCTTGGTGCCCATGATGAAGTCTTCGGTCTGGTTGAAGCAGCCAGCCATCTGACGGGTGTAGTGGAACATCTTCTGGCCGCCGGCGTACTCGAACATGACGGCGTGGTGGTCGAAGATGTTACCGTACTCTTCTCCTGTGCGGACTTCACGACCGCCCAGACCGTAGCAGCTGACCGGGGGCTGGTCGTCCATGATCCACTGCGCCTTGTCGATGCTGTGGATGGCCTGCTCGGCGATGTGATCGCCGGAGAGCCAGGTGAAGTACAGCCAGTTGCGGATCTGGTATTCCATCTCCGACCATTCTTCCTTGTTACCTCGGTGCCAGAGGGTACCGGCCAGGTAGTTTTCCTGCATCGAAACGACGTCGCCGATCAGGCCTTCCTTAATCTTTTCGACCGTCGCGATCACCGATGGATGGTAACGCCAGCACAGACCGCTGACGATGCTCAAGTTCTTCTGCTTGGCCTTCTCAACCGTCTCCATCACCTTGCGGCAACCCGGGGCGTCGATGGCGACGGGCTTTTCACAGAAGACGTGCTTGCCAGCGGCAATGGCAGCTTCCAGGTGAGCCGGACGAAAGTGCGGCGTGGTGCACAGCAGCACGACGTCGACGTCGGTTTCCATCACTTGCTTGTACGCATCGAAACCGCTGAAGCAGTTTTCGTCGGTCACAGCCAGGCGATCGCCCAGCTGTCGCGAAAGGATTCGCTTGGAAGCTTCGACCTTGTCCGGGAAGATGTCGGCCAGCACGGTGACCTTCAGGTTCTCGTCACCCTTGGTCGCGTTGACGGCGGCACCGTTGCCGCGGCCACCACAACCGATCAGAGCCACTTTCAATTCGTCGTTACCAGCGGCATGGGCCGAACGGGCCATCGTCAAGCTGCCAACCGCAGCGGCGGTGCCAAGTGCGGCGGAACCTTTGAGGAAGGTACGACGCTGGACATTTTTCTGCGGCGAAGGTTTGGTCGTCTTCTCGGACATGGATGATCCTTAGGTGGGTGGTAGGTGGGATATACCGGGATATGTGCTTGTAAAACAGACAAGGTGTGAAACCGAATTCTAGCCAGATCGGCCAGTGAATGCAACAAAGTTTATCCATACGAAGGGTATGGCCCCTCGAAATGGGATGCCCTTTCGTCGTAAAGATAGCTAGAGAAGCAGCTTGCAACCGAAAACAGCCCCCCGGTTAGCGGGGATCTTCCCGTCGGTGGATGCGATCACGCAGCTTGGCGGCCTGTTCATAACGCTCGTTGGCCACCGCTTCGGCCAATTGTTCGTTGAGGGTCTGCCCTACTTCGAACTGCTCGCGAAGCGTTTCCCGCAGCTCGATCAAGCGAACGTGCAGTTCGTCCGACTCGAATTCTTCCCCATCTTCCATCCCTTCCGCTTCATAGAAGGTCCGCAGCTCTTCGACCCCCTGGGTCAGCTGCTCGATGGCGTGCTCTGGCGTGTGCTTTTCCAGCTCGATCAGGGCCTTGGCTTGAATGCGGTGGAACATCACAAACGGGCGAAAATGTTCGTGACTGTCGATCCATTCTTCGTCGCTTGAGTGATCGCGGCAGAGGTCCATCAGGGCTAACGTGTGGTCGGCATCGCGGACCGCTTTCTCGTATTCGCGCAGAGCCAGCCAGCAAATACGGCGGTGATACAGTTGGACGAACTCCCGGTCGATCTCGACGCAATCGTCTTCGGTCAGAGGAACCGTCGGGTCGATCAGGAACTGCGACTGGAGATATTCGAGATACGAATCAAAGTCGTAAGGTCTTTCACCGTCAGGCCTTCCATTGATTTCCATCTGCAGCAGGCCCATCTCGATCCGCATCTGCAGCACGTCGCGTCCATCCGAGGCGGTAGTGATCCGGGCCGTCAGCCGGCCAGGCTCAAAGTTCCACGTATTGAGGATGTGGTCGATGTTTTCAGAGTGATCGGAGGAGTCCATTAGGTCCCTAGTCACGTTAGCGATGCTTTAAGGTCCAAAGAGATTATAGGCCATCCCGGAAATCGGAAAAGGACGCGCTAAGATGGGATACTTTCATCCCCAAAGCCGATTCTTCGAAATTCTTGTCCCCTCGCCCTTCCCAAGGAAGAGGGGACAGGAATTGTCCTCAGTCCTTCCGGTAAGAAATGTTCTTCGACTCGCGTCGCTGGTTCTTGCGATCGCTGTGCTGGCGTTTCTTTTCCTGGGTCCGTTTGACTGAACTACGCGACGGCTTGGTGGCGATGCGGGGCTTGGGACGCTTGGCCGAGAGGGTCACCATATGTTTCAGCTTTTCGAGGCAGGCCTCCATGTTGCTGCGCTGCTCGCGGCTTTCCTCGCTGCTGATGACCAGGCAGCCTTCCTTGTTGATGCGAGCCCCCCAGTGCTTTTCAAACCGCTGCTTGACCGTCGGCGGCAGGGCTTCGGTCTGCTGCACGTCCCATTTGAGCGTGGCCTTGGTGTTGGTCTTGTTGACGTGCTGCCCCCCTGGCCCGCTCGAACGCGAGTACGAAAACTGCAACTCGCTCCAGGGGATGCGGATGGACGGACTGATATCAAAGGTCGACATGCGACTCACACGCGCTGCTAGGATGATTTGGGGCAAACTGCCGACTTGGCTATACTGCCAGGATATGTCGTTTTCTCATCGAGAACTACCCTCGTTCGCTGAAGGACCGCAGCATGCCGATACGGGTTCGCTCCCTTTCTTGTTCGTTCATCCTCCTTGCCGCTTGCCTCTTGCCTGCCCTGCTGGTTGCTGAAGACTGGCCGACCTTCCTGGGACCGCGTCATAATAGCACCTCCATCGAAACAGGCCTTCAGGTTCCCTGGCCCAAAGGTGGTCCGGAAATCGTTTGGCAGCGCGAGTTGGGGACCGGGTATGGAATCGGCAGCATCGCCAACGGCAAGTTCTTTCAGTTCGATCGACATGGTGATCAAAACCGGCTGGAAGTTTTGGAAGTCACTACCGGGCAGAAGCTATGGCAGTACGAATACCCGACCGAGTACGAAGACGCGCTCGGCTACAACAATGGTCCGCGTTGTAGCCCGGTGATCGACGAAGATCGCGTCTACATCTACGGCGCTGAAGGCGAACTGCACTGCGTCAACATCGAAACGCACGAGGCCATCTGGAAACGGAACTTGTCGGAAGAGTATGGTGTCGTGCCGAACTTCTTTGGGGTGGGCAGCACGCCGGTGATCTTTGAAGACAAACTGCTGGTGATGGTGGGCGGCAGCCCCGAAGAGTTTAAAGGCCTGGGCCCCTATCAGATCGGTCGCGTGACGGGCAATGGCAGCGCGATCGTAGCGCTCGATAAGAAGACGGGCAAAGAGATCTACAAGATCTCCGACGAACTGGCCAGCTACGCGAGTCTGACGCTGGCCGAGATCGACGGTCGCCCGTGGTGCTTCGCGTTCCTGCGTGGTGGTCTTTTGGGTTTCGATCCGCGTGATGGTGCGATCGATTTCCATTACCCTTGGCGGGCCAAGAAGCTGGAAAGCGTTAACGCCAGCACGCCTGTGGTGGTCGGCGACGAAGTCTTCATTTCGGAATGCTATGCGCTGGGCAGTACCCTGCTGAAAGTGAAGCCAGGCGGATATGAAGTGGTATGGAAGGACGAAGAACGGAGCCGCGACCACGCGATGGAAACGCACTGGAACACGGCCGTCTACAAAGATGGCTATCTGTACGCCAGCAGCGGACGCCATTCGCACCAGGCCGAACTGCGGTGTATCGATTGGAAGACTGGCAAAGTCCTCTGGGCCGAGCCCAGTCTGACGAGGAGTTCGCTGCTGTTGGTCGAGGACTACCTGATTTGCCTGAGTGAATACGGCGCGCTGCGTCTTCTGAAAGCGAACCCCGAAAAGTTCGATGTCATTTCCGAGGTTTCGCTGGAAGACGAAAACGGCAACGCATTGCTCAAGCCCCCGGCTTGGTCGGCGCCGATTCTTTCCAATGGGCGTTTGTTTGTGCGTGGGGATAACCGGTTGGTTTGTCTGCAGGTGATTCCACCGGGTAAGTAGAGTGCGCTCGTACTAACTTTGGTAAAAAGGACTTTCCCACTCATGTCCCCTCTCCCTGCGAGGGAGAGGGGACATGAGGGACGTGCGTTGCTCTCATCATGCGCGAGGCGCATTAAAACTTCGCGACGGATCTCTACGTCGCGATCTTCATCGCTTGCAGGAAACCCATGCTGTGGGCAAGCAGGTGTTCGTATTCCAGTTGCTGGACGTCGCGGCCCATGAGTTCGATGTCGAAGGGGCCGTCGTAGCCGAGTTGGATCAGCTTGGCGATCGTCGCGTTGAGGGACAGGTGCCCGTCCCCCAGCAAGCATCGGTTAGGCTCTTCCAGCGGTTCGCAGCCGCGGTCACCGACTTGGACCAGGGCGAGGTACGGCACCAGCAGATGCAGGTTGTCGAGCACCTCGTCCTGATCGCCGAACTCGTAAAGATCCAACACCAGTTTGAATCGGGGCGAGTCGATCACGTCGATCAGCTGTAGCGCGTCGGTCATGCGGCGGACCAGCGTCCAGTCGCTGCCGTACTTGTGCCGGATCGGTTTAATGGCGAGCGTCACTCCGTGCGCTTCGGCATACGGAATGAGTTCTTCGAGCGCTCCGGAGAACAACCGTTGGGCATGCTTATTGATGTGCCCTCCGCGTGCTCCGCTGTAAACGATCAGGCAGCCGGCGTTGAGTTCCTGGGCGAGGTCGACGGCATGCTTGGCGTCGTTGACGGCATCTTTGAAGTTGCGTCCGTCGCTACCGGTGAAACCGCCAGCCCAACTGAGGGCGGAAACTTCCAGGCCCAACTCTTCCAGCAGGATGGCACCCTTGGCTTCGCCGAAGTCGTGCAGCTTGTCCCGCCAGACATGAATTGCCGAGAGGCCTGCCTCGCGGTATCGGAAGCAATCTTGTTCAAACGACCAGCGTAGCGTGGTCATCTGGTTCATCGAGAACTTGGCCATCCGTGCGACACTTTAATACGAAAAGAGATCTGCCCAGAGCCGCGCCGTTTCCGTCACGCGCGGCTGCGAAGTGAAGCCAAGTATAGGAATCGAAGTGAATTTGTAAACGGCTTGACGAGATAGTTTTCCGTGTTCAGTTTTCGATTTTCAGGGAAGCATAAACGCACCCTTCGGTAAACCGTGATAGCACGTGCATCTGCAGGGGGAGACGCTGGCAATAAAAAGAGAATGGGTGTTCGTACTGAAAACTGAAAACTTCCTCACTCTAGTTTCCAAGCATCCAAATACTCAACCGACTTCAGTTCCATACCAAAGTCTTTCTTCAAACGGTCGTGCATGTCTTCCAGGTGGCCGGCTCCGTAGAAGACGGCGATGTTCTTCTTGCCATCCTTGATGCTCTTGCCCATCACCTCGAAGGCCTTGGCGTTGCGCTGCGAGATGATCGTCGAGCCGTTTTCGCCTTCGATCGCTTTCATGGCGTTATCCATGTCGGAGATCTGCGAGGCGAACACGCGGCGGAGCTTCATCGCGCGATTGCTGGAGAACAATGCCATCATGATGGCAGCGTCACTGGTGTCCCCTTTGGACTGCTGAACCAGCCCCTGCCCCATGGCTCGGGCAAACATATGCAGCAGACCGTCGCCGCGCGCTTCCATGTCTTTGGCGAACTCTTCGGGGGACATGTCGGCATGGACGAAGTTATCCGGCGAGTAGTCGACCTTTTCCAACTGGAACTCGAGTTCGAGCATGTCCTTCATGCCGTTCTGCAGACCGCTGACCGGGCTGCCGGTTCCCTTGTGCCCTTTGGGGACCCGGGTACCTTCCGGAGCGACCAACTCGTACATGACGGCGTCGTACCCCTTGAAGCGTTTGTTCAGCTCTTGGTAGTAGCTGTCTTCGCCAATGTGAACAGCCCCGACCAGGTCGATCTTCAGGGCACCGTCCTTGGACGCGTAATGGGCGATGGCCGTTTGCAGGGCGACTGGACGCTCGCTGGCGTTCTTCTTTACCCGGACGAACTCGGGGGCGTCGCTTTCGGTTTTGGTTTCGGCCTGGGCACCCGATGCTAGCAGGATCGAGAGGACCAGCGTCCACAGGCGACGGTCGAGAAGCGGGCGTATGGCACTGAGGAGGGGGAAGCGTGACATGGGCTATCCTTGAGTATCGCTAGCAAAAAAGTCTTCTAGTATCTTACCCGCAATATACGCAGTTCGTTTCCAGAAGGGAAAAAGAAAACGAAGAGGCAAAAAATAAGGGCTTGCAAGGGCAATATCTGGGGGGATTTACGGATTAGCCCGAATTTTCGGCAGAGTTTACCAAACTGGTTCAATTCCCAATCACGGACGTACCGATACAAACGGCAACGCAGGAACTTTCGTCATCGCGAGTG
The DNA here is from genome assembly GCF_007748115.1 of Bremerella volcania. Taxonomy (NCBI): domain Bacteria; kingdom Pseudomonadati; phylum Planctomycetota; class Planctomycetia; order Pirellulales; family Pirellulaceae; genus Bremerella; species Bremerella volcania. Next base: position 2,311,662 of record NZ_CP036289.1, read on the forward strand.
GTGGCGACGTCCATACCAAATACCGTGGAAGTCACAAGGTAGAAGTGGACCATGTTGAGCTATCGTAAAGCACTGTGGAGCCTGGTAATTGCAGCCAATCTGGCTGTCGCGTCCAGCGTGCAAGCACAGTATGAAACCGCATTCCCCGGCGCGATGCAGCCGTTCAGCGACGTCAATCTGGAAAACTACGATTTCCAGTGGTTCGCTCCCCCGATTACCGAACAGTACGGGCAAGACACAATCGATCCGAACACCGGGATTTTCTTTGAATATCACCGCTTGTTCATGAACGTCAGCCGTGCCGAATCCGCCCCAGGTCCCTGGGATGGTGACGCCACGTACGGTAACCGAGTCGACTTCGGTTACATGACCGACGACAACTACGGCTGGCTTTGCAGCGGCTGGCGTTTGGACGGTCCTTCGTACGACCTGGTCAACCGGGCTGACTTCAACAGCTTTGAAGTCAACCGCACTTGGCGATTGGATCAGTTCCACCAAGGGTTCTGGATCGAACCGATGATCGGTATGCGATTCGCCCAGTTCAACGACAAGACCACCGTGGTCCCGGAACCGGTCTTCGTGCAGAACAACATGCTGATGGGTCAGTTGGGTGGACGCATCTTCTCGCAGCGTGGCCAGTGGACGCTTTACTCGACCGTCCGCGGCTTCGGCGGTCAGAACTGGATCTTCCGCGGCGACATCGAAGATTACTCCAACGGGGTTGTCGGTGGTGAATTCAGCCTGGGCTGTGCCTACCACATCACTCGCGAGATCACCTTCGACGTGGCCTGGCAGCACATGTACTTCGGTACGGGCATCGGCCGCGATCCAAACTTCCAAGACAGCGACGACATGACGTTCTCCGGCGTGGCCTTCGGCTTCACGCTGAACCGTTAATCACAGCGACTTCCACGACAAATCAAAAAGCCTCGCGAGCATTCGCGAGGCTTTTTTCGTGCGCGATAGGACAGATGCTCTTATCTGTCCCCCTCTCCACCGTCTGCGGAGGAGAGGGTTAGGGTGAGGGGGCATCGTGCTTGCGTGAAGCGTGTGCCCGGTCGGCGTTCAGGGTCGATGGCGAAATATGGGCTGGCGACGTAGAGTAAACATCGCTCGGCAAGCCCTCACCCTAGCCCTCTCCCTTGGGAAGGGAGAGGGGACCGGATCGTCATCTACTTCGCCAGCTTGCCAACCTGAACGGCGGCGCCCATGTTGGCGATGCCTGGGCCGTGATAGTTTTTACCCAGCGGCAAGATCATCGGTTCTTCGTAGGGGCGATACGGCAAGATCGCCGCGATCTCGTCCAGACGCGCGCGAACGTCCGTCGGCAGTGGGCCTTTCTCGATGGCCGCGACGCAGGTTTCCAGTTGGTCGATCGTCTTGCAGCCGATGGGGATCGTGTGGATGCGCGGTTCGGCGATGGCAAACCGCAGGCAAAGCTCGACGGCCGAGATGCCTGACTCATCGAGCAGGCGAACGTACTGCTGGAACTGCTCTCGGCGTGCTTCCGACAGCCAGACCTGGTTGCTGGGATCGGAAACGCTGGCTGGGCGTGTCAGGAAGCCTTGTCCCATGACCGAACCGAGGACGATCCCCATATCGTTGGCAGTCGCGGCGGGGATAACCGTTGATTCGGCTTCGCGAAACAGCGCGTTGTAGTTGAACGCGGTCAGGACGACGTCAAATTGGTTCTGCCGAACGAGGTAGGTCATCTCGTTGACGGTGGTGCCGGCCAGGCCGGTGAAGCGAATCGTCCCGGCCTGCTTCAGCGCGTCCAGCACCTCGAGGACCGGGCCTTCCAACGGATCGTAGCTGGTCCACCATGGGTATTGCTGCGGCCGGTCGGGCTCGTGGATCATCAGAATGTCGACGTGCTGCCGGCCGAGCAGACGCAGACTCTCTTCGACCGAAGCTTTCAGGCCGGCGGCATCTTGCGGGTTGAACGGCGTGGGCCTGCCGCCGAGCTTGGTCGTCACGATCAGCGGTGCCGTCAGGTCGGCAATCGCATTGCCCAGCGTCTGCTCGCTGTCGGCATAGGCCGGGGCCGTATCGACGGCGTTAACGCCCAGGTCAACGGCCTTGTGCATGATCCGCTTGGTTTCGCTCACGCCGCCAGCGAGCGACGAGGTATACAAGCCGCCGATGGAGAGCAGACTGATCTCAAGACCCGTCCGGCCAAGTTTTCGCGTTTCCATGAGGTGCACTTCCAAAAGGAGGGAGCCCCAGCGAGTCGAATCACGGAAACGAGCAGGTCAGCAATCTAACCCGCGCTGGCGTGATTCTCTCGTTGCAGCTTCGACCAGAGGGCCGCCAGTTTGTTGATCGTCTGGCGGATCTGATCTTTGGTGTGGTGGGCGTTGACGAACAGACGCAGGCGAGCGGCCGATTCTTCCACGGCCGGGTAGGTCAGCGGTCGGGCGTTGACGCCGTCGGCCAGTAGTTTCTGAGCGAGGATCATCGTCATCATCGAATCGCCGACGATGACCGGCACGATCGGAGACTTATCGCTGCCGCCGATGTTCAGGCCGGCTTTCTTCGCCAGGTCGCGAACCAGGTCGGCGTTCTGCTGCAGCTTGGTGACCCAGCCGGGGTTTTGCTCCAGCTCGCGCAGGCTGGCCAGGGCCGCGGCGGTTGCCGGTGGGGAAAGACCGGCACTGTAGACGAAGCCGGAGGCGGTGTGCTTCAGGTAATCGACCAGTTCGTGGCTACCGGCGACGAAACCGCCCGACGAACCAAACGCTTTGCTGAGCGTGCCGATCCAGATGTCGACCTGGTTGGGGTCGGTGCCGAAGTGTTCGCATACGCCGCGGCCGGTTTTGCCGAGCGTGCCCAGTGAGTGGGCTTCGTTGACCATCAGCCATGTCTTGTGGCGATTGCGAATTTCGATCAGCTGCGGAAGTGGGCAGACGTCCCCTTCCATGCCGTAGATCCCTTCGGCGACGATCAGCACGCGGCGATAGTCTTTGCGGATGTCGTGCAGGATCTCGTCGAGTTCACGCCAATCGTTGTGCGGGTAAGGACGACGCCTAGCACCGCTCAGGTTGGCCCCGGTGATGATGCTGCTGTGGGCCATCGAGTCGTGCAGGATCAGGTCGCCGGTTCGCAGCAAATGGCCGATCGTCGTTTCGTTGGCCGCGTGCCCGCCGGACATGAGCATCGAACTGGGAACACCGATGAATCTGGCCAGTTCGCTTTCCAGGTCGCGATGCAAAGCCCGTTCGCCAGAGATCAACCGGCTGCCGCTGGTCGATACGCCGAGGGTCTCGATGGCTTGGATCGCGGCCTTCTTCACTTCGGGATGCTCGGCCAGGCCCAGGTAGTTGTAGCCAGCGAAGTTAATCACTTCCTTGCCATCGACGATCGCCGTGGCCGACGTGGGGCTGTCGAGGACTTGGAAGTAAGGGTTGGGAAGACCGAGGTCTCCCAGTTGTTCCGAGATTTGCCGCACCTGGCGATACTCCGGCAATGCCGAGAAGCCGAACATCTCTTGCGGGATTTCACTCGGCGGGGCCGGATGCATGTCATCGGTGGCCAGGTAGATCTCGATGCAATCGGCGACCTGGGCGACGGTTCGCATCGACGGCAGAACGTCGTCGGGAAAGCGGGCTCCGTAGTGATCTTCGATCGACGCGATGATTTCCATGCGTTCGAGCGAATCGAGATCGAGTTCCAGGATGTCGGTTTCGGGTTCGATCTGGCGGCCACGATCCTTGGCGATCTCGCGGATCTTGTCGATCACCATCTGCATGGTGCGCTGGCGGACCAGCGGATCGGAAACGGCCAGCCCTTCGGCATCGGCCCGGGCAGCTTCCAGTTGAGCACGCCTCAGCTTGACGCGTTGGATTTCTTCGGAAACCTGAACCTCGTCCCAGGCCACCCAGCGCTCCAGCACCGGTAGCGTGTGCGTGAGAAAGTGCTCGCGACATGCGTGGCGCTGAATTTTGCCGCTGGAGGTTTTGGGGATCGAACCGCGACGAATCAGGGCTACCCCGTCGACCGAGACTTCGTGCTCGATCGCCACTTCACGGCGAATGGCCGCGATGATGTCGGTCAGGTCCTTGCGCTTCGCCCGAGGCGCTTCGGCCACGACGATCAGGCGTTCCTTGTCGGCAACTTCGGCCATCACCGCGGCGGCCGTCATCCCTTCCAGCAGATCGTGGCACTGGGTGACGGTTTGTTCGATGTCCTGCGGATAGCGATTCACGCCGCGGACGATGATCATGTCTTTCAAACGGCCGGTGATGAACAACTCGCCGTTGGTCTGCATGAAACCGAGGTCGCCCGTTCGCAGGAAAGGGCCTTCGTTGGTGTCGCTGGTGTAGGCATTGAAGATCGCTTCGGTCGCTTCTTCGTTTCGCCAGTAACCCTTGGCGATACTGGGGCCTTGAACCCAGACCTCGCCTACTTCGTCCGCTTGTCGCTTGGCGAACGTGTCGGGATCGACGATCAAAATCCGCTGGTCAGGCAGCGTGTTACCGCAGCCGACGATCAATCGCGCGCCGTCGTCGTCCGGGTCGGCGTCCATCACCTGGTGTTGATCGAGTGCGTAGCCATCGACCGCTTGAATTACCGGTGGGCTCTTCTTCATGCCGCCTGAGATGATGAGCGTCGCTTCGGCCATACCGTAACAGGGGTAGAACGCCTCGCGCCGGAAGCCGCACGGTTCGAATGTCTTCGCGAAGCGATCAAGCGTTTCCGGTTTGACCGGCTCAGCCCCGTTGAAGGCCAACTCCCAACTGCTCAGGTCGAGCTTCTCGCGCTGTTCCGGCGTGATCTTCTGCACGCACAGTTCATAGGCGAAGTTTGGCCCGCCGCTGATGTTGCACTGGTACTTCGAGATTGCCCGCAGCCAGCGATACGGCTGCTGCAGGAAGGCCATTGGCGACATCAGCACGTTCGGCTGGCCGATCTGCATGGGCTGCAGCACACCACCGATCAGGCCCATGTCGTGGTACATGGGCAACCAGAAACAGGCCCGGACGCTGCGGGTATGCTCGAACGCATACGAGATGAGCGCCGAGTTGTGCATCATATTGCCGTGGTTCAGCATCACCCCCTTGGGCGTGCCGGTCGAGCCAGAGGTGTACTGCAGGAATGCAAGCGTTTCGGCCGTGATGCCGGGCTGGTTCCATTGGGCGGCCAGCTTGTCTTCGACCTTGTCGGTGCTGATCCACTCGATCGTTTTCAGCTTGGGGGTTTCCTCGAACATCGGGACCATGCGGTCGTAGACTTCCGAGATGGTTAGCGCGACCTTGGCCTGGGCATCTTCGGCGATGGCCTGGATACGCACCATGTTGCGGTTGCGGCGCGGCGGATAGGCGGGAACGGCGACCACGCCGGCGTACAAGCAGCCAAAGAACGCCGCGATGAAGTCGAGCCCCGGTGGGAACAGCAGCAACGCTCGTTCCCCTTCCATGCCGCGTGCCTGGAGTTCGGCGGCGATCGCCTGGCACCGTTTATCAAGCTGCTCGTAAGTGAGCTTGATCTCTTCGTCTTCTCCGTCGACCAGGAACGTGAAAGCTACCTGCGATCCGAGATGTTCGGCCCGGTGGCGCAAACGATCGACGATGCTGGTGGAAGGAGGAGTAAACGAGTTGAGCATCTCTGGAGTCACGAGCTTTTCAGTCTCCGCTGGGACAAATCGCAAAGGGGCACGGTGGTTCGAGGGTGCCGATGTCTTCGGCGGTCATGGTCTTCGGCGGTCACGCTTCCGACGGCAACGGGTACAAACGCGCCGGGTAGTGAGGAGTAGGACGAGAATAGGTATCAAACTGGTGCATAGGGCCGTATCGCCGATTTCCGCTATTCACTCGGGGCCGTCCATCAGGCCCACGTACGACCGCTGCATTTGGTGATGCGGCCCTCATATTCGCCGATCAGACCGCCCACGACGTCCCAGCAATCGGGGCGACGAACTTCGATGTCCCCTTGGCGATTGATGCGAACGATGGAAGTCTCGGTAATATGGGACTTCTTTAAATCTTCGGCGGTCAATTCGTCATCGGTTAAGGCATCCATCAATTCTTTGCCTGTCATTTCGATGAACTGCATGGCTTGCAAACTTTCGACTATGAACGAGCTTAAGACATTTTCGGCCCGGCAGAGGGCAATCGTCCATGATAACGTAAACCGATCGTTGGGGGAGTATCACGTCTGGAGAATTGCAACCGAAAAACCGGCCCTATGGGGGAGGTGAAACGGCCGTTTTCTTAGTTTTTTCGCGGGACATGCACCGAGGGCAACCGTAATTCATGTGAAGATCTTATTGAGATCAGACGCGAAACAAGTCATCCTGGTTGCCAGGGTAAGCGATCGCGATACCTTACACCCATGCCACCCACCTTTGGCAACAATCTTTCCCGGGAGTCCCGCCTGTGTCGCTTCGTTCATTTCAATCCGCCGCCAATACGTTTCTCTCGGACCGCCGTCAGTTCGTGCTGGGGGCTGGCTCGATGGCTCTGCTTCCCTGGTTGGGGCAATGCGTTCAAGGGGCGATGAAAACCAGTGCGTCGTTCGCCAAAAATCCCTTCACGCTCGGCGTTGCTTCCGGCGATCCGCAGCCTGATGGCTTCGTGCTGTGGACGCGTCTGGCGCCGGAACCCCTGGGCGGGGGCGGCATGCCCAGTGATACCTTTGAGGTGACCTGGGAGCTGTCCGAAGACGAAACCTTCAACAAGATCACCCAAGTCGGCAAGGCCTTCGCGACCCCGCAGCTGGGACATAGCGTGCACGTCGAAGTGCAAGGATTGCCGGCCGATCGATGGTACTACTACCGCTTTCAATGTGGTGACGCGATCAGCCCGGTGGGCCGTGCCCGGACAACGCCCGGCTATGATGTGATGGCCGACCAACTGCGATTTGCGTTCGCTTCGTGTCAGCACTACGAACACGGCCTGTTCACCGCCTACGAACACATGGCCCAGGAAGACCTTGACCTGGTGGTGCACCTGGGGGATTACATCTACGAGTATCCCGCCAACAGCAAAGCCATTCGTCAGCACATTGGTCAGGAGATTCAGTCCCTCAACGATTACCGCAATCGATACGCGCTTTATCGAACCGATGAACACCTGCAAGCGGCTCACGCCTTGTGCCCTTGGCTGTTGGTGTGGGACGACCACGAGTTCGACAACAACTGTGCCGGCGATATTTCGGAAGAGCATGACGTCAGTCCGGAAGACTTCCTGCTGCGTCGCGCAACGGCGTACCAGGTGTATTACGAAATGATGCCGCTGCGCAGCCGCAGCATGCCGCGTGGCCCCCACATGCAGCTATATCGCCGGATCCCTTATGGCCGCCTGGCGAACTTCGAGATGCTCGATACGCGGCAGTACCGCACTGAGCAGCCCAACGGCGACGGCCTCAAGCCGATGAACGACGCCGCCCGGGACCACAAGAACACGCTTTTGGGCGACAAGCAAGAGCACTGGCTGATGCGCGACCTGATCGCTTCGCAGAGCAATTGGAATGTGCTGGGACAGCAAGTGATGATGGCCCCGGCCGATCGCCTGGAAGGTGAGAAAAAGGCCTACAGCATGGATCAGTGGCCTGGGTATACGCACTCGCGTGATCGCTTGCTAGGCTTCATGCGGGATCGCAAGGTTCCTAACCCGGTGGTTTTGACCGGCGACATTCATAACAATTGGGTCAACGACCTGAAGGTGAACTTCGAGGACGACAAGGACCCGACCATGGGAACCGAGTTCGTCTGCACGTCGATCTCCTCAGGCGGCAACGGTCAAAAGGCCGAAGATCGGGCCAAGGTTCTCACCAGCGAGAATCCCTTCGTCAAGTTCTTCAATGCCGAACGCGGCTACGTCAGCTGCACGGTTACGCCGCAGGAGTGGCGGAGCGATTACCAGGTCGTCGAGTTCATCGATAAGCCTGGGGCACCGAAGATCACGCGTGCCTCGTATGTGATCGAATCAGGCGTGCCTGGTGCGAAACCTGCTGGCAGTTAGATAATAACAAGGGCGGCCCAGAGATAACTCTCCGGGCCACCCAAGATAATCCCCCCTTCCCCGTGATTGATCGAGAACAACGCTTATCCATGCGTACTATTCTGCTTCTCTGCGTGGCCCTGTTGGCCGGTATGACCGTTTCGACGCTGCTAGGTGCCGAGCCGGAGGAGGACGCGGTGAACGTGATGTCCTTCAACATTCGTTACGGCACTGCCAACGATGGCGAGAATCACTGGGACCGGCGCAAGGAGTTCGTGGCTGAGACCATTCAAGAGGTGAATCCCGATCTGCTGGGCACGCAGGAATGTCTCGGTTTTCAGCGCGACTTCCTGGCCAAGCAGTTGCCTGGGTACCAGGTGCACGCCGCGGCCCGGGAAGATGGCAAGGAGCAGGGAGAGATGTGTGCAATCTTCTTTCGTACCGATCGCTTCGAGAAACTCGACGCCGGTCACTTCTGGCTGAGCGAAACGCCGGACGTGCCAGGCAGCAAGAGCTGGGACAGCAGCCTGCCGCGGATGGCCAGTTGGGTGAAGCTGAAGGACAAGAAGGCCGTGGATGCCAAGCCAATCGTGTACATCAATACGCACTTCGATCACCGCGGCCCCGAGGCCCGCTATCAGTCGGCCAAGATGATTCGCGAGAAGATCGCGCAGTTGGGCGACGTCGACGTCATCCTGACCGGCGACTTCAACGCCGGTGAAGGATCAAAACCCTACGTGGCGATGTTCGCGGAAGAGTCCCCTGTCGTCGATACGTATCGCACCGTTCACCCCGAAAAGAAAGCCGGCGAAGGAACGTTCTCGAATTTCGACGTCAAGAACACCGGCGGAGCACGCATCGACTGGATCGGCGCCGGCCGCGGCTGGAACATCGTCGAGGCGAAGATCCTGCCGATCCACCGCGACGGCAGCACCCCCTCGGATCACTTGCCAATCACGGCGAAGCTGGCGCGGTAAGATCGTCCAGCGGATGGGAACGATGGTTCGCGTGAGTTATGTCTCGGGGGTTGTTTTCAAGGCCTTCAGCTCCGATTCAAGTTCGGCAATTCTCGACTGAAGCTGCTTGACGACCGGAGCGATCTGCTGCTGCGTAAAACGCTTGTGGATGTGCTGCGGGCAATTCACATCCCACGCTTCGACGTCAAACAGAATGACTCGTTCGACTTTGCCTGGGTAGCTTGGATCGCTGAGCTTGGCTTCGAGTACGCTATCCCCTTCTACCACGCGAGCGGTTCCCCATAGCTTGATACGGCGACTTCGTGCGTAATCCATCAGAAAAATAAACGCCTTGGGATTCTCTGAGAGGTTACCCAGACTGATGAACTGGCGATTGCCTCCGAAGTCGGCAAATCCCAAAGTCTTTTTGTCCATGACTTTTAAAAAGCCAGGCGTACCTCCTCGGTATTGAATGTACGGCTGGCCTTCGGAGTTGGCGGTACCCAAATAAAACATGTCCTGTTGCCCCAGGAACGCTTCCAGCTCAGGGGTCACACTCGTTTCCCAACCGTTCCGCTCTTCCATCCTTGCGTAGGAAGCACGAGAGCCCTTCTCGGATTGGATTGCTTTGACGGCTGGCGTGAAGGCGACGTCACTTGGGTATAGGTTCATGTCGTAATTCCTTGAATGGAATGCCTGCTCTAAATCGTCATGCGACGTTTGGAATCCCCGCGTCCTCTTGCGGACGCGGTCCGGGGGCCGGCCAGTGGAACGTGCGCTGGTGTTCTTCAATGGCCACATCGTTGATGCTGGCTTCACGGCGACGCATGAGCCCCTCTTCGTCGAATTCCCAGAGTTCGTTTCCGTAGGCACGAAACCACTGTCCGTCGGCGTTGTGGTATTCGTACTGGAATCGGACAGCGATTCGGTCTTCAGTGAAGCTCCACAGCGACTTGGTGAGTCGATAGTCGAGCTCCTTTTCCCACTTGCCGGTCAAGAACTCTTGGATTTGTTGACGGCCGCGAATGAACTGGTCTCGGTTTCGCCACTGCGAGTCTTCTGAGTAAGCCAGGGAAACACGATGCGGATCACGGCTGTTCCAGGCATCTTCCGCGGCTCGAACTTTGGCGGTGGCCGTTTCCCAGGTGAACGGAGGTCGAATGGCAGACATGTTGATCTTTCCTTGGAAAGCGTAGGTAGTGGTAGAAAAGCCACTTGCTGGAAAGCGCCCCAGCAAGCGTGGTCACGACAAGGCGTTTAGTTACCGGCAACGTGTTTGCCGAGGAATTCCCGGATCAGACTGGCAATCTGTGCTCCGTCCTCTTCCAGTGCGAAGTGCCCGGTATCGAGAAGATGGAACTCCAGAGTTTCGAGGTCGCGCTTGTAGGGATGCGCCCCAGCGGCGGGGAAAATCGCATCGTTCTTTCCCCAAACGATCAGCGTCGGCGGCTGGTGGTCGCGAAGGTACTGTTGCCACTTGGGATACAGCGGTGGATTACTGCCATAGCTGTAGAACAGTGCCAGTTGGATCTCCTGATTCCCCTGGCGGTCTAGCAGTGGCTGCACATGTCCCCAGGTGTCGGGGCTGATCGTTTCGACATTGCGAACGCCATAGGTGTATTGCCACTTGGTTGCTTCCAGGGTTAAAAGCGAGCGAAGACCGTCCGCTTGCTCTTTCGTTCGATCCTGCCAATAGGCTTTGATGGGCTTCCAGAAATCGTTGTCGATTCCCTCGTCGTAAGCGTTGCCGTTTTGAACGATCAACGCGTCAACGCGCTGCGGGTGTTTCGTTGCCAGGCGAAAACCGACGGGGGCACCATAGTCCATCAAGTAGAGCGTGTACTTCTCCAGACCGACCTTCTCGGTGAACTTTTCAACCACGTTAGCCAGGTTGTCAAACGTGTAGTTGAACTCGTCGACCGCAGGCATCGAGCTGTAACCAAAGCCTGGATAGTCGGGAGCCACCACGTGATACTTATCCGCGAGCGCGGGAATCAGTTCGCGAAACATGTGCGAGGAGGTTGGGAAACCATGCAGCAGCAGCACCGTTGGTGCATCCTTCGGCCCCGCCTCGCGGTAGAAGATGTCGAGACCGTCTACTTTAACGGTGCGATAGCGAACTTGCTGGTGCGGCTGGGCGACTGCCAACGATACAATGGAAAAAAGAGTGGCAAAAGCCAGCAAGGTAGCGGTTGTCTTGAATTTGATCATCGCTTCGGTTCCTGAATTGGAAGTGTTGAGAAAAATGGAATTCTGGGTACTGGGCTCAAATTGTCGAGAGTCGCTTGGCAGCTTCATCCGCGCTCCACACGTCACTGGCCAAAAAGCGAAAGTTGGTCATGGCGGCTTCGTAGCCGTCGTAGCCTGGGATCTGGGCAGCCGCAGTGGCATCTCCGACGACGGCCACTTCGAAGCCCTGTTCTAAGAGTTCTCGCAGATGCGATTCGACGCACAGGTTGGCCGACATGCCCGCAAGCACGACCTGGTCGATCCCTCGTTTGCGAAGCTGTAAGACGAGGTCATTGGTTTCCGGACCATAGACTTTGTGCGGACTGGTTACGATCGTCTCGCCGTCGTTGATCAGTGGTTTGTATTGCTCGAGCCAGTCGGCGCCGGATCCCTCGAAATTCGTGAGGTCGAGCGAACCGGGCCGGTCGAACATGCGGATGTCGTGCATCAAACGCTCGAGCGCGCCCTCAAAGTGCCATCGATGATCTTGCGGATAGTAATAGTGCGGGCTGATGAAAAGCGGCACATCGTTTTCCTTCGCCGAAGAGAACAACCGACCGATGTTTTCCACCGTATTGTTTGCGGTGACGTTCTTGCCGACGACCGACCAGGCAACACCCTGCGGGCTAAGGAAATCGTTTTGAGGATCGGTGACCACCACGGCGACTTGCCCCTTTCGTGGTTCCAGGCCTGGGCGAGGGATGGCAGCATCCGGCTTGCGCGACGAGCCGTAAACGATTTCGGATCGAATGGGAGCGGAATCAGGCATTTCAGTTCTCCTTAAAAAGACAGACAGGTCTGTACAAAATGCAGTAAAAAAATATAGGGTTTACTTCTTCTTCGATTTCGCAGAAATCAGGGTGATCGCGGCATCCTTGGCGACGTCTGCCGACTTCGATGACTGCTGGATCACGGCGGTTACGATCGCGCCTTCCACCAGCAGATAAATCGCAGGGGTCACCGACTGGGCGACCTTGGGATCGACCGTTTCGGCGATGATTTCGTGGATCAGTTCCCGAAACTTGACTTTGTGGGCCGTTGAGAACTGGGAAGCTGGGTGACCGGCGTCCGCCAGTTCCACCGAGGCATTGATAAACGAGCAACCACGAAAGCCTGGGCTTTTAAACCAGTCTTTCAGCGCCGCGAAGAAAGCATCCAAACGGCTCAGGCCCTTGCTCACATAGCGATCAATCGACTTGGCGAGTGAGTTGCCGAATTGCTCTTCTCGATATTGCAACACGGCGAGAATTAACTCGTCCTTGGAGGAAAAGTGGTTGTAGAGCGTCATCTTGGCGACACCGGCCTCGGCGATGATACGATCAATGCCTACGCTGTGGATGCCTTCGGCGTAAAACAACCGCTCCGCGGTTTCGACCAATCGTTGGCGAGCATCGGATTTTTTGGTTCGTGTCTTACTCATGCCTGAAATATACAGACCAGTCTGTTTCATTGCAATAGGTAGAATCGAATTTTTTTTGAGTTTCCGGAAATCCCCATGCGGCTTGGCCAAGGTCGATGCGGCGCCCGTCTGCCGATGGCTGTTCGCTGGACTGACGGTTCTCTTCAGCATGACCGGCAGGCGAATGTGCGTGTCGAGAAGTAAACGGTTCTAAGAGTCTTGCTCGGCCAACTTCTGGCGGAACAGTTCACACATCGCCAGGATTTCGTCGACGGTGAAGTTCTCGGCTCGGGCAGTTGGGTCTAAGCTCCCCTGCTCCATCACCTGGTCGACTTCCGCTTTCTCCAGCTTTCCCTTGAACGAGCTTTGCAGCACGCTGCGGAGGAACTTGCGGCGGTGGAAGAAGAGCGAGCGGTTGAACTCGTGGAAGAACTCGAGGTCGGAAATTGCGGCCCGGCGCTCAGGCTGCACTTCGATATGCAAAATGGCGGAATGCACCTTGGGGGCCGGCCAGAAGACGCTCGGTGGCAGGATGCGGACCAGTTCGCAGCGGCATTGGGCCTGAATCCAAACGGAAAGCGCGCTGTAGTCTTTGGTGCCCGGCGAAGCGATGATCCGTTCGGCGAGTTCCTTCTGGATGGTCACCGTCATGCTCTTGGGGGTGATCTCGGTTCGCAGGAGGTTCGAGATGATCGGCGTCGCCACGTTGTACGGCAAGTTGGCGGCCAGCTTGAAATGATCGGTGCCGATCTCGGCCATCTTTTCCTTGATGGTCTCGATCATCTCGGGGCGGAAGTTGTTCTTGTTACGCAGCGCGTCGTAGTTCAGCAGCGTGACGTTCTCGAACTCGTCGAGTTCCTCGGTGGCGAACGTTGCCATGTGAGGATCGATTTCCACCGTCACCAGGTAGCCTGCCTGGTCGGCCATGCGCGTCGAAAGAGTGCCGGTGCCGGTCCCGATTTCCAGGATGACGTCATCTTTCTGAATGTCAGCCGAACGGACCAGCAGATCCAACAGGTTCATATCGATCAGGAAATTTTGCCCGTGCTTCGAGACAGGGCGGATTCCGATTTCGCGGAATTTGCTCGTGAGATACGAGATGGTTTGATTGCGAAATTCAGGCATTAGCGAAATCGGTTTCTGTTGGATTCGTGTCGAATGGGCGTGTTGGAGTTGGAAAGGAACTACTTCGTTTCGAGTTGTCGCTGGACGTATTTAGCCAGCAGGTCGGTCTCGATGTTGACGGTGTCTCCCTGCTTTCGCCCGCCCAGGGTGGTGGCGTCGAGCGTATGTGGAATCAACGCCACGCTAAACCGCGTATCGGTCACGTCGACCAGCGTCAGGCTGATGCCGTCGATCGCCACGCTGCCCTTGCTGGCCATTTGCCGGGCATACTCTGGGGAGACTTCAAACCACATCGTACACCACTGGCCGTCGTCGTTGCGCTCGACGAGCGTGGCCGTCGTATCGATGTGCCCGGTGACCAAATGCCCGCCGAGCCGATCACCCAATTGAAGGGATCGTTCCAGGTTCACGACGCTGCCCTTTTCAAGTTGGCCAAGGTTGGTTCTCTTTAACGTCTCTTCGCCTGCTTCAAAATCGGCAACATTTTCGTCAATGCTGACCACGGTCAAACAGCACCCGTTGACCGCGATGCTATCCCCGATCACGGCGCTACTGGCGATCAGTGGGCTCTCTAATGACAGTCGAACCCCCGGTCCCTCGGGCTTAAGGGCGACGACTTTTCCTTGCGTTTCAACCAGGCCAGTAAACATGGTGATCCTTGGGCAGTCCGAATTGGGGTTTCACATGCGTGGGAATGACTACTCACGAATTTAACGGTAGGGAAATTTCCCCACAACGACCCGTCCCATCCTTGGCAAGTAGCAGTAAGATGGATCAAAATAGCGGCGAATTTTGAAAAACCGCTTGAATCCCCAAGGCGATTCGAGCTTTGCCGTATTCCGGCTATGCAGCGCGGAATTCGGAAATACGCACTCACTATTTTTCAACTTTGTAGAAGACGAGCCAAAACCATGAGCATGATTGTCGACGTTCGCGGACTTCAGATCCTGGACAGCCGCGGTAACCCCACGGTGGAAGTCGAAGTGATTTTGGACAGTGGCGTGGTGGGTCGCGCTGCCGTTCCTAGCGGTGCCTCGACCGGCGTGCATGAAGCGCTGGAGCTTCGCGACGGTGACAAGAGCGTTTACCTGGGCAAAGGCGTCACTAAGGCGGTCGAGAACGTCAACGACGTGATCGCCGACGCGTTGATCGGTGAAGACGCGACCAGCCAGACGCACATCGACGAACTGATGATCGAACTGGACGGCACCCCTAACAAGGCCAAGCTGGGCGCTAACGCGATCCTGGGTGTTTCGCTGGCCGTTGCCAAGGCCGCCGCGGCCGCTTCCGGCCTGCCGCTGTACCGTTACCTGGGTGGCGTCGGTGCTCGCACGCTGCCGGCTCCGATGATGAACATCGTCAACGGTGGTTCGCACGCGGATAACAACGTCGACGTTCAAGAGTTCATGGTCTTCCCATTGGGTTTCGACAAGTTCGGCGACGCGCTTCGCTGCGGCGTGGAAGTGTTCCACAGCTTGAAGAAGGTGCTCAAGGGTAAGGGGCTCAACACGGCCGTCGGTGACGAAGGTGGTTTCGCTCCAAACCTGGGCAGCAACATTGAAGCCCTCGACCTGATCATGGAATCGATCGAAGGTGCTGGTTACAAGGCCGGCGAGCAGGTTTACATCGCTTTGGACGTCGCTTCCAGCGAGTTGTATAACAAAGACAAGAAGACCTACACCATCGACGGCAAGGAAATCGATTCCGCCGGCATGGTCGACTTCCTGGCCGCTTGGGCCGACAAGTACCCGATCGTTTCGATCGAAGACGGCTGCGACGAAGACGACTGGGAAGGCTGGAAGATGCTGACCGACAAGATCGGCGACAAGGTCCAGCTGGTCGGTGACGACTTGTTCGTCACCAACACCGAGCGTCTGCAGCGCGGTATCGACGAAGACATCGCCAACAGCATTCTGATCAAGGTCAACCAGATTGGTTCGCTGACCGAAACGATCAACGCCATCCAACTGGCCCATGCCAACGATTACACCAGCATCGCCAGCCACCGCAGCGGTGAAACCGAAGACTCGTTCATCTCGGACCTAGCCGTTGCTCTTGGTACCGGTCAGATCAAGACGGGCTCGGCTTCGCGTAGCGATCGTATGGCCAAGTACAACCAACTGCTGCGAATCGAAGCCGAACTGGGCGACCTGGCCCTGTACGGCGGCCCTGCCCTGTTGAAGCGTCGCGGCAAGTAAGGCCTTCCGGGGACTTACTCCAATCGTTCCTTTGGTGACGATTGACAAGCCTTGGTAAGGGGCCCATTCGTGGCCCCTTGCTTTTTCTTTCGCCCAAAATGCCAGGGTGGGTTAGACTATGGGCATGAGCGAGCTTCCTACCCCACAGCAAGAGCCGATTACCGATTCCCCTTGGTTTTGGCTGTATCTGTTCGCTACGGTGGCCTTGATCCTGCTAGTCGTCTTCCAAGGGAAGCTCGATATCCGGCAGGCCGACATCGAACGGCAACATCAAGCCCGACAGCTTGCCAATCAGCCCGACGAAATTACCGGCGACGCGCCGGTGGCCGTATCGAGCCCTGGCAATACGTTGATCGGATGGAACTACCTGGTCGGCGTGTTGGCCGTATTGGTCGCCGTGGGCTGGATTCGGCTGTGGTATGTACGGTTTCGCCATTGGGGCAAAGAGGCACCCGAGACTTCATCCTCACGGTGATTAGCGTATGTGGATCTTCGAACAATCATTGCCGATCATCATCATGGCCGTCATCGGCGGGGCGATTCTCGCCGGCACGATGCTGCAAACCGGAAAACAGCTCTTTCTGTACCTGCTAATCGGTTGGATCGCCATTTGTGCCCTGTTGTTGGCGCTGGAGTATTCGATCGTGACCGACGGCGAGCGAATTGAAGCGGTCATCTATCGCATCGCTGAAGCCCTGGAGGCCAACGACGCCGAAGGGGTCAAATCCTATATCTCCAGCGACGCCCCCCAGCTCAAAGCCGAGGCCGAACGGCAGATGGCCTACGTGCAGATCGAGAGCGTCAAGCTGAAGCGAAACCTTGAAGTCACCATTAATCCCGGCAGCACGCCCATCATCGGGGTGGCCAAGTTGAATGTGAAAATGATGGGGCATCTCAAGAACAACCAAGAGTGGAACGGCGATTTCGCCACGTTCATGGTTTTGACCTTCCAGCAAGATCCCGACGGCGAGTGGCGCGTGATCGGCTACCAGTTCTTCGATCCACGCGGAGAGCAAGCCGGTGAGATCACTCCGCCAATTTCTGCCGTGATCCTTCCGGGATTTTGAAGAATTTTGCGCCGAATACCAATTACGGTGATTCACGTAGCCGCAGAAAAGGTAAAATTCGATTTGCAATTCGGGGGCTGATTTCCTCGCTAAGCGGTATTTGAATCAAAGATCGCTCAAACCCAAGCCCCAGCCCGGCCATATGACCTGAGTCGCTTTATCAGCGGCACGCTGCCCTTGGTCATGTGGCTGGGCCTTTTTTTTGCGCTGACCGAAGAGGAGAGGGATTCAGCACTGATTGGAGTTAGTCATCCGACCGTTCCAATCCCCAGGGTGGTCCAGAGAGTCATCTCTTCCTTCCTTAGGGCACGAGTATCTAGCCTGTGTTGTCCGCGGTTTCCATCGACGGTCACTATTCTGAATTGAGGGACTTTGGCAATTCTTCCTCTGCCAAATTGTCATTTCGACAAATCTAGTTGCCAAATCATTGGAAATTTGTACACTACTTGGCAGGCAGGGAAATGAACAGATTTACACTAAAATCAATGGAATGAACCATTTAGGACAAAATCGCGTCGTTTGGTCATCGTTTGGCACGGGCTGTGCGAAAGCCTAGAGACGCCAAAACAACCACCTAAGGATTTCCCCTTTTTTGCAACGGAGTGTAAGCCAATGTTAGTTCTGACTCGCAAGCAGCAGCAGCAAATTCAAATCGGCGAAGGCGTCACCATCACCATCCTGAAGGTGAAAGGAAACACGGTTCGCATCGGGATCGAAGCACCCAACGACGTCAAAATCGTGCGGGCCGAGCTTGAGCCGGAAGAAGAAGCTACTCCGGCTGAGGAATCTGAGCCTCAGTCAACGCTGTCGCGCATCGATCAAGTCGAGTCCGCAACGGCTGGTAGCCACAGCAAGGAAGATTACCGGGTCCTCTCGTTTCGCGTGAAGCAAGAGACGACCGATAGCAAGCGTAACGAGTCCCCCCGGGCCGCGAGCATGCGAGACTTCCTGGCTGCCCGAGCCGCTAACTCGGTAGGTTAGTCGCAGGAAACGACTCCCCTGATAACGCTTAGTTGGGCGACGGGGGAGTCGTATAGATGCTGGGCCGCAGTGGATTGGTTTGCTGAGGAGCAAACCGCTGGACTGGGGCCAAGTGACTTGCCGGCATCACAGGATCGTGCATCGTCGGTTCGATCGCCGGCTGTTGAAGCGAGCTGTAGTATTCCTGCTTTAACTGCTCGACGTGTTCTCGCAAGATACGTCGCACCTCGATCACGCTTTGTGGATTGCGATGGACCGTATTGTGATCCGCAGTGACGATCTTCTCCGATACCGCCTCGTCTAGGTGGGCACTCTCGTACTTCACAATCCCATCGCTACGCCCCGAGAAGTATCCCAGCCAGGTGTCCTGATCGACCACTCCAATCACCGTATGGTACTTGACCCACGGTGCTTTCGGGGCGTCCAGAATCTCAGGCAGCACGGGCGAATCCGGTGCCAGCGAGTCGACGCTGGTACTGATTTCCAACAGTTCTCGATTGCGGAAGAAGCCTGGGTTCTCGGCGATCAACCGGTTGCTGCTGCCGGTAACGAAGCTAGGCAGAGCAATCAAGTTCTTGCCCAGCCAGCGTGTGGTCGAGTTGGCGAAGTCGCTTCCGCGATGCGGCGTGCCCATGGTGATCACGCGGCGAACGGACGTGTTGGGTTCAAAGAACAGGACGTTCTTCAAAGCCTCGGTGTCTTCTGGACTGCCTTTGAGTTGGCTTGGTGGTTGATCGGAAACCAGGTTCCAGAAGTCGTTCTGACTTTCGATGGTCTGCATGCGTGAGACGAGACCGCCCATGCTGTGACCGACGAGCACCATCTGATCGAGTGCTATCGCCGTGTGCTGCGGATCGAGATCTGCGCGCATGGCGTCCAGGTCGGCTCGGAACTGCGCGGCCGAGATCCAGAATGGCTGCCCTGTCGGGTAGAGATAGAACCAGAATTGGTAGTCTTTTCGGATCTCAGGCTGAGCCCGCAGGTCGTTGAACATTTCCAGCCAGGTCATGGGGCTGGACCACAAACCATGCACCATCATCACCGGGATCTTCTTGGGATCGTACGGTTCGAGCATGTAGATGCCGCGTTGTTCGGTCTGTTCGCCGGGGCTCAACAAGCCTAGCGTCGCCATGTAGGTTGGCGCGAGGGAACTCGAATCGAGCAGGTAGGCCAGCGGCGTGCTGATGTCGGCTTCGAATGGAATCGTCCGGCCATGAATCTCGATCTCGGGCTTTTCCAGCGGATCGTACAAGTGGATCTTGCAGTAGTGGATCTTCTTGTTGGTTTCCGGATCGATCTGCGGCGTGTGTTCGACCTGCAAAAACGCGGTAAGCGCGAACGTTAGATTCGGCGGAAAGTAATCGGCACCCGGTGCCTGCGGCGGATTGTCCTTGCATTCGGCAATCAGCGGCACGCCTAAACCATACTGGCGATGCTGGTTCTTGAGCCCTTCCACCTGGTAGTCGGAGGTGAACTTGAAGTCTTGAAACTGGGTATCTTTCCAGCGACCGACCGTGTCGAGCGAAACGTGGAAGACGTGATTGGGCGTCTTGATTCGGTAGGTTTCCCCTTGCTTCAAGCGACCTTGCGCTTTGACCAGCCGCAGCGATCCTTCGAGCGACTTGTTGTAGATGTCGCAGGCCTGGCGGAAGCGCGGATCGTAGCCATTGGCCGAGACTCCTTCTTTGCATTCAAAGAGAAAGTAATAGGCATGCGACACGCTGCCGGCGTACAGTTCCAAGGCCGTCGCGTCCTTGCCCATTGCATCGGCTCGCGCGGCGGCGATGTACGAAAGTTCGGCGAACGTATAAAGGTTATCCCCAGTCGGTTCCTTTTCGATGATCGCGGCCAGTTCGGCCAGCCCCTTTTCGTAGCTGCCGTCGGCATACTTTTCGAGGCCCAGTACTCGCAACGATTGCCGGGTACGGTCGGTGACCTTAGGGCCAGTGTGCGACATCAACTGCAGCGGGCCTTCCAGCGGATTGTTGGGAGACTTGCGAACGCTGGCCCACTTTTGCGTGGCACAGCCTGAGGTGATCGAGACTGCTAAGAGTAGAAGAATGATTCCTTTGGATTCCCAGCGCGAACCTCGCCTGACGGTAGCGGGCATGAACCAGTGTTGGAGATGGATCATGGGACGCGTTCTCGACTCGAGTATATGGGAACTCCGCGGTTACGATTGCCTGGTGTTTTGTCAAATCGTGGGGTGCCAGGGATTTGACCGTTCGAGACACCAGAGCCAGGTCCTACGCTGGACATGGCAAGAGGCCGGAAGACAATACAAAGATCGAGAAAAGTACGTCAATGTGAGATCGGCAAGAATTTCATTGCCCCAGTCGAGGAACTTTACGATCAGCGATCGCGACGATCTTCCCCCGTTTGATCCCCGCTGGAGCGAGTGGCCCTGTCCTGGCGACCAGGCCATTCGTGAGGCCCTGCTCCGCGCGCATGAAGACGGTAGTTGGGGCCGCTATCACGGGCCAAACGTCGAGCAGTTAGAAGCAGAACTGGCCGCGTTTCACGAGGTGCCAGCAGCGCTGTCGTGTGCCTCGGGGACGATCGCCGTGCAGATTGCCTTGCGCAGTTTGAACCTGCCGGACGGCTCGGAGGTGATCCTGGCGGCGTATGACTTTCCGGGTAACTTCCGCGCGATTCAAGATAGCGGGCTGTTTCCCGTGCTGGTCGATATCAACCCACGCACCTGGTGTCTGGACGTCGAGACGATTGAAGCGGCGATCACCGAGAAAACATCCGCCGTGATCGTATCGCACCTGCATGGAGGCATCGCCGATATGCCAGCGATTCGCGAAATGGCCGATCGACGCGGGATTGCGATCGTCGAAGATGCCTGTCAGGCCCCGGGTGCCCGATTACACGGTAAGCGTTTGGGGACGTTCGGAGATGTAGGGGTACTCAGTTTTGGTGGCAGCAAACTGCTGACGGCCGGGCGAGGTGGTGCGATCCTGACCGAGCGGGCCGACGTGCTGCAGCGGGCCAAGATCTTCTGCGAACGGGGCAACCACGCGTTTCCGCTGAGTGAACTACAGGCAGCGGTAATACGGCCTCAACTCAAGCGTCTTGACCAATGGAATCAACGAAGATGGTCAAGTGTGCAGCGTCTCAGGGAACTGCTAGCATCTTGGGAGGGCTACCTCAGTCCGATTCAGTTGCGGGCAGACAGCGAGCCGGCATTCTACAAGCATGCATGGCTTGCCAAGAGTGAGCAGGTAGCCACACGACTAGTGGGACGATCGGAAAAGCTGGGATTACCGGTTGGCTCAGGTTTTCGTGGTTTCACGAAACGTCCCAGTAGCCAAGCCCGAAAGGTGGGAACTCTTAATGATGCCGAAAATGCTGCATCCCGAACGGTGCTTCTTCACCATCCAATTCTGATGCATGAGTTGGCAGCCATGGACTGGATGGCCCGATGGTTCTCGTGGGAATTAGCTGCAATGGTTGGCAGTCGGCCAGACAGCGAAAGCATCTGACTCCCAACGCCGCGAACCAACGATGTGGTTGTTGAAACAGGCGGCGTTGGGGCATGTGCACTAGCTCGCCGAGTGGCTATAGCTGGCGGAGTCGGCATTCATTAGGCCAGTCAGGGCCAGAACGGCATCGTCGTCGAGTTCGAGTTCGACTTCACCACGCAGGATACGAACGTCCTTCGGGGCATCGACGCCAATGGTGACTCGGTTGCCAGAAATGCGATTCACGACGATTTCGATGTTGTCGCCAATCTTGATGGAATCGCCAACTTTTCGACTCAAAACTAACATGACCTCACTCCTCCGTGGCTTATGAAATTGGATCGTCTTGACCGGGTACAGTGCCCTCGGTGAGGCCTCGACACCCATCGTGTCGAACACCCTCGCCTCGCTGCCCCCTAAGTGCAACTCAAGGGCCAGAAATCAACAAAACTGTCTAGGATGACCTTGAGTTTTTTGTAAGTTGTTCTGTTTCAATGTCTTTCGCTTGGAGAAAAATATTCACTTCGGCTAAAGAAAACGAGCCGCTTGGTCGACGCGCTGTCTTAAATTGAGAACCGTCCATCAAACTGAGATGAAAACCGGCTCATTTCGGCCTCTTAAGGTTGATTCTTCTGATTCACGATAAGTTCACATTGGCCTAATTCAGCAGTAAATACGCGTGCTGAAGGCAGAGATTGGTCAATTCCTGGCCAGAAGGGGATAATAAATAGTAGCATGTAGGGGGTTCTGAGGTTTTGAGGTATGATCGAATCGACTGGTCCAAGTTCGGTAAGAACTCACGCAGATAGCTAGCACGACAGGGGTTGGACGCTCGTCAATCAGATCGGTTTGCGAAAAACCAACGAAGAAACCCGGAGATATCGGACAGTTAGTTTGAGAGATCGATGAAGGCCAGAAACACCTGAATGTAGGGTCTAGCTACCCTCGTCCAGGTGGTAGTTTGTCGAAATAGTCTGGTTGGCGCTCTCAATCGTTGCCGATACGTTAAATGTGCAGTACCATTTCAGAGGGACCCGCCAATGGGCTGCGTGCCGTAATTCGCTGCTAATGGACCTTATCTAAAAACGACCTCGAATGCCCCAGGGAAAATGGATCTGTGCTGTGGTCGTCCGGCGAACGCAACTGGGAATGGAGTTCTGGCTCAAGTCCGACCAAAAGAGCGCACGCTGGGCTTTTCCTGACTTCCCATTGGCCGACCACTCGGATCACCACCAGATCGTGCATCACATTCAAGACCGTTGGCATCTCCTTGTTCGTCCGCTAGCATCTAAGCCAGTCGCCACCCTGCGTCGCTCGCGAAACGAAGAGCCCGGTGTGATCAAGGCCCATGTGTTTCAGTACATCGGGAAGTACCCCGAAGCCACCGGCCCGGTCGACTTTCGCTTTCGCTGGTGCCTGTTGGAAGAGGCCCAGCGACGCATCCGCCGAAAGCCCCTGCAACGGATCGTTCAAGATGTGCATCGAGAATTCAGTGACCATGTCCCGCTGTTTGATCCTCCTTAGCTTCGTGCTTCTCTTACCGACTCTAGCCGTCGCTCAAGAGCCTTCGTTTGACAAGCTGAACATGCAGCTGCGCGAGGCACTCGACAAAGACGATCACAAGCAAGCGATCGCGCTGCTCGACCAAATGATCGAAATGAAACCGGCGCTGCCCAGTCTCTACTACGTCCGCGCCACCGAGAACTACATGGCCGAGAACTTTCGCGCGTCGGTGAAAGACTTCGACAAGCTGATCGAGCTTCAGCCGGCACGTAGCGACAGCCTGTGGGAACGGGGCATCTCGTGCTACTACGCCGGGGACTACGCCGCCGGAGCGAAGCAGTTTCTCGACTACCAGAACTATCACGATCAGGACGTGGAAAACTCGGTCTGGCGGTACCTCTGCCTGGCCAAGTCCGAGGGGTTGGCCAAAGCCCGCGAAACGTTGATTGCCATCGAGCGCGATCCGCGCCCTGGCTTGCAGGAGGTATTAGAGCTTTATCGCGGGAACGTGACGCCGGAGAAACTGCTCGAGCAGATGGACCAGACCAAGCTCACCGGGGAAGCCGCCGCCGGCTATCGCTTTTACACGCTGCTGTACGTCGGACTGTACTACGTCGCCGAAGGCAAGGACGACCTGGCGGCCAAGTACCTGAAGACGGCCGCCGATCCGAAGCTGCTCGAAGCAGGCCCTTCGCGGATCAGCACCTACATGTGGGAGACGGCAGGGATCGCGCATCGTGACGTCTTGCGACGTCAAAAGAAGCAGGCCGCTGGCGAAAATTAGCTATTCGTGCCGGTCTGCGTTATTCTGAGACACGTAGATCGCAAGTCACTCTCTTCAAGCTCCCACCCCTCGAGATCCCTCCCATGAAACGATTTTCTCTTTTCATCGCGCTCGCGCTATTGGTCGTCGTCCAGCAAACGGCCACCGCCCAGCAGCGTCCCAACTTCCTGGTCATTCAGTGCGACGACCTCGGCTATGGCGACCTGGAGTGCTACGGCCATCCGGCCATCAAGACGCCGAACCTCAACAGGTTGGCCTCCCAAGGGGTGCGTTTCACGTCGTGCTATAGCGCGGCACCCGTTTGTTCCCCTTCGCGTGCCGGCCTGGTGACCGGGCAAACGCCGACCCAAGTTGGAATCTACGATTGGATCCCCGGCGGTTCGCCGATGCACGTCCAGGCGAGCGAAATCACCGTCGCCAAGCTGCTGAAGGAAGCGGGCTACCACACGGGCCTGTTCGGCAAGTGGCACTGCAACGGAATGTTCAATTCCCCCCAGCAGCCGCAGCCAGGGGACCTTGGGTTTGAATATTGGTTCGCCACGCAGAACAATGCGTCCCCTTCGCACGAGAAGCCTGTCAACTTCGTCCGCAACGGCGAGAAGGTAGGTCCGACGAGTGACTTTTCGTGCCAGGTGGTTGCCGGCGAGGCTGGCCACTGGCTCGAAGAAATTCAAGACGACGGTAAGCCCTTCTTCGCGCTGGTGACGTTTCACGAACCGCACGAGCCGATCGCCTCGCCGGACGATCTGGTAAAGACCTACCCCGATGCCGACAAAAAGGGGGAAGCCCTTTACTATGCCAACGTCACCAACATGGATCGTGCCGTCGGCCGCTTGATGCAGACGATCGACAAGCTGGGCCTGGCCGACGACACGCTTGTGCTGTTCACCAGCGACAACGGCCCCGAGACGCTCAACCGTTATCCTAACGCCTGGCGTTCGCATGGCTCGCCGGGGCCGTTGCGGGGGATGAAGCTGCACATCTACGAAGGCGGGATTCGTGTACCAGGCATTGCCCGCTTTCCTGGTAAGCTCGAAGCGGGTACCGAGTCGGACGTGCCGGTCTGTTCGCTTGATATCCTGCCCACGTTCTGCGAACTCGCAGGAGCCGAGATTCCGGCCGGTGCCAAGCTCGATGGAACCAGCCTGGTCGGCCTGATGCGCGGCGAGCCCATCGAACGAGCCAAACCGCTGTTCTGGCACTACTATCGCGCCTTCCACAATGCCAAGGTGGCGGTCCGCGACGGCGACTGGAAGCTGGTCGCCCTATGGGACCAAGGGGAAGTCAAGCCAGGAGCCGCCTATCACAAGGGGGACTACTCGAAGATCAAAGACGCGAAGTTTACCGCGTTCGAGTTGTATAACCTGACCGAAGACATCGGTGAGACGAAAGACGTTTCGGCAGATCATCCCGAGATCGTCGGCAGGCTGAAGAAGGCCCTGCTCGAAAAGTACGACGAAGCCACTGCCAACGCTCCCGACTGGTTCGCGGAAGCGAAATAGTTATCGACAAATCGTAGGATGGCTACGTCTTCTGAGGCGATAGCCATCCTGCAAAGACTGCAACAGCAATTCATGCAGCGGTTCTAGTTCGAATGGTTGCCACCGCCTGGACCCGGTTAGGGCCTGAGGTACGGATACCGATACGGGAAGTTCTGGTAGATCGGTCCTAAGCCGCCGTAAGGCTGTCCCCACAATTGATAGGGAACCGAGTACGGACGGAACGGTCGTTCCCATTCGCCATACGGACGCACCGGACGGCCCCACTCCTCGACCACATGGAATTGGTCCAGGCTACCGTCGCCGGTTCGGATGGTCGAGCGGCGATGGTGATACCCTGACTTGAGGTAGGTTGGGTTCTCGTACACGAACGCAGGCTGCGGCTGAGCATACTGCACGGCACGATCGCCGGTTTGCGGATCGTGGCTGTAGTAGCTAGGCGCGAGCAGCCAATCGTTCGCCGAAACTTGGTCAGAAGCTACAGCAATGGCGGCCAGGGACAGAAGTCCGAGTAGAGTCACTTTTCGTACGAACATGGCAATGTCGATCATTCACGCGCAGCGACGCGGAATCCATCCACGCACAGGTGCGCACTTCGACGCCGGCCTCAGTTGCCGGTAAAGGAAAATGAAAAGTGAATCGGGGTACTTCTACCCTAATCAAGGACTTTCAGATTCCAAGGCTTCATTTCATCGATTTGCGCACGTTCGGTCATGTCGAAGTGCAGCGGCGTGAGGGTCAGATACCCTTTCTCGAGCGCCGAGAGATCGGTTTCTTCCTCGCCGTGTTCCGGCGGTGGATCGCCGGTAGCCCAGTAATAGTCCCGGTTTCGCGGGTCTTTTCGCTTGATGAAGTGCTCGCCGTAGCGGGCCACTCCCATCGGCACGACCTTTAGTTCCGCCTTGCCGGGAGGTAGCTTCGTGGCGGGGGTGGGAATGTTCAGGTTGTACAGCCTGGGGGAGTTCGACTTGTGCTCGAGAATCTGGCTGATGATCTGGCGAGCCATCTCCGCTGCCCGGTCGAACTGGGCATGCTCGTTCCATTCCAGGGAAACGGCAATGCTGGTGATGCCGAAGAAGGCTCCTTCAATGGCCGCGCCCACGGTGCCGGAGTACAGGACGTTGATCCCCGCGTTCAGCCCGCCGTTGATCCCGCTGACAATCAGATCCGGCCGCCCGTCCATCAACTCGACGACCCCCAACTTCACGCAGTCGGCCGGGCTCCCTTCCACGGCATACCCGCGCCGCCTATCGCCGTCGTAGATCTCTTTGCAGACCAGCGGCGACAGGAAAGTGATCGAGTGCCCTACCCCGCTCTGCTCGGTCGCCGGCGCGATGACCGTCACGTCACCAATGGCACGCAAAGCCTTTTCCATGGCCGCCAAGCCCGGAGCATAAATGCCATCGTCATTCGCAAGAAGTATTTTCATCGTGGTTCCACCTCGGGTTTTTCTTTCATCTTACGGCAATTTGAACGTCGGTACATGTGGCTCACGAAGGCTTAATGATTTGCCACAGACACGCCGCGATGCGAGTGATCAGAGGTTTTACGACATGAGCGGTCGCATTTTTACAGGTAAAAGTGTGTGGCATCGTTGTGCAATCTTTCATGGGTTGCATTCGAAAGAAAAACTAAAATAAACATATCGCTCAGCGAATCCGGCCAAGGTTAGCTGCCAGGTCAGCAACCTTGATGACCAACTAACCACGGCCTTCCCAACGCAATGCGAAGTAGCGACTGTTTGCTACGAGTTTTTTCTTACTTTCACCTGTCGCGGGTTCAATAGAAACCCTGACGAACGCGGCCTCGCTGACTTATCGGTTGTCGCGTCCGTCGAACTCTTATTCAGAGGTTCCTGCCGATGTCTCCAGCTACCGCTCTCGTCGTATCTCGCCCATCGCGGCGTGGTTTTACCCTGGTCGAACTCTTGGTGGTGATTGCCATCATTGGGGTGCTGATCGCGTTGCTCTTGCCGGCGGTGCAGCAAGCTCGTGAAGCAGCTCGCCGGATGCAGTGCACCAGCAACTTGAAGCAGCTCGGGCTGGCCGTACACAACTTCCACGACACCTATGACAAGATGGTCCCCCTGGCCATTGCCAAGGAAGGACACTCGGCTTTCTCGCTGCTGCTTCCTTACCTGGAGCAAGACAACCTCTACAACCAGCTAAACACCATGGGCCAGCCTGACCGCGACGTGAGCCTGACCGCGCTCACTTCCGATGGTGCCAAGGGGTTGAGCGTCTTTATGTGCCCTTCGCGATCGGCTCGTGAAATGAGCGGCAACGGCGGCAACCACTACGAAGGTACCGGTTTCGCGGCCTACGACTACGGCATTCTTACCTACCACGGCGGCAACACCGGTTGGGACGAGTGGAATCTGCACAACGATGCCAGCCAGTCGAACCAGCGACAAGCGCTGCGAATGGCCAAGACGAACTTCAGTCACGTTCCCAACCTCGACACCGAAACGGTTACCACCTGGAGCGGCCGCGACTCGTTCGCTCGCGTGACCGACGGTCTGAGCAACACGGCCTTGTTCGCCGAAAAGCACGTTCCGGCTGAGAAGCTGGGTGCCTGCTGCACGCCAGAAAATGGTGAACGTGACGGTGTGATCTTCAACTTCGGTAGCTGGGGACGTGCTCACGGCGTGCTGCTGCCGGTGCGTGGCCGTGGTTTCGCCAAGGGGCCGCAAGACGTGATCTACAACCTGCACAACGCCGGCGAACCGCAACTGGGCAGTTGGCACTCAGGCAACGTGGTCAACATGCTGATGGCTGACGGTGCCGTGCAGACGATCGCCCCAACGCTGAGCCAGGTCGTTCTGGAACGCCTGGTCATCTGCAACGACGGCGAAGTCAACTCGATTCCTTAGTCGCTCTTTTGAAATTGAAGAGTTCCTGCCAACAACCTATTCCAATAAGTGTGACTATGAAACGTTTTTGTATCGCCCTGTTTGCCCTCGTGGCGGTCCTTCCGCTGGTCGGCTGTGGTTCGTCCGGTAATTCGACGGTGACCGGCACCATCACCACGACTGACGGCCAGGTGGTCTCTGGCGGTCGGATCACGTTCACTTCGGTCAGTCCGCCAATCAGCGCTTCGTCTCGCATCGCCCCCGATGGCTCGTACGAGCTTTCCTCGGTTCAGCCTGGCGACGGCGCCCCGGCCGGCAATTACCAGGTAGCGATCGTCTCGAAGATCAGTTCAGTCGGCGGCGACCGTAACGGCCGCTCGGTGGCAACATCCAAGTCGCTGGTTCACGAAAAGTACGCCGACGTGCAGACCTCGGAACTGACCGCCCAGGTCAAGCCAGGGGCCAACACGATCGACTTCCAGGTCGAACCACCGAAGTAACGATCAATCGTACGACCCCCTACGACGTCCATACGACAGGTGGCGGGCTCGAGCAACTTCCCTTGTTTGGCAGAACCAAGGAAGAACCGCTCGGCCCGCTTTCTGCTTGAGAAGGTGGGTGTTTCTCGGGTTTTCTTGTCCTAGGTTTCTTTCGTGTGCCGCTGCCGCCCCCAGCCTACGAATCCGGCCCCGGAAACTCGTCCGGGGCCATTGAATCCGACATCCTAGGACGTTTCTAAAATTCGCCAGGAACGTTGCCATCGGCGATGGAAAGCAGGAACTCAAACGTCGAGTTCACGTTGGCGTTGGTATTGTGTTCGATCGTTTCGGCAATGAAACGGACCGAACCATCACCCAGGCAGAACTGTGCTCCGCCAGGATGCATGCTGGTGTAGGAGCGGCGACACTGGTTGTTCTCGGGGCAATTGATTTTGCGATGGCCGCCAGCGGAAACCGAGCCGAGCCCTTTGCCATCGCCGTCGAAATAACCACTGGTGCCCCAGAACATGGCGCCTTGAGGTTCGTTATTCCCAGCCAGCGGATGCAGATAGCTGCGCTCGCCGATCAGGATTGTATTCGAGGTCCCATCGACCAGGTCGCGAAATCCGACGTCACTATTTCGGTAGAACGCACCATCGGCATCGCTGTTGGGCGTTCCGCGGAAATTGCGAATCTGCCCGCTGCTGTTATTCACCACGTAGTTCGACACGATTCCGTGACGGTTCACGTCCGCGATCGTGTCTCGATACTTCCGCGCGGCAACGGAGTCATTGTGCTTCTCGGGGCCGGCGTCCGATGGGCAGCGCACGGCGGAAAGTGGAGTTTGAATGATATTCCGCTTGGCATTGTTGTTGACGGCAGCAACGGCCGTATTGCCTCGGATATCTAAGCGGTCGTAAGCAGAGTTCTGCTCGAAGTAAGGTGCCAGCATGGCGCCCCAGGACCACAGGGCAATCCGGTCGTGCGACGTGTCGCCGGTAAACACATACGCCGGCGGCAAACTGCCGACGACGTCATGATAGTTGTGCATTGCCAACCCCAACTGCTTGAGGTTGTTGGTGCATTGCATCCGCCGTGCTGCTTCCCGGGCTTGCTGAACCGCCGGCAAGAGCAACGCAATCAGAACGCCGATGATCGCGATCACGACAAGTAGTTCAACAAGCGTGAACGCATGTCTTCGAAATGAGAAATGAGACATGGCAACTCCTTGTAAATACCAGATAAGAAAAAGAAGAGAACGGTGTGCCCGCTCGAACAATCGCCGCAGGCACCGTTGAATCTATGGCTTATTACTTGCGACCCGCCTTCTTGGGTTGGAGATCGAAATCCCACTTGTTGTCACCCTTGTTGGCGGTGACGGTTAACCCGGAACGATCAAAGTCGCCGTACTTCTTCGCCACAGGATTCTTGCCGACGATCACATTCCCCTGGGCGTCTTCCGTTTCACTCGGTTCGTAGTAGATGGCTACCTGGTAGTCACCTGGGGCCAGTCCGATCGTTTGGGCGTCGGTCTCGACAACGTAGGTACCGTCGGGACGAATCTTCCCGAACGCGGACGAGCCGCGACCGACCGGAGCGAACGCAATTGTGCCCCCGTCAAGCGGAACCCCATCGATCGTCACCAGGCCCGAAGCCGTCGCACCGGCCGTAGTGCGGCCATTGCCACAACCAGTAAGTGACAGGCAAAGGAGACTGACCGACAAGATCGCAGGAATCGCGAGGCCATTCTTCGCGCG
Organism: Bremerella volcania; assembly: GCF_007748115.1. Classification (NCBI taxonomy): domain Bacteria; kingdom Pseudomonadati; phylum Planctomycetota; class Planctomycetia; order Pirellulales; family Pirellulaceae; genus Bremerella; species Bremerella volcania. Next base: position 2,341,897 of record NZ_CP036289.1, read on the forward strand.
AAGCAAAGAAAAGAGTCTGCAGAGTTGGTCCATGGCAACCTCAATGGATGAGACGATGGTTGGCTCGTTGGAACAGTATAAATTTGAAAAGTTGGGTGGCTGACCGGCTAACCAGAGGGGTAGTGTAACCGCAGATTATCAGAAAAAGGATTTAAATCCAATGAATTTGTACGGCAGTGCGTTACGAAATATTCTCATCCTTAGAATAGGCAATTTGGTTAAATAAGGCGCCATTCAGGCTATTCAGCGGCCTATTGGTTCGTATGCTAAGGGGCTGCCAAGCCCCTTTGGCCGGCAAAACCGTCCGGCTCACTCGTTCGTTTCACCGCTCGCCTACCTTGGCCGAGAAAGCCCGTCGTTCGCTACTCTCATCACACCCAGGATTTCGCGAACCATTTGCTGCCAGGGTAGCACTAATGACTTAGTCCATCGCACCACGAATCCAGCCAAGGCAGCCATTGATGTTCTCGTATCACCTCGAACCCAATCTTCGGCTTGAACTCCTCGCACCGCGACACGCGCAGGAGATCTTCGAGGTCGTCGATGCCAACCGCGAGCATCTTCGCCCGAGGATGCCGTGGGTGGAATCGACCCAGTCGGTCGCCAACGTCGAAGCGTTCATTGCTACCACGCTTCAGCAACTCGCCGGCAACTCAGGCTTCCAGACGGCCATTCGCGCCGGCCAGGAAATCGTCGGCGTCATCGGCATGCACAAGATCGACTGGCAAAACAAGTCGACTTCCCTCGGCTATTGGCTGGCCCAAAAAGCCCAGGGCCAAGGGATCATGACCAAGGCCTGTGCCGCGTACATATCCCACTCGTTCACCCAGCTGGGCCTGCACCGCGTCGAGATCCGCTGCGCGACGGAAAACACCAAAAGCCGAGCCATCCCCCAGCGGCTAGGCTTCACCATCGAAGGAACCATCCGCGAAGCGGAGGCAATCGACGGGCGTTACTTGAGCCACGTTGTTTATGGGTTGTTGTCGAGCGAGTGGCAGAAGACGCTCTCGCAGGCTTGAGATCTTTCAGTCGGCAAGACGTCGGCATCCGAATTCTGTGAGGCCTTCGGAAATCCCATCGCTTAGAAGGCCGGCTGACTGCACTGCGATGGTGATCAACGAAAATCGGATAACCGGCAGCCAAACGGTATCCAGCACAAGCAACGCAAGCGCGCACTATCTTCCGGTAACAACAGGCTGATATAACCGAATTGCCGTGGCGGGGTCGAGACCCAGCCTTGTATCTTCAACTTACAGTTGAGCAGCATACCACCATCCCCACCCGAACGGGGTGAATCTGGACAGCAGGTTACCTTTCCATCTTCCTGCTGAAAACGGAACACTTCAAACTTCCAAACTATGGGCAAGGTTTCCCGCGACTTCACCTCAAACGGACTACGAGACGGTTGGACGGCTGCGGAAGTCGCGATATAATCGCCCGTTTCCATGTCCCGCCCCATAGTTCGGCGGGATTTTTCATTTCCCGGTCAGGCCCGATTGCCTGACGATCACGGACGGAAACCATGCCTGATACCGCCTCCGTCGGTTCCCCTGGGACAAACGACATCTACTCGGAACGCGTGCTGGTGCTCGACTTTGGGTCGCAGTATGCCCAGTTGATCGCTCGCCGCGTGCGGGAACAGCACGTTTACTGCGAAATCGTGCGGCACGACATTACCGCCGAGCGGATCCGGGAACTGGCCCCCAAGGGAATCATTCTTTCAGGCGGGCCTTCCAGCGTGTACGAGCCGGATGCTCCGAAGTGCGACCCAGGCATCTTTGACCTCGACATTCCGATCCTGGGCATCTGCTACGGCATGCAGTTGATGTGCGATCGGTTTGGCGGCAAGGTGCGTAACGCCTCGGCCCGCGAATACGGCCATGCCCACATCAAAATCAACGACGCCAAAGACCTGCTGTCCGGCCTGCCGGACGAAACCGACGTGTGGATGAGCCATGGCGACCAGGTCGAGCAGATCAGCGGCCTGTTCCGCCCGTTGGCTTCGACCCGCACCTGCCCCGTGGCGGCGATGCGTCATGTCGAGCACAAGCAGTACGGCATCCAGTTCCATCCGGAAGTCACGCACACGCCGCTGGGCAGCCAGATCCTGCGGAACTTCGTGATCACCATTTGCGGCTGCGAGGGAACCTGGAAACTGGGTGACTTTGCCCGCGAAACGATCGCCCGGATTCGCGAAGAAGTGGGGGATGCCCGCGTCATTTGCGGCCTTTCAGGCGGGGTCGATTCGTCGGTGGTGGCCGCCCTGCTTTACCGAGCGATTGGCGATCAACTGTCCTGCATCCTGGTCGATAACGGCCTTTTGCGGAAAGACGAGGAAGGTGCGGTGATCTCCGAGTTTTCCTCGCACTTCAAGACCGACCTGCACGTGGTCAGCGCGAAGGAGCGTTTCCTGAACAAGCTGGCAGGCGTCTCCGATCCGCAGGAAAAACGCCGCATCATCGGCTATGAATTCATTGAGTGTTTCAAGGAGGAAGCGACCAAGATCAAAGACGCCAAGTTCCTCGCTCAAGGGACGCTGTATCCGGACGTGATCGAAAGTGGTGCAGCTCAAGACGGGCCGGCCGCGGTGATCAAACTGCACCACAACGTCGGCGGTCTGCCGAAGGAACTGGGCTTCGACCTGGTCGAGCCGCTACGCGACCTGTTCAAGGACGAAGTCCGCAAGCTGGGCATCGAACTGGGGCTGCCGGAAGATATCGTCTGGCGGCATCCCTTCCCTGGTCCAGGCCTGGCTGTGCGTTGCCTGGGCGAGGTGACCGAGGAAAAATTGGCCGTGCTGCGAGAAGCCGACGCGATTGTGGTGAACGAGATCAAGTCGGCCAACCTGTACCGGTCGACCTCGCAGTGCTTCGCCGTGCTGCTGCCGGTGCAAAGCGTGGGCGTGATGGGCGATGCCCGCACGTACGACAACGCCGTGTGCGTCCGCTGCGTCGATACGGACGACTTCATGACGGCGACCTGGAGCGACCTGCCGTACGAGGTGCTGGCACGGATCTCGACGCGCATCATCAACGAGGTCAAAGGGGTCAATCGCGTGTGCTACGACATTAGCACCAAACCCCCGGCTACGATCGAGTGGGAATAGGCTTTCCCGCGAGCAGGCCGGCAAGAAACGAAAAAAGCGTGACTAGGGGGACTAGCCACGCTGTTGATCGGGAAGGTGCGATGTAAATTCAGTTTTTGGCGGGGCGAGGAATGGGGATGGTAATCCTCGAAACTGAACCTTACTCGTACCGACAAGATATGAGATTAGTGAGCGTTGGAGTGTGCTTCCAACACTTCGGATGGTACCAGAGAATCGTGAGCTTGCAAGCATTAAAAACTGGTTGATGGCAGATAATTTTCCGGCGGAAAACGGTTTGCGGTGTCTAGTTTTTCATTAGGCCTCTTGAAAGCTTAACGGTACGGTAAAGCGCAAGGACTAGAACTTTTCCCCTAAAACGGGATTTGAAGATTTCAATGAGCAAGAAATACATCTTCCAGATGGAACAACTGACCAAGAAGATTGGTCCTCGCGAGATATTAAAGGAAGTCTGGCTAGCATTCTATCCAGGTGCAAAAATTGGAGTTCTTGGCCGCAATGGGGCCGGAAAATCGACCCTGCTCAAGATCATGGCGGGGATCGATAAGGAATTTGACGGAGAAGCCCGTCTTAGTGATGGTTTTACGGTAGGCTATTTGCCGCAAGAGCCGCAGCTCGATGAGAGCAAGAATGTGCTCGAGAACGTCGAGCAGGCGGTCGCTGAACGCCGTGGTTTGCTGACGCGTTTTAACGAGATTACCGGCAAGCTGGGCGAGGAGTTGCCCGAAGACGAGATGAATGCCCTCTACGAAGAGATGGCAAGCTTGCAGGACAAGATCGAGGCGACCAACAGTTGGGAACTCGATCGCGAAATCGAAATCGCCATGAGCGCGATGAACCTGCCGGAGCCAGAGTCGGGCGTCACCAACTTGTCTGGTGGTGAACGCCGGCGTGTCGCTTTGTGTCAGCTGCTGCTTCGCAAGCCGGACCTGCTGCTGTTGGACGAACCAACGAACCACTTGGACGCCGAATCGATTCTGTGGCTCGAGCATCACCTGGCCGAATACCCCGGTACGATCGTCGCCGTGACCCACGATCGTTACTTTTTGGATAACGTCGCTGGCTGGATTCTGGAACTCGACCGCGGCAAAGGCATTCCGTTCGAGGGGAACTACTCGTCGTGGCTCGAGCAGAAGCAGAAGCGTCTGGCCGTCGAAGAGAAGCAAAGCGAAGCCCGCCAGAAGACCCTGCAAAAGGAATTGGAGTGGATCCGCTCTTCCGCCAAGGCGAAGCAGTCCAAAGGGAAGGCCCGTATCAACGCCTACGAAAAGCTGGTCGCCGAGCAATACGAAGACCAGCCCGACGAATTTGAAATCCAGATCCCTTCGGGCAAGCGACTGGGGGATCAGGTCATCGACGTCAAAAACGTCAACAAAGGCTTCGGCGATCGGCTGTTGGTCGAAGACCTCAACTTCCGCCTGCCCCCTGGGGGTATCGTCGGGATCATCGGTCCTAACGGTGCCGGTAAGACGACGCTGTTCCGCATGCTGACCGGTCAAGACACGCCGGACTCGGGTGAAATCGTGATCGGCGATACGGTCGAACTCGGCTACGTCGATCAGTCGCGCGACGCGCTCGATCCCGACAAGACCGTCTTTCAGGAGATCAGCGGAGGTCACGACACGATCGAACTGGGCAAACGCAAGATCAACGCCCGGGCGTACGTCTCGCGCTTCAACTTCAAAGGCCCCGACCAGGAAAAGAAGGTCGGCGTACTCTCGGGTGGTGAACGCAACCGGGTGCACCTGGCCACGCTTCTGCGTCGCGGATCGAACGTCCTGCTGTTGGACGAACCGACGAATGACTTGGACGTCGATACGTTGCGGGCGCTGGAAGAAGCCATTTTGAACTATGCCGGCTGCGTGGTCGTCACGAGCCACGATCGCTGGTTTCTGGATCGGATTGCCACGCATATCCTGGCCTTTGAAGGGGATGGCTACGTCCACTGGTGTGAAGGAAACTTCGACACCTACGAGCGTCAGCGGAAAGAACGTCTGGGAGTCAGCGCTGACGAGCCCCATCGATTCAAGTACAAGAAGTTGCAGCGCTAGTGGGTTGGTCCTTGACCTGTCGACGAAAAACGTTTTTAACTAACACAATGATTCACCTGCCTGACATCCATTCAGGACTTAGTAGTTTCTAGGAGGTTTTTACCGTGTCTATCATTCGCGTGGGTTCCACCGAAAAGTACGCTTCCGGTTGGGAATCGGCTTTTGGCGCCGCCCCTGCCAAAAAGAAGTCCACCACCAAGAAGTCGACTAGCAAGGCTGCCGCCAAAACAAGCGGCAAAAAAACTAGCACGGCTGCACCGAAGAAGAAGGCCGCTAAAAAGAAGACTGCCAAAAAGTAGTCGGCGATGCCGCCTGGTGGAATGATCCGGGAAAGACTTTAATCTTGAAAAACAAGGACCTGACCCTTTGCTGTCAGGTCCTTTTTATATGGTGTGTTAGCTTGAATGGTGAATTCGGGTTACGACCAGTTCTCGAAATCGGACCCCCCGGCGTCCAGGTCGTCCCCAGTATGCCACTTTTCGAGAACCTTCAGGACTTCATCGCGTTCCTCGCGATTGGTCCATAGTGATTCGCCTTGTTCCAGGCGAACTTCGTAGCGGCCTTCGCACTGGCAATCGTCCTCACCACAGAAGTGTGGTACGTCCGAGATCCATAAGATGCGATAGATCGGTACGTGTTTGTCGTCGATGATGCAAAAGAGCGAACTCATGGGCGACTCCTTTTCATACAGGCAGTCTCTTTAACCATTTCATTATATTACTGGCATCGGCGGTTTGCGTTGTCAATCCTGCCCTAATTCTTTAGAACGCTCTGCCGCGGCCGAAATCGCGTCGATAACTGCCCCCCGGAAGCCCTTTTTCTCGAGCTCATGCACGCCTGCGATTGTTGTCCCGCCGGGGCTGGTCACGTTGTCTTTCAGCGCCGCGGGATGCTGCCCGGTCGCCAAAACCATTTCGGCGGCACCCTTTACGGTTTGGGCTGCCAACTGTAGCGCCACCGCTCGCGGCAAGCCCTGCCGGACGCCGGCGTCGCTCATCGCTTCGATCATCATGTACACAAACGCCGGGCCGCTGCCTGAGAGCCCGGTCACCGCGTCCAGTTGCTTTTCGGGGACCTGAACCGCAATGCCGGTGGCTTCCAGCAGCGTTTTGGTGAGCGTGACGTCTTCGTCCGAGATCCCTTCGTTTGCGGAAAAGGCGCAAGCCGAAAGCCCCACCAGGCACGGCGTGTTGGGCATCACGCGAATGATCCGCTTGGTGGAAAATAGCGAGTTTAGCTTGTCTAGCGAAATGCCGGCCGCAATCGAGATCAACAGGCAGCTACCAGGGACTTTCGTCAGCGACTTGGCCGCGTCGGCCATCATCTGCGGTTTGACCGCAAGGATGACGACGTCGCTCTGGTCGATCACCTCCTGGTTGGACGCCGTGGTCTTCGCGCCGGAAATCTCTTTCGCGAAACGAGTTCGAGCTTGCTCGAAGGGATCGGCGGCCAGGATGTTCGCCGCGGGTACGCCACCACGAGCGACAAACCCATGCGCCATTGCCAGTGCCATTTGCCCGGCACCCAAAAAACCGATGCGGGGTGAATTCGTTGACATCAATGCTTCCTATTCTCTTGGTAAGTTGCCGTCACTCTAAGTCATATCGGTTTGCGGGACAATCGGCATGCATGCTGGCACCGGGTCAGAAAATGTTCAAATTGACCTGGACACGCACCGGCAAAGTTGCAACTATCCGCCCCTGCCAAATTTCTACAGAGGGAGTCGGAGAAATGATTCGTAACAAACAATTGGTCATCTGGACACTCGTTTGCGTATGTGTGGTTTCCGTGCCGACGATGGCTTCCGCCGAGTGGTACAATCCAATGAGCTGGATGGGTTCCTCCTCGAGCAAAAAGTCGAAGGGCCCCAGCACGCTCTCGAAGATCAACACCAACACCAAAAACTTCTTCTACAAAACGGCGGACTACATGAATCCGTTCAACGACGCCGACGATCATAAGAAGAAGGAGCGATACAGCTACAACGGCGGTTATCGCGATAATAAGAAACAAAAAGAGCCCGGTTGGTTCGACTGGTTGTCTCCCGAACCCGAACCAGGCCCACCCCAAACGGTCAGCGACTTCTTAGACCTGGAACGCGCCAAGTTCTAAGCGAGTCCGCAACAAGCCAATTCCTAGAAACCGCCCTGGCTCCCCACAGGGCGGTTTTTCGTTGCGCACGCCCAAGAGTCGCAGCCGGCTATCTGGTCCCCTCGCCCCTTGGGGGTTAGTGTGAGGGGGCATCTCGCAAGTTGACAGCGCATGCGCGACCAGAGTTCCGATCGATAAGAACATCCATCGGCGACTCACTTCAAACCTCGCTCAAAAACCCTCACTCTAGCCCTCTCTCCACGAGGAAGAGCGGACAGCAATTCAGGGAGGCCCGCGTTCTTTCGTGTTGCCCACGGTGGGTGCCACGCCCAAGTCCGCGTGGGCGTGTCTTGGCTTTGTGCCTGCGAGAGTGCCAATCGATACTTCTGCGGCGACCTCCTTCGCACGCCCAAGCGGACTTGAGCGGGGCACCCGATCCATCGAGCGCTGCTTGAGCAGTTTCTGCAGACGTTTCAATTCGCTCCCTTGGCGGTCGAGCACTTTCAAGTGAAACGAAACCCACGCCAGCGCGCGGTCCAACTGTTTCCCAGAGGGCACGCGGAGCCCGTCAATGATTTCGCCAACGAGAGAAACACGCTCTGGTTGCTCAGGACGTTTCGGCCGTGATGGCCGCGCTGGCCTGATCTTCTTTGGCCGAGAAGGGCGTGTCTTCGCTTTAGCAGGAACCCTACCCTCAGGCTCGGTCTCGACTGCTTCGTCCTGCGGCGAAGGATCGACCGCATGGACCAACTGACCGACGACGTCCACTGGCACTTCCACCAGCGTCCCACAGGCCGAGCACACGAACGTCTTCCCAGCGCGCACGACGACCTGCGGTCCGCTCTCAGGCGAGAGCGATCCGCGGCGATCCGTTTGTGCTGGGGTTGATGACATGGTGATAATCAGAAAAAAGGGGATTAGCGGTTACATTGCGTCTACCAACGAGACGTCTCTGGCGTGTGCCACTGGCATATGGCAAGTGTGAAGGAGTACACGTGAGCCAACGCAACTTTAGCATGAAAGAAACTGGCCAGAGGCCCGCGGCACACCGATTTAAATGAGTGCTTTTGGGGAAGAGTCCCCGTGCAAGAGTTAGGTATACCAGCCTGGGTGTGCCGGAAGATAGTGCGCGCGCCGATTTTGTTGATAGGGCTACCGAGTTCGCCACTTAGAAGATTCATTCCCACGTGTGCCACTGCCGAGGGCGGCAGTGGCACACGTCGGGAAGCCTGACCGAGTGGTTGAGTTACCTGTTTCGCTCACCAGGCAAAAATTCTACCTCCCCTACCGTTTTAGACTGGGGCACCTGGCTGGCATAATGGGGGCATGCTTCGTTACCTGAGGAGAGTTGCCCCATGTCGGATTCACCTGTCAATCGTATTCCTTCCATCTCACAGCTGATGGAACTGCGGCCGCTGAAGGACCTGGCACATAAGGTTTCCAGCAGCACGGTCGCCGAGGGCGTGAAAGCTTACTTGCAGCCGTACCAGAAGATGGCCATGGAGGCCGCCCCGACGCTGCCGTATGCGTCGCTGCAGAGCCTGGCCAGTGAGATCTCGGATTGGATTCTCGGTCAGCGCGGACTGAGCCGGCCGGAGGTGATCAATGCGACCGGGCAGGTACTTGGGGCCGACTTCCCCACCGGGCCGATCGCCGAAGAAATTCTCGTGCAGGCGCATGCCCGGCGGCATGATTACCGGCAAGCGACTGCCCAGGAAAACTACCGCCAGGCGATCGAGCAGCTGTTGTGCGAGATGACCGGCGCCGAAGCGGCGCTGGTCGTCAGCGATCGCCAGGCAGCCGTCTATCTGTTGGCGCAAGCACTGAGCGGCCAGAAGACGCTCGTACCGCGTTCGCAAATGTCGGCGACGTTCGACCGGATCGCCGTGCCGAAGCTGCTGGAAGAAGCCGGCGTGCAGGAAGTAGGATCGAGTAATGCGATCGACCTGGCTTCGCTGGCAGGCGAGATCGAATCGAGCGCCGAGAATCTGCTGTGGCTCGACAAGACGAACTTCTCAGTCAGCGGCGCGAACGTCGTTCCGCCGACGCTCGAAGCAATCGGCGCGTTGAAAACATCAGGCGTGTCGCTGTGGGCCATGCTGGGGGTGGCTGGGCTGTTGCCCGATGAAATCCATGAAGACCTAGGTCTCTGCAGCGGGAAGCAGGCGCTGGAAGCTGGGGCTGATGCTGCACTTGTCGGCGCGGGCTTTCTGCTGGGAGGCCCTGGCTGCGCGATCGTGTTGGGGAAAGCGGAGTGCGTGTCGAAGTTGTCCAAGCTGCCGATTGCCCAGTACTTACAGGCACCGCCAGCGAGTCTGGCGGAGTTGGAAGTGGCGCTGCGGATTCATCAGTCCGGCCAGCGCGTTGACGATCGCATCCCGGTGATGTCGCTTCTGTCGACGTCGGAAGAGAACTTGGATCTTCGCGCGACGCGGCTGGCCGATCAGCTCGCAGTTTCGCCCTGGATTGCCGAAGCGGTGACGGGTTCGGCCGAGACGTTCGTCCTGCCAGGAGGCATCAAGTTGCCCAGCCGACACGTAACGCTCAAAGCCGCGCCGGACGCCGCCGATACGCTGCAAACTCAGCTGCAAGGTTTTCCTGCGGTGGCATGTTGGAGCCAGAATGCCGAGGAAGTCGTACTCGATTTGCGGACGTTATTCCCCCGTAATGATGCCCAGTTGGTGAGCAAGCTGGTGCCAGAAAATAATACCATCGAGGGGGGCGATAGGGGAAATGCCGAAAAATAGTGAGAGTTGAAGGGCTAAATCGACCCTCTTGGATGCAAGCGGACCCAGGATAAGGTAGCTTAGGCAAGATAAGTCTCTAAGCAGCGTCCGTTCCGTGCGCACGCTGCTTTGCGTATTTTGGTCCACAATACTCTCTTGCGAGTTGTTTGATGCTTCGAGCGGTTGCCATGATGTTCGTGCTGGTCTTGCCCATGTGGGGGCAAGCGCAGGAACTGCTCGTCCCGCATCAACATCACGAGTGGGCCAGCTTTCCTGAAGGCTCGTGGAAGCAGGTTCGTCAGGTAACCGAAACGTTCAAGGAAGGCGAACTGGTTTCGTCGATGACGACCACGCTGACCATTCGCTTGAAGGAAGTGGGTAAGGACTACATTGTCCTGGAACGGGAAGCCAAGTCGGAAGTGAGCGGCCAGGTTTTCGAGAAACCGATCCGCGAGTTCCGCAGCGGGCTCAACGGGCAGAGCGGAGCGCAGCGCGTTCGCATCACGCCCGGAGGCGAGCAGAAAATCTCGATTCTGGGCAAGCCGTACACTTGCGAAGTACGTCAGATGGAAGTCTTGGGCGAGCCGACGAAGATCACTGGCAAGGTCTTCTACAATGCCAGCACGCCTCCGTACATCCTGCGGCGCGAACACACGTTCACGCAGGAAGGAGCCGACGCTCCGCAGAAGGAAATGGTTTCGGAAGTGGTCGCACTGAACAAGCCATACCCGGTGCTGACCGAGATCAAAACGGTTGCGTTCATCGTGCAGAAGACGACGGCCACCGACGAGACGACCGAAACGGTCGAGGCCCAGTGCACCGAGGTGCCAGGCTTTGTAGTCGGCACGTGGATGACCGCCTACGACGCCAGCGGAAAGCTGAAGTCGAAGACGACTGTGCAACTGTTGAACTACGAGGTCGCCGCCGAGACCACCAACCCAACGGCCACCAAGACCGGCCTCTTCCGGAACAAGCGTCAGCAGCGACGGCTGTTCGACGACGGCAACTAACGGCGACTTCTGCAAATTTCTCGCGGTCGATTCCCGTCACGGATAGAATTCCGTTGGGAGGTCGGAAATGAATCGACTATCTTTTCGCGAAACCGTATCGAACCTGGGTTTGGGCACGCTCTTTCTGACGGCGCTCGGTCTGACGTTTCTCTTCCAGGGAAGCGGCCAAGGAGAGCCCTCGGCCGAAGAGTTGATCATCTATCCGGCGACTCACAAGTCTGCCTACCCGGTGTGCCTCAATGATACGTGGGCCGTTTGGGCAACGTCCGAAGTGATCAGTGCCGTTCCAACGCGACGCGGGCCCGATTACCTGCATCGGTACTATCGCCAGCGGCTAGGAGAGCAAGACGCGCGCTACGCGTATCAAGCGGTGTATGGATCGGGCGTGGTTCCGCCGGTGGAGATCCAGGAGAGTGGCTTGATTACGCATTCCACCTACAACCGACTGACGTGGTACGACGTCGACGGTCAGGTTCATTCGCCGAAGGAAGAAATTCACGGAATCACCAGCGTCTACTCAGATGGCGTCATCCAAAAGAAGTCTCACAGCACCAGGGACGCACGTGGTGAACATGTGGTCTGGATACCCTTTGATGGATTCCAGTTGGACCAGCAACGGGAATTCGAGTTGGCCCCGATCGGTAAGGAGACGCAGTGGGTGCCTTATCGAAACATTCGCTCAGGCGACGTGCTTTTGTGGATGTCGCCCGAGAGCTTGCACCTGGTGGATCTATCGTCTCAAACCGAAAAAGTAGTGCCCATCGGTGACCCGGACTTAAACGAATACGAACGAAAGCATAGTCGGTTCACTGCCTTCGATGATGGGTTGCTGCTGTTGGACGACGACTACGTCATCGACGTTCAGACCGGCAAACGCGTTACGTCTTACCGCGACGACAAACGCATCCACGGGCTGTTCATGATGAAGCACCGCGTGGGCTATCGAATCCATGAAGCAAACCTCGAGGCGATCGATCTGAGCAACCCGAACGCACCACCTCGCAAACTGCATTCGTTCGACAAAATCGCCAAGCTTTTTCCTAATGACTCGGGACTGCTGTTCTGGACCGGCAGCGAGTGGAAGACGATTCCGTGGGTTCAATTTGCCCGCCGCTAGGCGATGGGGCGGAACGATGAGTCGATCGGCGATGCTTACGTACGAACCGAGACGCTACCATGGCCGATGAATAAACGAGCTCAGTTCTTGGGCGAATCTTTTCTGTTTTGGCCATGCGTAACATCTTGTCTTTGCCACGCTTGCGCAAATACATGTTGAGATGTTGATCTATCTGGCTTAGTTTATTAGATAACTGCTAATTAATTCTTACCTCTCATTTCCCACCCTCCTTCCCCTCTCAAGGAGTTCCCTCATGCGACACTCCCCTGCGGCACCAGCACGCCGTGCGTTTACGCTTGTTGAACTGCTCGTTGTTATTGCCATTATTGGGGTGCTTATTGCCCTGCTACTTCCTGCGGTGCAGCAGGCGCGCGAAGCAGCTCGGCGGATGCAGTGCAGCAATCACTTGAAACAGATCGGCCTGGCCGTGCATAACTATCACGATACCTACGGTAGTTTTCCGCCAGGCATCATCGTGAATTACAACCGGGCCGCCACGTGGGACGTATTGACGTCCCCCAGTGCGTGGAATTGGTCGGCATTGATTCTGCCGTTTATCGAACAACAGGCCCTGCACGACGGGCTGGGCATTACCCAGGGGGTGTACGCGGACGAGGCCTATCAGGATGCGACTCGCCTGGCTTTGATGCAGACGCCGATCAGCGGCTACCGCTGCCCTTCGGATACGACCGACGATTTGAATGGCAACCTCGGCTGGTCGATGTCGAAAGGGGCGAATGACGTCGCCACGATGAATTACGTCGCCATGGCCCACTTCAAGCGAGATGGTGATAGCTCTAAGTTCGCCAGCGGCGCCGATACGCAAACCGGTTCGTTCCTCGTCAGCCGCGGGCTGACCTTCTCGGACCTGACCGATGGTACGAGCAACATTCTGGGTATTGGCGAACGCTGTAACCGACTGGGGAGCCAGCATTATCGCGCGGCCGTGTGGGCGTGTTCGGCGGCGACCACGCACGCGTGCGATCACCGTTACGACTGCATGGCCTCGACGGCCTTGTCCCCTAACTCGAATCACCCAGATAACTGGCGACTCAATGGCAACCTGTCAAGCAACCATCCCGGCGGCGTGATGGCGATGCTGATGGACGCCTCGGTACGTTTCATTCCCGAAACGATCGATCACGATCCGCTTCAAGACAACAACATCGATTCGGTGTACGAGAAGCTGGGTGCCCGGAGCGACGGTCAGCCGGTGGGCGAATTCTAAGCCGGCTCGGATCGAGAACCATTCCTTACTTATTCATCTTTTATCCTTCCAGGAACAAGTCTTCATGATTTCTATGCTGAACAAGCATCGCCTGATGGCGATGCTTTTGGGTGCTGTGTTGATCTCCGCTGTTGGCTGTGGCGGCGGCCAGTATGACAACCTAGGCGAGGTAAGCGGCACGATCACGCTCGATGGCGAGCCGCTCAAGCACGCCGTGATCACGTTCCAGCCGCTTGGCGGCCGGCCTGCCTATGGGAAGACTGGTGAAGATGGCAAGTATAAAATGATGTACACCGGCAGCCAGGCCGGCGCGACCGTTGGTGTGAACACCGTCACCATCACCAACGGCGGCGAAAAGCGAGACGAAGAGACTGGCAAGATCTGGTTCCAGAAGGAACAAGTGCCGGCGAAGTACAACACGAAGACAGAACTTGAGTACGACGTTCAGCCTGGCTCGCAGACGCACGATTTCGAGCTGACGACGAAGTGAGAGCAGTCGCCCTTTTTTCTTCAGCGTTGTAGCCTGGGACGATCCCCAGCAATATCCAGCCGCTCATTCTAAGCGGATCGGTGGCTGGCTTCCTAACAGGAATCGTTCGGTTCGTAGTTAATGCGGTTGCGCTTTCGACCTTTTCACGAACCCGCGTTCGGTCACCACCGGATCGGTATCGTCCCACCTGGTTAGCCAGGTCTTGAGTTCCTGCTTCAGTCGCTCGGCGTCCTTGGCATACTTAGAGTCATCGATCAGGTTGGTCAGTTCTTCCGGATCGGCCGTGCGATCGTATAGGGCCCACTCGGGCCGGTGATGAAGGCGGTGGACGAGTTGGTCGTCCTTTTCGGTCTTAGTTCGCTTTGCCTTGCGAACCCAGGTGGCGGCGGGGCTGGCCTTGCCATCCTGGGGTTCCGACTCGAGCCAGGCCAAGGCCTCGGTCAGCGTGGTGTTCGAGGTGATCTCTTCGTCGTGCTGAGGGGACCAGATCAGCGTGAAGCGGTCGTCACGGATCGAGCGGATCGGGTAGACCCGCTCGCGGTTGTCGATGATGTTGCAGTTGGTGAACGCACCATAGGCGTACTTGTGGACTTGCTCGTTGCCGCCGGTCCAGTTCCGCCATTGGCTTTTGCCGTCGAAGTCATCGGCGGTGCCCTTGCCGCCGACTGCTTCCAGAAGCGTCGGAGTGACGTCGGCGATCCAGGTAAGTTGAGCATTGCTTTTGCCGGCGGGAATTTTGCCAGGCAGCGCGACCACCATGCCGCTGGCCAGCCCGTCGTTGAAGCAGGTCCACTTGGCAAACGGGAACGCGTTGCCTTGTTCCGAGCAGAACAGGACGAGCGTCTTGTCGGCCAGCTTTTCGTCGGCCAGTACGCCGCGAAGTTCGCCGAGCAGCTTATCGAGGTTGGTCACTTCAGCCAGATGCAATTGAAGTTCGCTGCGATAGGCAGGCGTGTCGATCTTGTCGGCTTCCAACTCGAAGGTCTCTTGGTCGTACTTTGAAGGATCGCCGGTGGTGTATGGGCCGTGACCATCGTGCGAGGCGACCACCAGACAGAACGGTTCGCCTGCGGCCTTGGCCTCTTGGATGTAGGCCGTCGCACGGCGGACAAGTTCCGGGTTGCCATCTTTCTGCTTGCTGACGTCGCCGAGATAATCGAACGGGTAAGCATCCCTTGGACCGATATGCGTTTTGCCCAAGAGGCCCACGCGATAGCCCAGCGGCTGCAGGTAATGGGGCAGGCTCTTGGTCCCCTCGACCGACTTGCTGTGATTGGGCATGGCCCGCGTCCGCCAGGCCGTGCGCCCGCTGTAAAGCTCTTGCCGAAACGGAGCACACATGGCGACGTTCGCATAAACGCCATCGAGCCGCATGCCATCCTTGGCCAACTGATCGAGATTGGGCGTGTGAGCCTGACCACCCCACGGGCCGAGCGAGTCGCGGTCGATGTCATCGCCGATCAAGATCAGGATGTTGGGACGAGTCGTTTCCGCAGCCAGCCAGGAAGAGGCCAGCAGAACAAGCACGCAGCTCAGAAGAAGCGTTCGCATGGTGTTTTTCGGTTTGAAAAGAAGAACAGAGCGAGGGTGGGTTGGTGGCTTTTAGTATAGAAGGGGCGGTGGCGAGTTCCAAGTTTTGGTTTGCCGATGCAGACAGATGCCGTTAGATCGCAAACAGCCCAAAGGCCTCGTCGACGGCTTCACGGCCAGAGTCGATCTTGGCGATGCACGCGTGGCAATAGACCATGTCTGGATAGTCTTTGAGATTCTCAATCGGGCGGCTGCAAACGGTGCAGTTCTTGCCTTGCCGATAGGGATAGAAATCGTTCTCCGAAGGGATCTCGGCGAGATGGGTGAGTTGCTGCTTAAGCAGAACGATCGCTGCGGTCTGTTCGGTTGACTCGCCCCATCCTTCGCGTTGCAGCTCGCGCATGCGCGTGAAGTGAGGATTGGCAGATTCAAGTAATTCGCGTTTCGCTTCCGTCGAGACGAGTGTCATCCGCCTGGCGATCGAAAGGATGGCGTCGTCTTCACGTGCGACGGCAACGATGAACCGGGACATCGGGTGGTCGAGGTCAAGCATGGAACCGACTCAGTTGTCGAGATGAGCTTGGGTACGAAAAGCAGTGCTTTGGGGAACTACTCGTATCGTACGTTACCAGAGAGAGTCGTGCCAACTTGCGTTTGAACTTAAAATCTCGTCGGACCAGCATTCGGAATGGAGCCAGCTACCGGTGTTGGATCGCTGGGCGCAATCTCTTCCAGGCGGAGTTCCAGCCACGAGGTGGGGGAGACTTCAATTTTCTTTTTCTCGCCACTTTTCAAGATGGTGCGCAGTTTGGTGGTGTCGTTGTGAAGGACTTCCGTGTTGGGGACCGAGGACTGTATGCGGAGGTTGCCTTGGGTTAGTTCGAGGCTTAGGAGATACGTTTCGTCGTCGGTCTTCTTGGCGATGGCACTCATGCGTATGCCGATCTCGTGGAACGTCTCGTCGAACTGCGACTTCATCTTCCCTCCGGAAACGAACTGACCGTATTTGCCAGCGACCAGGTGCATTGAGGGAGAGTTCTTCCACGCAGGTTTGTCTTGGCCAGGGGACTGGTGGTAGATATGCGTGGTGAGTAGCAAGTGCTGCTTGGCCGGTTGAGGTTGCGGATTACCAGCGGGCAGGCTGAGGGTCACTTCGTACCAGCGATTGGATGAGAGGGTGATTTTTTGCGGAACGTTCGGCTGCAAGACTGTGCGGGCATGAAGTTTCTCTTCGCGGAAGTACTCACTCTCGGGCTGATCCTTCGGCTGCATGGGCTGTCCCCGGAACCACTCGAGCTTGAGTTCGTATCGTTGATCTCCCAGTTTGTTGACCTTGGCGACGAGCTTTAGCCCAACCTCGTGCTCTGACTGATCCAACCTCGACTGCTTGCTAGGAGTCACTTTGATAGAAAACGGACGATCGATGACCGACATGATCCGCGGTTGTGCCAAGACCAGCGGTTCGTCTTGCCCTGCGACTTTTTCCAACAGGCGGATCTTCAGTTCGACCATTTCTTCGCTCGCAGCGAGCGAAGAAATATGGAAGACCGATGCAAACAGAGCCAACACACTAACGAGTAGCCAGGAGAATCTCACGATCGAAACCTTATCCATGTGATCTGGGGTGCCAATTTGCCCCAGTACCGTACCCATAAGGAGGGATCGCTGCAATGTCGATTTTTGGGAGCGATTTACCTGGATTGCGAATTCCCCCTAAAGTTCCACGCGTTGCCTAACGTGCATGCTTTGGTGCATAATGCAGGGTTTCTCTACCCTGACTTGCTCGTATCCATAAGCCGACAGGAGTTTGAATGTCTATGGAAGATCGCTTTGCCAAGGTCGCGATTACGTTTGATGACGTGCTGCTTGCCCCGCGCTTTAGCGACTTTGTGCCAGCGGACGTCACGACCAAGACCCAGCTGACGGCGAACATCGCGTTGAACATTCCGCTGCTCAGCTCGCCGATGGATACGGTCACGGAATCGGAGATGGCCATTGCCCTGGCCAAGGAAGGTGGCCTGGGGATCATTCATAAGAATCTGTCGACCGAAGTGCAGACCGAAGAAGTCACCAAGGTGAAGCGGTCGGCCAACGGGATTATCGTCGACCCGGTCACGCTACCACCGACAGCACCGGTCAACGAAGCGAAGCGCGTGATGGATCAGCATCACGTTTCCGGCGTTCCTATCATTGGCAGCGATGGCAAGCTAGCTGGCATCATCACCCGCCGCGATTTACGCTTCCTCGAGTCGAATGACCTTTCTATCAACGAGGTTATGACGAAAGACAACCTCGTGACAGCAACGGGGACCGTAACGCTTACGGAAGCTGAGCAAATTTTAACGGCTAAAAAGGTGGAGAAACTTTTACTGGTTGACGAAGATTACAAACTGACGGGTCTCATCACGATCAAGGACATTGACATGATGAACCGGTTCCCCCAGGCGTCCAAAGACTCGATGGGACGTTTGAGGGCTGGAGCCGCCGTCGGTGTGATGGATTTCGACCGGGTTCAAAGTCTCATCAATGCCGACGTCGACGTGTTGGTAGTGGATAGTGCTCACGGGCACTCCAAGAATGTCATCGAGACCGTTCGCGAGATCAAAAAGAACTGGAGCATCGACGTGATCGCCGGCAATGTGGCGACCGCGGAAGGATGCGAAGACTTGATCAACGCGGGCGCGGACGCGGTAAAGGTTGGCATCGGGCCTGGCTCGATCTGCACGACCCGAGTCGTCTCCGGGGTGGGCGTTCCACAAATCACGGCGATTCACGATACCAGCGTGGTCGCTGCGAAATATGGAATTCCGATCATCGCGGACGGCGGCGTTCGATTCTCGGGCGACATTACCAAGGCGATCGCAGCAGGTGCGAGCGTGGTTATGGTTGGCGGTTTGTTCGCCGGCGTGGCCGAAAGCCCTGGCGAGGTGATCCTGTACCAAGGTCGAACCTTCAAGGTTTACCGCGGGATGGGCAGCCTCGGAGCGATGGTGAAAGGCTCCAAAGAGCGGTACCGACAAGGCAGCGTCACCGACGGTGGCAAGCTGGTTCCCGAAGGGGTTGAAGGTCGTGTGCCGTTCAAAGGGAATTTGAGCGCGTTCGTGTATCAGTTGGTTGGCGGTTTACGAGCCGGCATGGGATACTGCGGAACGCGAACCATCGAGGAGTTGCGCAAGGACGCCACCTTTATCCGAGTTACCTCGGCTAGTGTTAGGGAAAGCCATCCTCATGACATCGCGATCACTCAAGAGTCTCCTAACTACAGCCCGGAGACACACGACAACGAATAGCTTCAAGTTGCTTGCCACCTTGATGGTTCAGGGTGGCGTGGTCCTGGGCGGACTCGCAGCCGAGGCTGAAGCTCAAACGCCACGCGCCCTGCCCCGCTCGGTTGTCGAAGCGGCGCCGATCGAAAAGACCACCACGGCGCAAAGCCACCTCAAGTGGCGACCATCTTCCAAAGTCAGTGCCCCGGCCAAGCAGCCGGCCAGCAAGATTCAGCCTGCTTCGCACGTTCAGTTGACCGCTGCAGACGGTCACTCGGTCGTTCAAAACGTTTCGACGCTCCCCCCGGCTGACCCGTTCAACGATCCCTTCGGCGACCAGATCCCCCGCTATACCGCTCAGCAGATTCAACCGCCAAGTCGATTCTCGGCTCCACCAAGCCGTTCGGCCGAAGAGCCCATGCCCGAGCCGATGACCGAATCGCCGATGGTGGAAGAGCCGCCAATGCAGCCGGTCCCCATGCAACCGGCTCCTACCCAGCCGATGCCGATGGAGGAGGCTCCCATGGAGGAGCCCATGCCGGAAGTCACGCCGATGCAGCCGATGGCTCCGAAAACGCCACCTCGATCGAATAACAATCTGCCGCCGCCGCTGTTCCGCACGCAGCCCGAGATTCCTAAGAACTCGGACCCCGATTGCCAGCAGGTTTACCAAGACCGCAACTGCTGTGAAGAGTCGGACAGCTGCCGCGAGATTCGCGAGGAATTAGGCCGATTCAACATTCGCAACATCTCGCTCGACATCTCTTCGCCGTTTGCTCCGGATGAAGATGATCCGGCCGTGGCCGAGTCGATGCAGATTCAGGCGATGCAAAGTGCTCCGTCGCGTCAGTGGCGTAACATTCAGGGCGAACTGGTCGCCGACGGCCGCATGCTCGATATTCGCGATCGCCGCGTGCTGATCGACGATGGGAGCGAAATCAAGCGGATTCGTATCCAAGATCTGGGCAGCGACGAGAAGTGCTTCCTGACCGCTCACTGGAACTTGCCGTACGAATGTGGTTGGACCGATCAGCCGTTCATGGGACGCAACTGGGCTCCGCTGGAGGTCAACTGGACCGCTTCGGCACTGTGCCACAAGCCGCTGTACTTTGAAGACCGAGCTTTGGAACGCTATGGTCACACGACCGGGCCAATCTCGCAGGTTGCCCTGAGTGGGGCTCACTTCTTCGGAAGTGCGGCGCTGCTGCCTTACCAAATGGGCATGTATCCGCCAACCGAATGCCGCTACGCGTTGGGTTACTACCGACCAGGCAACTGTGCTCCGCACCTGATTCCACCGGTACCACTTAGTGCCCGCGGTGCTGCGTTTCAGACAGCTGCCGTGCTGGGGGCCGTGTACTGGATCCCGTAAAGACCGCTACCTTCCCTACTGGGAGCGATTGGACCGGAAGGGCAGCCTGCATGCCAGGCTTGCCCTTCCATTGTTTCTTGAGGGTACTATTCGGACTTCAAGTCGAAGTCGAATTGGTTCGCAGCCCCTTCTTTCACCTCAACTACCAGTTCGCTTTGCTGGTTGTATTTGGCGGGGACTAATTCAGGGCTTTGGATGTCGCGACCGTCTTCGCCGGTGGTTGTGGTCGCCGTGCGGATCCTTACGACGTACTCACCAGCCGGAGCCCCTTTCTGGTTGATGGTGTACAGCAAGTCGTACTTGCCAGAGGCATCGGTTGTGGCGGTTGCCGGTCGGCCTCCTTCGGTTGGAGTGAAAACCACTTCGGCTTTCGGAAGGGGCTTTCCGTCCAGGGAAACCGTTCCCGTAACCCCTTCGTTTCCCCCCTGGCATCCCACGAGAGACATCAAGCAGAACAGAATGGCGCAGTTAAGAGTTCGTGTCATGTGTGTGCCAATAAATCGAGTGTCCACGGGCTTATCAGATGGCCAGTCATGGCCCGCCGTTGGCAAAAAAACGTGAAGGCCGACCGGTAGGCTTCGGTCGGCCGCCACGCAAAGAGGTTTGGGACTAATTGCCGTCGATCGGAGCCCCGTCATCTCGTGCACCTAGACGTTGATAGGTGCCCAGATTGTTCGAGTTGAACGTCGGAGGAGCATCGTTGTTGCTCTGGTTGTTTCCGTTGACGCCGGCGTTGTTGTAGTCGATCGTATCGGAAATGAAGTGAACCGAACCATCGGCGTACGCAAACAGTGAGCCGCCGGGATGCTCGCTAGCGAACGCTTCGACGCATTGGTGCGAGGCGTTACTGGTGTGATTTACCGGAATGGTCACGCGGCCCATGGTATAGTCAGCGCCTTGAGGGCCGCCTCCGGTCACATTGCGATTACCCACCCAGGCACCCTGGGCACAACGCCGGTTGCGTTCACCAAGCAGGAACGTATTGGACGTACCGTCGGTGATATCCGCGAAACGGATTTCGCTACCACGAAATAGCACCCCGTTGTTTCGGCGGTGATCAACGTCAAACATGCCGCAAACACCGATGTAATTCGACTTAGCAACTCGGAAGCTGTTATTCACGCTCGACAGTCCATTGAAGTGCCGACCGGTGCCACTGTTCATTTGACCGCCATCCATCAGATGTCCGCCTGGATCGGAAGGGCAAATGAAGATTTCCAGCTTGGTTTGGGTGAGTGGACGAAGCGTCGTATCGTCCAACGTATCTTTCAGGAATTGGTCTGTCACTTTGAGCCGATCATAGAGACTGTTTTGCTCGATGAACGGCAGGATATGTGCTCCCCAGCCCCACATTTCACGGTCGCCTGTCCCGGTGTGTTCTCCACCAGCTGGGAATTGGCCGAAGACGTCATGATGATTGTGAAAACCGAGTGCCAGGTTCTTCAGATTGTTGTTACAGCTCATTCGCCGAGCGGCTTCACGTGCTTGTTGAACGGCCGGCAGAAGCAAGGCGATTAGCACACCAATGATTGCGATGACAACTAGTAGCTCGACAAGCGTGAATCCGTTTTTCCCGCGCATATGCGTGCTCCACAAATAGAAAGAAAAGAATAAGAAGAGGCCAGAGTTATAGCATAAATTTACATCTAGTACAAATAAATTACATTTCTTCGGATCGTGTAGTGAGCCTTAAGTGCTTACTTGATGGTTGTTAGTGGTGCTTATTGTGTTGTTGTGGGAATGGGGACCCTGCCGTACGTGGTATAAATGAGTTCATTGAATCCCCCTATTATGATGGTTTTTGTGGTTTCCCGCACCAAGAGTGTCAAGTGAAAAAATGGGGCAAGGGGGTGGCTTAGAGGGGCTTGAGATGGGGACTTCCCTATCGATCCGTTGCAATATCCAGGCGGCTTGCCAAATCGATTGGTGGGCCTGAGTCGTCTTACCGGTGAGTGAGCAAAGAATCGCTTCAACTTGGTTACGCCTCAAGGAAATGCCGCGTGCTCATCTTCCTGGATTATTTCCTGCTGATCTTTCATCTCGCCCTGACGGCGTTTAACGCGCTGGGCTGGGCATTTGAGAGAACGCGGAAGGCACATCTGATTCTGATCTTATTGACCCTGGCATCGTGGACGGTGCTCAGTCCGTTTTATGGGTGGGGCTACTGCCCGTTTACCGATTGGCACTGGCAGGTGAAACGAGCCCTGGGTGAAGGCCCCCTGCCCGGCTCGTTCATAAAATACTGCCTGGACGGCTGCACCGGCTGGGACTCGGACCCCGTTCTGGTGACTTATGCGACGGCGGTTGTGGGGGTGACGGCCATGCTGATGTCGATCACTCTGAACATTCTTGCCTGGCATTACCGCTTGAAAGTTCAGCGAGCTGATACGGCGTGATTTCCGGCCGTTGTTCTCTTCGCAAGCCGTAATTGGCACGCTAGCGACGTCTGCAGCGTGTTAATTTGCAAAATATCTGCGGCTCGTACTGAAAGTGTTGGTTCTTCCTGCGTTTCCGTGCCGATTGGTTGTGTTGAAGGTATCGAAGATTCAACCTGAGATGCACTCGAGGTCTGCCCTGGGGCTGGCCAATTGATTGCCAATTCACCAACCGTTGTCGACCACTGGGCCATCCAGTTGCCTTTCGATTGCGAAAGAGGAACCCATGAGAGCCACTACTTTGTGGACCGCCTTAACGTTGTCCACAGTGCTATTCGCCGCACAGGCGAACGCTGAAAAGACAACCTATGCCAACCAAACCGGTCAGAAGACGATCGAGCAAGAATCATCCGCTGTTGCGAGTCTCGCCGGCGGCGATTGGCGCGTCGAACGCCATCCGGAAGGACAGCCAGGGCCGCAGATGATGCCGCCTGGGATGAATCCTTATGTTGCCATGGATCCCTATGGCCAGATGATGATGCCCGGCATGGCAGGTGGCTACGCTCCGGGGCCTGTGATGCAAGCCGCCTACGGCATGCCCATGGGACAAGACTATGGCATGGCTGCACCGGGCGGCCCGATGATGGATCCGAATGTGATGCCAGCGAGCCACTGGGGTGGTTACGGCTGTCAGGCCTGCGGCGGTGCTGGTTGCCAGCATTGCATGGGTGGCGGTCATGGTGGTCACCTGGGCAAGCCATTTGCTGAAGGAACCTGCCAAGGTTGCGGCGGTGCTGGTTGCGGCGGCTGCTGCGGCTTGACCGGCGGTCACGTCTACTGCGGCTTCAGCCGCGGGATTGGCAATGCCTGGGACATGACTCCTTACGGCGGTCCCTGTGCTCCGCGTTGGGCCGACGTGGTGGTCGATGCGACCTTCTTCATGTACGAGCCAGGTAACAGCTCGACCGTCTTGGCTTCGCAAGGTGGTGCCAACAATCCTGTGTTCAATACCGACAACTACGACTTCACCAACCAAGGTGGCGTACGGATGTCGCTCAATCGCACGTTCATGCCAGGCAGCTACCTCGAATTCAGCTACCTGGGGATGGGGAACTGGGCTTCGACGCAAACCGTTCAAGGGGTGGGTGACTTGTTCTCGCCATTCTCCGGATTCGGTGTCGATCCGGCGGGTGGTTATGCGGAAACCGATCAAGGTAGCCTGCAGATCTTCTCGACCTCGAATCGCTTCGATTCGTTCGAGTTGAACATGCGACGCTTCTTCACCTCGGCGAACTGCTGGTGGCAAAGCTCGTGGTGGGTTGGTCTGCGATACGTCCGCGTGGATGACGATGCCGTCTACAACACGATGGGTGCCTCGGGCGACCTGGCTTACACCATCGACGCCGACAACGACCTGTTCGGTGCCCAGTTCGGTTTGGATTCGGCCCTGCGGCTGACCACTCGCTGGACCCTGTCGGCCTTCGGTGAAATTGGTGTGTACGGCAACCGTGCCACCCAGGACTCGACGATCGCCCTGAACAATGCTACGACTGTGATCAGCGAAACGGCAGCCTCGCGACGAGCCTCGATGGTTCTCGAAGCGGGCTTCCTGAGTACCTTCAAGATTGTTCCACGAGGTACCTTGCGAGCGGGTTACCAGATTGTCTACATCGACGGCATCGCCTTGGGTAGCGACTCGTTTAACTTCCAAACGGGGGGTGCTACTCCTCTGGGAACCGCATTGGCCAGCCGCCAGGCGTTCATCAACGACAACGGGAACGCTCTTTATCACGGTCCTACGGTCGGTTTCGAGTACACCTGGTAAGACGACCTGACTCAGGTCCTTAAAGAAACGCTCATAGGGTCGACGATAAGTCGACCCTATTTTTTTGCGCGGAACGGACACTTATGACGAATTCTCAGGCAGGCACCGTCCTGTCGGGGGGATTCGTTTTTGTCTATTTCTGGGAAATGGGTAGAAAATCGGAACAATCGTAACTATCGTCAGTCTAAGTATATTCCGTCAAACTACCTATCATGGCGGGGCAAGGCCAAGTTACGGAGTTTCCGCAGGGCTCGAAGAACGAGTCAAATGGCGAGATCTCTCCGCGATGATTCAGTTTTCGTGCTTATCAATGACATTCGCTCGATCTGATCTCTAACGCCTGTTCTGTCTAATTTACCGAAATACCACTGAGACTCATCCAAGGTCAGGAGAGATCCCATGAAGCGCCGCGGCAACCCTAAACTCTCAAAGCGACGTAACAATGGCTTGCACAGTTGCCGTGCAGAACAACTTGAAGACCGTCGTCTGCTGACAGGCACCCCAAACTATCCCATTGATGAATTCATCACATTTGCGGACGGAGTGCTCAGCGAAAACAATGGCGAGTATGCGAAGTTTGGGACGTCCTTGGCGATGATCGCCATGCAGTACGATGCCCAAATGGACGCAGGTACGCCCAGTGGCGATTTACACTTCTCCAACGAAGGTTTCGTTCAAGTACAGAACGGGTGGGTCGCAATTGAATCGATCGTAGCCGAAGGTGTTTCGACCGATTCTTATGTCAATAGCTTGACATCATTAGGATCCGAAGGGATTTCCTCCTTTGGCCGCGCGGTCTCCGCCCGGGTTCCGCTCAGCGCACTGAAAGACCTGGCACAATTGTCGTCGGCCAGTTTCTCGAATGCTGTGCTCAAACCAGTCTCAGACGTGGGACTGGTGACAAGCCAAGCCGTCCAGGGGCTGAATGTGGACGATGCGTTTCAGGCCTATGGGGTCGATGGTACTGGAATCACCGTTGGCATTCTTTCCGATAGTTTCGATGCCTTGGGGGGATATGCAACGGATGTCGCGGCAGGTGATCTTCCAGCCGGCGTCAATGTCTTGTCCGATTACGCTTTCGGCTCGGACGAAGGTCGTGGTATGGCACAACTCATCTACGACATTGCACCAAACTCGAATCTTATGTTCTACACGGCGTTCAATAGTGCAGCTGACTTTGCCAATGGCATTCTCGCACTCGCCAATGCCGGGGCCGACGTCATCGTCGATGACGTTCGATACGGCAATGAGCCGATGTTCCAGGATGGTATTATCGCCCAGGCAGTCGATACCGTTGTTGCGTCAGGGGTTTCCTACTTCGCTTCGCAGGGGAACTACGCCGACAATAGTTATGAGTCGGCCTTCACGGATAGTGGGCAGACTTTTGGTAACACCACCGAAGTGATGCACGACTTCGATCCTGGAACGGGCGTTGACACGATGCAGAGCATCTCGATTCCAATTAATGGCAGTCTTCGGACTGCTTTTCAGTGGGATGAAGCCTTCGCGTCCGCTGGCGGAACGGGGTCCACCAGTGATTACAACATTTACTTGTTGGATGCCAATGGAACGGTGGTTGCAAGTAGTATCGATAGCAATGTCGGCAACGATGCCAGCGAATTCCTGGGCTACGTCAATACAACGAACTCAACCGATTTTCAGATCGTGATTACCCGATTAGCTGGAGCGGATGCAGGCTTGATGAAGTATGTCATTCTGTCCACTCAGCCCACGATCAATGAGTATGCCACGAATAGTGCGACGAGCTTCGGCCACTCGAATTCGGCTGGTGCGGCAGCTGTGGGTGCTTCTTACTATGTCGACACTCCTGAGTTCGGACAAGATCCACCTTTGCGGGAATCCTTTACTTCCTTGGGCGGCGTGCCGATTCTGTTTGATCTCAGCGGGAACCGTTTGGGGACTGCCGAGAATCGCCAAGCACCTAACTTCAGCGCAATTGACGGGGTAAACACGACCTTCTTCGGTCAAGACTCGGATGGCGATGGATTCCCGAACTTCTTCGGAACCTCCGCGGCTGCACCAAATGCCGCTGCCGTGGCCGCACTCATGTTGCAAAGAAACCCTGATTTGACGCCGACTGAGGTCTACACGATTCTTCAGGACACGGCGATCGACATGGAAACACCCGGCGCCGATCTACTCACCGGTTACGGTTTGATCGATGCGTTCGAGGCAGTTGGTGCTACGCCACTGCCGAGCAATCCGACTGGACCCGGTGGCGGTGGTTCGGGCAGCATCGACGTTTGCGGCGTTGCCCTGCCTAGCGGAACCACTTCCGTCGCCGGTGCGATTGGCGGTAACTTCTTCGCCTCGAATCATGCGATCCTCGATGGCACAAGCCCTGGGCAACTGGGCTACGATGAAGTCATCCTCGACTTCCTGCGTGGCAACGGAACATCGACTGAGATTCCTAAGTCGGAGTACTCCATCGCGGTCGTCGGAAACGGGAATGTTACCTGGTCGTTCAGCAACGGTACGCAACAAGCGACCGGATACGAACGCACCGACTTCTACAACATCAATTACATCGATCCGTCTATTTTCAATGAACTGATCTCGCACGATCTGATCATTGTTCTTTCCGGCGAAGATGCCATTACCGATGGTCTCTCGGCCAGCGAAATGGCCTTGTGGGCGACGGTGGAGGATAACATCGCGGACGCCGTGAATTATCGCGGACTGGATATTTGGGTTGGTGCTTCGGGCGGTGATGCCGCTTACCACGACTTCCTGCCGACTGGCATTCTGCCGACGACGGCGGAGGCTGGCATCGATCCGCTAGACGGTTTTGAGGTCACGGCTGAAGGCCAACTGCTAGGTATCACCGACACAATGGTCGATGCCGCGGATGCGACATTCTATTTCAACAGTGGACTTGATGGCGATCTGTCGACGTTGGAAATCCGCAACTTTGACGAATCGATTTCTGTCGCGGCGGCAGGTATTGCCTTTTACAACGATGAGCTGATTCCAGCTGCCGACGTGCCTGGCGGAACTACGCAGGGCATGGTGGGTTTGGCCTTCCAAGACTTGAACATGGATGGCTTCAAAGATGCGACTGAAATGGGAATTGCTGGCGCGAAGTACTTCATCGACTATAACGGCGACGGCTTGATTGGGCTTTGCGAACCAACTGCGACGTCAAACGCCGCCGGAGAATTCATTCTTCACGCGGCATATTCGGGTATGTTCCAGATCTTGCCGGTTCCTAGTCCAGGGGCCGTCACCACGACGACTACTCCTATCTATGTCACCATTGCCGATGACGGTTCGGCTTCGCTGAGTGCCCCGCTTGAGTTTGGCGTGATCGCGGGTTCCGACAGCGGAAATGGTGGGCTCGGTGGAAGCACGCCGGTTGCCCAAGGGGCTTACCTGGGTGCCAGCCCGATTGCCGATGATGGCGTCTTCTTCGGCAACGGCATTAAGAAGGGTACCAATACGGTCACCATCACTTCTAACGTCGTTCACAGCAACGTCGTATTGAACGCCTGGATCGACCTGAACAAGGACGGTGACTTCAACGATGCCAACGAACGCATCTTCACCAACGTCAAACTGACTCCGGGTCAAGCCAACTACACGTTCACTATTCCGACGAGCGTCTTTGATGACTCGGTTCTGCCGGACGCCGCTCGCCTGGCCGCCAACATGCGGTTCCGCGTCGGTCCGACCTTGAACGTTGGTCCGACGGCCGACGATGCGTTCGGTGAAATTGAAGACTACAAGGTCTTCATCACCCAGCCTGCCGATACCGGTCTGATTGCCGTGGACGACGTCTTCACATATGAGGAAGACACCGACGGACAGGTTTTCAACGTCTTGGCTAACGACAAGAGTTTCTTCAATCGCTCGCTGACCATCGTTCCAGGCAGCGTGACCAACATCAGCCCGGTCGAAACGCCTCCGCTGGACATCTATGTCTCGCCGGATGGAACGCGAATCATCTTTGACGCTGCCGGCGTGATGGACCTGACCGAAGACATCACGTTCGAGTACACCGTTCAAGATTCCGCTGGGGTCATGGAAACGGCGACGGTTACCTTAGTCGCTCCGATTGATCCCATGGCACTGACGGTCACCACCAACCAGTTGGCCTTCAACAACAAGACCCAGGCAGCCGACGTTAACAACGATGGCAGCCTGACCAACATCGACTACGTCATGATTCTGAACGAATTGCGAGGCACTGGTTCGCGTGCTCTGCCAAACTTTGGTAGCGGCTCGACGAACTTCAACAAGTTCATCGATGTGAACGCCGACGGTCGATTCTCAGCACTCGACTTGTTGCGTTTGATGGACATCATGGCGGACAAAAGCCCGCAAGGCGAATCCCTGGAGCAAGAACCCGTAGCTACCGAATCGGTAGAAACCCAGTTGGCCATGCCTGTGGTCGAGGTCGCGGCTCTGATCTCGAAGGCGGAAGTAACTAGCCCAGCGGCACCCGTTTCGCAGACGTACAGCAAATTCCAGGTGATCGCTTCCGATTGGGCGATTGCTTCGGAGACCGGCGACGTGGAAACGGTCGAAACGGAGGTGATTCTCGACGAAACCACGACCGAACTGGCATTCAGCTCGCTGGGAAGCGATCAGAGCGATCTGCTCTGGAGCGACAGTGATGAGCTCGAATTTGCATCCACCGATGGGGAGGCAGAAGACGACGTCTTTGCCGATCCGGAATGGGATAGCGAGCTGCTTAGCTATTAATTCGTGGCCCAATATTCAACATGAGAAAGCCTCCCTTACATGGGGGGCTTTTTTTATGGGTTTGCGCAAAAGTACGATCATCAGATGGACTTATCGGCCCGATCGCCCTGTCGGCAAATTCCCCCAATAAGATTTAGTTCGATTGGCAAGATTCTAGGGGAAATGCGGGAACTAGCACGCAGGTCAAGGCGTCAAAACGTCGACAAGCCCTGTTTTCTCGTCATTACGACGGCGAAAATCGCGGTGGATGATGGTTCCTAAGTGTAACAACAGCAATGATTTATTGGGATTTTCTGGTCGTTTGGGGCTGCAACTCAAGAGCCAGAGCAGGTTGAATAAGTAGTTTGAGTTAAATGGGTGAAATGGACTGCCGCCCCCCGTTAGAATTTGCTGTGTTAATTTGGGTAATTATAATCCGACTTGGGTTTACCAAATGTCTCCCTTTTTTACGTGTTGGCATTTGCCTTCCCTGAAATTGTGAGCCTGCGGACTTGTCTCCCGATTCGCGACAGGATGTTGCTGTCCAACCTTAACTACTCGAGCCTCCAGCTTTAACGAAGATAAAAGGTTTGCCAAATGACCATTCGTCATGCGAGTAAGCTTACCCGAGCCCAACGTCGTGATCTCAACAAGAAGAACCGTCTTCTTCGTCAGACCAAGCAGCGCTCCATGAAGCACGAGCCGCTGGAAAAACGCGAGTTGCTAGATGCCAACGTGGTTCCGCAGCTTGTAGGGATCCAGCCCAACAGTGGTGAACTGCTGCAAGAGAACGACGTACGTGGCATCTCGCCGCGTTCGCTCACGTTCAACTTCGCTGAAGTCACCGACGTGATGGACGAGCTCAAAGCATCCACGCTGGCCGACGGGATCGTGATCACGCGAGCTGGTCTGGACGGTGTGCTTGGTAACGCGGACGACGTGAAGATCACTGGTCCAGGCTCGAACTTCGAGGGTTTCATCGGTATCGGTGACCAGCCGAACCAGGTGGTTGTCCGTTTTGGCGAGGCTCTGCCGGACGACCTCTACCGCATCGAGATCACCAGCGCGCTGCAAGACATGGAAGGTCAGTCCGCGCAGTCTTTCGTTCGTAACTTCGAGTTGAACCTGGCTCCTCAGGTAATGTCGGTCGTGCCGCAGCCCGTCACGCGAAACCAAACGACCGGCGCGCTCGAAATCGCAAGCAATCAAATTCACGTCTACTTCAACGACGACGATCTCGATCCAACCCTGGCAAACAATCCTGACTACTACCAACTGACCTTCCTGAACGGACTGGGGCTGGAAGCGAACTCGCAGGCCTTCTATCCGCAGACGGTGGAATACTCCGCCGCCGACGACATGGCGATTCTGACGTTTGCAGACGACCTGGAAAATCTGATCACGGATTCCAGCGAGGCAACCGTCTTCCGCCTGCAGATTGGCGTGCGCGGCATCGCCAGCAAGTCGTCGCAGATCCTCGACATGGTGGCTCAAGACCTGGACGCCGGGTCGAGCTTCACGGGTGCGTTCAATCTCTCGGACTACACCGGTAATTTGCAAGACGCTGGTGGGTTTGATGGATATACCAACGCGAATCTGTTTGCCGGAAACAACGAGTTCCGCGTGACTCGAGGTGACATCGCTTCGGTGAACCACACATCGTTCACCATCGACGATGGCCTCGGCAATCTTACGACCTTCGAGTTGACCACCAATGACACGACCGATCCAGTTGCTTCCGGAAACATCGCGATTGTCATCGGCACGGTCGATCTGACTTCGATTCAATTGGCCGCAGCAATTCGCTCACAAGTCAATATCTATTACGGTGCAAATCCCGGTGAGGTCGAGCTTCAATTCGATCCAAGCCTGGGTAACGATCGCCTCCAACTTCGCGGAACCGCTGGGAACCGCGTTAGCATGGTCCTTGGTGCCCAGTCGACTGGCCTGATTGTTGATCGCACCCAGGCGCTGGTCATCCGCGGCGAAATTCGCAATGTTACCGAGTACGACATCAACCTGCCGGGTGGCAATGACGAACCAGGCCACCGCGACGTCGAGCTTGACGGAGAGGTCCATATCAACGACGGGGATGGCGATGGCCGGCCCGATAGCGACTCTAATGGATTGGGCGTCACCGTTCTGACCTATAACTTCCCCGATGAATACGGCATCGATCCCGCCAGCCAGACTGGCGAACCGTTCCAGAACCAGATCACCGAGGAACAAAAGAAGCGTGCCCGTGAGGTTTTTGAGATCTATGGCTTCTACGCTGGTATCGAGTTTATTGAAGTTCCCAGCAACGTAGGCGCCAGCATCGGTGTCGTCACCGGTGACTTGCGTGGGCTTAGCGCCACAATCGCAACAGGTCCAGGCGGCCCAATTGGTCTGGCAGGTAGTGGCCTCGCCATCATGGAAGCCGTCGACCACGATCAACCAGGCGACGACGAGGTAGGGGCCATTTGGCAGACCACCGCTTTCCACGAAATTGGTCACTTGCTGGGCTTGGGGCACACCTACGATCTGCCGCCGGGTACGATCATGGGGCAAGACGACAATCTGATTTTCGGCATGAATCCGGAATCGCTGTTGCCTGGTGACTTTGACATCACCCACTTGCAGCATCTCTATCGTCCGGACGTGATCGATATCGACATGTACCGGTTCGACTTGACCGAAACGGGCAAGCTGTCGGCCGAGATCATTGCCGAACGTCTGACCGATTCGAGTCGTCTCGATGCGGCGTTGACGCTTTATCGGCTCAATGGTGACGGGTCGTATACAGCAATCGCACGCAACAACGACTATTACAGCGAAGACTCGTTCCTGGAAATCACGCTGGAACCAGGCACCTACTTCATTGGCGTCTCGGCCAGCGGTAACAATGTTTACGATCCAAACATCGAAGATTCCGGGTTTGGCGGTACTTCGCAGGGCGAATATGAACTGCAGCTGCGATTCACCCCGACCTTGAATGATTCGATTCGCGATACCGGGGCATCCGTTTCGCAGTTGAACACGATGGTTGTTCGCACCGGTGGAGCGGGCTTCAGCGATGGTCAGACGATCATCCTGCGTGATGGCCAAATGACCCGTACTTTTGAAATCGATTTCAACAGCACGCTTAACAATACCAACAACGAACGCGTTGCGCTGACGACTTTAATGTCGCAAAGCGAAGTGGTTGCCGCGCTAGTAGCCGCCATCAACAACGCGAGCTTCAATGTGGTTGCTTCGTCGACTGGTAATCGCATCGAACTGCGAAACCTGGCGACCAATAACCCGATTACCTTGGATCCAGGCATCATTCAGGCTCAGTCGATCGTCATCACCAGTGGTGCCGCAGCCGGCGCCTCGATCGACGGCGATCTCGACGGAACCGCGGGAGGCGCGTTCAACTTCTGGTTCCGAGCCGAGCCTTCGACCTATACGGGCCTGACACCCACCGCTCCGCGCACCTTGTTTGTGGACGGGACTTACACGGGAACGACTCAAACCGGTTCGATCGACCAGCCGTTCTCCACCATTGGTGCCGCGATTACGGCTGCTGAAACTGCCGGCCGTGGCGACGTCATTCGCGTGATCGGCATCGGTGCCGTCGGCGATGACCAGACGACGCTGGAAGACAACATCGCGTACCTGATCGGTCGTAATCCGCTGAACAATGCTCCGCTGAAAGATGGCGTCGACATCGTGTTGCCCCAAGGGGTAACCATGATGATCGACGAAGGAGCGATCCTGAAGTTTGCCAACTCAAGCATTCAGGTCGGCAGTACCTCGGTCGTCGACGATCGCAGCTTTGCCGCACTGCAAATCTTGGGCATTCCAGAGCGCTATCAGCCTAATACCCAGACCAACGGTACCGTAACTCTGGACGAAGCCCGTCAGAATCGCCGCGTCACGTTGACTTCGTACCGCGAAACGACGCTGCTCAACGACCCTGACGCCGAGATGGTCGGCCATGCCAGCTTCACGCAAGACGTTGCCGGACCAGGCGACTGGGGCGGAATCCTCTTCAATCAGGAAGTCGATCGCGAACAATTGCGGGGTACTTACGAAGACGCCGGGATCTTCATGAACTCGGTGATCGGTGCGGAATTCCGCTACGCCGGTGGTATCACCGAAGTCGATGGCGCGGACATTTCGTTGGCACCGATCTACATGGAAGAATCCCGTCCTACGATCAACTACAACATCATTCGTTTAAGCTCGGGGGCTGCATTGTCGGCCGACCCGAACAGCTTTGAGGAATCGAACTACACGGTCTTCAACGGCGCAGCGGCTGCGTTTACTCCGGACGTGATGCGCGTTGGTCCCGATATCTTCGGCAACCGTATCGTTCAGAACTCGACCAACGGCATGCTGGTGCGGATCCTCTCGTCACCGGGGGCACCGCTGGAAGAGTTGACCGTCGCGGCTCGTTTCGACGATACCGACATCGTCTATGTGATCCAGGAATCGCTACACATCAATTCGACGCCAGGCGGACCAACGTCCACCAATGAGGTCGAAATCAAGGTTCCGCACCTCGCTGGCGTTACTCCCGGAACAGTGCTGACGATCTTCGCCGTCTCAGATGAGGGAGTAACTCGAAGCTTGGCGATCGAGTTCGTTAATGGGGCGACTCCTTCGACAGCAGTTGGCGATTCAGTGTATACGATCAACCTCGACGACATGACTCTGTTCGACGAGACTCTCGGAGTGGGGATCAATCCTCCCAACGGAGTTCCGATCGGCGTCTTTACGGAAGCTGCGTTGGCTGAGCAGATCGCCTTCTTGATCGAACGCTTCCGCAACGCCCAGGCATTCGTGAGCCCGGCCAACGGCGGTCCTTTCTTCCTGGACATCGATCCGGTTGCGACCAACGGCATCGTCCGTGTTACTGGTCAGTACGCTGCATTTTATAACGGTGCGGCCCGCGGAATCGTCATCGATCGCGTGTATGACGCTCGCTTCGATTCGAGCCTCGTCGTCGATCCGAACGTCGTGGTCAAGTTCAACGCCGGTCGTATCGAAGTGGAGATGGGTGCAAGCTTCATCGCCGAAGGTGCGCCGGGTCGACCGGTCGTCTTCACGTCGCTGCGTGACGATCGTTATGGCTTCGGTGGTACCTTCGACACTAACAACGATGGTGCCGCTTCCGTCGCGGCCGAGGGGGATTGGAGTGGTATCTACTTCGCCCATGCTTCCAGCGGTAGTATCGACAACGCCTTGCTGGCCTTTGGTGGCGGCGAATCGAATATCGATGGCGGCCAGGCCCACTTTAACGTGATTGAAATTCACCAGGCCAAGGTTCGTATCACGAACTCGACCTTCGAATACAATGACGATGGCCAAGGGACTGGGGTTGGTGGAGCAACCCGCAACGGCCACATGAGCAACGCCAACGCGGTCATCTTCGTCCGCGATTCGCAGCCGATCATCGTTGCCAATAACTTCCGCTTCAACGAAGCCAACGTCCTGAACGTTGATACCAGCTCGCTCAGCTATGATCTGATCGTCGACTGGGGCCGTTCGACCGGCAACCTTGATCGACAAAGCGGCCTGGGGGACAATCAAGGGGCGCTCATTCGCCGCAACCTGCTCACCGACAACCAACTCAACGCGATGGTCGTTCGAGGCGGCGTATTAACCACCCAAAGCGTTTGGGACGATACCGATATCGTGCACGCCTTGTTCAGCACGATATACTCGACCGATTTCCATACTTACGGCGGTATCCGCCTGGAAAGCTCGGCAACGGAAAGCCTGGTTGTGAAGTTGCTGGGTGCCAATGCTGGATTCGTAGCCACCGGCCGTCAGCTGGACATCGATGATCGTATCGGTGGCATGCTGCACGTTGTTGGCCAGGCCGGCTTCCCGGTGGTCTTCACCGATCTGCGTGACGACTCAGTGGGTGCTGGTTTCACCCAGTACGGTACACCTCAGACCGATACCAATAACGACGGTATCGCCGGAGTCGATCCGGGAGCTGCGATTCCGCTTCCTGGTTCGTGGGAAGGCTTGACGATCGATCAGTTCGCCAACGATCGAAACGTTCAGGTGATCGTCGAGGCCGAAGCCAACAACCTGACCGGCCAGGGCGTCAATGGCATTCCGCAGACCGCGCAGTCGCTGGGCCGCTTGGCTCCCGACGAGTACGGCGGCGACGACACCCGTCGCCTGGGCTTCGAGGTCAACGGCTACTTGAGCAATAAGTCGGACGTCGACGTTTACAGCTTCGTTGCCGATCCAGGGACCGAAGTCTGGTTCGACCTGGACAAGACAAGCTACTACCTGGATGCGGTCGTTGAACTGGTCGATGGTAACGGCAACGTGTTGGCAGCCTCGACCAATTCCTTCGATCAATCCGGCAATAGCTTCTACGGTCAGAACTCGCTGCTGAAGGTGACCAACCCGCTGCAGAAGTCTGGCTTCTATGAAGAAGACTTCTGGTCGATCAATCCACGTGATGCCGGTATGCGAGTGGTGCTGCCAGGACAGCCTGGCACGGCTCGTACCTATCACATTCGCGTCCGCGCCAACACGAACGATCTGACTTCGGTCAACGGCAACGTCCAGGCCGGTAACACCAACGGCGTCTACCAGCTCAACATCCGTCTGCGTGAAGTCGACGAACTTGCTGGCTCGTCGATTCAGTTTGCCGACATCCGTTATGCCCAGAATGGTATCTCGATTTACGGTCAGCCAGGTCATTCGCCGGTGCTAGGTGAGTCGGCCGAAACCACGGGCAATAATAATTCGCTCGGTAACGCCCAGAATTTGGGGAACGTGCTTAACTCGGACCGTGCAGCGATCAGTGTGGCCGGGAATATCGACGCGACCGGATCGGACGTCGACTGGTACCAAGTCCAGTTCAACTTCGACAGCGTTCAATCCATTCCTGGTACCAGTGCTCCTGGTGAATGGGGATCGCTGATTATCGATCTCGATTACGCCGCTGGTCTCAACAGTGCGAATACCATCGTCTCGGTCTACAGTTCAACCGGTGAATTGATCTTCATCAGTGATCGTGGCGCGATCAACGACGACCTGATGCATCCACAGACCCCAGGCAATGCCGGCCTGACCGACCTCGAACGAGGTTCGAGCAACAACGGCGATCCATACCTCGGTACGATCATGCTGCCAGCAGGCACGCCTGAGAACCCTGTAACGTACTACGTCGCGGTCAGCTCGCAGGAACGATCTCCGATTCAAATGAATCAGTTCTTCCAGTCCAACGCGACCAATTCGCTGGTTCGCCTCGAGCCGATCAACTCGGTCCACCGAATCGTGGAAGACCACATCGGCAGTGGTATCTATACCTCGGCCGCTCCACCGACTTCGACGAGCATCGTTGATAACACCAACGTCAATCCGTATGTCCTGGGCGACTTCGTGCTCTTCCTCAGCCAGGGACAAGGATCAAGTACCGATCTTTACGCCATCGATCCATTCACTGGGGCGGTCGAAGCACGCGTTGGACGTGCGGGCGATGCCTACCGTGACTTGGCAATGGCTCCTGATGGAACGCTCTATGCTTACAACGTGGACGTAGTCGGTCGCCTGGAAGATGCAAACTCCGGTAACTTCCTGGAGATCGATACCGGTGATGGTATGTCCACGTTCATCCGAGATGACGGTATCGTTACTTACGAAATTAACAACGCCAAGGACAACGTCCGCGTCGGTAACCTGGCCAATGCCAATGAAGGTAGTGGTACGGGTTGGGGTTATCAATTTGAAGCGACGACCTTCCACAACAATTATGGTGCCAGTGGCTTGCGGCTTTATGCCGTGGGTAGTCGTGGTGACGTTACTTCCTACGCGGATGAGTTTGCGAATATTCTCTTCCGCATGGACGCCAGCGATACCGATGGTGACGGTAATCCGATCGGTGCTCCCGATAGCACTCGCGCGATCAACCTGGGCGTGCTCGGGGACATCGCCGATACGAACATCAACGGTAACTTGACCTTCCGTATCAATACGGAGGTCGACTTCGGAATCAATGCAGCCGCCAACGCGTTGGTCACCACGGCAGCGACCGGTGCGGGCACGACTGCCGTGCTACGGGACGGCATGACCTTCCTCGTTGATCCCGATGGCTTTGGCGTTGGGGTCGCTGCGTCCACTTTTGAATTGGATCTGGGGAGCGATTTCAACCTGGGGTTGAATCCCGGCGGCGGTAAGTTCATCCAAGACGGAATGACTTTCCAAGTCGTCAACGATGCCCTTATCCCGGTAACGACCGATAT
Source organism: Bremerella volcania (assembly GCF_007748115.1). Classification (NCBI taxonomy): domain Bacteria; kingdom Pseudomonadati; phylum Planctomycetota; class Planctomycetia; order Pirellulales; family Pirellulaceae; genus Bremerella; species Bremerella volcania. Next base: position 2,379,025 of record NZ_CP036289.1, read on the forward strand.
CACCTTCCAGACTGGGCGGGTCATTGACGTCTCGAATTTCAATCCCGCATTCGTTGCCAATACTGGGGCAGATAACACGCAGCGTAGTTCGATCACGATCGAAGTCGGTGCCCAGTCGCGAACCTTCGTCTTCGATAACACCGACAATGGCCAGGTTTCGATCACTGGAAATCAGGTCCGAATCAGCTACAACGACTCGACGACCCCGGCCCAGATACAATCCAGCCTGGTGTCTGCCATCAATCTTGCCTTCACGGGGTTAGGCGTCACGGCGGATGGGACCATTCCAGGCCGAATCACGCTGGTTGGGGACACGAATTGCTTCAGCACGGGAGCGATTGGCGACATTGATCTCCAGGGGAACTACGGCCAGACTTCCAGTGCGAACAACATCATCGTCAACGTTGAAGAAACGATGACCGGTGCTCAGGTCGCCGACGCGATTGACGTCGCGTTCGCGAATGCGTTCGGTACTTTCACCAATCTGGACGTTAGTGTTTCCGGCTCGCGATTCAACTTCCTTGAAGCAGGTCAGTCGGTCGGCTACAACCAGATGGCGAATGCCTTCGATGGGTTGCTCAGTCCGCTTGCACCCGCCAGCATTGGCGTGACCCCAGGGAATAACTTAGTCCAAATTGGGGTTGGCTTCAGCCAGACTGAGGTGGCGGACGCTATTGTTGCGGCAGCCAACGCCACGCTTGCGAACACCGTGCCTCCGACAAACTTCATTGCGGACAACACCGGAAGTGGTACCAGCAGCAACGTCGTCATCTTCGACATCATGGACCCTGCGTTCACGAACCTGGAAATCGACATTGATACGACCCCATTCAACGTGGGTGGTGAGGCCACTGGCGGTTTCGTCACGGGTATGGCATGGATCGGAAACAAGGTGTTCGCCGTTACCGATGAGGGCGGGTTGTTCCTGTTAACGTCGACTGGTGGCTTCACCATCGATACCAATGAAGACGTCCAAGCCGACTTCATTACCGAACTGACAGACGTAAACGGCAACCCACTCGAATTTGCCAGCTTGTCGGCTGGGCCAAGTCGAGCTGGCGGCGAAACCGGCTACTCGGACGTCTTGTTCGGCGTGACCACCAGTGGCGATATCTACGCTTTCGATGAAAACGGCGCCGCCCAGTTCGTCTTCCATGGCAACAAGTCGAACATCTCGACGGGCCTGGGGAACATCAACGGTTTACAGTTCGGCACGTTGAATGAAAACCTGTGGAACATCAACGGCATTGGAGGAAACGAAGCCGGCCACGGGATCAACGTTCCGATCGACGTCTCGCGGCCAGGTTCCAACGGTGGTTCCAGCCTTTACTTCGGTAATACGGAAGACACGTTCGCCGCCAACAATGCGACTGGTAACAAGACAAACAACAACTACGACTTCCCTGGCGATGCCCACGGTACGGTCATTTCCGATACGTTCAGTCTGTATGGCTACAACGCCGGTGACGTTCCGACGCTGTACTTCAATTACGATCTTCAAACGGATGGCGTGGAAGGTGGCGATCCGCGAGATGCTCTGCGTGTATTCATTGCCGGTGACGATGGTGATTGGCAATTGTTGGCGACCAACAATACGCTTCGCCAGAGCGATACTGGGGCCAACCCGGATGATGAATTCGATACCATCGGTGCCTGGGCGAGCGCCGCCGCCGTCGACGAAGCCCTGAGGGCCGATCGGCAGGCAGGTACCGAGGGGGTTCAGCCGCTGTTCGACAACGCTGGCTGGCGACAAGCCCGCGTCGACCTGTCGGCCTTCGCGGGACAAGAAAACCTGCGTCTGCGGTTTGACTTCTCGACCGGTGGCTCGATTAACCTGGGGGGGCGACACCTTACGACGGGAACCGATCTGAACACCCAGGAACTTCGCGTTCTGCGTGGTGCCCAGATTCCTGACGGCGGGACGTTCCTGGTCACCGATGCGATCAATGGCGGTGCCCCGGTTGTGTTTGAGTACAACAAGGGTCAATCGTTCAAGTTCGATAGTGGTGCCCGCATCGCCGACTCGTTCAATCCGCTGGTAACTCCCGGGACCTTTAATGTTTTCACGCTGCAGGCAACTGCTGGTGGAGCCCCGGTGACATTTGAATACGTTCGGGAAGGCGATAGCGTGACGACGGTCGGTAACATTCCGATTCTCTTCTCGATCACCGATTCGCCGAGCGAAATCGCTCAGTTGACACGCGCTGCGATCTTGAACGAGATGGGTGGTTTGGGGGTCCAGATCTTCACCGAGTCGGACGATACCTTCAACATTCAAGGTATTGTCGATCTCCCACCAGCGAATGCCCCTTGGGGAATGACGGTCACGGGAAGTTCTGACGTCGGTGCAGGTAACATCGAGATCGCCTACAACAGCGAAACGACGGCGATCTCGCTGGCCACAACGACGCAGGACTGGATGAATAAGACGATGGCTCTGCAGTCGTACAACCAGAACTACTTCATGTTCAATCGTTTCCAGGAGTTCATCTACGGCAATGGGTATTCGTTCGATGTAAATACCAGCGGTTTGGGTTACGACGGCTCGCTACAGGGTGACGACTTTGGCTATGCTAACGACGGCAATCCAATCGCCACCAACAGCAATGCCAACACTCGTGGCCAGAACAACGATACTCGTGGCGTGCTGATCGACGACATCATCATCGGTTTTGCCGAACGCGGCGAAATGGTGACCGGTGCCACGACCAACACCAACTTCACGCATAATCAACAGTTGCGTGAAAATGAGATCCTGACCGGGGGATATCAACTCGAGATTCGTCGCGGTACCGACTATGGTATTCCCGCGGATGGTACGCTCTCCCTGCTGCCGACATTCACCTTCGATACCAACGATCGTCTCAACGGCAGCTACACCGTGTTGACGGCTTCGGGGGCGTTGATCGGAAACAACGACCGTATTCGAGTTGGTGACGGTACCGACTGGGTCACGTTCGAGTTCTTCGACCTGGATTCGATCACCGAACGCCAGGCCCGTGGATCGGCAGGGACAAGCACTCGTACGAACTACGACAGCGATAACAACATTTACAGCATCGGTTTCTACAATACCGACACTGAAGCTGACATCGCGGTCAAGTTGATGAATGCCGTCAACGATCACGCAGGGCAAATAGCCCGGTCGTTGATCAGCACCACCAGCGGCGGCTTGGGCGTCTACGCTCAGGTGAATGCCCGCAGCGGTGTCACCACGAGCAACCGCGTCGATCTCTCGCCGAAGACCACTTCGGACGAAGTCCGCCTGGAATATGACATCCAGTCGAACGACGCGTTCCGTGAAGCCACGGACATCGGACTTGACGGTAGCCTGCTTGGGGCAACCGACATGGTAACCGCCGAAATCAACGGGGCGATTGGTGACAACGATCCTGTCGAAAAGCTGGATGGATTTGCCGACGTCGACATCTTCGAGATCACGCTGGATGCCGGCCAGGACCTGCAATTGGAATTGCAGACCGATTTCGCCGATATGTTCGGCTTGAACGCCGTCTTACGACTGTTCGACGAAACGTTCACCGAAGTGCTGCTGAGCGTCGTCAACGGTGTGGGTATCGATACCTACACCCTGGCCAACCCAGCGATCGGAGGTACCTACTTCGTCGCGATCGCCGCCAACACGATCCCACTGCCTTCCAACGGAAACCAGGCTTCCGCGCCGCTGACTTACGACCCATCCAAGGTCGCCAAGAATGACGCGGCTCGCCAGGCAAGGACGTACGAAGGTGGCTATGACCTGGCTATCTCGGTTGCCGACGACTTTGGCAACGTGACGAATTCTTCCACCTACTTCGTGAACAACGAAGCCGGGCAACTCGGCGAGGCGACGACCCGAGCGACCAACATCGGAATTCAGCGTCACGACGAGTTAAGTTGGACGTTCTTCGGACAGACGTTCGTCTTCGACCTGGTTGGGGACTCGAATCGTCACCGAGATCAGGGACAGATCATCATCAACTCGAATATGATCTCGAACTCGGCGAACTACGGCGTGCTGATTGACGCCGGAAGCCGAAACACGGTGACCGATGCCGATGCCGGCAACAACCGTCCGCACCAGGGTGCTCCGATCAGCGTTCCGTCGGCTGCTAACACGCAGCGACTGGCCACCGGCGTCACCGTCAAGAACAACGTGATCTTCGACAGTGATCAGGGCGCCATCCTGTACAGCGGCGATCCGCTCGGCACCATAACCGGTAGCGACCCAGCTGGTGCCGTTCCATTTGGACGCATCATCAACAACACGCTGTATGGAATCAATGACGGTGACACCGGCGTGACGATTGAAGAGTCGGCTGGTCCCACGCTGATGAACAACATCGTCGCGAACTTCTCGACGGGTATCTCGGTCGATACAAGTTCCAAGGCCACCACGGTCATTTCGCGAACGTTGTTCCAAGACAACGGAACGCCTGTAACTGGTTTCGGTGGTAACGGTAACCTGGCCATTTTGCTCGCATCTGGGGACCCATTGTTCGTCGACGCGGACGACAAGAACTTCTACCTCGACGAAGGAAGCCAGGCGATCGACGCCGCCGTGGATGCCATTCAGGAACGTGCCGCAGTCAGCCAGGTGGTCAATCCGCTGGGTATCGACAGCACTCCGCTGTTGGCACCGGAACGGGACATCACAGGCCAGCTTCGTGTTGACGACCCAAGCGTCGTTTCCAGCGGTGGCGTTGGCGGCGTGACCTTCCGCGACATCGGTGCCTACGATCGAGCAGACTTCACCGGTCCGACCGGTTACCTGATCGATCCCCAAGACAACGATGCGGCCGATCGCGACCTGGACGAAACCCCGGACGTGGTCCAATGGATTGGTGGTCCGCTGACCAACATCTCGATCCAATTGCTGGATCAAGGTGACATCTCGGATCAGGTCCAAGGTACCGGTATCGACGACTCGACTGTGACGGCTGATTCGGTCAAACTTGAAATCCTGGCCGGCGACGTTCCGCGTGTCCTCGACCTGGGTGTCGATTACACCTTCGACTACGACGCGACCAACAACATCATCCGACTGGTTCCCGTCTCGGGTGTGTTCCAGGAAGGCGTCCTGTACAAGGTCACGCTGGATAGTCGACCTGATGATGACGATCTGGTTGAAAGCATTATCCGCGACATCGCCGGTAACCCGATCGAATTCAACAACCAGGTTGATGACGGCACGGGCACCTTGGTCGGTGAAACTCGCTTCCTGATCCAGGTGGGCGGTCTGGTCGACTTCGGTGACGCCCCGGATAGCTACGGCACGCTGTTGGGTTCCGATGGTGCTCGTCACAACCTGATCGAGAACTTCTATCTGGGTCAAGGTGTCGATGCCGAAATCGAAGGTCAACCAACCGCCGATGCCAGTGGTGACGGTGCGACCGACGATGGTATCTTCATCCGCACCGAAGATCCGAACAACTCGGGCAGCTTCCTGAACTGGACTCTGCGTGACGGCATCAATAATCAGGTCTATGTCACCTCGAAGGCACCTACCGGAGCCACCTCGTTTGGCTTCCTGGATGCCTGGATCGACGCCAACCAAGACGGCGACTTCACTGATGAAGACGAACAGATCATCGTCAGCGTGGCCTTGACGAAAGATGCGGTCGATCCACTTGGCTCGCCCGGTGGCTTGGGACAATTGATCACCGTGGGTGATCTGCCGGATGGAACGCTTCTGGGGGATACCTACATTCGCTTCCGTTTGAGCAGCACCGGTGGTCTGACGCCGACCGGACTGGCCGAGGACGGGGAAGTCGAAGACTACCAGATCACCATTGGTGATGCCGGTGTGAACCCATGGCACAACAGCAGCAATAAAGCTGCCATCTCGATCGGCGACAATAGCATCACGAATCTCGATTACACGTTGCTGCTGCAGGAAATCCGGAACCGTAACTACACGTACGGGACCGCGGATCCGATGAACAATATTGAGGTCGGCGACTTCAAGCCAGGGTTCGAGCCAGATGTTATTGACCCGCAGAATGTCCCTGCCAAGTTGGACGTCAACAACGACCGTCGTATCACGCTGGCTGACTTGTTGGCGTACCAAGACTACACCGCTGGTTTGTCGGCTAACCCAGAACCGATCTCGGAAGAGATTGTCTCGCAGTCGATGATCTCGGGCGAGTCGATCTCCAGCGGCGTCGAAACCCCAGTGGAAGTGAACTCGTACGAGTTCAAGACCAACGAATCGGCAACTCCGTCCGCGGCTGTGAATACGGCACCGGTAGTGAGCCAGTCGCTTGTCTCGAACACCAGCTTCGATGCCATCGCCCCGAGCTACTCTGATCTTCAGATGCGATCCGCCCTGGAGTTGATGGGCTACGCTCAGAGAGAAGAAGTCGAAACGAGCGTCATCGATGCTTCCTTCCACGATGAAGTAATCGCCCTGGAAACGGTCAGCTATGACGATCAATTCGATCAGCTGATTGGCGACATGGCTGACGACCTCAGCTACAATTGGGACGGCAAGCAGTTCAGCGAAGACGCGGAGGATAGTGCCGAGTCGGACGAACTGGACGAGTTGCTCTCCTTGATCAGCGATCCGGGTGACAACAGTTAGTTGTCGCCTAGGTTGAAACATCAACAATCGTCGCCCGTGGGGTAATCACCACGGGCGACTTTCTGCGCGGTTGCCAAGATGCTTCCGCTCTAGCTTGGGGGAAGCGGTTCGACATCCTCCCGGCGACAACGGATCTTGGAATGCGTCAGCGTTTAAGGAACAAGAAGCGAACCGTCTGGACCCCTGGATAGATGCACAAGAACGCCAGGCGAGAAGTGAGCGAAAGACAAGGCTCTGTTTGACGAATCGGTTCTGATTTGGGTCGTCGAGTTCGCTGCCGCTGAACTGCGTCGATTCGATCGGCCTCGGACCGACGATCGATCAAACAAAGCCTAGAACAACTCGAGCGAAGCGTCTAAGTCGGCCAGAACGGCATCCACTGCTTCATCATCCAGAGGCTTAGTCGAAGCGATGCGTTCGCAGGCGTTGTCGACCGAGTCAATGACGGCCGAATCTTGCGAAGGCAAGACGACTGCCTGAAAGGATAGAACCGAGATGGCAGCTTCTGAAGGTGCCGCCGTGCCGTTTTCTTCTTTCACGTCGCCATGGGAAAGCGTCAGCTCAAAAGCGATCGGCTCTCCTTCCAGCACGCTTGTTTGCGATGTCTCGGCCATTGGCGGCTGGATAGCGTCATCGTTGACGGTGGAGGTGTTCGGAGACGCGGTGAACGCGAACGACGAGAGGGGTTCCGGATCGACCGACTGCTGGGATTCCGACTGAAAAGCAATCGCATCCGACAGCAGTAAGAGATCATGCTTGTTCAAGGAGCCGTCGGCGTTGACGTCAAAATAAGGGATGCCGGGCGTATGCGTCGAATTAATCGCATAGCTTCCGGATGGCGACGAGAGCGTCGCTTGTGGATTGATCAGTTCACCGAAAGCCAGGTCGAAATCGATTTGATCGATCTCCCCGTCATGGTTCAGGTCGGCAGGATTGAGCGGGTTATGCCAGGAGTCGTCGGCGATCGACACCGACCAGGCAACTCGGCTGGCGCCTGCCTGGGGGGTTAAGCTGACGTTGGCTTCCGTCAGCGAGCTGAAGAAGACCTCTGTTCCGTCCGGGGCCGTTACCTTCAGGCGGTAGCTCCCGTCGACGTCAAACGGAAGCGAGAACGCTCCGAATTCGTTGGTTACAACCGTATGAGGGCGCCCTACGACCAGGTTGTCAAGGCCGACATAGTGGATTGCACGGCGCGGGTCATCGGTATTGGTCAGGTGTCCGCGGGCGATTGCGTAGGCCGCTTCCGGCAAGTCCAGTTCGACGACCATGGTTTCGAACGTTCCCGCAGCCATGGGGCTGGTGGTGTATCGTCCCAGCAAGTTGTCTTGTGAGTCGTATAGTTCCAAGATGCCTACATCGCCGTCCACTTCGGCGAACGCGTCAATCGCCACTCGGCTGACTGGGTTATCGAAGGCAATTTTCAGCTGACGCTTTTCTGACCAGACATTGCTCCAGCTTCCACCAGAGTAGTTGTAGAAGCCACGACTGCCGGTGCTGGCAAGCGAACTGTTGCGAGCCGCAACGTCGGCAAAGCCTGGGGCGATCTCCGATCCTTCCGCGGTTAACGTTACGCCGCCGATCGGATCGTAGAAGATCTCGCCATGTGAATAGTCATCCGGCTCGATGATCGTTTGCGTGACTTGCGGGTTGCCAGCCAGATCGACGACTTCAACGGTCCAGCCGGCCAGGCCTTGCTCGCCGGCGTTAAAAATGCCGTCGTCGTTCTGGTCGTAGGTGATGTAGCCCGTGAAACCATGAACGTCAGTCGAGTCGATATGAGCGGTGGAAGCGAGCAGCGACTGCGAGTGAATGTGCCCTGTCTCGTCGACAATACGTACTTCGATATCGTGTGGACTTGAGTCAGGCAGTTGAATCAGGAAGTCAAAATCGGCCGTGTAGTCATCGATCGCAGGGCCTGTTAACCACTGTCCGCCATCCAGGCGAAATTCGATATGGCTCAAGCGATTGGTCGTGACCGAGTTTTGCAGACCCCAGGAATTCTGATTGGGGAGCACCCCGATCGCTGCGTTGCCGCTAATTCGCATTTGATTGGAAACGGGATCAAATTGGCTGCTGGCAGAGAATGAGATCGGCACGTCAAAGACGTCGAAGATTCCATCTCCGTCGGAATCTTTCCAGCCGATCGACTCCAGTGACGACGTGCTGCTGGTATGGCTGGCATAAGCGGCCAGCAGCGAGGCCGATTCTCGGAGCAGACTTGTTTCGATGGTGCCAGGCGATGGGTTGCCGTCGTGGGCATTGGTGTTCTGGGTGTTGTAATAGCCGCGGGTATCTTCGTAGTCGCCGGAACCTTGGTATTCGTCCATCGCCCAGAATTGGTGGGAAACCTCGTGAGCAATCGTGCTGGCAGGCCGTTCGGATGGAACCGCGAGGAACGAGCCACCGGCGAGCGAGAATCCACCGAGTACGCTTCCCGGAGCAAATAGGCCGTCGGAATCGTTTTCGGCATTGATCACAAAAATGGTGAATGCCCAGTTCGTATCGTTGGCCACTCGCTGGCTGTGATTGAACAGTCGAACGTCGTTGTCGATTTTGTCGGACCGCTCGGCCCCCACGTAATCGAGAAATTCGCTAACCCAGATGTCGAGGTCGGTCGCGACGCGGGTAATCGGTTCGATGCCGATCGGAATCGGGTTATCGGCATAAGTGTAGTCGATCTCGAAATTCAACTGGTGAACGTTCGACTGAAGTGCCAAGGTATCGACCCACCACTGCAGCCCTTCTTCGATCCGCTGCTTTACCTGGTTGGTGTGCGTGGCGTTCCAGTTCTCGGTATTGGGGTCGGTCGTACCGTCCGACTCAAAGAATACGACGGTTACCGAGACGTCTCCCAGCATGAACTCGCCGGTATCCAGCGGTTGGGCGTTCAGGGGAATGGCGGAGAGAGCGAGCCGTGATTCGAGTTGTTCGATCCTCTGCATGCGACGCGCAGACTTACCTGCCCGCTTTTTCGCCCCGCGCTGAGCGGAGCGTCGATGAGAGGAGGATCGAAGCATGATTTAATCCAGCGGATATTCGCCAGGAAAGGGACGGAAGGTGCCTAGAGGACCGAGTTAGGGCCTGCGTTATGGGGGCTCATCGGACCGATTACAGGGTGCTTTCATCCTCCCAGATCGCCAGCACTTCGTCGGCGTGTTCGGCAAACACTGCATCGTCCTCTTCCGAGGCGGACGACGACTGGGAATCTTGGCTTGCCATGACGATCAAATCAGTTTGGTCATCAAGCGTTGAAATGACCGCGTCGGTGGTTTCCTCCACCGGCGAAACGACTTGGTTGTCCTCGCTTTCACTCTCGGACGACGACCCGGTCGGTGCCGTTTGGGTCAATGGAAGCGTTGTGCTCAAAGACTGGCCAGAGATATCGGAAGGCTTCTCTTCGGTGACGGTCGAGGGCGACGTGGTTGTGGTGGTCGTTTGCGGCGTCGAGCGGGCTGCTACCGATTCTCCTTCCAGGACGAACGAACTTCCCATCAGCGGCGCGCCACCGAGGTCGCCTGGGTAGCCGGCAGGATAGACGCGTGTGGACGCTGTCTGATCCGATTTGCCATAGTTTTGGATGAACAAACTGAAGTCAGCCAGATCGACCTTGCCGTTGTTGTTGAAGTCGTACTTGCGGAGATTGGGATTGTCATTCACAAGCTTGCCATACTGACCGATGAAGCCAGCGAAGTCGTTAATGCCGATCTTGCGGTCTTCACCGTTGGTACCGACGTCGTAGATCACCGGCCAAACTTCAAAGTTGTGGCTGGCCGTGGCGGAACCATTGATCACGGCTGCGACGCTGGTCGTCGTATTGATCACCGTGGCGTTGGTATCAACCAGAGTGATGTCGGAAGACGGGGTAAAGGTCAGTTCGCCATTGGTATAGTCCACTGGGAGTTCCATATCCGACTTCATCTGGATACGCCCTACCAGCGCATAACGATCGTCCCCCAGGTTGGTCGAGAGGGAACTGAAGCCAATGCGAATCGTTCCGTTTTGTTCATCGACATCCGAGGAGGTGATCGAGTATCGCACGTTGGTAGGATCTTCGGTTCGACCAATCGCTCGGACGAAGCTGAAGTCGTTGGTATCGTAGTTCAGCTCTACGAAGCCTGCCTGAACAGCGTTACCGGCGGGAGCCTTGGCGTAAACTTCGACGTAGAAGTGGTTCCATTCGTCAATGACGTCGACATTCGACGGCAACGCATTCACCTCGCCGCCGGAAGTCCCGGTTTGGGTTGTGACGAATCGCAACTGATAGTCGGCATCAGGGGATGCGATCACTTCCAGGTCGACCCCTTCGAAGTAGACCTGGCCATCTGAGACTAGACTTTGCCCACCGAACTGATGTATCGAAAAGTATTCGTCAGCGCCGATGACGGCGTTGTAGAAGTCAGACCCTACTGCGGTCTCGCTCCCTGCCAGGCGTTCCAGTTGAGGTACGCCGTCGACGTAGATTGGTTGCCAGTCCTGAGGTGTCTGGTTGGGGTTCTCAAATAGGTCCACTTGATCGAAATGGAAATGCGGGATGAATGCCTCGGCCATGTCGTAGACGTTCGGCGTCTGGGCAGTCATCCGGAACGAGAGAACTTCGATTTCGCCCGTTATTGGGGTGGTAAACACGTTCTGCACGCCCAGACGTTCGATGTAGCCGTCGTACTGCACGTTGGGCGCGACAGGATCATACACAGAAATAATCGAAGGGCCGAACATGATCCCCCCGGTACCGTAGGTCGGATCAAAGTCGAAGCCGGCAGCATCGTAGGTGACGTTGAAGTAGGCCGTGAAGAAACCCTTGGCTTCGGCCGAGACGCTGCCGGGGACCGGGGTCACGTCGACCTCAGGCTCGTCGCGGCGGTCGTCGACGTAGGCCTTGATCAGGAACTGTTCCCCCTGTTCGATCTGCGTGATCGGATTCCCATGCAAGTCGGTGGCGGCCAGGCGCAGCGAAAGCAACTCGGTGGTCGCATTGAGCATTTCGCGACCTTCAAGCACCTCAAGACGCGAGACGTGATTCCAGTGGCGACGAAGCGAATTCAGAGAGGCCGAACGGGAGCTTGCTTTTTTCATGGCGATTGCGCGATTGCTTCATGTCCCGAAAGATTCCGCGACATGATGGTGAAATAGGGTGACTTGCGACGATAAGGCGTGCCGCGAGCAAGAGTGCCTAGGTATCAGCGTAATTGCGAGTCTGGCCAACGCAATCGCGTAAACCCTTTGGTAGTTCTAACTTTAGGGATTATACCGGTTGTAACCCCAGAGATATCACGACAAGCCAAAACTTTGGACGATTTCAGGCCCCATTAGTTCCGGTAGAGAATGCAAATCCGGGAAATTTGGAATCTTTTCTTCAAGTCGCGAGGAACTTCTGCCCCGCAAGCTGCGACCAACTGGCTAGGTAACTGGAAAATTATGCGGATCGAGGGGGTTTTACTCCTATTAAGGGATCTGACGAGGGTAAGAAAAAGTTTGCAAAGGCAAAATTACCCAATTAGTCTGGATGACGCTGATCAAATCGCCCCAATTTCCCAAGTTGCTTATTTTGCTACTTGCCTAATCGAAAACATAGGTTGCCGTAGGTCGCCATGAAAAAGAACAAGAGCCGCCAGCACCAGGTCCTTTCCAAGTTGAACAAGCGAGCCAGACGGCAGCGAACCGTACGCCGCATGGAGCCGCTGGAAACTCGATCCATGCTGGCGGGGGATGTGATTGCCGCCGTCCATAACGACTACATGTCGCACGACGTGAACAACGACGGTGTCTTCGACCAGATGGACGTCGATACACTGCTGTTGAATCTCCAGTCGAAGCAAGCTCAGCAGATGGCTTCGCGTGGCCTTCTGGAAGGGGAGCAGACCCTTTACCTCGACGTCGATAACGACGGTCGATTAACCACCCGCGACTTGCTTTCCGCGATGGATGCCTTGTCGCTGGAAGGGGAACTCGCCGACGGGACGTTCAGTGCCGACGTAAATCTTCGCCTGATCACCAGCGGCGGCAATGTCAACGAGACGCAGACCGGGATGGCCGACATCAACGAGACCTTCCAGTTGGAGGTATGGCTGGAGGATACGTCCACGAACCCATCGAGCATTGATTCGGCCTACGTCGACATTACCTTCAATTCGGCACTTTTGACGATGGATCCTACCACGGATATCGTCTTGGGGCCTGGGTTCGTCAGCAATCTTGCTCCTGACGTTCCCAATAATGTCACTCCCTATGGTGCACTGAACAGTCAGAGTGACTTCAATAACTTTGCCCTGGCAAATACGCTGCGGTTCATCGGTGGTTCTTCCAACGGTGCGGGAACGATTGACGCGAATCTCGGTCGTTTGGTCGCGACGCTGACCTTCACCACCGTTGCGGAAGGGACTGTCGACTTTGAAGTGGTCGTCCAAGACAATCCCCAGAGCACCGATCCGGCTGACTTGGCGAGTTCGTTCAACAACACAACGCGCAGCGGTGATATGTTCAGCGATGCGAATGTGAACGCCACCTTCTTCTCGGGTGCGGAACAAGGTGGGTTCCCCCTGGAAATCTCGCGTTGGACCGGTGGTACCGTTTCGCTCGATATCATGGCGGAACCAGTCTCCGGTGCGAACTTCGATTCTTACGAAGTCGTGGAAGACTACCAGGAGGCTCAAGCCGTTCCTGCAGGGGATAACGATCCTCCGGTCGTGACGATTAACGGCATCCAGTACTATGTTCTGGACGTGCTGGAAAACGACATGGACAACGTGCCCAGCGCTGTTTCGGCACCTCGCGATCGCTTCAATATCGACTCAGTTACCCAGCCTGCCCAGGGCATGGTGACTCGTGAACTCGACGCTCAAAATGTGCAGGAAATCGTCGATGCGGGGATCGAATCGCACCAGGTACTGCTGTACCAGGTGCCAACGGGAGTGGGTGGCATCTCGGAATCGTTTACCTACACCATTACCGACAGCGGTTTGACCAACAACACTGGAACGACGACAGCCACCGTCTTCGTTACGATCACCGAAGTCGATCAGGCTGTGCTTCTGCTGGAAGACCCCTATCTACTTGAAGTCGTCGCAGGCATCGAGAGCGATGTGATCGACATCATGGATAACGTCACGCCAGGCGAACCTTCTGACGTGCCGACCTTCATCGGATTCTTCGATGAAAATGGCGGTCCTCTGACCGCTGGCGATCTGCAAGGTACGTTCACGCCGGTTCTGGATGGAATGAACAATCCTACCGGGGAGTTCACCTACGTGTCGAACATTCCTGGTCTGACTGAGATGATCACTTACCAGGTCAGCGACGGTAACAACCAGATCACCACCGGCACCATCATCTTCAAGACGCTGTTTGACAGCCTGCTTTCCGGTGTCGTTTACTTTGACGCCGACAACGATGGTGTTGTCGATGACAATGCCAATACCAATGCCAGCCCCGAAATGCGGATTGGCGGCGTGACGATCGAATTGCTGGATAACGGCGGATCGGTGGTTGCCAGTACGATCACCGACGCTTATGGGGCATACGTCTTCGCTGGCTTCGACGAAGGAACTTATTCGGTCCGCATTACCGATCCTCGCTTTACGCGTAAGGGGATTACCTCCAGCGGTAGCTTTACGCTTAGCGGTAATACGATCAGCGGCATCCAGGTTGGCGGCGGTCAGCCGGGTATCTTCACCGGTTTGAACTTCGGGTACCGCGGCCGCGATTACCAGTACATCGGCTTGGGTGATTCGATCGCATCGAACACTGAAGACAGCATCGTGCTGGCGTTCTCGAAGCCAGGCGGTCTGGATTCGCTCGAATGGTATGCCGTGGACCTGGGCTGGGAAAACCTGGTGAATGTCCGATCCGATCTCTCCTTCTTCGATACCGCCACCGGGGCAAGCCAAATTGCCTTTGAGGTAGCCGTCGATGGGTTGGACGATCCGGTGATCGTGGTTCAGGCCTTCTCGCCATCGACCCCTGGTTACATGGTCGTTGCCAATGGACCTGAGGGCATGATCGTTCGCATCAATGGTGGAGCCTCGGCCGTCATGACCAATCTGGCGGCAGCCGTCGATGCGGCTTTTGCCAGCCTGTAAGCCTCTAGCAGGCAATTAACAAAAAAAGAGCCGATCCTTCGGGACCGGCTCTTTTTATTTCTTGAACGACTCCGCTTCGGCTTAGTAGTGGTATTCCATACCGAAGGTCAGGCCGACAACCCAGAAGTCCTGTTCGATGAAGCTGAACTGAGGATCGGTTGGGTTAACGACGCTGGGGTCGATGTTCGGATTGATCAAGGTCGCTGCGGTCGATACGTCGCTGAAGTACACGAAGTTGGCCCCCAACTTGAAGTCGAGGTTGCAGTTGTAAGCGTAGATCATATCGACCGTCGCTTCAGGAATGTAAGCGAACTGATCGCGGCTAAAGCTGCCCGAGTTGGTGCTGCGAGCGTAGATCCCCTGATTGTCCGACAGGACGCCGTTGATGGTCGTCGAGCCAGAAATAGTGGCTTCCTGCTTCATGCCACCCAGGCTGATCTTACCCATCGCACGCCAGCTGAAAGGGCCGTCCTGGAATTCGGCGATCAAACCCAACTGGCCGCCGTGGAATTCGTTGGTCGCGGCGAAGCTGTCTCGGTAGGCAACCACGTCACCGACCGAAAGCGTACTACCGGTGTCTTGGTTGGTGAACTGAGCGTTAATCGCGAAGCTGTCTTCAAACTTGGCGTAGCTATAACCGGTGACGAAGTCCCAGCGGTTGCCGTGGTTGGTGTGAATATGCTTGGTGACGAAGACGTCGCCCATGTACAGGTTGTTTTCGTTGTTCAGGGCAATCGTCGTATTGTCCGCGGCGTTGGTACCGGTACCCGGCAAGGCCACAACCACCGAATCTTGCAAGCCGGTGTTGGTGTTAAAGAACGGGAATGCCAACGTCGTGAAGGAATTGGAACCGGTGTTGTAGTTGGCTCCATCGTCTTCCAGTGCCAGGAAACGGCCGCCGACACTCCAGTTTTGGTAATCGTCCAGCCATAGGCCAATCGTGATACGGCCACCCAGGCTGGCATCGCCCGATTCATACCCGTCGCCGAACAGAACTCGCGTGGTGGCGGCACCCAGAATGCCTTCGTCCGCCGGATCGCTGGTCGTCAGGATCGCTGGGTAATTTCCACCGTGACGCCAGACAACCAGCGTGTCGAAGCTTCCGTAAGCTCGAGGTGGAAGTGCACAACCGTCGTCGCAGGCACCGCCGGCGACGTTTTCGTATTGAACGTAATCGCCGGCAGGTTCGTACATCGAACCATCGACCGGACCACCGTATTGCATGCCGGGGTTCGTTTGACCGTTGGCATTGGCGGCAGCCATGTAAGCATAAGGATCGGGAGCGCCCATCATGGGACCAGGGCCAGCCATGGGGCCCATTGGGCCAGGAGCACCCATCATCGCTTGAGGTGCATACCCCGGTTGCATCCCAGCTGGTGGCATTCCGACGGGATTATAGGGAGCAGGAGCACCGGCGGGATATGGGGATCCCATCGGAGCATAACCCTCTTGGGCAAAGGATCGACCTGAGCCGAGTAGCACGGCCGCGATCGAGAAAGCTAGGGTGGAGTAGTTAAGCTTCATGTTGTGTGCTCGCAAACTAATGCTGTCGCTCCCAAGGCCCTGCCTCGTTCCGAAGTACGGAAGGAGTTACAAGAGCTACCGCTTGCGTCTGATGGACATCCAAAATCGAATAGCCAACGACTAACTTGGTTTCATAACGAGCCAAGTCGATCGGGCGGAATGGTTTCTTTTGTCAGGACGCTCGCCCTGCGCTCGAACGGTCCGCGTACGATTATTCCGGACGTATTAGGAATGTCGGCCGTCAGGTGTGTGCCGGTTAAGCAAAAAGCAAGGTGCAACCCGTATAAACGGAATTCTCCAACCAGAACGGCGGGAAATCGTGAAAATGGGTGTTTTAGGAAGAGTTTGACGACTATGTCAGGTCGTGCAGGTCGTAGTGGACCTTGTATCGATCAAGCTTGGCAAATCTTAGGAATCCCCTTGCGGAATATTGGGAACGGAAAGACTTGTCTTTCATACTAAAATCTAATGTGGGCAACGGTTAGAATGCCCCAACCACCTATCGTAGTGGCAGCACACCTACGGGGACCGTAATAGTTTGGATACCAATCAACAGACCTTGGAAGCACCCCAGGCGGAAGAGTCGAACAAGCCGGAAGCTCCGCAGCGGGGAGCTCCTCGCAAGTTTTCCGCCAACCCGTTGGGGGCGGCCTATTCGCAGATAACCCGATCGGGGCTCGCACGCTTCGTGGCGAAGCTACCACTGATCGATCGCTTCGAAGCAGAGCTGAAAGATCTCTCGGACCGCGACCTGCGCAAGCACAGCCTGGGCCTGCGCCATCGGGCCAAAAGTGGTGAGCCGCTATATAAGTTGCTTCCCGAAGCGTTCGCTTTGGTCCGCATTGCGGGTGCTCGCACGCTGAACATGCGCCATTACGAGGTGCAGCTGATTGGCGGGATGATCATGTTCAATGGTTCGATTGCCGAGATGGAAACGGGGGAAGGGAAAACGCTGACCGCAACCCTGCCGACCTATCTTTATGCACTGCCTGGTAAAGGAGTGCATGTGGCCACGGTGAACGACTACCTGGCCGCCCGTGACGCCGAGCTGATGATGCCCATCTATAAGATGTTGGGAATGACGGTTGGCGTGATCGAATCCCAAATGTCCTCACCAGATCGGCGAAAGGCATACGCTTGCGACATTACTTATGGGACGTCGAAAGAATTCGGTTTCGACTTCCTCCGAGACCGACTTCTCATCCGACAGACCCGCGAGCAAGGTTTGGGCGTGCTGGGGCCACTGCTAGCGGGCAAGTCGGAGAAAAGTGAAGAGCCAGTTCAGCGAGAGCATTTTTTCGCATTGGTTGACGAAGCGGACAGTGTTTTGATCGATGACGCCCGAACGCCGCTGGTGATCAGTGCGATTCCTGGCGAGGCGGAAAAGGTCGCCGTGGCTTGCCATCGCTGGGCTGCCAAAAGTGAAGAGGAATTCGAGGAAGATCACCACTACGAATACGACCACGATAAGAAGTCGGTCGAACTAACCGTTTCCGGGCGACTATTGGTCCGGCAGATCCCCAAGCCGAAACTGCTGGACACCGTAGGCCTGGTCGACCTGTACGACTACGTCGAGCGAGCCATCAAGGTCAAACGCGACTTCCATAGCGGGCAGCACTACGTGATCCGTGACGGAGAAGTTGTGATCGTCGACGAGTCGACCGGGCGTATCGCCGAAGGTCGAAAGTGGAGCTACGGCATCCACCAGGCGATCGAGGCCAAAGAAGGTGTCGAGGTGACGGTTGCCACCGGGCAAGCTGCCCGAATCACCGTTCAAGACCTCTTCTTACGCTACCGTCACTTGGGTGGGATGACCGGTACGGCATCGAGTTCCAAAGGGGAATTCAAGAAGATTTACAAGCTGAACGTGATCAAGTGTCCTACTAACCGCATCCCGCAGCGGAAACTTTGGCCAGATCGCGTGTTCGGCAACAGCGATGCCAAGTGGGCGGCGATTGTCGATGAGATTCGCGAGATCCACTCGCAAGGGCGACCTGTGCTGGTCGGTACGCGAACGATCGAAAAGAGCGAGCATCTCTCCAAGCTATTAGAAGAGGAAGGAATCGATCACGAAGTCCTCAATGCCCACCAGGTAGCGGTCGAAGCGGACATCGTTTCCCGCGCCGGGCAGCCAGGAAAAGTGACCGTCGCCACGAACATGGCTGGTCGTGGTACCGACATCAAGTTAGGTGACGGGGTCCACGCATTGGGCGGCTTGCATGTGATTTGCACGGAGCTGCACGACTCGGCTCGGATCGATCGTCAGTTAGTCGGGCGTTGTGGTCGTCAGGGAGACCCCGGCAGCACGCGGCAATTTATGGCCTTGGATGACGACTGCTTGCTGGTTGGTCTGGGGCCGAAGCGATACAAGAAGCTGGTTGCCTACGGTGAAGAGCGGCTCGGCGAGCTGCCAGGCTACTCCAAGCTGTTCCGAAAGGCGCAACGCAAGATCGAGAAGAAGCACTTCAGTGATCGCAAGGTTCTACTGTATCACGAGAAGCAGCGTAAGAAGATGCACCGCGAAATGGGACAAGATCCTTATCTGGATTCGCCAGATTAGCCAGTATGATGCGGTTTCGAGACAGATGGAACGAAGTCACCCTCTGGTCCGTCGAAACGTTGCGTTTTATTATCCAAATGGCAGCAAAGCTTGTAAGATTTCTTACCGTAACTTCTTGTCAGATAGTGAACAAACGACTCTTGGGTCGTGTAGAGTTCTTCGGCGATACGACCCTTGTAACCCGCACAGCCTGCCGCAGAGCATCCCTCGTTGACACCTTTTCGGGTTTCAAGATTTTCGATTCTCACCTCCCTTGTTATGGTGAGACGTAGGATTTTGCGATCGCGAATCGATCGGCCTCTAACCTTAAATTCCCATTATGAATAGTCCCGGCATGTCCACAGAGCCCTCGTCCGTGAATCCCGAGACCCTCGAAAGCACTAAAAAGCAGATTCGAGGTCTGATTCAGGAGATTGCCCAGCTTTCCAAACGGGATGTACCACCAGAGGAGTACTTCAAAGAAGTCTTGCCTAAAGTGGTTTCCGCATTGGCTGCCGTGGGTGGTGCTGCCTGGATCTATGACGACCAGCGCCGGCCGCAACTGATTTACCAAATCAATCTTGCCCGCGGTCTTGTCGATCCGAAAAGTGACGAAGGCATTCGTCACCTTCGATTGATCGAATCGATGTTCAAGGGCTCCGAAGCCCAGCTCTTGCCACCGCAGTCAGGCGGGGCCGAAGAGAACTCGGCCGGCAACCCGACCAACCAACTTCTGGTGGTCGCTCCGATCCAAGTCGAAGACAAGGTCGAAGGGGTCATCGAGATCTTCCAGCGACCGAACTCGGCCCCCAACAGCCAACGCGGTTATCTCCGTTTTCTGGAGCAGATGTGTGGGCTGGCAACCGACTGGTTCAAGACTCGCAAGCTGCGTGACTTCAACGATCGGCAATCGTTGTGGTCGAAGATCGAACAGTTCAGCCGCGCCGTTCACGAGAACCTCGACCTGCGTCAAACGGCCTACACCATCGCCAACGAAGGTCGTCGGCTGATTGGCTGCGACCGCGTGTCGGTCGTCTTGCGACGTGGCCGCTGGAAGGTGGAAGCCGTCAGCGGACAAGACGTGTTCGACTCGCGGGCGAGCCAGGTGCAGCTGCTCGGCAAGCTGGCCTCGCGCGTGATTGAAACAGGCGAACCGTTCTGGTTCAGCGGGCAGACCGAAGATCTGTCTCCGCAACTGGAAACGGCAGTCCACGACTATGTCGATGAATCGCACACCAAGACGATCGCCGTCATTCCGCTGCGTCGCCCGGAACATGCCACCGACAACATGCAGCGGGAAGAGGGGGAAGAAGAACGCCAATTCCAGGGCGAGATCCTCGGCGCGCTGGTGGTCGAGCAGATCGAAGACAGCTCGCAGCAGGAAGAGTTCTCCAAAGGGGTCGAACTGATCTCGGAGCACAGCAGCCGTGCGTTGGCCAATGCGATCGACTACAACTCGATTCCGCTGACGCCCGTTTGGCGTCTGCTTGGTAAGTCGAAGGTCTTGGTCACCGCCCGAAATCTTCCCAAGACGGTCCTGGCCGTGGTTGCCGCCGTGGCGATCATTGCCGCTCTGTTCTTGATTCCCGCTCCCTTCAAAGTCGCAGGCGCCGCAACGCTGACGCCGGTGGTGCAGCGTGAAGTGTTCGTCAATGTCGAAGGGGAAGTGATTGAAGTCCCGGTCGACCACGGCGATCACGTCGAGCAAGGGCAAATGGTTGCCCGGCTGCGGAACACCGAGCTTGAACGACAATACAAACAGTTCACCGGCGATCGCGAAAAGACCTTGTCGACGTTGCAAGCCCTTGAGTTTCGTAAGCGTCGTCCGGAGAGCCAGCGAAATGCGGCGGAAGCAACGCAGTTGACCATCGACCTCGGCCAGGCTCGTCAGAAGTACGAACAACTGAACGAACAGGTCGCCCTGCTCGAAGAGAAGATGGCTCGTCTCGATGTCGCCAGCCCGATTGCCGGCGAGATCGTGACCTGGGACGTGCGAGACAACTTGATGCAGCGTCCCGTTCAGCCAGGCCAGGTGCTGATGACCGTCATCGATCCGACGCAGGATTGGATTCTGGAAATTCGCATGCCGGAGAAACGAATCCAACACATTCAGTACGCCTTGGAACATCAGCAAGGTTCCGAAGCCCTGGAGGTGACCTACATCATGGCCAGCGATCCAGGTCGCCAACTCACCGGTTACGTCACCGAGATCCAGCGTCTGGCTCAGCCTGACGAGGAAGAAGGGCAGATCGTGAAGCTGAAAGTGGCGATCGACAAGCAAGACATTCAGCATCTGCGAGCAGGTGCCACGGCAACCGCCAAGGTCCACTGCGGAACGGCTTCGTTGGGCTACACCTGGTTCCACGAACTGTTCGAGTTCGTCGAATCCCGAATTTTGTTTTAACCCCAGCATCGTTTCGATGCGTTCATTTCATGCTTTTTCGGCCTGCAATGAGTATGCAGGATCGATCATCGCACGAGGTAAGAAACCCATGTCCAAGTCTGTGATTCTATCGGTTGCCACTTTGCTACTGATTGCCGGACACGTTTCCGCTCAAACGTCCGCGACGCCATCCCAGGTCGTCGTCGAACGCTGCCTGGTGTCGTTGATCGACGAAGTCAATGTGCCGGCACAAGAGACCGGCGTGCTGTTGAGCATTCCTGTCGAACGTGGCGACTACATCACCGTGGGAACCCATATCGCACAGATCGATGATTCCCTGCCAACCAAGCAGCGTGAGATTGCCAAGCTGAAATGGGACAAGGCCACCGAACAGGCAACCAACCAGGTCGACATCAAGTACGCTGCTAAAGCGGCCGAGGTCTCGAGGGCTGAGTTTGAACAGCTCGAAGCCGCCAATAAAGGCGTCAAAGGTGCGATCGCCGAGATCACCATTCGCAAAGCCAAGCTTCAGTGGGAAAAGGCCCTGCTGCAAGCTGAACAGGCCGACATGAACTTCAAGGTCGCCGGCATGACCGCTGGCGAAGCGAAGGCCGAGATGGAAGCGGCCGACATGATCATCGACAAATGCAAGATCACCACGCCGATTGATGGCGTCGTCGTGCAGAAGTATCGCCACGAAGGGGAATGGGTTCGTCCCGGTGATCCACTGATGCGTGTCGTCGGGCTGAAACGCCTGAAGGTCGATGGCTCGTTGAATGCCGACCAGTACGTTCCCGGAATGGTGATTGGCAAGCCGGTCACGGTCCGAGCCGAAACGCCGGGCGGGCTGATCACGCTGGAAGGAACCATTACTTTTGCCAGCCCCGAAATCGATGCCACCGGCAACTTCGATTTCTCCGCGGAAGTCCAAAACCAACTCGCCAACAATTCGATGAGCCTTTACCCAGGGGACGTGGCCGATGTGACCATTCACCTGGATCGTCCTTCGACGCTCAGTGCTCATTTCGAGGGTAACCGCAAATAAGCGGTTTCGCGACAAGCTTACGACTCCCCTTCCCCGCCCCGAGAGTTAGCATTGGTCAGTCTTCAAGACAGTTTGGTTGCCAGTAGCAGTCGTCCGCTGCCGCTGCGTAAGCGTCCCGACCTCTCCGCCCGGCAGCACACCTACCAGGGGCGAGGTTACTGGGTCGTGAAGGAACCGATTGGGCTGAACTACTTTCGCTTCCAGGAAGAGGAATACGCCATCCTGAACATGCTCGATGGCAAGACTTCGCTGCAAGAGATCAAAGAGAAGTTCGAGAAAGAGTTCGCGCCGCAGAAGATCAGCTTCAATGACCTGCAGCAGTTCATCGGAACGTTGCACCGCAGCGGTCTGGTGATCACCACGGCGATGGATCAAGGGCGGCAGCTGAAAGTTCGCCGCGACGAGCGGAAGTGGAAAGAGACCGTCCAGTTGATGTCCAACATCCTGGCCGTCCGCTTCAAAGGGTTTGATCCCGATCGTCTGCTGACGGCGCTCAATCCGTATACTCGCTGGTTCTTTACGTTCCCGGCGATGATCTTAGTGATGCTGTTATGTGCCGCGGCCCTCACGCTGGTTACGGTGCAGAACGACGTGTTCCGCAGCCGTTTGCCGTCGTTTCAAGAGTTCTTTGGTCCGTCGAACTGGTTACTGCTGGGCGCGGTATTGGGCGTGACCAAGGTGCTGCACGAATTCGGCCACGGTCTGTCCTGCAAGCGGTACGGCGGCGAATGCCACGAAATGGGTGTCATGTTCCTGGTGATGACGCCGTGTCTGTACTGCAACGTGTCCGACTCGTGGATGCTGCCCAACAAGTGGCATCGTGCGGCGATCGGTGCGGCGGGAATGTACGTCGAAGTCTTTCTGGCTTCGATCGCCACGTTCGTGTGGTGGTTTAGCGAGCCCGGTTTGTTGAATCACTTGGCGCTGCAGGTGATGTTCGTTAGTTCGGTGAGCACGGTGATCTTCAACGGTAACCCCCTGCTCCGCTACGACGGTTACTACATCTTGTCGGACATCATGGAAGTTCCGAACATGCGTCAAAAGGCGAGCAGCGTGCTGCATCGCTACATGTCGAAGTATTGTCTGGGGATGGAACTTCCTGACGATCCATTTTTGCCGGAACGAAACCAATTCTTCTTTGGTCTCTACACCGTCGCATCCAACGTTTATCGCCTTTTCGTGACCGCCTCGATCATGCTGTTTTTGAACCAGGTCTTCAAGCCATACGGCTTGCAGGTCATTGGTCAGATGATCGCGTTGGCCGGGATCTACGGATTGGTGGTGATGCCTATCTATCAATTGTGCAAGTTCCTGTATGTCCCTGGGAGAATGTCACAGGTGAAGCGGAAAAATGTGTTGATTACCGCCTCGGTCGTGGCAGCGGTGATCGCGGGAATCGTGTGCGTTCCCGTCCCCCAATGGGTGAAGTGCCCGGTGGAAGTGCAACCGAGAAACGCTGAGAGTGTCTTCGTGGTGGTGCCAGGTCAGTTGGAAAGCATGCTGGTCGAGCCAGGCCAACAGGTCACCCGCGGCACGAAGCTGGCCCGGGTCACCAATCTCGACTTGCTGCTGGAACTCTCCGAGTTGGAAAACGAAGAGGAACGCCTGGAGCTTCTTTCCGAAGCCCTCAACAATCAGCGTTTGCGGGCCGAGCAAGGTGGCGAGGTGGAACAGACTTACCTGGAGGTCCTTCAGCAACTCAAGTCGGTTCAACAGCAATTGGAAAAGAAGCGTCAGCAGGTCGCGTTGATCGACGTACCTGCTCCGATTGATGGAACCGTGTTCCCGGTACCTGATAAGAAGAACCGTGGTGGTGGTGATAACGGCATGTTGCCGGAATGGTCAGGTTCGATCTTCGATACGAAGAACCAGGGGGCCAACCTTTCCACGAGCGACATCGTTTGCCAGATCGGTAACGCCGACGAGATGGAAGCCGTCCTCTATATCGATCAGGACCACATCGAACTGGTCAATCCCGATCAAGAGGTTGCGATCAAGTTGGATGCCTTCCCTGGGCGTACCTTCAAGGGACGCATCGCGGTAATGGGAAGCAAAGAAGTCGAGTTCATTCCGCCTGCCCTCAGCACACAGCAAGGGGGCGACCTGCCGGCCATTACCGATCAAGAGACAGGACGGCTACGCCCGCAGAACGCGACCTTCCCGGCTCAGGTCCCTTTGGCCGGTGTCGACGAAGAGTTGAAACTGGGAATGCGTGGCCGGGCGAAAGTCTGGGTTCAATGGGAACCGATGGGAAGCCGCCTGTGGCGATACATTTCTCGCACGTTCCATTTCTACCTGTAGTCGCCAACTTACGTAAAGTCTCGGTCTTTCTTCCAGTTGTTTCGGTTTTGATGGTTAGGGTAGGTTGATACCACCTTTTGATGTGACAAACTATGCATTGGCCATCTCGAAGTAGTGACGGCCCTGACTAAACTAGCCAATACCATAGCGGTAAACATTAAATCCTTAGGAGACAATTTACATGTCGGACGCCCCTGAAAACCAAGGTCAAGCTGCCCCAAAGCAAGTCGAATTGGACGAATCCGGCGCGATTGCTTGTTACGCCAACTTCTGCCGCGTGACGGGTACGCCAGAGGAGTTGATCATTGACTTCGGTTTGAATACCCAGCCGATGGTTCAATCGCAGGAAAAGATCAAGGTCCAGCAGCGAATCATCCTCAACTACTACACCGCCAAGCGTATGCTGGGGGCTCTGCACATGGCCGTTCAGCGTCATGAAGCTGCCTTCGGTACGCTCGAAACGGACATCCAAAAGCGCGTGATTCCATCGGCACAGCGTCCGGCCAGTGAATAGTCCCGATTGACAGCCTAAACCCAAACGCGGAGCGGCCTTGCTGTTCCGCGTTTTTTTATGCGCGAAACTAGGAACGAAACCCCCGCTCGGAGCGTCCAAGAGGTTGAGGGAAGATCTGCTTTAGGGGTTTATCAACGGAACTTCGTTGGAAAGTGATAGCCCCCCATGTACCATATATGTTCCGGGTGTTGCTTGCGTATATTGACCACCTTGACTGCATTGGCACCTTCCGGACTAAGCAAACTCCCCTCTTAGTTGCCCCATGCTTGACTTAGATCCCATGGCCATAGTCGATTCCACTATCTTCGTAGCGGTTGCCGTCGTGATTGGGTTGTTGCTGACCGTATCGGCGGTGACGGCGATTGCGATGCGTGCGCTGCGCCAGACGCCATGCTATGCCGACAAACGACGACGTAGCCAATGGAAAGTGCAAGGGCAGCAACTCGAATCGCGACAGCTTCTTGACGGGGCGATGGGGAACGAGGCCTTGGCGCTGGAAGGAGAGTCCATCACCGTCCATGGGGTGACCTACGACAACGTCGATTTGAAGGCCCTCGCCAAGGCGATCGCCGACAGTGGAGCGATCTTCTTTGGTGCCGATTGGTGTCCTCACTGTACCCGGCAAAAGGGAATGTTCGGCGATGGTGCCGCTGACCTGCCGTTCGTCGAAGTCACGAATCCCAATCACACCCTTAATCAAGTCGGTTCCGACAACAACATCACCCAGTTGCCTACCTGGGTATTCGCCGATGGCACGCGTGTGACCGGCGTGCTCGAGATCGAAGAACTTCTCGACTACACCGGACTTACCATCCCGCAAGGCGAGCCGTTGTACTTCGCCGAGATCCCGGATCAAACCGGGCTGATCTCGGGGCAGTCGTACCATGTTGCATTGGATGGCTACTCCCCTTCCGGCCAACCGTTGACGTACACGGTGACCTCGTCGTCCGGCACGGTCATCGCTTCGGTGATGCAAGGGAACAAAAGTCTGCGAATCTACACGAGCCGATTCGGGACGATGGAGTTCTACTTATTCGAGCAAGAGGCGGGACGCGCGACATCTCGAATCATCGAACTGGCCGAGAGCGGCTTTTATGACGGCCTCACGTTCCATCGCGTTTTTCAAAGCTTCGTGTTGCAAGGGGGCGATCCGAATGGCAACGGAACCGGCGGTTCGTCGCTGCCCGACTTCAAAGACCAATTCAATCCTAACCTGCGACACAACGGCACCGGTATCTTGTCGTATGCCAAGTCATTCGACGATACCAACGACTCGCAGTTCTTCATCATGGAAGGCATCGCCCCGCACTTGGACTTCCAACATACCGTCTTTGGTTATATGACCGAAGGGGAAGTCGTCCGCGAGTCGATCAGCGGCACGCCTACCGGCAGCAACAATTTGCCGCAATGGCAGGTCGTAATGGACGAGGTGTCGACGTTCGTCGACCTGGAGAATGGCGTTCTACGGTTGAAGATCCCCGAAGGGGCATCGGGAACTGAGACAATCACCGTTACCGTATCGGACGGGCAAGGGCACACTCTCAGCCGATCGTTTGACGTCACCTATGCCTCGAACGAAAATTACACCTCGAACCCTTACCTGGCGTTCGTCCCCGACATCGCCATGACGCCTGGAAGTAGCCACACGTTTCAGTTGACGGCTACCAATCTGGACGGGGACGAGTTGATCTTCTATGATCAGTCGGACTTTGACCCACAAAACGACTATCTGCCTGCTTATGCACCCAACGGGCTGGTCTATTCGGTCGACAGTTCCACCGGTTTGTTGCAGGTGAATGCAAGCGCCGGACTTGCGCCGGGAGTCTACAAAATCGTCGTCGCCGTATCCAATGACCTGGATGGCGAAATCATCTCCGGTTTGATTGACTACGACGTAATTCAAGTCACCGTGGCGAATCGGCCGGTATTGAATCAGGATTTCGTCAATCTCAATGAAGACGGGTCGGTCACGTTCAATCCCCTGACCAACGATACTGACTCAGCCAGCACGCTTGATCCGGCGTCCTTTCGTTTCCTGTCGCAGCCGTCGGTGGGTGAAGTATCGTACGACCGTGAGACAGGCGAAGTCACCTATACGCCCCCAGCCGATTTCCATGGAACCGCTTCGTTTCAATACGATGCTGCAAACGAATTTGGTATCTACGGTACGCCTGCCACGGTGACCTTGACTGTTGCTCCGATCAACGACGAACCGGAAGCACTCGACGACGTTTTCCTGGCCGATCGAGATACGGCGACGCTTTTGCCGGTGTTGAAGAACGACGACAAGGGCCCCGGTGAAGCGAACACAACCGTACTGATTACTCTGGCATCAAACGCCACCGCGGCTGGCGGAACGGTTGTGGTCGTGGGTGACAACGTCCAGTATACGCCGGCAGCGAACTTCACCGGCTCTGATACGTTCACCTATACGATCGATGACGATGGCATGGAGTCGACCGCCACGGTAACGGTCGACGTGGGTGACGTCTCCAACTTCACGATCACGGCAGTCCGCGATCTGACCGATACCGGCGGCGACAGCATCGTCGATAGTCGGCCTCAGAGCGACGAAATCATCGGCGAATGGGATGCGTTCTGGTTGGAAGTGTGGATCACGCCGGATGGCACCGGCGGAGACACCGTGACGGCGGCCTCCTCCACGTTAAACTTCGACTCGTCCATCTATCGGGCGACCTCGATCGTCATCGATTCGACGTTTACCGCGGCATCGGGAAGCGGCGTGAACAATGGATCAGGCACCGCCACCATCAACGTGACGTCCTCCGGGGTGACTCTCGCCGCAGGCGAACGTATTCGCATCGGACGAGTCCGCTTCGAGCCCGTCGCCAATGGGCTGGATGCTCCTGAAATTGGTGAAACGCTGGGTGTCGATTTCAACACCTTCCTGACGTCGATGACCGGTGCCTCGCTGACCGTCGACGGAGTTGGCGTGGTGAATGGCCCAACCACGGATGTCGACCTTCCCGTTCGTTTGCTGCCGATGGTTTATGACCTGAACGACGATGGCAAGGTAGGTGTCGTCGACTTCAGCATCTACATAAATACGATCGTAAGCAGCAACTCCAGCAGCTTCGTCGATTTCGACTTGTCCGGCGACATGTATGGAAGCGGGTTCTCGTTCTTCCGCTCGGCTTTCGGCGATACGCATGACGGCGTGAACCATGCGTTCGTTTGGTCGCCTGTTCTGCTGAAAGCGGCGATGAGTGACATGATCCTCACTACGCACATCAATGTCGGCAGCAGTGCCCAGTCGCTCAGCACCGAAGACGTTGCCACGGTGACCACGGCCCTGCCACCGTCGGTGATTACCAGCAGCATCGAAAGTGACACGAACGTCGTCACCATTCACATCGTCGACTTGCCGGGCACTCAATTGGCATCGACGATCGGCAATTCGATTTATCTCGATGCCAACGCCGCCGGTTGGGGCTGGTTCGTCGATTCGACTCCGCTTGATTCGTCTGAGTTCAGCGCCAATAGCGAGAACGGCCGATTGCTCGCGTCGAGTGCTTCCGCGGCTTCCGGCAAGATCGACCTGCTGTCGGTGCTGATGCACGAACTAGGGCACGTTGCCGGCCTCGAGCACACGACGGATGGCCTGATGAGTGCAACCATTTCGCCGGGCGAACGCCTGATCGACTGGGATCAGGATGCGTTTGAAGAGAGCTTCTATGTCTCTGCCGTCGATTTGCTTTTCGGCAGTGAAGAAGACTAAGTGCACACAATCCGCGTGCCGCCAGATTTCTTACGGTCGGCGGCACGATGCTACGGCTTAGAATATCGTGATCAGGTCGAATCCGATCGTGAACTGATTCTTGGAGGTGCCGCTGTCGTAGGCCCCGTTGATGCCTGGCGCCGACAGGTCGCTGTAATCCCAACGTGCTTCGGGTCGCAGAATGAACCACGAGTTCGGGTGATAGTTGGCACCCAGAGTGAGTTCGTAGTAATCGCCACCGCTGGCGACGTTGTCGTTCGCCAGGCCGAAGACGCGGGCGTTGTCCCGGTCGTCAAACCACTCGAAGCGAATACCCAGGTCCAGGCATGGATTCACGGTGTAGTACAAGTAGTTCGAGATACCGAACCAGGTTGCCTGTGCCAGATCGTTCGAGGTGTTCAGGCGGGCGTTTTCTTCGGCACCCAGGTTGTGTTCCAACACGTAGGTCCAGCACTGGTTGATTCGCTGTTGGAAGACCAGGCTGTAGGTCGTGCGATTGTTTTGGCCGGTCGGATCTTCGCTGCCGGTATGCAGCGTGAAGCTCAGCTTGGTCGCTTCATGAGGGCTCACCCAGCGGAAACCACCCAGGAAGCCAACCTGGCCGTTGGGCTGTTCAAACGTGTTCCAGCCACGCGTCACGCCACCGTACCAGGTCATGCATGACGAAGTTGGGTAGCTCGCCAGAATGCCGGTGTGGGTGAACGGTTCTCCGTACTGCATCATGTAAGAGTGCGAGTAGAAGAAGTTCTCCGGAGCCATAACCGACTCGTACCCCATGATGGTATAGAAGTGACCTGCTTTCACGTTCAGGCCATTTCCCCACGGTACGTTGGCTTCCAAATAGAACTGCGGCAGAGCGATACCATACAGGCCGGCATTGCCAGCGTTGCGCGGACCGGTGCTGCTGTTCCACTTCTGCGAGTTGTCGTCGTATGTTTCGAGCCCGGTCGCTTGGATGAAGTAGTAGTCGGTACCATACAGCACGTCGATGCGACCGCCGATGTCCCAAGTGCAGGGATCCTGGCAAACGTCGCGTCCGAACGACAGGTACAGCTGATTCATCATGTACTCGTTGGCCTGATCGTTGAAGATCAGTGGGCCATTAGTACCCGCGGGGCCGATCAGTCCACCGTCGGCGTTTGGGTTGCCGGTGAAACCTTGTTCCAGCCAGCTGTTGAAAAACCACTGATCGCACAGGTTCCAGCAGGGCGCCGAGCAGACGCCCGCACATTCAAGACAGCCCGAGTCGCCGCAGCATGAAGCCGCAGGCTCGACCATCATTTCACCCGCCTCCAACGAGACCATGGATGCTGGCATCAGGGCCGAAGCTTGCTCGACCTGGCTGCCGGCGCGAGTGGCCGGCTTGTTCGTACTTGTCTGGGCGAGCACCGGGGAAGCCAGGACGGATCCAAGCAGGCAAGCACAGGCAACGATATTGGTAATTTGATTGCTTTTCATGGCTGCTCTTGCACGCCAGGGGGACGCGCAAACCTTTGAGGGGCGATTTTACAAATCGTATCAGTCGTATCGGTATTCCCGACCCACCCAGTTGATAGGAACTCAAACGATTTGCGCGATTATTGTGCCAGCAGTGGCAGCGTCGCGTGGCCTGCTGGCTGCTGGTGCCTCATTCAAATAGTGCTCAGCAGCGGGTTTAGAAGAACAAGATGATATCGAGCGAGAAGGTGTACATGTCGTCCTTCATGAAGTCGTTGAAGACGCCGTCGGTCCCGACCGGGGTAAGATCAGACCAGTCGTATCGAGCTTCGGGACGAATCAGGACGTGCTGGCATGGCTTCCAGTTGGCACCCAGGGTGAGGTCGTAGTAATTGCGACCGGTGAACAGCGGTGCGACCGGTACCTGCTGGATACGCCAGTTGTCTTCGTCGCAGAACCACTCGAAACGACCACCAAACGAGAGCTGATCGTTCCAGCGGTAATAGAGGTAGTTGGTGATGCTGTAGAAGAACGCGTCGGCAGGGGCAAACGACGCGTCCAGGAACGCATCGTTCTGAACGCCAAAGTCGCTCACTAATGCATAGTCCCAGTAGCAACCAAGCTTGCGGGTATAAGCCAGCGTCTGAGTGTAGCGATTCTGGCTGCCAGTCGGATCTTCGCTGCCGGTATGCATCGCATAAGACAGTCCAGAAACGCCGTTAGTCCAACTGGTGCCCAGCAGGAACCCGTACGATCCGTTGATGTTCTCGAAGTTGTCCCAGCCATTGGTCATCCCTGCCTGGATGGTGAAGCAGGTGGTCGGGCTGTACGAGGTTACAAAACCGGTGTGTGTCTTGGGGTTCCCATAGACGTAGCTATAGCTGTGCGAGTAGAAGAAGTTTTCCGGAGCCGGCACCGTTTCGTAGCCTAGCAGCGAGTAAAAGTGCCCGAACTTGGCCTTCAAGCCCGTTCCGACCGGGATGAACGTCTCGGCGTAGAACTGCGGGAGCGCCAAGCCATTGAGGGCACGGGTATCGCCGTCACGGGGGCCTTGGCCGTTCCATTTGCGGGAGCCGTCTCGTTCTCGTTCCAGGCCATTCGATTCGACCCAGAAGTAATCGGTGCCGTACAGCACGTCGACTCGCCCGCCAAAATCCCAACTGCAGCAGTCTTCGTTAATGTGCTTTCCGAAGGTCAGATAAAGCTGGTTGAACTGATAGTCGTCCGCGCGATCGTTGAAACCCAACGGTCCATTGAAGTTACCGCCGGGGTGATCGGTGTTGGCGGTGTAGCCCTGTTCAAGCCAGCCATCGAAGAACCAGTCTCCTGAGCAGCACTTATCCCAACAGCTTCCGCAAAAGCTCGATTGGCAGCTATCGCAGTTGGTTAGCTGCATTTCGACAGCCTGGTTGGCGGCAGCTTCATTGGCGGTCGACTCCGCATACAGAATGGGCGCAACTTCCAACTCGGCTTGCTGAAGCTCGGTTTCGAGGAAGTCCTGAGCAGGCAGCGAAGTTACGTTGAGGCCTGCAATCAGGCCGCCGATTGCCAAGGTGGCAGTCGTCAGGCGACGGAGCATGTTTCCCATTCCTTGTACTCATTTCCCGGCGCAAAGCGACTTGGGAAGCGGGTGAAGTACAACGTTTCGTGAATTCCGTTGGCAACGATCGTTCGCAATGATGGCAATATCCGTGTGGAATCGAACGGATGCGTTGTCCGTATTGGATTCGGTTTCATGACCATCAAAAGTTTGACGGAAGTGCCGGATATCACTAGGTTTACTTCTTGATGGCTGGAAAATTCTACGCAAACTGCCTATCTTGTTGGCTCCTCTGCTGGGGGTTATCAAGCCGTTTCTGAAGGTCGGGAAAGCCGCATGATTTCAGTCGATTGGCGCGACCAGACCGATCCGCGGCCATAGCGAGCTTACGCAGAGCATTCGTGCGCTTTTGCGCATTCGCTCACCCGTAAGATCACCATAGTCGGCAATATCGCTGTCTTTGCTATCTTGCCTAGCTGTTGGGCTTGTCGGTAGAAACAGACGGGATATCGACGTAACACATTGAAATGTAAGGTCTTGTGGGGATAGCAGGGGTCTTGGAAGCGATTCCTAAGGGAACGACTTTGACGCTTAGCTCAGAATTGATGCGTCGTGTGGGCAAAATAAAGAGAATGGGCAATTAGATTCCTGGTAATTCATTGAAATTGATACAACCCCTGATTTTAATGGAACTACCTGATCCGAGCATTCCTCTCTAACCCAGGTGGACTGTCTGTTCAGAAATCGGAGTCTCAAGGCTAGGCTTACCCCCTTCTTCCTAGTCTTCGTAAATCCACTCTCCACTTGAAACTGCAAACCGACCATTCCCCGGGAACTTTGATTGGCCGTTGGTGCAAAGTATGAAAAACACTACTCTCGTTCGTAAACACTCCCTCACTTCCAACAAGCCGCGTAAAACTGTTCGCGGTACTCGCAGCATGCGGTTGGAAAGTCTTGAGATTCGCGACCTGCTCGCCGCGAATACGCTCGACTTCGTCGACAATCTTGAAATTGGTTCGCCGGGTGAGAAGCGGGACCTTCAGTTGGAAGTTGATCCTTCGTCCGGCACCGCGATCGTTGCCCTGCGAATTCAAGGCACCAGCGGCAACCTGGATCCTGCGATTCCGCTCGTGTTCATCCAGGACACCGACCGCAACAATCCAGCCAATCACGTGCCGCTGATGCAGGCGATGGCCAACGCCAACGGCAGCACCGACAGCGTCGTCCTGTTCGAGGTATCCGCCGGGGCGAATTTCACGATCGAAGTTGGGGGAACTTCGGGATCGGGCGGCTTCCTGGCCGAGGTCATGCTCTTCGGTTCGACCGACGGGGACGGCACCGTTTCGGAAAACGAATACATGCGATCTGTGGCTGCCGAGTTGCAGGCACGCGGTGCTGGCAATCACAACACGGCCGCCTATTTCCAATCGGTTTACGGAATCGACTTCAACACTTCACAGTACAACGCGGCATTCGACGCCAACTTGAATGGCAAGATCGATGGCTTCGAGGTGGGCTACGTTGAGTCGAACATGGGGGGAGCGCCGGTCATCCTCGATCTGATTGGTGACAACGAAGCACCGGCTGTCGAAGCGGCGGTTGCTGTCGATACCGGTAGCTCGACGACCGACAACATCACCAGCGACACGACCGGCATCTCAGGGACGATCACCGATTTCAGCAAGATCGTCTCGGCAGAGATCTCCATTGTCGGCGGCACCGGCGGGAGCATCGACCTGGCCGACACCAATACGCCACCGAGCATTTCGGCTCTGAACCAGACCGACAACGAAATCACCTTCACCCTCAGCATCGCCGACCTCGACGCCCTGCTGGGTGCCGGCACGGTTCTCAATACCGGCAGCTACACGCTGGAAGTCACCACCGAGGATGAATTGGGCAACACCAGCATTACGCCGTTCCAATTGGTCTTCGAGTTCGACAATGCGGCACCTGCGGCACCGACGACTCCCGATCTGGATGCTGGCAGCGACTCGGGCGACAGCGACACCGACGACCTGACCAACGATACTACGCCCACGTTCACGTTTACCGCGGAAGCGAACTCGACGGTAGCGATCATTTCCGACTTGGATGGCCAACTCGGAACCGCAACCGCCGATGGCTC
Source organism: Bremerella volcania (assembly GCF_007748115.1). Classification (NCBI taxonomy): domain Bacteria; kingdom Pseudomonadati; phylum Planctomycetota; class Planctomycetia; order Pirellulales; family Pirellulaceae; genus Bremerella; species Bremerella volcania. The sequence continues at coordinate 2,412,830 of NZ_CP036289.1, forward strand.
GGGCAACGTAACGTTTACCGCGCCAACCGGATTGTCGGAAGGTACCCATGTGATCACGGCGACGGCCACCGATACCGCTGGCAACGTCAGCGCGGCTTCGTCGGGGTTATCGATCGTGATTGATACGGTCAGTCCGGCCGACGTCAGCGCGATCATGCAGACGAACAATCCGACCAATCCTAATCTGACCCCGGAAACCACGGCGACCTTCACCGGAACCACCGAAGCCAACGCTTCGGTGGCCATTCTCGATAGCAACTCGGCGGTCATAACGACGACCACGGCCGACGGCTCGGGCAACTTCACCTTTACCGGCATCGCGTTAGTACTGGGCCAAAACGATTTCTCGTTCGTAGCCACCGACGCCGCTGGCAACGAATCCGACCCGGTCTCATTCACCGTATTCCGCAACACCCAGCCGACCATAGATGCAGGCATCTTCTCGATCGACGAAAACTCGAGTGTCGGAGCGGCCGTTGGTACCGTTACCGCGGACTCGCAAGATGGTCCGACTGATACCCTGACCTACTCGATCACCGGCATCGACTCAGGCTTCGAAGGAACTTTCGCGATCAACGCGAGCACCGGGGCGATCACCGTTGCCGATACCGCGAACCTGAACTTCGAGAACAAGACCTCGTTCACCGTCGAGGTTCAGGTCATCGACAGCAAGGGGGATGGTCTTGGTGGTGCCGGTCTCGTGACGACGCAGAACATCACGATCAATGTGAACGACGTCAACGAAGCACCGGTCTTTGCCCAGGATCCTTACACGCTGACCGTCGAAGAAAATTCCACGAATCCAACCGTGGTGAGCGGCGGTCCGATTGTCGCCACCGACGTCGATGCCGACGATCAAGGTACCAACCTGACTTACGCGATCACCGGCGGAACCGGTGCCTCGTTGTTTGACATCGATCCCACCACCGGCGTGGTTACCGTCAAGACGGGAGCGACGCTCGATTACGAAACCACTGATTCCTACACGCTCGACATTTCCGTCACCGATAAACTCGACGGCGATAGCAACGGAGAAGTCGGTGCGGTGAACACGGTTACCCAGACCGCCACCGTGAACCTGATCGACGTCAACGAAGCTCCTGTCATCACCAGTGGTACCACGGCAGACATTGCCGAAAACAGTGCCAACGGAACGGTCGTTACCACGGTAACGGCAACCGACGTCGATGAAGACGATCCTCCGTTTACGTTCGCCATCACCGGCGGTACCGGCGTTGGTGTCTTTGACATTAATACGTCAACCGGCGAGATCACCGTCATCGACTCGGCTTCCCTGAACTTTGAAGGGGGGACCACCTCGTTCACTTTGGATATCGAAGTTACCGACAATCTCGACGGCAACGGCCTGGGTGAAGTCGGCATGGTGCTGAGCGATAACTTCCAGCTGACGATCAACGTAACCGACGTGAACGACGCTCCAGTTGCTGTGGCTGCTCCAACGCTACAGATCGATGAAAACGCCGCCGCCACGACCGCCGTTACCACCGATGGAACGATCGTTGCGGATCTGACTGACTACTTCACCGATGAAGATATGGACACGCTCACCTTCTCCATCATCGGTGGAAATAACGGGGCGTTCGCCATCGATGGAGACAACATCGTCGTCGCCGATTCAACGAAGTTGGACTTCGAAACCAGCGGACTCAACAGCTACACGCTGACCATCCTGGCGACCGACGACGGCACCGGGATGTTGACCGCTCAGCAGGATATCGACATCCAGGTCATCAACCTGAACGAACTGCCGATTATTCCAGGGGGTACGATCTCGTTCCCCAATATCTCGCTGCTGGACGTGGATGATGCGAGCGACGTCAACGACTTTAGCCTCGATATCGGCCTGACCGATCCAGAAAACGACACCCTCACCTTCTCCGGTGACGAATTCAGCGTTGTTGCCGCTCAGGATGTCGACGGCTTCTTCCAGCTGAACACCGATGGCACGATCGAGCTTCTCATGCCGCTGTCGCAGTTGGATCTCGACGTCAACGGCGAGCGCACGTTTACCATTACGTTCTACATGGACGACGACAACTCGACGCTGACCGATACCCCTGGTATCAATCGAGGACCGTTCACGCTGCAGTTGATGGTCACCGACAACGAGGCTCCCGTCTTCGTTCAGCCTGCCGGCATGGCTTTCACGATCGAAGAAAACGTCGATGACAGCATCATGGACGGTGACAGCCTGACGCCTGCGGTGATTCTGGAAGCGACTGACGTAGAAAACGACGCGTTCACGTTCACCATTGAGCCAAGTGCATCGAATTCCAGCCAGGGTCTGGTCGACCTGTTCGAGTTGGTCCTGGTCGATGACATGGGCACCGGCGACCCGAACGACGATACCTACGAACTGGTCGTTGCCGATGCCGCTGGCCTGACGTTCGACAACGTCAACTTCCTGGGGGCTACCGGCGGTGTCTTTGATATCGACCTGGTCGTGACGGATGCCGTAGGTCGCTTCAGCACCAAGACGATCACCATCACCGTTACCGACGAAAACAACCGTCCGACCTTCGTCGATCCAGGCAACCAGAGCGTCGATGAATTCGTCGAAACGGCGACCGGGTCGCTGGGCGCCGAATCAGGCGACGTCGTTTACAATCTCGGTGGTGCCTTCAGTGATATCGATGCCGCAGCTAACCTGAGCTACAACATTGATGCCGCCGTCTTGACCGGGACTTCAACCGATATCACCGGGGCGTTCACGATTGATGGTGATGAAATCAAAGTCGATATGGCCCAGTTGATCGACTTTGAAGGTCTCACCCCAAAGAGCATCACGCTGACGATCACCGCTGACGACGGCCAGGGTGAAGCTAATAGCACGGTCACCGGCGACATCACTATCCTGATCAACGACCTCAACGAACTGCCAATCTACGATTCGCCGACCGATGCGTTTGAGATTCCGTTTGTCGACGTCGACGACGAGTTCCTCGGTACGCCGATCGTTCTGGGGAACATCTCCAGCGTTCTGACCGAGACCGATCCCGAAGGGGATACCATCAATTTCTCCCAGATCTCGATGGGGGGCACTGGCTTCGAGTACTTCTCGCTAGGTACCGATGGCACCATCTCGCTGATCAAGAACGTGCCCGACGAAATGTTCTCGAACCAAGAGCGTTTCTTCACGCTGACGTTTGATTACAACGACGGCGTCGGCGGCGATAGCCTGGACTCGAATACCAATCTAGGATTCAGCCCATTCGAGCTGACGATCCGCGTCTTCCAGAATCCGCCTGCGACGTTTGACGATCCAGGCAACTACGACTTCTCGGTCGACGAAAATACGCCGGTCAGCAGCACCATGGTGCAGACCGTCTCGGCAACTGACCCGGAAGGTGAAACGGTTACCTACAGCATCGACGATCCATCGGGCACCTTCGACATCGATGCGAATACCGGCGTCATCACCATCATCGATAACACCGCTCTCAACTTCGAGGCCAACACACAGCTCACGATCACCGTCTTCGCCATCGACGAAGCGATGAACATGACGCCGGAAACGATCACGGTCACGATCAACGACGTCAACGAAGCTCCGGTCATCGATAACAACCCAGGTCCGTTCAACATCGACGAAGACATCGCCGATTTGACGTTCGTGGGCCAGGTGATGATCACGGACGTGGACGCAGGCGATTCGCACACGTTTGAAATCGTTGGGGGCGACCCGAACGGCGTGTTCGCTATCGATAACAGCGGTAACATCACGATCGCGGACAACGCCACCATCGACTTCGAAACCACGGACGTTTACACGCTCGAAATCAAGGTCACCGACAACGGTGGTCCTACGCCGGGCTCAAACAAACTGTTCGACTCGCAGTCGTTCACCATCAACGTGGGTGACGTCAACGAGGCTCCCGTCAAGATTGGCGCCGACTTCGCACTGCCGATCGTCGACGAGTCCGACCTGACCACGCAAGAGATTACCGATCCTCTCGCTACCGCCGGAACGAGCTTCGTTAAGCGTTTTGACATCGACGTCAGCAGCTTCTATGCCGATCCGGAAATGAGCGACGTTCTGCTGCAGGTGAACACGGACTTCGATGGAGACACCCCAGACTTCACCGCCGGTGGCCACATCATCAGTGCCACTTTCGACAACGTCAACGATCAACTCGTGGTCGTGTTCGAGTACTACGGCGTCGATCAAGACCGGGCCCCGACCGAAATCGAATTGATTGCCGTCGAAGATACCGTTGACATGTTGCAAGCGACCTCGCCGCTCAACATTACCGTCTCGGTCACCAACGAACAGGCCGTCGACTTCCAGTTCATCCCCGTGCTCAACCCAACGATCGACAGCACCAATGGGTTTGATGGCGTCTCCTTCGCCAATCTGCCTACGGCCACCGATCGATTCGCCGACGAGCAAACCTTCTTCGTCGAAATCTGGGGTACCACCCTGGTTGGCCAGGACGATGTTTCGGATGGCAATAACGGCGTTGATGGTCCTCAAAATGCCTGGATCGAAGGTTTCCGCCTGGTCGTTCTGGGGCTGCAATACCGTGATGATCTGGTCGACGTGATCGACATCATTGCTCCTGCTCAGGCCCTGGGCGAAGGTGGCGACCCAATCGAATGGATGAATGGCGAGGTCAACAACTTCAATGCCTTCTTCGGTTCGACGGGTTCACTCGATCTCGAACCGCCGATCCCAGGCTTCGGCTCGATCGGTGGTGACGGAAGTTACGTCCGACTTGGCTATCTGCAACTGCAAGCCAAAGTTGGGGTCGAAATCAGCAATGTCACCGACCTGGTATCGATTAACTTTGCCGATAGCGAAACGAGCATCGCCCTGAACGGTGCCGACGAAGGGGATCTGCAGCCCCCAGGTGATCCGGAAAACCCCATTCCACGAACCGCCGATATCGAAACTACGATCGACCCATCGCAGATCACGATCGTCAGCACGCCGGTTGATATCGTTGATGCCGAGAAGTTCACTATTTCCTCCACCAATAGCCAAGCGGTCATCGGTGTGCTTGGTCAAAGCACCATTGACGGCCTCGAGGTGTCCGGCCAGGGTGGAAATGGCGTCGGCAACGTAACGAGCTTCACCGGTAACATTTTCGTTCTCTTCAGTGGCAGCGAAACCGACCCGGATTCGTTCGAGATCATCGGTTCGGAATTGATCCTGACTGAGAATCCAAACGGGCCATTCAGCCCTGGCGAACCAACCACCCCAGGCGGAGAACCTGTCGGAGCGGCCAGCGATCCTGCGAACTTCGGCTTGGAAGCATTCGAGCCTACTCAGAATCTTCCAACGCAAGTTGCCGTTCGCGAAACGGTGCTTCGCATCGGTGGAATGCCTCAGGTAACCTTCGGTCAATCGGACGACCCGTTCAACTCGGAAGTCAGCTTCAATTCGTCCGGATTCAATTACGACATCGCTTCCGGTTTCGCTGACATCGTCAGCGAGCAGCCGTTCGGCCAAGGTTCGCTCACGTTCGCCGAACGCAACAACCTGGGTGGCATTTCGTTAAATTCCAACGGAACCGAGACGTCGTCCATCGAAGGTGATTCCAATGGCGGTTACGTCCTCACGCTGAACCTGAGCCGCTTGATTCAGGAAACTTTCAACGTTCAGCAAATCACGGCTAACGCCAACCTGGCGTTCAGCGGAACCATCGTTGCCACGACCGGTGGTGCGGTGCCGCTGCAAGGTACCGTCTTCGTTAAGGATGGGCAGCCGCTGGAAGATGGTTCCGGCATGTTCGTCACGGTCAATAAGACCCGCACCGCAACCGACGCCAGTGGTCAGGTAGCGGAACTGCCAGACAACGTCGACTGGGCCTCGGAATGGGACTCGCTGTGGGTTGAAGTTTGGGGTAACACGGCAGACGCAAGTGGCGTCTACGGTGGTACGCTCGACCTGGCCTACAACACCGACTTGTACACTGCCACCCAAATCGAATACGCCTCGTCGATGACCGTCGGTCGCGGTGGTTCGATCGACGACGCCAACGGCACGATCACCGGTCTGGGCAGCCAGTCGGAAGTCTACACGATGGGCAACGGCTCGTTCGTCCTGCTGGGACGCGTCAAGCTCGAATCGCTGCCGGGTGACGGCATCGACGTCTCGGTGGGTGGCGACCTGTCGGCCGAATCGCTCGGCCTGGCCGCAACCAACGCCAAAATCATGCTCAGCGGTATCGGCGCGGTCGATCCCGATGTGACCGACGTTGCCGAGGTCGATGTCTGGGCCGTCGCTTACGACGCCAACGACGACGGCAAGATCGGCATTGCCGACTTCAGCCAGTTCATCAGTGCGTACGGCAAGTCGACGCTGACGGCCAACAATGCCCTGTTGGCTGCGTTGGACTTCGATAACAGTGGGCGTGTGGGGCTGTCCGATTTCTCGGCCTTCATCCAGAACTACGGCAAGAACAAGCTGAACGCCGCCAGCATCAAGTATCCCGAAACCTTCACCCAGATGTGGGTTGGTAAGGGGGTTGAACTGAACGGTCCAGACAGCCTGCAGGATGTCTTTGACCAAGCCATCAGCGACTGGCAAGACGCACTGGGTTGGGAAGAACCAATCGATGTCAAGCTGGTCGTGAAGGACTTCGGCGATGCCCAACTGGGTGAAGCCGAGCTTCTGGGGCTCGACGAAAACGGCCTGCCGCAGTTCGGTATCTTGACCTTGGACGACGACGGTGCCGGTCTGGGTTGGAGTTCTGACCTGGAAGGCGGCCCCGCCGAAGGCCAGTACGATTTGTACACCGTGATCCTGCATGAACTGGGTCACTTGTACGGCTTCATGTCGCACTATGCCGGGTTCGCGGACAACGTGGTCACCGACCATGATGGCAACAAGATATTCATCGGTTCCGACTTTGTCGCGGTCCTGGACGACTACGCACATCACCTGGATGCCACCGAGCACATGGGCGACGTGATGAACGCTGCCCTCGACCCAGGCCAACGTAAGCTGATTTCGGCTCTGGATGTCCAGATCCTGCAAACGGCCTACGAATCGGCTACCTCCGGTCAATCGGTCGGCGGTGGTTCGGCTGCTCTGCATGCCACCGTGACGACTCAGTCGATCGTCGAAGAAACGATCGCTCCGGTTGTCACCGAAGCTCCAGTTTCCTTCGTGTTCGACAAGGTGGTCGATGTCGAAAGCGTCAGTGGCCGCACCGGCTACGAAGCGACTATCTCACCGGTCGTTTACAACGAACTGATCAAGAACGGTGTTCGTGTGACGACCTCCTCGTCCACCGAAGTTCAACAGCAGATCGAAGAAGTCGACTCGGCGGTAGCCACGCTGGCGATCGAAGACTCGTCGCTGCTGCTGGCGGATTCGGTCGAGAACGCGGAATACTTCGCCACCGAAGAAGATTCGACCAACGTCGACGACCTGTTCGCCGAATGGGATTTCAACTCGGATCTGGAAGGTTAATCGCTCGACGGAAGCGAATAGCCATCAAGATCGCAAGCAAGAGCCGCGCCTTCCCGGGGGCGGCTCTTGTTTTGCGCGCTGCAAGCTATTGCTCCCCTTGGGGATGGGGAAATTCATCGCTCTTCCATACTTTTCAGCTTGGCGCCTGGCTGTTAGGTTGTCCTCCGCATTCATCCTCTCTCACCGATATCTACGTAGCGGAGCACAATCATGCTTGGAATCGACATCGACGCTTGCCGTAGTCGCCAGAAACGCTTGTTAAATGCCTTGCAAAGCCAATTGCTTGACGCCATCGTCGTCACGCAGAACGAGCACGTCCAATGGCTGGCCGGGCCTCGCTACGATTTCAAGTTTTCGCCAGCTGCGGTCCTGTTCGCCGATGGCCGCCTGGCACTGGTCGCTCCGAACGAAGCCCCCGAATCGGCCGCCGCGGATGACGTTCGTACTTACGAAGCCCAGTGGCTCTGCACGCTCCGCAACGATCAACGAGCCGCGTCGAGCGCGAAAGTCCTCGATATCCTCCAACAAGCTGCCACGGTCAAGCGACTGGGCGTCGAGTACTCCAGCTATCCGGTCCATGTCTCGAGTCAGTTCAGCGCCGAGCTGATCGACGTCGAGCCAGAGATCTACCGTCAGCGCCGCAAGAAAGACGCCGACGAACTGGCCAAGATCCGCATGGCTATCAGCGGCACCGAAAAGATGTACGAAAAGGCCCGCGAGATCATTTGCCCCGGCATCAACGAACTGGAGGTCTTCAATCAGCTGCAAGCGGCCGCCGTCGTCCAGTTTGGTGAAGCACTCACAGGCACCGGCAACGACTACGCCAGCGGCGAAATGGGAGGCCCTGCCCGCGATCGCCGCGTGGAAGATGGCGAGCTGTACATTCTCGATCTCGGCCCGGCCTTCCGCGGCTACTTCGCCGACAACAGCCGCGCGATCGCCGTCAACGGCAAGCCAACTGACGAGCAGCAGGAAGCCTGGACCTACATCATGAAGGTCTTCGCGCATCTCGAATCGGTTGTGAAGCCAGGCAAGAGTTGCAAGGAACTGTTCCTGGAAGTTCAAGACATCCTGAAACAAGCCCCCATCGGCGAGTTCCCCCATCACCTGGGCCACGGCATCGGCTTGTACCCCCACGAGGCCCCGCACTTGAACTCAAGCTGGGACGATACCTTCGCCGTCGGCGACGTCTTTACCTGCGAACCAGGCCTCTACGATGCCCGCCTGAAATTCGGCATGCGTCTGGAAAACGACTACCTGGTCACCGAAACCGGCATCGAAAACCTCTCGCCATTCAAGATGGAACTGGCTTAATAAGTTTCAAGCTGGTTGTCGTCCCCCAACCCTCCACTCCCCTCGCCCCGATGGGAAGAGAGCCAGGGTGAAGGGCAAACCGGGTACCAACTTCTCGAATGCAAGAAGAGAAGACCAACCACGGATGGCACGGATGAACACGGATAGAAGAGAAATGGTATGTGGGTGCCACTGCCGCCCCCGGCAGTGCGACGTTGGTACCCGTTCTCGATTCATTCCCATCCGTGATATCCGCGTCATCCGTGGTCAAAAATTTTTTTCTGCGCGCACTATCTCACTGAAGCGCTAGTCCTCTAAATTGCACGTACACCCGACGAAGCAATCACGCTTCCGGGTGCCAAGCCCACGTTCGCGTGGGCATGCCCTCTCAGCCCCAACGGGGCGACAGAGAATAGCCAGGGGCGTCAGCCCCTGGTAGGTGACCAGAAAAAAACAAGCCCTGAAAGGGCGACAGAACCTATGTGTCATTCATGATTCTGTCGCCCCGTTGGGGCTCACCATTCGTCATGCATCCAGGACCAGGGGCTCACGCCCCTGGCTATTCTCTGCCGCCCCCTTGGGGCTCGGAAGAACTCGAATCCAAGGGTGATACCAAACGTTCACCACTCGTTTTTCTCGTCCCTAACACACTCAACACTCGAAAACGTCATGTCCCATTCACACGCACCACAACCTGAACAACACGGAGCTGGCTCAACCGGCCACGCTCCGCAGGTTGCCGTGCGCGAGGGGAATCGACTGCTCTGCCCCTGTTGCGGAGAAGTGTTGATGGTCTTGCAGGAACAGCCGGCCAACGAGTCGCAGCCCAAGAAATTCTGGCCGCCGAAGATGGCCCCTCCGAAACGAACGCCTCGCCCACAATCGGCCACGCTCAACGAAATCATTCGGCGGCAAGAGGCCCAGGAGGAAGCCGCGTTTCAGGCTGCGATGGCGAAGGACGTTCCTAGCCAGGACCCGCCTGTCGAAGCGTTCGGCCCCGACCGGCCCCATTACCGGGCCGACAGCATCGTGGTCGAAATCGATCCGGAGGTCGCGGCGTACGAGTTCCCCGAAATCGATCCTCCCCTGGTCCCCAACGGCCGAACGCCCAAACGTTCGCGAAGTGATTCTTGCGAATACCGCGAGCCCCGCGAACGCGACGCCGTGACGCGCTACGAGGAACGAAAGCGTTACCGGCTGCGGCAGCCGCTGCGCGAGCCGCTCACGTACGAAGCCGCACGGCTGTACGCGTGGATGTTCTACCGCATGAAGAAGCTCAACCTGCAGCTGATCGAGGAGATCACCGCGAAACAGGCCGAGATCGATGCGCTGGAAGAGGAACTCAACGCACCGGTGAAAGAGGCTTTCAGCGAAGAGCAACCGCCAAGCGAAACGCCGCCCCAAGTAATCTCCCGAGCCGTAACCAAAAAGATCATCACGCCTACCCGGCGCGAACACGTGCTTCGTGCGATTGAAAAGCGTGTCCACGCGCACGCGAGCATGGCGTCCAACAACGAAACACGACAAGTCGAAACGGCCCACGAACGCGGGCCGCCTTGATTGTGTCAGCCCAAGAGGCTGACAAGAAAATCCTGTCCCCTCTCCCTCGCAGGGAGAGGGCCAGGGTGAGGGTTTGTTGTGCGGTTTTTGCCTCACATCGCTGGTTGAAAGTTCCGAGTCCATCGCGAACATAGGCCGCGCATGCGCTTTCAGGCCGGCGGGGATAACCCCGCACCCTATCCTTCTCCCCTCGGGGGAGAGGGGACAGGAATGTGCTGCGCCTAGGGTGTTGCCTTGCGTGTTAGTTCACGTTGGGGTCTTGTGGCATGCGCTTCAGGTTGAGGGACTCGCGCATGATATTCGAGCCTACTTCGCCGGAGACGCTTTTCCAGAGGATGTCGTTGTTGGTCTCGAAGACTTGTTCTTTCTTGGCTGGCAGCGTGAGCCAACCGCCCACTTCCAGTTCGGCTTCCAGTTGTTGGGCGCCCCAGCCGGAGTAGCCGAGGAACAAGCGAAACTCGCTTCGGCTTTCGTGAATCAGCGGCTCGATGTTTTCGCGTTGGCTCGAGAAGTAGACGCCGGGGATCACCTCCAATTCAGCGAACTTCTCTTCCTGGTGAATCGCCATCAAGGGGCCTTCGACCGGTCCCCCTTGCAACACGTTTTCCGGGGCGTCGATGTTTTCGCCGGAGACGTTCTTCCAGATTTCCTGAACGGTGAGATGGATCGGGCGGGTAAGCACCAGACCCAGCGCGCCTTCGTCGTCATGCTGAACCATCAGCACCACGGTTCGCAGAAAATTGGGATCGGGGAGGTAAGGGGACGCAATCAGAAATTGTCCGGCCAAAGATTGCATCGCTGGCATAGCTCCTCGGAGTCAGAACAAACGGGTCAACCGCCGTTGCCGTAGTGATCGTGCCAGATGCATCCGCCCCAGGACCAACCAACCCCAAAACCCACCAAAAGATGTTTGGCGCCTTGGGTCAGTCGATTCTGCTGTCGCAAGTCGTGAATCAAAAGGGGAATCGTCGCCGAGACCGTGTTGCCAACGGTCTCTAGTGCGATTGGCATACGATCGCGTTCGATCTCCAGGGCTTCCTGCAGCTGCTCCAGCATTTTACGGGTCGCCTGATGAAATAGATAGAGTTCCACGTCCGATTTCGGAATCCCTGCCGCGGAGAAGATATTCTGCACCAACTGCGGAATCGCCCCGACGGTGAAGCTGATTAGCGCCGGACCATCCATGTACAAGCGGCTATTCCAACGCTTACGATGGCGCGGCGTGTGGGCGTCTTCCGCCAGGCGGGCTCCCCCGTCGGTGACCATCAGCGTATCGGCCCCGCTTCCGTCGGTACCGAACTGGAAGCCGTCGAGGGTCGGTTCGGGGCAGGCTTCAATCAGCGTCGCAGCGGCCCCATCGCCGAAGATCGTCCGTAAGCTGCGATCGTCGGGATCGATGTATTTAGAATAGGTTTCGGCTGTAATAAAGAGGACTCGGCGAGCAATGCCAGCACGGATGAGCCCTTCGGCCAGTGACAAGCCGTAAATGAACCCTGAGCACCCCAGATTGAAATCCAACGCCCCGCACGAGATCCGCAGACCTAGCCGCTGTTGCATCAGGCAGGCCGTCGTCGGCAGGGGGTAGTCTGGTGTTTGCGTACAAAAGAGGAGGAAATCGATCGACTGCGGGTCGATCTGGTGTTCTTCGAACAGCCGCTGGGCCGCTTTGACTCCTAAATCGGACGCGCACTCGCCGGGCGCGGCGATATGTCGCGAGGCGATCCCGGTTTTGGTGTAAATGAGATCCATGTCCCAGCCGGGAAATTCGTCCTGGAGTTGCTGGTTGGTCTCAATCCTTTGGGGAAGGTAGGTAGAGATGGGACCTATGAATGCGTATTTCACAAACGAAACTCTTCACTTCAATTTGACAGCTGGAGTTGGCCGATCACCTGCGTCTGGTCAGAGCGGCCTTCCGGAGCGCCAAAGCGCACCATGTGGGTCCTCGAAGCTTATCAATTCCGGGATACGTGCGATACCCAGGCGTAAGAATTACCTACTTTGGACGGTTTGCAGTGGCGACGGGCACGGCCTTGTCGGGGGCTGGATGTCTGAGGCAACGAACGTCGGTTTGGGTAATCTGCCAAAGATTTACGGGGAGCCGATTGCCCCTTTTCTGGTAGCAGCGGAAAAACTGCGGTCAGGCCTTCGTTTCTGCCGAAAAAACGTTCGTGTCTTTCCATCAAAAGTATGGGCGTCGTTTTGAAGGGAATCAAAATTGGCTGCCGGGCGTGTTTTTCGTTATCTGCTGAAGTCGTGGTTGTCCAAGCCGGTTCATCAGCGAGAAATCTACTCGTGGATCCGTCAGCAAGCTCCGATCGTCAAGATCGCCGAGGTTGGGCTGGGAAAGACCGAGCGTGCTCACGAGTTGATCGAGTTCGCGCAGCTCTATGCCGACGGCCGTCCGATTCAGTTCCTGGGCATCGACATGTTTGAAGGTCGCCCTGGCGGCGATGGCATTCCGCTGAAGACCGCCCACAAAACCCTCCATGCCCTGGGAGCCAAAGTTCAGCTGGTTCCCGGCGACGCCGCAAGCGCCCTGCCCCGCGTGGCGAATGCGTTTCGCGACGTGCAGCTGTTGATTATCTCGGCCGATCAAGATATCGAAAGCATCCGCCAGTCGATCTCGTGGATCCCGCGGATGCTCAACGAGAAGAGCCTGGTGCTGTGGGAAGTGAAAGACGATAAGGGGCAGTTGAGCTTCGGCCGTTACAGCATGAGCCAGATTGAAGCGATGACCACCAGCCCGGTCCGCCGCGCCGCGTAGCCGTTGGCCTGCTACTGGGTCGGGGCTCGCTCGATCGAAATGGCGTAGGTGACGTCGCGCTCGGGGTTGGAAGCGAAGTCGCCATCGTCGTCGTTGACCTGCAAGATGATCTTTTCGTAGTCCCGATCGGCCGTCCAGCTGAACGGATTGTTGACCGTCTGCCCAGGCACAAGCGTCAGCTTCTGCAGATCGTTGTTGGCTTCCAGCGCACAGATCCCCGTGCGGCACTTGTCGCCGCCGGCAGGGACCGCGTCGTCCGGGGATGCGGTGGCCAGGCCGCCCCACGTTTTCCATTTGCCGGAAACGTAACGCAGCTTGAGGATGTCTCCCTTGTTCATCGGGCCGACCACGTAACCGATCGGGTACTTCGCGGTGATCTTCACGTTCTTGAAGTCGAACGAAGAAAGATCGCCTGAGGTCATGTCGTCTGCGGCGTCATCCTCCATCGGATCGGCCGGCATTGGCTGCTCTTCCCCTTGAGGGCGAAGTTCGACGGCGGGAATCCAGCCTGATTTCGGCCGCCCGTCGACGCTGTACGAAACGAAGTATGCGTTGTCCGATGGACGCCGGGCAAAGACCTTGCCGGGGTACCACTTGCTGTCGACCAGCACGTCGATCGCCGTGCCAGGCGTATAGATCTTGTCGGGGTCCCCCTTGCCAGGATCGGCCGGCTTGGTGTCCATCGGAGTCGAGGTTCCGCTGTCGGTCGACGTGCCGGACGAACCGCCGTCGGTATTGTTGGCCATCGACCCGGTGCCCGGGCTGGTCGGCGAATTGCCCATCGGGGACGCGGCGAGATCGGCCGGAGCCGGGCCTTGTCCGCTGAGATACTTCAGATAGGCGAGCGTCTGGTCGCTCATGTGCTTCACAGGAAACCAGATCTCGGCGCGATCGGTCGTCCGAAACTGCACGTACTCCCCTTCCCGCTTGAGCGCTTTACCGGTGAACTCGAAGTTGCCGTACTTGCTTTGGAAGGTGTAGTTGTTCTGGCTGGTGGGATAATTGGCGTCTTGAGCGAAGCACGGGCCACCAACGAGCGCAACGAGAACCAGGCTAAGTACCAGCAGGGTTGGGCAACGGAAGATTGACATGAGAACGGTCCGTTTCTATTTTCGACGGCTAAGGAGCAGTTGCCAGTATACACCAAGGGGGAAGGCGAAATACCTGCGATTCGTTAGATTCACAGCCCGTGGAGTTCTTCCTCGACGACTCGATTCCGACGGGAATCAAGCCTTACGAATGTTATCCCGCTGTTCGATCTTGCCCATCGCATTGCGCGTATCAATCACCAGCTTCGCGTGCTTCGCGATGAACTCCCAATCGTATTCCTTATGATTGGTGACGATCAGCACCGCGTCTGCTTCGGCTAGTGTATCGGCAGTCAGCTCGATGCTTTCTTTTTGGGAGAACTCGAAGCTCCGCATTGAAGGGAGCTTGGGAATGTACGGGTCGTTGTATTGGATCTGGGCCCCCAGCGGTTCCAAAAGCTCCATGATGGCAAACGCCGGGCTTTCGCGCGGGTCGTCGACGTTTGGCTTGTAGGCCACGCCCAGCATGAGAATCTTGCTGCCGCGGATTGGCTTTTGTTGGTCGTTCAGGGCCAGCATCAGCTTCTGGACGACGAACTGCGGCATGCTGGTGTTGATTTCGCCGGCCAGTTCGATGAAACGGGTCGGCATCCCTTGCTTGCGGGCCAGCCAACTAAGGTAGAACGGATCGATCGGAATGCAGTGCCCGCCGAGGCCGGGGCCGGGGTAAAAGGCCTGGAAGCCGAACGGCTTGGTCTTGGCCGCTTCGATCACTTCCCACAGGTCGAGATCCATGCGGTCAAACAGCACCTTCAGTTCGTTTACCAACGCGATGTTCACGGCTCGGTAGGTGTTTTCGAGGATCTTACAGGCCTCGGCCACTTCCAGGCTGCTGACCGGGATGATCTCGACGATCGCCTTTTCGTACAGCTCGCAGGCCAGCTGCAGGCTGTGGTGCTCGAGCCCGCCGATCACCTTGGGAATGTTCGCCGCGGAAAACTGAGGATTGCCGGGGTCTTCGCGTTCGGGACTATAGGCGACGAAGAAGTCGATGCCAGGTTCGAGGCCGCTCTTTTGCAAGATCGGCAGCACCACATCGCGCGTCGTGCCGGGATAGGTGGTGCTTTCCAGAACCACGAGCTGTCCCTTGCGTAGTGACTTACCAATGGCCTCTGCGGTTAGCTCCACGTACTTGAGGTCCGGATCGCGAGAACTGTCCAGCGGGGTCGGTACGCAGATGAGAAGGACGTCCGCCTCAGCCATCCGAGCGGTATCGCAAGTTGCCGAGAAACGTCCTATTTTAACATTTGAGGCAATCCACTCACTGGCAATGTGCTTAATGTAACTTTCGCCACGGTGAAGTTTTTCGACTTTGTTAGGATCGGTATCGAAGCCCAGGCACTGATAGCCGCAGTCGGCAAACGTTTTTACCAGCGGGAGACCGACATACCCCATTCCAATGACACCCACGACGGCAGACTGATCGGCGAGCTTCTGGCGGAGAGATTCGTAAGAATGCAGAACATTTTCGGCCATCGGCGTGTCTTTTCGAGTAAGCGTTACTAAAAGGAATAGGATCACGAACCAACCTGGGAACCATTTTCCCTTGAGGGAAAACATGCTTCCGGTAATACTGGTTCAAAGGCGTTGATTTGTGATTTCTTCAGGGCGACATCAAAATCATAACTGCGTCAAACAGAAAACTAAGATCGCACATAGGTTTAAGATTCGCCTATTGATATCGAACACGTTAATATAAATCGACGGGCGGATGCTCCGCTAGAATTGCGAGAGGCTCTCAAAATTGACAGTATGACTGATTCGACTCCCCCAAACTCGATGGATCGGCATTTTGAGGAAACTGTCGTTGCGCCCAGCAATTCAAGCGCCGAGAGTACGACCTCATCATCGCCGCATATCGCGTTGGTGGAAGGTTCGGCCAGTCCGCACTTCTCGCGCGTCACCCAGTCGCTGCTGCGGTATCGCCTGAGGGTTGCCACTTTCGTGATGTTCGGCATCTTTGCCGTTTATTTCGTGTGGCATGTCTACGAATATTTCTGGGTATCTAGTGTTGCACCGGAGAACCCCGTATTGCTAAGCATGCATGTCGGGCTTCTCTTGCTGTTGGGCACAACCGGGTATCTACTCTGCCCGCGGTGCGACGTCCGGAAGGGATTGCTCCGATCGCAAGAGATCGTCACGTTTGGTCTGCCCGCCATTTTTCTGTTGATGGTGGAGTATCAAACGATGCATGCTTGCGTCGATAAGAACAACATGATTGAAAATCCCGCGCCGGGTTGGATGTTGTTGATGTTCATCTATGCCCTGTTCATTCCCAATACGTGGCAGCGCGCAGCCATCGTCATCGGCGCCATGGTGGTCGCGCCGTTGGGGCTATTGGGACATGCTTGGATCAACGATGAGACTTGCTCCCTGATTATGTCCGACAACCCGCAAATCCTGGGTGAAGTTGGCTTGAAGATGATTCTCAGCGGCGCGGTCGCCGTGTTTGGCGTCTACACGATCAACGTCCTGCGAACCGAGGCGTTCCACGCGAAGCAACTTGGGCAATATCGTCTCAGTCGTAGCCTGGGTGCTGGCGGGATGGGCGAGGTCTTCCTGGCGCATCACTACCTGATGAAGCGGCCCTGTGCGATCAAGATCATTCGCCCCGAGAAAGCAGGTGACACAAACGTGCTGGCCCGCTTCGAGCGTGAAGTGCATGCGTCGTCGAAGCTCTCGCACTGGAA
This sequence comes from Bremerella volcania, assembly GCF_007748115.1. NCBI lineage: Bacteria > Pseudomonadati > Planctomycetota > Planctomycetia > Pirellulales > Pirellulaceae > Bremerella > Bremerella volcania. Next base: position 2,429,666 of record NZ_CP036289.1, read on the forward strand.
CAATATCGACATTTACGACTATGGTCGCACCGAAGACGGCACCTTCTATTACGTGATGGAATACCTGCCGGGGCTGAACGTCTCGGACCTGGTCCATCGGTTCGGTCCGTTGCCGCCGGGACGCGTGATTCACCTGCTGCGTCAGGTATGCGACGCCCTGAACGAAGCCCATTCGCAGGGGATGATCCACCGCGACATCAAGCCCGCCAACGTCTTCGCCGCCAAGCGTGGCGGGTTTTTCGACGTGGCGAAGCTATTGGACTTCGGCCTGGCCAAGCCGATCGCTTCGACCGAAGATTCCAACCTGACGCAGGAAGGGATGATTACCGGTTCGCCGCTGTACATGTCTCCGGAGCAGGCCAGCGGTGAAAGCGAGCCTGATGCCCGTAGCGATATCTACTCGGTCGGCATCCTGGCGTATTTCATGCTGACCGGTCACGTTCCGTTCGAGTACGACCGGCCGATCAAGGTGATCATCGCCCACGCCCATGAATCGGTCGTTCCTCCGTCGGAGCATGTCCCATCGGTTCCGCACGATCTTGAAGCAATCGTGATGCGATGTCTGGCCAAGGAACCGGACGATCGGTATCAGTCGATCCTCGACATGGCCGATGCCCTGGATAAGTGCGAGTCGTCGGGCACCTGGAAACAGGCCGATGCCGTGCAGTGGTGGACCGAGAACGAATCGATCGCCGAGTGCCCTCAACCAGGGGAACAAGCTCAGCCGACCGATGAAACCCAAATCGCTACGATTCGCGGGTAAAGCTTCGTTCTGACCCGTGGATTGCAGGATCGGGACCCCTCTTGGGGGCTTGGTCTCCGGCCCCTCCCGTTTTCGCGATTTCCAGATATAATGCTGGCCTATCCCTATGCCCTGCCCTTTCACACGTTGGTAGTGGGGGGCGGCAAATCGAGCGGGTCTGATCTCGCTCGGTAATCTCTCAGTGGACCTAGCCAAAGCCGTTAGGGGAAAAGACGAATGATCGCGGAAAACGCCCCCCGTACCATGTTCCAGAAAATCTGGGACAACCACGTAGTCGACGCTGAACCTCACAAACAGGCCCTGCTGTACATCGACCTGCACCTGGTTCACGAAGTGACCAGCCCTCAAGCATTTGAAGGCCTGCGTCTGGCGGGTCGCAAGGTTCGCCGTCCTGAACTGACCAAGGCCACGCCTGACCATAACGTCCCCACCACGGATCGTTCGCTGCCGATCGTCGACGAGATCTCGAAGCAGCAGATCGATACCCTGCGTCAAAACTGCCAGGACTTCGGCGTTCAACTGTTCGACCTGAATGACGTCAAGCAAGGGGTCGTTCACGTCATCGGCCCCGAACTCGGTCTGACGCAGCCCGGCATGACCATCGTCTGCGGCGACAGCCACACGGCCACGCATGGTGCGTTCGGTGCCCTGGCGTTTGGGATCGGCACGAGCGAAGTCGAGCACGTGCTCGCCACGCAGACGCTCATTCAAACGGCCCCCAAGACGATGGAACTGCGCGTCAACGGCAAGCTGGCCCGGGGCGTGACGGCGAAAGACCTGGTGCTGTATCTGATCGGTCACCTGACCACCGCTGGCGGTACCGGCTACGTGCTGGAATACACCGGCGAAGCGGTCCGGGCACTGACCATGGAACAGCGGATGACCGTCTGTAACATGTCGATCGAAGCCGGTGCCCGCGCCGGTATGATCGCCCCGGACGAAACGACCTTCGAGTACATCCGCGGCCGCGAGTTCGCCCCGCAGGATATCGAAGCGGCGATCGAGCGTTGGAAGAATCTTCCTTCCGATCCTGGTGCGAAGTACGACAAGGTGCTCGAGTTCGACGCCAAGGACATCGCTCCGCAAGTGACCTGGGGCACTAACCCCGGCCAGGTTTGTGCCGTCGATAAACCCATCCCTGCCCCCGGCGATTTCGCCGACGCGACCGAACGCCGTTCGACCGAACTGGCCCTGGAGTACATGGACCTGAAAGCGGGCGAGCCGATGTCCCAGGTCAACATCGACCGCGTCTTCATCGGTTCGTGCACCAACGGCCGTATCGAAGACCTGCGTGCCGCGGCGAGCGTCGTCAAGGGGCACAAGAAAGCCGATCACGTCCACGCGATGGTCGTGCCTGGTAGTGGTCAGGTTCGCTTGCAGGCCCAGGAAGAAGGTCTCGACAAGATCTTCATCGAAGCCGGCTTTGAATGGCGGGAAGCTGGCTGCAGCATGTGCCTGGCGATGAACCCCGACAAACTGGAACCGGGCGAGCGCTGTGCATCGACCAGCAATCGTAACTTTGAAGGGCGTCAGGGACGTGGTGGCCGAACCCACCTGGTGAGCCCCGAAATGGCCGCCGCGGCTGGTGTCGCCGGGCATTTCGTCGACGTTCGTGAGTGGGACTTCAAGTAAGCCCTCGATCCAAAGCCAACGACCAACCCATTTTTAACAGTCCAATATCATGCAACCATTCGTCAAAGAGACCGGCGTTGTCGCCGTCATGGATCGGGCCAACGTGGACACCGATCAGATCATCCCCAAGCAGTTCTTGAAGCGGATCGAGCGAACGGGTTTCGGTCAGTTCCTGTTCTTCGATTGGCGTTTTATGGACGACGGCCAACTGCATCCCGACTTCGAGCTGAATCACCCCGCCGTGGCCGGGGCTTCGATCCTGGTCACGCGTCGTAACTTCGGCAGTGGTTCCAGCCGCGAGCATGCCGTTTGGGCGATCGACGACTACGGCATTCGCGCGGTCATCGCACCGAGCTTTGCCGACATCTTCTACAACAACTGCTTCAAGAACGGCGTGCTGCCAATCGCCTTAAGCGAAGAACAGGTCGAAGAGTTCTTCCAGCGATTTGCCAAGCACCCCGGCTACAAGCTGACGGTCGATCTGGAAGCCAAGAAGATCACCGACGCCCACGGCCTGGAAGTTTCATTCGAGGTCGACGAACACCGCCGTCACAAGCTGCTCAAAGGCCTGGACGACATCGCCAGCACGCTGGAACTAGAAGACAAGATCGCCGCCTACGAGCAGGCCAACGGCATCGGCGTTTAGGCAAGAGGCCTCTTTCGTCTCTCTCTTGTCCCCTCTCCACCGTCTGCGGGGGAGAGGGTTAGGGTGAGGGGGCATGAAGCCTGCATGAAGTGAACGCCCGCATTGTGTTCGTGAGTGATACGGAACTTTGACGGGCGACACGAGGTAATCTTCGCTCAATAAACCCTCACCCTGCGGGGGAGAGGGCACAAGAGGGGCGAACTTCGGTTCGCCTTTTTTATTCGCCTATGGTTGGAATCAGTTCGCTGGTCGGCGAAACTAGAACGCTAAGTCGCTTCATGAACATACCAACGAGGACTGTCATGCTTCACCGAGTTGCTCTGCCCTGGACGCTGGTTCTATTTCTGGCTGCTTCGGCCCAAGCTCAGATCAAGCCTGAGGTGATTCTGGATGGGCTCAAGTGCCCCAGTGGTGTCGCCGTTCAACCGGAGACCGGCACGGTATTCGTCGCCGAAACGGCCGCGTCGCAGATCATTCGCGTCGTCGATGGCAAAGCGGAAGTCGTCGTGAAAGATTTTCCTGCCGACGAATACGGCAAGGGTCCTGTTTATCAGATTGGTCCGCTGGGGCTCGCGTTTCTGGATAAGAATCGCCTGGTCGTTGGCGATGGCAGCCTGAAGGATGGCGAGGAAGTCGTTCGCATTTACGATGTGCCTGAGAGTGGCAAAGAAGCAATCTCGGCTGACGCCGGACAGAAGACCAATCCCTTGGCAGCCGAAGGAGACGTGCCAGGTGAAGGGAACTTCTACGCCGTGGCCGTCGATGCCAGCGACGTCTACACCACGGCCAACGGCGACGACAAAAAGGGATGGGTTGCTCGGGTGACGCTTGAGAAGGACAAGCTCGGCAAGCTCGAACGTTATATCGCCACCAAAGAGAGCGTCGACGTCGATGCCCCTGCCGCGATCACGATCAGCCCGCGACGTGAAGTGGTGGTTGGTCAGATGGGTGAGATCAATGATCAGAAGGACAGCCTGCTGACCTTCTACGATCAGAAGTCGAAGAGCCTGCTTTTGAGTTTGCCGGCCGAGATGTTCGACCTGGTGGGCCTGGCTTACAGCCCGAAGACCGGTCGCTTGTACGGAGTCGATTACAGCTGGGCCGATCCGAAGCAAGGAGGCCTCTACCGCCTGGACGCCGTACGCCGCGATGGGAAGCAAGTCGTGAAAGCGACCAAGCTGATCGACCTCGACCAACCCACCGCCCTGGCCTTTAATAACGAAGGTGAACTCTTCATCACCCTCTTCGGCAACGGCGACGGCAAAGACGAAAGCAAAACGCCAGCGACCGGCAAGCTGCTAAAGATCGGCGAAGGGCTGTAAGTAGCCCTGCCTTGCACCCTAAGGCGTTAGAAGTTTACCTGGTCGGTGAAGAGGTTGGGCTTATCGCTTAGGCGATAGAAATGCTTGTCAACGGCTTCGCCGAATTCCGATTCCAGTGCCTGCCAGTCCGTGGTGGGCAGCGGTAGAAACGCGAGGGTGTCGCTGCCGTTGGAATCGATGCAGAACCTGATTTCGTAGTCAGGCTTAAGTACCTGATTGATGGAGACCAGGGTGATGTGACGATCCCCTTCTCCGGTTTCCAGAGGTACCTTGATCCTTCGCTCTTGGTATTGCACGAAGAGTTCGAAGCCGGCTTCGTTGTCGGCGTCGAGTTCCTCGGCGGAAAGTTCGCCGGTTTGCAAGATCTCCTCGCAATACTCGACTAACACGTCGTCTTCCTCGCGCCAGTCGACCCAGAAGACGGTCTCTTCGTCGTCGAGCAGCGTCTGGATCGATTCGCTGTCGGAAGAACTCAATGCGTTTCTGATCAATTCGAGATTCATCGTCAAATGGTTCCGTTACAGATTCTACTTCGCGAATGTTCTTTGCCTGATCCAATCATCCAACGGAATTCTAAATCAGCGAAAAGCGATTCCGAAACCTCTTCGGTCTGTCTCGAATGAAGGGAAAGCTTGCTGGATACGAGCTCTACCTGGCATCTTCCAGCGTTTTCTCCAGATCGGTTTTCAGCGATCGCATGTAGGCTCGCCACTGGCCGTCGAGTGCCTGTTTGTCTTTGCCAAAGACCCGGTCGAATACCTTTTGCAATTCCTCTGGCTCGGCGTGGCCAGCCTTGGGGAGCTTGCCCAGTTCGCGGTAATAGGTAACCAACTTCACGAAATGTTTTTCCATGAGAAAGTGGGTTAGTGCCCACGACTGGCCGTACGCGTGTAGGGTCGTGAAATTGTTGGCCGAGCGCGTGAAGATCTGATCGGAAGCAATAAAGTCAATGTTGGATATCTGTCTCAGAGGAGCAAGTTCCCGATACCATCCCAGGCGTTCCGCGTTGACCGCGCCGATGCCACTCCAAGCCGCTTGCTTGGGGGCCTCGAAATACGTCGCCAGACCTTCGGCTGCCCAAATCGGAATGGGAGAATCGGCCGGCATCAAGCCTGTATTGGCGGCCAGTTGATGAGTCGCTTCGTGGCTGACTACCTCAATGTCGAGATTCTCACGCTTCACTTCAATCAGTAGGCTCAGTGTGTCGGCAAAGCGGATCACATCCGCCAGGCCACTAATCTTACGCCGGACGATCTCGTCCCGCTCGCTTTGAATTCTCTGGTTCAGAACGTTGAGCACTTCGAACGATTGGTCGGTTCCCTGGTCGTAGAAGACGGCCACATTATCGACGCGATGAAAGAAACCGGCCGCGGATGCCAGGTCGGGCCCCAGCAGATTCACAAACTGCAGATACTCGCTGTGCTCCGCGAAGAGAACCACCATCAGTAGTTTATCAGGCACGTCCAGTTCAACCCCTTCCAGGCAGAACTTCATCAGAAAGCTTTCGTAAACGGTTTCCAACAGCGCCAGGCGTTCCTCGGCACGCGTCCTTCCGGTCCGGTTGTCCTTTTTGTTGGAAGTATCATGCAACAAGAGAAAGTGCTTACTCCGCATGAATTTCATATCGGCGCGATTCTTGGTGAAGTCGCGCATGATCTTTTCCTGGGCCGGATCGATCGGCACCGGCTTGTCGATTTCCAGTTTCAATTCGACCAACTTCTTGACGCGGTCGTCATTCGGATCGATTTCCCAGGCCGCTTTACAGGCCTGGTAGAAGAGATCCAGCTTGCCGATCTTAAGCGCCTGACGTGCCGCGTCGAGACACTGGTTCAGATCGCCAGCGGACTTGGCCGTACTCAAATGGTTGGCAACTTGCGACTGAACGCTGCGGACTTTGAAGATCTTGACGTCCGAGGCGTTCATGAACAGATTGCCGAACGTGGGATGCCTGAAGGTGACGGTCGCCCCTGGGTTGACGGTGGCACGACCCTGGAGAATGAAGACCAAATTCGTTCCGGGCACGTTATAGAGAACAAGATCCGCAAAGACTTGGGATACGCAAGCAAATCCCAAGAGGAGTCCCAGGAGAATTCGAACGATCATGTCGACACGCGAGTAAGGAGAATAAGGATTAGCAGAAGAGACAGCGACATTATGCCTGGGATTGGCAGCGAGAGCAAAACCAGCTGGTTCAAATGCGATGAAAGAGCACTCCGGTCCCTTCTCCACTGTCTTCGCACCGAGAGGGTTAGGGGGCATGTCGCAGGTCAAGAAGTGTAGGCGATGCTTGTGTTCCCATCGCCGGGTGGCCCGGAGAGAAATCTCTCTGGGTCACTTAAGTCTTTCTTATCCGTGTTCATCCGTGTAATCCGTGGTTAGATCTCTTTCTTCCCGTCGTCGGTGCGATGCGTTTCGCTGCTCGCACCTTACGGATCTAGTTCGTTGAACCCACCGAGACTTCTTCCGTCTTGGTCACGGTGAAGCCGAGGTCTTCGAGCATCTTGTAGTCGTCTTCCGCGGTTTGGCCTGGCGTGGTGAGGTAGTCTCCCAGGAAGATCGAGTTCGCGGCGTACAGCCCCATCGGCTGCAGGGTTCGCAGGTGGATCTCGCGGCCGCCGGCGATACGCAGTTCGGCACTGGGATTGGCGAAGCGATAGACGGCCAGGATGCGCAGGCACTGGCGCGGGCTCAGGTCTTTGCCCAGGCCTTGAAGTGGCGTGCCGTCGATCGGGTTCAGGAAGTTGACTGGAATCGAGTGCACGCCCAGGTCGCGTAGTTCGAGGGCCATCTTCACCACGTCTTCGTCCGACTCGCCCATTCCCACGATGCCGCCGCTGCACATTTCGAGGCCGGCGTTTTTGACGGCGTTGAGCGTATCGATGCGGTCTTCGTACGTGTGGGTCGAGCAGATCTTCTGGTAGTACTCGGCACTGGTGTTCACGTTGTGGTTCACACGATCGACGCCGCAGGCCTTCAGGCGATCGGCTTGTTCGGGGCTCAACAGGCCCAGGCAGGCGCAGATCTTCAGGTCGTACTTTTCCTTGATCTCGGGAACGATCGTCTCGACGGCCTTCATCTCGCGTTCGTTCGGACCGCGAGCCGAAATCACGATGCAGTAGGTCTTCACGTCCCGCTGGGCGGCGATCTTGGCCCCTTCCATTAGCTTGTCGCGGCTGAGGAAGTTGTACTTGGGGATCTCGGCGTCCGAGACCTTCGACTGCGAACAGTAGCCGCAGTCTTCCGGACAGAGACCGCTTTTGGCATTCATCAACTGATACAGCTGGACCGTTTTGCCAAAGTGTTGGCGGCGTATCTTGAACGCGGCGGACATCACATCCAGTAGTTCGTCGTCGGACGAATGGAGGATCGAAAGACCTTCCTCCACGGTCAATTGATGACCACGCAAGACTTCTTCGGCCAAGGCGGACCACGATAGTGTCGACATTGACATCGGCGGCGTTCTCTTCTTTAACGGTCGAGTGGGGAAGCGTATTTTGGCCAGTTGGGCCAATCGCCCATTCTAAAACGGTTGGCGGTGAATTGTAAGGTGAGTGGCTGTCGACACTTGGCAAGAGTACAGTGATCGGCGAAAATGGGGGTAAGGAGACTATTTTGATACAAGAAACGGCCATTGGGCGCCATCATTTCGTTCGCGTCAGCGTGCTGGGGCATGTCGGTCGGTTTACGTCGGTCGATGCGATCGCCTATGATCGCGGCATGCGTGTCATCTGCCGCACCTCGCGCGGGCTCGAAGTAGGGGAAATCCTCGGTCCGGCCGGCGAATCGGAGCAAAACGATTCCGACGGCTCGATCGTCCGCGGCGTGACCGTCGAAGACGACCTGATCCTGGCTCGCTTGGAACGTAATCGTCAGGAAGCCTTCGCGGCCTGTGAGAAAGAACTAACCAATCGCGGCATCCACGTTCCCCTGCTCGAGGTCGAGCAGCTATTCGACGGTGGCTCGCTCTATTTCTACTTTCTGGGGGACGTTCCGGAGGAAGTGGCTCAGCTGACCAACCGCTTGGCCGAAACCTACAACGCGGCCGCCGGCATCAGCCAGTTCTCCGATTTGCTGCAGACCGGGTGTGGTCCCGGCTGCGGAACGGAAGAAAAAGCTGGCGGTTGCGGCGACGCCTGTACGAGCTGCGCGATTGCCGGGGCGTGTAAAAAGTAGCCTTAGCCATCTTCGCAGGGCGACGTGATGGGCTGTCTATTTGCCCAGAATTGATAGCACGCTCAGCATGCGATATGCGGGTACCCGCACTTGTGCAGCACGGCGAACAAACGCAAGTCGATGAAGCGTAAAGGGGATGAAGGCTTCCAGTGGTGCGGTGCATTCGTCAACTGGAGCCTGGCTCAGACGGGCATCGAAGGAACCCGCGACGCACTGCTCGACGAGGTCGACGGTCAATTTAAGATGCTTGGCGGAAATCAGAAGCCAGAGCACGGCAAGGGACCGCGATGCGTTTCATATCCACGCATCAACCTGAGTTCGGTCGCGGCTTATCGCATGCCGCGGGCGAACTAGTTGCTCGACAAATAAGACCGTTATTGGGGTTTGTAAGTCGACGAGGATAAGCGAACAAGCGAGGAGGGATGTTTGGGTGGGAAAGAGTTGGGAGGCAAACTATGGAATTGCGATGAATTCCGCATTTTCATTTTCTTCGGTCGGCCAACTTCGACGCAGCTCAATTTCAAAACTGTTATGTGCTGGGCCATCGCAGAGCACCCGGATGCGAATCGCGTTTTGCGGTTCGCGAGTCAACAACACCCGTCCTGTCGTGCCGAGATGATCCAGGCAATAGACCTCGCCTTGAAAGAGGTTCTCGTTGCGATCAGGCAAGTCATCGTCATGCTCCAGGATGATACCCAGCGCCCCTTCGGGACGCCCGTGCAGATGCAATTCGTACCATGGTTTTCCGCTGGGAGTAAACAATACGTACTTCTTATCTTTATCGGTCCATGCGCCCGCAAAGAGTGCGGTAGTTTCCGGCTGCTTGCTATCCCAGCCAATGATAGGGCCAAGTATCAATGAGGAGACGAAAAGAATTCCTACGAATGCCTTAAACGCGATGACCAAGTAGGCGCCAATGGCCGAGCCAACAGCACCCTCCATGATACGGCGCCAAAAAGGGTTTTTCGTAAGATACGAAAACACACCTGTTACAGGTTGAGAGAACCATTTCGTCCATCGCATAGTAGTCGTGTCCTATAGGATAGATGCCATTGTTAACGATTCGAGTGATTCGATAATGGCGTCGACTAGGACAGGCGAAGAAGCGGGGATGTACGCGGGTGTGAGCTGTTAAATCGTGTTCGGTATGGCCGCCGTCCACAACTATTTAACAACTCACGTAGTGCGCCACACACTGCCCGCGTTTTCCCCTCCCCCAGGCAGCCTAATCGCCCGCGGTAGGTAGACCAAATTTCACGAAGTGGAATATGAAACCTGGTCCAGGTTAAAAGGGACCGCAGGGAGAAACGCGAAGCAGAATTAGGCTCCTCCGCAATTCCACGAATGTGGCGAGTGGAATTGGGTGGCATCGCGCTGTTGATCAAGTAAAGGTTTTGGTTTCTATTGCTCTCGACCGAAGCCCACGGCGATTGCGCCATGATGGGTTATCTGCGACACTGAGGCAATGGCGGTCAGGCGATTTTGTGACGGAGGTTGTCGCGGCCTGATCCGGTGTTCTCAGGTGCCTTTCTCATGTCGTCACGTTCGCCTGTTTCCCTTCAAGAGTGCTTTGCCGATCTGACCGATCCGCGGACTCGCAAGGTGACTTATCCGTTAACGAATATCGTGACCATCGCGCTGTGTGCGGTGATGAGTGGGGCGGATGATTTTGTGGCTATCGCCGACTGGGCCGAGATGAAGAAGGAGTGGCTGGGTAAGTTCCTTGATTTGAGTTCCGGCATCCCTTCGCACGATCGCTTTAATGCGATCTTGGCTTCGCTGAATCCGGCTGAGTTTGAGAAGTGTTTGCTGACTTGGATCACCGCCTTACACGAAATCACCGACGGGCAGATCATCGCGATTGACGGCAAGACGCTGCGGCGGAGTTTCGACAAGGCCAGCAGCAAGGCGGCCATTCACATGGTCAGTGCCTGGGCGACTGCCAATCATGTGAGTCTCGGCCAGGTAGTAACCGACGCGAAGAGCAACGAGATCACCGCCATTCCCAAACTGCTTGAAATCGTCGAGGTTTCCGGCAGTTTAGTGACGATTGACGCTCAAGGTTGCCAACAGGACATCGCTCAGAAGATCGTCGACCAGGGAGCCGATTATTGCCTGGCCGTGAAGCGCAATCAGCCGACCCTCCACGATTCGATCGAAGATTTTTTTGTCGCGCAGCAGGAAAGCAATTTCAAGCGAGCCAAAGTACACCGTCACGAAACGCACGAGAAAGGGCATGGTCGCGAGGAGTCGCGTTCCTATTATATCTGCCCTGTGAACGACGAGATCATCACACGAGATCGTTGGTCGAACTTGAGGGCGATCGGGATGACGATCAATATCGTGAAGCAAGGCGGGAACGAGACGAGCGAGGTGCGATACTATATCCTGAGCAAGTACCTTTCCGGCAAGCGTTTCGCCGAGGCCGTTCGCGGTCATTGGGGCATTGAAAACAGCCTGCACTGGCAACTGGACGTGACGTTCGGTGAAGATCAATCTCGCATCCGCAAAGGGCACGCCGACGCCAACTTTAGCCTGCTACGAAGGACGAGCCTGAGCCTGCTGAAGAACAACAAGACAGCCAAGGTCGGCGTGAAGAACAAACGATTAAAATGCGGCTGGGGCGATGACTACCGCATGGAAGTCCTGCTGGGACGGTGAGTTATGGTGCAATCGCCGTGGACCGAAGCCCCGTAACCTACTAATAACACATCCGTGTGTGTATCTGTTTAACGGAAACTTGCCATGTCGTAGAAACCAGTGCACCGTCACACATCAACATATCTCGACCTGCGGCATTGATCTGGTATGAGGTTAAGGACCTCCTTGTGTTGATCGATTTAGGTAGGAGATGTGATTCTTGAGGAGTGTTAATCGAATCGTAAGCAAGAAATCCACACGGTCAATTGTCTTGTCTGTCGGAAATGAGGATGGCAAAGGTCAGGAATGTAGTTTACGAAAAGTCTGACTTTCCTAAATGTCGACTAATTCAAGAGATAGCCATTCGTTGATGTGAACGCGAAAAAATTTGGATTTTAAAAAGACAGTTGCTTCATCTTGTCTCCTCGACGAGTTGCGGGTCCGTTTTTTGGGTTACCCAGCGGCTCAGAGGTGGGGACGTGGGGCTCGTGTTCGCTTGAAGTGACTTCGATGATTGGAAACACGCGAGGAGGCTAGCAGTGGGCGGGTGCCTTGGTCATGTTCGACGCAGAGACTGGTTGGACTGTCAAAGATGACAAGCGAAATGAATGGACGCGTGTGATTCCGCCGTAAACAAACTCAGGCTCAGACTTTCAGCTTAATGGATTACGGAAAGTGAGCTGACTCGTTATGACGGATCAAACGTTGCCTTGATAACGCTGGCCAGGTCCAATAGCAGCTGATCCCCTGCCCCTTGGTACGATGCCCCATGCATGACGGCCAGCGTTTCTGGCTGCAGGTCGGCAAGTTTGCGAAGAACTCCTTCGGTCTGCGACGTGTACGGCATGTACCCGGCCAGCGGTCCTTGCTGAAGCAGTTGCATGCCCTGCTGGGTTGGCTCGATCAGCGATTCGCTGGTGATCGCCGCGCAATCACCAAAGTGATGAAACAGGTCCGAGCAGAAGAGCGTTTTGGTCGTCTCTTCAAACAACACGCCGGCATCCCAGCCGTGCGGAATGTGAGGAGACCGATAGAACCGATAACGATACTTGCCCGTTTCTAGGACATCGTCCGGCGTCATGCCGCGGGCCGGGCGATCGGAGAAATCGTCGACGCTTACCAGCTTGCCGACCAGCGTACAGACCGGCTCGGCATGGGGGGCGACTTTAAGCCACTCGTTCAGGGCACCGCATTCGTCCGACTCGAAGTGGCTCCAGGCGATGTAGCGGAGCGACTTCGGATCGATGATCTTCGCCACGGCTTCTTGAAGTGCCGGAAACATGGCCTTCAGCCCGGTATGAAACAAAAGCGGCTCGTCGTCCTGCACGAGGAAGTGATTGAACTGCATGTTCAACTGCGGAACGAACACCGATAGGCGAAACAGATCTGGGGCAATTTCCGTGATGTTGGCCATGGTAGATGGGATCCAGGCATGATTGATTGGATTTTCTCCACGTTGTATCGCATGCGTTGACCCGGGGGAAGCTCGTTTCCATCGCCCCCAGGATCGCGGAAACTTTCAGAGGTTTGACGTTCTAGGGTCGTGGGCGTATGCTTGGCGTCGCATCGATTATCGCAATATGTGTTTCACCGGGGCAAACGCCATGGCCAAGGGAATTTTCACGCAAGGTGTTTGTGTTTTGCTCGAGCGACCGATCTCGATCGAAGAGGTTGCGCTAGTTTTGAGCGACTTCGAGTTGCTCGGAACGCGTGAGGAAAGCGAACAGTGGGCGATGGGGGGCCCCAGTGCGTTGGTCATGTTCGACGAAGAATCGGGCGGCACGGTCACGGTGGATACGGTCGATCATGTCTGGCCCGATGACATGGGGGATCCTCAAACCGAGTTCATGGTGTTTGGAGCCTGGTCGATGGGGCACTTCGGACCGTTCGCCTACCCCGGAGGTCTGGAACGTGCGATGCAGCAGTCGTGGGCGTGGAAAGAAGCCCCCGAGGTGGTCGAGCGACACCAGGCATTTCTTCGCATCCGCACCAGCTATGTCATCGGTCAAGGGGAAGATGCCAAGTGCCTGCCGGAAGAGTACGACCCTACCGCCGAGTTGCAATTCAGCATGAAGATCGTTCAGGCACTGCTCAGTTTGGACGGGGCGCTGTGCTACTTCAATCCCAACGGAGAAGTCCTGCTAGACGAAGACAACTTCCGTTCCAGTTTGAACTACGGCTGGGCCAACGAACTGTTGCCGCTGGATGTCTGGTCGAACGTTCGCTTGTTCAACATCGACGAGACGTGGGCGCTAATGGATACGGTTGGTAACTGGCAACTGGAGATCCCCGATATCGAGGCCTGCTTCGTCGTCGACGATTACGAAGTGAACGAAGTCGCGAACTTTCTGCGGAACGCCTCGAATTACCTCGTCCAAAGCGGGGCGATCATTAACGACGGCGAAACGATGGATGGCCCCGGCGACATCCGCTGGCAGGCCGTCCAGTTCGAGAACGGCATCTGCGATCCCCCGCGCGAGACTCTCCGCTTCGTGCCGATGGACGATCATGAAATACCAAAACTGGTACAAGAGACGGGACGGGCCGAAGAGGATGCAGCAGAAGAAGATCAAGCCGACGACGAACTTTCCGGCGATTGAACGCGGATATCCTTCAAGTCGTGCATGAATCGCAGCTTTTCGATCACTGGCTTGTTGAAGACTTCCGGCACGAGATCCAGCAGGCCAATGTCGCGGTTGAACTCGTTGGCCATGACGCCGATTTCGCGATACGCTTTCAGCCAGGCATCGAAGTCGTCGGGCGGGACGTCGGCGTTGATCCGCGGAAAGGCCTGAGCCGTGCAGACAATCGAGGTCATGTCCAGGTAGGCCGCAAAGCTCTCGGCGAAGTCTTCCCACGGATGCATGCTGGCGTAGGCGGATATGAACTGCGACTGCCAATTAGGTTTTGGACCGTTGGCGTAGTATGCCGACTGAGCTTCAGGATACGTGGGATTCTCTTCGTTGCCGAATAACTGGCGAAAGGCCTCCAATTTCGACGGCTCGACGAGCATGTCCCAGTAATAGTGCCCAAGTTCGTGGCGGAAATGCCCGATTAGCGTTCGTTGGGGTTCGCCGAACTCGACGCGCGTTTGTTCGCGCTTGACGCTGTCGGCTTCCTTCAAATTGATGGTGATCAGTCCGCACGCATGCCCGGTGGAAACCGGCTGAGTATCGTCTTCTTTGAACTCGAACTTGAGGGGCAGGAAATCATTGCGGCTCGGATCGCCGATCGGAAGCCCGATCGTTTCGACCCCATAGAGCACGCGCCGTTTGGCGGCTTCCAGGCGGCGCCACTTCACCAGGTTGCCTTCGATCGACAGATCAGGGATCACCTGGTTCAGTCGACAGTAGGTGCAAAATGCCTGATCCTCTACTTCGCTGGCCACCGTGCAATTGCAGGCCTCGTAATCGATGCGATTCTGGCAAAGTTTCAGCTTCTGCCCGCATGCCTGGTTGCTACACTGCCAGGCGTCATCCCCGAGCGATTTCAAAGCGGTCACCTCTCGGCACGTCGGACACATGCCGACGGTTTCTTTGCAGGAGACGCAGTGGGAGCTTCCAAAGAACAACTTATGTCCGCATTGGCAGCGAAAGGTTTTCATCGGAGGGTGACCTGAATGTTAGTGACGGGAAATGGATCGGTGGTTGGACCGATCATAGTGCAATTGTCGGACCTATTTTCAGCCAGGACATGCCATTTCTGCCCAGCCGCGGATCGCAGGGACCTCCCCGGATGGGGTCCCTTGTGGCGAAATGCGGGGTTCAGGGGGTTATCGTTTTGAGAATTCCCTCCCCCTTTCCTGCGGATTTGCGAATGTAAGGGCGGGTCCCCTACCCCAAAATCAGGTGAATCTGATAGGATTTCCGGTTCTTGGACGGGAAGATTAGGCCTGCCTTAATAAGCACAAATCAGTATGCGACGCGACGACCTACGAAACATTGTCATCATTGCCCACGTTGACCATGGCAAAACGACCTTGGTGGACTGCCTGCTGCACCAGAGCGGCCAGTTCCGGGCAAGCCAGCTTTCGAGCGAGCGAATTCTCGACTCGAACGACCTGGAAAAGGAACGCGGTATCACGATCTTGGCGAAGAACATCGCCCTGCCCTATGAAGGGGTGAAGATCAATATCGTCGATACGCCTGGGCACGCGGACTTCGGTGGTGAAGTCGAACGCGTGTTGAGCATGGCCGACGGTGCCGTCGTGCTGGTGGACGCGGCCGAAGGCCCCATGCCGCAGACTCGGTTCGTGCTTTCCAAGGCATTGGAATGCGGACTGAAGCCGATCGTGCTGATCAACAAGATCGACAAGCCCGATGCCCGTCCGCATGAAGTGGTCGACGAAGTGCTCGACCTGTTCCTTTCGCTGGGCGCCACCGACGACATTGCCGAGTTCCCTTACCTGTTCGCCAGTGCCAAAGCGGGCTTCGCGTCCCCCGATCCGGAAGTTCGCGAAGGGGATATGCGTCCACTGTTGGACCTCGTGCTGAAACACATTCCCGGTCCCGACGTGAACCCGGATGAACCGCTGCAGATGCGCGTCACGACGCTCGACTGGTCCGAATATACCGGGCGAATCGCGATCGGCCGCATCAAGTCAGGCAAGATCAAGAAGGGGCAGTCGGTCATGATCTCGAAGGCGGACGATACCTTCGAGCGCGGAAGAGTCGTGGCCTTGCATGAATTTCAAAACCTCGGCCGCGTCGAAGTGGAAGAAGCCGGCGCCGGTGACATCATCGCCGTGACCGGCCTGGAAGATATCGACATCGGCGACACGATCTGTGCCGTCGACAAGCCGACCCCACTGCCGCGCGTGGCGGTCGACGCTCCGACGCTCGAGATGATGTTTACCATCAATACATCTCCACTGCTTGGAAAAGACGGCAAGTACGTCACCTCGCGTAACCTGCGAGATCGCCTGGAGAAGGAACTGGAACGCAACGTCGCGCTGCGAGTTCGCCCAGGCGAGTCAGGCGACAGTTTCCTGGTCAGCGGCCGCGGCGTGCTGCACCTGGCCGTGCTCATCGAAACGATGCGCCGCGAAGGATACGAACTGGCGGTTGGGAAGCCTCAGGTGATCATGCGTGACAACAACGGCGTGAAGGAAGAGCCGTACGAACAACTGGTGATCGAGGTGCCATCGGAAAAGATGGGCCCCGTCATGGAACTGGTGGGCGAACGTCGCGGCGAGCTGGTCGAAATGCAGCCGCGCGGCGACTACAGCCAGGTGATCTTCACGATTCCCTCGCGTGGTTTGATCGGTTTGCGAACCAAACTGCTCAACGCGACGCAAGGGGAAGCGATCGTCAATCACCGCTTTGAATCATACCGACCCGTCTCCGGCGACGTGCCACGTCGAGCCAACGGAGCGATGATCTCCATGGTTTCCGGCAAGGCGGTTGGCTTCGCTCTGTTTGCCTTGCAGGAACGCTCGGACATGTTCGTGCGTCACGGCGACGAAGTGTACGAAGGGATGATCGTCGGCGAGAACTCGCGTAGCGACGACCTGACCGTGAACCCCACGAAGGAAAAGAAGCTGACCAACATGCGGGCCTCAGGCTCGGACGAAAACATCGTGCTTCGTCCGCCCAGAGACATGAGCCTGGAAGTCGCCCTCGAGTACATCGAGGACGACGAGTTGGTCGAGGTCACTCCGAATCACATCCGTCTGCGAAAGATCCTGCTGAAAGAAGCGGATCGACGTCGTCAGAGCCGGAAGTAAACGAAGCGTCAGGCTAAATGCGGCCTGGGGGGCGATTCTCTTTCCCTTTCACCTTCTGGTGTGAGTCCCCCAGCTTTTCGCGGATGCCATCGGCCAGTTTTTGGAGTCGCTGCACAACGTCCGGATGCTCTTCCAGGACGTTGTTCTGCTCGCCAACGTCCGACTCCAGGTCGAACAAGGCCAGTGGCGTGGTCGCGCTGGAGTAATTGGCCGGGATACCGCCGGTGCCCCCTGGCTTGCCTGCCATGGTGCGATACTCGTGCGGGAAGACGAGCTTCCACTTGCCGCTGCGGACCGCTTTCAAGCCGGTTCCATAATAGAAGTAGTACGCCTCGTGCGGCGACTGGGCTCCTTCCGTGCCGGCCATCAGGGGCCAGATGTCCTTGCCATCGATCGGCTTCTCAGGCAGTTCGGCTCCGATCAACTTGGCCACGGTCGGGAAGATGTCGATCGTCATCGCTGGGGTGTTACAGTACGTGCCAGCCGGAATGTGGCCTGGCCAACGCATGATGGTCGGCTCGCGGCAGCCCCCTTCCCACATGGTCCCCTTCCCTTCTCGCAGCGGCCCGGCGCTGCCCGCGTGATCGCCATACGAGAGCCAAGGTCCATTGTCGGAGGTGAAGATCACCAGCGTGTTGTCGTCGATCTTGTTTCGCTTGAGCGCTTCCAGAATTTGACCGACCGACCAATCGACCTCCATGACGACGTCTCCAAACAACCCGGCCCCTGACTTCCCTTTGAACTTGTCGGAAACGTACAGCGGCACGTGCACCATGCTGTGCGGCACATACAGAAAGAACGGCTTGTCCTTGTTCTTGTCGATAAATGCGACGGCGTGCTCGGTGTACTGCGTGGTCAACTGCTCTTGGGCTTTGCCATCGACCTTCGGATTGACGACCTTGTTTCCGTCGTACAGCGGAAGGTGCGGCCAACGCTTCAGGCGATCTTCTTCCGAAAGATGCCGCACGCCAGGATGGTAAGGCCACATGTCGTTCGAGTAAGGCAGCCCGAAGTATTCATCGAACCCATTTTGCAGCGGCAGGAAGGGGGCTTTGTCCCCCAGGTGCCACTTGCCGAAGCACGCCGTGGCGTAACCTTTCTCCTTGCAAAGTTCGGCCAGGGTCATCTCCTCCGGGTTGATCCCAATCTTGGAGTTCGGCCCCAATGCCCCCTGAATACCAACCCGAACGTTATAACACCCCGTCATCAGCCCCGCGCGCGAAGCGGAACAGACTGCCTGGGTGACGTAGAAGTCAGTAAACGTCCTACCTTCGGCCGCCATCTTATCGAGATTGGGAGTCTTGTAGGCCTTGGCCCCGAATGGGCCGATATCGGCATAGCCCATGTCGTCGATGAAGATGACGACGATGTTAGGCGGAGTGTCGGCCGCATAGATTGACGACGTCAATGCAGCGCAGCTGGCCAATGTCAGGGCGCCAATAAGTAGGAATCGCAGCATGAGAAGGTCGCTCGTCGGGTGGGAATTGGGTTAAGGGAGAGTACTAGAATGATAACTTGGGCTTCTGGGTGCTGCAAACCTGTACGCGCTCTCCGTATCCGACTCCTTACGCCGTGGGAAGGAGTTCCTGGCGGAAGAACGGTTGAAGCAATTGCGGCTGCGTTTGTTTCGGCATTTGCGCTGCGGTCTCACCGGGTAGTGATTGGGAGTTGTCGCGACTGGACTGCGACAAAAACTGTTGCGCATAATGCAAGACAATACCTATTGTTACCTATTGTTTCGTGAAGTTCTCACCGTGATGACCTCAGAAGCATGCAGGTACTGATCTCGTAACCAACTCCCAGGCAGCTATTGAACCTCGGAGATTGTGCGGCAGTAAGGCGTTTGATAACTATTACGCTACTACGGTCCCTCATGGAGATTGGGAATTCTTTGTTTTCTGATAGACCCAGCGCGAGTTCTATTTGATTGTGCGTTACTGGTCCGTTATCACTGTCTTTTCTGTCGGGCGCCAGGCTGGATTTAGCTCCCTGGTAGCAGCGGGTGTGTCAACGTAAGTTCTTGCAGCAAATGGGTGTTGCTTTCATGTCTCAGCATTACACAGGACCACAGCTAGGCGAGATCCAAAAGGCAATTAACTCAGCCGGTAGCATTGTCCAGATCGGGCACGTCTTGAGTTATAAGCTCAACGATCAACTCCAGAATCATGATCACGGTAATGGCGCTGCCGATACGCTTTTTAATTTGCTGCATAACTACAATTGCAATTTTGATGTCGATTCGATTGTATTGGCGATGCTTGAGAAAGCTCCCAATAACAAGAATCTCTTAGACGTTGCCTGGAAACATAATATTGTGAACCGACCCCCAGGTTCGCAGGGAAAGCGGGCCCCGGACGACGACTCGCTGCAGCGTTTGTTGGATCCCAAGCGAGGCTTTACTGATCCGGTCGAGTTTTATCTCCGCTGGGGAAAACTTTTAAGCCAGGTCTGCCGTATTGAGGTACCCACGAGTGATGGTGACGTCATGGGCTCGGGGCTGTTGGTTGGCAATGAAACCGTGATCACGAACTATCATGTGATGCACGACGTTATCAACGAAACACGAGGTGCCAAACGCGACAAGGTTCGAGTTCTCTTTGATGAACATCCCAAAATGGTCAATAGGGCGAATTTTCAAGGTAAGAAGTTTTCCCTTGTGAACAACGATTCGTGGCTCATCGATTCGAGTCCTTATGATGAAGCGGACCTGCAACTGAAAACGCTGACTGAGAACTGCCAGATCGAGCGTCCCTCAGATCACCTCGATTATGCCCTTCTGCGGATCGACGGCAGTCCCGGTTCGCAGAAGATTCTGGATCATGAAGTTGCTGGTGGCGAAGACCGTGGCTACTGCCCCTTCCCCGCCGATCCCGCAGCAACGTTCGCCGACGATTTCGACCCGCAGGACGCCTGGATTCACGTATTTCAATATCCCAACGGCGAGTCACTTCAAATGGACTCGAACAAACCAGGCGTCACCGGTATCGATCGAAACAAGACACGCATCATGCATAGCGTCAATGCGCTGCCAGGGTCCTCCGGTGCCCCGTTATTTAACGCCAAACTGGAACTCATCGGGATTCATCAAGCAGGTGCCAAGGATTGGCCAGCGGACAAGGAGATGCTTTACAATCAGGGAATTCCGATCGCGGCGGTTCGAGAGTTGCTGGTGTCTCGTAATAAGCTGGACCAGATCAAGTAGCCGAGTTGTGTTGTTGCTGAACTGAAAGAGATGAACAGCTTGTCTTCTGGGTACGAAACGCGAATGAATGAGCAACAAAAGATTTCCCTCGACGCGGCGATTCTCTCCGCATTTGGTGGCTCGAAAAGTAGTCTCACACGGTGTTTAAGTACGCACCTAGGCATCCACTTGGGGCAAATCCTCGACACCAATCAAGGTTTGAAAGCGATTGTAGCAGAGCTTAGGGAAATCGCTGTGGACAGCGGCTGGCTACGCCCGATGCTGAGGGCCATGCGTGCGGATTGTCCCGGGAATACGGACTTGTCGGACTGGTGCCAAAACACGCGTCTCGGGGAACTGACCCTCGTTCAAGAGCAGCAATTGGAAGAGTTTTTAGTCAGCCACGTCACTCGTGAAAAGCTAGATCAGTTGCTTGAATCGTTGGGACAGTTTCTGTCCGTGATCGCAGCTGATGAAACCAATCCGCAGGCAGCGATTCGATTGCTCGTCGAAAGGGCAAGTAGTGAACACTGGGCCCGTTTGCTGTGCCTGGTGGTGGCCGTCGATTGCGATCAAGAGGAAGAGTGCCGGCGAGTTGTCGAGCAGGTACTGGGGGCCGAAGGGAAGGCCTCCGTCTCGCTGTATCAACTGCTGAAGGATCATATCCAAGAGCAGAAGGCCGCCGACTGTTTGCGGCGTGCAATAGGGTCTTACTTTAACGTCTCTTTGGCTAAAGCTCGCCGCACGATTCCCGTCGTTTGCTATGAAATCGTACGAGCACAGGCGTTGGCGACCCGAAGCACTCCGTTAACCACGTTTTGCAGGCTCATTCGGAAGGACTTGGAAACGCCTCAGCAGCAACAACTGGAACAGTGGTGGAATGAAACGGTCCAAAGGTTGAACTGGACGCTCGAATTCCCTCGCGATGAACAAAACATTCAGGCCTGCAAGCGGCGGTTCTTTATCTTGGTGGAACTGAAAGAATCGGAGCGTTCGACGCCGGCTCAAATCGTATGGATGCCACGTTCCTGGCTGTACGATCGGGAACTGGACGACTACGAGGAACTCGGGGCGGACCATCCCGACACGCACTGGGAAGACTGTAACTTTCCTAACTATCTACGCATGGTTCGTGATAGCGCAAGTAAACTGGGCGTTCCATTGCGCGATTTGACTTTTGAATTCTTCGTGAGTCTTGAGTCGTTTCAGCGGCCAGTCGACCAATTCGAGATTCCCTTTAATCGATTCGTCAACAGTAAGATCGGCGTCGAGAACCCGGTCGTGATTCGTTCGTTGGAATGCAATGCCGATTCGATCGAGCGAGTCAGGGATCGATGGGATCAGTTGGTCGCCAACAACAATGCCGGGCAATCGCTGGTGAAGGATGGTCAGTTTACCGCGGCCGTCGTTCATCTCGTTGAGGAGAAGTCGATTGGCGAGTTGTTCAATCAATATGAGTCAGACCAACACCTGGCATGCATGGTTTTTGATAGACCCCTCCCATCCCAGTTGAACGAACATGAAATGGCCGGAATCTTTGCCGCGGTTGCCGCTGGCGTGCCCATCATCATAGGAGCAAGAAGCGGCGATGTGACTGCCGAGTTGCGGCAAAAGGTGCTGTTATGGTTGCAACAGTCGTTGTTCGATTTACCCGAACAAGTACGTCA
Source organism: Bremerella volcania (assembly GCF_007748115.1). NCBI lineage: Bacteria > Pseudomonadati > Planctomycetota > Planctomycetia > Pirellulales > Pirellulaceae > Bremerella > Bremerella volcania. The sequence goes on from NZ_CP036289.1 coordinate 2,451,415, forward strand.
ACTGCGTGTCGAGGGAAAGAGCGATATCGCCCACCTCGGGCAGAACCTGACGTTGTTCTTCGAGAACGGCGAATATTTCTTACCTGAAAGAGAATCCTTCGGTGGAGCTAGATAATGAACCAGTGGCAAGTATTTCGTGGGACTCCCCAAGAACCGCATGACGGACTAAAAGCTCTCGAGGGAAAGGTTCCGCCGTGGCGTAGTGGACAGACGAATCGAGGCGAAAAGTATTTACCTTCGCCAGACGAGATTCGCATCGTGAACGCCGCTCTTCACTTGCGGCGTCCGATTTTGGTTACGGGGCCTCCAGGATGCGGAAAGTCTTCTTTGGCCTACGCGATCGCGAAAGAATTGAAATTAGAGCCCTTGTTGAAATGGCCGATCAATTCTCGTTCGACGCTGAGCGAAGGGATGTATAGCTATGACGCCGTCGCCCGGCTGCGCGACGTCAATCTTCCCGATGAGGACAGCCAAAAACGATCGCGAGAAATCAGTAATTACGTACAACTTCGCTGGCTCGGCACGGCGCTGGCGTCTCCCCGGCCTCGCGTACTGCTGATCGACGAAATTGATAAAGCCGACATCGATCTTCCCAACGACCTGCTTCACGTCTTGGAAGAAGGGACGTACGAGATTCCTGAGTTAGCCCGGATGGCGAAAGAGCAGGAGACGGTTCCCGTGAAAGTTGCCGACGTCGAGTCGGAGGAACACATCAATGTGACCAAAGGGCTGATACGTTGCCAATCGATGCCCATTATCGTGATGACAAGTAACGGCGAACGCGACCTTCCCCTCGCTTTGCATCGACGCTGTTTGCGACTGGATATTCGGGAACCGGATAGAGACCGGTTGATTAAAATCGCCGAGGCGCATTTGGGCGATTGCCTAAGCGGCAAAGATGAACCATTGAAGTCATTGGTCGATGAGTTCATTCAACTGCGTAGTAAAGGGAAGGTGATGGCAACGGATCAACTGTTGAACATGCTGTATCTGATATTCGGCGGAGCCAACCCTCCTGAAGACGCTGCGGAGCGGAAGGCTTTACAAGACCTTGTATTTCGCGGGCTCAATCAATGACCGATACTTCCGCCACGAACACACCGAGCAATGAAGAAATCTTCCTGCGGAACCTGGCTGACTTTGCGGAAACGCAAGGCTGGGAAGTCACCAGTTGGGACTTGCTCGATGTGATGTGGCTGGCGGCTCAGTTCTCGCCTTCAGAACTCTTTGCGTTGAAGCCTGAAACAGAGAAGGAAAAATCCCCATCCGATACCGACAGCATAACGCAGTTGCCGCCGCCTCGCTCGGGTGGTACTTCGAAGCATCAGAAAGGTCCGGGAAGGACTGAGCGGAAGAGGATTAATCTCTATGCCAGGGGCCCACTGGAGGACTCCACTTCCGGAATGACGCCTGTGCGACTTCCCGCGCCGAAACCGCTTCAAAACGAGCGTGGAATCCTCAAGGCGCTGCGTCCGATTCTGGAACGAGGTCCGTCGCGCAGTCGTACGGTTTTGGATTTGGATGCCACCGTCGCACGGATTGCCGACGAGAAAATATGGGAACTGGTTGAGTTGCCCATGTCCGAGCGTCAACTCGATTTGGCGTTGGTACTGGATCATGGGACCTCGATGGATATGTGGCGAAGCGTCATGGCCGAACTTCGTCGCCTCTTTCATGCATGCGGGGCATTTCGCCGGATCACCGATGCTTGCCTCGTCTATAAGAACGGGCGTCCTCTTCTACTTCATCCAGGGTCAATCGGAGATCGCGAGCCCAAGCAAGTGGTTTTGGATCGACTTGATCCTCATGCACCGTTGCTTTATTTAATTCTTTCCGACTGCGTGTCGCCGGCCTGGCACGATAAGGCTTGGATCGATCAGTTGAATTGCTGGGCTCAAGACGCCACGGTTGCCATTGCGCAGGTTCTGCCCGAACATCTTTGGGATCGCACTACGCTAGATCGCGGAGCCAGGCGCCTTACCTGGTCCTCCAAGTTTTTGGGGGCCAATCGCTCTTACCGCGTGGCGGAGAGAACAACCGATCGATTACGTGATCTCTTGCGGAAAGGTCCCAGGCAGGAGCCCGAAACGCTGGAGGCCGTGATTCCTATTGGGTCGATTTTCGATGAGGACTCGTTGACAAGCCTTGCCGAATTCCTGGCCGGCCGACGCCGAGAGTCGAAAATATGCCATGGTCTGATGGCTCCCCAGCGTTCATCGAAGTCCAGCGAGAGTGACAGAGAGGGGCAGGCCCAACGTTCCCTGGCATCGTTTCGGCATTATGCTTCGCCAGAGGCAAAGCAGTTGGTCAAGCTTCTGGCAGCGGCTCCGGCGATATGTCTCCCTTTGGTGCGGATCCTGGAAAGCGTCTATATGCCGAAGGTCAAAGGCCCCGTGGTGGAAGCGGAGATTTGGCTCAGCGGGCTGTTGCGCCCGATGGCTGGTTCGACGTCGGACGATCCCGAACAGATTATCTACGACTTTCACCCGGGAATTCGCGAGCAGCTACTCGAAGGCGTGCCTCACTATCTACGTCGTGAAATTGTGGAGAGAACTTCGGAGTACGTCGAAGCGAACTTGGGACGGCTGCGAGGTTTCTTAGCTCAGTTTCGTACTGCCGAGGGACCGATTCAACTGAGCGATCATTCGCAAGGAGACCCCATCGCACAAGTTCTGGCAAGCATACTTCGGCTAGATCCCGATCACTCAGGCCGACTGAAAGTCGACGCTCCCAAGGATACCGTCCGAGAGATCGTTTCCTCGTCGACCCCCGAAATCTATCAAGGTACGGCACCCTGCTTTCGTTTCAGCTGGTCCCCCGATGGTCGTCGTCTGGCGATTCCTTCGGTGGATGGCAAGTTAACGCTGTGGGATGTCGACCTGCCAGGCCAAGAAGGGGTCAGCCCTCCTCATCAAGTCAGTTCCTCTGGGGTCAACCAGGCGGTGTGGTCTCCCGACGGTAAGCGACTTGCCCTGGCCTATTACAATCGAGTGGCACGGATCTATTCGGACGAGATGGTCGAGGTCTGGACGCTGATGGGACATCATTCTGATGTGACCTCCGTGGCATGGTCGCCAGGCGGAAACCTACTGGCAACCGGCACAGCTGGAGGAACGGTTCGACTTTGGAACACGTCCAATTGGTCGTTGAACTTTCTTGCTTCGATTTACGAAGGGCCCGTGCGAGCCATGCAGTGGCTGGACGAAACAACCCTGGCGGTGGCCTCCAGGAAGGAAATCGTCATCTTTACGACCAATCAGCTCAACCTGTCTCCGGAGGCGATTCTCAACGTCGATGCCACCTCATTGGCTGTACTGACCAATTTTCATGGGCGTCAAGTCGTATTGGTCGCCGGAGGCAGTAACGGCGAAGTATCGATCTGGGATCCGAAGACGCGCGATCAGATTGTGCCTGCCATCAAGGCGCACGAACAAAAGATTACCGGAGTCAGCTGTTCCATGGACGGTTCGCTGCTGGCCTCACGCGGGCATGAAGGCACCATCGCAGTACGTTCTACTTCGGACTGGAAAGTCATTTTCACCCATTCGTTCGAGCCAAGTGATTCTCCTTACGGGGCAGTCGCCTTCAACCCGAAATCGCTGCAACTTGCCGCAGCCGTGAACGGCGACAAGGCCATCGAGCTTTTTGAATTCCAGGAAGAAGAGAGCAGCGACCACGCCCCGCGCAGCCTGCACGTGCGGATTGTCGGATCAATAACTCCAGGCCCTTCGTTTGGTCGCTTGGACTTGGACTGCCGGGAAATCGGAGAAGAACTCTGCCGCCGAGGTCACAAGCTTGTTATCTCCACTATCGATAGCTCAACAGCAGGTTATGAAGCGTATATCGGCTACTTGGCCGCAGATCGCTTCGGCAAGGTGATTTTTTCCCATCCTGACCACCCATTGATTAACCGGCAAGAGTCGCGTTTGCGAGAATTAGCTCGGTCGATGTCTCAGTATCCGCGAGAGATTCGAGGACAGATTGAATCCGCTATTCTTGAAAACTATGACGTCAAGACGTTGTCGGGCATTCTGGAGAAAAGAGGTCTCCTGATGTCCGGTTCGGCAGACGAAACACTGCCGTGGGTGGTTGCCAAGATCGTCGAATTGACAATTCTAGACGGGTCTATGCCTTCTCTACTGCAGGAAATGGATCGACTGGATGATAGTATTCGACAACTTGCTGAACTTCCACAGCCTGGCAAGGTGGAAGTCGAAGACAGAACGACACACGGGCGTTCCTTCGAGGTCGCTGAGCTCGAAATTCAACAGTATTGCGACGTTCTGGTAGTGATTGGGGGTGGTGAAGAGGTCGATCGCGCATTGCGTGTGGCCCGGCAATTGGCCATCCCGGTTGTCTCGTTGCCAGAGTCGAACGGTGATTCCGACGACGGTTTAGAATCCGCCGACACGACACGTGAAGAAGTTCCCACGCAGCTCTGGCAACCAGGAAAAGGAAAATCGTACGTTGAATTGATCGAGAAAACCGTGGAGACCCCACCGGACTTCGCCGATTCGCTCTGCAGTGCGTCCACGAGTGCTTCTCGCGAGTGGGGATCGGTGACAGGCGTTGCGATTTCTTCCGCCTCTTGGCTGACCCCCAATTTTCTCGCTATCAGCGATTCGCTGAAGGGGGTCTCGTTGAGTTCGGCCTATGGAAGATGGGCTGCACTGGCGGCGACCCAAATTCATTCAGAGGGGTTTTGGATCATTGCCGCGGAGTACGGCTATTCAATTCCTCGCTATTTGCCCGTTTCGAATCTCGATTTTGAACGGATTTACCCCTCCGACGAATTTGTCATCATCCCAGTTCGTGATGATGACGGTGAGCTGACCTTGCATCGCATCGATATCGAAGATTTGCAGCGCGAAGGTTTAAATCTCGAAGGAGTCTTGGGGGCTCCCATCCTTCTGATGCGGGAAGGCAAGTTTCACGTTGTCGGCCTGGTCTCCAAGGAAAGCCCAGAACAGGGAAACCGTTTGCAGGCACGCTTTTTCACGGGCCAGGAAGCAATCCTGGGACCAATGATTCATGCGGCCAATGAGACCCGGCCCCGTGTCTTGAATTCTTCAGAATTGGAACGCCTGCAAGAGATCGTACTTCGGGGAAAGTCATCTGAGGAGGTGAGCCATTCCCAGAGTTCATCTCCGGATGATATAGCCTTTGAGCATATGCGACAACTGAATTTGGAGGCCGCGACGCGCGAATTGGTGAAACGGTGGAATCATCAAGGACGCATCGTCGAATATGTCGAAGAACTTTGCCGGAACCAACCGCAAAACGAGGATCTTCGGGCGTTTGCCGAGCAGCTTGGCATCGACGTCGAGCCGCCCCCTTCCAGCGCCCATGACACCGTCGATATGAAGCTGGACGATCGAGAAACGGTCGAAATAGATCTGAGCACGATCCGCGAGGACCCGACAGGCAAGTCGTCCGATTCCAGCGATCGTGATCAGGCGATTGTGGAACGTGCTTACGACGGGTTTCGATTGGATTCATTCTTGGAGAGCGGGTTCTCGTGGGATTTGGCGCTTAGCACCTGCGCGATGTGTCATTTAGCGTATGGAGAAACCGAACACATTCATGAGGTGTGTGATAGACGCTGGCGTTGGGGAACGTACTATGTCATTACATCGAGTCGCACCAAGTGCCTTCTGACTGTCGCCAGGAACGTGATAGTCGTCGTATTCAGCGGGACCCAGGAGATTCGTGACTGGCTCAGTGTCGTTGATCGAAACTATGAAAAGACTGAGTACGGTAGAGTAAATAGTGGCATGTTTCATGAGTTTAAAAACATCAGGGAATACCTGGAAAGACACATGCAAAAACTGGGAATACAAGGGGGAAAGCTGGTACTGACCGGTCATGGGATCGGTGGTGCTCTTGCAACGATCGCTGCCGCGGAGTGGGTTAATGAGGAGATGTTCGAGATAGCGGAAGTCTATACCTTTGGTCAGCCAGCGGTGGGTTACCCTGATTTTCAACAGTATATGAATGAGCGAACCGCAGGCAGGTTCTTTCGTTTCGTGCACAAGGACGACATCGTTCCACGGATCCCGCCTGGATACGTGCACGTGGGAGAATTGATCCATTTAGGGCGAGAGGGTTCAAGTTCATCAGAAATGGAAACAACAAGCGAAACCGAGGAGTTGACTTGGCGAAGACTCCTTGCCGAGAAGTTCTTTTATGAATCCTCGTCTTCCGGATACGCAGGGCTATTCCCTAGCATCTCCGATCACAACGTGAGCAAATACCTGGAGAACATCCTAAAAAGGGGGCAAGCCGCTACTTCGTAGGTACAAAGTACCCCGTGCCCGATGCAGGGGCGAATAGATAACGGAATCCCATTTACGTTCTCGCACAGGGTCAATCAGGCAGAGACCTCATCGAAACTAACCTTGTCCGCCCAGTCGGGGTGATCGATGAATGGGTTTCGGTTTCCCTGCTTCTGGAAGATGGCCTGATTGCGGTGTTGTTCGTAGCGATCGACAGGGAACTTTCGGTGCCAGTCGCGGAGCGTTTCGATTCGGTCGCGCTGCTTCTTGGCCAAGCCGCTGGCTAGTTTATCTGGGTACCGCACCAGGAAGTAGAGCATCGCCCGGGCGACCGCTCCCTTGCCGCTGGCCGGCTCAAAACGATCTTCGACGCTCTTTCCGCAGGAATCGCGAACCGTTTCCTCGAAATCGGAGAAGTCGAAATAGGGCGTGTTGCCACGAAAGCTATTGCAACCCACCTCACAGGCAAACAGATGGTGCAGATCCCCGCGCATCGGCTGCCGTTTTAAGAACCATGACTGGGGCACCGAATGCTCACAATTGAAGGGAAGCGAAGCCTCGAGCGCTTCTGCTGCTTCGTGCATCGACTCGGCATCGAAAGACCCTTCGCGGGCAAGCATCTCGCGGAGGCGAATCGAGCGAAGCTGCATGATGCGAAAGTCTTCGCGGATGAATTCTTCGGCACTAAACTTCTTGCCTGAGTAAATGCTGCGAAGCTGGCCATCCTCGTGCAGATCGATCCACGGGTATAGATGGACGCTGGGCTTGTAGCTGAGCTTGCTGGCGTGTGTTTTCTCAAGCAGCTGAAAAAGCTTTTCAAAGAGTTCCGGTCCGGAAAGATCGTCCGGATTGATGCCCGAATAGTAGCTTTCGACATCCGCACTATCCGCCGCTTCGTCGAAGTAAGGACGCGTATCGGCTTCCTCCAGTTCCGCCAAGGCAGCTTGAAGATCGGGATCTTGCGAAGAGCGGTCATCCGTAACCGATGTTGTTGTCGATGACGCTGCCGCGGACGAAGGCGGCGTCGACGTAAGGGACGCTGCCAGGCCACCGAGCGAAATCGTGACACTCAACGGAATGGTCATCGTCGTCGCCAGACCGCTGGTTACCTGCGAGATCGCAGGGGTAACCGATGACACCACCCGCGAAACGTCGACCGGTGGTGGGGAAACGCGACTTGGTTCGGATTCCGTGGGATGTGTGTCCGGCGACAGATTGAGAAGTTCGTCCCGGAGCTTCGCTTTCTCGCCGCTGAACGAGGCGTTCTTGATTTCACGGACGATGCGGTCGACCAGAATCCCCTCGTTGGAAACCCACTTGATGCGGTGATCCCCCATCGACTCGGTCCACTTCTGGCCATTGACCGCCAGGATATCTCCATCCTCATCGCGCTCGGGAACGCCGGAGTGATGCAGCGCCACCAATTCCCACTGATCATTGTAGACCGGGGCCCCGGAAGAGCCTGGGGCGGTGTCGGTTTCGTAATGGAGGAAATTGTCGAAGATGTCGATGACCTGATTGTCTCGCAGGGCAATCTGCTTCGATTCGCCATTGGGGTGTTGAATGATCGACACGAACTCCCCTTTGACCACCATGCGGTCAGGATCACTTTCGTGCAACTTGATCCAACCAAACTCTCGGGGGTCGCGCTGCGAGGAGTCGTTTTGTTGGACGGCAACCAAGGTAAAGTCGAACAGCTCGCTGGTGAAAAAGAAACGCGTTGGTGCGAGGGAGAACTCGATCGAGGGAAGCAGCATTCCGGCAAAGTTCGCCGCGAAATCAAATTCGACCACACTCTTTTCGGCAAATGTTTCATCCGGCAAAACGTGATTGTTGGTCAACAGCAGATTAGGCGAAACAAGGAAGCCAGTCCCAAATCCAACGCGCTGACCAAAGCGGTTGCGAATCACGACGCGTCCCACCGAACGCGAGACCTGGCTGCCGCGGATTAGGTAAGCGATCGGCATCAGGTTGTTGGTTCCCAGGACACGTTCTTCCGCGATCGAGCGGATATTATCCGGCACGGGGCCCAGGTTAAGTTCGGAAATTTCGGCGGGACCGCTGGGAATCGTGGACATAGGAGCCCAGGAGGGGGCAGCATCTGCCGGCAGATCGAGTTCAAGAGGAATTCGTAGCTGACCGACGCGTTTGCGAATGGAATCAGGCAGGTTAACGTCGACGTTCTTCCCCACTCGAATCTCGGACAGGACCTTTTCCTGTTCTGGTTTGCGCTCTGCGTAACGCTTGGCGGTCCGGTCGATTTGTTCGTAAAAGTGTTTCGCGAAACCTTGCCGAGGTGCGTTCATGATGGGGTCTTTCCGTCACTGCCTGGTCTGAAATAACTACCGCGATCAATGTAGCCTGTGGTAGGCATGATTACAATCGATAGCATGTTAAGAAAACTACTATCGGTGTTATGAAATCGATGACAAGAATTAATTAGCATGGCATTTCAACATCTGGTACAACCATGGCGTCGATGCATATCGCCGTCGCCCCAGTTACACGCTTGACTGCCAAGGATAGACCCGATGTTGAATCTCGAAGAGCGAAGTCGACGACTTCAAGCTTATCTCCCGCAAATTGCCCCTGAGGGATTGGATCTTCCGGAACAAAGCTCTTTAGAGGCGATGGGGCCTTCCGATCGTGTTCAGGAGTCGACGGCCAGGGGGCTCGAGAATCTCGAATCGGGGCGCGTTCTGGAAGTAGCGCAGGCTGATGCGCTGGAAGCGATCGTCCACAAAACGAAACGACCAGCGATCAACATCATGCGTGATACCTATCAGGAAGTTCCCAAGGACTGGAAAGGAGTACTGGATGACCAGGACGTGAAGAATCGCCTCTCGAAGCTGATTCCTTCGGTTGGGCGAATCGAACTGCCAGGCGACCTTCTGGTCCCCTATGGCGGCACGGGGTTCGTGGTCGGCAAAGACCTGATCATGACCAATCGTCACGTGGCCGAGATCTTTACGATGGGGCTCGGCGTTAGGAATCTGAAGTTCAAGCCGCACCGCTCTTCCGCCATCAACTTTCGTAAAGAGTTGTTTCAAGAAGAAGATCTGCCCGACCTGGCCGTCCAAGAAGTGGTGATGATTCACCCCTACTGGGATATGGCGCTGCTGCGGGTTGTCGGTTTGCAGGAACATCACGCACCACTCCCTCTGGCGGTCGTCTCGCCCGAAGACATTGTTGGACATAACATCGCGGTGATCGGGTACCCCGCCCAGGACGACCGGAACGATCTTGATCTGCAAAACAAGATCTACGGTGGAGTCTTCAATATTAAACGGCTGCAACCGGGAAAAGCTCGTGAGGTCCAGCCGATCGGCAGCTTCAACCATACGGTTCGCGCCATGACGCACGACGCCTCGACACTGGGCGGGTGTTCTGGCTCGATGGTGGTCGACATCGATTCCGGCGAGGTCGTAGGATTGCATTTCGCAGGCATCTACCTGGAGGCCAACTATGCCGTTCCTACGTTTGAACTGGCACGCGACGCGCGAGTCGTCGACGCAGGCTTGAGCTTTCGTGGCGCGGTTGCCCCGACCAGTGATTGGGACGCGGCTTGGAAAAACGCCGATTTTCCTGGCGAATCGCTTCCCACGTTGGCCGCGGTTTCCAAAAGAAGTGGCGCCCAAGCGATCACCTCCAGCCCAACCGCGATGGCAAGCAATCCGGCGACTACAGTGAACGTAACAGCCGGAGGAATCACGTTTACGGTACCGCTGCAGATTACCGTTAGCCTGGGATCAATCGCGGCCGGAGCGCCTCCGGTACCTCCCCCGCCAAGCGTGACGACCGAAGGGCTGTTTGGTGGTGGAGGAGACAACGAGCAAGAGATCATCGACCGTGCCTACGCCCGGTTCAAAAACACCTCGTATGCCGGAAGTCAGTTCAGCTGGGAGTTGGCTTTAGCGACGTGCGCCACGAGTCACCTCGTGTATTCGGAAGGCCCCCGGGTTTCTGATGTTTGTCAGAACCAATGGGACTTTGATAGCTGTGAATTCATTCAGGTAAACGACACCGAGTGTTTCGTGGCCGTCACCGAAGAAGCAATGGCGGTCGCGTTTCGCGGCACGGCAGGCGTTCGTGATTGGCTCCGCGATTTGACCCTCTTCAGTACTTCCGTGGCGTATGGTACCGTTCACCAAGGTTTCTTTCATGGCTTTCAGCAGGTACGGGCGGCGCTGGAAACGGCGATGCGTTCCTTTGGCTTGGGGGATCGAAAGTTGGTGATATCGGGGCATAGTCTCGGTGGAGCTTTGGCGACGATCGCGGCCGCGGAGTGGATTCATGCGGGAGAGTTCGAGGTAGCCGGCATTTACACCTTTGGCCAGCCTGCGGTCGGGAAGAAAGATTTCCGCGAATTCATTAACGGGAAGACGGCTGGAAAGTTCTTTCGCTTCGTCAACGAAGACGATATCGTGCCGCGCGTTCCTCCCAATTACGTGCATGTTGGCAAACTGATGCAACTGGATCGACGAGGCAATACCGAGTCGCTGGAGGCGCTCGCTCCGGAACCGGAAACGATGTCGGAAACGGAATTTCATATCCTCCAGGAGCGGCTTGATGACGAGAGTCGTGTGGCTTCCGGCGTGGTCGCCACGGAAGGGTTGATTCCCAGCATCTCCGATCATGGATTACATAACTATTTGAACAAGATTTTGTCGCGTATCTCATAGCTGTGTGACGTGTCGCGTTATCGTGTGCAATCTTCCCAATAAGTCATTTGAGGTTTCATGCTATGGATGCTGATAAGTCTTTGTCAGTGGTTAATCAAAACGCCATCACCATTTCCGTTCCGCTCAACATCACCATTTCGCTTGGGGGCATGCCGACGGCGCCTCCTGTGACGGGGAAAGTCTCGCCTTCAGCGGTTGCCGCGCCCCAAGAAAAAGTGCCCGTGATGGCTCCTAACTTGGGGGAGCGAAAAGGGTACCAAGCCAACTTTCTTTCGTTCGGCGAGGTTCCTCTGCCTGAGCTGACGGATGAGGGGATGAAAAATGTAGCGAAGCTGGAAGATGGTTCCCATGTGTTGCACTACACGAAGTTTTCTCTGGTAATGCATAAGAAGCGGCGATTGGCGATGTTTACCGCTGCCAACGTCGACTGGCGGGACGAGAAACGCAAGATCAATGGCAAGAAGCCAACCCGCAAGAAGCTTAATGGGTTTACGGGGAACGAGCGGGAAGACTGGGTGACCGATCCGCGAATACTATTTGATCATCAATTGCCGGATCACTTTTTTATGAAGGACGGAGGAGCGTTCGATCGAGGGCATCTCGTCCGCCGTGATGACGTTGCCTGGGGGGACTCTTTCAAAGAGATGCAGAATGGCAATGGAGATACGTTCCACACGACCAACTGCTCGCCACAAGTGGCTGATTTCAATCAGTCCAGGTTCAGTGACTTCAATTGGGGCGCTCTTGAGAACATGGTCCAAAAGCAGTCGAAAACGGAACGCGTCTGTGTTTTGGCAGGCCCTGTGTTTTCCGAAGACGACAAGTTCTTCGATGGCTTCGTGAAAAGCGGAGTACCGGTGTCCGTGCAGATTCCGGAGGCTTACTGGAAGATTATCATTGCTCAAGAGAATGGTCACCCGCAAGCATATGGCTTTATTCTCGACCAGGACTTGGCGCCGGTGAATCTTCACGCTGAGTTTGTTGTGCCTGATGCCTGGAAGAATCTGATGGTACCCATCCAAGAGATCGAAGATTTGATGGGGGGATTATTCAGCTTTGGAATCATCAAGCAGTGGGATCAGCACGAGGACGCATAAATCGTAGCGGCCGAGTTGGCCAGCGGGATGGTCACTTCCCATGAAAAAAGCCCGAGCACGCCATCTTTCGCAGCATGTTCGGGCTTCGTCATTTTTGCTTCCGACTTACTCTAGTCGGCAAGGTATTTTTCGTTGATGTAGCTAACGGCCTCGGCCGTCTCGTTGGCAGTCCGCTGCGAGATCGTTGGAGCGACCGATCCTCCGCGAGGGAACCAACCCAGGTTACGGACGTTCCATTGGGTCGTCTGCTTCACGCCGGGATCGAGTTCCGCGATTCCTGCTGGCCACTCGAATGCGAAGCTGCTCGGGGCAAGGTTGAATTTCTCGCGTCGCTGCGACTCGACATGGCAGCTCAAGCAGTCGGTATTGAAGAAATGGCATTTTGTCGGGTTTGCTATGTAATCAGGAATGTCCTTGTTCTTCATTTGTGCGTCAAGAATTGGGCTGCCATCTGCTGCGACTCCAGCCTTTGCCGGAGCATCGAGATCGGCGGCGAAATTGTTGGAGAAAAATTCGGACATCGAAACTCCTTTGCGTTCATGCAAAGGTACTTGAAAAAGATTCCCAAGATTAGGATTGTGGGCGATTGGACTGAGATTGTCCGTTTGTGCGACGGGCAGAATATGGGGCGTGGCACGGAACGTGAGCATCTGAGCCGTCTTGCGTTTGTCGGCATCATCGGTGGCGGAAGGATCATTGAATACAGGAATAGGGAAGACGACAAAGTTTGTGCCTGGTCCTTGGGGGCGGAAGAGAGACATGAAAATCCACGGTTCCGGTGGGTCGAGCCCCATGATCGCCAACGCCGACAAGCGATGGTCATGCAAATATTTTTTCAGCATCGCCTGGACGTCGTCGGTTAGTCCGTCGATCGCGTTATTCTTTAATCCGGGATGAATGCCTAGCTTGGCGCCCGTCGTCATGACGCCGGCGTCTTCACATTTTTTCTTGAGCGCGAGAAAGTCATCCAGGATTTCTCGAAACTTAGGTTCATCTGGTTCAGAAGGACGAGTATTAGGCTTGGGAAAACTATAAACCACATGCATCGCGAAATCGTGAACCTTGCAATTCATGCCGTTGACCGTCACGGGCTGAAGAATCAAACGAATCTGCGGTAATTCGCCATAGACGGCCCGAATGTCTCCATGGCCGCCGGGGGCAGTCGCATCAATCCGCATACCTGCGATCTTCCAGTTGCCTCGCTCGCGAAGGGCAGAGCTTAGTTCGATCTTGCTACTTTGATTGCTGCCCGTGGATACGGAAGCCGCGCCGCTGTCGACCGCGGCAAGCAGATCGGCGAACGATTGATCGGAAAGTACCGCGGAGCCATCCTCCGCTTTGAGTTCATCCATATCGATCAGGCGGTCCGCTTCGGCGGCATTGGTCGGAACGGGCCAGAGCCAAGTTGCATCGCAGCTATCCAGTTGCGGCGATTGCGCCGAGGCGGTCACACCCAGCGAAGCAATTAATCCTAGCGTTAACATTAAATTCCAGGGCTTGCGCATCACGAACATCCTTGGTACAGAGTAAGAGTAAACGTATCGCCTGCCGAATCACTTAAAGAGACTTGAGGTACTCGAGCAAATCGAGCTTATCTTCTTCCATCAATTCCCCGCCATAGTCATGCCCTTGATTGCTGTTTCCTGGGACTTCTGTATCGAAGACGGGGTAGGCAGGATCGTCGATAAAACCGACCCCTTCCGTATCGAGTTGAATGCTCCCGACGTGGAAGGTCTTGGCGCGATCCCCTGGCTTTTTCAGTAGTTCGGCCAATGTTCTGACCGACCCGTTATGAAGGTAGGGGCCGGTTGCCCAGACGCCGTTCAGGGGGCGCGACTTGTAAGTTAGATTGATCGTCGTGTTTTGCGGGGCCGAGGTGGGCACGCCTTCCAGCCCGACCGACTGCCCGGTCGCCTCCTGCAAAACACGCAAATTCGCCCCGCCAAGCGTTTCGCTCGCGGCTCCACTTTCCGTCAAACGGGAAATCGTGTTTTGCAAATCCTGAATCTCGCCGGGCTGGGCTTCACTTACGGCTTTTAGCAGTTGATTGAAATCGATCGTGCGTTCCTGTCCGTCGATCACCGCAATCGCACGATTCTGAAAGTCAGGCGTAAGATCGGCAAGCAGCTGAGGATTCTGTTGAAGTTGGGCCTTGATCTGCTGAATAGCCGCTTCTATTTCCTGCAGACTCAGCTTTTTCAGCATCGCCCTTTCCACGACATGTTTGAGGATCAGGGAGACCTGGTCTTCTTCTCCAAAACGATCCAGTTTCAAGATTGATTTCTGGCGATTTCGTAAAGGCCCCGTCTTCCCCTCGCGGACGAAATTCTTCAGGAGGGTAATGTCCGTGCCAACGTTTGCACGCTTTTCGGCCACCTTGCGATTCGGGTCCGTCCTGTCAATGTGTTCGTGGCACTTTACGCAGTGTTGCTCGAATACAAGTTTGCCGCGATCACGGCGCTCTGCGTCAATTTCGCCTGGGAATTTAGGAGACCAGAGCGTCGTCAGCGTATCTTCAATTTCCCGAAGATGATCTTTGACGGCCGTTGACTCGTATCGTTTGGGAAAGAGTTCCAGGCCCTGGGGGACGTCGGCATGCCCAAAGACGCCTAAGACTTCTCCAGTATTTCGTCCCAAAGCCCCCACCTTCTTTTCGCCGAATAGAATTAGTCCGAGCGGGGACTCCCGATTCTGAGCTGCTCCATTCCATTGGACGACGTCATGCTGGGGGGCGTCCCAAAGGCACGGATAGCTTACCGGGGCATCTGCGGGACGCACGTTCTCAGGGATTCCGAGGAACGTACTGGAAACCTCGTTGAAGATGGCACCGAAAGCGTCAACGCGGCCGTGTCCGAAGCGCTTGTCCTCGCTATGCGAAAGGTTGCGAGCATTGTAGCCTTCGCGTTCATGGATGATGACGTCCATGAGGCCGCGTAGTTCCTGCTGGGCTTCCTGGGTACTGTCAGCTCCAAGGACATTGGCTTGAAAGCGATCAAACTTGTCAGGGTCCTCCTTGGTTTTCTTCAGCGCAGCGACCATTCGCCGGAGAAACTCCTCGAAGTCTCCCATCGCCGGGGCACCATCCACCAGGTACGTCTTGTCGTTGTATTGGATGACGGCTGTATGGCATGCCGCACAGGTGATGCCCATGCCGGCCACTGCGTTGTCGTAAGAAGCATCCTTCACAAAGCCAATCGGGAGAGCGTCAGGATTCTCCGCGGAGGCGACTCTAGGGATGTAACCCAGTTCGCGAACGTGCTTTCCGCTCATCAACGGCTCTTCCGAATCGGCCTGTTCCAGGCAGATGATCCACTGATACGGCACAAGGCGCGAACCTTGAGCGACGTTGTAGAACCAATTCGATTCCTCATCAGTCCAGTTCTGATCAAGGGTAGCGATCGAACCTTGATATTGATCAGCATCAATGAAACGCGGATTGGCGTCCTGAGCTGAGACAAGACCCACCATGAAGAGCCATGCCAGGCAGACGAGGAATCGGTGAGTCATCATGTTGCAACTCCGCAGTGGAACTGAGGCGAATATGGGCTGTAGTAGTTCATCATGCGGACGATGAATATATCATAACAAAATATATAGTCATCCATGTTTCAGTGAAAATTTAGCAAACGTTTGAGAAGGTCACCGAGGCTGCAAAGTTGCGGATAGGGCATATGCGCACGGTTTCACTGACGTGGGCCTTCCCCACGGCGATTGCACCATAACTCACCGTCCCAGCAGGACTTCCATGCGGTAGTCATCGCCCCAGCCGCATTTTAATCGTTTGTTCTTCACGCCGACCTTGGCTGTCTTGTTGTTCTTCAGCAGGCTCAGGCTCGTCCTTCGTAGCAGGCTAAAGTTGGCGTCGGCGTGCCCTTTGCGGATGCGAGATTGATCTTCACCGAACGTCACGTCCAGTTGCCAGTGCAGGCTGTTTTCAATGCCCCAATGACCGCGAACGGCCTCGGCGAAACGCTTGCCGGAAAGGTACTTGCTCAGGATATAGTATCGCACCTCGCTCGTCTCGTTCCCGCCTTGCTTCACGATATTGATCGTCATCCCGATCGCCCTCAAGTTCGACCAACGATCTCGTGTGATGATCTCGTCGTTCACAGGGCAGATATAATAGGAACGCGACTCCTCGCGACCATGCCCTTTCTCGTGCGTTTCGTGACGGTGTACTTTGGCTCGCTTGAAATTGCTTTCCTGCTGCGCGACAAAAAAATCTTCGATCGAATCGTGGAGGGTCGGCTGATTGCGCTTCACGGCCAGGCAATAATCGGCTCCCTGGTCGACGATCTTCTGAGCGATGTCCTGTTGGCAACCTTGAGCGTCAATCGTCACTAAACTGCCGGAAACCTCGACGATTTCAAGCAGTTTGGGAATGGCGGTGATCTCGTTGCTCTTCGCGTCGGTTACTACCTGGCCGAGACTCACATGATTGGCAGTCGCCCAGGCACTGACCATGTGAATGGCCGCCTTGCTGCTGGCCTTGTCGAAACTCCGCCGCAGCGTCTTGCCGTCAATCGCGATGATCTGCCCGTCGGTGATTTCGTGTAAGGCGGTGATCCAAGTCAGCAAACACTTCTCAAACTCAGCCGGATTCAGCGAAGCCAAGATCGCATTAAAGCGATCGTGCGAAGGGATGCCGGAACTCAAATCAAGGAACTTACCCAGCCACTCCTTCTTCATCTCGGCCCAGTCGGCGATAGCCACAAAATCATCCGCCCCACTCATCACCGCACACAGCGCGATGGTCACGATATTCGTTAACGGATAAGTCACCTTGCGAGTCCGCGGATCGGTCAGATCGGCAAAGCACTCTTGAAGGGAAACAGGCGAACGTGACGACATGAGAAAGGCACCTGAGAACACCGGATCAGGCCGCGACAACCTCCGTCACAAAATCGCCTGACCGCCATTGCCTCAGTGTCGCAGATAACCCATCATGG
Source organism: Bremerella volcania (assembly GCF_007748115.1). Taxonomy (NCBI): domain Bacteria; kingdom Pseudomonadati; phylum Planctomycetota; class Planctomycetia; order Pirellulales; family Pirellulaceae; genus Bremerella; species Bremerella volcania. The sequence continues at coordinate 2,468,418 of NZ_CP036289.1, forward strand.
CGCAATCGCCGTGGGGCCTTCCCTAAGCAGATATAATACGATCAGCCGCAGGGGAAATTGAGTCCTGAGTGTCGTTGGTAAGAGAATTTCACCGAGAAGCAATACTGGTTTTCGTCTGGATCGAGAACTCAAAGCTACGTCCTGGCGAATTGCGAGCACGCGTCGGAAAACCACGGCGAATTCCTCACACCACTTGGCGAATTGCATACGTCGTGCGTTCAGAAGCGCAGACGGGTGCGTGGGACAGCAATATGAGTGGACTTCAGAGGGATGGGAGGAATGGGCAAAAATTCTGAAGAGTTATATGACAACCGAATTACAAGTTATTGACGTCTGCGCACCCAATCCGATAGGGGCGACCAACGGAAGTCCCGGAATTCGTGGCGAAATGGCTGGCAGAAGCATTCGATTTTATGCGCAGACATCAATAAAAGGTTCCCTGTTAGTGGAGCACGCTAACGACGAAACTAAACACGTTCTCTCCTGAGAAAGTCGTAGTGACGCATCACGCAGCGTTCATGTGGTGTTGGCTTTTGGCCAGCGTGAATCGGGTGCACGACATTTCGTCAGTAATCAGCCGAAGAGTCGTGTCGAATTGCACTGCTAGAGTAGGATGCGTGCGCAAGTCATGTGGCGGCTGTCGGCACCATGAACGTTGCTAAAGCGAGGCAATCTCGGTCTTATGAGAAGGAGCAACGGAATACGGCCATCGTGAGATGTCGACGATCCGCGGCGCAAAACGCAAAGAATCATGGGAAAGGTATGTCGCATGCGTTCCTGGCTTAAATCGGTGGCCCTGTGGTGGAACGACTGGGTCGGCGACAAGGAGATGGAGAATTCCATTCGTCAGCATCTGGACCAGGCGGGTTACTATGGCCGGACGGCTGCCTTGTCGGGTGTACGGCTGGTGGCGATTGAGCGGCCGGGCTGGGTGCAGATCTATCGCTTTGAGGCTAAGGGCCGCGTGCGGGTCGACCACGAAGAAAGCGATGCCCCAGAGCCCTCGCCGCAATACGATCAACTATTTGGACTTGTCCTCCACGACTTCCGCAAATCGATCATGGATGTCCGAGTGTTCACGGACCCTGTGCCACGCCGAGCACTGTTTCTCAGGTGGTCCGAAGGACTCATTCAGCTTCGCGGAGCGGCGGGGTTAAGTTGATTAGCTCAATCTAGCTTACGCCAGAATGTCTTTGACGACGTGTCCATGCACATCGGTCAAACGGAAGTCTCTTCCCTGATGGCGAACGGTTAGCTTCTCGTGGTTGATGCCTAACAGATGCAGCATCGTGGCGTGGAAGTCGTGGACGTGGACGATGTCTTCAACTGCGTTATATCCCAGGTCGTCCGTCTTTCCGTGCTTGATGCCTCCTTTGATGCCGCCGCCTGCCATCCAGATCGAGAAGCCCTTGATGTGATGGTCGCGGCCGCTTCCTTGAGCCATCGGGGTTCGCCCGAATTCACCACCCCAGACCACCAGCGTATCGTCCAGCATGCCTCGGTGTTTCAAGTCGGTCACTAAAGCGGCCGATGCCTGATCGACCTCCGAGGCACAGATCTGCATGCCGCGTTCGATGCCGCCGTGGTGGTCCCAGCCGCGATGATAGAGCTGAACGAAACGTACGCCCCGCTCGGCCAGGCGTCGCGCAAGCAGGCAGTTCGCGGCAAAGGTTCCATCGGCCCCTTGCGTCCCATACATATCAAGAATGTGCTGCGGTTCGCCAGAGATATCCATCAAGCTCGGAACGCTGGTTTGCATCTTGAAGGCAAGTTCGTATTGGGCAATCCGGGTGGCAATCTCCGGATCGTCCAGTGCTGGTTGTCGCAGCTTGTTCATTTGATTGACGGCATCGAACACGTCCTGCTGACGGCCCGTGGTAATGCCTGGCGGGCTGTTGACGTAAAGAACCGGATCGCCAGCCGAGCGAAATTCGACGCCTTGGTAACGGCTGGGGAGAAAGCCACTGTGCCACTGCCGGGCAGCAATCGGTTGGGCCTGCCCCCCTTTGCCAATCGAGGTGAGAACCACGAAGCCCGGCAGGTCATCCGCTTCGCTACCCAGACCATACTGCACCCACGAGCCCATCGAGGGTCGGCCGGAGATCGATGTGCCGGTGTTCATGAACGTATGCGCCGGGTCATGATTGATCTGCTCGGTCACCATCGAATTGATGATGCAGATGTCGTCCGCGATTTCACCCATCTTCGGGAAAAGGGAGGCGATCGTCTGTCCCGAGTTGCCGTAATGTTTGAAGTCGAATCGCGGTGCGTAACACTTGAGGGCTTTCCCTTGAAGCTGCGCGATGGGCTGCCCCTTGGTGAACGACTCTGGCATCGGTTGATCGTTGAGCCGCTTCAACTCCGGCTTTTCGTCGAAGGTCTCCAGGTGCGAAGGGCCGCCTGCCTGGCAAAGGACGATGACCCGCTTCGCCTTGGGGGCGAAGTTGGGGAACGGGCCAGGCTTGTCGTCCGCACGCGCCGAGGATGCATTCATCAGCGTTGCTAACGCCGCCGAACCTAGTCCGGCCATGCCCTGCCCCAGGAAGGTTCGTCTTGTCTGTCGAATAGCGGCTTCGGAATTGTGGAACATGCGATCGCCTGAGGGGAATGAATCGAATGGGGTGCCAGGATGAGCGGTACTAATAACGAGTAATGGTCTCATGTAAATTCAAAAGGACGCGACTCACCGAAATCCACGCAGCCAGGTTGGCGGGATCGATATCCTCGGGAACCTGGTACTCACCTACTGCCAACAGCTTACGGGCTGCATCAATATCTTTTGCATATTCGGCGTGGTGTTTTTCATAGATTTCGAGAAGGATTCTGGCTTCCTCCTCGGAAGCGTTCCGCTGCTGAACGGACTGCATGCCGAAGTTGATTTTGTTTCGCGGCGAATCGCCCCCCTGCCGTATCAGCAGCGTACCCAGTGCCCGAGCCGCTTCGACGTAGGTTGGATCGTTCATTAGCACCAGCGCTTGCTGTGGTGTGTTGGAGATGTTTCGACGAACGGTACACTCTTCACGTGTCGGAGCGTCGAATGCCGCCAGGCTCGGATGTAGATAGGTTCTCTGCCAGTGCGTGTAGAGCCCTCGGCGATAGAGATTGTCGCCATGGTCGCGCTGATACTCACGAGTCGGAAAGTTCAGGTGAGACCAGTAACCGGCCGGCTGGTACGGACGAGCACTCTCGCCGCCCAGCTTTTCGACCAACAGCCCACTGGCTGCCAGGGCATTGTCTCGAATCATTTCGGCGGGCAGTCGGAACGACGACTGAGCTGCCAGGAGCGAGTTGCTGAGGTCTTTTTCCTTTTGGCTAGGCGTTCGCGCCGAGGTCCGTTGATAGGCATCCGAGAGAACGATCAAGCGAATGATGTGCTTTACATTCCAGCCGCTGTCCACAAACTCGCCTGCCAGCCAGTCTAATAGTTCTGGGTGACTTGGCACCGATCCCTGCGAGCCGAAGTCGTCGGATGTGGTGACTAGCCCCCGGCCGAACATGAGTTGCCACAATCGATTCACAAAGACGCGTGCGGTGAGTGGATTGCGGCGATCGATCAGCCATTTGGCAAGGTCGAGACGCGTGGCTCTTTGCTCGCCGGTTTCTAGATCGTATCCCAGGAAGCCTGGCACGCCTGGCAGGACGACCTCTCCGCTGTCATCCAGCCAATTACCTCGCGGCAAGACACGCATCGTTCGGGGATTCGTCGAAACGGAAACCAGTGTCGTTGTGACCGAATCGGCAAGTTGTTTTCGATCTTTCTTGCGTTCGGCGAGATCTTTTCGGGTTTGATCCAGCCGTGGAGCAATCGTCCGGTAGTATGCTGCCAAGGTTTGTTGTTGTTCGGGGCTTCGTCTGTCGCTAGGCAATTCGACGAGTTTTCGGATCTTGGCAGGAACGCCCACGCCCTGGCCAGCGAGAACAGGACGTGGGGCATCGACCATTGCCATGCGAAATCGTCCGATCGCATGGCTACTACCGTAGTTGTGAGTCATCGTGACGGTAAGTTTACTGGCGGAAGTTAACGTCAGGTCTTCCTTCAGTACAAAGACAACTTCGTTGGCCCGGCCTACTTTCGGCAAGATGGCCCAGCCATCCTTCGGATTCTCGGACAACAAGCCACTTGCCGGCCAACCATCCTGGGCATGCGATGCCGTGACCGATTTCAACTCGACCGGCTTGTCATCCACCGAGAGTTGAAAGCCGTTGAGGACGAAGTTACCGTTTCCAGCCCGGCCTGGTCCCTTGGCGGGCAAAGAATCGTCCGGCAAGACTTCGAGTCGAATGGCCGTCGCCTTCGGGAGATCGACCGAAAACCCTAGTACGTAAGTTGGTTTTTCGGGATTGGCCCCCGTCGTCAGCAGCGATCCATCATCAAGCTTCTTCCAGCCCACCTCAGGCTTCGACGTGAGACTGGTCGGTTCAAGCGTTTGCCAGGTGGTGGTCTTAGGTAGTTCCGCTTCCCATCGGCTTTGATCCTTGGCCAGTTCAGGCGTGTCGGTTTCCAGTTCTTTTTCAAGACGGGCAATTTGCTGGTCGAGTTGCTCTAGCCGCTGCTGCTGTTCCCCGGTGGGAACCATGATCTCAGGTCCCCAGTTGCCTGTCCGGCTACTGCCGCTGTAAACGCCCCGCTCTTCCAGGTCGGCGAAGAACGCGGCGAACTCGTAAAACTCTTTGAGCGTGTAAGGATCGAACTTATGGTCGTGGCATTCGCTGCACCCCATAGTGGCGCCAAGCCAGGCCGTGCTGGTAGTGCGTACGCGATCGGCGGCATACTTGGCCAGATACTCCTTGGCTTGGGCGCCCCCTTCCGCCGTGATCATGTTCAAGCGGTTGTAGCCTGAGGCGATCTTCTGCTCCCGCGTGGCGCCTGGTAACAGGTCGCCGGCAAGTTGTTCGATGGTGAATTGGTCGAACGGTTTGTTCTTGTTGAAGGATTGGATTACATAGTCGCGGTAAGGGGACATGCTCCATTCCTGGTCGCCATGGATGCCGACTGAGTCTGCGTAGCGGATCAGGTCCAGCCAATGGATGGCCATGCGTTCGCCGAAGCGAGGTGAGGCGAGCAGCTTGTCGACCAACTTCCGGTAAGCTTCGTCGGATGGATCGGCCTCGAAGATGGCCACCTCCGCGGAAGTCGGCGGAAGGCCATTCAAGTCGAAGAAGAGTCGGCGAATCAACGTTCTCGCATTGGCTTTCTTCCCGGGCGTAATGTTCTTCTCGGCAAGACGCTTGTCGATGAAGTAGTCGATCGGAGATGAACGACATTCTTCGGGGATCTCGCGTGGCTTTGCGGGAACATAGGACCAATGCTCGTCGTATTTGGCTCCCTGGGCGATCCACTTTCGAATGAGATCGACTTCTTCGGAACTAAGCCGCGGACGATTCGACTCGGCTGGAGGCATTTGGAGATCCGCGTCGTCACTTGCGATTCGGGCGAGCAACTCGCTTTCGTCCGGTTTGCCCGGCACAATCGCATGGGCGGTCGCAACGTCACGAACGTCCAGGCGAAGGTCGGCCTCCCGAGTCCCTTCGTCAGGCCCATGGCACGTATAGCAACTGTTGGATAGCAGAGGCTTAATGTCGCGCGAGTACTTGATCGCAATCGCTTGCGGATCTTCCTCCGCATAGACCCATGCGGCAGGAACACAGAGAAGCAGCGTGACAAGCGAACTCAAGAATCGATTCATATGGGAATGGATCTTCTAGAGGGCGGGGTTGAGGCGTGCCAAACAACAGAATGAGTGTTAAGGGGCATGGCAAATCGGGCTGGGTGTCGAGCGCAGCTTACTATAAGACGGTCACGTTGTCAAAAGAATGAAAGTGACAACGACGCGGGTCAGGACCTCGGGTTTTCGACGAGAGATGCCAGACGCTCGTCATAGACGGACGCAAGTTGAGACCACCGAAGTCGATCGAGCTTCTGGGCAACCAAAGACTGTTGATGTCTTGCGGCCTGTTGGAAGGCGTCGACTTCCCATAGCGCGTGCAGGTGAGCGATCAGGCCGGCTGTGGTGCCGTCGTAAAGAAGATTGGGCTGGTCATCGACAAGTTCCGGGTATGCCAGGCGGCGCGGAAGGACCGGCAGGTTCCCGGCGAGGATCGCCTCGGCGGCGGAGATACCGAAGAATTCATGCTCAGCCGTTGAAACGAAGATGTCGCTTGTGGTCAAAAGGCGGAGGTAGTCGTCGTGGCTGGGGAGAAAGCCCCACTGCTTGACGTGATCGGCCAGAACTTCGCGGGCCTCGTTGAAGATCGGCGGCGAATCACGGAACGACTCGCCAACAATGCTCAAGCGGAATGGGAAGCCGCCTTCCTTGAGCTGGTAGAGAGCCTGGAAGAAGCCTTCGGGGTTCTTATCCTTTTCCCAGCGTGCCGCCCAGACGATGTGTGGGCAATGGAAGTTGAGTTCTCGCTGCTGACAGGTGATTTCTGGTAATCCTGGCGATGCGACGATCGTTTGCTCGTAGGCGTGATCGAGGCGATCCTCCAGCGTGTAGTCGGGGAACTTTTTGAGAAATGCCCGGCACTGCTCGAAGAATTCATTGCAATGATAGGAGGAGTTGAACCATGCCTGGTCGGCTGCCAGAAGGGTTTGAAAGTTATCAAACGCGTAGTGGTAGTCTCGCTGCGTACGATAGGCGTCGGGATAGGTAAGCTGGTTTTCGTGAAAGTAGACGACAACCGGCAGCCGCGCGATATGCGGTGGAGCAAGGCCGCGAAAGACGGCCAGGTTGAGCATGTCGCTGCAGAAGATGAGATCGAAGTGGTCGTCCCGTCGGTTGGCAATTTCTTCGGCGAAGGTGATCGCCGCGTGTCGCATGCGCCACTTCCAATGGTGAGCCGGCAGTGTCAGGCAAGTCCATGTGTGCCGACTTGCCGCGATCCAGCCATCAAGGAAAGCACGATGGCTGCCGCCGTAATAGGGCTCAAGTGCGAGGATGTTCATGACATGCGGCGCGACGATAAGATGGACGAAAACAGATTCGCCCGTAGCTTAGAGGTCAGCGACTGGTCGTGCCAGAGGCGTCAGCGCGAATCTGGCTCAGCTGGATCAATGAACTGTCAGGCGAAAGTTCGGCGGCCCTTTGGAAGGCGAGCATTGCGGCGACCGAATCGCCCGAGAACTCGAGCGCCATCGCATGCAAGTGATGCAGGTTGGCGTCCGCCGGGTGCGTTAAAAGAACCTTCTCGTACAGAGCTGCGGCCTGGGCAAACTTGTTTTGTGCCATGAGGGACTCGCCGCGGATCAAGTACATTTCTTTGCAGTTGGGATCGATCTTTTCGATCTCGGCGAGTACTCGTTCGCAATCCGTATAGCGACCGGAATCGAGCATGGCCGAGGCCGCTTGCAGGCGGGTTTGAACATGCCGTTGGTCGACAAGTCGATTGATCTCTTCCTTTCGTTCGCGCTGCTCCTTGCCGGGGTCCATGAACGCCTCGCGGATTGTCGGCGAAATGGCACAGCCGATGCTTTGAGCAGCCAAGGCAGTCAGGATCAACAAGGCGACCAAACGTTTGGACATAGTGCGTGCTAACTATTGATGGGGAACAATCCGTGGATTGGGAATCACTTGTGGCGGCTGGTATCCCGACGTGATTGGCGGGCCTGCTTCGATCTGATCGAGGTGCCACGGAGATACTTCCACGCCGTGGGGATGATTCCACGGAGCCAGCCCTTCTTTCAAGTGGGAGTGAACCGTGCGGTCTCCCAGTCCAGTCTGAGTGGTGATCTCGTCACGCAGAGCGACCGCTTCTAGCAGGGTATTGTCGTAGTGAATGGCCAAGTTGACGTAACGCAGCGCGGAGTAGGCATCGCCGGTCGCCCAGGCCGATGTGGCCAGACGATAGTAGTTGCGGCCAATATGCCGTTTGCTGAGCGGGCTCATCTTGTCGGCGCTGTATTCGTGTTGAAGCTCGAACAGATCGCGGGCCTTCTCGCCGTCTTCGGATATGTGATTCGGGTCTACGATTCGTGGCGTGATCAGAACAATCAGCTCCTGGCGTTCCAGTTCTTCTGATTTCTGCCGGAACAGGAGCCCTGCCCCAGGCAAGCTGCCTAAGTAAGGGATCTGGAAGGCGCCCTTGGTTTGGCTGCTTTTAATCAGACCACCAATAACAACCGTTCGGCCGTCAGGGCACATGATGTTCGTGGTGACCTGGGTGACTTCTTTATCAGGAATGGTGAGGCCCGACTCGACGCGGACCTCGCCGGTTGAGATTTCCGGATGCACATCCAGGCGAACCATGCCATCGTTGGTGATGAAGGGGCGGATACGTAGTTGGGTACCGACTTCCAGGAATTCGACCGATTGGGTCGAGGCCGTCTCGGTGACGGTCGTGCTGATATAGCCCTTCTGTTCACCGATCAGGATCTCGGCCCGTTGTTTGTTCAGCACCAGCAGCTGCGGAGCGGCAATCACATTGGTTTCACCGACCGTTTCCAAGGCTTCAACAAACAGAGATAAGTTGGCATCTAAATAGCCAAGTTTGAGGCCCCCCTCGGTGAGGTCCAATGAGGCCAGACTCTGTGGCGGAAACCCTGAAATCAGACGAATTTGATTGTTCTGGCGAAGGGCTTCGAAGCTGACGCCCATGTCGAGAGAGTCGTCCAGCTGCACGCTCAGGATCATTGCTTCGATCGCCACTTGCAGCGGCCGGCAATCGATTTCGAGAATGGCTCGATCGATCTTGGCGAGGTTTTGTTCGTAGTCGCGAATGATCACCGTTTCAACGCCGGCGTAGTCGTCGGAGCCTGGGTTGTTCGAGTCAGGGGCGATGCCGATCTTGGCTTCGGTGGAAATACTGATTGAGCCGGCACTTTCGGTGAGCATGGGCGTGATCAGCGTTTGGACTTCGGTGGCTCGAACGTACTTCAGCCGGTAGATACGTGTTCCGATGTGGTCATGCAGTCTCTCCATGTTCACCATGTCTTCCGGCGTACCGACATAGATGAAGTCCCCTTCCTGCTGCATGACATAGCCGGTCGAACGCAAGATGGCGGCCAGTGCCGTGCGAACGTCGACCTTGGTCAGCGAAGCAGAGACCGTTCCTTGTACGCTTTGGCTGGGCAGAATGTTGAGTTGCCCTTGTTCGCTAAGCAGTTCCAAGACTTCACGAATGTCGCTGTCTTGAATTACAATGGTGAGCTTGTCGTCCCCTTCGTCGGGGATAATCCGCGGCTGCGAGGGACGCGGCAGCAGATCCTGGTTCGGTCCGGCGGAAGGAACTTCTTCTGCGGGCAACGGAGCCTGCGTGGTGGTAGTTGGCGTTTGCGGGGCTGGTGTGATTTGCGGTGGAGGTGGGCCGGCTTCCATTTTGGAGGTGGCGACTTCCCGCATGGAGTCGATCGCCTTGTTGAGCACTTCCCACGAGCGATTTTGGGTATCGACCATCTGCTGCTGCGAGGCTTGAGAGTCTTGCAACGTTTTCTTGATCACTTCGAGGTCGAACTGCTGCGTGACGCGGGGTTCCAATTCGACCTGAGAGGCTGGCCATACCGCCGGATCGATAGGAACCTTGGGGTTGTTGACGGCGACTTCTGACTTGGGCTCGACAGGCTCAGCAGCTTGCGTGTGCTGGGCGAGAAACTTGGGGAGTTCCCACTGAGACATATCGCACGACTCCAGGAAGATTGCCAAGGCAATCCCGCCAGAGGTACTGACAAGCAGCAGCGTTAGAATAAGGAGTTTTTTCATTCGACTTCCATGTCGATTGAGGATCTCAGTTCTCGGGGGAAATCAAGTTTCCGTTGCGGATGACCAGGCGTTGGTTGGTCGTCAGCGGCGTTTCGTCGATCGTTAACTGGTAGACTCGCTGAGTACCTTTCAGCAAGACTCCCCACGAGTGAACTTCGACGAGCGTATATTGGACGTTGGCATCGGTGGCACGAATGGTGTCACCCACGCGGTAGTTTTGATTGTTGATTCGGGCAATCGGTACTCGACCACCGACGATCACCGAGGTGACCGCCAATCCTACCGTTTCCGGCGGAACGTCTAATTCAGGAACCGTATCGGTCTCGACGTTGGTTGAGGTCAGGATTGTCTTGTTTTGTTCTTCTGGGAAGAACGGATCAAAGTCTGCTTGGCGTAACGTTCCCCTTTTCATCCAGGGATCGTCACTAATCTGCGTGGCGATCGATCGCCAGTCTGTCTTTCCGGAAGGTGCTGGCTTGGTGACCGAAGCCTCTTCCTGGATTGGAAGCTGTACGGCCTGAGGTTTGACCAGGTCGCTTTCTGTCGAATGGTTCGCCACCGATCGGGAGCTACTCCCCATCCATTTCTGGACGAGGGGGTACCAGAACCAGATCGCGACCAATAACAAACCCCCCAGGACCGCTGCCTTGGCAGGATTCCGTTTGATTTCTTTGGTCAGTTGCGTGGTTGATTTCTGTATGTTCACGGTTTGGATGAGATACCGGGGCATCTCTTCTTTCGTTTTATCGGACTTGCGGAATAGTCTTCCTAATGCGAATTCTTTACCGAGACGATAAAAGCCTCAAATTCCATCTCACAGGTCAGGTCGTGCTTTTGATCGCTTTTCGGTGCTAGCTCGATTTGGCGGAGCCAGATCTTGTAGGGGAGAGTTTCAATCCGACCGATCAGGTCGTGAATCTCTTGAAAGTTACCGCTACAACCCAGACGCACAGGGATCCTCTGTACGGCTTCCATTTCGGTAACTTGGCCCGGTTCAAGGCGCAATGCATCGGTGCCAGCTTGCTTGGCATGCTGCGAGATTTCACCCAGCACCTGGCTCAAGTGATAGTTCGCACTGGGAACTTCTTCCCATTGCTTGGTGTAGGCTTTCAGGTCTTCCATCTCTTGGTGGTGAAGTTCGATCTGTGCTAGCAGTGATGCTTCCTGGCTGACCAGCGACTGCTTCAATTTGAGCGAGTCATGCGCTGCGGCGATGCTTCGGCTAAGCGGCACGTATACCAGCATCACAAAGGACACCAGCAGTCCGAGGCCCACCAGCAAGAGCGGAGTCGAGCTTTTGGGTAGCTTCAGCTTCATCGGAGGTCCTCCTGACTGGGTATGGTCTGGACTGTTCGTCCGACGAGCGTCTCGAAGTGTGTCAGGTAGGCACGCTTGATTTTTACGTGGGCCGTAAAATGGGAGAACTCGCTCCCGTCCGTCTTTTGCTGAGGATCAATCGACTCGATCTTGGCCGACTCGATGATCTCGGCCTGGTGAAGCGAGGCGAGAAACGTGTATAGGCAAGAGGTATCGTCGGTAGTTCCCTCGACTTCGACCGTGCAGCGACGCGATTTGGCTTCGTCGATCAATACTTTGAGGTCCAACTCCATGGGATGTCCCTTGGGGACGGCTTTTCCCTTTTCGGAAGCCGGCTTGGCGTTGGCAGCGGCAATCTGCTCGACCGTGACCTGAAGCCGGGTGATGGTGATCTCGGTGGGAAGCGGATTGGCAATCGCGGCAATGACCTGCGATTTCGGGTAGGGATGATCGAGGAAGGTGAGCAACTTGGCGTGGTGTCGTTTGACGGCGACTTCATTACGCCGACGATCGACTTCCTGCATAAGCTGCATGACCTTTTCGTGCTGCTGGTCGAGCGCTGCCACCTGAAGATTTACCGAGTGGAGCGAAGCAAGCTGGTACAAGAGCACCGCCGACATGCCGGCCACGATCCCGACGATCAGTAGCAAACGCGAGATCTGAAAGTTATGACTCTTGCGTTTTTCGCGATACTTTTTCGGCAAGAATTCGATTTCGTCGGAAGTCATTTCGTTCCTCCCAACTGACGGGCAGCCAATCCCGCGGCGACGTCCCATTGCGAACGTCGGCCGAAGTTTTGAGTCGATTCGTAAATTCTCAGTGGATCGCCCAGTTCGGTTTCGATCCCGGAGACACGCTGCAATTCGGTGCGGAGCGATTCGGTCGCCTCGCCGCCGGAGAGCACCATGCGAACCAGGGGCTTTCCACGAAACGTCACGCTATGGTAACGAATGCACATGGCAAGCTCGTTTTGCAATCGTTCGAGTTCATCTCGCATGGCGTTGATGACGCTGCGTTCGACTTCTGGCGTCTGCTGCGAGCGGCGGCGGTCGGAGTTGTGTTTACGGAGGTTGACGGCATCGGACAAACTCATGTCGAGTTGCCGCGCGACCGCCTCGTCGAAGTGTCGTCCGCCAACGTCGATGTATTTCACAAACAGAGCCTGTTTCCCTTGAGCGATGATCACCAACGTGTTGGTGTAACCGACGTGGACGTAGATGACACGATCGCCTTCGTCCGCTTCGCGCCGGTACTGCGTGGTGAACGACCGGAGGATCGCCATCGGCTCGACGTCGACCGAAACAGGGCGGAAGCCGCTCTTTTCGCAAGTCTCGAGAATCGCTTCCAGACGTGGTCGGAAACAAGCCATGATGATGACTTCACGCAGGGTCTGTTCTCCCTGGCGAATGTCTTCCGACTCGACAAAGCGGATTTCCGCGTCGAGCATGGAGTAAGGAATGCGGTCCGCTGCTTCCTGGTGAACGATATTGGAAAGGGCTTTGGGATCGTTTTTGCCAACGCGAATGTTATGCAGGAACAAGTCTCGCTGGTGGATGCAAATGATGGCGTCGTGACCGCGGAAATTGCGGCCTACTCGCGCACGCTGCAAGGTTTGGCTTAGCGATTCGAGGTACGCATCGAAGTCCTTCTCGGATGCGGTGCCCTCGGGAAGCTCGATCGAAGCGGCTTCTTGGATCGATCCATAGTCCTGGGCGAACTGGATCATCTTGATCGATTTCGAACCGATGTCGATGCCAATCGGATTGTAGCGAGCAAATGGAAGCCGAATCATGGGAGCCGTACGGAAACCGGAAGCCTGGCCAATGACGCGGCCGATTTCGATTCGGTTCGCGTAAGATCAGGTCGAGGCTTTAGCGCTCAAAACGTTTGGGGCTACGTTGGTGATCTCGCCAATGGTCGTCATCCCGGTGACCGGATTGATTTCGATTGGCAAGTAGATATCCTCCGCCCCAGCCCTGGAGGAAAGCCAAATAAGTGTAGGTTGCTTTCGCGTGGTCTGGCCGAGCGTGTCGAATTCAATCGAGGTGACCTCTTGGGGAGAGGGTTCGTCTGTGACGATTGCAGCGATCGTAACGTCTGGCCCGACATGCGGGAAATCCGAGAGCAGGACGATCAGCGACTTCGAGTCCTCCGAGGGCTTGCGAAACGGATTGTCGGGCAAGTCATCCAGCGAGGTATTCGTGCCGGAATGCGTCAATATGTAGCCATTCCTGGTCTTGCTGAATGTGATCAGGTACGCCGAATTATTGGAAATCGCCAGCGATCGGGCGTATTCCATATCGGCCGCGACGATTTGAGCCGCACCGCGAACCTGGTCTGGCGCGGTGGCACCGAACTGGGGAATAACGGCGGCCGCCAAGATCCCCAGGATGGCGACGGTGATCAGAATCTCGATAAGCGTAAGCCCCCGACGCATTGGCATGGGACGCGGGCTTTTGGTCAATCGACTTGTCGTGTTACCGAACATAGGCCTACTGGGATTCCGAAACTTGGACTTTGAGCTTGCCAGACTTGAGCAATTGATTCTGTTCTCGCAGTAGTTGATTCGATTCCTGCAATAGCCGAATCATGGCTTCACGCTGTTGCACGGCATTGGCAAACGGCTGTTTGGTTTCCGGAGGCGCTGCATGACCGTGCGAATACCACCATCCGGCGGCCAGGCAAACGACGTTAAAGATCACCAATAGCTGCCAGCGTTTTTTGGATTCGTTCATAGTTCAATTCCTTCACTTGATCAGATGCCACCGTCGTCCTTCCAGCGGACGAGTTCCCACACGAGGCCTGTGTCGCTGTCTCCCTTTTGGTAAATCGGCTGGCTAAGGTCCAGCCACTGGTAGGTGAGAGCCGTCTCAGGCAGATCGATTTTAACGTTATTCTCGAATTTGGCAGAAGTCGTTTCGTCAAGCCAGCTGGCGAAGTTCGCCGTTGTATTGGTATGCCCCACGTAATTGACGAAGGCCGTCAGATAATACGAGGAGTAGTAGGCAAGTGTGGACCAATCGTAGCGTGCGTTCAGCTTGAATTCGTCCACGTACGCCTGGCCGGTGAGTTGAAATACCGAGTCGGAATAGAGGTTTTCGACCTCCAGGTCCCCGAACGCCGCGACGGCACCTTCGACGGTCGCGTTGACCCCGTAACTGGCTTCGATGTCATCCCCAGCAATGAGCGTTGGTAACTGGTAGACGGTCGAATCGTCGTCCAAAGCCGGTAAATCGACGCCTGTGATCTTGATCTGAGTTCCCCGCAAGCGGATATCGCTTCCGTTATCCTGACCAATCAAGGTACCCCGCAAGGTCGTCTGGTCTTCAATTGAGACAGTCCCTGGAAAGCGAAAGATGCCCAAGGGATTGGTGTCAACATCAGGTTCAAGGGTCTGGTAGTGGACCGTCGAGCTAACCTTGGGGATTGTGTACTCCTGGCCGCCAGGGTAAAGACGATATGTCGAACCGCTAATAGCAGAACTGCTCGGCGAACTCGTGGATGTTGACTGATACGAAAGGTTGCACCCAAGTTGTCGGGTAAGTGTCAGGGCGGTGCTCAGGTCATTGTGATCGCTGGAAAGAGTGACGTCCCCGGCAAGGGGGCGATAGTCTCCCAGGTCGGCCTCGGCCAAGTCTTTCGTGGCCTCCAGATATCGAGTTCGCGCGGAGCCGGGTGGGTTGTCACCGATCCAGGCTAATATGTTGCTGGAAGATTGTGCATAGCCTGCTGCACTCCAACTCTTTTTCAGAATGCCATTGACGTACAATTTGAAGTCATCGGTTCCGGCGTTGAACGTGAGGGTTAACAGAACCCAGGAATTCGTGCTCAAGCTGGCATTGTTCGCAACGTTTTCGTAAAAGGCGCTGGATGTTTTGAGACGCACTCGCGGGTAGGAACTATTTCCGCTACGTGTCGTGCTGAGCATCAGTAAGTGGGCACTGGCGTCTGTATGGGTTGCTTTCGAGAAGATTCGTCCGTCTTCGTTATTACCGGTCAACGTCATCGGCATGACCCAGGCCATCATCGTGAAGTTGTAAGCGCTGGGGAGGGACATGTTTCCCAAATCGACGCGGCCTGAGACGCCATCGAGATAGACGGCTTTGTTACCGCCGCCAATATCAACGCCTGGGTAGACGCCTCCCTTGTAGGTTCCGTTTCTCGAACCGGCCGAGTCAGCCGCAATGGTTGCCGAAGAGTCCGTTTCATTGAATCGCCACCAATGTCGAATCCCGGAAGTCGATAGCGCGGTCGCGAGCGAGGAGTTGGAAAGGTTGCTGGTCAAACCAATCAGATAAACTTCCAAACCGCCCATTTCGCGGTCATAAATGGCAATTTCGTCGATTAAGCCGTGGAAAGGTCGATTGGTCTTTTGCCAGTCTTCGCATAATTCGAGCTTTCCGTTGACGAAAGTTTTGCCATGAACCTGGCTCGGTGCTTCCAGTGTGTTGGTGCCGGATCCGTAGCTGTACATCGAGTGTCCCGCCGCGGCGGCATAGCCACTTGGGTTGGACTGCAGCTTACGCCGCACAAGTTGCACCACCGCGCGGATCTTGTATTCGGATCTCACCGTAGGACTTGCCGAATCAAACGCGTATCCGGTCGAAACCACCGTCACGCGGAACGGTTTTTCCGAGTAGTCGGGATCGTCCGATTCAAGCCAAGGGTCGCCGGTCTGGTAGCTTACCTGGTACGAGCGATTGTTCCCCAGGTTCATTTGCAGGGTCGAGTCGATTCCACCCCAGTCGCTCTCATACATTTCACGCACGCCGGCGGAAACGCCTGAGATGGCAGCCTGCCGGGCATCGGCCTGGCGGCTCATGTTCTGTTGAATCTGACTGGTCGTCGACTGCACGCGCATCATCGAATACGACAAGGCCAAGGTCACTGACAACAGGGCCAGGACGATTACAACGGCAAAGCCTTCGCGGCGATGGCGGTTTGCATGCAGGCCCATGGTTATTTCGTCACCTGGTAGTAGATGGCCGAGGAACCGAAGAACGGCACCGCTTGTTCTTGGAGGCGACCATGTTCGTCGATGTTGGAACTCGGAACGAGTTGCCACTCGAAGTGACACCAAACCTGACGAACCCCGGCCTTGGATGAGTAGATGCTGGTAGCCCAGTTCAAGTCTTCCCAGTCGACCGACCCAGCCCGTGCCGCGGCAATTTCTGCGTCGCTAGGTACCACGCGGGTTTGAAAGCGAAGCGTGCTGTAATAATTTGCTCCAGCTTTACCGGCTCGGATAAGGTCGCTGATTTCAACGATCTCGCTGTCGGAACTGTCGATCAGATTCGCGATGAGCGTTCGCCAGGCCGTCTCGTCGGTTAAGCCTGGGGCTGTACTGGTATCGCTTTCATTTCGGATTTCCAGAAATCGATTGGGATTGTCGGGATCGACGGCAAAGATCACCAATTCGTCGACCTGAGGGTAGTTGGCCATCGGACTGCCATCGGGATCCCAAACGGCGATTGCCTGAGGAAAGTCGTAGCTCGAATAGTAATACGTGATCGGCAAGATGCCTGGAAAGCTATCGGTGGCGTGGGCACCTTGCATGGTGCGTTCGACACGCTGGAGGATGACGCGGGCATGCTGTCCGACGAGATTCTTTTCCTGCGAATACTCGTTGGCCATCTGGACCGACATGGCCAACGTGCCGAAGGATAGGCAAATGATCCCCATCACCGCGCTGGCTACCAGCAGTTCGGCTAGCGAGAGTCCGCGTTTCGGATTCAATGTGCCGTTAGTCATGGGCCGGAATGTAGGAAATGACTCGTTCTCGCGCGACGATCTCTCGCCAGGTGTTGTCCCGGTTAAGGCGGTAGACGCGACAAATCAGCACGCGATAATTGGTTGGTTGGTAGTCGGCCATTTGCACCGAGTGATCGCTTTCGCTCAGGTAAGCGACCTCCACGGTGAGTCGCCAATTCGAGAGGAAATCGCTTCTGGGGCGAAATGCTTCCGGCAGGGTATCGCCGGTCGAGTCGGTCGCCGCGAGTGCCTTGCCGTCGATATGCACGGGGGGCTTAGCTGTGTAATTGTTGTAGTCGTCGGTGTCGTCGAATTTCGATCTGCCAGGTCCGAGAAGTTCGTCCGGCGAGGCGGAGAGAGACGTCTGATAGGGATGGGCTCGCAATGCGGGATCGACCCAGCTTTGCCCTTGAATCTCGTCGAGCATCTGCCGAGCCAAACCGTCGGCGATCGTGATCTCTTCCTGTTCTTGGACCGATTCCATAGTTGCCTCGACGCCCAGCAGGAGCACACTGCTGGCGAACGCGACGATCGACATCGCGACGACGGCTTCCATCAGCGAGAAGCCAAAGCGGGGGCGGCTTGGGGTTACGAAAGCGGGCATGTTCACAAGTTTCAGGGACGCTTGAAGCGAGAGATTCAGGCAAGTACGCGTGCCTGAGGGTCCGTATGAAACTTAGGTCTGCTCGCGCATTCGTCAATTTGCGCGAGATGAGTTGCGGCAGATAATCGAAAAACAGCCGCGACCGATGGGGGGCATGTTGTGAAAAAGCAACACCCGTGGGACGATCAGCCCCAATCATAGCCCAGATCGACGTTCACCGCGGAATGGGTGAGCGCTCCGACGCTGATTCGCTCGACGCCTGTTTCGGCAATACCGCGGATGGTCTGCAAGTTGACGCCGCCAGAGGCTTCCAGTTGGACTTCCGGAGCCAGCTCGTTACGCAGCTCGACTGCCTTCTTAAGCGTCTCACAGTCCATGTTATCGAGCAGTACGATATCGGGCTGGCTGGGAAGGACCTGCTTGAGCTGCTCGGTTCGGTCGACCTCGATTTCGATGATCCGCTGCGAACCATTGGCTTCCCCCAACTGATCGATCAGGAATTGCCGCACAATACCGACCAGGTCCCCTAGTTGCGCCGACTTGCCGGTGAACTGAGTGTACCAGGCCAGGTGATTATCTTTTAGCATCACTGCTTCATACAGGCCGGTGCGATGATTGGTACCGCCGCCGCACTGCACAGCGTATTTCTCGAGTCGCCGCCAGCCGGGCGTCGTCTTGCGGGTATCGTAAACTTGGGCCGCGGTTCCCTGAACCTTTTCGACGTACGTTCGAGTCAAGGTCGCGATTCCAACCAGCCGCCCCAGGAAATTCAGGACGATGCGCTCGGTGGTGAGCAAATCGCGAACACTGCCACTAAGCGTGATCAGCTTATCGCCAGGCATCATGGCCGAGCGGTCGCTGAGGTGATAGACAACTTCGATATCGAGTTCCAACTCGTCGATCATCAAGTCGATGATTCGGCTGCCGGCGAGTACGCCTTCCTGTCGAGCCACAATGCTAACGGTCCCGGTCGCCGATTCAGGAATCAGGCTGAGCGTCGACCAGTCGTGTTCGCGCCCCAAGTCTTCACGCACGGCCAGATCGAGGAGTTGGCGGCAATCATCCTGTAGAAGGTCATCCCAGACGACTTGATGGAACTGCTTGGCCATGATTTTCGCTGCATTTGGTAGGCAAAACGACGGACGAGCCAGAATGACTCGCCTTGCTGGCCTTCATTGTTGATAATGGGGGCTGCATGACCAAGGGGTGACATGGGTAAGCGACGTCAAAAACCGGAAGAGCGAATCGTGATGCGGTGGTTTCTGCGCCGCGGCGATCAACTCGTAATCGCGTCGATCCTGGTGATGGCGGTGCTTTCGGGAGCCGCATACTTCGGCGTCCAGAAGATGAGGTCGATCGACTACATCGATATCGACCAGGCACCCAGCGTCGAATACCAGTTTCTGGTGGACGTGAATCAGGCCGATTGGGCGGAACTCGCTCAGTTGCCTGGCATTGGCGAGACGCTCGCCAAGCGGATTGTGCAGTCGCGCGAAATGCAGGGACCGTTTCTCGATCACTCTGACTTGCAGCGGGTCCAAGGGATCGGGCCAAGGACGGTGGAAACGCTGCGCGGCTATCTGCTGCCAATGCCCCAGGCGGAAGCGATCGCGTCGGATGCTCCCGCCGTGCCGGCCAGTTAGAATCAACGGCGACCCACATAGAAAGCGGGATCATCGACTACCCATGGGGTTGACCAACTCTTGCCGTTGTCGAAGTTAAAGACGTTGAAGAACATCCCGCTGACCGTTTCGATCTTGTAATTGTACGGCAGGTACGAAGCGACCAGATCTTGCGAGGTCAGGTCGTCGGCACCTTGCGAGATGAAGTAGTGGCAGCGGCCATCCGGCGTGAACGACATGCCGATCGTCCACCAGCCGAGCTGATCGACGCTGATCTTCGGACCTCGCACGTCACCATAGGGGGCCCCGCGAATGATCCACTGGGCAGCCGGTTCCTGTTCGGTGCCGGGCTTGGCTGGTTGGAATTCGATGAAGATGCCTGGCCAGTTTTCCTCTGTTTCATTCGAGGTGTAACTGAAAAGGCCTGCCCCCTTCTTCTTCGAGCGGCTTCCGATGCAGGTCGTGCGGAAACCAAACGTTGCGGCGCCCTTGTACTGTTCCCACTTCTCGAATGGTGGCAGGTAAACCCGGGTCACGGCACTCGGGTACTGACGTACCGAGTAGCTGCCAGGCACACGGCAGATGAAGTCGTCCTGGCCAAGTTCATGGCTGGCACGGAAGGGGATGTTGGACTGCAGCGTCATCATCAAGAGCGCGCCTTTGCTTCCGGGAATTCCCCCTTCTGGCGTTTCGACGCGGCGGATGTAGTCGGGATGACCGCGCTTGCTGCTTTCGCCCCACAGCTTGTTCTTTGACATCCCACCAGGCAGGCGGACGTTGTTGTCCTGTTCGTGGCTCGACTTGGGATGGTTGTCGATGTATTCCCAGTTCTCGTCTTCCAGGTCATCGAGCCAAATACGCTGGCCTTGCCCTGGTACAACCGGGTTCTGAGCCCAGACAACCGACGAGGTTAAACAGGAAAACGCGAGAATCAGAGCAAAGCAAATACGCATGACACTATTGGTTTTGCTAGCTGGTGGCATTGGTGGTAGTCCGGACGAATCGGGCAACCTCTTAGGGCTCTTATCGGCTCAAGAGTAGCGATTATTCAGGAAATACCGGTTTACCGCCAGCCTCACTTGACCAGCGGAAGAATCTACTCGTTTCCGATCGCCCAGAGGGCATCGAACGTCCGCAGGTAGATTTTTCCATTGCTGATGACCGGCGAAGCGGCAATCGCTTCTCCCACTTCGTTCTGAGCGAGGACCTTAAACTCTCGGCCTGCTTGCACGACGGTCACCATCCCATCGCGACCGGTGAGATAGATCTTTCCGTCCGCATAAACGGGGGACGCCCGATGGCGAATGCGGTTGGTGCGTTCCTCGTACAATTGCTTCCCCGATTCCTTTTCCAGGGCGATCAGATTGCCGTTCTCGCGGCAAAGGTAAACTAAGTCGTCCACGATCAGCGGCGACGGAACATCTGGCGTGATCTCGAACGTCCAGTAGTACAGGTCTTTCTTATCGGTGATGTTGCCCTTGCCGGTCGTCTTCACCGCGGCCGTGATACCACGTTTGGCGGAAGGAACCACGACCATTCCATCCTTGGCGACCGGAGAGGAAACAAAGCGAAGAGTCACGTCGTAGCGTCCAGGAGGATGCAAGCCACCGACGCGCCAGATCTCGTTGCCCGTTTCCAGATCGTAGGCGATTGAGTAATCCGCACCGTGAGTGAGCAGGAACTTCGCTTCCTTGCCGTCGTACACGATCGGCGAGGCATAGCTGTGTTCGCACTCCTGGCGGGCATCGCTCGTTCGATCGGTGACCCAGGCCTTCTTGCCGGTGGCCTTATCAATGGCCACGACCTTGGCGCCGCCACTGTGAATCAACTGCAGGTAGATCTTGTCTTTGTGCAGAACCGGAGTACTGGTCAGCCCGAACTGAATGTCGAACTTGCCGTACTTTTCCTGCACGTCGATCTGCCAGACCTCGTTCCCTTCAAAGTCAAAGCAGGCAAGCGAGCCGTTCGAGAAGAAAGCCCAAACATGTTTACCATCGGTCGAAGGAGAGGGTGCTGCCGAGTTGCCTTCGTCGCCGCGAACGTCACGGTTGCCGCTACCCAGCTTGCGCCGCCACCTCTCGACGCCGTCGGTGCCGACACACATCAAGATAAGGTCGTCATCGGCGACGGAAGTCAGGAAGATATGATCGTCCCAGACGACTGGGGTCGAGCCGGCCGCCCCTGGCATGGGCAATCGCCAGGCGATATTCTTGTCGGCGCTCCACTGGGTGGGCAGGTTCTTTTCGGAACTGATCCCTTGGTTTTCAGGACCGCGCCACGAGGGCCAATTTTCCGCGGTCGCGGACGAAACAATGGTAATGACGAGAAGGAGAACGGCGGGAATCGTGCTTTTCATGAGTGGGTTTCCGTCGGAGGACAACGGGTTAGGCTTTCGAAGATTGCCGCATTATAAGGGGTAATCGACCGAAAAATCGGACGAAACGGCCCTGCTTTGCCTCGGACTGCCATTTTTTGGCCCGAGAAGTGCGGACATGGAAAGTTTGCGGCATTATGCTGAGGCGGTCAAGACTTACTACGACTTAGCTTGGTCGTAGATGCTTGAATTAATAGGAAAGGGGTGTCGACCTCCTTTGAGAAGATTCATGAGACTTACCAACATCCCCCAGCTTTATCGCAACGTAAACCGCTGGACTGAGATTCTCTCGGTGCTCAGCCGGTACGGGCTGGCGGACTGGATTCAACGCTTTCAGTTCGACTTCGCCAAAGGATTTCTCAAAGATCGAGATGGGGAGGTTCTGGCGAAATATACGCGCGAAGCCCGCGTTCGGATGGCCTTGGAAGACCTCGGACCGACCTTCATTAAGCTCGGTCAGATCTTGAGCACTCGGCCTGATATCGTGGGGGTCGACCAGGCGGAAGAACTGAAAAAGCTGCAGGCCAACGTGCCAGCCGATCCACCGGAACAAGTTCGCAAGCTGATCGAAGAAGAGTTGGGGCAGCCGATCGATCAACTCTTTTCGACATTCGAAGACAAAGCACTCGCCTCGGCATCGATTGGCCAGGTTCATCTTGCCCGGCTGTTTACCGGCGAGAAGGTCGTCGTCAAAGTACAGCACCACGGCATCGAGAAGAAGGTTTCCGAAGACCTCGACATACTATCCGGCCTCGCAGCGTTGGCGGAAAACGTTCCGGAGTTTCGCGACTATCACCCGAAGGCAACCGTGGCCGAGTTCCAGCGGGCACTTCGCCGCGAACTCGATTTTGGACGCGAGGAACGCAACATTCTGCAGTTCGAGGCGGCCTTCGAGCATAACGATACCGTTCAAATTCCGAAGGTCTACCCCGATCTATGCACCCCGCGGGTGCTGACGATGGAGTACATCGATGGGATCAAACTGAACGAGCAAGAACGGCTTGTGGCCGAAGGGATCGATCTCAGTGAAGTGGCTCGGCGTGGTGCCGAGTTGTACATGCACATGATCTTCGACACCGGCTTCTACCATGCCGACCCGCACCCTGGCAACTTGGTGCTTCTGCCTGGGGATGTGATCGGCCTGCTCGATTTCGGGATGATCGGACGGATCGATGACCGATTGCGGGAAGATATCGAAGACCTGCTGATGGGCATCACGGGTCGCGATGCAGAGCTACTGACGTCGACGATCATCCGCATTGGATCGACCCCGCCTGATCTGGATGAACGAGCCTTGCGCCGCGACGCGAATGATTATGTCTCGGACTTCGCGAACCAACAGCTTGAAGGACTGAATTTCGCCGACGCGGTCAACGAGATGTTCAAGATCGTGCGGAACTATCGTATTCAGTTGCCCCCCCAGGTCGTCATGCTGCTAAAGACGATGATGATGCTGGATGGCACCGGGCGAATGTTGAATCCTCAGTTCAGCTTGAGTGAGCTGCTGCACAAGCATCGTCGCCGCATCATGATGAAGCGTTTCTCGCCGTCGCGAAGACTGCGGAAACTGTGGCGAATGTACAACGAGCTGGAACGGCTGGCCGAGGTGATGCCGCGGCGGATCAGCGAGATCCTGGAACTGGTGCGGGTCGGCAAATTTGACATTCACCTCGATCACCGGCGGCTGGAACCTTCGGTCAATCGCATGGTGATGGGGATTATGACCGCGGCCCTGTTCATCGGTTCGTCGCAGATGCTCAGCTCGGACGTCCCTCCCCTGCTCTTCAAGGAAGAGTCGTGGCTACAGATGAAAGATATCTCGATCCCTGGGGCAGTCGGACTTGTGATCAGCTTTGCGATCGGCTTTCGCCTGGTGATGGCAATTAACCGATCTGGCAAGTTGGATCGAGAATAGGCCCTAGGCGGCCTTGCGGTCGGATTGAATGGTGACCGGAATCGTGGCTGGCTCCGGCTTGGGAGCGAGCGACTTCAGGACTTGTTCGATCTGCTGGTCGAGGGTGTCCAGCTCTTTCAGAACTTGATCCTGGCGTCGGCAAAGTTCGTCGACGATGTTTGCGATTCGAGCGGAAGTACTCATGAAGGTGTCCTGAGCCCGGAAAGAGATTCGACCGTAGAAGAATCGGAACTGGCTCGGACGATCTGAACGACGAAATAGCCCCTGCGATGCTGGCAGTCAGGCTAAAATGTTAAGCTGTACCGGTCGCGCGATCTCTTCGCTTGCCTGCCAGCAGATCAGCCCCCTCAAACGGATTACGCCGACGACTTCTCGGCTTACACATTACGGCTGAGCGAGAAGATTGGCATGAGCAGCGCCAACGCGATCCCACCCACGACCACCCCCATCACGGCAATCATGATCGGTTCGATGAGGCTCGTGGTGGTTTTGATCGAGAGATCGACGTCGTGTTCGTAGTGGCTGCTCACCTTTTCCAGCACGTCGTCCAGGCGGCCGGTTTCTTCGCCGGCGGCAATCATTTGCACGATGGTCGCCGGGAACAGCTTGCTCTTGCGCAGGCTTTCATGGATCTGGCTACCTGAGGTAACCGCATCGATTACGTTACGCCAAAGCTGCGCGTAGTTGGCGTTGTTGCAAACCTGCGAAGTCAGCTCCAGCGACTGAAGCATGGGAACGTCGCTACGGACCAAAGTGCCGAGCGTATTGAGACTTCGGGCGATGGTCACCTTGCGAATCATCGGCCCGATGATCGGAACGTTGAGCTTGACCGTGTCGATGACCTTTCGGCCTGTCTCGCTTCTTTTGAAAAAGTAGAAAGCCACGCCGGTGGCGATCAACGCCGGAATCCAATACATCCAGTAGTTCAACAGAAAATCGGATGCAGTCATCATAAAGACGGTCGGCCCAGGCAACTTCACCCCCTTGCGGTTGAAGAGCGGCTCGAACTTGGGAAGCACGAACGTCAGCAGGAAGATGGTCACGCCACATGCCAGCAGGATCATGACAGCAGGATATGCGAGCGCCGCGCGGATCTTGCCCTTGGTTTCGGCTTCCTTGCGAAGGTACTGGGCAACCTTCTCGAGCATCTCGCCCATGAGGCCTGTCTGTTCACTCGCGCGAATCAGGGCGATGTAGGTTTGATCGAAATACTTCGGATATTTAGCCAGCACCGACGAGAAGTCTTCGCCCCCTTCCACCTCTTTTTTCAGGCTGAGGATCAGCCCCTTCAGGGCTTCGTTCTTTTCCTGAGAAGCGATGCCATGGAGAGCGGTGGAAAGGTTGATGCCGGTTTCAATCATCACCGACAGCTGACTGGTCATGTAGATGATGTCATGCTTGGTGATGCGGCTACCACCGAGGGAAAACCCGCCGGAAGATTCTTCCTCAATTGCGATCAGCTGCAGGCCATCACCGGCTAGCATGCTGCGGGCTTCGTCGACGCTTTCGGCATCGATCGAGCTATCGTGAATATTCCCGAGCTTGTCTTTGGCTTGATAGGCGAAGGTTTGCATGGCTTACTGCTTGTTTAATAGACGATGTCCCCGGTGGCATGAATCACTTCTTCGACGGTTGTGATTCCTTCTTTCACCTTGCGGTAGCCGTCCAACTGCATTCCGATCAGCGAGTTGTTGTTTTGAGCGATCTTGCGCATCTCGGCGAGCGAAGCCCCGTTGACGATCGCGTCACGGAGTTCGTCCGAAATGGTCAATAGTTCGTGAACGCCAATACGTCCGCTGTAGCCCGTATTGCGGCATGCCCGGCAGCCGACACCGCGGCGGAACGAGTCGATCTCGTACCCCATGCGTTCGAGTGCCCGGCGGAGGTTGCGGTCCGGCTCGTACGATTCGCTGCACTTCGGGCAGATACGCCGAACAAGCCGCTGGGCGAGTACCATGTTGAGCGCGGCGCCGATCAGGTACGGCTCGACGCCCATGTTGACCAGACGGGTGACGGCCGAAAGGGCGTTATTGGTGTGCAGCGTGCTGAGCACCAAGTGACCGGTGAGGGCCGCTTGAATAGCGGTACGTCCCGTTTCTTCGTCACGAATTTCACCCACCATGATCACGTCAGGGTCTTGTCGCAACAGAGTACGCAATGCAACCGAGAACGTCAGGCCGACGCGTTCTTGGACTTGAAACTGGTTGATCAACGGCAAGTGGTATTCGATTGGGTCTTCCACCGTGCAGATATTGTTCTCCATGGTGGCGATCTCGTTGAGCGCCGCGTAGAGCGTCGTCGATTTACCACTGCCGGTCGGTCCCGTCACCAGGACGATGCCGTTAGGAGCATGCACGTTGGCGGATAGTCGTGTGAGAATGTCTTCCGCGAAACCGAGGTTCTTGAGAACGAGCGTGACTTTCTTCGTGTCGAGAACGCGAATCACGGTCTTTTCGCCTCGGTTGCCGGGGAAGGTGCTCACACGAAGGTCGATCTTGCGCGAGTCGAGCATCACGTTCACGCGGCCGTCTTGCGGCAAGCGGCGTTCGCTGATGTCGAGCCCGGCCATGATTTTGATACGACTGCTAACCGCGTTGAGCAGGTGAATGGGAACTTCCAGCGATTTATGCAGCTTGCCATCAATTCGGTAGCGAACCCGCATGCAGCGTTCGGCCGGCTCGATGTGGATATCGCTCGCCCCTTCCTTGACTGCGTTGTACACGACGTAGTTCACCAGGCGGATCACGGGAGACTGGCCCGCGATTTCCTCGACGTCGCCGATATCTTCGATCGCGTCCTCAATCAGCGTGACTTCGGTCTCGTTGTTGTCCTCAATGATGTCATCGATGACGAAGACCCGCGAGTCAGGTAACTGCGAGATCATGCGGCGTATGTCTTTGGACGAAGCCGCGACGATTTGAACCTGAAGACCTGTCTGGGTCTTGATTTCTTCGATCAGAAACAGGTTTGAGAGTTCCGACAGAGCGACACTCAGCACGCCGCGTATTTTGAACAGCGGAAAGATGCCGTGCTTTTCGATGTACTCGCGCGGAAGGAGGTCGACCACCTTCGGGTCGTACAAACGGGCTTCCAGACGCGCATGCGGCACACCATACTCGGTCGCCAGACATTCGATGACGTGATCTTCGGAGCAGAAGTCAAGCTCGACGAGGATTTCACCCAGCAGCTTGCCCTGGCCTCGCAATTTCTGATAAGCGAGCGCTTGTTCCAGTTGTTCGACCGTGACGTACCCGCGGCGGATCAAAAGATTACCCAGCCGAGGCGGGGCGCTGGTCATTGGGTTCATCATCGATTCCATGGCATCCTTCCTTTCCGCTTAGGCGAAGCTCTTGACGGCATCGATGACGCTGTCGAAAACTTCCAGCATTGAATCGAGACGGGTGACTTCCAGGATCTTGCGATTGGCGTAGTTCGTCGTGGCGATTCGCAGATCTCCCCCCTTCTCACGCAGAGTATCTTGCACGTCGAGCAGCGTTTCCAGGCCGACGCTGTCGATCGTTTCCGTGCCGTCGAGATCGACGATCAGCTTTTGACGTTCGCGTGATTCGAGGAACGCGCGTACGTTGTCGGCCTGATCCTCTCCCAATTCTTCAGGAGTGTGGACCACCATGACGGCGCCAAAGATTTCAGTCGACAGATTCATACTTTATTGGTTGTTGCTAAAAGGTAGCGACGTTCGGTACATACTTGCCTGTTTCCAGGACCTCTTGAATGCACTGCACCAGGCCGCGAGGGCTGAAAGGCTTGGCCAGGACGGCCGCGATGTCCAGTTCCGACGTGCCGTCGTCGCCGGAAAGGTCGTACCCTTTGGCCGTGAGCATGATGATGGGCAAGTCGGCTGTTTCGCTGTGGGAACGAATCGTGCGGCAGAGGGACAGACCATCCATGCGCGGCATGTGGAAATCGGTGATCAGGATGTCCGGACGTTCCTTTTGAATCGCTTCCCATGCTTCCTGCCCATCTTCCACGCACGTCACTTCAAAGCCGCTTCGCTTCAGCTTGAACTCAGCGGCACGCAGGATATGCATCTCGTCGTCGGCAATCAGAACTTGGACTGGCATCGGAGTCATTCCTTTTCTACATAGTATTTCGCGATTAGCTTGCGTGTTCGATCACTTGCACGGTAGGCAGAGCAATCATGAAGGTACTGCCCTTACCCAGTTCGCTCTTGACGGTGAGCGTTCCGCTGTGGACGTCTTCGACAATATGTTTGGCCAATGGCAGTCCGAGACCGGTGCCTGAGGCCATCTTCTGGTCTTTCTTCACGCGGTAGAACTTCTCGAAGACCATTTCGCAGTCTTCCGGACTGAGCCCCACCCCAGTGTCTTCCACCTCGAAGTGAACTTCACGATCGGACATCCGGCTGCGTAGCGTCACGCTGCCGCCGTCAGGCGTGTATTTGATGGCGTTGGAAAGCAGGTTGATCGCGGCTTGCAGGATCATGTCGCGGTCGGCCAGCACGCCCAGATACATTGGGCTAAGTTCGACCTTGAGGGTGATCTGTTTCTGTTCGGCGGTAGGCTGAACGATCGCGGCGGCCTCTTCGAGCAAGTCGTTCAAGGAACGCGGCTTCTTGCTGACGCTCACCACGCCGGCTTCGATTCGAGCCAAGTTCAGCAGGTTGTCGATCAATCGCTGCAAGCGGTCGGCCTGGCCGCTGATCACGCCGAGGAACTCGTCGCGAGTCTCTTCGTCTTCCGCTTCACCATCGGCAAGAAGCTCGGTGTAGGCCTTGATGCCGGCCAGCGGCGTTTTCATTTCGTGGCTCACCGCCGAGACGAATTCGGCGTTACGGCGCTGGATTGCCTTGTAGCCGCTGATGTCACGCATAACGGCCACGGCACCGAAACCGGAATCCGAAGCGCCTTCGTGTTCGCCTTCGGAAACGGTGTTCACCGTGACGCGGTACCAGTGCTTTTCACTGTCGGGGTCTTCCAGTTCAATCTCGGCCAGGCGGGTCGATTTCAGCTTGCGGCGGCGAGTCTCATGCAGCAGTTGTACGAGCGATTCGCAGTTCAATCCCTTTTCCAGTGGCGTTCCTTCGGCCACTTTCTCGAGCCCCAGCAGTTTGACGGCGGCTGGATTCATCAGGGTGATTTCACCGTATTGATTTACCATCAAGACCGGCTCGGTCAGGCCTTCGATGACCCAATAGATTTGAGCGGCTCGGGTTTCGGCCAGGTGTGCTTTGACTTCACTGCTGGCGGACTTCTGTTGAAAGTCGTAGATCTTCTCGCGGTCCTGATCAATGGACTGGAAGATCTCCAGCAGAATGTTCTGGGCACGGGCAGATAGGTTGGATTGCGCAATCTGCTGCTGAAAACTCTCGGGATCCAAGTCGTCAGAAGACATGGCGGCGAGCTTTTCGAGCTGTTCGTACAGAGTCTGGGAAAGTTGGCGATAAGACGATCGCTGAACAATGCTCAATACCAGCGCAATAGCCACGCCGACCATGGTCGAAACCGCCGGAAGCGATGCTCCGGCCGGATCCATGGCGATTGCTACTAGTGTGGCGACCAGAGTCAGGCCCAATACGATGGGGCATGACCAGGCAAAGAGGGCGAATATCCCCGGTCGATTCGCAGTCATTGTTTACGTCGATCTGAAAGGGTTGCGGCTCTAATCCGTCGCCTCTTGGGCCCCTGATGCGCAGTTCAGGGTGGTCCGCGAAGCGGGAAAGCTAACAAAACTTAGGTCAGATCAACACGAAGTCCATCGACGCATCGTTGCATCGAGTGATGCGTATCGCTTTCATAATCGAAATAATCGATACCAGGCGAATTTGGGACTAGGCTGAGACTCGTCGAACCGTTGTGTTGGGGACGATACGCTGAGAAATGCCATCCCACAAATCCGACAGTTCCGTGCAGAAGGCATATTGAATCTGGACTTCCACACGGTCGCCTGGTTCGACCTCCAGGGGCTCGTGCAGCGGGACCACAAGGTATTGATTGTGCCAGCAGACTTCCGATTGCTTTTCGAGCAACACCGATAGCACGTTCTTGGTGACCAAACGCCAGGCGTTAAGGGTCCCCCCCTTTTGCATCATCACGATGCCCTTCCAGGATACCTCGTGCGTGTATGTCTCATCGTAAATGACCGTTTGGTAAACGGCCGGCGAACCCAGGTCCTGGGTGCCAGCGACCTCGGCCATAGGTGGTTGAAACAGCGGTACCGGGGCGTGGAAGCCAGCAAACTGGTAGCTCTGCATCACCGGCTGGATAGCCAGAATGGTGGCTTCGGGAATAAAGCGAGGAAGCTTTGGCCCGTGTTTTTGCGTGTAATTCTGCTTGAATGCCTCGATCACCGCCGTCTGCTTTTCGCGGATCAGACCGACATGCAGCATCTCGCAGGTGACCACGTCGACCGGCTGGGGCGGGACGAACGTGGCGGCATCCTGGTGGACGATGGTGACTCGATCTTCGACCTGATTGATACGCAGGAAACGCCGGGCCACTTCGACGAGTTCGGGATTTCGCTCGACGTAGAAGACCTTAGCTCCCTGCATCGCCGCAAAATAGGAAAGAACGCCTGTGCCCCCACCCAGGTCGACAGCGGTCATTCCGGGGCGAACCGTTTCCGCGATGGCCTGCTGGAACGAGGTCATGCGGTAGTTGTCGCGGAGCATATCATAGTGGTAGTGCAGTGGAATAAACTGGCCGAGGACTTCAGGAGAACTCACTTCGTCGGAATCCTTTCAGGTCAGGGAGTACAAGCGGGGCAATAGTAGTGCCCCTGCCGAGGTGCCGCAAGGCGGATCTGTTAGGGTTAGAGTGGTTAATTCAAGGATGCAGGACAAACCGCAAAAGCGGTAAAGAGCGAATACAAGGGGCCAGGAATGCTCCAACGCGTTGCAGGCGTGCTATCAGGAAGCACAGGTTTTACCGATCAGTCCGATAAGTGGTCATCAGCCCTTGAGAATCTGATGTTTCAGCACGGAAGCGGATGTCCCCGTACTAACCACCGGGCAGTTTCGTTCCGATACATCTCGTTAGTTGCTGCTAAGATTTGGATACGGATCGGATACTTTCATGCTTTCAAGAGTCGAGATCGAAAACCTGCCTGCCCATGAACTCGAGATCCTGATGGAGTACGGGCAAGATCTGCTATCGCCGAGTGAACTGCTCGGAGTCCAACTATTCATTCAGCGGATTGGCGGGATACAGAATGCTCGACAAGCGATCGAGATGCTGAAGAAGCTGGAGCAGTAGCCAGCGAGCTGCGTCGCAGAACGTATCTCTTGAAGGGGCGTGTCTCTATGGCCCCTCGGAAGCTAGATTCCCGGAGTGCTTGCCGAACCAGCGGCTGCCATCTCGCACTTCTCGGCGCGAAGCAAGCGCAGCCAATCGAGATAATCTTCGATTTCCTCCATCGGCATCCCCAGTTGCAAGGCGGCCTGGATAGCGGAAATTCGCTCGAAGTAATCGCTCGAATTCTCAAGCAGCAGTTTGGCTTTTTCGTTGGCCATGGCTTTGACTCGCGTGTGTTGGTGATTTGCAGAACCTACCATGAAAAGGCTCGGCAAGAAATATGAACCTGCGCGTCCGTTGCACCTATTATTATCGTCACGCGAGAAAGTCTAGGTCATAAGGCACCACATGTTGATTACTAGCGCGAAGTTTCGCTTGGGATATTGTTATAAGACGTAAAAACACCAGGGCGCTAGCTGGTGTTTCGACATTTTCAACTTTTTGAAAAAAGGCCCAAAAAGCACGATTCTTCCGGGACAATCGGCCCTCACGTCCTAGACTTTTCGAGTGTCGTGCGCCCTTTGAGGCAAGTAGGTCTACGCCGTCGTTCAATGCGGAAGTCATAACTATGTCCGGTACCGAACTTAAGTCAGGTCTTCTTGCGGCATTGCTAGCGGATGATGGATTTCGTCCTGAAGAACCCAAGACATTGGAGGACACTCAGTTATCAGCAACGCTGGTTGAGTCGATCATCCTCAAGCTGTACCTGAACATTGGATCGATGAGCGGTCGCAAGACGGCCGAGCACATCTGCCTGCCGTTTGGCGTGGTCGAGGGACTGCTGACTTCGCTTCGCACACGTCAATTGATCACCCACTGCGGTTCCGCCCCGCTGAATGATTACACGTATACCCTGACCGATCAGGGACGTACGCGGGCCCAGACCTACATGCATTCGTGTTCCTATTTTGGCCCCGCGCCGGTATCGCTGGACGACTATATCACCTCGGTCGAGGCCCAGTCGGTAAGAAATGAAACGCCCAAGGAGGAGGATCTGCGTCGTGCGTTCGAGGGACTTTCTGTCGAGCCAGGCATGTTCGATCGATTAGGACCAGCCGTCAATTCCGGGGCTGGTCTCTTTCTTTATGGTGCTCCAGGCAACGGCAAGACGACCCTTGCTAAACGAATTACAGCCTGTTACGGGCAAGAGATTTGGATTCCACGGACCGTTGTGGAAGATGGCCAGTTCATCAAGCTGTTCGACGCCGCTTTCCATGAGACGGTCGACCAAGAGGAAAACAGCATCATCAAGAACGACAACTTCGATCATCGCTGGGTCAAGATTCAACGTCCGACCGTGGTTGTGGGTGGCGAACTGACCATGGATAGCCTCGAAATTCGTTTCGATCCGATCAACAACATTTGCGAAGCTCCGCTGCAAATGAAGAGCAACTGCGGTAGCCTGCTGATCGACGACTTCGGACGCCAGCGTATGCAGCCGCAGGAGTTGTTGAATCGTTGGATCGTTCCCCTGGAAAATCGAGTTGACTACCTGGCCCTGCCCAATGGAAAGAAGATTCAGGTGCCCTTCGAGCAGTTGATCATCTTCTCGACCAACCTCGAACCTTCCGACCTGACCGACGACGCGTTTCTGCGTCGTATTCCTTACAAAATTGAAGTGGAAGATGCTTCGCACGAAGAGTTCCACAAGCTGTTTCAGATCTTTACCAAGCAGTTTGGCTGCCGTTACGACGAAGAGTCGGTGACCCATCTGATTGACAAGCACTACACGCCCAACAAGCGTCCGCTACGACGCTGCCAGCCGCGCGACCTTCTGACGCAAATCCGCAACTACTGCGTCTACAAAGGATTTCCAATGGAGATGCGGCCAGAGTACTTTGACCTGGTCGTGGGAAGCTACTTTACCGTGGTTGCTGGCAACGACTAACCAGCCAGAGATTGAGCGAATCTTAGCGTGTTCTGATCGGTATCTTTCACGTACATCTCGCGCATCCGCCAGCTCTGGTCAGTGGGTGGCAAAGTGATCGGGATACCGCGAGCGACGAATTCTTCATGCAGCCGATCAACGTCATCGACCGTTATGAAGACCACGCCCCCCAATCTTCCATCGCCGGGAAATGACGAGAGATGCAGGACGGCACCGTCTCTCTCAACTCCCATATAGGCAGGGTTTATTTGGTTTGGATCGGGACGATAGCAGAATTGGTTCTGAAATCCGAGGCGTTCCAAATAGAAGTGCTCTGCGTCGCGTAAGCACGTGACGCGCAACACTGGAGTCGCTTCCAGCAGCATGGCTCATTCCCATCTCGTGACTATGGAAAATTGGTCGTCACAGCGAATGAGACAGCCTAACTTCTTTACGGCAGTGAAACCATCACTGGAGAATTCATGGAGGTCAGGTCATCGCAGTGAATGACGCCAACCGGCGTGCCGTCGCGAAGGACTTGTAGCCAGGACGAATCGTTTGAGGAAAACAACGCCACGAATTCTTCGAATGTCGAGTCACAGCGAACCTGGGGAATATTCGGCAGGCAGTATCGTTCGATGGCCTGCTGCTTGTCTTCCATTTCAACGAGATCATCGGTGCGGATCAGGCCGCATGGCTTGCCGTCGGCCTGGAAGACCGGAGCAATGTCGGCATTCCAAAGACGCATCGTTTCCAGGGCATTTTGGACGCTATCGGATGCATTCAGGCGAACGGTCGTGGGCTGCATGATGTCCTCGGCGGTCATGCCGTCGAAGATGCTTCCGGTCGGTTGCTGGGGCAGCCATTGGTTTTCCAGCGAATCATCGACCAACAGGCCCTCGCCAAGACTCAGGGCAAGATTCAGCCGGTCGGTCAGCAGCAGAGAAACTTGCTCGCTGGTGGCCGATTCGTTGCGTGTGCTCACGAAACTTCCCGAAACGCTCAGAGGAGAGACGTCGGTGTGCGAGGTATCGCGGACCGATGCTTGCGCCATCTGGTCGGCCGCCCAGTGCGTAACTTGATCGGGAGAAGACGCAGGAGTAACTACGGCCACGCGATTACCGGATAGCTCGAAGATGCGCGAATCAGGAAGGGCCGATGCCTCGAGGCTTGCCAACCACTCCCGGTAACGATCGGTATTGCTGTTAGAAACGGAGAATAACGTGGCACACACGCAATGCGCATGAACGGCTATTTGCTCGATGGTGTATTGCAAAGTGCCTAGGAAAGCGCCTTCGCTCGGATAGCTTTTGCGCGAGTCGCGCCCATATTGCTGGGAAACGGCTACCCGTGCTTCCAATATCGCGGCGGCCGCTCGCACGCGCACCAGCAGCTTGGCGGGGGTAACCGGCTTCAGGACAACATCATCGGCTGCTTCTGAAATGACCTTTTGCACCAGGTCGGGCTTATCGGCCGGAACGACCGCGATCTTGAATAGGTTGTTGTGGCTGATCGTCGACTGGCTTCCATCGTAGTCGTAGATCAAAACGTCCTTTTTCTCGGGCGAATCGGACTCGCGGTAGACGGAATCGCAGCGAGTTTCGACCTCATATCCGCAAGCGACGAAGAAGTCGAAGCAATCGCGAAGGTGCTGACGGTCCTCAGAGACGACGACGATTCGCAGAGCGCGTGAAACCATAGAACTACCTGCTACCCAAAGATGAGAAGAATAGAAGCCAGCGGCGCATGGTAGTCCCCGCGCAGCTATCGAAAGCATAGTTCACTTCCGCCAGGAAAGAGGCCAAATCATTTTCGGAAGTTGATTTTTCAGGGGGGACTCGGTCCCCACAGAAGGAAATTTTGCGAATCGCTTCAGAGGAATTCGCAGTCACACCAGACATTCGTGACCTATGTTTGTTTTGGGAGTGACTTTCCCACCCATCTCCGCGAAGTGAAACAATCAGCGCAACGCGGCAGCTTTTCCTAAGACTTTTCCTGATCGACCCCAGATTCCACGAATCTAGCGTCGGTTTTCGAGTAGACGCCAGCATTAGGGTAGGACGAATGCAGACGCAGCTGCTTCCTCAAATTGGAAACGACTCGATTTACCTCGAGTACCTCGATCAAGCCAACGGCCGGTCGACCAAGACGGTGATCGATGAGTTTCCCTTTATCATTGGACGCAACGCAACCTGCAATCTGACCGTCGAATCAGGCCGTGTGTCGCGAGAACACGCCGAAGTTATCCGTCATGGAAGTGGTTACCTGATTCGCGATTTGCGCAGCACCAATGGCGTTTATATCAATGGCGAACAGATCGACGAACACCTTCTGGTGGATGGAGATACCGTCTCGATCGCCGACTTTGAGTTCGACTTTCACTGTCCTTCCGCCGCGACGACACGTCAGACCGTAACCCTGGCGATGGAAGATCGCGCCCAGGCTGCCCAGCCGGCTGAGGATCCGCATCTATTGATTCAGGCGCTGCGGACCGTGAATCAATGGTCCGGACTCAATCGCATCGACCCTGGTCTGACCTCGGTCCAATCGATCAGCGATCAGAAGACGGTCGGGCACTGGTGTCCGTTGTTTCGCAAGGCCTATCAAAACCACGAAGAAACTCGACTGCTGAAAGAATCACTCGTCTTAGAGAACCCACTCCGTTTGCTACAGCATGTGTCGGCGATGTTCGCCCTGCAGGAACGCCAGGAGATGGGTGGATTCCTGCTATTGGAACTCGATCAAGCCGATTTCCAGCGGCAAGATCTGTTGGAAACCGTTGGCTGGATGCGAACCACCTTTGGTTCGTCGCTCAAAGTCGTACTGGGGGCGAAGGTTGAGTTATGGGAAGCCAACCTGATGGATAACCCGCTTGTCGAAGATCTTCGGGGCATGGGTGCTCAACTTGCCGTCGTGGGCATCGATCAATTCAAACCGCCGATCATTTCGGAGGTGCTCGAGCACTGTTCGATGATCGGGGTTGCTGCCAGCGCCTTGTCAGCCACTTCGCGAAGTCCGGCGGTTGCCAATAACATTCACGAATTCATTCAGGAAGTTTCGTCCACTGGTTGCCGGGCACTTGCCCAGGCAGGTTCCAGCGGACCGGACAATCAAGCATTAGAGCAGATGGGGTTCCATGCGATAGTACGTTTTCCCACCTGAAACAATGCTTGATGGTTCATCGGACAGGACGTCCTTTACCTAACCTCGCTTCCTTGGAAGCAAGGTTCCTTGCGAAAGCTCAACGCAGCAATGCGTGCCAATATACAACTGGGTGTTCCCTTGCGATGATCGCATTCGCAGACCCGAAATAAGGTCCCTAATCGTGTCGAGTGAGACAAGTGTAACCGTACGGGAAGTAGACGGATATCGTCTCGTACAACGAATCGGAGCTGGTGGGTACGGCGAAGTTTGGCGTGCCGATGCCCCTGGCGGTCTTTCCAAAGCCGTCAAGTTGGTGTTCGGCTTCCACGACGAAGCACGTGCCTCGCGTGAGCTGAAGGCACTCAACCGTATCAAAGACCTTCGCCACCCGTTCCTTCTATCTTTGGAACGCATCGAAGTGATCGATGCCCAGTTGGTAGTCGTTACCGAGTTGGCTGACTGTTGCTTGAAGGATCGCTTCGACGAGTGCCGCAAAGAAGGCCTGCCTGGTATCCCTCGCGAAGAACTACTGCGTTATCTGGCTGACTCAGCGGAAGCGTTGGACTACATGACCGATGTCCATTCGCTGCAGCACCTGGACGTGAAGCCTGAGAACCTGCTCATCGTAGGCACGCATGCCAAGGTGGCCGACTTTGGTCTGGTCAAGTCGATTCAAGATGTGACCGCTTCGATGATGGCTGGCCTCACGCCATTGTACGCTTCGCCCGAGGTGTTCAACGATCAGCCGTCGCGACAAAGCGATCAATACAGCCTGGCAATTGTGTACCAGGAAATGCTAACCGGTACCCTTCCCTTCCCGGGGCGTAACCTGGCCCAGTTGACTGCCCAGCACCTCAACAGTCCGCCGCGGTTGAACACGCTTCCGCCGCGAGATCGAGACATTCTTTCCAAGGCACTTGCGAAAAAACCGACCGAGCGGTATCGCAGTTGCGCGGAAATGATCAAGGCCTTGATCGAGGCCGATAGCATTGCCCACCTTCCCCAGGTACGTAGTGGTTCTCTTGGCCAGGACGAGTCCTCCAAGACCGACACCAAGACGATCAACTGCAATGACACGAAGTCGAGTGACGGCAGTCGATCGTCCGAGGATTTTGATCCTGAGACGATCCGAATGGATCGCGATAGCAAGCAGTGGCAGGCAAGGTCGAGCCATGTTTGGGAGGAAATTACGCCTCGCAAACAAGAGGTCCTGCCGCCGGTGATGGACGATCGCGCCCAGCGCGAACTGCGCCCGAGCGTGGTGCTGGGCATCGGTGGCTTGGGAAGTCGTATCATCCGGCATTTCGTCGATCGACGCCTGGAACTTGTCGGCACGAATGCCGAACAGCATTGGTGCCGTTGTGTGGCGATCGATACCGATACGAGCGACCTGGTGCAATCCACCGGACAGTTAGGGGCCGCGGCTGGAACCCCTTCCCTTTCCACCGTGGAAATGCCGCTGCGTCGACCTCAGGCCTATCGCAATTTATCACGACACTTGACCAAATCGATGAGCCGACGTTGGCTCTACAACATTCCATTGTCCTTGAAAACCGAAGGCATGCGTCCCTTAGGCCGGCTTGCTTTCGCCGACCATGCCAACCGTTTGCGGGAGCAGATCCGAGATGCCGTAGCGGATGCGATAGACCTGGCTCGAGGAAATGTCGATACGCGTAGCGAACACTTTTCCTGGCAAGAAAAGCCGCGCATCGTGCTCGTGATGAGCAGTAGCGGTGGCACCGGCAGCGGCATGGTATGGGATGCGTTCGCACTGGCACAAGAAGTCATCCAGGATTTTGGCGGCAGCGCAGACGACGTCTCACTATGGCTGGTTCACGCAACGCCCAACGGTACCGAACAACAAGATCTCGCACGCTGTAACACGTATGCCTGTTTGCGCGAGCTGTTTCACTTCCAGGTCACCGGTGAGTATCCCGGCGATGCGGTCACGAAGATTCCGCCGCAGCGCTGGACCGAAAAGGTCTCGAAACAGATCACTTTGTTTGAGACCGGTAGTTCACCAGAAACACGCAACGTTCCAGTTGCTATCCATGATCTGGCGGACCTGTTGTACATGAATGTGTATGAAGGCCGTGAAGTTGCCCAACGTCGTCAAGATTCGGAAGACTCCGCCAAGGATGCCGGTCCGACCGTTTCCGCCTGGGCATTTGCCGGCAAGGCGTTGTGCTCTAGTGGGCATCTTGATCTTGCGGCGGCTCGCTACACCATGGAACTGCTTCATCGCTGGCACGGCACAGGGCATGGCGAGAAAGAACAACGCAAGCTCGCGCATTTGAACAACAACGATCAACATGCATCGACCCGCGCAGACCAATATCAAAAGATTCTCGACCTTCGCTCGGCCAAGATCTTCCAGGACTGCGAGTTCCGTCTCGAAACCGTGATCGACATGGTGACTCAGGTTGTTGAAGACGAGATCGGAGCGCGGCCGGAAGACTATTTCAATGAAACCATTGGGCGATTTGCCAACGAGATCAGTGCCTCGCGCATTCCGCCGACCTCTGCCGAAATGACCATTCAGATGCTCGACTCGCTCGATCAATTGATCGGTGCCTCGAACATGGAAGCCGAGCCAGGCAAACTGATCGCCGTTTCGCTGCACTCGGAGATCGCCCCGCACATTCGTCAGATTGCGGCTCATTATCAAAAGAGAGTGCTCGATCAGATTCATGAGATTTTAAATGAATCCTCCTTCCGCGTGCGCGGCGTGAAACAACTTTCGACCGTAGTCGACCAGCGTCTATGCGAATTGGAAGACAAAGTTCGTGCGATGGGAGATCGAACCGAGCAGGAAGTAGAAAAGGTCCGGGCGGCCCTGTTCCCGGTGATTCACCAAGCTTCAAAACGAGGCGGCCGTGGTGCGGACCATCGTATGGGGCTGTCGGAGCTCCGTTCCTTATGGCTCAATTACGCCTTGCTCAGAACTCATGGCGTTATCGTGTTGGCAACGTGTCAGGTATTTCAACATCTGCGAACCGCCATCATGCGTGACAACATGTGGATCAAGAACACGATCGTCAGCTTGGAAATGGCTGAGACGAAAGCCCGCGAGCGAATGGCATTGGATGACACTTCCCTGACAGAAGATCCAAAGTTTCTTGAGAAGCTTTTAGTGCTGGAGAATCAAATCGATGACGTCTTGAATGCCGAGCATGGCGGACTCTGCAACTTACTGCACGAAGAACGCAACGGCGTCAACAAGCTTATCGACGTCATGATGGAATGCGGCAAGGACCTCGCACGCCGAAGTGCATCGGAAGAAGGAAGTGAGAGCCAGTTCCTTAGCTCTCTGCAAGAAGGCCCCGATTGGAAGCAACGAGTTGCCTCTTCCAGTTGCCGCCTGACTCAACTGGGGCCATCGGTCTCGCGGTTGATGTTCCTGCCAGAATCGGTGGCCGACAACAGCACTGTGACGACTTCAGCACCTCACTTGGCTGGCAGTTCCCCACTGGGAACCAAACTGCCCAAGGTGATCTGGATGGAGTCTGGGGGCAACATTCCTTTGCGAGATGCTGCCCGACTACTGATTGAAAACCGTCCCGATTACGTTCCGGTCGCGGATCGGCTGCTTACCCGAGCCGATGTGCACTGGGCCGAACTCTAGTTCACGATGTAGGTCTTCGAGCCGCTACTTGGGGCGGTAGGCCTTTGGTAGTCACTCGCTCGCACGACAGGAGCAAGCTTGGGCAGTTGCTTGGGTGCTACATTCTGCCAGTTGCCGTCCTGGTTCTCCATGACCAGTGGCTGAGGCTCGGCTGCCCGGATCAAACCACGGTGAACAGGTGCCGCTCGGGATGGTTCGGCGATGATGAACGGTTTGATCTCTTGCGGTTCATCCTTCGTTTCCACTTGAGCGACCGAAGGATTGATGGTCGTCTTGGGCTGAACCGTAGGGGTCGGTGCTGGCTCCGGCTCGCTTGCGGAGACAAGAGGAAGCTCTGGCTGGACTGCCTCATTATCCACGATCTTAGGCATGGCATTTTCAGGCATCGTCGCTACTTCTGCTGCCGGTTCTGGCTGTTGGGGCGTGGTGTCGAAGTCCCACTTGGCTTGCCGGTTGGCCGCTTGTAGCTTGCTGAGCAGGGACGATTGAAAGTGAATGTCGTCGGTCGTTTGCGGCTCTGCGTCAGCGGTCTTTGTTGTTGCCGCTGAATTGTCGACAAGTTGCGGGCCGAGTGTCTGGGTTGCCGTGATCGCTTCTCCCACGGTCTTCGCATAGGGATTAACGGTGACCTGAGGCTCGGCCGCTGGCCCTTCCTGCTTAGCGACTTCTTCCGGCGCCGGCTGAGTCGGTTCCAATTTTTGCGACCACTTCGAGTCGGTCTGAGGGTACTTAGAAACCGTATTGTTTACGATGGTCTGTGGCTGGCTGTCGCGAAGCGAACTGCCTGACCAGTCGGTCCGAGTGTTGGACGAACGAAGCGGATTCGCGGCAACTTTCATCGGGGGCAATGCGGACTCGGTTGCGGCCGGAGCCAATGTTTCTTTCTCGACGTCCGCCTGGACGGTCATTTCCGGTTGCGGCTTGGTCGTTTCAACCGCTGGGGCTGGTCCTTCGCCAAGGCGCTCTCGACGGACGGTTTCCAGTGCCAACTCCAACGAGTGTTCGAGTGTAGTGGTGCTGGTTGAACTGTTGGCCTTGGCCATATCCAGCAACTTCCTCTCTCCCCAAGGTGATCGGGCATGAGCGGCCAGGGCCTCATCGCCCAGTTTGACAGGCGTTGTTTTGGCGACCTGGGCAGCCGGTGCTACTTCTGACGTTGGTTGTGGCTGAGGTTGTACCTGGGGGGTTGGCATTGGTTGAACGACAACCTCAGGTCGCGGAGATTCGATCAACTGCGTTGCCTTTTGCGTGAACTGGGAAACGACGTCAGGCTTATCCGCCATAGGATTCGTTTCCGGAGTTACGATAACTGGCATTTGGTTGGCC
This sequence comes from Bremerella volcania, assembly GCF_007748115.1. Lineage (NCBI taxonomy): Bacteria > Pseudomonadati > Planctomycetota > Planctomycetia > Pirellulales > Pirellulaceae > Bremerella > Bremerella volcania. The sequence continues at coordinate 2,508,929 of NZ_CP036289.1, forward strand.
GGTGGATTGAAGATCGGCGTCTGCGGCGTCTTTTGCACCAGGTCTTGCGCTGGCTGAATGGCGCTGGGCTGAGGAGCAGGCGTTTGGGTCGGGACTTCTGCAACTTGCTGCGTCGGCTCCGGTGCGTTCAGGTTGATCGGATCAGGCTCCGGCTCTGCCTGTGTGGTGTCCTGACCTCCGAACATTCCACCCAGGAAACGCGCAAACGGGGGCATCTTCTTGTCTGCTTCCGGCTTGGGTGCAGCGGCAACTTGCTGTTTGGGTTGTGGCAGCGGCTCTTCCGTGACAAGTTCCGTCAGCTTGGAATCGCTTGACCGTGTGAACGGAAAGATGCATCCGGTCATGCTGACAGTCGTCGCGAGGGTGAGAGTCGCGAACAAGTTGGGGCGAAACGATGCTGGCATGATATCCGTCCGCAAAATCTAAGTGGCAAATCCACAAGGTACGATTGGGGTGCCTTGCCCATCGCGTGATGGAGACAAGGCGTCCTTCTCGTTTTCGGACGTCGGATAGGTTCCGGTTAAGTAAACTTTGCCGATGTTGCGGTTAATAGTGCCGCTAGCAGACTATTGAATCGGCGACATCAACCGCGATCCACTCACGGCAAGTTGAAACCAGAACGAACGTTTTTGGATCTCTTGCGGGTCGACTAGGCGGCAATGCTTGAAGTCTTCCAGAAGCATTGCTTCGACAGCGTGAGCGAAATTCTCACCAACCACGGCGACCATGATTTCAAAGTTGAGGCGAAACGAGCGGTTGTCGAGATTGGCCGTACCGACCGCAGCCATCTCGTCGTCAATCAAGATTACTTTCTGGTGGAGGAAACCAGGTTGATAGCGATAGAACGTGATGTGATCCTCGATCGCCGTTTCGGAAATGAAGTGAAAGCTGGATAAATAGACCAGCAAATGGTCAGGACGCTCGGGCAGCATGATCCGCACGTCGCATCCACGCAGGGCTGCTAGCTGCAAGGCGCAGATGACCTGCTTGTCGGGTACGAAGTAGGGAGACGCAATCCAGATTCGCCGCTCGGCCGAATTGATTGCATGTACGAAGAAGAGCCCGCAAGTCTCGATCGTGTCGGCCGGCCCCATAGGAATGACCAGCGCGACCTCGTCCCCATCTTCCGCCGGTTCTTCTTCCCAGTTGACGTTCAGGCTGTTGCCGGAGGCCCAGTACCAGTCTTCCATGAAAGACCATTGCACTGCCTGAACGGCGGGACCTTGAATTCGGATGTGGGTATCTCGCCAAGGACCGAACCGTTTCGACAAGCCGAGATACTCATCGCCAAAGTTATGTCCGCCGACCGCGGCGACCTTTCCATCGACGACGATAATCTTACGGTGATTGCGGAAATTCAGCTGAAAGCGATTGCCTTTGCCACGGGTGGTATGGAAAGGTCGCACGTTAATATTTGCCTCACGCAGTTCATGCAGGAACTTACGAGTCAGTTGGTAGCTGCCGATTTCGTCGTACAGGAAGTAGATAGCGACCCCTTGCTTCGCTTTGCGTTCAAGTAGCTCGGTAAATCGTTTGCCTACGCCGTCTTCGCGAAAGATGTAAGTCTGAAACAAGACATACTCGGTCGCGTTTGAGATCATCTCGTAAATCGCGTCGAAGGTTGCTTCCCCGTCAACCAGCAGGCGAATTGAGTTCGAGTGTGTGTACGGAAAATCGGCCAGGCGTTCCAGAACGAGCTTTTCTGGTTGTTCGTAGAAGTCGGCGACCACGTCGGGATCGACTGCCCGAAACGTTTGCGTATTCTCCTTGATGTCCTTGGCCCGAATTCGCCGCGTATTGACGTACCCCTGAAACTTACTGCGGCCAAAGATCCAATAGAAGGGAAACGCAATGTAGGGGACGAGAATCAGCAGCAGCATCCAGGCAATTGCGCCTTGGGAGGTCCGTGCCTTCATGATCGCATCGATTGCGGCAAATAGCCCCAAAATGTGGATCGAAGTCAAGATGAGACTGACGATCGTGAAGGATTGCAGGTCGAACAAGCGGGCAGTTCCTTGGTGGCCGCCATTTTCTCCGGCGGGCCCATTTGCGATGATGGGGATCGGGACAGGTTCTCAGTTTTACCCGCGGAGCAACTCCATGTCGATTCACATCCATCGAATCTATACCCGAGCTGGTGACGGCGGCTTGACTGCCTTGGCAGGCGGGGTTCAGGTGTCCAAGTCATCGCTGGAAGTCGAATCGTACGGTGAATCGGATGAGTTGATCAGCTTCTTGGGGGTGGTCAGGGCCTATGCCACCGACCCTCGGACGCGTCCCAACGCTAAAATTGCCGCCGAAACGGATGAGATATTTCGGAAGATCCAGAATATTCTGTACGAGGCCGGCGCCCTCCTGGCGAGTGCCAAGTCGCCGACGACCGATGCTGCCAGCTACGACGCGACCGCGGACGTTCGGGTGACGTTTCTGGAAAATCGCATCGACCGGTATCGAGAAATGTTCGATGCGATCGATGGTTTCACCATTCCAGGCGATTGCATGCTCGGCGCGCATGCTCACGTAGCACGAACCGTTTGTCGCCGATGGGAACGAGTTTTGGTTCGCCGAAATGAACTTTCGCCAATCGAGCCTTGGGTGTTGGCTTTTGCGAATCGGTTGAGCGACTACCTCTTTGCCTATACCCGATGGATAACGGCTCATTTATCAACCCACGAAGAACTTTGGAGAGGATCGGGGAAAAAGAACGAGGGTTAATACGCTTGGCCAGGGTTGCAACGCTGTACGAAGACGGGATGATGAAGGCATGCCTCGCAAGCCAGTTGGATTTGCGAATGAACTGACGGGGCTACTTTCAAAACCGTGTTGAGGGGAGAGCGACATGTCGTTTCGAAGCGTGGCAATGGGACTGTTAGTGGCAACGGCTGTCGCGATGCCGCTATGGGCACAAGACGAGAAACCGGCCGAAGAGCAATATGTTCCGATTACAACCGTCGACCCAAGAGTGCCGGTCGATCAGCTCCGCGTGATGGTCAAGCCGTTGACCAAACAAGAGCTTGAGGGAGAAGCGGCCGCCTGGTTCAAACTTCTGACAACGAAGGCCCGCCAGATCGCTGCCGTTCAATTGGGTGTGAAGAAGACCAACGAGGCGATGGCGGCAGGCGACGTCGAAGCCGCGAAAGAGAGTCTGCTGGAAGCTAAGAATGTAAAACAGATAGCCGAGGAAAAGGCCAAGGCGACAGAGAAAGAAATCATCGATGCTGCCCAAGAGGAACTTGGCATTGAGGGAAAAGAGGCTGCCCAACAAGACGAAGCGGAGGCTGAAAATAACGCCGAAGATCCGATGGACGTCAACGCCGCCGCCGACACCAAGGGAAAATTGCTCGAAGACGTAACGGTCTTGCAGGATGAGCGAACCGCACTGAGCGATCGACTGGAAATTGTTCTGCTCTCGCTCGAAAGAAAAGGGGGCGAAGTCGAGGAATATCGTAAGTACATCCTCGCCGTTTCAGGAATCGACGTCGACACGACCGACGCGACAGCTACTTGGGCCGCCATCACAGGCTGGTTGGTTTCCAAGGAAGGTGGGCAACGTTTGGCTTGGAATATCGGTAAGTTTGCCTTGATCCTGCTGATTAGTTGGATCGTTGCCAAGTTCGTTCAGGCACTGACCAATTGGCTTCTGGAAAAGAAACTAAGATTGAGCCAACTCGCCGAACATCTAATCGCGCGGATGATCAAGAATATTGTGCTGGTCATCGGTTTCGCGATTGCTTTGACTGCCTTGGAAATCGACATCACTCCGGTCATCGCAGCGATCGGGGCGACCGGTCTGGTCGTAGGGTTGGCGCTGCAAGGCACCCTCAGTAATTTCGCCAGCGGTTTGATGATTCTGGTCAATCGCCCATTCGACGTGGGAGACGTGGTCACTGCCGGCGGGGTCACAGGCGTCATCAATCAAATGAACCTGGTATCGACGCGGTTTAAAACGTTCGACAACCAGACGATTTATGTCCCCAATAACGAGATTTGGAACAACGTGATTACCAATATCACGGCCAACCACACGCGCCGCGTCGATATGGAATTCGGAATCGGATACGATGACGACTTCGAGAAGGCCGAACAGATCATCCTGGATGTCGTCGACGCCCATGAGAAGGTATTGAAGAAGCCTGAACCGCAGGTCATCACGCACGACCTGGGGGAATCCTCAGTTAATATTGTGTGTCGGCCTTGGGCCAAGACTTCTGACTGGTGGCAAGTGAAGACGGAAGTTACGCGAGAAGTGAAACGCCGCTTCGACGAAGCAGGCATCTCGATTCCGTACCCGCAACAAGACGTGCATTTCTATACCATCAACAAGGAAGGACACCCGGTCGAGCAAAGCGGTTAACTCCGTCAGCTTCGGCAGTTGGTGGCTTGAAGGGAAAAAAGCGATGCCGTGGGACTTGGCGGTCGTGCTCGGGCTGCTCTTGGTTTGCATCGTGCTGTTCATCATCGACTGGCCGCGCATGGATGTCGTGGCTTTGTCCGCCATGGTCGCGCTGCCGGTTTTGGGAATCGTCAGTGTCCAAGAGGCGTTCGCCGGCTTTTCTGATCCAAACGTCGTACTGATTGCCGCGCTGTTTGTCATTGGCGAAGGAATCACGCGAACGGGGATCGCCCTGCAGGTCGGCCAATGGCTGGCGCGAAAAGCTGGTAGCAGCGAAGCGAAGTTGGTCGTCCTGCTAATGCTGAGCGTTGGCTTGCTGGGAAGCGTGATGAGTTCTACCGGTATCGTCGCGATATTTATCCCGGTCGTTTTGAACGTGACGTCACGCCTCAACATTCATCCTGGTCGGATGATGATGCCTCTGAGCGTGGCGGGATTGATCAGCGGCATGATGACACTGGTGGCGACGCCGCCCAATATGATCGTCGACAGCGCCTTGAAGAGCGAAGGACGCGAGGGCTTTAGCTTCTTTTCCTTTACGCCGATGGGACTGTCGATTCTGGTGCTGAGTGTGGCTTACATGCTGGTGGCAAGGCATTGGTTGGCGGCGAAAAGCTCGGCGACGACAACCCATTCTCGTCGGCGAACGCTTAAGTCGTTCATCGATGAGTACCAGTTGCAAAACCGCGCCTTTCGATTGCAGGTCCCCTACTCTTCCGAACTCGTGGGGCGAACTTTGGGGGAACTCGACCTGCGACAGCGAAATGGCGTGAACCTGATTGGTATCGAACGTCAGGGACGTGGGAAGACGTATCTGCTCAATCCGATCTCGCAGACCGAGATTCGCCCTGGTGACGTTCTGCTGGCGGACTTGGTACATCCTGAAAACGACTTGGAGAAGTTCGTCGATGAACTGGGGCTCGTCGTCTTGCCGATCGAAGGATCTTACTTCAGTCAACAGTCCAGGAATGTAGGCATGGCGGAAGTCGCCGTTGTGCCTGAGTCAGGCTTGATTGGTCGAACGATCGTGGAAGAAAAGTTTCGTACCATTCATGGGCTCAGCGTGATTGGTCTGAGACGAGGAGGCGAAGCAATCAAGGGGGCTGTCGCCGAAGAAAAACTACGGCCCGGAGACATCTTGCTGGTAATTGGTCCTTGGAAACAGATCCATTTTCTGCGTACGCAGAAGCGAAACTTTTTGGTTCTCTCGTTGCCGGCCGAAAGCGACGACTTTGCCCCTGCCCATTCGCAGGCACCATGGGCGCTGGCGTCCTTGGCGATAATGATCGTGTTGATGGTCTCCGGCGTCGTGTCGAACGCAGTTGCGGCGTTAATTGCCTGCCTGCTGTTGGGGCTATTCCGCTGTCTGGATGTTGAAACGGCTTATCGGTCAATCCGCTGGCAAAGTATTATCCTGATCGTCGGCATGATGCCGTTCGCGATAGCGCTCGAGAAAACCCAGGGCATCGAAATGGCGGTCGACTTCTTGATGAACACGTTGGACGGAGCCGGTATGCACGTGTTGATCGCGGTGCTGTTTGTGCTAACCACTGGATTTAGCCTGGTGATCTCGAACACGGCTACCGCGATACTCATGGCTCCCATTGCCATGAGTATCGCCAAACAGTTGGATGTTTCTCCGTACCCGTTCGTGATGACCGTAGCGATTGCCGCTTCGGCCGCGTTCATGACTCCGGTAGCTTCGCCGGTGAACACGTTAGTGATGGGACCTGGCGAGTATAAGTTTGGCGACTATCTGAAAATAGGTACGCCGTTCACGATCCTGGTACTGATCGCTTGCGTGATTCTCATTCCATGGTGGTACGGCTAGCGATTGCGGTGTTGGCCGACATTGGGACGGAACGACCGTTTCCGTTTGATTAGCTCGGCTGTGTAGCAATCCACCAATGGATGCCACTGGGATCAGTAACCCCGCCCCGTTTGTCGTCTTCCTCGCTTCTCTGCAATGGCTCCATGATAGACGTTCCGCCTGCGGCCAGTGCTTTCTGATACGTGGCGTCGACGTCCGGCACGTAGACGTGTACATGTGAGTTGACTGCTGGCCAATGCTCAGCCGCTTCACCCATCATGATTACCGAATCGTCGATGCGTACTTCGGCGTGCATGACGCTTCCATCTTCTCGGGGAACACGTCGAAGCGGTTTCCCGTCGAAAACCTGTTTCAGGAAGTCGATGGTGGCATCGGCACTTTTGACGATCAAATAGGGAGAAGCCGAGTTATATCCGTCTGGCTTGAAGGTAGTCATGATGCGTGGTCCTTGAAGTGAGAAGAGATGATTCGCGAAAAGTTTCTTACCCAATGTCGATTATCGGATCGGATGCTCGACTATCGGGTGAGTTTAGAATTTTCCACAAAAGTTTTCATCTAAAAAGTAGAGGCAGGTTCCATGCGAGTTATGGTCATCGTGAAAGCGTCGAAGCAGTCGGAAGCTGGTGTGATGCCGAGCACCCAGCTACTGCAGGCCATGGGCAAGTTCAACGAAGAACTAGCTGCCGCTGGAGTCATGCAAGCCGGAGAAGGTCTCAAGCCCAGTTCGCAGGGGGTTCGCGTGCGTTTCTCGGGGGATCAACGTACGGTCATTGATGGTCCTTTCACGGAAACGAAAGAATTGATTGCCGGGTATTGGATCTGGAAGGTCGATTCGATGCGGGAAGCAATTGACTGGCTCAAGCGATGTCCCTGCCCGACCGAAGGGGAAGAGTCCGATGTCGAGATACGCCCAATCTTTGAAGCGGAAGACTTCGCCGAACAAGATCCGACCGGAGAGATTCGCGCAGCCGAGCAAAAGCTACGGGACGAACTGGAGCGAGGGCGATAACGCGGGCATGCCGCAAGCCTGATTATCGAACGGGAGTACCCTGTAAGCAGGCAGCTCCGGCCGCCGTGTCGTAGCAATCGTCGAGAAACACCAATTTACCTCGCCGAAACATGAGCAAATTGGAAACGCGAATGGGCTGTTGTATAGGCTTTCCGATGGGGTGAATCCAAGATTCGCCCCAGATGATCGCGTTGGGTCCTTGCCCCATGACTTGATAGCCCTGGTTGTAATCGTGGTTCGGGGGAACTTCCAAAACAGAGAAGAAGATATTGAACATATTGCGGACCGCGTCGATCCCGGCGTGTTCCCCCGCAAATGGGATTTGAGACGGATTCCCCGCAATGCGAAAGACAACATCTTCGTGCATAAAGTCAAGAAGGTGATCGACCGCATCCTGTTGATGTATGTGCAGTGCATCGAGATACCGCTGGGCAAGTTGAATTGGATCGCTCGCCAGATCCTCCCAAAAGATCGGTTCAGCTTTGGACTCGCTCAAAGCGTCCGCGAGATCAACAATCGTGTCTCTCGCGATAGGAACCCCAGCTTCAGCCTTGCTGATCAACCGTTCGCTATAGCCGGCTCGCTTGGCCAAATCAGCCTGCGTCCATCCGTTTTGTAGTCGAAGATGACGCAAAAAATCTCGATTACACGCGTAAGCTCGATTCATTGTTCCTCGTAGGCTTTCCTAAGTGAGCCATCGAGTGAGCGAAGGGGATTCATTTCGCATCTTCTCGATGTTTGTGTCACTGTATTCACGGTCACTAATGGTGACAACCTGCCAAGTGGGGGCGAGAATAGGCCAGCCGTAGGGTGGCCATTCTGCCCTTGTCATTCTTGGCGAAATTCTCAAATCAGACGGTATTAAAGTGGTTTAATCACGTTTCCCGTAACAAACTACAACGGGAATTTTTCAACCGCTGAAACTCAAATCAGCCAACATACGACGGCTTCGTTAAACGTTGGCAGTCAATTTCCTAGCCGTGCGCCGCCGAGGTGCTTCTAAGTAGATATGCGAAAAAGAGTGGAAGAATGTGACGCGAAAAAATCCGATTCGCAAAATTAGCTTGAAATTTTCTCTTGGCTGCGCAAAAAGATATGTGCCGTCGAGCGTGCCGGTTGCGTTCCTGTTGAACCACAAAAATGTAGGTAGGCTAGAAATAGGGCAAACGAGTGGGCGAGGGCAGACGTACAGCCGACGATTTTCCGGGCTGAAACGGGCCGACTCCAAGGACACCTCCGGTACACGGAAAAAACGACGCGTGCCGGAGGTGTTTTTCTTCAAGCACTGAGAGTTCTTTCTCAGAAGGCTTTTCTCATTGCGGCCGCTCTAGAGATGGCTTGCTGAAGCCAAGTAGATTCGCGACCAAGGTAAACGCATGGTCGCTTATCGATTTGTATGGCCAGACGGGCCTATAGATGACTAAGTGCCCCCGGGAGGAATCGAACCTCCGACCTGCGGTTTAGGAAACCGTCGCTCTATCCCCTGAGCTACGAGGGCCAAGCTGTAACCTGTTTCCCAGCAACCGTTTACAGCAACACACTTTGGACATCTTTTTGCCCAAAAGTGTGGACACCTTTGAGTCTAGCAGGCTGGGCATTTTGGGGCTACTGGAGGGGGCTTGGCAGGGATCGATTGGACACAAGATAGGACGCAAAAGGGAGAGCCCCCGCTGGCCCGCAGAGCGGGCCAGCGGGGGCAAGTCTCACACAGTTGAATTGAGAAACTAGAACGCCCCTTGTTCTCCTGGGAGTGCTTTGAGCAATGCCTGCTGAACTTCTTCAAAGTGGGCTTCAGTCGCTTCCATCTGTTCTTGAACCACAGCTTGGAACCGTCCTTCGAGAACTCCAGCAGCGAATTTACAGAGTTCGCTTTTCCGGTGGTCTTTGCCCTCGAATTCTTCGGCCAGTTTCAAAAATTCCTCTTTCGCTACTTCGGCTTCTCCCGAAAGGCCGTCTAGCTTGGCGGGGCTCTGAGCCATGACGATTTCAAAGGTCACAGGTTGAAGGATTTCTTTGCAGCGGGTCTTGAATTGGTTAGCCATCGGTCAGGTTCCTTGCGAGGTTGAGTTCTTCTTCCTGTCGGTTCCAATCCGAAATCAAAATGTTACAACTTGGAATGTCCATCATTCATTCATGGGATGTTTAGAAATGGGTATCCAAGATTTCGCCTGTCCAAAATGCCAAAAAACCTTTCCTGAAAACCAAGCAAACAAGCGTCAACTGACAATTGTTAGTTGCCCTTATTGCCAGGAAAAAATTGCTGAGAACGAACAGTGGCAAAGTGCAAACTTAGGAGCCATCCAACAGGAAGAATTGGCTGCGATTAAAACCTGCCTTTCTAACTATGCGGAATCGGCGGAAATGAAGGTGGTCGAACGGGAATTCAACAAAGAAAAAGATGAACATAAATGGTCGGTCGGAACTAAACATTCCCCTTGGGCTTGCGAGATTGCTTATCGCCTATCGCAATTGGGGATTGTCGAGATTCGATTGTTGACGCAAGAACTTGCGGACCAGATTTGTGATGAATATGTTACGCATCAAAAGAATTCGCATGTGCATGGTGTCGAAGCATACGGCTATCGAGTGTCCGGTTGGGATATTTCGATATCTGACTTTGGAGGAACTGTCTGGGGGTGTTCACAAAAAATAGGTATTGGCTCTTTCGATGAGGATATGCTCAATGCGGTTGTCGATAGGTTGGCAACCACGATGAAGAAGACTCTTGCCAATTTTGCTGGGTAGTCAGGGAAGGGAAGAAAAATGCAACGCTACGAAAACTACAGCGATGAATTGACGGATCACGAGCAAGAGCTTGGTTTTAAGCGGGTATTGACAGTCAATCCTCGCTTTGGGTTCGCTGGGCGTGCGAACATGGTTCCTGCTGTCGTGCTTCGCATCGGGCCAAGTCATCGAATTATCAAGCTAGTTAATCCTGACGGGAACATCGAATACAGCCACCAAGCATTTGGAAGCTATTTTCCTCCGGGTAACATCGACTACAACGACGATGAATGGAATCCAGTCTTGACGCCCATGCCATCAGCAGAGTCGGCAATAAGAATGGCACTTGCGGGGCCGATGCCAAACAATCCTTTTCGCCAGCATGTATATACCGCCACGGCCATGATGAAGCTAATGTGCCCTGGATGTTCTGAATGGTTCGACCTGGAAGCCGAGTCGTTGAGTATTGGCGAAACGCAAGTTTGCCCCAAATGTGAGTATAGCGGGGTAGCTGAGTCTTTTGTCGGTTAGTCGCCCTGTCAGTATTCCAAACTAAAAGCAATTTGTTACAAGTTCAGCCCTACATACCTCCAGATTTTTACCCTGGAGGTTTCATGGCTCTTTTGGTCCCGAACGGCGGCGAGCTTCTTCTATTGACTTGGGCGGTTACAGACGCCACGCCGCCTTCTTTGCAACTACGGCTTTACGCCAACGACTACACCCCGGTTGACGCTTCAACCGCTGGCAGCTTCACGGAAGCGAGCTTTACTGGATATGTTTCTAAGACTCTGGCTCGTGATGGCTGGGGAAGCGTCACAACTAACGGCGACGGTAAAGCAGAAGTGGAATTCGCAACGCCGCAAACCTTCAACTCTACAAGCTCGGAAACGATCTACGGCTACTACGTGACTGAGAACGATTCCAATACGGTTGTGTGGGCCGAAAGGTTTGCTTCCGCTCGTTCGTTGACAAACGGCGACAGTCTTTCGATCACGCCGAAGTTGACCCTGGCCAACGAAACGTAATGACTGATTTTCTGGAAGCGCCAACTGGCGGATTGGTCTTTGGGGGCGGCTCGCTCGTGCCGCCTTTTTTGGCGTCGTACTCGAATTCAAGCGGTACTTCGGGGTCGACCCGTAGCGTTACTGCGCCTTCTGGAATCCAAGCTGGTGATTTGCTCTTTGCGTTTTGTACGTCCGCCAACGACGAACCTTTCTTTGGGTCCGATGTTGGTTTCACTGCTGTGGCAGACGGTGGTGGCTATACACCAAGCTGGACCCAGCTTTACAAGCGAACCGTAAATAAGACCGACACGTTCGGCGATTTTCCCACGCAAGGACACGTAGAAGGTTGCTCCCAATGCTTCTGGAAAGTCGCTAACGCTAATGACGTTGCCGCATCACAATTTCGCTTCAACGATGGTGAATCAAGCAGTCTAAAAACGATCTGTATCGTTAGGGTCGTGGGTTCTGGCGGTATCGACGCCTACTATTCTGACCAAGTTGTTTGGACGCACGACGGCCCAACCGATCCCGACCACAGAGAAGTCCAAGCCCCGGATATCACGACGACCCGCCCAGCTTGTTTACTTCTCTTTCACGGCTCGTGCATCTGGCGATATCAGGACAATAACCCGTATGCCAGCGACAACTACTTTACAGCCAACTTCGACAACGCCACGGCACTTCAAGACGAAGTGGTGCAAAGGGTCGGATACGATATCGTCTACCCTACGGGCTCGATTGGAACAGACTACATTGCTTACACGTCCTACGATGAAACAATTGCTCCCGTAGGTTACTTCTGAAACTAGGGGGCTGGTCCGCCGAAGGCGGGCCTGCTTGCGAGCGAAGCGAGCATACAAGCAGTTGCTTTCTAACAATCAAAGCGGATTTTGGAAGTAACTAGCCCCAGCAATTTAGCAGCTATTTTTCGCTGCAAGGAACGCCCGTCGAACAACAGTTAAACCGATCAACCTTATTGCAATGCCGTCGCCGACTTCAATGCTTCGTATTGTTTCTAGCGGGGCCTCAAGCTCGTCGCCACCAAGGCGGTTGCGTCCGCCTTCCCAAAGTCTTGGGCTACGCCCCAGCCTACGGTTCCAACCATCTACAGCCAGGGTTTCACTGTGTTCAACAATCTAAGATGTACGGCGACCTTTGGGTGTCGCCGATGCTGTCCAGGTATGTAAGCAACAGCATCTAGTTTTTTAATCTAGTTTGGAAAAACCAGTTTTTTGGGACCGATCAGAATTGGCCCGGTCGCCAGATTGGTGAGCCTGTTTGAGAAAGTTATGGGCATTCTACAAAACTGGTGACGATCAACTCAAGACTGTTTGCGTTGGCCGATGGTATCAATCAGGTCCGAACGGTTACCGATTGTTCCGCTCGGCGTCAGCCAAGTGAAGTCGTTGCTAGAAGAATACAACTGAACTGCGTTTCGGCGGCTCGCAGCGTTGATGAAGGCAACTTTGTCCCCGCCAATTTCCATCTTTTCTTGTTCAAACTCAAATGATCCAACCAATGCGTGCCGTTTGTGGATTGGTATGGTTACTAGCGTACCTTTTGTTGCGAATCCGGTCGGATAAAGCCCAAAAGCTGGCGGGGTGATCGACACAGGCCAGTCTGAGCAAATTAAGTCTGGAGCATCATGGGCGACCGAACAAATGCACCAATGTCGATCTGCTAAAATTGCAGGAAGCAGCGTTGCGTTTGTCAGCATTGTCTTGACGTGCCACGTCTTATCAACGTCTCCGCACTGTTCCTCTCCATCGCCTTCACTCTGCCACCCGTTTTTTTTGGCGTATTCCTCGGCGAACTGATGGTTCTTCTTAACATTTGAAACAAAGGTATCAACTATGTTTCTGAGCCCAGGGACACGAACCGCCAAAAATGCGATGAATATCATTATGTCACTGAATCTGTCATTGTTGCCGAACGTGCCTTCTGCAAGTGTATCTCGAAGTGCGATGCTCCACTGGCCTTCAAGTTTTCCTAGTGCCTTTTCAACGAACATTGGGTCGCCATCAGGTCCGTTCTCTATCCGATAGAAATCTCGTTGGTGTGCAACGGCCTTCGGCTTGCAACTCCAAGTCTTCCGTTTTTCCGTGTCGAGAACATGCAACGAACCATCGGATGTACCGTTATCGGTGAAGTTGGAAAGGTAGAAACGAGGGACGTAGTGGTGATGACGTGGTTGATTGGACATGGTAGACATACCTAACTATTACGTGGAAACCCTTCAGGACGTTGACACATTGACCGTCCCAAAGGTGATCGCCTTTTTGCTAACCACAAAAGAATGATTGACTTGTTTCATGGAGAAAAGCAAGTGATTACAGCCGAAACGCCTTGGGAGGAAATCGAGTCGTTGGTTCGGGAAGCCGTCGCTGAGTTGAAGGAGAAGGATAGCCTTCTTTTTCAGGTCAAAGGGAGTGAGCGTTCAATTACACATAGACTTGCCGTGTACCTGGAAAAGCGGTTTGAAGGGTGGCAAGTAGATTGCGAATACAGTCGAATTGAGAAAAACGGGGATTACAAAGTTCTTCTTCATCCAGATGGAAAGATCAAGACGCACTGGCTTGACATCGGTGGGAGTCGCATTTTCCCCGACATCGTTGTACATAATCGGGGAAAGGTCGACCGCCAAAACAATCTTCTCGTCATCGAAGTAAAAACCACTTGGAATAGGGATGACGAATCTCAAGATTTATTCAAGCTCAAAGCACTAACTGGCGGGCTCACGTACGGGCAACTGGTGTGCTATAAGTTTGGAGCATTCCTGAAATTCGATCAAAAGGCACATTTGGTCGATTTCCAAATATTTGAAAGTGAAACACAAGAAAGCCCGCTCGAATGAGCGGGCTTTCGCTTCGTCGATGTTCAGTTTTTACCTGTCCGTCTTTTGCTCGAACTGCTCTCCCAGCCACTTAACCGCCAGATCAAAGTCGGCGTGATCGGGGATCACGTAGCGTTTATCGCTGAGCTTCGTTGGCGCATGGCCAAGGAAGTAGTCCACACAATCTTTGTGCTTCTTCGCTAGTTCGGTTGCTGCTGTCTTCCTTAGCAACATCAACGCTTTCGGCTTCTCTACCTTGGTTCGCTTGGTAAATCGTTCGTAGGCTTTCGTGACGTTGTTGGTCGTTGACACCTTGCCGTCATCGGTGACAGCCCGCCTTACAAGTTGCCTGCCTTCATCGTTGGTCAAAGCCCATTCTTTGTCACTGCTGCGATACTTCTTCAAAAGCTCGAAAGTCTTGTCCCACAACTTGAAGTCTGTTTCCGGGACTTGTTTGTGCTTTCTGGTTTTGGTCCGTTTTCGCTTGATGCGTCCTTCGTTCCAATCAACCTCATCCTGGCGAAGCTCTGAAAGGTCCGAAGCGTAATACCCACAGTTGAGCATGAGAAGAAGATAGAGCTTGGTTCGTTCGGCCCCTGGGCCTTCCAACAGGGTTTTGATTTCTTCCTTGGTGAAAATCTCGATATCGGGGTCTTCCACTTCGATTCGTAGCGTATCGATGTTTCTGGGAAGTTGGTCGATTACTTCCGTTCGGTACAGATGTTTGACGAAGCCGATAGCTTGTTTCAAAATCTGGTCAGCGAAACGGCTGCTGAATCGCCCCGATCCCATCTGAGCGTGTAGCCACGATTGGAAATTGGCTAAAGTCCTTCCGTTGATCTCGTCCACATTCAAGGAACCAAACTGGTTGGCGAAGTGGGGAAGTCGGTCATTGATCGATTTGAAACTTCCAGGCTTCAGCCCTGCCCCAACTCGATTTCGCTGCGTTTCGAGGAATTCATCTACATGATGTTGGACGGTTTCGGTCTTCATGGTCCGCTTTCCTGAATACTCTTTGTGTTTCTCCAAGACTTCGATTTTGGACTTCCAGCTTTCCCGCCTATACCTGTGCATGGTTTGGGGCTTTTCGGGCTTCGCCTTCTTCAGTTCTTTCTGAAGCTGGGCCAGTTCATCCTGAAGAAGTGGGCGTTCCCACTCTGCCTTGCTGCTGGGCTCCAGGTCGAGAATTTCCAAGGCTTGCTGCCGAAACTGGATTTCCTGGAGATATTCGGCTTGATGAGGCTTAGACGCATCTAAGCCAAGATCGATCTTGGCTCGCCAAATCTCGAAGGCTTCACAAGCCCTTAGATAGCCGTCTTTGTCGCTCTTGGAAGAAACTTCCCCAAAGTAAAAGGTCTTGCCTTTGTACTTCTTTTTCCAGCGACCCCCAGCGGCTCGTTTGGGGTCGTCGTGCCATCGCAATTTTGCATCTTTCGCCATCACTCCGAGTCTCCAGTATGTCGGTTCCATCTGGAATCCGATTTGTTACTGGTTGCTGGAGTGGACACCTTTTTTGGACACCTTTTCTTGAAAAAGGTGTCCACAGCTTGGCGAAAAAGTGCGTTTTTACCGGGGTTTTTTGGCGATCTCGGTTTTTAGGAAACCGTCGCTCTATCCCCTGAGCTACGAGGGCAAATCGTTTCACTGACCTGTTTTACGTGATTCAGCTTGCCAGCGGAAGTGCCAGCTTACGCGATATGGATGGGAGGCCATGTTTGGGCACGAGGTTCGTGGTCGTCTTACCTCGATTTGGCGGCTTGTCGTCTCGCTTCAAATAAAAAAGCAGGTCTCACGGATTCGTGAGACCTGCTGACTATGGTTCGATGCGGGACCCGTTGAAATTACTTCTGTTTCGGAATTTCAAGATCTCGCTGGGTATCTTCGTGAGGAAAATCGACCGTCATCTTATACGATTCAAAAAGCACTTTGCCGTTGGGGTCCATGCCCCCTTCGCCGCTGGCGACCGGGACACCGTCATAACCATTGATAACCAGCACGTAGGGTCCACCGCTGATGCCTTTTCCTGGCATCATTTCGTACTTGCCATCTTTTATTTCCGCCGTCGCACCAGGGCCTTGATTGTTTTTCGAGGCGTCCGGCGCGAAGGAGATATTTCCCTTGGGAATTGGCTTGCCATCATAGCTGACGTTGCCGGAAACCGAGAAGACGTTCGACGCCTTCTCGGCCCCGCATCCGGCGATCATTAGCATCGCCAGGGCAAGCATGCCTCCGGAAAAAATACGAGTTGAAGATAGAGATCGCATTGCAGCCTTTCAGTAGCGGAGCCTTGGATTCAAGATGGGACGCAGTAGAAGTTCTAGTTTTTCACCGACACTACATTGCCGTCATCGCGAATCGCCAGGTTGCGGTAGATCGTCAGGTCCATTGTCTCGCTCAGAAAATGTACCGAAGCATCTCCCAGCAGGAACAAGCATCCGCCGGGATGAAAACTGCCGAAGGTGCGTTGATGGAGGCCTTGCCCCAAACCACCGGGCACCGTGTAGTTGCCCCCAGCACTGTCGAAGGTGGTGTCGTACTTATCACCATGGCAACCGCCACCGCAACTGTTGATTTGAATCTGGGCAGCTGCCAAGTTGCCAGTCGTAGCGGAACCGCCGCCTCGATTGGTCGACGCCCAGCCCAGCCAGTGCGAATCACCACGACCACCATCTAAGAGCTGATAGCGAGTTTCACCGACGAGGAAGGTATTTGAAGAACCATCGACGATGCTCGCGAAGTTGGTCCGAGAGTTCTGGAACAGGATACCGTTAATATAAAACCGTCGTCCCACATTGCTCGATTGGCAGTTGCCAAGGCTAGAATCCCCGCCGCCCATCACTCCGTAATAATTCGTGTGATTCTTATCGACGGCTTCCGCGGGAAACGAAGGACATTGAAAAGCGGCGACGGACGTTCTCCAGACGTTTCGATTGACACCTGAGGTTGGTGACTCTGCGTTGGAGGAAACGAACTCTGCCGACATGTCGACCTGGTCGTAAAGGTTCGTCAGTTCCAAAAATGGAAGAATGGCAACGGTCCATGGGACACCACGTCCATTGGTCGTACAACTTGTGGTCTTGCCGTCACCCATTTGTGCACCGGCGGGAAACTTGAGATAGGTGTCGTGATAATTGTGCAGTGCCAATCCCAATTGCTTAAGTTTGTTGTTGCACTCGATGCGGCGAGCCGCTTCACGGGCTTGTTGAACGGCTGGCAAAAGCAAGGCGATCAAAACTCCGATGATGGCAATTACCACCAGCAGTTCGACCAGTGTAAAACCTGAGCGTTGAGATGAATTTGCAAACGAGGACATTCTTGGTCTCACAAAAAGAGAAACGTTGAAGAAGTAATAAGATGAAATGCGTGTCGACATCCGTGCAGACATTGGGAATGAGAAGCAGTAAGAGACGAGGAGACAAGGAAAAGCTGGCCGAAACATAAAGGGCAGTTGATGAGTATCCGGCCCTTCAGGTAAAAACTCTTCGGCGTTATGTGAATTATATCTGAGGCTGTAGAAAATAAAAAGATTTATTTCATCTTCTGGGTTACACACTTGAGGGTCGAGAACCGACCTTTAAGAGGGGCTTTGCGATGAAGGATATCGCGCAAAAGAAAAGCCGTGATGGTCTAACCAACACGGCTCGAAGCGGAGGGCACGAGACTCGAACTCGCAACCCCACAAGGGGGCATCACATTTCCAATGTGACCGCTAACCATTCGCTTACCCTCCAGTCAGATGCACCGTAAAGCTTCCCTAAGGGAGGCCTGACGGGGGCTCTTGGTTCACGGTGCATCTTAACTGATCGTGAGGTTCTAGAGAATAGCGGCCAACTATTTTGACCGCAATGGGGGCCGCTATCGCGTATCATGTGCGTGGGCAACCTTGCCTATGGTCACGCACCCTATGAAAGAGTCAGGCCAGGTGATGTCAGAGCCGGGAAAAGAGCCGAACCCCTATAAGTCGCCCGAGACCGAGGATGCCGGGGCGAAGATGGAATCGGGAATGCCACCGGCAGCGCTCACGGGTACCCTCGCCGCAGCCGGGGTTTCGGTGCTGATCATCATCGGCCTTTTCCTTGTTTCGCCAGGAATTGGGGTGCTCGCGGCATTGGTGCTGGTGCCTGCGAATCTTCGCGCGATTCTTGCCATGCGAAAGGAGTTTCGAGCCACCGGTCGTTGGCCTGAGGGTTGGAATCAGGCAAGCGCATTCGTAATCTCCACACTAATCATGATTCCGATCTGGATCGCGACAGGCATTGCTTTTTACGCCGTCTGTTGGGCTGGTGCGATGATCGCCGTGAGCGCTTTTCCCAAGGGGGATGAATATGGCTTTACCAACATGATCTATGGTGGCATACCGATTGGGCTGATCGCCGGCCTAGTCTCCTTCATGCTTTGCTTTCGACTAACATTACGGAGCACGTCCGGCCAGGCCGAAATGGAAGATCGCAAGTCCAAGCCAACAGCGTAATGCTCATGCCTGGTCAAGCTCGTTATATTGAGATGCGAATGTCCCGACACGAATTGGCAACCTGAAGACGCCTGGTATGAATCAAGATTCACAACATAACTCACCAGAGGCGGATCGCCATTGGTTTATTGTGCGGCGTTGGCAAACGTACGCGAGCGAGCTGCGCGTCCTTCTTTTAAGGGTGATCGCCGTCGTCGTACTTTACGGTTGTCAGGTCGCTCACTTTCTCTCGCTCAGTGAAGAAGGCCAGGCGGCGAACCTCTCTTTTCAACGTGTGGCAACGGGAACCGCAGTGTTGCTGATCGTGGTTTCGCTTCTCGTTTTACTACTCGTTTTGAAGCGAATTTTGCCGGTTTGGTTGCCATTCTTAACCACGATTGTCGACTTGCTGGCGGTTGCACTGCTAGTGGGTAATGCCGGTGGTCCGATGGCGACCTCCTTGACCGGGGCCTTTTACCTGGTGATTGCCATGACCGGGTTGCGATTTGATTTGCGTCTTGTCTGGCTGGCGACGCTGGGAGCGATGGCCGCTTATATGGGAACGGTCGGCATGGTGGATGATGCCTGGTTCGATGCCGATCACGCCGTTCCGCTCGTGCAGCAAGGGGTGTCCCTGGCTTGCTTGGGAGGAACTGGCATCGTCGTTGGTCAGATCGTTCGTCTGGCCAGACCGCTTGCCCAGCAGTATCACGATCGACTCGCGCACACCGAGGCAAAGGAGACGAAATGACGCGTTCCGATTTGCCTCACATCAACTGCCCCGAGTGCGGTGCAGAGAACAACTCATTCGCCAACGTTTGTTGGATCTGCCGTCGTCCCCTGTATGAAGGCGAAGAACTGGTAGAAGCGGAACTTGTCTCCCCAATTGATAGCCCCCGGCAAGATCGTGTGGGACGCATCTTTGGGATCTGGGCATTCATCTTTTTAGCGTTGGGGGCCATGGTGGTAGGGTTGGGCGTCTACGCCGATGAACCTGGCGTTTTACTCCCCTATTTGATGGCTGTAACACCACTCTGTATTGGTGTTGGCGTCTTGATCTTAAAGGGAAATCAAAGTGAAAACCCTTGGCTACGGGGAATCGCGATGTGTTTTTCGGCACTGATCGTTTCGGCCGGTGCCATGGTGTTGTTGGGGATTGCGTCGATTATTGCCTTGTTGGCGTTTTGCTTCATGGTGATCGCGGCCTCGGGAGGATTTTGAGCATGGAGCCGTTTGAAGGAGGCCCAGGCCAGCCAACGAGTGAGAAGCCGGAAGAGAAGCTTGCCAGTCGTCCGGCGGTTATGGAGACAGCGGCTTGGGCAACGGCATTGTTTATTCTTGCTCTTTTCGTGGTCGGTGGCGGTGGATTGCTCATGCTTGAAGTCGGATGGCAATCGCTTCTGACGTGGGCTGTGCTCGTGTTTCCACTTCTATTGGCCAGTGGTGTTTGCCTGCGAAAACTGCGAGGGAATCAGCGCGCCAAGTTAGCCCAGCGCATGTCGAAAACGAGTGCCGCGATGATTGCCACCGGAGCCATTGGTCTCAGCGTTTTGGCGGCGGTGGTGTCGTTCGTCTACTGCTCGACCGAATTTTCCAAAGCCTTAGTCCATCATTGATGCTGCCGGAAGGATATTGAATGGCCAAGTTCCGAAACTACACCGTTCTCGGCGTGACACAAAGTCTTTGCCCCGAGTGCCATGCCGTCGTTCCGGCGAAGATCATTACGCGTGGCAGTCGCGTCTACTTTCGCAAGCGGTGTGAAGTCCATGGAAGTCGCGATGACTACGTTTGCTCAGACGTGGCCTGGTACGACCAAACGCAGTTCAATGTGCCGGGCAAGATCCCGCGTGAGTTTGGCGTCGAACCGAACAAGGGTTGCCCGCTCGACTGTGGCCTGTGTACCGAGCACGAACAACACACGTGCATTGGGTTGTTGGAGATTACTTCCAACTGCAATCTTTCCTGCCCGATGTGTTACGCGTCGAGCGGCCCCGGTGGGAAACATTTGACGCTCGAGCAGTGCCGGCAAACGATTGATCGCTATGTCGAGGTCGAAGGGAATCCCGAGGTGCTACAAATCTCTGGGGGCGAGCCTACCATTCACCCCGATTTCCGCGCGATCGTAGACTACGCTCTCGCGCGGCCGATCGATTACGTGATGATCAACACCAATGGCATTCGGCTGGCGCACGATCGAGACGTACTCGAGTTCCTCGCCGAGCGGCGAGATCGGGTGGAAATCTATTTGCAGTTCGATGGTTTTCGGGACAAGACTTCTTTGGCGCTACGAGGCGAAGCACTCGTCGAGACTAAGCTTAAGGCCGTCCAGCGGTGTGGCGAGGTCGGATTGCACGTGAACCTGGTATCGACGCTGCAGCCAGGCGTGAACGATGACGAACTCGGTGACCTGGTACGGTACTGTGCGACGCGTCCCTGGATAACCGGGCTAAGCCTTCAGCCGGCGACCTATTCCGGCCGGCACGTCCTGCCGGAGGAATTAGAAAACCGAATCACGTTTCCGGACGTCATTCGGGGGATCGTCGATCAAACGTCCGGCATGTACACCGAAGCCGACTTCATGCCTCTTCCGTGTGCCCATCCCAACTGTCACCAGATGTCGTATGCGTATCGCCGCAACGGGGAGCTGATTCCGCTGATGAGGTTCATCAAAGCGGCCGAGCATTTGGATCTGCTTTCCGGGGGGATCTCTTTTCAGCGCGGAGCGGTCAAGGAACTGCTGGAACGTTACCTGGTTCGCGAAGCGTGCTGCCCCGGCGGAAGTTGTGCTCCCCCGCCCTCCTCTGGCGGTTCATCCTTGCCGGTGCTTAGCAGTAGCAGCCCAATCGATGAACTCATCGGCGCGCTGAACGCTTCTGACCCGCGTCATGCCGAGGCAGCCGTCGAGTTCTTTACCCGGGCCATGCAGGAAGAGCTTGGCGCGGAAGACGTCTTTCGCATCATGATCACCTCCTTTCTAGACGTCTACAATTTTGACGTCCGCCGTGTGATGAAATGCTGCGTGCACCATCTGCTGCCCAGCGGGCACGTCGTACCGTTTTGCGCCTACAACGTTTTGTATCGTGAAGGTCACGTGGAGCTTCCGCCGCTGAAGGCGGTCGTTGAGATTACACGATGACCCACTTGGCATACATGGCGATCATGCTGACGGCGATTGTTGTCGGCGTTATCTTGCTGCGGCTATTTCAAGAGAAGCTGGAACTCGCCTGGTGGGAAAAGGCTGGCATTGCGCTGGGTGGTTTTTGCGGGGCGATGATTGGCGCGAAACTTCCCTTCGCCATTTACGACTGGGACGGACTTCTTGATGGGACGACCTGGTTCGCCCACGGCAAGACGATCATCGCCGGTCTCTTGGGGGGCTACTTTGGCGTGGAGCTTGCCAAGTGGATACTCGATATTCGCACCAAGACAGGCGATAGCTTTGTCGTGCCGGTCGCGGTTTCGATTGGTATCGGACGATGGGCCTGCTTCGTTGCCGGATGCTGTTTCGGTCAGGTGTGTAGCATGCCATGGGGCGTGGCGTTTCCCAGTGCTCCGGATGGGGGACAGTTTCTACGGCATCCGACTCAGATCTACGAATCGATCTTTCACCTGACGTGCGCCGCGGTCTTCTTCATGTTGTGGCGAAAGAAAAGGTTTCCCGGGCAGTTGTTCAAGATCTATCTGATTACGTACATGACCTACCGCTTCTTCACGGAGTGGCTACGCCCGGAACCGACGTTCGCCCTGGGACTGACCGCCTATCAACTTGCGGCGATTCCTCTGTTCGCGTTCTTGATCTGGCGAGATCAGAAACCACTCGGCGCAACAAAAACGGAGCCGTCGATCGCGAGCGGCTCCGAATGAGTTGGCTTCGTTTCGCGGAACGTTATTGATAACGGTCGCGGCTGTTGGCAATCAGGCTGATGAACTGATCGTTGTTGTCGTATTTGCCGAGTTGCTTGGTCAGCTGTTCCATGGCATCGATGTGATGCATCGAAGTCAGCGTACGTCGCAGGGCCACGACGGCATTGAGGGCTTCTTCGGTCAGAAGCAGTTCTTCGCGACGGGTACCCGACTGCGAAATGTCGATCGCCGGCCAGACGCGTCGGTCGGCCAACTTGCGATCGAGGACCAGTTCCATGTTGCCGGTGCCTTTGAACTCTTGGAAGATCACTTCGTCCATCTTGCTGCCGGTGTCGACCAGTGCGGTACCGACGATGGTGAGCGAGCCTCCTTCTTCGAAGGAGCGAGCAGTGGCGAACAACTTCTTGGGAATGTCCATCGCCTTGACGTTGATACCGCCCGACATGATGGCGTTGTTGCCGCGATTGTCGCCAACCCATTTGTTGAACGCACGAGCCAGGCGGGTAATCGAGTCCAACAGCAGGAAGACATCCTGGCCCGACTCAGCCAGACGCTTGCAGCGTTCGATTACCAGCTGTGAAAGGCGCACATGGCTTTCGATGTCGCGGTCCAAGCTACTCGCGATCACTTCACCCTTCACGCTGCGCTGCATTTCGGTCACTTCTTCAGGACGTTCGTCAATCAGAAGGACCACCAGCTTGACGTCTGGATGATTCGCGGAAATACCACGGCTGATGTTCTGCAGCAGCATGGTCTTACCGGTACGCGGCGGAGCGACGATTAACGCACGTTGGCCTTTGCCCAGCGGCGCCAGAAGGTCGACGACGCGGTTGGTAAGTGGACCGCCATCGTATTCCAACTTGAGATGTTCCGACGGATTGACCGGAGTCAAATCGTCGAACGATTTGACGTTCAGGTAATCATCCGGCAGCATGCCGTCGACGTCGAAAACATCTCGCAGGCGAGGACCTTGCCCGCGGCGGAAGCGTTGAATCATGCCGCGAATCATGACCCCTTCGCGAAGACCGTAACGTTCGATCATCGTGCCGGGCACGAAAGGATCGGTACGTTCGCGAGCATAGTTGTTAGCCGGGCTGCGTAAGAAGCCGTAGCCGTTGGGGTGCATCTCGAGAAGGCCGTAGCCAGGTTCCAGTGGAATGGGTTCCCCTGGTTCAAATTCTTCATTTTCGAGATTGTTACGTGGCACATTAGAGCTTGGAGGAGAAGAGCGGCGTCGACCTCCACCGGAACGACCGCGCCCCTTGGGGCCGGGTCCGTTTTGAGAACCACCGCTGTTACCACGTCGTCGCCCGCCAGATTTTGAGCGGGTCTGCCGTTTGTTTGACATTGAAAAACTACCTAATCACAGAAGTCAGGTTCGAGCCGGCGTCTTCAGAAAGATCACTGGATCGGATTAACAGATTCCTGAGGTTGCTCTCCCAAAGGTGGGAGTTTCACCTGAACGGGGTTAAAAAGATTCCTAAGTACTTTGGGAGCGAATAACTCGCACAAGCGATGCCAGAAAAACTGGCAAAGTGATCGTGCCGAATCTAGCTCAACCTCACGCACGTAAGGGACGAGGCATCCCACGAGAATGCCTGATGTGTGAGAGGTTTCCGGGTTGCCATTCACCGAAAGCGAGGATGCTTTACGGATGGCAACAGTATCCGAACAGGATGCCGAGGGCGTACTGCTCGGAGTTTTTATGAAGGTCGAGAGGTAATTCCGTTACCTAGCGAGTCACAAATGAAAATCGGTGGTTACCCGAGTCCCTTGCCTCAGCCCAACAAAGTGCTCTCTAGCAAGACTAGTTACCCTAGTGAAGTCTCGTGGTAGCCGAAACAGTTCCCTGAAGAACTGAAAGCTTCCTTGGTTCTCAAACGGGTCACACTACTTACTGTGACGTCTCAAAGAGAACCATAACTGCCCGAAGAACTTGACGTTTGCTGAAGATCTCAGTCCGACGCCTTTGAGCAGAAAGGATGGCCAGTTTCGTCTGCAAAACGCAAGGTTTGCCACAGACCACTGACGATCAAACTACTGGCATCATAAGGATTTACCCGGTTGTGTCAAGCTATCATTCTCTTTCAATCGACAGAGTTTTCCATTTTCTACACGGGAAAAACGGCGATGTTAGCAAGTCGTTGGCAGTAAGCGACTTAGCGCCCGCATGATTTGCCTAATCGGAACGATTGATACGACCCTTTCGGCAGTTTAGTCCAGGAAATTCCGCAAATCCGTTACTTTTGATGCACTCCGGTGAGCCCCGGTCCCGATACGAACCAATGGAAAACCGAACCAAGCTGAATTTTGGAACTCGCTTACCGGGGCTCGTTCATTCATGTCGCCAATTATTCGTACCTCTGCTATCGCCCTGTTGCTGGCGTTCCAGACGATGATCCTCGCTGAGGACGCCGTCCGCTGGGCACCTGATCTCGATACCGCCAAGCGTGTCGCGGCCGCGAAGAATCAGTTGGTTTTGATTCACTTCTATGCCGATAATTGCCCTCCCTGCCGTCGACTGGAGGCGAATGTCTTTTCGCAAGCCAGCTTCGCCCAGGCGGTCGAGCAGAACTACATTCCGATCAAGATCAACGCCAGTGACCAGCCTGCGATCGCCAAAGAGTTCGGCGTCGATCGCTGGCCGCAAGACGTTGTCATTGCGCCCAGCGGTCAGGTTGTGTACCGCATGATTAGCCCACAGGATCAAGATCGTTATACCGGTATTCTGGCTCAGGTTTCCGCCAAGCTGAATCCCAGTGCCAGCCCAGCAGGGCCAGGTGCCGGCATGATCGCTCAAGCCGCGAACACCACCCCAGTTACACCGCAGCAGGTTGCCCCAAGTCAACCACAAGGTTCGCGTTACTCAAGCTTCACGTCGAATCCTGCTCCGCAGCAAACGGCCCCATCGCAACCGACACAGCAGGTTGCGCCACAGCAGCCGTCGACGTCGCGATTTGCTTCGATGGGACCAAGCCCCAGCGAAGTCATGCCAACCCAGGCACCCAATCAAAGCCAGTTCTCCTCGAATGCTCCACCGCAGAACGTGGCTCCTTCGCAGCCACCCATGCAGCAGTTTGCCCAGCAGCAGCCTGCCGCAGCTCCTTCCTCTCCGGCACCGCAGCCTGAACCGCAGCAGCCGAAGTTTGCCATGGATGGCTATTGCCCTGTAACGCTGGTAGAGCAAATGAAGTGGCAAAAGGGTGATCCTCGCTGGGGTGCTCAGCACCAAGGTCAGATCTACCTCTTCTCGTCGCAAAACGAACAGCAGAAGTTTTTGGCCAACCCCAATCAGTATAGCCCTGTGATGTCGGGCATCGACCCGGTCGCTTATCTGGGCAACGGAAAAGTTGTGCCCGGCGACCGTCGGTTCGGTTTGACCTACCGCGGCACGCTTTACTTGTTCAGCAGCGAAGAAAGCCTGCAAACGTTCTGGAACGATCCACAGCGTTACTCGTCGATGGTACAACAGGCCATGGCTTCGCAAAACATGCGTCGCTAGAACGCGGCCAAGCATAAACAACACACGAAGGCGATCGCTATCAACAGTGATCGCCTTTCTTGTTTACCAATCGTCTAAAGGTAAATCGACGACGCCGGCGGCTTGCGAGGTTTTTGCCTCAGTAGCGATCCTTTCATAGAGTGCCTGCTCTTTCGGTGATAGGTCACCGTATCGAATCGGCAGTAGCGTGCTGAGTGCCTGGCCAGGCAGTTGCATCGAACCGGTCAGCAGCGAAGCCAGTTTCATGCGAACCTGATTCTGCTTGAGGCGATTGGCTTTCAGGTACTCTTCCATTGCGAGTACCGCGTCGCGGTCTCGTTGCTGGTCGCAGAGTTGTTTGATGATCGTGAGAAACTCGCGTTCTGGCAGATGCCACGAGGCATACTTCTCGGCCATGCTCACGTGGGCCCGATAGGCCAGTTGCGGGTTTTCGCCCTCGTCGAGGATCTGACGTATCTGATCAAGTCCTTGCTGGACAAGTGTCTTTTCTGTCTTGGCCGCCGATTCTTGATCGAGCTGGTCCTGTGTTTTTTCGTGATCTCCGGCCCAGACCGAAAATATGTCGAAGCGTTCACAGTCGACAATTTTCCAGCGAAGCATCCACAGTCCAATGGCAGCTCCCAGCAAGGCCCCCGTTGCGTGCAGCACACAGGTATAGGGGACAAACCCATAGCGGCCTTGGACGATGAAAATGCTCGTAACGATGTCGAGAAGCAAGTAGCCTCCGGCGAGCGTTACCACCGGGACATCGACCGGCTGGACGCTGTGTGAGGCGTTGCCAAATCGTTGGAAGACGATCACGATTTCCAAGTTGTTCAAGGGAGCCCAAATCACCGCGATAGCCATCAATCCAAATATAACCCCGGATGCTCCCAGGGCCGCGACCTGGAGGCCTGGATTCAAGATTGCCACGATAACCTGAAGCATCAGCCCCCACACCAATGCGATTCCGAGATAGATCAACAGAAACTTCCACCAGCCGATCTTGCCCTCGACGATCAAGCCGAACACGAACAGGAACAGCATGTTGCCGATGAGGTGCAGCAAGTTGGCGTGCAAGAAGGCGGCGGTCACTCCTTGCCACGGTTTGATCCCTTCGCCGAATTGAAGCATGTAGGCGTTGGGATGGTGGTTGCCGGCGTCGATAATCCATTCGGCGATGGCAACTGGTTGCTGCCCTGGCTGGGGAGCGATGGCAGAAGTGATTGGCTCGGCGAAGAAGATGCCAAAGTTAATGACGATCAGTGAGATCGTCACGGCGGGTACGTGATAGAGAGGGGCGTCGGTTCCGTAGGGTATGAACATTGTGAAAGAGTGCGGGGAAAGCTGGGTTGATGCTAAGCGTTATTCGGCGGCAGTCGCGGAATATTGGAAGCATCTGCCAGGAATTCTGGCTTACCAGTCTTCCAGCGTATCGATCACGCCCTCTTCTTTCATCTTGTTCGCTTTGGCGGCCAATTGTCGATAGATCGTCTTTTCCCGTTCGTTCAGCTGGTCTTTGGCAACCTTTGAAAGAACCGAAATGCATTGGCTGGGGCGACCCATGTGTTCGAGCAAAATCGAAGCTAGTTTCAGCCGTACCTGGTCTTGCTTGCTGCGCGTGGTTTTCAGGTATTCTCCCATGGCCAGCGTCGCGTCGTCCCATAGCTTCTGGTCGCAAAGGTGCTTGATAATCATCAGAAAATCGGCATCCGGCAGCGACCAATCTTCGTACTTCTGCTTCATGCTCAAGTGAGCCCGGTAGGCCAGCTTGGGGGAATGTCCTTCACGCACGATTTGACGAATCTGTGCCAGTCCGCTGGCAACTTGCTGCTGTTGCTTTTCCTGATAGGCCGAATGGTTGACGTCCAGCTCGCGCAGTTCTTCCCGTGACATTCGGTTGCGGCCGGACCATACCGAGAAGACGTCCCAGTTCTCGCAGTCGACCATGTTCATGCGCAGCATGCCGATGCCGACCGCCAGGCCGACAATGCCACCCAGCGTATGTAGCAATTCGCTGGTTGGCGTGATGAACTCGCCGTCGTATGTAAAGAAGACCGCGATCGCGACGTTGTAGATCAAGTAAAAGCCCCCCAGGCCGGCAACCGGCAGGCTGAACTGGAACGAGCGAAAGACCATGAAGACGAAGATGACGAACGTGCAATGAACGTCGTTGGCCGGCGCCCAGATCATCGCAATCGCCATAATGCCGAAGATAATGGACGACGCCCCAACCGAGCAGTTCCACGGCAGCGGCTCCATGCCTAGCATGAGCGTCTGTTCCATGAAGCCTTCGACGACGCCTATTCCCATGTAGACGGCCAGGAACTTCCACCATCCGATCTTCCCCTCGACGATCAAGCCAAACGTCCACAGCCACAGCATGTTGCCAAGCAGGTGCATAAAGTCGGCGTGCAGGAAGTGCCCAGTGATCCATTGCCATGGCTTGAGGCCGCGTCCGTATTGCAGCGTGAACGGATCGCCGTCTTCGGGGGCCGATTCCACTTCGATTTCATCGGGTAGTTCGGCTTCGAGTTCTTCCATCGCCTCTTCATATTCTTCATCGGTGATGACCCCTTCGTCATGCATCTGTTCGATGAAGGCGACGAACTGCTCGGGATCGATGTCCGAGTATTCAAATTCCGACCGAAGAGGATACGTAAAAAAGACGAGCGTATTGATGACGATCATCGAGACCGTCACGATCGGCCAGTGATAGAGGGGGGCGTCAGTACTGAATGGAATAAACATGGATGGCCAGCAGTCGCAGCATCCCGCTGCGAAAGAAGGAATTGGATGGCATAGACCTAAAGGGTAGTAAACCCAACCCCCCAATTCAATTTAATGGACGCAACTTCCCGAAACGTTTGCATTAGCCTGGCGGAAAGGCAACGAAGCTAATGGATAGCAAAATGAGCAGCATTCCGCCGATTCCCACAATCCAACGCGTGCTCTTGTGACCGATCCGATGTTCGAGAAAGGCAATCTTGCTAGATTGAAATACGGCCGAGGCATCGACAATCGCGGCCCAGATTCCACCAACTCCCAACAGCCCGGTAAAGATCGTCATGATCCAGACGCCTAGCTCCATCACTCCCCTGCTCTTTCCCAATTTCGGCTTCGCTCGACGGCATCTTTCCAGCGAGCATACATCTGATCCATCTTGCTGCGATCGGCGGCCGGAGCGAACTCTTTATCCAGACTCCAGAGCCCACGAAGCTCATCTTGCGACTGCCAGAAACCTACGGCAAGTCCCGCGAGGAACGCGGCTCCCAGGGCGGTCGTTTCGCTGATCTTCGGACGGCGGACCGGCGTGCCCAAAAGGTCGGTTTGAAACTGCATCAAGGCGTTGTTCACGCTGGCCCCGCCGTCGACCTGCAGGACCTGCAGCGGCACGCCTGCGTCGCGCTGCATGGCTTCGATCATGTCGCGCGTTTGGTAGGCCATCGATTCGAGCGCTGCCCTGGCCAGGTGCCCCCCGGTCGTTCCTCGAGTAAGACCGACGATCGTCCCACGAGCATTCGGGTCCCAGTACGGCGCCCCGAGCCCGACAAACGCCGGTACAAAGTAGACGCCGCCGTTGTCTTCCACGGTGTCTGCGAGAGGTTCGACCTCGGACGAGCACTCGATGATGCCCAGGCCATCACGCAACCACTGCACGACGGCGCCGGCGACAAAGATCGACCCTTCCAGGGCATAGCTGACCTGGTCGCCGATCTTCCAGCCGACCGTGGTTAGCAGGTTGTTTTGCGAAAGGACAGGCTTGTCGCCGATGTTCATCAAGGCGAAAGCCCCGGTGCCGTACGTGTTTTTCACCATCCCTTGATCGAAGCAGGTCTGGCCGAAGGAGGCGGCCTGTTGATCGCCAGCCATGCCGGCGATCGGGATCGGCGCTCCGAGAATCGCCGGATCGGTTTCGGCGAATTTGCCGCTGCAGTCGACGATCTCCGGCAACATCTGGCGAGGAATGTCATACGCCGCAAGTAACTCGTCGTCCCAGTCGAGCGTCTCGAAGTTCAGCATCATCGTGCGCGAAGCATTGCTCACATCGGTCACGTGCCGCTTGCCGCCGGTTAGCTTCCAAACCAAATAGCAGTCGACCGTGCCGAACAGCAAGTGACCGTCTTCCGCCGCTTGTCGCGCACCATCGACCGTTTCCAAAAGGTGCATCAACTTGGTCGCGGAGAAGTACGCATCGAGAACCAGGCCGGTCTTCTGGCGGATGGTCTGCTCGAGTCCTTCTTTGCGAAGCCGATCGCAGAGGTAGCTTGACACGCGGCTTTGCCACACGATGGCGTTGTGGATCGGTTGGCCGGTCCGTTTGTCCCAGACAAAGGTCGTTTCGCGCTGATTGGTGATGCCGATCGCCGCTACTTCTTCGAGGGCGACTTTTCCCAGTGCCCCTTGGACGGTATTAAGTTGGCTGTTCCAGATGTCTTCGGGGTCGTGTTCGACATGTCCCGGCGACGGCAGGATCTGACGGAATTCTTCCTGGGCGACCGAGACAATCCGGGCATCGTGATCGAACAAGATTGAACGACTGGAAGTAGTGCCTTGATCGATGGCGAGTAGGTATTGGGGCATGGTGACGAGTCCTGCGAGGAGCATTTAGTCGGGAAGAATCTGCTTTCCGAATCGCGATTGTAATCTCTGAATGTAGGTTTCGATGGTTTCCTGTTTGGCATCGGCGGCAAGCTTGTCAGCGGCAATCAGGGCATCGGCGATCCCACTTAACTGGGAACGCGACAGTCCCGGATCGAAGACCAGCATCAAGCGACGCTCCACGATATCGGCCATGGTCTTTGCATGAAGCTGGGAAATCGCCGCCGCTGCGAGTGTTTGAATATCCGACGCGCTGTCGATGCCGGTAAGGTGCTGCATGATGAACCGGGCACGTTGTCCCGGCTCGATTTGCGGCGGATCGCCCTCGTAAGTCTTACGCTTCTTTGAGTCGGCGACGACCTCGCGGCCAAGTTGCTTGAGAATCTTCTTGGCCGAGTGCTCGGCCAGCGAGCGACAGGTCGTAAGCTTGCCGCCGACGATCGTGTAACATGGCCATGGCGTGGAAGTATGTTCGTGCAACCAGTGCCCGCGCGGGATTGACGCGGTCGAGCTTGCGGGCACGTAAGGAAGCGGGCGAACGCCACTGTAGTGCTGAGTGATGTCATCTTGCCCAAGGTCGACGCCTGGCAGTACCGAATTGACGCATTTGAGAAGGTAGTCGATCTCTTCCTGGCTCGCGGTTGCCTGTTCCGGGTCGCCGTCGTGCCGAATGTCGGTCGTGCCGATCAATACTCCGCCGTTCCAGGGCAAGATAAAGACGGGGCGTCCGTCGAATGCTTCGGCATAAATGCCAAGCGGACCGAGAGCTTCCTTCAGTACGGGCTTGTGAGAAATCAAATGCGAACCACGCGTTCCACCGAAGAGTCGGTTCGAGCGAATGCCCAACTCTTGCAGCGTTTCGTCGCCTGATGGCCCCGACGCGTTGATCAGAACTGATGGCTCTAAGGGATCGATCGCCGCATCGAAGTCTAGGAGGTTCTCAAACTCGAAATGTTTGCCATTCAGTTTGGGACGTCGATAGGTACGAAGCGTAAAGCGGACGCCGTGCTGTTGTGCGATTTGCTGGCAGTCGTGAATGAGCGTTGAAACGTAAAGCTCAGGGAATTCGATCTGCCCATCGTAGTAGCTGAAGACGTCGACGAAGCTGGCATCGAAACCAATCGGTTTCCACTGTTTTGGGGACATGCGTTTGTGCGATCCCAGGTTTTGGCTACCAGCCAGAAAGTCGTACATCGTGAGCCCGCTGCGGATCGCCCAGGCACCACGCGATGGATTCTTGGATTTGAAAATGGGCAGATTGAAGAACCCGGCCGCTGAGGAGATAAGTCCTGCGAACTGAGATTTGACCGGAATCATCAGTTCAAGCGGGGAGACATGTTCCGGCGAGTTGCGCAAAAAGCGTTCCCGCTCGGCCAGCGACTCGTAAACGAGCGAAGCTTCGCCGTGCTCGAGATACCGGAGCCCACCATGAATCAGGCGCGACGACCAACTGGTGGTGCCTGAGGCAATGTCGGCGTGATCGACCAGAACGACCGGTATCTGATTGAGGAGAAGTTCCCGAGCCAGGGCGGCACCATTGATGCCGGCTCCGAGGATGAGAACGGGGTTGAGATCTTGTGCCATGTTCGCAGTCCCTGCTGTGGCGAAGCAAAAAGGCCAACACCCGTAGCTTACATCTCTTCGAGTTGTCGCTCCAGGTAGGTGATTTGCGTGCGAATCGATTCCAGGTTGGGATTCAGACGCAGTGCGCGGCGGAAACTATCGAGGGCCATGACGTTTTCACCCTGGCGTAAGTAACACTGCCCCATCGAGATGGCCGCCGGGAAATGATATGGGTTGATCTCCAGGGCTTGATGGCTGTCACGTAGCGATCGCTCGAAGTTCTGCCGTTTGAAGTAGACTTGGCCTCGTTGATTGTACGCTTCAGAATACCACGGAGCATCGACAATTAGCGAATCGGCTTCCTGCAACGCGGAATCTAAAGAGTTTCCTTGGATCTGGGTCATGACTTTACGCAAACGATGGCGTTGGCTTTGCGTGCCGGCACGAATCCAAAGCGAGCGAATGCCATTCTCTGCAATCAAGCGGACGCCCCGGTCGGCATCGTTTAGCGCCATGCCAACGGTATGGTTCGAAGAATAGTCGCTGACAAAACAAAGGGCCATCACTGCCGCGCGGCGTACTTCGGGGGTGCCGTGTTGGCAAAGACGCTCCAACGTTCCGCACGTATAAACAGCTGCCACGCGGTGAATGAACGCGGCAGTATTCTCTTCCGAAAGATATTTCTGGAAGATAGAAAGGAGTACGGGTTGACGCTCGGGGGAGTCGCTCACAAGTTGGCCTTACGGCAATCAAAGTGCATTTCTCTCGTCCTGAGATCGAAAATCCATTATGGTCAGTCCATTGAACAATGTCCGAGTGTAATCACGCGGTAACCCCGGAGCAAATAATCGATGCGATCGTCGAAATGTAATCTTTCCCAGCTTCTCTTGGGAGTATTGACAGTCCAGATTTTGCTATTAAGCGGTCAGACGCAAGCACAAGAGACCATCGCTTGGCGAACCGAAGCCGACCTGGAAAAGCAGCTTCAATCGACCTTCGATTTAACATGGGAAGAAGTCCCCCTTCGCGATGGCCTCATGCGTCTGGCACAAACGCAGCGGGTTGCCATCTTCTTGGATCGCCGCGTTGATCCCGATCAGACGATGAAGATGAATTTTTCCGACGAGCGGCTGGAACTTGGGCTGCAACGGATCGCCGCTCAGTTGGGAATCGGCATGGCACGTGTCGGCGACGTGATTTACCTCGGACCACAAGAGACGGCCAGCCGCTTACCCACCGTGGCCGAGTTGCAAGCACAGTTTGCTAAATCAAGCGGCTACCCGGAAGCGGTCAAATTGCTCGATCGAAAGAAGTACGGTTGGCCCAAGCTTTCGACCCCGGAAGAGATTCTGACGGAGGTAGCTACCAATCACGGGATGCGCTGGAGCAATCTGGATGTCGTGATCAAGCACGACCTGTGGCCAGCGGTCGACTTTCCGTCGATGAAGACGACCGAATACCTGACGTTAGTCTTGGCTGGCTATCATGCGTCGTATCGGTTTAACAAGGCCAACGATGGCGTCGAACTCCAACTGGTTCCGATTCCGGAAGAACTATCTCTCACGCGTGTTTATCCCTATGCCGGCAATCACGACGAAGCGATCGAAAAGATCAAGCAGCTTTTTCCGGAGGCTCAGGTTCAATCGGATGGCAAGCGGAAATTGGCCGTAACAGGACCTCAGCAAGTTCAAGAGCAAGTTGCCAAATTGCTGCGAGGAGGGACGGCACGCAACACAGTCGTCATGCCAGGCGAGAAACGGTACACGCTCAACGTCGAACAACTTCCCCTGGGGCCGGTTCTCAAAGCGCTAGAGCAACAGCTGGACAAGAAGTTTGAAGTGCCCGAGGGGATGGAAGACGCGTTGGCTCGGCGAATTACCTTCAGCGTAAAAACCGTTGACATGACCGGATTGCTCGATGCGGTCTTCAAGGATACGGACTTTGCCTACGAGATTCAGGAACAGAAGATCGTCGTTACGAAGAAGCAATAAGGCGAACTATCCAACGCGGGCATAAAAAAAGACGACATCACCCATTATAGGGCTTTGTCGTCTGATTGATTCTGAATGTTCTTCCGCGAGTGGCTGAACTTAGCAGCCGTGCTTTTCGAGCTTTTCGCGAAGTGTATCGGCGGTGAATGGCTTGACCAAGTAGTCGGAAACACCAGCCTGGATGGCTTCCATGACGCGCGACTTTTCAGCTTCGGTCGTAACCATCATGATCTTCACGTCGGCATCGATCTTGCGAATCTCTTGAATCACTTCCAGGCCGCTCTTGCCTGGCATGTTCCAGTCGGTCAGTACGAGGTCGAACTCACCTGGCTTGAACAGACTGACTGCTTCTTCCCCGTCGGCAGCTTCAACCGCGTTCGGCACGCCGACCGCTTGAAGGGAACGGAGAATGATCTTGCGCATGGTGCTGGAGTCGTCGGCTACGAGTACGCGTGTGGACATTTTCTTTAAAGCTCCTGTGTTTAGCCCTGCCCGCTCAGCCTGGATAGGCCGGTGGAGAATGGTCCTCGGGGAAATTGAAAATTTCTACCGAACATTAGGTCACGCTCTTAGGCCGTCAAATCTTAAGTGGGAAAAATCCACTTTTCGCGCTCAGCCATAGCGCTGACGTCATCCTGGGACTTCGCGTTAATATCGGTGCCGGTTATGGCATGGAAACGGAAGCTGGCGGATGCGTTTTACGGATAACACTCTGATTGTGGTGGGTTTGTTCCGTTTGTTTCGTCTAGGTCAGAGGGGATGACTTAATTGAGGGGAGAAAATTTATGACCTGACCAAACTTTTTCGTATTTACTAACCGACCTTTATACGAGAACGCCACAGGCATGCAGTGGGCTGGATGCACCTGACTCACGGCGTTTATCCGAAGGTGAAGGAGAACAAGTCGCGGACATGGCCGTCCCGCCCGAGAATCTCGGGGCAGCGGATCGAATATTCGTTCCAGCATTGATCAGGAGATAGAGTTTTGTCCGTAACAACTGAAGATCTAATGACGGAAGAGCGTTCGAGCCACGAGTCTCAGCGTCGCGAGGGGCTCAATTCCATGCAACTGGTCAGTTTTCAATTGGCCAAAGAGGAATACGGGATCGAGATAACCCGCGTTCAGGAGATCATCCTGGTGGGCGAAATCACCCGCGTCCCTCAAACCCCTCCTTACATCAAGGGCCTGATCAATCTCCGCAATACGGTCATTCCGATCGTGGATTTGCGGCTGCGGTTTGGGCTTCAAGAACAAGAGTCCACTGACGAGACCCGCATCATGGTCATGAACGTCGGTGGCAAGACGGTCGGCATCATCGTCGACGCAGTCAGCGAGGTCCTGCGTATCTCGAAGGACCAGATTTCCTCTCCGCCCCCAACCGTGGCTGGGTTGGGTCGTGAGTATCTCACTGGTTTGGTGAAGCTCGACAAGCGGCTTTTGATCTTGCTGAACATCGACAAGATCTTGGGTAAAGCAGAAGTCGAACAAATCGAAGCTCGAATCGGTTAAGCCACCCTCCGAGGAGCGTCTCGGAACCACGTTAACAGGGAAGTTCAGCTTCCCAGGCGATGCGGATGACCGCGCGAGCAGGAGCACGCGGAATTCATTGGAGGGAGCAGTTTACTTACATGACTACTGAATCAACGAGTTATTTAACCATGACCACTAATAAAACATCTCAGACGAACGAAGACGCCCAGGATCTTCGTAGCGAGCTTTCGGTAGCGAAAGCCATGAGCGAAAACTCGCCCATCAACATCATGATGGCCGACACGAACCTCACCATTACCTACGTCAATCCCGCCAGCTTGGATACGCTGCGTACTCTCGCTGCTTACCTACCCTGCGAACCGGAAGAAGTCGTCGGCCAGTCGATCGACATCTTCCACAAGGACCCGGCCTACCAACGTAGCATTCTCAGCAATCCACAGAACTTGCCCGTTCGCACTAATATCGAATTGGGCGATCAAACCGCCGATCTCTTGGTTTCGGCAACCTACGACGAAGCCGGTGAGTACCTCGGCCCAATGGTCACCTGGGAAGTCGTTACCGAAAAGCGTCGCCTGGAAGCTTCGGCTGCCGAAAAGACTGCCATCGTCGAGAACGCTCCGATCAATATTCTGCTGGCGGACCTGAACGGCACGATCACCTACATGAACCCAGCTTCGGAAAAGACGCTGCGTAGCATCGAGCACATCTTGCCGGTTCCAGCTTCCAAGATCGTTGGTGCTTCGTACGACATCTTCCACAAGAATCCCGCTCACCAGCGTCGTCTGCTAGGCGATCCGAGCAATTTGCCAGTGAACACTCAGATTGAGATCGAAGGGGAATACCTCGATCTACAGGCCAGTGCCATTTACGACAAAGACGGTCGCTACACCGGCCCGATGGTCGCCTGGTCGTTGGTCACCAATCAAGTCAAAGCGAAGCAGGCCGAAGAAGAACGCAACGAGCGTGAACGTACCGAACAGGCCGAACTGCTTCGCAACGTCGACCAGATCCTGGCCGTCGTTCAAGCTGCCGCCGAAGGTGACTTGACCCGGCGTATTGATCTGAACCGAGAGGATGCGATCGGCAAGCTGGCCGAAGGCATCGATCGCATGATCGCCGACCTGCGTGACATCATCAGCCAGGTTGTTGACAGCGGCATGCAGTTTGCTGAAGGTGCTTCGGTGATCGCTGAGAACTCGCAGAACCTGGCCCAGGGTGCGCAAACCCAGAGTGCTTCGGTCGAAGAGATGAGCGCTTCAATTGAAGAACTGACTCGCAGCATCGACTCGGTTAAGGACAACGCTGGTGAAGCCAACCGCATGGCGGGTGACACTAGCACGATGGCTGAAGAAGGTGGCAACGCCGTTCAGAAGTCGATCGAAGCGATGGAACGGATCAAGACTTCCTCGGAACAGATCAGCGAAATCATTCAAGTGATCTCGGAAATCGCCAGCCAGACCAACCTGTTGGCACTCAACGCGGCGATCGAAGCTGCTCGTGCCGGTGAACATGGCCTCGGATTCGCCGTTGTCGCCGACGAAGTTCGCAAGCTGGCCGAACGTTCGAGCGAAGCCGCCAAGGAGATTTCCTCGCTGATCAAAGAGTCGACCCAACGCGTTCAAGATGGTTCGACGCTCAGTGCCCAAACGGGTGCCGCGTTGGAGAAGATCATCGCCGGCGTCAGCTCGACGGCCGACAAGATCTCGGAAATCGCCACCGCGACCGTCGAACAGGCTCAAAACGCCAACGAAGTCGCTGGTGCGATCCAGCAGGTTTCCGGTGTTACCGAACAGTCGGCAGCCGCCTCGGAAGAAATGGCTTCCAGCAGCGAAGAGTTGGGTGCTCAGGCAACCATGCTTCGCGAACTGGTCAGCCGCTTCCGTATCTAAGCGAGCGAGTAAACATGGTCACTCGTCTCGCGGCCAGACGCCGCGAGACGAGGCGACTACCGTTTGGGCAGGAACGATTGAAGAAGGAAACAGCAAATGAGTTCAACAGACTCCACCGTACAAGTCACCGACGACCAAATGCGGCGTTATGCAAAAATGATTTACGAAGTAGCTGGAATCGAGATTTCTCCGGCGAAGAAGCAACTGCTTTCCAACCGCATTCGACGTCGTTTGAAAGAATCGGGAATCGCCGATTTCGAGCAGTACTACAACTTTCTGAAGAAGCTGCCGATATCGCATGTCGAATGGGATGGATTTCTGCAAGAAGTAACGACGCACGAAACCTATCTGTTTCGCGACGACTCCAACTGGAAGTGGCTTCGGGAAACGTTTCTGCCGGAATTGCAGAAGACCGATAAAAACTCACTGCGAGTTTGGTCGGCTGCTTGTAGCACCGGTGACGAGGCGTACTCGATCGCTACCTGTGTTGCCGATGGCCTTCGCAATCCATCCTCGTGGCGGGTTCAGATTCTGGGAACGGATATCGGAATCGGTGCCGTGCAGGACGCTAACGACGCGAAGTTCAATGAGCGCTCCATGCGTTTGGTTCCTGACGATTTGAAGCGTCGGTACTTCACCCAGCTAGGTGGAGCGGCCATTTGGGAGCCCAAAGCAAAGCTTCGCGCAATGACCAAGTTTCGACAGCACAATCTGTTGGACCGACTTGCCGAGTCGCCGTTCGATCTCGTGTTTTTGAAGAACGTGCTGATTTACTTCAACGCCGATTCGAAGAAATGCGTAATGCAGAACGTGGAACAAGTAATGAAGCCTGGTAGCTATTTGGTTGCTGGAGCAGCTGAGGGAATCGGCGACCTGATGGGAGGGTTCGAACGAATTCATCCCTGGCTCTATCTGCGAAAATAACAGCTGACAGAGTGAAGGAAAACGCAAAACCTGGTTTTGCAAACTTGGGGCAGCACAATGAGCGAAAACACAGTGATTCGAGATGATTGCTCAGACGATCTGTTGACCGATTTTCTCGACGAATCGACCCAACTGATCGAACGGATCAACGAACGCCTGATGGAGTTAGAGCAATGGGTTCAAGACGAAACCGGCTCCGGCGTCACCATCGACGAGGCCTTGTTGAACGACATGTTTCGCTCAGCGCATAGCATCAAGGGACTTTCCGCGATGCTGGGCCTGCCCCGTATCAATGGATTGACCCACAACATCGAGAACGTCTTCGACGCGGCGCGGCGAGGGCAGCTGTTGATCGAGCGACATGTGGTCGGCGTGATTTACGCATCCGTGGATCGCTTGAGTGAATTGATCGATCACCTCCGTGATACGCAGTCGGATGATCTCGACTGCGAGCCGCAGATTGCTGCGATTGCCGAGGTACTGATTGCTGGCGAGGCCCTGAAAGAGCAAGGGGCACAAAGCGACGTTGACGATGCGTTTGGCGGTCCTAAACCATCTGCGGAAGCCGAGACAAAACCATTGACCGAGGAAGAAACCATCATGGAACCAGCCATTGATTCGGCAGAGACTTTGCCGCTCGTTGATCCGTACGATTGTACTGCCATGTTCGCCGAAGTTCATGACGAGGCGGAAATTCCAGCGAAGTATCTAGCGATCTTCCTGGATGAAACCGAGTTATCGCTCGATGAGATCACGGACCTCTTGCTCGATTCGGA
The DNA here is from genome assembly GCF_007748115.1 of Bremerella volcania. NCBI lineage: Bacteria > Pseudomonadati > Planctomycetota > Planctomycetia > Pirellulales > Pirellulaceae > Bremerella > Bremerella volcania. Next base: position 2,547,755 of record NZ_CP036289.1, read on the forward strand.
TGCCTCGCTGCTGTTTGAGTCAGTACGCACGCTGATGTGCACGTCGCATCGAATCAAGGGTTCGGCAGCTTCGATCGGTCTGAATCGACCGGCCAAGCTGGCACATATGATGGAAGACGTCCTGCAGCGACACCGCGATGCCGAGAAGAGTCTGGATCCGTTTCTGGTGGACGCCCTGCTGGGATGTTCCGACGCGCTGCGAGCCTACCTGAAGGGGCTTCGCAGTGGCGAGACGGTGGAAGTCGACTTCGCCGCTTGTGCCAGCGAGCTGCTCGCCGTCGAAGCGGATTGCCTATCGGTCAGCGATGCTGCCGAAAAACCGAGAGTCGCAGAAGAAACAACGAGCGTACAGCCACGAACGCTCGATCCAGAGCGGCTTCAGCAACTTGCTGCCAATCATTTTGATGACGACGCCGCGCGTCTGCTGGTGTTAAACGTCAAGTTGGCAAGCCACGTCCCGCTGGTCGGCCTCAAAGCTCAATTGCTTTGCGAGAAGCTGGCACGACAAGGCGCTGTGCTGCTGACCGACCCCGAGCGAAGCAAGCTTGAAACGATCGGTGAGCTTTCCGGAATCGTCATCGGTGTGGTGACCAGCTTGGCAGATCCCGCGCTCTACAGCCTGTTGAACGTCTCCGGAGTTCAGGACGTCAACATTTCAGAGATCCAGCGCGACTTGAGTGTTACTCCCAAGACGGTAGAAGCGAAGCAGGAAGAACTGCCGGCAGCACCTCCTCAAGTTGAGTCGAAAGAGAAGGTTGTCGAACCACCGGTAGTCAAGCCAGAAGTCGTCCCTCCGAAGGCTTCGGAAACGAATGTGCCCGCGGCGAAACCTGCAGCGGCAACCTCTGGCAAGCCTGCTGATGCGAACCATGCCAAGCCGGCCGAAACGCTTCGTGTCGATATCGAACGTCTTGATCAATTGATGAATCTGGCGGGGCAATTGGTGATTAGTAAAGCCCGCTTCAATCAGCTGGGTGAAAACCTGCGTGATGCCGTTCCGCACAAGCAATGCCAGCAGTGGCTTGATTCGACCGAGTTGATGTGTCAAAAGATGCTGGAACGATCGGGTGGCATTAAGTCGAAGAAAGAGTCCAAGGAGTGGTCCGAGGTTCATGTCCAGGTTCGCAAGATTCAACAGAACCTTGCCGCGATCACCAAAGAGATGCGTCGAATGGACTCCATTCGTACTGGCATGACCAGCTTCTTTGACGCCGTTCATCAGCTGGATCGCGTGACCGATGGCATCCAGAAGACGATCATGGATACACGAATGGTTCCGATCGGTCCTCTATTCGGTCGTTTCCGTCGCGTCGTGCGGGATATTTCGCGTACCAACGGCAAAGAGATCACGCTTGAGATCAACGGTGAGAAGACCGAACTTGATAAGCGCATGATCGACGAACTAGGGGATCCGCTGATCCACATGGTCCGCAACTCGGCAGACCATGGCGTCGAATCGCCGGAAGATCGAGCCGCTGCCGGGAAACCCCAGTGCGGCACCATCACGCTTAACGCGTTCCATCGCGGCAATAGCATCGTGATTCAGGTCATAGATGACGGCCGTGGACTGAGTCGTGAAAAGATCGCCATGAAGGCTATCGAAAAAGGCCTGGTGACTCAGCACGACCTCGATCGCATGACCGACCAGCAGATTTACCAGTTGATCTGGGAGCCTGGATTCAGCACCGCCGAATCGATCACGGAAATCTCAGGCCGCGGCATGGGAATGGATATCGTTCGTGCCAAGATCGAATCGATCAATGGTGTCGTCGAAGTCGACAGCAAGCATGGTGAAGGCACAGTCTTTACCATCAAGCTTCCGCTGACGATGGCGATTCTGCCGAGCTTAATGGCCCGAATCGACGACGATTTGTTCTCGATTCCGGTCGAGTCGATCGTCGAGATCGTTTGCCTCCGACGTGACGAACTGCGAACGGTTCATGGCAAGGAAACGGCCATGGTTCGCGGGCGCCCTGTCTCCATAGTAGAGCTGCACAACACTTTCCGTTGGAGTCATGCAACACAGCGATCGACTTCGCATGGGGACGTCACCATGATCATTATCCGCAACGACAGCCGGGAAATGGGGCTGGTAGTGGATGGGATCTTGGGTGAAGAGGACGTCGTCGTGAAGTCGCTTGCCGAAAACTATCAGAACGTCGAAGGCATTGCTGGTGCGTGTGTGCTAGGCAACGGGCGAGTTGCTCTCATTCTCGATCCAGCTGCCGTCATTGATCTGGCTGTTCGCAGCCAGGTGGAAACAACCGTTTGTTAGGATGCCCCCATGAATATGATCACGAGCACGAATGACCAGAAGCTGCAGATGTTTCAGGAAGTCCTGGGTGCGGCGACGGAAGAAGCCTCGCAGGCAATGAGCGTCTGGACCGGTGGCAAGATCTCGCTGACGCTTGATTGCGTTCGTGAATTGCCACTGGAGATGGTAACCCAGGAATTCGATCTGGGAATGGATTTGCTGACGATGGTTGTTCTGACGATCGAAGGAGAGACCGGTGGAACGATGATCCTCACTTTCGACGAGGAAAATGGCCGGCGTCTGGCAGCCACGCTATTCAAGCAGGAAGTTTCAACCGATCCCCAATGGTCGGAACTGGAGCAGTCCGCACTCAGTGAAACGGGCAACATCCTCGGATGTGCTTACTTCAATGCCATCGCTCGCCTGGTCGATTGCGAATTCGTTCCTTCCCCGCCGACGTTTCTGCAAGACTACGGTGTCTGCGTGCTACAGCAGGCTCTCATGCAGCAGGCCCACGAGACGACGGACGTTCTCATCTGCCAGACCACTTTCCTGCAAGACACCGAAAAACTGAACTGGAATATCCTGTTCGTGCCTGATCCGAAGATGCGAGAAATGCTTCGCTCGGCCACGTAGTCGTCGGCAAGGTCCACATAATCGGAATCGTTTGCTGCCAGTTCACGCAGGCCGGGAGCTTGGTCGATGAAGTGGAAGGGGCCTGATCGCAGTGGCTCTCTTCTTCTGAGTGATGCTTGTGGGGCCCTGACATGCCTGTCGAGTCGATTCGCCGTACCTGGAACTACGCGCAGCTTGCCAAGGACTCGGTCAAAGTTCGCTGGTCATGCGACGAGAAAGCAAAACAGGCCGCCCAAAAGCTCGTTGCCGAGCGTCTGGGACGGATGCGAGGACTACCTCAAAAGGTTGGCCAGATGATGGCCTTCTCTGCCGACCCATCGAAACAAGAGGCTTTCGGCAGCCTATACGAGTCGGCCCAGCCCCTGCCCTGGTCGACCATGCGTCCCATCCTGCAAGCCTCTTGGGAAGTCGACCCGGACACGCTGTTTCAAGAGATTGATCCAAGCGGCAAGGCAGCGTCACTAGGGCAAGTGCACGCCGCTACGTTGCACGATGGTCGAAAGCTGGCAATTAAGATTCAATACCCAGGCATTCACGATGCCGTGATGGCCGACCTGGCCGGACTGGGTTGGTTAGCCAAACCGTTTGGGAATCTATCCGGCGGGTTCGACTTGGAAGGATATCGAGAAATGATTCTCGAAGGTCTCAAGACCGAACTCGATTACCGCCAGGAAGCGATCGCTCAAGCATCGTTCGCCAATGGTCCGGGGCGTAATCCATGGGTAATCGTCCCCCAGGTCGATCAAGAGCTTTCAAGCGAGAATGTCCTCGTCTCAGAGTGGATCGACGGCGACACCTGGCAGCAAGTTCAGTCACAATGGAGCCCTGAAGAGAAGTCGGAGCTGGGACGTCGCTTGCTCTTCTGGTTTCTCGAAAGCCTGTTCGAGCATGGGCAACTGCACGCCGACTTGCATCCGGGGAACGTGCGATTCTTGCGGACGAGTGACGGTCCGAAGTTCGTTCTGTACGACTTTGGTTCGGTGTACCAAATGAATGCGACCGAGCGATTGACGCTCTTGCGATTCATTCAGGCAACCCGAGATCAAAGCGAGGCCCCCCTCCCCTTCTTGGTCGCGCTGGGATTTCGCCACGAGCTACTCGAGCCGCTAGCCAGTCGCTTGCCGGCGCTGAGCCGCGTGCTGTTAGAACCCTTCTGTGTCGAGTATCCCTACGATACCAACCAATGGCGACTGAGCGAACGCTTGAACGACTTGCTCGGAGACGAGCGAATGAACTTTCGCATGGCTGGGCCGCCGAAGTTGATTTATCTGCTCCGATCGTTCCATGCGATGATCACCTATCTCGGCGGACTCGATGCCAAGGTGCTTTGGTGCCGCGCCCTGCAAACGCATGTCACGAACAATCGTCAGGCTATGGGGCAGTTGGTGCTGCCGTCATTGCCCACGTCAGACTACAAGACGTTAGCCAGGCACTTGAAAGTGCAAGTATTAAGAGACGGTCAATTGAAAGCCAGCGTCACGTTGGCAGCGGCGGCGATCGATCGCCTGGAAAAGTTTCTCGACGACGAAACGCTACGGCGAATCCAAGATGAGCGAATCGACCTGGTAAAGATCGTTAGGGACGTCCGAAGAAGAGGGTACGTCCCGGGAAGCGTCTTTGAATTGACTGATCCGCAGCGCGAGGTGAAGGTCTGGCTGGAATAACTAGGCCGGATGGCTCAGGCACTTTTCAAGCTCTTCTTTGATCGAGCTTTCAATACGGCCTTTGAAGAGCATTGCGGCAAATGGCAAGTCGCCATGCACGAGCACCGAGTCAGGCTGCACGTCCATTTCGCCTTTAATGACCAGGCCGGCCGTCTTGAACGAGAACTGCATGACGTCGTCGTCGGTCCAGGTTTGTTGCATATCCTTGATCTGCCCCTCGAAACGACCGCGCAGGTGTTCCAGCAGGGTTTTGACGCGGCTGGCAGCCTCGTCTTGACCAAGAGGATGGGGAACTTCGACCTTGAAGCCAGGCATGATGGTTCTCTTCGTTAAAGAAGTCCGGTTGCGATGTTACTAGTCCAATCTTCGTTGATTAGACCAGGAATGCAAGCCGTGGATAAGAGATCACGATCGCCGGACTACTCTTCTGCCTTGACGGTGTCGTCGTAAGAGCGACGGTCTTCGGGGTGCCACAAAGGGAGTCCATTAGCGAGACGACGAGCCAAGATGTCTAACTTTTCGTTGGATCCGGGAAGCGCGCCCGTTGGATCAAATCGATTCGACTCCACTTTCTCCGGTTCGTAATCCCAAATACCTAGGCGAATCGCGTCGAGAACGGAACTTGGCACGGTCGATTTCTCCTTGCATGGCAAGCGAAGCACGGAATATATCTGCGTTCTGTCTAAGCCAACTGGGAAGCACAGAACGACCCGCCAGTATCGAAACCCAAAATGCAAAAGTCAAGCAAGTTGTCGCGACTTTTGGGGGAAGTCCTCCACCAGTGGGGCCCGTGAATGTTTAGCTGCGGGAAAGGACTTCTTGCCTGTCGAGCTTCCAAGCGAGTCGTAACTGCTCGCGAAACGACTGCAGTAATTCCGCATCGATTTCACCGGTTCGATCACGATGACAAACGGCGCCCCTTACTGCCACGATGTCTGGTTGAATTTTGGCCACTGACGACAAGTGTTTCACGCGTAGCGAGCCGGCGAGCGCAAAATGAAGGCCGTCGGCATGCAACCGATCTCGCAGTTTCTTTAGCTGCATGGGGGACATGTGGTCGAAGACTGCCCCGGCTGATTTGTCGTAGGTGTCGACCAAAAAAGTTTGACACTCGAGTTGTCGCGCCATGTCCAGCACGTCTTCCAAAGACGGCGAGTCCGCCAGGTGCGCGTCGGCGTAGTACACCGCTACGCGCTGAACGCCATTGGGAAGCTGATCGAATAACGTGGACAGTTCGCTTTGCCAATCGGGTTGGCGGCGACAACCGGCCAGACCGATCTTCACGCTGTCAGCCTCCGCGGGGACATTCGCTACGGATACAACTTCCGGGAGTTCCCCCAAAGCTAGGCTGACCCGAGTTCGCTGGTGCCACTGGCAGGCGACCGCTTGCCAAACCTTTGGGGAGGTAGCCCCCAAAGAGCCTGAATTGGGTTCCTTCAAGTCAATGAGATCGACACTCAATTGTCCTGCGAGATTTGCTTCGGCGACACTTCGAACGCTGACCAGTAATTGCATGCAATTGGTTGTTTCTTTAGGAATCAATGAATTTGGCGCCAAAAGGTGCGAATCTGCAAATCAGGCTGTTTAGTGGAATCAACGGCAAATCCGCGATAATCCGCACCGGGGACCCGCCATCGTGCCACCTTGGCACGAAAACCTCGCTCTGATAGCCTAATTTGCTTCAGCATAACCTAACGTTTGGCACACATACCATGCCCGCAAATCGGCGTCGTTTGGCCGGATTGCACAACTGGGCATAGGTATTTTGTAACACCTTCCCCGGGGCAACAAAGGTGGCCAAGCATGGGTCAGACTGGAATCACATCGACGGACATCAACGGGATTCTCGGAGGACACCAGGCGGTGAGCGATCATCATTCAGGCGGCTCAGGTTCGGACAAACCTTTGCTGATCGGCATCGTTGTTCTTTTGATCGCATATGCTGTGGCATCGGTGGCCGGGTTCACGGTTTCTCCGAAAGCTGCTGCGGATTCAAATGCCGCTGCCCAGGCGCATCACGATGCGGCTCATGCTGACGAGCATCATGATGAACATGCCGATCCTCACGCCGCTGAGGCTCATGGCGGCCATGGCAGTCATCCCCTGCCGCACGTCTGGGCGGTCGCGCCGTTCGTGCTGCTGCTTGGCGCGATTGCCGTGCTTCCCCTGTTGAAGTTCACCGAACATTGGTGGGAAAGCAATACAAATCGATTGATCGTCGCGGCAGGCTTGGCGCTGGTCACTTTGGCTTATTACATGACGGTCTACGAGGCCGCTAGTTTCAGCGCCGCGTGGCATCGAATCGATCATGCCATCCTGGGCGAATACATTCCATTCATCGTGCTGCTGTTCTCACTCTATGTGATCTCCGGCGGCATCCGTATCTCCGGCGACTTGAAAGCCCATCCGACCACCAACGCCGCGTTCATGCTGGTGGGCGGTTTGTTGGCCAGCTTCATCGGAACTACCGGTGCGGCGATGCTTTTGATTCGTCCTCTGTTGGAAACCAATAAAGAACGTCGCTACCGCCAGCATACGGTCGTCTTCTTCATCTTCGTCGTTTGCAACTGCGGCGGTTGCTTGCTGCCAATCGGTGACCCACCGTTGTTCCTGGGTTATCTGCAGGGGGTCAACTTCCTCTGGACGATGACCGCGTTGTGGCAGCCGTGGCTGTTGACCAACGCGTTACTGCTGATCCTGTACGTGGTGATGGACAAGTTCTATTACTACCCCAAGGAAGATGCCGAAGACGTTCTGCGAGATGAAGTGCGAACCACGCCGCTTCAGATTCGCGGCCTTTGGCCAAACGCCTTGCTGCTGTTGGGCGTGATCTTTTCGGTGGCACTGCTCGATCCGACCAAACCACTACCGGGTATTGGTTGGTATCCGTTTGTCTACCTGCGAGAGGTGGTTCAGTTGGCCCTGGTGGGCTTAAGCTTGTGGCTGGGTAGCAGGCAGGTCCGCGAGGACAATCGCTTCAACTACCATGCGATCGTCGAAGTGGCGGCGCTGTTTGTGGGTATCTTTATCTGCATGCAGCCTGCTTTGGAGATCTTGAACGAACAAGGTCCGAGCCTGGGTATCGACACGCCGATGAAGTTCTACTGGATTACCGGTGGTCTTTCCTCGATCTTGGATAACGCCCCGACGTATCTGGTCTTCTTCAAGACGGCATTCCCGAACATGGATTCCGAGATGATTCATGCCGCCTTGGCGGATACATCCGGCAAGTCCCACTTGGAGTTGGTCGCGATCAGTTTGGGGTCGGTCTTCATGGGAGCGATGACCTACATCGGCAACGGTCCAAACTTCATGGTCCGAGCCATCGCCGAAGAAGGCGGCGTCAAGATGCCAAGCTTCTTTGGCTACGTTTTGTTCTTCAGCATTCCGATCTTGCTGCCCATTTTGGCAATCGTGTCGCTGGTCTTCCTTCTGTAAAAGCCTGCTGCACAGGCAGATTTCGCCGCATCGGGCACTTTCACCCTTTGCGGCCCGGGGAAGTTTATCCGATACTATTGAGCGGTAACTGCGGGGACTGGACCGCGTAGTCTCGAACTTCCCACGGATGATAAGCGATACGACGGTGGATTACTCCTACGTCCGTCACGACCGTGACTTACAAGCTCTTTGCCAACAACTGGCCGACGATAAGCACATCTTCTTCGATACCGAGTTTATTTCGGAGGATGTGTACCTGCCCGACTTGTGTCTGATACAAGTGGCAAGCAAGTCGGGGCTGACCGTCATCGACCCCAAGGGGATGATCGATCTGAGCCCCTTTTGGGATCTGATCACCAGCGACGACGTGACCGTCGTGGCCCATGCGGCACGGGAAGAGTTCCTGTTCTGTTTTCGGGCGACCGGCAAGTGGCCGACTCAACTTTTCGATACTCAGGTAGCCGCCGGGCTGATTGGAATGGAGTTTCCCATCTCGCTTGGCAATCTGATCACGCGCCAGTTGGGCGAACGGCTTCCCAAGGGAGAAACACGTACCAATTGGCGTGGTCGCCCACTTTCCAAGCTGCAGATCGAATACGCTCTGAATGACGTCATCTATCTCGACCAAATCTACCAGCAACTGGCCGAAGCGCTTGAGAACCTCGGCCGTGCCAGTTGGATGGAAGCCGAGATGACTCGCTTTCAGACGATCTGGGAAGATTATTCGACGCGCCCCGGTTGGCGAAGCGTTTCCGGAATCGGCAACTTGAATCGCCGCTCGCTGGCGATCATTCGCGAGATCTGGACCTGGCGCGATCACCATGCGAGGTCGCAGAACGTTCCCCCCCGTCGGATCTTACGCGACGATCTGATGGTGGAGCTTTCCAAACGCAAGTCCGCCAAGGTTTCCCAGATCAAAGCCCTCCGAGGCATGAACCGACGCGATCTCGATCCGTACATCGAAGATCTGGCCGATTGCGTTCGCCGGGCCATCGAACTGCCCGATGAAGACTGCCCGATGAATCATCGGGGAACGGCCAATTCGCAATACACCGTGCTGGGCCAATTCCTCAGCGCGGCACTGGGTAGCATCTGCCGCGAAGCCCGCATCGCCCCCAGTCTGGCGTGTACCATTCAGGACGTCCGCGATTTAGTGGCCTATCATTTAGATAAGACCGGAGAGTTGCCTTCGTTGGCCAAAGGGTGGCGGGCCGAGGTCATCGGTCGCACGATCGAAGACCTGTTGGATGGATCACTGGTCGTCAAAATTGGCGACCCGCGTGCCGACGAGCCCCTGGCATTCGAACGGCATTCCGATCAGGCTTAAAGGTAACCCAAGTCTTCAGCGGATGAAGCACGCGGGACAAGGATCGTCGTACGAGTTCTCCTCCAGCTTCCTCCCGACATGACTTTCATTATCCCATCTCGAACGATTCAACTTCTGGCCCTTACAGGCTGCCTCGCGCTTGCCGGGGCTGCGCGTGCCGAGGATGCGATTAGTCCGCCGGCATCGCCATGCGAGCTTTTCGCGACGGGTCTGGCTGGCCACACGGCCATGTGCTGTGATGGACAAGGCAACGTTCTGGCGACCAACTATCGACATCTCGGCTCGGTCGGCAAGATCAGCCAGCAAGACGGTGCTGCCCTGCTTTTTGACGCTCCGCTGGCAGTCGCTGAGCCTGTGGAAGCATCTTCCCTGGTCGGTATCGCTTTGGATGACGATCAACGAATCCTTGTCCTCGATTCCCAGCTTGGTCGCGTGTTGCGCTATGCACCTGAGTCGAAGATGGTGACCACGCTCGCCGATCGAATCCAGGGGCGACGTTTCGACTCGCTGTTTGCCATCGATATCGGCCCGGGTGGAAACATCTATTTCTCCGAGCCTGAGCGAGTTTCCGGCGGTGACGCGACTGGTTCGCTGTATCGATTCGATGTCGTGACGAATCGCCCTGTGCTATTGGTCGATGGTCTCGATCAACCTACCGGTATCAGCCTCAGTTCGGACGGAAAGTCACTGTACGTTGCCGAGTCGGGCCGCGGGCAGATTTCCGTTTACGGGATCAACCAGCAAGACGGTACCGCCGAAAAGGTGGCCGCGTACTTTCTAACGCTGCTGCTGGATGTCGACGATCCGAAAGAGATCGGTCGTCTGGGACATATCGCAATCGATCGCCGGAACTGGCTGTACGTCAGCCTGTGGGATCGCGGAGAAGTGGCCGTCATCGATACGACCAATGGCAAGCTGATTGAGGTCATCTCGTGTCATAGCGACAGCGTCTTCGGGCTTACGCTGTGGCAAGATGCTTTGCTGATGTCGATTCCCGAAAAGGAGGCGATCTATCGCTACGATCTTCGCCCCCTCATCGGTCGTCACGCCCCTTAAGGCCGCTTACTGATAGCGGCTGAACGGGGTTGGGCTCAGCGGTGCCGGGGTGCCACCGGCCGGGGTTTGAGCAGCAGGCGTCTGCGGTTGATACGGTGGTGCTGGCATCTGTGGCGAAGCGGTTTGAATCGCTGCCCCGTAGAAGTGGGTCGACTCTTCGATCGCCAGACGCGTGGTCGGATCATCGCAGCGAACTTCCGCTCGGAACGTGTGGTTCCCTTCGCTGCGGCCGCGGGCCTTGACCGTAACGGTGATCTCCTGGCCAGCGTTGACGGCCGGAATCGTGTTCAACTGAACGATGTCACCCTGGATGGTTCCTTTGCCACCTTCAACCGAGACCGGCTCGATGCCGCTGCCGAAACTGACGGTAACCTTCACGCCGCGGGCTTCCTTCGTGCCGCGGTTGTTAAGCGTAAATTCGTATTCCACTTCCTGGCCAACCGGAATCGGACCGGTCGGATCGTTCACCAGCAGTTTGAGGTCAGCCACCGACTCGACGCGGGTGATCAATTCGTGACGGCTGGAGAGCCCCTGATCGGCGTTGGCACTGACTTGTAGGATGTTGTTTCCTTCGACCATCAGCGTGCTGACGACCTGAAGCGGCTGCTGGGTGCCGGCTTCCAGCTTCGGCAGATTCCAGGTCACGCGGCCTGAAGCTTCGTCGAGCTTACCACCGTGCGATGCCGACACGAACTTCGATCCGGTTGGAAGCGTGGCTTCGACCTGAATGCTGCTGGCCGGTGCGTTACCCGCATTGGCAACGACGACGGCGTAGGTGGCGGTCGTGGCGGCATACTTGATGCCAGGTCCTTGGGCATTGACGGCAAGCTCGGCACGACGCACCAAAACGTCGTGGGCGGCAGCGGCACGCAGGCCGTTGTCAGCAGTCGTTTCGGCTCGCAGCGAAAGCGTTCCGGCCTGCTTGGCGGTCAGTTCCAATTCGATCACCTTCTGATCGCCCGGGGCAATCGTGCCGATCGAGTCGATGACCGTCGGGTTTTGCCCCTTCTTGATCGGCATGATCGTAATCGAGACGTTCTCGGCTGGACCGGTACCGGTGTTCTTGGCTATGACTTTGAAGATCTGCGAATCGCCAAACAGGATGTCCTGCGGGCCATCGATCACCATGTCGAGCTTAGGCTCGAGGACCGAGATCGGCGATTTCGCACTCAGCGGTGCGTAGGCGACTTCCAGACCCAGTTCAAACGGACGCGTTTGCGTGGCGATCAACCCGAGATCGAGCGAGCCTTCGCTGTGGGCAGGCAAAACAGGGATGTCCCATTGGATGGCCATCATGCCTGTTTGCGTCTGCACCTGGCGTGGCGAACCGAGGGTTCCTCGCAGGTCTTGCAATTGAATGCCTGGTGGCAGCACCATTTGAATGGTGACCTGGCGAGCGTTGGCGTCTCCCATGTTGCGTGCATGGATGCGATAGGTCGACGGCTTGCCAATCACCAGCGACTTCGGGCCAGCGGCGTCGACGATCACGGCTGGGCTGTTGACCGAGAAGAGCGTGGCGGAAGTGGTGGCCGGCTGCGGACGCGGAGCAGGCGTTTCAATGGCGGAAAGCGTCTGGCGGGGAATGACCGTCTGCTGGGGTGCCACAGGCTGCGGTTCCGGTTCTGGTTTTGGCTCTTCCTTCACTGCGACACGTGCGGCTCCGATCGAAGCGGCACCGTTGGCGGCCGGGGTTTCGGTTGCCGATGGCGAAGGTTGATAGCGATAAGGGTTCACATTGCCAGGGGCCGCAGGCTTAGGCATCGGGGATGCTTCCTGCTTAGGGGCCTCTTGCGGTGCGGGGGCTTCCAACTCAGGGGCAGCTTCCGGTTCGCTACCAAGAGTAACAGGATTCTCGCGGAAACGGCTCAGGGCTTCGTCGAGCGAAGAAGGGAGCCCAGCCGGTGGGGCAGCTTCAGGCTTCGTTTCCACTTCGGCCGGTTCTTCCAACTCGGTGGTGGTCACGCGGCGACGGCTGGAAGGTCGCGTCGACTCTTCTCCTGCCGTAAGTCGCATGCCGTTCGCGGCCTGGGCATTCATGCGTGCTGGCATTGGTTGCAGCGGTACGGAGCTTTCCGGAGCGGTAAATCGGCTGGGCGCAGGGGGAGCGAACTCGTGGACAACCGACTGCTTCGTTTCGGCCGAAACTTCCTGCTGCGGCATAAGTCCTGAAATGACGACGTGGCCGAGGGCGGCGAGTACGATGAGTCCCGCGGTTCCCAGAATTGCGCTACGATGCATCATTGAATTTCCTGTCACCCATCAAAACAATATTTGGATTCCAATCTGGGTATCGGTCATTCCAAGATTAGTGGTTTAAAGAATCGTTCCGATTTTGGAGAATAGACGGTTTGGGTATCCTGTTCGGAATGTTCCAGTTCGACGTAATCCTAGTGAGAGCAATAACTTCGTGACAAATTCACGCAAACAGCAGATCCTCAGCTTGTTGGAAAACGACCCCAGTGACAATTTTCTGCGTTACGGTCTGGCGATGGAGCTGCGGAAAGAAGGGAGCCACGCCGAGGCCCGTGTCGAGTTCGAGAAGCTCATGCGCAGCACTCCCCCCTATGTAGCTGCCTGGTTCATGTGTGGCCAGATGCTAGCCGAGATGGGTGAAATCGAGGATTCGCGCACGGTTCTCCGCGAAGGGATCGAGATTGCCCGCCAACAAGGGGATGGGCATGCCGCCGGAGAAATGGGCGAGTTGCTGGCTTCTTTGGGAAGCCTGGGCGAGTAATCCCCCTGGTCCGCCACAAAATCGTTAGAATAGATGGATTCGGGGGAGAACATTTCCGCCAGCATGCCTACTTAATAAGCGGCCGGCGGTCGCCGAGGCCAGTCGAGCAGAGACAAGGGAGACGGAGTGGACTTTCAGCTAGCGTCGGAATTTAAGCCCGCCGGAGATCAGCCTGCCGCCATCGAGTCCCTGACTGAGGGCATCAAGGCTGGCAAAAAGCATCAGTGCCTGCTTGGCGTGACCGGTTCCGGGAAGACGTTCACCATGGCGAACGTGATCCAGAATCTGCAGCGTCCGACGCTGGTGATCTCGCACAATAAGACGCTCGCCGCGCAGCTCTACTCCGAATTCAAAGATTTCTTCCCCAACAACGCGGTCCATTACTTCGTCAGCTACTACGACTACTACCAGCCCGAAGCCTACATTCCGCAGCGTGACATCTACATCGAGAAAGACGCTTCGATCAATGACGAGATCGATCGCCTGCGTCTCGCTTCGACCAGCGCCCTTGTCAGCCGCCGTGACGTGATCATCGTGGCGAGCGTGTCGAGCATCTACGGCTTGGGTTCGCCCGACGACTACAAGAAAATGATGGTCAGCGTCCGCAAGGGGCAAATCGTCGATCGCGACGAGATCCTTTCCCGCCTGGTCGACATCCTGTACGAACGAAACGACGTCGGCTTCGAACGCTCGAAGTTCCGCGTCCGCGGCGACTGTTTGGAGATCTGGCCATCGTACGAAGAGTTCGCCTACCGCATCGAACTGTGGGGAGACGAAGTCGAGCAGTTGGCGATCATCAATCCGACCACCGGCGAAATCATCAGCCAGCAAGATCAACTGTTCATCTATCCGGCCAAGCATTTCGTGATGCCGGAAGAGCGGATTGAAAAGGCCGTGCAGAACATTCGCGCCGAACTGAACGGCCGCCTGGAAGAACTGAAGCAGGCGGGCAAGCTGTTGGAAGCCCAGCGGCTGAACGCACGCACCCGTTTCGACCTAGAGATGATGCAGGAAGTCGGCTTCTGTCCCGGGATCGAAAACTATAGCCAGCCACTATCGGGTCGACCCAAGGGGGCTCCGCCGAGCACGCTGTACGACTTCTTCCCCGATGACTTTCTGCTGTTCGTCGATGAATCGCACGTGACGGTCTCGCAGATCTCGGCCATGTACCACGGCGATCGCAGCCGCAAGATGAACCTGGTCGAGCACGGTTTTCGCCTGCCCAGTGCACTCGACAACCGCCCAATGAAGTTCGAGGAATGGGAAAACGTCCTGAACCAGACCGTCTTCGTTTCGGCGACTCCTTCGAGCTACGAACTGGAAAAGACCTCTGGCGAAGTGGTCGAGCAAATCATTCGGCCGACCGGGCTGCTAGACCCGGTCGTGGAAGTTTGCCCGGCTCGTGGTCAGGTACCGCACCTGTTGGAAGAGATCCGGGCCCGCGTGGCAGCCGGTGATCGAACCCTGGTGACGACGCTAACCAAGCGATTAGCCGAAGACCTTTCGCACTACTTCAACGAACAAGGGGTCGCGTGTAAGTGGCTGCACAGCGAACTTGACGCATTCGAGCGGGTCGAACTGCTGCGTGACCTTCGCGAAGGGAAGTTTGACGTCCTGGTCGGGGTGAACCTCTTGCGGGAAGGTCTCGACTTGCCGGAAGTGTCGCTGGTGGCGATTCTGGATGCCGACAAGGAAGGCTTCCTCCGCAGCGAAACGTCCCTCATTCAAACGATCGGTCGATCGGCTCGTAACGTGAACGCCAAGGTGATCATGTACGCGGACAAGGTCACCGCGGCCATGCAAAGTGCCATCGACGAAACGGCCCGTCGTCGTGAAATACAACAGGCCTACAACGAAGAGCACGGCATCACGCCGGAGACGATCAAGAAGAACATCCGCCGTGGTATCGAGTCGGAAGCGGAAGCGCACCGCAAGGCGAATGAAGCGGTCGGCCGCAATGACGACTCCGAGATCATCACGCAGGAATACATCAACGAACTGCAAACCGAAATGCTCGAAGCGGCCGAGAACCTTGAGTTCGAACGGGCCGCCGCCATTCGTGATCGCATTGCCAAGATGGAAGATTCGATCGGCAAGAAGAAGAGCGAAGTCGACGTCAAAGACGGAGGCAAAGGTCGCAAACGCGGCCGCCGTACTCGCAGCGGCGGGAAGATTCCCCGCCCCAAGAAAGGCGCTTCATAGGCGACACCTGTATCGCATGAGGGTGGGCCCAGAGAGATTCCTCTCTGGGTGGCCGCAGGCCACAAGCGGTTCATATATCAGCAAGATAGGACGTTTCTATCTTTAGCAACGTCCATTCCTGAGCCGCTTGTCGGCAAGCCGACCCAGAGATATCTCTCTGGGCCGCCCATTCCGTCGGTTGACTAGCTCTCCGGCGAAAACTTGTCGTGTACGATCACGTCATCCAGCGATAGTTGCCCCGGCTTGCCCCAGGCTCCTTGGGTGGCCTGGCCGACGACGATCATCATGCCCAGCACGTGGTCTTCGGGCAGGTTGATGATCTCGGCGACCTTGTCTGGATCGTAGCCAACCAGCGCCCCGGTATCGTAACCCATGCTCTTGGCGGCCAGCATGATCGTCTGGGCGGCGATCCCCATCGACCGCATCGCTTCGTCGCGTTGCAGTTGCGGCTGGTTGTCGTACAAGCCGACCAGCATCCCCACTAGCTTCTTGCCCACTTCCGGCGGAGAATCCTTCCAGTAACGCTCCGGCTCCTTCTTGTACGCATGCATGTCGGCAGTCAGCACGATCAGCAGGGACGCATCGGCGACCTGGGCCTGGTTATAGGCGGCCGCTTTGAGCTGCTGGCGTGTTTCTTTATCGCGAACCAGCACGAACCGCCAGTGCTGAATATTGAACGACGTAGGGGACTGAATCGCCGCCTGCATCAGCTTGGTGATTTCTTCGTCGGTCAGTTCGTGTTCGGGATGATAGTGCTTGATCGACCGGCGGCCGTAGATGGCGTCGAAGGTATCCATGCCAGAGTTTCCGTGGTTGATTGCTGATATCTTTTACGTTGCTTGTCTCTGTATTTTGGCGGTAAACAAAGCATTCGACTACCCTGCCGCGGATTCTCGCATGGGAAGTGGCCGTGTGATCTGGTAGAAATTGCCCCATGGAAACATCCGATCAAGACAACCCATTTGAATCCCCGACGGCGGCCAGCGATCCGAGCGCGTCGTTGGAACGCGTCGTGCATCTTGCCCGGCTGGGGTGGCTGCTGCCGCTGATCGGCATCGGCCTATTCGCGTTGTTGCTGTTGGCGTCGATGTATGTGATTGGAACTTCTCTGAATTTTTTTATTCTGATCGGTATCTTTCTGTGTCTGGCCGGGGGGATCCTGTTTACCATCTACGGCATGTTCTGGTCGCAGAGTTACCAGGCCCTGTGGCCGCATGTCTGGGGAGGGCTGGCCACAAACTTTGTGTTGATGGCGATCCTGGGCGGTCTGGTGCTCTTACTGTTGCTCGCGGTGAGCACGTCGTACCCTGGGTAGATGACGCGCCGAAAATCATTTCAAAATGAGTAAAAACATCCACAATCCGTTTCAGTCCCCCACCGAAGCCAGTCAGTTGAAACTTCCTCGGGAGCGTTCGCAGAAGATTGTGTGGAGGGCTCGATTGGGCTGGATCTTTCCGCTTCTGGCCTTCGCGATGATCGGGTTCACCTGGACGTTGTATGTCGTCTGGGGCCGGCAGATGGACCTGGTCTTCATATTCTCCATTCCGGCCTGTTTGCTGGTGGGGATCGCCTACTCGTCTTACGCCGTCTTCATGTCAACCAAAGTTCAAGGGGTACAGCCGCAGGCCATTCTGGGCGTGATCGCAAACACGCTGCTGGTCATGTCGATTGGCATCGTCTTGCTCTCGTAGGAAGGAATGCGGCTCCTATTCCTTCGGAAGATCCTCTTTCCCATACCGCCCCTTAAACTCATCCGCCGGGTACTTCGCGACGTTCTTCTTCATCTTCTCGCGCATCAGCGTGGCGACGTCAAAACCCATCTCGTTGCACAGCGCCATCGCATAGCACATCACGTCAGCAATTTCTTCGCCGATGGCGGCGCGCTTGTCGGCTTCCATGTCGGCGCGGGATGCTTCCACGGTGATCCACTGGAAGTGCTCCATCAGTTCGGCCGCTTCGATCGCCAGGGCCATGCTGATGTTCTTGGGGGCGTGGAACTGGTGCCAGTCGCGTTCGGCAACGAAGTGCGAGACCATGTCACGCAGCTGAGCGACCGGCGTGGCCGCGTCGTCCGAGATGGCGTTGATGCGTGCTTGCAGAGATGGCGGCGGATCGGTCACAGGCGAAGTCCTCTTCTCGTCGTGGGTCACGCCGAGGAGCAACGGTCCTCGGCCGCGTGACTCATGATTGAAGAATTCGCCGTGGCTTTCAACCGGGCAAACTTAACGGAGCGTCGTCGATTCCGACTTGGTCGCTCGCAGGCCGAGCAGACGGCAGGCGAAGATCGGAGAAAGCCCAGAATCGAGGGTGGCAACTTCCGGCTGCGAAATCCCTGGCGTTTCGGCTTCTTCGTCGAACACTCGGGCAAAGACCGCGGCGGCCGGTTTGTCGGCTTCCGACTCGACTTCCTGCTTCGGTTTTTCCGCGGCCCGTTGGGTGAAGCGCGACTGCGTCGTGGGTGCGGCTGCCGCGGGAGCTGTTTCCGAGGCACTGGAATAGCGAGACGGCTTCATCTGCCGCTTCGCAACGGAGACGATTTCTTCGTGACTCACCATCCGGGCAGAAGTTTCCGGGCCAATCACGATGTTGGGACTCGACCAATTGACCGGCTCCGCTTTTTGAGCCGCCAATGCCGCAGATTGCGGTTTGGCCGCAATTTTGGGCTTTTCGACAGGCTTCTCGGTGGGCGTAACAGACGATGGTTCCGCTTTGGGCGCTATTTCCTGGTCGATGGGGGGTAAGCGGCGAAGACCGTTATCTTGCGGCTTTTGTGGCATGTGCACCATCGCCGGTGTTGGCGGGTTCGAGGGGGACCAACGCGATTCGGCACCTTGCCCCCAGGCGGTTTGCATCCCCCCAAACAGAAGAGATGCGGCAATTAATTGCGCGGAAAGTCGCGTTAAGCGAACTCGAGTTTTCGACTGTTGGCTTTGGATGAGCGTCATGTTCGC
The DNA here is from genome assembly GCF_007748115.1 of Bremerella volcania. Taxonomy (NCBI): domain Bacteria; kingdom Pseudomonadati; phylum Planctomycetota; class Planctomycetia; order Pirellulales; family Pirellulaceae; genus Bremerella; species Bremerella volcania. The sequence goes on from NZ_CP036289.1 coordinate 2,566,017, forward strand.
CCCCTACTCTGCGTGACATATTTGTTCACGGCGCACGGCGCAAATCACCGCGTCAACGGTTTCATCGTCAATTAACCATCGAGAGTTTAACGATTGTAGGAATCGCACCGCGTGATAGCAGATTTCGCTTGACCAGAGATCGCATCAGCCATCATAATTCCTTAGGCAGCCTAACTAAATACCATGATCCATTAGTCTTATGACGTATGACTTCCATGCCAGCACCGGTTATTGGGTAACTCTCGCCGCGCATCACTATCAGCAGCACGTCGATGCCGAGTTACGCCCTTTCGGGATCACCTTCCGTCAGTTTCAGGTGATTGCCTGGCTGAAATACGAAGGTCCGCTAACGCAGAGCGAACTCGCCAGGCGGATGACCATCGAGCCCCCGACCCTTGCCGGCATCATGACGCGCATGGAGTCGATGCAGTGGATCGTGCGAGCCAGCTGCGATACAGACCGCCGCAAGAAGTACCTGGATGTGGGTCCCGCGGCGGAGCCTGTGTGGGAAAAGATTGTCGCAGTGCTGAACAAAGTGCGCGAGCAGGCCACTTGCGGCATGTCCCCGGAAGAAGTCGAAAAGCTGCATGGTCTGCTCAGCCAGGTCCTCCTCAATCTGGGTGAAATCGCCCAGCCTTCCCGTCACGAAAGAACCCCGGCCAATTCATCATGAAATCTCTCAACTCTTTGACCGCTCTTGTTTGCAGCTTGCTGCTGACTTCACTTCTGACCCCGGCATTTGCCCAGTCACCGGTGAGGGCCGTTGCGGTCCAACAGCGCGAGATCGCTTCTCACAAAATGTTCGTCGGAACGGTACAGGCCTCGAAGCACGCCATTCTGGGAAGCGCCGTGGACGGCCGCGTCGTCGAGTTCAACTTCGAGGAAGGAGATTTCGTCAAAGCGAACGAACCCGTCGCCCAACTGCTGATCAATACGATTTCACTACAGCGCGATGCGGCGGTGGCTGAACTGGAAGTTCGCCAGGCCGAGTTGGAAGAACTCGAAAACGGTACGCGCACGCTGGAAGTCGAGCAGATGCGAGCCAGGATGCTCGCTGCCCAGTCGCGCAAGGATTACATGAAACTGCGGCGTGATCGAGCCGTCGAATTGTACGAGAAACGGGGGGTGACCTCGAAGGAAGTTTACGACGAGGCCGTCTCCGCCGCCGATGCCGCCGAGCAGGAATTCATGGACGCGCAGAAGGCCTACGAACTGGCCGAAGAAGGACCGCGCCAAGAACAAATCAAGCAGGCCAAAGCACGCGTTGCCGTGCAAGAGGCGATCGTCCAGGAGCTAAACGATCGGATCAACAAGTACACCATTCGGTCGCTGTTCGATGGTTACCTGGTGAAGAAGTCGACCGAGATCGGGGCGTGGGCCAACAGCGGCGGAGCGATCGCCGAAGTGGCCAAGCTGGACGAGTTGGATGTCGTCGCCAACGTTCCCGAGCAGGACATCCCTCACGTCCGCGTTGGCCGCGAAGTGCAGGTAGAAGTCTTCGCTTACCCCGGACGCAAGTTCCCCGGTAAGGTCGTTGCGATCATTCCCCAGGCCGACATTCGGGCTCGTACCTTTCCCGTCAAAGTGCGCGTTCCGAACCAATTCGACGAAGATCAACCGGTGCTCAAGGCCGGCATGATGGGTAACGTCATGCTGCCAACCAGTGAAACGAAGCTCGCGCTGGTGGTGCCGAAAGATGCCGTCGTGCTCAACCGAGGCTCGAAGGTGATTTACGTGGTGGCTCCGGCCGAGCAAGGTCAGATTGCCAAGATGGTGCCGGTGACCCTGGGCATTCACGATGGAAGCGATATCGAAGTCATGGGCGAGTTAGAACCGGGCATGAGTGTGGTAACGCACGGCAACGAGCGGTTGCGTCCTGGCCAGCCAATCACGGTGTTGCCGGCGACTTCCACCGCAAGTGCCGCTGGTCGTTAGGTCCCTGTCCCCTCCTCTCGTTTCCCCCCTCCCTTCTGCAACAAAGCCAATTCGATGATCCAGTTTTTCCTGAACAATCCGGTGAAAGTCTCTGTGGGGGTGCTGCTGATGGCCCTCTTCGGAATCGTCGCTCTCTGGCGAATGCCGATGGCTTTGACGCCTGAGGTTGAGACCCCCACGATCTCGATTGAAACGAAGTGGCCTGGAGCGAGCCCTCAGGAAATCGAACAAGAGATCGTCGTCGAGCAGGAAGAGCAGCTCAAAAGCGTCGAAGGCATCAGCAAGATGACCTCCGAAAGCAGCGACTCGCAGGCCAAAATCACGCTCGAGTTCCTCGTCGGTACCAACATGGACGAGGCCCTGCTCAAGGTGAACAGCCGCCTCGCTCAAGTGCCAGACTATCCTGAAGATGCCGATCAGCCGGTGATTACCACCGCCAATTCATCCGATCGACCGATCGCCTGGTTCGTGCTCAGTGCTCGCCGTCCTTCCGACGAACAGTACGCCGAAATGCGGAAGAAGTATCCCAAGCTGAAAGAGGTGATCGACGAAGTCGAGTTCGCACCCAATATCGGCGTGCAGATGCTGAAGCTGCGTCGGGCGTCGGAAAAATACCCGGAATTCCAAGAGCTGATGCCGCCGGCAACGCTCGATATTCAAACTCTGAAGCGATTCGCCGAAGACGAAATCGAAGCCCGCTTCGAACGCGTCAAGGGGGTTTCGCAGTCGAACGTGATCGGCGGTCTGGAAGACGAAATCCAAGTGATCGTCCACCCCGAACGCCTGGCGGCCCGTAGCTTGACCGTCTCGGACGTTCGCCGCGTGCTGTCCGGCCAGAACGAAGACACCTCGGCCGGTGACTTCTGGGAAGGCAAGCGGCGGTGGGTTGTTCGTACGCTGGGTCAATTTCGCACGCCGGAGCAAGTCGAGAATCAACTGTTGGCCGTGCGCGATGGTGTGCCAGTTTACGTGCGTGATATTGGCGAAGTCCAGCATGGCTACAAGAAGCCGACCGGCATCATGCGGCGTTTTGGCGAGTCGGCCATTGGCATCAACTGTGTGCGTGAGACCAATGCCAACGTGCTGGACGTGATGGATGGTTTGCGGCAAGTGCGCGAGGAACTAGACGAAGGCCTGCTCAAATCGCGTGGCCTGCAGTTGGTGCAGGTCTACGACGAAACCGACTACATCTACTCGTCGGTTGACCTGGTTCGCCAGAACATCTTCATCGGTGGCGCCCTCACGATTTGCGTGCTGATGCTGTTCCTGCATCTCGGGGCACGCACGTTGCTATTGATTCCACCGGCGATGGCCCTGGCGATTGCTTCGGCAACGGTCAGCGGGTGGCTGTTCATTCCTTGCCTGATCTTGCTCATCACGGCTGGCTTCTGGTTCGCGCGTGGCGCGCTCGTGGTTGCCTTGGCGATTCCGACCAGTATCATCGGCACGTTTTTGATCCTAGGAGCACTGGGGCGATCGCTGAACGTGATCAGCTTGGCTGGTCTGGCGTTTGCCGTGGGGATGCTGGTCGACAACGCGGTCGTGGTGCTCGAGAATATCTATCGTCACTATCAGATGGGCGATCCCCCGTTGAAAGCGGCCGCGAAGGGTACGCAGGAAGTGTGGGGAGCCGTGTTTGCTTCGACGGCGACGACCGTGGCCGTCTTTTTGCCAATCGTCTTCGTACAGGAAGAAGCGGGGCAGTTGTTTCGAGACATTGCCTTGGCTATCAGTGCGGCCGTCGCGCTTTCGTTGGTCGTATCGATGTCGGTGATTCCGACAGCTGCCTCGCGTCTTTTCCATCGCAACCCCAAAGGAAAACAGGGCGCCACCGAGAAAGGAAACGGCAAGCCTTCGCACCAGGCAATTGCCGCTGCCTCGGGAATTGAAGCCGGCATCGGCAGCGCCGGAAGTTCGACGATCGAGGCCATCGTCAGTCTCAATCGCTGGTTGATGGGCAGCGTGACCCGTCGTGTGGCCATCATTGCTTTGATTCTGGTCGGCACGGTCGGCATCAGTTGGGCCCTGTGGCCGAAAGTCGAATACCTGCCCACCGGGAACCGAAACCTAGTCTTCGGGATTCTGTTGCCGCCGCCGGGGTACAACATCGATCAGCTGATGTTCCTGGGGGAAACGGTGGAAGAAGAACTGAAGCCCTACTGGGATGTCGATCCGGACGATCCCGCCGTGCAGAATGCCAAGTATCCGGCGATCAGCGACTTCTTCTTCGTCGCTCGCGGGCGTCAGGTGTTCATGGGGCTGCGTACCTACGACGACCAGCGCTGCGGCGAATTGGTTCCGTTGGTTTCCAGCGTTGGCGCGAAGCTGCCGGGGACCTTCGCGGTGGCCAAGCAGTCGAGTCTCTTTGAACGGGGGCTGACCGCAGGCCGAACCGTGGAAATCGAAATTACCGGGCCGGAACTCGATAAGCTCGTCGAGTTGGGTGGCGAGATGCTGATGCGGGTCAAAGGGGCCGGACCGTTCATGGGTAAGGGGCTGATTCCCGACGCCCAGGTTCGCCCCGTGCCAAGCTTGGACCTTTCCAGCCCGGAACTGCATATCGAACCAAAGCTGGTCCAGGCCGCGGAAATGGGGATCAGCAGTGCCGACCTAGGCTATACGGCTAACGCGCTGATCGACGGTGCCTACGCCGGCGACTATTTCCTGGATGGTAAGAAAATTGACCTGACCATCCTGGGGGAAACCAACTTCGCCGACAGCACGCAAAAGATTGGTGCCTTGCCGATCGCGACCCCCGGCGGCGAACTCGTTCCGCTGGCTGCCCTGGCCGACGTGAACATCAGCAGCGGCCCCGAGCAGATCAACCATCGCGAACGCCTCCGCTCGATCACCATCGAAGTGTCACCCCCAGAGACGATGCCGTTGGAAAACGCCATGCAGATGATCTCGACCCAACTGGTCGATCCGATGACCGCCGAAGGAAAGATCCCCAGCGGGTATCGCGTCGGGCTTTCCGGTACGGCCGATAAGTTGACCGACACCTGGAACGCATTATGGATCAACGTCCTCCTGGCACTGGTGATTACCTACCTGCTGATGGCGGCCCTGTTTGAATCGTGGATCTATCCCTTCGTGATCATTCTGTCGGTTCCGCTGGGGGCGGTCGGCGGCGTGATGGCCTTGGCCTTGTTGAACTTGTTTTACTTCCAATCGCTCGACGTGCTGACGATGCTTGGCTTCGTCATTTTGATTGGGACGGTGGTGAACAACCCGATTCTGATCGTGCACCAGGCCCTCAATCACATGCGGGACGATGGAATGGAACTGAACGACGCCGTTCTGGAGAGCGTGCGCTCGCGCATTCGGCCGATCTTTATGACCACGATGACTACCGTTTTGGGGCTGATGCCGCTGGTCCTGTTTCCTGGTTCCGGCAGCGAGCTTTACCGTGGGCTCGGTAGCGTGGTGCTGGGGGGGCTGCTGGTCTCGACCTTCCTGACGCTGATCCTGGTGCCGAGCCTCTTTAGCCTGACGGTCGAGACGTATGAAGGGCTCGTGGCCCCCTGGCGGCGTGATGAAGAGGATGGAGAGTCGTCCGATCGTCTGCCAGAGGATGATTTCGAGGCGATTTCCCCGCCGGAATACGCGGCGGCACCCAGTCATCAATAATGCGGTCGCCCGTCCAGGCATTTTCACCTACGGGTAAAATGTCTGACGTCTGGTTTTGCGGCCCTGGGGGTTCTGGTTAAACTACAGTTCTCGAAACTCGCTCAAATCGCTTGCAGGAATTCTCCATGCCAAAGCTTCGCCTGATCTTGGTTTTCCTTACGCTGTTTACCCTCCACGTGATCTCGAATCCCGTGTTTGCGCAGGGAGAAGAGGAAGAGGCCGGCAAAAGCTGGGTGCTGAACTACATTGTCGTCGTTCTCAGCGTCCTCCTGGGGGTCATCGTGGTCGGCTACGGTACCAACCGCGAGACTGAGGAAGAACGCAAGAGGGAACGGCAAGAGGCTAAAGAGAAAGAAGAGCGACTCAAAAAGCTCGAACAGGGCTAGGCCGGTTCCAACTCTCGCTCAACCTCACCGGCCTTACGTTGCCATCGTGACCTGGCCGCCTTCCGACGTGCGGCCAAATGCACCCACCAGCCGCACGACTTTTCGTCCGACGACTTCCATCGATTCGCATGCGGCTGCCGCCTGGCAAACTTCTCCGGCTTTCACTGCCAGATCGTCGTAGCCGTACACGTCGCAGCAGCGATGAATGAAATGACTCGTGCGGCCCACTTCAGCCATGTTTCCTTCGGCAACGGCCCGGACTAGCTGATCCAGACGCGGCGTCAGGCCGTCGAGAAACGCTTGAACGCGAACGCCATGGAGGGCCAGGCGTTGGTTGAGTTGGCGAAGATCGGGAAGCGAGTTTGGGGTTGGATTCATCAGTCACCTCGCATGGCATGAGTCGTAGGGGATCTCCTCGGGGGAGTTCTTTGCCAGATCGGCAGCCGCGAGGTGGTTCGATTGGCAGTAACGGCCTGATCGATGAAAAATAATGCGATCTGCGTGAAGGCTAACGGTTATGCCGCTTTTCGGGGCACAACTTGAGCCGGGGCCGACGCTTCGGTCTGAATGAGATCTTGCGCGATCAACCGTTCCACGATCGATTCGATCAACTGCCGACGCCTGGCCGGCGAAACCTCGCGCCGCCCCGAATCGAGGCTCTCCAGGTACTCACGCACCGTTTGCCGCAAACGTGCACGTTGATACCCTTGGGCGACGGCATGCGGATGGATGCCAGCAGACGAATTGACTCTTTCTCGGGCAATTTCGGTCAACTGACGAACCGCTTGGTTGACGATCTGGTCATTCCTGGTGAAACTGCTGACCCAAGCTAATAAACGCCGCACGGAAAGAATCCTTCTTCGATCTCGCTTCAAGCATGAATGGGATATCCATGTACGAAGTAAGAGATCGAACGCTCACCAGCAATCAGGGCAGTTATTTGCCGAGAGTTTGGTTCTTACTAGCTGGTGAAAGCTTGCCAGATATTAAGAAATTCGGTGAAGAGAGAGCCTTGAAGCTTCCGATACCATTGTCAAAGTCAGCGAATTTGGAATAATCAGACCAATCGCTAACGATCGCGCAAATGCGATCTTTCAAGGCGCCGTGGCCAAGTGGCTAAGGCAGCGGATTGCAAATCCGCCATCGCCGGTTCGAATCCGGCCGGCGCCTCTTCTTTTTTATTCTGCGTAGACTATCTCTCTTTTTCGACGCAATCTCTTCTCTCGCGCATCACTTCTTTTTTGTCGACAAGTTTTTTTAAGTTGCAAGTTGTGCGGTTTGGAATCCATCGGCTGAATTTGATTTTTCTGCGCGAAGTTAATTACGAATTTTTAGTTGACACCCCTTTGCGGTATCTACGCAGAAACCGATACCTATCTCAACAAAGATCAAAAGAAATCCCATGAAGTGAAATGAAGAGCTTGTGCGGCAATACCGCAAGCGGTTTGCCGTAAGTAGTTGGAACTTCCTGGTTTTTTAATACGTCTTGAAGAGATACTACTTCACTTGCGGGTCGAAGCCCTAGCAATTTCTATGGGTTAGGTTAATCTATCTCTAGCGGGTGGTGTGGTTAATATCGCATGACACTTGTGGGGTATTAGCGTTAGGCGCAAGCTTTTTTCGTCAAACGCGCATCATCAATCCGCCGATGACAGGGCAAAGCCGGTAGATCAAACCGTATCGAGAGTCGCTTTCGGGCCAGGGAGCTACTCCGACACAAAAGGGTGAGATGGGCAGTCTCATTCATGAGATGTGTTGATGGTTGATTCTCCAAGAGAATCCATGATGCGGCTTATTTAGTGACTGAAGTGGAGTAATCGATGGCAATTCGAGTATTAGTTGCGGACGACCACGAAGTGGTACGTTGCGGACTGAAGACACTGGTAGCAGACAGTGACATTGAAATTGTCGGCGAAGCAGCGACGGGGGACGCGGCGATCTCAATGGTCGACGAAATCAAGCCAGACGTCGTGCTTCTCGATATTCGTATGCCTGAGGGGGATGGTTTGACGACGTTGGGGCGTCTCAAACTCGATCATCCCAATCTGGCGATTCTCGTCCTTTCGACCTACGACAACCCTACCTACGTCGCGCGTGCCGTTGCTCTAGGCGCCAGCGGTTACGTTCTTAAGGGGGATCCGCGAGATCGTCTGTTGGACGCGATTCGAACGGCGCATCGGGGCGAAAATGCCTGGACTCGCGACGAACTTCGCCGCGTGACCGGCGCGTTGGCAACGCCACGTCTCAATGCCGACGTCGAAGTGCCGCTGACCCAACGCGAAAGTGAAGTGCTTCGCCAACTGGCCCTGGGATTGACCAACAAAGAAATCGCCCAGGCACTGCACATCAGCTACGAAACGGTCAAAGAACACGTCCAACACATCTTGCGTAAAGTCGGTGTGTCGGATCGTACTCAAGCTGCCGTCTGGGCAGTTCGTAAAGGTTTGGTTTAGAGCGCATGCCTTTCTCGTGCCGCTCCGGCGGCGCGAGGCTTCAGGCACAAAGCGTTTCAGGTGACGTGGCCCGTTTTCACGTCACCTGTCAAAGCTTAGGATGGGTGGCTCCATCTTCCTTCTGCCAGGACGAGCCGCCATGACTAAGCCCACCGATATCGTCGTTCGCGACGTTAAGCCTTCGACCGAAACCATTCAGTATCGCACCCCGATGAAGTTTGGGGGGCGTGTCGTCAACGACGTGACTCTCTTCAACGTCGAGATCACGGTCGAAACCAAGAACGGCAAAGTCGGCCAAGGATTCGGCTCGATGCCGATGGGCAACGTCTGGGGTTGGCCTTCGCAGCAAGTCGACAGCAGTCAGACGCTCAGTACGATGATCGAAGCCGCCCGGCGTTTCTCGGCCGAAGCCGACAAACTGAACGAGGCCGCGCATCCACTGCAGCATGCCCGCTCGCTGCATCAGCCGTTAATGAGTATCGGCAAGCAGTTGGAAACCGAACTCTCGCTGCCGGAAGCGATTCCTCCGCTGGCCCTCTTGGTCGCTGGCAGTCCGATCGATGCGGCTCTGCACGATGCCTATGGCAAAGCTCTGGGACTCAACAGCTACAACACGCTCGGCAAAGAGTTCATCGAGGAAGACCTCTCCGGCTTCTTGAACGAAGACTTCGCCGGCGAGTACCTCGACCAGTACACTACCCGCGACCCACAGCCCACCATGCCGCTGTATCACTTGGTGGGGGCGCTCGATCCGCTGGATCACGACGAACTCGAGCAACCGGTCGGAGATGGCCTGCCTGAGACGTTGGCCCAATGGATTGTGGCCGATGGTCTGACGCATCTGAAGATCAAGCTCAACGGCGACGATCTCGACTGGGATGTGGCCCGGGTTGCCAAGATCGACAAGGTCTCGACCGCCGCGCAGTCGCAGCGCGGCGTCAGGTCGTGGTTCTACTCGCTCGACTTCAACGAGAAGTGTGCCAGCGTGCAGTACGTGCTCGACTTCCTGGCCAAACTACAAGAGGTCAGCCCTTCGGCCATGGACCGCGTGCAGTACATCGAACAGCCGACCCATCGCGATCTGCGTAAGCACCCTGAAAACAAGATGCACGCGGCCGCCAAGATCAAGCCGGTGGTGATCGACGAATCGCTGATCGATCTCGACACGCTCTTTCTCTCCCGCGAGCAAGGCTACAGCGGCGTGGCGTTGAAAGCGTGCAAAGGGCACTCCGAGGCCTTGCTGATGGGGGCCGCGGCTCAGAAGTACCAGCTATTTCTGTGCGTGCAAGATCTGACCTGCCCCGGAGCCTCGTTCCTGCACTCGGCCAGCATCGCCGCTCGCCTACCCACCATTGCCGCGATCGAAGGGAACGGCCGGCAATACTGTCCGGCCGGCAACGACCTCTGGCGCGACCGCTTCCCAGCCATGTTCAACATCACCAACGGCACCGTCGGCACCGGCATCCTCACCGGGCCCGGCCTGGGTTTTTAGTGCTTTCCTTCGTGCAGGAGAAGGATTAACCACAGAGGACACAGAGGGAGGAAGGAAAGAATTTGAACCACGGATTACAAGGATGAACACAGATAGGATTGATTGAACGTGGGTGCCCCTGCTGGCTCGTCCAGCAGGGGCACCTAGTTTTCTTCCCTCGGTGACCTCTGTGTGCTCTGTGGCATCATGCGCGAGGCGCATCTAACCCTCTTCCTTCGAAACAAAAACAGGACGCACATTTCTGCTCGTCCTGTTTCTTGTTGTGTGAGTCTTGTTCGCCAAATTAGAACTGGCGAGGGCCGCCGGTCGTGGGCGTGGCGGCGGTGTTGTAGTAGGTGTGCTGAGTGGCGTCCCACGAGACGTTCGACTGGTGAGCCGAGTAGCGGTACATCATCGGCACGGCGTTGGCCGAAGGACGCAGGTTGTTGATGCCGTACCACTGCTGCGAGAACATGCGAGCGCGGCGAGCCGAGGCGGTCAACTCGGCACGGCGGCGACGCGCAGCGGAAGGATCTTCGTAACGACGCAACTCCTGCAGGTAGAACCACATTTCCGGGGTCGCGTTGCCCAGCGAAGGAACGTCTTCGACGCTCAACGGCTTGTGTTCTTCGTTTCCTTCGACCACCTTCAGCTCTTGAGCATTGACCTGCGAGGTCAGGGCGACGATGGCCAAAACGAACGTGAAGGGAATCAACTTGGTCATGGGTTATCTACTCCAGAATATGGTTGTCGTCGCGACGTTACCGCAGGCAGCGCCGATGCCCAAATGGCAACCGAGCACGCGTACGTCTTCTAGAGTCGGCCAGAAAGGGCCTGAATCATCGGCAAAATCGAGATTTCCCTCGCCCGTTTTACATCACGCTCGTTAAGCTCGAGCCAGCTTTCCCGTCTTGCGATAGCACTGCATCTGCTTGCGGCCTGTTTCACCCTACGCGCGGTTAGAACGATGAGGGGTGGCCCAGAGAGATTTCTCTCTGGGTGGCCGCAGGCCACAAGCGGCTCATGCATCGAGCATGAACAGAATCGAACGTCCCCACCTCCGACAAACTCCATTCACGAGCCGCTTGTCGGCGATGCCGACCCAGAGAGGAATCTCTCTGGATAGGGATGAAGACCCGTTGCTCCTAGGGTTTACTACGAGTGTGTTAGTAACCCATAAACCCAAAAGGAGCAACGAGCGATGTCTAGTTTACCAACTTTCGTCGGGCTTGATTACCATCAGGATTTGGTTCAGGTGTGTGTTTTGGATTCGGAAGGGCGGACGCTGGCGAATCGGTCGGTGCGGAATGAGGCTGATTTGATTGCCCGCTTTGCGTTGCAGCATGGCACGCCGCAACGCGTGGCGATCGAGGCCTGTTGCGGGGCGGCCGATCTGGCCGAGGAACTGGTCACCCATCGCAATTTGCCGGTGCAGCTGGCTCATCCAGGCTACGTCGCACGGATGAAGCGTTCGCCTGACAAAACCGACCTGGCCGATGCCCAACTGCTGGCCGATCTGGCTCGCGTCAATTACCTGCCGAGCGTGTGGCTGGCCCCCGAAGCAACGCGGCAACTGCGACGCCTGGTCCGCCATCGGGCTCAATTGGTGCGGCGGCGGCGGGACGTTAAACTGCGGATTCGTGGGCTTTTACGAGAAAACCGGGTGCCTTCACCGGGCGGCACGCCTTGGACGAAGAAGTGGCTCACATGGCTGCAGGAAACAGACGACTTGGCACCAAGCGACCGGTGGCTTGTGGAAGACCACCTCGAGGAATTGACTTCCCTGGGGCGTCGCATCCGTGCTGTGGAAGCCAAGATCAGGCACACGGTCGAAGACGATCCGGTCGTTGCGAAGCTTCTGACAATGCCCGGCGTGGGGCTGGTGACGGCGGTTACGCTTCGCGCCGAGATCGGTCGCTTCGATCGCTTCACGCGTGGCAAGCAACTGGCTCGGTTCTGCGGAGTGACGCCTCGCAATGCCAGCAGTGGACAACGTCAGGCAGATGCAGGACTGATCAAGGCCGGCAACCCCGACCTGCGGACTGTGTTGATCGAATTGGGGCATCGACTGATTCGACAAACAAGTGGCCCATGGACCAAGCTAGCGACCGGCATGCTGAGTCGAGGCAAACCGAAGAACGTGGTGGTCGCGGCGGTCGCCAATCGTTGGGTTCGCTGGCTGCACCACGAACTACGCCGCGAAACGCCCCAAGCGGATCGCGTTTTAGAGCAAGCCGTTTAAATTAAGGAATCCCCACAACTCGATAGAACTCTGGGAGATCCTTCGAAAGAAGCGACTGGTCAAGCATTCACCTGTTCCGGCGGGAAGGTACGCTCGAGGTGGCCCTGGGCTCAAGCTCGTCTCTGGTTAGGGCAGCCTTCCCCTTTACTTCGAAAACACCCACAGGGGCTATCCCACCACGGGAAACGCTCGGATAGAGGAAGGGAACCACCGGTGAAAACACTTGACAACGAGTCTGTCTTCATAGAGGGCCACCCTGAAAGCGTTACTCGATCCAGCCCCCCCCCAGCACCGTATCGCTGTCGTAGCAGACAACGGCCTGTCCTGGGGCGACGCCGTTGCGAGGCTCGTCGAAGGTTACCGCGATGCGACCTTCTGGCAGCATCTTCACGGTGGCCGGCAAGGCCGCGCTGTTGTAGCGGATCATCGCCTCGCAGCGGAACTCGTCCGACTTGGGTTCGACCAGCCAGTTGCAGTGGTTGGCCGTCAGCTCGGCGCAGCCCAGCTCTTCGATCCGGCCCAGCACCACGTGATTTTCGACGGGGTCGATCTTCACCACGTAGTGCGGCTCGCCCAGAGCAATGCCCAGACCCTTTCGCTGGCCGATGGTGAATCGCTCGATCCCGTCGTGCTGCCCGACCACGCTGCCATCGGTCAGCACGAAATCGCCAGCCGTCTCGGCGTTTGGGCGGCGCTGCTTCACGAACTGATCGTGCTTGCCGCTGGTCACGAAGCAGATCTCCTGGCTGTCCTTCTTATCGGCTACGCGCAGACCGGTCTCGCCGGCCATCATGCGGATTTCGTCCTTGTGGAAGTCCCCCACCGGCAGCAGCATCCGCTTGAGGTAATCACGTTGAATGCCAAACAGCACGTACGTTTGATCCTTGCCAGGATCGACGCCGCGGACCATGCGCGGCACGCCGTCCGGCTGGTTCGAGGGTACCAGCTTCGCGTAGTGCCCCGTCGCGACGTACTCGGCCCCGATGCTGTCTGCGTAGTCAAACAGCTTGCCGAACTTGATCCAGTTGTTGCACATCACGCATGGGTTCGGGGTGCGACCGCGGATGTACTCGTCGGCGAAGTACTCCATGATCTGCCCGAACTCTTGCTGCAGATTCAACGCGTAGAACGGAATGTCCATCCGATCAGCCACCCGCCGCGCATCGGCTGCATCGGACGCGCTGCAGCACCCTTGCTTGTGATCGGCTCGTTGGTTGAGAATCTGCAAGGCCGTCCCGCCGCCAGGAGCATCCAGCTTGCACTCAGCCACGGGGCTTTCCTCGCCATGGCGCATGAAGACCCCAATGACGTCGTGACCGTCACGTTTGAGAAGATGGGCGGCGACACTACTATCGACACCCCCAGACATGGCTAATACAACACGCGCCAAAATTTCTTTCCACTTAGGGCCCGCGTTTCGCGGGTCGAGAAACTGGTACCAGGGGTCCGACACGCGGGCCCTACCCCTTTGGTGAATTCAATTATTTATCCATGCATTTTAGAAAACGCCCCCTTCGTCGAGACACCCCCGACAGCGGCGGGGACCCGCGAAATGAGCAAATTTCGGCCAATTCGCCCAGGTTGTCACAGGGGTAGTCCCGCGCGTACGATGGAAATCAATACTCGAACCCCAGGATATATCCCACGGAACATGGAGCCAGTTGATGCGTGCGATCCCCCTGCTTCTCGTTGGTTTGGTCTCATTTCTTTTGCCTCACGGAGGAAACATCGTCATGGCGCAAACGGCCGCGGAAACACCGTCCGAAGACCCCAATCTTTGGCTGGAAGACGTCACCGGCGAAAAGGCCCTCGACTGGGTCAAAGAACAAAACAAAGAAAGCACCGCTCAATTGACCGAGTCGGAAGACTTTCAGCAGTTGGAAGACAAGATTTTGAAGATCCTCAACTCGAACGAGCGGATCCCCTTCGTCGTCAAACGCGGCCCTTACTACTACAACTTCTGGCAGGATGGCGAGCACCCGCGTGGCCTGTGGCGCCGCACCACTCCGGAAGAATACAAGAAGGATAACCCCGAGTGGGACGTCATCATCGACGTCGACGCCCTCGGTAAGGAAGAAGGGGAAAACTGGGTCTGGCACGGCGTCTCGATGCTGCGGCCTGACTATCGTCACGCGATCGTGAAGCTCTCGCGCGGCGGCGCCGATGCCGACATCAAACGCGAGTTCGACATGGAAACGCGTGAGTTCGTCAAAGACGGTTTCTACCTTCCGGAAGCCAAGAGCCGCGTCTCGTGGAAAGATAAAGACACCCTGATCGTCGGTACCGACTTCGGCGAAGGCTCGCTCACCGACTCCGGTTACCCGCGCATCGTCAAAGAGTGGAAACGCGGCACCGAACTGTCCGCGGCCAAGACGATCTTCGAAGGGGAAAAGACCGACGTCAGCGTTACCGGCATCTACGACGAAACGCCTGGCTTCGAGCGCGAATTCGTCAGCCGGGCGATCACCTTCTGGACCAGCAAGCTGTGGGAAGTGGTCGATGGCGAACTGATCGAGATCGAAAAGCCGGATGATGCCGAGGTGAACGTCCACCGCGAGTGGATCTTCGTCCAACCGCGCAGCACGTGGGAAGTCGGCGGCAAGACCTACGAGCCAGGTGCGTTGCTGGTGGGCAACTACGACGACTACATGAACGGCAAGCGGGAGTTTACCGTGCTGTTCGAGCCGACTGACCGCAAGTCGCTGGCCGGCTACAGCCCGACCAAGAATCACTTGATCGTCAACGAACTGGATAACGTCCGCAACAAGATCTATTTGTGGACCCCTGGCGAAGATGGCAAGTGGAAGAGCGAGCCCCTGCCGGGCGTGCCGCAGTTCGGTTCGATCTCGGCCGGTGCGGTCGACGAAGAAGAGTCGGACGAGTTCTTCCTGACGGTCACCGACTACACCCTGCCAACGACGTTGTACCTGGGTACCTGCGGTGATCCCAAGCTGGAAAAGCTGAAGTCGCTGCCGGCGTTCTACGACGCGACCGGCATGGTGGTCGAGCAGTACGAAGCGACCTCGAAGGATGGCACCAAGATTCCCTACTTCCAGGTTTCGCACAAAGACCTGAAACTCGACGGCAAAAACGCCACTTTGCTCTACGGCTACGGCGGGTTTGAAGTTCCGCTGACGCCGAATTACTCGGCCACCACCGGCACGGCCTGGCTGACCGAAGGAGGCGTCTTCGTCGTGGCCAACATTCGCGGTGGCGGCGAGTTCGGACCGAAGTGGCATCAGGCCGCGCTGAAAGAAAACCGCCACAAAGCGTACGAAGACTTTATTGCGGTCGCCGAGGATCTCATCGCCCGCAAGGTCACCTCGCCCGAACATCTCGGCGTGATGGGTGGCAGTAACGGTGGTCTGCTCACCGGCAACATGCTGGTGCTGCGGCCTGACCTGTGGGGCGCGGTGGTCAGCCAGGTTCCACTGCTGGACATGAAGCGTTTCCATCTGCTGCTGGCCGGTGCCAGTTGGATGGGCGAGTATGGTAACCCCGACGACCCCGAGCAATGGGAATTCATGAAAACCTTTTCGCCGTATCACCTGGTGCAGAAGGACGTGAAGTACCCCAACACCCTCTTCACCACCAGCACCCGCGACGACCGCGTCCACCCTGGCCATGCCCGGAAGATGGTTGCCCAGATGAAAAAGATGGGGCATCCGGTTCTCTACTACGAAAACATCGAAGGAGGCCACGCCGGCGCCGCCGACAACAAACAGCGCGCCTTCATGACGGCGTTGACCTACGAGTTCCTCAAACAGCAACTCATGGGGAAATAGGCATATACCCAAAAGAGGTCTGCCGCCACATCCAGCCCCCTCTCCGTGCGAGGGGAGAGGGCTAGGGTGAGGGGCTAACGAGCAGTGATTGATCTAACTCTCGGTAGGGCCCCGCGTGTCGCGGGTCGGATACCTGGTACCAACCTTCCGACCCGCGACACGCGGGGCCCTACTTAGCTGGATGCCACACTCTTTTTCACGTGCGTTCTCTCGCACCGTAATCTCTCTTCAAAAAAAATTTCCGCGCGCACTATCTCACTGAAGCGCTTCACCGCTAAATTGCTCGTATCGTCCTCGGATCACTTCAAGTCTGGGGTACTCACTGATTTTTTCAACCACAATCGTAACGAGCATTCCATGTCTTCCACTGCCCCCGCACAACCCGATCCCTCTGGATCGTTCTCGCAAGGGAACGCTCCACGGGTCGTCGTGCGCGCTGGGAAGACTTACCTGTGCTCGACCTGCGGGACGCTGGTCGAGGTGCCGGCGGATGTCGTGGGGCAACTGGTGATTGCCGTGAATTCCGAACCGCTGGACGAGCCGTCGCCTGAAGAACCCTCCCCGCCAGTGGCGCCGGCTTCCAGCGTTTCTACTAACACGCAAGCGGCACGCACCCAGGTGAAAACCGCGCATCGCTTACCAGGCCCAAACGCCCCTCCCCTGCTCGGCCCCGCCACTCGAAGCAGCCCCGTCGGAACTCGTTCGTTGCCCAAACCATCGACGGCCTCCTTGTGCCGTCCGCCATACAGCTCGACCGCGCGCTGGCGTGGGTGTCGTTTCACCTGAAAGTGCTCGACCGGCAGGGAAGCGAACTCAGGCGGTTGCAGAAGTTGGCTAAGAAACGTTCGCAGCGGAAACGAGGTGCTCCGCGGAATCATGCCCCACAAAGACACACCCAAGCCGACATGGGCATGGCACCTAAATCGGATTGCGCGAATGAACGTGGACCTCCGTGACGGATCGTCGGACACTGTGAATGCCTCGATACCATGTTCAAGTCCGCTTGAACTTATGGGCAACGCTCTCGCATGCGCACAACGTTTCGAACTCCGGAGTGGCGACCGAATGTAGCCGGGGACGCACGTTAAATCCCCCCGATTTCCGTGCGTAAACTTTTTTCGCCCGATGTGTGAAATCGTTAGTGGCAATCGCTTGCTAGGCCCCTATACTGATGGTCTTAACTACCTCCGTAGGGCAGCAATTGGCTACAGCGTTGGCAAAATGGTCTTCTCACGAAAGTCGGCTTAAATCCATGGCGACCGTCATCGAAGCACTTGGAGACAAGATCAAGATCGACAAAGCGTTTGTGTCGGGCAAGGATCGCATCTCACTGAATGGGCAGATTCTCTTCGAAGGAAAGCTGGTCGATGACGAGCCCCAAAAATTCAAAGCCGGTAGTCGTGAATATAAGATCAGCCGATCGGTCGTCAGCAAGATGACCAACGCGACAGCGACAGAACTAACGATCTTCGAGAACAACGCCCCCGTCTTCAGTGCCCTCTACGATCAGCAAGGAAAGCCTGTCAACGATCAGGCCGAGGCCAAGTCGAATGGGGCGATTCAGGTTTGCGGTGTCATCGGAATGATGGGTGGGGTCGCAGTTGTGTTGGTGGCCAGTCGTGAAACAGGCATGCTCCCAGGAGGAGCTGTGGGTGGTGCCATCGGCGGTGGACTAGGTGGTGCCATCGGCTTCGGTATTGGTATGCTACTATTCGGAAGGAAGTAGTCGTAGGGACACCGAAACGCTGGCCTTTCCGTAAGCGAAAAAAATGCGTAGCCCATAAACGAGCTACGCATTATGACTTACCTGCCAGACGCTTTAGTGCAACTCAACCGCCTGTCCTGGTACCGGGAACTGTTCGCACAGCGTGGCGACTTCGCCGCGGATGCGGCCGTGGAGGGTGGCATCCTCGGGGGCTTTCAGGGCTTCCAGGATCCAACCGCCGATCGTCTTCATTTCGTCGGTTTTCATGCCACGCGTGGTGAGGGCTGGGGTTCCGATTCGCACGCCGCTGGGGTCCATCGGCTTGCGCTGGTCGAATGGGATCATGTTCTTATTGACCGTGATGCCGCACGCACCCAGGGCGTTTTCGGCAGCCGTGCCGGTGGTACCCACGGCGGTGACGTCGACCAGCATGAGGTGGTTTTCGGTGCCGCCGGAGACCAGCTTCAAGCCGCCGGCCAGCAGCGTGTCGGCCAGGGTCTTGGCGTTGTCGACCACTTGCTGGGCGTACTGCTTGAACTCAGGCTGCAACGCTTCCTGGAAGCAGATCGCCTTGCCGGCGATGACGTGCATCAGCGGGCCCCCTTGCGTGCCGGGGAAGACGTTGCGGTTGATCAGTTTCTGGTGCTCTTCCTTGCACAGGATCAGACCCGAACGAGGGCCACGCAGCGTCTTGTGACAGGTCGTCGTGACGAAGTCGGCATACGGCACCGGGCTGTTGTGGATGCCGCCAGCGACCAGGCCGGCGTAGTGAGCCATATCGACGAACAGCTTCGCCCCGACGTCATTGGCGATCTCGGCGAACTTTTCGTGCGGGATCTCACGCGGGTAGGCGGAAGCACCGGCGACGATCAGCTTCGGCTTGTGCTCTTTGGCCAGCTTGGCGATCGCGTCGAAATCCAAGCGATGCGTTTCACGATCGACGCCGTAATTGATGAAGTTGTACAGAATGCCGCTGACGTTCAGCTTCATGCCGTGCGTCAGGTGACCGCCGTGGGCCAGGTCCAGGCCCAAGATCGTATCGCCTGGCTCGACGGCCGTCAGATAAACGGCGAAGTTGGCCTGGCTGCCGGCATGGGGCTGCACGTTGGCGTGCTCGGCACCGAACAGTTGTTTGGCTCGGTCGATGGCCAGTTGTTCGATCACGTCGACATGTTCGCAGCCGCCGTAATAGCGACGCCCAGGGTAGCCTTCGGCGTACTTGTTGGTCAGCACGCTGCCGACGGCCTGTTGAATGGCGGCACTGGTGTAGTTTTCCGAGGCAATCATTTCGAGCCCATCGGCCTGACGGACCTGCTCGGCCTGGATGGCTGCCCAAACCTCGGGATCGTTTTGCTTAATTAAGTTCATGCCAGCGTTGTGGTTGAGACCTAGTGAGACCCCCAGAGCGTTCCCCAGCCCCGGAAAGAATATTGAATTGTCGGAAAGCGTCTCCCATTCGTCAACGGGCACAGATGTCGCTGGTTTTGACCCATACAGATATCGCCAAGAGAACACCAATAAGTCAGAATTAAGCATGCCGGAGCGGCAAAGGCCTCCAATTTCCAGCTTATCGACAACAAAGGGTCCCGCGATGAATGAGTCCAATCCGTACAATTCGCCTCATAGCGGCTTGGAAGCATCGACCGGCGTCGAGCCGTTGGATACTACAGGAGACGGCACCGGCGGGCTGATTCCTTACAAAAACCCAGCCGCGCTGGGTGCTTATTACCTAGGGATCGTGGGGCTTTTTCCGGTGATCGGCATCTTCGCCTCGATCCCGGCCTTCGTCCTGGGCATCATGGGCCTGCGTCGAAGGGCCCAGAACCCGGCGGTGAAAGGATCGGTCCACGCGTGGATCGGAATCGTGCTGGGCTTTCTGGCCACGCTAATGAATTTGTCGTGCATCGGAACGATCGTGTTCGGATTCGTCAGCTAAGCTTCGCGGTAGTTACGTCGACGCGAATGACGTGAATGCATTGGTCAAATGGTCTGGCGAGGGGCGCACCAATTGCTCGACGACCTCTCCATCGGAAAGCAGCACCAGCGTCGGCCAGAGCTTCACCCCGAAGCTGCGTCCCAGGCGTTTGCCTTTGCCGTCGGCGACGCGGATGTGCTGGACGTCGTGGGCACTCGATAGAAGCGACTCGACCGTCGAGGAAAGCCCCTGACAGTGGCCGCACCAGTTGGCACCGAACTCGAGAACGACCTTGCCAGGCGTTTGGTCGATCTCTTCACGGGTTGGGGCCTGTTCGTGGTATTGCGAATCGAACGGCATCGGTCGTCTCCGAAGTGCGAGCAGTGATTAGGTAATCCTAAGATTCACGGCTCGCGTCTTGGTTACGCAGGCATTAAGTATATTCCTGCTTTGTCGGCTTGATGATCAGTTCGGCCACGTGGGCTCGTGGCGGTAGATGGCAGATCGCCAGGACTACCTCGCTGAAATCTTCCGGCTGCAGCATCCGGGCACGGTGCTCGGCCGTTGGGGCTGCCGGGCGCTGCTCGAGGATCGGGGTTTCGACTTCGCCGGGGTAGATGTTGGTGATGCGGACCCCATCGGCGGCGACTTCGTTGCCGACGGCGGTGCCCAGGGCGGTCATTGCGAACTTCGACGCGCAGTAGGCGATGCCGCCCAATGCATAGGCTCGTTTACCGGAGATCGACGAGATGTTGATGATCAGCCCATCTTTACGCTCGCGCATCGGCGGCAGTGCTTCGTACAGCAGGTTGTAGCCGCCGGTCGCGTTGATTTGCATGACCTGGTCCCACTGCTCAGGGGTCATTTCGGCCATGCTGCGAGTCTTGATGTTGATGCCGGCGGCGTTGACCAGAATATCGAGCGGGCCGAGCGTCTTCGAAACGAAGTCGAACAGCCCCTTCACGCTGGTTCGATCGGATACGTCGACGCTGTGGCAGTGGATCTCGGCTTCGCTTTGGGCAGCGACCTGCTCGAGGACTTCAAATCGGCGGCCTGCGATGGCGACCTTCGCTCCATCGGCGGCCAGCGACAGGGCAATCGCCTTGCCGATACCCGAACCACCACCAACAATCAGAGCGACTTTTCCTTCCAGCGACATGAGCAAGCGCCTTCCTATTTGAGTCATTGTTTTGCAATCAGGGATACATTCGGCGGCTAAACCTATCTCGGCATCCGCCCCGCAGGCGTTATGCCGATTGGGTCGCCTTTTGCGGCAGGCCGAATGTCGTTATCCTAAACGCTGCGCGATTTGGAGAAAATCGGTCGCGTGATATTCATCAATTCCGCGAAGACATGTTTCCCGAGGGTAGAGAACGATGGGACTATTCACCGGTAAAAAAGGCCTGATCGTCGGTGTCGCCAACGATCGATCGATCGCTTGGGGAATCGCTCAAAAGATCATGGAAGAAGGAGGCGAGTGTGGATTCACTCACCTGCCTGATAAGCCGGACGACGAGCGTCAGAAGAATCGTCGCCGCGTTTCCAAGCTTACCGACGAATACGAAAACGCCAAGTTTCTGGTCCCGCTTGACGTTCAGTCGGACGCGAACATCGCCGAAGTGATGAAGACCGCCGAAAGCGAACTGGGCAAGATCGACTTTCTGCTGCACTCGGTTGCCTTCGCCACGATCGAAGACATCCGCGTGCCGACCGTGCAGTGCAGTCGCGAAGGTTTCAAACTGGCCATGGACATCAGCGCCTACAGCATGATTGCCCTGACCAATGCCGCTCGCCCGCTATTTAACGACGGCGCTTCGGTCTGTGCGATGACCTATTTCGGCGGCGAAAAGGCGGTTCCGGGCTACAACATGATGGGCGTTTGCAAGGCCGCTTTGGACAGCATCGTGAAGTATCTGTCGTTTGACATGGGCGAGTACAACGTTCGAGTGAACGCGATCAGTGCCGGTCCTTTGAAGACCCTGGCCGCGAGTGCCGTGGGGTCGAAGGAAATGGAAGACCTGTACGAAGCTGTCTCGCCCCTTGGCCGTAACATCACCATGGAAGAAGTCAGCAACTCGGGTGCGTTCCTGTTGTCGGACTTGGCCAGCGGCATCACCGGCGAAATTCTGCATGTCGATGGCGGCTACAACATCATGGGCAGTCCTGGCCGGATGGCAGGCGAATACATGCGGCTTCGCAAGGAAGTGGAAGGTAAATAACCCTTTGCCAGTGCGATTGAGACACAAAAAAACGCCGCGATCATTCGCGGCGTTTTTTCACTTGTGTGCTGGCTCGTTAAGCTGGCGAGGGGAATTTGCTTCTCAAAAATAACTTTTCCCAGAAGCTTGCCGGACGCAGACGTGGGTCGTCCAACGAAATTCGGTGGCTTTTACCGCGTCGCGTGCGGCAGGTGATGCCATCGGACTCTACGCTTTCGACAATCCAATATTTGTCCACGGCGTAGGTGTAGTATTCCCCGCGAGATTCCGGCTCGATGTCGTGAGCCCTCGGTCCGGGGCTCGTTGTGTGTTTGGTCTTGGTATAGACGACCACATCGCCGGGGCGAATCATCGAAATCCTCTTCGAGTTAAGGCCACGATGGGGAGTATCGTCCAGAAAACTCCCTAATTTAAGGTTATCGCGCGGACTATTAATCGTCAATCTGAACCATATGACACGAGATATTTCCCTATAAAAGGCATGGTAATTGCAGGCTATTGAGTTGCTTGTTTTGTCAGTCGTAACAAAAAAGGATGGAAAATTGAGTTTTCTATCCAGTAAAATGAAGATCTCGTCTGACAACGCTGCGTGGTATTAACCCCACTTCTCGCAGGAGGAACTTTGCATGTCGATTCCGACTTCGACGACTGCGCCGACCGCACCGACGCTCACGGCGCGCGACTTTATGGCTACCAAGCTGATAACCCTCAGCCCGGATGAGGATGCGTTGGCGGCCATTCGAAAACTACTGCACTATCGAATTTCCGGGGCTCCGGTGGTAGACAGCGAAGGAAACTTCTTGGGGATCTTTTCCGAAAAGACTTCGATGCGTTTCCTGTTGGACGCTGCCTACTCGCAGCTTCCCTCGAACCGGGTCGGGGCGTTCATGAACACCGACATCGCTCGGTTGATCACCGCCGACACCGACTGGTTAAGCTGTGCCCAGATCTTCCTTTCCACTCCCTATCGGCGGTTGCCGGTGCTGGAAGGGACTAAGCTCATCGGTCAGGTAAGCCGTCGCGACTTGCTCAATGCGGCGATGCAAATGATCGACAAACGTGACAAGCGAAACGGCAAGTACGTCATGTACTTCAGTGCCTTGATGGAACAGTACGACGCTCCGGTCGACTAAACGCCGGCTAAGCCTTCCCGATTGCGAAATCCCGCAAGCCGTCGAACGTCCCCTGTTCGACGGTCGGGTTCGCTTCTCATAATGACGGCTCTTCATCTTGCTTCTGTGGAAAGAGCCGTATGTTATTGGCCGTCGGTTTGATTGTCGTTGGTCTGGTGGCTTTGGTTGTGGGAGGGGAACTACTGGTTCGTGGGGCGTCCACGCTCGCGGCCTATCTTGGCGTTTCTCCGCTAATCATCGGGTTGACGGTTGTTGCCTTCGGGACCAGTGCCCCGGAACTGGCGGTCTCGCTGAAAGCGGGTCTCTCAGGCCAGGCCGACATCGCCGTCGGCAATGTGGTGGGGAGCAACGTCTTCAACATCCTCTTCATTTTGGGCGTTTCGGCGCTGGTTTCTCCGCTGGTGGTCAACAGTCAACTGATCCGCCGCGAGCTTCCTTTGATGGTATTGGTCTCGGTGGTGACGTGGGGCCTGGCGTACAGTGGAAGCGTGGGACGCATTGAAGGGCTTGTCTTGGTGGCTGGGCTGATCGCGTACGTCGCCTGGACGGTGATCGAAAGCCGCCGCGAGTCCCAGGCCGTCGTGCAGGAGTTCGCCGAAGAGTTCGACAAGCCTCCCCGGTCGAAATGGGGACTGGCGCTACAACTGCTGTGGATCGTGCTGGGACTGGTCGTGCTGGCGTTGGGTTCGCGCTGGCTGGTCGATGGTGCCGTGATGATTGCCCGGCAGATGGGCATGAGCGAGTTGTTGATCGGGCTGACGATCGTCGCCGCGGGGACCTCGCTCCCCGAAGTCGTCGCGTCGATCACCGCATCGATCAAAGGGGAACGCGACATCGCCGTAGGCAACGTCGTGGGAAGCAACCTGTTCAACTTGATGTGCGTGCTCGGGATGACGGCCGTGATCGTCCCCGATGGCGTTCCGGTAGCCCCATCTGCCATTTGGCAAGAGTTTCCGGTGATGATTGCGGCGAGCGTGATGTGCCTGCCGATCTTCTTCACCGGATATCGGATCGATCGGTGGGAAGGCGGGCTCTTTCTGGCGTGGTACGTTCTTTACACCGTTTATCTCGTGTTGGTGGCGACCGAATCGCCGTTAGCCCAAACGGTGGGGAGTATCCTCCTGCTGGGCGGCGTTCCATTAACGGTTCTAATATTGGTGGTTTCGGTTCTTTTCACGCGCCGCTCGGGGCCTGAAATGCCAAACGAAAGTGGCAATAGAGCTTAGTTTGCCGCGTCGGCACCTCATTGCCGGTTGCTGCCATGTCTAGTAAAATTCGCGGTTTACCCTATCTTGCCGACCTGATCTGGAAGTAGGAAGGCGCAGACGGTCCCCATCTCGTTTCGGTGGAAAGCATGAGCACCAAGAAGAACTTGATTGTTGCCCAAAGTGGTGGTCCCAGTCCGGTTATCAACAACACGCTGCGTGGCCTGGTGGAAGCGGCCCTGCAAACGGACAACATTGGGACGGTCTATGGTGCCCATCACGGGATCGAAGGGGTCCTGAAAGAAGAACTGATCAACTTGACCGATCAGCCCGCCGAAGAAATCTCGCTGCTGCGTTACACGCCGGCTGCCGGTTCGATCGGTACCTGCCGTTACAAGCTGAAGCAATGGCAGAACGAAGACTTCGATCGCTGCATGGAAGTGTTCAAGGCCCACAACGTTGGTTACTTCGTCTACATCGGCGGCAACGACTCGATGGACACCGCCAACAAGATCGCCAAGATGGCCCAGGATCGCGGCCTCGATATGGTCGGCATTGGCGGACCGAAGACGATCGACAACGACGTCGGCGACAGCGAGTTCAAGCTGATCGACCACACGCCTGGCTATGCTTCGACGGCCAAGTACTGGATGCACATGATTCAGTACGCTAACGAAGAAAACCGCGGCAGTTCGCCGGCAGATCCCGTGCTGGTCATGCAGGCCATGGGACGCAAGATCGGTTACATCCCGGCCGCCGCTCGTCTGGCCGACCCCAAACGCGAAATGCCGCTGCAGATCTACATGGCCGAATCGCCGTGCTCGCTCGAAGAACTGCACGAAAACGTCAACAAGCAGCTCAAGCAGGATGGCCGCTGCATCGTGGTCCTCAGCGAAGGCTTCGACGTCGGCGACATCGGTGCCCGCAAGGACTCGTTCGGACATACCAGCTTCAGTGCCAGTAACATCACGGTGGCTCAGATCGTCACCAACTACCTCAACGACAACGGGCTGGCCGTCAAGGGTGCCGCTCGTTGTAACGTCAGCGGTACCGATCAGCGTCACGCGATGGCATACGCTTCTTCGGTCGACCTGGACGAAGCGTACCACGCGGGCGAAATGGCCGCCGTGTTGGCCTCGACCGGTCAGTCGGGCTACATGTCGACCATCCTGCGAAACGAAGGGGACGTCTACAGCGTTCGTTACGACAAGGCCCCTCTGTCGGAAGTCGCCAACAGCGAACGAACCTTCCCCAAGGATTGGATCGCGCCAAGCGGTTACGACGTGACCGACGACTTCATTAAGTATGCCAAGCCGCTGCTGGGCGAAGGGATGGTCAGCCTGCCGATGATCGATGGTCGCCAACGTATGACCCGTCTGCAAAACCTGTACGCCGATCAAAAGCTGCCGGCCTACGTGCCGCAGGCCGATCGCCAGGAAGCTCCGAAGAAGTAAGCCTGCGTCGAATCCACACCCCCATCAACCGACAAACGAAAGTAGCGAGAACGAACGACCATGGTCTATCAGATTGAACCGAAACAAGAGTTTCTTGTCGGCATCGACTCGGATGGTTGCGTCTTCGACACGATGGAACTGAAGCACAAGGAATGCTTCATTCCCAACATCATCAACTACTACGAACTGCAAGGCGTCAGCAAGTACGCTCGCGAAGCCGCCGAGTTCGTCAATCTGTACTCCAAGAGCCGCGGCATCAATCGTTTTCACGCTTTGGTCGAAGCGCTCGAATGGCTGCAGAAGCGTCCCGAAGTGATCGAACGCGGCGCGAAGATCACCATTCCCGAGTCGCTCAAGAAGTGGATCGCCGAAGAAACCAAGCTGGGCAATCCGGCTCTGGAAGCGAAGGTCGCCGAGTCGAATGACCCCGACCTGGCCCACTGCTTGAAGTGGTCGAAGGCGGTCAACGAAACGGTCGCCGGCATGGTTCGCGGCGTGGCCCCCTTCCCTTCGGTTCGCAAGTGCCTGGAAAAGCTGAGCGGCAAGGCCGACATGCTCGTCGTTTCGGCCACGCCCAACGATGCGCTCAACGACGAATGGACCGAACATGACATCCGTCAGTACGTGACCGAAATCTGCGGCCAGGAAGCTGGCAACAAGAAGGAAACGCTGACCAACGCCGCCAAGTACAAGCCGAACCAAGCGCTGATGATCGGCGACGCTCCTGGCGACTACAAAGCAGCCGTGGCCAACAACTGCTTGTTTTACCCGATCAACCCAGGCGACGAAGAAAACAGCTGGAAGCGATTCTACGACGAAGGAATCGACAAGTTCCTGAAGCTCGAGTTCGCCGGCGATTACCAGCAGGCACTACTCGATGAATTCGACCGCTACCTGCCAGAAAAACCAAGCTGGCCGGTCGTTGGCTAGATAAAACGAGAGCGGGCAATTCACCACCGCCCTCCTACTCCGGTCCCCTCGCCCCTTTGGGGAGAGAGGGTTAGGGTGAGGGGCGAACGTGGTACCCGCTTCAACAACCCTCACCCTAGCCCTCTCCCTTGGGAAGGGAGAGGGGACTACCAATACACTAGATTCCCGTTAATTCTCAGAGGAAAGAAACATCATGTCCGATGCTTCCTGCGATTTTGGTTTGATTGGTCTCGCCGTGATGGGCGAAAACCTGGCCCTGAACGTCGAAAGCCGCGGCTACAAGGTGGCCGTCTACAATCGAACTACCGAGAAAACGGATGAATTCATTCGAGGCCGTGCCGCCGGCAAGCAGTTCGTCGGTTGCCATGATCTGAAGAGGCTGGTCGCTTCGCTGAAACGTCCACGCAAGGTCATGATGCTGATCAAGGCCGGCCCGGCGGTCGATGCGGTGATCGAAGAACTTCTCCCGCTGATGGAACCAGGCGACATCATCATCGATGGTGGTAACACCCACTACGCCGATACCGAACGTCGTACCAAGTACGTCGAAGAAAAGGGGCTGCTGTTCGTCGGCTCGGGCGTTTCCGGCGGTGAAGAAGGCGCCCTCAAGGGCCCCAGCTTGATGCCCGGTGGTAGCGAAGCTGCCTGGCCGCACATCAAAGAGATCTTCCAGGCCATCTCGGCCAAGGTGGGTCCGAACGAAGACATTCCTTGCTGCGAATGGGTTGGCCCTCGCGGTGCCGGGCACTACGTGAAGATGGTGCATAACGGCATCGAGTACGGCGACATGCAGCTGATCTGCGAAGCCTACTTCCTGCTCAAGCACGGCTTGGGTCTGACCAACGACGAACTGTACGACGTCTTCGATCAATGGAACAGCGGCGACCTGCAAAGCTACCTGATCGAAATCACTCGCGACATCTTCAGCGTGAAGGATGACGACGGCGACGGCTACCTGGTCGATAAGATCCTGGACGTGGCCGGTGCCAAGGGGACCGGTAAGTGGATGAGCCAGCTGGCCTTGGACCTGGGCGTGCCCAGCACCCTGGTCACCACCGCCGTGTACGCTCGCGGTTTATCGGCCGCCAAGGAAGCCCGCGTGCGTGCCAGCAAGGTGCTGACCGGCCCGAGCGGCAAGACTTCGGAAGATCGTGCCAAGTTCATCGAACAAGTTCGCGAGGCGCTCTACGCTTCGAAGCTGTGCAGCTACGCTCAAGGCTTCGTGCAGTTGCAAGCCGCATCGGCCGAGCACGATTGGGACCTGAACTACGGCGACTGTGCCCTCTTGTGGCGTGGTGGCTGTATCATTCGTGCCCAGTTCCTCGATCGCATCAAGGAAGCATTCGACAAAGACGCGAACCTCGAAAACCTGTTGTTGGATCCGTACTTCACCGAGGCGGTTACCAAGGGGCAAGATGGCTGGCGAGCCGTGGTCAAGACGGCCATCGACCTGGGCGTTCCGACCCCAGCGTTCGCCGGTGCGCTGGCCTACTACGACGGCTATCGCAACGCTCGCCTGCCGGCCAACCTGCTGCAGGCCCAGCGTGACTACTTCGGTGCTCACACGTTCCAGAGGATCGACAAGGAAGGCACCTTCCACGCCGAATGGCTGCAGCGTCGTCGCGAGCCGAAGTCCTAATCGCTCCGCTAACCGAATCGAGTTTCTAACTCTCCTGCCACAAACTCCCAGGCCAAACCTGGTGCCTGGGGGTTCTAGAAAAGAGATCGATAGCGAGCATGGCAACTGATTTCCTAACCAAAATGTTCGGGCTCGACGGGCAAGTTGCCGTCGTTATCGGGGCGTCCGGAGTCCTGGGTGGAGCGATCGCGGAGGGCCTGGCCTTGGCCGGTGCCACGGTCGTCGTGAGTGGCCTGAACCCGCAGCGAGGCGAAAGCCGCGTCGAGCGGATCACCGCTGCCGGCGGCAAAGCCGAGTTCATCGCGGCCGATACCCTTTCGCGTGATTCGCTGGCCCAGCTGCGTGACAAGTGCCTGGAAAAATTCGGCCGGGTCGACATGCTGGTCAACTGTGCCGGGGTAAACTCTTCGGTCCCCTACGAAGAGATCACCGACGAAGACTGGCAGCGCGTGCTCGATACTAACCTCACCGGGACGCACCTGGCCTGCCAGGTTTTCGCCCCGACGATGGCCAAGCAAAAGCAAGGGGGCGCGGTGCTGAACATCGGTAGCGTGACGGCCCACTTGCCCCTTTCACGGGTATTCGCCTACTCGGCCTCGAAGGCGGCCGTCGAGAACCTGACCAAGAACCTGGCCCGCGAGTATGCCACCCAAAACGTGCGATTCAACACGCTTTGCCCCGGGTTTTTCCCCGCCGAGCAGAACCGCAAGATCCTCGATAAGGAACGGGTCGATAACATCATCGGTCAAACGCCGATGGCCCGCTTCGGTGAGCCGGAAGAACTGGTCGGTGCCTCGATTCTGCTGTTGTCGCAAGCGGCCGGCAGTTTTGTGACCGGTGCCACGGTTTACGTAGACGGCGGTTTTACGGCGATGCGATTTTAAGCCCCTGAATTCGGGGTTATTGCCTGGGATTGCACCGGGCATAATTGGCCAGCGTGGCGTCAGCCGCGCGTTGGGCTCGTGAGAAGTAGACGGTCGCGTATTCGTGCTGTTGGCGATCCTTGGGACGTAACCCGATTCGTCGCGGCGCATGGAACAGGAATAGCCATGTCTCACACAATTGTCATCTTTGGTGCTTCGGGTGATCTAACCAGCCGCAAGCTGATCCCTGCCTTATACTTGCTGTTCAAGAAGAAGCGTTTGCCGGAAGGGACGCGGATTGTGGGCATGTCGCGAACCGAGTTTTCGCACGATGCCTGGCGCGACGAACTGAAGAAGTCGACCGAGAAGTTCACCGAAAAGAAGTTCGACGCCGACGCGTGGAACGACTTTGCTCCCAACGTCTACTACCACCCAGGCGATCTCACCGAACTGGAAGACCTGAAGAAGCTGAAGAAGCTGCTGGAAGAAGTCGAAGGGGGACCGGCCGAACGGGTTTATTATCTTTCGACGGCCCCTCGCCTGTATACCGCCGCGATCGATCAGCTGGGTGAGTCAGGCTTGGCCAATCAAGAAGAAGGTGCCCGGCGGATCGTACTGGAAAAGCCTTTCGGCTACGACCTGGGCACGGCCGAGAAGCTGAATAAAGACGTCAACCGCGTCTTTCCCGAAAAGCAGGTCTATCGTATCGACCATTACCTGGGGAAAGAAACGGTACAGAACTTGTTGGTCATGCGGTTTGCCAACTCGATCTTCGAGCCCCTTTGGAATCGCAACTACATCGACCATGTGCAGATCACCGTGGCCGAAGAAGTGGTCGTGGGACGCCGTGGTGGTTACTACGATCAGGCCGGCGTGCTGCGGGACATGTTCCAGAACCATCTGCTGCAGCTGTTGATGGTCACGGCCATGGAAGCCCCGGTGCGATTCGATGCCGATATGGTGCGAGACGAAAAGGTCAAAGTGCTCCAGGCCGTTCGCCCGATGTCGGCCGACGAGATCGCCAATGAGACGCTCCGCGGCCAGTATGCCGGCTACCGCAAGGAAGAGGGTGTACCCAAGGACAGCCAGACCGAAACGTTCGCGGCGCTGCGGCTGTGGGTCGATAACTGGCGCTGGAACGGCGTGCCGTTCTATCTGCGCAGCGGCAAAGGGATGTCGTGCCGCACGACGCAGATCGTCATTCAATACAATCAGCCTCCGCATACGCTCTTCGATCAGAAGAAGTCGTTTATCGACGCGTGTCGCCTGGTGATGCAGATTCAGCCTGCTGAAGGGATTCAGTTGCAGATCCAGACCAAGGTGCCTGACTCCGGCATAATGACTCGGACCAGCGCCCTGGACTTCCGCTTCTGCAAGGAGTTCCAGGGAGAAATGCCCGACGCGTACCAGCGTTTGCTGCTGGATGCGATTCAAGGCGATGCCAGCCTGTTTGCCCGTAGCGACGAAGTGGAGCTGGCCTGGGGCATCATCGACCCGATCATCAAGACCTGGCGTTCCGACGCGGCCCCCACGCTGCACACGTATGAGACCGGCTACTGGGGACCGAATGAATCGAACGACTGGATGGAAGAGCACGGCCGGCAGTGGTTCGACGTCTGCCCGATTCTGCACTAAGATCGGTCAAGAAATAAAATAGGGCCGAACGGTTGGGGCAGGTAACCATTCGGCCCTTAAACATCGCTGGTGATCTCAGAAACCAGCGACATATGCTCACAAATGTTTCCGGCTGGGGTAAGTCAACTTGAGAAACAATTTCATGTGAGCATTTATCGGCCACCTAAGGTATAGGCTTTACCGAAGTTAAAAAAATTCCTCGGTGGACGAAGAGACTCTCTTGATACAAAACGGACGCTTGGCGGAAAGTCGCACTATTCGCGTAGGGATCAGTTGCTATTCTTGAGGCAAACAATACCGGTTGGATCGATTTTCGAGGAAATGACGGCCCCATGGCCCTGCGACTTGGCAACTTAGAACTTGATTTCCCGCTCGTCCAAGCAGCTTTGTCAGGCTATAGCGATATGTCGATGCGCGTCATCGCGCGTCGCCTGGGTGCCCCTTACACCATCTGCGAAGTGATGCTCGATAAGTTCCTGGTCGAGCTGAACGATAGGAAAAAAAATCGCCACTTCCTGGCCATTGCCGACGAAGAACACCCAGTCGGGGGGCAGCTGATGGGTGCCGAGCCTGCGCAGTTCGCCGCCGGGGCGGCCAAGCTGGTCGAAGCTGGTTTCGACGTGATCGACATCAATTTCGGCTGCCCGGTGAAGAAGGTCCTGGGACTCTGCCGAGGCGGATTCCATCTCAGCCAACCGGAGGTAGCCCTCGACATCGTTCGTCGCACGCGCGACGTCGTCCCCAGCGAAATGCCCCTGACGGTGAAGATGCGTCGCGGGATCGACGACACCCAGGAAAGCCGCGATAAGTTCTTCGAGATCCTGGACGGTGCGTTCGAGATCGGTGTCGATGCGATCACGGTACATGGTCGCACGGTCGAGCAGCGTTACATCGGACCGAGCCGCTGGGAGTTCCTGGCCGAAGTGAAGCGGCACGTGGGGGATCGCACGATCCTGGGAAGCGGCGACTTGTTCTCCGCACAAGACTGCTTCGACATGATGAACGAGACCGGCGTCAACGGCGTGACGGTCGCCCGGGGTGCGATCGGTAATCCATGGATCTTCCAACAAGCGCGCGCACTGGCTGCCGGCGAGCCCCTGCCACCACCGCCAACCACGTTCGAACAGTTGGAGATCATCCAAGAGCATCTGCGTCTGGTGGTCGAGTTATACGGCGAGAAGAAGGCGATGACGAACTTCCGCAAGTTCGGCGTGAAGTACTCGTTCCTGCATCCACAAGTGGAAGACGTACGAGCCAAGTTCGTGCGCATCCGCGAGATGTCCGACTGGGAAGCGATTCGTGACGAGTTCTACACGGTCGATCAGCCGGGGCAGTATCTCTCAGGCGAAATCCACAACAAGCAGGTCAACTGCTCGGCCGGTTAGCGATGGCCACGACTGTTCGGTAACAAACCGGGTGGCCCTCTATGAAGACAGACTCGTTGTCAAGTGTTTTCACCGGTGGTTCCCTTCCTCTATCCGAGCGTTTCCCGTGGTGGGATAGCCCCTGTGGGTGTTTTCGAAGTAAAGGGGAAGGCTGCCCTAACCAGAGACGAGCTTGAGCCCAGGGCCACCTCGAGCGTACCTTCCCGCCGGAACAGGTGAATGCTTGACCAGTCGCTTCTTTCGAAGGATCTCCCAGAGTTCTATCGAGTTGTGGGGATTCCTTAATTTAAACGGCTTGCTCTAAAACGCGATCCGCTTGGGGCGTTTCGCGGCGTAGTTCGTGGTGCAGCCAGCGAACCCAACGATTGGCGACCGCCGCGACCACCACGTTCTTCGGTTTGCCTCGACTCAGCATGCCGGTCGCTAGCTTGGTCCATGGGCCACTTGTTTGTCGAATCAGTCGATGCCCCAATTCGATCAACACAGTCCGCAGGTCGGGGTTGCCGGCCTTGATCAGTCCTGCATCTGCCTGACGTTGTCCACTGCTGGCATTGCGAGGCGTCACTCCGCAGAACCGAGCCAGTTGCTTGCCACGCGTGAAGCGATCGAAGCGACCGATCTCGGCGCGAAGCGTAACCGCCGTCACCAGCCCCACGCCGGGCATTGTCAGAAGCTTCGCAACGACCGGATCGTCTTCGACCGTGTGCCTGATCTTGGCTTCCACAGCACGGATGCGACGCCCCAGGGAAGTCAATTCCTCGAGGTGGTCTTCCACAAGCCACCGGTCGCTTGGTGCCAAGTCGTCTGTTTCCTGCAGCCATGTGAGCCACTTCTTCGTCCAAGGCGTGCCGCCCGGTGAAGGCACCCGGTTTTCTCGTAAAAGCCCACGAATCCGCAGTTTAACGTCCCGCCGCCGCCGCACCAATTGAGCCCGATGGCGGACCAGGCGTCGCAGTTGCCGCGTTGCTTCGGGGGCCAGCCACACGCTCGGCAGGTAATTGACGCGAGCCAGATCGGCCAGCAGTTGGGCATCGGCCAGGTCGGTTTTGTCAGGCGAACGCTTCATCCGTGCGACGTAGCCTGGATGAGCCAGCTGCACCGGCAAATTGCGATGGGTGACCAGTTCCTCGGCCAGATCGGCCGCCCCGCAACAGGCCTCGATCGCCACGCGTTGCGGCGTGCCATGCTGCAACGCAAAGCGGGCAATCAAATCAGCCTCATTCCGCACCGACCGATTCGCCAGCGTCCGCCCTTCCGAATCCAAAACACACACCTGAACCAAATCCTGATGGTAATCAAGCCCGACGAAAGTTGGTAAACTAGACATCGCTCGTTGCTCCTTTTGGGTTTATGGGTTACTAACACACTCGTAGTAAACCCTAGGAGCAACGGGTCTTCATCCCTATCCAGAGATATTTCTCTCTGGGTGGCCGCAGGCCACAAGCGGCTCATGCATCCAGTCCGAACAAAATAGAACGATTCCATCTTCGTTGCGTCCATGCATTAGCCTCTTGTCGGCGATGCCGACCCAGAGAGAAATCTCTCTGGGTCACCCGTGTTCTCTCTTATTTCCTTCGAGCAAGGGCCTGGTCAATCTCTCGGCGGACGTGCTCGTTCTCTTCGATCTTTTGTCGAGCGGCCAGCAACGGTGCGGCCTCCGGCAGATGTTGTCCCAAAGCCCAAGCCGACGCGCCGCGGACGAGCCATTCTTCGTCGACGAGCCCGCGTGACAACGCAGCGACATTGTCCTCGTGCGGCTGATTCCCCAGGACGATCGCCGCGTTGCGTAGGATGCCCCGCCGTTTGGTTCGCCACAAGGGCGTCTTGCGAAAGCGGTCGCGAAAGGCATCGTCGGTCATCGTGAAGAGCGAACGTAGTTCGAGCGGTGCCCGATCGCTGGCCGGAAAGAACGCCTCGTGCGGCGAGATCGGCGACTTGTTGTTCCACGGACAAACGTCCTGGCAGACGTCGCAGCCAAACACCCAGTCGTGCATGTCAGAGCGCAGCTCGACGGGGATCTCGTCGCGCAGCTCGATCGTCAGGTACGAGATGCACCGGGTCGCGTCCAGCACGCCGGGGCTGGGAAACGCGCTGGTCGGACAAGCGGTCAGACATGCGGTGCATGTCCCGCAGTGGCTGGCGTTGTGGGGGTCATCATAAACCAACTCTCGGTCAATCAGGATCGCGGCGAGGAAGAACAGGCTGCCCAGCTGTTTATTGAGCAGCATCGTGTTCTTGCCGATCCAGCCGAGGCCGGCCAGTTGAGCGAACTCTCGTTCCAACAGCGGCGCCGTGTCGACCACGCCGCGAACGCTGGCTTCCGGCTCCCACTGGGCGATTGCCTTCTTGAACTGCTTGAGCCGGGCATGGATCCAGTCGTGGTAGTCCAGTTCGCCAAACGCATACCGCGATACCCTCCCCTGGCCTGGGGCCAGCGGCGGGATCGGCTGGCTTTTGTAATTGAGGGCCAGCATGACGATGCTCTGCACGCCATCCAAAACGTGATTGGGATGGGCGTAGGCGTCGCGGCGGTCTTCCAGGTACTGCATCTGCCCCGCGTAGCCGGCGTCGAGCCAGTCGTGAAAGCGATGCAATCCAGTGGGGGTAACGGCCGGACAGATGCCCACCGCCGAAAAGCCCAGCTGCTGGGCCTCGTGACGGATCAAAGAAGTCAGATCTTTGGTGGAATGGGGCACGTGTTCAAAACCGGCAAATGAATTTGCGTTCGCCTGGGGGCGTAATTAGGGTGGAATTATGAGGATTGAATTACCAGGGAGGGGTTCATCGGGTTGATCACGCAAGGTGCTCTGAGATGCGCAAGGTACTGCTGGTGCTGCTGGCTGCGGCCATGACCGCAGGGTTGATTTCCACAAACGAAGCCCTGGCCGATGGTAACATCATCGTCCATCGTACCTCATCGGTCGGCTTCGGTAGCAACTGTGGCCTGGGTTACGGCAACAATTGGTCGTGGGGCCCCTACTCGCTGAATCGTTCGCTCGGCTACCTGCCGATGCCCCCTTACTACGCGATGCACCCACCGGTGTACTACTCGCACAACGTGGCCGTCCCTTACGGCATGAGCCCGTACCCGATCTCGTCCTACTCGCCGAGCGTCTCGTACGTGGCCGAGCGCCCGATTCCCGAGCCGCAAGTGGTCGTGAACCCTTACGTCGATCAGGATGTTGCTAGCGGCGAAGTTCCCGCCGAGCCAGCGATGAAGATCGTCGACGCCGATGGGAAAGCCGTTTCAGCGCAATCGCCGAAGGTCGTTACAAACGAGTTTTAATCGCTCGGACTAGCCTCGCGGAAACTTGAGGGAATTCTCTCAGGTTTCCGCAATTCGTCTTGCTGTTGGCTAGCAGTCTTTGGTAACCTCCCCCCGCCGTCAGCCAGTTTGTCGTGGGCTGACGCTATGGTTTGATTTCGGGAGGATGGCAATTTCCCTGGCAGGATGCTGGAAAAGGGATGCCGTATCCGGAAAAGGATTTCCTATGAGAAGCCTCGTTTCTGCAAGCTTTCTTTTGCTTTTGATGGCCGGCTGCCAGAACCAGCAGTCGCAGATGAATCCTTTTGCCGTCTACGGACCGACGCGTCTTCCGCCACCGGGCACGCAAACCTATGGGCAGCCTGCCCAGACGGCTCCGTATTATCAGGCACCACCTTCTAGCCAGGTTCCGACCATTCAGGGTGGCTACCAGACCAATCCGCCTGCCCAGTTCACGCCGCCACCCAATACGGCCCCCACGACCTCGCCACCGTCGAGCTATGGTCAACAGCAGTGGCGTAGCGTGAGTGAGTCTTCGCCCAGTGGAAGTAGTAACGGCAGTGTCGTGCCAGCCAGCTATACCGAAGAAGTGAACATGTCGACCTCGACCGGCACGCCTGCGACGTCCGGTTCGACGACCATTTCGTCTGGCAGTCCCTCGTCCAGCAACACAAATCCTTACATGCGGGGGATGCACGTGAACGAGGTGACCGAGGTGGTCCCGGTTCAGTCGGCCCCGTCGACGGCGCTCGCTCCTCCGGCGACGTCTACCATGCCCGGTGCCAACTGGTCGGCAACGCCCCAGGCCTCCAGCAGCACCACGAGCGGCTCGATCAGCCCGAGCCGCATTCCTTAGAGCCATGCTGTAAGTCATTGCGGCTTTCCAGTTTGCCACTTGACGATTTTAGCCGAGTGGGAAACGATAAAGCCCATGGATACTCCGCATCAATTCGACCTGACCGGCATCGAGCCGACCACTGAAGACCTCAAGCTGCCGCCGCTCAAAATCGGCGATATGGTCATCGATCCGCCGATCCTGCAGGCCCCCATGGCGGGCTTCACCAACTATGCCTTCCGGCAGATCGTGCGCGGTTACGGCGGTGCGGGCTTACTGGCGACCGAAATGGTCAATGCCCGCGGGTTTCATTGGCTCGATGAACATGAAGCCGAGTTCCCTGACCGGCTGTGGGGCGTCGAAGACGAGGCCCGTCCGCTGGCCGTTCAGATTTGGGACAACCAGCCGGAAGTGATGGCCAAGGTGGGACGCCGCCTGGTCGAAGAGTTCAAGGTGAGCGTCGTCGACATCAACTTCGGCTGCCCGGTGAAGCAGGTCACCGAGAAGGCCCACAGCGGATCGTACCTCTTGCGGGTCCCAGAGCGGATGGGGCAGATTATCTCGAAGCTGGTCGAGGCATGTGCTCCGACGCCGGTGACGGCGAAGATTCGCCTGGGCTGCTCGATGGATTCGATTAACGCGAACGACATCGCCCAGGTCGTCGAGCAGAGTGGTGCCGCGGCGCTGACGGTGCACGGCCGGGTTGCGGCGCAGTTCTTCAAAGGGGAAGCGGACTGGGAACGGATCTCCGAGATCAAATCGCACCTGAAGAAGATCCCGCTGATCGGTAATGGCGACCTCGATTCGGCCGAGAAGGTTTACCGAGCGTTTCGCAACTTCGACGTCGACGGCGTGATGATTGCTCGCGCGTGCCTGGGGCGACCTTGGCTGTTTGCCCAAGCGGCCGCGGCAATCGCCGGTAAGCCGATCCCGCCGGAGCCGACCCTGGTCGAGCAGCGCGACTGCATGCTCAAGCATTACGACCTGGTGGTGCAGCGATTCGGCGAGAGTAAAGGGACGCTGCTGATGCGGAAGTTCGCTTGCTGTTACGCCCAGGGCAAATCCGGAGCACGTCACTTCCGCAAGCACGTGGCCAACGTCGCCACGCCGCAGGAGTTCTACGAAGTGGTCGAGAAGCACTTCCCGATTGAGACTCCGGCACCAGCTTAGAGTGCGCCAGATTTTGTCCCATCGCCCTCGCGGGGATAGGGCCAAGGCCTTGGAGGTCGTGTCGCGGTGCCTGACATCTCTATGCCAACTTCATTTACCAGCCGCAGTGGCGGTGCTTCTGGACGTGCCATTTGTGGCCGTGGAAGTTCGTTGCGTGCGAGGCGATGGGTTCGTTCAGGGCCCGCTCGGTGTTGAGCATTCGCAGGTCGTCGCTGGTATCGAACTTGCCGTCGATGCCGGCACTGCGAATGGCGAACCGTCCGTCGTCTTCCGGTTCGTAGCGAACGGCATTGCCGTAGGCGTCTTCAAACTTGAGGACCAGCTTGTTCCCTTCGATTCCCTCGGGCAGCTTGTTGTTCTCTTGGCGGTACGACTCGATTTCGACGCAGGCCGTGTCGAGCACGTGGCGGGTCTCTTCGATCTTGGGGACTTCGACCTGGTAGTGGTGCACCGCCGAGGCGGCCATGGCGATCGAGCCGACGCCGATGGCAACGATGGTCGTGCCGATCCCGCCAATGATCGTGCCGGCGATGGCGATGCCCCGCTTCTTGGCAAACAGGCCGAAGAAGCTCAGCAGCAGGCCCAGCGGGCACAACAGACCGAAGGTCATCAATAGACCAAACAACGAAATCCCGAAGCCCCAGGCGCCCAGGACATTCGTGGAGGACTTCTTATGGTGACACTGATTCGATTCGTGGCACGGGCGCGAACACATCGGACAACTTCCTTTTTCCGGGGGGAAACGTGGGAGATGAAATCGGATCTCCCACTCAGGAAGTCATTCGCGGCTTACTTGAATTTCTTGAACTCGCCGGCCTTATATTTTTTCCAGTACTCACCCAAGGCCGTGCGTACCTTAGGCGCTAACAGCAACGCACCCAAGATGTTAGGGAAGGCCATCGAGAGGATCATGAAGTCGGAAAAATCGAGGACGCTGCCCAGTTCGAAGATCGTTCCGATGAACACGGCGAACACGAAGATCACCTTGTAGACGTAAATGCTGCGAGCCCCGAACAGGCGTTCCCAGCAGCGTTCGCCGTAGTAGCTCCACGAAACGATCGTCGAGAAGGCAAACAGAACCACGGCGACCATCAGGATGTAGGGGAACCACCAGAGTTCAGCCTCGAAGGCTTCCGCCGTCAGCTGAACCCCTTCCAGACCCTGATCCAAGATCCAGCCGCGATTGTCCCAGGCACCGGTAATCAGAATGACCAGTGCCGTCATCGAGCAGACGACAATCGTATCGATGAACGGACCCAACAGGGCGACGAAGCCTTCGCGAACAGGCTCGTCCGTCTTGGCGGCACTATGGGCGATTGCCGCACTACCGACGCCGGCCTCGTTGCTGAACGCCGCGCGTTGAACGCCGATGACGATCACGCCGAGGATACCGCCGCGTACGGCCTCAGGGTTGAATGCCTCGGTGAAGATCTGGGCGATCAGTTCCGGAAGCTGCGTAATGTGAGCCCCAATGATCCACAGGCACGCCAGGATGTATATCAGGCACATCGCCGGCACGACTTTACTGGCCGTGGCACCGATGCGTTTGATCCCGCCGATGATGACCAGCCCGACGAAAAACGCCATCGCGATCCCAAAGATGGGATTGAAGGTGCTTTCGAAGGCGTCGACTTTGGCTTGTAGTTCCGTCTTACGTTTTTCGAGTTCGCGAACCTTTTCCAGTTCTCCTTGGCTAGCCGCGGCGCTCAGTTCGCTTTTGACTTTGCTCAGTTCTCCCAATTCTTTGTCTTGAACCACGGTCAGCACCATTGATGCGGCCTGATTGGCTTGGAACATGTTCCCGCCGCCGAAGCTGGCCATGATGCACATGATGGCAAAGATGATCGCCATGACCTGGCCGATTGGCTTCAGACCAAACTGGGCGAACGCATGGGTCAGGTACTGCATGGGGCCGCCGAGGATCGTGCCGTCTGGCTTGACTTCGCGGTACATCTGACCGAGAGTGCACTCGACGAATTTACTGGTCATCCCAAAGAAGCCGCACAGCAGCATCCAGAAGAACGCCCCTGGTCC
The DNA here is from genome assembly GCF_007748115.1 of Bremerella volcania. NCBI lineage: Bacteria > Pseudomonadati > Planctomycetota > Planctomycetia > Pirellulales > Pirellulaceae > Bremerella > Bremerella volcania. The sequence continues at coordinate 2,605,306 of NZ_CP036289.1, forward strand.
GCCGGCCGACATGGCAATGGTCACGCCAGCGATGTTGCCCAGACCCACCGTCGCGGAAAGAGCCGAGGCGAGGGCCTGGAAGTGAGTCACTTCGCCGGGCTCGTCGGGGTTGTCGTACGTTCCGCGGACGATGCTGACGGCGTGGCCGAATCCCCAGAAGTTGACGAACGCGAAGAAGATAGTGAAGAAGACGGCACCGCCCGAGAGCCATAGCACCACGATCGGAGCCCCGCCGACATATTCGGTGAAGAGGTACGGGGTATCCGGGGGATTGTTTCCACTTAGGGCTAGTTTACCTTCGTGGGCCCGCTTTTGGATTTCCTCTGGCGTGAGCCAGGTCGATTCGTCTTCGTTGAGCGAGTTACGCAGTTTGGTGACCGGCTGGAAGGTGATCTTGTCCCCTTCCTTGATCCGCACGTATTTAGTTGAGTTGTTGATGACGTACAGAACGTAATCAACCGGCTGCTCTTTCTCTTTGCCGGCCGCGTCGGTGCGATGCAGAACGCCAAGACGATAATCTCGGTCGGGGTTGGGGGAAGTCGAGATCTTGCCTAGCTCGGCCCATTGGTGAACCTTTTCCTCGTCGATCTGGTCTGGCAGATTGGCCGGCTTGCGGACCTTGCTGTTCTCAGCGATCACGAAAGGACCGTCGGTTCCGCGGTCGCGCACGTAATAGACGACGTCGTCCATCTGAGCATACTGCCGCTCGGTCGAGAAGACGCGGTAGAACAGCGTTTGAGCCATCTTGCCGACCATCCACTCGAACGGCTTATCGAAGTACTGGAACGCCGTCCAAGGTTCGCTATCGGTCAGGCTTACCGGGGCCGGGTAGGCGTCATCCGAGGAAGCTTGGGACTCTTCGGCCGGCTGGTCTTGATCGGGTGGGGCCGGAGCTTCCGCAGCAGGCTCTTCCGGCGGACTGTCCTGGCCGTAAGTTGCCAGCGGTAAAAGAGATAGAGCGACGAGCGATAGCAACGCCAGATGCCAAGGCGTGGAGTGTCGACTTGCGATCATGCAATATTCCCAAACTGCCAACCTTCCTGATTCGGCTGTGGGGCTCGCCGGGGATGGAAGGTTGTTCTAGTAGTCGTTCCGAATTGGATGAGCTGGGGCGATTAGGGAGCAGTAGTTGCCTCAGTTCTTAACCTTTTTCATGGAAAGAGGTTACGGCAACGTTTGTCAGGGGCTCGCGATTTAACAAATATATACTTGTCAAAAATGCGATAATCCCTAACATTAGGGTACTGACACAACTTAGCGATACGGCTAGCAGATTGCCAGTCGTCCAACCGTGATTTTAGGCGAATGAACTCCAATTCCGCGCAAAATGACACACGCTGGGCCAACGAGGTCTTCCCGACTGACTTGGTCGTGCTCGACTTGTTGCGGAGGACTCCTTCCTTGACCACGGCTGAAATGGCCGTGGCGATGGAAGTAACGGCGACGGCCGTGCGTCAACGCTTAAATCGCTTGATGGGGCAAGGCTACGTCGAGCGGATCACCTCCAAGGCCGGCCGCGGCCGACCGACTCACAAGTATCGCTTGACCACCAAAGGGGAACGCAAGACTGGGGCCAACTACGCTGACTTGGCTTTGGCTTTGTGGGATGAGATTCGTTCCATTGAAGACCCCGACGTCAAGCAAGGACTCATTTCGCGGATCGCCAAGCGATTGGTCGAGATGTATGCCAGCCAGATTCACGGCGAAGACGCCCACGAGCGGATTCACGATCTGATGGCCTTGTTCATCGGTCGCCAGATTCCGCTGGAATATGAAGAAGACACCGAAGGAAAGCCGGTCCTTAACGTGCTGGCTTGTCCTTATCCCGATTTGGCCGAGCAGGATCGAGCGGTGTGTGCCCTCGAAAGAGCAATGTTCGCCGAGTTGGTGGGTCAGAACATGGAGTTGAGCCATTGTCGACTCGATGGCGAGAGTTGTTGCACCTACGAGTTGACGCAAATCAACTCGGAATCGGAAAGCGTGTAGCATGACCAAGCCATGGATTGAAGGCCGCTTCGAAGAGAACGTCATCACGACGACCATCGAACAGGCCATCAACTGGGGACAGCAGGCAAGCATTTGGCCCATGACGTTTGGGCTGGCCTGTTGCGCGATCGAAATGATGGCCGTCGGGGCGAGTCGCTTTGACATCGACCGCTTCGGTGCCGGAGCGTTTCGGGCTTCCCCCCGCCAGGCAGACTTGATGATCGTGGCAGGCACGGTCACCTACAAAATGGCCAGCCGAGTTCGGCGGCTCTACAACATGATGCCTGATCCGAAGTACGTCATCGCCATGGGCGCTTGTACCGTGGGCGGCGGTCCTTACTTCAAGTATGGGTATCACGTGGTCAAAGGAGTTGACCTGGTTGTGCCGGTGGACGTTTACGTCCCTGGATGTCCTCCACGGCCGGAGGCACTGTTGGAAGGGTTGATGCGAATCCAGGATAAGATCCGTGGACATCGCATCAACAAGAAGAATGGCGCACGCGTCCAAGACGAGTTGCCCGTGCCGCATCATTCCGGTTACGTCGAAGCGACCGGATCGGAAAACCCGTTGACCCAACATCAAAAACATACTGGTAAGTAACTTTCATGACGCCTTGCGGCGTCGCCTCCCGTTGAGACTCGAAAAGAGCGAATAGTCACGAATGACCGACGTATTGAAGATTGAGAATTTGCATGTTTCGGTAGATGAGAAGCCGATCCTCAATGGCGTGAACCTCCAACTGAAGCGTGGTGAAACGCACGCTCTGATGGGCCCGAACGGTTCCGGTAAGAGCACGCTCGGTTTCGCCATCATGGGGCATCCCAAGTACGAAGTGACCGAGGGTCGCATCTTGCTGAACGATGTCGACGTCACTGAGATGGAAGCGGACGAACGAGCCCGACTCGGTTTGTTCATGGCCTTCCAACGCCCGATCGCCATCCCCGGCGTTCGCCTGGCCGACTTCCTGCGTCACGCGACGACCAACGTTCGCAACCCAGAACGCAAGGAAGGGGAAGACCTGATCCCCATGCGGGAATTCCGCAAGGAAATCAAAGAGAAGATGAGCCAGCTTCAGATGGACACCGAGTTCGCTCGTCGTTACGTCAACGACGGTTTCTCTGGTGGTGAAATGAAGCGGGCCGAGATCCTTCAGTTGGCCATGCTGCAGCCGAAGTTCGCCATCCTGGACGAGACCGACAGCGGTCTGGACGCCGACGCCGTGCGTCTGGCCAGCCAGAGTATCGCCCAGATCGGTGGCGAAGAGATGGGGCTGCTCATCATCACCCATCACGACAAGCTGCTCGAGCACAACCCACCCTCGCATGCTCACGTGATGCTGGGTGGACGCATCGTCGAAAGCGGCGGCGTCGAACTGGCTCACGAACTGCATTCCAACGGTTACGAGCGCATTCGCAAGGCCTATCCCGATGCGGCTGCCATGGAACGTGCGATGCAAGACGAAGAGCAAACGGTTTAATTACAAGCGCGTATTAGTCACCGTGCGATTCGCTTCGCGGCCTGAACTGCGACCAGGCACCAAGCGTGAAGCAGCCCAATCCATCGCCACCGACGATATTCAAATAGTTTGGAGAGACAATGGCCACTGATATTACGGACACTGGCGTACAAAGCCCGATCGGTGAAATCAACAAGTACGATTTCCGCACGACCAGCAAGGGTGTCTTCAAGGCCAAGAAGGGATTGAACGCCGAGGTCGTCAATCAGATCTCGGACATCAAGGAAGAACCCGATTGGATGCGGAAGTTCCGTTTGGACTCGCTGGAGATCTTCAACTCCAAGCCGATGCCCAAGTGGGGCGGCGAGATCAATCTCGACTTCCAGGACATCTACTACTATCTGAAGCCGACCGAAAAGCAAGGCAAGACGTGGGATGATGTGCCGATCGAGATCAAGGAAACGTTCGAGAAGCTGGGCATTCCCGAAGCCGAACGCCAATACCTGGCCGGCGTGAAAGCTCAGTTCGAGAGCGAAGTGGTGTACGGCTCGCTGCAGGAAGACCTCGCCCAGAAGGGTGTGATCTTCACCGATACCGACACCGCCTTGCGTGAACACCCCCAACTGCTGAAGGAATACTTCGGCACGGTGATTCCACCGCACGACAACAAGTTCGCCGCGCTCAACTCGGCGGTCTGGTCAGGCGGTTCGTTCATCTACGTTCCTCCTGGCGTGGAAATCGAATTCCCTCTGCAAACCTACTTCCGTATCAACGAAGAGAGCATGGGGCAGTTCGAGCGTACGCTGATCATCGTCGACGAAGGGGCGAAAATTCACTACGTCGAAGGTTGCACCGCGCCGATGTACTCGTCGGAGAGCCTGCACTCGGCCGTGGTGGAAGTGATCGCCAAGAAGGGTTCGCGTTGCCGTTACAGCACGATCCAGAACTGGGCGAACAACATCTACAACCTGGTGACCAAGCGAGCCCTGGCTTACGCCGACGCCACCATGGAATGGGTCGACGGGAACCTGGGTAGCCATCTGACGATGAAGTATCCGGCCGTTTACCTGATGGAACCAGGTGCCCGCGGCGAGATCCTTTCGATCGCGTTCGCCGGCAAGCATCAACACCAGGATACCGGCGCCAAGCTGGTTCACTGTGCCCCGAACACTTCCGGACAGATCATTTCCAAGAGTATCTCGAAGGATGGCGGTCGCGGTAGCTATCGCGGGCTGGTTCGCGTCGAGGAAGGTGCCCATAACACCAAGTGCAGCGTCGTGTGCGATGCGTTGATCCTCGATCCCGAAAGCCAGACCGATACCTACCCCTACATCGAAATCATGGAACCCGATGTGGCGATCGGTCACGAAGCGAGCGTCTCGCGGATTGGTGAAGAGCAACTCTTCTACCTGATGAGCCGCGGCCTGACCGAAGCGGAAGCGAGCACGATGATCGTCAACGGTTTCATCGAGCCGCTGGTGAAGGAACTGCCGATGGAATACGCGGTCGAACTGAACCGCTTGATCGAGCTGCAAATGGAAGGTTCGGTCGGTTAGTCGACTGAACTTTTCGTCTCCCAATTTGGGCCAAGCAGCGTCGATCGAGCTGGCGTGCTTGGCCATTTTTCTTTGACCGTTAAGACCCGAACATTAGCGATATCATGAGCGTGGCAGCCGCAACCACCGTCGAAAACTGGAATGCCGAAGCATTCAATCAGTACGTCAATCAGCTGAACGAGCCGCAGTGGCTGGTCGATCTTCGCCAGGAGGCTTTCGAGAGCTTCGAGCAGAAGGACTGGCCGACCCGCAAGGAAGAAGAGTGGATGCGAACCGACATCCGCGGCTTTAGCCTGAAGAAGTTCGATCCGCCCAGCTTTACGACCGAAGTCGATCCGGCGACCTTGCCCAGCGGGCTTCTCGCCGAAGGGGTCGACATCGGCGGCCAGGTTATTTCGCTCAACGGCAAGACCGCCGTGAGCAACATCAGCGAAGAGCTTAAGGCCAAAGGCGTCATTTTCGGCGACTTCCGCACGGTGCTGGCCGAGCATGGCGACTTGGTGAAGAAGTATCTCTTCCAAGGCGAATTCGACCCGAACTTCGACAAGTTCAGCGCCCTGCACGGCGCTTACTTCAGCGGCGGTGCGTTTCTGTACGTTCCTCGTAACGTTCAGGTCGAGCAGCCGCTGCACGTGTTGAACCTGATCGGCGACAACGGAGTCGACCTGGCCCACACGCTGATCGTGCTGGAAGAGGGTGCCCAGGCAACCGTGCTGACCGAATCGGCCAGCCTGGATAACGATCAGCCTGGCTTCCACTGCGGCGCGATCGAAGTGATCGTCGGCGACCGAGCCAACCTCCGCTTCGTGAACCTGCAGAACTGGGGCGAGAAGGTCTGGCACTTCGCACAGCAGAAAGGTTGCGTCGGACAAGACGGCAACCTGTTCTGGACGCTTGGAGCACTCGGTAGCCGCCTGTCGAAAGTGAATCAGCACGTCGCGCTCGACAAGCCAGGTGCCCACTGCGAAGTGAACGGGGTGCTCTTCACCGAAGGAAAGCAGCATCTTTCCTACCACACGCAGCAGTACCACCGGGCTCCAAGCTGTACGAGCAACTTCCTGTACAAGGCCGCCCTGCAGGATCACTCGCGCACCGTATGGCGAGGCATGATCAAGGTCGCCCCAGGTGCCCAGAAGACCGACGGCTACCAGCGTATCGACAACCTGCTGCTGACCGAACACAGCCGGGCTGACTCAATTCCTGGCTTGGAAATCGAAGCGGACGACGTTCGCTGTACCCACGGGGCAACGACCGGCAAGGTCGACGAAGAGCAGATCTTCTACGCGATGACTCGCGGTTATACCCGTAAGGAAGCAATGCGAATGATTGTGACCGGCTTCTTCCAGCAGGTCTTCGACCGCATTACGCTCGAATCGGTTCGCGAAGCCCTGGGGCACGCGATTGCCCGTCGTGTTCGCGAATACGATTAACATGTAAGGAAGTAGGGCCCGCGTGTCGCGGGTCGGAAACTGAGTACCTGCTTAGTGACCCGCGACACGCTGGCCCTGCATTTTTCGTAGCTCAACTCCTTAACCCACATCCTGCTCTGTAAGTAAGTAAACCGAATGTCCGACTTTGTGCGTGTCGCGGCTCTCAGCGAGATTCCTGACCCTGGAAAAGAAGTGTTTGAAGTCGACGATCGTTTTGTGATCGTGATTCATGCCGGAGGTCAGGTATACTGTTTGGATGACGTCTGCACCCACGACGATGGACCGCTGGGCGAAGGGGACTTGGATGGTTACGAGATCGAGTGCCCCCGTCACGGAGCCAAGTTCGACATTCGGACCGGCAAGCCGACGCTGATGCCAGCCACGCAGCCGACCCAGGTCCACGAAGCGAAGATTGAAGGGGGCGACGTCTACGTTCGCCTTGTTGACTAAGAAGGAGCCCACCGATGGCACTATCGGAAGACACCGTCCGCGAACAACTTAAGAACGTGATCGACCCGGAACTCTTCGTGAACATCGTCGATCTGGGCCTGGTGTACGAGGTGAACTTCGAGGATATCGAAGACTCGGAAGACAAGAAGGTCTTGATCAACATGACCATGACCAGTCCTGCCTGTCCGGCTGGTCCGCAACTGATCGGTGGTGCGAAGCAGTTCGTTTCGCAGATGGAAGGGGTTGGGGACGTCGACGTGAAGATCGTCATGGATCCACCCTGGTCGCCAGATCGCATGACCGAAGATGCCCGCGATCAGTTGGGGATCTTCTAGATAATTCAGCAGTGGAAAGCTTCCGTTTGCCACTGGCCTCTGACCAGTGCTCTTGGAAGTTGAAATCGTCTCGCAAGCTTGTGCCTAAGTCGCACTGCCGAGGGGGGCAGTGGCACAAGATTGTAAGTCGACACACAACTTAGATGGGGGCAAGAAGCGTTAGTGATGACGTCGCGACCTTCTAATCCTCGCAGCGTTTTTGTGTATGAATTGATTACTGGGGGTGGTCTCTACTGCGTCCCCGGTTCGCCTGCCCCGAGCGGGTCTCTACTGAAAGAAGGCACGGCCATGCTGGCCGCGGTTGTCGACGACTTCGCGGCGATCGACGGTCTGAAGGTGACCGTGCTGCGTGATTCTCGCTTGCCGACGCTTTCGGTAGCCGCGTCTCAGCAAATCACGGTCGAAGGGCCTGAGGGAGAACGAACGGCGTTTCACGATGCGGTTAAGTCGACCGAGGCCACGCTGGTGATTGCTCCCGAGTTCGATGGGTTACATTACGAACGAACGAAATGGGCCGAAGAGGACGGCGCGTTTCTGCTCAGTCCCGATTCGACGTTCGTCGAGCAGGCCTCGTGCAAATGGAAGTGCTTCCAACGGTGGCGCGACGCGTCGGTTCGCACGATCGACACGTTTCAGGTCCACCAGCGGTCAACGTGGGAGCACTTGTTAGATCTTCCGGTGGTCACAAAGCCCTCCGACGGAGCAGGCTCGGAGGGAGTACTTTCTTGGAATGCCGGATTCGAGGTCAACGGTCAATTCGTCGATAGTGAAAAATATCTCATACAGCCCAAGGTATATGGCGATGCGGTAAGTTGCGCAGCACTGGGCAATGGTGCGGATTTCTTTCTTCTGCCGGCCGCATTTCAAACACTTGATAAAGATTTGAAATACCATGGAGGAAGCTTGCCTATTCCGTTGGACTTGAATGTGCGAGCGCATCGCCTTGCGGCGCAAGCAATTAGGGCGATGCCCCCTTTCCGGGGCTACGTCGGGCTTGATATGATCTTGGGGCCTAGTCCCGAGGGAAAGGAGGATGTCGCGGTCGATCTGAACCCGCGGCTGACGAGTTCGTACGTGGGCTTACGGCTATTGTTGAAGAACAACCTGGCCCAAGCCATGTTGGACGTGGTCGCCGGCCGGGACTTCGAGCCGAGGGTAGGCTGCGGCGAGGTCGATTTTGAGATCCTTTAACTAAGGAAATAAAGAGCGTATGACGGTCCTGGGCGTTGACGTTGGAGGAGCCAACATCAAAATTGCGACGGGCGATGGTTTCGCTCACTCTTTTCCTTTCGCGATCTGGAAGAAGAAACACGAACTAGTCGTCAATCTGAAGCATGTGCTGGGGATGACTCCGGTCTTTGATCGTGTGGCCGTGACGATGACCGCCGAGCTTGCCGACTGCTTTGGCTCGAAAGCGGAAGGAGTTCGCTTTGTCCTGGCCGCGATTCGCGAGGTCTTTACCGACTACCCCGTGAAGGTCTATACCGTCACCGGCAAGATGGTTTCGCTGGAAGACGGCATCTTGGATCCCCTTTCGGTCGCGGCCGCCAACTGGCATGCCCTGGGCCGCTTTGGTGGTCAGTGGTTTCAGGGAAAGAGCGGGCTGGTGGTCGACGTCGGTTCCACCACGACCGATATCATTCCCCTGATCGACGGCCAGGTTGCCAGCAAGTCGAAATCGGACTTATGCCGACTTCTGGCGGGTGAACTCGTTTATCTGGGCGTCGAACGGACGCCGATCTGCGGCATCACCGATTACGTTAACTTCCGCGGCAAGCGCGTTCCGGTGGCGAACGAATGGTTTGCGACCTCGATTGACGTCTTGCTCGCCCTGGGGCTGTTCGACGAAGAGCCCGAGAATCACGGCACCGCCGACGGACGTCCTGCCACGCGTGAGTTCGCCAAGACGCGTCTGGCTCGCATGATTTGTGCCGACGGCGATGAGGTGACCTGGACCGAGATCAACGAGATGGCGCGCGAGCTGAACTCGATCATGGTCAAAAAGATTGCCACCGGCATTCGTCAGGTGGTGGAAGAGTTGAAGATGAATGTCGAGCTGACCGTCATCAGTGGTCATGGTGACTTTCTGGCCGAGGCCGCACTCGATTCGGCCGGCGTAGTAACGCACCGCGAGTATCTGACCGACCTGATCGGTGCCAACGCCGCACGATGTGCCCCGGCCTACGCGCTTGCGATTCTGGCCGAAGAGGCCTGGGACTAAGCGGATGGGCTTTGCCGTTTGGAAGTTGGGTGGAAGTCTGTTGGACCTGCCTGAGCTGGCCGAGCGAATGCGCCAGTTGTACGCCCAGCAGTCCCCTGCTTTGCCGGTGGTGATCATTCCCGGTGGCGGCATGTTCGCCGATAGCGTGCGAAAGATGGACCAGGTACATCGGCTCGACGCGCTCGTCAGCCATCAGCTGGCACTCCATGCGATGCGCCTCTCGGCTTCGCTGGTGGCTGCTTTGTTGCAGCAGTCTGTGGTGAGCGACCTGGAAGCACAGCAGTTCGCGATCCAATCTTGGAAACAGGGCCACCACGAACCAGCAATCCAAGTGTGGGATGTGATCGACAGCTGGAACACGCAGCTGCCGAGCATCGAAGAGACGTGTGGCGAGATTCCCACCGACTGGCGACTCACCAGCGATTCGATCGCCGCGGCGCTGGCAGCTAATTGGGGGGCCCAGAAACTGGTGCTGGTGAAATCGATCGATCGCCCCGCAGACGCCTCGTGGGACGCACTGGCGAAGGATGGAGCGGTGGACGAGCTGTTTCCTCAGATCGCCCCGTACGTGAAACGCATCGTGTGGGCAAACCTGCGAGCGCAATAAAAACGGCCTTCACTTGGAAGGCCGTTTGTTGATCGTTTCTGCGAAAGTCGCGAGACTAGTTCCACCACCAGATGTTGTTGGTGTTGGAGGCCAGCTGCTCGGTTCGCAGCTTGTCCATGCCGGCGACGTTTTCGGTGTGGCTGGCGACTTCCCACGAGTTGATGTCGACGCCGCCCGAAGCGGTGATTACCCATTGGCGACCCTTCTTCATGGCGCTGAAGAAGGTTGGCACGGTATCAGGCGTGGCGAACTTTTCCAACTTGACGGGACTCGTCTGGCTCTTGATCATGTCCAGGTCGAGGTCGGCTTTGGTTAGCAGCTGTTCCTTTTCCAGCAGAGCGGCGATCACGCACATGTCCATCACGTTTCGCAGTTCGCCGAAGATCTTGTCTTCCGCCGAAAGCTCTTCGTAGTTCTTGGTCATCGCATCGGCCCACTTCTGCGGGATGGCGCTGACCTTGCCGGTTTGAGCCACCGAGCCATCTTCGGCGATGATTTCGTCTTCGGTCATGGCCTTCACGCCAGGACCACGCAGTTGCCAGGCCAGGCCGTCTTCGCTTTGGGCCAGTGGCTGGTAGTTGCAAGCCAACCACCAACGTGGCATGGCGTTCTGCACCGAGCGAGCCGAAGGAAGCATGTCGAGATAGCTCGGCAGACCGCGAACGGGGCTCGGATCCAGGTGCATGGCGATTCGTTTCATGCGGAAGTCAGCGGCAACCAGCACGCGGGCAAAGTGGCTATCTTTGGGCACGCCGGTGATGGTGATGACCTGGGCACCCATGGCTCGTTCAACGCCGTCTTTCACGCTGGCGTCCATGCGAGTCAGGCTGGCCAGGTAGTTGTCCAGATTCTGACGACCTTCAGCCGTTGGATCGATCGAGCAGGTGATGCCGCCGCGGCGAGCTTCTTCGGTCGAACGCATAGCGACGATGAAGTCTTCCAACAGCAGAACCGGACGACCGGTGGTGACACCGACCACGTTGCCCGACTCATCAACGGTCCAACCTTCGGCTGGACCAGCAAGGATGACGTCGTTGTTTGCCTCGTCGACGAAGACATATTCGATACGCTGCAGACCGGCCATGTACTTCACGGCATCGGGCAGCTTACCGCCGTTGTTTTCCTGCGAAGCTTTGATCGCTGCGTTCAAGCCGCGAAGCGAGACCTTTCGCATCTTGACCGGGGTCGCCAAATCGCCGGGCACCTTTTCCAAGGCGTTCATCATTTCCTGGCGAAGCTGACGCTTCACTTCCGGACGAGCGGAAGTCAGCTGCCCTTGGGCATCGATGGAAACACCACCGACGGCATTTTGTCGGAAGCCGACCTGTCCTGCTTGAGCAGAAGCTGCGGCGAGACTCATGCCAAATACCATAAGTAGAGCAAAGCGAACGCGCGGGAGCACAAAGGCTTTCATTCGAAAGATCTCCGGTTTTATCGCGATAGACCAGCACGGACGTCACCTTGCTGGTGAAACGTCGCTTGGCCTAAAAAGAGCCGTTTTAAAGCTCAGTCAGTGAAAGGATGATGATCCCGTGCAGGCCAAATTTGCCCACACCGGCTAGTCCGACAAGGTAAGAAAATCCGCGCAAGTTGGGATTTCCATTCAATCTACAATAGTTCGGCCCGAAATCCGTTGCAAGGATTCGGTCTAAATCCCATTTTCCGAATCTTCATAGTCGGGCTGTGCGTTTTTTGGGGATTGGTAGCCCACCTTGTATCTGCCTATTCTACCCAGCTGTCCCATAGGAAGGGAACACCAACCGATGGGGGCATTTCCCGATAACCGGCGCAAAATTGACCACCAATGATTTTGCTGCGAACAAACTCGTGCGTATAAGTGTATTATTACGATACAATTATCGGCGATAGGTGGTTCGTCGGGGTGGCGAGTTCTGGATAGCAAGGTCAGCAAAAAAACAGAATGATCGCGTATTTGATTATTCGTGAAGGATCCAAATGGACGGACGTTTTTCGACTCGTCGAAGGGCAGAATGTCACGATCGGCCGCGCGCCCACCAATCAGATTGTCATCAAGGACGATCGCTGTAGCCGCTACCACGCCGAAATCTTCCTCTCGCAGGGCGTCTGGACCATTCGCGACCTCGACTCGCGAAATGGAACGACCGTCGAAGATTCCCCGATTCGCGGCGACCAGGCGCTGACGCCTGGCAATATTATCCGCGTGGCCAATACGCAATTGGCGTTCGTCAACGATCTGTCTACCGCGTTTCCCGCTGGTTCTTCCAGCAGCAATCATCTGTTCGACTCCAACGCTGACGTCGATCAAACGATTGCCGGCTACGACAGCGAACACGTGCTCGACATCGCCGAGCCAACCAACATCACGCACCGTCGGCAGCAAACGCGTTTTCTTAAGCCGGAAATCCAAGACGCGAAAGAAAGCTCGGTCGTGCCGCGTGTCGGCCGGGCAGCGGCTCGTTTGTGTCAGTTGGCGTTCGAGCTTGCCCAACAGGCCGACGTGATCGCCGTGGCCAACCTGGCCCTGGAGGGTTTGTTTGAAAGCACCCAGGTCGATTCGGGTGCCGTGCTGTTGATTCCTCGTACGTTCAAAGGACCAGCGACTGAGAAGGACCTGGAACTGATCAGTTCCCGAACCGACAAGTTGCCGGTCTATCACCGGATCTCGAGGTTTCTGGCCAATACGGTGCTGCGCGAGGGGGAAGCGGTCTTGGCCCGCAATGTGACTGACGACAGCCGCTTCGGCAGCCGCGACAGCAAAGGGGATATTCACGCGACCAGCGTGCTTGCCGCTCCGATCCGACAGAACGGCAAGGTGATCGGCCTGATTCATCTTTACTCGACCGATACCGGGCGGATTCCCGATCCGGAAGATCTCGAGTTTACGCTGGCCGTGGCTGAAAACGTCGCGTTGGCCCTCAAGAATCTCGAGCGTCAGCAGGAACTGACCGAGACCATCTCGCAGTCGATGGTTGAAATCGACGAGCTGCGTCAACGCTTGGGTGCGGAAAGCAATATCGTTGGCAGCAGTCCGCTGATTCTTGACGTGCAGAAGCAGGTTGCCCGAGTCGCTCCGAGTCGAGCGACCATTCTGATTACCGGCGAAAGTGGTGTCGGCAAAGAGCTGGTTGCCCGGGCGGTTCACTTTGCGAGTACGCGTAAGAAAGGTCCATTCGTTTGTTTGAACTGCGCCGCGCTTAGTGAATCGCTGCTGGAAAGCGAACTGTTCGGTCACGAGAAAGGGGCATTCACCGGGGCAACGGATCGCAAGGTTGGTAAGTTTGAAGCGGCCCATCGCGGTACGCTGATGCTCGATGAAATTGGCGAGATGAGCGAGGCGATTCAGGCCAAGTTCCTCCGCGTGCTCGAAGGGCATCCGTTCGAGCGGGTTGGTGGGAACGACGCGGTGCAGGTCGATGTGCGCGTGATCGCGGCGACCAACCGAGATCTGGAGAAAGAAGTCGAACGGGGGCGTTTCCGACGCGACCTGTTCTTCCGACTGCGCGTGGTGGAAGTGAACGTTCCTCCGCTGCGAAAGCGCCCTGAAGACATCCTCGAACTGGCTTCGTACTTCGTCCAGAAATACAACGCCGAGACGGGGCGGAAGATCCTGGGCTTCACCCAATCAGCGATCGACGACTTGCAGAAGTATCGCTGGCCGGGGAACGTTCGTGAACTGAAGAACGTGATCGAACGAGCCGTCGTGCTGGCCCAATCGGAGCGGATCAGTTCCGAGGACCTGGCCTTGTCGAACCTGACTGCCAGCGGGGATACGGCCGAGTTGAATGCGACCAAGAGTGGCTACGAACCACTTTCACTCGCCGATCTGGAAAAGCGTCATATCGGCGCGACGTTGCGGGCAACCGGCTGGAACAAGAGCCGGACCGCGGGCATTCTGGGAATCGAACGATCGACGCTCGATCGAAAGATTCGCCGATATCACATTCAGCCCCCTGCCGAAGCGTAATTTGCTGGCCAAACGGGTGGGGCTTTCGGTCTCGTTGTAACGGTTATTCCGGTTGGGACTGTTGATGGTCCTTGCCAAGGTCCGCCAACTTTCTCCCTGCCAGATTTCTCCGGCAAAGTTATCCCATACTTGCGTGGCAATCGAACGCCGAACAATCGTTCACTGTATTCCCATAGGTGAGTGCGAATATGGCAACCGTTATTGATAACACGTCTGGTCTGGCAGGAACCAACAACGTTCTCGCCGAAGCGGTGGTGACTTCCGTTGAGAATGCCCTGACCATGTGCGGTACAACCGCACGCTGCGTGGGCGTGGCCCGGGTGCCGCTACATGAGAATGGTCTGGTGACCGGCATCATTGGCGTTCATGGACGCGTTTCCGGATTCATCACGGTGAACATGTCGGAAATGGTGGCGATCAACGTGGTGGAAGGGCTGCTGCAAGAAGAGTTCGGCAAACTTACCAGCCAGGTTGTCGACGGTGCGGGTGAAGTTACCAACATGATCTGCGGTGGTATCAAATCGAACCTGGCGAAGACAGGTTTTTCGTTCCAGGGAATCACCGTTCCATCGGTGATCGTGGGCGAAGGCTACAAAATGGCATTCGCGCGAGGACTCGAGTTCGTCAGCGCGACCTTCGAGCACGATAATTCGGAAGCGATCATGCTGGACGACCGACTGCTTTCGGTCAACATGTGCTTCTTGAAGCTGTAAGAATAAGCCGCGCCGCGGCGAATAGAGAAGCATCCCCAGGGATGCTTCGGGCGTGATCAGGGCGGTCGAGATGAACCGCCCTATTTCTTTTGGTAGTGCCGCGATACCGCGGGCATCGCGTTGTCGCAGTAAAAACTACTGCGAAATCGGCAGGACTTCCAGCTTGTTGGCTTCCGACTCTTGAGCGGCAACCGCGCGGTCGACAAGCGTCTGGATGGTCGATTCCGATTGGACGCCAACCAGAATCTGACGGCGCCAGCCATCTTTCGTCTTGCGGTACAGGGCCAGTTGCGGATAGCCTCCACCTGACATGATGCGATGAGCGATGCGTGGCTGGGCGTCCGCATCGACTTCCGTGTAGACAACGCCACTCAAACGGCCGGCACGTTGCAGGCGTGGGATGATCGATTGCTTCATCGTCACGCATGCCGGGCACCAATCTGTGCCGACGAGGACGAGCATCGGCTTGCCAGTTTCCGAGGCGTCTTTGAACGCCGTGTTGTAATCGGCCGTCGAATCGCCAACGGCGGAAACTTGCAACAGAATGGCCATGGTAATACCGAGCATAAAAATCGTTCCTTACTTTAATTCTGCCCGTTAGCTTGAATTGGGCCTGCACCTTGGGTCACAGGTGAACAAACAGACCACGTAGTCCAGAAAACTTGGGTGGGATGTGGTTGTCGTTGTTGGATTCCAGTCACGTTTGTTTTGCGGGAAAGTCGCAAGCTTCTGCGACTCCGGGTGAACGAGTTCAACTCGCTGTCTTGACCACCCAACGCAGCACAATGGGTTTGTGCGGTGACCGGTCCTGAGGTCTGGGCCAAGTTTAACGATTCAGAAACCGGTGACAAGTGTCCAAGATGAGAACTTCCCAAAGACTTTTCGGGTTGTCGCATGAAGTTGCTTGCTGACCGCAGGTTGGAAAGGCGAAAAAGAAATTGCATTTCCGACTAGAGTTGTGCTAGCAGAAATGCTTCAATAGTAAATAGTTACGGCGAACGTGCCGGGGCAATTGCCTGGAAGAATTCAAGGACGTATCCCTGTATGGTGTTACATATTGGCGTGGTTGGATTGGGGTGCGACTGGGAGTCGCGTCACCGCCCTGCTCTTCACTCTCTGCAAGATCGCTTTAAGGTCGAATTCATCTGCGATGAAGTAGCCTTACGGGCGAAGAGTGCCGCGTCGCAGTTCAATGCGCTATCCCCGCATGGCTTTCGCCGCGCCATTTCGGCGGACCACATCGACGCGGTTTTTTTGCTCGATCAGCAGTGGTCGGGCCTGTTGCCGCTGCAATCGGCTTGTTCCGCGGGGAAAGCCGTTTATCTGAATACGGCCCTGGAACTCGATTCCCAGGCCCAGAGCGAAGTCGTCCGGCTTGTGGAGTCGACCAAGGTCCCTTTCATGGTCGAATTTCCGCGGCGTTTTGCCCCGGCTACGATTCGGCTGAAAGAACTTATCGCCACGCAGTTGGGGCGGCCGAAGCTGATCTTTTGCCACCATCGAATCACACCGGCCCAAGGAGCCAACAGCCCTCGCTGGCTCATTATTCAGCGTTACCTGGCCGAGATCTTCGACTGGTGCCGCTACATTGTCGACGGAAAGCCGGAGTCGCTGATGAGCGTCAGCTACCCTCGAGCTGAAGACCCCAGCGACATGGAATATCAAATGCTGAGCGTCGACTTCCAGTCGAAGGAAGATCCCAGCCAACGCGTCGTCGCCCAAATCAGTGCGGGGACCTACTTGCGTAACGATTGGCCTGAGGCCGTCTCATTCCGCCCGCCAGCCGCGATGCAGGTTTGTTGCGAGAATGGGATCGCGTTTATCGATCTGCCCAACACGTTGATCTGGTTCAACGGAGCTGGCCGGCACATGGAATCGCTGGAAGGGGAACGCCCGGTCGGCGAACGGCTTTTCTCGGCGTTCCACCGCTTGCTGGAAAACGGCAACAATCACTTCGACTGCTTGACCGAATTCCGCGAATCGACCCGCGTGATTCAGGCGGCCCGGCAAAGCATTGCCGAGAACCGCCGCGTTAACTTTTAGCTTGGCCAACTGAGGAAGCTTCGGTTAGATAGGATCTTCTTCGGTTTGTTGAAGCTCTTCGATCCACAGGCGGATCTCGTTGTCGTATTCGACCGCCAGGTCTCCTTTGACCAGTTGGCGATGAAACGAAGCGGCCCCGCCAGATCGCAGGTCGGCATCTTCCGCTGAAGGGAAGCGTCGCGACGGATCTGGAGCGATCAACCGTCGGCAGAAGTTCATCAGCAGTTCGTTGCAGGTCACTTCCTCGGGAAGGATCTCCAACAGACGCTGCGCCAGGAAACGCTTCGTCTCGAGCAGTTCCCGGAAGTTCCTGATGTGGCCAAAGAGGGATCTTCCCGAGAGCATCTCGATCAACACGTAGCCCAAGCTGGCCAAGTCGCTACGTGGCGTCGCTTCGGCTCCTTCCAGGACTTCCGGAGCCGCATAGGCCGGCGTACATGTCCGCGAGTCAGGAGCGTTGTCGATTTCAAAGGCCGAGCCGATATCAATCAGCTTGGCCGTACCGGTACGCTTGAGCATGATGTTCGATGGCTTCACATCGGCATGGACCACGCCGTCTCGGTGGAGCGCCGCAAGCGCGGCCAGGCAGTCCCGTGCGATCGCCACGGCGACACCCGGCTTGAAACGCGGCTGTTGCGGTCCTTTGGTCACGACGACCTGGTTGATGTAGTCCCATCGCTGGTCGGATACCTGCGGGCGAATGCGTTCGACCATACCTGGCGTCGACAGCTTCTGCAGGTCGTAGCCATCCACCCATTCCATCACCATCACGCGGATCGTGCTGGACTCGAGGAAGTTGTGGATCTCCAACAGGTTGTGCTGCTGAATCTGTGCAACACGGGAAGCCACTCGCGCACTTCTGGCCATTGCTTCGTCGTAGTGCGTGGCACTCTCGAAACGCTCGGGCGAGAAGATCTTGATGGCCAAGGGAAGGGTAAAACCGTTGGCACCACGTCGCTCGGTCAGAAACACCAGGCCTTGTCCACCAGAACCGAGCAGGCGACGCAGCGCGTAATGCTCGGTCCAACTCGATCGTTTGGCCGAAATGAGCGATTCGTAACGCTGCATCAACTCGACTGGGCACTTCCGCTCGGTGGCTGCGCCATCCAAAGAAAGAGTCGGCTGAAGATTCTGTTGCGTCGTGGTTAGCATGAGTAGCGACTTCCTGTCGGCGTCATCGGGGTTCAAAACGCAGAATGTCCTTGTGCATGATAGGAGGGAGCGAATCTTTGGGTAAAGATTCTTTCCCGCAAAATCGTGAATTTCTAGTGAATGGTAATATCTTCCAGCTTATTGGTTTGTAAAGGCTGATTGAACTGGGCTGCGCCGCTACGAAGTGGGCTTTCGTACCGGGAAACCGAGCTGTTTATCGACCAAATTGATGGGAGGCTCACCCTTTAAATACCGACGCAGATTCGTGCAGAACAACTCTGTGGCATCTGCGTTGCGTGTGGCTCCCTGGGCCCCAACATGTGGGGAAATGATGACATTCTCCATTGTCCATAGAGGACTATCTGCGGGAAGCGGTTCAATCTCGGCGACGTCGACCCCGGCTCCCAGTAGCTTCTTACTTTGCAGAGCCTCAATCAAAGCCGCTTCTTTAACGACCTGTCCCCGGGCTACGTTGATGAACCAGGCATCCTGCTTCATCGCGGCGAAGCGACTCTCGTCGATGATGTGATAGGTGCTCGCATTCAGTGGCAGGGTGAGGATCACGACGTCCGATTCGGCTAATAAATCGTCCAGCCGATCAGCAGGCCATAACGCCTCGACATGATCGGGGCAATCATAGGGAAAGAGGTCGGTTGCCAGGATCCGGGTTCGGAATGCCGAGAGGATTTCCGCGATCCGGCGTCCATTTCCTCCCAAGCCCACGATGCCGACCGTTTTGCCGTGCAGGTCGTGGGTAGGTCTTCTCGTATAATCTTTTACTGCTTGTGCGCGAAAGAAAACCGGTAAACTGCGAATCAGGCCCAGTAAGAGGGAAAAAGTTTGCTCTGCGACTTGGTTGGCAAACAGTCCCGAGGCACTCGAAACGATGATATCCGAGGCAATCACCTCCGGCACCAGGCAGTGGTCCATGCCGGCGGCCGAGGACTGGATCCACTTCAGTTTCCCTTTCTGAACGACTTCGGCCCACGGCATGGGGACTTTGGCGTGCCCGCAGAAGATATCGGCATCCAAAATGGCTTCAGCGATTCCCTCTTGTCCTGCGTCGATCACTTCGGCATCGGGGGCAACTTGTTGAATGGCCTCGACAAACTCAGGTTGCGTCTGGTAGCAAAGCGCGATTTTCATGAGCTCGGTAGCTCCACGGTAGGGGATGCGAAATGAAAGCGTTGAGCTATCGTAATTCAACTCACCCAGGCAGACTATCGGGTTAAATTCACACGTCGAATCTCCGAACCTTACCGCTTGGCGATTGTCCGGAAGTTACCTTCGCGAATAATGGAGATTCGCTTCGTTTCCATGCACCTCTCCCTAGGGCCCCATGGCGGAACCATCCCAGCACGCTGAGTCGATGGCGACGATCAGCCAAGATGAAAACTGGTGGAGCCGCCCGTGCGGTATCCGCGAGCTATTGCTGATTGCGCTGCCGCTGATCGCCTCGACGGCCTCGTGGTCGATGACCAATTTCGTCGACCGAATGTTTCTGTTCTGGTATTCGCCCGAAGCGATGGCGGCCGCCCTGCCCGCTGGCATGCTCCATTTCACGCTGCTCTGCTTTCCCATCGGCCTGGCGTCGTACTTGAACACGTTCGTCGCCCAGTACGACGGAGCGGGACGTCCTGAGCAAATCGGCGCCGTCATCCGCAAAGGGGTGAAGTTCGGCTCGCTGATGATTCCGGCGTACTTTCTGACGATTCCCTTCGCGGCTTGGGCGTTCTCGCTGGTGGGGCACTCGGCGGAAGTGCAACAGTTGGAAGTACGGTACTTTCAGATTCTGACATTCGGTGCAGGTGCCTCCGTCGTATCGGCGGCCATGTCGACCTTTTTCACCGGGCGCGGCAAGACGACGACCGTGATGTTCGTCGAAATCGGGTCGTGCATGTTGAACGTGGTGCTCGACGGCTTGTTCATCTTTGGCTTCTGTGGCGAGTGGCTCGAAGGCATTCCCGGGGCTGCGCTGGCTACCTCGTTGAGCCAGTGGTTTAAGGTGGTTGCCTACCTGATTTTGCTATACCGGCCGGCGATAAGCGGCCAGTTTGGATTTCTCGACTGGTCGCACGACGAGCCAGGGCTATTGCGTCGGATCTTCCAATACGGCTCGGCGAGTGGGTTTCAGGTGCTGCTGGAAGTCGGGACATTCACCGGCTTTACTTTTTTGATGGGGCGCATGGGAATCACTGCGATGACCGCCTCGACGCTGGCCGTTGACATCAACGCATTGACATTCGTTCCGCTGATCGGCTTGGGGATCGCCATCAGCACGCTCGTTGGTCGCGAAATTGGTCATGCTGATCCGGCCAGAGCCGCTGTGGCGACCTGGTCGGGGCTGTGCATTGCCCTGACGTACGCCGGCGGGATGGGACTGACGTACTTCCTTCTGCCTGACTTCTTTCTGTCGGCCCATGCGATGGGGATGGAACCCTCGGAATTCGAAGAGATTCGCGTGCTCACGATTGTCCTCTTGCGGTTTGTCGCATTCTTCTGCGTGTTTGATGCGGTAAACCTGGTGTTTGTGAGTGCGCTCAAAGGGGCCGGCGATGTGCGGTTCATTTTGACCGTTGGCTTGATCTTCTCGCTGGTACTATCGCTTCTGGCGGGAACCTGTTTGTGGTTGGACCGAATTCATGTCGAGGGACTGTGGGTGGCGATGACCAGTTGGGTGATCTTGCTCGCACTCACGCATTGGGCTCGCTTTTTCACCGGCCAGTGGCGCAATAAGAAGGTGATTGACCCCGCCTAAATTGGCGTATTGGGGCGTAGTTTCGGGGAATTACGACGCCTCTTCTTGGCGAAATGCCCGTTTCTGGCAATAATTAATACTGGATGCATATCCGTATACCCCCGGCACGTAGCTAATCTAAAGTGCCACCCCTCCAACATCCGCACACCCCGAAACACATCTTTTGAGGAGCTAGTTCCCTGTCTACCTCGAAATACCAACTTGGCTGGATTGCCATTGTGATTTTAGTTGTCCTCCGGTGCGTCACCGGCTGGCATTTCTTTATGGAAGGTTCCAAGAAGGTTCAAACGGGAGATTTTTCGTCCGCGGGCTTCCTGCGGAACGCCAAAGGACCTTTGGCCGATAACTTCCGCGGCATGGTCTTCGACCTGTATGGAACGCATCGGCTTAGTAAAAAAGAGATCATGGATCGCGCCGCTGGTTACCGTGATTGGGCGAAGGATAAGTTCGGCGACGAATCTATCAATCAATTCCAGAAAGCGTTAGACCGTTACGGTTCGCGTATTGACTACTACTTCGAAGAGAACGCCGAGGAGATCGAGAAGTACTTCAACGAGCTTCAGGTTTACGAAGAAAAACGCCAGGACGAGCGCTACCGCGGCGTAGCCCACTACGAAGATCGCCTGGCCGACAAAGATAAAGAGCTGTTTGGGAAACTGAGTAAGTGGACCAACGACATCGCCAAGTTTGAGGCTGACTATATTGACGACCTCAATACAATTGGACAGTCGGTAACGCAGACCGATGCTCGGGTGAACCAGGTGAATCCCAACCAGGGGTCTGTCGATTTGATCGTGACCTGGGTCCTTTTCGTCTGCGGTATTTTGTTGATCCTGGGGCTCTTTACGCGGTTAGCGGCTTTGGGCGTTGCCGGATTTTTGCTCCAAGTGATGCTGGCTCAGTGGCCGTTTGCCCACGGAGCGGACCTTACCTACGTCTACTATCAGTCGGTTGAGTTTGTCTCGCTGCTGTTGATCGCCGCGATCGGTGCAGGCAGATTTGCCGGGCTGGATTACATTCTTTGGAACTCATTTAGCAAGTGCTGCAGCCGCGGTGCATCCAATAAAGGGGAGTAAATCATGAATTTGAAACCAGAAGAACTCGCCGTCGGCAAGGAAAACTTCAACGAAGCACTCGGTGTGAATCGTCGTGACTTCTTGAAGGGCGTTGTTGCTGCAGGTGCCGTCTCGGGTGCCGGCCTGGGTGCCATGTACTTTGGCTACTCGAAGGTGAAGGACCCGGTCCGCATCGGCGTCATCGGTACCGGTGACGAAGGGAGCGTGCTGATTGGTGCCCTCAATCCCGAATACGTCGACGTGGTCGCCATCTCTGACATTCGCCCTTACAACATTCATCGCGCGTTCCACGGCGACCATTCCAGCCCGGCCGCCTTGGAAGCCCGTCAGGGTCTGATGTCGGTTTACGATTGGAAGACCGAAGACGAAGCCAAGAAGCACGTCAAGGTTTACACCGACTACAAAGAACTGCTGGCCGACCCCAACGTCGAAGCCGTGATTTGTGCTTTGCCGCTGTTCATTCACAAGCAGGTCGCCATGGATGCCATGGCTGCCGGCAAGCACGTGCTGACCGAAAAGCTGATGGCCCACACGGTCAAGCAGTGTAAGGAAATGGCCCGTATGGCCGAGGAGCAGGATCTCTACCTCGCCACCGGTCACCAACGGCACTACAGCGTGCTGTACGACAACGCCGTGAACCTGATCCAGTGGGGCGTCTTGGGTGAAATTCACCACATCCGCGCTCAGTGGCACCGCGGTAATCTGCCGGGCGGCGACAGCTGGCAGCAACCGATCCCCGGTGGTGAAAAGCTGGCCGACGGCAAGATCGTCGACCAGATCAAGAGCGGCATGAACGCGTTTAAGAAACGCGTCGACACCGAAACCGATCCAACGCGTCGGGCTCACTACAAGGCCATGTACGCTCAGTACGCTGCCTGGAACGAAGATCAGAAGATCGATCCAACCAAGTATGGCTACGAAGACTTCACCATCCGCAATCGCCAGGGTGGCGAGCGTCAGATTTCCGCTCTGGAAGAACTTTGTCGTTGGCGTCTGTGGGACCGCACCGGTGGTGGTCTGATGGCTGAACTGGGTAGTCACCAATTGGACGCGGCATCGATCTTCATCAGTGCCCTGCGTAAGGATGGCAAGAAGGCGCATCCGCTGGCCGTGCATGCTACCGGCGGACGCCACATCTTCGGTTACGACCGAGACGCCGACGATCACGTTTACTGCATGTTCGAATTCCCGGGTAGCGGCTACGATCCGTCGTTCGACGTCGGCTACTACGACAAGGTCACCAACTGGCCTCCCGAGAAGAAGGGTGTGCCTTCGTACCAGGAAGATCCTCACAAGAAGGTCGTCGTGACCTACTCCTCCATCAACGGCAACGGCTTTGGTGGCTATGGGGAAGTCGTGATGGGTACTAAGGGTTCGCTCGTGTTGCACAACGAGAAGGACGTCGCCTTGTACAAGAACGGTGTCTCGGCCGATACCAAGTTGAGCGTCAAGAAGGATTCCGACGGCCCAACGATGGATACCCAGGCCAGTGGCGGCCAGACGAAAGCCGCTTCACTTGCCAACGCAGCCAGCCAAGGTCCGGTTAGCCGTGGTTACACGGAAGAGATCGAGCACTGGGCTTACTGCATCCGCAATCCAGCCCCGGAAAACAAGCCGAAGTGTCACCCGGAAGTCGCCATGGGGGATGCGGTGATCGCGCTGACGGCTCGCCTGGCGATCCAACGCTCGAACCAGGGCAAAGGTGGTTACATTCCATTCAAAGAAGAATGGTTCGACGTCCACAGCGACGCTACTCCAGAAAACGACCTGGCGTAGGTTCGCACCTCGCTCAATCGCAAAAATTCAGAAAAGACCCAGTGATTCAATTACTGGGTCTTTTTTTGTACGTATACCAAAACGCATGGTTGCGATCCTGGAGTAGGTGCTTTACATTCCGCTAAAACGCTTCGAAGTAAAAACCTGCCTAGAAGGAGATGACTGTGGAAAAGTGGGCGATTGGTGTCTTCACCAGCATTGATGCCGGACTCGGCGTGGACTTGGATGTGGCCCAGGAGTTGGGCATCAAGACGATCCAGATTCACTCTCCCCATCAGTCCTCCCGTAACCAAGAGGGCGCCGATAAGATTTTGGCGAAACTGAAAGAGTACGGCATCGAAGTGACCTGCGTGTTTGGCGGCTTCGAAGACGAAAGCTACGCCGACATCCCCACCACGCAGAAGACCGTGGGGCTGGTTCCGCCAGAAACACGTGCCGCTCGTACGGCTGAAATGAAAGAGATTGCCGACTTCGCAAACTTGCTCGGCTGCAAGTGCATTGGCCTGCACATCGGCTTTATCCCTCACGATACGAGCGATCCACAGTACTCGCAGGTTGTCGCCGTCGCCCAGGAACTCTGCGATCACTGCGCGGCGATGGGGCAGAGCGTGCACCTGGAAACGGGACAAGAGACGGCGGACGGACTGCTTCAGTTCATCGGGGACGTCGCCCGCGACAACTTGAAGGTCAACTTCGATCCAGCGAACATGATCCTGTATGGAACCGGCGAGCCGATTGAGGCGGTCAAGAAAGTGGGCAAGTACCTGGGAAGCGTTCACTGTAAGGACGCCAAGTGGGCGGCCAACCCCGGCCAGGAATGGGGCCAGGAAGTGCCTCTGGGCGAAGGGGACGTCAACATCGAAGCCTACCTGCGTGCTCTAAAGGAAGTGGGCTATGAAGGGCCGCTGACCATCGAACGCGAAATCCCCCAGGAACCAGAACGCCAAAAGGCAGAAGTGGGGCACGCGGTGACGCTGCTTAACGGTTTGAAGACGAAGATTCTCGGTTAGTCGAGTTTCGCTTCTTCGACGGCCTTGGCCGTAACAACCAGATCAAAATCAAAAGCGGGATCACGATGATCGCCGCTTTTTTAAATAGCAGAACCGTCAGGACGGAAATGATGCCGATGGTGGCCAGCCAGATGGGCAGCTGCGATATCTGCGGGTACCCAATCCAAATGGCACCCAGAACCAGGCCAATTCGCAGCAGAACCGACTGTATGGGGCCGTAATACCACTGGTCTTCGGCAAACAGCCAGATGGCTCCTGCGGCGACCAATGTCGTTAGTGAGATCAATCCAATTTGCGAGCGTTTCGAGAGCATCGTCCTCGCAGGGGCAAATGAGGCTGGCGGCGTCGGGGCGAGGCGATCAAATGCGATCGAGCGTATTGAGCCAGTTGGAAACGGCTTCGATGTCAGTTTCCGACAACTTGCTTCCCGTCGCTTCAGAGCGGATGACGGTGAACTTCATCTTCTCGAGTGTCTCGATCTGCGGTTTAAGCGTGACCGTCGTTTCCGAGTCTTTCGGAATCAGGAAGACGATTTCCAGGCGCTCGAGCGGCTCGTTGTCGGGAATATTCGTGCCGCGAGGAATGCCGGCTTCAATCGCCACGGCACCTGTCTGCACGTCACGGTTTTCAAAGCCATGCAGCAGGGCCATGGCCCCGCCTGACTTGCCACCGACGGTGACCGTACGCGTGACGTCGATGTTGTAATTGTCGCGAACGCGGTCGATCATCTTTCGCACGACCGAGATCTCAGGCCGAGTCCAACGCGACTCGCTGGCCGGTTGAATCTCTAACAGGGCGTAGCCAAATGTTTCGGCTTGCTTTTTCCAAGCGTCCCACTGCGGCTCGATCTTGAATTCGGCGTCGCCGAGTAATACGACCAGACCGAGCGAAGGCAGTTTTTTGGCGGCTTCCGGCACAAACAGCTTGGCACTGTTCTTTTCTTCGGCCAGTTGGAAATCACTTTCACCCGTGACGACCCCTTCGCGGGCCTCAACTCCTTCAGGGGCGGTTGGCGCGGCCACCGCGGCGAGAAACTCGTTGGGCATGCTTGTCGGGGTGACTTCCAGCGTCGTTTTGTCTTCACCACGCAGGACGACCAGCTTATGAGGCACGTCGGGCTCGGCCGTGGCGACCGCTTCGCGCAGGGTTTGAGGCGAATCAACTTCGGTGTCATCGTATTTGACGATCTTGTCACCGGCTTGAACGCCGGAGGTCTTGGCCGCCGTGTCATCAAACACGTGGTTAACAACAGCGGCGTCGAGAATGTTTCGGTCAAGCAGAATCCCCAGAAAGGGGCGCTCGTACGGGATGAGTTCGTCGGCCAGGGTAATGCTGAAAGTCAGCTCTTCTTCGCCACGCTTTACTTTGAACTCGAGCGTGTCCCCTGCGTAGGCTTCTCCCAGGATATGCTTGAGCTGCGCCTGGCGCACGATCGGGCGTCCGTTGGCCCCAATCAGGACGTCCTTCTCTTGGATGCCGGCAACCTGAGCGGGGCTGTTGTACCGCACGGCGGCGATTTCGGCTGGGTCGGCGACGATGTCGTTCCCCTTGAGATTGATGCCTAGCAGCCCTGGCTTGAGGTCTTCCCCTTCTTTCAGCGTGTCGAGCCGCTGCTGGATATCGGTCAAGGGAACGGCGAATCCGATGCCGGAGTCGTACCATTCAAATCCGCCGGTTGCGCCGGGGTCTTGCGGTGAGAGGGGCGTGAGGATGCCGATCACGCGTCCCTGAATGTCGATCAGCGGTCCGCCATAGTTATTCGGGGAGATCTTCGCATCGGTTTGCACCGCTTTGCCCCAAACGCGATGGGTAGCGCTGACGATGCCCACCGATACCGACGGCAGGTCTTTGGCGAACGTTTTGCCAAGGGCAATCGCCCACTGGCCTGGTTGAAGCTCTGCGCGGGCAACGGCCTCAGGTACGGCCAGTTCGGCATCGGTTTCCACCTTCAGCAGGATAAGATTCCGCTGGGTATCCTTCGCGATGATCTTGCCGGCGACGCGTTTGCCGCCAGGCATGGTGACCAGGATGCCGGAGGGTTCCTGGATGAAACCGTACAGACTGGAAAGGATGAAGCCGTCCGGCGACACGATGGTGCCGGTCGTGCGGCTGGCTCCTTCGATGGGCCCGCCCCCTTCGATCAGTCCGCCTACCGTTTCAATTTGCACGACGCTGGCGGCGACACGATCGACGGCTGCTTGAATCGCTTCTTGTTCGGCGATATTCAGTTGCTGGGCTTGCCCTGGCGAAGCAGTCAGCAATATGCCCAGCACCAGCAGGCATGACAGGATGGAAAACGGTTTCGACATTTATTTCAGTTCGTTCAGAGTGAGTTCGACCAGTTGTCCGTCGCGCAGCACCGTTAGCGAGACGGTGTCGTCTCGATCCTTGTAGCTAAACGCTTCGATCAGTGCCTTTTGCGAGGAGATCAGCGTTCCATCCGCATACAAAATCAAATCGTCTGGTTGCAGCTTGGCGGATTCCGCCAGCGAATCGCTTTCGACGCGTTCCACGTAGGGGGGCGTTTTATCCAAGACGTTTGGCACCAGCACCAGGCCCAAGTGAGTCAGCGTGAGTGGCGTGAGTGGTTTCTCTTTCTCAGGATCGATCGCAGGTCGCGAACGTCCGGCGAGAAGGTCTTCGATCGACTCGCGAAGTTGAGCAATCGGAATCGCGTAGTTCAGCCAGATATCGTTTCGCGAGCTTCGCAGTTCTTTCCCCAACAGGCCGGCGAAATTGCCATCCTGATCGGTCAGCACGCCGCCGGCGGCACCTGGGTTGTTCACGATGGCATCGACAATCAGGACCGGTCCCTGATAGGCCGAGGGGAACGTGCTGCGTCGCGCTTCCAGCGGAGTAATCGCGGAAACGTACCCGCTGAGCACGCTGGCCGGTTCGTCCCCCGCCGCGATGCCGAACAAGTTGCTGAACGACAAGATGCGATCACCCACTTTCGGAGAGACCCCCTTGTCCAAGCTGAAGTGCGGGAGGTTGTCGGCGTCGATCTTAAGCAGCGCGATCCCAAAGCGAGGGTCTGCGGCGGCGAGTTCAGCCACGAAGTGACGGCCATCATCGAGCACGACGGTAATCACGCTCGAGTCGAGTACGTAGCTCCAGGCCGTCAGGATATGGCCCTTGTCGGAAATGAGGCTGCCAGACTGGTACGATTCAAGACCACGCAGCCCCCCTGCCCCGTAGATCTTCACGACCTTCCGCTGGACGTCTCGGGTCACTTCGCGCAGGGTAGCTTCGGCATTTGCCGACTGCATGGGAATCAGCAGGCTAAGGGCGACGGCACTTGCCAGCAGCGTCTGAGTGAGGTGCTTACGACTCATGTTACGCTCCTTCGCCGGCAGGTTTCACCGACCACTTTTTCACGGTGATGATGTCGAACGGATCGTCGCCGTAGCGAACGACCATGCGATGCGGAAGCGTATAGCCGTCAGTCTCGCGGTATTCGCTGAATTCAATTTCGCACGGATCGGAATCGGTCTCGGGGAACATCTCCAGGACCATCAACTGCCCGGTCTTCTGGTCGAAGTAAGCTCGAATTTCCAGGGCATCGTACAGGCCAACCAACACGTCGTACTGCACGTCGAAGTCACGCCGCGGTGCAGTGCCCAGGTAGTAGACTTCACCGAAGGTGTCGAACTTCTCGCGAAGCAGACGCTTCCACGTGTAAAGGGCCAGGAACAGACCTCCGCTGCCGGCGGGCTCGAGCTTTTCGGTCAGGTCGCCAGCGATTTCGACATTGTGATTGACGCCGGCCATCTTGCCTTCGACGGTCATCGGGCCGATGTGGATCACGCCGTTGTCATTGTCGACCAGCGAGTACTGCAGCTCCCAGTTGTCCGACGTCTGCGACCAGTCCCCCATTGCATCGAGCGCCTTGCGGAGTCGCTTCTGATGCTCTTGGTTGAAGTGGTAATTGGCGTAGCCGGTCTTATCCTGGTACAGGTGCTTCCACTCTTCCGGCGGCTTGGCTTCTTCGGTTTGTGGGTGCCCTGGGACAGGGATCGGTCTCTTCGGCTTCTCTTCACCCTCTTTCGGAGCCTCCTTGCCATCTTCTGGCTGGGGTGCTTCTTCGGGGCTTGGTGGAATTGGGGCATTGCCGGTCTTTTCGAGTAGTTCTCGCCGCGAATGAACGCCGGCCAGGCGAACGACGGTGTCGTACCGTTTCCCTTCGCGTCGATACGAGAGGGGGATGCTCCAGCCGCGTGGATATATGCCGAGGATATTCTTGAAGCCGTTGACCGTGGTGATCTCGCGATTGCCGAAACTGACGATCTCGTCGCCGTAGCGCAGCCCGCGTCGGTACGCGTCAGAGGAACTCAAGATGTTGGTCACCACGACGCGTCCTTCGGTGTCGGTCGTTACCGTCGCGCCGAGGGTGGCATGGTCGATGATCCGGCCACTTTTCAGATAGCCGAGGAAGTTCATCACCTGATTGATCGAAATCGCGTAACCTACGCCCACGTTCACACGGCCACGTTTCTCGAACGAACCACGTCCGTTGATGCCGATCAGTTGACCTTTGTCGTTGAACAAGGGGCCGCCTGAGTTGCCAGGATTGATGGCCGCATTGGTTTGCAGACAGTCGGTGTATTCCAGAAGCGTCCCCGCCGGGTACTGATAGCGATGCACGCCAGAGACGATGCCCCAGGTAACGGTCGGTTGAAGATCGGTTGCCAGCAGGAATGGGTTGCCAACGGCGAAACACCAGTCGCCTGCCTGGACTGAGTTGCTATCGACGATTTCGGCCGCCGGGAAATCGTCACGACCGAGCATCTTGATGACCGCCACGTCCCCGACCGGGTCGACGCCGACGATGACGGCATCGTAGACCTTGCCTCCGTCTTCCGGCATGCTGCACTTCATGAAATTGCCGGCGGGGTCGGCCACGTGGAAGTTGGTGACCGCGTAGCCGTCGGCGCTGATGATCACGCCGCTGCCACCCCCGGCTGCTCCGGCGAAGACGGAGATGGTCGATGCCGAGGCCTTGGCGACGGCGGCAATCCGGGCCTGTTCTGCTTTGAGAACCAGATCGATCTCCGCCGCATTTGCGTGGTAGGCAAACAGGAGAGACAGAGCGACCAGTGGGGCAATGTGGACAGTGCGAAGCATGCGGGTTTCTTCTCGAATTATTTGAGCAGGCGTGCTTGAACGAGATGGAGCACGTCGCCAAAATCTTCGCCGTCATTTGCGTCGACTACGATCTTGAGTCGACTGACGCCTGAGATGTTCAAGGCGATGTCTTCTGGCGGGGTGTGATTGCTAAAGTCTTTTTCAAACAAAATCTTTTGATCGCCGATGATCTGCAGTTTGGCCGTGCAGGTACCTAAACTTTCTGGGGCAATGCCGACACGCATTTGCAGTTGGCGGAAGCCGGACGGCAGTTGGTAAAGCAGTTCCGAGGTCGCATGGACGGCGATGCCGCGCGCGTAAATCTGGGGTTGCTGATCCTCTTCCAGTTGAATGGGATCCCCCTGGAACGAATGGTTTATCCGCGGGGCATAAACCAGGGACAGGTCATCCACGGCGATGGCCGACTTAAGAACCGGCGTCCAGGTAATTCGGGTGGGCTTCAGTTCGTCAAGGAACTGGATGTTTCCGGCCGCGAAGTCGAACTTGGCGATCCGGTCGAAAAGGATCGGAATCTCGGTCCCGGTCAGGATGGTGACGCGCGTCTGACCGTTGTTCATCTTGATCGACTTGGCGACGAGCGCCGAGTCATCATTTAAGTGGACCACACACAGCGGCGCAGGGAACTCTCTTGCGGCACGTTGGTAGAAGAGCAGTCCGTATAGCTTGGCCGGATTGACGGTGGTCGTGATCTCGTCGAGTTGGATCTTGACCCCTTCGGCGGTGACGGCATGGATGACCACCTCTTGAACAGTCAGCATCCCTTCGCGGTTGAGAACGATCGCGTCGCCGCCGGTATGCTCTTTGGCAAGCTCATGCCATTTTTCGCGAAGCGGATCGTCGTCCGGGAGTTTCGCTTCGGAGGACTGTGGATCGGCCGGAAGCAGCCGTACCCCTTTGAGGGCACTGCGACCAATTTCGACGCGCGCCCCGGTACCGAGCATAAGTTCGGCATTGCGGGAAGAAACCAGCATGTCGGACACGAGTAAACGCGAACCATCCGCGAAAAACAGCTCTTTGCTGACCGCTTGCGTCTTGGCGGAATCGGCCTGCTGAAGCGGACGGACGCTGATGATCTCTTTAGCGGGAAAGACCGACGACTTACCATCGGACAGCTGAATTTTCAGCGAGTCGGCCGATAGCTCGACAAGGTCGCCGCTGGTTTTGGATCCGTCCAATTGCTGAACCTCGACCGCTGGTCCAGCGGCGAGGAGCGAAAGCATGATGAGGGAAAACGTCTTCATGAGGCGTCATGTCTCAGAGCGACAGTAGTCTGGTGGTTAGTTGTTGGCCGAGGAGGGGTCGCGGGCAATCTTGCGGAAGTACTCTTCGATCGCTCGGCGATAGTGCGAAGGGTACTCGTTGGAGATTTGCTGAAGCGCTTCCTGACGTTCCTTAGGAGGCAGGTTGCCCCACTCCCCTTTGTTCTTCATTTCTTTGGGATCGACATTGCCAGGACCACTCTCGGTGCCAGGTTGGCTGTCTTGTTGGGGCTGCGAGCCTTGCCCGTTGCCTTGTTGGGACTGCTGTTGTTGCTGCTGTTGCTGTTGACGCTGCTTTTCCAGGTCTTCGATCATTTTATCGAGCTTGGCAACGACGTCTTCTTCGGTCTTGCGGACCTTCTTGCCGGCGCGGCCCAGATCGAGACGACGTTCGATGTCCCGCATCAGGCGGGCAACTTCATCCAACGAGTCAGTCTCGAGCGGCTCGATATCCTTGAGCATCATCTGCGACAATGCCAGGTAGCGAGCCGGCAGGCCTTCCGATCGGGCCAGAAGCTGTTTTAGCGTGGCGACGCACTCGTCCTTCTGCAGCAGGTAATGCTGACAAGCGGCTTCAAAGAACAAAAGAGCGGCCGGGTCGACTACCTGATCAGGCGTCGGTTCGCTCAATTCTTTGAGAGCTTCGTCATAGAAACCTTTCTCGGCGAGCCACTTGCCGTAAACGAACTTCGCGTGATGGACGAGGAAGCCTGGTGGCCAGGCATCGGGGTTGCTCGGATCGAGTTCGATTGGGCCTTGGTAGATGCCTGTGTTTTGGAAGGCCTGAAGCTGTTGCCAGATGTCGTCGGCGCTGATCTCCAGCGACTGATCCAACAATTGACGAAGGTTAAGCGACGTATCGCCGTCTTCCAACCAGAGCGTCAGCAGTTTCTGCTTGGTATCAGAGGGGGCGTTAGTGATCTGGCTCCAGGCCGTGAGTTCTTCCGCCAATTGTTCCCGTGTGGGAGGGGCCCAATGGTCGGCGACGGCGAGACCCGCTTCCGCTTGGGCAAAGCTTGCGGAAACGTGTAGTCCCCCGAGAGCGACGATACTGCATACGCAGCAGGCAATTCGGCGAAAACTCATTGGTTCTTCCCCTGAACATTGTCCCGAGTGATGTCGTAAATGCGGCTTTGACGCTCGGCCAAGTCCCGCAACAGATTCTTCAAATCATCGCTGGTCGCCTGACCGACCTCGTCGTCGGCATCGTCCAGCATTTGAGCGTATCGATTGGTTCGTTGATTGACGCGAACTTGCATCGACTTGATCAACCGGAGTTCGGCAATCTTATCGACAAGCGGCTCTTCACCCTGTTGCTGCTGCTGTTGTTGCTGTTGCTGCTGTTGTTGTTTGCGTTCTTCCTGATCCTTCTGAGCTTGCTTGAGGGCTTCGAGCAGTTCCTCGAGCCCGGTGACGATGTCTTCTTCAATGGTGATGGTCAAACTGTCAAGCTTGGCTTGTCCCAGGCGATTGGCAACTTCCTGCATGTCTTCGCGAACCATCATCATCGATTCGGGAAATGCGATGGAAGAGCCTTCCTCTTTAAGTAGTTCCAGGCACTTGTCGGCTTCGACAACGATTTGCTTTTCCGCGAAGCTCAGTTTACCGGCTTCCGCGTCTTCGGCAGAGCCTCGCTGGTCGAGCGGGATCTGCGAGAGGCGTTCGGTGTCGTCGTTCACGCGTAGTTGCATTTCCAGCATCTTCGTGAAGCGAGCTTCCAGGCGAGCCAGGACGCGTTCGATTTCCTCTTCGCGAAGCTGACGCAGGATCTCTTCCAATTCGGCGATCGCCTGGGCTAACTCATCGCGGGCCGCTTGTTGCTCTTGGACGGCCCCTTCTTTGTCGGCTTCGTCCAGCTTCTTCTGGGCCTCTTGCATCCGCCGCTGGGCTTCTTCAATTCGCTTGCGAGGCGAGAACTCTTGCTGCTGCTGTTGCTGCTGGTTCTGCTCGCCTTGTTCTCCCTGCTGGCCTTGTTGACCCTGTTGTCCTTGCTGCTGGTTTTGCTGGCCCTGTTGGTTGTTTGGGCTTGGCTCCCCTTCTTGTCCCTCTTGCTTTTCCTGAGGCTGGCCATCCATGGGAGACTGGCCCATCTCGCCCTCTTTCTTCTGGGAATCCCCTTCCTTCTTTTCCGAGTCGCTCTTCTCGGAGTCTCCCTTCTCGGAATCGCCTTCTTTCATTTCCTGGTCGGACGATTCCCCTTCCTTGGGTTCCCCTGGCGAATCGGATGGTTGCCCTTGTCGGGACTGGCCCTCTTTCGACTCCCCTTCCTTCGATTGACCTTCTTTGCTTTGGCCATCTTGGGAGTCGCCTGATTGGTTCATGTCGCCAGGCTTGTTATCGCCGGACTCACCGTTTTGGTTGTCACCTTCTTCCGATTGATTGGACTTGTCCTCTTTGTCATCCGAGTCGCCGGACTTGCCTTCTTTTGAATCGGCATCCCCTTGCTGGGAAGCATCTTCGGGGCGGCCCCCTTCTTCCTGCTCGGCGATTTCATCGGAAAGAGATTTCGCGTCGTCGGCCAGGCGGGCTTGTTCGTCGGAAAGAGGTTTGGTTTGAGCGCCCCCTTCGGTCCGGCCCTGGATGCTACGCTGACGGTTCAAGAGCTTCTGAGCGGACTTGATGTACGACTTGATACGAGCTTCTTCGTCTTTGATCTGCTCGTCGCGATTTTCGCTTTGCAGCAACTTCAGGAGGGAGCGGAGGTCGTTCTCAATCAGGGTTTGCTGGTCGGAGGCACGCTTGAGTTGTCCCTCGGTGAGCGAACCGGTCGTCTCTTCCATTCGCGACAACACGCGCAAGTTGCGGCTGTTACGAACCGCTTCGCGCAGCAGGTTGGCACGCTGGGGATTGTTGGCCTCATCGATATCGGCCATTTTGAGCATCAGCTTTTCGAGCACGTCAAAGTTGGCGCTGAGTTGCTGTTGACGCTCGGCTAGAGTTTCTTTGCTGGCAACCTCAGGAGCCTGGGCGCGAGCGAGGCCGGCAAGGAAGACGATGCAAGTAAGGAGAATCAGCCCTCGCAGTCCAAACAGCGCACTTCGAATCGAAGGACTTTTAGGCATCGTGTTCTCCCTAGGATGAGAAAAGGGGGGTGGTCATATTGTAACCACCTGAGGACATTTACTTTAACAGATCCAGGATCTGCTTCTTCCGCAAATCTTCCGTTTCTTCGCGAAGATCAGTCTGAGCGTCGATCAGTTGACGCATCTTTTCCATAAGTTCGTTGAAGTTCTCCAAATCAAACATCTTCTCTAGGATACGTTCCATTTCGAGAATGATTGCGTCCGTTTGCTCCAGGGCAACCTCTACGACCGGCATAAATGGCTCGGGCTGATCGTAGAGTGCCTCCAATTGTTGCGTTGTGCTCTGTAATTGAGCATGCATCGGGTCCGATAATTTGGCAATCGGCTCGATGATCATCTTCTCAAGGCGTTCCTTCCGGGCGGTCGTATCCATCCGGTTAGACGTGAGTTCTACCCGGATTTCTTCGAAACCAACCCGAATTCCGACGAGTTCGCCGTCAGCCTTCTTACTGGCCTGCATGGCCCGCTGGATACGCAATCTCTGCAGATCGAGTGCCTTACGGAACATTTCTTGTGGATCTTGCGGTTCCCCGCCCTCCTGGAGGGTGGTTTCCGAGGCCGCAAACTGATCAGCACCTAAGGCGAACCGTTTGGCGTCGATCTGGATGCGGGCATATTCCTCACGCAGCCGCATCGTCTCGTCGCGGATCTGCTCAAAGCGGCGACGCAGATCGAGTTCGCGTCCTTCCAGCAAGGAAAGGAGCTTGTCGGCCGTCACCACGTCCAACTGCAGCCGGTCGGCCGTGCCGATATTCCCTTGGCCGTCCAGATCGCACTTGTCCTGGGCGAAGATCGCAATGGTTAGTTTGTCGTCTGGAATGACACGCAGGATGCCGTCAGGCGTTTGCTGATTCTTGAGGTCGATCACCGTGGTGAACGCTCCATCGGCGTCGGTGGTGATCGGAAGCTCCATTTTGGCTCCCCCGATGACTTGGATTTCGACCCACGAGCGAGCCACGCCAAAGTCATCCTGGATGCGGCCTTCCAGCCGGATCTGGGCGTTCTGCGTGATGGCCGAACCAATGCCCACGGGCCGCATTTCGACTGCCGGCGGAGAGTCTGGCACGGCGGCGATCTTCAGGCGATAAGGAATCTCGTTGGTGACCCCGTCGACGTCGTGCAGCGAAACTTCCAGTGGCAAATCGCGTGAAATGCTCGCGTACTCTTGGGTGATGGTCGTCACTGGCGGATCGAACTTCAGTTCCTGCGACTCTTGCGTGGAAAGGTCAAACAGCGTTGCCGATACGACCGGCTTGCTGGTGGTCATGCTCAAGGTGACCTGCGAGCCGACGGGCAGTTGGGTGGCGCCCGAGACGACTTCCTTGCGCGGCAAGAGGCCGGTGTACTCCGGCAGGACGGCGTCGACTTCGCTGCTGGTGATGAATGGGCGATCGACCACCTCGATGCGGTAGTCGGCCAGCTTGTGGTCGTAACCAATCACGTCGAACTCGAGCGACGTCGTCATGCCAGTGAGCGGTTTGCGATCGAAGACGAACGGCAGCTTGCCTTCCTCGCTGGCCGAGCCCACTCGCTGCATTCGAACCGAATCGGAGATACCATCACCGGTACGATAAACGAGCGTGCAGTAGCGCGGCGTGTACGAAGCATGGGTATCAGCCGCGACCAACAGACGGACCGAACT
Organism: Bremerella volcania; assembly: GCF_007748115.1. Taxonomy (NCBI): domain Bacteria; kingdom Pseudomonadati; phylum Planctomycetota; class Planctomycetia; order Pirellulales; family Pirellulaceae; genus Bremerella; species Bremerella volcania. The sequence continues at coordinate 2,640,951 of NZ_CP036289.1, forward strand.
TCCGCGGGCGATCTTCACCGTCTTGTCGGTGAACGGAATCACGACGGTGGTCGAACCTTCTTGTCCACCAGCATCGTTGCGCTGCAGAATCTCCAGGCCGACGACCTCGATGTGAGCCAGACGCGGCCAGGTCTCGTCACTCAGGGCCAGCCGACTCATCCAAGTCTGAAACGCGGGAAACGCGATGACGGCAAATAACCCAATGCTCAACAGCGCCGCGACGGCCGCCGTTCCCTTCCGCCACAGGGGCGTGGGATCGAATAGCTCGGTAAGCTTCGCCTCGGGCAATGCGGCCAGGGCATCGTGGCGCGTTTGGGCGAGCATCTCTTGCTCGTAGGCATCGACGACGGCCCCCGATTCGGCGGCTTCGACCGTCGTCAGGAGGCTTTCGCCGAACTGCGGGAAACGCCGTTCGATCAGCAGGGCCAAACTGCGGTTGGGCATGCTGACGGCGAGTCGGCGGAAGATGAACTGAAACGCAATCCAAAGAGTGCCGATGCCGCCGATCGCTAACAGGACGCTACGGGCCTCTATCGGCATTTCACTGGCACCGAACGTGACTGGCAGGTAATCGATACCCAGGCCGACCCAGAAGACAATGCCCAGCCAAACCACGATGGCGGCGATGCCTTCAATGATGACGTACCGACGGATGCGGCTGCGCAATGTGGAGAGCAGCTGAACGATCGAATCGGGAAGTGGCTCGCGCGGAGTGCTCATGCCAGTTTTGCAAACCTCCGTTGAATCCATTCCACACTCAACGCCAGAACAATGAAGGCCAGCAGCCAGCCTCGCAGGCTTTCCTGGAAACTGCGGTCGGTCAAATCGGGAAGTGCCGTGTACATGTCGCGCGGCGGAAGAACTTCCGGTCCGATGTACGAGGGCAGATTGTCACTTTTCATCAGGTCATTAATCCCAACAATCGACTTGCCGCCTGTTTCGCTGGTAAGCGCCGTCAGGATGGCGTCGTCGCGGCGAGGATTGGCAATTTCGCGATCGGGAATACGCGCCCTGACTTCACGCGTGAGTAAACTGTCGTCCCCCCCGCCCGGTAGCATGACTTCGATACGGTATTCGCCATCTTGCAGCGGCGTGAACTGACCGGCGTATTGCCCTTGTTCAAACTCTGGCAGTTGGCGGAGCAGCAGCGGCTGTTCGGTCCCGTCAGGCAAGACCAGGCTGGCCTCGATTTGCGGATCGGAAAGGGGATTGTGCTGCGAGTCGGTCAGGAACGCACGCACGTCGACCGTTTCTCCCAGGGAAACCCTTTCGGCACTGACCAGCAGCAGACCGCGACTCGAGTCGCGAGCCAGCCGCCCTTGCGAGGCGTAGCGGATCAGCTTGGTATAGAACGCTTCAAAGTAGCCGACGTCCATCGAGCGGATACGCCACATTTCGCCACTGCCCAGGAAAATCACCCGGCCGGCACCGTAGAAGTGCGAGGCCATGTAGACCGGCGATTTGTTGTCGCCCAGTCCGCCTTGGGCATCGACTTCCGCCCAGACCGAAGCCCCTGGTTTCACGCCACTGACGGTGAAGTAGCCGTACACGCCGGGGAACTGCTGCCAGATGCGGCTGCTCACGTCGACGGAACTGTCGACCCGCAGGGCTTCCGCCTTTTGACCTTCGGGCGTCAGGATGACCTTGCGGGCAGTCTCTGACCCGAAGCGTCCCAGCCCGATCGACGTGCCGCGGCTGAAGAACGTGACGGGGTGCAAATCTTTGATGATGTCGATGGCATCGTTGCCACGACGAAGGCTCGCCCACTCTGGCGTGTAAATCGGACCGGCCACAACGATCAGCCCGCCTGCCTTTTCACCGACCCAGCGTTCCAGCAGTTGAATTTGATCGAGCGACAATTTCGACCAGTCTGGGTCGAAGGCAATGATGCAGTCGTAGTTCTCGAACAGTTCGGTTGGATCGCTGGGGAACTCGAACAACAGCTGGTCCGATTCCTGCGAGATTCCCTGCTCTCCTGTTTGTAGCAAGACGTGCAGTTCGACGTCTTTATCGCGGTACAGCTGGTTGCGGAGGAAACGGTATTCACGCGTCGGACCACCGGCCAAGAGCAGCACGCGGTTGCGCTGCTGGACGATCTGCACCTTGACTACCTTCTGGTTGTCGGAGCGGTCGATATCGGTTTCGGAGACCGAGACGATACGCAACTGATAGGCCCGGGTGCCGATGTTTTCCGGCGTGATCTGGAAGTCGACCGGAATCACTTCGCCATCCTTACCCAGTTGGATCGGCTCGGAGACCATGTCGATCGCTTCTTCTTTGAATTCGCCATTTTCGTCCATCACGCCGGAGGCAACCTGCAGCGTGACCGACTTATTGGGCATGCCGAAACCTTGGATGTAACCGCGGAGTTGGAACTGATCGCCGGGATAAGCTTTGGCTGGAGCTTCCAGGTCGACGATGCGAACGCTTTGCGGCTGTTGATCGGAACCGAGCCCGACCGTCACGATGCGGGCCCCGATCTCCCTGGCCATGCGAGCGGCTTCGATCGGTGGGGTCCCTTCGTTATTGGCCCCGTCGGTGACCATCAAAACGCCGGCGAACGGGCCGCCGCGTTCTTGGTTGACCAGCTGAATGACGGCATCGCCGATGCGGGTTTCCAGGCCGGTCGGTTGCAGCGACTTGGCCCAGTCGACGTCGGCAATCTCGGTGGTGTCTTCTTCGCCAGTAACTGCTGGTGCAGGTTCGCCGACGCTTTCGGCTTGTGGTTCAGGTTCGCCCAGGACGATGTCCCAGGGGCGTACTTCGTCGTTCTTCAGATCGCCGAACGCCACCAACACCACGGCAGCCAGCAGGCAGATCGCACTGATGAAGTTGAGGGGAGCCGCGGCTTTCGAGGCGGCCAGCAGACCGCCGCTCACCAGGGTAATCAGCCCGACGGCAACCAGGCCGATGCCGGTCCAGGTGATCCAGGTCATTTGCGACCACTGCTGGTCGAACGTGGCGGAATGCTGTTGCTCGAGTTCGACTTCGTTCTGGCCGGTGCGTGGGAAGAATGCGACGTTTCTTGGGGGTGAGGAATCGTCGAAGGTCATCACGTTCACGTCATGAGCATTGCGGAGCTGTTTGAGCAGTTCGCTTTGCGACAAAAGGGTGATGGCCTGATCGGCGCGAGAGGTCGTATCGGTCCCGGTACCAGGCGTGGCGTCGGCCAGCCCCATGCTTTGGCTGGTGTCGACCATGACGGCGACCCGCGAGTTCTCGCGGACTTCACGCTGCGTCTTTTTTTCGAGGTTGAAGAAGAATAGCAGCAGGCCGAGCAGTGCTGCCGTGCGCAGTCCGAATAAGACGAGCCGGCTCAGCGACGGCAGGGCATGCGTATCGCGGCGAGACCACCACCAGACGAAGCAGACAATCGCCGCGACAACGGCGACCAGCGTGGCCCACTGCGACCAGTACGGAAGTTCCGACAGTCGACTGAACTGATAAGCGGTGACGGTATTGGTAGGGGCCTGGTTCACGCGGCGGATGCTCCTGGAGCTACCGGGTGGTAGCTCGCGTAAAAGGCCAGGATTTGTTCCAAAAGCAATGCCCCGATCACCAGCACCAGCAAAATGGTCTGCCAGTTGGTGCCTTGTTGAGCGGCGTTATCGTATTGCCAGGCATCGGCGGCGAAGTAGTTGAATGTCACCGAGGGATACAACTGACGAAGATTCGTCTCGTTCATGCTCAACAGATCGCTCTCGGTGATCTCGGGAGCCAACGAGTAGCGTCGGACTTCGTTCGAGCCGTCGATCTTGGTCAGCCAGGCTTCGTACACGCCGGACTGGCCCGTCAGGAAACGGCCCGTGACCGGATCGACCCCGGCGAGATCCGCGCTGCCATCCAAGGTGCCGGCGACGGGCTGCATCTGCAGACGTTCGCTGCGATCGGTCGGAAGCCGCGTCGCGCCAGGGCTGTAGAATTGTACGTCAGTGCGATAGTCGGATGTGGGGGCAATCACCGAGATCGGCGAGCCAACGGGGAACGTCGACTCGCTGCTCTTCGCGCTACTGGCGTAGTTGCGTAGCTCGAGGATCGCCACGATGAAGCTCGGGTTCGTGGCCCAGCTGTTCCACTGCGGACCAAGTGAGGTGAGGAAAGTGACGATCTTGCCTCGGCCGAGGCTTTGTTCCAACACCAGCGGGTCGCCGTTGCGGAGGCTGCCCAGCACGCGGACGTTCTCAGGTTTGTTGGCTTCAAATTCCGGGACGACTGGGAAATAGCTACTGACCACCAGTCGACGCAAAAACGGGTTCTTTTCGCCTGCGAAGACTTTGAAGACGGGGTTGTCACCCGGATCGAAATCAGGTGGGCCATCCGGCGTATTCTGCGAAAGTTCAGCCGGTGCCTGAAGGCTGGTCGGCAAGAGATTGGCCTTGGCCAGTTCGGCGAGACCGAGTTCGTTGGCGCCAGGGCCGCAATACCAGACGATCCCTCCGCCAGACTCGACATACTGCTCGAGCGTCGTCATGATTCGTTCATCCAGCATCGGCGGGTCGATGATGAACACCGTTTCAAACTTCGCCAGGTCTTTGAGTTCGGCCGTGGTCAGGAAGCTGCTGCTGGTCGTGGTGGGGCTGATGCCGGTCGAGACGTTCGGGCCGGGATTGAAGACCGATTGCAGGTAAAACGCATTGGTCAACTTGGGATCGCCATCGACGATCAGCACGGGGATCGTCGACTCCACTTTGGTGGTCGCAAAGCGAAGGTTATCCAGCGGAAGTGGGTCTTCCGGCAGGCGGAAGGAGAGGACGTGGGAACCTTCGGCAGGAAAGATGATTTGCGTTTGTCGCGTGACCTGATCGCCAGGCGGGATTTCGTCGAAGGTGATCGGCAACTGATCGTACAGACGCTCGAGGGCGTTGCCGGCCTGTGAAATGTCGGTCATGCCGGAGCTAGAGCCGAACAGTTCGATGTTGACCGGTACGTCGACGGCTGTTTGCTGGCCGAAATTGCGGACGGAGACCTTCACGATCGTGGGAATGCCGGCGACCACGGTGCCGCTGCCAATCGAAACGTCGGTGATAGCCAGGTTGTCTTGAGGAAGCCGGGCGCAGTTGATCCAGTTAAGCTCGATCGAACGCTGCTCGATCCGGGAAATCGGATCCCGCAGGGTTGCTTCCGATCCCCAGTCTTTCTCGCGGAAGTCAGAAACGATGTAGACCTGGGCGACTTCCGATTGGTCGAACTCGGTCACGATTTCGCTGCCGCGCTGCAGCACCTCGGCCAGCGGAATGGTTTGCTCGGTTGGTGAGGTATTGGCCAGCAGTTCTTGCAGCTTGGTGATGCTGGTCGAATCCATGTCGACCCGCATTCGGGCCTCCAGGTTAGGTGCCTTCGCATCGGCATCGCCACGCAGGATGTCCGAGTAGAGCACGACGGAAATCCGCTGCGGGCGGTCCTGGTTGGCCAGGTTCTCGATAATGCGGTTGGTCGTCTTCACGGCCGACTCGAAGGCCGTGTCCCCCCCCAGGCGTTCTCGCATCGAGAAGGTATCGTCCAGCATGATCAAGTGATGGGTCACCCGGTCGCCGATCATGTTCGACCAGCTTTGCGTGGTAATCAAGCCGGCCAGCATCGCGACGATCAAGGCAATGGCGGCCATTCGCGTGAGCAGCAGCAACAGCTGGCGGAGCATGACCCAGTGCTTCATCCGCTTGTGGCTTTGGAGCAGGAAGTCCATAGCCGCCCACTTGACGCGCCGGTGCCGCATCATGTTGATCAGGTGGATCAACACGGGAAGCGAAACAAGGGCAAACGCCCAAGCCAGGGCTGGATAGACGAAAAGCATTACGCCTCAAACTTACTTAGTTGCGCTCATCTAGTTTCGATGGTGCATTCCCAGTCGATTGGAAAGGTACGTGGTCAGGACGGTCGCCAGGGAATCCCGCGTACGAACCAGGGCATAGTCGATCGTGTTTTTGGTGCATTCTCTACGAATGGACGCGGTAAACTCGTTGACCGCTTCCAGGTACCCTTCGCGAAGTGCGCGCGGGTTACAGGTCAAATGTTCGGGGAGTTCCAGTCCTTCGAATCGGGTTGAGCCGCTGAAGGGAAAGTCTAGCTCGTCGTCGTCCATCACGTGGAACACCATCACGTCGTGTCCGCGTTGACGTAAAATGCGAAGTCCCTTGGCCGTGGCGGCGACGTCCCCGAAAAAGTCGGAAATGACGATCACCAAACCGCGGCTGGTATACCCTTCGGCAAACTGCTTGCAAATGGTGTGCATGTCGGTCTTGTCGCGCGGCGACTGGTTGGCAAGCGCTTCGACGACCGTGTTCAGATGGGTCCGTTTGCTGAGCACCGGCACGCGATACCGAATGGCATCGTCAAACACGGCGCAGCCCACTGCATCTTGTTGTTTCAGAATCAAGTACGCCAGCGAAGCCGCGATGGTGCACGCGTAGTCGTACTTGTTCAGCGGGCCGTCGCCGTAGCTCATGCTGGCCGAGGCGTCGACCATCAGCATGCTGCGCAGGTTGGTGTACTCTTCGTACTGCTTGATGAAGTACTTGTCGTGCTTGCCGAGGACTTTCCAGTCGATATGGCGCAGATCGTCCCCGGTCGCATACTCGCGATGCTGAAGAAACTCGATCGACTGCCCGAAGTAGGGGCTGCGATGAGTACCGGAGAGAAATCCTTCCACGACGTGCCGGGCTCTGAGTTCCAGTTTGGAAATCCGCCCGAGCGTCTCAGGATGCAAATATTTTTTGGAATCGGGCATCGCTGGTTAGCTGATCCTCTTTGGCGGGCGTTTCCTGCAGAATCCGATCGATCACGTCGTCGGCCGATACTCCTTCACTCTCCGCACCGTAGTTCAGCACAATGCGGTGCCGCAACACAGGCTTGGCAAGTGCCTGGATGTCTTCGGTCGTGACGTGCGTGCGGCCATGCAGCAGAGCCCGAGCTTTACCACCGAGAATAAGAAACTGAACACTACGCGGACCGGCACCCCAAGAGAGCATCTCGGTCACGAAGTCAGGAATGCCAGGCTCGCCGACGCGTGTCTGGCGTACCAGCGTGATCGCGTAGCGAATGACGTGATCGGAAGCAGGAACGTCGCGAACCAGGCTTTGCAGTTCGATCAGTTCTTCCGCGGTCAGAACCGGTTCGAGCTTAACGGTCTGCTTGGCGGTGGTGCGGCGAGCGATTTCAAATTCGTCGTCGAAGCTGGGGTACTTCACAAAGACCTTGAACATGAAGCGGTCCTGCTGCGCTTCGGGTAGCGGGTAGGTCCCTTCCTGTTCAATCGGGTTTTGCGTGGCCAGCACGAAGAATGGATCGGCCAGTTCGTGACGCACGCGGCCCACGGTCACGGTGCGTTCCTGCATCGCTTCCAGCAGTGCGGCTTGAGTCTTGGGCGGGGTACGGTTGATTTCGTCGGCCAGAATCACGTGCGAAAAGAGCGGACCCTGCAAAAAGCGGAACTCGCGAGAACCGGTCGATTTGTTCTCTTCGATGATTTCCGTGCCGGTGATGTCGGCCGGCATCAGGTCGGGCGTGAACTGGATGCGGCTGAAGCTCAACTCCAGCACCTTCGACAACGTGCTGATCATGAGGGTCTTGGCCAGCCCCGGGGCCCCTTCCAGGAGGCAGTGGCCTCGACTCATCAAACAGATGAGCAACTCTTCGATAACGTCGGACTGGCCGACGATGACTTGGCCAAGCTGATCAAGGATTCGCGCTCGCGCGACAGATATTTTCTCGATCGCCGATGCGGCGAACTCTGATTCAGACATCCAGGATCTTTCTGTTCTCAAAGAAAATCAGGGAGGAGCAAGTAAGGTTGCGATCGCCGAAATGGTTCACCAATTCGTTAAACCTTACCTCGCTTATCGTAACTTGTTATGCGCGATTTCACAACATAAATAGCGGTAGCCCGAAGGCGTGAGGCAAGCCCTAGGGCGATGCCTTTGCTGACGATGGGGGGTAGGAAAAGTCGATTTCGGTAGCTGCCGGTGGGGCCGGAACAGGAGGTTGGTCTGGGTCAAATTTCAATTTTACTTCCAGGGCCGCCAGTTGAAGCTGGATGCTCTTGTCGCTCGGATCGCCTGACAAGGAAAAAGTAACGCTCAATTCGCTAAATTCCCTTCGGAAAAGGAGACGTCCGTCCCGCTTATCCAGCAGCAAGACTTCCAGTGCCGAATTCATCTGGGGCGTCCGGGCATCCGGGCGATGCAGCCGAGCCACCAACGCGATCACCGGCAAGCCGCTCGATTGGAAGTCCTCTAGCAGGTAGTTATCGTGCACCAGGGCCGGGCTTTCCCAAACCATTTCGCCCGAGTCGGTGTTGATGGCATAAATTTCTCCTCGCAAAAGCGTTTCGCTGTTGTCGTAAGGGATACTGCGGAAATGCGGCCGCGGGTTGATGTCGCGGTAGACCGCCAACAGGAACTGATCATCCGACTCGACCACCTTCAGCTGAATTGCTTCACCATCGCGTGGAAGAGTCTTCTGGTGAACGATCTTGCCATCGGGGATGTTGACGATTTGCAACTGGCCGAATTTATCGAGGGTCGCCAGCCATGGTTTTCGGCGCAAGAGAACTCCCTTGGTTACGCTGGTGGCTTCGTAGCTTTTGGTCCACAGAAGCTTGCCGGTGGCGGCGTCGTAGCCTGATAGGCTCGGCGACTGATCCATCTCCTTGGTATGCCACGAGACGACCACACCCTCGCGAACCGTCCAGATTCGATCGGAGCTGGGAAGCTCAACCGTATTGAGCAGTTCGCCATTGTCGGCCGACAGAACCAGGGCTTTGACGGTCGCGCCAAGCTCGCCCCGCTCGTGATCTTCGTCTTCCGGGATGGCAATGACATGCTTTTCCGTGACGACCAGTTCGCACCCGAGATCGGCTCCGTCCCGTTCCCAGTAGATGCCACCGGAGATCGGATCGCGGCAGATGATGCGCGAGCCGATCTGGTAGCAGATCAATTCGTGGTTGCCGGCAAACTGGCCGATCGGTTTGTGCGTCGTGACGTCGCGGGCTGTGCGCTGCATCTCGGCAAACGGGTTCGACTTCTTGGTGTAGACGTCGAACTCACGGGTGCGGCGGTTCGATCCGGCCACGCCGTTTTGCAGGTCAGTACTCCAGATCAGCCGTGACGAGTCTTCGCTCGGAAGGTTGGGCATCATGTTGAATGCCTGAAGTTCGCTACCGAGCGACATGATCAAAAGGTGCCCGAACTGCTGGGCGTGCAGCGCACCGATTTGAGGCTGATACAGCTTGCGGCCGCTCTGCGTCGTAAATGGAATCCGCACGATCGGGCTGCCGAACGAGTCGCGAACGATCACCAGGTTGGCGTCGCTATCGAGCAGAAGCGAATAGTCGGTCGGTGCGATCTTGTTGGCTTCTTTCAGGCGGATCGGATAGTCGACACGACTAAAGCCTTGGCTGGGATGCTGCTCGACTTCCGCGGTTGCCGCGGAATAGGGCCAGATGCTCTTCTCGCGGACGATCGCCGCGGCGACGGGATTCCACTGCTCGAGAGCGGCTACCTGGCGACCGGTTCGCTTGCCGTCGACGGCGACGTTGCTGTAATTGCTAGAGATTTCTTGGAACCACTGGGCCGACTCATTCTCGAGGCCTGACTTCTTCAGCCCGGTTGCCAGCTTGAATACCAGGGGGCCCATCTCTTCTGGCGGGACGTCTTCGCTCATCAAGCCGCGGAGGACGCTTTCCCCCTGCAGGATGAGCCCTTTGTCCAGCAGGATATTCGCCAGTTCAACGCGTGCCTGTCTGGCCGCGGGAAAGCGGGGGAAGCGATTGACGAATCGTGCGAGTTCCTTGCCGTCGGCGTTCTCAGCAGCCACGATCCTGTCGAGTCGCTCTTGGACGGCCTTGTCCGCTTGAGCTTGCTCCTCCGCGGTCATCGCATCATGAAGCTGGCTGATTTTTCCGCGTGCCCATCGATCGGCACTGACTTCGACATCGGGATCGAAATCGTGAATCAACATTTCAGTAGGAACGACCTGCGATGACAAATACTCGTCGGTCAGATCCAGAAAAGCGAAGTAGCGTTTAAGCGCTTCGTCGTGCTTTCCTTCGGCATGCAGTCCTCTGGCAGTTAGACGTGCCAAGGCCATTTTCTCGTCGAGCGAGTTCACCAGTCGCTCCATTTCCTCGACCACGTCGCGGAACTTCGAAAAATCTTGCCCCAGTGCCGCGAGGCCTGTGGCGACTAACTGGGTGCGTGTCTCGTCGTTGGCTTCGATATCCATCGAACGCTGCAGCGACGCAAGTGCTCCGGATAGGTCTCCATCGTGTTTTTGTAGTTTCCCAAGCATCCGCAGTGCCTCGGCGTCGTTGGCATCCTTGGCAAGACGATCAGTGACTTCACGACGAAGGGCATCGATTTGCTTGTAAGCCGTGACGAATTCCGGGCTAACCGAGATGACGTAATCTTTGTAACAAACGAGGTTCCCCAGTTCGCCAACCGCATCGATCGGAGTCTCTAGCTTTCCGTCAGCCAGGTGAATCGGAATGATCTCGTTCTTGGTGGTCGGCAGATAGTACTTGCCGTCAAGCCGGAAGCCATAGCCGCTGGGCAAAGACTGCTCAGGCAATTCGGTTTCTTCTGGTTTCCAGGCTGGTTCGCCGTTCTCGATATTCACGCCGGTGACGGAAGTCTTGCCGATCACCAGGGCCAGGTTTCCTTCGACGGTTGCGAGCGCCACATTATCGCGTCTCGGACGTTCCCAAAGCTTCTCGCCGGTCAAAAGATCCAAGCAATAAAGGAAATCGGAATCGGTCGGAGTGACAAGGACTTTCCCTTGATGTAATAGAGGCGTACCGTCGTTCCAGCGATCGGCCAGCGCCATGAAGTCCCCGCCTTGGTCGCGGCTGGAAACACGCCGACCAGGTCGATTACGGTCAGGCTCTTTGTATTGAAAACCCCACAAAAGCGCCTGGTTGGAAAGGTCGACCGCGACGATGGAGCCAGAGTTGGTCGGACAAACCAGGATGCCACCCTTGTGCGAAGGAGTGGCGGCCTGCAGGTACGACTCGAGTAGTTCAGTCGGACTGGCACTCGTTTGGCGGGCCAGTTGCTGCGACCAATTGATGTGGCCTGAATCAGCATCGATGCAAAGCAGGCGAATCTCGTCGATGATGCCGGCCAGCACGAACAGGTCTTTGCCGATGGGGAGCGGCGGACCGAGGAAGCGAGCTTCGGAAAGCTGGTTCTTGGCTTGATCTTCGTCGGATGTCGCACCCCCGAGTTGCCAGAGGATGGCACCTTCGCGAGCGATATCGAAGCAGTACAAGTGATTCTCTTGACCGGCAAACAGACCGCCAGTGCTGCGGAGTCCACCACTGGCCAGAAGCGCTCCCAGGTCATCGCCTGGCGGCCGCTCGTCATGTACGTAGAACAAACGTTTTCCGTCGGAAGACAAATGCCCCGAGCGAGCGTCGGCCCAGATAGCCCGTTCAAATTCGCGTCCCAATGCTGGAAAGATGTTGCTCAGCAGATCGGACTCTTGGTCGGAAAGATCGAGGTCGAGATTATCCCACGGGAACTTCCAGAGCACCTTGCCGCTCTTGATGTCGGTCGCCAGCAAGCCAGATGGTGTACGGAAGATGACCTGATTCGAGACAATCACCGGGTGAATCGCAGGAAACACAGGGACGCGATTGTCCTGGAAACGCTGCATCGAACCGCGAATGTCGTCTTGTTGCTGCCGGCTCTGTGCCATGCGGGCATTCCACTGCACCTCTTGCAGCGGTTCGCTGCCGCGCGAAGGAGCCGTCCGCGTTTCGGACCCCTGGAACATCTTCCAGGCATACGGTGGGTGCTCGTTGTTCGCTTCAGCCTGGGCGAGTTGTGCGAGGATCTTCTCGGGAGGAGTGCTGCCGACGATTTTCAGGCTGGGAAGCAATCGATCGAGTGCCTTGTCATCTTTCAGTCGAAGGATGATCGCCTTCGCTTCATCCTGTCGGCCGACTTCCGCCAGGCAGATTGCCCGCATCAGGTCCGTTTCGCTCTGGTACTTGCGCGATTGCTGCGGTTTGTAGTCGAGACGCCGCAAATCCAAGAGCGCTCCCTCCCATTGACGAGCATCCATCGATTTGCGAGCGAGAATAATGGCGGCCTTCTCGCCGGCTTCCGTGAAAAGAAATCGCCGCGCGACTTCTGACAGTTTCCGCTGGTCGTTCTCGATCAGAGCCTGCTGAAGCAGTGCGTCCGGCTCGGTACCGACCAACAACTGATACGCATCGAGAACGCTCGGAGGAAGTTTTTGGACGAGTTGTAAGGTAGTCGACTTCACGCTGTTGGAGGTGGTCTCTTTCCCGTCATCCAGCGGGACGAGGAAGTCCTCGGCATTTTCACCAGCCAGCAGTGCGATCAGGTCTTGGGCCGCATCGGTCCAGCGCTGGTCATTCGAGGCCTCTTCGATGCGATCGAGCCGTAAACGGGCTTCTCTTGGAATCGGCAGGAAGAACGAGGACTCCAGGTCGGACTGTTCGTCTTGGGCGGCGGCAACGCAGGGAATCAGGCAACCGGCGATCATCAGAGCGATAACCGGGAATTTATGGAAGACTTGGAGGCGGTTTGCACCACCAGCCAGAAGAGGATTTGAGTTCCAAATCATGAACGTGCCCTGCATTTCCGTTGAAGGGGGAATACCACCGAGCCGCGGCCATCCAGCCGTGCTTTCTCTGGCTTTGCCCAATAGTACTCTATTCCAGTTTCACCCAGGAAAACAAGTTTTGGTAATCTTGCCCAGAGAAATTGCCGTCCGGCAGTCCAGATTTTCACGCCTGCCGCGCTTCTGTGACAAGCATATAGACGATTGGCGAGCCGTTGGCGTTTGAGAAAACCCCGGTTAAATGGGTCTGAATCGCCGGTGGCAGAGCCCAAACGAGGGGCAAAAAAGGGCTGGAAATGGCCCGAAACCGGGGCCAACGGGCTTTTTTCCGGCAATTTTCTTACTATTTCCCGGGAAAAAGGGGGTTTTTGCGTTTGGCTGTCTTGAAAAACCGTGGCAAACTTCTTTAATCGACGCGTTCCGGAAATCGGACTTTTGTGACCCATTTTTACATTGGATAGCCTTTCTAGTAGGGAAACCCCATGGCAAAGAAAGCTGCAGCTGCAACCGTCAAGAAACCCCTCACCAAGACCCAACTGCTGACCAACATCGCAGAATCGACGGGCATTGCGAAGAAGGACGTCAGTGCGGTCATGGACGCGCTGTCCTCGGAAATCGGCAAGGCCTTGGGTCGTAGCGGTGCTGGCGCTATCGCCATCCCTGGCATCGTGAAGATCGAAAAGAAGAAGGTCCCGGCTCGTCCGGCCAAGAAGGGTGTGCCGAATCCTTTCAAGCCAGGTGAACTGATGGACGTTCCGGCCAAGCCGGCCTCGACCAAGGTCAAGGTTCGTCCTCTCAAGAACCTCAAGGAAATGGTCTAAGCCATTGCCCTGTAGGGACTTGCGGTTTACGCAAGAAACGCAAAAGGCTCTTGGAATCATTCATCCCAAGAGCCTTTTTTTGTGCTCAAACCCAAGTTGTGAAAACCTGTCGGAAAGTGGTCAGAGCCGGGATCGAACCGGCGACACATGGATTTTCAGTCCATTGCTCTACCAACTGAGCTATCTGACCTCGCTAGGAAGGAGCTAAGTCTAGATATCAGGCCAAGTGTTGTCAACTGGGGGGCGACATAGCCTCAATTGGGACCGACTAAAAGACGGTTGGGTTCGCTTTCGCGAAATCTTCAACATCGAACTCGGTAGGAATGCTCGATCGGCCAATGCCACAAATTTTCCAATTCATGGGAAATTTGAACACTTGCTTGACAAGTGGAAGCAACACTCCTAGCTTTAACGACCATGCTGATTAAGAGTTACGTACGATCTGCGTTGGCTCTTTTGAGGGGGATAACATCCCCGCGTGGCATCTCTTCTCGGCTTTTTCTATTGGTCACCGGCGTCGCGGACACGGTTAACTTCACCAATGGTTCCGGGTAGAAGCTATGCGCAACTCTTCTCAGGAACAGAACAACCATCAGATGTCTCAGCCAGCGAAACCAACGCGGTCGGTATTCGTGTGCTGCTTCGTAGCTTTAGGGCTCGTTGTGAGTGCGGTTCAGCATGTCCATGCACTGACACCGGAATCACCGGAAGTCCAAAAGGTGGTCAAAGCGGCTAATGCGTACCTTGCTTCCTCCGGAACACATAACCGGGTCGGAGGAAAGTCTGTCATTGCCCTGGCCCTCATGAAGTCTGGCACGCCAAAAGATCATCCCAAGATCCGCAATGCGATCGAAGCGTGTAAGAAGTTCGCCGAGAAGGTACCCGAATACAAACACGACGTCGTCTACGATGCCGGTCTGGCACTCATATTTCTCTGCGAGTTAGATCCATACGAGTACAACCGAGAGATTCAAAATCTTGTTGCCTTCTTCATCAAGAACCAACGCCCCCATGGTGGATTTGGCTATGCCGAGCGGGATACAGGCGATAACTCGATGACGCAGTATGCGGCGCTTGGGCTCTGGCTGGCCCACGAAAACCGCTTTGAAGTTCCTCTGGAACACGTTGCTGGCTTAACCAACTTCATCATGTCCGTACAAGACCCGTCGGGCGGATTTGGGTATCAGGGAAATATTTCGCCACGAGGAAAGCCCCGCGTCAAACAAAGCGACGTGCGGCCTAGTCTGTCGACGGCTGGGCTTTGTTCCTTGTACGTCTCCGCCGACGCGCTCGATCTGAGTAACCGTCGTAACAAAGCGGGGGATGCCCTTCCAGCGGAGTTCGTCGAGGTCACCCAGGACCCACGCAGTGAGACGATGAGAAGAGCGAGAGCACTTGTCGATCGCCAGGCGCTTCAGTCGGTGAAAGAACTCGGCAATCAATGGATGGAGCAGAACGCGAAGGTCGACGGCACACGTTGGCCGTTTTATTTCCTGTACGCGATGGAACGGTTCAAGGCCTTTCAGGAACTAGACCAGGGACGGCCCGACCCCAACCCGCAATGGTACACCGCCGGGTACGAGTTCGTTAAGAAGAAGCAAGGCAAAGACGGCAGTGTCGAAGCCAACGATGAAGGGATGGCAGTGGGTACCGCGTTTGCCGTCTTGTTCCTCGTCCGTGGAACGCAGGAGACGATCAAGAAGCATGTCAAAACCTTTGACAACGGCCTGTTGGCCGGCGGCCGGGGGCTGCCAGACGATTTAGCCGAGGCTGAACTTCGCGACGGCAAAGTCATCAACGTAAAGGAAGTTCCGGAGACGGATCGGTTTCTAGAGCTTCTCAAGTCCGACGACGGCGCACTTGACAATCTGGTCGATATGGACATCACGTTCGATCTGAATTTAACCGGTGTTGAGCGTGAAATCGCGCTGCAGGCCGTAAGAGGAAAGCTTCGCCGAGGGAGTTATGCGGCGCGGCGGATGGCCATTCGTACCATTCGTGACACGAAGGATTTCGACAGCGTGCCGTATCTCATCTTCGCGCTGTCCGACCCGGATCCCCGTATTGCGGTCGAGGCCCGCGACACGTTGCGATTCATCAGTCGCAAGATTGATGGCTTCCAATTGCCGGCAAATCCAACTCCGCCCGAGCGCGAGTTGGCCATCAAGAAGTGGAAAGACTGGTATCGCTCGCTCCGGCCTGATGCCCGGTTTATCGAACCCTAGAGCTGAATCCTTGAAGAGATAATTGCCTGGACCATGGCGTCGATCGCACCTCACAACAAGAGCAAGCAGAAACCGGTTCACGCTGACCTAGCCAAGGTTTCCGCGTTCGATCAGGTTTCGGGTTTGTTGGTGGCCGTGTTGATCATCGTCGGTGCCGGCGTTGGCGTTCTGTTTGTCATTTACCTGACGACGCAAAACTGGGAAACGAATGTCTCGATCCCGGTGATCATCGAGCCATCGCCAGGCCGCGGCGATCATGCTTTGGGGGTTGCCCAGGATCTGGAAGCCCCCGGGCTGGAGGAACTGGAGGAAGTTCTTGAGCCGCAAATCGAAGCAAATTACGAGGCCGTCACCGATGCCGTGACGTCGCAGCAGGCAGCCCTGGAAAACGTCGACGGCGCGGCGCAAACGACCGATGGCGGCAGCGGACAAGGCGATAGTCGTCCGCTCGGCCCGGAGGGGAACGCTCCCGATATCGTTCCCCGCTGGGGACGCTGGCAAATCGAGTTCGCCGGTTCGGATTTGCAGACCTACGCCAAACAGCTCGATTATTTCGGCATTGAACTGGGAACCGCCGGCGGCGGCGTACAAACGATCGACTATGCATCGAACTTCACCTCGGGAACTCCCAAGCGGCGAACGGCCTCAGGTAAGCAGGAAGATCGACTCTACTTCACCTGGAAATCAGGGTCGCTCCGCGAAGCCGACTTGGAACTGCTTAAGCGAGCAGGCGTCAACACGAGGGGCCGAATTCCGATGCAGTTTTATCCTCCGGAAACAGAAAACTTGCTGGCCTTCGTCGAGCAGCAATATATGGGGGATCGCCCCCTGCATACGATTCGAAAAACGATTTTCGGCATCCGTCCGACTTCGGACGGATACGAGTTTTATGTCATGCGTCAGTCACAACGCAGTACGAGATAGCCTAAAGCGAAATCAGCGGAATTGAACATGGACATTACTGGACTTACCCAAATCTTTGCGACGTCGATGTACGGAGCCTTGGCCCTGATTGCTTTATGGGGCATGTACTGTGTGTCAATGATTTGGGCCCGCGTTGCCCAGAAACGATTCCGCAACGAAGCCCAGCAAGACGCATTTCTGGATGCCGTCGAAGAGCCACTGGAACGGGGCGACTTTACGGAAGCGAGTGAGATCTGCGAATCGGATCCGCGTGCCCTGCCCCAGCTTGCCTACCTGGCGATCGAAAATCGCGAGATCGGCTACTCGCAGGTGAAACAGCTTGTCGTCGAACGCTTTCAGCGCGACGTGCTGGCCGACCTCGATCACCGCATCAGTTGGGTCAACACGGTGATCAAGGGAGCGCCGATGGTGGGGCTGTTGGGTACGGTGACCGGTATGATGGGGGCCTTCGCTAAGTTGTCAGCTGGCGGAGAGAATGTGGACGCAGCCGCGATGGCCAACGATATCAGCCTGGCTCTGATTACCACCGCACTTGGGCTGGTGATCGCGATTCCTTTGACCTTCTGCTTGAACAGCGTCAACATCCGCATTCGCAAGATGGAAGACCTGGTCGCCGTCGGACTGACGCGTTTCATGGGCAGTTTGCGAGAAGCGATTGCCACCGAAGCGATGCACGAACTGGAAGAAATCCACCCGGTAAGCACCTCGGATTCGTAAGCGAAAACGGCCATGTCGAACGAACTGATTGAAATCGAGGAAGGCGAGATCATGCCGGCCCGCAAGCGGCCGCAACAAGGTGATCTCGATATCACACCCATGATCGACATCACTTTTTTGTTGTTGATTTTCTTCATCGTGACTTCCAATCTTCAGAAGCAAACGGCGGCTCAAATGCCGCAAGCGAAACACGGCACGACCGTTTCTTCGCTCGAATCTGCCGTCATCACGATGACCGCGAATGAAGCCGAAGGGCGAGCGGTCGTTTACCTCGGGGACGGCATCACGCCAGAAGCCAGGGTAGAAGAAACCGATTTGAATCGCCAGGAAGAAGAGATCACCCAGTACGTCGAACGAAGCTTCGCCGGAACCACGGAAAGTGGCGTCCCCAAACGGCACTTGCTGATCAAAGCTGACGGCAAGGTGCCCTACGGTGAAGTCGAGCGGGTCGCACTCGCCGCGACCCGCAGCGGTGTGGTCGGTACGGTCGAACGTCTTTACCTAGGGGTACAGGAGAAAGAGTGAGTACCGGCGTATTCCGATTTCGATGCCCCGCCTGTAGCGACCTTCTGTCGGCTAGTGTCGACATGATTGGCGGGACGACGTATTGCTCGAACTGCGATACGCGGCTGGAGGTGCCCAAGCCGGCGCGCTTGAGTGATTCGCACGACGAAGAACTGCTCGAGTTGACCGCCGAGGATGTGATCGAGCCGCAGCAACCCAAACCGCGTGAATCGGAGAACGTGGTCGCCCAGGAACAGCCGGTCAAGTTCGTGTCGCACCGCGAACGTGAGGACGGAGAACTCGATCTTACGCCGATGGTCGACGTCACCTTCCTGTTGCTGATCTTTTTCATGGTGACGGCGTCGTTTCAGATTCAAAAGTCGTTGGAGGTGCCTGCTCCGAAAGACAACGCCCCCAGTGCCGTCTCGCAGCAGGAGGAAGACCCCGAGGAGGACCCGGACAATATCTTGGTCCGAATCGATTCGTTCAACACCTACTACGTCGGGTGCGCGGCCTGGGATCAGGAACGCGAAGCACCGAGCGAGCAAGAGCTATATCGACAGATCCGCGAAGCCCGGGCCTCGAATCCATCGCAGCCGCCACGCACGCTTCTGGTGATTGCTCATGTCGAGGCCTTGCACGAGAAAGTGGTGACCGCGCTCGACGCTGGGGCGGATGCCGGCGTTGACTCGATTCGGTTGATGTCGACCGAGGAAGACTTATGACGACTCGGTAGCCACTCCGAACCCAACTGATTCGTTCACTAGCAGAGAAAATAGCCACGATGAACATTTCGGAATTCATCGACCTGATCGAAGCCCACGACTACATGGCCGATAATCAAATCGCTGCCATTCGTCGTCAGTTGAATAGTGGGCAACT
Source organism: Bremerella volcania (assembly GCF_007748115.1). Taxonomy (NCBI): domain Bacteria; kingdom Pseudomonadati; phylum Planctomycetota; class Planctomycetia; order Pirellulales; family Pirellulaceae; genus Bremerella; species Bremerella volcania. Next base: position 2,659,609 of record NZ_CP036289.1, read on the forward strand.
CGACGTCACGATCGAAGAGTTGGTGCATTTCTTACTCGATCGGCAACGGCTGACGAAGTACCAGGCGAAGAAACTGCTCGCTGAGGCGCGTTCTGGGATGACCGCCGAATCGGTTCCCGTCAGCGAAGCCCGCCGCCGTGCCCAGCAGAAATGGATGGACGCTGCCCCGGTCAAAGAAGAAATCGTCGAGACCGACGCCGATGATATCGTGGCGCTCGACGATATGCCCAGCGAAGAAGACGTCGCCGACGTCGATCCGCTGGGGTTAGGCGGGGTCGACGGGTTTTCGAGCGATACCGAGGAAGTCGATCCCTTCACAGGCGGCGCAAAGGGGAAGGCGTCCGCTCACAAAAAGAAAACAAGCCGAGCCAATCCGTGGGACTCTCCCCTGCTTCTGTTTGGTGGCGGCAGTCTCATTTTGTTGCTCTTGGTTGGTGGGCTGCTCTATTTCTGGCTCGCATTCGATAGCGGCGACGACATGTTTCAAGCTGCCGAGAAAAGCTATCGCAGTGGATCGTACATCCAAGCGGGTGCCGAGTATGATAAATTCATTCGTCGCTTTCCCAATCACCCTAGCACCCCACTGGCCGAAGTTCGTCTGGGAATGGCCGTTTTGTGGAACATGGTCGAAGGGGGCAGTGATTGGGAACTGGCCCTGAAGACGACGCAGGAGGTACTGCCAGAGATTGACCAGTCCCCGGCATTTGACGAAGCACGCCCCGAATTGGCGACGATTCTGCCGGAAATCGCGTCCGGCTTAACGCAACGGGCCCAGCAGTCCGCGAGCGTCGACGAGAAGCAGCGGCAGTCCGATCTGGCAAGTGCCGCGATGGCATTAGTCAACGATCCAACCTACCTGCCAACTTCGCTTCGTGAGGCTCAGCAGTCGCGGATCGAAACGATCGAGATGAACCTGGTCCGTGTTCGCCGTGAGATCGATCGTGATCAGGCCAAGAATGAAACGCTGGCCAAGATTCAGCAAAGCACGGCAGACGGGAATTTTCAGGAGGTGTATCAGTTGCGCCGCTCGCTGGTCGATGCCTATCCCGGACTTCGCACCGATGAAAGTTTGATTGCCGCCGTCTCGGAGTCTGCCCGGAAGTTGGTCGACCAGGTGATCCCGCTCGACGATTTCCCGGCGCCGATTACCGAGGATGAAAGCGGCATGAACTTGCTATCGGCCGTGACCTTGGTTCAACGAGAGCCTGTCTTGCCGGCATCGCCCGGTAGTGAGACCGCCGTCTTCCGTCTTGATGGAACGGCTTACGCGATCGAAGTCGACTCGGGGAAACTCCTTTGGCGACGATATGTGGGCATCGATGACAATGCCCAGGCCGTCTCCTGGACGGGCGACGCGGGTAGGACGGTCGCCGCACTGATCGACACGCAAGAGAATCAGTTGCTGGCAATCGACCAGCGAACCGGCGAAGTCCTCTGGACGCAGAAGTTCGAGAGCCGATTGTTCCGCCCCAAGGTGTTCGAGAATTCGGTACTTTTGGCGGAGCGTAACGGCAAAGTGTGGAAGATCGCTCGCGAATCAGGCGCGGTGATTGCCGCCGTTCAATTACCGCAAGAGATCTCGGCACCCCTGGGTATGTTGGATGACGTTGCTGGCGTTTACGCCGTGGCCGAGCATTCCAATGTGTATGTCCTTTCGCCAGACAATCTCATCTGCGGCGAGGTCATTCCGGTTGGCCACGAGGTCGGAACGATCTCGGTCGAACCGACCGGCACGCTGCGGCAGTTGTTTCTCTTTGAGAACGCGGGGCTCGAGTATAGCTTCCTGCATCTCTACAGCGTCGATGCTGGTGGAAGTGGGGCCAAACTCACGCAAGACGTCGTTCGGCAAGCCGGTCAGGTACTGGTAACGCCGATCATCGCCGATGCCCGTCTGGTGGCGACGAACGATCGAGGAGAAGTGCTAGTCTACGAAGTGAATACGGCAGCGAAGGACGTCCCCGTGCGACTCGTGGCCGCGACCAAGGCAGACAGTTCCGAGCCGATCCTCGGTTATGCGGCCGTCAGTCGCGGTGACCTGTGGGTCTGTGATCGCCGCATGACTCGCTACGTAATGCAGCTCTCACGAGGTTCGGTGGTGCGGAAGATGGTCGATCACGACGGCGATACTTTTGTGGCCAGGCCCCTGGTCCGCGGCGACAAGATCATTCACGCACGACGAAGTACAGGTGCCGATGGCTACGTGATTGAGGCCCAACGCATCCAATCCAATAAGCTCGAAGATATCTGGCAAACGACCATCGGGGCGCCGACCGCAGGACGGGCGTTTACGCTGAAAGGGGCCAGTTCCCCCATGGTCGCGACGACGCGTGGGGCCATTTATCCGCTCCCCAAACTTGGGATGGGGAGTGTTGAGATTCTCGATCAGCCACAGTCCAAGTTGGATGTCACGACCAAGCCGTATCAATTTGGCAGTGGACAAAAGTTGGATGACGCGAACCAGGTATTCTTTCCCCCTGACGGCGAAAACCGCTCGATGATGGTCAGCATGCGCGACGGAAAGGCGATCGCGCGAGTCGTTGCCTGGGAAGTTCCTGCGACCGCCCGGGCCACTCGTCCAAGAGCGTGGAACGACTATGTTTTGATTCCTACCAAGTTCGGGCAAATCCTGGTAGTCGATGCCAAGTCGGGAGCGGCCGACATCCAGCCTTTTCAGCCGGAACTGGCGTTCGGCGAGGCAATCGCCTGGTCGAATCCAGCCGTCGCCGAGGGCTCGACCCCATCGGTCATCATCAGCGATCAACGCTCGCGACTGTTTCGTCTGGCGGTCGAGACCAGCCCCGAGCCTCACCTGACGGCATTGGATCAAGTCAAGTTGACCGAATCGTTGTCAGGCCAGTTGGCGGTCGCCGGGCTCATGCTGGTGGGAGTCGGAAGTAAAGCAGAACAAGACGTGCTGCGAATCTTTCAGTTGCCGGAAATGGCCGAACAAGATCCGATCGCTATCACGGGCGACGTCGTCATGTCGCCTCAATCGGTAAATGGTCGTGTTTACTGCGCGACCGCCGAGGATGGATTGATTGCGATTCGGGATGATTTCTCGGTCGGCTGGAAGTGCCCTTTGAAGGGGCAATCGATCGCCAGCGGTCCGGTGCCAGTGAATAAAATGTTGGCCCTTTCTTTTACCCAAGGGCAGGTATGGTTGATTGATGAAGCCACTGGCGAGATGGTCACCGAGTTCAACGTCGGAGAGCCTCTAACGGACGGCCTGTCGTACTTTGACGGACAGCTTTGGGTGCCCGGATACGACGGCACGCTGCATGGCATTGCGCTGGAAGGACTGGCCCAATGATGCATGCTATCCGCCATCCCTATTTCACTTTGGCAATCCTTCTCGTGCTGGCCATGTTTGCACCGCTTGTAGCGCAAGAGGAAGAGCAGGCGGACGAGAAGCCGATTCCCGTCGAGATGACCAAGCCGCTTTTCGAACGCGAGCCGTACGACCTGGTTACCGTGGTGTCGTCGAAGGATGGTAAACCGCTGCGTATCAAGCCAATCCATGAACCAGAGTTTCGTGGCGGGGCGTCAGAGCGCAGTGGACAGATCACGGTGGAACTGGTCGATATGCCAGGGCGTAAATTCCAGATCGCCTGGCGCGGTGTCGTGTTATATCAGCCTTTTCCCAAGTTGTTGATCGACGAAGCGAAGAAGAATCTCAGTGAAAAGGACTTCGATCTCGCATTTCGGTATCTGCAACGACTCAACGCGGAGTATTCCAATTATCCAGGCGTCGATCGACTGCTGGAAGAACTTCTGGTGCAGAACGCCTTAGAGCGATTTCAGGCCGGCGCACTCGACGAGGCGTTGGGCATGCTCGAAGAAGCAAAACGCAAGTTCCCGAACAAGTCAGGAATCGACAAATCGATTGAAAGCGTCGGTTTGCGTTTGGTGCAAAAAGAGATCGACGATCGCCAGTGGCAATCGGCTCGAATGTTGATCGAGCGATTCGAGAAGGTCTATGGCGACAAGTTTGCCGACAGCATCCGCCAATGGCGCGATGACCTGGCCCGGCGTTCTCAACAACAAATGGATCGTGCCAAGCAGCAGATCGCCAAGCAGGATTACCGGGCCGCTTTGGAAGCAACCAACTTGGCACTAGCGATTGATCCGACGATCCCCTCCGGGAAAGAGCGACTCGCGGAATTGGTTCGGCTCTACCCTCAGGTAAGGATCGCCACGTTAGCCGCGGGCGAGGCCTTGCCGCCCCATGGAACGTTGACCTGGAGCGGCCGACGCAATAAGCGACTCATCTATCGCGATCTCACTGAGATCGTCGGGTACGGGCCTGAAGGGGGTGAATATGCTTCTCCCTTCGGAACGGTCGTTCGGCCGGTCGATCGATTTGAATTGTCGATCGTGCTGCGCGATCGACTGACGCCAGTCACCGGGTTTGACTTGTCGCGTCAGTTTCAGGACCCAGCCTCGCAGCAGGATGAAATCTTGGCGGGGCTGACGCCGTTGATAGAGAAGATGGCCGTCCGCGAAATCCGGCAGGTCGACCTGACGTTGCGATTGCCGCACGTCCGTCCCGAGGCGCTGTTGGGCCTTGTGCCTCGCAAGGGAGACGTCTCCCAGTTCCCGATTCCCCCTAACGGTCCCTATCGTCCATTGAAGATGAAGGAAGAGGGGCAGAGCTATGTCCCAGAGAAGGAGTCGACTCTCGCGGCCAGTCGCCCTCCCAGTGAGATTCAGCTTTTGCCCTATCCAACGACGGCCGATGCGATGCTTGCCCTGCAAGCCGGCGAGGTACACATGGTCGACCGGTTGGATCCCGCCACGGCGGCTCGGCTGACGGTTGAGTCCCCCGAAGATCTGGTCGTCGACCACTATCGCGCCCCGACCTTGCATGTCTTAGTGCCGAATTTGAACAACCCTTATCTCAAGAATCGTGACTTTCGCCGCGGCTTGTTGTACGGAATCAATCGGCAAGAGATTCTGCAGTCTCGTCTTTTGGGAGGAAAAGAATTGGACGGGTGCCGCCTGGTGAGTGCACCGATTCCCAGCGGCGTGAGCCCCGACGATCCCGTTTCCTACGGGTATGACCTTTCGATCGCCCCACGCAGCTACGAACCGCAGATGAGCATCGCGCTGCAAAAGCTGGCCGAAATCAAGTTGCGGGAAGATGCTGAAGCGGCCAACCAGGCATTGATTCCGTTATCGAAGCTGGTCATTGGTCATCCTGATTCCGAAGTTTCCCGGCAAACATGCCTGGCAATCGTGCAGTATTTCAAACGCTTGGGACTTCCCTGTGAACTGAAAACGGTAAGTCCCGAAGTGACCGATCCGGCGGCCGTCGAAGTCGATCTGCTTTACGTCGAGGTACAAATCGCCGAACCGCTGGTCGACGTTCCGCGGATGTTTGACCGTTACATCCCCAATGTCCATCAGACGCAATACTTTCAATTGGCTCTGAGACAATTGGGACAATCCCAGAACTGGCAGGAAGTTCGCGAGCGGTTTTGGTCGCTGCATCGACTGGCTCACGATGATTTGCTGATCGTGCCACTGTTTCAACTTCAAGATCATTTTGTCTACCGACGCTCGCTCGGTGGTGTTGGGTATCAACCGATGACTTTGTTTCAGCAGGTTGAACGTTGGGACCTCGCTCCCGCTTGGGATGTTGCTAAGAATTGATTTTCCATCTATGACGATACGGCAAAATTCATTTCGATGGCTTTGGGGAGCATGCCTGGTGCTGCTCTTGGGGCCGACGTTTGCCCACGCAGCCGAGCATTTGCCTTGGGAGATTGCTCCGTATCGGACGTTGGTCTGGATCGAGACCAAGCCCGATAGTCACCTGGACGATGCGTTTTTCACGCATTTCACCCGTGACCTCAACGATAAGCGATATGCGACCAGCGGAGCGGTCTTGCTGGCCGACATGCAGCGTGCCCCGATGCCCCTTGCGCGGTGGTTTGCCAGCGAGGTTGCCTCATCTTCGTTCGTCGCTCGCCTGGAAAGTCGTGATTTTCGGGCCGACGATTACGATCGAATTCAGTTGATTTCCATTGAGCATGATGGCGACTGGGCGATCACGTTTCGTGAGTTCGACACGCTCACCAGATCGTGGGGAAGCGTCCATCGAACTTCCGTCCGCCAACGATCGCTGCTATCAACAGCCATCTTGCGAATCGCTTACGAAAAGTTCTCGGCGCTGGCGAAGATAACCGATGTCCAAAAGCCCGACGTGGCTTTGGCTCTCAAAGCAACCACATTGGTCGAAGAAGAAATCCAGACGCGTGAGCGACGACGAAACGAGTCAATCGCTTTTGCCCAGCCGGTGGAAGACGTCGACTGGAAGAAACTGCCAGCACTCGCGTCTTCGGAAGCCACCTATCCTGGTCTTCTTCCAGGAAACGTCGGTGTGGGCGAAGCGATGCAGCCGATCCTGCGGCGAAACGATCGCCAAGGCAACCTGGTTTCCGAAAACGGAATCATGGTCATGCCGTGGACCTATGTGCGGTGCGATGCGAACGACGGGCTGCAGCTCAAGGGAACGATGATCTCCGGCTACAATCAGCCGCTGCCTGGCCGGCGGAACGTTCGTACACAACGATTGGCTCTGGCGGTCCGGCCGGCGTATGACGCAACCGAACTGAAGTTGGTCGATAAATCGACCGAGGCGATGCCGTTGGCTGGATACGAAATCTATTCCAAAGATCCGGAAGGCCCCACGCTGCTGGGAGCATCCGATGCCAGGGGAAATGTCCAGATTACAAAAGACCCGCGTTCCGCGGTTCGGGCACTCTACGTGCGAAGCGGTGGCAATTTATTGGCCCGCCTACCGGTGGTGCCCGGCCACGATCCGGCGGTAACGGCACGAATTCCCAACGACAGTCCTCGTTTGCTCGCCGAAGGTTTCGTTGAGGGATGGCGCGATCAACTCGTCGATACGATGGCTCGTCGTCAGATTCTCGCCCAGCGCGTGCAGCGGAAGATTGAGCTTGGCGAGCTCGACGACGCCGAAAAGTGGCTGGCCGAACTGCGGTCGGGAAGAACGGTCAATGAACTGGCGTTCGAGCTTCGCTCGGCGAAGGGGCAGTTTTTAAAGGACAACAAGCTCGACCCGATGATTAAACGCCGAATCGACGAACTGTTCGAGAAAGGCCAGCGACTGGTGACGCAGGATAAGAGCTTGCTGACCGAAGGCAATCTGGCCAAGCAGTTGGAAGAGGCCCAAGACGCACAGCGTTAAAGGGGCCGTCTATTGGCTGATCACAGTGGCAACATAGGCCACAATCGCCCCAAACACGGCAGAAGCTGGCAGTCCGAAGACGAGCGCCATAATCAGCTGCTTCTCACGCCGCGTGTAGCGCGTGATGACAGGGATCGGAGGCGGTATCACAGCCGACTTGCGCGAGTCGCGAATGGTCTTCGTATCTTGATCCGCCATCAGGGCCTGGACGGTTGACTGTGAATATTGGCTTCCCTGTTCAGCACTTGAGCCACTCTCGGAAAGCTCGTAAACGTTCGAGCCGGCTTCCGTATCGTTCAAGCGGGCCGATTCGGAACCGGTGTAAACCGGAGGTGGCGGCTGCCAGGCAGACTTGATGGGCTGACCAGTGAAATCGGAGGCACGATGATCCGAGGCCCACGGCTCGAGCCGGGCCACGACTTCGCTGGCCGAAGCGATCCGGCGCAGCGGATCCTTCTCCATCATTTCCGCAATGATTTCGACCAATTCCCGATCGATGCTCGGATTGAAACGGTGCGGATGTAGCGGTGGTTCTTCGCAGTGCCGGCGTGCTTTATCTTTGACGTTGCCGCCAGGAAAAGGAACTTTGCCGGTCAGTGCGTAATAGAAAGTGCAGCCCAGTGAATAAATATCCCACTTGGCCGAAACGTCGTGCGGATCGCGAATCTGTTCGGGGGCGAGGTAATCGATGGTGCCAACGATTTTTCCGAGTTTCGATTCCTCGGAGTTGTCGTTCATGAAGTCGGCCAAACCGAGATCGGAAACCTTCGAGGTACCGTCTCGCGTGACCAGGATATTGCCGGGCTTTACGTCGCGGTGGATCAGCTTCTTTTCGTGGGCATACGCCAAACCACGAGCGGCTTGCGAGATGATGCTTGCCCCTTGGTGCTGATTGAGGTGTCCTTTGGCGCGGACTAAGCGGCGAAGATCGGTACCTGGGACATATTCAGTCACCAGAAAATGAACGTTACCATCCTGCCCGGCATCGTAAGCTCGCACCAGGTTGGCATGATCCAATTGGGCCTGCATCCGGATTTCGCGAAGAAATCGACCGATCGACTCTGGGGTCGATCGCTGCTGCGGCAAAACTTTAATGGCAACTTCACGTCCCATGAAGTTATGCTCGGCCTTGAAGACCTGACCCATCCCCCCCTGCCCGATCCAGTCGGTGATGACATAGGGACCTAGGGTTAACTTGGTGAGCCCCTTGGAAAGCTGGTCGGCCTGATACTGCGTCAGCATTTTGCAGTTGATCAGGTACTCCGAGAGTTCCTCGTCAGAAAACTCGTGCTTGAGCGAGCCTTCGCGCAGCGTCTTCATGGCGTCCTCGAGCTGTTTGGCAGTCACGAGGCCGCTGGCAAGCGCGGAATCTCGAAATTTCTTAGTCTGAGAGCTGGGCACCGTAAGGATCAATTGAAGAGGCTTGAGGCACTACTAGTTTAACTTTCGACGGTCGTTTTTGGGGAGGCTTTACGCTTGATTATTACCCAAAAAACAGAACATTGTTCATGTCATTTTACCTTTGCGATCGTCATAAGGTTTTGTTTTAAAGGAAGTTGTGCCAAATTGGAGGAATCGGTGCCGTGATCGTCAGCTTTTGCTGACTGACCGGGTGTCCGATCACCAACTGGGCGGCATGGAGGGCGATTCCTGCTGGAAATGGAGCCGAACTTCCGTACTTTCGGTCCCCCAAAATGGGCACGCGACGGCTCGCCAGTTGCACGCGAATTTGATGCTTGCGACCGGTCAGGAGTTGGATGGTCAGTCGATATCCTGATTTGACGTCTTCGACCGCCTCGACCAGCAGTTCCGCTTTCTGGCCCCCAGCCGTATGATGTCGGGAAGCGATCATGCGGTGATTCTTCTCGTCTTTGCGAATCCAATCGGTCAACTTGCCGGTTTCGACGACTCCACTTCCTGAGACAATCGCCTGATACGTCTTTTCGGTTGTACGCTCACGAAATTGTTCGTTCAGTCGCTTCGCTGCTTTGGAAGTTCTGGCAAAAAGCAATACGCCCGTCACCATGCTATCTAAGCGACTCACAACGCCCAGGTAGACGTTGCCAGGTTTATCGTACTTCTGTTTGAGATACGCTTTTACCTGGGTTACCGCGCTGGGCTCTCCTTCCTGAACTCCCATGGTCGGAAGGCCTGGCGGTTTCATGATGGCGATCAGGTGGTTATCTTCGTACAGAACTTCCAAGGGAGCCAACGCAGCACTTTCCGGTAAATCAATGATGGCGAAATTCGCTGAATCTCTCATTTTGGCCAGTCAGTCTCCTCGACGGCAACTCCTGTTAAAAGAGGCAGGCTACGATGTTACGGTAGTCACGCCGAGCCCCCATGCGGAAACGCCTCCTCGTCTAGACGAAACGCCGCGGGAATCGGTTCTTCGGATCGCGCGAGAAAAAGCGGAAGACGTCGCTGGCCGAGTCGAAAAAGGAGTCATTCTCGCCGGGGATACGCTGGCGGAGCTTCATGGTCAGCCGCTCGGCAAGCCCACCGATCGTGACCATGCTCGCGAGATTCTAAGAGCCTTGCGCGGGCAGGATCACTTTGTGTGGTCCGCCATTTGTCTGTGGCGCCGGCCGACGGATGAGATCATCGTGGATGTCGATCGAACAACCGTAAAGATGGCCCCTCTTTCCGACGAAGAAATCGAAGAGTACCTCGATTCCGGCCTCTGGGAAGGAAAAGCCGGTGCGTTTGGGATTCAAGATCGCACCGGCTGGGTCGATATCGACGAGGGAAGCCTTACCAACGTGGTGGGACTGCCCATGGAGTTGCTTTCGCGAATGCTAAGTCAGATGAAGCAATGAATGAAACTCATCAGCACACCAGTTCCTGGCAGAAATGGACGGTTATCGCCTTCGCCTTGCCACTGCTCTACGTGCTAAGCAGCGGCCCAGTCATCGGCCTGACGTTCTCTCTGCGGGAGTCGACCGGCTGGGATGGTTTCTACCAGGTGATGTGGCTCTACTATCCGATTCTCATTCTCGGGCACGAGAGTCCACTGTTTCTCTACATCGAGTGGTGGGTTGTCGAGGTGTTTCACACGGTCGGACCTGGCTAGAATCCGCCTTGGTAGTCGGATAGCAGTTCTCGATCGGACAAAATGCTGGGACTCTTGCGACCCAGGAAGAAAAACGCCGAGGCGGCGTCCATTGCCTGTTTCTTTTTGGCGAGATAGTAGTCGAAATATTTCAGCCAGAAGAAGGAAATCCGTGAGGCAAAGCTAACCGCTCCCCGCATTCGCTGCGACGAAAAGAAGCTCAGCAAGAAGTAACGCAGCGACCAGGCCAGCGCGACGCCGGGACCGCAGCTGATGCCGCTGTCGATTTCCTCGAAGTGACGAAACAGCCGGCGATGTCCCAAACGGGTAAAGCGAGTGAAGTCGTACTGTCGGCCGTGTACCTGTTGGATGAATGGTGTATCGGCATAGACGACGCCGTCATCCTTTAGCACGCGATGGATCTCGTCGACGCAGCGTGCTGGGTCGACGACATGTTCGAGAACCGCTTGGACGATGACCGCATCGAAGACGCCATCGCGAAACGGTAGGTCGTGGGCATCGCAAATGACTTTGGTTTGGGGCCCCCAGGAAACATCCGTCTCGACCCATTCGATATCGAGATCCTTCAGCGCGTCTCCGAGGCCTGCTCCGACAACTCCGCCGCCCACGACCAAAACGCGGGTTCGGCCTGGTCGGCTTTTGAGCAGATCCAATAGCTTCTGGGCATTTCGATCCGCATTGATATTCAGGGAGACGTCGGGGATTCGGTGACTGATCCACTCGCGCCATTTGGGGATTGAACGAAAGAAGGTGTCTTCTTTTTTCAGGAAAGATTGCGTATCGAAGATGCTGTTGTCTTCACGGACCAGGATCGGCACGCCTTCGGTGGTCGGGAATTCCGAGTGACACTCGGCATTGGTGCATACGACGGTATCACCACGTAACTCCAGCCCATGATGACACTTAGGGCACGCGGCAATCTGCCAGTCGAGAAACGTTGCCATGGGCGGCGAATCCTTGAAGTGAGGACAAAATCAGTCCAGAAATCGATTCAAGGATAGGTCGCAATTGGTGTTCGAGCCGACTTAAAATACCGCCCCTGATCCAAAGGTGGCGAGACAAGCGATGGCGTTACGAGGCACTGCCGTCTTCGGCATCCATCGCGGGGTCCGATTCTTCCGAATCTGACGATGAAGAGGATTCCATCTCATCCCACTCAGACGTCTCGCTCAAGGGGACGTAGGAGTCTGGCGTTGGTCCCAGGTCGAATTCGCCGTTGGAAGTTCGGAGAATTCGTTGTGAGAAATCGGAGTCATTGGTCAGGCCTTGCGCTTCGACGATGATCGTGCCGCTCCCCTTGGTTCCTTCGACGTCGAACGACCAGAAGTCTTCCGATCCAAACTCGTCATCCGCGTCGACAGAGTCCATGATGTTGGCGCTGACCGATTCGATCTCACCGAGTTCACGTTTGACATCGGGATGATCTTTCAATTGATTTTCGACTTCAAGCTCCATCTCGCGCATGAAGACCAGGCCGGAACCGTCCGAGAATGCCCCCAGTCCAAGAACTCCCAGGAAGCAGCCGCCACAGCCGAGGCAGGCGATCACGGTAATCGCGCCGATGACGCCGAGAATGATCATTACCGGGTTGTTGCTTGATCCAGTTCGCGAAGTGCGATACGACGAGGGCGTCATCATGGGTGTTCCTTCTGGATTTCCCTGGTTGGGAAATGATCTGCGACTTGTGATGTAGCAGTTTTACAACCCCATTGCCCAATAAAAAAGCCCCGCTTGGGTTAAGCGGGGCTTTGTCATAAGTAAATGAATCCGGCGATACCTACTTTCGCACTGGTGGGCACTATCATCGGCTGGTTGTGCTTAACTGCTGTGTTCGGAATGGGAACAGGTGTTTCCACAACCATATGGTCACCGGAAAAAGCCTGACTGACGTGGGGGCCAAGTCAGGCTTCATTTGGTTGGGTAGAGGTGTTTGCGTATTGGCAACACGTTCAATGTTTCGAGAACTTCGATTATTGTGAATCGCACTTGATGATTCAAGTCTGCTCAACGAGTGAGCGTTGAATATAAGTGGTCAAGCTTTCGTCCGTTAGTACCAGTTAGCTGAACCCATTGCTGAGCTTACACATCTGGCCTATCAACCTGGTCGTCTTCCAGGGGACTCTCGTACAAAGTACTTACGAAACCTAATCTTGGAGCGGGCTTCACGCTTAGATGCTTTCAGCGTTTATCCTTTCCGTTCATAGCTATCCAGCCGTGCCACGGGCATGACAACTGGGACACCAGAGGAACGTCCTTCCAAATCCTCTCGTACTAAAGAAGAATCTCCTCAAGTTTCGTACGCCCACAGCAGATAGGGACCGACCTGTCTCACGACGGTCTGAACCCAGCTCACGTACCACTTTAATCGGCGAACAGCCGAACCCTTGGGAGCTTCTTCACCCCCAGGATGTGATGAGCCGACATCGAGGTGCCAAACCGCATCGCCGCTATGGACGCTCGGATGCGATAAGCCTGTTATCCCCGGAGTACCTTTTATCTGATGAGCGATAGCCCTTCCATACGGGACTACCGGATCACTATGACCTACTTTCGTATCTGTTCGACCTATGGGTCTCACAGTTAAGCACCCTTCTACCATTGCGCTCTATGCCTGATGACCAACCAGGCTGAGGGTACCTTTGCACTCCTCCGTTACTCTTTGGGAGGAGACCGCCCCAGTCAAACTGCCCAACTGACACTGTTCCTAGTCTGGATTCACAGAAATTCTAGGTTAGAGCTAAAACATATTCAGGGTGGTATTTCAAGGATGGCTCCATCTACACTGGCGTGCAAACTTCAAAGCCTCCCACCTATCCTACACAAAACATATCTCAGACCAATATCAGCCTACAGTAAAGGTTCACGGGGTCTTTCCGTCTAACTGCGGGAACGTGGCATCTTCACCACGACTACAATTTCACCGGGTCGGTGGTTGAGACAGTGCTCCAGTCATTACGCCTTTCATGCAGGTCGGAACTTACCCGACAAGGAACTTCGCTACCTTAGGACCGTCATAGTTACGGCCGCCGTTTACCGGGGCTTCGGTCGAGAGCTTGCACCCGCTTCCTTAACCTACCGGCACCGGGCAGGCGTCAGACCCTATACATCCTCTTGCGAGTTGGCAGGGTCCTGTGTTTTTGATAAACAGTTGCCAGAGCCGATTTTCTGTGGCCCCCAACAGCGTGAACCGTCAGGGGCACCCCTTATCGCGAACTTACGGGGTCATTTTGCAGAGTTCCTTAACCACCGTTCTCCCGAGCGCCTTAGTCTACTCGACTCGCCTACCTGTGTCAGTTTTAGTACGGTTACAGTTGCTTCAACCTTTAGAAGCTTTTCTTGGACGTCCCGCTGATGATTACCTCCGAAGAGTCAGCGCTCTAACTTGGCTTATGAGGACGGATTTGCCTATTCCTCACCTTGCTAGAGCCCACGGACTGTTCCACCAGTCCGATCACCTTTGAAACGCCGTCCCTCCATCAGTCCACAACCGTAGCGCAGGAATATTGACCTGCTGTCCATCGTCTACGCTTTTCAGCCTCGACTAAGGGACCGGCTAACCCTGGGCGGAATTGCCTTCCCCAGGAAACCTTAGGCTTTCGGCGAACAGGATTCTCACCTGTTTTATCGTTACTCATTCCGGCATAATCACCCGATCGCCCCAACACCGCTCCTTACGGTACGGCTCGTATCTGACGATCGGCGCTCTCCTACCATTCTTTCGAATCCGCTGCTTCGGTGAAATGCTTACTCCCGTTCATTATCGGCGCAGAATTGCTCGACCAGTAAGCTGTTACGCACTTTTTAAATGGTGGCTGCTTCTAAGCCAACATCCTGGTTGTCTCGGCAATTCAACTTCCTTAGTGACTGAGCATCTCTTGGGGACCTTAGCAGACGGTCTGGGTTGTTTCCCTCTCGACCGCGAAGCTTATCCCTCGCGGACTGACTCCTGAGATAGTCGCACCGGTATTCGGAGTTTGGTCCAGCAGGGTACCCCGGGAAGGGCCCCAAACCGATTCAGTCTCTCTACCCCCGGTACGTAGTGGCTCAAGGCTAGCCCAAAAGCTATTTCGGAGAGAACGAGATATCTCCACGTTTGATTAGACTTTCACTCCTCCCCACAAGTCATCCCCTCGGTTTTCAACCCAAGTGGGTTCGGTCCTCCACGCGGTATAACCCGCGCTTCAACCTGCTCATGGGTAGATCACGTGGTTTCGCGTCTACCACCTACGACTAACGCCCTATTAAGACTCGGTTTCCCTCTGGCTACAGCCCGTAAGGCCTTAACCTGCCGCAGACGGTAACTCGCCGGATCATTATGCAAAAGGCACGCCGTCACCCATAAATCGGGCTCCGACCGCTTGTAGGCACATGGTTTCAGGTTCACATACCTCCCCTTGTCGGGGTTCTTCTCATCTTTCACTCGCGCTACTGAGTTCACTATCGGTCATCAGAGAGTATTTAGCCTTACGGGATGGGCCCCGCAGATTCAATCCAGGTTTCACGTGACTGGACCTACTCAGGTACCTCTCGGAAGACTACACAACTTTCGCCTACGGGACTGTCACCCTCTATGGTTGACCTTTCCATGTCATATCGGCTAGTCGGCAGTTTTGTAACTTCCATATGAGAGGCCCTACAACCCCCTGAGGAAAATCCTCAAGGTTTGGGCTATTCCGCGTTCGCTCGCCGCTACTGACGGAATCGATTTTTCTTTCTTCTCCTCCAGGTACTTAGATGTTTCAGTTCCCTGGGTTGAACAGGAATCCCGGGATCAACGTTCGTTTGACAACTCCCCCAGGCTTATCGCAGTCTTCCACGCCATGTCTTCTGATGCCAAGACATCCCCCATGTGCCCTTAATAGCTTGACCACAAATATTCAAAGCTCGCTTAGGGTTAGCACACCCATACAAACTAAGAACAACCAAGCCATTTCGGACTACCTATTGTGACTGGCTTGTCTAAGAACCAGTCACTGAGATCCGATCTTGTAACGATTCACAATGCTGCGTGACCCAACTTACTTGCCAACCCTCTCAGGCTGACCATGCAAAAAGGCCCGACAGACATCGAGATTCTCTTTAAGAACGGCTATCACTCAAATCGACACTGCCCTGATTCCAGCCAAAGCTGAAAACCAAGAGCAACACTTTTGGTAATAACCATAACTCTATGAAATTGCATCGTTTATGTCGCAACAAAGCTTCTGCTGAGCTTACGGCTTGCCATAAGCAAACCCCAAACCCGACATCCACTTTGCTACGCAAATGCCATCTACCAACCAAATTGTCAAAGATCATTTCGACTCGGCTTGAAGGCCTAGTCGTCTTCCGCTGAGCGGAATGAAAAAGAGTTCAATGAACTCCGTTTCATTGCAGTCAGCCGAAGATGTTTCCCCGTGGGGAAGCGTCAAAGTTTACTCAGCAAGTTTGCTTTGTAAAGGGCCTCGCGAAAAAGTTTCGCGAGATTTTCTCGTGGCGGCAAATCGTATCGATTCTTAGCCTTGAAAGTGGAGCTGACAGGGATCGAACCTGCGACCCTCTGCTTGCAAAGCAGATGCTCTCCCAACTGAGCTACAGCCCCTTTTTCATGGGATCGACTACTCTAGGATAACGTCCCGGAGTCGTCTAGTGGGCGCACCAAGATTCGAACTTGGGACCTCGTCGTTATCAGCGACGCGCTCTAACCAACTGAGCTATGCGCCCTATCGAGGCTATTGCCCCGAGCGGGAAATAGCAAATTCTATCGGCCGATTGGGATCTGTCAAACCGGTGTGGCCGCTTTTTGACAGGAACCCTCGAAATATCGGCTACGTACAGACATAACTTCACAGTTCAGGACCCCGAAAACAGGGAAATGTTCGGGGAATGCACGCTGACTGGCCGCAAAAAACTGATGGTGATTCCATGAGCGGTTTTGTGGATAATCGTTGGCAGCTATCGCAAGCAATGATGAGTTGCTGCCACAAGCATTTGCTGCATTTTTTGAGACAAGGATGGTTGGAATGAAGAGTCACAAGGCTCATTGGGCGATGGCCCTGGGCGTAAGCATGGTTTGTGGGAGTTCGGTATTGGCTGCCGGACCGACCGCGGAGCAAGCTTTGCAGTTGCAGCCCATTCAAGAGAACGTCAACTACCAGACGCCTGACGCGAATCAAATCCCCAAATGCAACATTGGGGCGGAAAAGGTCGGCGAAGCTGCCGGCTGGGTCGTCACAGGGCCCAACGGAGAACGCCTACGGGTGTTTCTCGATACCAACAACGATAAGAAGGTCGATTTCTGGGCCTACTATAAGGACGGCGTCGAGGTCTACCGCGACGTCGATACCGACTTCAACGGCAAGGCCGATCAGTATCGTTGGCTTGGCATGGCGGGTACCCGGTGGGGGCTCGATAAAGACGAAGACGGTTTGGTCGATCAGTGGAAGATGATTTCGGCCGAAGAAGTCTCTGCTGAACTGGTCGAAGCGGCCAAGACCGGCGATGCCGACCGCTTTGCTGCCCTTCTGCCCACCGATGCCGAGTTCCAGTCGCTCGGGCTTACCGGTGAGCGTGCCCAAGAGGTGGCCGATAAGATCGACAACGGCGCCGAGGAGTTCGTCATTTGGGCTCGCCAGCAAAAGCTGATTGATAAGGGGACCAAGTGGGTTCACTTCGGTGCGACTCGACCTGGAATCGTGCCTGCCGGAACCGAAGGTGTTTCCAAGGATCTAGTCGTCTACGAAAACGCCATCGCCATGCTCGATAAGGCTGGAGAACACAGCCAGCTTGAGCTGGGGACGCTTGTTCGGATCGGGGATGCCTGGCGTTTGATCGGAGCACCCGCTGGTGATCCAGGGGCAGCTGATTTGGCCTCCAATCCTCAAGGCTATTTTTTCTCGGTTAGTTACAGTGGCAATCCAGCTGCTGGGCAAGCCGGAATGGGCGTTGGAGGCGAGATTCAGGAGATTCTGACTTCGCTGGAAGAACTCGATCAGAAGATGGCTCAAGCTGCTTCGGCCGATCAGCGTGAAAAGTTGGCGATGGACCGTATTGAAGTCATCAAAAAGGTGATCGCGGCCGCCAACGACGACGAAATGCGTGAGAACTGGATCAAACAGCTGGCCGACGCACTGAGCGGCGGCATTCAAACGGGTGAGCTGAGCCAGGGTCTCGGTCAGCTTCAATCGCTGGCAGATCAGGTCGAAAAGCGAGCCCCTAAGAGCGATCTGGCGGCCTACGTTCGTTTCCGTGAGATGTCGGCCGGTTACACCCAGCAGTTCCAGGATCCCAAGGCCGATTACGCCAAGATTCAAGAAGCATGGCTGGCCAAGCTCGAGGGCTTCATCGACACTTACCCCAAGAGTCCTGACGCAGCCGAAGCCATGATGCAGTTGGCGATCGCTCATGAATTCGCAGGCGAAGAAGAGAACGCCAAGAAATGGTACGCTCGAATTCGTACCGATTTCTCCGGTACCGTTCTGGGGGATAAGGCCAACGGAGCGATCCGTCGTCTCGACGCCGTTGGGAAGCCGTTCGTCATCCGTGGGACGACGGTCGATGGCAAGAAGCTCGATTCTTCCGGTGCGAAAGGCAGCGCCCTGCTGGTACATTACTGGGCAACCTGGTGCGAGCCGTGCAAGGAAGATATGGACGTCATCCGCCAGATGCAGGCCAAGTATGGGGCTCGCGGTTTTCAGGTCGTTGGCGTCAGCTTGGATTCCAGCCAGGCAGACCTCAAGCAGTTCCTTACTGCCAATCGCCTGGCATGGCCTCAGCTGTATGAAGAAGGTGGTCTCGATAGCCGCTATGCTCTCGAGATGGGCGTCCTTACGTTGCCCACCATGATCTTGGTTGGCCCTGACGGCAAGGTCATCAGCCGCAGTCTTCATATCTCGCAGTTGGATACCGAACTGGGCAAGTTGATCAAATAGTTTTGGTCGATGGATGACGATAACAAGCAAAGTGCACGTCGCATGGTTCGTGACGTGCCCTTTTTATGGATATGCGACCGAATTCGTATTTGGGAAATGGCTTGGCTTTAGTAAAACTTGGCCTTCTCGAAATGAATTCGCAGAATGTTTCCAAGGATTGGATCGCGGATGTTTCCCTTTCATATGCCGCCGCAGGTCTGGTGGTTTTCCGCCCTGCTCTATCTGTGCGTCATGCTGAGCGTGGCTTGGGTTCGCTTTGCCCGCGAATCTGCCAGCCAGCAGCTTGCGCAGTTTACGTCCGTGATTTGCTTTCTTGTGCTGACCGTCCATTTGGTTCACGAGATCATCAGTGGGTCCGGTTTTTGGCTCGGTGGTAGCATCGTCTATGTTGTTCTGGCCGTGACCTGCGTTTTCGAGCCCAGTGCGACCAAGCCAACCCGACAGATCTAGCGTGAGATCTCGTGTTCGTTGATTGGCTGACCTGTTTCTAGCCAGGCATTGCCAGCGGTTGCTCGCCTTGCTGCCAGAGAACGTTGATTTGAGGGACCGCGGACTCGCTTAAGCTATCGGAGACCTTTCGAGGCAAGGGGACTTTCGTAGTAGCGGGATTTGATAGCACGATCATCCCGGTGGCTGTCCCTGCGAGTGCGAGTGCTGTTCCAAACGAATCTCCGAAGTCGGAATTCGAGCGAAGGAATATGCCATCGTAAAATCGAATTCGCCGCCCTTTGCCGTTGGGGTATTGTACCGAAGCTCCCACCTCGAACGATTGACGCTTACCTTGCAGTTCCTCGGGGATAGGTATTGCCATTCGCACAAAGCCAAATCCGGACGCGGGGCATTCGATCTCAAAAGTGATGGCATCGATATTCGCGCGAGTCAGGAAGAAGCCACGAGCAGGACGCAAAGCAATACGTCCTACCGATGGTTGGTCGTATTGTGATTGAAAGTAGGCTTCGATGTACGCGACCCCGTTGATCGGCCGGACGATAAAGCCAAAGCAAAAGCCGTCTCGATTGAAATAGGTTCCTAGAACGGATCGTAAATAATCGTGTTCCAGGTCGCGTCGAAGATGCAGTCTAAGGAGCAAGCCCAGTGCCAGCGCCGATGATATCGGCCCGCCGATACGGAATACCCATGTCGTTTGGTCAGGGCGGTCGTGTGCCCATGCGAACACCGCGGCGATCAATCCGATAATCATCAGCAACGCTAGGAAAGCTTTGATGGATTCTCTCATGGCATTTGATGAGCTGGCAGCAACCTCTATGGAGTTGTGGCCAGGTAACAAAAGGTTCGTTGCGACCGTAACCCATAGCAAGGAGAGGATTATCTTGAGAGGAGCCTGCTTGCTAGCAGCCGTGCCCCTGACTTCTCTCCGGACATAAAATACCGCACAACTGTCAGAATTGGAAAATTTCCTACTTCTCGATGCGGCATTCTGCCGAAACACCCTCTAGGTCAATTTATGTCTATGACCCGAGCGATGGTGTTTGTCTAGCCGAAAACGGCGAGAGTTTGCCCCTGAGACGCTCGGTATCGCGCAAACATTGCCGCGCACTATCGGGAGAATGCGATGCGTTTGTCGGTCTTACATTTAGCGTTGGTGCTGGGTGCCTTCGCGTTGCCCGCGACGGCCATGTCGCAAGAAGCCATGCCTATGGCCGCTGGCCCGCAGGCCATGCCAGTCAACTATGGCCAGGCCATGCCGCATCAGGCGTATGCACCAGGTGCCTACGGCCAGGCTTATTGTCCACCCGGTTACGGCCATCACGGCATGCACCATCAGCCGCGGCTGCCAGGCTATCAAGGTCCAGTTCCTGCGGGACATCCACACTTCGGTGCTATGGACCATCCAAAGACCAATGCCCCGGCGGTTTGGCCTTACACTGGCATGTACTACCCGTATCCGCAGATCCCACCAGGCTGGAAGCATGTTGCTCTGGAATGGGATGACGGCTACTGGTACCTGGACTTCAAGTCGTTCAAGAAGCCGAAGCATCATTAAGCTTCCGCCAACGGTATAAGCAGAAGAAAAGCCTTCACTTGCGAGTGGAGGCTTTTTTTGTGCGCTGGTGGTAACGGTTAGGTAAACCTTGGAATCGAGATTCGGGCCTTTTAACTCGCAAAATCGAAAAAACACTGCCTTTTGGACCAATCGTTAGCCGAATGAAGGGAAGGCAGAACCGCTGTGAACGGTTTCTGCACTATTGCAAGCAAGATCCTGTAGATTGAAAACAGATTCCAGCTTCGGCCGCTTCCCGTTGCGGAACCAATCGCTGGATAGCAGTAATCAACGCGTGAAGATGAATTTCCTAGGAGGGGGGACGATGTCACGTCTAATTCATTTGGCGATCATCGCGGCCTTTATGGCCGTGCCTGCGATCGCGATGGGTGGGGATACCGAAATTGCCCAGTCCATCGTCAAGCAGCTGCAAGCCAAGAAGTCGGAAGGAAGTCTGAAAGGCTTCAATATTGGTTTGCGAGTGGAAGAAGGGGTCGTCTGGCTGGAAGGCCACGTCTCGAACCCTCAACAGCATGATCTGGCGATCGATATCGCTCGTCGTGTTTCTGGTGTGGAACGCGTTGTCGATGGCATTCGCATCGAAGGCAACGTGATCGCTCAACCAGAAGCGACCGAGCCGGTATCCGCTCCGCGTGATCTGGCCGCTGGCGATCTGAGCAAGCCTGCTCCTCAGGTTCAGCCTGAACCGGCTGCCAAGCCTATGGTTCGGGAAGTCGCTCAGCAAGTGCCTGCCATTCCGCAGATCATGGAAGGGCCTTCGCTCGAGCCACAAGGCGAGTTCAGCTTCTCTCCGGTTCAGCCGGTTAGTGCTGAAAAGCCGAGTGAAGAACGCAGCGTTCTGGCCAATCAGCCAACGCCAGCGACTCCGATCCGTCAGCTGAAGCCAGTTCCGGCTGGTCAGCCTCGACCGATCCCCGCTCAAGCACCGGCCTACCAGGTTGCCGCGAACAACAATGCCGCCGCTGCCAACGCCAATGCTCAAATGGTTCAGCAGCCGATGGCGACTGTGGCTCCTCCGGCTTACTACCCAGCTCAGTACGGCTATGGTTACTACCGACCAACTCGGTACGACCACCCGCACATGCCTGGCTACGCCTGGCCTGCCTACGCGGCTCACCCGAACTACGCGGCGGTTACCTACCCGCGTCAGTACTCGCCGCAAGCCTGGCCGTACATCGGCCCATTCTATCCTTACCCACAAGTCCCGCTGGGATGGCGTAAGGTCGAAATGGAATGGAAAGATGGCTGGTGGACGCTGGACTTCAAGGCCCGCCGTCACAACTCCTTCTAAAGAAGATGTCGGTCACGCTCGCCAGTTGCGGGCGTGACACGACCTTCAAGAACCCCCTCAAGCCTTCGCAGTTCCGGCGAAGGCTTTTTTTATGCACTGCGTGCGGCCAGGCTCAGCCGCGAAATGTGAAGTCTCGGGTGCTAGCGACCGCATTGCTTGAATTTTCGAGCCAGGCGGAAAAAGCCGCAAGTTTGTTACAGCTTCACACGATAACTACTTACAGATAAGCGCCCACTTCATGGAGGAAGTGGTTATCCGGTGGGTCGGATTGATAGGGGCCCAGCCCTATATCGCCCTGGAAGGCATTGAGGAAAACGATGAAACGAAGCATTCTTAAGCTCAGCTTGATCTTGGGTGTGGGGTTGTCGGCATTGAGCAGCACCGGTTGCACGACCCAGGGCCCGTACTTTGGCCCATTGCTGTTCCCGATTCCCGTGTCCCCTTACTACATGGACGCCAAGGAAGACGAGTTCCACGATCACGAACGTTATGAACGTGCACCGATCCTGCCGCCGATTCCTCCGGGGGCACCACACGTTGCCTTGGATCCGCCAAGCGACGACGAAGTGATGCAGGCTCTGGAACGTGCCCGCCCAGTCGAAGGTGGTCTGCCGTTCCTCCACGAAGTTCAACGTAACAACGTGCGTATCACTAAGGAAAAAATCGCTGACTACGTCGATCCACCACGAGTTATGCCACTTGTGGGTCCTGTTCAGTTGCACCATGCTCACTACAAGTGCACGGTTTACTACACCGAAGTCAAGCGAATTGGCTGGCCGATCCCGCACACCCTGCGAGACGAAGACACCCGCGAGGTGATCTACATCGACCACAACCACCTGCACCGCGTTGGCAACATCCAAGAGGATCTCCCAGGTCCGGTTGGCCCGACGCCGCTTCCTCCGCAAACGCCGCTGTAAGCCGCCACAGGCCTCAAAACGAGCTACAATTGAGCGTCGGATCCAGCCCGGGTCCGACGCTTTTTTTGGATCATCTGGGAATTTATCTTGATGATTTCGGTTGCCCGATGTTTCACCTATCGCCGAATCTGGGTTATAGTAATGCCGATTTGAGTTAGGTTAGGGAGCGTTTCTCCCCATCGAGCCAGCGTAGGGCCCATGTTGAATTTGACGCCTTCACTGACAAATCGCGCTTTGGATGAGACCCTGCCTTCGTGGGGTGTCTTGATTCTCGAAAGTCATCACGGTCCTGACTTCGAGATGGAGTTTCGCGTCCATGACTTCGTGAAGATGCTTTACGTGATCTCGGGTAATGGTCACGTACATGTGGCCGAAGATCGCCATGAGGTGGGGCCACGAGACATGGTGGTGGTTTTGCCGGGCCGCAAGAACCGCATCGAAGACTCACCGAACTCGCCTATTTCCTGCTATGTGCTGTGTGTGCACCGCTCGCTGCTCTCGTTCGACCAGCAAGCGGTTTCGGCCTTGCCACTAGGGCTGCTGCCCCGTCAGGCACACTTTGCCCAGCGAATCGAGCGTCGCCTGCGGCGTCTGCTTTATCAGCAACTGCAAAATAGTCCCTTAACCCCATTGGCGATGGTTTCGAATGGGCTGGAAATCCTTTCGCTAATTTCCAGTCACCGCGTCGACAAGTCGGATGGGCTGACGGATCTGTCGCAAGAGCCAGGTGTTGACGAGATGGTGGCCTACATTCGCCATCTGGATACCCACTTCTTTGAAGCCACGACGATTGACGAGGCCTCGACCAATATCGGGATCCCCCGTCGTCGCTTTACCCAATTGTTTCGTGGGGTAACCGGACAGACCTGGCTGAACTACGTGCAAGAGCTGCGCGTCGAACATGCTTGTAAGCTCCTGGAAACGACCGATCGTCCGATTACCTCGATTGCATTCGAGTGCGGGTTCGCCGAACTTTCGACTTTCTACCGCGCATTTCGCAAGATGCGCGACGTGACCCCCAGTGCCTGGCGTCGTTCTCGAGCTGACTAGTACGCGGGAATTCTCCATCTGGCTGTCAGCTAAATCGCGGCGCGAATGGTTCAAAAATAGACCGCTTTGTGCTTTGACGCGCGCTGATATCTCGCGCAGAATGATATTTCTCAATTTGACCCACCTCTATTTCCTCACCTCGTGACGAGAATCACACAATGCGAACTCTTTTGGCTTCCCTTTTGTTGGGCCTGTTGATTGTTGGTCCGACCGTTTCTGTTTCTGCGGCCGAGTCTGAAGAAGGCTTTGTTTCGATCTTCAACGGCAAGAACTTCGACGGTTGGGTTGGTAACACCAAAGGATACAAAGTCGAAGAAGAAAGCATCGTCTGCGATCCGACTGCTGGCGGCGGTAACATCTATACCGAGAAAGAGTACGCCAACTTCGTACTGCGGTTTGAATTCAAGCTGCCGCCAGGGGCGAACAACGGCCTGGGCATCCGAGCACCTCTGCAGGGCAACGCTGCCTACAACGGCTACGAGCTTCAGATTCTGGACAACACCGCCAAGAAGTACGAAAAGCTGAAGCCTTACCAGTATCACGGATCGCTTTACGGTTTGGCTCCAGCCAAGCGTGGTCACCTGAAGCCGATTGGCGAGTGGAACGAGCAGGAAGTGACCGTCGATGGTGACCTGGTGAAGGTCGTCCTCAACGGCACCGAAATCCTGAACGTCGACCTGGAAGAGATTCGCAGCAAGCCAACGCTCGATGGTAGCGAGCACCCAGGCCTGAAACGCTCCACCGGGCACATCGGCTTTTTGGGACACGGCGACAAAGTCGAGTTCCGCAACCTGCGAATCAAGTCGCTGCCCGAGATGAAGTAGCCTTCGTACTCACAACTTCAAATCCATTCGATGAGCCTCTTTCGCCCGAAGGAGGCTCTTTTTTTATAAAGTAACGACACGAAATTCTCTTCGTGAAGAGACTCCAGGCTATTGGTGCTGATTCGTTGAACGCGGTTTTCTATCCATCGAGTCGCGCTGGAATGGCGTTCTCAACTTGAACTTCTGAGCTGTCATCTTGGCATGCCATCTGGACGACGTTGACGGGCTTGGCTGGTCGACAGGTTAAATTTTCGAACTTAAAGAAAAGCTACCTAATTTTCGCTTGATGAGGCCCCCCTCGCGCGGTAGCATCCGATCACGGTGTCTCTATTTTTACATGAATGGAGTGAGAGTTTGATGAACCCATATTACAGTCTCTATCGTCGTGGATCGAAGTTTCCTGGCTGGCTCTACAGCACGGATCATCTCAACCTCGTTTCCAGCCAGCCAGCTACGATTTCTGAGGCGGCTGAATTACCCGAATTGAATCGGCGGACGGCACTGAAGCTTGGTGCGGGTGCATTAACTGTTGCAGCCATTGGCACGACACCTCGGCGGGCCGAGGCGGTCGGCCCCCTGTTGTGGTGGTTGGGAGTGGTTGTGGTCGAAGCCGCCATAGGATGGGTCATCGAGCGAACGCTAGAACGCTATGCGACCGGCTACATCGATGCGGCATTGGATATGGGGGAACAACAGTTCACTCGGACTGCAGAGACGATCCGCGCGAAACCGGCTGAAGTGATCAAGCCCGGTTTTCCAAAGTTCAAGAGGCCGGCACTGGCTGATGGAAAGCCTCAGCCCATTAACCAGCTACACGAAGAGACTCGCGACCCGTATCACATTGCCGAGGCGTATCATACGCCCACGGCGAAGCTTGTTGGATACAACGGTGAAAAGAAGGGTTACAAGACCAACGACGGAAAGCCTGTCTTGAAGGTGGATTCGCTTCTCGCCCCCATCGATGCCAAGGCCGGCATGATGTACGTCAATAAGAAAGAAGCGGAAGCCCAAGGCCAATATGGAGGCGAGTATCTCGTTCCAGACGAAGTACGGACCCAGCCCATTGACCAAAGGGTATTCAAGACGAATTTCAAAAAGGCGGTCCAGATGTACGATCTCGACAATATGTCACGAGAGTTGACGTATGACGACGTCGCGTACATTCAGAAGACGGGAGACATCGAAGGACGACCAACACTGGCTTACTATCTCAAAGAAGATGTCGCGAAGCAGGCAAATCTTCCAGGGATCTATTTTTAGAACCCTGCTTTCCGAGAATCCAGAATTGGTGATGCTGGTATGCGAATCGTTCTGACGACCGTGGTGTTGTGGCTAATCGCGTTGACGAACATCGGGCATTCAGAAAGGCCGATGTTCGTCGGCGTACGTGATGATTTGGCGATCGGCGAATTCGATTTGAATCGCATCTTACAAGGTCTTTCGCACCCCTCTGTTTTGCATGCCATCTATGACGGACGTCCTTTTCTAGGGGATTCCTCATCTCAGGGCAGGCTTGCGAGTATTGGCGAGAAGATCCTGGAGTCGGCCAACGACTCAGCGGCAAATCCGTGGGACGGTGCTCAGGCTCAGGCCCAATCGTTTCTTCGTGAGATCGTAGGAAACCTTCTCATTGGCGTAGCAAATGGTCAGCTAAAGCCGCTGGAAGTAGCACGAACGAAGTTTGCCATCCTGACCGAGCATGAGCTGAATAAACTCGAATCCAATCCCGGGGCGTTCGAGTTCGAGGAAAATAGGCTGGAGTTTGCTAAACGCTATGCCCCTACTCTGTTTCAATACTCCGTGGAGTTGATCGAACTTCCAGTTCATTTTCACAAAATACGGCAGATGGATGGGATGCTGCAGAATGTTTCCAAGCTGAACAAGCAGATGGAGGCTCTCCGCTTGGAGGAGCGATTCAAGAGCTCTGAAATCGATCGATTGAAGCGTCAGCATGAGCTGACTTCCGATCCAAACCTTGCTGGTGAATTGGCCAAAGCCGCCGAGTCCTTGATCTCTGAAGTCGAGAACATCACGCGGGATTACAACTCCCTGCTAGTCACGCGAGCGCCTAAGTTCAGCAATGCGGTTGATCTCAATGATGACGTAAGGGCATTCTATGCCGCCATCGTATTTACGATCGGTCAACGGAAGAGAGGCGGGCAACTTGGGGAGAAGGAGCCACAATACCTGAGGCAGCTGATTTACCTGGAGCGAGGTCGTTTTGATACGTACTCCATACTGGAAGATTACTCCTCGTCAGTTGGCATGCAAGATGAGGCTGAGCAGTTCCTTGCCCAGCGGGATCAATCTTTCACAAAACTAGAAGGCCTTCTAGCCGAGTACCGACAACTTGCCCAAAGCGACGAAGGATTAGTAGTTCACTGGGCCCAGACTCAGCAGCCGGAGTTGAGCCCGTGACAATAAAACATCTTTGCCACCTTGTTTTACTCATGGTGGTTCTTGTCTTTTCGCGCACTGCCTCCGCCGAAGTGTCGTCTCGGTATTGGTATAGTTCGACCTGCGAGAATCGCTTTAAAGCGGCCTTCGAGGAGTTGGTGGGTGATACGATCATTTTGCGAATGGAGGACGACACACGTTCCAAGTTTGAACTTGGTGACCTGTCCCCTTCCGAGCGGCGGTTCGTCGACGCGATAAAGAATGCCCGCGAAGCGGCTACGCATCTCGAAGAGTCGCGCTGGCGCCCGGAAAAAGAACGTCAGCAAATGGAACGGCTGTTGACTCGATATCGCGTTCCGCCATATCGGGCTGTCTTTTCCGGGAATGAACCGGATTTGCCATACATGCAGTTTCCCGATCTCAGGGGACGATGGATTGAGATTCGGGGTGTGGAATACTTCGTTGTGGCCGCTCGCGAAGCGGTGGATGCGACAGCATACGATCATTTGGTCGTTGTTGACCCAAACTTTGGAAGTGCGACGCTTCAAGGATCGGATGTTCCCGAGTTTCACATCCTTCCTTCCTATTGGACCAAACGCAATTACCAGCCGCGGATTAGCACTACGAAAGGGAATCCGTTTCGCCAACGCGGGTGGGTAAACGTGAGCGTTCATCGACCCTTTATCCCTGACGAAATGTACTTCGCCTCAGGTAATTGGACGAATCGAGAGATCGCGCTGGCGTTACCCAAAATCGAGGCGACTCGCACGAACTTCCATCTGTGGGAGAACGAATACAGGCTTGCCGAAGCATGCTGGAACTATCACAAGGGAAATCAGATTGCTTCGCGTTGCTTTCAAGAAGGGTGGATCGACGCGTTCCCCTATCATTCTGGAAAGGCAAGCAACGCCGGTGAACTGTTAGAGGCCCAGGCGTACTACGACGAAGCGTTTCGCCTGGCACCCGACTGGGGAGAGCCGCTGTTGCGTTCGGCGGCCATTGATGAACGCGTAGGGAGGTTGGCTTCCGCCCACCGAAAAATCGACCAATTCTCATCGTTGCCTGGTACGTGGGATGAGTTGCCGATCCCTGTTCGGAGTCATAAGGACCTGGAATCTGCCGCGATCATTCTACGAGCCCGGCTATTAGTAATTTCGCCACGCCCCTGGCAATTCGGTGACGGCAGGGTAACGTCTCTCGTCGATTCTGCCATTTCCGAAATCCAAAAAATCGCATCGGAGTCTTCGGCAGCAATGAATCTTGCTCCGAGGCTTCTCAAGAACCTACTAGTCGCATCGACTCAGCACTTCGAAATTCGGAGAGATCAATATTACGCGGAAGATCCGCCTGAACTGTTGAGCCTGTTTGCAGCGATTTCCGCTTCTAAATACGGATCACATCGACTGGCCGACGTCGATCTGGAGGGCGTAAGTACCGAGGTTGAAATCGACCTGACGGCCGAGGTTACCGACGCGATAGCACGCAGTCAGGAGCAAATCGATTTGGCACAGTTTCGCAAAGCTTACAACTTGGCCCTGGGGGCCGTCGAAAGGTCTCGCGAATCCAGTCGCTCGCAGGACGTCGTGGGGAAAGCGGATGCCCAACTCAGTCACGCAGCGGCCAATTGGATCTTGTTTAACCTAAATTATGGACTGTAAGAGAAACGCCATCCATGTTCGAATGCAACCGATGTGCCTTACCGACCTCCTTAGTGTTAGTTGTAACACTATGTTTCTGCCAAGCCGCGCATGGACAGAATACACAATCACAGACTGGGGCGCGGGATTGGAATTTCAATCTCTCGGAATCCCTCTGGAAGGATCAGATTGTCCGCAAGACTTCCCTGACGATTGGCAATCAACCTCCGGTTAAGTCGGAAACGACTCAATCGCTTTGGACCTCAATTACCGGGTTGGCCTTTGAATCGTCGACGAACCGATTTAATGTGACGACCGTGGTCCGTCGAGTAAGGTACGCCATTGTTCTGCCAGGTAGCGAAGAAGTTGTGTTCGACTTGGCCTTGGATGACGAGGAAGAAGACGCCCCTGACACGTTACCTTTCGTGCGAAAGGACATGGAGGAGGTTTTAGGCCTTCGAGGCTACTTTTTTGTATCGAAGAATGGGGACGTATCAGATGTCACGTTGATCAAGAATCGGGATCGTTCTTCAGGCGGCCGGGGCCTGAATGCCGGATTACCGAGCTTAGATGCGATTACCGGCAATTCCTCTCGCCAACCCGCATCCCGTTTCCAGGCTCAGCTTGAGCGGAGGTTTAAACTCGTCGACCAGGGGAATGCCTGGGAAGTGCAAGAGACCTATCTTTCGGGCGATAAGAACTTAGGATGGCAGGTCGATATTACCTGGCAATGCAATGCTAAGGGGATGATCGATGCATCGACTGAGGAGATCGCATTGCAATGTAAACAAATAACGCTCACCATGCCGTCGGAAGA
Source organism: Bremerella volcania (assembly GCF_007748115.1). NCBI lineage: Bacteria > Pseudomonadati > Planctomycetota > Planctomycetia > Pirellulales > Pirellulaceae > Bremerella > Bremerella volcania. Next base: position 2,688,764 of record NZ_CP036289.1, read on the forward strand.
CATTGGCGAAATGTCGGCTCCAATTCCCATGACGCTTATTTCAGGCACAGGGACCATTCATTTTGATCATTCTGTCGGACAGATAGCCGCATTTACCAAGGAGATTGAGTTTTCTGGGGAAATAACTCTGAACAATAAGTCACTGCCAAGCGGATCAATCGTGGCTCGTGTCGAATGCGATTGGTCGCATTCTGCCGAGAACCAGATACTACAGCGACCGGTTCAAAGGCCGGTTTCCGTTCCCAGTTCGCCAATGTCGACGGGCAATGTCAATCCATAGTGGTCTCATACCGAGGTCACTTGCTTTCGATTGTCTGCATTCTTCCGGCGGGCAGACGTTAAACGCTTTTACTCCACATTGGTAGGGCAGGCCAAATGGCTCCTTTTGCATCAGAGGCAATTGATGCTTTTGGTGCGTGAAGCCAAGTAGATTCTGTGACACACTGCTAGCAGCGAGTGGGATTTTCCGACGTTCTTTGAAATCGCAAGTGCTTGCGCGAATTCAGGTAAACTCCGTCGTTCAGGTAGGACGATTTTCTTAGGGGAGGCATTGTGGTCCTTTCCCATTGGTCTGGACCGCTCTTCACGTGAAGCGATGCTTGCGGATATGATCTCCGCGACACGCTCCCAGTTCTCAAGGATCGAGACTGCTGCACGGGTTCAAGGAATGAGACCCTCTTTTCAAAAGATTTGGCTAGTTGCTGTATTCGCCCTGGTTGCGACCGGGAGTGCTATGGTCCGAGCGGATCAGGCCACCGACCAATATCGGATCGCCTCGTTTCACTACGCCAGGGGTGATTGGCAGCAAGCGATCGACGCATTCGATCAATTCCTGGCTCAGCACCCTGATCATTCGCAGGTAGGCGTCATTCACTTCTACCGCGGTGAGTCGCTCGTTCAGTTGTCGCGCAGTGAGGAAGCGCTGCGTGCTTACACGCTTTTCCTGAGCAAGCTGCCGCAGCACAGCTTCGCCGAACATGCTGAATTCCGAGTCGCCGAATGCTACTTTCTTTCTGGCCAGTACGAAGCGGCCAAGAACGCATTTCAAATCTTTCAAGGTAAGTACAAGAACAGCAAGCTGATTCCTCACGCCTATCCGTACCTCGCTGAGATCGCGAGCAAAGAACAGCGTTGGGACGAAGCGATCCTGATGTACGGTAAGTCGGTCAAAGAAGCGACCACACCAAACATGACGATTGAATCCCGCTTGGGGCTGGCTCGGTGCTACGGTCAAACAGGCGACTGGAAGGAAGCGGGGCTCACTTACGAACAACTGCTGATCGATTTGAAGGACCATCCCGGCAAGTACGCCGCAGGTACGATCGCCCTGGAAGCAGGCATCGCGGAATTCAAGGCCGGAAACTACCGCAGGGCCGTCGATCGCTTTGAATTGGCCGCCAAGCAGCAGCCCAAGCTTGACGAGCAAACCAGCTTCTGGATTGCCAAAACTTACTACCAGGTTCGCGACTGGCCCAATGCGGCCGAGCGACTTGAGCAGCTTAAAGCCAACCAATCCTTGCCGGAATTCCAGGACGAAATCCATTACTTGATGGCGAAGATTTCGCTCGCTCAAGGCAGCGCCGATGATGCCATTGCCTTGTTCAACGAACAGATCGAAAGCTGGCCGGAATCTTCGTGGACCGATGAGGCCCTCTACCAGTTGATCACCATTCACCTGGATGGCAATGACATGGACGCGGCGCAGGCGGCCTGGCAGCAGTTGTCGAAACGCCCGCAGCCGAACTCGCTGACCATTCGTGCTCAGATGAGCCTGGCTGCCCATCTGCAAACGCACGACGCCCACGCCAAAGCCCTCGAGGTTCTGCAATCGGAGTTTCCTCAGGTCGAAGCGAAGGTCGCCCAGGCAGATCGCCGGAACTACTTGACGGCCGTTTCTCTATTTGCCTTGTCGCGAAAGGAGGAAGCGAAGCAGCTTCTTGAGTCTTCCGAATCGATGCCTGCGGGACCGTACCGCGGCATGTCGCTCATGCTGTTGGGGCTGATCCATAGTCAAGATGAAGAGTGGACCAACACGGTCGACGTGCTGGATCGCTCGCTGCAGGATCTGACTGCGACCGAACATCGCAACCTGGTTCAACTTCGCCGCACGACGGCCCTGCTCCATTGCGACCGGGTAAAAGACGCGAAAGAGGCCTGGAGCCAGGTCGATCGTCGACAGATCGCCACGACGACTTACTTGAATGAGGTGTCGCAAATCGCGGGGGCCGCTTACCGAAGTGGTGAGATTGCCTGGGCGAAGACGCTTTACCAGGAGTTGGCTGCCCAGGACAACCCAGAGAAGTTCGTCGAGCAAGGTCTGGCCGGTTTGGCCTGGTGCCAGTTGGCGACCTCCGATGCGGCCGCCGCCACGAAGACCCTCGATCAGCTCCTTGAGAAGAACCCCAACAGTGCGTTGGCCGTGGGGGCGATGTACCAACAGGCCCAACAGATGGAAGAAGTTGACGTCGAATTGGCCATCGGACGCTACCAACAGTTGGCTGCGCATCATCCTCAAGACCCGCTGGCGGCTCACGCCAAGCTCCGATGTGCTTCGCTTCTCGATCAGCTACAGCGAGACGCCGAGGCGGAAGCCATCCTGGTGGAACTGACCGAAAGCAAGCCAGATGTGCTGCCAGCGGAAGATCTCTGGTACCGCCTGGCCTGGGTTCGCATCGACCAAAAGAAGCAGGACGAAGCGATCGAGGCGTTCGAGCAGATCCATCAAAGGTTCCAGGATAGCGACCTGTGGGAAGACTCGACCTACCGCATCGCCGAGGCCGCACTTAGTGCCGGTGACATCGAAAAAGCCCGAGAGTACCTGAAAAAGCTGCTAGAGAAAAAGGGACAGAGCAAGGTCGCCATGTTTGGCCGCTACATGCTCGGCCAGGTCGAAGTACATGCCGGAAACTGGCAGGCTGCGATCCCGCACATGGACGCCGTGGCCGAGCACGTCGCCGACGAACCACTACACAGCATGGCCATGTTCTGGGGTGGCGAAGCTCGCTTTCGCAGCGAGAAGTTCGCCGAAGCCAAGACCAAGTTCGAGCAGATGCTGACCGACAACATGGGCCGCGATTTGGAAAGCTTGCCGATTGCTGAAATGCGGCTCGCCCAGATCTTCGCGCATCAAGACGACTGGGAAGCCGCCTACCAGAAGGCGTTGGAAATCGAAAACCATTACCCCAACTTCGCTCAGGCTCATGAGCTTGATTATCTGATGGGGCGATGCCTGGCCCGTCAGGGAGAGTTCCAGAAGGCCCGCGCTGCCTACCGCAAGGTGACTCAGTCGCCGACCGCCGCGCAGGGGGAAACGGCCGCGATGGCTCAGTGGATGATTGGCGAGACCTACTTCCATCAAAAGAACTACGATGCGGCTGTTCGGGCCTACGCCCAAGTCGCAACCAATCACGAAGCCTTCTCGAAGTGGAAAGCGGCCGCTCTGCTGCAGATCGGCAAATGCCGCGAGATTCAAGAGAACTGGGAGAAGGCCACGCAGTACTACACGGAAGTAAGTACTGATTTCGGGGACTCGCCTTTTGCCCCAGAGGCGGAAACGCGTTTGAGCGTCGTGCGACAACGCACACAGCAAGCTCAACGGGAAGGAACAAGGACCAAGTAAATGATCAGTCATGGGGTAGAATGGATGCTCACCTCACACGTTCGCCGTTCGCTGGCTTATGGTGCGCTGCTGACCATCGTTTGGGGATGTATGGCCTCGAGCCTACTGGCGCAAGGAGCGGTCGAACCGGCTCCTCTTCCGCCAGGTCTGCCGACGCTCAGTGAAGATAGTCCTATCCCGACCAAGAACCTGCTGCAGGTCTTTCATGACGGTGGACTGCTGATGTATCCCATCGCGCTTTGCTCTTTCATTCTGCTGGTCTTCGTCTTCGAACGTGCCATCAGCCTAAGGCGCGGTCGCGTGATTCCACGCCCTTTCGTCAAGCGTTTCATCGAGCAGGTCAAGGATGGTCGCATCGACCAGGATCAGGCTCTTGCCCTGTGTGAAGAAAATCAAAGCCCCGTCGCGGAAGTCTTTGCGGCAGCCGTGAAAAAGTGGGGACGCAGTTGCGTGGAAGTCGAACAGGCAATTCTCGACGCTGGAGAACGCGTCACGTCGCGGCTTCGTCAGTACCTGAGATTGTTCAACGGCATCAGCACGATCAGTCCTCTGCTGGGATTACTCGGCACGGTGCTCGGCATGATCAGTGCGTTTAACGCGATTGCCGCCAACGGAGAAGCAGCCGGCCAGCGAGAACTTCTGGCCAGCGGCATCAGCCAGGCACTACTCACCACGGCAGCCGGGATGACGGTCGCCTTGCCGGCACTGATCGCCTACTTGTTCTTCTCGGGCCGGGTCGATCGCTTGATCATGGAGATCGACTTGCACAGCCAGGAAGTCGTCAACGCGATTGCCTCGGACGGCTGGAAGGATAAGAAGAAGTCGCCATCACGGCGTGCATCACGTTCCACCGCGAAAGCGGCCTAGTCACACCCACCAGGGAGACGGTCATGCCGCTGAAGACGCATAACGAAGAAGCCCCGGCGCTGAACCTGACGCCGATGATCGACATCCTTTTCCTGTTGATCATCTTCTTCATGGTCGGATCGAAGTTTACCGAGATGGAACGCTCGGTCGACCTGGACGTGCCGCAGGTAAGCGACATGGGGGCGCTGACGGCCGCACCTGAAAAGAAGGTCATCAATATCTTTCGCGACGGCCGGGTGATGCTTGGCACGCAAGAGGTCAACCTGGAAGATCTCAAGGCACACTTAGCCGCTTCTCAGGCCGAATACCGGGACCTAGGGGTTCTCGTACGTGGCGATAGTGACGTTCCCTTTCAGCAGGTTGCTACGGTGCTGACGACTGTCCGGCAGGCAGGCATCGCTGAGATGGCCATTTCGGTCCGCCTATCCAACGAGCGGAGGTAGCCGATGCCAGCCGCTTCGTTCGCACTGATCGCGGAGCTGAGTCAATCGACCTCGCAAGTTGTTTGGGGCGTTCTTTGGGGTGGCTTGGCGTTTATCACCTTGTCGCTGTTGATCCTCATGCAGACGCGTTGGGGTCAGGCACGGCCCGTGTCGAAATGCGTCGTGCTATCGATCTTTGCTCATTTGCTGCTGATGACCTATGCCCAGGTAACCGATCTGTTCGCCCCGGCCGGCGTCGGCAATTCAGCCCCGGTCAACATTCGCCTGAGCCAGATCGACTTTCAAAAGGAGGATCAGTCCGAATCCAATAAAGAAGTCAAACCGTGGGACCAGTTGGCCATGTCCCCTGCCCCGGTCGAAGGTTTGATGACGCCGCTCGAACGGATGGAGATGCCGACGCCAGACATGCCGGTTCCTCCCATGCCGCAGCCGCCGATGCCGAGCCTGCAGCAGCGTCCCTGGGACATCCCTCAGCCGCAACTCCCACCTCAGCAAGTCGTCGAAAACACAATCCCGGCGACTGGGCCGCAGCCAGAACTTGAGATGACGCCTAGCCCTGTTTCGGCCAAAGAAATGGCGGCCCCCATGCCTGCCGCGGCGACAGCCCAGGTCGAGAAACAATCGTCCCCCATGCCAATGCCTCCGCTTGATCGCATGGATCGGACCATGCCACAGATTCGCAGCGCCCCGCTGCCGACCCAAGTGGTGAGTGATCCGTCGAACGATGTGCAGATGCTGCGCGACACGGCGACAAACCCCGATTCCGCGGATGCCCTACCTGGCGAGCGAGACCAGCTTCAGGCCTCGACAAACCAGTTAGAAGCAATGGCCCGAAGCCAACGCCCTCAGCCAAGTTCGACCGCACTCGATGCGACGCTGGCTTCTCTGCATGGAAACCAAATGCAAGATTTGTGGGCCAGCCGGATGGCGGCTCGGAATCTGCCACTTCCCCGCGCCACACGCACGCGGATGGATGCTCAGCCGCTGCCGCTGATCATGCAGGCTCGCGTGGTCGAGGACTCAGGGGCGTGGATCGAAATGATGGGGGGCTCGAAGGAGATCGAGCCGGCAGTGAACTCGGCACTCGATTGGCTGGCCGCCAACCAGGAGGAGGACGGCCGCTGGGACGCCGTCGCTCATGGTGCCGGTCAGGAAACCAAGGTCGCCGGTCACGATCGCCAAGGGGCCGGCAACAATGCCGACATGGGCATTACCGGTTTGGCGACGCTCGCGTTCTTGGGTAAAGGACATACTCACCTGGAAGGCAAGCACCGGGAAACCGTTCAAAAGGCGCTGGAGTACCTGGTCAATCATCAACATCGCGACGGCTGCCTGGGTGGTCAGGCCGGCACTTACGCCAAGATGTATTGCCACGCGATGGCCCTCTTGGCGATCAGCGAGGCCTACGCGATGACCAAGGACGAACGTATTCGTCCGTTCCTGGATCGGGGCCTGGCCTACACGATCACGGCGCAGCATCCGCGCATGGGTGGTTGGCGGTATCATCCCGGCGATCGCGGAGACATGAGCCAATTCGGCTGGCAGGTCCTCGCGCTGCATAGCGCCGCACTATCGGGCATCGAAATCGACAAAACCACGCGCGACCTGATGACGCGGTTTCTGGATGATTCGTCGGCCGGTCCATCCAAAGGACTGGCCGCCTATCGTCCTGGTGAGAAAGCGAGCCCGACGATGACGGCCGAAGCACTGACGTGCCGTTTCTTTTTAGGAATCGAGAACTCGCCGAAGCAGATTGAAGAAGCGTCCGAGTTCGTCATGCTGAACGAACCCAACCGCGACGACATCGATCTTTACTACTGGTACTACGGAACATTAGCCATGTACCAGATGCAGGATGAATCGTGGCGGCGCTGGGCCAGCAAGCTTCAGCCGAAGCTGCTCGACTCGCAGGTTAAGGGGGGCGAATTCTCCGGAAGCTGGGATCCAAAGTGTCGCTGGGGGGGCTATGGTGGCCGTGTCTATTCGACCGCGATGGCGGCATTGTCGCTGGAAGTTTACTTCCGTTACTTGCCTATCTACCGCGATTTCGAGGCCGAAGAGCCCCGAGTCGCCGAAAAACCGTCACCATCGGTAGCAATTCCCCGCTACTAAGCAGGTTGTGACAAATTGAGACCCTTTGACATCGGGACTGGTCTGCATAGAATAGAGAGTCGGAATTCAATCTAACACGTTCCGTTTTTTATCTTGGGAACCGCACGAGTTTGGTTCTGGTTAGACCCACCCGGGTGCTGACTCGCTTTCGCCGACTTGTTTGCGTGTATTTTCAATGCTCTGAATTTGAGTGTGAGGATATAGCATGATCGGTATGAATGATTTAGCGTTGGTTGGCTTTGGTATGCCCGGGATCCAGGAAATGATTATTATCCTGGCGATCTTTTTGCTGCTGTTTGGTTCGACCAAGCTGCCTGGTTTGATGCGTAGCATGGGCCAGAGCGTGAACGAATTCAAACGCGGAATGAACGACACGTCGGACGACTCGGCCGACCACGACAACAGCGAATCGCCCAAGGCGTAACTTGCGGTAAGTCGTAACGATTCATTTTCAAGCAAATTACACGGCAGCGTCGTTCTGGGACGTTGCCCGATGGAGTGAAACATTCACGCAATGTTGCATGAAATAGGAACATCGTCGGCGCTTCTCGGTTTCTTTGGCGGGATGGGCATGCAAGAGATGGCGATCATTGGCGTCATCGCGATCCTGCTGTTCGGTAAGAACCTGCCTGGCGTGGCCAAAACGTTCGGGAAGTATTACGGCGACTTCAAGCGGGGCCTCTCCGACATCCAGTCCGAGTTTCACAACGCGACAAGGGAGGTTGAGGATTCTTCGAGCAGCGGGTATAGTTCCAAGAGTTCGCCCGCTCAGTTCGATGATTACGACGACTTCGAAGAGGCCAGTGCTCCAAAATTCGAGCCGCCACCTCAATCGTCGACGCCGGAGAAATCGGAACTTACCTGATTCAGGCGAACCTTTTGGCCCACACGTCCGACCTATAACAAGGGACTACGTCGGTCAGAAATCTGGGGCGATTAGCTCAGTTGGTTAGAGCACTGTCTTCACACGGCAGGGGTCGTTGGTTCGAATCCAATATCGCCCACTTTTTACATCTTTCAGGCCAAAGGCCAGCCCCAAGACGAAAGGGCTGGCCCACTCCACACAATTGCTTGTTTCGCAAAACTCGGCTTGCTATTGGGTTGTTTTCGCCAGTTTCTTTTTGACTTCCGACGACAATTTTTTGGCACTCCGCTTAACTCTCTCCTCGCTTTCCAGAGTGGAGAATTGCTGGAGATTCGCCGCTTCTTGCATCAGGCCTTCACGCTCCAGGCCGATGGTAAGTTGCTGCAAGACATCTTGGTACTTGCCTGTTTCGGCGATTTTATCCAGCGTGGCAACCAGTTCGGCCTTGGCTATCCCTGGCGGCGGTTTAGACGCTTCATTTCCCCAAATACCGCACCCGGAAACCAGTCCGAGGCATCCCACTAGTATCATCATTCGTAACACGTTTGCATTCCCTTTGAAAATGGTTCTGCCAGTCCCCGTTTCAGCCTGGCGGCTTTTACCTATTCTTTGTCCCTATTTAGAATGAGCCGAGAACTTTTCCGTCCGAAATGGCTCCCAAGTTTTGATAGGTTGGTCCTTCGATCGTCTCGGCAATGAATCGCCCGGAGCCATCTCCCAGCAGAAACAGTGCGCCGCCAGGATGAGCACTGGTGAGGTTAAAGTTTCCGGCAGTCCCATTGATGGAATAGTAAGCACTGTTAGTGACAATCGCGTTGTTGTAGTAGTATTCGCCATTGGTCGTCCCACCGATCCACAACGTCCCTTTCTTAATGTAGCCGGCACCGGAAAGTTGGACGGTACTTCGCTCGCCCACGAACACTGTATTGCTGAGACCATCGATGATGTCTCGAAACTTGGTTGGTGAGTTGTCGTAGAAGGTTCCCGATGGAGTCGTAGTGGCTGAGGAGATATAAGCATTTCCTCCGATCCCGGTGTAGTTCGACTTGCCGTAACTGTGCAGGTTTGTGTTGATGCCAGGGGAAGGATCGGACGGGCAAATAAACGCATCGACAATCGTCTTGGCGTACGGATCGGGAACCGCGGCCGTACCGGTCGTCATTTCGGCAAGCGATGACCACTTCTGATCAAATGCTCCGACGGCTTTCATGGAATCATGCAGCGCTGACTGCTCCAGAAAGGGAAGGAGAAAGACTCCCCACCCCAGCAGATTTCGATTCGTCGAATCGGCGTATGGATCGTCGTCGATCCAGCCTGGAGGCAGGACCTTAAACGTGTCATGATAGTTGTGCATCGCCAAACCAAGTTGCTTCAAGTTGTTATTGCATTGCGTCCGACGAGCAGCCTCGCGTGCCTGTTGTACGGCGGGAAGCAACAAGGCGATCAACACGCCAATAATCGCGATCACCACTAGTAATTCAACCAGGGTGAATGCCGACTTGCGGCCGGTAAATTTCTTGTTCATTCTCGTTCCTCTGAGAAAAATAAAAATTGGACGGGTTTCAGGTACGTAAGTTGAAAATCGTAGATTCGTGACCAATCAAACGAGTGAGATCGGCTGGGTGAACGTTCGATCGCTACCATCCTGCTCGTCTGCTTCCACGCGAACAAAAACATGATTTCGAGTCGATCCTTCTCCGGCAGGCAGGGTCCATGAACATTCCATGCCGGTTTGCTCGTGGACAACTCCCTTGGCGGTTACCACACGCAGACTGGAAGGTTTGGTCACCTCAACCGACAACCGGCCGCCAGAAAAATCAATCCGGTTGAGGCAAACCCTGCCAAGCAGCGTTGCGTAAAAGTTGCCGTTTCGATAGGCACGCAAGCAAGCCGCCGGCAACTGGTAGACAGGCGTCTCCTGGGGAACCAGCAAAATATTGCGTCCATGAAACTTCGGGTTGGAGTTGTGTCCGTGATCCGGCACGGCAAAGCCCCAGCAGCGCCGGCCGGTACTCAGCAGCGAATCCCACTGAGTCAGTGACCATCCCCTGCCGTTGATGTCGTGCCCTGTTTGATTCCAGATCTCGATGCCCAAAACGCGCGGATCGAAGTCGAGCAGTTCCTGGGCATGAGCCGCACTCATCCGACTCCAGTGGGGATGATTGATCGTTACGCCTCCTCCATCAGCCACTTCAAGTTCCGCAAACATTCGCTCGAAGGCTTCACGCCAAGGCAAGCCCGTTCCCATAGCGAAGCCGTGCTTGTGCAGTAGGTACCTTCCGCGGACATCGAACGTGCCACTGGCGAACTGGGAACCAACCGCATTGAAATGGCCCCCAGAATCGGTCATCGAATGGTGTTCCGCATTCGGGCAAAGGATCACGTCAGAGGGGATCTGGGAAAAACAAGGCCTTCCTATTTTAAACGGCATCGCCTCTTGCAAATCAGCGGGAAGCTTCTCGTACCATCCGCTTTGGGGATCACGGATGATCTCATTCCAATGGAAGGGCTTCTCCGTATACCCTTTCCCTGTGACCGTGGCGAAATTCTGGCTAACCTGGTATTCGCGTACACGCTCGTCGGGACGGCACGGGGCGGAAGGATAGTAGTTCGAGATGGCCAGGTGTTTTAGTTGGTGGCGGCAGAGCATGTCGAGCGATGTCTGCGAGCGGCAATGGGCATGAGTGACAGAACCGATTTGCCGGCACGCATTCCAATCAATATCCGAGTAAGGTAGGGCCAGTTCGGAACGATTGGCCCCTTGAGCAAATTGACCGTGGACGAGCCCCAAGCCAGTCCAAGCCGCACCTGAAAGAAATGTTCGCCGGGAAGCGTTGGAAGAAAATCTATTCATTATCACTCGTCGTCTGGAAAAACTTCTTATGTGATGTCAGTTTGGTACCCCTTGTTTGGACACCTAATCCCCATGGCTGAATAAAATATCCGTTCCTGTTTTAGAAGTCCAATCGAATCCCGGTCAATCACAGACGATTAACTATCCCTTAATGATAAGGGAATATTTTCGTTTCACATAAGAACTGCTAAATTCTCGGCGAGTCGGCTAATGGATGCCTGTGGCACGCTAGGGAACTACTGAGAGGATTATTTATCCAGTGGGCTTGGAGACAATCGCAAGACGCATCAGGACGTGTCGCGCGGGCCCAATCGTGCGGTATCGAATTTGGGAACTTCAGCAAATCCCCATACGCCTAGAGGGTGGGTATGCGAAAGTGAACAGGGGGTCTTCTAGTGCTCGCTTTGAAGGCGAAAAAACTCCGATTGCAGTTCAAAGAGGAAATAGCCTTCCTTAAAACAGACTTAAGCCACGGCAAGAAGCTATGATACATAACTCGTTCCAAGCCTCACTGCCTAATGAGAGCTTTAAAAAGCAAGTTGGAAAGAGGGTTTGTGAATGGAGCAAGGGCGGGTAACCGGAAAAGAGAAATGAAGTAGCGTCACCGCCCACTCGAAACGGATGCCAGTGGCAATCAGCTTTGATTTCCTAAAACCGCAGCCCCACACCCACGTTACTGAAGAAGTTGGGGGACTGGTCGTTGAGGCCCCAGCCGACTCGGACGCCGATTTCGAAGTCGGGGTTGATCAAATAGTGCACGCCAGGGCTGATGAAGTGTTGGGTGCTTTCCGCTTCGCGTCCTTCGGTGAAGATCCCGAAGTATTCGACGTGTCCTTTCCAACGTTCGCAAAAGGGTACCTTGATGACTGACGAGGGGGCCCAGACGTTGAAGTGGTCTTCTTCCTGGCTGCCGGTGCTATAGCGTAGTGCCGAGTCCCAAACCCAATTGTTGGCCAGTTTCCAGCCCCCGACGTACGTCATTGATAGGCTACTGTCGTTCGCTTCGCCGCTGGTGGGTGTGAAGCCTTGGACGATCAATGAGCCCTCAGGCGTCCAGCCACACTGTTCGGTGAGCAGAAACTTCGCACCGTATAGCAGTGTGCTTTCTCGTTCGAGTTCGGCTTCTTCCTCGAACTGATCCGGGACGTTACCAGAAATCGGATTGCCGGCTCCCCCCACTTCGTAGTTCCAACCCAAGCGAAGTTCGACGTTCTCGGAGATGCCGTATCGCGTGATGATCTCGGGGAAACTGTGGGTCTCTGGGACACCACGGTTGTCGACGATCGAGTAGGCCGATTCAAAGACCATGTATCCGGTTCCGACGACGGATGTCGACGGCGTGAACGAATCGCGATCGGTCTCGATCTCGTCCTCTTCTTCCTCTTCGAGTTCAAATTCCTCGAAGGCGTCTTCGGCGATGCTTTCCATGGGGAATTGCGCACGGCTGACACTAGGAGCAACCGCAATGATTGCCACAAAGGTCCAGAGAATCCATAGGCGAGCCATGAGCGTCATTCCTGCGCAAGCCGAAGTCGAGTCGAAGGGGCACTACGATAGCACCCCTTCATCAGACATCGACCGGCAGATGTCCGCCTATGAATCGATCTGTCGTGCGCAACAAACTTGCCGCAATCGAAGTATCCAGAAAGGTCGTGCTAGCTCCAGCCTTCGAGGTGGCCGGTGCTATCGCCGAAACTTTCGGCTTCGACCCCCATGTGCCGCAACAACGAGACGTACATGTTGCACAACGGAGTCTCTTTTGGGGCAGTGATGCGACGATTGGTTTTGAAGTTGCCACCCCCCTTGCCTGCCAGCAGGAGCGGAAGATCTTTTTCCTGGTGAGTATTGCCATCTTTGATGCTGGAACCGTACATCACCAGGCTGTTGTCCAGCAGCGACCGGCCTCCCTCATCCAGGCTACGCATCTTGTCGATCAGGTAGGCATATTGTGCCAAGTGCCAGAGCACGATTTTTTCGTACTGCTCGCGTTCCTTCTCCTCGTTGCGATGGTGCGACAAGCCGTGGAACGAACCACGCACTCCATCGATGAAGCTGAAGTTCCGGCCAGTTTGCGCGTTGCCGAGCATGAACGTCGAGATGCGCGTCGTGTCGGTCCAGAAAGCGAGAACCATGATATCGAGCATCAAGCGAACGTGTTCCTCGTGACTTTCCGGGATGCCTGGCCCAGGCCGCGGCAGGTCGAAGCGTCCCTCGTTGATCCAGCGCATCTGCGGCTTAAGCGAACTCTCGATGCGTTTCTCGACGCTGCGCACCGACTCGAGGTATTCGTCCAGCTTCGCTCGGTCCCCTTCTCCCACTTTGCCGCGTAGCGATTTGGCGTCTTCCATCACCAGGTCGAGCACGCTGGCATCGTCTCGGGCCAGCGAATCGGCGACGGCCTTTTGATTCGGATTGAATCCCGAAACAACCGGGCCGGCCGTGGTGGTGCGGAACAAGCGATCGAAGGCGAGTCGCGGGACGATTTCCTTCGGGACCGGCGTGTGAGGATCGCGCCAGGCGATGTGCGAGCCATAGATGCGAGTAAACCCTCCGCCGACATTGTCGACGCCGGTGTAGGCCGCGTCGACGCCAAGCTCTAAAGATGGAAGCGGCGTACGATCGCCGATCTTGCTGGCGAGTACCTGGTCGACCGAAATGCCTCCGGTGTTGATGTCGCGGCCGGATGTTCGTTCGACGAACCCCCCCGAGAGCCATGCCGGGACCTTGGGCCAATGCCCATTGCGACCGACCGTCTTCTTATGCCACAGGTTTTCCAGCAGGGTAATCTCTTCTTTGACGTCCTTCAGCGGCTGAAGCATCGGCGTCAACTCGAAGCTGCCGTCTTCCGTCTTCGGCGGGTTCCATTGATCGCTGCGCACGCCATTGGGAACGAAGAGGAACGCGACACGTTTCGGTGGCTCGCTCAGCGTTTCAGAGCCGAAGCTGCGATGGCTCATCGATTCGAGCCACGGGAGTGCCAACGCCGCGCCGGTACCTTTGAGCAGCGTCCGTCGTGAAATGGGCTGAGGCATCAATGTCTCCTTCGTGGCAGTACGGGGCGAGGGGATTTAGTGGGAGGAGTGGGCAGGCAATGGCACCACTTGGCGATAGCCAAACGGCGTGCTGATCACAATTTCTTCGATCAGCGTTTGAAAGCGATAGTCGTTTTCTTCGAGCGACGTGACCAGCGATTCAATCGTGCAGCTGTCGGGATCTTCCAGGCTACGTCCTAATGCATAACCTAAGACTTTTCGGCTGAAATGACGAGCGAATTCCTGCTTTCTTTCCAGCAGAATCTTTTTCAGCTCGCCTGGGCCAGCAAACTTTTCTCCAGAGGGAAGAATACCAGTGGCATCGACGGGCTTGCCGTTCTCGGTCTTATCGCGCCAACGCCCCAACAAGTCGTAGTTATCCAGGCCGAAACCGATCGGGTCGATCAAGTCGTGACACGCCGCACAGGAAGGATTGTCGCGATGCTTTTCCAACTTCTCGCGGAACGTCTTGGGATCTTTCTCGCTCACCTTTTTAGGCAGGGCCGGAATGTCGGCCGGTGGGCTGGGAACCGGCGTCCCGAGCAACGTTTCCAAGACCCAAGCACCCCGCAGCACCGGGCTCGATCGCTGCGGGTACGAGGTCACCATATGCACGCCGCCTAGTCCCAGTAAACCGCCGCGTTGGCCGTTGGCGACTTCGACCTTTCGCAGCTCGCGTCCCTTGACCTGGGGCAGCCCATAGTGCTTGGCCAGGCGATCGTTGAGGAAGCTATAGTCGGCGTCGAGGAAATCAAGGATCGATCGATTCTCCCGGGCTATATAGGTGGTTAACTGAACAGCTTCCTCGCGAAAGTCGGCCGCTAACTCGCTGGAGTAGACGTCGCGGTATTCGCCATTGATCGGCGAAACGCTTCCGCCCACTTCTTTAGTGCCAAGCCACTGCCCGGTGAAGGTATCGAAAAAGATATTGGCTTTCGGGTCTTGCAGCATGCGCTGCACTTCCGCTTTAAGAATCGGTGTCTGGTGAAGTTTCCCCTGCCTGGCCAGGTCGAACAAACGCTGATCCGGCATGCTCGACCATAGGAAGTACGACAGCCGCGTGGCCAGTTCATAGTCGTTGATTCGCTGCAACTCGGAGGACGTGGGCGTTGCTTCGATCCGGAACAGGAAATGGGGTGAAACCAGGATGCCCTTGAGTGCCAGTTTGACGCATTCCTCGTAGGGATCGTTACGGCTTACGCCACGGTCGTACAGAGCGAAAAATGGTTTCAGCTCGTCATCACTGACAGGACGACGAAAGGCCTTCGCTGCGAACTGGTGAATCAGCTTGGTCGCCGCGGCTCGGTCTTTGGCATACTTGCCGTCTTGGGCTTGGAAGATTCGGTCGTGAAACTTCTGCGCGTCTTGGGGACGTTTGATGCCCAGTTCCTTCACTTTCAAACGAAGTAGTTCGATGTTGGGTTGTTCCTTGGGATTGTAAACCGCGACGGCGTGAAAGCCGCGATTCAGGCGGACGGTCGTGCTGAACGATTGCTCTTCATACTTCGAGTTCAGCTTGAATCGATCGGCTGGAAGGCCATCGAGCTTCAAGACGAGCCGGAGATCCTCTTTCGTCGAGTTGCGTGTGTCGATCGTCAGCTCGTAGTCCCCACTGACGTAAATCACGGTACCGGCGGTCAGCTCTTGTCCGGGCTGTAAGAGGCGTGCTCCGCTTTCTTGCGCGTCGCCGGCTGGGATCAGCTGATCACCGGAGTACTGCTCGTGTAAAGCGGGCGTGACGATCGCCGCGTCGAGAATCTCTTGAGCCGCTTCCACGTAGCGTTCCATGAGCATCGGCGGCAGGAAGAGCGTTTCGCCGTTGTTGTTGAAGCCTTCGCCTCCTCCGCCGTCAGTCGGAAAGGTCTCGTGATAGCCAAGCTCAGGGCCAACGAGATCGCGGATGGTGTTCTCGTACTCCAGGCGATTCAAACGGCGTGTCGTCACATTGCCGGCGTAGGGACCAAGCTCGCAGGCGGTGGCTCGCAAGTGATCGTCAATCCACTGGGCCAGTTCCAGTCGCGCCTTCTCACTGGGTTGGTCTTCATCCGGCGGAGGCATCGTCCGATTGCGAAGCTGCGCGGCCGTGCTGCCCCAAATACCGCGCAAATGCTGAATATCCGCGGCCGTGTTGGCCTCGAGGAACTTGATGTGATTGTCAGGGTCTTCCGGATCATGGCAGGCAGCGCAGTAGGTTTCGAGGACGGGGCGAATCTTCGTCTCGAAGTGATCCGCGGCTTCTGGCTCCAGGCCCCAAGATGATGTCGGCAAAACAGCGACCAGCCCGAGGATGGCCAGGTAAAGAATGCTCCGCGCATTAACAAGGTCGAGATGCATAAATCAGGCGGGAGAGAAAAAGGAAGGATTCAGGAGGGAAGGTGCTATCACCCATCATAGCGGCGAATGTGATTCGGTTTAAGCTCGAAATCGCGAGTGACCAAACGTGTCATCAGCCTTGCTATCTTGTGCAGATGGGATGAAGGCCAAATAAGAGGTTGATAAAGTCCAAAAAAATTTGGATTCACTCGCGATAGAGAGCTTTGCTGCCACAAGATCTAGTGTTGAAGCAGGGCTCGGATAGCTAAGTGTCGTGTTTTCAGGCACTTGGGGAGCGAGAATCCGCCCTTGCGGGATCACCCTGGGGACGCAGACAGCATTGGTTTGCTAGCGACCTGCGTGTGGAAAGATATGTCGAATGTTGGCCTTACCTATTGGCTAGCAATGAGTTAGGTCATGTGAAGATAATGTGGTTGACGCGATCTGCTACCACGATATATTGGGCTCCCGTCGCTGAGAATGATTCAATTCGCCCCCAACATCTGGCGATAAATCATTTTTAGCGACCCAGGATATTGTGCCTTGGTGATCCAGTGATACAATATCTTGTAGTGGTGCCCACGAGGTAGCGCGGCATTAGGCGGCCAAGCTGAGCGGGTGGCAATTCCCCTGTTGTCAGGGGGTGAAGATTAGGAGTCTCAAGTTCTCGTCTGAACGTTGTGTCATGGACGACCAAGCAAAACCTATGCGGCTTGCTTGCGCTTGATGCTGTCAATTTTCGAACGTTGTCACCCACAGGTGTGAGGTTCATACAAGGTTTGTTTCAAGGCTGAATTAAGGCGACGGCAATGGAATCAAAGAAGAACCCGGCCGGCATGAAACCGGCTGGTAGTCAGCAACCTGTAGGAGACGATGTCATGACGACAGTGACGACCCAGGTATCTTTGGACGTCCGCAAACGGGATGGCCGAATTACTTCCTTCGAATCGGCCCGCGTCGAGCAAGCGATCGAGCGAGCCTTTCGAGCGGAAATTGGGATCGCCGATGGCCAGCCCATCGAAGCGGCCTTGCAACAGCAGATCGCAGAGATCACGACGAACGTGGTCAACCAGATCGAGAATCGACCGTTCAGCCGCGATGGCGTGGACGTGGAAACGATTCAGGACGCCGTTGAAATTCAGTTGATGCGACACGGGCACTTCTCGGTCGCCCGCCGCTATATCCTCTACCGAGAACAGCATGCCAAGCTGCGTGCTCTGCGTGCGGTCGAATCAGAAGGGACGCTGCAAGCTCCACGCATTCACGTGAAGATGGAAACGGGCGAGAAGCAGCCGTTCGACGCGACTCGCATGCGTCGCCGGATCTATTCGGCCGTTCGTGGTCTGGAGCAAAACTGCTCGGCGGAAGAACTCGTCGAGGAAACCTACCGCACGCTGTACGACGGCATTACGCCACAAGAGATCTACCGAGCCATGATCCTGGCTTCGCGTAGCCGCATCGAACGCGACCCGGACTACGACACCGTCGCTGCCCGGCTGATGCTGATGGTGATCTACAACGAAGCGTTGGGTCACATTCATCCCAACGAAGACCTGGCCGAAGTCTGCCAGCGTCAGTTCGAGGACTACATCAACGTTGGTATCGAAGCCAAGCGTCTGTCGGAAAAGCTGCGTGAGTTCGACCTCGCGAAGATCGCCGCGGCCCTGCGTCCCGAACGTGACGCTGCGTTTCCTTACCTCGGCCTGCAAACGATTTACGATCGTTACCTGCTGCACGTCGAAGGCCGCCGCATCGAAACGCCTCAGTACTTCTGGATGCGTGTGGCGATGGGGCTGGCTTGGAACGAAGAGGATAAAGAAGCTCGGGCAATCGAGTTCTACAACATCTTGTCGACCTTCCGCTTCACTTCGGCGACGCCAACGCTGTTCAATGCCGGTACGCTGCATCCGCAGCTCAGCTCGTGCTACTTGAGCACCGTCATGGACGACCTGGAGCACATCTTCAAGGTGGTCGGCGACAACGCCATGCTCAGCAAATGGGCCGGCGGTCTGGGCAACGACTGGTCGAACATTCGTGCCACCAACGCCCACATCAAGGGAACCAACGGCCAAAGCCAGGGCGTGATTCCGTTCCTCAAGGTCGTCAACGACACCGCGATCGCCGTCAACCAAGGTGGTAAGCGTAAGGGGGCCGTCTGCTCGTACCTCGAATCGTGGCACTTGGACATCGAGGAATTCCTCGACCTGCGTAAGAACACCGGTGACGATCGTCGTCGTACGCACGACATGCACACCGCCAACTGGATTCCTGACTTGTTCATGAAGCGAGTCCGTGAGAATGGCCAGTGGACACTGTTCAGCCCAGACGAAGTACCAGATCTGCACGATCTGTACGGCAAGAGGTTCCAAGAGCGATACGAGCACTACGAACAACTGGCCGATGAAGGCAAGATCCGCATGTTCCGCCGCATCAATGCTTTGGAACTGTGGCGCAAGATGCTGACTCGCTTGTTCGAGACAGGCCACCCATGGATCACCTGGAAAGATCCATCGAACGTTCGTTCGCCTCAAGATCACGTCGGCGTGGTCCACAGCAGCAACCTCTGCACCGAGATCCTGCTGAACACCTCGAAGGAAGAAACGGCCGTCTGCAACCTGGGTAGCATCAACATGGTTGCCCACGTCAAAGATGGTAAGCTCGACCACGAGAAGCTGCGAGAAACGGTCACCACCGCGGTCCGTATGCTCGACAACGTGATCGACATCAACTACTACCCAACCGCCGAAGCTGGCAACTCGAACCGCAAGCATCGCCCGGTGGGCATGGGCCTGATGGGCTTCCAAGATGCCCTGTACGCTTTGGGTGTTGGCTACGCCAGCGAAGAAGCGGTCGAGTTCGCCGACGAGAGCATGGAAGCCATCTCGTACTACGCTTTGCTTGCTTCCAGCAGCCTGGCCGAAGAACGCGGCACCTACGAGACCTACAAGGGCTCGAAGTGGGATCGCGGCATCCTGCCAATCGACTCGATGGAAGTCCTGGAGCAGGAACGCGGCCTGCCGATCGATATCGATCGCAGCTCGAAGCTTGACTGGCAAGTCGTTCGCGATGCGATCGCCAAGAATGGTATGCGTAACAGCAACGTGATGGCCATCGCTCCGACCGCGACCATTTCCACGATCATTGGTGTCGCCCAGTCGATCGAACCAACCTACAAGAACCTGTTCGTGAAGAGCAATCTTTCCGGCGAGTTCCCCCAGATCAACCGCCGCATGGTGCAGGATCTGAAGGAACTGGGGTTGTGGGATTCGGACATGATCGAATCGCTGAAGTACTACGACGGCGGTTTGCTGGAAATCGATCGCATTCCGGACGACATCAAGCAGAAGTACCTGACCGCGTTCGAGGTCGCTCCACAGTGGCTGATCGAATGTGCCGCTCGCCGTCAGAAGTGGCTGGACATGGGGCAATCGCTCAACTTGTACATGTCCGAACCAAGCGGCAAGAAGCTGCACGAGATGTACTTCCTGGCTTGGAACAAAGGCCTCAAGACGACCTACTACCTGCGAACGCTCAGTGCGACCCAGGTCGAAAAGTCGACGGTCGACGTCAACAAGTTCGGTATTCAGCCACGCTGGATGAAGAACCAGAGTGCTTCGGCCAATATCAAGGTCGATCGCGACAAGACGGCCCAGTCCAATGATCTGGATCAACTTCCAGAACAGCAGCCGGAAGCCAAGACCTGCAACCTGGACGGCGACTGCGAATCGTGCCAATAAGCACGCGTTGTCCTCGCCTGCCCAGTTGCGGTTAGGCACCTGTTGAACATGCGTCGGCCAAGTGGCCGCCCTCGGCCGACGCCCTTGCAAGAAGCAATTTCCCTGCACAACTTTCCCTTCGGAGAAACACGATGTCTACTCCAAGCCTCGGCTTCGATACCGAAATGACTGGAACGCAGCGCGTTAACGCCAGTGAAAAGCGTCTGATCAACGCCCACCAGGTTGACGTGAACCAACTGATGCCGCTGAAGTATCACTGGGCCTGGGAGCATTACCTTAATGGTTGCGCCAATCACTGGATGCCTACCGAAGTTCCCATGACCAAGGACATTGAAACCTGGCGGAGCGACAAGCTGACCGAAGATGAACGTAAGGTCATCATGCGGAACCTCGGTTTCTTCTCCACCGCGGAAAGCCTGGTGGGTAACAACCTGGTGCTGGCCATCTTCAAGCATGTGACCAACGCCGAAGCTCGCCAGTACCTGCTGCGTCAGGCCTTTGAAGAAGCGATCCACTCGCATACGTTCCTGTACGTGGTGGAAAGCCTGGGCCTCAACGAAGGCGAAGTCTTCAACATGTATCACGAAGTCCCGGCGATCACCAAGAAGGACGAGTTCGAGATGAACTTGACCCGCGAAGTGCTCGACCCAGACTTCAAGACCGACTCGTACGAAGGAATTCAAACCTTCCTGAAGAACCTGATCGGTTATTACATCATCATGGAAGGCATCTTCTTCTATACCGGTTTCGTGATGGTGCTTTCGTTCCATCGGCGTAACTTGATGACCGGCATCGGCGAGCAGTTTCAGTACATCCTGCGTGACGAAACGGTTCACTTGAACTTTGGTATCGACCTGATCAACGGCATCAAGGAAGAGAACCCCGACGTCTGGACCGAAGAGTTCCAGCAGTCGATCATCGACCTGATTCACGAAGCGGTCGAACTGGAAATCGCCTACGCTGCGGACTGCCTGCCCAACGGCATCCTCGGTCTGAACCGTGACCTGTTCCGCGATTACGTGCATCACATTGCTGATCGCCGCCTGGAACGTATCGGCTTGCCGAAGCAGTTCAACCAGTCGAACAACCCGTTCCCCTGGATGAGCGAAACGATGGACCTCGCCAAAGAAAAGAACTTCTTTGAAACGCGAGTCACCGAATACCAAAGCTCCAGCGGTCTCAACTGGGACTAGCACCTGCAGGGAATCGACGATTGAGTGCAGATTCCCTGCGAGCTACCTTTCATCTCTTGTCCCCTCGCCCCTGAGGGGAGAGGGCTAGTGTGAGGGGTTAACGATCCAAGGATTGCGTCTTGTAAAGGACTACGAAGGCGGGCTACCCTAGAGGTGGCTCGCCTTTTTTTAATGACTCTCATCAAGATAGAAACCCTGCCATGAAAACCTTGGGGATTGTGCTCGTTATCATCGGTGGCCTGATGGTCATGTCTGGCCTTAGGTTAGCGCTTACCGAATACGATTTGAGCGATACTAACGACATCTCGAAAGCCTCTGGTGGTATTGGATTCTCGGTAGCCATGATTGCCGTGGGTGGATACCTGGCATTTGGGAAGTCAGGCAAAGGCAAAGACTAAGACAATGGGCGAATTGACTCGAAGATCGCACCCATGAAAACGGCCATCATCGGCTGGGGTTCCCTCCTTTGGGATGACCGGCCCAAGTTCGATCAGCATCACGGTCCCTGGTATTTCGATGGCCCTCGGCTGCGATTGGAGTTCACGCGCATCTCGATCAGCCGCAAGCGGGCACTTACGCTGGTTCTCCAAGAAGAGCTGGGGGCCGAGTGCCGCGCGGCTTACACCGTGAGCAAACGCGAGAGCCTTGCCCAGGCAATCCAGGACCTTCTCGTCCGCGAAAATGCGACCGATAAGGAAATCGGCGTCTACCGGCCTCATTCCGATCCCACCGAGTTGTCGCAAGCCGTCATCCCGCCGACGATCATCCAGTGGGCCGATCAAACCGATTTCGATGCCGTCGTGTGGACGGGCCTGCCCAACAACTTCCGCGAGCTGAACGAGCGGGGGGAAGACTTCTCCCATGCGTCGGCCATCACGCACATCGAATCGCTCTGCGCCGAAGGCAAATGGAAGGCGGCCGAGTACATCTTTCGTGCGCCAGACTTCATCGACACGCCGCTGCGCCGCGAACTTCAGTCGCTCGAATGGTTTGCCAAATTGTGGAAAGATGGCAGAGACGCGTCTTCATGACGGCTGTCTGCGGCTTGGATGAATTCGGCTCACCTTGCGTTCGGCCATGAGATCATGGTATTTCTGAACTGCCCAAATGTCGCATTCCCAAAAGACAACTATCTTGGACAGGCATACATAGGCTCACCATGCGTCCGGAAATGATCCAAGCCCTGCAAGAAGGCGTGTTCCCTGTGACCACGCGAATCGCCATTGGGCGGTTTCCGGCTCCTGGACGATGTGTTTATTTGCTTAAGCAAGGATTCACACACGTCCTCAACGTGAGCGATACACCGAGTCTTCCGTCGACTCGTACGGCGGGGTTTGCCGAGGTGAAGGACTTTCGGATCGACGATTATCTGCGAATTCCTACGCAAGAGGCCTTGGAGGTCGTTGGTACGCTGCACGGTATGTTGAACGTGCCCAACTCGCAGGTTTATCTGCACTGCATCGCCGGCCAGATGCGTAGTCCGACCGTTTTGTGGTTGTACCTGGTGGGGCTGGGCATGAGCGAAGATGCCGCGAAACAGATGATTGCCCAGCACAGCCCAGATGCGCAGCCTGGGCACGAGACGTTGGTCGACGCCAGACTGGTAGCCAGCATCAAACAGTGGGGACAGAAGCTCGGCTATATCGATCGTGCGCCGCTGATGAAGCCTGCCAGTGCATAACTTATTGAAACGCGAAAACTTTGCGTTGGCGCGAGGCTTCTGATAGTTTCAACGGAAACTAACCCCTCCTCGCGCGAGTCTCGCTACATGCCTCGCTTTCTACGCCAATTCGGACTGCGCACCCTGCTGATCTTTTGCACGTTGGCGGCCGGGTGTTTCGGTCTGTGGCGGTGGCACATGACCTGGGTTGATCAGCAGCGTGAGTTTGCCTCGCAGATCGCCGATGCAGGCGGTAATGTGCGCTGGAAAACTTGGGGGCCCCAGTGGATGCACAAGGCTTTTGGAAGCTTCTATTTCTCCGAAATCGTGGCCGTCGATCTGAATCACAAGCGAATCGAACATAAACACGTTGGACTTCTCAGGCAGCTACCGACGCTGGAAGAACTGTATCTGGCGGGAACCGATCTCCAGGGGCAAAGCCTAGTGGTGCTCGAAAACTTGCCCAAGCTTCGCAAGCTGGCTTTGTGGAACACGCGTCTTAAGAACGACGCCTTGCAGCATGTCGGCAAACTGAAAAAACTGGAGACACTCGATATTCATCGAACCGCGATGACCGAAGAGGGGCTAGTGCATCTGCGAAACCATCCCCGCTTGAAAGTCCTGCGCTACGACATGCCGCTCGGCGAAGTGGGCGTCGATCACCTTGCCACGATCGAGAACCTTGAACTGACCATGCTTACGGTCCACGGCGGATCAGAGAAAACGTTCCGGCAACTGCGCGACCATTTCGAGATCCTGTCGCTTAAAATGCACTCCCCCGAGAACGATCAGTGGGCGAAGTACCTGGCTGGCCATCCCACCTTGGTCGCATTACAGATCACCGATGCTCCGGTGCAAACGGATCAGTTTGCCGACCTTTTGTCACAGAACACGCTGACCACAATCAGGCTGGATAGAGTGCCGATTGACGATGAAACGCTATCTGAGGTGCCGGGTGCTTTTCGGCTTAAGAGATTATCGCTACACGAAACCAACGTCACCGCGACGGGGCTGCTCACCTGCCTCGGCCCCTCGGCAACCGATATTCAGATCAGGGATAGCTGGCTGAAGCTGTCTGACAGTAACGCAAAGCGGGAAGTGGACTGGATCGGCTCCATGACCGGCGAAGACCTGGCGGCTCTGGTCAACTGTCGTAAGCTGACGGCAATGACTTTCTTCTCGGTGAAATTCCGGGGTGAGATCGATTTCGCGTTTCTCCCTGAACTGAAATCACTCCAGCACATTACGATTGGGCATCAAGAGCATTACCCCGTCATGATGCATCTCGATTCATTGACCAAGTTGGAGTCCGTTGTCCTTTTTCCTTTCAATAATGCGACGCCTGATGAGTTGGCCGAGTTAGCATCGATCAAGTCATTGGAAAAACTAGCACTACCGCATTCCCCTATTTCCGATGAACAGTTGAAGGCCATCTGCACAATCACGCAACTCAAGCAGCTGAACATTCAAGGCGCCAACATAACCGACGAAGGGATGAAGTCGATCGTCGAGCTGAAGAGCCTCGAAGAGCTTGATATTGCCGAGTGTCGTAAATTGACCGACCAGTCCCTGCTGTACGTCAGCCAATTGAAACAATTGCGGCGTCTTGATATCGCCGGAACAAACATCACCGACCAAGGCTTCAAGCATTTGCACGGAATGCCAAAACTCTTCGATATCCAAGTCGGTGGGACAAAACATACCCCGGAAGGATTTCGGCAGCTGTATAAATCGTTGCCGGTCAGCGAAGATCACCTCGAAGAGCACATCCCGTAATCGACCCCCTAGGTCAGGAAACTTTGCGTTGGCGCGAGGCTTCTGGTAGTTTCAACGGAAACCACTCCTCTCCTCGCGCGAGTCTCGCCATATGCCTCGCTTTCTACGCCAATTCGGACTGCGCACCCTGCTGATCTTTTGCACGTTGGCGGCCGGGTGTTTCGGTCTGTGGCGGTGGCACATGACCTGGGTTGATCAGCAACAAGAGGTCGCGGCCCAGATCGCCGAGGCCAAGGGGGACGTTCGCTGGGGGACGTGGGGGCCGGAGTGGGTTCATCAACTTTTCGGCAGCTATTATTTCTCGAACATCGTCGCCGTCGACTGGCACCACAAGCGAATCAAGGACGAAGATCTGCAACTGCTTCGTAAGACGCCCACGCTGGAAGAGTTGTATATCCCTGGCACGCGAATCACGGACGAAAGCCTGACCGTGCTCGAGGACTTGCCCAGAATACGCAAGCTGGCTTTGTGGAATACGCGCCTCACCAATAAAACGCTCGAGCAGGTAGGCAAGCTCAAGCGATTGGAAGTGCTCGATATTCATCGCACCAAAATGGACGAAACGGGACTGGTGCATCTGCGAGACCATCCCCGTCTGCAGATCTTGCGGCACGATTTGACGATGACCGACGTCGGTATCGACCATCTGGCTTCCATCCCCAATGTCTCGGTGGAATGGTTGGTGACCCAAGAGCTTGGTTTCGAAAGCTTCTGGCTGCTGCGTGATAAGATCAGCGTCGAGCGTCTTTACGTTTCTCGCCCGGTGTACTCAGGGTGGGCAACGTATCTGACTGGGCATCCTACCCTTGTCTCGCTTGAAGTCACGGACGCCCCGATGACCGACTTGGAGCTAGAGTCACTGATTGCGGCCAATACTCTGGAAAACTTGGAACTCACCAACGTACCGGTCGGAGACGCAGGCATCGCGAATGTACCGTACGCTTCGCGTCTGAAATCGCTCCGGTTTTCCCATACCAATGTGACGCCGGAAGGATTTCTGCTGACTTTTGGGCAGTTCCCCAGAAACGTGGTCATACTCAAGGATTGGATTCGTCTCAACAATGGAACGAACGGGCAGAGTGTTGACTGGATGGGGGCACTTAGCGCGAAGGACCTGGAAGCTCTGAAGTATTGCCGCAACGCGAAGTCCCTGACTTTCGACACCAACCAACTCGAGGGTATGAACTATCAGTGGCTGGAGATGCTTCAGGAACTCACGTACCTGCGCGTCGATTACTTCGGCAACGACCAGATGCTACGGCACGTTGCGTCACTACAAGACCTGCAATATCTCGACCTGGCAGGAGCGAAGAACGTGACGGCCGATGGATTGCAGGCGATCGTGCCGCTGGGCAAGCTCACGAACCTGAACCTGCGCAGCGCCGAGGTTTCCGACGAGGCGTTGGAAGTGATTGGTCAGATGAAACAGTTGGAAATGCTCAATATTGCGGGATCCAACGTGACCGACGATGGCCTTCGTCATCTTACCGGCCTGCAAAAGCTTGTCGTGATTCATCTTTCCGCTTGCAAGAATCTTACCGACGATGCGCTCAAGTCGGTCGGCCAGCTTAGGAGCTTGCAGTACCTGCATGCCCAGGGAACGCAGTTTACGGACGAGGGGCTCAAGCACTTGCACGGCATGCCCTTTCTCTCGAATGTAAGTTTGCTGGGCTCGAAACATACCAGTCACGGCGTCCGCCAACTGCGCGATTCGCTTCTGTTCAAAGGGGCGAACATCTATTAGGGGGCGAAATCGATCGCCGTTTACCGATTGGCAGACTCGCTTTAGGCCGGCTGAATCGGCAGCGAGAAGCACCACGATGGATGATCCCACCACGGTAACTTGCCTTCGTCGAGCTTCAAGGGTGAAAAGGTCCGAACCGTCAGCGTGACGCCATCGGGCTCGAAGGTAAGTAGCCGTATCCAGCCATCACCGCCATTCCCTTTCTCGGCGGAGCCACCTCCCATTCCTTGGGCATTAAACAGCATCTGATGGACCGGCATGCCTAGGGCGTTCGGATCAGTCCGGCGACCGACGTGACTTCCCATTTCATGACCGTTGAGTACCAGTTGAAACTGAGGAGCGTCGTGGACCAGTGCCTGCCAGAGGTCTTCCCCGTCATGTGTATTGCCGGTTTTGCCGGTGGGATAGGTGTGCGGGTTGCCACTTCGTTTCCGGTTGCCGTCTTGTCCGTCACGTTTCGACTCAGGCGTGATGAAGTCATGCACCAGCAGGATGCCGGTGTGTTGTCTGAAACGGTCTTGCTCTACCAACTGCTTTGCCCAATGGACTGCTTCGCGGCGTGGTCCCCATTCCAGCGACACGACCAGCAGATTGCGTCCATCCGGTAAGCGAACCTCGTAGGCGGCATTTTCCAAGGTTTGCTGCCCTGCAGCGTTTTGGCCTGCCTCGATCAGAATGCCGCCCCCCTGCCCGTCCGAGACCAACTTGTTGTCGGTCATGCCGAAGTAGTCGTTGAACTGCGTCTCCCGCGTTTCGGCATTACGGATGCCGTAATCGTGGTTGCCGGTCGCAAAGATCATCGGCACCTGTCCTTCGAGCCGTTCGAGCGCTCGTTTGGCGCTTTCCCATTGCGATTTCGAGTGTTGGTCCCCCCAGCCGCGACCACCTCCTTCGGCAATGTTGTTCTGCTCGACGAAATCCCCTTCGTGCATTACCAGGCCAATTCGCCAGGCATCGAGGTGCTCTAACACCCATTGGCACATCCGCTCGAAGTTCTTTTGGTTCTTGCCATACTTGGCGTAGTTTTGCGTGTCGGGAAAGACAGCCACGGTCCACCCTTCCCGTATGCCCCGGGCCGGATCCTTTGGCAGGTGAAGCGGCCGTGTCGTTTCCTCAGCCGACAGCGACGAAGCCAGCCCAAGTAGCGGCAACGATGCCACACCTCGATTGAACGTACGGCGAGTCAGGGAAGAAGTCGTTGAGGTAGGACGCGTCATGGTTGGGCTCAGGCAGGCGGGAGGTAAGTGCTTAGGCGAGTTCTGCGCGAAAACATATTTTCGTACAGAAAGGAACATCCTGCAATCTGTTTTCTCGAATCGAAGTTAAATCAAATTGATATCACGTTCTACGTTGGTACATTGTGAGAACCCGCCTTTTTGTTCGCCCGCCTCCCGTCAGGAAATGGAAAACCCCATGCTTCGTGATCACATGTCCCTCTTGTTTTGCGTACTCTTGGGCTTGGTGGCTTTCGCTTCGTCTGCGTCCGCCGCCGAAAAGCAATTGCTGGCCGGCGCGGCGACCAGCAACATCACGCCGCCGCTGGGAGAATTAATCGTCGGCGGCTGGCAGCCCATTCCGGCTCGGCACATTCACGACGAACTCCATGCCCGCTGCCTGGTGCTCGACGACGGCAACACTCGCCTGGCGATTGTCCTCTGCGACAACGTCGGCATTCCCGAAGAGGTATTCGACAACGCCAAGGCACTGGTGGAAGAGGCAACGGGAATCCCCGCTTCGCATCAGTTGATGGCCGCCACGCATACCCACTCGGCGACCACCGCGCGGGGGCAGTCAAAGTTGATCAAGCAGAACGAACTGACCGGGTATCAAACGTTTCTTACCCAGCGCATCGCCGACGGCGTGCAGCGTGCCGTCAATCAACTAGAACCAGCCCAAATTGGTTGGGGACGCACCGAAGAGCCGAGCGAGGTCTTCAATCGTCGCTGGTTCATGAACGATGCGGCGCAGCTGACCAATCCGTTTGGTGGTGTCGATCGCGTGCGGATGAATCCTCCCCGCGGCAGCAGTGCTCTTGATCGTCAGGCTGGTCCGGTTGATCCCGAAGTATGTTTTCTCTCGGTGCAAAGCAAAGAAGGACGTCCAATCGCACTTCTGGCCAACTATTCGCTGCACTACGTCGGGGGCGTTCGCAGTGGCGACGTATCGGCCGACTACTTCGGCTACTTCGCCAAGTATATCGAAGACAAGCTTGGCGCCGCCGATCAGCAGCCGGCGTTCGTGGGGATTCTTTCCAACGGAACCAGCGGCGACGTGAACAACATCGACTTCACCGAGAAGAGCCCCAAACGCTACGCACCGTACGAGAAGATGCAGGAAGTTGCCCAGAAGGTGGCCAGCAAAGTGGCCGACGCGCACGCTCAGATCAAATTTCAAACATGGGTTCCTCTGGCAGCCGCCACATCGAAACTACCGCTCAAAGCACGCAAGCCGACGCCGGAAATGCGCAAGCACTTTGAAGAGGTCGCCGCTCGCTCGAAGGACGATTCGTCCGGGCATCGCCGCGAACAGATCTATGCCAGCCGCATCGAAAAACTGAAAGATGCCCCCGATGTGGTCGAAGTTCCGCTGCAGGTCTTGAAGATTGGTGACCTGGGGATTTCGGCGATTCCGTTCAAAACATTCGCCGAAACCGGCCTCGAGATCAAAGATCGCAGTCCGTTTATGGAAGCCTTCACGATCGAACTGGCTAACGGTTCGTTCGGTTACTTGCCGACCCCACAGCAGCACCGCTATGGCGGCTACGAAACGTGGTTGGGTACCAACTTCGTCGAAGAAAAAGCGAGCACAAAGATTGTCGAAAATTTAATGAAGCTGTCTAATTCTCTTCAGGAGCAGGCTAAGTAGATCTTTGAGGCGGTCGAAAGAGGCATCCGTGCTATGCCGGAATTCTTAATCGTGTTGCATCGTAAAGTCGCGGACGTTTCGGACGATGTGCCGGGCAAGGAAATTGCCAAGGCCGAGATCTTTCTCGCTCGGCTTGCTCGGAAGTTGGGGGTCGTCTCGCTGACCGATTTCAAGAGCCAATCCCCTGCGGTGACCGATGCGTTGGCAGGGCTCAACGGGATTGATCTGTCCGACGTCAAGCTCGAAAAAGAAACCTGGTACGCACCCCTGCAAGGTTTACAAACCGTCACCGCGCTGCGCGACCACCTGCACTCCCACCCGGCGACACTTCCCAATACAAAAGAAGTGCTTGGCGAACTCGACCAGTGGAGTCACGTCCTGACCCAGGCAACTAAGGAAGGTGTGCCCTGGCATCTATTGGTTGCGATTTAGTAGGTTCCGTAGGGCCCGCGTGTCGCGGGTCGGATACCTGGTACCTGCTTTGTGACCCGCGACACGCGGGCCCTACCTCAGCTTGGCGAAACGAACCAGGCTGTGCCTGCGATCATCGCCAGGGCAAAAGCCGATAGCCAGGCCGCTTGGGTGCTCACCGGTGAGTCTTCTCTCCATAGTTCGGTCGGCGAACCCAACCGGTGCCACAGCCAGAAGCCGCTCGGGATGGTCACGATACCAAACAGCCACATCGTCCAAATGGGCGAGCCTGTCCTCAGTATCTCTTGGCAATCTCCAACTTGCTCGAAAGATCCGAGTCCTAGATAAGCCCCGTTGGCAATCAGACAGAAGCCGGCGAAGAACTGTAAAAGCCCACGCGGCCAGGTCCAGCCGCGCGGAATCAGACTCCAGGCAATCAGTGGAAAGAGCGCGCCGAATAACGGCCCCAACCAGACGACTATCGCTGGCCAAGGATTCGGCGAGACATCTGTTCTGGAGATAGCAAAAGGACTGAGAACGACGTTGGTCACCGTTCCGCCACTGGCAATTGCCGCCACGATGTGCCCCGTCTCGTGTACCGTCATCATCCCCAGCCAGCAAACCCCAAGCCAGCACAGGCAAAATAAGATGACCCAGAACGGACGCATGAAAAGAACTTTCTAAAACTCGATCGGCGGATGGGTCTATGATAATGTGAAAGGCAATACCCTTCCCCTTTTGTGCCGAGATATTTCATGAACCGTTTTCTCTCGCTCGCTTTGCTTCTTGCGACTTGTGCGGCTGCCGAAGCCCAGCAGCAGTTGCAACTTCCCAAGCGTTGGACGTACAGTGCTCCGTTGATTTCGCCGGAAGTTCGCGAGAAGGCGCCAAGTCACGCTCAGAAAGATCCCACCGTGGTCTATTTCGAGGGGAAGTGGCACGTCTTCATGACGGCCAAGCTCGAAGGTCGTTCGGTGATCGAGTACTGCTCGTTCGCCGACTGGAACGATGCGGACAAGGCGGCGCGGACCATTCTGCCGGTCAGTGAGAGCGACTATTACTGTGCCCCGCAGGTCTTTTACTTCACGCCCCATAAAAAGTGGTACCTGATCTACCAGGTTGGCATGCCAATGCAGAAGAAGATGTGGGTTGCCTACTCAACCACCGAGGACATTGCCGACCCCACCAGCTGGACCCAGGCTGCGCCGATTCTGGATGGCGGACCGAACGATCCGCGACCGCAAGGTGGTCTCGACTACTGGATCATCTGCGATGACTCCAAAGCGTATCTCTTCTACACGACCCTCAACGGCAAGATGTGGCGGCTGTCGACGCCAATCGACCAGTTTCCCCGCGGTTTCGACGACTGCCAGCTCGCTTTGGAAGACAAAATCTTCGAGGCCAGCCACACTTATCGCGTTCAGGGGCAAGACAAGTACCTCACCCTGATCGAAGAAAACGGCAGACGCTACTTCAAAGCCTACGTCGCCGATTCTCTGGACGGCAAGTGGACGCCGCTGGCAGCCACGGCGAAGAACCCTTTTGCCGCTTACTCGAACATTGAACCGGCCGATGGCGTCGAGCCGTGGACCGAAAACGTCAGCCATGGCGAACTCATCCGGGCAGGTCACGACCAGACATTGACCATCGACCCGGCCGACATGCGGTTCATCTTTCAAGGAATGTGGGACAAAGATAAGCAGGGCAAAGCATACGGTAGGTTCTCGTGGCGAATCGGCATGCTGACGCCCAAAACGGAGATGACGGCCCAGCCGTGATGACCTCGGATTGCGGCCGCTTCGCGTTATAATAGCAGCACGTTGATTTTCTGCCTGAGCTTTCGTTACTGCCTATGTCCAGTCGCCGCAATCTGAGTTTACCGATTACGATCGCCGTGATCATGATCGTGCTGTTGATCGTACTGATCGTGGGCTGGGTGTTGATCACGGTGTGGGGTGCGACCGAGAACGAAAAGGCCGCGCCGCTGTACTGGATCTTTCTGCCGATCGGAGCGACCTTTCTCGCCGCGATTTTGGCCGGCGTTATCTTCTACATGGTGGTGTCGATCAAGGCGATCAATTTGAGCCAGCGTCAGGCCAATTTCATCGACAGCGTCACGCACGAACTGAAGAGCCCGATCGCTTCGCTCAAGTTGTATCTGCAAACGCTCAATCGCCGATCGATTCCGCCTGAAAAGGTGGGTGCGTTCTACGAGACGATGCTGGAGGATATCGAGCGTCTCGATCACCTGATCAATCACCTGTTAGAGGCCGGCCGGCTCGATCGGCGGCGAGAAGATGCCGAAGAGGGGGACGTTCGGCTCGATAAGGTGCTGGCCGGCTGTGCCCAGTCGGTGGCCCTGCTCTATCGTTTGCCCCCTAACACCATCCAGGTGAAGTCGGTTCCTTGCACCGTTCGCGGGCTGCATGGCGATATCGAGATCATCTTCCGAAACTTAATCGATAACGCCGTAAAATATTCAGGCAAAGATCCCGAAGTAAGAGTACAACTGCGCGTAAAATACAACGACGAAGCGGTCATTGAAGTGACCGACAACGGACCGGGGATTCCCTTCTCGCAGCGGCGGAAGATCTTCGGTCGTTTCGTACGACTTGGATTAGAACTGCAGCGCGAGAAGCCTGGTACCGGGCTGGGATTGTACTTGGTGCGTACGCTCGTTCGCCGCATGAAGGGCGAAGTGCGGGTCAAGGATCCGCCGAAGGGAACCGGTACGGTCTTTGTTGTGACGCTGCCGGGGGCCAAGACGTTGGCAGAAGCCAAGGCGCCTGAACCTGTCCCTGTTTAAACCCGTCATAATCACGGTATTTGTCAACGTTCATTCTGCCTGCTGATAATCATGACGATGAAATCGAACGCCGACACGCACATCCTGGTGGTGGAAGATGAGGAACATCTGGCCGTAGGGATACGCTATAACCTGGAAGCGGAAGGGTACCAGGTTTCCGTCGCGGAAGATGGCCGTCAGGCGCTGCGGATCGTGGAAGAGAATACGGGCCGCGTCGACCTGGTCATTCTCGATTTGATGCTGCCCGGCATGAGCGGTTACGCCGTGTGCGAAACGCTACGGAGTAACGGCGAGGACATGCCGATCCTGATTCTCAGTGCCCGCACGCTTTCGGAAGATCGTACCCGCGGCTTCGATGTCGGGGCCGATCAGTACATGATGAAACCGTTCGACCTGGACGAGTTTCTTAGCCGCGTGAAGAATCTGTTGTCCTTGCGTCGTCGTCGGCAGCCGCAGAAAGACGTCGAAGAGGATCTGGTCCATCAATACAGCTTCGGCGACGTCGAGATCGACTTCGACACCTTCCAGGCGTTCGTCGGGGGCAAACCGATCCGCCTGACGCAGCTGGAATCGAAACTACTCTACTACTTCGTCAGCCACCCCAATCGCATCATCCCCAAGGGAGAACTGCTGCGGGAAGTGTGGGAAATACCGGCTAACGTCTCGACCCGAGCCCCTGACCAGTTCATTGCCCGGCTGCGAAAGATGTTCGAGAAAGACAAATCGAAGCCCAAGCACTTCATCACCATCCGCGATGCTGGCTATCAGTTTATTCCCAATGGCGCCGTCACGTCGCCGGAAGCTGAAAAGAAACAAGCGGACGACGAATCGGATGCGAAGGAATAAAAGAGGCCATGCGGTTGGCATGGCCTCTTTTGGGGATTCATTCGATATGAAAGCAGGCGGTTAAACCTTGATCGTGCCGTCTTTGGTCTTTTGCTTGTAGTCGACAACGTCCCATATCACGCCGCACATTCGCAGGCCGCGGATGACGTTCCAGGTCAGGTCGAATTCCCACCATTTGTGACCGTGAACGGCCATGCGGGGGTAAGCGTGATGGTTGTTGTGCCAACCTTCGCCGAAGGCCAAAAGACCAACCCACCACAGGTTGGTGCTCTTGTCGGTCGTTTCGTAGTTGCGATAGCCCCACATGTGCGTGGCTGAGTTCACGAACCAGGTGACGTGCAGCAGGATGGTCAATCGCAGGAACATCCCCCACACGACCAGCGAAACGCCGGTGTACCAGCCGCCGATCGCGTAGCCCAGACCCAGCAGACCGAAGCCAAGTGCCAGGTGCCAGAGGATGAAGGTCTTGTGCAGGAACCAGATGACCTTGTCTTTACGCAGGTCTGGACCCCAACGCATGTGCAGTTCGTCCTTTTCAGGACCGGTGTGATGTGGGAAGAGCCAGATGATGTGAGCCCACAGACCACCGTCGAGCGGCGAGTGTGGGTCGTCTTCCCCATCGCTATGAGCGTGATGCTTACGGTGCGTCGAAACCCAGTCGAGGGCCGAGCCTTCGCCGGACAACTGACCGATGAACGCCAAGGCCCACTTCACTGGCTTGGTGGTCTTGAAACCGGCATGGGTCAGGTAACGGTGGAAGCCCAGGGTCACGCCGATGCAGCCGGTCAAGTAGAACAGCACCACCGCGGCAACCAGTCCGCTCCAGGTAAAGCAGAACGGTGCTGCGAGCGCCCCCAGGTGAATCAGGCCGATCCAGCCAATAATGGGCCAGGCACCACCGTGGCGGAAACGCTGAGCATAGGGCTTCGATTGGCGCGGGCGGCTGGGATCCGATTTTTTATTTTTGCTAGGTCGCTCTTTTGTGAGATTGCTCTCACCGAGTAGCGAAGTCTTTTCGTTTTCGGTGACGATCGACATGGAAATGTCCTTATTTGCGATCCATTCGGGGGAGAGGTCCAAGTCGCGATTCTCTGGCGGCAGCTGAAGCTTCGCGGGATTGAGAAGAATTGTAAGAGGAATCGTCTCGACGAGGGTAAACGGCGTGTCGAAGCTGTGTAATAGTTGTGTAAATGCGGGCGAGAACTAGGGTTAACGCCCCTGAATCGATGAAAATTGCCCCACTCAGGTGGGGAGGTGTCTGCTAGCTGGGGTGTTTGGGTAAGTGCATCGTCGACAGCCAAGCCAAGAAACGACACGAGGGTGACCCGGTGGGGCACCCTCGCCAATTGTTAGTTTAGGAAGCGTACGCAGCGGAGGCTTACTCGGGTTTCTCTTCCTTTTTGGCTTCCTGCTTGGGCTCTTCGGTCTTCGCCTGTGGCTTGGCTTCTTCCTTTACCTCTTCCTTCTTCGGCTTGGCGTCCTTCGCTTTGGGCTCTTCTTTCTTATTCGGTTCTTCTTTCGCAGGAGCTTCCTCAGCGGTGGCTTCACTTTCCTTGGGCGGCGCGGCGGTGATTTTTTCGGTCGACCAGTCGGCGCGGTAGCGAACCATTTTGGTATCTTCCGGCACGAAGGTTGGTTCGATCGGTTCGATCTCGCGGACCCACATGTTACGGAAGCGTACCGGGTTGCCGTGAAACTGTAGGCTGATGCTTTCGGCGTCCTTGTGGCGGTCGTATGCCGGCGGCTTGTGCCAGTTGGTGCTGCCACGGATCGGGTAGCTGTTTTGCACCAGCACCCCGTTATGAATCACCGTGATGCGAGCCGGAGCGACGACGTCTCCCTTTTCGTTGCGGATCGGCTTGGTGAAGACGATGTCGTACGTGTTCCACTCGCCGGGCTTCTTCATCGCGTTGACCATCGGGGGCGACTGCTTGTAAACGGCACCCGCCTGGCCATCGAAGTAGGTCGTATTGTCGTACGAATCGAGGATCTGAACCTCGTAGTGTCCCATCAGAAACACGCCGCTGTTACCGCGTCCCTGGCCACTTCCTTTGACTTCATCCGGCGCGGCCCATTCCATGTGCAGCTGAATGTCGCCGAACTTCTGCTTGGTGTTGATTCCCCCCTTGGCTGCCGTGGCGACGCCGTCCTCAAACTTCCACTTTTCACCTCCATTCCAGGCCGACATGCCGTCGGTGCCGATCAGAACGATCGCGTCCGAAGGAGGATCCGAGGGCTTCTCGCCGGGGGTGATGACCTTCGGTTCGGGCCACTCGATACCACTTTTGAACTCTTGACCACAGGCAACCGAGGCCACAGCGAGGCAACAAACCAAGGAAATAAAACTACGCATCGACATCAGATGTCCTCTTCGGGGTGGGTGATTTTTGCAACAATACGAGAAGGGTAACCGTTGCGGACGTGATCCCCTATTCTAACTTGCCCCGTTTTGAAAAACGATAGGTTGGCCTCGGGCCCCGATTTCCCCGGAAAAAGCATGCTGAAAGAGATTAGCTGCCCCGATTGTCACTGGCACCGGCTGGTCGGAACGGCCGAGAAGCTGTGCCTGCTGCACCAGGTCGGGATGCTTCGCCGCGAGGAAAATCCCGACCAAGCCATCATCGAAGAGCTGTTCCAGCGCAGCAGCCGCAAGCTGACCTGTGGCGAGTGCGGCCGAGTCGGGCTGCGGATCGATTTCCCTCGTGACGAAGAGGAAGACTGGGGAGATGGCCGCGTCTGCCAACAGTGCCGTAAGACGATCCCGCCCGAGCGGCTCGAGGTCTTCCCCGATACCAAGATCTGCGTTGCCTGCCAGCAGAAAGATGACGACGGCCACGACGACACCCAGCCCGATTTTTGTCCCAGGTGCGGAGAGATTATGATATCTGGCACCTCTCGCGGCGGCGGACTGACGCGTTATCGCTTGCGTTGCCCCCGTTGCGGCTGACCTTACCTGAACACTTATTTCCGAGAAGATTGAATGTCGCGATTCCTGCTACTTGTTTTCGCCGCCTTGCTGACCGGCTGTTTCGTCAAACCTCCCAGCCAGGAAACACAGCGCGCCGAACCTTCGTTCGAGCGGCAACTGCTTGACGTCTCGTCGGCCGCGACCGATAGCATTCACGTGTCGGACTCGGCCGTGCCGCTGCAACAACTACAGCACCTGACCCAGGCCACCGATCTACGCGAGGTTCGCCTGGATCAAACCCCAGTGACGGATGAAGAAGCAGAGATCATCGCCTCGATTCCAACGCTCAAGATCGTCAACTTGCCGATGAGTGAACTGACGGACGAAGGGATCGCGAAGATCGCTTCCTTGCCGAAATTGGAACTGCTGCGCGTCGGCTCGCCGAAGATCACCGACGCAGGCATCGCCAAGGTTAGCGAAAGCCCTACGATTCTTTACCTGCATTTGCTCAACAGTCCGGTGACCGATGACGCGGTCGATGCGATCGCGGCCATGCAGCAGCTCGAATCGTTCTACGCGGACGGCACCCAACTGACCGACGACGGCATGTCGAAGCTGGTCAAGGCACGCCCGAAACTGCACATCCATTTCAACGACCTGCATCCGGCCGGCAGCCACGCCGATCATTCGCACGATCACGATCATCACGACCATGATCACAGTCATGACCATGGCGATCACGACCACAAGCACTAATGCCCAGGCGACTTGATTTCCTGGTAATTGCTTGCGATAACCAGACGGCCGCGCTATTCCCCCTTCCAACCAACCTTTCCCTCGAAGTGATGAACTATGGCCCGCGACTTGTCTGAACTGCATGAACTTGCCACCGATTTGTTTGCCTGGCCCGCCAATGCCGCTGGCTGGGACCAGTATCGACTCACCCAAGAGCAAGTCGATTTCTTCAACGAAGAAGGCTACCTGGCCGGCGTGAAGATCTTGGATGAGAAGCAGATAGAAACGCTGCGCGGTGAACTGGCCGAGTTCTTCGAAGCGGATCACGAAGGCCGAGAGCTATGGTACGAGTACCACACCAACGAATCGACCACGCCGGAGACGGTCCTGTTTCATGCCCTGGGCGCGTGGCGTCTGCGTCCTGCATTTCATGACGTCCTGTGGGCTCCTGGCTTCGTGATGGCGGCCAGCCAACTGCTGGGTGGTCCGGTCCGTTTCTGGCACGATCAGCTCTTCTGCAAGCCCGCCAAGCATGGCGGCGTGGTGGCCTGGCACCAAGATTATTCGTACTGGACGCGAACCAAGCCGATCGCGCACCTGACCTGTTGGATCGGTCTGGACGATGCCACCAACGACAACGGTTGCGTGCAGTACATACCCGGTAGTCACAAGTGGGATCTACTGCCGATCACCGGCCTGGCCGGCAACATGGAAGCCATCCGCGAGGTGCTGACCGACCAGCAATGGGAGCAGTTTCAGCATCCGGTCGGTGCCGAGCTGAAAGCAGGCCAAGCGACCTTCCATCATCCGCTGATGGTGCATGGCTCGTTTGAAAATCGCATCAATCGCCCGCGCCGCGCGACGGTGATCAATGCATTTCGCGATGGGGTCGTCAGCGACAAGAACGAGGAACTGCTCACCGGCGTGCCACCGATTCCGCAAGGTCAGAAGATGGAAGGACAGTTCTTTCCGCTGCTGTTCGACCCGGCCAGCATCGGCTAAACCGAAAAGTTTCTTGTCATTTTTCCGGAACGTTCCTACGATACGAATGGTCTCTTCTGGAAGAGCTTTTCGTGTTCGTTGGGCATCTCGGGAGTTCGTGGCATGGGGCATCATCCCCGCAGAATCGTATCGGTATTGTTCTCGGCTGCCGTTGTATTGGCAGGCAGCCTGACCTGGTCGGCCTGCCAGGTCGCGGCCGCGAATGCCCAAGAGGTGATCGACCAGCTTCTCCGCGAAGGTTGGCAGGTCGGCCCCGATGGCATGGCCGCTGCGCGGCAGGGAACCGCATCGGCACGCCAGCTGCAAGATGCCGACGCCCTGTATGCCGCCGGCCTGGCGCTGTTGCGGCATCATCAATACGACGATGCGGCCGAGGTATTTCAGGCCGCGATCGAAGTCGACCCGAAACATTACCGCAGCTGGCGAGCACTCATCTGGATTCGCACGCTGCAGGAAAAGTTTGACGCGGCGCTGGTCCAGGTGCAGCGATTGGCCAAGCAGCTACCGGCCAGTGAGCTTACCGGCCAGGACGAAGCGAAAGTCTTGGAGACGGTTCGCCTGCTGGGGCGCTTGTTCGGCTTCTACGAAGGTCCGCGATCGGGCGATGTATCGGCGGCGCTGGTAACCCGCGCGCGAGATGCGATCCGTCCCGCCCTGGTCGGTCAGCGGCAGACCGAATTCGATAACAACTATCAAGACGTTGCAACGCTGTTCACCTCGTCGACGACCGAGCAGCAAGATGCCAAGGACGACGCCAAGCTGAAGGAGCAGATGGAGAAGCAGAATAATCAGCAGCAGCTAGAGGTCCGCCGAAAACAGATCGAAGTCGACACGCAGCAGGCCACCGATCAGATCGACAAACTGCGCAGCGAGTGGATTCAGGAAGAACAACGCTTCACCCAGCTGGAAGGTCCGCTGAACGTCTCCATTTCGCAGCTCGAGTCGCAGCAGAGCGTCATACGCCGCGAGCTGGCCATCTTGATTGACGACGTCTTTCGCCTGACTGAAGAGCGCCGACAGACGACCGATCCGGTGCGCAAAGACCGCTTGGACCGCGAGATCTTCCGACTCGAACGATTGATCAACGATTACGAACGCGACCTGGCCCTGGTTCAGGCCGAAGGGCGACGGCTGGTTGCCAGTCGTGATGTTTTGCGAACCCGCCAATTGCAAACACAGCAGCGGTTCGAGGCCGAGATCAAACAGCATGCCGATCGTAAGCAAGATTTGGAACGAGCCGAGAAACGCCTTTCGCTAGAGACCCGTCGCAACAATCGGCCGGCCACTGGCAACTCAGCGAAGGTGCGCGTTCTTTCTGCTAAGACGTCCAGCATTCGTACCTACCACGACTTTCCGTTGGAAGTCGAACGCTTGACGCTGTTGGGCCCCTAGTTGCAGGTGCAGACGGCTTCTGGCTGCTTGGCCAGTTCGACCTCGCAGATACGCCGCAGGATTTCTTCCTCGGTGATCACCCCGTGGTATTCTTCCCCCCGCGGGCAGATCATGACTGCGTTGATCTGCTGCTCGTACATCGTCGCGGCAGCATGACCCAAGGTGCACGTTCGTTGCAGGCAACTGGTCGTTTTCAACAAGTCGATCGCTTTGTACGATTTGCCGGTCTGCCCGTCGAACAGTGATCGAGCCATTTGCCGACAACAGTCGCGGCGGAGATCCCGGTTCGTGATGACCCCCAGCGGACAATCGCCTTGGACGACCAAGACGTACGAGAGGCCCTTTTCTAGGAACATTCTGCGGACGTCGTCGATCGGGGTATTGCTTTCTACAAGCTGAGGTTCACTGTCGTATGCCTGCTGGATGGCCATATCGTGTACGACATGCGAACTGTAAGCAAACTCACGAGTGAAGTCGGTCGTCGTTACGATTCCCGATAGAACGCCATCTTTGGTAACCGGCAAACAGTGGATGCCCCGCTCAAGGATCCGGGCTAAAGCCTCTCGAGGGCTGCCCGAATAGTCGATCGTTTCTACGTTTCGCTTCATGAAACTGCTGATGGGTACCTGGTAGTTTTTGCGGCACTGTTCCAGGGATACATTGGCAATGTAACGCTCGGTGGCAGCCTGGATGATGTCTTGATCCGATACGATTCCGACGACGCGCTGCTGATCGTCGACAACCGGCCAATGATGAAAGCCGGTGCTGTAGAGCCGCTCGAGGAGTTCGTCGAGCATAACGTCTTCGTGAACGCTAATCGGATTAAACGTGACCAGCGTTTCCATGCCCCGTGCCAAGAACGAATGACTAACGACCATGTCCATTTCTGTCCCGAAAGGTATGCGCGTGTGGTAATTCTCAACTTTTGAAACTTACTGCTTTACCCGTGCTTTCATCGGCACTTTGTCTGTTAGATGAGGCCAATTCTGGGGGGGAAATGTCGGTTGGTGCCGGTTGTAACGAAGATGCATCCCTCTGGCAGGGAATCCGTTGTGGATGCCCGAGAGTTACGGCAGGACTAAAGTCCGCCAACGCGTGATATCACGAAGCGTGCGCGAAGCGCATCGCACCCATATCTACAGCGAACCAAGAAAACGTTTCGGCAGCGATCCATGGATGTAGAGTCCACTGACCCCTGCCGAAGACGAAGTTCTTCATACTACTGGATTACCCGAAGAATGACCTCACAGGCAACCTTCGGATTACTTCTTCGCGTCGATCATGCCGCGGTTTTTCAGCCACAGATAGCACAGATTGCCCCACTCGGAAGTGCCAGGGATCGACTTGGCCAGGCCCACGCCGTGACGCCCTTTCTCGAAGACGTGCATCTCGGCCGGGACTTTGTTCTTAATCAAAGCCAGGTAGAAGACGACACTGTTTTCCGGTGGCACGCCGGTGTCTTCGGTGGTGTGAAAGAGGAACGTCGGCGGCGTGTCGGAAGTGACCTGCAGTTCGCTCGACATCGACTGGACCAACTCTTTGTCAGCATCGTCACCCAACAGGTTGCGCTGCGAGCCCTTGTGCGTGTACGGCTGATCGAACGCGATCACTGGGTAGCACAGAATGGCAAAGTCAGGTCGGCAACTGACGCGGTCGATCGGGTCTTTCGCATCGGGGTTGCCTGCGTCGAAGTGAGTTGCTGCGGACGATGCCAGGTGACCGCCGGCTGAAAAGCCCTGGATGCCGATACGGTTAGGATCGACGCCATATTCTTCGGCCCGGGCACGCACGGTGCGGATGGCCCGTTGGGCGTCTTGCAGCGGAATGGGGTGCTTGTAGCCGCGGCCCGAGTGACGATATTCCAGCACGAACGCGGCCACGCCACGGTCGTTCCAGAAGTCCGCGATATCGACCCCTTCGTGCCCAACCGCCAAATGGCCGTAGCCGCCCCCAGGAAAGACAACCACCGCGCAGCCGGTATTGATCTCGGAGGCTGGCAGGTAGGTGGTCAGCGTGGGGATGTCCTTTTCTTCGGTTCCCTTGGCACCAGGGGCACCATCTTTCCACAGCGGGGCCTTCTTACCTTCGGCGGCCCAAACGGCTGAGGAAGAGAGGAACAACACAAGGCAGCACGACGCTAGATTCTTCAGCATGATGGTCTCCACAGGTGAAATCGGTGAGGCAGGGGCCGAGTTTGGCAGGTTTGGCGGTCAAGCGGGATGCAATTCGCCACGGCTCATGGTAATTTATATTACTCCGAAACAATAGTTTCGCTTGATGACCTGTCCGTTATCCTCCCCCCCGACCCTCCTCTACCAAAGGACTCGCTGTGCGAAAAAGTCTGCTTGCCGTAACCTCTGTGGTTCTCGCATTGGCCACCGTGACCTCCGCTTACACGTTTTATCGCCTGGCCGGGACCGGCGAGAAAATGACCTCCGCCGCAGGGGCCCTGGTCGAGTCGCTCGATGCGGAGCAGAAGAAAGTGATGCTCTATCCGTACGATAGCGAGCAACGCCTCGGCTGGCACTTCATCCCCAAGGACCAGCGCAAGGGCCTGCAGATGAAGCACATGACCGAAGATCAACGCAAGATGACGCACGCCTTGCTGCAGTCCGCGCTCAGCGAAGTCGGTTACAACAAAACCACCGAAATCATCTCCCTGGAAGCCCTGCTGAAGCACATTCAGACGAAGGGCCCGATTCGGGATACCGAGCGATACTACGTGACCATCTTCGGCGAGCCGAAGGCCGATAGCCGTTGGGGCCTGAGTTTCGAAGGGCACCACCTCTCGCTCAACTTCGTCGTCGAAGGAGACAAGGTCGTTTCGTCGACGCCGCAGTTCTTCGCCACCAACCCGGCTGAAGTCAAAGAGCAAGTCCTCGAAGGTTACCCCAAGGGGATGGAAGTGCTGAAGGCCGAAGAAGAAGTTGCCTTTACGCTGGTGAACTCGCTGGCCAAGGAACAGCTCGAAAAGGCCGTGATCGCCGAGAAGTGCCCCGCCGAGATCCGCAACGCCGGCCAGCCGCACCCGCCGCAAACGGCTGCCGAAGGGATTGCCTGGAGCAACTTGAACGCCGATCAAAAGGCCACGCTGAAGAAGCTGATCGAAACGTACGTCTCGGCCATGCCACAGGACGTAGCCGCCAAGCGCTACGCCGATCTGGAAGCCGCTGGCTGGGACGGCATTCACTTTGCCTGGGCGGGTGGTTTCAAGGATGGCATTCCGCATTACTATCGTGTTCAAGGCGAAACGTTTCTGATTGAATTCGTCAACGCTCAGCCGGACGTCTCAGGCAACCCGGCCAATCACATTCACTGCGTATGGCGTGACATGCGAGGCGACTTCGCTTTGTCGGCGAAGTAACGCGTCGTTGGTCATTCCATCCGAACGGAATTGATGATGGAAAGTTTGTGTGTCTTTTGCGGGTCGGCATCCGGAAGCCGGCCTGTCTATGCTCAAGCCGCCAGCCAACTGGGCCGCATGATGGCCGAGCGCAAGATCAAACTGATCTACGGCGGCGGTAAAGTTGGCATGATGGGCGCGCTGGCCGATTCCGTCCTTGAGGCCGGCGGCGAAGTGATCGGCGTAATCCCCGGGGCCCTCGTCGAGCGAGAACTGGCCCACCACGGCGTGACCGACCTGATCGTCGTCGACTCGATGCACCAGCGCAAAGCGAAGATGTCGGACTTGTCCGACGGCTTCCTCGCCCTCCCAGGCGGGTACGGCACGCTGGAAGAACTGTTTGAGGTGATCACCTGGGCTCAGCTTGGCTTTCACAGCAAGCCATGCGGACTGTTAAACATCGAAGGCTTCTTCGATCCTCTGCTGGCCATGCTCGACCAGGCCACCGACCAACAGTTCATGTCTGCCGACTGTCGCGGCCTGCTGCTGACCTCCGACGATCCCGCGGAGGCGCTACAACAACTCATCGCCGCCCACCCGCACGAACAACCGCGGTGGATTGATCGGTCGGAGACGTGAGGATGGCGCCAACCGTCTACGTAATCGCAGGCCCAAACGGAGCCGGCAAGACCACGTTCGCCTCGAAGTTCCTGCCTGACTTCGTCCACTGCAAAGAGTTCCTCAACGCCGACCTGATCGCCGCCGGTCTTTCACCGTTCGATCCAGAATCGCAGAGTGTGGCGGCAGGGAAGATCATGCTTCAACGGATGGATGAGCTGACGAGTAAAAGAGAAAATTTCAGCTTCGAGAGCACCCTCTCTGGGCGTGGCTATATTAAGAAGTTTGATTCTCTCCGAGAGCGGGGCTATGAAATCGAAATCTTTTTCTTGTGGTTGCCAAGCGAAGATGAAGCCGTAGAACGAGTTGCCAATCGTGTTCAACAAGGCGGGCACAATATTCCTGAACCAGTTATCCGTCGAAGGTATAATTCGGGAATACGAAACTTTTGGATGGCTTATCGACAAATCGCGGACAGATGGCATTTGTATGACAACTCCGGCGTCCCCCCATATCGTATTGCCAGATCAGTGGCGGGGAAGTTACAAGTAATTCAGCAAGCACCCTACGGCAAGTTTGAGCAATTCGCGGAGGGCATTTGATGATCGAGAAAACAAGTGACATTTCGGAACTCGCGGATGCTGCTTTCAGGGCTGCCTCACTCGATGTCATCGAAACATGCAAACGAACAAAGACGCCGCTTCTGACACGTATCGATGGCGTTCCCATGTCGATCCCGTACGATCAAATCGAAAAGTACATCGACGTAGAAGCCCTGCGAAAGCAAGTCGAACAAGAACGCCCCGAGAAACAATAATCCCGTAGGGTTAACGCACCAGCGTCAAACCGGTCGGCAGGCTCTCTCCGAAGATCTGCGACTGTTCTTCTTCATCCAGCTGACCCCCTTCCCGCACGATGCGGACCCAGTGCTCGGTTGCTTTCTGCTTCTCGAGCCACGCGGCGGCTTCGTCGCGGGCACCTTCGGCCAGGTCGCGGTAGCGGTCGTCGGTCCGGCGGGCTAGTTGCATCACGGCCAGTAGGTCGGCTCGGTCGGTCGTCTTCTGCGTGGTGATCGCTTTGAGCCACTGGGCGGCGATCTCTTTCGGGACCAGCGTATTGAGCGGCCCGTATACCGGCGTGCGGGTTCCCAGTCGGCCGATCGTCCAGGCCATCGCTCCGCGGGCCGGTTCCAGTTTCTTCTTGCCCAACAGGTCGACCAGCATGCGGCCGATCTCGGTTTTCTCTTGGGCTCCCAAAAGTTCCAAGCTTCCCAGCAGACGCCACGCTTCGATCGCTTGTTGCGGAGTGAACGTCGCGGCGGCTGTGGTTCCGCCGCCACCGCTGGTCATGCGCTTGTGCATCGCGCGGGTCGCGACCAGAAGTGGTTCGGCGATCGCTAGC
The DNA here is from genome assembly GCF_007748115.1 of Bremerella volcania. Classification (NCBI taxonomy): domain Bacteria; kingdom Pseudomonadati; phylum Planctomycetota; class Planctomycetia; order Pirellulales; family Pirellulaceae; genus Bremerella; species Bremerella volcania. Next base: position 2,733,306 of record NZ_CP036289.1, read on the forward strand.
TGCTGTCCTCGATTGAGCCCCCCGGCAATCCGTCGCCATAGAATCAGCGACTGATTGCGGCAGTTATCGTCGTTGTGCAGCACCTTGCCTTGCAGTAGCTTCCACGTCTCGGAGACTCGCCAGTCGTCGAGCGCCAGGCCATACCCAGGCCGCAAGCAGTAGCCTGTGAGATTCAGCCAGCGCGACTCGTGCGTGGGACTTTTGCCGCGGCCGGACTCCAGGTCCATCAGGTGTTCCCACATTCGCCGCAGCAGCGAAGTCGGCCACTCGTCGCGGCCCATCCCCAAAGCCGCATCCAAATCTTTGATCAACGGCTGCGGCTTGCGGGTTGCCTCGTTGCCGAACGTTTCATTGAGTACCTGAGCCGCGTCGTTCCATAGCGACTCATCGAGCATCCCTTCCGCTTCCTTAGCCGACTGGTGCGCGGCGACGTCGGTTTGCGTGGCGCTACGAATGTCGAACTGCAGTCGCCAGGTGCGATCGCTATCGACCTGGGCGCACCATAGTTCGATGGTGCCGATCTCGGTCAGCTTGGCGTGCAGATGCACGGGGATCGTTTCCGCTTCGGCGCGTCGCCGTGCCCGCAGCACGGTACGGATCGGCGGCAAGGCTTTGATCTGCTGCGGATCGATCGGAACCAGTTGTCCTGGCTCGTCGATCAGGCGCGTGCTGGAAATGAACAGTGGAAACTCGACCGGCTCCGACACGCGCAGCTGAAAGGTCAGATCAAGGTCGATCTCTTGCCCTGGCTCAGTCGTCGCCGGAAGCAAGCACATCGCGTCCAGCGAGCCGTCGCTGCCGATCCCAATGTAATAGGTGCGGGCCAGGTTGGCGGTGATCTTCACGCCTGTGCCGCGGCGGACCTGGCCGTAGTAGGTCGCTCCGCGCGAGACGGCCAGGTCGAGATGATGGTTCTCCAGCAGCACCGGCTGCCAATTGGCGTCGTCCTTCGCGAACCAACGAGTCAGTACGTCCAGCAGACGCTGCTTGAGGACAGGCGATTCGAAGAAGCCACCATTGAACAAAACGAGATCGGGACGAACCGCTCCACTCGCGTGGCGGTTTTCTTCTTCGATCACCTCATTGTGCGTTCGCAGGAAGTGCGCCAGCCAGCGGGTGATGGCCGCGTCGGGGGCATACGGCAAGCCAAATTCCTGAAAGCCAGAGGTCCGCGTATCAGGCACGTCGGTCAATTCACAATCGGGCAGGAAGCCTTCGACCAGCACCTGGTGGACTTCGGCTCGCGTGACCTCGCACTGCAGCGCACCGCCGATCAGTTTGGAACCGAGCGCCGGCAAGCTTATCGTCTGCGACTCCGGGGCGTCGGGTCCGAGAAAGGCCTCTTTAATCTGACGGCAGCGACGCACCAGGATCGACCAGCGATCGGCCGGCAGTTTGTCCTTGGGTGAGAGCTTTTGCTCCAGATGATGGGCCAGCGCCAGGTCGAGGTTATCGCCGCCGAGGATCAAATGCTCGCCAACCGCCACGCGATGGAACTGCACCAGGTTCTCTTCGCCGGCCCGGGCACGGATCAATGTGAAGTCGCTCGTGCCGCCGCCGATGTCGCACACCAGGATCGTCTGCCCTGGCGTTACGTGCTGCTGCCAACTGTCGGCATGCTTGGCCAGCCAGTCGTAGAACGCGGCTTGCGGTTCCTCGATGAGAACCACTCGGTTGAGCCCTGCCTGCCTGGCCGCTTCGACGGTCAGCTCGCGGGCAATTTCATCGAACGAAGCCGGCAACGTCAGCACGATGTCTTGCTCTTCGAGCGGCTCGGATTTGAACCGATGGTTCCATGCCCGCCGCACGTGCTGCAAATAGCGGCTACTCACTTCGACGGGCGAAAGCTTCTCGACGTCGGCGGTGCCGTGCCAGGGAAGCAGCGCCGCCGTGCGATCGACGCCGGAGTGCGAGAGCCAACTCTTGGCCGAGTTGATCATCCGGCCAGGGACGCTGGTACCGTGATCGCGGGCAAAGCTGCCGACCGCGGTCGTCTCGTCCGACTTGCTCCACGGCAAGCGAAGTGCATCCTGGGCGAACTCCCCTTGGGCCGCTTGATAGTGAAACGACGGCAGCGTCGTGCGTGCTTCGATCTGGCCCGGGGCAATGACCTGCGGGACGGCGAAGGTCTCGATCTTCGCGCCTTCGGTCTGCGTATCGAGGAACGTCACGGCCGAGTTGGTCGTGCCCAGGTCGATGCCAACGAGATAGCGGCTGGGAAGTTCCTCTTCGTCGCCGGGCCGCTGGGCGGAAGTTGCTTTGACGATTGACATGGTGAGAGTGATTTCTTGATTTGCCACAGAGTGCACAGAGTGCACAGAGAGCACGGAGGGAAGAGTTTTTTGACCAGGGATTACACGGATGAACACGGATAAGAAAGACTTATTTGGCCCAGAGAGTCATCTCTGGGTGGCCGCAGGCCACAAGCGGCTAATACATGTGGCCTGAACCTAATAGATTGTTTCTATTCTGAGTCACGTCCATTCATGAGCCGCTTGTCGGCTAAAGCCGACCCAGAGATAGCTCTCTGGATAGGGATGAAGACCCGTTGCTCCTAGGGTTTACTACGAGTGTGTTAGTAACCCATAAACCCAAAAGGAGCAACGAGCGATGTCTAGTTTACCAACTTTCGTCGGGCTTGATTACCATCAGGATTTGGTTCAGGTGTGTGTTTTGGATTCGGAAGGGCGGACGCTGGCGAATCGGTCGGTGCGGAATGAGGCTGATTTGATTGCCCGCTTTGCGTTGCAGCATGGCACGCCGCAACGCGTGGCGATCGAGGCCTGTTGCGGGGCGGCCGATCTGGCCGAGGAACTGGTCACCCATCGCAATTTGCCGGTGCAGCTGGCTCATCCAGGCTACGTCGCACGGATGAAGCGTTCGCCTGACAAAACCGACCTGGCCGATGCCCAACTGCTGGCCGATCTGGCTCGCGTCAATTACCTGCCGAGCGTGTGGCTGGCCCCCGAAGCAACGCGGCAACTGCGACGCCTGGTCCGCCATCGGGCTCAATTGGTGCGGCGGCGGCGGGACGTTAAACTGCGGATTCGTGGGCTTTTACGAGAAAACCGGGTGCCTTCACCGGGCGGCACGCCTTGGACGAAGAAGTGGCTCACATGGCTGCAGGAAACAGACGACTTGGCACCAAGCGACCGGTGGCTTGTGGAAGACCACCTCGAGGAATTGACTTCCCTGGGGCGTCGCATCCGTGCTGTGGAAGCCAAGATCAGGCACACGGTCGAAGACGATCCGGTCGTTGCGAAGCTTCTGACAATGCCCGGCGTGGGGCTGGTGACGGCGGTTACGCTTCGCGCCGAGATCGGTCGCTTCGATCGCTTCACGCGTGGCAAGCAACTGGCTCGGTTCTGCGGAGTGACGCCTCGCAATGCCAGCAGTGGACAACGTCAGGCAGATGCAGGACTGATCAAGGCCGGCAACCCCGACCTGCGGACTGTGTTGATCGAATTGGGGCATCGACTGATTCGACAAACAAGTGGCCCATGGACCAAGCTAGCGACCGGCATGCTGAGTCGAGGCAAACCGAAGAACGTGGTGGTCGCGGCGGTCGCCAATCGTTGGGTTCGCTGGCTGCACCACGAACTACGCCGCGAAACGCCCCAAGCGGATCGCGTTTTAGAGCAAGCCGTTTAAATTAAGGAATCCCCACAACTCGATAGAACTCTGGGAGATCCTTCGAAAGAAGCGACTGGTCAAGCATTCACCTGTTCCGGCGGGAAGGTACGCTCGAGGTGGCCCTGGGCTCAAGCTCGTCTCTGGTTAGGGCAGCCTTCCCCTTTACTTCGAAAACACCCACAGGGGCTATCCCACCACGGGAAACGCTCGGATAGAGGAAGGGAACCACCGGTGAAAACACTTGACAACGAGTCTGTCTTCATAGAGGGCCACCCGACTTCGATCATCTTTCTTATCCGCGCCCATCCGTGTAATCCGTGGTTGCTCTTCTTCCTTCCCTCGGTGCTCTCTGTGTCCTCAGTGGCTAAAATCCTGCTTGCGTTGATTGAACCAGCCTAATCCTCTTCGCGGACGTTGAATTCGAGTTTCCAGCGGCCGGAGGTTTTGCTGCTGACGCACCATAGTTCGAGCATGCCTAGCTCGGTCACTTTGCTGTGGAAGGTGACCGGGACGTACGGCTCGTTAATCTTGTCGTCGCGCGGTAACGAAGCTTCCAGGCTGTCGGTCTCGGAAATCTCGGCTTCGTCCCACCGCTGAATCATCTGCCCCGGCTTGTCGTCTTTGCGAATCGGCGACGAGAAGAAGCGGAACTTGGTGGTCTCGCCGACCACCAGCCCGACCTCGGCGCTGGGGACGTCGGTCTCGGTCCCTTCTTCCATGCCGATTGGCACGACGTTGAGCAAATGGAGCGGACGCGGCGCACCGGGGATTGCCAGGCCGGAAGTTTGAATCCCGACATAATAGGCCTGGGCCGTTCCTCCGCGGATACGAATGCCCCCCTTCTCTTTCGCGAAGCCGTAATACGCCGCACCGCGCGCGACGGCGTAGTCGAGGTCGTGATCCCCTTCCAGACGCTGCGGAGGCTGATCCGGCTGCCACGAGGCGATCGTTTCCATCAAGCGCGTCTGAAACGGTTCGCTCTTGAAGACGCCACCGTTGAACAGCACGTGCGTCGGGTGGATCGCGCTGCCCGCTTTCTCGGAATGCTGGGCCAAAAACTCGGCCAGGTGCCGCGTGACGGCCGGGTCCGATTCAAACGGCAAGCCCAGTTCCTGAAAGCCGGAGACGAATCCTCGTTCGGGCTTGTCGGTTGCGGCACATGCGGGAAAGAACCCTTCCAGCAGCATCGCTTTGATCGGCTCGCGCTCGACGTCGACGGAAACGGTCTTGGCGATCAGCTTGCTGCCGCGTCCCAGGATGCTGACCGGATGCTTGTCGGGTCCGTCCTCTTGTAGCAACTGTTCCTTGGCGGCTCGACAGCTATGCCATAGCGATACCGACTGCCACGGATCGAGCGTGACGTTCTTTTCTTGGAACAGTTCGGCCACATGAAACGCCAGGGCGAGGTCCATGTTGTCGCCGCCCACCAGTAGGTGATTGCCGACCGCCATCCGTTTGAGGACCAGTTCGCCCGCTTCCTCTTCAACGGTGATCAGCGTCAGGTCGGTCGTACCGCCACCGACGTCGCACACCAATAGCTTGTCGCCCACCTTTAGGGCCTTGCGCCACTTGTCCCCCATGTGACCGAGCCACGAGTAGACCGCGGCCTGGGGTTCTTCCAGCAAGGTGAAGTCGGCCGGGAAGCCTGCGGCGATGGCCGCTTCGTGCGTCAGCTCGCGAGCACTGGCGTCAAACGAAGCTGGCACCGTCAGCACGACCGCTTGATCGGCGAACGGATGCTCAGGCTGGGCTTCGTTCCACGCCGCCACCAGGTGCTGCAGGTACCGCCGGGATGCTTCGACGGGCGAGATCTTGCCGACCTCTTCCGGCGCGTTCCATGGCAGGATCGCGCCTTGCCGGTCGACCTTATGATGCGAGAGCCAGCTCTTCGCTCCGCCGACCGTACGGTCCGGCGTATCGGCCGACTGACGCCGGGCCCACTCGCCGGTGGCGTACGATTGACTATCGCCCCATGGCAGCCCAAGCTTGCCCCCTTCCTGGTCGGCCTCGGTGGCGAGGTACAAGAAGGAGGGAAGCGATTTGCGGTTCTCGATGGTACTGGCCGCGACCAGTTGCGGGATCTCTAGCAGCTGGACGACCGGCTGTTCGGCTTCCAGGTCGCTGTAGGCGAGGACGCTGTTGGTTGTGCCGAGGTCGACGCCGATGACATATTTCGCCCCCATGCGCTTAGACCTCCACTTCTGCCGGATTGAGGACTTGGGCCTGGGCGAGCGTGCCGTTGAACTTTGGAACGTCGCACTTGGTGGCCTTCCAGCCGCGATGCACGAGCGTGCCGCCGGCGGGCTTCTCGTTCTGCACGTTGCCGACCAGGCGAATTTCGCTGGCGTCAAACGACTCTGGCAGATCGATGCGGCCTCCCTCTTCTTCGTCGCGCACCGGACTGATGGCGAACAACCGGTTGAGGGTGGCCTTGGTGTCGCGCTGCACGTCACGTACGGCGGCACCAATCTGGGCGTCGTCGTACTCGCTCAAGTCTTCCTGAAAGAGATCGAGAAAACGGGCCTCGCGCTGCAAGGTTCCCAGCAGCACAAGCGCGTCGATGCCATCGGGCCGCGGTGGCTTGGGCTTCGGAGGAGGTGGTGGCGGAGGAGGAGGCGCCGGTTTCTTTTCCTGCTCTTTCGGGGCAGGCAGCGAGAGAGACTCGGCTCGCTCGGCGACTTCAGAATTAAATAGTATTTGAAAAAAGAGCTTGAAAGCTAAACCAATTCGGCTCATTCACTTCACGCTGTGGTTGGATGATTTACAAGTACAACGGGTGCCGTGCTCTTCACTTTCCGGTCCCCTCTCCCTTCCCAAGGGAGAGGGCTAGGGTTAGGGTTGGCAAGCGGGTACCCAGTTCGCCCCTCACCCTAACCCTCTCCCCAAAGGGGCGAGGGGACAAGATGAAGAGCACGCTCAAGAAGGCTTGAGCATGGCACCCAGGATTGCCCTTAGCACCACAAGTCACACCCAGACGGGTGTCCGAGACGTTCCAACGTATCGGCAATGTTCACTGCTTGCAATTGGCCTGCTTTTGTTGGCGAAGATGCCAACGGTAATGCCACTTACGGGCGTAATGTTGAGTGCTAGAAAATAGGGTGAACCTGGCGCTCATTAGACGTTTCCTACCTGCGGGCCCGTTGTTAGTATATGAGTCCGCGCAGGCAATGATTCGCCTGCTTACCTCCGCTAGAACAAATTCAGGCAACCCTCCACTATGGCCACCGATGCCGCCTCGCTTGAGGCAGCTTCTTTGCGACGCGATCCGCTCGTCCGAGCGACCCCTTTCTTCTATGGCTGGGTCATGCTGGGAGTCGCGATGGTCGCTCAGTACTGTACCAGCCCTGGTCAGACGTACGGCGTGGCCCTGTTCAACAAACATATTGCCACTTCGCTGGCAACCGAAACGTACAAGAGCACTCACCCCGGCCAAGAGGTGGTGCTGACCAAAGAACTGATCGACGCCGAGATCGTGACGGTCACCACCGCCTATTTGTGGGGAACCATCCTCGCCGCGTTTCCGGTCCCTTGGATCGGAGCACTCGCCGATCGATGGGGACTGCGAAAGACGATCACTCTGGTCATCGTGCTGTTCGGATTGGCGTGCATGTTCATGTCGCAGGTCGAAGGACCGTATGCCCTGTTCGTCGCATTCCTAGCGATACGAACGCTCGGGCAAGGCTCGCTGACACTGCTGGCGACCAACACGGCCGACATGTGGTTTCAGCGAAAGCTCGGCTTCGCCAATGGCATTCGCAACCTGTCCGCACCGATCGCGTTCGGAACGTTTCCGGTCATTACCATCGCACTGATCAACTGGTTCGGCTGGCAGCAGGCCTACTTCGCGCTGGGCGTCGGCGTGTGGGCGATCATGTTTCCGCTGCTGATCTTCGTCTTCCGCAACCATCCCGAAGAAGTCGGTCAGCTGCCCGACGGCGAGAAGCACGCTGCTCGCAAGGACGATGAGCCTGAGAGTCGCGGGTCGTTCTTCATGATGCCGCAGCTGACCCTCGGGGAAGCGCTCACCGAGCGGTCGTTCTGGATTGTGCTCTCCTTTATGACGATGTGGGCCATGATCGGCACGGCCCTGATGTTCATGGTGATCCCCTACGTCGAAAGTCGAGGCCTCACCGAAGAGGACGCACAGGTCGTCTTCTGGACGATGGCCATCAGCATGGCCAGTTGCCAGTTCTTCGGAGGCATTCTGGCCGACTATTTCAAGTTGAATTACCTGCTGTTTGCCGGCTCGGTACTGCTGGGCGTGGGCGTGCTGGTCTATCTGTCGATCGACTCGGTTTGGATGGCCGGTGTTTATGGCTTGACGTTTGGCGTGGCTCAAGGGGTCTCGGCTGCCGGATCGAATTCACTTTTGGCACGTTACTTTGGTCGGGCCCACTTGGGGAAGATCAAAGGATTTCAGATGATGACGATCGTCGGAGGCAGCGCCGCCGGGCCGTTTCTGATGAGCCAGGGGAAAGAACTTCTCGGTAGCTATGACTCCGTGTTGTGGTTGTTTGCTACCATGTTGTTCGTTCAGGCGGTTGCGTGCTTCTTCGCGACCCCGCCCGCCGCACGAGACCAGGTGGCGGACCCCAGCAAGCACTCCCATCCGCAAAGCACCACTCATGGCACGGCTCCATTTACGGGGACTTCCACCGGGGACCAACCGCAACCAGCTCTTCAAACTGCTGATTGAACAGGCCGATATCCCCGGCAAGGAAATCGGCGCGATCGATCTGATCCGCCGCCAGGCCAGCGTGGAGGTCGCCGAGGACCGCGCGAAGCGGGCCGCGAAGACCCTTCGCGAAACGCTGCCGGAAGTCGACGCATTCTTCGAGCCGGACCAAATCGAATGGCCCTCCCTGTTTCAGGACTTCCGCCGCTGGATGGCCCTGGAAGCGAAGGAAGAGTCACAGCGTCTGGCCGACGGCAAGCAGAAGGAAGGTCTCCTCAGGGGCCTGAAGCTGCACGAGCAGTGGTCGGCTCTGGCCGGTCGGGTGATCTGCCAGTTCCGTCCTAAGACCCAAGGAGCCTCGCTACCACCACATCGCTTTCGCTCCGGCTCACCGGTGATCGTGCAGGACGTCGAACAAAACCAGGTTCGTGGGCTCGTCGCTTCGGTACGCGACGGCTCGATCGAAGTCGTCACGCAAGACTTTCTCGAGAACGACGACGACCCGTTCAACTTGATTCCCAGCGACGACGAAGTCACGCGACGCCGTATGGAGTTTGCCCTGAAGCGAGCCGCCAGCGCGACAGGCAATCGCCTGGCCGAGCTGCGCGACGTCTTGCTCGGCGAAGCGGCCCCGCGGTTTGATGCATCGGCCAGTACCGGCGACGCGCCGCGTAGCTTGAACCCGTCGCAGTGGGACGCCGTCGACAACGCCCTGCGAGCCGAAGACGTGGCCATCATTCACGGTCCGCCAGGCACCGGCAAGACGGTCACGCTGGCCCATCTGATTCGTAGGCTCGTCGACCGAGGCGAAAAGGTCCTCGCGTGTGCTCCCAGTAACCTGGCGGTCGATAACCTCATGCTCCGCGTGATGGCTCAAGGGGTGAATGCCGTCCGGCTCGGGCATCCGGCTCGTGTTTCGGCGCAACTGCACGACGCGACGCTCGATTACCTGGCGCGCTCGCACGCCGATGCCAAGCTGGCCGATAAGCTCATTCGCGATGCTCAGGCAAAGCTGCGCAGCGCCGGCCGTTATACCCGGGCCAAACCAGCCCCTGGCGAACGCGCCGCTTTGCGGGATGAAGCCCGGCAGCTGTTCGACGATGCCCAGCGCATTCAACGGCAAACGCTCGATCAGATTCTTACAGGTGCCCAGGTGCTATGCGTCACGTTGACCGGCATCGACGACGACCTGCTCGCCGGACGCAACTTCGATACGGCGGTAATCGACGAAGCCTGTCAGGCAGTTGAGCCAGCGTGCTGGATCCCGCTTTCGCGAAGCTCGCGCGTCATTCTCGCCGGCGACCACTGCCAGCTTCCGCCAACGATCTTATCGCAGGAAGCGGCCAGCGCCGGCTACGCCGAAAGCATGCAGCAGCGGCTGGTGAAAAAGCGGCCTGAGATCGCGCGACTGCTCAAACGGCAATATCGCATGCACTCGTCGATCATGGATTTCAGCAGCCTCGAGTTTTACGATGGCCAGTTGGAAGCGGACGACTCGGTCGCGTCGCATGACCTGCAGCCGCTGCTCAACGATGCCGTCTACGTCGATCCGAAGCCGTGGCAGTTCTACGACACGGCCGGAGCTGACTTCATGGAGGAAGAGGACGATGCCACCTCCAGCCGCTATAACGATGCCGAAGCGCGGTTCGTCGCGAAGAAGGCCACGCAGCTGATCGAAGCAGGCATTCTTCCCGCGGCCATCTCGGTCATCTCTCCTTATGCCGCCCAGGTCCAGCGTCTGCGGAATCTGCTTCCTGAGGGAGTCGAGGCGGACACGGTCGATGGTTTTCAAGGACGCGAAAACGAAGCTGTGATCATTTCGCTGGTCCGTTCGAACACGTCCGGCGAGATCGGCTTTTTGCTCGATACGCGTCGCATGAATGTTGCCCTGACGCGGCCTCGGCGAAAGCTGATCGTCGTGGGGGACAGTTCGACGATTGGTGGTAACTCGTTTTATGGGCGGCTGTTACAGTATGCTGAGGCGGTCGACGGCTGTCACAGCGTGTGGGAAGAATTGGACTAATCCAATAACCCGCTGGTAGTGGTGCCTTCTTTGACTTTGCGCGATAACCAATTTCAGCTATTATAAGAAGTTTACCGCCCCGCCTGAATCTCCTGCCTTCCAGCCGCGGCCAGAAGAGGCTCATTCGCTTTCAAGCAAAAGAGGAATTCATGACAGCTAATCATCGCGTTTCGCGTCGTACGTTTCTGAAAACATCCAGCGCGGCTGCCGGTTTGGCGGCTGCTCCGATGTTTATCCCTTCGACCGCATTCGGTGCCAACGATCGTGTGCTCACCGGTCACATCGGTGTCGGCGGCATGGGCCGAGGCAACCTGGGCAAGTTCCTCGACAACGCCGTGGCCGTGTGCGACGTCGACTCAAAGCATGCCGAGAATGCCGCGAAGATCGTGCTCGATAAAAAGGATCGCAAGGTCGACGTCTTCGGCGACTACCGCAAGCTGCTGGATCGCAAAGACATTGACGCCGTTGTCGTGAGCACGCCGGACCATTGGCATGCGATCACGACCATTCACGCTTGTGAAGCAGGCAAAGATGTCTACTGCGAAAAGCCGCTGTCGCTGACGATCAACGAAGGTCGCAGGATGGTCGAAGCGGCCCGCGCCAACAAGCGAATCGTGCAGACCGGTTCGATGCAGCGTTCGTCGTCCAACTTCCGCCGCGCGTGCGAACTGGTTCGCAACGGCTACATCGGCAAGGTTCATACGGTGCATGTCGGGATCGCCAACGCGAACGACCCCGGTAAACTGCCGCCTGATAGCAAAGCACCGGAAAATCTGAACTACGATTTCTGGCTCGGCCCAGCCCCGCTTCGTCCGTACAACGAGAAGCGGGTTCACTACAACTTCCGCTTCTGGTGGGATTACTCGGGCGGTCAGATGACCAACTGGGGTGCCCATCACATCGACATCGCCCACTGGGGAATGGGTAAGGACGATAGCGGCCCGCTCTCGGTGCATGCCGAGCAGGTCAAGTATCATCCGGAAGGCTACCACGAAGTGCCCGAAGCTTGTCGCATCACCTATGACTATGGAGACGGCGTGAAAATGATCGTCGGCCAGGGCCAGAAGGACATCAAGATGGGTACCCGCTTCATCGGCGACAAGGGGGAAATTTACGTCAACCGTGGCGTGTTCCAGCCGTCGTCCGAGGAAATCGGTGCGATCAAGCTGAAGGATTCGGACATTCACCTGATCGACAGCAACAACCATCACAAGAACTTCCTCACTTGTATGGAAACCCGCGAACTGCCGATCTGCGACGTCGAAATCGGCCACCGCACGGCCACCGCTTGCCACCTGGGTAATATCTCTTGCCGATTGGAACGCAAGATCGAGTGGGATCCGGTTGCCGAAAAGATCACCGGCGACGACGAAGCCGCCGAAATGACCCACCGAGCCCACCGCGCACCGTACGTGCTTGGCTAATCGCCGTCAGTTTCATTTCGCAAAAGCGGGATCCACTCGTTCCCGCTTTTCTTTTGGGATAAACGCTGTCAGGATTTCTTGACGTTGCCGTTACCACTTTGATTCTTGAAGTTGATTAGCCACAGAGATCACAGAGGATACTGAGTAGGAGAGAAGAAAGAACCAACCACGGATTTCACGGATGAACACGGATAAAAGGAGTCAACTCCGTCCACTCGAATTTATATCTGTGCTATCCGTGTAATCCGTGGTCAAATAATCTTCCCTCCGTGAACTCTGTGCCCTCTGTGGCTAATCCCTCTTTTGCCTCCGCGTTGACGAAATCACTCTTCTCGCATTGCATACCTCCATCGGACTTCACTTCATGATTCGTTTCCTCTCCAGTCTCTCTCTCGTATTGGTACTCACGGTCATGAGTTTCGCTGCCGACAAGGACGTGCCCAAGAGCATTGCCAAGTGGCAAGGCGACATGGACAAGTTCGCCAAAAAGGATCAGGAGAATCCGGTCAAGCCAGGCGGCGTTGTGTTTGTGGGCAGCAGCAGCATTCGGATGTGGGATCTCGATAAGTCGTTCCCCAAGCTGCAGGCGGTGAACCGCGGCTTTGGTGGTTCGCGTCTGGAAGACTCGGTTTACTACGCTGACCGGATCATCCTGCCGTACAAACCACGCACGGTCGTCGTCTACGCAGGGGACAACGACGTTGCCGCAGAATACACTCCGCAGCAGATTCACGAAGACTTCCGAGAGTTCGTCGCGACCATTCGTGAAGAACTGCCCCAGACGAAGATCCTGTACATCGCGGTGAAGCCAAGTCTGAAACGCTGGAACCTGATCCAGGAAGTCCGCGAGACGAACAAGCTGATCGCCCAGGAGTGTGCCCAGACCGAGAACTGCGAGTTCATCGACATCGACGCCCCGATGCTCGGCGAAGATGGCAAACCGCGGCCAGAGTTGTTCAAAGACGATGGCCTGCACATGACCGACGAAGGTTACGCCATCTGGACTAAACAGCTCGAGCCGCACTTGAAGGACTAAAGCCTTCGATGATTTCAGTAGTCAAGAAACGACAACACCCAGTGGATCCACTGGGTGTTGTCGTTTATATGTGCGGCTTTAGGTTGCCGACGCCTTTTAAACAGGCCCCCGACTTCTTCTTCGTAGAAATCTACTCCTGAACCAGCAAGCGTTCTTTCATGGCGCGGCGTTCGGCACGCAGGCGGGCTCGACGCTTCAGGTCGCTCGGCTTTTCGTAATACTTGCGGCGACGCATCTCTTTCTTGAGACCGCTACGCATGACCAACTTACCAAACCGACGAACTGCTTCTTGAATCGATTCCCTGTCGCGAACGAGTACCTTAACCATTGGTTACCTAAAGATTTCCTTTGTTTCGATAGCCCGACTTGCTGCCGGAAAAATTGGTTTATGGGAAGTGCTACCTAGATACCGGTAGACCCTGACCTCAAAGTCAAACAAGTAATATACCGCCAGAGCAAGCGATGCATCTAGTCCATTTAGGAAAAATCGCCCCTGTATACCCTGATTCTTGGGCAAATCTTGGTCAATTTAGAGAGAATGCGGCGAGTTGGGGCCGGTTTTTCCAGGTCGATCCGCCCCTCAGTCGAACAGCTTGGCCCCGCTGTATTCCTTCATATACCCCTTCAGATTGAGCTTGCGCATCGCGCTGTCGCTGGTCATGTAACGGATTTTGCCGAAGATCTCTCGCTCAGGGCCCCACGCTCGGTCGTACCGACCCAGGCACCAGAAGATGCCGCTGTAGCTGTTGGGATTTCGCCCATCGAGGGCGTACTTGTTGTTCAGGTGAATCAGGATCTGGGCGGCATACTCGGGCGTGTTAGTCCAGTGCAGCACCTTCTTGCCCCACAGCATCCGCAGGTAATTGTGGATCCGCCCGTCGCGCACCAGTTGTCGCTGGGCCGCGTTCCAGAGCTCGTCGTGGGTTTGGGCTTTCTCAAACTGCTCGAGCGTGTAAACGTGTTCGCGCTTGTCGTCTTTGTGATCGGCGAGCGTCTGCTGGGCCCAGTCTGGTAGCGAACTGTACTGGTCGTAGTCTTCCCGAAGGTGGCACATGTTGTAGCCTAGTTCCCGCCAGGTGATGATTTCGTCGAGGAACGACTCGGCGTTGGAACTCATGTTCCACCACCCTTCCCGGCTGCCGGTCACCTTCTTGCTGAGTTGGCTCGGCTCCCACTTTTCCTGTTGGGTCAACTCGTGGAAGACCTCGTGCACCGAGAGGTGGCCAAAGTGCAGGTACGGTGACAACTGGCTGACGCATTCGCTTTCGACGTCGTTACGCTGCTCGGCATAACGCGGCAGGCCTTCCTTGAGGAACCACTTCATCTGCTTGCGTGCGGCGACCGATCCGCCGCAGGTATCGACCGGGCCCACTTCATGATCGATCGGCAAGCTTGAAATGAAGTCGGCCGGGCTCTCGAGCGTTCGTTTATCGATCGAAGGCCACTTCTGAATCACGTTGGCGATCAGCTTGTGGTTGGTCGCCGGAAACGACTTTTTTGCCAGTGGATTGGCGTTGGGGACGACTTCCAGGTGTGGCGGCAATTCCTTCTGTAAAAAACGCCGGAGGCTGTAGGCCCGGGGAAAGTCTCGATCGGCAGCCCGCATCGGCAGCAGCCCGTTGCTGTCGATCGCTTCGAGCTTGACGTCCAGCTTCTTGCCCACGGCTTTCACCATCCGCGGCAGGAAGAAGCACGGGAAGTCATCCGTCACCACGACGCACGCTTCTTTGCCGAGCGCTTTCAGAAGTCCCTTGGCGGCGTCTTTCTTCGGCTCGACGTACGGATAATAAACGACGGGGCCGTCCGACAACGCGTTTAAGTTGTCGAGCATCCCCCGCAACACGAACGTGTGCAAACGATCGCTGGCCCACTGGTACCCGACCCGCAGGGCCTCGAAGACGATCAGCGGTTTCTTGAGTTTGTCAGCCCACCACGCTGCCCTTTGGAGCGAAAAGTTGTACTCGGTTCGCCGGTTGGCGATCATCCAGTATAGGACGTACTTGCCTTCTTCGTTGACCGGAGCGTCGTTGATATCGCTGATTCGCAACTGCCAAAGTTCGGCCGACAAGGGAATTCCTTTTCGAACGGAGTGTGGAGCTCAAGTTAAATGAAACCGGATAAGGATGAATGAATTAACGATCGGTTTTCAAGAAAAAGCTGGAATCCCCATTAGGCAGTTGGTAATTTGCCGACAGCTGAATTCTACCGAATCGCATCACGGCCAGGTGGGGGACGTCATGGAACTTTTCTTACAGATCGTAGGCGGCGTTTTTGTCGGTTTGATTCTCTTTGTGGTCGTAGCCTTTTTGCTTATTCGCTGGAAGCTGCGGAGTTGGCTGAAATCGCTCGGCGATTTGATTTCGCAAGGCCTGGCCGGCGGGGTTCCTCCTTTCCGTGTGAAGCTCACCAAGCGGAGCGAACTGGACGATCCCGAAGACGAATGGGTGCAGGGCGACCACCGCAAACAGTTCGATTCGCTGAGTGAGCAGTTCGAAAGCCTCGGCTTCACCAGGCTCGAAGACTACGTGATTCAGGAGATCGCCACGCCGATGCGGGTGCTGTTGGATGGCGATCAGTCGACCGTTGGGGTTGTTTATTCTCATCCGGTGATTGGCGTCTGGTGCGACGTCGTCCGGCGTTACCAGGATGGCACCGGCTGGACCTTCGGCGGTACCAAGTATCACGGCATGGATGTTCCTCCCTTTTCGACGCATAAGTTTTTCCCCGACGAGCCGGTCGAACAAATCGTTGCCCGCTTCCGCGAAGACGCACCCGCGACCGACATGACGACGATCACCGCGGAGGAATTTCCGACCTACTTCGAGAAGGCCTATGCCCGGGAAATGGACTGGCGGATCGAACGCGGCGGCACGACCGAAGAAGAGATTCGCCGCATCGCCGAGATGAATGGGGAGCAGTGCACCGACGAGACGGTTCGCCAGATTCAGCTTCAGTGGCGGACCGCCATTCACCAATTCATGAGCGACCGGGCCTTGAAGCGGTATCGCAAAGAGGCCGATCTCAATTCATTCGAGTGGGATCATCTCCAAAGTTACGGCGTCGTCATTCACGAGCGGATGCACGGCGAACAACTATTGCAGGTTTTCGACGAAGAGTACTATCCCGATATTCTCAACATGGAAGATGACGAGGATGACGAAGACGCCGCCGAGATGCGCAAGCAGCGGGAAAAATGGAATCAAAGGATTTCCGAACTGGAAGACGCCCTGTCTCGTGGAACTCCCCAGCAGGTCTTCCGCGACATGATCGAGCTGCAAAACGGATCGGAATCGCAGCAATCGAAGTGGGAATTCCAAACCTCGATTACCGAGCCGATCGCGGCCGATATCTGGACGCGTACTTACGAGGACGACGAGGAGAATTGGGACGACGAGGACTAGCGATCGGTAGAGCCCGCGTGTCGCGGGTCGGATGCTCGGTATCCACTTTGTGACCCGCGACACGCAGGTCCTACTTATTGCCGCCCTAACAGCTTCCGCAGACAGCGTTCCAGGTTGGGGTCGCGGAAGTGGTACTGGGTTTGTTCGAGAACCTTCGGCTCCATGCGGCAACTGGAAAGGAGCATCTCGTCGGCCATTTCCCCCATGGCCAACTTCGCCGCGAAGGCTGGCACGGGGAGAAACGTCGGGCGGGAAATCACTTTACCCAACGTCTTGGTGAACTCTTCGTTGGTGACTGCTTTCGGCGTGCACAGGTTGACCGGCCCTTGAATAGCATCATTCATCATCAAGTGATGCAGCGAACCGACGACGTCGTCTAGCGAGATCCAACTCCACCACTGTTTGCCGGAACCGATCTTGCCGCCAACACCCAGCTTGAACGGCGTCAGCATCTGAGCCAGGGCGCCTCCCTTGGGGCTGAGCACAATGCCCAAACGAGCATTCACCACGCGAATGCCCGCATCACGAGCAGGCTGCGCGGCCGCTTCCCACTCCTGGCACACGTCGGCCAGAAAACCATCCCCTGGGGGCGAGGCTTCGCTCAAGATCTCATCGCCGCGATCGCCATAGAATCCCATCGCTGAAGCACACACCAAGACCTTAGGCTTGTTCTCAAGCTTCGCCAGCGATTGGCATAACAGCCGGGTTCCATCGACACGCGAACTGCGGATGGCCTGTTTCTTCTTGTCGGTCCACCGCGCGGCCACGCTTTCACCGGCCAGGTGAATGACCGCATCGAGTCCTTCGAGCTTCGCCGCGTCGATCTCTTGTTTTTTGATGTCCCACTGAATCGTGTCTTCGCCGGCCGAACGCGAAATCGAGACGACGTGGTGCCCGCCGGTGGTGAGGAACGGCCCCAACTGCGAACCGACCAGGCCGCTGGCACCGGTAATGGCGATCTTCATGGTGGGACGTTCCTGGTAACGGGCATGGGCGATCAAATCGTGGGTGGTCGTGTCGTGCCGATAGCGAAACATCTGCAGTAGCATCTTCTCGACCTTCGACTTGCCGAACCGATCACCGAGGCTGCCGCCGGGGATCTGGTAGTCGACTTCGTCTTCCAGCACGCAGTGGCCGTCTTCGCTGGGAAGGAAGCGGTGCGTGTGCTCCCACTTGGCGAAGGGGCCGGAAACCTGGCGATCGTGAAAGTACTTGTTCGGTTCCAACGCCGTATGTTCGGCGACCCACCGCACCGGGAAGCCCCCCACGTGCATCTTGAGCACGACGCGGCTGCCGGGCGCGATCGAATTGCTGCGCTGTTCGATCTGAATGTCTTCCCACGGAGGGATCAACCGATCGAGCGCCCCGGGCTGCTCGTGCCAATGAAACGCCGTGGCAACCGAGACAGGTATTTTGCTGCGAAATGTAAACATGCCAACACCCTCCGAGAAGAACACTCTCCATCGGACTGACCGCTAAGTGTCAGAGCGGTTAACCAACCCCCTGATTTTACAGCAAAGTGCGTGCGAAAGCATGTTTCTGCCACGCCCCAATCACCAACGCTTGCGCGCATTTCTTTCCAATCCCCTCGCCCCTTGGGGGAGAGGGTTAGGGTGAGGGGTAATCCCGCTTGTCAGAAGTGCATGCGCGATCCAAGTTCCACTTCTTTTAGAAACACACATCCGGCGATGCAAGGCAAAAGTCGTATCAGAAACCTCTCACCCTAGCTCACTCCCTGCGAGGGAGAGGGGACAAGAGTTTGTTTATGGCGGCCCGCGTTCTTTCGCGTTATCGATTGCAGGGGCCATACTCACGTCTTCATGGGCATATCTTGCTTGCTGTTGAGGGGAAGGTGCAACTGGGGCTTGTACGGCGACCTCATCCACATGCCCACGCGGACGTGGACATGGCACCCTTCGTTGCTTCAGCAAATTCCGCAGCCGCTTGATCTCGCTTCCTTGCCGGTCGAGGACCTGCAAGTGAAACGAAACCCACCCGAACGCACGGTCCAACTGTTTGGCGGAAGGAACTCGCAGTCTGTCGATAATCTCGCCAGCGAAAGCGGTTGGCGCCGGTTGCTGAGGGCGTCGGGGCTGCGGCGGCCGTGTCTTCTTGCATTGGGAAGTCGACCTCGAGGTTTGGGCGAGCGTCTGGTTTTCTCGCGAAGCAAGCTCTGCGTCAGGCGGATCCGGCGGCGGCGGACCCACCGTAATGACCAACTGCCCGACCACATCGGCCGGTATCTCTACCAACGTTCCACAGGCAGAGCACACGAAAGTCTTCCCCGCGCGCACCACCACCTGCGGGGCGTTCCCTTTGGGAAACGATCCGCAGGGATCCGATGGTGCGTGGGCTTGGGACATGGTGATGCTCGTTACGGGTTGAGTGGAACGGTGAACTGGTTACCCAGATCGAGAGTGATCCGAGGACTGATAAGAGTAATTTAGGGGCGAAGCGCTTCAGTGAGATAGTGCGCTTGGAAAAAAATTGAGAGATTGGCCTGCGTGCCGAGTTACTCGGCATTCGGGTCAGCGTGAGAACTGCCAGGTAGTTCACTTTGCGTAGCGGCGCTGGGGGTACTTTGCACCCACAGACATCCCAGAAGCGAGCAAGGCACCGCCGTCAGTACCCACCAATAATCGCTGCCGAGAGTCGACCAGCTCCAACCCCAATAGGCCGAAATGGCAATCGGCGGCACAGTCAAAGCAAGTGTACCCGACAAGACGCAGACCAGAGGAGCCCAGCGAAGTCGACGGTGCGCGATAAACGCCCCGGATGCCAAAAACGGAACGAAGACGGCCACGACCAGGTGAAAGATGCTCTCATCGGTTTTGCCAAACAAGATGAGCGTCAAGATGAACCCGAGAAGCATCGAGATCACATGAACGGCCGTCCCGGAAATCAGGTTGTAGACGAATTGCCCGAGATCTCGAAGCATGAGGCGTTCTCGATGGAGCCGAATGACTTCAAATTCGGCAGGATGGTAGCTTAAAACCCCACCGTATCCTATTGCCGTCTGCGCATCCAATCCGATAGGGGCGCCCAACGGAAGTCCCGGAATTCGTTGCAAAATGGCTGGTGTAGAGGCATTCGATTCAGGGCGCAGACATCAATAATAACTTCAGACCGAAATACTGTTGGCAAACATGCACCTTGTTCGCAATGGCCAGAGACCAGTGGCGCACAGATGGCCCTACCCTAAACCGCCACCGTATCCAGCTTCGCAATAATCGCTTCGGCGAAGTCGGTCGTCGAGGCACTCCCCTTCAAATCGCCGGTGAGCGTTTTGCCTTCTTCCAGAACGGAAAAGAGCGAGGCTTCGATCTTTTTCGCGGCTTCCGCTTCGTTCATGTGTTTGAGCATCATCGTGGCACTTAACAGCAGAGCCGTCGGGTTGGCCATGTTTTTGCCGGCGATGTCGGGGGCGGTGCCGTGGACGGCTTCGAAGACGGCGGCGTCGGTTCCGAGGTTGCCGCTGGGGGTCACACCCAGGCCGCCGACCAAACCGCTGGCCAGGTCCGAGAGGATGTCACCGAACAGGTTTTCCATCACCAGCACATCGAACTGGTGCGGGTTGAGGACCATCTTCATCGCGGCGGCGTCGACGATGCAGTCGTCGTACTGGATGTCGGGGTAATCCTTGGCGACCTTGTTGCACGTATCGAGGAACAGCCCGTCGCTGAGTTTCAGGATGTTGGCTTTGTGAATGCAGGTCACGCGTTTGCGGCCCAGGCTGCGGGCGGTCTCGAAAGCGAATTCGGCAATTCGCCGCGAGCCTGCTTCGGTAATCACGCGAAGGCTTTCCACCACGCCGGGAACGACCGTGTGTTCGAGCCCGCTGTAGAGACCTTCGGTGTTCTCGCGGACGACGATCAAGTCGACATTTTCAAACGGAGCCGGTACTCCTTTAAGCGACTTGGCCGGACGGTAGTTGGCATATAGTTGCAGTTCTTTGCGGAGCGAGACGTTCACACTGCGAAAACCGGTTCCACTGGCGGTGGCCAAGGGGCCTTTCAGAGCGAGCTTGGTACTACGGATCTTGTCGAGCGTCTCTTGCGGCAGCGGATCGCCATTTTTTTCAAACGACCCGAGCCCCGCTTCGCATGGAATCCATTCGATCTTCACGCCGGCCGCGTCGATGATTTCCCGCACGACATTGGTGATTTCAGGCCCGATGCCATCGCCGGAAAGCAGACAGACTTGGTGCGACATGCGAATGCTCCTCAAATTTCTTTTTGCCGGAACGTCTGCCTGAGTCCGAAAGCGCCGGTCAGGCAGCGTAAGGGTTGTCTACCACTTATTTTGGGCATCGATCAGGGCATGTCGAGGCTCTTGTTTTTGGCAATTCACTTGCGCTTGCACCGCGAAACTACCAGCGGCGCGGCTGCGCACCGCAAGGACGACGCTTGCGGTAAAGCGAATGCCCTTGGTAGCTGTTGAGGAAATCGGCATGAGGCGAAAAAATTCTCGTCATCGGCAGGTGTTGCCACTTGTGAGGGTAATAGCAAGCTTTACCAGGCGAGTTCTTTCGGACGCAGCACGTCAATCAATTTCCAGGCGGTGGGATCGTCAAAGGCCGATTGCCAGTCGCTGGCAACATTCTCAAATAACGCGGCGTTAGCGGTTGTCATGCGGACGTTTTGGCTTGACAATTGATGAACCGCTAATTCCCACCCTGGGTTGTGCCCGATGATTAAAGAGGTGCCGCAATCCGCAGGCAATGATTCCGCGACGCGTCGAATATCGGACGGAGATCCGTGATACAGCGATTTCTCGGAAACAACCTGGCGTACCTCGGGAAAATGGCTTGCCATCAATTCCCAGGTCTGGGTGGTTCGCAGGGCGGCAGAGTGAACCACCACATCGGGGCACCAGCCTCGATCCGATAGTTCCGCAGCGATGCGAGGAGCATCTCGCAGACCGCGACGATTCAAAGGGCGATCAAAATCCGCGACATCATCCTCCCAAGAACTCTTGGCGTGCCGCATCAAAATCATTCGTATCATCCGTGGTCTCTTTCGGCCATCGTGTGGCAAGCGAAGATTCTTATAGCCGTTGCCCCCGACTTGAACTCGGTCTGGCAACGGCATAGCCGTCTTATTGTGTCGTGTGGTTCTATTTTTGAATATGCATCTAGTCGAACTTTTGACGTAAGGATGGCGACCCTATGAGCCAACAACCGACCGAGATCCGTCTGACAGGCCTCGATGCGGAGAACGGCACGTCCCACGGAGACGAACCGGTCCGCTGCGCCGCGATCGATATCGGCTCGAACAGCATGCGGCTGGTGGTCGCGCAGAAGCTGGCCGGTTTCGACTATCGCGTACTCGACGAAGAACGCGAGTCGACGCGTCTCGCCCACAGCCTGTCGGTTCA
The DNA here is from genome assembly GCF_007748115.1 of Bremerella volcania. Taxonomy (NCBI): domain Bacteria; kingdom Pseudomonadati; phylum Planctomycetota; class Planctomycetia; order Pirellulales; family Pirellulaceae; genus Bremerella; species Bremerella volcania. The sequence goes on from NZ_CP036289.1 coordinate 2,754,874, forward strand.
TGGGAACCTCGATCCGGAAGCGATCGATAATTCGATCAGTGCCCTGCGCCGGTTCAAGAAAATCGCCGAAGGCTTCGGCGTCTACGATATTCGCACCATCGCCACCTGCGCCGTGCGAGAAGCGGGCAACGGCGGGTATTTTTGTGAACGGGCCAAGAGCGAAGTCGGCATCGATATCGAAGTGATCTCGGCCGACATGGAAGGTCAGCTCGCGTTTCGCAGCGTCGCTCAGGCCTTCGACGTTCGCGACATGAACGTCGTCATCGCCGACATTGGGGGCGGCAGCACCGAGATCGTGTTTGCCTGCGGCGGCCATATCGAAGAGATCCTGCCCACCAAGCTAGGCTGCGTACGGGTCACCGAACAGTACGGCATCAACGAAGAACTCTTCACAACGCCGGATAGCCTGAAAAAGATGATCGCCGGCATCGATAAGGAATTGAAGCCGATGATCAAGCAGCGTCCTTTTGTGCCGCAGGTTCTCTTTGGTACCGGCGGTACGTTCACCACGCTGGCCAGCATCCTGATGATGCAGCGCGGCGAAGTGGGGCAGATGGAGTGGGGTTATCGCGTTCACCGCGCCGACGTCAGCCACACGCTCGATACGCTCAGCAAGATGACGATCAAGGAACGTAAGAGCGTGCCGGGGCTCAGCGCCGATCGGGCCGACATCATCGTCGCCGGCATCGCCATCATCGACCGCCTGATGCATCGTCTGGACGTCAATACGCTGCGGATCCACGACCGCGGCATTCGCGACGGGCTGATGCTGACCATGATGGAAGAGCTTGAGCCAGGCTCGGCCGAAGACAAAGAGGCTGAAGAGCAGCGTCGGCAGGAAGCGATGTCGACGTTCGCCCGGAGCTGCGGCGTCGATATGATCCACACGCAGCACGTCGCCAACCTGGCCGTTAGCCTGTTTCGTCAGATGACGCCGATGTTCGATCTGCGGGAGACCGACGACGAAACGATCTACGCGGCGGCCATGCTGCAGGACGTCGGTTACCTGATCAACTACGAAAAGCACCACAAGCACAGCTACAGCTTGATTCTCAACAGCCAACTGCCAGGCTTTTCGAGACATGCACTGGAAATCGTGGCCAACGTGGCCCGATACCATCGTGGCGCAAATCCTAAGAAAAAGCATGCGAACTTCACTCGTTTGAGCGAGAATGATCAGACGCGGGTCAAGCAGTTGGCGGCCATCTTGCGGGTAGCCGGAGCGCTCGACCGCAGCCACCGCCAGCAAGTTTCCAAGGTGGAAGTCACCAAGCATCCCGACCACGTCTTTGTTTCGATCGAGGCCACCGGCGACCCAGAGGTCGATTTGTGGGCAGCCCGATCTCGCACCGAGTTGTTTTGCAAAGCGTTCGATACCGACATCCGGTTTGGGCTTCATCGCCCGGCGGTGAGTCGCGTTTCGAGCGACTAGAGTTGAGTTTCATGGGAAAGAACACCAATTGGCTCGGCAAGATCGAGCCAGGGCATGCCATATCGGAAGTCGCGAAGGAAGCGATCAGCACGCGTTCCAGTCGCATGCTCGAGTACCTTCCGCTGGCTGCCAATCGCTGGAAGGAGGACGTCGAGTACGTCCATCATCTGCGAACGTGGTCGCGCCGTACCCAGGCTGCCTTACAGCTGTTTGCTTCGCTGCTTCCGTTGAAGCGTTCGACCGCTGTCCGCAAAGCGACCCAAAAGCTGCGCAAAGCAGGCGGCGAGGCCCGCGATCTGGATGTTTTCATGAAGCGGATTCGCAAGGCCAAGTTCGTCATTGGTGACGACGACAAGGCCGAGGTGCTGACGTTTCTCAAAGGACTTCGCAAAGCCGCGCAGCCCAAGGTCGTCCAGGCCTGGGAGTGGGGCAAGTCGGAAAACCTGGCCAAGAAGTTCGAAGGGGTCATCCTCCGCACGCGTTGGCGCGAAGTCGCCGAGGAAGAGTCCGTCGAGCAGATGGCGCCCACCTTGCTCGAACCACTGGTGGTACGCTTCTTTCACTTTTCGAACATGCTGAGCGAATCGCCCGAGTCGCTGCATCAGATGCGGATCGAAGGGAAGAAGGTCCGCTACGCGATGGAGCTAGTCGAATGCGGTTTCCCCGATAGCTTCCGCGAAGAACTCTACCCTGCGTTTGAAGAGGTGCAGTCGAAGCTGGGCGCGATCAACGACCATCACACGGCCGTCGAAAAGATTCAAGCCTGGCAGAACGAAACGGCCACCAAGAAGTTCCCGGCGTTTCTGTTGCAGATGGCCGACCACGAACGTGTCCAGTTCGACGAGAAAGCCGAGGCATTTCGGATCTGGTGGACCGAAGCCAGGGCCCAGGAACTGAAAGAGCACTTCGATCATTACCTGGGCGGCCTGGGGCTGTCACCCACGACTTAAGGCTTCTCTTCGCGAACCAGCTGGCTGATCTGTTTGAACTGCGGCGTGCCAGCGGCCCGGCACCATTCAAACAGCGCGGCCTCGGTGGTAGTCAGCGTCACACCGGTCGACTCCATCCGCCGCAAGGCGATCTCCTGGTCGTACGAAAATCGCGACCCCACGGCATCGGCGGCCAGATAGACGTCATAGCCCAACGAAAGCAAATCGAGCGCCGTTTGCTGCACGCAGACGTGGGCCTCGATGCCGGCGATTAAGATCTTGGGTCGGTTCAATTCTTCCAGCTTCGCGACAATCGCCTGGCAGCTGCTGAAATGAAGCTTATCCGGCATCTCGCCCAGTTTGGCGGCCAACGGCTCGACGGTCGCACCCAACCCTTTGCGGTACTGCTCGGTCCCCAGGGCTGGAATGCCGAGGATCTCGGCCCCATCCAGAAGCCTGCGCGCGTTCCAGACGATACGCTCGCTCTCGGGAATCGACGGAAGCAATTTCTCCTGCATGTCGATTACCAGCAGCAACGTGTTTTCTGGCGTCATCAGCAGCGGATTGGGAAGTGGTTCAGTCATGAAAGGCACGATCAAAATGGGAAACAACTAAGTTATGGGAAGTTTAGCCACAGAGGACACCGAGGGAAGAGATAAGAGGGAGTGACCACGGATTACACGGATGAACACGGATAAGAAGCAGATTGGCTTGTGTGCCACTGGCATCCTGCCAGTGCGAACCCTGATGAAGATCGTCTCGTCGAATCCGCTTCCAAGGCACTGGCCAGAGGCCAGTGGCACACGACTTAGCCCCTTCCTCTTATCCGTGTTCATCCGTGTTCATCCGTGTAATCCGTGGTTAAAAACATCTTTCCTCGGTGCTCTCGGTGTCCTCTGTGGCTACTCCTAGCCGATGGCAATAAATTGCGACACAATACAGGGCCTAGACCTTTAGCCTAGCAATCGACAAGAAAGCTCGCGAGGATACCCTCATGCGAATTCGCTCGACGACCATTCTGGCCGTTCGCCATAACGATGAAGTCGCCATCGGCGGCGATGGCCAAGTTACCATGAACACCAGCGTGATGAAATCGGACGCCTCGAAGATCCGTCCTCTCTTGGGTGGAAAAGTCTGGTGCGGGTTTGCCGGTTCGACCGCCGATGCATTCGCGTTGATGGAACGTTTCGAGTCGTTCCTCAAAGATTTCCCCGGCAATGTTCCCAAGGCCGCGACCGAGCTGGCCAAGCAGTGGCGAACCGACCGGGCCATGCGCCGCCTGGAAGCGCTGATGGTGGTGGTCGACGCTCAGCAGACGCTGCTACTTTCCGGTACCGGCGACGTCATTCAGCCGACCGACGGCATCCTGGGGATTGGCTCAGGCGGCAACTACGCGACCGCGGCGGCCAAGGCCCTGGTCAAGCATAGCGACCTGTCGGCCGAAGAGATCGTTCGCGAAAGTTTGCTGATCGCCGCGGCGATCGATATCTATACCAACGACAACATCAAAATACATCGCGTGGAGATGGACTAATGTCGAAAGCCAACCAGGAACTCACGCCGCGCGAAATCGTGAAAATGCTCGATGCCGACATCGTCGGGCAGAACGAAGCGAAGCGGGCCGTCGCCATCGCGGTCCGCAATCGATGGCGCCGCAAGCACCTGCCGAGCGAGCTTCAACAGGAAGTGTCGCCAAAGAATATCCTCATGATCGGCCCGACCGGCGTGGGGAAGACCGAGATCGCTCGCCGCCTGGCCAAGCTGACCGGGGCCCCCTTCATTAAGGTTGAAGCGACCAAGTTCACCGAAGTGGGTTACTACGGCCGCGACGTCGAAAGCATGGTTCGCGAACTGGTCGATAATGCCATCGGCATCGTCCGCGAGACCGAACGGGAAGCCGTTCAAGGGGAAGCCAGGCAGCGGGCCGAACGGCGTTTGCTCGACCAGTTGATCTCCCCCCGCCCTGCCCTTTCGTCTGGCGAACCGGACGAACAAGAGAAGCACGAGCGTTCGCGGCAGCGGATGAAAGAGATGCTGGAGGCCGGCCAGCTGGAAGATCGTACGGTCGAACTAACGGTCGAGCAAAAGGGGACGCCGGTGATGATCGGTGGCATGGGCATGGAGCAGATGGACATGGATCTGCAAGGCATGCTGGAAAAGATCATGCCCAAGAACAGCACCCGCCGCGAAATGACCGTGGCCGAAGCCCGCAAGGTGCTGATCGAACAGGAAACGGAGGCCTTGCTTGATAAAGAACGGATCTACGAAGCGGCCATCGAACTGGCCGAGAACGTGGGGATGATCTTCCTGGACGAGATCGACAAGATCGTCGCCGGCGAAGGGAAGAGCGGCACCGACGTTTCCCGCCAAGGCGTACAGCGCGACCTGCTGCCGATCGTGGAAGGAACCACGGTGCAGACGAAGTATGGCTACGTGAATACCGATCACGTGATGTTCGTCGCCGCCGGAGCGTTTCATAAAGTGAGCCCGAGCGACCTGATGCCAGAACTGCAAGGCCGCTTCCCGATTCGCGTCGAACTATCGGACCTGACCAAGGAAGATTTCGTGCGGATCCTGACCGAGCCGAAGTCCTCTCTCACCCGGCAATACGTCGAGCTGATGAAGACCGAGGAAGTGGCCGTACGGTTTACGACCGACGCCCTGGAAGAGATCGCCTCGTACGCCTTCCAGGTCAATCAAACCACCCAAAACATCGGAGCCCGGCGGCTCTACACGATCATGGAACGCCTGCTGGAAGAACTGAGCTTCGAAGCCCCCGACATGAAGTACGGCACGGTGGAAATCAACGCCGCGTACGTGAAGCAGCGGCTGGATGATGTGAGTAAGGATGAGGATTTGAGTCGGTTTATTTTGTAATCGAAGCAAAATATCATCGACATGGTCGGGTGAGGGCCGAAAAGAGCCGCGTCGGCTGTGGTAATTCGACTGAATGGCGGGTAAGCCATGAGGAACTGACCCGTATCCAGAACGAGGGGCCATTGCCAATTCAGAAGAATTTGCCGTAAAGCAGATTCGCTTCAACATCGGATCTGCGAAGAGAGAACGGGCTACGGCAACGAAGTCGATTTCAATTCTTCAGCTCTAAGCGATTGGCGGAAGATGAAATACTCGTGGTAATCGGTGAATTTACGATAACTGTACTTAATCTGGCAATTAGGCAGTCTTTCTTGGATGTCCTCTACTTGTTCTGAGGTTAAGTTCGTATCGCGAATGTCAAGTCGATCTAAGTGCAATTTCAATAAATGGTCGAGCCCGAAAGAATTTATCTCATGGCCACGCAATTCCAATTCTCGCAGAGAATCTAGTTTTTCAATTTGCGGCCACCAGACGTTATCGAAGTCAGTCAAGCTGAAATTCAGCCTTTCAACTTGTTCAGCATTATTGAGCGAGCATTGGAGGTGAAACGCCCCATTCGAGATAAAATGATTTATGATTTCCTGGTCTTCAACGTGATCGTGATTCGTCAAGAAAGGTAGAGCAGCTGCTATGATTCCGATACAGAGCATTGCATGCCAAATCTTGAATCTGATTCTGGGCAAAATTTGCACTAAGGCATCCTATTGGCAATGCCCTTTTGGTTACCAAAAAGGGCATTGTGATGTGAAATAGGTGAAGGCTGCAATCTCTTTTCAAGCGTCTTAAAAAACGTAGCCTGCGATAGCCCACGTCTATTTCTTAGATGGAGGTTTGACGTAGGGGAATGCCTGTTGAAAGTTCTCAAATTTGATATTCCCGTTATAACCAGGAAGAATTCGCAGATCCGGGTAGTGTTTAAGACGCCACCAATAGTGATCTTTGATCTTTTCAGGCTGAGAAAAAGGTTCAAGGGTGTCAAAGAAAAGTTGGTCCCTTGTTTCTCCTCTTCCTTTTTGGTTGTCTTTAAATATGTAGCCAGCCCACACGGATGTTTTGACTCGCGCCAATCTATCGATGATCTTGTAACGGCAAATGTCTTCTTTACTGTTGGCAGGGTTGTTCCTGACAGACACAATTTCGTAGACGTACCGTATGTCAGTGAAATCGAATGAAATAAGATGTGCCATCAGCCGGTCGTTAAATCCGAACTTGCGCTGATGGATTTTGTAATGTTTGCTAGTTGGTGTGAACTTGTGCGTGGTTGGGTCGCTGAGAAGAATTTCTCCAACCTCCAAATCGTATTTTTTTGCAAAGGCTTTTTCAAATAGTTCGTCTTTTTCGGCTCCCTCAGGAATCGTAATATTCTTGCCACGTCCAATTGATATCCAGAATTCTTCATTGTACGTGGTTTCGAACAGCGTTTCGCTGAATTCCCCGAGGCCTAGATCTCCAGCCTTTTGAAGGCCGCTTGGATCAGTTGAATTGATTGGATTGTTTCCAACATACCGCTGTAAATTTTCATCCGCCGCTTCAAATCCAATCGGGTCTTCACTAATCCAACGGCCAATGGTGGGATCGAACATGGAACTGATCTCCGTTAACGATAAAAGTCTTCCAATGCGGTATCCGTATCCCGGTCCGCCCAACATTTCATAATGAATTCGTATTGCTTTCGAGCTTGGGGGAACGATCTCTTTTCCCACCACGCTGCAGGACGCTTTGTGTTCCTGCCCTGGCGACGGTAAACGACGTTCAATAAGTTTCCCGCACCATCGATTTCATGGAACATCGCTCGCGACTCAATCGACGCCATGAGCGTTGCTACTGCGGAATGTCCACGGTAATTGGGATCGTCCGGATCGGTGCGTTGAGCTTCTTGATAACTGGCTAGTGAGTCGGTGAAGCGGCGGTTATCCGTCAGGCAATGGCCGCGCAGTGCAAAGAACGCAGCGTTTTCCTGTTCTTCATTCATATTGCGTAACAGGTAGGTTGCTTGAGTGTCTTGATGGGTCATTGCTTTAGGCCAACGATGGTAATGCCGATCATCAAGAGCCCGAAAGCCTGGCGATGTTGTCTCAATGTTGAAACGGTCAGAACAATCTTCCCACCGAACAAAAGTATGGCCAATTGACTTGACCAAGTAGAGAGAATATCCGAGGCAGCGTCCAACAACGGTAAATAGCACGGGAAGGGAATTGCAGGTGCCTCGCCGTTCGTAAATCACTCCATGCAAAAACAGACGCTGTGAGTCATCGAACAGGGCGTCGTCTTCAAGTGGAATCTCTTTCCATGCTTGGTCGTAGCCGATGCCCAGGTCTCTTTGCAAATACGTTGTAAGGCAGAGCATGCGAAAGCGAGCTTCTGTTTCCTCGAATTGTTCCGGGCTGCTCTGGAAGCGTGGCATCAATCGCCGTGTGAATTTTTCGACTTGATGAGCCCATTCCGCGAGTTCTTCAAGGCACTCATCAATATCAAGCGTCTCGGCTCCCGGCAATTCAACCGCGCAACTGAGATTTCGCTTGGCCAGTGAAAGTCCATGCTGAAGAGCTTGAGCGTCCATGGTATACGTCGATTATCCTGATGAGATCCCCTGTAGGGCTAGTGACTGCCCCCTGGTACACGCTTTGATAACCGGATGGAGGGGGAATTGCAACCAATTTGGTCGTATTTGCCGATAAGAAGTAGGATCAATCAAACTCAGATAAGCCTACAAGGCATCCTTCACCAACAGCGGCACGTTCTCCAAGTCCGCCCCCACTGAAGAAATGGTAAACTGCCTGCAAGTCTCCCCCAGCACTTCGATGTCGATCCGCAAATAATCGTGCGGCAGGCAGTTCTCGACGCGGTCGGCCCATTCCAAGAGCGTGATCCCGTCGGAGTCAAAATATTCTTCGGGGCCTAGTTCCAGGAACTCGTCGTCGTCTTTGATGCGGTAGACGTCGAAGTGGTAGAGCGTCTTGCCGCCGAAGTATCGCTGCATGATGACGAACGTGGGGCTGATGACGTCTTCGGCCGGGATGCCCAACTTATCGGCCATCGCTTTGACCAGCCGCGTCTTACCGGCGCCCAGCGTGCCGTTGAGGGCCACGACGGTCCCTGGCGGGATGGCATCGGCCAGGATGCTTCCGAGCTTCTTGGTGTCGTCTTCGCTGGTGGCTTCCCAGGTGATGGTGCTCATGGCGGCTTGCTAATTTACTGGTGCGAAAAACCTTCCGGCTTGAGCGGCTGTCGCTGGCCTGTTGCGTCCAGCATGGTCAGCTCGGTGCCTGATTGAATGGTTCCTATTTTTGTCACTGGGGTCGACTCCGTCCATTGGGCTTCCAGGCGATTGGCTTCGCCTGAGGGGACGGTGAAGAGAAGCTCGAAGTCCTCGCCGTCGTTCAACGCATGCCACCAGGCAGGCTTGCCGGTCGACTGGCTCATTTGCCGGGCCGCGTCCGAAATGGGAAGCGTGCGTACGTCGATCTCGGCCCCGACATGGCTTCGCTCGCAGAGCCGTGGCAGGTCGATCGAGATGCCGTCGCTGACGTCCATGCCTGCGGTCAAACCGCAAATCTCACGCAGCCGGATCGCCTCACGCACGCGCGGATGGAAGTCGATGTGACCTCCCAGGATGCTACCACCAAGCCTGCCGGTCACGTAAATCGCATCCCCTGGCTGAGCCCCTTCGCGCAGCAGCGGTTTCTCGAAAGGGCAGCGACCCAGCACGGTCACGCTGACGGCGACCTTGCCGGGCCAGGTGTTCGTGTCGCCGCCGAGGATAGGGCAGCCGTACGTCTGGCCTAGCTGTGCGGCTCCCTCGTAGATGCCCTTGGCCAGGGCAAGCGAGGCGTCCCCATTGGGAAGAAGCAGCGTCAGGAACGCTCCTACCGGCTCGCAGGCCATTGCAGCGATGTCGCTGAGGTTGATCGCCAGGGCCTTGCGGCCGATCTGCTGCGGGGTGACGTCGGCCAGGTGGAAGTCGGTTTCGTCCGAGATCAAATCGGTGCAGACGACCAGCTTCTGATCGGCCTGCCATGAGAGCACGGCCGCGTCGTCACCGATGCCAATGTGATTGGACGCGAGGGATTGCTTCTGAGCGGCGAGGTATTTGAGGAACGCTTGTTCCACGAGCGGAGACTTTCACAGGAGGTGCTTGGCTTGCCTGTGAATTATAGGCGAGAAGGACTGCTCGTCGTAGGTAAGTGATGGGAAGCGAGTACCTGGTTTGCCCCTCACCCTAACCCTCTCCCCGGAGGGGCGAGGGGACAAGATTTTTGTTTCCAGCTAAGGGTGGCAGCGAGTCACCTTTGTCGCAGCAAGTCAGTCTTATCGCTGCGTGATTTGCTGGGTGGCGGCCAGGCTGATGTCGCCGTAGAGGGTGTCGCGTTCTCGCAGGATGTAGAAGCGAATCGCACCGCGGGTCGTGACCGACTTGTTTTTCAGGATGTAGTCGAGGTTCTCGTACGAGATCGTTTCCCAATCGTGCATGCCGACCAGGATGTCGCCGATCTGGATCCCTTCGAGTTCGGCGGGGCTGCCAGCTCGCACGGCGGTAACCTGCAGGCCGCCGCGGTATCGGCTGGAAAGCTGAGCGAAGTCATTCTCAGGCATCGGTTTGACCCGGACGCCCATCGTTCGCCAGGCCAGGTCGGAAACGTTGGTCGCTCCGCTGACGCTCTTGGTGACGATGGCCAACTGCTTGCCGGTTTCGCCAGCACGGTCGACTTCCAGGGTCACTTCTTCGTTGAGCGTGCGATTGAGCAAAGCGAGTTCGACGTCGAGCTGACGTTCGATCTTTTGCTCGCCGATCTTGGTCAGCGTGTCGCCGATGCGGAGGCCGGCTGCGTCCGCTGGGCTGTCTTTTTCAACGCCGGTGATCTTGAAGGTGGGGGTGTCCCCTTCCCACATCGTCTTGCCGCGGATGCCGTGCGATTGATCGCTCATGCGTTCGGTCGACATCATGCGGGAAGCGATTTCCATCACGTTGTCGACAGGAATCGCAAAGCCAATGCCTTGGGCACCGACGCGAACGGCAACGTTGATGCCGATCATCTGACCGTCGATGTTCAACAGTGGGCCGCCGGAGTTGCCGGGGTTGATGCTGGCATCGGTTTGAATCAGGTCGTCGTACTTCTGGTTCTCGGTGACCTGAACGCTACGGTGCAGAGCACTGATGATGCCGCGAGTGACCGAGTTTTCGTATCCGTAGGCATTGCCGACTGCAATGACCGTTTCACCAGGCATCAGGTCGGTCGACTTGCCAATATTGATGCAAGGAAGCTCTTTGGAAGCATCGACCTTAATAACGGCCAGGTCGGTCGTCAGGTCGTGAGCGATCAGGCGGGCAATGAGCGTTTCGCCATTGTTGAATGTAACTTGAATGCGTCGGACGCCGTCAACGACGTGGTGGTTGGTGACGATGAAGCCGCGGCGATCGATGATCACGCCGGTACCCATGCCGTTGACTTGACGGGGCGTATCGCCGCCGACGGCACTGACGGTGGATACCGTCTTATGTCCGTGGATGTTGACGATTGCGTCTTTGGCCCCTTGAACCGCTTTGACGATTGGGGTCATGCGGAGTTCAGTGGCTTGAGCGAATGGGCCGGAGAAGACCGGTGAATAGCACACCATTGTCGCAAGCAATAGCCAGCAAAGACGAACGGCGAGGATATTCAAGGAGGGTGAACGCATAGATCTCTCGTCTTTCGGCAACCCGGAGCGTCTTCAGTACCTACATATTGATAGCACCGCAGCTCCGATCGTTGCTTGTGACTGGCGGAGAGATGGATCAGCGGGCCGAAAGGTGTCATCGGAACAGACGGCTCGGTTGCTTCATCCCTCTCGGGTTGGGCCGTAGAGTCAACCTAAATTGCCAGTAAGATCTTCGTTCATGCGCTAACTATGCGGTTTACGCGAAGATTCACAGCAAGCACAGAACAAGTCGTATCGACATAGGTGAATGGGACGAGCGAGCCGTCGAAGAGAATGGGCCGCCATGAACCATACCGCCATGCATGCAGCCTGCCGCCGCGTTACTTGGGAGAGACCGCTTTCCAGCCGTCGGCGATCGGACGGACGGGGCCTTCGAGCGAAATAGGGCGCGCGATGCGAAGCTCGTCGTCCAGCGGTTGCGGGACGCCTGCTTCCTGGTCAAGCGTGTCTGGCTCGATGTCGGTCGGTGGCGGCACCGGGATCGGCTTGCCTACCTTGGTCGGCAGCGGACGTGGGATGTCGTCGTAGTGAATGACCGGTTGAGCGAAGACAGGACGCGTGGGGACCGGATGAAACCTCGAGTGAGGCGGTATCACGGGGGGCACCGAAGGAGTACGCTCGCGGCCGTGCAGCCAGGCCTTCCAGCGATGATGGAAGTTGAAGCCAGCCACGAAGTCCGGAGGACAGGCATCTGCCGTAATGGATGGCGGCTCCGCTGGCAGAGCTGCTAGCGTCGGCTGTTCTTCAGCAAACGTGGTATCGCAGGCAATGGGAGCGGCTTCGGTAGGGAGCTGCATATCTTCGTAACGCATCGAAACGCAACCGCTTTCCAGCAGCAGCGCGAGCGTCACGATGAAAGCAACTTTCCAATCCAACCGCATTGCCAAAGCACCCTGTTGGCAGATAGCACTGATGAACGCACCCCTACCATCCAGGAGCACACTCTCAAGTATCGGTGCTTGCGAGTGGAATCTTTTGCGTAATCGGCAAACTTTACCAGCCGGTGCTTGATGCACTGGGTCAAATGCCAGCCTACTTAGTGAGATTCTTAACGCGGCCGAACAGTTGCTTGACTTCGTTGGGGTCCATGAATCGTTGCCACACAGTCGTTTTCCACTGCTTGCCGGGGTCGACGTCCGCTTCCTTGGCGAACTCCTCGTAGTCTTCCGTCTTCACGTAGCGTAGGTAGATGAAGTGCTGGCTGATTTCTCTTCCTTTTTCATCGGCAACCGTAATATCAATCAATTGGCCAGCGTCATCGTCGCTATCCACTTCCGTGGTGGTGGCGGTAATGCTGGCCGTTTCAGGAAGTGCCATGTCTTCGTTCCGCTCGACGACAAATCCTTCAAACCAGTAGGATCGTTCTCCTCCATCGGGAGCTTGATCGATCTCGAGCGTGATCTCTTCCTGCCGGCTGCTTCCTGGATCTAACCACAAAGCTTTTTCCCAGCCAAGTATCCACGGTTCTTCTCCGAGGTTCTCGATTACCGAACGTCGCATTTGGGCGACGGAGAGGATGCGTTTCTCTTTCGCTGCTTTGGCCGTGATCGTCCAGGTATATTCGACGGTCGAACCATCCCGTCCGCCTGGGCGGGATCGAACGACGCACGTACTGGAGATTGAGGGGACGTTCTCTTCTTCCGCCATGGTGACCAGCGGCGTGACGAGCATCATCAGTGCGGCAAGATAAGTTTTCATCGTTTTGCTTTCGGTTGGCGACTTGGTGGGGATGAACATAGTCCCTCGGTTTATTGCGCTTTCAATGCTTCGGCGTCGACTTCTTCCTGGGCGGGAGATGGATGAGGCTCCTTGGTGGAAACATTCGATTCTTCATCCAGCGTCGATGACTCTTGCGGCGATTCACCGGCAAGGAGTCGGCGAAGTTCGTCTTGGGTAATTGGTTTTGTAGGCGGATACGTTTCTTCGGGTTTCATATAGCGGCGACGGTGCCGCGATACCACAACCCGGCACGTTTTGTCGAACGTTTGATATATGTTGACGCGAGTCACGAGTGCTTCGTCTTGCGAGAGTAATGTTGCCTCGGAGAACGTGACCGCCGGACGGCTGGACAAGGAATTGATTAACTCAGAGACCGGAGAATCGACCGCCAGATCACCAATTTCGCTACGCGTTCTTTTTTGCAGAAAATCTGCAGGCGTGCGCAAGATATGGGAGTTCTTGTTGACGACCGCTGCGAACAAGGGGTATTTGTCAATGTAATACTGCCGAATCAAGTTGCTTACTTCGGGCACGGATTTACCCGTCTCGACCGAGAAATCTTCAAGGTCTTCGGCCGCCATATCAGGCAGCGGGGTTAAGGGGGCTCGTTTCGGCTGCGACTCTTTCTGGATTGGTTCGTGACTCTTATCCGCTTGATTAACTCGCTTGAAGAACAGAAGCGTCGTGTTGGAAGTTGGCGTCTTATCCAATGGACTTGACGGAAGATACTCGTCATCGGACAGGCTAATTTGGAGGGTATCTCCCTCGATTTCATACCCGCCCCGGGTGAGATTCCACTCTTCGTCGATCAGCATGATTTGACCCCAGGGATAGTCAAGATAGAAGTCGGTATCCAGCTTTTCCGTTCCGTCATTCCGGATTAGCTTGTTGCCTTGAAATACATAGGTCGTCGGATTGGTTTTCCACTTGGACGCTTCGACAAGACCTTCATGATTCATTTTTTCGGTGAGTTGCCAGGTGCCCTGGATTAACTGATGATCGGAGTACTCCGGCGGAACCTCTCTGAAAGTCATCAGCGTCGTTTTCGATTCGGAAGTAGACTCGAATGACGTGGGACGCTCATCGGTTTCCATGTCTTGGATGCACAAGCGCATCGTGTCTCCTTCGATTTCATAGATGCAGCGTGTCACATCCCCATCGAAAAAGATGAGATTGATCTTCTGGGGACCGTCGTCGCTGTCCACCAGGCGATAGCTACGTCTTTCCTTCTCCGTGCCAGCATCGATCACGAGACTATCTTCGTCGAAGATGAAATATAAGGGCTCGTCTTGTTCTACTTTCACTCCGTCAGCGATACTGGATATCAACTGCCAGGTTTTCTGAATACGCTGGCTATCGAGCTGAAGAGGTGGATCCAGAAGCTCGAATCTGGTGAGCGTCGTTCCGGAACCTTTCTTTGATTCGAGCGAAGTGGGACGATCCTTGGCTCCGGGTTTCGCCGAGCAAATCACCAGTGACTCTCCCTCGACTTCATAGATGCCGCGTTCGACCGTTCCGTCTTCGTGTCGAATATCAATGGTCTTGGGGCTCTTGGTCGCATCCAGGCGAAATTTCGCGTGATCGATCTCGGATCCGCCGATCAAGTCGACCTCGTATCCGGACACCATGTAGTAGATCACGTCCTTTTCCCAATTCCGGTCGATGGCCTCTCCATCGACGAGTTGGGAAGTCACACCCCAATTGCCTTGGATGCGATCGAGATCCGTGACTCTGGGAACGTCGGTAGCAAGAGGTGCTGCCGCCACCGCTGGGTGAATCCGTTTAAGCATGATGACGACGTCGTTTGCCGAGTTGGGCTGCGAGTCGAAGGCCGCCGGACGCTGCTTGCCAGTTTCAGCGATGCAAATCCTTAGTGTGTCCCCGTCGAGGTCGTAGATGCCAAGCTTGCTGCGACCGTTCTCCGTGAGATCAATCATCTTAGGAGTGCTCGTCGGATCGAGTTTGTACGTCGAGACGCTTTTGCGTCCAGCGATCTCCGTGGTGAGTGTTTGCCCATCAATGATGAAGCGGAGATTCGCGAGTAACTCTTGCGGAGCAATTCTGCCGCTATCTTCCGAATAAGTAACTTGCCAAGTTCCTTGGATGCGATCGAGATCCGATACCAAGTGGGCAGGCTGCTTACGATCATGCTCATGGCTTTTGCTGCTATTCGCACTGGCTTCTGTTTCACTACCGCTGCGAGTCCACAGACCGTTTGGGGTTCGGACGAGCTTCGTGCCTTGCTCAGGCAGTATGAACTCGACCACGTCCATGCGTCCCGCATCGTACTTCAGAGCAAAATCGACCTTGCCGGCGTAGAGATCGGGAGCCTCAAACCAGACGGTTCCCTTGTATCGCTTCGTTTCGGGATCGACATCGAGCGTTATCTTGAGGACGTACTCCGGTTGAATGACCGAGACATAGCCGTGAACCTGGCTTGGGGACATCGCCTTGTGAAGCTCCAGCGGTTTGGGCACGCGACTGGTGAGCATGCGGAAGGCTCGTGGAGCGGGTACATCGCCTGAGTTTGAACGGTCCACAGGAGCCGTCATGATCAGCAACTTCGAGAGGGGCATGCCTTGAATCGCATCGGTACCCATTCCTTTGCCCGTTTTCTCCCACTGGTCGTTGGGAATCCCTGCCGCGTGGCTGAGGGTGGCCTTCAGTCGATCCTGGAAGTCCGTAACGCTTTGACCCGACTGGCGAAGCCCTGCCTGCAACTGCGGAGACAAGTGAAGACCACCCTCCGCACTGCCTGGTCGGGGCTCAGGCTCGCTTGGCGGCGGCGCGATCCATCTTTCGGGAAGGGGCTCTCTCTCAGATCGCGGCCGCATGGCTTGCGTGGTGAAACGGTTCGTTTTCGTGTCTACCAGGATCAACAGCCCCGGCGATGAGGGATCTTTCCATTTGTGACTCCAACTATTGCCGATGGAAATCATGCTCTCGGTCAGGTCGAACTTGAAGCCGTGAAACTTGCACGTGGCTTTTCCGTCCGCCGAGTTACTGGTAAAGAAGACCTTGCCGTCGCTATCTCGCTCGCGAGTTGAACTTTCCGGTAACGAATCTGCCACGGCGACGTTTACGCCAACGCTGTAGTCGCGCGTAGCCGAGATGTCTTGCCCTAATAACGCAATGCGGCAGTCACCGATATCGCAAACCGCCGCGGGCTCTCCATCGAGAGCGGCTCCCTCGACGGTGTACAGAAACAAATACTCCTTTCCGGCAGGTGGGTAACTGACCGACGTCACGCCTGGATCCATCTTGGCAAGCTTGTCGCCAACCGATTCACGCATCATCATGGCAACGCCAATTGACGCGATTAGACCAAGTAAACCCGCGGCGATCGCGAAGTTGCGAAGGGACTTGGTTCGGGTTGCGCTGGGTTTGCCTGTGCTTGAATTTCCGCCATCGATAAACGGTAGCAATGCTTCGGCGACCTCGGCAGGCGTCTGAAAACGCTCCTCTGGGTTCTTGGCCAGCATCTTCTCGACGACGGCAGTCACGTCGGCGGGAATGTCTTCGCGAATCATTGTAAGCGATTCCGGCTCGTTTTCGGCCAGGTTCCGGAGCTTCTCGGTGACACTTCGGCCAGCAATGGGCGAGTGTCCGGCGAGCAGGTAATAGAAAGTCGCCCCCAGGCTATAGATGTCGCTGCGAATATCGGCAGCATGGGCATTGTTCGCTTGCTCAGGCGAGATGAAATCGGGAGTCCCCATAATCGAACCAGCTATCGTCAATTCGTCGCGGGCTTCTTCAACCTCGGCATCCGAAAGGGATTCCGGTGCAAGAGAAGCCAGGCCGAAGTCGAGGATCTTCACGGTGCCATCCGCAGTCACCATCAGGTTGTGGGGCTTGATGTCGCGGTGAACCATTCCCCGTTCGTAGGCATGCTGCAGACCAAGGGCTGCCTGGCGGATGTATTCGCACGCTTCTTCCGTTGGCAACACGCCTCGGTCTCGGACAACCTGGGAAAGGTCCACGCCATCGACGTACTCCATCACCATGAAATGGAAATCGCCGGCTTGGTCGGCGTCATGCGCGGTGACGACATTTGGATGCGACAACTGCGCGGCGGCCTCCACTTCGCGATGGAAACGATTGACCGCTTCCCCTTGACGAAACAACTTGCGATTGATGACCTTCAGTGCCACGGTGCGTTTCATCTTGCGATGCTGCGCCTTGTAGACGTCACCCATGCCGCCTCGACCGATCAGGCCGACGATCTCGTAGCGAGGATGCTCGGCGAGCGGAGCCGGGATGCCCTCGGAGCCTGGAGCGGCGATCCCCGAGTGTTGATCCACGGTCTGATCGGTAGGTTGTTGATCAGCGCGTTGTAGAAGACCGATGAACGTGTCATTGGCTGACAGATCGGCGATGGTTTCGCAGCACGGTTCACACTCGCTGATGTGCTTTTCGATCATGGTCGCTTCGTCAGGAGCCAATTGACCAAGTCCGAAAGCGTGCAGCAGGTCGGGGCTGGGGTGGGTTGCTTTCTCAGACACCGGAAATCTCCGTCATTGAGTGCTTAGCGCCCGTCCGCCCAGGCACGGACTCAAGTGCCTGCCAGCGACGTGTCGCTACCTGTTAAGAACCGCACCTGCTCAATCATGTCAGCTCTCAACCTTAAAATCTGAATAGGAATCGACGAGCCCATCCGCTTCCAGACGTAACCTTCGCAGTACGCGGGACTTAGCAGTGATGACGGCATTCAAGGAAATTTGCATTTCGGAGGCCACATCACGTGGACTTTCCCCCCTCAGAGCGACCCGATCGAACGCTGTCCAGGTAGTCGGAGTGAAATGAGGCTTTGCCAGAATCAGGAGCTGTTTGAGTACGTATCGGTCGTGTTCGTCGTTCCAGAGGCGGCTCAACTCGCTGGTGGGGCTCTCCAGTTCGGCCAGTCTTCGGTCGAGATCGGATTCACCGCGCGCCTCGCGTCGACGATCACGCGTTCGCCAGAAGTTTCGCAGCCGATTGACCAGAATCCCCTTGAGCCATGCCCGAAAAGCGCCCGGCTGCCCCTTGTGCTCGAAGTTGGAGACATCCTTCGAGACGGCCACCAGGACCTCCTGCACGAGGTCTTCGGCATCGCTCTCTTGCACGTCGTATTTTCGCAGCCATGCCCTGATTAAAGGAGCATACATATCGACAAGCCGAGTCCAGCTATCGGATTCGGAAGCGTGTCTGAGGCGATGGAGGAGGCTGAGCGACGTTTCGTTCATGGCTGGCCGAATAGATCAATTTGTCTTGATTATCCGACCTGAGAGGAACGGCGTCAACTTGCGCAGCCCCTCCTCTTAACACTCTCCCCTCGCACGGAGAGTCGGACCAGAGAGAGTTTACAATCGGCGGAGGTGGAAGCCGCCGTCGACGTTGATGCGTTGGCCGGTGCTGAAGGGGAAGTAGTCGGCGCAGATGGCGGAGACGGCCTTGGCGACGTCTTCAGGCTGTCCCCAGCGTTTGATGGGGGTAAGCCCCTCGGCGATCTGCAGGTCGTATTTCTCTTTCACCGGGCCGGTCATGTCGGTGGCGATGATGCCGGGGCAGACCTCGAAGACCTGGATGTGCTCGTTCCCCAAACGATCGGCGAAGAGCTGCGTCATCATCGCGAGACCTGCCTTGGCGATGCAGTAATCGGCCCGGTTCGGGCTGCTGGCATACGAGGAAAGAGACGACAGGTTGATGATCTTGCCGGCTGGGATCGTGCCTTCTTCGATCTGCGATAGCATCTGGTTGGCGGCGTCTTGCGTAAGGAAGAACGGCCCCTTCAAGTTGGTGCCCAGCACCAAGTCCCAGTTCTCGGAGGTGGCCTCCAAAATATCGAGCCGCCCTGGCGAGGTGATGCCAGCATTGTTGACCAGCACGTCCAGGCGGTTCCATTTGGCGAGGGTGTCTTGAATGAGCTGCGACCGTCCCTGCTCGGAGGAAACATTGGCCTGCACGGCGATCGCTTCCCCTCCGGCGTTTTCGATACCGGCAACGACCTGCATGGCGGCATCGGGGCTGGAATTGTAATTCACCGTGACGCTGTATCCATCGGCGGCCAGTTGCTCGGCAATCGCACGGCCAATACCACGGGAACTACCCGTCACAATCGCAACACGCTTCGACATGAGGCTTACTCAAGGGGAAGAAGGGAACTCGGAAGGCAGTCTTCAGGCTAGGTACGAGGTTCTAGGCTGTCAACGCGAGGGGGGAAGAGTTTTGACCACGGATTACACGGATGGTCACGGATAAGAAAGAACAAGCGAGCATCTTCGATGCTCTGCACCCTATCCGTGTTCAGCCGTGAAATCCGTGGTCACTCCCCTCTTCTCTCTTTCGATGCACAAAAAAACGCGGCGAGGATTCCGACTGGAATCGCTCGCCGCGTTGGTGGAGGCGACCTCTGGAGCAAATGACCCAAGCTCCAGAGGTCTAACCGGAAGCCCTCTGTGAAGCACTTGCCAAGACGGCCGACCCAGTAGCCGTTTACCTTGACAAGTATGAGCTTCAGCCCAGGAGGGGGGCAGGCAATTCCCGCAAACTACCAAGTGACAAAGGACTTCCGATGTCCGTTCCTGTGACCTCGCCGCCGGTATTCACCAGCGACGGGGGAGTAAATACGAAATCCCAAGATCCGTGTCACGACCGATTTAGAAAATTTTTTTGGTAGCTAAGCATTGGCGAATTGGTCGGATGGGGCCCAATTGGCGATCTCACACGAGTTTTGATACGTTTAGTAATGATTCGC
The DNA here is from genome assembly GCF_007748115.1 of Bremerella volcania. Lineage (NCBI taxonomy): Bacteria > Pseudomonadati > Planctomycetota > Planctomycetia > Pirellulales > Pirellulaceae > Bremerella > Bremerella volcania. Next base: position 2,774,261 of record NZ_CP036289.1, read on the forward strand.
ACGATTCACTTACTTCGAGATTCCAATGAATTCTGAAGCATATCAATTAGCCCAACAGGCGATTGCAAACTTAAAATCTGCGATCTACTTGGTTTTGGAGTCTGCTCCGTCGAATGGATTAACGAATGCGGAGATCGGTAGATCGCTAGGAATCTATGCTGGTCATGTGGGGCATGAAGGTCACATCCCTAGAACAGTGCTTGGCCTCTTAGAGAGTGAAGGCGTTGTTCAGCAAGATTCTGATAGTAAACGCTGGACATTGCGGAGATATCCAGAAAACTCGTAGCCAACCTACTGGATCATCATCTCTTCTTCGTCGCTGGCCGTCAGTTGGATTTCCCCGGCGTCTTCCAGGCGGCGGACGATGTCCACGATCTGCTGCTGGACGGATTCCACTTCGGATAGTTTGACCGAGCCCAGGAAGTCCATTTCTTCCAGCAGCATTTCGCCGGCTCGTTTGGACATGTTGCCGACCACTTTGTCCCGCAGGTCTTGGCTGGCGCCTTTGAGGGCCATCGCCCACTGCGAGGTCTCGACGTTCTTGAGAACGGCCTGGATGTCTTTGTCCATCAGCTTCTGGATGTCGTCGAAGACGAACATCAAGCGGCGGATTTCTTCGACCAGGTCGGGGTCTTCCTGCGAAAGGTTTTCCAGCAAGGCCTTGCCGGTGCTGCGATCGGTGACGTTGAGGATCTCGGCCACGCTGGGAATACCGCCGGCGTTCTCGAACGATTGGCTCATCACGCTGGCCATTCGGTCTTCCAGGCCCCGTTCGACCTCGCGGATCACTTCGGGGTTGGTTTGACCCATGTTGGCGATACGGCGGATCACAGACAGCTGGCGTTCCGCTGGCAGGCCTGCGATCAGCTCTGCCCCGTACGATGCCGGCAGATGCGAAAGAATCAAAGCGATGGTCTGGGGGTGCTCGTCGACGATAAAGGTCAGCAGGTTCTGGCTGTCGACCTTCCGCAAAAAGCCGAAGGGAACCGACTCGACCGACTGGCGAACGTTATCGAGCGTTTCGGTGGCGTTTTTGCCGAGGGCCTTGGTGACCAGTGATTTGGCCAGGTTGATCCCACCCCCGCCGCCACCCAGTTGGTTGGGGTTTTGTTCAGCGAAGGCCAGGATGGCCGATTCTTGTTCTTTCCCGTCGAGATTGTCGAGTTGGGCGATCTCGATGCAGACCAGTTCGACCTGCTTGGGCGTCAGCTTGCCCATCAGCTTGGCCGCTTCCTCTTCTGGCAACGACATCAAAATAATCGCCGCCTTGCGGAGCGAAGGATTCGAGAAGTGCTGGCTAGGATCGCGTTTGCTCATGGCTGCGTTGAAGGTTGTCCCCTCGCCCCTGAGGGGAGAGAGGGTTACAAGGGATGGCCCGGGAAAACGACCGGTCATCTTCATTCATCGACATGTTCGACTTTAACGATTAGCGAAATTTGCACGGCAATCGCGTGCTAGCGTTTCTGGCGTCAAGAAATGGCAATGGCGACGAGAACTCAGGTTCTGGTCGCCCATCGTTCCCTCGCCGGGCGAGGGAGTACTGTCTGTGGGAATGATCGACTAGATCATTGCATGCACTGGGGTGAAGCCAACTTTCAGGGCCATCGGTCCCCAAGGGCAAGCGAACGTCACGGCGATCGGCTTCACCTGCGAAGGGAAGCGAATGTCGGGAGGGTGACCCAGAACGACGTTGGGCAGGCTGATCGAGAGGTTCAGTTCTTCCAGTTCGGCTTTGGCCGAGCCGGCAACCATATTGGCGATTTCGCCGACGGCGTCGATCACGTCTTCGTTCAGGTCGTCCAGTTCGCCGGGCTCCATCATCAGCATGGCGGCGGCACCTTGGATGGCGACTGCTCGCGACAGGCTCACCACGACCGAGCCCTGGCATCGACCCGAAAGGCCGATCACACCACTGATCTCGTACTCGTCACTGACCTGGTCGGCCATGCACAGCTTGTCTCGTTTGATCGTACAGCCCAACATGGTGTCGAAGGTGACAAGCGTGGAGCGGATAAATGGGTTGATGTATTCGACCTGCATGGGAACACCGATAGCTGGGTGACGACGTTGAAGCGACCTGGATGTCTTACGCGGCTACGACTTCAACGCCAAGCGTGAAGCCTTCCTGGCTCGGAAGACTCCCAAAAATAGAGCGCGGTAGGGGGCGGTCAAACCAAAATTCGTGCCGCACAAATGGTTTTTGCCGTTTTGGGGAACCCAGATCCGCTTCGGGCCATCCGGACGGACGTTGGGCATGCTGTCGGCGGTCAGCTTGTAGGGATCGTTCCGATTAGACAGGCACCCGCACCTACGAGAATTCGCAGTAACCCCACTGACCGTAATTTTCGTCAACACCGACGCGCAAAACTTCGGGTTTCCACTGCAACTTTTTTTTGAGGGTGGCCAACAGCTGCTCGCCGATCCACTGAGCCAACAGCTCGGTGGTCGTGTTGGGGATGTCCAGTAGAATGCATTCCTGTTTGGGAAAGACCCACCGACGATCTTCGAACGTCGCCGTGACTTCCTGGGCGTCGCTGGTAACGTGGATCGCTGGGTGCTGGGTGGGAAGAAGCATCCGGTGATCGAGCCCGGTGACGATCTCTTGCAGCGAGTCGCGCAGCGCGATGAAGTCGACCACGTAGTGGTTCTCGTCCAGCGGGCCATGTAGTTCGACTTCCACGCGGTAGTTGTGTCCGTGAATCCGCTCGCAGATATTGCCGCCGAAGGTAATAAAATGCCCGGCACTGAACACCAGGTGATCTTTGGTTAGCTTGACCCAATGACGAACGGGCATCTTCGGCGCTCCGAGGGGGGAAATCGATTAGACAAACGGCGCGACAATGGTTTCCTGCCTGAGGCAGACGAACAATCCGGCGGCGATCATGTCGGCGGTTGTGCCGGGGTTGCGCCGGTGGCCGTCGCAGCGCAACCAGAAATCGAGATTGCTTAGCTGCTGCATGTAATCTTCTTGCATGGGTGGGCCGGCGTCGATGACCCGCTTGGCCATCATGGCACTCCGTTGAGCCATTTCGTCCCCGTTTTTACGGGCAATCAGCGTATCCGGCGACTGGGCCATCCATGCGACGTGAGCATGGACAATCCGTTGGCTCAAGGGAAGCGTCTGCCTGATGGGATCGGCCAACAGCGGCACGACCTGGTCGAACAAATCGGCGAAACCATGGACGTACTGCCGAGCGATCGCATCGCGATCGGCCGCCAGTTGCATCGCGTCCAGGATATGGGGCGGAGCACTTCCCGCGACGTCGTGTTCGGCGGAAGTATTCATTCCGCCAGGCTTGGCCAGGCTAATGGCCTGGTAAATATCGGCGGCATCTTGGGAGGTAGAGTTTTCGATCGCCGCGGCGGCATCTTGCTTCAAGTTCGCCACGTTCATGGCCATCGCCAGCGGAGCTAACAGCAGGATCATCCCCAGGTTCGTGTTCGTTTTGGTCACGCGCGAGGTCGCGAGGGTGCTTTGCAGAATGATCTGCCCGAGCGGCAACGACTGGGCCTGGTCGAAGACCGGACCGATGGCGATCGCGCTGGCCAGAAAATCTTGCAGCGTGACGTCTTCAAAGTCGGCGCTGCGATGGACGTTGCCTGGCTTCGGGGCGCATACTTCCAGCGTACAGGCCAGCGATGCCAACTGACCGACGGACAACGCTTGGTTCGCGCTCATTGCGGCGTCTCGGCTTCGACAGGCTTGGGCATTTGCGTCAGGAAATCACGCAACAGCGGCTCGATGCGCTCGCTGGCGTCCTCGACCACGTAGTGCCCCGCATCGCTGAACACGGTTGCCCGGGCAGTCGGCCAAATCATTTGAAAACGCTCCATGCATTCGAGCCGAAAACACCAGTCTTTGCCCCCCCAGATCAGCTGAATGGGCAAGTGCGAAAGGGTCGGCAGTTGCTGTTCCATCTGCTCGAGCACCGCGTAGGTCGGGTGGCTTTTCGAGAGCGGAATATCCTGCACGAAGCGCGCCGTCGCGATGCGATTGGCGTAGTTGTCGTACGGGGCGATATATCCGGCACAAACGTCCGGCGTGAAACGCTCCGGCTTTTCCGTGGCCATGGTCAGCGCCGGCCGGGCAAACGCATTGAAAGTGCGAACCATCCAAGGGCCCAGCAGCGGAATGCGGCACGCTCGAATTCGCAGCGGACAATACGGAGGCGGAAACGCCGCCGTGTTGAACAGCACCATTCGGGCAAACCGATCGGGCCGAGCCAGGGCCGCCCCCAGACCAATCGCCCCGCCCCAGTCATGCACCAGGAGGTTGATGTTCCGCAGATTCAACGCGTCGATCAATGCCACCAGGTTGTCGATATGCTGCTGCAGTCGATAGGTGTATTGCTGCGGTTTGTCGCTCAGCCCGCAGCCGATGTGATCGACGGCCACCATGCGGTGCGAATCGCGAAACTGCGTGATGATATTGCGCCAGTAGAACGACCAGGTCGGGTTGCCATGCACCATCAGCATCGGTTCGCCGGAGCCTTCGTCGACGTAGTGCATTCGCGCATCGGGAAGCGTAAGGGTATGCGACGAAAACGGGTACAACTTGCGCCAGTCGGCCGACGATGCCATAGTCTAGTGGAGTCTCGCTGGAGGATCGAAACTCCTAGTTTACCGCTTCAGGGCAACTTAACTAGAGCGGCGAACTACGGGGCGTTGGCCATCTTGGCCCGTTTTTGCCAGAAATCGCGGGCATCGCGCTGCAAATCGATGATTTCGTTGCGCTGGGGACCATCCGGCAGGTCGATGTTCATGGCCCGGCGAAAGACCCAATCTCGGAAGAATTCGGCCGCCGACTTGCTGATCCGCGGCTGGCCGTTGGCCTCGACATAGAACGGAGCGGTCGTGGCGTATTGGTAGTAGTCCGCTTCCTGCGTGACGACACGCACCAGAAACCAACCAGAGTCCGTGAACGTAACTGGTGGCAGGATTCCCCGGCGGTCCTTATATTCGTCGAGCGAGATTTCCAAGTCTTTCTCGCCATTCTTGATCACTTCCAGGTAGGCAATCGTTTGCCGCGTGGCCAGGCTCAGGCCGATCTGAAACTCGTGCTTTTCGCCGATGTTGATCGGAAAAACGTGCCCTGGCGGGTACCCTTCGACGGTGGCTCGCAGTAGTGGTCCATTGGTGACGAAGACCTTGCCTGCGTCGACCGCATCCCACCAGGCAACGGGCGAGTAGTCGCCGTCCACCTGGGCGTAAACGCGATCCAATCTCGACGATCTGTCTTCTTCATCGGTGCCATTGGCGGCGACCGGAGGCATTCGGATGCCTGATTCCAGCAGCTTGTAATAGATATCGAGGGCCAGTCGAGCCTTGCCGGTGACGTCTCCCTTGCGAATTTCTGCCGCTTTCTCGGCCAATGGGTGCTTGGGACCGAACTGGTAGGCCTCGATTTCGGGGCCCAGGATGCAGACGGAATCGAGAAAATCCCGAGCGATCCACAGCGGCAGGTCAGGTTCCAGCGGGCTCGCGGCGGTCACGTGGGCCGAACCCAGATCACCCTGGAAGAACGTTGCGGCCGGGTATTCAGGCTGAAGCCGCTGTACGGGAAGCGGCTCGTTCAGGCGAGCAAACCAGACCTTCCCGCCGGCCCGGTTGTCTTCGCCCCCCATCTCCCACAGCGAGCGAAACGCTCCGAACTCGTCCCGTAGCGTGGTGATTGGCTTGCCGGCCCACGGGTTGATCTGGTTGTTCCAGGTAATGTGATTGCCCAGCACCAGGTCGTCGGCCAGCATGATCGTTTCCAGGTCGTTGGTTCGGCCTGATAGCGCCAGGTTGCCGGGATACCACCCCTCTTTCTTCATATCGATGAACCGCTTCAGCTCGATCGTACGGCTGTCGGTATCGCCGGATTGGAGGATGAAATGACCTTCCATGAAGGGATACTCGGGGCCCGCATCGAGCCGAAAGCCATACTGCCCTGGTCGCAGCTTCATCTTTAAACTGCCGGTAAAGTAGGCCGTTCCGTCAATCATCAGGCCCCCATCGATGCGTTGAGGCAGGTCGCGTGAGTTGGTAATGCGAATCTTCGCCGAGCACGGCAACTGCGTCTGGGCATCGACCACGCGCAGTTCGTACTCGGCGTAGGCGCCCTGCACGATGGCCGGCGCGACCAATACGAACGACAGCAGCAAGAGGACGCGGACGGTGGTAAATATGTGGGATAAATGCATAGCGGCGGAAGTTTCCGGAAACCGGTGCGTGTGTTTGCCGGGCAAATCTGGGATAATTGGCCGCTCTCCCCAGAGCGGCTATCAAGTATAGAATAGCTTGCATAAGCCACACATTCTTATTCTCTCGCCCCTGTACTCGGGGGAGAGGGTCAGGGTGCGGGGGCATGTTCGCGGGCCCAGTGAGGTCGCTTGGAGGGGGTCAAGAGTGATATGGAAGGGGCAATGCCAGACGTTGCGATCCATCCATCAAAAATCCCTCACCCTCACCCTCACCCTATCCCTTCGAGGAAGAGGGGACCGAAATGCTCGTGAATGTCGTTGGAAGTTGTTTTCAGGGAACCAGTTAGGCGAAAATCAAGAAGTTCATGGCTGACGATTACTACAAGATTCTGGGAGTCTCACGATCCGCGACGCAGGAAGAGATCCGGAAGGCCTACAAGAAGTTGGCCCAGAAGTACCATCCAGATCTCAACCCGGACGACAAGGCGGCCCATACGAAGTTCAAAGAGATTCAAAACGCTTACGACGTGGTCGGCGACGCCGAAAAGCGTAAGAAATACGACCAGTTCGGCAGCAATTTCGAAAACATGGGAGCCGGTCCCGGTGGCGGCGGCCCAGGGGGCTTTCATCAATGGCGCTCGGCCGGCGGTGGCCCCGGTGGCGGTGCTCAGTACGAGTTCGACCTGGGCGACATCTTCGGCGGCGGCGGTGCCGGGCCTGATCTGTCCGACATATTTGGATTCGGTGGCGGTGGTGGCCGTCGACGTCACGCCCAGCCGGTGCGCGGTAACGACCTGCAGCACGACGTGACGGTCCCCTTCAAGCAGGCCATGGAAGGGGGCGAGATCAACTTAAACGTTCGTCGGCCTGGCGGCGAGATGGAACGACTCACCGCCAAGATTCCTCCCGGCATCGAAGACGGCAAGAAGATCCGTCTCCGCGGCCAAGGCGACCCCGGCCCCAATGGCGGTCCGGCCGGCGACCTGTTGATTCGTATTCATGTCGAATCGCACAAGTATTTCAAACGCAGTGGAAAAGACCTGGAAGTGACCGTGCCGGTTTCGCTGGCCGAGGCCATGCTGGGTGGCTCGATCGACGTCCCGACCCCCGGGGGCACCGTCACCATGAAGATCCCGCCAGGTAGTTCCAGCGGAAAACGGCTGCGCGTGCGCGGCCAAGGGGTGCCGGCAGCTTCCGGCGACGCAGGCGACCTGTATGTCGTGCTGCAGATTGCCCTGCCTGAAAAGCCCACCGACGAGTTGAAGCAGGCCGTCGAGAAGTTCGCCGAAGACCACCCGGAAGACCCCCGCAAGGACCTTCGCTGGTAGCGGAAAGGAAAGCGTGTGACGGAGAAGTCTCATCGGTTTCCGCCGCAATTACGTCTCAAAACGCCAGCCGAATTCGACGCCGTCTTCACGCGCCGAGCATCAGCGGGCAACGGTTGGCTGGTGGTCTATGCGGCGAAGAATTCGCTAGGCGTCTGCCGTGTCGGGCTGGTCGTCTCGAAAAAAAAGATCGGCAACGCCGTGCAGCGTAATCGTTGGAAGCGTCGCCTGCGCGAGGCATTTCGGCTCAGCCGCGAGAAGCTCCCCAGCGGATTCGACTTTGTCGTGCTGCCCCAGTCGAAACAGCACCCGACCTTCGCCGAACTGGAAAACGGCCTGGTGCAACTGGCTCATCGTGCGGCTAGAAAGTGGAAACGCAGTCACGGCGAGAAGGCCCCGTCACCGGAAGGAAGTCCGCGCGGATGATCTTTCTACGGTTTCTATACGAAGGATGGCAAGCACTGCTGTCAGAGGTGATGATCTTCGCCGTGCGGTGCTATCAGTACACGCTCAGCCCGTGGATCGGGCAATCGTGCCGCTTTCAGCCGACATGCAGCAACTACTTTATTGGTGCGGTGCGCAAGTATGGCCCTATTTCGGGGGCTCTGCGCGGCGCGTGGCGGATCTTACGCTGTAACCCGCTATGTAAAAGCGGCTTCGATCCGCCGTAAGCCTAAGCGGAATAAGAAATTGCTCTTGATCGTGCTATCAGTTTTTCCTACTCTTTGCCGCAACTAGATCCGAAGGAAGGGAATTCTTCGGACTAATACCGTAGGTTTTTGACGGACCAGCAACCCAATGCCACGGCACGGACGCTCTCATACGGCTTACCTTTTTATCACGCTTGGCCTTATCATCGCCGGGCACGCGCTCACCTCGGGGTGTACGGCCCCGTGGACCAGTGACAGCGGATCATCGATGAGTTATCTCAATCCTTGGTCTGATGGCGATGAGAAAGAGGAAGAGCCTTCGCACGACTGGGACAAACCCCGCACGGTGGGCGATCTGACCGTGCCAGGCGGCATGAACAACGCCAAGATCAAAGGGGTGACGCTCGTCACGGGGCTGCACGGCACCGGAAGCGATCCACCTCCTTCGGCTGCCCGAGACCTGCTACTCAACGAGATGCGTATTCTACAAGTCGATCAGCCCCAACAGTGGCTGGCCTCGCCTCACACGGCGCTGGTCATGCTGGAAGCCGTGATCCCTCCGGGTGCCCGCGAAGGGGACACGATCGACGTTACCGTTTTCGCCCCACCTGAGACCGATACGACCAGCTTGGAAAATGGCTATTCGCCATCGACGCGGCTCACCGAAATGGCCTTCCTCGGCGGTCGCGCTCGCAAGGGGAACGACATCGCCATGGCCTCCGGCCCGATCGTGCTGGACAGCGTAATCGAAGGGAACAACAGTAAGGCCAACATGCGACGCGGCCGAATCCTGGGCGGGGCCGTGATGATGGAAGAGCGACCTCTTGGCCTGGGATTGATCGAAGGGGAAGTCTCGATCGCCGCAAGTGCCGCGATCGGAGCCGCGATCAACGGCCGCTTCCACATGTATCGCGAGGGGACCAAGCAAGGGGTCGCCACGCCAATGACCGACAAGTTCATCACGCTGGACGTGCATCCACGCTATAAAGAGAGCATCTCTCGCTACATGCGTGTGATTCGCTTCATTCCCCTCTCTCGCTCGACCGAGTTTCGACGTCGTTACATCGCCGAGTGTGAAGCGGAGCTGTTGGTCGAATCGACCGCTCAGGCAGGTGCGCTTAAGTTAGAAGCGATCGGCAAGGAAGCGGTTCCTTCACTCATGAAGGGGCTCAATTCCGAGAACGAACTAGTTCGTTTTTGCTCGGCGGAATCGCTGGCTTACATGAACGATTCGGCTTGTATCGAACCCCTCACCGAAGCGGCCCGTACGAACAACGGCTTCCGCTTCCGGGCCCTGCAGGCACTCGGGTCGTTTGACGATCTGGACGTGATCGACAGTCTGGAAGGTCTGCTGCACGAAGAAAGTGCCGAGGCACGTTATGGTGCGTTCGACCAGCTGAAGAAACGCTCGAACCAGTTGCCGTCGATCGCCGGCGAGCTGCTGGACAATCACGTTCATTTGCATCATGTCCGCTCGGCTTCGTCGCCAATGGTTCACTTCCGCCTGCAGGACCGTCCTGAGATCGTCGTCTTCGGGACCGAGGTACGTCTCAATGGCGACGTCGCTTTCGTGGGGCAAAACGGCCTCACGATCCGCTCCTCGGGACATCGCAAGGTCAAGGTCACGCGGTTCCAGGCCGACGGTGGCGAACTGGAGAAAGAGTGCTCCAGCGACCTGAAAGAGATCATCAAGGCCCTCACCGAAGTCGAATGCGGCTACGGCGAGATCGTTCGGAACGTCTTCGCTCTGCGAAACGAAGGTTACCTGACCGCTCGCGTCGAGGTGAACGCGATGCCGCGTCCCGATCGCAGCTATGTCCGCTCGGAAGAGCTGATCGCCAAGGAATCGGACGAGCAGGAAAATTTCACGGATAACTTCTCCCAGTCGTCAGAAACTGCCAAAACCGAAGAGTCTTCCGAGGTAACCACCTACGCCGATGGGGATGACACCTTGATCCCGACGTTCGATTAGAGGACTCTGGAGTGTTTATCCATTGCGTCCCTTTAATCCGTCCCCCCGTCGGAGCTGAATATGCTGAAGGCCTTAGAGCTTCACGGCTTTAAGAGTTTTGCCGACAAGACTCGCCTGGAATTCCCTGAGGGAATTACGGTCGTCGTCGGCCCTAACGGCTCGGGCAAGTCGAATATTGTCGACGCGATCAAGTGGGTTTTAGGGGAACAGAGTGCCAAGAGCCTGCGTGGCAAGGAGATGGCCGACGTCATCTTCAAAGGCTCTAGCGCCCATGGCCGCAAGCCGATGAACGCCGCCGAGGCGACCATTATCTTCGATAACGCCGAAGGTACCCTGCCGATCGACGCCCCCGAAGTTCACGTCACGCGGCGCGTGTTTCGCAGCGGCGAAGGGGAATATCTGATCAATCGGCATCCTTGCCGCCTGCGTGATGTGAAAGACCTGTGCCGCGGCACCGGTATCGGCACCGACGCCTACAGCATTATCGAGCAAGGCAAGGTCGATACGCTGCTGCAGGCCTCGCCGCGCGATCGCCGCGCCGTGTTTGAAGAGGCCGCCGGCATCAGCCGCTTCAAGGCCAAGAAACTGGAGACCCAGCGGCGACTCGACCGCGTCGATCAGAACCTGGTGCGGCTGTCGGACATCGTCGAAGAAGTCGGCTCCCGCTATCGCAGCATCAAAGCCCAGGCCGGCAAGGCGCAGAAGTACCGCGAATACACCGAGCGTCTCCAGCTGCTGCGCACCGTCGTGGGGATGGAAGACTGGAATAGCCTGTCGGTTCGCGTCGAGCAGTATTCGAGCGAACTGGAAGAGCTTCGCAAAGACCAGGCCAATGCTCAACAGGTGATCACGACCGCGGAAGCCGGCCTGGAAGGGGCCGAAGCGAAGCTGTTCGAGCTGCAGACCATTCTGACGCAAAAGGAAGAGCAGCACGCCAAGCTGGCCCAGCGTCTGGCCACCTTGCACTCTTCGTCCGGCATGCAGTATCGGCTGCTATCGGACCTGGAACAAGAGTCGACCTCGCTGTCGGTGAGCCTGGTCCGCAATTTTGCTTCGCTGCGAACGCTGACCACCGACCTGGCCACTTCGCAGCACGACCTGTCGAAAGCGAAGACGCAGCGCGACGTGGTCTCCGCCGACCTGGAAAGCGTGGAAACCGCCACCCAGGAAGTGCAGACCGAAATTGAGGCGAAACGCGAGCAAGGGGAAGCCAACCGCCAGCAGCACCTGGAACTGCTGCGGCACGTGTCGACGCTCGACAACGCCTTGGGCGCGGTCAAAGCTCGCATCGAGAGCGACCAGAACCAGCTGGAAGCGATCGAGAAGAACATCGAGCGCGACGAGATCCGCCTGGGTGAGCATCGGAGCGAACTTGAGCAGCTAACCGAGGACGAAGGAGGCCTGGTCGAGCATCTCTCGACCGCCCAGGCCGATGTAACCGACGCGAAGGGATCCTTGCGGAAGCAGGAGCAGGAAGCGGCCGACATTCAGGCCGACCTCGATGCCCTGTCTCGCCGCCGAGCCGTTGCCGCGGAGCGGGCCTCGGTGCTCGATGAACTGGAACGCACCAGCGAAGGGGTGAACTCCGGCGTCAAGGAAATCCTCTCCCGGGCACGCGTCGAACGGCTGCCCTTGTTTCAGTCGGTGATCGGCTTGGTTGCCGACGTGGTGCGTGTTGACGTCGAGTACGCTCGGCTGATCGAAATCGCCTTGGGGGATTCGGCTCAGCTGGTGATCCTGGAAAACGGCGAACTTCTGCAGCAAGTGCTCGAGAGGGAAGTGATCTTCCCTGGCCGCGTCGGTCTGTTAGACATGCAGTCGCTCCCCCAGCGGGACGACGACGAGCCGTCCGGGCTGCGGCACGAGCCAGGCGTGATGGGCAATGCCCTCGATTTCGTCGAAGCAGAGGACGAATTCCAGCCGGTCGCACGCTTCCTGCTGAGTGGCATCTGGTTCGTCGACAACGCCCGCAGCGCACTCGAACTGAAGAAGCGTTACAAGCAGCCCCTGCGCTTCGTAACCCGCGATGGCGAGATGCTGGAGGCCGATGGCCGCGTCTATGCCGGGCCAACGACGAACGTCGGCGGTATTATCTCGCGGCGAAGTGAACTGCGGGCTCTGCGTAGTGAAGTCGAAAAGCTGCAGCAGGCCTTGGAGAAAAAACAAGCGAGCCTGGAAGAGGTTCAGGCCGCCGTCGCCCAGCAGAAGCAAGCACTCGAGGAGTTGGTCGGCCAGCAGCAAGAGGCCTCGTCGGTGCTGACCGAACATCGACTGGTGAAGCAGCGTCTCGAGTCGCGCATCACCGACGCCGACTCCGAGCTTTCCAAGCGAATCGAGCAGCGGGAAACGATCACGGCCCGCATCGAGAACGATCAGAAGCAGCTCGCGGAGAAAGAGCAGGAACTCACTTCGACTCGGGAAACGATCGCTCAGCTCGAACGCGATAGCGAAACTCTGATGCACGTTCTCGGCGAACTGGAAGCAAGCTTGAGCGATAGCCGCGGCCAGATTACCGGCCTGAAAGTGGAACTGGCCCGGGCTGAGCAGCAGGTCGAAGCCCACCAGGCCAGCAGCGAGCGGCTGCACGCCAACCTCGACGAACGGAAGGCTTCGATTCAGGAGATTCACACATCGATCGCCCAGAATCGCGTCAAGCTGGAAAGTCAGCAACTGGAAATCTTGCGAGCCACCAGCGAGTACGCCTCGGCGATGCTGCAACTGGCCGAATCGCAAGAGATGCTGACGACCGAGCGTGCTGCCCGAAAGCAACTGGAAAAGGTGAAAGCGGAGCACACGGCCAAGCTGGTCGAGGCCCGGCAGAAGCAGCGTACGGCCGACGATCAGCTGCACCGCAAGGAACTGGCCTTCACCGATCTGCGGCACGAACGGAGCACGCTCGAACGGCGTCTGCGAGACGACTACGGCATCGAGATCTCGGAGGTGACGCTTGATACCGACGAGATCGAACTGCCCGGCGACCGGGCCGCGATCGACGAAGAGATTGCCGACCTGCGCCGCAAGATCAGCAACATCGGCTCGGTCAACATGGAGGCCTTGAAGGAACTGGACGAATTCCAGGCCCGCTTCGAGCAGCTCGACGGCCAGCTGAAGGATCTGACCGAAGCGAAGGAATCGCTTGAGAAGATCATCAACAAGATCAATGTCGACAGCCGCCGCCTGTTCGAGGAGACGCTGGAAACGGTTCGCAGCAACTTCCAGGTGATGTTCCGCCGCGTGTTCGGTGGCGGTTCGGCCGATATCATCATCGAGGAAGGAGTCGACATCCTGGAAGCAGGCATCGACGTCATCGCGACGCCGCCCGGCAAAAGCTCGCTCAACATCTCGCTGCTATCGGGCGGCGAACGAGCGTTGACCGCGGTCACGCTGCTGCTGGCCATCTTCCAGTTCCGCCCCAGCCCGTTCTGTATTCTGGACGAAGTGGACGGCCCCTTGGACGAAGCCAACATCGGCCGCTTCGTCGACGTTCTGAACGGCTTTCTGGACTGGACCCGCTTTGTGATCGTAAGCCACTCAAAAGCGACCATGGCCGCCGCCACGACCCTGCACGGCGTGACGATGCAAGAGTCCGGCATCTCGAAACGCGTGAGCGTGCGGTTTGAGGACGTGCATGAAACAGGTGACGGCGATATCTCGGTGGCTTAAGGTTTACTGCGAGAGATTCTAGAAAAACCGCAGCGCTGCGTCACTTCCTGGCGGAAAACCGTGTTCTGTAAGTTCCGCTTCGATGCCGCCTATCTCTTGGATGGCAGAATCAAACTCGTATTGCTCGTCGTCGATCATGTAGACGATCTCGCCTCCGAGTCGTGATTGCACATACTCAACGGCTTTGCGCATTCGTGCCGCAACCACGGAAGGCGCCGCTGTGCGGGGAAGGCTGAACAGGAAGACGAGATCTTGCGTATGGACGCGTCCCATCGCGATCTCTTCGGGAAGAAAGTAGCCAGGCGGCGTCGAGGTTTCCACGCTGAAGTAGTAGTCGTCGCCGATGCCCGTGGGATTGATCCAATGAAAACAATCCATATCGCCCCAGGTGAGCCCCAGACACAACATTACGTCCCAGATTTTGCGTCCCTCAAACGGTTTCCCTTCGGGGGCGACGACTGCGAAGACAACCGTGCGATCTACTTGTTCTGGTAAATTCGATAAGAAGAGTGTGCGAGCCGCGGCATCTTCGGTGGTTCGGTTCGGTTGAACGACAGCCTTAATGGAATTTGCTTGCAGCACGCTCTCAATGGCCTGCAGGCGGGCCTGATACTTCTGAGCGGTTGCCACTTCAGCATCGTCGTTCCATGCCGAATAGTAATCCCAGGAGATCTTTAGGCCGGTGACCGATGTTGGTCCATCTGCTGAAATGAGATAGGTCCAGAAGCCTGTCTTGGCATCTTTGCCGTAGAGGGTGAGTCCCCCGTGTTCTTCTCGAAAGGACTTATCGAATAATTGAGCCAGGCGTTTTACTTCAAATTCATTGCCCTCAGGAAACTGAACATCAACGATCCAGTCGGTGGCTTCTTCGGGAAGGTAATTATCGCGTTCCTCGTCTCGCGCGGTTGCATTGGGTATCGTGATAGTGCCCAACAGATGGCTGACGTCTTCGCTTCCCTGAGCCGGTAGTACTGCTTCAGCCCTAGCTTGGGATTGACTACTGGTGCTGAGATACAGACCATCGAGCGGATCTTGGTCGGACACGCTAGGCTCCTCGTGGTGACAGCCTGCCAGCAGGCAAAGAGTGAACAAGGTGAAGGTGATTGTATTTTGCATCCACATACAATAACCGATCATCGAGGCTGCCAGCTATAAGGTAGCTACCGCCGAAACAGAAAGCTAAACGTCCCCAGCACAATCGCCGTTACCAGAGTCGCGGCCATCATGTCGACGATCGTTAGCTGGCTCCAGAGAGTTCACGAGACTCGGTCTCTCAGAAAAACAAGATGGTTTGCCAGCCGTTTCGAACGCCCAACGATGCGATCCCGATGACCCAGCTGATCACCAGAACCAGCAGGAAGATTTTCCGCAAGGTGACGAACTGGGGGATGGAAGGCAAAGCGTTCGACTGCTGCGCCACGTAGAGCTGCTCGCTCCAAGTCAAATAGTGGTAAACGTTGACCATGATTAAGGTGAGGCTCAGGGCCAGAGACAACAACGCCACGATTACCCGGAGCGGAATCGACTGGTGAGTGCTGTGCGCCGAGCCAATCATAAAAAGCACGGACAGAAACAAAGCGACGCGCAGGGTGCCATACAGAAACATGGCGACGATCGTCGCCTCGCGGTGATAGCGAAACGTGCTGTAATACTGCAACAGTGCCAGCAGCAGCGATACGCTTGTCAGGGCCATGGCGATGACCTTCAAGAGCGGCTCGGGACTAAAGAGCCACACGGCCGTGCACCCGGCAAAGGTCAGCCAGGCAAAGATGAGCAGGCATGACCAGGCGTAGTGCAGACGCGTCGGTTGGGGGTAGTTGATTGGCGTGTTCGCGGCTGCTCTGGTCATCGTTTCATTCCGGGATCGCCAGCTCTTGGTAGTACGCAACGCCCGTCGCGCGGTCGTAGGTAAGCATGTGATATAGATCGTCGACGTGCCAGTAAGCTCGCAGTCCTTTGGTGACGCGATGCGTACCATACGGAACCAGGAACGGCGTCTGCGTTGGATCGGGTGGAGTCACCAAGATCGGTCCGGCGGTTATTTCTTGCAATCGAGCTCCGCCGGTTGACATTTTGAAAGCCTGAACGTCGAGCCAACTGCGGAGTTCTTGTTCGTCGACTTCATAACTGCCAATGATCAAGCCATGGCGGTCTCGCTGGTATTGAATTGCCTCGGCCTGGTCGGGAACGGGAAAAGGTGCGTCCGCAGCGGCCACGTTGGCGCGATATATCGATTGATTCCTGTGAGCTTGAATGCTGGCCGGCAAGATGATGAGTCCTAGCAGGAAACAGAAGGCAAACATCTCGCGCAAAGAAATCGACAGCCGAGTTGGTCCGGCGGTTTGGTCGTTCCGTCTTTTCAACTGCCACCCCCACCGCCCATTGAGCCAGAGCGAACCCATCGTTACGACAAAGATGGCCGGCCACACGACCGATTGTTGATGACTCAGGCCGCTACCTGCCGTCGCCGGAGAATTAAGATCGGAGATGATGCGGTGAATCACGATCGCCAGGTAGCTCATCGAATAGCAACCGCCGCTGGCGCCAGCGGCCAGGAAGGCAGCGTGATAGCTGCCACGAAAGGTACCGAAGTATTGCCCCACCATGGTCACCAGCCCAATAAGAAGGATCAACAGCAAGCTGTAGCCGATTGGATTGGGCCAAAGCAGTTCCAGCCCTACCAGCGCGATACTGGCCGTCACAGCCCCAGCAGCGATGTTCAGGATAGAGAGAGCAACCAACAGCCACGATGGACGAAGCGGGGCAGGCTCAGGCGTTTGAAAATCATCAGGGTGGTCTGAATTCATCTCGCCAACATAACCACCCCTGCTAGCGATTGCCATCATTTCTATAGATGAACATCTGAACTACGCTGCTCGGGTGGTCGTACGGAGTGGGATGTGATGTTTCCGAGAAAATCTCGTGCAGGGCGAAAGTCTTGCGTAGGCAGTCCGTCTGCGGACACCCGCCAGATAAATCCGAGCATCGGTGGTGGCCTTTTCATTGGTACCTGCGAATAATTCCATACCGCCGGGAAGAACCGCTAGCGACTCATCACACCGTTAAAATCGGAACAGGACGCACAATCTGTCGGTGCCGCTGGTGGCGATTTTAAAGATCGCAGCAAACAGATCGGAAAGATGCTAAAGAAACACCCCCCAAAACATCGAAATTAACCTTCGGAAGGCTTGTTACACACTTCCCGATTGCAGCACATGTTGCAGTCGGTGTGATGAAGCAGCCGGCCAAGGGGGGAATCTTTAACAAGCTGAAGCTTTCGCTACTGGCGTGACCTTGCCAGTGCGTGAGTTGTTCTGTTTGGGATTCTCCCATTGGTCACCGCATCGCCGAGCCGCTGCGAAAAGGTGAGCGAGGTTCGTTCTTTGAGAACGGCCAATCAAACCAAGTCGTGAGTAGTGGATCCGGTTTCCGCCTTGAAGGCGCGGTTCAGAAGGATCTGAGTACGAGCCACGAGAGAAGCAGCGTTTGTAGCGCCCTGACCCAGACATTGAATACTAAGACTCTACCCATAGCCGAGTGCGAGGGATCGCCAGAAGAGTCGGAAGTTGAAAATGAGGGGCGATTTTCGTGTTTCCGCCAGAACCGGAAACACAGTGGAGGTCAACTCAACGAAAGAGTAATGGAGAGCCTGTGATGAAGGTCTTCACAACAGGACAGGTCGCAAAGATCTGCAAAGTGGCCCCCCGCACTGTGAGTAAGTGGTTTGATTCGGGCCGCCTCAAAGGGTATCGCATTCCTGGTTCCCAGGACCGCCGTATCCCGCGGGAATATTTGATCAAGTTCCTGAAAGAACACGGCATGCCCCTTGGCGACTTGGAAGACGAAGCCATGGCCAAGGTGCTGATCGTTGCTCAGGACCAAGTGTTGGTGGAAAATCTGCGTCGCGAACTTCCGCTCGAGAAAGCATTCAAGGTCTGCGTGGCCGCGAGTGGTTTTGAAGCGGGGATTCAAGCCGAAGGGTTCCATCCGGACTGCATTATCGTGGATTTCTCGATCGGTCGTATCGAGGCATTGCAGATTTGCCAGAATCTGCGTCGGAATCCGGACTTCGCGGAAACGATTCTGATCGCCTTGCTGCCCGATGATGGAAGCTCGATGAGCTTCGATCGGTCCACGATCAATGAGACGTTCAAGAAGCCGTTTGATGCGGCTCTGCTGGCCGAACGTCTGCGAACCTTGATCGGTGCTAAGAAGGAATTGGTCTAAGACCAACGACTTCGGGGTTACCACAATCCGAGCTTAAAAAAAGACGCCACGATGAAAATCGGGGCGTCTTTTTTGTTCTTGCCGGCGTGGGGCAAACAAGCCGTCGGGTGCGAGCAATGACGCAAGGCGGAACGTATCGCACCATCTTTGGATACGGGGTACACACTTGGTGCGGTTCGCTGCCCCGCTTGCACCCTACGGCCCCTCTCCGCCGACAAGCGGAGAAGAAGGGACAGTAGGCCAACGAAACACAACGGTGATTTTAGAATTGCCCCAGCACGTTGCCGTCGTCTCGGTTGCTCAGGTTCTGCCAGGTCGAAAGGGAAATCGTTTCCGCCACAAAGCGGACCGAACCGTCCCCCATGGTGACCTGAACGCCGCCGGGGTGAAAACTGCGGGCAGCGACATTGAACCAGACCCCGTTGTGCTGGCAGTCGGGGCTCGGCGGGTTGGGTGTGTACTGGGTGTTGAAGCACCAATCTTGAAAGCGTCCGATCAGCCACGAGTCGCCATTGGGAGTGGTGCTGAGCGTGCCGAGGTCCGAAATGCACGTCGGCCGCGTGCTGCTGCTGGCGTAGAAATCGCCGTGGGTGATCTCGGAAATGGCCATCGTGTTCGAGAGGCCATCAGTCACGTCGGCAAAACGGACCGTTCCATTGGCGGCGAAGATCCCTTTGCTCTTACCATGCACAATCACGGCGGTCCAACCGGTGTTGTTGATGTCGTTGCCCCCCAGGTTCCAGGCTTTGCCCACGCACGCGGCGTAGTCGGTCGGGGCCGTGGTGATCGAGGAATTTGAACGAGGATCTTGGGCGTTGCTGGGGCAGCGGAACGCATCGATCTCGACCTGTGCAGGGGTGTTGTTCGTCGTGTAGACGTCGCTCACGTAGTTGATCTGGTCGTGCAGGGCCGTTTGTTCGATCTGTGGCAGAATGCGAGCCATCCAGGTCGTCAGGTTGTTATTCCAGGCACTCGCCTTGTCGAAGTACAGACAACCGATCGGAAACTGCCCAAACGCATCGTGATAGACATGCGTGGCCAGGCCCAGTTGCTTCATGTTGTTGCTGCAGGACATGCGACGCGCGGCCTCGCGGGCCTGTTGGACGGCTGGCAAAAGCAAGGCGATCAGCACGCCAATAATCGCAATGACCACGAGTAATTCGACAAGCGTGAAGCCTGACTTTCGCGAGGAGTGGGGTGACATCGGAGGCATCCTTACGAATAGAGAAATAAGGAAAATAGGTGGCAGGTGATTGGTATCCGATTGGGTGCAGCAAACCTGGTTTACGACTCGAGATGGAAGTCGATGGTCTGCCGACCGGCTTCGACTTCGGCGGTCAGTTCGGTCCGCTCGTTGTACTTGGCAGGCACAAACTGCTTGGTTTCTTCCATCTTTTCGCCGGTCATGACGTCGGTGTAACTGCGACCGGTGGGGCGATTGGCAAAGATCTGGACGGAGCAATGACCAATGACCGCTCCCCGTCGATCGTTGACGTCGGACTCGGAGTCGTAATGGCCACCGGTAATCTTGAGGGCGACCGGGGCGACGGTTTCCGGAATGAACATGATGACGCCGGATTCGATCGGCTTGCCGTCCAACGTGACTGTTCCCTGAACGGCAGCCCGGGGGATTCCATTGCCTCCACAGCCACTGAAGAGAAGGCAAAGCAGAACGAGGAGGCTAGAAAACGCATGAGTCTTCATGAATGCCGACTTTCAGACGCGAGTAAGCAAGGTGGGAACGCGCAGCCGTTGTTTCGCTTTTACAAGGAAGCCACCCCAGGTTGAACCGAGGAATCCCTCGCTTGGGGCGGGTCGCGGCGAAGGGGGGTCAACTGCATCTTAATAGGGTGTTTGTGTTGCATGATTTTTTAATTAGCTTCGCAAAGCCATTCAAGTCAAAAATATGACATACATGGGGAATATAGAGTTGCCACCTGGAATGGGATGTTGGATTCCCCGCGATAGCTAGGGGAGTGGCTGATGTTTTGCCGTTGCTTGCCCAGGTTGCCAATTGGGGAGAAGCCCCTGGAAAATCGCTTCGTTTTGCGCGTTAGCGGCAGGCCAGAGCAGTCTGTTTCGCCTCCGGGTAAGGGAAATGGACTGCTTGTCGAAAGGGGCTTTAGCGGTCGAAATCCCCCTCAACATTCGGGTTAACCATCTCTCTCAAGCTGCGGTTGCCATGGTACAGATTGAAACCACTGCGTGATGCGACGATTACTCGATGCCAGGGTGTGGCTTTCATCCGCAGAAAACGTTGCCAGCGCCCCTTCTGAAGAATGACGAATCGTCTTAACATGGAGGCATTCGTGATTTTACGTGTGAGGGGTTGATGGCGGATTTCACGCACCTGGACGAGTCTGGCGCGGCCAAGATGGTCGATGTAGGGCAGAAGCAAGCCACCCTTCGCGAAGCGGTCGCCGAGGCTTGCGTAAAAATGGAAGCCGCTACCGCAGATGCGATCCGTGACAACCGAAATAAGAAAGGGGAGGTGCTGCAAGTGGCACGCCTGGCCGGCATCATGGCCGCCAAGCGAACCGACGAGTTGATTCCCCTGTGCCATGGACTGCCGCTGGAAAGCATCGAAGTGGCATTCGAGTTTGCCGATACGACCCGGCTGCTGGTGACCGCCACGGCGCGAGTGACCGCAAAGACAGGCGTCGAAATGGAAGTAATGACGGCCGCTTCGGTCGCCGCACTCACCATTTACGACATGTGCAAGGCAATCGATCGAGGAATGGAAATCGAGCATGTCCGCCTGATGAAAAAGTCAGGGGGCAAGTCAGGCACCTTCCAGCGTGCGACGGAACTTAAAGCCGAATAGAAAGCGAATCGAGACCATCGTGAATCCTGCGAATCAGACTCCAGCCGCTCCCAGTGCCGAAGCATTGATGCGTTGTTACGGTGGAATCGGTGACGATCTGGCGGAAGTCGAAGCGATTTTGAAGCGGGAGATGTCGTCCAAGTTCCCTAAGGTCAGCGACATCGTTTCTTACGGCTATTTGCTCGGCGGCAAGCGTCTTCGCCCTGCCCTGGTCCTGCTGTGCGGTCAGGCTTGGAACAACCTTAATGCCAGTCATCACAAGCTGGGGGCCGTTCTCGAAATGGTCCACACGGCCACGTTGATTCACGACGATGTCCTCGACGGAGCCGATACGCGGCGTCATCTGGAAACGATTCATCATCGCTGGGGAACCGAGTCGAGCGTGCTGGTGGGGGACTTCCTCTTCACGCACGCGTTCTACCTGGCCAGTACGCTGCCAACCACCTTGGCCGCCCAGAAAATAGGTCAGGCAACCAACATCGTCTGCGAAGGAGAACTTCGCCAGATCACGACCAAGGGACGCTTCGACCTGAGCGAAGAAGAGTACCTGTCGATCATCGAGGCCAAGACGGCCGTATTATGCCAATGCGCGTGCGAACTCGGAGCGATCTACGCCGACGCACCGGCCCATGCGAGCAAGCAAGCCGCAGAATACGGACGCTGCCTGGGCGTTGCTTTCCAAATTGTCGACGATCTTCTTGACATCGAAGGGGACACCGACCGCACCGGCAAGACGCTCGGTACCGATCTGGCCCAGCGTAAGCCGACTCTGCCGATCATCCATGCATTGAAGGTCGCTCCGCCGGAAACGCGAGCCGAAATGCTGAGCGTCCTGCAGGCCGAAACCCCCGATCCCGCCCAGGTACTGGCTTGGCTCGAAGAGTTTGACAGCGCTGCTTACGCTCGCCAATCGGCCATCCGCCATGTCGAGAGTGCACTGGCGAGTATCGCCGAGTGGCCCGAAGGTGACGCAACCACGGCGCTGCGTCAGCTGGCGGAGTTCGTACTCAAACGCTGCTATTAATCGGCGTGGCTGGCGCTTTCGCGGAGGTCGGCTGTTGAATATGCTAAGGGAGATGCTCTGACCTCCACCTCCCCTTCCCTGCGACATCTCACCATGCGAACCCTTCCCCTCATTGCTCTGGCGCTGCTCGTTACGTTTTTTCCTTATGCCAGTCAGGCCGAAGAGATTTCCGGCAACGGCGACTTCGTCATCGGCCCAGATTATCACATCGATCCTGATCTGACCGATCGTGGTAATCCCAAGGGAAAGTACTTCGAATTCTCGATGCCGCTGGCCGAGAGCAAGATCTTCGACGGCAAAGACGTCACGCTCGATCCGAAGAAGGACGTGCGAACCGAACGGAAGATCTTCGTTTACGTTCCGGCCGCGTATGAAGATGGGACCAAGGCCCCGATCCTGGTATCGTTTGACGGTCCTAGCCGGTTGAACCTGGTCCGTAACGCGCTGGACAACTTGACGATCTCGAAGGACCCGCAGCGCAAGCTGCCAGCGTTCATTGCGATCGGCGTGCAAAACGGAGGAAACGACGGGAAAGGCAGCCAGCGCGGTCTGGAATACGATACCATGTCGGACCGCCATGCCCGGTTCATCAACGACGAAGTTCTTCCCGCCGTCTTGGACAATCCCGAAATCAAAGCCGCTTATCCGAACATCGCGTTCACCGAAGATCCTTGGGGCAAAGCGGTCATGGGGTGCAGCTCCGGCGGAGCCGCCGCGCTGACGATCGGTTGGTTCCGCCCCGACCTGTTCCGCCGCCTGATCACCTATTCTGGCACCTTCGTCGATCAACAAGACGATGACGCCCCGCAAGAAAAAGACTACCCGCTGGGTGCCTGGGAGTATCACTCGAGCATGAAGCTGATCGAAAACAGCGAAAAGAAACCGCTGCGGATCTTCACGCACGTTGCCGAAAACGACAACCGAGCCAACGACCCGGAAGAGACCTACCACAACTGGGTCATGGCCAACCGCCGCACGGCCGCCGCGCTGAAAGCCAAGGGTTACGATTACCGCTTCATCTTCAGCAAGGCGACCCGCCACTGCGATAAGAAGGTATTCGAACAGACCCTGGCCGACACGTTGGTTTGGATGTGGGATGGGTATCAGCCGGAGTAGTAATCGGCAAGATCGACTGGATTGAAAGTTACGCTAAATCCGAGCCCGCGATCTAAGTCCGATCCATTCCGTATTTGGGATCACGGCTACGATGTCGGATGAGGATGATTCTGGCGTGGTTTTCGGACAGGCGATAATAGATTCCGAAGGGAAAACGAAACATCGAACAACAACGCGTTTTGGCATTTACCAAGGCAAAACGCGTTGGAGATTCCTTGATGCGCCTTGTGCACGCTTCAAATTCATCGAGGAACTCGACACCAAGATTAGTCGACTTCGACTCGTAATACTTTGCGGCCTCTTGCAGTTCGAGTAAAGCTTCTGGATGGACATCGATAATCATTGGAGCGATCTACGAGCCTGCTCCATGGCTTGAGCGAGTGGAATGGCCTGCACCACTCCGTCGTCGAGTTCCTTCACTCTTCGTTTCAGAACACTTATCAACTCTGCATCAGGAGCACCTGGGAGACTCGAATCAATGCTCTCCAAAAGCGTCTGAGCCAGTCGGGCACGCTCTTCCGGCGGCAGCGATAGGGCATCTTTGGTCAGTTGCGATATGCTGATCATGGCTCAGGCTTCTCAAGGATTTAGGCGAATTCGCGTGTTTGCTCAGTCTCGTGTAGGGCCAGCGTGTCGCGGGTCGATTAACTTCTGGCATTATTCAATGTTTCGTCCGCGAGGACAAACGCCTACGAAGACGGCTTCGGCACGCTGGGCGCGTACTTCTTGAGCATCGGTTGCAGTTCATCGACGAAGTCTCGCACGTCTTTAAACTCGCGGTAGACACTCGCGAAGCGGACGTAAGCGACCTGGTCGATCGCGTGCAGGTGCTGCATGACCATCTCGCCGATCAGTCGGCTTTCCACCTCCCCTTCGTACTGGGAGTAGATCTCGCTTTCGACCGCCGCCACGATCGCTTCGATCTGGGCTTCGCTGATGGGGCGCTTCCAGCAGGCCAGCGACAAACCCCGTTTGATCTTTTCGGGATGGAACGGTTCGCGGACGTTATCTTTCTTGACGATCTTGATGTCGAGTTCTTCCACGCGTTCGTACGTGGTATAACGCCGCTTACAGCCCAGGCACTCGCGCCGGCGGCGAATCGAGAAACTGTCCTGGCTTGCGCGTGAGTCAATCACACGGTCGTTGTCGGCTCGACAGAACGGGCATCGCATAGGGCTTACTCGATATCACGATGGCGCGAACAGAAATCGTGCGCGGTCACCGCCAGGGAAACTGCTTCAATCTTCATAGTTTGGCCTGAACTTTCAAATTGAGCAAGCTAAGTCTCCTTCAGCAAACAAGATAACTCGCAATTCCCCTGGTTGATGCGCGACCCGTTTGGCGAAAAACAAGTGGCGGGGACGCTTTTTTGAGCTTTCAGAAACTCTATAATGACCGGGAAAAGGATCAAGATTGGCCTCGTTTTTGCGAATATTCGCTCACAGGCATCCCCCTTTTTCAAGAACCACGCAGGCACTCCTGCTTTTTCCATTGGGAAGGAATTGAACGATGGACGCGAGCAACCCCAATAATCCCTTCAACCCAAATGATCCCGGACAGCAAAGTCAGTCGGACAACCCCGATAACGCCGCTGTCGATGGGGCCTACAATCAAGATCCGCAAAACAAGTTTGCCGCCGGTAAGAAGAAAGCCGGTAGCGGCCCGGACGAGCAGATCTGGAGCGGCGGTTACTCGGCCGTCGATCAGAGCGGCAGTTTCATCATTCTGACCCTGATCACCATTGGGCTGATTGTGGGTGGCGTGTTCTTCTGGCCTCTGGTCTTCGCGATCCCTGTGCTGTGGATTGCCCAGTTCATCCGCGTTTGGTGGATCAAGATGGGTGTTTCGTATGAACTGACCACGCGTCGTTTCATGCACGAACACGGTGTTATCAAACGAACCACCGACCGGATCGAAGTGATCGACATCGACGACGTGACCGTCGAACAGGGGATCCTCGATCGCATGTTTAACGTCGGTACGATCAAGATTACCTCTAGTGACCGCACCCATCCCGAACTGCGCATCCCCGGCATCAAGGACGTCAAAAAGGTCGCCCTGATGATCGACGATGCCCGCCAGGAACAACGCGATCGCCGCGGCGTGTACATCGAATCGGTTTAAGCGGGTGTCATGAGCCGTCGAAAGCAGTCCACACTGTGGCAACGGTTGTCCTTCGTGCTGTCGAAGGAAGGAATTTGGAAGTCGCCTGACCAATTGATCGCGGTCGGCGGCTTGATGGGAGTGATCTGTGTTGCCCACGTCTATTTTCTGGTCGTGGGCACCTTCGTAGGCGAAGCTTCGGCCTACTATCTTTACCTGGTGATCGCCGCGATCTTCTTTGGTTTGTTCTCGGCCGGTACCCTCCTGCGGGTGCTCGTGCTGATGAATCGCAAGAGTATTAACAAAAAACGGAAGCAGGAGCAAACCAATCGCTACACGCGGCAGCTAGAACAAGGCCTGCACGACGAGTAGATCGCTTGTTACTTGATCAGCGAACGCAGCGTGGCCAGGTTCTTGGCATCGTACAGCACGCCATTCTCTTCCCCTTTGGGCGTTTCCAAATACATGGGGATCTTCTTGAAGCGGCGATCGTTCAGCATGTGCCGGAACGCCTCGACGCCGATCTTGCCTTCGCCGATATGATCGTGCCGGTCGACCCGCGATCCGAGGTCCTTCTTGCTGTCGTTCAAGTGGATTGCCCGCAGCTTGTCGAAGCCGATCAGCTTGTTGAAATCCTCAAACGTCGCTTTGAAGTCTTTCTCTTCGGAGATCGGGTAGCCGGCCGCGAAGATGTGGCACGTATCCAGACACACGGCCACGCGTTCTCCCTGCTTCACCCCTTCGAGGATCGCTTGCAGATGCTCGAACTTGTGCCCGATCGAACTCCCCTGCCCCGCGGTCGTTTCCAACAATAGCGTCACCGGGCAATCCGGCAGTTGCTGGTGAAGCTCGTCGATTGCCTGGATGATTCGTTCGATCCCTTCTTCCAGCGTGGCCTCCATGTGAGCACCGGGATGAAACACCAGGTTCGGAATGCCTAGCCGCTCGCACCGCAGCATCTCGATCTTCAGCCCTTCGACCGACTTCTCCCACAACTCGGCCTTGGGCGAAGCCAGGTTAATCAGGTACGAAGCATGACAAAGCGGCGCATCGACGTTGTGCTTGGCCAGCGCATCTTGAAAGAGGGACACGTCCTTATCGGTAATCGCCTTGGCCCGCCACTGGTTGTTGTTCTTGCAGAACAATTGCACGACATTCATATCGACTTCGGCAGCAGCCTCAACGGCCTTGTAGTAGCCGCCAGCGATCGACATGTGGGCACCGATGAGCGGCATTGCGGAAACGAGTCCTGTGCGGGGGGAATTTTGAACAAACGAAACGGAGAATGAGCAGAGGCTATGGCTGGTAAACTAGCAAATCTTGGCTCGGGCGACTACCAGTCACCGATGCCAGATCGCCTCTGGGCTCCATTACCAACATAGAGAAGCGGATAGTATGGTCACATCGAAAGCAAAAAAAACTAAAATGCGCCTCCCACCTCGTCGGCAATCGGGTTCGTTTCTTTTCCAACTAGTCGATTGGCGACGTACTTGAAAACCCATTGATGTGCCGTCCCGGCGACCGCTCCGGGGCCTGCCTCGATGAAGTGCCATTGAAGACGCGTATCCCGAATAAAGTCTACGACGATTAGCCTGGAATGAAATGGTTTAGCGACAGTGGCTGCCATCGTTTTCAACTGAGATAAGTCGTCCTCAGAAAGCGGGAATCCAGCCGGATTTGGCACAGCATGAAGATAGTGAAAGCTCCATGCAGCCGGTTCACCATCGACAACCCAAGTGCGAATTTCCTGCGGAGCATTTCCGAACATCCACTTCCCAGCCACAGCGATATCAAGCCATTGACGGGCAATAATTGGTGTGTTCCATCCAAAAGCACGTCGCAGCAGTTCCGATTCATCCGCAAGTTCACGTAAATTGCGAACCTTTGCCTGTTCTCCTCCCCGTTTCCACGATGACCTTGGAGTGCGAAGAAACAGGGGGAATTTCAAGTCATCGGGAAGTTCTTGGTCGATCTCAAGCACCCATGTCTTGGGAGTTGGCACATCTATCTCATTCTCGGCAAGTGTACGAAGTATGTCGTCCAATCGTATGAGTTCTTGGCGTTCGCTGGGACGGTCGTGGATTCCTGGATGATCTTCCACTTGTTGGACCAAGTGCGACTCGCCGTGCTGATAACTGAATAGGAATCCGGTTGCATCGGGTAGAGCCCGATGAAGCTCAACTGCTCCGATTTCTCTGAGCCAGTCGATTCTCTTGTCATTAAGCCTCTTGGCATCCGGCAAGTCGTCTGGGTCGTAGAAAAGCTGCATACCGAAATCAATTGAGTGATTGTAAAGGTTTATCGAACATTCCCGCTTCGTTTCCCGACTTGCTGGGACGAGCGAGCTATTGGGAATAGCAGACTATGAATTTGGGTCGAGGTAGCCTAGCAAAACACGTCATCACTCGCTACCAGGCGGCCTTGGCAGGTGCCACACGTGATCAAGAATCTCGCCGAAAATCACCCGACTTCATCGCCAATGCAGCAAGACACGATAAGAGGTCATCGACGCTACGGGATTGGGACGATTAAGCAAGTCGCTGGCCGGCGAGCTTTTCGGCCAGTTCATCCAGCAAAGCCGCCTGGGCTTGGTTAATCCTCATCTTGGCTTCGGGCAAGTCGAAGAATTCGGCTCGATCGATTTCCGGAATCTCGATCTGTCGGCCTGACTTGGGAGGCCATTCGATCGGGAACGTGTTCGAGATGATGGTGGTCGGATCGCAGTCTCCTTCAAACGCCCAGGCATGTACGATCTTACCTCCCTTTTGTTGGATCGGCGTCAGCTGGATGAAAGGGCCATGGGCTACTAGCCCCGTTTCTTCCTGGAACTCACGCTGCGCGGCGGCGAAGGCGTCCTCTCCTTCGTCCAACTCTCCTTTCGGAATCGACCAGACGCCGGCGTCTTTCTTTTGAAAGAAAGGGCCGCCTGGGTGCCCAAGCAGTACCTGGCATTGGCCTTCGCACAGGCGAAACATCACGAGCCCAGCACTCTGTTTTGGCTTGGCCATCGGCTAGCCCACCGTTTTGATGACGTTGCCGTCGGCATCTTTGATATCCACCGGAAGTACTTCGATCGCCACCAGGTCGGTTTCCGGCACGGAAAACACGCCTCGTTCGGCTTGCATGGAATCGGCCAGCGCCGCGGCAAGCTCGGGGGGAAGCGTGACGATCAGCAGGCCTTCGTCCACTTCCCACTCTACCCCGTCGCCCGGCTGAAACACGATCCCTGATCCTTTGCCATACACGACGCCAGATTCCCCTTGAGAGAGGACATTCTTGAGTATCCCTTTCAGTTGCCGTACGACGGTCGCTCCGATTTGGATTAGCAGCTTGCCGTCCGCTTCTTCCCACTGGGCGATACTGCCGAACACTTCCGACTGGTTGGTCGAAGGTTCCGAGGCGGTGATTTCGTCGAGCGTTTTGGGATCCTTCAGAATCGAATCACGCCAGATTTCGGTGATGGCCAAGGGGGCGGTCTTTTCGACTCGTAGCGCGACGGCGTCGAAGTAACCTTCTTCGATCAAGTGATGCTCGTCGGTGCAGAGACCGACGATTTGCAGAAACTTAAGCTTGCCGTTGGGGGTGTCGATTTCCTGCAGCTGTGGATCGAGCATCAGCATGATCGCGGTGATATCGGTCTCTTCTCCCAGGGCAATCGGGCCGTTGAGCGTCATGTGATGACGTTCGTCGAACGCGTTCCCGGTCGAGAAAACATACCGCCCCAGGTTCTGCAGGAAATTGAGCGGCCAGTGCGGTGGCTCTTCCGGAGCATCGGCCCCACAGGCCAGGCGAAACGTCAATTCAAAACCGAAACCACTGACGTCGGGATCGTCCGATTCCTTTTCGTACAGTTCGGAAAAGCCGAACGTCACAAAGTGATAGTGCGGCTGCGGCTCGAGGTTTTTGTACGCGCTGATCCCTTGCAGAGGATCTTGCCCACCGAGCGACATCGGCAGAACGGTCCCGTAGTGCATTGGCTCGCGGTCGCCGTAGATCGGCGCAAGTGCCGCCTCGATGGCGTCCCAGCCAGGGGCGTCATCGCTGTCTTCCAACGAGTGGTCTGCTTCGTCGTTCATGAGATGTGCCTAGTGGGGAAAACATGATGAAAATAAAGGGCAAATGGCATGAGCAGCGGACCACCTACAACAACAGCCGCAGCATCGCCACCAGTAAAAAGCCGAGGAACAATACTCCGTAGCCGATCACCCCGGCCATACCCAGGTAGTTGGCCCACAGCAGCAAGGTGCGGCCGCCTGGGTCCATGTGCTCTTTGTCGATTTCTTCCAGGTCGGAGTGGGCCATGCTCCAGGCTGCGATGCTGAAGATGGGGCAGATGCCTAAAAGTCCAACCAGGGCGAAGATTAAACTGGGGATTCCGCGATGCGGCACCAGGTAAGGGGCATTCGTTTCGTTGAGGCGAACCTGGTGAAACGGCGAGCCTGAGCCGACCTGCTCTGGCAGGGCCAAAATGGGATATCTTTGATCCGATTTCTCCCAAACCTGCGAGTTCGTCCTGCGCAGCTCGCACTGCCGGTCGATGCGCCCTTGGAGCACCCACTGATCCAACTCCTTTGAGGGAACGGGACCGAAAATCTGCCCTTCGGGAATCTTGACGAAGAATAAGGGCTCTTCGTTGGGCGATGCGGTCTGAGAGTGCTCCGGAGCCGACGACATACGATGACGCAAGGAAAAGAGTTCGGATAAGACAGCGAATTGGCGACTATGGTAGCTTGTTCGCCCGGCACGTGCCAGCATCGACTAGGTTGCGGTAAAACTCGTTGTATTTTTGGTGTGCTGATCCTTAGAATAAATTGCATCTTAATTGTTTCGTTTGGGTGAAGTCCTTTTCGCTTTTCTGGGCGGAACCCAATTCGACTTTTGGCTGAGGATGATGACCATGTGGGCGATTTGGATCTCAATTTGGATCTCGATTGTGGTCCTCGTCGTTTTAATTGGTGCGTGGGGATTGGCGGAGTGGATCCACGGCCGTCGCCGGTACCGACTGAGCAGCAAGAATCAGGAGCAAGCTAAGCAGCGGTTCCGTCTCCGCCGAGAATGGCTGGAGACCGAATTCTTGAAGGCCGCCGCCGCCAGTGGCAAGCCGCGAGGTTTGCGCTGGGTCGATTGCGAGTTTGGCGACGACGTTCAATATGCCTGCGATGAAGAGTACGGTCTGTTGCGCGCGTTTGTCTCTTTGACCGTCCGCTTCGAGGCCATCGAAGGAGGAGACATGGAAGAGGTCGAGGCCGTCGGCAATCTCCGAGCCGCGACCGGGGTCTTTGAATACGATGGTGACCGTTGGATCGCCAACCCCCGTGCCATTTTTAACCTGTCACCCAACCAGGCCATTCTGCACTTCAAACATCGCTCGGTATCGATCGACTAATCTTGTTACCGCAGTAAGATCCCCTGCCCTGACTCTCAGGGTCTGAGCACGAACCGATCAGGCCGAAACGCGGGGCGTGCTTGCAGGCCGATGATCTACTCCAGCATCGCTAAAACGACGGCAGCTCGTTTCTTGAGGCTGGCGTCATCGATCGCAAGACATGCCTGGGCGACCGCTCGGGCACGCGGAACTTGCGAGATCGGCAGCCGTACGGAATCTACCAGGGCAATGATCGCCAGCAAAATACGATACAGGATAAACTTGCTCTTCTTTCGTATCTCAGGATCGCTCAGCGCCGCGTCATACGCGTCGAGCAACCGCTGGGCATCGCCATCCTCAGGCGACCTGGCGATCAAGGTCGACAGGGGAACCAGCCAAGCTTTATTGTCCGCAGACCCTATTCGACCCGCGATGTTTTGCTTGGTGGCCGTATCTGCCGGAACCCCTTCGACCATGCGATCGGCCAGATCCATCATCGCGCGGACGCGCTCTTTATATTCGGGATGCGTCTGGAGAGTAATGCCCGCTAGTTCGGCGACAAGCGTTTCCATGGAATCAAAATTGGTTGCCCCTTGTCCGCGCATGGCTTCCAGCGACAACCTCGAAGTCTGGCCTGCCAGACGAACGATTTCGGCGCGTGCCCTTTGGCCTTCGGCGATGACCTCGGCCTGGCGCGCCTGTTCCGCTTTCGCCGCGTCGGCCATCGTTTCAATCTTGCTTTCGATCAAACTGGAAAACCGCTTCGATAAGTTGGGCAGAAACTGACGAGCCGCGAAGCCGGCCAAGGCACCAAAGCCGATCAGGCGGAACAAACTGACATCGGGATCTTCCTCGGTAAACGGATCGGTTCCCAGAAACACAGCAATCACCAGGACGCTGATCATGGCCCCCAGCATGCCAATCAGCATTTCGCCAAAGATGCCGATGTCGGCGACGACGTCGTTGTCCTGCGTGGTCACCGACCGCGGAAGTCGAAACTTACCAGATCCGCCGTCGTCGATCAGGCCATGAATGATGCCCCCGAAACCGCCGGCGACCACCACCCAAAAGTAATTGTCGGCACCATCGACCGGCTCAAAGCCAAAGACCAGCGCCCCGATCGCAAATCCCAGGATCACGGCGACGATGATCCCCAGCCAATACAGAAAGGTTGTCAATGGAATGATCCTTGTCAAAAAGACTCTCGTTGCCAGCTCATGTCGCGGGGACGACCGTTCAGGATGACGTCGTTCACGATGTCCGCCGTGAGTTCGACCCCTTGGTTGTAAACGGCGTCCCCGATCTCGCGAAGTTCGGTCTCGTAGCGGTAGCGTCCAATTCCCATGTCGGCCCGCTCTTCCGATAACTCAAAAACCTTGGTCAGACGAGTTCGGACATCCATCCAGAATCGGCCGACCATTTCCTCTCGACTAGGCGGTACGTAGGTGCTCATGAGATCGTCCCGTTAGTTCGTGACAATTTGCGACGAATATCGACTGCTTGTGTTCTTTTTACTGATCAGATCGTTCAGCAACTTGACCGCCGCCGTGGTATGAAAGCTGAATTGGTCGGAATCCTGCATGGCACTGCGCTGTTCCCAAAACGCCGCCACCGGCCCGCAGACGACGTCGTACCAGTCCCCTCCATTTTCAGCTTGTGGACCGAAGTGGCTGTTGATTGTATGCGGCTTGGGATCGGATGGGGCACTACTTTGCCGGCAATGCTGCACGAGACTCCAGTAGTCATCCTGATTGTAGTCTCCGAGCTGAAACGAAAGGACGGCAAGCTTGGCAAGCTCGTGCCGTTCGACTTGAAACGTCAGGATCACCGGTTGGTACCCGGATGCGTGGGCGAACTCGGGGGCATAAAAGCGAGCCCATGCCCAGTGTCGGGCCTGACGCTTGAGCGTGGTCGTGTAGAAGCCTTGGCCAAAGTCGGTGTTCGGTCGGCCTTTCTCTGGTTTGACTCCGTCTTGCTCGATCTTATCGCGATCTTTCGTGGTGCAGCCGTGATAGAGGGTCAATAACTCATTGCGCGGCGGCTGCCAACTTGGGGCGGGGTTTAGGATAGCCATCGACAACACTCCGAAATCGCTTGCTCAACACGGTGCGTTTGATTGTGTCATAGTTGTGTTCTTATATCAAACAATATAAGGATGATTTAATAAAAGTTAACTGTGCTAATGAATGGCCTGTTAAGGTGTGCTATGGCATGGTATTCGGCATGGAAGTAATTCGATGATCGACGGCAAAACGGCTTTGAGTCGACTAGCGGAACGGGGCCAGTGCGAGAGTTCCCGCCGCTGGAGGCCAGTATTGTGCGCAGCGATACGCGTGACCGTCGCGGAATTCATAGAAAACCTAGGTGGCGGCTGTTAGAATGAAAAGCTACGAAAAAGCAGATTCGCGGTGCTTCTCGACGAATCGGTCAAGTTAATGGCACCGCATCGATTCCCACCCGGCACTCCCTCATCCGGCGCAAATCATCCATGAACCTATCGCATCGAATTCTTTCGACGTTTGCCCTACTCATTGTGACGCTTTCCGCTCAGCTCCTATTGGCACAAACGCTGGAGGAACAACTTCAGGCCATCGATCCCCAGCAGTTGGCCGCCGAAGCCAGGCAGTTGGGGGACGCGAAGCGGGGAGCGATTCTGTTCTACCAGCCTCACATGGCGTGTCGGTCGTGTCATGCGATCGAGGATGAAGCCAAGCTGGGACCTGATTTGACGCAGTGGAAGACGCTTCCTTCCGATGCCGACCTGGTCGACGCCATCCTGGCCCCTTCCAAGAAGATCCGAGAAGGCTTCGAGGCGGTTAGCATTTTGACCGTCGACGGCAAAGTGATCACCGGGCGGCAAGTTGAGAGCACGCCAGATCACATCGTGTTGCAGGAGCTGACCGGTGCTCAGCAGCGGCATACGATTCCCGCCGACGAGATCGAAGCGCACAACAGCGGCAAGCAGTCGCTCATGCCGGCAGGCCTCGCCAATCAGCTTTCCGGTCGACAGCAGTTTCTCGATCTGGTTCGCTACTTGATGGAGGTCCGCGACGGGGGACGCATCGCGGCCCGTAATCTCGAACCGGCACCCCATCTGTATGCGGTCAAGCCGATTCCGGAGTATGAGAAGCGAATCGATCACGCCGGCCTGCTCAAGGACTTGAACGATGCCAGCTTCAAACGAGGCAAGGCGATCTACGAGCGCGTCTGCGCTAACTGCCACGGCACGCACGATCAGCCAGGCTCGCTGCCGACTTCGCCCCGCTTTGCCAGCGCCAAACTGAAGAACCGCATCGATCCGCACGGCATGTATCAAACGCTGACGCACGGCTTTGGGATGATGCAGCCACAGGGATGGATGGTGCCGCAGCAGAAGTACGACGTGATTCATTACATCCGTCAGGCCTACTTCCAGAAGGACAATCCTTCGCAATATTTCGCTATCGACGACGCTTACTTGAAGGGCCTGCCTGCCGGCGACTTCCGCGGGCCTGCGCCATCGGCGATGCAGCCCTGGATCACGATGGACTACGGGCCATCCCTCATCAACACGTATGAAGTCGGCAATGACGGTTCCAACTTCGCCTACAAGGGAATCGCCACGCGGCTGGATCAAGGGGCCGGCGGCGTCTCGCGCGGCAGCCGCTGGATGATCTTCGATCACGATACGATGCGCATGGCGGCCGCCTGGAAGGGGCAAGGTTTCATCGACTGGCAGGGGATCCACTTCGACGGCAAGCACGGCGTGCATCCCCATATCGTCGGCGACGTGTTAGCCGCCAACAAAACGGCACCTGGTTGGGCGAACCCAGAGGATGACTCGTTCGACGATCCTCGCGTGGTCGGACGTGACGGACGCCACTATGGTCCGCTGCCTAAGTCTTGGGCGAAGTACCACGGACTGTATCGCCACGGCAGCGATCGCATCATCAGCTATCAAATTGGCAAAGCTGACGTCCTGGAGATGCCGCGGCTCTTGGTCGATTCGCCGGCCGTCTTTGCCCGGCAGTTCGAGATCGCTCCGCGCGATCACAAGCTGGTGCTGCGCGTGGCCGATTTACCTGGCAGTGGCAGCGAGCTGGCACAACTCAAAAAGTGGAACGACGATGGCTCGGCGTTCGTCGTGCAAGCGGGCAAGAATAGCCCGCCGGTAAGTGACCAGCTAACGTTCGACGGTAGCACTTACGCTGAAGTCGCCAACGGCGATGCGTTCGACATGACGAAGTCCGACTTCAGCATCGCCGCCAGGATCCGCACCAGGCAAGGAGGCACGATCTTCGCCCAGACCACGCCGGGCCCCAAGTGGGTGCCCGATGGCAAGGTACTCTTCGTGCGAGGCGGCAAGCTCTGTTATGACATCGGTTGGGTCGGCGTGGTGACCTCCAAGCGAAGCGTCGACGACGGCAAATGGCACGACGTTGACTTGGTCTGGGACCATGAAACTGGCATCGCCGCGCTTTGGATCGATGGTCGGCTCGACCAGTCAAAAGAACTGCGCCCCAAGCAGGTGCAAAAGAACCAGGTCGCTCGCATCGGTTTCGCCGCCCCCAACTTCCCTTCGCAAAGCTTCTTTCAAGGGGAGATCGAATCGGTGCGGTTCTATGGCGAAAAGCGGAGCCCGGCAAAGAAGCAAGACACGTTCAAGCCCTCAGTTCGGATTGCCAGCTGGGAGACCGGCGTCACCCAAGATGGTCAGTTGATCGATCAGACGGGAAAGAACCACCACGCCAAGATCGTTCGCGGTGCGGGGCCGACGGATGCTCCCCGCTACCTGGTCGCCGGGCTGAAGAGTCCTCCGGCGGACGCTACTTTCCGATTGGATGGCCAGTCACTCCTTTTGGACCTGCCTGCCACCGACCAGGCAACGAAGTTCACCTTGTGGTTCACTTCCGCGGAAGCGGCCGAGGACGTCGATCGGATCGTCGGTGCCGTAAAACTGACCAGCAGCGACACGCCAGACCTTCAAGTGGCTACGCAGGGAAGCCCTGCCCGCTGGCCAGAGGTGATTGAAACGAAAACCGTCCGCGGTGAAAACGACGGTCCCTTCGCGGCCGACGTGTTAACCCTACCGGATGCCAATCCGTGGAATGCCCAGATGCGTCTAACGGGTTTCGACTTCTACGAAGGGGGCGATCGCGCGGCCGTGTGTGCCTGGGACGGCGACGTCTGGCTGGTCGATGGTTTGATGGCCAAGGACGGTACGCTCCACTGGCGGCGCATCGCTTCGGGCCTCTTTCAGCCGCTCGGTTTGAAGATCGTCGACGGAGCGATCTACGTGACGTGCCGCGATCAGATCGTCATTCTGCGCGACCTGAACGGCGACCTGGAAACCGACTTCTACGAGTGCTTTAACAACGATCACCAGGTAACCGAGCACTTCCACGAGTTCGCGATGGGACTACAGGTCGACGACGCAGGCAACTTCTACTACGCCAAGTCGGCCCGGCATGCGTTGACGGCGGTCGTCCCGCACCACGGGACGCTACTTCGCGTCTCGCCTGACGGCGAAAGGACCGATATTCTGGCCACCGGTTTCAGGGCTGCCAACGGCGTGTGCTTGAACCCCGATGGCACGTTCGTGGTGACCGATCAGGAAGGACACTGGAACCCGAAGAACCGCATCAACTGGGTCGAAGAAGGAGGCTTCTACGGCAACATGTATGGTTACCACGACGTGACCGATTCATCCGATGAAGCGATGGACCCGCCACTGTGTTGGATCACTAACGAGTTCGATCGTTCGCCTGCCGAGTTGTTGTGGGTACCGGAAGATTGCTGGGGATCGTTGGGCGGATCGCTGCTCAATCTGTCGTACGGTTACGGTAAGGTGTACGTCGTTCCGTTCGAGACGGTCGACGGACTGAAGCAAGGAGGCATGTGCCAACTGCCGCTGCCGCAGTTCCCCACGGGAATCGCGCGAGGCCGCTTCAGCCAGGTCGATGGCCAGCTGTACGTCTGCGGAATGTTTGCCTGGGGTGGCAATCAGCAGCAGCCTGGGGGCTTCTATCGCATTCGCCGCACCGATCAGCCGGTGTACCTGCCCGTCGGGCTGAACGCATCGACCGATGGCGTTCAAATCACGTTCACAGGTAAGCTCGATCCCGCCACAGCAACGAACCCTGAAAACTACGCGATCACTGCGTGGGATCTTCAGCGAAGCAAGAATTACGGCTCGAAGCACTACAACGAACGACCGTGGAAGGTCAGTGCCGCGAAGCTGTCGGACGATGGAAAGACCGTCACGCTAACCTTGCCGGAAATCGAACCGACCTGGGGCATGGAGATCCGCTGCTTCCTGAAGTCGGCCGAAGGTAAGCCGGTGGAAGTGCGGATTCACAATACGATTCACCGCTTGAACGATTAAGCCCGGATCGTATCGACGGTGCCGCTGCTGTCGGCGAACTCGTTGATCGCCAGTCCCATCATCTGGGCCTGGGTTAGCCAGAGGTTTGCCAGCGGCGTTCCCTCAGGCATGTTGATGTGCTGCCCGGTGCGGACCTTGCTGCCGCCGCCTGCGACGACAACCGGCAGGTCGTTGTACTGATGGGTCGAGCCATCTCCCAGCCCCGAGCCATACGTGAACAGCGTGTTGTCGAGCAGGGTCGTGCCATCCTCTTCGACGATGCGATCCATCTTGCTGGCCAGGTAGGCGAACTGCTGCATGTGGAACTCGTCGACTTTCAGCAGGTCGTCGATCATCTTCGTTTGATTGTGCGACATCTGGTGGTGGCTGCGCGGTTTGTCGAACAGGCTCTCGAACATGAACGGCGTGTCCCAACGCTCGGGGCCGACCATGAAGGTCGCCACGTTCGTCAGGCCGGTCTGCAGGGCGGCCACCATCAAGTCCCCCATCAGGCGAATGTACTCGCCGCGCGGCAGATACGCTTCGGGTGGCTCTTCGAGATCGACCTTGGAAAGCTCGCTCTTCATCGTTTCGAGACGATCCATCTGCAGTTCGATGGCTCGGATCGAGTCGAAGTACTCGGCAAACTTGTGACGGTCGGCGTAGCCAAGCTGCTTCTTCAGACTGTTGGCGTCTTCCAGCACCAGGTCGGTGACGTCGCGCAGCTGGTCGGTGTCTTGCGTCGAGAATAATCGCCGATACATCTTACGCGGGTCGCGGATCGATGGGGCCAGGTGCCCGGTGCCGTACCACGAGATGTTGTCGAAGTAGATCGACTCTTTATTATCGCGATGACTGTTGCAGCTGAACTCAAGCGTGCGGAACGGCGTGGTGGTGCCGATTTTGTCGGCGACCAAATGATCGAGCGTCCGATCCAACGGCCAGGCGGTTCCTTCAATCGTATAAGGCTTCGCGCTGCTTAAGTAGCACGACGCGCACTGCGCGTGGACGTCGGTCCCCTGCTGGAAGGTGCGGTCCATGCCGGTGATCAGGTTGATCTTGCCTTTCAGGTCTTCCAGCGGCTTCATCGTCGGCGTGAGTTCTTCCAGCGG
The DNA here is from genome assembly GCF_007748115.1 of Bremerella volcania. Taxonomy (NCBI): domain Bacteria; kingdom Pseudomonadati; phylum Planctomycetota; class Planctomycetia; order Pirellulales; family Pirellulaceae; genus Bremerella; species Bremerella volcania. Next base: position 2,812,170 of record NZ_CP036289.1, read on the forward strand.
ACCTTGTCGGAAGTTGGGGTCTTGCTTGTCGAGCGACTTCATCACGTTGCCCATGTTGCCCACGGGGATCTTGCCGTTCTGTTCGCCAGGAAAGAACCCCCGCCGCACGACCCCAATCGGCACGTAGAAGAACGCCATCCGCTGGGCGACGGGCTTGGACGCCGCGGCGCGGCTTACGCTGGCCAGCCAGGGAAGTGCCAGCATCGAGCCTCCGACCCCGCGGAGAAAACGGCGACGGTCAAGCGACTTCTTCATGGGCTCACCTTTTGGGACAACTGCGGAGGGTTTAAATCGGCCGGGTTACGCTTGGCTAGAAACGGTCGGCTGAGCATCACTTGCTTAAGCATCGTTTGCAGGCGAAAGCCGTCTTGCGAAGCATTGGCGACAATCGTATCGAGGGCGATCTGATCGGAAGGAACCAGCTCGCGAGCCAGGGAAAACGAAAGGAGGTGACCTGCCAGTGCTCGGGCAAAACGAGTTTCTTCGCGGAGGATCGCGTCTTTGAACTCAATGATGTTCGTAAACTCGTGCTTGCCGAACAGCTTACCGGAGACGTCGACCTGGCGGCCATTGTCGTACGTTTCGCGCCAGGTGCCGATCGGACTGTAGTTTTCCAGGGCAAAGCCCAGCGGGTCGATTTGTTCGTGGCAGCCGCGGCAATCGGCTCGCTGACGATGCAGTGCCAGGCGTTCGCGAAGGGTGAGATTCTCTTCCCCTTCCTGCGGCTTTTCAGCCAGCGGCGGCACGTCGGCCGGCGGAGGCTTGGGTGGGTTATTGAAGATCACTGCCGCGATCCAGGCCCCGCGGGTAATTGGCTGGGTGCGCTGAGGGCCTGAGGTCATCGTCATGACGGCCGCATTGGTGATCATACCTCCATTGCGGCGATCGGTAACCGGCACGCGCTCGAACTTCAAGACCGCCACGTCTCCCCCTTTGACTCGTTTCGCGGCATCCGGAGAAGCGAGCGTGTCATACGCGTCTTCCAGCAGCCGCGAGCGATAGGTGAAGTCAGAGTCGATCAATTGGCGAATCGGCCGGTTTTCGATCAGTACCGTTTCAAAGATCAGCAGCGGCTCGAGCATCATGTGCATACTGTCGCGATACCGCGAGAAGTAAAAATTGGGGTAACGCTCGGGGTCGGGAACCGACGAGATGATCCGTTCCAACTGCAGCCACTGCGTCGGAAAGCTATCGCTGAACCGCTTCAGCCGGACGTCTTTCAGCATGCGGTCAATTTGTTGGTCGAGCACTTCCGGCGAACTCAGCTGACCGGCGGCGGCCAGGTCGAGTAGCTTTCGATCGGGGATGCTGCCCCACAGAAAGAACGACAACCGCGAAGCGAGTTCGAAGTCGTCGAGCGAAGTCGACACGTCTCCGTCACTCTTCTGATCGTACAGATACAAAAACTTCGGCGACGAAATCGCGGCGGCGGCTGCCGACTTCATCGCTTCGGGGAACGGGACCTCCGCGTCCAGCTGCCGCGCGACGAAGTTTGCGTAGCGGTCCAGTACTTCCGGCTCGACCGGTCGCCGAAAGGCCTGGGTGAGAAACGTCTTCAAACGACGGCGCGCTTCCTGCCGGGCATCGAGTTCCGGGCTGGGCGGCGCGAAAAACGTCTTCCAGATGCCGACGTTCTTCGGCACGAAGTCAGGGCTCTCGGTGATCGATTTGCCGAGCTTGAGAAACTCTTGCATCAGCAAGGGAGAAAGCGTGAGGTGATCTCCCCGGTTGTCGAAGCCATGCTCGGCTCGGAGGTCTTGCGGAATGACGGCCACGCCAGCCAGGCGGGGTTCGATCAACTGCGACTTGCCCATCGGGCGGCTTCCTACCGAGACGACGCCGGGCATCTTGCCGGTTTGCGGTTGGAAGTAGCCGCTGTGATCGCGCATCATGCGTTCCGGCAAGCTGAAGACGACGCACTTCAGATCGAATAAATCCATCACGGCGTTGTTGTACTGAAACCGGTTCATCCGCCGCATCGGAACGTGCGGCAGCGCGTCTTCACGGGTCACGGCGTTGTGCAGCCGCGTGTTCAACTCGTTGATCAGCTGCAGTTGCAGGGCATCTTCCAGGGGCGGTTCGTCTTCAGGGGGCATCGCGCCGAATTCGATGGCCTCGATCACCTGTCGCAGCAGCTGGGCATCTGCCTGGTGCTGGTTGCCAGCAAACGTTCGCAGGTCGACATCGCCGGAAAGGTCTTCCGGATCGGCCCCATGGCATTTGACGCAGCGGGCCCCAACGGTGCGGGCCAGCACCTCTTCACTCGCCGCTGGCTCGGCGGCCAAAGCATTCACGCATAAAAGCGGCAACAGCAAAACCGCTGCGGCAAGTCGACCGAGCGTGATGTTCGACAGGCTGGGCATACGCAAATTGAGGCCTCCAAGCGACTCGTTGGGGTAAAGGTCGGAAGGGATGGAAGGCAGGCAAAAACGGTCCGAAAACCGAGTGAAAAGGTGCACCAATCGCGACGCAATCGGCATCTGGTATAGCGGCGAAGAAAGGACGGGAATGGAGGTTCGGCGAGGGTTATTATCGCTACAATGCAACGTTATAGCAAAAAAACGTAATGTCCACCAAGTTTTTATCGACCGGAAACGTTGAATGTGTCCCTCTGTACCCGAGAGTTTTTCACGCGGGGGAACCGCAAGAAGCTGTCCTGGTTCCCCATTGAAATAGGGTTAAGGGGGAATCCCAAGCTGCTTTCCGGCCATTTTTCGTGGCATTGAAATTTTCTATGGCAGGGATGCAATTAATCAATGAACTCAGCGGATACCAAACGCGATAATTAACGGTTAAGCAGTCTGCTACGCAGAACCAACGACGGGGAAGATCACACATCATGACGCTCGGACGTCCTACTGACTGGGAAGATGCTACACTCCGCGGGGCCGCGGATGTGTTGGCGCAGTTTGCGGAGGCCGCGCGGGTCACCTTTGACCGTGGTCAGGCTCGTCGGCTGTTGCACGAAGCCGAACGCGCCATTCCGGGGAGCGACCCAGCGACGTGGGGGTGCCGACTGGTCGAGGTGGGTGAAAGCATCAACCTCAAGGTGCGAACCCTTGATGCGAGCATCGATCGCATTATCGAATTCGTACAGGACGGGACGCCGGTCGCCTATGGTTCGCAGGTCGAATCGGGCGAGATCCACTGGCGGATTCTTTTACAGGCCCGCGGCAACAAGATCCTTATTCGCCACCCTCAAGCCGACACGACCCAGTGGGTCTCGCGAGCGGCACTGGCCAAAGAGATCTCGCTATCCGGCAAGAACGCGAAATGCCGATGGATCGTCGGCCAGCCGGCACTCAGCTGTCAGGCCTCCGGCAGACCTACCAACATTCCTTCAAGCAAGGAAGGTGCCAAACCGTTCAATCGCTTGATCTCGCTGTTCATGCCAGAAAAACGAGATCTGTGGATCCTGCTAATCTTCTCGGCCATCGTTGGCTTGCTGGCCCTGGCAACGCCGGTCGCGGTGGAGGTGCTGGTCAACACGGTCGCGTTTGGCCGCTATCTGCAGCCGGTCATCGTACTGGCCCTGCTGCTTTTCACTTTCCTCTTGTTCGCCGCCGCGATGCGGGCCTTGATCATCTTCGTGGCGGAAGTCCTTCAGCGGCGAATCTTCATCCGCGTGGTCGAAGACCTCGCTTACCGTTTGCCGCGCGTCGAGCAGGAAGAGTTCGACGACGTTCACGGCCCCGAGTTGACCAACCGCTTCTTCGACGTGGTTACCGTCCAGAAGTCAACCTCGACACTGCTTTTGGACGGCGTTGCCATCGTGTTGCAAACGATCATCGGCATGGCGGTGATTGCCTTCTATCATCCGTTTCTGCTGGGCTACGACGTCGTTCTTTTGATGCTGATCATCATGGCCGTTTCGGTGCTTGGACGTGGAGCGGTGAAAACGGCGATCAAGGAATCGAAGGCCAAGTACGCCGTTGCCGAGTGGCTGCAGGAACTGGCCCGGCATACCACGGCATTCAAAATGAACGGCGGGCAGACCTATGCCTTGGAACGAGCCGACGACCTGGCCGTGCATTGGCTGGATGCCAGACGATCACACTTCCGCATCCTTCTGCGGCAGATCCTTTTTGTGTTGGGCCTGCAAGCGGTCGCGGCGACCATCCTTTTGGGCTTGGGGGGTTGGTTAGTGATTTCGGGTGAAATGACGCTCGGTCAGTTGGTCGCGGCGGAACTCATTGTGATGACCATCCTCTCGTCGTTTGCCAAGCTGGGAAAGCACCTGGAAAGCTTTTACGATCTGCTCGCTTCGATCGACAAGTTAGGACAACTGTTCGACCTGAGCATCGAACAGCACGACCGATTGTTCCACCTGCGTGAAGGGGAACCGGCACAAATGTGCTTCCGCAACGTTTCCCTTTCCAATCACGAGAAGCCTATCTTCTCGGACCTGAATCTCGAAATCGAAGCAGGCGTCTCGCACGGTATTTATGGCGACTCTGGCGCAGGTAAGTCGACGCTGCTGAGTCTGTTGTGCGGTCTTCGACATCCGAACAAAGGGGGCGTGGAACTCGATGACATCGACATCCGCGAGCTTCGCCCTGACTCGCTTCGAGAGCACATCGCGCTGGCAGGCGAGATCGAAATCTTTCATGGCACGATTCACGAAAACATCCATTTGAACCGCGCGCACATCAATGCCCGAGACGTGCACGACGCCCTGGCCACGGTCGAACTGTTGGATGAATTCCAAGACCTGCCCAACGGGCTCAACACGGTGGTGCAGACGCACGGGCACCGGCTTTCCCGCAGCCAGGCCGCGCGCGTGATGCTGGCCCGCGCTATCGTGGGGCACCCGCGAATGCTGCTGTTGGACTGCGTGCTGGATGGGCTTTCCGACGACCTCGCCGATCGCCTGCTAGCTCGATTGCAAAAGGAAAAGAGCTGGACGCTGGTCCTCGCCACGTCGCGGAAGCGATTGGCCGAGCAATGCCAGCAGCAGATTGCGCTCCGCTCAGGCGGGGCATCGCAAAACACGAAGGTAAATACGGGATAAAGCGAATCGATTCTAAGGCTCCTAACTAGCAGTTTCCGATGAATAGAGTGGGTTTGACGAACATGACGACCACCCCGCAAGCTCGCGACGATAGCTTGCCAGCATTAAAGCTGGTTCAGTCATCGCGATGGGTATGGCGGTTGGCCAATGCGTTGCTGGTGATGCTGCTATTGAGCATCGTGGGCATGGTTTTCGTGCCGTGGCAGCAGTCGGCTCGCGGGACGGGACAAGTGATCGCCTATGCTCCGCAAGAACGGCAACAAATGGTCACGGCTCCGACCAAGGGGATCGTTTCCGAGATCATGCCTGACCTGCGAGAAGGGTCTCCCGTGAAGAAGGGAGACTTGATTCTCGAAATGGAGCCGGCAGCGGCCGACCTGGTCAGCCAATTGGAAGGGGCACTGCGCGACCTCGACGCCAAGATCGAGACCGCCCAGACCAAAGCCGAAGTGTATGGTCGAAATGTCATTGATTTTACCGAAGCCAAAAGCGCCGCCGTCTCCGCCGCAGACCAGTTGGTGGAAGCCGCCAAGGCGAAGTGGGATGCCAAACGAAAATTAGTGCCTGGCTATGAAGCCAAACGGTTACAGGCTCAGCTCAATCTGGAGCGCCAGAAAAAGCTGTTTGACGAGGGCCTGCAGTCGGAAAAGGAACTGGAAAAATTGAAAAAGGACCTCGACGTCGCCGAGTCCGACCTTCAGTCGGTCAAGCTCGAAGTCGAAGCCGCGCTGGGGGAACTGGAAGCGAAGAAGAACGAGCGAATTCAAAAGGAGCGGGAAGCCCAAACCAAGGTCGACTACGCCAAGGCGATGCAGCAGGAAGCCTTGGGGCAGGCAGCCTCCGCCAACAAAGAACGCCGCGACGTCGACATCAAGCTTTCGGAACTCCAGCGATTGAAAATCAGAGCCCCCCGCGATGGGACCTTGTATCGGGTCGAAGTATTCGAGCAAGGTCAGATGTTAAAGGAAGGAGATCCGCTGTTCACGATTGTCCCTGAGACGACTCAGCGGGCGGTCGAGCTTTGGATTTCCGGGAACGATGTTCCCTTGGTTCATACGGCCGATCACGTTCGGCTGCAATTTGAAGGATGGCCTGCGGTACAGTTCGCCGGCTGGCCCTCGGTTGCGGTGGGAACGTTCGGCGGAACCGTTGCGAGTGTCGACGCTACCGATGATGGAATGGGCAATTTTCGGGTGTTGGTCGTCCCAGACGCCGATGCCAAAAATGCCTGGCCGGATGAAAGCTACCTACGACAAGGCGTCCAGGCCAACGGCTGGGTGATGCTGAATCAAGTTCCCTTGGGCTATGAAATATGGCGACAGTTAAACGGATTTCCTCCCACGGCCGCCAACAGCAAGGCCAAAGTCAAAAGCAAGGATGCTACCAAGCCCAAGGTCAAACTTCCCAAGTAAGACCAACGGCAGTCGCATTCTTGGCTTTCGTTTGGGCGCTGACGCTGCTGGGGTGCCGCGCGTCTTCACCAAGCCCGCCTGCCTACTCGGAGCACGTTGCCGCCAAGGGGAAGCATCCTCATCCCGCGGCGTTGCCGGCCGCCGCGGGCACTCCTCAGGCAAGCAGCGATTTGCAAATGGTCTCGTTTGAGGAAGAGACCAAACCGATCTCAAACGACAAGCCGGCCCCGAACGAACTGCCTGGGCTGAAGTCCACTCCGCTGGAAGAGATTCAGCCAGCACCGCTCGACGTACAAGACGTCCTCACGGCGGTCCAGGCATCGTACCCGTTATTGACCAGCGCGTACCTCGGACGCGACGTCGCCGCGGGCGAAAACATTTCTGCCTGGGGGGACTTCGACTTGAAGCTCAAGGGCTCGTCGATCTCGCGCCCGGAAGGCTTCTACCAGACGTATCGCAACGCGGTGTCGATGGAAAAACCTCTGTTCAACGGCGGCTATCTGTACGGTGGCTACCGCCTCGGCGAAGGCAACTTTGCTCCTTGGTACGGGGAGCGTGAAACCAACGGGGGAGGCGAATTCGCGGCCGGCGTCGGCGTTCCCTTGCTGAAGGATCGTGCCATCGACAAGCGGCGGGCCGAATTGTTCAAAGCCCAACTCGAACGCCAACGGGTCGAGCCGGAAATCCGTGCTCAGTTGATCGAATTCTCACGCGTGGCAACGATCTATTACTGGGATTGGGTCGCCGCCGGTCAGGCTCGCGATGCTCAGCAAGGACTCCTCTCGCTCGCGCAGGAGCGCGTGCAAAACATCCAGCGGCGGATCGAATTGGGAGATCTCAAGTCGATAACGCGCATCAACAACGAGCAGCTCATTGCCTCGCGCGAAACGAAACTGATCGAGGCGGAACGGAAGCTGCAAAGCGCGGCGATCAAGTTATCGCTTTTCTTCCGCGATCCTTCGGGCGAGCCGCTTTTGCCACACGAGTCCCTTCTGCCGGACGGCTTTCCCGGGCAAGAGCTTCCCTCGGAAGCCGACCTGGCCGACGCGACCCAAGCCGCGATCGCCGCTTCGCCTCTTCTGGCTGAAATGGATTGGAAGATCCGCCAAACACGCATCGACCTGCAACAGGCCGAGAACTCGCTGCTGCCCAAGCTCGACGCACAATTGTACGCTTCCAAGGATGTCGGCGAGCCGACCAGTTCCAAGGGGGACAAAACACCGTTCGAGTTGGAGCTGGGACTGTTTGGTGAAGTTCCTCTGCAGCGACGCGAAGCGTATGGCAAGGTTACTTCGACCCAGGCCAAGCTTCAGCAGCTGTCGGTCAAACGGCAGTTCACCGAGGACAAAACGGTTGCCGCCGTGCAAGACGCCGTGTCGGCTTTGCTCAATGCGCATCAGCGAATCCGCCGAGCCGAACAAAATGTCCGCCTGGCTGACGAAGCGTTGCAATTGGCTCGCATCCAGTTCAACGAAGGGGACATCGACCTGGTGGAACTGAACATCTACGAACAAGCCACCACCGATGCCCGCCTGATCGACATCTCCGCCAAAGCCGACTTCTTCAAAGCCATGGCCGACTACCGTGCCGCACTGAACATGACGCCCCAGTAATCCAGTCCCCGCGCCCCTTAGGGCTGACGTGATCATGGAACCATTTTGGGTGCCCCTGCTGGCTCGTCCAGCAGTGAGGAGTTGGTACCTGGTTTGCCCCTCGCCCTGGCCCTTTCTGGGCAGGCGCGAGGGGACCAAATTGGTTTCCTGTTTGGCGGTGGTTGCTTAATCGTGGATAATGGTTTCGTGTCTCATCCAATTCCCCCCTCATGTTACCGAGACAAAAAGGATCGATCGATGAATGAGTTCGCGGTGAGCGAAGAAGAGGTGACGTGGTTTCAGGCCGATGGCTACCTGATTGTCCGTCGTTTGTTCGACCAGGCAGAAATGGATGGTCTGTTGGCGTATGCCCGGGCTGATCAAGATCTGCTGGGTCAGTCGCATGTGAAGGTCGATGCTTCCGGCGCCGAAACGCGTCTGACGGTTCGCAACGATCTGGACGAGTCTTCGCTCTATACGGCGATCGTCCGAAGCCAGCGTGTGGCGGCGACGATGCAGAAGCTTTTGGGTGACGAGGTCTATCACTACCATCACAAGATGATGCTGAAACAGCCCAAGACAGGCGGGGCCTGGGAGTGGCATCAAGATTACGGCTACTGGTACGAAAACGGATGCTTGTACCCTGACATGGGAAGCTGCATGATCGCCGTCGATCAGGCAACCAAGGCCAACGGCTGCCTGCAGGTACTTCGCGGAACGCATCATATGGGCCGGGTCAATCATGTGAAGATCGGCGATCAGACCGGCGCTGATCCACAGCGGGTCGAGGCGGCGATTGCGCGGCACGAACTGGTTTACTGCGAGATGAGCCCCGGCGATGCCGTCTTCTTTCATAGCAATCTGCTGCATCGATCGGACCAGAATGTTTCCGAGAATCCGCGATGGTCGCTGATCTGCTGCTATAATACGCGGCACAACGATCCGATCGTCACCGGCGGTCGCCACCCCAACTACACTCCTCTGGAAATTTGGCCCGACCAGCGGGTCTCGAAAGCGATCCAGGCCGTCTCGGCTACCCCCTAGCATCGCATCGATTGAAGGCACTTCCATGACACGCATTGCTCTTCTGGGAACCGGCCTGATCGGCCGTTTCTACGCACAGTCGCTGCACGGTCGGCGCTCGCGAGACCGGATTCATGTCGTTTATTCGCGCAGCCGCGAGCGCGCGGACGCGTTTGCCGACGAGTTCGGTATCCCTCACGCGACGGACAATTGGCACGCAGCAATTCAGCGCGAGGACGTCGACGCCGTCGTCATTGGCTTGCCTAATCACCTGCACCTGGAGGTGGTGCTGGCCGCGGCGGCCGCCGGCAAGGCCGTGCTGTGTACCAAGCCGCTGGGGATGAACGCGAACGAAGCGCTTGAGATGCTGCACGCGGTCGAAAAGGCAGGCGTTTACCATGCCTACCTCGAAGATCTCGTCTACACGCCGAAGACGCTCAAGGCACTGCAGTCGGTACGCGCCGGCGCGATCGGCGACGTGCTGTGGGTTCGCTCGCGCGAAGCACACCCAGGCCCACATAGCGATTGGTTTTGGAATAAGCAGCTTTCCGGCGGCGGAGCGATCATCGACCTGGGGTGCCACTGCATCGAGATCGCCCGTAACTTCATCGGCAAGGAAGTTCGTCCGGTCGAAGTGATGTGCTGGGCCGATACGCAGTTTCATCCGGTCGACGTCGAAGATCATGCGATCGGACTGGTCCGCTACGAAAACGGCGCGATAGGGCAGTTCGAGACGAGCTGGATCTTTCGTGGCGGAATGGATCTGCGCGACGAGGTCGGCGGCACCGAGGGAACCATCTGGCTCAATCACTGGCTGCGAACCGGCATGGAGATGTTCTCGTCGTCGACCCAGGCCGGCTACATCGCCGAAAAAGCCGAGACCGACACCGGCTGGCTCTTCCCCGTCGGCAACGAAGGGGCCGCGCTGGGGTACGACGACATGTTTGCCGACGTCCTCACGCAGATGGAACACGGCGGAACCCCTCGGGAAGATTTTTATGATGGGTACGTCGTGAACGCGATCATCGATGCCGCTTACCAAAGCGTGAAATCTCGGCAGTGGTCAACGGTCGAACTGCCCCTGTGGCGAGGTCATACGGGCGAGCAGAAGGCCGAGAAGTCACGCTCGTTCGACGACGAGCACGATTTGATCAAACGAGAAATGATGCCTGATGGCGCGACGAAACTTATTTTGCGAAATAAGCAAAGCGGCGAGTTGAGTCAGCGGATTGTGGCGAAGTAGATTCCGTTGACCGTGTGCCACTGCCGCCCTCGGCAGTGTGAAGTGTGATACGCCTTAATTCATCGATCAAGCGTTCATCGTTTGACGGATTCTACGTCTCCTCTTGCGGTGCTTACCGAGTTGCTAGTTCACACTGCCGAGGTCGGCAGTGGCACACGCGGAAGAGAGTTTTTCCACCTTGATTCCCAACAGGGAAATTCTTCCGTTTCCAAAAATCAATGTGGGCAAACGCTTGGCATTCGATATACTGAAGTGATCTCACCTGATATCACTTTCCTGCCCATTTGAGCCGTTGCCCACGTTCTGGTAGCGGTGCCTGCCTGTTGTCCGATGTGTAGTGAGGCTGCTATGCCGACATCGACCTTCGTGCCTGGGGTGTTCGTTCAAGCGGCGATGCTGCTGCTTGTGGTATGCGTTTTGACTGCTCGCACCGTGCAAGCCGCGCCGCCCAGTTCACAGGATCTGGCCTTCTTCGAATCGAAGATCCGTCCACTGTTGGTCACGCACTGCGTCGATTGCCACGGGGCTGAGACGCAGGAAAGCTCGCTCCGCGTTGATACCATGTCCGGCATGCTGGGTGGCGGAGAATCAGGCGCCGCGGTGATTCCCAAGGACCCGAAGCACAGCCTGCTTCTGGCCGCGGTGCGGTACGACAACCAGCATCTGAAGATGCCGCCCGACGGCAAGATGACTGACGGGCAGATCAAGCTGCTGCAGCAGTGGATCGAAATGGGAGCCCCCCACCCCGATCAACTCGACAAGGGAGGCATCCAGCCGAGACGCGCGCCGATCGATTGGAAAGCGGCCCGCGAGTATTGGGCGTTTCGTCCCGTGACGCGGCCGGAGGTGCCGAAGTCGAACGCTGCGCATCCGATCGACGCGTTCATTCATGCGGCGCTGGATCAGCAAGGGCTCGTACCCAATGGTCCGGCCGATCGGCGGACGCTCATCCGCCGGGCCACGTTCGATTTAACCGGCATTCCCCCGACGCCGGACGAAGTGAACGCGTTTCTGGCGGATGAGTCGCCTGAGGCGTTTGCCAAGGTGATCGATCGTTTGCTGGCATCCCCTGGTTACGGCGAGCGCTGGGGACGCCACTGGCTGGACGTCGTGCGGTACGCCGATAGTAACGGCCTGGACGAGAACCAGGCGTTCGTCGATGCCTGGCGGTATCGTAACTACGTGATCGACGCGCTGAACGAAGACAAACCATTCGACCGGTTCGTCATGGAACAGGTCGCCGGCGATCTGCTGGCGAAAGAGTCGGCCGAGCAAGACGACTACGACTCGACGATCGCGACTGGCTTTCTGACGCTGGGCCCCAAGGTGCTGGCCGAGAAAGACACCGTAAAGATGGAGATGGACATCATCGACGAGCAGATCGATACGCTTGGTCAGGCGTTTCTCGGTCTGACGATCGCGTGTGCCCGGTGCCACGATCACAAGTTCGATCCGATCTCGACCGCCGACTACTACGCGCTGGCCGGCATCTTCAAAAGCACGCAGTCGATGCAGTCGCTCAAGACGATTGCCCAGTACAACGAGAAGGTGTTGGCGACCGCCGAGGAAATCGAGCGCAAGGCAAAGCTTGACGAGACAAAGAAGGAAAAGCTGGCCCAACTCGACAAGTTAGTCAAAGAAGCTAAGCAGACACATCCCGACAGTCAGGAAGAAGCGTATCCGGAAGAGATTCGCACGCAGCTGACCGCGCTTCGTCAAGAGATCGCCGCGTTGACCGAGCAGGCATCCGAGTTGCCAACCGCGATGGCGGTTCAAGAAGGAACGCCTCAGAGCGTACGAATCCACGTCCGCGGGAGTCACTTGATCTTGGGGCAGCAGGTAGCACGCGGCGTGCCGGTTGTCCTTCAGCGTAGTGAGCCGCTGACGATTGGCGACGGCGAAAGTGGTCGCCTGCAACTGGCCCAGTGGTTGGTTCATGCGGACAACCCGCTGACGGCCCGCGTGGCCGTCAATCGCGTCTGGCGGTGGCACTTTGGTACGGGTCTGGTCCCTTCGACCGATAACTTCGGCAAGCTGGGCGAAGCGCCGACGCATCCGCAACTGCTCGACTGGTTGGCCGCTCAGTTCGTGGCCGATGGTTGGTCGCTGAAGAAGCTGCACCGCCAGATCATGCTCAGTGATACCTATCAGCGAAGCAGCCGCGTGAATGCGGATAACGCGGCGATCGATCCCGAGAATCACGGCTATTGGCGGGCCAACGTGCAGCGACTGGAAGCCGAAGCCCTGCGCGATTCGCTGCTGCAGGTCAGTGGGCAACTCGATCCGACGCAGGGAACCAGCATGCTGACGGTCGACAAGTGGAAGCTGGTGTTCGATCACACGTCGAAGGACGACACGAGCTATGACTCAAAGCGGCGTTCGATCTACTTGCCGGTGATTCGGAACAATCTTTACGACGAGTTCGCCCTGTTCGATTTCGCCACGGCCGACACTACGCAGGGAGACCGCGCGACCTCGACGGTGGCTCCCCAGGCCCTGTTCACGCTTAACAGTCCCTTGTTTTTGGATGCCGCCGAAGCGCTTGCCGATCGGCTGCACAAGCAGGTGCCTGGCGATGATCGCATGCGGGTCGACCTGTTGTATCAGCTGACCCTTTCACGGCGGCCGCACGATCGCGAGGTGACGCGGCTGCTTTCTACGGTCGACCAGTTGGAAGTTGCCCTGCAGGGGCAGATGGATGCTGGCCAAGCGAAGCAGCAGGCATGGGCCGCGGCGTGTCAGTGCGTGCTGGCCTCAAACGAATTTATGTACGTGCAATAGCATTGCCTGGAAATGAGAGGCACGATGAACGACCAATCGACATCGACGATGACCCGCCGCTGTTTGCTGAAGAACTCGGCGGTCGGCTTCGGCTACCTGGCCTTGTCGGCGCTGTTGCAAGAAGATGCTCGGCAAGCGATGGGGGCTCCGGCAGCGGAACTGGCCCACTTCCCTGCCCGGGCCAAGCGGGTCATTTTTCTGTTCATGAAGGGGGGGCCGTCGCACGTCGATACGTTCGACTACAAGCCGCAACTGCAAAAGGATGACGGCAAGCCCCTGCCCTTCGACAAGCCGCGGGTGCAGTTCGCACCGACGGGCAATTTGCTCGCGTCGCCGTGGAAGTTTCGCCAGTATGGCGAGAGCGGCATGTACGTGAGCGAGCTTTTCCCCCACGTCGCGCAGCACGTCGATGAAATGTGCTTTCTGCATTCGGTGCACGGAACCAATCCGTCGCACGGCGGGGCGCTCTTGAAGCTGCACACCGGTAGCGACAACTTCATTCGCCCCAGCATGGGAGCGTGGGTGAACTATGGCCTGGGGAGCGAGAACGACAACCTGCCAGGGTTCGTGACCATTTGTCCCACGTTTGCCCACGGCGGCGCGAAGAATTGGGGCTCTGCATTCTTGCCGGCCGAGTATCAAGGCATCCCGCTGGGGGTGGCGTCGCAGCCATCGACGGCGGCCAGCGTCAAGTACATCGACAATCCGCGGTGGACCAGGGACGTGCAGCGAGTCCAGCTCGATCTGATGAACGCGATGAACCGCGAGCATATGGCCCACGCGCAGAGTGAGCTGTCGCTGGAAGCCAGGATTCAGTCGTTTGAACTGGCGTATCGGATGCAGTCGAAAATGCCCGAGGCGCAAGATCTTTCGCAGGAAACGGCTGACACGCTCGAGATGTACGGGCTCAACGATCCGGTGACGCAGGACTTCGGACGGCAGTGCCTGCTGGCCCGGCGTTTCGCTGAACGGGGCGTGCGGTTCATCCAGGTTACCCACAGCGATACGAAGGTGCAGTGGGATCAGCATGGCGATCTGAAAGCAGGCCACACGAAGAATGCCGCCGAGGTCGATCGTCCGATCGGGGCGCTTTTGGCGGACTTGAAGCGTCGGGGGCTGCTGGAAGATACGCTCGTGCTGTGGGGCGGCGAGTTCGGGCGAACGCCTACCTGTCAGGGAAGTGGAGCCAATGGCCGCGATCACAACCCCGAAGGGTTCACCATGTGGATGGCCGGCGGCGGCGTGAAGGCCGGCTATCGCCACGGGGCGACCGATCAGTACGGCTACTATGCCCAAGAAAACAAAATGCACGTGCATGATCTGCACGCGACTTTGCTGCACCTGTTGGGGCTCGATCACGAGCGACTGACCTATCGTCACGCCGGTCGTGATTTTCGTTTAACGGATGTCCACGGACTTGTTCACCGTGAGATTCTGGCCTGATCGAGTCATGCCGGTTAGTTGCTTGGTGGACCCAGGACGCTGGCCGTTTGGGCCGGCAATTGCAGCATCAGGCTCGGCGATTGGCTGCCGGAATCCATCTGCAGCAGATAGCTCGGGTACTCGCCGTTCCATTTCTCGATCCGGTCACGTTCGACTTCAAACTGCTTGAGCTGTACGAACAGCGGATCGGATTGGGCCTCGCGAGTTGCCTGGGCGATTTTCATGATCGCATCGGCTTCACCTTCAGCGATCGTACGGGCCATATTGGCCTGCCCTTCGGCCTCCAGTTCGATGCGTTCATTCTCCTTCTGCTGGGCATCGAAGAGGGCCATGTTGATCACCTTTTTCTGCTGCGCCACGAACGTTTCGTCGATCGCTTCCTGAATCTTGGGGTTCTGGTAGGTGAAGCCGCCGAACATGCCGATCGTCGTGACGGTGATGCCGCGCTCTTTGAAGAACGCGATCACGTCCTTACGTACGTCGTCGACCATTTCCTGCTTGCGCGAACGGAGTTCGTCCAGGTCGTACTTGGCGGCCGTCTCGGCGGCCACCGACTGAATACGGGCACGCACTTCCGAGTCCATCATGTCGGCCAACGACCGGCTGCGATACATGTACAGAAAGCGAGCGGTGTCGTCTTCTTCAATGAACGCCGTGCAGTTGAAGCCAACCGAAAAGCCGACCGAGTCTTTGCTTTCGATCCAGATCGCTTCGTTGGCGGTCTTGGTACCGCTGGAAGAGTCGGCAGTCCACTCACGCGTCACGGGGGACCGATCGACCTTGATCAGGCGGACCGTGTCCATCCACTGGCCCATGTTGTACATGCGGCCGGTCTGAACCCAGCGATGGGGGACCTGAACGCGCTTGGCAGCCACCTTCCGTTCGGCCAGGTAGCTTTCCGACTCGAAGGCAACCTGCTTGTCGGTGGCGCCTTCCAGCGGAATCAGGAAGCCTGTTTCCGAGGTGTCGATCTCCTCGAATTCAGGCGTATCGAACGGACGGCATCCAGTCGACGTCGCCACAAGCACAAACACACCGGCCAACGCCAACAGGCTTCGCTTCGAGCTTCTCGACCTGCCGGCTGCTTGAGACGGGGTGGGCGCTTCGTGGCGAGCCCATAGCAGCGGGCCAATCAGGACCACGGCGGACATCAACACCAGGCTCAACAAAGTCATGGGAAGGGACGCGTGCAGCGCGGTCAGCGTTTGCAGCGCTTGCGACCACGCAGGCGACTCCATCTGCCGCACGGCCAACTCATTGGCGGCGATCGGCCACAGGTAATGTTCGATGAGAAGGTCGACCTCTACGGCGAATCCCACCAGACATACCAGACCAATCAGCCGCCAGCAGAGCAACTCACTCCAAGTAAAATCACGTTTCATCGAGGCTCTCCAAAGAGGTTAAGGGGTAGTTCCGGGTCCCCTTTCGCATTGGTCGTACCGAAAAAGTCGGAATATGTATAAGTGCAATGGTGGCAGATGGTTATGTAAAAACTCGGGTGTCCATCCAGGTGAGACTTTTCACTAGATGTAGTGAAAAGTCTCACATTCAGAAGTAGCATGAGGCGATGCAATTCTCGCGGCTGACAATCTACGGTTTGGATCAAGACGCACTGGACGACTTACGTTCGGCGTTTCGTGACGCTGCGCCTAAGTCCGAGGTGCGTGTCGTCCATGAAGAGAAGCATCTGCTTGGCGAGGTGCGCGGCGGGGCCGACGACAGCTTGTTTATCATTCACGGCCCGCAGGCGAGTTCCCCATTGATCGGGGCGATGCGTCAGTTAGATCCGACGACGCTCGTGGTGATTGCCGCCGATCAGGGGAGCGTCGAAACGGCCGCCTCGGCGATTGCCATGGGAGCGAACGACTTTCTCGTTCGCGGTCCGCAGCTGGCGGCTCGGGTCGCGACGCTGCTGGGGAAGATGGGCTATCTGCTGGAAGTGCTGCACGAAGCGCGGTCGCTCGATGCCCAGAACACGCAGCTGCAAAAGGTTCTTCAGTTTCGCGGGCAGATCATCGGCAACTCGCCGCAAATCCACGCGATCGTCGAGCGCGTGCAGCTGGTGGCTCAGGTGCCGCGGCCCGTGTTGATCGTCGGCGAGCGCGGTACCGGCAAGGAGGTCATTGCCCGGGCGATTCACCAGGCCCAGGACGAACATGCCCGGCCGATGGTGACGGTCAACTGCGCGGCGTTCACGACGGCCCTGCTCGAGAGTGAACTGTTCGGTCACGAAAAGGGAGCTTTCACCGGCGCCGACGAAACCCGCGACGGCAAGTTCGGTCTTGCCCATGGTGGCACCCTGTTTTTGGACGAGATCGGCCATATGTCGTTGCCGTTTCAGCGGAAGATTTTGCGCGTGGTCGAGTACGGCACCTATAATCGTGTGGGTGGCCATACGGAACTGCGAACGTCGGCTCGGATCATCGCCGCGACGAATGTCGACTTACGGCAGCGGATTCGAGAAGGAGAATTCCTGAGCGATCTTTATGATCGGCTGGCGTTCGAGGTGATCGAGGTGCCGACGCTGCGGGACCGCGAGGGAGACATTGAGGTCCTCGCGCAACACTTCCTCGATCAGTTCGCCCAGGAGATTCCCCGCTTCGCTGGCAAGCAGCTCTCGAAGTCGGCAATCAACGTTTTGCGGCGGTATCGATTTCCCGGCAATGTCCGCGAGCTGAAGAACATCATCGAGCGGGCCGCCTATCGCGACACGACCGACGAGATCACGCCGGAAGACATCGGCATGCTTTCCAACGGCCCGGCGGATATCGCCGGGACCGGCTTCAAGCAGCGGTTGGACAACTTCTGCCGCTTGATGCTCAGCGAAGCGATGAACCAGTGCGGCAACAACCAGGCCGCCGCGGCCCGGCAACTGGGGCTGAGTTATCACCAGTTTCGTTATTACTACGCGAAGTACCTGGGGGAAGAATCGGAGTCATGATTGGGGGCGCTGCCGATCGAATTCCAAGTCCATCGCTTGCTATTTGGTTTGTTTTTCCATTGGCCAAGTAACCCTCTAGGGCCGTTTCCGTAGAACGAATACGGTCGCTTTGCCCCAAAAGAATTTCTTATAATTTTGGCGAGACGCACTGTCGGTTTACGCACTGTGATGTGGGGGAGATTCGGTCGGGTCTTCCCCTTGTCCGTAAAGCGACGTACCGGAGAAGCTCGATGAACCAGACAGAATCTTGGATGCGTACGACTCTCAGGTGTTACCAGCGGGAAAGCACGCTCGCTTTGTTGGTCACGGTTTTGCTGTTGGGTTGTGGAAGTCCCGCGGCGAAAGATGCCGCTCAGGACAAACCTCAGCAGGTGCAGCCTGTCGCTGAGAAGCCTGTCGTAACGGACCGTGCCAGTAAGCCTGAGGGTCCACGGTTTGACTGGGGCAAGTTCACCAAGGCGGGGGAAGTGACGCAGCAAGTGTTGCCATATTTCCAAGATCACCAAATCGATTTTGGGTCCCGCAAGATCACGACCAGCGAGGCGGTGAAACTGGTCAAGGCCGAGATCATTTCCGGAAAGCTGCTGCTCACCTTTCAGATGACCAAGCCCAAGCAGAACGTTCAGTTCGAGGGCTTCGGTGGTGATCTCGGTTCGTACCGGCCTCACAAGAAACAGCCTCGCCCTCTTTCGATGCGGGGCGCTTCGCACAAGGAACATTTCGTCTTCCCAGGCTTCCTTCACGTGGGTGTCCCCCACCCGCAACCCAACAAGGTTCTGGTTGCCGTGGCGAAGCCGCTGACCAAAGAAGAGAGTTTCCAAAAGGCCTTGCAGGAGCATAAGGAAATGCGTGCGAAAGCGGAGGCGGAGGAAGCTCGTCGCGCGGCTCAGCGCGCCTTGGCGAAGAAGTCGGAGCCCAAGCCGGCGCCGGTGAAGAATCCACTGGTTCCCGGTCCGGAGTCTGGCTACACGCCTCGTTCGATGCAATTCGCCCAGTTGGCCGCGGCGGTCTCGGCGATGTACAAGATGCCGGGGCGCGATATGTTTCGACCCGACGGCAAAGCGCGAATGCAGGCCGCTCAGGCAGCTGCCGCCTATCCCAACCCCGAACTGCAGCAATACGCCAACAAAATGCTCGATCGCATCAAGGCCGACCAGAATATCGACGTCCAGGCTGTTCGCCGAGACTTGTTAGCCCGGGCAGATCGGCTTTCGCGGCAGACGCTGGAATACGGTTCGGTGAAGAGTACCTACACCGATTCCGATGGCAGCACGCGAAGTGTGTTCGCCAGTGGCAACGAGCCCGACTATGACGCCCAGCGGGAAGGTCAACGGCTGGCCGAACTGGCACGCAAGAGCGATGACGAAATCCGCGAGTACGTGAAGGGGCTGCGGAACACGAATTCGTGGTCGGATCTGTTTGCCGGCGATGGCATCACCAATAATCTCGATCATCTCTATCAGAATATCTTGATCGACGGGTACAAGATCGTACGCGAAGAAGGAAAGCGAGCCGCGGGTAAGAAGTCGGACAAGTGTTTGATCTCGATATGGCGTGCTGACTCAAGTACGTCGAAGTTGCGAAATGTGAGCGGACAGAAGTTGACCGACGTGGTGCTGGATCTGAGCTGGGGTTTCACCAGCTCCGAGAAGCTCAAGAAGTATGGTCACGCTCAGATCGTCTTCATTCCCGTTTGGAAACCGAACGAGGAGGTTGAGCTTCAAAAGATCGTCTTGTCGGAGCCGTCCGTCATGCATGTCGAGGTGAACGTGTATGCCAACGATGCCAGCAGCGAGGGGCATAAGTTTTCGATGATCGATCCAAAGAACCCACCCAGCAACAAGCCGGGCTCGATCGCAATCTATAAACGGGGTGGGTTCGCGGCCCTGACAAAGCCTCGGTTCGAGGGGACTGCCTGGGTTATCGTCGATGGAAAGCGTACCGATTGGGACAACGTGGAACGCCAGATGCAGGTCGAAGCCGACCCGGGCGAGCATACCGTCGTCGTGCATGTGAAGGAAACGCGTAAGCGGTCGAAAGTGGTCTACGACGGGAAGGTTGTCGTCGACAGCGGTAAGCGGGCGTCGATCCAGGTCGAATTCTAGAGCCAGCAAGATAATCCGCGGCACTGCGTTATCAATAGTAATGCTGAAAGATGACACGCCCTCAACAGTCGTCCAGGCGATACAAAGTTAGGGCGTTGCCGCGTAGCACGGCTTCGGCTGCCTTATCTGCTTCCGCCGCGGTGAGATCGGTGTCGCGAACCGCCTCGTCGAGGACCTTCGCGAGTACGGTTCTTCCCCACTTTGCCGCGAGAAAATATAGCTCCGGAATAAAGTGGGCATCCGACGAGTACATCAGCTTGCTCTGCGGAGCCAGTTCCAGCAGTTCCCGCATGGCACGCTCCATGCCTGACACGCTCAGCAGCGGCACCGCCAGGCCCACGTCAAGGTAGACATGGGGGTAGACCGAAGCGAGGAAGCCTGCCTCGCGCGTGAAGGGGTACGACGCATGCAGGAGCACGACCGGCGCGCCGCGGTATCGGCGGTCCTCCAGCAGCGGACGCAAGTGCAGCGGGTTAGCCAGTCGCAGATCGAGATCGGGATCGCCGAAGCCTGTGTGCAGCTGGATCGGCAACCTGTGGCGGGCGGCGACTTCCAACGCCTGCAACAATAAAAAGTCGAGGAGCGTCTTGTCGACCAGTCGAGGATGACGGGACGGACCGGTCCCCTTCCAGGCAGCGAACTTCGCCCGCGCGTCGTCGAAGGAGGTCGGGCGAACGTCGAGTCCGCTGCGGTAGGCAACGATGCTCTTCAGGCCCACCACTTCCGCAGGCGGTGGGTCGATGGCTGCCCGGAACCGGGCGAGGAAGTCATCGAACGACTCGGCATCGCCGACGAGCTCTTCTGCCAGGGTTTCCAGGCGAAGCAGGCGATGGACCGGCACGAACGTTCGGTGCCAATCCAGCGGCAGGATCTCGTCGGGCAGCAATCCGTCGTCGATCAGGACTCCCTCCAGGTTCGCCGCCTCAAAGCACTTCGTCGTCAACTGCTCTAACCCCAACTCTTCCCGCCGGGCTAAAACGGCTGCTTCGTTGGGTTCGCAGCCGATCAGTTGGGCGATCTCGCGCATGCTACGGCGGAAGAAGAGCGTGTGCTGGGCATGGTGGGCGATGACGTCGGGATCGTAACCTTCAGTGAAGGCTGCCCGGAACGGCTTTCGGCACGCCACCTCAGGCTTAAGGAGGTTGTGGGCGTGCTGGTCAAGAGCCGGGATCGCCGTCAGGTCCATCAATACCGCTCCAGAAGCAGGCGAACTTCGTCGTCGAGTTGGTAGTCCTTCATCGCCTCCCACTCTGCTTGCCGCACCGCCAGAAACGACTTCGCCAAGCCTGGCCCGAGGGCCTCGATCAACACTTTGTCGCGAGACAGGCACCCAATCGCATCGCCAAGATTTGCCGGTAACGCATCGATGTGGTGCTCAGCCCGCTCTGCGTCGGACAGCGAGCCGGGATCGACCTGCACCGCCGGCGGCGGCTTCAACTGCCGCCGGATCCCATCGAGCCCCGCCGCGACGACGCAACCGGCCGCCAGGTATGGGTTGGCCGTCGCATCCACGGTTTTCAGTTCGAAATGGGTCGATCCGCTGCCGGTGGGACTACTCGGCACGCGCACGGCGGCCTCGCGGTTGTCCAGTCCCCAACAGCGATACGCCCCACTCCAGAAATGAGGCTGAAGCCGGCGATAGGAATTCGGGCTCGGCGCGACCACCGCCGCGAGTGCCGGCAGGTGCTCCAGCACCCCGGCAATAAACGAGAGAGCCGTGTCCGACAGTTCGCCAGGACCGTCCGGGTCGGGCAATAGGTTCTTGCCGTCACGCCAGAGGCTCAGGTGAAGGTGGCAACCGCAGCCTGCTTTGTCCGCGTAGACCTTCGGCAAGAAACTCGCCTTGAGGCCGTGCCGCGCGGCGATCGCGTGAACCGTCTCGCGGAAGACGACCTGCCAGTCGGCTGCCTCCGTCAGCGTCGTCCAGGTCGCTGAAAGCTCGTGCTGCCCTGGCCCCGACTCTGGGTAATACATCTCGACGAGAATACTCTGGTCCAGCAGCGCCTCGACGATGTCATCGATCACCTCGCGGGCCAGATCCATCGCCAGCGTGGCCGCGAACACGGTGTCATCCGCCGGAGCGACGCCCCCATCAGGCGTTGGCCGCAAGAGGAAGAACTCGTTCTCGAAGCCGGCCATCACCTCGAAACCTTCGCGTGCCGCATCCTCGGCGATCCGCTTCAGAAACCCGCGCGGGCACAGCGGCCAGGGCTCGCCGTTAAGCACAAGGTCACCCATGACCCGCGCGTGACCAGGGGCATAGGGTAGCGGCGTGAGCGTAGCGAAGTCAGGCACCAGCCGGATCTCGCCAATCGGCCCCAGGCCACTTTCCGGAATGACCGCGTCGTACATGGCCGGCATGGCCTGCGCGGCCGCCGTGATGCCCACGCCGTGCTCGACATAGTTCGCCAAGCCGCGCCGATGGATCGCCTTGCCGCGGATGACGTTGGCGTTATCGGTCCAGAGAACACGGACGAAGCGAATGTCATCGTCCAGGCTATTGAGGAAATCGCCTTCCATATGCACCTCAATCTGTTTGGGAGTCGTAGCGAGTTGCCTGCATCATACCGGGTGATTATCGCGACAGACAGATGTGACGATATCTTCCGCTTGCTCAGTTCCAAGCCTGATGCCAACGGCCTCCGGTAGAATCACATGGGCGTGGTGCTATACGTGTAAGGGGAACGCTCCATTCGGCCGGTTCAGGATAAGGAGGACGCAAGACCGGGTATGATAAGCTCATGAGGAAAGCACGCCCCTGGAAGCCGGCGGGTCTGTAAGGTTGCGTCAGCATCAAATCACTACTCAATAGCGGCGAGCCGATGTTCTAATGGCTCAGAGATTGGCGGAGATTTTCAGAGAACCTTAAGATACGTATTCCTGCCTTAATTGTTCGCACCATTGAAGGCTTGTGTCAGTACTTCAGTAATGACTTCAGTTTGTTTCTTGAGGTCGCCAGGGGTTAGCCGAATGCGATAACGTCCCCAGCGATCATCGTAATCCATGACGTCAAGCCCAGCAGTTTCAAGTTGTTCCTGAGTTTCATCTGATTTGGCAAGTCGAGGTTCAATCCGAAGAAAACTCTTCTTGGGGCGGAAGACCACGAAGTTGCATGGTTGGCCGTTTTTGGCGAGGCCAATATAGAACTTGTTGTATTTCAATTCGAGTTCAGCATCGAGTGATTTCACGGTTTCTAGTAGTTGATCGCACATTTCAATTGTCTTTTGCGAGCCGCGATTTACCCAATAAGAACGATCCGTTGTTTCTTGAACATCTTCGTCTTCATCAACGAGACCAAGTGTCATTTGGTCGAGTACCTTAGTGAAGACGAGTCCAACATGATCGTTGAACTTGAGCGCGTTCATTTGAATGGCGACAAGCGGGATCATGCCATTGAATAAACCAATGACATTAAGAAAGCGGGCGGTGATGTTTTCGGCCACGATAACCGCAGTATGCTCGTATTGCGGATAGCGTTTCCGTTCGATGTCCCAATATTCGATCGTGCGAATAATGTGGCTTTCGTCTGTTCCACCAAGCTGGACCTCGACCTCGTAGCGATGGCTTGTTTCGGCATCTTGCAGCAGCAGATCAAGACGGCCAGCGCGCGGCTGAATACGTTCTTTGTCTTTGAGTACGAGGCACGGCGATTGCACCATAACTCACCGTCCCAGCAGGACTTCCATGCGGTAGTCATCGCCCCAGCCGCATTTTAATCGTTTGTTCTTCACGCCGACCTTGGCTGTCTTGTTGTTCTTCAGCAGGCTCAGGCTCGTCCTTCGTAGCAGGCTAAAGTTGGCGTCGGCGTGCCCTTTGCGGATGCGAGATTGATCTTCACCGAACGTCACGTCCAGTTGCCAGTGCAGGCTGTTTTCAATGCCCCAATGACCGCGAACGGCCTCGGCGAAACGCTTGCCGGAAAGGTACTTGCTCAGGATATAGTATCGCACCTCGCTCGTCTCGTTCCCGCCTTGCTTCACGATATTGATCGTCATCCCGATCGCCCTCAAGTTCGACCAACGATCTCGTGTGATGATCTCGTCGTTCACAGGGCAGATATAATAGGAACGCGACTCCTCGCGACCATGCCCTTTCTCGTGCGTTTCGTGACGGTGTACTTTGGCTCGCTTGAAATTGCTTTCCTGCTGCGCGACAAAAAAATCTTCGATCGAATCGTGGAGGGTCGGCTGATTGCGCTTCACGGCCAGGCAATAATCGGCTCCCTGGTCGACGATCTTCTGAGCGATGTCCTGTTGGCAACCTTGAGCGTCAATCGTCACTAAACTGCCGGAAACCTCGACGATTTCAAGCAGTTTGGGAATGGCGGTGATCTCGTTGCTCTTCGCGTCGGTTACTACCTGGCCGAGACTCACATGATTGGCAGTCGCCCAGGCACTGACCATGTGAATGGCCGCCTTGCTGCTGGCCTTGTCGAAACTCCGCCGCAGCGTCTTGCCGTCAATCGCGATGATCTGCCCGTCGGTGATTTCGTGTAAGGCGGTGATCCAAGTCAGCAAACACTTCTCAAACTCAGCCGGATTCAGCGAAGCCAAGATCGCATTAAAGCGATCGTGCGAAGGGATGCCGGAACTCAAATCAAGGAACTTACCCAGCCACTCCTTCTTCATCTCGGCCCAGTCGGCGATAGCCACAAAATCATCCGCCCCACTCATCACCGCACACAGCGCGATGGTCACGATATTCGTTAACGGATAAGTCACCTTGCGAGTCCGCGGATCGGTCAGATCGGCAAAGCACTCTTGAAGGGAAACAGGCGAACGTGACGACATGAGAAAGGCACCTGAGAACACCGGATCAGGCCGCGACAACCTCCGTCACAAAATCGCCTGACCGCCATTGCCTCAGTGTCGCAGATAACCCATCATGGCGCAATCGCCGTGGAGTACGAGGTCACCAAGACCGAGGATTGAAGGATCTTCAGCGATGCGGTCTTGCACCCATCTTTCGTTCAGTTCGGCGTGCCCCTTGAGCGAAAGGGTCTCGAATTTAGCGTACGTTGCCATAGGGACTTTCGTGTCGAGTTGTTGGAATGACTTGTGGATAGAAAATTACTGCCCAACGCATGTATCCCGCAAAATTCGCGGCCTAAACCCAGTCAATTGATAGTTCTGTGAGTTCACGAATTCAAACGCAAATGAATAATAGAGGCAAGCCCTAAGACTTCCGAATCCGTTCGGCCCAATCCGGGTGCTGCTTCTTATACTGCTGGAACTGATCATATTCCTTTTCATCAATCTGACCATCCTTGTCCTGGTCGATGAACAGGAAGAGGAACTCCCACCCTTTCTTGCCGGCGTTCCATTCGGTCTGGCTGATTCGTTCGTCTTCGTTCTCGTCGCACTCCTTCAAGAGGTGGGCGTAGTCGAGTTGGTTCGACGAGGGGCCGGTCGGAGTGTCGACGGCCGGGTCCCAAGTGAGCTTCTGCCCTGCTCTTTGAAGTTGGGCCAGGTACTTGGGCTTGTTGATTTGTTGGACGGCGACATCTTCTTCGATGGCCTGTGCGGCAGCGATGCCGGCGGACTCGCCGCAGATCATGAAGACCGGCTCCATGCGTGCCGATGCGTAGCCCAAGTGGCTGGCCGAAAAGCAGACGGGGACCAGCAGGTTAGTGCACTCGGCCTGCTTCGGGACGATGGCCGCGTAAGGGACCGCGTACGGAACGTTGGTCGGGCCCTTGTTGCCGCCGACGAACATGTTCCCTTCGTTGGCGACCAGCGTCTGGCCCTCTTCCTCGATCACGATCCGCCGCGACGGGTAGGTATCGATGCCGTACTGCGCCAGGCCGACCGGCACGTCAGCCTGCGTGCGGTTGTAAACGTCGTGTGCGGTGATCGTGTCATCGGCATCCAGGCGGCGTGAGACGCGAATGTACAGTTGATGCGGCCAGCCATTCGTTTCTTCGTGATAACGACCATCGAGACCCAACTGCCCCACTTCCTGGCGATACCACTCGGGGACGCGCGGGTCGGTGCGCATGAACTCGTAAAGGCCACGCAGATAGTTCTGATGCGCCTTCCAGACGCGGGCCTTGGTAGCGGCGTCGCCGCTGGCGTAGTCCTGGCTGATCCCGAGCGGGGCCATGGTGATCAGCGAATCGCGCTGGTAATTCCATTCGCCCGAGTTCTTCCAGCCGGGGCAGATCCCGATCAGCTTCTTGCGAAGGGTTTCTTGATCTTCGATCGTTTCGGTCAGGTACTCGACGTACCGGCCGACCAGTTCGTAGTCTTGGGCCGAGTAACCTTCCGGGGCGTCAATCGGCAGGCGATGCTCGGGGTCGCTGGTCGTGTAATAGCGGTAATTGTAGGCCTGGGTGTACTCGTCGGCCGATCCCACCGGTTTGCCGTGATCGGCTTGAAGCAGATTTAAGAGACCGCTGCTCGGATCGCCAGGCGTCACGTACGGGTCGATCGGGGTCTTCACCACCGGCTCGCGCACGCCGGCGGCCTGTTCGTCGAACTGCTCGGCCGACTCGCGGCCGGTGCGATACGAACAGCCAGCCGCCGCGAGGAGATCCCCTTCGTAGCTGGCGTCGATGAAGATCTTGGCGTTCACCTGCAGATTACCCTTAGTGGTCGCTTCGACCGGAGGGCAGCCCAACTCGTCGAACGGTGCCAGATCGAACGAGGCGGATTGGATCGCCGCATCGATCGTGCGGCACGTGCTCACGCGATGCTCGTGGATGACCTTGATTTCATGCTCGTCCAAGAGTCGCTGAAAATCGCGGCGAATGGCGGGGACGATTACCATGTCTTCCGGAATGCCAGGCCCATGCCCCAGGCTCTTCAGCAGCGGCTTGGTCATGCCGCCGGTGGCGTTGTAGTTCGGGCAGTCCTGCATCGGCTTGAGCCCTGCCCCTAGCATGCCGCCCACCCAGCGGCTCGGCTCGACGATCACCACGTCCTTGCCGCCCTTCTTGACCGCGATCGCCGCCAGGATGCCAGACGGGGTAGCGGTGTAAACGCACACGTCCGTTTCGATCGTCTCTGCCTGAGAGGTCGCGCAAGTGGTCAGCGCAAACAGAACGGCAAGACCAAGGGCAATACGTCGCATGAGGTTTCCTCTGACAGAAGGAAAACTGCCGTGGGGGAATCGTTTGATCACGATCAGGCAGCTAAGACCTGGGGATGGGTTTTGTATCACCATAATCTTCGGCGGACGTGTTTTCCAGCAGGAAGCGGAAGAAGGGAATTGCCAACGAGGGCACAGAGAACACGGAGAGAAGAGAATCTAACCACGGATTACACGGATGGTCACGGATGAGGATTGGCAAGGTCCGAGCAGCGAAGCGTATCGCACCAAGTGCGGTATCCATGGATTGAATGAGCTTGCCCTGGGGCCTAATGAACAAGAAAAGCGTAAGCCCTGGAAGGGCGACCGAAGAAAGGCACGGGAGCTTTCGGTCACCCTTCCAGGGCTTATTGGATTTTCGTCACGTGAACCAGGGGCTTAGCGCCCAATGGCTACATTCGGCTGGCCCTCCGGGCCTTAGGAGTTGAAATGACTCGGGCGTATTTGATGCGATTCGTTTCGCTGCTCGCACCCTGCGGCCCTACTTCGATTCCTTCAACAGCTTCAGCAGAACCGTTTGGAGGATGCCGCCGTTGCGGTAGTAGTCGAGTTCGACCGGCGTGTCGATGCGGACCGTGGCGTCGAAGGTAGTGACTTCGCCGTCGGCGCTCTTGGCCGAGACGGTGACCTTTTGCAGCGGCTTGAGGTCTTCCGGCAGATAGATGTCGTAAGTCTCTTCGCCTGTCAGGCCGAGCGATTCCCACGAGGAGTCATTCGGGAATTCCAGCGGAAGCACGCCCATGCCGATCAGGTTGCTGCGGTGGATACGCTCGAAGCTGGAAGCGATGACCGCTTTCACACCCAGCATGAACGTCCCCTTGGCGGCCCAGTCGCGCGAGCTACCGGTGCCGTATTCCTTACCGGCGATCACCACCAGCGGCGTGTCATCCTGCTTGTAGATCTCGGCGGCGTCGAAGATGGTCATCGTTTCGCCGGTCTTGAAGCACTTCGTCCAACCCCCTTCCTTTTCAGGCGTCAGGCGGTTGCGGATACGAATGTTGGCGAACGTACCGCGGTGCATGACGCGGTCGTTCCCCCGACGCGAGCCGTAACTGTTGAAGTCGACCGGCTCGACGCCGTGTTCCATCAGGTACTTACCAGCGGGGCTGTCCTTGGCGATCGCGCCCGCAGGCGAGATATGGTCGGTCGTGACCGAGTCCCCCAAGAGCGCCAACACGCGAGCGCCGGTGATCGACTGGATTGGGGCGACCGTTTCCTTCACGTCGTCCAGGAAAGGTGGCTCTTGAATGTAGGTGCTGTCGGCGTCCCACGTGTACAGTTCCGAATCTGGCACGCTGATCGCATTCCAGTTTGGGTTCGACTCGTATGCACTGTTGTAGCGCTCGCGGAACATCTCAGGCGTGATCGACTTTTCGACCGTTTCGGCAATCTCTTCGTTGGTCGGCCAGATGTCCTTCAGGTAGACCTCTTCCCCGGCGGCATTGGTGCCGATCGGGTCGTTGTCGAGATCGATGTCGACGGTCCCGGCAAGTGCGTAAGCGACCACCAGTGGCGGGCTGGCCAGGTAGTTCGCTTTCACGTGCGGATTGACGCGGCCCTCGAAGTTACGGTTACCGCTGAGAACGGCGGAAGCGACCAGCGAGCCTTGGGTGACGGCGGCGGCAACCGGTTCTGGCAGCGGACCGCTGTTGCCGATGCACGTGGTGCAGCCATAGCCGACCAGGTTGAAGCCGAGCTTTTCGAGGTCATCCATCAGTTCGGCTTTGTTCAGGTAGTCGGTCACCACGCGCGAACCGGGCGCGAGGCTGGTCTTCACGTACGGTTTGACGCTCAGTCCCTTTTCGACCGCCTTCTTGGCCAGCAGGCCAGCGGCCAGCATCACGCTGGGGTTGCTGGTATTGGTGCAGCTGGTGATCGCGGCGATCACGACGGCACCGTGGCCGATCTCGGTTTCGAGGCCGTGGTCTTCGACCGTTGCCGTGCGGGCCATGTCGGCGTCGCCCAGGCCGAAGCCGCGTTCGTTGGGGGAGGCGACCAGCGACTTCTTGAATTCCGACTGCATGCTGGCCAGCGGCACGCGGTCTTGGGGACGCTTCGGCCCAGCCAACGATGGCTCGACGGTCGAAAGGTCCAACCGAACCAGCGA
The DNA here is from genome assembly GCF_007748115.1 of Bremerella volcania. Taxonomy (NCBI): domain Bacteria; kingdom Pseudomonadati; phylum Planctomycetota; class Planctomycetia; order Pirellulales; family Pirellulaceae; genus Bremerella; species Bremerella volcania. Next base: position 2,840,917 of record NZ_CP036289.1, read on the forward strand.
CGTGTAGCTCGGCTTCATGTCGTCGGTGCGGAACAGGCCTTGTTCCTTGGTGTAACGTTCCACGCGTTCGACTTCGGCATCGGTACGGCCGGTGCGACGCATGTAGTTCAGCGTTTCAGCATCGACCGGGAAGAAGCCCATCGTGGCACCATATTCCGGAGCCATGTTGGCGATGGTGGCTCGGTCGGCCAGGCTCATGTGCGAGACGCCAGGACCGAAGAATTCGACGAACTTACCAACGACCCCTTCCTTGCGCAGGATCTGGGTGATGGTCAGCACCATGTCGGTCGCGGTGACGCCAGGGCCGAGCTTGCCGGTCAGTTCAAAGCCAACCACTTGCGGCGTAAGCATGTAGATCGGTTGACCCAGCATGACCGCTTCGGCTTCGATACCACCCACGCCCCAGCCTACAACGCCCAGGCCGTTGATCATGGTGGTGTGACTGTCGGTACCGACCAGTGAGTCAGGCAGGCAGACCTTGCCTTTTTCGTCCTCACGAACGAAGACGCCCTTGGCCAGGTACTCGAGGTTCACCTGGTGCACGATGCCCACGTTCGGTGGAATGGCTTGGAAGTTCTTGAGCGACTTCTGACCCCAGCGAAGGAACTCGTAGCGTTCCTTGTTGCGTTTGAATTCGAGGGCCACGTTCTGGTCGAGGGCCTGTGCGGTACCGAACGCATCGACCTGCACCGAGTGATCGATCACCAGGTCGACCGGAATCAACGGATTGATTTTGGCAGGATCTCCCCCGAGACGCTGCATGGCGCTTCGCATGGCGGCCAGGTCGACCACGCATGGCACGCCGGTGAAGTCCTGCAGGACCACGCGGGCCGGCATGAACGGGACTTCGCTCGGGGTTGGGCTTTCGGCTTTCCAACCAGCCAGCGTCTTGACGTCGTCTTCCGAGACGATGTAGCCGTCGCAGTTTCGCAGCACGGATTCCAGAAGGACGCGGATCGAAAAAGGAAGCTTGTCGATATCTCCCAGGCCAGCTTCCTGAAGCTTGCCAATGCGGTAGATCCCCAGGTCCCCTTCCGAGGTGGAAAACACGTCGCGAGCGCCGAACGGATCGAACTTTGCGGTCATCGTACTCGTTCTTTCTAAAGCGAATCTATTGAGGCAGATCGGTAGATGCTCGCAATTTTAACTAAATGGACGGGAGTTGTCTTCCAGGGAACCTTGTGGCGTTTTGGGGGGCTTTGAGCACCGATCTGCGGCAAAACGGTAGCCGTAGGGAGGGTTATGACGCCTGGGTGGACCTTGACGCGCAAGCGAGTTGATTCTTCCCATGCGTGACCTAGGCTTTCCTCGGAACGTCTTTTCTCACCTCTCTGGCAGTGCACGCGCGACGAAGAAACCACCTATGTCCGAACCCCTTAAAGATTTGTTGTCCCAACTGGCAGGTAACGATGCGGCAGAATCTGGGGACGTCGATCCCTGGCAATTGATCGAGGCCATTTCGCCGGAGGAAGACTCGCAAGCTTCGGGCGACAAGTCGCTGGAAGAGATGATCTCGCGCATCAACAGCATGACCAGCCGCGGCTCGGACGACGAAGGGGCGTTTGCCGAGACGGCCCGTGCTGCCGAAGCGACGCTCGAGCCGACGATCCATACGCAAGAGGACGGCGACATGCCGTTCTATCCGCGCGAGCCAGAATCGCTCCGCGAGGCGCATCTGACCGGAACCGACGTCGAGGCGCTGTGCTTGAAGTATCTGCTCACCGCCGGCGAGGCCTCCGGCCGCGAGATTGCCGCCCAGCTATGCATTCCGTTTCTGCTGATGGACGAGGCGCTGCGGAAGATGAAGTACGACCAGTTGGTCGTTTACAAGGACACGGCACAAGCCGGCGACTACGTTTACTACCTGACCGATCTCGGGCGGGAGCGGGCTCGGCGTTACAACGAACACTGCACTTATTACGGAGCCGCGCCAGTCGCGCTGCGCGATTACGTGGCCAGCGTCCGCGCTCAGTCGCTGGAAGGTCAGTCCCCCAGCGTCCAAGCGTTAGAAAGGGCTTTTGAAGATCTGTTGATCAATAAGGCCATGTTCCGTCGGCTCGGTCCGGCGATCAACAGCGGCCGCGGTCTGTTTCTCTTCGGCGCGCCGGGTAACGGTAAAACGAGTATCGCCGAACGGGTCACGCGGGCCTTTGGCAAGTACATCTGGGTTCCGCGCGCGATCGGCATCGACGGCGAGATTCTCCGCGTCTTCGATCCAGCGGTGCACGACGAAGTGCCGCTGGAAGATGGACCCGGCATCATGCAGCAGCACCGCATCGATCGCCGCTGGGTGCGGATCAAACGCCCCACGATCATCGTCGGTGGTGAACTTACCATGGACAATCTGGAAATCAGCACGATTCAAGCGACCGGCGTGAGCGAGGCTCCCCTGCAGCTGAAAAGCAACTGCGGCACGCTGGTGATCGACGACTTTGGCCGTCAGCGAATGAGCACCGACGAACTACTCAACCGCTGGATCGTGCCGCTGGAAAAGCGTTACGACTTCCTGAACATGCGGGGCGGTAAGAAGATTCAGGTGCCCTTCGACCAGTTGATCGTCTTCTCGACCAACCTCGAACCGCGCGACCTGTGCGACGATGCGTTTCTGCGTCGTATTCCGTACAAGATTGAAGTGATCGACCCGACCGAACAAGAGTTCCGCCAGTTGTTCGACATCATGTGCCCGCTGATGGGCTTCACGGTCAACGAGCCGGCGATCGACTACCTGATCGAAACGCACTACAAAAAGGTCAATCGCCCCTTCCGCTGTTGCCAACCGCGCGACCTTCTGATGCAGGTCCGCAACATGTGCCTATACGAAAACGCTCCGCTGGAGCTGACCAAAGAGTACTTCGACGACGCCGTCGATAACTACTTTGCGGTGATGTAGGGGGGAGATGGGAGAGTCACCATTCCTGTCCCCTCTCCCTCGCAGGGAGAGGGCTAGGGTGAAGGTTTCCTGAACGACGTTTCCCTCGAATCGCCCAACAAATCGGGGTGGCCTAGGGATGGAGCGAGTCGCTGCCCTTTATCCGTGCCATCCGTCCCACCTTCTTTTCATCGCTTTTTCCGCCTGGGGCGCTTTGGCGTTTTTGATGCGTTATGATGAAGGCCGGTTCGGTGCTCATCTTCATCAGATGGAATAGTGATCTTGTCTGTTACACGTCTTCCTATCCGAGTTCTCGCTCCGCTGTTGTTTGGTATTCCGGTGCTGATTGTGGGGGTGTGGTTGTCGCTGACGTGGAATCGGCAATCGCAGAAGGCCGTTACGCAGCTGGCCGAGCAAAGCATCGACGAGATCCACCGTACGACGGCCGAAAAGATCGCCGACGTCCTTTCCATTCCGGTCCAGGTATGCCAGGTCAACAAGCACCTGGTTTTGACCAAGGCCCTTCCGCCGGACGATCTTGCTGCCTGGAGGCCGACCTTCGTGCACGAGTCGAGGACGTTCGACATGCTCAGCGCGATATCATGGGGAAGCGCCGATGGGCGATCGGTATGGGTCAGCCGCTATGCCGACGGCAGCACCTATTGGGCGATCAAGGACGACTCGTCGTCCGAGATGATGGAAGAGTGGAAGCTCAACAGCGACGGCGAAGTCTTGCACGACACGCGTAACTCGTTTGAATTCCGCCTGGAAACACGCCCCTGGTTTCAAACGCCGCGCGACGCGAAGCGGCCTTCCTGGAGCGATCCGTACGTGTGGGTCGGCGGCGGCAGCGGCTCCGAAACGACGCTGGGCATCTCTTACGGGATTCCCGTCTATCATGCCGATCGCACGCTGCTGGGGATCGTCGATGCCGATTATTCGCTGAACGATCTTTCCAGCTACCTCGGCAAGCTGAAGATCGGCAAGACCGGCATGGCGTTCATCTTTTCGTCGGATGGCAAACTGCTGGCCACTTCCGATAGGACGGAAATGGTTTCCAGCATAGGCAGCCAACTGCCGACGACCGGGTCGGATAATCCGAAGATCACGGCCGTTGCTCGATACTTGAAGTCCCATCGTTTAAACGGGGAGACGCGTTCCCTCATTAAAAGCGATGGCGAAAGCTATTACTTGCAACAGTCGCCGGTCGGCCACGAAGTCGGGCTCGATTGGCAACTGCTGACCATCGTGCCGGAGCAAGACTTTGTGGGGGACATCGAAGCCGAGTTTGCCCGCAGCTGGATGACCAGCCTGGTAGCGGTTTTGTTGGCGGTCGGGCTGGGGCTGTTCGCCGCGCATTGGCTCGTCCAGCCGCTGACCAGTATCGGGGAATCGGTCCGGCGGATCGGCCAAGGCGATTTGGAGACGCGGCTCGACGTTCAGCATGCCCCGGAGTACATGCACCTGGCCGCCGAGATCAACAAGATGGCCGAGGGGCTGCAAGACCGCCTGCGCATGCAGAAGTCCCTTTCGCTGGCCATGGAAGTGCAGCGGAATCTGCTCCCTTCCGAGTCGCCCCAGATTCAGGGGCTCGACATCGCCGGCCACAGCACTTACTGCGACGAGACCGGCGGCGACTATTACGACTTTCTCGACGTCGGCGGCACCGACGAAGATACGGCCGTGCTGGTCATCGGCGACGTGATGGGACATGGCGTGGCGGCGGCGCTGTTGATGGCGACTGCCCGCGGCATCTTGCGCAGCCGCTGTGCGGTGCCAGGCTCGCTGGCCGATTTCCTGAATCACTTGAATGATATGCTGGTGGTCGATACCAACGGCGAGCGTTTCATGACGATGCTGCTGATCACCCTTTCCGCCCAAAAGGACACCATCCGCTGGGCATCGGCCGGCCACGGGCCACCGATCGTGTATTCACCCCAAACAGACACGTTCCCGGTACTCGACGGCGGCGGACTGCCGCTGGGGCTGATGGAAGGGGAAAAGTATGCCGAGTACTGGCAGCCCAACATCCACCCCGGCACCGTCATCCTGGCCACGACCGACGGCCTGGAAGAAACGATGAACGAAGCCGGCGAGCAGTTCGGCAAACAGCGGCTGGAAGAACTGGTCCGCGCCAACGCGGATAAGACCGCCGAAGAAATCAGCCAAATCATCCGCCAGGCATTGGTCGGTTATCGTGGTGCTGGCTCGCAGGATGATGATCTGACGTTCGTTGTGGCGAAGGTTATGTAGGGTTGTCCGGCGCAGCCGAAGCCCCAAAAAGGCGGCAGGTAATAGCCAGGGGTGCAAGCCCCTGGAACTAGGGTATTGGAAAGATGCGTTTGGGGTGTCTATCGAAAGACATAAGTGACCCCCGTCCGGCTCTGCAGAAAACTCAAGCCCACCAGAGAATCATAACATTGTGGGTCAGCACCATCAGCTGTAATTCTTTGTGACGGGCATGATCCGTTTTGCCTCGGACGAAGTTGCCTTGGCGGCGTTTGATCATGCTCATCACGGTTTCGACTTGGCTTCGTTGGCGGTACGTGTTGGCATCGAAGCGGAGTTGCATCAGTCTGCGATATCGGCCGCTGGCTGGCTTGTCGGTTGGGCGACCGTGCTTGGCCGGTATGATGGTTCGCAAGCGAAACTTGTCGCGTGCGAACTGGTGATTCGGTTCGCTGTCGTAGCCAGCGTCGGCCAAGATGCGATGCAGGCGAACTCGTTTGGATGCCTGATCAATCAGCCCTTGGAACTCGTCCACATCAGGCCGCGGTCCGTTGCCGACGCGATACGCGAGAATGAAGTGCGTGCGGACATCGCTCACCAGACTGAGCTTGGGGTATCGCTGATAAACGACTGTTTTCCAAGGGCTGTCCTTCGTTTTCCGGCGTCGCACGAAGTAAGCGCTGGCACACGTTGCTTCAAGCCCGGTCGAATCGATCGCCGCATCCGGCACCCGCTTGCGACGCCCCATCTGCATCGCCACCGTCTCGTCTAGCAGCGACTGAACTTCTTCGCAGGCCAGCAATCGTTGGGCTGCTTTCTGCAGCGGCTTGTAGTGGGGAATGTAGTCGAGTTCGATCGCTTCGGTCAGCGATGGACAGTCGAAAAGCTGTTCGGTGATGCCGCGATAATCAAGCCGCTGAAAGTTCTTCAGCACCAGGCAAGCAAACAGTTGATGCTGCGTGAACTTCTTCGGACTGTTCACATGGCGATACGCTGGCAACGCTCGCTCAGCGACGGCCCAAGCGGTAACCAAGACATCCAACGGAGATTTACTCGTAACGCTCATCAAGAGCTGCTACGTTAGAAACTCCGCTAGCGGGTCAAACTATTTCTGTAGTTTTCTACAGAGCCACCCGCGTCCCCTTTTCTTCACCGAAGGTTTGAAATACGCAATAGGTTGGTTAATCGTTTTTAAGAAAAAGTATGGACGTGTGTACTATGCCTCGCTTGAAGCTATTAGACGGATTACTAAAGAATTTAAAAGGTGAAATTCCACCAAATCATAGAACATACCGTCCGGTACATAGAGCCTATGAGCTTCTGAAGTTTCATACGGGCCAGGATTTCGGCGATGATTATGAAAAGTGGGAGCAGTGGATTCAAGCTAAAGATGAGTCGACAGAATTGAGGGAAGAGGATTTTGCTCGTTTTGAAAAGTTAATGGGACCTATTGAAGTAATGGATGACGACAGTGAATAACGAGAATAGAAGAGAAAAGGCATCAGGACGGCTCTGTAGAAGACGCAAGTCCACCAAAGAATTGGGTCAGCACCATTAGGCGTAATTCTTTGTGGCGGCTAGAGTCTGTTTTCTCGAACAGCGCTGCACTAAATTGCGGCGTGATCATTCAGATGGTAGAACGAGCCTATCCCCTCTCCTCCCCCTTTCGGTCTCTACTACTACCTTTCAAGAGAGCCTGCCTCGTGAACCGTCGTCATTTTCTTCAATGGAGCTTAGCTGTGGGATTGAGTGCGAAAGTCTGCGCAGCGGACCAGCCCAATGGTTGGGAGGAAGCCGACAAGGTATTGCAACAGGCAACGGCCAGCGGTCAAGTAAAGTCGGCGACGCTGCATGTTTTGCAAAAGGGTAGCGCCGTGACGCGCGCTTATGGCGCTTCGACGACGAACGATTCCATGTTCCTGCTCGGCTCGATATCGAAGCCGATTTGCGTCACCGCGCTGATGCGACTGTACGATCAAAATGAGTTTCAACTCAGCGATAAGCTCAGCAAGTACCTGCCGAAGTTCACCGGCGAGGGTAGAGAAAACGTCACGCTGCGTCATGTCTTGACGCACACCTCCGGCCTGCCAGATCAATTGGCCAACAACGCCGAGCTGCGCCGCAGCCATGCAAAACTTACGAAGTTCGTCGAGCATGCGCAGCAAGCGCCCCTTTCGTTTGCGCCTGGCACCCGCTACCAATATTCGAGCATGGGCATTCTGCTGGCGACCCACATTGCCGAGAAACTTAGCGGGAAGGATATTCTTTCGCTCGTCGAAGAGACCGTTTTCAGGCCGCTGAAAATGGAACGCTCGGCCCAAGGGCTCGGGCGGTTCTCGCTCGACGACATGGTACCAGCTCAAACCGAATTCGCCGCGCCGGAAGCAGGCAGCGGCGATCCAACGGCCAAGAGTTGGGACTGGAACAGTCTCTACTGGCGCAAGCTGGGTGCCCCTTGGGGAACGACCCATTGTTCGGCGCCCGACGTGGCGAAGTTCTTGTCGGAGTATCTCTTCGAAAGGGGTACGGTGCTCAAGCCAGAGACCGCCAGACTGGTGCGAACCAATCAAAACCCCGCCGGGCTCAAGCCACGCGGCATTGGGTTTGACGTTGGCCCTCAGCTTGGGGGCGACGGCTGTTCGGACGAAACGTTCGGCCATACCGGCTCAACCGGAACGCTGGCCTGGGCCGATCCCGCCACCGAGACGATCTGCGTCGTGCTGACTTCCCTGCCAGCACGCGCGGTAGACCCTCACCCCCGGCAACTGGCCTCGGCGCCGATCGCCGCGCGAGGTTAATCGGTGAAGTGGCGTCACCGGTCGCCAATGTCACCGAGCCGAGCGCTTGAAAAATGGTACAGAGCATTCTGCCAAGCTAGAATGTCGGCTTGTTCGGTTTCCTTGATAAGAAGCACGTTGTCAGAAGTAGTCTGTCGTGAATGTTCATCCTGTTTTCGCTGTCTTTCTCATTCTGCTGTTTGAGCCTTGGGCAGAAGGGGTTACTTGTGCTGAGACTCCCAGCAGTTGGGCAGAGACTAGCTTGACCACCGTCGCAGCCTCCCCGACTAAGCAGCAGGGATTGGTATTTCGACAGAAGTTTCGAGATCTTGAGACCTTTGCGGTGGATGTCCGTATTGATGCAACGGCGATGCCCGAAGGTGACCTTCAGTGCATCGCCGGCTTTGCAATCGGTCTTGATTCATCAGAGGATGATCCACTGACTCATTCGAAAAGTATTCGATTCGAGTTGAGGGAGGGGGATCGACGCGGGTTTTGGGATATCTGGATTGACGGCATCAACGAACCGCGTCGTGAACCGTCGCCCAAGCCTCCTGGTTGGGTTGACAATCGCCAATATCAGAAACCGTGGGAATTCACGCCGCACCCGGGTGACTACAAGTTACGGGTTTTGTGTTCCCGGGAAGACGATGGATCGCGATTGCGTTTCTACTTCGAGTACTTTGATCGCCCTGTCTATGAGTTTAAACTGAAACGGAAACTAAGCCCTGGCCATATTGGATTCTATGCCATAACAGGCGGGAACGAATCTCGTCAGAACACAGCAACCTTCCGCCAACTAACCGTTAGGGCGGTCGATGACTTAGATTCGTTTACTCAAATATCGGCGCGGGACATCGTGTTGGATGCGCTTGATTTGAACCATCCGGCGTTGAAGCAAGTTGCTGAAGCCATTCACCGCGGTGATCGAAACCAAGCCGGACAATTGCTGCTGGAACACCTGCGGACTCGTGAGACGCCCTTAGGGCCAGGGTTCAAGCCAGAGTATTGCGGCACCAACTATCGAGAAGTTGCCGACGCCGTCCTCGAAGATCGCTACGGCACGCTGGGTCCATTTCATACTTTCTCGAAAACTTACGTTGACGGCGCAGGCAACACGCAGCATTTTGTCGATGCCGATGGCACGATCCGCTGGGACCTCTGCAGCGGGCACCTCACGCGGCATTTTCACTGGGTATCTTTGGCCAAGGCATATTCCGAAACCCAAGACAAGCGGTACGCTCAGCGCTTCTCGCGCGAGGTACAAGACTGGGTCGCTCGCGAGCCATTTCTACATCCTCGCAATCCCGACATTGGCAAACTGAACTGGATGGACGGAACGACGTTCAAGTTGGGCTATCTCAATACGAGCAACATTGGCCGTCGTTGTGAAATGACCTGGTGGCCTGCCTACGATGAGTTTCGCAAATCGCCAGATTTTTCGGACCAAGCGCACTATCACATGCTTCTGGGTTTCATTCGCCAGTGCCGACTGATTATGAACCCCAGCAGCTTTGCCGCTCATGATGATGGCGGAGCCCACATCTGTGTCGCCATGTTGCAGACGGCCTTGATGCTTCCCGAGTTCAAAGAGTCAAAGCGTTGGGAGGAGGAGGCTGTGCGGCGTTGGCAAGAGGTGCTCAAGGTTCAGTTCCACGAAGATGGGAGTCATGTCAGCCTCAGCACAGGCTACAATTGGGCTTCGCTCATGGCGATGGAGAACATGATTGCTCTGTACCGTCGCGTGGGGCGAGAAGTTCCGCAGCAATTTCTGGACACCCTCGAACTCGCGTACCGACATCCCATCGCGCTTTCCCGACCGAACCAGGGTCAGATTGATCTGAATGACAGTTCTTGGGGCATGATCGATGATCACATGAGCCGCGCTTACAAGCTCTTTCCGCATCGGAACGACTTTTTGTGGATGGCGACGAAAGGAGAAGAAGGGAACGCACCTGATTATCGCTCTATCTATTTTCCAAACGCCGGCCACTTCGTGATGAGGACCGGTTGGGGCCCCAACCATCGCTATCTTTTCATGGATGCAGGCCCCGTCGGTGCTAGTCACGGCAAAGAGGATAAGCTCAACATCTATGTCGACTACGGCGGACAACAGCTTCTTGCCAGCGGCGGACGCGGCTCCTACTCAGGCGGCCCCTTCGCAGCCTATACAGGATCGACTCGGGGCTACAACACCATACTTGTCGATGGAGGCGTCCAAGCTCGAACCTACCCGAGATATGAGATCGACGGACATGTTCCCGAGCAACGGCGTTGGATGACGACCGAGCGTTACGACTACGCCGAAGGGTTTCATTCCCATGGCTGGTTTCCGCCGGGTCAACATGTGGAAGGAAAGCAAACCCGGCAGGTAATCTTCATCAAGGGAGCCAAGCCGCCTGAGACTTCGTACTGGGTTGTGTTCGATACAGTCCAGCCAGCCGATCAGAAAGAGCATCAGTACGAGGCGCTGTTTCATAGCCGACGAAACCACGCCAGCCTAGTAGACGAAGTGTCAAAGATTGTTCAGTGCTGGGATGCCGGTGCAGCGCTCCGCGTCATGCCCGTGGTCACAGAGGGACTTGATGTTGAACTCATTCATGGTCAGACCGAGCCCCACATTCAAGGCTGGCATGTCGTCGGAGAAGCTCACGCGCCGATGTGGACTCCGACTTTCAAATGGAAAGCAACCGGCACTACGACACGTGCATGGGTACTGGTGCCGGCCGGCCCCGATCAGCGGTGGTGCGTTGATCGAGTGGAGCTAGTACGAGATGACTCAAACTCCTTGATACTGCGCTGCTTTCGACCCGATGGGACGAGCGATCTTGTTTATCGCCGCTCCTTAGACGATCTTGAGGCAGGCAAATTCGAGGAGATTGAATTGTTGGGCGACGTTGGAGCGGTTTCACTCGATATCGATAGTGACATTATCGATCGATTTACGGTACCGGCACCACAGTGATGGGCATTTGCCGTCTTAACGTGCAACTTATTTCTTCGGTTCAAGTTCTTAGTTGCCTTGAATTTCGGAAACGCTACCTATTGACGTTTCTGTCATCTTGTTATTTAGGAGGGGCGCACTGACGAAGGACAAAAACTCTGGATTCCACTGGTTTCTCGTTGATTGACAAACAGGTACGCGTTCGACAACAGAGTTTGAACCTCCAAGCCATGCCCGTGCAGACGAGGTCATGGCACCCTGGCGCGTGGTCGAGTGGCCGGTTGCTGAGTCAGTCGCCCTTCAATCCCAACTCTTCAGCCACGGCCGTTAACGATCGTTCGAGTTGCTGTTCGTATTGCAGCATCGACTGGCTGAAGGTGGCGTAGTTGCTGTGGTTTGGATTGGTATAGCGAGCTAGGTCAGGCAGAATTCGGCCTAAGCTTCGTGACGATTGATGTTGCCAGTAATCGTCTCAACCCGGTCTTCCCTTTCTAAAACGTGCTTTTCACGATCAGTCGTACGGGCGCGTTTTGTTTGACCCAATCGTGAAACGCACGGGCGTCGCCTGGGTTCAAGTGAATGCAACCCGCCGAGCACATCATGGGGTATTGGTGCACGTAGACGCCCGTCTTCCATTCGATCGGCCCGACGGCATAGGGCATATCCACATTGAATTCCGTCGATCGCTTGTTCAGGTAACAATCGCTCGCTTTCAGGGTGACGTCCATGTTGTACGACCGATTACCGCTGGCGGTTACCGGTACCGTGTGACTGCCGAATTTCAAAAAGCCAAAGGCCGTACTTCCCCAACAGCCTTGGTGAGGAGCCCGCGGACAATTCTTTCGCGCGTTCAACGTGATGTTTGCACTCGCCATCAATTCATCCCCCAAAATGTGATGCGGAGTCATGGATATGCTTACGCATATCGCAGTTATAATCGCGCATATTAGACATTGGTCTTGGAACCAAATCAACAATGATTGCGCACATCTTAGTGCGGACGAGTCGGAAACGTCTCGTTCCGACTGGGTGCCACACCGCGAGGTGAACTTTGTCGAGCAAACCGCGTCTATTCTCCAAGTGGCTTGCCGCTGGTTGTGGCGAGTGCTTTTAATGGAACTAGGAGAAAGGGGGAACCAATGGGCCTCGATGCGACCGTAATGTGTAATTGTTTTCGAGACGGCAAGACGACGTCCCCTCCCTTTCCGCGCGATTGGTTGGAGATCGACGAAGAAGGTTACTTGCACCTAAAGCCGGGGCATGACTCGGACGACAACTGGCACCAGCTTTACCAGTGGCAACAGGACTGCTGCGCGCACGAGCAGATGGAATACGGGGACGAGCGCATCAGCAACTGGGGAGGTTACCGCCAGTTTCAAGAAGCATTGGGTGAAATCGGCTGGGAGTTCTTCCCGGTGCTGCAGGATCAGCTTCCCAATGGCAACGGCGGGCTGATGGATTCCGCGAAGTGCGCTCAGGCACTGCCTGAGTTGGACCATTTCGTCTCGCAGGGAGTCGTGGGCATCAAGACGGTCCTGGTCGATTCCCGCACCGGCGAAGTTTTGTGGGAGTACGTCGCGGCCTATGATGGAATCGTGGTCCTGGCCGGCAGCCTGGGATTCGACGCAGGCCTGAGCGAGTTCGAGTTCTTTGCCGTCGCACGCGAATCCGGCGAAGACTTGTTTCGAGCAACCCATTTCCGGCAGTACCGCCAAGATGGCGAAAAGATCACCGGCGACAGCGATACGATCTGCTGGAAGAACCTCGATACCGGAGAGATCTACGCGTCCCGCCTGGCCATCGCCGGAAAGGCCATCCCGTGGGAAGATGGCAACTGGACAAACGACCAGGGACAGCATCGGTTTGAGTACCCGGAAGAGCTACACGTCGAGCAGCGCCCCTGGCCGGTAACCGACTTCGATTTCATCGTGACGGCGCTGCGGAAGATCTTTCAGGCATCGGTCGAGACGGGTAACCCGGTGCGTTGGTGTTAGCGTGAGGCCGCGGCCTCTAGCGACCGGTTGGGTGGCACGCAGAGTTATCACCGGTCAAAAGTGCTATGCAGCCACATCCGAAGCCCTGAAAGGGCGGCAGATAATCGCCAGGGGCGAGAGCCCTGGTAGGAAAGCTGCCCCTCGCTCTCTTGGCTCTGCAAAACCCAATTAAGATTCTCTTTGAAGCACGACAATGGTTATGTCGTCATAGAGTTCAGCACCGGCACGGAACTTGTTTATGTCCGATAAAATTCCCTCGCAAATGCTTTGGGAACTTCCCTCCAGGTGACTCAGTCTATCGAAAAGTCGATCGTAACCGTACATATCACCAGCTGAGTTCATTGCCTCGTTAACCCCATCCGAGATCAAGATCAACTTGTCTCCCAACTGCATCATGACTTCAGTCAGATCATATTCCATGTCCTCCACAATTCCTAAAGGCAAGCCTATTCCCTCTTCACCAACAGGAGAAGCTCTTTGATTTGGCCGCTGAAGAAACGGCGGGCCATGACCAGCATTTGCTATTGTCACCTTGCCGAGTTTGGGATCAATCAACATGAATAGGACCACCAGAAATCTATCCTCGTCCGTTATCTTAGTAAATCGATTGTTGAATTCAGCTAATTCTGCCGCCAGATCTACGTTTTCACGATGAAACGATGTGACGAAACCACGGAGGAATGCTAGTTCCGCGAGACTTGAAGAATAATGTCTTAATGCTTCCGCAATGACGAAGAGGCTTTCGCCGGACGGCAACGGAATTCCCTCGCAGTACTCCCCTAAATAGACTCCCGCTTTTACTTGAATACAAGCAATATCGTATCCCAGTATTGTCGGAAATGTGGATGCAAGCATGACATCCCTGGTCTGAGCGGCTAGACTTCGATCTCTCGCTAGTTGGATGGATGAACTGGCGACAGCACGATTTACCAATGCCTTACATAGGCGTTGGGCGACGGCAACCTCCGAGGGCTTAAACCTCTGGAGAGTCACCTTGTATATTTGAACTAGCCCATGTGAGAATCCGAAGGACTCTGCGATCGGAAGATAGAGGATGCGTCCGTCGAAAAGCGAACTGGCCGTATTGGGCGATGTTAACAGTACTTCTCCCTCATCGCGTACTCGACGTTGAACGGTATCGTCAATCGGAATGTCACTTTCTCGTTCTTCCGTGCTCGCAGAACGAGTCAACTCTCCCTTTGCGTCCCACACGTACGCGTTAATTACGACGAGTGTTTTGCCGATTTCCCAAAAGGCTGCTTTCATGTGAGCTAGGCTCTCGGAGATGTTGAAATCGTTTGCCTCCAGCTGTGATTCAATATTGATGAGAGTCAACAGAGCGTTCTTCGGAAGACGATTGAGCGCTTGCTTCGCTTCAACGTTGACGCCTGGCGCTTCTTTGTCGGAGAGAGCGATCTCAAGAGCCTCGGCAAACTCCTCGGCCGTCGAAAAACGTAAGTCTGCGCTTAATTCAAGGCTCTTCTCGAGTACGCTTCGGACGGCCTCGCTGCAAGGGAGGGTTTCGAGAAATGCGGCCGGATCATAAGCAGCCAATGGCGGTGGTTCTTTTCCCAGAATCACGAATACCGCTGTCATGCCGAGTGAAAAGATATCAGCTCGCAAGTCGGCATCTCGTCCGGCAACTTTCGCCTCGGGCGCCGAGTAAACCCACGTTCCGAGCCCGCCCGTTAGTGTGAAACCCGCTGAATCGTCGCACTTGACAAGGTCGAAGTCGGTAAGTTTGAATTCCTTCGTGGCCTCGTCGATGAGGATGTTGGCAGGTTTGACGTCACGGTGTACATAACCCAGCGAATGTGCGTAATGTAGCGCCTTGGAGACGCGTATGATCCCCACCATCGCATCTTCCGCTGAGATAAGTTGTTGACGGACCGATGACTCGAAGTTGGGTCCGTCTATTAATTCCATCGCAAAAAAACTTAGGTCATCTTCGGAACCAAAGGGCTCCAAAATCTTGACAATGTTCGCGTGATTGAGGTTGGACATCACGCGTGCTCCACGAAAGAAGCGATCCTTCATGATTACGGACGAAATATGGTAGTGGAGCGTCTTGATCGCCGCCATCTTTCGTCGAGCCGTATCGTATGCACTCCAAACGCTCCCGACACCACCGGCACCGATGAACTTATTGACCAGAAACCTCCCTGCGAGGGTACGACCGTGAAGATCGTGTTTGCGGTACTCAGCTTGCTTCCTCGCCTCGATCCATTCTTTGTGACGCGAAACAAGTTCCTCTTCCGAGCCTTCCAGTTCAACCGCAAGTTCCGATGTAGGCATACGCCCCAAGAAGTCGTCTTTGTTCGCATGTTGCTGCGCCGCCGCTGCCATTTTATGGATATCGGCTAATCGTCCCTTCGCCTCGCCCCAGTCGATCAGGCGAAATATGTCGTCCGCTAGATTGTCCCCGTTCGTGATGGAAGCAAGTCTTTCGTCCAGGTACAAACCCACGAGTCTTTCCAGTTCAGACTTTGTCCTGACTGTCGCCATCAGACGATCAAAAAGCAACTTATCGGTCATTGGGTTTCCGTCACGATCGAATCAGAAGTCCACACGACAATATCGTTGGTTAAGTATTTCCTAATAATCCTAGAGAGGTAGCCTCTGGCAAGTTCATCTGCAGGTCGGGCAAAACAGCCGTGAAAGGCACTCCTCCATTGGCAATACCGGCATGACAGCGGTGAATGCCTGTCACCTTGAGGTCCTGAGTGAGGCACGGAGACCCCGATGAACCTGGCTGCGTGTTGACATCATAAAGAACTTGAGTCTCTGAACTGACCTGGTTCACAGCACCAAATGCAAGGCCCTGCGTCGTTCCCATAGGATGCTGAAGAATCAGAATCGGGTCTCCGGAGCGAAATTGCCTTGGCACTAGTTTCAGGGGCTCGCGTGGCGTTCCTTCCAACTCTTTTGATTCAACCAGAGACGACAGTCGAAGGAGTGCAATGTCGAGTTTCGACGTTGGACTTGAAAAACATTGCCAGGGAAATGGGGCTTCGACATGAGCGGGTGTTGTCAATAAGGCGACTTCCGTTCCTCGACTGATAGAGCCGTCGAGACCGCGTTCGTAGTCGAAGCGGATCCTTACGTTGTTTGCTCGCGAGGGATCGCTCCAAAAGGAACTCACGACATGAAAACAGGTCATCACGATGTTTGGGGCCACCAGAAAACCAGTACCGTATCCTTCGATCGACTGAGATTCCGGCTGGGGTTCGATTCTACAAATCGCCCTGCGCATCGTATTCATGCGATCTAACCATTGCCCCACTTGTTCAATCGTAACGTTCGGTAGGACAATAGCCTCAGCTGATTCAATGGCAAGATTTGGAGAAAGTAGGTTGTAGCGATCTGATAAATCTAGGAACTGTCTGTAGAAAGCCTGAAGTTTAGGATTCCCGCTGTTTGCCTGTATGGCGGCCTGAAGGAATCGTATCACCAGGTTTCTAGACTCCACCCAGTCAACAAGATTGAAGACCGCTTGGTCGTAGGTCGTTCCGGGAGCCGCAAGAAAGTTGACGAAGCGTGTTCCTAAGTCAGCGTTCGAGACCACCATTTCCAGTTCGGCAGGGCGTCGGAATGCATCCATCAATGCATCCACGAGCGTTTGCTTTTGATTTGCAAGTTGCATTAACCCTCTGCTTTCATGTTTAGAGCTATTGGTGCATTCGGATTGAGGGCCCGCAGATGACCTTTACTAAGAACGTTATGAGGAGGCAGCAAGAGTTATACAGGGGACTATTGGCGCGACATAGCATAATCAATGAGGAGACGGGAAGAGCGTCACTTGGGAGGACGAAAACCTCTGTATGCCACACTGCTCTGACAACTCTAAACGGCTATCATTTGGCAAGCAGACTTCGGCTCTAGGGCCAATCCCACTTGCACTTGCTGTCGTTTTCGACGTTTCGTCAGATACTATTTCTTATCAACTAACGGCGCGGTGGTTCAGGAGACAATTGATTAGCGGTGGAGACCGCAATGCACTGGCCGGTCGCAAGCTAGTGGCACACAGAGGTGTCGCCAGCAGCCGATGGCATTCTGACTCTGACCAAGCCAACTTTTCTTCCACCAACCCTTGAGATGTGCCAGCTGGCAATTACTCTAGGACTCAACGCAGTCACATGGACTGCCGGTTTCAGCGACTGATTTCTTCACTCCAGTCCTGAACCAGCGGGCACTAAGTTGTGTGCCCGTAACAACATGCCACGAATCTTCAGGTGGCATTATGCATCGGTACGCGGTGCTATCTTCCCCCGCCGTTAACCTCTCTTTAATCCCCAAAATCTGGGTAATTCCTCTATTTTATCCCATCGAGATATCTATACCCGTAACTACAATCGGGACTAATGCAGCACTTTTTCAGTCACTCAGGGGGGGCCTCAAGCGGTGGGGCCGTGCCTGAATCTGTCTCAAATTTTTGTTTCGATGGAGAAACACGATGAAAGCTTTGGCATGTCTGTTGGCGGTTGCTCTCACTTCTTTCGCTTTGGTTTCGGACGCTGGTGCCGCCGAACCAAACGGTAACGTCGATCAAGCCACCCTGGCCTCGATGGGCCTGTCGGGTCTGAGCGTCATGAGCGACGAAGAAGGCAAGAACGTACGTGGTACCTTCGCGATTGCCTTCGGTTTTGGCACGTCCCGTTTCCTGGGTAGCTCGCAGACCACCGTTTACGGTGCTGGCGACTTCGGTCCAGGCATCGACTTCGCCGCTGGTGGCAACAGCAGCCAGACCGGTATTATCTACAACCAAACCGTCACCGGCCCGTTCAACATTCCAGTTTACAGCAACACGATTAGCCTGGGCACCTATGCCACGGGTAGCTCGTGGGCCTTCGCTGGTCGCTAAGCGACTGGCCAACAGCCAAACAAAAAACGGCCGCGTCGGAGTATCTCGACGCGGCCGTTTTCTATTTCTTGATGTTCCCGCCAAGACTAAGGGTACGCGGGGAACGGCAGTCGGAACGGTTTTTCGGGGAAGGTTCGGATGATCTGATCGTCGAGCCAGCCGCGGGCCATCTCTTCGTGTCGCACTCCCAATTGTGACACATCCGACTTCGTCTTCCCCTGCTTGGCCACCACCAGCACCGCGTTCTCGATCCAGATTCGTTCGAACTCGAATTGCGGGATCCGCAGATTGCCGCGTGCCGGGTCCGCGAGAAACACCCAGCCGTTGGCCATGTCGCGAAGTACGACAAAGTGGTTCGTTTCTTCCAGGCGAATCGCCACGATCAATGGGACCTTCACGTCGGCCAGTTCCGACATGCTCAAGCGGCCAATGGTCGAAAGGTACCCGAGCTTCACCGCCGTCAGTCGCAGGTCGGAAATAGCCAGCCCGTTTTGAAAGCGTTCCTGTAGCTCTTCCCGCGTCAGTTGTTTTTCGATGACGTCGAGCACCTGGTTCTCGGTGACGGGGTCGCCCCAGTAGTAACGGCAAATGGTGGCCAGCGCGGCGGCGCCGCACGAGTAGTCGCGCTGCTGCTTGACGATGTTCTGATCGCGGATCGCCGTCCACGTCCGGGCGTAGGCCTGAACGTTGTTGTCCGCCGTGCGAACCGGCGGCCCATACTGATACCGGGTCTGGGCCGAGGCGGCTGCGGCCAGCGTCATGACGACGCCAACGGCGATAACCGGTACGATCAGCGATTGGATCCTTGGGTAACTCAAAGGAGTTTCTCCAGCGATGATTACAACGTCCAGACGATACCGACTACGGCATCCGCCGCGTCATCGGACATGCCGATTTCAGCAAACGGTTCGACGATTCGACCGCAGCGATACGTGGTCGCGGCGAAACGAAGTCGCATCAGTTCCCGCATCGAGCCAGGCACGCCCAGGCCATCGAGCTGGGTTTCGGTTTGATAAAGCCCCAGGAAGGCGGTACTCAGCGTGATGCGATCGTTCACCGCGAAACCAACGCCGAAGTTGTACGTGAACTGGTGACCGTAGAAGACGTCGCGGTCGTTGAATTCACGCTTGGCCTGATAGCGGTAGCCGAGGCCGTAAAAGTAAATGATCGGATCATAACGCTGAATCATCAGCAGTTGAACCGACGGAGCCCACACGCCGTTGGCCAGCGTGGCCTGGGTCAGCCCGTTGACGGCGTATTCGGCATCACCGGTTGGGGCGGTCAATCCAAAGCTGAGGATGACGTCCGGCGAATAGCCGTAGCACCCTTCGCGGCATAACAGGTTCACGCCCAGTTCCAGGTCGCCGATGCCGCCGCTGTCGGTGTTCTGATCGAACAGACCCAGCGACGAATACTCTTGATGCGCCCAGCCGATCGGCAGGCTGCCGGAAAGTTGAATGCGATCGGTCAGACCGTATCGCAGCGCGAACGGCACGAACAGCGAGCGACGCTTGAGGTCGGCCCGGCCAACGCCGGAAGGGCTCAGGGTGATCGGGAAATCGTAGTCGGCTTTGGCGTAAACCAGCCCGACGTCCATCTGCCATTGGCCGGGATCCAAAAGGACGCTGGCGGTACGTAGAAACTGAACGTTGAAGTCTTCCAGCGGCTCGCCATATTCCTGATCTTGGCTGACCGGCGGCTCGACCAGTTCGACCTTGCCATTTTCTGGAATCAGCGGAAGAGGCGGCGGTAACGCACCAGGCTCTTCCTGCAGCGCCGATACCGGCATGATCGAATTGGTGCCGTAGCGCCAAACGAGCGAGTCGTCCTCGAAGTCGGACGCGACGAACAGGGGTTCGTCGATGCGGAAGCTATTGGACGAGCCGTAGTCCCACTGCGCGCTGGCGGTCGAGGCCTGCCCGATGAACACGGCTGCCCCGGCGATCAATGCCGAGCGAAGGCAATGGGCCAGCCAGTTGTGCCGAGGGCGTGTCAGGTGTGTTCGCATCATCGTGTCGATCCTTCGGGAAGCGAGCTTTGCAGGCTTTGAAACTTCCATGCTAGGGAACCTTATGTGTGCCTAATGTGCCGCGTTACCAAACGATTCCCGTCGAGATGGCGAAACCGACCAGGTCGAGCGAATCGGACGGAGCCAACGCGTTCATGGTCAACTCGCCGACATTGATTTCACCCACGGTCGAAGTGGCACCGGCCGCTGCTCCCAGCTCACCCCAGTGCTGATATTCAAAGGCCCCGCGAGCGAAGAAGCGGCCACCCATGCACTTCAGTGGCGTGCTCCACTGGGCACCTACCTGGAACTCGGCGATGAACATCGTATCGCTGTCGCCAGCAAAGCCGCCGTTGGTTTGGTTGGCGTCGCCGCCTGGGCTGATCATTTGAGCGTGCGTCAAAGCACCGGCGTAGGTGTCGCCAAACAGGACCGAGCCGCGAGCGTTCCAGAACCACTGCAGTCCACAGCAGCAGTCCGCACAGCGGTAGCCCGACAGCGAGAACGTCAGGCCGTCTCCTTCAAAGTTGGAAATGCCCGAAGCGGTACCAGCGAAGATGTCGTTGCCGCCACCCAAGCCGCCTGGCCGGGCAATGTTGCCGTTGAATCCAATCGTTTCGTTCAAATCGCGCTGAGCGTGTCGATAGCCGAACGTGCCGACCATGTGCCAGTCGCCGATGCAAAACTCTTTGACCAGTTCCAGGTCGAGAGCGAACATTTCAAGGTTCGTGCCGGAGGCGAAGCCGAACGTGTCGCCGGTCAGGAAGTAAGGATCCGCGTAGTTCGAGCTGGTGTTCAGTTCCCAGTAGCGAAACTGCACGCCCCAGCCGTTGTCGCAGACGTAGCCAACCCACAGGCGCGGTGCCGGCACGATTCCGTCAATGCCGTGGGCATCGGTCGAAAAGCTATCGGTGATGGAAGTCGTTGTGTTGACGAAGGTCCAACTGGCCTGGTTGCCTCCCATCGGGGCCAGGAACGTGGCTTCCACGCCCATCCGCCAGCCGGCGCGGCAGTAACCGCAAGCCGGGCCGCATGCCGCACTGCCGGCGGTAGCCGGGTAATGCTCGGCGTTGGTCAGGTTGTCGAGCTTCTCGAACGACATCGGTGCCATCACCGGGTCTTGAGCAAGATAAACCGGTCGGAAGATGTTATCCGTTTGGGCATACAGTGCGGACGTCGCCGTGAACCAGGCAAACATCGCAACGAGCGTGTGACGCAATTTCATTTCTGAATTCCTTTCAGCCACCGCCACAACCGGTGAGCTTTTCCATGCTCAAAAGGTAATGCTTCGTTAACTGGCTCGGGCTTTTACACGGACCAGCCGATTCGTTCCGTCTATGCGGTGCTAGCGTCGTGAAAGTGCTAGCGGGCATAACGCGTAGAATCATGTTCTCAGGCATCGTGCTTTTGAGGGGGCAGCGATCAACAGAATGTCGATCGCACCGACAACCGCTGCCACGCAACCAACCCCACCTTTCGGTACAGGCAGAACAACCCCGAAGGGCCAGCTGGTGGGGCTGATTGTTTACGAACGACGAAAGCACAAGCCCCGGCCCCGAAGGGAAGAGAGCCAGGGTGAAGGGCAAACCGGGTACCAACTTCTCAAATGCAAAAAGAGAAGACCAACCACGGATGACACGGATAAACACGGATAGAAGAGAAATGGTATGTGGGTGCCACTGCCGCCCCCGGCAGTGCGACGTTGGTACCCGTTCTCGATTCATTCCCATCCGTGATATCCGCGTAATCCGTGGTCAAAAAAATTTTTCCCGCGCGCACTATCTCACTGAAGCGCTAGTCCTCTAAATTGCACGTACACCCGATGAAGCTATCTTGCTTCCGGGTGCCAAGCCCGCATCCGCGTGGGCACGCCCTCTCAGCCCCAACGGGGCGACAGAGAATAGCCAGGGGCGTTAGCCCCTGGTAGGTGATCAGAAAAAACCAAGCCCTGAAAGGGCGACAGAACCTATGTGTCATTCATGATTCTGCCGCCCCGTTGGGGCTCGGAAGAACTCGAATCCAAGGGTGATACCAAACGTTCACCATTCGTTTTTCTCGTCCCTAACACCTTCAACACACTCAAACGTCATGTCCCATCAACACGCACCACAACCTGAAAAACATGGAGCGAACGCATCCGCGCACGCTCCGCAGGTTGCCGTGCGCGATGGGAACCGGCTTCTCTGCCCTTGCTGCGGAGAAGTGTTGATGGTCTTGCAGGAAGAGCCTGCCAACGAGTCGACTTCCAAGAAATTCTGGCCGCCGAAGATGGCCCCTCCGAAACGAACGCCTCGGCCGCAATCGGCCACGCTCAACGAAATCATTCGGCGGCAAGAAGCCCAAGAAGAAGCCGCGTTTCAGGCCGCGATGAGGAAGGACGTTTCCCGCGACGAGCCGCCTGTTGAAGCGTTCGACCCCGATCGACCGCACTACCGGGCCGACAGCATCGTGGTCGAAATCGATCCGGAAATCAACGCCTACGAGTTCCCCGAAATCGATCCTCCCCTGGTCCCCAACGGCCTAACGCCCAAACGTTCGCGAAGTGATTCAGGCGAAAATCGAGAACCGCGCGAGCGCGACGCCGTGACGCGTTACGAGGAACGAAAGCGTTACCGGCTACGGCAACCGCTGCGCGAACCCCTCACGTACGAAGCCGCACGGCTGTACGCGTGGATGTTCTACCGCATGAAAAAGCTCAACCTGCAGTTGATCGAGGAGATCACCGCGAAACAGGCCGAGATCGATGCGCTGGAAGAGGAACTCAACGCACCGGTGAAAGCGGCTTCGAGCGAAGAGCAACCGCCAAGCGAAACGCCGCCCCAAGTAGTCTCCCGAGCCGAAACCAAGCAGATCATCACGCCCACACGACGCAAACGCGTGCTTCGTGCGATCGAAAAGCAGGAAAAGCATGCCCACGAGGACGCGAGCATGGCGTCCAACAACGAAACACGACAAGTCGAAACGGCTAACGAACGCGGGCCGCCTTGATTGTGATAGCCCCAAGGGGGCGGCGTAAGAAACTGCGCAAGATTCGTTCCGAGCTTATCGCGAACGTCGGCCGCGCATGCGCTTTCAGGCCGGCGGGGATAACCCCTCACCCTGGCCCTCTCCCCTCGGGGGAGAGGGGGCGGAAGCGTGCGCGCTGATCGCATTATGCGTTAGTGCTTTATGCGTTTGGGCGAACGGTGAGGTAGCTGCCTAGGTTTTCGATGAACTCTTTCTCGTGGTGAAAGACTCGATCCATGAAGAAACGTTTTAGTCGCGTTTCTTCCCCCACGATTCGCCAGGTTCGGTTTTTGTTTTCGATGGTCAAACGGTCGTGTGGCCCCTGGAAGATGGCCGTGCGAACGAGGATGCTGGTCGCTGGATCGTCCGCGCTGGCGGGGACTCGTTGTTGTTTGATTTCGATCAAAGAGAAATTTCGCTGAGCTGTTTGGTTCGCGACCTGAGAGATCCAGAACTTCTCAGGCGAATCGATCAGAAACGAACTGCCCAGGTCGCGCAGCCGATCCCGGTTTGCGTCATACTCGCCGGCCATGATCGCGTCGCGCGGGTCGAGGTTGGCCAACTCGATCATGGATGAGAGCTTGTCGAGCGATCCTTGCGCAGCGAAGACAATGCAGCGGGCAACGCGGCCGGTGTGCCGTGACTGCTTGAGCATATTTAAAACGTGAGCCTGATCTTCGGGGGTGAACTCCGATTGAATTCGTTCCGAAATATCAGGCTCCAGTGACATGCGAGACGATCCTCACATTTCCCGCGAAGTGGTAACGTCTTACTTCTTCGACCAGTCGCGTCGTTGGCGCGAGCTGGGGATGCCCATTTTCTTGCGGTACTTGGTCACCGTACGGCGGGCAACGTTGAGGCCGTCGTCTTTGAGCTTTTTGACCAGGTCGTCGTCCGACAGCGGTTTGGCTTTGTCTTCGTTGTCAATGACTTCCTGCAGCCGCAGACGAATTTGATCCCAGGTCACTTCCTCGCCAGCTTCGTTCACCGTACCACCGGCGAAGAACGCTTTGAGTGGGAAGATGCCTCGCGGGGTTTGGATGTACTTGTCGTCGACGGCCCGGCTGACGGTCGTCACGTGCACGCCGACCTGGTCGGCGATCTGTTGCATCTTCAGCGGCGTGATATGTTCCGGGCCGTTGTCGATGAAGTCCTTTTGATAATCGACGATTGCCTGGGCGACACGGCTGAGGGTATTCTGGCGCTGGATGATGGCGTCGATCAGCCACTGGGCGGCGTTCAGCTTTCGCTTGATGAACTCTTTCTCTTCCCGCGTGGCGGTCGGGCTGGAAAGACGTTCGCGATAGTAGTTGCTGATCCGCAGCTGAGGGATGTCGCGATCTTCGGCCTGCACGACGTAGCGGCCATCCTCGTCGATGTCGAGGATCAGGTCGGGAATGACGTTCGCGACGTGCGAGTCGTTGTAGATCGAGCCTGGTTTGGGGTCCAAGCGGCGCAGTTCGCTCCAGGCGGCCTGAATGCGTTCGATCGAGAAGCCGGTCGCCTTTTGGATTTGAGGAAGACGATTGTCGCGGAGGTCTTCCAGGTGGTTCATGATCAGCGTGCGAAGTTCGTCGTAGAACATCCGCGACGGATCGATTTGCAGCAGCAAACACTCACGCAGATCGCGCGCCCCGACGCCAGCTGGATCGAGCGACTGAACGACGTGCAGAGCTTCCTGAGCGGTGTCCTTCAGTTCGTCGTCGGCATCGGCCGGCAGCAGGTCTTCCAGGTTGGTGGTGAGGTAGCCGTTGCTGTCGAGGGCCGAAATGATTCGCTCGGCCCATTCGCGAACCAGCGGTTCGATGGTCAGTTCGTAGAGTTGATGATCGAGATGGTCTTGCAGCGTTTCAGGACGCGATTGAACGTTGGCCAGAGCGTCCATGCGGCGCTCGGCGTCTTCTTCCATCTGGCCGGAAGAACGTTGCGGGCGCTCGTCGAAGGTATCGGGATACTGCTGGTCCATTTCCAACAGGCGTTCGAAGTCGTCGGCGTTGTCCTTGCCATCTTCGACAACGAATTCTTCTTCGGAATCGCTACGCGAATCGTATTCGTCTTGGGAGGAGTCTTCCGAGTCGCTTGCTTCTTGCTCTTGAACTTCGAGCATTGGATTTTCGTTCATTTCCTGCTCGATCTTCTCTTGCAGGGCGAGAACGGGCAGTTGCAGAATTTCCATGGATTGAATCATCCGTGGGGCCAGAACTTGCTTCTGGACCATCTTCTGCTCGAGACCGAAGGACATTCTCATGGGAATGATTCCGTAGCTGTTGGGAAGTGGTTGCTGGAAGAGAAGACTGCGGTCGTCAGCTTTCAGCGAAGTTGGGTGGGTTCGATTGTTGAGCGAACTCACCCGAGTTGTGGTTAAAGCGATTGCCGGCCTGTCATGGCGTCGGCAAGCACTTCCTTGTTGGCGAACTCGAGAACGCTACCGGCGGTAACGCCTCTAGCCAAACGAGTTAACTTGACCGGGAATTCGGCCAGCAGGCTGGAAATGTGCAGCGCCGTGCCGTCTCCTTCGGTGGTAGGATTGGTGGCCATGATCACTTCGCGAATGTCTCCTTGGGAGACGCGCGAGACCAAGGCATCAATCGTTAATTGGTCCGGGCCGATGCCTTCCAGCGGAGCGATCCGCCCCAAGAGGACATGGTAGAGGCCTGGGAACACGCCGGACTGCTCGAGCGCGATCAAGTCGCGTGGTTGTTCAACCACGCACAGGATCGAAGCGTCGCGCTGAGGATCTTTGCAGATGCTGCACAGGTCCCCTTCCGACAGGTTGAAGCATCGGCTGCAGTAGCGGACGTTTTCTTTCACGTCGCGGATCGCGTCTGCCAGGCCGAGGGCTTCTTCTTTGTTCACGCGAAGGAGGTGATAGGCAACGCGCTCGGCACTTTTCCGGCCGATGCCAGGCAGCTTGGAAAGCTGGTCGATCAATCGAACCACCGATTCAGTCAGCTGCGCCATTCACCCCGCTCCTTCTTGTTTGTTGTTGTGTTCGCTTTCCGAAAGCAAACCTTATTGACCGAACTGGGCCAGGGCCTGGTCCAGGCCAGGTACGTTCAGTCCACTGGTAACTGATTGCATCATCTCTTGGTGCAGCTCTTTGCCTTTGGCCTGGGCGTCGTTGACGGCCTGAGGAATGAGTTCCTCAATCAGGTCCTTATCGCCATCGGCGATCAGTTTCGGGTCGATGGTAATGCTGACCAATTGGCCGTGTCCCGTGCAGATCGCTTCGACCAGGCCGGCACCGGCGGTGCCCTTCACACGCTTGTTGCGAAGTTCTTCCTGCATGGCTTTCATATCCTGACCCACTTGCTGGGCCTGCTGCATCATGCTGGCGATATTGCCAAGGTTCTTGAACACGGATGTCCTCCTTCTCAGTGAAACACTTTTGTGCATGCCCACGGCATGACTACCGCGCAAAGTTTAGCTCAGCCATCGGCCGAAACTTCACGTACGTGCGAAAAGCGTGCCAAGTTCTGCAGAAATTTGATCAGGCTTCCGAATCGCGGACCCCGGTCACTTCCGCATCGAACAGATCCATCGCCTTTTGGACGAACGGTTCCTGCTCGGCCAGTAGTCGAGCTTTCAGACGACCCTCTTGAGCCGATCGCTCGGGAGACATATGCGGTTCGGCTTTTCGACCGGCATTGGGGTCTTCCAATACCCGAAAATCGATCGCGTAACTGTCTCCGCACATCTCACGGAAGGCCTTTTCCAGCACTTCCTGGCTTCTGGGCCGTTGTAAAGCTTCGACAGCCGAATTATACGTCGAGAAAAAATCAACGACTAGCCGATTTGGCCCAGAAATTGCTACTGCGTGCCCCTGACGCGCGTAATCACCGATAAGGCCGGGCAAATCTTCCACAATCTTTTTCCAGATCGAGAAGGCATTTTTCTCGGTAATCACCAGTTTGGGGGCCTCTGGGGGGGCCTTATCAACCTGCGGAGCCGGCCCCGCTGGTGGCTCGACGGCCACGGCCGGTGCCGCTGGTTCCGCCACGCGCATCGGGATCGTATCGGGTACCGGCGGCGGTTCTACGGGGCGTTCAATCGTTTTTTTTTGCGGCGCCGCCGGTCGGACGGTAGCTGGGGCCGACTTCGCAGGGAGGCCACCTTCTTTCAGCGTCGCGATCAAAGAACCGAGGCTTTCCAGATCGTCCAGTTGGCAAATGCGAATCACGGCCGCTTCGGCCAGAACCTGACCGTACGTGCTACGGTGCAGGCGAACCAAGGTCTCGTCCAGGCATTGAACCGCGGCCAATAGCTTCGCGACGCCAGCCTGCGTGGCCAGGGCTTTCGCCTCATCGACTGCCCCAGGTGAGATCGATTGCAACAGATCCGCCGAACCGCCAGAGCCGAGCACCATCAGGTCGCGGAATAGTCGCAGCAGCTGCTCGAGCAGTTGGCCTGGGTCGACCCCTTCGGTAAAGACCGCGTGCACCGTTTGTAGTGCGCCGGCCGCGTCGGACGAAAGGACCTGTCCAGCCAGGTCGACGATCTGCTGATTGTCGGCGGTGCCCAACAGGCGATGGACCGATTCGACGGTAATCTCTGAATCGCCGAACGCCAGGATCTGTTCCAGCAGCGACTGGCTATCGCGCATCGAGCCGTTCGCCCGGCGGGCAATCAGCTTGAGCGCTTCGTCATCGGCCGGTACCTGTTCGGTATCCACAATGTGCCGCAGCCGCCCGACGATGTCTTCCGGCAGAATGCCGCCGAAATCGAACCGTTGGCAGCGCGACAGAACGGTGATCGGAATCCGCTCGGGGTCGGTTGTGCAGAAGATGAACTTGGCGTGGTCTGGCGGTTCTTCCAAGGTTTTCAGCAGCGCGTTGAACGCTTCCTTGGTGAACATGTGCACTTCGTCGATGATGTAAATCTTGAAGCGGGCACGGCTTGGGCGGACGTTGATGTTGGCCCGCAGCTGGCGGATTTCCTCGATGCCGCGGTTCGATGCACCGTCGATTTCGAGCACGTCGACGTCTTCGCCGGCGGTCACGCTCTCGCAGATCTCGCACTGGTTGCATGGCGTGGCGGTCGGGCCCTTCACGCAGTTAAGCGCCTTGGCGAAGATTCGCGCCGACGACGTCTTGCCAACCCCGCGAGCCCCGGTGAACAGGTAGGCGTGCCCTACCCTGTTTCGCGAAATGGCATTGCCTAGCGCCGTGGCAACACGCTGCTGGCCGACCAATTCGCCGAACGACTGGGGCCGGTAACGCCTGGCAACGACCAGGTAGTCGGGAGAACTATTTTGCTCAGCCACGATCCCTCTCAACCGGCTAAGGACTTTACGCGAGACGCCGAGCCGAAGACCTCGGTCTCGTCAGATCAACGATCGCCCGAACTCTAGGGCAACGATGCAGTTTGACGCACAACTGGCGGCAAATCAACCGTCCCAACGGCACGGCATAGGTGGGGAAATCATCTGTTGCTGTGTGCCACTGGCCTCTGGGTGAGTGCGAAACAAGTACCATTTGCTACGCTATTCAGTTGCAAAGACACTGGCAGGATGCCAGTGGCACACAGAAATGAGCAACAAAAAAGACTGCCCTGGAGGAACCCCCGCACAAAGGTTGCAAAGTTTTGGCTGCTCCAGTTAAGGCCTGACCAGATAACCAAACTTCCCATCGCGGGGATTGCTCGAAAGCAGTCTTTTGAGTTATTCGTTCTTTCCCCAACTATCTTGGAGTGACCCTCGCACAAGAGTCCTCCAGGTGTGGCTGCTCCAGTTAAGGCCTGACCAGGTTGCTAGATTTCCCCTTGCGAGGGTCGCTCTAAGACAGTCAGGGAAAACGAGTTATGCTACCGGGTAGGTGTTCTCTTGTCAAAGGGGGTGTTGGGTGTGGCTCGATAAGGTTGCAGGCGGAATTTTTGGAGGGGACAGTTATTCAACACATCATGGATCGAATCCCTAGTCAGCCTGTCTGATCCAAACAAATCTATCGATCATCTTTCCAAAGCGGCGAGCACAAGGGAATGCCTCCAGCGAACCTGTTACAGAGAGATTTAGCGGTGAATAGGAGCTTGAGCAACAGGCCCAGGCAGCCGCCGTCAGGCGTACCGGTGTTCAAGCCGTGGAAGCTTGCTCAACCGGCAAGCTGGTTGCCATACAAGCCGCCTGAACCAGCGAAGATGATGAGGCGGAAGCCTGACCAAGCAAGCTCACACGGAGGCATTGGAAAATCACTTGGAAATCGTCAAGTGAAGTATTCCACGTTGTCGTCGGGATTAGCGACACTGATACGGAAGCCGTCTGCGAGACTATATCTGCTTAGTGCCTGCTGAACCGACGCCGATGCCATTGCCGATGCACAGCATTGAAATAGCAATTGCGCATCTTGGATTTCGTCGTAGATGGCCTTCATTTCTGTCAAGATGGAATTCACATCCCAGTCGTCAAGATTCGCTCCAAAGTCATAGTGCTTCCATGCTGCCATTTCGGTTAGATCATCTAGCAACGGGTCCGTTGCAACCTCTGATTCCGTAAGTATTGCCAGTGCAAGAAATCCGTTCCACGGATGAAAATCCAACGCCACAATCTTGATCGATTCGCCCGGCACCGAATGATACGCATTCAGTGTCTTCGCAATAATCGAAGTCAGTTCGTCAGTAATTGACTCAAGCGTAGAACTCATCTTGAAGGTCTCCAATCCGGATCGTTTGACTGCAAGGAAAAAGAGCTGGGGCAATGAAATCGGAAGGGCTATTTCGCTTCACTGTCCCAGTTTTTTGGCGTCCATTTCGGCGAAATTCTTTGAAGACCTTGGCCGGCCGGCACTGGCGAATGATTGGCCCTTAGTGTGCCACTGGCCGGAGGCCATTGGCACACGGAAGGCTTCCGTTCGCTTGTGCCATCCAGCCCGATGGTAGCACGCCGGTCTCGACATTGGAGACGGTACTTTGTCATGACGATTTAGACTCGACTTCGATTCGGCAGCGAATCGACGAGAACCCGGCGTCGAGCCAGACAATGACTTCGTCACCAAGTCCCTCGCCGGCCTTGATCGGGAATCGGAACTCCATCTTCGATCCGAAGCCGCCAATGCGGACAAGACCATCGTC
This sequence comes from Bremerella volcania, assembly GCF_007748115.1. Lineage (NCBI taxonomy): Bacteria > Pseudomonadati > Planctomycetota > Planctomycetia > Pirellulales > Pirellulaceae > Bremerella > Bremerella volcania. The sequence goes on from NZ_CP036289.1 coordinate 2,870,667, forward strand.
CAAATAGAGTCTCTCGGCAAACATGCGGCTATTATCCAGACGAATCGTGTGCCCCTTGTAGGTCGCTTCATAAACCTGGTGACGTTTGATTCGAATCGAATAGCCAATCATCGCAATGGAAGCTACTAGTCCGACGTGCCCCGCCCAAAGTGACACGTTCCAGTAGAGCAAGAAGGTTGCCAAGGGGAGAACGCTAAAGCCAAGGATTGTTGTCACGCTATGCAGACGGCGATAGTACGACTCGGTCACGTCAAGCAGCTTGTGCAAACGCATCGGCGTTGAGTCTTTATTATCCTCGCTGGGGACGGCTTGAGGCGAGTCCCTCAGGCTCTCGATCGCCGTCTTGATCTCGCTGGCTTGTTGATATCGCCGTTCCGGTTCCGATTCAAGCGTCCGCAGCACGACTTCATCCAGACGTACATCTACCGCAACTTTTTTCGACGGCGGCTGGAACCAGCCTGTCGGCGCTTCGCCGGTGAGCAATTCGTAAAATACCACGCCCAACGAGTAAATGTCGGCTCGATGGTCGACCGACTTGCTCTTAGCCATTTGCTCTGGGGCCATGTATTTGAACGTGCCCATGACTTGTTGCGTCTTGGTGAAGTCGATCTCACTTGCGGTCGACGCATCATGATTCATGATCTTTGCCAAGCCGAAGTCAGCAATTTTTACCTGGCCGTCACGATCGACGAGAATATTTTCTGGCTTGATGTCACGATGAACGACTCCTCGGCTATGTGCGAACTGCAAGGCATCGCAAATGACGGGAATCATCTGAAGTGCATCGTCCGGGGAAATCGATCTTGAGGCGATCATGTCCCGCAAGGTGACCCCGTCGACGTATTCCATGACGAGGTAACAAACCTTTTCGACCTGGCCGAAGTCGAACACGGAGACGATGTTGGGATGGTGCAGCTTGGCTAAGGTTTGTGCTTCGCGCTGAAACCTCTCTTCAAGCCGACTAGCTAACTGAATCACAGGCGGAAGGATTTTGACGGCCACCTTCCGATCGAGGACGATTTGGCGACCAAGATAGACGGCTCCCATCCCGCCATGTCCGATCAACTTGATGATTTCGATACCAGGCAGCAGTTGATTCAGTTCTTCGGCACTGGGTGGGGTGAAGTGAGAAGACGAGGCCGATTCCGTCGTCGTTTTCTCGAATTCTACCTGGGGCTGTGCTTGGGCTTCGCGAGCGAGACATTGAGGACAGAATGAAAATTGGGCCCCAGTTGAAAGAGGCGTGCCACAAGTTTGGCAGATGGCGGTCGAGGTCATCGGTTGATTTCCGTGATGTTTGGTAGGTGTTCCCCTATTAGATACCGGGTTTTATCCGAGTTGTGACCAAGATTCTGCCTGGAAATGAAAGAGCTGCATTAATCAAGATGAAAACAGCCCCATCCCCCTTTAGTGCCAGCCCCGATGGATCGACATTTATCGAGCAAATCGGCCAATAATCCAGCAAATCTCCTCTTCAATGTCGTCCGTTTCTGAGAGTGTGCTCGAGATTTCCTCACGTAGCAGTTGGCCGTAGCGTTGGCGAAAACGGGACGCAGCTTTCCTCGCCGCAGCCGCGTCGATTTCCAGGGCATTCGAGATCGCAGCGTAATCCAGAGGACACGATTGAAGAATCGGCATGAGGAGTTCGAATCGCTGCAACTGCTGCTTCTGGGCGTATTCATCTCTCAACCGATCGATCGCCGTTTCTAGCAGGGTGATTGCCCACGCGCGATCGAACTCTTCTTCCGGGCTAGAAGTGGTAGTTCGGTTTCGGCAATACAAGTCTTCGGCAACAAGCATGTCGATTGGCAACGCCCGTTGCCCTCCACCCTGACGCTGTGAACTCGCGGCCGCAAAGTGGCTGGCCATAAAATTCCGCACTGATGCTAAAACGTACGAACGAAATCGACCCTTGTCCGGGTCGGCCGCCCGAAACATCCGCCTGGCAAGGACTTTCTCAAAAAAAGCCTGCGTCAAATCTTCGGCTTGGTAAGGATCTGAACAACGACGCCGAATGAACGCATACACCGGGTACCAGTATTTTTCACAGATCACACCGATTGCAATAGAGAAATCGTCTTGGCTCAGCATGCCGATATCGCTCCAATTCGTCGTTGGAAACGACGAACGGTTGTGCAGCGAATCTTTACTTTTTTTTGGCATGGTAGGGCCGGCCAGGACAGGTTGAAGAATGAGCGGACTCTCGGATCCTGGGAGCGATTATAGCTAAAGGTGTCTTTGGGTTCATCCAATGTTGATAGGGCAGATGCCGTTCTTCTTTGGTTATGAGCCTCAAGTTCCTGGCATTTCGTTCAGGCCATAAGCTACCATAGTGGCAGGTCACGGTCGAAGCTTGATCCCGCGTGATTTGCTCCCTTGGTATTCCAGCGACAAATGATCGGGGATAGAGCCCGCATTGCACTGGCCGGCGGCCAGTGGCACACGAGAAACGAATCTCGTCGGTGCCACCTTACCGGCATTTGGGTTAGCCTTCGTTTTGCCTACGCTGCTATACTTGCGCTATGAACCCATGGCTTCGCTTCGAACGGATTGTTCCCCTGCTTCTCATCATTCTGTTTCTCTGTCCGTTTCTGTTCGGCTGGATCACGCCGACCGAATACTTCACGACGTTGCGACAGTTTATTTACGAGCGTATTCTCTTGTGACGACGGCATGAGTTTTCTGTGACGTTTCGGCACTTGCCGATAGCGATCGCGTCGGCCAAGTGACCGCGGCGCTGCGTGCCGGTTGAATGGGGCTTTGGGCTAATCTGTCGGAAGGTCTTGGTCGTGGGTCTCTGGCAGGAACAGGAGGAAGCAGAGTCCCAGCAGGAAGAAGCAGCCTAGAAAGCTGACGGCGGTGCGGAGATCGAATTCCGCTTTCAACCATGCACTGAGCCAAATCAGCACCGGCGCGGCGAGTAGTCTTCCGACGTTGAAGCAGAACCCGGAACCGGTTGCGCGAAGATGCGTTGGGAACAACGTGGGGAAGTAGACGGCGTAGCCTGCGTGAATGCCTTGGGCGAAGAAGGCGAACAGTGGGAGCAGGAACAGCAACAGCCCGTAGCTTCCCACGTAGGACGGCGCCCAGCAGACTATGGGAGTCAGCACGAACGCGGCGAGGTGCATCAGCGTGAATGTCTTGCGGCATCCGAGCCGCGCGCTCAATGGACCGAAGGCCAGCATGCCGAGGCCTGCTCCGGCGGTTTGAATGAAGCCGAAGGCAATCTTCGATTTGCTTGACCAGTTCTCATCGCCGGCACGCTTGAGGAAGTCGGCCGCGATGTCTTGACCCGCCACGACGACGCCCCAAAACGTGGCCAGGCCGACCATCGCCAGCAGTGCCCCCATGACCGCATGAAACCGCCAGCGAGGCGTACCCAGCAGTTCGAGAAAGCTGCCCATGCGTTTCGCTTTGGTTTCGCGGGCCGCTTGCCACGATTCGGGTTCCTTGATGCACATGCGAACCCACAGCACCAGCAGCGCCGGCAGCACGCCGATCAGGTAGGCGTAGCGCCACTCGCTTCCGACCAGCAAGCCGGCTGCCGCCGCCAGCCAGAGGCCTCCGACGCTGGTTGCATGAAAGATACCTCCGGCGCGCTCGCGTGCTTCCTTGGGGAATACTTCCGCGACCAGGGCGGCGCCAACGGCCCATTCTCCGCCGACTCCCATCGCCACCAGAAAACGGAGCGCGCCCACCTGCCAGATCTCGCCGGCGAAGGCCGTCAACCCGGAGAACACGGAATAGAACAAGATGGTCAGGGCCATGACGGGGTTTCTTCCCCAGCGATCGGCCAACGAGCTGAAGAGCAGCCCGCCGAAGGTTCCGCCGACCAGAAAGATTCCCAGGAATCGTTCCCCCCAGATGCGTACCAGCGGATCTTCAAGATCGGTACCCAGCACATCGGGAAGCATGTCGCCTCGGGTCAGGTTATAAATCTGCCCTTCGAATGCATCGAACATCCAGCCGAGCGATGCCACCACAAGGACCAGCCACTGGTAACGCGTGACATTGGAATACCAGGCGGTTTGTTTTTCTGACATGGTTGGTGATTTCTACGGGCAGGTTTGATGAGAGGTGATCGATGGGCTACGGCTTGTCGCTGCTTTCAAACGCGTATGCCGGTCGTCAGCGGTGTGACTGGATCTGGCACCAGGCGGTTTTGAACTCGATTCAAATAGCAGGTCGGAAGTTTGGGCAGGACGTACTTGGCGAACAGTTGGCATTCATCCAGGTGCGGGTAGCCACTGAGGATGAAAGCACGGATTCCCATATCCATGTAACGATTCAGCTTGGCAAGGACTTGGTCCGGGTCACCGACGATCGCGCTTCCACAACCGCTGCGAGCCAGCCCGATTCCGCCCCAGAGATGGTCTTCCAGGTACAGGCTGTCACTCTTGGCTCGCAGCTCGTCCTGTCGCAATACGCCGACGCTTTGGGCATCCATCGAGCGATGCTTGATTTCGTTTCCCTTTTCCAGATCGAGTTTGCTGATCAGGCGCTCGGCGGCGGCCCGTGCTTCGGCTTCCGTCTCGCGAACGATGACATGGGCACGGAAGCCAAAGTCGATGGTGCGTTGATAGTCGGCTGCCTTTTGGCTCATCGTTTCGATCGTTTCGGCAAGTCCTGCTTCGGTATCAGGCCACATCAGGAAGACGTCGCAGTGCTTGGCGCACAGGTCCTGAGCCGGCGGCGAGAAACCGCCGAAGTACATCAGCGGCCCGCCATTTTGTTGATAGGGTTGAGCGCTGTCCGTATCAGGCAGGTCGATCTGGTAGTACTCCCCTTCCCACTTGAACGGTCCCTTGGTGCTCCAGAGCCCCTGCAGGATCTGAATGATTTCGCTTGAGCGACCGTAGCGGACTTTACCGTCTTCCTTCTGCCCCGGCATGTCGGATGAAATGATGTTGATGCAAAGTCTTCCTTGGGCGATGTGGTCAACCGTTGCCAGCGCGCGGGCCAGCATTGGCGGCCAGACTTCCCCCATGCGCAGCGCGACCAGTTGATTGATCTGCTTCGTCTGCGGAGCCATGGCGGACGCGAACGCGAGGGCATCCTGCCCGACGATCCAGCCGGAGGGGAGCAAGATGTTCTGATATCCGAGCGCGTCGGCTTGTCGGACGATCTCGCCGCAGTGCTGGTACGAGGAACGAAGCTTGCCGTCGGGAACACCAAGGTACTCGTAATCGTCGCCGCAGAGAGCGGAAAACCACGCGACTTCGCATTGACGTTGCTGGGTACGAATGGTGGGATGGCTCATCTTGTTTTCCAAGGTTATGAGGCTGGCGTCCAGCGGTTACGGAAAAACTTCTCGGTCAAGCGTCCAATGCCTGGCGGCCATGGCACCTGCCCCCAAGGCGCCAACGAACGGACCAAGCTCCGATCCGCACACATCCGGCAGCGACGCATTCACCTGGGGAAAGTGTTCTTTGAGTGATTCCTGGAGCGGCGTCATGAAGGCGTCTTCGATTTCGGCGAGTGGTCCGCAAACGATGATTCGTTTCGGATTGAGCAGCAGCGACATTTGTACCAGTGTTTTCCCCAGCGTTTCGGCCGCCTCGGACAAAACCTTGAGAACCAGCCGATCGTCGCGTTCGATCGCTTCGACGAGTCCTTCCCAAGTCACTCGATTGCGATACAGTTTCAACGAGGTTGGCTCCCCTTCTCGGATTCGCTTGGCAAGTTTCATCAGCAGGCTTCGCAGCGAAGCGGCCTTTTCGAGCGTCGTGCCCTTCCCCTTGCTGAACTGAACCGGCCAGTTGCCGATCTCGCCTGCCAGTCCGTCGGGCCCGCGAAACAACTCGCCATGGATCAAGATCCCCGCGCTGATTCCGGTGCGGTTGCCGACGCAAATCGCCGAGTCGAGATGTTTGGCCTTGCCAAAAGCCTGTTCGGCCAAGGCCATCGTACGGACGTTATTCTCGACTTGGATCGGCACGCCGAACCTCTCGCCGAACCGCCTAGCAAGCGGAATGTTCTTCCAGTCGCGAATGTACTGGTAGTGCAAAGAGGTTCCGGACGAGATATCGATGGCCCCCGGCGAGGCGATTCCAATTCCCAAAAGTGGTCGGTGCTCGTCGAGAACGTCCTCGATCGCCGACTCGATCTTTCGCAATACGTCTTCCGCCCGATCTTTCCTCTGGATCGTCAGCACGCGGTCCCGCAGGCGTCGCTGGGCGAAGTCGACGCACGCGGCGAAAATCTCGCGGGCATCCAGGTCGATCCCGACAAACTGGCCTGCTTCCGGATTGAGTTCCAGTACCTTGGGGGGCCTGCCGGAAGTGGACGTCTCGGCGACGCATTCGCGTAGCAAACCCCGCTCTAGCAAATCATCGACATGATTGCCCATGGTCGAAGGGGAAACTTCCAGACGCTTGGCGAGTTGGGCTCGCGACCGGGCCGAGCCTGTTTGAATCTGTCGGAGAACGTCCGTATCAATTCGTGAAACCAAGAAAACGCTCGCTCGAAAAGGATCGACTGGGCGGTCAAATCGGATTTAATTCTAAAACGAATAAAGTGGTGCACAAGTCGTTGCATCCGCTGTGATAGCTTTTTAAGCTAATTTGTGCGAAATCGAAATAATATGCTTGCTCCGGGAGTTGCAAGCTGCCAATCTGTGCTTGCGCACCAGGTGCGCAAACTTCGAGAACGACTAAGCGAGACTGAACTGCATGTCGGACGGCGGACTACGTTTTGGGTTGATCGGGTTTGGTGCTTGGGGAAAGCATCATGCGAATGCCATCCGGCAAACGGCGGGAGTTGAACTGGCCGCCATCGCCGCGCGCAGTGAAGCATCGGCCGCTGCCGCGAAGGATGCTTACCCAGACGCGGTGGTGTTTACCGATTATCGGCAGATGCTCGAGACGGTCGATCTCGACCTCGTGGATGTGGTCGTGCCGAGCCATTTGCACCACGAAATCGGAATGGCGGTTCTCGCTGCCGGCTGTCACTTGCTTCTTGAGAAACCGATGGGAACGTCCCTCGCTCAGTGTGACGATCTTTTGCGGCTCGCCCAAGAAAAGAACCTGCACCTTGCCATCGGGCATGAATTCAGGTTGTCGTCCCTCTGGGGAAAGGTGAAGTCGCTGATCGATGACGGCTATGTGGGGACTCCCCAGTACGCACTAGTCGAACTGTCGCGAAATCCCTATCGCCAAGGCTCGGACGGATGGCGCTACGATATCGAGCGCGTCGGGAACTGGATACTGGAAGAGCCCATCCACTTTTTCGACCTTGCTCGGTGGTACCTGGGCGGAAATGGCGAGCCGCAGAGCGTGGTGGCATTAGCCAACTCTCGGCAGGTGGATCATCCGGAGCTGCAAGACAACTTCAGCGCGCTAGTAAACTTTGGCGGCGGCGCTTACGCGGTCGTATCCCAGACGCTGAGCGCTTTCGAGCACCATCAAACCGTGAAAGTCACGGGAACCAAAGGGGCCCTGTGGGCTTCCTGGAGCGGATCGCTCGACCGGACGCGGCATCCAACCTTTTCTTTGCGGGGATTCAACGGCGAAGCAGTCGAAGACATTCCCGTGGAAAAGATTACCGGCGAACTGTTTGAACTCGAGGATCAAATTGCGATGCTCGTCGACGTCCTGAAAAACGATCGCCCCCTGGCGTGTAACGCGGAAGATGGTCGCTGGTCGGTAATGCTTTGCCTGGCCGCGCAGGAATCGGTCGACAGCGGCAGGATCGTGCAGATTGATGAGTTCGCGAAGAGGGTCGGAAACCGACCGATAAACTAGAACGGAGGACAACCCCATGCCGACACGTCGCCAAGTCTTGAAGTCGGTACTTGCTGCTTGGGCAGCACCCGCTATCCTATCCGCCACTTCCCTGGGACAAGGACGCACGGCCCCGAGTGATCGGCTGAGTATCGGCGTCATCGGGCTAGGATCTCGCGGGTTGAACTTGATCGACGATTTGCTGCGCGCGTCCGACGCTCAAATCACCATGCTTTGCGACGTCGATACCATTCATTATCGCGATCAGCCTTGGGGAAAAGGAAAAGCGTTTGGTTTGGAGCCCACTTCGGAGTATGTCCAAAAGAAGGACCCGACGACCAGGGGCCTGCGAACGACCAAGGACTTCCGGGAGGTCACCGCGGCCAGCGACATTGACGCGGTGGTCGTTGCCACGCCAGATCATTGGCACGCGTTGATTACGCTCGACGCGATCGCCAACGGAAAGGACGTCTACTGCGAGAAACCGGTCACGCACACGTTTGCGGAAGGACAAAGCGTTTACCGGGCAGCGCACAAGCACGATGTGATTTTTCAAACCGGCAGTCAGCAGCGAAGCTCTCCCGAATTCCGACAGGCGGTGGAGATCGTTCGCAATGGGCACCTTGGGAACCTGCGTGAGATTGAGGTAGGCTTGAGCCCCGGCTACGAAAAGCCGCAAGGCGATCCGACGGTGCGTCAGCCTCCAGAAAGCCTGGATTACGAAATGTGGTGCGGGCCGGCCCCTAAGCTGCCATACATGCGGGCGCGACATCATCGCTGGTGGCGCGGACACCGGGCGTTCGGAGGGGGCGTGCTCATGGACTGGATCGGGCACCACAACGACATCGCCCACTGGGCAATGGATGGCGACAATTCGGGTCCAACCAGGGTAGAAGCCGTTGGCTGGACTTTCCCAGAGACCGACGTCTACGACACGCCGGTGCAGTATGAAATCCGATGTGAATACGCATCCGGCGTCAAAACCTCGATCAGTTCCCAGCATAAGAATGGTGCCCTGTTCCGCGGTGATGATGGCTGGGTCTACGTAACTCGCGGAAAGCTACTAGCCTCCAACCAGGCGTGGGCCGCAAAAGATTTCGACGCTGGCCCCAAAAAGGTTTACCTGTCGGACAACCATATGCGGAACTTTCTCGACGGCATCAAGAGTCGCAAAGCATGCATTTCGCCTGCGGAGACGACGCACCGTTCGATCACGCCAGGGCATCTTGGATACGTCTCCCATACTCTGGGCAGACCACTGAAGTGGGACCCTATGGCCGAAACGATGGTCGGTGATGAAGCCGCCATGCAGCTGCTGCTTAAGAACGAATATCGTTCTCCCTGGGGTTAACGGACGCATTGACTCCGGTGGTGCATCGGTAAGGGTTAGGGATTTGTGATCCCAGTATGAAGATTTCGCGAGGCTTTCTTTCGCCGCCTGGCACTTTGAATGGGCCATCCGCCGCGATTAGAGATTCTTGATTCAGTCTTCATCTTCTTCCGAGCGCGAGTTGATAGACTAGCTAATTCGGTCGGTACGCTTGGCTTGTAATGTGTTGATGCGGCCAGGCGAGGCAGTACGCGCTCCATCTCGTGTGGAGACTCGCGATGACCAATTGAAGCCTAAATCCTTCGTATTGATTGCTTCCGAAGTCTTGAGAGCCCATGGAATCAACAGAAAACGATTTGTCGGCAGAAGAACAAGTAAGCGATCGGTTCCGCGATGGGATTTCCGTTGTGGTTCCGGTTTACAACAGCCAGGACTCGCTGCAAGAGCTGTGCGAGCGGTTGGATCGTCTGTTTGACAAGATTGCCCTGCCATATGAAATCATCTTGGTGAACGATGGAAGTCGAGATGGAAGCTGGCAGGTGATCCAGGAATTAACGCAGCACAACGAAAACATCCTGGGACTCTCCCTTTCTCGCAACTATGGACAACACAACGCCCTGGTGTGCGGGGTTCGAACGGCCCGGTTCCCCGTTTGCGTGACGATGGACGACGATTTGCAGCATCCGCCGGAAGCGATTCCCTTGCTTCTTCAGGGCCTAACGGATGACTTGGACGTCGTGTACGGAACGCCAGCCAACCTGGCCCATTCCCCCTTAAGAAACGCCGCATCCCTGCTGGGCAAGTTAGCGGTCTCTTCCGCCCTCGGATTGAACGCGGCACGGCACATCAGCGCTTTCCGCGTCATTCGCACCGAACTTCGAAACGCATTCGCCGACTTTCACAGCCCCAACTTGCAGTTTGACGTATTACTGTCATGGGGCACCAACAAGTTTGGCGCGGTGGAAGTTCAGCATGACAAACGAAAGTTCGGTCGCTCGAACTACAGCGTGCTTAAGTTGTTCAATCACGCACTCACGCTGTTCACCGGCTACAGCACGGCACCGCTACGTTTTGCGACGATCACCGGATTCAGCTTCAGCTTGTTCGGCTTTCTGGTTTTGATCTACGTCGCCGTTTCCTTCCTTCTGTTTGGAAGTATTCCAGGCTTTCCCTTTCTTGCGTCGGTCATTTCCATTTTTGGCGGCGTTCAACTTTTTGCGCTGGGAATACTCGGCGAATACATTGGCCGTATCTTCGATTGCAGCATGCAGCAGCCGCTTTACCTGATTCGAGAAACGACTGCCGGCAGGTCGAACGTAAAGGATGATTCGTGTGAAGTCTCGAATTGATTCTTCGATCTGTCTCCGCCCCTTGGAAGCTTCAGCGGCAGAGTCGATGCTTGCCTGGATGACCGATCGAGACGTCGGCGACAATATCGGCCTGCGAAAGACGCCAACCCTGGATAGCACACGCCAGTGGATCGAGCGCGCCCAGAACGATTCGACGATCTCGCCCCAGGCGATTCACTTTCGAGATGTTCACGTGGGGAACGTCGTTCTCGATCAGATTGATTCTTATCTTCAGATCGCTCGCGTCCATATTTATATCGGCGACCCCGAGATGCGGGGCAAAGGGATTGGCTCTCAGGCCATGAAGCTGGCGTTGATGTTCGCATTTGAACGTCTGGGCCTGGTCAAGGTTTGGTTGACGGTGCACTGCGAAAACGCGGCAGCCATTGCATCTTATATTCGCTGCGGGTTCCGTTTAGAGGGAATTCTGAAGGGGGAATTTCTCCTGAATGGCCGCAGAATTGATGCGCTGCGCATGGGAATCACGGCCGATGAGTTTCGGTCTCGGCATGGGGAAGAAGTGAAGTTCTCACTATGAAATGCGTCATCTTGCAGCCTTCCTACATTCCGTGGCGAGGCTACTTTCACCAAATTCAAAAGGCGGATCTGTTCGTCTATTACGACGATGTACAGTATGACAAGAATGGTTGGCGGAATCGAAATCGGATCTTAGGACCCAATGGCCCAATGTGGCTAACGATCCCCGCCAAGGTCAAAGGGTTTCCGCTCATTCAAGACGTCGAGATCGACGAAAAGGTCCATTGGCAGAAGAAACATTGGCGGTCTTTTGAGAACTCGTACTCGAAAGCCCCGCATTTCGCCGAGGTTTCCGAACTTCTGTTGCCGTTCTACGAAGAGCCTGCTCCTCGCCTGGCAGACTTTACCATCGCGACGACGACTGCGATCAGTGATTGGCTGGGGCTCAATACGCGGTTCATCAGGTCGTCGGCGATTGAAAGCAACGGAACGAAAACAGACCGCCTGGTCGAGATCCTCACGGCGATCGGCGCGACGCATTACATCTCGGGGCCGGCCGCCAAAGATTATTTGGAAGAAGGGAAGCTGGAGGCCGCGGGCATCAGTCTGGAATACATGAGCTACGACTATCCCGACTATCCCCAACTTCATGGACATAACGAGCAAGCCTTGTCGATCCTTGACCTGATATTCATGGTGGGACGCGACGTTGGTCCCTACATCTGGGAGCATCGAGATTCGACGACGAAAGTGTGTCATGATGCGTAGTTTCATCCACGATACGACCAGCGGTCTCTCCTTGGGGCTCTTTCGCATTGCTTTCGGTTCCGTCCTGACCGCGGAAATTCTTCACTTGTGGTATTTCCAGGAACTGATTTTTCGTCCCTTGGGGAGCGATTCGAGCGCTCAGTTTCATCCTTCGTTCATCCTGATGTTCTGGATCGTGGCCGCAGTCTGTCTGACGATTGGGCTGTTTACCAAATACGCCGCCGTGGTCAATTACGTGTGCTGCGTTTCCGTTCTAAGCAACTTTACCATTTTCGAATACCACATCGACTACATCTACATCACGGCCGCCATCTATATGGTGTTCGCCCCGATCGGATTGCGATTGAGCGTTGATTCGTGCCTTGCGGCCCGATCGGGCTCTTCCGCCCCGAGAGAACCCATTCAGGTTCCCTATGCCTGGAACCTGACGCTCGTGTTTCTTGCGATTGGACTTGTCTATTTCGATTCGGCGATTTTTAAATGGCGCTCCGATATGTGGTTGGCGGGGCTGGGAATGTGGCAGCCGGCATCGCATCCGGCGGCCACGTTCGTCGACTTAACGCCGATCTTGAATCGCGAATGGCTCGTCAAGTTGCTAAGCTATACCGTTCTCATCTTCGAATCACTGTTCCTTTTGATCATGTGGTTTCGCCCGATCCAGCCTGCTCTGATGCTGTTGGGAATCGCTTTCCACTTAGGGATTCTGTTGGCGTTTCCGATTCCTTTTTTCGCGTTGGCAGTGGTTTCGTGCTACCTCGTTTTGCTCCCGGAGAGCTGGATCAAGAGGGTCCTGTTTTGGATCCCGACCCTTTCCGACGCCGCAGCGCAAGAAGTCCCGCGCACGGCAGCCGATGAGGCCGCAGAATCAAAACTCCCAAGCTCTTTGGGAATTCACCAGCGAAGGACGGTCTGGGGACTGGCTTGCGTCATGATGGTGGCTTTTGTCATGCAATTGCTGTGTCGGACGAACCCTCAGGCGCTGCAAAAGCCGCTGGGGCTCGACGCTGGATCCCTGTCTCAACTTCAAGACCGCCTGGACGGTTTTCGCTACTACGCCAGAGCCTTCACCGGGATCACGCTGCATCCCGTTTTCATGGACCGTCACTTTTCCGAGTATAATCACGTGGTGCGGGTCGTATTCGTCGACGATTCCTCAGGCAACGTGATGCCTGTTCCCATTCAACGAGACAGCGGTCAGGTGTCGTGGTATTCCAGCGGTCGAATGTGGGTCTACGACTGCTTTCGTTGCGTTGGGCCGACGATCGTTCCCGATCAATTGCAAGCGAACCTCGAGAGAGTGTGTTTCTTCTGGGCCAGCAAGAACGACGTTGACCTCGCTTCGGGGCACTTCGAGGTCTTCGCAAAGCATGTCGATACGGCCAATGGGTGGGAGAAGGATTTTCTCAGAAAGCAACTCGCCAAGCCCTGGCAGCCTGTGGGTCAGTTCCGATGGAACGGGGACTCCTTCGAAGGACGAATTGAAGACGTCGAGCGGTTGGTTACGGAAGATCCGCCTTCGCAATAAGCCGGATGCAGGCCAGCGCCACGAGAGATTCCTATTGGTACGCGTTCGAGGCTTAGTTTGAGTTACTTACCTTCGACCGTGTCTGGTCACCGTCTACGCGATAAAGGTAGATCGTCCAGGCCGAGTCATACTCGGACGCAGGAAACTCTTGGATGAGATTCAAGTTGCTGGCAGCCGGATCTCGGATTTCAACGGCCGAGAGAATATAACGCCCTCCCATTTCGCGGAATTTCTCGGGGTCGATTCTTAACTTGGCAATCGATTGTTCTCTGTCGGCCGTGTAGACGAAGTCTTTACCAAGCTCGGAAGAAAACAGGTAACATCGGCCTCCCCATTGATCAAAGTACTTTCGTAGCTCCTCGCTCTGATCGAGTTCGCCTGCGATGATTTCGCGAAACGCGAGATGGTAGTCGAGCGCATGGTCCGATTGATAGCCGTCCAAGCAGTAGAAACCGTTGTACACGGCCACCGAAGGATGCATGCCCAGCGAGGCGACGTAATACTCCGCTGGTTCCATGCCGATCGTATCTCGAATGGCGTCGAACTGTTTCGTCGCGAAGAACTGGGCATAGCTGGGCGTTCCCGCTCGATACGCGAGAGCCGATTCCCTATTCGCCAAGATCACCATCGCTTGCCCGCAGAATACCACGCCGATAAGTAGCCAACACCAATGGGATCGTTGTCGCAGCCAGGGCAGGTCAAGCAAGTAGGCCAGGCAATAGGCGATCGCCAGGTACCATAGCACCGGATGCAGCCAGTGAAACCGACTGACGTTGATCATTCCAAACTTGGGAATGGAAAACCAGATTCGCTGAAATTCCGGATATTGCCAGAAGCCATAGGCAAAGCTGCACAGGGCGCACAGGAAAATGACGATCGGCAACATGAGCGCCGGTTGAGACAGATAGCCGCCGGTCGACGCCGCAGGCGAACCGGGCCACTCTTTTCGGCGCAGAGCGACCAAAACAATGCCAGTTGTGACGATCAGCAGCAGCGGTAAGAGCAGATAGTGATGCGTATGGACGTGAGCGTTCCCTAAAACAAAGTTCGCCGCCGTCGTTTTGCAGCAATCGAAAGCCGTTTTGCCGGTAAACATGGGAACCCATAAGGTTCGGTGCGAAACATAGTTTTCCGAGAAACCTCGCGCTGCCAGAGCGAAGCTGCAAACAACGTTTGCCACGGTGGAAAGCGAAAGGGCGCCTAGCAAACGCCAATGCCAACGGCCGGTGATGGCCAGAAAGAACCAGACCAGCCACACCATTCCCAGTAGGAAGGCCGGAGCCAGGAGAAACGATCCCAGCAAGGGAGCGACCAACAAAACGAGCCACGGCCAATAGCTCGGTTGACGCTGGTAGATCATCAAGAGACTAACCGCCATCCAAGGCAACACCGGTACGGTAAAAGGGGTCGGGGGATAGAAATTGAGACACGCGAACAGCATGGCCACCGTCGTGGCGATCACTACCCCCCACGCGTGCTCGCGCAGCAAGCAGTGAATCAGCAAGTACATGCCAAAGAAAGCCACCAGACGAGATAGCCACTGATTGAGAAGGTACGCATTGAATGGCTTCAAAAAATAGTAGGCCCAAAACTCGCCGCGCAGTTCCGGGCCGGCGGCGGCGGGTGCCGCACCTTTGAGCAACGTCGGATCAGGCTTGCCTGATAACCAAAGAGGATTCTCCTGATGCATCGCACGATGTTGCTGAATGGGGCTTTGATCCAGGACGTCCTGCACGCATAGTCGCGAGTGTTCCCCCCAGATCATCAATGGCAGCATGAAACCAGCGACGGCGCAGATCCCCAGGATTGCCGGCAAGGCATGAGGACTGAGTGAATGTAAATTTGCCAAGAGAGACTTCATGACACGCTTTCGCTTACCATCGCCCACATAGCATTGCTTCGGTTGCCGATAGGAACTAAAGCCAGTTGTCTTGCATGCGAATCGGGAGAGTGTTGGGTTGGCATGTGCAGAAGCGACTTAACTTCCGAGAGGTAACTTGATCAAGTGAATGGTCAGGTCAAGTTCAAGGTCTGGTGTTTTACGACAGCAGGCTCAACAGGTACTCACCGTACTCGTTGTTGACTTTCGATGCGAGTTCGGTGAGTTGCTGCTCGGAAATGAATCCTTTTCGGAACGCGATCTCCTCAAGACACGAGATCTTCAGACCTTGCCGCTTTTCAATCGTTTCGACGAAATGCCCTGCCTGGATCAGTGAGTCATGCGTGCCGGTATCGAGCCAGGCAAACCCTCGCGAGAACTGGATGACACGCAGCTTCTCGCGTCGCAGATATTCCATGTTGACGTCGGTAATTTCCAGTTCACCCCGTGGCGAGGGCTTCAGTTGGTGGGCGATTTCGACCACATCGTTGTCATAAAAATAGAGACCAGGCACGGCGAACTTGGATTTGGGCTTGGCCGGCTTCTCTTCAATGGAAATGGCTTTGCCTGCCTCGTCGAACTCGACGATGCCGAATCGCTCGGGGTCGCGCACCGGATAGCCGAAGATGGTGGCCCCGGTCTCGTAGGTGGCGGCCTGCATCAGCATTTGGTGGAAACCTTGCCCGTAGAAAATATTGTCTCCCAGAACCAGAGCGACATTATCGTCTCTGATGAATTCGCGTCCAATGAGGAACGCTTGGGCAAGTCCACCCGGCTCAGGCTGCACGCGGTACTGGATATGGATTCCGAATTCATTGCCGTCTCCCAGTAGCCGCTCGAACTGGCCAATATCTTGCGGCGTCGAGATGAGCAGGATTTCACGAATTCCCGCCAGCATGAGCGTTGACAGGGGATAGTAAATCATCGGCTTGTCGTACACAGGCAGCAGCTGCTTGCTGACGGCGCGCGTGATTGGGTACAGCCGAGTGCCAACTCCTCCGGCCAGAATGATGCCTTTGCGAAAGTGTTGCGTGCTTTGCATGATTCGCTGCTTTCGTTGACCAGTATCTTGGGCAGAGTTGCGAGACTAACCTGTGGTGCCTAATCTTTCGCGCTGATACTTGCCGCTCGTGACGCGATCCACCCACTCGCAGTTTTCCAAATACCAGCGGACGGTGTTCTCTAATCCCGAGGCGAAGTCTTGGGTCGGTTGCCATCCCAGCTCTTGACGAATCTTGCCAGCGTCGATGGCGTAGCGGAGATCGTGGCCAGGGCGATCTTGAACGAAGGTGATCAGGTCGCGCGGGTTATATGGCAGGTCGGGACACAACCGCCCGACGATATCGCAAATCGTTTCAACCACTTGCAGATTGGTACGCTCGGCATTGCCGCCGATGTTGTATACCTCGCCAGGCGTTCCCCGATCGAGCACCGTTTGAATGGCCTGGCAATGGTCTTCGACAAAGAGCCAATCTCGGACGTTCTGCCCACTGCCATACACCGGTAGCGGTTTCCCCTCCTTCGCGTTGAGAATCATGAGAGGGATCAGCTTCTCGGGAAACTGATACGGACCATAATTGTTCGAGCAGTTCGTCGTGAGAACCGGCAATCCATACGTATGATAGTAAGCCCGCACAAAGTGGTCGGATGCGGCTTTGGAGGCAGCATACGGTGAGTTGGGAGCGTACGGAGACGACTCGGTGAATTGCCCGGTATCCCCCAGCGACCCATACACCTCATCGGTCGACACGTGCAGAAAGCGGAATGGATCGCGCGATTGAGGAGACCGTTTTGCCCAGTGGCCTCTTACGGCATCCAACAATTGAAAGGTCCCCACGACGTTGGTCGACACGAATTCGGCGGGGCCGTCGATAGAGCGATCGACGTGGGATTCCGCGGCAAAATTGACGACCGCATCGGGCTGGTGTTCCTCGAGTAGCGCGGTAATGAGTTCCGCGTCGCGAATGTCACCGCGTACGAACTCGTGGCGTTCGCTGTCCAGAAATGGCCCCAGGGAGTCCAAGTTGCCAGCATAGGTTAAGCGGTCTAGATTGACCACGAACACATCATGCTGGGAAAGCAACATCCGAACGAAACAGCTGCCGATGAAGCCGGCTCCGCCTGTCACGAGATAGGTCTGCACCGACATCACCTCTTATGGACACCTACGCAAGTACATCGAGAATCGTCTACGCTAGGCAAACTGTTAAATGGTTTTGATGAGACATTTATGAAGCTTTCGTGAGGCTGCCGGGAGTGACTGGCCGATTTAGGGCGTCAATTTGGTCGTTTTTGAGATTCTTAAGTCAGTCTTAACGTGGCTTCGCCCCTGGGCTGATAAGCTAATTAGTTTAGTGTGTGCTCCCTATTCGCCGGTATAATTCTTCCTTGAATTGATGCGCCGGGAACTTGGCTCCGCCTGGAACCCCCTGGTTCGTGTTTATGAATATTCCTCTTAACAAACCGTACGTTTCCGGCAGCGAGCAAGCCAACCTGACAGAGCTTTTGACCTCTGGTGAGATCTCGGGAGACGGTAAGTACACCCGACTGTGCTGCCAGTTTCTGCAAGAGCGGTTTGGTATCCCGCGCGTGTTGCTGACCCCTTCGTGTACGGCTGCCCTGGAGATGGCGGCGATCCTTTGCGAATTTGAGCCAGGGGACGAGGTGATTATGCCCTCGTTTACGTTCGTATCGACCGCGAACGCTTTCGTACGCGAAGGTGCGATACCTGTCTTTGCCGATATCCGGCCTGACACGCTGAACTTGGACGAGACCAAGGTCGAGGCGCTCGTCACGGACAGAACCAAAGCGATCGTGGCCGTTCACTATGGGGGCGTGAGCTGTGAAATGGATCAGCTGATGGAGATCGCTCAACGGCATCAATTGATTGTAATTGAGGACGCGGCCCAGGCCGTTCATGCCTATTACAAGGGGCGGGCTCTGGGGTCGATCGGGCACCTGGGGTGTTACAGCTTCCACGACACGAAGAATTACGTTTGCGGTGAAGGTGGAGCCCTTTGCATCAATGACCTGCGGTTTGAGGATCGCGCCGAGATCCTGCGAGACAAGGGAACTAACCGACAGAAGTTCTTTCAAGGTCAGGTCGACAAATATACTTGGGTGGATGTGGGGTCTTCCTATGTCCCAAGCGAGTTGTCTTCGGCGTTTCTGTATGGTCAGTTTCAGTCGTTGGATTTCATTGCCGAACGGCGTTACGAGATAGCCTGCAACTATCGCCGCATGCTTGCTCCGTACGTCGAGCGAGGGCTGATTGAAGTTGGACAAGTTCCCGAGGATTGCGAAAGCAACCATCATTTGTTTTACATCCTTCTGCCCAGCCGTTCGATTCGGGACGATCTGCTGAAGCGTCTGAAGAACGTAGGAATCGGGGCTGCGTTTCATTACATACCGCTGCATAATTCCCCCATGGGCATGCAGGTGCAGCCGATAGTTGCCGATCTTCCGATTACCGAAGACGCAAGTGGACGGCTACTCCGCTTGCCCATGTTCGTTGAGCTGACCGAAGACGAACAGCAATACGTGGTCGACCACCTTGCCGCGTGTTTGCAAAGAGAACCGGCGGAAACAGCCGGTCCCCCCCTATCATCCTCAATCTGACCCACGATAAGTAGCATTCTCGTCGAATCGGGGCTGTCACGGCACCCTCACGAGTCGGGGTTCAAATGCTCAGGGTGCATCCATTCCCATGCGTTTGCACTGGGTGTTGCAAGGATCTTCTTTACACGCTGCAACCGCATTTGGCGGTATCTACCGAACGTTTTCTCTCAAAAAAACTTGGACGCGATGATTGCAATCCGTGCTTTTATCCGTTTTTCTGAATCGGGCACGAAAAGTCCGTTAAATCGTTGTCCGCTCTGGAAATAACATGTGGAGAGCCTCCGACATGCTGATGAGCGAAACCAGTCGAAATGCACGCTTTGTCTCCGAATTTGCTTGCCATGAAGAGGCGATTCGGGCTTACGTGCGCCGATTGATTCCTTCGCGCAGCGATTGCGACGACATCCTGCAGGAAGTCGCGATGGTCCTGTGGGAGAAGTTCGACGAGTTTCACGAAGGGGGCAATTTTCGGTCTTGGGCCTTTGGTTTCGCCCGGTACAAGGTGCTCTCCTGGATACGCGACAATGGTCGCAGTCGCTTGGTGCTTGACAGTGACGTCGTTGCCCTGATCGCCGATGAGTCGGTCGAGGAAGACTCCTATCTCGAAATGCAACGACTGGCTTTTCGGTCTTGTTTTGAAAAACTTCCCAGCCACCAACGCTCGTTAATGGCGAATGCATATCGTCCAGACATGAAAATCCAAGAAGTAGCGGCCGAAAGCGGGCGCTCGACAGCCGGGTTTTACCAATGGCTTTACCGGATGCGGCAGATGCTGTTGGAATGCGTGCAACGTCAACTCGCCAGCGAGGCGAACCCATGAGCAACGATCAGAAATTTCAACAAAACGTTCAAGACTACCTGGAAGGTCGGGCGACTCCCGAGCAGTTCCTCCAGCTAAACGAGCAACTTCGGAGCGATCCCGCGGCTCGGCGTGCTTTTCGAGAGATGTTGAATCTCGACTCAGCGCTGATGGAAACGACCAAAGAAATACCGCGGGAAACGGTCGAGGCCGAAGCTGCTTATCATGAGGAAAGCTGTCCGCGGACTGAGCTTGAGCCACAGCAGCAACAAGTCAGTGCATCCACGATAGCCAAGAGTGGTAACCGCGCTTGGGGGAGTTTGATTCTCCTGATCGCGGCCAGCTTGTTGGTGGTCGTCGGGATGCTGACGTGGTTTGCCGAGAGCCCCGAGTTTGCGATCGTGGAATATGCCGCGGGTGCCCAAGGGCTGTCCGCCGGAATGACGTTAGGCGCGGAATCTCATTTCATCCAGACTGGGACAGTTCAATTGGTCACCCGGCGTGGCACGCGGATCGTCATTGAAGCGCCCGCTTTGTTTTACTTTGAATCCGCTCAGCGACTGCAACTCAAACATGGCCGCTTGGCTGCCGATGTTCCTCTGGAGGCCCATGGTTTTACGGTGATTACTCCCACCGGCCAGGCGATCGACCTGGGAACCAAGTTTGGCGTCGATATGCCGGAGGCGGGCGAGGCCGAGATCCATGTTTTTCAAGGGGAAGTCGTCGCCCAATCGATCGAAGGAGGCAATTTGCAGAATCTTCGCGATAGTCAGGCTTTTCGGCTTCAATCTGCCGTAGGAACCCCCAGTAGTTTTCGGTCGGGCGCTTTTATTCAGCCAGGCGAAGTGGATTCGCTCAGTGCGGCCCTTCAAGCCGGTCAGCCCAAGCGTTCCCAGTTGGCCTTGCAAGAGTTGCGGGACGACCCCAATCTCATCGCGCTGCTTGATTTCGAGGACGGGCAAAAGCAGCCGGGGAAATATCGTAGCGTGCAAGGACGTTGGCCAGGATCGCAGGCAGCTGAGTTCGTCAACGTGGGCGATCACATGAAACTGGATGTGGGTGGAGAACGCTTATGGTCGCAGTTGACGCTGGCCGCGTGGGTTCGTTTAGATCACCTGGGCGAACCGTATCACTCACTGCTTCATACCGATGGCTGGGAAGACACCAAGAAGGGGCAGGTTCACTGGATGGTTACGAGATTGACGACCATGCGATTAGCCCTCCGCGATAACAAGCTTGCTCCGGACGAACGCCCAAATGAGGGTTTTCCCGATTCGCAAACAAGCGTTCTGCCGGAACAAGGTCGCTGGGTTCACCTGGCCGCCGTATACGATGCCGATAAAAAGACGGTCCGTTTTTATTTCAATGGCCAATTCGACAGCGAATCCCGGCTTTCTCAGGCATTTCCTGCCCGGTTGGGCCCGGCCCAGATCGGCAATTGGAATACAAACGACCGGACCCTAAGCGGCCGCATTGACGAAATGTTGATTCTTGGTCGTACGATGTCCGATGCCGAAATGGAACATCTGTTCGCCGCTGGCAATCCCTATCGCTAGGGGCTCTTGCCAATCTGAATACGCCAGTTTGAGTGTCATGTCGAAACATCTTGGTTTGGGTATTCGATGTCCACTAAGGCGCTTAAGCATGCCCCTGCGTCATCCCTTGGGTTGCTTTCACCCGATGATACCTGTCGTCATCAGCGTTAAAATCGACGCTGGTACGGAAACTCTAAGGTGAGCGAACATGTTTTTGGATTACCCCTGCGAGATTTCATGATGCGTTGGTTTGTCCTGGCAATCATCCTTACCTGCTTGGGAAGCGATTCCACTTTGGGCGAAGAAGTCGACTTCGTTCGCGACGTCCGCCCAATTCTGCAGAAGTACTGTTACGAGTGTCACTCAGGCGACGTTCGTAAGAGCGGCCTGCGACTGGACGTTCGTTCGGAAGCGATGAAAGGGGGTGAACTCTACGGCGAATCCATTCAGGCTGGCAAGCCGGAGGAGAGCCCTTTGTGGCAGTTCATCGCCGACGAGAATGCGGATTTGCAGATGCCTCCCGAGGGGCCATTGCCCACCTCGGAAGAGGTCGCCACGCTTCACCGCTGGATCCAGCAAGGTGCCGTATGGCCGGAAGGGGTCGACCAAGTCAAGTTGGCAGATCCAAGCGACCACTGGTCCTTTCGCTCCATCGAGCGTGCGGCACTTCCCCAGGTAACACGTACCGATTGGCCATTCAATGCCATCGATCACTTTATTCTCGCTGAGCTGGAAGCCCAGGATCTTGCCCCCTCCGAGGCCGCCTCACGCGCCGATTGGCTGCGGCGGGTTACTTTCGACCTGACTGGTCTTCCCCCGACGCAGCAGCAGTGGGAAGCATTCCAGAACGACGATAGTGCCCAAGCCTATCAACGTGTGGTCGAGCGTTTGCTCGATTCGCCACGTTATGGTGAACGGTGGGCGCAGCACTGGCTGGACGTCGTGCGATACGCCGACACGCATGGCTTTGAGGTCAACACGGAACGCCCCAACGCGTGGCCGTATCGCGACTATGTGATCGAAGCTCTCAATCAAGACGTCCCCTACGACCAGTTCATTCGCGAACAACTTGCCGGCGATGCGCTAAACGCCGACGCGGCAACCGGGTTTCTCGTCACCGCGTCGGTTCTCTTGCCGGGACAAATCGGTAAGGACGAAGCTTCCATGCGATTGGCTCGGCAGGACTCTATCGATGAAATCGTGACCAACATCGGGACGTCCTTTCTGGGGATGACGATTCACTGCGCCCGGTGCCACAATCATAAATTCGATCCTATCTCGCAGCAGGACTACTACGAGATGCAGGCATTCGTATCCGGGGTTGAATACCGGGACCGAGAGTTTGAAATTCCCCTGGGAGACATGCAGCTCGATCAACGCAAACGTTGGAACCAACGTCGAAGCGAGCTGTCATTGCTGTTGGCTCGCGCGGCCCCGCTGGCCGATTCTGCGTCGTCCCGTCCAATGGTCAACTCGTACGAGAATATCGATCGCTTTACGCCGGTTCGTACGCAGCAAGTCCGCTTTCAAGTGAAAGCGACCAATCGCTACGAACCCTGTATCGACGAATTGGAGGTCTTCAACGTCGAGGGGGTTAACGTCGCCTTGGCCGAACATGGCGCAAAACTCTCTTCGTCGGGTAACAACGTCTCGCCCAATCGCCATGAACTGCGCCTGATCAATGACGGGCAATATGGTAATTCCAGCAGCTGGATGTCGAACGAAGTCGGAGGAGGTTGGGTCACGGTAGAGTTCGAGCAACCTCAGTTGATCGAACAGGTCGTCTGGGGACGTGATCGTCTCGGGAAGTTTTCCGATCGGCTTGCCATGGAGTACGTCATTGAAGTTCGGGACGAGAATGGGGCTTGGAAGAGCGTTGCCAACTCGGCCAATCGAATTCCTTTCGATCCGAACAAGAACAGTCACTCTCCGCTTGATGTGGATTCGGTCGTCGAGAGTGAGCAGGCTCAAGTACGCGAACTCCTTCAAGAAAGAACCATGTTGGTGCAGAAACTGAGCCAACTGGAAGATACTCGTTCCGTCTTCGCTGGTACGTTTCGTGAACCGGATGAGATCCGTGTCTTAGGGCGAGGAAGTCCGGAAATGCCCAAACAGCGGGTATCACCGGCCGTGCCCAACTTTTTGGGCAATACGACGCTCCCGCAAGATGCAACTGAAAAACAACGCCGCATCGCCCTGGCCGATTGGATTGTTTCTCCAACCAATCCCTTGACGGCGCGTGTGATGGTCAATCGAATCTGGCAAGGGCACTTCGGGTTGGGGCTGGTCGAAACATCCAATGACTTCGGGCATAACGGTGTACCCCCTTCGCATCCCGAATTGCTGGACTGGCTCAGTGCGGAATTTATTCGCAGTGGCTGGTCGCTGAAGCACATGCACCGATTAATCGTCCTGTCCTCGACGTATCGGCAGTCCAGTTCGTTCAATCCGGCGGCGGCCGAGGTCGATACCGACAACCGATTGCTCTGGCGGTATCCGCCCCAGCGATTGATGGGGGAAGTGATTCGTGATTCGATTCTGGCGCTGAACGGGAATCTCAATCTAGAAATGGGGGGGCCTGGTTTTAGCCTCTTCGACAAACGTGGCGGGCTATCGGGATTCTCGCCCATTGAATCGTTCGACAAGGATGGTCTTCGTCGAATGATCTATTCGCATCGCGTACGTCGCGAGCGTGACCCTGTCTTCGGAGCGTTTGACTGCCCCGATTACGGTCAAAGCACACCTTACCGCCGGGAATCGACCACGTCGATTCAGGCACTGAACTTGTTCAATAGCCGATTCATGATCGAGCAGTCACGCACCCTGGCCGGCCGCCTAAAAGCTCAACACGCCGAGACGGCTCAACAGATCGAGGCGGTCTACCAGCTTGTGTTACTGCGTCCCCCCACGCCGCAAGAGCGCGAGGAAGCGAGCTTGCTGGTTAATCAACATGGACTTGCCTCGCTTTGTCGCGTCTTGTTCAACAGCAACGAATTCTTGTATGTCCGCTGAAAGACTTGGAATGTTACGACCACACCCTCAAGACGAGCCTAAGATCCATTGGTTCGATCGACGCCGATTCCTTATGGATGCCGCCAGCGGCCTGGGAGCCATCGCGGTGTCCAGTTTGCTGGGACAAGATGGCCTGCTCGCGGCGGATACCCAATCGATCGATCCCTCGCGTCCGTATCAGGCTCGATCATCGCACTTTCCCGGGGCCGCTAAAAATGTGATCGTCATCTTCTGTGCCGGTGGCGTGAGCCATCTGGATACATGGGACTACAAGCCTGAACTCGAAAAGAGGGATGGCAAGCCGATGGAGAATGGTCCAGCGGTCACCTTTCAAGGCCCGGCCGGAAACCTGGCCCGGCCACAATACAAATTTCGCCCCCGCGGGGAAACTGGCAAGATGGTCTCGGACATGTTGCCCCACTTGGCGGAATTAACGGACGACATTGCCTTCGTTCACTCGTTGACGAGTAAGAGCAACACCCATGGACCGGCTGAGAACTTCCTGTCGACGGGATCCGTGCTGGACGGTTTTCCAAGCTTGGGTGCCTGGGTTACCTATGCTCTGGGCTGCGAAACGCAAGAGTTGCCGGCCTACGTCGCCATTCCAGATCCTCGCGGAGTTCCTCAGAACGGTTCCAATAACTGGGGTCCCGGTTTTCTTCCCGCCGCGTTTCAAGGCACCACAATCAGCGCTACCAGGCCGATTCGTCACTTAAAGCCTTACGACATTTCCCCGGAAGAAGATGACGCGACGCGCCAGTTTCTCTCTCGGATGAATCAACGTCACTTGGAGGAGAACCCCCACGATTCCAAACTGGCCGCGCGAATCGCCAGCTACGAGTTGGCCGCACGGATGCAACTGAGCGTGCCCAACGTGATGAACCTGGAAAGCGAGCCAGAGCACGTCTTGAAGCTGTACGGAGCCGACTCGCCCGATAAGACCAAAGCCGCGTTTGCCAGAAACTGCATTCTGGCCCGGCGCCTCGTCGAGCGAGGCGTAAGATTCGTGCAGCTATTCAACGGTGCCTATGCAAGTGGAGGCGAGTTGAACTGGGACGGGCACAACAAATTAAAGCAGCAATACGACAAGCATGCCCATATTCTCGATCAACCAGCGGCGGGACTCATTCGTGACTTGAAGCAACGCGGGTTGCTCGAGGACACGCTGGTCGTCTGGTGTACCGAGTTCGGCCGGATGCCCATGTTCCAAAAGGGATCACAAGGGCGTGATCATAATCCTGACGGATTTACATCCTGGATGACGGGAGCCGGGGTCAAGCCAGGCATTAGCCATGGGGCCACGGATGAGCTTGGAAAAGTGGCGGTCGAGAACGTGCACCCTCTCTACGACCTGAATGCCACGATCTTGCACTTGCTCGGATTGGATCACGAGCGGCTTACCATCCGCCACAATGGGATCGATCGGCGTCTAACGAATGTCGAGGGACACGTCATTCGGGAGATCCTGGGATAGATCGGTTGCGCAAGGCCGTGATCATTTAAAACCGACGCCAGTCGTGCGGCCTCGCGGAAGCTTGCACGATAACTCCAAAACAAGATCCGACCAGAAAGCGCTGGCCGGATCTTGTTTTGTTATTGCTGTGATTCAAGCGACTACGTTTCGACGGAAATATCAAGCGTGATGACGTCACCACCGAGTGTCGTCTTGATACCGCTCATTTTGGGATCAGAGAACTTCCCGTAACTCTTAGAAGCACCTTTGGTTTTCACTTCAACCGATAGGCCTGTCTCGTCCACGGTTGTCTGGCTTGGGGGCGGTAAGATGGCTACCTCATATTCACCTTGTTCGAGAGGTGCCTGAGGGGGTGGCAGATACGCATAGCCACCGGCGGCATCGGTACGCGTCGTAAACGTGTAGCTCCCACCCACCAGGTTGAAACTAACCTGAGTACCTTCAGGAGCAGGCTGACCGTCGACGGTGACTTTGCCCTGCACTCCCTTCAAGCCTGGCTTGGCTTCTTCACATCCCATAACTACGAGTACCAGCAATAGGATGGTTGCGCTGATTCGTTTCACGTTGTTGTTCCCTCTTAATTGCTCCCGCTGATGCACGGGAGTTGAGATAATAATGGATAAGACCATGAACGTTAATTCCGCGAAATCACTTGGCTGTCATCTCGCGTTGCTTGATATTTGAGAATGTCGAGTTCAATCGTTTCCGCGATGAACTCGACATGTCCATCGACGAAGACGGCCATGACGCCGCCCGGGTGCTCGGAGATCAACGGATTGTTGGCGCCATAGTTGGTGCTGATGCCATTCAAGTCATAGTTCTTCTCGTTCGGGGCGTAGCGAACGGTCGTGATGTTGAATGCGCGATGATTCGAATACCCAGGAGGAGTTCCCGTTCCCTCCGAGCCCATTAACCAACCATGCTGTCCCCCGGCAGTTACCAAAACCGTTGGTCCTGAAATATTCGCCAGGGAAGCGGAGTTCCCGGTAAACATCCGACCGCCACACTCGCCGACAGCCAGTGTGTTGCTGGAACCGTCGGTTACATCGCGAAAGCCAACCGATTGATTGGGAAAGATCATTCCCCCTGCGGCAATGATGCCATCGTTGGTACCTCCGGAATGGGAACAACACCCGAAACCGGTATTCGTGCGCGATTCGGTGAAATTCGTGTTGTTGATCACCGCCCCGGCGATCCCGATATAGGTCGCCGCCGAATCCCAACTTCGATTGTTCCATCCTGAAGTCTCGCCAGGAAACGAGGGGCAGACCATCACGTCCGAGGCAGTTCCCACCAGGACGGAAGAGTTTCCGGTCCAGCCAGCTCGATCAGCCTCGAAGTTGATTTGATCGTAGAGAGCTGCTTGTTCGATGAACGGCAGTAGTCCTCCCCACCATGATGTACCAAACGGACTTGAGGTTGCTGCCGTCGATCGCCATCCGCCAAGCGGAAACTTCCTATGCGTATCGTGATAGTTATGAAGTGCGATACCAATCTGTTTGAGATTATTGGAGCATGACATCCTGCGTGCAGCTTCCCGTGCTTGTTGCACGGCCGGCAGCAAAAGGGCGATCAACACGCCAATAATCGCGATGACGACCAAAAGCTCCACGAGCGTGAAACCGCCATCGGTCTTTTGGGTAGACATACCACGTTCCTTGAAGAAAGCATGAATGAGCAATAAGGAAACGAAGCACAAATGGCGATCGCCGGCGGCAGGCAAGCTGGCCGGCGACGATCAGAGTCGTTGTTCCAAAAAGAAAAGGACTATGCGCCAGGAATCACCTGGCCATCGTCGCGAGTTGCTTGATACTTCAAGATGTCGAGGTCGATGGTTTCTGAGATGAAATCAACATGGCCATCGGCAAACACGCTCATTACCCCTCCCGGATGATCGGAAAGCAGCGGATTGTTGGGACCGTAGTTGCCATTGATCCCATCGAGATCGAAGTTTTTCGTGTTGGGGGCGTAGCGAATAGCGAATGGTCGTGAGATTAAACGCGCGCTGCGTGGTTGGTGTTCCGCCTCCATTGGTTCCCATCAGCCAGCCATGGTAAATGCCGCTGGCGGTCATCAAGACATTGGAGCCAGGAATGTTAGCGTACGAGCTGGAATTGGCCGTATACATTCGGCCTCCCAATTCACCAATCACAAGCGTGTTACTGGTACCATCGGTCGCATCGCGGAATCGCAAGACCTTATTGGCAATCAGCATTCCGCCTGCCGCAGTCGCGCCGTTGTTGTGTCCGCCGGAGTGTGAACAACAGTCGAACCCGGTGGCAGTACGCGATTCAGTGTAGTTTGAGTTGTTGATGACCGCCCCGGCGATACCAATGTAAGTGGTCGCCGAATCCCAGGATGGATTCTGTGGAATCGTATCGACATCTCCAGCAAAAGAGGGACACACAAGCGTTTCTGGGGCATGGCCGGTGAGTACGCCGCTGTTGCCACTCCACCCGCAATTGGAAATGGTGAAATCCAATTGGTCAAAAAGTGGTCCCTGTTCGATGAATGGCAACATGCCTCCCCAAAAAGAAGGCCCAAACGTATTGGATGGACCTATCCGAACTCCGTAGGGAAAAGCTCCAAACGTATCGTGATAGTTGTGCAAGCCAATCCCGACTTGTTTCAGATTGTTCGAGCACGACATGCGTCGCGCTGCTTCACGTGCTTGCTGTACAGCAGGCAATAATAAGGCAATCAACACGCCAATGATGGCGATGACCACCAACAATTCGACGAGCGTGAACCCGCGAGTTCGGTCATTCCGAATGCGCATGAGATGTCTCCCGATTAGAAAAGGAAATGGATAAGACCGCGGAATCTCGGAAAATCGAAAATGATTTCCCGGGTAAACCGTATGCCACGAATTTATTAGTTATTTTTCTAATGTCTATGTGAAATCAGTCGAGTTTTGTGCGCGATCCGACATCAACAACAGATCCAAGAAGGCCGATATTTCCCTATATTGCCTGGGATATCTCCATCTAGCGTGATGAATTGCGACGTTTGCCTATGTGGGAACTTCGCATTAATCGTTCAAATATTTGGATGAGTGCTTGGATAAGCGTCAAAGGGCAAAGCTGCCATCAAATGAAACTCTCCCAGATTGGGTCTGTTTCATTGAGAAAACGACTCGCCAAAAGATCCTTGGTGTGGGACTTCACGAAGCCCCAGAATGATTTCCAAGAAAAGCACTCGTTTTTACGCAGTAAACGAGAAAAAAAACAATTTTCTTGAGGCGGCTCCCTGAAAAGTCATTTCTAGGGGCTACTTTACAGCCTCAAAACTAACGATCGCGGCCATGGAACTTTGCCAGATCGATGCCAATCCAACGGCAGAAGCCCACCACCGCGCAGCAGAGCACCCGAACAAGCGGAAGAGGAATCGAGTGGGTACTCATTCGTGGGCTCTGTGGAACGACTGAGACGCTATGCCCGTCCCCTGCTTGATTTGTGATTCAGCCTCTGCCCTAACGAATTTAGGCTGGGACAAAGCCCTGCCTAAGTCGCTTTTCCAGGTTTCTAGACTGAGGTGATCAGTCGAGCTTTAACTCCAAATCGGGCAGGTCTTCTTCAATGGTTATGGTGAACGGGGAAGATTCTTCGTCCCCGTATTTCTTCAGCACGGCCAGATAGGCTTTGTCGGTGCTGGTCTTGCCCCCTTGAACGGCTGCAGGATCTTGAACGAAAACGGTATGCTTACCGGGCGCCACGCCGGGTGTACTGACCACCTTCATTTCAAACCGCCCTTCGGTGTCGGTGGTGGCGTAGCTTTCTGGATGGATGCCGGTATCTTCAGGGACGAAAATGATCTTCATCTGCGGGATCGGCTCACCATCGTGGGTGAGCCGACCTTTGACTTGATACAAGCCCGAATCGTTGCCGCCGCAGGCCGTGAAAGCGAGAGCCATGGGCACGGCGATCAGCAGTAACGTCAACGAATGCGCGTAGGTAGACTTCATATCGGATGCGAACTCCAATAGCAGATGCCAACGATAAGCTCTTGGGCAAATGCCCAAGACTCGTGAAGCGGACGATTAAGGAAGCGTTACCACCTCGTCACCGTTGCGCGTGTGCAGTGCTCGCCAAGGATCACGGGCAATCGTCTCTGGAATGAAGGTCACGCTGCCGTCACACATGGCCGCCAAGAGACCCCCTGGGTGATCGCTACGAGATGTACGACACGACAGGTTGTCAATGATGACATTGGGAGGAAAGCTGGTGCCGCCTTGATTGGCTATGGCGAGGCCTTCGGAGTTATGGTTCACCCAGAAGAATGGATTCGAAGAAGCCCCTTGGTCTTTGAGTTCTTGGACATCGTTGTTGTGTTTCTGCTCCAGTAGCAGGAACGTATTGGTCGAGCCGTCGGTGATATCCTTAAAGCTGACGTGGCTGTTCTTATACCCGATACCGTTGAATCGCAGAGCGCGTTCGGGACAGCAACTGCTACCAGAGTTCCCCGCATTCATCGCGTAGTCCTTGAACTCATTCTCGGGACCGCGCCGGGCCGCGCTTGGACAGACGAACGTTGCCGGCATGTTTTGAGCCGCGTACTGATTGTCCGTATTTCCGTGAGAGCCATATTCGTCGAACCAATTGTCCGCTCTTTCGCTTGTCCACGCCAACTTGCTGGTGTCGATCCTTGTCGACAGATTTGCCGCTTCCACGAAGTCTAAAATCAGCGCCGGCCAGCCGTGCATTCCTCGGTACCAGACGCCATCGTTCTCGGCGTTGCTCTGATGGCTGGACAATGCCAAAGCGCCGCACGGAAACGACTTGAATGTGTCGTGATAGTTGTGCATGCCAATCGCAATTTGTTTCATGTTGTTGGTACACTGCATCCGCCGGGCAGCCTCGCGAGCTTGCTGCACCGCAGGCAGCAGCAGGGCGATCAGCACCCCAATAATTGCGATGACGACGAGCAATTCGACCAGCGTAAAGCCTTGTTTTCGCATGGGAAAACCTCGCATGAAGAAAAGAATTAATATTAGAAGAGAAAAAAGGGTAACCCCCTCAGGTTACGATAATATCGGGATATCATTCAATCTGCAATAGAATCCTTATCATTTTGCGCGGGGTTTCAGGGCATTCATCGAAGGGGCCTCTTCTGCTACGCAGGTTAGAGAAGAGCGACCTCTACCGAATTCATGCACGTTTGCCGGGACAACATTATCCGGCAGGAAAAACGCCCCGGTCGGCTACCCTACCCGCGATGGCGAACTTCCTTCTATTCTGGCAAAATGCCGCCAATCAGGGCGGAAGCCTGTAGCCGAACGGCGACAACTCTCCCTGCGAAGATAGGCACGATAGACATCTCAGGAGCAAGCCCCCGTGTTCAGTAGTCCTTTGCGACGCGCCCTCAAACGAGGCCTCAAACCAGGCGGAGATTTGGTGGAAGAGCTCCGCGGCCTCGATGACTATGTGATTAGTTCCAAAAGGGACGCCGAGGCCATCTGCGAGGCGCTCAGCACGCTGCCGGGCGATCGCTCCTACAGCACCAAGCACTTTTCTACCCCGCTGCACGAACTGACTGGGCTGTTTCAGGACGTTGACGGACGGCAGTGCCCCGCCTTCGAGCAGCTTTATGAAGAAGGCCTGCCAGAGTTGATCCGCATCTTCGACGCGATGGTCGATGACGCCAGCAACGAGGAGGTCGACGACCTGCTGTACGTTCTGAAAATCCTGGCCATGTACGGCTCCTTCGAGGGTGCCCAGAAGGTGGTCGAGGCGGCGCGGATGTCGCTCAAGCCGGAAGCCTTCATGTGGCATGTCATCCTGTCGACGTTTTCCGAAGAACACCCGCAGCGCGAGTTTGTGTTGCAGGCCCTCAGCGACCCGCTGCCAACCGGATTTGTGGCGATCGGCCTGCTGGATAGTGCTAACGGCGCCGCTATCAATGGTGCATTCGACCAGCATCCGTTTGATTCGTCGGCCGGTACGCGGATGCTCAGGCAGTGGTTGGAGGATCCCGATCCCGAAAAGTTTAGCTACGCCCACAGTGCGACGGCCGCACTGCCGTTTATCAGCAATCCGCCCCGCGACGAGCTATTGGCGTTGGCCATGGATCACCCCGACCCTGGCGTGCAGATGGAGGCTGGCTGGGCTGCCGGAGAACTGGGGCGCGAAAGCGGGTTGGAAGTACTAGCCAGGTTCTGCCTGGACGTTAACCACAGCGACACCGCCCAGCGCTACCTGGAAGAACTCGAGCGCGCCGACTTGATTCCGAGCGAAGCCCAGGAGGAATCGTTTCAGGCCAAAGCGGAGTTCTCAAGTTGGTTATCGCATCCGAACGAACTCGGTCAGGCCCCTGATTCACTCGAGATCGTCGATCACCGGCAACTCAACTGGCCGCCTGAGGGGAAACGCCGGCCGATGTGGTTGATTCGTTACGTCTTGCGCGATGATACCGGTCTCGAAGAAGACGACATCGACTGTGGTCTGGTCGGCAGCGTGACATGGTGTTTCTTCTTGTACAAGATGAATCAACGGCCGCCGGAGGACGTCTACGCGATCCACTGCTATTGGGAAATGGAACACGCCGAACTGATTGACGAACAGGAAGTGACCGATCCGAACGAGTACGCCGGGATGCTCGCCCAGTGGACCGGTGATCCGCTTGAGTCCCCGACCATCACGCAGGTCGCCGAGATCTCACCGAAGCTCAACATCCCTGCC
The DNA here is from genome assembly GCF_007748115.1 of Bremerella volcania. NCBI lineage: Bacteria > Pseudomonadati > Planctomycetota > Planctomycetia > Pirellulales > Pirellulaceae > Bremerella > Bremerella volcania. The sequence goes on from NZ_CP036289.1 coordinate 2,902,831, forward strand.
CGGTTTGTCGCGTTGGCAACAGCTAGGCTGGCCGGCGCGGAAGGATGGGTGGTGCTCGATGGCGCGCGCAGTACCTGGTTCCCGCAGGCCGAGCAGCCAAGCGATGTTCACGAAAGTGTGATCTTGAAGATCCACGTCGGCCGGCAATTATTGGGCTTCAACGATCAGCCTGATCGAAAGAGCTTCCTGGTGGAAGAGACGCCGAGTCGATCGCCGGAGGAGTACCTGGCCGCCTACGAGAAGTTGCTCGACGACGCGGTCGATGCTGGCTGCCCCCATCAAAAGAAGCTGCTCGGCAACCACAGCCTGCTCGCCAGCCATTTCGAGCGCTACATCGATTTGTTGGTCGAAACCAAAAAGGTCGATCGCCACGAGGCCATTATCCAAGCGTACCAGCGCCTGCTTACCGCTGCCCAGCACGCCAGCGAAACGGTGCAAGAGGAAGCGTTCGATTCGTTCGGCATTCTGGGGGTAAGTTTCGACGCGTACGTCGATGCCTTGAAATCGCAGAACCACGAAGCGGAGATCGCGGCTACGATCGAGGTCTTCGAACCCCACTGGCAGCACAACCTTGGTTACGGAAGACTTGGCAGTGCCGCCTACCTGGCCGGCCAATATGATGTCGCCGAACCGTTCTTCCTGAACATTCGCGACGGCATGGATAGTTACTACCGCAGCGAAACGATGAGCATGCTGGCCGAAATCTGGCACCAGCGCGGCGAAACGAAAGCCGCCAGCGACCTGCTGATCGATTGCCTGAAGCAAAACCGCACCGACTTCCAGGAAAGCGAGTATCTTTCCGACCGACAGATGTTCGCCGAAAGCTACCAGGGACACCGCGCGACTTATCTGCGTCTGTTTTCTGATGGAGAAGAGGAACTGGCGAAGGAAGGTCTGCCGGACGAACTGGGGTAATTTTGCCGATGCCATCGTGATGCCTGCATGAGCGAGGCATTCCTTGGCTTTGTAGGATTGGCCGTCGTTACTCGCTTAGTTGGCATCGACGTCGAAGATGAGTATTTGGCCTACTGGCGTTGAGACCGCGATATAACGCCCGTCCATGGAACTGGCCATGGCCGTAATATCGGAACCGATTTGCGTTTCGAGTAGGACTTCTCCCGTTCGGGCATTCCATACTTTAAGCGAATTGCCACTTCCGACGGCGACTCGGTTGCCGCCGATGAAGTGAGGTGCCGACCCGGTATAGCCTTCATCCATCCCCTGGAGCATGACCTTCTGCGACTGCGCTTCGGGGAATTTCATCTTCTTTTGACGCTCAAGAATTTCCTGAGGGCTTTGGCCAGAAAATCCGCTGCCGCTATTATTGCCTGGACGGAAATGATCACCGTAAGCGATCAGTGGGGTCATCGTATTGTCATTGATTTCGGCACCTTTAACGACAAGGCCATTTCGCGAATCGACGAGTGAAATCAGTTCGACCGCGCCCTCCTTTCGATTCCAGATCGCGAGTTGATCAGGACCCGTTAAGAAGCCCATCGGACCGTAGTGGGCTTTAAACGCCGAAAGGACACGGTTCGTTTTAGGGTCATAGATGACGCAACACCCGACTTCGCCCGACAGGACGGCAACCTCATGTTCGGGAGAATACGCCCAGAGAGACTTCAGACGTGGCTGATCCAAATCATGAATCACATCGCCATTGGTAGCATCCAAAGTCCGATCAGGCGTGAAAATATGCGTTCCATTCATCGAGAAGTACGACATGCGGTTACCAGACCTGGTCGCCTGATACCGTTCGCGCTCGCCGGCCACTTCGATCAAGCGACTTGCATCTTGCTCAGAGGCAAAAAAGTTCTGTCCGTCTGGCGAGAACGCGATTCCCGAAACCTTCTCGGTCCGGTCGATGGCAATGTTGCGTGAGGTAGCATCTGCCAAGTCCCAAACGACGAACGTTCCGTTCGTCTTATCATAAGTTTCCATGGCACAGGCGAGATACCTCAGGTTGGGTGCAATCGACAATGCGCCTGGCTCTCGAATGAAGTCATCCTCGCGAATCAGTTTTGAACCCGAGGAGAGATCCCACTTGACCAGTTCCGTTCCGATGGCTGCGAATGCGGCATTCGCGTTAGTGCTGATATCCAATGCAAAAACAGGGACCCGAGTCTCGGTCCCGTGATTGATCGATAGCTGATAGCCTCCGCCACTGTTTTCCGCGTTGTCTAAGTTGACGATTCCTTCCTTAGCCAGAAAGTGGCCAAACCATTGATGGTCGGCGGATACAACCGGATCCCGCCAAACCATCGTGCTCGGGAAGGAGGCGATCAGCTTGCGATTTCGCAAATCGTATACACTCATCTGATCGAGTTCAGCGCTGGGGAATAGCAAAAGTTGGTTGAAGCGTTGAAGATGCAGTGAGTGGAGAGTGCCAACGCGCCGAGGCTCAATGATGTACTGCTTTGCCCCGGTTTCGTAGTTGATGAGTTCCACGCCGGCAACTAAACCGGTTTCCTCGTTATAGATCCAGGCATCGTCGATGACGGTTTGGTTCGAACGGCGCTCGGTCTTGCCGTGTAGTTTTCCGTTTGAGTCAAAAATGTGAAGCTCGTCACCCTTTTCAACGCTGAGGAAGTTACCGTCGATCGAAAGCCTGCAGCTTCTGTCTTCAAAACGAAGAATCTCGCTGCCGCTACCGACTTCAACCCACACCACTTTGTCGCTGCCGATCTTGAGAAAGGCCGTCTTGCCATCGGGCGAAAACTGGACGTGATAAAATGGAGTCGTGGATCTTGAAGAAGAGCGTTCAGGTAGGTACGTCGTTGTGAGTGTACTGTCTTTCAATGTCGCAGTGTCAAATAGATGTTTTTCATCGACCAGGACAAAGTTGCCGTCAGGCGAGAATGAGACCGATTTGATACCACTTCCGATTCGCCCTAAGCCGGATCTTTCGGCGAGCAATTCTCCGGTAGACGAGTCGTGAACTCGCACCGCCGAATCGGAGATGTCTTGATAGTCACCATAAGTTGCCAACTTCGTGCCATCAGGCGAGAACGCGGCGGAGCGGAAACGATTGCCTGACCTGATTCCCGGCAGAATATATTGAATATGACCAGACTTCGCGTCCCACATGTGTAAGGTCTCGGGATTGCCAGCTACTGTGAGCACCTGCGTTCCATCGGGACTTGCCACGACCTTCCGCACGACGTTCCCATGGCGAAACCTGCCATCGCCGAGAACACCAATAAGATTCTTGGGTGGAGCCTGTCCCGCTTCCAATGGGATTGGTTGCATCGGCAAGCCGCCGGCCGTCAGCGCGTAGCTTCCACCATAACGCGGCGGCCGCGTTATATTCGATTGCTGCGCCGATGGTGAATCGCTCGAACTCTGATTGAGGGCTTGAGGATTTGCTGGGGTATCGGTACCCGCCAAGTTGGAAATCTGCTGGCCCGGCGGATTTTCCCCTTCGCCTGATCCCATGTTCATGGCTACGAGAACAACTGTCGCGAGCGCCAACACAGCAGCGACGACACCTCCGCCAATCCACAACGGCAGATTGGAAGAAGGCGATTCGCTGTTGATCGGATCCGCTGGCGGAGGCACCGGAGGCGGAGCCTGAGGCTCCGGGCTCGGCGGAATTTCTGCTGCGTCAGGCACCTTGCAGGGAGTTCCGCACTTGGGGCATTTGGTCGAAACACCGGCCGATTGGATAGGAGCTTTTAGCTTCTTACCGCATTGACCACAGGCAAAGCGAATGAAGGAATCCATGAGAAAGACTGACGTCAGCGCCGCCAGAATAGAGGTTTGCGATGGAGGAAGGAGTGTTCTCGCTGCCGTTGTCGCTTGCGAGGGAAGAAACGCGCGTGTATTTAACCCGGCGTGTTAGGGTAAGTCAATGATTTGAATGCCTATTATTTTTGTCTATGACGTTATGATCACGGGATAGTAAGCATAAAACGTATATGGAAAAACCAAGTTTAGCCATTGAGTAACGCGCACGGGATAATTACCATGGGCCCGATGTGGTTTGAGAGCCTCTCCTTCTATCTTCAGATTCTTGACGCTGAACCCATGGCCACTTTCCTGCTTAACGTATTTCTACTCGCCATCGCGCTTGCTTGTGGTGCTATTGGAGGCGTTGGGCTCTTCCTGCACAACCAAGGCCAGAAGTTTCTGCTTCCGCAGAAAGTATGCATGGGCCTGACTTTCTTCGCTTTGTTTACCGTGGTGTTCGTTGCCATGCAGGTGATGCGTTAAGGGAAGTCTCGGCGTTCTCTGTGTCCACTGTGGCAAATCTTCCGGGAAGAAACCGCGGCCATATTTGCACGCGGCCTAACTTCGATACATTGAAAGCTCGTCCGCCGATCCTGCCGGTCGCAGGAAAGTCGTTCTTCGCCGCAATAAGGGCTTTCCGTCGATGGAAATTGAGTCGTCGCTTAGGTGGCTGCTGGCCGTTACGATGGTTCTTTATCTGGTGGGCATGTACGTGATTGGCGTGATTGCCCAAAGGAAGGTGCATAATGCCGAAGACTTCCTCGTGGCCGGCCGTAAGCTGCCGCTGTCGTTTGCCTGGATGACGCTGCTGGCAACGTGGTTCGGGGCAGGCACCATGCTGACGGCGGCCGACGAAGTACGAAGCGACGGCCTCACGCGCGCCGCGCTCGATCCCTTTGGGGCCGGCTTTTGTCTTTTGATCGCCGGGCTGTTCGTTGCTGGCCCGATGTGGCGAATGCAATTGCTCACGGTGCCCGACTTCTTTCGCCGCAAGTTTGGCTCTTCGGCGGAAATGATCTCGTCGCTGATCCTCATTCCGAGCTACTTCGGTTGGATTGCCGCGCAGTTTACGGCCTTGGCGGAAGTACTGCTGTTGTTCTTTGGCATCCCACTAATCTGGGGCATTTTGATCGTGGCGATCGTGGGCACCGGCTACACGTTGATGGGGGGCATGTGGTCGGTGACGCTTACCGATGCGGTACAGATCTCGCTCGTGCTGGTGGGCTTGCTGGTGCTGGGAGGCGTCGTCCTGTTCGAGCTGGGCCAAGGCAATATGCTCGTAGGGCTCACCCGCGTTCGTGAAGAGACCGATCCTGAAATGTGGACCATCATTCCCGCAGATAGCGCGGCCAGCCTGGCTGGTTGGATCGGCGTGTTCGCGATCGGTGCGCTGGGAAACTTGCCGGGGCAGGACTTGATGCAGCGGGTATTCGCCGCCAACTCCGAGCGCACGGCGAAGTGGGCCTGCCTGGTCGCTGGCGTTTTGTATCTCCTCTTCGGAGCGATCCCGCTTCTCTTGGCACTGGCCGGCAACATCTTGTTTCCTGAGGATATGGAGACGAAGATCCTGCCGGCACTCGCTCACGCGTTTCTGCATCCGGTGGTGGCGGTGATCTTTCTCGTCGCGCTGCTTTCGGCGATTCTCTCTACGATCGATAGCGCCATCCTTTCGCCAGCGAGCGTGATGGCGCAGAACGTCTTTCCACGGCTGGGTTGGGCCGACACGCTCAGGAGCAATCGCATCGCGATCCTCATGGTGGCCGTATGCAGCCTGCTGCTTTCGTATGCCGGCGAGAGTGCCTACGCATTGTTGGAAGAAGCCTATCTGCTGACGATGGTCGGGCTGTTCGTCCCGCTGATCGTGGGCCTGTACACTTCGCCATGTAATAGCACGGCAGCCATAGTCAGCATGCTGGTGGGCACCGGCATCTGGGCGGTGCACTTCGCCTTGGGGTGGGAAACGTTTTTGCCGTTGACTCGACCGCTTGCAGCCATGCAGTTGCCGATCTCGTTGAGTGCGACGGCCTGTGCGCTGGTCGCCTACTTCTGCGTGCAGTGGCCGTGGCGAACGCGTTTTCAATCCGCCGGCTCTGAGGCGCGAGAAGAGGGAGCAACCACGGATGAACACGGATAAGGTGTCTGGTTAAGTCAATGAACTCGAAGACCTAAAAATCGTTGTCTATTCGCGCCAAGTGTGGTTGCCAGTGTCCCTCGTTTCGACCAACCGTGTCCGCGTTGTGCCCGGCTAAAAATGCTGGCACAAGATAGCCTGGATGGTGGACGTATGTACACTATTCTTGTACACTAGGTCTTACGTGAAACGAAAAGTTTTCCAAGTCCGATCTGGGGGTCGGCCGGTTTGCATCGAGACCGTGGACGGTGCCTAGTTCTCTCTTAAATAGGCAAAGCGTGGCTTGCTTCGTGACGGTTTAACGTCGAAGTGGGGGAAAGCTGCGCGCTCGTTCACAGAGTCGTGCTTTTTCTAGCGGCGACTCGAAGGACCGCGGCGGGGATGCCGCGCGGGGCATGGATGCCCACTCGTTTTGATGCAACTTGCGAAACCGCTAGTGAAGGCACTCGTAATGATCAGCACTCAAGCGTCACCAGATCGGTGGATGGTGATTGTCGTGGAAGGAAAACCAGGCCAGGAAAGCGCACATGTTCTTATCTCAGGGATTTCCGAGCGTGTCGCCAAAAGCTACGCCCAGGGGTTTAATCAGCCCAATGAAAAGGAAAAAAGTCCGCCTGTCCGGGCCATCATTTGCAACTGTACGCCCCAGACCGAGATGGCCTGACGTGACAAAGCCTGCGGAGGGTCCCTTTCGTGATTCGGCTATCCGGTTTAACCTCTTAATTCTGGATTGGTTTTGAAAACGAAAGGGTGTAGGAAATGGCCAATTTCTCGGATCGTCTTCGCGATGGGATCGTTCGCACGGCAGCCCCAGTGGTGGTAGGCTTGGACCCTCGCTTTGAATCGTTGCCGCAGAACCTGTTGGGCGAACATCGCGGCACGCACGATCCGAAGGTCAGAGCTGGTCTGTACCTGGTCTTCTGTCGCGATGTGATCGACGCCGTGTGCGAGCACGTCCCGGCCGTCAAACCGCAGTCCGCCTTCTTCGAAGAGCTGGGCCCGGCCGGCATGATCGTACTGGCCGAAGTGATTCAGTACGCCCGCGAGAAAGGCCTGCTGGTCATTCTCGATGCCAAGCGAAACGACATCGGCTCGACCGCGACGGCCTACGCGAAGGGGATGCTCGGCGCCAGCAGCCCGTGGCAAGCCGACTGCTTGACGATCAGCCCTTACCTGGGTGACGACAGCCTGACTCCGTTTGTCGAAACCGCCACGGCGAATGATGCCGGCCTCTTCTGCCTGGTGAAAACCTCCAACCCCGGCGGCAAGATGCTGCAAGACCTGGTCGTCGACGGCCAGCCGATCTATCGCCACGTCGGCGCGTATGTCGAATCGCTGGCCAAGCAAACGATCGGCGCGTGCGGCCTGGGCGCCGTGGGCGCGGTCGTCGGAGCTACCTATCCCGATCAGCTAACCGAACTGCGTGAAGCGATGCCCAGCACCTGGTTCCTGGTCCCCGGTTACGGCAGTCAGGGGGGCGGAGCGAAAGACGTCGCCGGCGGGTTCAATGACGTAGGCCTCGGGGCGATCGTGAACAACAGCCGCGGCATCATCTTCGCCTACTCGCGCGAACCGTTCGCCTCGAAGTACGAGCCAACCCAATGGCAACGAGCCGTGGAGGACGCCACGCTCGAGATGATCGCCGACCTCCAGGCCGAGACTTCGGCTGGGAAGCTGAAAGGGTAGGAGCCTATTTTTTCGCCCTGGCACGCTACGAAGACGCACTGACCAAGGATTATTCGTTTCAAGTAGTCTACAGACGAGGATTCGACGAGGTCAGCCACGGCGACGTTATGGTTTCCGCGACGTGCGCCGCCGAATGGGGTCATCCAACAGTAGCGGAATCCTCTTTCTAAAAAACCGGCATGGCGATTGCTGTATAGGGGTTATTCCCGGGCAAAAGGCCCTAACCCTCAAGGCAAACGCATGGATACGGTCTCCAACCAACTCGACGCAGAAGCACGCGAACAACTACCATCGCCGCGACAAATTGATTCCAATCCGTGGCTCAAGACCTGGGCGCTACGCGCGGCTTGGATCGCTGGCGTCGCGCTGCTGGCATTCATTGCCATCTGGCAATGTTCCGATTGTTTTTCGCTCGATTATCTGGCCAGCCAGGAAGGGGAACTACGGGCGTTTCAGTCGAATCACCCTTACCTGCTGTATGGTATCGTGTTCGTGCTGTACACGATCGGTTTCGCCATCGGTCTACCACTGGCCGCGTTAATGACGATTGTCGTGGGCTGGTTCTTCGACTTCATCCCTGCGCTGATTTTGTCCAGCGTGGGTTCGAGTCTGGGGGCCTCGCTGACTTTCATGACCAGCCGCTATTTCTTCCGCGAGCGTATGGAACAATGGCTGGGAAGCACGATGGAAAAGTTTCAAACGCAGTTGGAAGACAGTGCCGCGTTCTATCTCTTCATTTCGCGATTGATACCACAAATCCCCTTTGTCCTGGTGAACCTGGTGATGGGGCTCTCGCCGATCAGCCTGCGGACGTTCTTCTGGGTTAGCCAACTCAGCATGCTCCCCGTACTGATCATCTTCGTCTGGATTGGTGGTGCCCTGCCGAGCCTACACACGATCGCGGACGAAGGGATCTCTTCGGTCCTCTCATGGCAACTGATGCTGGGCATCGCCGCGATGGGGATCGTACCGCTTTTGATTCGCCTGGGATTGAATTATTACAAAACGCGTGACGAGTCTGATTCGGAACATTCCGGCCAGAGGGCCTGGTGTGACTAGAGCCGGTTTCAAAACCGTTTTCTAGTGCGAGATTGTTAGGTCGAATGCCTGATGCAAGGAGGCCGAAGCAGGCGAATCCACTAGATTCGTCGATGCAGGCCGACAAAGCAGCAGCGTTCGAGATGACAATCGCAGCCGAAATAAGGCTTTGAAACAGGCTCTAAGGAGAATGCAACGAGCAGTGCTCGGCATGACGCCTGGATTGTCTCATCCGGTGTTCACCGCTGCTAAAACGCCACCACAAAATCCACCACCCCCGCCGCCAACATTGCTTCGTAACCGGCATACGCTCCATTCAGACTTTCGACGTGCCCTGCTCCGCCGTCGATGGCGACGATGATTTGCTCGACGGTGGCCAAGTGCCAGGTGTCGTCGGTTCCTTTGACTACTTTGACGTCGGCCAGCGCAACTTGCGGAGAGGGTTGGCTGAGTTGCCGCAGAAGTCGTTGCTGGTAATCGAACAGTACCCGCTGATCTTGTTCCCCAAGCTTGAGCGAGAACCCCAGGCCTGTGCCGTACCCCGCCGCGATGGCCTCAGCGTACTTGGTCTCCACCTCTTGCCGTTTCACTGCTTTGTCGACGTTCGCGGTGCCGCTGCCAGCTTCGATGTCTTTCACGCGTGCCGTGATCAGTGCGTCGGCTCGCATCTGGCCGTACGTCTCGATATACGAGCGCAATGCACCTGAAATGTCGTACACGTCCAAGGCATCCAGGAAGTTATCAAGCATGTCGTCCAGAATTGTGGCCGACTCCCAATAGTCAGGTAGTGGGTCTGGTGCCGACAGGACGAACGACGGGCTACTGTTGCGAATGATAAGAATTCCCATTCCTTACTTAACCTCCCTCACGGTGATCGATGTGTACCCTGCACTGCCAGCCCAGGCTCCTTTGTTGGCCTGACCGCACATCATGTACTGAGTGACTTCGTCCCCCACTTCCAACCACATCCGCCGCGTGCCGAACGCGTTCAAGCTATTGGTCATGCCGCTGCTGGTATCGCCGCCGACGACTTGTTTGGTGCCGTTCACGTAACCGAACGTTTCGTAGTAGGTCTGATCGCTCAGGTTGTTGCGTGGACTCGACTGCACCGTGATTTCATAGAAGTTGGCCCGCTTGATGACGTCCTTCGAACCGACTCGCAGATCGCCCAATTGATCGGGGTCCGATTGATCATGCGGAATGAGTGTTGGCGTGCCGGCCGTGTTGGCCGTCATGTCGGCGGAAAGGGTCATGCGGTCGAAGTGGCCATATGTTCTGGCCGTGGCCAGCCAGCGCGTGCCGTCGAATTGGAACTCGATCTCGTCGTGCAGCTGCTTGGTTATATTGCCAATGTACAGCGTGTCTTCCCCGATCAATGCTTCCGCCCCAGGATCAATCGTGACGGTCGCCCCGCTGGAAGTGGAATGCAGCCGTACCAGCACCGTGTCGCCATCGCCAGGGGAAGCAGGCAGGTCGACTTCGGTGTTGGACGTAATCGTGCAGTTCACCCGCTCGCCTGCCGATGACGCGTAGGGACTGTTAGTCTGGTCGATTTCGACCGTCGTCAGCGAGCTGCCGCCGCTGGGTATATCTGTGACATAGCGGCCCGTTGCGGCATCGTACTTCAAATATTCGCCGTCGGTTGGTTGGGTATCGACGTACGCCCCCCCGAGGGCTGATTCATGGCTTTGCACATAGCGGATATGGGAACTGGCATCGGTTCGCACGCGACCGACGGGGCAGTATCGCGTATAGCCCGAGGGAATATTCGTAGCCGCCCCGCTCGTGTCGAACATCACGTCGCAGACGCCCGTTGAATCGTTCTCAATCAGGTGAATGTAGTACGTGGCGTTGGCTGCAACAGTGCCGGTCGCCATGCCCCCATTGCCGTGACCTGCCGACCACGACGCATCCAACCGCTTGGTCATGCCGCTGTTGGTGCTAGCCGTGAACAGTGCCAGCAGTTTGCGCTGCGTGCTTCCGCCCGAGAATCCATACCCGGACGAAACATTCACATCATGCTCGGTATCGCCAGAGTCGATGCGAACGATCAGTCCCCACCCCTTCAGTTCGGCGATGACGTCGCCCAGACTCGTAGTCGCGCTTAGGGTCAGGCCGGTCGCTTCGACCAGGCCGTCAATATGGGCATCGCCGGCCAGGTGCAGACTGTGGGGCTTGAGCGACGTCGTACCGATGTCGCGAATGTTGCTGGTATCGGGGACAAGATGCCCGGAATCGTTCTCGCTCCAATTCTGGTGGACCACCTTCGCCCAGGCCGTTCCACCGGCACCATTGGTTTGCAGGAAGTAAGTGTTCGTTCCGGCCGTTCCCGGAAGCGTAACCGCCCCTTGGGTGAAGCCCGTCACGACTCCATTCGCCGTGGTGATCTCGTCGCCCGCGGCCGTCGTGTACGTGTCATCCGCGATGGCGGCGGCAAAAATCGCTTCCGTCGTGGTTTGAAAGGTTTGAAGACTAGCGATGTCACTGGCATTGGCTGCAATGCTTGTCGTCGCGGTTGCCTGGAAAGCTTCGAGATTGCCAATGACACTCGCGTTGGTGGCGATGTCGGTGGTGTTGGTCGAGATGTTCGAAGCGTTCCCCGCAATAGCAGTCGTGGCCGAAGTCTCGAACGTTTCAAGATCGGAGACTCGCGTTTCATGGTCCGCAATGGCCGACGCGTTGGTGGTGATTCCGGACGCGTTCGTCGCGATGCTGGTTGTGTGCGAAGCCAGTGTTGCCGTGTGCGAAGTGATAGTGGCTGCCTGACTCGTTGCCGTTGCTTCGAGCGTTCCCAGATCGGATTCCAACGTTCCGACGGCGACTTCAACCGTTGATATTCTGCCCCCTAGCTGCGTGGCGTTGGTATTGCCGGCCTCATCACTGCTGCTGGAAGATGCAGAAGACGACGAAATCGAACCATGGCCAGCGCCCGATAACAGTACCAGCGTCCCAGACATGCTCGACACTTCGATCTCGTAGCCGGTCGGGTTATAGATGAACAGCAGTTCCCCTTCGGTCAACTCCAGCACGGTTGAACCGCTGACGGTCTGCCAGTGCCGATGGACTTCGACCGTTTCCCCTTCGACCAGATTTGTATCCGCTGGCTGGTCTTCCGCCGCAACTCGTAGCTTATGGAAGATGTAGTCGGCACTCTCTTCATCCAGATCGCCGGCCGCCGCCAACGCTTCGACCTGGTCGGCCGTCTTGAACTCTTGCGTATTGCCAACGCGGTTAGTACGACAGGTCAACAATAAGTTACTGGCAATGTTCGTGTTGATGTCCGAATCGGTCGACCGAACGCGGGCCGTGAAGCTCAGCAAGTAATGGCCGGTGGTGTGGATGCAATGGAAACCGCGGGCTTGCAGGCTTTCGACCTCGCTCGAATAGGATCGACTTCGACTGAGCCCGAACGAGACAAGCTCGGGATTATCGCGACCACTGAAGGTGAGAATGCCTCCTGCAGGAAGCGTCGTCAGCGTCGAGCTGTCTTTGATGATCGCACCGTCTAGCACCATGCTTTGGGAAGCCGGAACGATCCATCCGATTTGGAACTGATAGTCCGTTCGCGTCGAATCTCGGAACGTCGTTTTCGGGCAGCCGTCGAAGTCGATGAACTTGTACCCGCCGCTGCCAGGCACCAGGTAAAAGGGTGTTTTCGTTTGCGAAGCGTCGATCGACAATCCGTCGCCCCAGGCCGGTGGGCTGTTGTTTGGATAGCCGATGAGGGCCTGCATCATGCCGGTTTGCGTGCAGCGTCCCCGGCTGCTGGGGCGAATATCTTGGTAGCCGTTGATGTAAAACAACGAAGCATCGTGGCCATGCTGCGTGGCGTGCGGTCTTCCCAGACGCAGCGCGAAGTCGACGTCGTTGTTACTCTCGATTGCGTCGTACGTTTCGTTTTGATCGTGCTGCGGACCGACGATGGCAAACGGCGGAATGGTTTCGGCGCCTACGTTTGTAAACCGCAGCCAGCGCTGGGCGTCGGTGGGCCGACTAGGGCTCTCCATGTCATACTCCCCTTGCCTGTTGGTTTTGTTGCTGCCAATGCAGGTTCTGGCGTACCCTTTCGAGCAATCGCTTCTCTTCGTAACTGGCGTCGAGCAGAAGCTGCTCGGAGTTGAGCGAGGCGGTCGTCTTCGAGGCCATCGGCCCGTCCGTTTCAATCCGCCACGAAACCTGCCGAATCGCTCCGTCCGGCTCGATCGGCTGCAGACCAACGTATTGGGCGCTGGCAATCGGCGCGGGGCGCAGCTGTGCGATCGTTTGATCGAGATAGAAGCGGGCCTGCTTCGCGACCTGGTCGTGATTGTTACACACGCGCGACGTCTTCTCGTCGTGCTTCACCTCGAGCGCGATGTCGCTGCGGTGAACGACCAGCGGATAGTCTCGAGAAGACATCCGGCCTCGCAGCGTGCTCCAGTGCTCGAGTGCCCGGGTTTGATCACGGCGCCAATGAACGGCGATCCGCAACCGCAGCTCAGCTGGTTTACGCAGTTGCATAGCTGGGTGGTCGATGTAGTCGAACACTGGTTCGGCGAAGCGAACGATGCCGCGACGATGATCCACGGTGAACGATCGCTCGTAGCGCTGCTCGGGATGCTTGTCCAGATTGGCGTCGGGAGGCTGCGTCGATCGGCGCAGGGCGGCAAGCTCTCCCTTGGCAAACGTTCCGTAGACCCACGGCGTGCGACGTTTGCGGGTGTTATCCGGCAGCAGGTCGTCGTCGATCTGGTGCGGCAGCAGCGGCAAGACTTCATCGATGCTCTTCAGGCGGTTGCCGTGTTTCTTCAGCACGCCTGGCAGATAGTCCGGCACCTTGATGCGGTACATCTTGAAGATCGACTGCTGCGAAAGTTCTTGGTAACGCGGATCGACGTTGTCGGTCCAGGGGTTTTCAAACGCCCAGCCTTGCTTCGGTTTGTAGCTGAGCTGGTCGATCGGTTTGATCTCGCCGTCGATGTCTTCGCCGACTGCTTCCAGCTCGAAGTCGACCTGGTACTTCGTCGGTCCCGCGACCAGTTCGATACCCATCGGCAGTTCCGGCGGATCGTAACCGCTGCCTGCCTGTAGCAGGAAGGGATTGATCGGCAGTGTTTTGCCTTGGCCGACCGGCTCGATCGAGACGCGGCCGTTGGTCTTCAGCACCACGGTGCAGCCGACCGTTTCGGCAAGCGCCGCCAAGGCCGACGCCGGGCTATCAATGTCCCAATCAATGAACGGCCTGGCCTCGTTCGGCATGCGGGAAAGGTCGGCGTGCTGAACGCCCATCGCCGCCAGGCACAGCTGTGCCAGCGTGCGCGGAGACTTCTCGGTGCCCGGCACGATCTGCGTGGGGTCTTCGGTTCGCAGATTGTACTGGCCGGAGATCCTCCCCAGCCGCCACTGCCACCGCTGATCGAGGATTTCAAATCGCACTATCTGGTCGCCACCGGAGGTCAGCTCGATGTGGGCGGAATCAATTCGACAGTCCGGCAACTGGACGGTGACGCCGGTGCCTGGATCGACGAAACGGGCCGTTCCCTGCGTCGCGGGACTTACGGTACCCGCGACGCAGCGCACGTGCAATTTGCCCGGCTGCGTGCCGTGCGACAGCGTATAACTGGCCGAGAGGTAATCGTTGATTCCGGGGTAGGTGAAAATCGGTTGACTCGCCATGTTAGGACCTCGCTGCGGTGAAGTTGGCGCCCAGTTCCGGGAAGCGAGACGTCGATTGATACTGCACGGTCAAGTCGGCGACCACCCCTTGCGGATCGAGCACATTGGCAGTGTCTCCTCGACAGGTAATCGCATTGATGACCGTCTTGCCGCGGAGATCGCCTTCGAAGCTGAGCGTGCCACTTCCGCCGACAACCGTGTTGCCGCCGAGCGTGCCGGTCGTGCGGTAGAAGACGTTTCCCCCTTCGACGTTGAGCTGAGAAAGACCATCGGTGCCGCCCAGCGTGACGTTTCCGGCGGTTACCAACAGCGACGTGATGGCGCTGCCGCTTTTGCCCAGACATGTGGCCAGGCCGCCATGAATGGCCACACTGCCCAGCGTTACGTCGTCTCCCAGCAGCAGTTCGACGTCGCCGGTCGGGTCATCGGCGAAACCGACTTGCAGCGTTGCCCACACCGCCGACTGCCCGGCATACGGTGCCGATGAAACGCTACCACGATACACTCGAAGAACATTCGCGGCATGCGTGCCGAGCAGATTCACCGCGTGCTCACCCAGCCCGGTGGGCGTCGCGCTATCGGCCACGGTCACGTCGGTTTGCACGCTTCCCAGATCGAGATGAATTCGCTCGCTGCCGTTGCCGACCCCTTCGCCGATGCGAACGCTGCTTGCCCCGATTTTCAGATGAGTGTCGCGGTATTCGAGGTAGCCGGCCTGATTCACGCGCGGAAGACCGATCGTGCCGACGAAGCTTGCGCGAACGATCAGCTCGGCCAGCGTCACCGAAGATTGATCCAAACCGTAAAGCACCGCACGGTTGCTCGCTTCCAGGATCGCCGTGTCGCCGTTAACCGGGACGCTGCTGGTCGACCAGTTGCTGGCGTTGTTCCAGTAGCCCGAGCCGGTTGGTGTCGTAAGGGACGTGATCGTGAGGGACTGCGTACCGGCGCCGACGAGGTTCGTGCCGTTGGTCGTGATCGTGGTGACGTTCTGTCCGGCGAGATTTCCGGTGAACTCGATCAGCCACGGGCCACCGGCCGGACCGCTGACGTTCATGTCGCCGCTGTCGATGCTGCCTGTCGACTCGAGAGCCGCTTTGACTGCGGCAGAAGTCGCGTTGTAGGCAACGTCGGTCGAATCGCTGCTGTCGTAGTTGATCGTGAAGGTGCCGCTGGTGACGCTGGCCGACATGGTCAGTAGGACTTGCTCGTTTTGATTGGGGACAGCGGTTTGAATGGTGCTGATGGTCACCGTGCCGCCGGTCAGATTCGCACCACTGGCAGTTATCTGCGCAACGTCGGTGCTGGCCAGGCCACCAGTGAACACGATCGTCCATGGTCCTCCGTCGTCGCCGGTGACCGAGACATTCCCGCTGCCAATGTTCGACAGCGCTTCGAGCGCCGCTTCAACGTCCGCTGCCGACTCGTCATGGGTGAGGTTGCTGGTCGTTTGTCCTTGAAAGCTCAGCGTGAAGGTCCCGCCGGAGGGATTGCCAGGCAGCGCGACGACCTGCACTTCGTTGGCCGAGTTGCCGCCGGTACTGACGATGGTTCTGCTGACTACGGCAGCAAGATCGTACGACGACGAGGACGAACGGGTTACCGTCGGGGCAAGTACGACTTGGCCCCCTTTCTCGGCGACGATCTCTACTTCAATCGTAAAGGTGCGCGTCGTCGCGGTGGTGGAAGTGGTACGAACCATCGACAGCGAAGCGCTGTTGGAAAGCCCATAAACGTGTGCCAGCAGGCTCAGCCACTGGGCATCGGTATGATTGGACGAGACCGTTCCCGAAGCCGTGGCGTCGGGCTCGTTGGGAATAAGATAGAACCCGATTGGAACGCTTTCGCTGAGGGCCTGGGTGCCGGTGATCGTCAGCCGATGGTTGTCCCCAGGCTGTCCCGCGGTGGTGGTCGTAACGCTGACCGATTGACCTGCCAGGTTCGCACCGCTACCAGTTAGTAACGTTTGCGTGCTTGCGGCCAGCGTACCGGTGAACTCAATCAGCCACGGCCCGCCGTCGGGGCCGCTCACGGCGACGTCCCCGCTGCCGACGTTGGACAAGGCTTCGAGCGCTGACTCGATGTCGACAGCCGATTCGTTGAACGTAAGATTGCCGGTTGTTTGCCCTTCGAAGCTGAGGGTGAACGTTCCACCGGTCAGGCCTGCCGGCAAGTTGACCTGCTGAATCATGTTCACGCCGTTGCCTCCAGATTGCACCACATCCACGTCTACTTCGGCGTTACCGCCGTTGGTGGTCGAGCCGGTGATGGTGAAAGGCGTGCCATCGGTCGGCCCGGTCAGACGCAGGTGCGCCGCCAGGCTGTCGGTAGCCGCGATGGAGGCGGCTGTCGGGAACTCGGCAATCGCCGCCGTGGCGATCGCCGCGGATAATCCCTGGTAGACGTTTGCCGGTGTGCCGGCGGTTGCGGTGTACGAGACCGTCTTGCGATTGATCGTGAGCGTAAAGATGTCGCCGACTTCGACGTTGTCGACGGTAACCTTGTCGACCTGGGCCACGCCCTGCGCGTCGCCGCGCCAGATACAAATAGCCATAAGGTATTCCTGAATTGGTGTTAGTGATCGTGAGGCGAATCAGACCGAAGCGTTCGTTCGATGATGAACTGACTTTCCCACGAAAGCGCTTCAGTGAGATAGTGCGCGCGCAGAGATTTTTTGAAGAAGGGAGTGATCACGGGGCAACGTGCGGTAGGCCCAGAAGTGGGCCGGCTGATTCGAATTGGTACTGCCAGCTGACGGTGAAGTTGCGGGTGCTGTTGCCGATCCACTGGGGAGAACGGCGGGTGATGCGTGGAGCCTGGGCCAGGTTCCATTCACCAAACAGTGGTGGCGGTACGCTGGGGTACATTGCGTAGCCGGTGGCTGTGCCTGACTGCGTGGCCATGTAGGTAGTTGCCTGACGTAACTTCTGTTTGATCGGAAAGCCCAGGGCCGTTTCGACGTGGGTGTAGCGAGGACCGCCGCCAGAGGTGCTGAGCGTTTCGGCAAAGTTCATCACCGCGGCGAGGGCTCCTTCCACCGGTACTTCCGCCGAGATCTGCACGGCGAACGAGCGCCGCGTGGCGTATTCAGCCCCATCTCCTTTCGGGAAGTCAGGTCCCCCGGTCACGTAAACTCCGCCGCGAGTATCACGCACTTTGAGCGTATGCTGCGACTCGGTCACGCCGTCGGAAAGCAGCAGCACGACGTCTTCGTTCTGCCGCGCGTAGGCGGCCGTCAACGCTTCGATCTGGGCATCCAAATCGGCCTGGCCGCTCCCCAATAGCATCCCTTGAATCGCCCACGTCACCGCGTGCGCGACCGGCACGCCGCCGCCACTGAAAATGGGCCGCTTGCTGATGGCAATTTGCGGCTCGCCAATGGGGTGCGTATACTCCCCTTTTCTTAAGTACATCGTCTTACCTTGGGTGAGAGGGTTGTGGTGAAATATTTCGTGCGTATCATTGGCCGCGCGACGGGCATCGTTCAGCACATCGATGTCGAAGCGTCGTCGGAGGAGGAGGTGATCGAGCGATTTGATCCCTCAATGTTCGACGTAAGAATCATTCCGCCCGATGAAATCAAACAAGCCAAGTCGGAGCTTTACGAGCACTATCATCAGCAGTCGCACCGTGAATTGGAGTCGTCTAAGAAGGCAAGTAGTAATGCACTGCTCTTCGGTATTGCAATGACTGTGTTCTTTGTAGTGATGGTTTTCTGGGTGATACTAGCCAACATCAATTCGTCATCGAATAAGCAGCGTGGCAACCAAGACGGTTCTAAAATGAGCGACGCTGAAAAGGCTCTTTGGATCAAGACTTTGCAGGAAGACTGATTGCCTGCGGCATCACTCCTGCTTAGGTGAAAAAGTGTCTCCCCTGCGCCAAACGCTGCTCGATCGCTTGCATCACGCGTTGGTAGAGCATTTCGTCGCGCTGCTGAACGATCGAAACCGTTTGCTCGGCCAGGCGCTCTACTAGGGCATCATCGCGTGAAGTGTCTTCTTCGAGGGTGAGCTTGAACTCGCGCTGGTCGCGAAGTTGTAGGGTGGTGCTGACTGACTGCTGCACTCGACTCGCAATTTCATCTGATTGCTTACTACTCGGTGGCGATACCGTCGGGAAAGTCGGCAGTAGCCTGGTGCCTGTTCGATTCCTAGGCATCGCGCTGACTTCTTGTTGCATCGTCGGTTGATCACTTTCTGGCAAGACGCTAGAGAAATCGTCGCTAGGTTCGTCAACTGCGTGATCCGGTGTGAAACGCCCTTGCGTGCTGCTTAGCACTTGGTTGATCAGCGGCGTAGGCTGGTGCGACGTTTGGGTTAATGCTTGCAACTCTTTCAGACGCTGCTGGTCGGGATTGGTCATGATGGTTCTCCTGCCGTGGATCGCTGCAACCGCTGGACCTGCTTGGCAACGTCATCCAGGTGGGCGAAATTGCGGGCCACGATCGGGTCGCGCTTTAGGTGATTCGGGACGCAGTGGAAGTGTGTCGCTTTGGCACGTCGCCATAGTTCGTAAGTCTGCCGGTTCTTGGTAGACAGCTTAAGTCTCCGCGCGTTGGTGGGATTCTGTTTGGGGCACGAAGCGCACGGGGTGGGTACGCCGGCCGGTCGTGGCTGGGGGACTTCACGTCGGTCGGGTCCGGTGCGGACGGTTTGCCGTTGACCGGTTTCGAGATCGTAGATCCACGCGGCGCATTGGTCGCAGTCAATCGAAGCGGGGCCTGGGTGCAGCAGCAGAAGTGCTACGCCTTCGATCAGATTGGTGAGGTCGACCCCTTCGCGGTATGCTTCCGGCACTTGGCCCGTATCGGGTAGCGGATCGGAAGGACGTTTGCCGGCGATCGTGGCGTACAACTTGTCGAACAGGCTCGGTACAAGCTGCTTGATCTCGTCTGTAGAGATCTCGCGTGGCATGCTCCACGAAGTCACGTGCACGGCGATGGTCTGAGCAAGCAGTCGGGTTGCTGATGCACCGCTGGTCTGTCGAGCGATTGCCTGGGAGACCAGGTCACACTCCTCCTGGGTCATGGGCCGGTAGGTGAATGTCAACGCGTCGTGAATACCAGGTTCCGCAGTGATACAGGCCTCGTGCGTGTAGCCGTCGTCGTTGAAAAGGAGGTGGTTCATGGGTTCGACTTTGGTTATGTGATAGCCTTGGTCCCCTCTCGACCGTCTGCCGGGGAGAGGGGACAAGATTACGCGTTCGTGTTGGTGAACTTGATCATTGGGCGGGCATTCGCCTTGTCCCCGTACGCTTGCAGCGTCACTTGCGGGCGGATCGATTTTTTGCCGCGAATATCGACCGGGGTTTCTGGCTTGAGCAGCAGGCCAAAGTCGATCGTCAGGCTGTCGGTACCGTTGTCGAAAACAAGCTCCGCGGCGCTCACCCCAGCGGCGGCGATCTCGCGGAGGTGATCATCGAAGTCGGCGTTGTGCGGCGTAGTGAAGGCCAGCGTGATCGTTTGTTCCCCTTCGGGAATACGCGTTCGCGATTGGCTGTTGTTGTAGTGGTCGAGTTCCAGGCCGTTATCGATCGTCAGCACCAGGTCGTTGATTTCGATATCCGTTTCATCGAACGTCCAAGTCGCGTGATGGTGCACGTAGGGCAGCTTCTCCGAGAGGGTGGTGCCGATCGAAGGAAACGTCCCGGCGGCGGCTGAACTGTCTTTCGTTTTCCCTTCGAGCTGCAGTTCCAAGGTAAGGGGCTGGCCCTGCTTGCTGCGAAAGACGGCCTGGGCGACTTTGAGCCCTCGGTACGTCTCGACGAGCACGTCTTTGTCGACCGTGGCAAGCAGCTCTGGAAGCGACTCGGCCAGGTCGAACACGTCGGCCGCTTCCGCTCCGCCCAGGATGTACGGCAAAAGGAAGTCGAGATCGTCGGGGCGTGGCAAAAGAAGAATGCTGCCGCTGACCGAGGAGGTTCCCTGCTGCGTGTAGTCACCCAACGGCGCGCGCTGCCCGCGGATGCCACTGGCGCGGATGAGGTTCTGATGGCGGTTGAGTGTGCACGATTGAAATTCAAATTGCCGCGTGGCGAGGCTGGTTGCATGTTGCGGTCCCAGACCTAGCTGAGTGGCATGTCCCATCGCTTGCATGTGCTTGCTTCCTTATTCCAAAACCCAGCACCGAACAATCAGGGCCGAGGCGTCGAGTTGATGTTTCCAGGCATCCGGCAAGACGACCGGAGCGGGTTCGACCGTGCACAGGTAGCAGCCGTGCGCGGTCATTGGGGATTGATGATGAAAGTGCTGGCGAATCGCTTCTCGCCACGGCAGCAGCGTCTGCTGTGCCGTTTTGTTGAGCGCCGAATTGCTGACCTTCAGCAGCGTGACTTGAAAGCCGTAGCCGATGTCGCTGCTTTGATTGGTGCCGTTGTTTCCTTCGGTCTCGGTGACCGGGCAAACGATCGCCCCGGCGGTCAGTTCGTTGTCGGCCGGATTGAAGGCAAGCGGCTGCTGGCGGATGTTGGCAGCGCTCAGGCCATCCAGCTCTAATCCATCGATCTGGCTGACCACGGCGTCCCAAAGGGTTTCCCAAGTGGCTGGCATGTGGGCTCCTTATTTGTCTTGGCGGCACAGGCAGCGCCACTGGGTGTCGAAGTGTTCTCGCCGGAGGCTAACGATCGTCCAAGTGCCGCTGCCTGGCCAGGTGATCTTGCCACCTGGTTTGGGCTCAGTATCGTCGAGCGAAACGTCCCACAGCACGAACGTGGCCAGCGTAGTTTGCAGGCCGACGTGCGCGCCGACGCTGGCAAGTTCGTCGTCGCGCGGCGCGCACTTGCGCGCTTTTACGTTGGCGATCGTCTCAGTTGAGTCCTGATAGGTTACTTCGCCGATGTCGGCATGCGCGGCGTAGCCGTTCTTGTAGAGTTCATACATTTGCACGAGGGTCATGTGAGTCTCCCCCGCGAAATGGCTTCGTGCGGGCCGGCGATTCGCTCAAGCAACTGATCGATCTCGGCCAACTCGCGGTAAAGACTTTGCCGCAAACCGGTGTGGTCGACATGGTCACCGGTGCCGGTTGTGTTGGGTAATGCCCCAACGCTGGTTGAACTCAGCCCGGCCAACTGAGCCAGCACGGCATCGCGCCGCGCGAGCAGGTCGGCAATGACTTCCTGTTGCGATTTAGTCATAAGAGTTCCTTTGTGTGTAAGCAAATCTTGTCAGCTATGCTTCGAAGGGAGAGCATTCAACTCTGGTCCCTTCTCGCCAAAGGGGCGAGGGGACCAGAAATGATTAGGCTCGTTGAACGAGCGCGTTGTAACCTTCGGTTCGCTGCGCGATGCCTGCTTGTTGGTAAGCTTGCCGGCGGGCGTCCGATTCGTCCACGGCCGCCAGGGTGAATGTCCGCTCGTCCGTGTTCTTCTTTTTCAGCGTGACGTGAAAGCTCTTCAGCGGCGTGCGGCCAGGATGGCTTTCGCGGAGCCACTTGCCGTAGGCCTTGCGTTGGGCTGGACTGGCTTGGGGATCGATGCCGCGCTTGGCTTCTTCTGGCGCTGTGGAAAGATCGAGGTCGGTTTCGTTCAGTCCGATTGCAGGCATGGTCGGCGCTGGGAAAGCCAGTAATGCGGCTTCCTTTTCTTGCAGCGCCTTTTCACGCTGCATGATCTCGGCTTCGCGGGCCGTAAGCTCGGCGTACAGAACTTCGAGGTCATTGTCATTCGTATCTTGGATTTCGTTTTGGGTCATGGTGATATCTTGCGTTGATACGGAGTAATCAAAACTGTTGTCCCCTCTCCCCCGAGGACGGTGGAGAGGGAACTAGGAATGGGTGGTACACGTTTCGTTAGGGCGATTACGCAGCCGTGTTCTTCTGCACGCAGCGGGGCTCGACGACGGCGACCTGGCCCATTTCGCTGCTCTTGGCTTTGAAGGCGACGTCACGCTCGAAGTCATCTTCGTTGCCAGCCGGAGCGGTGACCGTTTCGGGGGCCCAGTTCTGCATGTACTTGAACGCTTTCTGGAAGTCGCCGTAGAACCAACTGCTGCTGGATGACGTGCGGGCCCTCACGTACGGGCTGGTGATCGGCGCGAGCATGCCGCGGTATGGGTTGTCGTAGCTGCGGCTGGCCTGGTAGCCAACGTCGGTGATTGGCTGGCTGTGCTGCTGCACCTGAGTCGCGTTGACGATCGACAACGCCGTGTGATACAGCGCCCCTGGCACGACCAGTTGCCGCGTGCCGACGATGATCGGTTCACCCGTGTCGGGATCGACCATGTCCTCGAACAACAGATCGGCGGCCTCGATCGACTCGTAATCGACTAGCGGGTTGACCTGCAGATTGTTCCAGTTGTGATCGCCGCTGTTGTTGCCGTAGGTCGCTTGAATGCCGCGTCCCTTGCGGTGATAGCGATCGACCAGGCCGAAGACCGTATCGAGAATGCGTTTCTCCCAGTTGACCGCCAGCCACTCGCTGCCGTGGTCGGCCATGCGTAGGACTTCGCCGGTCTTGTCGAAGTAGATCGCCTCTTTGGTGACCTCAACGATGAAGCCGCGCTTCTCGGTCGGTTGCGTTTCGATCCAGTCTTCACTCAAGCTCACGCGGGGGTAGCTGTCCCCTTCGTGAACTTGCTGAGCACCGTCACCCAACTGGCCGACGCCTGGCAGGCGTTCCCACTTGTCGCCGGTCGGCTCGATGGTCACCAGGTGCCGCGCGATCATCTCTGGCCGCGTGAAGTGATCCATCAGCTTCTTGTGCATGAAGGTCTGGTTGATGTTAGCGAACGCGCTGGTGTTGATGCTTTCGCGAACCAGGTTTACGCCGGTTGGACGTCCGGGCATCGAGCCGTCCCAACTATGGACGATCTCGTGTCCATTGGATACCAACGCACAGAAGGCGCGGCGAATCGAATACTGCGACTCGGTGACCTCCCCCTTGATGATCGCCGTGCAGAGGTCGCGTTCGGCACGGTTGGTTGTGTGGGATTCGTGGACGCCTTGTCGCCGCGCGTTCCGCCTGCGGTCGCGCTCGGCAGCGGCGTACTCGCGGCCGAAGGTCTGCCAGTTTAAAAGTCCGTTGAGTGATAGCATGTGTTTTCTTTCTAAACGTGTTGTGGTGAATTGTTTGAATAGGTTCGTGGTTCACGAATCTCCTGCCCCTCTCCCCCGAAGAGGGTGGAGAGGGGACGAGGATGTGATGGTGCGTGAATCCGTTAGTTCGATAGGCTGATTGCCCAGCCCAAGGCGTTGATGTCGACGATCAGCTCGGAGGCCGCGCCTGTCTTGTGACCGACCAAACCTTTCATTTCGGTGGCCCCAGCCAGGCTGACTTCCGGAGTGAACGGCTCGCGGGCAAACGTGTCAGGCCGACGAACAATTTCGCCATGGATGCGGAAGACGACCTGGCCGTAGCTGGCGTCTCCTTCGGCGGGGATGTACTCGATCTCGAAGGTGGTTTCGCTGCCGTCGACGGTAATCTCGGTATCGAGCGCCTGCTGCGTCGTACCGGCCGAGACTTCACAGATCCAGGTCGTTCCGCCGTCGACCTTGTAGATGCTGGCGCCCCAGTAGTCGGCACGCGGTCCGGCACCGTCATCGGCCAGGAAGTTGTCTTCGGTCGGAGCGTTCTGCACGCCGATCGCCAACACGTTGTCGGTGTTGCCGCCGGTGGGCGTGAACTTGAGCTGCGATCGTAGGACGAAGCCATGCCGGGCGTCGAACTTGAAGATTTCGCCTTGCGTGGCGAGGAACACGCCGTTGTTATCGGCCGGCGTGGTGGCTCCGGTGGTCAACCGGCCGTAGCCGCCACCCGCCGCATCGGCGATGGTCAGCGCGCCGCTGGCGTTGGTTTTGGTCACGTCCAGTTCGTTGGGCAGACCAACAAAGTGCGTGAAGAACTCGGCAACGTGACGCCAGGAGTTCATCGCGGAGTTAGCGGGAGTTGTGTACTTGGTCATGGGTTTCTCGTTTCGTGTGAAGGTAATTGTGTTAGTTGAATCCAGCCCCCGAAGGGAGACCCCAAGTCCTGTCCCCTCTCCCCCGAGGACGGTGGAGAGGGGACAGGAAATGGTTAGCTTGGCAATTTCAGCCGGGCCAGGAAGTCGCGGTCGTCCTGGGGCGGTTCGTACTCGTCCACTTCGTCGCACACGGCGGCGTGGATGGGGTGGGTGCTGCTTTCGAGCACGCCGGTGACTTCGCCTCCGTCGAGGTACTCAAGCATCGCTTCGCGCCGCTTCAAGGGACGAAGCATACGACGAAGGGAATCGTTGGGCGTGATGTGCAGTTCTTGGCAGACCGAGTCGATCAGTTGATCGTGCATCGAGCGGCTGTGTCTGTTCCACGATTCGGACACGACTTCGTCTTCCAGGTCGACCCCTTGCGACTCTTCCTGAGGGAGGTCGAGCAGTTGCTGCTGCTGTTTGACGATGCGTTCCAATTCGGCCAGGCCCGCTCGCAGATCAAGCTCCGGGTCGTCCATCGCGGCGAGCACCATTTGTCGCAGAGCATCCTTCAGTGAAGCTTCGTCCGCGGTGGCTTCTTCGGCTATTTCGACCTGTTGATCCAGCAGCGGATCGCCGGCACATTCGGCGGCTTCCAGCACGCGAAACTTGCCGGGGAAGTGCGCCAGTGGCAACTCGCTCAGCATGTGACGATAGGTCTGTTTTCGCTTGGGGGAACCGAGCTGCTGCTGTTCGAACAGTCCGTCGCTCGTCGCTGGTCGCGTGACCAGGTCGACGCTGTTGACCGCTGTGATCCGCTGCACTTGCTGCCCATCGCCACTTGGCACCGCTTCGACTTCAGCATCGTGCGAGAGGCCGAAGTTGCGGGGGAACTTCTGGGCACGCTCGACGATCGAAGCCGCCAAGGGATGCGTGGTGACGTAGTGCAGGTCGGCGAACAACTCGCCGTTCTGCGTGCGAACGTTTTGCAGGTTGCCGAAGTGAACGTCGATCTCACGCTCGTCGCCAGGGACGAGTCCGTGGTTCAAATAGACGGTGACCCCTTCGTACAGCGAAGCGGCCTCGGCCAGGACTTCCGGCGGATAGACTCGCCCGTTCTTCGATCGATTGCCGCAGATCTTCACGTCGTGAATGATGCCTCTTTCAGTATCAACGTGAAGCACCGGCGGCTTGGTGGTGGTCGCATGATTCATGCGGTGTGAACTCCTTCGTATGGAATATGAATGTGTGTTGGTTGCCCTCTCCCTCACAGGAAGAGAACCCAAATCCTGTCCCCTCTCCCTCGAAGGGAGAGGGCTAGGGTGAGGGATTTCGTAAGACGTGTGGTTTCGCGTCTGGGTTTGCGTTTTTCTGTCGGTTGGGAACCTATGCTGACCTGGCGATTCGCACCTGGTCGTGGCCCCTCACCCTAACTCTCTCCCCCGAGGGGCGAGGGGACAGGATGTGCTCGCTCCCGTTTCTCGCGTTCCTCTTCGGGATCAAGGTCGTACTTCGCGGCGAGCGTGTCGGCGGACATGAGTCCTCGGTCATAGAGTTGGGCGTCGACCTCAAACGAATCGCGGCGCTGGCCGATCACGGGGCTGGTGCCGGTGACGATCAGGTTCACGCACCTGCGCAGGTCACTCCACGTCAGGCCGTATCGACGCAGGTTCAAGCGGCCCGTCTCGAAGTGGATTCGCAGCACGCTCCACAGCATCCGCTCGTACGCTTTGCACAGCTTTTCCTGTTCGGCTTCTATGCGGCACACGAACGGACTGCCTGCTTCGAGGATCGACGCGTAGTTGTTGTTCGACGCGTCGCCCGAAATCAAATGCTCCGGCATGTTCCAGCGAACTCCCACCGAGCGAAGCCCGGCTTGCAGCACTTTGACGAAGCCATCCGACTGAGCACCACCCATCGGCCCGGCCTGGAACTTTTTGCCCTTGGTGTCGATCACCATCCCTTCGTGCCAATCGCTGCGGCGTTCGCTGGCATAGCGGCCGCTGGCAGAAAGCTGCTGACCGCTGCCGTTGGGGCGTGCCAAACTTGCGCCAATGTGCGTCGGATCTCCAATGCCCAGGCCAACGCCGGAGCCGTGTGCGGCTTCGATGATCATGGCGATCGAGGCCTGGATCGCGGCTCCTTTGCTCATGCGGTGGTTGAGCGCGACGGCATCGGCCAGTTCAGACACGACCGGGTAAAAGTCGGTCAGCCCTCGCTTCACGTGCCGCGGGGTGTTGCTTTTGATATGCACTACCCGGCCCGACGAGTAGAACCGCCACGCATTCGAGTCTGCATTCCACTGAATGAAGTAGCCACGCACGCGTGTTGCGTCATGCATGTCGGTCGCGATGCCGTACTTCCAGTTGAGTGGCGAGGCGGCTTCGATACGGCGCTCGAGGTATGCTTTGTCGGCCGGTTCGGTGAGCCAGGCCGGTTCGGCCCGGCGGACGCGCACCTGGCCGGCGTCTTCTTCGAGTGCCAGAATGATCTCGCCGTCGACATGCTGAGCCGCGCACAGTTGCTGCTCGAAATCGAGCTGCCACTGGTTGTCGTCCAGCAGGGCGCGGACGATCCGTTGCACCTCGGCCACCAATTGCCGCGGCGTGTTCTGGCCGCGAATGGCCGTGGTCTGGTAGTCGAAACCGGTCCGCACGATGTAGCTGGTCAGCCCGTCGACAATGCCGGTGCCATACGAACTGTGGGCCAGCCAGCGAGCCGCCCCACGCAGTTCGGCCAGTTGCCACTCGGTACCAAAGACCGGCCGCAAATCGCCATCGGCGCGGTCGGACGCAATGTCCGGCATCACCGGGCCGGCGCTTCCGAAGGGAAGCTCGGCAAACCCTTGCCGCACCGGTGCAGGGTCAGGAAACGATTCCTGGATGACGCGCGGCGGAGACTGCGAAGCGTTCTCGACCAGCGCTAATTCCTGACGCAAAAAATGCGTCTCCAGACGTGCCCGAAGCTGATTGGCCTCGTGCACGTAGTCGGTTGAATGATTGCTTGCGTGTGTCATGCGAGCAATTTCCCACCAAAGCGCTTCAGTGAGATAGTGCGCGCTGGAAAAAATTTAGGAAATAGTGACAGTGAAGAGAAAAGACAGATAATCGTGTGAAAGCAGGTTCCAGGCAAATAGTATGCATTTGGCCGCAGTTGACCATGACATTGGTTTGCCACCAGTATGGTTAAGGAACGTCATTTAGGTCGATTTGCACAGTTTCTGATGTCGAAATTCACGCTTTCGAAGAATTTATGGAAGATGTTTTCGATTGGTTCGTTATATGATCGGGATTCGCTTTCATCTTGTTAGTAGAACCCTGGCAATAAGAACACGTAGCTTAGAATTAAGGATTTTCGTGTGCGTGGATTAACTTTGACTTGCTTGGTGGTCTTCTTGGCGTCATTTCAGGCATCGGTGGTGGCCCAGGCCCCTAACGCTTCGAAAGAAGAAAAGAGTAGTGACGAACATCACCTTGAAGGGGCCGCGAGACTAGATAGTCGCGTTAAAGAGTTGATTTCGGCGGGAGAATTGCAGGAAGCGAGTAAGCTTGCGCAGGAGGCATTGGCTATCCGAAAAACGGTACTTGGCGAAAAAGATCTCGAAACCGCCAAGTCATACAGCCTTCTAGGTGCAATCTCCTACCGTCAAGGCGACTATCTGGAGGCGCGTTGCTATGCGGAAGAAGGCCTAAGCATTATGGGAGATGTGCTGGGCGAAGATCATGTCGTTGTGGCCAGGTCTCACAACTCATTAGGCCGTTTGCTAAAGGACGTCGGTGAGCTTTCCGCCGCACAATTTCACTTCGAGAAGGCACTCAGAATCCGGGAAAAAGTTCATGGAGACAATCATGCGGATACCGCGGAAACCCTGGATCAGTTAGGACTTTGTTTCAAGAGGCAAGGCAACCTGCCGGCCGCCCGATCCAACTATGAAAGGGCGCTCCAGATACGAAAAAAAGTGCTCGGAGAAGAACACCCGGACACGATAGCACTTCTGAGCAAGTTAGGAGTGCTGCTTAGTGCTCAGGGAGATTATGCCGCCTCGCGAATGTATCATGAGCAAGCGTTGGAAATTCGTGAAAAAGTCCTTGGCGAGAATCACGCCGAGACCGCGATGTCGATAAGTAATCTTGGTATAACTCTGCAAGAACAGGGGAAATACGAGGAAGCACTGCAATATCATCAGCGGGCATTGAAAATACGTGAAAAGCTTTGGGGTGAGAACCACGCTGAGACCGCGAAGTCATTAAGAAATCTCGGTTCTGTTCACCAAGATCAGGGGAAATACGAGGAAGCATTAGGGTATTATCAGCGAGCATTGAAGATTCAAAGTGAAGTGTTTGGTGAAGAACATCTCGTCACAGCGTCTACGCTGAACGACTTGGGTACCTTGTATAGCACTCAGCGTGACTTCGCGGCTGCGGAACGCTGTTATGAAAAAGCATTGTCAATTAAGTCAAGAATATTAGGTGAAGAACATGCTGAGACGGTATTTTCGATTAACAATCTTGGCAATCTGCATAGCTTAATGGGGGACTTGCAGACTGCTCGGGGTTATTTCGAGCAAGCTTTAGAGATACGTATCAAGGTTCATGGCGAGGAACATCCGAATACGGCTTTATCACTCAATAATCTGGGCACTGTGTATCACGATCTGGGCGAGTTTTCGGCTGCTCGCGATTGTCTCGTAAGAGCTTTGGCGATAAGAAGAAAGTCGCTTGGTGAAAACCATCCTGATACGGCGTTTTCTCTTCATGGACTAGGTGCATTTCATAGCAGCCACGGCGACTTTGCCACCGCATTGTCATTTCATAAGAAAGCCCTTGAGATTCGAGAAAAAGTACTCGGGCGAAATCACCCTGACGTCGCGCTATCGCTCAATAGCTTGGGAATGCTTGGGATTAGTCATGGCGATTATGACGCCGCTCGCCTCCATTTGGAGGAAGCGCTGGCAATTCGGACATCGGTATACGGTGAACAGCACACCTTGACGGCAGAGTCGCTCCATAATCTTGGTTTTTTGAGCGAGACTGAAGGGGACTTTGCATCCGCACTGTCCTTCTACGAAAAGGTGTTGAAAATTCAATTGTCGGCCTTGGGAAACGAGCACCCTGCCGTTGCCGTATTGTTCAGCAATATCGGCACTGTTTACAGCCATCAAGGTGAGTATGTTGCCGCGAGGCTCTATCTTGAACAGGCCTTGAGAATTCAGAAGAAGGTGCTCGGTGAAGGCCATTTTGCAACGGCACCAACCCTTTGCAATTTAGGTGCTCTGATATACAAGTACGGTGATTGTGACGCTGCACGTCCCTACTATGACGAAGCTTTGAAAATTCATGAAAATGCTTATGGGACAGGGCACCCATACACTTCTTCGTTGCGAAGCAACTTGAGTATGGTGCTACAGGCCCAAGGTGAATGGCAAGAAGCCTTGACGACGGTAGACAAAGCACGGCATGACTCGTTGAAGTTTGTTACGGGGGTTCTTGCCTCGTTAGGTTCGGAGTCACAATCGAAGTTTATATTCACGCAGACCGGCGAATTTCATGGCGCGCTGTCTTTGGGCTATGTCAACCGAAATGAACCGTTGGCGGTAGAATACTCAGCAGGCTGGCTAATCAATGGGAAGGGGCTTTCGACGGATTCAATCGCAGCTCGTCAACTGCTAGAGCGAGACTCGAACGATCCGAGGGTAAAAAATGCCGTTGAGAAGCTTAGCAAGACGCGTCGAGAACTGGCAACGCTCACGATGGCGACTCCTAGCTTGAATCAAGATGACGCTCGCCATAGGGCAATGGCCACTCTTACTCGGAGCGAACGCGAGCTAAGTCAACAGGTTGCTCAGATCGTTGGCGGCTCGATGAGAACGACCGAGTGGGTTGAATTAGAACACGTCCGCAACGATTTACCGAAAGGACAAACGTTTGTCAACATTGCCAGAATACCCATCCTCGACTTTAAAGCAATTCGAGACGAGTCTCGGTGGAGTGTAGAACGATATCTTGCGTGGCTAATCCCGGCGTCTGGCGAAGGAGAGGTTCAACTAGTCGATCTTGGACCGGCCGTCGAAATTGACTCGCAGGTCGAACAGCTTCGCAGCCTGGTTAACCGTTCTGATAATGAGCAACAACTGACAGAAATGCTTGATCGAATAGCTCAGCAAATCTGGAAGCCGATCGCGGAGAAGCTATCTGCCCACACCCAAGGGATCATCCTGAGCCCCGACGGAGCATTGTGGTTATTGCCTTGGAACGCACTGCCCACTGAGGACGATCGTTTTCTTATTGAAGACTATTCACTGCGATTCGTTGTCAGTGGTCGTGAGTTGGTGCAAGGCCCTACGGAGTATAGCCAATCCAAGCCAATTGTATTCGCCGATCCTACGTTCGATCTGGCACCGGATAAGACACGTGACGCGGTTGAGGCGCTCTTTCGTGATGAATCTTTCGACTGGGATGCCCATCGCGGAGTGGTTTCGCAGACGGCTCTTGGAAAGGTGCGTCCACTTCCCAACACGCGCGTCGAAGCCGCACTCATCTCGCCGAGTCTCGAAACGATCACGGCGCACGAACCGGTTTCGTACCTCGGACAGTACGCCCTGGAAACCGTCGTGAAGCGGGTCGAACGGCCGCGCATGCTGGTCCTCAGCACGCATGGTTTCTTCTTGCCTGATCAACAGGTGAAACCGGACGATCGCCAAGCGATGCTGGCCGATGGTTCGCGTTCTTCCGCGCTGTTAACGGTCGATGGCAAACCGGTCGAGAACCCCCTGCTCCGCTGCGGGATGCTGTTTGCCGGCTGCAATCAACCGGCCGCCGGTGCGGACGATGGCGTGCTTACCGGGATGGAGATCGTCGGTATGGATCTGCGTGGCACCGAGCTCGTCGTGCTGAGTGCCTGTGAAACGGGGGTTGGTGACGTGCGTAACGGCGAAGGGGTCGCCGGCCTTCGCCAGGCGTTTCAACTAGCCGGCGCCCAGGGGGTTGTCTCGACCTTATGGAGCGTCCCCGACCGCGACTCGGCGATCATCATGAACGATTTCTTCGCCGGCCTGGCCGAGGGAAAGAGCAAAGCGGAAGCCCTCCGCAGCGCCCAGCTGAAACGAATCGAAAGCCGTCGCGAACGTTACGGCACGGCGCACCCATTCTACTGGGCCGCGTGGACGCTGACGGGGAGCTAGTGCTTTTCTTCGTCGAGCAGCAAACGTTTGTAACGCGCGATTGTATTGAAGCTGGCTCCCACGACCCGGGCAACTTTCCGCATCGAAAAGCCTTCGCGGAGCAGCCGCTCGATGCGCATGACTTTGGCGTGTTCGAGTGTGCGTGTATTCAAAGCGTGGGACCTCCTCCGTTGACGATGTGAGACAGTAGCCGCAAGCCAAGTTCTAAAGCGTCCGGGCCGTCGTCGTGCTGGCCACATGGGAACTGTTGCAACTGCTGGACCAGCAATTTGGCGCCGCGGCTGTGGTTTCGGAAGTGAAGTTCGCCGCGCGATAGGTACGGCGTCAGACCGCTGCGAATGCGAGCCGTTTTGTTTTCCGCGTTGTTACACGGATAGATCCTCAGGTCGATCCCACGTGCGCGGGCCAGCGGCTGAATCATGATCACGAGCAGCTCTTGAAACTGGTTCGATTCAATCACCAGCCCTTGCGGCCCGGCGGCGGCCGCGACTTCGACCGTGCGCTGGGCAATCCGGCTGAGGTCGAGACGTTCGAGCCATGCGTCGACAAAGACATGTCCCGTGCGGGTCAGGCGGCAATCGACAAGCGCGGTGTAGTCCGACTTATCGCTCTTTCCCTTCGAGGGATCGAGGGCCAGCACGCGGAGGAGCATTTCGTCTTCGGCCGGCCACTCATCAAACCAGAAGCCTGGCATCTGGAAGTAATACCCGGCGAACTCCGCCCCTTCGGTATCAAGGAACTGCGCGAGGATTTCCTGCTGGTAGGCCCGGTCGCCGATGTCGAGCCGCGTGGCTTCCATCTCCTCGGGCGTCATCAATGGATTTTGCGACGAGGGACACTGCCACGAGCGATAGTTGGCCGGGTCGGCCAGCGCCAGGTCGAAGCGGTCTTTTACCCAGTTCGGTCCGTTGGGAGAAGTGAGAAAGAGTGACCAACCTTTTTTGTCGGCGATCGCTGGACGGAGGGCTTCCTTCCAGGAGCTTTCCGTGCCGAACGCGGCTTCGTCATAGACGATGCCGTCGAGTCCGTCGCCGCGCAGGCTGGCCGGCGAGGCGGCCGTTTTCAACGTGATGCTGCCACCGGTGCACAGTTCAATGCGGCGATCGGTTTTGTAGTAATCGAAGCCGGAGTTCTGGAAGCACTTGACCAGGTCGCGTTCGATCTTCTGCGTGATGACAAACGTCGGGGCGACCCACCAGATGTTGCCTCCGTTGAGTGCTCCTTTAAGGTGCTGTGGGTGCTTGGGGTGGGGATGGCCGTGCCCCCGGACACAGGCCGGCAGCCCCGCGCCGGTCTTCCCCCAGCGGCGTCCGCAGACGGCCGTTTTGTGGCGATGCGGATCGAGCAACAGCTGCCGCTGATGGGGCAGCGGTTTAGGCAGACGGATCTCCCGGTCCCGGATGGCGTTGTCCTGAATCTTCTTCATTCGCTCGGTCAGCTTGGGCATGGGCATCGTTTTCAAAGAAAGCTTCGTCTTCGACGACAATCACCGGGGAGGTTTTGCCACTGTTTTCCAGGGCCTTGCGTTGGAGGTTGATCAGCTCAATCTCGTGGGAATGGTCGATGGTTGCGCGGATTTCCTTGACGGCCATGAGTCGAACTTTCGGATCGATATCATCATCGTTGGCGATTTCCGTCGGGACATTGATCGCCATGTCGTAAGCCTTTTGAGGAATCTGGTAGCTGGGCATCGTGTTTTTTGGTGAAGTTGGTTTCGTGATACAAATCATGGCGCAGCCCCTCAGGAGGTAACGTTGGACCGCGGGTTTCGCGGATGGGAAAGGAATTTGTCACAAAGGACACAGAGAGCACCGAGAAAAAATAGGGTCGGTGCTGATTCAAGATGGCAATCTGCCAAAGACGAAGGTAGCCATTCTATGTTTTGCCCAGGTGTCTTCCTCTTCCCTCGGTGCGCTCTGTGGCTAAGATCCTCTTAGCTACGCGGCGTACGCTGTTGGCAGGCGGAGGACAGTTCTTGGAACTGTTGGCCTTGCGTCTTCAATGCGAGGGAGACCTCGTTGAGTGAACGGCAGAGCTTGTCGTTCTTTTCCTTGTCGTTGGCTTCAATGCGGTCGATGATGCCTTCGTAGTGTTGCTGGGTCGCGAGGTCTTTGACGTCTTGCCGCTTATCGAGCCGAGGACGTTCGACTTTAACGTAATAGTAGATCAGCCACGCCATCAAGCCGCTGGAACCGAGCGACGAGATCAATGTTCCCAGCACGGTGTTGTCGGTAACGGCCAAGACGGCCAGAGCCGCCGAGAAGATCGGAGTCACCAGGTAAACGAGCGTGGTTACCAGGTAGCCTGCGAGATGATCGCCGAGGGATTGGATACTCATGAGCTTGGTTCCGTGGGTCGCTTGAATGGGTTAGGCAAGGTCGATTTGGCGGTTTGAAACCAGTAGTCGACCAGCGCGCTGAGGATCGCCTTGATCGCCAGGCCCAGTAGCCACCAGGTAATGGGACCGAGGCGCAGTTCGCTGCGAAAGTTGGCATCGCGAAAGATGTGTTCCACGATTTCCGTCTGCCGGGTCGACGCGAATGTTTCGGGCCAATGTTTGAGAGCCGCCTTGACGACCTGGTCGCGAAAGTCCGCGCGGTACTGCCAGTAGCGCCGGGCGATGTGCGATTTGGCACCGGTTGAAAACGTGTGCCAATGCCTGGTTTTGTGCATGGTGTTATCGCTGGCCAAGGACACGCTCCTTCGTCGTTAAGCCAATCACGCGGCGAACGATGGTGCGATCGTTCACGACGAGAAACGTCGGGTAGGCTGTTACGCCGTACTGGCGGACGAGATCTTGTCGTGACTCATCCACCACGTAGACCGTGTGCCCTTCCCGATGCAGTTGATTGGCTAGCTGGCGCATCGGCCGACAGTAGACGCAGTCGGAACGCGTGAAGAAGTAAATGATCGGTTGCCGTTTAGCCGGTATGGAAACGGGTGCGTTTGTTTCCGGCAATGGGATTGGTCGATTGGCATCGGTCCGGTTGACGCAGAGCCAGGTGCTTCCCGAGAGAATGCACGTCAGTAGTAACGTATTGAAAGCGATGCGATGCATGCGTTGGTTATCCTTGTATGAGATTGTTTTACGCTTCAAACAAGCGCGTCTTCGGGTAGAAGTAGACTCGCGCGCGGGGCGTAGCAGCCGTACGAGCGAATCGAGCCGCTGACGTAACGCTCGGTGTCGTAGCCGTAGCCGTCGTCTCCCCAGGTGCCCCAGCTGTTGGCATACTTCAAGACGTACTGGCCGTTTCGTTTCATGGGACGCACGGCATAGATCGCGTGCCCTGCCCGGCCGTAATAGACCGGTTTCCACTGCAGCAGTGCCGAGAAAAGTTCGTCGAATGAACCGATCTCGTTCCATTCAGTGAAGCGAAACCTGGCGGCCGTTTCTTCCCAGCCGCTGGGCAACGTGCCGCTCCATTGGTTCTCGGGCCAGACATGATCGCCGTACGCCGCGCGGTTCTCTGGGGTATCCAGGGGAAGAACGCCTACCTGGCTGATCTGCCGCATGTTCGCGTCCAACGTCGAGCCGCCACTACGCGAGCCCACGAACTTGAACACGCTCAGCGGTGAAAGGAGTACACAGTTGCCTGCCCCGACCGCTTTGTTGCGCAGGTACTCCAAACAGCTGGTTGACGAATGCGATGCGCACGAACCGATCGTTTGCCGCTTGATGCGGGCCACGTAGCGCTCGGCCAGTGCGTAGTCGTGCTCGGCCAGTAGTTGGTCCCACTGGCTGCGGGGGATGACGTTTTGCTCGTTGGCGAAGAGCTCGAAGGTCGAGCCAAACGTGTTGCCACGCACCATCGCATCGCCGCGGCCTGGTTGGTTGAGGAATTTCACGTTCATGTTACTTGCCGCCGTGCTTGTTCCACTGTTGAAGGACTTCCTGTTTGGTTGGGGGAAGTGGGCCGCTGAATAGGATCTCGCCTAGCTTGCCGTCGCCGGTGAGCGTGCCGATGTGCAAGCCGTCGCCTGGGTAAGCTTCGGTGAACGTGGCAGCCGCGGCGTGGTTGGCTTCGTAGGCGCGATAGATCGACGTGCCCCAATCGGTATCATTTTGCAGTTGGGCAAGCAGCGCATCGCGCTGGGGCGTGGCCGTGCTGCTTTCAGTGATAGTGACCACCGCTCGGGGGCCGTCGACGGGGCCGAACACGTTCAAGTCGAACGCGGGAAAGCCGCGTGTGGCGACGTGCCACACGATCAGCGCGACCATCACCAGCGGCACCACGCGGTTGATTACTTCGCGCATCGCAGTACCTTTTGACAGATGAGATCCTTAAAAACCTCGTTGGTAAGTTCGGCGAGCTGAGCGTTGTCGCCGCACGCGTCGCGGGCAACGTGGTACGCTTCGATCAGCGCAGCCGGATCGTCGTCGGCGGAAGCGCGCGAAGCCAATAGCGACACGCGCGGTAGCCAACTCTTCACCGTCGACCAGTTGGCGGCCAGCAGCAGCACGCTACACGTGCCAAGGCCGCCAAGGGTGATGATGGATTGATAATCCACGACTAAGCCTCCGGTGCCAGGTGTGGGTTGTTGGCGATGGCTCGCTGGCGAAGCGCGCGTGCGCCTTCTTCAAGGCCGCCGAGGATTCCTTGGTCGAGCCAACCTTCGAGGAAGTTGGGGACGTTGGGGATATCGATCGGGGCGATGTACTGCGCGTAGGCCGCGCGGCCTGCGGCCAGTTCCATTTCAAAGTGCTGGTCGTCGCCGACGAACGTTTCGGCCAGGTGCTCGACGGCCTGACCGATTTTGCCGACGAGGATCATCCCTTCGACGGCCGTGAATTCGCCGTCGGAAATCGCCTTGTGGTAGGACTCTCGAATTGCTTCGACATGTTGGGCTAAATGCGCCATGACTCGCTCCTAAAATCGAGTGGTTCGGGAAAGAAGAAGACGCCGCCGAGAAAGTCCCCTGCCCTGCATTTGGGGAAGTGACAGAACAGGGAACGTGAGGCTCACCAGCAAGACAAACGCAGCCGCGTTTGGTAGAAATGGTGGCCCATGATTCGGCCGTCAGAGTTACGTTTTCGGGGAAGCGTCCCCGCGTGAGATATAGGTATACCAGCCTGATGGTGCGTTAGGATAGTGCGCGCGCAAGTTTTGTTGTCAGGCTGAAAAACTGCGGAAAAACAAGGGTAGAATCGATTTTGTAACTAGACTTCGAAACGCCTGTGGGCCGTGATCGACAGGCGATTCTCGGAAGTCGATTGACGGCACGCCCGCAAGCATTTGGAATATCCGATTCTGCAGTACTTTCATAGTGCCGATGCCAATCAATCACCCAGCCGGGCGCTGCTGTTGTTCGCCGATGCGGTCTTTCTGATTCGCTACGGAGCAAAAAAAAGAGGAGGCGAGTCCTCCTCGTTCCTTCATCAAGTTGATCAACGTCAGCATCGATAATTACACCCGACTCGGGTCGGCTCAAGCCATGATGCGCGATCAGGGCGAAGCTGCATGCAGCGATCAGCTGAGCTTGGACGTTTTAGGAAAACTCAACGTGCCCGTCGTCGACGACGCCCAGTTCGAGGTGGCCTGGAACCAATATGCCGAGCGTCGTTGAAAGTTAATCGCCCTGTGCGAACAAGATAATTGGTGCTTTTCGGAAAGATACTGGAGCCCGTTTCATAACCTTATTTCGGCTGCGATTGTGATCTCGCTGCTGCTTCGTCGGCCTGCATCGACGAATCTCGTGGATTCGCCTGCTTCGGCCTCCTTGCATCAGGCATTCGGCCAAACAATCTCGCACTCGAAAACGGTTCTAAAACCAGCTCTAGAGTTTACGAGTCCGTTTTTGGGAACGCACGCTGCTCTGCTTCGCGATGCAGCGGTTTGAGTGACTTCACGAGTTCGTCAGAAGCTTTCCTGGCCTGTTTGAGCTTCTCCATATCCGCATCCCGGTCGGTAAACACACGGTTGAGCGTTCGCCACATGAGCAGCCGGGCCTGAGC
The DNA here is from genome assembly GCF_007748115.1 of Bremerella volcania. Lineage (NCBI taxonomy): Bacteria > Pseudomonadati > Planctomycetota > Planctomycetia > Pirellulales > Pirellulaceae > Bremerella > Bremerella volcania. The sequence goes on from NZ_CP036289.1 coordinate 2,940,083, forward strand.
GGTCGCGAGCAATATTTCCAGTTCCAACAGCCGAGCCAGGTCGGTATAGCTGCTTCCGCCGTCGTTAGGCTTAAGACGACCGATCTTCTCGGCTACCCATGTCAGCGCTTGCTTCGCCATGCTGGGACTATGACCCTGAGAGGCCAGCAGCGCCTCGAGGAGATTTCGCTGCGACTGCAGTTCGTGCTCATAGTCGACGAGAAACTTCTCGAGTTCGCCTTTTGGGTTCTCTTTCTTGACGCGATGGACTAGTTCCAACTCGCCGGAGAGCATGGCGTAGTGATCGTCCATGTAGATGGATAGTGCTGCTTTGGACATGGGCATTTCCTTCACTGACCGGCAACAATCAACCACAGATGATGAAGAAGGGATGGTGGGATGAGGTATCGGGCGTTGGTCTTGTCGTTTAGGTCATTCCGATGGACCCGAATCTCGCATTTCGCTATAGCCGGCTCGAGTAAGCGAAAACGCGCCGGCAAACTTCTCACGAGTAAGATACTTCTTGTGGACCAAACTATCCAGGGCAGGCGTTTTGGTGACTAGGTCGACGCCATTGAAACAGAGCATTTCGCCCGTCTGCATGTAGAACATACGAAAGGTTTTCATGACTCGTTGCTCGGCTGGGGATAACATGCTGGGTGCCTCGCGACAAAGGGTGATGAGGAGCGGCGCGACCTTCAGTCCATTCCCAGATTCACGCGGGCAATTGAGAATGAGTCGTTATTCTCTATGTGTTGGGTTGATCCTTCTTGAATCGCTTTCTTTCTCGTTTCTCTTCGGCCTTACGTTTCTTTTCCATCTCTCGACGACGTTTTTCGATGGTATTTTGATTCTTGGCCATGATTCCTCAGTTGTTGCAAGAAAAATGGCGTTTGCGCGCGTACTCTTACGCAACGCAAACGCCATCAAAATGATCGCTTGGATCCAGGTGCTGATTCAGCGAAAACGCGAAGATACGCGATTAGTAGCGTCGACCGCCACCACCGCCATAACCACGGCCACCTCCGCCGCCACCACCACCGTAGCCGCGTCCACCGCCACCGCCACTGCGGTTTTCGCGAGGCTTCGCTTCGTTGACGGTCAGGGCACGTCCGCCCTGCATCGATTCGTTCAGGCCATCGATCGCCGCTTGTGCTTCGGCGTCCGAATTCATTTCGATGAATGCGAAGCCCTTACTACGTCCGGTGTCGCGATCGGTGATGACCTGTGCGCTTTCGACCATGCCATATTGGCCGAACATTTGTTCCAGGTCGGAACTACTGACATCGTAACTAAGATTACCGCAATACAGTTTTTTACCCAAAGTTTGAACTCCCATTGAGTACCAGGCAGTGGCACTAGGCCGCGTCCCGAAAGAAAAAAGAAGGTGGTCGACAATACGACCTACCAGGCGGGACGGGCGAAAGAGCGTCGGGGACCAACCCTTAGAGAAGGGGTGAAAACGTAGTCACGATCGACTGACCAACCATGCGAAGTATACGCTTTATCTTCAGAAATAGATAGGTCAAACCCTGAAGAGTTAAAAGTAAGCCTGGGAAACGTTCACTCGGAGGTCTTAAGTAGGGTGGTCGGTGCCAAAAATCCGGCACGTTTTCCAAGGTGAAAGTTCGTGTTGACCGTGGAAGCCAGGAAATAGAATTCAGGAAAACCATGTCCATCGTGTAGGGCCTATTGTCGACCTCCAAAAACCTTTGGTTGCCGGCGCGGATGCGAAGCGTCTTGGTCTTGGACGGGCCATATTGCTTGGGGGGATAGATGCGATAGATCTCCGACTGGGCCGGCTCGTTCAGGCTGGTCACATAGACGGCACCTTCGTAGTACGTCAGCAGTCGATCATCTTCCGAGATCCATCCCACGATTTTTGCCTTATCGTTTTGTTGAGCGTCGATCAGACGCTGGCTCGCATGGCATGCCGAGTATTTGACCTTACGGCAAAGAGATCACCTTCGGATGAACCCGCTTGCCGTTGGTATCGCGCAAGGGGGCGGCCAGCGGCTGACCGATTAGTTTTTCCCAAGCATCGCGTTGAGGCTGGGTCATCAGGTCGAGGGCTTCGTTGTTGCGATCCTGGCGCAGCTTGACGATTTCGGGCGGATCGGTCTGCCGCTTGGGGGAAGTGGGAGATATGTTTTTGAAGGAGGCTTCCGCCAACTGGTGCTGGTATTTCATCTCGATGGAGAAGATCTTTTTCTGTGTTTCCTCGCTCAGGCCAAAGATGATACTGCTGGCCGGGTGCATCACCACTACCTTGGCCGGGCCATCGCATTGGAATTGGATCTGCTGCAGCCGGGCGAGTTGCGGCGGTTTGATCACGCTCAGAATGTCTGCGGTCAGTTCGTCGTATAGTCTGGTGATCTGCTCTTCGGTGGGTTTGCGGTTGGCTTTGCGAAAGTCTTTCATCTTCGCTTCCCAATGCTCGTGGAGCGCGCCGAGCTTCTTGGCATGCTCGGCGCTCAGTCCGTCGACGTCCTGCCGCACGCTTTCCGCAGCCGCCAATTGGCACGACTGAATCGTGGTGTAGATCATCCAGGCGTTGATGTTGTTTGGTTCGTCAGACAAAACGTTGCTGACCCATCCCAACAGAACGGCAGCAATAACGAGCAGGCGGCGAAATGGGGTGGTCATGACGGTTTCTTCTCTCCAGAGAAGCAGCGCGCCCAGAGCGCGGTCGTCTCCGGGCGCTCACCAACTGAGCGGGGTAAACGTCAAGTAATAAGTTTACCCCACTCAGGCGCCGACCTGTTACACGAATTGTGCGAAGATTCGCGAAACGCATATTTTCGCGAGTGGCGACGAAGGTATCGATCGTTAACGACATTTGCTAATATAGGGCCACCGAATCACTCGTTTACGGAAACAACACTTTGACTCTCGCAGCCAAACAAGACGCTCGATCTTCCATCGTCAACGAGCCGGTCGTGTTTGTGGTTCACCCGTGGAACCTGGTCGTGACCGAGGCCGAGGTGGTCCTGGTACCCAGGCCGGTACCGTGGGGCGGGATTGGCGTGTTCTGCGCCCTCTTTATTTTGTTCTGCGGCTTGATGGCTGTGCCGGTATTGGTGTGGGGCGAGCCGGACCAACGGTGGTCTGTCGTGGCCCTGTTCAGCCTGTTTGCCGCTTCGATTTGTCTGCTTGCCACTACGGTGATTTACTTTTCGTACCGCGCCGCTGAGAACGAAGGTCCGCCGCTGTTGGTCGATCGGGTCGAGCAAATGGTGCGCGTCTCTAAGCACAATCTTTCCCTGCCGATTGACCAGGTCGACCATCTGCAAGTACGCAACGACATGCCGGACGACGACGGGAAGTTCCGGGCAGAGACGAACATCTCGGAATTGATTCTCGTCGTACGGGACGAAACCGAGCCAAAACGCTATCCGTTGATGGTTAGTTTCTCTTGTGACTATTACGACACGCTTGCCCGAGAGATCGCCCAGTTGAATTTGCTGCCAGTCAAACGCGTCAAAGGAGTGCCAGGCAGTACGCTGGTTTACGAAAAGTGGCTGACGCCGACGCCGGATCACGCAGTGGAGACGACCGGCGATCATCCCTAGAAAGCTAAGCCGATCGACGTAACTTCGGCAAACGGAAAGCTGATCAGCCTACAAGCAACTTACCAATTGGAAGAAGACTTCGTTTGTTGTTGGTTCCTGAGCGATGGAGCTACCAGGTGATGGCTAGTTACAACTGCGAACGGGAGAGCACAAACGTAAAGTGGAGCATCGTCCATCAGACGGTTGCCACAGTAGAGTACACCGGGCCATGATCTGTTTCCACTGAGTGTTGAAAATGACCACCAATCGTTCCCACGTTGTCACCCGGATCAGCCTGATTCTTGCACTTGTTTGGCTGGCTCTTTTCAACGCCGCGATCGCTTTTTGGGCGTGCGTTCCCCAAACGTATTGGTGGCCTCTGCTGGCCGGTCATGCGCTCACGTTAGGTGTGGTGGTTGGGGGAGTTCGCCTTCCACATTGGCTGCGGTGGTTTTTATTTGCCATCAGCATGTTCTATTTCCGGTACGCCTCGATGCAGAGTTATGGCGGGTCAGATATATCCCTGCAAATGCTCATGTGGGCAATACTAATCACCACAACAGCCATGGGAACGATTTTGCTCATGTGGGTAACCTTCCTACTTAAAGCCGAACTACCCGTACGCGCACGGCAGTATTCGATTCGTCAGATACTGCTTTTGATTGCGGGAATTGCGTTCGCTCTGGCCGCGTGGCTTCCTTACGTGTCGGCTATGCCGGTCATCATTCAGAGGTTCAAAGAATCACACACGGATTTTCGTATTTATGAAATGATGGTGCTCGCTAGTGTGGGACTGGCCCTTCCGCTTACGGTGAAAACGCGCTGGGGAAAACTCGTTGCTGGGATTATCACCTGCGCATTCATCCTTATCATTCCGAATTCTCAGCCCTTTGCCGAGTTGTGAGATAGCCGCTTTGAGGCCGGTTATGGGGAAATCGGAACCTTCCTTGACACTTATGTGATGGTCATCGCGATCGTCGCGTTCAACATTTACTTCGTCAGCTGGGTTGTTTATTGTCTGCAACCGGTCAGGCCTACTGAAGAAGCAGAGACGAGTGTCACTGAACTTGGTCCGAACTGATCCAGCGCGATCACAATTTCACCAGACGCTCACTTCGAAACGAAAAAAGCCATGCTCAGATCGCAGGAGCATGGCTTTCCATTGGTCTCATCTATTTCGATTAACGACTCGTTTTAACCGAGTGAAACGGGGGAACCGGCGGCGCTGGTGGAGTAATCTCTTGGTACTTCACTAGCTCTCGCTCGCGGATTTCCTTCTGCAGCATCATTTCATATTTCAGATGCTCGGCACGCAGTTCGCGGACCTCGGCTTGAAGTGCCTTGCGAGCGGCGACGTCACGTGCCAGGGCCGCTTCCAACTCGGCCACGCGGTGATGATTATCCTTGTGGATGACAACCGCGGCCGGTGCCGCAGTAACCGCTACCGGTGCGTGATAGGCGCCATGAATGTAAACATCGTCGTCGTAACCATTGTAGTAATCTTCGTACCAGTCCTGGGCGGCGGTTTGCAGGTCATCTCCATCGCTGACCACTTCCGCGACGATTCTCGTGCGGTCGAATGAAGTGGAAGGATACTCATGCCCCACCATCGTCTTCCAAGGATTGGCGAGAGCAAGACCCGGCAAAAGCGCGACGGTCAACAAGGTTAGGCTAAGGCGAATACTCATATCGTTACCTCCTGTGTGAGTCGTAATTGAATATTGCCCAGTCAGTGCAAAGAGGATGCCAAAAAGTAAATGGTCTTGGAACATCAATGGTGGTATGGGTTTCCCCCACCCCTATCTGATTGCCGTTCGCCACGCTCACAGCAATCAGGCTAGCTTTTTTAGTGAAAACAACAGCCGGCTGAATTGACAGAGATGGTTAGCCGTCGATGATGCCGGTAGGCATCCTGCCTCCTGATTACTGGTCGGCTTCATGGTCCTGCTGCGCGGGTTCTTCCTCCTTCTGTGGCAGTTCGTCAGCGAGTGCCCACGCTAACGTGTCATCGATTTCCTTCTTGTCCCACTTCCATAATCGGTGGATGTACGTATGGTTGCGCTCTTTCCACAGCGTCGCAATGCGATGGGCGGCGGCGTGGTCTTTGAACTCCCGGGCAAACTGCAACGCCAGGTTCTCGGCGTAGACGTCCGGGGAACGTTCGCAGAGACCGACCATGCCGCGCATCATGCGGTCTTTATCAAAGCCGGCTTCCTCGACCAGCCCGCGCCAGGTGAAGAAGATATAGATCAACCGGCCCACCTCGGCATACACGATATCTCCTTCGATGCCGCCGATATGATCGGCTACCTTGGCAGCTAAGGCTTCGGTATCGCCAGGGGCGCCTCCCCATCGCGGCAGCTTCGACATGCAGGCCTGTTTCCAGATGCGATGGTAGGTGGGGCACTCTTTCATGGCCCGCTCCAAGTAAGGATCGAGGCGGGCATCAGGCCAGTTCTGATAGCGAGCCACCATCACTACCCACACGTAGACCTCTGGCGGCACGTTTTCCTGGTCCAGCATCGGCTCAATCGTTTCCCACGTCTTTTCCATGTACTTATCGAGCGTCTCCCATGCTTCCGGCGCCACTTGGAAAGCGGCACCACTACCGCGAGCTTCGGTACCCAGCGAGTAGTACTTGCTGGCCAGGGCCAGGCGGAAGACGTCGCTATCGGGGTGCTCTTGGGCCATCTCCTTCAGGTACTCGATCTGCTCATCATTATTGCGCGGCGTGTCGCGGAAGTTGGCCACGTAGTGAACCAACTCGGAGTAGGCCGTCGTCAGCTTGTTGTCGATAATTGGATCTTCGCGATGCTCCCAGCGCTTGGCGACGCCCTGCAGCACGTCGAATCGCTTCTGGAAGAGCACCGAGTCGAGAATGGTTTTGGTGCGGTAGGCAGACGCGCGGAATTCCTTTCGATCGAGTTCATGAACAACGACCCGGCCGCCAGGGCTTTGCTCGATGATCCGCTGGGTGTTAGGTGCCGGCAACAGCATTACGTATGGATCGAAGGGGCGCGGCACGGTGATCAGGTTGGTGTGCTCGGGATGCCAGACGCCGCACACTTCCGCACCGCTCCAGGTAGCGATCCACAAATAGTTGGCCACCTCCGGGTTCTCGATCGTATCGATCCGCACGTCGGTGAGCCATTGCTGGGTCGAGAATCCACTCACATGCCCAGACCCATAAGGACCAACCCAATATTCCGCCCCGCAAAACACGCAGAAGACGCCAGGACCACCGGAAATGTTCGGCGGATTGCGATGAGGCAGATCCGCGTGCCCTTCCCCGTCCGGCGTTTCCCAGAACACTTCGTTGACATCTTTGTCGGTGCGTTCGATGACCGTGGCCCAGCAGTCTTGGCCGAAATTGCACACGCGGATCCTGCGTTCCTCGTCGATCAGCGGCTCGGCCCGCATGTCGACCACTTCCCCATCCGGCGTCACGATCATCCGCTGCCCGCGCGTGCCTGAGATATACATCAACTGACTATCGAGCGAAAAACCCAGATCACCAATCTTCCAGTCCATCTCGGCGAACGTTTGAATCAACTCGCCCGTCTCGACTTCCCACACCTCGACGAACTTCCGCTGGTTTGCGAACGCAACGTAGCGCCCATCGCGAGATATCTTCAGCACGCCTTCGATGGCCTGTCCGGCGGCCATGAATTCGGCGATTTTCATCGAGGCATCCAGGTTCCAAGTCGAAATCTTTTTGTCGCGCTGGATGAACACCATTCGCGAGCCGTCCTCCGAGACGTCCATGTACTCTTTGTGCCGCATCGGCGTGCGAAACATGCGGACGATCTCAAACTTGGGGGCCGGCACCTTCTGCGACAGCCGGTCGACGATTTCGATAATCTCTTCAGTCGTCTCGTCCTGGGCGGAAAGCGAAACGGGGGCAACAGAGATGGCAATGAGCAGTCCCATACAGGAAAGCAGGCCCAAGGTTTTCATGAGAGGTTCTCCAGGCAAGAGACGACGGGCGACGCGAACATCAAGAAGGCAGGTTTCCACGCGAGACGTATTTTAGAGTACGCGGGCAGGCGATTAAACCATTTTCACGATCGGCTGAATATCAGTACGAAGAAAGCGGCAAGATACAATTCGTTCGCCTGTGTAGAGATTTGGTTGTTACGATGAGCCTTGGTGGATTTAGGATGTACCAGGGATCGGTGTCTGGCGGGAGCAAGACCATGAGGCAGAGAAACACGACGCGTGGCGCAAGACGGTCAACGGCCGCAAGGTTCGCCAGAACCGCAGCAATTGGGTTGATGGCAAGTTTGTCCATCCACACGGTGCGACCTTTGATGCCAACGGCAACATCTACCTGGCCGAGTGGGTCGTCGGTGGACGCATCTCACTGCTGAAGAAGGTCGGCTAAGCTGGCGCGGCCGAGAGTCAAACGTGCAAACGGCGTTATCCTGGTGGGTGACGCCGTTCTTTTGTGCGTTGCTATATCTTTGCGCCATACGAATTTCGGGCGTTTCGTCGTATTTCTTCTGGGGATTGTCAGAATGCTAGAAACGACTGCTTGACTTCGCAGGTCAAGATATTCCAATGGTGCGAGCCGTTATCGGGTTATCTGCCATACGAATGAGAACACATCATGATTCAACTATTGATCATCGGCGTCGCTATCTACGTCGTCGTGCAAGGCGTTCGCAACTTGAATAAGGCGTCTGCGCCCGATGCACCTGCGAATACAAAACGAGATGGCATCATCTTTACCGTCGTCGGCGGGCTGTTGCTGCTTCTGGGACTTTCTTTTGGGTTCCTCATTAACTTGATCTAACTTGTTCATTCGGCTGAAATGGGCTCCAGGCTGCCCAATCGCACTGTTTTACGATTTGATGTCGTAGGTCACTCGACTTTTCCAATAAGTACTATGCTAGAGCAGCATGTGGTCGTCTCGAAGTTGAGAGTGTGTTGCATTATCCCGACCTGAATCGTCGTGCTCGCTACGTCTCATGCGCGAGTGTCTTGAGTTGGTACGTTGCTCCCCATTCCAACTCTGTGCCAAACGGGTGTTCGTCGTAGAAGGTTGCAACGTCCTGGGGAAACTCTTGTACGACATGTATCGTAACTGTTCCTGACGACTCCCATTTGGCTGCTACCCCGGTGAGTCGAAGTAAAGCGCAGACACCTTCGTGCCTGGTACCGACGGCCTCGATACGATGAATCTCTTGGTCGAGTTTCACAAACGCGATCGGCATAGCTCCCTCGCTAGCCGGTGCAAAGCGGACGAATGTTCCCCAATATCCGTCCCTACCTGCCAGCCACCAGGGCTCCGGGTGTTCGTAGCCACCAGTCAGAAAGATTCTGGCTCCGGGTTTGAGAGGAGACGAGCGCTCAATTTCATCAAGATCAGTAATCCGATCGCGAATTCTTTGAAGTGTGTCTTTGAGATCTTCCGCGATGTCACGAACCCACGACTCTGGGTGCTTCTCTATCTTCTGAATCAAGCCGGTGAATGAGTTGTCGCTCACACAATGGCGAAAGATATTGTCCTTTACTTCTCGTGAACTGATGTAACCGCTGTTGTGAAGCTCGATAAACCCGTTGGGTACGCCTTCGGATCTGAGTTGGTCGATGGCCGCCTTCAGAGCTTCGCGGAAATTGAATTCAGTCATGAAAATTTTCATGCCGAGCGATGTCACCAACTTGGTAGGCGTCGTCGAACTGTCATAAATGAGTGATGATCTTGCGTATACTGGAGTACGCCGATACGTGTTTCGATTAAGGTAGGTGATTTTTCCGGCAGATACAAATCGTTCGCCTGCCTCGGGGCCGATTGTTACGATAGACGTTGTTTACTGATCGGTTAGGCCTGGGATCGCCGTTTGGCGGGGATGAACCCATGAGGCAACTTATCGCAACACGCACTTGCTCAACAGGAGCCGGCCGGCGAGGGTTCTCGCTGGTTGAATTACTGGTGGTTCTCGGCATTATCGGGCTGCTGCTGGCGATTCTGATTCCTGCGGTTCAGGCAGTTCGCGAGTCAGGCCGGAAGCTCACATGCCAGAACAACCTTCGCCAGATCGTACTGGGCATTGCCAATCACGAGTCAGCCAATGGGATGCTTCCGCCCCTATACAATGGTACCCCGCTCGCTCAGCCGCGAAGTGCGATGGATGAGTTTCACTTTCATTCGTGGCGAACGGTTCTGTTGCCACACATCGAACAAACGGCTTTGTATGACCGTTGCGTTTCCGAGCTTTTCGCGACCGATCCAGCCAATCAAGCTGCGATCAATGTCGAGTTGGCGACCTACCTCTGCCCTTCGGCAAATCCGCATAATCGTGTCGTACCAGACATCTATTCGCCGCCAGCAGCAGATGGCACACTGACATTTCAAGTCATCGGAACGGCAGCACGCAGTGATTACGAGGCGATCGGTGGTTACTGGTTCAAGCCATCCGGCACCGTCGATTTACAGAACATCAAATTCGGTGCCTGGGGCGAACCAAGGTCTTACAATCCGTTACCCGCGAAAGACGCCTATCGTAAAGCGCGACTGCGCGACGTGAGCGATGGCCAGTCGAACACCATCCTGGTTGCCGAACGCGCCGGCCGGCCTGACTGGTATCGAAAAGGGGAACCGGTCGACGTGTACCCTTACGACGACCCGACAACCGGGATGGATCATCACCAGGCTGCCTGGGGTGTCAGCACGCATTTCTGGTGGCTCGTCTTCGGACACGAGGAAGGGATCAACGAAAGCAACTCCGGCGGCATCTACAGCTTTCACGCCGGCGGAGCCAATGTCGGCCTGGCCGATGGCTCGGTCCGTTTTCTGCCTGAGTCGATCGACCAAGAGACCCTCAATGCCCTGGTGACGCGAGCCAGCGGCGATTGAGCTGACCGATTGATGGTACCTAGATCGCGGAGCGAACATTGATGCGATTCGCGGGAACACATCACCGCCAGCCGCATGTATCCACTTCCTGACGCCGGTCCCTCAGCTGCAACTTGACGGTTCGCTCTTGATCCATTACCTTCCGCACTCGGCAAAGAATACACGGCATGATCACCTTGCCGCCACAGCCGGGGCAGCGCTCGTAGATGGGCTCGTCGTTTTGTAGCGGGTGAACTCCGTCGCGAATGTTTTGGGCCGTTTGCGTTCCGACTCGAAACTTCTTTACCACGGCTCGCAGGCTCATGCCGTCGGCAAAGGCGTCTTCAATCGCATGAACCTGGTCTGGGGTCTTGGTGTATCCACGCATGATGCTGTCCTTACATCGTTGTTGATAGAAGCTTGGTTTCTGCCTAATCGCTCTCCGAGCCGCCGACGAAACGAAACGTCGCCACGGCTCGGCCGGTACTTGTTTTCCAGTGGGAGTTATCGCTATAGATGCCGCTTCGCTGGCGGCCTGTCTTCAAAAGCTTTCGAAACTCCCAGCGCGTTGATCGATTGCAATGGGCGACCACGGCCGGGTGGCTGCCGCTGATGTGGATGTGGGTTGCTCCCTCGTTGGTCAAATGCTGGGATAGTTCGTCCAGCATGCGTCCGCCCAGCCCGATCCCTTGATACGTAGGCAGCGTCACCAGTCGTGATATGCGGAGGTGATTCTTGCGGAAGTTGTTCAGCGTGGCCGCGAACACCGCCGGTTGGCCTTCGACGAGGCCGATATAGCACCGGGCTGCTGGATTGAGTTGTCCATCGAGATAGTGATGCGACGCAAACAACGGCCAAAGGTCTCGGCTACAGCGATGGATCGAAAGTTGTAATCGCGGTCGCCGAAGGCACCTCCGCGTGAGCTTGCCACTGGTCATATCCAACACCCAATCAGGCCGCAGCCAATCGATTACGTCCAAGTGACACGTCACGGCCACGAGCTTCTTGGAGATCTGCCCGCGATCAATCGCCCGGCGAAGAGCCATCGAACCAAAACGAGCCGAAGTGCGATCGACCACGCTGGTGAACTCATCGAAAGCAATGAGTTTTCGACGAGAAAGCATCCCCCTGGCAACGTCTGCTCGAAACTGCTGCCCTGTCGAAAGGCAGTGATACGGCTGGCACCAGACAACCGGTGAACTCAAGCCAACCGCCACTAACGTTTGGGTGATGGTTCGCGTCGAGAGGGAAATACCGAAGCCATCGATCAGAGCCTGGCCCCGTTTCCAGGCAAATCTTTGGACGAGTCGATGATCGTAGGCTGCCCGAGCCACGGTCGATTTTCCGCTGCCAGAGTCACCGACGATCATGCCGACTTGCCAATCGTCTTCTTCGGACGGTAGTTCCACCTGAAATCGCCGCGTAAGCTTGTCTTCCAACGGCACGTCGAACATGCCGGCCAGTTGACGAACACGAAACGACTCCGTTACCGGGCATTCGACTAAAGCATCAACAATTTGCATGGCAACCCTCTTTCCTGCATCTCGTCATAAAGTTTGCGTTGTTGGTCTTCGCTGTCGCAGAGGATGACCACCTGGTACAACTCCGGACAGTCGCCTTCTGCCGGTCCAGGATCATCTGTTGTGGAAGAAGTCTTCATGTCGCTTGTTCTTATCTCGCGAGCCGCGGCTATTCTTTGGGGTTAGCAGTACCGGTCTTTTGATCAAGCGGTGCTCGAATTGGATTCGATCCCAACTGCAACAGCTGATGGATCTCGGCCAACGCGTCTTCGGAAACACCAAATAGGTCGTCGATTAAGAATGGGAGGTCTTCATCCGAATAAATATCAAGCCGGTGGGCCGGAATGCTCGAAGTCACCTTCCCACGGCGATCGACATCGATGTAGTAGATGTCATCTTCCAGGTCGCCGCGAACAGTGGCCGGATAGACCTGGGCCGCCTCGCGATACTTGACTGGCTGTCCCGTTTTCAAGGGTTGTCGTGAACTCATAGGATTTGCTTTCGGATATTGAGAAGTCTTGGTAAAGGAGGTCCAGCTTTCGATCTACGGCAGCATCAGCGGCAACCGCGGGCCAACTCTTCGCGGAACGATTCCTCGCGCGAGAAGGCCGAGCGTTCGACTTCCGCAATTGCCTGGTCGAGTAGCCGTTGCTCGCTAAGCAGTCCGTCGCAAAGAACAGCCGCGGCGATCTCTTCGCACCAGGTATGTCGCTCGTCGCTTGCCAGGTCGTCGGCCTCGGTCGCATCGCTGGCAAAGTCAATCACGTCGATTTGCATGATGGCGGCTGACAGGATATGCCGCCCAGTCACTTCAACGTGGACGACCAATTGAGCCCAGAAGCATCCGCGAGACGTGTCGATCTCGTCGAGCTCGAGCGAAATTTCAACGGCGTCGGTCATGTCGGTCCTTTGCAGATCGATACGTGCGCATGAAAAAAGCAGCCGGCGCGCAGGGGCACTGAAACATCCGTTTCGGCTGCTGGAAGTCGGGAGCGGTCCTTCGCTCGATATCCGTCGGTTCAGGTGCTCTTGGCTGGGTGATGAGGGGCTACATCGGGCAACCTTTCAACAGGATGGTTCGTGAAGCACTGCTTTAAAGCGTGACGCTTTGTGTGACGCTTTGTTTAGGATACAAAAAGCGTGACGCTTTGTCAAGCACTTATGGGCTATAATTCAAAAAGAAAGCAGGTAAGATAGCGTGAAGCATTGCCGCAAGCTCTTTCTATGAAAGCAGTCACCAAAATGCCTCCCAAAAAGAAAAACCAGGCCGACGCCGCCAAGCCATCGGCAGACAGCAAGCTGGTCGCCGCGAAAGAAAAGAAGCATCCCCCTTCGGCCGTCTCCACCGGGCCCCATCAGCCGATGAAGGATAGTCGTGGTCGAGAAATCGCCAACCGCAGCGAGACGCTAACCGCTGAAGAAATCGATTCGCTCGCCCAGGAGTTCTACAAGGTTTACGAAGTCCTGCACGACTGCGCGTCGTTTATGAGCCTGAAGAAGGTCGAAGAGATACAAGCAATCGTCTCTGGCCTGCGAAAGAAGGCCAAAGAGTCGCAGAAACTCGCCAACAGCCAAATTGGTCGCAAACTGGACGCCATGGCGATAGAGCTAGGGCTAGAAGATCGCCTGCGGGGGCGTACGAATTGATCTGACTGTGTAACACCGGGAACATGTGACACACAAGTAATCGACTTTTCGTATCTGGCAGCGGCAGACACGCACTTTCCGTCTACGACCTCACTCCCCTCTCGTTAGTCCACCGGGCGCCATATGGTAAATTGATGCACTTGCACGCTATTAGTAGGAATCTAAGGAGTAGATATAGTCGCATATGAGAGGGAAAACTGAGCTGTAGGGCTGCATGGTTTCTCTATTTGTCCTAGTGTATGTCCCCCCTGGGAAATCATTGGTGATAAATGTGGTTAACAGTAGTGACATGCTTGCTGGGGGCACTAGAATGTGGCCAACTTACCCCCTTGGCGGAGGCATGCATGTCTATTCCTATTCGAATCGCTGTGGTGCAACTTTCTGGGCCGATTGACTCGTTGGTTGGTGGGCACGACTTTACGTCCGAGCCGTTCACCTTGGCGGGGGATGTCCCTTCGCTTTCCCGGATGGCGGATGTCTCCGGCGAGATTGCTTGCCTGGCGCAGGAGTTTCGGGGGGACTATCTCAAGTGGCAAAAGCACCGCATCGAGCAGATTCTCACCTGGATGCGTGACGAGTGGGCGACGCCTGAGAATCCAGGCTCGGACCGGCCAGAAACGCCGGCCAGCGGGCGATCATCGGCTCGGCATTCGATGAACGACGAATCTGACGGGAAGCAAACCGCCAGTTGTTCGCGAATGCCGGACCTGATTGTGTTTCCCGAAGGCGGCGTCCCGCAGGACTGCTTGCCTTTTCTGGTTGACTTTGCCAAGCAAACGCACACCGCGATTGTGGCCGGGACGCATTCCTTTCGAAACACCGACCCGAAAGCGATTGCGACCTATCAAAGGGTTGGCGTATCGCATGACACGATCAACAGCCTGGTGGCGAATGTCGCCGGCACGACCAGTATCGTCACCGAGATCATTCCCCGCGTTGGCAAATCACCGAAGGTCAAGCTACGGCGCAAGCAGTCGCCATCGCCCCATGAACGGACCGACGACTACCGTAACGACAAGCTCGTCGGGATCAAGATTATCAAGATGCGGACCCGCGATGGGGCCCTGTTTTCGTTTCATACGCTGGTATGTTCCGAGGCCCTGCAACACCACGAACTGCCTGACCCTGACGAGTGCAAGATGATCGTGATCCCTTCGTATAACGTAAAACGGGAGGTATTCGACAACATCATCGGGCACTACACGCGTAACAAGCAGTGCGTGGTCTACTGCAACACTGGCAACTTCGGGGCGAGTTCGGTGATGCTTCCGTTGGATGAACGCGGCAAGAGCTGGTGGTTCAGTGGTAAGCCGTCGGGCGAACTACCTCAGGGGGACGGCATTCTGATCGTAGACGTCTTTGTCGAGAACATTGCCGTCGAGACCGCCGTGAACAACCCGCAGAAAAAAATCCGAACGTGTGGGTTGGCCTCGATCGTTTCGGGCCAGGAGCAATCGTCATCGCTGGAAATTGCCCATTGGCTGAAAACGACCCAGCTGATGGAAGAGACCGAAGATGGTTTAAAGCAGATCAACGGTCCTAAACTTCTTGGCCAGATTGAAGATCACCTGAACCGATGCGATGGCAACGCGATTCAGTACATCAAGCTGCAGCGGCTGGCGAACCTGTTTCGCAACGGCGAGATATCGCTTTCGCGATGGCACTTCCATGCGCACGACTGTATCGTGGCGGATGGTGTCTCGCTGGCGGAATTCGAGTTCAATCGCGCCGCGAAGTGTGAAGAGCGCTTGAGGGGGTTGCGAAACCGTTCCGACTTTCAGGACGTGGATATCCGAGACGAGTTGGAGCAGATCCTTTCGCGCTGTCACGAGTTTACCGGGATCCGACAAAGGGAACAGCGACGCAAGTCGAGCACGCGTCACGATATTCTACCCAACATGTGGTCGCTGCTTCGTCAGGTCACAGCTGAATCGGTCCACGAGGCAAGCCGGAGGCTTTACGATGAAGTGGCCGAGTTGGTCGAGCGATATGGGGCAACATCCGGTTTCCTGACCTATGTGCCGTGGGATGAGAGTAATAAGACACCGAAGAAGCTCGTCCCCTGTGTGACCTACAACTGCCCAATGAAGCCGAGCGAGTTGGAGATCGCTGCCGACGACAAGGAGATCTCGGCGACGGCCTATGTCGCGAAGTACGGCAAAGGGATCGTGCATGATGCCATCGAATTCGACATGCACTCCGATAGACCCAACGTGGCCCCCTACCAGGTCGATATCGAATCAACCAAGTCCCTGATTTCGGTGCCGATCTTTCTGAGGGACGGCACCCGCGGAAGTGACCCGCAGGTAATTGGGGTTCTCAGCCTGGAGTCGAATTCCAAATATGCGTTCGATTGGCATATGCTGGGCCTATTGAAAAGCGATGCCGAATGTTTGGTCAAGGATCTAGTCGTCATTCAAACCGCCAATAAGAGCACATCCGCTTTATGCTGTCATCCGGGGATTCATGGGTCTGGGCTTTCAGGCCTTGTGAAACGATTCTGCTACGAACTTTCAACGCTAGTCGGACATGTCGCCACGCCTCCGCGAATCGGTTGTACCGTGTGGATCGCCGACTGGGAGAAGAACCGGTTCAATGCCCTAGGAACGGCCGGATTCGACTATCTGTATCAAAAGGAGAAGTGGCTTCCGTTAGTAACGCCACCAAGCAGTTCGGATGAGGTCGATACCAATTTGGAAGAGGATCTGATCAACTTTACCAGCTTGGTACTTCATTCACCCAAAGGGAGCGTGCGACACCGGCATTTTACCGAGGCAGCCGCGGAGCTTCGTACGCTCAAGCGAAAAGCGAGAAAGGTGGAACTGCAATCGGTGAAAGGAACTCCGATCTACCTCGAAGATTCGGCGATCGAGGGACGTCTGTCCCAAGGCAACAAGCCCATTGGCGTACTCGATCTGTTCTTCTTCTCGCCACGCTACGGAATTGGACTCGTCGATGTCGACGAAATATTCAACGATCGCATTCTCGTCCAGCTGGCAGAGCTAGTAGCCAGGATGATTGCCGAGTACCACGCGCTTCAGAGCAAGATTTCGTGCGCGAAGGTGGCGACGGTTCTGTTCCGGGATGGGATTCATGGCAGCGACATGCTCGATGCGCTACGTCTTGCCATGGGAGATATTTTTGACTCCGATGCCTGTTCCATCTTCGCTTCCGATCTGCTGTGTGATGAGATCAAGAGTCTGAAGTGTGTGTCGACCACTGGATTGGTCCACTCAGGCAGCCCGGAGAATGTCACTTCCAGTGCGGCATATCACTACGACCTCGAAGACGATCCGTACGATGACGACAACCCGATCGGAATGACGCGCTATCTGGGGTTTCGAGGAGGACGATCGATCAGGAAGAACGATGTGCCGGATATGACCGAACGCGTGTACTCCGGAAACCATGAACGCAGACGCCTTGTCAATGTAAGTCCAGGCTTCAAGTACGCTGAGAAAGTCGCGCTGACGCCGGTGAATCATTATCGCTTTCTGGGTGCCTCGGTTGCGACGCACGGACCTAGCCCCGATAAGCCATCCGCCGGCGTCATTCGGGTGAACCGGCGACGTGATCGGGCTCCGTACCTGGAACTGGACGAGGTGCTGCTTCAGAAGCTTGTGAAGATGTGCCAGCAGTCGCTTCGTTATGCATCGGACCATCTGCAGTCGGAGAATCAAGGTTTCCACGGCGGCGCCAACGGCAAGACCGTACACGAGGCAGCCATGACCAGGCTGGCGTCTCCCTACTGTTCAAGATACTGGAATTGGCGCTACTTGAATGGGATTCTATCAGACCTTCTTCTCGTTGCCGCTCAAGCCGAGGAAGAGCCGCGAAAGCCACGCTATCGGATCCTTGCCAATCTGAGCCTGGCAGGCAGAAACGAAGAGGGTTGGCCCGTCATGAAGATGGTCGCTTACGAATCGACCTTCTCGAGCAATCGGCCGACCAGCGCCATGATCTCGCACCCACGGATCGGCGAAGGCAACCGATGGTGGGCCACGACGCACCAGAAGCTGGTCGTCGCGCAGTTCACCGATGGCGTTCCCCGGTCGACAGCGATCGTACCGGAGTCGCGCCAGGTTCGTCTGAGCGTCTGCCTGCCGTTTCACTTCAAGTGCTGCTCGTACCGTGACCCCGAGATTGACTCGTTCGAGACGCTGCTGCATTACATGGCATCCGACAAACAGTACGGCAAGGTCGATCGGGGCGTGTTATCGATTGACTTCGCCAGTGATCCAAGCGATCTTGGTGCCGGCGATTTGCCTTCCTTGCACAAACTGATTGGCATATCCACCGAAACCTCGAAGCTTGCCGTCGCCTTGTTTAATGCGTCGCGCAAGGCATTGCTTCTAGGAGGCGACAACGCACCCCACCCGCCGGAAACGCAAGATGCTCCCTCGCTGTTTCAGCGAAGCCCGCACGAAGCGATCGAGAGCCTGGCCCAGGTGATACTTCGTCATGCAGGGGGCGGGTCGGCCTACTTCCAGCCGGCAACTGCCGAGCCGCAAATGACGATGGAATTGTGGGACGGACAGAAGCCTGACAACGATTATCCGTTTGTCTCCGTTCCCGCAGAGGGTACCCCGGCGAAAGAGTTCCCGCGGATCGATTCGGATCTGCAAACGTATTACCAACGCTTCTTCTCCGACGCACTGCCACCACGGCAACCGCATGCCGAGAAAACAGAACTGACGCTAAGAGTCGGAGTGGCAATCGCCGGAACACTGTTCGTTCAGCTAAATAACGAGCGAACCGCGGTCCTCTGCGACGTGGAAACCGCCCTGCAGGAATGCTGGAACTGGTACGCCAACTCCCCCATGTCCAAAAGCCAACATTGGCAAGTCCGGGACAATCTCGACTGGAAGCGAGATAGCAAAGGTGTGGAGCCGCGTGAGGATTACGCGACCGACATCCACATCAACTGGTCGCGCACCAACGACTCGTGGGAGCAAGACACCGAATCGTGGGAGGTAACGTCGCCCGGACCAAGCATCCAATCCCCAGGCCGCCCCAAGTGATTGCCAACCAGGCAGGACGCCTGAATCGCAGCGACCGGCAACCCCTCGCCCCCAAACCAAGCACACGGGTATGGCTTGAAAGGCTGTCTGGCGTTAGACTTACACATTCGACGCCACGGCTAAGGGTGAACTACCGAAGACGGGAAACGGTCTGAAGAGGAACGCACCAGTGCAGGCGGCATCGAATCAAGTGTCAAAGCGGGCTTCAGAGTGGTTTTTACGGCCAGTACAATCCAAGCCATAACCCCCTACTCCTGCAACGCTTTGGGCCAGTAGCTCAGTTGGTTAGAGCAGGGGACTCATAATCCCTTGGTCGCGGGTTCAAGTCCTGCCTGGCCTACTTATTGTTGATCGGTTCATTGTGGGCTTCTACGACCTGGCTGTTTCGCACGCGCGCTATGCGGAAGCCGCTTAGGAAGTTTCGGAAGTCTGGGGGGTCGAGGTTGCGTTTGGTGGTTTTGTTTTGGTCGGGGCCTTGGAAGAAACCGCCGCCTCGGACGGGGTGGCGGATTTGGCCGTTCTTGTCGGCGACCGTGTCGTGACACCACTCGTACAGATTGCCGTGCATGTCGTACAGGCCTAGTTTGTTGGGCTGATAACTGGCAACGATATCGGTGCGACCCAGGCGATTGCCTACGTTGGCTTGGTCCATCTCCAAGCGGTTGGTTCCTTCGGCAAAGTAGTAGCTGAACGCGGACTCGGCCTGGGTGGTCATGGGGCCGTTGCGGCAGGCGTATTCCCATTCTGCTTCGGTGGGGAGGCGATAGGTCCAGCCTTCCTCGTTCAGTTCCGAGTTCAGCTTGGCCATGAATCGCTGAATTTCTTCCCAAGAGATCATTTCCACCGGAAGCTTTTTCAGGTCCTCGTAAGCCAGGCCCTTGAGCTTTTCGTCAATCGTTTCGTTGTGTCTGTTTTGAGCCGAACGATGCTGAAAGTAGCTCGGGTTGCGCCCCATGACGGAGTGCCACTGCTCTTGGGTGACCTCGGTTGTGCCGAGATAGAAATCTTCGGTAAAGACGACCTCGGTCGTGCCTGGCTTGCCGTCGCCACCACCGAGCCAGGCTTTGCCGCGAGGGATCAGCGCAAACTGCATTCCGCGTGCATTCTTATACGTTGCGACAGGCTTCGACTTCGGACCCACTCTGCCACCGTCCCAGATGATCTCCAGCGTGGGGAGTGCTTCGGAGAGCCTTTGAATTGCCGTTTCCGTAACATTGCACCTACGGACGTCCACCGAACCGAGCCCACTGCAGGCCGAGAGCTTTTCCAGGCCTTGGTCGGTAATGGACGTCCCGGAGAGTGTCAGCCAGAGCCACCGCGAACGCGTGGCGAGAATCTCGCAGGCATGGTCATCGATGTTCAGGCAGTTCTCCGCCATGATTCCTTTGTTTTTCAGATTCAACAGGTGATTGAGCGCTTTCGATGACACCTGCGTATTGTTGAAGCAGACTCCGTAAAGATTAGGCATGTCGCGCAGATGTTCGAAGAATTCGTCGGTAACCAGGGAATCTCGAATATCAAGGTGGGGCGCGAAATTGATGCCAGGCGTTTGTATCAGCTGCTGTAGTAAAAAATCGTCCGCACCAGGCGGTGCATTGAAGACGCGATGGACGTTGGGTAGACGATTAAGCTTGGCGACGTTTTCCACGGAAACGTTGGTCATCTCACGCATATCGAAATCCATTATGCCGTTGGTAGGAACGGCAACTGGAAGCTTCGTGCGATCAAAGGCCACGAACTTATCATTGATGTAGCCGTTCATTTTGGCGCCGTTTCGACATGCCCACTGCATCGCCGTCAACTGTTCTTGTTCTTGCTCGGTCAACGGCGGATCCAGAACCATGATCTCGACATCTTTGAATTGAAAAGTCGATCGTGGGGGTGAGAAGCTCGCACGAATTGCCGGCATGCCGGCGAAATCGGTTGCGCGCTCGTCTTGTCCCTCATAAATCTTTTTGCCATCGACATAGGCCGACAGTGTTTCGCCGATCGTCGCGAAAGCGAGTTCAAAGAAGTCCGACTTTTCGTCATCTACGGTGATCTCGGCCAATCGCATGTGCTGCTCCCCATCGTGGGCCCAGATATGGAACTGGCGATCAGTGACCGAGTAGAGAGCGATGTGATCCTTGTTTGAACGCAAGTAGAATCCTCCCCACGACCCCTCAATCTTACGAATCTTGGCCCGAATGATTGCGTCTTTGGCGATGATGTCGGTGAAGAAGAGGTTCTTGGCATGGAGCTCGGTGACACCGTCGATGTACTTCGCATAGGCTCCCTCGGATTCGTAGAGTGGCGGAGACGCTGCGAGCACACGGTCGAACGCTTCCTCAGTGCGAAGCTACGGCTGCCAGGTTTCGGTGGCAATCAGGTCCAAGTCACTCACTGTGGTTGTGTCTACTTCTGGAAACCCTTTCCAGAGCAGCTTTCCGTCGGGATCGGTCACGATCAGGTTGCGCCAACGGACCATCGAGTTCCAGGTTGCCAGGCCGATGCGACCTTTCGGCAATTGTTTGTTGTCCGTCTGAAACATCAGCTTGTCATCGAGCCATACTCGGATCGATCTTCCACGGACTTCCGCACGCAGAAGATACCAGCGGTTGTTTTCGTACGGTCCAGGCTGGTAAGTATTGTCCCGTTGAAACTGGCCATTGAATCGATACGCAAGATCGGTCCCCTGGCCGTAGTAGTTTCCAGGCGTGAACGAATACCGATTGCGATCATTCACCGCTCGCACAAACAAAGAGCCCCCTTGGCTGCGTGGGTCTCTGGAAAGCGTCTTCATTTCGACGGAAACATCGTAGTCGGTCCAATCGGGGTCACCAAAGTAAATGGCTGCCGGCTCAGGCTTGGCCTGCACGAATTCTTCTCCATCGTTGACCCATGCCCCCGCGCCAGCAAGCTCCGCCGAGCGATCGGTGTATGCGGGCCGCGATTCCGGCTGTTCGGCTTTGCTATCGGCGGCCGGTTCTTCTTTCGGCGAAATGGTCTCTTTTGTAGTGTTCTCAGACGGGGGAGCTAATAACTTGGGTGGCGTCGTTTGGGGATTGCTTACCAGAGACAGTGACGATCGTCCCTTGCCGTGGGATAGCGCAAGTGCGACGATCGCAATCAAGGCAACGAATCCGCCAGCCAAAACAAGTCTGCGCCTCACTTGAACGGGACGAACGCTGGTTGTCTGCGACTTGGGGATGGCTTTTCGCAGGACGTCGGCTGGAAGTTGAACCGACTGATGATGAATGACGGCATCGTGGCAAGATTGCAGCAGTCTGGCAACTTCCTGCGCCGACTCGAAGCGTCGATCCGGTTCTTTGGCAAGAAGAATGTCAACGATCGTGACCAGCCAGTCCGGCACTTCGGGGATGATCTGCTGGATCGGTCGCGGCTGGTCTTCGACAACTCTTCGAAGCACGGCCAGCGTGGCCTTGGCGCGAAATGGCGGGCGTCCGCTCGACATGACGTACAGTACACTGCCGAGGCTGAACAGATCGCTACGCTCGTCCATCTCCAGCCCTTGCGCTTGCTCGGGCGACATGTAGAGTGGGGTGCCTGATATGATCCCGCTTTGCGTGATACTGGCATCGTCGGCTGATCTCGCCAGGCCGAAATCGGTGAGCTTGACTTCGTTGGTGTTTCCTTCCAGCAGAATGTTGGCAGGCTTGACGTCGCGATGAATGAGCCCTTTGGCGTGGGCGGCAGCCAGTCCGGCCGCGGCTTGCTGACCAATTTCCAAAACGTCGATCAGTTCCAAAGGTCCGATGGCATTGATTTTTTGCTGCAAGGTGGGGCCGTCGATCAATTCCATCACCAGGTAAGGAAGTGGCTGCTCTTCGACCGCGTAAATGCTGACGACATTCTTGTGTCGAATTGCGGCGGTGGCCCTCGCTTCGCGCAAGAAACGTTTGCGAGCCGGCGAAGTCGCTGCCAGTTCAGGATACATGACCTTGATGGCGACGATTCGCTCCAGTTTGGTATCGAACGCTTTGAGGACGATGCCACAGCCGCCCCGGCCAATCATTTCGCGAATCTCGTAATGCCCGATTTTGCCCATCGAGTCAGGCTTGTCCGATGGTTCCAGAAATGAGAAATCGATGGGGTCAGGCTGATCGCCGGCTCCTTGCGTTGTGATGGTTAGCTCGCTTTCAGCGGAATCTTGCCCGGCGGCCATTTGCTCGAGCACCGGCACCTCAAGAAATTGCCCGGATCGTTGGTGCTCGACGAGAAGGGCTTCGATGCGTTTGCGAAAGAGAGAATCTCCGCCGCACGCTTTGTTTAAATAGGCAGCACGCTCGCAACCATCAGCAATTTCGAGTGCAGCTAGGAACACTGATTTTTCGTTCAGCTCAGCCATAAAGCTCGATGTCTTTGATCGTTAACCTTGCGTACGAATGCTTCCTAAAGACTCATGCGAAAACGGCGTGTCGAGGTTGCCAAAATTCTGCGGAATTATTTTGATATATCTTCGTGAGGAGACATCTCGCGTCTTAGCCATGCCCGGGCAAACGTCCACAGACGGTCCGCGGTCCGCGGCGAGATCTCCAGAATCTCGGCAGCCTCGGTTCGCTGTAATCCTGAGAAATAAAGGAGTTGTACCAACTGGGCGGCATCGGGATGTTCGGTTTGCAGCTTATCGAGTGCCTCGTCGAGGGCCAGCAAATCTTCTACTGGTTCCGGCAAGACGCAAATCTGTTCGTCGACGAGTTCCTGCCGGGTGAAATTGCCTCCCCGTTTCTGGCTGCGTTTTCTGCGCGAGTTGTCGACGAGGATGCGTCGAATCGAAATCGCCGCGGCCGCGAAGAAATGTCGACGTCCCTCCCAAACTTGTGTTTGATCACCACCGGTGAGACGCATGTAGGCTTCATGTACCAAAGCAGTCGGCTGAAGTGTTTGCCCTGGGCTTTCATGAGCGAGGTGATAAGCCGCCAATCGACGCAATTCGTCGTAGACCAGGGGAAGCAATTCATCCGATGCCCGGTCGTCTCCCCGCCCGGCGGCTTGCAAGATTTCGGTAAAGGTTTTCATGTGGAAGTTGTTTGCATTGCGGACTAATTTCCCAACCTTTGGTGGTTCTCATAATATCCAAGTTGCGGGCAGCGTTTTCCAGTAGTATTTAGGGGTTCTACGGTCTTTTGTTGGACCGCCTTCCGAAAGCGATCGGTAGAAGCGGCATGGCGGTGATTCGTCAGAATCTAACAAGAGCTTAATGACGGTCTTGCCGGTTTCCACTTGTGATCCGGAAACAAGTTGATACAGTTCACAGATCGACGCCGGAAGTTTCATGAGCAGGCCGGTAGGAACGACGGACGGAGCCGGATTCTTGAGGAACGACATTATGGAAAGCCAGCCGGTTGTTTCCACTGATAACGGCAACAAGTCGGTCCAGCAGTATATCGATGAAACGCCGGTTTGGTCTGACGGAACGAAGACGGCCTCGACACCGATGACGCCGATGCAGTGGCGAATCTGGTCGCTCGCGGCGGCTGGTAAGTTCTTTGAAGGATTGGTTGTCTTTACGACTGGTGTGGCTTTGCCCCTCTTAGCGAAGGAGTTTTCGCTTGGGCCTGCCGCGCATGGAATCGTTGGTGCCGCATCGCTGTTGGGTATTTTGATTGGCGCCACCGCGTTGGGTGGGCTATCCGATCGCTTCGGTCGAAAGCCCATGTTCATCATCGAGATGGCGATCTTCACCATCTTTCTGGTGGGCGTAACACTGAGCCCAAACTTTCCGACGCTCGTTTTTTGCCTTTTTGGCCTGGGTCTGGCACTGGGGTGTGACTACCCAACGGCTCACTTGGTGATTTCTGAAAGCATGCCGAGCAATTGTCGCGGTCAATTCGTCTTGGGGGCTTTTGGTTTTCAGGCGATCGGAGCGCTAATGGGAGCCGGTGTTGGTTTCTTCATTTTGTACGAAAACCCCAGCTTAAGCGCCTGGCGCTGGATGTATGCGTCGGCTATCATTCCGGCCGTGTTGGTGACGCTGGCACGGCTGACAATTACCGAGAGTGCTCACTGGTTGTTTGCCAGAGGGGAGAACGACCAAGCTGAGCAGGTGATGTTACGCCTGCTCAGTCGACAACCGCAGTATCCCAGTGAAATTGACTTGGGAGAAGGAAGCCATAAGGACGATACGGCAACGTCCAACGAAGGTACCGGCTACCGCGAACTCTTCTCCGAGAAAACCCGCCGCGCAACGGTGCTGGCGTCGGTCCCGTGGTTCCTGCAAGATCTTGGGACATACGGAATCGGAATATTCACTCCGACCATCTTGGCAGCCGCGGTGGGGCATAAAAAGGAGCACGCGACGGCCATTTCGGATCTCGTGCAGAACGATATGATTGCCGCGAAAGGGGCGGCAGTGATCGATGTCCTGCTGATCTTCGGAATCATCGCGGCCGTCCTGTTGGCGGATCGTGTCGGTCGCATCAAGCTGCAGGTCTTCGGTTTCATCGGCTGTGCCATCGGACTGTTCCTGGCATCGCTGTCCGTTGAATTTACCGGTCTGATGCTGCTTTATCTGATTTTCGCGGGCTTTATGGTCTTCAGCTTCATGACCAATCTTGGTCCCAATGCGCAGACCTACTTAATCGCCGGTGAAGTCTTTCCCACGAAGGTTCGCGGTAAAGGGGCTGGTTTTGCTGCATCATTTGCCAAAATCGGCGCGGTGCTAACGGCTTTCCTCTTTCCAATCCTGTTAGCGGATATTGGCGTCCGTTATCTGCTCTACATCTTAGTCGTGACGTCGATTCTGGGTGCCTTGGTTACATGGATGATGCGAATCGAAACTACCGGTATGAACCTGGAAGAGTTAGAGTAAACAGACCTTCTCAAAGCGAATTCGCCAAAAGCACTTGGCCGAGTTGAAGGTAACCCCGAGGCAATCCCTAAACTCGATGGACGCGCTGCTATGCATGCTCTCAAGATCATTTCCGTCATCGCCATTCCACTTATGATGACTGGAATAGTTTTCGTTACCCAGGCCAGGAAGAATCAACCCGCAGCTACTGCCGCGGAGGGATCGATACCTGAAGTCAACACTTTTTCGATCGTGGCGTATGATCCCGAGACCGGTGATCTTGGAATTGCGGTTGCCAGCAAGGTGCTTGGCGTGGGCTGTATTGTGCCCTGGGGTAAAGCCGGACGAGGTGCGATCGCCACCCAATCGGCGGCCAATACGGCGTACGGACCCGATGGCTTGGAACTACTGAAGGATAAGTCAGCCGAAGAAGTCGTGCGTGTTTTGACCAGCGCCGACGAAGGCCGGGCCATTCGCCAGCTTGGCATCGTCGACGCTCAGGGAAGAGCGGCGAGCTTCACCGGTGAGAAGTGCAATGCATGGGCCGGGCATATCGTGGGCGAGCACTTCACCGTCCAAGGAAATTTGCTGGCCGGCGAAAAGGTGCTTCAGGACATGGCAGCCAAATATCGCGAGGCGCGTGAGCAAGGGGATGGAGAACTGGCCGACTGGTTGATGGCTGCTTTGATTGCCGGTGACGACGCCGGAGGAGACCGACGCGGCAAGCAGTCGGCTGCCTTGATGGTCTATCGACAAGGTGCCGGCTACGGGGGGAACGATCGTTACATCGACCTGCGCGTCGACGATCATCAGCAGCCAGTCACGGAGCTTGCCCGACTGCTGAATGTGCACAAAACGTTCTTCGCCGGGGCGCATCGCCGTGTGAAAGCGGGCGCGAAGGAATCAGAAGAGTGAGTCTTCCAAATCTTCGGACGTGATCAGTCCAAGGAGTTCTTCATCCCATGGCGACGAGTCGTACGCTGGGGCATGCTCCTCCGATTGGAAGACGGCATCGATAAGGCGAGCGTCAAGATGGGTAGACACCTCCAGCGGCGCGTCTTTGGGAACTTCGTTTGACGCTGGCAAGTCGCTGTGGCTGGTCGTTGCGGACTGTCCATCATCGAACGGATCGGCGATCGGCATGATGAAGGTTTCCGTGGGACTTGTAAGCAATTCGGCCGATTGGAATAGCGGTTCGCTCTCGAGTAGCGATTGCGTCTCGGCCGGTGGCTGCGGCGTGTTGAAGACCGGCATGTTGATCGGTCGATCGCCAGACTTCTGAATCCCATAATGCTGGATGAACAGCGCAAAGTCGCTCAGGCCAACCTTGCCGTTGACATCGTAGTCGAAGCGATAGGCGTCCGGCGAATCTTGATCGGCGTTTCGGCCGTAATTTCTGATGAACTGGGCGAAGTCGGCAATGCCGACTCGGCCATCGTCGCTGGCATCGTAGATGACGGGTCGAAACTCGGCGTTGTCCGACGTTTGAATTGCGAATGGATGCAGCAGATCGGCGTGAGCACCAGTGAGCGAAATGCCGGTCTGCATAGTGGCTTGCGGGTAAGCTCCTTGGCCATCCATTGGCAGGCCGACCGCATTTTGCAGATCCTTCGGCAGCAACAGCGTCGCCAGCAAAACCCGATCGCCAACCTGGTAGCCTGTCAGGTCGAGCTCCGAGAGAGTTCCGGTGAAGACGTTTTCGTCCGAGGTCCACTGAAGCTCTGATCCCAGATGAGCCAACACCTGGGGATCGCCCAACCAGGAGCCGCTCTTGCTAAGCTCAAACGTGAAGTCAAACGGCTGATTGGGCAAACCTTCTTGCAAGGTAAACCAAAGATGTCCGGCAGCTTCTTCCCACTCGTGGAAGCTGAGACCGGTCTCTGGCGTAGCGCTGATAGTGCCTGGTTCGGCCTGCTGATCGCGCGAGATGCTCAGAGCGACGGTCGACTGCGGCCCGACGGAAAATTCTCGCTGGGAAGTCGTTTGCCCCCCGTGGCTATCGGTGGTGGTCAGCTCGATCCGGTACTGGCCGGCGGCGGGAATCGTCACGGTGAGTTCATCGACATCGACAACATTTCCCGAGTCGACCACTTGCTGGTCGGCAATGCGAACGACTCGATAGGCATGGGTAAACTGCGTATTATTCTGGTCGATGTCGCTGGCAGAGATCGGAATATGAATAAGCTGCTGTTCGATGCGAAAGCCCTCGACGGCATGAACCATACTGGAGGGCAAATCATTTTCGCCCGAGATGGTGATACGAACGTCGATGGAAGCTGCCTGATCGACCGAAGTGACCGTAAAGGTTTCTTGAAAGCTCTCCCCCTGCCCAAGATGCTGCGCGGCCTGATTGTCGAGCTGGAAAGTCCAACTTCCTTGCTCCGTGACGCTGAACGTTCCGTAGGTTCCTGGCACGCTGGTGCGAGCCGTGAAGAGCGACTCGCCTTGGTCGGGATCATCGATCGAAAGCGTTCCCGTCACGTCATCAGTCGACTCCTCGAACGTCGAACCGGTCGAGGTTCCACCCAGGATCGCGACGTCGTTAAGGCCATCGATCGTGATCGTTACCGTTTCCGTGGTCAAGCCGTCGTAAGAGATAACGTCAAACGAGTCTTCGGCCGCGTCGCCGGCCCGAAGCGTTTGTACGTCTGCCGGATTCAGCTGATAGGTCCATTGGCCCAACGTGTCGATGCTAAAGGTGCCGTACGTGCCGCTTTGGTCGGTAACAGGTTGAACAAACGCCTCGCCCTCGTCGACATCGTTGACGATCAGATTGGCGCTGATCGGCAGGGTCTCGTCTTCGTGGGTTGTGTACGTCAAGACGCCGCCGATCGTGGCTGGGTCTTGTTGGGAATGAATCGTGAGGAAGACCTCGCCGAACGAGGTAGCCCCTTCCCCATCGGTTACAAAGTAGGTGAAGTAGTCGGTGCCATGATAATGGGGGTTGGGCACGTAGCGGAGCGTGCCATCGGGATTGATGGTCACCTGCCCGTGGGCCGGCCCTGTACGGTAACTTGCAGAAAAGTCTTCGCTGTTGTAGTCGAAGTCGTTGTCCAGCAGCGAGGTGGTGTCGATCACCAGTTCGACGTCCTCGTCGGTCTCGTAGGTGTCATTACCGACGACCGGCTCCGGATTGAACGAATACACAAACAGTTCGCGGCCGACATCTTCGTGGTAGGCTGCGAAATAGACATCGCCGTCGATGACCATCAAGTCGGAAGGAGACGCACCCAGGTCGGATTGAATGTTGCTGGCTTGCCGTAACTGGCCGTCACCGCCGGTGTCTTCGGGGTAGTACTCCCACAATTCGTAATCTAATGCAGTCTCCGGGGCGTAGCCGAAGTAGAGCCGTCCATAATTCGCGACGAGATTGGTTGTCAGATAGTAGCTGTAGCCACGGCTGTTAACTCCGGGGCCTACGATCGCCTGTAAGTTGGCTTCTCCTGCGGGGGCATTGGGTGTGAACTCCCACAGACGTTTCTGGTCGGAGATAAAGTACACCTTCTCGCCCAGCGCAACAAAGTCGTCGGGCAGCACCGGGTCGCTGCCCATGTAGCCAAGCGAGCGAGGCGTGTTCGGCTGGTCGGTCGAGGTCGGATCGTACTCCCAAAGCTGCTTGTCGTGTCCGAAATAGAAGCGATCGTTGAGCTCGGTAATGCCTGTGACGTCATACTCGGCCAGGTCGTCGACAAGCTTCGCTTCTCCTTGGCCATCGTTCGCGGTCGGATCATACTGCCACAGCCCCGGAACGCCTCGATGGGCGACGAAATAAAGCTTCCCGTCGTGGACAAATCGTGGTTCCGGATCAAGCGAGGCCATCCCGGGGGCCAGATCGGCCACCATGCGAACGATGGGTGGTTGTCCCTCTTCTTGCGGAATCAACTCCCAAATCTCTTCCCCATGCATACGATCATTCATTACAAAGTAAAGCCGATCGTCCGCAGGCATAAATTGGAAGGTCAACGGACTGGGGTAAGTCACCGGAATGCTGAAGACGAGTTCGGCATCTTGCGTCGGTCCGTTGGTGTCTGGGTCGTAGCGGTAAAGCGTGAGCGAAAACGACGGTCCGGTGGTCGTACGGAAATAGACGTCTCCGTTGAACGCCGTCAGTTCGGCAGGATAGTACCCGACATTCGACCCCGGGATACGTGCCGCCACCGAGGCTTCTCCTTGGCCGCCGTTGGCCGAAGGATCGAATTTCCAAAGCTCCTTGGCTTCGGCATCTGTCACAACGCCCCCATAGACAACGCCATCAACTTCGACGATTCCCCAAATTGCCGACTCGCCCGTGCGAACGGGATCGTACAGGATCGATAGGCTTTCATCTTGGGGATCGTAGATATAGACGTCGGTGCGATAGTAGGGCTCGGCTCCTGAATTGAAAACGAGCTTCCCATCAAATACGCCGAAGTTCTCCGGCGTACGGGAACCATTGGGCACGCTTATCAGCTGCATCTCACCGGTGGCTGGGTCGATGACCCGGACGTCCACTCCCCCGCCTCCGCGGGTCGGTTGGAAATAGAGCAGCCCACCTAACTCGGTCAGGTATTCTGGATCGGAACCGTAGTCTCCCGATCCAATGTCGGCCGCCACGCTGACTCCTTGTTCGGGATCATAGACAAAGAGCTCCGTACCGTGATAGTAATCGGTGGCCCGGAAATAGAGCTTGCCGCCGGCGACGGTTAACTGGGTCGGTGCCGAACTCCCGTAGCCGTCATAAATGTCGGCGATCATGGTGACTTCTACCTCCCCTTCTTCGGGAGCCGGGTTGTATTGCCATAGCTCGGCCCCTTCCGCGAGCGTGGTCGCCTGGAAGTAGAGAATACCATTGAGAACCGCCATCTCTTGCGGCGAAGAAGACTGGTGATCGGGCGCGATGTCGGCGAATAAAGAGACACTCCCGGCACCATTATCGGCTTGAGGGTCATACACCCAAAGCTCCGCACCGGACTCTCCATCGTTCGCCTGAAAGAAGAGCTTCCCGTCGAATACCGTCAGATGACTCGGAGAGGAAGATCCACTGCCCGGGACCAGGTCGGCGACCAGCTTGGTTTGATTCTCCGTCCCGATGGCCTGCGGATCCAAAACCCACAACTCAGTTCCCGTTTCGCTGGTATAGGCTTGAAAATAGAGCTTGCCATCCAAGACGGTTAAGAAGGTGGGATACGAATCAAAACCAGGATCACCAAAGTCCTCGACCATCGAAGCGCCGCCGGCTCCGTCATTGGCGTTGGAATCGTAGCGCCATAGCTGACTTCCCCCATCGACATGGCTACGAAAGAAGAACTGGTCTCCGATGACGGTCATTTCACCCGGTTTGGGGGCATTGCCCGTATAGCCAGTACCTTCCAGACGTGCCACATGCGTGATTTCTCCCGTGACGGGATCATAGTAGCGCAGCTTGGCATTCCAATAGGTTCCGTTGCGATCCGACCCGACGAAGAAGAGTTTGTTCTGGAATTCAAGCACCTCGTGCAGTTCGTACTCAACCGGATCGGTATTGAAGTCGGCTACCAGGTTGTTGGCCAGCATGACCCGGGTTTCCATCGTTTCCAGCCGCAACGAGCGAGCGCGAAACTTCGAGTTTCTCGACTTCACTGGCTTGATGGCCGGCAGGCTTTTCAGAACAGTGTTTGTTGTACGGCGGAGAGCTTGGGTAATCGTGCGGCGAATCAAGATGTATCTTCCAACTCCCCCGCCCAGAGCGAAACTCGGCATCGTGGCTCGGTATGGGGAACTAATTGCGAGGACCTGCTGTGTGATGGGGGCCGCCACCCTCTTCGGGTGGATAGCAAACGCCAAGATTTTAGCCCAATGGATAACCGCTGAGAACTGAGCAATCGGTAAAATCGCTATAAATTCACTAGATTTTCAGGGCGTCGCAAGTCTTTAAACAGCATTGTGTTGCGCTGCTATTGGGAAAGATGGCTACCGCTTAATAGGAGCAATCCGGATGGCTTCGCCACTGTTGGGCAGCAGAGTGAGTGTCAGCTTGGTTGTGGCGTCAACGGTCAGGTTCTCGATGCGCACCTTGGTCTTGGTCTCCATGTTGGGGTCGTCTCGATAGCGGCGGGCCTGGTACTTCGCGTCCGGCGAAAGGAACGTCAGCGGCAGGCCCAATTCACGCTTCTGGTTGGCGTTCATCGCGCCCACGAACCACACATCGCCACTGCGACGAGCGATCACGGCGTACTCGCCGATTTCGCCATGGATGACCTTGGTCTCGTCCCAGACGGTCGGAACCTGCTGGAAGAATTCCAACTCAGGCGAATCGACAATACGGCTTCGCGAGGACTTACCGTCTTGCTGTTGAGTTAGTGGCGTGTCGTACCAATACAGGAATTGCCATGGCGAATAGGTGCACACGGCCTTGGCCAACTGCTGACCATGCGTCCATAACTGATCAACGCGCGGGTCGAAGTAGCAGATGGTGTGATCCGCCGCACCGGCCAGGTTTCGGGTGAAGAGCGTTGTGACGGCCATGCTGGTCGATGGCTTCGCCTCGTCTCCCCGGACTCCTTCTTGCGTCATCAGGTTGGGATACGTTCGCGAGTAACCGACGGGGCGGTATTCGTCGTGGATGTCGACCATTAATTGGTGCTCGGCGGCCTTGCGCACGGCCTCATGCAGCCATGAAGTCCACTTCTGCGAACCGGTGTTCACAAATCCGTACTTCACGCCGGCGATTCCCCAACTCTTGTAGAGCGGCAGGATTTCGTCGAGTTGTTTCTCGAGCGCCCTACGATTGACGTAGACGATGATGCCGATGTCTCGCTCATGGGCATACTTGACCATCTCTTGTAGATCGAGCGGCCCGGCCGAACGTCTTGGGTCTAGGGTGACGGTCGTTGCGTCGGAAGCATCGTCGTATTCGTAGCCATACCAACCGGCGTCGAACTCCACGTATTGAAAGTTATTGGCGACCGCGAAGTCGATGGCGGCCTTGGCTCCGTCGTTGGTCAGACTGATCTCGCGCAGCACCTTGCCGGGCTTGATCCAACTCGTGTCTTCGATCGCGCACGGCTCATTCAAATTGAGGATCAGATCGTTGTTTTCCAGGAGGTCGCCAGGCGTGTTGCCAATCAAAATGACGCGCCACGGCGTTCGCACGAACGTGCCGGAGGTGACTTCGCTTTGTAGTTGGCTCATGACGGTCGGCCGATCACCGGTGACCGACTTCAAACGCATCATCGGATAGTTGATCGCACCTGCTTCGGCGACCGCGGCGTAGCGATACGCGCCAATCTGAATCGTGAGTGGCCTTTCGACGTTGGCACCCAGTTCGACCAGCCGCACTTTCTCGTATTCGCCTTGGGCGGCATTGGTACGCCAGGCCCAGGGGGCGCCTGGGAAGCGAAACTCGGTTCGCTCTTCCACCAGCGTAATCGGCTTGCCATCACCGACTAGCATTCGGAAACCGACCCCCTGGTCGTAGCAGCGGACTTCCACGTGCAGCGCACACTTGGCTTTCGTATCTTCGCACTGGAACAACTGGAAGTTGTAGTTGTCGGCGATCTCGGACCGCTCGCCATACACCGGCTTCCACGTGTTACGAATGCTCGACACTTTCGTGGTTTGTAAGAGCCTCAAGTGGTCGCCAATGACCGCATGGTCGTTTCGCACGAAGGTGATCGTGCTGTCATCCACCAAGACGTCACCGTCCAACTTCACTGAGTAGTTCAGCTGGCTCTTCTGGTCGACTTCCTTGAGATCGACGTGAACCTGAATGCGTCCATTGGGTGACGTTAGTTGCTCGGCCAGCGACAGGCGGCACGCGCCGGTCACTACGAGAACGAAAGAAACCGCCCATGGAAAGAGCATTCGTTTAGCAAGTAGAGGTCGAGCAGTTGTAGGTCCAACCGTGATCATGGGCAGGTTCCAGGCATTGGCGGGATCGAATAGTGGTGGGCTGCCTTCCAATATAGTTGAAATCATAGGTACGTGTACGCAGCGATATTCCGACGGGTCGTTCTTCCCCTGGAGTGACTATGGTTCGAACCGGCCACAGATAACTCACAACGTCAGAGATCGAGAGGCGGTAATTACTGGTCCGCTCCTCAAAAAAAGGAATCGCGTGTAGCGCAATACGACATGGATGTCGTATCAACCGACACCATGAGGTGGCTGTTGGTCATGACGTTTTGTCACGGGCACTTAATCTCGAAAGAAATTGACGAAATCCAGGAGGAAACCCCCGTTTCCTTTTGGAATGATTCTTGCAGAGATTGCTGATCTGATTTACAACGCAACCGAAAGTTAAAGCTAGCCGTTAGGCACCCAGGCTCTCTCAAAAAGCCCAAGGCACCTCGCGATTGCGACGCTTGGAAACAAATGCGTTCCATGTGTTTTTTTAATCGAAGAGTTCCTGGGAGATGCCTACCGTGTCACGTTCACGTCCGTCTGGTTTTACGCTGGTTGAATTGCTGGTGGTGATTGCCATCATTGGGATTCTAATTGCCCTTCTATTGCCGGCAGTGCAACAAGCTCGCGAAGCGGCTCGGCGCATGCAGTGCTCGAACAACATGCGGCAGATCGGCCTGGCTTGTCACAACTACCACGATACATTTCGTACGTTTGCTCCGGGCCGATTGGTCTACAACGGTTTTGATTCTTCAGGAAACAGCACCAAGGTCGTGACTGGGTTTCTGGCGATGATCATGCCGTTCGTCGAGCAGGGAAACCTTTCGAACATCTACAACCAGTCGTATGGCTTTGACGATCCAGCGAACCACGATGCCGTCAACACGCCGATCGATATTTACCTCTGCCCGAGTGCCCCCGGCGGTGATCGCAAGATGCCCCTTTACGCTGGCTGGAACATGGGCTGGACGACCGACCCGACCGCTTTAGATCCAAGCGTGACCGGTGTGGCGACCGACTACCAGGGTATTCGCGGTATGCACGTGCTCGATAGTTCCGGCAACCATACCGACGTACCAGGCCGCGAAGTTGGCATTCTGAATGAAGCGGGCGCCGACTTCGCCGACATCACTGACGGGACCAGCAACACAATCCTGCTGTTCGAAATGGCCGGTAAGCCCGTTCACTGGAATATGAGCAAACAGCTGCAAGTTACCAACGCCCAGTTTTACGGCTATGGACCCTGGTCCGGGAACAACGGGGTGATGATCTACAACTGGGAAAGCGATGGAAGCGCCAAGGGTTGCGACGGCTGTACCAGCTACATCAATATCGACAATGAAACGGCCCCCTACGCGTTTCATCCCGGCATCATCAATGTGGTGCTGGCCGACGGCTCCACGCGCACGATTCCTGAAACGGTCGATACGCAAACGTTCCTGAACTTGTGTTTCAAAGCTGATGGCAACGTAGTAGGCGACTTCTAAAATCGTTTCGCCCAAGTTACGTGTCCTGCCCTGCCAACCGAGGAATCGATTGACATGTTTGGTCAACAACAAGATCGTCTACTTGACCTGATCGTGGCGACCGCCAGCGTACTGCTGGTGGTCGCGATTGGTACGCCTTGGTTGGCCGGGGCAAGGGAAGAGTCGCGAGCCACTCTCTGCGAAAAGAACCTCTCTGTGATTGGCAAGGCCTGCCTGGCCTTCGCGGAAGTCCATCAAGATTCCTTGCCCAGCAACGGGCGCGAGCCCCATCGCGGCTGGAATACATTGGTTCTTCCCTTCATGGATCAGGCCGCACTTTACGATCAGTACCAGCTGAGTCGCGAGTGGTGGGACGGGGCTAACCAACAGGTCGGAGCAACACACCTAAGTGGGCTCGTCTGTCCTTCGGCTCCGCACGGCGATCGTGAAGTACGACTGTTAGACCCGGACGGCAAGGAGTTCACCGCGGCAGCGACCGACTACGTGGCCTCTTCAGGGGCTTACCTGCTGACCAACGTGCAAGAGCGACTCTATCGCGGCGCGATGGCTTCGCCCGGTCGATACTACGGCGGATCGAAAGTAACCGCCGGTCACGCGATCAAGCTAAGCGACATCACCGATGGCCGAGCCAATTCTTTTTTGGTGGTCGAGATGGCCGATAAACCGAACGAGTGGCGAAGCGGCAAGCTGCATGCCCACAAGACCGATGACGAGGAACATCGCCCGTTGGTGGAAGGGTTCAGCTTTGGACAATGGATCGCACCCAACTGGAACCACCTGCGTTCCTACGATAAAGAGGGTCGCAACCAGTTCGGCCGGTGCGCGGTCAACTGTTCCAATGGAGGCTCGATCTACGGCTTTCATCCCCAGAAAGCCCACGCATTGATGGCCGATGGAAGCGTCGCCCCGTTGCGGGCCGGCTTGGAACAGGAAGTGATGGTCGCGCTAGTCAGCATCGCCGATGGCGAGTTCATTTCAGCTGAAGACTACCAGGCCAACGAGTAATTCATGCAACGTGTTTTCCTTGTCTGTTTGCTTTCCGCGATTCCAAGTGGCGTTTCAGCACTGGGCGACCAACCAGAGGGCGTCGTTCAAGAGGTGAACCGGCAGCTTGCGCAGTTGCTGGAGTCGAATCACCACGAACTTGCCGATCGGACCACCTTTCTGCGTCGCGCGTCGCTCGACCTGATCGGACGAATTCCCACGGCCGCCGAAGCGCGAGCGTTTGTTGCCAGCGAGGATACAGAGACGCGTGAGCAAGCGATCCGGCGGCTTAGCCGTAGTCCGGCCGCCGCGAAGCATCTGGCAACCTTCGTGCGAACCCTTTGGTTTCCGCAAACGTCCGTCGCGCCTTACGAGTACCTGGCTGGCGATACCGAGGCCTGGATCGCGGATCAGTTGAATCACGATCGTCCGCTCAACGAAATCGCCCAGCAGCTGATCTCGGTTTCGTACGCCCCACAAACGAGCGAACAAAGCGGCGGCCCGATGGGCAGCCTGACGACCCCCAAGACGCTGATCGAAGCGAACGACCACCGTCCCGAACGCATGGCAGCCAACGCGACGAGTTCCTTTTTAGGGGTCGATCTCAGCTGTGCCCAATGCCACGATCATCCTTTCGATGCCTACAGCCAAGAGCAGTTCTGGCAAACGGCGGCGTTCTTTGTGCCCAAGAGCCGCTTCGAGGAAAACCGCCCTTGGTATGAAATCGAGATCAAGATTCCCGATGCCGGCAAGTCAGTTGCTCCCGTGCTATTCACCGGTGATTTGCCCTTGGAAAGCGAATCGCCTGACTTGCAGCTCACCTCCGGACGGGAAGTCTTCGCCACGTGGGTCGGTCAGGCGAACAATCCTTTCTTCGCCCGGCGGACCGTCAATCAGTTGTGGGCCGAATACTTTGGTGCGCCGCTGGTCACGCGACAGCCCGATCAAATCGCCAGCCCGGTGCGCGAGCAAGCCCTGGAGATTCTGGCCGAAGCATGGGTCGAGCATCAATTCGATCTGCGTTGGCTGGCCGAAACGATCGTCTCGACGGATGCCTACCAAATCCACCATCGCGGCCCGGCCACCACGGCGACCGATCCTTTTCCTTACATGACGACGCGCGGTCTGACGGGCCCGCAGCTATACGACAGCCTGAATATCGCCGCCGGAAAACCACCGATTCGCGGCGACCTCGACTCGGCCGAGCAGCTTCACGATCGCCAGGCGTTCCTTGAAATGTTTCCGGCCTATCGTAGCGTCGACGTCGAGCGCTGCGTGACCCAGGCACTTTCGCTGATGAATGGCGAGAAGATTGCCCGGTTGAGCGATCCGAACTCGAACCCATTGGTCCGAGGGCTGGCCGCCGCTCCGTTTCTCACCGAGCGGGAATGTGTCGAGAGCCTCTTCTGGTCAACGCTTAACCGGCCCCCAGGCGAGCCCGACTGGCAGCAACTGCGGGTAGCAGGCTACCTGGAAGACGACCCGGCCACGCGTGCCCAGCGACTGGGGGACTTGTTTTGGGTGTTGGTTAACTCCGTTGAGTTCAACACAAATCATTGACCGCGCGGAAGTCCGCGTCATTTAAGGGAAACTACCGTGCTTCAAGGAATTAGCCGCCGCCTGTTCGGAATGTCGCTGGCCGCTGCCTCTTCATCAATGATGCTGCAAGGTAGCTGGCTGCGAAGCTTGTCCGCCGCCGAGAAGACCTCCGACACGAAGGTGAAACGCGTCATTCTGCTATGGCTGCACGGTGGACCGGCAACGATCGATCTGTGGGATTTGAAGCCCGAGCACGACAATGGTGGTCCGTTCAAGGAGATCGCCACCAAGACGCCTGGCATGCGAATCTCCGAGCACTTTCCCGGTCTGGCGAAATGGTCCGATCACTGCGCGATCGTCCGCTCGATGACGTCCCGCGAAGGTGACCATGGCCGTGCCGTGCACCTGGCGCGCACCGGATACATTCCCCAGGCCGGCATCGACTTTCCAGACCTCGGCGCGCTAGTCGCCCAAGAACAGGCACAGTCGGAGGCCCCCCTGCCCGGCTTCATCAGTATCGCTCCACCGCAGCGTCCGGCAATTGCCAGTCGAGGGTTTCTCGATACAGCCGCTTCCCCGCTGGTCGTGGGAGAAATGGCCAAGAGCGTCGACGATCTGGTCGTGCGAGACCTGGAGCAACGATCGCCGCTCGGCCAGTCGCGACGAGTCGACTTGCTTGGCCAGATGAACGAGCACTTCCTGGCCCAAGGTTCCGACCGTAAGGCCATTGAACTAGCCGCTGCCACGCAGCGGGCCCTGCGGATGATGCATCCCGATGTGGTCGCGGCGTTTGATTTGGAACGTGAAAAGGACTCGGTACGCGATCGTTATGGCCGTACCATTTTTGGACAAGGCTGCTTGCTGGCACGTCGTCTGGCCGAACGAGACGTGCCGTTTGTGGAGGTCTCGCTGGGCGGATGGGACACGCACTACGATAACTTCGGCCGCGTCGCGGGATTGTCGTCCCAGCTTGACAGCGGCTTCGCTTCGCTGGTGCAAGATTTGAGCGAACGGGGCATGTTGGAAGAGACGCTCATTCTTTGCCAAGGCGAATTCGGAAGAACGCCCAAAATCAATGCCAACTCCGGCCGCGATCATTGGCCCAAGGCCTGGGCGGTGATGGCCGCGGGGGGACCGAACTGCCATGGGCAGGTCATCGGCAGCACCAGCAAGGACGGAACGGTCGTCGAAAGTAAGCCATACCAGGTGCCCGACTTGATCGCCACCGTTTGTGCCAGCATGGGAATCGACCCGATGAAGCAGAACGATTCGAACGTCAACCGGCCAATCCGCATCGCCGATCCATCCGCTGGCTTGATCGAGGAACTGGTTGGATGAGAAACGCGTGCTTGTTAATCGGGTTTGCGCTGGTCACGATTCTTCCGCGATTCGTCTTCGCACAGGAAACGTTCGAAACCACCGTCGTCCAGATGACGACCGGCGACCAGATCGAAGCTTGGGCATTGACGATTCAGGCCGATGGTCAGCCGGTTGCCAAGCGCGCCGGTGAAGCGACCGCGGCGTTATTCCATTTTTATGACCTGAACAACGACCAGCGGCTTGATGAAGTGGAATCACAGACGATTGCATCTCCGGCTGGACTGCGTCAGCTTCCACTCGGACGACTGCTGCCCACCATGGTCCAGCGTCCCACGGATATCGATCCCAACGAGGATGGCCTGATAACCCTGGACGAATTTCAGACGTACTACGCGGCTTTCAGCAAGGCTGGGTTATGGTTGACCAGCGACGTGACGCCCCGCAACGCCGAGATGAATGCAGCGCTGCTGCGTGCTATGGCAATCATGCCAGGCGACAAGGTCGATCCAAAGCGGATTGAGCGTAGCATGATGCGGTTGATGACATTGGATATGAACGCGGACGAACTGATCAGTCCCGGCGAACTACTTCCCCGGCATGTCTACCCGGGGGTGACACCGACGCGATTGGTGTCAGGCGACAACGTATCGGTTCATTCGTTTGGCATCATCCAAGTTCGGCAAGGAAATGCCGCCGCATGCGATCACCACTGGGCGATCAATCTTTCCCCAGACGGCGCGAGCCTGCAGGACCTGAGTTCCCCCCAGACCAAGGTTAACGCGCTGACTTCCACTTCCATCGCGTCTACTGCTCGTCTGCACGTGACCACCCCGAGTAACTCCCGAGCCGAAGCCTCGTTGGCCGAGCTGGCAAGTCAGTTTGCCAGTAGTGCCGGCGAGGATAACGAGATCAAGTTGAGTGAAATCGCCGGAATGCAGAATCAGGTTGACCTGGAGAACCTTATCCCATTGGCCGATCGGAATCGAGATGACGTCTTGACCGCCCAGGAGTTCGCCCAGTGGCAGGTCGTGGTCCAAGCTTACATTGGCTCGGTGGTTGTCGTCGCCATCCTTGATTTCGAGCAAAACCTCTTTACGGCCCTCGACGAAAACTTCGATGGTTCCCTCTCTGCTCAGGAACTGTCCGAGGCCTGGGAAGTCCTTCAGTCTGCTGGCGTCGTTCAAGCCGGTCGACTGGTACCGCGTCAATTGCCGCGTCAATTGCGTTTCGTCATTTCTCAAGGACCCAGCCAAAAACTGCTCGATCAAGGCCCAACGCAAGGTCCCGCGTGGTTTCAGGCCCTGGACCGTAATCGCGACGGACAGATTTCCCGGGATGAATTCCCTGCCTCGGCCGAGAAGTTTTCCGCCATGGATCGCGACGACGATGGCTTCTTGTCGCTGAAGGACATCGCCCCCTCCACGGATAGCCATCGCTAATACCTACCTATCCCCGTGCCCTGACCTCTAGCGAGGTATTCCTGGCATCTGCCCCCAACTGTTCGATAACGGACCGGCTCGAACGCACTCCTCACCCGTGGCAAAACGTTTTCTCTAAATTGCCTTGAATACGTAGTGCGAAAGGCTTAACGCGACTTGCCGATTGTTAAGCTGCGGTGAGCGATGTCTGATTGAATCGGATTGCGACGCGCCGGAATCTTCGTACAATCGCATCCAACAGTAAGGATTACGCTAAGCATTCAGTACCCTAGAGTTTGGAAGCGATGGAGTCGACATTTCCCGTATTCGATCCGGCATCACCCCAGGCGGAATCGATACGCGATCTGTTCGTCCAGGTGCTGATCATCAGTGCCGGTATCTTCGCGATCGTCTCGGGGCTGATCTGCTTCGCCCTCTACCGGTTTCGCGTCACCGAAAAGCTACCGGTTCAAGACTTCGGCAGCCATCGGCGGGAAATTGCCTGGATGGCGGGCCCGGTGATCATTGTCATTTGGATCGCCGTGATCAGCATCAAACTGATCCTGACCATCAACGCCTTGCCCCCGCAGTATGCCAAGGGGGGGACGGGCGACGACGGCATCGACATCATCGTCACAGGGCATCAGTGGTGGTGGGAAGTCGAGTACACCGCGTCCGGCATCGTCTCGGCGAACGAAATCCACATTCCCACCGGAAAGAGGCTCCGCGTCGCGCTGCGCTCGGAAGACGTCATTCATTGTTTTTGGGTTGCCCAGTTGACCCGCAAGATGGATGCGATACCGGGGCACGAGAACTTCGTCTGGCTGGAAGCCGACAAGCCAGGCACCTACCAGGGACGCTGCGCCGAGTACTGCGGCACGCAGCATGCCTGGATGAACTTCCTGGTCATCGCCCACGAACCAGACGACTTCAATGCCTGGCAGCAGCGAGAGCAGCAGACAGCTGCCGCGCCCAGCGAAAAGCTGGCCTCCGATGGGGCGGCCCTGTTCATGAAGCTGACCTGCTCGCAGTGTCACGCCGTTTCCGGAACCCAGGCGAAAGAAGACTTCGCGCCTGATCTGACGCACCTGGCCAGCCGATCCCAACTGGGTGCTGGCGTGATCAAGAACACGCCCGAGAATCTCCGCATCTGGCTGGCCAACCCGCAAGCCGTGAAGCCGGGCTGCAAGATGCCGAACTTCAAACTCAAAGACGAGCAACTCGATCAATTGGTTGCCTACCTGGAGACCCTCCGTTGAGCATGCCACTGATCGAAACGACGGAGACGGAAGCCGAACAGGGCTCGGCCCTGGGGCCGCTACTGACGTGGGTCAGTTCGGTCGATCACAAGCAGATCGGCATCATGTACATCTGCACGGCGACCATCTTCCTGGCGATCGGCGGGCTGGAAGCCTTACTGATTCGGTTTCAACTGCTGGTGCCTAAGAACGACTTCCTTTCGCCCGACTTCTTCAACCAGATGTTCACCATGCATGGGACCACGATGGTCTTTCTGGTGGGCATGCCGGTGCTGGTTGGTTTTGCGAACTACTTCGTTCCCCTGATGATCGGGGCTCGCGACGTCGCCTTTCCGCGGCTCAACGCGATGAGCTTCTGGCTTTTGCCGATGGGGGGCATCCTGCTGTACTTCAGCTTCTTTACCGGTGCGGCACCTAGCGCAGGGTGGTTCAGTTACGCGCCCCTTTCGACGCGGCCGTACAATCTAATGGTTGCCCAAGACTACTGGATCATCGGCCTGCTTTGCCTCGGCGTGGGAAGCGTGGCCGCGGCGATCAATATCATCGTTACGGTGCTGACCCTGCGTGCGCCGGGGATGAGTTTGCAGCGCGTACCGCTCTTCGTCTGGATGAGCCTGATGACGGCGATCCTGACCGTGCTGGCCTTGCCGGCTTTGAACGCGGCGCTTGCCATGCTGCTGATCGATCGCTTCCTGGGTGCGGCCTTCTTTCAGCCGGAACGTGGCGGATCGGCCGTCTTGTGGCAACACTTCTTCTGGGTGTTTGGCCATCCCGAGGTTTACATTCTCATTCTGCCGGCATTCGGGATGGTCTCGGAAGTGATCCCGACTTTTTCACGCAAGCCGATCTACGGCTACGCGTTCGTGGCTGGCTCAAGTGCCGTGATCGTGCTGCTGAGCTACGGCGTGTGGGCTCATCATATGTTTGCCGTTGGTTTGGGCATGGGAGCCGACATCTTCTTCGCGGTCGGAACGCTTCTGATAGCGCTACCCACTGGGGTAAAAATCTTCAACTGGACCGCGACCATGTGGGGCGGTGCCATTCATTTGACGGTCGCCATGCAGTTCGCGGTGGCCTTTCTATTAGAGTTCGTGATCGGGGGACTCACCGGCGTGATGTTCGCCGCCGTGCCGATCGACTGGCAGTTGACCGATACGTACTTCGTCGTGGGGCACTTTCACTACGTGCTGATTGGCGGAACGGTCTTCGGGCTGTTCTCGGCGACTTACTATTGGTTCCCGAAGATGACCGGGCGTATGCTCAGCGAACGCCTGGGCCGTTGGCAGCTGTGGCTGTGGGTGTTTGGACTCAACGCGACCTTCATGTCGCAGCACTTGCTCGGCGTGATGGGCATGCCGCGGCGCGTGTACACCTACGACGACAACCCAGGCTGGATGCTGCTGAACATGGTGGCCACCGCCGGAGCCGTTGCCATGGCCACCGGTACGCTGGTGCTGCTGTGGAACATCGCGATCAGCCTACGCAGTGGACAGCCGGCCGGGAACAATCCGTGGAACGGCTTCACGCTGGAATGGGCCACTACCTCGCCACCTCCGCCCGAAAATTTTGAGACGATTCCCGAGGTCAAAAGCCGACGTCCGGTTTGGGACCTAGACCAGCCTGAGCATGCCGACTGGAAGTCCTCCAAGACACCAAGCGATAATGGCCGACGCCCCGACAAGGCGATGGTATGTGCCTGGACGTTCATCGCTTCGGAGGCGGTCTTCTTTCTGCTGTTGTTGGTATCTTACGTGGTCTTCAACTCGCAAGAGCTGGCAGGACCGACCTCGGCCACGGCGCTCGATGCCACACGTACCGGGGCGTTCACCGTCTGCTTACTGCTGAGCAGCGTCACGTTCTGGTTTGCCGAACGGGCCTTGAAAGCAGGTAAGTCGCAGCACTTCCGGGGCTGGCTCGGTTTGACGATCGGCCTGGGGACGGTGTTCATGTTGGGGCAAGCCTGGGAATACATCGGATTGATTCAAAGTGACGTTACCGTCGACTCGAATCTGTTCGCGGCGACCTTCTTCACCGTGACCGGATTTCATGGATTGCACGTCACGGCAG
Source organism: Bremerella volcania (assembly GCF_007748115.1). Taxonomy (NCBI): domain Bacteria; kingdom Pseudomonadati; phylum Planctomycetota; class Planctomycetia; order Pirellulales; family Pirellulaceae; genus Bremerella; species Bremerella volcania. Next base: position 2,983,363 of record NZ_CP036289.1, read on the forward strand.
GGCTCATCGCGCTGTCGATTTTGCTGGCCCTGGCGATCGGCGATTCATTCTCCAGCCAGCGAAGCAAAGTGTTCGGGGCCGTCGGCGTTTACTGGCACTTCGTCGACGTGGTTTGGATTATCGTCTTCCTGATTGTGTACATGGGGTACTTGCAGTGATGACGTTTCTTACGAGTCCGTCCCTTTGGAACCTCACCTCGCCGGTGTGGCTGGTGGTGGTGCCGCTGCTTGTCGCTGCCATGACGTGGCGAAAGCAGTTCGCCGGTGCCAACTGGTGGTGGCTGGCCGTCGCGGTGGTCGTGCTAATTTTGGCCTTCGTTTCCCCGATTGGCGTGCTGGCCAGTGGTTACCTGTTTAGCGCTCACATGGTGCAGCACCTTTTGTTGCTGTTGATCGTGCCCCTTGCCCTGATGCTGTTCCTTCCACGCCAGCTGATCGAGTCGCTGCTTAATCGACCGAGCCTATCGAAGTTCAGCGCGCTGCTGTCCATACCGATTGTCGGCTGGGTTGCTGGTCTCGGGGCAATGTGGCTGTGGCACGTCCCCTCGCTGTGCAGCGCGGCGACCCAAAGCGACGCTTTGGGTTTCGTTCGCAGCGCGACGTTCCTGGCGGCAGGCCTGGCGTTCTGGTGGCCCATCTATTCGCCGGTGGCTCGCTTTCGGTTGGATCCGCTGTTGGCAGTGATCTATTTGTTTTCCGCGTGTGCCGGATGCACGCTGCTGGGAATCTACATCACCTTCACGCCGGTGTCGGTCTGTCCGGCGTTTGCCAATCCGGTCGATCGGGTCGGCATCCTCACGTCGCTGTATCAAGCCGGCTTCACGCCGATGGTCGATCAGCAACTCGGCGGGCTGTTGATGTGGGTGCCCCCTTGTTCGCTCTATATCTGTGCGATTCTCAGCGTGCTGTGCCGCTGGTATGCGATGGAAGATCACGCTTCGAATGAGAACCTACCGGAGGCTTCCCTATGAGCGAAAGTGAAGTCGCCAGTTCGCACGAGTCCCCCACGCCGCAGCCCACCTATGCCCCGGCGGCGATGGCCCTGGGCATCATGATGCTGCTGTGGGGCGTGACCACGATGTGGATCATGTCGCTCGCGGGGCTGGGGGTGATGGCGTGGTCGCTGTGGATGTGGATCAACGACATCCGTCTTGATTGGAAGAAGGAAAACACTGGTGAGTGATAGTCCCGAAACAAGGTCCCCTTCGTCGGACGAAGACCGACGCGGCTTTCTGACCAAGCTTTGCCTGGGCTTGTCAGCGCTGATCGGCGCGATGATCACGCTGCCAGGCGTCGGGTTCGTGCTCGCCCCGGTGTTTGCCCGGCCCAAGCAAGCGTGGCGGAAGCTCGGCAAGCTTGACGAGTACGAAGTCGGCAAGACCGTCAGCGTCGAATTCAAAGACACGATCGACCAACCCTGGGCTGGCGTCACGGCACTGAGTGGCGCCTGGCTGCGGCGCGTTTCCGAGAACGAGTTCATCGCTTTCTCGATCAACTGCCGGCATCTCGGCTGCCCGGTGAACTGGGTCGAAGACGCTTCCCTGTTCATGTGTCCGTGTCACGGGGGTGTCTATTACGAAGATGGCGAAGTCGCCGCCGGCCCTCCGCCCGAGCCGCTGGCCCGTTACACCGTGCGGGTGAAAGACGGTTTCGTCGAGATCGAAACGTCGTCCGTTCCCTTGACCACCAACGACCAGGTATGACGATGCTGGGCAAGATCTGGAATTGGATCGACGATCGAAGCGGCTTCTCCGATGTCGTCATGCCGATGCTCGAGCATGTCGTCCCCCGCGATGCGCGGTGGTGGTACGTGTTCGGTAGTGCCACGCTGTGTGCGTTCATTATCCAGGTGTTGACCGGCGTCGCGCTGGCGATGGTCTACGTCCCTGGCGGCGACGCGGCGTATGAAAGCCTCGTCTACATCACCAACGACGCCACGCTCGGCTACCTGGTGCGCGGAATGCACTACTACGGGGCGACCGCCATGGTCATGCTGGCCGTCATTCACATGACGCAGGTTTTCCTGCACGCCTCGTACAAGTACCCGCGTGAGATGAACTGGATGAGCGGCGTCGTGCTGCTGTTCGTCGTGCTGGGTATGGCCTTCACTGGGCAGTTGCTGCGGTGGGACGCTAATGGCGTGTGGTCGGTGATGGTCGCCGCCGAGATGGCTGCTCGGGTACCGTTTGTCGGCGGGTATATTTCCCAGTTTCTGATGGGGGGCGAAACGGTCGGCGGTTCGACGCTCAGCCGCTTCTTTGCCATCCACGTCTTCATCCTGCCGGGGCTGATCTTCGCAGGCGTCGGTCTGCATTTGTGGCTCATCCTCCGGCACGGCATTTCCGAAATGCCCAAGGCCGACCAGCCGGTCGACCCCGAAACATACAAGGAACAGTACGAGGGGCGCCTCGAAAAGACGGGCGTGCCGTTCTGGCCGATTGCCGCCTGGCGCGATGTGGTGTTTTCCACGATCATGGTCGCGGTGATCCTAGGTTGTGCGATCTTCGTCGGCCCCCCTTCGCTCGGCCCGGCCCCGAACCCGGCGAACATTCACGCCAACCCAATGCCGGACTGGTATTTCTGGTGGTACTTCGCGGTCCTTTCGATGTTGCCGCCGGAACTGGAGACCTACGTCATTCTGGGGATGCCGATCCTGGGGGCGATCGGTTTGTTTATCGTTCCCATGCTTTCCAATCGCGGGCATCGGGCGCCGTCGAAGCGTCCCTGGGCCGTGGCAACGGTCATCGTGGGGGCGACGGCGTTTGTCGTGCTGACGATCTATGGCTACCGCAAACCATGGTCGCCCGACTTCGACGTCAAACCGCTGCCGCCGGAGGTGGTGCGCTCGGACGACCCCAACATCCAGCACGGAGCGGTCCTGCTGCGCGACAAGGGGTGTCTCTATTGCCATAACGTCGACGGCTTTGGCGGGTATCGCGGGCCGGAACTCTCGGTGATCGGCGACCGCTTGGATCGGGGCGAACTGGTCATCCGCATCAATAACGGCGGCTACAATATGCCGTCGTTCGCCTCTTCGCTGACTGCGGAAGAATTGAGCCAGATGGTCGACTTTCTGCTCACCCGGACCGACCATCCAAGCGCCGAAACCGAGGAAAAGTCTTCCGACGAGCCCCCACGTGGTCAGCAGTGAAAGACGGATTAGGACATCAATTTGCCATTAAATTGACGAAAGTTCCGTTTTCTACTTACAATGCGCGGATCACGTTCCTCGCTTTTCACTTGCCTGTCCGCTCGCCCGATCCTTCGATTGGTCCCCTATGAATCATCCTCTGCGCAGTGCGCAAATTCTTGCGATGGTGCTCCTTTCCTGGCTAGGCTCGCGCGCCCATGCCGAAGAGGTGCCGAGCAAACCGCAGCAGCAGGCTCACCGTTTTGAGACGCAGGTCGCTCCGATCCTTTCCAGGCACTGCCTAGAGTGCCACGGGGCCGGCAAGACCGAAGGGGGATTGAATCTTTCACGCAAACAAACGGCCCTGGCCGGAGGGGATTCGGGGAAAGTCATCCACGCCGGCAACTCTGCCGATAGTCTACTGTGGACTACCATCGAGTCAGGCGAAATGCCCCCGAAGCGTGCTCCTCTTTCGGCCGAAGAAAAGAAGATCATCCAGTCATGGATCGAAGAGGGCGCGGTCTGGACACGCGAGGTCATCGACCCAGGCTCGCACCTGGTGAAACAATCGTCCGAAGTCTGGGTGCAGCGGCTCACACTTGTCGAATACATCACGACCGTCCGCGAGATCACCGGCGTCGACGTCGCGTCGGAGGCAAAGCGACTGCTGCCCCCGGATGTGCGGGCCGATGGCTTCTCGAATACCGCCTACAGCCAGACGATCGACTTGAGTCACGTTCAAGCCTACCACGAGTTGGCTCAGCGGATCGTGCAGAAGATGGACTGCGGCGAGTTCGCGGCCCGCTTTGCCGACTGCCGTTCGTTTGACGAGGGCTGTTTGAGCGAGCTGATCCAGCGGATGGGCAAACGCGTGCTGCGCGGTCCGCTCGATCCGTGGGAGGTGGAAAGCTATCAGCAGATCGCCCAGGCCGTTCAGCAGGAAAAGGGAACTTATGAGGAAGCGGTCGGCTACATCCTGGAAGGGATGCTTCAGTCGCCCCGGTTTATCTATCGCATCGAAAAGCCCAACGGCGACAAGCCGTCGCAATACGAGCTGGCTTCCCGGCTCGGCTACATTCTGTGGGGCGCGCCGCCCGATGAGGATTTGATCCACCTGGCCGATGCGGGCAAGTTAAAGGGGGCTGAGCTGGAAGCATTGGTCCAGCGGATGCTAACCGATCCGCGCGCCAAAGCACGGTCAGCACAATTCGTGCACGAGTGGCTAGAACTCGAACGGCTCGATTCGCTGCGCCCCAACGAGAAACTCTACCCGGCGTGGAGCCCTGCGCTGGGAAGCGATATGCAAGACGAGACGCTGGCCTTCTTCGACGAAGTTGCCTGGCAACAGCAGCGGCCGCTGGCCGATTTGCTCAATGCTCAGGTCACGGTCGTCTCTCCGCGGCTGGCCCGCTTCTACGGTTTGAAAGCCACGCAGGGACAACCGCTGGCCGGCGCACGGCAAACAGCGGGGACATCGAGCGGCGTCCTCGCTTACTATGACTTCAGTGAAGGGAGCGGCGATGTCGTGCACGATCGAAGCCGCAGCGATTCATCCCTCTACTTGAAGATTCAATCGCCGGAGAATGTACGTTGGACGTCAGATGGGCTCGTCGTTCATAAACCGACACGGATCTTCACGACCGAACCGCCCCGGCCGATGACCGCCGCGCTGCGAAAGACGAACCAGATTACGATCGAGGCCTGGATCACGCCGCACGACCTCCAACAGAACGGACCTGCCCGTATCGTGACCTTTTCGCACGACACAAGCAGCCGCAACTTCACCCTGGGGCAAGAGAAAAAGAAATACGATGCCCGCCTGCGAACCAATAAGACCGATCGTAACGGCATGCCATCGATCAGCACGAAAGATGGCCAGGTGAAGACGCAGCGGACGCATGTGGTCTACACGAAAGACGACGACGGGGTTGCGCGGCTTTACATCGACGGCAAACTAGCTGCTGAACGCAAAGGCTTGGGGGACTTCTCGAACTGGGAAAGCGAGATGGTCTTCGGCCTGGCGAACGAAGTCACCGGCGATCGCCCCTGGCTGGGCACGCTGCATTCGGTGGCGATCTACGACCGGGCACTCTCGGCCGAAGAAGTGATCGTGCAGTACGAGCCGATCCGCAAGTACGATCTGGCTTGGTATCCCGAGCGGGGAGGGATCCTGACGCAAGGTAGCACGCTGACGCTCGGGGGCGATAACGCCTCGATGGTCAGTCGAGGGCTCTTCGTGCTGCACGAGCTGCTTTACAGTCACGTGGGGGCCCCGCCACCGTGCGTCGATACGAGCCCTGTGCCTACCAAGAAGGGACTCACGCAGCGTGGCATCGCCATGGAGCGTATCAACAACGCCTCGTGCGGTGGATGCCACTCGCGATTCGAACCGCTGGCATTCGGGCTCGAAAAGTTCGACGGCATTGGCGCGTTCTCGGACAAAGATCGATTTGGTAACCCCCTGCGCGATGATGGTGAGATTCTGCTGCCAGGCACCGAAGAGCCGGTGAAGTATGAGTCGTCGCGGCAGTTGATGGAGATACTCGCGGCGAGTGATCGCGTACGAATGGGCATCACGCGGAAGCTGGTGCAGTTCGCCATCTCGCGCCCGTTGGCTTCCAGCGATGAGGCCATCGTCAAACAGATTCACGAGCAAGCACAAGCGGGTGGCGGTACGTATCAGGCCGTCATGCAAGCCATCGTCCTCAGTGACCTGGTTCAGAAGTTCCCTCCCTCCCAAACGTCACGCTAACATTCCCCTTCCCTTTTGGGTTTCACCGATGAAACGAACACATCTCAATCGCCGAACGCTTCTGCAAGGTCTGGGGACGGTTGCCATCGGGCTGCCGCTATTGGAAGAGATGACCGTTACGCCCGTGCTGGGGGCTGCCAAGGCGGAAGTTCCCGTGCGGGCGTTCAACGTCTTCTTCGGTCTGGGGATACCCTCTCCACTGCAAACCGAGGGCTTCGACGGCGTGTTGGAACCACTGAAGCCGCTACGTGATAAGTTGCTGGTCATGAAGAACGTCGACCACGTTCGCTGCGACATGCCAGGCATCAATGCGCATTTCGATGGCGCTTCGGCGGCGTTCACCGCGATGCCCGCGGAAGGAACGGCCAAGGCAGGCGGTCCTTCGATCGATCAGCTAGTCCGCCAGCATTATCATCCCAATGGCCTCCCACCAGGGATGATCTCGACGCTGATCGCCGGTACCTTCTTTCGCCGCAGCCGCGTGGTGCGCTATACGCATAGCTTCAAAGACGACGGCACGCCCGCCGCGGCCATGCAGGAGAAGCCGCGTGACCTGTTCAGTCGGATCTTCGGGGAAGTCCCGACTGACTCGCTCGATCCGCGCCGCCAGCGGTTGTCGCGCAGCGTGCTCGATAGCGTCGTGCGGCAGGCGAAGCATTATACCGCGCCGAACTCACCACTGGGGAAGGTCTCACGGTCGCGTCTGCAAGATCATCTCGACCGGGTGCGCGAGTACGAACAGCGCACGATCGAGTTTGAGAAAAAAGCCGAAGAGCGCAGACGCGACCTGCCGGTGCCGCCAGCTTCTCCGCTGCCACACGGCAACGAGGCCGACCCAAGCGGGCAAGGGATCGACATCACGCTGGAAGAACTCACTACCGAATGGCGCCTGATGGCTGACCTGTACGCGCTGGCCATCGCCATGGATCGTTGCCGTTTCGGTTCGATTACCTTCCTGGCCGCCGGCGAACGTATTCGTCTGACCGGCGACTACGAGTACAACGGCGAGAAGCGGTTCGTCTTCGACGACGCCAAGCAGCTCAAGGCCAGCGGCGACAAAGGATGCAGCCACGAATGGTGGCATCAGTTCAACGAGAAGAAATCGAACGAACAGTTGCGGGCGCATGCTCACATGAAGATGCGCGAGGTGGCGTATTTCCTCCAGCGGCTCGACGAGCAGGACGCGATGGAAGCCAACGGCAGGACCATTCTGGAGAACTCGCTGTTTACCATCAGCACCGAGTCGGGCGACGGCCGTCACAACGACGTGAAGCGCGAGCTGTCCGGCGTATTTCATGCCGTCACTGGTGCCAACGGCCGCTTCAAGACTGGCGAAGTCGTCGACGTCAAAGCGGAAGGGCTCGATGCCTACAACGAGCTGCTCCGCGGAATGGGCGTCGAACGAAATCTGGGTCCCGATAAGCGCGATAAGAAGTCGGTCGATCACATCCGAGCGTAAGCCGCTGGGCCTCTAATCCCCGTATTTCATGGGAATCCAGTGATATTCAGGCTGCCAATCCAGGTGGACACTTAGGCAGCTAAATGTTTACGTGGAAGATTTTTGTCGACTTTCTTGGCAGGAAGTTTTTGTCATCATCGACCTCGACCTCTCGTCCCATGAGGGGGTGGGTAATGTCTCGCCATCAGCTACCGCAAACGGGTGGCATCGGCGCGGATGACGGCATCTAGGAAACGATATCGTTTCCATAATAAGGCTTTTGAGGCCAGAGGACTCACCTTGCCATTTCTCGGACCTACTCTCGTTTTTAACGTTCTGTTGATCCGCCTGCTCGCGGTTATTGCTGCCGGTGCTTCTTGTTGAAAGGATCTGCCAAGGATCTTGGAGTATCGTTCTCTCGACCCGGCCCAAAGGCTGTCTAGAATTGGCAATCCATCCAAGAGGACTGTGCAAAAAAACGACTCCCAGCATTCGATTGGCTTTATGGAAATCTTTCGACGTTTCTATCCATTGGCGCTCGCCACGCTCGCGTGTGGCATCAGCGCGATTGCTCTGGCAGGCTGTTCCGGCGCACCTCAAGGGCCTGTGGATCGGCCACCCCCGACGGTGACCGTTTCGCAGCCGGTCAACAAAAAGATCGTCGAGTGGGATGCCTACACGGGCCGTCTCGAGCCGATCGAGTTCGTCGAGATCCGCGCACGCGTCAGCGGTTACCTTCAGTCGATCCACTTCGACGAAGGTCAGATCGTTCACGAGGGGGACCTGCTCTTCGTGATCGATCAGCGACCCTTCATCGCGGCGCTCAATGGGGCGAAGGCCTCCCTGGGGCAAGCCCAAGCACAAATGGCCCAGGCCAAGGCGCAACTCGACGAAGCGCGTGCTCAGAAGAAGCAAGCCGAAGCCGAGCTGAACCTGGCCGAGGCCCGCGTCAAGCGAACGCGTACGCTCCGCACGTCGAACGCGGTCGCCCAGGACGAACTCGACCAGCGGGAAGCGGAGTTCACGCAAGCCGAAGCGGACGTAACGGCCTCGGAAGCGGGCATCGGATTGGCGGAAGCGGGCGTGGCGACGGCTCAGTCGGCGATCCATTCGGCTGAAGCCGCGGTCGAAACGGCCGAACTCGACCTGAACTATACCAAGATCTACGCGCCGGTATCCGGCCGGATCAGCCGCGAATACGTCACCGAAGGCAACCTGGTCAGTGGCGGCGCGGCGACCTCGACCTTGCTGACGACCATCACGTCGGTAAACCCCATCTACTGCGTGTTCGACGTCAACGAACAGCAGGCCCTGAAGTACATACGCCTGGCGCTTGAAGGCAAACGTGAAAGCTCGCGATCGGCGAAAAACCCCGTGTTCCTCGGATTGGCCGACGAAGAAGGCTTTCCGCATATGGGGCACATGGACTTCGTCGATAACCGCTTCGATTCCGACACGGCCAGCATTCGCGTGCGATGCATCTTTCGCAACGACAACGAAGTTCTCGTGCCGGGCATGTTCGGCCGGGTTCGCCTGCCAGGCAGCGCGGCTTACGAGGCCGTACTGATTCCCGATTCGGCGATCGGCACCGATCAATCCTCGCAGTACGTTTACATCGTCGTCGATGGCAAGATTGAACGTCGAAGCGTAGAGGTTGGCCCGTTGGTCGACGGACTACGCGTAGTGCGTACGGGGCTCGATGGAAGCGAGTCGTTGGTCATCCAAGGTATTCTGCTGGTGCGTCCCGAGATGCCGGTGAAGGTTGAGACAGGGACAATTGAAGTTCGCGAAGACGGCCTGCCGGATGACTATATGCCGCTGCCACAAGACCAGTGGATTTCGCCTGGGCTTAGCTCGGTTCAACTCCTGCGGAACAAGACGCAAACCGCGGTTGAGAAGACCGAGGAGGCGATCCGATGAAGTTTCCTCACTTCTTTATCGAACGCCCGATCTTCGCGTCGGTGCTGTCGTTCATCATCGTGCTGGTGGGTGGTATTACTTACTTCACACTGCCGGTTTCGCAGTACCCAGACGTTGCTCCACCGACGATCGTGGTGCGGGCCAGTTACCCCGGTGCCACGCCCCAGGTGATTGCCGATACCGTCGCGACGCCGATCGAGCAGGAAATGAACGGCGTCGACGACATGCTGTACATGGAGTCGTCGTCCAGTGCCGACGGAACGATGCAGCTGACGGTGACCTTCAAACTGGGCACCGACCTGGACGACGCCCAGGTGTTGGTGCAAAACCGCGTGGCCATCGCCGAACCGCGCCTGCCGGAAGCCGTTCGCCAGATTGGCGTCACCACCAGCAAGCAGATTCCCGACATGCTGATGGTGGTGCACCTGGAGTCGCCCGACGGTAGCCGCGATCAGCTTTACATCAGCAACTTCGCGTTCCTCCGCATTCGCGACGCGCTGATGCGGCTGGATGGGGTGGGCGATATTCGCATCGCCGGTGGTAACGAATACGCGATGCGGGTGTGGCTCGATATCGAGCGGATGACCCATCTCGATCTGACGCCAGGTGACGTGATCGGTGCGATTCGGGGTCAGAATGCTCAGGTCGCGGCCGGGGTGATCGGTCAGCCGCCCAACGACGGTACCGGCGCGTTCCAATTGAATGTGACGACCGAGGGGCGGCTGAAAGATACCCGGGAGTTCGGTAACATCATCATCAAACGCGGCGACGATGGTCGCGTGACGCGGCTTAGCGACGTGGCCCGCCTGGAACTGGGGGCACAAGACTATTCGCGTCTGAGCTATTTGGACGGCAACCCGGCCGTCGCGGTGCTGATCTACCAGCGGCCAGGCACCAATGCGGTCGATACGGCCAAAGAAGTCAAGGAGACGATGGCCCAGTTGTCGACTGACTTCCCCCAGGGGATCGGCTACCAGATTGCCTACAACCCAACCGACTTCGTCGAAGAGTCGATTGCCGAAGTGTTCGATACGTTGCTGATCACCACGCTGCTAGTGGTCTTCACGGTGTTCATCTTCCTGCATGGCTGGCGACCGACCGTCATCCCGGTGATCGCGATTCCTATATCGTTGATCGGAACGTTTGCCGTGATGCAGACGATGGGGGTGACGCTTAATACGCTTTCGCTGTTTGGCCTCGTGCTGGCGATTGGGATCGTGGTGGACGACGCGATTGTAGTAGTCGAAAACGTCGAACGTTTAATCGCCGAAGGGCTGTCGCCACGAGAAGCGACGCACAAAGCGATGGATGAGGTCGGCTCGGCGTTGATTGCCACCACGCTGGTGTTGATCGCGGTGTTCGTGCCGACGGTCTTCATTCCCAGCATCAGTGGGCGATTCTATCAGCAGTTTGCCATCACGATCGCCATCTCGACCGCGTTCTCGACGTTCGTCTCCTTGACGCTCAGCCCGGCCATGTGTGCCCTGCTGCTGCGGCCCAAGGATGCGAAGAAGAACTGGGTGGGCAAAGTGGTCGACGTGCTGTTTGGTTGGTTCTTCCGACTGTTCAACAAGACGTTCGACGTGACGAGCAACATCTACGCCGGCATCATTTCGCGAATCGTTCGCGTCTCGGCCCTGGTGCTACTCATGTACGCCGGGCTGCTCGTCGCGACCTACTACAGCTTCGGCATGGTTCCCAACGGCTTCATTCCGCAACAGGACCAAGGCTACGCCATCGTGGCGATTCAGCTTCCTGATGGCGCGGCACTTTCTCGAACGGATGCCGTCACCAAGGAGGTTGCCCGCATCGGTGGCAAGATTGACGGGGTGGCTCACTCGGTCGGTATCGCAGGCCTGTCCGGATCGACCTTTACGATTAGCCCGAGTGCCGCGGTGACCTTCCTGCCGCTGGAAGACGCCAAAGAGCGAAGTGCCAGGGGGCGCGGGATTGATGTGATCGTTGCCGAACTGCGGCAAAAGCTGGCCGGCATTAACGAAGCGCAGATCTTCGTGATTCCTCCGCCACCGGTTCGCGGCATCGGTCGTGGGGGCGGTTATAAGATGTACGTGCAAGACCAGAGCGGTGCCGGCCTGGATGCACTCGCCCAGGTTACCAATCAGATCGCGGCCCAGGCCAATCAGCAGCCGGGGCTGGTTCAGGTTTACTCGAACTACCGGCTCAGCGTTCCGCAGATTCAAGCGAACGTCGACCGAACGAAGGCCGAGATGCTCGACATTCCGGTCAACGACGTCTTCACTGCCCTGCAGGTCTATCTCGGCTCGGTCTACGTGAACGACTTCAATCTGCTGGGACGCACCTACCGGGTCACCGCCCAGGCCGAGCCGGAGTTCCGCGACGAACCGAGCGACATCTTGCAGCTTCGTACGCGAAGCACACGAGGGGCCAGCGTGCCGTTGGCTTCGATCGTCGACGTCGAGCGGGTCGTCGGCCCGGATCGCCTGGTACGATTCAACTTGTACCCCGCCGCGGATCTCAACGGCGACACGGTCCCAGGCTATAGCTCGGGGCAGTCTCTCGATACGATGGAACAACTGGCCAACGCGAACCTTCCGCCAGGCTTCGGCTATGCGTGGACCGACATCGCGTTTCAGGAACGCCAGGCGGGCAACACGATTGTCTTCCTGTTTCCGCTGGCGGTGTTGTTCGTCTTTCTGACGCTGGCCGCTCAGTACGAGAGCTGGCTCTTGCCGCTGGCGATCATTTTGATTGTTCCGCTGTGCCTGCTGTTCGCAATCATGGGTATCTGGTTTCGCGGGATGGACAATAACATCCTCACGCAGATTGGCTTCATCGTACTGGTGGGCCTGGCGTGTAAGAATGCGATTCTGATCGTCGAGTTCGCCAAAGCGGAAGAAGATGCCGGCAAGAACCGATTTGAGGCCGCTATCGAAGCGTGTCGCTTGCGACTTCGCCCGATCTTGATGACCGCGTTCTCGTTCATCCTGGGGGTGATTCCGCTGCTGATCGCCACCGGTGCCGGCTTCGAAATGCGACGCGTGCTGGGAACGGCCGTGTTCGCCGGCATGCTGGGGGTGACGATCTTCGGGTTGTTCCTGACGCCGGTCTTCTACGTGGTTTTGCGGAAGTTTGCCAAGACGAAACCGAGCGAAGCGTAGTTAGAATCTGCTCTAAAGACACACGAAAAAGGAAGGGGATGCCGACCTCGCGGTTGGCATCCCCCTGTTCATTGATATCGCTTTTCAAGTCGCAACGCCTACGGCGAAGACATGTGCTTCGCGATGTAGGCCGCTTCTCCCATGCGTTCGATCAAATCGAGTTGGAGTTCGAGCCAGGCCATGTGCCCTTCTTCATCGAGGACGATCTGCTCGAAGATCTGACGTGTTCCGATATCGGAATCGGCGGACGCTTGCTGCGAGGCCTTCGTGTAGAACTCGATCGCTTCCTTCTCGTCTTCCATGTCGGTCTTGAAGATGGCCTGTAGCGATTCGGCACGGACCGGCTGCTTGTCGAACGTCAGCTGCGGCTCCCCTTTAAGAAACAAAATGCGGTTGAGGTATAAGTCCGAGTGCCCCAGTTCCTCCTGCATTTCTTCTCGCATGCGCTTGGCGAGAAGGTCCAGCCCCCAGTCTTCCAGGACGGCGGCATGCAACTGATATTGATGGCTGGCCGTCAATTCCATCGACAGGGCCTTTTGCAGATTTTCGATCGACTTCTCTCGCGACATGGTCTTCTCCCGCGGGTGCAGATTGGTGGTTGTTGGGTCAGCTTGTGATTGAATCAAGCTGACCCCGTTATTGTACCGCGATCACGTCTCGGAGTGTGACCATGTAGGTTGGATTAGACCCAGGTCGGCTCCCATCCGGCGGCATAACTCTTGGTGAGCCAGGGCTCCGCCGCGGAGAAATTGGGAATCTTCATTTCCTGAGCATTCCACTTCAAAGTTTGTCCTGGAAAGCGAATGCCGACGGTGCCCAGGAGGACAGTTTCGGTGAGTGGCCCCGAGTAATCGAACGCCGACGTCGTCTCCGCTTCGCCCCGTGCTGCGTCGGCCCACTGCACGTAGTGATCGACGCTGAGAACTTCCTCGATCGCGGCTTCCGTGTCGGCACCGTTGGGGAAGAATTTGGGCATCGCCACGTGCGGAATCACAAGCGTACCCTTTTCACCAATCAGCACCGATCCGGCGTTGGGAAGCGAGTACGATTTGGGGAGATGAGCGGTCACTTCCGCTGGCGGGCGAACGCCGACGGCGTCGTACCAGGTTACGTGGATCGTATCGCCGGCGGTGTACTGGGTGCCTGGGAAGATATACCGCACGGTCGCACTTTCGGTCCAGGTTTCGGCCTTCAGTGGTGGTGCTTCGGCGGTGAGCTGAAGCGGAGCCGTCAGTTCGAGCGATTTGAACACCGGGTCGAGGATGTGGCAACCAAAGTCACCCAGCTGACCGGTACCGTAGTCCTGCCAGCCACGCCAGTTGAAGGGATGGTAGATGTCCGACTTGTAAGGTCGACGCGGAGCGACCCCTTGCCACAGATTCCACGCCACGGTCTTCGGAACAGGATCTTCACCGGCCGGTCGTTCGATGTTGCGGGGCCAACTGGGGGTGCCAGCCTGCCACGAGTGGACTTCTTTCACCTTGCCAATCTTGTCGGCATGTACCAAGGCCACCGCCGTGCGATAGGCCGTGTGCGATTGGATTTGATTGCCCATCTGCGTGACGACTTTGTTCCGCTTCGCGGCCTCTTTCATCTGCCGCGATTCGAAAACGGTATGCGTCAGCGGCTTCTGGCAGAAGACATGCTTGCCCAACTGCATCGCCGCGAGCGACACCGGGGCATGCATGAAGTCAGGGGTGGAAACAATCACGCCGTCGACCGCGTTGGCGTTATCCAGAAGCTTGCGCCAGTCGGTGTAGGTCTTGGCATTGGAGTACTTTTCGGCGGCGCGGCCCAGATGGGGCTCCGAGCTGTCGATATCGCACAAAGCGGTGACTTCGACAGCGGGGCTCGCGGCGACTCCGTTCAGGTCGCTCCATCCCTTGCCGCCGGTACCGACGCTGCCCACACGCAGGCGATCATTGGCACCGAGAACACGCGAGTAACTCGCCGCAGGCAACGCGATCGCGGCACCGGCAACTGCTAGAGACTTGATGACTTGACGACGACTGATATGCCCAGACATAGAAGGCCTCGCGAAGGACTAGAAGGAAGGAAGTGGAAGGCGGGAGCCCCAAGTCTTACGAATCCGCGCGGCGTCGTCAATCTTTTTCGTTAAGAAATCGCGCGCAGAGATAGCGCAGGCCAAGATAACGCTTGAGAGTTACCAGGCACCAGAGATGCGAACGTTGCAGATGCGGCCAGAGTCGATTAGTACTCGTCCGGAACCAATGCCGGATCGATCGTCAGTTGCGTGCCGTCAGGCAAGTTGACGACGCGGGATTCTTGCCACTGGGAAAGATTTTCTTCGACGTATCGCATGGCCGCGACGAGGGCTTTCTCGTCCTTCTTGTCGAAAGAATTGTCGGCACCATTCAAAAGCGTCAATACCTGGACGCAGCCGGTGTCGGCTCCGTAAGCACGTACCGCGCTCAGCATGACCTGTACGCACAAGATGCCCTGACGATCGTACAAATAGCGAAACGCTTCTTCATTGTTTGCAAACACGATGAGTTCTCTGTCGCGACGAGTGCCTGAATGTTCTACCGCCTGGCAGGCCAGAAGCCGCGTGAAAGCCTGCGACTTCGATTCAACGTAAAACGTATGTCGAAAAAAGCATCGGTGCGTAAGAAGTCGTCTGCTCTGCCTTCGATCGGCGCGCATTGATCACGCCGCGAGTTCCGGTTATGCGGGCAGCAACGAAGGCGCCGATTTAGCAAGTATCGCTCGACCAGTACTCGGCCAGGCTCTGGCTGACCGAACGAAGATGTTGAGCGGAAAAGCGCAACTGGGCTTGTTCTTCTTCGTTCAGCGCGATGCTTAGCACCTGGGCAATGCCTTCTCTGCCGATCACCGCCGGCAGCGATAGGCACACGTCTTCAATGCCGTAGTACCCATCAACCAGTGTCGAAACGGGCATCGTGTGGTGCGAGTTGTCTTTGATGGCCTGCACGATCATGGCCGCCGCGCTGGCGACCGCGAAGTTGGTGTAACCCTTGGCCAGAAAGACTTCCGGGGCAACGCTCAACGTCTTCTCGAATGCCCGCTTCACTTCAGGGTCTTTCCCCATGTACCACCCTCCGGCGTATACGGCGCTAAGAACCGGGAACTGCGACTGGCCATGCTCACCCAATACGTAAGCACGGATGTCGTCTGAGTGGATCTCGTAGTGCGCTGAAAGAAGCGAGCGGAAGCGGGCACTATCGATCAGCGTGCCGGTCCCCAGCACACGGTGGCGATCGAAGCCAGAGAGCTTCAGCGTCGCGTAGGTCAACACATCGACCGGATTGGTAACGACCAGCAAAATGGCATCGGGGCTCAACGGGGCGATCTTCGGTACGACCTCTTGAAAGAGCTGCGCGTTGGGTTTGGCCGAGGCGATCCGGTCCATCGCGTTGCCTCCCTGGTCGGCCGGTTGTGCCAGGGCCAGGATAACCACGTCCGAGTTCTGCGTCGCTTCCAGGTCACCGCCGCGAACGCGGACGCGACTGGGTCCCAGGGCGGCGGCATGCTGAAGGTCGAGGGCTTCGCCGCGGATCCGCTCGCTATTGCGACTCACTAGAACCAGTTCGGTTGCCAGTCCCTTGAGCACGATCGAGTACCCCAGCGTGACGCCAACCTTCCCAACCCCAACAATGGAAACCTTCATGCGCGATCCTTTCGTCCGTGGGTGGCAAACCTTCAATCTCGCGGACTGGTTTCATTTGCTCAAGAGGTCGAATGTCGAAATTAGCGCAGCAGAGAGGAAAGGATCGAAAAATTTCCAAAACTTGGCTAGCGGCGCGGGCGATCGTCGTAAGTGACTGCCTCCAGGCTGTCGATCTGATTCAAGTCGGACTTCCGATGGACGATCACTGGCGAAGGCGTACGGTTTTCCAGCGAGATGTTTGACGCAGGGCGAACCGATAGGAAGCACATTCCTTCACCAGCCGGTGGGGCCGAATAGCCAACCAGAATCGGAGAGGCAGAGGCGTTCGACTCGTTCGACTTGGCGCGGAGGGAAATGACATGGCCGCTTCCCGAGATGGCCGCAAGTGCATGGACGATCGACTGGGGAGGCTTATCGCTGCACGTCAGATCAATTTGAGTCCCCCTTCCCTCGACATATAGCAACGGGCCAAATTGATTGTCGCCACGGCTATCTTCAATAATTGCTCCGTTGCCAACCCAATAGCCACGCTCGCAGCCGATGGCTTCACAGTTTTTAATGTGCACGCCGCCACCCTTGGTGCGTAGTTCAAAACCACCGCGCATGTGCTTGGCGACGCAGTTGATCAGCGTAACGTCTTTCACCTCGTTGTAGGTGCGGAAGCCGTCTTCGCACAGCGATTTCGTGTAACCTGGCAGAACGGTATGGTCGCCGTTTCTCGTTTCAAGAACCATCTGAAAATCAACGCGATTGGCGGGGCCGTCCGTTTCACCCAGTATGTCGTCCGTTGAACGCATCTCTCCCTCGACGTAGCAGTTCTCGAAGTGCTGACCTTCTCCACCCTGAACAAAGAAGCCATGGCCAAAGGAACGTAGGAAGAGCTGGCAATCCAGGACTCTGGTACGACTGCCGAGAATCTGAACGCCACTGTGTTTGCAGTGTCCAATGACCGAAGGCCCCCCTTTTCCAAAGAGATCACCATATCCATACGGCGAGGAACCTCGTACGGTGAACTTGCACCGACTGATCGTATTGTCGTTGCCCGTGATCGATACCAACGCCCCGCCTGGCGATTTCCCGTTGCCGGTGTTCGTAATGGTCAGGCCATAAATTTGATTGTGATTTCCACTAACGATGAACTCGTTGGTATGCACCGGGGGACGTAAGGCTTCACGAATCTTCGTGTCGGCGATGATCTCGACCCCTTCCAGCCGAAAATGATTGTCGCTGCCTGAGAAATCGATGTACGTGTATTGATGATCGCGCCGACGTTGCTGAATGGAATCAAGCGGAATCAACTCGGTCAGGTGGTATTTGCCCGGTTTCAAGATGACCTGGTTACCGCTACGGCTAGCGTATTTGTGCAATTGCTGGAGAGAGTCAATTTGCACTTCTTCAGCCAATCCACGTTGACTTATCGAAAGGAGACATAGCAGCGCGAGAATCAGGGGAGGTTTGAAAGACATGGGACGTCTTGTTTCTGTTGGAGGTGGGAATGTATTCATAGCGGGGAAAACAGGCGGGAGTCATGCAGTATAGTCGACTCCATCGTTTGAACATTCCGAGATATTGTTCATCGCCTTAGATTTATTGCAGAGAGAACCATTACTGGTCTCGGTGAGCCCCTGTTTGCAAATGCATTGCAAGTACGATAAGATTGGGTGAACTAGCACCCCGCAGACAGGTCCCAACCACCCATGGCACGCAAGCGTAAATCTGGATTCTCGATGGAAGCCGCCAAAACCCTGCTTCGCGGAGCTAATCTCCGCTGCACGGCGGCTCGCATAGCGGTCGTTCAGACGCTCGCCGACCATCAGACTCCGCTGAGCCCCAATGAAGTCGCCGACGAGCTCTCGGAATTCGGTTTCGACAAGTCGACCATCTATCGATCGCTGACCGAATTGGACGAATCAGGCATTGTGGCCCGGCTCGATTTAGGGGACGCGGTGCGTCGGTTCGAATTGTTGCCGTCGGGATCGGAGGGACGTTCCGAGCATCCCCACTTCATGTGCGTCGACTGCGGCAAGGTGATGTGCCTGTCGGGGTTTCACATCGAACTGGTGCCCGATAACCCCAAGCAGAAGCCGCCGGGCAAAATGGAAGAAGTGCTGATCAAAGGGCACTGCGACGCGTGCCGCTAGATGGCAGCGCATAAAAAATGGCTGCCTGGGTTGTCGGCCAACCACCAGCAGCCATCACAATCGCTTGTTGGATTTAACGCTTTAATTGGATCGTCACGTCAGGCTTCTTCGCGTCGATCTCGAATTCGAGCCCCGACGAATCGACGCTTGCGTATCGCGAGGGAACCGGCACCGGCATCGGCCGGGCTCCGCGAGCCGGGTCGGCATTCTCTCCCCGGCCGCGTCGCCGCTGAGGAACGCTTACCGAAACGCGAAACGTGCCTGGCACAATCTGCGGAACGAGGAACGATCCGTCCGGTTGAATCTCGCCGTAGGCCCGTTCCCCCTTCTTATCGGTGAAGATCACGGAGCCTTGGTTGAGCGGCTTTCCTTCGATCGAGATGTTTCCGGAAACGTCTACCGGTGCCTGGGTCATGCCTCCGCAGCCGAGGGAAACGGCCGTCAGCATCAGCAGCAAGGCAAAGCTCCATCGTCCCTGGATATCGAATGTGGGATTATTCAAAGCTACTGACCTCCCCTTGATCTGGTGTGCACAGAGCCCACCACACGTCTTCATCGATGGTGGCGTTCAAGTGACGCGTGCTGCCGTCACCCAGGGAAATCAGGATTCCGCTCGAGCGAGGGCTTTGCGCCAACTGGGGATTGCAAGTCGCGCTGGCATCACCCGAGGATGGATTGACCTGGAACTTCGATGCCGGCCCGGTGATGTAGGCGGCAAACACCGGGTTCCATTCATACCAGCTGGCGTCGCCGTAGGCCCAGATGTTGTAGTACAACGTCGATGTCTGGCACTTGGTAAACTTCTCGGCATAGAAGATCGTGTTCGACGTGCCATCGGTGATGCTGGCAAAGTCTTTTGACTTGTCTTCCATGTTGTCCATGTAACCCATCGCGGTATAGTTCGCCGCGAAGCCCGTTACACCGTAGGTTCCCCAGCCGCCATCGACAAGCGTTGGGTTGCCCCCGTTGGTCCAGTCGGTCGGGTTGGTGTATAGCGGAACCGGCTCGCGATACGCGGCATAGAAGTCACCGGTATCAAACGCCTTTCTGCCGAGAGCATTCTGTTCGACGTACGGCATGATCAACAGCAATGCCGATCCGCGATTGTATTTCAGGCCGGTGTCCGTCACGACCGAAGGCGGCAGGTCGCCAAAGGTGTCGTGGAAGTTGTGGGTCGCCAAGCCGATCTGCTTGAACTTGTTCATCGTTTCCATGCGACGTGCGGCGGCACGTGCTTGTTGGACTGCCGGCAGAAGCAATGCAATGAGCACGCCAATGATCGCGATCACGACCAGCAGTTCGACCAGTGTGAATGCTTTAGGCATTCGATAACGAGACATAAAGAGTTCCCCATGAAGTTGAAGAAAGAATCGGCTGAATTCGTCCCCCACGAATCCCAGTAGTGATGCCTTGCAGGGCAACTTCGCCTGGGTGTCTCTGTTCCGGCCCAGTCGTCTTTTCCCCTGCAACGATTGCCATTTTGCGAGGGGCGGCCTGCCAGCACCACGGCCATTTGCGCAATGTCAGAGACGATTCGCGCAAATCCAAAACTTTTCACGGAATCGCGCTTGATACTGTTAACGTATCGTTAAGTCACGACGATTTTGACATGAAAGCCGTAGCTACTTTGCAGCGTATGGACGATATTGCCAGATCTTCGCCCACCCCGCATGACAATTGATTTGACGAAATGCGCATGCCACGTTTCGCCTGAAAAGCCACGCTAAACCGACTGAGTTCGCATGAAGAACGTGATTGTCTTGATCGAAACTTCCACCGGCTGGGGATCGGGCATGGTCCGCGGCGTGGGGACCTATCTCGACGAATGCGGCGAACCTTGGAACGTTTTTCTCGAGCCGCGTGGCAAGTTTGAGCCCCTACGGCTTCCCAAGGGATGGGATGGCGACGGAGTCATAGCCCGGGTCAATAATGCCGAATTAGCCGAGGAAATCCTGGCGGCTGGACTCCCGTGCGTGAATGTCTCGTGGTACGAGTACGGCAAAGGGGTCATTGCCCGCTGCACGCTCGATGAGGAAGAAAGCGGGCGGCTTGCCGCCAAGTATTATCTGCATCGAAAGTACTCGCACTTTGCGTACTGCGGGTCGCATTGGCGGACCAACTACGACGACCTCTTCGGCCAGGCCTACGCCCAGTATCTGAAGTCGGCCGGGTACGAGTGTCATACCTATTTGTCGACCGGCATCGATCGTAACGAGCCGTGGATCGATCAGATCCGCACGCTGGCTGGTTGGCTCAAGACTTTGCCGACGCCATGTGCGATTCTCGCGATCGATACCCAGACTTCACGTCAGCTGATTGAAGCGGCGAAGTACGTCGGACTCGGCGTCCCGGATGCCATCGCCGTGTTGGCAGGCGAATACGATGAACTGGCCAGCGGCATCACGCGCCCCAAGCTTTCGATGCTGGACAACGCGGCGCAGAGCGTCGGCTATCAGGCCGCGGCCCTCTTAGACCGCATCATGCATGGCCAGGCCGACGGAAGTGAACTGGTGACGATCTCTCCCACGAACGTCATTTCCGAGCAGTCCACCGACTGGACGGTGCTGCCGGATGATCGCCTGGTGGCGGCGCTCCGCTTCGTCCGCGACAACTTTCATCGACCGATTCAAGTGGCCGACCTGGCCGAACAGGCCGGCACTTCGCGGCGGCTATTGGAACAACTGTTCGATCGCTACCTCGACGTCTCACCCAGCAAGCAGATCACGATCGTACGGCTGGACATGGCGAAGCAACTGCTGGATCGTTCAGTGCTGCCGATCGCGGAAATCGCTTCGCGCTGCGGTTTTGATTCGCCCGAAGTGATGAGCCGGGCATTTCGCCGCGAACTCAACATGTCTCCCAGCGATTATCGTCGCAGCAGGCGATCGTCATGAGCCCAGGCCGCGGCAATCAATCGATTCACGACTGGCTGCAGCGATCGAGCCCCTGGGTGGCGATCGCGTTTGCCTCGGTTACGTCGTTTGCCGTCTACTTCTGCATGTACGCGTTTCGCAAGCCGCTGGCCGTCGCCACTTACCAGGGATACGAGTTTGGCGACACCGAGATTCAACTGAAGACGGCGCTGGTGCTCAGCCAACTGTTTGGTTACGTCGTTTCAAAGTACATCGGCGTGAAGTTTTGTTCGCAGCTGAAGCGCGAGCACCTGTTTGTCGCGACGATCAGCCTGATTGTGTTCGCGGAACTGGCGCTGCTGGGCTTCGCGATTCTGCCGCAAAACTGGAAAGTGCTGGCGATCTTCTGCAATGGGCTTCCGCTGGGCATGGTCTGGGGGCTGGCCATGCGCTATCTGGAAGGGCGCCGGGCAACCGAACTTCTGGTCGCCACGCTAAGCTGCTCGTACATCGTCGCCACCGGCTTCGTCAAAGATGCCGGCCGCTGGATGATGGACTACGTGGCGGTCGACCCGTTCTGGATGCCCTTTTGTGTGGGGCTTTTGTTTCTGCCTCCGCTGCTCCTTTCGGCCTGGCTGTTGGATGCCTTGCCGAGACCGACGGCCCAAGACCTGGCCGAACGGAGCGAACGCAGCGCGATGTCGTCCCGCGATCAGTGGGTGTTTCTCGCACATTTCTCAATCGGGCTGGTCCTGTTGAGCTTTGTGTACGTGCTGCTGACCGCGTTTCGCGACTTTCGAGATAACTACGCGATTGAGATCCTCAAAGAGCTGGATCTCGCGCAGATCCCTGGCATCTTCACGCAGATCGAGTTCGTCAGCGCGATCGTTATCACGGTGACGCTCGGGGCGTTGAGCCTGTTTCGGCACAATCGCCACGCGCTGCTGGCGACCTTCTCGATCATGCTGGTCGGCTCGGCACTACTGGGAATCAGCACGCTTTGTCTGCAAGCCAAGTGGATAAACGGACTGACGTGGATGATCCTGGTCGGTCTGGGGGCCTATCTGGCGTACGTCCCTTACACGGTCGTGTTCGATCGAATCTTCGCCGCGACCAGGGCAACCGGAACTTCCGTCTTCGCGATCTACCTGATCGACTCGCTGGGGTACACCGGTTCGGCCGTCATTCAGCTTTACAAGGACCTTTGGGAAGCGGAGCAGTCGCGGCTGACCTTCTTTTTGAACTTCTCATTGGCCATGTCGGTGATCGGATTTGGTTCGCTACTGATTGGCGGATGGTATTTCATTCGCGAAGAACGCTTGGCGCGAGAGCGACTGACGCACGAGCCAGCTTCGCAGGAACCCTTCCCGGAAACCGATCCTTCTTGAGGAAAATCGTAGTAGGGAATCTCGCTGCCAACCGCTAGACTGATGACAGGAAACGCTTCTCTGAACTCTGGCCAGGTGTGCTATGGACTACTACGAACACTTCCGCATTGCGCCGGGCAGTAAGCTCGACCTCGATAAGTTTGATCCTGTCTGCAAAGACCTCCACGACGATCGCGACCTGGCGGAAACCGAAATGCTACGGCTGCGCGACCGACTTCGCCAGCTGCAATATTCGCTGTATGCCGAACGGAAGCGATCGGTACTGATCTGCCTGCAAGGACGTGACGCAGCCGGTAAGGACGGCACGATTCGGCACGTCTTTCGCGCGATGAATCCGCAAGGGTGCCGCGTGTTCAGTTTCAAAGTGCCCAGCAAGGTCGAAGCGGAGCACGACTTTCTCTGGCGGCATCACCTGGTCACGCCACAGCTCGGACACATCGCCGTCTTCAATCGTTCGCACTACGAGGAAGTCCTCGTCCAGCGCGTGCATAACATGGTGCCCAAAGAAGTCTGGAAACGGCGCTACGACGAAATCAACAACTTCGAGCGAATGCTCGCCAACAATGGCACCCACATCTTGAAGTTCTATCTGCACATCGACCCGGAAGAACAACTCGAGCGTTTCAAGAAGCGCCTCGATTCGCCCCACAAGCATTGGAAGATCAGCGACGCCGATTACGCGGAACGCCCCTTCTGGGACGACTACACCGATGCCTACGAAGATGCCTTGTCCAAATGCAGCACCGACTATGCTCCTTGGTTTGCGATCCCCTCGAATCGTAAGTGGTTTCGTAGTTACGTCGTCCTAAAAATCCTGATCGCGGCGTTCGAGTCGTTCAACATGAGCTTCCCTGAAACCAGCGTCGATCTGGACGAGATCCGCCGGCTTTATCACCAGGAAAAGAAAAAGGAGAACGGCTCGTAGTGGGGCGGCGGGAACACGCTTTCCAAGCTTTTCGTGACTTTTTCCGGGACGTTTTCTATACTGAAGGCATCTCCCCTACTCCTACCTACCACCCCCTGGCAGGTCTCATGTGCGCGGTCCCCTACCCTAACCTTATCCGCTCGATCAGTCCCTGGTTCCTTTTGCTTCTGCTGGCACCGCCGTTGTTGGCTGGTGATCAGGAAGGGGAATCGCTGTTCGTGCGCCGCATTGCGCCCCTGATGGCCGAGAAGTGCCTGGCATGTCACGGGCAAAACGAAGACGAGATCGAAGGGGGGCTCGATATGCGGTCGCTGGCCGCGCTACATGCGGGAGGCGATAGCGGCGAGGCGAGTATCGTCGCCGGCAAGCCGGAAGAAAGCCCGCTGATGCTTGCCATTGGCCGCGATGACTTCAGCTGGTCGGCCATGCCGCCGAAGGAAGCCGAAAAATTGACGGCCGAGCAGATCGGCTGGTTCCGACGCTGGATCGCCCTGGGAGCCCCTTGGCCCGACGAAGCCAGGGCAGCAGAAATCAACGCCCAGTATGCCGACAAGTGGTCGGCCGAAGACGGCATCACGGTCGAAACGGTCGGAGCCCTTTCCCAGGAATGGGCTAACCGCAAATACAAACCGGAAGCCCTGTGGGCCTACCAGCCGGTCCGCAAGCCGAACGTGCCGGACGTCGGGGCCGCTCATCCGATCGATGCGTTCCTGTTGGCGAAGATGCCCGAGGGCCTGAAAGGTGCGCCTCCGGTCGATCGGCGGACGCTCATCCGCCGGGCCACGTTCGACCTGATCGGTCTGCCCCCCAGCCCGCAGGAGATCGAAGCGTTCGTCAGCGATCCTTCGTCCGACGAAGTCGCGTTTACCAAGGTGATCGACCGCCTGTTGGCCTCACCCCACTATGGCGAGCGGATGGCACAGCACTGGCTGGACGTGGCCCGCTACGCCGACAGCTCTGGCTTTGCCAACGACTACGAACGGGGCAACGCGTGGCGCTATCGCGATTACGTCGTCCGCAGCTTCAACGAAGACAAGCCGTACGACCAGTTCATCCGCGAGCAGATTGCCGGAGACGAACTGAACCCGGACAACTCCGAAGCGATCGTCGCGACCGGTTTTCTGAGAATGGGACCGTGGGAATTGACCGGCATGGAAGTCGAAAAGGTCGCCCGGCAGCGTTTCCTCGACGACGTGACTAATAGCGTTGGCGAAACGTTCCTGGCCCATTCGCTGCAATGTGCGCGTTGCCACGACCATAAGTTCGATCCGGTGCCGACGCATGACTATTACGCGATTCAAGCGGTCTTCGCCACCACGCAATTGGCCGAGCGAAAAGCACCTTTCCTCGAGATCGAAAACACCGATGGCTTCGACGAAAAGAAGTACCTCCAATCGCGGCGGACGGAATACTCTCAGACCCTGAAGCAACTCGACGAAAAGCAATTGGAAGCCGCCCAGGCCTGGTATGCCGAAAACAAGATCGATCCCGCCAGGTGGAACGAGACGCTCGACAAGCAAAAGGGCAAGCAGGACTTCGGAGCCGCGCGCCAGACGTTGATGCGTCAGAAGGTTCCCGAAAGTGAAATTCCTCCCAAGCACGTTGGCTTCGCGCCGGAAGACTACGGCAACGAACGCGTGGCCCGTAAAGGCCTGCAGCGACTGAAGTGGGAAGAGGAACGTTACCAGCCGTACGCCCTGGCGGTTTACAGCGGCAAGACGCCGACGCTTAAGTCGGTATATGCTCCGCTACGTGTGCCAGCCAACCCGATGCAGTCCGGCGAACTCGAACAGACCTGCATCCTGACCGGCGGCGATCCCTTCAGCCCATCCGCGCCGGTCGAGCCTGGCATACTCAGTGTGCTGGATGAAGTCGAGCACCCGGCCATTCCCACGCACATCGAAGGACGCCGCGCGGCGTTTGCCCAGTGGGTGGCCAGCGCCGAAAACCCACTCACCACGCGCACGGTCGTCAATCGCATCTGGCTGTGGCACATGGGTCAGCCGATCGCCGGTAATCCGAACAACTTTGGTTCCACCGGCAAGCGGCCGACCCATCCGCAGTTGCTCGATTGGCTGGCCGCCACGTTCGTCGAGTCAGGCTGGTCGTTCAAAGCGATGCATCGCCAGATCATGCTTAGCGAGGCATATCGCCGGTCGTGCGAACATCCCAGCTTCGATTCGCTCGACGAGAAAGATCCCCTCGGCACCTCGTACGCCGCGTTCACCCCACGGCGACTGACCGCTTCCGAGCTGCGCGACGCAATGCTGTTTGCGACCGGCGAACTGAACCCGAAGCTGGGGGGCATACCGAACCGACCCGAGATCAACATGGAAGCCGCCATGCAGCCGCGGCAAGTGATGGGAACGTTCGCATCGGCCTGGACCCCCAATCCCCTGCCCGAGCAGCGTCAACGGCGATCGCTTTACAGCTTGAAGATTCGCGGCCTGCCCGATCCGTTCCGCGAAGTCTTCAACGCCCCAGGCCCAGACTTCTCGTGCGAGATGCGCAGCGAGTCGACCGTCACGCCGCAGGTGTTTGCCCTGTTCAACGGCAAAGCCACCTACGACCGCGCCCTGGCATTGGCCAATCGCGTGACCACAGAAGGCCACACGGGTAAGGACGCGATCGACCGCGTGTTCCAGCTGACCTTCGGGCGTTTGCCAACGGAAAGTGAACGCATCGCTTGCCAGAAGCACTGGCAAGCGATGGAGGCGATTCAAAGCGGTCGCGAACTGACCGAGGCCGAAGTACCCCTGGTCGTCCGCCGCGATGCGGTCGAAGAGAACACCGGCGAGAAGTTCTCGTTTGACGAAACCTTGCACGCCTACCAAGACTTCGTGCCTGACCTTCAGCCGCATGAGGTCGACGCGAAGACCCGAGCCCTGGCCGACGTTTGTCTGGCGATCTTGAATTCCAACGAGTTTGTCTATGTCTACTAACCCACTGCCCAAGCGACGTGAATTCCTGTATGGCCTGGGTGCCAGCCTGGGGAGCGTTGCGTTCAGCTCGCTACTAGCGGCCGAAGAAAACAAGGCCGTAGGGACCGAGCCGCGCCAAGGTCACCTGCCGGCCAAGGCCAAGAACTGCATCTTCCTGACCATGGAAGGCGGTCCGTCCCACATCGATACGTTCGATCCGAAGCCGAAGCTTGCGCAGCTGCACCTGCAGGAGTTCACCCGCAGCGGCGAGCAGAAGTCGGCGATGGAAAGTGGCAAACGCTACTACGTGCAAAGCCCCTTCCAGTTTAAGAAGGTGGGCCAGTCCGGCGCCGACATGGCCGAAAACTGGCGGCATCTGGCAGGCGTGGCCGACGAGATCTGCTTCTTCCGCGGCTGCCAGGTCGACAGCGTCAATCATCCGACCGCCATGTACCAACTCAACTGTGGCAACCGCTTCGGTGGCGACCCTGGCGTCGGAGCGTGGGTCAACTACGGACTCGGTTCCGAGAACCAAAACCTCCCAGGCTTCATCGTGCTGCCGGAAGTCAGTTATCCGCAAGGAGGCGCGGCGAACTGGAGCAACGGGTACCTTCCGGCCCAGTTCCAGGGAACGCCGCTGCGTCCGAAGGGATCGCCGATTCTCGATCTCTTCCCGCCCGAGGGGATCACGGCCGAGCATCAGCGAAAGAACCTCGACCTGATCGCTCAGCTCAACCAGCAGCATCAGAAGCGGCATTCCTACCACGACGAGCTGGGTGCCCGGATGGAAAGCTACGAGCTGGCCTTCCGCATGCAGATGCAGGTACCCGGCGTGCTGGACCTGAAGCAGGAACCCCAGGAAACGCTCGACCTGTACGGCGTCGGCAAGGAGCCCACCGATTCGTTCGGCCGCAAGTGCCTGTTGGCTAGAAAGCTCGTCCAGCAAGGCGTGCGATTCGTGCAGCTGTATCACGGCTCGTGGGACAGTCACGACTACATCGAGCGGGCCCACGGTAACCTGGTGCACGCCGTCGATCAGCCCATCGCCGCGCTGATCGCCGATTTGAAACGCACCGGGCTACTGGATGAGACCCTGATCGTCTGGTGCGGCGAATTCGGCCGCACGCCTGACAATGGCGTCCGCGGCGGCACCGCCTACGGCCGCGATCACAACCCGCACGCAATGACCTACTGGCTGGCCGGCGGCGGCGTGAACGCCGGACACACGATCGGCGCGACCGACGAAACCGGCATGCAGGCCGTCGAGAACGTCGCCCATATCCGCGACTTCCACGTGACCCTTTTGCGTTTGCTAGGCCTCGACGACAACAAGCTGACCTATTACCACGCCGGGCGGTTCAAGCAGCTGAGCCAATTCGGTGGGAAGGTGATTCCAGAGCTGATTGCTTAAACCTCCACCAACCGTTCAGCCGAATCCCCAAACGCGTCCAGCTGCACGCCGAACTTGTCCAGCAGCGACAAGTACAAGCTGCACATCTTGCGGTTCGGCTGGTCGAGGTAGTCGAGTGTTCGCCCGGTTTCGAGTTTGCCGCCTGCTTTGCCCAGCAGCACGACCGGCAGCTTGGTCGCATCGTGGCTGCCGGTGAGCATGCTTGAGCAGAACAGGATCAGCGAGTTGTCGAGTGTCGTTCGCTCCCCTTCCTGGCTGGCATCGAGTTTCTTGGCCACATAGGCGACCTGCTTGAGGAAGAACTGGTTGACCTTCAGCCAGTCGTCCGATTCCTGGTGCGACAGCAGGTGATGGATCATGTAGTCGATCCCCAGGTTCGAGAACCGCAGCGACGAGTGATCGTTGTTCAGCTTCAAGGTGCAAACGCGGGTCGCATCGGTTTGAAAAGCGAGCACCATGACGTCGCACATCAGCCGCATGTGTTCGGCGATATCCTGCGGGATGCCATCGGCCGGGCGGGCCATGTTGGGCTTATCCAGCGACGGCTTCCACCCTTGCATTTCGCCCCGCTTGCCAGCCCTTTCGATCCGCTGCTCGACGTCGCGGACCGAGTCCAGGTACTCGTCGAGCTTTCGCCGATCGGAATCGCTGATGCTGCGGCGCAGGTCTTTCGCGTCTTCCAAAATCGCATCGAGCACGCTCTTGTCTTCGCGTCTGGCTCCTTCCTGAAAGAGCCGGTCGAACGCGAGCGCCGGGTAAAGCTCGAGCGGGGTCGGCGTCGTCGGCGAACTCCATGAAATGTGCGAGCTGTACAGCATCGAGTAATTCTTGTGCACCGACGGGTTCGACTTCTCGCACCCCAGCACCAGGCTCGGGACCTTCGTGGCGTGGCTGTTATGCTGGGCGATGATCTGATCGATGCTGGTGCCGGAGCGGATTTCGCCCCCGGACGAAAGGGCTGCGCCGGAAAGCAGGTTGCCGGTCTGCGAGCTATGGATGTTTCCTTTCAAGGCCTCGGCGTTGTACAGTCCGCGAATGAATACCATCTTCTCGCGGTGCTCGGCCAGTGGAGCCAGCACCTGGCCGGTCTCCATCTCGGCGCCATTGCCCTTGGCCCAGAAGTGATCTTTATGGAACCCATTGCCAGAGAACATCACGCCAAACCGCAGCGGCGCTTCGCTGGCCTTGGCATTTGCGGCATCGGCCCAGACAGGAATCGATTCCATCCACGGCAAGGCCATGCTTACGCCCAGCCCGCGAAGCAGCGTACGTCGTGTGAAGCGTCGTCTCATGCTTGATCTCCTAAAAGCCGTTTCTACTCGATGCCGACGAACTCGCGGCCGCGAATCTGACGGAACTGAGGGCTCAATATAATTTTCTCAATCGCCACGTGAACGTGAAAGTCGTGTTCCGTGAGTGTCACGTAAATGTCATCCAATAGCGGCTGGTCTGAAAGTTGGACCGAACGACCGAGGGCATAGCCCAGCAGCTTGCGGCAGAACTGGCGCACGAACGTCTCGCGCCGCACGCCTGCCAGGTAGTCGCGAATGCCGTCGAGGCCCTCGACGTCGGTCCCATCCATCAAGGTCGACTTCACGTCGATCGGCAGGCCATGGGCGTCTTTACTACGGAGCGTGCCGATCGTATCGAACTGTTCCAGGGCAAACCCGTACGGATCGATTCGCTTGTGGCACTTCGCACACTCGCTGACGCTGCTGTGCATCTCGATCAGCTGCCGTTCGGTCAGCCCTGCGGGGGCGACCTCTGGCAGCACCGGCACATTGAGCGGCGGCCGCGGCAGCCGCTCGCCCAGCAGCGTTTCGGAAATCCAATTGCCACGCAGGATCGGGCTGGTGCGCGATGCCCCGGAGTTCTTCGCCAGCACGGTTGCCTGACCGAGAATCCCGCCGCGGCCATGCTGCCGAATACCGTCGACCTTGCGCCAGTGATCGCCGGTCACATTAGGAATGCCGTAATGCTCGGCGAGCGATTCATTCAAAAAGGTGTGATCCGCCTGCAGGACGTCGAGGATCGAGCGATCGTTCTGCAGCAGATCCTGCATGAACCGAACCGACTCTTCGTACATGTCGCCGCGCAGCTCGGCGAACTGCGGGTAGTGCTGCTCGCTCTTTTCGTCGAACGTGTCGAAGTCGCGAATGTGCAGCCACTGGCAAGCGAACTGAATCGACATTCGCCGCGTGCGCTGGTCCTTCAGCATCCTCCGCGTCTGGGCCAAAAGTTCATCGGGCGCTTGCAATGTGCCTGCTGCGACGGCCGTACGCAATGACTCACCCGGCGTCGAAGACCACAGGAAGTAGCTTAGCCGCGTGGCAAGCTGGAAGTCCGAGATCGGCGCCGCCACTTTCCCCGGGCCAGGCGTTTCGATGCGATAAAGAAACGCTGGCGATGCCAGAATTCTGGCTAGCGACAAGCGAAATGCCTCGTCATGCGAAAGCTGCTGGCCGCGAAGCTCGTGGTAGAGATCGCGGATCGCCTGTTCGTCGTGGTTGCTCAGCGGACGCCGATACGCTTTGGCGGCGAAGCGAACCAGCGCGTCGACATGAACCGGCTCGGTATCGATCAGCTGCTGGCGAAACGCTTCGGCTCGGCTTTTGATCGGATCGAGCAGCGGATTGAAGATCGTCGGATCGCCATCCTGCGTGGCGAACTCCAATAACTGTTCCAGCGACACCGTGATGTCGAGGGCATCGCGGCTGACGTATCGCAGCTCTCGCCACAGCTGATCGAGCCGGGCCTGCTCCTGGCTATCGAGCATTAACCGAGCCAGCTCTTGATCTTCGCGATGGAAAAGGACCAGCGTCACTACTTCGTCCACCGGGACAATCTGCGGGTAGCATACGATCGCCGGGAAGTAGTGCCGAAAGTCGTCGCAGATGCTCTTCAAGCGATCGAGGTTCCGCGCGTCGCCAATCAGCGCACCATCAGGCAGAAGTCCGCTTGAAGCGTTTGAAGTGACGGCCACCTGGAAAACCCCTTGCGCCGTACTGGGCTTCGCCGTGACGACCAGTTCCGCTCCTTCGAACAACTCGCCGGGGATTTCGATCTCGCTGGCATCCAGCGCCGAGGCGTCTTCCGCCGAAGTTGTCGCCTCGACCGCATCGGCGACCAGTGGCCCATTCCAGGCAACCAGGTCGACGTACAGATAGTCGGCTTCTTCCAGCGGCTCGGTGCCGGCCGCCTTCTTGATCTTCGCGTCGATCTGCTGAGCAAGCTCTTTTGCGGCCGCTTCGCTTTTGGCCGATTGCCACTGGGCCAAAAGCGATCCAGTCGGAATCGGACTGGCCGGGGGCTGCCCGTCGAGCGTGCCGCTGTAAAAGACCCACGCCGCGTTGCCATAGCGATCGGGATGAGGATTGGCGGTTGCCAGATCGGCGGAGCAGTCGGCCGCCAGGTCCCACGTGCGGGAATCGCCGCCGCGCTCGCGCAGCGTCAGGTTGATCTCGGTCAAGTCGCAGTAGTGGTTCGCGTCGCGCGGGCCAATCTTCAGGGCGATGCGATCGCCACGCGAAACCGCGTACTCGGCAATCGGCTGAATCTTCGCCTCGCCGCCCGAGTCGAAGTCGCCTGCTTGCAATACGGTGGTGGTGCCAGGCCGGTGATGTTCCAGCCACCACGAAGCCCCATTGCCGCACGCATTGTGCGCGTCGCGGACGACGGCATCGATCGTGAAGGTACCATCCACCGGGGCTTGCCACGCGGCGGCGATCCACCGCTCGGGCCGCGGATGAGCCGCGATGCCGTGCGGTTTGAGCTGACCGGGAATCAGGGCCATCTCGTCGGTTGCGTTGCCCACCACCGACAGCGCGTCGAGACCGGGACTACCCCAGCCGCTGATTTTCGCGTTGCCGCCGATGTTGTGCATGGCCTGGGGAAGCAGTTCGATGCTGGGAAGCGTTTCCTTCCACGGGATGCCCAGCAGGAGGAGCCACTGCTTCAGCACGCCAGCATGAACACCAAGATCGGCGGCTAGCGTATCTAAGTCAACTTCCTTTTTTGACTGTTTTATCTGCCAGGCCGCTGCCAGATAGCGAGGCGAGTTCTCCACGACTTCCTTTCGCACGGCACGCATCGCTTCGACCGTGGATGCCAGGTCGCGAAGCAGAATCGGCGGCTGGCCCTTGCGCTCGATCCGAGCGCGTTCCCAGCGTACGCCTGGGCTCTCGTCGCCGGTCAAGGGGACCGCGTGAAGGTGTCGTCGAAACGGCGCGCCGCCTTCAATCGGGATGCGAAAGGTCTTCTGCGGGGAAAGGGGCGTGACGGCTTCCTGCGAAGGTCGGATGCTGCCGAAGTGACCGACCGCGTTGAACTTCCACAGCACGTCTTGCCACGCCCGTACGCTGGCAGCAAGGGACTCGGCCTGCGAGGCATCGGCCGTTCGCCAGCGCTGCTTCAGATCTTCCAGCAGCGGCGACGCTGGTTTATCACGGCAAAGCATTTCGGCCAATAGCGCGAAGTACTTGGCGTTGAGATGGCTCTGCTCGGCGATCCGCTCGGCTTGGGACAGATCGCTTTGCAGCTGGTCGCGGTGCTCGATCAGGGCGGCGAAGTAAGGAGCCAGGTCGACGCGTCCCTCCTGGGCCATGATCCGCTTGGGGTCGCTCACGTTCCAGCGATTGAGCGCGTGGGCGTTGCCGACGTCTCGAATGTGCTTGAAGTAGATGCCGCGAATGTCGGCCAGGATCTCATCGGTCCAGTCGCGCCGCGTGGTGCCAGGCGAAAAGCGGAAGCCATCAGGGAGCAGCACCGCGTGCCGGGCGATCTCTTTGCCGGCGTCCAGGTATTTCTGAACCAGCGAAGGTGACATTACCAGCGCGTTGCCGGTGTTGGTGAAGCCTTCGCCAGCGGCACCATCGACGGGAAACTCCTGGGCAGGCTCCAGCGGCACGCCGGTGAGGTCTTGAACGGTGTACGTATATTCCGCGTTATTCAGCCGACGCAGCACCACCGGTCCGGGATCGCCAGCGTGGGCTTGGGCCTCCGCGTTGAGATAGCGGTCGATCCACCTGGCGAGTAGTTCGTGCTGCGGCTTACTTGGTTGGTCGCTATCTTCAGGCGGCATCTCGCCGGTCGTTAGCATTTGCCGCACGCTTTGCCATTTGGCCGGATCGCGTCGGATATCAGCCAGGCTGGCGAACCGCTCAAGATCGAGTTCTCCCTGCTTCTCGGCGGTCGAATGACAATCGATGCAGTACGTCTTTAGCAGTGGGTGAATCTGCTGCTGATACTCATCGGCCAGAAGTGAAAACGTCTGGGGTGATTGTCCATACGCATCGCGAAGGCTTACCAATGCAAGCAAGACCGCGATGACACGGACGACACCATGAATAGGAAAAGGGGAAGGCATGCGATCACTTGGCGGGACAAGGCGAAGGGAGGACGCGCGGCCGAATCGGCCCCGCTCTCGTGATTCTAGTGTGTGCCACACCATTTGTCACAATTTCTCTTCGAAAGTATTTGAGGCGATGCGCCAGGCATGGATTGCAAGTCGTCGCAGGACGTTTCATCATAAGGGGTCCCTGCCCCATTGATTACCTTTCCAAATAACTCGGGAACCTCCGATGAAATCTCATCCTCTGCTGATCATCCTCTCGTTCTCACTATGCTTGCCATGGGTTCACGCGGACGAGCCTGAGGTGCTGCGGCAAGACAACCTCGTTGCGTGGTGCATCGTGCCGTTCGATGCGTCGAAGCGAACGCCCGAGCAGCGCGCCGCGATGCTCAAGCAGCTCGGCATTCAAAAGTGTGCCTACGACTGGCGGGCCGAGCACGTACCAACCTTCGAGGCCGAGATTCAGGCGTACCAAAAGGAAGGGATCGAGTTCTTCGCGTTCTGGCGCACGCACGACCAGGCGCTGGAGCTGTTCAAAAAGTACGACCTGCATCCGCAGATCTGGGACATGATTCCGCAGCCCAATGCGGAGTCTCAGGAAGCCAAAGTCGAGCAGGCCGCCAACCGTTTGAAAGGAGTGGCCGAGCGAACCAAACAGGCCGGCCTTCCACTGGGACTCTACAACCACGGCGGCTGGGGCGGCGAGCCGCGGAACATGGTGGCCGTTTGCCAGAAGCTACGTGAGATGGGCTACGACCAGGTGGGCATCGTCTACAACTTTCATCACGGTCACGAGCACATCGCCGACTGGGCGGAGGTGTTCGCGCTAATGAAGCCGTACTTGATTTGCTTGAACCTGAACGGCATGAACGATAAGGCTCAGCCGAAGATCCTGGGCACCGGTAAGGGGAAGTACGAACGGGCCATGATCGAAGCGATTGTCGCCAGCGATTACGACGGGCCGATCGGGATTCTGGATCACCGGAATGAACTCGACGCGAAGGAGTCGCTGCAGGAAAACCTGACCGGGCTGGCGGCGCTTCGCAAGGAGCTGTCTGGTGCTGCAAAGTAAGCGTTCTGGTCCCCTCACCCCCGCAGACGGTGGAGAGGGGACAGGAAACTTCTACTTCCCTGGCGACCAGCCGCTGAGGTCGGGGTCTTTCTTGAGTGGGAAATCAACGCGCTGGCCAGTGGCGGCGGCCTGGTAGATTGCCAGGATCACCTCGACCGAGCGGCGGCCTTCAGGGCCGTTGATGGCTGGTTCGCGGTCTTCTTGGACGGCGGCCAGCAGATCTTCGAACTGGGCCCGGTGTCCATGATGGCCGATCGCTTTCGGGTCGGCGGCACCTCCTCCGGTTTCGGTCTTGCCGGCCAGACGTTTTTTGATGGCTTCGTCTTCTTCGGTCGGTTCGGCGAAGTCCCAGCTTTTGATGTCTTCTTCTTCCATCACGGCCGAACCCTTCGTGCCGTGGATCTCGATTCGCTTGAGGTAGCCAGGGTACACGGCCGTGCTGGCTTCGATCGTGCCGAGCGCGCCGCTTTTGAATTTCAGCGAAGCGACGGCGACGTCTTCGACCTCGATCCGCTCGTGCCCGATCAGGCTACAGTTGGCGGTGATCGACTCGACGTCCCCCATTAACCAGCACAGCAGGTCGACGCTGTGGATCGCCTGATTCATCAGGGCTCCGCCGCCATCCAACTGCCATGTGCCGCGCCAGGCACCGCTGTCGTAGTACTCCTGCGTGCGGAACCACTTCACGTAGGCATCCCCCAGCGAAAGCTTCCCGAAGCGGCCTTCGTTGACGGCCTTTTTCATTTCGGTCGAAGGACCATGGAAACGGCTGGGGAAGATGGTTGCCAGCTTGACGTTGTTCTCGCGGCAAGCGTCGATGATCGCATCGCAGCGGGCGAGGGTCACGTCGAGTGGTTTCTCGATGATGACATGCTTGCCGGCTTTGGCGGCAGCGACGCCTGGTTCCATGTGGGCCCCACTGGCCGTGCAGATGGTGACGACATGAATCTCGGGGTTGGCCAGCATCTCTTCGAGCGTTTCGTAGGCGGTAATGCCCTGCGCTTCGGCGAACTTCTTCGCCTTTTCGGCGGTGCGGTTGTAGCAGCCGATCAGCTTGGCGTCGGGAATGTCGGCGATTGCCTTGGCGTGAAATTCCGCGATCATCCCGGTACCAATAATGCCAAATCCGAACGCCATGCGACAAAGCTCCGCTGTAATGCTGCTAATGGGGTCATGAAAGGTGGGAAGCCAAGCGAATGCCGGCAAACAATGACAGTATCGCTGATTCCCTTTGCCAGAGCCGCATTATAAAGGGAGCCGTGGGCCAGTTAAACCGGCGGTGCTTCGAGCGACTCGCCGAAGAAGATCTGAAAGATCAAAAGCAGCATCGATTGCCCATTGAGCATCATATGCACGACCAGACTCGGAACGATAGTGCGCCTCTTCTGGTAGACGTATCCGAGACCGAGGGCCAGGAAAAAGAGCGGAATCGGGGCCGCTCCCTGGCCAAAATGCAGCAGGGCGAAAATGATCGAGCTGGCAAATATCGGGAAGACCATCAGCGAAGGACGCTCGGGGTAAGCTGGCTCGGCCGGGGGAATCTCTTCCGTTTCGGTTTCGGCGCTGAAGCGCTCTTCAGGCAAGCCGTCGCTTAGATCTTTCTGGGGCGTTCCATGACGGCCCATCAGGATCTGTCCGGCGGAAAGGTACCGGCCCGCCATGACCTCTTCCAGCCATCCCTGCAGTAGCAGGCGAAAGGCGAACTCTTCGGTCAGCGGCGCGACCAACACGGCCGAGACCAGCACCGGGATGATGATCGCCGGCGTGGGGGACTCCATGATCATGGTGATCAGTTCGTGCTTGTATTCGACGAACTGCGCGATCACGACCTGCAGGAGGATCACCGGCACGCATAGCGCACAAAACGTGGCAATGCCGATCAGCACGTCTTTGCGGAATGCGGCCCAATTGTCGCCGATCACCAGCGTCAGCCCGCCGCGAGCGATGATCAGGATGAAGATCCCCAGGCACACCAGTGACTGTGCTGAGATCTGCCCCCACATCGCACCGATCCGCTGCTCGACCGTCAGATCGGCTATGCTTGATGCTCCGCCGCCCACATAGGGAGAGACGAACAAGTTCGCCAAGACGATGAACCCGAGCGTTCCGCCGATAATGTCCAATAGGCCCCAGCGAGCAACCGGGGCAGGCTGCGTTTCGAGGATCGGCTGATTGGTCGCCAGGCAGCGAACGACACCCACCCAAACGCTAACGCTGATCATTAAAACCAGCGACGCATATCCGATCAGACCGAAGCCAAGGATCAATGGAATCACGACAAATATGGCTCAGTCTGTTGAGAGGGTTCCGGAGCGAATCATGCGAACGGCATCCACAATATAAATCCAACCCGATGCCAATGTCAGACCAACGGTGCCCCAGACGATCAAATTGAACAAGTAGACGAGCCACACTGCCACATTGCTGATGCCGTACCATGTGGTTTGGGCCGTTCCATCATCCAACCCCAGAACGATCATCGACAAGATGGCTAGCGCACACTGGAAGGCCATCTTCCACTTGCCTGGCCAGTTGGCGGAAAAGTCGCCGCCGTGCTGTTCGACGAAACTGCGTATCACGGTCACCAGCATCTCGCGTCCCATCACCACCACGGCCACCCATGCCGCGACGCCGCTTCCGGGGATCGCCACCAGGAAGACGAACGTTCCGCAGATGATGATCTTGTCGACGAAAGGATCGAAGATCCGGCCGAACTTGGTGACCTGGTTGTATTTTCGAGCCCAGTACCCGTCGATCCAGTCGGTTGAGACGGCCACGATGAAGATGACCAGGGCCGCCCAGATCAAGTGCAGCGGCAACAGGACGAAGGCCACAATCGAAAGAACGAAGCGGATGGCCGTCAATGTATTGGGGACATTGAAGATGACGTCCGATGGAATGGGCTTATCTGACATGAAGTATCCGCCGAGCCGCCCCTGCTGAGCGGCGGTAATGGTATTGCGCTATCTGGCAGGGCCACTCGCCACGCCGACCAGGTCATAGTCTTTGTACATGACAATCTCGGTCGGTACGAT
This sequence comes from Bremerella volcania, assembly GCF_007748115.1. Lineage (NCBI taxonomy): Bacteria > Pseudomonadati > Planctomycetota > Planctomycetia > Pirellulales > Pirellulaceae > Bremerella > Bremerella volcania. The sequence continues at coordinate 3,020,486 of NZ_CP036289.1, forward strand.
ATCCCCTGGCTTGAGTCCTTTGCCGGTGACGTAGGTGACGCAGTCGACGTCCGGGGCATCGGCGACGGTTCGGCCGATGAATGCCGTCTTCTCGCCGGGCACCGGCTGATCGATCAACACGTCGATCGTCTGGCCGACCTTCGCTTCGTTGTGATCGAAAACGACTTCCTGCTGGATCGCCATCAAGTGCTCGCGGCGCTGCTCCATCAGTTCTTCCGGCAAGTGATCGTCCAGGCGAACCGCCGGGGTCCCTTCTTCCTTCGAGTAGGTGAACACGCCCACGCGTTCAAAACGCTGGGCTTCGATGAAGTCGGCCAGTTCCAGGAACTGCTCGTCCGTTTCGCCAGGGAAGCCGGTGATGAACGTCGTGCGGATGTTCAAGTCGGCGATGATCTCACGCATCTGTCCGACCAGTTCTTCGGTCTGGCTGCGCGTCACGCGGCGGGCCATCCGGCGGAGCATCGTGTCGTTGATGTGCTGCAGCGGAATATCGACGTACGGGACGATTTTGTCGCACGCGGCAATCGTTTCCAGCAGCGGCCGAGTGACGTACATCGGGTAGAAGTACATTAGCCGAATCCAGTCGATTCCCTGGACTTCGTTCAGCTTGGAAAGCAGTTCAGCCAGTCGCGACTCGCCGTACAGGTCCATGCCATAGTAGGTGGTGTCCTGGGCGACGACGATCAGCTCGCGCACGCCATCGGCGGCCAGTTCTTCCGCTTCGGCGACCACTTCTTCCATTGGCTTGGTCGCGTGCTTGCCGCGCATCTTTGGGATCGCGCAGAACGTGCACAGCCGGTCGCACCCTTCGGAAATCTTCAGGTACGAAAAATGCCGAGGCGTGATTCGCAAACGGTTACGATCGTTCAGGGCTCGCACCGGGGCCGGTTTGAAGACGGTACGTTGTTCTTCCAGCTTGCCCACCAGGCGATCGGCCACGCGGGTGATTTCTTCGCGGCCGAACACGCCGACGATCTGGTCGATCTCGGGGCACGTTTCCAGCAGCGTGTCTTTTTGCCTTTCGGCCAGGCAGCCGGAGACGATCACCCCTTTGATCTTCCCTTGGCGCTTCAGTTCAAGCATCTCTTCGATCGCGGCGAACGATTCGTCGCGGGCCCGTTCGATGAAGCCGCACGTGTTGATCACGACGAAGTCGGAGCCTTCGGTCTCTTGCGTTAGCTGGTAGCCGTCCTGATCCAAGAGGCCCAACATGCGTTCGCTATCGACCAGGTTCTTGGGGCAACCCAGGCTGATAAAGGAATACTTTCCCTTGGCACCGTCAGAACCGCACGAGTCGGCGGCCTTGGAGGGGCTGGGTGCATTCAGATCGATGATTGGCAAACTGGTCATGAAGCTTGGATCAGGGGTTTAAGGAACGCGGAGTCCTATAGTCAGGACTCATACCGCTGGTCGAACTCCTCATCCTATCGGCTTTACGGCCGATTGACGAGGGGCAAAATGCCGCAATCTGCCTGCGGTTTGAGCAGCGTCGCCAGATCGGCCAGGCGGAAAGGTTGCCCTAATATTGCCGTAACGCCGCAAGATTGAGCTTTCTGCCAGTCTTCCCACGAGGGAGCTCCCAGACACAAGATCTTGGCGGCCGCCGGAATCGCCAAGAACCAACGGCATAGCTCGGCGAATTCCGCCCCATCGGTGCCGGGGACGATCCCTACCAGGGCGTCCAGGTCGTTCGCCTTGGTCGGCTCTTCGGTCGAAAGCCACCTGGCAGAATACCCCAGGGCGCTACAGGCCGATCGCAGGTAATCATAGTCGGCCGCTGTGGTTGCCAAGATTCCGACCGCCGCGGAAGGGCCGTCGATGGATACCTCCGCAAGCGAGGCCAATGCCTGTTCTTGCGGCGAAGACGTCGCCGGGACGGGCGAAAGGCCTTCGATCGCTTCTGGCAAGCGGTACGACCACTCGAACCAGGCCATCCGCTGGATGCCATCGGGTACGGGACCGGTGCGGGCCTCGCCGATGCACCAGGGACCGAAAATCTGAATCAACTGGGCCAACGGGTTTCGCTGGCGAAGCATCTCGACGTCGGCTGCCGAAAAGCGGCCAGGCCGGGCCGCACACAGCAGGATCAGGTCGAAGTTGGCTACCCATGGGGCGGCTTCTTCGGCGTGCAGCTCGATGCTGGGCCAGGTGCTCAGCCAGGCAGCGAGCCCGTCGAATTCCTGGGAATCGAGGTCGCCGGATATCAATATCTGTCGCTTCGCAGCTTCCACCTAAATGGCGTCCTCGCGTTCGCAAATCAGGTCGAGTACCTCGTCGGCGTGATCAGCCTTGCGAATCCCTTCGAGGACCGTGCTGTCGTTAATGATCCGGCTGAGCCGGGCCAGCGTTCGCAGGTGCGAGGGATCGTCGATCGAGCCAATCAAAAAGAAAACGTCGGTCAAAATCCCCCGGCTGCCACCAAACGGGATTCCCTGGTAGGTGCGTCCCATCGCCAGAAAGCCTTCGGAAATGATCGCCGGCAGCGGCCGCCGCGGGTGAAGCAGCGCCACGCCGTTGTCAAGCGCCGTCGAATGCATGCTTTCACGCTGCAGCACCGCGTCGATCATCTTCGGTTCGTCCCACAGGTAACCGGCCTGCATCGCGACGTCGCAGATCTCGGTGATCACCTTGCGCGGCGAGCGGCTGGTGATTGGAATCTTGATGGTGCTTTCGTGCAGCATGTCCGAGATTCGGACCGGCTCTTCGTGCTTGCCGTGCCGATCGAGCACCCCCTCGACGCGCTCCAGCTCGGTATCGTCGAACACGCCGATCCGATGCTCCAGCCAATGATGGATGTCCGCTTTGGAAAACTTCCACTTTCCAGCGACCTTGCGGCCGGGAATATCGTCGCGGCTGGCGAGCTTTTCGACCTGAGGGGGTGTCAGGTGAAGATAAGCGGCCAGTTCATCCAAATCAAAATCTTGGGAAGGCATGGTAATCAGGCTTGCTAGCAGAGCAGGTTGGTGGATGGGCTTCCATGGGGTGGGAAGCGCTGGTTTTGACTTAGTTGGAAGTTTTCAGTGTTCCGTTTTCATTAAGAAAAGGAATCCGACTGGGGTCTTTCTTACTGAAAACTGAACACTTCACACTGAAAACTCGACATCGCCTGCGGGCGATGTCGGCAAAGTCGGGTTGACTCTTGAGCGGAAATGGAAAACATTAGCGGCAACGTCAAGCGACAAGCCTATTTTAGGCATGTCCCCGGTCAGGAAGAACCAGGACAGGTCGTTTGCGTATCAACTTCGGATGGATTCGAGGTTTTTCTCATACGGTTCGCGCCCAAAATTGGCAAGGAGGCCAACGATGTCGCAGACAATCACTTCTCGCGTTGGAGTATCGCTTCGTAGTTTGCTACCGGAAGCGAAATTCTTCGGCGGAAGCGACATCTTCGCCAAAGCCTGTTGTGCCCGGCCTGAACACGTTTTGCCTGGTGAGGTCTTCATTGCCATCTGCGAAGACCAAGAAGACGGTCACGATCGAGTCGATGAAGCCATCGAGCGCGGTGCCTCTGCGGTTGTTTCCGAAAAACCACTCCCTGTTAGCGTGCCGGTGTGTGTGGTCGGAGACAGCCGCGAGGCATACGGACAGCTTTGCCATGCCCTGGCCGATCAGCCAACCGACCGCATCAAGGTGATCGGCGTCACCGGCACCAACGGCAAGACGACCACCTGCCTGCTGATCAAAGCCATTTTGCAAAAGGCGGGCGCCAAGGTCGGCAGTCTGACCAGCCTGGGCTTCGACAACGGCTACGACGAACAATCGTGGGGCCACCCCACGCCCAACCCGGCCATCATGGCCGATATGCTTTCCCGCATGCAGTACAACGGCTGCACTCACGCGGTGATCGAAGCTTCCAGCGAAGGTCTGGTCAAGCAGCATCTGGCTGGCGTTCAGCTGGACGTCGCCGCGTTCACCAACATTCGCCAGAATCACATCGAACTGCACGGCTCGGCCCGCAATTACTACCGAGCCAAGAAGAAGCTGCTGAAATACCTCCGCAGCACAGGCGTCGCGATCTTCAACGGGGATGACTCGAACTGCGTGCGGCTCTTGAACCAGGCGGAAGTCCCTTCACTGTCGATTGCCGTGCATGGGGTCGGCGAAATCACCGCTTCGGTGGTCGAACGCCACAAGAGCGAACAAACGTTCATGCTGACAGCCGGTAGCCAAAGCGTGCCCGTCTGTACGCGGATGATTGGTGACCATCACGTTTACAACTGCCTGATTGCCGCGGCGGTGTGCCTGGTTTATGGAGTGGATCTGAAAACGGTCGTTCGCGGGCTTGAGTCGGTCGAGACCTTGCCGGGCCGGATGCAGCGAATCGAATGCGGCCAGTCGTACGGCGTCTTCATCGACCAGGCCCATACCCACGACGGACTGGCCGTCGCTTTGAAAACGCTTCGCCGAGTAACCCACGGCCGGCTGATCTGCGTGCTGGGTGCTCACGAATCGAGCGACCGGGTGAATCGCCCTTTACTGGGAAGAGTTGCCGAACGCGGGAGCGACGTCTCGCTGATCACCATGAGCGGAACCGGTGGCACCTCGCAAAACGAAGTGGTGCACGACATCATCGACGGCTTTGCCCGACCGGCCAAAGCACACGTGATTCCCAACCGCAAAGAAGCGATTCGCTACGCATTGAGCCAGGCCGAAATCGGCGACACGGTGTTGATCACCGGCCAGACGACCGAACGCTTGGTCAGCGATCGCGTCGAACAAAGCGAACCCCGCGACTGCGACGTCACGCGCGAACTTCTGTATGAAATGGTTCAGGAAGAGGGAACGACCCCCACGACCGAAGCCAAGGTCATCGCGTTTCCTCGGTAAGCGTTTTTCCTGCGACGGCTCAACAATATGAGCGCGCACATTCCTGTCCCCTCGCCCCTGAGGGGACAGGGCCAGGGTGAGGGGTTTTTCTCGCTTGATAGAAGCGCATGCGCGGCCGACGTTCGCGATAGTCTCGGAACGAATCTTACGCAGTTTCTTACGCCGCCCCCTAGGGGCTGACACAATCACGGCGGCCCACGCTCGTTAGCCGTTTCGACTCGTTGTGTTTCCATCGCGGACGCCATGTCCGCGTGGACACGCTTTTCAATCGCACGAAGCACGCGTTCGCGTCGTGTGGGTGTGATGATCTGCTTGGTTTCGGCTCGGGAGATTACTTGGGGCTGCGTTTCGCTTTCGGATTGTTCTTCGCTCGATGCCTGTTCGACGGGTGCGTTGAGTTCTTCTTCTAACGCGTCGATCTCGGCCTGTTTCGCGGTGATCTCCTCGATCAACTGCAGGTTAAGCTTCTTCATGCGGTAGAACATCCACGCGTACAATCGGGCGGCTTCGTACGTGAGGGGTTCGCGCAGCGGTTGCCGCAGTCGGTACCGTTTTCGTTCCTCGTAACGCGTCACGGCGTCGCGTTCGCGGGGCTCGCGGTATTCGCCTGAGTCACTTCGCGAACGTTTGGGCGTTAAGCCATTGGGCACCAGGGGAGGATCGATTTCGGGGAACTCGTACGCGTTGATTTCCGGATCGATTTCGACCACGATGCTGTCGGCCCGGTAGTGCGGTCGATCGGGGTCGAACGCTTCAACAGGCGGCTCGTCGTGGGAAACGTCCTTTGCCATCGCAGCCTGAAACGCGGCTTCTTCCTGGGCCTCCTGCCGACGAATGATTTCGTTGAGCGTGGCCGATTGTGGGCGAGGCGTTCGTTTCGGAGGGGCCATCTTCGGCGGCCAGAATTTTTTGGGCTGCGACTCGTTGGCCGGCTCTTCCTGCAAGACCATCAACACTTCTCCGCAGCAGGGGCAGAGAAGCCGATTCCCCTCGCGCACGGCAACCTGCGGAGCGTGCGCTGATGCGTTCACTCCGTGCGTTTCAGGTTGTGAGGCGTGTTGATGGGACATGATTTTTTCGTGTGTGTTGAAGGTTTGCAGGCCCACGCGAACGCGGGCACGGCACCCGGGAAGCGCGGTTGCTTCGTCGGGTGTACGTGCAATTTAGAGGACTAGCGCTTCAGTGAGATAGTGCGCGCGGAAAAAATTTTTGGCCACGGATGACGCGGATATCACGGAAGGGAATGAATCGAGAACGTGTACCAACTTCGCACTGCCGGGGGCGGCAGTGGCACCCACATACCATTTCTCTTCTATCCGTGTTCATCCGTGTCATCCGTGGTTGGTCTTCTCTTCAAAATTGAGAACGGGTGCCATTGATGTTGTGCCTGGCGAGTGTCGTGAAGGCATCCACTGGTGGTGGTTACCGTCGGTTGCAGCGTAACGGAAAGCAACGCGGAATTGTACATGTACTAGGAAGAGAGTGTTATTGATGTCTGCGCCCTAAATCGAATGCCTCTGCCAGCCATTTTGCCACGAATTCCGGGACTTCCTTTGGTCGCCCCTATCGGATTGGATGCGCAGACGTCAATAAATCGTTACCTATCTAGATGGAGAGTTAACAACGCAATAGAGCAATATACAAGTATCATTGTCATGGCGTTGGTAGAGTGGTTTTGATTGACTCTGGCGATGAACCTGCTAATTTACACTGCGTTATTGTCTGTAGAACAAGACATCTTCGCATTGTGTGATTGCACGTTTCCGCTCTCGTTGAGGTCTGTCATGCTCGTCCCACGCCCTGTCACCATGCTGATGTCCCTGGTGGTGTGTCTTTGGTGTGCCTCTTTCGCATCGAGCCAAGAGTCCTACGCTCAGTTCAAGGAAGTGGCGGAAAAGAGCGTTAAGGCAAGAGACGTCCTAGTCGCCGAGCCGGTTTTCCGAGAAGAAGGTGGAGAACTCACCGCGATCTTCGGGAATGCGCAGATCTATCCTCCACCTCCACCTCCCGCCGAGAACATGGGCCTCGCGGCCGAACTGCTCGATAGCCAAATGCGAGTCGAGGTACTCCGTCAATATCCCTTTGAGGGAGAGGATCGTCTAATTTGGAATAAGGTTCTTCCGACGGCGGATGCGGAAATCGAGAAAGCCTTTGACAAACTGAAAGACGGCAAACTGACGCAAAAAGATTTATTCAAAGTCGACCAGCAGCTAAACGCCACGTTCACGATGGCTTCCAAAGAAATGGCCAGTTGGCGCGGGTTGTCAGCGCGGCCAGCCGTCTCTGCCGGGACCTTTACCGTCAAAATTACGACGATTCCCACGGGCTCCAAACTGTGGATGATGCATGCGCTGGAACCGACACTAGCCAAACTCGAAGGACGAAAACCAATTTGGGAGATGGTAGTTCAACGGGACGATGTGCCGTTGTTTGGCAAGTATTGGTACTTTATGAGATGGTCAGAGGAACCATCTGGGACGAAAAAATCTTCTGGTCCGCATCTGATAAAGGTCGACAGATCAAGCGTGTCTATTGTCCTGCAATGATGTTAGGTCTATAGCTTGTGGATGACTTTTGGAAATTTATTACCAACTTTAAGAGTGTTACTTCGTGGATCGCGAAGCTGGCAATCTTGTCTCCGTGGGCTGACATCATCGTGGCAGTCGGACCGCTATGGCCATCCAGGGTGGCTGTAGGGGTCATTACGTCCGTCGTTCAGGCCATCATCCTGATTTGGGGATTTCAATTTTGGAAGGATATCTCGAAGGCTCGTAAAAAGAGTCGAATGAAGTTTTTCGCCGCGAGCTTTATTGTATTTGGCGTGATATACCTTCTCTTCCTTGCCTTTCTTACCTACCCCGACCCGGTCCAGGGTAGAAAAGCGAAAGGACTCGTTCTTCAGCCTAGCATCGCGAAGATTTTGAGCGGCGAGAATCAGGAAGGCGTCGTCATTCCTGAGCCAGATAGCGATAACGCCACGGAACATGGGGCGATCACGGCAAACTCGGTGGAAGAAATTCTTCCACTTGTCGGGTACGAGGAATTTAAAGTCTGGCAGCCTTGGTCGATTTACTTGACGCGATGTTTATCCGTTCTCGCGTGGATTGGTGTGTTTGGAAGTGTCATTGGATTTATCACGGCGTTTGTGCTGCTTCAATCCAAGGGCGAGTGATAGTCGTTAGGCGGGTGCTTGGCCGGGCATCACGACGATTGCCAATGGATTTTGGAACCGCCGCTGCGTCGCTTCGTTGAAGTACTCAATCCCTTCCTGCGGCTGCGCCGGCACCGTGCAGTCGTTCCACGGAGCATGGGCGTACCTCTTTCAACGCCCGCATCAAAAATTTTTCTAGACAGGTGATACAACACGCAATTTGGCGTGTTATGCTGGTACCAGACGCAGCGATGCCCGATTTGCCATTCGCTTTTAGGAGGGTGGCCGCATCGTGGCCGTTGGGTCTCACAACCTTGCCTTGCCCTTTTCTGTTTGCCGCGGTCAGCCATCTTTCCTTGGTGCTGCTGCGGCACGCTTCCCCCCAATCACCACCGAACAGGTCATCTCGGAGTTCCCATCATGCGTTTGCTTTCGATGCCAGTCGCCCTTGTCCTTACCTGCGTCATGGCTTTGTCGCTTGTCGCCCAGGAGAAGCAGCCGCCGGTTCGGATGGGTTGCGGGCTGATGACGTTCGACACGGTTCCTGGTTGGGGTCTGCGACCCGATGGCCAATCGGCGATCGGCCCGTGCCATGGGTCGGTGGTGATCGACAAAGAAGGCAACATCTACACCAGCGCCAAGGCAGGCGTCTTCGTCTTTTCGCCCGATGGCAACGTCATTCAAAGCTACCTGGGCAAGGACTACTCGAACATCCACGACATGGAGATTCGCACCGAAGGAGACGCCGAGTTCATTTACGGTGCCCGCAACAACGACGCCGAAGGGATCAAGTTCAACGCCCACACCGGCGAGGTCGTCTTGCGTTTGCCGCTGCCGGAAGAAGCCGGCCTGGGCAAGATCAAGTTCAACCCGACCGCGATCACCGTGGCTGCCAACGGCGATATCTACCTGTCCAACGGTTACGCCAGCAATCACATCTTCAAGTTCGATAAAGATGGCAAGTACGTGATGCACTTCGGTGAAAAAGGGAATGGCCTGAAGCAGTTCAATACGGCTCACGGCATGACGCTCGACACGCGCTACGAGCCGAACCGACTGTTGATCTGCGATCGCAACCACCAGCCGAAAGGCCGCTTGCTGCATTACACGCTCGACGGTGAGTTCATCGAAGAAGTGATCACCGGCCTGGGCATGCCGACTGCCGTGGCGATCCAAGGAGACTTCGTTTCGGTGCCTGACCTGCACGGCCGGTTGGTAGTGCTCGACAAAACGAACACCATCATCGCGGTGCTCGGCAACAACCCCGACCCAGCCAAGGGACGCAACTACAACATCCCGCAGGATCAATGGGTAGAAGGCGTGTTCAGCGGAACGCACGGTTCGTTCTGGGATGCCGAAGGGAACCTGTACGTGCAGGACTGGAACGTGGCAGGGCGGATCATGAAACTGGTGCGCGTCGATGCTTTGAAGTAACACTTGCCCACGGAAGAGCCTAGTCGTGGGGCTGGGCCGTTTTGCCGAGAAAGCGATCGCCCCGCAGGGGGTCACGCAGAAGGTTCTTCCACCAGTGCCACCAATCGACGACTTGATCGAGAGTCACCACCGGGGACCGCTTCTCCCACTCGTCCATAAAGAGGGTCCCCCCACCCATGCCCAGGCACCCTGCGGCCACGCCGGTGTAGATCGCCGACAACTGGCACACCAACAGCCCACCCCCAAACCATGAGGCCACCAGCCCGCCGAGACATGCGCCGAAGACCGCGGCGGACATGCCCCCGACCAGGATAACGATAATCCGAACCAGAAGTCGTGCGAGACGTTGCATGGTGTTTGTGCGGGCCTGGGGATCGTATCGATGGATGAATTCATCCTACCATTTGCCACTGGCCTCTGTCCCATTCGTTTCTACGCATCCTCGTGTGAAAGCTCATCGGTCGCTGAAGGCAGATAAGATGCCGGTCTCCATCTTTTTGGCTCAATGGTTCGCCTGTCGTCTCAAATGATTGGCGCGCAATCTGCATCAATAGTAACGAATATTGTCCCTCTCGGCTGGAAAGCCACTTTCAGCCGTTCTGTCTAACGCGGCGAACAGGCTTGGTTGTTCAACGACCATGCTGAGCGAGGCACGCCATTGCGTTTCGTACGACGACCGCGACAGGCACAATCAAACATTCATGAAAAAAAAGGGAAGAACATGTCTAAGAAACTACAGGGTAAACGAATTGCATTTCTCGCCACCGATGGCTTTGAGCAAGTCGAACTGACCAAACCATGGGACGCCATCCAAGAGGCGGGAGCTGAAGTCGTGCTGGTTTCACCCAAGAATGGAAAAATTCAAGGGATGAACCACGACGAGAAGGCGGACCAGTTCGAGGTCGATCTGAACGTCGAAAAAGCCTCGGCCGAAAACTTCGACGGACTCGTCCTGCCAGGCGGCGTCGCCAACCCGGACTCGCTACGCATGTGCGAAACATCCGTGAGCTTCATCCGCGACTTCTTCAAACAGCATAAGCCGGTCGCGGCCATTTGCCACGGTCCCTGGACGCTGATCGAAGCAGGCGTCGTTGAAGGCCGTCAGGTCACGTCATGGCCGAGCCTCAAAACCGATTTGACGAATGCTGGTGCCAACTGGGTCGACCAGGAATGCGTGTGCGACGAAGGTCTGGTTACCAGCCGGAATCCCGACGACCTGCCGGCATTCTGCGAAAAGGCGATCGAAGAATTCGCCGAAGGAAAACATGCCGAGCAGACTGCGTAAGCGTAATGCCGAGAATCGAACCATCTCAGGTTCGCGGCGAGTGGCACTGGCGGGCAAAGACCTGGCCCCGTGTGCCACTGGCCTTCGGCCAGTGCGAATCAGATACACGCATCCCAAGGTGGGTCGAGACCCAGCATTTGCCGCCCGTATCAAGGCGCGCCAACGGCGGTGTGATTCGACTTGGGGTTCGGATCACATGCTTGCTGCCGGTGTGTAATCGCTGGGTCTAGACCCAGCTTACGGGGCTACATCCGTAGGAACCCTGTCAAGCGTGACCTATGCCGTCGGGCAGTGGATTAGAACTGGTCGAGTACACTATTATGTGGAAGGAGTTCAGGTCCCGTGGCTTCCACGATTAACCCAGCCTGATCCGGACTGGTTTCATGTTTCGGGTGTTCAAGAGACAAGTGGTTCGTGATGGAGGCCGCATTGCACTGCGGCCAGTTTTTCGTCAGTTGGGTTGCCGTTCAATCTCGAAGAATCGTTACTGATGAACTTCGTCGTCTGAAACTTCAGCGTCCGCCGGTTCTTCCGCTGATACTTCGGTCATTGGCTCTTGAGGTGTTTCGTCAGGACCATTTTCGTCAGTGGAATGATCATCCGGTGTCGCGCTAGGTGCCCTAAGCCATCTACCGCTTGTAAAAGTAAGCCCTACTAACACGAGTCCACCAAAGACACCGACAACCTGCGCGATGAAAGCGTTCATCACGTCCCACTGAGCAATATCTGGTACCGAGTTCTGCCACTTACCCGAGTAGAGAATTATTTGCGACATTTCAAACGAGAATACGAAATGAGAAATAATGCCTACAAGCAAAGTAACGTTCGCAAACCAAAACATGAGCATTTCAATGGGGGATTCCAATAGTCCCACGGTCTCTTTCTTCTTGAGGATCGCGATACCCCAGATCGAGGCGACTACGACAATAGTTGTCTGATAGAGTGACGAAGAGAGACTCATCCGCATTTCTATCGCCTTTTCGACATGGTCGTCAAACGTGAGTGCGTCCGCGACTCCCGACGAAAACATTCCCGCAAAAATGCCGAGAGAAACAACCAATGCAGAGAGGAAAACCAAGCCACTGAAGATACAAAGACAAACCCTAAGTTGAACCATACTGCCAACCTACCCAAAGCATGTTTGACAAGTGCTCTATTTCATTTCCGTTTCGTCAACTTTGACTTTATCCAGCTCAAATTTAATCTCATACGCATTACCGCCGTGAACGTCGATCTTCTTCTGCTGCGTTACAAAGCCTTCTTTTGCTGCCTCGATTTCATATGCGCCGGGTCGCAAAAACTTTTTAACTCGAGTCTTTCCTTTTGTAACGTTGAGATCAATGTCCGCTTCAGATGGAGTCGATTGCAAATCGAGATACGCCCACGAACGATTAAGACCCAAAGCGACGTAGGGGACGTAAGTCAACTTGGGCTCATTATGCGTTTCCCCGCCACCAAGATCGACACTTCGTGTTACGACGGCAATCTCATTCGAATCATTAAATGTAATCTGCTCCCAAACCCCGTTCCCTACTGAAGCGGAATATCCGAAACCATCGGCCCAATGACTGGTTTCCAAAATGCCGAAATTTACTTCGATTAGTTCGGACTCGGAGTATCCCTTTGCGTTCGTGATTGCCTGGCGCAGTAAGGCTTTAAAATCATCCTCAGGGATCGGGATGTCTGCAAAGGGCTTTGCAAAAAGACTGATAAGCTTTTCGACTTCATTTTCCGCACCCGTTCGTAGCAGTTGCTCAAACTCTTTATCAGTCATGTCGACCAACGGAGGATGGTACGCTACCTTCCAATAACGCGACTCGAGTGATCGCCTGCGGAAGTCGGCGTGAAAGATGCTCGATTCATTTCCTATCGGCGATTGAGCATAGCACTCACAGGCCATAAGAAACACGAGTGCCCCAAATACTACCGCTTTCAGGTGCGATAATCTCATCTATTCGTTTTCCTAATACATAATTCAGCCCGTAAGAACTTACCGTCCAGTACCGATTGCACTGCACAAGCTCCGCCAAGATAGCAAGATAGCATATCATGCCAGTGAACACGTAGGAATACAAACGACTGCCACTGAACCTTCAAATTTGTTAAGAAGGGAAATCCCTTGTGGTTGGCAGAGTCGTCCGAAAGAAGACGATTAACACAAGGAAGCGAAAGCTTTAGGATTTAGGAAAGTACGCAGAAAACACTGCGAACATTGCAAATCCCATCGCAAGTGGAAGCATTCCAAATAGTAGATATATGAGCGTCATGCGAAACTCCGTTTACCCTGTTTTCGTCACGGGTGCATGATCTGCTTTAAACGCATCTGAGCAATCGACGAGAAACGATATGAATTTGACGATTTGCTAGTGGGGATGTTTCTTGGTGATACGATGTTTTCAGCAAATAAGCAAGAACAATTCTGATGGGTGAATTGTTTTTCAGTTCCACTAAGCAGCCGCAGCCACCCGCGCCGCTTCCAACCGCTTCTTCTCCTTCTCCCGCTTCTTCGCCGGTCGGTCGTCTTTCCAGCGATTATGCACCCACCAGTACTGGTCTGGGTCGCGGCGTACCACGCGCTCTAGCATTTCGTTGTACCACTGGGTGACTTCTTTGACCCCTTTAGGTTCGTCGCACTCGGCGGGGTCGTAGATGCCTTCGACGCCGAATTCGAATTGCATGGGGCCGCCGGTGCGGCGCATGTAGAGGAACACCAGCGGGGCGCCGCTGGTCATCGAGAAGACGCTGATGGCTTTGTGGTACGAGGCCGGGCGGTTCAGGAATTCGACCCAGCATCCTTTCGCGCCGGCGTTTTGATCGCACAACAGGGCCAGCGTTCCGTTTTGGTTGAGTACCTCTTCGATGTACGGGGCGCTCCCTTGCTTGGGCAGGATGATCTGGCCGGTGCTGCTTCGGAACTCTTCCAGGTACTTGTGCAGAAACGGATTGTCCAGCGGCCGGGCCACGGTGTAGGTGGGGAAGCCGAGCATGCCGGTGCAGTAGCCCATCACCTCGAAGTTGCCGAAGTGTCCCAGCAGCACCACCACCGGGCGGCGGCCGAGGGCCTGCTCGATCTGGATGTGGATGTCCTTCATCTGGATGTGCTTGTGCCAGTTGGTATCGTGCAGCTTGCGCGGCGCGTGGGCGATCTCGCAGACCATCAGGCACAAGTGGTACCAGCTGCGGCGGGCCAGCTTCTTCCGGTCTTCAACGGTAATCTCTGGGAAGGCATTCTTCAGGTTCGAATGAACCAGGTTACCGCGGATCTTCAGAATGTCGCTTGCCAGCCAGGCCAGGCATTTGGAAACCTGGGCGCAGACCGAAAGGGGCGTTGCCTGTACCGTGCAGATGAACAGGCGAACGATCAAATAAACGACGTAATCAACAACAAGCTTGGGCCTCATTTCGCCTCCCTGCGATGCGTGGCCGATGGATCATTTCGGGTCGCGGGCTATTGTCAGCAAAAGCCAGCTATCAGGGAAGATCAATCCGCGAAGGATGCGAACGTAAATCGAAGGGAGGAGCCGGTTTCTTTCCGCCTGGGTCGGCATCGCCGACAAGCGGCTCATGCATCAGGTTTACTGATGATAGAAACGTTCCTTCGTGCTTTCGCTCAACTCACGAGCCGCTTGTGGCCTGCGGCCACCCAGAGAGGAATCTCTCTGGATAGGGATGAAGACCCGTTGCTCCTAGGGTTTACTACGAGTGTGTTAGTAACCCATAAACCCAAAAGGAGCAACGAGCGATGTCTAGTTTACCAACTTTCGTCGGGCTTGATTACCATCAGGATTTGGTTCAGGTGTGTGTTTTGGATTCGGAAGGGCGGACGCTGGCGAATCGGTCGGTGCGGAATGAGGCTGATTTGATTGCCCGCTTTGCGTTGCAGCATGGCACGCCGCAACGCGTGGCGATCGAGGCCTGTTGCGGGGCGGCCGATCTGGCCGAGGAACTGGTCACCCATCGCAATTTGCCGGTGCAGCTGGCTCATCCAGGCTACGTCGCACGGATGAAGCGTTCGCCTGACAAAACCGACCTGGCCGATGCCCAACTGCTGGCCGATCTGGCTCGCGTCAATTACCTGCCGAGCGTGTGGCTGGCCCCCGAAGCAACGCGGCAACTGCGACGCCTGGTCCGCCATCGGGCTCAATTGGTGCGGCGGCGGCGGGACGTTAAACTGCGGATTCGTGGGCTTTTACGAGAAAACCGGGTGCCTTCACCGGGCGGCACGCCTTGGACGAAGAAGTGGCTCACATGGCTGCAGGAAACAGACGACTTGGCACCAAGCGACCGGTGGCTTGTGGAAGACCACCTCGAGGAATTGACTTCCCTGGGGCGTCGCATCCGTGCTGTGGAAGCCAAGATCAGGCACACGGTCGAAGACGATCCGGTCGTTGCGAAGCTTCTGACAATGCCCGGCGTGGGGCTGGTGACGGCGGTTACGCTTCGCGCCGAGATCGGTCGCTTCGATCGCTTCACGCGTGGCAAGCAACTGGCTCGGTTCTGCGGAGTGACGCCTCGCAATGCCAGCAGTGGACAACGTCAGGCAGATGCAGGACTGATCAAGGCCGGCAACCCCGACCTGCGGACTGTGTTGATCGAATTGGGGCATCGACTGATTCGACAAACAAGTGGCCCATGGACCAAGCTAGCGACCGGCATGCTGAGTCGAGGCAAACCGAAGAACGTGGTGGTCGCGGCGGTCGCCAATCGTTGGGTTCGCTGGCTGCACCACGAACTACGCCGCGAAACGCCCCAAGCGGATCGCGTTTTAGAGCAAGCCGTTTAAATTAAGGAATCCCCACAACTCGATAGAACTCTGGGAGATCCTTCGAAAGAAGCGACTGGTCAAGCATTCACCTGTTCCGGCGGGAAGGTACGCTCGAGGTGGCCCTGGGCTCAAGCTCGTCTCTGGTTAGGGCAGCCTTCCCCTTTACTTCGAAAACACCCACAGGGGCTATCCCACCACGGGAAACGCTCGGATAGAGGAAGGGAACCACCGGTGAAAACACTTGACAACGAGTCTGTCTTCATAGAGGGCCACCCCCGGGGATTGCGACTGGCAATTCAGGGGGGCTTTACCCAATCGGAGACTCGCCAATGGGTAAAGAATATTCACCGGCGAGGGTCAGTTGTCGGACTCCTTCGTAGGCGATCACCGCGGCCGTTGAAGCCAGGTTCAAGCTGCGGACATCGGTACGCATCGGGACCGAAATGGCGGTCTGGTCATTCGCTTCGACCAGCTCCCGCGGCAGGCCTTTGGACTCGCAGCCGAAGACGAACGCGTCTCCCTTTTCAAAGTTGACGGTCGCGTAGCTACGCTTGGCGGTCTTGGTTAAGTACCACTTGCGATTGGACTTAAGACGCTGTTGAAGGGTCTCCCAATTGGGGACGACCTCCCAGTTCAGATGCTGCCAGTAGTCCATGCCGGCGCGGCGGAGAGCCGTGTCGTCGACCTGAAAACCCAGTGGTTCGACCAGCCACAGTTTGCTGCCGGTGGCGACGCACGTTCGCCCGATATTGCCCGTGTTTGGGGGGATCTCGGGGGCGAACAGCACGATATGAAAGACAGGGTCGTACATCGAAATTTTCTTACGTTCCTTCAGCAACTCGCTTTTCGGGTAGCCGGACTAGGGCTAGTATGAGCCACACCATCGCATTATAGCCGATAACGGTACGCGACTTGACGCCCCTATCCCGTTAACCTGTAAGAGTTTCGCACGATCATGACCGACCAGCGCATCGAGCAGTACACCCAGGCCCTGCAGTTCGCCGAAAAGCAGGTTGCCGCGACCAGCACGCAGCATCCCGACTACTTCCCGATTTATACGGAAGGTGGCAAGTGGCGGCATGACAAAGAGTTATGGACCGACTGGTGTGCTGGCTTCTATGCGGGGATGATGTGGCAGTTTCACCTGCGGACCGGCGACCCCGCCTGGCGCGAAAAGGCCGAGCACTACTCGAAGTTATTGGAGCACCGCCAGCACGACCGCGACGTGCACGATCTGGGATTCATCTTCTTGAGCACTTACCTCCCCTGGTACCAGCTGACCGGTGATAAGCACCTGCACGATGTGCTGATCCAGGCCGGGCGAACGCTCGCCATGCGTTTCAAGGAGAAGGGTCAATACCTGCGAAGCTTCGTTTCGGACGATTCGCTGTTCATCGACATCATGATGAACGTGCCGATCATCTTCTACGCGGCGATCGAAACCGGCGACGAGGAACTGATGCGCCGCGCCGTGAATCACTGCCAGACTACCCGCGACACGATTGTTCGCGAGAACGGTTCGACGGCGCACGAAGGGATGTTTAACCTCGAAACGGGCGAATTCCTGAAGCAAACCACCCACCAAGGTCTGCGTGGTGACAGCAGCTGGGCCCGCGGTTTGGCGTGGTCGCTGTATGGGTACTCGAAGTGCTATCAACTGACCAAAGACGAGCAGTATCTGGAAGTTTCGATGCGAAACGCCGACTTCTGGATCGCCAATTTGCCGGAAGATAAGGTGCCGTTCTGGGACTTCGATGCCGACCTGAGCCAGCCAGCTCCGTGGGGAGCGCAGAAAGAGACCTCGGCCGGAGCAATCGCCGCGTCGGGCCTATTGGACCTGAGCCGGCAGGTGAAGGATTCTGCGAAAGGGGCGCAGTATAAGGAAACTGCCTTGGCGATGCTCGACGCGTTGGTAACCCCCCAGTACCTGGCCATTAACGACGAAGGCTGGGAAGGCATTCTGAAGCACGGGGTGTACCACACCGAGAAAGATCTGGGCGTAGACGAGTCGGTAATGTTCGGCGAATACTTCTTCGTCGAAGCCCTGACCAAGGTGGTTCGGGACGCCTACCCGATCACTTACGAAGCGCCCAAAGCTTAGAGCGACTCGCCGATAACTGGATTGTCCTGAACGGGCTACGGCGGCGATGGTCTTCGTTGACCTGCATCGACGAATCTTAAGGATTCGCCTGCTTCGGTCGCCTTGCCCATCTTGCCTCGCTGGTGTTCATGCCAAACCATCTATCGGAGAACCGCTCTAACCAATCGTGATGTTGCCAAAACCACTGCGGTTGTAGACAATACAGCAAAAGTCTTTCAACCGTGGGAGTTTACAACGTTGGAAATCGTTCGCAATCCGACGCGCAGTGTCGCGATCGGCAGCATCACCATCGGATCTGGCCACCCGATCGCCGTCCAAAGTATGACGGCGACCAAGACTCAGGACATTGATGCCACCGTCGCCCAGGTCACCGACCTGGAGAAGGCCGGTGCCGACGTCATTCGGATTGCCGTCGACAATAAGAAGGACGCCGAAGCGCTGGCCGAGATTCGCAAGCAAACCACCGGCAACCTTTCGGTTGACCTGCAAGAGAACTACCGGCTGGCCGAATTGGTCGCTCCCCACGTCGACAAGATCCGCTACAACCCCGGGCACCTTTACCACCACGAGCGCGAGAAGCCGTGGCAGGAGAAGGTCGAGTACCTTATTGGCATCGCCAAGGATAACGACTGTGCCGTTCGCATTGGGGTGAACTGCGGCAGCGTTGATCCTGCCAAGCTGGCCCTCTACGAAAAAGACGACTCGATCACGCCGATGCTGGAAAGTGCCTGGGAGCACTGCGACCTGGTCGACAGTCTGGGTTTCCACCGCTTCTGCGTTTCGCTGAAGGATAGCGATCCGCAAAAGGTGATTGAGGTGAATCGCCGCTTCGCCAAAAAGCGCCCCGACGTGCCTCTGCACCTGGGTGTCACCGAGGCCGGCATGCCGCCCGATGGCATCATCAAAACACGCATCGCCTTCGAGCAGCTGATCGGCACCGGTATTGGCGACACGATCCGCGTTTCGCTGACGGTCCCCAACTCGCGCAAGGGGGAAGAGATCGAAGCAGGCCGCAAGATCCTGGACGACATCGCCGCCGGCCGCGTTCGTACAGTAGTCGATTACGGATTGCAAACGCTCAACATCATCAGCTGCCCGAGTTGTTCGCGGGTCGAGAACGAAGCGTTCGTCGATCTGGCGGCCAAGGTGAAAGAGCTGACCGAGTATGCGAAGGATCATAAGATCACCATCGCCGTGATGGGTTGCCGCGTGAATGGCCCCGGCGAGACCGATGATGCCGATCTCGGTTTGTGGTGCGGGCCCAACTTCGTGAACCTCAAACGCGGTGGCGAAGCGATTGGCGCGTTTGGCTACGAAGAAGTGCTCGAGAAACTGAAGGAAGAGCTGGATCAGCTGATCGATGCTCAAACGGTTGGTTAACTCTTTCCTGTCCCCTCTCCCTTCGAGGGAGAGGGAACAAGAGTTTGGGTAACTAGCTCTAAACCTAAGGACCACGGATGGGTCGCTTCCAACAACTTGTCGAACTTCGCCTGGCACTGCTGGTCGGTAGCTGCGCTTGGCTCGCGGTTGGTTGTACGATGTGGAGCAACCAGATCCATGATCCCCCGCCGACGTTCGTCGATGATGTTCCGCTGAAGATTGAAGCCGACTTCGATCTGCAAGACGATAGCCAGGTGCTGCAAGAGGTCCGCAATCTGAAGATGGAATTGCGGGACGACCTGGGCATTCCATTCTCGAACGACAAGATTCACGTCCGTATCTTCCGCGATGGGACGACGTTCGCCGAGTTCACTCAGCAGCACTTCCCGCAGCTCAACGGACGCCGAGCCCTGTTTGTGGTCGAACGCGGTGAGTACTACGTCTATGCGATCTGGTCCGAGAGTGTCCTGTCTGATCTGCGGCATGAACTGACGCACGCGTATCTCAATTCGTCGGTTGGTACCCTTCCCTTGTGGCTCGACGAAGGCCTGGCCGAATACTACGAAGTGGCTGGCGTGCCGGGACGGCTCAATCGCGAGCATCTTCCCTGGCTGGCCGATGGCATGCGAAGGGGCAACTGGCAGCCGGATCTGGAACGGTTGGCCACGCTGGCCAAGCCAGAGCAGATGGCCGCGAACGATTACGCCGAAGCATGGCTGTGGGTCCATTACCTGATGCAGAACCAACGTAGCGATATCATTCGCAGTTACCTCGTTGCCCGCCGCGACAAGCAAATTGTCGATCCGATTCCACTCGCCATCCGCAACACGATTCCGCAAGCGGAACTTAAACTGGCCAGTCACATCAGCACAACCTACCCTGTCGACAAACCACGCCTGCCATGATCCTCCGCGCCGCGACCGTTCAGTTTCAGCACGCCCCTGGTGATAAAGCAGCCAACCTGGCCACCGTGGCCAGGTTCGTCGAGTCGGCCGCCGACGAGGGAGTGCGCTTGATTACCTTTCCCGAGATGTGCCTGACCGGCTACTGGCATGTGCGGAATCTCGACCGCGATGCGATTGATGCTTTGGCGGAAGAAGTCCCCGGCGGACCTTCGACCGTGGCGCTGGTGCAGCTGGCCGAAAAGCATCAGATGATCGTCGGGGCCGGGCTCATCGAGCGGGCAAGCGACGGCCAGCTTTACAACACATATGTCGTGGCGATGCCTGACGGCAACGTGCATGCCCACCGAAAGCTGCACTGTTTTATCAGCCAGCACATGAGCAGCGGCGATCGTTATACGGTCTTCGACTCTCCCCTGGGCTGTAAGCTTGGTGTATTGATCTGCTGGGATAACAACCTGGTGGAGAATGCCCGAGCGACGGCACTGCTAGGGGCCGATATCCTGCTTGCCCCACATCAAACCGGCGGAACCGCTTCGCGCAGTCCGCATGCGATGGGACGGATCGATCCGGAAGTCTGGCACGCACGTGCGGAAGATCCCCAGCGCTTGGCCGCTGAGGTTAACGGGCCGAAAGGACGCGGGTGGCTACTGCGGTGGTTGCCGGCCCGCGCGCATGATAACGGCTTGTTTCTTCTTTTCAGCAATGGGATTGGTCTGGACGACGACGAAGTGCGAACAGGCAATGCGATGATCCTGGACTGCTACGGCCGGATCGTGGCGGAAGCGACTGAGCCGAACGATTCGATCGTCGTTGCCGACCTCGACATGAGCTTGCTGGATAAGTGCACCGGCCGGCGGTGGATCCGCGGCCGACGTCCGGAGTTGTACGGCATTCTGACCGAGAAACAAGGCGGCGAACTCTCGCCCCGCGAGGCCCGGTTCTCGGAAGCTTCTACGGAAGAACGTTCCTAGCGCTGGGGCACACATAGTTCATCTTCTTCCGAAGGGCCGGCCTTTCAGGCCTTAGGAGATTGACGTGGACCATCGGGTGGCGATGTTGGGCATGCGTCGTTCAGGAAACCCTTGTATGTTGAAATCTGTTTAGATTTACATTGGAATCAAGCTATCCCACGTAGTGAGCGTAGCGAACGGAGTGGGATAGCTTTGCGGATCGCGAGATCGATAACCCTCGGGTCGTCAGAGGCCGTGGGTGAGCTAGATACCGGTCCGCTTTTTTGAGATTTAGCCCGAACAGTCGCTGGGGCCGCTGCCTGGCAAGCCCGCATTAGCAAGGAAGGGAGAAGCTCGAATTTGATGTTTATTGGAATTGATGTCTCGAAAGACAAACTTGATGTTGCGATCGGTGACGCCGTACGGCAATGGCCCAACACGCCGGAAGGCCATCAACAAATTGTTCAAGAGCTGAAGTCGCTCTCGATTGACGGAGTCGTTCTGGAAGGCACTGGTGGATACGAGAAAGCCATCGTTGGTGAACTGGGCGCCGCATTACTTCCGGTGGCAGTCGTCAATCCACGGCAAGTACGAAACTACGCTCGCGCGACCGGCAAGTTGGCCAAGACCGACGAGATTGACGCGTGCATCCTGGCCGAGTTTGGCCAAGCCGTTCGCCTCACGTTTCGGCCGATTCCCAGTAAAGAACAGCTGCGTTTGCAGCAGCAAATCGCTCGTCGACGACAATTGATTGGCATGCTGACGGCGGAGAAGAACCGCCTCCAACAGTCGGATGACAAGCTTGTCCAGCGCAGCATTAAGGCCGTGATTCGAACGCTCCAAAGTCAGCTCGATCAACTAGATGGCGACCTCCAGCAAACCATTCAGCAGACGCCTGTTTGGCGAACCAAAGACGATCTGCTCAAAAGTGTTCCTGGCATCGGTCCCCATACTTCACTGTCTCTCTTGGCGGAACTTCCCGAACTTGGCAGCTGCTCGCGGCATCAAATCGCGGCGTTGGCAGGCGTGGCCCCGATCAATCGCGACAGCGGCAAGTTCCGCGGAGTGCGCACCACGTGGGGAGGGCGTACGACCGTTCGCTCCGCGCTCTACATGGCGACGCTCTCAGCGATCCGCCACAATCCCAAGATTAAACCGTATTACCGTCGACTGCGAGACGCCGGAAAGCGTGCGAAAGTTGCCATCGTGGCGTGCATGAGAAAGCTACTGTGCATCCTCAACGCCATGCTTCGAGAACAAAAAACATGGCAGACCACGCCCCAAACGGCTTGAAATTAAACACAGTCGCTCACCCTAGCCCTCTCCCTGCGAGGGGAGAGGGAACTTTATACGATTGGTTTACTCATCAGGCGGAGTTCGTCGATGGCTTCGAAGCCTAGGGTATCGACGACCTGGGTCAGGATCGCGTTCTCGCTGGCAACTTGGGTTTCGACGACGGCGGTCCCTTCTTCGGTCATTTGCCGAAGCGTTTCGGCCAGGAAGAACTGGGCCTGAACTTGCGTGCAGCCGCTCAACGTTTCCAGGTCGACAATGCCGCTCATGCGAACGCCGCGGAGGTGACTGAACGCTTCCATTTGAACGACCGTCAGATGGGCGAGTTCGCGGCTGTCCTGCTTCTGGACCAGCGCGTAGCGGGTGCGATGTTGATGCATGTAGATGCACGCATCGCGGTAGCTGGTATAGGGAGGATCGTCTTCCCGCATGACGTTCAGCGACCGCCGGGCAGTAATCTGGTTGCGATCGACCGGAGGACGAAAGCCTCGCAAAGCTCGACTGTAAACACCCCAGCTTCGAGCTTGGCCAAAGCCATGCCGCGCGGCCAATTCAATCATCCGCGTATCGGACACGAGAGTACCGCGGTTGCAACTTCCTTTTGCCAGCCCGAAGTAGAAAGGCCCCGGCTCGGTCGTTCCACCCAGCAGGATGGAGGTTGCCGAGGTTTCTCGAACGATGGCTTCGGCCGCATGAACGAGCGCGTCTTCCACCTCGGCCGCTTGGGGGATGTTCGCCGCCAAGACGATCGGCAAATTAGCGACCTCCGCGTGAAGGTCATCCGGCAGCATGAGACCGCTGGGCACCAAGTGGGCCATGCCTGCGAGCTTCCCTTCGATCTCCGCGATCAACAGGTTCTTCGGCTGGAAATAGGGCTTGGCAAAAACCTGGGCTTCCAGCAGCGTCACCGCCATGGGCTGAGCAAGTCCCCGACTGATGGGCTGATGGTTCCAGAGTTCCACCAGTTTGGGAGGATCGCTGTTGGAAAAGGGTCGAACGACGATCAAGAGAACAACAATTTCGGCGAAGTGGGGATGTTAGAGTTCCTATCTGTTAAGCGTATCCCAAATGTCGCTGAGCGGAAAGGTAGGCGGGTATTGATGCGAGAGGGGCCGTTTGAGGGAGTGACGAGTGACGCGGTAATTCCCAGCAACAGAACGAACTTTCGCCCGAATACGGCGCTTTGATCGGTGCACGTTTTTATGCCCAATCGCCTAGGAGGAAGCGTCACCCTTTGCGTCCGGATCTTCAAAAATGCTGCGGCTGGATGCCGTGCCCCACGTACGCTGGTTGTGCTGCTGGCTTTGGCCGGGGGCGATCGTTAGCCAATGCCACGGGCCGTCGTGCACCATCCGAGCTACGATGGCGATCTGGCCGACGTGATAGGTGATGTGGGTTATCGAACGCGTGAGGGCCTGGGGGATTGTGTGGCGTTCTCCACGGATGAAGATGCGCTGGTCGATGTTCGACGGATTGATTTGCTTGATTGCGGAACTCAACGCATCCCAGCCGGCGTCGAAATGAGCCAACAGCGCCGCGCGGTCCCCTTCCCACTCTTGGAATTCGGCGTCGCGATCACGATCGGGCTTCTCGCCGTCGGTCGTCAGAAAGTCGGTCCAACGGCTGCGAAGGTTACCCCCCAGATGCCGCAGCAGAATCGCGACCGAATTGATCCCTGGGGCGGGATGGGCATGCAGTTCGGCATCGGAGAGTTGCGCGACGGTGGCGTCGATCATATGCCGATACGAAGCCACCGTCGCGGCTATCGCGCCGATCCATGCCTGGCTGTCGGGGGTCTCCATGGCGTGTCCCTTTCGTTTCCGCTGGAACTTCTTCGCATGATGGACCCGTTCCCCGCGATCAAAGTTCGCGCAGGCGGATCTCTTGGAAGTAGAACACGCTTCCGGGGTCGTGGGCTTGAATGGCCAGGGCTCCGCCGTTGGGATCGATCAGTCGCTTGGCTCGGCTGGCGGGACGCTCGGGGTTGTCAGGCTCGGTGTAATCGACCAATTGCTGGTCGTTCACGTGAACTTGGATTCGTTTGCCTTGCACTCGAATGCGGATCGTGAACCACTCCGTCTCGTCGACGGGGGACTGGTCGACCTGGACGACGGCATAAAGACTGCCCGTTTTGTTCTTTTCTTTCGCGGAACTATTGAGCTGTACTTCGTACCCTTTGTTCAGATACTTGCCGCCGCGAAGCTCGCGATCGGTGTGAAAGAAGAAACCAGAGTTCGAGCCAGGCTCGCTGCGAGCCACGGCGACGAGTTCAAAGTCCTTGAACTGGACGTCTTGGTCGGTGTCCCCCACGTAAAAGAGGTGCGCCATGCCGTTCTTGCCATGGGCTTTCAACTTGCCGTCGGTGACGGTGAACGACTCGGGATGGGCATTGGCCTGCCAGCCGGTTAGGTCTTTGCCATTGAAAAGTGATTTCCAAGACGAGGCGTCCTCGGCCACCAGACTGCCGGGCAAAAAGCAGAACGACACGATGAATAGCGTCAGCGAAACGTACGGGATGGTGTTCACGGGGAATGCCCTATCGATCGAAGGAGAAATAAGGTGGGTATGTCAGGAGACTATGATATTGGAAGAGCGGAAGCAACGAGGTCACTTTTTCAAGCCGCGATTCACCAACGATCGAAGTAAGCAGGGCCGGTAATGGATAACCCTTACGAATCTCCGCTGGAGCAAGGCTCGTCGCCGGCGAGGAGCGATTCCCTTTCCTTGGGCTGGGCGATCTTCAGTGGTGTAGTTTGGTCGGTCGGTGCTTCGTTACCGATCACGGCCCTGCTGGTGACCTTCTTTCGGTTTCCGATTCCCTTTAGGGGCATCGTTTCGGGGCCTTCGTTCATTCCGCTGGCGATGTTCGCGCTGCTGATGTACGGCATCTTCTTGGGGGGCTTCCTTCCGTTGGCGGCTGCTGGCGGGATTGCGGGAGGGATTGCGCGGGCAATCAGTTCGACACCCGCCCGGCAGCGTTGGATTCTCAGAATTCTTGCCGTAGGTGCATCGTTCGCTCTATTGCTGCTGTTGGCGACGCTCGATTGGGTGATCGGTCCTTGGTAAATGCTTTCTCAGCAACTTGTTGAAGCGATTTTCCTAAAATGATACTTATGGGTGGCGTGAAGCGTCCTAAAAGTAAAATTCCGGAAAAATCTAAGAATCAGATAGTAAGGGAAAATTTGGGCGTACGAAACATAAACAGGGACACTTAAGTTCCCTTACGCGTTTCGTTCCTCATTTATTCATTGTCTGACTGACGAATTGTCGGTTGGGCCGAGCTCCCTGGGTGGCTATTGCTTGTCCAGTCACCAATCAGGTGCCATCGCACCTTCATCCTTCCTCTTCATTCTTATTTTATGAGATGCCCCATGACTACTCGAACCTCTCGAAGTTGCCGTCGCGGTTTCACGCTCGTGGAATTGCTGGTTGTGATCGCCATTATTGGCGTACTGATCGCCCTGTTGTTGCCTGCGGTGCAGCAAGCCCGTGAAGCGGCTCGCCGGATGCAGTGCTCGAACAACTTGAAGCAGATCGGCCTGGCGATGCACAACTATCACGACACCTTTCAGTCTTTTCCCTCGGGTTACATTGAGTTGAGCATCTCAGATAACCAGGGACACTGGACCTGGTCGGCGTTCATTCTTCCCTTCATGGAACTGGGCAACGTTACCGATGCTCTGCAAGTCGGCCGCGTGAATCCGAGCCAGGCACTGACGAACAATCAGGCCGTCATGCAGGGAACCTACGATCCGTTTCTATGTCCTTCCGACGCGGGCCCCTCGGTCAGTGATCCAGGCGAATGTGCCGGGTGCGCGATCGAGAACGCTGGCGGAACGAATCTTGGTCTTTCCAAGACGAACTACGTGGGGGTCAACAGTTCGGCCTACGTGCGTGCGAATCAGGCTACTAACTTCGGCGATGGAACGACCGGGGCGACCGGGATGTTCTTCAAGGACAGCGACACGCGGATGCGTGACGTTACCGACGGGACGAGCAACACGCTGATGGTTGCCGAGCGCGCGTACGTCTTGAATCGCGAATGGTTCGGATCGAGCGAACTGTTCGCCACGCGTGATAAGAACGGGAAAGGTCCGGATCACTATCAACACCCCGACAAGGCTAACTTCGACCAAGGCCTGTACCGCACGCTATGTACGACGTTGTTTTCGCCAAACATCGTGATCGGGACGACGACTTCCAAGAACCAAGCCAAGAACCATGGTATCTCCAGCCTGCATCCAGGGGGGGCGATGGCTGTTTTCGCGGATGGATCGGTCAGCTTTCTGTCGGAAACGATTCCGAGCAACACGACCGGTACGACCGACACCATCATGGAATACCTGGGCAACATGCAAGATGGCCAGGTAATCGGCGAGTATTAATCTTCCTTTCTTCCTCCATAGTTATCTTGAAGAACTCCATCGGAGACACCTATTCATGCAATTCGTTGCTTCATTTCTAAAACCGAACGCCTCGTTGGCCATCGTGGCCGCGATTGCTTTGTGCGTGGTGATTGGCTGCTCGAAGGCGGACGGCCCAGACCTGGGTTATGTCGAGGGAACGGTCACGTTGGACGGCAAGCCACTGGATGGTGCCGAGGTTCAGTTTGAACCAACCAATGCACGCCCCTCGGTTGCTTTTACCGACGAGAATGGCCACTATGTGTTGAAGTTTACCGGCTCGCGCGATGGAGCCACGATCGGCACGCATACCGTGCGGATTCTTTCGGCCCGTGGTTCCAGCGGCGGCGAAGGAGACGGCCCCGTCGTCAAGGCCCGCCCCGAACTGCTGCCCCCGAAGTACCACGAGAAGTCGACCCTGACGGCCGACGTTCAAAGCGGTAATAACACGATCGATTTTGACCTTCAATCGAAGTAGTTTTCGTTTGAATCGCTGATATCCCACAGAAAGCCATGCTCGCCTCGGTGAGCGTGGCTTTTTTTGTTCCCGTCGTTTGGAAGTCTAGGTGATTCAGACATTTCCGCATTGCCCCCCATGCAAGCAGTCGCTATTCTCTCGCCACCTTACTTAGCAAGAGACAGGCAGAGACGAATAGATTTGGGGGGAAGTGCTAGCAATGGTCGAGGATCCAGTGATTTCCGTGGTGATACCACTGCCGGACGACCGTGGGCACGCGTACGACTCTTTAAAAGGCTTCACCCAGCAGACCCTTGATGTTACTCACGAGGTGATCGTGCCGACCGACGCGGCGTCACGCGACGAGATCGCCTGGCTGGTCGATCTATTTCCCCAGGTACATTGGATTTACCGGCCTGGGGTGAATGTGAATGCCCTGTATAACTTCGGTGCGGCGGTCGCACGCGGCACGTACCTCTACATCTCGGAATCACACTGTATTCCACGCGCCGATTGTCTGCAGCAGATCTACGATTTCGTCCAAGAGTCAGGTCTGCCGGCTGCCTGTAGCGCGAGTGACGGCATCAACGCGAACTACGTGGCGCGGTTTGAACAGAGGATCTTTGAAGAAGACTTTCATCACTGGATGAACGCCAAGAAGTGCAAGATCGCGATCCGTGGTACGTTGATTGAACGCAGGTTGTGGGAACAGATCGGCGGCTTCCAGGACGAGTTCGGTCACTTTGCCGAAATGCTGATCGGTCGCCAACTGGAGGCGGCCGGCGTACAGTTCGGTCTTGCCGCGA
Source organism: Bremerella volcania (assembly GCF_007748115.1). Lineage (NCBI taxonomy): Bacteria > Pseudomonadati > Planctomycetota > Planctomycetia > Pirellulales > Pirellulaceae > Bremerella > Bremerella volcania. The sequence goes on from NZ_CP036289.1 coordinate 3,048,243, forward strand.
AATCGTTTGTATCGCATTGCAACCAGGTGAGTTTGAAACTACTTTCGGACGAGCTTATCGAATACGGCGAAGACGAGTGCCGCTCGTGCCACCTCATGTCGAAGGAGATGCACGTTGCCAACACCCGGGAATGGGCAGAACGCGAGTGGCTGCAAGGAAACACAGTATGGCTTCGGTTTCGCCAGGCGAAAGAATCGTTTCGTCAACGACTTCGCAAGCTCGCCATCACGTATCTTCCCATGCCGGCGGAGTGGCGGTTTCGAGTTTTCCGCCGCTACTGGCAAGGAGCGATCCGCCAAGGCCGACTACGATACCTGGCCTCGATGAAGACGCAGCATGCGGTGCCCGAAGAGGTTGTTCAGTCGCCGGTTGCCTATCAGAAAGCGGCTTAATGGGCCTGTTTTCTGGACTTTCCAGAGTCCTTCAAGGTATACTTTGAGAAAGTCTTACCATAAGGGATAGATTCTTGAGTGACGTTTCGCAGCCCGCTGGTCCAATGCAATTTTCTGAGGCAGCTATCTTCGGCCGGGTCGTTGAAAGTTCGGGCGAACTTTCTGTAGAGATAGCGGAACACATTCTGTCGCTCGCGATCTCAGCGGATGACCAACGACGCGTAAAGGTCCTCTTGGAAAAGAACGCCGGTGGTCTCTTGACCGAAGCTGAACATGAGGAGCTAGAAAACCTCAACCACGTTGCCGATTTACTCTCGCTATGGCATTCACGAGCGCGGCGTGCGCTCCGTTCAAAATAATGGATGCAGGGCTGGTCCAACGTGTTCGTCAGCGAGCCAACGATGTCTGCGAATACTGCCGCATGCCACAAGCAGTGCACCTGCTAACTTTTCCCATCGATCATGTGATTGCACGTCAACATGGCGGTGAGATGGACTTGGAGAATCTGGCGTTGTCCAGCGTTCGCTGCAATAGCTTTAAGGGGCCAAACATCGCGGGACTCGATCCTGAGTCGGGTGAGTTGACACGGTTGTTTCATCCGCGAACCGACATTTGGGAAGAACATTTCGAGGTTCGTCAGGCATACATTCACGGCCAGACGGCGGTTGGCCGTACAACCGTTGTCGTCTTGAACATGAACCATTCCGACTATGTTGCTTTGCGTGAGTCGATTATTCTCGAAGGGAGATTCCCTGGTTAACGCTTGTTAGTTGGACACGGCATGATAGCCTTTGCTGGCCATTGATTCAGGCACCAGTGGCTGGCCAAATCCATCCCACGGGGGCACCGGGCGCGTGGCAGGTTTATCGCCTGGTTTTGCCTTCTCTTGCGGCTGGATCACTTCCGTCTCTTCCAAGGTAACTCCCCCGCCGCTGGCCGTTTGGCGCTGGGTGGATTGGCAGTTAGCGATCAGGCAATCGGTGAGCGTGATCTTGTGTTTCGCGCGGTCGTCGGTCATCGCGGCAACGCCCAGGTCGTAGAAGGTGCACAGCTTCGCGGTGATCGGTCCTCCGTTACACCAGATGCCGGTGCCGCCGTAGCCGACGTAGCAGTTTTCTAAGGTGGCCGTCGTCCAGATGCGCACCTGGCGGCCGTTGGCCAAGGCGATGCAATCCTTCAGTTGCACGTCTTCGACCTTTAAGTCGTAGCCGGCATCTTGATTGCGAATGGCACGGCAGCGGGTCAATGTGGTTCCGACCGTGTTGCCTTCGACAACGAACCCATCCCCGTTTTTATAGCGGTTCTTTTGCAGCGGCATCATGTTGTTCGCCGCGGTACAGTCCTCGAAAGCGATGTGCGTGTTTGGAGCACCGCCACTGTTGACGTTGAAACCGAACGGCAGAAGCTCGGTATGCTTTTCCCATTGGGTGTCCGCCTGAGAACAATCAGCCACGCAGCCGCGGAAAACGACACGATCGCACCCTTGCTCGAGCCGGAAACCATGTTTGCTGTAGCGAAGCAGGTCGCAGCCTTCGAGCCGCAGATCATCGCAATCGCTCAGGTAGAACCCATACCTGCAATGCTGCACGTCGACGTCGTCGAACGCCAGATGCGAGCGTCCCTCTGTCCCGGCCGCTTTGTCGGCAAAGATGCCAGTGCGGTAGCCATCAATGCGCAGGTTTTGAAACGTGATGTGCGATGCCTTGTCGCCCAGGCGAATCGCCGTGGCACCTTTGCCAGGAGCTTCGATCGTCCAGGTATGCGTGAACCTGGGAAGGCCATCTCCGCGATCCACTCCGCGGATCGTAATCGGGGCTTCGGCCGTTCCGCGACAATCAATTGTGAGCGGCACGCCGGCGTAGTTTCCACCACCAAGCTGAAGCGTATCGCCGGGTTTCAAGTTGCCAATAACCTGGGAGAGCGATCCACCAGCGTATGCCGAATCCCAGGCGGTTCCATCTTTCTGTCCTGCACCTGTGGGCGTGACATATAGGTCAGCAGCACGCGATAGGGAGAAAAAGCTGAGGGCAAGACAAAGGGCAAGCGTGGGAATTTTCATTGATGGGAACCCAAGGGGGAATCGTCAGATCGTTGGCAGATGCAACTGACTATAACGCGAAAGGGGAACCGATTGCATCCGTTTGGAAGGCATTCTTGGCGGATCGAGCGGATGTTTTAGCGATAAATCCTGAGCGACATGGCCAGCCCGTGCCGGCCGACGTCGGCTAAATTTCAAGATATGGAAAAAGCTTACCTCTTGAGGACACGCCATGTGACTATTATCACGACACGGTCCAGTCGATTTGTTCGAGGATCGCTCGCAACTTTCGTCCTCGATCGGGATGGATCATTTCCACAAACGAAACACGGCCTGCCAAATGACTTTGGAAGTCATCATGCCCTTCTCGATTTTGAGAAGCGGGGCCCGTTCGAACACAGTTGGACAAGATTGCTTTCAGGCGATCGTAGTCCTTCCGCAAGATATTGGGTCGTTTGTTAACGACAATTCCCGCGATTCGTTGTCGCACTCCTTTCCTCATGATCTTGGTCTTGCGGTAGTGCACCGTATAGCCCTCTTCCATGGCGATAGCGGCTACGTGAACGGAGAAGCGACGGCAGATTCGAGCGAACTCGCAGTCGCCGGAGAATGCCAGGTCATCCGCATAGCGAGTAAACGAGGCATTCATCTTGCGGGCTAAGCCGGCTAATCGACTGTCCATTCGAAAGGCACAAAGGTTTGCCAGGACGGGTGATGTTGGAGCCCCTTGCGGCAGGTGAGGACGCGCATAACGGCGTATTTTGTATTGAATCTTTGCCGGTGGGGCGTGATCCAACGCATTCCAGATCTCGGTTGGGGCGGAGTTCGTACAGAGACCCGTGAGTAGGTCAGCGACGCAGTCAGGGTAGCCGAGCGAACGAAAGATCGCCTGAACCTGAGCGGCGCGAATCGATGGGAAGAAGTCCTGAAGATCCATCTTGAGGACAACTTCCCTGCCAATATGCGGACGGGCAAAGGAAGAAATCGAACGGCCGCATCGAAAGCCGTGCGAGGCATCGTGCGGCGGCAAATGGTTTAAGATGTCTTTCAGAATTCGACGCTGGATAGTCTTCAGTCGAGGCTTGGGGGCTTCGATCAGACGAAACTCTCCGGGCCGCTTGGGAAGCAGGCGATAGCGGTAGTGTTGCAGCTTCGGCTTATTCTGTTTGGCTTCGAGTTGGCGTCGATCTGAGAACCAAGCCAGTTCGCCTGGCTTGAGGTCGAGCCAATGCGACAGGTCTTGCGGCGTTCGAAGGTTGAGGGGAGCTTGCCAGGTCGTTGTAACCGCAGGGGCGACCATTTCAGGGGCGGGCCTGAGCAAACTCGAGAACTTGAATCGCCCATTTTGATAAGCGTTGCGAAAACCCTGGTCAGCGAGAAGGAAGGAGACGACATCCGATTTTCGGGGTCGAATACGATCGCCGAAAGTTTTCGCGAGACGTTTAGCGAGGGGACGTAGCCAGCGGCCTCGTTTGGAGAGGATCTGGCTGCCACGCTCAACCAATGCATCGACGTCAAATGGCCCGTCGACAAAGACGCCCGCTAAGTTAATGGCGTAGAACTGAATCGTGTGCATGAAAACAGGGTGGCGAAATGGCTAACGCGTCTAGTCTGGCTTGAGCCATCATGCGCGAGGCGCATCGTTGCTCAAGCGATGGAATTGCTTACCATTCAGGGTGCTCCGGGGTATCCCCGGAGAGATTTCATTCACTGAAACAGATGAAGAGGAAATCAGCTTAACGCATTTCGCCACCCCGCATGAATTCTAGCGGGTTGCTTTGAAGAATGCGAAGACGTTTGACCTGGCCAGATGGGCCGAAAGAAAATTAGTTCCGCGCACGACGAACGTCAGCCTCGTGCCATGGACTTGAACAGAAAGTCGAACAAGAGACTGAGACATCGGTAAGCCGGTCGAAGCGCCCGCCGGTGGGACGCTTCTTTGCCGACATTTAACCTAGATGTGAAATCTGTGACTAAACAGGCTTCACGTTTTCGGCACGTGGACCCTTAGGGCCTTGGCCTTCGGTGTAGGAGACGCGCTGACCTTCGTGAAGTTCCTCGAAGCGAACGCCGTCCAAATTCGAGAGGTGGAAAAACAGGTCCTTGTTCTGACCCGTGTCGATGAAACCGAAGCCTTTGTCGGTGAGACGTTTGATGATACCTTCCGGCATGATCCATTCCTTGAGAGCAAATTTAGCAGGACAGCCGGGAAACACTTTGTTTAACGGTAGTCATTGCATAAAAGAGCATTTTACGACGAAAACCGCCCGAAGGATAGGACGCTGAAAAAGTTCCCCCGACATCTTAAAAAAGGGATGTGCGGACGGCTTTTCGGCCTGCCCTCAATCCCCAGAAAACTGCTGAAAAAGGTCGTTTTTCAGGTCGAAAGCCTCGGATGCCGGGACGTCGTTGCGGGTACTCTTGGCAATCGAACCTTCGGCCGTCCAGAGAAAAGGATAGAAGAAAAAACAGCGATCCCGGGCAAGTCGCCGGGCATCGGCCTGCCAAGATGTCCAACGCAGATCGCGATAAAAATCGCTCAGACCGCCGGTAACTGCGATGTGGAACAGGTCGGTGTAGCCGATCTCAAGAGGCTCCCATTCGAGATCGTCCGGCGCCAGGTAATAGACGTTGCCAAAGTCTTCCCCCAGCTTGCCCCCGTTGATGGAAAAGAACCCGCCGATGGCGTCGTCCGCGATCAAGTAGAAGCCGTGGCTACGTCCTTGATTCCATGCCGGTAAGGTTCGCGTGAAACTTGGATGACCGGAACCGAGAAAACGTAGCCAGCCGTCATCGACGACGATTCCGCCCGTTTCGTAGGCGATCGCACCCATGGTACTGCGAGTTGTGACCTGCACATCCAGCAGTACCTGTTCGCGCTGATCGGATGGAGGCAGGATCTCGACGTGAACCGTCGCCGCCGCGATCCATTCTTGAATGCGCTGCATCCCAGGATCACTTTCGTCGATAAGTTCTTCCAACGTTCGCATGGCTTGGCGGGAGGTGCACGAGGTTAGATCAATAAATGGTCGACCGGTTTGATTGGTTCCGGCAGATCCTCGTCCGGGCAACCGGAAAGCTGCAGGACGTTTCGCTCGATCATGGTGGTCAGCTGCAGCAGCGGCAAGTCATTGTCGTCGGTCATGAAGGGTTGTTCGATTTCATCCCCCACGGCATCCAGACCCAGGAAGAAGTAAGCAACCAGCGCGACAACCAGAGGCGTCAGTGGTCCGACCGTGTCGTGCAGACCGCAAGGAAGCGCCATGCAGTAAATAAATACGGTGCGGTGGGTCAGCACGCTGTAGGTGTACGGAATGGGCGTACTCTTGATCCGCTCGCAGCCTCCCTGGATGCCCATCATTTCCGTCAAGCAGTTGTGTAGCAGCGGGACGTGGTACGTATCGAGTCGCCCCTTGCGCCAAGCCGAATTGATCTGGCGCGAGATTCGATCGGCGATCGCCGCCGGAACGTTGTCCTGGGCCAGGTCATGCTTGAGCTGCGCGTCGCCTGGTAGCTGTTCTTCCAGGTCGGTTGCCGCATCGGTATCGCGCAGGCGATGCCGCAGGGCGTGGATATGGCAAATGATCAGCCGCACCATGTGCAGGCGCTGTTGTTGGACTTCGCCGGAAGTCTGGGTGCCATCCCCGCTGTTGGCATCATCGACGAGCGTGTTGATCTGCATGGTGAAACTTCGGCAGACGTTGACCATGCGTCCCCACAGCTTGCGGCCTTCCCAATAGCGATCGTACGACGCGTTGTTGCGAAAGCCGAGAAAGATGGCCAGGGCCAGGCCGACCACGGTAAACGGGGCCATGGTCAGCGTATAGGCTTGCTCGGGAAAGGTGTAAGCGATGACCGTGATCAGGATTGACCAGAAAAACACAACGGCGACGCGCGGCCAGATCGATTCCATCGTCGTTCCATGAACGGCGAAGATCATTCCCAGCCAGCTTTCTTTGTCCGTAACGATCATGGAATACTTGTGCCTGATAGCAAGGAGGTGCCGAGGTGCTTGTCGAACAAGTTACCCGATCCGCCCCTGCCGTGGCAACCAAGCCATGTTTCGCTAGTCCTTGGCCGGCGTGCCGTCTTTGTTCAACAGTGGTGGCTTCTTGCCCGAGACGGGCAGAGCCTGTTTCTCCTTCAGGTGATCGGTCTCGATGGCCGTCTTATGCCAGAGCTTCGAAAGCTCCTTCACACGTTTGGGGTACTGATCGGCAAGATTGTTCAGCTCGGTCCCATCCTTTTCAATGTCGTACAGTTCCCACTGCGAAGCACGATGCGTGACCAACTTCCATTTACCCTCCCGAATGGCTCGATTGGTGGAGAAATGGAAGTACAGGAAGTCATGCGACTTGCGGGTTTCGCCTGCCAGGATGGGTGACAGCGAGAGACCTTGCAGCGGCTCCAACTCGCGATTGGGCCAGCTGGCGGGATACTCGGTCTTACCTAGATCGACGCACGTGGCCATGAAGTCGATTAGGTGGGCTGGCTGATCGGTGATCGCGCCAGGCTTGGTCTTCATGCCAGCTGGCCAGTGAGCGATCAACGGAGACGAGATACCACCTTCATGTTGGTTCTGCTTGTGCAGGCGAAACGGCGTGTTGCCAACATGCGACCAGCCGGTGTCATAGCACCAGTAAGAACGTGGGTCCCACGTGTCATACTCTTTGCCGCGGGTGCGGTCGAACGGACAGGCCCCGTTGTCCGAGCAGATCAGAATCAGGGTATTGTCGAAGACTCCTTTCTCTTTCAGAAACGCGACCAGGTCACCGGTCGTTTGATCAACCCGATCGACCATTCCGGCGAACGCAGCCATGCGGCGACGCTCCCAATCCTGTTGATCGTCGGTCAGGGAGCTCCAATCGGGAACATGCTCGGGCCGTGGAGACAATGCCCACTGCTTGGGAATCAACCCCATTTCAAGCTGTCGCTCGTAACGTGCCGCGCGAAGTTTGTCCCAGCCGTCGCCGTAGCGGTTTTCGTACTTGCGGAAATCTTCTTCGCGAGCCTGAAGCGGGTAATGGGGTGCATTATGGGCAACATACAGGAAGAACGGCTTGTCGGGATGCTCTTCCAGAGACTCGGCAAGAAACCTCTTCGCCCATTTCACGTTGGCGTCGGTGGTGTAGAAGTCGTCATCGAAGTCGTTCCATTTCTCGCCGTTGAGACGAAACGTGTTGTCCCCCTTGAAGAAGTTGGTGGCCCCGGAAAGGTGGCCGAAGTACTTCTGAAAACCAAAGTCGGTCGGCTGTTTGCTCAAATGCCACTTGCCCACCATGGCCGTGGTGTAGCCAGCGTTGCCGAGTACTTCGGCAATCGTGACGCCACGCTTGAGGGACTCGCTGCCGGCTTGATCGCAGTACAAGCCCGTCAGGAGCGATACCCGTGACGAATGGCACTTGCCGGTGTTGTAGAAGTTGCGGAAGCGGAGCCCATCCTTGGCCAGGCGATCGATGTTGGGCGTCTCGATCTCACTGCCGTAGCAACCGAAATCGGAGAACCCAAGGTCATCGACCATCATGATGAGGATGTTCGGACGCTCAGCGGCAGCGGCAATGCTGGGGACCAGCCCGATGCCAAACGCGATGGCCAAGACCAAAGTCCATGAAATGATTCGTTGCATCATTGAATTTCGTCATGAAGAAGAAGGTTAGTCAGGCGGGATTTGCACCGGGGGGTGCCGCGATCTGGAACGTTGAGTATAGCCGCGTAATGAACGACTCGCCAGGATTTCCAAGAGCGGCGAAAAACACCATTTGACGTTCGTGCCAATAAAGTGGATAATAATGTCCAGAATAAAGCGTTTGCTTGATGATTGAGATTTCCCTCCCCTGTCATCCACTGACACGAACTCAGATTTTCTGGCGGTCCCAGGTAACCGCTCGCGAGGTAGTCTGAGAGACATGAAAGCAGGCTTCGCTATGAAAACTTCATGGATCTTCATTTTAGCGACGATGTTGTTGGCCGTATCTCAGCTCTCGGCTCAGGAGCCGTACGACGAAGAGCCCATCAACTACAGCGACAAATCGGTCGACAACCCGGTTGCCCGCGTGCAACAACAATTGGACGAGGGTAAGCAATCGCTGGAATTCGACGAGGATCACGGCTTTCTTAAGTCGGTCCTCCAAGCGTTGGAGATCTCGCCTGAGTCACAGGTGCTGGTCTATTCGAAGTCGAGTTTTCAGCTCCAGCAAATCTCTCCGCGTCGCCCTCGGGCCCTCTATTTCAACGACGAATCGTACGTAGGGTGGGTGCAGCGCGGTGATGTGCTGGAGGTGATGACGACCGACCCGATTCGAGGAGAAGTGTTTTACACGCTCGAGCAAAAACCGGAAGAGCAGCCACGGTTCGTTCGCGATCAGGGGCAATGCACGGTATGCCATGCGTCTTCGCGTACCCAGCGCGTCCCAGGCGGGCTGGTGCGATCGATGTACGTGATGTCGAGTGGAATGCCGCATTATGGTTCCGGGACATTCAATACGGACCAGACGAGCCCCCTTTCCGAGCGTTGGGGTGGTTGGTACGTGACCGGAACGCACGGCGCGATGCGACACATGGGAAACGTGATTTCGGAAGATCGCTACAAGCCTGAGGAACTCGATCGTGAGGCCGGGGCGAACGTGACCGACCTGAGTGAATTGTTCCAGGTCGAAAAGTACGTGACGCCTCATAGCGACATCGTGGCGCTACTGGTGCTTGAGCATCAACTGCAGATGCAGAACTTTCTGACGCTGGCCAGTCACGAAGCTAGACGTTCGGCCCATCACGATCAGGTGATGAACGAGGCGCTAGAGCGCCCTGCCGATCACGTGAGCGACACGACGGTGCGGCGCGTGCAAAGTGCGGCCGACAAGGTCGTCCGGCACATGTTGATGGTCGACGAAGCTCCCCTGACCGATGCCGTCGCGGGAACGTCGCGTTTTGCCGAAGAGTTCCAAGCGAAAGGAATCAAGGACTCCCAGGGACGCTCGCTGCGGGACCTGGACTTGAAGACGCGGCTGTTCAAGTACCCGTGCAGCTACCTGATCTATTCGAAGACCTTCGATCAGCTTCCGTTGAACATGCAGACCACGATCGCGCAGCGGCTGCGGGAAGTCCTTGACGGTGAGGACACCAGCGGCGACTTTGATCACCTCTCCACTGCCGACCGAAAGGCAATCTCAGAGATCCTCCAGGAAACCAAGCCAGAGCTTTGGAAACTGGGGGAGTAGGTTGGCTTACGACCGCTTCGGCTTCTCGTTGGATCGCTCGCGATGCCGGTACTCGCCCGGCGGGCATCCTTCTTTCGCCACCATTAGCCTACGGAAGCGTTCCTGGCTGCTAAATCCGGCCAGGTAGGCAACCGACTTAATCGGTAGGCTTGTTTCGGTGAGCAAACGCTTGGCACGTAAAAGTCGGCAGTGATTGATCTCGTCAAGCACGGTGTGCCCCAGGCTGGCCATCATCTTGCGTTCGAGCGTGCGGCGTGTTGTTGGCAGGGATGCCACCAACTGATTGACTGAGAGGGGGCGGTCGCTGTGGGTCCAGATGATGTCGAGCGCTCGATTGACGATGGGGTCGTCCACTGGGTTGGTGCGACCGGTGTATGTGGACGCGGCGGGACGCTGCACGGTGGGTAGGTGCTCCATGGACAATGTCAGCAGTTCCATGGCATTGGCGCAAACCGTCGGCGTATGTCGCAGCGGATCGGCATGGATGCGATTGAGCAGTCGGTCGAACGTCTCAAGGAACGAGTCGGCTTCAGCCGCATCCAACTTCGCGAAGGCGTTGTCGGGAGAAATGGTCCCCTGTTCGACGAGTCGGTGCATGAACTCGCCATGGATCGACAGCCACCGCTCGGTCCAGCCAATCTCGCGTTTGGGGCGATAGCGATGCCAAACACCGGGGAACAGGAGAAAGAGCGTTCCTCCCTCGATCGAAACGCGACCACTGGGGGCTGACTCGAATTCGCCGCGCCCCGAGCTGATGAACTGGATCTGAAACTCCGGCAGTTCGCGTCCTCGTTCCCACGAGAAGTGATAGATGCCCGGGTGCTGCCCCGGTGGATAGTTCACATTCGGCGGGACGGTGCCGCGGCCCCCTCCGGTGACATAGAAGCCGAACTGCATGTCTTGATCGGAAATGGGCAAGTAATGAAAGAAACTGTTTTCTTCGTTCACGGTCTCGACGACCTCCGGCAGTAGCAGCTGCGCCAGGATTAATCACACCATGGATGAAAATACTACGATGTTGTGTCGCAAATCGTGTGAATCAGAAGTGTGGATATCTGAACGCTAGAATCGGCAATTCATCAAATGGAACTAGATATCAGCACCATAGCAAGCGTGATATGGTAATGATATTGCAATTCAGGCAGGCAAAAGACCGAAGTGCAACACCTTTGATTGTCGCAAAATAAGGGTCGTTTGTTCAAGGGGAAACTCCTTCAAAAGGTATAATTAGTCGTGTAGCAACTGCCTCGGCTACATGCTTGTTCTCGTGCTATTCACACCGTATTCCTTTCGGAGAGATTCATGAAACGCGACGTCTTAGCCTCACGACGATCGTTTTCCCCACAACGCGGTTTTACGCTGGTTGAATTGTTGGTGGTGATCGCCATTATTGGCGTTTTGATTGCCCTCTTGCTGCCCGCCGTGCAACAGGCACGCGAAGCGGCTCGTCGCATGCAATGCTCCAACAACCTGAAGCAAATCGGCCTGGCGCTGCATAACTTTCATGATACCTACGGCAACTTGCCTCCTGGCGGCAGCCGAACCGGTCACGGTGGATACACGTGGGGAACGTTCATTCTTCCCTTCATCGAACAACCGGCCGTTTGGGACGCTATCTTGGAAGAGTCTGGCAACTATCCTCCCGATCCAACCGGCAAGTCGGGCTCGATCTACTGCGGTTGCCACCAATATGGTGTGTGGACCACGCCTGGGCCGGAAGCGACCGTGCTGGAAGCGTTCATCTGTCCTTCCGATACGCTCGCTGAAGTTCGTCCCGGTTCCGACATGGGGCATCAATGCGGGAAGGCGAACTATGCCGGTAGCCTGGGGCACGGACATGGTTCCGACAATGGTTTCTTTAACCGATTCATTACTTCGATTCGATCGCTACGGGACGTGACCGATGGTTTGTCGAATACGATCGCGATCGGCGAAGCGGGGGGCGGTCGTCTTGCTGGTGCACCGGATGGCGAGAACCCAACCTACCCGGTTTGGGCGGGTAGCCCCAAAGGTGGTTCCGGCACGGCATTGACGCACTGGGGGCCACTGCGAGAAGCATGGCACGGCGTGCCGATCAATCTTTCCAACGGTGGCGGTCCGGCTGGTGATCCTGCTTCCTGGGACAAGGGCTTCGGTAGCTTGCATCCAGGCGGAGCCATGTTCCTGTTCGGCGATGGTTCGGTGCACTTTCTGGCTGAAACGATCAACCTGGATGCCTATGACAACCTGGGTCAGATGAACGATGGTGAAGTCGTCGGCAACTACTAGTCGACTTCTGTCGTGGTTTTAAAAAGCGAGCCGGAGGGGCTCGCTTTTGCGGCATGCATGCGTGGGCCGGAACAGAAAAGAGCACGCATCGGTTCTCGACTCGATATCCTTCTAAGAGGAAACCAGGTCATGAAAAGTTGGACAATGGGAATAATCGGCGTGTTGGCACTAACGGCTTTGGCGGGCTGTAATTCCAACGCAAGTGTTACCGGAATGGTCACCGCAGGCGGAGAAACGGTGGACGGGGGGAGTATCGTCTTTCGTCCGCTCGCCGAAGGGGTGAAACCGGCGATCGGCAAGATCAACGCGGATGGCGGATACTCGTTGGTGACTGCCGGAAACGGGGGCGTTCAGCCTGGGGAGTACCAGGTGATGTACATGCCGCCGGATCAAAAGGAAGATGAAGCCGGTCGGGCTCTCGGTCCACCCGTCAAGTGGCGAAAGTTTCGAGCGCCATCCAGCCCCGTGAGTGTCGATTCGGGTGAAAACGACATTCCGATCACACTCGAGAAAACTTAGTTGACTCTACGAGCAAAGGCCCATGGTAGGAATGCCATGGGCCCTTTTTTACTTCTTGACTTCAAGCAATCCTCGTAAAGCTTGCTACTATTTTTGGGCCAGGTCGAAGCTGAACTCATTGGGCCCGGTCGCCGTCACGTCAACCGGGATTCCTGGCGAACCGACGGCGAAGCGTTTCGGGACGATGTCCTTTCCGGCGTCGGCATCCATCAGCTGAAATTGAACCCGATGCTTGCCAGGGACGGCTCCCAGGGAGTTGGTCGGATAGTAAACCTTGAACTTCCCTTCGGCGTCACTCGTACCGCGTGACGTGCCGGCGTCGGCCTCTGGTTCGAATAAAACCTGAATGTTAGGAAGTGGCGTTCCTCCCATGGTGACCACACCACTGACTTCGGCAAGTTCCGGCCCGCTACTCGACGAACTGAAGCAACCGGCGGCGGTCGACGTAACGAGCGCGGCAAGCACCACCAGAAACAATCTACAGGCGTGAGCGTGAAAAGGCTTCATGCGTTTAATTTCCCTTGGTGATTAATACTCTTCCAGAACCTGACCGTCGCCAATACGGGTGAGATAACGCAGCGTGTCGAGTTTGGTGGTTTCGCTCAGGAAGTGGATGGAGCCATCCCCGAATAGTGCGTTGCATCCGCCGGGATGGTTGCTGCCCGGCGTCCAGGCATACGGGCGTGGATTTGGCGGGGAAGCAGGCGTGTTAATCCCGCGTGACATTTGCAGCCAGTAGGTGTGCGTGTAAGCACCCCAGAAGGGACCGTACGAGTCGGACTCTTTCTGCATCGGTGATTCACACATCAAGATCGAACTGCTTAAGCCATCGGTGATGTCACGAAACTTGGCCGATCCATTGTCGCCGAATGCCGGCCGCTTGCTGGAATCGCTCGTCGATCCGTGCCAATAAAGTTCATTGTTGTAGTCGTTCCAATCGCTGGCGATGAAACCGTAGCTGGTGCGAGCATAGTTCTGGTTGTAGTACCAATCGGACGTGACGGTGCCTAGCTTGTCGTAGGGATCGGATGGGCAGGCATACAGATCGATGCGTGCTCCTTGCAGCACGGCCATATTGCCGGCGGCGTCGGTCGCGTCGGGAGGCGTATCGCCATCGGCGGGCGAAGCGAGACCCATGGGATAGCGGAAGTCGAGCTGAGCATGCATGGCCCCCTGCTCCAGGAAAGGCAAGATCAGCAGATGACCGGTGATGTTACGAATGTTGTCCTTCATCGCCGTCGGATAGGGAGCCGCGTCGCAGCCGCGACATGCCGCGTTGATCGTTGCCGGCGGCAGCACGAGATGTGTGTCGTGATAGTTGTGCAGCGCCAGGCCAATCTGTTTCAGGTTGTTGGTGCACTGCATGCGCCGGGCCGCTTCGCGGGCTTGCTGAACCGCTGGAAGCAGCAGCGCTATCAAGACGCCGATAATGGCGATCACTACGAGGAGTTCGACCAGCGTGAATCCCCGCTGAGGCAGAAGTTTTCGATCCATGTTACCAGTGGTCCTGTACGAATTTGGTGAATGAACAGATCAATTACGAGACCAGTACTTTCCCTACTCCTAGCCCGAGAGGCAGTGATTAAGCAGGAAGTGATCTCCCACGTCAGGCACGTGCCATGCCAAAACACACGCGTGACGCTAAAGAGATATAACGTGGCATCATCGTGCATGTCCTAAGTGGGTGTTCCTGAACGATTTACCGATCTAATACCCGGAGAGGACGTTTTTTGACCACCGAGAGGAGTGGTTTTTCGAGTGCTGCGAACGCGGCACGACATTGTCGCGCAATTCAGCAGGCCTCCGCCTGAAGTTAGCGTCGATGGGGCATGGGACCGATAGCCTCAGCGCTGATACGATAATCGCCGCGAACCTTTCCGGGCTGTGTGGCATCGGAAGTTAGTCATCCGTTCGGATCATGGAAAAGCAATCGATCATGGATCAAGTCGCAAGCTCGCAGGAAAGCGTTTCGGATTATGTGGACCTGGATGCCTATTTCCGGCGAATCGGCTACGAAGGTCCTCGCGAGGCAACGCCAGCCGTGCTCAACGACATCGTGCACGCTCACGTACTGACGATACCGTTTGAGAACCTGGATGTTCTGCTGGGGAAGCCAATTCTCCTGGATCCGGCTTCGCTACAAAAGAAACTGGTGCACGATCGTCGCGGGGGGTACTGCTTCGAGCAGAACGGGCTACTGCTGTTGGTGCTGGAGGCGATGGGGTACGACGTCGCTCCGATTAGTGCCCGGGTTAAGTTAGGGTACGCGCGAGGCGAGATCACTCCTCGAACACACCTGGTAGTGCGGATAGAAATGGATGGTTCTTCGTGGCTGGCCGACGTTGGGGTGGGCGGCCTCAGTCCTACCGCGGTGTTGAAATTGGAACTCGATCTTCCGCAGAAAACGCCTCACGAGACGCGACGGATCGTGCGGGATGGAGATCTTACCTTCCACCAGGCCTTGTTGGCCGGCCAATGGGAAGATGTGTATCAGATGACGATGGAGCAGATGCCGTTGATCGATCGCGAGGTGGCCAATTGGTACACGTCGACCAGCCCCAAGTCGCGATTCAAGAACCTGTTGATGGTGGCCAAGGCCGCGCCCAGTGGCGTCAGGTTGACGATGTTGAACGATGAGTTTTCGGTGAGGGATGCCAATGGTAAAGCCACCAAGACTCCGATTGGTACGCAAGAAGAAATGCTCGACCTGTTGGCCGAGCATTTCGGGGTTGAGCTAGAAGGGAGTGACCGCGCCAATTTGCCAGTCATCCGCGGCTGAGTTCCACTCAGTTCGAGCCGAGGGCTTTTTCCAAGACCGGCTTGAAGATCTCGGCTTGCCGCATGAAGCCCAGGTCGCTGGCATGCGAGGCGTCGGTGGCACCTTCAGTATCGTCGCCGTAAAGGTGATCCCCTTCAATGTAATACAGGTTTTTGACGCCAGCGTCGGTAAGCTCTTGATACGCCTTCTTGAGCGCGGCATGGTTGGCCGTATGATGCTGATGCCGGGCCGGTAAAATCCAGTCGTTCGTGTTGCGGCGGTCCTCGACCAGGATGATCGGCGTGTCCGGCTTGGCGGCGCGAAGCTGCTTCACCAGCGGCACACAGCGCTGGGCAACGTCCGTGGCGCCCATGTTTGGCAGACAGTCGATCACATAGGCCGCGGCATCGACTTGAACCAGGTAGTCACCCACTTCCTTGTGCATCCGGCCATTGCCAGAGAAGCCGAGGTTAGCCACCGGACGATCGAACCAGCGTCCGAGAATTGCCGTATGCACCATGCCTGGGCGGCTGGCACAAGCACCATGCGTGATGCTGGTACCGTAGAACACAATCGGCTTCTCGCGCGGTGCGATCTCTTCGAACTGCGATCCCTTCTTGACCCCAATCTTCAGCGATTCAATTCCGTTATATAGCGGCAAGTAGGCAGCAAACTCGCGGTGACCAGGAGCCAGGCCGCTGATCCAGTTGGTTTTTACCGTTTGCGCGGTGGGCTTGGTCACGGTGACCCACTTCCACTTCCCGTCTTCATCGCGAGCATACAGATCGACGCCGCTGACGCCGGTGGCTGGCATATGCGGCATGGCGATGCCGCCATCCTTCAGCTTGTAGTCGATCCAGAACTCAGTGGCGTCGGTTTTGAAGCGGGCCATCATGCCGGCACTGTCTCGGCTGAGTCCCCATACGGCCGGCGTCACTTTTCCTTCGGCAGAAGCTGGCAGGCGATCGAACCAGCGCGCACGATCTTGCTCTGGCAGAATTCGGCCTTCGACTCCCCACTGGGTAACGTCGTACCAGTCGATATTGTCGTCGGTTTTATCCTGAGCGACGAGCGACTGAAAAGAGCTTAACGAGAGAATAGCGACGACGAAAAGGAGCGTCGGGAAGGTTCTCATGAGATGGTTCCTAAGGTGGGACGGACGGGTAGGATTCCCCGACCGTAATTGGTTCACCCGGAACAAGCAAGTAGAGAGTCGTGATACCTATTGGACGGCATCGATCGCCTTTTGGGCTTCCTGGCCATAGTGCGTGTCGGCGTAGCGACTGATGACGCGTCCCATCATTCTTTTCAGCGTGACTGGGGAATTCGCCTTTTGTTTGCCTTGATCGTAAAGCTTTTTAGCCGTCAGCTCGTTCTGAAAGACTTCGTCTTCCTCCAACTTGTCGACCAGTTCTCGGCAGGCGCGTCCTTGGGGCGTCGATTTGAAATCGGTGGCCACCATTTCTGCGATTTCATAACCCTTGATCTGCTGGGGAATCGTGCCTTCTCGCGAGGTCTTGATGGTTTCAATTTGACGATTCAAGTAGTCCGTAACGGCCGAGTTGAATTCATCGGCCAGCGATTCGTCCATGTTCTTTCGCAGGGAGATAAGCGACCGCTCGTCCAACTTGGCACCAATTTCCGCAGGCCACAGGATTTCTCTCAAGCGTGGCGACATATCGGTTGTCAGGATCGAAAAACTTCCACCCATCCCCGATTTCATGTCGCGGACAATGGAGAATTCCTTCGTACCGTCGTTCTTGGGAAAATAGCTGCCTGCCGAGGATCGCCCGGCCTGCATGCCATCTTTGAAGACGGAATACATAAAGAGTTCGCTTTGAAAACCCATTCGCTGGACGATCGAGGGATCGTCTCCGTGGAAAATATTCGGCCCAACCAGGTTGCGTTCCACGGCGTAGCTGACGCCGCGCGTGGTTTCATCGGCGTTGATGGCAAACAGCACGACTGGCTGGTCGCGAATCATTTCATGGATTTGTGCGAAGAGCTCCGGGGACCAGGCGTTGCACTTGGGGCACCAAGAGGCGTAGATCATCACGACTGGAGTCTTGTCGCCGATCGACGCTGGTGACGGTACGCGCCCTTGCCAACGCACGCCTGCCAAGGCCTGGTCGAGCGTAACGTTCTGGACGGGGACCATCTGCATGCCAGGGGCTGGGTTCTGCCCAAAGGCCAAGCCTGAGAAGTTCAGGGTAACGAGTGCGACGATTGAAGCTAGAGAAAAACGATGCAAGATGAAACTCCTCGACAAACGGTATGGACGGATTCGATTGAAGTCGTTGCGATACCGTTCGTCAAGGTTGTTCGCCTCCCCCGCTAGGGATGTTTGTCGGGTTTTGCGCAGATTTTACGAGATGCCGTCCTGACGCGACCTCATCTGCCTCCTTCAGTAACCATGACGCGCAAAGCGAGATTATGTGAGAAAGAAGAAAATCGGATCGGACCCGGTGGTGGAGTGCACACGTCGGCACTATGGGATCCCGTCCTGACGCTCCTTGATGTACAGCTTTTCGTAGCCCTTCTTGCCGTAGTACTTGTTACCAGCTTCGCCGAGCATCGCCTGGCACTTCTTTTTGAATTCTCGCATATTGCCGGCGGCAAAGTCTTTGGCGGCGCTGGTAAAGGTTTGCATCAATCCTCCACTGAGGAACCCATTTTTGTAGTGCAAGAATAGTGCCTGGGCGAAGTGCGCATCGGCTTCCATTTCCTGCATGGTCATGCGCCATTTTTTCATGTCTTGGATCATGTGAGTCGCTTCATGAGCGATCGTGCTCCAGTGGTCTGGAGTATTGAGCGGCTTGGTCTCTGAGGTTAGATACAAACAATTAGAACCCATTTTGTAAAACGCCTTGGCTCCCGGGATTTCTCCATTGCCTTCATAGACGCGGATTCTCTTACTCGCGATCATCTGTCCGATTTCTTCGTAGTATTTGGGTTTGTAGCCCGGCAAGTTTGGCAGATACAGGCGAGGAAAATTAAACTTCTTCACGATTCCTCCATGCTGTAGAAAATGGGCGATCTGGTCGATTTTCTTTTGCTCTAATTCTGTCGCGGAAGACATGGTAGCCTCTGGGATAGGGTGCTGCTGGAATGACGCTTGTGCGAGGTGATTCGCTTCGCAAAAGCGGCCGTCTGGTAGGTAAATGGCAGAAGTCGAGAAAACCTTTCAGAGAATTTTGCTCGAACAGTGCCGGTAGGTGGGGGATTCGCTGGCTGGCAAGCCGTGGTTCGGCCTTCACGGAGATTAACGGAAAAAATAGAAAGCGGTTGCCCACAAAAGGTCACGATTACGCGAAATGCTTAGGGAGGACGTTCGACCTGTGGAGACTTGTAGATATGGAATCAGATAATCAGCAAGATGCGGATCACGCGGAGCGGGTCATCCTGATCCACGGCCTGTCTGGTAACCGGTGGGTGTTGGGGCCGCTCAATCGGTTTCTCGCGCAGAACCAATATCTCCCGACACGTTGGTGCTACCGTAGCGTGGGAAACAGCGTGACCAACCATGCCCAGCGGTTACGAGCGTTTCTCAAAGGGGAAGCCGACTCGCTGGAGCCGCTGCACTTCGTTACGCATAGCATGGGGGGAATCATCCTCAGGGCTGTGCTTGCGGACATGCATTGGCGCAGGCCAGGGAGACTCGTCATGCTGGCACCCCCAAATCATGGCTCAAGAGTCGCTGCGCTCGCGGCCCGCGGGCTTCATTACCTCTGCCCTGCCCTGTCCGATATTTCTACTTCGCCCGATAGCCTGGTACATCGACTGCCGATGGTCGACTCGCTTGATACGGGCGTGATTGCCGGGACACAGGACATTCTGGTTCATCTGGAAAGTACCTACATCGAGAATCAGGTCGATCACGTGCTCGTTCCGTGTGGACACAATCGCATCTTGCGTCATCCGGAATCACTGCGAGAGATTCTGCACTTCCTGAGAACCGGTCGCTTTTCCGAGGGGGCCTGCCGCACGGCACCGGCCGCTTCGCCGCGCGGCGTTATGGTATGATGGGGAGTACTGAATTCTCCACTGCCCCGAGACCGCACCTATATGCAGTTTGTACCTTGCACCTACGAAGAACACGCCCAGGCGATTCTGGAGATCTTTAACGACGCGATCGTGCATTCCACGGCGCTGTATGATTATCATCCGCGTCCCATGGAAAGTATGGTTACTTGGTTCGCCACCAAGAAGGCAGGTAACTTCCCCGTGATTGGCGTCGTCGACGAGGCTGGCCAACTGATGGGCTTTGCCAGTTACGGGACCTTTCGCCCCTGGGCCGCCTACAAGTACACCGTTGAACATTCGGTCTACGTTCATAAGGATCATCGCGGTAAAGGGCTCGGTATGATGCTGATGAAACGGCTGATCGAAATGGCCGAACAGAACGATGTTCATGTTCTGGTTGGCGGCATCGATCTGAGCAACGCGGGAAGTGTTCGCCTGCACGAGAAGCTCGGCTTTGAACTCTCTGGGACGATACGACAGGTCGCCTACAAATTCGGTCGCTGGTTAGACCTGGGGTTCTATCAATTGGTGCTCAAAACGCCGTCCCAACCAGTCGAAGGTTAACGTGGAATTCGCAGCTGAGACTCTTGCGCCAGGAAAGGAAGATTGATGCCGAATTGGATTGACGTCGCGGCCGAAGCCGACTGCCAGCTTGGTCAAGCGTTGGAGGTGGTTGCCGCCAAGAGAATGGTCGCCGTCTATCACACCGAGGAAGGCTACTTCGCGACCGATGGCATGTGCGCTCATCAAGGAGGCCCGGTCGGTCAGGGAGAACTTTGCGGCAACATCGTGACCTGTCCCTGGCATGGCTGGCAGTATGACGTCACCAGCGGCAAGCACCTACTCAGCTCGATCCATCTCGATTGCTATCCGGTGAAAGTCGAAGATGGCCGCATCTGGGTCGACATTCCGTCTGACGACGAAGGTTAGGCAGTGACCGTAGACTCGGTCGTTATGCTGACCGAGCTGCCGTGATTGAACCGAAGACGCTTGGAACGGCGGAACTCGTACTATTTGCCGTTCTTCTTCAGGTCGAAGTTCATTTCTTCACTTGGGCCCGAGATGGTCGCCTTCAGTGGAGTCAGATGCTTGGCGTTGTAGTTGGGATGCGTAATCGTTTCCAATTTCTGACGCGTACCGCTATCAGGCACACCCTTTAGAACGTATTCTTCCCCAACGACCTTGGTGCCTAAGACCATAACCTTCTTTTCACCCGGTTCTACCTCGGCCTGGTAGGCGCCGTCTTTGATCGGGGCGCCGGCGGCCTGTGTTTCTCCGTCGACCGATAGGAACGTGATCAGGCCCCCTTCAACAGGTTGGCCTTCGACCGATACGGTGCCGCTGATCGGCACGGTAGTCGATGCGGGGCCACCGCAGCCCAAAAACAGAGGAATCGAACAAACAATCGATAGTACAGCAAATTTCAGAGAGTATTTCATGGCTAAAGTCGCTCTTGGCAGTACGAAAAGATAAGAGTTGGGGGGAGTCGCGGCTTGGCTTGAAACGAAAGGCATCGCGCCGGCTCGGATGCGCGATGCCTCTTTCGAGATTTATTCTGGCTATGGAAGCTGCAGCGATTCGCCACCGCGACCCGACAATGCGGCTTCCCATACGGTGTCGCTGATCGTTTCGGCAACGAAGCGAACCGAGCCATCCATCATGCTCACGTTCACACCGCCGGGATGATTGCTGCGAGCTGCGATCTGATATTCCTGGTTGCTGCCAACCTGGGTACATGGCATCCGTCGATAGTCGGCATGGTTAGGATCTTCGGTCGTATCTTTACACTGACGACACTGGTCAGGAACGCGCGAGTTCGGCGTGTTGATCGACATGAAGCCGGGGCTCCCTTCGTCGTTGAGCATGTCGCCGCGGTTG
This sequence comes from Bremerella volcania, assembly GCF_007748115.1. Lineage (NCBI taxonomy): Bacteria > Pseudomonadati > Planctomycetota > Planctomycetia > Pirellulales > Pirellulaceae > Bremerella > Bremerella volcania. Next base: position 3,069,333 of record NZ_CP036289.1, read on the forward strand.
TCATCAAGCTGGTTGGGCGAAGCAATCAAAATCTCGGAGAAGCCTGCGGTGTTTGACGTGCCATCGGTCAGGTCTGCAAAGCGATACATGTGACGAACACCAAATGGCGAACCGCTAAAGATGGCCTGATCGGCGGCGTTCTGGTGCAGGTGGGTATTACCCATGTTCGTAACGTAGTTTCCCATGACTCGCCAGTAAGTATCGGACTGCGCCTGGGTGACGTTCACTTTGTCGGACGGGCAGTAATAGCCGGACACAAATACGCGATGCGTGTCGATGTTGGGCGAAGTGTAGAAGGGATCGGCAATGTTGTATTGATCGTACAGGGCCGACTGTTCGATGAATGGCCACATGAAGACGGCGAATGTGACTCGTTGGTACGTTTGGCCATTCTCGACGGTGCCGCCGCTATTCATGGCAGCCAGCGGCATGAACCCTTTGTTGATGTCCGCGAAGTTGTGGGAGGCCAATGCCCACTGCTTCAGGTTATTGGTGCACTGCATGCGACGAGCGGCTTCGCGGGCCTGTTGGACCGCCGGCAATAGCAATGCAATCAGAACGCCGATGATGGCGATGACGACCAGGAGTTCGACGAGGGTAAAGCCTTGTCGTGAATGAGTTCGCATAGTTGACGGCTTTCAAAGAAAAGTGGTGAAAACGATCGTTGCCCAATTCGAGTTCGTGTTCGACTGCCCGAAAATACGTGCGTTGGAATAGACCGCGGATAGGCAGAAAAAACGACCAAATGGAAAAGATTAAGATGACTGTTTTGGTAGATTCTACAGTCGATGCGGTGATTTAGCTAGACCATAATTGAGAAATGTTGTCGTTTTGGGCCATGTGTTTCCATGGCCGTTGTATGCCTTGAAAGTCTCGAAATTGCCAATTTGTAACCCTGTTATTGCAAAAATGTAACAATTGTCTACCCGCAAAGGAGGGTGTGCTCCATATTTGCAAGGGGGCTTCAGAATCGAGGTGGATGAGTTTCTTTGCGATTCCCGGTTGTTCGCTCGTTGATCGAGACTATCGGCGACTCCTGACCATCGAGACCCGATGCCTGTCGAAGATGGGTACTCCACCTAGACACTTGGCAAAATTCCGGTCATTGGGATTGAGTAGGTTCAGAACTGCCCTGGCAAGCCATCGTGACGTAACTATTCGTGGACGATAGGCGTCGGCAGTCACTAGAATAGTTGGCGACCGTTCTCTTGCCGTTGTTCTGTCTCACCAGGCTAAGGAGCCTTTCGTCTTGTTGGAAAACTCGACACTCCATCGTCACCCGCTTCTTATCGTTGCATTCCTGATCGTCGCGTTTTGCGTAGGTAACGCGGGCAACGTACTCGCTCAAGAGGAATTCTCGAACGCGACTAAGGACGAAGAACTGATCGCGCAATTGGGAGACGAGCAGTACCAGGTTCGCGAAGATGCGGAAGCTCAGATCATGAAGCGAGGGGCCGACATGCTACCGCTGCTTCGTGAAGCACGCAGGTCGCCTGACCCGGAAATCCGGTTGCGAGCTATAACGCTCTATAAGCAGTTGAGTGATCGCGTGCGGGAAGACAATTTCAATCGTTTTACCGATATGGCCAAAGACGTCGATCTGCCAGGCTGGAATCGTTTCAAAGAGCGGCACGGCGATACCCGAGCGACGCGCAAGCTGTATGTCTCGATTTTAAAAGATGAATGGGACGTGATCGCGGCGCTCGAGACACAGCCGCAGATGATGGACTACCTGCTTTTTCAGCGAGCCAACAAGATCCGTGAAGATTTGTATGGCCCTAATCATGTTCAGATATCCGAAGGAACGGCGGCCGCCATGCTGCACGCGACCTCGTTCGACGACATTCGGATTACGGATCCGACGATGGATCAACTCAAATTCCTGCTCGCCGCACCGCAGGTCACCACCAGCTTGCAAGACCCGGAAAGTGCCGGACCTTTGCTGAGCGTCTTCGATCAATGGCTGGAAACTAATCTGAAGTCGGGACGCTTCACGCAGGAAATGCGATTTGTCGTGCTTACTACGTGTCTGCGGGAAGGCATCAAGAGTGGCAAGATCGTCGCCAAGCAAATGCTCGACGAGCGGGCCAGTCCAATCTACCAGAACGGTTTCGGCCAATTCGGAGCGATCAATGCGACCCAGCAAATGATGTACGCGATGCTCGCGATCGCGAAGCTGGGTGGTAAGGAAGATATCGAGTATCTCAGTAAGTACTTCGACGACGAAACCGAGGTCTCGCTGCCGACCGTTCAGGGAGACCAATTCAACACCCAGCTGAAAGACGTTGCGCTGGTCGCCGTACTGCACATTTCGGGCGAAAACCCGAAAGATTTTGGCTATCCGCGCATCTCGACCGATCCGAATTTTTTATACAACATTCGCTCGATCGGTTTTACCACGGCCGAGCAGCGCGAGCAGGCCTTCCAGAAATGGGAGAAATCCCAACGGCGTGGGCCCGCCGAAAAGTGATGCTAGCGTGCTGTCAATTTGGATTGACCAGATTCTCTGAAATTGGCATGATCCCGCGACGTGTTTTTGAGTAGCGCCCCAGCTCGCCATGGACGATACTTAGAAAAGCACGCTATTGCTTTAGGAGAAACGCATGCGCAGGGTCGCGCCAATCATTTACGTCGTTGTAATCGCTTCGGCCGCTTCGCTCGGCTGCCGGTCCCCTTACCACCAGGACCAACTGGGCGTCTTGGGTGCCGGTACCGGTGCTTTGGCGGGTGCGGCGATTGGTAGTGCTTCAGGTCATACCGCCGGTGGTGCAATCATCGGTGGACTGGTCGGTGCCACTGCGGGATCGGCCGTCGGAGCGCACATGGACGAAGTCGAAGCCCGAAATCAGGCCCTCTTCCAGCAGCGTCTGGGACGAAGCATCGAAGGACAAACAACCTTTGATGATGTGATTGCGATGAGCAAGGCCGGCCTCGGCGACCAGGTAATTACCACGCATATCCGCCGGCACGGTGTGGCTCAGGTGCCATCGGCTCAGGATCTGGTTTATCTGAAGACAAACGGCGTGAGCGATGCCGCCATTAACGCAATGCAAAATCCGCCGGTCGAAGTTGTCTCGGCCCCGGTGCGAGACCGGGTAATCGTTGAGGAACACTACTACGGCCCCGCCCCATACTGCGGCCCGCACTGGCATCGTCGCCACTACCACCATCGACCAGGAGTCCATTGGGGCATCACGGTCGGACACTAATTAACGCTGCGGCGTTTAGCTTGAAAACATATTAAGGGAAAGCTTCTTCGGCTTTCCCTTTTTCATTGCGCCGTAAAAGAATTGTGTGTGAATTCGCTTGAGCCCCCGTCGGTTCCTTGGTGAATCTAGCGTTATACTGAAACCTCTAGATCCAGGCGGACCATTTTATTGGTGAGATACGGAATGAGTAGCGAACCCGCAAGCGGAAACCCAGAAGCACCTGAGTCGCAGGCCAGCGACATGGTAGCCAGTGCCGAGAAGCGTTACCTTCCTCCACGCTGGATTTGGGTGGTTAGTACCTTGTTTCTAATACTAGGAGTCGTGGGATTCTTCGGACGTGTCCTCGGCAACGGACCTCTGGCCGATCTATATGACGCGTTGTGGATTTTTCGCGACCCGGCGATCTGCAATGTGATGGCACTAATCGGCGGCTTCTTTGCCTGCTTCATCCCGCTCGTCTGGTTTACCTTTGCCAGCGGATGGCCGGCTGCGATTCGATTTACGCCGATCACGCTGATCGGCTTGATCGTCGTCGGTTTCTTTGCGGTCTACGAGATTCGAGGAGTCTCCGGCGAGATGGTTCCCCGGTTCGGTTACCGCTTCGGAAAAGCACCAGACCAGCGTCTGGGCGAGTTTACCGCTTCGGAAGCGAATCAGGCTGGAGACGAGTCCCTTACCGTCGCCGACGATCCAAATGCGTTTCCTCAATTCCTTGGCCCTGAACGCGACAGTCGTCTGCCCGGTCCCCAACTTGAGACCGATTGGGCCGCCCATCCGCCGGAAGAGATTTGGCGAATGCCGATCGGTGCCGGCTGGTCGGGCTTCTCAGCCCTCGATGGTCGGATCTACACGATGGAGCAGCGTGACCATGAAGAACTGGTGACCTGCTACGACATGAAGACCGGCACGCCTATCTGGGGAACCGGCATCGAGGCGCGTCACTACACGGTGATGGGTTACGTCGGACCCCGCTGTACTCCGCTGCTCTTCGATGGACGTGTCTATGCGTTGGGTGCTACCGGAGTGCTGCGCTGTTTGAATGGGCGTAGCGGCGAAGTCGTTTGGCAGCACGACCTGTTAGAAATGTATGGCGTTTCGTCCGACGTCGAGGTGAAGAATATTGCCTGGGGCCGCGCGAATAGTCCGCTGGCTTATGAATTGGACGGCCGCAAGATCGTCATCATTCCTGCTGGCGGGCCGGACAAAACGAAAAAGGACGCAATGGTCTCACTGGTGGCCTTCGATGCGGCAACGGGAGAGACCGTCTGGGAAGGTGGACACGAACAAATCAGCTACGCCTCGCCCAGCGTTGCTCAGATCGACGGCAAAGACCAGATCATCAGCGTGAACGAATCGACCATCACCGGTCACGATCCGGCGACCGGCAAGCAGTTGTGGTCTTTTGACTGGCCGGGCAACTCCAACGGAAACGCAACCTGTTCTCAGGTGCACTCGCTGGGGAACAATCGCTTCTTTGTCTCTAAAGGTTATGGGCAAGGTGCGAGTATCTTCGAGGTGAAAGCGGACGGAGATGGTTTCACGACCGAAGCCTTGTGGAGCAATACCCGCGTCTTGAAGACCAAGTTCACCAATGTCGCGATCTTGGGTGACTATGTCTTCGGTCTGAATGACGGCATCTTGGAAAAGGTTAAGTTGGAAGCCAAACGCCCCGAATGGCGCGAACGTGGTTTTGGCCACGGCCAGGTTTTGTTGGTGGATGATGTGCTTTTGGTGATGGGGGAAGAAGGGAACCTGGCGGCAGTCGATACCGCCTCGGAAGACTACCACGAGTTCTCGCGGATTAAGGCGCTCTCCGGTGAAATCGCTCCGACGTGGAACCCAATGTGTCTGTACGGCGATTTGCTGCTGGTGCGCAACGCCGAGGAAGCAGCTTGCTACAAGCTTCCGACGAAGAACTAGCTGGCCTTGTCGATGAGCCAGTCTTCGAGGTTCGTCTGCTTGATGGTTGGCGCACGTAGCAGATAGGCACGTTCACCAATCAAAGCATTGAGCCAGGGGCGATAGACGAGCGTGGAGAGTGCCCGCGTGCTGATGCTGGCTTTGACCTGGGCTTCGACGTTCTCGGCCAGACGACTGTAGGTAGCCGGCACGATGTTGGGCTCGGGGCCGAGATGGATAAGTGACTCGGTGCCGCTGCTAAGCGTGTGGTAGACGGCTTGCCACAAGTGCTGAGGCTTGTCGACCCACTGACAGATGAGGTCGCGAACGTTTGAGTCGTTGTAACTACACGCGCCGGTCACCAGCGACAGCACCGGAGGCTTGGGGGCGGTAAACCCGCTTTTCATCTGGCTCATCAACAGCGAGGCCCGAGAATTGATATGCTCGCGCCAGACGATTGGCGTGTGCATCGGGGGCCACTTGTGAGGATTCTTCTTCAAGTGAACGCGATCGGCGATGGTTTCCTGAAGCCGTTTGTGCAGACGCGTCGTGGTGTCTTCTTCACCAATGACGATCAGCGAGTTTGGGGAAAGAATCGCCGAGATCCCGATCAGCCCTTTTCCCTCCGCGTTAATCTCTTGGCAAAGATGATGAACGCGATCGGCGCTGAGAGTCTTCTTGCGACAAAAAACAACCGCGAGCGTACATGTCGGTGCCAGCTTGGCGGTATCGGTGGATAGGGAAAGTGGTATGGTAAGTGCGTCTTCCAGGCTTAAGCATTGGCCTGCAACCAAAGCCGTCAGTTCACCGAGGCTGTAGCCCATCAGGTATTGGGCCTTGGCCAGTTGGACATGGTACTCCTGTTCGAGAATATCGACGTGCGCCATTTCCACGGCCATGATCAGCGCGATCGCGTCCGAGTAACTATCCAGGTCCGTCTCCTCGCCCCGGCTCACTCGACCCAGCAAATCAATCCGCCGATGCATTACGTCGGACGCAATCCGGCCACATTGCTCTAGCCGTCTAGCCACGTATCCGCCGAACCGCGGGTGGTTTAGTAACTCCGGCGTGCGGCCCAAATTCGTGACGTTGTAGCCGCGAAAGACGAACGCAGTCGTACTCAGTTGCCCAGTTATCTGATCCGCCATGATGGATGTCGTCGTCGGGGTGCGTGTCGGGTGGAAGCTCTTGCCTGATGCGTGGCATCCCGTATTGCCTACCGACAATATACAATGCACTCAGCTTCAATGTGAAAAGTAGGACCAGACGACCATGGAAACCATCCCGGAAACCGCAACGACCGATTTCAATTTGAAGGGAAAAGTCGCGGCCGTGACGGGTGCTGCCAGCGGAATCGGCCGAGCGATTGCCTTGCAACTGGCCCGTCAGGGGGCTTCCCTAATCCTGCACACGCGCAGCAACGATCACGGCCTGCGCGAGACCGCCAACCTGGCCCAGGCCATCCGTCCTCAGATTGCGGTCGAGTTATTGATCGAAGACTTCCAAGATCCACAGCAGCAAGATCGCTTTTGTCAGCAGGCCTGGGATTGGAGTGGAGGGATTGACATTCTGGTTAATAACGCTGGAGTGGATGTCCTGACTGGTGAGGCCGCACAGTTAACCTTCGAGGAAAAGCTGGAACTCGTCTACCGCGTCGACGTCGTTTCCACGATTCGAATTGCCAGAGCTCTGGGTAGCAAGATGAAAGCCATTCCTGGTAGAAGCATCGTGAACATCGGCTGGGATCAAGCCGCGCATGGCATGGAGGGAGACAGCGGCGAGATGTTTGCCGTCTCGAAAGGGGCGATCATCGCGTTCTCGAAGAGTTTGGCCAAGTCGCTCGCACCCAACGTACGCGTCAATTGCGTCGCCCCTGGCTGGATTCAGACCGCTTGGGGAGAAGAAAGTTCTGACTATTGGCAAGACCGCGCCCAACGCGAGTCGCTGGCGCAGACCTGGGGTAAGCCGGAAGACGTTGCGGCGGCGGTTGGCTTTCTCGTTTCTCCGGCGGCGCGATTCGTCAATGGACAAGTCGTTCCGGTCAACGGTGGATTCAACCATGGAGGTCAGCTTCCACGAAACGTGAAGGAGTCTTAAAGGCGCAATGCCCCAGCCTCACATTCATTTCGTTACGGGGAAGCTGGCTGAATCGTCTCTGCGAAGCGTCCTGGCCCAGTTGGCGCCCAAGGCAGGCTTCGAGTATTCGGTACAGGTCCTCAACATAACCGTTGCCGCGCTGATGACGGCCGACTGGATTGCCCGGCGGATTCAAGTTCCGCCGGAAGCGACCCAAGTGATGGTAACCGGATATTGCCGAGGCGACTTAAAGCTGATCGAAGAAGCGGCCGGCGTGCCGGTCGAGCGTGGTCCCAAGGACCTGCGGCAACTTCCGGACTGGTTCGATCAACCTTCCCTGGCCGATGACTATGGCGAGTATGACGTCGAAATCATCGCCGAGATCAATCACGCACCCAGCTTCACTCTGGAAGAGATCGTGGCCGAGGCCCGCGAGCTCCGCGCAGCTGGTGCCGACCGTATCGATGTGGGATGCGATCCCGGTAGCATCTGGGCAGGAGTCGCCGACTGCGTGAAGGCGCTGCGCGATGAAGGCCTACAGGTTTCAGTCGATAGCCTCGAACCGCAAGAGATTGCCCCTGCAGTGAAGGCCGGGGCGAGCCTGGTATTGTCCGTCAATTCAAGTAACCGCGAGCACGCGGCCGATTGGGACTGCGAAGTCGTCGTGATCCCGGATGATCCGAAATCACTGAAAGGGTTTGACGAGACGATTAACTATTTGGTCGGTAAGAACGTTCCCTTTCGCTTGGATCCGATTCTCGAGCCGATCTCGTTCGGGTTCACCGAAAGTATCGTCCGTTATTATGAAACCCGACGTCGCTATCCCGATGCCGAGATGATGATGGGCATTGGCAACCTGACCGAACTGACCGATGCCGACTCGGCCGGCATCAATGTGATGCTGCTGGGAATTTGCCAGGAACTGGGCATTCGCAGCGTGCTGACCACGCAGGTCATCAACTGGGCTCGGACGAGCGTTCGGGAATGCGATCTGGCTCGGCGTTTGATGCGGTACGCGCTAACGCATCGCACGCTCCCCAAGCGGATCGAGCCGAAGCTGGTGACCCTGCGCGATCCGAAGTTGAGCGAGCCTACGGAGGAAGAGTTGGCTCAACTGCCCCAGCAACTCAAGGATAAGAACTACCGGCTGTTCGTCGCTCAGCAGACGCTGCACTTGATCTGCAGTGACCTGCATTTGCGGGATGATGATCCCTTCTCCCTCTTCGAGAAGTTAGAAGAAACGAACCCGGCCAACTTGAATCCATCGCACGCGTTCTACCTCGGTTTCGAGTTATGCAAAGCGATGACGGCTCTTCATTTGGGTAAGCAATACCGTCAGGACGAAGCACTCGACTGGGGCTACCTGACGCACGCCGAAGAGTCGCACCGCATCAATCTTCATAAGGATCGACGCAAGTCCGAAGAGCCGGGGGAGGTCAATGATGAATCGTAACCCTGTGCTCGGAACTCCGTTGGTCACTCCGCTGGACGCACGCTTTACGCCTGAGCATGTCTTCGCTCGCCTCGCCCATATTCCGCATGTGCTGTGGCTGGACAGTGCCCGGCACGATGACACGCTTGGAAGGTATAGTTTTCTGATGGCCGACCCGGTCGAAGTCATCCAGGCCGGACCACTTCAGATGGAAACTGCCCTGGCCCGGTTGTCGGAACTGGAGAGGACGTTTCAACTGGCTCGGATCGCCGATCTTCCTCCGTTTCAGGGAGGCGCGGCGGGCTACTTTTCGTATGACCTGAACCGGGCATTTGAAAAGGTTTCAGAGGCCAGGTTCAACGAGTTTCACCTCCCACTCATTTCGTTCGGCATCTACGACTGGGTAGCGGCTTGGGATCATGCCCAAGGAAAAGGTTGGTTGTTCTCGACCGGCTTCCCCGAAGTTGATTCGGACAAACGAGAAGCTCGCGCCAAGACAAGGGCTGATGAGATCCTGGCACGGGTGGAGCGTGATGCCCAATTCTGCAAAGAAGTCGAATCGGGAAGGATTGTTCCCGCGTCGGAATTGGCTCCCTGCTTTGCCTGCCCGGAGTTCCCTGGCGTGATGAGCAACTTCCCTAAGGAAGATTACCTGGAAGTCGTTCGCAGGTCGGTCGAGTACATCCACGCTGGCGATATCTTTCAAGTCAATTTGTCTCAGCGATTGATTGCAGAAGCTAGGTCGTCTTCTCCTGAGTTGTATTTGAAGCTACGTAAGAAGAACCCCGCCCCGTTCGCTGGATACTACGACTTCGGCATGGGGCAGATCGTTTCGGCTTCGCCAGAGCGTTTCATCTCGGTTCGTGATCGCACGATCGAATCGCGACCGATCAAGGGGACGCGTCGTCGCAGTGGCCGACCTGAATTGGACATGTTTTGGGGCGACGAATTGATCCGCAGCGAAAAGGATCGGGCCGAGAATGTGATGATCGTCGATCTGCTAAGAAATGATTTATCGAGGATCTGCGATCCGCCGAGTGTCGAGGTGACGAGCCTCTGCGGACTGGAAACCTACCAGACGGTGCAACACCTGGTGTCGATCATCGTTGGGAAGCTGAGCCCAGATGTGGGCATTCGAGACATTCTCCAGGCGATCTTCCCCGGCGGTTCGATCACCGGCGCGCCGAAGATTCGGGCCATGGAGATCATTTCGGAACTCGAGCCCACGGCTCGCGGACCTTATTGCGGCTCACTGGGATATTTCGGTTTCGACGGTTCGATCGACTGGAATATCCTCATCCGCACGGTGATCGCTTCGGCCGGTTGGTGGCAGTTTCCGGTGGGCGGGGGCATTGTGGCCGACTCGGACCCCTTGCGGGAATATGAGGAGACGTGGCATAAAGCAATGGGGCTTCTCCATGCGGTGCTCGACGAATGATCTTGGTCATCGACAACTACGATAGCTTCGTGCACAACCTGGCGCGGTATTTTCGCCAGTTGGGGCAAGAGGTACGCGTGTGTCGCAACGATGCTATCACGATTGACCAGATCAAGCAGATGCAACCGGCCGCGATCGTTCTTTCCCCGGGGCCATGCACACCCACCGAGTCTGGCGTTTGCCTGGATGTGGTCGGGCAGCTTCATCTAGCGGTACCCATCTTGGGCGTGTGCCTGGGACATCAAGCGATCGTCGAGGCGCTGGGTGGTCGTGTTGTTCGTTCGAATCGGCCGATGCATGGCCAGGCCTCGCGCATCACGCATGACGGGGGTGGTGTTTTTCGTGGGCTTCCCTCCCCGATGCAAGTTGGCAGGTATCATTCGTTAATCGCGGAAAGAGAAAGCTTGCCGGCATGTTTACGGATCGATGCCCAGACCGATGACGGAACGATCATGGCGGTCTCGCACGAGGCTCTGCCGGTTGTGGGCGTTCAGTTTCATCCCGAGTCTGTTCTTACCGAGCACGGCTACGCGCTGCTGGCCAACTTTCTGCAGATGGCGGGACTGCCTTCGACGGCTAACGTTGACATCGCCATGCCCAAGATCATCGTACCGGGGGGGCCGATTGCCGGAGAGGACATTTATTGGAGCCACGAACTGTGAGCGATCTCCGATTACGTATCGTCGAGGGAATGCTCACGACGCAGAATGCCGATGGCACGGTGAACGTGGCTCCGATGGGACCTCGCGTCAACGACGAGTTCACCCAGTTTCTGCTGCGTCCCTTTCCTGGGTCCCGTACGTACGAGAACTTGCTGCGAACACGCCAAGCTACGTTTCACGTGACCGACGACGTCGAGATGATTGCCCAGGCAGCCATCGGGGACTTGCATCAATCACCAGAATTTCATTCGGATAGTGGCGAGGGTTATCACATCCTTGCTGGCTGCTGCCGCTGGTATCAGTTAGAAGCGGCCCAGGTCGATACGTCCGGAGAGCGGGCCGCATTGACTTGCCGCGTCGTACGGATGGGACATCTGCGAAACTTTTTGGGACTCAATCGCGCAAAGCATGCGGTCTTGGAACTGGCCATTCTGGCAACACGCGTGCATCTACTTTCGGCGGAAGAAATCGATCAGGCGATCGTCATGATGAGTCCCTGGGTCGAGAAAACTGGGGGCGATGCGGAAGTCCGGGCCTGGGAATTCCTCCTATCGGCGATCCAACAGCGGCGATTTGCGGGCAGGGAATCGTCCTAAGGCCTTAAGTTCGGTAAACTGCTGGGATGCCACTTTTCAAGCCGTCACCCCTGGTAGGTTCGTCGTCTTCGCTGCTGGCGAAGTTGACCGTGGGCGCGCGCCTCCATTTCGGTCTGCTGGCGTTTGACTCGGAAGAAGCCTCGTTTGGCGGAGTTGGTGTGATGATCGATCACCCGGGTCTGGAAGTTCACGCCAGTGAAGCGGAACACTTTACCGCGACAGGCCCACTTGCCGACCGCATCGAGTCGTTCGCCCATTTGTGGAAGCAGTCGACCGATCTCGAGTTGCCGGCGGTGCAGATGACGACGCGGGGCCAACTCCGCGATCATGTAGGGCTGGGCTGCGGTACGCAGTTGGGGTTGGCTGTGGGGACGCTTCTTTCCAAGTTGGCGGGTTTCCCTCTGCCGGACATTCCGACCCTGGCGGCGACGGTCGATCGAGCGAAACGGTCAGCCATCGGATGTTATGGATTTCTGGAGGGTGGTTTTCTGTTTGAGACCGGCCATCACGACCAAGCGTTTCCACGGCTTGCGTACCGTGGCGAGATTCCCTCCCAGTGGCGATTTGTTCTGGCAACACAGCACGAGTTGCATGGGCGGCACGGCGAGGATGAAGAGGAAGGTTTTCGTCAGCTAGATCGCGTACCGGAACCCACAACGGCGCGGCTTCGACAACTGGTTGAAGGGGAAATGATTCCGGGCCTGGAAGCATCGGATATGGGGCGCTTTGGTGAGGCGGTCTATCAATACGGCTGCCTGGCCGGCGACTGTTATGCTTTGCTGCAAGGGGGTCGCTACGCGAACCCAACGTGCACCGATCTTGTCCAGCGGATGCGTTCGTTTGGAATCACAGGCGTAGGGCAAAGCTCGTGGGGGCCCACCATCTTTGGTTTGTGCGAAGATGGCCGGCAAGCCGAGGCACTTTGCACTCACCTAAGAGAGCGGTATTCTGAAAGCCAGTTACAGCTGGAGATTTCCCGGCCAAATAATCGCGGTGTCCAACTTCAGTGGGCTTCGCCAAACGGCTGATAAGCTATTGAGAGGAAGCGGAGTTCATGCCTCATCTGGGCGTTAATATTGATCATGTTGCCACGATTCGCCAGGCTCGCAATACCAATGAACCTGACCCGGTTTGGGCGGCGGCCCTCTCCGAATTGGGGGGCGCGGACTGTATCACGCTTCACCTTCGCGAAGATCGCCGCCACATTCAGGACCGCGACCTGGAAGTGATGCGGCAAACCGTCAAGGTCAAGCTGAACCTGGAGTTGGCCGCGGAAGCCGATGTGGTTTCGATTGCATGCCGCGTGAAGCCTGACCAGGTGACCCTGGTGCCAGAACGCCGCGAAGAAGTCACCACCGAAGGGGGCCTGGACGTCGTCACCCACGAGGCATCGATCGTCCGAGCAATCGATCAATTTCGAGAAGCTGGGATTTCCGTCAGTCTGTTTCTGGATCCTGATCCGAAGCAGATCGAAATGGCGGCCAAGCTGAAGGTGGACGCCGTCGAACTGCACACCGGGCAATACGCTCTCACGCGGGGGCGCGAGCAGCAAAAGGAACTGGCGCGTCTCTCGATCGCTGGCGAGCAGATCCACAAAGCCGGCATGCAGCTACTTGCGGGGCATGGGCTGACTTATACGAATGTTCAGCCAATTGCACAGATTCCCGAAATGGCCGAACTTAATATCGGTCACAGTATCGTTTCGCGAGCCGTTTTCGTTGGTTTTCGCGACGCGGTGGCCGAAATGAAACGGCTGATCACGCTCTAGTCGGCACTGGCCAAATTTACACGCGTATCGTATTATAGGCCGGTCCTAGACAGGCTTTCGTTCTTCGTTAATTCGTTTTCAATCTGTTGGTGTTTCAGCATGACACGCAAAGGTAGCGGCTTCGCAGGCGTATCGGTAGCAATCACGACTCCCTTCAAGGGAGGTTTGGTGGACTACGACTTGCTGAAACAACAGGTTGAATTTCAGATTGAAGCGGGCGTGGATTGCCTTTGTCCGGTAGGGACCACGGGCGAGTCCCCGACCCTGTCTCATGACGAGCACGAACGCGTCATCAGCGTGGTTATCGAAACGGTGGCCGGTCGCGCGAAGGTGATGCCTGGGACGGGCTCGAACAGTACCCACGAAGCGCTCAAGCTCACGCGTTGGGCAGCTGGAGAAGGCGCGGATGCGGCCTTAGTCGTCGCACCCTACTACAACAAGCCGACTCAAGAAGGTTTCTACCAACACTTCAAAGCCTTGGCCGAAGACTCGTCGATTCCGATCTGCGTGTATAACATTCCTGGTCGTACCGGCAAGAACATCGAACCAGAGACGATTGCCCGCCTGGGCGAACTGGACCAGATTCAACTGGTGAAAGAAGCGACCGGCTCGATGGATCAGGCCTCCCAAACGCTGGAACTGTCGAACCTGACGCTTCTGAGCGGTGACGACAGTATGACCCTGCCACTGATGTCGATTGGCGGCGCAGGGGTGATTTCGGTCGTCGGCAACATCGTTCCACAGGACATGTTGCAACTGGTCAGGGCCGCCGCCGCAGGGAATTACGCCGAAGCGCAGAAGATGCACTTCAAGTTGTTTACGCTCTGTCGCGAAATGCTCGGTCTCTCGACCAACCCGATTCCGATCAAGGGTGCCATGAAGATGCTCGGCCGTGACTCGGGCGAACTGCGTCTGCCGATGACGCCGCTGTGCGAAAACGGCGAGAAGCGTTTGGCTCAGGTTCTGACCGACTACGGTCTGCTTTAGTACTCGTTCAGGATTATTCACCGAGCTGCCATGCCGTTTGTCGTCTATCTTTGCGAGTTTGGGACGATCTACGGTGGCGAGAACTCCATGCTCAGCGGACTTCAGGCCATGCAGCGCCGCGGCTATGAGGTCGCCGTAGCGTGCCCGGCCGAAGGCCCTTTGGCTGAGCAGTTAGCCAAGCTCGATGTGCCTGACCTGCCGTTCAACTGGACTGACGACGCGGGAAGGCGAATACCGCTGGAGCAACTCCGCGAGCACCTTGCGGCCATTACGGCAACTTGGAAAGCCGATATCGTGCATGCCAACAGTCTGTCGGTATCGCGGATCTTAGGCCCTGTACAGCGGCCGCAGGGTACGAAGTTTGTTGGCCACCTCCGCGACATCATCAAACTGAATCGTCGCGTCGTCAGCGATATTTCTTCGCTGGATGAAATCTATTGTGTTTCGGGTGCGACACGATCTTTTCATTTAGACCAAAGGCTAACGGCTGATAATTCCTTGGTGTTGCACAATGGTATCGACTTAGAAGAATTCACTCCGCCCTATACCCGGCAAGAAAATCGTCCCCTCAAGCTGGCCTACGTAGGACAGCTGGTGATGCGGAAGGGAATCGACGTGTTACTGGACGGTTTTCGGCGGGCCCATGCTGCCGGTGCGGACATCATGCTCGACCTGTATGGCGAATGCCATTCGACCAAAGAAGAAGCACGACAGTATCTGGCCAACGCTGAGCGTTTCGTCGATCAATGGAACTTGAATGAGCGGGTTCGTTTTCGAGGGCGAACCGATCGTGCCTGCGAAATTCTTCAGAAGGCCGACATTCTCGTTCATGCGGCCCGGCAGGAACCATGGGGGCGCGTTCTGCTGGAAGCCGGGGCATGCGGATTGCCCATCGTCGCGACCGATGTCGGAGGAACCCGCGAGATGTATCCGCGGGGAGAAGCATTGCTTGTTCCGGCTGACGATCCGGAATCGCTGGCGCAGGCGATTGGAAAGCTCTGCCAGTCGCGGGACCTTCGCCAATCGATGGGAAGAAGTGCAAGGCAACGGATCGAACAATTCGACATTAACGATTATGCGGATAAACTGGCCGCTCGTTATCGAAAAGTACTGCGGGGCACCGTGAATTGACTCAAGAGACAGGACGGCCTCTTATTGTGAGCTAGGCTAAGGTGACTGGAGAGGTTCGAGAGGCGGATCGTATCCGGTCAGTCACACTCTTCTCACTGAGCCTTGTCGAAATCGCAATGTAGGTTTGCCATGAGCATGTCTTGCCAGGAACTTGCCAGCCGCATCGAACGGATGCAGCCCAACGCCGAACCTCGGGATGTTGCCCGGCTGTGTTTGCTGCTATCCAACTGCGTCGAGAATATTGGAGAACTCGACGACGATAATCTATTGACGGAGGCGTGGAAAGAAATGGGGCTGCGCCTGCAAGCGGCTACCGATCAGCATGCGGCCATGACCGATGAATTGGACGAACTGGCAAATTCAGACCCGCGAAAGTTTTCGCCTGAGCAAATCTGGGTTCTGATCCGAGCGATCAAAGTCCAAAGCCAGATTCTTCAAATGTACGTCGGTCAACCCATGATCGACGTCTAAGGCCCGCCCTACTCGAGTAGTAAGAGAGCGACCTTCAGGTAGATCACGATTCCAAAAAGGTCGATCAGCCCGGCCACGAACGGGTTGCTCATCAAGGCCGGATCAAGCCCAATCTTTTTGAACATCAAGGGCAACATCGAACCGATCAACGTTCCGGCTATTACTACCAGAACCAGCGTCGTCGGAACCACCAGCGCTGAATAAGGCGTCGGGGATTTGAAGAGAGCCAGCAGCATCCCCATAAACGCCATGATCAAGCCTAGGATCAGGCCCATCGCCAGCTCGCGGCGCATGATGATCCACCAGTCGCGAACACTGGCTTCTCCTTTGTTCAGAGCGGTAATGACGAGCGTTGCCGATTGATTCCCTGAATTTCCGCCAGTGGAGATGACCAGGGGAATAAAGATGACCAACCACGGAATCCGCTCAAGGTCGGACTCAAACTGTTCCAATGCGAACGTCGTGAGGAAAGCCCCCACGAACAACACGGCAAGCCAGACACCCCGCTTGCGGCTGAGCGTCAGCACGGAAGTGCGCAGGTAGGTCTCTTCCAGCGGTTCCACGGCCGCCGCACGGTAGGCGTCTTCGGCCGCCTCTTCGACGACCACGTCGAGAATATCGTCGTGCGTAATAATACCAACCAGTCGCAGTTCCTCGTCGACCACGGGAATCGCCAAAAGGTCGTAGTCGGCCATCTTGCGGAGAACGTCCTCTTGGTCGTCCAGCACATTGGCGTGGATGACCTCAGTCTCCATGATCTCGCTCAAATGCTTTTGGGGCTTGCTCAGCGCCGAGACAATATCGCGAGTCGAGACAACTCCATGCAGGCTTCCGAAATCGTCGACCACGTACAAGTAATAGATAGTTTCGAGGTGCTCGGCTTGATCGGTCAGTTCCTTGAGGGCCTCGCGCGCAGTGAGGTTTTCGCTCAGCCGTGCCATTTCGGTCGTCATGATGGCACCGGCGGTTCCCTCTTCGTAGTTCGAAAGACGGAGCACGTCGCGGCGATCGTCGACGGAAAAGCAGGCCAGAATCTGCTCGGCCGTTTCCTCTTCAACCTCGCCCAAAAGATCGACCTGGTCGTCGGCCGACATCGTGGCGACCACCGGAGCAACCGACTCAGGCGGCCGTGCCTCGAGCATCTCGACTTGCCGGTGATAGTCGAAATACGAGAGGATCTCGCCCTGTAGGCTTAGATCTGCGTGATCAAGCACCCCCCAGGCCTCTTCCGGGGAAAGGCCCTCCATGAACTCGGCTGTGCGTGCCGGATGCAGAGCCGTACAGAACTCGCGGAGACCGTCCGAGTCGTTCTCGGCCAGCATCTCACGAAGTTCCGGCAGGTACAGGGTGTTGATCATGGGTGTCCTTGGATGAATTAGCCAAATTCGCTCAGGATTCGCGGGTTTCAGGTACTATCTTACTGATCTGAGCTCTTCATGGGAGGGATGCCCTAGACGATCAGAAGGAACTCTAAAGTGAACTTCAGATCAATTTGCCTAAAGGATGTGCAAAGGGGGCATGGTAAGTGATTGACTTTCCTTCCCCCTGAAAGTACGCTCTACGTATCAAATATTACCAATAGTTGGGTATTTCCTTCGTTTTGCTGGGGGCACTTTTTTGTGCAGCAACGAAACGAAGAAAATATCGAACGTTACAAAATGGATCCGTTCGATATGCTACGAGGTCAAGACTCGCCGGCTACCGGTGGAGATCAGCTCTCCGAGTGCGAACTGAAGCTCGGTTATACCTTCAAGAATCGTGAGCTTCTGCAGTCGGCCCTGACCCATGCATCGGGTGCCAACCATCGGCTGGGAAGTAACGAGCGCCTCGAATTCCTCGGCGATGCCATTCTCGGCAAGTTCGTCTGTGAGACCCTTTTTCGGATGTTTCCGAATTACTTGGAAGGGGATCTTACACGCATCAAATCCATCGTCGTCAGCCGCAGTACGTGCGCCCGGTTAAGTGATCAGATGGGGCTCGAGCCGTTTTTGATTCTGGGCAAAGGGATGGCCTCGACGCAGTCCCTTCCCAAGTCACTGCTGGCGGATGTATTCGAGGCAATCATCGCCGCGATCTATTTGGATGGGGGCGATGAAGCGGTGAATACGTTCCTGGCGAGCGTGCTCGAAGACGAGATCGATCAAGCTTCCGCAGGGGAAGTGGGCAGCAACTACAAGTCAATGCTGCAACAGTTCGCCCAACGGGAATACGGCACGACGCCCAATTACGAATTGGTTGCCGAAAAAGGTCCTGACCACAGCAAGTTCTTCAACGTGGCGGTCGAGCTTCAAGGCACTCGTTATACTTCTGCCTGGGGGGCCAACAAAAAGGAAGCTGAACAACGGGCCGCCAAGAATGCCCTCCACGAGATCCAAGGGGAAAGTCCTCCTTACACAGAAGACATGGAGCCTGGGTAATTTGGCCTGGGACTTTTGAATCTTAACAATCGCCGCCCCTCCAGAGATTCCAACCCGATCGATCGAGTCAATCGGCCAATCTGACATGTTGGTTCAGCGCAACTTGCCATCTCTTTTTGCAGCATGCCGGTGTGCGTGTACTAACTTCCTATTGTGACAAGTCTTTACGTCGCATCGATGGAAATAACACCCCACACATGAACCCTTTGATTCATCAGCGGTAAACGGGATATGGATTGCCCCCCAATCACCAAGACCTTGCCCCCACTGCAGTGTCTGCCCAGTCTTCAGTCACTGCATGTCCTGGCAACTGAGGATCAGCCGTTTCATCAAGAGCTATTGAAACGTGCCCTGAGTCGCCATGGTGCGACATTTCACGTTGAAGCGGACGGCGAGTCGACCCTGGCGCGAGCCGATCTGACCAGCTTCGACGTCATCCTGCTTGACTTGATGCTACCGGATACCGATGGTCTGCAATTGGCAAAAGCACTGCACGACCGAAATGTGAAGGCACCCATGGTGGCGATTACCGCCGGCACGATGACCTACACGCCTGAGGTGTGTTACGAAGCAGGCTTCCAGGGCTTCTTAGAGAAGCCCTATTCGCCGATTGGACTCGCCGAGATGATTCGCTCGGTATGCGATTTGCCATCCAATGCCTAGCGGATGGTAATCGCCTGCTTGAGCGGTTCCAGGATGTTGCCGATCACGTACTGATCCAACAGGCCGACCGCTTGATCGTGTAGCCGCTCGAAAGCCGTGACATACGTTTCGCTCTCGTCCAAACTGCCGAAGCGGCGAACCGTCAGATAGACGCTTAGCTGTTCCTCAGGGAACTCTCCCGTGCGGACGTGATACGCGGAAGTTCGCGTTTCGATGCTGAGGCGGAATTGGGTTCGACATTCGTCGTCCAGACTACACTGAATCGCCGGTTCGAAACCGATGATTCGGTTGTCACTCCCCTGCACCATTCTTTCCAGCGCCGGTGGAAGCCCCAGAGCGTCGGCCACCAGTTGGTTATGGTTGCCGCTGTAGGTGAAATCGAATCCGTACATCGCGTTAAGCGACTCACAGTCCAAAGGACTTATGGAAAGTGCGTACGGAATCTGGTCAAGGACAAACCGATGCTGTTCGACCGCTTCGTCAAACGTGCTTGGATTAACGTGCCCCGACAAAATGCGTTTCGGTTCAACGGACGTCCAGCGGTAGCTGCCGCCGTCTTTATCCTCTTCCAGGACGAATTCGTTCCGGTCGCGCGAGTAGAAATTCCGCATTTTGGGATAACGTTTGCGGACCTGCTCGAAAAAGTGAAGAACCGTGTCTCGCCCGCTAGGTAAATCCATCTCCGTATTGAGATTCATGTTGATGTAAAAATCGTCAGTCAGCGAGCGGATATCGACCATCCAATCCTCCTTATGATGTTTGTGCGCGGCGAACCACGGGGCCGGCAGGAGTGGCACAACCCACTTGCAAGTATAGAATGACCGTCACAAAAGTGTCAAAGGTGCCATGCTAGGTGAAGGACACAGCCCGTGACGATACAAAATGGTGTAACTATCAAACAAGACAGTACTTCGTTCAAATCGGTTCAGCTAGAAACGTCTCTGGGGCCCGCCGAAGTGAGCTGGATGGGTGAAAAACTCAGCCGTTTCGCGTGGCTTCCTAAGCGAGCTAAACCAAAGCGGAGATCGTTTCCTGAAGATCTGACCGACACTCAGCAAGAGTTGCTTCAAGACATTGCCGACTACGCTGCTGGTATCCGTATCGATTTTGCGGATGTTCCCACCGACCTGTCTCATGGTACCCCTTTTCAGCAGCGGATCTGGGAGGCCTGCCAGCGGATACCCTACGGCGAAGTCGTCACCTACGGGGAACTTGCCAGGCTCGCCGGGCGACCGGGTGCTGCCAGAGCCGTCGGAACGGCCATGTCCCAGAACCGAATCCCCTTGATCATCCCTTGCCACCGAGTCATTTCGGCGGGGAACAAGATCGGCGGATTCACCAGTCCCCAAGGAATCAGCCTGAAAAAGCAGCTACTCGATCTGGAAGCTGGCGGTCCCACCGATTTTCGGATGCCGCAGAAAAGTAATTACCGGAAAATGCCGAAGTGATAAGAGCACAACAACTTAGAAGATGTCTGCAAATGATCGTGAGAAAGCCATTTTTTCGCCGATCCTGAACCTAACTTCCCAGCAGGCGTCTTTACGGGAACCGAACACGTCCCTATAATCCAGGGTCTTGCTTGAGAGAGAATCGCCGATAAGGTACTCGATCAAGTGAAAAACGATGTGGGTGTAGCTCAATTGGATAGAGCATCGGTCTACGAAACCGAAGGTTGAAGGTTCGAGCCCTTCCACCCACGCTGAAAGAAAACGCCGTAAATCGATGGATTTGCGGCGTTTTTTTTGTGCGCTCATCCTTGTGCCTGATAGCTGCCAAGATCCCGGCCAAAAGCCTCGTCAGTTATCCTGACGCACAACCCGAAATCCAATGTAGCTGAATGCGTCGTGGGCTTCGGCAAACGCTCGTACGGAAGAGCGGCATTGGAGTGGAGCGACGTACCAGGAGCCTCCCCGTAGCGAACGCCAGTCACCATGTTGATGCTTGGGAGTATCTTCCGGGCCTTGCGGGTCGACGATTGGCTCGGGCTGGGTTCGGGAGCCCTTCTGACGAGCCTCGGCGAGCATATCGTCGTAGTAGCGGTCCGAGTACTTGTCGGAGCACCATTCCCACACGTTGCCATGCGTATCGTAGATCCCCCAGGCGTTGGGCCGAAAGGACTTGGTCGGAGCAGTGAAGGCGAAACCGTCTCCGTCCTTTGATGCAAGACGCACGACGCGCTGGCGAAGAACGTCTTCCGGATGCAGTGCATAGAGAGTGGCATCAGCCACGTTGCCCACGGCGTATACGCTGTCTGGTTCCTCGCCACTGAAGTAGGAACTACGCGTTCCGGCGCGACAAGCATATTCCCACTGGGCTTCGGTGGGAAGCCGATAGGTCACTCCTTCCTTCTGAGAAAGCCATTGGCAGAATGCCTGGGCGTCGTGCCAGCTGACGCATGTCACTGGGTGATGGTCGGATTGTTCAAAGCCGGGATTCTTCCAGTTGGCACCTTGGACGAGCGAGAACCGATCGAGTGGGTCTTTCGCGTCCGGTTGGAACACCCAGGCTTCGCCAGCTTTCTCCGCGTCGGTTTGGTAGCCCGTGGCTTCAACAAAGGCGCGAAACTGCGAAACGGTGACTTCGGTTTCTCCAATCGAAAAGTCATGCGAAAGCCGAACCGGAAACGAAGGTTTCTCGACGTAATCATGGATCTCGCGCTGGTAGGCACTCGCTTTGTGCTCCAGTTTCAAACGATGTTCGTCGAGCATTCCCATCTCGAACTCGCCCTGTGAGAGACGAATCATCGTCATGCCGAGTGAGTTGCGTGCCGCGTCTTTATCTTCACCACTCGCGTGAGCTTGCCAGCAAACGGAAAGCAGAAGAATGAAACTCAAGATTAGTGCTCGACGTGCCATCTAACTTACCAACGCTTGAACGAGGCCTGTGCTGTCTTGGAACTGATCTCCTACTTGAACGCCAACTCGATCCAGCATCGTGTGCCAGACCGATGCCAGTGGAATTTCCGATTCCAGCTTCAAATGCCCGCAATGCTTGATGCCCAAGGCGGAACCACCGCTAACAATCGTTGGGAGGTTGTTCTTGCTGTGCTCAAAGCCCATGCCGCTCGATAATCCAAGCACGGTTCGATCGAGAAGCGTTCCATCCGCTTCCCGAATCGAATTCAAGCGATTCAGAAAGTAAGCCCAGTGATTCATATAGATCGCGTCGACTCGGGCCAGCTCTTCCAGGCTTTGAGGGTCGTTTCCATGATGCGAGAGAGCGTGATACCCTTTCGATACGTTGAACTCGGGATAAACGCCCCCAGCGAGTTCCTTTCGCACGACGTACGAAATGACGCGAGTCGAGTCGGTTTGAAACGCTAAGGCGATCAGATCGTACATCAGCTTGGCGTAGTCGTCGTAAAGATAGTCGCCGCTGCCTTCGGGGCCGGCCATTTTCTTTTCGTAAGTGCCGTGTAAGTCATCGGTTTCGACCGGCGGCTTGGGTGTGTCGGCCCATTCAACACGACGAGCAAGTGACTTTTCAAGTTCTCGGACCGATGTGTAGTATTGGTCCAGTTGGTCTCGGTCGCTCTGGCCCAGTTTGCTGGCCAACTGCTTGGCATCATCACGAACGAGATCGAGTATCGATCGACGACGTCGAAACTCGTTCTTTTCCTCTGCTTTCTGCTCGGGGGTGTCCGGACGGAACAGGCGGTCGAAGAGGACTTTGGGATCGTTTTCAGCGGCGAGCGGCACGCCTTGTTCGTTCCATGAAATGGTCGCGAGTGCCTGGCTACCGTAGTTCGTCCCGCGATCGACCGATAACTGAAGCGACGAGAATCGCGTATCGGATCCGATTGCCTGAGCGGCGATCTGATCGGGGCTCTGCCGCTGGCGTTCTCCTTTGGCGATTGACGTACTGAACGGATAAGCGCCGTCGTGACCTCCCCCTTCTTTCAAGAAGGTTCCGTTGATCGCCGTGAATTGCCCACGGTGTTTATCAAGCGGTTTCAGAATGCGGGAGGCCTGATATTCGATGCCCTCTTGTTCAGGCCAGAACTGACGCATGTTCATCCCGGTTCCCAGGTAGAACATACCCATCCGTGCCGGTGCTTCTGGCGTAGGGGCTGCCAGAACGCTGGAAGGCATCATCGCTTCGAGGTATGGAAGTGCCATCGCAACCCCGCTTCCTCGCAGGAAAGTGCGACGCGAAATCCAAGGCGTTTTAGAACTGGGCATGAGGACTTCATCCTGTGAATAGTGCGTGAGTTATTTAGTATGAAACGCCTGGCTGGCGACGACGCCATGAATCAGGGAGGAGAGCGTGTAGTTGTTGGCCTGCATTTGCTCGGAGAGCTGATCAATTAGCACGCGGTCGGCCGGTTCAATGGGCCTACCCAATGCATAGGTCAGCATCTTCTCGGACAAGCCATGCGCAAAACGCTCCTTTTGATCGAGCAAGAGCAACTTGAAATCATCAAAACTCTCGAACGAGCTTCCGTTGGGCAGCGTTCCTGAGGCATCGATCGGCGGTGTGTTGCGACCGCGAAAGTTTTCGCCGTCCTGGTTGGTTCGCCAGGCTCCGATGGCGTTGAAGTTCTCCAGGGCCATACCGTAGCAATCGATCGTCCGGTGACAGGCCGCACACGAAGGAATCTGTTGGTGCTGAACCAATCGCTCGCGGACGGTCAAGTTTTCCCCCTTGATGTTGGGTTCCACTTCGCCGGCATTGGGTGGCGGTGGATTCGGAGGATCGTTGAACAGAACTTCCCGGACGTAAACGCCGCGGTTCACCGGTTTGGTTCGGTTGCCGTCGGAGCCACGCATGGCAACGCCGGCCATGGCGAGCAAGCCTCCGCGCGGAGAGTCCTCGGGCAGCGTAACGCGACGGAATTCGTTGCCTTCGACTCCAGCGATTCCATAAAACTTGGCCAGTCGCTCATTAAGCATGGTCCAGTCGGCGTCGAAGAACGACAGCGCCGATTCGTCCTTTCGAAGGATCTCATCGAAGAATGCGATCACTTCGCCAACCATCGCTTCGCCGAGGGAGTCGTCGTATTCTTTGTACAGGTTGGCATCGGGCATGAAGTTGCGGAACTCATCGGTCTTCAGCCATTGGGCTCCGAAGCCTTGCACGAATCCGTGACTCTTGTCATCGGCCAGCATTCGATCGACCTGGGCCGAGAGAATGCCTGGTTGGCCAAGCTGCCCACTCTCGGCGAGTTGAAATAACTCTTCGTCAGGCATGCTCGACCAAAGGAAGTAGCTCAGCCGCGAGGAAAGCTCCCAACTGGTCAAGGGACGCTGCTGATCGGATGTTGATGGTTCAACAATGTAGAGAAACTTGGGGGAACATAGGATCGAGATAAGTCCAGTGCGGACGGCATCGTGATACGACTCGCCGGCCGCAAGTTCAGATCGGCACAGAGACACGACCTTTTCTATTTCGTCCTGGGTGACTGGCCTTCGAAAAGCTTTGGGAAGAAACTGAGTGAAGATGTCGCGCAGGTAAGCCTCATCCTCGGGTGCGTTTTCACCTCGAAAGAAGAGCGTGTCATGGCTTTTGGGGGGCCACTGGTCGTACAGTGGGCCTTCACACTCGAGCCAATCGACCACCAGTTTACGCAGCTTGCTGGTGTCGGCGGCATCGGGGTTCGGCTTTCCCCACGTAAGGTTTTCTAATTGTTGACGCGATTGAAGCCGCATCACCTTCTCGTAATCTTTGGCCGTACCGGCCTGTTGCTGTTGTTTGCGAATCTCGTTTCCGACGCGACTTGAGGTTTGAAAGCCAGTCTGGTTCACGATCGAGACGTTGTACTCGCCAGATTTGGGATCACGGGGAACGACGACTTCGTAAATCTTCGGCTCGTCGGTCACTTCCGTTTCCAGCAAAAACTGTTGGTCGGCGCTTGGGTGTCCTTGTCGCACGCGCATGATGACCGGCTCGCCGTCAGCGCCACGCTCGCCCCAGGCGCGGACACGGATGCGATACATGCCGTTGACGGGTATCTCGTTGCGGGTTCCTGGGTACTTCATCACGCCGAACGAACGCGTCGAGCCTTGCATGAGGACGATCGCCTTTTCCTGACACTCGATTCCGGGCGTGGCGCACAGATAGTCAATCGCACGATTTTCAGCAATATCCTCCATCTCCAGCCGCATCGTCTCGGTTGCGAATGGGGGAGGTCCATCGACGATCGCTTTATCGGCAATCCGTTGGGCAACTTCAAAGTATTTGTCCAGTAGCGACGGATCGAGCATGAGCGCAACGGAAACTTTGTCGAAGCCCTCTGCGGTACCGTCAGGCGGAAGAACGCCCTCCGGGCTTTCGCCAGGCAGGAATCTGAGGTGCAACAGGTCGCGAACCGTGTTGGTATATTCGGCTCGATTCATCCTACGGAGAATTACCCGGCCACCGTTGCCAAGACTGTCTCGCTGGGCCTGACGCAATTCCGCCGCGATCCAATGGGTAACAGCGGCCAGTTCGGCTGTCGTCGGCGATGGCGAGTCTTCCGGGGGCATCTCTCCCAGATTCATCTTGTCCATCACCTCGATCCAGGTGCTTGCCGAGGACGACTGGGTGAAGTCCTCTTCAAGCGTATCAAGTCGTAGATCGGCCTCTTGTGTTTCCGCGCCGTGGCAGTCGTAGCAGTAGGCTTTGAGGAAAGGTCGAATCTTTTGGAGGAAGTGCTGATTGGGGGCTGACGATGGCGTTGATTGAGCTGCAAGCACATCAACAAACGCGACTGCCATGAGGAATGACGTAACGATCGTTAGCCAGCACATCGAGCGAGTTAGCGAACAGCGGGATGGAATCATTCCGAAGACCTACGTGGAACGGCTTCACTTAGAAGCCATTCCGATGATGGGATGGGGGTAGGAGAAGGAGGTGGCTAGGGGGTATGAAACTATGATCCAAATTACCAAATGGTTTCAGTTTCTCGAATCAAATTTCATGGCAATGGATCGCTCGCATGGGGATCTGTGTTACACCGGATAGGACGCCCAAGTCGCGGCAATGACCGAGATAATCGCCCTTAATGATTCTGTCATAAGAAGATACGCGTGAGGCCGGTAATCCTGACAAAAGGTTTCGTGATTCGACTTGTTACGGGAATTGAATCAGGTCAAAGGACTCAACTGTCACAAGAGTGGTTGTAAATTGATCGGATAATGTTAAAAATCGCGCAAAAAGATAGCGAGCCGGCCGCGGTTTCCGACTATCTTAGATGAGGAAATGGGGGCCTTCGACGCCCCACTTTTTCGCTGCTTATTGACAGAAATAATCTTGCTTGAGTCTCGTTGATGAAACGTTCGTTCCCGCTCGCCATCCTTCTGCTGGCCTTCCTGTCGCTCGCTGCTACCGCTCAGACCTTTCCGCCCACTTCACGACACGAAGATGGTTTGCATCGTCATCCGCTGCGCGTCTTTGCGCTGACCGGAGGGAAGGTGATCCGATCGGCGGGTAAAGAGCCAGTGTCGGCCACCATCGTGATCCGTGATGCCAAGATTGTGGCGATTGGCAGTAAGGTCGATATTCCGGCCGAAGCGAAAATTATCGAACTGGATGGCAAGTTCGTTTACCCAGGCTTCATCGACAGCCATGCGGAAGTCTCGTTGGACGAGGCCAACAGCCGTCCGCCGACCAGTTATTGGAATGAAAACATCCGGTCCGAATTCGACGTGCGAAACGCGCTGAAGAAAAGCGACTTGTCGGCGGGAGAACTTCGGAAGCAAGGGTTTGTGGCGCGGTTGATCGCCCCGCAAGATGGAATCGTCAAAGGTCGCTCGGCGATTTACGCGCTGGGAGATGACGAGCTGGCGCAGCTGGTACTTCGCGATCAGTTTGCGCTTGCAGGAGAGTTGACGCTTGCTCGAAGACGTGGACGCGGCAGTTACCCGAACTCCCCGATGGGAGCCGTTGCCCTGGCAAGACAGGCTTTCTATGACGCCCAGTGGTATCGCGACGCTCACCGGGCAGCACGCGCGAATACGGATCTCCCTCTTCCTGAACAAAACGTGACGCTTGCCGCGATGCAGCCTTATGTGGATGGCAAGCTTCCCGTGATGATCGAGACAAGTAATGATCAATTCCTGTTGCGGGCCGATGAGTTTGCGCGCGAGTTTGGCCTCGATTTGATCGCTATCGGTAGTGGCCGCGAATACCGCCAGCTAGATGCGATTGCCAAAACGAAGCGAACGATCGTCGTTCCGATTGATTTCGCCAAAGCACCCAACGTGGCGACCCCGCAGGCCGCTGACGACGCCACCTTGCAAGCCCTGATGCACTGGGATCATGCGCCGGAGAATATTGCCCGCTTGATCGATCACAAGGTGGAGGTTCTGCTGACGACGCATCGACTCGAGTCCCCTTCCCTGTTCCTGAAGAACTTGCGAATCGCGGTGAAACGCGGTTTGGATGAAGCCGATGCTTTGGCGGCGATGACCATCGTGCCAGCCCGCCGGTTGGGAATCGACAAACAGTTGGGCACCATCGACGAAGGCAAGCTGGCTAGCCTGGTGGTCACTTCCAAACCGTGGCACGAAGAGAAGGCAGAAGTCGTCGAGACATGGGTCAATGGCCACCGTTATGAACATCAAGACGATCTTCCGCAGGGATTGGCTGGTGATTGGAAACTGTCGATTCAAGAGGCTCCCGCCAAGACGGATCAAGTGCTCCTGATCAACTTGGTGGGGGATAAGAACCTGAAAGGAACCATCCGCCCGGCAGAAACGACACCGAAGTTCAAGGACAAAGTCGAACTCAAATCGATCAAGTTCGAAGATGGTTTGCTCACGGCACAGTTCATCGCTGATAGCTTTGGCAATCACGGTGTTGCCACGCTGTCGATCGCGTTCCAGGACGACGTCGAGGCGCGTTACGGTTCCCTTCGGTGGCCAGATGGGTCGGTCTCACCGGTAACGATGACCCCTTCAGGCATGCAGACCAACGTTCAAGAGGAGTCCGAGGAAGCCGAAAAAAAAGAAGGCGACGATAACACTGAAAAAACAGCGGATAAGAAGAAGGAAGACGAAGACAAAGACAAGCGACTTCGCATGGCCAGTTTTCCTGTGCAGTATCCGCTGGGTGCTTACGGACGAGAGGAAGCGGTCAAACAGGAAGCCGTCGTCGCGTTCACGGGCGCAACAGTCTGGACGAGTGCCCCTCAAGGAAAGATCGAGAAGGGAACGGTCCTCATTAAAAATGGCAAGATCGAGAAGGTTGGGAAGAACGTGTCCATTCCAACCAATGCGATCGTCGTCGATGCGACCGGCAAGCACATCACCGCGGGGCTGATCGATTGCCACTCGCATATCGCGACCGATGGAGGGATCAATGAAAGCGGTCAGGCAATTACAGCCGAGGTTCGGATTGGCGACTTCGTCGATGCGGACGACATTACGATCTACTGGCAGCTCGCAGGCGGGTTAACGACCGCCAATGTGCTGCATGGTTCCGCTAATCCAATCGGCGGTCAGAACCAGGTGATCAAGATGCGCTGGGGATCGAGTTACGACCAACTAAGATTCCGAGAAGCTCCGGCCGGCATCAAGTTCGCCCTCGGGGAGAACGTCAAGCAAAGCAACTGGGGAGATGATTTCAATACCCGCTATCCACAAACGCGCATGGGGGTCGAACAGGTCTTCCGCGATGAGTTCCGCGAGGCCCAGCAGTATCAACAGGCTCACCGAGACTACGCGAAGAACAAACGAGGACTTCCCCCTCGCCGGGATCTTGAACTCGATGCGATCATAGAAATCCTGAACGGAAAACGTTGGGTCCACTGCCATAGTTATCGGCAAGATGAAATTCTGGCTCTGATTCGTGTGCTGGATGAATACGACATCACGATCGGTTCGCTCCAACACATTCTGGAAGGGTATAAGGTCGCCGACGCGATGCAGCAGCACGGGGCGACTGGATCGACCTTCTCGGATTGGTGGGCCTACAAAGTCGAAGTGAGGGACGCGATTCCCTACAACGGCGCGCTCATGCATAACCAAGGCGTGGTGGTTTCGTTCAACTCTGACGATTGGGAACTGGGACGACGCATGAATCAAGAGGCCGCCAAGGCCGTCAAATATGGCAACTTGTCGCCAGAAGAAGCACTCAAGTTCATCACCATCAACCCGGCCATTCAACTCCGGATAGATAAGTACGTCGGTTCGATCGAGCCTGGCAAACACGCTGATCTAGCCATCTGGTCCGGTCCACCACTCTCCAATTTCAGCGTCTGCGAACAAACCTGGATCGACGGCAGCAAGTATTTTGACCGTCAGGAAGAACAGCAGCGACGCGAGAGGGTCGCCGAGATGAAGAACACGCTAGTGCAAAAAATCCTCGATACGAGAGCCCCCATGATGGAAGAAGGAGAATCGCTCGAAGATGGATCGCAGTTGTGGCCGCGTCACGACGAGTTCTGTCATTCGCATGATGAGCATGAGCACGGCCATGAGCATTAATTCGTCGCTATGAAGTTCCGGTCCACTTTCCTCCGCTGATTTCTCGAAGATTTTTACAATGCTTATTCCTACCCGAACGCTTACGATCGTCACCCTTGCCTGTCTCGCAGGTGTTGTCGCTGCTTCCGATCAGATCCCTGGTGCCATGCCCAAGGGGCCGGTGGCGATTGTTGGGGCGACGATTCATCCTGTTTCCGGCCCAGCGATCAAGCAAGGTGTCTTGGTTTTTGAGCAAGGACAGATCACGGCAATCGGCGAAGGGATCATGGTTCCGAAAAATGCGCAGATCATTAAAGCCGCTGGTAAGCATGTCTACCCAGGGCTGTTCGAGCCCTATTCTCGCATCGGCTTGACCGAAATTTCGGCGGTTCGCGCGAGCAACGATTTTCGCGAATCCGGCAGTCTAAATCCGAATGTGAAAGCCCATGTCAGCGTTGACCCCGATGGCGAGATCATCCCGGTCACTCGCTCCAACGGCGTCCTATTAACCATGACGGCACCAGCCGGTGGGATAATTTCCGGGCAAAGTGCCGTGCTTCAGCTGGATGGTTGGACCTACGAAGACATGACCGTGCAGCCGCGGGCCGGCATGATTGTTTCTCTGGATAGCGAAGCGGAGAAAGAGCGTCTGGAAGCGTTTTTCGACGAAACGCGACGCTACCACCAAGGACAAGAGGCGAGGTCCAAGATCCTGCACGACTCTCGGCTCGAATCGATGAGTAAGGTGCTCAGCGGCGAACAGCCGCTCATCATTCAAGCCGATCGGGCAAACGACATCACCAGGGCTATCACGTTCGCCAGCGATCAGAAAGTAAAGCTCGTCATCTTCGGAGGATACGATGCACCTCAATGCCGCGAGTTAATGAAGAAGTACGACATTCCGGTCATCGTCTCAGCCATTCATCGGAACCCTCGTCGACGAGACGACCCGTACGACGCCGCGTACACGTTGCCCAAGCGTCTTCAAGATGCCGGTATTCGCTTTTGCATTTCCGGCTTCGAGCGATCCAATGCGTGGAATGTCCGAAATCTACCTTACCATGCGGCTACGGCTGTAGCATTCGGTTTGAGCAAAGAGGACGCTATTCGCGCGATTACGCTTTCCCCCGCGGAGATCCTGGGAGTCGCCGCACGAGTTGGAAGCCTGGAAAAGGGAAAAGACGCGACGCTGTTTCTCTGCGATGGAGACCCGCTCGAGGCTGCAACCCAGATTCAATCGGCCTGGATCGCCGGAAAGCCGGTCGACTTGAGCAACAAGCAAACGATGCTTTACGAGAAGTATCAGCAAAAGTACGAGCAATCGAAGAAATAGTCGATTCTAGCTTGCTGGCGTAGTGATTTTAAATTCCATTAACATTCTGGCATTCTTTTCTGCGAATCCTCATGATAGAGCCATTCCCAACGAACTAATGGTCCTGGCAGATTGTCTTATTGAGACAACGAGGATAACGGAAACGTTGGAACAGGAAGAGGAATGGACTACTGTCAGTTTTTGGAAACACTGCTGGGTGAGGGACGCGCTTCTGTGCCAGCATTGGGGCCGATCCCGGTCAGGCAAAAGGCTGCCGCGGTAGAAACCCTTGCGCGGTATGAACGGCTATGGCGTCGCGAGTGCCCTAGTCCGATTCCGGATTATCATCCGGACGCGGCAAACTGGGCGGCCGAACAGTTTTGCTTGGCGTGCCAGTTTGCAATCTTTCGCGACGTTGACGAGCAAACGATGCGTGCGGCGCTGACAACATCGCTTGAAAGTGACGACGGTCCCGATGTCCATTACTCGGTCGACCTGGTGTTTCGCTTTCTACCGGATCTCGTCAAGTTCGTTCACGCGGCCTCTAGTGACGACCCGCTCGAAAGCATTTTGCGAGGATGGGCTCTTCGATGGCCATTGTCTTCCGTGGGGTTGCCAGGTATCGAGGTCGCCGAAATCGATCACGGAGTTTTTTACCAAAGCTCCGGGCTTATGTCGTTGTATGTCGATCGAATCGTGACTTGCGCGGATCGGTCGCGGCTCATTGATGACGTGGTGCGCGAACATGTATTGGCTGCCGTGGGAATGTACCCTGATCTGGCCCCGCATTTGGCATTAAATGAATACCTGACTGAAAATGGAGAGATGGCGTGAGTTTTGTTCCTTCGCTAGAGGAAACGCCTCAGATTTTAGAGCTAGGCGTCAAGCTTCGCGAAAGCGTCTTGGAGCCCATGAAGCAGGCTTTCGTGGGCAAGGACGAAATCATCGACCTGCTCGGAATCTGCTTGGTAGCCCGCGAAAACCTTTTTATCCTGGGACCGCCGGGAACCGCCAAGAGCGCTTTAGTACAGCAATTGGCTCGGCGGATGGAAGGTAAGGTATTCGACTATCTACTCACACGATTTTCGGAACCGAATGAAATCTTTGGCCCATTCGATATTCGGAAACTGCGCGATGGCGAACTGGTCACCAATACCGAGGGAATGCTGCCGGAAGCGACGTTTGTGTTCTTGGACGAACTACTCAATGCCAATAGCGCTATCCTCAATAGTCTGCTCTTGGTCCTCAATGAACGCATCTTCCGTCGAGGTCGCGAGACACGCCATCTGCCGACGTTGATGGTGGTGGGGGCGAGCAACTGTCTGCCGCAAGACGAAGCACTGGCGGCCTTGTTCGATCGATTCTTGCTCCGGGTCCGTAGCGACAATGTTCATCAGGAACAGCTGGCCAGCGTCTTATCAGCCGGGTGGCAGTTGGATACGCGGCGGAATGACCTTACCGCTGAGGTGACCGTTGAAGAGATTCAGCGGCTCAACTCGCTCCTCGCTCAGGTGGACCTCTCCGGCGTGCAGCCCATTTATGTCGATTTAGTGCATCGGCTGCGGCATGTTGGGGTTGCCGTCTCGGACCGTCGGGCGGTCAAACTACAAAGAATATTGGCAGCGAGTGCCCTGCTCTGCGGTCGGTTGGTGGTGAATCGCACCGATCTTTGGGTCTTGCGTCACATTTGGGATCGGGAGGAGCAACAAGACGTCCTCTCGGCGATCATCGACGACGTTCTTCGTGAAGCGACCGAGGAGGAAGTCGCTACGAGTCACCCTCGTAGCCAGGATAACGATACGCCTGACGCCGAGCGTCTTGCCGCCGAACTGGAGCGTATTGCAGATCGGATCGAACGTGGCGATTTGCCGAAGACCGACCGAGCATACATCCGAGACCAACTGGGACTGCTCGCCGCGCGTTGCCAGTGGGTACGCGAGGCGCAACAACAGGCTCATCTCGAGACGACCGTCAATCAGCTATTAGAGCGTCTGGGAGCCGAAGCGTGACAACCTTCGTGTGGAAGCTGCATCGCGAGGCATGCGAGCTACTCGGTATCGTGCGAACGCAGCCGAGCTTGGAGGTGTGCGTCGATGGGGACACGGTGTGGATTCGCTGCAAGGATGCGAGCGATGATTTGCAAAGGGCGTTTATGCAATTGCCGGTGGTTCATAGCGTAGCGACGGACGACGGCCAATTGATCGAGCGGGGCATGCGTGTTCCACGTGGGTACGTTGCCGGAGGGCCGTGGATGCCAATCGCGGAGTGGATGAGAGTTACTTTACCGGTTGCCGGCCTGAGCGGACTTGCGCCCAAGGCTATTCCCTTGGAAATGGTTCGTAGCGAGGAATTTAAAGCTTCGCAGTTGCTGCAAACGGATATTCAAGCGTGGGCCAAGTACGCCGCCAGCGCGCCCCGAGTACGACTTGATCATCTCTCTTTCGCCGTTGCAGAGGATAGTACTGTCTTCGTAAGAGGAAAACCTCTGCCTCCGATTTCAGGAAGACGGCTTGTCGTGCAGGGACGCGTTGCCGTCGAAGCTGGCTGGACTTGGCGCCCCGCCCTAGCTGTCGAGGTTCTCGAGGCGACGCTTGCCATCGAGCCCGGGAACTTTGCGGTACTGGTTGGTGACGGCGGTTGGACGTTGCTATCGGAAGAGGTATTTGTCCAGGCGACCCGTTCTGCTGTCCGATCAGCCTCGGAGGAACTCGGCTATGTCTGCTGATATGACCAAAGCGCAGAAATACCTGTTGCCGCCCTCCAGATCGTTTTGGAAGTGGTCGGACGACGGCGAAGTCATCTGCTGGCATGATGACCGCACGATCATCTTCAAGGTGGAGCTGATCCAAGTATTACAGCGATTGGCGCCGATGGGACTCCCTTCTTTGTCGAGTCTGGTGGTGACGTTGGCCTCGATGCGTGAAGGCTGGGCGGAATCCATTTCAGAGGTCATGGGCAGCGTGGAAGTTTACGATCCGTCTGCCGAGTCGAGCCAGCTTATTGAAAGCGTTCTGCTGGGTGTGGGGGGGCTCGGCAAACTGGCTGCCCTACCCCAGAGTTTGCGAAGCTCGACCGAAGTGAGAGTTACCATCTGTCAGATGGTATTCGAGAATGTCAGATCGGTGCTTTCCGCCGAGGAAGCTCCCGGCGTCATCCAGTACCTGACCCATGGTATGGACGAAGTACTCGCGACGTACAACTCTCCGGGCTTTCAAGTGATCCCCTTCCGAGCTCTCTCTCTGGCTGACCTGGTCCAGCTCAATCGAGGTCTCGAAGGAGTCGACGAGAAGTCCATTGAGCTGCGGAAGCGGACTTCTCTCGACGAACTGCCTCAGGCGGCGGAGATTGAACTTCCTCAGTCGCAGCAGATGCGAGGTCTGCTGGACAAACTGCAGCACGATGAAAGTCTGCAGGGAGTTGCCAGGCTCGCCAAGCAATTGATGGGGGCGGTGTCGCTGCCGCGAAAAGTCTCGGATCCAGATGAAGTACCAACCGGCGGGATTTCAGACATCTCGAACCGTGGTTCGCTCGATCAATTGATGCTGACCGAACTGGCGCACGATGATCTGACGCTGGCGGTGCGTATTAGTTCCAATGAAGCTCTCTACTTACGCCGAGAGTCTCCACCTCAGGCAACATGGCGCGAGTTCTCGCTCTTCCTGGATTGCGGCATTCGCATGTGGGGGGTCCCCCGCTTTTATGCCACTGCGGTCGCTCTGGCATTGGTTGCGAACGCGGAGGAATATACCGTTGTTAGGGCTTTTCGCGCCGATGGCGTTCACTTGAAGGAGGTCGACCTTTTGACGCGTGACGGCATCGTCGAGCATCTGCAATGTCTGCAGGCTGAGCTACATCCGGGAGGGGGGCTCAAAGCGTTAGCGGCCAAGTTGAACCCGGAAGAGGAAAGCAACCCGGTTCTGATCACCACCCACGACGTCGCGCACGACAAGTCGTTTCAAGAAGCACTCGCCGCCCAGGCGTTTCCCCTGCTGTATCTGGCGACCGTGAATCGTGATGGGTCCATGCGACTCGAGCAACGGGGATTGCAAGGAAGGAAGCTACTGCGTGAACTGGAGCTGAATCTTGAGGATCTCTACGGCAGCAAACCGAAGAAGTTGCCGGCGCTCGTTGAGAAGACGTGGGGCAGCGACCTTCCAGCGATCTTTTCGATAAGACCATTTCCGCTTCTGCTCTCGGTCAACATTACCAGTGACCAGCAGATGCATCTCGGTGAGCATGGCGTGCTCGGCATTACCAAAGATCGACGATTAATGCATTGGCACCGCAAGGAGCATATTGGTGCGCGGCAACTAGCCGATGATTTGCCTCCCGGCCGACTTCAATGGTTCCATTTCGACGAACCTTCTGACTTGGTGAACGCCATCGTTGTAGAGACGAATTCCCGCAAGCAGTCGCTGTTAGCAGTTCAACTAGGTGGTCAAACAACTTTGGCCGTCGACCTGCAGACTTCCAGCGAATTCATTCCGTTGGCATGGAATGGAGGAATGCTCCTAGGGCAAAAGGGTGCCAATCATCTTTGTGCGATCGACACAACCTCAGGAGAAGAGGTGCAGTCGACCGGAATTCCGTCGTCTTGGAAGCGATGTTCGGGGCGATTCTATCGGAACCCGCGTAGTGACGAATGGTGCGCGGTATCGTTCGACGGCAAGACAATCCGCATGGAAAAGGTTTTTTCAAGTCCTCATGAGAAGACGCCATGGCTGATGCACATTTTTGAGTGCAAAGAGGTCGAAGGCCCAATCGGCCTCACGCACAAAGGGGATATATGCTTCACCGCAACGGGGGAACTGTGGGAAACGCAGATTCCCAAGCAAAGCGTCAAAGGCATAAGCCTAATAGGCCAGCATGCGAGTCGTCTTTGCCTCACGTCCTCGGGACTGGGAAATTACCTGGTCGACGTGCATAAAAGGACGGTTGTCTCGGCGAAGGGAAAGAACACCTCGAGTCTGCTTTTTGGTGAATCGATGGCGTTCATCTCCCCAAGCAATACGCGTCATCGCTTTACCCACATCCAGGTGTGCGAAAATGAATCAGGACAGCTTCGGCTCGGGCTGATCACACGACGCGGCCAAAGGATGATGATCGACTGTAGTCATGGGATCATTCATTTACGATTCCCTCGCGAATCAATGACCACCGAGACGCAACTTCATCGCCCCTTTTCGCCCCTTAAGATTCCTGAAGTTGGATACCAGGTCAGTCGAGCAGTCTGGAATGACGGAAGTGAGGCGTTTTTGGATAGTCGCGGTCTACTCCATCTGCGATCGGCCGATCACACGATCCCGGAAGTGACCATTGCGTTGACCGACGGTGTCGTTGCAGGCTGGGTATCGGACGGACGGCTGTGGGGAGTTCATTACTTTACCCAGCAGCAACCTCATCGCGATGTGGACGCAGAGATATTCGAGCAGGCAATACTCGGATTCTTGGAGCAGTTAGTCTGATGGATGCGGTATTAAATCTCGAATTCTCGGCACATAACGACTGCCCTACCACTTGCTGGTACGTCGCTAGCGATGACGCGCGCGATTGGGTCGATGCCGCATTGGAAGGTTTCCTGCCGGGGAATCAGCTTGCTATTCGTATCTTACCGGTGCCTCAATCGGCGCAGCGGCGAGACCCAATCGGAGCCGTAATGTTCGGTCCACGTGTTGTTCATAACGTGTGGCCGAAGAAGTGCCTTCGTTATACACACCTAACTGAACGATTGATGGTGCCTGTTGAGTCTCAGCTGAGCGCGGAAGTGACGGCGGACGAACTTAACAGTCAATTATCTGATCCGTGGGTCTATGTATGGCATCCGCAGGCCGGACTCGTGGCGTTTGAACCAGAAGATGTTCTTACGCTGGCTGACTTGATTACGCATTGCTCAGCAAAGCCGCCGAATCTACTGCCTGTCGAGCCGGGTACGCACTTACCATCACGCATGACCGCGATTTACCCGGCGATTCCTCCGACCATGCAGATGGTTCTGCGAGAAGGACAAGATGGAATTGGCACCAAGGGAGAAAGCGGTGAAAAGATTCCACCGGGTGACGGCGAGGCGAGGCCAGGCGTGGCTAACTCGCTTGGGCGAATCGGTCTCTCGGTTTTCAGTGCTGGTTTAAATATGGCGTCGGCTGCCGGTGAGTTCGTAGGACGCCATTTGGGATCTGGTAGCGGCGCTGCTGGCGGACCTGTTGGAAGCGGTACGACCGGCGGTAGTGGCGAAAGCTGGCTGGAGCAGCTTAAGGAGTGGACCCAGCGCCGACTCGAACATTTGAACGAGGCGGTCCTCTCGGAACGCGAGAAAGAGATTAATCGCCTGATGAACCTCCTGGAAATGAATCCGGACGAGGGCCTGAAATGGGCATTGCCCATTAGCGGGGAAGCACATCGCGGTATGGCGACTCCTTCAAGCCATTTGGCCCAGCGCAATCCTAATTTCAGCTTGGGTGGCCTGGGAGGGGGAGGTCCTGCCGACCATTGGGATCTGTCGTTTCAGCGGCAGCAGGAACTAGTACAGAAGTACCGCGAACTGGCCAACCGCGAGATCGGACTGGGACGTTATCGGCGCGCAGCGTACATCTTCGCGGAACTACTTGCCGACTATGGTTCGGCAGCGGATGTCCTCAAGCAAGGCAAGCACTGGCGCGAAGCTGCCCTGTTGTACAAAGACAAGCTCAGCAATCCTCGCTCGGCGGCGGAGTGCCTGGAACAAGGAGGCTTCTGGACGGAAGCGATCGAACTTCATCTGGAGTTGAAGCAGTATGTCAAAGCCGGCGAATTGTATCGCCAGTTGGAGCAAGAAGACGAAGCCGTCAAATGCTTCGAGATCGCCGTTAGCGAATGTCGGGATCGGCGAGACTTCCTCGGCGCGGCAGATTTGCTTGAGAATAAACTAAGTGATCTTCCGAGAGCGATTACTTCGCTGGAAGATGCCTGGCCGCATAGCAATCAGGCCACCTCAGGACTACGGGAATTGTTTTCCGTATATCAACGTCATGGGCTCCATGAGAATGCGATGGAAACCATCGAACGTGTGCGAAGCGGCTTCACTCCCCCTCAAATGCAGGTTGCCTTGGTCGAAACGCTGTCTGATAAGGCGAGTAGTTACCCCGATCGTAACGTTAAGCATTTGGCGGCGGATGCAACGCGCGTGGTGGCGTCGAAGCTCTTGAGCCAACCCCGAACGATGGATCGAAGTCGAATTCTTCAAGCCGTAAGGCGACTTCAGCCGGATGACCGCCTGCTTGCACGAGACTGTCTGCGCTTTGGTCAACAAAAGAAGGAAAAGATCCCAAAAGCGACACCGCGGTCGCAGAATATGGTTCGTATCTGTTTTGAGCGGATGATCGAACTGCAGCGTACCACGCCTGAGTGTGAGTCGATTGCATCCGCTGTATCGGCCAACGTGATCTTTCAGGCTGTCCAGAATCAAGCAAGCGGACACTTGAGGATCTTTCGCTTGGCGTGGGAAGATGGATTCCAATCGGTGAAGGAATGGAAGAATGCACCGATTCGGCCCGAGAGTCTTTCGGCGTTCGCGGTGGATCCTAATCGACCCAATCGAGTGTACTTCAATACCCTACTCTGCGATTTGCTTGACCCTCCTTCGGTGACATTCCCGCAGGAGGATCAAGTTCCCTTTGAAACGAACCTGGCATTCTTAGGCCGGCATATGTTCGGCGCGAGTCTGACTTCACATGGGATTCTGTGGATGGTTTATCGCAATGTGACCGGCGAACTCACATTGAGTGCCACTGATCAGCGTGGGAAGCTTGTGAGTACTGTTTCCCTGCACGGATACAACGAAGTGGCCGCATCGATCATTGATTCGCCGACGAGGGTCTGCCCCATGCATGCCACGTCGAAATACGTCTACGTTGGACTCGGCGGCGATCTGGTAGTCCATGATCATGATGCGACTCGTTCTGTCACGTTGGATCAAACGATCTGTCGTCTGGTGGGATCGTTTCCTAATACACGTCCACGGCTATTGGTTTCGCTTGAACAAGGAGCGAGGATCTATTGGGATGACTACGTCGATGGACGGGCATTCGATTTCGCGACGGAGCTAAATAGCCCTTACCTGGCGTTTAGCCGCGGCGGCAATATCATCGCGGCGTCGGATCGGGCCTGTCAGATTTATTCAACGCGAAATACCAAAATGGAACTGGTGGGTGAGCTTCAGTTGGGGGCTGCTGTTCGTGGGGTAATCACCGGCAATGCACCGGAACAGTTCGGCATTGTGCAAAAAGACGGGCGAATTGCGATTTATTCATGGTCGGCACCAGGAAACTAACCCCATTGATCGACGGTATGTAAAACGATCTGGTTAAAAAGGA
Organism: Bremerella volcania; assembly: GCF_007748115.1. Classification (NCBI taxonomy): domain Bacteria; kingdom Pseudomonadati; phylum Planctomycetota; class Planctomycetia; order Pirellulales; family Pirellulaceae; genus Bremerella; species Bremerella volcania. The sequence continues at coordinate 3,108,127 of NZ_CP036289.1, forward strand.
ATCCGTGAGATACGATTAAGAGTCCTGCCTGCTGTTTTCCCTGCCCTTAGGCCCCCGCCGATGCCACATCTTTCAAAGCGCGCTAGCGACCCGCGATACGTTCTATGGAGCGTTGTACTGCTGAATATGTTCGTATTGTGGGAGGCCCCTACCTGTCTGGCCGACGAGCTTTCGCCGGAAATGTCGCGCTGGGGGGAGCGCTATGCCAAGGACATTTTGCCGATCATCCAATCGCGATGCATTGAATGCCATCGGGGGAAAGATGCGGATGGGGAATTCGACTTAAGTCGCTTTACCAGTGGCGAAGTTGCCGCCAAGGCCGGCGATGTCTGGGAACGCGTGGCCCGACGGATCCGGCAAAACGAAATGCCACCGGAAGGAAGCCCGGGACTGAACGACCCGCAAAAGGGTGCCTTCAATGGTTGGCTCGATTCTCGTCCAGACCAAGATCTCTGTAATCAGCTGGCATCGGACGAAACCCAGGCCTGGTATCGCGGTCATGTAATGAGTCGTCGATTGACGCGAACCGAATATCGCAACGCGGTTCGAGACCTGATCGGTCTCGAATTGAAACCACATGAACTACCACCTTCCGATGGTGCAGGTGGCGAAGGATTCGATACCGTCGGAGATGCGTTATTTACCTCCCCGATTCATATGGAAGCGTACCTGGTCGCTGCCGATCGAATCATTGAAACGGCACTTCCGGATCATCTGGATGGAGTATCGCCCGACGTCATTGCCGCCAGAGAGGCAATTCTTTCTGATGTATCCGCAACCATTGGTCCGAAAAGCGACTCTAGTCATCGAGAAGCGGCAAAGCAGTGCATCAAGCGATTTGCACGGCGAGCCTGGCGACGCCCGGTATCGGAAGAAGATCTGGAACGCTTACTTGCCATCTACGATGCTGCTCTTGTTCGAAGGGGCGGCTTGGTGGCGGCGCTTCGCGAACCGCTCAAAGCGGTTCTGGTGTCGCCTCACTTTCTGTTTGTCGTCGAGTCGGAACCTGCTGGCGGCGGAGTGCAGCGAATCACGGCCCATCAAATGGCGACCCGCTTGTCGTTGCTGATTTGGTCGTCGATTCCTGACGATCGGCTGTTAACCCTCGCAGACGAGGAAAAGCTCTTCGACGAGAATACTCTACGGAAGGAAATCCGTCGCATGCTGGCAGACCCTAAAGCCATCGCGCTGGGAGAGAACTTCGGTTTGCAGTGGCTGGGACTACGCGAATTTGGCAACGGACCTCGACCCGATGCAGATGTGTTTCCTCAGTTCGACGATGCGCTAGCGGAGGACATGCGAGAAGAGGCCATCCTGACGGTTGCCAATGTCTTTCGAGAAGATGAGCCTTTGACGCATCTTGTAGACGCTCAGTACATCTACGCTAATGCGCGGTTAGCCAAATATTATGGGCTGTCGATTGACGAGGGGGCCGGCTGGCAGCGAGTCGAGCTGCCGAATCGGCAACGAGGTGGTGTGATGACGATGGCTAGTGTCTTGACGTCGGCATCGTACCCACGACGAACGAGCCCGGTACTGCGAGGAAGATGGATCTTAGAGGAAGTCTTAGGATCTCGCGTTCCACCTCCGCCCCCGAATGTGCCGGCGCTTGAAGAGTCGCATGAAGAGGGTAAAAACCTGACGCTTCGCGAACGGCTTGAGGTGCATCGTCAAAAGGCCGAGTGTGCCAGTTGTCATAACCGAATGGATCCTCTGGGATTCGGCCTGGAGAATTTCGACGGCATTGGTCGATGGCGGGAAAACGACAACGGACAGCCCATCGACGCGGCCGGCAAGCTTCCTTCGGGAGATAAGTTTAGCGGACCGGAAGAATTGAAAACGGTCATCTTGAAGCGAAGTGGTGAGTTTCAGAAACACTTCGTGCGGAAATTGATCGGATTCGCGTATGGACGCGAGCTGAATAAGTTCGACAACTGCGTCGTTGATCACTGTTTGAAGAAGCTGAAAGAGAACGACTTGAAGGCTGCGGTTTTGATTGAAGAGATTGCCCTGTCCTATCCCTTTCAGCACCGTTACTTCAAGTCGGACAAATAAGAGATACGATTTCCATTCACTGGAATTTGCCGTCATGAACAAGAAAATCGAATCTGCCAAGGCTTTGTCGCGTCGCCGCTTCTTGCAGGGATGCGGGGTGGCGTTGAGCCTGCCGTGGATGCCATCGCTTGCTCCGAGAATTGCCGAAGCGGCTGAAGCTAATGGTCCACCGGTTCGCTCCGCTTTCCTTTACTTTCCCAATGGAGTATGGGAGAAGGACTGGATTCCCAAAGAAGCCGGCGATCACTACGAACTCACCCCATCGCTAACTCCGTTGGCGGATGTCCGCCAGGATGTACTCGTGTTGACGGGGCTGGATAAGAAGCACAGCCATGGAGGGGATGGTCACTATGCTAAGACGGCAAACTTTTTGACAGGAATGCCGGTTACCAAGACAACGGGCAAGGATATCAGCAGCGGAGGGATTTCTGTTGATCAATTAATGGCACAGCATACAGGGAAGTTCACTCCCCTCCCGTCGCTTGAACTGGGGACCGAGCCGGTTATCAGCGGCATTGACAGCAATGTGGGGTATACCAGACTCTACGGTTCCCATATTTCATGGCAGTCCCCTACCCGCCCCGTGGCCAAGGAAATCAATCCGCGATTGGTTTATCAGCGGTTGTTTGGCAAGACGCTAACTCCTGATTCCACCAAGGCGGAGTCATATCGAAACTTGCTTGACTTCGTGCTTGAGGATGCAAGACGCTTACGCCCGACGCTGGGTCGCGACGATCAGTTCAAGATGGACGAATACCTTGATTCGGTACGGGCCGTTGAGAAGCGTATTGAGTTCGCCACCAAGGGAGAACAGGGGGACTGGCAGCCAGACGTGGACGATCATGTTCTCGCGGCCGCCCAGCCAGGCGTTCCCGGTGATTTTCGCGAACACATCGCGATCATGCTGGATCTGATCGTGCTGGCATTTCAAACCGATTCGACGCGCGTGGCGTCAATGATGTTTGCTAACGACGTATCTGGCAGAAACTTTTCTTTCCTGGATGGCGTGCGCGGCGGTCATCATGAACTGTCGCACCACGAAAACAAAAAGGAAAAGATCGAACAGTATCAACGCATCAATCGTTGGCACGTCGAGCAGTTCGCACAGATGCTAACCAAACTGCGAAGCATCAAGGAAGGAGACGGAACCTTGCTGGACAATTGCATGATCTTGTTTGGTTCCAGCATGTCGGATGGGAATCGCCATGATCCCGACAACCTCCCGATACTCTTAGGAGGTCGCGGGGGACGAAGCTTGAACTCCGGACGGCACCTGCCCGCCGATGGCCAGGTTCCGCTGTGTAACCTATACCATGCGATGCTCGACCGCATGGGTGTTGAAGTGGAAGCCTTCGGAGATAGCACAGGGCCACTGAAAGACCTGGCTTAACTATTTCGCGGAGTCGTCTTGCAAGAGCTTGGTGATAGCACCCATTAGGACCTGTTCGGCTCGACCGGAAACTCGCGAGGCGGTGCGGCTCGTTTCGTAGCCACCTTCGCCATACGAGACTTCAGTGCCAATGTAGCCTGGGGCATAGTCGCCGTAGGCAGCCATCGCCACGAACAGGTCGGGACGAAGCTTTTGAGCAGCAAGTTGATATTCAACGAATAGCTCTCCAGGCATATGGAGGATTCTGGCATCGCCAATCGCCAGGCATTGAATCGCGATCGCGTCGCCTGCTTCGTTACGTCGCAGCCAGGCCAACTCCCGAGCTGCTCGGAAATGGGTCAAACGGTCGAGTTCTTTATTCTTTAACTCGCTGAGGGCCTCTTCTTTTTGAATATAGGGAGAAAGCGGTAGCAGTACGTCGACCGATGTCATCGTTACATCGTCGGCTTCAATTGGTCGGCGTGTGGTCGCCTCCCAGGCTCGCTGCATTCCATCTTCGACCCGTTTGGCGAGCACCTCACGGTTTTCCTTCGCGCCGTCATTCCATTTTCCTGCCCCGATGTTGCCGCCTGCCCCATTGAAGTGGATATGGAAAGTCTTTGTCTTCTCCTCCCGCGCATTGCGTGCCATGCCGGGAAAGTCAGGATTGGCCAAGCCGGTCCGGTAGTAGCTTTGCGGGTGAGTTGCGTAGTAGGTCATCACGGCCAAAGGGCGGTCGCCGTTCCAGAAACTGATGGACTTGCACATCGGATCGATCGTTCCAATCGGCTGCGCGCGGATGACAGGATCTTTGGTCGCCGTATAGCGAACATATTTCACCTTTCCATCCGGACCAAGGATTCGGCGGTTGGAGGCGACCTTCTCGATTTCTGCCTGGCCGGTACCAATGTGGGTCACCGTTTCCAAATGTTCTAGGGACTGCTTGGCCGCCGCGGCCGCTTTAGCTTGCATTTGGTCGATGAACTTCAAGTCGAACATGTCGTAGTCTAGGTCGAACTCGTCGAAGACTGCCTGCGTGGTCGCATCACAGCGTGGAGCATCATGCTGGTGAATTGCGTGGATCACTACGTACTTTGGATCGGTACCGACAGCTTCGGCAATGGCTCGTTTAAAATTTTTCTGCGAATCACTAGAAACACCAAGCCAGTCGACGGAGCAAAGGACGTAACTGTCCTGCCCTTGAAGGATGATCCCACGGAAGGAAAGTGGTGATTGAATTCCTTTCGTTGGATCGTATGCAAGAGGGCTGCCAATCGGGGGCGAAGCATCGACTTCAAAGGTTGCGACCTTTAACGACTCCGCACGAAGAACAGTCACCCCTGCAGACGCGAAGCCGAGGGTCATTAGAAGGATCAGAAGTACGGAAGGATAGCGGGCGAGTGTCATGGAAAAGATCCTTGTGGCTGGTTGGCTGTAGTGTGCCTGGTATGCGTTGATCGGGTGGTTGTTCACTCAGATTGAGTGATGTAGTTCAGCAGATCGGACATGGCTTGCTGGTCGATTACCTTCTCGAGCCCTTCTGGCATCAGGGATACGCCGGTGCTTTTGAGCTGTTCGATATCGATCCGAAGAATGGTCTCTGACTTATTGTCTGCCTGAACAAGCGTAATGCTTGTGGCAGTCTCGTTCGTGATCACTCCCGAGATGGTTCGTCCATCGTTAGTTAGACAGATGTAGTTCAAGTACTGAGGATTCACTTCCGCATTGGGATTCAAGATGTTCACCAGAATGGCCTCGGCGCCGCGGTTCTTCATGGCAGCCAGGTTGGGACCGATCGGGTGCCCTTCTCCATTGAACTGATGACAGGCCGTACAATGCTTGTTGAAAACTTTTTGGCCTCGCTCCTTCTCTCCGTCCATTGTGAGCGATGAACGGTACGCCGTGATGATGGCTGCGCGGTCCGAATGAGACGGACGATTGAGCAGCGAGTCGATGCGTCTTCCTTGTTGTTCAGAAAGGATGGGTTTCAACTCAACCAACTGCGAGCCATCGACGTCTGAGGTCGGAATCGTTTCGTTATCGATCGCATCCAGAAGGACACCGACCCAGGTTGCCCTAGAGGTAAGAATCCCCGAGGCTTTCGTTCGCACTCCTGGGGCCATGTTCGGCCAGCGAGAAACCAAGAGCTCCGCTACTTCCGGCTCCGTGAAACCCTGCATTTCTTTTAAAGCAGCTTCCTGAAGTGCCAGCGGCTGGGATGGCTCTAGTAACTTGCCAAAGGTAGTTGGGTCGAACGGGCCATATTGAAGGACGTCGACCGCACGGATTCGGTCCGCGATGGGGGCATCCCGATTCTTGAGCGTAGCTTTGGCCCGAGCGACCATCTTGTTGATGACTTCCTCGGACTCTCCGTTAGTGGCTTTGGCCATCTGCTGGGCGAGAGAGCTACCTGGTGGTATTGCCAGGTGGGTTATTACGAACTGAAACACTTTCGGTTGATCGCTATTCAGCTTAGGCAGTAACTTGGCGACATTTGCTATGTCGTCGGGGCGCTGTTGTTTGCCGATTTGTCGAGCGAGTAAGGATAGCAACTCCTTGGGGGCTGAGTCGTCTAACGCAAGTTCGGCAAGCAGCCGGCCGGCGTTTGTCCTGAGAGAACTTTGGATAGCGGCCTGGAAATCGGGGTTCTCTCCATCAGATCTCGCCAATTGTTTGAGCACGCTTACTTTCACTTCATCTGGGAGGTAACCAGCCGAGAGGGCCACTTGAAAGCGAACGTGCACAGTGGAGTCACCCGCTAGATTGGCGATCTGTTGTCGAAGTTCCGGTGACTTTTCAAGTAGCGGTTCAGCCAAACGGATAGCGTGCTGGCGAACGCGTGGGTGCTCGTCATGCATGGCAGCAAGCAATACCCCCGGTGAAAGCTTCTTGAGACCTGATAGCGCTGAGAGTGAGATGACACGTCCTTCAGGCAAGGATGCCTTGGTGACGCTTCTTTCAATTTGTGACACTACCGTATTGTCTTGCCGCTCATAGATGAGGCGGGCGGCCGTTTCACGATGCCACGAATTGGGATGATTGAGAAGAGAAACGAGTTCCAGGGTATTCATAGCTGTCATTCGTGGCGTTGACCGTCGCTGGTAGTCGTTTACGACGATTCGGTAGATTCGTCCTCGATCCCTGCCACTGGTCAGGTCAAGATGTTTTTTGATCATCGGAGGGAGTGACTTAGGGTGCTCGATTACTTCGCGGTACATATCCGCCACATAGAGGGACCCATCGGGAGCATTGGCGTATTGAACAGGACGAAACCAGATATCACTTGAAGAGACGAACTCTTCGCTTTCGTCGATCCGAATGCCTTGATAAGCGACGCCATGTTCAACAAGCCGTTTGCGATGGATCAGATTACTGCCGACATCTCCAATGATCGCCAGCCCCTGGAAACGCTTCGGCCAAGCATCTCCTCGAAAGATGGTTACTCCGGTAGCACCCGTGAAGTATCCGGCCGGCCGCCCTCCTCCTTCGACAATTCCAGGCACGATTTTCGCGGCGCGGAGCTTCGTACGAATCACGCGCCAGGCTTCGACCGGGCTTGTTCGGTAAACTTCGGCCTGCGGGCCATCTTGGGCGATACTGCGCCGCACTGAGGGGATGCTCAGATAGGGATTTCGGGCCAAGTAGCGATCCTCGAAGAGGATCTGTTGTAGATGATCGCTATTACTGCACGTGAACTTTTCCCCCCAGCTGTTCATGCTCATGCCATGCTGACCACCGCCACTGATCGCGATCATTTCCATGGTGCGGGGATCGATCGAAAAGTCGCGTCCGCGCAAGGAGATTGGTTTGCCTGTTGGCTTTCCGTCAACGACCCTTTGCACATTTCCACCACTGGAGCTGGTCACGCCGTGAATGCGGTTATCGAGCCCCCATTGGAACGTATTTAGCAGGCCCTGCACGTTCGATTTGTTGAAACCCGTAAAGACGGCCTGCCGCTCATCTGCCTTTCCATCGCCGTCGGTATCTTTCAACCAAATAATATCGGGGGCCGCGCCGACCAGGATGCCTTTCCGTGTACAGCAAATGGCGGTTGGCCAGGAAAATCCTTCGGCGAAAATAGTACTCTTTTCATAGATGCCATCGTCGTTGACATCCTCGAGCAAACGCACGCGTCCGAGCATGTCGCTGTCGTCTTCGGAGTAGCCGCGCATCTCAATGACAAACAGTCGACCATCGGCATCGAAAGCCATCGCGACTGGATCAACCACACTGGGCTCGGCTGCAGCCAACTCGATACGAAATCCATCGGCAACCTGAAACGTCTGCAAGGCCTCAGCAGCAGCTCTCGGAGGAACAGACGGCAATTGATTTTTGTAATCAAGTTCTTCCGCGACGGATGCAATGGGTAGAAGTAAGAGGAGACTACTGGCCAATAAAGCATGCCGTGCTGTTGAGATATAACGTGGTATCATTGTGGCGAAGCAATACTTGGGAAAGAAAAACGTTTCAAAAGTTTCGCAGATGGCGCGAGGGAGGATGCGTGGCAAGTGAGCGTTAGCGACACATGGCTTCACCGAGTTTAGAAGTTCTCACTTGAAATGTGAATCACATTTCCCATCTTTTTCAAGGAAACCGTTTTTCGAAGACGTGAGGCCGGAATCGCTCTTCGCCTACAAATCTTAATGGGTAAAGCGTTTGGCTTGACAACCAGTTCCTGCCGATTGTGTATGATGGAGCCGCGCTGACGAGTGCCTTGGATTCACGATCATCGATATTAATTGAGGAGAACGAAACGATGTCGCTTCACGCCAAGAAGGCCGTACGGGAAATGCTGGACGATGACATTTATGCATCGAATGACCTGTCGATACAGATCCCCAAGTACAAGTTCCCATCGGATGAAAGCGATCCGCGGCACGTTTACTCAATCGTTCATGACGAACTGATGCTCGATGGGAATTCACGGCAGAACTTGGCAACTTTCTGTCAGACGTGGGTTGAGCCGGAAGTCCATAAGCTGATGGATGAGTGTATCGACAAGAACATGGTCGATAAGGATGAGTATCCTCAGACAGCGGAAAACGAAGCTCGTTGCGTGCATATGCTGGCCGATCTCTGGAATTCACCCCACGGAGCCGATACGGTCGGGTGCTCGACAACCGGTTCCAGCGAAGCGGCAATGCTCGGCGGTATGGCGATGAAACGTCGTTGGGAGGCGAAACGAAAAAAGCAGGGCAAGTCGATCGACAAGCCCAATTTGATTACGGGCCCGGTTCAGATTTGCTGGCATAAGTTTGCTCGGTACTGGGACATTGAACTTCGTGAAATCCCCTTGGAGGGAAATCGCTTCATCATGACGCCAGAAGAGGTCATGAAACGCTGCGATGAGAACACCATTGGCGTCGTACCTACTCTCGGCGTGACGTTTACCTGTCAGTTTGAACCAGTTCAGGCGGTTTCCGAAGCTCTTGATCAGTATGAGACGGAGACCGGGATTGATATTCCGATTCATGTGGATGGAGCGAGTGGTGGTTTCCTGGCCCCCTTTTGCGCCCCTGAGTTGGTTTGGGACTTTCGGCTGCCGCGCGTGAAATCGATCAACAGTTCTGGACACAAGTTTGGTCTGGCACCACTAGGAGCAGGCTGGATCATCTGGCGCGAAGAGTCGGACTTGCCAGAGGAACTCGTGTTTTGTGTCAATTACCTGGGAGGCAACATGCGTGACATCGCGCTCAACTTCTCACGACCAGGCGGTCAGATCGTGTGTCAGTACTACAACTTCTTGCGACTGGGCAAGGAAGGTTATCGTCGAATTCATACGGCATGTTATGAGACAGCCCAGTATCTTTCGGCTGAGATTGCCAAATTGGGGCCGTTTGAAATCATTTACGGCGGTAGGATGGATTCGGGTATTCCTGCTCTATGTTGGCGAATCCGTGAGGGGCTTCGTCCTGGATTCACACTGTATGACCTTGCGGACCGTCTGCGTGCTCGCGGATGGCAAGTTCCGGCGTATTCCCTTCCGCCCAATCGCCAGGATCTGGCGATTCAACGAATTTTGGTCCGTCATGGCGTGAGTCGCGACTTAGCGGCACTCCTGTTGGAAGACATGAAGCGGGCTTTGGAATACTTCGAGCAACATCCGATTCAAACTCCGCTCACCGAAGACGAGGCGTCTGGATTCCATCATTGATCAATGAGCATGGATCAGGTTGATGAAACACGGGGAGTACCGCAGTGCATTGAGCAAAGCGGGCCATATCCCTTCACAACGCATCGCGTGTTTCGGCATTCTGGTGGGTTGCTCCAGGATTGGCATTCACGTCACCACCGTAAAAGGTTACTCCATCGTGGACCGCTGGGGTTGAAGCTACTTGCGCGTTTGTTCTTGCATGGCGGATGGCTTCCCCGGGATTTGAACTGGTGGATTGGTGTATTGTTCGCGATCGGTGCCGTTCTGTTTTGTGGCGCGAGCATCCTTTGTCTGCTCGATGTCGCCACAGCATCGGCAAGCGTTATCTATTTCCTCGGCTCGATACCGTTCACGATCGCGGCGTACCTTCAGTTACACCAGGCCGCCAATGCCGCCCCATTACCTTCTGCCCCGAAGGCTGTAAGTACCCAGCATTCCTACTTCGGTTGGCGGCCTCACGACGTCGGTTGGTTGAGCTGTGCGACGCAGTTTGTCGGTACCGTATTGTTCAACTTCAACACGTTGGATGCGATGATTCCTTCGCTGTCTTGGTTCGGGCAAGATTTGCTCGTTTGGACTCCCAATTTCATCGGGTCGATTCTATTCCTGATTTCCGGCTATCTGGCATTTATTGAAGTGGGACATGCCTACTGGGCCTGGGCTCCGAAAGATTTGTCTTGGTGGATTACCTTCATAAACCTGCTCGGGTGCGCTGGGTTCATGATCTCAGCAGTTCTCGCGATCACACTGCCCGGACAACCGGATCCTGTTCGGACAACGGTGTCGGTTGCATTTACGCTCCAAGGTGCTATTAGCTTCCTTTTGGGGGCACTGTTGATGCTGCCGGAAGCATCCCAGGCTGTAGCGTGATAAGCAGTGATTTCTCGGTAGATTGCCAGCGGATCTAAGACTAGTAGGTAAAAGTAGAAATTTCTGTAGGCCTAATGTCGCCTGATCTGCTAAACTTAAGAGAGATTGCTCAAAGACTTAGAAGTCAACATCTTTGAGTCTTTTCCTTCCTATGTCCTACCTCAACTTGCCCGATCCAGTTATGTGGCACCGTCTCTATTTCATCCTCTCCGTGGTGGCATTATCGTACGCGACGGTTAGGGCCGAAGAGCGTATTGATTTCAATCGGCAAATCCGTCCAATACTTTCGGATCGCTGTTTTCAGTGTCATGGTCCGGACGAAGAGGAACGCTATGGCGGGTTTCGACTCGATGTCCGCGACGGAGCTATTCAGGCAGCGGATTCAGGCAGTACTCCGATCGTTCCCGGCAAACCTGACGAGAGTGAATTGCTTTTGCGTGTGGTGACGGATGATGCGTCAATTCAGATGCCGCCGCCTGAGGCCAAGAAGCCCCATTTGACCAAGCAAGAAGCGGAACTCATCAAAACCTGGATTGAGCAAGGTGCTGCATGGTCTCCCCATTGGTCCTTTGTCGCACCCAAACGCCCTCAACTGCCGGCAGTTAAGAATTCGGAATGGATTCGCAATCCAATCGATCGATTCATTTTGGCACGATTGGAAAAGGAAGGCCTTACTCCTTCGGCAGAGGCAGACAGGCGAACACTTATTCGGCGGGTCACACTCGATCTTGTTGGCCTACCCCCAACACCGCAGGAGGTGGATGCATTTATTGCCGACGAGTCGCCAGAAGCGTACGAGAGATTGGTCGATCGGCTGTTGGCTTCTCCTCACTACGGCGAGCGAATGGCATGGCCCTGGCTGGATGCGGCACGTTACGCGGACACCAACGGCTATCAGGGGGATCCGGAACGCACGATGTGGCCGTGGAGAGATTGGGTCGTCGATGCGCTGAACAATAATATGCCGTTCGATCAGTTTACGCTCGATCAATTGGCGGGCGACCAAAGGCCCAACGCTACGCATGCTCAGGTGATTGCCTCCGGCTTCAATCGGAATCACATGCACAATGGCGAAGGAGGACGAATCGCGGAAGAAACCCGCGTTGAAAACGTATTCGATCGTACCGAAACTACGGCAACCGTTTGGCTTGGCCTCACTTTTACATGCTGCCGGTGTCACACGCATAAGTTTGACCCGATTACGAATACCGAGTATTTCGCGCTTTACGACTTCTTCAATCAAACATCGGAAGCTGGCGGGATCCGCGGCGGCGCGGTTCCTCCGGCGATCACCTATATCAGTGAAGAAAACCGCGCGAAGTTGAACCAGTACGACCAGCAACTTGCTCGTTTGAATCAGACGCTATTGAACGATGACCCTGCGGCGGACTCGGCCCAGGCTATTTGGGAAGAGGAACAACGTGCGGTTCAGCCATGGACCATGCCGACACTGGTTGACTTCCAGACAAGTGGCAAGTCGAAGCTCGTGCAACTTGAAGATGGTTCGCTGAGGGCTGAGGGTGCTCGCCCCGATCAGGACGTTTACACGATCGTGGCGCGGACCGATCGCGAGAATCTGAAGTCGATTCGCCTGGAGGCGATCAAAGATGATGTTGCTTCGCCGGCTGGCAGTACCGGCAGAGCTGACAATGGGAATGCGGTGCTTAGTGAGTTTGAGGTCTTCGTGCGGCCGTTGAAGTCATCGGATGAAAACGAAGTGCCGCTGAAGATTGCGAGCGGTAAAGCCGAGCACGCTCAAAGCGGCCATCCTCTCGAGGCGGCATTCGATGGTCAGAACGCGGGGGGGGGCGGCTGGGCGACCGAAGGCTTCCGCCGTAAAGAGAGCAACACGGCCATCTTCAACACGAAAGAGCCATTCGGGTTCGAAGGTGGTACGGAGATTCGTTTCGTGATTCGTTGCGAGTCTCAGCACATCGCCCACACGCTTGCCCGAGTGAGACTTTCCGTGGGAGATGGCGATGGCAAGGAGTCGCTTTCGCCTGAGATCTGGCAAGCTCTGAACAAGCCCTCCGAGACGCGTTCGAGCAAAGAAGCGAACGCCTTGCGTCGGCTTTTTCGCAGCAAATACTACCCAGGTGGTAGTACCGACGGAAAAACCTATCAAGAGGTTTCACGGCAGATTCAGAAGGCCGAGGCAGATCGGAAGAAGCTGCGAGAGACGCTTGATAAGACCAAGGTGATGGTGATGGATACGCTCGAGAAAGGTCGCGAGACGCGGATTCTCGAGAAGGGACTTTACAACAAACCTATTGGGGACGTGGTCTCCCCAGGCGTTCCGAGCGTGTTACCGGCGCTGCCCGATGACGCTCCGCGTGACCGCTTGGCTTTGGCCAAGTGGTTAGTCGAATCAGATAACCCGCTAACCTCGCGTGTGATTGTGAATCGCTATTGGCAATTGTTTTTCGGCCAAGGGCTGGTGACCACGCCTGAGGACTTTGGTACACAGGGAAAACGTCCTTCGCATCCCGACTTACTCGATTGGCTGGCGGTTGAATTTCAAGCAAGCGGATGGGACGTCAAGGCTATACATCGCTTGATTGTTACTAGCGCAACCTATCGCCAAAGCGCGCAGCAATCGCCGCAATTGCGTGAACGCGACCCTCAAAACGTATTGTTAGCTCGACAGAATCGATTTCGCCTGCCGTCGTGGATGATTCGCGATCAGGCGTTGAGCGTGAGCGGGTTGGCTTCGCTGCAAATGGGTGGACCTCCCGTGAAGCCATACCAGCCAGAGGGAATCTGGGCCGAGGCTACCTTTGGTAAGAAGAAGTATCAACAGGACCATGGCGATGCCCTCTACCGACGTAGTTTGTACGTGTTCTGGCGTCGCATCGTTGGTCCAACCATGTTCTTTGATGTTGCCAACCGGCAAACATGCTCAGTGGAAACCGCCATTACGAACACGCCGCTGCATGCTTTGACGACGCTCAATGACATCGCATATATCGAAGCGGCTAGAGGACTGGCCACCCGCGTCATTAGCAAAGCAGAAGACCCGGGCGATCGGATCCGGGAGATTTACTCGTATTTACTTTCACGACCTCCTAGCGAAGAGGAGCTGGGCATCGTTCGACGCAGGCTCGAGCTTCTCGAGAGCGAATTCAATGGTGACCCGGAAAAGGCAAAACAGCTCCTGGAGATTGGCGAATCGCAGCCAGACGATTCGATACCAGCAGTAGAATTGGCCGCTTACACCGCGCTTTGCAATGCCCTAATGAATTTAGACGAGGTCCTCAACCGACCATGAGTACCCACGATATAGCTAATCCGCAGAAAGATCATGCGATCGCCATGACGCGTAGGCAACTCTTGGGCCGCGCGGGGATTGGTCTTGGGAGCGTCGCGCTCGGTTCGTTGCTTGGTGACGACGCTGGTGCTGCCCCAGACAGTGACGGTTTTACTTTGCCGCATTTTCCGGCAAAGGTGAAGCGCATCATTTACCTGTTTCAGAACGGAGCTCCGTCGCACGTCGATTTGTTCGACTACAAGCCTAAGCTTCAGGATATGCACGGGACGCAGATCCCGGACGAAGTCGTTGGTGGCAAACGCTTCAGTACGATGACCGGCGGCCAGACGGCTCGTCCCTGCCTGGCTCCGATCACGCAGTTTGCCCAGCGGGGTGAAAGTGGAACGTGGATCGCCGAAGACTTCCTGCCGCGTACGGCGGAGATCGTCGATCGACTTTGCTTCGTCAAATCGATGCATACCACCCAGGTGAATCACGCCCCGGCGATCACCTTCTTTCTTACCGGAGCTGAGATGGCCGGGCGTCCCAGTATGGGGGCGTGGCTGACGTATGGGCTGGGCTCTGAGACCCAGGAACTTCCGGCGTTTGTGGTGATGACCAGTCGCGATAAGGAAGCCTCGTGCGGGCAGATTTTTTACGACTTCTACTGGGGTAGCGGTTTTCTACCCAGCAAATATCAAGGCGTGAAGTTCCGAGGTTCCGGCGACCCGGTGCTTTACTTATCCAATCCAACGGGCATCAGTCGGGAAATGCGACGCGGACTATTGGATGATTTGGCACAATTGAACGGGCTTGCCGCCGAGAGGACAGGCGATCCAGAAATTGCCACGCGTGTTGCTCAGTACGAGATGGCCTACAAGATGCAGGCATCGGTTCCCGAACTAACCGATTTCTCGAAAGAGCCGCAGCATATCCTCGACATGTATGGCCCAGACGTGCAGCGGAAGGGGTCGTACGCTTACAACTGTCTGATGGCCCGAAGACTCGCGGAACGCGGCGTTCGTTTCATTCAACTGATGCATGCCGGTTGGGATCAACACCGAAACCTCAACACACAATTGAAAATTCAGTGTACTGATACCGATGCCCCAAGCGCTGCATTAGTGAAAGACCTTGAGCAACGTGGGCTCCTGGACGATACACTGATCATCTGGGGAGGAGAATTCGGACGTACACCGTTCCTCCAGGGTGCGATATCCGAAACGAAGACATGGGGCCGCGATCATCATCCCTATGTTTTCTCGCTTTGGATGGCCGGTGGCGGCGTTAAGCCAGGGTTTTCCTACGGCGCATCGGATGATTTTGGGCATAATGCAGTGATTGATCCAGTGCATGTGCATGACCTGCAAGCCACCATATTGCATCTGCTAGGTATCGATCATGAGCGGTTCACTTATCGATTCCAAGGACGTGATTTCCGCCTGACCGATGTTCATGGACGCCTGATCAAGCCGATTCTCGCATAGTCCCATATTGCTGCCGGAGGCGATCGTATGTCGCGACACTGCCTGACCGTTGTACTTCTGTTGGTCGTGCCCGCAACCATTCAGGCGGAAGAGCTTCCTCCGCCCCTGGAAAGACAGGTCGAATTCGAATCCGACGTGCTTCCTATTCTCGAAGCAAAGTGCCACGATTGCCACAGCGAGTTTGCCCAGGAGGGAAATCTTCGCCTGGATCGCAAGGCCGCACTGCTTCGCGGTGGGGATTCTGGTGAACCAGGTGTAATCGTCGGCAACAGCGAGAAAAGCCACGTGATTCGACTCGTTGCGGGGCTCGAAAATGACTTGCGGATGCCTCCAGGCGAAGAAGATTCGCTATCGACTGAGGAAATTGGAGTATTGCGCGCCTGGATCGACCAGGGGACGAAGTGGCCAGGGCCTAACGGAGAAGTTGAAAGAGAGAGGCAAACGTCCGATCACTGGGCGTTTCTGCCGGTGATGCCAGTGGTTATCCCTGATAATGATAGTGACTGGGGAAATAATCCAATCGATCACTTCGTCCTAAAACGTCTTCGCGAAGAGGGGCTGTCGTTTAGTGATGCCGCGGATCGACGGACACTGATTCGACGACTGTCGCTTGATGTTCTCGGTTTGCCTCCGTCGCCGGAGGAAATTGACGCATTTGTTCAGGACGAAAGTCCAGATGCTTCGAACAAAGTCATCGATCGGCTCCTGGATAGTCCTCGATTCGGCGAGCGATGGGCTTCGCACTGGCTTGACTTAGTGCGATTCGCTGAGACCCATGGCTTCGAAACTAATCGCGAGCGCCCTAATGCGTGGCGATACCGCGACTATGTGATTCGTGCTTTCAACGAAGACATGCCTTACGATCAATTCATCCGCGAGCAAATCGCGGGAGATAGCTTCGATAGTCCGATAGGCCTGGGCTTCCTGGTTGCAGGGCCATTTGATCAAGTCAAAAGCCCCGATGTCAACCTGACGATGATGCAGCGGCAGAACGAACTCGACGACATCATCAACACAACAGGCACAACGTTTCTAGGACTAACGATCGGCTGCGCTCGTTGTCATAACCACAAATTCGATCCGATTCTGCAGACGGACTATTACTCGATGCAGGCAGTGTTCGCTGGAGTGCAGCATGGCGATATGACATTGCCATCGTCCAGTGAAGCACAAGCCCAGGCCAACGCGCTAAAGCGTGAGATTAACCAGCTCGAGAACCAGCTTGCTGCTTACGCACCAAAGGCGACTGGTAGTCGCTTTATGATGATTGACGATGATCCTGAAACCTCGGGCGATCAGGTCCAGCACCTTAAGCCTATTGCGGGAAAGGGAATCAATTTCCCTGGAAGTGCTCCTGGTCAGGCCGGCGATGCGGGAGACAAAAAGCGTAGTGCGAACGTGAGTGGCGGTAAATATACATGGTGGAAGCACAAGCCAAATGAACCCGTGATTGCCTGGCGGCCGGGGAGCAAAGGGAATTATCGTGTATGGTTGTCATGGGGGTGCGGCTACGACACGCATTGCCAGGATGCACGTTATGTGGTTGATCGCGATGGTAATCCAAGTACGCGTGACGACTGGGAAGTGATTGCGATCGTCAACCAACAACAGTTTGCCAGCGGAGAAGTTCAGCTAAAGAGCGAGCCCATGTGGAGTGGTTTCTTCCACGCATCGATTACCGAGTTGGATGCAGATGATCAGATTCTTTTGGTAGGAGGATCGACCGGCACCGCATTGACGGCGGATGTTCTTCTACTGGAAGAAGTAAATCCAGAAACAAGGTCTGTGCCCGACAAACCCATTTTTCGCGAGGCGGTAACGGCGACTGGGAATGTAGAGAATATTGAAACGCGATCGGCCCGCTTCATTCGCTTTACGATCGAGCAAACCAATTCAGGCTCTCAGCCCTGTTTGGATGAACTTGCCGTCTACTCGCAGGGACGCAACGTTGCCCTGGCCAGCGAAGGAGCGAAGCCGAGCGCATCGGGGTCGCTCGCCGGATATCCCATTCACAAGTTGTCCCATATCAACGACGGAAAGTACGGGAACAGCCACAGTTGGATATCCGACACCAGCGGAAAAGGATGGGTTCAGATTGAACTAACGAAGTCTTTTGCGATCGATCGAATCGAATGGGCGCGGGATCGCGAAGGCAAGTATGCTGACCGACTGCCAACCGAGTATCGCATTGAACTTTCGGAAGACGGCAAGAACTGGCAAGAGGTCGCCAGTAGTTTTGATCGGCTGCCATCGAATTCGGCGGCAATGAATCCGGAGACAAGATATCAGTTTAAGGGTCTACCAACTGCCGATGTCGAAATGGCGAAGTCGCTGTTGGATCGACTTCAGAAGGCAAGGATTGAATTAGCTGCCGTGACAAAGCCCACACTGGCGTACGCCGGAAAGTATCAACAGCCGGGTCCAACGCATCGTCTTTATCGCGGCGAACCGCTCCAGAAGCGAGAAGAAGTACTGCCAAACGTCCCCGAGATTTTTGCCGATCTCAAACTGCCAAGTGATTCACCCGAAGCCGAGCGGAGACGAAAGCTGGCCGAGTGGATCGCCTCGCCTGATAACCCACTCACTGCCCGGGTCATTGTGAATCGAATTTGGCAATTCCATTTTGGAACTGGCCTAGTGGATACGCCTAGTGATTTCGGAGGAGCTGGCGTGCCTCCTTCGCATCCGGAACTGCTCGATTGGCTGGCGATGGAACTGGTGCGAAATGATTGGTCCTTGAAGCATATCCACCGTCTTATCTTGCAGTCAGCGTCCTACCAGCAGTCGAGTCGCCCCAACCCAAGTGGGTTGACGAAGGATAGTGGGACGCGCCTTTTATGGCGGTATCCTCCGCATCGGTTAGAAGCTGAACCCATCCGTGACTCGATGTTGTCCGTTTCCGGTGTACTAGACTTGAGCCAGGGTGGTCCAGGCTTTAGTGCGTTCGAGGTCGAGGCTGAGAACGTACGGCATTACCACCCAAAGAAGTCATTTGGCACCGAGGACTGGCGCAGGATGGTTTATATGACAAAGGTTCGGATGGAGAAGGACGCCGTTTTTGGTCTGTTTGATTGTCCCGATGCCGCCACTTCCGTTGCCAAACGGTCCCGTTCCACAACACCGCTTCAGGCGTTGAATTTGTTCAACAGCAAGTTCGTATTACGGCAAGCGGAATTGCTTAGCGAGCGACTTCAAAATGAGGCAGACTCAGTGGCACATCAAGTTGTAAGAGCGTATCGGCTTTGCTATGGCCGAGAACCAAGCGAGCGGGAAGCCGATGCTGCCCAAGCGTTCATTAATCAGCAAGGTCTCGAAGCGTTCTGCCGTGCCCTTCTTAACAGCAATGAGTTCCTTTTTCTCCAATAGGCAAACCAGGGTGAATTGATGACTAGATCAAATGACGAAACTGGGTTGCCACTGGGTATCCATATGCTGAGTCGCCGAGGATTCCTGGGACACACGGCGTCTGGGCTGGGCAGCATTGCCCTCTCGATGATGCTGACTCAAGAGAAGCTACTGGCTGAGAAAGTCCGCTCGGTTGGTGGCAAGCAGCCTATTCGTCCCAACATTGATCCAAGCCAGCCCTTCGCACCGCGCAATTCTCACTTGCCGGCGGCCGCAAAGAATGTGCTCGTTATTTTCTGCTCTGGCGCATGTAGCCATGTCGATACGTTCGACTACAAGCCAGAGCTGATCAAACGTCACGGCCAGCCAATGCCTGGGGCTGACAAGCTGGTGACCTTTCAAGGACAACAGGGCAACTTGACGAAAAGTCCCTGGAAATTCCGGCCACGCGGCGAGTGTGGGAAGATGATCTCGGATCTTGTTCCGCAACTTGGCGATCTGGCCGACGACATCTGCTTCATCCATTCAATCACCGGAAAGACGAACACTCATGGTCCTGGTGAGAACTACATGTCGACGGGGTTTACTCTGGATGGATATCCAAGCATGGGAGCCTGGGCGACCTATGCGCTGGGAAGTGCAAACGAGAACCTTCCTGCCTACGTGGCGATTCCTGATCCGCGAGGAACGCCGCAGGCCTCGGTCAACAACTGGGGGCCAGGTTTTTTGCCGGCAGCATTCCAAGGCACAGACTTCAATGCCAACCAGCCGATAAGGAACTTAAGCAGGCCTGAGGGTATTGATCCTCGGAAAGACGCTGCAACTCGCGACTTTCTGAATGAGCTGAATGCTCGACATCTGGAAAGGTTCCCCGGAGACAGCGAATTGGCGGCTCGCATTTCGAGTTATGAACTGGCTGCCCGTATGCAGATGACGGTGCCTGAGGTAAGTGACCTTTCCACGGAACCGGCAGAAACATTGCAGATGTACGGTGCGGATGATACGCAAAATACGTTGAAGTCCGCCTATGCTCGCAACTGCATTTTAGCGCGACGGCTGATCGAGCAAGGAGTCCGATTTGTCCAACTATTCAACGGGGCCTATCAAACCGGTGGCGAAGGGGTTAGCAATTGGGACGGGCACAAGGCGCTTCAGACGCAGTACAGCATCCATGGGCCTGTTCTTGATCAACCGACGGCTGCTCTTATTAAAGATTTGAAACAGCGAGGTCTTTTGGAAGATACGCTGGTAGTCTGGTGTACCGAATTCGGTCGCATGCCAACCTTTCAAAAAGGGGCGAGCGGCCGTGACCATAACCCGGAAGGCTTTACCTGTTGGCTGGCCGGTGCTGGAGTGAAAGCCCCGTTTACGTTTGGTGGGACGGATGAGTTCGGGTACAAGGCCGTTGATAATGTCGTCGACGTGCACGATTTTCATGCGACCATTCTCCATCTCTTGGGCTTAGATCACGAGAGGTTGACGTTCTATCACAATGGAATCGAACGACGCCTTACGGATGTCCATGGTCGCGTGATTAAGGACATTCTAGCGTAGCCGTATCGATGTCGAGTTGCCGCTTGTTGATCCATGGCTACCGCGGAATGGGTTCGACAACCAGCCAATTGATACACGTGTTGCTGCCACCTTTAGGCGTGCCAAGCGTCAGCGTCAATCGTCCGTCGCCAATCGTAACGTTGGTGACAAGCTCGGCAAATCTGCCCGATTGCGTATCAAGGTTCTCAGCGAGCACCTTCCCCTCGACCTTAAGGTATTGCCCAAGTTGCTCGTGCCCCGCATCCCCTAGGCAGACCGTTAAGCGGTAATGCCCATTGGGTAACTCGCATTCCCAAACATCCTCAGTCCGGGTAAAGACGAATGAACTTGCCAGCGGTTTGTCGTGGATATCTCGTTCGCGAATGTTCTTCGTCAGATCCTGACGCCAGCCATATCCGAGCCTGGGTTGAAAAAGACGGCCGATGTCCTGCTGGTAACCAGGCACGTCAGGACCGTCAGCGGTGGTGAAGTTGATCGCAATCGTGCCGTCCGCGAATTCTCCTTCGTGTTCAGGAATCCCATCGCGAGTAGGATCGTCTTTCCATGACTTCCATCCCGGCGTAAATGGTAACGGGTCTTTCTCGTCGGGAATTCCGTCCGCATCGGCGTCGGTAGGGTCGAGACGCTTCCAATTCGGAGTGGACTGCTTTACCAAGATAGACCAGATTTGTTGGGCCGCTTCGCGGCGGGTTCGTGGGACTGGCATATCGTGCAGAGCTGATATCTCATAACCTTGTTGGGCTGCGTTGGACACGATTCGTCCATACCAACTATCCGTGACGGGCCCGTCAGCTTGAAATGAAGTATCGGCAGCCTCTAGCTCCAATAGGCGTCGTAAGGCCAGATGCTGGATCGCGGCGAATCCCGGTTCAAGTGGATCGACGTCGGCGAAAGGCCAGATGACTAAAGGAGCGCCGTCGCGGCCGTGGAGTAGCCCGTCCCAGATTTCGGCTAGATAGGCTCGTTGCAGAGGAAGCTTGGAAGGGCTGACGTCATGACGAAGGGAAACGGCGGCGACTGCTCCACTGGCCTGACCGGCGTGAATCGATTGATCGTGTAACCGACATGAGGAGCTAACAATGCTGGTGTAGCCAAGATTCTTTTGAGCCCCCAATAGACCATCAACGTCAGAAGGAACTAAGGAGCGCAAGGGAAAGACTGCCCGACCGGTACCTTCTCGGCCAAAGCGACGATTTCCACGAAAGGTTGCCTCCCAGGGGCCTTTGTCGAGTTGATCGGTACGCCACGAACGTTTAGTCGGATGGAAGTCTAGCTCGAATTGCCACGAAAACACGGCATCCGGAAACATCGTCGTTGCGTAGTTCGATCGCGCCTCGAATCCAAGTACCTCCTGCTCCCGAATGACGTGCTCGGCTTTCAGGCGGATACTCTCACGAATATATGGCTTCGGTGGTAATTGATTGGTCGTGCCGAATTCTGGGCTAAGTGCCATCTTACGGAACTTCGGGAACTTCTGTTGCAAGTAATATAGAAACTTAAGAGAGTGGTTCTGGGCGTCAGCGTAGACGATCGCCCTTTGCGTAGGCGTCATCGCTGCGAGTGGTTTTTGCGACGCTCCCTGTTCCGTCTCTTCCAATGCCATGGCAACATCGGCCGGAAATACATCCAGCGGGTAATCAATCGGTGGTGTGTTGATGAGCAAGACATCCGGATGATCGATTTCAGCAAACCCATGTCCGTCGACGAGTCGCCGTGTGGTATAGGCGAATTTTTCGTCGATCCATCCCCATTGTCCGGTAAAGTAACGTTCGTCGTAGCCTTCTGGTTGGGGGATCAGACTATCTTCCTTTTGCTCTTCGACAATCAAACACCATGTGATGGGGTTGACATCGGTCGAAGGTTCTGCGGATTCGGGGGCACTTGGTTCGTCATATTCACTGCGAGCATCGAGACCAACATCCCACCCTGCCCCCGACTTTTGGATAACATCACCCCAGTCGCTGGCATCAATCGTAATCTTCGCGCGGACGGTCAGGTTGGGCTTGCCTGTCGTTGACCGAAAGACAACGCCATGCACGCAGTTGACGTCCGTCAATACGGATTCAACGATGAAATCGGAATATCGGTGGATCTGTCCTGACTCTTCGAAGGGAGCCAGCAGTTCGCGAAAAACTTGTTCGGAAACGACGGGGCGGCCCGTGGTGATGACGCGAGTATTGCCTGGGCGCCTTACGCCGCCATATAGCTCGGCGTTCTTCGTTTCGATGGCATCGATGACGTCCCGGAAGATTCCACTGCGAGGAATGGGGACCGTTCCGTTGTAGCCGTGCCCTCGGTTCTCATCGATGGCACCAAGGGCCTCGGCACTGAATTGCCCGCCGAGCCATTGAATGCCATTTACCAGTACGATTTTCTTGACACCCATACGAGCCGCTTGAACCGCAGCCGCACAGCCAGATTCGGTTCCACCCACGACGAGTAGATCCGTCTCAATATCCGTTTCAGCGCAAGCTGTGGGGACTAGAGTGAGAGCAACAAAAACAGATATGCAAAGACGTAGTATGTTTCGCAGAAGTAGACGCGGCATGAAGGGGTGCTCCGTAGGAATTTACGAAAGCAACCGGCTCTGGCGGATTCGCAAGGCGGGTTGGGATGAGTTGCGTGAAGACCTCTATCATAGGATTCCACGCGTCCGCCCACAAATAAACTTTAGCTGAAATGCTTCGTCATCAATTCTCGATACGCCAGCTGATCCGCGTACAGCCTGTGGAACACCGCGTACTTCGCTTGATGATATTCCAGCGTCGCTTCTTTTGCCGGTTCAAGAATCGTTTCTGCGGCGCTCATCGTAGCCATGGCATGCAGTAGGTCGGTCTTCTTGCCGGAGGCAACGGCTCCGAGCATCGCACTGCCCAGCAAAACGGACTCTGGTTCTTTCGGCAATGCGACGCGGCAGCCAGTGATATCGGAGTGCTCGCGAAGAAATACAGGGTTCTTTGTACCGCCGCCGCAAGCAAAGATGGTGTCGATGTGATAACCCGAACCGTTCATGACTTCGACAATATGTCGGGTTCCGTAGGCGATCGCCTGAATGGTTGCCAGGTAAAGCACTGCCAAGTCGTCCAGGGTTGCGGAAAGAGGGAGTCCGGTCACCATGCCCCGCAGTGATGGATCGGCCCAGGGAGAACGGTTGCCATGAAAGTAGGGGCAAACATGGATTTCCCGCGTGAGCGAGGCCGGAACTTTTCGATCTTGCGCAAGGGTTTGCAGTCGATCGTTCAATACTTCGTATGTGGTATGATTCGTGGTCTCCGCTAGTTGCTTCAGTTCCGGAGTCGCTTGATGATTGTCGATCACGAAATCGATCAATGCCCCAGTTGCGGATTGGCCTCCTTCGGTGAGCCACATGCCGGGAATCATGGCCGAATAGTAAGGCCCCCAGATTCCTCGAATAAAGCGAGCTTCCTGGGATACGGCCATGTGACAACTCGAGGTCCCGCCAATTAATGCCAGGCGGCGATCAAGCTGCTCGGCACTCGGTGAAACTCCTTCAAGCGCAGCCCCAATCATCCCAATTCCGCCGGCGTGGGCATCGATGATAGAAACACCGACTGCCGTACCTTCAAGCAGACCCAATTCCGCCGCAGCGTTCCTTGTTAGTCCAGTTCCGATAGCTTCCCCCATTGGACGAACCATGGTTCCAATTCGAGCAAACTTCTCTGCAACCAATTCGCCCAATCCAATCGACTCGAAATAGGATGCATCCCAGCGGCCGATTTGCTCATGGTTGTTGTCGTGCCCTAGATACGTCCATTTGCAGACAGTACTGCAAAGGGAACGAGTCTCGTCACCAGTAGCTCGATAAGTCAGGTAGTCAGGCAGGTCGAAAAACTTCCTGGCCCGCTTCCAGGTTTGGGGAAGATTCTCCTTGAGCCAAAGAAGTTTGGGGGTTTCCATCTCAGGCGAGATGACATTGCCGACGTATTTCAAGACGTCATAGCCCCCTTCATTAATTCGCGCCGCTTGAGCCTTCGCGCGATGGTCCATCCAGACGATCACATTTTGATTGTCGTTCCCATCAGGACTTACCGTCACCGGGTGACCGTGTTCGTCGGTTGCGACCAGTGAACACGTGGCATCGAATCCAATGCCGCATACGGATGCGGCCTCGATACCGGCTAAAGAGACCGCTTCGAGCACGCATTTGCAAACGGCTTGCCAAATATTGGTGGAAGATTGTTCGACGAAATCGGCCTGGGGGCGAAACGTTTGGATTGGGTGAACGGCCGAGGCGAGCATGGCGCCGTGACGATCAAAAACGCCAGCCCGTGCGCTGCCGGTGCCAACGTCCACGCCAATGAAATGGTTATTGTTCATGGAGCTAATCCTTCTGCTCCCAACGGGAACCATTCTTCCTGGTGCCGCATAGATTGACCTGGATGCCTAAAGCGTTCGCCATGGCGGCCCGGGCCCAAAATGCTTCGTCGGCAGAAGCTACGTCGTCGGCGTAGGCTACCTGGACATGGTTAGCCCTATGTTTGGCCATCATCTGGTCGCGGGACACGCCATAAGTAACGCCGTGCATGATTGGCCAAACGGAGGTCGTCGCTTCCAGGCGTCGTTTGGTCTCCTCAGGCGGTAGCGAGATGGACTCGCCACGACCGAGGTCCATATGAAGTGCGTTATCGGCCACGTAGATACGCGACCAGACGATTTCACCCGGGCGAGAAACGCCTGATAGCGTAGAACCTCCCTTTGGAAAATACATCGCCGGTTGGCGATAACCGTGACATTGTTCCCATCCGCCAAGATGTTCCGCAGGTGCGGATCCAGAGATCTCCAACACCCACACGTACTCGTTCGTAGTTCCTGACTGATCGGGACAGCCCCAACGAAGGTCGTGAAGCGTAGTCTCTATCGGCTGACGCAATTCGCGATGGATACGATGAATCATCAGCGCATCTAGTCCGGCGCATTCGTCGACTTCGTTGAAGTGGGGAATCGCTTGTCCTGCGAAAAGTTCTCTAGTGCCTTGTTGATTGAATACTGGAGGACGGTGGGTACTGTTGAGCGTCCCTTCTACCAGATCGCTTGCCGGTGTTAGGTCCTTTAAACCTTGCTGATATTGGATGCCGATCGTTTCGCACCCGAAGTGGTCGGCCAGACGAACGGCCGCGATGTACATGCGGCATTGTTCGAGCACCTGATTGGGGGTTAAGTTTTCGGCGTCATCTTCTCCAAAATGAAACTGCATCCCTGCGTCTTCGAACCAGTGAAAAACCTTCTCCGCATCGGTGTTGGATACCTCTCGCATCTCTGCGAACAGCGCGGACTGACTCAAGCGTTCCTTAAAGACGCCCAGAGGATGTAGAAGGTGATCGGGAATGATCGCGTTGAACATGCCCATACAACCTTCGTCAAAAACTCCCATGATTGCTTTTTGCGTTAGGAGTTCGTCAGCGAGACGTCTACCTACCTGGACTACGGATTGTGGAATCCATTCCGGTTCAAGCGTGACCACATGGTCCGTCGTATGGTGAACCTTCCCGGTTTCTAGCCAGGTCTTCAGATGCGCGAGGAAGAATTCATCGGCAAAGTCCTCGCTCCAAAGCGTCGAGTATTCCGCGCCGGCTTTCGTCAGCGAACCGTTTAAGTTGAGCATCCCCACGAGCCCTGGCCACTGACCGGACCAATTGGCGACGGTAAGGATGGGGCCACGGTGGCTGAGCAGCCCCGCTAGGACATGATGGGAATACTGCCAGACGGCTTCCGCGACGATTAGGGGAGCATTGGGGTCGATCGTGCGAAACACTTCGATGCCGCGTTTCTGGCTATCGATAAAGCCGTGCCCTTGGTCAGTAACCTGGTGTGCGCGCTGGAGGCAGTAGCCGAGTTTTTCGACTGCCGCTTGCAGAGCTTCTTCCAGAGCCTTCTGGGCAGGCCAACATTTCTGATTTGCGGAAAGACGAGAGTCGCCACTGGCGACCAACTGCACAGGGGGGGGCTGAGTGGGCATGAGCTTAGCTTTGGGTGACAGGGACATCGAGCTGATTCAAAATTTCAGCAACTTGCAATCGCTGGGGCGTGCGAAAACTATGAAATGGTTCGGCCATGAAATCGTTGCAAATCCCCATCAACGAAAGGCAGCATTTCGTGGCCTTGATGTATTTCGAGGCGTATTTTCCGATCTCATATATACGCTGAAAATCGATGATGTGATCGTGTAATTCTGCCAGCTTCATGTTGTCATTGGCAAGCTTTGCTTCATAGCATTCCACAAACATCCTGGGTAACACGTTCGCTCCGCCTGCGACGGCGCCGTTGCCACCCAACTGCATCGCCTCGGGCAGTTTCGCTTCGGGCCCAATCATAACAGACCAATCAGGACGAATCTTCTTAAGCTTTGCAGCCTCTTCGAAGTACGTCATATCGCCGCTACTGTCCTTGAGACCGACGATGCCATCGAGGTCGGCAACTTGTTTGAGCGACTCGATTTCGAACCACACTTTGGTGAGTTGTGGCATGTTGTAGAGCATCAGCGGCAAGGGAAGTTCTGGGGTGATGTTGCGTACGTAGCTAATCAGTTCGGTCTGGCCCGCTGGAAAGTAATAAGGCGTAGTCAGGACAACGGCGTCTGCTCCTGCTTCGGCTGAGTGTTGCGCCAGAGCGACTGATTCCACGAATGCCGTATCCGTAATGCCCACCAGTACGGGAATACGATTGCAGACCTGTCGGCAGACACAATCAATCAGCTCCCTTCGCAGCCGGTAACTGAGGCTCGGGGCCTCGCCTGTGCTGCCGAGGATGAACAATCCATGCACGCCACCGTCAATTGTATGCTCGATCAAACGCTCAAGGCCGTCATGGTCTAGTTGATCTCGTCCCGTTAAAGGCGTCACGAGAGGTGGGATAATGCCGTGAAACGGTTCGGTGAGCGAATTCACTAGGTCGTTACCTTAATAGGAAAGAGTTCGCGATGGTAATCGAAGTACTCTTGCTCAGGACGGTTCGTTGGATGTGGTTTCGGTCTCGTTTGGCTGGACTTCGGATAGTGGTCGAGCGAAAAAGTGTGCTAGGAGCCAGCCAGTTAACAATATCGTAAGCGTTCCAAAAACAATGACTAAATAGTTGTTGAACGGACTGGCCACCGTGGCCCAGCCTTCAGGCCAGATCTCGGTGCGGGAAAGGGTCATCCAAAGAATGACCGCAACGCCGAGCATCACGCCGAAGACGGCTGCCCCATTCCCGGCTTTTCGTGAAAGCATTCCCAGGAGAAATAATCCCAGCATACCTCCACTGAATATGCCTGCGAGTTGCCACCATGCATCGAGAATGCTCTGAACCTCCATCATGGCAATCGCGGTTGTCGTGCCGATTATGCCCCATGACATGGTGCTAACGTACAACACGATCATCGATTCGCGCTGGCTGGCTTCCGGGCGAATGAAGCGGCGGTAGTAATCTGTGAGCGTCAGGGTAGCTGCCCCATTCAGACTGGTCGAAAGCGTACTCATGGCCGCGGCAAATATGGCCGCCACAAGAAGGCCAGAAACACCGGTGGGAAGCCCGTCGACAATGAAGTATGGAAAGACACCGTCTCCCTTGCCGTCGGCGATTTGTGCCTGAAGGGAGTCGGGCAGGAGTTCTGGCTGGGTGTAATAGTAAGTGAAAAGCGCCGTGCCGATCCATAGAAAGATGATGGAGATCGGTACATAAACGAGTGCTCCGATCCAGACCGACTTCCGGGCATCGCTGTCGGACTTTGCGGCGATGTAACGCTGGACGTAGCTTTGATCGATGCCGAAATTTTGCAGGTTGATGAACATGCCGTAGATCAGCACGATCCAGAACGTCGGCTGAGAGAGGCTGATACCCATGGAGCCGAGGCTAAACTTGTCGTGATGGGACGCGATCTCCAGCATCTGCGATGCACCGTTTGGCATACTCAAGGGAAGAATAATGGCGCACGCGACCGCACCCGTTGCCAAGACGATGCTTTGCAGGGCATCGGTCCAGATGACCCCTTCAATTCCACCGAGAAGCGTGTAGAGCGTCGTCAGCCCGCCTGTCACAAGGATGAGTGCTGGAACGTTCCAGCCCAAAAGTTGGTGTAACGGCAGCGCTAAGAGGTACATCACTGACCCCATGCGTGCGACCTGGGTTAGAAGATAACAGGTTGCCGCGTAGGTACGGGCCCACACCCCAAATCGTTGCTCAAGGTGTTGATAAGCGGAAACCGCATCCCCCTTGCGGTAGTACGGGACGAACCAGATCGTTGCGACCCATGCCGCAATTGGAAGGGAAAAACTAAATGCTAGTGCGTTCCAATCGTTGGAGAATGCCTTGCCTGGCAGCGCGAGAAAGCTGATGCTACTCACGTACGTCCCAAAGATTGATAGCCCGACTACCCAGCCTGGCATCGAGCGACTGGCGGCCATGTAGCCTTCGGGGTTGCGGCTCTTTTGAAAGAACCAGGCGCCGAGCCCCACTACCCCGATCAGGTAGATAACGAGCACGACGATGTCGGCGAAGGCGAATTGATGCACGGGAAAAGCCTCGTTCAAGCAAGGAGAGAGGGACGAGCGGCATCGATCGGAAATCTCTGGAATACCACTGGTATCCCAGAGTATGAACTTCCTGAGACGGTCATGCAAGTCCTTTCGAGAAATGAATGCGTTTTGTCATTGGTCGGTCGTGAAAGGTAACAACGGCCAGGTGTAGAGTGCCTATGCTTTCCAGAGCATTCAGGGAATGAACGGGACAAGGTTCCAGCAGGTTGGCGGAAAGTGCGTGCCATGCGGGTGAGTCTGTGTTTTGATAGAATGTCAACCGGTTTACGTGTTTGTCCAAGTGCATTGATTCTAAACGGTTACCTGGCCCTTTTCTCACATGGAACTTATGGAAAAGATTCCGAGACGCAAGCAAGCTTACCAATACATCCAGCAACGCATCTTGTCGGGCGACTTGCCTGCTGGAACGCAGATTTCGGAGCTCGCGCTCGCCAAAGAAATCGGGATGAGCCGAATGCCCATCCGCGAAGCGATTCGGCAATTGGAAGTGGAAGGGTTAGTCCGCCAGGTTCCGCGGTTCGGCACGATCGTTCATTCGCTGGATCGCTCAGAAATGGCAGAGCTTTACGAAGTCCGCGAGGCATTGGAAAGCCACGCTGCGGAATTGATTGCGGGGCATCTTACCGGCGAAGACAAGCAAATCCTATCACTACTTTGTCACAAGATTGTGCTCGTTGCCCAGGAACTGCGGGAAAGCGGCGAGAAGATGCTCAGCCCGGAAATGATGCAAAGGTTTCTCGCGGCGGACATGGGTTTTCACATGGTGATTTTGCGTGCCAGTGGTAATCGCCGGATGATGAAGATCGTGTCGGATCTCCGTGTGCTTTCACGAATCTTTACCGCGCAGCGGGAAACACATGATCTGAAAATCGTCACCAGTGTCTATCGGTTTCATCGTCGCATCCTGCGTGCGATGAAGCGCGGAAATGGGGAGTTGGCTCGCTACTGGATGCGGGAACATATTCGAGAGAGCCGACGTCTGGCACTTGAGTCGTTCGATCGTCGCCAGGCGATGGGTGATGCTCGAAGTGCTCTACCTCTGGCACTCCCTCAGGATTTACTAGAAGAAATCAATCAGATTGAGTCAGGCGAAGCTTAATGCGGAGTCGCCATTCTGGCGTGGTGAGCCTTTAGATATCGATGCAGTGCCTCTTTCAGTTCCGCCGACTTCCCTGGTGAGATTTGGCTAAGGTCCATCTGTTCGGACGGATCTCTAGCGAGATGATAAAGCTCAACACGATCATCTTCGGCGAACCAGATCAACTTGTAATCGCCTCGACGAATCGCTGATTGTGGTTTTGTTTTGCTGACGGCGAAATCATCAACGCCAATCGTCGGTTTAGCCTTTCGATAGCCGGTCTCTGGGTGGTAGTAGGGAAAGTGCCAAATGAGATCTCGCTGTTCAACTTTCGGCGTGATATCGCCGCGAAAGGAGATCGCTTGACCTTCCACTGCATCGATGCTTCCACCAGCAGCCTGAACGAACGTCGAAGGTAGATCGTAGCCAACGGTCGGCACGGCGTTTTCCGTACCAGGCATGGCATGGCCAGGCCAACGCACGATAAGCGGTACGCGAATACCTCCTTCATACAGGTTCCATTTCGATCCACGAAGTGGTGCGTTGCCTGTGTACTCTGGGTGTCCTCCGTTATCGGAAAAGAAGATAACAAGCGTGTCCTTTGACTTGCCACTTGCCTCGATAGCCTGCAGTATTTGTCCCACATGATGGTCGAAAGTTTCCAAGAATGCGGCATAGATGAGGCGATTGGCTCGACTCTTGGCATCTGCGGGAATGGTCTTTTCGTAGTGATTGGTCAACCACTCCAACGGTGTCCTAACGGGCGTATGGACGTAGAACGAGGAGGCCATGACAAAGTAGGGTCGATCATGGGGCTGACGAATGTAAGCACAAACCCTCTCCACCATCGAGTCTTCGACGAACTTTCCCTCTTCGTTTACTGCGTCCGGTGGATTGCGACCCCATGAATACGGGTGCGCACCAAAGTCCTCCTCGGCGACTTGAAATCCCTGCTGCCTCGGCCCATGGGTTGGACTCCAACCTAGGTATCGCCCAAAGTGTTGATTCAAATGCCACTTTCCAAAGAACGCCGTTTCGTATCCCAGATCAGAGAGTCTCTCGGCGACGGTTAATTCGGTAAGCGGAAGGTTCAGTGTGAGTGGCGGCGCAACCAGCGCTGTCGGGGCGTCGATATTCTGTCTGCCTGGGGTACCCTTGGTTACGAACTCGAAACCAAGGCTGGCCGTTGTCTTTCCAGTCAGGAGGCTCGCTCTTGAAGCCGAACAGATGGGTGCTGAGGCGTAGGCACTAGTGAATCGAATTCCCCCCTCGGCCAAGCGATCGATGTTAGGCGTTCGATGCCATGGATGGCCATAGCAGCCTAGGTCCGACCAGGCGAGATCGTCGGCAAGGATGAAGACGATGTTCGGCTGAATGGTCTCCGCATCTGCAAGCTCGGCAGAGCAGATGGGCGTCACTAATGCAAATAATAATATGAACAGTTGAAGTAACTTCATGGGGATTTCCTGGGGGGCATTCCGCCGAGAGTGACTAAGGATTATCGGTCGACGAGACACGCGTCACGCTTGGATGAAGCCGGCCAATTAGTCGTGCTTCCTGGTCCGCGCCAAATAAATACTTGATTTCTTTTCAAGGATACCATAGCCTGGGATCCCAGCGGGATGCTATTATCGTCTTAGATACCGGTTTGGGTCAAATCGGGCTACGAAGTAGTCGAAAGTCGCTTACCTACGAAGCCGGATCTAAGTTCGAGATACAAGGCCCCGAATCCCTCATAATCTTTTCAGATGTCCTATCGGTAACACGACTTCCCCCTCATCGCAAGGATTCTCTCATGACCGATTTCTCCCCTGAAATTAACCATAGGCCCAAGGGTTTTACTTTGGTCGAGTTGTTGGTAGTGATTGCGATCATTGGTGTTTTGATTGCCTTATTACTGCCGGCAGTTCAGGCAGCACGCGAAGCGGCTCGGCGGATGCAGTGCAGCAATCACTTGAAGCAGTTAGGCTTGGCACTACACAACTATCACGACACCTTCGGTTCCTTTCCGCCTGGTGGATATAAGGGGGGGAATCAACTGGGTTGGCATGCCCGAATCTTGTCGTTTATCGAACAATCAGCGATTGAGGATCAGATCGTGTGGACCGCGTCTGGCTATCCGGTAAACAAGCCGCTGACGCTGGACATTGTTCCTGATACGTTCCATTGCCCAAGCAATGTGAGCGAAAAGCAGCGTGGCGTCTGGGGTAGCGGCCAGGTGAATGGGCAGAATACTTACACGCAACATTACAACGGCGTTGCCGGGCCAATTGGTACCAATCCGCAAACCGGTCAAAGCTACCCGGTCCTGATCGGAAACGCGTACCATTCTGCCTGTACAGGTGGAAGCGAGCGTCGCGGAATGGCAACCGGTGGCACGTTGTATGTCGATTCGAAGGTTCGCTTCGGCGACATCACCGACGGCACTTCAAACACGCTTGTCATCGGAGAACGTTTTGAAGGCGAGACGAGCTGGATCGCGGGTACAAGCAACAGTATTGGATGGCCTTGCGACGCGGCGGCATTTAAGAATCTTGAGTACAGCGTGAATTTCTGCGGCCCCGATGAGTCATGTGGTTCGTATGGCAACTCACGACCCTTCTCCAGCAATCATCCTGGGGGCGCCCAGTTTGCCTTAGGGGATGGTTCTGTTTCGTTTTTGCCGGAAACGACCGATTTCGATGTTTTGCTCTCCATGGCAAGTCGAAGTGGCAACGAGCCTGTTTCTAAGCCATAGTGACGTCCCAATCGTTGATCCCTTCTGCTGCAGCAAAAACCTCAAGTGAGAACGCCCCTATTATGAACGCCCTATTCTCAGGCCTACGCGCAAGCTTGGTGGCTTTAGCTGTCTGCTTGTTGACCATTGGTTGCCTGTCTTCATTCGCTTGCCAGGCGAAATCGCCAGATCGTTTTGTGTTATCCGGAGAAGCCACGTACGATGGAAAGCCTATTCCCTCCGGCGAATTGATCTTTACGCCAGATACAGGTCGCGGAAATAAGGGACCGCAAGGTAAAGCACGTATTCGAGATGGCAAGTTCTCTACGGAGAACGACGGACGTGGTGTTGTCGGCGGGCCGCACCGCGTTGAACTTCGCGCGTTCGATGGCATTCCCTACGAAGGTCGTGAAATGCAAGTTGAAGAAGGTAAACCGCTATTTGGTTCCTTAGTGACCGAGATCGACCTGCCTGAGGAATCCGCCAAGTTGGACGCGGTGGTCGAGACTGAAGGCAGTAAACCACAGTTTGTTCTGACGGTTTTGCCGTAGTATTGTCAAAGTAGTATTTCGTAATCCCTCCCCAAGAATGCCTTCCCATGTTCAGAGAATTACTGTCGTTGCCTAAGGGAACGGCTACATATGCGGTGATCTTATTTACCGCTTGTTGGTGTACATCGCAAGTTTTCGCGGACGATGATCTAACGGTTGTTAAGTATCGAAATCCCGGATTGAAAGTCGACTTGGGTGTTGGGTTGTGGGCGTGGCCCATGCCCATGGACTGGGATGGAGACGGAGACACCGACCTGGTGGTCTCGTGTCCTGATGTCCCGTTTAACGGGATGTATCTATTTGAAAACCCCGGCGATGATGCCAAGTTTCCAACCTTCAAGCCGCCGGTCAAGATTGGCCCCGGTATGCATTCTGTGCATGTCTCGTATGTGGATGGAAAACCGCGAGTCCTTTCCCCCGGCACGGAGTGGGTAAACTTCCTGGGGGGTGAATTCCAGGAAAGCAAGCCCATCTATCCCACTAAGAACGTTCACCCAAATCGTGTGCGAGCCAACCAATGGCGATATGTCGACTACGACAATGATGGTGCCATCGACTTGTTAGTCGGCGTGGGCGATTGGAAGGAGTACGGCTGGGACGATGCCTTCGATGCGGAAGGCAATTGGACTCGCGGGCCGTTACATGGATACGTCTATTTGGTTCGCAATACTGGTACAACCGATAAACCAACCTACGCCGAACCAGCGAAGCTTGAAGCCGGCGGCCAACTGGTCGATGTTTTTGGAATGCCGTCGCCAAACCTGGCCGATTTCGACGGTGATGGTGATTTCGACTTGCTTTGTGGAGAATTCCTCGATGGCTTCACGTACTTTCAGAATGTAGGTACTCGAGAGCGTCCGAAGTTTGCAGCCGGTAAGCGTCTTTCCTATGCCGGTCAGCCGCTGGCGATGGACCTGCAGATGATCACACCGACAGCTTTTGACTGGGATCGGGATGGTGACTGGGATCTCATCGTGGGGGATGAAGATGGACGAGTCGCCCTGGTTGAAAACACCGGTGAGGTTGTCGATGGCCTGCCGCAGTTTCTCCCACCGAAGTACTTCCAGCAAGAGGCGGATGCCCTCAAGTTCGGTGCATTGGCAACACCCGTCAGTGTCGATTGGGATAGTGATGGGGACGAAGACATCATCACGGGAAACTCAGCTGGATATATAGCCTTCTTTGAAAACCTAGACGGCGGCAATCCTCCGAAGTGGGCCGATGCGAAACTGCTGAAGGTCGATGGAAAACCGATTCGTCCCCAGGCCGGCCCGAACGGATCGATTCAAGGTCCGGCCGAAGCGAAATGGGGATATACAACGCTGAGCGTTGCCGACTGGGATCATGACGGAAAGGATGACCTGATTGTCAATTCGATTTGGGGAAAGGTTGAATGGTATCGCAATACTGGGTCACTTGAAGAATTGGAAGGAGCCAAACCGGTAGAAGTCGAGTGGGAAGGACCCCCTCCCCATCCAGCATGGAATTGGTGGAAGCCAGAGGGTAAGCAGTTAGCAACCCAGTGGCGCACGACGCCGGTTGTGATCGATTTGGACGAAGATGGCCTGAATGATTTAGTCTGTTTGGATCATGAAGGGTATCTGGCGTGGTTCCGGCGTGAGAAAGTCGGCGAACAATTGATCCTGCGGCCCGGCAAGAGAATTTTTACCAATCGGAAGGGGGAACCGCTGCAGCTCAACGCCAAAACGGCTGGTGGAAGTGGTCGGCGCAAGATCTGTATCGTCGATTGGGATGGTGATGGCAAGCTGGACTTGCTACTAAACAGTCGCAGTGTGGACCTGATGCGTAACGTTTCAACGCAGGAGAAACCATGGGCGTTTGATGCCCCTGTACAGGTACACCCGCATCGTCTGGCAGGGCATACGACCAGCCCTACTGTCGTCGATTGGAACAACGACAATCGTCCTGATTTGTTCATTGGGGCCGAAGATGGCCACTTCTACCACCTGGAGAATAACTGGAAACCTTACGACCAAAAGCAGGTGGGCCCGCTAACGATCGAACGCAGAGTGATCGCCATTCATCCATTTGAGAACGGCGAAAAGGCGTACGGGAACCGATCCTACGTCTGGGATTCTGTGCCTGAGCGATTTCAGGGATGGCAATTCGTCCGCGGCAACGGCGGGGAAGAAGAGCCTGCCTTCGTGACAGCCGCGGAGAACGCAACCGTATACATGGCAATCTCCGCCTCGGTCAAACCGGCCGAACTGCCGGAGTGGAAGCCGGTCGAAGACGCGACTTTCCACTACACCGATGGCGGTCGCACAATGATGCGCGTGTACGAGTGCGACCTGTCCGCAGGGGATCGAATCGCGATACCTCAACTGACGTGGACCGGCGGAATGCTCTTGCTGCCGCCGCCGACTAAGTTAGAAGCCAAACAAACGGCTCAGCCGACATCCGGTAAGCCAAACGTCTTGTTCATCGCTGTTGATGATCTTCGGGTACAGATTGGCTGCTATGGTGATCCGATCGCCAAAACACCCAATATCGATGACCTGGCAGGCCGCGGCTTGTTGTTCCAACGTGCCTATTGCCAACAGGCGTTGTGCAATCCGTCGCGGGCTTCAGTCATGACGGGGAGGTATCCCGATACTCTCGGTATTTGGAACCTCGTGACGCATTTTCGGGAAACGCAACCTGATGTTGTGACGCTTCCCGAACGATTCAAAAACGCGGGATACTACACCCAGAATATTGGCAAGGTATATCACAACTATCGGCAGAAGATTCAGAACGACCAGCAGTCGTGGAGTGTTCCGCCGAAATTCGCCTGGGGCGCCCACTCGAACGATTGGTACGTCGAGGGAGAGCCATTTGAAATGCATCAGGTTCCCAAGGGGCCAGCCATTCAAAGGGTAGACGTCCCAGACGAGGCGTATCTTGATGGTCGTATCGCCAAGGCTGCCGTCGAGTCGATCCAGCAGCGTGCGAAGGACAAGCAGCCGTTCTTTCTGGCCGTCGGATTCTGGAAGCCCCATCTTCCATTCAACGCGCCGAAGAAATACTGGGATCTTTACGACACTGCGGAAATCGCACAACAAATCAAGGATCTGCCATCATCCAATGCTCCGGAGATTGCTCGGCACGATAGTCGTGAAGTACGCAGCTATACCGACATTCCCAAACAGGGAGACATTACGCAGGAACAGAATCTGCGATTAAATCATGGGTACTATGCGGCCATTTCGTTTCTCGACGCGCAAATTGGCAAGGTACTCGAAGAGTTGCAGAAGCAGGGACTGTCTGAAAACACGATCGTTGTGCTTTGGTCAGACCATGGCTTGCACCTCGGTGAACATGATCTGTGGTGCAAGACAAGTAATTTTGAGCTAGACGCACGTATTCCGCTTATCATATCGCAGCCTGGAATGGCGACCTCTGGCAAGCAAAGCTATTCACTGATCGAGCTTGTTGATCTTTATCCCACGCTTCTTCAGCTTTGCGATTTGCCGTCCCAATCATCGCTCGAAGGCAAGAGTCTGGTGCCTGTCCTGGAAGAACCAGAGGCCATTGTGCGCAACGGTGCGTTGACCCAACACCCTCGCCCCGCCTACTACCAAAGCAAGCCAGAAGTGATGGGCTACTCGCTTCGCACTAAAGACTTTCGATATACAGAGTGGCGTGATTTCAAGACAGGAGAGGTCCGCGCCGTTGAACTCTACGATCACAAGAGTGATCCGCGAGAGTCAAGCAATGTGGTGGATGAATCGACCTACCAGGACGTGCGACAGATGCTTCGCGGACGATTGGCAAATCGACTAACGCGCAATGAATGATTGACCTTACGGCTTTCCAGTGGCGGTACCGTTACGCGAAAAGATCCGTCGAGAAATAGCGTTCCATGCGATCTGGAAAAACCGTCAGGCAAATTGGTTTGCCCTCCTCTTCTCGGTAGGCCTGGACAGCGGCTAAGTAGTTAAGCCCGGAACTGGGGCCGACTGGAAATCCAGCGCGAATCAATTGCCGGGTAGTGTGGATTGCTTCTTTATCAGAGATTTCGTATTGCTTCAAGTTTGGCAAGTTGGCGTCGCGAAAGATGGTTGAAAGCCCATCAACCACGCCGGGAATCTTTGTGCTAAAGCTGCAGCATTCAACGTCGGATATGAGCTGGTTCGTTACGGGACGAGCTAAAACTGGCGTGACCCGACAGCCTGCCGAACTCAGGCCTTGAGTAACGCCGACTAGCGTTCCTC
The DNA here is from genome assembly GCF_007748115.1 of Bremerella volcania. Taxonomy (NCBI): domain Bacteria; kingdom Pseudomonadati; phylum Planctomycetota; class Planctomycetia; order Pirellulales; family Pirellulaceae; genus Bremerella; species Bremerella volcania. The sequence continues at coordinate 3,145,301 of NZ_CP036289.1, forward strand.
CCGTTCCCACGCCACTGACGAACATGTCGACCTTGCCACTAGGTATCTGGCAAAGCACTTCGGCTGCAGTTTCGTCGCAGTGAGCTTTTGCGTTATCAATATTTGAGAATTGTCGCGGCCAAAAAGCACTCCTCTGTTCAGAGATTTGCTGGGCCAAACGAATCGAGGCATGAATTCCGTCTTCGGCTTTGGTTAACTCGACGTTTGCACCGTATGCTCGAATGATTTTGATGCGCTCAGGACTCACGTTTTCCGGCATTACGGCCGTAAACTGAAGACCCAGTTGGGCCGATGCCAGCGCGAACGCAATACTCGTCGAACCGCTCGAAGCTTCGACTACATGGTCGCCAGGTTGAATAACCTGGCTGCGTATCGCCTTCGATAGCATGTAGCGTGCAATGCGATCTTTGGTCGAGCCACTTGGATTCAAATACTCCAGTTTGCACCAGATGGGCACGCCAAATTCTGGGAGTTGAATAGGAACCAGCGGAGTCGTGACGCGACTGCTCGCGAGGATGGCTAAAGGATCGATCATGGTGAATTCAGAAGCAGGAACAAGTTGGCGACGTGCGAAAATGCGCAGTCCAAGTCAGAAGTATAAATTCGGTCTTCCATGGGTTAAAGTAAGGACCTACGCTCAATCGGAGAATTCTTCCGCTTCTAACCTCGAAAAGAATGAACCTGATCAAAAGATACTCATGATGCGACAAGTACTCCCCCTAGTAGTTCTATTGTCCGTGCTTTTTGTTGCTTTATTTTCATCTACAGGAAGCAGTGAAGAGACTGATCTGCCAGCGAAGGACAAGTTTCATTTGTTTCTCTTAGTGGGGCAGTCGAACATGGCCGGACGTGGCAAGGTAACGCCAGATGACCAGGTAAAGAATCCAAGAGTCTTGATGTTGGATCAGCAGGGCAAGTGGGTTCCGGCAGTCGATCCGATGCACTTTGACAAGCCGAAGATGGTAGGCGTAGGGTTGGGACGAACATTCGGCTTCGAAGTCGCAGACAGTAGCCCGGATATCACGATTGGCCTGATTCCTTGCGCTGTGGGGGGCTCGCCCATCAGGTCGTGGGAGCCAGGGGCATGGGATGCTCCGACCAAATCGCATCCCTATGATGACGCCATGAAGCGAGCTCACAAGGCCCTCCAGTCAGGTCAGTTGAAGGGCATTCTCTGGCACCAAGGGGAATCGGATTCGCGGCCAGAGCAAGCAGAGGTCTATGACCAGAAGCTGCGTGATTTGATCGCTCGATTTCGTAAGGAACTCAACGCGGAAGATGTACCGTTCATCATTGGCCAACTAGGCAAATTTGAAGACAACCCTTGGAATGAAGCTAAAACTCAGGTCGATCGGGCTCATCAAAATATCGCCAAGACCGACGATAATGTCCTCTTCGTACCGGCAGATGGTTTGACGCACAAAGGTGATAAAGTCCACTTCAACGCCCAGTCTTACCGCGAGTTCGGCAAGCGATATGCGAAAGCTTACTTAGAGTTTGTCGAGGAAAGTAACGTCGAGTAGTTTTCCTGCCTCAAGAATCATGGCTGGGGAGTGGTTGCAGTCGGAATCTCCGGTGTCGAGGATCCATCATCCGTTTCCGTGGGATTCAATCGCTCGGCAACGGAATCGGGGTTGTCGACTGCTTCCTGGTCTGGCTTGACGATTAGCGACCATCCATGCAAAACGCCAGACCTCTCGCTACGACTGGCTCGAATCATCAACTGCCAGGTCCCTTTCAGATTCTTTCCTTTGAAATGGTTCAATCCTGGCTGACGTTTCTCCAAGGCTTCCGGGCGAAATGTCCCGCGGAACGGAGCCCGAGAACGTGTGATGCGTTCACCGTTGTCGTCGTCGAAGATCGTGCGGTCAAAGTGGTCATCGCTTCCCCCGACACCGGTGAAAAGTTCAATTCGCTGGCCATCAGGGCCGATCAGGTAGCCATCGAGTTGTTCGGTATAGGTGTGCGTAATCGAGAGTTGCAGATTGAGGTCACCAATCAAGTAGTCATCTGGAATTTCGATCTCGGAGACGACCGTAGACCGGGGAAGAAGTAAGTGAGCCTGGGAACTGGAGAACTTCCCTCCCGCAACCGTTTGAGAAGTTAGGACTTCTTCGATCGTAATCATCCCATCGCGGTCATGATCGTAGGAAGCAAATTCTTCAAGCTTAGCTTCATCCCATTCTTCGGTGAATTCAGACATCAGAACTTGCTTGTCGCCATCTTCGTCTCGCTCGAAGAACCAGGTAGGGATCGCTTCCTGGTTGGCGTTTGCCTCACGCTCCAGTTCCTCGTTTAGATACCGAGCAAACTCGCTTTCGTCGACCGCTCCGTTTCGATCGTAGTCGACCTTGGCAATCGATATTCCAACACTGGCCATCTCTTGCGGGTCGAGTTGATCGTTCCGGTTGAAGTCGTATCGCTCAAGGATGCTATCTGCCAGCGACGCGCTGCCGCGGTCACCTCCTCGAGAGCTGCCGGCTCGCATTCGGTCACGGCGGTCGCGATCATCTTGGTAATCGTTGCGTGCAGGGACACCTTCATTCAAGGAGCCGACCGACGTGATTGTGCGGTTCGCCTCAATACGACGTCGGGCGTATCTTTGGGAGAGTTCCAACTTCGTCAGACTCCCGTCCTGGTCGATGTCGCTATCCAGCGGGGCGTGTCCTTGCCACTTGGCCCGCTCGATTTCTTGGGCATCTAACTTGCCATCGTCATTGCGATCCCATCGACGCAGCATGGACGCAGCTTCGTCGAGGTCTGCCTGTGTGTAGGGGTACTTTACTTCGCGAAGACCAAAGCCGGGAATCAGCGGCTTTTCAGGTTCGACACCGAATCCCTTCATGCCGGAATCTTCTACGGTTTGTGGCAGGCTAGATTTGCCTTCGCGATCGCGCCGCTGAGCGTGAAGCCGAGCCGCCTGTTCGAGTTTCCGCACGGAGTTAGGTCGAGATAGACTTAGACCGTAAGGAATGGCAAACTCTTCAAGGTATCGCCGACTTCGATCGGAAATCTCATCCGGCTCAATATATCCATTGTTGTCATCGTCGATGCGACGTATCCACTCCCCTTGTCCAAAGCTGACGCCAGACATAAGCGAGACCAGGATGAAGGTCATGATGTAGCGATAGTCGAACCTAATGGGAATCATTTAACGACCCTTCGATCGACTAGAACTCGACGAGGCGGACGAACGCGTGCTTGAGGAAGAGCTTGGGCGAGGCGAATTGCCTGCCTGCTCTGCCAGCACTTGTTCGATCATCTCCAAATTGATGCCGTTGGTAGCAGTAATCACACGAACCGCGCGTTCGCTCCGCTGGTCGACCGATGCCACTAGCTGTTCCACTTCGGCGAAGAGCGCATCTGGGGCGGTGATCACAAGCGAGTTGCTCGCTTCGTGAACGGCGACCGCCATGGTGGGTTTGCTACCGCGGGTCGGCTTCTCTTGGAATCCTCGCTGGTCTTCTTCGCCACGCCGATCATCCTTGTTGCTTCGATTGTCACTGGGAGCGGGGTTTGCCTGACGTGCCTGGGCGTTGCGCTGGGCCGACATATCGACACGATCAGGAAATGCTTCCCGAATCATCTCTGCCACTTCCGTTGCTTGGGCATGTTTCAGTTCGATAATACGTGAACGCCCAGAAGTCTCGATGTCGGTGATGCTCGCGTCTTTGTCGATGATCTTCATGTAGCTTTCGATCGTGGCAATATCCTCCCGGGTCCCTTGGACAATTAGGCGATTGAGTCTTGCATCGGAAACAATCGTAGCGGTGCCGGCGGTTACCGTTGTCACGCCATCGCGTTCGAAGAGCAGACTACCGTAAAAGCCTCCGAGGCTGCCAACCGAACCGCGAACTAGCGTATCGGACGGAGAATCATTCAGGGCATTACCACCATCTAGCAAGTCGGCCAGCATTTTGACTGCCTCTTCAGCGGATACGTACTTCAAGTAGTAGATCACTGTGGGTGAAATCGCGTTCTTGTCCTGGGCTGAAAGCATGCGGAGATGTTCCTCGAATCGGTCCAACGCTTCGATGTCGTCCGATTGCAGCAAGATGCCATTGGGGACGACCTGGCTACGAATGGGTGCGTTGACGTTCTTGACTGTTGCCGAGGTATTGATCGTGTCGCCACCTTCAGGCAGCAAGACGAAACCGTTATCCGGCTGCTCGTCAGAACGAATGGGCAAAGCTTTCCGACGCGGTTTGTCGTCTTGCGGCGAATTCGTAGGTATGACGCTTTGGATTTTGGTGTTACTCGACTGTTCTTCAGAGTGAAGTGATCGCTCGATGAACTGCTGCTGTGCCCCTTCTTCACTGGGAAGGATTTGCAGACAGTTATCTCCTCCCCAAGATTTCTTCGCCGTCTGGAGAAGGTGTTGGCGTTTCGGCCCGGTGAGAGGAACAAACCGCAAATCGGTGCCGCTGCTCTTACGTGAATCGAGTCGCTGGACAAGCTGTTCAATTTGCCGGATTTGCTCGGCGGTACCACGAACGAACAAGCGTCGATTGCCCGGATCGGCGTCAACCTTAGGGGGCAGAACGCGATCTTCATTGTCGTCTCTATCCTCTTCGTCCATTACGCCGAACATTTCTGCTACCAGTGAGACGGCAAAGTAGGGATCGACGGAATTCAGCTCGACGACAGAAAACTCGATCGAAGGTGCCTGCAATTCTTCAATGGTATCTCGGATAAGCTGGTGGGTATCCGCGTCGGCCAAGGCCACGATCGAGTTGCTGCTGTCCTGCATCGATAGCCTTAGTGACTTGTCAGCCAAGATCGTTTGAAGCACGTCGTAAACCACTTGCAGATTATCTCCACCTACGGGATGCGAAACGAGCGTCTTCTCGATCGGAGTGTCTTCCGTTTCCTCGGGAACATCAACAACTTGAATCAGAGAATCGAGTCGCTTGAGCTTTTCCTCAGAGCCCACCGCGTAGAGCCGCTTGCCCGTGGTATCGGTGGTTATCGTGATATCGATCCCACTCGTTTCGTTCTCAGGTATGCCCAAATGAGTTCCAGCGACAAGGAGCACCGTAGCTGCATCGGCGTGCTTCAGATCGAAGCGGCGGATCGATGCCTCATCCTCTTGTGGCTCTTGCATGGATGCGAGAACTTGCAGAACGCTTCGCAGGTTCTTTGCCGTGTCGGTGATGATAAGTTGATTCGATTTGGGAAGAACAACCGGTGTGGTCATCAAAGAGAGCGGTTCCAACTCATTGATGGCTTCCGTTGGGATGACGTTCCCTAGTTTGACGAAGCATTTGACCACTTCGTGGTCGTTCAATTGTTCGAGTTCATCCGGCGAGACCACACGAGCCATAGCGTTCAACTGCTGCAGACCGCGAGGATCCCCCAGATTGATCACCGAAAGCAACTGCCCCTTACGGACTAATGTATAGCCCTGCGGCAAGAGAAATAGATTTAAACGCGTCACGGCATCGTCAACCGTGAAGTACTGGCTATCGGAGTACGTAAAGCTACCGGTCGGGACGTCATCGATATAGAGAGAAAGGTCACCAGCTTCCGCGAGCCAATCCAACACCTCTCGCCACGATGCGCCGCGGAATGAGAAACGCAGCTTCCCATCCACATCCGGTAAGACTTCTGCGGTGCCGGAATCGCTACTGGGGAAGGTTTCCACCACAGGGGCAGAAGGCACAACAGGAGTCTCGACCTCTTGTGCCCATGTGGTAGATGGGCCAAGCAGTGCCAGGGCGGTAGTACCGCAACTAAAAGCAAATAACGAAAACGAAACGCGATACATGGTTTGCTTCACTGGGAAAGGGTTCCCAGCTCCCGAGGTTGTTTCAGCGGGCACGCCAGTGGTAAGCGATTTGGCACTGTACCTGATAGCATTGGGCCAAGCCGAAAAAAGCAGAAAAGGGAGGACTGCTTACTTGTTATTGCGGCGGAAGTCGTCTCAAACGAGATCGAGACGAGGGAATCCAGGTGGGTACAACGAAATCGATGGTAGGTAATTGGCAGGACAACAAATCTTTACATACTCACGTTTTAGATCGTTGTGGCTATTTCGTCAATGTTTTCTATTGCCGCTCAACTATGCCTCTTTGCGAACCAGCGGCCCATTTGACGGGCTGAGGTCAATCACACAGAAAGCGAACCGGTATTTCAGGTGGTGGATCAACTGCGTTTGCTACTCTCCTCTGCGATCTGCAATTCGCATATGATAATTAGCTAGCGAGTCACATTGTACGCTAATCGATTCTGTCAAAGTCTAGCTGTTTTTCGTTTTGTGGTGCGCAAAACAAAGAAAGTTTAGTCGATTAGCGTAGAGAATTCACGAGATCTTCCTTGCTAGAATCCTTCGTGTCGGTGGATCTTGTTCATTTTCCGCGACCGACCTGAGGCTTTCTGATTGAGCTGAATTAGGTCAGCTTACATTAAGCGAAAGGGAAGCCAATTGGCTTCCCTTTTTCATGGGTAGATCAGGAACGGTTCGCGCCGCTTGGCGAACTCGTAGATGCTGTCCTGGTACGCTGCGGAGATATCCTGAGGCGATTGTGCCTGTAGGATCTTCTGCTTGACGCTTTCATTTCCCAGCAAGACTGGCAAACGATCGGTTTCCCAGTCATTCGGGTAAAGGGCACGTATGCTGGAAGCCGTCGCCCAGCCGAGGTCGAGCGGTCGAAAGGTCTTCCAGTCAGTGATGATGAAGTTGACGCCGCCACACGGTTCCCCTTCGTACTTGCTGGAATCGGGAATAAATTCGACGCCTATGACTTTGACTCCTGACACGTTGTATGAATTGATTCGGGTAGCCAGGCTTGGACCGTCAATCCATGGCGCACCCAGCACTTCGAAAGGTGTATCTGTGCCGCGGCCCACAGAAACATTGGTTGTCTCGAGCAGCCCTACGCCAGGGTAGATCATCGCTTGAGCCAAGTTCCGCATGTTGGGTGAAGTATTTCTCCACGGTAGACCAGTATCGAAAAGCAGTTGGTCTCGTTTCCAACCCCCGAGGGGAACAACCGTTAAGTCGGTTTTCCAGCCTCGCTCTTCGTTCATCATCTTCGCTAGTTCACCGATGGTCATGCCATGGCGAACAGGAATGGGGTGAAATGCGACGAAAGACCTTTCAGTCTTGTCGAGCAGCGGGCCTTCAATCGCAACGCCCCCCAGTGGATTTGGACGGTCGAGAACGACAAACGGAATCCCCTGCTCTGCCGCTGCTTCCATCGCAAGCCCCATGGTTGAAATGTACGTGTAGAAGCGGCAACCAATGTCCTGAATGTCGAAGACAAGGATATCGACTTCTTCCAACTGCTGTGGCGTCGGCTTGCGAGTTTCGTCGTATAGGCTTTTTATGGTGATACCTGTTTCAGGATCGACCGTATCACCAATGTGGGACTGATCGAAACGGCCAGCGAAACCATGCTCGGGACTGAACAAGGCAACCAAGTTGACAGCTGGCGACTCGGCTAACAGCAAATGCGTTGGCTTGCCGGCTTTGTTGCGGCTTGTGTGATTGGCAATCAAGCCAACTTTTTTTCCTTTAAGCAGATCAAACTGAGCATCGCAGAGATCGTCGACGCCCAGTTTGGTCGGTGTGCTTGCCGAAGTATTCTCCGCTGCTCGGCAGGCATCAGCGGCAATCGTTCCGATACTCCCCGCCAGCGCGTTGACAGAGCCCTTTTCGTTGGGATGAACGCGATTGGAAAGGAAGAGGACGACCAGGTCCAGTTCGGGGTCGATCCATAGTGCCGTTCCGGTGAAGCCGCCATGGCCGTACGCGGAGGAACTCATCGACTTACCGCGATTGCTCGAGTAGCCACTCTGCTTGTCCCAGCCGAGCCCACGAAGGTTGCCGGCGGCATCGTAAGCCTGGGTCATCATTGTCAGGGTTTGAGGGTCAAGCAAATGTTTGAGGCCTGGTTTACGTGATTCGAGCATTGCCTGAGCGTACAACAGAAGGTCGTCGGCCGTACTGAAGAGTCCGGCATGGCCGGCCACTCCGCCGCAGTAGCGCGCTCGAGGATCATGGACGGTCCCCTGCAACCATTTGCCATCGACCTTGGTAGTCGTGACGGCTCGTTGGGCCAGTTCTTTGCTCGGATTGAAGCCTGACTGGTTCATTCCCAGCGGTTTGAAGATATTCTCCGTGGCATACTTGTCCAACGGCATTTTAGAAACGCGAGCGACGACTTCACCCAGCAGAATAAAACCCACATCCGAGTAGCGGAACTTTTGTCCCGGATCAGACAGCAACTTGAGATTGCAAATCTTTTCGTAGGCTGCCGGCCAGCCGTTTTCGTAATCCGATAACGCATTATCCGGCGTCAAACCACTGGTATGGATAAGTAGCTGTTTAATCGTAATTGTTTCCTTACCATGACCACGAAACTCAGGCAAATAGGTAACGACCGGCGCATGCAGATCAACCTTTCCTGCTTCTACCAATTGCATGATGCTGGTGGCGGTGACGATTGGCTTGGTAAGCGAAGCCATATCGAACACCGTGTCGACCGTCATCGGCTCGACTGAGGGGGCGATCCTACGGCTGCCATGTGCTTTTTTGTAGAGGACCTCTCCACTGCGTGCGATCACCACCACGCAGCCTGGCATTCGTTTCTCGCTGAGTGCGGTATTGATGGCCTGATCGATCTCTGTCGTGACTTTCTCTGAGAAGCCAGCCATCTGCGGCGTGGCAGCCGACAAAGGATTGTTTGCTTGAAGGGAACAAAGCAACAGCAAGGTAGCTAAGCAACGCAGACTCATTAGTCTTCCTCCAAGGAAGCAACTTGGGAGGGTTCACCTCGCCACGACGACACAAAGCTCAGAAAGACGGTGACCCCGAACGAAGTCCCGCAACAAATCAGCGAATACCAGTAACCGCTGATACTCGTCTGAAAGGCGATCAGCGTAATCACCACGGCACCCGTCAGCAGACCAATATTCGCCAGTGAGCTTGACGCTCGGCCTAGCGTCAGGGCAACGAAGAACAGTCCAAGCAGCAATCCCGCGGAAAATCCGGCAATGGCCAATGCCTGATTGACGACCGTCTCGGCAAAGTGGCCGCGAAATGCAATGATCGCAACGACTGCCTGCGACAGGGTGAACAGTAAAGTGAAAGCACGTGCAAGACGAAGTCGCTTTTTCTCGGGCAAGTCGCTCCATGCCTGGCGAACGAAGTCTTGTAGCAATGAACTGGACGAGGAATTTACGGAACTCGATAGGGCCGACATGGCAGCGGCGAAAACGGCAGCCAGGATGATTCCTCGAATACCCAAGGGAAGTTCGCCTACGATAAACGTAGCTAAAGCCTGATCGCCTGGAATATCGACTTTCGCGGGATCAAATTCGGCGAAGTAGCACGCCAGACCGACGCCAATTGCCAGGAATAAAGCGAACTGCGCCAAGACGATCGGACCGCTCCACAGAAGTGCCCAGCCAGCTGATCGCTGGTCTTTCGCACATGGGTATCTTTGAACGATCAACTGATCGGCTCCATGCGTTGCCAAGCTGAGCATTGCCCCGCCGAGTAGCCCAGCCCACAGCGATAAGTGACCTGAAGCGGTAATCAGTTCGAGGTCAAAAAATCTCAGGCGGCCCGTTTCGGATGCGAATTGAAAGTACTGCTCGGTTCCACCAGGCAGTCGCACCAAAATGACCGATAAGGCAATGAACGCACCAGCCATGTAGACGCCAAACTGGAGACAGTCATTCCACACCACCGAGCGTACACCACCGAAAAGTGCGTAGATTGCAGTGGCAACGGCAAGGATGGCAACACTCCATTCAAACGGAAGCTGCATGACTTGCTGCAAAGCGATCGCCGTCAGAAAGAGACGTAAGCCGTCCCCAAGCGTGCGAGCAATCAGAAAGAAGAGCGAGGCAAGACGGCGAGTTGAGGGGCCAAAACGTCGCTGAAAGACTTCGTACGCGGTCGAGATTTCGTTCTGAAAATAGAGGGGAAGCAGAAATATCAACACCAACACGCGTCCGACGATAAAGCCAAGAGCCAATTGGAGAAAACCAAAGTTGCCTCCTTCTTCAAATGCGAGACCGGGCACACTCAGAAAGGTTACAGTACTCGTTTCGGTCGCAACTATTGATAGCAAAAGAGCCCAGGTAGGAAGGTTCTTCGACCCGAGAAAGAAGTCGTTAGTCGAGCTTCCCCCATTCCCCAACCAAATTCCCAGAAGGGTCGTCCCAACGAGGTATATGGCAATGATTGCCACATCGATGGGATGAATCGCCAAAGTCGCCAGAGGTATCATTTAGGCGATCAGGTCCTTGGGTTGGGGATAAATGGGGGAAACGAAGCTGCGACGGACAATTTTCAGTCTAGCCGGAGTCGCCGCATTCGCTAGACGAACACGCGAATAATTATCTCGCATTTGCGCAGAGAAGCTATGCCGCCGAGGTATCCGGCTCTAAACTGAATCTCAAACTTCACTTGTCACTTCCCGTTTAGCTGTTCCGCCTACATTTTATTTGCTGTGCTATCATGCTCGATCATTTGACGACCGAAGCCAGTAATCCAGCTTCAGAAGACCTCGATGAGTTGTCCACTTTGGATCTGGTGAATCTGATTAACGGCCAGGATGCCGGCGTGGCTATCGCCGTAGGGCAGCAATCGGTTCAGATTGCCGCTGCCATCGACGCCATTTCCAGTCGGCTTTTAGAGTCGGGACGCCTGATCTATTTCGGAGCTGGAACATCGGGTCGGCTTGGCGTTTTGGACGCGGCCGACTGCCCACCTACATTCAGTTCTGATCCTAATAAGGTGATCGGTTTGATTGCCGGTGGACCATCTGCCATGACGACGGCCGTGGAAGGGGCGGAAGACAATCCAGAACTTGGAGCCAAAGATCTGCATGCCATCGGACTTTCCTCCAAGGACGTCGTCGTTGGGATCGCGACCAGCGGACGTACGCCGTACGTTATTGGTGGGCTGGATTATGCTCGTAAGTTGGGAACTTATGCCATCGGTCTGACTTGCAACGAAAACTCTGAACTGCAGTCGCATTGCGATTTGGTGATTGCCCCAGTCGTAGGCCCGGAAATCATCAGTGGCTCGACACGCATGAAGGCTGGCACTGCCACCAAGATGGTGCTCAACATGTTGAGCACTGGTGCCATGATTCGACAAGGGAAAACGTTCGGAAACCTGATGGTAGATCTCCGAGCGACGAACTCGAAGCTCCATGCGAGAGCGAAGCGAATCGTCAAGGCGGCCACGAAACTATCAGATGATGCCGCTTCTCGCCTACTTGTTGAATGCAGTGGCGAAGTGAAAACGGCTATCGTGGTTCATCAAACAGGAGAAACCGCGGAGCAAGCTCGTAAATTGTTGAGCGATGCCAACGGTCATCTCCGCCAGGCCATCATGCGATTCCCGGGGGAAAGCAACCGCAAATGTTGACCCCTGAGAATCTTGCGAGCAGCCTACCCTTAGGAGATCGATTCAACGGCGAGTTAGTCTTGGCTGTCGATAGTGGCGGAACAAAAACGTCGTGCACTTTGGCGCGCATCGGTGCTGATCGGCAATGGACGATCCTGGGTACAGGCGGTTCATCGGCTGGCAACCCGCGAGCGGTTGGCCTGGAAGCATCGGTCAAGGCGATTTGCCAGTCCGTCAAATCAGCCACGGCGGAAGCAGGCCTCGATAGCTTTCCCTGCCATCGTGCCGTTTTTGCGGTCGCCGGCACGCTTCATGAACCGATAAGACGCGATCTTTGCCGCCGATTGACGGAAATGGAACTAGCCGAAGAGTGCTTTGTCGTTCCTGACCTTATCCCACTCGTTGTTGGCTGTGGTTCTTCTATTTCGATCGGTTTAATTGCCGGAACTGGTTCGGTTGCCATTGGTCGAGATTCGTCCGGAAATTATGCGGTATCCGGTGGATGGGGGCCTTTGCTGGGCGACGACGGAAGTGGGTTCGCAATCGGGCGGGCCGCACTCCGTGTAACCTTGAGCAGTCTCGAGTCGGGTAAGAAGAATAGCGGATTGGTTCAGCAGGTGTGCGTTGCACTGGGGGCACGCTCGTCGCAGGAAATCAAAACAATGATTGCGGGTACATCTGACTTGCGCGAGTTGGTCGCGTCGCTCGCCCCGATTGTTTTGTCCGTGGCGAACCATGCGGATCCGCTGTGCGTCGCGATTACCAAAAGGGCCGCGGCTGACTTGGCCGAGATAATCCAATCACTTCAAGCACGAATGAAGATTCCGCCCGATGGGATGAACATAGCATTGTCAGGCGGAGTCTTGCAGGCCGATTCCCCGGTCACGCATCAACTAGCCAAAGAACTATCCACGCGAGGGTTCCAGGCAAAGTTGGATCGAATTGATGATCCGGTACTTCCCATCTTGAACATGCTTGCCCAACCGGAGTTGCCGCGACGACTCGAGATTCTTCCCTAGCCATTAAGGTGTTACGAAACCGCCAGTGGTTGGCTGGGAACAGCCTGTGGTTTCTGGAATGGTCAACGGAAGATTACGCAAACTGCGAACGGCCAGCCAGGCAAAACACTCGGCTTCCAGTGTGTCCGGACTGAGGTTTCGCTGATCAATCGTGCGTACCATTGGGAATCGCGAACGAAGGCTCTTCATGATCAGGGGATGATGCGCCCCTCCGCCAGTTACCCAAAGTATTCCCGACGGCCCTGGCATCGTGCTGATTGCTGCTTCCACGGCGCCGACCGTTACTGCACACAGTGTGGCGGCACCATCTTCGACGCTCAAACCGGAAACGTCGATGTGGTCGAACTCGAAGCGGTCTGCCGACTTCGGAAGTGGTCGCATGAAATAGGGTGCGGATAGAAATTCATCGACGAGCGTTTGCTGTACCTTGCCGCGACTGGCCAGTTGACCATCCATATCGTGGCTCAGTCCAGCCATTTCCTGGGCCCACTCGTCCAAGAGTCCGCAACCGGGGCCTGTATCCGCGGCGACGATCGATCCGTCAGTTCCAAGCCACGTAAGATTGGCAATCCCTCCAAGATTGAGGACTCCGACAGAATGCTTTTCATCGCGAAATAGGGCTTGATGAAAAAAAGAGGCCAGAGGGGCACCGCGGCCTCCACGGGCCATGTCGCGACGGCGAAAGTCCGAAACGACTTGTAGCCCGGTCTTTTCAGCCAGGAGCCATGGATTGCCCAACTGCATCGTCACTCCATCGCTCGGCAGATGTCTTACCGTGTGCCCGTGAAATCCGATCAGCATGGCAGCGTTCGCGATGGTTCCCAATTGCTGTTTGAGGACTTCAACGGCTTCGGCATGATGCAGTGTGATTTCTTGCTCCAATAAAAGCAGTTCGTCCAAGCGAACGTTGTGCTGGGAGGCTTCGAGAATGCGAGATCTCAGTTCTGCATCGTAAGGATGCCGCAGTCCTCCATGAAACTTGACGAAATCCTCGCCGTCGGTCGAGATGATCGCTGCATCGACACCCTTGGCCGAACTGCCACTCATGAGTCCAATTACGGTGCGACGATGATGCAGGCTTTCGCTCATGAGTACCTTAGGACGCTTGTGTTCCACCCTGACGCGGGGAGATTATTCGCCATGGCTATGTGGCTCGCGGTCCAGCTTACTACGCTGTCCATTTGAAGAAAGCCCCCGACAAACCGGCATTAGCAATTTGATAAATAATTATCGCTTCTGCGCAATTGCCATGGCCAAGAGAGTTAGAATAGAGGGAAGCTTTCGATAGCCACCGAGGGACTAGAAAACCGTTCATGACCAGCATCACAAAACCATCCGATGAAAAGCTTCTGGTCCAAGTCGTCGCCGTAATGGTCGAAACCGAAACGAGTTGGGGGCGTCGAATCATACGAGGTATCGCCCAATACTCCGATAAGAACGCCCTCTGGCACTTGCTTATCGATCCTCGTGACCACGAACAGCGCTCGTCCTTGCCGGATGGATGGCGCGGACATGGGGTGATCGCCCGGTTGTCTTCACGGCAGCAGATTGAACAGATCCAGCAGCGTAATATTCCTGCCGTAGACGTTGACGATATTGGACCCTCGATTCCCGAAATTGGTCGTGTTATCACCGACGAGTCAGCCCGCGCTGAATTGGCCATTGAACATTTATTAGCTAGGGGATTCACTCAGTTCGCTTACTTTGCCCCGCCAAGCCACCGCTATTCCAGCAACCGTGGCGATGCATTCCAACAGACGGTTGCTGCGCGCGGATACTCGTGTCATACGTACCGCCCAGGTTACCGGGCTGGGCGTAAGATCTCTTGGGGAGAACAGCAGCGCCGCGTCAACCGGTGGCTACTTTCACTACCGCGACCCATCGCTATTCTTGCTGTCGATGCCCATCACGCTCGACAATTAGCCGAGGTTTGTCACTTCTCAGGGATACGAGTACCGGATGACTTTGCGATCTTGGCAGGCGATTCAGATGATTTGCTGTGTGAGGTGTCGACACCACCACTTTCGGCCGTATCACTTGCCTGTGAGCGAATCGGATACGAGGCAGCCGCGATGCTTCATCAGATGATGGAAGGCAGGAAAGCACCGAGTGAGCCTGTGCTTATTCCCCCACACGGCGTCGCCAGCCGTCAATCGACCGATTTTCTGGCGATTGATGATCCGATGATCGTACGTGCCCTTCGGTTCATCCAAAACCATACGCAACGTGGGATTGGTGTGGATGATATTTTGCGGGAAGTCCCTCTCTCCCGCCGTAGCTTGGAAATTCAGTTCAAATCTTATCTAGGGCGGACTCCGGCCGAAGAGATTCGCCGCGTGCAGTTAGAGCGTGCCAAGGAGTTGCTTTTGAATCGCGACCTTTCCATCACCGAGGTGGCGTTAGGTTCCGGTTTCAGCAATGCCACTCGATTTGGAATTGCCTTTCGCAAGATATTCGGCACGACGCCACGCAACTATCGCAAGACGCTTCTCAGCGAGTAACGATCAACTAGCCAGGCAATGGCCTAAACCATGCCGAATAGCACGTATACTTAGGCGAAAGTGCAAATTCTTCAACCTGTTTTCCTGATCCTTTCGCGATGTTTCTAGCGGCGGATATTCCTTCGACGCGGAATTCTTTGCGCCTTTTATTGGAAAACAGCGTATGTCATCATCCGATCGTCAACAGGATCTACGTCTGGCAATCCAGTTTGCTATGCAGAATCTAAAGTACTGGAAGCTAGACGACAACGTTCAAGCGTTTTACGAAACATGGCTTCGCAGATTGGATGCCGAGGACGAACCATGTGAACACCTTGAACCACCCAGCCCAGATGAGCGCCCCAGAGGTGTGCGGCAACAACTTCGCTACCGCGCCTTTCTCGACCATGAATTGGATCGGCACGTACGCGAAGGGCGACTTTCAGAACAGCTGGTCGCTAACCTGCAAAAAGAGAATTGGAGAATCGAGAATGAACTCAGAGGGGAAGTCAATCCAGACGAACCGCACCAGAGAGAGAGCACGTCCGAGGATGCAGAATCCGGTGATGAGCCATCCAGCGATGACGGATCAACTGCTCACATCGATCAGCAACCTGCCATTTCGATCGCCGGTAACCTCCTTGAAGCCGTGTTGGATCCAAGAAGTCTTCAATACTTGATGATGCTTGGTTCGGCTTTGTTGGTCTTGGGCCTGGTGATCTGGCTTGCGACCCAGGGGTTCTTTGATGACCCGATGGTAATCGCCGTGTGTGCGGCAATCGTGAATTTGGCTGTTCTTGGGTTTGGTGCCTATCTGTTACGGTGCACGAGGTTCGAAACGGCCGGCCGAGGATTGACGCTTTTGGCTTGTCTCGTCATGCCGCTGCATCTTTGGTTTTATGACGCTCAGGGTTTGATAGTCCTGGATGAAGGAGGACACCTTTGGATCCCTGCCCTGGCGATCGCGGTACTCTATGCAGTTTGCGCAATCCTAGTGCGTGATTCCCTTTTCGCCTACGCGATGGTAGGCGGCATCACGCTTACCGGCCTGATGATCTTGGGAGATCAAAGCATTGCAAGATTTTGGGAAGGGGCAGCCGTTTCCTCGTTGTTGATAGCCATTGGTGCCGTAGCGATTCATGTCGAAAGAGCATTCGTTCCAGGAGATGGTCCATTCAACCGGGACGACTTTGGTAAGGCCTTTTACCGTGCCGGACATTGTGTCTTATTGGGTGGGCTCATCGTGCTTGTTAGTTGGGCTGTCAGTTCCTGGAGCTATGGAGGGATTCTATCTGATGTGTGGAACCTCTGGCGCAGTGGCCCATTGCCTTTCGATAAACCCTCGTTGGCGACCAGCTACAAGCTGAAGATTTTGGCAACAGGACTATCCCTGTCGGCGACGTACCTCTATGGCTACTCGTACTTTGTCGTGACAAGAAAGCCAATTTTGCTTGGCGGAGGTATCGCCACGTTTCTCTGGGCTGAAGTGATGCTGGTCGACGCGTTGCCGGTACCGGTGACGGAAGAACTCATCATGATGGTCTTGGCGGTTACAGCGATCTTCTTTCAAGCTTTTGCCTGGAGCATTCGCGGCATCGCGGAGAAAGATGGCGAGAAGCATCCGTCGATCAGCGCGTCTACCGTTATGCAGACGGTGGCGTGTCTGTTCTTACTGGCTCCTCTGGCGATGGGAATCGCCGGATACCTTCGTAGCAGCTTCTACGTGTTTTCTGCTTATGAAATAACACCATTGTTTACCGCAGCATTGGCGGCAACGGCAGCATCGGGCTGGATAGGGTATTGGTTGACCCAAAACCGTCAAAACTATTTGAACGCAATCTATGCCGTAAGCTCTTGCGCTGCCGTGTTGCTGGCCTCGTTTGGTGGTCTGGCCCTACTACAGTGGGAAGCTTGGGACCTGGCGGGCCCCTTGTTAATGATGGTCCCTTTGGGCTATTTGCTTATTTCCACTCGATACGCCAATCAAAGCAGGACCCACCTACAGTTAGCAGCTGTATGTGGAACATGTCTTCTAACCGTCGCCGTCTTGGTATTGGCCTATGGCCTGTCGATTCGGAGAATCGAGCCACTCACGGGTCACGCCAGCGAGATGATGCTTGCGGCGTTTCTTTTGGAAGTCAGCCTCTTCTTTGGGATGTATTCGATCTCATCGAAACAGTCAGCTGGAAACTTTCTCGCGTTGTTGGCCGGAAGTGCGGCGGTCGTGCAGTTCGAGCACTACTTAGGTACGTCGTACGAATTCGGACTGTTCACTTTTGGCTTGATTGGTCTGGTCGTGTTGTTCGTCGATCGTCTTTTCGAGTTGGAGAATTCGGAATCATCGAATGGGAATCGTTCATTCGGTCTCAGTGGACAGTTGCTTTTGAGCATTGCTGGGATGGGCAGTGTGTTGCTGGCTCTCAACCGTCTCATGATGGTCGGCTTTCATGATGGGACGCTGGTACTCTTGCTGGGAATGATTGTCTCGTCACTATTGGCAGCATTGATTGTCGTTCCCCGAATGGTAAGCCGTTGGTACGTGGCCCTGGCCATCTTGCAGGGGGGCGCTGCTTTGTTACTGGTCGCGTTTGGATTGAAGCTCGAGCCGTGGCAGAAACTGGAGATCCTATTGGCGGTCCTGGGAGTGGTTATCCTTATTGCTTCCCATATAGGGTGGGTACAGGAAGGGGAACGCCAGGATGATTGGGTCACCCTGGGGCTTGTTGTCGGGAGCCTGCTCTTTGCCGTCCCCATGTTGACCGGTCTTCTCGGCCAACGGCTAGACTTTTACAGCGAAACAACCCGCTGGGGGCTTGTGCACGAGATTGGAGCGATCGTCGTTGGCCTGAGCCTGTTAGGGACGGGCATTCTGTTCCGAATACGCTCGACAACCATCGTCGGGGCGATTGCGATGCTGTTATACCTTGGCACACTCGTGGTCTATGTTCACCTGCCTGAACGCTTACAAAGCGTGGCAGTCTACATGATGATTGGCGGCGGGATATTCTTTATCGTCTCGATGCTACTCAGCATATTTCGTGACTATCTTTTGGCCATGCCAGAAAGGTTTCGCAATCGAAGAGGCCTGTTCCGTGTCCTGACTTGGCGATAAAAAGCCTGACATGGCGTGTGCTAGAAATACTCCCGGTTTGGTTGATAACGAAATAGGGAGCAACGTGGCGAACTAAACTCGCTCGGCGACGGCAGAGGCCGTTGCCGGCTGCCGGCCATGGTTGGCGAAGTAGAGTGAAGCAATAAAAAGTGCCAGAAGAGATGCCGCCAGGGCGATCCAGCAGACCGTTGTGAAAAAGTCGAGGAAGTTCTCACGACCGGCAAATAAATTGCGTGAGAACATGATCACGACATATCCTAAATAGCCGAATGCGTCTGCAAGATACATCAGAAAACCAAGGTTTCCCCGCTCACGAGTCATCGCCAACAGACGTTCGAAGACCGTCGTGTGAATCGCGACGTACGGTAAATAAAGGCCAAAGCCGATCAGCACCATGAATTGGAACGCACCCATCGATTGGGTTTGTTGCCCGATCAATGCGACGGCCACGATGACAAATCCAAGGGCACAAATTCCCAGGGAAAGGAAGAAGGCCAGCCGGTTATTGCGAACGTAAATCGAAAGACCGTTTACGAACATCACACCCATGGCAACCCACATTTCCGAGCGTGTGAAAATCGATGGCGCCGCTTGTTGTCCCAGATCGCCCCAAAGCTCAGCAGCGAAATCCGCCCGGATGCTACGGATGATCGTGATTAGAAGATAGATGCCTACCAAAACCGATAGCCCTAACGCATAACGGCTAAACAATGACCAGCGATCATGCGGCGTCATCGTTTCGCGGGCCGATCTGGCAGCAATATCTTGTTCGCTGGGGGCTGGAATCCTGGTAAGCATTCCGACGCATACGCAAAGCGGGAGTAGAAAAATCAGCCCTGCGGTAAACGGCATCCAGTCTTCCCGTACGCCGTTGGCTAGTAACCATGCTCCGACCGACTTGGTGACGCCGTCAGCGAGGATGAAACTAGTACAAAGTCCAGCTACCAAGGCTTCCGTGAGTCGGCGTCCTTCCAGAAAACCAAGTACCAAACCAAACACCATGCCCAGGCACAGTCCGTTAAAGAACAGCCCAATGGCATTCCAAGGACGGGGCAGGATGCCGAACAATGCGAGCGCGGCTTCGGCAAAAAGAATGAGCCCAAGCAGAGCGATGGCGCGACGCTTCGGAGGCATTTCGGAAATGATCTTGATACCAATGAACTTCGACAGCATGTAGCCCAGGACTTGGATCGAAACGACGATCGTCTTAAAGTCGATACTGCCGACCATCGTTCCGTCATACTCAGCGACCGTAAAGGGCTTGCGAAAGCCATACATGCAAAAGTACGTTCCGAATGCTGCGAAGACGGCCCAAAATGCCCAGAAAGACTCTGATCTCTTCGAGCGTTGATCCGGTAGACTTGCGGGACTCATGGGCTAGGAGTGTCGGGGTAAAAGGAATTGGATTAGCAAGTTGAATTGGAGATTTTACGGACACTCGCCGCTGGCGAGCCGTTGATTGATCTGGCGTACGACACGCGGGAGATCTTCGATCGAAGCAATCGTGAAATGGCTACCGGCGTTTTGGAACATCGAAGCGGTCGCATCAAGTCGTTTAGACTTTGAATCGGTATCTAGTTGGCAGTAGCTGTCAAAGCTCAGGCCTGTGATGCTGCTACTGTCGCAGATACCGACCGTCCAGCATCCGGCATTTCGGCCTGCTTCAATATCCGCTACGGTATCACCGACTTTGACGACCGACTGCGGAGGGAAAACATTCAGCTTCTGCATAATGTGGTAAATCATCCAGGGAGCCGGTCGGCCGTTGGGTACATCGTCGGCACAGACGTTGGCGTCGGGGACAAAGCCCTGCTCGTTCGCTGCCAGAGAAACTAAATCAGCGGCTGCTCGGAAGTAACCCGTAGTGCTGCCGATTTTGATATCTTCCGCACGTAAGTTGCGGATGACTTCAAGCAGCTGCGGTACCAATTGGCTGTTTTGCTTGATCGCTTCTAATTGATAGGGAACAAATTGATCGTACATCTGCGAGACATCGGCATCGGTCCAGGAGGTCCCTTTGCCGTCGTGCCAGCGCTTTGAGATTCCATCGGTACTGAGCATCGCCATGAGATGCTCTCGCTTGTTAAGCCCCATCGGCCGACGAGCCTCTTCATCCGAAACGTGAACGCCATGAGCCGCGAACACCTTGGCAAAGGCAGTCGCCGGAGCACACGAACCGAAGTCGATCGTCGTGCCTGCCCAATCGAAAACGACAAGTTGAATCTTGCTGAGTGGTAGAGTCATGGGAGCTTAAGTGTATAGTTCGCGATGAATATCGTGTTAGCCGGCCGTGGCTTTGGGCGGTATGGTTGGACGGCGGCTTCCAGCGCCAATCGTGGATCTACCCTGAAGGAGTGAGAACAACTCTTCCTGACTGGCCATTCGAGGATTGTTAGAAAGTCGCGCGGCGTTGACGCGGCTAGCCAGTACACGCAGGCTTTCCTCGGTACGGATTCCGGCCGAGGCGAGCGTTGGGTTGCAGCCGAGCGAGCTAACGAATGCTTCGATCTGTTGGCATGCTTGTTCTACCGAAGCGGCTCTCAAGATGTCGAGAATGAGCGATAGCCGCTGCCGAACATGAGCGGTCCCTCGCCGATCCGCGCAATCGGAGGTCGATATTCCGAAGTTGTAAGCGAGGACACTGCTTAAAGTCGTGGCGACGGCTGCCCCATGGGGAATGCCATAGTCCGCCGTTAACGCGTAGGAAATAGCATGAGGAAGCGTCGTCTTGCTGATGTTGATCGCCTTTCCCGCGAGATGCGAAGCGAGGCTCATTGCATGTCGAGCTTCCGGGGTCGGGGCATTCGTTGCCGTGGGTAAATGCTCGAATGCGAGGGTCGCGGCCGATGTGGCATAAGCGACCGATTCGTCGGTCGCACCCACTGCCCAGATCGATTCGATTGCCTGACAAAACGCGTCCAGGCCTGTCGCTGCGGTCATTCGCGGAGGAACGCTATAGGTCAATTCCGGATCGACCACGGCGACGCAGGGGAGCAGACATGGATCGGCAACTGAGTATTTTTGACCATCAACGTAAACGACGGCGAAATGAGTTGATTCGCTTCCCGTACCGGCTGTCGTTGGGACCGCGACCAATGGCAACGTACCCTGTGAGAGTGCCAGGCCGTTTACAGCAATATTACGGGGGCTCTCGGCATGCCGTGCCATCGATGCAATCATCTTCGCAAGGTCGATCGCGGTACCCCCTCCCAACGCGATCACCAGGTCCGGATCGGCATCGCGACACCTGGCAACACCGAGCTCGACGTCTTCAATCTTGGGATTAGGTTCGAAACCACTAAACAGCGTTATGGCATCGGGCGGAAGAAACTGCCGCAATTGAGTGGCAGCACCCGAAAGGTTGTAAGCAACTTCGTCGACAACCAGAAACGTACGAATTGCACGAAACTGCTCAAAGATCCGGGGAATCTCTGCGAGAGAACCTTCGGATAGATACACAGTCTGTTTTTTTCCAAAGTGCGGCAAAACTCTAGGCCTTTAGTGTTCGAAGTCCGTTTCGTATCTCTGAGTGTTCTAAATCGACTTAACTGGTTGACAATTCATCAGCCGTGAGAGAAACATCCCACATGGGACGTCCTTTCATTTGCACCCATTCCGCATGAAGTCGGGGAGGCGATTGGGTACCGTCGGCTTCCAGTCGAAGCCAGACGTGGGGAACGGCTTCACCGCGAATCAGATTTGGATGAGGCACATTGAGCTTGGGAATGGTGCTATCGTGAATGGGCGACACGATAAACTGATGAATCGCATAACCGACCGTCTTCTCTGTGTCGTACTTCAAGTGCCGCGAGCAGTGGATATCGCCCCCGATTAACACGACCCCCGATATTTTATTGTCACCAATGAACTCAAATAAGCCATCTCGCTCGTGGGTGTAGGAACCCCAGTCATCCGATTCGGTGTTCTCTTTGTCATCCCAGATCATGCCGCATGCAATCAGCTTGAAAGGTGCACTGGAAGCCAACAATGCCTCCTTGAGCCACTCCCACTGCTGTTTGCCCAATAGTGTTGGCTGACTCGGATCGACAGGCGATTTTTCGGTTCTGGCAAACCACCGTGTATCCAGCAGGAAGACTTCGATGGGGCCATAACGGAACTTCGTATAAATTCCGGATTGGTCATGACCGAAGTCTTGGTTTGCTCGATACTCTACGAACGCTCGACGTGTATTCTCTTTCCCTTTCAGACGTCCATCGGAATCATTGCGTCCGAAATCGTGGTCGTCCCAAGTTCCCCAGGTTGGCGTATGGCTAATCAAGGATGCCAATTGAGGGACCTGAAGAAATTCGCGATGCCGCTCTCGAGCGACCCTTAATTGGGTGGAGTCGATATAGGGAGTGTCACCCAAGAGCACTAAGCCCTGGGCACCACGCTGCTCCATCTGGGTCCATAGTTCCAGAGGTTTGTTCGGTGCACATGATCCGAATGCCAAGCAAACGCTGCTGTCTTGCGAGGGCTCAGGGGCTGTTTCAAAGTAGTATTCTTCCCCTGAAATGAGCTGCCCGTTTGGGCCCGAAATCTTATATTGGTATCTGTTACCAGGCTGCATTCCAGCGGCATACCACACTAGGCAATGGTCGTTCTCGGGCTTGGCTTCGGCGTGAATGACACGTTCTTCGGTTCCGTCATCTTTCAAGACGTGTAACGCGTAATTGCCCGGCACACCGGGAAGAAACCAAATGTTGGCATCAACATGGGAAACGTGACCTACCATCGGTCCGGTAAACTTAGCAGGAACTTGGTCACTGCCTTCCGCGGAACTGGCTAGGAGGGACGCGGCCGATATGGCAATCATCGAGCGCCGGTCCAGATTGTGAGCCATGTTTCGCTTCGCTCCCATCGGTAAGCGTTTCCTCAACGTTAGTTTTTCGAGAAATGTGACCACGAGTCAATATTCGTGCTGTGCAAAATCATTCTGCCGGAAAGTTGCCTGGTAGTCAACAAATGTGTTGTGAATTCGCTGTTAAGATTAACGTTCTGGAAGTCGCTGTGTAGAGTTAGCGAGCGTATCAAAACAGGAGCGCAGCGACATAAGTGGCAAAGCAGTCGCGAATTCGGAAAGACAACGCCGCGGGAAAGATTTAGGTTTGCGGCGATTGGAAAACGCAGAGCACAACGGCTTGTTTCTTGTAAGAGTTCACAAGCCGATGCGGCACACTGGCATCGAAATAAAGGCTATCGCCCGACTGAAGTTTGAAGACATCGCCGTCGTACTCGAAGTCGACATTGCCTGCCTGGACTAATAGAAACTCCTCACCCAGGTGGGGCAAAGCCTCTTCACGGGCAACTCCCGGAGGGATTGTGATCATGAATGGGTCCATCGATCGCGATTTGCGGCGGTGGGCCAGTGACTCATAGACCGAGGTGTTCGCTTCCGACTGGTCCCGTTCAACGACTTTTCGCTCGTTTTTCCGTACCATCGTGAGCGAGGGCTTCTCATCGAGCCCTTCTACCAGTTTGGACGTTGGAACCCCCAATGCCTTGGCAATTTCGGCCAAAGCTGGCAGCGACGGCGTGACGCGAAAGTTTTCGACCTTCGATAGCCAACTGCGCGTAAGCCCAGTGCGCGATGCTACTTCCTCCAACGTTAACCGTTGGTCGATGCGGAGAGATCGGATTCGTTCGGCAAGTTCAACGAGGTTCATCGCGGTATTATATTCGACCTTTAGATCGACACAACATGTCTAGTGGCTTGACTTTCCAGCTGTGTGAAGTCTTTGTTTGTACTCAAAAGAGGGGCTCGGCCATCTCCTGATTTAGCTCGTGCCATTTCCTTAATAGGTCCTCCATCCGCTGCCGCTGATCCTGGCTATTCGAGAGATCAATTGTCTCTGAGGGATCGTCCTCGAGGTCGAACAATTGCCACTTACTGGTGGTATCGTGTCCATTCGGGGCAACAATTTTCCAGCGGCCTTCCCGTAGAGCCGCCCTTTTGCCTTGTCGCCAGTAAAGAGTTCGTTTGCTACCTAATTCTGGGTTGCCGATAACCTTCGCAATATCAATGCCGTCTAACTCATATGGTGACTTGGTGCCGATCAAACCCGTCAGCGCGGGAAAAAGATCGAGTGAACTGACAACAGCGTCCGATACCGATCCACCCTGGAGTTGTCCTGGCCAACGAATCAAGAAAGGAACACGAATACCACCTTCGTACATGCTTCCTTTGCCGTCTCGCAGTGGAACATTGCTGGCGGTCGTTTCTTTGGTTGGTCCGCCGTTATCACTGAAGAATACGACCAATGTGCTGTCGCTTTGCCCTGTTTCTTCAAGGGATTGCAGGATTTGTCCGACACTGCGGTCTAAATCATAAAGCATCGCAAGGAAGATGCGGCGGTGAATGTCGTTTTCCTCCTTAAAAAGTGTTAGCGTCTCGTTCTTGGCTTGGAGCGGACTGTGCACCGCGTTGTAG
This sequence comes from Bremerella volcania, assembly GCF_007748115.1. Classification (NCBI taxonomy): domain Bacteria; kingdom Pseudomonadati; phylum Planctomycetota; class Planctomycetia; order Pirellulales; family Pirellulaceae; genus Bremerella; species Bremerella volcania. The sequence goes on from NZ_CP036289.1 coordinate 3,169,710, forward strand.
GCGACATACAGAAACCAGGGGCTTGAGCGGTAACGCTCGATAAACGAGGTCGCCTCGCGGGTGATCGCATCGGTGAAGTAAGCGTTTTCGACAACCGGCTGTCCTTCGCGAAGTATCGGGTTGTTCGCATCGTAATCGGGTTCGTCATGCCCCATATGAGATGAGTAGATCAGATTCTTCGAGACCTGGTAGCGATCAATGTGACCAAGCGGAAGCCCTTTTCGGCGGATCCAAGTAGTCGTCTCGTTCCACGGGCTGGGCACGAAATAATGGCCCTCATGAAGAAAGCCGAAGAATTCGTCGAAACCATGACGCTGCGGATGATAGTCCGCGGCACCGCCGAGATGCCACTTGCCTACCAGACCGTTTGTATAGCCAGCATCGTGCAGGTACTCCGCCATGGTTTGTTGTTTGCTTGGTAAACCTGTCTGCGAGTCTTCATTGCGGGCACCAATTGGGTTGAATTCGTAGCCAAATCGCAGTGGAATTCTTCCAGTGAGAAACCCGGCCCGCGAAGGGCTGCAATTTGGCGCAGTCACATAAGCCTGGGTGCAGCGTACTGCCGTCTGACTGAAAGCATCAATTCTTGGCGTTTTGACGGACGCATTTCCTTGACAGCCTAACTCGGCATAGCCTAGGTCATCGGCTACCAGAAGCAATACATTGGGCGGCTTTGGCGAATCTGGTGATAGCGCGGACGCTGGTGAGCTAATAGTACTGAATAGGAGGCAGCCAAGGCCGATCACAGCATATTTGCAATTGGGGGAAGTTCTCATGATTTGGTCAGGAAATCGGGAATCAATGAAGGGAGTTGGGAGGCCAATCTTTGGCAATTTTCGATGAGGGGAGTCGATCTAGCTTAGCCAAGAAACCTTGACGAAAGCAAAAAATCTATGGATATTTAAGGTTCCTTCCTTTCGCTTCCATTGGAAGTCTTTTTCCCTCCTTGTAGTTTGGTGATTCGCCAAACGCCTTCCCTTGATCGCGTTTTGGCTCTTCTCGATAGGTATTGCTGATGAGATCGCTTCGCTGCCATCTACTCATCCTAGCTTTTGGGTTCGTTGGCATTTACGCAACGGCGCACGCATCTGAGCCCGTCGTTTTATGGGACTTTGGCGCGGAAGAGGAAACACCGCTCATCGCGCACGGGGGCGTCCATCGTGATGTTCCAGGCCCCCGTCCTCCTTCGTATCCCGATTTTGAAGATACCAATACGGCGGTCAAGTTTGATGGTCGAGGAGCCTACTTTTCCTACGACGACCCTGGACATCTCAGTCCGTTCGATTTCACTAACGGCGACTCAATCACCATCGAAGCTTGGGTGAATGCTCGAGATCTGAAAGATAATGAGAACCTGTACATCATGGGGAAAGGTCGTACCGGTAACCCCGAGTTCGCTCCGGACAATCAGAATTGGGCCCTGCGGCTGAGAGGAGTCAAAGGGACGGCACGCGTCAGCTTTTTGTTCGCGACCCCGGGCAACGGCTCGGGGTCACACTGGCATCGATGGACCACAAGCGATGGCTTCATCGCGCGCACAGGCTGGCATCACGTGGCCGTCACATACGAGTTTGGTAAGCCTGAGAGTGTCCAAGGGTGGGTTGACGGCAAACAGTTGCCAGGTGCGTGGGATATGGGGGGGCCGACCACAGTGGCTCCTGTCGTGGATGATGATAGCGTCTGGATAGGGTCGGCGCTAAAAGGAAGTGCTTCGAATTCGTTTCGCGGATATCTCGATGCAGTCGCACTTCATCGCGTGGCCCTTGATGCGGATACGCTGAAGAAGCGATTTCACCGAGTAGGCGAAGCGCCAAAGCCAGAACCTGCGCCAGAATCAATGCCGAAACTGGGCGATCTTCCTGCCGATCGTGTGACGGTCACTTTCCACGAAGGCATGCCGTCTCACACGCGATGGCTCGATTTCGATGAGGATTATCCCGTAGAAGTCACCCGTTGGGAAACATCCGAGTTCCTTACACCACGACTTCCGCTGCGGTATGACAGCTGGGGAATTCGAGATAGCTGGAATGCCCCAGTGCTGGTGAGAATGGCGGCGGATGTAAACTTGCCTGAAGGGGAACAGACTTTCCTGCTGCGTGCACGAGGTCTAAGCCGGTTGTGGGTCGATGGGAAGCTTGTCGCCAAGAAGGGGGCTCTTCAAGGATCGCCTAGTGGCGAGGAACCCATCACCCCGGTTGCCGATCCACCTCTTCCAGGTCATCGGATCAAGCAGCACCGCCTTCACGAAGAGACAGGCATTTTTAGAACAACTAAACAAGGAACGCATCGCGTCGTCGCCGAGACGATGGCCGGTGGTAAGAAGTTCCGTGCCGAGCCAGGCGAATTCACGGTCGCGCTGCTTACGCCCGACGGAAAGCAGTATCAAGTACTCGGTCCTGCCGAAAGTCCGGACGCTCCACTCCCTTTGACGGACGAAGCGTTCGAGGGGGCACTTCAGCGCATCGAAAGCTCGTTAGCTTCGCACGACGACCGTAACCGACGCGCGGCAGCCAAGTCACGCAATTCCTTTTGGGAAAACCGTCATCGATTGGCCAGGCAGTGGGTCGAAGCTAATCCAGGCCCTGCCATTCCTCGGCAATCGGCCACGACCAATCCGATCGACACATTCCTTGCCAGTCGAATTGAACAAGCCAAAGCGGCCACCCAAGGAACTTCACCCGAAGAAGCTAAGCAATTCCATTCGGAAGTTCTTCCCATCTTGCGAAGTGAGTGCTTTCGTTGTCACAGCGAGAAGGACTCAGGCGGTCTCCAGTTAAACTCGCGGGAAATGGCGGTTGGTGGAGGCTACTCCGGACCGGCAATTGTGCCTGGAGATGCCACGGCCAGCGAAATGATGACGCGTATTCGGCACGAGGATGCCGACATGCGGATGCCGCCCACGGGCAAATCGCTTTCTGCGCAGCAAATCAAGACCTTGGAAACTTGGATCAATGACGGCGCGAAATGGCCTGAGTTGCCGCTATCGGCAGAAGAAACGGAGCTCGCGCCGATTGTGGGCGATGCCAAGTTTATTCGCCGAGCCTATCTCGATACGGTTGGCATTATTCCCACCGAGGATGAGGTACGTGCCTTCCTGCAAGACAATTCGCCGGACAAAAGAGCCAAGTTGGTCGATCGTCTTCTCGATGATCCGCGCTGGGCAGATCACTGGGTGAGCTACTGGCAAGATGTCCTGGCCGAGAACCCCACCCTGATCAATGCGACGCTCAACGCCAGTGGCCCATTTCGCTGGTTCCTGCATGATGCACTGCGAGATGATAAATCGCTCGACCGAATGGTTACTGAATTGATGATGATGCGAGGTAGCCCCGAAGATGGCGGTAGCGCTGGTTTCGCGAAAGCCGCCCAGAATGATTCTCCGTTTGCCGCAAAGGGGCACATCGTGGCCAATGCGTTCCTGGGAATTGAACTTCAGTGTGCGCGTTGTCATGACTCCCCTTATCACAGCACGACGCAAGAGGACCTCTACTCAATTGCGGCCATGTTCGCTAGGAAATCTCTTTCGGTTCCCAAATCAAGTTCGGTCCCAGTCGCGTTCTTCGACAGTCAGGATCGCGAACCACTGATTGAAGTCACACTCAAACCGGGTCAGGCAGTTCAACCGCAGTGGCCGTTTTCGGACGAAACAGGCATTGAAGATAGCGATGCTCTCGCCGCTTATCTCGAGAACGAAAAAGATAGCCGCGAGCGATTAACGGCGCTGGTCACAGCCCCTGAAAACGAACGTTTTGCCGAGGTCTCGGTCAATCGAATTTGGCGAAGACTCGTCGGCGCGGGGATCGTGGAGCCACCACATGACTGGGAAGGGACGAAGCCGAGTCATCCCGAACTTCTGAAGTGGTTGGCCCGTGACTTTGTCGCCAATGGGTACAGCGTCAAGCACACCACGCGACTGATCATGAATTCGGATCTCTACCAGCGCGAAGCGGCTGGAAATCAACAGGATGCCGATTCGACTCGACGACTATTCAATGCTCCGCAGCGTCGCCGGATGACGGCCGAGCAGATTGTCGACTCGTTTTATGGTGCGGCTGGAAAGGAAATCGATGTCGAGATGCTGACGCTTGACCCTGACGGACGTCGACCTGCCAGCAATCGAAACAATTTAGGGTGCGTCGAACGTGCCTGGATGCTGGCGAGTATTTCCAACGAACGTGACCGACCAAGTTTGACCCTTCCTCGTGTTTCGGTCATCGATGACGTGATGGTCGCTTTCGGTTGGTCCGCCGAGCGTCAGATTCCACGTACCGATCGCGAAACCGAACCGAATGTGCTTCAGCCTGCCGTCATCGCCAATGGAACCATGACGGTATGGCTTACCAGGGCATCTCACGAGAGCCCCCTGGCCGACTTGGCCGTTGAAGCAAAGTCTCCGGAACGACTGGTCGATTCGGTGTTCTTGCGGTTTCTTAGTCGAATGCCAAGTGAACAGGAACGTGCGTTGTTCGCCGATGTCCTTCGTGATGGCTTTGAAGAACGGCTTGTTCCGAAAGATCAGGTCAAAGAACCGGAACCACTTGAACGACTTCCCCAAGTAACTTGGTCAAATCATTTACGTTCCGACGCAAATACCATTCAGCAAGAGCATGCACGCCGAGCGCGAGTTGGGCCACCTGCTGATCCACGACTTCAGCCCAAATGGCGCGAGGTGTATGAAGACATGGTGTGGAGCGTCGTGAATTTGCGAGAATTCGTCTGGATACCCTAGCAGTTGGCGATATCCCCGAACCCATTAAAACCACCGGCAACAAGCGGATTACGATGAGTAACTTCAACTCAAATTCTGGCGTTAATCGGCGACAATTTCTTGCTGCTTCCGCGGCAACAGCAATGGCGAGCTCAGTTGCTGGCGCCATGCCCATGGGTAGCCGGATCAGCGGTCAGGCCGAGCATGTCATCTCCATTTGGCTGGGGGGTGGCATGGGGCAGATCGATACGTTTGACCCAAAGGCCAAGGGGGACCCGAAGGCCCGGAAACCAGGCGCATATTACGATGCTATTCCAACCTGCGTTAACGACGTTCAGGTCTGCGAGCATCTCTCGAAGCTGGCACCAATCATGGATCGTGTTACCGCGGTTCGTACGGTCAACCACGCCGTAATCGACGAACACGCCGCAGCGACGAACTGGATGCATGTGGGAAGACCTGTCAGTGGAACGGTGGTTTATCCATCGCTTGGGTCAATCGTCGCGCATGAACGCGGAGCGGCATCCGACGACGTGCCAGCCTACGTTCTCATTGGTTACCCCAACGCGACCCGTGGGCCAGGTTTTCTGGGAGCACAGCATAGTTACCTTTATTTGACGGAAACCGGCCGCGGACCGGCAGGTTTGTCACCACCGTTGGGGGTCGACCGCGCGCGTCAGAAGCGGCGGGAAAGCTTTCTGACAAAACTTCGCAGCTTGCAGCCGGAAACGCGAGAGGCTGTCTTGAAGGATTACGAGGCGACCATCGACCTCAGTCTAAAACTAAGTGGTCCTGAGTTCATGAGCAGCTTCGACCTTGAGCAAGAAGCGGCCGACTTACGCGAGGGATACGGTGGCGAGTTCGGACAGCGATGTCTATTGGCCCGGCGTCTGGTCGAACGGGGCGTTCGTTTCATCGAAGTCTCGCACAACCTCAACTTTTTGAATGGTGCTGGTTGGGACGTTCACAATGGCGGCATTCTTGAACAGCATAGGCTGATTCAGGAACTCGACACGGCGATGGCGGCGCTGATCCTCGACCTTGAACAGCGTAAGATGCTCGACAAGACGCTCATCGTCGTCACTACCGAGTTTGGCCGTCCGCCGGAATTCGATAGTGGTGGTGGCCGCGGTCACCAAGGTTCGGCGTTCACGTGTGTGCTGGCTGGTGGAGGGCTGAAGCATTCCGGGGCCTATGGTCAGACGGACGAACTCGCGAAGAAGATCGTCAGCGACCCAGTCTCGGTTCCTGACTTTTTCGCGACAATTCACGCCGCGATGGGCATTGACTACGCCAAGTCGCTTTACGATGGCGACCGACCTGTGCCGATCACCGATGGCGGCCAGCCGATCAAGGCCTTGTTCGCTTAACATGATGGGCTCAGGCGATACGCTGCACGGTCGTACCGTTGGTTCGCACGATGAGTCGTTTCATTTCTAAGATGCTGAGCGTCGACAGCACGCGGTGTACCGGTAACTTCGACCGTGCGACGAGTGCGTCCAGCGACATCGGAGTCAGATCGATATGCTGAAGGACTAGTTGTTCCTGATCGTTCAACTGGAGTTCTGCTGGCTGGAGAACCGTCTTCTGCTCAGAGACTTGCAGCGGCTTACGTAGCGGACCAAGTTGCTCGATAACATCGTCGACCGACTGTACCAGCGTGGCTCCATCCCGGATCAGGTTATTCACGCCCCGGGCCACCGGGTTGTCGATTTGGCCTGGTACGGCGAAGACTTCCCGGTTTTGCTCCATCGCCATGCGGGCTGAAATTAAGGCGCCACTTCGCGCTGCAGCTTCAATAATCACTACCCCCAGGCTCATCCCTGTGATCAACCGGTTTCGCTGTGGGAACGCTCCTGCGATGGGGCTCACTAAGGGCGCTGACTCACTGACGAGCGCCCCGCTTTCGGCGACCTCCTTGGCTAGGTCTTCGTGTTCCGGTGGATAGATCTTCGAGACACCTCCGCCCAGAAATGCAATCGTTCGGCCACCGGCCTTGATCGCCCCGCGATGAGCGGCCCCATCGATGCCGCGGGCCAGTCCACTAACGATGGTAAAGCCTGCTTTGGCCAATTCATAGCCGAAACGCTCGGCCTGTTTCTTGCCATAGTGCGTCGCATGCCGTGTTCCCACAATCGCCACCGCCAACTCGTCGCAGGGGAGGATCTCTCCCTTGACAAACAACAAGGTGGGCGGATCAGCGATCTCGCGCAGCAGTTCTGGGAAGCCCTCACAGGAACGCGTCAGAATTTGGATGTCGAAATCATGACAATGATCAAGCTCACGTTGTACGTCCAGATTGCTGGCGGAGACGATCGTTTTGGCAACTTTGGGCCCAATGCCCTGCACTGCTTGAAGTTGGCTTGACGTTGCCGAGAGCGCAGCGGATAGCGACCCAAAATAGGTCTGAAGTGCCTGAACTTTCGCCGGGCCAATTCCCGAACTCAGTGCCAGGCGTAATGCGGCGATAAACTCGGGGTCTTTTAGCGTATTGTCGTCGACGGAACTCATTCGAGCAGCACCTTGAGGATGGCATTCAAGTCCGCCATTATAGGGGGTGCTGCTTGGGTGTCGAGGATATATTCGACCAACTAACTCGCGTATCCGTCGGTCCAGGCCTGCATGGCGACATCTTGCGGAACATCAGGCGTGAGCACGACTTTGCCAATGCAATGCGGGACGATGAATCGCAGCTTGCCGTGTTCTACCTTTTTGTCGCGTTGCATTGCAGAAAGGATGGCTGCTTCGTCCAGCTTGGGAACGTCTACAGGTAGTCCTAAGGCAGTCAGAAGCTTGTGTTGACGCTCCGTTGCCTCGGGAGCGAACACACCAAGTTTTTCCCCTAGCCGAGACGCACATAACATCCCGACTGCGACGGCTTCGCCGTGGAGGTACTCGCCGTAGCCGGATACGGTTTCCAAGGCATGACAGTAAGTGTGTCCGTAGTTGAGGATCGCACGCAGGCCCGTGGTCTCGCGCTCGTCTTCAGCGACAACTTGAGCTTTCAGTTCACAGCTTCGCGCGACGATCTTCTGCAGTACGGTCGCATCTCGATCAAGGATCGGCTGAACATTGGCTTCGAGATACTCGAAAAACTCTGGATCGAGTATCACACCGTACTTTACGACTTCGGCTAGGCCAGATAAATATTCGCGTTTCGGAAGCGTTTCTAACACCGCAGTATCGATCAGAACGCCTCGGGGCTGCCAGAAACATCCCACGATATTCTTCGCTGCTGGCAAGTTGATGCCGACTTTACCGCCAACGCTGCTGTCAACCTGAGCGAGTAGCGTGGTTGGAATCTGAAAGAAGTCGAGGCCCCGCGTCATCGTGGCCGCAATGAAGCCTGCCAGGTCACCGATCACACCGCCTCCCAGGGCCACCACACTGGACTTTCTATCAACGCGATCTGCCAGCGCCTTTTCCCACAACTCTTGGGAAGTTGCCACTGACTTGCTGGGCTCGCCAGCGGGGACAACTAGCTTGGTGACACGGATACCTTCCGATTTCAGGCTCTCGCTCACCGGTTCGAGATAGTGCCTGGCAACATGGTCGTCACTGATCAGAACCGCATGAGTTACGCTCCGCAATGAAGTAATCCAGCGACCCACCTCTGCCAAGTTGCCTGTTCCGATGGAGATGTCGTAAGAACGCTCGGACAGAGGAACATGAACGGTCTGCGACGCGAAGCGGGTAGAATCTGTGGGGGTCATTGGAATCTTAGGGATTATCGTGGACTTGATTAGGTGTTCGCTTCCAGCCGAGACACGTCTTGTTGCGTAACGGTAATCTGGCGGCAGAAGCCTGTGTGCAGGCGAACGTACTCCAGATGACCGCAAGCCGCGGCATTGGCATGAAGCTGCCGAGCGATCATCCCCCGCTTTTCCACGGGAACATCGGCTAACTCTTCCGGCCAGATCGTCTTTTCCTCGACAATCAACGATTCGCGGTAGGGGTCGAATTTGTCCGGCAACAGACTATCCTTTGAGAGTCTCGGCAGGCTACTAGGGTTCGCCATCACGACGATCCAATCCCTTTCGAGTATAAATCAGCTGAGCTTGGCCGAACATTCCCGATAGGAGATCTCGTTGTCATCTTCCCTTAAGATTAGGTTTTATCGGCCCGGCTTCAGTTCGGGTAAGCTGGTCGTCGCTGCCATGATATTGATCGCGGCAATCTTGGCCGGGATTACGGTTTGGCATCATTGGTCGAAGGGATATGCCTCGATTGCCTACTGGGGAGCAACCAATGGCGAAAACATACGCTATGCCCCGGTCGTCCATCTGAAGACTAGTGGTAAGACGTTCGATATCTCCCAGGCTCGCGGCTTGGTTCATTTTCGCCAGGCATTGATTGAAGATGCCAGTTTTATAGGAACCACTTCCCAGGAAGCTACACAGCCTGAGTGGACGCACGAAGTGGTCTTTTCGTGGCCGGAAAAGAGTGAGTCGACCATCGTCCAGTTCGACCTTGCGAAAGGATTGCTGTCTCTGCCAGATCAACCCAGTATTTTAGTCGCTAAGCCAGAGCCAACACTCAGTGGACTCAATACATTCTTCGCCGATGTGACCTCGGCGTTAGATCAGTAGCAATATTAATATTCTACCGGCGAGTCATTGCTTGGACGTAACCCACCAACATGCCGGCAACCAAGCCGCCTGTGTGGGCCAGGTTAGCGACACCGCCCATCAGGCCAAACCAGCAGAGGAAGAACCAGATCATTAACATAATGATCGACGACTGGTTGATCATGATGCCGAAGGTCGGGTCGTGATTGGAACGCATCCAGAGATAGCCGAACAACCCGTAAACGACGCCGGAGTAGCCCAGGAAGTTAACACCACCGTAGAAACGCTCGAATTGAACCAAGTCGCCGCCATACAACTGGATGTACATCGGGATCAACCCTTGGGCCAGATTCCCAGCGAGTGCTAATCCGAGGTTCAACAGCAGGAACTGAAAACTCCCCATCCTACGTTCCAGAATTGGTCCCAGCATGAAAAGCATGTACATGTTGAAACCAACATGCAAAATGGCCATGCTTCCAGTGCGGGCGTGAAGAAATGCCGGGGTAATTAGTCGCCATACTTGTCCTCGTTCGATCGTGCGAAGCGAGTTGGGTTCCGGCGAAATCCCGTAGGCTTGCAAGTCTTGTGGGGAAAGAAAGCTGAGCGCTCCGTAGATCTGATCACCCAAACCAGGGTCTTTCAGTGAAAAGTTGGATGCGAACATTCCAGCAAGTGCGATCACGATGCAAATGATCATGATGCCCTTGGTGACTGGTGCTCCGGAAAGTCCTCCACCCAAGGCGACCGAACGGTGCTTCACTTCATGGACGTTTCTGCGACGCTCCCTTTCGCGAAGCTGCTCCATCTTGCGGATGCCAGCGGCTTCTTCGCCGGCGGAACGATAGCGACTATCGTCCGGATTCGAGCGAAACGCTTCTAGTTCGGTACGTGCCTGGTCGACCTGGTTTTCTTCGTGAATCCAGATCATCCAGTCTCCCTGCGAGTTCGCATCGGCTTTGGAATGGATGCCTTGCGTCAACAAATAGTCGACGAAGCGAGCAGCATGGGTTTCGGAAGAGAGCTTACCGATTTGGCGCATGACATTCTGTGGTTATTTGACTTCTCCGGATTGAAGCCGCCGATGCGCCTCCTCTACCTCATCGTAGTAGGAACGCCGCTGCAATTGCGAGGCCGATTCTTCGTCGAGAATCACAACCACGTCCCGATGGAACTGCAATGCACTGCCGGTGACTTGTGCCGTAACCGGTCCTTCGACCGTCGCGGCGATTGCTTCGGCTTTTTCCTTGCCGAAAGCGAGAAGAATACACTTCTTCGATTCCAGGATGGTACCTACTCCCATCGTGATGGCCAAGCGAGGTACGTCTTCTTCGGTTCCGAAAAACCGGGCATTGTCCCGAATGGTTTCCGGCGCCAACGTCTTCAAACGTGTACGACTCCCCAGCGAGGAACCAGGCTCATTGAACGCGATATGGCCGTCGCGGCCAATCCCCAAGATCTGCAAGTCGATGCCGCCCGCCTCGTCGATCATAGCTTCGTATTGAGATCCGTAAGTCTCGTAGTCGAGTGCCCGGCCGTCAGGCACGTGCGTATTTCGAATGTCGATATTGATGTGACGGAATAGGTTTTCCGTCATGAAGTGACGGTAGCTTTGCGGGTGAGTTGGGGGCAGGCCAACGTATTCATCCAAGTTAAAAGAGGTAACTCGCGAAAAATCGAGTCCTTCTCCCTGGTGCATGCGGATCAGCTCCTGGTAGAGCTTCAGCGGGGTCCCGCCGGTCGCTAAACCCAGGATAGCACGGGGTTTCTTGCGAACGAGTTGGGCAACAATCGCGGCGGCACGTTGACTTCCATGTTCGGCCGAAGATTCGATGATGACACGCACAGGGCGTTTCCTCTAACTTCTTAAAGGGGCTTAGCAGTAGGATGCTATCAAGATCTCGATCATAGACCACCAGCACCGGGCCGAAAAGGCAACGATCATATAAAGTTGCGCGGGAATTCAGGGAAAACCGGTCTGGAATTCAAATGGCGGTCCTGATTACAATCCCTCGCGATGCTGGCACCGCTGCACGCGCCAGAATTGCCGGAAAGTTTCGCTTTACAACAAGGAGGTTGTCATGCGGTCGATTGCTATCTTGAATCAAAAAGGGGGCGTTGGAAAAACGACCACCGCCGTCAACCTCGCTTCCGCCATCGCTCGTATGGGGCACAAAGTGTGTGTCCTGGACCTTGATCCTCAGGCCCATGCCTCGCTGCATCTCGGGATTGGCGTCGCCTCTGGGGCGGAATCCGTTTACCAGGTGCTCATGGGCGAAGCGTCACTGGAAGACGTTCGTCACCAAGCTGGCGAAAACCTGTGGTGTATTCCGGCTCACCTCGATTTGGCAGCAGCTGAAATGGAACTTGCCGGCGAAGTAGGTCGCGAGATGATTCTCCGTGACGCGATGGAGGTCCATGGTCAACAGTATGATTACCTAATCATCGACTGCCCGCCGAGTCTGGGCGTGCTGACTCTCAATGCATTGGCTTGCGTGGACGAAGTTTTTTTGCCGCTGCAGCCCCACTTCCTGGCGTTGCATGGCTTGAGCAAACTGCTTCGGACGGTGGACATCGTTTCCAAACGAATCAATCCGTGCTTGAAGTTGACCGGCGTCGTGCTGTGCCTGTTTGAATCGGGTACGCGACTGGCTGGCGAAGTAGCCGGCGACGTACACGAGTTCTTCAATCGGGGAACCGCCGAAGGTAGAACGTGGGCGAGTGCGGAAGTTTTTCAAACGCGTATCCGCCGCAATATCCGCCTGGCCGAAGCACCGAGTTTCGGGCAGTCGATTTTCGATTATGACCCCAGTTCCAACGGTGCTGAAGACTACACCAACCTGGCTCGCGAAGTCTTGGGCCTAGGTGTGGCCAGCAAATCCACCGAAGACTCGCTGGCTGAATCGGCCGCGGCTTAGTTGCGCGATCAGCCCTTAGACGTTGATTCTTTTCCCCCGCGACGGTATTGATTGAATGGACGGCATTTGCCGCCCATTTTTGCGATCCAGGGGGGATATTGAGCGAATGCTTGCGTTTCGCTTTAGTCTGAAAGGCCTTCTAGGGCTGTTTGTCGTGGTTTCGATGGCAATCGTGATTACCACGCAGTGGCGCTACCGGGGCCGACTAACTACCTATTTTCTTGATCCGACTTCCGCCGAGGCCAAGGCCCTTCTGGCGTCTCCTGTCCTCGCTGCCGACGAGCTACTGCCTACGGCTGAATATCGGGCCAATTATCGCGATGTCCGCTGGCTATTCTCTAAAGCGGAGGACGCGGTCGCGATTTCTGGGGGATTACAGGCCGATTTCGACAACGATCGGGTTGTGATTCGCACTTCGGAACCAGACGATCTGAAGCTTTTGATCGCGAAGATGTCCGAGGCAGATCATCTAGAAGAGGATCATGGCGTGATTCGTGGCATCGCAGTGGACGAAAATGATCGTCCAGTGGCAAACTTACCCGTCGATCTTCTGGGGCCCACACAGCTCGTGAACGCCTATCTGACGCGTCCGGACGGGAGTTTTAGTGTTCCGGTCGAGTTCACCCCCAGCGACGACTACACGCTTCGTTTTCGGCGATCTTACGCCGAGACCTACCAGACGATGCCCTTTTCACTGGGAAAATCGAAACGTGAAGTGGTTGTTCGGGTTGTGATTCCACAAAAAGGTTGATTGACCGGAACAGAACGCCAGTTGCGAGGTTGAATTTCACGGCCCCCCCAGTGAGAATGAGGGGGTATCAAGCTACGTGATTGACCACCGACTCGACCACCAATTGTTGCAATTCTGGGCTCAGGATGACCTCATACGCACAGTGCTCCCACTGCCAAACCAAGTTTAAAGCCAAAGCCGAGCTTGATGGCAAATCAGTGCGTTGTCCAAAGTGCAAGAAAGTTTTCGATGTCAAGCTGACCGACACGGCCCCCTCGAGCGAAGAAAAAGCCAAGCATGGCTCTGCGGCAAATCTATCGAAGTCCAAGGTGATTCCTAAGAGCCAGTCGGGGTCGAAGGTTCTCGGCGAGATGACGGCCGGCGGAAAGAAGGCCCCCAAGCCCAAATCCGCGAACCGGCCCAAGTGGGCTGGAGAACCAGAACCGGAAAACGCTTCAGCCACTGAATCCGCCGCCAAGAAGCAACTTCACCAAATCCCGGCTGGCAAAGAGAGCCCCATCCTACGTAGCCGCCGAACGCTCTCAGCGGTCATCCTGCCTACCGATCGGCATATTCCTGCTCTTGAAGTTCCATGGGGAGCACCATGTAATCCGCCTAAGGACTTCTTAAAGGAACAAGCCGGCGGAAGTGTGCAAATGCAGGCGCCGTCTCCTGCAACCTCGGAATTCACTCCGCTGATTTCTCCTGACGAGAAGGAGATCCGTATCGAAGCGGGCAAGCCGGGCGAGAGCGCTCCGATTGTCGATTCGGAAGAACCTGAATTAGGGCTTCAAGAGGATGCACCGGTAAAACCGAAAACGCCTGCCTCGTCGTCTTCCAGCAGTATGGATATTAATGAAGATGAACTGATCGCCGGCGTTACGGAAGAGACCTCCAAGCCTGCCAAGAGCCGGCAAAGTGAAGCTGGCTTTCACCGCTCTGCAAAAGAAAAGGTCATAGAAGGAACTTTCACGGATGACGTGGTGACCTCCGACAACGAAGGCGGTTTCTATCGACCTGCTCTGCCTGGTCAGCATGATGATATTTACACCCAAGATCCAGCAATACTTGAAAGAGTCATGACGGCTGCCAAGCAGCTTCTGGGACGCGGTGCGTCGATCGACGACCTGGAGGCGGTGGAAGGCTCAAAATATGTTGAGCAGGTCGCTCAGGTCCTGGCCGGTCAGGAGGGTTTCGGCCAGACCAAAGAGTCAGGCGGATTCGCACTGCCAGTCAATTCCACGCTCGTAATGAGCGCCGTCGGAATTATCTTTGGCGTGGGCCTGCTGGTCATGTTGATCTTCGCCATCAGTACGATCAGCAGTACCCTCGGCTCTGGTGCTGGTGGTGGGACCAACAAGTTTGACTACGTGACCCTACAAACAAGTCAATTTCCCGTCGAGGCCCGCGGGCCGGCAGGGCTGGTGACTGTTAAGTTTCCATCAAACTTTGATCCGATTCCTAGTATCGAAAGGCCCTGGCTTGATACGAAAGTCGAGGGGTATCGCATCATTCGCGACGACGAATCGTTCGTCATGATGTACAGCGCTTCGATCCCGGGAAATCCGCCTAAATCGAATCAAATGCCATCGAAAGAGCAGCTCGAAGTCTTCGGCATGCAGAACCTCATGGGAGCGAGCAAGTACCTCACCAAGACCGAGCAAATGACGCTCGACAATTATCCGTTGATTGAGTATCACTTTTCAGCGGATATCCTGCGGAGCCGGCCAGGGAAGAGCCGGGTAGTACTCCTCTTTACGCAACAACGCATGTTCATGTTCCTCTGGTCGGGTAACAGCGTCTCTTCGGAAGTGAACAAGTTCTTTAAATCGATCAGCGTAAAAGGCAACCCCTACCCTGGTTCGGGTTAGTCCGCACGAGTCCACCTAAGGAGTCTGTCTCCCTTTTTACAACAGCCATACCGAAGATCGGCAGGTTTGGTGTGACGACGATTGCTAAGTGCACGAACTGCGATTCGGCCTTTAAAGTGAAAGACCATTTGGTCGGCAAAGCGGTGCGCTGTCCTCGCTGCGGAGAAGCGTTTCGCGTCGAATCTAATGGCAGTAGTTCTAAGAAAGCTTCCAAGTCTCGTCCCACCGCGGGTAGTAAGACAGTCCAAGCTGAGACCAAAGATAACAGCGTCGATCCGGTTTCATCGGAAGCTTCTCCCGCTCCGTCTTCATCGGAAGGGTTCTTTGACACTCATGAAGACGTCGACGCGATTTACGCCGCCAATGTCGTATCGGCTAAACACCGAAAGCGGCGACGACAATTGACCCTTCTCATCGCCAGCGGAAGTTTGGCAGCAATTTTGATAATTGTGGGTACAGTCGTCGCTTTTCAGTATGTATACGATAACGCGGATATCCCGCTGGAGTTAGCCGATCCCCAGAGCGTCGATATTGCGGAACTGGATGGAAGTTGGAGACCCTACAGTGATACCCACTGGGGCTATTCCGCTCGCATGCCTGGCGAGCCGCAAGTTACAACGGAAGATGGAGACCAGGTAAGATCACTCACGCTTCGCGACCCGCAGTTTGGCACGATGAAAGTCGAGCTCCGTAAAGAGTCGCACCCAGAATGGAACGAGTTCTTTGCCAAAGTGGACCGCGACGAGATCTTCCGAAGTGTTCCCGCCGGAAACGTCATGAAAATCAGTTCGGAGATTACTTACCGAACCGATTCGACGGCCGTGCATCGATATATCCTCGTCAGCAAGGAAAGTCGCCTTACCAAGAATGTCGTGGTTGTGCATAAATTCTCGGTAGGAGGCAAGACAATTACCGTTATGTGGGCGGGCAAACGAGAGATGCTGCGTTCGCCCGAAGTTCTCTACTTTTTTTCCTCGGTCGAAATATCTGGTGATCGATACATAACGCACTAAAACGCTTGGGGCAGACCTTCCCTAACCGGTCGACGTGTTACAATTGGACAATGGTTTTCTAAGAGTTGCCCATTGTGCTTTTGAGGATGGAAAGTATGGATTGGTTTCTTTCCGATCTTCACATGTTTTCTCGCCGTTCGATCTACCACGAACATGAGGAGGAGATTCTGTCACGTGCCGCCGAGGCGCGCGTGTTCGTGCTTGGTGGGGATATCGTCGACTTTTCCTGGACGACGTTACCCTCGGTCGAGGCGACGATCGACGCCTCGATGCAGTGGCTGACGGACCTGGTCGAGTCTAATCGGAATTGTCAGTTTCACTACTTGCTGGGGAATCACGACTGTCACGCGGATTTCGTGAAGCGACTTGGTGACGTAGCTGAAGCGAACGAAAACTTTCATTGGGAACCTTACTTTCTTCGCATCGGTTCGGCTGTGATGTTGCATGGTGATGCAGTTCACTTGAAGCAGCGTACCAATTTGGCGTTGGCCACGCAGCGAAATCGAAAGCACCAATTTAAGCAGCCTGAGTATCGCCACCAGATTTATGAGGTGGCCATTCGCTCTCGGTTGCATGCCGTTGTCGGCAAGTTGGCCAATCCTCGTCGTGTCGTCGCTGGTAGGATTTGGGACTACCTGACCAACGAGAAAGTGGATATGGAGAGGTCCGTGCGGAACGTCTATTTCGGGCATACTCACGTCCCGATGAGCGATTATGCGTATCGTGGTATTCACTTCCACAACGGTGGAGCGTCGATTTCGGGCCTGAAGTTCAACATGCTTCCGATGAAACTCGACGGCCAATGTCATCCAGTAGCCGATAACTGACGTCTTGCGTGAACGCAGAATGCCGAAAGAACCTGACCCAGTAGAGATTGTTGAATTTCTGAAATCGCAGGGCGTTCATATTCGGATGCGCAAGAGTGGTCAGGTGCATACCCTGGACTTCTCCGACTGCGACTGGAAACCCGATGACCACTCGATCCACCAATTGGAGGTCCTGCAAAACCTGGAAGTCTTAAACTGCGAGCAGGCACCGCTCACGGACGCGGCCGTCGAGTCGATTCTACGGCACTCTGGGGTGAAGCTTTTGACCCTGTCAGGTACCGGGCTATCGACCGAGGCCATCAAGCGGCTTCGTCAGAATCTGATCGGATGTCGTATCATCGCATAAAAAAGGCCCTTCGTGGACGGTACACAAAGGGCCTTTTCGCGTTGGGAATTGGCGGACGTTCGATTAAAACGTCCACTCAACACCACTGTAGATAGCGGCATCTGAGGTCGCGTAGCCGGTGACTTCCTCGTATTGCTCGTTGAATAGGTTGTCGATCTTGTAGAACCATCTCATATTGGGACGAATCCAATAGTCGCCGTACACGTCGATGACGTTGTAGTTTGCCAAGACGACAGAACCATTTCGAGCATCCAGTCTGCGGCCCACCATTCGAGCAGCCAGCGTTATTGACCCGCAACCACAGCCAAAGTAACGCGTGATGCCAAACGTCCCTTTGTCCTTGGGGCGGCGTACCAAAGGAAGTCCCGTATCGGCATCCCAGGTATCGGTGTGCGTATACGATCCCCAGACGGCCCATGTTGGATTGATGTACCAATCCGCGGTCAATTCGACGCCGTGAGAGCGGGCCTGACCAATGTTCAGCAAAGTAAACGTCATCGGATCGAAGAGGATCAAGTCGCGATAGTCGTTGCGGAAGTAGGTTGCTCCTAAAACGACGTCGTCATTCCACAGCGATTGATCGATTCCATATTCCCAACCCCGACTGCGCTCAGGCCGCAAATCGGGAGTACCAAATGGAAACAGGTTTTCCGACAACGCAGGTGCACGGTAACCGGTGCCCAGACTTGCCCGAAGTCGAGTACTGGTTTCATGGATTTCGTAGGCCGCGGTCGTTCGGTATGTTTGATGAGCGCCTGCCGCGCTGTGGTCGTCCCAGCGTACGCCAGCGGTCAAATGCAAGCGATCCCAAAACGAGATCTGATCCTGAAAGAAGATCCCCGATTGGTATTGGCTGGCCGACGAAGGCGCCGAAGGCAGGAACTCCGTCGTCGCTGATTCGTCCCAGTGTTGCACCCCGATCGAGAACTCATGATCGGGCCACAATAGCGCCGTTCCCAGGTAGGTAAACTGTCGAGTTGCCCCTTCCGCATTCGCGGGAAAGACATCATCTCGGTCGTTTCGCTGGTACTCGACGTAGTCGTAGGCAAATTGCTGTTGGATGTTGCCATCCAGCAAAGTGTTGTTGATCTCAAATCGTTGAACAAAGTTCTTCGTAAGATTGAGACGCAGAGGATCATCCGTAGGGGGAATCCCAATGGAGAACGAGGCATCGTCGATCCGTGCACGAGCATCCGTGTAACGCAGGCGGTAAACAAACTCTGTATTCTCGGTTAATTGAACGCCAAAAGCACCGGAGAGTGCACCGACCTCGAATGGATCGTTTTCGACTCCGCCTGCGGCTGCCGAAAATGATTGGGTGTCCAGCCACGACCCAGAGAAGGAGTAGTCAATCGCACCCTGGCTACCTTGCACGTAGCCCCCTTCGCGATGCGTTCCGTAGGCACCGCCCTGGGCCGATATCGCCCCCGACAATGGACCTTGCCCGCGACGCGTGATGATATTCACAACACCACCAATCGCTTCCGATCCATAAAGTAAACTTTGGGGGCCCTGCAGAATCTCAATGCGTTCGACATTATCGAGCGTCAAGTTCGCGGCATCGAAGCCACGACTGGGGCTACTTGGGTCATTCACTGGCGATCCGTCGATCAATACTTTCGTGTGCTGGGAGTTAGCCCCCCGCAAGAAGATCGATCGAACGCCGCCTGGCCCACCGGAGTTCACGACGTCGACACCCGGTTGTCGCGCCAGAATCTCTCCCACGGTAAACGCATCGGACTTTTCAATCTGGTCGCGAGCGATCACCTGAACGGTTCCACCAAACTTTCTCTCTTCGGTACCGGTTGCCGTCGGCGTAACGACAGTTGCATTGGAAAACGTTGCGTCGTAGTCACGTTGAGATTCGCCGCTGTTCGGTTCGCTCTGGACGACGACCGGAGGTAATAGAGGTACCTCGGAATCGGGAAGCGAAGGAGTGTCAGACACTTCGTCTGCAGCGTCTGTATTGTTGACCTCTTCTTGAAGTGAAGCCTGCTCGACCGACGTCGCTTGTATCGGTACCAGGTTTTGAGCGCTCGCCGATGTTCCCCAGCAAACCACTCCCAGTAAACAAACGGAGCCCAAAATTGGCGGGCCCCAGCCATTCATCCATCTCACGCGTTGACCTTTCCATCCCTCGTGGAAATGCTTGTAGTCGAAAACGTCTGGAGGGGCGAATATCCTGACTTCGATTCATCCTCACGCCACCCTTCCCAAAGCAGCCTGGCGGTCGCTTCAGTGGTTTGTGACGCTCGTCCTCGTTACAGTCGCGGGGCGGTGGGAGACTTACACTCCACTTCCTCGTTCCCATAGACACAGTGGCAACGCACGCATCGCTAGCGGGTGCAAGGTGCGTACGTCGTATTGATTGGATCGACCTTGCGGGGGTAAATGCTCCTTCAAATCCGAAATGACTGCGCCTGCTTGCCGAGCCGGAAAAGTCGCCAGGACCACGGTTTACCTGCATGGTTGGAATAGTCTCAGTGGCGGAGATATACTCAGGGTACAGCTCATTTTTGCTCACCTCATCCTCCCCTGCCCGCCCAATGAAAACCAACTGCTCGCTCTTCCTTACATTGTTCCTTCTTGCTCCTGGCCCTCTTTTGCTAGCTGCTGAGCCGCCGAAAACGCCTCAGCAACAGCAAAAGCTTTTTCATCTGCCACCAGGTTTCGAGATTCAATTGGTCGTGAGTGAACCTGACATCGGGCAACCCATGAATTTGAATTTTGACGCTCGCGGGCGGCTATGGATTACCAGCAGCGTCGAATACCCCTATCCGGCAGATTCCCCGGGCGTACAGCCACGGCCGGATCGTTTTGCCGGGATCGGGCAGCACGCTCCGCGCGATTGGGTAACCGTGGTTGAAGGGTTTGCGGAAGACGGTCGTGGTAAGACGATCACGACGTTTGCGACAGGGCTTAATATCCCTATCGGGCAAACGCCACTAGGCAATGGTGGCGAGGCGATTGTCTACAGCATTCCCAACATCGATAAATTGGAAGATACCAATGGAGATGGCGTTGCCGACGAACGAACTAAGCTCTATGGATCAGTAGGAAACATCGACACCCATGGCATGGTGAACTCCTTCACGCCTTGGATCGATGGGTGGATCTATGGCTGCCACGGATTCTCGAACACCTCTGAAATCACCGACGGTCAAGGCAATGTAACCCGCATGCAGTCAGGCAACACGTACCGTTTTCGGGCCGACGGCAGTCGGTTTGAATCATTCAGCTTTGGCCAGGTGAATCCGTTTGGTATGACGTTTGACCCCCTTGGGAATCTTTACGACGCCGATTGTCACTCGATGCCCGTGTACCAACTGCTTCGCGGCGCGAAATATCCCCACTTCGGTGCCAAGCCGGATGCCGTTGGGTTTGGTCCCACGATGATCGACCATAATCATGGTTCAACGGGCATTTGCGGTCCGGCCTATTATTCGGCCGAGCATTTTCCTCAATCGTTCCGCGATAACCTGTTTATCTGCAATCCAGTATCGCAGGTGATCCATCGAGACAAGCTGAAGCAGTTTGGATCTACCTACCAGGTCGATTCGCAGCCAGACATGGTTCGATGCGACGATACCTGGTTTCGACCGGTCGACGTCATGATGGGGCCAGATGGGGCGCTCTATGTTGCGGATTTTTACAATCCGATCATCGGGCACTACGAGTCTCCGCTTGATCATCCCGATCGGGATCGAACTCATGGACGAGTGTGGCGAATCGTCTACACCGGAGAAGATAAATCAGCGAAGCCACTTGTTTCCGCTCCCGACCTAACCAAGTTACCTACGAACGAATTGGTAAAACAATTAGACAGTGCAAACTTACTTGTCCGCACCATGGCGACAAACCTGCTGGTAGAGGGCCATGCCCAGGTTGCCCCTGAAGCGATGGATTCGATCCGAGATCAGGCGAGCCCACGGCAATTGGCCCACGCACTCTGGGTGTTAGAGCGAATCAAGGGGCTCAGCAATGACGATCTTCAGCGGTTAGCTGGGCATCCCGACCGGCTGGTCCGCGTTCACTTGATCAAGGCTCTTGCCGAACGTGAAGTTTGGTCGGCGGTTGAGTTCGATCTCGTCCGGCAATCACTGCAAGATCAAGATCCGTTCGTTGTAAGGGCGGCGGCAGATGCTTTGGGGCTTCACCCCGCTGCCGCCAATGTACAACCGATGCTTCTAGCCTGGAAACAGGCTCTTCCCGAAGACACGCACCTCGAGCATATGTTTCGATTAGCCCTTCGCGAACATTTTCGTTCGGCCGAAATCGTTGCCAAACTCGACGCCCAGCCGTGGAGCGATGAGGAATCCAAGCAACTTGCGGCGATCGCGAAGGTTACTGAAAGCGAGCCAGCCGCGCAGTGGCTCATCTTAAGAACCGAAAGCAACTCGATTGATTGGGAAGTTCTAAGTCGAGTGGCCGGGCAAGCGGCACGTCAAAACGATGCGAAGATGCTCGAGAGAATCGTTGAATTGACCAAATTATCTCCCGCATGGAAACAGCTTTCTGTTTTGAGTCAATTCAGTCTCGCAGAACAAGAGACTGGTCGGCGTCCCTCCGAGAATTTGCTGGCACGTTCCTGGGCCGAACGTCTGTGGAATGATCTCTCAGCGGAGTTGGCCCGGAACGAAGCCTGGACGGCTCATCCACTTGACGGTGAAATCCCTTTGGCAACAAATCCCTGGGGACCGCGTAATCGTACAACGTCGGCCGGAGACACACGAACCTTCTTGGATAGCATTGTCCACGGAGAGAAGCAAACTGGCGTTCTTCGAAGCCGCAGCTTTCCCTTGCCCAAAGAGATCCGATTCTGGCTATGTGGCCAAGACGGATTGCCTGGCAAGCCTAGTCCCGAATCAAACTTCGTTTGCGTTAGGCTTGCCGATGGGAACAAGGTTATTGCAAAGCAAAACGTACCTCGAAACGACGTCGCCAGGCAGTACACACTTTCACTCGCCGAGTATGCAGGCAAGACTGGGTATGTGGAGGTGGTTGATGGGAATTCCGCATCGTCCTATGCATGGATCGCGGCGCGTGAGTTTTCACCTGAGGTGCCAGCACTGCCTTTGCAGGAGGAAGCTGCATCCAAGGCAGATCTCTTGCGCCTCGTGCAGGACTTTCGTCTGACGTCTTCTGGAGACCAATTGCTTGCCCTCCTCTCCGATCAGAATCTCGATTGGGAGATGCGGGTCTTGGTCGCCGAAACGTTGCAACGACTAGGGCTTGGTGACGAGGTTTCTGACAGTCTGATTGTTTGGCTTTCGGAATCAGACCTCTCCCCGGCGCTTTGGCAAAGAGTCGTTCGGTTACTCGGATTACAGGCAAACAGCAAAGTTCACAATGCCCTGGTTGATCAGTTGAAGAGCACTGCATCCGCGGAGCAAGCAGAGATCGCCCTTGCCCTCGGAAATAGCAAAGAGGGAATGGTTGCTCTTCTGGCCGCGATCGACCAAGGGAAGGCTTCGCCGTACGTACTGCAGAATCCTAAGTTTCAGCAGCAAACCGAAGCCATCGTTCAGTCCGCAGGCTTGCGGGATCGCGTTGCAAAACTGACTTCAGCCCTGCCACCGGTTTCCCTGCAAGAGCAAGCTGGTATTCAAAAAGTCCTTACGCTTTATTCGTCAAGCCAAGCGTCCCTGGCCGACGGAGCAAAGTCCTTTGAGAAGCATTGTGCTGTGTGTCACAAGATTGGCGATCAAGGTGTTCTCATCGGCCCGCAGCTTGACGGCATAGGCAATCGACCCCTAGAGCGGATAGTCGAAGATGTCCTGGCACCCAGCCGCAACGTCGATGCGGCTTTCAAGACGGTCCTGATTCAAACAGTCGATGGCCAAGTGATCTCTGGACTGCCACGACGGGAGGAAGGAGAGGTTCTCGTGTTGGCAAATGCGGAAGGAAAAGAGGTGCGGATCACTAAGGACGACATTGAGGTTCGTAAGGACTCGCCACTTTCGCTGATGCCAGGCAATTTCGGTGAACAGATCCCCGAAAGAGAACTGCTTGGACTTATCGACTTTTTGCGTCACCAAACAGCCACGCCTTCCGGGCCTAATAACCATCAATAGAAAGGCCACTCCCATTCGATGTACAGGCGATATCTTTGTTGGTCGTAGTGAGGTGAACCATTGGCGCATAAGAAAAGCGTTCCAATCATTAGATCGGAACGCCTTTGCGTTTCGTATATCAACTAAATAATTACACCACGTATTCCATGTCGCGGATCTGGCCAGGCATCGGAACCGGGTATTTGCCTTCCTCGTTGGGCATCACTGGGGCTGGTCCATCTGCGGTCAGCTTGTCGACGTTCGGAGCGAACTCTTGCTCGCAATGGAGCATTTGTTCGTAGGTGACCTCTTGACCCGTATGAGCTGCCATGCGGCCCATGCTGGTTACCAGGCTTGCCTGAACGCCGCGGTGAACTTCGTTGTAAGGTTGATCGTTGATGATCGCGTCAACTAAGTCGTTCCATTCCAGTTGGTATGGGTTTTGTTCCGGCTGGGGGTAGGCCCAAACCACTTCGCGGCGGTTTTGATTCTGTCCGCTGAAGGTGCGAACCTTACCCGGCGTGTGCCCTGAGGTACTGACGATCGCCGAACCCTTGCTGCCGTGGACGACGCTTGACATGTCGTTGCGGCAACCAAGCATCGTGCGGCCATTGAAGAACAGCTTCGAGCCATCTGGGTAGGTGTATTCGACGGCGTACGTATCGAAGTTCTGGTCGATGAAGTCGCCTCGGTAGTGACGTCCGCCCAGGGCCTGAGCCTTGACAGGCCAAGCATTCTTCATCCAAGAAGTTTCGTCGATCTGATGGATGTAGAAGTCGCTGAAGCAACCACCGCTAGCCCACAGGAAGCTGTGGAAGCGTTCGATCTGATACATCACTTCCGGCTTGTCTTCTGGTTTCCGAGTGCTGAACGCCGAAGCGACCGGGCCGTGCATGCGGTAAGCACGCATGCAGACGATATCGCCAATCTCGCCGTTTTGAATTCGTTCGTGCAGTTCCTGACGACCACGGCAGTGACGCACCATTAAGCCCACAGCCGACTTGATATTCTTCTTATCTGCCAGTTCTGCCAAAGCGATCATCTTCTTGGCACTTGGGCCATCCGCGATGACAGGCTTCTCCATGAAGACGTTCAGGCCCTTGTCGATCGCGTATTGGTAGTGAACCCAGCGGAAGGCAAGCGGCGTGGCGAGAATTACAATGTCGCCAGGATTCAACGCGTCCATGGCTTGCTTGTAAGCTTCAAAGCCAACGAATTGGCGTTCCTTGGGAACGTCGACTTTTTCCTTGTTCTCTTGGAACGTACGGTTCAGCGCGTTGTAGCTGCCATCCAGGCGATGCTGAAACACATCGGCCATTGCCACCAGCTTCGTGACCCCGGCCGGGACGTTTAATGAGTCGGCCGCGGCACCCGTTCCACGACCACCACAGCCGACCAATGCGACCTGGATCTTGCCAATCTCTTTCTCTTCCGCGTGAACGTGCGGCACGGCGAAAGCGCTCAGGGCGGAAGCGGCGCCGGCCATCTTGATAAAGTCACGGCGATTGTTCTTCGTTTGCAGTCGTTCGCTCATAATAAGTCCTGTGACCAATGGAATAGGGGTTGGGGATGAATAGGAGTGGGGTTAGTAGACGTCTTTCGCACTGTTCCAGTAGAAATACATTTCCTCTGGCGAAGGGATCTTCACGGGGCGAACAATGCGAAAGCCTAGTTGTTGAGCATTGGTGTGGTACCAGATGCTCTTGGGAAGCTGAGGGTCTTGCTGTTTCCAGACCGCTTCACTGCCGCGCCGCGCAGCGCTGCGAAGTCGATCCGGATCATCGTCCCAGCCGCCACCGCGAACACTTCGCGGATAGAGACTTACAGGCTTGATGTATGGGTTCTTGGTCGAGTTTTGAATCTTTTCGAAGTAGTCAGGTATGTACTGATCGGCACACCATTCCATGACATTCCCATGCATGTCATGTAGTCCCCAGGGATTGGGCTTCTTTAGGCCAACCTTTTGGTATTTTTCGTTCGCATTGTCATAGAACCATGCGTAGTCGAAGAGATTTTCCGGATCATCTCCGAAGGAATAGGCCGTGGTTGTGCCTGCACGACAGGCGTGCTCCCATTCCGCCTCGGTGGGAAGTCGGTAGAAATGACCCGTCTGGGCACTAAGCCACTGGCAATACTTATTGGCCGCATGCTGCGTCATGCTGATCGCGGGATAACCATGCTGACCCATACCGAAACTCATTTCGGTATAAGGAGGCGTCGGTTGGCTGACGGCATCGACGATGGTGTGGGATTTCGTGTCGAAGTCGATTCGCGAGCCGTCCTTGCGTCGGTCAACCTGCGTGATCATGAAGGGTTCGTATTCATCCCAGGTCACCTCGCACTTGCCCATCCAGAAAGGATCGACCGAGACCTTGGTTTGCGGTCCTTCCTCAAGCCGGCGCAACTCTTCGGTCGCTGGGCTTCCCATGACGAACTCGCCACCAGGGATGGCGATCATTTC
Organism: Bremerella volcania; assembly: GCF_007748115.1. Classification (NCBI taxonomy): domain Bacteria; kingdom Pseudomonadati; phylum Planctomycetota; class Planctomycetia; order Pirellulales; family Pirellulaceae; genus Bremerella; species Bremerella volcania. The sequence goes on from NZ_CP036289.1 coordinate 3,195,202, forward strand.
ATATTCCACTTCGGTAACAGGGATTGTGTTCTTGTAGTTGGCTGGGTCTCCCTGCTCTTTCTTGGCTTGGGCGATGATCTTGGCGTGAATCTTCTTCACCAATTCGAAGTCATCCGGTGAGGCGAACTTGGGGCCTTCCTTCGCACGAGCCTTGAGGGTCATGTCTTCCGGCCACTTGGCGCCTTGGGCGATCCAAGTTTTCAGGATTTCGGTTTCGTTCTTGGAGAGCGGTCCGCCGGAACGAAGTGGCGGCATCAACTGCTCGTCGGTACGAGGCAGCACCGTCATCGTGTAGAACATGCTGTCTTCAGGGGACTCGGGAAGGATCGCTCCACCACTGCCGGACTCAAACGCGTCTTCCTTCGTTGTAAGCAGGTAATCCCCCGCAGGTTCGTCCCCTGAATGACAAGAAACGCAATTCGTTTCCAGGATAGGAGCCACGTCTTTCGAAAAGTCAATTTCGGCGGAAGACAGAAAGCCAGGTGCAAGACCGAGAAGACATACCGTTAGAGAAAACGCCAGTTTCATTCGTTGTGCTTTGAGACCCCTTACGGAAACGGGGGTTGCTAAAGGAAATTTGGGGGAGGGAGAAACATGAGAGGTGGTGACTGGGATAGTCACGAGGTGTGCGCTAATTCTAGGCGAACGTCATTTCGTTGCAAGACTTTGCGATTTCATACAATCTGGTTGCCTATTTAAATAACCGCCGCAGATAACGCGAGATATTTGTCGCTCACGGGTGTCGATTGCTACAAAATGGCAAGAGACTGATTACAAAAATCGAATAGAAACTTTTTGAATTGAGTCTGGTTACGGTTAAATCAGGGCGATTTTCGCAAAGATTTCCATAATATTTCGGCCGGGTGCATCGCCGTGCGTTGAGTTCCGTCATGAATTTGATGACGGCAGGAGGTGCCTGGTGCCGCTATTAGGGCGTCGGTTGGTAGTCCTCGCACGCGAGGGAACAGAACCAATTCGCCAATCTTCATCGACACCGCGTAATGTTCCGCTTCGTAACCGAAGGAACCGGCCATGCCGCAGCAACCACTGGGGATTGTCTTCACAGTGTAGTTCTTCGGAAGACTGAGGGCGGCAATCGTTGCCGACTGTCCAACAAGTGCCTTTTGAAAGCAGTGTCCGTGAAGGTGGATCGATTTTGCCTCGTCAGTAAATGAATCGGCAGAAATGTTTCCGGTTTGCATCTCTTGTTGAAGGAACTCCTCGAACATCAAGCATCGATTGGAAATATCATGAGCGATCGGACGTAATCTAGGTTCGGCTAACTCCATGGTTTCATCACGAAAGGTGAGGATCGCGGAAGGCTCAACTCCGATCATACGAATTCGATCACCCATTACTTCTTTCAGCACAGCTAGGTTTTGGTCGATGCGCTGTTTGGCTTCACGAAGCAATCCTTTCGACAACCACGTTCGCCCGCTTTCAGTGATTGGTGCGAAAGTGACGCCGTACCCGAGGTGTTCTAGTAGCTCGATCGCCGCGATACCAACATGCGGATCATGAAAGTTTGTGAATTCATCATTGAAGAAGAGGACCTTTCCCGCTTTTCCGGCATTGGCGTGAGGCCGATGTTTATCGTACCACTTAGCCAGCGTTTGCTTGGGCAAGAGTGGAATCGTGCGCTCGGGATGAAACCCAGTCAGGCGATTAAGTACCTTCCGAAGTAACGGTGTTCCAAACATAAGATTCCAAAGCCAAGGCACCTGAGCCGCGAGTTTCTGTTTATTGACAAAATCCGCGATCAACTTTGAACGGCGCGGGACTCCGTGCGCATCGTGGTAGTGCTGTTGAAATTCGGCTTTTAGCTTGGCCATGTCGACCGTCGAAGGACACTCCTTCTTGCATCCTTTACACGAAAGACAAAGGTCCATCACCTCTTTGAGTTCTTCACTGTCCAGCGGATTGGCGGCATTCGATTCAGTAATGATCTGACGAAGCGTGTTGGCCCGTGCTCGCGTTGTATGCATTTCGTCACGTGTGGCCATGTAGCTCGGGCACATTGTCCCACCAGATAACTCCGTTTTGCGACAGTCGCCAGAACCATTGCACATTTCGGCTGCACCCAGGATGCCGAAATTTGAAGAAAAATCGAACAACGTCTTTGGCTGCCGGGGCTGCTGCCCCGGGGCATAACGCAGGGAAGAATTCATCGGAGGCGTATTGACGATCTTGTTCGGATTGAAGATACCCTTGGGGTCCCACGCGTGTTTTACTTGCTTGACCAACTCGTAATTGCGCTCGCCGATCATTTGTCGCAGAAACTCACCTCGTAAGCGTCCGTCACCATGTTCGCCGCTAAGTGAGCCCCGGTAGTGTTTCACGAGTTCGGCGATCGTCTGTGCCACTTCGCGAAATTGCTGATTCCCTTCCGGCGTCTTGAGGTTGATCACAGGGCGAAGATGGATCTCACCGCTGCCAGCATGTGCATAATGAACACACTCAAGGCCGAATCGGTCTTTCAGACGCCGGTTGAACTCGGCGATATACTCCGGCAAGTCATCGACATCCACACACGTATCTTCCACCACCGGAGCAGGCTTCGCGTCGCCTGGCATGTTGCCTAGTAGCCCCAGCCCTGCTTTACGCAAGTCCCAAATCCGCTCGGTATCATCTCCGAAGAGCACTGGGTAGGCTAAGCCGAGACCGGCGTCTTGCATCTCGCTGATGATGTGATCGCAAACGGACTGGACTTCCTCCTGGGTTTGCCCACGGATGTCAACCACGATGATTGCTCCCGGCTTACCTTGCACGAAGAACCGGTTCGCACGATGTTCGATGCTTCTTTCGGTGCACTCCAGGATAAAATGATCGATTAATTCACAGGCATAACAGTCGTGCCGCACGGCGATCTGCGTTGCACGAAGCGATTGATCGACGGTCTCGAAGTGGGCGCATAGTAGGCCACTAACCGGTGGAGGCAGCGGTAAACAGTTCAGCTTGATTTTGGTCGCGAAAAAGAGGGTCCCTTCACTTCCGGCGATTAACTTGCAGAAGTTAAATCGCTTGGAACTCGACGGATCGAAGACCTCGGCATCCATCAACAGGTCGATGGCGTAGCCGGTGTTTCGTCTCGGGATCGAGGGCTTAGGAAACTCCCGTTCGATTTCCTCACGGTTTACGTTGTTGGACAGCATCTCGCGGATTCGCTGGTAAATCGACGTCTCCAAAGATGCGGGGCCGTTGCATTTGGCTTCGAACTCTTCCACCGTCAGTTGCCCGAACTTGACGTAAGATCCATCAGCTAGAAATCCTTCGATTTCCAGTAGGTGGTCGCGCGTGCTGCCGTATTTGATCGAGTTGGAACCGCAAGAATTGTTTCCTACCATCCCGCCGATCATGGCCCGGTTTTGCGTCGATGTTTCTGGACCAAACAACATGCCATGTGGTTTGAGTGCGAGATTCAGCTCGTTGCGAATCACCCCAGGTTCCACCCAAACGGTTTTTTCTTGCGGGTCGATTTCAAGAATCTGCGTGAACCAGCGCGATACATCGACGACAATGCCGCCACCAACGACTTGCCCGGCCAAGGAAGTTCCGGCAGTACGAGGAATCAGGCCGACTTCATGGCGATTGGCAAAAAGGATGAGTTGTCGAATATCCTTTTGGGTTTCAGGGATCGCAACGGCAACCGGCATTTGCTGGTAGGCGGAAGCATCGGTCGCGTAAAGACGCCGCATCAGCGATCCGGTGTGCAGTTGTCCCTGCAATTGGGATCGCAATTGATTCAATGCCGCGCCCAGATCGGGCGTGGTCGGTTGTTTCGCAGGAGGAGCAGATTCCATAGGGGTGTCAATTCATGGATGGGAGGTGGGACCAGCAAGCGTTGACCCCCTATCTTAAGGTACCCGCGACAAATTCCCATCCTGGGTCTTTTCCATGACTGATTTTGTCGGTTACCAAGTGTTTCCGGTTGAAGGTTGGCGAGAAAGCTACAAACCAAAACAAATCATTATTGACAAATGATGCATAGTGTCGATAATACACTTAGAAAGTGAGAAGACGATGCTCAAGCGACTTTATCAGCCCCCATTAGCGCTGTTGACCGATCTTTACCAGCTGACGATGGCCTACGGCTATTGGAAGTTAGGGCGTGCCAATCAACAGGCAGTGTTTCACCTCTTCTTTCGCAAACCACCCTTCAAAGGTGGTTATGCCGTCACAGCGGGGCTGCAACAAGCGATCGATTACTTAGAGGCTTACCGCTTTGATGACTCGGACGTCACCTATCTCGCCGAGTTGACGGGAAATGACGGCCAGCCGCTATTCGAGAAGGCATTTCTCGACGAATTGCGTGACTTGAAACTTACTGTCGACGTTGATGCGATGCCGGAAGGGACCGTAAGTTTTGGCCAAGAGCCGATGCTCCGCGTCAAAGGGCCAATTCTGCAGTGCCAACTGCTGGAAACGCCTCTGTTGAACATGATTAATTTTCAGACTCTGATCGCCACGAAAGCCTCACGAATTCGGGCAGCCGCGGGAGACGAGCCTGTATTGGAATTCGGTCTGCGAAGGGCGCAAGGGATCGACGGTGCCATTTCGGCGAGCCGGGCCGCGTACATCGGCGGGTGTGCTGCCACCTCGAATGTCCTGGCAGGCAAGCTGTTTGGCATACCCGTCAAAGGAACGCATGCTCATAGCTGGGTCATGTCATTTGATAGCGAACTCGAGTCGTTCGAGAAATACGCCGAGGTGATGCCCAACAACTGTGTGTTTCTGGTTGATACGTATGACACCCTGGATGGAGTGCGGCAAGCGTGCCAGGTAGGAAAGCAGCTTCGCCGGCGGGGGCAGGAAATGGTTGGTATCCGGCTCGACTCGGGTGACTTGGCGTACCTAAGCATCGAAGCTCGCAAGATTCTCGATGAAGAAGGTTTTCCGAATGCCACCATCGTGGCGTCGAATGACCTCGATGAACACATCATGGAAAGTTTGAAAAACCAGGGTGCAAAAATTGCCGTGTGGGGTGTAGGAACCAAGCTCGCGACGGCATTCGATCAACCGGCACTGGGTGGCGTCTACAAACTGGCTGCCATGCAGCGTGAAGATGGAAGCTGGCAACCGAAAGTGAAACTTTCGGAGCAGGCCATCAAAACGTCGATTCCTGGGATGTTACAGGTCCGCCGCTATCAAACAGGGCAAGGTCTGATCGGCGACATGATCTACGACGAAACGCGCGGCATCGACCCGAGAGAGATCATCGTTGATTCGAAAGACACTACTAGAAGGAAGCGTCTTGCTGAGCACACCGAGTCGTTTGACTTGCTTACTCCAACGATGCGAGATGGAGTGCGTGTCAGCGAAATCGAGCCGCTCGAAGCCATTCGTGCCCGAGCACTCGAACAGTTGCAATTGGTTCATCCCACGATCCGTCGATTCATGAATCCGCACGAGTATCCTGTGGGGCTCGATATTGGACTTCATGAAGTTCGGAATCGCATGATCCACGATATTCGCGGATCGCAATTGGATGATTAGAGAGGACAGCCATGCGAAACAAGCTATCCAAGAGATTTCAATACGAATACCCGCGAGCCGCACTGACGGTCGACATCGTCGTATTTGCCCTCGATGAAGAAGACTTAAAAGTGATGCTCATTCAGCGCGACCTCAAGCCATTTCAAGGACAATGGGCCTTGCCTGGCGGATTCGTACACGTGGATGAAACCCTGGACGCCGCCGCACGGCGTGAGCTTCAGGAAGAGACGGGGCTTAAGGAGATCTTTTTGGAGCAGTTGTTCACTTTTGGCGACTTAGATCGAGATCCTCGTGAGCGAGTCGTGACCGTCGCCTACTACGCGCTGGTCAATTTAGAGGGACACAACGTCCAGGCCAGCACGGACGCACGAAACGCTGCCTGGTTCTCACTTAATGAGCTTCCGGAACTCGCGTTTGATCACGCGACGATACTGAAAGCCGCTCACGAACGTTTACGAGGCAAAGTGCGTTATCAACCGATCGGATTTGAACTGCTCCCTGAAAAATTTACACTCCGTCAGCTTCAGCATCTCTACGAGGTCATCCTTGATCGAGAACTGGACAAGCGCAATTTTCGCAAGAAGGTGCTGGGGATGGAGATCGTCCAAGAGACGGACGAGATCGAAAAAGATGTCGCCCACCGTGCCGCACGACTTTATCGGTTCGATCAGAAGGCGTATGAGCGACTTAGCAAGCAAGGATTTCACTTCGAGATTTGAGAGGTCCTTATGAAAGCCCTACTGCTGATCGACATTCAAAATGACTTTCTGCCCGGCGGTGCTTTGGCGGTTGTCGACGGAGATCAGGTCGTACCGGTTGCCAATCGATTCATGAGCGAGTTTCCTTTGGTGGTTGCTACGCAGGACTGGCACCCCCGCAATCATCGCTCATTCGCCAGCCAACACCCTGGACGGCAAGTCGGAGAAGTCATCGATTGGGATGGACTGGAGCAAGTGCTGTGGCCAGATCATTGCGTGCAAGGAAGCAGTGGTGCCAAGTTCGCACCTGGCCTGAACCTGGACGGGATTGACCACGTCATTCAGAAGGGTACCGATGTTCACATCGATAGTTACAGTGGCTTCTTCGACAACGGTCACCGCAAATCGACAGGATTAGAGCAACTGCTTCACGATCACGGCGTCAAGGAAGTTCACCTGGTCGGCCTCGCCACGGACTATTGCATAAAGTTCACGGCACTCGATGCCGTGTCATTAGGATTCAAGACTTGCGTTGTTCTCGAGGGCATTCGTGGGGTCGAGCTTTCGCCTGGAGATTGTGCCAAGGCAATCGAAGAAATGCTCGCGGCAGGAATTGAGATCGTTTAACAGGGAGCGTACGGTTGGCGATCGAATTTTTCGGCATCGGTAAAGATGGTTGCGGTCAGAACTGGTTTGGAAAGATTCTCGTGAAAGTTCGCAGCAAACTGCAGGCAAGAATAAGCATGTTAAGGAGTAAAGCAAGATGAGCCGGACAAAACGCGCCAGCGTGGCTCAGGAAACGGTCAGGATCGTCGAGAACGGCTGCTACGAATTAGCCGATGGTCAGCAGGTTGATCTGAGGAAAGAGATTGACGATTCACTAGCTGCTACGCAATTGATTCGACCGGGTGACTTCGGCTCACTGATGATTCCCAGGTCAAATCATCGTGGTACCGATTTCGAGGTACACAACGAGACGACATTGACCGCCGCACGGCGGCTGGTTGTTGAGAGACAACTCGACAACGTACTGTGCTTAAACTTTGCTTCTGCCAAGAACCCTGGCGGTGGTTATCTAGGTGGCAGCCAGGCGCAGGAAGAAAGCTTGGCGCGAAGCTCCGCTCTCGTCAAGACGCTCGAATCGCAATGGGAATACTACGACTTCCACCGATCGTGCGGTATATCGGTTTATAGCGATCACATGATCCTTAGTCCGGACGTGCCCGTGTTCCGTGCCGATGATGGCGCACTTTTAGATCGCCCATACCTGCTTAGTATCTTGACCTCACCTGCCGTGAACGCAGGTGCCGTCATCAAGAACGAACCACAGCGGGCCGCGGAAATTGAACCCAAAATGGCCGCGCGTATCGGCAAGCTATTGAAGTTAGCGGCCGCAAAGAACTACCAGCACCTGATATTAGGTGCATGGGGATGTGGCGTTTTTCGCAATGAGCCTGAGATGATTGCACGTCTGTTTGCGGAAACGCTCAAGATTGGTGGAGCGTTTGAAAATCAATTTACGTCCATCACTTTTGCCGTGCTCGATGGCACAGAGCACGAAAATATTATCGGGCCATTTCGAGCCCTATTTCAGTAAGGAAACCAATCCGTGAATGCGGAAAAACTTAAGAAGATAAGTAAACGAATGAGTTATATCCTGCGGCATCAGCCTGACTCCGTAGGGCTTACGCTCTCGCCGGGCGGCTGGGTTGCCGTCGAAGACCTGTTAGCAGCATTAAAGATTTCACGAGAACAGCTTAACGAAGTTGTCGTTACCAATGACAAACAGCGGTTCGAATATTCGGAAGATGCGTCGCAGATCCGAGCACGACAGGGTCACTCGACGCTGGTCGACCTGCAATACGAAGCCGCCACACCCCCAAATCTGTTGTTTCGTGGGACGGCCACGCGGTTTCTCCATTCGATCTTTGAAAAGGGATTGATCAAAGGGAATCGGCATCACGTCCACCTTTCGATCGATCGCGAAACGATGATCGCGGTGGGGAGTCGTCATGGAAAGCCCGTCGTACTGGAAGTCAACGCGAAGCAGATGGTTAACGACGGCAGTCAGTTCTACGTTACGGGCAATCACGTCTGGTTGACCGATCACGTTCCGCCACAATACCTGCGAGAGTTTCCCTAGGCTACAAGTCTTGCTTGGCGAGCCATGGAATCATGCGGCTAAACGCCTCTTCGATCTTCTCGATCGACGTCGAGTAGCTAATTCTCAGTGAATTGGTGCAACTCTCACCGAACGCTTCGCCCGGCACGACGCACACGCCGATCTCTTCAAGCATTCGTAACGCCACGTGACTGGCATTCGTATGCAGCGGCAGTGACGGGAATATGAAGAAACTACCCTGCGGCCAATAGCCAGTCAGGTGAGGCGATTCGCTGACGAGCTGGACGATGCGGTCTCGTCGATGTCGGTATTCTTTCACCATCTCGTCGATGCACTGGCTGCCACCGCGCAGCGCCGCGACGCCAGCCCACTGAGAAGGCGTATTGGCAACGGTCGTCGTGAACATGTGGTACCGCCGTAGCATCTTGATTGTCCCTTGGCTGGAAATCACCCACCCGATCCGCAGGCCGGCCATTGAAAAAGTTTTGGAGAAGCTGCTGGCAATCATCACGTGGTCAAGATCGGATGTGTGGCCAAGCACACTGGCATAGTCGAGATCGTCCAGCAATAGGTGATCATACACCTCGTCGCTGATGACTTTCACCCCCTGGTAGGCCGCCTCTTGAACAATCGCTTCGATCGTTTCCTGGGGATAGACAGTGCCGGTAGGGTTGCTCGGCGAATTTAAGATAATTGCGAAAGTACGGGGACCAATCGCATCGATTACCTCTTGAGGATCGAGCTGATGACCACTTTCAGCTCGGGTCGGAATCGCTTTCACTTCCCCGCCATGCATACGAACCAAGGGCGCATACAACGGAAAACACGGATCAGGAATCAAGAACTGTCGACTAGGTGCCGCCGTCACGCTGATCGATAAGTACATCGCTTCGGTTGCGCCAGTCGTTACCAGGATATTGTCTTCGGTAATCTCGCGGCCCGTCCTTTTGCTATAATAGCTGGCCAACTCTTTCAGAAGTTCTGGCAAACCGGCATCCATGGTGTACCCGGTTTCTCCTTTCTGAAGAGCGTGGATATAGGCATCGACGATATGTTTGGGGCAGGGAAAGTCAGGCTGACCAATCGAGAGATGGATGACGTTTTCCATCGTTGCGGCAAGATTCACCATGCGGCGAATGCCAGGTACCGGTAACGCGCGAAGTGGAGGACTCCACTCGAATGCATCATCCGCGGTTGGAATCTTAAGTCCTGAAATCAATTTCTCGGACATTTCGCTCGACATAGCTCCAAATCCTCTTCGCTGGTTTGAACGACTGACTTCGCAGGGAATGGTTTGGGGTGTGACCAACGCATCTTGATCGATTTACTCTTATCATTTCAAGATTAATCGAGAACTCACAAAGAAAAAGTTGTTCGCGGTTGGACTATAACGTGAGAACCGATAGGATGCGTGCAAGCATTTTGCCATAACTTCACTTGATCGTAGCGAGAAGGCCAGCGGCACGATTACTGTGCAGGCCACTACGTTTTCTTATGCCACAGGAGCACACAATTGACGGTAATCGACAACGCGAAACTGGAAGCGGCTCTTGAGGAACAGGGAATAACGGCGCGGGATAACTACTCTTTACCCACATCCGCACTTTCCTTTCCAGATGGCGGACACTTTCGCATTGAAATCGCAGGTGTCGAGCGCCTCTCGGCTTTGGAAACGATGCTTGCCGAAGCGGAAAAGCTGAACGTTCCCGTACATCGCATCATAGCCACCGTAGGCGGGGCAACTTATCTCACCCAGAGTGAGTTGAATGAATTTGCAGCGCTGGCCAAGTACAAGAAAATCGAAGTCATCATGACGCTAGGCCCTCGGCGGGGTTGGGATACCGGCCGACAGATTACGACCAGCGAAGGAATTGTCTCCGGCATGCGGCTGCGGGGCGTCGATAGCATCCGGCATTGGCTCAAGGATTGCGATCGCTGCCTGGAAGCGGGTTTTCGAGGTTTTTTGGTACCGGACGAAGGTTTGTTGTCGCTTGTCGGCGGCCTCCGAGAAAAGGGTGTGATACCTGCCGAAACGATCTTCAAATTGTCGGTCTTTGCCGGGCATGCCAATCCCGCCGGTGCCAAGCTGGCCGAACAACTGGGAGCGAACAGCTTCAATCCCCTGGCCGATCTGACCTTGCCGATGCTCTCCAGCATTCGTAGCTCGATCAGTATTCCGATGGATATTTACTTGTGCCTGGTCAATGCGATGGGGGGATTCAATCGGTTCTACGAAGCCGCGGAGATCGCTCGCCTGTGTTCGCCGTGTTACTTCAAGATAGAACCAGGTCCTTCAGAGGAAGAAATCTACGCACCATGGAATTCGCCTGAGTACCACGATACGCAAATTCGGGAACGTGTACGAAACGCGGCAGTGGTCATGGAACTTATCGAACGCGAGGGTGCTCCGGTGTCAGCTTCACCTGCAGGCGGAGAAGATCTTGTAATTCCTCGCTAGTGCGCTGCACGCCGTTTACGTCAAAACAACGATTGAAGCTGAAGGAACGGATCATGTCTCAGCAAGCGACCCAAATCGCCGATATGACTGCTGGAGAAATGTCAGAGTGCTTTGCCACTGGCGAGTTCACACCGAAGGAAGCCGCTCAAGCATGTCTCGATCGGATCCACAAATACAACGACAAGGTCAACGCTTACAACATTCTCAACGAAGAGATCACCCTGGAAGCTGCCGAGCGTTCCACGGAACGCTGGCGATTGGGTACGCCGCTCAGTCCCATCGATGGTGTGCCAGTCGCGGTCAAGGATATCTTCATGACGAAAGGCTGGCCGAACCGAAAAGGGTCGACGCTGACATCAAAGGAGCCATTAACGGTCGACGCTCCAGCGATTGCGGCCCTACGCCGAAATGGTTTCGTGCCGCTTGGTCGAACAACCACTCCAGAATTCGGTTGGAAAGGGGTTACGGACAATCCACTTGATGGTGTAACGTCGAATCCGTGGGACCCAAGCAAGGTCTCGGGGGGATCGAGCGGTGGAAGCGGGGCCGCGGTGCCATTGGGTATGGGACCACTTGCCCTGGGAACCGACGCCGGCGGATCCATACGCATTCCCGCTGGCTTCTGCGGCGTCGTTGGACATAAGCCCACTCATGGACTCTGCCCGATGTGGCCGCCAAGTGCCTTCTATCCGCTCGCGCATGTTGGGCCAATGACATGGACGGTTGCCGATACGGCGCTCTTGTTGGATGTGTTGGCCGAGCCGGACCCAAGAGACATGACGTTGCCTAACTGTCCGGTTTCCTTTCGTGACGTTTTGGAACACGTCGACCTGAGTGGGGTCCGTATCGCATTGAGTCCTACTTTGGGATATGTGGATGTCGATCCTGAGATTCATGCGGCCGTCGTAGCGACCGCATCGGCGTTCGAAGAAGCTGGTGCCGTGTTTGAATCATGCGACCCAGGCTTCTCCGATCCGCTTGAGTCGTTTAATCGACTCTTCTACGGAGGAGCTGCGAATGCCTTACGTGATATTGGGCCCGACGATCGGGCGAAGATGGATCCGAATCTGATCCAAGTCGCCGAGTGGGCCAGCAATTTATCTCTACTGGAATTCATGGAAGCCTCCAACGAGCGGGCGGCCATCACTGAGACGATGAGTCTCTTCCATCAGAAGTACGACCTGCTGCTCACGCCGACTTTACCGATTCCTGCATTCGACGCCGGGCTAGAGGTTCCCAAAGATTGGCCTCACGATCGCTGGCCAACGTGGACTCCATTCACCTATCCCTTCAATATGACAGGCCAACCAGCCATCTCGGTTCCTTGCGGTTTCACCTCGACTGGATTGCCAATAGGCCTACAGATTATCGGCCCCAGACACGCTGATGCGCTCGTGCTTCAGGCAGCCCACTACTACCAGCAGTCTCGGCCGCTCACGTCGATACGGCCGGACATGTTAGATTAGAAGCCAAGCATCTCGTTAAGTTCGTGCATGGCGATGGCGACTTCGTCGTGCAGGCGTATCTCTGCCAAATCATCAATCGTAAGCCGCTCACGGTAGTGACGGCTCACCCAATCGTATAATTCGTGGTAGCGCTGCTGCGTTAGGAATACCGAAGATGGCATAGCCGCGCATTCCTCTTCGGTAAGAACCACCCGCAACCGCAAGCAGGCAGGACCTCCTCCGTTCTGCATGCTCTCGCGAAGGTCGACGAATTGGCAATCGTAAATGGGATTGTCTGCTCGCAGCAGGCTGGCAACCAGCTGACTCGCGGCTGCGCTTTCGGAACATTCGATCGGACACAACAGCAGCATCTGGTTGGGGCCAGTGGAGATTAGCTGACTGTTGAAGAAATAGCTTTGAACGGCATCGGAAAGATTCAATTCCTGATTGCTGATGACCACTTGCTGTAGATCCGGGCCAAAGCTATCGGCAAGCTCTGCCAGAACGCGATCTTGCTCGGCGAATGCGTACTGATGCACAAGATGCAGCGATTGATTACCAACTGAGATTACGTCGTTGTGAAACACGCCTGCATCAATCGCCTTGGGATGTTGCCGGGCAAAAACACAGCGCTTGGAACATAGCCCATGCGAGGTAGCGATTTCTTCACAAGCCACTCGTGTTTGACGGGCGGGAAATCGCTGAGCGGATTGTTCATCGCTGTGATCACGACCGTAGACAAAAAGCTCGACTCCTGGGAGGCCATAATCACGACAGAACCTGGTGTGATTAGCTGCTCCTTCATCACTCGAATCCGGTAATGCGGGCAGCGGGTCATGAACGACAAAGTGGCTGGCGTCATGAAAGATCGCTCGAAGGGTTCTCGTTGTCGGTTGCGTTTCCAATGCACGATGTGGCATCGTCTGTAAGTTGGCTGGCGTGAAGTGTACTCGGCCATCGGCACAATCGCTGCTGGGGGAAACAGTCGCGGCGTTGGCTGTCCACATCGCTGAGGCACTGTAGGCGATACTAAGCAGATCGGGTCGACTCTTGTATGCCGTCGAGATGATCTCGTATGTAGAGCCTGTGAACCCTTGGGATTGCAGAAATGCCAAATCAGGGCGTGGTTGCGGCGGAAAGAATGCCTGAGGAATGCCCAAGTCAGCCACACGTTTCATCTTGGCGAGACCCTGCAGTGCCGCCCTGCGTGGCGAGGAAGCTGCATGGCGATGCTCTACAGAGGCCAGGTTACCCAAGGAAAGTCCTCCGTAGTGATGCGTCGGTCCAATCAGCCCATCGAAGTTCACTTCATAGGTCGTCACTTGGCATCGGTTCCTTCCGGCAAGGCCTCGACTTCGGCGATCGGAACATGGCAAAAGTTGATGGCATGATAACCGGCCGGACGATAGTTGCCGCTTTGACCGATTCCACCAAACGGCAATCGACCGCTGGCGCCGGTTGTGGGAAGATTCCAGTTAATGAGACCAGATTGGATGTGTTCTCGGAATCGGTCGAAGTGGGCTCGGTCAGCGCACAAGATTCCGGCGGCAAGTCCGTACTGGGTGTCATTCGCTTCCCGAATCGCGGCATCCAGATCAGGGACGCGTATTACTTGCAGAAGCGGGCCAAAAACTTCTTCGTCCGTTCGCGACGTACAATTTGTGACGTCGATGATTCCAGGACTTACAAACGCTGCGCCGAGGGACAACTGCTTGGACTCAATGAGCGGAATCGCACCATGGGCGAGTAGATCGGATTGAAACCGAAGCACATTTTGGACGGCATTGGCGTGGATTAATGATCCCATAAAAGGTTCTGGCTGATCACTTGGTCTGCCAACTGTAATATCTCGAGTCTTCTCAACGAGCCGTCGGAGTATTGGCTCGGCGTCGCCTGTTACGATGAGCCTTCTTGCACAAGTGCAGCGCTGCCCGGAAGTAAGATATGCGGACTTAATCACCCTATCGACCGTCTCATCAATGCTTGCCGGTCGGTGAACGATCAAAGGATTGTTGCCACCCAGTTCCAAAGCCAACAAAACTTCGAGACGATGCGTCAAAGCCTCTCGCAACTTAACACCGGTTGCGCGACTTCCGGTGAAAAAGAGTCCGCGAAGCTTGGGTTCGGCCAAGATGGCTTGGCTCGTAGAAACGCCTCCCTGGACGAGATTCAAGACTCCTGGTGGTAAACCAGCTTTTTCCCATAACTCGACCATTACTTGGGCAGCGTACGGTGTTAGCTCACTCGGTTTGAATACGACGCAGTTGCCAGCCAACAGAGCAGGTACGATCTGACCGTTAGCAATATGGGCTGGGAAGTTAAATGGCCCGATCACCGCTACGACGCCCAGCGGCCGGTAGACGACACGCCCGTTGAGGGTGTTGGTACTTACTTGTGTTTCATCACAAAGTTGTTGATAAGCATCAATCGTGATCTCGCATTTGGCCGCGACCGCTTTCGCCTCGGTCGCTGCATCCCATAGTGGTTTGCCAACTTCGTCAGAGATTGCCTTGGTGAGGATGTCGACATGTTGATTCACTACCGTTGCAAAGCGACGGATTGCCTTAGCACGTTCTTCCCAGCCGAGGGCTGACCAGGCAGCTTGTGCCTCGTCAGCCGCGGCAAAGGCTTGATGGACCTCTTCAGTCGTGGCGGCTTGTCCCTGCCAGAGCATCTCTTCTGTGACGGGGTTATTGCTGACAAACGGCTCGCCGTAGCCTTGTTGCCATTTACCATTGACGTAATGCATGATGAGAGTCCTCCTCGCTTTAAGCCGTTAATGCGCCGCTTTAAGGGGGGCAAACCGAACCGATTGACCAACGCTTACTTTCAGATCTTCCGCAAGTTGGGACTCTAACACGAGGCCATCGCGTGTTTCGGAAATCTTTCCACCACTGGTACGGAAATAGCCGTCCTTTGCCGAAACAACGGCCATGAGTGCGTCTTTTTCCAACGACGATACGATGGACACCACCGTTAGAACACGACTCTGCTTGACGGTACGAATCTCGTCTTGCGGGCAATGGAGTACGGGGCCAGCCTCGAAGATGTCGACCATGTCGTGGTACGCGAAACCTTCGCTTTCCAGTAAGCGGCGAGCAGGAACCGTATTGGGATGTACCTCGGCCACCGAAGCTTGAGCTTCCGGCGAGAGGAGATCGAGGTAAACGGGATGCCGGGGAATCAGTTCTTCGATGAAGTCCTTATTGATGAGACTCAGCATATCCGCATTGGGAAAGTCAATGCCGAAGAAGTGGACCCCAAGCGCCTCCCAAAAAGGGCTGTGGCCAGCTTCGTCGACAACGCCGCGCATCTCGGCAATCACCTCCTGCTCAAAAAGCTTGGGATACTCAGCAATAAAGAGAAAGCGAGAGAGCGACAGCACTCGTCCGTTGCCTCCACCCCGAAAATCTGGATGCAGAAAGAGACTCCCAATCTCCGTCGGGCCATCATGATTCTTGAACAAGTGCAAAACGCGATGTTGATGTTTACTACCCAGTGTCTTCGACTCTTGAATTTCCGTTTCCAGACGAAAAGCGTAGAAAGGCTTGAAGCCGCCGACCTTTGATACGATTCCACACGTACCCACCACTTTGTGTAGAGAAGTGTCTTCCATCACAAACAAATAGAGCTGGCCTTGGGGATCTGCATCGTTCAGGTCTTCAAAGGCACGAAGACTTTGCCGTACCCGCTTTTCAAAGACCGCTCGGTCTTTGGGGAGCGTCGTGAGCCCGTACTTCGTCAACTGCGCCAGTTCGTGCAGTTGATCGAGGTCGCGTTCTTCCACAGGCCGAATGAGCATATAGACTCCTTCGCGGGCATGGGTTATTGCTATTGATCGAATACGTCAGACAGGAGGACACTTTCCACTAGGTCGCAGACTTTGGTGATTTCTTCATCAGACAATGAAATAAACGGCGGTAGGAATCGTACGCGTGCCGGGTCAACACCTGCCACAAAGGCGATGACGCCTGCTTCGTACAACGCGTGCAACACCTTCTTCGCGGCTTCCGGTGACCCATCCAAGGGTGTGAAGGCAATCATGCCCCCAATTCCCCAAGGGCCACGAATGCGATCAGGGGCCTTTGCATGAATCGCCTCAAAGCGGGCTACGAACCGATCGTAAATCTCCGCGATGCGCCCCCGCGGACCGTAGAAGCTTCCTTCGACCAGTTTCCGCAATATCCAGCGCGCGGCAACAATAGCGGTTGTCGAGGAAGTAAACGTCTGACTCAACAGCCCAGGCTTCGGATTGAGTTCTTTTCTAAAGAGGGTCGCACAAACCTGTGACATCTTTCCCACAGTAACCACATCGGCAAACTCATCCAGCTCAAGCATTTGAAAGGCAAACGGAGCGTACGTCCGACCGAACGTCTGGATTTCGTCGAAGAAGACTGGAATCTGAAGCTCGCGAAGCAGATGGCAAAGGGCAACGAAGTAGTCTCGCGGAGCACTGTAGTACCCTCCTTCCCCTTGAACCAGTTCCATGATGAAACCGCAGTGTGCGTTGGGGTGGCGTTTCAGGTATCGCTCCACCGTCTGCAATGTTTCGTGGGTGCTTTCTTGCGGCCGATTGGCATCAAAAAAAGGAACGTAATCCACCGGGACGGTTAGAGGCTGCCCAACGCGATTCTTCGGTCGATCGGTGACCTGTCCGGTTAGGTGTGTCCGCCCCGCAAACGCGTTCTCGAATGCCAATACGCGGCTTGATCCTGTTCGATGTTGGAACATGATCTTGAATGCGTTCTCGTTGGCCATTGCGCCGCTGCTTGAAAGGAAACAGTGGTCAAGCGAAGCACCGTGTTGATTGGCGAGCGTTACCAGCTGCATCGACAGCAGCAGCGATTCCGTGTTCTGCTGCAGGTTTCCCTGCATGACGGTATCGGACAATATGGCCGGGATAAGTTCCTGCAAAAGCTCCGGATTCGCGTGCCCCATGGCGTGGACGCCAATCCCAGTGATCATGTCGTACTTGACACTTCCATCGGCGAGTTCCACCAGCGCGCCCTGCCCTGCTCCACTACCAAGATAGGGAAAGAACAGCGAGTTTCCGCGCAACTCGGCAAACGAATCGAGCCACTTCTGATACGGTTCGGACAGTTCAACATTGGGGCCGCGGGCACTTAGCTTGGCAGAGTGTTCCGCCAATGCTGCCGTTAGAAGTTCGGTTGCCTGAGTAACACGGGGATCGGACAAAAGCTGTTGGGCAGTCAGGGATTTGGAATCCATCGAGCCTCCTTCGCAGGTAAGTTCTGTACTTCATTTTACTCCCTCGCGGCTGCATCGGCCTGTCGAAATCATTCTGCGAGGGTGATCAGTGTGAGAAATGTGAGTTGCGTTCGCTGAATCAAACTGTCGCAGTGCATGTATTCCTGCGGAGAATGTATGTTGCCGCCACGGACCCCCATCGTATCGATATTCGGCACGCCGAGAGCTGCCAAACGATTGCCGTCGCAAACGCCGCCGGTCGACTCCCACGAGAGATCCAGCCCAAGTGTCTTACCATTGGCTTGAACTATCTTAAGTAGCGATTCATACTCTTTCGTCATCGGCTTGGGGGGCGCGAAGAATCCGCCATGCCGGATCAAGGTGATGCCTTCTTCCGTTTCTTCGACGATGTGATCTAGCGCGGCATTCAAAGCGTCCTCGATATCCACGGCCGGGTAGCGCACATTAAACCGGACCACGGCTGTGTCAGGTACGACATTCGTAGGCCCGCCTCCGTCAATCTTGGCGACATTGATCGTCGTCTCTTTCCAACGTCCATTCAGGGCATGTAGCTTCTGGGCAACCCGTGCCGCAGCAACAATCGCGTTGCGCCCCTTGTGAAACTCACGGCCGGCATGGGCGGCTTGCCCGCGGACAACAATTTCAAAGTTGCCTGAGCCCTTCCGCTGCCCGACAAGACTACCGTTGGGCAGACAAGGTTCGAACAAGAGTCCAAAATCAGCCCCTTGGCAGTGATCGCTGAAGACTTCACGCGATGCCGGGGACCCGATTTCTTCGTCGCTATTGAGAATGACTTTCCATCCGAGATTTACATTGCCAGTCGATTCGACGTATTCCTCATACGCTTTTAGCGCCCACAAAAGGACAACCAACCCACCTTTGGCATCGGCCACGCCTGGGCCGTGCAGAAGATCACCATCTTGCTTGACCTTTTGAAATGGTGACTCTGCCGGATAGACGGTATCCAGATGAATCGACAATACAGCTTGCCGAGGGGCACCGGCTCGGCGAACCCCCAGAAGGACATCTCCGATGACGCGTTCCTTGAGATCGCCATGCTGGTCAACAACCAGTTGCGGGGGGACAGAAATTGCCTGGGCGTCATCGGAAATGGTACGAAGTTCGTCGAGAACCAGACCGCCCAATTGGTGGAGACCAGTCAGATTGCTAGTGCCAGAGTTGATAGCAGCCCATAGCACCAGCTGACGTAGCATTTCATCCCGCTGGGATTGGATGCGGGTTAAGATGGTTTGAACTTCCGATTCCAGTGCCATGGCCATCCTGCCGAAAAGAGTTACTAGAGATTTTACGCGCCACAGAGTATCCTTCGCCATAGAATGTTAGCGGAAGCGCGTCGATTTTTAACCTGTCGACACTCCAGCCGACTTTGACAGGAGCCAGCGATGTCGGAAATTCTTGTTCTTGTCGTTGAAGATAATCCACTCCAGGCTAAGCTGATCGAGGAGCTTCTCTCTGAAACGGGTGATACGAAGTTCACCATCTACGGCGTCGATCGTCTCGAAGCAGGCTTGAATTACCTGGCGCAGAATCGCCCTCACGCAATTCTGCTCGATCTTACGCTTCCCGACAGCGAAGGACTTCAGACCTTCCTGCGGATGCACCACGCTGCCGAGAACATCCCAGTGGTCGTCCTGACGGGCAACGACGACCTATCCTTGGCTGCCAAGGCCGTTGAAGCGGGTGCCCAGGATTACCTGGTGAAGGGAAAGATCGATGGACATCGCTTGGCCCGTTCTTTGAAGCTGGCCGTAAAGCGCACCCATGCCGAGCAGCAGGAGTGGAACTCCCCCATGCTGCACCTGGCACAGCAACAATTCTTGAAAGCGGCTCAGATCATGAGCCTCGATGAGAATTTGCGAGAGCGGCTTCTGTTTCCACAGCGGACACTCGTGGTTACGTTGCCTTTTCGCAAAGATCGTTATACCCATGTCGAGACCGTATTTGGCTATCGAGTGCAGCACCTCTTGACGATGGGACCAACGAAGGGTGGTATTCGCTATCACGAAGACGTCGGCCTCGGCGAAGTGTCTGCCTTAGCGATGTGGATGACCTGGAAATGTGCGCTGATGCGTCTTCCTTTTGGTGGAGCCAAGGGGGGTGTCCGCATAGATCCAACCGACCTTACTGGGCACGAATTGCAACGATTGACGCGACGATACACAATGGAAATCATCGAAATGATTGGCCCTGAGAAGGACATTCCAGCCCCTGATATGGGCACGAACGAGCAGGTCATGGCCTGGCTAATGGACACTTACAGCCAGCAACTGGGGTACTCAGTTCCGACCATCGTGACCGGAAAGCCAGTGGCACTGGGAGGCTCGCTGGGGAGACGTGAAGCTACCGGTCGCGGACTCGTGTACGTCATTGAGGAGGCCGCCAAGGTTATGGGAATGCCGATGCAAGGAGCCACGGCAGTGGTTCAAGGTTTCGGCAACGTCGGTAGTAACACGGCTCGGCTGTTGGAAGAACTGGGGACGAAGGTGATCGGTGTGAGCGACGTCTCGACGGGGCTTTACAATCCCAAAGGACTCTCTGTTGCCGATTTGCTTCAATACGTTGAGGACAATCGAGTCCTTAAAGGATATCCGCACGCTGAAGAAGTAACCAATCACGAGTTACTGGAGCTGAAGTGCGATATCCTGGCACCATGTGCGCTGCAGAATCAGATCACAGCCAGCAACGTCGAGAAGCTGCAGTGCAGGATGGTTGCTGAAGGTGCCAACGGTCCCACCACGCTTGAGGCGGACGAAATTCTCAAGGACCGAGGGATTTTCGTCGTTCCGGACGTGCTCGGTAATGCGGGCGGGGTGACCGTTTCGTACTTCGAATGGGTTCAGGGAACGCAGAATTACATGTGGACCCTGGACGAAATCAACTCTCGGCTCAAGAAGATCTTGGTCGATGCGTTTCAGCGGACCCTTGGACGTAGCGAGAAGCAGAACCTTGATTTCCGCACGGCTGCGCTCATCGAGGGAATCGAAAGAGTTGCCGAAGCAAAGCTGCGTCGAGGCCTCTTCCCGTAATGGCGGCTGCTAGTTTTGCAGCTTTTTATCGGTACTTTCGAAGATTTTATCGGCACTTTTGGCAACGAATCCTTCAAAGAGGGAACCGTTTGGAAGAGGGTAACGTCGGGCAAATTCGTAGTAGCAGCCCGGCACGGCGTGGACTCCGTCTGCGAAGCGAACATCCACGACCGAGGCAATCGTCGACGATTGTTCCAGGTAGACCTCTGGCGATCCCTTGATGGCTCCACCTTCTTGATTCAACGCAAACCCTTCTTGCACGAGCAGCGAGTTCAGATCTTGCAGGGAGTCGATGGTCTTCAGGGCGTTGACGAAGATAGTGAAATGATTCGCACAGAATCCATGGGCAGCCATCCAAGCTGCATACTCGCTTTGCTCGCTTAACGTTTCGTAGTGGGCGAAGGGTACCTCCCAAAGTCGACCGGCGGTGCACAGTGGCTCTGAGAGCGATTCCATTTCCGGTAGCTGTTCAAGCATGCGCTGAATAATGTCCCCAAGCTCGCCAGAGAACTCATTGAGCAATAGCTCGCTGATGAAGACTTTGGGAAGTGCCGGGTCGCTGTGCTGAAAATGTCTGGCGAAAAGCTTCTTTGTCTCGAAGTGGTACTCGTCCGCTGGCTGGTAGCCAGCTTCGAGAAAGGGAATCGCAAGTTGATCGATACCTATTCGCGGATCCTGAAATGTCCGGAACGCAATATGGTCGTTCACGATGGTTTCGCCACGATCCGAAAGCAGCTTATGAATTTGATCGGCCTGGGGATTAATCTTCTGATAGGAATCCCAGAGTTGGTCAATTAGCTTTTCAATACTGCGACCCATAATGATCTCCTTGGCGTGATGTACCAATCTGTAGAATTCTAGCTTGATCGCGGATCAGAGCAACTTGCCGACTTAACGCCTGAAGGGGGAAACCTCATAGAATTAGCCGAACAGTGGCATTACCAATCGAAGTAACGCCCCACTTCTCCGTCAGCCAGTTCCGCTTCATCGTCGGTCAATCTCGTCAAGCAAAACCGGTCCCCGTCCGCTGTCAGCATCTCCAATATCAGCGGATCAATGTTTTTCGACGAATTCGTAAACCCCAGATCCTGGAATAGATCATCAACTACTTTGGTGTCCACAAGTTCGACGGGCGCTGCCGGGATGTCTTCATTGCGACTGGCAATAAAAGTGCTCAAGCCGAGCAAATAGTCGCTCGCTTGGTTCCCGCCGTTAGTTGGCTCACTTTCAGGGATCACGTCCGACTGGATGACCGCAGCTGAAGAATTCGGTTGGGGAACGACTGTCAAGGCAAGCACGTTTTCCTGGATCTGGGCTGAGCTCAACGACGATGTTCCCTTGAACGCGATCAAATTAGTTTCGGGCAGCCCAAATAGAACGCTGATAATCGAGTTTCCATCGGTCGCGGCATCGACGATTCCATCCTCATTGACGTCCAGCAGAAGTCCTACCTGTTCGACGTTCTGAAAGACCTCAGGAGCCATCAAAATCGTCGACCCCAGATACGGAGATAGCGAAGATTCGGGCAATCCAGAGAGCACGGCCAGAATGAGATTACCATCGGTCGAAGCATCGACCGTTCCATTCTGATTGATATCGAGAGGCGCGAATTGCTTGCCGATCTGGTCATCATTCAAGATGGTACCGGACGCTGTCGCACCGCTGATTTGAGCATCCCCACTGGTAGAGCTGAGTGTGACGACAAATTGCTCATCAGGCTCCGCAATGGAATCGATGCTGGAACTAAAAGAAATCAGTTTCGACATTTGACCAGGATTGAAGCTTACCGAGCCACTCGGGAAAATACCAGCAAAGTCTGATGCGTTGGCGGGATTGCTATTTCCTTCCGAGACTCCCCAGGTGACAGTTTGTACGGTGTCCAGGTAGCCAGATCGTCGAATCGAAAAGGCATGAAGATTCCCCTCGGCGGCATTGGCGATCGTAGCGACTATTTCGAGAGCCGCATCATCATCCAGGATTGAACCGATCGCGGTGCCGGAGAGCAGACCAAGGCCTGAGGTTAAATTCGAGAGAGTAATGGAAAACTCTTCGTCAGGTTCAATCACCACGTCGGGAAAGATCGAAACGCTAATCAGTTTGCTGGCTTCACCGACGGCGAATGTGACGGTACCTGCAGGAAATTCAGTGCCAGGTTGCGAATCACCAAAGTCGTCGGCCGTGACCGGATTGCTGCCGCTCCCGGCAATGGTGTAGTCCGCCGTGACGATTTGGTCGAGGTTTCCACTTCGCAGCAACTCAAAGGTGAGTAGAGTAGGACCTGTGCTACCCTCGAATTGAGACAGTGATGAAGCTGCCCAGGACAGAGATGCATCGTCGTTCAAGATGGTTCCGGTAGCCGAATCGGTGGCGATGCTGAACCCTGCGGTCGCTGCTGTAAGATGTACTTCGAATTGCTCGTCTGGTTCTAAGATGGGATCCCCGGAAACGAAGATCGTAATCGTCTTGGTAACTTCCCCGGCGAGAAACGTTACCGTCCCCGAGGGCATCGCGCCGCCAAAATCCGCGCCATCGGCCGGATGTTCGCTTACGCCAACGACGACATAGTTGACTTGAAACTCGGTTGCCGTTGAACCGTCTCGTGTCACGGTGAACGTGAGTTCCTGAGTCCCCGAGTCCCCTTCGTTTGCGGCGGCATGGTCGGGAGCAATGCTCACTCGACCATCGTCGTTGAAAATGGTACCGGTTGCTGCGGCAATCCCCTGCTGAGTTGCCCCAGTTGGAGTGCCAAGAGTCACGATAAATTGTTCGTCGTCTTCCAACGTCAGGTCAGCAACAACCGGAATCACAAGTGTTACGGATGTGCTTCCCGCTGGGATCTCAACCGTGCCCGAGGGGAATACGGTTCCAAAATCGCTTGCATCCGCCGGGAAGGTCCCTGTTCCCGCTACGGAATAGTCAACCGACAAGGCCTGCGAGGTATCTCCGGTGCGCGACACGGTGAACTGGAATTCAGTGCTTCCTCCAGTTCCCTCGGGCTTTTCGGCATCAAGGGGAACGATATCCACAATAGAATCATCGGCAAGAATGGTTCCACTTGCAGTCTCCTCGGCGATGAGAGTACCGGAAGTGGCATTGGACAGCATAATCTGGAATTGTTCGTCCTGCTCGACTTCTGTGTCACCTGTTACTTGAATCGTCAGGACATAGGTCGCCTCTGCTGGGGCGAATGTCAGTGTACCGGAAGGAAATTCGCCGCCGAAGTCATCCGCATTGGCCGGTGCCGCCCCACTTCCCGCAACGGCGAAATCGACCGTTGATTCAGCGGTTAGGTCGCCTGTGCGCTGCACGGTGAATGTGAAGTTGGTGAGGTCTCCGTCATCTCCCTCGCTCAATATGGCATCGGTGGCGGTAATGGTGAGGGTCGGCGAGGAGGGTCCACCCAGATCGAGAATTGCCTCGGCTAATGCCAGAGCATCCACAAGGGGAAACGTCAGGCCTGTGTTGGTGACGTTGTCGTCTTCGTCATCACCGTCCATCACTTGCGATGCCGTAGAGCGGAGCAGGTCCACGAATTCGCTCACGGTCAGCCTGCGACCGAGGACGTCATACGCCAGATCCTGAGCGAGCACCGCAATTCCCGAGATCTGCGGTGACGCCTGACTTGTGCCGTGTTGCGTCAGCAGGTTGCCATTAGCTCCCGCTCCTGTAATCGGCGCCCCTGGGGCCATGATCGTGGTTAGCTGCGAATCGCGCTGGCTGAACGGAGTGATCCGCCCGCTGCCGGTGCTATTGGCAACGGCGCCGCTGGAATAGCTGAAACTACCAACGTCGCCGTCATAAACCGCACCGACCGACAACGAGTTCGCATCCGCTGCCGGGTACCCCACACCTTGAACGCTGTCGAAGGTATAGAAACTGTTTCCCGAGGACGAGACTACGATGACGTCCAGTGCGGCCAGAGCCGCAAGTTCGTCACTTATTCCATAGAGTTGCTGGTTGGAGGCGTGATTCTGGGAATCTCCCAGCGACATATTAACGCTCGCGATATTATATGTCGCAGCATTGGCGACGACCCACTGCAGGGCCGATTCGACCATCCCGAAACTTCCACTTCCGCTGTCAGGGAACACCTTTAAATGGATGATGTCAGCGCCGGGCGCTGCCCCTGTATACGTAGCGTCTGAAGAGGCCACGATACTGGAAACGTTTGATCCGTGCCCATTAACGTCGCTCGCATCGGAATCATTATCGGCAAAATCGTAGCTGTAAACGATTCGATCGGCTACGCCGTCGCCGTTGGAGTCTGGGCCAAAGAATGGATGGTCCAGGTCGATGCCTGTATCCAGAATAACGGTTGCGAACCCTGACCCATCGACGGAACTAAAACGTGGGTCTGTCCGATAGTCGTCGAGATGAATCAACGACGCTGACTGTTCCAGGGATGGAAAGATCCCCACCTCTTCGGTGGACCAAAGCTTACTGTCCGAGTAGATCGCCGCGGTCGACTTGGTCGTCGTCAGGGATCCAATTGCTTCGACGACACGTTGTTCGTAACGACTACTTGAAGACTCCAAAAGTGCCGCTTTTGCTGCGGCTGAGCTGATCGGTACGCAAACCGATTCGGACGTAGCTTCAAAGACGACAAAGTTGGGTTCTTGGGGAGCAACCGACAAGAGGTCTCGAGACTCAAGAACTTCGAAGCGAACACTCTGATGCAGAATGCGCCGTCGGTTACGCAATCCAGATGTACGCAACGCACATCCGGATTGGCTCGAAGAACACAGGATCATGAATCACCAAGACAAGGAATCGTTATCAGGCTTCGCTCAGCAGAAGGGGCTAACCCGAGAGATTATCAACACCTTTGGTGCTTGACGCAACGTCCTTTCGGTAACGCAAATCTGTCGACTCCGCATTTCCCCGCGATCGGAATTCCCATGAGGGCACCAGGAGGAGTACATCACATACCGCTTCGGTACTGCAGATGCGTGTGCAATCTGATTTCAGGCCACGCTTCGACTTGATGTGTTTTCCTTGCCTCCTTGATCTATGTATCAGGAGTCGAAGCTCCATAACGCAGTGAGATGCGCCATTGGCAGTGGATAGTCAGGTGGAAAACTTCCTTGGAAAGTGCTCGGCAAGTCGCAACCAATCAGATAAATTAACGCACTTGAGCTTGGACGTATTAGCGGGAGATGCGCATTGATCAAGCGAGTTAAGTCTTCAGGTCGCAGCAACAAGCGGACGGATCGTAAGCGTTGGCGAGGCCTTCGCCTTGAACTCTGCGAATTGCGGTTGCTGCTGACAGGAGAGATGCAGTTCGTATGGGCCGACGATGCCATTGCGGCACCATCGACGGCACTCGATATTCCAGTTCAGTATCAGACGCTCGACGTTGACGGCGACCCATTGAATGCGTTGGCTTCGGGGCTTGGTCTCCGGATGCATTTCGATTCCACCAAGCTGACGTTCGACGGTCTTGGCGGAACGTTTACGGAAGATATCTTCTTCAACCCCGACACGGTAACACTGCAGGATGACGTTTCCGATTTAGACAACGACCCGACTACCGACAAGTATCTGACGGCCGTTTGGAACGATTTAATCCAGGTCGATGGGGGATGGCCGTCGTCCGGAAGTCAACCGCTGACGCTTTATACAGCCAATTTCACGACGGCCTTGGGCTTTTCAGGGCAGACTTCCGTCAACTTTACAAGCAGCAGTCCCGGCACCAATCCCTCGTCGGGTTTGCCATATGAGTTTAAAGCTCAATCGTCTTTGGTCTCAGTCCCTCCCATGCTGAGTGTCGTTGCAACCGATGCCAACAAAAATGAAGGCGATAGTGGAACAACCGACTTCACGTTCAATGTTATCCGGTCGGGAGTCACCAGCGAAAGCTCAACGGTCGACTATACCATTACAGGAAGTGGCACAAACGCTGCCGACGCTTCTGACTTCGGCGGGAGCTTGCCAAACGGCCAGATCACATTCGCGGCAGGAGAGACCTCGAAGACGATCACAGTTCCTGTTAGCGGTGATACGCAGTTCGAATTGGATGAAGAGTTTACCGTCACGCTCGAGAATCCCGCCAGGGCAACGATTCAAACCGAAACGGTAACGGGAACCATCCTCAACGACGACACCGCAATTCCTACGATAACGGCTATTGATGATCAGGTGATTGATGAGGATGGAACTACCGGTGCCCTTGCCTTTACGCTCGGAGACCTCGACACGGACCTTGATTCCCTCGTCATTACGGCATCCTCCGATAACCTGTCCCTGGTGCCTGATGAAAACATCGTCTTCGGAGGATCTGGGGCCAATCGTACGGTTGAAGTCAGCCCGGCCGCCGATGCCTCGGGATCGGCGGAGATTACCGTATCGGTCTTCGATGGCACGAATACGACGACCGAGAACTTAACGGTCATGGTCAATCCAATCAATGACAAGCCCACCATCACCGCGATTGGCGACGTAACGATCCGCCTTGACGGTGCTACTCCACAGTTGCCATTCGCGGTCGGAGATATCGACGACGACGTAAACACGCTGGTCGTCTCGGCTGTATCGGACAATCAAGCACTGCTGCCTGATTCGCAGATTGTCGTCTCAGATACCGGGGCCAATCGGACTATCCAGGCAACTCCAGTTTCTGGCCAAGAAGGAGTCGCGAATATCACGGTGACCGTGGCAGATAGTTCGTCAAATACAACGGAGCAGTTTGCGATAACGGTCTCGTCCGATGGAGTTGAGTTATTCTTCGAATTTGATGTGCCTGGCATGGGCAAGTTTTCGCAGCTGGATGAAGTCGTTCTGGCTGCTGATCGTGAGTACTTTGTCACAGTCTATGCCGACAAGCTGCCTGCTATCGACCTGATCAGCTACCAACTCAATTTCGCCCAATCGGACTTGGGAGCTGGCCTGTTAGCGCTGAGTGATTGGTCAACAGCGTTTTCACTTCCTGTTGATAGTAGTCTATCCACGCCGTCTGATACCCTGGTTGCCGCAGCGAACTTGCAGTCGAAGATCACACCGGTCGCTTTGGGTACCTTTAAACTTTCAACACCTTCGGCCGCAGGCATCGGGCCCGAGGGGATTTTGCTATCGCTTGACAAACTTACAGGACAAGAAACGTCCGACACGACAATTGGTAACCTCAATGGTCAGTCGCTACTAATTGTCGACTATGGAGATGTTGTCATTCACCTGGACGGCACCGCGCCGACTGTTACCAACATCGAGGCAAATGTTGATTTGGTCGATCCGGTGGACCTCCCGACGGGCGCACAACCCGCGGGGTGGACAGCGCAGCGAAGCGACGTGCGAAATATCGTGGTTACTTTCGATGAACCCATTGCGGAAGTGGTTGCGGCGGATCTGGTACTGACGAATTTGGGCATTGATGCCGATGTCTATGCCGATCAGGTGATCACGTTGACCGATGGTCAGCTTTCGGTAGATGGCAACACCCTGACGATCATCTTTGCTCCCTACGAGCTTTCTGATGGGATCTATCAACTCGACGTGTTGCCTACCGTGACCGACGTGCTGGGCAACAGCCTCGATGGTGACAAGGACACCCATGGGGGAGACGCGTTTGTCGAAGTGGGAAGTGTGGTGAACAAGTTGTTCAAACTTACCGGCGACTACAACGGCAGCGGGGGCGTTAATATTCTCGATTCAGCTACCCCGATCTATTGGTTTGGTTCCGATCAGGCCCCGCAGTACGTCGACCTGAATCAGTCGGGGGCAATCAACATTCTTGACTTCTCAGGCTACGTGGCCAACTTCGGTGTCGAGTTGACTTTCCCGCCCGAAGTACTCGCTGCACAGTCCGGTCGAACTCTTGCCCTCAGCAGTGAACCATTCGAAACGGTTGAGAGTTCTACTGAGTTAGAGGTAGCAACTGCGTCAACTACGGCTGACCAAACGACGCAATACGCTGCGTCTTCGACAGGAAGGCTGTTGGACGGGGAACCCGTTTCGGGTCCAATCATGCAGCCTCCCATCGCACTTGTCGTCCTGTCGAACAATCGCAAAAGGGTAAGTGTCGGCGCGGAAATTGAAGAAGATTCGGAATTAGACCTGGCTAGCTCGAGCGATGAAGAATTGCCCCCACCACTTCCGGACCAACAAGTCATTGATGCGGTGATGAGCCAGGTTTGTGAACCAGAGTTTGACGTTCTTGTTGAGCAGGAAGAATTGGAATCTTTTCTTGAAGTAGTTGATGCCGACGGCTATTTCGCGTGGTAGAAGGCCCACTTTCGTGAAGTTGATCATGTAGCAGGAAGCGCGATCCGACTTGATCTTGTGTCGAGTTAGTCGCAAGGAAACACGAACGACCGTCTCAAACACCCCTCATCGGAAACGTCGCATGTCAGTCACACGTCGTCGAAACAGGCCAGCGGCACGGTGGAGTCATTCCACCCTTGGTCGGCTTGGTACTTTCGAGGCGTTAGAAGAACGCCGCCTGCTGGCGGTCGACTTGAGCTTTGTACCATCGGCAGGTACCGTTTCGGAGGAAAATGGTCTCCAGATTCTGACCACAAGCCCTGGGAGTGTGCTTCAGTTCTCCGTTCGATTGCAGGGTTTGGTAGATGAACTGACCAGTTTCCAACTCAACTTGCTTAACAGCTCCATCGATTCCGGCCAACTCCAGCTCCGCGACTGGACAGCGGATCCTGCCTGGCAAGTGCCGCTGGACAACAATCTTGACTCTTCGGCGGCAGATTTATTTGTGGCTGCCGGAGCCGACTTGGTCGGTACGTCTTTCGCACTTCCGGTAAAGCTGGGTACTTTCGAGGTAGAGGTACCGGCAACACCCGGTGTCTATCTCTTGTCGGCAGACTCAAGCGGCAGTGGCATATTCCAAACGATGTTCCTGGGAAAGGACAGCCCAGATCCCATTGCCGTCAATAGTTTTGGTGACCTCTACATCCGAGGCGAAGACGCGCTCCCAATTCTTAAGATCGAGCCAACGGTTGCGGACCAGCTTGAAGGGGATTCGGGAAGCAAGATCTATCAATTCACGGTGCACCGCTCAGGTGACGTGAGTGGAACTTCATCGGTTGATTTTGCCGTTATTGGAAGTGGCGCAAATCCTGCCAGCGCATCAGATTTCGCGAATGGCATTCTTCCTACAGGGACGATTGCATTTCTCGCTGGCGAAACCGAACAGACGATTTCGATCGAGGTTGTAGGGGACCTCTTGGTGGAATCGGATGAAGAATTTGTCATTACGCTCTCAAACCCTGCCAATGCAACGCTCGACGCAGACCTCACTGCTCAGGCAATCATCCGAAACGATGACTCTGAACTTTCGATTGCCGCGACCGATGCCGTTCTCACAGAAGGTGATAGCGGAACTAAATCTTTTTTATTCACGGTGACGCGTACAGGCGATTTATCCGGAGCGGCATCCGTGGACTACGAAGTCGCCGGGTTGGGCACCAATCCGGCTGATTCCGCGGACTTCGGTGGTAGCTTCCCTGCGGGCAGTGTGCCCTTCTCTGCGGGAGAGACATCGAAGACGATCTCGATCGAAGTGTCAGGGGATACCGAAATCGAACCGGATGAATCGTTCGTCGTTACTCTCACCAATCCCATTGGTGCTCAATTGGACGCGGCAACGGCCAACGGAGAGATCGTAACGGACGACTTCGCGCCGACATATGCGCCGCTCGATGTCAATCAAGATGGTACGGTAGACGCTTCGACCGATGGGAATCTGATCCTGGCGACCTTGTTTGACTTGCCACCCAGTAATTTAAGTAGCTTCAAAGGATCGTCGACGTTGACGGTGGAACAGATTCATCAAAACGTGATCGATTTGCGCTCCGCAGGCACTCTCGATGTGAATGAGAGCGGTACCGTGGATGCTTCGACGGATGGGAATCTGATCCTGGCAGTTTTGTTTGATCTACCCGATTTGTCGCCATTTATGGGAAGCACGCTCCTGACCGACGTGCAGATCAAAAACAATGTCTTAGCGCTCACGAAGAACTCGCCTGTGGTTCCCGCGGGACTTTTCAACGATCGCCTGGCACGCGAGATCCCCGCAATCGACGAGTCATCGCCAGTCGTTGAGCTTGATTCCGAACGCTGCATCATCGTTACGGGAGACGTGATGACCGTCGGCAATCAAAGCAATAGGTCGGTCATCCCCGACGGAGAATTGACCATCAATGCGGATCCAGGCGCGATATCGGGAAAGGTATGGGACGACGCGAATGGCAACGGAGTTCAAGATGTTGGCGAAACCGGGCTAAGTGGATGGAAGGTCTATGTCGACGAGAACGACAACGGGCAGTTTGATGAAGCGAACTATGCCCCCATTTCCTCGACGAATGTCCCGGTCTCGATCACCGATAACAATACTGTATCGTCCAATTTGAGCGTCTCTGGACTAACCGGCATCATTTCCGATGTAAATATCACGCTCAACATCAGTCATACGTACGACAGCGATCTCGAAGTCTCTCTGATTGCTCCTACCGGCGAAAGTGTGTTGCTGTTCAATCGGATTGGTGGAAGTGGAAACAACTTTACGGGAACAACGCTGGACGACGAGGCCGTACTCGCCATTACCGCAGGTTCGCCACCATTTACGGGCACGTTTCGGCCGCAGGGATCGCTATCCGACTTCGACGGATTGAATCCTAATGGAACTTGGACTTTGAGCGTAACCGACCATGCGAGTCTTGATACGGGTCAGGTCACAGGATGGTCGCTGACTTTCCTGACAGGAGAACAATTCCAAACAACGGACCTAAACGGGGATTTCGTCATTGATTCGCTCGATGCCGGAAGTTATTCGATCCGTCAGGTAGTCGAGGCGGGTTGGCGGCAACTTGGTCCTGCAAATGACGCGGCGCAGGTGGTGGCCGTTGCCGATGGGGTGACGACGCCGAATGTTGATTTTCGCAATCAGATGCTGCCGGGAACGCTGCGAGGCCGTGTATGGCAGGACCAGAACGCCAACCAGGCCGTTGATTCGAGCGAACCGTACCTCGCAAATTGGACGGTCTATCTTGACCTGACCGACAACCGCATTCTGGATTCCGGCGAGCCGACTGCGGTAACTGACTCGCAAGGGCTCTATGAGTTCACCGACCTCGCGCCGGGCAGCTACGTTATAGCTCAATGGCTTCCAACCAATTGGGAACAGACCTATCCAGGTAGCACCGCACCATCCCCCCTTTTCGCTCGTGCTGCCGAGAATGTGTATGCGCCGACGTCTTCCAGCATTCAGCAGATGTCAAGCGAGGGAGAAGACTCGCCTGATACCTGGTGGATAAGTAGCCACTGGAGCGGCGAGCAACTGGTCGAAGTGCTGGGAGGTACCGTCAACGCGATTGCGGAAGTGACCAATGCTTTCCTCTGGAATCCCGGCAGTTCGAAGGCCGCGCAGCAGGCATTGCAAATTTTGTCAGCGGTGCCGGCAATTGACGTGTTCTGGCCGAATACAACGCATCAATACACGTCACGGCTTGTTCCGAACGACCCGTTGTACGTCGATCAATGGCACCTTTCCAACACGGGCCAGAGTGGCGGCACGGCTGGTATCGATGCTAACATTTCAGGTGTCTGGGACGCGGGAATCACCGGAAACGGCGTGATCATTGGTATTGTCGACGATGGTCTCCAGCACACCCATCCTGATCTGACGAATCAGTATCTGGCAGAATATAGCATCGACATCAACGGGAACGACAGTGATCCGACTCCCTCGTCCGCTGATCCGCATGGAACTTCGGTTGCTGGTGTCGCGGCGGCTTCTTTCCAAAACAACGAGGGCGGAAGTGGCGTTGCCCCGAATGCTTCTCTTGCAGGGATTCGTCTAACGGCCGCCGGGGTCACCGACTCTCAGGAAGCTACTGGACTTACTTATCAGTCGCAGTTCATCGATGTCTACAACAATAGTTGGGGACCTGCTGATTCGGGTGCGCAGCTGTCAGGCCCAGGTCCACAGACGGTATTGGCTTTGTATAAAGGTGTCACTTCTGGGCGAGGTGGTCTGGGGAACATATATGTGTGGGCGGCTGGCAACGGGCTTACCAACAACGATAACGTCAACTACGACGGCTACGCCAGTTCGCGGTATACGATCGCCGTCGCGGCTGTCGATCACAACGGAATCCAGTCGTACTATAGCGAACCGGGGGCATCGATTCTTATAACCGCTCCTTCCAATGGTAACACGGTTGGAATCACGACGACGGATCTGGTGGGATCAAACGGCTACAGTACGGGAAACTACACCAACGGCTTCGGCGGCACGTCTTCCGCTTCGCCACTGGTTGCCGGCGTAGTCGCGCTCATGCTCGAAGCGAATCCCCAGCTTACTTGGCGCGATGTTCAGCATATCCTGGCCAATTCCGCTGCCGTCAACGATCAAGGGGACAGCGATTGGAGCACCAACGGTGGCGGCCACCAGATCAACCACAAATATGGCTTTGGCATGGTCGATGCTGAGGCCGCCGTAGCGCTTGCCCAGTCCTGGACGACGGTAGGTGCGGAAGTCATGGTCGATTCCGGTCTCTTATCGGTGGGTTCGACGATCACCGAAGGGATAACGGGCATTTCGACCACTGTTACCATTCCCGAGAATATTCTTGTGGAGTCTGTCGAGGTCACGTTCAGCGCCACCCACTCGCGTCGAGGCGATCTGCAAGTCGAGTTGCGGTCGCCTGATGGGACCGTATCAATCCTGTCCGAACCCCACAGCGACACGAGCAACAACTACAACGGATGGGTGTTTACGACGCTAAGGCACTGGGACGAATTGTCGGCTGGGGACTGGACGTTGACCGTCCGTGATCCGGTGTCGGGGAGTGTCGGGACATTGGATTCGTGGCAATTACGGCTATTCGGAACGGCGGCCAATCCCATCGATACGTCCGTTTACCACGTGAATTTGGCTCCGGACGAAATAATTGATAGCCTTGATTTTGGCAACCGGTATACAGGCACAGCACCGCCGGTCGTGACATCGATCGCGACAAACGTTGGTATTACCGATCCTGCTCCGCTGCTATCTGGTCAACCTACTACCGACTGGTCCACACAGCGTAGCCGATTAGCGAATATTGAAGTTCAATTCAGTGAGTCTATCGCTGATGTTGATGCGAATGATCTGGTCCTACGCAATCTGGGAATTTCAGGCGACGACAATCCCGCAGGGATAATTACCTTGGCCGATGGTCAGCTACATGTCAGCGCCGACAAATTGATGATCGATCTACAAGGTCTGAAGCTTCCAGATGGGGTCTACGAGATTGAACTGCTTCCCTCAATCGTGAGTCTTTCTGGCGTCGCTTTGGATGGCAATGCCGACGGAATCGCTGGAGATGCTCACATGATTTTGGGCGGAAGTGAGAACGGTCTCTTCCAACTCAGCGCCGACTTCGATGGGGACGCGAACGTTTCCGAGGCCGACTTCGGAGCCATTTCCTATTGGTTCGGTAGCCAACCCCCCTCCGCACCTGCCTACGTTGACCTGAACCAGGATTCGGGAGTTTCGATTCAGGACTTTTATCTTTTTCAGCAGGTTCTGGGGAGTTCGCTAACTTTCCCCACCACAGCCAATGGTGTCTCAGTAACAAGGATGGTTCCCGCGGCGACTTCAATTGAATCGGACTTGGTAAGTGACCCTGCAACCGATGGTATTGCCGCCAAGTTGGAGACCAAAGAGCGTCCCTTTATCTACCTGACAGATTCGGCCGTTACTTCTCTAATCTGTCGGCCAATGGAGGAGTCCCGAGATCCACGCCAGGTGGCGGTCCCTAAGCCCGTTTTCATTGGTCCTACCTTCACGCCACCGCAACTGGCTTTGCTCCTTGAGTCAACGGAATTGGCAATTGATAAGTTGAATGCCCACGCTCAGCAGGTCGACGGTGCGTGGGCCACGTACGTTGAGTTCATCGACGACGATTTGTTAGATGAGATCATGGAACTGAAAGGATACCGAACATCCTAGCCAGGAATATGGGAAGCAAACTCAACGCGAAACGTCAGATCGCACTTCTAGGAACACCTTCATTCAAAAGCATGGAAATCGTGTGGATAACGGCAGTGATTCCGAGTTAAATAGGGATCATTGTTCAGTACGATTGCGGTCATGTTAATTAAGAAATTGAAGAGGATGGTACTCAGAAGTGAGTGCCCGCTTTCACATAGGGTGGATAGCTTGATCCGCCTTTCAAAAAGTAAGAACATTCCCTGTAATAATGCAATATTTACCCCGTATGTGTCCTTTCCCCCTCGATGATACGACGCGACCCCATGACTAACGGATTGTCCCTGCAGCCTCTCCAGCGTCGACAAAGACGTCAGCAGCAGGTGCTGAGCTTTGAACTGTGTGAAGAAAGGGCATTGTTAGCCGTCTTGGATTTGATGCCTGGTGCCGCCGCGGGAACGATTACGGACGAGAACGGTACTACGGTCATTACGGTTGCTCCCGATCAAGTGATCGACTTGACGGCCGAACTCGAATCGACTGAAACACCGATTACCGGCTATCAAATTAATTTCGGCAATTCCGCTTCGTCCCTGGTGTTGGCCAACTGGACCAACAATGACAAAAGCTTTTCGTTGGCGGTCGATTCCACGCTCGATCACACGCAGGATGATCGTTTCGTCGCGGCCATTGGTTTTTCGGGCATCCCGGCTCCGCCCACAACAGCCCTAGGAACCTTCCAAGTATCGGCCCCGACCACCGAAGGGGATTACCTACTTACGCTCGACTTCACAACGGGTGGCGAAACGGAGAACACCATCCTTTCCGATGGCTTGGGCAATGCCGTTCCGATCACGGACTTTGGAAATCTGATCATACGGGTACAGATTCCCAACGATCCGCCCACCATTTCCAAGGTCGATGACGTGACGATCGACGAAGATGCGATGACCGGCGATCTCCCCTTTACGGTAGGAGACACCGAATCGAGTGCTGATTCACTCGTGGTCACGGCAAGTTCCGACGATCAGGCACTTGTTCCTGATGAGAACATTATCATCATTGGCACTGGTACCCACCGCACAGTGAAGGTGACGCCGCTCGCAGATCAAAATGGCTCAGCAGTCATCACGTTAGTCGTCTCTGATGGGGTTAAGATTACGGAAGAGTCATTCACCGTGAACGTCACACCTGTCAACGACGCTCCGACCATCACGGCGATTGATGACACCAACATCGACGAAGATACGACGACCGGAGATCTCGCGTTTACGATCGGAGACTTGGAAACCAGTACCGATTTGTTGATCGTCTCCGCGTCGTCCGACAATCAGGCCCTGGTACCTGACGGCAACATCGTTATCACCGGCACCGAAGCCAATCGTACCGTGAGGGTCACTCCTCCAGCGAATCAATACGGATCTGCCCTGATCACTCTGGTGGTATCGGATGGTGATAAGACAACCGAGACAGCGTTTGCACTCGACGTCACGCCGATCAACGACCCGCCGA
This sequence comes from Bremerella volcania, assembly GCF_007748115.1. NCBI lineage: Bacteria > Pseudomonadati > Planctomycetota > Planctomycetia > Pirellulales > Pirellulaceae > Bremerella > Bremerella volcania. The sequence goes on from NZ_CP036289.1 coordinate 3,231,127, forward strand.
CCGGAATTCAATTGTCGGCCAATACTTTCGATGAGAACGTTGACGCGGCGGTGGTAGCGTCAATCACGGTGGACGATGTTGATTCCGCTGATACTTACTCATTCGACATTTCGGACAATCGCTTCGAGATAGTCAATGGCGACTTGAAACTTAAATCAGGCAACGTCATCGACTTCGAGGTGGAGCCGGAAATTTCCGTCACTATTGGGGCTACGGACTCGGGAAATCTGTTCGTTGAGGAGACTTTCCTGCTGGAAGTCGTCAACAAGAATGATATGCCGGAAGTCAACCAAACCATATCTGAGGTTATAGCTGACTTGGGCGATCCAGCAGTATCCATTGACGTTAGCGATGTCTTTCGTGACCAAGACATCGCATCGATGGGGGATGTCTTAACCGTTACCGTCGCCCAGAATTCCAATCCAGGTGTCGTTACGGCAGCAGTGATCGATAACGACCTGGAACTGGAGTTTTCCACGATCAGCTTTGGATCATCGGTGATTACGCTGAGGGCAACCGACAGCCAAAACGATTTCGTCGAAACCAGTTTTCAGGTGACAGTCAAGCTGGACAGTTCGGTCTCTGTTAAAATCTCGTCGCTGAGTGATAGTGGGGCGATTGGATCTGTACGCACCATCGATCTGACGCCCAAGGTTTTGCATGAATGGCAAAACGCAATCGCAGGCATCTGGGTAACCGTTGGCGACGAAATCCCCACGGTTCCCTTCGATTTGACGGTTCAGCTCGATTGGTCGCCGCTTCGGTATGAAACTGCGGAATTGATTGACTTCTTGGGGGCTGACGCAGCGGTTAACACAACGCTGGGGCAGGATGCAGCCACGTCCGACGTCACACTGGTAGGAGTCGATCTTTCCGGCTACTCCATTGGCGAAAACGTCTTGGTTGGCCGGGTTGCCCTGAATGTGGATGCGGAAGATCTGATCGGCGTCCCGATGGATGCCGCGGGAGTGTATCCGACATTGGTCGAAGATATCGGATTTGCCTTAAATTCGGCCGCTTTGGTGGTTGATAATGTCGACCTAAAAACAGCGCCGACCCCCCAGGTTGATTTATCGCCTGTGATTTACGACGCAGATGATAGCGGCCGCGTTGGGATCTCCGATTTTGCGCTCTTCATCCGCAACTACGGTAGGCTCACCGATGGCTCTAATCCAGATAGTTACAGGTTTGACTACGATCGCTCTGGACGTGTTGGGATTTCTGATTTTGCCCTTCTGATTCAACACTATAGTAGAAGTAAACCCAACGATCGATTTGTCAACATGCCCGGTTTGACCTCTCCATTGAGCGGGGCCAGTGCCTCGCCACTGCTGGAGGGAGAACCGGACGGTGATTTAGCTCCCTCAACGAGTAACCTGCCCGCAACGCCGGCAAGCGGCGCCGCAAACGAGAATACGATATTCATCTTACCAGTATCACCGCTGGAAGATCGGTCAGCGGGGGCCGCCATTTCTGATAAAGATCTCCAGCCGCTGAGATATCGAGTCGATGACGAGCACGCTTCATTGGAGGTCGATGCTGACCAGTTCTTTCAGGTCTACGAGCATGTCCTGAATGCGGAATTTGAACTGATCGAGCACTATGTTGACGAAGAATGTGTTTTTCCCGATGTGCTGGATGAATCGCTAAAAGACTTCTGGGAAGAGTAATCGCAAGACGATGCCCTGCTCCTCTAAGGTTGAAGGCGTTTTACATACAGATAATAAGCCCCACAGACTTCGTCGCCGTTTTCATCCAATAAGTAGGACTGAATTTCGATCGGCCCCTTGCGTAGGTTCTGCCGCGTCAGAAAAGCTGTCTGCTCTTGATTTGGGCTTTCGATCGGCGAAACCGTATCTCCGATTCGAAGCTTTGCCTTGTGGATTGGCAGTGCGGTGCCAGCGACGAAGGTTCCGTCGGTAACCTGCTTCGCCTGGCATCCCTTAGCGAGTTTCAGGCCGCTTTCTCGGGGCCATCGCCTCAGTTCGAACTCGTATAGTCCCGGTTGGTCGATCTGAACATGCCAGGCACCATTCTTGCGCACGCCGCGTCGAATCTGAACCTGTTGATCGACGAACACATCCAGCCATTCGCAGCCTGATAAAAGAATGGGATTCTCCTCGTCGCTTCCCACGATGACTCGTTGAGGTTCGAGGACATCGTGGCGGACTTCTTCCCACCAACGATTGAGGTGCGAACGCATCTTGGCAACAATTTCGGGGTTTTGGGCCGCCACATCATGATCCTGGTGGATGTCTGTTTCGACATTGTACAGCTCCCGATTTTCGATCAGTCGCCAATGCTTCCACATCACACAGGCCCCATCCCGCTGGGGAATAGCTGGATTATCGTTCGTATAGGTCACCTTAAAAGTGGGCATCCGACTATAGTTAATCACCAGCATGCGATCAACCAAACGGCTCGATCGATCATCGATCAAAGGACGCAGACTTGTTCCATCTAACTTCGCCGGTAAGTGACGATTGATACCGCACAGGTCGGCCAGCGTCGGCATCAGGTCCTGGACATGACTCAGGGCAACTATCTCACCAGGATTCGTAATGCCGTTGGGCCAGCGGATAAAGCATGGAACGCGATGTCCACCTTCCCACAGCGTCGTCTTGTTGCCACGCATCTGCGCGTTGTAGTAGTGAATGCCCATCGTACTACCGTTGTCGGTCAGAAAGACGACAACGGTGTTCTCCTTCTGCCCCGTCTTTTCCAGAAACGCATCCAGGCGGCCTACGTTATCGTCAATATTTGCCCCCATCGCCAAAAAACTAACCAGGTCCTTTTTCTTGTTGGGGCCAAGTGATTTGACGACTTCCGGATGAGCGTTCAAGGCGTCTCGGATGGCATCGCGGTAAGAATCTGGCACGAACCAAGGCCAGTGTGCCGCGTTCAACGCGATATATGCAAAGAACGGACGTTCGTCCTGTGGATTGCCTGCCCACTTGATTGCTTCGCGAAAAAAAACATCGGTGCAATACCCTTGGTATTTTTCGCGTTTCGTGTTGTGAATGTAGGTATCCTCGAAATAGTCGTTGTCCCAGTAGTCAGGCACACTGTTGATGTGTGATGAAGGGAACCAGAGTGCCTCGTCGAATCCCCGATCTTCGGGCCTGAACGGATAGTTGTCTCCCAGGTGCCACTTACCAAAATGCCCGGTTCGATAGCCTGCGTCCCGAAACATGTTCGCCATGGTTTTCAATTCAGGCCGCAGCAGCGTTCGGCCGCTACTGACATTGATTGCTCCATTGCGAAACGCATCCAGACCGCTCATCAATTGGCCGCGAGTGGGCGTACACATGGGCGATACGTGAAAGTCGACCAACCGGACGCCTTCTTTGGCCAGGCGGTCGATGTTCGGTGTGCTGGTAATGGGATTGCCATGGCACGAAAACTCACCGTAGCCTTGATCGTCGGTCATGATGACGACGACATTCGGACGCTCGTCCGCATAGGCAACACGAGAGGCAATCACGCTGATCCCACAAATGAACCCGATGGCCAGAGTCGTAATTGGTTTCATGATGAATGTTTTTCTCTCGAGGTATAAGATTTGAGGAGAAAGATGTTTCAAGGAGTCGTTTTCAATTACGTTCGGAAGCGGTTGCGGAGGGAGTCGATCAGGACGGCGACGACAATCACGCTTCCGGTGATGATCTGTTTGTTGGCATCAGATACGCCGATCTGGGCCAGTCCGGTTTGCAGGACGGAAATGATCAACACCCCGATAAACGAACTGATGACGCTGCCGCGGCCACCCATCAAACTGGTTCCGCCAATCACGCAGGCAGCAATTGCCAACAACTCCAGCCCAATCGCCGCGTTGGGATCGGCACTGGAGAGACGAGAAGTCTGGGCAAGTCCTGCTAGTCCGCACAGAAGTCCACTCAAAGTAAACACTGCAATGGAATAGGGAGCAGTCCGAATGCCTGACATACGCACGGCTTCTTCGTTTGTCCCGATCGCGATGCAGTAACGACCGAACACGGTTCGGGAAAGCAGAAATTGGCCCAACACCACAGCACAAAACGCAAGCAGGAATGCTGTCGATAAATGGAGATAGGGAAGCGGATCGGCAATCACTTCGACCTTCGATCCGATATACTTCGTCTGAGAATCGGTAACGACCTTAGTCGCTCCGCGAGCGATTTCGAGCATTCCTAGCGTGACGATAAACGAAGGAATACGGAAGCCCACCGAGACACATCCGTTGAATAGCCCGCACATAGCACCCGTCAGTAGACACGCGGGAATGGCAGACCACAGGGGCCAGTTAGCGTCAACCATCAACGCACCTAAAACGGCTGATGAAAGTGCCAGAATCGAGCCGACTGAAAGATCGATTCCGCCGACCACCAGAATGAAGGTTATGCCCACCGCCACCAGCGTCAGGTCGGGAATCTGGTTCGCGATGGTCGTGAACGTTGATCTCTGCAAGAAGTTTTCGCTCAGTCCGCTAAATACGCCCACCATGATGACCAGCACCAGGCACAGCCCGCCATATTGCAAAAACATTTCCTTGATGGCTTTTGGATTCATGCCTCGGCACTCCGCTCAAGGTACCCGGAAAACGCCGCTTGCATAATCAACTTGTGGGACATGTCCGGTTGCTGGAAGGTCTTAACCAATTTGCCGTTCGACATCACGGCAATTCGATCACAGGTTTCCAGTAACTCTTCCAGGTCGCTACTGACGATCACGATTCCTTTGCCCTCAGCTGCCAGGCTGTCGATTAGGCGGTAAATCCGCCGGCGTGCCGGGACATCGATTCCGCGCGTCGGCTCGTCGAACAGGAAAACGCGAGCATCGGTTGCCAGCCAGCGAGCAATCACCACTTTCTGCTGGTTCCCTCCGCTAAGAGTGCCCGTCAGTTGCCTGCGGTCGGTACAGCGGATTTCCATCGATTCACAATATCGATCCGTCGCTTCGCTCTCCGCGTGAAATCGGATCATGCCAGCGTGGCTGAATCGTTGGCTCATGGCTGCCAGGGTTGTATTGACCTGTATCGATTGAGGAAGCAGCAATCCATTCTTTTTGCGATCTTCAGTAACCATCGCAATGCCGGCGGACACTGCCTCGTGAGGATGGCGAAACCGTTTCGGTGTGTCGTCGCCGGATACGTAGACAGAACCGGACGAAGCGACGTCGGCACCGAAGATAAGACGCAGCAATTCCGTCCGTCCAGAGCCGACCAAGCCAGCGATCCCCAGACGTTCTCCTGGTCGAACGTGAAACGAGACATCGTCTACCATGCCGCCAGAGATGTTCTCGACGCGTAGGGCAAGGCTGGCTGGTGAACTGCACTCGCCGCTAGCCCACGGCTGGCTGGTCGCGTGCGAAGGTGAAGTATGCCGATGATCACCGGTCATCAATTCGACCATTTCGTTCGTGGTTAGTTCTGCCGTCGGATACGTGCCGATCATGCTTCCATCACGCAAAAACGAGATCCGATCAGAGATCCGCGAGACTTCATCCAGGCGATGGCTGATATAGATGATGCCGACACCCTCGTTCCGCAGTTTGTGGAGCCACTTGAACAGGGAATCGGCTTCAGCAGCGCTCAATGCGGCCGTCGGCTCGTCGAGGATTAACAGGAGACACTTTCGATGCATCGCAGCTGCGATTTCAATCATCTGTTGCTGACCCACGCCTAGGGTCTCGACGATTGATTCGGTCGGAATATCCTGCAAATCGAATCGGTCGAGTGCCTCGCGAGCTTGGCGATGGAGTTCTCGTCGCCGAATGACGCCGCCTAGTGTCGGAAGCCTGGTCAGCAGTAGGTTCTCTGCTACATTCAACGTCGGGATAAGATTGAATTCCTGTTGAACGATTTCAATCCCGGCCGCTTCTGCTTCTCGTTTTGATTTGGGCGTATAAGACTGGCCGTGGACCGTCATCTCACCAGAAGTCGGAGTGACGAGCCCTGCAATGATTCGCACTAAGGTGCTCTTCCCTGCCCCGTTACCTCCTAAGAGCGCGTGGATCTCTCCTTTTCGCACACTCAGCGAGCCATCACGCAAAACTAACGCCTCGCCATACTGCTTGGTGATGCCAGTGGTTTTCAGCAAGATCGACGTCGATTCGTTCACGGAGCAAGTGACTCCTGCGTGATTAAATCGACCGGTGTTTCGACATCTTCGATCGCCGCATTGGGGTCCTCAATCAGCTTCAAGGCGTTTTGGATCCCATAAACTGCCAGTTGATCCCCATGTTGGTCGGCGGTAGCCAAAACCTTCCCGTCCTTGATGGCCTGCTGAACCGCCGAGATGTTGTCGAAGCCGACGACCATGACGTCGTTGGTTCGGCCGGAACTCTTCACCGCGGCAACTGCCCCTAAGGCCATGCTATCATTCGCGGCCAGGATCGCTTTCACTTCGGGGTGCTCGCTGAGCATCGAGGATGCAATCGTATTGGCTTTGCTCATCTCCCATTCGGCGGACTGGTGATCGACGACCTTAATTCCGGCATCGGTCATCGCTTCCTGAAATCCGGCAAGCCGTTGTTGACCATTGAAGGAAGTGCGCACGCCTTCCAGGATGCACACCGAATCACCGGCCGCCATCTTACCTGCCAGGTAAGCGCCAACTTGCTTCGCACCGGCTTTGTTATCGGGACCAACGAAAGGTATTTCGACTCCTTCCGTGGCGAGTACCTCGGTATCGAGGCGATTGTCGATATTGATGACGACTACGCCTGCCTCTTTAGCCCTACGTAGCACAGGTACGAGGGCTTTTGAGTCGGCCGGCGCGATCACGATCGCATCGACGTTGGTGGCGATCATTTCTTCGACGAGAGACACCTGACGGCTGATGTCGCGTTCGTCCTTGATGCCGTTGACCACAAGATCAAACTGATCAGGATGTTCGGCTTGGTAGTCTTTGGCACCATCGGCCATGGTCGAGAAGAACTCATTGGCCAGCGACTTCATGATCAGTGCGATTCGTGGTTTCTTGACTTCCGTAGACGAACCCGTTCCATCTGCCGAATTCGACGATTCCGAGTTGCAGCCGGAAAGAAGCAAGATGAGCAATAGTCCTGAAATTAGCTTCTTCATTTTAAGGATTCCCAAAGACGTTCGATTTCAGATCGCGTGCCCATGCTTGGCTGCGCGCCCATGCGGGACGCTGCTATCGCTCCCGCTGCATTGCCAAAACGTACCGCATCGTCGAGATTTCCATGCTGAGCCCAGTGAACGGCCAGGGCCCCGGCAAAAGCATCACCGGCGGCTGTCGTATCGACTACATTGGTAGAGAAGGCGGGAATCATCCGTCCGCCACTTTCATCAAATAGAAAGGAGCCAAGTCCGCCCAGTGTGATGACCACATGCCGGGCTCCTTTCGAGTGTAGGGACTGTGCGGCGGCCAGCGCCTGCTCTGGGGAGTCGATAGCGATGCCTGTCAACTGTTCAGCTTCGTATTCGTTAGGGCAAATCAAATCGACTTGCAGTAGAGCGGATGGCAAATCATCAGGGACAGGTGCAGGATCGAGAATGACGCGAACATTCGCAGCTTTTGCGATCTGGACAACTTCCTGTACCGTTTCCAGAGGGATCTCCAGCTGTAACAGGACGACATCACTGGACTCAATCACGTTTCGCAGTTGCCGAGCATCTTCAGGTGTGAATCGGCCGTTGGCCCCTTCGACAAAAACAATCGAGTTTTGCCCGGTCTGATCCAGCATGATCAGCGCCAGCCCGCTCTCGCAGTTGGGCGTCGTCAGCACGTGGCTGCAATCTACCCCGTGTTCTTTCAGGCTTCCGGTCAGCCGATCGGCGAAGGCATCGTCCCCGACACGTCCCAGCATCGACACCTGTGCACCAACCTTCGCGGCGGAAACTGCCTGATTGGCTCCTTTGCCGCCGGAGATCTCGTTGTAGGATTGAGCGACGATCGTTGTTCCAGGTTTGGGAAACTGAGTACATCGCAGCACAAGATCCATGTTGATCGACCCCGCCACGACGATCTTGGGTTGGACGTGCGGACCCTGCATTTGACTACCTTTCACCGGTGGATTGGACAGCGGAGCCGTTTGGCGGCTCGCTGGAAAGCAGGGTCAACGCCTCGGTAACGCGAGATTTCTGATCGTCGCGTAGAATCAAGTAGCGATCGCGTCCCCCTTCTTTCGGTTCGAAGGTTGTGTAGCCGTCTTCAAGCACCGTTACTTGCCCAGCTGGCGAGAGGTCGAAGTAGTGGTGATTGGGCCGAACGGCCATTAGGACCGACGTCAAATCCCAGGTCGGACGATCATGGGGGGGCGGAATGTATAGCTCGTAGGCCTCGGCCACCGGATGGTGTTCGACATAGCCGAAGTCGCGCTCGATGCTTTCATGAGGGTAGGTCAGATTTAGACCAATCTCAAATCCGCTCCAAACGATAGGAGTTGGCCACTGGGAAGCCAGTCGGCGGGCAGAGGGAATATCTTTGAAGACGTTATACTCGCGGTACAGCTTGGGTTCGCCTGTCTTACGGTCGGGGATCTTCTCGAAAGCCGCGGCCATGACCGATAGCAGGCGTACCTTTTGTTGGACCAACTCCATGCCTGTCAGTGGACTGACGTCGTCGGCCGGAGACTCGATGAGATTCGCCAGGTTCGTTGAGAAGCCGACCTGGCAAATCACAACCGAACCATCCTCCGACTCTACTAAAGCTTTTCGTAAGACATCGACCGCATTGGGTGCTTGCTTGCCTGAGGCCAGATCGTGCGGATAACGTAGCTCGCCGTCATCAGCAGTCGTGGCCAATCCATTAAACTTGCCTTGTTCCGGCGTGACGCCGCTATGGCATACGCCGATAGGTATGTCGCCTCGCCCGTAAAACGTGTTAATACAATCGGTAAACGGAGCGGCTAATTCATGATCCTTGGTAATCGTGACGGCCAGAAGTTCACACTCCCCCCGCGACTGAAGAGCATGAATCATCGCGAGCGCGAGGACATCGTCACAGTCGTTACCAATATCAGTATCAAAGATCAATGGAACAGGCTTGTTGGGTTCATCTGCCAACGATACTCGGGGGAAGAGCAGACCGACGCTCGTAAGCAAGAACCACAGCAGTAGTTCACGTTTCATGATAGGGACATCTTTCCAACAGAGGCTCTGTTGAGGAGGGTGACAGGAACTTTGTGCATCTTCTGAACGGGAGATTTGCCTTGCGAAAGCTGATCGATGACGAGGGAAGCTGCTAGCCGCCCGAGTTCAAGCACGTCTTGCGACACCGTCGTCAACGGAACCTGCATGAAGTCGGCAAATGCCACGTCATCGAAACAGACGAGCGACAGATCATCCGGTACGCGCAATCCCAATTCGATGGCAGCCTGATAGGCACCGAACGCGTTGGGAGTGCTCATGGCGAACAACGCGGTGATTTGGGGATTGGTGGTCAGCAATTTGCGCGCCGACTCATATCCCGACTCGTACGAAAACTCATTGCCGGCGACCATGACAGGATGAAGTCGGACGCCAACTTCCGCCAGGGCTTCTTTCACCCCTTGTAATCGTTGATCGCAGGGAAGTGTACCCGCGATCCCTTGTAACACGCCGATGTGTCGATGGCCATTACGTAGCAGTAGGTCCATTGCAGTACGCGTTCCAGTGATGTGATCGGAGGTGACCTGGACCATCGAGGATTTCGCCTTACACCGATCGACAACCACCAGAGGAATTCCTTGTTGGTGAACGTTTTCGAGGTGTTCAAAGTCCAGACCGACTGGGCAAACGATCAAGGCTTCAACGCTGCGAGTCGTTAACTGATCGATCAGATTCTTCTCTTTCTCGACCGAGCCCCCACTGTCAGCCAGGATGGCCGAAAAGCCTTCGGCCTCGGCGGCAACGGTCACCGAACGTGCAATCGAGGAGAAGAACGGATTGGAGAGATCCGGAACGATAATTCCAAACAGCCCGGTCCGCTTTAGTCGTAACGATCGCGCCACCTGGCTAGGGCGAAAGCCCAACTTGTCGGCCGAATCGCGAACCAGCTGGGCCGTCGCACGACTAATTCGATACTTCTCGGCTAGTCCATTGAGCACACGGGAAGCGGTCGAGACGCTGACGTTGGCCTCACGGGCGACATCGCTCAAAGTCGAATTGGAATGGGCTTCAGGCACGAAATGGGCCAGGGAAGAAGTACTGAAAAGTGGCGAAAACTACGTTGCACAATCGATTGTGCAATATGTTACTAAAAAAAATCGCGTTTTCAAGTAGCGCTCGCGAATTGCCCGTCAAGGCAGCTCAAGCCCATCCCAGTCCTTCAACTTCCGAGCATCGTAGGGGTAAGATTTCGCCGCCGATTATTTATTTTGAAACAGATCGGCACTGGGCCAGCGGTCCTCAAAGTTACGCACGCGCTCTTCGACTGGCGGTTTGACATTGGGCCAGTTCTGAGGGCGAATGCGGACAACACGACCTGGGCGGAAGCCTTCCAGGATCAGAGGGACCTCGAACTGGATTTGGATCCCGCTGCTGCCCAGCGGAGGATCTGCGTCGACCTTTTCGACGGAAGTGATCTTGCCGTCCATGCCATCGTGGTCGGGCCACCAAGTGCGTAGCGTATTCTCGGCGGCTGCCATCTTGCCGCCGACACCAGGCTTGAAATCGGCGTAGAGCGATCGATCCATTCCGCCGAACAAGGTGGCCGTGACGGTTGCCTGACCAAACTCTCCGTATTGGACCTCTTCGACTCGGGCGGGCATCCAGCGGGTACGAATATGGCGGATGTGACGCCCTCGTTGTCGCGCGGAGGCGACGCTCATCGCCGTTTCGTCGAGCCAAATATCGGCCACGTGGAACTGTTGGTAAAGGTACCGCGGATGCCAGGCCAGAGCGAGTTGAACGGCCTGGCCATCCAACTGTTTCTGGCCATTGGCAGGCCAGGTTCCTTCCCCCACAAGCTCGTCCATACCTAGTAGCTCGTGGCCACGCCATATGCGTGTTGAACCATCGATGGTGAGCTTATGCTCGCCGCCGAGTCCATCCCCTCCCTCTTCTCGATCGAGGCTGGCGACCAACTCCCCTTCGGCACCATGAATAATCACTTCCTTGAGCTTCCAGGCTTTTTTTTCACGAAGACATAGGCTCGGTCCATCCTCCAACAGGATCGCATGGTTCTCACGAGGTGCAGTCACGTTGTTGCCGTTGACGTTTGGAACTGCGGAAGTCTTGGGATCAGGCGGCAAGTAAAATTGCCCATATAGAACCGTACCGATTGGAATGTCACGCAACTCGGCTGGAGCGCCGTGGTAGTAGATTTCGCCGTAAGGAAGCATCGCAAAGTGATGAAGATGTCCTTCGTGATAGTGGTCGTCGACATGCAGCCGCAGGCTTCCGCGCCGGTTCACATGATCGACGAAGACTAGTTCACCGCGGTACGCTTTCGCCTGGTCAATGGATGGAAAAGACTCAGGCGAAGGGCGAAACGGTTCTTGAGCGCGAAGATCGTTAACGTTTGCCAAAAGAAATAACGCACAACTAATGCGGGCTAGCAAGAGAATGCAACGGGAAGCGATTGCACGATTTCTTGGTTGATTGGATCGACTCATCCTAGTTCCAGTTCGCTGTTACTGTCCCCGAAACGCTCTGTTTCCACACCCATCTTTTGCGCCATCGTCAGTAAAAGATTACTCATGTGAGCGTTGGTGTTAACCGGACGACTGCAAAGGTGATAGTGCTTGCCGGGCGTGTCGAGCTGGTAGCCATCAAAGTGCCCCTGGTTTAGATCGATGTGACGACCATGTTTCAATCCGCAACCGGTCCCCCCTGCCAGAACAAGGGGCAGATTGGCGTTGCCGTGGCCGTGCCCGTAAGCCATGCCGCTGCCGAACAACGACATGGTCGTTTCGAGCAGAGGGCGACCGTTGAGATCTGGCGTCTCCGCCAGTCGCGTTAAGAAGTAGCTAAACTGCTCGACGCTGAACGCGTCGCTCTGCGTGAGCTTCTCCATGTGCCCTGGGTCGCCATTATGATGGCTGAGTTCATGGCGCGACTGCGAGATGCCCAGTTCCGGAATCGGAAGCCCCTGACCTTCGATACCGCTGCTAAAGGTAACTACGCGGGTCGCGTCGGTCTGAAAAGCGAGCACGATTAAATCATAAATCGTACGGAAGTAATCACCGGCTTGGGTTTGCGGTACTTCACGGTCAGTGCGGCGGCGATCCTGTTCTAGGATTTCGGGACGCGGAACATCGAGCCAGGCATCAGCTCGTCTGGCCCGGATTTCCGTCTCGCGTACAGCGGTCAGGTATTGATTCATCCGCCCCTTGTCTTCGCTCCCCATCTTTCTCTCGAGGGAGCGGACTTCTTCCAGGTTGGCGTCCAATACGCTCTTCTTTCGGCGCAAGGCGCGTCGCTGCGCGGCAGTGCCGTTCTTGGGCTCTTCAAACAGGTAGGCGAAGATCTCGCTGCAGCGACTCATGCCTGGCAGGCGAATGCCGTCTTCTGTCCATGCCAGCGACTCGCCTTTGTTGGCGATTTCGAGCGAATGAAAACGCGTATGCGGCGAAGTCACTTCGGCCATCTTCTGGTCAACGGAAATCGTATTGCGATCGGTAGGACCAAGCTGACCACCGGTGAGCCAAATCTTTTGGCAGTTGTGATGATGTCCCAGGCCGCCTGGATGATGCATTCCGCTGATCGGCGTGATAACCCCTCGATGCTTCTCCAGCGGCTGGAGCGAGCGAGAAAAGACGTAATTTTCGCCTGGTGTGGTGATTTGATAGTCCAACGTGTTGACGCCGTTGGGAATATAGATGAACGCACTACGCCGAGGGGGCTCGATCTCGGCACCTATTATGGGACGCATGCAGTTAAGCACGGGGAGTGTAATGAAGCTGCCAAGCCCACGCAGTACATGGCGACGATCGATATGCCAGGAAGGTGTCATTGTTCTTAGCTCAAAAAAGTTTTCGGTAATGTGCTGTCAACTGCCTGGCCGAGTATCATCTCTTCTTCATGATGTCCGACAATGCGACGGCCCGCACAATGTCTTTGAGTTGATAGTTTTTCCGCTTCGCCTCTTCGACGATCGCTTGGATATCTTCCTGGTCATCGACGGTGAGCACGCGGCGTAACCCGTACGAGCAAAGGTGTTCGACCAGACCCTGCAGGAACCGATCGCGATCACCCAGCAAAAGCTGCTTGAACTGCTCGGCATCGGCAAACATGCGTCCGTCAGGCATCTCGCCACTGGGATCGACAGGAGGATCAGCTCCGGTTCCCTTTTCAACGCGTTCGTGCGTGCGCCACTGACCGATTGCGTCGAATTGATCGAATGCCAAGCCAAGCGGATCAATATTGCGATGGCAGGCAGCACAGTTAGCGTTCTGTGTATGTGCCTTAATCTTCTGTCGAATGGTCGCCTTGGGACTGTCCGGCGGATTGGGTTCGATGGGATCGACGTTTGCCGGCGGCGGTGGAGGAGTTTTGGCAAAGATCGCTTCACTGATCCAAACCCCACGGTGAACAGGACGATGCCGCGTGCCGTCGGAAGTAAGACCGAGGATCGCTCCCATCGTCAGTAGCCCGCCACGATGGTGCTCTGGCTTGAGCGATACCTTCTGCACGCCGGACGTCTTAGGCATTGTCACACCATAAAATTCGCAGAGGCGCGCATTGGCCATCGTCCAGTCAGAAGTGATGAAATGATCGATGCTCAGATTGCTGGCGAACACTTCTCGAAAGTACTGAATGACTTCCTCCCGCATGCTCGCTTCCAGCCAGACGTCATATTCAGGGTACAATTTGCCATCGGGCGGAAACATTCCAACGCGATGTAGCTGAAGCCATTGACGGGGGAAATCTTGCACGAATCGATCCATCTTCGGATCTGCCAGCATGCGATCGACATGTTTTGCAAGTTCGTCTTCCGTAAGCTTCCCTTCGGCAGCCGCATCGAACAATGCCTGGTCTGGCATGGAACTCCAAAGGAAGTACGACAAACGTGAGGCAAGTTCCCAGTCGTTAAGCCGCTCACGCGGTTGCGTATCCCCTTCGACCAGATAGGTGAAATTGCGACTATTGAGCACGCCCAACAAGGCTACCTGATAAGCGGACTTCCTGTCTTCGCCGGCGGCCAGTTCTTCCTCGTAGGCTTCCAGATAGGGACGCAGTTCATCATCGGCAACAGGTCGCCGCCAGGCCCGCTGTGCGAATCGATTGAGATGCTGCACAACGACTTCGAGCGTTGCATCGCCTGGAGGCATTATATCCGTGCGTGTCGCACGCTCTGCATCACTCTCGATAGGCCCTTCCCACTCGATCCAATCCAACAGCACGAACGAGAAAATGCCGTTACCATTTTCGTCGAAAAGTTTAGGACCCGTGGGATTCAGTAGCTTCGTTTCACTGGTATGCGTGAAGACGTAATCGGACCCGCCGAGAATGTTTCGATGATGGCCGCCCTTGTCACGAGAGATGATGTCGGTGACGACAACGTTGAAATCAAGGCTCGTAGGCATCTCCAGGAAAACCTCAAACTCAATGATCTCCGGTTCATCTTCCGGAGCGAGGATATCCAACTCGATCAGGCCCTCGTTGGTACCTTCACCGGTCCGTTTGCCGATGCGTAAGTGTGGTGTTTGTCCATACGGAGGACGAACTCCACTAATCTGTAGCCTTGCTCGATAAAGCCCACTCTTCGAGGCGCCCGCGCCGAACCAGTGGGGGCGCAAAGCCTGAAGTTCCCTACCAGGAAAAATCAGGGCACGCAGAGGAAGTTTGATCCCAAAGCGGTCAAGGTAAGCCTGCTGCCGTTGGCCTCCGTTGTAGCGGATTTCTGCCGCGGTTTTGCGAATCGTTTGCGACTCGACGGGATGCTCGGGAAACGCCCGATCCAGGACGATTTCAGAGGCGCGGTAGTAACGTTCGACATGCGAGGGAGACAGCGAGAGCTGCGAGCCGATGCGCTCGAAGCCATGCCATAATGGGTCGGCATTCAATTCACCTGGTTGAGACGGATCGTAGCGGACCCCCAGCAGATCATAGATCGTGTTCTGGTATTCCCGGCGGCTTAACCGGTAGTGAGAAACTGGCGGTCGCGCGGCCATACGCGCGGCTCGTCCTTCGCGGATACGTGAGTCGAGCTGGGAAATCACCGTAGCGATTTCGTTTTCACTTGGCTGCGGTTCGTCTTCTGGGGGCATCTCGCCGGCGTTGATGCGTTCCACGATTTCCGCCCAAAGATGCCCATCCTGGCCTGATCGGAAGTCGCGCGACAACTGATCGATGCGTAGGTCTCGCTCGACCGTCTCAGGCCCATGACACCGGATGCAGTGGTTCTGGAGAAACGCCTCGAAGGGTTCCGCGGCGGAAACGATTGACGCCCCAGCAAAGAACGCCAGCATCATGAACGATAGACGCATTAGGAAGGCCTGGTTCGAGGTAGGAAGGAACGCGAGCAGTGGCTGTTAGGCAGGACGCGAAAATCATCTGAATAGCTTGCAAGCGATTCATTTATTGAGAGCGTGAATAAGTTTAAGGGGATAGGTCTACATCAACGCTCCGCGACTGTCGCAAATTGATTCTACTTTAATTGATAAATGCATGCACTCTCGATTTTAGAGAATATTGCAAGCGGCCCCGTCCAGGCACAACCAGGTCTGCGCTTGAACTGAAAGGCAAGACGGTCGATGTCAATAGCTGCCTGGTCCGATCAGCCCGAGTTCCACCGCGAAACGAACGAATTCCGCACGGGTACGAAGTCCCAGCTTGACGCCAATCCGACCACGATAGGTCTCCACCGTCTTGATGCTTAGATCCAGGTCGTCCGCTATTTCCTGGTTGGTATGTCCCTTGGCCAGGCTGAGAAACACTTCTTTCTCGCGGGAACTGAGACTTCCCAGGGGACCCATCTTTTCTTTTTCGGACCAATCTTTCTCTGTCGTTAGCAGGTTGCCGACCTGGCTGGCGTCCAAATCAAGATCGACGAACACCTTTCCCGTCGCGACGGCGCGGATTGCGGCAACAACCTCGGTATCGGCTGCTGCCTTGACGACGTAGCCACTGGCTCCGCTGGCCAACGCAGCACGGACCAGCGTCAGGTCGTCGTGCATCGACAGAACCAGGATCCGCGTTTCCGGAATCGCTTGACGCAAATCATCGATGACCGGAAGCGTGCTGCCGCCTGGCATGGTCAGGTCAAGCACAAGTACATCTGGGCGAAGCTTCGAGACTTCGGCCTGCAACTGACCGACATCCGATACCTCTCCCACCACTTCGAGGTCGACATGCGATTGGAGAAGTAGCTTGAGTCCCGCGCGAAAGACAGCGTGGTCGTCAGCGATCACCAGGCGTATATTCTTCTTTTCGTTCATGAGCGGACCGGAATCCTCGCGCGAATGATGGTGCCCCCTTCAGGACGTTCTAAAACGCTAAACTCGCCCGCCAGAAGCGCAGTCCGTTGGATCATTCCTGAAACCCCCATTCCCTGATTGGACGTAGAGTCCTTATCGAATCCACGCCCGTCGTCCTCGATCTCCACCACAACTTCGCTACGTCGCTGCGCGACGAGAATTCGCACGAGCCTTGCTCCGGAATGGCGAGCGACGTTCGTTAGCCCTTCCTGCACGATTCGATAAATGGTTGTTTGAAGTGGATTGGATAATTTGTCCCAGTCTTGGATCTCGATCGTCAATTCAATGTCAATATCGTGGATCTGCTCGGCGTCTTCAGCCATCCGCTCCAAGGCGCCTTGTAAGCCAAGATGGTCCAGCGCCGCCGGACGCAGTCCATTCGCGATCCGTCGTACCTCGTGTACGGCGCTATTGACCACCTCGCGCAAGTCGTCGATTCGTTGTCGATAACTCGATGGATCCGGTTGATCGCCAAGAGCCCTCAAGCCCATCATCACCGAGGTTAACGATTGTCCCACCTCGTCGTGAAGATCAAAGGCGATGCGTCGTCTTTCCTCGTCTTGCAGTGCTGCGAACTGTTCTAGAAGGCTTGCGCGGATGTTCGCGAGTTCCTGTATTGGGCGAATAATTACAAACCACATGAAAGGAATTAAGATCATCGTCAGCAAAGTCGCATCAACGGCGGCTTCTTTCCAGGAGGTTTGGCTATCTACCAGAACTAGAGGCAGAACAAACATGATCGAGAATTCCGCCACGAAGACAACCAAGAGGATCATGAAAGAGACGCGAACAGGCCGGCTGAGCAGAATCGCTTCCAGTGGAGAGTTGTTCATGCTTGATTGAGCTTCTGAAATTGCCGAATAGCACCGGCGACGTTCCAACCGTTGCCGGGCAACCAGGATTTGGGCCTTCTACATTCTCAACAGCATATCATATCCACCAGTCCCATCTCGAATGGCGAATTCTCGACTGGGGACGGGGACGCCTGCTTGTCAGGAAAACCCTGACAAGGCCACCAAGATCAGGGTTTTTCCCGAATTGAAACGAAAGCTTGTTCGTGGGGAAAATGGAAGTACGTCATTTTGAGGACTTCTTGATGTCCTTACCCACCTTAGTACTTCAACCTTCGATCGGGTGTTTCGCATGTCTGAACATGCTTCCCAGGCAGCTTCGTCAGGGTTTCTCGCGATGATTGGCAAAGTCGTCCCTCCCATCCTCGTGTTCGGGGCGTTGGGCGGCGCGTGGCTGGCCGTGCATCATATGGGAACTGCCCCCGAAACCCACGATTCCGAGGTACGCTCCGCGCCCGAAGAGGGACCGATGAAGGAGGTGCTGAAGCTACCGCCGGGCAAGGTGAACTCGGCGGAACTTATCGCGCACGCAGCGTCACAGAGGTCCATTCAACACTCACATTCCGTTCCCGGGCGTATCACTTACGACGAGACACGTCATGTTGAAGTCCGTACGCCCATCGATGGAATCCTTGAGCAAGTGCTGGTTCAACCAGGAGATCGTGTCGTCGCCGGACAGTTGTTGGCAACACTTAGCAGCCCGGAAGTCGGAAGTGCCCGTTCGGAACTGATGCGGTGTCAGTCTCACGAAGAGCTACGTACCATCGAAGCAAACCGCGCTCAGGAAGTCGCCTCGAATGTACGCCGCCTCGTTGAATTGTTAGACGAAGAGATGGCGACTTCCGATATCGAGGCGAAACTTCAAGGCCTCGAGCTTGGGGAAGTTCGCAAGGTGATCCAGGCCGCCCATGCCCGCCTGCAACTGGCCAAAGAGTTACGAGACAACGTCCAGCCGCTCATTGGTTCCGGGGCGATGCCAGAACGAGTTATCCGCGAGCGACAATCGGAGTACGAGATTGCACGTGCTGAATTCGAAGCGGCTCGAGAGCAGGCTCTTTTCGACGTCGCTCAGGCCGAGCGAGAAGCATCCGCGAAGCTCGCGGATGCCAAACGACAGACGCAGATCGCCCAGCAGACGCTGCAAAGCTTAATTGGTAATTCGCCATCGACCGATTCGCAAAACGAGGCGTCCATGCTTTCAACACTGCAGATTTGCGCCCCGATGGCCGGAACGATCGAGTCACGCAAGTTTGCATCCAGCGAACGCGTCTATCGCGCGGATACGCTCTACGTACTTGCTGATACATCCTCCCTCTACGTGTCGGCGGCCGTCAGAGAGAAAGACTGGCCCGCCGTTGGCATAAAGGAGGGAACGGAGGTGGAGGTGATTGTCCCGGCGGTCGAAAGCGAGCGCATGTCGGCTCGCGTTCAGTACGTTGGAAGAGAGGTTGATCCCAACACGAATTCTATTCCTGTGGTAGCCGCATTGAATAATCCAACGGGGCTACTGCGCCCCGGCATGTTCGTACGCGTTGTCCTTCCGATTGGGGAACCACAGACTTCGTTGGTTGTTCGCCCGGAATCGATCCTGCGACACGATGACCAGCAGTTCGTGTTCGTCCAGGTGGGTGACTATGAATTCCAAAGAGTACCGATCGAGACAGGGCTCGAAACCGAAAACTGGACCGAGGTGAAGCAAGGTCTTGAGCTTGGTCAACGTGTGGTCGAGCGAGGAGCATTCTTGCTGAAGTCCGAGTGGCTTCTAGAGGGAGAAAGCGAATAGCATCTCGAAGGTAGCCGTGTTATCGACCACATCCCCGTATTGAATGCCCACCCATGCTGACTCACGTAATTGAATTCTCACTTAAGAATCGCGGCCTGGTCATCATCTTAACCTTGTTGATGGCAGGGGCTGGACTCTATTCGGCGATCAAGCTGCCGATCGATGCCGTTCCGGACATGACCAACGTCCAGGTCCAGGTAGTCACCGACGCGGGTTCTCTTTCTCCGGTGGAAGTGGAACGCTACGTCACCTATCCCGTCGAGAACACGATGGGTGGCTTACCCAACGTCGAGGAATTACGAAGCGTCTCGAAGTTCGGAATCTCGGTCGTCACGATCGTGTTTGAGGAAGGTACTGACGTCTACTGGGCGCGCAATCTGGTCTCGCAGCGTCTTACAGAAGCCGCGGACAACATCCCCGAGGGATACGGGACGCCTGCATTAGGGCCTCTGACGACGGCCCTTGGTGAGATTCTGCAATTCGAAGTTCGTAGCGATCGCCATTCCCCCATGGCATTGCGAACGATACTCGAGTGGGACATTGCCCCCCGACTGCGTGAAGTCGCTGGCGTGACCGAGATCAACACGCATGGTGGCTATTACAAGACTTTCGAGGTGCAGCCAGACCCAGACCGCATGACCAGTTACGGGATTACCCTGGAAACGCTGTTCGATCGAATCAAGAACAATAACGCCACCTCTGGTGGCGGCTACGTGGTGCACTACGGAGAGCAGCGATTCGTTCGCGGCATGTCGCTGCTAAGCAGCCAGCAAGATATTGAGTCGATCGTCCTGCGACGCGAAAAGGACGGTACGCCGATTCTACTGTCCGACGTTGCGACGGTAGCTATCGAACCAATGACCCGTCAAGGTGCCGTCACACGCGACGGTCGTGGGGAAGCGGTAACGGGCCTGGTCATGATGCTGATTGGAGAAAACTCGCGCGAGGTCGTTCAGGCCTCGAAGGAGCGGCTGCGAGAAATCGAGGAAA
Source organism: Bremerella volcania (assembly GCF_007748115.1). Taxonomy (NCBI): domain Bacteria; kingdom Pseudomonadati; phylum Planctomycetota; class Planctomycetia; order Pirellulales; family Pirellulaceae; genus Bremerella; species Bremerella volcania. Next base: position 3,251,098 of record NZ_CP036289.1, read on the forward strand.
CATTGCCGGAAGGAGTCTGGCTAGAAGTTACGTACGATCGCGCTGCCCTGATTGGTAGAACGTTAAAGACTGTCCTGACCAATCTGACCGAAGGTGGTTTACTGGTTATCGTCGTGCTTCTGTTCATGCTGGGAAGCCTCCGCGCGGGGATTGTCGTTGCCTTGGCCATTCCTCTCTCGATGATGTTCGCCACCAATGTCATGGCGATGACTGCAGTCACTGCAAGTCTCATGAGTCTGGGAGCGATCGACTTCGGGCTGATCGTCGATAGCTCGGTCATCATGATCGAGAATTGCATCCACCGACTCTCTCATAACAGCGAGGGCAAGTCGCACTTGCAGGTCATCCGCGACGCGGCAATCGAGGTTCGCAAACCAACGATGTTCGGTGAATTGATCATCTCGGTGGTTTTCGTCCCCATCCTTTTGTTGCAGGGAACCGAAGGAAAACTGTTTCGCCCAATGGCCTTAACGGTGTTGTTCGCTCTGGCCGGATCGCTCGTGTTGTCTCTCACCTTCATGCCGGCGATGGCATCCTTGATGCTGCCACGCAAGATGAACGACAAGGAAGTGTTTCTAGTGCGTTGGATCAAGTATCTGTACGAACCGCTAGTCGTACGCGCCATTCGGTACTCAGGATTTACGGTCAGCCTGGCAATTGCGGTCTTCCTGGCAAGCATCCCAGTAGCGATGAACTTGGGGGCAGAGTTCATGCCGCGTCTCAACGAAGGAGACCTGCTTGTGGAGGCCGTCCGTCTTCCCAGCGCGACCCTAGAGGGATCGATCGCCATGTCGACCCAAATCGAGTCACTGCTTTGCGAATTCCCTGAGGTGAAAACGGTCTTCTCGAAGACAGGTCGGCCCGAAATCGCGAACGATGTGATGGGCGTTCATCAAACGGACGTTTGGGTTCTTTTGAAACCACCGCACGATTGGCCTGAACATAAGACACGGGACGAATTGATCGAGGAGATGTCGCAAGTCTTGAATGACAATGTCCCAGGCGTTGCTTTCGGTTTCACGCAACCGATTGAAATGCGTGTGGACGAGTTAGTCGCTGGGGTGAAAGCGGACGTTGCCATTCTTCTTTACGGAGATGACTTGAACGTCCTGGCCCAGAAAGGCAAGGAGATCGAAGCGGTTCTCAGAAATGTCCCTGGAGCGGTCGACGTGAAGGCCGACTACCAGGCAAACTTGTCGACCATCTCCATTCAGACGCAGCCTGAGCAGCTTGCTCGTTACGGGGTCGATGCTCAATCGGTACTCGACGTGGTATCAGCCATGGGAGGTATGCCGGTCGGACAGATCTTTGAGGGCCGAGCCCGTTTTCCGATTCTCGTTCGTATCCCAGTCGAATGGCGAGAGAACCTTTCATTACTGGAACAACTTCCCGTGGCAGAAGCCGGAGGAAGCCCCATCCCACTGAAGGAGCTTGCGGAAATACGCCTTGAGGAAACTCCACCAAGCATCGAGCACGAGGCTAATCGTCGCCGCACGTTTGTTTCGGCCAATGTTCGCGGGCGAGACGTCGCGTCGTTTGTAAACGAAGCGCAGCAAGTCGTCGAGAACGAGGTCACCCTTCCAGCAGGCTACGAAATTGTCTGGGGTGGTGACTTCCAGAACCTGCAGTCCGCCAGTCAGCGTTTGGCGCTGATCCTTCCGATCGTGCTGCTCGTCATTCTGCTTCTGCTGCACACGAGCCTGGGTTCGCTTAGACTTGCCCTGCTCATCTTCCTGGCCGTGCCGATGGCGGCATCTGGCGGGATTTACGCACTATACCTCCGGGAGATGCCCTTCAGCATTTCGGCCGGTGTGGGCTTTATCGCCCTGTTTGGCGTCGCCGTGCTCAATGGTCTGGTCTGGGTAAGTGCGGCCGAACATCAAAGAAAGGTCGGCATGCCGCTTGATCGAATCAGTCATGCCACTGCCCTGGCCCGCCTACGTCCTGTGCTAATGACAGCCCTGGTCGCCAGTCTGGGTTTCCTTCCGATGGCTCTGTCAACCAGCGATGGTGCCGAGATGCAGCGACCACTGGCCACCGTCGTGATCGGCGGCCTGATCACCTCCACACTGCTGACGTCACTGGTTGTTCCATGTATTTATCCATGGCTCGCCAAGGGACTCCCTGTGTCGGAAGATGAGGAAGATTTGTTTGACGAATCGACGAGCGTTTTGACGTAGGACTCGTACGCCTGCCTGGCAACCGTACATCCCGATATGACTTGTCACCCGAGAATCGAAATCGCTTCGTCCGGACAGGTCGCCCACTGACATCCTAGGTCTCGCAGCCAGGTTTCCCACATCCCACGGTTTTTGGGAGTTCGATTTTCCAGCAGGACTGTGGGAACCGCATTAATCATCGCGGCGATCGCAAAGTGCAGCCGGTCGGTGATCACGTATTCGAACTGGCCTGCGACACGAATGTAGTCTTCCGGCGTCTGGGCGAGTCGAATCGGATCCCCCAAACTGCGGTTCTGATCACGCGCGTCCAAATAGCGTCCCTCCAGATCCTGTCGTAGAAAGAGTCCGCCCGGTTTACTTGGCCGAGAAGCTGTGAACTGATAGCCAAGCGCGAGGTCCGGTGCCAAGTGAGCTTCGGGATAAAACTGCCGTCCGGACGGTTCGCGGAGATAGACGGTCGCCAAACCAACAGGCTCATAGGAGTAAGCCGACTGCGGAAGAATTACCGCCGGCAGCCCAGTTGCCAGGGCCGTTTGCCGACGCCGAATCTCTTCCCGGTACTGACTTCCCAGGTTGCCGCCCCCAAAGAGCAGCAGGAAATCAATCCCATCGGCTTCGCCGGGTTCCACCCGCCGCCACGATAGTTGAAAGTGATCCAAGAGCTGACGCGTGGCCGCATAGATCAACTGGTCGCCCACGTTGTTACCCACTCCGTCCACCAAACCAATCTTCTTCCCGGCTAAGGGACCGAAAATGGGCTCGAAGCAGGCCGCCGGCAGTAGCCGCCGCATGGTCGGTGAATTCACGAGATTTGTATCGATCTAAGAACCTCGAAACGATGAACGCGAGTTCGCGCGGCCGCTCCACCGCATTGAGCCGTTGATCTCGCTGACGCCTGTCTCTTGATAGACGATCTGGTCGCTGTAGAACTTCCGTCCCGATTTCATTTCACGTTCGAGCCAGACATCCAGTTCACAGCTTGCCTGGGCGAGCCGTGGCAGGATATCTTCCGCATAGCAGGTGCGTATGACGTAACCGGTGGTCAAACGAGCCCCGTACAAACGACCGTCTTCCCCTTTGGCGGCCCTCAGTTGCGTTTCGTCCAGCCAAAGACAGTCCCAGTCCCCATCGCCTGACTCCAGTAACCGCCCAAGCCTGGCCGCGGCATCCGCAACAGGAACCGCATCATCCTCGAAAACGGCAAAAAAATCCTGGTCATTCACGCGGGCATTCTGCACCCCCAAGGTCAATGCCTGAAGCCCCGCCAACCGACACCCAACCGCCCGAACCGGATACCCATTATGGACCTTCTCCCAATTCCAATAACACTCCAACTCCTGCATATCCTCGTAAGTAACCCGCTGCGGCTCAAGCCTCACGCCAGGGGAGATGAGCCAGTGGAAGTCAGGAAAGGCGGCGGACAGGCGCTGAAAGGCGGGCTTGGTTCGGGGGGAGTCTAGGAGGCTGATGATGTAGGCATTCATTAAAATCGATTCAACAAATCGCAATGTTCATACTCCGCTAAATCCATGGTTCCTCATGCACAGCAAAGACACTGGCGTACCACGACATTTGAAGCTAGAGATAATCAATTCGAAGTGAATTCCTCGCGGATACAAAGTGTTTGAACGCTACAGTAGAGAGAAAGCAAACAGTACTAACTACCGGGGATCTCGCCAGTTACTCTTGCGACGGATGTAGGACTTCGGTTCCCCGAATTGCTCTTTGAATTTCTCATAGGGCACAGGTAGTTTAAGGAACGGGCCATCTTTTGACGTGGAAAATTGGATTTTGTCAGTGCGAATGTACATCCCTGTGAGACCTTTCGCTGACATTTCTACGAAGTCAATTTGAACTAAAGGGTTGCCGTGTATTAACAATCCTGGCGTAGTGTCGCGTTCGAACCCTATATCCAAAAAGTCTTGAACCGTAGCATCTTGAAGTCGTTTGGGAGAGCCATTGATGAGAATAAAAAATTGCTTGGGTATTTGAGAATCATTACCTATCGAAATTGTAGAGACTTCATCTCTTGCAATATTCAATTCGATCCCATCGTAGACAGGATTTCCTCTTTCGAACAAATAGGCCAACCCAGCTTCCGTGGCGGGCCAAAACAGAATTGCAGCCAAGCCGAAGGTGCTCAACAATACGAAGAGGGATCCGAAAATAATGACTAGGGTCATCGTAAAACGGTTCCTTCGGTTGTTTGCCACGCTGTCATGATCTCCTGGATAAAAAAGGGGATACGCACGATTCTTCTGTGCGTTATTGTCTCCAGCCCCCACTTATGTCGTCTATTTCACGGGTATAGAGGCTTCGGATAAATGCTTTGGCTTCTTCCGAAATAGTAATCGGTAGACCGTCTCCATGGCGTAAACTCAGGTCCCAAATTTCCCTTTTAATCCACCACAAATCTCGTTTGTAATGGGTAAGAAAAGGTGTCAGGACTGGCTCTGTAGTTTTCTACAGAGCCAGTCCTGACACCTTTTCTTCGACAACTTGAGGATAAATGAGCAGTTCTTAGAGGCAAACGGTTGTGGAAAAGTACGCCTTCTTAAAACGTTGAGGTAGTCGATTCACGGTTAGCCGAGATGTTTCTGAAACGTGTGAATACGACGATACCATTCTGCTTGTGGACTGGAGTTCCAATCCTGGTTGCATACACCCGGCATTCTGCCCTTAACAGACGTCCATAAAGCACTGCTTACACTCTACATTCGTTCAAGGCGTATTCAAACAAGACCACTTCTCTGCGCTGTCTAAACAAGCCGCTCACGAGTGGGTTGGACGATTGGCGGAACACGGGACAGGGCAAACTTTTCGACTAAAGCGGCGATTCCATGTTGTTTCTCAAAATCGCGTTCCTCGGTATAGATCGGCAAAAGCGTGCACAGATGCACATCCCCGATCGGGTCGATCGCGATCGGGCTGTATTCCGCCAAATCCGCGAGCACGAGCCAGCATGTTTGCTCCGTTCCTTCCCCAAGTGGCTGCGGAGGATCGTCATTAGAGATGATCGACTGCGGGGAACGCAGGATAATATCGCCATCTACGATTCCCGCCACCAGATCTTTCAGCCATTGGATTGGCCAAGTATATCTTGGTTGCTGATAGCGCTGTTCCGTAAGGCTCCAGGTAAATGGAAGGTGGATCATCAGTTCCAACCGCGTCCGGCGTTGGGAGAACTCTGGCGTGTAGCAATTAATCTCACATAGGCCATTGGTGACTAATGTATGAAATGGAAACGTACTTGAAGGTGAGAGCAGTTCGATGGTTACCGTTAAGTCACCACCTTCCGAAGTAAATTGATCAATCACTTCTTGATTTGCATTACCGAGGCCGGTGCATATCGCCTCTAACAAACGCTTCCGCTGCTCCTCGCGAGTGGGTAACAAAGTTGCAGCGGCTACCTCGCCACCATGCTCTCTCAACAACTGCGCCATCTCAATGAACCCCAATTCTTCCGCATACGACAAGGGGCTTCGCGTTTCTCCTAAGTCGAGCGCATACGTGAAGTGAGGATCCGCGCCATGTTTGAGAAGTTTCCGAGCGATCTCCAAGTCGTTTTCTTGAACCGCAGCAATCAAGGGATCGCATTCTATGCTTGTTCGATCGAGTTCTGCACCACGTTCCAAAAGAAGATCGATGACTTCTGATGCTTGGCCATAGACGGCAAGACACAAAGCCGACTGTTGAGTATTCTCCTTTCGAGAGTTGATGTCGGTGCCTTGGTCTAGTAACCACTTCACCACAAGAGGTCGATTGCGACGAGCGGCGGCGCAAAGCCACGGGCCAACCGCGCTCTCATAAGTCTTGATTTCTGGATACTCGCGGAAGATTGTGGCCAAAACCCCGATGTCATTTGCTCGGATTGCCTGATTGACTTCCGCCGCTAAGTTTCGTTCTTCACCCGTCATGTCTTAGTTCTTCCTGCAGCAATCCTTGCATGGTCTTCTAATACTTCAATGAAATCTTCTCGTGTGCCACCACTTGCTTTTGCTTTGCGAAGATCAATGATCAACAGTTCCAGAGTATCCTTGCTGTGCTGACCTTTTACTTTGTTGGGAGCCCAGTATAACACCTCCTTTCCAAAAATGGGATCGATGCCGACTTCCCGTAGCAATTTTTGACCCTCTTTGACTAACGCACGCTGTGCTTCGCCATTTCCCCATTTAAAAAGGATATGATGCGCGTGCGGTTCATACATGCCGGCAGGTTTTGCTCCCTTGAGGGCGGTAAGATATGGACCCCAGCCATCCTTCTTCTCAAATGTTTCTATCAGCAAACGGTCGAGGTCATCAAGATGTCTCGCTAGGGTTGCTTCGTCCCATTTCGCAACTTTGGCGTAGCGTATCAAAAGTTCGCGGGCATTCTTTGCCGCATGGACAACATCGCCGGTCTTTTGCCAAGTCTTGACGAAGTACGCAGTCGCACGTTCGCACGGGCCCCCTTTGTTATGAACCCAGATGGCAGAATCACCAACGAAATACGTGTGGCTATCGGCAACCGAGAAGTTGTAAGTTGGCTGACATTCGGTTCGGTTATCGATCTCAGTGATCGAGATAACTTCCGCTGTTTGGCCGTCAGCGAGCACCAGCTGACTTCCAACCGAAAGTTCCTTTGCTGGCACAAACTCCAACAACTCTCGTTCAAAGAATGGGTGCTCGCCAGTAGTAGTGATTTTTTCGCTTGAGCCTGTCCCTAGAGCGTTGAGTTCAATCTCAAACAATGTGTCGGGATTCGTCTTGAATAATTCGACCACGGGCTTATACGTGGTCGGTGCATTGGGATCGCCCTCTGCACGCGTTAAGACCATGTCTCCCGGCACGATCTCCTCAATGGGCTTCACCCCATATCGCGTGTGTACCGGAGTGCCCGCGACAAAACACATGTCGTACCGTGCAAGCATTTTCACGATATCCGCAACCCGATCAAATGCCTTCACGATTTTGCTGATATTAGCAGCTTCAAGAAACTTAGCGGATTTTACTAGTCGATTGGCAATCCGACCTAAGTTAGCGGCTTTGGCCGTGGTGTATGCGACCGTGGCAGAACCGGTTGCTGGTGTTGCCGTCCCGCCAGTTGCTGCGGTAGCGAATGCCAGACCCGTCTCTATTGCGACGTATTCAAACACCTCGTAAAGGACGAGCCCTGTGATAAAACCGGCGTCGCGCGGCGTCATGTCAACTATCGCGTGTCCTAGTTCGGTAAAGATCATTGAAGTCCAATAGAGGGCTTCGTCTAGGACAACTCTTGCCCTCTCATCAACCGATTGGAGCATTTCGTTAAGCTTGTCCATATCGCCAGACATGATGGCGGTGAAAAGCTCATCTCCTCCTTCGCTAACAAAGTCAATAAATTGATTCGTAAGATCCTTCAGCGTTTCAATTTGCTGTTCAGTCCAAGCGGCTGTCTTAATTAACGTGATGCTCCGATCGAAAACTTCTTGCTTATCCATGTAGCCGTGGTAGTCATTCGTCGCGTAGACAAACCACCCCCAACCTTCCACAGCAGCGTCGTACGACTTCTCTGCCAAGTACCATCCGAGACGAGGAGCCATAGCGAAAATACCGTTCCAGGCGCCGTCTTTGATTCCATCGATAGCGCCCCAGCCAAACGCACTCAGGTTCTCGTTGCTGAGTTCGACTCCTTCGTTGAGAAGCTTTTGAAACTTTTCAATGAGTTCTTTCTGCCGACCTTGGAGTTCGATGTCTCGATCCAATATCTGGGCGCCGAATTCAGCCGCAATCTCAGCTTCTGCCGCTTCGGCATCGGCATGGTGAACGAAGCCCATATCAGAGGCCGGGTTGTTTCCTAGTTTCGGCCCTTCTTGTGCGTGAATATGGGGAGCGGCAGCATTGCCATTGACGGGAGCGATGATTGGCTCGGCAACAAAGTCAACAATTGGTCGGAGCTGCTGTGGTGCCCGAGCCAATCTACCTTGAAAGGCCCAAAGGTCGGCCAAACGATCATCGAGTCCCCGCAAGATTTCCTCGACTTCACGGGCATCATTTTTTGTGCCGTTAGAAACCGGCAGTGCGAATGTGGGTTGACTGAGGTCCACAATCCACTGCGGGGCTTCTTCTGGAATATCCAGGCCACCGTCTGATCGTCCATATCCATCGTAGGACCTCCAGGTGGATTCCACTTCACTCGCTTCCGCTCCCACATTCCAGAAACTGGCCGAGAACTGTTCCTGCGGCTGTGCGACCGACGTGTAGTAGTTGCTCCAGTACCAGTAACCGTAGCTCCAGTAGCTGCCATACCACGGGTTGTCGTACCACCACCAAGAGCTTGTGCCGTAGTACCCCCAGGCTCCCCAGTTCCAGTGGTAGTACGAGCCGTAGCCGTACCAACTATTGGTGCTGTAGGCGTTGGGGATGGTTATGTCATAGTCGCTGGCAGAGCCGATCCAGACCGTGTACTCCGAACCCACGTTAGGAGGCGCGGTGATGGTGGGTAGATCGGTTCGATAAACGCCCGTCTGCCCCAGGCTGGCGATGGCGGACGATTGGACGTAAGCAAATCCATAATCGAGGCTAACTGCGGCGGAGTTATATAAGCTGCTGGCTATGACCTGGGCCGACTTCCAGAACGCGTCGGCGTTGATCTGAGCTGTTTCCGCCGCGGCTTGTGTGGTTGCCTGGGCGATTGCTCGGGTTTCCTCTGCGCCTGTGACGGCGGTTACCTGGTTAGCCCGGGCTGCGTACTGGGCGGCGTCGTACGAAATCCAGGGAGATGGGTTCGCCGTGGCGGCATTCGAGACAGCTGTAGCGAAGGAGTTTGCTTCAAGCTGGCGATATTCCGCGTCGAGTTCTGCCCAGTCGGTGATCGACTGGAGGTACGCGGCGACTTCTGTTAGGGAGTAGTCTTGTTCGGCCGAAATCTTCGCGTTGGCAAGAGCTACGTCCGCGGCGATCTGGTCGAGGTTCGACTCGTAATCTGCCGTGGCGAAGTCGTAGAACTTGTTGGCCTGGGCACTGGCTTCCGCCGCGTACCACTGGTTCGCTTCGGTCTGCTTGATCTGGGCGAGGGCCGAATTTGCATTGTCGATGGCCGTGTCGCGGGCTGCGTCGTCTTCGTCGTAGACGTAATCGCGGTAGGCCTGCGAGACGGCGACAGCGTAATCCCGCTCGCCTTGGGCGACTGTCGTAATGTAGTCTCCGGCTGGGTTGATCAGCGCGAAGACATAGTCGCGGACGGAAAGAGCCCGCGTGTAGGCGGCATCTCTTTGGGCGGCGGCATTCGTATTGGCGTGATTCTTTTCGGCGGTGGCGATGGTCTTCTCACGCAGAATGTAACCGTTGGCCAGTGCCAGGGCGTAATCGGATTCGGCCGTGTTCCGTTCCGTCGCCAGGTTCATATAGTCGTTATTGACGCTGAGCCACCAGTTGCGCTGGGTTTGGGCGGCCACGACCAGGTAGTCGGTCCACGGGATGTTCAGCTCGGTGTCGATACTGGTGTGGGCGGTAACGCGGGCGTTTTCCTGGCTGTTCCAATAGTTAACGTCCGCCGAGGCCATCGCCGTGCGCTGGTTGTTGCGGGCGATGGTATCGTTCACCCAAAATGCACCGGCGGCGTCTGCTTTGGCGTATTCGCGAGTTTCTGCTGCCGCGGCTAGTTGAACCGTGTAAGTGTAGTTAAGCGTTGCCAGCGAGTCGGAAAGGACTTTGTCCGCGGCGGCCTCTCCACTGGAGTAGGTAGCCCTCCCTTGCGCATCCAGGTTTTGCCAGGCGAGTTTGGCGTCGGCCAGGACCGTTGTTTTGACGAGAGCGGCATCCGCCATCGTTTCGTTGCGAGTCTTGGTGCGATCGTCGTATTCGACCTCATTCAACTCGTCAATTTCATACTGCTTCTGGGCAGTCGCACCGGTGATGGCATACGCTTTGTCGGCAGTAGCAACGGCGATTTCATAGGTGCCGGTGACTTGGGAAGACGCGCTCCTGCGGACATTGTCCAGGCCTACGATTGCGGACTGGTGGGTGACAAGCGCGGCTTGTGAATTGATCGCCCGCAGTCGAGCTTGTTCGGCGGCCGTTTGGATGTAGCCTTCATCCGCGACGGCATCGGCAAGTTTACGAGCCTTGCGAGCAATGGCCAGTTCATAGGCAAGCTGTCCATCGGCGGTGGCTCTGCTGGTTGCGTAGTTGACGTAGGCAATGCTGGTGTCGTCGATCCAGTCGGCATACACTTCGGCATAGGTCGCCTCGTAGATTGCCTGGTCGGATCCCGTCGCGATCGCGATGGCCGCAAGTTGTTGAGCGCGAGCATCGGATTGATCTTGGTGGTAAACCGCCTCAGCTGTCGCAATGGCGCCGGCATGGGCGGCGTTGGCATTACGTTCTAAAGCACGGAGTGAGACCTTAGCCGATTCCAAGTCGTCGACCTTGTCGACATCGGCACTGGCGAGGCCAATTGCCATCGCTTTCTCGGCGTTGGCAATTGCCGTTTTCTGGATACTATCAGCCGAAGCAACCGCTGATTCGTACGCGGTATCGACGGCATTGATCGCCGCGGCATAGTTCACGCCTGCGGTCGCGCGGGCCGTTGCCAAGGCGATTTCTACATCGCCCAGGGCTTCCGCCCGATCGATTTGGGCGTCACCGACCTCTTCGGCGTAGGCCAACCTGGCAGCTTTGTTGGCGTCGTTTTTGGCTTCGTCGATTCCTTCTAAGGTGTCTTGAAGTGAATCCCAGGCGGTATTGTCACTGTTGTACCAGCCGCCCCAACCGTAGCCGTGACCCCAGTAATAGCCACGTCCCCAGCCGCCCCAGCCATAGGCGCCGTAATTCCAGCCTCCGCCGTACCACGAGACGCTTCGCCAGCCGTAGTAGTTAGAGTAGTTGCTGTAGACGTAGCCGCTGTAATTGGAATAGCCGTAGTAGTAATACGAACTGTAGTAGGAGTAGCCATAGTATCCGTACCCATAGCCGTAATAGTAGTAGTCATCATAGTAATACGAAGAGCCGTTCCAGGTAAGTTCGTTCCACTCGTCTGTGGAATCGAGGTAATATTGCCGCCACGCGTCGCCCAGGTCTTCGGCGTGGGCGATGGCGGAGTCTTTGGCAGATGTCTTGGCGTTGGCTTCTGCCAGGTGTACTGCGGATTCGTAGTCCAACTGGGCATTAATGCTCGCTTCTTCGTGCATGGCTTCAGCCGTGACGCTGGCCACATAGAGGGTCGCATCGGCCTGAGCCAATCCGACGGACTGGTTGTAGTTCGCCGTCGCTATGGATGACGCGTGATTGGTTGCGGCCGCGTTGACTTCGTAGACAAAAGCGACATTGGCGGTCAGCGTTGCCTGAAGATGGTCGTAACCGGCATAGGACACGGCGTCTTCGTACAAGTCGCGAGCAATTCGCAAGGCATCCGCCCAGTTCATATCGGCGGTCGCGACAGCGCTCTGGAAGGCGGAAAGTTCGCTACCGATGGCACCGGCAGCCGCTTGCTTGATGGCCGCGTATACCTGATAGAGAGAGACCTCGTAATATCCTCGAGCGGAAACACGATCTTCTTCTCGGGCACGCTGTGCGACGTAGGTGTCTACCTGATAATCCGCACCGGCAACCGCCTCGGCGTAATCATGATTTGCAGTCGCCGTGGCAGTACTGACATCGTAGGAGGACTGCAGATTGGCCATGGTTGTGGCATAGTTGACATCGATGGTAGCAAGTGCCTCTGCCAGATCGATTTTTGCGCCGCGAACGGCTGCGGCCAGTGTTCTTTCGGCTGCGGCCGAATCCTCGGCTGCTTCATTTTGGTCCTCTTGCGCGTCGAGCGCATCGCCAGCGGCATCTGTTTCGCGATACTTGTACTGGTCGGCGATGGCATCGGCGCGGGCCGTTCGGAGATCATCCCAGGCGGCATGGGCCGCGTCATCGAACGTTTCCGTGATGGTCGTCATTTCATCGTTGTAGGCATCTTGTGCCGCTTGCGCGCGACTATCGTAGGTTTCGTAATCGATGTCACCACGATTGTACTCTCGACTAGCCGATCCGATCTCTCCACTACGCGTCGCGGCAGCCGACGAGGAACTGTTGCGATACTCAAGCCATGCAGCGGCCATGGCAATTTGATATGCCGTTTCAGCTGCGGAAGTATTGGCAGAATGGCTTGCCGATTGAGCACCGTCGTCATCGCGATCGGCCTGGGCACGGTCGCTTGCGGCCTGGGTGCTGGAAAGCGAGATGCCTGCTTTCGCCAGTGCGTATTGATATTTGGCTTCAGCCACCGTGGAGGCGAAATCATTGCGTGCATCTGCGATGGCGTTGACTTCGGTCTCGTAGGCCTGGGCCGCACCGGTGGAATAGTTATAGTCGGCAGTGGCGACGCTAGACGTGTGATTGTAGTTTGCCGTAGCCAGGGCCGTTGCATAGGCGACTTCCGCATCGCCACTGGCAATTGCCCAGTCAACTTCAACGCCCCCAAGATTTTCGTGCAGCGCGGACCAAGGAGTTTGCACATTGCTATTCCAGGCGGTCACGATGTTGTCGTAAGTTGCGGCGGCATCGATCCGGAAACTCCGCAATGCGCCGGCATTGTCCACCAATTGGTCGCCGTCGAACTGTGCTTTCGCAACATAATAGGTGCCGTCGGCCATCGCCACGGCATCCGTGTATGCGGTGTTGATGGCGGCAAGGGTGCGGTCAAAATCCCCTTCGAGTTCGGTTGTGTCGATCGCGAAGTCGCGATCGATCAACGCCGTGGTTTCGTGATAGACTTTGAGATCACCCGCAATTTCTACCGCCTGATCATTTTGATCCTGAGAAAGAGTTTCACGATAGTCGCTCCAGAGGTCTCGGGTGGTATCTGTCCAGGCCTGATTGGCGTTGATGTTAGCTTCCTGGAGATCGTACGACGCATTATTCATTGAGACGTTGAAGTCGTGATTGATGCCAGCTCCATCCGCTGGTGGTACGTAGATTTCATAGTTCGCGTAGCCGTAGTAGTAGTAATACGAATTGCTGGTAGAGCAGGAGCTTTCACGAATTTCCAGGACGCGAGCATCCACCAAATCATTCGTACGAGTGTGGTAGGCGTCCGTGATTGCGAGCGAGTAGGCTTCGCCGGCCTCAGCACTGCTGTGTGCGCGGTCGTTTCTGGCCGTAGCCATGTCGTCACGGAGCGACTTACGCGTCTCGGCAGTTTCCACAGCCTGATCACGCATTTTGAGCGAGCTTTCGTCCCAGTACACTTCCTTGGCGTCGACTCGTTCGCTCGTTGCTTCGAACTTCAACTGCGTCAGGGCTTGGCTATGGGTGTGGGTCGCTTGGGCGATGGCGTTTGCCTGATTCTGATTGGCCGTCGCGATCGCACCTTCACGATTCAAATGGGCCCCTGCAAGATTCTGGTAGTAGGTAACATTGATATTTGCCAAAGCGGCTTGATATGCCGACCAGGGCGTTCCGGTGGCACTGCTCCAAGCCGCGAGAGCATTTCTTTTTGCTTGTGCTTCGGCCACCCATGAGTTCGCTCGGGCGGTCTCGATGGTACTTGCCTCGGTGAAGGCATTGGTGGCGTAGCCTTCGTCACGTGTCTTTGCCGCGTCGGCCAGGGCAAGATCTCGCTCTTTGAGGGCCTCCGCTCTCGCATCTTCCAACGCTACCGTGGCATTGATCTTTTTGCTGCGTTCGGCCTCGTAGTAGTCAGCGACGGCTTCGTCAAAAGCAAACGCCGAATCACTTACCGCTTGCGAGTAGTCACGATAGGCATCGGCGACTTCCGTGTTGTATTGTCGCACCGACGGAGCGACGGCTTCGTCGTACGCATTTCGCGCCGCGGAGACATCCTTTTCGAGGGTCGTGCGGGCGTCGAATTCTGCCTGGATTCTTTCTACGCGAGCGTTGTACCAGACGTCGCAGTCGGTCGAGTCTTCCACGGCGTCATTGAATGCCTCGTTGGCATCGTTGATTGCATCACGATAGTTCTGATGAGCCGCGTCGACCGCGTCATTCAGCGTCTGTCTTGCAGGTTCAATCGAGTTCTGTAGCGTTTCATAGGAAGTATTTCGTGACTCGTAATAGGTGTCATACGCCGACTGTCGCTGGTCGTAGTAGGCTTGGCGAGCGGACGACAAATCGTCATAGGCATTCGATGGATCAGCATAGATGGCGTCACGATAAGCCTCCCACGCATCCTTGAGAGCTTCGTTGTAGTCGTCGGTGATCGTCTTCACCGCGTCCTGATACGTCTGGCTGACCGTTCTATCCTGAGCTATGCGGGTAGCCTGGGCTCCGTAGACGGCGTAATTCAGATTGTTATTTGCGGCGGCACTTTGTGTTCGGTAAGTCGGATCCGCATTTAAGTTGTATGTCGGACCAGAATAGGTCGGCACCGAAGCCGGAGGAGCAGGCTGATTCCCATCAGCAGGCAAGACCAGTGAATCTCGACCTGGTTCGGTCGGCCATTGCATCGGGTCGAAATCAAAACTGGTTGTGTCACCCGAGAAATTCGACAGGGCTGTTTGATACGATGCCCCAGCTGCCGCTATCGCCACGAGATAGGCGTCCATGGCATCGGCAACATCTTGTTCATACTGCTCGTCCGCATCCTTGATTTCGGTATCCCTGTCTTCGGCTGCTTCGTCGACTGCGTCGTCGAAATCTTCGTCCGCGGAACCCTTGGCAGCCTTCAGAGCATCGGAGGCATCGGCAAGATCATTGTCTCGCGTATTGGCTCCGCTGGATGTGCTTCCCAGAAACGATGCGTAGGCCGTTGCCAATGCTTGCGCTTCCGTGCTATCAGGATTGCTGTCGTAGACGAAGCCTAGCGTTTCCCAGGTACTGGTAGATAGGCGATTGTCATCGTTATCCAATTCCACCGCCCTGACGCGCAGTTCAATCCACCCGTAATCCAGACCCGATGGATAATACGAAAAACTTCCGTAGTAGGACGTAACGGATCCATCGATCGAGCCATCACCGTCATGATCAAACTCTAGCAGAAGTCCTCCATACCCTGACCCTCCATCGTAGCCTTCGACGTTACCTTCTACCCAGGCAGAGTTCGTACTCAGGTCGCTATTTGAGGCGCCACTGTCATAGGAAAGCCGGAAATCCACGACTCGTAGAGCACTGGAGGTGCCGCTGGTGGCCTGTTCCAGCGTGAAATTGAAGTCTTCCCAATCGCTGCGAAGCAGTTGGCCTGTCGGAGAATAGTCTTTCGTTCGAATCGATAAGGTGACGTTGCCCGTGGTCTCAATTGTCGGGCTATAGCTCCATGTTCTGTCAGCTTTGACCAAAGTGGTGCCATCGACGACGCCATCCCCGTCAACGTCGATTTCGATCGTCATGTTGCCCTGATAAGCATCGCGACTCACTTCACCTTGGATACGCGCGTCCTTGGTTACCTTGTCGGTCGAGGAGTAGCCGTCGTCGTTGATCAGCCCAATATTCGACAGCCCGGCTGCGACGTAAGTGACTTCGGTATAGTTGACGGTAACACTTTGCCAACTTCCGTTAAGCACCGTACTGCTCGATGGGGAAATCGCTCTCGATCGAACCGCCAGCGAAGTCGTGCCGTCGGGAAGGTTCGGCAACGCGACTTCAAAGCGACCAAATTCATCGGTCGTCGTAAAGTAGTCGGCCGTGCCATCGCCATCGGTATCGATTTCAATCTGGCGGCCGTCGACCGAATGTTGGTAGGTGATACGACCAGACAACGTAGGAACGCTCGTCTCTTCTCCGGCATCAAATTCAATATCAAAGAGAGCCGGTGCGGCGTCAGTTTGATCTTCCGCCGTGAACGTTATGGATTCCCAGGCACCCACCAGGTGATCACCTGACTGGCTATCATATTCCACCGCACGGAATGCAAATGTTTGAGTTCCAGAATCGAGTGAGGAAGGAGTATAGAGGAAGATTCCATCGGCATTCGTGAAGATCGTCGCATCGGCGACGCCATCGCTATTGGTGTCTACCTGGACGGTGACGTTCGCAACACTGGCGTCATCGGCAATATTCCCGATGATCGTACCATTTTCGGTGAGTCCATCCCCTTCGGTACCGGAGTCACTTAACAGAGCGAGGGACTCGACGATCGCCGTTGAAGCGGTCGACTCTTGATAGGTGAACGTGAATTCACTCCAAGGGCCGGTGATCGTCGTGCTTTGGGCGTACTGGTAGCCGATAACACGCGCCGCGACGGTATGTTGTCCGTAGGCAAGATCGACAGGTGTGTAGGTCAGATTGCCGTTGCTATCCAACAAACTGGTGGCATCGCTGGTCCCATCTCCGTCGAAATCGAGTTCGACGAAGTCTGCGACAACATCGCCTGTTACCTCGACGGACGCGATAAGCGTGGGATTGGAAGTAATATTGTCGGCATCATCGAGACCTGTATCGACGGCAAGTCCCAAGTTGCTGAGCGTTGGTGGAGTAGCTGTCGCCAACTCATAGGTAAAGGTGAACGTTTCCCACGGACCACTCACATCCTGGTCTAGATAGGGATCATACCACATCGCCCTGGCTGATATCGTGATGCTGCCTGGCGACATGTCAGAGGAATCAAAAAGGAACTGGCTATCCGACTGCGGCTGGGAAATCGCGTCAACTTCTCCATCCTGATCGAGATCGAATTGAACGACGACATCTCGGTCGGAAAGTGAGCTACCGTCGTTCGCTGAAATTGATCCGGTCACCGTAGTCAAGGAACTGATCAAATCGCTGTCCGACGCCCCATCATCCACCAGCAGCGACATCGTCGTTTCGATGGGCGAAGGTGGCGTATAGGTAAAGTACAGAGAACGCCAACTGCTGTACGACGTATCGCCAACAACGCTATCGACCGTCTTCGATCGGACGCGAAGGTGACGATAACCTGATTGCAACGAGGTGGGCGTGTATTCGAAGAAGCCATCCGAACCTACGCCAAATTCGTCGTCGGGGGTATCGTCGTAGTTCCAATCGATTTCCAGCGTAACGTCTTGACCTTGCTGGATCTGATCGGCAATTTGTCCGGTAAGCGTTGGATCTGCCGTGACGCGATCGGAATCGGAGTAACCGGTATCTTCTCGAAGTTCAAGCGTGGTAACGGCAGGTGACGGTGCGGCTTCGTACTCAAACCAATACGTCGTCCAAGGACCGTACAGATACATTCCGTACTCGGTGCTCCACTCCAAGGCCCGAGCACGTATGGAGTGCCATCCCGTGGTTAGGCCGGTGGGACGATACTCAAACTGTTGTTGTTCGTCCGTGCTGACTTCGTCATCGGCGATACCATCTTCGTCGATATCAATTTGCACGCGCGCCCCCGATGGTAGCGGCGGAGTATCGCTGTTATTGGATGGATCGCCGATGTAGGTGGAGACGAGATTTCCCGTCGATTCCAGGCCACCTCCACTGCCGGGCTCGTTCGAAGCCTCCCCGTATCCGCCACCGGAGTAGTAGTCATCATAGTAGTATTCGTCGTAATAATAGCCCTCGCCGCCATAAGAGCCGTATTCATTACCTGTATTGACTTTCCCTGTGACGACGAGTCCATAGTGGTTGTAGCCTTGGAAATCGTCACTATCCAGAGATTCTCCCCGCCCGACGTCATGGTCCATGTCACTGATCGAATAGCTCGATGTTGGTGGCGTGGTCAATTGGAAGCTGAAACTTTGCCAGTCTTCATGGGTTTCCGTACCGTTTTCAATTTGTGTCAGACGGTATTTGAAGGAAAGGCTTCCGACGTAATCTTCCAGCGAAGGATCGGTCATCCGCGGATCGTATTCGAATATCTCGCCGCTTGTGGCAATATCAACAAAGCCGTCGGTAATCCCATCGTTGTCGTGGTCGAATTCGATGCGCGCGGTTGCTTGGCCAAAATCACCCACAACTCGGCCGGTCATGATCGGATTCGCGGTGTATTTGTCCGTTGGATTGGCGGTGTCTCGTAGCAGCTCGAAGGATTCGATCCGCATTGGTCCCGTAGCTGCATCCGCTTCGGCCGTGTAGACGAATGTACGCCAGGGTGAAGCAATTATCTCGACATCATTGTCATCGAATTGCCGCGTTCGGTACCGTATGGAAACGAGACCTTCGAAGTCTGCCAGGGCGGGATCACCTGACGTGGGTTCGTATACGACTCCGCTCGGTGTCGCGTAGTTCAAGGTGCTTTCGGGTGAATAGTCGCCATCATGATCGAATTCGACCAGGACGTAACCCGTCGTCCATGTCTTGTCAAAGGAAGCAACGATCGTGTGATCGGTTGTGACTTTGTCGGTACTTGAAGAACCGGTGTCGTTTTCAAGAGCGACTCCGGTCAATGCAGGTGCGGATGGAGGATCTTCGTTGTCACGAATTCCGACTAAGTGAAGACCACCGACCGGGGAATACTCGCCGGACCCATCGTCCATCACGCGGACTTGCAGGTATTCGTATCCCTCGTAAATGGCATCGTCTTGCACGGAAATCGTGATCTCCGCGTATTGCTCGCCTGCCGCAAATAATACCGTTCCAAGTCGAGTAGTGTCACTGAAACTGGTCGCCACAAGTGTGTAGTCGGAACTGTACGTCGCGCTGGTGTCGTACGCCAGGAAGAACTGAGCCGTGAGTGGGGCTTGAAGATCGCCGGTGCGTCTCAGGCGGATTAAACCGTCACTGAGCCCTTCACGACCTGAAGTTACCGAAGCAATCGAAACTTCCGGCAGTATGGGACCGCCACCATAGCCGCCATATTCGTCGACGGTTCCTGAAATGCTGAAGTTAAACGGATCTTCATCCGGATCGTTCGTCTCGAAGCTGACTTCCCCAGAGTAGGTGCCGCCATAGTCGGCGTTGAGCTGAATGGTAAACGACGTGCTCTGCCCTGGATCGAGCGTTGTATCGCCGAAATTCGAAGTAACAGAGAACCCTGCCGGCACATTGATGGTGCCAAGCTCTAAGACTCCATCTCCGGCGTTGGCCACCTGGAAAGTTACCGATTGAGGCGAATTGAGACTGATCGTTCCGAAGTCATAGCTTCCCGAGCCGTCGTCGATGCTGCCTCCGCCGTAAGAAGATTGATAGACGTCAATGTCAGGAATTTCTGACGAACCTCCGTAGCCCTCTTCCACCACTCCGGAGATCGCGAAGTTATATGGGTTCTCGTCGGAGTCATTGGTACTGAAACTGATTTCACCAGTGTAGGTTCCCGCGGTAGTGGCCGTGAGTTGCACCGTGAAATACGTACTCTGCCCGGAAGAGAGCGTCGTATCATCAAACGATTCGAGAACGACAAAGCCATCGGGAACGGAGAGTGTGCCCAAGCTAAGAATACCGACCCCCTCATTCGTCACGCGAAACTGCTGGGAAGCAGGCTGGCCAACACCCACGGGATCAAAAGCAAAGCTGCCGTAATCGTCCAGGACTTCCGTCCCCGAGTAGGCGTTGTATCCGCCGTAATCCACTTCATAGACGCCCACTTCAACGTCTTCGACGACATTTCCACTAAGAGTGAAGTTGTATGGGTTCTCGTCGGCGTCGTTGGTGTTGAAGCTGAGTTCGCCGGAATAGCTTCCGCCATAATCCGCATTGAATCGGACCGTGAAATAGGTGCTCTCACCAGAGCTAAGGCTGATATCCCCAAAAGATTGAACGAGACTAAAACCGCTGGGGAGGTTGATCGTGCCAAGGGTCAGCGTACCGCTGCCCGTGTTGGTGACCAGGAACTCCTGAGTTTGAGGGGAACCTTGACCGACGTTGCCAAAGTTAAAGCTGCCGTAGTCATCGGCAACCTCGCTGCCGAGATAGTAGCCACCGTATTCCGTTTCCTGCAGATAGATCTCGGGCAGACCTCCATATTCGTCCATGGTGCCCGAAATCTGGAAGTTGAAGGGGTTCTCGTCGCTGTCATTCGTACTGAAGCTAAGTTGCCCGGAATAAGTTCCGCCGTAGTCGGCGTTAAACTGAATCGTGAAACTCGTGCTCTGCCCTGGATCCAGGGTCGTGTCCCCAAACGACGAATAGACACTAAAGCCATTAGGTACCGTGATCGATCCCAGATTGAGGACACTCGTACCATCATTGGTTACCTGGAAGGTATGCATCAAAGGTGAGGAGGGGTTGGACGTACCAAAGGCGTAATTGCCATATCCGTCCGCTATCGAAACTCCGCCATACTCGTCGTCATAGACGGTAATTTCTGGTGCTCCACCATACTCGTCGACGGTCCCTGTTAGATTGAAATTAAACGGACTTTCGTCATCATCGTTCGTGGGAAAGCTGACTTGACCGGAATAGCTTCCGCCGTAGTCCGCGTCGAGCCGAATCGAGAAGGTAGTACTTTGTCCTGGATCGAGCGTCGCGTCGCCAAAGGATGAGTCGACGCTGAAACCTGAAGGAACCATGATCGCGCCGAGTTCCAGCAAGGCGTTGCCGCTGTTGGTGACCTGGAAAGTATGCGTCCTTGGCGAACCTGGCACCGTTGTTCCAAAAGCATAGCTACCATAGTCATCCAGCACGACCGAGCCACCGTATTCATCGTCGAAGACAATGATTTCCGGGGAGCCCCCTGCCCCACCGTAATCATCAACCGTGCCGGAAATGTTGAAGTTGAACGGGCTCTCATCGCTGTCGTTCGAGCTGAAACTGACGTTGCCCGAGAACGTGCCACTGTAGTCCGCGTTCAGTTGAATCGTGAAGGTCGTGCTTTGGCCAGAATCGAGGGTCGAATCACCAAACGTCGAATAAACGCTGAAGCCACCTGGGACATAAATGTTACCTAGGTTCAGAGTGTCCGTTCCGTCGTTTGTGACTTGGAACGTATGAACCAAAGGAGAATATTGATCGGTCGTACCAAAGGCATAACTGCCGTAGTCATCGAGAATCGAGCTACCACCATACTCGTCGTCGTAAACGGTAATCTCCGGTTCACCACCATATTCATCGACAACGCCGGAGACGGCGAAATCGAACGGATTTTCGTCACTGTCGTTGGTCGCAAAGCTGATCGTTCCACCGTAATTGCCTGAGTTGGCTGCCACCAGCCGAAGTTGGAAGGTGGTGCTTTGCCCTGGCGACAGAGACGTCGTGCCGAAGCCTGAGTACACGCTAAAACCGATGGGAAGAGTGATGCTACCCAGCGTAAGCGTCGCATCACCATCGTTGGTCACCTGGAAGGTATGCGTGATGGGACTACCAACACTGGTCGTTCCAAAGGCATAACTGCCATAGTCATCCAGGATCGAAGAACCACCGTAGGCGTCATCGTAGAGGGTGATTTCAGGATTGCCGCCGTAGCCACCATACTCATCGACCATTCCCGACAAGTTGAAGTTGAACGGGTTCTCATCGCTGTCGTTGGTGATGAAGCTGAGCTGGCCCGAGTAGCTGCCACCGTAATCGGCATCTAGTTGAATAGTGAACGTCGTGCTTTGCCCCGGCTCCAGCGATGAATCCCCGAACGATGAGTAAACACTGAATCCACTAGGAACGCTGATCGAACCTAAGTTGAGCGTGCCTGATCCGTCGTTCGTGACCTGGAACGTGTGCATGACCGGCGAATACTGGTCGGTCGTGCCGAAGGAATAGCTGCCATAGTCGTCCAGGAGCGAAGAACCGCCGTAGCTGTCGTCATAGACCGTGATCTCAGGGGTTCCACCATACTCATCGACCATTCCCGAAAGGTTGAAGTTGAACGGGTTCTCATCGCTGTCGTTGGTGCTGAAGCTAAGTTGGCCCGAGTAGCTGCCACCGTAATCGGCATCTAGTTGAATGGTGAAGGTCGTGCTCTGACCAGGCTCCAGCGACGAATCGCCGAACGATGAGTAAACACTGAATCCACTGGGGACGCTGATCGAACCTAGGTTGAGCGTGTCGGTACCATCATTGGTCACCTGGAAGGTGTGCGTTAGAGGCGAATATTGGTCTACCGTGCCGAACGCGTAGCTGCCATAGTCATCCAGAATCGACGATCCGCCATAGCTATCGTCATAGACAGTGATCTCCGGCGCCCCACCGTATCCATCGTCGATGTTGAGTTCCAACTGGTAGTCGAACGAAGAACCACCATACCCCGATCCCCCGTAGTCCGAATCGTACGCGTCATTCCCGTCGGACGAGACGCCCAGGTAGTAGGTACCGCCGTACTCCGAGGTAAATTCCAGCACCGGGTCACCCCCGTAGCCGGAGTCGGGATCGTTGGTCTCGTAGTAGTACGAATCGGCTACCTCACCGCCGTAGCTGTCGAACAGACGCAGATGCGAGTAGCCGCCGTAGCTCCAGTAGCTTCCATCGTCTAACACGTAGCTGTCGATATCGGCCGAAAGAGTCTCGCCTGGTGCCAACGTGATCTGGAACATATCGACGTCGGCCGTACCATAGGCTCCATCGCCGATCGTCGAGTCGATCTGCGTTTGCGTACCTGGGGTGACGCTGACCAGCTGGGCCGTGCCGCGGGTGTCGTCGATATCAGACGAGGTAACGGTACCGCTCAGGTCGAAGTTGAACGGGTTCTCGTCGCTGTCGTTGGTGCTGAAGCTGATCGTGCCGTTGAACGTTCCCACGCTGTCGGCATCGAAGCGGATCGTGAAGGTGGTGTATGCACCGGGTGCCAGCGAAGTAGAGCTGAAAGAGGAATCAACACTGAACGAAGAGGTGGTACTGATCTTGCCGAAGGTCAGCGTGTCGGTTCCGCTGTTGGTGACGCGGAAGGTGCGAGTTAGATCCGAGCCCAGGTCGGTCGTTCCAAAGGCATAGCTGCCGTAGTCATCCAGGATGCTGCTGCCGCCATACTGATCGTTGTAAACGTCGACTTCGGGCGCCCCACCATAGCCATCGCCAATATTGAGTTCCAGCTGATAGTCGAAGGACGATCCACCATAGCCGGAACCGCCGTAGTCCGAATCGTACGCGTCGTTGCCATCCGAAGAGACGCCGAGATAGTAAGTGCCTCCGTAGGCCGAGGTGTACTCCAGTACCGGGTCACCACCATAGCCGGAGTCAGGATCGTTGGTCTCGTAATAGTACGAGTCGGCTACCTCGCCGCCGTAACTATCGAACAGACGCAGATGCGAATAGCCGCCGTAGCTCGAGTACGTGCCATCGTCCAGCACGTAGCTGTCGATGTCGGCCGAAAGGGTCTCGCCAGCGGACAACGTGACCTGGAACATGTCGACGTCGGCCGTGCCATAGACGCCGTTGCCGATTTGCCCCTCGATGACGAACTCGGTGCTCGAAATAACGCTGGCCACCTGAGCGGAGCTGATCGTGTCGTTGTTCTCCTGGGAGAGTAAGTCCGCGGTGAGCAGCTTACGTACTTCCAAGGTCTCGATCGAACTCTGTCGAGTCTTCCTCCGTTTTTGCCGCTGTAACTTCTTGCGTTGGGTACTTTTTGCGGTGGACCTGACAGAGCGTCGCGCTGACATGATCGATCATCCTGATGCGGTAAGAAAAACAGATAAGTCAATACCGAGTATCCCTATCGAGAGGGACACCTGGAAAAGTGCTATCGCCCCCCCCGATTGATGAGCCGCCGATTAAATCAGCACAATTAGCAGCGGTCAAGTATTTTTTTAGAAAAGTAAGAAACTTAACCCTTGGACAATCAATGCCTAACAGAGCGCCAGAAGTACCGCTATACTAGTGACAATGGCGGTTAAATCTCCTAAGGAGTCAGCAGAAAACTCTCGCCTTCCCATCTAATTCCGTGGATTAGAGTGCCTGAGAAATCCTCTGACTGCAGCGATCGATCCCGTTTTCCGCACGGAAGGAAGCATGGCGCGAGGCAAAATCTTGTGCTGCCTGGCGATGTGTTCCTGAGTTAATTAATGCAGAAAGCTGCTGGATGATCTGGCGAGGCTGATCCGGCGAGGCATCCAGAGCTACGCCGAGTTCGACCGTTCGACGACTAAAAATCGCCTGTTCAAAGGTTAGCGGAATATGCAGCATGGAACGCCCTGCCAAGAGGAACTCGCAGCACGTACCATGATTGCCATTCATGATTGCCAAATCACATGTTTCTCCAACCGATCGTAGATTCAGGTGGTGGGACACGAGCTTCACATTGGAACGAAGTGACTTTGACAAGCCAGCACCATCAAGACCGTCTCCCACGACCAACGTAGGCAGACCTTGCCCACTCAGCCACATTAATAGTTCGCGCAACGACTTGTGGGGCTTGAGATAGGCGTAGACCTTCGGGCCATCTCCTTCCGGCCAAGGAGTCTCTGGTAACAATCTGTTATTCGCACTGTTTGTGGCGGACCAGGCTCCCAGATATTCGCCTTGCTGACGGTAGGGATAGTGGTCCAATTCACGGAAGGTCGTCAGTAGATTGGCGGTAACGGACGAATAGATTTCCCCAATGCGCGCGATCGTGGGTTGGCCATTCGACTCCAAAATTGTGTTGATGCGATCAATCAATTGGGACTCAGAACGAATACGTTCTTCTTTATCCATCGGTCGCCAGGGAGCCATCTCGCGGAGCGGAAATTCATCGACGGGACAAAAGAATCCGGTTCCGAACGTGAATTGTGGGACGTCGATCCCTCTCGCAGCCAGAAGGCCAGTCGGGCAATGGTCCAAGACCAGGCAATCTGGCCTTGTCACTTGGAAGAGGTTACGCCAAACGTGGATCATCGCGTTTAGCTCCAGTGGATCGCGATAGCCCATGTTTTGCAGCAGGTGGCCGAAGGTAGACGGCGCTGGATCGTAAGGAACAGCTTTCGACAATTTGACCGGGGACGGAAAAAGAGTGACGTCAAGTCCGCGGAAGGCCACGGCAGCCCGGGCAATGTCCTTGGCAATGATCGTCACCTGGTGTCCAGCGCTAACCAACCGCTCAGTGATAGGGCGAAATGGTCCCAAGTGGCCGTAACCGCCTCCCAGTTCCCAGGCAAAGACAATTCGTGACATAGCCGCATGCTTTCGATGGATCGCTGACCGCGTGAATGGTTTTCAAAGAGGCAAAACGCGCTGGCGAATGCTCACGCAGGCTAACAGGTTAACGAGTCTAGGAGCGAGTTTAAATGGCGCGAACGCACCTGCGACGTCATCGCCGGATGATCCGAAGAAGAGGTTAGGCTCTCGCTTTCGTTTAACTGGTGAAGGCAGAAGCGTTCGCGTGGAATAATTCGGGTAGAGGTTCAAGTCACTAGCTGAAATACTTGCGAGATACGATTTGCCAGATTGCGATGTCTATTTACGGATAACTAGCTTAACTGTTTATGCGAAATACTTCCCGATACCGTTAAGCACTCTTGCATAGTATTCCGTACTAGAAAAGCTTTCAGAATCCGAACGCGTGGAGTTCTAGGCCGGAGAGGCGGCACCATTTTTAGGAAATGCCGAGAAGCTTTGAGGCAGGTTCCGTACCCTTTTGGGGTGAATTTAGGAAAAAGTCGGGTACTAACGAGAACCGCGATTTCAAGAAGATCGCCTTAAAGCCCTGTCATAAAAGGCGTTAGAAAAAGTATCCCCGGCGGGGTTCGAACCTGCAACCTTCGGCTTCGGAGGCCGACACTCTATCCAGTTGAGCTACGGGGACAAGCAGTTTGGCTTTCCTGTCATAATAGAAGCTTGATTCTTTAGTTGTCAACGTTCCGCAGTGCGGAAGTTAAAAACTGGCAACAGGTACGGTCAGAGGGCGAAGTTGGTTCTTTCGTGCTACGGTTGCTTGTCCTGGGGCTCGAAAAGCGAAACAATCGTCCGTAGGAAATACTCAGGTTGCTGGTGGAGTTCGCGATGATTATCCGCAAGGAATACAAGTTTTACGCCGCACATCGAAATGAAGAGTTGCAGGATAAGTGTCGGAATCTGCACGGGCACCGGTACGGCATCGTTTGCCATTTCGAGGTGCAGCGGACCGGGTCGTATTCGACGTTGTTCTCCGATTTCGATGACAAGATAGGGCCTTTTCTCAAGGAAAAGTACGATCACGGTATGCTGATCAACGTGAACGATCCTCTTTACACGACGCTCAAAAGTCACATGGCGACCCATGGCGAGGACTTCAAGCTCTGCGAGTTTCAGGGCCCAACGTCGGTCGAGAACCTGGCCTATAAACTCTTTACCGAAATCACCCGAATGGGGTTCGATCTAAGCCTGTTGGAAGTTCAAGAGACCGATACTTCCGTGATCAGCTACGATCGCGAAGATTGGGCCCGCGACAACGAAGCCCAGGTATTTTCCGCCGCCCACGCGATCGATTCGGCCCAATAGCCTTTTTCGGAAACGTTCGTCGCTTTTTTGTACGCTAAGGGATACGATAGTTAGTGATTACAACAACCCCTGCGCGTGCACACTCGTGGAAAGAGAACCGGTGGCGCTTACCTACTTCAAACGATTCCGGATGGAGATCTCGCTAGCAGATCTGCCTGAAGAGCCCCCCCTTTCGCCAGGGTTCCGCTTTCAGCCTTGGACGGCCGAGATTCTTAAGCGGCATGCCGAGGTGAAGTATCAAAGTTTTCGGTTCGAGGTCGACGCCAACGTCTTCCCTTGTTTGGGGGATTCGGAGGGCTGTTTTCGCCTGATGCGTGAGATCTCGATGCGAGACGGTTTTCTGCCTGCCGCGACGTGGCTGATCGAGCATGAAGACCCCGAGTTAGGCGACTGGCGACCCATTGCCACCGTGCAAGGCGTCCGTGACCGTGAAGGGAACGGGTCGATTCAAAACCTGGGCGTGGTGCCTGGCTTTCGGGGGCTCGGAATCGGAGCCATCCTTTTGCTGCGTGCCCTGAATGGCTTTCGCGAGCATGACATGACTCGGGCCTCGCTGGAGGTCACCTCGCAGAACATCGGCGCCATTCGGCTCTACGAGCGACTCGGTTTTCGCATCGCCTCGACGGTCTACAAAGCGGTCGAAATGGGGGCCGTTCAGACCAGCACGCATGCGTAGAACCCTGGGACCGGGCCTTGTCGGCGTATCTCTTGGCCGTTTAAATCAGGGACTAGACCATCCCATTTATCTTCGGACTTATTTGCGACAGCGGGAAGCGACGGCAAAAACGTGCGTTCCACTTACTACTCCGAGAGTTTCAACAACGGATTGACCCTTCTGGCCGAGTCGATGCCTTGGCTGCAATCAGCAGCGTTCTCGATTGTCATCCCGGCCGGTGTGCAGCGCGAAGAGGAATCCAACCGCGGTGTCGCTAACTTGCTCTGCGATTGGGTTCAGCGCGGCTGCGGCGATCTCGATAGCCGACAGTACGTCGAAGCGCTCGATAATCTGGGAGTTGCCCGCGGCGGAGGCGTATCTTCGAGCCACCTTTCCTTCGGTGGGGCTCTGTTGGCCGAGAACCTCGAAGCAACGCTTGGTATCTATGCCGATCTGGTGCAGCGGCCTCATTTTCTGCCGGATGAATTCGAGGATGCCAAGCAGGTTTGCTTTCAGGAACTTCGTGCCCTGGAAGACGACCTGCATCAGCAAGCGATGCTCAGCCTGCGGCGGCAGATGTACCCCGATCCCTGGGGCTGGCACCCGACCGGCACACTGGCCAGCGTCGAATCGTTGACCGAGGAAGTCGCCAGAGCGTATTTCGACACGTGGGTGCGTCCCAACGAAGCGATCATCGCGGTCGCTGGTAATTTCGACTGGGGGCGACTCAAGGAAACGATTCAAAAGCTGTTCGGCAATTGGAAATCGCGCCCCGGGAAGAAGAGTTATCTCGGTTCAACGCTGCCAGAGTATGTTCATATCCCGTTTGATTCGAGCCAGACGCACGTGGGGCTTGGTTTCGCCAGCGTGCCGATCTCCAATCCGGATTTCTACCAGGCTCGGGCCGCGATCGGCATCATGAGTGACGGCATGAGTTCGCGGTTATTTAGCGAGGTCCGCGAGAAGCGGGGACTGTGCTACACCGTGTATGCTTCGTGCAACTCGCTCAAGACGCAGGGAGCCGTCTTGTCGTATGCCGGGACAAGCACAGAACGGGCCCAAGAGACCCTCGATGTGATGATCGAAGAGTTCAACGAATTACCTAAAGGGGTTCGCCAGGACGAACTGACTAGGCTCAAAGCGCGCTTCAAAAGCGGCATCATCATGCAGCAAGAATCGAGTTCGTCTCGGGCTTCTGCGCTGGCGGCCGACTGGTATCATCTCGGTCGGATCCGGACGATGGAAGAGTTGGAAACGATACTGGATGGAATCAGTGTCGATACGATCAACGCCTACCTGGAAAAGAATCCGCCCAAAAACTATCGGGTGACAACCATCGGTGCTAAGAGATTGGAGGTTCCGAGTGAAATTTCGTCAGGCGACGCTTGATAACGGCTTGGATATCGTTGCCGAAGTGAACCCGAATGCTTATTCGCTTGCCACGGCATTTTTCGTCAAGACCGGCTCTCGTGACGAATCGTCGGAAGTCGCCGGCGTAAGTCACTTTCTGGAGCACATGGTCTTCAAGGGAACCGCGCGCCGTACGGCGGAAGACGTCAATCGCGAACTTGACGAACTCGGCGCGCAGTCGAATGCTTTTACCAGCGAGGAACAGACCGTCTATTACGCGGTGGTGCTTCCGGAACTGCAAACGCAGATCGTCGACCTGCTGGCCGACATCATGCGTCCCACGCTGCGGCAAGAGGATTTCGACACCGAGAAGAAGGTGATCCTCGAAGAGATCATGAAATACGACGACCAGCCACCCTACGGCGGTCACGAAAAGAGCATGGCGGCTTGGTTCGGTAAGCATCCGCTGGGTAACAGCGTGCTCGGCACGCAGCAGTCAGTCGGCGATTTGAGCCAACAACAGATGATGGCTTACTTTGAAGAGCGCTATAGCCCGACCAACATGACGCTGGTCGCCACCGGCAATGTCGACTTCGACAAGCTGGTCGATCAAGCCAACGAGCTCTGCGGAAGCTGGCAGAAGCATAACGTCTCGCGCAATACGGCGCGCCCCGTCGGCGAGTCGAACTTTCAACTGATCACCAAAGAGACCTCGATTCAGCAGTACGTCATTCAACTGGCCGAATCGCCTGGCTCGGAGGATGAAGCCCGCTACGCGGCGCGACTTTTGGCAACGATCATGGGAGACGATGTCGGCAGCCGTTTCTTCTGGGAGTTGGTCGACCCAGGGATTGCGGAGTTCGCGGCGATGGAATCGTACGAATTCCAAGGCTGCGGCGTGATGATGAATTACGTCTGTTGCGCTCCGCAAGATGCCCAGCGCGTGTTGGAAGTGGTCACGCACGAAGTGGAAAAGCTGATGACCGACGGGGTCACGCAGCGCGAGCTGGACCTGGCCAAGAATAAAGTCTGCTCGCACGTGGTGTTGCGAAGCGAACGCCCTTCGAGTCGCCTGTTTTCGGTAGGCTCGGGCTGGACGCAGCGTAAGAAGCTACGCACGGTGAAGGAAACCGTCGAGGCATATCAAAAGGTCAGCCTGGATGATATCGGTCGACTTTTAGAGACCTACGACCTACGCAAGACGTCGACCACCGCGGTTGGTCCGCTGACGACGTTACATCTTCCGTAGCAAGATCAGCCGTTACCACGTGAACGGTCTTTCTGCCGGATGCCTCAAAAACACTGCTGGCATTGCCAGCAGTGTTTCGATAACCAATCGTGGTGCTGCACCCTAGTTGTGTGAACGGGTGCCATGCCTAAATCTTCGTAGGCATGCTCATCATCTTGTCCCCTCGCCCCTTTGGGGAGAGGGTTAGGGTGAGGGGCAAACCAGGTACCCGCTTCTCAACCCTCACCCTAGCCCTCTCCCTTGGGAAGGGAGAGGGAACCGGAAATGCAGTGCTAAGAAGTCGGCAGTTATCGCATGGGAGCCAGTGACGTGACAAAGAAATTTTACCTGACGGCGGCATTATTGCTTCTAGGTTTGGTCGCGGCTCCGATGCCGGTCGAAGCAGGCTGGAATGCATGGCTGCGATACTGCGGCGAGTTCTGGAGCGACGGGTATCACTCCAAGGGAGACCCCTGGAACCGGCCGACCAAGCATGCCCGTGAGTTGTCTTCGTACCAACCCTACTACCCGGCATACGAAACCCCCATGCCGGCTATGGAAGAGCAAGTCCCCACGCCAGCCAAGCAGAACGTGGCGACTGTCAGCGCCAGTTCGCCGGTTATTATCCTCCCAAAATCGAATTAAGTTCGCGTTTGTGGCTCTGTCTCCTGGTTGAGCAAAATCGGCGAATTCGCTAGAATCCGCCTTCTCACTAGTGATACCGGAGTTTAATGCAATGCAACGTACGCTCGTTCTTCTGAAGCCTGACTGTGTCGAACGCCGCCTGATTGGCCGCGTCATTAACCGATTCGAAGACAAAGGGCTGAACATCATTGCGATGAAGTTGATCCGGATCACCCCCGATCTGGCCAAGCAGCACTACGCCGAGCATGTCAGCAAGCCGTTCTACCCAGGCCTCGAATCGTTCATCACGGCTGCCCCCGTGGTTGCCATAGTGCTGGAAGGTCTAGAAGCGATTCAGGTCGTTCGCGACATGCTGGGTGCCACTAGTGGTTTGAAGGCCAGCCCCGGCACCATCCGTGGCGACTTCAGCAGCAGCCGCCAAATGAACCTGGTTCATGCCTCGGACGGCGAAGAAGCCTCGAAGCGTGAAATCGATCTCTACTTCAAGCCCGAAGAAATCCTCGAACACACGCCCGTCCTAACCCCATGGATGCGGGCCGACGACGAGTGATCGGTTGCCTCGTTCGCCAAGGGCACTCTCTTAGAAAGCCGAGGAGAGTGTTAGCCATAGAGCACACAGAGTTCACTGAGAAGTGAACTTGTGACCACGAATAAGAATAGGGTGCCACTTCCGGCACCCTATCTTATTTCTTTCTCATCCGTGTCTATCGGTGTAATCCGTGGTTACTCTTTCCCTTCTTCCCTCGGTGCTCTCCGTCGCAAAACCTTCTTAAGCCAAAATCGGCTTCACCACGTGACCATGAACATCGGTCAGACGAAATGCCCGGCCTTGATGGCGGAATGTTAGCCGCTCGTGATCGATCCCCATGACGTGCAGGATCGTTGCTTGCAAGTCGTGGATATGAATCGGCTGATCGACGATGTTGAAACCGTACTCGTCGGTTTCGCCCAGGGTGACGCCCCCCTTGATTCCGCCGCCAGCCATCCAGACGGTGAAGCACCGACCATGGTGATCGCGGCCGAAGTTGTTCGGGCCGAGCTTCCCCTGGCAATAATCGGTACGGCCGAATTCGCCGCCCCAGATCACCAGCGTATCATCGAGCATGCCGCGCTGCTTTAGATCCTGCAGCAATGCCGCAGTGGGTTGATCAGTCTCCTGACACTGCTTTTTGATGCCGCCTGGCAAGCCGCCGTGATGGTCCCAGCCTTGGTGGTAGAGCTGAATGAAACGCACGTTTTGCTCAGCCAGCCGGCGGGCCAACAGGCAATTCGCGGCGAAGGTGCCTGGGTTGCGCGCATCCGGCCCGTACATATCGAGAATGTGGTCCGGCTCGGCGCCGATGTTGGTGACCTCGGGAATCGACGACTGCATCCGGAACGCTAACTCGTACTGTCGAATGCGTGTATCGATCAACGCGTCGGCGGACTGCATCCGGTGCAACTGGTCGAGGCTCGCCAAGGCATTTTCGCGGCTCGTTCGGTCGATTCCTTCGGGGCTGTTCAAATAGAGAACCGGATCGCCGCCGCTGCGAAACTGCACGCCTTGATGATGCGACGGCAGAAAACCATTGCCCCACAGCCGCGCAGCCAGTGGCTGGCCCCCCTTCTCTTTCGTCACCAGCACGACGAACCCCGGCAGATTCTCGTTCTCGCTTCCCAGCCCGTAACTCATCCAAGACCCGATACACGGACGCCCGGGGATCTGCGAGCCGGTTTGAAAATAGGTCACACCTGGTCCGTGATTGATGGCTTCGGTATGGGCCGAGCGAATGACGCTGATGTCGTCGACCATCTTCGCCGTGTGCGGCAGCAGTTCGCTCATCCACGTGCCGCTTTGCCCATGCTGCTCGAACTTGAACGGAGAGCCGACCAGTGGAATGCTCGACTGGTTGCCGCTCATCCCGGTGAGACGCTGTTCGCCTCGCACCGAAGCAGGCAGCTGCTCGCCGTGCTTCTCGTTTAGCAGCGGCTTGTAGTCGAACAGATCGAGCTGAGATGGACCGCCTGCTTGGAACAGGAAGATGACCCGCTTCGCTTTGGGTGTGTGG
Source organism: Bremerella volcania (assembly GCF_007748115.1). NCBI lineage: Bacteria > Pseudomonadati > Planctomycetota > Planctomycetia > Pirellulales > Pirellulaceae > Bremerella > Bremerella volcania. The sequence goes on from NZ_CP036289.1 coordinate 3,283,323, forward strand.
TGCAGCTTGGTAAGCACGCCGTCGGATGCCGCCGACGGGGAAGCCATCAGCTGCCCCAGCGCCAAACCACCAAAACCCCAAGCGGAAGACTGAAGGACTTGTCGTCGTGTGATCATGGGTTTCCTAGCTCCGTGTTACCGACGCGTGACACTGCCGTCGAAATTCATTACCGTATTGGCCACGACGGTCAGGGCCGCCACTTCCGCTGGATCGAGATCGCCGGGAACCTTGGCCTCGCCAGCGGCCAGCAGCTTCTGGGCGGCCTTGGTTTGCTCTTGGAAGTGTGACTTCTGCTGAGCGAACAATTTGGCGAGCAGTTCCAATTCCTGAGGGTTCGCCTGGCGACTGGTTAGCAGGCGAAACACCGTTTGCACCTTGTCTTCATCGCTCGTAGCATGCTTCTCGTCTTTCAGCACACGAACGGCCAGCATCTTGGCCGCTTCGACATACTGAGGACCGTTCAGCAGCACCAACGCCTGTAGCGGTGACGAGGTTCGTTCCCGCTTCAATTGGCACACGTCGCGCTTCGATGCGTCGAAGGTCATCATCGCGGGGGCAGGACTGGTTCGCTGCCAGAACGTATAAAGCGAACGGCGATAAAGCCCCTTGCCGCTATCGTGCTTCACTGGCTTGAACGAGCTGGAGACCTCGTACGGCTTGGCGGGCGGTCCACCCACTTCGTCGACCAGCAGTCCGCTGGTGATCAGAGCGTTGTCACGAACCATTTCCGCCGACAGGCGAAACTTGCCACTGCGTGCGAGTAGCTTGTTCTCGGGGTCGCGGCGAATCAACTCGGCCGAGGCCTCGGACGACTGCCGATAGGTTGAAGAAGTCACGATCTGTCCCAGCAGTCGTTTAACGTCCCAGCCGTGCTCCATGAAGTCAGCCGCAAGCCAATCGAGTAGCTTTGGATGGGTTGGCGGACTGGCCTGGTTGCCGAAGTCTTCCGGCGTGCGAACCAATCCTTCCCCCATCAGCAGTTGCCAATAGCGATTCACGGCAACGCGGGCCGTCAGTGGGTTATCGCGGTCGACGATCCATTTGGCCAGCCCCAACCGGTCATGCGACCAGTCCTCCTCAAACGGCGGCAGCACCTCCGGCGTCTTCGGTTCGACCAGATCGGTGGGAGCGTCGTAATTGCCACGAGCGAGCAGATAAGTAGGACGAGGCGACTCCAGCTCTTGCATGACCATGATTTCGCTGGTCTTGTCGTAAGCCGCGTTACGCTCTTTTCGTGCCTGGGCAAACTTCGCGGCAGTTTCCGTCCACGAATCGTGACGACGTTCTAACTGGTACTCGGCCAATTGCTCAGCAGTAGGCGTCATGCCACTTAGCGAGCCCACTTCGGCTGCCGTCAGCTTGTGATCGTACACGGCGAACTGGTCGACCTGCCCGTCGGTAAAGCCACGATCACGAAATCGCTCGCCGATGGTGATGTGATCGTTCCCGCCACCGGTGATCTGCTTGGTCAGTTTATCGCGGATTACCTCCGTTTCGACCAGCTCGCCGTCGACATAGATCTTCAGCCCATCCGCTCGGCTCGAACCATCGTAGGTCACGACCACTTGCTTCCAAGTACCGACGGGGAACTCTTCTGTGGCCTTGATGCTAATGGCGTTGCCTGGCCAGAAGTGAATCAGCGACCACTTCAGCTTGCCGTCTTCCAGCAGCAACTCGTAACCGCGGCTGGCCGCGTCAGTCCAGGCCCGCGATCGGTGGAAGATCACCGCTCGGTCTTTCACGTCTGGCGTATGCATCCACAGCGCTACCGAGAATGGCTGGTGTCGCTGGAAGTTGCCTTGCTTCAAGTTGATCGCATCGTCACCGGTCAGCTGAACCGCTTTCCCATGCAGTCCTTCAACCGACTTGTTACCTCCGACTTTGGCATCCTCGAAGTCGACCTTCTCGATGGGCTCGTTCAGCGTGACCGTCACCTCCTGGTCGCCGACTGGGGGCATTTCAAGCTTGGCGAGCGCCGCTTCCAGGTCGGTTACCTTCTGGTCAAGGGCTTTCAGCCTGGTGGCCTGGGCGTCGTCGGTCAGCAGCAGCGTCGGTGTGGGGACCGATGGGGTAAAGAACGAGTACAGGCCTGCTTCATCAATACTGTTGAAGAAGGCGAACATCTGGTAATACTCGCGTTGGCTGAGCGGATCGTACTTGTGATCGTGACATCGGCAGCACTCCATAGTCAAACCGAGGAACGCCGTCGCCACCGTCTGCGAGCGGTCGGCCACGTATTCCACGCGAAACTCTTCCGGAATACTTCCCCCCTCGACTTTCTGTGGATGAAGCCGACAGAACGTGGTTGCCAGGATCGTCTCCTTGGTCGCATCCGGCAAAAGGTCGCCCGCAATTTGCTGCGTGACGAACTCGTCGTACGGCATGTTGGCATTTAACGACCGAATGACCCAATCGCGCCACGGCCATACGTATCGATCGCGATCGACCTGGTAGCCGTACGTATCGCTGTACCGCGCCGCGTCGAGCCACTCCGCTGCGAGACGCTCTCCGTAGTGATGCGAGGCGAGCAGCTTTTCGACGTGGGCCTGGTAGTTGGCTTCGGTAGGCTCGGCCTGGTAAGCGTCGAGTTCTTCCAGCGATGGCGGCAGGCCATTCAGGTCGAACGATACGCGCCGCAAGAGTCGCCACGGTTCGGCTTCGTTATTGGGCGTAACGCCTTCTTCGCGTAGCTTCGCCAGGACGAACTTATCGATCTCGTTTCGCGACCAATCATCGTCGGCCAGCTCTGGCACAGGCGGCTTTTCAATGCGCTGGAACGCCCAGTGCTGCTCGTACTCGGCTCCTTGTTTGATCCATTGGCGGATCAGCTCGATCTCTTCCTTCGAGACCGTACGATTCGATTCCGGCGGAGGCATGCGTACTTCGGGGTCGTGATCAATCAGCCGCAGATAGACCTCACTGCTTTCTGCGTCCCCGGGTACGATGGCGTAGTCGTGGGCAGAGTCCTGCTGGTCCAGGCGCAAATCGGCTTCCCGGCTGGTTGCGTCAGGACCATGGCAATGGAAACAACGGTCCGACAAGATCGGGCGAATCTGGGTCGCAAAGTCGATTTTCTCGTCCGCGGCAGCCGCTATCGAAGCGCAGAAGCCGACGAAAAGAAGGGCAAGGAGCAACCGCTGGGGCAAAGTGACGCAGGTCATAACCGATGCTGCTGAGCTGAGAGGAACATGCCAAAAGGGAATTGGCAATTCGGGCAGGAATATGAATCCTACCACTTGCACTTCGCTAGTTCAAGCTGATTGAGCTCTCAGATCGGGCGAAGAACCCGCCCCCGCGCTTTATTGGAACTGCTTTGCGGCAAGAATCACGACACCAAACAGGCCGGCTCCGCCGACGATCAGCATGCCCAGGGTACCGAAGAATATGCCAATTGCATTATCAGGACGCTGCTTGTCAGCGACCCACCAAGCCCCTGGAAATCCGCCTGCAAAGGCGACCATTGATAGTAGAAGTAGGAGCAAATCTTGCATGACGAGGGTTTCCTGAAGTCCCGATTAAGGAGTTTAGGATAATTGGGAAGCTAGTAGGTTTCAATCACTCGCAGCCCACCAAGCCGCAAGAAAGTGTTTGCCATAGGTGCAAATTGGGCGTAGAACAAGCATTATCGTCACTTCCCGCCCTATCTGGGCCGCGTCATGGCTTCACCAGCCGAACGGTTCTCTGCTCCATCTTTTCAAGTTTACCCCATGCCTACACGCCGCAAAGCAATTTTGGCCGGTTCAGCCCTCACTTTGGCTGCTACGGGTCTATTCCCCTCCCCTGCCGTCCATGCGAGCGACAAATCCGGCTCGCGGATGGTCATCGGGCCGGAGGGATTCCAGTTTGAAATTACGCACGATTGGCCATCGCTGCCCGATAAGTACCACTGGCAAACCACCCACAATGTGGCCGTCGATAGCGAAGAGAACCTGTACGTGATCCATGAAGGCAATCCCGCCCTGAAGGATCACCCGTCGATCTTCGTGTTCGACAAAGAGGGAAAGTTCGTCCGAGCCTTCGGAGAGCAGTTCCAAGGGGGTGGCCATGGGATCGAAGTTCGTCAGGAAGGTGGCCAGGAGTTCCTCTACGTCTGTGCCTACCAGCAGGTCAAATCGTTCGCCAAGTTGACCAAACAGGGCGAAACCGTTTGGCAGAAGCATGCCCCCATGGAAGCTGGCGTCTATGCCGAAGGGGAAGCGACCGATCCGCAAAAGATTTGGGGCCGCGATCGCTTCATGCCGACCAACTTCGCCTTCCTGGATGATGGCGGCTTTTACCTGGCCGACGGGTACGGTTCTTTCTACGTGCATCAATACGACAAGGATGGCAACTGGCAAGGGAAGTTCGGAGGCCCCGGCAAGGGAGAAGGAAAGTTCGCCACGCCGCACGGGATCTGGATCGATCGCCGTGACGCCGCCAATCCGAAGACCGTCGTGTGCGATCGGGCTCATCATACGCTGCAAGTGTTCGACAAAGATCAAAACTACTTGAGCACGGTCAGCGGCTTTGGCCTGCCTGCCAATTTGGATACGTGGAACGATTGGATGATCGTGCCGGAACTGCACGCGCGGCTCTCGATTGTCGACAAAGACTACAAAGTCCTCGCACAACTCGGGGATGACGTAAAACGCGTCACCTCGACCAAGGGACTGCGAACGCAGCCTATGAACTGGACCGAAGGCAAGTTCGTGCATCCTCACGATGCCTGCTTCGGGCCAGGTGGCGACATCTTCGTCGCCGAATGGGTCTCGACCGGACGCGTGTCGAAGCTCAAGCGTTTAAGTTAACGTTTCACGTTTTTGTCCGCGAGCAAGACTAGCTGCTTTTGCCGGAAGCGGGCCGACATCATGTCGAGGTTCCGGCGAACCTCGGCCTCGGTGTCAGGCGTCTTCTGTCGAAGCGTTTCCAACAGGGCAACTGCCTGGTCGGTCTGGCCTGCGTTGCCCCTGGCCATCGCTTCGACCTGCTGAATTTCAGGCGCATGTTGTGGGAAGGCCTTGAGCAGCCGGTCGCAACGCTTCAGCGCGACCTCTGGATTGCGGACCTGGTCATCGGGAGCCGCGGCCTGAATGCGGGCGAGTTGGAACTGCATGGGCAGATCGTCGGGGTTCTGCTGAACGTACTGCTGAAGTCGCTCGGCCGCTTCGCGGTAGTGGCCGGCGTCGACCAGCAACATTGTGTAATCTCGGGCAACGTCGCTGCTACCCGGTTCAAGCTCCACGGCCTTCTTCCAGCGGGCCAAGGCCATTTCCAGATTTCCAGACTTGCGATAGGCGTGCCCTGCCATGACGTACGACTGGGCAACGTCGGGGCGAAGTTCAATCGCCAGATCGAACTGCCGCGCGGCCTCTGCCGGGCGCTGCATCAGGTCCAGCAGTGCCCCGTAGCTGGTCCGCGTTTCGGCCAGCTTGCGGTTGCGAAGCAGCGTGTGATACTCGCTGATATTCTCAGGCGGCGAACTTGCGGCATTCAGGGCAACTTGAAAACGCTCGTACGCTTGGTCGAATTGCCCGGCATTAACGTGCAGTTCCGCCAGGTCGCCATGCAGCGGAAACGACTCATAACCGTGCTGCTCGCAGTACGCGATCGACCGCAGCAACGTCTGTTCCGCCTCGGGAAGCCGATCGGCCTGTCGCAGTTCCTGGGCCAGGTTATGATTGGCTCGCAGGTTCATCGGCCGGGCTTCGACCGTCGTTGTCCATAAAGCGATCTGCGAATGATAGTCGAGGTTTCGGTAGGCAGTGCGGATACCCAGCAAGACGGCAAGCGTCAAACCGACCAGAAGAATCGTTTGATACTTGGATTCGTCCGATTGATTCGCTCGCCACTTTTCAACGGCCGCATTCAGTCCCATAGCGGCAAGCACACAAAGGCACGCCAGCGGCAAATACATGCGATGCTCGAAGGCGACGTCGATGATGGGCACGATACTGGACGTTGGCGCCAGAATGAAGAAGAACGCAATCGCCACAAAGCCGATCGCAGGCCGTTTGTACAAGAGCCAAAACGAAAGGACGAGCAGGCCCAGCACGAAGATCGCTGGCAAAAGATACTCCCTTTCCTGGTTCGCCACCGGCCAGTCGTAGTCGAAGGTCAGTTGAACGGGCCAGAATGACAGATACAGATAATGCACGATCACGCCGGCCTGCGTCCACAAGTAGAGCCAGGCCGAAGCCGTTTCGTGGGCGCCCAGCACATAGCTGTTTGCGCTGGTGCCGGCTTTGAAGATGGAAAGGTTCTTGATGAACAAGATCGTCGCAGGGACCAGGAACATCGCGAACACCCACACCCGCTTGGCCAGAAGTTCTCGCCACGAGGTCGACAGGAAACAGCGATCATACACCAAGGCCACCAGCGGAGCAGTCACCATGATCTCTTTCGCCCCCATGCCCAGCCAGCAGCATAGGATGCTGCCGATGTACCACGGCCAAGCCGTTTGAGCCAACCGTCCGCGGAGCAGGCAGTAGAGCGTCAGCAAGTAGAACATCGCCATCAACGACTCGTGCCGCTGCACGATATAAGTGACGGCCATCGTCCCCAGCGGATGGACTCCCCAAAGCAGTGCCGCAACGAAGCCGGTCAGGTTGGCGTTTAAGTGGGGTGGATGATTCCGGTTCCACCAGGCAATCGATCCCCGGACGAGTTCGAATAGCGTGAGCACGCTGACGACATGGATCAACAAGTTCACCAGGTGGAAGTAGAACGCCGACTTTCCGAACAAGGCGGCATTGATCGCGAAGGAGAAATGGGTTGTCGATCGGGAACGAAGACGCGCCATCCCCCGCAATGCGCTCGCCAGGTTGTCGAGGTTTTCCCGCTCGACGATCCGCGGAAAGTCGTCGAATACGAACGTCCCGCCGAGTGACGTTAGATACGCCGCAACGACCGCAACAACCAAGACGACTCGCAACCACTTCGTTTGCTCGGCGAGTTGGCTGGCCCAGGTTTCCGTCGGCGCAGGATCGCGGGTTTGCTTGGGGGATTCTTTGGACCGTTGGGACACTTCAATTCTCAGTGGTCACTGTCGGCCAATGAGGTCTCGGGATGCTTTGCTTCATGGATGGCCAGGTAACGGGCCAGGTCGGTGATCTGACGCTGCAGCCGCGTGTACCGCGAATAGAAGTAAAACGTGGTGGCAATGAAGGTCAACGTCACGACGTAGATGAGGATATCCGCCCCACGGCCGATGCCAATGGTTTGCGCGACACGGGTGACGATGGTTGGGTTCAGAATACTGATCGCGGCGACGAGCCAAATGGTAATGCGAAACGATTTCGCCCAGCTCAGACGCTTGTGGCCAATCGCGCGAACGACTTCCACCAGAAGCGAGCAGCCGATGAAGATTATGGCGACCCATTGAAATAAGTTCATCGCACCATCCTTCCGAGCAGGAATTGAGCAGCCACTTTCACGGCGGCTGAGTTTTGCTGGCCTTTTTCCAGGACAGCATCACTGTAATGAACCGTGACCGGCACTTCTTCAAACTTCAAACCGAGATACTGAATCTGATCCAAGATCTCGGAAGCGTGGGCCATTCGGTTCTGGCGGATCCGTAGTTTCGTGGCGGCTGCGCGAGACAGAGCCCGCAATCCGTTGTGGGTGTCGGTCACGTTGATGCGGGAACAGACTCGCGTGAACAGCACACCCAGTTTGAGGATGAACCACCGACTGGTCGGCATGTTCACGGCCTGGTTGCCGAGGAATCGCGAACCGAGCGCGACTTCCGCTCGCTGCGAGAGAATCGGTTCTACCAGACGCTGAATATCGTGGACGTCGTGCTGGCCGTCGGCGTCAAACGTAACGACCACATCCGCCCCGCGTCGCACGGCAAAGTCGATCCCCGTTTGCAGCGCCGCCCCTTGACCCAGGTTGATCGGATGACGCAGCGCCCAGACCGGCAGATCCTTCAGAGTGTCGTACGTGGCATCTCTCGAGCCATCGTCGACGACTACGACATTGGGAAAATGATGGACCAAACCCTGAACCGTTCGTCCAATGCGGGCTGCCTCGTTATAGGCAGGGACGACAATCCAGATGTTGGGGCTTGAGGTTGCCTCTTCCGGCATATCAGCAAGTCTTTCGAATCGTGAAAAATACTTACGCTCTCAACGTCTGGGACTTATCTGCTTGGATCAGCCCAGATGGTGGGAGCAATTCAGCATATTCTCACTCGATGTCGTCGCTGAGCGATGAAGGCAGTGTGAAGACTTCGTGAATACGCTTTTCGCATTTGTTAGCAGGGCGAGCTGCCAATTACTTCGGTTCGGCCTGCTGAATGCAGTATAGATGCCCCTCGCCACGCAGGAATAGCTGATTGCCACTCAACGCGATCGAAGCGTCGATTCCTTCTGCTAACTGATTAACTGCCAAGACTTTAAGCTCAGGGCCATCCTCCAGGACGACCGTGGTGCCATCGCGGTCCGAAACGTAAACCTTGCCGTCTGCAGCGACCAGCGAGGAGTATAGCGTCGAGGCCTCTGGCAGGCGTTCCGGTCCGTAAAGCGTCTCGCCGTTGCTGGCATCGAGACAGTACAGGACGCCATCGCGCGACTTCGTCACGTACAGACGACCGTTCAAAAGGGTAGCCGAGGCGATATACGGACCGACGTCCGAACGGCTCCAGGCAATAAAGTTCTCGTTATTGGTCACATCTCCCTTGGCATCCAGGCTGATCGCGTAGACGGCGTAACCTCGGTAGCCAGTCATGCAGATCGCCTTCCCTTCATAGGTGATCGGGGTCGCGATTGGATTGGTGGCCTGACCACCGCATTCCCAGATGAGCTTGCCGGAAGCGACGTCGTAGCTGCGAACGCGGGTCGATCCATTCAGGATCACCTGAGCCGCGCCGTTGTGCTCGGCAACCACTGGCGTCGCCCAACTGGTCGCTTCGTCTCGGTCGACTTTCCACAGGTCTTCTCCGGTCGTGGCATTGAGGGCCAACACGAAGGAATCTCCCTCGTGGTCCCACGGAATGATGATCGTGTTTTGGTACAACGCCGGAGTGCTTCCTTCGCCGAACGCGTTGCGCGTCTGCTGTTTGCCCAGGTCGCGTTTCCAAATCAGCTTCCCGTCCATCGTAAAGCAGTAGATGCCCCGCGAGCCGAAGAAGGCCACCAGGATCTCGCCATTGGTCACGGCTGACGAAGAAGCAAACGTGTTGGTGTTGTGGCCTGATTCATGGGGCGTGGCTTGAATCGCGACGGCCGACCAGATCTTCTCGCCCGTCGTCTTATCCAGGCAGACGACCGTGAAATCCATCGGCGTTGTCGGAGCTTCACCCCGGCCGAATCCACCCCGACCACGTGGACCGCCACGGCCTGGGAATCCACCTGGACCACCTGGAAAACCACCAGGACCGCGTCGGGGGCGATCGGCCGATTCTTCTCGCGGACGTGGGGATTCCGTTTCTGGGGCATCTGCGTCTTTCTCATCGTCCTTCGCATCTTCCGTTGGCACTGGCACGGCGGTGAGCACGAAGAGCTTGTCCCCCCAGATAATCGGCGAGGAGCTTCCTTTGCCGGAAATGGGGACCTTCCAGCGAATGTTCTCTTCTTCACTCCATTTCACCGGCGGCTTCGCACTGGGCGACGTCCCGTTGTAGCTGGGGCCTCGCCAGTTGGCCCAATCTCCGTCGGAAGCTTCCGCAGCCGCGCCCACATTTCCAACCGCAACTACAAGGACAAAGGCGAACAACATCGGTGCGAAGAATGAAGATTTCATGACAGATCTCTTCCTGGGGGTTCGTTAGCGACGAGAATGGCCGGTTAACCAATGAAACCGTCCGAGCTGGGCGAAGTTTCGACACTTCCCCATCAAATGTCAAGTTTCTGAATAGGCTACGGCGAACTGATCTGCCCTTGTTTTTCCTTTCGGCTCGACCTATGATATTTTGAGTAATCAAAAACACTGCTTTGGCTGCACAAATTATGATCGTTTCTCGAATTGCTACGGCTCTGTTGCTTGCGCTACTACTTCCGGTGGCGATGTTTGCAGAGGAGAATCGCCCCGTAATCGTTTGTTCGACCACCCAGGTCGCCGACTTCGCTCGGCAGGTAGTGGGAGATCGGATGGAGGTCAAATGCATCCTGGCAGCCGGTCAGGACCCTCATCTCTACGAAAAAAAGCCTGGCGACGCCCAACTCGTTTCGACCGCCGATTTGTGTTTGGAAAATGGATGGCACCTGGAAGGCAACGACTGGATGCAGAAGCTTGCCACTCAGACCGGGCGCCCAATTGTTACCTGCGTGAAGGGATGCCGACCGCTGGAAGTCCCTGGCGTTAGCGAGGCGATGCACGATCCGCACGCGTGGTTCTCGTGCACCAATGCGGCCATCTATGTCCGCAATATCCGCGACGCCGTCATCCAGCTCGACCCGGAACATGCCGACGAGTACCGCAGCCGGTCGGCGCTCTATTTGGACCAGCTGCGGACCCTTCACAGTTGGATCGTACGCGAGATCAACAACATTCCGGTTGATCAGCGGGTGCTGGTAACCAGCCACGATGCGTTCAACTATTTTTGCCAGGCCTACGGTATGAAGTCAGCCACGCCGGTCGGTTGGTCGACCGGAAAGGAAGTCGGTGCCGGGATCACCCCCCAGCGGCGTCAGGAAACGATCGACTCGATTCGCGAGCACCAGGTGAAAGCCATTTTTGTCGAAACGTCCGTGAATCCTACAATGGTTCGAGAGATTGCCCGCGAAGCCGGAGCGAAGATCGGCGGGGAACTTTATTCCGATTCGATGGGAGCCCCCGACACCGCCGGCGAAACCTACATCGGAATGATGCGTGAGAACGTCCTCACGATCGTTCAGTCGTTGAAGTAGCACAGCAAGACTCCACCCTATGCGCATTGTCGTTGCCATCCTGAGTGCTGCTATTGTCTTGGGCCTGACTTGGCTCTATCAACAGACACTCGCCGAGAATCAGCTGCCTGTGAATTCAAGTCAGGCCAGCGAAGTTCGCAGCAGCTATCGCCTGCGAATCTTGGCGACCTTCGACGCCGGTATTGATCCATTTGCCGAAGACGTTTCGAAGGCCTCTTCGCTCAATGTGTCTCTACTGGGGGAAAGCGTGCTGGCGATTGACGAGCCGATTCCTGCTGGTCAGGCCGTTGATACCAGTTTGGACCTTGAGCTTCGCGAAGGGACGAACGAATTCCTCATCGAGATGACTCCGGCGAGCTCTTCCGATATTACTCCCAAGGCGATTCATGTCGAACTGTACACGGGAAGCGGCCTGCAACCATTGCAGACGCGTACCATCTGGGCGGAAGGGACCGAGACCAAGCTGGTCGGCCGCGTTCCGTTTCAAGTCGAAGGGCTTGCTTCCTCACACCAGGAGGATGAATGATCACGGCTGAACCGTCCAATCAACCGATCGACAAAAGCGTACCGGCGATCGAAGTCGAGCATCTCACGGTCAGCTACGGAGCCGTTCCGGCACTGCTGGACGTCTCCTTTGCGATACCGCAAGGGCAGCTCGTGGGCATCATCGGCCCCAACGGCTCTGGCAAGTCGACCTTGATCAAGGCGATCCTCGGCTTCCTGCGTCCCGATGTGGGCAACGTACGCATCTTTGGCACGCCGGTCGAACGGACTCGCAAGTTGGTCGCCTACGTTCCTCAGCGCGGCAGCGTCGATTGGGACTTCCCGGTGACCGTGGAAGAGGTCGCTATGATGGGTCGCTACGGCAACATCCCCTGGTGGCAATGGGGCCCCTCGAAGGCCGATTGGGAAATCGTCGAAGAGGCCCTCTCGATCGTTCGCATGGCCGATCTTCGTAAACGCCAGATCGGAGCCCTCTCGGGCGGTCAGCAACAGCGCGTCTTTATGGCTCGCGCACTCGCTCAAGGTGCCCAGGTCGTCTTGCTGGACGAGCCTTTCGCAGGCGTCGACGCGGCAACCGAACGAGCTATTTTGAGCGTGCTGGAAAACGCGAAGAAGTCGGGGCGAACGCTGGTCGTCGTGCATCACGACCTGGCCACGGCGGCTGAGTTCTTCGACGCGTTGATCCTGTTGAAGCAACGTCTGTTTGCCTTCGGCACGCCGTTGCAGATCCTGCAGCCGGAACTACTGAGCGAGGTGTATGACGGAAACGTACGTGCGTTCGAGCACTTACGACGCGTCATCGAGGAGAAAGCGAAATAATGGACGCTTTCTACACCCTGTTCATCGAGCCGTTTCACGGCAACAGTTACTTGCTTCGCGCGGTGGTGGCTGGGTGCCTGGTGGCCATTTCCGCCGGTGTGGTGGGCTGCTTGATCATCTTGCGGCGGATGGCCTTCCTGGGCGATGCCATCTCGCACTCGATGCTGGCAGGCGTGACTGGCGGTTACCTTCTGATGAAGGTCGTATACGGTCTCGAGGCCCATTTCGCCGGGATGATTCTCGGAGCCCTGATCGCCGGCTTCACGACGGTCGTCATGGTGAGCTTTGTCTCGCGGGTGTCGCGAATCAAAGAGGATACGGCGATCGGCATCATGTACACCGGCATCTTCGCTCTCGGCGGCGCGCTGGCGAGCATGTTTTCAAATTACATTCATTTGGACCTCTTTCATTTCGTGATGGGGGACGTCCTGGCGGTCGATGCCGAGCGATTGTGGATGATGGCCGGCGTCACGGCGATTGTTTTGCTGGTCACCATACTTTGGTATCGCCAACTTCTGCTCACTTCGTTCGACCCGATCATGGCCGCTTCGATCGGCCTGCCGGTGCTGTTGATTCATATGCTTATGACGACATGCACCTCGCTGGTGGTTGTCAGTGCGGTCCAGATCGTGGGCGTGATCCTCGTGGTGGGGCTCTTGATTACCCCGGCAGCCACGGCCTATCTGTTGACCAATCGACTGAGTCACATGATGGCCCTCTCGGCACTGTTCGGCATTTCGAGCGTTCTTTGCGGCGTCTATCTGTCGGTATGGTTGAACGTCGCGACGAGTCCACCGATCGTTCTGTTCAGCACGTTTCAGTTCATGGTGGTGTTGGTCTTCTCGCCACGATTCGGGTTGCTTTCGACCTGGATTCGCAAGCGAGCGGCGATCCCGCAGACGTTGGCCGAAGACATTCTCGGCTGCATGCGGCGTAGCGAAGGTCTCTCCACGACCCTCTCGACGATCATCGCCAACGTACCCACCGACGGGCAAAGCCTACGGCGAACGTTAGACGGACTGGTTACCCGCGGGCTGATCGCACCGAAGGAAAACGATGCCTATCAGCTGACCGAGGCAGGCGAACTGGAAGCTCGACGCTTGATGCGCGCCCATCGTATCTGGGAAGCCTACCTGGCGCGATTGGGCATGCCAGAGGAGGAAATCCACGATCGCGCTCATCTGCTGGAGCATGTGAACGACGAGGCCGCCGTCGATTACCTGGACGATCGACTGGGACACCCGATCACCGATCCGCATGGTCAGGAAATTCCCGAAGACTTCCTGCACCTGGTACCCGGCAAGGAGGTGCCAGCGAGTTTGCTTCGCGAAGGTCACGTGGCGGAAGTCACGCAGGTCGCGCCGGAAGGTAGCTTCGACCTGGCAATTGGCGACCAACTGACGACTGGTCCGCGAACCGACAACGAACAGACCTGGACGTTCCAGGTAAATGACGGCCAACGGCAACTCTACCTCGATCACCACCAGGCCGACTCAATCACCGTGCGTCTTTTGGATACGTCTCAGTCGCAGAACTGATGGAATCGAGTTCCCCCTCGCAGCTTACTTTTCTCCGAATCCAAACAGGAACTTATTGAGGGTACCGGTCTTGGAGTTCGTCTTCGTGCGTTGATTCTGGAAGAACTTCGTCGCTCGTTCGACTGAAATCAAAAAGTCTCGCAGTTCCGGCTGGTGATATGAAACGGCAAATTGAAGTGGCCTTAGTCCGATGTGGTTTTCGACGCGATAATCGGCACCCCCAGCGACAAGCACCTTGGCGACTTCGAGGAATCCTTTCCGAGCGGCCCAGTGAAGCGGCGTCGTGCCGTCGGGATCTTGGCAGTTCGGCTCGGCACCTCGCTCGAGCAGCCACCGCACAATCTTCGGGTTGTTCTCGCGAGCTGCGTAAAACAGAGGCGTTTGTACCGTCTTCGATGCGCGAATCTCGAGTGACGCACCTTGCTGTATCAATTCGCGGCCGGCGTAAAGCTTTCCATAGAACGATGCGATGTGCAGCGGGGTGTGCCCGGATTCTTCTTCCTGAACATCCAGATTGGCACCACTTTCCGCCAGAGCGATGATCACTTCGCCATCGTTTCTGCGGGCAGCGACGAAGATGCCCAGCTTGACGCGTTCTTCTAGTGACTGGTCGGGGATGAAGAAGTGCTCACGGCACTTCAGACATAACACCTCATGACCGCGTGCTTTATCGGGAACGACCCCATTGGTCTGACACAGAGGGCAGCGATATTGCATGTCATTCGGATCCCGCAGGATCTAAGCATAGAAGCGCGAAAATATCTCTTGATTAGCTGCCCGTATCAATACCGCCTAAGTCTTGCCTTGCTGCGATTAATGATTGCCAATGCGATGCCAAAACGAAATCGTCGCTGGGGCGGATTGCGAAAACTCCTTCAGAATTTTACGCGGGCTTCACTCTCGGCTCGCAACGAGAAAGAATGCGCAAGATGCAGTGGCTAGAGACGGCATCGTTGCGCATCCAAGTTGGCTGATTACTTCACCGTTGGATTCCACCAGGCATCCAGTTTTTTGCGCAGCTTGGCAGCGACGTCCGGATGATCGGCGATCACGTTGTTCTCTTCTTCCGGGTCCTTCACGACGTTGTATAGTGCCACTTGCTGGGGGCCGTATTCCCCTTCTTCCATGCCAGTGGGGACGATCAACTTGTAATCGCCATCAATGATCCAGCGATAATAAAGCCCCAATTCAGGCTTGCGGAAGTCGGGGATATCATGCGAATAGATCTCGCCGAAGATCGCCTCGCGCTGGCCCGCTTTGGCCTGATCCAAAAGGCTGATCCCAGGGAAGTCGACGTCGGTTTTCACACCGACGGCATCCAGAATAGTCGGCACCACGTCGATGCTGCTGGCCAAATCAGTCTTGTTGCGTTGGGCTTTCACGTGCCCGGGATAGCGGATCATGATTGGAGTTCGTGTGCCGCCGTCGTAGACGGAACGCTTGCCACGCGGGCCGCCGACCGCACCACCCCCTTTGTCGGCCTGCTGAATCCAACCGTTGTCGCACAAGTAGATCACGACCGTGTTCTCGGCGATCTTCTTTTTGTCGAGGTGGTCGAGGACCTGACCGCACGTTTCGTCCCACCAATCGCACATGGCGAAGTACTTGGCGATCTCGACCGGGCGGCCTTCCTGGGTGTATTTGTCGAGCAAGCGCTTTGGCGGATCGTGCGGCAGGTGAGGCATCATCGGGGCGTACCACAAGAAGAACGGCTTATCTTCGGCAACTGCTTTGTCGATGAAGTCGATCACCGGTTGCATCGTCTTGCGCCCGATCATCAGCCCCACGTCTCCGTGGCGTCCTCCTTTGGTCACGTCCCCATGGGTCATCCCTTCGGTGAAACCACCACTGGTAAAGTTGCCTTCCCACCACTTGCCCGACTGAAAGCTGATGTACCCTTGCTTGCCAAGGATATCGGCCAGACGCGGGTTCTCTTCAAATCGATCGACCAAGACGGCACGCCCCTCTTTGGTCCGCTTGTTCTCTCGCGGATCATTGCCGGTGATGCCGTTCTGATGGGGATAAAGCCCCGTGAACAAGCTGGCCAGCGATGGACGGCAGAGCGAAGAAGGAACGTAGCCGCGCTCGTACACCAGCGACTGGCTGGCGAGCCGATCGATGTTCGGCGTTTGGATCGTCTCGTGGCCGAGGAACGAGTAGTCATCCCAACGCTGGTCGTCGGAAAGCAGAATGACGACGTTCGGCTGATCGGCGGCGCTCGCCACTGGAACGCCGAGGCCAATGACCATCGTCATCGCAAACAAAGCAGTAATCACTAAACGCATGAAAAGTATCCCAAAGTTGGAAGGTTGATAATCGGAAGGAAGATGAGTTACTGTTTGCCGTCCTTTTCGCGCAGAACCGTGTCTGGGAACGGGGCAGCTTTCGAGCCCGACTCAAGTCGCAGATTGGCCCCGGGTCCTCGTTTGGCTCCGAAGGGAACCTGCATGGCCCCGCGCTGCTTGAGTTCCTGGTTCAACGCGTTTCGCATGTCACGCACCGTGCTTTGCAGGCCCGACTCGTGGATCAAGTTCTTCATCTCGTGAGGGTCGTTCTCCAGATCGTACAGCTCGTCAGTATCCCAGATACCGTGGTACTGAATGAACTTGTAACGTTCGCCACGTAGCGCGAACATGGTGGGCGTTTGCGGGAAGTTCCATTCCCAGTTGTATTCATACAACAAGTGTTTCCGCCAATCTTTCGTGTCCATCTTGCCCGAGGCGATCCGCAGAAAGCTCATCCCGTCCATCTGCTCAGGCGTTTCAATCCCCGCCAGTTCGAGAATCGTCGGACCGATATCGATGTTTGCGACGACGGCGTCGACCGTCGAGCCAGGTGCCAGAATCCCGGGGGCTTCGACCACCAGGGGAACCCGCATCGATTCTTCGTACGCATTCCGCTTGTCGATCAAGCCGTGCTCGCCAAACAGAAAACCGTTGTCTCCCATAAGCATGACGACCGTGTTGTCGTTCAGCTTTTGCTGCTTCAAATAGTCGCGAACGCGTCCCACGCTGTCGTCGACCGCATTCATGCAGCGGCAATAGTCGCGATAGTACTCTTTGATGTTTAGCGACGAATGGTATGGGAAGTCGACGCCGTGCCAGCTGTTGCGTTGGTTCTTCACCCACATCGGCTTGCCAGCGTAGTTTTCGTCGGTGTTGGCCTGAGAGGCTGGGGCTTCGATCTCGACGTCGGAGTAAAGGTCCTTGTGACGTTCAGCCGGTTCGAAGCGAGCATGCACCGCTTTGTGCGACAAATACAGAAAGAATGGCTTGTCACGATCAAGTGAATCCAACCAATCGATCGCGTAGTCGGTCAGTTCGTCGGTGATATACCCCTTTTGCGGGACCGACTTGCCGTTGACGTTCAGGGTCCACTTGGGTCCTGGCGGGTTGTAATGCCCTTGGCCTCGGAAGCTGACCCATTGATCGAAACCGGGTCGAGGTGCGTCGGTTCCTCCCCCCATGTGCCATTTGCCGAAGAAGCCGGTCTGGTATCCGGCCTGCTGCAGATACTGCGGGAAGAAAATTGTGTCCGACATGTCGGTGTCATTGTTGTCGACGACACCATGGTTGTGCATGTACTGCCCGGTGAGGATCGAAGCGCGGCTAGGGGAGCAGAGCGACGTGGTGACGAACGCCTGGGTGAAGTTCGCGCCATTGGCGGCCATGGCGTCGATCTGGGGTGTCTTTAAAAAAGGATGCCCCATGAAGCCCATCGCGTCAAAACGCATGTCGTCGATCAGAATGAAGACAACGTTCGGACGCTGACCAGGCTCAGCCGACATGGCCTTATTTTCAAACGAAAGAAAGAGAATGGCCGTTGAAAGGGTAAGCAGCAAGGCCGCCAGTGTGCGGTGTAAGCTCAACGAGGGCATGATCTTGGGGCTCTCCGAGGAATTCATGGTTGGGTAGGAAGATGAGAGGGTTGTTCTAGTATCGTACGCCCGACAGCGCAGGTCAACTTTGCCCACGTGTTGTCTGCGTACATGTCTCCGGTACCCGGATGCCTTGGAGCGAACTCGCTCCGAGGTCCTATACGAGCAATTTAGGCGTGAAGCGCTTCAGTGAGATAGTGCGCTTGGAAGATTTTCTTCACGTTGTCGACGCGCCCCTGGTCAACCGACGGGCAACCAGATGCCAGACAATTCCCATCACCAGCAGACCAACTCCGAACAGCCACACCTGGCGATCGACCCAGAACGACAGCGTCAGGCAAGAGACCAGGCCCAATACCGGGATGATCCGCGGATAGAGTCGTTCCTCCGCTTTCAGCCGCAGCGCACACGCGTTGGTGATCGCGTAGTAGATCAAAACGGTAAACGCACTGAACGACCAGGCAAGCTTCACGCTCCCGACGCAGATAATCGCTCCGATCAAAACGGCGATGGCAATCGTCGCCGTCCAGGGGACACCGCTCGATTGGGAAACGAGGGCCAGCCCGTGCGGCATATCTCCGCGACGGCCCATGGCCAGCAGAACGCGCGACAGCCCTAGCAGCAGGTTCAACAGCACGCCCAGCATGGCGGTCACCGCGCCGAGCGTCATCAGCGCGGCCGCGCCAGGTACTTCAAACCCTTGGGCGACCATCTCAAGCGGAGCCGCGTCCTGATTGGCATACTGCGCAAACGTCTCGGCATCGACGTTTCGCAGCGCCGTCACGGCGACCAGGAAGTAAAGCAGCATCGAAACGGCCAGCGTCACGATGACCGCAATCGGGATGGTCCGCCGCGGCGATTTGACTTCTTCACCCAGCGTGGCGATGCGTCCGTAACCGGTGTAGGCCACGAACATCAAACCGATGGCCTGGGCGAACGACGCGTAACCGTCGCCCGCAGGCCAAAGGTTACTCAGAGCGATCGGTCTAATAGAAGGGGAAACGTTTCCCATGACGATGAAAGCCACCAGAACCAGGACAGTGGTCCCCACGATCAGCGCATTGACCTGAGCCGTTCGGCGGATTCCCCACAGGACGACGACGGTCAGTACGACCAGCCCCAGCAAGGCCACCGGTACGATGAGGAAGCGAACGTCACGGCCTGACAACGGCAGCAAGTAGCCCGCAAATCCAAGCGCCGCCGTCGCCGCCGAGGCTGACTTCGCCCACAGGAACATCCAGCCCGCGGTGAATCCGAGCGTGGGGTTCAGCCAGCGATAGCCATACTCGTACGTCCCCCCACTGACCGGATGGTTGGCGGCCAGTTGAGCGCTGCTCAAGCCGTTGCAGATCGCGACCAGCGCCGCCGCGACAATCGCCAGGGCAACCGACTCGCCAGCAACGCCTGCCGCGATACCGATGCTGACGAAGACGCCGGTTCCCAGGATCGATCCGAGTCCCGTGATCACGGCACCGGGGATTCCTAGCTCGCGTTTCAGTTCACCCTGAGGCTGATTCATCGTGTGGCAAGGGGGTATTTCAGGAAGGAAGCAGCGGGGCCAGCCCCAACGAATCGGAAAGCTGCCCCGGCGAATCTTGATACCTTAACCGATAGTCGGTCGGCGAGATGCCCAGGTGCTTGCGAAATTGCTTGGAGAAGTAGCTCTGATCGTAGAACCCACAGCGGGTTGCAATTTGGGCGACTGTCCCTCCAGAGGCCAAGATCTCGTGGCAGGCTGCGTGAAGTCGTACGCGCAAAATGTACTGCTGGGGCGTCATGTGATACAGGGCTTTGAAGCGACGATCGAACTGGCTGACCGACAGATGGACCATCGCCGCCAGGTCGTTCACACGCAGCGGCTGTTCGTAGTTTCGCAGCACGAAGTTCACCACTTTTTCAAACGCATCGAACGAAGTGGCCGCAGACTTGGCTTTCTCCAGATCGCGCATCACCCCGGCAATCCCGATAATTTCGCCGGTTGCTGATTTCAGCGGCATCTTGCTGGAAATAAACCACTTCAGTTCCCCTGGTTGGCTCGGAACGAGCCAGATTTGATTGGGTAACGGCGTGCCTGACTCCATCACCTGGCGGTCTTCGGCCATGTACCGCTCGGCCAGGTAACGCGGATGAAGGTCGAGATCGGTTTTGCCGAGCATCTCGGACTCCGATTCGTAGCCACGCATTTTCCACAGCGACTGGTTCGCGGCGATGAACCGGCTTTCTCGGTCCTTAACGTAAAGATAAACGTCCGGAAGATAGTCAAACAGCCCGGCAAGGGCGAGTTCAGCACCGAAACGCGCGTTCATATTATTCACTCCGACTTTTCTGTCCATGCGCAGATAATACCACACATTGCGGAAAAATCCCTAGTATTTTACGTATCGGGCGAGATAGATTAGATTTAGCTGGTTCGTATCGGGCGGTAATCGGTACGGACTTCCTTCCCCTGCACTCCTACAACCAAGCCAAACTTTTCCTCCTGGCTGAACCTATTCAAGAGAACGCTATGTTCACCTTTCAAGGGCGTGGCAAATCGGTCACCTGCAACGGACAAACGCGACGCGACTTCCTGCAAGTGGGAACGCTCGGGGCACTCGGGCTGAGCCTTCCTCACCTAACGGCGGCCAAGTCCCAAGGGGCCATGAGGCCCGATCAAGACGATCGTAATTGCATCATGATTTTCAATCTGGGTGCTCCCAGTCAGCTCGATTTGTGGGATATGAAGCCAGACGCCCCAGCCGAGGTGCGTGGGCCATTTAAGCCGATCGCCACGACGAATCCTGATCTTCAGATCTCAGAGATCCTGCCGCAGCACGCGAAGATCGCCGACAAGTTTTCGCTCGTCCGCTCGGTACATCACACCGGCGCTGCCGTGCATGATGCTGGCTGGCAAATGATGCAGACCGGGCGACTCTTCTCCGGTGGGGTCAACACGCCGCATATCGGTTCGGTGGTCAGCTTCGAGCGCGGCCGCAAGACCGACCTGCCTGCGTTTGCCGTGCTGCCGCAGCTCATGGGACGCGGAGGCGGGAACATGCCCAATGGTCAGGCCGGTGGGTTCCTGGGCAAAGCGCACGATCCGTTCTCGCTCAATGCCGATCCATCGAAAGAGAATTTCAAGGTTCCCGACTTGTTACCGCCGATCGAGATCGATTCGACTCGGTTGGAACGCCGGCGCCGAATTCGCGATCTGGTCGATCAGGCCGCGGCCACGTTCGAGGCCAGCGAAAGCGCGGACCTGTTGGGAAGCAACTTCGAGTCCGCATTTCGCTTGATGACCAGCCCCAAGGCACGAGAAGCTTTCGACCTGACCAAAGAGCCGCAGAAGGTTCGCGAGCGTTACGGCATGAACCGCTTCGGCCAATGCTGCCTGCTCTCGCGGCGGTTGATTGAGAACGGGGTTCGCTTCGTGACCATCAATACGTTTCTGACCGTCTTCGACGAGATCACGTGGGACATTCACGGCTCGAAACCGTTCACGTCGATCGAAGGGATGAAGAACATCGTCGCCCCGCTGTACGATCAAGGGTACTCGGCATTGGTCGAAGACCTGGATCAACGGGGGCTGCTCGATTCGACCCTCGTCTGCAATTTGGCCGAGTTCGGTCGGACCCCGCGGGTCAATCCAGCCGGTGGCCGCGATCACTGGCCGCAATGCTTTACCTGCGGCTTTGCCGGGGGGGGTGTTCAAGGAGGACGCATCGTCGGCGCCAGCGATCCGATTGGTGCGGTGCCTGCCGATCGGCCCGTCCAGCCAGCGGACGTCGCGGCGACTATTTTTCATAGTCTCGGTTTCGATATACACAAAGCGCTGCCGGGCCCTGGCGGACGCCCCTTCCCCATCGTCGATTCGGGACATGCTCCGATTCACGAACTGTTCTAATTCATTTTCTTGCCTGAGCACTCCATGAATATGCGGCTTTCTTTTTTCCAAGCGGCGGTAGCTCTTACTGCCTCGCTGGCTGGGTTGAATTCGCCAGCGCTGGCGGAAGATTCGTCGTTGGCGATCCTTCCCCAAAAGATCGAATTGCGTTCCCCCAGCGACCGGCAATTGATCATAGTCCAGCGGCAATCAAGCCAACAGCACTTGGGCCAGGTAACCGAGTCACTTACGCTCGAGTCGAATGACTCGGCCGTAGCGACGATCGAAGATGGCATCGTGAAACCAGTCGGCAACGGTACGGCCACGATCACCGCGAAAGTGGGCGACCAGCACGCGGCTGTGGAAGTGGTGGTATCGGGTCAAGAGAAGTCGACGCCGTACAGCTTCCGCGGCGATGTGCTTCCCATTCTGTCGAAACGAAACTGCAACGCAGGCGGGTGTCACGGAGCCCTGGCTGGCAAAGGGGGCTTTCGTCTTTCGCTCAACGGTTACGACCCCGAGTCGGACTACTTCAACATCGTGAAGCAGGACAAAGGCCGCCGTATCGAGTTCGCCGCTCCTGAGTACAGCCTGCTGCTGAACAAACCATCGACCGCCGTTCCGCATAAAGGTGGCTTGAAGCTTCCGCGTGATAGCGAAGACTTTCAGGTTCTGGCCGATTGGATTGCTCACGGGGCCGTTCCGCCTGAGTCAGGGGACGCGGTGACCGAGCGACTGGAAGTCTTTCCGGAAGCGTCGCTGCAGGAAATTGGCGCGACGCAGCAGTTCTCGGTTCGTGCACACTACAGCGATGGTACCTCGCGCGACGTGACGCGGTGGGTTCGCTGGTCGAGCACCAACGACACCGTCTCGCAGGTCAACGACGAGGGGCTGGCCACTATCATGGGGCCTGGCGAAGGGGCCATCGTCGCGTGGTACGACAGTAAGCTAGCCATCGCCCGGACTACCGTTCCTTACGCTTTGGATGCTGACAAGTCCGCCATTGCCGGTGCCGACGACCGCAAGCCTCGTAATTTCATCGACGAACATATCGACGCGCAGCTAAAGCGGCTGAACCTGGTCGCTTCTCCTGACTGCACCGATGCCGAGTTCCTCCGCCGCGCGTATGTCGATACGGTCGGACGCATTCCAACCTTGGAAGAAACCCGCAATTACCTGGCCGATACCAGCGAAGACAAGCGGGACAAGCTCATCGAGAAGCTGCTGGAGAGCCCCGAGTTCGTCGATTATTGGTCTTACAAATGGTCCGACATTCTGATGCTCAACGGGACCTTGCTGCGCCCGACGGCCCTGAAGACGTATTACCAGTGGATCCATGGCCACGTCGAGAAGAATACCCCGTGGGATCATATGGTGCGCGAGATCATCACCTCGACCGGTGAAAGTACCGAGAACGGCGCGACGAACTTTTTCGCTTTGAATCAAACGCCGGAAGAGATGACCGAGAACGCCTCCCAGGCCTTCATGAGTCTGTCGATCGGTTGTGCCAAGTGCCATAACCATCCACTGGAAAAATGGACCAACGACCAGTACTACGCGATGGCCAATATTTTCTCGCGTGTGAAGGCCAAAGGCTGGGGGGGCGAAGGTCGCAACGGCGATGGGTCGCGGACTTTGTACGTGGCTACCTCGGGCGAACTGGTGCAGCCGCGAACTGGAAAGCCGCAGCCGCCGACGCCGTTGGATGGCGAGCCAATGGCCTTCGATAGCCCGGAAGACCGCCGGATCAAGTTCGCCCAGTGGCTCACTTCCCCAAACAATCCTTACTTCGCCAGGGCGATCACTAATCGCGTGTGGGCTAACTTCTACGGGGTAGGCCTGGTCGAAGAAGTCGACGATCTGCGGATCTCGAATCCGCCCAGTAACGGCGCGCTGTTCGACGCGGCCACGCAGCATGTCGTCGACAATGAATTCGACCTGAAGTCGCTCATGCGAACGATTCTGCAGTCCAACGCCTACCAGCGCTCAAGCAAGCCCATCGCAGGCAACGAAGCAGAATCTCGCTTCTACAGCCGCTATTACCCGCGTCGCATCATGGCAGAGGTGTTGCACGACGCCGTGGTTCAAGTCACCGGGGTGCCGTCGAAGTTCGATACGGTGGCCTTCCCCGGGAATGACAAGCAGAAGACAGACTTCTATCCGGAAGGAACCAAGGCGATTCAGCTTTACGACTCGGCCGTCGAGAACTACTTTCTCAGCACGTTTGGCCGAAACCCGCGGAATATCGTCTGCGAATGCGAGCGATCTTCTGAGCCTACCATGGTTCAGGTGCTGCACATTTCCAACGGCAACACGATCAACAATAAGCTGCAGTCCCCACAGGGTCGCGTCGAGAAGCTGCTTCAGCTTCGTCGCAACGGCCTTTCGGATGAAGCTTTGGTGGACGAGATCTACCTGACCTGCTTCTCGCGTTACCCCACGCCGGACAAACGCCGCGAGTTGGTCCAGTTCCTACCGCCAGTGAATTCGGCCGAGGAACGCGCCACAATCGAAGACCTGTTCTGGGGCTTACTGAGTACCCGCGAGTTCCTCTTCAATCATTAATTCGCCATGAAATATACAAGCCTACTTTCTGCTTTCCTGGTGCTCCTTTCCTGCGGTTGGCAACTCGCTGCCGCGGAAGCGCCGAACTACCAGAAGGATGTCGAGCCCTTGCTGCGCAAGTATTGCGTAGGCTGCCACAACGATGCCGAGCCGGAAGCGGACCTCTCGCTACAATCGTTCAAGTCCTTACAGGGAGAGTCGTCGGAAGGCCCGCTGCTGAAACCGGGCGATCCGAGCGCCAGCCAGTTGGTCGCTGTCATGCTCGGTTCGGTGGAGCCGAAGATGCCGCCGGAAGACGAGCCGCAGCCAAGCAAAGACGAAATCAATCGCATCGTCCAGTGGATCAAGGCCGGAGCCCCTCATGGTGATTCGCCGGAAAGCTCGCCCTGGAAGCTGCCAGTCGATCCGATTCCGTCGAGCGCCGCGGTTCGCCCCGTGTCCGCACTTGCCGTCTCGCCGGATGGCAAGCAGATCGCGATCGGACGCTACGGCCAGGTTCAATTCTTTCAGCTCGATAACGGAGGTGCTTACGACCAAGGTAAGCCCGCCTTGGAAATCGCAGGGCTTCCCGGCAAGGTGACCTCGTTGCATTTTGCTCGCGACGGCAAACAAATCGCGGTCGCGTCCGGCCTCACGGGCTTGGCTGGCTACGCGGCGATCTTCACCACCGATACCGGTAAGGAAGTTCAGAACTTCAAAGGGCACGGCGACATCCTTTTCGATGCCGAGATTTCCCCGGACGGAAAAACGATCGCGACCTGCGGCTACGATCGCAAGATCGTCCTGTGGGACATCGAAAGTGGCAAACAACTGCACGAACTGACCGGGCACAACGGGGCCGTCTACGATGTCGGCTTCAGCCCCAACAGCAAGTTCCTGGTGTCCGGCAGTGCCGATGATACTTGCAAGGTGTGGCGGGTTAGTGATGCCATGCGGCTGGATACGTTGCCGCAGCCGCTGAAGGAAGTTTACTGCTGTGCGTTCTCGCCTGACGGCAAGACGATTGTCGCTGGCGGTGCCGATAACAACTTGCGCGTCTGGAAGTTCGTTTCCCAGAACGGTCCGAAAATCAATCCGATGATTCAGGCTCGTTTCGCCCACGAAGGCCCCGTCCAGCGGCTGGCGTTCGCGGATGACGGCCGCAAGCTGTTTACCATCGGCAACGATCTGGCCGTGAAGCTGTGGGACACGACGAACTACTCGGAGTTGAAGCTGTGGAGTGATCGTCCCGAGGTCGCCATGACGGCCGCCTACGCCGCCCCTTCCAAGTCCCTCTTTCTGGGGCAGATGAATGGGGAGGTTCAGCGGATTACCTGGACCGATGAGGAATTGAACTCACAGCAGATGCAACGGGTCGCATCGATTGAGCCGAAGCCGATTCCCGCGACGGACATGGCTGCGATTCCGGAAGCGGAAGGAAACGACACGCCGGACACGGCCCAGAAGGTCGCTTTTCCGGCGAAGATTAAAGGAACGATTCACAACGAGGCGGAAGGCCCCGACGTCGACTTCTATCGCTTCTCGGCCCTGGCCGGTCAGACGTGGGTTTTGGAAACCAACGCGGCCCGCTCGAAGAGTCCGCTTGATTCGCACATCTCAGTCTACCATGCCGATGGAACGCCCGTTGAACGTATCAAGCTTCAGGCTGTTCGCGATTCGTATTTCACCTTCCGCGGCAAGGATGATTCCACCTCGGACGACTTCCGCATCTTCAACTGGGAAGAGATGAAGCTCAATCAGTACCTCTATTCCAGCGGAGAGGTCGTCCGGTTATGGCTTCACCCTCGCGGCCCCGACAGTGGTTTCAAGGTCTACCCAGGTGAAGGGAAACGGTGGGGCTTTTTCGACACTACGCCGCTGGCTCACGCGTTGGGTGAACCTTGCTACGTGGTTGAGCCCGTCCCGGTTGGCCAGAACATCGTTCCCAACGGCCTGCCGGTGTTCACGCTTTACTACGAGAACGACGACGAGTCTCGCCGTACGATGGGGGACGACTCGCGGCTCTTCTTCACGGCGCCTGCTGATGGCGACTACCTGGTGAAGGTGCGTGACGTTCGCGGCTTTGAAGGGGATAAATTCACGTACGAACTCTCAGCCCGGGCGCGCCAGGCAGACTTCCGAGTGGATAACGCCTTCCGCGATATCGCCATCGGCGCCAAGAGCTATCGCGAAGTTCGCTTTCGCTGCGCGCGAATGGACAACTTCGACGGACCAATCGACGTGCGCGTCGAAGGCCTGCCTGAGGGGTTCACGATCACCTCGCCGATCACCATCGAAGAGGGACAAATCGAAGCGATGGGTGTACTCTATGCGGGCGAGTCGGCCAAGACGCTGGATGAAGAGCAGCTAAAGCGGATCAAGATCGTTGCGTCCGCTAAGATCGACGACAAGGAAGTCACACACGACGTGGCTGGCTTCAAGAAGATCGAAATTCGCGACAAAACGAAGTTGGCCGTGCGGATCGAACCTGCCGAGAAGGGAGCCGCTCCGATCAAGAAAGGCGAAGACGGGCTGCTGGAATTCGAAGTTCAAGCGGGCGAGACGATCATGCTGAAAGTAGTCGCCGACAGGCAAGGGGACAACGGGAACATCAGCTTCGGCAAGGAGGGCTCTGGCCGGAATCTCCCCTTCGCGGTAAACGTGGCCAACCTGGGTCTGAACGGGCTGATGATCATGTCGGGTCATGACGAACGCGAGTTCTTCATCACCGCGGATGAAGTCGCCCAGCCTACGTCGCGGCTGTTTCACCTGCAAACCGGCTCGGACGGAGGGCACGCCACGCAGCCGGTTTTGCTGCACGTGCGACCGAATTGACCGGGCGCCTTTAAGGACCCGTATCGATCTGCCTACAATGTTCGGATTCCTTTCCTAAGAGTCCGAACATGATCGTCTTCGAGTCTAAGCACGTCTTACACTGGTCGATTTGGGTGCTGACCCTTGCCGCCCTGTTGCCTGGCTGTTTGTCCAAAAGCCGCTCGGAAGCACCTACGGTGGTGATTCTCGGAGCGGCGAGCACCAAGGATCTGCTGGAAGAGATCGCTGCCGCGGCTCAAAAGACGCTCGATTCGCCGACCAAAATCGAGATCAGCACCGGCCCTTCGCACGCGCTGGCTCAGCAGATCCTTTCAGGTGCCCCGGCGGATATCTACGTTTCGGCCAATCGCAGGTGGGCGCAAGCGATTGTGGACGCCGACTTGGCGAGTGAGTCAATCCATTGGCTGGCCAATTCGATTGTGGTGATCGTCCCGGCGGATTCCCCGTTGCAGATTGACCGTCTTGAGGATCTTACTTCGGATCAAGTCAAACGCGTCGCGATCGCTGGCGAGAACGTACCGGCTGGCATTTACTCCAAGCAGGCACTTACCTATTACCAGCTTTGGCAACCGCTGAGCGACTCCGGTAAGATCATTCGCGGGCACGATGTCCGCAGTACCCTGGCATATGCCGAGCGCGGCGAAGTCGATGCGGCGATCGTCTATGCGACTGATGCTCGCCTGACCGATTCCGTTCGCGTGATTGCCCGGTTCGCTCCCGCTTCGCACTCGCCTATCGTCTATCCCTTGGTACGAATGCGTTCGGGCTCGGACGCATCGGAACAGATCTACCAGTTCTTCCAGGGGAGCGAAGCGCAAGAGATTGCCCAGCGCTACGGCTTTCAGGCCTTGGCCTTCGACCCGGAAAAGGAGTAGCGGTGGACTCCGACCAAATTGCTGCCGTGCTGCTGAGTCTTCGCGTGTCGTTGATCGGCGTTCTATTGGGGCTGCCGCCTGGCTTGGCCTGCGGATGGTTGTTGGCCCGCAAGTCGTTCTGGGGCAAGACCTTGCTGGAAACAGCCATCAACTTGCCGCTCGTCCTACCGCCGGTGATCACCGGCTATCTGCTGCTGGTCGCCTTCGGACGAAACGGCGTCCTGGGCGCGGTGCTTCAGGATTGGCTAGGCATCTCGATCATCTTCGACTGGAAAGGAGCCGCCGTAGCTGCGGCAGTCGTCGCGTTCCCCTTGATGGTGCGTTCGATTCGCCTGGGGATTTCTTCGGTCGATCCAACGCTCGAGATGGCTGCCGAAACGCTGGGAGCAACACGCTGGGACGCGTTCTGGACAGTGACCGTTCCGCTGGCCCGTTCGGGGATTATTGCTGGGTGCATTCTCGCATTTGCCCGCGGTTTCGGCGAATTCGGGGCCACGATCATGATTTCCGGCAACATCCCCGGCAAGACGCAAACCGTACCGCTGTACGTGTACGATCAGATGGAAACCCCAGGCGGCGTCCAGAACGCAACGGGAGTGATCGTCGTGTCGATCTTGATTGCGGCTGCGGCGCTGTGGGTCAGCGAGCGACTCGAACGCAAGTCGCGCGCAGTTCCGAATCAAGAATCGGACGGGTAACAAAAAACTCCGGTATCGCCAAACGCGATACCGGAGTTGAGAGTTCCTTTTTGCCTGATTCACGCTACTTGGTTAGCGGCGCGTGAATCGCTTTGAGGTCCGCGGCTGGGATCTTGATCACCTTGCGGTCGTAGGTCATCAAACCGTTGATCTCGCTTTCGACGTCGGTCGTTTGGGTATAAACGCCACCGGCAATACCCTGGGACTTCAACTCAAGAAGCTTGCCGATCGATTCCTGGTAGCGGGCCTGGTACTCTTTGGCCGAACGGGGCAATCCACCGTAACCCCAGTTGGCCTGGGTCTTCTTCCAGAGGTGCCCTTCAACCGGCCACCCGTGCCCGCCGAATTCGCCGACCACTTTGACCATCTTGTTAAGACGCTCTTGCTGGAACGGAAATGAAGGATGGGGATAGCTGTGCTGATCGGCGACATGCCCTACTTCCCAGTAGTTACCGCCGCTGGCAATGTTGATCAGGCGGGTCGGATCGCGCTGCATGATCCACTCGCCGGTCGAGACGGTTCGATGCTGCCCCCAGGCTTCGTTGAACGGCACCCAGACGACGATGCTCGGATGATTTTCCAGCGTGCCAACCATTTCGTCGAATTCACGCAGGTATTGGGCGTGGTCTTCGTCGGTCCAATTCGCGTCGATGGGGTCAGGTCGCATACGAGTCCATGGTGGGCTCTTACCGCCGCTGACCTGGTCTTGCCATACCAGCATGCCGAGTCGATCGCAGTGATAGTAGTACCGGCGCGGTTCGACCTTGATGTGCTTGCGGATCATGTTGAATCCGGCGGCCTGGAGATACTCGACGTCGAACAACATCGCTTCGTCCGAGGGAGGCGTCAGGAGCCCATCGGGCCACCACCCTTGATCGAGCGGCCCCCAATGGAAGATCGGCTTGCCGTTCAACGTGAACCGGAGGTCGCCATCTTCGTTGCGGACTGTTCCCACCGAACGAATGCCTGCGTACGTACCCACCGTGTCGATCGCTGCGCCATTCTCATCGAGCACGGCCAGGCTGATCTCGTAGAGATGCGGGCTGCTCGGCGACCACAACTTGGCATCGGCAATCTCAACAGCGAGGTCTTCTTTAGCCGCCGTGACGTCCGCGACTGCGGTACCGTTGTCGTAGACAGTGGCTTTGAAGGAGACCTTAGCATCACTATTGCCTCCAAGGATGGGAGTGATTTGGATGCGACCTGTTTCGGGGTCGGTCAGGATCTTCACGTCCGAAATGTACGTGTGGGGAACCTGTTCGACCCACACGGTCTGCCAGATGCCCGAGACCTGCGTGTACCAGATCCCTTCCGGGTGTAGCGTTTGTTTGCCTCGTAGCTGGGGTCCGCCTGTCTTGTCTTCGACACGGACCACAATATCGTTCACCCCCCTCTTCGCGGCCTTGGTCACGTCGATGCTGAATGGCGTGTTGCCGCCCACATGACTGCCCACTTCGGCGCCGTTGACGAAGACGCGACACGCGTAATCGACCGCTTCAAAATTCAGCAGCGTGACTTCATCTTTTTTTGGCTCCAGCTCGACGCTGCGCTGATACCAGAGGGCTTCGGTAGGACGGAGATTCCGCTGAACGCCGGAGAGCTTCGATTCGATGGCATAGGGAACCAGGATCTGCCCGGCCCATGTATCAGGGATGCTGTCCTGGTTCTCGGAAGTGATCGCGTAGTTCCAGCGACCATTCAAGTTTTTCCAACGGTCACGCGTCATTTGTGGACGGGGATACTCTTGCCAGGCATTCTCGGCGGTAACCTCGGCGCCCCACTGGGTGATCAGATCGGACTGGTAAGGATGTTCAGGAAGTCGCGCCGGTGGCAACTTTGGGACGTGGTCTTCGTCGATCAAATGGATGTCGATGTACTGTCCGCCAGTATCTTGTCTCGTATGGGCTGCGAGCTGGTTCTGGCCGATCTTCAACGCACGCCGCCCCTCGTCGGTCAGCGGATAGACGCTGTAGTCGGTCGACCACCGTGTGAACTTGCCTACCTGGACGCCGTTGATGAAGACCTCGGTATCTTCGTCATGGTGAATCAAGAGAGCTGGCTTCTTGGGCAAGTTCTCCAAATTGTAGGTACGGCGCAGCCAGATGTGATCGGTATCCCAAACGGTTCCGACGCGGGCATTGGGCGTGCCGCGCGTTCCGAAACCTCCGTAACCTTCCTGCCACTTATCGTCGTCGTAGTCGGCTTGTTTCCAGCCATCGTTTGGTGGAACCAAGGTGTACTTCCAAGGGCCGTCAATGCTGTGGGGATCTTCCTCGGCACCCATGGCCGCAAGTGGCGAAATGATAAGCACCAAAGCAAACAGCCAACTCAGTCTTCTCAATTGAAGCACATTGGGAAGATTCATTTTTCGTGTCTCCGTTATCAGGACAGGGGGCGAAGAGCGTGATGTGGCAGGACTGTCTATTTTGTCACAATGGGAGTGCGAAACTAATGAGTTGCCACGTTTCGTTTTTGAGTTTCGTTACAAGCCATCGCCAGATTGGCAAATCGGGATTCCTCGCGAAGTCATTGCCCTCCTTAACAACCAACTGGCCGTGGCGTGCAATTCAATTGCGGTTTTATCATTGCATATAGAGGCTTTTTTTTGGCAGGATGCGAACCTATTCGCGGCACGTTCGTCTTAACCTTTGAACATACGACTGACCTGTTGGAAATGCTCCAACGACAAAGGAAGGAATTGATTCTCATGTCGCGTCGCAATTTAAGTCTGTTTTTGGGTTCATTGGGGGAACCTCTGCGCCGCGAATCGCGATTTCTATCCCTATCGCGAGAATCGAGTTTGCGTTGACTACACGTCTGAAGATCGAAATGACCTTCGGCCCGGAGTCAACGCGACTTCGGGCTTTTTTTGTGACGCAAACAAAGCATCTGGACTGGTAGCTGAGACGGTATAGCGGCGGTTTGAAGAACCGCATACGAGGATTCGAGCGCCTCCCAGTCCGCTTCTGCGCGATGCCCTGACAGCATCGCGCCGCCAACATTTCGGCCCGTTCGACTTCGGGTGAGGTCACCGGTCTTTCACGCCGGGCAGGTAGGGTTCGACTCCCACACGGGCTGCTATTTCGGAAGTCATCCGGCTGGATGAGGAAACTGTCTTGAAAACAGCTGACGGCATGTCCGTTTGTGGGTTCGAGTCCCACGGCTTCCGCCTTGATGGATGGCTCGGTAGGCAACTGGCAGACCACCTTCGCTCAGAACGAGGGATGCTGTGGGTTCGAATCCCACTCGAGCCACTGCTGAACGGCCCTGTGGCAATTGGTTGACCGCTCGAACTTAAAATTCGGGGACGTTGCGGGTTCGAATCCCGCCTGGGCCACTGCACGCCAGCGCGTGTCAATGATCAGGTACGCAAATTGGAAAAGCGGCCACGGTGAGAACGTGGTGAATTTGTGGGTTCGACTCCCACCTTGATCACTCAAAACAACATTCAACGAGGAAGGTAGCCGAATACGGCTCGTCGGGCCGGTTTGCTAAACCGTGCGACCGCTATGGTCATGTGGGTTCGAATCCCATGCCTTCCGCTTCAATCGGATTCGCAATTACGATTTCTCGGGAGGTCTGTTGCCTCATTGCTGTCGCCAAGTCAACGGTTAGGCGGAGCAGAATCTGTCTAGACGGAAGATACCAAATCACAGCTGCAAATTTTACATGGGGAAGCTATGATTTAACCGCTCTTGCCTCACAGCAGGAGGCCAAGATGGGGGGATTTGCGGTTTTGCGAAGCCTTTTTGACGTTTTGCATTTGACCCGAATCCAAGTTTGACCGATTCTCGTTTATAACGCCGTTGGGAAATATTTCGCGAGTTCTAGGGACAGAGGAAGTCGTGATGTTTAATGAGTCAAACTTCGATCTTGTTATCGTTTAAGTCTGTATCTCATGCACTGGGAGTCTGCAAATTCCCAGAGGCAGACACAGTGTCTCCACACAATTCTTTGAGGGGGATTCGCCAAGCGATTCATACCGATAAGAAATGGACTAATGGTGGGGAAGAATCGGCTGTGTCACCGAATCAGTTTGATGCCGATTTCGCTGAGCTTGTCTTGGCCAAACTAGAATCTCTGCTCTCGTTACAACGTGAATTAGTAGGTAACGAAGTGCTGGCAGCTGCTAGTGCGCTCAACTACCTTGGGAGTACTCTCGTGCAGCAATCCCTTATGGAAAAGGATGAACTGAATTGGTTTGCCGCAAGGTAACCGTGTTATCTAGTGGCTGTGAACTCGGATTCTTTCAAGTACTCGCGTTCTCAAGAATGCTCCACCGCGGAATAACACCGCGGTGAAGCGACTCGAAAATCCGCGTCTAGTTAAGCAACGACCGATTCTAAGAACCTCATTAATATGGGGCAATTAGAAACTAACCGCGCGTTATGCCCACTCGAGGTCGTTCGTTGCTGTCCCTCGATCGCCTCGGGACGGGCTAGGGCTGGCCACATTTCTGTGGCCAGCCCGTTTTTTAGACACGGCTCTTCATGAGTCATCGGATTGTATTGATTGGATGATAGAAAAGCCATAACGATCCAAAGTTCTTCCGAACAATACTTCTCGTGTGACTTCATATATGTGATATATGTGGTCAATCTGTGTCCACTCAATCGAGCCCTCCTGACGTTCGGAACACGATTTTGATCTCCTTCGCTTGAACCGCGTGCGTGATGCCTCTTTCGCTTTTTTTGCCTTGGATTCTTCTCGATTTCCCCTCCCCGACTGGAAAGTTAGTCGCCATTGACGCAAATTAGGGAGTGAACCTCTGGCCGTTTATTAGACGGCTACCCCCTGCTTTGCCCCAGTTTCGAGGATCTTCCTGATGAACTTCGCGCGTTTCTTTTTCCTATTTACGTGTCTACTGATCGCTCCGCTTTCTATCGCTACGGCGGCGGATCAAGCGAAGAAGCCGAATATCCTGTTCGTTTTGTGCGACGATCTTCGTCCGGACGCCGTTGGCTGCTTGGGCAGCGAGCACGTGAAGACCCCCCGAATCGACCAAATCGCCAAGGAAGGAATTGTTTTCAACAATTCCTTCTGCACGACATCGCTGTGCTCGCCAAGCCGCGCTTCGATTCTGACCGGCCTTTACGCCCACGCCCACGGGGTGACCGACAACTTCACTGAATTCCCGACCGAGATGGCCACGTTCCCCAAGCGTCTGCAGGATGCCGGGTACGAAACGGCCTACATCGGCAAATATCACATGGGTGAAGATAACGATCAGCCTCGCCCCGGTTTTGATTGGTTCGTCACGCACAAAGGCCAGGGCAAGTACTTCGACACGGCTTTCAACATCAACGGCCAAGGCGAAAAAGTCATCGAGGGCTACTACACGCATGTCGTTACCGACATGGCGATTGACTGGCTGGAAAAGGACCACGCTGATAAGCCCTGGTGCCTGATGATCGGCCAGAAAGCGCCCCATAGCTTCTACTTCCCAGAGCCGAAGTATGAGCATGCGTTTGACGACGTTGAAGTGAAGTACCCTGCCACGGCGTTCGACCTCGACGACAATCCGAAGTGGATGAAGAAACGACTCTACACCTGGCACGGCATCTACGGTCCCCTGTTCGACTGGCGGAAGGACTTTCCCGATGACAGCCCGGAAGGGGTCAAGGCGTTCGAGAACATGGTGCATGCCTACTGGGGTACCGTCCTGAGCATCGACGACAGTATGGGGCGTCTCTACGACTGGCTGGATAAATCGGGCCAACTGGATAACACGGTCATCGTCTTCATGGGGGACAACGGTCTGCTTGAGGGTGAGCACGGCATGGTCGATAAGCGGACGGCCCACGAAATGAGCATTCGCGTTCCGCTGATCGTTCGTTATCCGAAGCTTGGTCAGGGGAAAGCACTCGATCAGCAGGTTCTGACCGTTGATATGGCTCCTACCCTCATCGAACTGGCCGGAGCGAAGCCAATCGAAGACATCCACGGTCAGTCGTGGGCAAAGTTAGCCGCCGGAGGCGACGACGATTGGCGGAAGTCTTGGCTATACTACTACAATTACGAAAAGCAGTTTCCGTATACGCCCAACGTGCGGGCACTGCGTACCGACCGCTGGAAGTTCATTCGCTACCCACATGGAGACGGCTCGCCCGATCGTCATATGGCGGAACTGTATGACCTGAAAGCGGATCCGGAGGAAGGGACGAACCTTGCCGAAAAGCCGGAACATGCCAAGCTGGTCAAGCAGCTTCGCCAGGAATTGACGGAGCAGATGGAATCGGTTGGGCTAACTGCGGCTACCGATAAGATGCCCATCGACCAAGGCATCGGTTCGGAACTACCGGACGAGAAGATTCGCTAAGCTGAATCGGGACACGCTTTGACGGCGCGAGGCAACGGGGTTTCGTGCCTTTTGTCGAAGCCATTGCCACTGGTGGCAAATTGTTAAACCGACAAGGAAGGTACTAAGACTTTGGTTGAGCCAAATCCTCTTCTTCAACCAACGACGTCCGCCATGCTCAAGCGTACGAAGGTCGCGGCAACGCTCGGTCCCAGCGCATCGCGTCCAGGCGAACTGATGCAGCTTGTTCGTGCCGGCGCTGATGCGTTTCTTCTGGACTTGTCTCAGGACGATGGGTCAGTTTGGCAGGAGCGGCACGAGGCGGTTCGCGAAGTCGAAGGAATAGCCCAGCAGCCCATTACGCTGTTGGTAGACGTTCCATCCGCCGAAGGATCGGCTGGCGGCGAGGTGAGTATTACCCCGAACCTGGTCAACTGGATTGCAGATCACGAGATCGATTACGTTTTGATCTCTGTCTCCCAGGGATCTCATACCGTTTCCGAGGTCCGCAAGGTGCTTGCCGAGGCTGGCAGCGCGGCCGCCGTCATGGCCCGCCTGGACCATGCGTCGAACTACCGAGACATCGACAGCATCATTCAAGCGGCGGACGGGGTCGTCGTTACCGGGACCGGTCTTTCGGAACTGGAAACGTGGTCAATCCCGGTGATGCAGAAAATGGTTGCCCGGCAATGTCAGATTGGGGCCAAACCATGTCTTGTAGGGCGCGGCATTCTGAGCAATATGCTGCAATCGAAAGAGCCCAGCAATGGGGAAGTCTTCGATATCGCGAACGTTGTGTTCGACCACGCCGACGCTATTCTGTTGGGGGCCGAGACCGCCGTGGGAAGTTTTCCGACTCAAGCGGTCGAAGTGGTCTCGAAGACGGTCATCGCGACCGAGAGCCTGATGGAGATTACCGATCGTCCGATCAAGGTCGGGTTTGGTCAGCCACCGAATACGGCCGCCCTGGCCTACTCGATCCGGCACATCCTGAAAATGCAGGAAATTGCCGCGGTCGGCGTCTATTCTCATTCGAGCATGACGGCCCGGCTGATTGCGAAGAATTGGATCGATTGCCCCGTCTTAGGGCTTTCCGACCTGGCGACAACGGTGCGTCAGATGGGAGTCTACCACGGCGTTGTTTCCCGACAGATGAAAGCACCAAGCACCACGGCGGAGATGCTCACGACCACGACCTCGATCGCCAAGACGCTGGGACTGGTAGTGCCTGGGGATCGGATGATTGTCGTCTCGGAGTTGCCACTCCGTTCGACCGACAACGCAAACGCGTTCGTGATCGAAACGATCACGTAGACTGGCCGCATGCTCTCTTGATCCCCTGCGACAGAGTCGCAACCGACTAGCTGAATTCACCGCGGATATATTGCCGCGTGTATTCCTGCTGGGGATCTTCAAAGAGTTGCTTCGTTTCTTCTTGTTCGACAAGGTAGCCAGTGCGGCCACCTTCGGTAGTGTCGACGTACAGAAACGCGGTTTGATCGGCGACACGCTGAGCTTGCTGCATATTGTGCGTCACAATGGCAATCGTGTACTTCTGCTTAAGCTCTTTCATCAACTCTTCGATCTTGCGGGTTGCAATCGGGTCGAGTGCTGAACAAGGTTCGTCCATCAGCAGGACTTCCGGTTCCACGGCAATCGCCCGGGCGATACACAAACGCTGCTGCTGACCGCCAGAGAGGGACAAACCGCTTTGCTTGAGCTTGTCCTTCACTTCGTCCCACAATGCCGCACCACGGAGTGCTCGCTCGACGACTTCGTCGTAATTGCCGCGATAGCCGTTGATGCGAAGACCGTAGGTAATGTTCTTGTAGATGCTCATCGCAAACGGATTGGGTTGCTGAAACACCATTCCGATGTGGCGGCGAACGGCGACCGGATCAATCGTCTGGCCGTAGATGTCTTGGCCGCGGAAATGAACGTGCCCTTCGAAGCGGAAACCACGGATCAGGTCGTTCATGCGATTCAAGCAACGCAGCACGGTGCTCTTGCCGCAGCCGGAGGGACCGATGAAGGCGGTGATCTGTCCTTGCTTGATCGGGATACGGGTATCGCGGACTGCTTTGAAGTTACCGTAGTACAGTTCCTTCACGTCGCAGTCTATGACCGTGTTGTTGGCAGGCTGATTGTCAACCATTGGATTACCGATCCTATTTCGGCAGTTTATCGTTGCGGTCCGCTCGATGACAGGCTCTTGCCAATCAAGTTCGTTACCAGCACCACCAGTACTAAAACTAATGATGCGGACCAGGCCATTTCGCGTTGATTGTCCACAAACGACGAAGAAAAGTTGTAAATGAGTACCGCCATCGACGCGGTCGGTTGATTCAGTTCTAAGGACGTGGGGGACCAGGTAGACATGGACCAATAATTGCTGAACAGGGCGGTAAACAGTAGAGGTGCAGTCTCACCCGCCGCTCGAGCAACCGCCAGCATAACCCCCGTGATGATCCCCGGCAATGCAGTTGGCAATGTGACATACCACAATGTCTCGGTTTGCGTCGCGCCCATCCCGATAGAAGCTTCTTTCATCTTGGACGGAACCATCCGAATGGCTTCCTCGGCGGTAAGCATTACCACGGGAAGCATCAAAATGGACAACGCTACCCCCCCTGCATAGGCCGAGAATCCACCGGTAACGAGAACTACCGCCCCGTAGGCGAAGACGCCAGCCAAGATCGATGGAAATCCACTGAGAACCTTGGCGCAAAAGCGGACGATACTGGCCGTTTTGCTGCCAGTTCCAAGTTCGGCCAGAAAAATCGACGCCATGATCCCAAACGGTACGCTAATCAGCGCCGCGATGGCGACCATGATGAGGGTCCCGACCAGGGCGTTTCCAAATCCACCCCCATCCTCAAAAGCCGTCGGAGGCAATTGATAGAAGTTGGATAGCGTTAGCTTTGATGCTCCTCGATAGAAGAGCATAAAGACGACGGAAAAGAGTGGCACTAGCGCGGTGAACGTAAGCAGCGTCGTTACCAGGCTGAGAAACCCACTCAGCAAGGTACGTGGTTTACGGAGCGAGCGTTCTAACCGTCGAAGGTCGATTTCGTTGAACGACAACGGCTCTTTCTCAGGAGATGCCATTAACGCATTCCTTTCAGGCCTTTGGTTGCCCGTTGCAAGATCAGTGAGCCAATGATGTTTACGACCAGGGTGATGCCCATCAGGACCACGCCTGCGTACATCAGGACGCCCACTTTCATCTCGTCGCTACCCGCTTCGGAGAAGTTATTGGCGAGTAAGGCAGCCAACGTGTTGGCTGGAGAAAAGATGGAGACGTCGATCGTATTCATATTCCCGACAAGCATGGCCAGGGCCATCGTTTCGCCCAAGGCTCGTCCGAAAGCCAGAACGATACCACCAAAGATGCCACCGGAAGCGGTGGGCAGGACCACCGATAATATTGTCTCCCAACGCGTCGCGCCCAAGCCGTAAGAGGCCTCGCGCAGCTTCGGTGGAACCGCCACGAGCGCGTCACGACTAATCGCGGAGATGGTAGGAAGAATCATAATCGCCAAGACGAACGAGGCGGTAAGCATGCCGGGGCCTTGGTAGCGGGTACCAAAAAGGGGGAACCACCCCATGTTGTCGTGCAGCCAGTTGCAGGGTTCACGCAGCAGGGGCATCACCACGAAGATTCCCCACAAACCGTAAACCACACTGGGAATCGCAGCGAGCAGTTCGACCAGATTCTTGAGGGTACTTTCCGACCAACTGGGCAGCTGGCCCCAGAAACGGTGAAACTGAATGCCAAATAGCTTCAGGATCTGAAAGACGAAGTTGCCAAGGTAGCCTTCGCTGAGAAACACGGCGACGGCAATTCCGAAGAACGACCCAATAAATAAAGCTAGAAGCGAGCTGTAGAGCGTCCCCCAGATTTCAGGGAGGATGCCATACTCCGATGTATTCGGGTCCCACGTCCGACCCGACAGAAAACCAGCCCCATACTCCTGAATGGCTGGACTTGCCTTCCAGGTAATCTCGACGACGATGTAGGCCATGACGATGATCGTCAGCCAGGCAAACGCCGAGCAGGTAAATCGAAAAACTCGATCTATTCCCCGCTCGACGGACGTCGGAGGTCGAGAAATCGGCGACCTTGTTGGATGATCCATGGATGCCGCAACATGTTGTTGTAGAAAACCAGGCTTGGTGAGTATCTCACCAAGCCTGGAAGAAGTTGGCTTACTTCGCGGAAATGTTATCCAACGCGGCCGTAACCTTGCTGGTAACTGCTTCCGGCAAAGGAATGTATCCGAGTTCCTCACTCGATTCCTGTCCCGTGGTCAGACAGTACTTGATCATCTCCTTGAACGCTTCCATCTTCTTGGAATCGTCGTACGTCTTGTAAGCGATGATCCACGTGTACGTGACGATTGGCCACGAGTCTTCGCCTTCTGGATCCGGCACGAATGCGATCAACGATGGCGGGAATTCCACCGAGGCCAGAGCGGCTTGAGCCGAGTCAATCGAAGGCTTGATGTACTTGCCAGCTTTGTTTTCCAGCGAAGCCATCGACAGACCCGTCTTTTCGGCGTAACCAAATTCGACGTAGCCAATCGAACCTGGGGTCTGCTTCAGCGAAGTGGTCACCCCTTCGTTCCCCTTGCTCTTGGTACCAACGGGCCAGTTCGGAGCCTTGTTGACGCCA
Source organism: Bremerella volcania (assembly GCF_007748115.1). Taxonomy (NCBI): domain Bacteria; kingdom Pseudomonadati; phylum Planctomycetota; class Planctomycetia; order Pirellulales; family Pirellulaceae; genus Bremerella; species Bremerella volcania. The sequence goes on from NZ_CP036289.1 coordinate 3,322,674, forward strand.
ACTTCGCTGTTGAACTTTTCGCTGATCGCGGCCAGGTGCTGGGTGAAGTTGTAGGTCGTGCCGCTGGAGTCCGAGCGAACGATGACGTTGATGTCTTCGTCGGGAAGTTCCACGCCTTCGTTGGTGGCAGCAATCTTAGGATCGTTCCACTTCGTGATTTCCTTCAGGAAGATCCCAGCGTAGGCATCGCGGGAAAGCTTCAATTCTTCGACGCCTTCAAGATTGTAGGCAATCACGATGGCACCGGCGGTCATCGGAAGCAGCTGGACGCCGCGCTCGACCTTGGCCATCTCTTCATCGGTCATCGCGGCATCGCTGGCACCGAAATCGACCGTACCGTCGATCACGGCGCTCACGCCGGAACCGCTACCGACCGATTGGTAATCGATTTGAACGTTGTCGTGTTCGTTGGAGTAGGTCTTGAACCATGCTCCGTACAAGAGAGCGGGGAAGCTGGCCCCGGCGCCTTGCAGCTTAATGAGTTCACCGGAACTCTGACCGCCACCGCTTCCGCCGTTCGCGGATGGCTTGTTTCCACCGGTGCAGCCGACGGTGGCGACCATCATGGCAGCCAGAGCGACATACGAGCCCAAGTTTGATGGAGTGATTTGCATGCTTGGTCGTTTCCCCACAAAAGGATTACCCAGGATGTTATTCGAGATCGTGATAGGAGGTTTGTTGAGCCCTTTCATCGCACCCCCGTTTGTGGGGTCAACTGTTAACTCAACATCAACAAGGACGATTACTCTTTTGAGCTTCGCAATGCCTACCAAGAGAAACGCATTCCAGCCCCAAATTCGCCCTTCAGACACAAAATCTAAGGGGTGCAATCGAGCATCACAACCCGCTCTAAGAGATGCACGCAGAATCTTAACATCCGCCTTAACATTTCCCCCTACTTTGTGATAGCGACGATTGAATTCTTTCTAAGTAGTGCGAATTTTGGCATCGATCTAAGCGCTGTCGTTCACCATATTTATCAATTTTTCACACGCCTCGTCTCTTGCCGTCAGTAAGTCCTGGCCACCTTCCGAGCAAAATCTACCAATCGCGGCTGGCATCGAACTTGCACCTCCTATCCAAAAACGCACTCAGAAAAAAGAAAAGGAGGTTCATCCATGAATACGCCACAGATTCAGCGGCCAATCGTACTTGTGACGGGAAGTGGGGGTCTTATCGGATCACGCATCGTTCCCGAATTACGGAAGTCTTACACCGTCGTCGGAATGGACCTGCATCCCCCTGAGCAAGAGGAGGCCGACGTCGATCACTGGATTCAGGTCGATTTAACCGATGATGAGAGCGTCGCAGAGGCGTTTTCAGAACTTCAAACAAACCATGGAAGCGATTTGGCCAGCGTAATTCACTTGGCGGCCTACTACGACTTTAGTGGAAACGAAAGCCCACTCTACGACGAGCTAACGGTTCAAGGTACTCGGCGACTTGTCGATCAATTGCGGAGCATGCAGGTCGAGCAGCTGTTATTCACGAGCAGTTTGCTCGTGATGAATTCCGTCGACGTGGGAAACCGCCTGACGGAGCAATCCCCCACCAATGCCGAGTGGGCTTATCCGCAGTCCAAGTTGGCTACCGAACAGTTGCTGCGCGAGCAGCACGGAGATATCCCGGTACTCATCCTTAGAATCGCTGGCGTCTACGACGAAGCATGTCATTCGTTGCCGATCTCGAACCAGATTCAACGCATCTACGAAAAGCAGATGGAGAGTTATTTTTTCCCTGGTGACGCGAACTGTGGCCAATCTTTTGTCCACTTGGAAGACCTCACGCGGTGCATTCTGGCGGCGGTGGATCGACGGAATCAACTTCCCAGCTTTAAGACACTTCTCGTTGGCGAAGAAGACGTCATGAGTTATGGACAATTGCAAGACGCAATCGGCCAGCACTTGCATGGGAAGGAATGGCCCACCATTCGAATTCCCGCGGCGGCCGCGAAAGCCGGTGCCTGGGTTAAGCAGCAGATGGCATGTCGTGAGGAGGACGAACCCTTCATTAAGCCGTGGATGGTTGACCTGGCGGATCAGAATTATCCGATCGACGCGACGGAAGCCCGACACGTCCTGGGATGGACGCCTAACCACTCACTTCGGGGCACGTTGCCGGAGATGTTAAGCAAACTCAAGGAAAACCCTGCCCAGTTCTACGAGATCAACGGTTTGGGCTCACGAGAACCAAGTGAACAACGGGGGTGAGTTCATGAGTTCGTCTCTACCCCATTCAGCCCTGGAAAAGCTTGACGAACACGATCCGGTTCGTCCTTGGTCCTACAATCCTTCCGCCTGGTCGCAGCGAGTGCCCGTCTGTGTGCTCGCATTTGCGGCCACGATCATCGCCGCACACTTGGCCGCGTTCCAGTGGGGTTTAATCAACTATGTATGGGATCCCATATTTGGTGAGCAAAGTGCCAACGTGATCGGCTCGGAGATAGCCAAAAAGATGGATCGCTGGGTAGGCGTTCCCGATGCGGCGCTGGGGGCGATTGCTTACCTGGGAGATGCTATCTTCGGCTTAGCCGGTTCGACGCGGCGCTGGTACGAACGCCCGTGGATCGTCATTTTGTTCGGCATTGACGTCATACCTCTTGGAATCGTGAGTGTGATTCTCGTCATGGTGCAAACTTTCGTTCTCGGACAATGGTGTTTTCTGTGCTTGATCACTGCAACGGTTTCCCTAGCGTTGATCTACCTGGCGTACGACGAGGTCTATTCATCGCTACTTTTCCTATGGAAGGTGTGGCTACGCAGTCGCCGAGTCAACACGCTTTGGACGGCAATTTGTGGTTATCCCACGGAAGTCAGCGGACACGTCATTGAAGAAATGATTGGTTCTTGCGATGCCAGGAAAGAAGAATAGAAATGTGGCCTCGAGTCGTTGAATTCATGCTTGGCTGCTGGTTACTGTGCAGCCCGTTTATCTTTCGAGAAGAGAATCACTCAGGCATTGATTCCTACGTCGACTTCGGACTTGGAAGTCTGGTGATCAGCTTCTCCGCATTGGCATTTTGGAGACCAGCGCGATATTCCCATCTGGCGACACTTTTCGTTTCGTTATTGATGATTCTTGTACCACGTTTTGCTCTTTCACCTGAAATCTCGCCTGCCGGTCAAAACTTTATGGTGATAGGCCTGTTGCTCTTGATGTTTGCGATGATTCCCAACAAGGCCTTTTCCACACCATCTGCGTGGCAGAAAGAGATGCCAAGCCAAGCGTCGCAAAAGACATAGCTGAAAGATCGGTTGCCAATCGCTCTGGCAGTTGGTCGCGCAAGAAGAAAGCCATCGCGGGAAGGATGGCTTAGCGTGTAGTAACTTGCCTGCTGCTAGCTCGCGGCGACAGCTTGTAGAAATGTGGTCATGTCGATCGTATTGAGCAACAGGCCGATTTGCTTCATTTCAGCAACCTGCTTGCGACGTGTCCGCTCTTGGGTGCTCCACGATCGGCGTACTTCGCGACAGGCCTCGGCAAGGGAACGTTTCGTGACGTGTTGTTCTTCGGTCGAAGGCGATTCAAGGCAAACTAGCGTGCTCATATGTCGAAACTCCATTTTGAGGAAAGCGTTGTTGTTGCCCTGGCTTTATGCAATTGCCGTACCAAATGATCGCTGATCTCACGGAAGTCCTCTCGTAAACCTGGAGTCAGGCATGGGCTTTGCGGAGATCTAAAAACCAAGAAAATGCGTGATTCTCGCGAGTCATCCGCCTAGAATTCAGCTGGAGGGGTCAATCATGTCCAGACATTGTGCCGTTGCGATATATGACGAGTTTTCAGCAGCCCAAAAGGCTGTTCAGCAGCTCGATGAAAGTAAATTTCCTTCCGATCAAGTCTCGTTGGTGGCAAACAGCGTTCATCAAGATCTTCAGTCGACCAACATCCTCCAATATGGGGATGAGTCCGAGAAGGACGCCGCTTTCGGTGCTGGCGTCGGGGGGCTTCTGGGCTTTTTCATGGCCGCTCCCCTGCTAACGATTCCTGGCTTCGGGCTGATGCTGATCGCCGGGCCGATAACTACCGGAATTACGGGAGCGATTGTCGGCGGCATCCTCGGCTCGATGATCGGCTGGGGAGTGCATGAAGATCATGTCGCCGAATATGAGGATGAAGTCCGCCAGGGAGCGTTTCTCGTCGTTGCCAATGGCGATCCATTTGAGGTCGACTACGCAAAACAAGTTCTCGATCAAACCAACGCGCGCTGCGTCTCGATGCATGTAAGGGAAAGTGCCGACAGCATCGAGCCGTAAAAGCACAGCGCACAAAAAAAAGAGCCGGCGCACACTTGGCCAGCTCTTTTGGTTGGTTCATATTCGCGGGATTAGGCTTCGATCAGCATCCGAGATGGTTCTTCGATCGCTTCCTTGATGCGTTTCAGGAAGGTCACCGCTTCGCGGCCATCGACGATTCGGTGATCGTAGGTCAACGCGAGGTACATCATCGGGCGAATCACGACCTGGCCGTTCACAGCCACCGGGCGTTCTTCGATCGCATGCATCCCCAGCACGCCGCTTTGCGGTGGATTGACGATCGGCGTCGAGAGCATCGAGCCGTACACACCGCCATTGCTGATGGTGAAAGTACCGCCAGATAGTTCTTCCGGCTTCAGTTGGTTGCTTTTGGCACGACCAGCGAACTCTTGGATTGCCTGTTCGATCTCGGCGAAGCTCATGCGTTCGGCGAACTTGAGCACCGGAACCACCAGCCCTTTGCCCGAGCCAACCGCGATACCGATATGGAAATAATTTCGATAAGCGATGTTCGTCTCGTCGCGAATTTCGGCATTCAGTTCCGGGTGGGCTTTCAGGGCGTCGATCAGGGCCTTGGTGAAGAACGACATGAAGCCCAGTTTGACGCCGTAACGTTTCTGGAACGACTCGCCGTGACGCTTTCGCAGGTCCATGACGTACGACATGTCGACCTGGTTGAACGTCGTGAGCAGGGCCGCCTTCTGTTGGGCTTCGACCAGCTTCGAGGCAATGCGGCGACGAATGAGGCTCATCGGAATGACCTCTTCCATCTCCTTTTCATTGCGATTGCCCGAGTCCGCACTCGGCCGGCTGGAGATCGACTGAACGTACTTCTCGACGTCCTCACGGCGGACCGTCTTGCCGGCTGGCGCGACGTCAGAAGCGGATAGACCGTGCTTTAGCAGTTCTCGGCGACCGGAGGGAGTCGCTTGGGTGTCTTCATTGCTCGAAGCGGACTTGGCATTACCGTCGCTCTTGGTGGCCGCGGCTGGCTCAGCTTTCGGCTGATCGGCCTTCTTCGATTTCTTGTCCGACTTCGCCGCTGGCTTGCCGGCACCTTCTTCGAACAGCGCGATCACTTCGCCGACCGAAACGATCTCGCCTTCTTGCTTCAGAATTTTCTGCAGCGTGCAATTGGCCGGGGCAGCGAGGTCCATGGAAGCCTTATCGGTTTCCAACTCGACCACGTCCTCGTCTTCCTGGACGCTTTCCCCTTCGCTTTTCAGCCACTTGAGGATCTGCACTTCCTGAATCGACTCGCCCGATTCAGGCACTTTCAATTCGATGGTCATCTTCCGCAGCTGTCCTTTCTAGGTCTCGTTGAAGGCTCGTTCGAGAAGTTGTTGCTGCTCGAATTCATGAGCCGCTTTGGATCCGGTTGCCGGGCTGGAAGATGTCTCCCGGGCGATTACGGAGAGTGGGAATCGCTCGAACATACGATGCCCGTATCGTAATTTCCAGTAAGGCCACACGCCCATATTGTCGGGTTCTTCCTGGACCCAATACAAGGGGACGCCGTCTTCATATTGGTCGAGGACAGCCTGAACGGTGTGATTCTTCAGCGGGTAAGGCTGCTCAACGCGAATAATCGCTACATCGTGACGCTGATGTTCTTCGCGATAGTGAGCCAGGTCGTAGTAAACCTTGCCGCTGCACATGATTACCCGCGAGGTCTTTTCCGGGTTGTCGCGGTTGTCTTTGATGATCCGCTCGAACTTGTTGCTGGCCAATTCTTCGAGCGAAGAAACGGCCGACGGATGCCGCAAGAGACTCTTGGGGGTAAACAAAATTAACGGTTTCTTCCACGAACGCTTCATCTGACGACGAAGCACGTGAAAGTACTGTGCTGGAGTCGTTGGAATGGCGACTTGAATGTTGTCTTCCGCGGCCAGCCACAGGAAGCGTTCGAGACGAGCACTCGAGTGCTCGGGACCCTGCCCTTCGTAGCCGTGCGGCAGCAGCAGCACCAGACCACTTAGGCGGCGCCACTTGTCTTCGGCACTGGCCATGAACTGGTCGATGATCACCTGAGCCGCGTTGCTGAAGTCGCCGAACTGGGCTTCCCAGGCCACCAGGGCATTAGGATAGTCCAGGCTATAGCCGTAGTCGAAGCCAAGCACGCCTGCTTCGCTGAGCGGGCTGTTGACAATCTCGACCGGTGCCTGCTTCGGAGACAGATTCGAGAAAATGCTGTGCTCGTGGCCGTCGTTGATGTCGTGCAGGACCGAATGCCGCTGGTTGAACGTACCACGTTGGCAGTCCTGACCGGAAAGCCGAATGCGGTGCCCTTCCATCGAAAGGGTGGCAAACGCTAACGCTTCGGCCGAGGACCAGTCCAACAGACGTTCGCCGTTGGCCATCTCTTTCCGCTGATCGGCAATACGGCTTAGCTTGCGGTTGCGGTGGAAGTCCTCCGGCACGGAAGCCAACATTCGCAGAATCTCGGCCGAGCGATCGACCGGAATTCGCGTCTCGGGGCACTCATCGGCCGGATCGTGTTCCGGGTCCTCGGCTGTTGGCTCCAGACCGCCGTCGAATTCTTCCCAAACGCCTTCGGGACGACGCAGAGAACGTTCCTTCATTTCCTGGGCGATATCGTATTCACCCTTGAGGAACTCCTGGTAGTCGTCCGACATCTTGTTGGCTTCTTCGGTCGAAATCCGTTTCTGCTCAATCAGCCGCTCCAAGTAGCTGTCGCGAATCGGCGTCTGCTTGTCGATCGCTTTGTACATCATGGGCTGCGTGAAGCTGGGTTCGTCCGCTTCGTTGTGCCCCAAGCGGCGGTAGCAAACCAGGTCGATGATCACGTCACGCTGGAACTTCTCGCGGAAGTCCATCGCCATCGAAACGACGTCGGCCACGGCTTCGGGGTCGTCGCCGCTGACGTGGAAGATCGGAATCTGCAGCATGCGGGCGATGTCGGTGCAGTACCGCGTGCTGCGCGATTGATCGACCGAGGTCGTGAAGCCGATCTGATTGTTGACGATGACATGAACCGTTCCGCCAACCTTGTAGCCTTCCAACTGGCTCAGGTTGAGCGTTTCCTGAACGATGCCTTCGCCAATGAAAGCCGCGTCACCATGGATCAGGACGGCCATACCCTTGCGGCGATTAACGTCGCCGGTACGGTCTTGCTTCGCACGCAGACGCCCGAGCACGACCGTGTTGATGAACTCGAGATGGCTCGGATTGAACGAAAGGGACAAGTGGACTTCGTTACCGGAAGTGGTCACCTTGTCGACGCTATTACCCAAGTGGTACTTCACGTCGCCACCACCGATGAACTGGTGGAAGTCGACGTCGTTGAACTGGGCGAACAGCTCACGGGGAGCCTGGCCGATGATGTTCGTGAGCACGTTCAGACGACCGCGGTGAGGCATCCCCAGCACCACTTCTCGAACGTTGTTGGACGCCGCTCGATCGACCAGCAGGTCCAGCATCGGAATGAGCATTTCCGAGCCGAACAGCGAGAACGTCTTGGCTCCAACGTACTTTTTGCGAACGAATTCCTCGAAAACTGTCGCTTCGGTCAGACGTTGTAGGATTTGCTTCTGAACGGCGTTGGGTAGTTCTTTGATGTGCGACTGACGTTCGATGCGATCGATCAACCACTGCTGAACGCTCAGTTCGTCGATGTGGGTGAACTGATACCCGATGTGTTTGCAGTAGAGACCCTCCAGCCGCTGGACGAGTTCTCGCAGGGGAATCTGCTCGATCTGTTCGCCGCAGGTGTAGTAAACCCGCTCTTCAAGATCGGACTTCGTCAGGCCGAACGATTCCAGCGACAGCGGCGTGCGAACTTGCTTGTTCAGCCGAAGTGGATCGAGTTGGGCGTTGTAGTGTCCGCGCGAACGATAGCCGTTGACCAACTGGTCGGCACCGTACTGCACCTTTTGAAGCTTGACGTTGCCGCGGACGCCACTGACCGGTGCGGTGAAATCTCCGCCAGACTCACGGAAAATGCTGCGTGGCTGGAAGGAAGGGGCGCGCGATCCTAACTCGGTGGCAGAAATCCCGTTCTCGGCGGCTTGCTGGTCGAAGAAGTCGCGCCAGTTCTCAGGGACACCATTGGGGTCGTCGAGATACTTCAGCAGTAGCTGCTCGACATAGCTGGCGTTGTAGCATGCCAGGTCGACTTCGTCGGCCGACGCCGTATTGGCCTGCCTGGGGGAACTTTCTGAGATCATTGTTTCGCGATGCCTCTTGAACTTCTAGTTTTACGCGATTCTTCCATGGAGCATAGGTAGCCTACGGGCTGCTTGACCTGACAATGCCAAGATTTCCAATTTCTTCCGAACCAAGGAAATATTGATATCGAACCATGCCTGTTCCTGCCGGATTCGGGACACGCAAAAGCTCACTCGGAGGGAGCTGAGAGGTCCTGCCAGAAGTTGCCATGGAGGGGTTCATCTTGGGGTACCCCGCATCCTTGGCCGGGGAGCCTAAACCGCTTTGTGATGAAAGGTGGGACCTAATAAGTATTCGAGAAAGCGAAATCCCATCTATTAGGATTTCTGCCGCAATAAAAACGCATTAGCGTACAACGTGCCAACCTAATCGTCTATTTCAATTCTGCCGGTTGGATCAATTTTGCTCAAAATGAAATCTGGCGTGATTAATTTCTGTGCGCCCGGTGTCGACTGCTAGAAAGCTGTTCCACAATATGGCTGGAAACTCGCTGTCCTGTGTCACTCGACTCGGGGTAACGTTGTAAACTGTATCGCAATTCTAACAGGTTCGATCGAGAGTCAACGTTGGATAACGCTACCGATTGTTGGGCCATATCCGCTAAAATCAGTCCACATACCGGCACGTTCAAACATGAGGTAACCTCTAGTCCCGGCGTACGGAAAGCGATAAGTTCTCAGTTTTGTATTTTTTCCTTGCTGAGAGCATGGAAATGAGATAAAAAGTAGAGCATATCGCGGGATAGTCGCTGCCACGGGCATTCCACCCATTTGAAGTAATATAACAAGCGTAAAGACGATGGCAAAGAAGACTGGGCGAACGGCCGTTCGAATGAAAGATGTTGCCGAAGTGGCTGGCGTTTCTCGCATGGCCGCATCGGCGGTACTGATGGGTACCGGCAACGGACGAATTCGCGTTTCGGAAGAAACCGCGGAGACGATTCGTAAAGCGGCGGCTGATCTCGGCTATCGCCCCAACATCGCCGCTCAACAACTCGCCGGCAAGAAGAGCAACGTCGTCGCCTTGGTTGTGCGTGAAACGCGGAACTTCCTGACGCAAAAGGTCACGGCCGAACTGCAACGCGAGGCCGAAGAGCATGGACTTCGTCTTCTCTCGGTCGGATCGTACCCTGACCTGGATGGGCTGAAACGGGTTGTTCAAGACCTCGATGCCGGATGGGTGGATGGCGTCATGTATCTCGCCCACGAGAATGAAGAGCAATGGGAAGAGGTTGGCAAACTCTTTGAGTCTCGGCGAAATGTCTTAACCGTTCTGGAGAACCTCGGCATTGATGGGACTTGCCGGGTGGTTAGCGACGTTCGCACGGGTGCCAAGGAAACCATCGACCACCTGGTTTCGACCGGCCGAAAGAAGGTGGCGCTTCTGACCGAGCAGCGGGAATCGCTTTCGATTCTCGATCGAATCGTCGCCTACCGAGAGGCCCTGGCCGAGCACGGCAGGGAGCTTTCCGAAGACCAGATTGTCGTTGATACCAAAGGTTGGCTGGTCAACGATCCGACGACTTATCCGCGATTCGATGAAATCTGTCGCCATTTGGTCGAAGGGGTAGGTGCCGATGCCATTCTGTGCGATACCGATTTCAACGCGGTCGCCGTGTGTCGATCCTTGCGTCGACTCAACATGGCCATCCCCGACAAAGTCGCGGTTATCGGATGGCACGACCTGCAATTCTCGTCGCTGCTTGATCCGCCGCTGACGACGGTCGCTCACGATCTACCGGCCTTGCTCAAGGCCGCCGTGAGTCTCATCCAGTCGGAAGAAGAGGAGACGCAATCGGAAATTCTCATTCCGACCAAGCTCAGAATTCGACACACTTCCTGACGCCAAGTTGCCAAATCGTTGGACACTTGGTCATGTCGTCCCCGCACTGTCCGCCTCTCGACCGAGAAGAAAGTACGTACCTTGGTCGCCAAGCCCCGTCTCCAGCTTTTTCCATCCTTGACGGCGATAGAAGTCGAGCGCTCGCCGGTTGGTTGCCAGGCACTTCAATTTCCAGGGAAATGGCAACCACTGGGTAAGTGATTCCATCAACTTGGTCCCAATTCCCTGACCTTGGTACTGGTGATCGACAAACAGACAGTGGATAAACGACTCGGGCTCCCAGACGGTCACTGCCCCGATTAGTTGACCGTCTTCCAAGACCGCCACGTAGACGCGTTCCCCCTCGGTCGTCTTGGCGAAGTCCGCTTCCGGCACCGAACCTTCAGGAAGCCAGTCAGCACTGCGGATGAAACGCTCAAACAGTGCCTGAAGTTCGGTCGAATCAGAGGGTTGAGCTGCGCGGATCGTGACCATACCTTCCAGAGAGCGTCCAGCGGAACGAGGTTCACGGTTATCAGGCCCAGATTAAGACGTCGCCTTCTTAGTCTGGAAGCAATTGGTGATGTCGTCCAGGATCATGTACAGACATGGCACCAATACCAGGATGATGCCCGTGGCGAAAAGGATCCCGAAACCGAGCGAGATGGCCATGGGGATGATGTACTGCGCTTGCAGGGAAGTCTCGAAAATCAGCGGAACAAGGCCGCCGAAGGTGGTGGCCGTCGTGAGCATGATGGGGCGAAATCGTCGGAGGCCAGCCTGGCTGATGGCATCGAACGCAGAACTTTCCCCCCGGTAGCGATTTGCGTAGTCGATCATGATCAGCGAGTCGTTAATCACCACGCCTGACAAAGCAATGACCCCCATCAGACTTACCAGCGAGATGTCGTAACCCAGAATGATGTGCCCGATGATCGCTCCCACGATCCCGAAGGGAATGGCCACCAACACGATCAGGGGCTGCACATACCCGCGAAAGGCGATCGCCAGCAGGGCGTAAATCACCCCCAGCGCGAGGCAAAACGATCCCCACAGCGAGGCCGTCGCCCGTCGCATTTCCGCGTCGCTTCCCTCAAACGTCCAGGTAATGCCGGGATAGTCTTCCCGCAGTTTCGGAAGTTCCTCGTTCTTCAGCGCCGTGATGACCTGGGTAATGGCCCGCTTCGGCTCGACATCCATCGATACATTGATTGCTCGCCGGCCATCACGGCGATTGATCGACGAGAACGCCTGGTTTCGCTCGACGTCGGCCACATCCAGCAGTGGGACTTCCGTGCCGCTGGGAGTCCGAATGACCAGATCTTCCAGGTGATGAACGTCCTCACGCTGATGTTCGGGAAGTTTCACGCGAACTTCGATCTCGTTCGTCCCCCGCAACAGTCGCAGCGCTAACGAGCCATAGAAGGCACCTCGCAATTGATCGCCGAGTTCTTCATCGGTAAGCCCCAACGCACGCCCCTCGGGACGAAGCTTGAAGTCGAACTGCGATTTGCCTTTGTTGTAGTTGTCGCTGACGTCACGCGTATTGGCGAACTTCTTCGCTCGCTCGACGAATGCCTCGGCTGCTTTGCCTAGGACTTCGACGTCGCTGTGACTCAGATCGACGCTCACGTCCTGGCGGTAACCGCCGGGGCCGCTTTCCGCTTCGAAGGTTACTTGCGACACGCCAGGCAAGTCGCCGATGGCATCGCGCCACAGTTCGATTACTTCGTTCGCGGTCATGTCACGCTCGTCCGGCGGTTTCATGACGATTTCGACGTCGATGAAGTTCTGTCCCCGCACGTTGGTTTTGATCCCTTCGGCAACCTCATGCAGGTTGTGCTCCTCGAACATCCGCGTACTGGCCGCGGTGACGATTTCCGCGATCTCGGCGGCCTGATCTTGCGTGGTACCGACCGGCATTCGAATGCCGGCCTCGATCTCATCAGCCGAAACCTCTGGCATGAGGATCATGCCCATATGAGCACTGGTCGCGTAACCGCCAATCACCAGAAAGAGCCCCAAAGCCGCCGTGGCCGTAACGTAGCGGTAACGAAGACACATGGTAAGAATCGGACCGTAAATCATCTCGACGAATCGCTGGAACCCGCGGAGGAAAGCCTGTTGGCAGCCATGGAGCCAGGCCCCCAGACCTCCTTTCTTTTGACCAGCCGCACGAGCGTGTGCCAAGTGGGCAGGCAAAATGAACAGCGATTCCAACAGCGAAAGGGAAAGCACGATGATCACCACCACCGGCAACGGTCCCCAGAACTTGCCGGTTTCGCCTGGGATGAACATCAGCGGAACGAACGCCACGATGTTGGTCAGAATGCTGAAGATCACCGGCCCCGACACTTCGCGGGTACCTTCGATTGCGGCGGTTAAATAGTCGCTTTCTTCCTGTCGCTTTTCATAGACGTTTTCGCCGACCACGACAGCATCGTCCACCACGATGCCCAGCACCACCAGGAAACCGAACAACGAGATCATGTTGATGCTGACGTCCGCCGCCGGAAGGAACAAGATTCCCCCGATGAAGGATACCACCATGCCCATCATCACCCAGAACGCCAGGCGAACTTCCAGGAAGAGCGCAAGAATCACCAGCACGATCACCACGGCAATGACGGCATTTTCCATGACCAGGTAAAGTCGTCGCCGGAATTCCTCGGCGTTATTTCGATCGATCCGCCACTTCACGCCTGGTGGCATCACGCTTTCAAACTCTTTCATCGACTCTTGGACTGCATTGGCGATGTCGATGGGAGATTGCGATCCGACGCGGAAGATGTCGATTTCCACCGAAGGCGTTTGACTGAACTGCGAATGAAAGCCGACTTCGTCAAATCCATCGCGGATGGTGGCAATCTCTTCCAGACGAACAATCGAGCCACCGCGATTGGAGACGATCTCGATCTTGGCGAATTCTTCCGCCCATTGTTTTCGGGCTTTCACGCGCAGCAGGATTTCACCCGCGCTGGTAGCGACGGACCCTGCCGCGACGTCGGAACTGGACACACGAATCGTGTCGGCCACATCCGACAGCGTCAGCCCGTATTCACGCAGCCGCTCGCGAGGGATCTCGACATGCGTGACGTATTCGGGAACCCGTCGAAGTTCGACCTGGGTAATATCCGGATGGGACTGCAACTGGTCGCGGAGCTGTTCGGCCAGTTTTCGCAGCGTCCATATGTCGACTGGGCCATAGAGCCCGACTTGCATTACTTCCCGTTGTCGCGATTGAAGCCGCACCTCAGGCTGGTCGATTTGATCCGGGAACGTACGAATCCGGCTGACGGCCTGATCGATATCCTGAAAGGCTTTCATCCGGTTCTCGCCGGCGACCAATTCAATCAACACTTCGCCGCGGCCTTCCCGTGCCTGGCTGGTGATCTCTTGAATCCCTTCTACGCCACGTACGGCCTCTTCGATGGGGCGCAAGATGCCCTGCTCGACTTCCTCCGGTGCCGCCCCGGGGTAGCCGACATAGACCTCCACGACATCGAGTTGAAACTGAGGAAATACCTCCTTCTGCATCACCATCGCCGTCCAGACGCCACCGACCAACAGAATGATCATCAGCAAATTCGCGGCGATCGAATTACGGGCCATCCAACCGATGGCCCCGTCTTGCGGGGCTGCTTTGACTTCAGGTTCGCTCAATCGGTGGACTCCTCATCAAGAGGCGTCGTCGACGCATCCACCTTTTTCAAACCGATGCCCGCCGCTACGGTGGCGAGCGTGGTAATCACGACCTCGTCGCCCGAGTCGAGGCCTTCGTCGATGTAGGCGTAGGTGGCGTCACGAAAGACGACCGATGTTTCGCGGATCTCCAGCTTGCCATTCTTCATCACCCAGACGGTATCTCGGTTATGAACATACTCACGATTAAGACGCACGACGTTCTCGATCGGGCGTCCCTCGATGTGCGTTTCGATCAACGTGTCGAGAATCAGCGGAGGAACATCCGACTTCATAGCCAGTGGGTCCGCAACCACAATCAACACGCGTGCGAGCCGCGTTTGCTGATCCAGGCTGCCAATCATTCGCGAGACCGAAGCATAGCGTTCGACTCCATTGGGCCACGTGTCGGGATCGCGAAGCGTGACCAGCGAGCTTCGACCGTCTTGTTCGGGAAATTGTATCCATTTCAGGCTGCGGACCGGTACCGAAGCCATGATCCAGTATTCATCGACTCCCACGAGCCGAGCCAGATTGTCTCCTGGGCCAACCTGGGAGCCGACATTGACCCGGCGGTCGAGGATTTGCGCGTCGAAAGGAGCGGTAATGCTTGTGCGTTTCAGGTCGAGCCGGGCACGCTCGATCGCTGCTTTGGCCGCATTGACCTCGGCTTGAATCGATTCGACCTGCGGCTCTCGCAAGACGAGGGCTCGATTCGCCTCGTCGATGGTCCCCTCCAACAGAGCCAGCTCCTTCTTGGCCAATGATTGTCGCCCTCGCTCGATCTCGAGCGAAGCCGCGGCCTGCTGTAGTTCGCTCTCTCGAACGGAGATGGTGTTCTCGAAATCGGCAGGATCAATCTGCAGGAGAAAGTCATCCTTTTTGACCATGCCCCCAGGGACGAACTTCGGAGACAAGGAGATTACCTGGCCATTGACGCGAGGACTGAGCGTGATCTCTTGGGCGGCCTGAACGGTTCCCAGAACGACGATCGTCGGCGAATACGTTCCCTTCTCGACCGACACCGTTTCGACGATGGCGGCCGACTTGCGCGTCGCTTCAATCTGCTGCGCTTTCGGTTCGGTTTGGTTGATCACGATGATCGCAGCCACCGAGACGCCGAGGATCGTCAGACACACCATGGCCGTGCCCAGGAATTGCAGGACTTTCACGATGGTCGAGGTTGCCTGCGGCGAGGCATCATTCATCGATATCGTTCTCCTCGGGCAACTGCTCCACGATTACCGGCGGAGCGCCTTCAATGATTTCGATGGGAACGCCGTCTACGTATTCCAAGGGAATGTTTGCCAGAGGATAGGCTTGTCGAGGGTCAAAATCACCAGCCAGGGCCAGGTAGAGTGCAATGCGGTTAAGTATCAATTCTAGTCTTGCGGACAAAACGTTTCGCTGCAAGCTTTGTTCCTGTTGGATGGAACTCAAAACGTCGAGGTACTCCGTCTCGCCGATCAAGTACTGTTCGCGAAGTTGGATCGAAGCCTGGTGCGCCAGTTTGGCCTGAGTCTCCAGCTTCTCGATCCGCTGCAGCTGATACTGCTCGCGGACCAGCGCGTTTTCGACTTCCTGATAGGCAATCAGCACCGTCTGGGAAAACTCTGTGAATCGGAGCCGTACGGTGGCGACGTTACGATCGACTTCGGCACGACGCTGACCGCCGTCGATCAGTGGGGCGATCAATTGCCCTGCCACCGAAAACACCCATTCACGAAAGAGGTTCTCGGGGCTTTCGGCAACGGTAGTGAACGATGCGGCTAGATTCAATCGCGGATACTGGGCACTGACGGCCGAAGCCAAATCACGATCGGCCGCCCACAGCGCGAGAAAGTCGCGGCGAATGTCAGGACGGCGATTCAAAAGCTCAGCAGGTAATCCGGTTTCCGGCAATGGTGGCAGCTGAGGCAATTGAGCCCCCGGCGAATAGCTCGCCTCTTGCGGCGGTTGGCCCTGCAGCACGGCTAGGAGATGCTCCAACACTTCAATCCGTGACAGGACCACTACACGCTGCTCGCGCGTCGACTCGACCAATTGGCGTTGCCGCAAGACGTCGGCGCTACGAATCTGCCCGAGACCGAACCGTGCCTCTTGCAACTTCAGTCCCGTCAAATTTGTCTGAATCTGTTCGTCGAGCAGTTCGATTTGAGCATTCGCTTCAATCAAAGCGAACCACGTTCGTGCGACGTCGGCGGATAGCGTCAATGCAACCACGTTGAAGTCGGCTTCGGTTGCCGAAGCACGCAGCCACTGGGCATCGACCCGCGAACCGATTTCTCCCCATAGATCGACCTGGTAGGAAGCATCCAGCCCGAGCACCCACCGAGCCGAGTTCGGCGAGTCGGTTCGCACGGTGCTTTCAGCCAAGGCCACCCCGTCGACGTCGGGAAGCAGATCGGAAGCTTCCCGGCGGGCAATGGCTTGAGCCTGAAGGATCCGTTGAAGTGCGCCTTCCAAGTCAAAATTGCCTCGCAGGGCGATATCGACCTGTTGATCGAGTTCCTGGTCGTCGAAGGTGGTCCACCAGAAATCTCGCAGCGGGGCTTGGCCGCTTTCCGAAAAGGGGGGAGGCGACTGGGTCGGCAACTTGACGGCCGATTCTTTCCCCGCGCAGCCGGACCCAGAAAGCTGCAGCACCAAAAGCAGCAACCACGTCAAGAACCAGCCTGTGGAAAGGTGGGAATTCATCGGCCGAGATATTAGCCTGCCAATTTGATCCAAGGCAAGATCAAATTGAGACTTACGTGCGGGCTAGCAGAAGATCGTCTGCGGCTACATCAGGCCCAACAGATCGCCTTTCGGCCCCTCAAAGCGGGGGCTTCGTTGGTTAACCGGTTACCAAATGATTGGCAGTCTGTTCGGGGCTGTGCATGATTCGCAGGTCGACATCGTTGAGCCGCATCCTGGCAGATTCCAGATAGACCCCGAACAGTCCAGCGGAAAACGTGGAGTCCGCAAGAGTTAGGATGATTCGACCATTCACCGAAAACTCGATGTAATGACCAAACGCGATCAAGCAAATCTCCGCCTCACCAGGGGTTTCGCTTCGCCAGTTACCACTTTGCAGTGCCTGGAACTGCATCATATGCTCGCCGCTGCCTGGAGCACCGGTGTGCCAGGCCCTCAGTTGAGCCATCCCTTTGAGCAAATCCAACGATAGGTAGTATCCATCTTGCGTCTCGGGATCGACTCGGAAAATGACCCCACACTTTCCAAGGCCATACAGGTCAATCTTGGCCGTGAACTTCGCTGACTCGATCGAACCATCGAAAACGTAGGCCTGGAATCCCGCCTCACATCCCAGGTCCAGGTTGTTGCCGTCGATCGAGCAGAATTGCCGACCGATCCCTTGCTGTAGTTGGTGGATGCAGCGCGTGTCGACTCGTTCTCCGATGAACTTGTCGAGCCCTTCGAAGGTGGTCGTGCGCAACATGCCATTCTCAGTGAGTTGTAGCCGTTTCGGAGGAGGCATTATATTGCGAGCCGTTCGATCGGCACCCCCGAGCGAGAAGAAGTTCCACAGCAGCCATCCCTTGTCATCGCGGCAAATACGACCGGCGTAGTTTCCCTGGGCGAGCAGGACGTTGTCGTAGTAACTGCGCCACGGGTTGCCGATCTTGTCGGTATGCCAATACCGAATCTTCGCGTCTTCACGAATGCTGCCGATCAAGTAGTACTCGTCGTCAAGCTTCAGCAGGTTGGGGACCTCGATATCATCGTACAGGCCAGGATGATGAAGCGACGGTCTGGCCTCGAATTTCTCGGGAGCAATCTCCTCCATCACGCCCACACAGCCCCGGCGGACGATTGGCCCCTCTTTCATGCGGGCCGCCATGATCAACCAGCCACGATCCCCTTCGTGAAAGTAATATGGATCGCGAAAGCTCACCCAGCAGCGTCCCTCGTCGAGACGTGACTCGTAGAATTCCGGAGATGCTTCCAGTGGAAGATGGCTCTCAGGATCGACCATCGCATGACGACAGCTGGTGGACTGCTGCCGCGCAATTTCGCGGGCCTGCATGACTTTGGGAGGATCGTTGGGGCCCCGCTCATCCCTCCAATTAACCGGCCGTTTGTGCCAATGGAAGAGATCGTCACTGACCGCCATCCCGATGCGTTGAATGTTGCCTTGTTCGCGCCGCGAGAGACCGGTGTAGAACATGCGCCACCGCCCTGGCTGGTGTGGATCCGGCGAGACGGCCATCGTCCACAGCATGAGATCATCCCAGGAGCCGGGATCGCCAATGAACAGGGCATTATTCACGCGCCGCCAGTCGATGCCGTTGGTGCTGACCGCGTGCGCGATGAAGTCGTGATTCGGCAGTACCAGGTGAAACAGGTGATAGAGTCCATCGTAATAGACGATATCGACGTCGCCGATCGCCTTTCGACTGCCTTGGGTTTCCGTATACATGGTGCCGATCTCGTTCGAAGAACCGTGTCATCAAGCCTGGCCGAGCATATCAAAGGGCCAGCTTCCTTCGCAGCTTAAGGGATACGGCAGCCTGCTGCGAGAGCAAAACGCGGGTTGATGCCTAAGACGCGGCGAGCGAATTCAATTGAAACTCACCGATTAGCTTCTCGGCGTTGGTGACGAGGTCGAACTCTTGTTCGACGCGAGTTCGACCGTTTTCGGCGAGTCGTCGTCGGAGTTGAGGATCGTGATAGAGCGTCTTGATGTTCTCGACGATCGAGTCGACGTCTCTCGGATTGGGGAGAAGGCCGCATTCGCCGCCGAGAAGCTCCGGAATTCCTGACAGATTGCTGCCAATGCACGGCACCCCACTGGCCATCCCCTCCATAAGCACCACTGGAATCCCTTCGCGCTGTCCGCTCTTGGTGAGAACGCTCGGCGTGACCAGTGCATCGGCGGTAGCCAGGTGTTCGACGATCTGGTCGCGCGTTCTCGGCCCCCAGAACACGACGTGCTCCTTGATTCCCAGCTGTTCGCACTGCGTCTGCAATATTTCTCTATCAGCGCCGTCGCCAATGAAGTGGCACTGAACATCAAACGACGTCTCTCGTAGTCTCGCGCAGGCCTGGATCAGGTAGGTCTGCCCTTTCACTTCGTGGAGCGTCCCGATGCAAAGCAGAATCATCGGGCCGCGTCCCTCATCGAAGCTGGTTGGTGAAGTTCGCGGAGTAAACTTGGCCGTATCGACGCCGCAATGAATGACGTGCACCTTCGAGGCGAACTGCTGACCGCATTCCTCCAGGATCAGATTCCGGTTGTAGTCCGAGATGCCGATCACGGACGAGGCATCCATGACCTTTTCCAGAAGCATATGGCGATCGCAATGAAGATCGGTCCCATGGGCCGTGAAGCTATACGGAATCCCTGTTAGCTGGTGAATGACATAGGCCGTGGCAGCCGGGTGACTACAAAAGTGCGCGTGGATATGCGTGACGCCGCGACGCGTCATATCCTTGGCCATCCACACCGATTTGGGGAAATAAAGAATGGCCCCAGCCAGGTATCGAGTGCTTCCCAGGTTGGCCCGGACCAGCGTTAGCCCGGTGCCCAGATAGGTGATTGGCTTCGTCAGTAGGTAGTACAGGTTGACAAAGATGATGGCCAGCGACAACCAGGGAGTAAAGTGGGCTTTGGCGACGATCGGCTCGGCCTCTTTGTGCATCGTCTTGCACTTTTCGCGGCGAAGAGGATAGACCTCGACCGGAACCCCCGCGCGCTGAGCGGCTAAAATTTCGTACAGCACGAACGTTTCTGTCAGCTTCGGAAAGCGTGACATGATGTAGGCTACCGGCGCATGCGTGACGACGGTGTCTTCGCGTTCGTTTTCGGTCTGTTCGGCTTCTGCTGCAATCGCCATACGAAAGTTCTTTCAACCAGTTTGTTCTGTGCTTAGCAGACGTCCCAAATAGGGAACTCGGGCAACCTCGGGGAAAACGTTCGCCACTTCCAGGTCATCGCGACACAACCAGGCAAACAGGACTGATGCCGCCCCAAGCAGCACCGGTATCCAAAGTGGATTCACCAGCGCACCGCTCGCTGCGACCCACAGGCCTCCGGTCAGAATCGCGGCCAGCGAGTAGGCTCGGATCAATCGCCAAGCCATCGGGTTCACCTCCACGGTCATGGTAACTGCCACCATGCAGACAATCCCTTGCACGACGAAACCGATCAGAATGGCCCACGCACCGCCGATGGCTCCCCAGGATGGAACCAGAAGCAGGTTCGTACCGACTGCTCCGGCCAGGCTAATGACGTCGACCAGGATCAGTGTTCGCAGTCCACTAACCACACGGATGAGTCGTAAGTTCATTCCGACGATCGTATTGATGAAGAACCCCAACGAAAGGATCGCCAACGTCGATGCGGAGTCGGCATACTGCTCGCCAAACAGCAGCACGCAAAGTTGCTCCGGCATCAGGAAGCATGCCAGGAAGAGCGGAAAGGAAAGGACCGTGGTCCAGACGGTCGTTTTTCGGAAAAGGTGATTCAACGAATCGATCGCATTTTCGGAAAACAAACGCCCAGCGCTGGGCATGAAGAGCATCGAAAACGTCGCGATGACGATGTCGTTCAGGCGTGCGGCAGGAAATACCGCCTGGAACCCGGCGACCTCGGACGGCGTGTGAAACAGGCCGATGATCAACACGACCATCGCGCCACGCATCAGAAAGCCAACATCGCCGAAGATAAGCGTGAGGCTGTAGCTGAAGACTTCGCGAGCGGTCGATTTCATGTCCTTCCAGGTGACACGCACGAAGTCGTTGCGCTCGCGAATCAAACTGCGAACCAAAGTCGCGTAGATAAGCACGCCAATCAGCGAGGCAATCAGCTGACCCGCCGCGAAGGCAAAAACCCCTCCGCCTGCCAATACAACCACGATGACGGCCACCAGCCGCAACAGAGGGCCCAGGATATGCTGCCGGACAAAGATGGCCCGTGGTTTGCCAAACACCGAGAAGAGCGAGGTGACGAAACAATCGAGAACGATGCAGGGCGTCATCCAAATCATGACCAGCATCAGGTCCATCGATCGCGACGGACTCGAATAAGCGTGTTCTGCTCCCCAGGTAATGTAGATGACCACGATCGCCAACAAGGAACACAGAAACGTGGCCACCGCCATTAATAACGCCGCAGCCGAGAACTTCGTAAGATCGCCGCTGCTCTGATACCGAGGAAGCACACGCAGCGCCGTCTTATCCATTCCAAACGCAGCGAAGACGGCGGTGACCGCCACCGCGGACAACGCCACGGAATAGACGCCGAACTCGTCTTTGGAGAAGTACCGAACGGCCGCAAGCTGAATCGCGAAGTTCATGCCCAGCGATAGGCACCGCCCAGCGAAGAGGAGCGAGGACCCTCGAATGCCCCGGGCGATCTCCCCACTATTTGGGGTGGGGGGTGTTGTCGTGCTCTTACTCATCAAGATGGGCAGTGAGATATCCGCGTGTTCGAAATGGGACCTTAGCGCCCATTATGCTTGCCCCCAACCTGCCTGAAGGTCGGAAAAATTCTGATTTACATCTCCAGGACGCTCAAAAACGATGGTTGGTGAGCGCCTACCCACCAACCACTTCGCAAGTAGCATCGTTGTCAGATTGTGTCGATCGTTGCCTCTCCCAAAGAACAGGATTTCGAACTTCGCATTTCGCGTCGAAGCAAGTCGGAATTCCTGCAGACTTTACTCACGGTCGTGCCCATGATGGTCACCGACGGGGTGAGCATCGTGGTCGCCATGGCGCTTGCGCAAGTACTGGTGGGTACAGTATTTCCGGAGGTGCACTACGCGATCACGCGACAACTTCTCCCCCTACTGGCCATCGCCATCGTCACGTTCACCATCGGAGGTGCCTATCGCATCTGCGGGCTACATCCCAGCCAAGAGTTGCGTCGAATCGCATTGCTGGACAACACGTCGCTTTTGCTGCTACTGGTGGCAAACCTTCTGCTTAGCGAGTCGAGTACTTCGTACGAACTCTCGTTGATCTGCCTGACTTTGGTCCTGCTCAACGTGATCCATCCAGGCGTTCGCCTAGCCAGCCGAACCCTACTAAGCACCCAGCCATGGTGGGGATGGTCGGTTGTCGTGGTGGGGCATCGCGATCACGCACAGCGGGTCATGCGACATATCGAGAAGAACGCGGAACTGGCCATGCGTCCTGTCCGCCTTCTGACTTCCGACGAATTTCAAGCCGTTACCACCACGCCTGAGAAAGAACAATTGGCCCGCGAAACCGTGGCCAAAAGTCACGCCACCATCGTTGTGATGGCCGTCGAAGATAGTGACCCCGCTTCTTACTGCAGCGATATCGACTTTTGGTCGACCCAGGCCAAGGACGTCATCATTGTTCCCTCTGACTTCCAGTGGCCGACGCTCTGGACCGAAGCCCGGGACATTGGCGGTATCATGGGTCTGCATGCCAGGGCGAAGCTGCTCTCTCATTGGCGACTTCTCGCGAAACGCCTTTTGGACATTGGGCTGATCATTCTGTTTGCGCCGCTGCTGTTCCCCATTTGTTTGCTGATCGCGGCTTTGGTCCGACTGAATTCCCGCGGCCCCGTCTTCTTCGGTCATAAACGCATTGGCCGCTTGGGAAGAACGTTCATGGCGTGGAAGTTCAGGAGTATGATTCCCAACGCGAACGAAGTACTCGAAAACTACCTGAAAGAACACCCCGAACTGCGTGCCGAGTGGGAACGTGACCACAAGCTGAAAGACGATCCCCGAATCATCCCTGGCGTGGGGCATATCATCCGCAAATTCAGCCTCGACGAACTTCCCCAGATCTGGAACGTGCTTCGCGGCGACATGAGTCTTGTCGGCCCGCGCCCCATTGTCGATTCCGAAATTGAGAAGTACTGCGACGTGTTCCCGCTCTATCTCAAGGTCACTCCTGGGATTACTGGCCTGTGGCAGGTATCCGGAAGAAACAATACAACCTATCAAGAGCGCATAACGCTCGACGCATTCTACGTGCGGAATTGGTCACCGTGGCTGGACTTATATATCTTAGCAAGGACAATAAAGACAGTAGTACTACGCGAAGGTGCTTATTAGCATCTTTCAAATAGCCACATGGTGTATGCGAACAATTGCAGGACTCTTGTAAGATGGGCGCTGTCTCCCAACTGGTACCGCAACGAATGATCTCGCACGTGCGTCCCATCGTCCTGAAACCTGCCCAGCTGACGTTCGCTCAGTTATCGGCTTGGAAGGTCATCCTGGCGAACGATCCCACGCTCCAATCTCCGTTCTACCAACCTGAATACACGCAAGCGGTCGGACAGGTGCGCGCTGACGTGCATGTCGCTGTGATTGAACAAGGTGACACACCGGTCGCATTCTTTCCTTTTCAACGAGGAGCTTCCGGATTGGGACTACCGGTGGGGGGAAAACTAAATGACTTTCAAGGAATCATCGGCCAGATCCCTGAATCTCTGTCAATTCCAGCGCTTTTGAAGGAGTGCGGCCTGTTCAGCTGGGCGTTCGATCATCTGCCGGATACGCAGTGCGACCTGTTGTCGACGTGTAACGGCGGCGCATCTTCGCCGTACATCGATTTTTCAAACGGTTGGAAAGCCTACCAAGAAGACCGCGCTCAGGCCCACTCGTCCATCATTCGCGAAACCAGGCGAAAGCAACGCAAGCTTGCCCGCGACGTGGGAGACATTCGCTTTGTCTTTCAATCAGATGAAGATGAGGTCTTCGACCAATTACTTGATTGGAAGTCGGCCCAGCGCCGCAGTACAAAGACGTTCGACGTGTTGCAGATGGACTGGGCTCGAGCCGTGCTAGAGAATCTCCGCACAATTCGGACCGACCAATTCAGCGGCTGCCTGTCGGCGCTCTATGCGGGAGACCGCCTGATCGCGGCACATTTCGGACTCATTGCCAATCGCGTCATGCACCTGTGGTTCCCCGCTTACAGCGTCGAATTTGCCAGCTATTCGCCTGGTGTTTGTCTGATGTTGAATATGTTGGAAGAGGCAGACTCGAGAGGCATTCAACGTTTTGACCTGGGCAAAGG
Source organism: Bremerella volcania (assembly GCF_007748115.1). Lineage (NCBI taxonomy): Bacteria > Pseudomonadati > Planctomycetota > Planctomycetia > Pirellulales > Pirellulaceae > Bremerella > Bremerella volcania. The sequence continues at coordinate 3,346,631 of NZ_CP036289.1, forward strand.
GGACGAACGTTTTAAGCAGCGACTCTCCAATGGTGCGACCATCGTTTGCCAAGGCGCCGTGACGTCGAACGCTTGGGCTAACTACTGCAATAGCGTCTATGACATGGCTCGCAAGGGTGTTCGTCAGCTGCCATTTCGAGGCCTGCTAAGAGGCTCGAAGCGTTGGCTCGACTCGTGGCTTTATCGATAGCCAGTTAAGCAACTCGGTTCGAGTTCCAGATGTCGACGCGTCGTCCGGTCAGGAACTGGTACCAGCCGCTCAGTGCGGAGAAGTTGGCCATGCAGAAGAAGTAAGGAACCGCCATAATCTTCGCCAGCTTATTGCGGAAGATTGGCGTATTTCTCAGCATGATTCCAATCAGGGCAAGGAAGTAAAATGCCAGTTGCAGGCCCAATAGCAGCTGATAAACGAAGCCTTGTTCGACGCACGCCAGGTTTAACAGCAGGATCACGGGCAGCAAAAAGATCACGCTCCAGCGAAGCAGTTTGTGCGATGCCAGTTGGAACGAATAGAACCCATAGGCCAACGGATTCAAAAGAGTCCGCATCACCCAAAGCCCACGAATTCCACGAGCAATGATACGGGACTTTCGACGAAATTCCGCTTTGTCGGAAGCCGCGACTTCCTCGTAGGCAATCGCGCCCGGCTCGAAAACCAGGCGGTATCCCTTAGCGACCACTCGCGTTGAAATCAGGAAGTCGTCGCACACACCGGATGGAACCGGTTCGAATAATTCACGACGAACCGCATGAATGGCACCCGTCGAAGAGGTCACGCTCCCTGATCGTGATTGCATTCTCTTCAGAAATCGGTCGAAATTCCAAAAAATTCGCTCGCCGAGACTACCTGCGTTTCCTTTGTCGGTGGTGTATACCTGGTCCCCAGCGACACCACCCACATTAGGGTCGGAAAAGCACGCGGCGATCGCTTTCAAGGAGCCTGCTTCGTACATGCTGTTGGCGTCGGAAAATACAAGAATTTCCCCTTGGGCCTGGGCGACGGTTTCGTTCAGCGTGCTGATCTTTCCTTGCCGCGGACATGCGACAAGGCGCACGCCGTGCTGCTCGAACCCTTGAACGATTTCGTTAGTGCGATCGTCGGAACCGTCTGAACCAACAAGGATTTCAAGCTTTTCACGCGGGTAGTCCAATGAGATTGCGTTTTGCAGTTTTTCCGCAATTACTTCCTGTTCGTTGTGCGCAATGATCACCAAAGTAAGGCTGGGAGTGGAAGGCGATTTTCGAATCGGACGTGCCAATACTCCCCGAACCACAAGAAGAACAGGAAAGCCAACATAGGCATAGATTACCACTGACAGTGCCAGCCATAACGTAACGCACGGAAGGGTCATTTTGATTGCGATTCATTGGTATAAATGTTGGAGTTATCTTATTCAGACTATTCACAAAACAGTACATGGCAAGCAATATGGATTCAGAATAATCTAATATTTATGCGTTAATGTGAGTGGAACGACCCTCTTGCTTCGCGCACAGCACGCTCTAACCGTTCCCCTTGAATTCAGCTCTGATGTTCCAATCCCAAACTGAAGACCATTCGGGCAGTTCAGACCAAATTCGCGTCTCCACTTTCTTGCGCAAGTGGTACTACTTCGCGATTACCATTCCGGTGTGCATTGGTCTCGGTGTCGTTCATTACTTCCTGGTGACGCCAACCTACGTCGTCACAGCACGCATTCTCATCCAAGAGCGTGGCCGTCCGCTAACGCCGCAAGAGGGGAATGTTTTAGACCAGGCGTTCTTGCCCACCCATGCCGAAATCCTCAGCAGTCCCTCGGTCATCAGTCGTGCCGTACCTTACATTCTCAGCGCTAAGGTCGATTCGCCAGAGAAGTCGCCGATCGACAAGGTACTCGAACGCCTCGAAGTCCGTCCTCTCGCCGGGACTAACGTGATCAGCATTACGTACACCGACGAAGATCCCGAGTGGGCGATCGATGGTCTCAGCAAGATCATCGACTCGTACCGCGAATATCTCTCCGAACGAGAGCAATCGGGACATCAGGAAACGATCGTTTTGCTCGACAAGCGGACCGAGAAGCTCCGGCAGGAGATTGCGGATCTCCAGGTCGAATACCAAGAGGTACGAAGCAAAAGCCCGCTGCTTGGCAACGACGCCGACGCGGCATCCGTGCAGCGAAACAAGCTCATGCGTGTTGTTGAAGAGCTTGTTCGCACTCAGACCCAGCGGATCGCTCTCGAGAATCAACTGGAAACGCTATTGGCAATGTCGGGCGACGTGGCCGATCCGAAGATCCATTGGGTCGCCAAGCCTGCGATCCCACACGAGTTCGACAATCAGCGAAAGATCGTCGAACTCCTTTCGCGCTTGAACGCCGAAGGCCTCCTGGCCGGAGCGCATTTGCAGACGGACCTCGATACCTTGCTCGCTTCCGAAGTGGAGTATTCAGAACTGCGTAAAAGCTACGGGGAGAAACATCCCAGTGTGCTCGGAGTCGCCGATCGGATCCAAACCATTGAGAACCGCCTGAATGAAATCGCCGCTTCAGCACCGGCGGCAATTCGGCAGGAGACTTCGTCACTGCGTCGTCGCGAGACGCAACTGGCATCGCTGTACCAAGAAGAGTTCGCGGAAGCCAAGAAGATCGACGAATATCTCGTGAAGCAGCAGCAGAAACTGGACGAGATCGAGCTTGTCAAATCGGCCCACGATACGATCGTCATGCAATTGAATGAGCTACGTGTCGCCGATCAAGCGGTCACTGAAGGCCGGTCGAGCGTATTGGTAAGCGTCCTCGATGGCCCGATCCTTACCGACGAACTGCTTTGGCCGCAGCCCAAGCCGTTGTTTGGCATTTGCGTACTTGCCGGATTGGCAAGTGGCTTTTGCCTGGTCTTCGCATCCGAGAAGTTGAAGCAGTACAACCCGACAGTCGAACCATCCAGCGCTCCGCGACAGTTGCCGTTGGAGTTCAGTAGAACGGCCTAATCGTCGCTCCATGGAAGCAAGCTCCAGCAAGTCCGATATTCAGCAGATCGCCTATCTCTGGGGAAGTTGGTTCGCCATCATCACCCTCTGGATCCTGGCGGCGTTTCACGTGCTCTCGGGTGCCAGTCCGGTTTGGCTTGGGATCGTCATTCTTCCGGTCGTGCTCGTCGCAGGCTACTTGAAACCCCACCTCGCGACTTATGCCTGCGTGTTTTTAATCTATTCCAACCTGCCGGTCGTCGCGGCACAGTTCCACGGCTTGCCTTATGCAATCGTGGCGATGACGCCTGCGATGCTGCTGCTTCCCCTGGGCTACTTTCTATGGGTACGAGGCGAAGGCATCATCTTTCCGTGGGAAGGAATGTTCGTCGTGGGCATGGTCGTCGTCCAGTCGTTCGGGGTCATGTTCTCGCGGGCCCCGGATGAATCGTTCTCGGATCTGGTCCGGTCGATATTCGAAGGCCTGGGCTTGTTTTTTCTGGTGATCAACGCGATTCGCACGCCGGAGATTCTCCGTGGATCGCTTTGGGCCATTTTGGCGACCGGCGCATTCATGGGTGCGGTGACCGGCCATCAGTATTTGACCAATAACTATCAAAGCGATTACGGCGGACTGGCTCAGGCCGATCAACTCGGCTTTAGCGAAGTCAACGAACGTGGCGTCTCGATCGTTCGAGCACGCTCAGCTGGCCCCATCGGTGAGAAGAATCGTTATGCCCAAAACATGTTAATGCTGCTGCCCATAGGCGTTTGCCTTGCATTAACGCAGCGGAATCAATGGCTCAAAGCGCTGGCCTGGGGCGCGACAGGTTTGACCATCTTCGGCTGGGCCGTGACGTTTTCGCGAGGCTCGGTCGTTGGTCTGGCAGGGGCCATCGTGATAGCCGTTTTCCTCGGGTACTTGCGTCCGAGGGTCTTGGTCGTCATGGGAATCACCGCCGTGCTGTTTGTCGCGGTCATGCCTGCCTATCGAGAGCGAATTACCTCGCTATTGGCCGCCAGCCAGTTAGTTACGTCGACCCAAGGCAGCCAGGAAATTGATGGTTCGCTGCGAAGCCGGGCCACCATCATGATGGCGGCCGCGAACGTGATTGCCGAAAACCCCATCCTAGGTGTCGGTCAGGGAATGTTTCCTTATTACGCTCGCGAGTATGGCAAAAAAAGCGGCTACAGCGTGGTGCATGGCAACTGGGAAGCTCACAACCTGTACCTGGGAATCGGGGCCGATAGTGGCCTCCTTGGGCTCAGTTGTTTCCTGGCGGCGATTGGCGTCGTCATCGTGCGCCTTCATCGCATCCGCCGTCAGTTTCTGCAAACCAATCCGGCGGTCGCGTTAACGGCCACGGCCTTGGTCTTTACGCTGTTGATCTATCTCATGTCAGGCATGTTCTTACATTACTCGTACATCCGCTATTTCTGGCTGATGTTTGCAATGGCCAGCGCTACGGCAACCATTTTCGCTCGAACAACAACGTCGCAGCCGACGAATCAAGCATCTCAGAATTATTCTGATCCCATCCATAAATTAACCAATCAGAATGGATAACGTTGCGGAAATCCGCATTCCAATCAACAACAACCGCTTCAGCGAACATCGTGACAGAGACACCCTTAGAAACGATCGGCATTCTGGCTCCCGGTGAAATGGGTTCCGCCTTGGCGGACGTCTTTCGCCGGAACGGCTGCCGGGTTATCACTTCGGTACAAAACCGAAGCGATCGTACTAAGCAAATCGTCAAGGCGGCACAGCTCGAAACTTTGCCGACTTTACAAGAGGTTGTCGATCAGTCGTCGATCTTGATCTCGACCGCGCCGCCTCAGCATGCGGCAGATCTGGCAAAGGAAGTGGTCGACCTGGTTCCACGCGAGGGCACCCTGTACATCGACGCGAACTCGATCGCGCCCCAAACGACGCGGCATATTCATCAGTTGGTAAGCTCCGCAGGCATGACCATGGTCGACATGGCCATTCGCGGTCTGGCAAGTAAACTCGTTCAGCAGGGTGCGATCTACTTGAGTGGACCACAGCTAGAGCGGATTGCTCCACTGCTTCGTCCCATCGAGACAGAAGATCTGGGCGACGAAGTTGGCAGCGCATCGCTCTTGAAGATGCTGATGGGAGGACTTTCCAAGGGAGTCGCCACACTGGTCATGGAACTGGGTGTCGGTGCCGAGCGTGCCGGAATTCTTGACCGGTTTCTGCAGGGAGTGGGCCGATATTACCCAGACGTCATGGCGGCCATGGAATCGGTTCTTCCCACCTATCCACAACATGCCGGGCGGCGTGCCCACGAGCTACACGAAGTCGCCGCATGCCTGGCCGAATGTGGTATCGAAAGCCAGGTCGTTGCCGGGAGTGGTCGACTTCTTCAAAGTTGCTCGCAAACGGACTTGGAACAGTCGAGCGCCCAACTCAAAACAGCTAACGTTCACGAAATCATCCGAGCTTTGTCGCATCAATCATCGTTCTTATCGTTATCTACAGGTCAGCCCTTCGTAGATTCGCACTAGCCAACGTTCGCCGGACGCCAGCAACGCAAAAAAACAGCATCATGAATAAACGCCTAAGGTCAGCCGCTTTGAATCCCGGACCGGGATTTCGAATTCGCACCGACTTTGTCCGTCTCGAAGCGATCGTCTATCGACAACTGGCCCGCTTCGAGACGCCGGACATCTCGGACATGCTCAACCGTCTTTATGCGGTCGACTCCAACATTCGTTCGCTCGCCAGTACCAATCATCGCATTTACGGTCCCGTTTGCACGGTGAAAGTCTTTCCTGGCGACAACCTGATGGTTCACAAGGTACTTGATATCGCCAAGCCGGGTGATATCGTGGCGATCGATGCGGGCGGTTCCCACATGAATGCCGTCCTGGGCGACATCATCTGCACCAAGGCGCGCCATCGCGGCATTCAAGGCTTTATCGTCGACGGACTGATTCGCGACCTACCACAGATTCAGGAACTCGATTTTCCGGTGTTTGCTCGCGGCGAGACCGCGATCGGACCGCTGCATCGAGGTCCTGGCGAAATCAACTTCCCGATCGCTCTGGGGGGCATCGTCGTGAACCCTGGGGATGTGATTGTTGCTGACGCCGCAGGCATCGTCGCTGCCCCTCAAGACATCGTCGCCGAGCTGATCCGCCGTTTGAAAGTCCACGAGGCTGGCTCCCGCGAGTACATCGAAGCCGTGCAGCGGGGCGAATTCTCGAATGCCTGGGTCGACGAACTCCTTGCCGAACAGAACTGCGTCATCGAGACACCTGAAGTCGATCCTCTTCCCTCCGTGTTGAAGGACTCCGTTACCCTACCTGGTCCGATCGAATCCGAAGAACACGCGTAGGTTTCGTGATGTGGAATCATCTTGACCTTCATGCGCGAAGTCTTTGGACGCTGGCCCGGACGAAGCTGGCAGCTCGTCGCGGAATAGGCAAAGCAATGCAGCGGCAGCGTGACGAATTCTATTCGCATGCCTGGGAGCAAGCGGCCGCGCAGATCGGAGCCTCGTTCGACCACCTGGAAGGCGGGCTCTACGAGATTCGTCGCCACGGCCAAAGCACCCGAGTCTGGAAGAACTATACACCGCACGACGATCCGGGCACCCTTCGCCTGGCTGGCAATAAGCCGCTGGTTTTGCAAAAGCTGAAGCAGGTCGCCCCGCAGTCTCCCTGGAAAACCTTCACCATCGCGTCCCTCGACACAGCACGCAAACTGCTCGACGGTAGCCCGCATGTTGTGAAGCCTGCCCGCAACACCGGCGCCGGATCGGGTGTCACCACAGGCGTACGGACTTTAAGCGATCTCCGAACGTCAGCGGCAATTGCATCGGCCTTCGATTCGACGCTGCTGATCGAAAAGCAGATTGCAGGAGCCAACTATCGCCTCCTGTTTCTGTATGGCGAGTTGCTCGAAGTCGTTCGTCGTGATCCTCCTGCCATTCAAGGAGACGGCAGAAGTTCGATTCGACAATTGGTCGCGGCGGAGAACGCACTTCGCCGCGAACAGGGGTGGCGACGCGCGCAAACCATGTTGACGGTCGATGACGACATGCGACGTACCTTGTCCTCTTCCGGATTGACTCTGCGATCGGTTCCCCCGGCGGACCAACCGGTAACGCTCAAGACGGTCATCAACGAGAACCAAGCGGCCGAAAACGAAGTTGTGGATGATCTGTGTCCCGAGATTGTCGCTTCGTGTCGCGATTGCGCTCGCGAGTTGGGCATTCAATTGGCAGGGGTCGATATCATCACGACCGATCCAAGCGTCCCGCTCGAGCAGTCGGGTGGCGTTGTGCTGGAAGTGAATACGACGCCTGGGTTCTATCATCACTTGGATTGCGACGAATTGAAGTGCCGCGTCGCCCCTGCGATTCTGGACGCGGCTTTGCGGCAGTCAAACTCTTCTCTCAAATCGCAGCTCAACGAAAAGTGGGAGGTGGCCAACTGATGTCTGCGATACCTCCCGCGGTAAGCAAGCCGTCCCTACCACGTGAAACGGCCTGTTCAATGACCACCAGGCCTCCGGCCATCATCATTGGTGGCGGAGCGAATGCCCTCTCGATTGCCCGCAGCTTGGGTCGCCAAGGCATCCAGGTTTGGGTACTCAACTACGCCCATTCTCCCGTGCGTTACTCTCGATTCGCCACGTGGCTGACTCTGGACGGAGCGTCGCAGGGCAAGTCGGCGTGGGGAGACTTCCTGCTTGGTTCGGCTTCCGATGACCTGGAAGGGGCCGTCCTCATTCCCGCGAGTGATGTTGCCTTGGAACTGCTGATCGAGCACTACGCGAAGCTGAAACGCAAATTTCGTCTTGATCTGTTCGTGCCGGATGCTCAGGCCTCGATGCTCAATAAGTTGGAAACCTACCAGGCCGCGGCGCGCGTCGGTGTCCCAACCCCCAAATTCTGGCTCGTCGACTCAAAATCCTCAGTCATGAGTCTTCAGGATGAACTCGTCTTTCCGCTGCTGGTGAAGCCGCTTTACTCGCATCGATTTGTTGCCACGTTTGGCGTGAAATTCCTGGTTGCGGAGACATTCGAGCAGCTGAAGTCTGCTTGGGACAAGATCGACGAAGACCACGAGGTTATGCTCGTGGAAAAGATTCCCGGGCCCGACAGCCAACTTTGCAGCTACTACACCTACATCGATGAAGATGGCAAGCACCTGTTTCAGTTCACCAAGCGTATCATCCGAAGGTTTCCTCCCGAGATGGGGGTCGCGTGTCGGCACGTTACCGCTCACATTCCGGAACTGGTAGAGCCTGCCACGAAACTGTTCGCCGAAGCAGGCTTACGCGGTCTGGCCAACGTCGAGTTCAAACAAGACCCACGGGACGGGGTTTTAAAGCTCATTGAATGCAACGCCCGAATTACCGCAGCGAACATTTTGCTCGATCGCTGTGGATATGATCTGGCGTCGTTTCTGTATCAACGCGTCGTCCAGGGTGAGCTACCGCAGTTCGGGGACTACCCCGATGAAGCCTACCTCTGGAATCCGGTCGACGACCTGCGGGCTTTTCTTCAGCTGAGAATCCGCGGGGAGTTGAGTTTTTGGGAGTGGATTCGAAGCATCAGCAAGACAAACGTGACCCTTCAGATCTTCCAATGGAGTGACCCCCTGCCTGCGTGGATGGATACCTGGCATCGACTTCGTCGGGTTTTGAAACGCAAATAACTTTTGTGGCAAAGCGGTCTCATGCGTGAAGAAAATCATCCTCAAGATCCAACTGATTTCGGCAGGCAATTTTCCATCTTTGCCTTTCTGATGGCATGTGGAATTTTGTTTCACCAGTCGTTTCTCTCGGATTGGAATCCACTCTCCCATCATATCTTGCCGTCATTGGCGGCAATCATCGTGCTCTCACGTCCAAGGTCGCTGGTGGCATTCCCGGTGATGACCGCCGCGCATTTGGCCAGTGTCTTCGTTGATCTTCCTTACGTCGTCAATCACTGGATCTTTGTTGGCGTCATCGACGTCGCGATCCTGCTGACGGCGCTGGCTCTATGGGGGCGGCATCGGTTTGCTCGGCTGACCGGTGGAGAACTCCTCCAAGTGCTTGCCCCGGTGATACGCTGGTCGGTGCTTATGATGTACACGTTTGCCGCACTGGCGAAACTTAATTCTGACTTCTTCAAGCCAGAGTTAAGTGCTGCCGTCTCCTTGTATGGCGGACTGTCGGAGAAGCTAGGGGGAATCCTGCCTCAAGAGACCTGGGCTTTCCATCTTGTCATCTGGGGAACGGCCACTCTGGAGTGTTCGTTGCCGTTTCTCCTGTCCATCAGAAAAACTCGCTGGCTTGGCATTGCCCTGGCCTTCTCGTTTCACTTCGCCATGGGGGTGTCGGGCTTTATTCCGTTCTCTGGTTTTGCGGTCGCATTTCTCTTTTTGTTTCTGCCGGAAGACGTGCCGGCTCGCTTTTCTGAATTTCGAACCAAGATGCCATGGCTGGATAAGTCATGTACCGCGATCGTCCGAGTCTTTGGCAGCCCAGTAACACCGATCACTTTGTGCCTGGCTTGGTTTTTAATCGCTTGCACACGAACGTATGCCTGGCTTCCGCCGGACCAGGTTCGCATGGCGGTCATTCGCGTCGGGCAGTTGCTGTTCGCGCTCTATTACGGCGGCGTGGCATTCTTCGTTTGGAAAATGTACGGCCGCACGCTCCTTGACCCCAGCGATCAGCCGCGCCCGGCATCGCTGAAGCTGGCCAGCATCGGTTTGGCGATCGTTCCGCTGGTCGTCATCCTGAACGCATTGTGCCCCTACATCGGCTTGAAGACCGAAAGCTCATTCACGATGTATAGTAACCTTCAGACGGAAGGAAATCAGTGGAACCACCTGTTGATGCCCAAAGCGATGAAAGTCTTTCACTGGCAAGACGACCTGGTGAGCATTATCGACTCGACCTACCCGCCGTTTGAGCACGCCGCGAAGGAAGGTATCCGGTTAACGTGGTTTGAGTTTCACCGCCAGACCAGCGAGGCCGACAGCATCGCCGTGACCTATCGCCGAGGGGACGAAATCTACCAGGTCGCGGACTCCAAAAGTGATCCGGTTTTGTCGAGTCCGCCTGAAGTTTATTGGGGGAAGTGGATGTGGTTTCGCGAAGTGCCACTGCCTGAGAAGAACACCATTCGGCATTAATCATGATGAATAGAATGTTGTCCCAATGTGCGCTTGGCCTGGTAAATTCCTGGGCAGGAAGTGGCCTCCTCTCGTCGATCGAGTCGACCGATCGGCGTGACAACATCCTGCGCGTGATCACCTATCATCGCGTTGATCTTCCATGCGAGCACCCACACCTTTACCCAGGCGTGCATAGTGCGACGCCAGAGCAGTTCGCTACTCAGCTCGACCAACTTCAAGCATGCTGCCACATTGTTTCACTCGACGACGTCCTGGACGCCCTGGAAGGACGCCGCCGTTTACCTCCCAAGTCGGTATTGATCACCTTCGACGACGCTTACCAGAATTTTGAAGCGGCGTGGCATCACCTGAAGTCGCGCAATCTACCAGTCGTCCTGTTCGTGCCTACCTCGTTTCCCGATCATCCGGAGCGAACGTTCTGGTGGGATCGGGTTCATTGGGCGATTCAGTCGACCCCTCAAACGCAGATAACACTGGATGGACAAACGCTATCTTTGGATGGTCTGAATCAAAAGAACCAGGCTGTCCGCCAGATTGCCGCCAAAGTCAAGGAGCTTCCTCACCGCGAAGCGATGCCTTGGATTGACGCGATTTGCGAAGAGTTGCAAGAGGACGTCAGGCCCAACCGGGTCCTCACCTGGCAGCGGCTGCGCGAGTTGTCCGAGGAAGGGGTCGCCATGGGTGCCCATACGCACACGCACCCGCTGATGAATCAAATCACGCTGGAAGAGGCCTACGACGAGGCGGTTCGCTCTCGCGAGAAACTGCAGAAGCATCTGGGCCAGGAGATTCGCACTTTCTGTTACCCGGCCGGCGGCGTCAGCGATGAAGTCGCCGCGATGTTGAAAGAGATCGGCTACGCCGCGGCATTTACCACGCAGCGGGGCGTGAACGACATAGACGCCTGCGACGCGATGCGACTCCATCGAATCAATGTCGGAGCGCGCACCTCGACGAACGTCATGCGAATGCAATTCCTCTCGTACGCCCGAGGGCTGAAGGCCACCCGTCAGCCCGCCTAGAATCCCCAGACGCTTCGATAGGGGAACAGGAACACGTCGTCGATCAGGCGATCGAACGTGCGGCGGAAGTACCAGTTTGCATCGGGGTTCAAGTAGATGATGTCGCCGGGGCAAACATTGATATTTTCTTCACGGCACTTGCGGGCCTTGATCAAGTCGACGTGAATCAGCATCGGACACTGGCCAGGAATCTGGCGATGGACGGTGACCGTCGTGGGGGACTCGATCGGATCGATATATCCGGCCATGGCCACGGCGGTAACGACGTCGACTTCGCGATCTCGTGGAAGGATAAACCCACCGCCCAGCTCTCGCTCGCGTTCGCCAGCTGAGAATCGCACCACATTCGTCGGATTCAATTTACCCACCACGTAGAAGACTTCGTTTCGGCGATTGGGTACGACCACGACGTCCCCTTCATGCAGGATCACGTCGTGCGGGCCGAAGTTGAGGTTGTCCATGCCGCGCAGGTCGATCTTCACGACCTCAGGCGTTACGCCGTGTGCCCTGCGGTGAATCTCGATCGCTTCGGCAGCGTCTTCCGTCAAGCCGCCTGCGAGTGCAATCGCATGGGCCACGTCGTTTTCGTAGCGAGGTAGCTCCGTAACCCCAGGAGCCGAAACCTTACCCAGCACCACGACACTGAAGGTCGCCTTTTGGGCCAGCGAAATACTCACCGTCGGCGAGTTGAAGAAACCCGCGGCGTAGGCTCGCGTGATTTCCGATTGGGCTTGCGCAAGATTCAATCCGCCAACCGGAACCGATCCGACCAGCGGAAGTTGGACGTGACCCGAGCCCATGACTTGTACCAAGAGGGGTCGATACTCGCCGTTGGGAAATAATTCAGGGACGGTGACTTCCAGCACGTCTTCCGGCCCCAACAGGTAATCCTTGGGAGGCGGTGCCGTCAGCATCGTGAAGTTCAACGGAGTTCCACCGGTGCGGAGCGGAAGACGATATTCTTCCGGTAGCGTGCTGGCAGGCACGCCACCACTGACCAGCGGAGCATAACAGCCTGAGCAGATAATTAGCGCGCAGACCACAAACAGGCCATAAATCGCCTTCGTGCTGAAGCGCATAACTGCTAGCATTCGGCCGTTTCCTCTTCCGTGAGCTTTCGGCGTTTTCGTAGTATCCCTTGATGCAATCAGTTTCGGCTTAATTGGCGCAACGATTAAGACGAGTCGCTTTCCATCCTACGACTCTTTTAGGTGGGAGAACCATACTCTTTTAGCTAACCGGAAGGTCAACGTACATCGGCTTCTTGATCTGGTGCATCAGCTGAGCGATCGTCTGGTCGTCGGCCGAAGCGCTTAACTTCTCGAGCCCTCGCCGGCCGAACACCATGGCGATGTCGCGAATCAGTTGCAGCGGCGAGTCGATCTCGAGCTTGTCGAACAGTTGCGTCCGAAAGGTATGAACGGTTTTGATGCCGATTCCCATTTCCAGGGCAATCTCTTTGACGTGCTTTCCGGCCACCATGTGGCGAAATACCTCGCGCTGACGGTCGGTCAACGTCGTGATGCGACGGCCAAGCCGTTGTCGCTCGCAGTACGTTTTTCGGCGTAGCCGCGTACCCAGGATCGCCTGATCGATAACGACCTTCGCTCGGTCCAGTTCAAAGGGCTTTTCCAAAATGGACATTGCTCCCGCTTCCAGACACACCAGGGCCCGATGCAGCTGGGCTTCGGTTGCCGAGATCAGAATCGACGTAAGCTCCGTGCTCTGGCAAAGCTTCTGGATCAGCGATTCACCGCGACCACCCTCAAAGTTAACGTCGATCACCAGCGCGTCAAACACGGTCAGGGATTGCTCGAAAGCGTCAATGCTATCCAGGCAATGAACGTGCCGCGACGTATCCTGCAGGCGATCGAGCAGTCGCTTGCGCTGTCCTACGTTCGACTCGAGCAGGGCGATATGGGAACTTGGAGTAAGCAATGTTCGACTTCGTGAAATTCCAAGAAGAGAGAAGAATCGCAACCCGTTACCAATGGTGGGAGCGATCCCTCAGGTGCGGTTTGACGGTAAACCGAATCCTGATCTTCTGCTGCCGATAAAACCGTAGTTTGCTTAGGGTTCGGCGGCAAACGCGGCGTTTCCAGAAATGCGCAGCCAGGCAAGATTCTTAGGCCGCTAGTTCGCAACCTTCCCCTTGAAAGGACCGTGCTGGTTGGCGCGATTTTGCTGAGTCAACACGTCATAGCGATTAGGCAGCCAAAAGGGAGAAGGCAAATGAGAATCGCCACCAGGCGGGCGATTCTCTTGGCCACTGTTAGAAATGTCGCATTCGACTCGCCACTATTCGGGGAGCTGAGCGCTGTGATAGACGTTCTGCACGTCTTCACAATCATCCAGCATGTCGAGAAACTTCTCGAACGCCTTGGCGTCGTCGCCAGTCAGCGGGGTACTTGCCTGAGCAATGAACGTAATTTCCTGAACCTCCAGTTCCACATCGGGAATCGCGTCCTGCAGGGCCTGCTTGGCTTTGAAGAAGTCGGTGGCCGTGGTAAAGACCGTCAGTTGGCCGTCTTCTTCTTCGACGTCATCCACATCGACGTCCGCTTCGAGCATTGCCTCAAGAACCTGATCCTGCTCGCCACCCTTGAACGAGAAGACTGCCAGATGATCGAACAAGTGCGAAACGGAGCCCGTATTGCCGAGCTTGGCGCCACTCTTGTTGAAGCAGTTGCGAACGTCGGTGATCGTGCGATTGGGGTTGTCGGTCAGGCAGTCGACAATGACGCTGCAGCCACCAGGGCCGAACCCTTCGTAGCGAGCTTCCGAGTAGTCCTCTCCCCCTGCCCCTTTGGCCTTTTCGAGCGCCTTATCGATGACGTGGGCCGGTACCTGCTCGCGTTTGGCCTTTTCCATCAGGCTCTTGAGCGTTGGATTGGACTCCGGATCAGGGACCCCATTCTTCGCCGCAACGTACAGCATCTTGCCGTATTTGGAGTAAAGCTTGGACTTTTGGGCGGCCGTCTTAGCAATCGAATGCTTCCGGTTTTCGAAGCTTCTTCCCATTCGCGTAATCTACTTATGGTGTCAAAGAGGAGGTTAAGAAATCGCTGCACAACAAAGATAAACCAGTTCGCGGATTCGGGCAATTGCTCTCCACTGGCATCGCAACCAGCCAACCGCTACCAACGGTAACATTTTCCACCGTAACACGTTACCGCTAGTCGTTGCACCCATGCATCGAGAGAACTCAACGACATGAATGCGCTTGAAACCTGCAAGATCGTCGTCCTAGCGGTAGTTTATCGGGTTGAACCTCCCTTATCCGTCGATTCCGACGACCATTTCTCCCACTGCTGATCGAGCCACTTCGGATCCGGCATGGCGTCGGTAACCAGGTATCGATAGCGAGCCTTATAAGGGTGGTCGCCGTCGATTACGAACTCTCCATCGACGCACGGAGCAAAGCAGAAATAGGGCTTCGTAGGATGGATTCGAGCAGCCTGAGGAGCCCGGAAATTCTGGGGATCGCTCAGCACGGTAATGCTCACCGGCTTTCCGTCGATCTCGCCCCACAGCGAAACCCACTTGGCATGCTGATGGTTTCCCTTAGCTCGCTTAGAACCCTCACTGTTCAAGAAACCGCTCGGTTCGAGCTCGTCCTTATCCTTACTATCCGTCACCCATCGGGCAGGCCCCCGTACCGCGAAGCCTCCGTAGTGGTACTCATTGATGACCAATGGATGCGTGGTGATCGATGACTGGGTCGACTCCAAATCGAACATACGATAACTGCCGTCGGTTGGATAAGCGGTAACTTTCCACCTCTCTCGCAGCACATCCGCCTTGGGCTCGGTTTCCTTGCGGTGGATCAGATCGACCTCGAACCCGGCGCGGTCGTCCTCTTGAAAGGTGGACACGACCTGCTCGTGGAGGACGCGACCGGTACCGCCGCCAAGGTTCCAGAAATCGATCGTTTCGTCCTGGTAGGTTGTTTTCACCCAGGCCGCGAAGATGCCTTGCTGATGCGGGTGGTCTTTCGCGAACATCGCCGTCACCGATTGGCCACTCGGCGAGCATACCGGGTGCAAGCATCCGCTGCGCTCGTAAACACCTTTGAGCCCCTTGGGAACCGGCGGCGAGACTTTGTTATAGGTCAGGATCGATTGGTCTCCATCTTGAACCACGATCGTGTTCTCCGATTCCACAACGCGTAGTTTCTCGGCCAGGCAATCAGCAGAGGTCCCACCAAGCCAGGTGATGGCCACGAGGAAAGTCATGACGAGCGACGATGCAAGTTTCATCTCGAGAAACTCCCTGTGCAGGTTGAGCGGAGTGCGAATGAAAAGGAAGTCTCTATTCTAGCTGCTGAGCGAGCCGACGGGTAAGCCTTACCGCGGTTTGATAGGTTTCACAATATACCTTAGGTGGCCGACGATACATCTCATTGCCCTCCCCCCATGTCGCCAACTACAACGTTAAGAATAGAATGACCAGTGGAAAGCCCGTCACCATCATCAGCGGCCCGCCCGAAACTGGCGCGACACAAGACGACACCCCCTCCCGGAGCGAATATCCCCTGGGGAATTTCGCCTGCCATCACGCCGGGACTCAATCCCTAACGAGGAAGGTTTATCGATGAAGGCTCTACTACTCTCGGAATACAAGAAGCTGGACGTTGTCGAGTTTGACGAGCCTGAGATTGGCGACCACGATCTGCTGATTAGCGTCAAAGCTTGCGGCATCTGCGGCAGCGATATCCACGGATACGACGGAAGCACCGGCCGTCGCCAACCTCCGCTGGTGATGGGGCACGAAGCCGCCGGGGTCGTGGCGAAGGTCGGCAAATCGGTGGCCGGGTTTAAGGAAGGAGACCGGGTCACGTTCGACTCGACCGTTTCCTGCGGACATTGCTTCTATTGCCGTCGCGGCGAGATCAATCTTTGCGACAACCGGATGGTGCTGGGTGTTTCGTGCGACGAATACCGCCGACACGGAGCGTTTGCCGAGTACGTCGCCGTCCCGCAGCACATCTGCTACCACCTGCCGGCCTCGATTCCTTTCAATCACGCGGCCATGATCGAAGCGGTCTCTGTGGCCGTTCACGCCGCCGGCCGGGCACCGGTCACGCTTGGCGATACGGCGGTGGTCGTAGGGAGCGGCATGATTGGCCTGCTTGCCATTCAAGCGATTCGCCTGGCCGGATGCTCGCAGGTCATCGCCGTCGATCTCGACGCCAATCGGCTGGAAGTTGCCAAGAAGCTGGGTGCCGACGTCGGAATCGTCGCCAGCGAAGGAAACGTCGAAGAAAAAGTACGCGAGCTAACCGGCGGGCGCGGTGCCGACGTCGTGCTGGAAGTGGTCGGCGCAACCCCGACCGTCAAGACCGCCATCGGTTGCGCCAAGAAAGGTGGCTCGATTGTTCTGGTGGGCAACCTGGCCCCTCACGTCGAGTTTCCGCTGCAAGCCGTCGTCACGCGCGAGCTTTCGGTCTATGGCTCGTGTGCGTCGAGTGGCGAGTACCCGGCATGCATCGACCTGATGGCACGCGGCCTCATCCGCGTCGAAGACATGATCACCGCGACCGCCTCGCTGGAAGAAAGCGTCGATTGGTTTGCTCGTCTTTACTCGGGCGAACCCGGCGCGATGAAGGTCATCGTCGATCCGACGCGATAAGCAAACCGGCATGGGCAATCGGGGTGACGAATCTCGCCCCCTTTGCCTGTCTTCTCACCCTTCATCGACTCACCCACCGCACCATCCAGGAACGTTTTGCAACAAGCGCTGCAAATCGTGCTTCTGTTTCGCTGCTTCCCCCTTGGTGGAAGGGCTCGTCCGTAATACGGACGCAATTCTTGTTGACTAAGAAGCCAGAACTCTACAATAGCTTCATCGAACCGTAACCTTGGCTCGGAGTTTCTGGCTTTGCGAAATGACCCTGGTAGTTGGATGGTGCCTCTCTCAATGCGCGTGTGCTCGCTGGCGAGCTTACTTGCCGTAATGGGAGTCTTCCTCGGGCAGGCAAACGTTCACGCCGAGACATTGACCGAAGCCAAAGACCTGTTCCGCACCGGAGAATACGCCAAGTGCGTCGAGGTGGCCGCCCAAGAGATTGAAGGGGGTCGGACTTTCGTCGACTGGTACGTCCTGAAGACCGAAAGCGAACTGACCCTTGGCCGCTACGCCGATGCCGCCCAGACGATCGATGACGCCAAGAAGGTCTCACCGACGAATCTGCGGCTGCTGTGGCTGGAACGAGACGTCCGCCGCTTCAATGGCCAATCGAATCAAGCCAAGGAAGTCCTCGCTCAACTCGGGGCTCAGCTGGAACGCACCAGTGGAATCTATCGCGACTTGGAAACCTCGCTCGTGATCGGCAAGTTCTTCCTCGAAATCGGTGCCGACGCCAAGCGGATACGAATCGATCTGTTCAAGCCGATTCAACAGCGAGCTCCCGGCTTGCCCAACGCCTACATCGCCGCCGCCGAACTGGCACTTTCCAAGAATGACTATGCCTTAGCCGCCGAAGACTTTCAGCTCGCCTTGAAAGTGGATGAAGACAACCCGCGCGTCCTGTTCGGCCTGGCCCAGGCCTTCGAGCCGAGTGATTCCGAGAAGGCGGAAGAGTACCTTCAGAAAACCCTCGAGATCAATCCGAAGTACATCCCAGGCCTGTTGATGATTGCCGAGAGCCACCTCTCGGCCGAACGTTACGACGAAACGGAGAAACTGCTGGCCAAGGCGCTGGAGATCAACCCTCATCACCCCAGTGCCTGGGCCATTCGGGCCGTTCTGGCACATCTGGCCAATGACACTGCCCGGGAGAAAGAATGTCGCGAAAAAGCATTGGCTCACTGGAAAGACAACCCGGAAGTCGACTATCTCATCGGAAAGCATTTGGCGCGGAAGTACCGCTTTGCCGAAGCCGCTGCCGCCCAGCGCCGGGCACTTCAGTTCGACAGCAACTATCTTCCCGCGAAGATGGAACTCTCCAACGATCTGTTGCGGCTGGGCAAGGAAGAACAAGGCTGGAAGCTGGCCGAAGAGGTCTTCGACGCCGACAATTACAATGTCGTCGCTCACAACTTATCGACCCTCCAAGAGCACGTGGCCAAGTTCCGCACGATTGAAAGCGATGGCTTCATCGTGCGCATGGATGCCGAGGAAGCCGCCATCTACGGTGATCGCGTGCTCCAACTGCTGCGCGAGGCCAAGTCGGTTTTGTGCAAGAAATATGATGTCGAGCTGAACGAGCCGATCGCGATCGAGATCTTCCCCAAACAGCAAGACTTCGCCATCCGCACGTTCGGACTTCCCGGCGGTGCCGGCTTTCTGGGGGTTTGCTTCGGCAACGTGATCACCATGAATTCGCCAGCCTCCCAGACCGATAACCCAACCAACTGGGAGGCCGTGCTATGGCACGAGTTCTGTCACGTCGTCACGCTGAACAAGACCCACAACAAGATGCCGCGGTGGCTCAGCGAAGGGATCTCGGTCTACGAAGAGATCCAGCGAGACCCGTCGTGGGGCCAGTCGATCTCGCCTGCCTATCGAGAAATGATTCTGGGGGACGATCTCACGCCGGTCAGCGAGCTAAGTGGTGCTTTCCTGCGTCCACCCAGCTCGAAGCATTTGATGTTCGCCTATTACGAGTCATCCCTGGTAGTCGAGTTCCTGGTCGACGAGTTTGGCATCGAAGCCGTTCGTTCGATCCTCGATGAACTCGGCAAAGGACTGCAAATCAACGACGCGATTGCCCGGCACGCGGCACCGCTGGATGCGATCGACGCTGGCTTTCAGCAATTCATCCAGGATCGCGCCCAGGCCTTTGCACCGGAGGCCGACTTTGGCGCTGAAGATCTTCCCCAACCGCGTATCACCGAGCTTCAGGCGTGGCTGAAAGAGCACCCCAACAGCTACCCCGGGCTCCAAATGTATGCTGCGGCACTCATCCGCGAGCAAAAGTTCACCGAGGCCCTGGAGCCTATCGAAAAGCTTCAGCAGTTGGCTCCCGACTATGCCGGCGACGGAAGCCCCTTGCCGATGAAGGCCCAGATTTTGAAAGAATTGGGCGAAACCCAACAAGAACTGGCGGTGTTAGAACAACTGGCGAAGCTGCGCGCCGACGCGATCGATGCCTATCGGCGACTGGCCGAGTTGCACGCCGAAGCAGGCCAATGGCAGTCGGTGGTCGTCAATGCCAAGCGAATTCGGGCCGTCAATCCACTCATTCAAGAGCCGTATCTCTTGCTCGCCAAGGCCGGAGAGCAAATGGATGAGGGAGAAGTCGCCATCGAGGGACTATCGACGCTGGCCGTCTTACATCCCTACGATCCGGCCGATGTCCATTTTCGGCTTGCTCAGCGGCTGCATGAAACCCAGCAGAACGAGAAAGCGTTACGGCACGTCCTTTTGGCGTTGGAGGAAGCACCCCGGTATCGTGCTGCCCTGAAGCTGTTGCTTGAACTGACCGAACACGACTCCCCCTTGCCCGACCGGCCCTCTCCCGCCAAGGATGATTCCCAGTAATGATGAAATCGAAACCGGTCCGAATCCTGTGCCTCTTTCTTACGATCACGCTACTCGCTGGCGTGGTCTGGGCTCAGTTTCAGGACGGCTTTCGATCGCGAGGACGTTACGGCCGTGACTTCTCTCCCACGCGTGGGGCTCAGAACGATTGGGAAATCGACGAGAAGTTCGAGCACGAAGCGTTTCGCTTTGCCCGCGTGAAGTACACCTCGTACGGCTGGCGAGACAAGTGGGCCACCGACTTCCCCGAAAGCGATCTGAATCTGCCCCACCGGTTGCGTGAATTGACTTCGATGGAAGTTCACCCGGAAAGCGTGATCGTCGAACTGACCGATGACAACCTGTCGGACTACCCGTTCCTCTACATCGTTGAACCAGGCCAGATGAACCTCACCGAAGGGGAAGTCACCGGTTTACGAACCTACCTCCAAAACGGCGGCTTTCTGATGGTCGACGACTTCTGGGGAGAGGAGGAATGGCAAACGTTTTACCACAACATCAAACGCGTCTTCCCCGATCGCGAACCGGAAGAACTGCCGCTGGAGCACGACATCTTTCACCTGGTGTACGACCTGGCCGAGAAACCCATGATCGTCAGCATCGGCACCTGGATGCGCGGTAGCGAAACCGAACGCTGGGACGCCGACGAACCTCACTACAAAGGCATCTTCGATGACAAAGGCCGCATGATGGTCGTCATTTGCCATAACACCGACCTGGGAGACGGCTGGGAAGAAGAAGGAGTCGACCCCACCTACTTCAAACAATATTCCGAACGCTTCGCCTATCCCCTGGGGATCAACATCATCACCTATGCGATGACCCATTAACCCCCTGCACTGCCCGTAACAGCCAAGCCCTCGTCCCTTCATCCCACCAGAAAGTTAAACCACCGTGAGCATCGAGATTGAAGACCAGGACTTCGAACAACAAGCGGTCGAGCAGATTCGTGCCGGACGCGAGAAGATTTTGGCGGAGCTTTCCAAAACGGTTATCGGCCAACAGGAAGTCGTCGAGCAACTGCTGCTCTGCCTCTTCGCTGGCGGTCACTGCCTAATCACCGGGGCCCCCGGCCTGGCCAAGACTTTGCTGGTTAATTCGATTTCCAAGATTTTCGACCTCGAGTTTCGCCGCATCCAGTTCACGCCTGACTTGATGCCTGCCGACATTACCGGTACCGAAATCCTCGAAGAAACCGAAGAAGGGCGCCGCAAGTTGCAGTTCAACAAGGGACCGATCTTTGCCAACGTCATCCTGGCCGACGAAATCAACCGCACGCCCCCCAAAACGCAAGCCGCTCTGTTGGAAGCGATGCAGGAGCACCAGGTCACTGCGGCTGGCGTCCGCTACGCACTGGAAGAACCCTTCTTCGTGCTTGCCACGCAAAACCCGATTGAAATGGAAGGGACCTATCCGCTGCCCGAGGCCCAACTCGATCGGTTCATGTTCAACATCTGGATGGACTACTTGCCTGAAGATGACGAAGTGGCCGTCGTAAATCAAACGACTTCGCGCCGAGCCGAACCGATCAGCCCGCTGTTCACCGGCGAAGACGTGCTGCGTTTTCACGACGTCGTCAAAAAGGTCCCCATCGCCGAGAACCTGGTTCGCTATGCCGTTCGCCTGGCCGACGCTTCGCGACCCAAACGCCCCTCGACGCCTGACTTCATCAACCAATGGGTGATGTGGGGGGCCGGGATTCGCGGTGCTCAGTACCTGGTTCTGGGAGCGAAAGCGAGAGCCCTGCTGTTAGGCCGAACCCACGTCACGGCGGACGACATTAAAGCCCTCGCCCACGTTACCTTGCGGCATCGAATCCTCGTCGGCTATCGCGCCGAAGCGGAAGGAATCACCGTCGAGAAGGTCATCGACCAGCTACTCAACTCCATTCCAGTGCCGGGAGGACGATGAGCAGTCCTGTGAGCGAGTCGTCGACCACGATTTCCAGCGCCAGTCGTCCCACAGGCACGGCTTCGCTGATCGATCCCGGTTCGCTCATGCGCATCAAGAACCTCGAACTACGCGCCCGTGCCATCGTCGAAGGCTTCCTGACCGGCTTGCATCGCTCCCCCTACCACGGGTTCTCGGTCGAGTTCACCGAGTACCGTCAGTACTCGCCGGGGGACGATACCCGCTTCCTCGACTGGAAGCTGTACGGTCGCTCGGATCGCTACTTCATCAAGTGCTTCGAGGACGAAACGAATCTGCGCTGCTACTTGCTGGTCGACCTGAGCCGCTCGATGAGCTTCGGCACGCTCGGCTACAGCAAGGCCGACTACGCCAAAACGGCGGCCGCCACCGTCGCTCATTTCCTGTCGCTGCAGCGCGACGCGGTCGGACTGATGACCTTCGACGAGTCGATCACCGATCGCATCCCGGCTCGGTTTCGCCCAGGGCACGTCCACCAGATCATGATGAGCCTGGAACGTGCCGAACCTGGCTCGGCAACCGACATCGAAAAACCGCTCGAGCAAATCGCCTCCACGGTCGTTAAGCGCGGACTGGTCATCCTCATTTCGGACCTGCTCACCCCGATCGGTTCGCTCAACAAACAGTTGGGTTTCCTCCGCGCTCGTGGGCACGAAGTCGTGATCCTGCGCGTGCTCGACCCGCGCGAGCTTGACTTCCGGTTCGACCAGCCTGCCATGTTCCACGACGTCGAGACCGGCAGGAACCTGTTCATCGATCCCGACCAGGCTCGGCAGAAGTACCTCGAGCAGTTCCGCGAACACTCGCAGGCAATTCAAACGATCTGCCAGAATCTGGGAGTCGAACTGCACCAGGTCGCCATCGATCGTCCGTTGGAGCTGATCTTGTTCGACTTGCTGGCCGATCGTTTGAAGCGCGGCCGCTCGACCGTACGGCAAAGGTCTCCGCGATCGGGAGGCCGTTCATGAGCGTACTCTCCGGAATCTTTCTCTTGGGTGCCGCCGCGATTGCCGCCCCCATCCTGTTCCACTTGATTCGCCGAACGCCCAAGGCGCGTTACGAGTTCAGTTCGCTCATGTTCCTTCAGCCGTCACCGCCACGACTGACGCGGCGTAGTCGGCTCGACCAATGGTTATTGCTGCTCTTGCGTTCGCTGGTGATCCTGCTGTTGGCATTCGCGTTCATGCGCCCCTTCTTTCGGACGTCGACCAATCTTTCGCCCGACGACGTCCCGCAGCGTCACGTGGCGATCCTGGTCGATCAAAGTGCCAGCATGCGGCGGGCCGACCTCTGGCAGCAGGCCATCGCTCAGGCCAACCAGGTGCTTGGTGACCTCGAAACGTCCGACGAAGTCTCCCTGTACGCGTTCGATGAAACGCTCACGCCGCTGGTCACCGCCGAGGAAACCAGCCAAATCGATCGTTCCCAGCGCCGCGATCTGGTTCGCGAGCGTCTGAAAGAGGTATCGCCAACGTGGTCGGCCAGTAACCTGGGAGCCGCGCTGGTCGGCGTTGCCGAGCGATTGTCGGCCGACGACGATCTCCGCCAGATGAGCGCGAAGCTGCAAATCGTATTGATCAGCGACATGCAGACCGGTTCGCAGATCGACCGGCTGCAAACCAGCCAGTGGCCGGAGTCGGTTCGCGTCGACGTGCGTGCCATCACGCCCGAGGACGATTCCAATGCCCGCGTTCGCCTGGTGGAAGCGAAAGAAGAAACGGCCGAGGCGGCGAGCGCTCCCCGCGTTCGCGTGCGAAACACGTCCCACTCCGACAGCGAACAATTCGAAGTCGTCTGGCGTTTGGGCGACAAAGATGCCTCACGTCCCGTTTCCTTTTACGTTCCCCCCGGCGAAAGCCTTGTACTCGACGTTCCCTATGACCCAGGCACACCAAGCCCCAATCAACTGCACCTGAGCGGCGATGGCCGCGGGATGGATTTCGACAACACGTTCTACGTGGTGCCCCCGATCCAGGAACAAGTGTCGATCGCCTACTTCGGCTCCGATACGGCCGACGATCCGGAAGGGATGCTGTTCTACTTGAGCCGCGCATTCGATGAGACCGCCAGCCGGAAGGTGGAAGTTCAAACCGTTGACGCGGATACCGCGATCAATTGGAACGACGTCGCCGGAACCACCCCACGCCTGGTGATCATCGCGCAGACGCCCAGCGAAGACCAGCGAAACCTACTGGATGCCTACCTAAATCGCGGCGGGCAGGCGGTCGTGGTCCTGCAAAGTGATGACATGGTGAACGACCTGGGTGCCTGGCTCGGCGACGTGAGTGTGGCCTCAGGCGAGGAAGAGGAAGCCAGTTCGACTGAGTCCTACGCCATGCTCGGGCAGATCGACTTCCAGCATCCGCTGTTCACCCCCTTCGCCGCGGCTCGCTACAACGATTTCACCACGATCCGCTTCTGGCAGCATCGCCGCGTTCGCCTGGCTGACGAGTCGACCACCGAGGTGATTGCCCGTTTCGAGGACGATACGCCTGCAATCTGGTCGCTACCGCGCGGCGAGGGGCAGCTTTACGTCATGAGCGCCGGTTGGAGCCGCAAAGATAGCCAGCTGGCCCTGTCGACCAAGTTTCTGCCCTTGTTGTCGCGGTGGCTGGAACTGGCCGACCGGCAGAAGCTGGCTTCGCACTCCTATTTCGTCAACCAGAGCGTTCCGCTACCCGCCGCCAGTGGCGAGAAAACCATTCAAATCCCTAGCGGTAACACCTTACAATTGACTGAGGACGCCACCACGTTCGACGACACCACCGAGCCTGGCACTTACGTGCTGCGGCAAGGGGGCAAGGAACTTCCTTTCGCCGTGAACCTGGCCGATGCCGAAAGCGATACGGCGCCACTTGCGCTGGATCGGCTCGAACAGTTCGGCATTCCGCTAGGAATGGCCGCGACGCATACCCAGCAGTTGGCGGAACTCCGACAGCTGCAAGATCGAGAGCTGGAGAATCACCAGAAGGTGTGGAAGTGGTTGGTCGTTTCGGTGCTAATGCTGTTGGCGGTTGAAACGTTTCTCGCTGCCCGCAGGTCGCACGTTCCCACCCAGGATTTGGGAGAAGCACAATAATGGATCGCGAACTTGTCAGCCATCTCGACCGCGTCGCCCATCGCCTGAGAACGTTTCACTTCTGGAGCGGCATGGGCATCGTCTGGGTCTCGGCGGCGATCTTCCTCGGCGTGATCTATGTCATTAGCCAGGCCACGGAGCGCGTCCTCGACGGCACCTTTCTGGTGACCGCCGTGATCGGCGTACTAGGCTCGCTGCTGGTCACCTGGGCGAGTAGCCGTTCCGCACGCAGCGCGCAACAGGTAGCCAACCTCGTGGAAGCCAATTACCCTCAACTTGATTCCGTGTTACTCACCGCCGTCGAACAGCAGCCTGACGGTATCACCGGTCGCCTCGGCTATCTGCAGCGGGAAGTCGTCGGTCAGGCCGTTCGTCATGCTCGCAGCCACAATTGGCAAAACTTGATCACGCGCGGTCAGCTGAATGCGGCCCGCCTGGCCGCCTGCGCCGGTCTTATCGCCACGCTGATTGCGGCCGTTGCTCTGGGTCGACTCAATCGAGATCTACTCGCGGCGATCCCACCGGCCGATCTTGCTTCGCCGGACGTCGTATCCGCGGACACGATCTTTGAAGTCGAGATCGAACCAGGCGATACCGAAGTCGAACGGGGCACCGGCCTCTTGGTGCTGGCCAAGTTTTTGAACGACATGCCCTCCGAAGCCACGCTCATCTACACGACGGAGGATGGTAGCGAGCATACCCTGCCGATGTCCCGCTCGCTCGACGATCCTCTGTTCGGCGGCCGCATTCCCGCAGTTTCGCAGCCGCTGGCTTATCGCGTCCAGTTCGGCAACCAGGCAACGCGTGAATTTCACGTCGATGTGTTCGAGTATCCGGTGATGCTGCAAACCGATGCCAAGATCGTCTTCCCCAGCTATACGAATCAGGAAGACAAATTCGTGCCCGATGTGCGCCGCGTGTCGGCGGTGGAAGGATCGCAGCTAACTCTGCTTTGCCGCGTCAACAAACCCCTGGCGTCCGCCCAGTTCATCGAACAAACCGAGGACGGCGAACTGGCGATTTCCCTTCACCCCGAAGCCAACGACGCCCTGACCTATACCACGACGTTCGTCGTTGATCGCTCGCGCGAACTAACGCTTCACCTGACCGATAACGACCAACGAACCAACCAGCATCCGCCCAAACTGCAGATCACGATGATCGCGAACCTGCCCCCGGACATCAAGCTGGCGGCGCCGACTAAAGACATCGAGGTCTCTCCCATCGAAGAGGTCGACCTGGCCGCTTCGGCTTGGGATGACTTTGGGCTGAAGCGCGTGGGAATCAACTACTCGATCCCCGGCAAGGTCGATCAGGACGTACCCTTGGGGGACTCGTTCCCAAGCAAAGAGCGGGTCGAACTCGCCCACCTGCTGGCCTTCGAATCGCTGCAAGCCGAGCCAGACCAGCTTCTGTCGTGGTACTTCTGGGCGGAAGACATCGGCCCCGATGGGCAGCCGCGGCGAACGATGAGCGATATGTTCTTTGCCGAGGTACGCCCCTTCGAGCAAATCTTCCGCCAAGGACAACAGCCGCCGCAAGGCTCCCAGCAGCAGCAACAACAGCAAGGCGGGCAAAACGCCCAGCAAGCCGAGGAGTTGGCCGAGCTTCAGAAGCAAATTATTGCCGCGACCTGGAAGATCATTCGCCGCGAAACGCGTGAACAACCCACTGCTGAATTTGCCAGTGATACGCAGCTTTTGATCGAGTCGCAGGAAGCGGCCATGGTTCAGCTCGAAGAACTGCAGGGCAATCTGCAGGACGTCACCTCCATCGAGCATGCCGCCCAGGTTCGCAGCTCCATGCAGGAGGCCATCGAAGCATTGCGCGCGGCGACCGAGTCTTCATCACCGGCCAAGTTGCCCGAGGCCCTTCAGGCAGAGCAAGCCGCCTACCAAGGTCTGCTTCGGCTGCGTGCTCGCGAGCATGAAGTCGTGCGTTCCCGCCAGTCGCAGCAGTCGAGCCAATCGCAGCAATCACAAAACAGCCGGGCCCAGCAGCAGCTGCAACAACTTCAACTGCGCGAAGATGAGAACCGCTACGCCCAGGAGCAACAGGCCCAGACCGAGCAGCAGCAACAAGCCCGCGAAGACCGCCAGATCCTGAATCGGCTGCGGGAACTTGCCCAGCGTCAGGAAGACCTCAACGAGCGCATCCAAGAATTGCAAGGCGTGCTGGAAGCCGCCGAGACGGAAGAGGAACGTGCCGAAGCCGAGCGGCAACTCAAACGATTGCGGGAAGAGCAGGAACAGATCCTTCGCGATACGGAAGAACTCCAGCAGCGGATGGAGCAGCCTGAGAACCAGGAACGTATGGCCGAACAGCGGCAGCAACTGGAACAGGCCCGCGAGAACATCCAGCGTTCCAGCGAAGCAATCCAGCAGCAAATGGTCACCCAGGCCGCTAACGAAGGAACGCGCGCCCAAAGGGAATTGAACGACCTGCGAGAAGAATTCCAGCGGCAGACTTCGCAAGAGTTCGAACAAGAACTACGCGACATGAAGAATCAGGCGCAAGAACTGGTCGAGGCCGAACAAGAAGTGGCCCGCCAGCTGGATGACCTGCGCCATGAAAATCTCGAGCAGTCGAACTCTTTGCGTGAAACCGAAAACCCAAACGAACTCGGAGGGCAGCTCGCCGAGCAACAGCAGCGGCTCGACCAACTCCTCGAGCGCATGCGTCAGACCGTCGAAGAGGCCGAACAGTCTCAGCCGCTACTAGCCGAGAAGCTGTACGAATCGATCCGCGACACGCGGACGTCAAAACCCAACGATGCCCTCAAAGAGACCGAGATGCTCCTCAACCGTGGATTCCTCGATCAGGCCGCCCAGCGTGAAGAGCAAGCCCGCGAAGGGATCGAGCAACTCGCCGAAGGGATCCAACAAGCGGCCGACCAGGTACTCGGCGACGAAACCGAAATGCTTCGCTGGGCCCTCGACGAGTTGGAACGTCTCAACGAAGACCTGGAAGGCGAACTAGCCCGCAACGGCCAACAGCAACCGGGACAACAGCAACCGGGACAACAGCAACCGGGACAGCAGCAACCGGGACAGCAGCAACCGGGACAGCAGCAACCGGGACAGCAGCAACCGGGTCAACAGCAACCGGGTCAACAGCAACCAGGCCAGCAGCAACCAGGCCAGCAACAGCCGGGTCGCGAAGGTGGCCCAGGCAGCGCGGCGGGCGTGGGTGCATTGGATCGGTATTTGGGGGGTGGTAGCAATCGTGATACCTCGCCGTTCTCGGGAGATGACTTCGTCGACTGGTCGGACCGGCTGCGGGACGTCGAAGAGATCGTGAACGATCCGGAGCTGCGTGCCGAAGCGGCTCGTATTCGGGACGAAGCCCGGGAGCTTCGACGCGAACAGATCGAAACATCCGCGCCGCCGCAGTGGGATATCATCCAGCAGAAGGTCGCTCGGCCGTTGGCTCAGCTTCAAAATCGCGTGGCTGAGGAACTTCTCCGGAGAACTGCCGAGGAAGCCAGGGTTCCGCTCGACAAGGACCCGGTGCCCGCTCAATACGAAGACGCCGTTCGTCGCTACTACGAGCGTCTGGGGAGCAGTGAATGAACGACTGGGTTCAGGATCAATGGCTCCTCGAGTGGCCCAACGTCTGGGCGGCTCAACAGTGGATCGTCCCGGCGAGCGTGATCGGCGCGGGGCTATTCGTCCTCATCTTGTGGGCGTATCGCTCGATCCAGGCACCCCTGATCGTCAAGCTCGCGTGCGCCGCGGCCAAGACGTTGGCCGTGATCCTTCTAGCCGCCCTTCTGGTCGAGCCGATGCGCAGTGAAACGAAGCCTGTCCCCGGCGCGAACCTCTTCGTCGTACTCGCCGACCGATCGCAGAGCCTGCAAGTCATCGACCCAGGCGAAAGCAATACGCGGGCCGAACTTCTGAAGAAGAGACTCGATCGCCAGGCGCCGTGGCAGGTACGACTCGGGCAAGAGTTCGACGTTCGCCGCTACGAGTTCGCCGATCGGCTTTCGCCGGTGGCAGACTTTCACGACTACCAGGCCGACGGACGCGGCTCGGCGATCGTTGCGTCCCTCGATTCCATCGCCGATCGCTTCGCAGGCCGTCCCATTGCCGGGGTGCTGCTGCTGACCGATGGCAACGCAACCGACCTGACTGAAGAAGCAATCGATTGGAGCAAGTACCCGCCGATCTTTCCCGTTCAAATCGGAGCCGATGAGCCGGCGACCGACATTCGAGTCAGCCGTGTCGCCGCCAGCCAAACCAACTTCGAGGCCTCGCCGGTCACCGTCACCGCCGATGTCGCGGTCACCGGCTTTCCCGGCGAGTCGATCGTGGTTGAACTGGTCGATGAACAAGGCGAGCTTGTCGAAACACAAACGGTCCCCCAAGTCAACGACGGTCAGTCGTTCACGGCTCGTTTTCAGATCAAGCCGGGCGAGCGTGGCGTGTTGTTCTACCAGGTTCGCGCGTATGCCCAATCGCAGAAGGGACTCTTTGACGATCCCAGCAAGAGCTCCGAGGCAACCCTACTGAACAACAGCCGCACGGTGATGGTGAACCGCGGTCACGGCCCGTACAAGGTGCTGTATGTTTCAGGCCGCCCCAACTGGGAGTTCAAATTCCTCAATCGATCTCTGGCCGAAGACGACGAAGTCGAACTGCACGGTTTGATTCGCATCGCGAAGAAGGAGCCGCGATTTCAATTCCGCGAGAAGGATTCCAACGCCAACCGCATCTTCACCAACACCGACGACGAAGCGAAGGAGCAGGTCGAACAGTATGACGAGCCTGTCTTGCTGCGGGTCGGCAAGCTGGAACCAGGCGAGCTTTCCGGAGGCTTTCCCAAATCGGCCGATGAACTGTTTCCGTACCATGCGATCATCCTGGACGACCTGGAAGCCGACTTCTTCACTCAACAGCAGAAGTCGCTGATCCAGGAATTCGTCAGCTTGCGCGGCGGAGGTCTGCTGATGCTAGGTGGCGGCGAGTCGTTTGCCGAAGGGAAGTACCTGCGTTCTCCGATCGGCGAAGTGCTACCGGTCTATTTGAATGGCGTCTCGCCGCGAGCCGGCGCCAGTGAACTCTCCCTTGCGCTGACGCGCGAGGGGCTATTGGAACCTTGGGTTCGCGTTCGCACGACGCAGCAGGAAGAACTGCAGCGGCTGAAAGAAATGCCTAGCCTAAGGATCCTCAACGAAGTCGGGGCACTCAAGCCGGGGGCCAGCGAGCTTCTGTCGGTGGTATCGGCCACGGGCGAAAGTCGGCCGGGACTGGTCACTCAGCGCTTTGGCAAGGGACGCACGGCGGCCTTTCTGATCGGAGACCTGTGGCGCTGGAAGCTGCATGCGTCGTCGCACGATAACGACGACTTCGAACGCACCTGGCGGCAGACGATTCGCTGGCTGATTGCCGACGTGCCACAACGGGTTCGCGTCGAGACGATCGCCAAGAAGGACGGTCCGACGCACCCTCTGGAAGTCGCGGTCCAAGTGAACGACGAAAACTATCAACCACTGGATAACGCAGGCGTTGCGATTGAAGTCACCACGCCGGGGGACGAACTCCTCAGATTGAAAGCAGAACCAAAGGACGCCGTCTCCGGGCAGTACGGCTCTCGCTATGTTTCCCGCATCGATGGCATGTACCGAGCGAGCGTCATTGCGAATAACCCGGACGGAAGCGAAATTGATCGGATCGAGACCGGCTGGGTCGCCGATCCCGCGGCCGAAGAGTTCGCCAACCTCCGCCCCAACGTCAACTTCCTGAGGTCGATCGCTCAGCAGTCCGGGGGCGAACTGGTTCGTTTGAATCAACTCGATTCGTTCGTCAACACGCTCTCCGACCGCGAGATCCCTATCGCCGAGCCGATGGTTCGCTCGGTCTGGCATACGTGGGGCGTCTTCCTTTTGGCAATCGGACTGTTAAGCATGGAATGGGGACTTCGCCGCTGGAAGGGACTTGCCTGAGATGATGTGGCTTCTGACATGTGCGCTGCTAATGGCACCCGGTGGCGATGAATCGGCCCCGAATGTAGCTGTCGTGGTGGTCGTCGGCGAACCTGGGGAAGCGAAGTACCAGGAGCTTTTCACGCAGTGGGCCGAACGCTGGCAAGTCGCGGCCAAACGAGCGGAAGCGAACCTGGTGACGATCGGCCTGGATGAACCAGAAGCTTCTGACCGGCAAGACCGGCCGCAACTGGAAGAGACCCTCGCGGCATTGGCCAAGGAGCCGCCAACGTCGCTGTGGTTAGTCTTGATCGGGCACGGAACGTATGACGGCAAGAAGGCGAAGTTCAATCTGCGCGGTACCGACATCAGGGCTACCGAGCTTGCCGAAGCGCTGGCACCAATTTCCTGCCGGATGGCGATCATCAACTGTGCCTCGGCGAGTGGACCGTTCGTCAACGGGCTCTCAGGCCGCGATCGAGTCATCGTGACCGCGACCCAGAGTGGCTTTGAATACAATTTTGCTCGCTTCGGGGAGTTTCTTTCGCAAACGATAAGCGATACGTCCGGCGACCTCGACAAGGATGGTCAGACCTCGCTGCTGGAAGCCTGGCTCGCGGCCGCCAAGCAGACGCAGACGTACTACGACTCGCAGTCCCAGTTGGCAACCGAGCACGCTTTGCTGGACGACAACGGCGATGGCAAGGGAACGCCAGCCGATTGGTTCCGCGGAATCTACGTCACCAAGTCGTCCAAGGACGGATCGCTTCCCGACGGAACGCTTGCCAACCAGTTCATCCTGGTCCCCAGCGAGAACGCGTCGCAGCTTTCCGAAGAGCTGATCCAGAAACGAGATCAACTGGAAAACCAGCTGGCCGAGCTGCGGCAAAAGAAATCGGAACTCAGCGAGGACGAGTATCTAAGCCGTCTCCAGACAATTCTGATCCCCCTGGCCAAGATCTATCGGGCAGGGGAAAGTTCGCACGACATGAGTTCCGCGACCGAGCCCACGGAAGATACGCTCGAATCTCCGTGAATCCTTCGAGAATTTCTGCCAAAGCAGGGAACTCCGATGCGTCATGTAGCAATCCAAGGAGTTGCGAAAGACACTGCCGGTCCTTCGCGACCCTACGGGAAAGACCGTACGCTGAAACCTTCGTTGATGCTGTTAACAGATTGGTCCCAGCGAAGGGCGCTGTTTAAGAAGATTGTCAAATAGAAAACTGGCAATACTGCGCAAACGGGAGGTCCACCACCGATTCCGAGGTCCGAAAAGTTTCTGGTTTTGCGAAAGTCAGATTCGACGCAGGCAACCTATTTGTTACAATTGCCACGCCTCACCTAGGCCTTCCAATCCGTAGTTTTTCCCTCGCCCGCCCCGGGCCGTTCAAAAGTCACGTCACCTAGAGAACCTCTATGCTCACACCTCGTTTGCCTCGCGTTATCGACAGGAAGTCTAAGAAAGCCAAACGAACGATGAAACGTCGTGGCTTTCGTGCCCGGATGCCCATGTCCGAACAGCTCGAATCGCGTCTCGTGCTGACCGCTTCCGGTTTCCCAGGAAACGATTGCCCGCCTGACCTCGACCTTTCCGGCGTTGGTGATTTGCAGATTGTTGTGGGTCAGCCTTTCACGATCGACCTGTACGCCAATGGTGCCACCGCCGCCGATCTCGATATCAACGACAACCCAACCGGGGACACCATTCGCCTGGTGTTGGATCCGGATGTTGGGACTGATACTCCCGTCGGGGCGACGATCACCTCGAACGGTGTTTTCAGCTGGACCCCTTCAGCTGGGCAAGAAGGCACCTTCCGGATTCCGGTGATCGCGATCGACCAAGGCACGCCTGCTTTGGCCGACGTCGAATTCCTGACGGTGATTGTCTCGGCGACTGGCGACATTGCTCCTTCGGTCGATCTGAACGGCCCGACCGCAGGCCTCGGATTCTCCAACGACTTCACCGAGAACGGCGGACCGGTTGCCGCAACTTCGTCTTCACTGACGATCACCGATCCCGACAGCACCAACCTTGAGTCGGCCACGATCGTCTTGACCAATTTCCAGGACGGAGCCGATGAAGTTCTGGCCGTCGATACGACCGGCACATCGATCGTGGCTTCCAGCTACAACGCGACCACCGGCGAATTGACGCTGACCGGCTCCGATACGCTGGCCAACTACGAGTTGGTGCTGAAGTCGCTCACGTACGACAATACTTCGGAAAACCCAACGGTTCTGGATCGCACCATTCAGATCACGGTGAGCGACGGCGGCCTGAGCAGCCCGATCGTTGTATCGACGATTTCGATCGTCGCCGAAAACGATGCCCCCACGGTCGACCTGAACGGCGAGGCCTCAGGCATCGACTTCGCGGCGACGTTCACCGAAGACAATGGCCCCCTTTCGATCGTCGACGCTGGCGTCCTCGTCGATGATGTCGACAACGCTAACCTCGAATCGGCCACGATCACGCTGACCAACGTGGTGGACACGACCACCGAGTCGCTGGCCGTCGATACGACGGGGACTTCGATCGTCGCCAACTACGATTCCGGTACCGGTGTTTTGACCCTCACCGGAAGCGACACGCTGGCCAACTATCAACTCGTACTGTCGACGTTGACCTATGACAACACCTCACAGAACCCCGACGAAACCGATCGAATCGTCGAGGTGATCGTCAACGACGGCACAACCGACAGTGCGACGGCGACGATCACCATCACCGTCGAAGGCGTGAACGATCCGCCCGATCTGGATCCGATTCAGGACCAGACGGCCGAGTTCGGTACGTTGTTCCAAATCACCGTGACCGCGACCGACCCCGAGGGAGACGTCCTGACCTTCCAGCTCGATCGCGAAGGGATCGGCGCGAACATCCCGGCCTCGGCGACCATCACCAAAACGAGCGACACGACCGCCGTCATTGAATGGACCCCTTCGGAGGGCGATGGAGCAGGCCCGTTCACGTTTATCGTCCTGGTGATTGACGACGACCCGACGACCCCACTGGCCGACTCAGAAACCTTCGTCGTCACGCTCCAAACCGATCCGCCTGCGGTCGACTTGAATGGCGACGGCACCGGCATCGACTTTGCCGCAGCTTTCACTGAAGACGCTGGACCGACAAGTGTCGTGGATGCCACGGCTACGGTGACCGACGCGGATAGCACGAATCTCGCCTCGGCGACGATCACGATTACCAACGTGCTCAATACCGACGACGAATTCCTGGCCGTGGACGTCACGGGGACTTCCATCACCCCGTCGTACGATCCATCGACCGGCATTCTTACCCTGACCGGTAGCGACCTGGTAGCCAACTATCAGCAGGTCATCCGAACGCTGACGTACGACAACGTTTCAGACAACCCCGACACCACCGATCGCGAGATCGAAGTGATCGTCAACGATGGCTTCAGCGACAGCGCCGTCGCGACCATCACCGTCTCGGTTGCGGGCGAGAACGATCCACCGCAGTTGACCCTTCCGAGCCCTTACGATACCGGAACGGCCGTCGAGGTGGACATCGATACCGAGGTAACATTCGCCGTCACGGTGGTCGACCCGGACGACGCTCCAGAAGACTTGATCTTCATCCTCGACCTCGATGGCAGCGGAATTCCAGCCGAGATTGCCCAGCCCACGATCACCACCCCGCCAGCCACAGTCCCAGGCGGAACGTTCAGCTGGACTCCATCACAAACCGGAACGTTCACCATCACCATCATCGTGCTGGACGACGACGGTGCGGTCGATCAGGAAACGTTCATCTTGACCGTTGTCGATACCAGCCCCGCGAGCTTGATCGAAGGGGAACCCGGCGACTCGGACGTAAACGACCTGGCCCTGCTCGGGGTACTCGACGACGAGTTTTAATCGTTTGCCTCGTTTCCAATGGAAGATAGACGACAGCCGAGAAATGTTCCGTTTCTCGGCTGTCTCTTTATCAGGCCACTGTGCGGCAGGCCTTCCACCGTTGAATCGCGCAAAAACTTTCTGAAGTTTCGCACACGAAGTCCAATCGGAATTTTCTGTAACTAATATGGACATCAAGTCCATTCACTCCTGCATCACACGAACTGCCCAATGGCCGCCCGGTTAAGAAAACATTTTTGCGAAGTCCTCGAAGGACGCCTCATTCTGACCGCGGTCGTTGCCGGTTCGGTTGAGCTGGTCAACGACGTCATCATCGGCGATCAACTGGTTCAAACCGAAGGAGCCGTGACGGCAACCGGCAGCGGCTCGCTCGTGACCGTCTATGCCGGTCGCGGGACTGGCGACCGTGACGGCGTTTTCTTTCGTACGCTTGATTCCGATGGAATCGCCACCGGTCCCTCCCAGTTGGTCAATCAAACCGTCGCCGGCATCCAGTCGAATGCCGCGATCGCGATGCTGCCTGAAGCTGGCTTCGTGATCGTCTGGCAAGGTCGCGGGGCTGGCGATCGCGAAGGCATCTTTGCACGCTGGTACGATTCCAGCGGCAATCCCATCACGGGCGAAGTGCTCATCAATCAAACCACCGGCGGAGTTCAAGCCAACCCGGCCGTTGCCGTCGCGAGCGATGGTTCGGCTTCCTTCGTTTGGCAAGGAGTCGGAGCTGGCGACTTCGATGGCATCTTCTATCGTCGCTTCGATGCGACCGGCCAGCCGCTTACCGGCGAAATCCTGGTAAACACGACCACGTCCCAGGAACAAGCCGAGCCTGACGTCGCCATCAACAGCAGCGACGTCGTGCTGGTAACCTGGAGCAGCCGTCACCAGGATGGAAGTGATCTGGGCGTCTATGCTCAGCGGATGTCACTCGACGGAAGCAAACTGGGCGCTGAGTTTCTGGTGAACAGCAACACCAGCGCCTCGCAATCGGGAGCGACGGTGATCGATTCGGGCGAAGCATTCACGGTTGCCTGGCAGAGCCGCAATCAAGACGGCGACGGCTGGGGCATCTTTGCCCAGCAAATCGATCCGTCCGATGGCCTGGTAGGCGGCGAGCTTCAGGTCAACGACGTCATCACCGGTAACCAACTGGAAGTCGCTTTGGCCCAGACCGACCAGGGACAACTGATCGCGACCTGGACTAATGGAATTGCCGACGGAACCGGCTGGAACGTGAAAGCCACCATCGTCGAATTCAATTCCAGCAATGTGAATCCCGCCAACGAGTTCTTCGTCAACACCGATACGGCCAACGATCAATTCGGTCATCAACGTCGTCCTTCCGCCGTGGCTGTCGATAGCGCGATTGCGATTGCCTGGGGAGGCGATGGACCGGTTGATCACGACGGTACCTACTTGACGTGCATTCTGTTTGACGAGGTGAACATCGCCCCGGACATCACTCCCATTTCCGATCAGTCGGCGCAAGTGGGCGTTGAGATGATCGTCGAGGTCACCGCCACCGACGCGAACGTCGGAGATACGCTGACCTATCAGCTTGATCCCGACAACCTGCCAGCGGGTGCTACCATCGAAAAGGTCAACAACAACCAGGCGACCATCCGCTGGACACCCACCTCCGATTTCGCCGGGCAGAGCGTAGTTTTCCGGGTTCTTGTGATCGATGATGGGGAACCGCCACTGGCCGATTCCGAGGAATTCACGGTAACGGTCAGCGGCGTCAGCTAGCGTTACAGCAGGCAGAAAACTCAATCTAACCGGAAAAGTTGAATTATCCCTCCCAGATTGACGACAACTATCACTAGCAAGCAATCCCCCCTCGCTAAAACGGATTTTGCAAGGTCATCGGAAGATGCACACTCGAACGCTAGCAGCCGTCGTTCTGTTCCAACTCGCGACCATCGCGTTCCCACTAGCGCGTAGCGCTCACGCCCAGGTCGGTCCGACAAAGGCGACCAGTCGACCGGCACCCCATGTCCAGGTGAAATCGCCGAATCAACTGGTTGCCCGTCCGACGCCACCACAGGAAGAGCCGCCAGCGGTTCGTCAAACCTCGCACGTCGAGATGACGACGACCGAATCGGTTCTCGAGTCGCCTGTCTTCATGGAAGAGGGGCCCATGCCTGGCGATTACCAGGCGTGCCATTCCAACGTTTGCGAAGCACACTGGTTTGCTGGTTTCGAAGCGACCTTTCTCAAACCTCATTTCTCTTCTAACCCGGCCTACACGTTGATGGAGTCGGACGGAACGAGTTTCGAGAACTACACCGACGTCGAGTTCGACTACGACCTGCAGTTCGCGCCGCGGGTGTTCCTCGGTCTGCAAGGGGAAGAGATTGGTGTTCGTGCGACCTGGTGGCACTTCGACAACGATCCATCCGTGTTGACCGCCCAGCCGCCGGCCAACGGTTTTGGTTCCATCACGCCGCCCACGTTCGGCTCAGTCGATATCTCAACGACCGTTCCCAACAGTTCATTCCAGGCAGGCACCGGTTTGACGGCTTATACGCTTGACCTCGACGTGACGCGTCAGACCTGCATTTCGCGATGGCGAATTGGCGCGTTTGGTGGTCTCCGCTACGCCGAAATCGATCAGAAATATCTCGCCCAAACGACCAACGCTTCGGGAACGCTCACCGGGCAAATCGACTACACGCACGGCCTCTCAGGCATTGGGCCAACCATGGGCATGTATGCCTCGGTTCCGGTTACGAACTGCGTCGAGCTGTTCTCGGAGGCTCGCGGCTCGCTCCTCTTCGGTGAAGCGACCAGCCGTTTGACGGCCGGGGAAGACCTCGATCTTTCGACGCCATTTACCACGACCAGCAGCACCAGCCGGGACGAGGTCATGACCATCGGCGAAGTGGAGTTGGGCCTCCGCTGGCAAGGCTGCCGGCGCCGCTGCTGGCAGCCGTTTGGCAGCGTTGCCCTGGAAGGTCAATCGTGGGGCGATGCCGGGAACGCCACCAGCGAGAATGGCAGCGTTGGGTTCTTCGGCTTCAATGCAGCGTTCGGCTTTAAGTTGTAATCGACCGCACGATAAGCACTCTTGCGCATCAATTGACTACCTCTTGGCCGCCGCTTCCTGCATGAGCGACTCGATGTGATCCGCTTCGACGGGAATGTCTTTCATCAGGTCGACCGGGCCGTCCTCGGTGATCAAGATGTCGTTCTCGAGTCGCACGGCGAACCCTTCGTCAGGCAGATAGATGCCTGGTTCAACCGTCAGCACCCAGCCAGGAGCGAACGGAGCATCGACCGGTGCCACATCGTGCACGTCCAGGCCCATCGGATGTCCCAGGCCGTGCATGAAATACTTCTTACACGCCGGTTTCTCGCGGGTATGCCCGGCGACTTCATCCTTGGTGAGCAGTCCCAAGCTCAGCAGTTCTTCATTGATCATCAACTGCGCTTCGTGTTGCCAGTCGCGGTGTGCCTTGCCGACGACGGCCCCTTCGATCGAGGCCTGCATGACGCGCAACACCGCGTCGTACACGTCGCGTTGCCGCTTAGTGAAGCGTCCATTGACGGGGATCGTGCGGGTCAGGTCGGAATTGTAATTTCCGTAGTTCGACCCGGTATCGATCAGCACCAGGTCTCCATCCTCGCAGACCTGATCGTTGTCGATGTAGTGCAGTCCGCACGCGTTTTTGCCGGAAGCAATGATCGGCGTGTAGGCGAACGCTCCGCGGTTTCGGGTGTATTCATGGATCAACTCGGCCTCGATCTCAAACTCGGTCACGCCGGGCTTGAGGAACCCGAGCACGCGGAGGAACCCCTTACGCGTGATGTCCACCGCCTTCTTGATCAGGTCGATTTCCAGGTCGGACTTCACGGCACGCAGTTGATGCAGCAGGGGCGCCAGTCGGCGATAGGTATGCAGCGGGTAGTCTTGCTTGCACTGGCTGACGAAACGGTCGTCGCGGGTCTCGACCGTCGCGGCGGCACGGCGATGTTCGTTGGTGTTCAGGAACACCTCGTCGGCGCTGAGCATCGAGTCGCGGAGGGCCAAAGGGAAATCCTTCAACCACTTCACGGTCGCGATTCCGGAGATTTCCGTGGCGCGCTCCTGGGTCAGCTTCTGTCCCTCCCAGATCTGCAACAGTTCGGTCGGCTCTCGCAGAAACAAGACTTCCCGGTTCTTCGGCTCGTAAGCGTCCGGGTGCAGCAGTAGGATCGATTCCTCTTGCTCGATGCCGGAGAGGTAGAAGAGGTCGGCGTTGGGAATGATCTTGATGCTTCCATCCGCGTTGGTCGGCAACACATCGTTGGCGTTCACGATCGCCATCGCGTTTTTAGGGAGCATGCTGGTCAGCTTTGCTCGGTTTTCAACAAATAGCTTCGAGTCGAGGGCTTGGTGTCGCATGATTTCCTATTCCTGGGGGCAGCCTGGTTTGGCTTCATTCTATTTTGTTTACGTCCGCAATACTTGGCACCGAATCCCTTGGAACCTAAGAATTGCGCATAACTAGGAAAAAACGATCGAGAACTTCGATCCAACGATCACTTACCTGGCTAGTTGGCGAAATGAACGAGGCGTAGTGCCGGTCGCTTTTCGGAACGCACGGGTAAACGCACTGTGGTCATAAAACCCACACTGATGAGCTATTTCGGAAACCGAAAGATTCGTCTCTCGCAAGAGCCTGGTAGCCGCATCGATTCGAACTTTGGCAATGAATTGGCCTGGCGTCAGGTCGAATACTTTCTTGGTCAACGTGGCCAGACGCCGGGCCGACAGCTGGCACTTCTCAGCAAACCAAACCGGCGTGACCTCCGGGGACAAGTCCTGCTCGAACTCGGCCAACGCATCCGCAAAGGATGCCGGGATCTCTTCGGGTTCCACTTGGGTTCGCACGTCTTTAGAGAACCCGATTAACCCGACGATGGTCCCTTCGGCATCTCGCATGGGTAGTTTGGTCGTCAAGCACCAGGTCATCACCGGTGGTCGATACCATTGCATTTCCAGCTGATTCAACAAGGCCTTGCCGGTCCGCAGCACACGTTGATCTTGCTGCGAGGGAATCCTTCCCAGGTCTCCTTCACAAATTTCAGACGAGCGCTTACCGATCACGTCACTCTTTTCCCGCCATCCGTGACGCTGCACCAGCGAGTCGTTCACCGCGATATACCGCCCTTCGGCATCCTTCACAAAGAATGCCATGTCGGTGGTGTTATCGAATAACTCAGCCAGCAGACCGACGTCAACGCTACGGTTGCTTTCCGAGGTTACCGCTTTAAGCAGTTTTGTGCGCGGATTCACGCGGAACTACCATCCATTACCAAGATTCAACGAAGCCATGACGCTATGCTGGATAGGTCGTTGCAGACAATACCGTCTCAAGCTTACCTCGTATCCTGGGCTTACAAAATAGCCACCTCGCGAAGAGGACCGGCACAGCGTCTCGAAAGTTCCGTCATGCAAATTGCTCGAATCTTTGCCCATCAGGTCGATCTCCCGCTGGTCGAGTCCAACTACAAGTGGGCGCAAGGCAAATCGGTCGCGACGTTCGATTCCACGGTGGTGGGCGTCGAAACCAAGTGTGGGTTGGTGGGCTATGGTGAAGTCTGCCCTCTCGGCCCCGTCTACTTGCCTGCCTATGCGGCCGGCGTGCGAGCTGGCCTAAAGGAACTGGCTCCGCACTTGATTGGGCTGGATCCTCGCGAAACGGCCAAAGTAAACGAAGTGATGGACTTCGCCCTCAAGGGGCATCCGTACGTGAAGTCCGGAATCGACATCGCCTGCTGGGACATCCTGGGCAAGTTCACCCAACTGCCGATCTGCGAACTTCTGGGGGGACGTTTCGGCGAATCGGTCGAGCTTTACCGCGCGATCTCACAGCTTCCCCCCGATGAAATGGCAGCCAATGTCGCCAAGTACCGCGAAGAAGGCTACCGCCGCTTTCAACTGAAAGTGGGGGGAGACGCCAACACCGACATCGAACGCATCGAAGCGACTCGCCAGGTGCTGGCTCCTTCCGATCGCCTGGTCGCCGACGCCAACACCGGTTGGGTTCTGCACGAAGCGATTCGCGTGGTGCGTGCCGTCAAGCATCTGGACGTCTACATCGAACAGCCTTGCGTTACCTACGAAGAGTGCTTGACCGTTCGCCAGAAGACCGACCATCCGTTCGTGCTGGACGAAAACATCGATAGTTTGCATGCTTTCCTGCGGGCCAAGTCCGACAACGCGATGGACGTGGTGAACCTGAAAATCAGCAAGCTCGGCGGGTTGACCCGCACGCGGCAGCTCCGTGATCTGTGCGTATCGACCGGGATTGCCATGACGCTGGAGGACAGCTGGGGAGGTGACGTCACCACCGCGGCGATCGCTCACCTGGCCCATAGCACGCCGGAAGCGTTCCGCTTTACCTCGACCGACTTCAACAGCTACGTAACCGTCAGCACCGCCGAAGGAGCGCCGCAGCGCGTTGACGGAAGGATGCAAGCCTCGACCGAGCCTGGGCTGGGCATTCAAGTCCGCCCGGAAGTGCTTGGACCGAAGGTGGTCGACGTCAGCTAGTCTCTAGCAGCCACGATCAACGTGACGATCATCCGCCGAAGGTTTCTTTCAGTGCCTGGGCGAACGTGTGAATGTGGTCCTCGGTAGTGTAGGCGTGCGTCGAGACACGGATCAGCGTGCGATCTCGCCAACGGATGACCGGGACTTCAATCTTGTATGCATCGTACAGGCGCGATTTGAACTGGACGTGATCATCCACCTTCTTGGCAGTGATATCGATCAGCCCCATCTGCTGAAAAAACGCGTCGGGGTGGACTCGCTCGATTCCGTCGATTTGCGAAGCCAGGTTAACGGCCAGCCTCGCGAACTCGCGGGATCGCTCGCGTGCTTCCGAGGTAAAATGTTCTTTGTGCCAGGCGATCGCGGCCGGAACGGCCAGGTACGCGGCGGGATCGTGGGTGCCGAGCCACTCGTGGTTCGAGATGAACTCATTCTCACGATGAAACGTCTTTTCCGGACCCCAACCCCAACCCACGACAAGCGGCTCGACCAGGTGCTGCCGATCTTCTCGAACGAAGAAAAAACCGGAACCTTTGGGGGCGCACATCCACTTATGGCAGGTCGCCGTGTAAAAGTCGGCCCCGATCTCTTTCAGGTTCACATCGATTTGCCCGGGGGCATGCGCCCCGTCGATCATCGTCAGAATGCCCGCATCGCGGGCACGCTGGCAGATCTTGGCTACCGGCAACGTAAGGGCGGTGGTGGACGTGATGTGACTGATGAAGATCAGCCTGGTGTCCTTAGTCACCCCTTGCCAGAACGCCTCGACGATTGCCTCGTCCGATTCGACCGGCAAAGGAATCGATTGCTCGACGACGCGAAAGCCTTTCTTCTGAGCGGCATACTGAAAGGCAAAGCGGCAGGCACCGTATTCCTGATCCGAGATCAACACTTCATCGCCAGCGCCCAGCGGCAGACAACGTGCGATCGTGTTGGCCGCGAACGTTGGATTGGGAACCAAGACGACCTCGGTCGAATGAGCTCCTAAGTATTCGGCAAGTTGGCGGCGCGCATCGGCGAGCAGTTGGGGTAGTTCACGCTGCAGAAACCGCACCGGTTGCCGCTCGAGTTCACGTTGCCACCGTTGGTACTGGTCAAACACCAGCCTTGGGCACGCCCCAAATGAGCCGTGGTTCAAAAAGACGACGTCAGGATCAAGTAAAAAATCAGACATAAATTGGCATTCAGTGAGCGAATGTCTTCTGGGTTCGATAGCTTCTCTAACCTGGGCATCGGATTCTTGCCGCTTCTGATGAAGAGGACAAGCCCCACGGCTTGCGACTCTACGTTGTGAAGAGAGGATGGGGTAGGAAACGTTCGCGCATGCATCTCCGGTCCCCTCGCCCCTGCGGGGGAGAGGGTTAGGGTGAGGGGGCTAATCGCAGACTAGCAGCGCATGCGCAAACCGAGTTCCCATCGGTGGGGTACTTTACGCGGCGATGTTGGGTGAAAGCTCGCACAAAAGCCCTCACCCTGGCCCTCTCCCTGCGAGGGAGAGGGGACAGGAATTATGGTGGGCCGCGTTCGGAGGTTTGGCTCGCGCAGTTTGGTCTTCGTTCGGGTACCATGTCCTCGTCTTCGCGGGCATGCCGTTCGCAGGACTGATCGTGAAGCCTATTCGATTCTGCGGCGGACGCTTTCATAGCATGCTCACGCGGATCTCGGCAGGGCATCGGTTGCTGCCTGAGCAGGTTCTTCAGCCGTTTGATCTCGCTCCCTTGTCGGTCGAGCACCTTCAAATGAAACGTGACCCAGCTGAATGCGCGATCCAACTGCTGGGAGGACGGCACGCGGAGTCCGTCGATGGTCTCGCCGGTGAAAGAAACGCGCTTGGGTGGTTGCGGACGCTTCGGCCTTGGCGGTGCCTTTGCAATGGGCGTTGCCCGGGAAGGCTTCTCGCTGACAGGCGATGGTTCGACCGTTTCATCCGACTGCGAAGGATCGACCGCGATGACCAATTGCCCGACGACGTCGGCCGGGATTTCGACCAACGTCCCGCACGACGAGCAAACGTAAGTCTTGCCAGCGCGCACCACGACCTGCGGTTTGCGTTCGCGTGAGAGCGCTCCGTTTTGTTCAGAGGTGTGGTGGTTGGAGGACATGGTTTTGCTCGTTGCGTCTGTGAGTAAATTTTCCTCAGCCCCAACGGGGTTAAGAGGGTTTGGGTTAGATTTGGTAGGCAATGGAAACACACATCCATTGCGTGCCGATACTTCTGTTGTCCCGAAGCGAGATGGCTTCGAGGTCTGATGCGTGTAATTTAGAGGCGCAGCGCTTCAGTGAGATAGTGCGCTTGGAAATTTTTTTGAAAGTCGTTCGCCCCGATCACGTGGTCGACTAGCAGGGCTGACAACTTCCATACAAGGTGGTCGACGGGGACTCTTGAAAGATCTTGTGATAGGCTCCGGCAAAGCGACCAAAGTGCCAGAAACCGAAATGAGCGGCGACGGCCGTCACCGTGGTTTCCTCCGGGTCCGCTACCCGCAAGACATTGCGAACGTGATTCAAGCGTTGAATCATCAGAAATTTTCGTGGGGGCATTCCGTAATACTCGAGGAAGACATTTCGTAAAGAGCGTTCCGAAATGTCGAGTGCTTGGGTGAAGTCATCGATCGTCAGGCATTCATGCGAATGGTTTGCGATCAGGTCGCGGAGAACGCGGATGACTTCATCGCGGCTAAAAGGAGGGCGACCGGTCGTCGCGGCCGACGATTGACTGGCCGACGTGATTCGCTGACACACTTTAACCAGGTCGTCCTTCACCGCACGGCTGGCTGCTTTCTCGTTCAAGATGTCGGGGTTGCATTGAATCGAATCGTGCAACTGCGTCAGTAACCAGCGAAGGTTCGCCATCTCCTGGTCATCCAATTCCACAGAGTAGGCACTAGGCGAGCGACTCGCCTGACTGTCTCTATGACTTAAAGCGGGCTCGGATGGACAGGACGGCAGAAACAGTGAACACCAGTCGTGCGGCTCTTGAACGCTGATGGTGAACTCACTGGCCGCATTCATCACGAACACCGAATGTTCGTCCAGCGGCAAGCCATTGGCATGATGACGACCGTGTAAAGGAATGAACAAGATTTTGCCGTCTGGCCTGGTAACCCCTTCGGCAATGTTGCCGCTCCATTCGCTGCCATACTGAAGATGAAAATCATCCACGTTGAATTCGGA
The DNA here is from genome assembly GCF_007748115.1 of Bremerella volcania. Classification (NCBI taxonomy): domain Bacteria; kingdom Pseudomonadati; phylum Planctomycetota; class Planctomycetia; order Pirellulales; family Pirellulaceae; genus Bremerella; species Bremerella volcania. Next base: position 3,390,782 of record NZ_CP036289.1, read on the forward strand.
GATCTCCCAACGTGGTTTATCTAGACGCGGCAATACCATTCTTACGTCGGCATCGCCAACAGCGGAAGCATATGCCTCGAACTCTAGAAACGTGTGGGTGATCACAGGTGGTTGCCTCGGTTCCAGATATTTCCAGGGCCACTTTTATTGGACTCGATTAGAAGCGCGACTTCTAGCGAATTGTCTGTGTTCACACAACATTCCTCCAGGAAATTGAATCTTGAGTTTTTGCCGAAAGTGGATTGCCGATCACCAGGCAGAAACGACAATCGAACCAAAGACATCGAAGGTTGAATGTTATACCACCCTTTATCACATCAAGTTATGTAGATGTTAAACAAGGGCTTAGACAATTACCCATAAATGACATCGTTTATCCGTCCTCTTCACGGCGCTTAAGCGATCGACCCATGCAGGTCTCACAAATCGGCAAAGTGCGAATCCAAAGGAGTAATGTTCCAGGGGCAAGTATCTTTCTTTTCCGTTGGAGAAAAGCCATGAGAAAATTACTAGTTCTAGGGATGGCAGTGTTAGGGGTTTCTCTGCTTGCACACCAGGTAATGGCCCAAGGCGCCCTGCGAGGCGGAATGCGAGGGGCAGCTGTCGGTGGCCTGGTCGGTGGAAAATCTGGGGCTTCGACCGGAGCGAAAGTCGGTGTCGTTACCGGGGCAACACGGAGTGCGATTAATCGCGAAACAGAGGCCCGTAGCCAGTATCAGTCGAGTGCGGAATACCAAAACTACCAGGGAACCAACTTCAACGAATCGTCTCCCAACGTGATCCTCGAGAGCGAGACAACCCCATCGGCAACCACGCAGCCGGTGGCCGAACCTGCCGCGAAACCCGCGGGTGAGTCGGTCATTCGCCTAGATGGCAAACCCATTGTAGGTGTAACGTTTCCCACAGACTGGAAACAGCGAACGGGCGACAATTACATTTCAGCGGTTAGCCCCGACGGACACTGCTGGGCGATGTTCGTAGCGATGAAATCGACCACCGACGTGAATGCCGCGATGAAGAAGGTGGAAGACGGCTTGAACAACTACATGACCGCGCTGAAGTTCGACGAGCCCACCAAGGGTAAAAACGGCGGCGTGGCTGTCACAGGCAGCGGCAAGGGCAAGAAAGCCGGAGCGGACCTGAACTTCGCCGTCGGCGTCTTCGATGCAGGTAACAACCAGTTGGTCGCCGCCGGCTTCGCCGTCGACGCCAAACTTGATGATCATTACAAGGAAACAGTTCGCGGTATTTGCGAAACGATCCGACGTTCCAACGATTTCAACACCGAAGGTAACCAGCCACAATAGCTCGCGAAGGTTGGGCTACGGTTCCTGATGAGCGAAAACTGGCACGCTTGTCAGGAACCCGGCCAACCTCACGATTCCATGTTAATTATCCTCGTTGGTCCAACGATCTTGATATACCTGCACGGCGATTGCGCCATGATGGGTTATCTGCGACACTGAGGCAATGGCGGTCAGGCGATTTTGTGACGGAGGTTGTCGCGGCCTGATCCGGTGTTCTCAGGTGCCTTTCTCATGTCGTCACGTTCGCCTGTTTCCCTTCAAGAGTGCTTTGCCGATCTGACCGATCCGCGGACTCGCAAGGTGACTTATCCGTTAACGAATATCGTGACCATCGCGCTGTGTGCGGTGATGAGTGGGGCGGATGATTTTGTGGCTATCGCCGACTGGGCCGAGATGAAGAAGGAGTGGCTGGGTAAGTTCCTTGATTTGAGTTCCGGCATCCCTTCGCACGATCGCTTTAATGCGATCTTGGCTTCGCTGAATCCGGCTGAGTTTGAGAAGTGTTTGCTGACTTGGATCACCGCCTTACACGAAATCACCGACGGGCAGATCATCGCGATTGACGGCAAGACGCTGCGGCGGAGTTTCGACAAGGCCAGCAGCAAGGCGGCCATTCACATGGTCAGTGCCTGGGCGACTGCCAATCATGTGAGTCTCGGCCAGGTAGTAACCGACGCGAAGAGCAACGAGATCACCGCCATTCCCAAACTGCTTGAAATCGTCGAGGTTTCCGGCAGTTTAGTGACGATTGACGCTCAAGGTTGCCAACAGGACATCGCTCAGAAGATCGTCGACCAGGGAGCCGATTATTGCCTGGCCGTGAAGCGCAATCAGCCGACCCTCCACGATTCGATCGAAGATTTTTTTGTCGCGCAGCAGGAAAGCAATTTCAAGCGAGCCAAAGTACACCGTCACGAAACGCACGAGAAAGGGCATGGTCGCGAGGAGTCGCGTTCCTATTATATCTGCCCTGTGAACGACGAGATCATCACACGAGATCGTTGGTCGAACTTGAGGGCGATCGGGATGACGATCAATATCGTGAAGCAAGGCGGGAACGAGACGAGCGAGGTGCGATACTATATCCTGAGCAAGTACCTTTCCGGCAAGCGTTTCGCCGAGGCCGTTCGCGGTCATTGGGGCATTGAAAACAGCCTGCACTGGCAACTGGACGTGACGTTCGGTGAAGATCAATCTCGCATCCGCAAAGGGCACGCCGACGCCAACTTTAGCCTGCTACGAAGGACGAGCCTGAGCCTGCTGAAGAACAACAAGACAGCCAAGGTCGGCGTGAAGAACAAACGATTAAAATGCGGCTGGGGCGATGACTACCGCATGGAAGTCCTGCTGGGACGGTGAGTTATGGTGCAATCGCCGTGGATATACCTGGACGAAAATGGCCCACCAAGTTAGGCCATGTGTGGCTACTCAAACCTCCCGACGAAACGGACTGAGCCGCTCGGACTACCCAAGGATGAGGTAGATCATCGCCAATCGGATGTTGTCTCGTCTCCACGATCTGAAGACCAATCGCGGTTAGCACAGCAAGCAGTTGCCAGCGTAAGATTTATGGTCGTAGGCAAACCAGCAAACGCAGTCAAAGCCGCTCTCGGCTTCGGAGATGGTTGAAATCGCAGCAGCATTTCAGGGCGAATTTCAAGAATTTGATTGTTTTCGTTGCCCAGTGACCACGCTCAACAACGACTTTCTGGCAGACTTTCCCGCACGATTGCGGGGAGACACATGGCCTTTAAGGGGAAAATACCTAACAATATGAGCAAAATTAGACTGACTTGCGTAAATTGGGAATGCAAACTAATATCTTTTAAGTGTTCTCGGGTCGATAAAACTACTGAGTTACACATCTTCGCCGCAGAATCGAGTCTATTGTGTTTGGTTTTGGCCCTCAAGTTGACACCCTCCGACGGTTAGCGAAAGCTGCTTGTGGGGATCTTTTGTCAAACGGCAAAACCAAGCCTGAGGTTCTGTCCAGTCGCTGCCAACCGTGGCAGGCCTTCCTGGTTGTGCTCTACGCGGTCTTGATCATTGGTGGTCTTTCGCAGATTCACCAATTACCTAATGGCAAGCCGAGCCATCCGCATTCCGCTGATTCTGAATGTGCCGAACTCTCGGAGTGTCAGACCGAAGTCAAGGCAGAGATCGCGTTCTTTGCGACGACGCCTGACCTGGTAACGCCCTACATCGAGGTCCCCTCAGCACGCCTCGACATCCTGCCGACTCCTGATGTTTCGGATCGGGTAACTACTAGTTACCTCCTTCGTGGGCCGCCTGCTGCCTAGTGCAGTCGCGATCTAAAACAGTCTCTCTTTCCGTCGAGAATGACAGCTGAGCGAGACCTGTCTTTCTGTGCCCCATCATAGCCCCCCAAGTTAAAAGCACTCGCGTCGAACGCGCGTGGCCTGATCATCGCTCTTCATTGCGTGGCAGGCGACACACGTGTCGTGCCGAGGTGGGCTCGTTAGGGAACGATCGAGATATCACCCCCAAGCGACCAACCGCCAATTCCCCACATCCCGCCAACATGGTCCGGGTCATTTCTCTTAGATAAGAGGTATCAGATAACCCTATGAAGACTACAACCACAGCGGCTCTCGCGCTGGCATTGCTTTCGCTGGTACTCATCTCCGGCTGCGAGTCGATGGCAGAATCCCATGAAGAGCACCATGAGGCCGCGCACTCGGAGTCACACGAAGATTCCCATGCCGAGTCGCATGACGATTCTCATGGTGAGTCGCACGGTGAAGGAGGACATCACGCGATTCACAAAATCGTCGTGACGAGTCCTATACGTAAAGACGTCATTAGCACCCAGCAATATGTCTGCCAGATTCACTCTTGCAAGCATATCGAGATTCGCGCCTTGGAAGGTGGTTACCTGGAAGAGGTCCGGATCAACGAAGGTGAGCTGGTCAAGAAAGGGGATTTGATGTTTAAGATCGTCCCCACGCTGTACCAGGCCAAACTCGATTCGGAAATCGCGGAGGCGAACCGCATTGAAATCGAACTGAAAAATGCCCAGAACCTACTGGACAAGAACATCGTTTCGCCCCAGGAACTGGCCATCAAGAAGGCAGAACTGGCCAAGGTCAAAGCCAAAGTCGCATTGGCCGAGGCCGAATTGAATTTCACGAACGTGCGCGCCCCGTTTGAAGGGATCGTCGACCGTCAGCTCGTTCAGCTTGGTAGCCTGGTGGAAGAAGGAGAAGTCCTTACCACGTTCTCTGACAACAGCGTGATGTGGGTCTACTTCAATGTGCCCGAGGCGCGCTATCTCGAATACAAACGACAGCTGGACCTGGACAAAGCCGCCGGTAACGGTGAAGAGCATTTGCAAGTTGAATTGAAGCTGGCCAACGGCGAGATCTTCCCGCAACCGGGCAAGATTGGTGCCATCGAGGCCGACTTCAACAACACGACCGGGAACATCGCTTTCAGGGCAGACTTCGCGAACCCCACGGGTCTCCTTCGCAATGGCCAAACCGGGACCATTCTCATTCACCGCACGTTGAAGGACGTGATCGTCATTCCTCAGCGGGCAACGTACGAAATCTTGGCCAAACGCTACGCTTTCGTCGTCGACAAGGACAACATCGTTCACCAACGCGACATTGAAATCCAAAGTGAACAAGACGACATTTTTGTGATTAAGAAAGGACTTCAAGAGGGAGATAAGATCATTCTCGAGGGCATCCGACAGGTGCGTGACGGTGACCACATTGAGTACGAATTCCAAGCGCCGGAAGACGTACTCGGCAATCTGAAATACCACGCGGAATAAGGAGCCCTCCGTCATGTTTACTAAGTTTTTACATCGGCCAGCATTGGCCATCGTGATCTCGCTGCTCATTTTGTTTATGGGCGGCTTGGCGATTTTTTCGCTCCCGATTTCCCAATTTCCTTCGGTGGCTCCGCCGAGCGTCCGGGTATCTGTTAGCTACCCGGGTGCCAGCGCCAAAATCCTGATCGACTCGACGATGGTGATTTTGGAGCAGTCCATCAACGGCGTGCCCAACATGCGTTACATGATGGGGGACGCCACCAGTGCTGGGGAAGGCACGATTCAGATCGTCTTTGAACCTGGCACCGATCCCAACGTCGCGGTGATGAACGTCAATAACCGCGTCAACATGGTGATGAACCAGCTTCCGCCGATCGTTCAACGTGAAGGCGTGATCGTGATGCAGAACATGCCGAGCATGTTGATGTACGTGAACGTCTTTAGTGAAGACCCGAATCTCGATCAAAACTTTCTGTACAACTACGCCACGGTCAACGTGCTTAACGAGATTAAGCGTATTCCCGGCGTGGGCCAGGCCTCCATTCTCGGTAACCGCTCGTATGCCATGCGCGTTGAGTTAGATCTTGACCGCATGCGGGCATATAAAGTCGACGCCGAAGACGTCATGAAGGCCCTGGACGAGCAAAGTATGATCGGTTCTCCGGGACGACTTGGCCAGGCAACCGGCCAGACGTCGCAAACGCTCGAGTACGTTCTCACCTGGGTGGGACGATACAAGACTCCGGAAGAGTACAGTCAGATCATTCTCCGTTCGACCGATGAAGGGGAAATCCTTCGGCTGGGCGACGTCGCTCACGTGTGGCTGGGGTCTTCTTTCTACGACCTTTACTCCGATATCGATGGTTTGCCTTCGGCGGCTATCGTGCTTAAGCAAACGCCCGGCTCGAACGCGGCGGACGTTATCGAACAGGTCAAGGAAAAGATCGAGGAGATCAAGAAGGACTCCTTTCCGCCCGGCATGGACTACGCCGTGACCTACGACGTCTCTCACTTCTTGGACGCGTCGATCGAAAAGGTGCTGCATACGCTGTTTGAAGCATTTATCCTCGTGTCGCTGGTGGTGTTCCTCTTCCTGGGAGACTTCCGCAGTACGCTGATTCCGACCCTGGCTGTGCCGGTGTCGCTGATCGGTACGTTCTTCTTCATGATGATGTTTGGCATGTCGATCAACCTGATTACGTTGTTCGCGCTCGTGCTGGCGATCGGCGTGGTGGTGGACGACGCGATCGTGGTGGTGGAAGCCGTCCACGAAAAAATGCACGCCAAGCACTTAGGGCCCTACCAGGCCACCATGGAAGTGGTTCACGAAATCAGCGGTGCGATTATTGCAATTACCCTTGTGATGACCGCCGTGTTTATTCCTGTTACTTTCATTCCTGGTCCGGTTGGCGTTTTCTATCGACAGTTTGCCTTGACGATGGCGATGTCCATCATTCTGTCTGGCGTGGTGGCTTTGACTTTGACTCCGGTGCTGTGTGCGATGATCCTCAAGCCGATCCATCGTAAAGGCCCGCAACGCGGTATCGCAGGCTTCGTCAACCGAGTGCTGAAGAAGATGGCCGGCAGCTATGCGTTCATCCCGCGAGCTTTGTTGGTGATCGTTCTAGGACTGGCGACCGGTTATGGCATCTATGAACTTCTGCATGTCGAGATCGTTCACGAGGTGATTTCGGAGCAGCTAGAGCTGACGCCACTGCGGATGATTATCATCGGCGGCATTTCCGCCGTCCTGGCGATTTTCTCCTTCCGGGCCGCTCTTTCCGGGAGTGAACCAGGGGAAGAAAAGAAGCGTGGACCGATCGGCATTTTCGTCCACATGTTCGACCGAGCCGTGGAAAAGGTGACCCAAGCTTACGTTGGTATTGTCGGCCTGGTCGTCACACGACGTATTCTTACAATCGTAGTCATCGGCCTTTTCAGTTATGGGATTCTGGTCGTCAACAAGGTTCTTCCAACCGGTTTCATTCCGCTGGAAGATCAGGGGATGATCTACGGCATCGTGCAGACGCCGCCAGGTTCGACGCTTGAGTACACCAATTCCAAGTGCCACGAACTGCAGGCCATCTGTAAAGAGATGGACGAAATCGTTTCCGTCTCATCGATTGCCGGCTATGAAGTTCTTACCGAAGGTCGTGGCTCGAATGCCGGTACCTGTATCATTAACTTGAAGCCTTGGGCCGACCGCGAACGTACCTCGAAGCAAATCATCGAGGAACTTGAAAAACGCGGCACGGCGATCGCCAACGTGAAGCTCGAATTCTTTGAGCCCCCGGCAGTTCCAGGCTTTGGTGCCGCGGGTGGTTTCTCGGTGAATTTGTTAGACAAAACCAACAGCGGCGACTACCAGGCGCTTGGTGAGGAAACGGACAAGTTCATGGCTGCCCTCGAGCAACGCAAGGAACTCAAAGGTCTGTTCACCTTCTTCGCTGCGAACTATCCGCAGTACGAGATCATCATCGACAACGACGTGGCCATGCAGAAAGGGGTTTCGATTCGCGATGCCCTGGACAACCTGTCCATCGTCGTCGGTAGTACCTGGGAACAGGGCTTCGTCCGCTTTGGCCAGTTCTACAAAGTCTATGTCCAGGCAGCGCCTGAGTTCCGGCGCTACCCGGAAGACTTGGATAACATGTTCGTGAAGAATGAGGAAGGGGAAATGGTCCCCTATTCCTCCTTCATGCGAATTGAGAAGAAGCAAGGGCTCAACGAAATCAGCCGCTATAACTTGTACCCGACCGCTCCTATCCAAGGGGCACCGGCTGCTGGTTATAGTAGTGGTGAAGCAATCGCGGCCATTCAAGAAGTGGCTGCCGAGACCTTGCCCCACGGTTTCGATATCGACTGGCGCGGTCTTGCCTACGACGAAGCGAAAGCAGGAAACAAAGCCATTTGGATCTTCCTGATCGTGGTCATCTTCGTGTACATGGTGCTGGTCGGGCAGTACGAAAGCTTCCTTTTGCCGCTGGCGGTGATTATCTCGTTGCCCATCGGTGTCTTTGGATCTTTCTTGTTCCTGAAGTCCATGGGACTGGCCAACGACGTCTATGCCCAAATTGGTTTGGTGATGCTCGTGGGCCTCTTAGGAAAGAACGCGATTCTGATTATTGAATTCGCGGTCCAGCGCCGTCACGAAGGCCTAAGCATCAAGGATGCTGCCATCGATGGTAGCAAGCTGCGTTTCCGCCCGATCATGATGACGTCGTTTGCGTTTATCGCAGGTCTGATTCCCTTGGTTCGGGCAACCGGTCCTGGTGCAATCGGTAACCGAACGATCGGTACGACGGCGGTCGGTGGTATGCTCTTAGGTACCTTGGTCGGCGTTCTCGTTATTCCCGGTCTATATTACCTGTTCGCTAAAATTTCGGACGGAAAGAAACTCATTCGCGACGAGCACGACGAGCCGCTAAGTGAGATTTTCGAACGAGAAAACCCACACGGGGAGCATCAAGGTTTCTAGTCGTCTGGGTAACTGTTTTAGCAACTCGAGCACAAAGCCTCGCTACACAATTTGCGTGTAGCGAGGCTTTTTTTATCAATATGTGGTGCTCTGCTAATGGCATGCAGAAGGCGAACCTCGCAGTTTCCCTATGCATCCCCCAAACCCAGATGTAAAACTGGGCAATTTAAGTCCGTTCGAAGCGGCAGGGGAGCAATATATCTAATGGTATCGATTTTCTGTCGATAGCAGTTATGTGGCTTTTTCTGCGCCGGGGGTCCGAGGACCATTCGTGGACGAAGCGGCATAACCCCACACTTCACATTCTGATGTTGCAAATTGGCATGACGCCATAAAGGGCTCACACATGAGACCGAGATCTTCTTGCGCGCAGAAAGCGATCTTGCGGGCTAAGACGTACCTTGTTGTAACCTTGATTGCTTGTTTCACTCTGCCATGGTTATCAGGGTGCGGCATTCCCAAGCTCTGCTGCGTCGATCCCAACCCGTACATTCCCACCGACTACAAAGGAAAGACGAGTACGGATAACGTAGCCAACGTTGGCGTCTACGAGTTCTTCAACGACCAGGCACTAGCCCAACTCATTGCCGAAGGCCTGGCTTCCAATCAGGAGTTGAAGATTCGCAACCAAGAGATCCAAGTCGCTCGCAACGAGATCCTGGCTCGCCGTGGTGCATACCTTCCGTTTGTCAGCGTTGGGGCGAAGGGGGGCTTTGATCGGACCAGTAAATGGACTCCGCTGGGTGCCGCGGAAGAACAACTCCTCACTCCTCGCGGCGGCGAGTTTCCTGATCCGTTGCCGAACGTCGGCTTGACGGCGAACCTCTTCTGGCGGGTCGACATCTGGCGCGAACTGCGAAACGCCCGCGATGCGGCGATGCAGCGATACGCCGAGGCCGTGGAAGTGCGAGACTACTTCGTGACGCGCCTTGTCGCCGAGATCGCCGAGAACTACTACGAACTCACCGCATTGGATCAGCGAATGGTCTACTTAAATCAAACGATCGCGATTCAAAAGCAAAGTCTTGAAGTCGCCAAAGCTCAGAAGGCAGCGGCCCGCGGCACCGAACTGGCAGTCCAGCGATTTATCGCGGAAGTTCGCAAGAACGAAAGCCAGCTTCTGATCGTGCAGCAGGACATCATCGAGATCGAAAACAAAATCAACTTCCTTTGCGGTCGATATCCTCAGCCGGTTCAGCGAACCTCGTGGGACTTTGTCAATCTCGACTCGAGCATGCTGGGCGTTGGCGTTCCTGTTCAGCTATTGCAGAATCGACGCGACATTCGCGCCGCCGAGCGTGAACTTTCCGCGGCCGGTCTGGATGTCTTAGTCGCCCGAGCCCAGTTCTTCCCGCGATTTGATATCACGGCGAGTGTTGGTTACGAGGCATTCAACCCTCGATACCTGTTCGATCCGGGCGCCTTTATCGCCAGCACGGCCGGTGAGCTTGTCGCTCCTCTAATTAACAAGGCAGCCATCCGGGCTGAATATCAGAGTGCGAATGCACGGCAGTTGCAAGCCGTTTACGATTACCAGCGTACGGTCTTGAACGCCTATACCGAAGTGGTCAATCGCATGGCTAAGGTTGAGAACTACCGCAAGAGCGTGGAAATCAAGCAAAGCCAGGTCGCGGCTCTCGAACAGTCGGTCGAAGTTGCCACGAATCTCTTCCAGAATGCCCGATCGGAATACGTCGACGTTCTGTTCTCGCAACGAGACTTGCTGGAAGCACGCGTTGACCTGATCGAAACCAAGCAGCAGCAGCTCTCGGCGATCGTCAATGCTTACCAGGCATTGGGTGGTGGTTACCTACTCACCAGCCAAGGTACGACCTACAAGGACATTCGCTGCCTGACGACCCCTTACCTGCCAGGCGAAGTCATCGACGTCCCAACGCCCGAGGACATGCCTGAGGAACTCTCGCCTGAAGAAGACAGCCTGCCCCCGCTACCTAGCGAGGCGGCCTTGTCGGCAACGACGCTTGATGCGATCGAGCCGTAAGAATTGGCTGTAAGCAAGTCGTACGGCTAGAGGTTGTGACCCACCACAACCTCTAGTTGGCTTGTGAGTGGAAGATCGCTATCCGCGAGCATTCATCATCGAATGTGTTTGTTCTCGGACGCACGATCTCACTCAGTCGCGACAAAGCCAGGCTGTTCTTGCAAGACCACGATCTCGCGGCCCATTCTCCTTTGGCGGTGTCATCTATGTCCCGATACCGCCGATCGAATCGTGCCCCTCATCTGTGCTTCGTTATCTAATACGGCTCTTACATGTCGAAGTCGTCGCATCCAAGCGTCGCCGTTGTCGATGATCGAGCATTCATCTTCTACCATACGGAACCGAATCGCCCCTACCCCTCCCCTCCGGCGGAAAAGCGAACGGTCGAACAGAAGATTTCCTTTCTACAGATGGCTGAGTTAAAACTAATGGATGGCGATTTGACTTGCGATCGCGACGCTTTGATCGAATTGCCAAGTCTCAATCCAACCCAGTAGCACCACTCGTCGTCGACAAGTCGCCTGGCGAGTGCAAATTCCTCCACGATAGGCAGCCCCAGATGAAGCTATCTGCCCCCCTCGCTTTTCTATTCCTGCTCGTTTCGATTAGTACCATTCAGGCAGAAGAGCCCCTTCGTCCGAACATCATTTTCATCTTGGCCGATGACCTCGGATACGGCGAGCTTGGCTGCTACGGTCAGAAGCTGATTCAAACGCCGAGACTCGATCGTATGGCGAACGAAGGGATGGGTTTTACGAATTTCTACGCAGGCAGCACGGTGTGCGCGCCTTCACGCTGCGTGCTTATGACAGGCCTGCATATGGGACATGTCCATGTCCGCGGAAATGCAGGCGGGCCGGACATGACGCGGCAGTCGCTGCGGGACGAAGATTTCACCGTCGCGGAAGCTTTGAAGCAAGCGAACTATGCCACCGCATTGTGTGGCAAGTGGGGTCTGGGAGATGACGCTCCCGGTGGGCGAAAAGGTCTGCCACGACGCCAGGGCTTCGATCATTTCTTCGGCTACCTCAACCAAGTCCATGCCCACAATTACTATCCGGAGTTCCTGTGGCGGAATGAAGAGAAAGTCCCTTTGCGAAACGTCGTCCACGAGAATGATCGCTCCTACGGAGGATTCCGCGGCGGCTGGGCAACAAAGAAGCTTGACTATAGTCATGACTTGTTCGTTGACGATGCCATGGCCTTCATCCAAGTGCAAGCGAAGCAAGAAGCCAAGCCGTTCTTTCTTTACCTGTCTTTGACGATTCCTCACGCCAACAACGAAGGGACCCGAGGAACAGGCAACGGGCAGGAAGTTCCTGACTTTGGAATCTACGCCGACAAGGATTGGAAAGACCAAGACAAAGGCCAGGCCGCGATGATTACGCGTATGGATGCCGATGTAGGTCGAATCCTCGATCTCTTGGATCGGTTGCAAATTGCCAAGGATACCGTCGTGATGTTCTCCAGCGACAACGGCCCTCACAATGAAGGCGGCCACACGGTTGATCTTTTCGACCCCAACGGGCCACTCCAAGGCATGAAACGTGATCTCTACGAAGGTGGAGTTCGTGTCCCGATGATCGTTCGCTGGCCGGGAACCATCGCGCCAGGACAGGTTTCCGATCACATTGGTTACTTCGGCGATTTGATGGCCACATGCTGCGAGCTTTCCGGGGTAGAGGCCAAGGAAGGACTCGACTCAATCAGCTTCGTTCCCACCCTCACAGGTCATGCCGCAAAGCAACGAACTCACGAATACCTCTATTGGGAATTCTACGAACGCGGGGGCAAACGAGCTGTTCGAGCAGGAAAATGGAAAGGGGTTAACAATGCGTGGCCCGGTGGAAAGCTTGAACTCTATGATCTGTCCACCGATGTAGGTGAGGCGCACGATGTTGCGGGTGAGCATCCTGACGTGGTGAAGAAATTAGAGGGTTACATGGACGCAGCTCACGTACCTCACCCAGGCTGGAATGCCTCGGGGAAGTAATGTCCTCCTGTGACTGATTCGCCAAGTATGTGCTTGTCCTTCAGTAGGAACCGGAAGTCACTTGGGCAATGCGCGTCGCGTTAGGCGAGATCCTCTTGGATTAAATCCATAATCGCACGAACCACTTTGGTCGGCTCTCGTCCCTTCTTTCGTCGAAATGCGATGTAGGCCTGTCCTAAGCAATGTGACAACGATCGCTTGGCGAGCCGGGATGTCAGAGGGCTCTCGACCGCCTGGCCGGCCACGATACCCACTCCCATACCAGCTCGGACACAAGAGATGGTAAACGCGCTGTTATCTGTCTCCGCCGCGATATTCAATTTGGTAGTCAGCCCTTCCCGATGCAACGTTTGCTCGAACAATACACGGCCCGAGGTTGCGCGGTGGCCGATGATGATCGGATACCGAATCAACTCTTCAAGGCCTAACCTCTTCTTTCGGTTGAGCGGGTGATCCTCCGGAAAAATGGCCAGGTAATCAATCGTGTAGGCACGTTCGCTGGTCACTAACGAATCCTTCGGTTCCGGACCACGCTCCAGTGTCAAAGCCAGGTCGGCGGTGCCCTCCGAAATCATGCGCACCGCCGTGTCATCGTCGCCATGAACCAAACGCAAACGAACCTGGGGAAGTTCTTTGTGGAACTTGGCCAGGGGCGCGCCAAGCTCTTCGCACATCATCCTCACGCCGGTAACCAGCGTGACCGTATCCGCACCCAGCGTGTTGAACTCGCGGATCCTCTCAAAGGTGGAATCAATCCCGGCCAGTAGTGGTCGAAGGGAAGTGTAAAGCACCTCTGCCGATGCGGTTGGTTCGATCTTGCGCCCTTTGCGACGAAATAGAACAACCTCGTAGCGCTTCTCGACCGATCGAACCTGCTCCCACAAGGTTGGTACGGATCGCCCCGTCTTACGGGCAGCGGTGGCATAACTGTGGTTCTCATACACCAAACAGAACGAACGCAACTGCTGGACGACCAATTCGTTGGCTTTATCCACATCGGAAGGGATCACGTCGGGACACCTTGAAAAATCAGAAGAGAAGCTTGAACCGTCCGATCGCCATCATTAGGTATATCCTAACAATGTTTTTGGATTATTTGAGATATTCAAATTTAAAAGTTGTCTACAATCAAGGTCAATCCATTCCCATCAAACTTCTCGGAGATTCTCGGAAATGCCTCATCGCCGTTTTACTCCACCTACTTGGCTTTCGACGCGGCAGTATCTTACGTTCACGGGTGCCGTGTTCGCCGTGCTTTTTGTGGGCTTACACTCTGTTCAAGCTGACACTCCCTCGATAGACGGGGAATTGAAGGCCTGGCACAAAGTGACGCTCACCACCGATGGTCCACGAGCCCACGAAACGGATTCAAGCCCCAATCCATTTACCGATTACCGTATGACGGTCGATTTCCAACATGAGTCGGGAAGCCCTCACTATCGGGTGCCTGGCTACTTCGCGGCAGACGGCAACGCCGCCGAGACTTCAGCAAAATCCGGCAACCAATGGCGAGCCCATTTGTCCCCCGACAAGCCTGGCAAGTGGACCTATAAGATCTCTTTCGTTCAAGGTGATCTCGCGGCCGTCGACGACTCCGCTAAGGCCAAACCGGTGCCTCCGTTCGACGGTGTTTCCGGAAGCTTCGAAATTGCCCCGAGTGACAAGGGTGGTCGAGACTTTCGTAGCAAAGGTCGTCTGTCTTACGTGGGCAAGCATTACCTTCAGTTTGCCGGATCAGGCGAATACTTCTTGAAGGCAGGCCCTGATGCCCCGGAAACGTTTCTCGCCTATGAGGACTTCGACGACACCATTGCCAAGAAGAAGAACGTCCCCCTGAAAACCTGGAAGGCACACGTCAAGGATTGGAACGCAGGAGATCCCACCTGGAAAAATGGCAAAGGAAAGGGAATGATCGGAGCCGTCAACTACATCGCCAACAAGGGCTGTAATGTCGTCTCGTTCCTTCCTTATAACGCCGGCGGCGACGGCGACAACGTTTGGCCATTCGTCGCTCGCGACGATCAACTTCACTACGACTGCTCGAAGCTTGATCAGTGGCAAATCGTCTTCGATCACGCGCAGTCCAAGGGTGTTTACCTGCACTTCAAAATGCAGGAAACCGAGATGGATGACAACGTGCCCACATCACTAAACAAAGGAGATTTGGGGCCGGAGCGAAAGTTGTATTGCCGTGAACTGGTTGCCCGATTCGGCCACGAGCTTGCACTGAACTGGAACCTGGGAGAAGAGAACACTCAAACTCCCAAGCAACAACGCGACATGGCGAAGTACATCAAGGACGTCGATCCCTACGATCACCATATCGTGATCCATACGTTTCCCAATCAACAGGACAAGGTCTACTCCCAGTTGATCGGTGACCAATCCGTGCTAACTGGGGTATCGCTGCAAAATGGCTGGAACCAGGCTCACCAACGAACCTTGCATTGGGTAACCGAATCCGACAAGGCAGGCCGACCTTGGGTCTGTGCCAACGACGAACAAGGCCCGGCATCGTTCGGCGTTCCCGCTGATCCTGGATATGAAGGAAAGGATGGCAAGGCCGGTGAAAACGGCAAGCAGTACGACCTGCACGACATCCGCAAGCAAACGCTTTGGGGCACATTAATGGCAGGGGGAGCAGGCGTCGAGTACTACTTCGGCTACCAACTGCCTCAGAACGACCTGGTCTGCGAAGACTTCCGCAGCCGGGACAAGTCGTGGGATTACTGCCGAATCGCCTTGGATTTCTTCCAGCAAAATGACATCCCCTTCTGGGATATGAAGAACATGGACCAACGACTGGAAAGTGATTCTGGTTCCAAAGTCACGTATTGTTTTGCCAAACCAGGAACCATTTATCTCGCCTACCTCGGCGCAGGCGGTCAGGCCAAGCTCGACCTCACCAAGGATAACCAGGCCTATCAAGTCAGCTGGTTTAATCCTCGTACCGGAGGAAAGCTACAACCTGGAAGCGTCACGGAGGTCAAAGGGGGGACGGTTGTCTCACTCGGCAATCCCCCCGAGGACGCCAGCCAAGACTGGCTCGCCGTGTTGCGCAGGTAAGCCGTTTGCGACAACTCATCGCGTTGAACTAACTTATCAAAACTCTTCTCATCTCCTGTCAGAGGGCCTCTGGCGAGTCACTCCGATTTGACTCGCCATAATGCCCTCTGATGAATTCGCTATCTTCTTAAGTCGGAGTTCATCTTATGTCTCGTAGAGGTTTTACTTTAGTCGAGTTGCTTGTCGTGATTGCCATCATCGGGGTTCTTATCGCGCTGCTGCTCCCCGCGGTTCAACAAGCTCGTGAAGCCGCCCGCAGAATGCAGTGCACCAATAAGCTCAAGCAGTTGGGACTGGCAATTCATAACTACCACGATACTTTTGGTTCGCTGCCCGCTGGTGCCATCACGGTAGCCAACAGTTCGACCGGGGCAGGAGATCAAGGGAATGCAAGTTGGGGTTGGGGCGCACTACTACTTCCATTCATCGAACAGCAGAACATGGCAGATCGCCTGGGTGTTGGCAAAATCGCGTTGGACGACTACGTCAAGAAGAGTGCCTCGACGGGCATTACGTTAGACAATAAGTCCTTGGTGCTCGATGGGTTCATTTGCCCATCCGATGCCGGACCAGAAGTCAACGACAGCTCCAAGTTCTCGCGAACGGGCGGCAATCCGTACGAATCTTCACCAGCCAATCTGGCTCCAAAATCGAACTATAACGGGTGCTTCGGGCACAATCGTTCCCGCGTCTGGGATAACGGCCAGTACAACCGAATCGCTACCGGCATGTTCCGCTATACAGGGGGTGGTTCGCAGGCCTCAGCCCTGGCCTTTCGCGATATTACCGATGGCACGACCAACACGTTGATGCTTGGAGAACGCACCTATGCGTTGAAGGGTAATATTCGATTCTATCCAGGTACGTGGGTCGGTTGCCTGGCCGGCAGCCACGAAGATTGCCATGAGGACATCTGGTTCACTTTCCGAGGCCCCATCAATGGCGCCCAAGGCGGAATCAACTTCAGCAATCCTGACAATAACTCGGTGCAGTTGTGGTCGCGTCAGGAAGGGCTTTCCAGCCAGCATCCTGGCGGTGTCAATGTCGCTTTGGGTGACGCTTCTGTCCGATTCCTTCCGGAGACGATTGAATGGGCCTACGGGGGCGACGGAGACGGAAATATCAACACCGTCACCGAGCGTCTTGCCGCGATCAACGATGGTTCACCGGTCGGCGACTATTAGAGGCTTTCATGTCACTGAGGGCGGTTTAAATCAGTCGCTCCCAGTTTGCTTTTACCGAACATATGCTGAGAATTTACATGAATATGGCTTTTCAAATACGGTGGGCAATCGTTGTCGTTGGGCTCATCGCGATCGCAGGTTGTGGTGGTGGAAAGTACGACGTAGTGCCGGTTGAAGGGGTTCTTACTTACGAGGGTCAGCCGGTGCCGCAAATGATTGTCTCCTTCAAACCGCAAGGGGGACGTGCCAGTGAGGCTACCACCGACGAGAACGGCAAGTTCCGCATGCAATACAGCATCGACCAATATGGAATTGAACCGGGTCCGCAAGAGATTAGCGCGTACTGGGTTTCGCCAACGGACGACGGAAGCGTTCCCCCGACGGAATTACAAAAGAACGTCGTCAAGTACTTTAAAAAGAATCCACCTCTCAAAGTCACCATTGAAGAATCTCAAAAGAACTTTGAGATCAAACTTCCTCAGTAATCTACGACTCGACGAGCTGATTCAGTTTCACGTAAGGAGCATTCGTTGTATATCCGCCGGACGCATATGATCGTCGGAGGAACGTTCGCGTTGTCGGTTCTGCTTTATGTCGATCGAATTTGTATCTCGGCAGCGGCAGTTCAGATGGAGAACGATCTTCTCTTAAGCCGCCAGCAGATGGGCTGGGCGATGTCGGCGTTCGCGTTGGGATATGCCTTGTTCCAAACGCCTGGTGGCTGGTTGGCCGATCGGTTCGGACCTCGTAGGATTCTCGCGGCAATTGTCGTCTCGTGGTCGATTTTTACTGGTTTGACTGGATTGGTATTTGGCTTTGTTCCCTTGCTGGTTACCCGATTTCTGTTTGGCGCGGGAGAGGCCGGAGCGTTTCCAGGCATGTCTCGAGCCGTTTTCTCCTGGATTCCCATGGATAATCGGGGGCTGGTTCAAGGAATCAATTTCTCGGGTTCACGGCTCGGGGCGGCGTTCGCGCTACCTATCATCGCTATGTTGATTGCATCCCTCGGCTGGCGTAACTGCTTTCTCCTTTTGATGGTGGTCGGTTTCCTCTGGGCAATTGGCTGGTATTGGTTCTTCCGCGATGATCCTGCAGAGCATCCCACTATTGCTTCGTGGGAGCGAGACGAAATCCTGGCCACACGTCAGATTCCCTCGAAGCAGGATCACGCAACGGATCAAGGCCTCGCAAACGCGATGCTCCGCTCACGAAATATGTGGCTTATTTCGCTCCAATACTTCTGCTCGAACTTCACCTTCTTCTTTTGCCTCACGTGGCTTTTCCCGCACCTTAAAGAGACCTACTCCTTGAGCACCTTGGAAGCTGGCCTCTATTCTTCAGCTCCACTTATTTGCGGAGCAATGGGAAACTGGCTATCAGGTTGGCTCGTCGACCGAATCTACCGTAATGGAAGTTGGACATGGTCTCGCAGAGGCCCGGCAATACTAGGCTTTGCTTGCGCAGCCATTGGCCTTGTCTGCGGTGTCTGGGCGAATTCCCCTTGGAGTTCAATCCTCTTCTTCAGTCTAGCCATTTTTGGTGCCGATATGACCTTGGCTCCGTCCTGGTCTTTCTGCATCGACATTGGCAAGCGGAATTCAGGCGTCGTTTCTGGCACGATGAACATGGCTGGTAATGTCGGCTCGTTCATCACGGCGCTTGCCTTTCCCTACCTGGCGGCCTGGACCGGGTCGAATGTCCCATTCTTCTTCCTGGCGGCCGGCTTAAGTGTCATAGCCATTTTGGCATGGCTTGGAGTGAACCCGCATCGATCCTTGCAGCCGGTCGAAAGCCGTACGGCCGAGAAGGTGATGTGCGTCTCATGAAAACGCTTCAAGGAATCTGCGTCGGTGCAGGCTACTTTTCTCGCTTCCATCTCGACGCGTGGAGACGGATGGAAGACGCGGAGATTGTCGCAATTTGCGATAGAAACTCATCAGCCGCCAAGGCGATGGCAAGCGAGTTTGCCGTTGCGCGCACCTACACCTCACTGGACGAGGCACTATCGTCGGCGCGAGCGGACTTCGTCGACATCATAACTCCTCCTAGTTCCCACTTGGATCTCGTGGAGATGGCGGCACGACATCGCTTGCCGGTGATTTGCCAAAAGCCCTTAGCCCCCAACCTGGAAACCGCCGAGCGAATCGTAAGCGTTGCCGCAAGATCTGGCATTCGCCTCATGGTCCACGAGAACTTTCGCTTCCAGCCTTGGCATCGCGCTGTCAAGTCACTGCTAGATGCGGGAGTGATTGGTAGCCAATTGCATACGATCAGTTGCCACACTCGTCTGGGAGACGGCTGGGGAGACGAAGCTTACCTTGGTCGACAACCTTACTTTCGAGACATGCAGCGATTCCTGATTCAAGAGACAGGCGTCCATTTCATCGATACGTTCCGTTACCTTGCCGGTGAGATCGACGAAGTGTTTTGCACGACGAAGCGTCTCAACAAGGCTATTCAGGGAGAAGACGCCGTTCACCTTTTGATTCGCTTTGCCAGCGGAGCAATGGGTACCTGGGATGCGAATAGGTACAACGAATCGCTCTGCACTGATCCTCGTTATACCTTTGGCACATTCGTTCTCGAAGGCAACGAGGGATCGATCTGGGTCAATGAGGAAGGTGAAATCACCGTCGCCCGACTCGGAGACACCCCGAAACGACACGAATTCGAGGCACCACGAACCGGCTTCGCGGGGGACTGCGTACTGGCAGCCCAAAGGCACTTCATAGACTGCCTACAAACGGGCAATCTCTTTGAGACCAGTGGTAACGACTATCTTGCCAATCTGCGGATCGTGGAGTCCGCGTATGACTCTGCCGCACGAAATCGTCCAGTACGTATCGAGCATCACCAACCCAGCCGCCAAATCATTGACTTAAGCATCCCGATAAATAACCGTCTGCCGGGAGCCGAGATTACAGCATGCAAGACGGTTGACCAGGATGGTTGGAACGCGACAACGATTTCGTTGTATTCCCACTGCGGAACGCATATGGACGCTCCGAAACACTTCCTAACGCAGGGGACAAGCATCGACCAGATGCCACTTGAACCCTTCATTGGAACGGCAAAAGTCATCGACTTGACGCCGGTCATTCCCAAAGAACTACTCACGGTAGAGCGGATAACGGAAGCTACCGGGACAATTAATGCAGGGGATCGCGTGCTCTTGCGCACTGACTGGCACAGGAATCTGGGGACGTCCAAGTATCGCAATGAACTTCCGCGAATCTCCCCAGAACTCGCTCGATGGTTTGTTGAAAAACAGGTCGCACTTGTTGGCGTGGAACCGCCATCCGTTGCCGACGTAAACAATCTGGATGAGTTAACGGAAGTACACCGGATTCTCCTCGAAGGCAACATCGTCATCGTCGAAGGACTGACCAATCTCGATCAGTTGACTCGCGATGAAGTTGAATTCATCACCCTTCCTCTACGCATCGAAAGCGGAGATGGATGTCCGGTACGAGCCATCGCGATCCAATCCAACACACAAACGCCCCTCAGGTAAACCAACTGTATGCCGCCAATTTTGGGATGCATTGCCGACGACGTCACAGGTGCCAGCGATCTTGCGAGTGCATTGACTGTTGGCGGCATGCGCACGCAGCTTTGGTTCGGAGAGCATCAAGAGTTGAAGGATGTTGATGCAGTAGACGCGGTCGTTATTGCTTTAAAAACACGTTCCTTGCCAAAAGAGCAGGCGGTCGCACAATCACTCAAGGCGCTCCGAGTACTTCAAAACTGTGGCGTTACGCAATTCTTGTTTAAGTACTGTTCAACGTTTGATTCGACCGACGAAGGGAACATTGGTCCTGTGGCCGAAGCATTGATGGAAGCTCTTGCGACCCCTTACACGCTATTCTGCCCGGCAACGCCTGAGAACGGACGAACCGTCTATTGCGGCCACCTTTTCGTTAAGGGAAAGCTGCTCAACCGCTGTGGTATGGAGAATCATCCACTTAACCCCATGAAGGCGTCCGATCTGACGTTGGTGCTTCAGCGTCAATCGCAATATCGTGTCGGCTTGATTCCTCACAACGTCGTTGCCTGCGGCCCTGCCGCGATCGAGAAGGAGATTGACGTCAACCTCAGCCAACAGAAAAGACTGCTGGTTATCGATTCGATTAATGATGCCGATCTCCAAGTCATTGCGGATGTGGCAGCAGAGTTGCCGCTTGTCACCTCCGGCTCCGGCCTTGGCTTGAAGTTACCACGATCTTACGTAAAGGTGGGCAAAGCGTCATCACTGCGATGCCAGGCAGCCCCACCATCGGCTAGCGGCAACGCTCTCGTGCTTGCGGGGAGTTGTTCGGAAGCAACGCGAAAACAGGTGAAGTCCTGGCCGAGTGAATGGCCTTCCTTGTGTTTGGATGTCGCAGCGCTGGTTCGTGGTGACCTGACGGTCGATGTAGTCGTTAATTGGGCTAAGATGCAGTTGCCCAACAGCCACGCATTGATTTTCAGTTCCTCACCACCAGAACAAGTCGAATCACTTCAAAGCCAACTGGGTATTGAGCGTACTGCCGCAGCAATTGAAGAAACGATGGGCTGCCTGGCCCGCGCCTTGGTTGCCGATGGACTTCGCAAGTTGATCGTTGCCGGAGGTGAAACTGCCGGTGCGGTTGTACGAGCGCTCGGCGCGACTCGATTTCGGATTGGTCCTGCCATTGCTCCAGGCGTCCCATGGATGGAAACAATAGACGATCCAGCGCTGGCGATCGCCCTCAAGTCAGGCAATTTCGGAGACGATCACTTCTTCCGTTCTGCCTTGGAGATGCTTCCATGAGCGAACGTGAATTGCGCGAACAGATTTCCGAGTACGGCAAGTCTCTCTTTAATCGTGGCTACGGCGTAGGAACATCCGGCAATATAAGCGTACGTTTGCCTGACGGAATGCTGATCACGCCGACCAATTGTTCGCTGGGAAAAATCGATCCGGAACGGATTTCGAAGGTGTCATTGAACGGGTCGCTGCTGGAAGGAGATAAGCCTTCCAAAGAGGCCTTTTTGCATCTGGCCATGTATGGTGCGCGAGAACGCGATGATGCCGTGGTACATCTGCATTCTACCTACTCGGTTGCCTTATCCTGTCTTCAGGATGTTGACCCGGAAAATGTCATTCCACCTCTGACAGCCTACTTCGTCATGAAGGTGGGACGCGTGTTTCGCGCACCGTACTATCCACCTGGTGACGCGCAGTTGGGAAACGCAGTAGGCAAGATTGCTTCACAATACCGGGCTGTGCTACTAGCAAATCACGGTCCACTTTTCTCTGGCTCAACTCTCGATTCGGCGGTCGCCGGAATCGAGGAAATGGAGGAAACGGCCAAACTTGTTTTGCTTCTCAAAAATGAAAAGGCCAGCTCCCTTACTCCAGAACAATGCCAAGATCTACTTGAAAGGTCATCCTCGTGATTGAAAGTGTTGGTGACGTATCGGCACAGCGTCTAAACCTCCAGAAAAAATATACGATCGCACTCCTACCTGGGGATGGAATAGGTCCCGAGGTGATGGATGCGGCTGTTCATATCGTGAATAGCCTGCCAAGGGTACTCCCGAACCTTGGCATCGAATTGCAAACCCATGAAGCCGGCGCTCAGCACTATCGAAAATCGGGCGAGGTCCTGCCAAGGGCCGCGCTCGAGGCGTGCCGAAGTGCCGATGCCGTGCTCCTTTCCGCGATTGGCTTGCCGGACGTGCGCCAAATTGACGGTACCGAAGTTCAGCCGCAAATGATGATGGGACTACGGAGAGAACTGGATCTCTTCGTGGCGGTTCGCCCCGTCAAGTCATACCCAGGCGTACCGACTCCGCTGAAGAGCGATGCGAGCATTGACCTGGTTATCTTACGCGAAAATCTGGAAGGCCTTTTCGCTTCGTTCGGCGGCGGATGCGTGGTGCACGATCAAGTCGCGACCGATTCGATTGTGATTACTCGTAACGCTACTTCCCGTCTGGCCGAGTTCGCATTTAGACTTGCCAGCCGACGATCAGGCCGTCCCTCAGACGGTAAGCGAATGGTTACTTGCGTCGATAAGGCCAATGTGTTTCGGAGCTTTGCTTTTTTTCGGAAAGTGATGTCCGAAACCTCGATGGCATATCCCGACGTTCAGTTCGATGCCCAATACGTCGACGCGATGGCGCTTTATCTGGTACAGAATCCCAGCGCTTACGATATTCTCGTGATGGAGAATCAATTTGGGGATATTCTCTCGGATCTTGGTGCGGGGCTGGTTGGCGGACTTGGCATGGCTCCTTCCGCAGAGATTGGCCCAAGGCATGGGTTGTTCCAGCCCTCACACGGTTCGGCCCCCCACCTCGCTGGCCGGAACTTAGCTAACCCGATCGCAACAATCCTTTCCGCCGCAATGATGTTCGATTGGCTGGGAGACAAACACAAAGATCCCGATGCCAAGCAAGCTGCCGTATTGATCGAAGAGGCCGTCATCCGCACGCTCCAGGAAGGCCGCGTCAAGACTCAGGATATTGGCGGCAACTCCACGACAAGCGACGTCGCAGCTGCGATTGCTGACCACCTTGGATAATTCTCGCCCAACGAGATCCACCATCACTTTGATTTGACGTTGAAACACGAGCCCCACGCCATGTTAAGAAGACTCTCCCTTTCGATTCTTCCTATGCTACTTCTGGCCCTTGGCGGCGACATTCTCAGTCGCACATCGCTATCGGCGGACCGTGACGCCGTCTCTTTTGAGAAAGACGGCCTTCTGATCGTGGAGGCTGAAGCGTTCACCGATCAGAAAAAAACGAAACATCGCGCATTTCACCTTATCTCAAATAGGGTTTCGATAGACGTAACGCCAGATGGGGACGATGCCCATTGGAAAGATGCCAGCGGAAACGCTTATCTAGAGGTCTTACCAGATACCCGGCGGACACATGACGACAAGTTGGTTGAAGGCGAGAGTTTTGCCAATGAGCCCGGCACGGTCGCCGTGCTTACGTATCCGGTTCAAATCTCAAACCCGGGCCGATATTACGTCTGGGTTCGTGCTTACTCGACGGGGTCCGAAGACAACGGTATTCATGTTGGCCTAGATGGCAAGTGGCCAGAAAGTGGTCAACGTATGCAGTGGTGCCAAGGCAAGAACAGCTGGCGTTGGGAAAGCAAACAGCGCACCGCCAAGAATCATTGTGGAGAGCCTTACAAGATCTTTCTCGATATTAAAGAACCTGGTCGACACACGATCGAGTTCTCGATGCGCGAAGACGGATTCGAATTTGATCAGTGGCTGATCACCACGGATCGAGAATACCAGCCCCAACAAGTAAACTAACTCTCCGTACTGTCTTTGCCTATGGCACGCTGCCCCGACGATCTCGAAGTGCGCTTGGGTTCATTTAGATCATGAGCTTGTTCGTCGGCAATCGAGCATCATGGACGGACCCGCGCATCGGTGGGAGCGGGCGGAATGGTTCACTCATTGACAATTTATGTGCGGATTCGCCCACCAGGATTTCAGACGGACGTCAGAAACGCCGTCAATTAGAGAGGAAGTTTGCTAGAAGCTTCTTGGCACTCCTTTTGCACTTTCCGTATCGCATGCAGGCCATTTAGTGAACAATGTTCATACACCTAGTTCCCATTGTGTTCAGCAACTCTCGGCACAATAACAACCGAGAGGTTTGGGCCCCGGAGACATTGCGATGCCATCAAAACAGGTCAAAGACATCTTGGATCACGTCCGAGCCGTACATCACCAACTGAATAAGGCTTGCAAACAACTTTCCGCGAGCGAGCCTGACACACGTTTGCAATTGCTACTGGATTACGTTGGACGCCACGAAGAGGCCTTCAATATTGCTCTCCGACGTTATGAAAAAGAGGCCAATGCCAAAGCAGCTATCGATACATGGCTTCAGTTTTCCGCAGACGAAACAATCAATGAAGCACTGCGTGAGATGGATCTCCATCCCGGCATGACGGCGGAGGAAATTGTCGAGCAGGTACTTTCGTTCGACGCCAAGCTTATGGCTCTTTATCGAGATCTAGCCGAATCAACGTCTTCAGCGCAAGTTCGTGAACTTTTCTCCGATTTGATCCAGATGGCCGAGGGTAAGCAGCATCAATACGCTCGAATACTGCAAGATTGGCAATAGTAGATTCGGCAACCTACTACCTCCTTGCGATGGCTGGATCACCTGCCGCCTGGAACGACCTTTTGGCCGCTTTCAAAAATTGAGTTCCCCTGCCGTATCGGAACGCGGCATGATGAACTCGACGAAGCCCAGCATAGATTGCCAAGATGGATGGCGTCAAAAAAGAAGTTGCGCCGCCAACCGCTGCCAAGTTGGAGGCGCAACCATCGAGGCTTTAGTTACTCTTCACCTCGATATGACGCGACCGGGCTTCCGGCGATTTGGGAAGCACGACGGTCAGAATGCCGTCTTTCATCATGGCGTCGATCTTGTCTTCCTCGACGGCACACGGCAGCATCGTCGATCGCGAGAAGCGTCCGCTTCGGCGTTCGATGCGGTGATAGGTCTCACCCTTCTCTTCGTTTTCCTCTTTTCGTTCCCCGCTGATCACCAACTGATTTCCATTCAATTGGATGTCGACTTCCTTGGCTTCCACCCCAGGCAGATCCAATCGAACGGTGATCTCCTTGTCCGATTCCTTCAGATCAAGGGCCGGTGACAACATCTGGCCACCCCAGATGTCACCATTCTCATCCCAGAAGCGATGAAACATGTGTTCCATTTCTTCCCGCAATGCAGGAAGGTTGCCGCCTTGAGCCCAGGGGAATAGGCTGCGGCTTTGCCGGCTTGCAAGTGGAGCGTTCATGGCCTTCTCCTTTTGAATGTGTCGGAGAAATAAACCAAGGCAAACCAGTTTGCCAAGGCTAACTTACTGACTGTTCAACTTTGCTTGAATTTTCACCTTTATTGGTCAGTTCACCAATCGAGAAGAACTTGATTTCAACATGGTGGAAGCCACCAAGCTTTCAAGAGCATCGCCGATCTTCTCGGCGGACGCTGCTAAGCCCGCAACTACTGACAACATCGACATTGTTCACCACTTGTTTCACCTCGGGAATGTCACGAAGCAACTCCTGGAGGTTTTGCTTGAGGTAAAAGCTCGGTACGCAACCAGTTAACGTAAGCGTTCCGTCATCAAAACTGACGCTGACTTTTCGAAAGATGAAGCCATATCGGCATTGATCCATCCGGCGTCTTACGAGTCGCATTACAACTTCATGAGCATGTAGCTGGCTCTTTCGGTTACGGGATCTTGGGATAAGCATCGAATGTCTTCTTCCAACTAGGGGACTTGAATAACCGAGGCCGGAACGTTTTCAAGAGCGAACTGCAAGCCCGGCTTCGGAGTGGGGTGTACTTGGATAGACCCAGGTAAACTCTCGTCGGAATCCTGTTGGCCGACATCGTCACGAAGTTCCCCGCGAAGAATGGAAACTTCCGTCGGAGCCTCGATCCCCAAACGGACCGTATTGCCAGAAACTCCCAAAACCTTCACAGTAACATCTGCGCCAATGTGGATGATTTGACTGGCTTTTCGACTGAGTACCAACATGATTCTCCTCCATGGTTTTGATTCGACGCAGATCTTTTTGCGCCTGGTTGTCGGGCCTTAGCGGACGGGTCGAGGTCGAGCGTCTTGCTTGCCATGAAAAAATATGACGATTCTCTGAAGTTTTCGAAATCGAGTTAAACTCCATTTCGACATGGTGATTTCCACCATCCTCACTTTCAACAGGCCGTGAACGACTGATCAGGTCCATGTAACAGCGTTAAACAAGATACGGGCAACCTTCCCGCTAAATGCACTCCTCGAACCAAACCACCGAGTTGGGTGGAGCGGAAGCTGAGTATTGTGCGGCCCCAACAACTACTTGATGATCGTGATTACATATTGGAACGGCTCAACTTATGATTAGTGAGCGTGGATGAACTACTTCGCTGCGGAAGCGGTGCACTGACCACATGCTTGATTGGGCGTTCGCGTGTCCGATATTCAACCAAATACGCTGTCTCTCACTGTGCTCGTAATCGAAAGCGCTCCGGATACGCGCGGTCATATTCAAGACGTCATCGAGCACGATGGACACCATGTCCGCTTAGCGTCATCATTCGATGAGGCAATTGAGCAGGGAGATTGGCAAGAGATAGACGTCATTTTGCTAGACACGGAACTTGCATGCGGAGATGCCCGTGAAATACTTCCCCGCTTGCGAAGGCTCGCCCCGCATGCGGCTATCGTATACGCCGCCAGCAATCCCAACGTTGAAGATGCCGTCCAGACGCTTCGCGAGGGAGCGTACGACTATCTCCTAAAGCCCATCAATGCGGATATTCTACGAGCAACTTTGCTGCGAATCAGCCAGCTCAGTTACACCAGGGCTTCTTTGAAACTCGAAACGGACGCTCGGCAATATGCCGAGAATCAGCATCGTTTGCTTGCCGAAGCAATTGCCCACCTAGGGGAAGGCGTTGTGATCACCAAGACCGAGTTCAATGGTTCGTGTCCGCGCATCGTATTTGTCAACGAAGCGATTTGCCGGATTACTGGGTACCATAAGACCGAACTTTTGGGCGAAACGCCTGAGATCTTTCACGGAGAAAATACGGATTCGCAGTCCGTCGAAGAGGTGTCCGAGGCAATTCACGCTCGTCGCCCGTTTCAGGGGGAGTTGCTCTTTTATCGGAAGGACGGAACGACCTATGACGCGGAAATCATCTGTACACCGATGATTGATTCGGAAGGCCGCTGTACCAACTATGTTTCCATACATCGCGACATTACCGAGAAGATTAGATCCGCTCGTCAACTTAGCGAACGAGAATCGCGGCTGCGCGCGATTCTTCAAACGGCAACCGATGCCATCGTGACGATCGATCCGAAGGGAATGATAGTCGGTGTCAATCCGGCCACATTACGGATCTTCGGCTACGAAGAAAGGGAACTGATCGGCACCAACGTAAGCATTTTGATGCCGGAGCCCTATCGGAGCGAACACGACGATTATCTTTCCCGCTACTTGCGAACAGGCGAAGCCCGAATCATCGGCATCGGACGAGAGGTTATCGCCAAAAAGAAAGATGGATCGACGTTTCCCGTTCATCTGGCAGTCAGCCGAATCGATGCCCCACCTCTGTTCACCGGCATCATTCGCGATATATCCGCGCTTAAGGAATTGCAAAAACAAGTGCTGGAGATTGCTGCCGAAGAAGACCGTCGTATCGGTCATGAACTGCATGACAGCGTTCAGCAACAACTTACCGGGCTGGGCCTACTCTCACAAACCGTAGCCGAGATGCTCTCGGATTCGAACGACTGGGAGGCTCGCTGTCAACCGACGGTGGCCAAGGTGGCTCGGCTGGCTGACCGCGTCGCTCGAGGCATAAGCGAAGCCGCGCGCGAAGTCCATAACCTTTCGCGCGGACTGGTCCCCGTGGAGATCGATGCGGAAGGGCTTCGAGCCGCACTGGAAGAACTCGCCGAGCGAGTCAGCATACAATATGGAGTTGTTTGCGCGTGTGAATTTCGGGGCGACATCAACCTGACCAACAATTTCGTTGCAACGCATCTATTCCGAATCGTTCAGGAGGCGGTTACGAATGCCATGAAGCATGGGGACGCTTCGCGAATTGATATTCGACTGGTAGGCACGGACCGAACAATCTCGCTGGAAGTTATCGACAACGGGCGGGGCATTCAAACGGGAACGCTATCCAATCTGGGAACGGGGCTTAAGATCATGCAGTACCGCTCTAGTTTGATCGGAGGCGTCATCAAGATCGTTCCCGGTCCAGATGGTGGCACGCTCGTCAACTGCACTGTTTCCCGCGAAGGCAATCTTGAGGTGACACACTAGAATGGGTTCAACATCATCTCCCAGCCGAATTCTTATTGTTGACGACCATCCGATCGTCCGCGAAGGATTGGCCGCTCGCATCGACGGTCAACCAGATCTTGAGGTTTGTGGGGAAGCAAGCGGTATCAATGATGCCTTGTCCCAGTATCGTTCTCTTTCGCCCGACTTAACGCTCGTGGATATCCAGTTGGAAGATGGAAATGGGATCGAACTGATCAAGGAGATTTACTCCCGCAATTCGACCGCGAAGATGCTAGTTGTCTCAGCCTTTGATGAGTCGCTTTATGCGAATCGAGCCCTACGGGCTGGGGCGCTCGGGTATGTTAACAAGCGAGAGCTACAGGATAAGGTAATCGACGCGATCCGAACGGTTCTCAAAGGTGATCGCTACCTAAGTCCTAAAATGACGCAGCAACTTCTCAGCCAGGTCGTATCCAATAAAACAACCATGGACGAGGATCCCATCCAGCGTCTTAGTGATCGGGAACTGGAAGTGTTTCAGCTAATCGGCCATGGCAAAACTACGGCGGCTATCGCCGCGCAATTACAGCTAAGCGTCCATACGATTGATACTCACCGTGAGAAACTACGCCACAAATTGGGGGCGAAAAATAGCGCGGAATTGATGAAGCTGGCCGTCCAGTGGGTATTGGAAAACGGCTGATTCCCCGACTAGATCACCTTATGAGTCCATCAAGAGAACTTTGGCACCCTTGACACTTCCCTGTTTCAACTCCATGAGTGCCCGATTCGCTTCCTCCAGCGGGTAAGCAGTGACCGTCGAGCGAAGAGAAATCTCAGCCGCCAGCGGCAAGAATTCGCGAATATCATAGTGCGTGATGTTTGCGACCGTCTTCACTTCCCGCTCCATCCACAGATGCTCGTGGTAGCTGAGTTGAAGAAGTCGTTCTTTGTCTGCATCCTCCTTGCGAATCGCATTGATGACCAGCCGCCCACCTGGCGCCAGATTGGCCAACCCCTCAACGACGGGCTGCCAAGCTGGCGTTGTGTCGATGATGGCGTCCAGAGGCACGGGGGCACGATCCGTAGTGTGTCCTGCCCACTCAGCCCCGAGTTCCCGGGCAAAGACTTGTTGATCCGGATCACGGGCAAACACAAAGATTTTCGTCCGTGGAAATTGATGCCTTACCATCTGCAGAACCAGGTGCGCCGACCCACCAAACCCGGTCAGGCCAAGAGTCCGTCCGTCCTTGATGCCTGTCAGTCGCACGGCTCGATAGCCGATGGCTCCGGCACACAATAGTGGAGCGGCTTCGGCATCAGAAAAACTTGAGGGAATCGGATAGGCGTAGTCCGACGGTACCGTCATAAACTCGGCATATCCGCCATTAACGTCTCTGCCTGTAGCACGAAACTTGGGGCTGATGTTCTCCCGCTCATCGCCACTGGACGAATGAATCCAACCGACGCCAACTCGATCACCGACGCGATGACTTACGACGCCATCTCCGACTTCGTCGACATAACCGACGACTTCATGTCCCGGCACAATCGGCAAGTTGGGCGGAGCCGTTCTTCCTTCGATTTCATCTAGCTCCGTATGGCAGACGCCACATGCGGCAATTCTGATCCGTATTTCGCCTCGGACGGGACGCGGCGTGGGAACGTCAACGAGTTCCAGCGGTGTCGAAACATCGCGAAGTGACACCACTTGGCGGAGTATTTGGGCCCTCATCAACACCTCCTACGCGCCACGTCCCCCAAGTTCATCGATACTATGCTAGGGCGTAACTTGGCGACTGTCGTTTTTCGACCTAAGCACTTCACTCGAATGGATTGCGTCGATATTCCATTGTCGTCATCGAAGGAATATTGAGAAGACCATTGTTCTAGGCTCCGACGGACGAGGCCGATTAGTTATTCGTTGTCTTTTGATGGTAAGTATTTAGAGAACCAATCTCCAGTCAACCGTGCCACGTGCTCTAATACACTTGGTTCCGTTAGCGGCCGTGCTGCGTCACTTACGAGTTCGAGGTGCTTAACGCAGCTAAGTTTATTGAGAGCTTTTCGATTCAATGAGATCGCACATTCATCGTCCCCTCCGACCATCAGCAGCGTGGGGACCGTCACTTTTGGAAGGTATGCTTTCGCCAAGTCAGGGCGACCTCCCAAGGATACGACCGCCCCCAGACTGGTACCACTCAAAGCCGCCGCGACCAATGCAGCTGCAACACTAGTACCAAACCCGAAACAGCCCTGGGGGAGACTAGCAATCATTGGCTGATCCCGCGCCCAGCTCTCGACTTCTCGCAGTCGTAGGGCTAGAAGAGGAATGTCAAAAAAACACCAGGGGTCGCTCGCTTCACACTCATTCAGCAAGTCAATTAACAATGTGGCGAATCCCCTCTCTTGCAATGCCAGCGAGATATTCTGCGTTTCAGAACCCATCCGACTACGCCTATCGCCTTGGGCGACCAAGATCAGTCGTTTGGCTCCCGGCGGAACGCAAAGTGTACCAGGCATTTTTTCTGGTCCGATTAGAACGTTCGACTCGTGTGCGGCTACACAAATGGCCATTGTTATGCCCTTTGAGCTGCTATGGATACTCGTCAAACCTGGTTAATTTCAGAACACGTCACTCGACCAACAGAGACTCTCCAACTCGTCACACGATCTGATACTTTTCCAACAGACGGTATAAGCTACGACGGCTCACACCTAAAGCGCGGGCTGCGCGGACTTTGTTCCCTTTCTCTCGCGACATGACCACTTCTATCTGCTGGCGCATCAACGATTCCAAGTCATCATTTCGGGGAGGGATGGAACGACTTGCCGCAGATGTGCACTGAGCGACCTCTGTCGGCAGGTTCTGTAAAAGGATCGTCTCGTCGTCGGACAAGATCTTGGCTCGTTCAAGGGCGTTAATCAGTTGGCGGATATTTCCAGGCCAGTGGTACCGCTCGATGGCCTCCATTGCATCCATATCGATTTGCCAATCATTGCCCATGAAGTGATGCGTCAGCAAGGCAATGTCATCTCCTCGATGGCGTAGTGGAGGCAACTCAAGTCGCATCACGTCGATTCGATAAAACAGATCTTCCCGGAACCGTCCCTCTTTGACCTCTTGGAAGAGGTTTCGATTCGTGGCCGTGAGCAAACGAACGTTCACACGTCGTTCCTCAGTCCCGCCAACACGCCGAAACGAACCATCCTCCAAGACACGCAAAAGTTTGGCTTGAATGCCACCGGCCATCTCACCGATTTCATCGATGAACATGGTTCCTCCGTCGGCGAGTTCAAACAAGCCCGGCTTGGTACTCGCAGCTCCTGTAAAAGCCCCCTTTTCGTGACCGAAAAGCTCACTCTCGGGTAAAGCAGCACAGTTCACGACCACCATCGGTTGATCTGCTCGATGGCTTACCTGATGGACGGCCTTGGCGACCAATTCCTTGCCCGTCCCGCTTTCTCCCTGGATCAGAATTGGTTGTTCCGTAGGACCGGCACGTTTGATCAGACGAAATACTTCCTGCATGGGGGCTGATTGCCCGACCATCAATGACCTTTTTCCATGCCTGTTATGTGGACGTCCGTTAACTGATTGGCGTTGTCGGCGAGTCGCCTTGAACGCATTCTCGACGGTCTTCTGCAGTCGCGACATCCGCACCGGCTTGGGCAAATAGTCGAACGCACCAGCCTTGAGCGCTTCGACGATCGACTCTGCAGCTGAGATTTCAGACACACATACGACTTCACAAGCAGCTCTCTCCTTAAGTTGCCGAAGTCTTTGCAGTGAAGCTGGCGTGACTGACGCCATTTCGAATATGATGACATCGTAGTCGGCTCGATCGACTCGTTGAAGCGACTGATGCTCGTGTTCAACTTGATCGACATGGACCGTCTGGCTGCTAAGAAACTCAGTCACGATTTGTCGGAAACGTGGATCACTATCAACCAACAGCAAACGACAAGGAAAAGCACTGGGGGCCGGTTCAGTAATGTTCATCCTGACTTCCTTGAATGGGAGCGATATCAGCGCTGATTCATCGGGTACTTCGTGGGCGCATGCGCCTAACTCCCAATATCGGCGTACCGCCGCTTGTCGGTAATCAGAGAATTCACCGCCTCGCGATGGCGGTTTCCGCCATCTGACCTGCCCCCTTCAACAGCGTCCATTCGGTAAATTAGTTTTTGCTGAATGCATGCCCATTTGAAGGGAGATTTCTTATGCCTAGAAGAAGATTCACGCCTGAGCAGATCATCCAGCATCTCCGCGAAGCGGAGGTGCTTCTCTCTCAGGACAAGACGATTGCCCAGGCCTGCAAGGCGATCGGCGTCACGGAGCAGACTTACTATCGCTGGCGGAAGGAGTACGGCGGTGTTCGTACCGATCAGGCCAAGCGTTTGAAAGAGCTCGAGAAGGAGAATGCTCGCCTGAAGCGACTGCTGGCTGATGCCGAACTCGACAAGGCGATCCTGAAGGAAGCCGCTTCGGGAAACTTCTGAGCCCGGACAAGCGACGGCGAATCGTCGAGCACGTGCGAGATACTTTGGGACGCGAGCGAGTATCAGAACGGAGGGCCTGCCGGGTGCTGGGACAGCCTCGTTCCACTCAGCGCCGTGTTCGCTGGGTCCCCGACGACGAGCCTCGCCTGGTCCGGGAGATGATTGAACTTGCTGAACAGTATGGCCGTTATGGCTATCGGCGAATCACTGAGATGTTACGCCGGAAAGGTTGGCAGGTGAACCATAAACGCATCGAACGCTTATGGCGTCGCGAGGGCTTGAAAGTACCAAAAAGGCAGCCGAAACGACGTCGCCTGTGGCTTAATGATGGTTCGTGCGTTCGCCTGCGGCCGAGTCATCGTGATGAGGTCTGGAGCTATGACTTCGTGCATCACCGAACGCACGATGGTCGAGCCTTCCGTATGCTGACGCTGATCAACGAGTATACTCGCGAGTGCTTGGCGATCGATGTGGCTCGTCAACTGACCAGCGAGGATGTCTTGGAGCGTCTTAGCGACCTGTTCGTTCGCCGTGGCGTGCCAGACTTCATTCGCAGCGACAACGGCTCAGAGTTCACCGCCACTAAGGTCCGTGACTGGCTGGAGCGAGTCGAGGTGAACACCCTGTACATCGAACCTGGCAGCCCGTGGGAGAATGGCTACATCGAATCCTTCAACGGGAAGCTGCGAGATGAACTACTCGATCGAGAGATCTTCGACACGCTGCTGGAGGCAAAAGTGTTGATCGAACGGTGGCGAGTCGAGTACAACACGGTACGCCCGCACAGTTCGCTGGGGTACCGTCCACCGGCACCGGAGGCAATTCTTCCAGGGGAAGCTGCTTCCGCTACGCTCCAGCACCTTCCCCTGGAAGAATCCTTGAAGACTACAACTTAAAGACTGGTTTCATTCGTGGGGGCAGGTCAGTGCCCGACTGATGAAAACCTTCGGCCCCCTGGAGGCCGTCACACAGCCGACGCCAGATCCCGGAGAGAAGAACCTTCACGAGTGCCACTGGAAGCCGTCGCTACACATACAGATCCCACCAAATTGGTTGAGTGGCGTTTACATTGGGAGGCTCACAACCATTCCCCAACCGGGTGAGCCCTATTGGCAAAGCTACATTATCTTTGTCGTCCGAGACGATCGTCCCGCCGACATTCTCTTTCAGGTGAGCGACAACACTTGGCAAGCCTACAATCGTTGGCCGAACAATTATTCGATCTACACCCATCCCCGTGGAGTTCAAGGTCCATGGGCGGATGTTAGTTTTGACCGCCCCTACGCCCGCGAAGCCCAACACAACGGAGTGGTCGACGACCCACGAACGGTAGGTTCTGGTGAGTTCCTCCCTTTCGAGTTTCCACTCGCCTATTGGTTGGAACAGCACGGCTACGATGTCACGTATTGTTCCAACAGCGATATGCTTTCTCCCGAAAAGGGGTTGAAGTGTAAGACGTTTATCAGCGTTGGACACGATGAATACTGGGACCTCCGGCAATTCCACTCCGTCGAAAAGTTGCGGGACGAAGGAGTGAATCTTCTATTCCTTTCCGGAAACAGCGTCTGCTGGGTAACGCCTTTCCGCGATAGCAGCGCCGGCGTGGCTAATCGCATCATCTTTCGCGGAGGCCCCTACGGAGGGAACCAATCGTACGCCGTGACACGCGAGCAAGAGCATGGCCCGTTTCCGCGTCATGGACCAGACGAAGGGATGCTCATGGGCGCGCGAAATGTCGAGCCCGTGAACGGTGGAGGTGACTGGACGATCACTCGTCCCGATCATTGGATCTTTTCCGGTACCGGAGTCAAGCAGGGCGAATCGATCCCTGGATTGGTCGGCTGGGAATACCATGGCAATCCTCCAGCGATTGATGGGCTGGAAGTGGTCGCCGGCGGAACCGCCTGGCAGGGAGGCGTGAATCCTCAACAGTGGACCGCAACCATCTACCCCGGGCCCAAAGGCAACTTTGTCTTCAACGCGGCAACCATCTTCTGGGCCCAAGGGCTGAGTAGCCCGCCTGGGCATGTACTGCCCTGGTCGCATTGGAGTCGACCACACGGCCCAGATGC
The DNA here is from genome assembly GCF_007748115.1 of Bremerella volcania. Taxonomy (NCBI): domain Bacteria; kingdom Pseudomonadati; phylum Planctomycetota; class Planctomycetia; order Pirellulales; family Pirellulaceae; genus Bremerella; species Bremerella volcania. The sequence continues at coordinate 3,426,008 of NZ_CP036289.1, forward strand.
CCGCGTACAGCAGATTACGCATAATCTGCTTCGTCGGGCCCTAGGTGTTACGGCTGTTTAATCGTCTGATTAAGGAATAGTTCGCATGGTCTTGCGTTCCCTACTTGCCCTGGTATTCATTCTGTCGACCGCATGCTCTTATGGCGACGGACTCTCCCTCAAATCCATTCACGTTCCAGAGGGCTACAAGGTCGAGTTGGCCGCCCCAGCGTCCCTGGTCCGTCACCCAATGATGGCAGACTTCGACGAACAAGGGAGGCTTTACGTAGCGGCAAACGCGGGCGAGAACCTTCCCCGAGCCGAACTGGAAAAACAGCTTCCCAACTTTATTCGACGATTGGAAGACACGGACGGAGACGGTGTATTCGACCAGGCAACGACATTCGCCGATCGCATGACATTCCCTCAAGGATGTCTCTGGTTGGATGGGTCGCTTTACGTCGCGTCGAGCGGTGCCATCTGGAAGCTCACCGATACGGATGATGATGGCGTAGCCGACCAGAGGCAAAAGCTGGTCGGAGACTTTGGCTACACCGGCAACGCGGCGGACGTTCACGGTCCCTTCCTAGGCCCGGAGGGCAGAATCTATTGGTGTGAAGGACGCCACGGACACGAAATATTGGACGACGAGGGGAAAATCATCAGCAAGGGAAAAGCCGCTCGCATCTTTTCGTGTCGCACTGATGGAAGTGACGTGCAAACCTTCGCGACCGGTGGCATGGACAATCCGGTCGAGATTGTCTTCACCCCGGAAGGAGACATGCTCGGAACAGTCAACTTGATGTACGCCCAGCCACGGGGCGACTGTCTGGTCCATTGGCAATATGGCGGTGTTTACCCACGCGAGGACTTCGCGGAAAGCCTCGAACAGGAGTTCATTCGCACCGGCCCACTCTTGCCGGAACTCTACAACTTCGGACATGTGGCGGTGTCAGGACTTTGTCAGTTCGAAGGCAACGGCTGGGGACCGGATACCAGCGGGTCGTTGTTCGTCACTCAATTCAATACCAATAGGGTTGTCCAGGTTCATTTGAAGCCCCATAAATCAACCTACGAAGTGAAGGAAGTCGAAGACTTTCTTGTGTCCAGCGACAAAGATTTCCATCCGACGGACGTACTGCAATCACCCGATGGATCGCTGTTGGTCATTAACACCGGCGGATGGTTTCGAATCGGTTGCCCTCAATCTAGCGTTGCAAAATCACACATCCACGGTGGTATCTATCGCATTCGACGAACAGAACTTACCCAGCAACCCGCAAACGATACCAAACCACAAAGAACATCAGACATTGAGCACCTCTGGCAAATTCGCCGAAAAGCATCGAACAAATCTCTCAGCGAACTAGGGAAACAATTAAAATCTGAGAATCCGACAATACGTCAGATCGCCGCTCGTGCTTTGCTTGACGTTCCGCCTGGACCGACTCGAGATCAATCGATTCCCCAGCTTGCTCAACTGGCGGCCCAGGGTTCACCGTCCGAGAGGCGGAATGCGATCGCCACGCTCAGCCGTTGGGAAGTCAACGACGATCAATACACAAGCACGCTGCTTGAGATACTGCCGCATACCCAGAATGACCCTATGCTTCATCACGCGGTGATTTTAGGGTTGATTCGTGGTGGTCGACGGGACCTACTTCGCCAAGCCGTCCTCGATCCCAATCCCACAGTCAGCGGCGGTGCCTCTTTGGCATTGGCCGAGCTTCATCGGCTCTCCGAGAAAAAAGTAGCCAGCCAATGGTTGGACATTCCAGCACCGTCGTTGGGAGAACCTCTTACCCTGCCGCAACAGCAAATGCTTCTCCAAATGGAGTCCCGACTCGACGACGGCAATCCAATCCGTGGCCGCGAAGTTTTCTTTTCAACTCAGGCGACCTGTAGCAAATGCCATCGCGTTGCTGATCGCGGAGGTCAAGTTGGCCCCAACTTAAGTACCATCGGTCGCAGTCGTTCTCGTCGCGATTTGTTGGAATCAATCCTCTTTCCCAGTGCCACGTTTGCGCGAGGTTTTGCTCCTTACATAGTTGCCACGTCCGATGGCAAAACCCATAGCGGCATCATACTTGGCGAAGGAACGGATCAGCTACGACTAGGGCTCGATCAGGAAAAGTCCATAAGCCTACCCAACGCATCTATTGAAGCAATTCGAGGCAGCAATAGCTCCATTATGCCGGCGGATATCCAAAAAACTCTCTCTGAGAGGCAACTCGCCGACTTACTCGCCTTTCTGCAGTCGCTTTAGCCAGAGTACCCGGACTAACACCACGGGGTTTCGGAAGGCAGGCGAGCTTGGGGAATGGCGGATTCCACCATGCACAAAACGGGAATCCTTAGATTTCATAAGTGAGGGATCACATCGTACAATAGGCGCATGAGTCCACATTCAGATAACGCATCAGCCAGCGGTGTCGTCACGACCGTTCGAGGAACGGTTCTGGATGTTCAATTCGATGGAACAAGCCCGGCAATCGGAACAGGTCTGTATTGCCAAGTTTCTGAGGATAGTGTGATTACTGCGTACGTGCATTCCCATCTGGGAGAAGGCGCGGTACGGGCCATCGCGATCGACTCGACGCGGGGACTAAGTCTTGGATGGCAAGTGACAAGCGATGGCCGGCCGATTGATGTGGTTGTTGGAGACGAGTTGTTAGGCCGCGTGGTTGACTTGAAGGGAAGTCCTTTGGACGGCGGGGCAACGATTAAAGCGGTAACACGATGGCCGCTTCATCGAACTCCGCCGCCCCCCTCTGAACGGAGAACCGGCAACGAGATTTATTCAACCGGCATCAAAGTGATCGACTTGTTTTGTCCTTTCACATTGAGCCAGGCCTTGTCTTGGTTACGACTGCCGGCCAAACAACCTTTGATGGAACAGCCGGTGGGTTATTCCGCTGCGATGGCCAACAAGCGAGCCTCCTGACGCCGCTTGCGGTGTACGGAACGGACATGCTGAACGTGGCCAACCAGTTAGAAGCCGCACTGGATAAACCCAGCGTCGAACTTGAGGCACGGGAGACTTTTTGGACGCCTTGAGCGTAGCATACTCCGCGAATTACAAGATAGCGGTGACGACATGGTACAACCAAGTGAGAAAGGCGCCTGAATGATTCATTCCAAGATCGTTGCCGGCTCTCGAAGGAAGGGGCTCTTCTCAAGTACGTAAGATACGGCCCATGATTCTCTAGCTTCGACCCAGATAATCGAGGCGGGAAGTGCCTCTATCTCGCGCTTGCAGCAACTTTTAGGCCCCCATTCTTACCGTTAAATATTCCTGTTTTCATTATTTCTGTATTTCTTCAAAAACCTTAGGTAGGTTTGTGACGTCACTGTACGATTGCTGATAGAGAGCTTGCCAAGGCAGAGCGCAATGTCCACTGGATACACGAGTTAAACGCCAGAATGAGAGCAGCTTCACGATCGCTACGAGACTTCCACTTTGCCAAATAATGCAGGAGCGCGATCGGGTTCTCACTACTATTCCTTCTCCACTCCCACATTGGTCCGATTCGGAAGACGTGTTTCAGTGGTGCTAGCCGGTCCATAGCTACTCACCTCCCGCCTCCCCCTACCCCAGTTGAGTCACTTCATGCTGCATCGCTCGATTCAAACACTATTTTCAATAGCGCTATTCTTGCTCACCTGCTCATCACTCGTCGCTCAGGACGACGCGGTCAGCGCGGATAAGCTCAAGTTCTTCGAGATGCACGTTCGTCCCCTGCTAGCTCAACACTGTCTTGAGTGCCACAGTGCTGAGAGCCAGAAAGGCATGCTGCGGCTCGATTCAAGAGCGGCCATGCTCAAGGGGGGCGAATCTGAAGAAGCCGCTATCGTCCCCGGTACTCCTAACGAAAGTCTGCTCATCTCCGCCGTGCGGTACGAGTCGTACGAAATGCCGCCTAAAGGCCAGTTGCCCGAGAAGGACGTTGCCGTTCTGGTGAAATGGATTGAGCTTGGTGCTCCCTGGCCAGGCGGTGATAACTCATTGATAATTCGTCAGGATGCGGACCGCATCACCGAAGAAGATCGCAAGTGGTGGGCCGTCCAACCAGTCACGGACCCGGCCGTACCTCATGCCGGCGATGGCTGGGCAAGGAATGAAATTGATCGATTCGTTGCCAGAAAACTGAACGAGGCAGGACTTGAACCAGCGCCGGAAGCCGATCGCTATGAGCTGGTGCGACGAGCCTATTTCGACCTACATGGTTTGCCGCCGACACCAGAGCAAATTGATGCATTTGTCCACGATGATCGCCCAGATGCCTGGCAGCGTCTGGTTGACCAGCTGCTGGAAAGTCCACGATACGGGGAGCGTTGGGCTCAGCATTGGCTTGATGTGGTTCGATATTCGGAAAGCGACGGCTACAACGAAGACGCTTTTCGACCAGATGCCAGCGCCTATCGTGACTATGTCATTCGATCGTTGAACGACGACAAGCCTTACAATCAGTTCGTTCGCGAACATCTGGCGGGAGATGAAATCGCCCCCGATGATCCCGATGTCTTCATTGGCACGGCGTATCTCCGTCACGGCGTTTACGAATGGAATCAGCGCAACGCGAGGATGCACTGGGATCTGATCATCAATGAGATGACCCGCGTGACCGGTGAGGCATTCCTGGGGATCGGAATTGGCTGTGCGCAATGTCACGATCATAAATTTGATCCGATTCTGCAGAAGGATTACTACGGTTTGCAAGCATTCTTGTCGTCGGTGGCCTGGCCAATGGATCGACCTTTGGCAAATCCAGATCAGATTGCGGCTTATCAGCAGCAACAACAGAAGTGGGAAGAAGCAACCCAGTCAATTCGAGACGAAATCGATGGCTTGGTCGGCGATGGGATCGCTTCCAATCAGCGCAATATCGTCAAGCAGTTTCCGCCAGACGTTCAAGAAATCTACAACAAGCCGGAATCAGAGAAATCAACGTTCGAGAAGCAGCTTTCGTATCTGGTTTGGCGGCAGGTTGACCGTGCAAATAAGTCCTACGACCGGGCGAAAGGACTTAAGAAGTCGCCCGACAAGCTAAAGCGTTATGAAGAGTTGGAGGCCGAATTGAAGAAATTCGATTCGCTCAAACCCAAGCCACTTCCGGTTGCGTTCGTCGGGACCGACATTGGGACATCACCGGCACCAACTTACCTGATGACGCGTACTACCACAGAAGAGGTTCAGCCATCGTTCCTCACACTGCTCGGCGACAAAGAACCGGAGATCCATCCGACCGAGACCACCACAGGCCGTCGAACGGCATTGGCGAATTGGATTGTCCGAGAAGACAATCCTCTGTCAACGCGTGTGATCGTCAACCGGATCTGGCAACGGCACTTTGGCCAGGGCATTGTGCCGACACCAAACGATTTTGGCACACTTGGTGAGTCACCAAGTCATCCCGAACTTCTCGACTGGCTGACTAGGCGATTTCTGAATGGCGGGTGGAAGACCAAACCCATGCATAGGCTGATCATGGACAGTGCCGCGTACCGCCAAACCGCGCGATTTGAGGGCAATGTCGCACGACAGCACACTTCGAGCGATGAACCGGCGGTTCGCCCGATCGATATCGATCCTACCAACCGTTTGTTGTGGCGATTTCCGCCTACGCGGCTCGACGCCGAACAGTTACGTGATGCAATGCTCGCCGTATCTGGCGAACTGAAACATCGCGATGGTGGTCCGTCCGTCAGTGGCTCGACGCCAAACCGAAGCGTCTACGTCATCAAGAAACGAAACAAACCGGATGAAATGCTTAGTGGGTTCGATGCGCCATTGTGTTTTGAATCCGCTCCAACCCGAGATTCGACGACGACCCCAATTCAATCGTTGTTACTGGCCAATGGAGCCTGGACTTTGGACCGTTCACGAGCCTTCGCGAAGCGGCTCCTTGCAGGAAAAGAACAACTAGACGCAGCCGACGTTCGCAAGGCCTGGCAATTAGTCTTCGGTCGAGAAGCATCCGACGAGGAAATCACCGCGGCATTAACGTTCATCCGCGAACAGACAGAGTCGATCACCGCTCCCCCGATCGTTGCCAAGTATCCCAATGAAACGGGCCTAAGGCCGGTCACGCAGCATTTCGCAGCGGTAAAGGATTTCGGACTGGGTAAACAGGCTCTATGGATTCAGCCGGGCAGCCGATTTGAACGCCTTCACGTAAAGGAAACGGACGGATTCGATGATCAGTTCACGGTGGAAGCCGTTGTGATTCTCGATCGTCTGTATCCCGACGCCAGCGCCAATTCGCTGATTTCGCGTTGGAATAGCAATACCAAAACAAATGGCTGGACGGTCGCCGTCACCAGTACCAAGTCGGCCTATCAGCCGCGCAACTTCGTCGTCGCGTTAGCTGGCCGCGATTTTCAGGACCAGGCTACATTCGAAGTCGTCGCCTCGGGATTCAAGGTCCCATTGAATAAGCCGGTCTATCTCGCGGCAGTAATTTCAGCAACTACATCGGAAGACGATCCCACTTCCGGGTCAGTCACGTTCTACATGAAAGATCTGTCGGACCCGAACTCTGAAGTGGAAACATCAAAGGTGCCAACCTCTGTCGTGTCACAAATTCAGAATCCGGCAATGAGGGTCATCGCTGGGGGTCGAGATGCAAACGGACACCTGTGGGATGGCCAGTTTGCGCGTCTGACGATCAGTCGTGGAGCGCTTCCACGTCAACAACTTTTAATCGGCGAACAACCGAAAAAGGCGGTGCGAATCCTTGACTGGCGATTCAACGATGAAGATGGCGAGCAGCCTGCTCCCAACACGCAGTGGTTGCGTCCGAGCCAGGAAAGTGGCGACTCGCAGTCTGAAACAAAAACGCTTCGGGCCGTTACCGATTTTTGTCACGCCCTATTCAATTCCAACGAGTTTCTGTACCTCCAGTAAATCGTGCTGACGACAATTCAAACAACTCAAAACCTGGACTCCAGTCATGAAATATTCCATGTGCAACAACGTCGAACACCCAAATTCGCGGCGAGATTTTCTTTGCCGTGCTGGTGGTGGATTCGGGGCATTGGCATATGCGGCACTCACCGGGGAGTCGCTATTTGCTGCTCGTAACGACAGCCCAGCAGCAGAGAAGATCCCGCATTATCGCGGCCGAGCGAAGAATATTATCTGGCTCTTCATGGAAGGTGGCCCAAGTCACTTGGACCTGTTCGATTACAAGCCAGAACTAAACCGTCTAGCTGGCCAAACGCTTCCCGATAGTTTTCCTCGACCAGTCACGGCCATGGGTGAGATCAACTCTCCCATTCTCGAATGCAAACGAAAGTGGTCGCAGTGTGGAGAAAGCGGGCTGTGGATTTCTGACTGGTTACCTCATCACCACGCAATCGCGGATGAACTTTGCGTCATTCACTCGTGCGTATCGGACGGAATCAATCACGCCGGCGGCGTCTGCCAGATGAATACGGGAGCCGTGTTCGGCGGGCGGCCGTCTTTAGGGGCATGGATCTCTTACGGCCTGGGCTCAAGCAGCAGAAGTCTGCCTGACTTCGTCGTGATGAAAGACAGCAACTCGATGGTGGTCAATGGGGTCCGCGCGTGGGGTTCCGGATTTATGCCCTCCGGTCATCAGGGAGTGCTCTTCGAAGGGGGGGAAGAGCCGCTACGGAATCTCAATAACCCCCAAGGAATTTCCGATTCACAGCAGCAGCGCAAGTTAGCTTTTATCAACCAATTGAACCGCAAGCATTACGTCGGACGGGAATCGAACACCGACCTTGAAGCTCGCATTCGCAGCTATGAACTGGCAGCACGGATGCAGACAGATGCTCCGGAAGCGATCGATCTTCAGAACGAGCCAGAGCACATTCGAAAGATGTACGGTCTGGATGACAAAGAGACCGAAGTTTACGGCCGGCAGTGTCTACTGGCTCGACGGCTAGTCGAGCGGGGCGTTCGATTTATTCAGCTCTACTCAGGCGCTGGAAGCAAATGGGACAGCCATAGCAATATCGAAGGTAATCATTCACGTCTTTGCCGCGGCGTTGATAAGCCAATTGCGGGCTTGATTGCCGATCTGAAACAACGCGGACTCTTGGAAGATACTCTGGTCATGTGGGGTGGCGAATTCGGACGCACGCCAATGAGCGAAAAGGGAACCGGGCGGGATCACAATCCGACTGGCTTCACCATGTGGATTGCCGGCGGCGGAGCGAAGGGCGGACAGACGATTGGTGCCACGGACGACCTTGGCCTGTATGCCGTCGAAGATAAACTGCATGTACACGACATTCACGCCACGGTGTTGGGCATGATGGGACTGGATCACACGAAGGTTGTCTACATGCACAAAGGCCGACCCGAGCGGGTCGATCTCAACGAGGGGCACGTGCACAAGGGACTCGTCTCCGGCGCGTGACGCGCACGTATTCCACTGCCTGCTAATAACACCAACGCGTGATGCCTAACGTAGTGGCTTCTATGGTGATGTGAAGACATCACAATTTGCGAGTTTCAAACCTAAGAGAGTTCTCATGTCCGCAAGGAGGACAATCGAACTACTTCACTGCTGAGTTGCCTCGCTTAAAAACTGGCTCCTCAACTCCTCCCAACGAGATGCCATGGCTTTCAATCGCTCTGGCTCTTTGTCTGCCAAGTCGTGTTGTTCGGCACGATCAGCTGAGAGATTGTATAGGTGCCAATTCACGCTTAAATCTTCTTTACGTTTACTGCCATCGCTCTTTGTTCGTGGCCCATCCTCTGAATCGGCTGCGTATACGATCTTCCAGTTCCCCTGCCGATAGGCTCGGTTTTGGTTGTGATAAAACCAAAGCTCGTCATGCAAGACAACTTCATCCTTCAGCAAACCAGGCTTAAGACTCACGCCAGCCATCGGGGGGCCCTGCCCGCCTTCGACCCTGACGCCTGCCAGATCAAGAATGGTTGGAGCGATGTCAATAACATGCGCCATGGAGGATCGCAATTCGTTCTTAGCTTTTATACCGCTGGGCCAATGAACGATAAAAGGTGTAGAAATTCCACCTTCATGGACCCAAGTCTTATGGCGACGAAACGGTGTGTTTGCGGCGCTCGAAAAACCTGGCCCCAGGCACAGATACGTCTCAGCTGATCCCATGTCCGCTGTCGTATCATGACCGTCACCTCGCACCATGATTTCAGCACTTGCACCATTGTCGGATAGAAAGCAAATGAATGTATTCTCCATCACGTCCATACTTCGTAATTGCTCGAGAATACGACCGATCTCGCGGTCCATCCGATCAATCATGGCTGCATGGATCGCCATTTTGGTTGCCTGGAATTGCTTTTGCTCCTCGGTAAGCTCCTCCCAAGGTAAGGGGCGATTGATCTCGCCCGTGCCAAGCAACTTGATATGTTCGGGAAATGCATAAGGAGGCCCAACCTCGGGCTCAAGTGCCGATAACTCAGCAACATCAATCCCAAGTCCTTGCTGTCGCTCATGACGTTCCTTCCGCAATACATCCCACCCCTGCGTGTAACGGCCGCGATATCGTTCGATGTCCTCTGGCAGAGCATGCAGCGGAAAGTGGGGCGCGCGAAAGGCCACGTATTCAAAGAATGGCCGTTCGGCAAACTTCGATGCGTGTTCCTTTAAACACGCGATCGCAAAGTCCGCTGTATCAATCGTCTCGTAGTATTTGGGATCACGTGTTTTCTTTTTGGTCGTTTCAAAGAATCCAGGACCTCGTGTCGTCGGATCGGAACGGTCGAAACCATTCTTCGTTGGCTCACCGTCGACGTGCCACTTACCCGAATGGTAGGTTCGATATCCTTCGGCTTTCAGGTAATCGGCAACGGTTTTCGCCCACTCCGGTCGTTTGCCTCGGCCGCCGAAATTGCCCGGTGCTCCCGGCATTCCGTCGCGTCGAATCTGCTGCGGATAGTAGCCCGTCAAAAGTGCCGATCGTGTCGGCCAACAGCGGGCCGTGTTGTAGAAATGGGTAAAACGTAAGCCACCTTTGGCAAGTTGGTCTAGATTCGGCGTCAAGATTTCTCCACCATAGCAACCAGCATCCGAATATCCCATGTCATCCGCAATGATCACCAGGAAGTTCGGCCGATCGTCCGCTCGCGAGCTGCGGGCAGAAGAGAATACGAGGAGAAACAGCAAAAGCAGCGTCCAGGCCTTTACAGTCCTAAGTGTGACAGGCATTGTCAAGTTCATCGAAATCTCCTCTTATCAGTTTGACGCCGTGTTCATAATAGATACCGATCAGCCCTGTTGTGGAGTCTTGCGATGTGAAAGGACTCATTCGGATGGGTCTAGAACTATCCGATTCAAGCGATCATTTTACCCTAAAAATCAACTCAAGGCTTCGCACTCCAACTTCGGACAAGCGACGCATCAGCCACTTTCCATAATCTCACTTCACCATCAAACGACCCGCTCGCCACTAATTCATTTGCGGGATCGTTCTGCCCAGGCTGGAAAGTTACCGACAACACCCAGTCGCTGTGTCCTTTGAATTCTTTGGCGACCTTATTGCTCTTTAAGTCGACACACTGGACACGGGCATCGACACACGGAATCAGAACATTATCCCCCTGACGAACGATCTTGCTGCCATCGCTGCCCAGCCCTACCTCGGCAACCTTCTTGTTATCGGCAATATTCCAGCGGTGCAATTTGCTGTCATCCCCGATCGAGACAACTTGCTTGTTTTCAGGAAGGATGCTCACGCCACGAACGATGTCTCCGTGTCCCAGATAGCTGGAAATCAATTCGCCGGAGGTGCCATCGTACACCTTGGCAGATTTATCGCGACTGCTGGACGCAAGCAACTTGCCATCGTCGCTCCAGGCCACCGAGGTGACCCAATCCGCGTGACTGGCGATTGTGCGGACATCTTTCAATGTCTGCATATCAACGATACGAATCGAACTATCCGCCGAAGCGACGGCAAGTTCCGAAGTGCCGGGACGAAAGGCAATGTCCAACACGACATCGCTGGTTCTCGCGGTGACTCCTTTGACTTCGCCTGTCGCGAAATCAATAAGTCGCACCTCACCACTCTTTCCAGGTTCGCCGCATCCGACTCCCAACGTCTTTCCATCAGCAGAAAAGCTCATCGCAAACACACGTTGGCCAACGTTCGGAACTCGACGGACAAGCGCACCGTTCTCGACATTCCAAACGTTCAGTTCATGGTATCCGCCTGAGATCACCGTTCTCCCATCTGGCGAAAACGCCACCGCCGTAATCGGCACCGGGTGTCCGTAATGCTTTGGTGGGCTCGCATACGTTGGAGGAGGGATCACAAGAGCCAGTGTCTGGGCGGGATTTTCGCCATCGAACTTCGCCCCTTCGGCAATCCACTTTTGGAACTTAGCGATCTGATCGGCGGAAAGTGGCTCGCTTTCGGCTGGCATCCGTTCTGATTCGTCATCGCACGAAATTCGGCGTACCAGCTCACTTGGATCGTTGGCATTCGCGCCAATCGGGGACTCGCCTGAGTCTCCTGCCTTGAATAACTCTTTGTAACTGTCGACGCGATATCCTCCTTCCGCCTTCTTCGCTCCATGACATGCAAGGCAGCTATCCTGAAGTATGGGAGCAATATCGGTACGGAAACTAACCGGCGCATCGGCACCATAGACCATCCCAGTTAGACTGCCCAGGACAAGAATCGACAGGTAAGCGTGATAACTCATGGATTGTTCTCGGAGTCTTGCTTGTCGTTGTAAACACCGTCAATACAGACAACGTTGCTCAATGCTGAAACAAAAACTCATCCGTGTTGAACAGTGCCCAACAAACATCCTCGATACCCGATACGGGATCGGTCGCCTTCGAGCAGTGATCCAGCGCCGCTTTTAGTTCCACTTCGGATGGCAAACGACATAAGGCGGCGAGGTAAAGCTCTTTGATGGTCTCTTCGGTACTCTTACCTTCGGTAAGGCTTGTTCGGAAGCGATTATTCTTGTCTCGCAGCTTCTCATGGATCAGCGATCCGTTGAACAGTTCAATTGCCATACCAAGATTGGAATCACTGGAACGTTCGCACGCGCAAACGGTGCTGCGCTCCGGTTGCCCAAACACCTTCAGGAAATCGACTTTCGCGACATCCGGTGCCGGCATCTGGGTCGCCAACGTTCCTGTCGGCAAACTGCCCAGTTTCTGGTTCAGATTCAACGTATGATTGATCGCGTCAAGCAACTGTTCGGCTCCCAACATACGTGGTTCCTGGTGCGAGAAATAGGTTGTATCTTCGCGATTCATCTCGTTGGTCGCGTGGCTCGCTTGATAGGTCCGACTGTTCAAGATTGCTCGCAACAAATGCTTTCGATCGAATCCGCTGTCAACGAAATCTTTTTCCAATGCATCCAGCAACGGGCCATTCGCAGGAGGATTCGAGTCACGAAAGTCGTCGATTGGTTCGACAATCCCTCGAGCAAATAGGTGGCTCCAAATTCTATTGGCTTCGATTCGAGCGAAATAAGGGTTTTCAGCGTTGACGAGCCACTCGGCAAAAGCGATCCGCTGATCAGAATCGGACGCGCGTTCGATAGTGCCAACTTGTGGTAGCCATGGAGCCATCACCTCTCCAGTCCGCGGCTGCGTGACCTCGCCTGAGAGTGATGTGTAGATGAACATCTCTCCGGGGCGATCGGTATTACGGTGCTGCACTCGATTGAAGAACGCTCCTAGGCCATAGTAATTGTCTTGCGTCCACCGCTCGAAGGGATGATTGTGACACTTGGCACACTGCAAGCGCGCCCCGAGAAACACCTGCGAGATCGTTTCGACACATTGGTTCATGTCGGCAGCCGTACGATAGAAGTTCGCCGGTGGGTTCGCCAAGGTGCTACCGGATCCGGTCAGAAGTGCCGTGGCAAATTCGTCGTAAGGCATGTTCGTGCGGAGCGTGTCTTCGACCCAGCGATGATACTTATACACGCCGTCATCTCCGACCTCTTTACTAGTCATTTTCAGAAGATCACCCCACTTGAGCGCCCAGAACTTGGCGTACTCGTCCCGATCCAGAAGTGCATCGATCAGCTTCGATCGCTTATCAAGGGAAGCATCCGACAAGAACGTTGAGGTCTCCTCAACCGTGGGCAACACGCCAATTAGGTCCAGGTGAACTCTTCGAATGAACTCTGCATCGGTACAGGTTTCCGCTGGGAGGTACTGGAGCTGCCTCAGTTTCTCGTTAACCAGTTGATCAATGTAATTGGCAGGCGACGGCGCCGCCCATTGAAAACCTGGCTGGTTTTCGACGAACATCAATGGGACCGATTCAATGTATTCCAACAATCGCACGAGAACCACCGCTTCGCCGCGGGCATGCGGCGTGACGAGTCCATTCGCATTGACCGTCGCAACCGTAGTATTCGACGACTCGTACGCCGCAAGATGGGTAACATCGCGCGAGTCGCCATCGGCGAAGTGTGCCGTTACTGCCAACTGCTGACTACCGTCGGCGACCCAACGAACTTGCTTTCCACTCGGAGTGACTTCGAGCCTGGTCACCCTGGGAGTGTCAGCCGGATCCGAGTGCGCGCCGCCGGCGATCCAGTCTCGCAGGATGGCATAAGCTTCGTCTCCTTTATGCAATTGCTTGCCACCGCCGTGAGCCACACTCATCAGCGGCTTAAGCAACAAAAGGCTCTTCTCAGGTTCGATCAGGTTAACGCGGCGGCCGAAATCCTCGTGAATCAAGGTGAGTTGATCCAGCTTCAGATCAAACGCTCTCAGGGATAATCGAAATCCTCCTTTACCGCTGGGAGATCCATGACAGGCACCTGAGTTGCATCCCTGCTTTGACAGGGCCACCAGCACCTCGGACTCGAATTGGACCGGGCGACGCGTCGACGTCTGCGACACCTTCACCGGAATCACTTGATGCGCAGTCCCAACTTCGATGTTGATCTCTGCTTGGCCGTCTGCCAGCGGATAAACGACCCCGTTACGCACCTCAGCGATTTCTGGGCGGGACGAAGTAATCCGAGCATGCCGCGACCAATCACGCGACTTACCGGTTTCGTTACTACCGATGACCACGATTTGTTGGCGGCCCATGGAGTCGTTCAGCTCGATTGCGGTGGGATAGATAGCCAACTGTTTCGGGCTTTCGATCACCAATGGCATTTCGTGGGTTGAATCCACGGAGAAATCCTGCCCCTGAAACTTGCTAGCAGCTTGAATCGTTAGCTTCTGGGGGACGTCGAGAGATACGTCACTACCAATCTTTAGTTCAAAGTCCGTCGTGGATTGATCGGCTGAAATTACGATCGATTCAGGGCCAGTGATACCTGGCGGAAGATTGGCAAATGTCAGGGTTACAGGCTGATGTTCGCCTCCTTCACGAATTAAGCTGGCACGAACATGCACGGAACCGCCTCGCACGATCGGCTCGTTAAACGACAGTTGTACCTTAAGAGGATCCATCCATTGGATCGGTACATTGATTGTTTCCAAACGTCCGACCCCTTTGAACTCTCCATAGGCCTGAAGTACAAGATGATCGGGCTCGCCGGTCGCCCTTTCGTTTCGCGTGAACGTCAGCTTGTAGGCGTCTTTGTCGGCCTTAGCCTGAGCACCCCAGCCGGCCGGTAACGTCTCGGCAAGGACTTCGACGCCTGACTTGAATTCGCCTTGCAGTCGTTTGAGGTTCATTTGGGCGGTATGGGAACGAAGCGGGCGGGCAAACGAAATTGGTCCCGCCGCTTCCATTGCGAACGGGGAATCTGTATTCACGCTCGCCGATAGAATCAAAGCTCCGTCCAATTGAGAATTGGGCGTCAATACGAAGGGTTCTTTTGCTCGGTGAATCGAGTGGCTATTGACGATGCACGAGTTGGCAGGATTCCCCGAGGCCGTGGCGACAAGTTTCACCGATTCCAACTGATCGAGCTTCCAGTTTTCGCTAGCCACGAGGTATACCCGTGACGAATTCGCTTTGGCTGGTATTCGTGAGTTCACCAATCGGATGCCACAATCGGGTTTCGTCAGCGCCAGGTCGATTTCGCCGTCAAAGCCAAAGCGAATTACGTCGAGATCAATCGCACAGGCGCCGTTGTTTAGCTCGATCGCGAATTGTTCTCGTGTCTTAGCGTCTCCTTTAATCGACACCGAGAAGGTTCCCGCCGGTACCAGTTCGACCCAATAGCTGAACTCTTCTCCGCCCCGCTTTAACAGGTCAGAAACTTCCAGTCGATATTCGCCATCGTCAGGAAATGTCGCGTCCATGCTCCATTCGTCCGTATCAGACACTTTCGTTTCAGTGATCTTGCCGCCCGACGCGTTGAGCAATTGCATCTGAAGCAAAGTAGGGCTATTGAGGCTTCGCGTTTTCGACCTGAAACGGACCAATTGCCCCTTAACTCCCTGGATGGGATAGACGTCGACTTCTTTGGGTTCATTCAGGCGACCACTAATACCGATAGGCGGTGAGGAGACTGGAATCGACGAAGACTCGGTGACTTGGGGGTATTTACTGGTAAGCAGCGGAACCCACGTGGCCGATTTTCCTTCCATCGTCTGAGCCTGAAGGTTGACCATCGCGGGTGCATCGGACGGAATCTGAATTTCACGACCCGGTACTTGCCCGGCGTCTGGCCCTAGAAAAGAGACTTCAGCCTTGTGATCCGTTTGCACGGCAAGTGGAAAGCTTTGATTGACTGTGGGAAAATCGCCTACCCGCAGTTGGTATGGCGCACCACCAGCCGCATTGCGATTGTCGTGGACTTCGATCCAGTAATTGCCTTCCTGGGGAAACACGTAGTGGAAGCGAATATCAGGACCAATCTCAGAATCGTCTGCCTGGATAAGGGTCTTTCCTGTTTCGTCAATGACGCGGCATACTGGATCCATCGCCGAGTGTAAGATCTGCGTATGCACCTCAAATGAAACGCGTTGCCCAGCTTGGACGTGTAACCGATAGAAGTCGCTCAACGACGGATCGCACGTTCCCTCGACCGAAGCCAGCGCAGGAATCTCCTGTGCCGACTCGCGGGAATGATTATTTCCGTTATCCGCTACGGCTTCCATCCCATCCACCAGAAGCGTACGAACCTGAGCTGTCCCGTTCTTTCCCGCTATCCAAAGATGTACCGGTCCAAGAGGGTGATCCGCCGGTACATGAACCGATACGACTGCTTGGGTCGGCTCGATCTTCTCAACTTTCCAGGTGATGTCGGGCGTACTCAGCGCCAACCGCAGCGTGTCGGAAAGGTCTTTCCCATGGATGACCACGTTGGTGGATTGTCCTGGCCTACAGGTACGCGGATGGATCGCTTCGAACGTTTCGGCACAAGCGGACAACTGCCACGTGGCTATCACAATGCCCAGTAAGACAGTTGAAATCGTTCTCATTCGCATAATAGTGACATTGGCGGTGGAGGGAGGAAAAGTTGGAAGGCGGGTGTTTAAATATTGTCCGAATGAGGGAGCGGTCTATCCGACGAGCAAATCCTGCAAGATTCTGCCGGAACAAACATGATGAGGCCGGTTCTCACGATCCAGTAACGATTGCGTTGTGGAAACACCCATTGCATGCAGGATGGTTGTCGCGAAATCTTGAGGGGTGACGGGATCGGAAACGGGATAGGCAGCGTGTTTATCGCTGGCACCATAAACAATCCCCGGCTTGATTCCGCCGCCAGCCAATAGGCCGTTGTAGCAGAATGGCCAATGCTCTCGCCCGGCATTGTTCTGACTGATTTGGGGCTTACGACCAAACTCTCCGACCCAAGCCACGAGAGTTTCGTCCAACATGCCGCGTTCTTCCAGGTCTTGCAATAACGCCGCAAGCGCCATGTCAGCCGGAGGAATTAAATCGTTCTTCAAACGATTGAAATTGTTCCCATGCGTATCCCAAAAGTTCTTGCCATCGTTATGCCAATTGACTGAAACCAACGGCACACCATGTTCCACCAAACGGCGTGCCATCAAAACACACTGGCCGTGTATGTTCCGGCCGTAACGCTCCCGTGTCTCGGGAGTTTCCTGGGAAAGATCAAATGCACTGCGAACCTTGGCGGAACCGATCATTTCGAGTGCTCGTGTCTGGTGACTTTCAAAGGATGAAGCCGCCAACGACTTATGAATTCCAACACGCTGTGCATCCATCATCTTCATCAATTCGACCCGAGATTGTAGACGCCCCAGTTCAATATCCGCAGGCAAACCGAGTCCTTGTGGACGCCAGTTCGGATCGTTCAGGTCTCCGCCAAGAAGCATTCCATCGTATGCCGACCCAAGCCACCCGCCATGCTGCCCAGGTGCCTCGCCACCGGGCGCCGCCGGGTGAAGCGCTTTCCAAGGCATGGCCACGAAGGATGGCAGACCGTTGTCGTTGGGTCGCAATTTCGATATCAGCGAGCCGAGGTGAGGTGAATCCTTGGAACTTGGCGGATCGGCATCGCTCTTGACAACTGGTGCCAATTGCCCAGTAAGGGTAGCGTGCCCGCTGGATAAGTGCGCAGGATCATCGTGCGTAAGCGAACGGACGATTGCCAGTTTGTCCGTCCACTGTGCCACCCGGCCAAAGTGCTCGCAGATCTGGGTTCCTGGCACCTTCGTCGCAATTGGTTTGAAATCGCCACGCACTTCGGCCGGTGCATCCGGCTTCAAGTCGAATGTCTCGAGTTGGCTGGGGCCGCCCCACATGAACAAGAAGATGCATGCCTTGGCGCGTTTTCGCGGCAAGCTTTGATGATGTTCCGCCGCAGCAAGATGGGCCTGTAAATCTCCCCAGCCAAGTCCCAAGGCACCCAGCGCGCCGGCTTGAAGTATCTGTCGACGATTAATCATCGAAGCGGTTTGGAATTCGTGACATCCACTGGATCGATTTGTTTTGCGCCGGGACATTCTATTTTGGTTTTTTGAGAGAGTTCAATTGGCAAAAAGGGAGAGCCAAGCGATTCGAGCGCAGATTGATAAGGCCCGAAGCAATGGCCTGCGACAAATCGGGGCATGTGATCCGTCTTGTTGCCACTCATTCGATGGAAGAGAGCCCAGTCGAGTCGTCATACGCTGGCTCCCGTGTAAAGATTAGAAATCACCGAACCATTGAGCAGGTGATGCGGGCGCGTCAATGGATCGTAGATGGTGGCATCCGCGTTAACCCCAACAGCGTTGAAAACCGTGCTGCAGACATCGGCCGGAGACCAGGACGTGGTGATCGGATAAGCGGCTTTTGAATCGGTTTCTCCCAGGACTTGACCTCCTTGGATTCCAGCACCTGCGAACAACCCGCTGTACGCGTGTGCCCAATGATCGCGTCCCGGAATGGTTTGCCCCGGAAGCGTTGAGACCTTCGGCGTGCGACCAAATTCCCCCATGACGATCAATAACGTTTCATCAAGTTTGCCCGAGTTCTCCAGATCGTCCGTCAATGCCGCTAATCCTTGATCGAGTTCAGGCAGAAGTCGGTTCTTGAGTTTCCCCCAATTGTCGACGTGAGTATCCCATGTCTGCACGATTCCCATCGTTGCCTGCACGATGGGCACGCCTGCGTCGATCATCCGCCAAGACAACAGCAGAGACTGTCCGAACTTATTGCGACCGTACCGCTCGCGAGTCTCGTCCGATTCGCGACCGATATCAAATGCCTGGGCCAGTTTTCCGGAATTCAGTAGTTTATAGGCGACGTCTCTTTGGTCGCGAAGCGAGTCCGTATTGATTCCGGACAAAGGTGCACGGCCGTGGTTCAGGTCGTCGAGCAATTGGTGACGCGATTGCAGGCGATCGAGCGAAACGCCATCCCGCATTGACAGTGCCTCGATACGAAAGTTCTTATCATTTGGATCACCGTTGATCTGCCAAGGGTCGTGTTTAGCCCCCAGGAATCCAGCGTGCTGCCCTGGCCAGGTAAGTGGTCCCTCGATCAAGTAATTTGGAAGCGAAACACCACTCGGAATTCCATCGGTCCGGGGACGAATGAAATCGAGAGCTGCCGCGAAATTGGGAAAGTCATTGCGAGACTCCACCCGGTCCAGGTCCGATCCACCACGTGGCAGCGGAGTTGGCCGACCGGTAAGAGCCACGTGCGTCGCCAGAAGATGGTTGTGCTCGCGATGAGCCATGGTTCGCACAATTGCCCAGCGTTGCATTTGACTGGCAAGCTTCGGAAGGTGTTCGCAAACGCAAATTCCCGGCACCTTCGTTGAGATCGGATGAAACTCACCTCGTACCTCTTGGGGAGCATTCGGCTTGAGATCGAGAGTGTCGAGTTGGCTGGGGCCGCCACTCAATAGCACAATCAAAACCGACTTTGCCTTCCCAAACCCAATTGGCCGGTTTTCGCCTGATTCGGCAGCGGAAATCGGCAAACTGGGTAGAGTTGCTCCCATAACGCCGCCTGCGGCAATACGCAACATGTTTCGGCGATCCAAACCGAATAGCGGAGTAGTTTGCATGGCAAGTGGTTGTTTGCTTAGAAAAGCGGGTAGGTCCGCATCCGGTGCGGGGTAAGGCGAGTTCAGTCAATATCGGCCATTCGCCGACGAATTGCAACAGAAATATGGGGTATCACTCCCATCAAGTGGGCCTCAATTTCATGTTCCCCGAAGGCAAGGGGAACCGCGAGAGCAAAACAGGCCGGGCAAAATGGGATACTCCTAAACGAATGATCCTCACCCAAACCTCATTAAGACCATGGCTAATGAATCATACCACGGCAATCGACCGGAATTCGTTCAGACTTCCCGGCGCCGTCAAGCCATGAAACCGTATCATGAAGGTTGATGCAGAGGCAAATGTGATTTGGGATGATGGCTACTCTTTCGCCAAGACGTGGCCGAGATGGACTATTCGAGATATCAATTTCGCCATGTTCTTCGCTGAGTCGTACGATCTTGGCTTCTGGATACTCAATGACGTGGCCAAAACCTGAATCTGGAATTATCCAATTTCGGTCGCTTGAAAGGGCTTTAGTTCCAGCATCAACCACGACTTTTCCAGCAACAGCGGTGCTTACCACGGTCGCAATAACCACTGCGGCGCACTGGTCTATGCTGCAGAAGCCACCTCGAACGGTATTCATGTCATTGAACACATACGTACCTGGGCGAATCTCCGTCTGGCACGTGATCAGGTGTGATTGAAACGCCGTCGGTGTTGAACCCCCGGATACGACATTGATTTCGATTCCCGTCTCTTGGCAACGTTTTAGAGTCCTCTGAAGTTGAACGTCAATTCGCTGCAAAGCGTCTTGCTGTTGATCAGGTGGTGCCGTGATGTGCCCAGGATAGAAGAAGATTCCGTCTAGACGAATCGCACCAGGCTTGTTGACTACGAACTTGGCTAGTTCTACGACCCCATCCGCCGACGAAATACCCGTTCGATGAAAGCCAACATCTTGATCGACGAGTATCCCAATCGTCGTGCCATGCAGCTTCGCGGCGTTTGCCAATGCGTCGACCCCCTCCTGTGAATCTACCGTAACTCTTAGATTGATCTTCTTGGCAAGCTGAGCTATCCGATCGCACCTCGACGCATCGATAGCAGGGTAGGCAATCAGCAAGTCATCGCATTCTTGACTCAGAACCTCTGCTTCACCCACTTTGGCAACTGATAACCCTCGACTACCCACATTCAACTGCTCTTGAGCGACGCGTAGCGACTTGTGCGTCTTGGCGTGGGGACGCACCAGTAAATTGTGCTGCTGCGCATATTGTTGAAGCGCCTCAAGATTTCGCCGCACGAGTTGTGAGTCAATAACGAGACGAGGTGTGGCAAGCTGCTCGAATTTCACGGACAACAATCGATCGAACATCTAGATATTCCCCTCCCCGGACACTTCCTTGAAAAGTCCGCTCCCAGAGAGCATTCTCTTTGCAGACTTGGGCAACCGACTTTTCCTGAGAGGTTTACTCTCCTTAATACCGTACAGTTAGCTGATTACCTCGCCAATCACATGCCCGAAGTCTCTCTCCAATCGCTTTCTTCCAGGCACATGCATCGCACGAGGGTCGAGACCGAGTTGGTGCAAAACGGTGGCGTGAACATCCGTGACGTAATGTCGATTCTCCACCGCATGGAAACCTAATTCATCGGTCGCCCCATGGGCCACACCCCCTTTGATACCTCCGCCAGCCATGGCGATCGTGAATCCATATGGGTGATGGTCTCGTCCATCGGCGCTTTGCGAACCAGGCGTCCGGCCGAATTCAGTCGCCCAAACCACAAGCGTCTCGTCGAGAAGCCCACGCCGCTTCAGATCCTTCAGGAGTGCCCCAAGCGGTTGATCGATTTGCTTGCAGAGCTTGGCGTGACTCGCCTTGAGGCCTTTATGGCTATCCCATTGTCCAGCCCCGCCATTGCTTCCATGATAAATCTGTACAAACCGCACTCCACGCTCGACCAAACGCCGGGCGGCGAGTAGCTGCTGTCCAAAAGTCTTCGTTTCCTTTTGTTCAATCCCGTAGAGATCCGTCGTCTCTTGAGTTTCATCTGAGAACTGAACAACCTCCGGCACGGCCGTTTGCATGCGATAGGCGAGCTCATAGGAACGAATCCGAGCAGCCAGGGCATCATCGTCAGGGAAGTTGTCGGCAGTGAGTCCGTTCAGCTTGCGAAGGAGTTCAAATTGACCGATTTGCTCCTCCTGAAATGTCCCTTGCGGAGGCTTAGCATATGGAAGTGGGTTCGCGGGGTCGATATTCAACGGAACGCCATCATATTGAGGTCCAAGATAGTTCGCCCGATGACACTCTCGCCCTCCGCAACAGTCGGCAACCGGTGTCCCCATGACGACAAACTGAGGCAGATTATCATTGATTGAGCCTAGCCCATAATTGACCCATGAACCGATCGTCGGAAAGAATCCTTCGACGCGATGCCGCCCAGTATGAAACTGTAGCTGCGCGCCGTGATTGCTATCTTCAGTCCACATGGATCGGATTAAACAGAGATCGTCGGCCCGGTCGCCAACATGCGGTAGCCAGTCACTGATCTCCAGTCCACTCTCGCCCCGTGGAGTGAAGCCGATCTGCATGGGAAACAGCTTATTGCGGATAAATCCATTATTCGGATCGAATGCCACGACCCGTTCGTTTTCCAGAAACGAAGACTTCAGGACGGCGGCATGAGGAGTCTCTTCAATCGTCTTGCCCGCATATTTGTTGAGCGCCGGCTTCGGATCAAACGTCTCCAGGTGACTCGCTCCTCCAATCATGAACAGCCAAATTACACTCTTCGCACGAGGCGCTATCTGCTGCAGTTGGGTTCCGGCAAAGCCATCGTTTGCCAGCATGGTGGAAAGGGCGATACTGCCGAATCCCAGGCCTAGATCATTGAGAAACTGACGACGAGTAAAGCCCTCGGTGGGCAGATCGATTTGGCGGGTGTAATGGCTCATCGGACGGTCACAAAGTCGTTATGGTTGAAAAGAACGTGCACGAGGTTTTCACGGGCACGTTGGGCTGAATCATCAGCCGCAGGCACCCCAGCCTTCGCGCCACTAGCAATCGGGGTTAGCTCTCCGGAATAACTTAGCCGCTCTGTCTGGCTTACCAGAAACTCCTGACACGCTGCGAGTTCCTCAACGGTACAGTCTCGACAAAGAATGGATTCAAAAGCCGCGCGAATAAAACCCTCTGCCTCGGGAACCTCGCCACTAAGCCGAGCAGCTAAGCGGCGCGATTGCTCGACAACCAATGAACTATTCGAAAGGGCCAGCGCCTGCTGCGGGATCACGCTTTGAGACCGCCGATAGCACTCGTTTGGCGCAGCGGCATCAAACGTGACGAGCATCTGCATCTGCTTTTCGTAAGCATGGCGAAAATAGAGGCTGCGGCGATAAACCTTTTCCCCTTGATCGAAATCAATGTCGGGACCTCCTAGCGTTCGATCCAATCTACCAGCCACATGCAGAACGCTATCGCGGATGCTCTCGGCATCGAGTCGCTGAATATTTGACCGCCAAAGCAGTCGGTTATCGGGATCCTGCGCTCGATTAGCCATGAATTCCTCACCAGAAACGCTCGATGCACGACGATAAGCGGCCGAGGTCAAAATCAATCGATGCAGATGCTTCATGCTCCAATCACTTTCCATGAACTCGACTGCCAACCAGTCTAGGAGATCAACGTGTTCGGGCTTGGGCGAGCGTAGGCCGAAGTCGAATACGTTTTCTACCAGTGGTTCACCAAAGTGACGCATCCAGATGTGATTCACGGCCACGCGTGCGGTGAGCGGGTTGCGCCGGTCGGTAATCCAGCTAGCCAGGGCGGAACGCCTGCCGGTACTCTTTGGAGGATAAGCGGTACCGATCGACGAATATTCGATAGCATCAAGGCTGTTCACTAGACGCTCGGCTTCCTCCCGCTTCTTCATTGCCTCGTTGACTTCTTTCCGCGATTTCTCCACCGCTGCTTTCTGTTTTTCGTCGGTTTGTGGGCTTGACTCGGCTTGCGAAAGCGATTGTTCCTTAAGAAGCACCGTATGTCTCGCTCGTTCCAATTTGGCAGTGTTTTCAGCCATAGCGGCTCGTTTGGCAAGCTGCTGCAACTTCACTGAATCCGCATCCTCGGCATACTTCGCCCGATCGGCTGCCCAGCGAGCTTTCAGCGATTCATACTCAGCAGTCGCGGCAACCAAGTCTTGCTGGTGTACCGACTTGTCGGCAGGGTCCGTGGTCTCGGCAATCTTCATTTCGCTGGCTTTCACCTTGGCTGCCGCTGATTCCAATTGTTCCTGCTCAATGAACTCCTTGAGACTCGGATAGACAGCGAGTGGCGGCAAATCGATTGGATGCGGTTCGTACGGCAATTCGATCACCTCAGGCACACCGGGCTCCACGGGATGCTCTTTGTCAGGATGCTTCTCGTTACCGGCGATGTACACGTAGGTAGGCTCGTCAGGCTTCGCGTCGTAAGCGCGGACTAGACCTTGCTTGACGAGATCCGCCTCACCGGGCAGTCGTTCGGTGCGTACCTCATGCGGCTCGAAGACAGCCCGCATCGCGTAGTATTCAGACTGCCCGATCGGATCGAATTTATGATCGTGACAGCGTGCGCAGTCGATCGTCATTCCGAGGAACGCCTTGGCGGTATGCTCTACTGTGGCATCAAGCCAAATATTCCGATTGCTTTTATGATAGTTTCGGGCCAAATAACCAGTTGCTCTCAGGACGTTTTGATCCGTAGGAGCAATCTCATCTGCCGCCAGCATTTCCCTAATCATGCGGTCGTACGGCTTGTCGGCATTGACGGATTCAACAATCCAATCTCGCCACCGCCAAATATGCCGCTGACTACCACGGAGTTCGTTTTTATAGCCGTCCCAGTCGCTATATCGCCAAACGTCCATCCAATGTCGCCCCCAACGCTCACCGTACGCCGGATCGTCGAGTAGTTCATCGACCAATTTTTTCCATGCATCAGGCGAAGGATCGTCGAGAAACGCGCGTTGCTGGTCTGCCGTCGGGGGCAAACCAATCAAATCCAAGTAAACCCTACGCACCAAGGTAGACCGATCGGTGTGGGGTGCGGCGGATAACTGATGATCTTGGAGATTCGCAAGCAGAAATGCATCAACCGGATGCAACTCGCCCAATTCGTTCTTGACTCGAGGTAGTTCAACCTTTCGCGGCACTTGGTAGGCCCAATGCTGCCGCGGGTCCGGGGGTATCTCTTCTGTTTTGGGAAACTTCGCTCCACCTCGTATCCATGTCGTCAATAGGTCAACCTGCCCAGGCGTTAATGGCTCGCCCTCACCATCAGGCGGCATGCGCAGATCGAGATCGGCGGTTTGAATACGACTAAGTAGCAAGCTCTCGGTTGGCTTCTCTAAATCAATGACGGGACCAGTCGCTCCACCAGAGTGAATCAGCTGGCCGGCATCAAGCCGCAAATCAGACTCCTGCTTCAGCGCCCCGTGACACGCGAAACACTTCATGGCAAGGAGCGGCTTGATTTGCTCTTCGTAGAAGCTTTCATCAGCCTGAACAGGCAGACTAAAAAGCTGTAACACAAACGCTGCGAGGAGAAGTCTCATGGCATCTCGAGGTTGAGACAGGTGCGGGTGGGACAGCCGTGATATCAGGTCATATCACGACTGTTCGCTGATGATACCCGAAATCGCTCCGAGAGGCGAAACGATTTTTTTAACAATCAGCGATTCCCCGGAAAGTTAGCGTGATTCCACTCTCCGATCATCACCCAGAAATAGATCCCGTAATCGAGTAAGATGCAGCGGGCGAAGCAATTCAAGGGACGTAACTTCTCCAAACTACCGCCTAGCCGACGCCCTCTCTGAGCAACCAAATGTTGGTCAATGGACCTTTACTTTCTAACAACTGGAGTGTTTTGAAGAACCGTTATCGAGCAAAACATAGAGCAGTGACAACACCGAAAGGGTTACGGCAGCACAAAGTCTCGACGCATAACAGCTTATTGGGCCGGCAAGGCTCCGGACCGGCGGAAACTTTCGGCATGGAATTGAACAAGTTCCAGGCCACGTTTGTCGTAGATCTTCTGAGCGCTATGCGGGGCTCCTGCCACGATAATTCGCTCGAAAGGAATTCTCAGCGACTCGAGAAACTTCATGTACTCCAGGTTGTTGTTGTAGTTAAACCCTTCGGTGCCGACGTGCAACATGATGCGTAATGGGGGCTCTTTGCTTTCGGCATAATTTCGTGCCAGATCCCAGGTATTGTCGCCGGGGGCGAAGACCAGGTTTTCACTCTCGCGACCGTTCTCTTCCGAGATTCGCTTCTCGGTTTCGTAACCCGATCCCCCTGGAGCAGCCGAACAGAACAGGTTGGGATGTTTGAACATAATCCGTGTTGTTCCGCGACCTCCTTGCGAGAAACCTTCGAGGCCACGCCCTTTGCGATCGGCAATGGTGCGATACGTCTTGTCGATAAATGGGATCAGTTCATAAACGAAGACATTCTCACCCATCGCGTTCTCACGGTCGGCAAGATTATAGTGGCTCACTGGACCACCGTTGACGAACACATAGATCATGTCTGGCGCTTCCGAATTGGTCATGTAGCGTTGGAAATAGTTCGCCAGCCCAATACTCTTGGCCTCACTTCCTGGTCGGCCCCCATGCAAGTAGTAGACGACCGGATAGCGACGATCCGTATCCTTTTCGTACGATGGTGGCAGGTAGATGCAGTAACCCACATCCTGCTTCATCGATGGGCTCTTAAAAACGCCATGCTGCACACCGGGTGGCAACATACGAGGTGGATTGACCCAGTTGAATGGCGGTGGTGTCTTCTTCTTGGCGTTCTGCGCCACTAAGTCCGTGATTTGCAGTGCGAGCAACAGCATTGCGATACCAAGAAGTATGATTCGACGCATTTCTTCCCTTCTTCCTAAGTTCAAGGGTATGGTGTTCAGGTTGTCTAACCCTAATTTGTAGCAAGCTGCGTTTGCAAGCGGACATTGCAATATCGTCTATTTGGGTTCGGCGGCTTCGTACCCACCAACAATCGCTTCAGGTTCATTGGGATCCAATTTCCAGAGTGGCGGCGGAATGAAGCCGGCCTGCCCGATCCCGTACGGAGGGACCGCATCCTTAGGTTGTAGTGCTCGGTGTTCGATCAACTGCCTGGCTAGTTGATTAACCTTCTTCGGCCTCTGTTCTTTTAGATTCGTCGTTTCGTTCAGATCTTGCTCGAGATGAAACAGATGAACTTGATTTGAACCACTTCTCAACTGCTTAACGCTAGTCAAATGAGGACCATTGACCACCAGCTTCCATCCCTTATCGATGATTGCCAGGTGTTCAGAAGATGCTCCTGATTGTCCGTGATACGAAAACCAAGGCCTGTCAGCAACGGTCGACTCGGGTGCCGCAAGAACTGAGGTCAGATCTATGCCATCGATGGGCTTCTCCGTGAGATCGGTACACTGTCCACCAGCAATTGCGACCAACGTCGGCAAAAGATCGATGTATCCGCAGACGACATCGGTCGATTGCCCGGCCTTGATCTTCTCTGGCCAGCGAACGCACGCTGGCACGCGAATTCCTCCTTCAAACACAGTAAGTTTTGAACCTTTCAGCGGTTTGTTTATGCCTCGCAAGTTGCCCACGCCGCCATTGTCGCTGAAGAACCAAACAATCGTATTGTCGGATTCTCCGGTGGCATCCACGGCTTGTAAGATACGCCCGATACCTTCGTCCATTCGGCCGATCATCGCCTTATAGATTTCTCGATGCTTTTCATCTCGGCCGTTCACTTCCGATAAACTGCCATAAAGTTCGACGGCGTCGTCTGGGGCCTGATACGGAGAATGGGGTGCATTGAATGGCACATAACAAAAATACGGAGCGTCTGAAGTAGCGGACTGTCTAATCCACTTCGTTGCAGCATCGGCAATCAGGTCGGTTGCGTATCCCATTTCATCGGACGAATCGTATCCGACGTGCCAATCGCGCACGCCATCCCTAGATAGGTCAAAGTAATCAATCGCACCGTTGTAATGCCCATGGAAATAAGTAAAGCCCTGTGACAGTGGATGCCATTTCGCGCGGCGATGACCTAGATGCCACTTGCCAAAGACGCCCCGATTCTCGTAGCCAAGAATCGACAACATCTCGGGAAGGGTTACTTCCGAAGTTGGCAGGCCAAAGTCTCGGTAAGGTGGAATCACGGCTCGGGCACAGCCGAATCGAATCGGATAGCGTCCGGTCATCATGCCGGCCCGCGTCGGAGAACACATCGGCGCGACGTAAAACCGGTTCAACGTAATTCCACTGGCAACCAGGGAATCGATATGCGGCGTCTGGAATTCCTTGTTATGGTAGCCGACGGAGTTCCATCCAAGATCATCCGCAAGGATCACCACGATATTGGGCAACTGACTAGGCGCTGCATCGCTCTTATTCGAGCCTGCGGAAGACAGTTCGTCGGCCAAAACATTGCCGGAAAGCAGACCAATTAAGATTACGAATGTACGACCAATACGTAGCAGCATGAGGGGACATCTCGCAGGAAGAGTTCGAATGGCGAATCTCTATTGTAAATGCCTCGCGGATCACTGCCATGCAATTGCCCCGTTGGATATCTGATCAGGCGAATGCCGCTTGCGTCTCTTGGTTGACATCGTCGAAACCTCCTTGCCAAAATCGGCTGAAAGACTTCATAACGAGTGGATCAGAATTTTGATAGCAGGCCAGAAACGACAGTACCCACCGTTCCCGACGTGCCGCGTCCGCGACAGCCCAGAGCCATTGGCTTCGCGGAGATGTTGGATGATCTCCTCGGGCGTGAATCGTCTTCTGGGCATAAGAAATCTCCCTTCAAATGAGCATGCATTCGGCAAAAACTAATTTACCGAATGGATGCGGCTGAAGGGGGCAGGTCAAGGCCCGGGGATGCCTGCTGAGGAGGTTAGCCAGAAACGGTCTCTACCAAGCGAGAACAGCCAACCATTGTTGCCATTAAATCAAGAATCGTTGAATCGGCCCTTTTTGATCGAGATGCTGGAGCCCAACGTCAAGCGAACCGAAATGTTCGACCCCGTTGCCATAGGCATTAAGAATCGTTGTGTACCAGTTGCCTAATGTTTTGTGTCCCTCTTGCCCGTAATTCGGAAGTCGGATGTAACGCCTCCCAAGGTCTAGTCGGCAGTTATTGCCGGCCATCACGATGAATGGGAATTCTGTCCCGTGCGAGTGATGTGTTTCGCCTGAGTCTGGGAAGTAGAACAGCATCGTGTTGTCGAACATGGTCCCACTACCTTCAGGAATGCTCTTTAACCTCGTAACAATTCGTTCGACTAGCGTCATATGATGATGACGACACCGGGCTCGGATCTCCTCGGCTTCAACTCCTCCTATCGATTTGCCATGCCCGATATCGTGCATGTTTACTTTCTCGCCTTCGAGTCCAGGTATACCTGTATATTCGTGACCGAGTTCATCCACGGTGAAGGCCGCAACATTCGTCAGGCCAGAAATTAGCGAACCTAGAAGGACTTCGGTGTGGCCGATTTGACGATCGAACGTGCTCACATCTGGACTCAAATGCTTCGAATCCAACTCGGGAATATGTCGGCGGATCACATCGGCCATGGCATCGATTTTCTCATTTCGTCCGCGAATCTCTTCAATTGCCCCCGAGTAATTCGCGATCTTAGCTTTTTCATGCCCCTCGAGTCCACGAGCCTGCGCGTTCTCATTGCTGGCAATGAATTTCAATAACATACGATCCAGTTGATACTGGCTTTGCGTCGATTGATCCTTCGCAACCGACTTGAACAATTCCGCCAAGGCAATCTTGGGAGATCCATAGGCATAGTTTGGTTGCTGCGGACCTCGTGCAGAGAAGCCTTGGGCGATTCCATCGAGAGAACCTCGGGCATTACCTCCTCCAAGAGGAAAGCATGCCAGCTCAATATGACCGACAGGCGATGGAAACAACTTTGCCAGTTCAAAGTCAACAGTCGCCCATTTGATCGAACTAATCCGTTCATTGGCTTTATAAACGCCAAGTGACGAACACCATGAATGGTGTCCGGTCGTACACATTTTTCCCGA
The DNA here is from genome assembly GCF_007748115.1 of Bremerella volcania. NCBI lineage: Bacteria > Pseudomonadati > Planctomycetota > Planctomycetia > Pirellulales > Pirellulaceae > Bremerella > Bremerella volcania. Next base: position 3,455,446 of record NZ_CP036289.1, read on the forward strand.
GAGTCCTTGGAGGATAGTCAGGTTATCGACGTGATCAGCGAGTGGACTCATCCAGTGCGGCAACTCGTGCCCATCCAAATCGACCTCAAACGCCTCTTTGCGTGACTCCTTCTCCATCAGCTTATCATCGAAAGATGGTGGGACCATGACTTTCGGAAACAAGCCATTACCGCGATGCATGAAGATGAACCGCGTAGGGGGTCGAACGTCCGAGGCAATCAGGCGCGACGGATTCATCATCGCCATAACGCCCACACTGAACAGGCTTGTTTGCAAGAAGTCGCGTCGTGATGTCATCCTTTACTCCTGAATCGTATGAATGCGGCTCATGCTGACCGAGCTGGTCAACACTCTAGGAAGGCTTTCGGTACATGAAGGAATCGGAAGTCAACAAGGAAATGATGACCGCTTTAAAGCTTCCACCACTGGAGACATAGGCTCGATCGGCATCGATAAGTGTCTGCGAGTCCGATAGCATTTCGTTGCGTCCCAGGTAAAAGCGGAACGCATGGCGAATAATTGACTGCCGTACTTTTGCCGATTCGGCCAAAAGATCGATCAACTCGAACGCATCAGCGACTTCACCATCTAGCTTGGGGTCTCCCGTGCCGATCAATTCACCTTGAGAGACAATCGGCGCGGTCTTGTAGACGTCGAAAGTCGATTTTCCATTACCCGATCGAATCAAGTTCTCCGCATTCTCAAGAGGTTCGTGCGTCCGAAAGCGTCCGAAGTCATCAAAGACCTCAAACGCAAAGCCGAGCGGGTTCATCTGCTTATGGCACTTCCAGCATTCGCTTTGCTGCGTCACCATCTCGACACGTTGACGAAACGTCTTGTGAGGATCTTCCGGAACTTGGGCGTCAACGGTGATCGGTACGTCAGGCACGCGACCTGCCAATAACTTCTCCCGAACCCAACGACCTCGCTTGATCGGATCGGTATGAAAATTCGACGAATGAGCAATGAGCCAGGCTGGGTGGGTGAGAATGCCTTTGCGATGTTGGATCTTGAAAGGTTGCTCAGGCGGGTAATCCCAAAATTCCTTTGGCGCTAGATCGCTGATATATTTCAACGATCTCCAACTACCGTAGCGCCCAATGACGGGAGTTGGCGGCAGATTGTAAAACGGCGCATGATGAAAGTAGTAACCATGTGCCCAAGGGACGGTGGTAAATGGGTTACGTCCCTGGCCGAATGACTCTTCAAAATAGTGCATATAGTTGACGAGTTCCCCCGGTCGGGATGCATCCTTGATACGCATCGCTTCGTGCGATTTCAGAAAATCTAGATTTTCGTCCAGGACTCGCTGGGGATCTGTCTTCCACTCCGTGTCTTTGAGGGCCTCGTAGACCTCGCGCCACTCCCTGAGAACCTTACGACCTGTTTCGTTGTCTTTGTCGTGGTAAACGAAGAACTCGTCAAATGTCAGCAGGTTCTCGAAAACGTTCTCATCTTTTTCGACGTGACGAGTAACGATGCGATCTGCCTCCAGAATGAGCCGACCTGGCGTACCCTGGCTGCCCCGGTCGGGATTCATATACTTCCCTTCGCTGCGGCCGCTGTCCTTGAAAACTTTCAACGCGCCTGGGTAACCGAAGAAGTCACGGAAGAAGCGGACGATCCGGGGATGCGACGTCTCGTTCGATTGATAGTGTTTGCCGTTGAGCGAGGGATCAATTTGTCCTCGATAGAAATTGTCATCATTGAGAAGCCGCGTCACTTCGCGGCGATAATCCTCATGGGTCGTCAACCGCCCTTGCTGAGCGGCCTCGATTAGCTTCCGATCAGGATTTCTATCACCAATTGCGTATGATATGGCATACGCGGCTTCGCGTGGAGAGAGCTTCATTCGGCCGTATTCGTCTGCCGGGCCCTCACCAAATTCAAGGCGGTATAAGAATTCTGATTCCAGGAGGACAGCGGTCAGCATCTGTTGCAGTCCTACCGTGTTGCCGCTCAATTGGATTGCTTCCTTGGTGAGCACCAGGTAGCTGTTCACCTCATGTTGTGTCGCAGGTCTCTGCAGAACCAATCCAAACTGTTTTTGTATCGCGTCGATCAAATCTGTATCGGAGGGAGTGGAATCATTCAGAATGATAGCCTCGAATTCTCCCGGCGTTGAAGGAGGCAACCATCGATCTTTCTCATTGGGAAATTCATTGGCCTCCATCTCCTTATTCAACACGCGGGCGCGGTGAGTCTGCTTTTCCGAAACCCACTTCGCGTTGTCGAGCATGACCAGAAGGTGGCCAGCGTCGAGCGTGGACAAGTCGAAATCGCGGACGCCGGAACGCTCGGGCAAGATAAATGGGTTCGTCACGCCATAAAACGCCCTGCCCTGCTTCGAATAAAAGTCCCGTTCGCGTCCCGACAATTCAAAGAGGTCAATCACGCGCTCATGAAAGATCTGCGGTCGCACGCGCCAGCGTCGTGCCGGCGTGTAGGCCTTGTCGGTGACCTCACCAGAGAAGAGTTGTTCATGGTCGACTAGGTTGCCATTGCCTAGATATGGAAGTCTTGCATCTAGCTGGGAAACGCCATGCCCCTGCAGTTCACCACGCATCCAATCAGCTAGTCGTTTATGATCGCCAAGTGCAAGTTGATCCGAATCCTCGGGCGGCATCAGTCCAAAGAAGAGCTGATCTTGGGCACGGTTCAATAAGCTGAGCTGTGTTTCGACGTTGAGCTGATTGAGGTTATCGAAGCGTACGCCACCTTCACTAGCATCCTCACCATGACAGCCATTGCAATGATTAGCCAACGTGGCCTGAACTTCTGTGGGTACAGGAATCGATGCACTAGGTGCCGCCTCGGCAAGCTGCGATCCGGACAGCAAAACAATGAGTGCCGTGAGTGAAAGAGTTTTCATTGGTTGCCTAATCTTCTATTATGCGCGGAATGTTGCAAGGTGCTTTGAACCTCCGCGACATTCGTTTCGGTGGCAAAGCCTCATCCCTTCTGAGCTGATTCGAGGACAGCTTTTGCTTCTTCAATTCGCCGCATCTCGTCTTGTTCGCGGAGAGCTTGGATGATCTTGCCCCGGTCTCCTCGAGAAACTGGCAGCTCCGTGTCCGCACTAAGCACACCCTTGGGAACAAATTCCAACGCCCAGTCGTCACTCCGCTGCGTAGCGAATGGAAGATCCAGATTTCCGATCGCTTGCAAATTAGCTAGTGGATTTCGACCCCATGCATAGCGAAAGTGAAGCGGATTAGGGACCAGCGGGCTGGTCAATATGAGCTGACGACGATCGTATTGCGTTCGCCCTCGGTCGTCCTGACCTTTGACCGCATAGGTAACGTTTGCCGGATGAAACCTGCGGTCCTCTCCTGCAATCGCAAAGCCCTGAATTTCCCCTTCTTCTGGGTCTCCGACCTGGGTGTCAAATGTGAGGCGCAGCTCATTGCTGGCGGTCTCTGTGCCGTCCAGCATGGGTGGCTTCCATTGGAGCTGCCGATCAAATCCATACTGTGTTGCCAAGGCCCAGCGGGCAATTCGCTCGCCGGCCGGCACCTTGAGCTGCGGATGGTACCATCGCCGACGGAGATCATACGTACTTACAAAACCGATTTGCTTGTCATCCGCACGGTAAAGATCCAAAAACGTTTCGTACTGTGCGGCACGTATGTAAACGCCAGCGTCAAACATCATTTCGCAGTAGTTGTCACGCGTTTGGGGATCACCGGCGGTACAGAGTGAGAGTATGCCAAATGGCATGTCAGGCGTATTGAAAGCACTTCGCCATGCCTTGATCATCTCCGGAAAGACATCGCGATACATTTCTGCCCCCGTGGAGCCATCAAAAGCGTTATTGAAACCTTGGTGGAAAATCGCTCCCTTGATCGAGAGTCCGGCCAACGGCGCGATCATTCCTGCGTAACAATTGCCGGGATAGTTGGCATCGCCAAGAGGACCAACTCGCAAATCGTTTGGAGCTTCCAGTCGATCGGCTGGGATTTCCTTTCCTTCTTCACGCTGCTTTTCCAGCCAATTGTTGTGCTGATCGATGCGTTTGTTCAGGTCATCCTCTGCATCCCACTCGGAAACCTTAATATCGAACTGCGACAGCTTGGCCTGGGTAGCTTTGCTATCGAGTGAGCGAAGCACACTCATTGGAGTCCACGTCTCGACGGTGGTTCCTCCTCGACTGGCATCGATCACGCCAATTGGAATGTTGCTGGCCATATGAATTCGACGGGCAAATACATAGCCGATGGCCGACAACTCGCGTGCGATCTCGGGCGTGCAGACATCCCAGTCACCCTTGCGAAAGTGGCGACTTGACCAGTCGCTCCATTGATGAAGACGGGCGAAGCTCTGTTTTTCTTCCGGGCCTTGGTCGTGCGGAATCGACAGAATCCGGATCAAGGGAAAGTTTGCCGACGCAATTTCCAGCTGCCCATTCTCGACCTTCGCCAACTCAAATTCCATATTGCTTTGACCACCGAGAACCCAGACGTCGCCAATAAGTAGATTATCGAGCACAACTGTCTCGCTCTCACCGCGGACCGTCATCCTTTGCGGAGCACTGTTGGCAGCCATGGCGGTAAGGGAAACTTTCCAAGCGCGGTCCTTACCAGCCGTTGTTGTCGCCATTTCGTCTGCAAAGCTGACGGTGACTTCTTCGCCAGGTTTCGCCCATCCCCAGATGTGGATTGGTTTATCACGTTGCAGAACCATATTGGTCTGGAACAAATTACTCACGCATAGTCCATCACCAATCGCGGGGACATCAATGACGTCCTCGCGCGGCATTTTCTGAGCGAGTAACTGTTGCGTGAAGATGATGATGATCCCCAGAACGATGGAAACCATCCATTGCCGGATTTGTGTCTTCATAGGAACGGTTTATTGAGTTGAAAACGAATGGGAGGGATTTTATTGGTCGACGGAAAGTTGCGAGAGGATAACGGGAGGTGGAAATGACGCGATTCAACCTACGCCAGGAAGCTCTTGGCTAACAAATATCTTGACAGGTGAGTGCTCAAGGAGGGGGGACGTCTCCGTCGTAGATGATGTCGTAATCAAATGCCAATCCATTCTCGGTGACATTCAGGGCATCCCCGATCTCGTACAGCTTGTACTCGGAAACGCCCATCATTTTGGATTCGTTGTTCAATTCCATAGAGCCTGTTTCAAAACCTTATTACGGCTGCGATTGTCATCTCGAACGCTGCCGCTTCGTCGGCGTGCATCGACGAATCTCGTGGATTCGCCTGCTCCGGCCTCCTTGCATCAGGCATTCGACCTAACAATCTCGCTCTCGAAAACGGTTTTGAAACCGGCGCTAGAAGGAAATCCGTTCGACCGGTTCTCCATCTGATTTTCCAACGGCTACAAACCTGATAGGAATAAACGACAGATGTCGGAACGAGGTGTATGGATTTATTTGGGACGATCCCTAGCGAGAGCATGGATTCGGCAATGCAAAAAAACATACATAGACTAATATTAATCGTTGCGAACCTCGTTTTCAGGAAAAAGATCCTCGTTTTCGGGAATGCTTATGAAAGGCAATACACGTCGAGTTGCCCTCGTTCTAGAGCTTGACTGGGCCTACAAACGGCATGCCAGCGTATATGCGGGGACGCAGCAATACTTTGACGAACAAGGCTGGGAGTCCGTCATCGACGAGTATGCGCTCGACTCACTACCTTCACGCCGCGGTACGGCGATTCCGTATGATGGCGTTATCGCCAGGGCAACGAAGTCGCTGGCCCAGCGCTGCGACAAGTTGAACGTCCCCTTGGTGAATGTATGGAGTAGTTCGGCCTTGCGTGACGAGATTCCCGGCGTTTACCCCGATTATCAAGCGTCCGGAAGACTGAGAGCCGAACACCTGCTTGCCCGTGGACTTTGCAACTTTGCTGTTCTCGGTTCCCGCCGAGACTCCGCTGACTATCTCGAAATGCAATCGTTCGTCGAAACGATCCGCGACCAAGGCCATGCCTGCGAGGTTGCCTGGATGTCGCGAATGTTCTCGGACTCACTATCCCAGTGGCGGACCTTCAACCAAACGATTGCGACCTGGATGGATAAGTGGGAACTACCCGTCGGTACATTTATCGGGGCGGACAGCGTCGGGCGAATTGTCGTTCAGAAATGTAAGGAGCGGGGTTGGCGCATTCCAGAAGACGTCGTGATGATTGCCGGTCGAAACGAGGAAACGCTTTGCGAAAGTCCGCGTCCTTCCATCACGAGCATGGAAATGGGGTATGAACGCGTGGGATATGAAGCAGCCAAGCTCTTACATCGCTTGATGAATGGCGAGCATTTGCTGGAAAATACCGTGCATGTTCCGCCTCAAGGAATCGTCGTACGGGAGTCGACTGACTTCCTTATCACCGAAGATGAGTTGATTGCTGCGGCTTTGTCTTTCATCGCTTCCAATAGCCATCGTAGAATTGGCCAAGACGACGTCGCCAGGGCACTGAGCGTGGAAACACGGACATTGCAGAATCGATTTCGGAAAGTCTTGGATCAGTCCATCGCGGCTACCATTCGCAGAGTCCGGCTGGAACGTGCCAAGCGAGAACTGGTTCAGAGCAATCGTTCATTGAAGAATATCGCCCGGGACGCTGGGTTCGGTTCCGCCATGCGCATGTACGACCTTTTCAAACGCGAGTTAGGAATGACCCCAACCCAGTTCAGAAAGCAACGCCGTCTCTGAGCACTGTGAATTCCGAGCCCGGGTCGGTCTCCACGTGAGCGAGTCGAACCCTTCGCGAATAATCAGGGGTTACCAGAAACGTTTCCTCTCGCATGGACAGCCTCTCTCTGGCATTCGATTCCGCTGAAACACGAAAACACTATTGATCTACGTTGTTGCGTATCAGCGGCTTTTTAATTGGCCGTGCTAGTTGGAAGCACCATCTCTGGATGGAACACTACTCGCGTGAAACGCTTTGTGCCCCGTGGATCCCTCTCCGAGGATTGGATGACTGGTTTGCGGTAGGTGCTTACGATGCTGCTCGATCACCGTCTTCATCTCCGAGTGGCTAATGAGATTGTTCCACTCATGCGGATCGCTGTTGTGATCGTAGAACTCTTCACTCCCGTCGTTATAGCGGATAAAGCGGTATCTTTCCGAGCGTATGCTGCAGTTGCCGGGGCCAAAGCTGGTCCGAGCCATGTGGGGCCAATCTGCCTTCGGGTTTTTCAAGAGCGACAGCAGTGAATGCCCCTCAAGCCGTGAATCCGGTTTCAAACCGGATAATTCCAACAAAGTCGGGTAGATGTCTACGAGTTCTACCGGTTTCTTACATATCTGACCACTAGGTATTCCGGGACCAGCGATGATCAGTGGAACATGTGTCGAGTCTTCCCATAGTGAGCGTTTCGCCCAACGTTCCTTTTCCCCAAGGTGAAAACCATGGTCGGAAAACAACACGATATAAGTATTGTCAGCGTACGGGCTCGCTTCTAACGCATCTAAAACCTTGCCGACTTGCTCATCGACGAAGCTCACACAGGCCAGGTAGGATTGAACGAGCGGCTTCCACTGATTGTTTTCGCTTACCCAATCTTGCGTCGGGGCAATATGTTTAAGACGGGTCAGGTTGATGGCGTAAATTGAGAGGTCGTTTAAATCATCCTTGGGAACTGAAGGCAGTTGCATAGATTCAAGCGGGTACATGTCAAACCACTTCTGTGACGCATACTGGGGCACGTGGGGACGGTAGAAGCCAACTCCCAGAAAAAATGGCGTATCAAATTCCTTTTTCAGTTGCTGTGCTCCCCACTGTGCGATTCGATAGTCCGGCGTTTGCTCGTCTCTTTCCGGATAGACACCCCAGTCCCAAAGCTTCACTCCCTTAAAGGAGGAGAGTTTCTTCTTAGGTAGCGGACCGAATCCGCCGAATGATCCAGCGTAACTGGCGAAGTATTGCTTGTTCTCTGCATTGTGATACAGCTTTCCGGCAGCAGACACATCATAGCCTTCGTCATGGAACCGGATTGGCATCATCGTCCTTTCTTCTGCTACGGGCGATGTCGCGAAGGGCGGATTAAGAAAATAGATACCTGACGTCTCCGGATAGGTTGACGACATCATGCTCGCTCTGGACGGGTTACATACCGGCGACTGGCAATGAGCATTGGCAAAGAGAACCCCTTTCTTGGACAGACGATCGATGTTCGGCGTGGTTGCCTGAGGGTGTCCTCCAAGTACGCCTATCCAGTCATTCAGATCATCGACCGCGATCAGTAGGATGTTTGGTTTTTTCGATTTATCTGCCGCAGAAAGGTCCGTGCTGGCAACCATAAGGAAAACAGTGAACAAAGGGATACAGTATACAGAGACGCGTTTGTTTAAATGGCAGGGCTTCATGATCACAATCGTTACGTAAGATATTTGAACGAGCTTGAGCAAAGGCAGGCAAAATGGCGATGCCAACGGATCTTCGTCATCGTATTGTTATTCTAGGTCTGAATGCAATGAGAGAATTCGTGGCGATCTTCTTTGTATTCTGGTCCGATTTCACGACGATTCGGTTGCCGAAGTGGCCAATATGCTCGCCCTATCGTTGGGCGTTGCTTCGATAGGAAACGGACGATCAAGCAACGAGTCAGTGTTAGTCTTCCAAAATATACTCCTTCTCGATAGCCATGAATTCGTCAAGGGCCATCTGAAGCCGATCACGTTCGTCGCCATACTCGCCACGTGACGTCTTCTTCTCGAGGTAGCGTTCTTTATCTGATGTGATCGGAATGTCGTACAGCACGCCATCCTGGTTGATGCGGAAGCGTTGTTCCCGCACGAAGTATCCCTTGCCGTAGTTGATTAGCACGTGACGACGGTCTCGGCCGGCGGCCCCCGTCAGGTTATGCGACAGATCCATGCCATCGACCTGGCCTTCGAGTTTGATGCCTGCGACCGAAGTAATGGTAGGCAGCACGTCGACGAGGCAAAATAGTTCATCACGCACGCCTGGTTCAATCGTGTTCGGCCACCATGCCAGCAACGGCACTCGCGTCCCTGCTTCGGTCATTGTTGCCTTACCGCCTCTTATGGACATGTCAGGCAACCTGCTGGTGATTCGGTGATCGGTGCCATTGTCGCCGGTGAACAAGACCAGCGTGTTCTTCTCAAGTCTGTGCTCTTTGAGTTTGGAAAGGATCTTGCCAACGATATTGTCCATGTAGGTAATCATGTGACCGTATGCTTGAGTTGGCTTATCGAGATCATCCGTATACTTGCTTCGTGCAGGCTCTTCCAGCTTCGGTGGATGAACGAAAGGAGAATGCACTAGCGCCATCGGATAATAGATGAAAAATGGCTTGTCCTTGTTCTGGTCAATGAAGTTCAGCAGATAATTGCTGTAGTGGTCTGGACCAAAGTCCGTCTCGGCTCCCTCAATAACCTTGCCGTCTTGGTATAAATGAGGACTGTAGTAACGGCTGGTCTTCTCGCCGTCGTAGAGCCAGGTCCACATGCAATAATGATCGAAGCCGTGCTCGATCGGCTGGTTGGGGAACTCATCGAACTTTCCGAGCTGCCACTTCCCGGCAATGGCCGTCTGGTAGCCGGCGTCATGGAAGTAGTGCCCGAATGTCCTGATACTCGCAGGCATACGAACACCTTCACGCTTGCCTATCAATGCCTGGAACCCTGTACGGTTTGGGTACAGCCCGCTCATGATCATCACGCGAGTCGGAGTGCAGAGCGGAGTCGCGTAAGCGTTATTGAAACGGACTCCCTCGTTCGCCATCCGATCAAGGTTAGGTGTGGTGTAAATCGTACTGCCGTAACAACCCAAACCTTCGGCACCGATGTCGTCGGCCATGATCAGAATAATGTTGGGCCGATCCGCGCCCTGCGCGATACCTGCAAGCAAAATAGACGTGAGCATTACACACATCGCCAGCTTGGTGACTAGCGTGGTAATCTGAGCGAGACTCTTGGCTCGTCTCATGATGTTAAACTCCTTCGTTCAACATTGAATTCCATCAATCACGGATGACTTTTCTTGATATCTGCGCCCCCAATCCGGTCGGGGCGACCAACGGAAGTCCCGGAATTAGTGGCAAAATGCCTGGCGGAGGAATTCGATTTCGTACGCAGACATCAAAAGATCATTTACAATCAATTGCGGCATGTTCATCGATGAGTCAACGGCGCGTTGAAAGCATCGACAGTACGACCTTACGTCACATCTGCTGCGTTTCCATTTTCCTTTCTTTCCTTCGAGTTTCTGAAGCGTGATCATCGGGAAGACGTCCAATCGGTCGACTGTTGGCTTCGAGTTCCTCGACCGCTAACTCCATCCTGCGTTGCAAGTCTGCGACGATTTCAGGATGGTCGGCCGAAACGTCACGGGTCTCTCCCGGATCGGCTTCCAGGTCAAATAGCGATCCCGCCCGAGCTGATGGTCGTTTACCTTCTCGGCCGCTCTTACCACCCGGATTTAATTCGCGAACTAGCAGTTTCCATCGTCCGTGACGAATCACAGAACCGGGAACAATGAATGACTCGTGAATGGGTGTCCTAACGTCTGCGCCCTTGAGGTACGGCAGAATGTTTCGACCGTCAATGACTCGGTCGACCGGCGGGTCGACTCCAGCGATCGCACAGAACGTCGGCAACAAGTCGATGATCCCAGTGATCTGACCGCAGTTTGCACCCGGTGTAATGGTGCCCGGCCAATGCATGATGCACGGAACGCGTATCCCACCCTCGAAATCGGTCCACTTACCGTCGCGAAACGGGCCAGCATCGCCGCCATTTATGCCGAGTACCGGACCGTTATCCGAGGCAAAGATGAATAGTGTTTTCTCCGTCAAGCCTTGTTCTTCGAGAGTTCTCATGAGTTCACCGACCTGCCAGTCGATTTCGCGAATCACATCACCGTAGGTACCTCGCTGTGATGTCCCTTGAAAACGTTCATTAGGGATCCACGGAGTGTGTGGCAGCGGAGATGCATAGTAAAGAAAGAATGGACGCTCATTGTTTTCCTTGATGAAGCCGATTGCCGCGTCGAGCAGTTTCGGCGAATGCTCCCCGTCGGTCTTTCGCTTGATGGATTCCACACGGTTCAGGTTCCTGTATATGCCGGTGCCCTGATCGAGATCAATCATGAATCCGTAGAAGAAGTCGAAGCCATGACGAGTTGGATTAAATGTGTCCCATTCTCCGAGATGCCACTTCCCAACGATTCCCGTGGTGTAGCCTGCGGATTTCAACAGCTCTGGCGTCGTTACCTCGTCCGCGTTAATTCCTATGCGGTCTTTGTTATAAATGACTTTGGTACAGCCAGCGCGATGCGCGTGCGAGCCCGTCATCAATGCCAGTCGAGTTGGCGAACAGCGCTGATGCACATAAAAGTCGGTGAACTTCATCCCTTGCTTACATAGTTGGTCAATGTTCGGAGTCTCGAGAGACTCGGATCCGAAGCAACCAAGATCGCCGTAGCCTTGATCATCTGTCAAAAAGACAACAATGTTTGGCCGGTCGGCTGCTATGGCCAACTTTCCACTGAAGATCAACATTGCGCAAAGGAAGACCTGTGAAGTGCAAACCAAAATCTTACGCAAGACCTCTTCTCTTTTTGCTTTCATCGTGTGCGGGCTATCTCCTAATGGGCATTATGGTAAGGTGTGACAACCTCATCTTGGCTCAGCCTTCTATCGAAGAGAGCCAGCTGACCGATTCGGCCATTCCGCACTTTTTTTGATCCCGCAACGGTGCCAAGCTAGGCAGTATCCCAGTCAAGTCACCTGTCGTCATAAAGCTGCAGTCGCTAACCATCAATCGTGACGACAGCGTTGCGCCCACTTTCCGCGGGATCCCTTTCGCTAATCTACTTCTTGTGCGACGAACCATATCTATTTTGGATCGGTATATGGCAGATATTTGGGCGGGGGCAAATAGTTTCCTTTGCCTCTTTCCCAGTAAAAAGTATCTCCATCGATCACGAGATCTTTTCGAGGGTTAAGTTTAGGTGCTGGCGAAGCAAATGCTGCGGGGGCACGCTCTCGCATTTCTGTCTTCTTGGCGGTGAACGCAGGGTCGCCGGCTAGATTGTGCCATTCATTGGGGTCGGACTTCAGATCATACAGCTCTTCACCATCGTTGCCATAACTGATATACCGCCAGTCGCGGTTGATAATGGCGAACTCACCGGGATTCATATGCGGAAGCAGCACATTTCGATCTTTCGCGGAAGTTGGATCTGCGAGAACCCTTGCCTGAGACACGCCCTCTAGGGATTGGTGTGGCTGGGGCAATCCACAAAGGTCGACTAGTGTCGGATAGATATCGATCAAGCTGACGGTGGCATCCGGCTCTTGTCCTTGTGCGATGCCTGGGCCGGCCCAGACAAATGGGACATTAGAGGTCCGTTCCCAAAGCGTATGCTTTCCCCAGTCTCCCTTCTCGCCATGGTGGTAACCGTGGTCGCTCCACAGCACCACGATTGTGTTTTCCGCATAGCGACTCGCATCCAGGGCATCCAATACCCGTCCCATCATCGCATCGGCGTAGCTGATGCAAGCCAGATATCCAAGGATGGCATCGTCAACAGCATCCAGTTCTTCCAGCTTCTGATGAATTCGAGAACGGGCCGTCTTCATTCGCTTTATCTTCAGAGGCAGGTCCTCAAGGTCATCTGTCTTGTATGGAGGAAGCTCGATGGATTTAGGATCGTAAAGGTCAAAGTATTTCTGCGGGCAGTAATTTGGATAGTGAGGAGCATAGATCCCCACTGCCAGAAAGAAAGGTTGCTCGTGTTTTTCGTGAAGCTTTGCTACGGCCCAGTTGATTCGCTGGGTATCGGCCATTTGTTCTTCCCGATCATTCGGGATGCCAGCCCATTCCAGGAAGAGTCCTCCAGTAATCTCTTGGCCTCGGTTGTAGATACTATTGGGAAATGGCATGGGAAAAGGCGTATCTTCACCCCACGAATCCAGATCCCAACCTCGTTTACGCTGAGTCTGGCTTCTCAAGTAGAATTCATCCCAGCCGCGTTTGTCGACCAAACCAACGGGATGATGAAACAACTTGCCAGCGCCAAGCGTCTTGTAACCAGCCTTGGAAAAGCTGACTTGCAGCGGCTCAATTTCAGGGTGTTCAACGAAGTAGGTCGCTTCTTGATAACAACCGGTCGTCGATGCATATTGCCCGGTGAAAATAGCCGCACGGCTTGGGGCACAGAACACGCCGGCTGTATGCGCATTGGTGAAATTGACTCCCCGGGCAGCCAACCGATCGATATTCGGTGTGATCGCCTGAGGCGTCGAATCCAAGCATCCGACCCAGTCGTTCATATCATCGACTGCCAGAAATAATACATTGGGCTTCTTATCTGCCGCGTACACCGGAAGACAGAAAGATAGCCCGAAAAGCAAGCCGAGAAATATCCGCATCATGGAAACACTGCTTTGAATAGGTCGTATTGACGGGTTATGGTTCGTAAGACTGAAGGAAGTAAATGACCTGAAAACCACTGATCGCAACCCTATTTCCTTCGCACGTGCGGCAGAGGCTTTGCCATCTCAGTAAGACTTGGCAAAGCGTTTCGCAACGCCTCGATGGTGCTGGCGAAGCGAGTATTGTCGATTTCGTTGGTCCACTCGTGTGGGTCTTGGGCCGAGTCGTAGAACTCTTCCTGCCCGTCGCCATAGCGGATGTACCTTCCTTGGTCATTGCGGATGGTGATGTAACCCTGCGAAGAATCTCCACTGAGACAGGTCACTGCAGTGCTTTGCCAGGGGGCGTTCGGATCCTTGAGCAGAGGCACAAGCGACTTTCCGTCGATGTAATCAGGTGCTTCCGTCCCGCACACTTCGGCTAATGTGGGGTAGATGTCTTGAAGCGAAACAAAACGCTCACTTGGCTGCCCTTGTGGTGTCATACCTGGCACGCGAATCATCAGCAGGCTATGGGTTCCTTCTTCCCAAAGGGTAGCTTTTTGCCAGTGATGTTTCTCGCCCAGATGAAAGCCATGATCCGTCAATAACACAACGATCGTATTGTCCTTGTGCGGACTTTCATCCAGCGCATTGAGAACACGTCCGATTTGAGCGTCGGCGTAAGCAATCGTCGCCAGGTAGGCCTGGACCGCTTCCTTATGTAGGCCATGCTCGAGAACGGCATCCACAAAGCGACTCTTGCCTTCGGTAAGAGCTTTTCCCAAGGGGGGCACATCGTCCAGATCGTCCTTCTTCAACTCAGGTGTTGCGATCTCCGAAATGGGAAACATGTCAAAGTATTTCTGCGGGACATACCACGGCATATGCGGATTAAATGTCCCAAAGGCAATGAAAAATGGTTTGTCGTGTTGGCGTTGTAGCTCGGTGATCGCAGCATCGGCGTTCTTCGAGTCATTCATTTGTGCTTCAGGCAGATGAATGGGGCCCCAGTCCTGCTCTCCCTTACCAACGGCGGTCAAAGGGGCTCCCGGCGGCGCTGGATCTCGCTTATGTCCCAATCGGACATCCCAATGTTCACGTTGATCCCAGCCGTGCGTGATCTTTCCGAAAGAGGCCGTGTGGTAACCGGCCTTTTTAAACATGCCGGCAAGCGACAACGCTTCGTTGAGTGGCTTGCTATCACGAACCTGCAAGGCATTATGGTAATGCCCTGATTTCCACGGGCTGACGCCAGAGAAGAATGCCGTACGCGAGGGAGAACAGACCGGCGCCGCCGTGTACGCCCGGGTGAAATTCACGCCACTTTGGGCCAACCGATCGATGTTCGGCGCGTTCACTTTACCTTGATAACGCGTTGCGTCGCCCAGCGGCCAGCTGTTCATGTCATCGGCAACAAGGAACAGTACGTTTGGCTTGGTCTTGGCTTCGTCGGCATACAACGATCTTTCTGCTAAAAGCTGGGCCCAAGCCGCGGCCAGACAGCAAACGAAAAGACTTATCTTTACGGATCTCATGGATTGCTCGCTCTCATTGTTTGACAACTTGCTTCTCATAAACACAGGATGGCAACGGCCCTATTTGACAAACTCTTTGACCTTCTCGACATACCGCTTGGCAAGTTGGTCATATCCGGCCATCGAGTAGTGAAGATGGTTACTCCCTTTCAGTGGCGTACCGTCTCGATCTTTGTTGTCATCATTAAGATCATCGGTATTGACCCATGCACTTCGAGGGCCTGCTTCGCCCAGCTTCTGCTGGACCTCCCGAATCTTGTCCCAGTCTTTCCTCCCTAACCCCCAGTCGCTCAATCGGCCAATGACGTAGTTGACCTCTTGGGCGTTCAAGTCTCTCTTAATTTGCTCCAGCATGCCAAGAAAAGCTTTCTCGTATTGGTCGGAAAGATGTTCCTTCGCATCACGCTCTCCCTGCATCCAGATCAGGGTGACGGATTGGATTGATTTGCCATGGATGGCCACCTTCGTCGTTTTCATCAGCGACTCATACAGATCACCTATTTCAGCCGAATTCTGGTCTCCAGTGACCTTCCAATCTTTATACCAGCGGCGGATCGGCTGCCCTCTCTTGGCGACTTTCACGACCACAATATTGTCCGCACCGAAGTGCTTCTTCAGTTCTAGGGTGAAGACCCGGTCAGGGTCCAGGTTGGCCATGTTGGACTGCCCCGACAAAAGGAACAGGTGGACGGCAGGCGCGTCGACTGCCAACGCCGAGGAAGTACAACCGAAGAGAAGTCCGACGACGAGCACGCTCATCAATTCAAGATGTTTCATAAATGGCGGACCCTATCAGGAAAATCACTTCCTTCATTGCCACAGCACATAGCAGGATCTTCGACATGGCGGCCTGAGTGCTACTGTTTGACTTCGCGGATGCGAATGTTCCGAAAG
This sequence comes from Bremerella volcania, assembly GCF_007748115.1. Lineage (NCBI taxonomy): Bacteria > Pseudomonadati > Planctomycetota > Planctomycetia > Pirellulales > Pirellulaceae > Bremerella > Bremerella volcania. The sequence goes on from NZ_CP036289.1 coordinate 3,471,225, forward strand.
GAAACATGACGGACCTTTTCCTCAGGGTTCTTCACCCCATGGACTTGCAGCGCCACGACCCCACGAGGATACTTTTTGTACGCTTCTTGGTTCACCAAGTCGGAGACGATCTCTCCATTAATCCAAGTCTGAATGCGAGGACCGACTGCTAGAACGCGAACCTTGTTCCACTGACCGTTCTTCATGAGATCGTGGCTCTTCAACGCCTCCTTGGGAGTAAACCATCCTCGATTACCTTGCCCATAGATGTAGCCGGAGCGACCAGGCGACTTCCCTAAATCGACTTGCGGTCCATGCACCGAGAACCTCGACTCGCCCTTATCATTCAGTCGGGACAAACTCGTTCGGATCTGTACGCCTGAGTTGAAGTCGGTATCGTGAAGCATGACATCGAACTCGAGCTCGAAGTCAGCGAACTCTTTCTCCGTGTACAAAAACCGCGTCTGGCCGGAACTCGATCCTACGATCAAGCTGTCCTCAAGGGCAAACTGATCGTTGTCCTGAGAACGCGTCCACCCCTCGAGACTGGTCCCATCAAACAATACTTGCCAGTCGGCTGCCTGGAGAGAGCCGCCACTCACAATCAAGGTGAAGGCCATTAACGCAATCCAGAAACTTGCAAGACGCGAGTTCCTGAGCCAAACGAGATGGCAACCTACTCTATGCAACATGAATTCTACTCCGATGGAAACAGGATGGATTTACATTGGCGTGGGCTCGGCGATTTATACCTGAGGCAAAGCGAACTGCGGTCGTCGTACCTTATCCAGTAACTTGTTCGCTTCCGGGTCGCCAGCAATTTGTTCCGTCGCGGCATCCCAATCGATTGGTCTACCCACGATTCGGCAGATATTGATGAGGTGAGAAACACTTGTCACCAGGTGGCCAACCTCAACCGGGGCGTTAGGTTCTTCGCGAGACTGGACGCAATCTAGCCAATTGGCAACATGGCTCTCGGTGTCTTGTCCTTCAAACGCGGGCAATAATCCCTTCGGATTGCATGCGAATCGCCCGCGGTTGATTTCCATCTTTGCTTTATCACCGATAAAGATGCCACCAAACGCAGGGCCTCCGTCACTTTCTAGGCGAATGACGGTACCGTCGGGGTAGTACAACCGGACTCCTCGCTCCCAGTAGTTGTCTGCGGCAAGTGTTGGTTCGATCCGCTTGGGAGCGACGTTTTCCCACCCCATGGCCAAATGCACCATGTCGAGCGCATGGGCGCCACGATCGCAGATGGTTCCGCCAGTGAACGGATCGTATTTCCGCCATCGGCGGTGCAGGTCAACGTTGTATGGCATGAGGGGGGCCTGGGCACAAAACCGGTCCCAATTCATGCCTTCTGGAATTGCTTGCATTTCCAAACCATCGGCAGGGCGTGAGCCAGGCATATTCTTGACCAGAATGGTATGAACCTTGCCAAGTCCCCCCTCTCGAACAAACTTGCAGGCATAAAGATTGATCGCGGTACTTCGCTGCTGGGTTCCCACTTGTAAGATACGGTCATGCTTACGAACCGCTTTTACTAGGGCACGACCTTCGGGAATCGTGTAGCTCAGCGGCTTTTCGGCGTAGATATCCAATCCGTGCTGACATGCCAGCACGGCGGCTCGTACGCGAGCATGATCAGGCGTCGCGATGATGACGGCATCCAAGTCGTCCGAGGCGAGCAGATCCTCGTAATTCTGATAGACATTCCACTTTGGGTCGGCCTTGATGTTCTGACGATGCTCGTTAGCCAAAAGGTCTACCTGCGGCAGATAACAATCGCAAACCGATACCAGTTCGGCTCGGCTTCCTTCGCGTGAGAGTGCTCTTGTTAGCCATTTAGCGCGATTTCCAGCACCGATCAGTCCGACGCGGATCTTGCCGTTGGCACCAGTACGGCCCGGTGCGGCAAGAACATGGGCGGGAATGATTGTGGGAAGTGCCAAAGTCGTTGCGGCTCCGGCGGTCTTCAAAAAAATACGGCGGGTGGTTTTGAAGGTCATATAAGGAGAAGTCCGTTGGTTGGGGCTATGGAGTGAAGAGGCGCCTATGTCGGCTTACATATGGAGCTCTGTTTTATTCAAGCAGATTATTCTTCCTCGTCCTCTTCGTTGATTTTCCAATTGAAATCAGGCTTTAATTTGGCGAAGGTCGGCAGATGCGGCTGGTAGGATTCCATCTCAAACCAGCGCTCATGTCGACGAGGCTGAAGCACTGTTCCCTCGGGGTAATCACCGCCTTCGGCACTCTTCTCAATTGATTCCAGCATTTCGGCGATTTCGGACTTCATCGCCTCGAAACGCGCAGGATGTTCCGCGGATACGTCCTTGGTTTCGCCTGGATCTGCTGCCAAGTCAAATAGTTTCCAAGGGCTGTTTCGCTTGCCAGCACTCCATAGCTTGAAGTCTCCGTCAATCAGGGCGAGTGCCTTGGCGGTAAACGGAATCGAGTGCTGTCGCTGGGGAGTTTGGCCATCGAACAGCGAGGCAATGCTTTCGCCATCGCGCACCTCGAACTGGGAATCGCTGGGGAGATCCAGCAGGTCAACGATCGTCGGCATGATATCCATAGTCGACGCAGGAAAATCCGTGACGGTCGGCTTAATGTGGCCTGGCCATTCGATGATCCCAGGCACGCGAATCCCTCCCTCGAGCAAACTTCCCTTGTTCCCTTGCAAATGGCCAACACTGTCGGGATCGTCTGGCAGGCCGCCGTTGTCGCTGCAGTACCATACGATCGTATCTTCTTCGATCTTTAAGTTGCGCAGGCCTTGTCGCAGCATGCCAATACTGCGGTCGATAGCCACAATCTCGCCCAGGTGATTCGCAAGTCGATCGCGCTTCGTTTCCGGAAACCCTGCTCTGTCCTGCGCGTCGGCGACGAAGGGAAAGTGGGGAGAGCCGTACCAGATAACAGCTAGAAAAGGCCCGTTTTGCCGTTTCATGAATTGGAGAGCCTCGCTAACCAGCAAAATGGACGAATCTCCCTCCATTGCGACAAACTCACCGTTGTGACTCATGAGGGGATCTCGATCGAAAAAGTTCGTGACCGAGAGCCATTCATCAAAACCGTAGTGCCCCGGATGATTTGGATCGTCTTTCAAGATGGGAACGCCCGGTCCCCCCACTCCATTGAGATGCCATTTGCCAAAATGGGCGGTCGCATACCCTGCTCGCTTAAGAGCCTGTGGCAAGGTCTTCTCCTGTAAACACAGGCGATTTCCGATCGCTGGCACTCCTGTTCGTTGCGGGGTTCGTCCGGTCAACACCGAGGCCCGCGTCGGCGAACATGTGGAAGCGGCAGCGTAGAAGCGATTGAATCTTATCCCCGAGTCAGCCATCGCATCGAAATTCGGTGTCCGTAGATGTGGATGGCCGTTGTAGCCCATTTGCCCCCACCCTTGATCATCTGCCATGACAAGAACAATGTTCGGTCGCGTTTCTGCAACGGTCAAAGCTCCACCGAGCGTAAGCCACGCGAGAACCGTCATTGCGGCGTTGACCCATGGTTTCATCGAAATCACAGGAGGACAATTCATGAAGAGCTCGATATATGTTGAGTGACGAGTGAAATGCTATTTTGTGCGTTGAAGCAAGACTAGTTGTTCTGGACGATTGAATCTCGACGATCCATTGAAGCACGGCCGACCGAATGCAGTTGCTTGATTTCCTCAGCGGAAAGGGACTTGTGGATAATTGCCAGGTGGTCGATTCTTCCGTCCCAAAAGCTGTTGTGGTTAACCGCTGGCTTCATGGACTGCTCTCCGAGCTTGGTACCAATCGCCAGTGTTTTGATGTCGGGATTCCCTTTCATCCCTTCGCATTCCGATCGCGCGACGAGTTCACCATTGCGATAGAGAGTCAGGTGCCGCTCATCGACCACGAGCGCAACGTGATGCCACTGGTAAAGCGGAAGCGGCTTGGATTCGATGGCGAACACTTCGCGGTCGGTCTGGTCATTGATCGACGCTTCCAGGTTTCCACTAAACTGATACAAACCAAAATGAAACTCCCCGCGTGATTTTGGGTCGTCGTTGTGCCCCCAGTTCTTCGCAATACTTCCCCAGCAGGGGCGACTTTCCGCGTAGATCCAAGCAGTGACCGTCAAATGATTGCCGGGCGCCTTGGGATAATCAGCCGCGACTGCGTATGTGCGGCCAATCATTCCATCCATATGAAAAGACGTTCCTCCGTTAAAGCCCGGTGCCCAATGGTTATGGGGATGTCGCGATTGGACAATCTTGGCGTGGTATTGATCTTCGATAGCGTTATATAGCGTCCGACCGTCGCCCTGGTCGGACATCTCGTAATAGATGGCCGGGTTGTGCTCGAGAACTAACTCGCGATAGGCCTGTGAAGGAGAAGCGAGAGAACGAATAAACCGTTTCAAATCGACATCAATGCCTGCCGGCGTGGACGTTGCATGGTCAAGCCGAGTCGCTTCTCCTTGCGATAGTCGAAGCTGATAGGGGCTTAGCTTTGGACGAAGCGATACCTTACCGGTAAAGACGTGAAATTCGTCCTGCTTGACGCTATCAGCTGCCACCTCGACCGCGAACTCCGTGCCGAGATCTTTGGCGAGACTACTTGGCGTTTCCACAACAAATCCGTGAGACTGTGGCGTCGGACAATGTACGTTGATTCGTCCCTCTTGGAGAAACAGATGCTTGCCACTGATCAGCCGGAATTGAGCCGGAGACTGTAGTATTACCTTCGCCCCACTCTCGTAAAGAAGTTCTAGGTTCCCTTCATCGACGAAGTAGTCCCCTGCTGAAAGATCATCGGTAGATACCTGGCTGAAGCTGTCGTGTTCCCGGATTCTTAAAACGGCCTGAGTGCGATGCGTAATTTGGCAGAGCACTGCTCCCGAGGGAGCGAGGGCGTTGCCCTCACCTGAATTCGGGAGAGGGTCCGTCGTCGGGCGTTCGCCAATCTGGTTCGCCAACTTGGTACCCGATTGAACTTTTTCGCGCTCCGTTTGTGCACCGATTAAATATCCGATTGCAAGCAAACAAGAGACAGCAATCAACGACGCCGCAATCACGCGGTAATCATGCCAGCTACTCAACCGATCAGAAACAGATGCCGGAGTTGTGCTTGGCGGAAGGGTCGCCAGTCGGGAAATCGCTTCGGCATCGCCAAAACCACCAAAGCGATCTTTCAACATTGATTCTGCTTCAACGTGGTCGAGATAGCGTTCAAGGACTGTCGAGTCGTTTTGAATCAGTTCACCGAGTCGCCCCATATCTGCGTCGTTTAATTCACCTCGATCCATCTTCAGAAGCAACCGATTCAGTTCGTCGTGATGTTGATCAGTCATTTGAATCAAAGTCCCTTGCTCACTTGGAGTGAAACGCACTCAATCAACTTATTTTTGATTCGGAAAATCAGTTGCCCAATAGCGTTCTGATTTCGATTCAAATCGAGAGCAATTTTCTTTAACGAATCGCCATCGAAGTAGCGGCGTCTTACGACATCTTGCGAACGATCTGGAAGCTCTTCGAGGCAGTTCTTCAAGTGGTTCATCTTCTCTTCGTAGTCGTCCATCCTCTCCTGGACCCGCTTGCCGATTAATTCCAATAGATCGTGGTCGAATACAAGGCGATCCTTGAGCCGCTTCTGCCGAAAGGCCATGACTTGAAAATTGGCAATGCGGATCGCCCAGGCATGAAAGTTCGTGCCAATCTGAAACTCAGAAGCCTTACGCCAAATCACGACGTTCGTCTCTTGAAGTACTTCGTTCGCTTCATCATGATTGGCAAGCATTCCCAAGATGTAACCATATAGCCAACCTTGACTTTCAGTGATAAGGCTTAGGAATTCATCTTCTTCGTTCATGCAATTTGGGGGCTAACATAGCGCTAGGATGGGGCATTCATAATTGAAATAAGACGGCGAACGCGAATTTTACGCTTTAATAAACAAATTTCGCGAGGAATCTCAGAATCGCCCCCTAATTAGCTCCGCAGAGGCACGGCGAAGCCACGACTGCTTGTCGGAGAGCTCATTTCAAACCCTGAAAATTAAGCGGCGCGAGGCAAATTTGGCCTATCCACGCCTTCTTTGATTGCAGGATCTTTAGTTATGTCTGCATAAGGAACTTCTTCAGCGACCCGATATTTACGAGGCTCGGCACGCTCAGGAAAAACTTCAGATTTGCAACTTTTTCGCGTAATACCAGAGACTTTCGTCTTATCTAGTTAAGTCGAAACCTACAGGGTGTAGACCCAGCTCCCATTCGAGGGAATTGATGCCCCGACGGACAGGGCTCGAATATTGCCCCTTGTTTGAACGGGACAAAACCTCCTCGGTCAGTTGCTTATCCCCATCAACTTTCTTTCTCCTCATGGAATGCACTCATGAATCTTCCATTACGCTGGAATCGATTTCGCGGATTTACCCTGGTCGAGCTTTTGGTGGTGATCGCCATCATCGGCGTATTGATCGCCCTGTTATTACCTGCGGTACAACAAGCACGCGAAGCCGCTCGGCGGATGTCGTGTTCCAATAGCCTGAAGCAGTTGGGCTTAGCGATGCACAACTATCATGATACGTACGGCACACTTCCCTACGGCGCTACGACTCAATTCGATTCAAGCGGGAATATGGTGGATTCGATTCAAGCGGGAATATGGTGGGCGCCTTTTGGGGATGGGGTGCACGCATATTGCCGTTCGTCGAACAAACTGCGTTGTTTGATCAACTTCAAGTTGGAAATAATCGCTTGGATCAGATGGTAAGCTCTGGTAACGCGCTCAATCATCTTGTAACCACACCACTTGCAACATTCCGCTGCCCCTCGGATACCGGCGCACCGGTGGCTTTTCCTCAACAGGCTTTTTTTCGTTTGAACGGATCCAACGATGTCGCGGTATCCAACTATGTCGCGAACAACGGTTCTTACGCTCACAACAATATCGCCCACAAGTTCTTCGCAGCCGATACCAGCCAATACAATCGTTCAGGATCGATGTTTGGTCTCGACGAAGCCTACGCGATGCGAGACGTCACGGATGGCCTGAGTAATACCATTTTACTGGGTGAACGGAGTTGGGAATTGTCTGGACCAACGGGAGTTCTGAAATGTGATGCATCCAATGTCTTTGGCACGCGCGGCTCGAACAGCGCTGGCATGGGCAATGGAAAGCTGCAACAAGGATTCGCTAACGATACCGTTTCTATCAATTCCATCGCTAAAAACTTCAAAGCTGACAACTGTCAGGCAGGTTTCTCTAGCTTGCACCCAGGCGGAGCTCAATTCCTGCTCGGTGATGGATCGGTACGTTTCATTGCCGAAACAGTGGAACACTCGCCTCGCAACCAGCAGCACGACAACACGGTATTTGAAAACCTGCTGCATCGTGCCGATGGAAACGTTATCTCAGGCGATTTCTAAGTCTGGACAAGGCCAAGTCTTCTCTACCAACTGTCACAACTTCCTATCGTCGTTGTCAGAGGCACTTAAATGTTGCGTTATCTATTCGTGCTGATCGCATTGACGCCACTTCTCGGCTGTACCCAGGTCGATGACGGGTTGGGGCAAGTGCATGGCAAAGTCACATTGAACGGAGGACCGTTCGAGGGTGTATCGCTTTCCTTTCGTCCCAAAGAGGGAGGCAGACCAGGCAGCGGTATTACCGATGCTCAAGGCAATTACGTCGTCTACTTCACAACAACGGCCATCGGTGCCCCACTTGGCAAGCACGATGTCGTTGTCTCGAAGATGGAATTTAAGGACGACGATTCCGGAGTCGGGATCGAACTCGTTCCTAAGGATTTCCGTCGCTACACCTTCGAGGTAAAACCTGACGTGAACAACCAGTTCGACATCGAAATGACTGACGCTCAATAGCGTTTCGGAGGGCCGCGGACGCCAATTGCAAACTTGTCAGTACATCATAAACGGCACGTTGCGGCTCGCCTGATCAGCCTCTTTCCGGCATACGATTCCGTTGAACTAAGAAAAAACCGCTGGTCGACGTTTGCAGATCGGCGGCTTTTTAGGTAGAGCGAGACTTACGGTGTTTGGAATAAGACGGACGACTTGGTGACAGAGAGAAGAACATGCCGTGGGAAAAAGAGAGTCCTGCGCTATCCAATCTCTCAATGGACAAAAGGACTGCGACAAGGCAACATCTTGCTCCTACGTTTTCAGCAGCCTAAAGTGTGCTTCAAGGTCACCCGACAACGCATTCCCTACTCGTATGGCTTGTTCTCATTATTTTCACTACTGATCGCTTGTGCCCGACCCCGCAGCGAGAAGGATTCCGTAACTATGCATATCCTCTGGAAATCACTAGCGTATGTGGCCTTGCTCCTTGTCCCGACCTCGTTCGTCCAGGCTGAAGGTCCTTTGCCAAAGTTCGCGTTCCAGGCGGTTGTCCTGGAAGGAAAGGACCTTAGATTCGCGCCATCGAAAGAACTCGAGCGTGCCTCGTTGGTCAAGATGGAAGGACGCGTCGACAAGCCACTCGGAAAGTATTATCTCTACTACTCGCCTCACAAGCATGTCGGAGTAAGCCTGGCGTATTCCGATAGCATCGAGGGTCCGTGGATCGAATATCAGGGCAATCCGATTGTTCAAGACGCCGCCATCCCGGATGTACGCTGGATCGAGGAAACTGGCAAGTTCCATCTCTGGGCGCATAAAAAGAATAAGCAGACCGAAATGTGGACTAGCTCCGACGGGCTCCATTTCGACTACCACAGCGTCAGCATCGCCGCGAGTGAAATCGGTACCCGTAATGCCACTTACACACGTGCTTACGAGTTTCCACTGGAGCGTTACAAAAGCAAGTACATCATGCTCTACTCCGGCTTCATCGTCGAGCGCGGTATTCGTTGCATCTGGTTGGCACACTCCCGGGATGGTGAACACTGGGTCCAGGAAGAGACACCTTTAGTCGAGCCGATCGACGCTGAGAACAACGATATCTACGGGCCCTCGCTCTTTCAATGGCAAGGAAAGAACTACATCGTCTATCAGGACCATACCGCTTATCGAGGTGGAAACGTGAAGTATGTCGAGATCGACTCACAACTCCGTTCCATCGGCGACAAGGGGAAGCGTCATTTACTCGTCGAGCCGGTCGCCGACTCTCCGATCGACAACCGCTACCGAGAGTGCGAGGTATACCGAAACGGTGACACGCTATATCTGTTTGCCAGTGGAGGAGATGAACCAAGGTGCATTATTTATGCGACGGCCCAAATCCAAAATTCTACGAATTCGGAAGAGCCTGGGTCTAGCGAGGCCAAGCGTGTACCAGTAGAGGCAGATCAAGAACATCCGAATCGAATTTCAAAAGTCGACGCATCCGATCAGATCGTCATGAAGATTCTAAGACCAAAGCTCAAGGGAGAGCAAGTTAGTCCAACGTGGATCGAGCTGAACTACCTTATCATTGACGCACGGCATCCGAATGGTATTGAGAAACTACAACTATGGAAACCAGGAGCCAAGAAGGCGGAGCGTTCTTTTACCGCGGCCGATCGCCACGTATCGGGATATTTCTTCTACAAGAGAAGATTCAAGTCGGACGAAACCCGAGACTATAAAATCTACTACTGGCCCGGCGGCACCGACCCCAGCATGGATCCACCGCATAGAAGCGATACCACCTTTACCCTCGAATATCGCGATCCCATGCCCAAAATTCCAAACTATCTAGGCTTTACGAATCTGAATGACGGAAGCGTAATCGCCGCGAATGATTCTTCTAATCCCAATGACCTCACCTACATCTATCTTGATTGTATGGATTCAAGTGGCACATGGAGAAAAGGGAATTGGGAGAAGGCAAAGCACGTCGGATACAGGGACGACGATGGGATCCAGTGGGTCGAGCTGGTAATCCGCGGACCGAATGGAGAGACCGTACTGCGAAATGATACGGCGCTGATCTTTGATGCCGATCAACGCTACCACGGCCCCTACTGGGGAGAACCAGTTGATTCGACACGAACAAAACCTCCCGAGGAAAGTTGGTCCAAAGGAGAGGAGTGGAGGCCGATTGAGGGATTCGGACTTTACGAGTTTGCCGTCCGTCTGAAGCCAGGTTCCTACCAATTGACCATCCGAGCCAAGAACAATGTTGATAAGCTCATCACAGGCCCCACGATTTCGATCACCGCGAAAGGTCATAAGTAATTCTCGGCTTAAGGCCGCCATCGGTTAACTTTCGTCTCTCTTTTCATGGATCGACGAACTCAACTCTGCTATCCTCACAGTCCTCTGTATCGATCGTTTCCAGGAAACACTCTCCCTGCCCCAAAACAGGAGCGGTCATGTTCCCAAAACTTCTGTTGGCTTTGCTGGCATTGCTGCTCTCCACTTCACACGGCGTTCGACTTTATGCCGCTTCTTCCCAGCCGCCGAATATCATCTTCATTTTTGTCGATGATCAAGGCTACTATGACTTGGGTTGCTACGGGGCCAGCGAAGTCAAGACCCCGCGAATCGATGGAATGTCTCACGAGGGGATTCGGTTTACCGATTACTACGCCGCGGCTCCAATCTGCAGCCCTTCTCGAGCCGGCCTTCTGACGGGCTGTTATCCTCGCCGAGTCGGAAACGAGGTCTGGGTACATCGCGCTGATTCTCACTCGGGGATTCATCCCGACGAACTGACAATTGCCGAGTTGTTTCAGCAACATGGCTACAAGACGGCTTGCATCGGTAAGTGGCACTTAGGCTTCCAAGAACCATTTCTGCCGCAGAGTCAGGGGTTTGACTACTATTTCGGTCTGCTTCACAACCTTGATCCGGTCGAGGCCGTCTATTTCGAGGGTGATGGGGGAGTGCCCCTGATGAGAAACCAAGACATCGTTAAACGTCCTGTCGATCCAGCCGAACTTACCAAGCTTTACACGGATGAGGCAATCCATTTTATCGAACAGAATCAGGCCGATCCTTTTTTTCTCTATCTGCCACACACGATGCTTCATAATCCACTGGGCGTGAGCGAGGCGTTCCAAGGAAGCTCGCAGTGGGACGAATACGGGGACGCGATTCAGGAGCTCGACTATCATGTTGGACGTATCTTCGACAAGCTTAAGCAGCTGAAGATTGATGACAACACCATGGTGATTTATGCGTCTGACAACGGACGCGGACCGGGACGCACACCCAATCAAAAGATACGCGGGCGAAAGCTTTCAACCTATGAAGGAGGAATCCGCGTTCCTGCGATTGTCTGGGGGCCTGGACTGGGGTTGATGGCAGGCGAAACTTCTTCGGAAGTCATTCGAGCCATGGACTGGTATCCGACGCTTGCTACCTTGGCAGGTATCAAGGTTCCCGAGGATCGCGTCATTGATGGACGTGACATCAGCCCTCTCTTAAACGGTGAAACCAAGGTCGTACCTTCACCCGGCATGAAAAAGTCATTGAACGCATCGGTGCCGCTACGACGTCGCTGGGATCCTCCCGAGGAGTGGGCTTCGATCGTCAATAGAAATGAGTACAACGACGCTTTCTTCTACCATGGTAGCCAAGGCGCCCTAGCCGCAGTCCGCTGGAGGAACTGGAAGCTCTATCTGAATCCAAGCCTCGAGCTTTTCGATCTAGGCGAAGATCCAGGAGAGTCGAGTCCCGTCAAAAATGGAGAGATCATCCGAAAGCTTCGTGGTATGGCCGTTCTCTTTCAGGAAGAAATGCGAAGAGACGCTCGTCCTGCCGGAGAAACGTCCAAACCCATGGCCGATGGAAGGACCGAGATTCCAGCCCAATCCCTCGCAAGCCTTCATTCAAAAATGAATGTCACCTATGCCCGATACGGAGATCGCACTCTGGAAATGGATCTCTATCGCCCAAAGAGCTCTTGGGGTAATTTGCCCGCGATTGTCTGCATACACGGTGGAGGATGGGCCAAGGGGAACCGAGCCGGTCACGAAAAGGTCGCCCAAGCTCTCGCCGCTCGCGGATACGTCACCGCGACCATCTCCTATCGGCTAAGTGGTGAGGCACCATTCCCGGCAGCGATCGAAGACTGTAAAGCAGCCGTACGTTTTCTGCGGGCCAATGCTGGCGAATTGGGCATCGATTCCGGAAAGATAGGCGCGATCGGACTTTCCGCGGGAGGTCATCTAGTGGCGCTGCTCGCTACTTCCTCCGACGTCGAAGAACTCGAAGGCGAAGGAGGACACGGTGAGTTCAGTAGCGCCATTCAGGCAGCCGTTCCGATGGGCGCGCAAACTGACTTCCTTTCGAATCGCACAAATGACATTTCGGAAATGGAAGACCGCGGTCAGATCTGGAGACAGTTTCTCGGGGGAACTCAAGAGGAGAAAGTCGATACGTACCGTTTGGCATCACCGCTTCATCATCTTGACGCACAAGATCCGCCTTGTTGGTTCATTGCGGGTGAAAACGACGACGCCAGCACGCACGCCGATCCGTTTCGCAAACGCATGAAAGAACTAGGCATACCGACTGGCCTGACGATCATCTCCAATGCGCCGCACCCTTTCCTAGGAAAGCAGGATTGGTTTGATGAAGCGATCAACTCGGCCGATCAATTCTTTCGTCAGATCTTACAGTAGATCCCCTAGCAAATGACGGCTATAGGGGAACATCCGCTGAGCGAATGTTCCGTCTTTCGCTTCTCATGTAAGCGAAGATTTCCGCGAAGTACATACCTATGCGGAAACTCCTTTCCCATGACGGTCTCTTGGGCTACTACGCCACAGACAAGAGGCAAAACGCACGCATTGATTTACCGTCCTTACCGAGTCGGAGGGTAGCTTTGCTGGTCGGCCTGCACGTCAAAATCGAATTGGTTATCGCCTGACGCGACCTCAACGATGAGGTATTCAAACATACTGTTGGTTGCGGCACTGATATTGTGATCAATCGTCTCAGTTTCAAAATGAACCGATCCATCACCAAACAGAAAATTGACTCCGCCCGGATGATTTGACGCGAAGCCTTGTCGATGATCAAAGTCCGTTGAACTTAGCGGCCCCAAGTTGATGGGAAGCCTTCCCGACCCAGCGACATAAACCAAGCCTTCTTCTCCGTCGTTAAACTTTTGAGAGGAAGTCCCGTAGACGACGCCTGCCCCCATGATCTCGCCGCCTAGCTGGTAACATCGCTCACCGACAAACAAGGTGTTGGTAAGTCCATCCGTAATATCAGCAAATCGATGTGGCGCATTGTACCGAGCACAAACAAAACTCCCGTCTGGGTCTCTACGATCTACAAAATCTTTGTCGTTCACGACGACGTAATCGGATCGAGCGAGGTCGTTATTACTGCCAAGCAGGACCGGCTTGACGTCGTTGAGATCAGGTCCGGCGGTCGAAGGGCACATGAATGCCGTAACTGGGATTTGCATGAGCGTTAGCAAATTCGAGTCATTCACGGCATCATCCAATGCGCTATAGCCGTCACTTGTTTGCAGAATGGGCCAGTTATTACCCCCCTAGTTGCTCCCTTGCGTGATATTTAGTCGATCATAGGTGTTCGCTAGTTCAAGCTGCGGCATGATATAGACACACCACCCCCAAAATGCGTCACGGTTACGTTCTGTGGTGGCCGGAACAAGTTTGCCGTAAGTGTCATGAAATTGTGCATCGCAATGCCAATCTGCTTCAGATTGTTCGTGCACTCCATTCATCGTGCCGCTTCGCGGGCTTGTTGTACCGCTGGCAGTAAGAGCGCGATCAAGACGCCAATAATGGCGATCACTACTAAAAGCTCGACCAGCGTAAATTCTCGACGGAGCATGGGATCTCGTTCGCATGAGATGGGGTGAAAACAAGATAAAAGATGAGATTGTTGAGCAGATAAGAACTTCGATTCCATGAGGCCCGCTCAGTTGCTAACGGCCGAAGATCACCCCGGGTCCTGCCGTATTTCGCATTTTTTGAAAAAAATTATTTTGCAATTCAGCAAATCTTCGCCGTTCAGGCCGTAACCATTTCAGGCAAGTGGCTATTTCCAAATACAACCGTTCATAGGCTTTGACGCAGACCCAAACGAATGACGAGCACTGAATTCATCCAGTTACTCACCAGCAGCCAATGTCGCATCTATGCGTACATTCTCTCTTTGACGTTTGATCCGGACCAAGCGGAAGACGTGCTACAGCAGACGAATGCCCTGCTTTGGGAGAAGGCAGATCAGTTTCAGCCAGATACAAATTTTATTGCCTGGTCGTTCCGGATTGCCTACTTTCAGGTCTTGGCCCATCGCAAGACACTACAGCGAGAACGCCTGATTTTCGACGACGAGGCACTTCAGCGAATTGCAGAGACATCGAAGGACTGCGACGACACCTTCGAGGCGCGACAGCGTCTCTTACGAGAGTGCCTTGAAAAGCTCACCGATCGGCATCGTGAGTTCATTCGACGGCGTTACCAACTAGGTGCGACGCTGGAAAAGATTGCCCTCGATACAGGCACGAGCGTAAATGCAGTCAAGCAACTTTTGTTTCGAGCTCGCAATGCTCTTTATCGCTGTGTTCACGCACTACCAGACTCGGAGGCTGCGATATGAGCAATCAGCCATCGAAGGAACTTATCGAGTTGTTTCATGCAGCCATGGATGGAACTGCGACCGAGGAGCAACGTCTATTGCTCGAGCAGCAACTACTGGAAGATCCCGAAACGTACCGATCCTTCGTCGAGCATTGCCAACTTCACGCGATGCTCGCCTGGGAGCACGGTTCGCTCGATGCACTCAAGTTTCCAATTGATCGATCAAACAGCAAAGAATCAACGGTTAAGACTCCCCAAAGGTCGTGGACAGGACTGCGAACGTTGATTTTTCTAGCAGCGAGTGCTCTTTTCGTCATCGTCTCGATTGGACTATTCTACCGGCCCGATGCTTGGTGGAAGAATGAATCGACAATTCCATCGATAGCACAAAGTTCAGGACATAGCCACATTCCGTGGGAAGAGCGAGATGTCGTCGGCCGCGTGACGGGGCGCAGTGGAGGAACCGTCACGATATTGGACGATGACTTCGTCCTTGGCGAAGAAGCGGAAGTCCGAACAGGCAGGTATCGCCTAGGCGATGGATTTGTCCAACTGACGTTGGACAACGACATTGAAATCTTGCTCGAATCCCCCGCTGAGTTCGAGCTTGTCTCTAACATGCGGATGACACTCTCGCGTGGACGAATGTCGGCTGTGCTACCAGAAGAAGGACGCGGATTCCTTGTCGAAACCCCTACGGCTCAGCTTGTGGACCATGGCACTGCATTCGCCATTGATGCGTCGAATGAATCGGCCAGCGAAATCCATGTTTTTCAGGGGGAAGTCTCGGTCCGGCCTCTCAAAGCATCGCCTGGAGCGGATGATGTCTTCCTGAGAACGAACCAGGCGACGTTGATTCGGGGCGATAGTGCAATTCCCGAGGGGATCGATATCGACCATGATCGCTTTATTCGGCAACTCACTGAGCCGGAACTTCCCGAGCCCAACTTTGGCCCCCAGGTACGAGAATTCGATGTGGCTTACTATTTTCGGATGCCACTTCCCGCGGATGGGAAAACTCTCAGGAACAAGGGAAGTAAGAAGGTTGGCGCCAAGCTGTATACCAGTGGCATGAGTTCCCCTCCATTCAAACCCGGTGTGGTGGGAAGTGGACTCTATCTCGATGGCCCGAATTCCCAGGCCTACGCGGCAGTTGAAAATTACGAGCCATCACCGAGCAATCAGCTTACCGTTTGTGCCTGGGTTTGGGCGGAAAGTCGTCCTCGCTGGGCGGCGATTGCCAAGCACTGGGCGATGGAGTTTCCGAAAGATAAGCAGCGGTATGAGGGACTCGGGGGGCAATTCCATTTTGGCCTCCACGATGACTTCGGCGACCTCGAACTTCAAGTTCGCGACTCCCAGGGCGGGGTTCAGAAACTTCGTGAGCAATCTCCACTTCCTTTGCGAAGCTGGCAATTTGTTGCGTTTGTCGCCGATGGAAAACAGGTCCAGCTGTATCGCAATGGCAAACTGGTGGCCGAAGCAGAATGTGATGGGTTGGCTACCGACGGTCCAGGCGCGCTTGGAATTGGAGCCAAACTAAATCCGCAAGGCACCGAAGCTGATCCGCGTAACCCAGGTTTTTGGCACGGTCGTATTGATGAGCTTGCCATTTTCCACAAAGCCCTGTCCCAGCGTCAACTCATGATGCTGTGCGACATTGCCCGTAAGCATAAGGAGTTGCCAGCCAAACCCTAGCTCATTTTCTGCTTGAAAGTTCATCTCGCCGGATCCTGGCATTCTTCAGACCGTTTTCCCCCTAAGGTACTCATCATGACCACCCTACTGAGTCGCGCTCTTGGCGCGATCGTTGTCGCTGCCTGCATGGCATCCACATTGAGCGCCGCCGCGCCCGCGGACAAACCCAATATCATTCTGTTGTTCATCGATGACTGGGCCTGGAACGGAAGTCCAATCCCCATGGATGACCAGCTTCCGAACTCGAAAATGCCCGTCTTGCAGATGCCAAATCTGGAGAAGCTTGCTCGCGACGGGATGAAGTTTCGCAACGCTTATTCAGGAGCACCGCAGTGCTCGCCTTCGCGGGTTTGCGTCCAGACGGGGCAAAGCGCCCCTCGCAGTGGATATACGGTTTACCTGGGGCAACCGAAAGATGACTACTACGATACGCGAAGGCAATATGCAGGCCTGCCGGTAGTACCTAATATTTCCGATGGATCCATCGACGCAGGCACGACCACGATCGCCGAAGCGCTCCGCCCGCTAGGTTACCAAAGTGCGCATATCGGCAAATGGCATATTGGCGGGGATCCCGGCGAAGAAGGCTACGTGCTTCACGACGGAGATACCAACAACAATCCCGGCAATACGGTCGGCAAAGTCAAACGGCTGCCCGAAGATCTAACCGATCCGAAGTTAATGTTCAGCGTGACCGAGAAGGCAATCGGCTTCATGCGTTCGCAAGCCAGCGAAGACACGCCCTTCTATCTTCAGATCTCACACTACGCAATGCACGCGGGGCGAGAATGCCTGGACGAGACCCGGAAAAAATATGCCAAACATCCGGCAGTTCAAGCGTACTACAAAGAGAATGGCACCACGGCGGAAACCATCAACCGAAATCAGGATCCGGCCGTCTGGCTGGGGATGGGCGAAGACCTAGATACATGCATCGGCAAAGTACTCGACGAAGTCAATAAGTTGGGTATCGAGGAGAACACGTATGTTGTCGTGACCTCCGACAACGGCTATCGCCACAAATTTTATCCGGGCCTCACCCAGCCGCTGCATGGTGCCAAATGGTGGGTCTGGCAAGGGGGCGTCCGGGTGCCGATGGTCGTTCGAGGGCCAGGCATCAAGGCCGGCAGCAAGTTCGACGCCAACGTCGTCAACTACGACTTCCTTCCGACATTCGTCGACTGGGCAGGAGGCAACTCCAACACCCTTGAAAATATCGACGGCGTTAGTCTGGCCAGTTACTTGCAAGGGAAAGAACCTGACGACGAGTTCCGGAATCGGAATTTGTACTTCCACTATCCGCACTACCGAACGTCGATGCCTCACTCGGCTATGGTCTCGGGAAACAAGAAAGTCATTCATTTCTACGAGCGACCTGACATTCCGATGCTGTTTGATCTGTCTGGTGATGAAGGGGAGGTGCAAAACATCGCCGAGAGCCAACCCAAGGTTCATCAACGGATGTTTCAAGCGATGATGGGTTACTTCAAACAGGTTGGAGCCCGGATTCCCAAGACCAACCCCGACTTCGATCGTGAGGCTTACAAGCAAACCAAAGAGTATGAAACTCGACTGCAGTGGGGACCATTCATGGGCAGTCGCGAATTGGAAGCTGACGAAGTCGAGGCCGAAGATACGCATCCGACTGCCGTGCTCAAATCTCAACCGAATGTCGTTTTCATCTTCGCGGATGATTTAGGCTATGCTGACATAGCCAGTTATGGACATCCCTATGCGAAGACCCCTTCGCTGGATCGACTCGCGTCCGAAGGTACGAGCTTTACTCAATTTTATGTGACTGGGGTAACTTGTAACCCTAGTCGTACTGGGCTCATGACCGGCTTGTTTCCGGCGAGATTCAAGATGTACCCGGCCGACTACGGCTTCGGCGACCGTGTCACGATCACGCAACTATTCAAAAATGCTGGCTACCGTACGGGGCACTTCGGCAAGTGGCATATTGGTCCTGAAACAGAAGATGTGTACGGCATCGATGAGTATTCCTCAGGCGAGAAAAACGATGATCCATCCCTGGGGCGAGATGCAGGTCTTTTTAACGCGGCAATCGATTTCATAAAACGAAGCGATGGTAAGCAGCCATTCTACGTCAACATCTGGGGCCATATCACGCATTACCCGGTGAAAGGGGATTCGGAGCTAGCCAAGCACTTTCAGAATATTGATTTCAAGCGAAGCGACTTCTCGGAGACGATGCAAGTCAAGTTCGACGAGGCGGCAAGCATTGGGGGAGACTTGGCACAAAGCATGCGTGAATACATGGGTGAGGTCTACTCCCTCGATCTCAATATCGGCCGAGTGATGAAGACGATCGACGATCTGGGATTACGAGACAACACGATCGTTGTATTTTCCAGTGATCACGGTCCTGCACCCGTTCTACTAGGCGCAAAAATGGAATCGAAAGAGTACTCGGCCAACATGCTTGGATACGCTGGCGTTTTTCGCGGCGGAAAGCATAGCCAATACGAAGGCGGAGTACGCGTGCCGATGATCATTCGCTGGCCCGGAAGGGTTCCTGAGGGCAAAGTCAATGAAACGAGCGTGACCTCAACCATCGACTGGATGCCAACCCTTTGCCGCATCGCAGGCATCAACGACCTTCCTGAGGAAGTCGACGGTGAAGATATTTCTGACATCTGGTTCGGATCCGATCGCACGCGGACTATTCCGCTGTATTGGAAAACGAACTCCGCGGGCAGCCAACCGGCAATGCGTGACGGCAAATGGAAATATCATGCTGCGACTCGACGTGATCCTGCCGAGTTATATGATCTCTCGAGCGATCCATCAGAAAGCCGGAACGTAGCCGACGATCATCCCCAGGTTGTCGAGCAACTCGAAGCTAAACTTAGAGCATGGGTTCGGGACCTACCTGACGATTATGACAAGACCGACGACAAACAGCCACGGAAGAGAGACAAGCAGGAACGGAAATCCAAAGCCGGCACCAATGGAGTCGATTGAGTCTGTTTTCCAAAGCGTCTGAAATATTGTTGCTTGTGCAATCAACTTACTCGGTTCCCAAATCGCTTGCTGCACCCTTTCTTTTTTCAAGTGGCCTCTCCACTTGACAATTGAGAGAAGATCGAAGAACTCAATCGTGAGACGAAAACATGAACTCCTTCCCTTCTATAGTTGGCACCTTCTTTTTATTGCTTGCATGGGGCGTTTCTCTTGCTGCAGCGGATAAACCGAACGTGCTTTTCATCGTTTGTGATGACCTGAACACGCATGTGTCGACCTCTGGTTACGCGCAAATCAAGACGCCTGCGTTTGAGAAGCTTGCGACATCAGGGGTTACATTCGACAGAGCGTACTGTCAGTACCCCGTATGCGGACCATCGCGGGCTTCATTTCTGCATGGGCTCTACCCCCAATCGACTCAAGTTCTCGATAACAAGACGGATATACGAGATGTCCGTCCAGGAACGGTATCGTTACCGCAATTGTTCAAGGAGTCAGGGTATTGGACCGGAGCCGTGGGCAAGGTCTTTCACAACGAAACGATCGACCCAGGTAATCTTGCTTGGAACGAAATGAAAAGGTTCGAGAACGACGAGATGCCCATAGTGACGCCTATCCGCGAAAGATTTGAAGCAAAGCATGGCTCGGTCTGGGAGGGCAAAGCTAGAAAAGCATGGCGAGAGTTCTATCCTACCATCGCTACCCAAACTCGAGGCCAGCAGCCTGGGTATGGTCCGACAGGCTTGGAAGATCACCAGCACAAAGATGGGAAGAATGCTCGCCAGATTGCTGCCTGGCTCAAGTCGGAAGTTTACGGAGACCAACCCTTCTTCATGGCCTGTGGGATTCAAAAACCACACGTACCCTTCTTGGCACCGGACAAATACTTCGCCATGTACCCGAAAGAAGAATTGAACTTCGAACCAGCTTCCCTTGAATTCTGGGACCACGTTCCCCCGATCGCAGGGACGAAAAGGTACGAAGGTTTCGGCCTTGAATTCGGAAAGGAGAATAAGCAACTACGCGGCGATTACATCCAAGCCTACCATGCTTGTATTTCCTTTATCGACGCCCAAATTGGCCTCGTCTTAAATGCCTTGGAAGAGAGTGGCCACGCCGACGATACGATTGTCGTATTGACTTCCGATCATGGCTATCTTCTCGGTGAGAAATTCATGTGGGGTAAAGTGATGTTATTTGAGCTTTGTGACCGCGTTCCTTTGGTCGTCCGTGTTCCTAGGTCAATTCATGCTGCCTCCGATAACGCTGGCCAAAAGAGCGACAGCCTGGTTGAATTGGTCGACCTCTACCCGACGCTCGTTGAATTATGTGAACTCGAGCCGCCAGCAGGCCTTCAAGGAACGAGCCTTGTCGGTATTCTGAAAGACCCCTCGGCCGAAGTCAAAGAGGTCGCATACACCGTCGTGACTCGCGGGGCCAACCTTGGCAAGGCCATACGAACAACACGATATCGATACACCCTATGGCCGAGTGGAGAAGAGCTCTACGACCTTGAGGAAGACCCGCAAGAGACGCATAACCTGGCGAAAGACGCTCGGCATATGGATACTCTCAAGGCAATGAGAAAAAAGCTGGCAGAAACCGAGGCGAGAGCTTCGTCGAGAATCAAATAACCCAACCATTTCATTGGCAGATCGATTCCCAAGCTTGTTACATTGTCAACACGATCAGACATCTAGCGTGTTCGATTAACGGAGTACTCAACCCAAGAAATAAAAAAAGCCGCTGACCTTCATTTCACAAATCAGAGGCTTTCTAAAGTAGAGCGAGATGGAATCAGAGAATGCGGTAAGCCAGGACTGATAACTGTTACCGGGCAATGGCAGCTGGCGCATCATTCCGAGACCGATTGGCATCTCGCTTCAGGTCCAAACCAGAATTGGTGCTTGCTAATAGTAAAGATACCAAAGGGTTTTGTCTTCATCAGATGTGATGGAACCTATTCTCTCGATCGTGCCTGGTAATCTATGAATGCAAGAACGTAGTTCTTCTGACGCATCTCATACGTTGATAACGAACAAGTTTTCAACAAGGTTAGCGCGCGATAGATCAAAGCTTTCTGTTGCTGACTTCATCGTTGCCTCGCAAAAGGTTCGCGAAGTTCATTCACTCCCTTCAACTCATCTTCACCGTTACCGCCGACGCTGAGGCAAGTTTCCGGTCGGGATATTTCTCCTGATCGTCAAGGTTGATAGGTAGAACCCAGAACCAAAACAAGGGGAAGTTGATGTCGAAATCCAGAAAGAATGGAAACAAGGCGCGGCAGGTATCTCGACTCAAAAGACGTGCTCGACTGGAAGGGTTGGAAGATCGGAGGCTATTGGCGGTTGTCGCCACAGAAGATTTTGACGGCAATCAAACCAACTTGATTACCGGTTTTGATCCGAGCACCGACAACCTGGACGGTGGCGGCGGAGATTTCTTTGGCGTTGGCAACACGGGCAACTGGCCCCAAGCGGATGGAGTGCCCTTTAGCCTCGCCGATGACAGTGTGGTCGATATTTCTGGGGGCGGAGTTTTCGCAGGCGATGACGAAGGTGTCTTTGGACAGAATCGCGATGCGAATGATGACTTCTTTGGTTTAGCCGATACACGGGAATGGGGAACTCCGAGTGCCTCTTGGCAATTCGATGTTTCCAATTTTGAGAATCTCGAGCTAAGCATCGATCTCGGAGGTATTTCCGATGCGGATTTTGGCGGCTTTAATGCGACAACCAGTGTCGTCTTCACGGCTCAGATTGATGGTGGTGCTACGCAAACAGCGTTTGAGATTGTGGCGGTGAATGGTACGTTTGTCACTCGACCGATGGACAGTGGCATGGCTTCCGGTGGCGGACGTTTGCTGGAAGTATCGGGTGATAACTCGGTTGAGAAGACTCTGGCGGATACAGGCGCAGCGGCAGCGGACACTTTCCTAGACAAGACTCCGGCCTCCGGTAGCGGTGCCGGGGAAATGGATACCTTCACCACGGCACTGAACGGCACGGGTTCGATTTTGACGCTGACCATGACCGCTGATGTACCGTTTGAAGCAATGGCCTTTGACAACATCGTGGTCACGGGAGATTCCACGGGAGCCGACATGTTGGCCCCGGTCGTTGCTGTCGTATCGCCTGAAGACGAAAGCGTCGACGTTCCGGTGGATGCCAACCTCCACGTTACCTTCAACGAAGATATCGTCAAAGGTACCGGATTTATCACTTTGGACGACGGCGTGAGTCCCGTTCAAATCCACGTTACGAGCACCGATGTAACCATCTCCGGCAATCAAGTCACGATTAACCCGCCCGCCGACTTGCTCTCGGCTACTTCCTATACGGTAATTATCGACGCCGGAGCATTTGAAGACACCTCTGGAAATGCCTCAACGGGAATTGCCGATCCAACATTCTGGAACTTCACGACCGCCGTGGCTGATCTTGCTCCTGAGGTCACCGAGAACGGTCCATTTGCCGTTTCCGATCAGGCACCAGCCGGCACGGTGGTAGGCGACGTTGACTCGACCAATGATGGCGAACAAGACAGCGGCGTTACCTACGAGATCGTTGCGACGGTTCCCAACGACGCAATGGCCGAAGGCCAAAATGGCTACAGTGTCGAAAAGATTTTTACGGTCGGAGAAACTTTCTCGGGGACATCAGGCGCTTACAACCCGACAACCGCAGGTGACTACACTCCGCCTGGCGTCGTCGATGGCCTGGGTGCGTTTGCATTGGATGCCCACACGGTCCGCGTGTTTGCAAATCACGAACTGTTGAACTTCAGCGGCTACGACTATGAAGTTAGCGACGGAGCGGGCGGCACGTTTACGATGGACGGAGCGCGTATCTCCTACTTTGATTTCGATAAGGAAACTCGCCAAATCGTTGATGCGGGCCTGGCCTATAACACCATCTACGATGCCAACGGCAACGTCGCGACGGATATTAGTTTTCTGGCCAACGACCTGATCGGATTCAGCCGGTTCTGTTCCGGCATGTTGATCGAGCCCCATCAGTTCGGCAACGGTAGCGGACTGGAAGATCGGATCTACTTCGCACCGGAAGAAGACGGGGGGACCTTCAATACGGTTGGCGGCGCGGTCTGGGCGTTGGATGCTGCGACCGGTGATCTATGGGCGATCCCCGGCTTTGGTCGTGGTGGATGGGAAAATGTCACCGAAGTGGACACCGGTACGTCGACACACGTTGCTTTCCTGTTGGCGGACGATACTTCACCCTTTAACGTGGACGGGGACGCCGATCCCGAAGCAGCGCCGATGTACATGTATGTCGGTGAAAAGAACGCCTCCGGCGACTTCCTGGAACGTAATGGCCTACGCGACGGCAAGCTCTATGTCTGGGTTTCCAACACGGGAGAAACAACTCCTTCGCAGTTCAACACAGCAGGTACCCTGAACGGGTCATGGGTGGAAGTGGACAACAGTCCCACCGGAACTCCTTCCGAAGATGGCTCCACTGGTTACGACGAATACGGCTACCCGACGCAGCGCACACTGTGGACCGAAGCCGAATCCCTAGGAGCATTTGGCTTTTCGCGTCCTGAAGACGTGGCGACTAATCCGGCCGATGGAACGGAGGTGGCCCTTGCTTCGACGGGCGTCGACACCTACGACGGAGGTGCCGATACGTTTGGTACGATCTACACCTTCAAAAATGATTTCAGTAATCTCAGCGCTCCCACGGCAACTCTCACCATCGTTTACGACGGCGATGCCGATCTGACTCGAGCACTGCGTAGCCCTGACAACCTCGACTGGGCGGACGATGGGTTTATTTACGTTCAAGAAGATAAAGCCGAGGACGATTCGCTGACGGGAGAGCCACTGTTTGGCCCTGGTGCGGCTAATCCGAACGAAGCAGGAATTGTTCAGGTCGACCCGACGACCGGTGCGACGCTTCGCGTCGCCAATGTGGACCGAAGTGTCGTTCTCGATCCCTCGACAGGCAATCCGGCTGATGCCTTCGATCTGGATGCGGGTGTTGCCGGCGAATGGGAAAGCTCGGGTATCCTAGATGTTTCCACACTCTTCGGCGAAGCCCCCGGGACGCTCTTCATGTTCGACGTTCAGGCCCATGGAATCGCCGATCAATCGACCGCCTCGACGACGGATGAAGGTCCTAACGCCGATTCGCGAATCAGCGACAACGATTTGGTTGAAGGTGGACAACTGCTGTTTTTGAAGAAGTCCGGTTTCAAGACCGCGGAAGATGCCATGGCCAAAGGCGTCGGCGGCTACCATGTGGACCCATTATTCACTGTCGGCGATACGATTCCGGGGACTTCCGGCGAGTACAATAGCTCAAGTGCGGGGGACTACACGCCGCCTGGTGTGATTGACGGACTTGGTGCCTACCAGTTGGATGCCAACACGGTTCGCGTCTTTGCAAA
The DNA here is from genome assembly GCF_007748115.1 of Bremerella volcania. NCBI lineage: Bacteria > Pseudomonadati > Planctomycetota > Planctomycetia > Pirellulales > Pirellulaceae > Bremerella > Bremerella volcania. The sequence goes on from NZ_CP036289.1 coordinate 3,495,788, forward strand.
TCATGAACTGCTGAACTTCCATGGATACGACTACGAGGTCAGCGACGGAAACGGTGGCACGTTCACGATGGATGGGGCCCGAATTTCATACATCGATATCGACAAGCATACCCGCACCATCGTTGATGCCGGGATTGCCTACAACACGATTTACGACGCCTATGGGAACGTAGCGACCGATATCAGCTTTTTAGCAAACGATCTGATTGGGTTTAGCCGGTTCTGTTCCGGTATCCTGATGGAAGCGGAGCAATTCGGTAACGGACGGGGCCTTGAAGATCGGATCTATTTTGCGGGTGAAGAAGACGGTGGATTTTTCAACGGTGTCGGTGGTGCCGAATGGGCTCTTGATCCGGAAACCGGAAATCTCTGGCAGGTTCCTGCCTTCGGAAGAGGCGCTTGGGAAAACATCACGGAGATTGATACGGGCAAGAAGAATCGCGTTGCCTTTATTCTCTCCGATGACACTTCACCTTTTGACTTCGATAACGACGGACAGAATGAGGCGGCTCCGCTTTACATGTACGTTGGCAAAAAGCATAAAGGCGGAGACTTCCTAGATCGTAATGGTCTTCGCGACGGAAAGCTTTACGTTTGGGTGGCTGATGATGCCTCGCAAACCACGCCTGCGGACTTCAATACCGCCGGCACGCTGGCAGGCTCGTGGGTCGAAATCGACAATTCGCCGAACCTCGGACTTGCTTCGGAAGACGGTTCGACTGGATACGATGAGTATGGGTATCCGACCCAGGGCAACCTATGGCTGCAAGCGGAAGCCTTGGGGGCATTCGGTTTCTCACGACCGGAAGACGTTGCTACCAACCCGAAAGATGGCACGGAGATTGTGCTTGCGTCCACAGGCGTTGACAACTACGTTGGTGGTGCCGATACCTTCGGTACCTTGTACACGGTGAAAACCGACTTCTCAAAGATCAACAAGCCAACCGCGACCGTCACGATTATCTACGACGGCGATTCCGATGCGACCCGCGGTCTTCGCAGTCCAGACAATCTGGATTGGGCGGACGACGGTTTCATTTACGTTCAAGAAGATAAGGCCGAAGATGCTTCACTTTCTGGCGAGCCGCTCTTTGGACCAGGTGCTGTTAATCCCAACGAAGCAGGCATCGTTCGCGTGAATCCGAACACGGGCGTTCTGCGACGCATCGCGAATATCGATCGAAATGTCGTCGTCGATCCGAGTATTGCCGATCCGGAAGACGCATTCGATCTTGATGCCGGAACCGTGGGCGAGTGGGAAAGCTCTGGAATTCTGGATGTCTCTACGCTGTTTGGGGAAGCACCGGGTTCACTGTTCCTGTTTGACGTCCAGGCTCACGGGATCGTAGACCAATCGACCGCTAGTTCAGGCGGGGAAGGCCCCAACCCGGGCTCTCGCATTACCGATAACGACCTGGTCGAAGGAGGGCAACTCGCTTTCCTCTCGAAGTCTCCCTTCGAGATCAACCCGAACACGGGGGTCATCACGGTCGCCAACGAAGGCATCCTGGATGCGGAAAAAGTCGCCGCATATCAGTTACAGATCTCGATTTCGGATGGCAGCAATACAACCTTCACCACGGTGGATGTTGCCGTCACGTCAGAGTCTGTCGCATCGGATAACGGGGTCCGTTTCGCCACTTACAATGCTTCATTGAATCGCAATTCCCAAGGTGAGCTCATTGAGGATCTATCGACGCTCAATAACTCGCAGGCTCAGGCTATTGCCGAAATCATCCAGCGAAACAACCCAGACGTCGTATTGATCAATGAATTTGATTTCGACAACAGCGAAATCGCTGCAAACCTCTTCCGGGACAACTACCTGGAGGTCTCCCAAAACGGCGCCGATCCCGTCTATTATCCCTATGTCTACGTCGCCCCGTCGAATACCGGTGTGGCGTCTGGCTTTGATCTGGACAACAGCGGTTCTGTCGGCGGCGGAAACGATGCCTATGGTTTCGGCCTCTTTGAAGGCCAATTCGGCATGGTGTTGTTCTCGAAGTACGAAATTGACGAGTTAGGAACGCGTACCTTCCAAGAATTCCTCTGGAAAGACATGCCGGGCGCACTTCTTCCGGCCGATCCGAACGATGCCGATGGCAATGGAGACTTCGACAACTGGCACACACCGGAAGAACTTGAGGTGGTCCGTTTGTCTTCCAAGAGTCATTGGGATGTACCGATTCTGGTCAATGGCAAAGTGATCCACGCCCTGACCGCCCACCCGACACCGCCTGTGTTCGATGGTGACGAGGATCGCAACGGAAGACGTAACTTTGATGAAATCCGCTTCTGGTCCGATTATATCTCGCCGGGAGAGGGTGACTACATCTACGACGATAACGGCTACCAAGGCGGTCTATTGGCGGGTGAATCGTTTGTAATTATGGGGGACTACAATTCGGACCCATTCGATGGCGATAGTATCCCAGGGGCCGCACAGCAGCTTCTCGAAAACCGGTATGTCAACACGGCCATCACGCCAACGAGCACTGGGGGTGTGGAATTCGCTGACGCAGGTCAGATTGGCAATCCTGCTTTCGATACTTCCTTCTTCCAACCGACTCCTGGCAATCTTCGCGTTGACTATGTGTTGCCTTCGCAGGATCTCGAAATGACGGGTGCCCAGGTTTTCTGGCCTGAGTCTTCCGATCCCAACTTCCCGTTGGTATCCGCCTCCGATCACCGCTTGGTGTATGTCGATCTGATCGTCGGTGCTCCCGAAGAGGCGGATGTCCGCCTGGACGACAAGGGCACGCTTGTAATTCGCGGTACGGATTCCAGCGACTTGATCCTCGTGACCCAGTTTTTCAGCAATCTGATCGTGAGCTCCGGGTTGGAAATCCTAGGCGTCTTTAATCCGGCCAACGTCACTTCAATCGTTGGATATGGGTTTGGAGGCAACGACTTGATCTCCATTAACGGCGGCATCGAAATCGCCGCGTCGCTCTTTGGAGGGCACGGCAATGACGTGCTTTCCGGAAGTGAAGTCGACGATGTCCTGGCGGGTGGCTTTGGCAACGACCTGATCCTGGGCGATAAGGGGGATGACCTGTTGATTGGCGGCTTCGATCACGACCTCCTTATCGGAGGTCGTGGCAGAGACACTCGCGTTAGGGATAACGGCGAGTTGGATGATTACTTTGCCGAAGAAGATCCAGAATGGATCGAGTGGCTGGAATTCTAATCCAGGCCTAAGTCGCTGGCTGATTCAAAGGAGTAGTTCCGATCGGTAAGACGGCCGGGCTACTCTTTTTTTTGTAAGGAATATCGTCTGCGATTTTTGGTCTGCTCGTCAAACTCGTTCTGAATCAATTGTGGAAAGAAGGTCAAAGCCTGATCGAGCAAACCAAGGTCATGCTCTCTCATTTGCATTAGATCTTCGCCGATGGTATCTACAACGGAACCTTTGAGACGTTCTGCACCAATGTCGGCTGAAACCTGAAAATCGTCCGCCGCTGGGACCGGACAGGCTTCCATGTCTTGCCGAAGCGGTGGGTCGTCGAGCGAACCTACGCCTGCTCACCCGCAACTGACGCTTGACCGCCGACTACGACACAAACATCAGTTCCGGGGAAGCCTTCAATCAGTCGGCGGTGATTCGATTGAAGGACAGAATACTGGCCAAATAGTCGCTTTCGAGGCCGGTTCCATTAGCTATCATATAAAGACCTGTGGTATGTTCTGGCACTGTTTTCTAAGTGGATTGCACCTTAATGGCAAAGATTGTGTTTTCCTGGGAAATGGGAGGTGGGTACGGCCATGTTGGTCCATTCCGCCCAGTTGCTGAAAGGCTATTGGCCAATGGCCATCATCTGGCCCTGGTCGTCAAAGATCTCAAACGGACGGCCGACCTTTTCTCCGACCTCGACATTGATCTATTTCAGGCCCCGATCAAATTAGGCCCAGCCATTCCGTATAATCCAACGCCTGCTACCTTTTCCCACCTGCTGGCCAACATGGGATATCAAGAGGCTCGCGAACTTAGGGCACTAATAGGAGCTTGGCGAAATCTATTTCAGGCTATCAAACCCAATTTGTTTCTATTTGATCATAGCCCCACCGCGATGCTGGCTGCACGGGGAATGAGTGGCCCAAAATTGACCGTCGGCACCGGTTTTTGTTGCCCCGTTGACGAGTTTCCTTTGCCGTCCATGGCTCCTTGGCGAGCCATGGAAGCCGATCAACGTGAGCGAGATGAACGGGCCATGGTCGAGCTTATCAACTCGGTCCTCGAAAGTTTTCAACAGCCTCAGATTCAGCGGATTGGCCAAATTTATGCAGAGATGGATGCGAACCTTCTTACCACTTTTTCTGAGTTGGATCATTATCCACATCGTGTCGGCAACAGCGTGTACCTGGGGCCCTGGTCAGGTAGCGTGTTGAAAGCGAACGACGCTGATCACAACTTGCCGGTAGATATGCCCGAAGGAAAAAAAACGAAGATTTTCGCGTACCTGAAGCCATCCAGGGCAGTGCCCGAGTTGCTACGCTGGATCAGCGGACAAGGGTTTTCGGCCTTGGTTGTAGGAGATGGTATCGATAAGAACAAACTCGAGCCGATACTCTCTGACAATGTGCGAATACATACAAGCGCATTACCGATCGAAACGGTACGGCGATGGTGCGACGTAGCGATTCTCAACGCAAGCCATGGCACGACATGTGACTTGTTGATGGCTGGCAAACCATTATTGCAGATTCCACTGGCCTTTGAGCAAGAAATCCTTGCCCGGCGAACGGTCGATATGGGTGCTGCCCTGGATGCATCGCCTGAACAGCCGCGTCAGGCAATTCAACAACTAAGTGCGCTGATTGGCTCGGCCTCGCACGCAAGAGAAGCACAAGCATTCGCTGAGCGTCATCATGACTTCGACCCCATAAATGCCTTCGAGGAATGCATCCGTCAGATTCAAACCCTAATCTAGGTGGCAGACAATAATTCTAGCCTTGGAATCACGGCGATGAGAGTCCAGCAAATGCGTGTAGTAGGTACCAGCCCACGGCGATTGCACCATAACTCACCGTCCCAGCAGGACTTCCATGCGGTAGTCATCGCCCCAGCCGCATTTTAATCGTTTGTTCTTCACGCCGACCTTGGCTGTCTTGTTGTTCTTCAGCAGGCTCAGGCTCGTCCTTCGTAGCAGGCTAAAGTTGGCGTCGGCGTGCCCTTTGCGGATGCGAGATTGATCTTCACCGAACGTCACGTCCAGTTGCCAGTGCAGGCTGTTTTCAATGCCCCAATGACCGCGAACGGCCTCGGCGAAACGCTTGCCGGAAAGGTACTTGCTCAGGATATAGTATCGCACCTCGCTCGTCTCGTTCCCGCCTTGCTTCACGATATTGATCGTCATCCCGATCGCCCTCAAGTTCGACCAACGATCTCGTGTGATGATCTCGTCGTTCACAGGGCAGATATAATAGGAACGCGACTCCTCGCGACCATGCCCTTTCTCGTGCGTTTCGTGACGGTGTACTTTGGCTCGCTTGAAATTGCTTTCCTGCTGCGCGACAAAAAAATCTTCGATCGAATCGTGGAGGGTCGGCTGATTGCGCTTCACGGCCAGGCAATAATCGGCTCCCTGGTCGACGATCTTCTGAGCGATGTCCTGTTGGCAACCTTGAGCGTCAATCGTCACTAAACTGCCGGAAACCTCGACGATTTCAAGCAGTTTGGGAATGGCGGTGATCTCGTTGCTCTTCGCGTCGGTTACTACCTGGCCGAGACTCACATGATTGGCAGTCGCCCAGGCACTGACCATGTGAATGGCCGCCTTGCTGCTGGCCTTGTCGAAACTCCGCCGCAGCGTCTTGCCGTCAATCGCGATGATCTGCCCGTCGGTGATTTCGTGTAAGGCGGTGATCCAAGTCAGCAAACACTTCTCAAACTCAGCCGGATTCAGCGAAGCCAAGATCGCATTAAAGCGATCGTGCGAAGGGATGCCGGAACTCAAATCAAGGAACTTACCCAGCCACTCCTTCTTCATCTCGGCCCAGTCGGCGATAGCCACAAAATCATCCGCCCCACTCATCACCGCACACAGCGCGATGGTCACGATATTCGTTAACGGATAAGTCACCTTGCGAGTCCGCGGATCGGTCAGATCGGCAAAGCACTCTTGAAGGGAAACAGGCGAACGTGACGACATGAGAAAGGCACCTGAGAACACCGGATCAGGCCGCGACAACCTCCGTCACAAAATCGCCTGACCGCCATTGCCTCAGTGTCGCAGATAACCCATCATGGCGCAATCGCCGTGGGTACCAGCCCCACCTAGAAAATCAACTGCTTATCAACCCCCCATTTATATCGACTTGGAAATAAAGGTAGAGCGAACCATGCCTCATCAGGGTAAGATCTTTGGAATCGGCCTAAGTCGAACTGGAACGAAAAGCCTTGCGACAGCCCTGAATCTCCTGGGAATCAAAACAATGTGGTATCCCCAGGATCAAACAACCTACCGAGAATTGATGACGGCTCATTATCGCCTCACGGTTCTCGAGGAGTACCAGGCACTTACCGATACGCCAGTAGTTCCTTTCTACCCTCAATTCGATCAAGAATACCCTGGCAGCAAGTTCGTACTTACTATCCGCGATAAAGAGTCGTGGCTTCGATCGTGCGAGAAGCACTGGCAGAACTCTACGTTTCCACCACAGGAAGTGCCCTTCTGGAGAAAGTACGCGAGTTTTATTGATCTTTGCGTCTACGGCTGTAATGCCTTCAATGCAAGTAGGTTTTCCTATGTTTACGATCGCCACGTTGAAGGCGTCCAGAGCTACTTTCACAATCGTCCCGATGACTTACTGATCATGAACATATGCGGCGGAGAAGGTTACGACCGACTCTGTGAATTCCTAGACTATCAGCTTCCAGAGAATAGCGAGTTTCCAAAGGTCAACGATTTTAACGCAAATCTGCTCCACTGATAGCGTTGCGTTTCAGGAACCGATGCGGCAAGCACTATCTCTCGTGATATAGATCGAGTCGAAATCATTCGATCAACTATTGCCTTCTTCTGTCACTCGTTCTTACAGGCGCGGTAACTCTGGCAGGCCAATTGAGCACTCTCTTAACTGTTCTCTTTCCTGTCGATCGGGTTTCAAGTGGCAACGACTTCCATAATTGCGCAAGTGTTCGTCTTTTGAGCCAGCAGCATGACCGACTACCAGGTCAGCTAATTTGCCACTTAATAGATTTTTCTCTCCAGCAATTATCGGGCGATTCGAAGGCGCTGAGTCTGTTATGAATCAGGTATATTACGCACGATATCTACAGGTATTGGTTAATCAAATCACAGCTGTTTTATCTATCATCGATTGGCAACAAAAATAAGCTAAATGGAAATAATTTAAAAAACCCTCGGTTTGAAATAATTTTTTCTTGACGGATCGAGAGGGGTATTCCTATACTGACGCTCGCTATCCATTGGACTCATACAGTCCACACAAATCTCTTTTTCTCTCTTTTCTACAAAACCGTACTTCGTATTACCCTCATTTCTTTGCGGAGTAAGTTCCATGATCGTAAGGTCACGTCAGTGGAAGGCTGCGCGCGCATCGCGGCGGCATCTCATCGAGCAGCTTGAAAGTAGGCAACTCTTTGCAACCGACTTTGGGCCCCAAATCGCAGCGGCAGATCAGACTCGAGATGATGCGATTGCGGCAGCGAACTCAACCTTGGCCAACGCCGAGGCATCTGCACAGCAGACATATAACACGGCCGAATCAAGTGCCTGGGGCACTTACACTACTGCCGTAGATTCTGCCAATAGCACTTATAACGGTGTCGTGAATCCTGCAAGTACAACATATAACGACGCCGTACAAGATGCCAGAAATGCGTTTTCATCCACGGTAGTTTCAGCGGACACTACCTACAGCAATGCTGAATCTACGGCCAGCCAGACATACGAAGATGCGATTACTGACGCCGACGACGACTATAACGCGGCTGTCGCCACGGCGGACACAGATTATTACGTCGCAGAACTGTTAGCCGCGAGTGACTACAATTTCGCACTGGATACTGCAGACGCAGACTACAACCAGGCCGTCGCCGATGCCGATCAAGCACTTGATGATGCCATTTTGGTTGCCGACGTCATCTATTCACTCGATGAGGCAGATGCATACAACACCTATTTGGCCGATGTTTCCCAGCATCAGCTTGATTATGACGGAACCATTTCAGGGTTGGCGATAACCCGTGACGATGCCATCACAGTTGCGGAATTGATCTATTCTCTCGACGTCGATCAAGCCTCGACAACACTGAATGATGCCGTTGCGGCAGCGCAGGTCCAGTATGACTCGACCGCAGCAGCAGCAGCAAGTGCCCGCGACGCAAGTATCGCCTCGGCCTGGAGCGCTTATGAATCTATCGTTGCGAATGCCTGGTCGACCTACCAAAGCGGTACGCTTGACGAGAGCTCTACCAACCCGCTCAACCTGGATGTATCCGGAGCTTATCTCAACCAATCAGGCTATGGGGGTGGTGGATATGGTGGGTACGGCGGTGGTGGATACGGTGGGTACGGCGGTGGTGGATACGGTGGGTACGGCGTAACCGCGCAACAGACATTTGATTCGATCGTTGCATTGGCTTGGACTAGTTATAACGCAACGGTCGATCAGGCTTATTTCGACTACGACTTCGCTATCTTTTTGGCAGATGCCGATTACAGCACTGCGGTTTTCAGCGCAGATACATCCTACAGCGACGACATTGCGAATGCTCAGGCTGTTCGATCGAATGCCATCACCGCGGCGGATTTGGCCTACTACGCAGCCGCCGATACCGCTCTAAACGACCTGAATGCTCAACTGGACAACGCATCCAATACCTATAACGCTGCCGTTGCCGTGGCAAACGCTGCCTATAACCAAGCGGTAGATGATGCCAACGATGTCTATGACGCCGCCGTGCTAGACGCCGAGATCGTACGGGTTTCTGCTTATATAACAGCATCGGATGCCTTCAATGCGGCGGAACAAGCGGCGTCGGACGCCTATGATTCGACCATGGCGGCAGCGGATTCGACACTGAGCGATGCTTCTCAAGCAGCTTCGGATCAATACGACCAAGCCGTATCTGACGCAACCGATGTCTACAACAATGCCAGAGCGGGTGCTCAAGCAACATACGATTCAGCGGTACAAGCGGCAGGCAATGCGCGCACCAACGCAATCCAGGCAGCACAGAACACGTTAAACGGAATTCTTGCTCCGGCCGAACAAGCCAAGCAAGACGCTATGAGTACGGCGAATACGGCCTACCAAACAGCGATCAGCGACGCCCAAAGCGACTACGATGACGCAGTGGCCGTAGCCCAATCCGACTACGACGACGCAGTAGAAGCAGCTCAAGACGATCTAGAAAGCGCGTTGTCTGGGCCGAATTCCACGCTTTGGGACGCCAAAGAAACATACGAGGATACGATACAAGATCTCCAGCAACAGGAGATGGACCTCTGGGATGCTTACTGGACCGCGCTCGATGAATACAATAATAGCTGCATGAGTGGATATGGTGGCTATGGCGGTTACGGTGGCTATGGCGGATACGGGGGCTATGGCGGCTGTTCGGGAACAGAACCACAACCACCTGTGTATGACTTCTCTGCCCAATATCAGGCCGCCGAAGATGCCTATCTGGATGCCAAGAAGCAGTTCGCCATTGCCGAGGCAAATGCAAACGTTCCATACACACAAGCGGTTGGTGATGCAGGGGTTGCTTTTACGCAAGCAGAATCTGCCGCCGGCGTTACTTTGGCCACAGACAAAGCAACCGCTGAAACCGATTTAGCCAAGGCGCAGGAGGCTGCGGATAAGACCTATATCGATACGGTTGCAGGTCCGATGGCCGACTTCAAAGCGTCCACGGCAACGGCGGATGCCAACTACGAGAAGGCCACTGCCAATGCAACTTCTACCTTCGAAATAGCCGTAGCAGGATTCTTTAATACCTACGAACACACGGTGGCCGACGCCGAAGAGGTCTATACACAACAGATCGCCGATGCGGACTATGCCTGGGATATTACCGAGGCGAATGCTGCCGAAACCTATAAGAAGGCGGTAGCCGATGCGGATCATCAACGTGCCTATGATGAAGCTGCCGCCGAAGAGACCTATAAGAACTCTGTTGGTGCCGCAGATAGAGCTTGGGTTACTGCAGAAGCTTCTGCGGCGAACACTAGTGACAATGCCATCGGCGACGCTCAGCAAGTCTACGACAACAGCACGGCCCAGGCTTACGTAGACTATGACAACACATTGGCGAACTTGGAGACGGCCTGGACCAGTTCGGTCAATGCTGCCGATGTCGCTTATGCTGCCGCAGAAGGCGCTGCGTATCAGTCTTACACCAGCGCAATGAATGCGGCCGAGGTTGTCTATGCTACGGCGGATGCAAGTGCATACTTGGCCTGGTCGTCGACAGTCTCGTCTGCACAGTCAACACTTGCGACAGAAATCGCCAATGCCGAATTGACCGTAACTGCCGATTGGGCCGCCACCGAGGGAACGAATTACGCGGCGTATGTATTGGCAGAAGTCACAGCATGGGTCTCGTTCACCTCGCAGAATAATGCGGCCTGGGAAACCTACGACGCAGCGCATGCTAATGCCGAGGTCGATCAGTATATGGCTAACGTCAATGCCACGAATGCCTACTACACCTCGGAAGCTGCTTCGTGGACCGCCCTTAATAACGATATTGCAAGTGCCTGGAACGCCTACTACAACGGCGAAACGGCTGCTTACATTGCCCAAGTCGCCGCCGATGGTGCGTCATTCTTAACGTACGCCAGCGCCGAGGCGGCTGCATACCGTGCATACGTTTCAGACGTTGCCGATGCAACAGAGACACGCTCCAACGCGATCGGCGATGCCTATGTAGCCTGGGTTACTGCGGAAGCGACTGCCGCGACAGCATACTACCAAGCCGTTGCCGATGCCTCGAAGGCTTGGGACTACGCTGAGGCAGAAGCGGACAAGGCCTGGAAGGTCGCGGTTGCCGACGCCTACAAAACATACTCTTACGATTTGGCAGCGGCCTGGAAGATCCGTCAAAATACGGTGGCCGATGCCAGACTCACATTCGCCCAGACCATTTGGCCTGCGTGGGTAACTTATAAAGAAACGGTCGCGGATGCCGCGGCGGCTAACATCGACACAGTTCAGCATGCCTATGCTGACTACGCCAAGGCAACCGCAGCGGCTGCGAAAGCCAAAACGGAAGCCATGGCTCAGCCAACGATCGATAACGCGACGGCCATTGCCCAGGCCGAAGCCACTCGTGCCGTTACCCTTTCTGGAATCGACCGGGATCGTGCGGTTGAGAACGCCCAGGACAACATCGCCCTGATTTCTGCCGCTCCGAACACCGACTTTGCTGGTATTGAACCGGTTGAGCCAACCAACTGGTGGCAAGCTGCTTGGAATCTGATCAGCAACTGGATCGTAGAGGCGGTTATTGGCATTGGGTTGGCGATCCTCATCGGTGCTCTTCTGGCGAGTGCTTCCCCAATTATCGTCTTATGTGGTGTCGCTCTCATCGTCGGAGGACTCGTTGCGTGGGGTCTCTATGGGTATGCCGCTGTAACGAACCGAATGACCGACGGGCAGACGACGTCCCAAGCAGTCCTTGGTGGGATCGCCGACGTAACGCCGGTTTCTCCGATCTACGAAGGTGTCATGAACGAAGATATCGCGACAGGCGAAGACTTGAATATGTCCGTTGAGGACCGAGCAAGTCGACTGGGAAGTGGTTTGGGTGCTCTTACTGCCATGTTGGCAGCCAAGCCTGCGGCTCGCTTCGGAAGCCGGTTTGGCAAGTACATCAACTGCTTCGTCGCGGGAACTGGAATTGTTATGAGTGAGGATGATGAAATCATCATCGCAGAAGCAGGCGGTCCTAATATGCTGGCCCTCATGGGAACAACATGCATCTCCGTCGGTGTTGCATCGATTCCTCTGGCCTATTACGCAACTCGAAAACGCAAAGCCTCTCCGAAGGATGTGGATCAATTCTTCGCCAATGACCTGGATGGAGAGTGGGAGGAATTAAATGACTGGCCAGTCGACCCAATCGGAGATGCGATGCTAGAGCTGGATGCTGAGGCCGAAGCCGATGAGGATCTTCTCGTCTACGCTTAGAGACGAGCAAGTTCCATAACATCCAACACTATTATCCAGGATAAAACGAAATGAATACCTTTCAAAAATCGATACTCTTATCCGCTCTATGTTGCACCATCGGCGCCGGTTTACTCTTGGCAGGCAGCCGTTCCATAACGCCTAGAGAGACAGAAGCTACTAAGCCGGTAATTCGCCCGATCGAAAGCGTCCGTTTAGGAGATCGCGTCGACACGTCGGCATCTGCAATTGCCAAGGAGAAGGCCGTCGCTCCCCTTGCGGAGCGACCCTATTGGGACGCGCTGGAAGTAGATTCCAACTCTTGGAAATCAATCCGCTTTCAACTTGTGAAAGGAAACGAGCTGTTCGATATCGAACTTCTCCGCCCTGACGGTTGGTTGCTGGAGAACGGAGTTGCAGTTGGCGGAAAAGTCCACCTGACATTGCCTGAGCAAAGTATTGATGATTGGGCGGATGTCATCGAGGTCTCCGCCTGCCCTCCGCTCGCAAAAGGAACAGGGCGCGTAGTTACTGGGTTGATAACGCATATCAGGCCTGGTGTTTATGATCTCTTTCTGGAAGATGCCCCTGAGTCGATCGGCGTCACAGACAATCATCCGTTTTGGTCTGTCGATCGCCAAGACTTTGTAGTTACCAGCGACCTGATCATTGGTGAAAGGCTCGAGGCATTTGGTAGGACTGTCCGAGTTGCGAATCTTGTGTCGCGTTCCGGCGAACACCGGGTATACAACCTGGAAGTCCATCGAGACCATATTTATCGAGTGACTTCCCTTGGGATTCTCGTCCATAATGCTTCCTCGAATCCTCATCTGGCTGGCCAAACTCCTCAACCTGGAACCCGGGGAACTGGCGTCAATCGGGCCCGTGCTGCTGAAGTTGAATTGGTTCAGCGGACTGGGAAGGGAACCAAGGCATGGACACCGGAACAAATCGAGTACATTCAACAGAACGGGCGACTTCCACCAGGGCAAGTTGGGCATCATATTAACAATGTCGCCGACTTCCCAGAATGGGCAGGAGACCCTCGCAATATCAAGTTTGTGGACGGGCAAGCTGGAAACCTTGCGGAACATGGCGGCAATTTCCAGAATAAGACGACTGGTCCATTGATCGATCGTTGAGAAATAGTCGCTAATCCGAAAGAAGACAGATGATAGATTGGGATGGTTTTTTGGCTCGGCTGAAATCGCACCCGAGCCATGGGCATAGGATACTTCCTCCCTGCTCCCCCAGTACCAAGTCCGCAATCGAGCAGCAGCTGGGTCCGCTTCCCGAGGACATCAGCCAGATGGTTGATCGGTTTAGCGGTGCCGAGTTATTTGTCGATTTCGCGACAATTTTCCGACTGACAGATGATCCGCCGCTTCCTCCACTGGAATGGGCGGTTGAGTGGTGCATTGATGCGATGACCACCAAGTGGCGAGTTGCGGGGACAGGGCGAGAGCAGGACTGGGCCTTAGCAATGACGAATTACGGAGGATTGATCCTGCTCGATTCGCAAGGATTAGTCAAAGAATGGGATACAGGTCAGGCAACTTGGTTGAACAAAGATATTTCCTTACAAGATTGGCTTGACGGTATTATGACTGAAGGTGAATCCCTCATGGAGGATTCATAGACCTGCTCGCTTGATCCGAAGGTTTGTATTCAGGAAACGGTTTTGCGTTCTGGCGCTTTTAAGGCACCGTTCAGCTTCATCGAGTACACCGCCAATGATTACTTTTCGCTACTCTGCTCAGGTGTTTACTGATTCGCTTTGATGCCCAACAACAGTTTATAGGTGATGCTAGGCATGCATCGATCAAAGAAGCACAGGCGTTCAAGGAGTTCAATGTCGAATTGAACGGCTGAACCATTAAGGATGAATTGCCCTTGAGCCCGAGCGGTAACGGTTCCTCAATCAGATCACACCAAGGAAACAAAATGTTTATTTCACGCGCTGCCGGCTGGTGGGTTACTGGTTGCCTGACTTTGGGAGTTGGCTTGCTATTAGCATCCCAAATGCCAGGTTCCAATGGAGACCCGACAGTTGAAGAACGGATCGTATCAATCGAAGACGTTCGTCTTGGCGACCGAGTCGACACCGATGCTTCGTCGGTAGCCAAACAACAGGCAATTTCTACTGTCGACCAGCGCCCTTACTGGGATTTACAGCCGGTTTCTGCCGATGACTGGAAAGCGGTAAAGCTACAGGTATCCAAAGACGGTGATGTATTTGACGTTCAACTTCTGCGCCCTAATCGGTGGTTTCTTGAGAACGAAGTGGTCGAAGGAGGGCAAGTTCATCTTGAATTGCCGGAACAAAGTATCGACGATCCTGCAGAAGTGATGCAAATCGGTGATTGTCCTACCCTGGCACCAGGCCGCGGACGTATCGTTACCGGGCTGATCTCTCATGTTCGTGGCGGAATCCTCAATCTTCACGTTGAAGAGCTCGCCAAACCGATTGGTGTGACCAGCAATCACCCGTTCTGGTCCGAGGATCGTCAAGCCTTTGTGACCGCAGGCGAACTGAAACCAGGCGAACATCTTCAATCCGGGGACAAAACCGTGACCCTCAGGCGAGTCGATGCCGTACCGGGCGAACGTCGCGTCTATAATCTCGAAGTTCACGGAGATCATATTTACCGTGTTAGCTGCCTAGGCATTCTGGTCCACAATGCCAGTGCGAAGACCTATCCTAGAGATTACCAAACCAAAAACACCCGACAACAAAGTGCCAACTACAACAGTGAGGGGGAAGCGAGAGCTTTGGCCCGTCAAAAAGTAGGGAAAAATCCAGTGGATGTAGGCGACAATAAATTGCGGAGCCAGGACGGACGCTGGCAGTATCGTGCCAAGCCAGTCGATACTAACCAAAACCATGTCCACCTTGAAAAGCTAGACCCAGTCACCGGCGAGGTACTTGAAAACTGGCATTTAAATTACCCTGAGGGATCATGAACCGTTTTCTCGAAATGGCGTCGGCATGCCAGCTATCGAAATACGAAGATCACGTATATTCAGCCGATCTTCGCTTTGACCTCCAGAACATCTCGAACTTTGTCGTCGAGTGCGAGATGCTACGCCAGGGAATCAGTTCTGGGCTGACGCTTGGTGGCGA
Organism: Bremerella volcania; assembly: GCF_007748115.1. Classification (NCBI taxonomy): domain Bacteria; kingdom Pseudomonadati; phylum Planctomycetota; class Planctomycetia; order Pirellulales; family Pirellulaceae; genus Bremerella; species Bremerella volcania. The sequence continues at coordinate 3,511,056 of NZ_CP036289.1, forward strand.
CAGATTCCAGGTTGCTCTCCGATTCAACGAATCGACCGCTCTATCAAGTTCACTGCTTGAGAATCCTCGCAGATGCATTATCACGCTGAATACCATCGATTTGGAGGCCATCGTTGCGTTCTTGCTGCGATATCTACGCGATGGTCTTGCCGAAGTATCGCACCTCGATATTGATCTGCAGCAACAAGAAGCCGACCAAGTCGACTTGGTAATCTACGCCGCCGATTCTCAGTCTCCCATGGGCGCGGAAGAGGCCAAGCGGTTGTTGGACGCCGACGATTGACTTTGTTCGACTTAGAACCTGTCTGTGAAGCCGCTATTATTTCTTCTAGCTATGTCTACGGAAAAGGACCTTCGACATCAAATTGAGTTTCTCAAGACGGAAAACGAAATGCTCCTCGAGCGGGTGCAAAAAAAGAAACTCTTCCTGCGGCAAGGCAAACGCGAACGACTTCTTAAGCTAGGATCCGTGCTTGGTTCCGCTATTCGCCAATTGATTACCAGCGAGGACCGGCCGACCCCTTGTGAATAGGATCAATCGCGAGTTCGTCGTTCTTGTCGCCAAGGAAACCGGTTGGGCTACAGCCGAATACTGGGAGAGATTCGGAAGCTTGGTATCGGCCGCATATCGCGGCAGACCGTGAAGAACATCTTGGTCGAAAATGGATGGACTTGACCCAGGTCCCGAGCGTGGGTGAGGAACATGGTCTGAGTTTTTGAAAGCACACCACCACACGCTTTGGGAGCGCGACTTCTTCAGCAAACGCATCTGGACATCGACAGGGCCGCGTAGAAACCCAATTTGACGATTCCGATAAACGATATCCTGGTGCTCAATTATTCAGGCCGGATCCCCCGTTCTCTTTCGATTGCGGCTTCAAACGCCGCCACGGTTTCCGGTGACGGCTTGAAGGATCCGGGACGTTTTCCCCGGGCAATATCCATCGGCGTTGTTCCGTACTTGCTTTTGCGATTCCAAACCCTGGACTCCGCACCGAGGCGATGAAGTTCAGTGACCACCGTCGGGAAATTTCGGTAAGCGGCACCATGCATGACCGTTTCACCGTTTCCGTCGACATGATTGACATCCGCGCCCAAGCTGCAAAGAAGGCCGAGTGTTGCAATGACTTCTTCGGGCGTTCCTGGTTCTTCCCCAACTGCGAAAACGCCGATTCCAGCAGCCGCGAGAAGGGGCGTCACGTTATCCGCATTTGCTTGAGTCGGATCAGCCCCTAAGTCCAAAAGAACCTCCAGTAGCTCCAAATCGGCCGTTTTGCTGGCAAACAAAAAGGGGGTAGCTCCCTTGTGGTTGAGCCGTGCCCGTCCGCCCTTCCCGCCCACAAGCTGCAAATTGATGTCGGCACCTAGACGCACAATTTCACGAACGAATTGCAGATCGGTAACGTTTCCCGAACCGCGCGGAGGAGGATCGCCGTCGACATTGTCCCCAATGTTGGTTCTGCGAACCCACGTCAATGCGTGCAATGGTGAATAGCCGCTACGTTGGTCATTCGGGTCGGCACCAAGATGTACCAAATCCAAGGCGAGTTCAAAATGGCCACTTTCAACCGCCAACATCAATGCTGACATCTTATCGCGTGGAGCACGCCCGGCCGTACTCTTGGGACGCATCACTCGATTAACATCAACTCCTGAGGCAATCAAGGTTCGAGCAACGTCAATCTTTCCTTGACGTGCTGCGAACATGAGCGCGGTAAATCCGGAAGAAAGACTCCGATTAGGATCTGCTCCCGCCTGAAGAAGACGCTGGACGACTTGCGTATGCCCCTCTGCCGCTGCCCACATTAGTGCCGTTTGCCCGTTCCGTTCAGTAGAATCGACCTCGGCTCCAGCCTTGAGCAAGAGATCGACGGAATCAACGATACCGGTTCTGGCCGCGGTCATTAACGGAGTTTCTCCCCCGGCAACTGCCAGATTCGGATTTGCGCTGGCATTGAGAAGCGCACGAACAACTTTCGGCTTTCCCATTTCGCAGGCGATCGAAAGGGCCGTAATCCCGTATTCGGTTGGAGAGTCCACGTCGGCTGCGGAGTCGATCAAAACACGCGTCGCTTCATCGCTGCCATGGAATGCCGCCCAGTGCAGTGCCGTCATACCGTCAGGCTGTGCCGCGTTGGGGTTCTGATTAGCACGAAGATGCTTCTCTACGGATGCCCAATCGGCACTCTCAGCCGCATCGACAAGCGAGATCTCGCGTGTTTCGCCATATAACTCACCTGTCCCGGCCAACAGCACTAGTGTCGCAGCGATCGACGTCGTCCAGAGGAGCCAATTCATGCGGTTATCAGGGAATGCAAACATGATCTAGATAAACAACTCTTCGACTTCGCCAGTGCTATCAGCGAATTGATCCAATGGGACTCCGGCTTTACGTAGTAGGGTCAAATGCAAATTCGACAACGGAGTGGGCTGATCGAAACGGATGTGACGTCCTCCCTGCATATTGCCGGCGGCACCACCGGCAACCAAGGTCGGCAAGTTGCTGTGATCGTGCGCATCGGGATCTCCCATGCCGCTGCCGTACAGTAGCAGACTGTGGTCTAGAAGTGTTCCACTTCCTTCCGGAATTGATCTGAGCTTCTCCAGAAAGCCTGCAAAAAGTGAAACATGAAACGCGTTGATCTTTGCGACTTTTGCCAGTTTTTCTGGATTATTACCGTGATGCGTCACGGGATGATGCGGATCGGGAACGCCGATTTCGGGATAGCTACGTGTGCTTGCTTCACGAGCCAGCTGGAATGTCGTCACACGGGTTATATCCCCTTGAAACGCAAGTGCCTGAAGATCAAACATGATGCGGGCATGTTCGGCATACGATGCGGGGACCCCGAGCGGGCGATCCAAATCGGGTAACGGGTTCTCTTCAATGTTTTCTTCGGCGTATTGAATTCGGCGTTCCACCTCGCGAATATTCTCGAGATAGCCGTCGATTCTCTGCTGATCTTCGACGCCCAACTGGTTCTTTAGCCTCTTCATTTCGCCAACGACCGAATCCAAAAGACTTGCCCGTCGTGATAGCGCTGCCTTGCGATCTTCAACTGAACCTCCAGCACCAAAGAGTGTTTCGAATACCAGGCGAGGATGTGCTTCCGCTGGCAGCGGCGTCGTCGGCGATGACCAGGAAAGATTGTTCTGGTAGACGCAAGCATAGCCATTGTCGCATTGCCCCACGGTGCTTAGCAGGTCCATTGCCAACTCTAGCGAGGGTAATTGCGAGTTCCTACCAATTGATCGGGCCGCAATTTGGTCTACCGTCGTACCAAGATAGTAATCGGAACTTTCCGTACGCTTCGCACGGGCTGCGCTGAGGAATGCCGAATTCGACGTTGCGTGAGAGCCCGGATAGGCATTCCGCAGTTCCATGTTCGTGATGACCGAAAGTTGATCTTTCACGCCTGACAGCGATGCAAGGCTCGAAGGAAGATGTTCGAGTGTACTTCCTTGGGGCGTCCACTCGCTGGGATTGAAGCCCATCGGCATATAGATATAGCTCAGCCGGCGTAGCTTGCTGGGCTCTGCAACGGTCGTCTCTTCCGCCGTTAGTGCCGGGACCATGGCATTCAACAGTGGCAATGCGACGGCAGCACCGGCACCACGCAGCAAGGTCCGTCTTGATAGAGCTTTCTTCCTCACGATCACGGCGCAGTCCTCATCAAAAAAGGTGGACTCAAAACGATCCCCTTAACCAGGGTCGAGAATTGATAGTTATCTCTTTCCGCGTCACTTACAACGCGTCGAATGGCTGGCCCATCATACGACTCGATCCCTCGCCCTAGGGCATAGGTCATCAGTTTTTCCACAATCGTGGTTGCAAAAATCTCGGGACGCTCAAGAAAAAATTTCTCAAGTGCGTCGATACCACTTAGGAAAGATCCGTCTGGAAGTTCACCAGAGGCGTCAACCGGCTGGCCGTTCTCCAGTTCCCGCCATCGGCCAACGGCGTCAAAGCTTTCCAACGTAAACCCAAGCGGATCGATCAAGTCGTGACAAGTAGCACAGGCCGGATTGCCCCGATGCAGACTTAGACGATCTCGTACCGAAAGATTGTTCGTCGCGGTGTTCTTTTCTTCCAAAGCAGGAACATTCGGTGGCGGCGGAGGAGGAGGTGTTCCGATCAAATTGCTGAGAATCCAGTCACCACGGATCGTTGGCGATGTCCGAGTCGCATAGGAAGTAACGGTCAAAACACTTCCCTGCCGAAGCAGGCCGCCTCGGTGTGTCGGTTGGTCGAGGTCCACGCGTCGAAAATGGCTTCCGTAAACATGATCGATGCCATAGTGGCGGGCAAGCCGCTCGTTGAGGAAGGTGTATGGTGAGTCAATAAGTGTCGATACACTTCGATCATGGGTGACAACATCGTGGAATAGCAACTCAGTCTCTTTACAAAATGCTTGCCGCAGATTGTCATCCCAGTCTGGGAAGAGCCGCAAATCCGGCTGTATTGAGTCGAGGTTTCTTAGATGTAGCCACTGACAAGCAAAGTTCTTCGCCAGAGATTCCGAACGTGGATCGGCGAGCATCCGCTCGACTTGGCGTTCTAAAATGACGGGATCATGAAGCGTTCCCTTTTCGGCTAACGTCAACAGTTCTTCGTCGGGAATGCTGCTCCAAAGAAAGAAGGACAGCCGGCTTGCCAGTTCGATGTCCGATACTGCATAGTTTTCGCCTGACTTAACGTCAGGAGGAACTGTTTCAATACGGAACAAAAAGTTCGGATTAACCAAGATCGCCGCGATTGCTGCTTCAATCCCTGCCTCGAATCCGCTCCCTTCCCGTTCTCGACGAAAAAAGGACAACGGGACAGTCAAGTCACTTTCCGCAGGCGGCCGACGATAAGCTTTTCGCACCAGATTTCGGATGATCGTTTCGCCACATGCCAATTCTTCTTCCTTGGAATCCGGATAGCAGACAAAGATCACGTCGCGGCTGGCCGTACGCCCTGCCCCCTTCGGTTGAAATGGACCAACAATCGAAATTTCGAAGACGGCGGGCTCTTGCCGCGGATGACGATGTCGATTAAACGAAGCATCAAAGGGTTGGCGTTTGATTTCCATCAGGGAACGGTACTGTTGCGGGAAGGTGACTCCCAATCGATGCCTGCCCGCCTTAACAGCAAACCGACTACTCAATTCGCTATCGACATTGCTGTAGTCGCCATTTTGGGGACGACTAGTAGTCAGCCGATCGATTCTTTTACCATCCAAAAGAACATCAAGATCGTGGACTCCATGAATTCCTTCCACCTTCTCATCTCGATCACGTGTCAGCCTCACGTGGACTTCGTATTGTCCATCTTGAGGAAAGTGATGGTCGACAACGGTGCCACCACGGGTACCTAGCGGAAGCCCCTCAACGTGGCGGTCCTGTGTTCGATCGGGAGGAAGACGGACAGTTCTCCCCTCAACAAAATCAACACGACGACCAATTGCTGTACGACTAATTCGCTCTGCTGCGGTCAGATAGCGGCTTAGCAAAGTTGGGGATAGCTCACCTGTCGTGACATTGTCGAAACCATGACTCTCCGAATCAGCGGGCAGTAGTTCATCCACATCGACTTCCAATCTGAGCAAGTCACGTACTGCTTGACGATACTCATATCTCGTCATCCGTCGCATCGAGGCCGTAGCACCTGGCCTGGGAAACTTTGTCGCATGTTTCTGCAACATCGTATCGATTGCATCGATCGCTTGATCGTATTGTTCGTTACTGGGACGGTCAGAGTTGGCCGGGGGCATTTGCCGCGTCAGCAGACGTCGGTGCACCTTTTCCCAACGATCTGACTCCCATTCGTGTTGATTCGTCCGCGTTAAAGAAGAGGCAAAGCCATCCAGGCTGAATTGCCCTTCCGGCTCGCCGCCGGAGTGACAATCCAAACAGTATCGTTCGATCAGCGCGGTGAGCCGCGCAGGCTCATTTGGGGTATCTTCCGCCCCTGCTACGCGCACATTCCATGCAAACGTAATGAACAAACACAAGATGAGTAGAAGATGAGGACGCATATCGTTAGGGAGTAGCAGGATGGAAGCGTAGTGCCTATTCAAATCAATTCTATCTTCCCGCAGCCCCTTGAATCTAGCCAATTCCCCAACGTTTAGTGAGCAACGAACAATGATTCAAAGAGAACGAATGATGTTGATGAGGCTACGCCCGATTTTGCCCCTAAATCGTCATTCCCAGAATGGCTGGGAAAGTCCAACTCGCTTCTAAGATTATCGTCCTTGGACAGTTTGCTCGGTGCGCATCAATTGATTCTTTGGTTTTTGTGCATTCCACGGGATCCGGGATCACAAACGAATGACGCACTTTTGTAAACTCAAATGATTCGCTGGCAGGCAGTGCAACGTCCGTGTCGTTTCTAATTAAAATGCGGCAAAGTTTGAGCAGCCAACCGCGGCTCCCGAATGGATACTTAGCGCTGGCGATTTAGCGCCGATGTACCCAAGCGGTCGTCCAGGACAGAAAGACGTTACCGAAAACATCGAACCGCTACCCTTTTCTGTATCAGCATAAGTAAGAAAACCCGAGATCTTCATCTGGCCAAACTAGCCTGGCCAGATAATAGGTCGCGGGTGACGCAAGTCCTGAGGCGTCTGATCAACCAATAGCCTGGCGAGTATCAATCCTGGATTGTTCACGCAACGACCGTTCGGCATTGGGAGATCATAAATCGTACGCATGGCACGCCCTGCTGGGAGACTTTCTGTTCGGTTTTTAACTCTTGGTTAAGATCTCAGCCATTCCCAGACAGGTAAATCATGGCACTCACCTTCTTTTCTTGGGAGACGCTCACCGTGAAATGGTTAAGGTCGCATTAAGACGTATCAAACTCGATCGAATTCCTGAAATTGTCAGGAATTGATGTAAGAACTGCGGCGGTAGCTATGGATGCCCATAGAAAATGCGCGATTCGCGTGGTAGGTCTGTTCCTCACGTTTACTTGTTGGACAGCTCATTTTTCAGTTCTTGCGAGATGAACGGATCCATGACTGAAACCCATCCAACTCCCGTCTTAGCGGCCCTGTGGGTGAGAGCCCAACCGGCGGTGGCGGCATTTATTTCTTCGTTGGAACCTGACTTCCATGACTCGGAAGAGATCCTACAGCAAACCGCCGTGACCGCGACGGAAAAGTTCCCTGAGTACGATTCGAAGCGACCTTTCGTTGCGTGGGCAATTGGCCTGGCTCGTATCGAGGCCCTTCGCTATCGCCAGAAAAGAGGAAGAGACCGGCATGTTTTTGACAACGAGATCCTGGACCTCGTTGCCGAAGCCGTCCAACAGGAAAACGAACAGATCGGTGAGATTCGGGCAGCGCTGAAAGCTTGCCTGAGCAAGACGAGTGGCCGAGTCCGCCAGGTTCATGAAATGCATTACGGTAAAGGCATGTCCCCCCGCGAAATCGCGAGCCAGCTTATGTCGACCGAGAATTCTGTCTTCGTTGCGCTGCATCGTGCGAGAAATGCCCTCCGGCTGTGCGTCGGAAAGCAATTGAAAAGGATTGGAGTGTCATGACCGACCCAGAAGAGCTCATGTCGAAGTACTTATTCGGCCTTTCAACCGACTACGATTCGCGACAGCTGAAGCAATGGCTAAAACAAACGCCAGAGAACGTTCGTGAATTCACGAGAGCCGTTTACCTGCACCAGGCCATCCGCGATCATCTTTCGGGAGAAGAAGTCTTACGCTCGGAAATAGAAGCGGATGAATCAGCATCGCCTGCAAACGACACTTGCGATCTCGCAAATAGCGACCACTCCGAAAGCGCTTACCTTCCGCAAAGACGCACGTTGTGGTTCTCAATCGCGTTGTCGCTGCTTGTCGGCATTGGAATTACCGCATGGACACTTGTCCCGCCATTCGAGCAAGAGATTGTCGGTGTCGCCAGGGTCCTTGAGCAGCGCGATGCCGTATTCGAATCTAGTTCCATGTCTCCACATCATTCGGGAATTCTATCCGGTGGAACTTACTCATTGACCAATGGTGAATTGCTAATCAGATTCCATGGAGGAGCGTTAGGTGTCATACGTGCCCCAACACAATTCCAAATCAATTCAATTTCTTCCGTCAGATTGCATCGAGGCCAGATCGCAGTGACTTGCCCTTCCCGGGACAGTCGCGGCTTTCGCGTGAAGGTTCCTCATGGAGACATCGTTGATCTGGGAACGGAATTTGGTGTCGAAGTCGACAAGTTTGGAGATGCGCATGTCTACGTGTTTCAAGGAACGGTCGTTGCACAAAATGCGAACAATAGGGTCACGCTGAAGGTCGGAGACGCGGCTCGAATTTCCAAGGCTCAGGGCGTCGTTTCCGCCAACGTTTCTCCAAGCACTTTCTATCGTCAACGTGACTGGGAGATGCCATCCCTACTCAAGCGTGCCGGTGGTGAGGCCAACTTGGCGAATGATTCTAATCTTTTGCTTTGGTTGCCCATGTCTCGACTGCAGGGGCAAACCACTCCAGTTAATCTGGCAATGGGCGGTCGCAACCCTGTTGTCCTTCAGACCGCCATTGCATTCCACGCTAGCGACTCAGGCCTGCATGAATTGTCGGTGACGAATTCTCACGATGCCTTGCACATGAATGTCCCTGGAAACCATCGTCAGCTGACCTTGGCGGCCTGGGTACGCTTTAGCAAGGAGCAGGGACCAGATCGTGAACATCGGGGAATCCTCATGTCCGATTCCTTTCAAGATCGCGGCGAAGTCCACTGGCAGCGCAAAGGACACGACTTCCGCTTGACCATCTCGACCGGAAAAAGAGGCCAACACGAAATCTTTCGTGCCCCCACCGGACGCCTTGAGAACGATCGTTGGTATCACTTGGCAAGTGTCATCGATCTCGATCAACGCAAAGTTACGCATTATCTTGATGGCGTCGAGGTTGGCCAGCAGCGGGTCCAATCCGTCATAGGTAAGGTCTCCTTAGGTGAATGTACTTTAGGGGCTTGGGCACCAGGCGCCGAACCGGAAACCGATGACCGCTCCCTCAACGGGGACCTCGACGATGTCATGATTTGGAATCGAGCGCTTGATGCCGAGCAGATTCGCTCCCTCGCAGACTTTCGGTCGCAATAGCTTCGGCTCCATTGTCTTTGAAATCAGCAGCCCCGCGTCATCCATAGGATGGCCGGGGCTTTTTTCGTCCACACTTCGCAGGAAATAGCCACCTGCTTGCAGTTCGACCGCGCGTCAAGCGTGACCAATGTCTTTGAATTCATCTAACCTTCATGAAAGGAATCTCGACTCGCGCTGGATACATGTGAGACTAAAACTATCCCGGTTAACGAGGAGTACCCATGCGAGTTCTTGTGTTCTTGACGCTTGCCTTGGCGACTGTTTGCGGATGTGGTGAGTTGCCACTATCGCCAGCAGAAACGCAGGCAAGTCCACCGGAAAGAATGGCCGCCCTGTCCAGGCAAGTTGCCGACATGCCACCGATCGCGAGCGACTCGCGCGCAGCGCAGCTACTTTCTGAATTGAAGAACGTGACCAACGATAAGGTTTTCGTGGTCGCACATCGAGGGCACTGGCACGCAGCCCCGGAAAACTCGCTTGCCGCTATTCAAAGCTGTATCGAGTTGGGCGTCGACATGGTCGAAATCGACGTGCGTCCCACGATGGATGGACGCTACGTCTTGCTTCACGACAAAACACTTGAACGCTCGACCAACGGTACCGGAAAGGTCAGCCATCACTCACTCCAGCAAATTCAGTCGTTACGATTCAAAGACGAAGAGGGTCGGCTCACCGATCACCGGATTGCCACACTGGAAGAAGGCTTGCAGTTGGCGCGAGGCAAGATCTTGCTGTACCTCGACAAGTCCGAATACGACATCCCCGAGGTCTATAAAATCGTTAAACAATACGGGATGGAGGATCATGTCTTCTTCTACGGCAACCGCACCGTGGACGAACTGAAGTCCCACTGTGGTGACGTGTTCGAGGAGTTTCATTACCTACCCAAGCTGGGTGACTCGACTACTAACGCGAGTCATTACATCGCATCCTTCACCGAACAGAAGAAGCCACTCGCTTTTGTAACAAGCTTTGCCAAGGATGATTCGTCAGTCCTGACCCAATTCGATACGATCCGCCAATCTGGCATCCGCGTTTGGGCAAGTCCCTTGTGGGACGAACTTTGTGCCGGACATACCGACGAGCGAGCCCTGAAGGATCCGGCAGGAAACTGGGGTTGGCTACTCGATCGCGGCGCCACAATGCTGTGCACCGACCAACCCCGGGAACTCTTGGAATATCTCCGTTCCCAAGGTCGACACGACTAGAACATCCTTCCGTTCGCTTAGAACATCACATTCAAATATTCATAGAGAAATAAACCATGTCCATTTCACAAAAACATTCGTCCGGTTTCACGCTCGTCGAACTTCTGGTTGTTATTGCCATCATCGGGATTCTCATCGCGTTACTTTTGCCCGCGGTACAGCAGGCTCGTGAAGCTGCCCGCCGTATGCAATGCAAAAACAACTTAAAGCAACTTGGGCTGGGACTGCATAATTACCACGACACCTTTGGCAGTTTGCCGCTGGGGACATTCACCAACCCGGATCCCTATGCTTCCAATGCCAATGACGGATGGAGTTGGTCGGTTGCCCTTTTGCCCTTCATTGAGCAGCCAGGCTTATACGAACTCCTCAATCCGCAAGGTCAGTACGGTATTGTGGCCAGCACCTACGACTCGACAAGCGCGCCGATTGCTGGTGCCGAGACGGTTCTATCCGTTTTCCGTTGTCCCTCGTCGGTTCTACCTGATCACGTACCAGCCTCTATCAATGTCGATGGTTCCCAAGAGATGGTCGACGAACAGATCGTGGGGTATGCCGTTTCCGACTATAAGGGATCGTCCGGATACTACCTCGACGGAATCTTTATGCGTCACGGCGATGCCGTGGTATGGGGAAATGGCGGCGGTGGTTCGGCCCCCAATGTTCGGTTCCGAGACATCACCGATGGAACGAGCAATACACTGGCCATCGGCGAATCATCCTATCCAGGCCGAAATGGCAGGAGTGATTGGCCGGTATGGGCTGCTTCGGGGCGATCGGACGAACAGGTCATCATGAAGACGACTGACCCAATCAACGGTGGGGCGACGTCGACCAGCCGCTTCTGGGAAGCGATCGACGATGATTGTGCGATGAGCTACCACACCAGCGGAGCCCAGTTTGTATTCGCGGATGGATCGGTTCACTTTCTGAGTGAGAACATGGAATACGAAACCTATACCAATCTGGGCAACCGCAACGACGGTCAAGTCCTCGGGGCCTACTAGGCCTACCGCTGCTCAATGCCAATCACACTCAACCGAACAAGAATGACATAAGGAATCTACCTGATGAAAACTTGGTACCTGGTGCCTCTTGCCTTGGCGATCTTTGCCTCGGGATGTAGCACGAAAGAATTTGAAGTCGCCGACGTGCAGGGCGTATGTGTTTGCAATGGAACGCCGATCACAGCAGGCTGGATCCAGTTCTCGCCGATCTCCGAAGACTCTCAAACGATGCCAGGCAAACCGGCAATGGGACAAATCAAGCAGGACGGAACCTTTCTTCTGTCGACCTATTCCAAAGGAGATGGAGCGGTGGTTGGCAAACATCGAATCCGTATCACGGAGCCGACCATGCCAGATCCCAGCGAGATCGCTCAAGGAGTACCAGTTCCCCAGAAACACAATTGTCAGCTGCCCGAAGAATTGATTCTGGAAGTGAAACCAGGCGAAGCGAATCACTTCGTGATCGAGTTAGAGCCCAAGTCACGACGCACGGCCAGTCGCCGTCCGGCATACGACGGCTAACGAGTCGCTTGAAGGCTAGCCGCCCGACGTCAAGCGAACCGAGGGCGGCCAAGTTTATAAAGTCCCGTTCGACACCTTTCCGAGGTCAAGCTAATAGGCCAATGAGTATGAAGCGATTGACGAACACGCTGTTTCAATCGGTCGATGGGGCGTCACTGGCGGTCGTGCGAATCTTATTTGGTCTCGTCATGTTTGCCTGGTGCATTTCCTACCTGGCCTTGGGCAAAATCCAGAACTTTTACGTCGAACCGACTTACCACTTCAAGTATGTGGGCTTCCACTGGGTGCAGGTGGCGTCTGAGTCAGCAATGACGAGCATCTTCCTTTTGATGGGGGCTTCCGCACTTCTCATTGCTTTGGGCTGGTTCTATCGAATCGCAGCGATTGGGTTCGCGATCCTATTCATCTACGTATTCCTGGTCGATAAAACAACCTACCAAAATCATTACTATTTTGTCTGCTTGATGAGTCTGTTGATGGCGAGCGTACCTGCCAATCGGGCGTGGAGCGTCGACAACCGATTGGGGCGGATCGCCACGTCTAGTTCTGTGCCGATGTGGTCGATTTGGTTGATTCGTTTTCAGGTAGGCGTTGTCTATTTCTTCGGCGGAGTCGCAAAGATCAGTCCAGACTGGATTCAAGGCTTCCCCATGCGTGGAATGCTGGCGCAGCAAGAGTCTCACGTTCTCTTGGCACCGTTTGCCCACGAGGAATGGGCTGTCCAGACGATTGTTTGGGGAGGAATGTTGTTCGATCTTTTGATCGTCCCGCTCCTTCTCTGGAAGCGAACGCGCATTCTGGCATTCTGTCTCGTAGTTTTCTTTCACATAACGAATTCGATCATGTTTCCGATCGGCATATTTCCTTGGATCATGATCGGGCTGACAAGCATCTTCCTAGAGCCCGATTGGCCCCGCCGGCTATTACGCCCAGAGGAGGAGTCGATTCCTGTCAGTCGGTCCAACACCGATACCCTGTCCTCTTGGCGAACGGCAATCGTGACCCTCCTGGTCGCCTGGTGCCTCGTCCAAGTTACACTTCCCTTTCGGCATTGGCTTTATCCTGGCAACGTCAATTGGACCGAACGTGGACATTACTTTTCATGGCACATGATGCTGCGAGGTAAACGCTCCGCGATTCGCTTCCACATTCTCGATCCGGTCACAGGGCGTCGTGGCATCTATCCTTTGCAGAATGACCTGCAAACCCATCAATTGGCACGAATGTCGCGTGACCCAGAACTTATACGAGACTTTGCCTGCCACATTGAAGCAACTTGCCAATCGCATGGCTTTCGTGATGTCGAAGTGAGGGCATTCGTGCTTTGTTCGCTAAACGGTCGGCGTCCTCAACTCTTGATCTCTCCCGAGGTTGATTTAACCTCTCCCGAGCTACGATCGACAGAGGATTGGGTTATCCCCCTATCTGAACCGCTGCCCCAAGAGATCTGGGAGCATCCACTTACATCTTGGGAGCAGCTAGTTATGACCGACCCTTTGAATTCCTACATGCCTCCCCGTGCAGAACCCTCTTCGTGAATGGTCTCTGTTTGGGATTTTGAGCCATCTGATACGGGGAAAAGGGTTTAACGATTCCGAGTCCCTTTCGGTCTACTCTTGAGGGGGTGACAATGCACCCATGGCAGGACGCGTGGTCCTTGAAAACACAGAGTTTTCACGCAAACAACGCTGATGAAGTCAGGCGTACAGAGCAGCCCCCCTATCTGGAAAATCGCCGCCGGCGACTAGCGGGTTGAGCAAACAGATTCACCTGAACTTAATCAATCGCTACTGAGTGGGCTTGTTCGTCTCAGCTACTGCTTAAATTCAATATCTTGCCCCATCGTGACGCCCCTCTGAAATAATTGGGCCGCCATCCGTTGCGGCTGCGCATCCAACCTGGATCGTGGTTTTGTGCTGTGGAAAGGCGCATTGCCATTTTACGCAATGCCGGCTGCAAGTCCGTGGATGCTGCTACCGCACACCGACCTGACTGTGTGGATAGTGGGCTGCGAAACGACCAATTCAATGCCACCCGCCAAGGTGCGTTAATTTGCGCACACTGCAATGCCATTTTTTAATAGCACGAAATGAATGGCTCGCCTAATATCCGGCTCGTTGGAGGTTCACACAACTCTACATACCTTGAGGATCGAAATCATGGCAAAACGCTACGGGTTCACACTCGTCGAATTACTGGTGGTGATCGCCATCATCGGAGTCTTAATCAGCTTGCTACTACCAGCCGTTCAAGCAGCGCGAGAATCGGCTCGCCGGATGCAGTGCAGCAACAATTTGAAACAGATTGGGTTGGCAATGCATAACTACCACGACACCTTTGGCTCGCTCCCGTCAGGATACGTCGACGACCCTAATGATTCGGGTGGTGTCGATGGGTTTGGTTGGGCTTGGGGGGCCTTGATTCTTGACCAAATCGAACAAACCGCGCTGCGAGACCAATTAAGTGTCGGCGCACAGAACGTAAGCCAAGCGGTGCAGAACAATCTTGAGCTGCTGCAAACCAACTTGCCCGCATACCGTTGCCCAAGCGCTCCCGATCCCGACATCAACCCCCACTGGGATTTCAATGGCAGCAATCTCGCGTTGTCGAATTATGTAGGTGTTACAGGGTTTGGTTGGTCCCAGGTAGCTGGCAATGCTGAAACGCGAGGCGGCCCATTGTATCGCAACAGTCAGGTCACATTTGCAGATATCCATGACGGAACGAGCAATACGTTACTGGCTGGGGAGAAGATGCTTAAAAACTTACAAAGTGGCAACGTTCTCGGCGGTGCTGTCTGGGCTGCGTCCAATCGAACCAACGTCATGGGCACCCACACAACGACCTCCGACTCAGTTGGCAGTGTTCTTGGAGGAGGACATCCGCTACATCCGGTCAACGGTGATCCGGAAGCCGCTGGCGGATCGCTCGGCTGGGCCCCCATGGTATTCATGAGCCAACATCCGGGAGGCGCCCAGTTTGCACTTTGTGATGGATCGGCGCGCTTTATAAGTGAAAACCTGGATCAGAACACACTCATGTCCGCTCTGGTACAGATTGATGACAGATTACCCGTGGGGAATTTTTGAATGTTTCCGCAAAACATATTACCTCAGCACACCATCGCGTTTGTTGCCTTCTGCTTTATTGCCATCGCTGGAGGATGCGGCAACGGAGATTTCCAAACCGCCAAGGTAACCGGGGTGGTGACTTGTAAAGGCGAACCGATATCCAACGCGACGATCGTTTTTACGCCCGTGCCTATTGCCGGCAAATCGTTAATCGGGAAACCAGCCACGGGGGCTGTGGAGGCGGATGGAAGTTTCCAACTGACCACCTACAAGCACCAAGACGGCGCTGTTATCGGTAAACACCGCGTTGCCGTTACGTTTGCTGGCCAAGAACTAGCCGACCTCGTCCGAGAAGATGATGAGTTTCAGGACGTTGTGCCTCGCGCACGCAGACGAGCGAAGCTACCCCCATGTGCAAATTCGAACAAGCAAATCGAAGTCGAGGTGAAATCCGGAGAGAACCACTTTGACATCTCACTCTCTGACTCCTAGTCCGTTCATATCGCCAACTCACCATAAAAGGTCAACCGCCATGACGAAAAAGGGCTTTACGCTCGTTGAGCTTCTCGTTGTCATTGCCATTATTGGCATTTTGATCGCTCTGCTGTTGCCTGCCGTTCAACAGGCTCGCGAAGCCGCACGACGCATCCATTGCACAAACAATCTGAAGCAGCTTGGGCTATCGTTACATAATTATCACGATTCGCTGAATACGTTCCCTCCCGGATGGATTTACCTGAATTCAGGTCGCGACGTAAACACATTTGGAAGCGGTTCATTTGGCTGGGGCACCTTAGTGCTTCCATATATCGAACAAAGTGCTTTGTTTGAGCAACTCCAAACGGGGAGTCAAAGTTACAGCGCTGTCGCGGCGGAGCTAAGCTCTACCAAACTGGACGCATTTCGTTGCCCTTCAGACAACCCACCTAATCCCGTAGTAGCAGGTACCTTCCGACTGGGCGCCTCCAACTACAATGGCGTGATGGGAAGATATGATGTTGCTTTGGCGGGAACATCCCATTCGCCGCCTGTAGCGGCAACGCCATATCCTTTCTACAGTCGTTCAGACGCAGACAACGCGAAATTCAGACCGGATGGCGTGTTTGGCCCCAACAGTAAAATTAAGTTTCGCGACATCAACGATGGGACAAGCAATACGCTGGCTATCGGTGAAAAAAGCCAATTGCACGGCAATGCAAAGGCCGTTTGGATGGGTCCGCGTTACGACAAATGCGCAGGTTGTTCTACCGGGGCCGTCTTCGGAACCGTGGGGGTCGTCGACTTCGCCATCAATGAAGATGGAGGGACCAATGGCTGGCAAGAAGAACGCGTCTTCACCAGCCGTCATCCCGGTGGGGCCAATTTTGTTCTGTGTGACGGGTCGGTACGCTTTCTGGCGGAAACGATCGAGATGGCTACCTATTCCGATCTGGGTCAACGAAGCGATGGAAATGTCGTGGGTGAATATTAATCGTTCCAAGTTGTTCAGTTGTTTGCTTCTTTTCGACCAATTCTTCGTCAGGAGTTGAAGATGGGATTGCATGTAAAAATGGGCATCGCGTTGCTAGTAGTATGCGGTACGGTTGGCTGTGGAAACGATAGCGATATCCCATTGCTAGTCCCTGTTTCGGGGAAAGTTACCGTGGACGGAACCCCGATTGCAGGTTTGCAGGTTAGCTTTGAACCGATCGAAGGAAGACGGTCGACCGGTGTGACGGATCACAACGGTCAGTATGCTCTGGCATATTTGAAAGACTATCCAGGTGCTGTTTTAGGAGATCACCAGGTTCGAATTGCCTGGACGGGTGAAACCACAGACGAAGACGAGAACGGAGACGCCTCTGACGCGATGGAAATGCCTCTAGCGGCTCCCGTGGTAGTTGTTCCACCGCAGTACAACGTCAAGACGCAACTGCGTGCCACAGTGACTGAAGACTCAAAACAATTTGATTTCGAGATCACAACCGGTCGGAAAGGTTAATCTCAGCATGCTTCCCTTGCCTCGCGACAATGCCCAACAGAAAGCTACCTGCCCAATGTCATCTTCTTTCTCACAACGTACTGCGACGACCTTGCTATTTTGCGGTCTATTGACTTTGCTTTCCGCCACACGCGCTTTGGCGGAGCGGCCTCTGCAAGATCCACCAAACGATGTTCGTGCATTTGCGCGTCCTCATGTCGTTCCAGTGTTGGTGAGAAACCGCTGGAACGTCGTATTGGAGCTTACCATCCATGTCGAGCTTTCCCAAGCGTCACGAACGTTACAAGATGTAGAACTTTCTCTGGGTGGCTCGCTTGATTTGGAAGACATTGAAAAAGTGGATGTCATTGCCAGCACTCTGCCGCAACGGTCGTGGACCAACGTTGGCAATTTGAACCGACATCAAGATTTGTCACTTTTCGGCGACGCACAACCTCAAAGCACAAGCAACACGATACACGTTCGTGGTAGCGCGAAGCTTCAGCAGGGAGTTAATCATTTTTTCGTCTCGGTTAAGATCACGGATCAAGCCGATATGTCGAAAACGTTACAGATCGAGTGCCCTGCAGTTACCATCGACGGACAAACGCATCAGCTTAAGTCCACCGGACCGACAGCGTCTTTGCGACTTGGGTATGCCCTACGCCGGGCAGGGGACGATGGAGTCCACACATATCGTATCCCAGGTCTGGCAACAACCAAGGCGGGGTCATTGATCGCCGTATACGATGTTCGTTACGACAGCAATCGCGATTTGCCGGCAGATATTGATGTAGGAATGTCGCGCAGTGTCGATGGTGGACGCAGCTGGGAACCGATGCGAATTATCATGGACATGGGGAATGAACTCAAATGGCATGGTGATGGAATTGGTGATCCGACGGTTCTTGTCGATCCAATCCGCGGAACCATATGGGTGGCTGCTATTTGGAGTCACGGCAACCGAGCGTGGCGACATTCCGGCCCTGGATTGCGCCCCGAAGAAACAGGCCAGTTTGTTTTGGTGCGCTCCGATGACGATGGTAAAACCTGGTCTAATCCGATCAACATCACCAACCAAGTAAAAGATCCCCAGTGGAATCTGGTATTTAATGGGCCCGGCAAAGGGATTTGTTTACAGGACGGGACGTTAGTCTTTCCGGCGCAATTTCAGGATAAGAATCGTGTTCCGCATTCTACGATTGTCTATTCTCTCGATCGGGGTAGGACATGGAAAATTGGCACAGGTGCGCATCTTCAAACCACAGAGGCTCAGGTGGTTGAATATCGGCCTGGCGAACTCATGTTGAATTGTCGCTACAACCTCGCAGCCTCGCGTGTGGTGATGACCACCAAAGACCTTGGGGCTTCGTGGGAAGAACACCCCAGTTCCCAGAAAGCGCTGATTGAGCCCAGGGCCTGCATGGCTAGTCTTATTGCGGTTGACGAACCAAGTGGTGACGAATCGACGGATGTAGAGCCACCTGACCGGTGGCTGCTTTTTTCTAATCCAAATAGCACTCGAGCGCGTGAGAACATCACCATTAAGGCTTCCAGCGACGGCGGGCACAGCTGGCCCCAAGCACATCAGCTGTTGCTTGATCAAGGACGGGGAGCGGGGTACTCATGCATGACGATGATCGACAAAGACACCATCGGTATTCTTTACGAAGGAAGCACGTCGCAGCTCGTGTTTCAGAGAATTCCGCTGCTAGACGTTATCGAAACAAGCTATCGATAGGGTCAGAAGATAGGACAACAGAGGATTGATAAAAAACATGGTTTCCAGTCGATTAAGTGGCCTGATCGCCGCAACCTACACCCCCTTCCATGCCGACGGAACGCTGGCACTTTCGAAAGTTGCTCCTATGGTCGAGCATCTCATCCGTGCCGGGAATCGCGGTCTGTACGTTTGTGGTAGCACCGGTGAAGGTGTATCGCTTACGACGCTTGAACGTTGTCAGGTTGCGGAGGCGTATGCGCAAGCAGCCAATAAACGCGTTCCGGTGATAGTGCAAGTTGGCCACAACTGTATTGCCGAAGCAAAACACCTGGCCGCACATGCTGAAGAAATTGGTGCTGATGCGGTATCGGCAACTTGTCCTTCGTATTTTAAAGTCGTGGACATCGTGTCGCTTTTTGAGGTCGTCCAAGCGATTGCATCGGCGGCTCCTCGCTTGCCGTTTTATTACTATCATATCCCTGCCGTAACCGGATCTCAGGTGGACATCGTGTCATTTCTACAATTTGCCGATGGCAAAATTCCGAATTTTGCGGGCATCAAATACACTGATAAAAACCTGGCAGAGTTCCAGCGGTGCTTAAGTCTTGGTGGAGGCAAATTCGACGCGGTGTGGGGCTGTGACGACATGCTTCTGGGGGCGATCGCGACTGGTGCCCGAGCCGCGATTGGCAGCACGTTTAATGTGCTTGCCCCACTTTACCTCGAAATGATCCGTGATTTTGAATCCAACCGCTTAGCCGAGGCGCAACAAATACAGTTGCAATCGATCGAGTTTATTTGCAAGCTAGGCATGTATCCTTTTCATACGTCGATGAAAGAACTGCTTCGATTGCTCGGGCACGACTTTGGCACTTGCCGGTCACCGCAGCGCAGTCTGTCGAAGTCCGAATCGAAAACGCTGCATCAAGGCTTGCAGCATCTGAAATGTCTGTTTGCACTTGATTTTGCTCAAAGCAAGCTGCGCACCACGCCACAGCCTTTTCTGAACAACGGACCATGATGACCGCGAAAGCGAACCTGTCATTGACAGATTACGTATACAATCGGGTGATCACTTAGGTGCAAGCGACTTCGTTATGAAAAAGCCATGCCCCAGAAACCAATGCATTATGGGCCCGCTTCCCAGGATTCGCGGCATGCCACATCAGATTGCTCTTGCCGTCATCCCTTGCTCAGACAACCAGTCTCGTATGCTACGCGGTATTCTGAAATACGCAGCGGAAACATCGCGTCTTCAGGTGATCAAAAACGCCGCAGTTCCGTATATTTCCTGGAACTACTTGAAGGATTGTCGGCCCGATGGAGTTGTCGCGTACGCCGAATCACGCCAACAGATTGCAATTCTGCAGTCACTTCAGGTTCCCGCCGTGAATTTGAATCTCTTGATGCCACCAACCGATGGGGTTGCGGTTGTCCATTCGGACAATTTTGAAATTGGCTGGCGTCTGGCGGACCACTTGATTGAAGTGGGGTTGCGTAATTTTGCATTTGCAGGACATTTTGCTTGGTACCACAACCAACTTCGCCGGGAAGGTTTTTTATCACGGCTCAGCCAATCAGATTTCGATGCGACTTCGATCGACATCGCGTTTGACGTCAATAAATCGAACCTTCAAGATGGGCTGCCGTTTCGGCAAATCGACCAAGAGAATCTACGACGTCAACTTGTCAACCTGCCGCAACCGTGCGGTGTGGCGACGTGCCACGATGAATTTTCGCATGAAGTTGTTGAATGCGCCAAGCGGGAAGGAATCGCGGTCCCGTTCGGTATGTCGGTGGTGGGCGTTAACGATTGCAGATTGATATGCGATACGACCTTGCCACCGTTGTCGAGCATTACTCAGAACGCTGAACGCATTGGATTCCTAGCGGCGGAATTGTTAGATCAAATGATTCACGGAAAGCAGGTTCCTTCCGAACCGCTTCTGGTTTCGCCCGGACCAATTGTCAAACGACGCTCGTCCGAATTCCTTGCCTTTGACGATGCAGAAGTTGCGAAAGCCATTGAATTTATTCGCATGCGTTGTGGCTACCCCATCACAGTTACCGACATTGTAGAAAGATCGGGGCTTTGTCGCAAAACGCTGGAACACCGTTTTGAATCCGTCGTTGGGCACTCGATCGCCAAAGAGATTCGACTGACACGGATGCGCCATTCGCAGCACTTGCTGGCATCGACGTCCTTGAGCATCGTCGACATTGCCGTTCGTAGTGGGTTTGAAAGCACCAGCGGATTTGTTCGTGCCTTCCGCGAGTATACCGGCAAGACCCCAACTCAATACCGAAGCGCATAGCTGGCCCGATTTATTGATGTATGCGCCCTAAATCGAATGCCTCTGCCAGCCATTTTGCCACGAATTCCGAGACTTCCGCTGGTCGCCCCTATCGGATTGGATGCGCAGACGTCAATAGAAGCTTTGGTCGTCCGGTGCCCTCCCCCAAGCAAAACCCTTTTCGTGAATGTTCTCTGTTTGCGATTCCGCGTTATCTATCGTTAGAAAAGGAACTAAGAAGTTCCGAGTCCATTCGGTCCACCCTACATTGAACCGAAACCTTTACGCAGTTGCGTGGGCTTTGCGCCCTGGACACAACCCTTCGCGAACTGAGAAGGACTACAAGTTGTCGCCGACATCCAGCACAAATCGCGGCTGGGCGGAATCCTGATGGTGTTTGACGACTCGGAAAAGATTTACAGTGCGATATGTGCAGGGGCCAATGGATACCTGCTCAAGGGAGAAGACATTGATGAAATTGTCAAGTCAATTCGTTGTACGCTGATTGGAGAGGCCTCTATCTCTCCGTCAGTTGCAAGTAAGATCCTCCAATCTTTCCATCAACGGAAGACGTCTTCGGACGATCTTGACCTGACTCCGCGCGAACGAGACTGCCTACACGGGCTAGTGAAAGGCAAGATAAAACGAGAAATCGCCGAGGAGTTGGAAGTCAGCTTTAGTACGATCGACTACCATGTTCGCAACATCTATGACAAGCTACACGTCAACAACCGCGTTTCACTGATAAACAAGGTTAATCGCAGACGGATGTTCACTTTTACGGGATGCCGCTCGATCAAAAAATTTGGATTCGCGACAAAAAAGGGACACCCTGGAATGGATGCCCTTTTAGCACTTGCACCGTGCGCAATGATCCGCAAAGGCGGACAAGCAGTACGTCCTTTTACTTCGATTCAACTTCGAGGTGAAACTCGTTCTCTTCTCCGTTAGCAACTCTCGCTTCAAAAGTTGTCTGGCCAGTGCTGAACCGCTTGGGGAGCAGTGCCTTTCCGGTGCTCTCGTCTGTCTTCTTACAAAAACAACATCCCCCGCTCGCTATATGGACTCACATACCCCACATGCTAAGTCGCCAAGTCAACTGCCATGACGAGCGCGACAATCCCATCGAGTCATTTCCTCGGCAGATAAAATCGGTGGATCAACGTCCCACCTAGGCAAGAGCGTATTTAGGAGATTCGGCAAGGTCGATATTCCATCGCTTGAGGTACTTTTGGATTAACTCGACGCGTTCCGGACGAGCGCTCAGGCTGCACGAGCGGGGATACGCGATATCGAAACTTTGCTTTGCCGGTTTGCGATCATCCAACGCACGGAACTTAAATTGGAATGTGACGAGGATTAAGCCGGGCACGAAGCGTGTAGCGGCCGCACATGAAGCCTATCCTTGCTTGCTGTAATTTGCTGATTGATGCTTGACAGAAAGTGTACATGCGTACATATTCATTGCCGAGGAAGCAGCAATGAGTACTGATCATCATTTTAACGACCCCAGACAAACGATTGCCGACCTCCAGCAGCAAATTCGCAGTCTGGAGAGGGGTACGGTCTCGACTGAAATAACCATCAGAAAAACGGGTTGCCTAGCCCTGGACACCATGTTTCCGCAGCAAGGAGTTCGTCCAGGCAGCCTGGTGGAATGGATCGAAAGTGGAACGGCCAGTGGCGCCGGAACGTTGTCGTTACTGATAGGCAGACAGGTTTGCCAACCAATGCGCCCGATTTTCCTGATAGATCCCAGGCAGCAACTTTATCCCCCCTCATTGGCCGCCTTGGGAATCGATCTTTCGCGTTTGGTGCTTGTGCGGCCAACTACCAAGCGGGATGCCCTCTGGGCCTGTGAAGAGGCCTTGCGTTCCCGCTCAGCAGGAATCGTGTGGGCACAGATCGACCATCTTTCAGTAACTGCGGCGAGACGCTTGCGACTGGCAGTGGAAGACTCGGAAAGCGTCTGTTTTCTTATTCGCCCCCACCAAGCTTTGCAGCAGCCATCCTGGGCGGAAGTGCGTCTGGTGGTTGAGCCTCAACCTTCACATAGCGAGTCTCCCCGATACCGAGTTTCGGTTGCCTACAGCCAAGGAAGAACCCTTCGTTCGACGACGGACATTCAGATTGACCGACACCGAGGAACGATCGATGAGTTCTCACACCCGGCCACAAAGGGTTCTCTGCTGCTGGTTTCCTGACTGGTCCGTTCAACGACTCATTGCGAGTCAACCAGAACTGAGACGATCCATGGTGGTTCTCACTGAGTCTACAAAACGTGGTGACTTCGTTTATCAATGCAATGATCTGGCGAAACGACGTGGAGTGCGACCTGGCATGCCTGCCTCGGAAGCAGAGACTTTTGCCAAAACCCACGACTCTCTGAAGATAAGGCAAGCAAGTCTCGATCAGGACAAGACAGCCCTGGTTGAAGTGGCTTTACGCTGTGAGCCCTACAGCTTTTGCATCGGCCTGGAAGAAACGGATCGTCCCGAATGTCTGTTGATGGATGTGACCGGCATCGCCCACTTCTTCTCGGGTGAACACGCACTGCTGGAACAATTGCAACAGGAACTTTCCTCTCAAGGATTCGAGACCAGGTTAGCGATCGCCAACACAGTGGGCATGGCATGGGCGGTAGCCCATTGCCTGGAAACAAGCCAGAGGATGATTGTCCCTGCCACGGATCGTGCGTTTAAAGATAAGTTGTCAATAGGAGCTTTGCGTCTTCCCGAGACGGTCTTGGCTAAGCTGGGCCGGCTGGGGATTTACACGATCGGTCAACTGCAGAAATTAGACCGCTGCTCACTATGGTCCCGATTCGGCGAGGAACTGCTGCGGCGAATGGATCAGTTAGCTGGCGAGCGTCCGGAATCCATCACTTCTTGTCGACCTGTACCACGGTTTATCGCCTCACGACGACTGGAGTATGGACTTACCCAGCCCGAAACCATCGAGCAGCTTTGGCTCTCACTGCTCGAACGATTGGTGAGCTTACTGTCCCCGATGCGGCTGGGCACGCGGCATCTGCGTTGCCATTTTGTCATGGATAATCGAAGCGAACACGAGATCAATATTCGGCTTTGTGGTACTACGGCCGACGTTCGCCGGCTGGCCAACCTGCTGCGTTTACAGTTGGAACGACAGCACTGGAACGCCCCCTTGGTTGGAATTCGGCTGGAAGCCCTAGAGGTCGCTCCCCTGGATCGTACCCAACGGGAAATGCTTGAGGGAGCATCTCATGATCAGGCATGCCGCTTTTCTCAACTATTAGATCGGCTTAGCAGTCGGCTCGGTAATGAAGCTGTGACACGGCCTGCCGGTCAGCCCAATCCCATACCGGAGTTGTCGGTCCGATTGGTCCCTGTAACCGAGGTATTCTCCGCCAAAACCGTAGAACAGGATGCATTGCTCCCCTTGGACCGCCCAACGGCCCTGTTCCCCTGTCCCCGTCCCATCGAAGTGATTGCGGTAATCCCTGATGGACCACCCACTGCGCTATTTTGGAAATCAGATCGCTTGGAGATTGCCCAATGCTGGGGACCGGAGCGAATCGAATTCGGCTGGTGGCTGGGACCGTTCGTGCGTCGCGACTATTACCGCGTAGAAACGACCAAAGGGAAACGGCTGTGGGTGTTTCGACGCTTGCAAGACGACCGCTGGTTCTGGCATGGGGAATGGTTCTGATGCGTTACGCCGAACTCCATTGCCTGAGCAATTTTTCCTTTCTGGAAGCAGCTTCCCATCCGGAAGAATTAGTTGCCCGCGCGGCTGAGTTGGGCTATTCCGCCCTGGCCATCACCGACCGCAACACACTTGCCGGAGTCGTGCGGGCTCACACTGCCGCGAAAGACCACAACTTCAAGGTCATCATCGGTTCCGAGATCGTACCGATCGACGGCCCACCGGTGGTTCTCTGGGCTACCAATCGAGAGGGTTACGCCAATCTCTGCCGGCTGATTACGCTAGGACGGCGGCTGGCTCCCAAAGGAGAATGTCATCTTACCGTCGAAGATATCGCAGCCCACACTCCAGGGGTTTTAGCAGGCATCGTTCCTCCAAAGCATTCCGAGGAACTGCCCCTGGAAGACTTGCATCGCTATCGCGACACCTTCGGCGATGCCGCTTACCTATTGGCAGAACTACACCACGGCCCGCACGACCGAGATCGTCTCGATTGGCTGGGAATGTGTTCTCGCAAGTCCACTCTCCCTTTGGTCGCAGCTGGGAACGTGCTGTTCCACATCCCAGAGCGAAAACCGCTGCATGATGTTTTGACTGCCATCCGGCTGCGTTCTTCAGTCGCCCAGGTAGAAGCACACCTACAACCCAATGGTGATCGACATCTACGACCAAAGGACCGACTGCAGGCGATCTTCGCCGCAATCCCCGAGGCCCTTCGTCGCACGCAGGAAATTGCCGATCGCTGTACGTTTCGGTTGGATGAGCTTCGCTACGAGTACCCGGAAGAACTAGCGCCGGCGGGGATGACACCCATGCAGTACCTTCGACAACTCACCTGGGAGGGAGCGGCCAAACGCTTTCCCGAAGGCATTTCTGGGAAGGTTCAACAGTTATTGGAGCATGAACTGCAACTAATCGAAGACCTGCAATATGAGCCTTATTTCCTCACGGTGTGGGATCTGATGCGATTTGCCCGCTCGAAAGAGATCTTATGCCAGGGACGGGGATCGGCCGCCAACTCAGCCGTCTGCTACTGTCTGGGAATTACCTCGGTCAATCCGGCGCGTATCGATGTCTTGTTTGAGCGGTTCATCAGTCGGGAACGAGACGAGGCCCCGGATATTGATGTCGATTTCGAGCACGAACGCAGGGAAGAAGTGCTGCAGTACATCTACGAAAAGTACGGGCGAGACCGAGCTGGCATCGCCGCGGTAACCATCACCTATCGCCCTCGTTCCGCTATTCGCGACGTGGGCAAGGCGATAGGACTATCGCTCGACATGGTTGATCGCCTGGCCAAAAACGCCGATCATTATCGAGCCACCACCGACTTCGCAGTGCGATGCGGTGAAATGGGGCTGGATGCGAAATCCGATCTAGGCCGGAAGTTTCTTTTCCTGGTCCGAGAACTCATCGGATTCCCCCGGCATTTGTCGCAACACACAGGCGGCATGGTAATCACTCGAGGTCCGCTGCATGACCTGGTTCCTATCGAAAACGCAACCATGCCGGGACGTACCGTGGTTCAGTGGAACAAGGACGATCTCGACGACCTGGGCATTCTCAAGGTCGATTGCCTGGCACTGGGCATGCTGACCGCGATTCGCAAAATGTTTCAGATGGTCGAAGCCAACACCGGCCAAAAGCATACCCTGGCCAGCATCCCCGAAGGAGATCCCAAGGTTTACGGCATGATCTGTCAGGCAGACACGATTGGCATCTTTCAGATCGAAAGCCGTGCCCAGATGAGCATGCTGCCCCGTTTGAAACCACGATGCTATTACGACCTGGTCATCGAAGTGGCGATCGTTCGGCCCGGGCCAATCCAAGGGGACATGGTTCACCCGTACTTGCGCCGGCGGTTTGGCGAAGAAGAGGCGACCTATCCCAACGAGGCAATTCGCGAAGTACTGAAGAAGACGCTTGGTGTACCCCTCTTTCAAGAGCAATGCATGCAGTTGGCGATCGTCGCCGCAGGGTTCACCCCCGGCGAAGCCGATCAGCTTCGAAGGGCCATGGGAGCCTGGCGACGTCCGGGGATCATCGACCAGTTCCGTGCCAAGCTGTTAGACGGCATGCAGAAGCACGGACTGGAAGGGGAATTTGCCGAGAGAGTCTTTCAGCAGATCCGCGGGTTTGGAGAGTATGGCTTTCCGGAAAGTCATGCAGCAAGTTTCGCTCTCCTGGTTTACGTTTCTGCCTGGCTCAAGCATTACTATCCGGCCGAGTTCGCCGCAGCGATCATCAACAGTCAGCCGATGGGGTTCTATGCTCCGTCTCAACTTATCAGCGATGCACGGAAGCATGGCGTCTCGATTTGGCCGATCGATGTCAATCGTAGCGAGTGGGACTGTACGATCGAGAACCAAGGGATTCGACTGGGACTTCGCCTGGTGGGAGGTTTCCAGCAGCAAGTCGCGGAGAAGATCTCGCAAATGCGAAGGGAAGCCCCATTTAGCTCCATGACGGACTTTGTTCGGCGAACCAGGCTTCCCCAGGCACAAATTGAAATCCTGGCCGATGCGGATGCGTTAGCGAGTTTACAGGGATCTCGCCGAGACGCCCTGTGGAATGCTCTTTCTCTTGACCGAAAACCGCGACAACAATGGTTGTTCGATCAAGTCGACGATCCGACCGAACCACTCGCCCCCTTGCCGGTGATGTCCCAGGAGGAAGAAGTCTACGCCGACTACCGGACAACCGGACTTTCACTAAGGTCACATCCGATCGCCTTCCAGAGGAAACGTTTGAACCGCCTACGAGTCACGCCCGCTGGGGAACTACCCAATATTCCGAATGAGTCCTCAGTCAAAGTCGCTGGCATTGTCCTCTTGCGTCAACGCCCAGGCACAGCCAAGGGGATCACCTTCGTGACGCTGGAAGACGAAACCGGCACGATGAACCTGGTCTTACACCAAAAGACTTGGGAGCGGTTTCGGAAAATAACGCGGCATAGCCAAGCGTGGATCGCCCATGGAAAACTGGAAGCTAAGGATACCGTAATTCACGTGATCGTGCGGCGGCTGGAAGATTTGAGTTCGCGCTTACACTCGCTTCAAACTAAATCACGGGACTTTCGTTAAATGGAAACGCAAAGCGCGAACTGTCCCAAATATATAGGTGCCACCTAGAACACGGATCCAGCATTTCCAATTAAGCACGAGTTCGCGTCAGCCTCACTCAACCGAGCCCAACGGCCTATTAACCCAGCCGTAGTGTCTCAACAAAATTGGTGAGACAAACGCCAAGTTAAGCCATAGTTGACTCTTGGTAAGATCGGCCGAGTTATGTCTCCCTGAGTCGGAGACAACCACACTTAGAAACCCCGTCCTCGCAACTCGTGGCGTGTTCATGGGATAAAACGACGCACTTCGAGCCCTGCCTCAGCCAAGGCACAAAAAAACCCTAGTTGAGCTTTATTCGCTAAACCAGGGTTTAAGTGGAGTGAGACTGACGGTGTTCGGAATAAATGGGAGTCAAAATCAGTGACTCCCTGATAGAGATATGAGTCTGGCCGGGATTCTGAAGCACCATTCGTGGGCTGCTTCAGTGCATCTTGCAAAGACTATTTGCATCTTGGCCTGCGATGAAGGTGCGCGCCAATCATGGATTTGATGTGATTCTGGTTCGTTGGCTCAATCTATTCGGATGAAATTGTTCTTTTCGTTGGCATTCGGAATCGTGTTTCGTCGCTATTTCGCTCGGAAATTGCCGCTGTTTTCTGTTGGCATCGTTTTTGTACAGAGCGGACAATACGCACCTTAGATCGCGCAGCAATTTCGGGCATCAGCTTTTCGTCACAGGCTTGTGAGGCCGCCTAGCCCCCTGCTCTTTTAGCCTGACACCGTGCAACAGAACTAGTTTACGACGATTCGCAAAACGTTGCAGATCGCCTTATTCACTCGCAATAATTTTTGGGAATTGCGCGTATTCGAGGTGCAAAATGTGTAGACATATGTAGCTGAACTCACGCACATCTGGTCATTGAGCAGCTAACATTAGGCTCTTCCACTTCGCCATATTTCTCGGTACACGTCAGTGAATATGGGCTGTTGGGTCGGAATCACCTACCAGGGCGATGAGGTAAAATAGACCAACGCCCAGGATCAATAAGGCACGAATATGGGCCCACGGCAGGAGTTTCGCTTGCGTAGAGAACTTCGCCAGTCTTGCTCCGAATAACTGCAAACAAATGCCAACGCTGGTAAGTGACGTTGCGATACCGGCGGCGAAGAGGGCAATGATTATGTAAGCTTCCCAGGGCTGTCCGGTCGAGAGACCGGTAAAGTAGGCGACCAAGGCGGATGGACAAGGAAATAGTCCTACGGCAATTCCCAGGAGAGCTGTTGTCGAGAAACTACTCTTGCGTTGCCGCTCCATCGCATCCTGTTTTGGCGCAGTCGCTCCCAGAGCTTCGAGGGTTACCAAATTCGTATGTTCGCAGCAGGAGTCATCCGAGTGGTGATGGCAGCAAGCCGTTTTCTTTCCCGACATTGCCTTCCACAGCATCCAGGCACCTACGCAAAGAACCAGGCCAGCGCTGATCCACTGGAGCAAGTCGGACACGAAATGCTCGTGGTGGTGGTCGCCAGACACGACGTGGTGGGTTAAGTGAACCGCAAAGGCAATCGCAAACAGGGAAAGCGAATGGGATAGCGCGGTGCTCAATCCCATGACGACCGGGTGCCAGAGACTCCGCTTTTCTCCGGCCAGGTATACCAGCATGGCCGTCTTTCCGTGGCCAGGTTCCAGGGCGTGGATCGCTCCCAGTAGAAAAGCAAATCCGAGGGTCAATTCGTGCGTGTGGTTATGCATCGTTTTATCCTGGTCGAGAATGCACGGGGCAGTAAGCTACATACAATTCAGGATGAAATTGGTTGGCTGACGGGCTGCCATTTCCACCGTAGGATTGCAGCGCTGTTTATGATCACAAATGCTTCACCGACATTCTGGAGGATCGCACCGGCGATTGGGGTAATCGTTCCAGCCGAGGCCATCCCAAGCATCAAAAGCGTTAGTCCCGCACCGATGAGTACGTTCCGGTGGATCGTTGCTTTGGTCTTGGCGGCCAGTACCATCGCCATGGGGAGCCGATCCAGTTGATGGGTCATCAGGACGATATCCGCGCTGCGCATCGTGATGTCTGCCCCCCCGACACCCATCGCCACGCCGACATTTCCTGCTGCAAGTGCTGGGGCATCGTTGATGCCGTCTCCCACAACCATGACGTTGTAGCCAGCCTTCTTTTCCAACTCGACGACTTGCAGTTTCTCAGAAGGGAGCACCTCGGACACAATCTCGTCGACACCGACCTCCTGGCCGATATGAAGAGCAACCGCGGAGCGATCCCCCGTCAGGAGAACGGTACGTTCAACCCGCAAGTCTCGCAGCAATCGGATTACCTGCGACGAGTCGGCACGGGCATGATCCAAAAGACAGATACATCCAAGCGGTCGTTTGGCCAGACCACAGATCTCGGCGGCCCAGACCATCGGGCCAGAGTGGTCGACCGACTCCGTCTCGACTCCTTCCTGATTGAGCCAGCTTTCACGCCCTAAGAGGATGACTCGTCCGTCTGGGTAGTGAATCCGAATGCCAAGTCCTGGGACTTCTTCAACGTCTTCAACTTCTACGAAAGACAGATTTTGCAGCTTGCCATATCGGGTAATGGCTTTAGAAACAGGATGCTGGTTGACAGAGACGCCAGGCAGAACCGCCTGGATAATCTCTTTCTCTTCGCCGGAACATGGTACTACGCGACAAACATCCAACTGCCCGGTGGTGACGGTTCCCGTCTTATCGAAAACAACACTATTGACCTCGCTGAGGGCCTCGAGGAATCGAGCATTCTTCACGAGAATGCCATGCCGCGAGGCAACGGCCAGAGAAGCGACCATCGCTGCGGGACCTGCGATGAGAAACGGACCGGGGCAACCCACCACCAGCACGGTAATCGCACGAGTCACATCGTGCGTCAGAAAGAGAGTGATCCCAGCGATCATCAGGACCGCCAAGACAAAGTACTTGGCATACTGTTCGACCAAGCGAAGTACACGCGTTTTGGACCGTTCTGCTTCTTGAAATAGCTCCAGAACCTTGGCGAGCGTCGTGTCGTCGCCCGCCGACGTGACTCGCGCTCGGATCAATCCGTTCAAGTTCATAGAACCAGCGAATACTTTCGAGCCAGGGCAAACTTCTTCCGGAGTCGATTCGCCCGTAATCGAAGACTGGTCAATCGCCGCATGTCCGTGTAAAACGACCGCATCGGCCGGAATGCTTTCACCAGGAGCAATGACAATCGTATCGCCGACCCTCAATTCCGATGCCGCGATTGATCGTTCTGTGCCGTCTTCGGTCAACCTGCGGGCAAGGTTCGACTGCAACGCTTGAAGACCAGCAATCGCCGAATTGGCACCGAGGATGCTGCGTTCTTCCAGGAAGAACGCCACGCTCAATATCACCGGAACAATAACCGCCGTGGCAAAATCACCAATCGCGAATGCGGCAAGCGCCGCGATGCTTACCAACTGGGCGCTGTAATATTCCGGGGATTCGCGAAACAATCCCCACAACGCTTCCCATAGGATAGGAGCAAGTACCAGGAGTGCTGCCGCTGCCTGAAATGCGGCCCCCAGAGATAGCTGCTCGGCGGGCATTAGACGCTCAATCAAAATTCCAACCACAAGCAGCGATGCCGCGACCAAGGCCGTGCTGAAGCGAATGCTCATTCGCCACTTTTCGTAGGCCGTGAGGCCGGCGTCAAGGTCGGTCTGGATTCTTTTCGCTACCGATACCGAACTCATGGGCTTTGCTCCTTGGTTTGGTCGCTAACAACAGCCGGCGACTTCTCGGTAGAACTCTTCGGAGAGATGACGATCCGCGCCCCAGGGGCGACAAACCTAAGGCGTCCCACCGACTGCATGATCTGTTCCATCGCTTCCAGATAGAGCCGCGACCAGACCAAGTCAGGATTCGCAAGGTACTGGGCGTAAACTTTGTCGAAGAGAGTGACTTCCTCGTCTGCTTTGGTCGTCACGTCGGTTTGGAAGCGAGTTGCTTCGTTAACCAGCGTGTAGCGATCGGCCTCGGCTTGGGGAATCGTTCGGGCGGCAAAACCCTCGGCCTCACGTTTTCGGGTTTCGATATGAATCTGTTCACTCTGAACGTTCTCGAATGCTTCAGCCAGTTGCGGCGTGGGAATGATTTCACGGAACTCTATTGCACTGACCTCGATGCCAAGGCCAAGTTGATCAAGTCGCCTCTGAAGACGCTCGCGAACCGATATCGGCAAACGCTCGACTTCTTCCGCATTGGAAGAACGTTGCAGACGCAGAGTATCCATCGCATTCCAACCAGCGATCGTCTGGACGATCGAAGCTGCAGCCGCTTCCTTGAGAACCCGTTCCGGCTGATCGGCTTGAAAGTGAAAGGCGACCGGATCGGAGATCCGATACTTCACACGAACGTTGGTCTGCAGAATGTGCTGGTCGCCACAGAGCACGTAACCATCCCGAATGGGATCGAGTGCGGTTGTACTGCCACCCACAGAACTTAGTTTCAGTCGATCAATCGAGACTTCCCGCTCTTCTTTGACAGGAACGCGAATGACCTCATCGATAGGATAGGGCAACGCCAACAAGATGCCCGGTGGCTGGACTTGCTCTCCGGGCGTGTTGCCAACCAGCTTGCCAAAGCGAGTCAACAAGGCAACTTCGTTGGGTTGAACCATGGTGATGCCAGAGCACCAAAACAAAATCATCAACAAGACAGCCAAAAACCCGATGATCCGCATGCCGGCACCGACGCCCACGCCGATCTGCTCGGAACGTCGGGCACGATTCTCTCTCGGCGGAGGTGGTGGCGAGAAGGTACGCTGATCGCTCATGGCTGCTTCTCCGCGGTTGCCTGGGTATTGCCGGGAGGAAACTGGGCCGTACGATCTTCGGACGTTGTTGGTAGCGAGGACGGAGAGGCCTTTTGGGGAACCGGAGGCGGATCCGTGAGCAGATCCATGAACCCTTCGTTGGTTCGCAGGATAATTGTCGCGTCACTCCCAAGACTTCGCTTGAGTGCCTCCAGCGAACGCCAATACCGGTAGAACTCGGGATCTCGCAGGTGGGCTTGTGCATAGATCTCCGACACCTTTTGTTCGGCGTCGGCACGGATGCGACCTGCTTCCAAACGTCCGTCTCGCAGAATCTCTTCGCTCCGCACGACGGCATCGTCGCGAATCGCGTTGGCATCTTTCTCGCCCAGGGCTCGCAACTGCTTCGCTGCAGCTTCCCGTTCGGCCTTCATTTGGGCAAGGACGGCCGAGACATTGGAAGACTCGTAGGCAATTCGATTGATCCCGATCTGAAGGATCTGAATTCCAAACTTTTCGCGTGCATCTTGCTGCACGTCTTGCAGAAGCTGCTGTTCGATGCGCTGGGTCTGCAGTTGAGCTACGTCGGTTGAAACCAACGCGGACAGATCGTAGCCTCCCATCCGCGTATTCTTAGCGGCCGTTACCATGCCATCGATCTTGGCAGACACGGCTTCGACGCTTCCGGCGGATTGAAGAAATAGCAATGGGTCGGCTACGTTCCACACCACAAAGGTCGAGAGGACCACGTTGCGACGATCGTGCGTTAGCGTTGCCGTGTAGGGCGTGTTGAAGACATGTTGCCGCAAGTCGACAACGCGGGCATCCTCGACAGGCCACGGAAGTTTGAAATAGGCCCCGGGTTCCATCAGTTGGCGAGTTGGCTTGCCAAAGCGAGTGACGACCACGGATGTCCCTTCCGATACCTGAACGTAGCAGGGATAGGCCACCAGCAGGATAAAGATCGAAATACCCAGACCAATCCTTACGACTTTCGTCCAGAGAGGTGCTGCCTGATTCGATTGCTGTTCGGTTACGTTTTCCATGAGATATCTTGTACCGGCCAACTAGGGTGACGGTGATGCGAGTGGTGGTATGACGGAAGGAGTTAACGAGGCATTGGGCTCCGTTACGAGTACATCCTGAAGCTGCGAGTCAATCACGTAGACTTGCCGGCCAGGAAGGGTTTTTTCGTAGGTGTCGAACCAAAGCCGCGTTCGATAGGTTTCCGGTGCCGCGCGATAGGCTTTGCTGGCCTCAGCAAAGTGGGATGCTTCTTGGCCTGCCAGCCCAACACGCTTGGCGGCAGCCTGCTTAGCGGACGCGACCAGTGCGGCGGATTCCTTTTCCGCACCCAGGAGCTTGGCTTGAGCGTCGCCGCGTGCTTGAATCACACGTCGCTGGGCATCGCTCTCGGCATTGCTGACATCCAAATAGGCATCGGCTGCCTCGACAGGCGGATGCAAACTTAGCAAGCTGACATCCACGATCTCGATCCCCAGTTGCATGTCCCGAGACTTCTCGGTCACCTTGCTGGCAATTCGCTGGGCAAATGCCTGGCGATCTTCGGTCAGCACCTGGTCAAGAGTCGCATTTTCCGTTTCTTCACGCAGTACCTGGTAGGCAACCGCCTCGAGCGCCTGGGCAGGTTCCGCATGGCGAACGAGATAGTTTTTGAGTTGCTCGACGCTCCTGCCAACCTGGTAATAGATCTGAGCATTCACGGCAACCAACTCCGATTGGGTTCCCAATACCAAGGCGAACTCGTTGGCATGGGGTTCGGTCCAAAGCATCGAACGTGGCTCGACAGCGACGACGGCCCTTTCATCTACCGGCTGCGAGAACCCAATTTGAAGCGTACGGATCTCGCCAACCGATACACGCCGCACACGCCCAAATGGCCAAGGATACTTGGTGTGCAAACCAGGCTGAAGCGGGTCCGACTGGACTTGTCCCAATACTTCCGAGAGTGCCAACTGGTCAGGCTGTACGATCACAAGCGAAGTCGACAACCAGAATACGAGTATCGACACGAGCAAAGCTACCGGCGTTGCCCGGCGGAAGAATCGAATCGACCAGGAAGAGCGAAGACTCAATCCGAAACGCCGCTCAGCAATGTGAAACAGCGTGTCGAGAGGATTCAACGAGGACAGCAACACTTCACGAAAGAGCGAGTCGAGGGGGTCAGGCAACTCTCCACGATCAGCACCGCTAACGCGTTCCAATTGGAACCAGGCAATCAACAATCGCAGTACGCTCTCGCCGATTACGATGGCCAGATAGACGTGAACAATGACGGCAAGCCACTGGGGAATACTCGCCAGCACGGACGATGCCAGCTGAGCCGCCGCAGCGAGGAACCACCCCACACGAGCTTCGTGGAGTGTTAGCCTGATCGTGTCTAGATCGCTGGATGGTTCCTCGGAAATCCCCTGAGTCATCTTCCCCAAGGCAGTCCACAAGCTTGCCATGAGCACAGCGAGAATCGCCGAGGTCGCGATCTCTTGCGGAGACAGTGTACGAGCGACTTCGACACGCCCCACCAGCAACGACATGATCACGCCAATCAGCAGTACGAACAAAGGTCCCGCCGTAAATATCGTATGCAGCGACCACGCTTCAATTGGTTGGGTTTGTCCCGACGGAATGGATGCTCGGATGTCGATCGACCGACGAGTCGACCACAACAGAACGACCGTCAACAGCAGTTGAATCCCCAAACCGCGAAACAGTGCCGACTCACTGTAGAACGCATAGCCGAAGGTCAGCGCGGCACTTACGCCAACCATCCACAAAAGCTGCCCGATCCAGGCACGAACTTCAGGGGAAGGTGGAACGTATGAGTCTTGCTCAGAAACACTACTCATGTCTTGTCTCCTAAGCAGGCAACTCGGCACGATTGAAATTGATCGATCAATTCGGCTCCTCGTTCTTTCACCTCAGCATCCGTCAATTCGGCTTGAGCGAACTGTTGACGCGTCTTCCAAAGCAGCTCTCGAAGGGCCCGGATTTCTGACGCCTGTTGACTATTGGGAACGCTCATCCTCAGAACCCACCCAACCGGCATCCGCGCCGCAACCGTATCCCACTCGGCAAGCTTCTGTTGGGCGACATGCGTCTTGTTGGTCTTCACCGCGATTACCGCGTCGGCGGATACCTTTTTCATTTGTTCGAATGATTCTTCCACGCCTGGGAAGATGGAATACATCAGCATGATGACTCCGAAGGCGGCCACGCCAATAAGCGACATGCCAACTTGTCCCGGCGTCAACTCGACATTCCAGCGACCAGCCGACGGTTTCGCCTCGGCCGAAGGGATGGGATCTTCACGAAAATGAAGGCCCCGGGACCGAACCACGATGCCCCACAACGTAAGGATTCCTAATAGCGTCGTGCCGGCCTGCATGATCAGGTCGGTATGGTTCAGTTGTTGACTCAACGCCAGAGAGAACTGGCCGAAGGTCGCATGGTAGGGGCGGGCCAGTGTATCGAGGCCGTGGGTTTCCTCTTCGTCGCCCGGGGCCGGTGGGAACACGGAGTAAGTCCCATAGCTGACGGTCGTCGCCAGAACGATTGTCACCAAGAGGAGTGCCAGCGTACGCTGTGCTCCCCAAACCGAACGCATCGCGAGGACGGTACCGCCACCCCACGCAACACCAAGTAGTTGCAGAACGATGGCACACGCAAACGCGAGGTGTGTGGAATGAATGGCTGACACCGCCATGGTGAACGTGATGGGGGTCACCATCTGCGGCCCCGTCAACGCCATCGTTTCCAAAGGGCCAGTCGTATTCTGATACGAGAAGATCTTCTCGAACGCTCCCGATGGAACCAGACCGACTACCAAGCCTGAGACAACCATGCCGAGCACGATGTAGACGATCGACCACCCGGTCACGATTTGCCCAGCAGCGACGGCGGCGTTCCAGAGTCTCGTTGTGCCGTTGGTTACCTCGGGAACGGAAGTTGTATTGATGTCCTGGGGCTCATCTGAGAACCGCCCCGCAACCTCGGCAACGACGACGGCGTATACGCAGGCAACCAACAGAAACACACCACACTGCCAGATTGGCAATACGCTGATCGCGTAGAGAATCGACAAGGGGTTGAGCAGTGGAGCAACAAGCCACAACACGGCCAAGTCGCGACGTGGCATGCCTCCATCGGAAAGTTCCTTCGCGATCGGAATGACACCGAGAGCACACACCGGCACGCATAAACAAGCTGCCAGCAAACGAAACGTTCGCTCGAAGCTGCCTGCCGGTCCCAGCCACTTCCGTAATACGCTATAGCCACCGCTGACGCGAATAGCCGCTGCGCCAAGGATTCCGATGAGAATCGTGGCGGAAGATTCCACGAGAATGCGAATCATCGTTATCAACAGCGTAACGACCGACTGTTCGACCGAGAATGTGTGCCAGAAATCACCAAATGCCATGGATCAACCCCGCGTCACGGGAACAGGAACGGTTCGCAGCATCTCTTCAATGAGTTCCGCGGAATCGTCGAATTCACCCGACAGGCGGACATTCAGCACAGGGTGGGCCATCTCTTGAATATCGTCCGGCGTGACGTAGTCGCGGCCATGCAGGTGAGCCCAAGCCTGGGCCACGCGCTGCAACGTCAATAGTCCACGGGGACTGACGCCCAGCGTAACTTCGCTACGGTTGCGAGTGAATTCGGCTAACTCGACCATATATCGCAAGAGGTTGTTCTCGATATGTACCTGGGAAACATGATTTTGAAGTTGTTGCAGTTGCCTGGGTGTCAGCACGGTCTCGATTTCCGGCCGCTCTCGATCGCCACGATGGATGTTGGAGGCCAACATCTCAATCTCGTTGTCCTTGCCGGGGTACCCAATACTCAGCCGCATGGCGAACCGGTCGAGTTGGGCTTCCGGCAAGGGATAAGCACCGTGACTGTCCACCGGGTTTTGCGTGGCAATCACGAAGAACGATTCCGACAAGCGGTGGCAATGCTTGTCGATGGTCACCTGCCGCTCCGCCATCGCTTCAAAAAGCGAGGACTGCGTACGCGGCGTGGCACGATTGATTTCGTCGGCCAGCAGTACGTCGGAAAAGACCGGCCCCGGGACGAACTCGAACTCCCGCGTCTTTTGATTGAACATGTTGAAGCCAGTCACATCACTGGGCATCAAGTCCGGCGTACACTGCACGCGGGCAAAGTCACCCCCGATGGCGGTCGAAAGTGCCTTGGCCAGCGTGGTTTTTCCTAGCCCGGGAAGGTCTTCCAGCAGGATGTGCCCCCGAGCTAGCACGCAGGCAATCACCTTCTCCACGACGTCTTGCTTACCCTTCAGAGTCTGATTTAGCGCCTGGCGAATGCCGTCGATCATTGGCTGAAATTCGCACTCCCCCTCAGGGGCGAGAACTTGCAGATCATTTTCGGACACAGTTTTCACGATAGCTCCTTGGAAGCGGATGCTGGACTTTTCGGGTGAGGCGAATGAACAAACGCGGTGAATGCCTCGTTGCAAACACGATCGATTTCGCTATGGGAGAATGGACAACTTAACGTCGGTGAATAGAGCGCCCAATTCGTGGCAGCGACAAAATCCTGCGAGATGGGTTGGCAGCACTCTTGAATCCAACGGGCAAAGGTCTTTCCTTGCGGACGACGGTGGCCTTGAATCCTCGCTCGCCACTGCATCAAACGCGCCGTCCAGAGGATTCGATTTCGATCACTGCCAAACCAGGCATACCGATTTGCCAGGCGAAGGACAATATCCACCAGGCGGGCGAACAACATATAGATGGTGAGAACCACAACTACAGTGATGCTAAGTAGTATCCAGTTGCTGACGCACCACGTGCCTACCGCAATGCAGGCAGCCTGAAGCCGCTGCCAAGGAGTCAGCCTCGGTGCCAACAGTTCGTATCCGGGAGTGGGTTCGACAGGATGCCATACTTTGCCATCCCAGGAGACTTCCACCCAGAAGTGAACGTCTTCCTTAGCGACTGGAGTTTGCCAGGTTCCGGCATCAAAATGCCGTGGATCTGCGTAGAATCCGCTTACCACGCGTGACGTGTACCCCAATTCGCGCAGGAGAAGTGAGGTAGCCGTAGCGAAGAGATAGTCAGGCCCCCGCTTTGTATCGAACAGAAACGTCTCAACAGGGAACTCGACATCCTCGCTTAGTTGGCTATCGGACGCATGTGCGTATTCACTGCGCAGATAGTCTTGCACGGCCAATACCTGCTCCCATCCCGGCTGCTTGCCGGAAGTACACTCAAGAGCCAACTCGCGGATTCGCGGGATCGAAGTTTCCGGGTCTGGAAGCGAGATGCTTCTCTGGAGTTTGCTGGTTGCGTAGTCGCCCAGCAGCGTTGGCGAACTGACCAGGAACGACTGCACCCGCATGACCGTAAGCTGCGGAATGAAGTCGACGGTAATTCGCGGATGCCCATCATCCGCCAGGCCGAACATGTCCTCGCGGTCGACGTCTTTGATCTGAAACCGAGCCAGACGCGGAGGGGCGGGAATACGATCCGTTTTCAAATTGATGAACTTCAGCAGATGCTCTTCGGTTGAATGGATGTGTTCGTCCGACAAGGGACACGAAACGTTGAACCATGGCTCTCCATCTTCCTTGATCAACTTGACGGGAGGTTCCTGGTGAGTCTCCTTGGCTTGCAGGTTCACACCATCGAATTGGTCGTATATCGTCGTTCGCAAGTGAAGCGGAACTCGCCCTTTGACATAGAACAACGCCGGCGACTTTTTGTCGTCGAGCGACTTTTGACGACGTGCCTCATTCTTTCGCAGCAGGCTAAAGTCGTTTCCTTTCGATTTCGTTGTCGCCACGCGCGAGTGTCGATGCTCGAGTTCGGACGGTGGAAGGCTCACCGCTTTCTGAAACGTTCTCTTCTTAACGACTGGCGCGTCGTAGGTGTCATCGAACACGTCGAACAGGCTCGGCATCTTCGATTCGAGAAAGACTTCGCTCTCGGTCGGTCCGAAGCTCATGGCATCCTTGGTGCCTTGCACCAAGTCATCCCCATCGCCAACACCCCCTTGGGATCGCACATCGGAAACCCGATTCCCTCCCGAGCTGGGCATGAAGCCGGCCAGGGCTCGCGTCGCATGGTTCGTACCTGCGATGCCGATCGCGGCGGCAGCCAGCAAAACGGCCAGACAGAACGCGAGCCCGACGGCGCCACGAGGAATCTCCGACTTCGTCCCCTCCGGAAACCTTCCTGATATTCGATCCCAGTACGAGGTCACGAGCCAACCCACGCCGAGCACTGCGTAAACAATTCCGCAGATCGTCACCGACCAGTAGACACTCATGAAGACGCTCACGGCCATCAAGGCCAGGCTCGTCAACGTGGCCAGGTTTGCGAGCCGCCTCTCCGATCGAAACGGCAGAGATGCAATCATGAGGTTGCGCAGTGCGAGAGACACCTGCCCCTCGAACAACTGACCTGATCGGGGAAAAGTCTGGTAGAGAACTTGTTCCAGCACGAAGTGACCGGCGACTACGGCGATCAGCAGCCCAATCACGCGCGTATCACGAAGCGGATCCGATGGCGATAGGTAGCGGGCGCACAGCCATGCGGCCGCAGCCACAATCGCGACTTCCAACCACTGCCACCAGAACCCCAGTTCACCGTGGTTGATTGCCAACTGCACGCCCAAGGCAGCAGTCAGCACCATCGCGAGATGGGTTCTTTGGGTGAACTTATCAGCTTCCACACCAAGCCTCCCGTCCCTTCGTGGTCCACTGCGAAAGCAACTGGCGAGCAGCGTTGTCATGGTCTTGGACGCAAATCCAAGGATTGACATGTGCCAATACGGCCTGCTTCTCAGAAGCGTCAGGTGCCGCTCGAAAACCATCGCTTCGAAGCACGATCGTCCGTTTGGTTGGCTTCTCGGATTGGCTGAGATCGGTAGCAACGGAAACCGACCAGTCGCACCCACTGCCAGTCCTTCGCATGGTTGCCGGCTCTTTGGTTGGTTTTAGACGAGCCAAACGATCCATGGTGCGATGAATGCTGGCCTGGGCTCCGGTCATCTGCTCTTCGTGTGTCCCAAAGTCCAGCACGACGACGTTGTGCTGTTGAACGAGTTCTGTAGCGATACTTGCCGCAATGCGGATCGCCCATTCGAAGGTGCTATCTGGACCAAACCCTAGATGAGAATTGTGATCAAGATCGACATAGATGCGTGCCCGAGTTTGAGCGGATCCTTGCCGCTCCGAAACGATGAATCGACCATGTCGTGCTGTCAGCGACCAATGAATTGTGCGTAATGAATCTCCCTGTCGAAACGGTCGAACGCCGGTGCGTTCTCCTTCCTGACCGATCCGCTGATCACTTGGGGACGTTACGCTGCGATGGTTGCCTTGTGGTAGTGGAAAGTTCGACAAGCGATATGTCTTCGGCCAGACGCTCAGTTCCTGCTGGACCTTCACGGGCCGCTTGGCCTTCCATAGTCCAAAGGGAAACTCAGTAACGATTCGCGGCGGAGCTTGTGGGTAGACGCCACGCTGAAGTGGTTGAAACCGCCAGACGAACTCGCATCGCGACCAGCCAGGAATGCGGGCCAGCGCCACCGCGGCGTCGCTTACCGAGTCTTCGACAAAGAAGCCGTTTTCGATTGCCAACCCCCATACCGGAATGGGCCAGCGATTGACGATTTCGACAATGACTTCTGCCTTCTCTCCTTCACGGCAACGACGCGTACGGAACTTCAATTCGCACG
Source organism: Bremerella volcania (assembly GCF_007748115.1). Classification (NCBI taxonomy): domain Bacteria; kingdom Pseudomonadati; phylum Planctomycetota; class Planctomycetia; order Pirellulales; family Pirellulaceae; genus Bremerella; species Bremerella volcania. The sequence goes on from NZ_CP036289.1 coordinate 3,552,209, forward strand.
AAACGCCTCGCAGCCCAACCCAAGGCCACACCACGCCCAGCCCAACGACCGCCAGGATCGTCAGCAATAGCACGTAGCCTTGCGGGGTCACAAAGATCCCCATGGCCAGTGCCACCGCCGCGAGAGCCAGCAAAATACCGATGGGCGTCTTCAGCCAATAGACGTATGACCTGCCCCCACGAATGAAACCAGTCTTTAAGTTGTAGTCTTCAAGGATTCTTCCAGGGGAAGGTGCTGGAGCGTAGCGGAAGCAGCTTCCCCTGGAAGAATTGCCTCCGGTGCCGGTGGACGGTACCCCAGCGAACTGTGCGGGCGTACCGTGTTGTACTCGACTCGCCACCGTTCGATCAACACTTTTGCCTCCAGCAGCGTGTCGAAGATCTCTCGATCGAGTAGTTCATCTCGCAGCTTCCCGTTGAAGGATTCGATGTAGCCATTCTCCCACGGGCTGCCAGGTTCGATGTACAGGGTGTTCACCTCGACTCGCTCCAGCCAGTCACGGACCTTAGTGGCGGTGAACTCTGAGCCGTTGTCGCTGCGAATGAAGTCTGGCACGCCACGGCGAACGAACAGGTCGCTAAGACGCTCCAAGACATCCTCGCTGGTCAGTTGACGAGCCACATCGATCGCCAAGCACTCGCGAGTATACTCGTTGATCAGCGTCAGCATACGGAAGGCTCGACCATCGTGCGTTCGGTGATGCACGAAGTCATAGCTCCAGACCTCATCACGATGACTCGGCCGCAGGCGAACGCACGAACCATCATTAAGCCACAGGCGACGTCGTTTCGGCTGCCTTTTTGGTACTTTCAAGCCCTCGCGACGCCATAAGCGTTCGATGCGTTTATGGTTCACCTGCCAACCTTTCCGGCGTAACATCTCAGTGATTCGCCGATAGCCATAACGGCCATACTGTTCAGCAAGTTCAATCATCTCCCGGACTAGGCGAGGCTCGTCGTCGGGGACCCAGCGAACACGGCGCTGAGTGGAACGAGGCTGTCCCAGCACCCGGCAGGCCCTCCGTTCTGATACTCGCTCGCGTCCCAAAGTATCTCGCACGTGCTCGACGATTCGCCGTCGCTTGTCCGGGCTCAGAAGTTTCCCGAAGCGGCTTCCTTCAGGATCGCCTTGTCGAGTTCGGCATCAGCCAGCAGTCGCTTCAGGCGAGCATTCTCCTTCTCGAGCTCTTTCAAACGCTTGGCCTGATCGGTACGAACACCGCCGTACTCCTTCCGCCAGCGATAGTAAGTCTGCTCCGTGACGCCGATCGCCTTGCAGGCCTGGGCAATCGTCTTGTCCTGAGAGAGAAGCACCTCCGCTTCGCGGAGATGCTGGATGATCTGCTCAGGCGTGAATCTTCTTCTAGGCATAAGAAATCTCCCTTCAATGGGCATGCATTCAGCAAAAACTAATTTACCGAATGGACGCTGTTGAAGGGGGCAGGTCACTGGATGATCTGCTCAGGCGTGAATCTTCTTCTAGGCATAAGAAATCTCCCTTCAAATGGGCATGCATTCAGCAAAAACTAATTTACCGAATGGACGCTGTTGAAGGGGGCAGGTCAGCGAAGCGACCAACGGGCGGAATAAACGTTGGCTGATCCGGAGAATCGCATGGCGTCTACAAGCCAATGAATTCGGAGGGCTGTCCCAGCGTGCCAAGGATCGAGCGGCCGAGCTGGTCAACGTCGCCGATGTACGAGTAACCCCACCGAAAGATTCAAGGTTAGAAAGGCCTGCTCCTTCCGCCACTAAGACCAAGCGAATCAAGCCTCCGACCGATCCACGCCTACCACCCACTGGCACCTCAATCATTCGCACGTACAAAGGCAAGTCGCTCGAGGTCCGCGTCTTAGACGACGGATTGGAATACGAAGGCACGCGTTACAAATCCCTCTCAGCGGTCGCCAAGGCGATTACAGGCAGCCACTGCAACGGCTATCGATTCTTTCGGTTGGAGGACCACGCATGAACTCGAAGAAAAACAACACCGATATAATTCGATGTGCGATCTACACGCGCAAGTCTTCTGAAGAGGGACTCGATTCCGAATTCAATTCGTTGGATGCACAACGTGAATCGGCAGAGTCATTCATTGCCAGCCAGAAATCAGCCGGGTGGGTCTGCCTGCCTGAACAATACAACGATGGTGGGTTCTCAGGCGGGAACGTCGAGCGGCCTGGCCTCAAACGGCTCATAGCGGACATCGAGGCGGATAAGATCGATTGTGTGGTCGTCTACAAGGTAGATCGCCTATCTCGCTCCCTGATGGACTTCGCCCGGATGATGGAGACTTTCGAGCAGCACGACATCTCCTTTGTCTCGGTCACCCAGCAATTTAACACGACACACTCGATGGGACGACTGACCCTTAACATCTTGTTGAGCTTCGCCCAGTTCGAGCGAGAGATCATCGGGGAACGCATCCGAGACAAGATAGCTGCGCAGCGACGCAAGGGAAAGTGGGCCGGGGGCACTCCTGTGCTCGGATACGACGTCGATCGCTCCGGCGGTAGCCCCAAACTCATCGTCAACCAGTCCGAAGCCATCCATGTCCGACAGATCTACGAGCTCTATCTCGAACTTGGCTCCCTGCTTCCGGTCGTCGACGAACTGAAAACACTCGACCTACCCAACAAGACCTGGCACACGAGGCGAGGCAAACCCAAAGGTGGAAAGCCATTCGGCAAATGCCGTCTGCATTCCCTGCTTACCAACCCAATCTACGTTGGCGAGGTGAAGCATAAGGCTGACGTGTTCGACGGTGAGCACGAACCGATCGTTGACGCGGATATCTTCGCCGATGTGCAGACCCAGCTAAAAGCGAATGGCCGCACGCCTGCTGGCCAGGTTCGCAACAAGCACAACGCTCTGATTAGGGGGCTGCTATTCTGCAAACACTGCAATAGCGCGATGGTCCACACGTTTACCAACAAACGCAACAGACGGTACCGGTACTATCGCTGTGCCCAACTGATCAAGCAGGGACGCACCTCCTGCCCTACCCCGTCTTTACCTGCTACCGAGATTGAAAGGGCCGTCGTTGATGAGATTCAGATGATCGCCCAAGACGAAGATCTTCAGGCGGAGGTATTCAACCGCGCCAAGGCACTTCTTGAGGAGGACCAGAAAGGTACCACACGCTCAATTGCCAATCTTTCCCGTCAGCTCAGCAAAGACCACAACGAACTGCAAAGGCTGTCGGAGTCACCTGATCCTTCGAATGCAATCGCCACATGCATTGCTGGACTAAACGAAAGGATTCATCAGAACAAGACGGAGTTGAATCGGCTGAAACGGAAATCAACCGAACAGACGGAACGGTCTATTGAAATGGACGAGGTTGTCACCGCACTCAATGACTTTGACCAACTCTGGGATGCGCTTCGACCTCGCGAACAACAACGCGTCCTCGCCCTACTCGTCAGCCGGATCGAATTTGATGCCTCCGACAACTCGATCAAGATCGACTTTATCGATACCCGGCCGACCTCCAATGTCCCTAACCAGAGCCTTGCCCCATGTTAAGTACTAAACGAGTTCTTCACTTCGATACCGATAGTCATGGCCGGAAGCGAATCGATCGGGAACCCAAACCAAGAGCCATTGCTCCCCAAGGTCGCGTACCACGTATCTCTAAGCTCATGGCGCTCGCGATTCACTTCCAAGAGTTGCTGCAGGAAGGTGTTGTGGAAGACCAGTCTGATCTAGCCAGACTTTCACATGTTACCCAGCCGAGGATCACACAGATCATGAACTTGCTCTTGCTGGCCCCTGAGATCCAGGAAGAGATTCTGCATTTGCCGAAGGTATCAGAAGGCAAGGATCCGATTCATGAGAAGCTGCTTCGACCTATTGCCGCAGAAGTAAGTTTTCTGAAGCAGCATGAGACATGGAATTCAATCCGCCAAATTTATATCGCTACTCGCTGAGCTAGATGAAATTGCCGTGATTGCAAAAAAGTAAAGGACACGCCCTCCTTACGCTGTTTGAGAAAGCGGACTACTGCTGTTTCGTTAGTCCCTGGAATGAGATTTGTCGCTAAGACGAACGAATTCACTCACGTACGATGTATAGCGAAGCCCTTCGCTGGACGTAAGGTGAGATGGAGGACCAAATCTTTACGAGATTGCGACCCTCACCATTGGGACAAGTCCAACACGACCTTGCCTCGAATTCCGCCCGCCTCGATCAGACGGTGAGCTTCCCCGGCCTGCCTGATTGGGAAAACGGCATGGATGACAGGGCGGATGGATTGCCGCTCCACCATTTCTCTTATTCTTGCCAGCCGGTTACCGTTCAGCGTTGTGAACATCAAATGAATCGTCAGATTCCGTTCGTAGGCCGGGAGCAACGACAACTGGTAAGGCGTGTCTACAATACTCACCATTCGCCCGCCTGCGCGAACAACTTCAATACTTTGGGCAAGTGTTTCTCCCCCGACTGTGTCTAACACGACATCGACACCTTCGGTTACATCGAGGACTGCCCGCACAAAGTCACATGTGCGATAGTCGAACACATGATCCGCACCGAGCGATCTCACGAACTCGATGTTTCCTCCTCCGCAAGTGGCCAGTACTACGGCGCCTGCATCCTTCGCCATCTGGACGGCCAGCGAACCAACACCACCCGCAGCGGCGTGAACCAGCACCTTTTCACCCGGCTGGAGACATGCTCGCTCGAAGAGAGCCTCCCAGGCTGTACCGCCTGCCAGAGGTAACGCAGCTGAATCGGTATGGGACATACCGCCGGGCTTGCGGGCGACGACCGTTTCCTCGATGACATGGTGTTCAGCATATCCACCGGGAGCGAAGAGTGGTGGTGTGTAGTAAACTTCGTCGCCCGGTCGAAATGACTGGACAGATTCGCCCACCGCCGTCACCACTCCTGACACGTCAGATCCTATGACTGCAGGGAGCGGGACTGCCTCTGGGTAATCGCCCCTCCGCTTCTGGATGTCGAGAGGGTTAACGGAGGTCGCGAGCACACGGACAAGTAACTGAGTCGGGCCAGGGGGGTGAATGTCCGGGAGTGTAGCTACTTGCAGCACTTCCGGCCCACCGAATCTATCGAAAATCACAGCTTTCATCGATCGACCTTTCTGCCAAAATTGCGCTAGTCTAAACTCCACAACCGCAGCCTGTTTCCCAGATGCGGCCATCGGCTGCCATGATCGGAGTGTGTTCATGGATCGGCGGGACGGCTTGGGAATTGTCATAACCGCCGAACCGAGCTACCGGAGACCAATCTGGGCTCACGGGCGGAAGGGATGGCGAGAGGTTGGCATACTCACCCGCTCCATGTACGACGCGTCCTCCGACGATCGTCAGAAGGCTCTCCAGTTGACGAATCGCATCCTCCTCAACCGCAAAATAGTCGTGGCTCAATACAGCCAGGTCTGCAAACCGCCCCGGTTCTAATGTTCCCTTCTTCCCATCCTCATGACTGAACCAAGCACTACCGTGTGTATAGAGCCGCAGGGCCTCTTCTCGAGTCAGACGGTCGGCTTCATCATGCAGCACCGTTCCACCGACGGTCTTGGAAGTGACCATCCACCACAGGGAGGTCCAAGGATGGTAGCTCGCCACACGGGTGCCATCGGTACCAGCTCCCACGGGCAAACCCATTTGCAACATCCGCCTGAGAGGAGGTCGTCGCTTTGCTGACTCTACCCCATAGCGGCGAATGTAATACTCGCCCTGATAGGCCATACGGTGCTGGGTGGCGATGCCGCCACCTAATGCCTGAATCCGTTCCAGATTCTTCTCCGAAACCGTTTCGGCATGGTCGATGAACCAGCGAAGCTTGTCGATCGGATTATCGCGGTGGACGCGTTCGAAAATGTCTAGGAATCGACCAATCGACTCGTCATAGCTCGCATGGATTCTCCACGGCCAGCGTGATTCGGCGAGCTTGCTCACGACGGCTTCCAACTCGTATTCCATGATAGGACGCAGGTCTGGTCGTGGTTGCAGGAAATTTTCAAAGTCAGCGGCACTCCAGACCAAGTTCTCCCCAGCACCGTTCACGCGGAGCAGGTCGCTCCCATCGCCTGGTTTCGTCATGCCAAGCCAGCGACTGTAGTCATCCAACTCTTCGCCCGGCTTCTGGGCAAACAAGCTGTAGGCAATCCGTACCGTGAGGTGACCGTCTTGATCGAGCTTCTTCACCACGGAGTAGTCTTCTGGATAATTTTGGCCCCCTCCACCGGCATCGGACACACTCGTCACTCCGAACCGATTCAGTTCTCGGAGATAATGTCGAGTCGAGTTTAGCTGATCCTCCATTGATAGTTTCGGGGCGTTGGCGATCGTCGAATAGAGAATTAGAGCGCTCGGCTCGGCGATCAATAGCCCGGTCGGGTTGCCTTTGGAGTCGCGGGCGATCAGTCCGCCGGGAGGGTTCGGCGTGTTGCGATCGAAACCAAGCACGCGGAGCGCGGCCTGATTCAACAGTGCCGAATCGTATAAGTGCAATAGGAAAACGGGCGTATTGGGGGCTGCTTTGTTAATTTCATCTAGAGACGGCATCCGCCCCTCTTTGAATTGAAACTCGTTCCAGCCGCCGATAACGCGGACCCATTGCGGCGGCGGCGTGTTGTCGGCCTGCTGCTTAAGCTGTTCCAATGCTTGTGAAAGACTAGGTACGCCGTCCCAGCGAAGTTCTAGGTTGTAAAAAAGTCCGGCTCGAATCACGTGCAAATGAGAATCATTAAGACCTGGAATCACCCGTCGGTTCTTAAGATCAATCGTCTTAGTCGACATGTCAGCGAGGGCAAGGATCTCATCATTCGTACCAATTGCCAACACATTTCCATTTTCGATAGCAATAGCTTCGACGTCAGGTCGGTCAGCGGCCTGTGTTGTGATTTTGCCATTGTGTAAGATTAGCTGTGCAGCCATGGTTCCAGCCTTGTTGGTTTGAGTTATTTTTTACTCGACGCCTGTAGCCATCCGGCCAAAAGCTTGGTGAGTAGTGGCATAACAGCCCAGGTAAGCGTGACTACGACGAAAATATTGACGATCGCCGCAACGATCAGTTTCGGCATGACGACCAGCAATGGCGGTAACGCAGACGACCAGAGCAATACCGTTGGAAAGACGCCAAGCCAAGTAACGAGTGCCATCTTCCAACGAGGAGGCGCGTGTTTTGATTCACGGAAAAAAGCCTCCAAGCCATGCAGTCGTCGAACTGCCGAATCTCCGACCACGAGAGGTTCGGCTCGCTTCTGCCACTGAAGGAAGATCTCCGATTGGTAAAAGCGGCGGCTTGCATCTTCACTGTCGAAAGATCGAAGCATGCCGTATTCGCACCCATTGGTTCCCGGAACCGGTTCGATCAGGTGTACGCCAGTCGTGCCTGGCTCGCGCAGTGACTCGCGGGCAAACTCTCGCAAAGCGTGCTCGAATTCTTCCTCACAACCCGGCTTGACTTGCCTCGTCACGGCAACATGAATACTGTCCATTGAAGCCTCGACAATTAATGGCATACGGAGCACTCAACTTATGGCTGCTCCGCATTACCGGTTGTTCTTAGCAGCCGTTACTTCAGAGACTTGCGGGCCGGAGGAGCCTTATGGACCATCGTATAGGCATACTCGATACCAACGCCGTATCCGCCACCATGCTCACGAAAGAGATCCATCAACGCGTTGTAATGCGTCTTGTCGGCCCAGTCGCGTTGGAATTCAAGCACGGTAGCGACCGTTGTCATTCGTACCGCACCGGCCTGAACCATCCGCGAAAGAGCCGCCTCATGGGCAGCCGGCGACGTACCGGCACAAGCGTCGTCCACAACGTAAATGTTGTACCCTTCGGCCAACATGTTAAGTGTCGGCCAAGTGATACAGACTTCGGTCCAGAGTCCGGAAAGAATGATATTCTTCTTACCGGTCGCCTTGATGGCATCGCGAAACGCTTGCGTGTCCCAAGAGTTCATGCCGGTTCGTTCGATCGGCGTATGGTCGGGGAACACGTCGAGTAGTTGCGGCCATGTCGGCCCGCTGAACGACTCCGTTTCGACGGTCGTAATGATCGTCGGAACGTCAAATTCCTTGGCTCCCTTGGCGAGCATGAGAACGTTATTGACGAGCAATTGCCGGTCGATACCGCTAGCAACGCCAAATGACATTTGAGGTTGAAGGTCAATAAACGCAAGGGCACAATTGTCCTTGGTCAGTAAGCCGCCGTCGGTATGAGAAGCGATGTTTGCCATGATATGAATTTCCTGATCCTTTTTTGTTTCAGTAAGTTTGGGTTACACGTGGTCCGACGGGAAAATTTCCGCCAAAGTCAGCTCATCTGGGGCTTGAACCAAGCAGTTGCATTTCCCAGGCGAACGCAACTCCGCTCCCGCCACCATGATCTGTCATAATTTCGACCATGCCAGGGAGCGTGCTTTCTCTCGCCCAATCACGCTGCCACTCCGAAACAACGGCCAGCCAGGTGAGCGGTACCGCACCGGCTTGGACCATCCGGCGAACCGCCATTTCGTGAGCTTCGAGGGTGACTCCGCCGGAAGCGTCGGTGACAATGAAAACTTCATAACCGTCCCCCAAGGCTTGAATGACCGGCATCGCGAGGCAGATCTCTGTCCATAAAGCCGCGACGACTAGCTTCCTTCGTCCTGTTTTCTCAATCGCTTCCACAACGCGATGGTCTTCCCAGGTATTGATAAGCGTTCGATTGATGGGCTTTTGTTCGGGAAATACCTCTTGTAAACCTTTGATCAGCAGGCCACCACGTTCTTCGAGCACGGTGGTAAGGATCGTTGGCACACCGAATACTTTGGCTCCTTTGGCCAATCCGACAACATTGTTGACGACCATCGTCGGCTCGTGGCTATGTAGGTTTGCGAACTGAAAGGGCTGGTGATCAATGAGCAGAAGTGCGCTTTCTTCAGGAGTTAGGAGAGCTTGAAGCCCAGTCTTGGTCATGGCGAGATTCCTTCGAGTAAGCGAATTGCTGGGCCACTCGACTCCAGCTACTTATCCTGAGCGTGAGAGGTGGACATCCCTGGATTTGACACTCGCTCAGCAGCAATAGCAGGCCTATAATCCAGGCATGGACCAGGGAAACACGACGATCGAAGTTCAGAAATACTTGCGGGAACTCGGTGGAGATGCCCCGTCCGAACCGATCGTACGTGCCTTGCTAGAAAGGTCGGCCGCTCGTTTGCAAACGCTATGCACTACGATGCTGGTTCGCCGGTATCCTCGACTGTTGCGCCCCCCCATGAGTCTTCAGTCGGAAGAGATGCTGAGCGCGATCGTTGAGCGACTCCTCAAAGCCATGCGGAGCGTGCACCCCGAGACCCCCAGGCAGTTCTTCGCGCTGGCAAATCGCCACATGCGATGGGAACTAAATGACCTGGCCCGACGCTTAGATCAACAGGCACAAATGCCTGAGCTCTACGAGGACGCCATTCCCTCTCCGGAAACTTCAGGATCGATTCTCGGGGCCGATGCGATCAGAATGCTGGAAGCGATCGAGAATCTCCCGGCCGAAGAACGCGAAGTTTTCGAGTTGGTTCGTATCCAAGGTATCACGCAGAGTGAGACCGCTGAGATCCTTCAGGTTTCGAGCAAGACAGTGCAGCGCCGCCTGAATCGCGGTCTCGTGATCTTGAGTGAGCAGCTTAGCGATCTTCGTCCCCCTGATGCCTAAAGGAGTTAGCCTGTGGGTGAATCGACGCCCCGTAACGATGGTCCCGCCGACAAGCCTTCACCACGTGATGAGGCTCAAATCCGTGCGCTCCTTGAGGAGATACTTGAGACGAACAAATTGCCTCGTGAGGTGAGTGGCGGCGACATCGTACTTGAGCGAATACTTGAAGAACGGCTGCACCGATTACGCGGAGTTCATGCCGAGATGGAGGCGATGTTTCCCACACCTGTTGCAGGCACAAGCCCGACCCGACGTTTGCTGCGGGACAGTTTCCAGAGCAATGATCGCCTTCCCGAGATCCCCGGATACGAAGTTCTCGATGTCATTGGCACGGGAGGAATGGGGGTCGTATACCGCGCTCGGCACCTCAAACTCAACCGGTTGGTCGCGATCAAGATGGTGCTGCTTGGGGCGTACGCATCCCGTGAGGACTTGGAATGCTTGCTGCGCGAAGCTCAGAATGTCGCGGCTTTGCGTCATCCCAACATCGTACAGGTATATGACGTCGCGGAGCATGACGGCTTTCCCTACTACTCCATGGAGCTTCTCGAGAAAGGGGATCTCGCCCAAATGCTCCAGGGGAAACCACGCCCCGCAAAGGATGCGGCGGATCTCGTTCGCGTGCTGGCCGATGCGATCCATGCGGCGCATCTTGCAGGCATCGTTCATCGCGACCTGAAGCCTGGCAATATTCTTCTCAACGAGGACCAGACCACAAAAATCGGAGACTTCAGTCTTTCGAGAAGGGTTGAACTCGACTCGACTAGATCAACGAAAGTACCACGTGCCGGCACGCCCAGTTATATGGCCCCCGAGCAAGCCGCCGGCGAACGCAACGCGATTCAGCCAACGGTCGATATCTACTCGTTAGGAGCCGTCCTCTATGAGCTACTTACTGGACGTCCGCCCTTCAAAGCCGAGACTTCCGCCGAGACCCTTCAGCAGGTTATCCATGATGACCCCGTGTCACCTTCGCAGTTAAACTCGCGTGTGCCATGCGATTTGCAGACGATCTGTCTTAAATGTCTTCAGAAGGATCCTACGAGACGATATCTAAGTGCGGCAGACCTTGCCGACGACCTCAATCGCTTCCTGAGTGGTGAGCCAATTCATGCAAGACCTATCAGTTTCGCAGAGCGGACGTTCAAATGGTGTAGGCGACGTCCTGCCATTTCCGTTGCTATGGTAGTATCCGTCATCGCTCTTACCGGAGCTATTACCGGGGGATTCTGGATTCAACAACTGGAGCACGCTCGGCACACCGAAGAAATTGTTCGTCGTGAGGGAGCGCGAAAATACATCACATCCTCGTTACCGCTGCTCTCGCAATTAGTTAGAAGCCGGCAATGGTCGGATGCCAAGGGCGTACTACGCACAGCGAGGACACGTCTAGAAGACGCTCAATCATCGGATCTCGAAATTAGACTAACTGCGGCGGCGGAGGAGTTCGAGATTGCTGAAGAACTCGAACGCATCCGCCAAAGTTTTCCAGAGCCCAACGATGCGGGCTACAACTACTTACCCGCCCGCGACGCCTACGCCAAAGTCTTTCACCGCTTTGGGATTGGAAGCGACGTTGAGGTGAAAACAGCTGCTTTGCGTATCAGTGAGTCATCCCTTCGCGAAGAACTTCTGATGGCTTTGGACTACGCTGCCTTCACGGAAAACTTCAATGCTGACGACTCCGAACTGCGAAGGCTTCTAAGCATGGGTCGCACTGCAGCACCGAGCCACTGGCAGGACCGCTTTCGGGACCCAGCTACCTGGAAGGATCTTCCGAGTCTCCAGCGACTTGTCAACGATGCTTCAACCGCCCAACCACCCCCATTGAGCCATCAGATGGTTATGGTCGGATTTCTGCTCAGCTCGTTAAATCACAACCACACTGCGATCGAGATCTTGCGAGAAGCTCACCTACGTGATCCCTCAGACTTCTGGGTAAACCTCGAGCTTGGTCATGTTCTCTCACATCAGAATAAAAACGCCGAGGCGATCCAGTACTTTCGGGCGGCTGTTGCTCTGAAGCCAACGCACTTTGTCGCTTGGACCTGGTTGGGTCGTGCGCAGCTTTCAAACGCGAACTCGGAGGCGGCAATTGTGTCACTTCGCCGAGCTATCTCGCTTCGCCCAGAGTATCCGACGAGTTGGCAGATTCTGATTAGCGCGCTGGCAGCTTCAGAACGCTGGGATGAGGCACTTGCTGCACAACGAGATGCCCTGGCTGCAAACTCCCCAATTATGAAGCACGAGGGAACAGCCGCCGTGCTTCGCCTGTGCCGCGGCCGGTCAGCAGCCGCAAAGCAACAGTGGCCGCTCGCGGTCGAGTCTTACGCTGACGCGATCGCTGGAGGCTACGCCATCAATACGGAAGTGTGGTTTGAATACGCTGCGGTTCGCATTTTGGCAGACGATGCAACGGGCCACCGCGAGGTGTGCACCGCGATGCTTGATCGGTGCGAGAAAGACAACTTACGCAGATTTCTGGTGGCGCGAGCATGTACGCTCGTGAGAGGTACAGATCAAGAATTGGCACGAGCCGCAGAAGAGGGGATGCCGGAACTGGATCTGCACGCCGAGACCTTTTGGTCTCTGACGCAGCGGGGCGCGTTACTTTGTCGACAAAAAAAACATCGGGAGGCAATTGCTGTGCTAGAGCAGAGTCTCCGTGCCAATTCGCGGCCAGAGGACTGCATTATTACGTGGGTCTGGCTTTCGCGTGCAAACCTAAGCCTGGAGGAAGAGGATGCCGCGCGAATGTGGCTCGGCCAAGTCAATAATTTGCTGGATCAGAGTACAACCAAGCCGGACGGGATTCACTTACATAATTGGCTTGAGGCACTGACACTTCGTCGCGAACTTGTAGCCACACTCGCGGACTCGGCCCCGGTAATCAAAATCAACTAAAGGCCATTCATGTAAACGCGATGTTCAGGATCGCAAGATCTCGTGTTTCATGAAAACTTAGACGAACCGTCATTTTACCTGCGACTAAGGACACGCCCTCATTACGCATCTTGAAAGGCGGGCCTCACAACGATCAGCCAAGTACCGGGCAAGCACGACGGCGGTAATGGGGTCGCCGCCAAAAAACTATGATTTCAAATCCCGCATCACCGGCGGCTCCCGTTCACCGCTTTGTTCTGCCGCGTCGCTGTTTTGTTCGTTGCTAACGCCGTAGTAGTCGAGCCGGACAGAAACGCCGGCGTCGCCTAGTTGACGCAGGGTAGATGCTGGTATCTCAAAGTCGCAGAGTCGGTCTGCAAACACCCCTATGAATACCGTAACTGACCCGCCAGTGTCGTCTATTCTTCGGGTCAAGTCCATCGCATCGGATGTTGGTGTGTTAATCAGGTATCGTAGGAATTCCGGAACGTCGTGACCGGCAACGATTTCGAGATCAACACTCCAGTGGTTTTCATCGTAGTTTCCGGTAAGCAGGTCTCCGTCCGGTCTTCTCCGCCGCTCGCCACGCCGTTTCACGCTTTTGGGTTCCTGCTTGAGCGCGACTGTCACCTCATTAGGATCTACCGAAGGATGTTGGACATGCAACGAAGCGACAAATCGGTAGTCGTCGAGTCCTGCGGTTACCAGTGATTCGGATCGAGCTGGCATGTCGGTGGATCTAAGGCAGAACTAGTGTTAATTCAGAACCATTCCGAATAACGTGCGCACGTTATTCGGAATCCAGGCTGTCAAAATGAGCCGGGCTGCGGACGCCACGGCCTCCGTGGTTCAAAACGTGAGTATAAATCATCTTCGTCCTAACGTCACTTTGACCAAGGAATTCCTGTACCATGCGGATGTCATAGCCCGCCTCGATTAGATGAGCTAAGCCCTGGAACTTCATGCACGCTCCAGGACGAACCGACCTGGGTAGGCAAATGCGACCGAGAACGCGCGAAGATAAGATGCATTTGACCCACAGTTCGCGTCTGCCTCGCTCTACCGAACCCAACACCCTATTAACCCGACGGTAATGTCTCTGGCAAATCGGTGAGACAAACGCCATTTTCAGCCGTCCGTTGGTCGCGGTGAGAACTGCCGGGTTCTGTCTCTCTTAGACAGAGACAGCGGCGTAGAGAAACCGCGTCTTCACAACTCGTTGCGAGTTCACGGGATAAAACGCCACACTTCTATCCCATCCCCAGCGGAGGCACGAAAAAACCCTGGTTGAGCTTTATTTGCTAAACCAGGGTTTAAGTGGCGGGGGCCGGATTTGAACCGACGACCTCGAGGTTATGAGCCTCGCGAGCTACCTAGCTGCTCCACCCCGCGTCAATGAGTACAAACGACTTATTACGTCGTTTGTGAGATGTTGAATTTTAGGTAAAGGGCATTCTTTGTCCAGGGGGCCGACGGGCTTTTCTGGTCGTTTTGGTGTGGTTGGCGGGGCTTGCGTCATTTTTCCCTGGAATTCCTGGCACAATCGTTATATTCACCGACTACGACTGTGTCCTTCATTCCGGAAAGGGATATCATTGCTTTGGCGCGAGGATAATTGGCACCTAAATTCTCCTAAGCGCTAAAATTGCAAGGGATTGCGGCATTTAACAGGGAGTTCACGATTACGTGACTGGAGACGACAACACTTCGCCAAAAGACTCGCACGACGCCGGTAAGCCGGGTGCAGATCAGAGTCCCGGCGGCCAAAGCCCCAAGAAGGCCCCGATTTCGTTCGGCAGTGCCCCTTCGAGCACCGACGCTTGGAATGTCGTTCCCACTTCTCCCGCGCCGATCAGTAATCCTAATGCTCAGCCTCTGAAGACGCCGGCACCCAAAAAGAACAACAAGGTCCCGCTGTCTCCTCAGACGCCTCCCTCCCCTGCACCGAAGGAGGAAGCTGCTAAAGAGCCGCAAGAGAATTCCACCAACCCATCACCGGCCGAGAAGCCGAAAAGGGTTGAAAAGGTTCCCCCCGCCGCGAAAGCGAAGAAGCCGACTCTGAAGGCCGAGCAGAAACCGGCCGCGGAGCCCAAACCCAAGTCAAAGCCTGTCGAACAGCCTGCTCCTTCCGCTGAAAAACGCCAGGAAGCGGTCGAGTCGAAAGCCCCGGCCTCGTCGCCAGAAAAGTCGAAGCCGAGACCACAACCTGCACAGCCTGCTTCCGAAGCGTCTCCTTCCGAAACACACGCCAGGAAGCACCGCTGGCATCCCGAGATCCCCATCGTCGAGAAGCCCGCCGAAGTCGCTTCGCTGGTCGAGACCGACGCGACCGATGACGAGCCGCTGATCAATAAGATTCGCGGTCTCGCGATTCACGAGACACCGGCCTGGGCGGTGAGCCTGGTGATTCACTTCGCCATCGTGATCGTGCTGGCTCTGTTCACGGTGGCCACCTACCATCAGGACGTGCATACCGTCGAGGCGACCTACTCCGAGGAACTCGGCGAACAACTCGAACACGAGATCCTGGTCCTCGACACGGAAGAGTTTGAAGTCGATGCCAACTCCGGGGCGCTCGAGACGCTGATCGATTCGCGAGAGATGCCGATGCCCAAGTCGCTGATGAATGTCGAACTGATCGGCACCGAGGCGGCCAAGCTGGACGATCAAGATACGCCTGGCGTCGACCTGAAAGCACGGGGCGATGGGGCCACGCGGCGCGTGCTGCTCAAAGCGTACGGCGGCAACGCAACCACCGAACAGGCCGTCGCCGACGCGCTCGATTGGCTCAAGCGCAACCAGATGAAAGATGGTTCGTGGAGCTTAAAGGGGGACTATTCCGACGGATCGAGCATCGAGAACAAAGTTTCCGCCACCGCGATGGCTCTGCTGGCGTTCCAAGGGGCCGGCCACACTGATCGAGCCGGGACCCACGCCGCCACCGTCGAGAAGGGTTGGAAATATCTCTTCCGGCAACTCGACGCGGACGGAAGCTTTCTGCAAGGAGGCTCGATACCGAATCAGCATCGCCCCTACACGCAGGCTCAAGCGACGATCGCCCTATGCGAACTGTACGCGATGACCGGCGACGAAGAGTTGAAGCCCAGGGCCCAAGCGGCGATCAATTACTCCCTCCAATGGCAGGCACCCGAAGGGGGCTGGCGGTATACGCCTGGGGTTGAGTCCGATCTGTCGGTGACCGGTTGGTTTCTGATGGCGCTGCAAAGTGCTCGAATGGGGAATCTCGACGTGCCTGAGGAGGCGCTAATCAACGTCGATCAATTCCTGGAAACGGTCGCCTCGAAGCCAATCGAGGGACAAGGCTTCACGCTTGGTAGCCGCTATCAATACCGCGACTCCCGGGCCGAAAAGGCAACACCCACGATGACCGCCGAGGGGCTTCTTTGTCGACAATATCGGGGCTGGAACCAGGACGACCCGCGGCTGGTGGAAGGGATGGACTACCTGCTGGACAATCCCATCCAATGGGAACAGCCGGACGTCTACTACTGGTACTACGCCACCCAGGTTGCCCATCACCTGGAAGGGGATGCCTGGCGAAACTGGAACAAGGACATGCGGCAAATCATTCCCGAGAATCAAGAGAAGCGCGGCCGCGAGAAAGGAAGCTGGGACCCGGCTCGTGACGACAATGGGGTGAAAGCAGGCCGCCTGTTCATGACCTGTCTGTGCACTTACATGCTGGAAGTCTATTACCGGCATCTGCCGATCTACAGCAAGCACCACTTCACCGGTGGTTAGCCTTCAGAAGCAAGAAACAACAACGCCCATGCTTTCGCCGCGCCAGCTAAGCGAAAACATGGGCGCCGTGTGCGTTTATCTGACGATTACTTTCGCAGGATCACCCAGACGGCGTGGATGATACCGGGGATGTAGCCAAACAGCGTCAGCAGGATATTCAGCCAGAAGTGAAGCCCAAGCCCCACTTCAAAGAACACACCGACTGGCGGGAGGACGATGGCCAACAAAATGCGAATAACGTCAGCAGTTCCTTCGTTTTTGGTAACAGCGGTCATTGGTAAATTTCCTTCGTAGAAAGGTCGAATTCAAAGTAACGATGCGAGGAAGTACTCGTTCCCCGCGTCAGGATGCTCGGCGGTGGGCATCACGAATGGCACGCACTCGTTCATGAGCCGCTCGAACCGCCCCATATTGGCGATGAAGAATGTCGCTGACGGCCGAGCCAGGCTCGCGTTTCAGGACCTCTTCGTATTTATCTTGAATCTTCTGTTCGGCCGATTCCGCTTCGTTCAGCATGGTCGCCGTACCGGCGCCCAGCGCACTTCGCAGACCAATCAGAATGCGGTGGTAGGTGGCGGCGACGCTAGCCGATTCATCAGGCTTCTCGCGATTGAAATTCATGAGTGATTCCAACTCGGCAACGTTTCGATTTCGCTCGCCCGCAAGCTCGCGAAACATGATGGCCACCGAGGCATTTCCCGTGACGTCGGCGAGTTCCAGAAAGGTGTCTCGGCTGTCGACGTTGATCTTGACCAACTCTTGCACGATCGAGAGCGTCTCCGCCGTTAGCTTGGTTTTGGTTTCGAGTGACATAATCCTTCTCCTCATGGGCACCGATATTCCGGCTATTCGCCAATCGGCGATCCTTCTTGGACAATCCGAGAAGTATCTCTGTTAGTTGCAATCAGCATGCCATTCGGGAAACTCCGTGTGATTCGCTCTCCCTTTCAAGACAAACTGGTCGGCCTCCGCGCGCGGTGGTCGCAAGAAGGTAAGCAAGAACGAAGAAAGGGTCATCGATGGGTGATCGATGACCCTTCCACTGGACGTTCGTCGACCGTCAGCCGTTACAAGTTTTCGCTGTCCGGCTCAACCGGCTGCGGCTCTGGCTCTTCAGGAACCGGGGTGATGGTTTCCTGGTCGCTGTCCTTCGTCAGACTCTCCGAAGTTTCTTCGGCTGCCTGTTCGACCGATTCCGCGGAGTCCTGAATGAACTTTTCGGTGGCCTTCACGGCCTGATCGGTGTCTTCTTTCAATTCGGTCTTGTTCAGTTCGATCGTGCTCTTGTCAGGCGAGTCACTGAGCGTGACCCAACCGAATGTCAGGCCTAGGCCCGCAAACAAGACAACAAGCACGGCGATCGTTGCCAAGATTCCAACGAGTGCATTACCCTTATTGCGACTTTTCATGTTTTTTGTTCCTTAACTAGGTGGTTGAATGACTACCTCGGATCGGGTCGACTCGGATCTCAGTCAGACCTAATCGTGAGCGTGGCTGCCAACCCAAGATGCACGTCGCATGCCAAGACGCCTGATCAGGCCACCGGCGGTAGTCCGACTTGAGGTTACGACTGACGATGCCGTCTCTAGCGTCGTGTTTCGGATCAGATTGATTTCTATTCGATCAACGGGGCGAATTTAGCAAGCTATTGCCTGGCTATGAGCCCATCAAATCGATAAATCACGCGAATATCCAGCGGACCCCTGAGTTTGGTACACCTTTTGCTCAATACGAGTTACCTGGTTCAAACACCCCCAATAGCGCAGGAGATTCCACCATGGGTCTGCTAGAAATCGTCTTACTAATTGTCTTGATCATGATTCTGATGGGAGCGATTCCGGCTTGGCCTCACAGTCGAAACTGGGGCTATGCTCCCAGTGGCGGTATCGCCACGATCCTGATCATTGTGCTGCTTCTCATCTTGCTGTTCTGATAGGAAGCAATTGCTGCGCGAACCTTACCCTTGACGCATCTTGGAAGAGACATGGTTTCAAAAACGCGGGGAAATGGTAAGGTCATGCGACGAAGATTAAACGATTAGCCAACCATTTTGGAACGATGGAACGATCCACGAGGATCTCGATGGCTAGTGTTGGACACTAAAAGAGTTAGGTCATAAACCCCGATGTCGTTGAACAAGCCCGCCGGAAAGCTTTGGGACGAACGGCTGAGGTCTATTCTTGACGCATCCCCGGACGCCATCATTGCCATCGACGACGCTGGGGCGATCGTCGATTGGAATGCCAAAGCGAATACGACTTTCCTTTGGCCGGAAAGGGTTTCTCGCCTCCGCTTGACCGATTTATTCAAAGCGGAGGATTTGCAGGAGATCATCTCCAGCATTCGAACGCTGACCGATACCCAGAGCAACGGACAGCGGATTGAACTGGTCGCGCGTCGCGCGAATGGCAATCTCCTGCCAGTCGAACTTTCGATCAGTCGCGTCACGATCTCGGACAAGACGTACTTCAACGCGTTCGTACGAGACATCACCGAGTGGCGCCAGGAAGAAGAGCTTCACAGCAAGAAGTTGCTCGAAGCGGAGCTTCTCAGCCAAGCAACTTCGCACGCCGTTACCGCTGAAACGTTCGCCGAATCCCTGAAACGGCTCTTGGATTTGATCTGTACGCAGATCGAGTGGCCCTTTGGCCATGTCTGGATGCCGTACGATTCGGGGCTGATGCTTTCTTCTTCCCACATCTGGCATATGGAATCGGGGCTCGACATTTCCGACTTCGTCAAGAGGACGCAAGCCACTCAATTTCGTTACGGCGAAGGCCTGCCTGGCACGATTTGGAAACGCCGCGAGCCTGTTTGGATGGAGGAGTCGGAAATCTCGGCGATGATCCGCATGCGATCACACGACGGCATTCCGATCCGTAGTGCATTCGGCTTTCCGGTGATTGCCGACGGAGACGTCGTCACCATTCTCGAGTTCTTTCATACCGAAAAGGTCGAACAAGACCAGGGACTGCTCGACATCGTGCGACGCGTTGGCGAAGAGATGGGAAAGGTCGCCCAGTCGCGGCGGTTTGAGCAGCAGCGTGCCCGGCTGGCCGCGATTGTGGACTCCTCGTACGACGCCATCATCGGCAAGTCGCTCGACGGCCGCATCACCAGTTGGAACTACGGCGCAGAACTCGTTTATGGCTACTCGGCGGAAGAAGCGGTCGGGCAGACGTCCGAGCTAGTTCTTCCCGACGATCAAGAGAACGAAGAGCCGGAAATCCTGGAGGCGATTGCGCTGGGCAGACGTCTGGAGGAATTCGAAACGATTCGCGTTCGCAAAGATGGTCGCAAGATCGCGGTGAGCGTGACCATGTCGCCGGTGGTTGACTCGACCGGACAGGTGGTTGGCTCCTCCACGATCGAACGCGACATAACCGAACGCCGGCGAGCCGAAGAGGAACTGCAGCGTGCCCGCGATTCGGCCATTCGCGCCAGTCGCACGCGGGCCGAGTTCCTGGCCAATGTCAGCCACGAACTTCGCACGCCGATGAATGCCATCATCGGCATGACCTCGATGGCGTTGGATGAAGATCTGACGCCACAATTGCGTGATTATTTAGAAACCGCCAACGATTCGGCCCATTCGCTTCTGACTCTGTTGAACGACATTCTCGATTTCTCCAAGCTCGAGTCAGGCAAGTTTTCGATCGTCAAAGAAAACTTCATCCTGGCCGACGTCGTTGAGGAATCGATCAAGACCCTCTCCAGTCAGGCGTTCGCCAAAGGGCTGGAACTGGTCTGCCGCATTCCCCGCGATCTACCCCGCGAGGTAATCGGCGACGGCATCCGCCTGCGACAGATTCTGACCAATCTAATCAGCAATGCCATCAAATTCACCGACCAGGGAGAAATCGTCGTCTCGGTCGAAGTCGTTCGCATCTGGCCTGATGAAGCACGCTTTCGCTTCGCGGTGAAGGACACCGGGATTGGCATCCCCGTGGAAGAACAACAGCGGATTCTCGAGCCGTTTACCCAGGTCGATTCCTCCTCGACGCGCATTCACGGCGGCACCGGCCTCGGCCTGGCGATCAGTTCCGAACTACTGCGTATGATGGGTGGCCGCTTGTCGCTGCAGAGCGAGGTGGGACAGGGAAGCAATTTTTCGTTCCGACTTTCTTTCGATCTGCCGATCAGCCAAAACATGGACACGATCGACTCGCTGCCGTTCGAAAAGCTGCGCGAGTTGCCGGTGCTGGTCGTCGACGACAACGCCACCAATCGTAAAATCATCGCCGAAACGTTAACCACCTGGGGCATGAAACCCATCACGGCCAACGACGCACAGCAAGCGATTGGTATCTTACGGCAAAATCTTGAAAACGATATGTCGTTTCCTTTGATCATCGTCGACGCCCTCATGCCGGGCATGGACGGGTACGAGCTTTCTCGGGAAGTTCGCAAGCTTCGACCCGATTCGGAGTCGCCGGTCATCTTGATGGTTTCCTCGGCCGATCGGAAAGAATTTCGCGAGAACGAAGCGTCCACCGACATCGCGGCGTTCGTGCAAAAGCCGGTCACGCAGACCGACTTGATTCGCTCCATCTTGCGGGCCATGCGACTCGCCACGCCCCAGGCTCCTCCGCCGACCACGGCCGCGGGGAGCGGACAACCGCTCGCTTCCCTGTCGGTGCTATTGGCGGAAGATACGCCAGCCAATCAAAAGGTCGTGACGACGATGCTCAAGAAGCGAGGGCACAGCGTGACCGTCGCGCAAAATGGCCGAGAAGCCGTCGAATTGTTCAAAAAGCAGACGTTCGACGTCGTACTGATGGACGTGCAGATGCCGATTCTCGATGGCTTTCAGGCCACCAGCGTGATTCGAGCGTTGGAACGCGATGCGAATAGCGCGACGCCCATCATCGCCATGACCGCCCACGCTATGCGCGGCGACCGCGAAAAATGCCTGGAGGCGGGCATGGACGCCTACGTCGCGAAACCGCTCGACGTCAAACAGTTGTTGGGCCTGATTGAAAGCGTCGCGGAAGATCGCTTCGCGACCCAGGCCAACCAGCACGAAGTCGACGACAGCTTCAGTTCACACCCGACGCCGATCATCGACTACGCCGGGGCGATGAAACGCCTTGGAAACGATGCCGAACTCTTTCAGGAGTTCATCGTCTACTACGACGAGGACGCCAGGCAACTGGTCCAGCAAATCGAGGAGGCGATCCAGACCAAGGCCACCGGTGATCTTCATCGTGCGGCTCATAACCTGAAAGGACTGGCCGCGAATCTCGGAGCCCAGCGGGTCGTCAACGCGTCGTACAGCTTGGAACGCATCGGCAAGAACGGCGAGCTTGCCAAAGCCGCCGAAGCGTTACGACTGCTTCAGAGCGAAATGGAACGGCTCGACGCGGCGCTGCAAAATTATCGCCCGTAACTCTATCTGGTTTGTCCAAAACCAATCTGGGCACGATCTGGCCCGCCGTCGACCAGCTGCGGGCGTGATATCGATTCGTTAGCCGATTTGCCTCTATTTTTTGCGAGGGATACGGTACGCAAGTCTCATTTGGCACGCAATCTGCGATGAGTGTTTGCAGAACTAAGCCGGCAGCTAAGTAACTCACTCGCCGGCTTTGAAAAGAATCAATCACTTCTTCCAGATAAGGAATCGAGCCATGTTAAGTTGGGCCATTATGTTTCTCGTGATCGCACTGATTGCTGCTGCTCTTGGTTTTGGTGGCGTTGCCGGTGCGGCCACTGGTATCGCGAAGATCTTGTTCTTCGTATTTCTCGTTTTGTTCCTGATCAGCCTGATTACGGGTGTCGTTCGACGCCCCGTTTCCTAATAGGAAAGTTGGACGGGAGGGTTGACGCTTCAACCCTCCTGGCCCACCGAATCTGACCTACCACGGAGTCACCTTTCCAGGAGCCAACAACCATCGCCGCACGACGAGATGGCCTCGTCACTAGCGGACCTCAGCTCACCCCAGTCATTGAGATCATCATGGACACGCACGCAACGGACAGAAACAACGTATCGCCGATTGTGGCAGAAGTAATTCAAGGGCTGCACGAGTTTCAGATGGTACTTGTTGACTCGGCAGGGAAGGTCACCGATACGGATGTAGCGCAGCAACTTTTCTCACTCGCTCATCAGCATGGCGAAGTCGAGAGACAGCTGCGACTAATGTCGCACACCATCGCCCAAGATCCTCCCACTCAGCCTTCTCCCTTTTTGAACCAGATCTACTCGCTTGGCGCACGCCTTCGGAGATTCGGCGACTTCTCGAATTCACAGCATCTTCTGTGCGAGATTATCCAGAATGAAGACCGGATGATTCGCCGCTTTCGAATGCTCATCGAACAAATCACCGACATTAAGTGGCGACGCCGCCTCGCACGCCAGCTCGATCACCTGCTGGAAGTGCGTGAACGTCTGTGTCGCTTCGGAAAATGCACGGCACCGCGCGACGGCCGGACGTCGACCATGCCCACGAACTAGTCATCGGAATTGATGACATGGTCGATCGAAATATTGAGCGACCGAATCTTGTTCCGCAGGCTTCCGCGGGTAATCCCCAGGCGTTCGGCGGCTTTCGACTGATTCCCCTCGGTGACCGTCAATACGCGCGTCAGTAGCTGGCGTTCCATCCATTCCAGTGCTTCGGCGTACATCTCCGTCGAATCAGATGCCTCAAGAGCGCGTAGAAACTTGTTGAAGTCCGCCCCAGGACTGACTTCGCTCTTCTCTTGGGTAATCGGCGTTTCGGCTGTACCGTTTGCCTTCAGTTCGCTTGGAAAGAACTCGGGAACGAGCACCGGTCCCATCGCCATCAGCATGGCCTTGCGCAGCACCGCTTGAAGTTCACGAATGTTGCCCGGCCACGAGTAATTCAACAACAGCTTGACCGCATCGTCCGAGATGCCAGAGACCTGTTTGTTGAGCGACTTGTTGAAGCGCGACAGGAAATGTTCCAGCAGCAGCCGAACGTCTTCTCCCCGTTCGCGAAGCGGAGGCAAATTGATTTGGAATGTGTTGAGCCGATGATAAAGGTCGAGACGAAACTCGCCATCTTCAATCATCTGTTCCAGATCGCGATTCGTCGCCGAAATGATGCGGACGTCGGTCTCGATCGTCTCGGTACCACCAACGCGTTCAAACTTCTGCTCCTGCAAGAGCCGCAGAACCTTGCTCTGCGTCGATGGCGACATGTCCCCGATTTCGTCGAGGAAAATCGTACCGCCGTTGCACTGTTCGAACTTACCGATGTGGCGTCGATCGGCCCCCGTGAAGGCGCCTTTCTCGTGACCGAACAGTTCGCTTTCCAGCAGAGTGTCCGACAGAGCCGCGCAGTTAATCGCCATGAAGCATTCGTTGCGGCGGCTGCTGTGGTGATAGATGGCTCGGGCGATCAGCTCTTTCCCCGTACCACTTTCCCCCAGGATCAGCACGGCAACGTCTTGCGGCGCCACGCGGCCGATCTTTTTGTAAACGTCCACCATGCCCTGGCTGCGGCCAACCAGCAGATCTCCCTTTTCCGACGTAGAAGCCGCTTCCTGCATGTGCACCGGCGACTGCATTAACCGCCGCGTATCGAAGGCCCGCTCGACCAGGTCCTGAACGTCTTGTTTGTTCAGCGGCTTGAGCAGGTAGTCGTACGCCCCGCGCGACATCGCCTGGATGGCCGTATCGCTGTCATTCATGGCGGTGATGAAGATGATCGGCAGCTTCGGATCGAGGTGCCGGATCTGGGTGGCAAGCTCCAGTCCGTTCGACTCGTGCAGCATGATATCCAACAGCAGCGCATCGGGATCTTCGCCGCGAATCAGTTCGAGACCGTCTTCGGCCGTGCTGCAAGACAGCACGGTAACGTCCACCTCCTCGAACGTCTTTTCGACCAAACGATGGACCGTTCGGTCGTCATCGATCACTAGCAATTTTGGCATTAACGGGCTCCTGGCCTTGGCTTTGCCTGACTGGTGATGAAAGGTCTGAAATCCGATCACGACCGCATCTCCATTAGAGCGATCAACCCATGACCCTTCAAGCACTTAGGCGCAACAAAGATACTCATCATGTCCGAGGGGAAGGGTCACCAACCTGCCATTGCGATCGGTCGGCGGTCAGCCCATCCCCGATTTGGGCCATGTCCCCGAAAACATCATTTCTTGGTCTTGATAAACGAAACACTTAAATACGTGTTCGTACAAGCTAATTCATTCTTTCTGCAGGAAGATCATATCTTAGGAACCTGCGGATATCCACGTCCCCCCCGTCGATTCCGCGCTGCTTGGCATGAAATTTTCATTACTTAATCGATGTTCCGGCTGAATGCTCGGGATATCCGTTCCTGCCCTCAACAACCAGGAGAATGAAGACCCATGGAATTCAAACGACACGTACTCGCCGAAGATAAAGCCAAGCCAACCGCCAAAGAGCTGCAGAAGAATTTGATCGCCCTGATCGACCTCTCCCTGGTGCTCAAACAAGCCCACTGGAACGTCGTCGGGAAAAACTTTCGCGCCGTCCATCTGCAGCTCGACGAAATCCTGTTGACCACGCGGGAAGGAACCGATGAAGTGGCCGAGCGTATGGTCATGATTGGGTTTTCGCCTGACGGTCGTAGCGAGACGGTCGCCAAAGAGACGCCCCTTGCCAAGTATGCCACCGGTTTCGTAGGCATCGACGACACCATTCAGGCCGTCGCCGACGCCCTGGCAACCACCATCGGCGAACTCCGCAAGTCGATCGAAACGCTCGACGACCTGGACCTGATCAGCCAGGACATGCTGATCGCCACCTCCAGCCAGCTCGAGAAGCACCTCTGGATGGTACAGGCCCAGGAAGAATAACGCGTACCGCATAACAATCCAAAGCCTCGAGCACGCCGACGCCAGACATCTCCCTCGCCCGCGTCGGCGTGCTTTTTTTCTTGAAATGGCGACTCGCAATCAGCGGTTTCTTGCCCCCTCATAGTCTCAGCGAATCGGTGAAATCTTAGGAATTGGACTTGTCTCTTTCGGTGGGGTGGGTCCAAACTTCAACCTATGCTAGAACTCACGCAGTTCCCCTCTTCGTTCATGCAACCAGGAATCTGGCAATGTTTAACAAGGGTGATAAGCCGATCCCCGGTTATCGGCTTCAGCGTTTTCTTGGCCGCGGACAGTTCGGCGAGGTCTGGGCGGCCGATGGCCCAGGCGGAACGCTAGTCGCCCTGAAGTTCATTGCACTGCAGCAGAAGACGGGCATTCGCGAGTTAAAATCGATACAAGCGGTAAAACGGATCAAGCACGCCAACCTCTGCAGCGTGAATGCCATGTGGCTGTTGGGCTACGATGGCGACGTTCTCGACGATCACGAAATCGATCTGCTGATCCGCAACCAGACCAAAGAGAAAGAAGCCGCGTCCCAAACGCTGGCCATCGAACAAACGCAGACGCTCAGCAATCCACAGTACCTGGTAGTCAGCATGACGCTGGCCGACGGAAGCCTGGATGAACGCCTGAAAAGCTTCACCGAAGGGGGCATCCCCCGCGATCAGCTGATGGACTACATGCTTCAGGCAGCTCGTGGGATCGACTTCCTCAACTCGCCGGTGCACGACGTCGCCGGCGAGAAGGTTGGAATCCAGCATCGCGACATCAAACCGGCCAACCTGCTGTTCGCCGGCGACTCGGTCCTGGTCGGTGACTTCGGCGTGGCGGCCGCGTTTGGCGAGTACGACACCGAGGCCACCAGCGTCGTGGGCAGCTTGTGTTACATGTCGCCGGAATCGATCAAGCGCATCCCCTCTTCGAGTTCCGACCAGTACGCCCTGGCGATTACCTACTACCAGCTGCGAACCGGTACGCTTCCCTTCGAGCCGACCGTTTCGTTCGCCGAGTTGGTCGACATTCACGTACGCGGCAAGCTTCAGTTTCCCCTGGTATCCGACCACGAACGAGCCGTCCTCAGCAAAGCGACCGCCACCGATCCCAAGCAGCGCTACAGGAACTGCGTCGAGTTTGCCAAGGCGCTGGCTGTCCCTGTCGAAGTAGCAGACGCCGGAGCAAAATCCGCAGTCCCCGTCCCCGCGATGCTCGGCGGAGCCATCGCCGCCGTCGTGCTGATCGGCCTGCTTTTGTGGGGCATCTTCGGTGGTGGATTCGGTGGTACTGGCGGCGCCAGCAACGGACCGCAATTGGCTTCGCATACGATTGTCTTCTCGCCAGAACAGACGATCTACGACATCGCCATCACTGCCGAGCAGCCGCGTGAAAACGTCGCCTCAACGGGAACTTCCGCGGCCAATCTCGACCTGCTGCCGACCGACAAGGTACGTGTAACGGCTCGCTCGGAAGACTGGCTCTATCAGCCGCTGGACAAGGAATACTCGTTTGACGAGCTGGCTCGCGCCGACTGGAAAGTCAATCTCGAGCCGATCCCGGCCAAGTCGATGCTCGAGCACATCACCAAGTTGGCCGCCCAAGGCAAATGGGACGAAGCAACCCGAGAGTTCGCCAAAGCGGCGGCATTGCACCCCGAACTCAAAGACAAGCCTTCTCCCGAATCGGTCGAGCTGAAGGGAACGCCTGCCGTGGTGACCCATTCGCTGGTGCAAAAGCGTCTGGCCACGGCGATCAGCGACGACGGTTCCAGCAAGCTCGGAGTCGTTCCGCTGAACGAACCCGGCAAGAACGCCGAAGACGTCGCCATCGGTTCGATCCCCTATCAGATCCATCTGCCCACCCAAGCTCCGTGGGCCGTCCTGATGCAGGATAGCTCGGCCGCGGTCGTCTCCCTCGATGCTTCCGGCAAGCCATACGAAATCAGTCTTGGAAAACCAGGCGAGGCCCTCTTCCGCCAGGTAACCTCTTCGGCCTTGTCCCCCAGGGGCGATGCTATTCTGGTCGGCCAGGATCACAAGATGGTCTCCCTGCTGACAGCTCGTGAAGCGGACCAACCGATCACCAAGTCGGCCGAGTCAAGCTTCCCGACCCGGGTCGATGCCGTCGGTTTTTCGCCCGACGGTAAGTTCTGCTTCGCCATGGGGATCGATGGAGACATTCGCCGCTGGCCGGTCGAAGGGTTCGGCGACGCGACCGCGAAAGACTTTCAGGTCGCCGATCTCGACGAGGAAGTCCTCGCCATTCATCCCATTTCGCAAGACCGCCTGTTCGCGTTCACGGAAACGAAGCTGCTAGACATTCAACTGGCCGATAGCGATACCAACGCTCAATCGAAGCTGGTCACCGATCTTCGCTCGGGACTGGTCGTCAGCCGACTGACCGACGATCAAAAGTACCTGGTCTATAGCACCCAGGGGCAATCGCAGCCGCTGTCGATTCTTTCCGTCGAAACCGGCGAGGTCACCAGCATTCGCCCGCCGGACATCAAGGGCCTAGTCGAGGACTTCGATGTTTCGTCCGACGGCCGCTGGATCGTGTACGTCGACACCGAAGGAGCCATGCTGGCCATCGACCTGACGCAGCAGCCGCTGGCGCCGCTGCCGCTGCTTCCGTCGCCGGGTGAACGCTTGAAGTTCGTTCGCATCGCATCCAGCACGATGGACGTAGTAACCCTGGCCGAAGACGGCACCACCACCTGGTGGAACCTGGCCCAACTTCTGCTAGCCGCCCAAGCGAAAGCCAGCCACTAGGATCTCTCCTGTCCCCTCTCCTAAGGCCTGAAAGGCCGACCGAATGTAGCCAGGGGCGTCAGCCCCTGGTATCGATCTTCACAGAAATTTAAGCCCTGGAAGGGCGACCGAAAAGAGAATGACAACTTTCGGACGCCCTTCCAGGGCTAAGTCATTTGTCGCAAAATTAAACCAGGGGCTAACGCCCCTGGCTACATTCGGCCGGGCCTCCGGCCCTTAGGATTCGATCCTCAAGCCCATGAACTAATTGGCCGTCAGCAGCAAGTCCCCTTCCTTCGGGAAGTAGGGCGTGCCGGTCTTGCCGTCGCCCGAATCCCATCGCATGTACTTCTGAATCACGTGGGCCTCTTCCGACTCGGGCCAGAATGCCAGGATGTGAATCAGGTGTTGGCGAGCCAGCTTCGTATCAGGCGTGAAGTCGGTCGCCTCGCTCGCTCCCCAGTCACCACACTGCACGCCGGCCAGCATCCAGTGGGCACGCAAGGCCATCTTCAACAGCGAGGCCTCGCTGAACTCGGTGATCGATTGATAACGCCGTACTGCCGCCGGAAAATCCTTTCGCACCAGCAGCGCGTGATCGGCTTCGATCTCGGCTTGCAACAGGCGGTCGTTCAATTGACGCCGGCCATCGAACGCCTTGGTCAGGTAGCCGATCGCATCCTGCATATCCGACTTCGCATCGGCGGCCAGCCCCTGCTCTTCGCGCGTCTTAGCCAGGTTATAGTTCGCGCTGGCCAGCAGTGCGTAGGTGAATGCGTTGGCTTCGGGGTTTGCCGCCATCGGCTTCAGCAGCCCAATCGCCCAGTCCAAATCCTTCACGCGCAGCGATGGATCGACCGAGACGTCGACCGACTTCTCGATCAGGTCCATGGCCGAAAGCAGCTCCCCTTGCTCTTTGGAATTGAGGGTTCCCAGGATGCCTGGCCAGAACTCGCGAAGGTCGCTCGCCTGTTCGCTGCTGACTGCCTTGGCCAGCAGCACCATCGGCCCCATGGTGGGTCGCGTTTCCGGAATCGCTTTCAGGTACGAGGCCATCAAGATGTCTTCCGATCCGCTGGCTGAGATCGCCGCGATCGGCTTCGCGGAATTCGCGGTATACACCTGCGACTGGACATCCTGCAGATCGCGGTTGGCTCGCAGGTCACCCACGATCAAAATATCGGCTCGCAAGCGTAGGCATAATGCCTGCGGCCACTGCGATTGATCGACCGGACCTGACTTAAGTCGCAGAAACTCCGACTCGATCTGACGACTCGAAATCGTCTTGATGCCCGGCAAACGTCCCAGCGTGTATCGCAGCTGCGAGGCAAACCGGACGCCTGGGTCTTCGTGATAAAACGTCATCGCGTTCCAGGGAACGTGCGGCAAGATGGCCACGCGAACGGAAGTCAGATCGCCAAACTGCTTCTGCGCTTCCTGCTTCGCCTGGTTGATGTCGTCGTCGGTGATCGCCCCCACGAAGGCGAAGTCGGCCCGTGGTCGCTTGGCCGCGCTGGCGACCTTCTCTTTGATTTGCGAAAACGAAAGATCCAACATCAAGCCGCCGGTGCGCGACGTCAACTGTCCCATGAAATTACGGGTCTTATCGACGGTCGCCTCAAACGCTTCGTGCTCTTCCGGGCGACTCTCGCACAGCAGCCCATGGATGTTGATGCCGCGTTGGTTGGCGACGTTCACCAAAGCATCGGTCTCGTACCAGCGGCGCGACTGGGTCTTTGGTTCATCAAACGAAGTGTCGTACGGCGGGGCATCGGTAATGAGCATCAACCACTTGGTGGCCTTTTCGTCCTCCGACCACGGCAGCTCTTGAATCGTCTTGAAGACCGCCAGGTCGACCGCTTCAGGGAAGTAAGGTTTGCCTGACTGCGGCTGCAGCGAATCGATCATCTTCTGCACAGCCGCGTCGTCCCCTGAGAACCCGTTGGAAACACCCACGAGCGGCTTATTGCTTTTGCCACTATCGGCGAACGAAACGATGGCGACTTCGACCTTGGTTCCGCTGGCCCGCTTCAGGTCGGCGATCACCTGGGGAACCTTCGCGCGAATGCCAGGCAGTTCTCGGGCCATGCTCTCGGTAGTGTCAACGAGAAACGCGATTTGAATGCTCGGCGTCTCGGGACGAATCGCGTCGAGGAAGCTTCCTTGAAAGATCCCCATGCTCTTCGCGTCGGGCGCGGTTCGCACGTTGAAGATCGAATCGAGCGCCGAGGCGGCCGTAGGTTGGGGGTCTTGCGCAAAAAGCGAGGAAACGGTTAGCGTGTTTCCAATTAGTACGCAACACAACAAACCAGCGAGCGTTAATCCAAAGCGTCGAAGCAATTCCGTATGACGCACGTTTCGTTCCTCCTGCGGTTGTTTCGACCAAATTTCGCTGGCAAAAAATTCGCCGGTCATTGTAAACTGCCTCACACGGCCCTGAAAACGGCTTTTCCGAAAGTACATGATGATACGACTCCTACGTGCCTGGTTCTCTGTCTTAGTAGTGGTTATCGCTCCACTACCCCTGACGGTTGCCCAAGAAATGCTTCCGGCCGAAAGTATTTTGCCAGGTCAAGATGAGCCGCCTAAGTTCTCGCACGAAGGTTTGCCTGACGAATCGGTCGTCCCTGGCCTGCCCGTAAACTCGATGCAAGCGGAACAACCGGCCCCCGAACAGCTTTCACCGAGCGACGAAGTTCCGCTGGCCGGTGAGCACGTCGTGCCCAATATTGAGGTCGTGCAAGAGGTCGCCTTGCCGGAAGACCCTCCATGGCTGCGCCTCAATCTGGGTGGTCCCACCGCGCCGGTTCAAACGCTTTGCTTCTCGCGCGATGGCACCCGGCTGCTTGCCGCTGGCAACGACAAAATGGTCCATAGCTGGATCGCCGCCGCTCCGCAGCCTGGCATGCCGCAGCGCTGGATCTACGAGACCCCGGTGCGTTGGCAGGTCCAGCGAGCGACGCGCGGTGACATCCATGCACTGGCCGCCATGCAAGGGAAGTTCGCGTTCGCCGGGATTGGCGCTTCGGCGCTAACAGGCGAAATCGTGCTGGCCGATCAAGGCCGCATGGCATACGAGCGGACCCTCTTCGACGTCGAAAATGGACCACGCTCGCAAATCCTCGATTTGGCGGCCCTGCCCGAAGGGCTCTTCTCGCTCGACTCGGAAGGGGACATCCAGTACTGGTCCGCCGATCCGGCCACCGGCAAGTGGTCGTTCGCAACTGGCGCCAATCCGAATGAAACGCTCAAAACCGATCCTGCTCAGCTGCGATCGTGGCGACTGCGCGGCAGCCGTATGGCATCCAGCGGCGACGACACGCTGATCTTTCCGGTGCCGGTTCGTAGCGAACAAGGGATCCCCTATTGGCGAATCGGCCGCTGGAAAGCCAACGACGCCGGGGCCACGCTCGTCGGTGCGATCACCCAGGAGTTTCCCGGCGGCATCGGCGCGATGGCCTGTAGTGCCAACGGAAGTCGCCTGGCCGCGGCCGACATCAGCGACTCAGGCACGCTCGTCCTGGCCGACCTGGCCAATCCGCGTGGCACCGCGTCGATCGCTACCGGTGCCAACGTACGCAGTGTTTGCATGCCCAACGATGGCAGCCAGGTTGCCGCCGTCATCGCGAAATCACCGCGAGGTCCGTTTGAAATTCGGTTATGGAAGTGGCCTCTGGGGGGCGCACCGCAAGCTTCGTCAACGCTTCCCCTGGCCACGATCGCCACTGATGCGGCCTTCAGCCCTGATGGCAGATTTCTGGCAGTCACGCAGGAAAATGCCGTCGTGATGCACGACCTGGCCGACCTCAAATCGCCGGTCGTTCTGACCACGCCAATCATCACGCCTGAGGACGTCGCGTTCACGCTCGATGCCGACTACCGCATCGTCATCCGGCAACAAGCTGCCGATGGGCAACCCGAGAGCGTGATTCAATTCGAAACGGCTCGGCGGCGGTACTCCGTCCTTCAGCCACCCCCACCGACCGTCCCCAGCAATCCGTGGAAAGGAACCTGGTCGCTCCAGCAAAAGGCCGTCGATCGCGGCACTCGTTTGGTCTACGAAATCTTTCAGGGGGACCAGTCCTACTGCGAAATTCCGCAGGCAATCCTGGGCACCTCACGCATCACCTCGGTCTGCTGGCTGGCTCCCGAGGAAGGTCGCAATGCCCCTTCGCATATCGTCGTCGGCACGGTCGGTCGCAATCATGCTTACCTGCTCGACATCACCAACCCGCAAAACGTGAGCGTCGTCCGCGAGTTTCGCGGGCACTCTTCCGCGATTCGTAGCGTGGGCGTTTCGATCGACTATCGTTACCTCGTCACCGGCAGCGACGACGGGCTGGTCAACATTTGGAAACTGACCGAAGAGCCTGCCGCTTCGCGATCGCAAAACGCCTGGGGCGCCGACTTCGAGATCGTCAACAACCAGGTCGTTGCCCGAAACGTGATTGCGGACGGTCCGCTCTATTATCGCGGCGTTCGCACAGGCGACGTCATCGAGTCGCTGGCCCAGCGCGTCGATGCCAATCCCGACGCTCCATTCGATGAAAAGGAGCGAGATGAGAAGACCATCGACAACGCGGACGCCATCGTGCAAACGTTGGCGACGACCGCCGGCGATACGATGCTTCGCTTTCAAATCGAACGCAACGGTGCTCGACAGAAGCCGTTCTACTTGCACCCTGCCTGGCAGCCGCTGGCCTCGCTGGTAACCACCAGCGATCGCGAGTGGGCCTATTGGACGCCGTATGGTTACTACGACGCTTCCTTCAACGGACACAAGATCTTCGGCTGGCAGATCAATCGCGGGATCGATCAGGCCCCCGACTTTTTCCTGGCGGCGGAGCTCAAGCAGCAACTCGAGAAGCCGCGCGTCATGGAGCGACTGCTCGACGCCGGAAGCCTGTCGGCCGCCATGCAGGTCGCCAAGGCGACGGTCCCGTTCAACCTGCATAACCGCCTGGAAGCGCTCGCATCGCTGCGTCCGCAAATCACGATCGATTCGCCCACCAACGACCAGCTGCTAAACGAATCGCAGGTACTAGTCGAAGCGACGATTCACGTCCCGGCTGGCTCGGAGCTGACTTCGTCCAAGGTCTTCGCCAATGGCGTCCCCGCGGTGGAGAAGCTTGACGAAGAGGTGACCGTGAGCGAGGTCGTCAATGGTCACCAGCACAAGCTTCGCTGGCGTGTGGCCTTACCGCCGGATCAGCGGATTCGCCTGGACGTGATTGCCTCGACGACCGAAGGAATTTCCGCCACCGAGTCGCTCACGATCGTCCAGCCTGCCTCAAAGCACGCGGCGCGTCCGCGGCTGTTCGTGATCGCGGCCGGCATCAGTCAATATTCCGATCAACAGATTCCACAGCTTGACTTCGCTGCGGAAAATGCCAAGGCGTTTACCAACACGCTCAAGGCACACGCCGCGCAAATGGACGTCGAGACAATCGTGCTGACCGATGCCAACGTCACGCAGCCGCTGTGGAACGTGGCGGCCGATACGATGTGGCAGCAGCTGCAAAACACGGCCCGTCCGCAGGATGTGGTGTTGTTCTTTCTGTCCGGGCACGGGGTCCGGGACGTCGAGTCCCAACGCTACTTCTTCTTGACCAGCGACAGCCGATTTGCCGACGTCGCCGGCAGGCGCTACGAACGGTGCATCTCGTCCGATGCGTTTCAGGCGTATTTCGCCGGTCTGCCGTGCCGCAAGGTGGCGATCCTCGATACGTGCCACAGCGGTGCGATTCAGCCGCTGCGGCAGGACGACTTGAAGGTGATGCTGCGTGACATGGAAGAGGACGTCATCCTCACGATCACCGCCAGCGAAGGGGACGAAGAAGCATTTGAGGAGCGCGACAAACGTCTGGGCCGCTTCACGGCTCGGCTGGTCGAAGGTCTGTCCGGCAGTGCCGACCAGCGGGCGTATGCCGGCAACGGTGATGGCCAAGTCAGCCTGAACGAAGTCGCGCAGTACGTTCAGGCCACCGTCCCCAGCGATGCGGCGGCCGTCGGTCAGTCGCAGCATCCGACGATCTTCCCTCGCGACTTGTTCCCGCTGGTCGACGTTCCCCTAGCCACGAGCGCGGCCAACTAAATTGCCCCGAGCCCTACTTCAGTCCGATGGTCACACCGTAACAAGTCGGCCCGGTGTGCGCCTCGCGAACCCTTCTGGCCTGCAGTGGGTCTCACCCAGGAACGACTACCAACGGAAACCTTTTTCTCCATTTCACCGCCTGCAGAGGAGTGCGCAATGCCGTGTGATTGGAAGGCAGCCCTTCGCCAGCTTACTTCGCTCATCCAGCATGTTTCCGAAGATTGGAACAGCGGATCACGCTCTTTCACGCCTCACTTCGACGGGGCGATCGGCCGACAAAAACGCGCCCCCAGCGTGACCCCACCCCCGTGGCTCAGCCGCAGGAACAAACGCCCAGCGCAGCGCGGAGGCCCACGCACCTAACGGCGTGCCGTGTGTTTTTGCGCTGGTGGAGCTGCAGAACGTGTGAGTTAAAGCAACCACCAGCGCGCGCATTCCTGTCCCCTCGCCCCTGAGGGGAGAGGGGACAGGAATCAAGGCGGCCCGCGTTCGTGGGCCGTTTCGACTTGTCGTGTTTTGTTGTTGGACGCCATCCTCACGTCCGCGCAGGCATGCTTTTCGATCGCACGAAGCACACGTTCGCGTCGTGTGGGCGTGATGATCTGCTTGGTTTCGGCTCGGGAGATTACTTGGGGCTGCGTTTCGCTTTCGGATTGTTCTTCGCTGGAAGCCTCTTTCACCGGTGCGTTGAGTTCCTCTTCTAGCGCATCGATCTCGGCCTGTTTCGCGGTGATCTCCTCGATCAACTGCAGGTTGAGCTTTTTCATGCGGTAGAACATCCACGCGTACAATCGTGCGGCTTCGTACGTGAGCGGTTCGCGCAACGGTTGCCGTAGCCGGTAACGCTTTCGTTCCTCGTAACGCGTCACGGCGTCGCGTTCGCGCGGTTCTCGACTTTCGCCTGAATCACTTCGCGAACGTTTAGGCGTTAGGCCGTTGGGCACCAGGGGAGGATCGATTTCGGGGAACTCGTACGCCGCGACCTCCGGATCGATTTCGACCACGATGCTGTCGGCCCGGTAATGGGGCCGGTCGGGGTCGAACGCTTCAACAGGCGGCTCGTCGTGGGAAACGTCCTTCGCCATCGCGGCCTGAAACGCGGCTTCCTCCTGGGCCTCTTGCCGACGGATGATTTCGTTGAGCGTGGCCGATTGCGGCCGAGGCGTTCGTTTCGGAGGGGCCATCTTCGGCGGCCAGAACTTCTTGGGCTGCGACTCGTTGGCCGGCTCTTCCTGCAAGATCATCAACACTTTCCCGCAGCAGGGGCACAGAAGCCGATTCCCATCGCGCACGGCAACCTGCGGAGCGTGCGCTGATGCGTCCGCTCCGTGTGTTTCAGGTTGTGGTGCGTGTTGATGGGACATGACAGTATTCGTGTGTTGAAGGTTTGCGTACCCACGCGAACGTGGGCTTGGCACCCGGAAGCGAGATTGCTTCATCGGGTGTACGTGCAATTTAGAGGACTAGCGCTTCAGTGAGATAGTGCGCGCGGAAAAAAATTTTTTGACCACGGATGACACGGATGGAAATGAATCGAGAACGGGTACCAACTTCGCACTGCCGGGGGCGGCAGTGGCACCCACATACCATTTCTCTTCTATCCGTGGTCATCTGTGCCATCCGTGGTTGGTCTTCTCTTTTTGCATTTGAGAAGTTGGTACCCGGTTTGCCCTTCACCCTGGCTCTCTTCCCATCGGGGCGAGGGGACTGGAGGCTTGTTAGGGGGATTCGCGGTTTTGGAGACAGGCTACCACGATGCGGATTTCTTCGTAGGTGACCTCTTCTCCCAGGTGTTCGTACACGGGGCGGAGGGCTCTTAGGCCGCACTCTTCGATGGCGGCTTCGATGCGGCGGGCCGTTTCGCCGGTGACCCAGGCCGTGGGATCGTCGATCTTCTGCTCTTTGATGAACTGTTCGAGGTAGCCTTGGACGGTTGAGTTGGCCCGCTCGATAATCGCGGCGACTTCGTCCACCGTTTTCCCTTTGGCGAACAGGGTGAACGCGTCCTTCAGTTTCGGCGATTGATTCTTGGGGGCCTCACGGCGCGGGGCAGCAATGACCTCGGTTTCCAGCGCGTCGACTTCAACCCCTTCCGCCTGACAATAGTTGGCGATGTGCTTGGTGAATGCCTCGCCGTAGTCCTGGCACTTCTTGTCGCCGACCCCTTTGATCAAGCGGAAACTTTCAATCGTCGAGGGGCGATGCCGAGCCATCTCGCGAAGCGAACTGTCGCCAAAGACGATATACGCCGGGATGCCAGCCTCTTCGGCCTTCTCGCGGCGAAGCGATCGGAGCGACTCGAACAATCCGCGATCGACTCCCTCCCAGTCGTCCCCCTTCCGCTTCCGTTTCGGCTTGTCTTCAGCATCGCCATCGGGCTTGGTCAGCTTCGGCGTGACTTCACCCCGCAAGAGTTGGCGACCACTTTCGGTGATCTTCAAAACGTTGAACTCGCCGGTCTTGGCCAGGAAACGCTGCCCGGCGAGTTGTTCGATCCAGGTGCGTACCGCGCGGATGCTTTGATCTTGCAACAGCCCGTAGGTGCTCAGCTCGTCGTGCCCCAGTTCCAGCACGCGCTTGTCCCGCGAACCGCAGAGCACTTTGGCGTTGTGATCCGCCCCGAAACGTTCGCCTGTGCGGACGATGCAGGACAGAATCTTTTGCCCCAGGATGAGGCCATCTTCGACCAGGTCGACGGTGCCCAGGCAGACGTCGCACGCTTCGCACTCGGCCTCTCCCAGGTCTTGGCCGAAGTAGCTGACGAGCATTTTGTGGCGGCACTCGGTGCCGATGCAGAAATGGTCGAGCGCTTCGAGCGAATGGAACGCCGCCTGCTGCGCGGTGTCGGGCAGGTCCCCGAGCATTCGCTTCCAGGTGACCAGATCGCCGCTGGAATAAAGCAGCACGCACTCGGCTTCCAGGCCATCGCGACCGGCGCGGCCACTTTCCTGCTGATAGCTTTCCAGCGACTTGGGCATGCCGGCATGCACGACGTATCGGACGTTCGACTTGTCGATCCCCATGCCGAACGCGACCGTCGCGACGACGACGTCGGCGCGCTCTTGAATGAAGTCCTCTTGATGCTTCTGACGCTCCTCGTCGCTGAGGCCTGCGTGATAGGGCAAGGCCTTGATGCCGACGTCGTTCAGCTGCTGGGCGATCGACTCGACGTCGGTTCGACGAATGCAATAGACGATGCCGGACTCGTTGGCATGCCGCGACACAATCTCTTGAATCTGGGCGAAACGATCTTTGCGGCGTTGGATGCGATAGACCAGGTTCGGACGATCGAACGAGCCAACCAGCATCTCGGGATTGACCAGGCCTAGCTGCTGGGCGATGTCGCTGCGGACGCGCTGGGTCGCCGTGGCGGTGTAAGCGTGAATGCCGACGCCGGGGAAGCGATCTTTGAGCATCCGCATCATGCGGTACTCGGGGCGGAAGTCGTGTCCCCATTCGCTGATGCAGTGCGATTCGTCGATGGCAAAGAACGAGACGTCGACGCTGCTTAAAAAGTCGAGCGTACGATCGGAAAGCAGCCGTTCGGGGGCCAGGTATACAAGTTTCGTGTCGCCGCTGCGAATGTCGGCGGCAATCGAACGCCGCTCGGCTGGGGTGACGGTGCTGTTGATGCACGCCGCGCGAATGCCGCACGCGGTCAGGGCATCGACCTGGTCTTTCATCAGCGAGATCAGCGGTGAAGCAATCACCGCGACGCCAGGCTTGCAGAGGGCTGGTACCTGGTAGCAGAGCGACTTGCCGCCGCCGGTGGGCATGACCACGACCGAGTCGCGATCTTCAAGGACCGACTCCATCGCCTCGCGCTGCAAGGGACGAAACTGCTCGTACCCCCAGTACTTATGCATGGTCGCCAGCAAATCTTCGGTACTGGCTGGCGACGTTGAATCCATGAGTTTTGCCCGAAGCGCGAGAACCGAAACATCACCCCGCGCGATCCGTCCTTCGCATCGCCATCAGCGAGGAACGTTTAGTGTAGAGGCGCTGATTCCAGGAGGCAACCGTGGCGGATGGAGGATGAAGAGACAGGGTGGCCTCTAGGTGCCGCAGGCACGCTCTCTCTGGTCCCCTCTCCCCATAGGGGCGAGGGGACAGGAGAAGAGTATATCCCCATCCAGATTCAGTTGCACAGACGGATGCAATTGCACAGCTAGTTCGGTTGAACCTTGCGGCGATAGGCGGTTGGCGAGAGGCCCGTCTTTTTGCGGAAGGTGGCGCTCATGTATTCGACGTGTTCGAAGCCGGCGCGGTCGGCGATGTCACCGATGCTTAAATCGGTGTCGTGCAGCAGTTGGCGGACTTTGTCGAGACGCTGGTGTACGATCGCTTCGTGGGGCGTTTGGCCGGTGATCTGCTTGAAGCGGTACTCGAGAATTCGGCGCGTGCTATCGACGGCCTTGAGCACGTCGCCGACGTTGATGCCGTCGCACGCGTGTTCGCGAATGAACTGCATCGCCATGCCGACCAGCGGGTCTTCGGTCGCCAGCACGTCGGTCGAGCGGCGCGTGGCGATGCCCAGCGGCGGGATCAGCTTCTTCATCTCTTTGGGCGTTTGCCCTTTCATCATTTGATCGAGCAGCTTGGCGGCCTCGAAGCCGGTGCGGCGGCTGTCGGGAATGACGCTGGATAACGGCGGCGAGCAAAGATCGCACAACAGGCGATCGTTATCGACCCCGATCACGGCGACTTGACGCGGCACGTCGATCTCCAGTTCTCGACACGCTTCCAACAACAATTGACCACGAATATCGAAGCAGGCCATGATGCCGATCGGCTGCGGCAGACGTTCGATCCAGCGGTCGAGCTTCTGGACGTTCTTGGGGGTCGAGTTCTTCCCATCTTCACCGGTCGGAAGATCGAGCACGTGACAACCATGGCCATGCGCGGCGAGCGCTTCGACGAAAAACTTCTCGCGCAGCTTGCTCCACGCGAAAGTGCTATCGCCGCAGAAGGCGAAGTGGGCGAAGCCGCGCTGCAGAAGGTGCTCGACCGCCATCTGCGAGATGGCCTTGTCGTCGGTTTCGACCCACGGCAGTTCCGGCATCAAGCGGGCAGCACTAACGTCGACGATCGGGATGTTGAGCGGCTTCAGCGCGGCGGCAATCTCCGGCGTTTCGACCCGCGCGATGATGCCATCTCCATTCCACTGCTTGAGCCACTTCGGCGGCGTCGCACCGCGACCTTGCTCGGGTAGGAAGATCGACCAGCGCTGGTACTCTTCCATGTATCTCACAACGCCATCCAAGAGCCCCCGGGCATACTCATTGGAGGTCTCGATCAATAGAGCGACCTCTTTGCGAGGTTGAATCATGGTCGTCCTCGGAGATGAAAAGCAGCTGGTGTGAAAATTGAAAAGGGAACCGAGGATCATTATGATAGTCGATT
This sequence comes from Bremerella volcania, assembly GCF_007748115.1. NCBI lineage: Bacteria > Pseudomonadati > Planctomycetota > Planctomycetia > Pirellulales > Pirellulaceae > Bremerella > Bremerella volcania. The sequence goes on from NZ_CP036289.1 coordinate 3,591,588, forward strand.
TATGGCGGCGAATCCCCCCAGCTTGTGAAATACCTATTGTTTAGTGCAAGTTTTCTCATAGCATTTGCGCGTCATTTCTGCTCTGCTGAATGGAGTAAGGCATTGCCATTCACCTCGTCTAGTCCCCTCCAGGTAGATTCCAATGAGCGAAAAAGTTATTAATGTCGCGATGATCGGTTTGGGTTTTGGAGCCGAGTTCATTCCCATTTACCAAGCTCATCCCAATGCTAACGTTTACGCCCTCTGCCGCCGTGACGAAACTGCGCTGAAGAAATCGGGGGACATGTTCGGTATCGAGAAACTGTATACCGAATACGAAGACGTCCTGGCGGATCCGAACGTTGACTTCGTTCATATCAACTCGCCCATTCCGGACCATGCCTGGATGTCGCTGAAGGCGCTGGATGCCGGCAAGCACGTCATGTGCACCGTGCCGATGGCCACCACCATCGACGAGTGCCGCCAGATCGTCGAGAAGGTCGCCGAAACCGGCCTGAAGTACATGATGGCCGAAACGGTCGTCTACAGCCGAGAGTACCTGTTCATCAAGCAGCTTTACGAATCGGGCGAACTGGGCAAGGTCCAATACATGCAGGCCTCGCACCCGCAAGACATGGAAGGCTGGCCGGAATATTGGGAACGCATGATCCCGATGCACTACGCCACCCACGTGGTCAGCCCGGTATTGGGTCTGGTCGATGGCCTGGCCGAGTACGTCAGCTGCTTCGGTTCAGGCAGCATCAGCAACGAACTGGCCCAGAAGTCGGGCAACCCCTTCGCGGTTGAATCGTGCCACATCAAGATTAAAGACAGCGACATCTCCGCTCAGATCTGGCGATTCCTGTTCGATACGGCTCGTCAGTATCGCGAAAGCTTTGACGTCTACGGCACGAAGAAGAGCTTCGAATGGTCGCTCGTCGAAGGGGAACCGCACGTGCTGCACACGGCTAAGTTGCCGGAACCAGAAATCGCGTCGCACGTCGAGATCCCGGACTTCGCTCACCTGCTGCCGGAACCGATCCAGAAGTTCACGCAGTCGATCGAAGACGCCGCGCACCTTTCATTCATTCAAGGGGGCGGTCACGGCGGCTCGCACCCGCACCTGGTCCATGAAATGATCAGCGCGTTGATCGAAGATCGCGATCCGATGCCGAATGCCGTCACGTCGGCCAATTGGACCTGCGTCGGCATTTGTGCCCACGAGTCCGCCATGAAGGGTGGCGAAATCGTTCGCCTGCCGGAATTCACGCTGCAGAAGCCGAAGGCCCGTAAGACGGTTACCGCTTCCTAAGCAACCCGATCCGTTCCGTCCACCCAGCGGACAGTTGAAGCCTTCCTTGGGAGGCTTTGGCTGTCCGTTTTTTCGTTCGAACAGCGAAAGAGAGAAACGCTTTGAAGACCGCTGGAGTTGTGCAAAGCGTTTCGAGTTCATTCAAGCGGTCGAGCGGTTCTCGATCGCTTAGGAGAGCTGCGGCCTAAACGGCCAGAGCTTTACCGATCACGCCAGCTTGTCGCTGGAAACATTCGCTGCGGCGAAGAAATCTGGCTTTGGCCGGAACGCTGTGGGTCAGCGTCGCCAGGCGGCGGTACTTGTCGGCGAGAGCCATTTTCACGGCAACTTTGTTTTCGATCTCGGTCTTTTTGGTCATATAGAACGATGCCTCAGGGACATGCTTAATGGATTCACGCGAATCCGAACCAGCTAATTTTAATCTCGTCTGGGGCGAAGCTCCTATCCCTCTTTGAATGTCAGCCGCGAATTTCGGGAAGTCCCCGAATTCTCAGCCGATTCCCTCTCATTTCCCCGTGCCAAGGGTTGGCAAAAAGCCGAAGATGACGTGAGATGAAAGGAACGATTTTACGCAAACGTCTCCTCCTCAAATGAGTCTCTATGACAGTCGAAGCTGGAACCAACGTCACGTTGATCGGGATGCCAGGCTCGGGCAAAAGCACGATCGGGGTCGTACTGGCCAAACGGATCAACCTGCAGTTCGTCGATACCGACCTCATCATCCAAACCAGTCAGCAGCGGACGCTACAGCAAATCATGGATGCCGAAGGCTTCGACCGATTCTGCCAGATCGAGGAAAACGCCGTGCTGAGCCTGGAGGTCGACCACCACGTGATCGCCACCGGCGGAAGCGTTTGCTACGGGGCGGAAGGGATGGCCCACCTTAAGCGGTTAGGGCGGATCGTCTTTCTGAAGACCAGCCTGCAAACCCTCGAGCAGCGTTTGTCGAACATGGCAACGCGCGGCATCGCCCTGAAACCGGGGCAAAGCCTGGAACATCTGCTCAACGAGCGGAACGAGCTGTACGAAAAGTACGCCGAGATCACCATCGAGTGCGACGGTCTGAACGTCGAACGCATTTCTGAACGGATCGAAGCGGCCCTCTCACGAGCGGTCCGGCCGACGTCAGAATAAGGAACTGTGAAGGCGAGGGGAAAAAGGTCAATTTAGTTGACGCATAGGGTCATCGTCGCGTGAGGGGGGCATTTTGCATAATGAGGGCTCGTTCGAATGACGATTCCCACTCGCCTGAAGACAGCCGTGACCAACCCGCACTCCCCCGAAAATCGCGAAGCAGCACCTAGTCGCTGGTCGGTTATTGCCACGGCCGCGGCGGCCGGATTTCTGACCTATTTCGCCATGTACGCGTTTCGCAAGCCCTTCACGGCGGCGACTTACGCGGGCGAAGGCCTCTGGGGAAGTGGTATCGAGCTGAAGACGTCGTTCGTCATCGCTCAGATCATCGGCTATGCGCTGTCGAAGTATCTCGGAATCGATTTCTGTACGCGAATCCCCGATCGCTTCCGCACCCTGGCGCTACTGGCGCTGATTGGGCTCGCCGAGTTGGCGTTGGTACTGTTCGCCGTGCTGCCGACGCCTGGCAAGGTGTTTGCCATCTTCCTCAACGGCCTCCCCCTGGGATTGGTTTGGGGGCTGGTCGTTCGCTACCTGGAAGGACGACGCAGCAGCGACCTGCTACTGGCGTGCTTGTGCTGCTCGTTCATCGTTTCGAGCGGCGTCGTGAAAGACGTCGGTCGGGCATGGATCGGCGTCGGGGTCGACCCGTACTGGATGCCAGCAGTCACCGGGCTGTGTTTCCTGCCCATGTTTCTGCTGGCCCTGGGCATGCTGATGTGTTTGCCGGCTCCGGATGAAGCGGACGTTCAGTCGCGTTCGAAACGGGGGGAGATGTCCGCCAGCGATCGCTGGTCGTTTGTCCGCACGCAGTGGAATACGCTGTGGCCCCTGCTCCTCTTTTACATGGGTCTGACGGCGTACCGCGACTTTCGCGATAACTACTCGGTCGAGATCTTGAACAAGCTGGGCTACGCCGAGGCACCTGCGATCTTTTCGCGCATGGAACTCCCGGTCGCTTTGCTGGTAACCCTGGCGCTGGGGGCGTTGATCCTCGTACAGAACCACCGCCACGGATTGATGGCCATCTATAGTTCGATGATCCTGGGCATGGCGATCATCTTTGCCTCGACGAGTATGATTTACGCCGGAATGATTTCAGGGCTGACTTGGATGATTCTGGTCGGACTCGGCAGCTACCTGGCCTACGTCCCTTTCAATGCCGTGCTGTTTGAACGACTCGTCGCCCTGCGCGGGGCCGGCAGCGCGGTGTTCGGAATCTATTTGGCCGACGCACTCGGGTATACGGGAAGCATCGGCGTTCAACTTTATAAAGACCTGGGAGCCGACTCCCTCGATCGCCTGACCTACTTTCAGCACTTTTCCTTTGCCCTGTCGGCTTGCGGAATCTGCTGCCTGGTGATCAGTGGTCTGGCGATCTTGATCGGGCAACGCAAACGGGTCCTTAGCCAGAACAACAGCTCACAGCCTTCGGCGTGTCCCCAAGCCGCTGAAGTTATCTCGCAATAGGAACGAAAGTCATTCACATGCATTACGATTTGATCGTCGTCGGTGGCGGCATTGTCGGTCTGGGCCATGCCTGGGCGGCCGCGAAACAGGGTCAGACGGTGGCCGTCTTCGACAATAACCCGCGCGCCGAAGGGGCAAGCATTCGCAACTTCGGCATGATCTGGCCCGTTGGTCAGCCAGCGGGAACGCAGCGGGCACTCGCGTTGCGCAGCCGTACTTTGTGGCGAGAACTGGGCGCCGCGGCTGGCTTCCCGGTACACGAGTGCGGATCGCTCCACCTGGCTCATCACGACGACGAACTGGCCGTGCTCCAGGAGTTTGCTCCCTCGACGGCTGCCGACGGTCTCGATATTGAACTGGTTACGCCCAGGCAAATTGCCGACCTCACGCCGGCTGCCAACCAGGCGGGCTTGAAGGGTGGTCTCTATTCGCATACCGAACTGCGGGTAACCCCTCCGACGGCGGTTAGTTCGATTTCGGCCTACCTGGCCGACGCGCACAACGTGAAGTTCCATTTCGATTCCCCGATCATCAAGGTCGATTCGGGCGAGGTCACCAGCTCCCATGGACAGACCTGGACGGCCGAGCGCATCGTCATCGCGACCGGTGCTTACTTTCAGCATCTGTTTCCTGAAGCCCACCAGGCCGAACGGCTTCTGATTTGCAAACTGCAGATGATGCTCACCGAAGCCCAGCCTGCCGGGTGGAATCTCGGTCCGCATATCGCCAGCGGACTGACCCTCCGTCACTATCCTTCGTTCCGCGATTGCCCTTCGTTGGCCGCCGTCAAACAGCGGTTCGCGGAAGACTCGCCCCAACTCGATCGCTATGGCATTCACGTGATGGCCTCGCAGGCCGATAACGGCGGCTTGATCCTGGGTGATTCGCACGAGTACGGGGACGATATCGAACCGACCGACAAGGCCGAGATCGACGCGCTGATGCTCGAGGAACTTCAAAAGATCATGAACGTTCCTAACTGGAACATCACCCGGCGCTGGCACGGCTTGTACGCCAAGCACCCGACGCAAATGTGTTTCGTGTGCGAGGTTCGCCCGGAAGTTCTCGTCGTCAATGGTTTCGGTGGCAACGGAATGACCCTTTCCTTGGCCTTCTCGGAATCGATCATCCATCGCTGGCGAAATTCCGCACAATGGGAGGTGCTTCATGGAACCAACTAACACGGCAATCGAAACGTCGGCTCGCCTGGTCATCTTCGATTGGGCCGGCACCATGATCGACTTCGGCTGTCAGGCCCCGGTCGAGGTCTTGCTGGCACTATTTGAGCAGCGCGGCGTACCAGTGAGCACCGCCCAGGCTCGCGAACCGATGGGTGCCGCCAAACGGGATCATATCGCCGCGATTCTGGCGATGCCGGAAGTGGCGGATCGCTGGGAAGCCAGGTTCGGCGCGCGGCCGGTGGAAGCGGACGTCGATGCGATCTATGCCGACTTCCTTCCGCTGCAAAAGCAGATCCTCAGTCAGCATGCCGGCGCGATCCCAGGCGCCGTGGAGGTGCTCAATCAATTGCATGAGCAGGGAATTCAGATCGGTTCCACCACAGGCTACACGCGTGAACTGATGGACGTGCTGCTGCCGTTTGCGATCAGCCAGGGGATCACGCCCGACTATGTGCTGACCTCGGACGAAGTCGCGCAGGGGCGCCCTGCCCCGGACATGATTCAGAAGATCATGTCTCTGTCCGGCATCACCGACCCGGCCCAAGTGGTCAAAGTCGACGACACGCCGGTCGGCATCACCGCCGGCAAACGAGCCGGCTGCGTGACCGTCGCCCTGGCGGCTTCCGGAAACGAGCTAGGTTTGACGCAAGCCGAGTTTGAAACGCTTTCGCCGGAAGAGCGACACGAAAAGCTCGAGCCGATTCGCGTGATCTTCCGCGAAGCTGAAGCCGATTTCGTCATCGACACCATTGCCGATTTGCCTGCCATCCTTCCCCAGATCTAACGACTGCCATGACTCACTTGATTCCACGGTTCGTCCTTGCTTTCGCCGTCCTCCTGACGGCTGCTTCCCACATTTGCCAGGCCCATGAAGGCCCCGATCCGTTGGCACGCTGGCGGTTTGATTCGCAGAGCATCGCCGCCGAAGGAGATGCCACCACGCTACGTGCCCGTCGCGGCCCTGACGGGACCGTACTGGGCAAGCATCAGATCATTGGCGAAAAGTACGAAGAGGCGATCTTCCTCCCTGGCGAGAAGTCGGGCATCGTTGTGGCAGAAGATCACAACCAGGCCGCGCGCTTCTTACCGAAAGAATCACTTACCGTGTCAGCCGTAGTTTCGATCGATCGCGGGGAAAAGTGGGGCGGCCTGGTGGGGGTGATCCAGGACAACGGCTCCAGCGAAGCAGGCTGGTTGCTGGGTTACGATGAATCGACCTTCGCCTTCGCGCTGCGTGGCGAGATGGGCCCTGGCAGTCTGACGTACTTGCGGGGGACCACCAAGTACGAGCCTGGCAAACTGTATCACCTGGTTGCCGTGTACGATGGCAAGACGATGGAGCTCTACGTGAACGGCAAGTTGGATGCGGAAAGCACCGCGCAGTCCGGCCCCATTCATTACCCGGCGAAAGCTCCCTTCATGATCGGGGCCTATCGCGATGACAACGAGTTCTACGGTCATCGCGGGCGGATTCGCGACGTGGTACTGTACGACCTGGCCGCCAAGAAGGCCTGGGTCGAGCATGACTACGAGCACAACGCCGACCTGGCCAAGCTTCCCGCGGTGGAAATCCACGAACCGCTCGCCTTCGTGATCGATCCTTACCTGCAGTTCGGCACACAAACGACAATGACGGTGATGTGGCGATCGAATCGCCCTGCCATGGCCACGCTATGCTACGGAGAAACGGCCGACTGCCAGCAGCGAATCGATGTGCGTGACCTCAAAACGATTCATGAAATCCGCATCGAGAACCTTCAGCCCGAGACGCAATATTTCTATCGCACCGAGACGCGCCTCGTGGAAGACGGAGAACCTCTTCTGAGCGAAGTGGCAACGTTTCAAACGGCCGTCAACAGAGAAACGCCGTTCGCGTTCGCGGTGATCAGCGATACGCAAGGGAACCCGGCCGTCAGCGGCAAACTGGCCGGGTTTGCCTGGGAGCAGCGTCCCAGCTTTTTACTGCACCCGGGCGACCTGGTTTCCAACGGCCCGGATGACTCGCACTGGACGCAGCACTTCTTTCCGAGCATGAATCCGCTGATCCGCCACGTGCCGTTCTACCCGGTTCTGGGAAACCACGAGCGAAACGCCCAGTACTACTACGACTATGTCTCGCTTCCCAATCCCGAGTACTACTACACGTATCGATTCGGCAATGCCCAGTTCTTCATGATCGATACCAACCGCAACGTCGGCCCCGATTCCGAGCAGTACGCCTGGTTAGAGAAGCAGCTTTCCGAATCGGATGCCACTTGGAAATTCGTCTGCCACCATCATCCCCCCTACACCTCCGATGAGGACGATTACGGCAATCTCTGGAAGACCAACAAAGGGACGCGCGGCGACGTCAAGGCTCGGCAGTTGGTCCCCCTTTACGAGAAGTATCACGTTGACATCGTGTGGAACGGGCATATCCATTCCTACGAACGCACCTGGCCGATTCGCGAGAACAAAGCGGTCGACGGGGGCGCACCGGTTTACATGATCACCGGCGGGGGTGGCGGTCACCTGGAAACGCCCGGCCCCATTCGCCCCTTCTTCATGAACACCGTTCGTCGCGGCCATCATTACGCGATGGTTCGGATCAACGGATCGAACCTCGAGTTTCAGGCCTACGATCTCGACAACCGTCTGTTCGATCAGATGGTAATCGAAAAGAAGGCGGACTCAGATCAGGAATAAACGGCCACGCCGTCGTGTTGAAAGCTCTCGGCTGAAGTGCTCGTCTCGGTTTGCTTGGCCCGCTTGCAGGGCAGCCGCAGCGTCGCCGGGTTGGCCATCACCATGTGCGCGGTGGGGACGAAGGTCAATGCCAACAACGTCGCGCCCACCACGCCGCCAGCGATCGAAACGGCCAGAGGCGGCCAGAACCCACCTCCCGACATCACCAGCGGCAAGAAGCCCACGACGGTCGTGGCCGTGGTTGCCAAAACGTGCCGGGTGGCTCGCATGACGACCTCGCGGACGGCAATCGGATCGCCAGCTTTTGCCTCGTCGTTTTCGCGCAGCGCGGCCAGCACCACGATCGAGTCGTTGATCGCGATCCCCACCAGACCCATCGTGCCGACGATGGCCATGAAGCCGAAGGGATAGCCAAAGATCCACAAGGCGGCCAGACCCAGCCCGACCGAGAAAAAGCCGACGGCGCCAATCAGCGAGGCGGCCCGGAACGAGCTAAACGAGAGCACCAGCGTCGCGACCATCAACACCATCAGCACGCCGACGCTGGACATCAAGTTGCCCACCGCCTGATCGCGCCCGTTCGCTTCGCCTCCCAATCCCATGCGGTATCCAGCGGGAAACTCAAATCCGGAAGCCGCGAGGCGGTCTTCGAGCTTCGTCAGAACGATCGAAGGAAGCACGCCTGCTTGGACGTATGCTTTGACCTCGTTCATCCGCAGGTTGTTCAAGCGCGTCACCGCGGAGATCTCTGGCTTCAGCTCTAAGGAACCGACCGCCGAGAACGGAACGGTGTTCAGCTTGCCTTCGTGAGCCATGCCGGGGACCACCAGGTCGAGCGAAGCGATATCGGCCAGGCTCGCGCGATACGACTGCGGTACGCGGACGCGAACGGGTAGCTCTTCCGTTTCTTCGAGGATGGTTCCCCCCAGGGCCCCTTCAGTGGAAGCCGCCAACTGCTGGGCAACCTGGGCATGGCTCAGCCCTGCCAGACGTGTTTTCTCTTCGTCCAGCACCAACGCGAACTTCGGAAGGTCGTCTCCCAGGTCGCTTCGCGTGTGCGTTACCTCAGGGATTTGTGCCAGTTCAGCACGAACGCGTTCCCCGAGTGCACGCAGGACTTGAAGGTCCGGGCCGAACAATTGCAATTCGACCGGGGCATCGAACGGCGGCCCTTGTTCCAACTGCCTCGCCAACACGCGAGCTTCCGGTACGAACTCGTCGAACTCTTGCTGTAGCGCGTTGATCACCTCGGCGGCCCTTTCGGCCGATTTCAACTGCACGATGGCTTGACCATACGGCGCGTTGTTCTCGCGGCGGCGGACGATGTTGTAGTAAAACGACGGGGCGCTCTCCCCTAAGATCCAATCGATGCCGGTGACTTCTGGGTGTGTTTTGGCAATCTGACTGATCTTGCGGGCCGTCTGCGCAGTGTGATCGATCGACGCCTGCGGCGGTAGTTCCAGTTCGATCTGAAATTGATTGCGATCGGCCGGCGGGAAGAACTGCTCCGGCAGGTGCCTGGCCTGCACGAATCCAACAATCGGCAACACGACCGAAAGCCCAATGCTCAAGAGAGGTCGAGCCAATAAGAAATCGAGCGTATTGCGCCACGCGGCGGCGAGCCGGGGGCTTTCCAATCCAATGGTCCACCAGTGGTGATCGCCATCCTGCTTCGAGTCGACAAACAGCGCCGCCAAGGCCGGGGTCACGGTCATTGCCAGCAGAAACGAACTGCCGATCGCAAGCATCACGCTGATGGCAATCGTGCCGACGAATTCACCCGCCGGGCCCGGCATCAGCGCGATCGGAGCGAATGCCAGCCCGGTGGTCAACGTACTCCCCAGCAGCGGAATCGCCAGGTGACGTGCGCTGCTGGCAACCGCATGCGCGGCGTCGTCCCCTTCTTCCATTCGCGTTTTAACCTCGTCGACCATCACGATCGCGTTGTCGATCAGCAGGCCCAGCGCGATGATGAGCCCTGTGATCGACATCTGGTGCATGGGAATCTCCATGAACCGCATGCCGGCCAGTACCATGAAAGCCGAGAGCGGCAATGCCGTGCCGACCACGATGGCACTTCGCCAGCCCATCATCACCAGGATGACGCTGACCACCGCCGCGCCCCCGATGGCCAGGTTCCACAACAAGTTGGTCAGGCGGGCCTCGACGTAGGGACTTTGCTCGAACATGCGGGACAGTTCCACTCCCTTGGGAAGTTCCGACTCGAACTGCGTGATGACTTGCTGCGCGCTGGCGTTCCAGACGTCGAGTCGGTAGTCGCTGCGCACGAGCGTCCCCAGCGTCACCGCGGCCTGGTCGTCGACGATGGCCATCTGCCGTGGCGGCTGGGCGATTCCCTTGCTCACGCTGGCAATGTCACCCAGGCGAACGAACTTGCCGTCCTGGCCATACTGCACCGGCGTTTCGGAGATGCGATGGATCGAGTCCAGTTCGCTATCGACTTCCATCAGAAAGTTGGACTGCGACGAACGAACCTGGCCGGCCGATAGCTTGGCATCGCTGGCCGATAGATGCCGGGCAACGTCCGCCGCCGTGAGACCGATGCTGGCCAACTGCGCGGGATGGACCTCCACCGAGATCTCCTCTTCCGGCTCGCCGAACATCTCGACGTCTTCTGTCCCCGGCACGCTTCGCAGGCGATCTTCCAATTGTTCGGCCAGCCGCAACAGGATCGCGTAGCTTGGTTCGCCCTGTTGAGTCCATTTCAGGGCGACGATCGAGGCATAGGCCTTGGTGGTGATCAGCTCGATGTCAGGCTCGCCGACTCCTTCGGGGAAACCAACCTGGGCGTCGTCGAGCTTGTCGCGAATGCGGGACCAGATCTCCCCCACCTCGTATACATCGTCCCGCAGTTCGATCACCATCGAAGAAGCCCCGGCGCGGCTGGTCGAGCGGATCTCTTTGATCTCTTCGACTTCCTGTAGTTCTTCTTCCAGACGATCGCTGACCAGGACCTCGACCCGGTCGCCGCGCGCCCCGGGAAACAGGGTCGTTACGATGGCGAAACGCGGCGTGAGCGTGGGATCTTCTAGCCGCGGCAGCACGAAGTACGAGGAGAGCCCCGCCACGATGATGACCGCAATGGTCAGGACCAGCATCCGTTTGTCACGATAGAATGCGTTGAACATGGATTGGCTCAATTCTCTGACTCACTTGTTGGATGGATACGGACGTGCATGTCCGGCACTAAACGGTTCACGCCGCTGGCAATGACGCGTTCGCCGGAGGATAACGTACCACGCACGAACGAACGCTCGCTCTCGCTGTAGATGATCTCCACCTCGCGGCGCTGGACGCGGTGGTCTTCTTCCACGACGTACACCGACCAAAGACCGCGCGAACCTTGCAGCAGCGCGGAATTGGGAAGCCAGAAACCTTCTTCATTTCGCTCGCTGGCCAGGGAAACGCGGGCGACCTGAGCCGGCACCCAGCCACGCGACGTATTGGCATCGAGTGAAAGGACGACGGTCTGCGTGCGGGTGATCGTGTCGAGTTCGGGGACGATGCCGGTGACCTTTGCCTGACGCGTTTGATCGTCGACCGTTACCGGCAGGACGTCGCCCGCCGACAACGAAGTCGCCGCTTCAGGTGGCAAGCCGAACCAGGCTTCGAGTGGTTCGTGCTGGACGAGCCGGAACACGGCCTGGCCGGCAGTGATCACGGCCCCTTCATCAAAGTTGCGCCGTGCGATGGTGCCGGAGAAAGGAGCCACCAGCCGAGTGTCTTCTTGTTCGTGCTGGAGATCGACCAGTTGGGCTTCGAGTCCGGCGACGCGTGCTTGCTGGGCGTCGATCTGTTCGACTCGCGTTCCCTGGCGCAGTTCCTCCAAGCGACTTTTCGCCGCGTCGAGTCGACCTTGTGCGGCTTCGGCCCCGAACACGGCGTCTTCCAAGGTCTCGCGCGAGATAGCGCTACGCTCGATGAGTTGCTCGCGACGTTTCTTGTTGGCCTGTTGCAGTTGCAGTTCGGCATGGAGTTGGCGGACCTCCGCCTCGGCGGCTGCGATGACTTCCTCGCGCGGCCCCGCTTTGAGTTCTTCCAGAATGGCCAGTTGCTGGGCGTGTTCGGCTTTCGTTTGGGCGATTCTCGCCGACAAGTGACGATCGTCGAGCACGGCAAGCTGGTCGCCGGCCTGGACGTGATCTCCTTCGTCGACTGAAAGCTGGGTGATCTTGCCAGGCAGTTCGAAGCTAAGCTCGCTGGTCTTGGCGGCTACGAGCACGCCGGTGTAGGTGCGCTGGGCCGCGTAACTTCCTTGCGACTCAAGCGTCACGACTTCGACCGGCATGGGCTGTGCCTCTGGCGCCGACATGGGCTGGGCATTGGCGAACGGATAGTTCCAGTAAAGAACTCCCCCGACGAGCATACCCATGAGAGTCGCGCCCACGACACGAAACGTCCAAAGTTGACGTTCCGTCCATTTTTGGCCAAAAAAAGACTCACTCGAGGGTGAGTAGTTGCTGGTACTCATCGGCAAAGGTCTCCGTCAGGGCCTTATGAAAAACGGCCTCGTAGTCGTGTTCGGTCGAAAGCGCTTTCCACCCAAAACCGTCCAACATGTGGTTGATGCAACCCCGAATCGCCAGTGTGGGGTCTACAATCCCAATTTCGTCCAGCGCTCCGCTGGTCGACATGATCGAAAACGATCCGAAATTGATCGCCCACATGCCGAACACCATGTCCTCCGGCGTCATCTGGCCAGGCAGGGATAAATCCCCTTGGTTGACGGCGTCTCGGACGATTCCAGCCACGATTCCCGTGCATGCCTGTTCGCAGGTACGCATCACGTTTTGCCGCTTTTCCGACGTTTTTTCCCAGATCGAAGACAAGCGAACGACCTGCTCGACATGGAAGTGGCTCGGATAAAGCCGAACAAATAACTCACAAGCGACCGCCACGGCGGTCAACCGTTCGCGCGAGGCCCCGCGAAACAGCGATGCCCTCTGAAACAAGGAGGTGCGCTTCTTCTGGGTCTCGACGGCCAGCGCCAGGATGATGTCTTCTTTGTTGGGAAAATGCCGGTAAACGGTCCCTTTTCCATACTCAACCGCTTCGGCGATTCGATCCATGCTCAAGCCCAAGTAACCATCCCTCAGCAGCATTTCGCGTGCTACCGAGAGGATCTGGGCTTCGCGGTCCTGGATTTCTCGCTGTTTACGGCTTAGTGTTGGCATCAGTGATCATTATGGACGTTTCGTCCACTTTTGGCAAGAGAAATTTGCTTCTGTTCTAACGGAATCGGCCTGGCAGCGACAATATCTTGCGACGGACTTGCTGAAAATCAGACCGAATGACCTTGTTATCAAGAATAGTACGCCGTAATCGGCGATTCGCACACCCCCAACACCTCCCCCATAATGGCCAGCAGGCGTATCGAGATTTCACGAGGAATTGGCTAGAGTCTCAACTTTACCCTGCTACAATGATTCCGATTCTTTTCCATTTATTCTTCTCACTCCTCCCCGTGACCGTTGAGGATGCTTGGAATGACTCCTATCCGCTTCTTATCCCATCGCTATTTGTGGATCGCTGCTATCTGCGGCGTGTTGTTACCTCACCTAGCACTCGGCGGCGAACCAACCGGTGCTTTGTCGAAGTATGCCGAGAACCGGACATGGGTCGACGCCACCGGCAAGTTCCAGATCGGTGGGACCTTGAAGATGGCCGACGAGAAGCAGGTGCAGATCCTCAAGTCGGACGGTCGAGTCGTCACTGTTCCGCTCGACAAGATGAGTGAGAAGGACCGCCTGTTTGTCGAAGAGTTCCTGAAGGCGGAAGCGGCCCAAAATGATCCCAACAATCCGTTCGCCGGGGGTGAACCAGAGAATCCGTTTGCCGGAGGTCAGCCCGCCGCAGCGATGCCGGCCACGACGGGCAACGCCGCGCCACCACCGGCGGGCATTGGCCGGGTAAACAAGGTGAACGTGACCTCGGGAGGGGCGCGCCCTCTGAGTCTCGCGCCGGGGCGAGAGTTCTGGTCGGTCAAGCCGCCGGTCGCGCTTCCGGAAATTTCGCTCGAAGACTCGATCATCACGGTCCCCCTGGCCAAGCCCTTCTTCGGCAAGATGGCCATGGGAGTCGCCGGCCGAGCACCCACCGTCGTCGTCAACGTGTATCAGGAAGGTCGCAAGGCCTCCGACAACTACGGCCGATTCATGATCGTTGATCCCATCACCAAGAACACCTCTCGCGAGATGGAATTCGAACAGCCTTACCGTATCGTCGCGGTCGCCCCCAATGCGAAGATGTTCGCAGCGATTCGTGTCGAAGGCTGGGACACCGGCAACGATCTTGCTCTGTTTACGATCGATGATCAGGCGATTACTCCTCTGTATGAATTCACCGTGGGGGGAGGCAGTTGGAAGGAATTCACGTCGGCGCACTTTCTGCCCAACAACCGCCTGGCGGTGATCACCAAAGATAAGAAGCTGACGTTCTGGGACCTGAGCGGCTCGGTGCCGCGGGGGGTGCTGCAAGGGGAACTTCCCCATTCGGTACACGTCAGCTTTTCACCGGCTGGCGAATTGATGGCCTTTCCGGCCAAGCAGTACGTGGGCTTTCTGGACACGGCCAGTGGAAACCTCGTCGGTAGCATCCAGCCCGAGTCCGACGTCGAGCGGGTCGCCTTGTCAGCCGACGGCAAACGCGTCGCCGTGAAGTTGTGGGACAAGCTGGTCATCTACAGCATGGAGGACGGCTCACACCTCAAGACGATTCCCGTGGCTGACACGGGCGATGGCGAACTGAAGTGGGTAGGTGATTACGTCAAGTTGGAGGACACCATTTACGATATCGAGCGCAGCTTGCCTCTATGGACGTACAACTCGCGAGGTTCAGCCAACCAGCTTTACGACAATCGCATGTTCGCCGTTTTCGGGGACAAGCAGTCGAGCCAATTAACGATCACTACCTTGCCGCACGACACGGCGCTTCATTCCGCGGAAACGGTCGATCCCAAGACCCTTTACGTGATGTCGCCTGGGAGTAAAGCCCGCGTGAATTACCAATTCGTGAACGTGTCAGCCGAGGATCAGCGGCAAATCGAAGAGGCGGTCAGTGCCAAACTGAAAGAGTGTGGCTGGGTGAACGACAACAGTGCCAGCGTCGTTCTGGAAGTCTCGGTGAAGGAAGGCGAGCAGAAAGAAGAAGAGTACTATACCGAGAAAAGCCGCACGCTGGGTGGCATCGTCCTTCCCCCGACTCCACGCCCCTTCGGTGGTCGTCCGACGGGACCGACCGAGAAGGTCAAGTTCCGTCCCTGGATTCACAGCTTCGTCCTCAAGAACGGCAATGACGTCTTGTTCAAAAGCGAGTACACACGCGGCGCGCCAAGTAGCTTTCAAACCGAGGAAGACGAATCCCTGCAGACCGCCGTGTTAAAACACATCCACCCCAACCCGAAGTGGTTTAGCGGGATCAAGATGCCATCGTACATCTTGAAGTCGACCATCAAAGAGGGTTTGGGGAAGTCGAACATCACGGCCTCGGGCTTGAACTAGGTTCTATCAACCGCGGCGCGCGTTGCGGTAGTCGCGCGGCGACATCCCGGTCGCGCGGCGAAACTGCCGCGTGAAAGCGCTTTGATCCGAGTAACCGGCCTGCATGGCGATGCTCGAGATCGACTCGTCCGAGGTCCTCAGGCGGCGCTGAGCCAGGTCGATGCGCAGCTTCAATAGCCACTGACCAGTCGTCAGACCGAACACGCGTCGCATGCGGCGGTCGAGTTGATAGGAGGACATTTCCGCAATAGTTGCCAGATCGGCGACGCTGGGTGGATCATGCAAATTGGCTTCGGCGAAGTTGATCGCGGCGATCACGTGCTGATATTCGTCGGTCGAAAGATCAGGCAGGCGAAGGTCCTGGGAAACCCCCACCAGTCCGACCACTTCGCCTTGCCGGTTTCGTAGCGGCAGTTTGCTGGTCAGACACCACCCCACGTCACGGGTCGCATAGAAATGAAGTTCCAGCTGCCCCACCAATGGTTGCCCCGTTTCGAGCACTTTGCGGTCCTGGTCTTCAAAACTTTGCGCAAGTGGCGGACGTAACACCTCGCCTGGCAGGCGGCCCAGCAGGTCGCTCTTGCTTTGCGCTCCGCAGCGCTGGACGAGCGTGTTGTTGACGACCAGGTACTGCCCCTTGGTGTTTTTGATGAAAAACACAATGTCAGGGAGGTGGTCGAACAGCTCTTCGCCGGTGAAAGGCTTGTCCAATTGACCGAGAATATCTTGAATTTCCGAGATCATAGGCCCCTTCTTCGTATGTGCGCAAATTCAAGTCGCAATTGGGCCGTTTGTCAAGACAAAACGGCTGCCGGAAGGGTAATATCAGGGAAAGATCGAATCTACCTCCGGCCTTACCTTATTACCGAGTAGCGCTAGTGAACGATAAATCGCAAGTTTTCCGCGGCTGTATTCCGGCACTCATGACACCCTGCCACGCCGATGGCACGCCCAACTTCGAGGCCCTGGTCGCCAAAGGGAAAGAGCTGATCGACGTCGGCATGTCGGCAGTCGTTTATTGCGGTTCGATGGGAGACTGGCCCCTGCTGACCGACGCCCAGCGTCAGGAAGGGGTTCGCCAGTTGACCCAAGCAGGCGTGCCGGTGGTTGTTGGAACCGGGGCTCAGAACCCAAAGCTCGCTGCAGTGCACGCCGCGCATGCGAAGCAGGTGGGGGCCGCTGGCTTGATGGTGATTCCTCGCGTCCTTTCCCGCGGCACGTCGAAGCTTGCCCAGCGCGATCACTTCTCGGCCATTCTCACCGCGGCTGGCGACTTGCCGGCGGTGATCTACAACAGTCCCTACTACGGCTTTGAAACGAAAGCCGATTTGTTCTTCGACCTGCGACGCGAGTTTTCAAACCTGGTTGGGTTCAAGGAATTTGGCGGAGCAACCTCGCTGACCTATGCCGCCGAACATATCACCGGAACCAACCCTGACCTGGTGTTGATGGTGGGTGTCGATACGCAGGTCTACCACGGTTTTCTCCGCTGCAACGCCAAGGGAGCCATCACCGGCGTTGGTAACGCGCTGCCCAAAGAGATTTTGCGACTGGTCGAGTTGTGCGAGAAGGGAGCCGCCGGCTGTGCCCAATCGCGCAAGCTGGCCTGGGAACTGAACGAGGCCCTGACCGTTCTGTCGACCTTCGACGAGGGCCCCGACCTGGTGCTGTATTACAAGTATTTGATGGTCCTCGAAGGGAACTCTGAGTACGAACATCACTTCAACGAAACCGACAAGCTGAGCCCCAGCCAGCGCGACTACCTGAAAGCTCAGTGGGAACTTTTCCGCAAGTGGTGGGATTCGTGGCCGGGCTCGCAAGGTTAGTTTCCACCCGCGTCAATGCTTCGTTGGACAGTGCTCCATGATTACGGCCTCGCATCCTGAAAGTGTGCTGATTGTTGGTTCCGGTATTGTAGGAATCGCTTGTGCGCACTATTTATCGAAACAGGGATTGAAAGTCACCGTGATCGATCGCGGCACGATCGCGGGTGCCTGTTCGCATGGGAACTGCGGCTACATTTGCCCTAGCCACGTGTTGCCGTTGACCGAGCCAGAGGCCATTCGCACGGCGGCGAAGTCGCTCTTGCAACCCAACGCCCCGTTTCGTGTGAAGCCTCGCTTCAGTCCGGCGATGTGGAACTGGATGTGGCAGTTCGCCCGCCGCTGCAATCACCAGCAGATGCTAACCGCTGGCGCGGCGCTCAAGTCGATCCTGGATGCTTCGATGACCGAGTACCGCCGACTGGTCCAGGAAGAGTCGCTCGACTGCGAGTGGAAAGAAACCGGTCTTCTGTACGTGCTTCAGACCAAGAAGGGAATGCGCTCGTTCGTCGAGACCGATCGGTTTCTGACCGATCACTTCGGCGTATCGGCGCAGCGAATCGACGGCAGTGAGCTTTCCAAGTTCGATCCCGCTTTGAACGATAACCTGGCCGGGGCGTTTCACTATACAGGCGATGCATCGGTTCGTCCTGATCGCCTGAATGCTGATTGGGTAGCCAAGCTGAAACAGCGCGGCGTCACGTTTCTGGAAAATTGCGAACTGCAGCACATCGAAAAAGAGAAAGGCCGGATCGTGTGCTTGCAGACGTCTCAGGGCCAGCTTGAAGCCGATCAGTTTGTGATCGCGACAGGTGCCTGGAGCACGCGGCTGGGCAAGTCCTTGGAGTGCCGCATTCCGATTGAGCCAGGCAAGGGATACTCGGTTACGATGTCGCGGCCGGCTCCCTGCCCCAAGTATCCGATGCTTCTGCCGGAACACAAAGTGGGTGTCTCGCCGTTTGAAGGAGGCTACCGTTTGGGGTCGATGATGGAGTTCTGCGGCTACGACGAGTCGATCCCTGAGAAGCGCATTCAGCAACTGCGTCAATCGGCCACGCCCTATTTGCGGACCCCGGACACCAAAGAGACGCAAGCAACCTGGTACGGCTGGCGGCCGATGACTTGGGATAGCTTGCCGATCATTGGGCAGGTACCTCGACTGCAGAACGCTTACCTGGCGACCGGGCACAACATGCTCGGTCTGAGCATGGCCACGGCGACCGGGCGACTGATCAGCGAAATGATGACGCGACTGACTCCGCACATCGATCCCAAGCCGTACTCTCCCCTGCGATTTGCTTAGTTCCCGCCGCAGAAGTACATTTCTTGGGAAGTTGTCCCTGCTTCGGTCTCGTTTTTGATTAGAATGTGGGGACTCCCTTTCCCATCCCCCTCCTTAAAATGCTCCACTGTTTGAGGTGTCCCTTGAAACAAACAGTCCTATCGTTTGCGCGAATTTCGACTGCGGTTGTTCTGTCGCTGGCTTGTCTGTCATCCTTTGCCGCCACCAGTCAGGCCGCCGAGGATGCCAAGCGTCCCGATCGCAACGTTATCTTCTTCATTACCGATGACGAAAGCCCCACGCTAGGTTGCTACGGCGACCCGGTTGCCGTCACGCCAACCATCGACGCGTTGGCCAAAGATGGAACGCTGTTCCGCAATGCGTTCGCCACCACGGCCAGTTGCAGTGCCAGCCGCTCGGTGGTGATGACCGGCCTGCACAATCACATGAACGGCCAATACGGGCACACGCACCATTTCCACAAGTTCTCGTCGTACCACGATGTGGTCAGCCTGGCCCTTCCACGCTTGATGGCCCAGGCCGGCTATCGCACCGGCCAGTGCGGCAAGTATCACGTCGCTCCCGAAGCGGTCTTTCACTTCGACCAATACATTCCCGGCAACACGCGCTCCCCGGTCGAGATGGCGAATAACTGCAAGGACTTCATCACCGAAGCAAGCGATAAGCCATTCTTCCTGTACTTCGCCACCAGCGATCCGCACCGCGGTGGCGGCAACGATCAGACTTCAGAGCTGGAACTGAAGCCGAACCTCTTCGGCAACAAGCCCAACAAGAAGGCCTATCCCGGGATCGAAGAAGTCTTCTACGACCCTGCCAAGGTTCCCATTCCTGAGTTTCTGCCAGACACGCCTGACACGCGGGAAGAGTTGGCCCAGTACTACCAGTCCGTTTCGCGTATCGATCAAGGGCTAAAGCAGCTGGTCGACATCTTGAAAGAGAACGGTCTGTACGACAAGACGATGATCGTCTTCACATCCGACCACGGCATGGCGTTCTCGGGCGGCAAAACGACCGTTTACGAAGGGGGCCTGCGTGTTCCTTTCGTCGTGCGAGATCCCTACCAGGAAAATCGCGGCGTGGAAACCAATGCGATGATCAGCCACGTCGACATAACTCCTTCGATTCTCGACTTTGCCGGGGCCCTGGATCGCGAAGCACAGCGTCCGAAGCATCCGATCAACGCGAATGCCTTCTGGAAGCAGCGCGGCGAAGCCCTGAAAGAGAATCGCAACGGCGGCAACAAGTTCGATCAGTATCACGGCAAGTCGTGGATTCCGCTCTTGGGCGATCCGGAAGCGACCACGCACGATTCGATCTTCGCGTCGCACACGTTCCACGAGATCCAGATGTACTACCCGATGCGAGTTTATCGCGACAACCATTTCAAGCTGATTTGGAATATCGCCCACAAGCTCGACTATCCGTTCGCGTCTGACCTGTGGGCCGCATCGAGCTGGCAAGCTCAGTTCCAAAAGGGTGAAGATGCCCCTTACGGCAAGAAGACCGTTGGCGAGTACATTCATCGTCCCGAGTTCGAGTTTTACAACGTCGAAACCGATCCGCATGAATCGCTGAACCTGGCCAACGATCCGGCCTACGCGAAACAGCTGGAAGCGTACAAGGCCAAGCTCAAAGCCAAGCAGAAAGAGCTGGACGACCCTTGGATCATGAAGTGGGACTACGAATAACGTCGCACACTTCGAGGCAATCAATGGAGCGAAGGCCCTTCAAAACGTATTGAAGGGCCTTTTTTAAGCGCGATATGGTATCGAAATAGAGCGAATCGCAGAAATAAACGCCAGAAATATTTCTGCCAATTGAGTTCTGCTTAAATCTCTGCCAACATGAGCCCCCACCCGCGGCCCACCGCGGTCGTTCATCTTCATCTGCGAAACATTCAAAAGGTCTCCGATGCTCTTCCGACGGAATCTTTTCCGGCGTACGCTTCTCGTCGTTGCGATCGCTCTGCTCGCTTTTTCATCGGCTCGAGTTGGCCGGGGAGAAACGCATCTCGACTGGAACAAGCTACCCGATCTCCCCAACCCGCTGGGTGTCGCCGGGCCATTCGCCGGGATCAGCGGCAGCGCGCTGATCGTCGCTGGCGGCGCGAACTTTCCGCAGCCCGTCTGGCAATCCAATAAGCAGTGGGTCGACACGATCCATGTACTGGCTCCGACAGACGAGGGCTACGCCTGGAAAGAGGGAGGCTCGCTGCCTCGTCCGACGGCATACGGAGCGAGCGTTTCGACCAGGCATGGCGTCCTCTGCGTGGGAGGCAACGACGCCGAGCAGGTCTTCTCCGACGCGTATTTTTTGAGATGGAATGGGCAGCAGATCGAGACGGTCCCTTGCGCTCCCCTGCCCCGACCGATCGTCTACGCTCAAGCCACGATGATCGGCGAGACGGTCTACGTTGCCTGCGGTCAGAGCGAGCCAGCACTTTCGAGCGCGACCAACGCGTTGTGGAGTCTCGATCTTTCGCAGCCAGGCCAGCCGAAGGACTTCCAGTGGAAGGAGTTGCCGCCGCTGCCAGGGCCGACGCGTGCGTTCGCGATGGTCGCCGCTCAGCATGATGGCTTCAACGATGCGATCTACGTCATCGGAGGGCGCCGCGATGCCGACGGACAGACGCAGTTCTTACAAGATGTCTGGCAGTTCGTCCCCAAGACCAACACCTGGCGGCAACGGAAAGATGCCCCGCGTGTGATGATGGCCGGCGAGGCCATTGGGGTTGGCCAGAGTCACATCTTTGTGCTCAGCAGGGCCGACCAAAGCAACTGGGGCAAGGAGGATGAGCTTAAAGACAACCATCCTGGCTTCCCTAAAGAAGCCTACGCCTACCATACGATCACCGACTCATGGATCCGCGCCGGTGAAACGCCAGCCAGTCCGGTGACGACCACTGCCGTTCGCTGGGGCAACTCGATCATTCTGCCCAGTGGAGAAATCCGCCCTCGCGTCCGCTCGCCACACATCTGGAAGATCACACCGAGTACGCCTGCGAAGAGCTTTGGCGTATTGAACTACGTGGTCCTGTTCGGTTACTTGCTGGCGATGGTCGGGATTGGGGTTTATTTCACGCAGAAGAACAAGAACACCGACGACTACTTCCGCGGCGGGAAGCAAATCCCCTGGTGGGCGGCTGGCTGTAGCATCTTCGCGACGATGCTCAGTTCGTTGACCTTCACCGGGCTGCCTTCCAAGGCATTCGCCCAAGACTGGGTCTACGCGGTCTCGAACTTAACGATTCCCTTCGTCGCGATTCTGGCGGTCTTTGTGGCCCTGCCATTCTACCGTCGCATCGATGCGACGAGTGCTTACGAATACCTGGAAATGCGATTTGGACGTCTGACGCGCATGTTTGCCAGCATGAGCTTCGTCTTCTTCCA
Source organism: Bremerella volcania (assembly GCF_007748115.1). Taxonomy (NCBI): domain Bacteria; kingdom Pseudomonadati; phylum Planctomycetota; class Planctomycetia; order Pirellulales; family Pirellulaceae; genus Bremerella; species Bremerella volcania. The sequence goes on from NZ_CP036289.1 coordinate 3,613,384, forward strand.
TCTCTTTCGCATGGCGATCGTGATGTCGCTCACTGCTCTGGCCCTGGCCGTGGCAACGCCCTTGACGCCGGTGCAGTCGGTTCTGTTGATGGGCGTGTTGAGTATTGTCTACTGCACTATGGGGGGCATCGAGGCGGTGATCTGGACCGATACGATCCAAACGTTCGTCCTCTTGGGCGGGGCCATCCTGGCACTTGCCTTGCTTGTTGGCGGCATAGAAGGCGGCTTCGCCGGCTTTTGGGAAATTGCCCACACGGCGGACAAATTCAACATGGTCAATGCGAACTGGGACGTCACCAACGCGCAGGTCGCGCTGTGGGTCATCGTGGCCGGGGCCGTTGCCCAGAACGTCTCTTCGTACACGGCCGACCAGGCAGTCGTTCAGCGGTACGTAACGACGTCCACTGAAAAACTCGCCGCTCGATCGATCTGGATGAGTGCCATCCTGACGATACCTGCAACCCTTCTCTTCTTTGGCATCGGCACGGCACTGTTCGCCTACTACCAAAGCCAGCCAGACAAGCTCGATCCGCTGATCACGACCGATCAGATCTTTCCGCTGTTCATCGCGCGGGAAATTCCCGTGGGGCTGGCAGGGCTGATCGTGGCAGGCGTATTCGCCGCCGCCCAGTCGACCGTTTCGACCAGCATGAACTCCTCGGCGACGACCATCATCGTCGACTTCCTTCGCCCGCTCAGCTTCTGCACGACCGAACGTGGTTACCTGAATGCCGCCAGGATCTGTACCTTCGCGGTGGGAACCATCGGAACGCTTCTCGGTTTGCTGTTTGTGAATCCCGATATTCGTTCGCTGTTCGATGCGTTCATCATGATCCTGGGAATCTTCATGGGAATCCTGGGTGGACTGTTTCTGCTGGGGGCGTTCACGCGAAGAACGAATCAGCTGGGGGCGCTTTGCGGCGCGTTGGTTGGAGCCGTCACGATGCTTGCTCTTTGGAAGTTCACCAAGGTGAACGGCTTCGTTTACCCAGCGGCGGGACTGTCGGTTTGCTTTATCGTCGGGTACCTGGCCAGCTTTGTTACCGGTCAATCGCCGCGAGATCTTTCCGGCCTGACGATCTACGATGCCCCGACCAGTGACGCAGACCATGTGCAGGTGGAGGTCAGCCATCCGGCGAACTAAACTTCGGCGGCAGCTCGGCTGATCAGTTGCCGGGCAACGGTCTGCACGCCGGTGTGCTCGTAGTAGTCGGTCGTCATGTCAATCACCGACGCCATCCAGTCCATGCTTCCTTCCCAGCGATCGGAAACTCCCTTCAGACTACCGGCGACCTTTTCGACCGTGATGCTGTGCTTGGCGACGAAGTTGCCTGCCCAGTCCTTAATCGAGCCAAGTCCTTCTTTCATGAAACCAAGTTGCTCTTTGGTCGAGTCGCCGGGAATCATCCCCGAGACGCGCTGAAAGCGTTCGTTGCCGGCCAGCTCCGTCATGCCGGACGAATCGAGCATACCCATCGCCTTCGAGACGAAGTCAGGGCCAAGTGGCAAGACTCCATCCACGCACACCAGTGCCGTCATCCGCATCAATGCTTCATGTCGATAGTCGGCCAGCGACTCGACGAAGTCGCCAATGCTATCCCCCGGCAGTCCATTGAGCGAGCAAAACGCAACGATCTCGGCAACCAACTTCAGGCCAAGATCGACCGCTTGCGTCGTATCGGCCTTGGGGGTGACATTGTTCAAGAAGCTGAGAAAGCTGAAGTTTTCAGCCATCTTGGAAAGAAAAGACGCAAACCCGGCAACCCCTTGGGTCGAATCGATCGTCTGGTAAAGCCATAAGGCCCGCTGATAACCTTGCGACGAATCGTTGAACAGGAAGATCGCCCGTTCGCCGACTTGTTGAATGAACTTCTCGTCGGTCGACTTGGTGACGTCCTTCACCATCCCCTCAAAGCTGGTGATGTTGGTATATTCGCCCGGCGTCACCCAGTCGAGCGCCCCAAGTAGGCCAGCCGTCAGTCCCATGCTTGGCAGATCGTCAACGACTTTAAAGAAAGGTCGTGCCATGATTCGTTATTCCTTACCAGAAGAACTGCGAAGGTCGCCACCCAACGGCTAAAACGCGTTGGCCAATCCACCCAGATCGAACTTCTCGAGCCACTTCATCCGGTCCTCTTTGGTCAACGCGTCTCCTTCCGATTGAATTTGAACCTGAAAGCGATCGGCTACCAGCATCGAAGTTGTGTCGTCGCGATGGACAACGGGGTAACCTTGAACGGAAACGGTCGACCCCTGGTACTTATCGCGAGCCGCCGGATTGTTACGCGTGTCGGAAATCGAAAGCATGGCGAGCAGTTTGCCATCGCGGTAAAGCGAGGCCTGCGAAAAGCCAGCTTTCTCTTGCTTGTAGACGATATCGATACCGTCCGTCTGGGCAGGAAAGAACTTGTTGAATACCGCCCCGTCCAGCGCGGCCTCGGAAACGGCGGTGGATCCATCCTGGGTTGCCTGTTGGGCCGCGTCCCAACGCGACTCCGACTCCCGACAACCAAAAAGCACAGGGCAGAAGACCAAAATCAGAAGCAAAAACCGTCGCGAGAATGCCTGGCAGTTGTTCATGGAAAACCACCCCCGATGGTCGATAAAAGAGAAGCACCTTTCCCCTCAACGTACCCGATGCACCAAGAAGTTTCCCTCGAATTCCGTGCAAAAAATCAGATCTTAAAATTCTCTCGACTTCGACCGGAGATAGCCTATCCCATGGCATGCCCTGAAGTCGCACGGGTAGCGGAATGCTCTCTCGGGCGATATGAATAAATGGAAAGCAATGGGACTGGGCTAGATTGCGACGATTGAGCGCGCCACGTAGGAAGTCGGATGAGATACGAGTTTCAAGACGGATTGCTCGAGCAGATTTTTGACTGCCTGGGGGACGTGGTTTACTGCGTTAAGGATTTGCACGGACGTTATACGTTCGTCAATCATGCATTCGCCGAACGCATCGGCGTGGCCGACCCTTCCGAGCTGATCGGGAAACAGGCCGCCGAGTACTTCCCTCCGGAACTGGCCAAAGTTTACGACGACCAGGACCGCGAAGTGATACGCACCGGTCAACCACTTCGCGATCAATTGGAGTTGATCTCTCAGGCTGATGGCTCGCGGGGATGGTATTTGTCGAACAAGTTCCCGCTTCTCAATAGCAGCGGCGAAACGATCGGCCTGGTAGGCGTTTCGCAGGACCTGAAACAACCCAGCGACAGCGACCTGGAACTGGCCGACTTAAAGGTGGTCGTCGACCACATTCGACAGCACATTGCCCAGCCGCTGAAGACGGAAGAGCTTGCCGAACAAGTCAGTCTATCCGTCACCCAGCTCGATCGACGGATGCGCCGCGTGTTTCGTCTCTCCACGAAGAAATTCGTGATGAAGTATCGGTTGGATCTGGCCCAGCAGCTGCTAGTCTCCAGCGAAAAGTCCCTCTCAGAAATCGCTTTGGAGTGTGGTTTTAGTGACCAAAGCGCCTTCACCCGGCACTTTGGCGCGGCTGCCAATCAGACGCCGCTTGCCTACCGAAAGTCGCACCAGAAGCAGGGTTAGGAAAAACAGAACTTTTTTTCCCAGTCGCATTTTTACGGAAACCAGCACGCCCGGCGCCGGAAATGCTCAATACCGTTAAGGGTAGTCATTTCTAGAATTCAGTGAACTGAATTACTAGGCTTACCCTTGAAGGTGCATTTGTGTCTATCGTTACGCCGTCGCAGCGAAAAATGGATATTTCGGTCTTTGACGTCATCGCCCAGGAAGCGATTCCGCTTGCCGCGGAGATCCTTCAGGCATCGAAGGGACGTGAAACCAGCCAGGACCGAGCTAACCTGGCCAAGGTAGCCGGGCTGATCAGCGATCACGACGGCAAAGAGCTAACCGTCGCGATGGTCGACCAGGTGCTGCGAATTAAAAATCCGCGTCGCTCGGCGCATCATCTGCGGTCGCTGGTACAGCAGTACGGACTGCCCAAGTACTTCAGCCCGCTCGATCGATGTTTACTTCAGCTAGGCGTATGGGCCGCTCAGGTGGCACCAAGCGTTGTGATGCCGCTGATTCGTAAGCGCATTCAAGCCGACTCGTCCCACGTGATCATCTCGGCCGAGCCGAAACCATTTGCGCGCTACCTGGAACAGCGCCAGCGCGACGGCATTCGCATCAACTTGAACCAGCTTGGCGAAGCCGTTCTTGGCGAGCAAGAAGCCGAGCGCCGACTGCAATTGTATCGCCGGCGCCTTGAAGATCCGGCGATCAAATACGTTTCGGTGAAGCTATCGTCGGTCGCGGCCCATATCAGTTTGACGGGGTATCAAGAAACGCTTCCCGAGTTGAAAGAGCGGCTGCGCGTACTGTATCGCGCGGCGATGAGCCAGGGAGAAGGCAAGCACAAGTTCGTAAATCTCGACATGGAAGAATATCGCGATCTCTACCTGACGGTCGACGTCTTCCGCTCGGTGCTGGAAGAGCCTGAGTTTCACGATCTGTCGGCGGGCATCGTTCTGCAGGCCTACCTGCCTGATTCCCATGCCGTGCAAAAGTCTCTGACGCGGTGGGCGAAACAGCGTGTCGCGGCGGGCGGAGCCGATATCAAGATTCGCCTGGTCAAAGGAGCGAACCTGGCCATGGAGCAGGTCGAAGCCTCGCTCAATGGCTGGCCCCAAGCACCCTACCACACCAAGACCGAAACCGACGCCAACTACAAGCGTATGGTCGAGTATGCCTTCCGGCCGGAAAACGCCGAAGCAGTACGCATCGGTCTAGCAAGTCATAACTTGTTTGATATTGCGTTCGCACTACGCCTGGCCCAACACCGCGAGGTTACTCGGCGTGTCGACTTCGAGATGCTCGAAGGGATGGCAAACGCCCAGGCTCGCGAGATGCGTGATCGCACGGGCGACCTGCTGGTCTACTCTCCTATTTGCTACGACGCCGATTTCGACTCGGCGGTCGCTTACCTGGTTCGTCGCTTCGACGAGAACACCCAGCCAGGCAGTTTCCTCGGTTCGCTCTTCGCCATGGAAGTCGACTCGCCTGCCTGGCACGACCAAAGCCAACGGTTCCTCGACGCCTGCCGTCTGGCACAGTCCGATCAGCTGGCCAGCACACCCAACCGCATCCAGGACCGGGGCACCGAGCACATCACGCCTACGAATGCAGACGAACCCTTCACCAACGTTCCCAATACCGATTTTGCGATACGTGCCAATCGCCAGTGGATTGAAGAACTGGTCGATGTATGGCGAGGCAAGACGTTCGGCACCATTCCCATGCAAGTCGGTGGCGTGGAAGAGACGACCGAGAACCTCTCGCAGGGGCTCGATCCATCGCGACCCGGAAAGGTTCTCTATCGCTTCGCCAACGGTGACGCTTCGCACGTCGAACTTGCCTTGCAAACGGCTACTAGTGCTCAACCGACTTGGGAAGAATTGGGAGTCGAGAAGCGTGGGCAGATTCTACGGCAATTCGCTGTCGTGGCCGCCCAGCAGCGTGGCGAAACGATCGGAATCATGATGGGGGACGCGGGCAAGGCCGTTTCCGAGAGTGATGCCGAAATCATCGAAGCGATCGACTTTGCCGAGTACTACAGCCGCTCGCTCGATACCGCAGGATGGGACGACGGGACGACCTCGTCGCCGGCCGGCGTGGTAGTGGTCACGCCGCCGTGGAACTTCCCGTACGCGATTCCTGCCGGTGGTTGCCTGGCCGCGTTGATGGCCGGCAACAGCGTCATCCTGAAGCCAGCTCCCGAGACCGTACTGACGGCGTGGCACTTGGCTTGTCAGCTATGGGAGGCAGGCGTTCCCCGCGACGTTCTGCAATTCCTTCCCCTGGTCGACGGCGACGACGGTAAGAAGTTGCTGAGCGATCCTCGTACCTCAATCGTCGTTTTGACCGGTGCCTACTCGACGGCTCAGCTGTTTCGATCGTGGCGGCCAGAGATGCGGCTGTATGCCGAGACCAGCGGTAAGAACAGCATGATCATCTCGTCGGCGGCCGATCTCGATCTGGCGATCAAAGACCTGGTGCGCAGCGCCTTCGGTCACGCAGGCCAGAAGTGCTCGGCAGCGAGCCTGGCGATCGTATTGCGCGATGTATACGAAAGCGATCAGTTCCGCAATCAGCTGCGCGACGCGGCAGCCAGCTTGCGTGTCGCTCCGAGCTGGGATCTCTCGGCCGACGTCACGCCGATCATCCGCCCTCCGCATGCCGAACTAAAGCGAGGTCTGACCCAGCTCGACCCCGGCGAATCTTGGCTGCTGGAGCCCAAGATGATCGACGACAATCCGTGCCTGTGGAGCCCTGGCATTCGGCTGGGCGTGAAGCCTGGTAGCTGGTATCACCGCACGGAATGTTTCGGTCCGGTGCTGGGGATCATTTGCGTCAATTCCTTTGAAGAGGCGATCCGCATTCAGAACGATAATGAGTTCGGCCTGACCGGCGGTTTGTATTCGCTGGATGTCGACGAGATCGAAACATGGCGCGAGTCGGTCGAAGTTGGCAATGCCTACATCAACCGCACGACGACCGGCGCGATTGTTCAGCGGCAACCGTTCGGCGGCTGGAAGCATTCCGCCGTAGGCCCAGGTGCCAAAGCTGGCGGACCGAACTACGTGGCGGCATTCCGAGATTGGACGGAGAACGCTCTCCCCACAAGCAATCAACCACCGTCATCTAAACAGAGTGACCTGGTCACGAAGCTCTGCGAAGGCCTGGCCTCGGACGAAGATCGCCAAGAGCTACATGCTGCCGCGGCAAGCTATGCATACTGGTGGGATCAATGCTTCTCGCTCGAGCATGATCCGTCGGCACTCCATGGCGAGACGAATCACTTCCGCTATCGCCCGTTGCCGTCGCATGTCGTGCGTGCCGTGGGAGACGATGTGTCGACAGTTGACTTGGCGAAGAGTTTTCTGCTGTGCCACATCGCCGATATTCCATGGGAGTTGAGTACCGACTCGACAAGCGATTGGTTGGCCATGCTGCCTGCGGTGATGAAGCAGCAGGCCTGCGTGGAAACCGAGGAGCAGTTCACCCAGCGGTTGTCGCAATTGGAACCGGGTAGCCTGCGACTTGTCGGTACGTCCGATCTCGGTTCGATCGAAAAGCTGAAACGCTGTGGCTATCGGATCTTGAGTTCCCACTGCTACTCCAACGGTCGGCTCGAATGGCTCGGATTCCTGAGGGAGCAATCGGTCACTGAAATCGTCCACCGGCACGGAAACACGACATCTCGGCAACCACAGCGGCGATAAGGTGGCTCGATAGAACGCGGTCCGAGTCGATGGTATGATGGCAGCTCTGGAAAAACCCTCCCTAATTTCCCCATCGACTCACGTTCTCATGCACATCCTTCGCACGCTCGTCCTGGTTGCCGTCTGCTCGCTGACCTCTGCCGCCATGGCGGCAGAGCGCCCCAACATCGTTTGGATCATCGCCGATGACCTTAGCCCCGAGTTGGGCTGCTACGGCTACCAAGGGGTCAGCACGCCCAACATCGATCGGCTTGCCAACCAGGGGCATCGCTATACGGCGGCGTTTTCCACCGCGCCGGTCTGTTCGTCGTCGCGATCCGCGTTCATTACCGGGGTGTATCAAACGGCCACCGGGACGCACCACCACCGCACCGAAGTCAAACGCCCACTGCCAAGTCCAGTCGCGCCGATCCTTGCGCTACTAAAAGATGCCGGGTACTATCTGAGCAACGGCAACAACACGCTGACGCGCGCCGGCAAGACCGACTACAACTTTACCACCACCGGCAACTTGTTCGACGGCATCGACTGGTCGAAGCGTGCCCAAGGGCAACCCTTCTTCGCTCAAGTTCAGATCCACGAACCGCACCGCCCGTTCGTGCAAGCCAAGGACGTCACTCGGGCCGACGACGTCGAGATTCCTACGTATTACCCTCAGCACCCTGTCATCCGAGCAGATTGGGCGAACTATCTCGCCAGTATCGAAACGCTCGATCAACATGTCGGCGCATTGCTTCAGCGGCTCGAAAAAGAAGGGGAACTCGACAACACGGTGATCTTCTTTTTCGGAGACCACGGCCGGCCTCATTATCGCGACAAGCAGTGGCTCTACGACGGAGGCCTGCGCGTGCCGCTGCTGGTGCGCTGGCCGGGACATTTGCAGCCTGGTGTCGTCAAGCCCCATTTAGTCAGCCTGATCGACGTCAGCGCGGCCACCATCGCGGCGGCAGGCATCGCGGTTCCCCCGTGGATGGATGGCCAGGATTTTCTTGCCAGCGACTTCAAGGGTCGAGAAAGGATCTTCGCGGCGCGCGATCGATGCGGCGATGCGGTCGATCGAATTCGCTGCGTGCGAACCGACTCGTTCAAATATATTCGCAACGACTTCCCCGAACGCCCCTACACGCAGACAAGCAGTTACAAAGAGCTTCAATACCCCGGCATGACGGTCGCTCGTGTGCTCAAGCAGCAGGGCAAGCTGGAAGGTCCCCCGGCGGCTTTCTGGGAAGAGTCTCGACCGGCGGAAGAGCTGTACGACCTGAATGCCGACCCGGACGAAACCAACAACGTTGCCGGTGATCCAAAATACCAGAAGGTATTGGCCGATCTTCGAGGTGACCTCGATCAGTGGATCGCCGATACCAACGATCAAGGCTATCAACCCGAACCTAAGCTGCAAGACACCCTCAAGGCCAGTCGAAAGTGGTCTGACAAAGCATACGATCGCCGCGGCATGACGCGCGACGTCGAGCCGCAAGCGTATCTCGAATGGTGGGAGAAAGAACTGGGGCTCAAGCAGTGACGCCACGTCCTAGCTGGTCTCAGGCATGAAGGTCGGCATGACGATCCCCTGAGGCTTTTTCCAATCGCCTCGAACCTGGGAAAAGTGCAGCTCGCAGTTTCTCGCTCCCCAGCTGTACAGTTGTTGGACCAGTTGGTTCGCTTCTACCGGAACGAGCCAGACTGGCGTGCGGCCGGCGTGATGCTGTAGCTCGAAATAGATTAGCGCCGCGGCGTCTTCCTCCGTTCGCATCGCACCAGGCCCCAGCATGTTCGAGCCTGGGTGGAATACCGAGGCCAGGAACCCATCGATACTGCCGGTGTCGTTCTCGATGACCGACATGTGCCACAGGCCAGACTGGTTCTCCAGAAAGTGGCGATAGTCGTCTGGCCGCCGAATGTGATGTAGTTCCTCTTCCAGCGCGACGATTGCATCGAGATCTTCACGGGCTGCCTGGCGAACGCGATCCAATCGCTGTGGCGGAATGCCTCGTTGAATGCCTTCCGGGGGAACTTCCAAGTACATGTCTTGAAAGGTCATGCGGGGAACGAAGCCGGCACGGTTGTAGAGCGAAAACGAATCGAGATTCACGGCGCTTGATACCAGCCGCACCGGTTGGTCCTCTTTCTCCGCGACGGCGATGACGAAGTCCAACAGCTTCCGCGCGACCCCTCCGCCGAAGTGATTGGGATGAACGTTCATGATTCCCAGCGACATATGCGACGGGCGAGGATGATAGAAGCATGACCCGGCAATCGCTCCTGTTTCATCACACTGGGCCAAGACGCAGCAGCCAGGATCGAGGGCCTGGTACACGTCGCAAAACACGCTGGCAACCGAGACGTCGCCGGTGAAGATCGGCGGACGAGCATGCGACTGGTACCAGGCGTTGGTCGAATGGTAGATCAACGACGTCACTTCATCTTGATCTTCGGTCGTCATCGATCGAATCGTGTAGCTCGACATGTTTCGTCCTGAATCGCGGCTGGCGGCTGGCTAGGTTATTGACGATATTCTGCAACGATCGGAATCTTCCTGCCACCCTGCCGGCAGTGGGATCATTTTCATGGAGAAAAGTCTCGCCTTATTTCCGACAATCCATTAGAATGGCAATTCGGGCACCGCGGTACCATTCCATGCCCTTCCCCCTAATCTTTTCGATTTCCCTCCTTCCCTGTTCGAGCGTGGCTATCGCATGACCAAGCTGCCTCATTCAACCTATTTCGTTCGCCTTCGAACGATGATCACAGCGATTGTCGTTGTCGGCCTCGTGTCGGGGTTTGCTCTTGCAGCAGATTCCGCATCACCGTCGGATGTGAGCTTTGCGAAAGAGATCTACCCCCTTCTGCATAAGGCATGCTTCGAGTGCCACGGGGTCGATACGCAAGAGGCCGGATTACGCGTCGACGAGCGTGCCGCGCTTTTCGATTCTGGCAGCGTTGTACCTGGGCATCCCGAAGATAGCGAACTACTGCGTCGTGTGACCTTGCCCAAGGGGCACGACGAGATCATGCCGGCGGTGGGCGATCCCCTCTCACCTGGCGAAGTTCGTTCTCTTCGCCGCTGGATTGCCAGCGGAGCAAACTGGCCTGAGGACTTCACTCCACCCAAGCACTGGGCTTACGTCAAACCAGAGCGGCCGGAACTTCCCGAGGTGAAACGCAAGCAGTGGGTTCAGTCGCCGATCGACCGGTTCGTTCTGGCCAGGCTCGAATCGGCTGAGCTGGAACCGTCACCGGCGGCCACGCCGGAGAAGCTGCTCCGCCGCGTCCACTTCGACTTGATCGGTCTTCCGCCGACGCCTGCCGAGGTAGATGCCTTCGTTGCCGATCCCTCTGCGGAACACTACCGACGCATCGTGGACGAGCTTCTGGCACGACCTCAGTTTGGCGAACGCTGGGCCCGCCCCTGGCTGGACCTGGCGCGCTATGCGGACTCGCACGGCTTTCAGCGCGACGACCTCCGCGATATTTGGGCCTATCGCGATTGGGTCATTCAAGCAATGAACGATGACATGCCGTTTGATCGATTTACGATCGAGCAGATCGCCGGCGACCTCTTGCCCGATGCGACCGAGTCGACGCGAATCGCGACAGGTTTTCATCGCTGCGCGCCGACGAACGTTGAAGCGGGCTCCCTCCCCGAAGAAACCCGAACCGAACAAATCATCGACCGCGTCAACACCACGGGAGCCGTATGGCTGGGGACGACGCTGGAATGCTGCCAATGCCACGACCACAAGTACGATCCTTTTCTAATGAAGGATTACTACCGGATGCTGGCCTTCTTCAACAGCACCAAACGCGAGGCCGACCGCACCGATCCCAAAAAGCCCAGCTCGATTGCGTTCCAAGGTCCCTCAATGGATCTGACAGATCCCGAGAAAGAGAAGCGCCGTAAGCAGCTACAAACGCAACAAGCCGAAATTAAGAAACAAAAGACGCAACGACGGGGCGAACTCGAAGCGGACCTGAAGACTTGGGTCACCAGCATCGAGGCCGAAGCCATGGAGTCGATGCCAGACCCGGTAAAAAAGGCGATCGCCAAAGGCCCGGAAAAGTGGACGGATAAGGAAGAGAAGACACTCCTGGACTTTTGCATCGAGCAAGACACTTCGAGTCAGAAGCTGGACAAGCAGCTCAGCAAGATCGAGCGAGACCTGAAAGCCGCCCAGCCAGACACCACGCTGGTAATGATCGAACTTGAAGAGATGAGACCGACCCATATCTTCGAGCGAGGAAACTACCAAAGCCCTGGCGAGTTGGTTGAGCCCGGCACGCCCGAGGCGCTGCATGCGATGCCGGAAGGGCCAGCCAATCGACTGACGCTGGCACGTTGGCTTGCTTCGCAAGAGAACCCCTTGGTTGCCCGCGTGGTGGTCAACCGCTGGTGGGCGGAACTCTTCGGCCAAGGGATCGTGGCCACCGAAGAAGACTTCGGCATCAAAGGAGAGTTGCCCACGCATCCACAGCTGTTGGACTGGCTGGCGGTCGAACTGATGGAAAACGGCTGGTCGCGCAAACAGCTTCTCCGCGAGATCGTTCTTTCGGCGACCTACCAGCAGTCGTCGAATATGACCAAACAACTACTGGAAGTCGACGATCAGAACAAGCTGCTGGCACGCGGGCCGCGTATTCGAATGGATGCCGAAATGATCCGGGACAACGCCCTGGCAATTTCGGGACTGCTGAGCCTCAAGCAGTTCGGGCCTCCGATTCGTCCCTATCAACCCAGTGGCATTTGGACCAAAGTGGGTGGCCAGAAGTACAACTACCAGGTCAGCCCCGGCAGCGAACAACATCGCCGCGGGATTTACGTCGTTCTGAAACGGGGTTCCCCCTACCCCAGTTTTCTGAACTTCGATGCGACCGCGCGGCTCGCCTGCACGGTGCAGCGATCGCGAACGAATACTCCGCTGCAGGCCCTCACGCTGTTGAACGACCCAGTCTATGTCGAGGCCGCCCAGGCCTTGGCCAAGCGTATTCAAACGGAAGCCAAGGATCAGCCGCTTGACGAGCAGTTGAATTACGCCTTCCAGTTGTGCACCGCGCGGTCGCCCAGCGAATCGGAAATGGCAACCCTGAGAAATCTGGTCCAGCTTTATCCCGACGACGCCGACAAAGCGTGGTTCAACGTTTCGACGGCCTTGTTGAACCTGCACGAAACCATCACCAAGGACTAGCGTGACGCGATGAGCATCGAAAACCAACCACCAGCCATGACGCGTCGCGGGTTTCTGCAAAACTCAGGCATCGGGTTTGGCGGCATCGGGCTGGCGTCTCTCCTGCAGCAAGAGACGATCGCCGGAACGCTCCCCGCGCATGTCATGCCGCGGGCCAAGCACGTAATCTATCTGCATATGATCGGCGCTCCTTCGCAGTTGGATCTGTTTGAACCGAAGCCGGAGCTGGTCAAACGCCACAATCAACCGTGCCCCGCGGAAGTCACCAAGGACCGCGATTTTGCTTTCATTGGCAAGACGTCCACGCTCGCCGGTTCCCCCTTTAAATACACCCAGCATGGCGCGTGTGGTCACCACTTTTCGGAACTCTTGCCCCACCTGGCCGGCGTTTCGGATGAGATCGCGATGATCCATTCGATCCATACCGAAGAGATCAACCATGCCCCGGCGCAGATGTTCCTGCACTCTGGCTTTGGTCGCGGCGGTCGTCCCAGTTTCGGATCTTGGGTTTCGTATGGTCTCGGATCCGAGAACGAAAACCTGCCAGGCTACATCGTTCTATTAAGCGGTCCTAAAGGGGGCGCAGGCACGAGTCTTTGGTCAAGTGGTTTTCTGCCCAGTATTCACCAAGGAATTCAGTTCCGCTCCGAAGGAGACCCGGTCCTGTTTCTCTCCAGCCCGAAAGACCACACCGCACAAGACCGCCGAAATGTTCTCGACGCCTTGTCCGATCTCAACCGGCAGCAGCTGGCAACCACCGGCGATCCCGAGATTGAAACACGGATCGAGCAGTACGAGATGGCCTTCCGCATGCAGGCCTCGGTCCCGGATCTGATGAACTTGGAAGGGGAAACGAAGGAAACACTCGCCCTTTACGGGGCCCAGCCTGGCAAGGCATCGTTTGCCAATAACTGCTTGCTGGCTCGGCGACTGGTCGAACGAGGCGTGCGGCTGATCGAACTCTACGATGCCGACTGGGACCATCATAGCGGGCTCGATAAACGCCTACCGGCCAAGTGCAAGGAAACCGACAAGCCGATCGCCGCGCTGATCAGGGACCTCAAGCGGCGTGGACTGCTGGACGATACCTTGATCGTCTGGGGTTCCGAATTTGGCCGAACGCCACTTCGCCAAGGGGGAAATGCCAAAGGAAACTCCGTGGCAGGCCGCGACCATCACAAAGACGCATTCACCATGTGGCTGGCCGGGGGGGGCGTAAAAGGAGGCGTCAGTCACGGTCGCACCGATGACTTCGGCATGGACATCGTCGAGAATGGCGTCCATGTTCATGACCTTAACGCCACCATTCTGCATCTCCTGGGCATCGATCACGAGCGGCTCACGTACCGTTACCAAGGTCGCGAATTCCGCCTGACCGACGTCCACGGGAGCTTGATTCGTCCGATTCTTGCCTGACCGCCGCTGGTAAATTTCTCTAGGTGTTGGACATTATTTACAAGGAAACCTCCTAGGAATGGGTGGTAGACTGAACACCCCAAGCAGCCCGCCGCGGTTGTTTTGGTTCACCTTACGGGGCATGACGCCCTGGTCATTCCCTCCCAGTACCCTCATCCCGTCTTGCCTTTTGCCCGACAAAGGATCCCGACCATGCGAACGATCGTGATCTCCGCCTGCGCTGTCTGCTTCTTGTGTTGCCTCGTATCGGCATTACCGGCAGCCGCCCCTGAAGGTCATCTTCCCAAGGGAGGTGACGGTCGACCGTTGAACCTCGACTTCGAGACCGGCACGCTCCAAGATTGGTCGGCCCACGGGGAAGCTTTCCAACAGCAGCCGATCGAAGGTGACACGGTCAATCGTCGACGCGGCGACATGAAGAGCCAGCACCAAGGCAAGTTCTGGATCGGCGGGTACGAACGTAAGCAGGATCAGCCGATCGGCACGCTTACCTCGGTCCCTTTTAAGGTCACGCACCCTTGGGCGGCATTCTTGCACAACGGTGGATCTGACGGAAAAACGCGGGTTGAGTTGGTCGATGCTGAAAACGACAAGGTCTTCTATTTCACCGTCGGCGAAGCACGTGAAAACATGCGACTGGTCGTGGTCGACTTGAAACGCATGCAAGGCAAAAACATCTATATTCGCCTGGTCGACGAGCATCGCGGCGGTTGGGGACACTTGAACTTCGACAACTTCCGCTTCTACGACGAAGCCCCCGCCAAACCGAAGCCGCCTCAAAAACCACTCGTGGCGGATGACTACCCGCACGCAGGCCTATCGGCCGAAGAAGCGGCGGCCGCCATGCGGTTGCCGGAAGGATTCTCGGTAATCGTGAGCGCCGCCGAGCCTGACGTCACGCAGCCGATCGCCATGGCCTTGGACGATCGCGGGCGGCTGTGGGTCGCGGAAGCGTTTGAGTACCCACTGCGTGCCAAAGATGGCGAGGGACGCGATCGCATCCTGATTTTTGAAGACAACGACGGAGACGGCAAGTTCGATAGCCGGAAGGTCTTTTACGAGGGGCTGAATCTCGTCAGTGGCCTGGAAGTTGGTTTTGGTGGCGTCTGGGTCGGGGCGGCTCCCTACCTGCTTTTCATCCCCGACGAAAACGGCGACGACGTCCCTGATGCCGAGCCTAAGGTGCTGCTCGACGGTTGGGGATATCAAGACACGCACGAAACGCTCAACGCGTTCATCTGGGGTCCCGATGGCTGGCTCTATGGCTGCCACGGAGTGTTTACCCATTCCCATGTGGGCAAGCCCGGGGCACCCGACTCGGAGCGGCAGCGGATCAACGCTGGCATCTGGCGTTACCATCCCCTGCGGCACGAGTTCGAAGTATTCTGCCACGGCACGAGTAATCCTTGGGGGGTCGACTTCAACGACTACGGTCAGGCATTCGCGACCGCCTGTGTGATTCCGCATCTCTACCACATGATTCAAGGGGCAAGGTACCAGCGCCAGGCCGGTTCGCACTTCAACCCGCACACCTACAACGATATCAAGACCATCGCCGACCACCTGCACTATCTGGGTGCCACTCCGCATAGCGGCAACAACAAATCGGACGAGGCCGGCGGCGGACATGCGCACGCAGGCGCGATGATCTACCTGGGCAATCGCTGGCCCAGCGAGTACCGCGGCCAGATCTTCATGAACAACATTCATGGCCAGCGTCTGAATGTCGACATCCTGCAGCCGGAAGGCTCAGGCTACGTGGGCAGTCATGGTCCTGACTTCCTGCTTACCCGAGATCGAGCTTCTCAAATTTTGAATATCCGCTATTTGCCGGATGGGAATGCCTACATGATCGACTGGTACGACATGCAGGCCTGCCATAGCCGAAATGCCGACGTTCACGATCGCAGTAACGGCCGCGTTTACAAAATCTGCTACGGCAAGAGCGAGTCGGTGAAAGTCAACCTGCCCGGTATGAGCGACCTGGAACTGGCCGAACTCACCTTGCACGTGAACGACTGGTACGTACGCCATGCCCGCAAGGTCCTGCAACATCGAACGTCGAGGGTTGAGATCGCCCCGGACGCAATCGCTCGCCTGAAAGAGATCGCCAGCACGCATGCCGATGCCACGCGACGCCTGCGCGCCTACTGGACATTGCATGCGATTGGTAAGCTCGATGCCCAGCAGATCGAACAGATGACCAACGATACCGATGCCTATGTTCGCGCGTGGGCATTTCAATTGGCATTAGAAAAGAATCATCAGCCTTCGAAGTCCCTCGAGCAAATCATGGTACGTTTGGCGAAAGAGGATCCGTCACCGGTCGTTCGGCTGTACCTGGCATCGGCAGCCCAGCGGATGTCGCTCGACTCGCGTTGGGACTTGTTAACCGCCTTGACCTCTCACCCCGAAGACGCCCAGGATCACAATCTTCCGCTGATGTACTGGTACGCCGCCGAACCGCTGGCCGATGCCGCACCTGAGCGTGCGTTGGCATTGGGGTTGGCCGCGAGCGAGTCGATACCACAATTGGGTCAGTTCATGCTCCGCCGGATCGGCAGTGGTGACTCGAAGAGTTCGCTGGCAACGCTCGTCAAAGGACTTTCCACCGTGGAAGCTCCAGCCACTCAGCTCACGTTCCTGAAAGCCATGCGAACGGCCCTGGCTGGGCGGCGTCAAGTTGCCATGCCGGCAGGCTGGGAAAAGGTAAGTGGCAAGCTAATGTCGGGTAGCCATGGCGAAGTTGCCGTGGAAGCAACCGCGTTGGGCGTTACCTTTGGCGATGCCAACGCGCTGCAGCGAATGCGTCACTTGGCCCAGGATGAAAGCGCCGACCAGCGCTCGCGCACTGCGGCGATCGAAGCCCTGCTTGCCGCCGCCGACCCCAACTTGCCGAGCACGCTGCAGTCGCTGCTTGGCAATCCCACCTACCGCGAAGTCGCTCTGAAGGGCCTCGCCCAGTACGACGATCCTCAGACGGCAAGCAAAGTGCTCGCGCTGTACGGGCAGATGTCCCCCACTGCCAAACGTTTGGCCCTGGCTACGTTGTGTTCGCGACCGGCGTATGGCAAAGCCTTGCTTGCGACGATCGCTAGCGGAGACATTCCTGCGAGTGATCTGACCGCTGATCTGGTTCGCCAGCTTTCGAACCTGCAGGACAAGGAGATCGATACGCAGCTTGGTTCGGTCTGGGGTTCGATCCGCGATACCCCCGAAGAAAAGGCCCAACTGATCGAGCAGTACAAAAAGTTAATCGCCCAGAAGAACCTGCCGAAGGCCGACCTGGAACTGGGCCGCGCGATCTTCGCCAAGACCTGCCAGCGGTGTCATACGCTGTACGGTGTTGGCGGAGCGGTCGGACCTGATCTGACCGGCTCGAACCGGGCGAACCTCGATTATCTGCTAAGCAACGTCGTCGACCCGAGTGCCGTGATGGCCAAGGAATATCAGCCTTCGATCATTCTATTGGATTCCGGTCGCGTACTAACGGGCATCGTTCGCAAGGAAGATGAAAAGACAATCGTGCTGGAAACGGCCGAAGACGTTCTGACGCTTCCCAAAGAAGAAATCGAAGAACGACGTCTCAGCGACAAATCAATGATGCCCGACGATCAGTTGCGACCGTTTTCCGAGCACGACGTGCGTTCGCTGGTGGCCTACCTGCAAGGGAAAGGACAAACGGCGCTCTTGGCAACGCCCGAGAATGCCGTGGAACTCTTCAACGGTACCGACCTGAAGGGGTGGTCAGGCGATCCCGCGCTGTGGTCTGCCGAAGAGGGAGAGATCGTTGGCAAGACGACCAAAGGGATTCCGCACAATAGTTTCCTCGTGAGTGACCTTGCCGCGGAAAACTTCCGCCTGACCATGGAAGTTCGCTTGGTGAAGAACGAAGGAAACAGCGGCGTGCAATTCCGCAGCCAACCATTGGCCGGCGGATCGGTCAAAGGATATCAGGCCGATATCGGCGCCGGCTGGTGGGGCAAGCTCTACGAGGAGCACGGCCGTGGTCTGCTTTGGGAAAAATCAGGCGAACCGCACTTGAAGCCGGACCAGTGGAACACATACGAAATCGTCGCCCATGGACCCGATATCAAGACGTTTCTCAATGGTCAGCCGTGCGTACAGCTGCATGATGACCAGGGAGCCAAACGCGGCGTTTTCGCCTTACAACTTCATTCCGGCGGACCGACCGAAGTCCGATTCCGCAATTTGAAGTTGGAAATTCTGCCCTAAACCAAGTCTTCGGCATATCTCCTTTGGAAAAACTCCCTCGCTGGCTCACTTTCAACCTGCCAGCGAGGTAATATAGAGCATATGCTGTGCGGCTCTCAGGCACGCCTGCACGACCTTCCTACCCTTCAAGCTCCTCCCAGAAAACACAACCCATGACGACACTCTATTCGCGCCTCCTTCTCTCTTTGACTGTTAGCTTGGCCCTTGGAAGTTCTCTGCTGGCAGCCGAAGAGCAATTCCAGGTCTTGTTCAACGGAAAGGACCTTTCCGGTTGGAGGGGACACGACAAGTTCTGGTCGGTCCAAGATGGATCGATTGTCGGTGAAACGACCTCCGAGAACCCAACCAAGGGGAACACGTTTCTCGTCTGGCAAGGCCCCGAACTGAGTGACTTTGAGTTCCGCTGCAAGGTCCGCTTCCAGGGCAACAACTCCGGCGTGCAATATCGTAGCGAGATCGTCGATGCCGATAATTATGTCCTCAAAGGGTACCAGGCCGATCTGCATCCGAAGCAGGAATACTTCGGAATGCTCTATGGCGAAAAGACCGGCCGAGGCATCATCGCTACCCGCGGCGAGCAAGTCATGATCAACGCCGAAGGGAAAAAGGAAGTCACCGGCAAGGTTGGCGATGGTACCCAACTGACCGACGACGAATGGAACGATCTGCGAATCGTCGTCGTCGGCCACCGCCTTATTCACCAGGTCAACGGCGTCACCACGGTTGATGTAACCGACAACAGCAAAGAGGCCTTGCTGAAGGGCGTCCTGGGTTTGCAGCTTCACCAGGGTCCTCCGATGAAGGTTGAATTCCGGAACCTTCTTCTCCGCGAACTCAAGGGAGACCAGGCAAAGGCCATTCTCAACGAAGCGATCGCCTCAGGCACACCCAGCGAGAAGACCGCATCCGATACGCCTACCGATTTGGCTCCCGAGTCCAACGAGGCCTGGCTCACCACCGAGCCCATCGCCAAGTGGATCTGGGCCAAAGATTCGCCTGACGGTCACAAGCTCAACCTTCGCAAGTCGTTTGAAGTTGGCGGCCAGGTCAAAGCGGCTCGGCTGTATGCCACGTGCGACAATAGCATGAAATTGATCCTCAATGGCAAGCCCATCAAAAGCAGCAACAACTGGCAGTCGCCCATCGAACTGAACGTCACCAAGTCGCTCAAGCCAGGCAAGAACGTTCTGGCCGTTGCCGGCGAAAACGAAGGTGGCGTCGCCGCGCTGGTTTTGAAGCTGGTCGTCCAGCTTGCCGACGGCACGAGGCAAACGATCGTCACCGACGAAAGCTGGAAGATCAGCGACGCGAAAGCAGCCGGATGGGAGCAAGTCACCTTCGACGATGCAAGCTGGACCAAGCCTACCATCAAGGGCACCTTGGGGGATGGTCCCTGGGGCATCCCCAACTACACTTCTCAGACCGCCAAAGGGGAAGCCAAGGACCCGCTCAATCCCAAAAACATACTGACCGCACCGGGTTTCGTAGTGGATCACATCTACACGGTCCCCAAAGAACAAGGGAGCTGGGTTTCACTTACCGTCGACCCCAAGGGACGTTTCTACGCGTGCGATCAAGGGGGAGCTGGCCTCTACCGCATTACTGTTCGTGAAAACGAGCAGCCACGGATCGAGCCTGTCTCGGTCGATGCCCTCAAGTCGATCTCCGGCATTCAGGGGATGATCTGGGCCTTCGACAGCCTCTGGGTCCATCGCAACGGCGGTCACCTCTATCGCTTGACCGACACCAACGGCGATGACAAGCTCGACACGGCCGAAGAGATCCCCGGCGGGACCGGCGGCGGCGAGCATGGTAACCACGCCGTGATCGTGACCGAGGATGGACGCGAACTTTATCTTGACGGAGGCAACCATGCCGCACTCGGCGAATACATGCAGACGCATGTCGCGACTTGGGACGAAGATCTTTTGCTGCCGCGAATGTGGGATGCCAACGGTCATGCTCGCGGTCGGCTTGCCCCTGGCGGATGGGTCACGCGTCTGAACCCCGAAACGAAAGAACAAACGGTCTACACGATCGGCTTCCGCAATCAGTACGACATCGATAAAAACCGTTTCGGTGACGTCTTCACTTACGATGCCGACATGGAATGGGACCTGGGCCTTCCGTGGTATCGCCCGACTCGCATTTGCCATGTGGCCAGCGGTGCTGACTATGGCTGGCGTAGTGGCAGCGGCAAGTGGCCAGCCTATTACGAAGACAGCGTTCCACCGGTGGTCGACATCGGTCCTGGTTCGCCAACCGGCGTTGTCTCCGGCGCGGGTACCGCCTTTCCGACTCGCTACCAGGATGCTCTCTTCGCACTCGACTGGACCTTCGGTACGATCTATGCCATTCACCTCAAACCGCACGGAGCCGGCTACCAAGGCGAGGCCGAGCCTTTTACCTTTGGCTCCCCTCTTCCCGTAACCGATGCCATTGTTGGCGAGGATGGTGCGTTGTATTTCACCATCGGTGGACGAGGAACGCAGTCGGCCATGTTCCGCGTTCGCTATATCGGTGACGAGTCGCTCGACGTTCCCAGCGAAGTCGATCCCGCGGCCGCCGAGGCCCGCATGAAACGGCGTCAACTGGAAGCATTCCACGGAACGAAAGCACCGGCAGCGGTTGAGTTTGCCTGGCCGTTTCTTTCCAGCGAGGACCGTTTCCTGCGAAATGCCGCGCGCGCTGCGATTGAAAGCCAACCGGTCGAGACGTGGGCCGCTTCGGTATTCACCGAACCCAACCCACAAGCCCACGTGACGGCAGCCGTTGCCCTGGCACGCATGGGCAGCCAAGAGCACCGAGCACCGCAACTGGCCAGCCTTGTGAAGATGGACGCCAAGTCGCTCGACAAGGGACAACTACTTGGTCTTTTGCGGGCTTACGCTCTTACGTTCATTCGACTGGGTGCCCCAACCGAAGAAGAACGCACGCAGATCATTGCTCAGCTCGATCCGCTGCTTCCCAGTAGCGACGCCGACGTCAATACCGAACTGATTCGTGTTCTCACGTATCTTCGTGCCGATAGCGTCGTTGCCAAGACGATGACCTTGATCGAAGAGCGTTCAACTCCCGAGATTCCTGACTGGTCGACGCTTGCCTCACGTAATGCCCGGTATGGCGGGACGGTGAATGCCTTGCTGAATAACCACCCGCCGACACGTGAACTTGGCTATGCGTTCATCCTGCGAAACATGCGCACCGGCTGGACGCTCGATCAGCGTAAGGCGTACTTCACCTTTTTGAACGAAGCGGCCAAGGCCTCTGGCGGTGCCAGTTACCCAGGCTACCTCACGCGCATTCGCGACGAAGCACTGGGCAACTGCACCGATGCCGAGCGTAAGGCACTCGAAAGCATTACCGGCGAAGACTTCAACCCGGTTCCCGATTTCCCGATCGCCAAGATCGAGGGCCCCGGCAAGGAGTACACGTTGGATTCTGCCATGGCAGCCGTTCGCGGCAAGCCTGACTTCGAGCGTGGCCGTTCGCTTTTCTTTAGTGCCACGTGCGGCAAGTGCCACCGCCTGGGAACGCTCGGCGGAAGCATCGGTCCCGACCTGACCAGCATTCCGCACAAGTTCGATCAGCGCTACGTCGTTGAAGCGATCGTCGATCCGAGCAAGCATATCTCCGATCAATATGGATCGTCGGTGGTGCTGCTGGACAGCGGCCGGGTCGTGACAGGCCTGCTCGTCGAAAATGACGACGAGGTCACTATCTATCCGAACGAACCGAACGCTGAACCGGTGAAGGTTGCCCGGGATGAAATTGAAGACGTTCAACCGTCTCCCGTTTCGCAAATGCCGAAGGACCTGCTCAATCCTCTGAGCCCGGAAGAAGTTCGCGATCTGGTGAACTATCTGATGGCCTCCGGCAACCCCAACGACAAACGCTACAGCAAAGGCAAGTAGTCGCTAGCGACTCAGACCTTTCCTCGCGATCCGCTGGCAGTCGGCTTGCGGATCGCCGAGGCTGGGATATCAAAAGCGTTCTGCGAATCTGCAGTCGGCAGGTTTACGTCGGTTTCGTAGGGATCGAACAGAGCATTTCCCATCGGCAGTTCGTTCGCAGGACTGGCTTTGCCGTCATATCCCTGAATGACGACGTGATGCGGTCCACCTGTGGGTCCGCGGCCACCTTCGGCCGTGTCAAACTTACCGTCACGTATCTCAGCGTAACCGCCTGGCCCTGTGTTGCCAGGAGAAGGGGTCAGCATGATGGTGCCCGCGGGAACTGGCTTGCCGTCATAGGTCACGGTACCGCGGACATCGAAACGTTGGATACCCGATGAATCGTGGCAACCACAAAAAACAGCCAGCGAGAAAAGCAAAACGATGGGGAATCGATTATTCATTTTCTTGGGTCTAGAAGTAGAGAGACGAGAAGATCGGTAGCTCGGCAACGATTGTGAGCTTGCCGAGCGTCCGCCGTCGAACCAGTTCGTTTGCAGCTTAGTTCCGCACCACTGGTTCACCACCATCGCGGCTGGCGTTGGAAAGCAGCACGCCAAAGTCGATCGTTTCTGGAAGAAATGCGACCGAGCCGTCCACGTTCAGGAACATGGCTCCGCCTGGATGCTCGCTGCCAAACGAGATGTCGTTGAACTGCGTGACGTGCTGCGAATTGATGGGGTAGGCCAAATTCTTCACTCCCGATGCCCAACATCCGCCGCTGGTGCCGGCCGAGCCGCGCGTCCAAGGTCGGTAACGAGCGAAGTCGGCGCCGCCTGAGGGCTTATCCCACGACTTCTCACCGATCATCAACGTGTTGGAGGTTCCGTCGGTAACATCCCGGAAGGCTCGATTCTGATTCGTACGAAGCATTCCCTGATCCGCAAGACCGCCGTGGGAACTAACCGGGCAAGTACCACCGGTGGAAGAGTAATTACCGACGTACGCATTTGAGGAAACAGGGTTGGTCCCCTTGGGCCCCATCACACCGTAGTAGTGCGTCGTGTACTTATCGGTATGTCCCGAGTCGGTGGCCTTTTCAAGCGTACCGCTAGGGCATAAAAAACCATCGACACGGTGGGTGGCATGCTGCACCTTATTGGTCTGGGCATAGCCGCCGGCCGTGAAGGCAAACAGGTCGTACAGCGCCGATTCCTCCATAAACGGCAGCACCGAAACGTGCCAACTCAGTTCGGTCTCTTGATGTCCCCCCGATGGCAGTTTGCCGAAGGTATCGTGGTAGTTGTGCAGGGCCAGCCCGAGTTGCTTCAAATTGTTACTGCATTGCATCCGCCGCGCGGCCTCGCGTGCCTGCTGCACGGCTGGCAATAGCAAAGCAATCAGCACACCGATAATGGCAATCACAACTAGTAATTCAACGAGCGTAAATCCTTTGTATTTCCCGGAAGAAAAGCCCACTCGAAACGTCATGAAATGACTCCAACATGTAGGAGAGATAAGAAGAAAACGAGGAATATTGCCTCTCCTCTAAAAGAACAGAGCACTTCCACGCAGAATTGGACATTCCTGCTCAGATTTTTCTGACGAAGTTTTTCTGTCCAAAATCAGCATGTTAGGCTCTAACTGCTAGGAGACCCAATTCATGCCCGAATCCGACGACGAAAACGATCGCCCAATGCCCAGTCCCCCAGGTGGACCCACCACCCGGGACGAGGAATTCGTGCAGCTTTTTACGCTGAATCAGCACCAGATTTACATCTATCTGGTCAGCCTGGTCCACGACCAGAATTCCGCGGACGATATTTTTCAAGAGACGATGTTGGTTCTGTGGCGCGAGTTCGAACGTTTTGAGTCCGGCACCAACTTCATGGCGTGGTCATGCACGGTAGCCCTGAATCAAGTCCGGGCGTGGCGAAAGAAACAGCAGCGAGACCGGCTTCAGTTTTCCGACGAGTTTCTCGATGCCCTCAGCCAGGAACTCGATTCCAGCGCGGACTACCTCAAGAAGCGGTACGAGTTGCTGCATGATTGCATCGCCAAACTTCCACAACATCATCGTCAACTGATTGCCTACCGCTATTCGTCTGGGCATGCCATCAACGAAATCGCCGAACAAACTCAACGCAGTATCGACGCCGTTTATCGCCTGCTCAGTCGCATACGGCGCAGCTTGCAAGATTGCGTAACCGATCAACTCATCCTCGAGGACGCGTGATGAACGCCCCAGAACACCTAGAAGAATTCCGCGAGCTGTGCGAAAAGCTTCTCGAAGACCGCATCACGGCCCAAGAGATGACGCGACTTGAGATGCTGTTCCTTTCTTCGCAGCCCCTGCGGCGCGAGTTCGTCGAGCTTTCACACCTGCACGCCTCATTGGCTTCCATGGCCCGCAAAGCAGGCTGGCAAGCAATCCTCGATGGCGAAGCTTCTACGCCAGAAACACAAGCATCCAAGCAAGCATCGCTGCCAGGTCCTTCCGGCGGCAAAACCAGGATCTGGACCGCCGTCGCGGCGACCCTGGCGTTGGCACTTTCACTGGTGATGATCCTCCGTCCCGCTCCGCAGGCCCCGAAGAACCTGACCTTCGCGACGATCTCGACCACCGACGGAAGCCGCTGGATCTCCGCTTCGATCCCCACGGCCAACGACACCCGTATCGGGGTTGGTCGCGTCCAACTCGCCGACGGCATCGCGAAGTTCGTCTTCGATAACGGCGCCAAGGTCGAGATCGAAGGGCCTGCCGACTTCGAAATCTTTAGCGACATGCGATGCGAACTGCACACGGGAAAACTGGTCGCGACGATGAGCCCGACCTCGAAGGGTTTTTCGATCGAAACGCCTGACGCGCTGCTCATCGACCAAGGCACCAGCTTTGGCGTGAACGTGACCGACCAGGGCATGTCGAGCCTGCAGGTCTTCGACGGCCTGGTCGATATCAAGCACCACGAAAGCGGCACCAAGCTTTCGATCCGCGAACAGGAAGCAGCCGAGATTTCGCAGCAAGGGGTTGCCAAGTATTCAAACTTTACGGAAGCATTCCGCGGCGGTTTCAGCAAGTCGGATAGCGAGGAGGAACGTCGCCAGATCCAGCTTACCACCGCCACCGGTGCCGGCCAGGACCAATGGATCATTCGTGATCCGGACGAGCGATACGGCCCGGACGACCTACTGATGATCAAGCTCGCCAAACGTGACTACAAGCAGTTCGACCGTAAGATCTACCTTCAGTTCGATCTGACGAAGATCGATCTCA
Organism: Bremerella volcania; assembly: GCF_007748115.1. Lineage (NCBI taxonomy): Bacteria > Pseudomonadati > Planctomycetota > Planctomycetia > Pirellulales > Pirellulaceae > Bremerella > Bremerella volcania. The sequence continues at coordinate 3,638,642 of NZ_CP036289.1, forward strand.
CGCGATTGGAAGAGGCTTCGTTGACGATGACTGCCTCACCGACCGGAATCGGCTATGCGTCGCGAATGCCGGACGCCACCTTCGAGGTCTTTGCCCTGACCGACGACCAACTCGATGCCTGGGCGATGGACGATCTGACCTGGGAAAACGCACCCGCGAATGTTCCCTCAGGCGACCAACTCGACGAAACCAAAACCACGCCCTTGGGAACGTTCACGATTCCCCGCGGTCGAAAACAGGGTACGTATTCGATATCGGGTGCCTCCCTGGTCGACCTCATCAAGTCGGACGCCAATCGACTGGTTACTCTCATCATTGTTCCCAAGACGCGTGAAGCAATCAGCGGCGCGCTCGTCCATGGCTTCGCCGCCGGCAACCACTTAACCTTGCCCCCACCTACCCTTCGACTCATCATGGAGAAATAGGTTTGTCCCTTTCCAAATTCCCCCCTAGCGCGATCAGCACGATGGTTCATCGACGACTTGCCTGTCTTACCGTAGTTTTGTCATTGGCGTTTTCCAGCTTCCTACTGGCGGACGAAGCGAAGACCGAAGCCAAGCCGCGCAGTATCAGCGGCATATATCCTCACCTGGCCTATTGGAACGATCATGGCGAATGCGGAACCGGCGCAGTCGTTCCCTGGGCAGGCAAGCTGTGGGTCATCACCTACGGCCCTCACTACCCCCATGGCTCTACCGATCAGCTCTACTCCATCACGCCCGACATGCAGATCGAAGCCTTTGCGGGAAGCGTGGGGGGTACTCCGGCCAATCGCATGATTCACAAGGAAACCAATCAGCTATTGATCGGCCCCTATGTGATCGACGAGAAGGCGAACATCCGCGTCATTCCACCCGACGCTATGCCCGGTCGACTGACCGGTAATGCTCGGCACTTGTTCGATCCTACCGGCAAAGCCTATTACGCGACCATGGAAGAAGGCTTCTACGAAGTCGACCTGAAGACGCTGGAAGTGACCGAGCTGTTCCAAGACGATCAGTCGCACGGCAAGAAGGTTGGTCCTGACCCAACCGCTCACGACGTCCCCTACGCCGCACTCCCTGGTTATCACGGCAAGGGTCTCTACTCCGGACAGAACCGTTTGATCTACGCGAACAACGGCGAAGCTTCGGGACTTGCTCGCTCGCGCCCCGATGTTCCTTCCGGCTGTCTGGCCGAGTGGGACGGAAAGAGCAAGACCTGGCAGGTCGTTCGCCGCAATCAGTTCACCGACGTCCGCGGCCCTGGCGACTTGCTCGGTAATCCCCACCCCGAAACTGATCCCGTTTGGGCCATCGGCTGGGATCACCGCTCGCTACTGCTGATGCTGCTGGACGAGGGAAAATGGTACACCTACCGCCTGCCCAAGGCCTCGCACTGCTACGACGGCGCCCACGGCTGGAACACCGAATGGCCACGCATTCATGACATCGGCGAAGAGGATTTCGCCATGAATATGCACGGCATGTTCTGGCATTTTCCCAAGACGTTTACCCGAGCCAACTCTGCTGGCATCGCTCCCCGTTCCACCTATTTGAAGGTGATCGGCGACTACTGCCGCTGGAACGACCAACTCGTGTTCGGCTGCGATGATGCCGCTCAAAGCGAGTTCCTCAATACCCGCCGCGCCAAAGGCAAAGTCGCCGGGCCAGGTCAGTCGCACTCCAACTTGTGGTTCACTTCGACCGATATCCTCGACAAGCTGGGGGCCCCAATCGGACGCGGGAGTGTCTGGCTGAATGACGATGTGAAAGCAGGCGTGCCGTCCGATCCCTATCTCTTCTCAGGCTTCGAGCGCCGTTCACTATGCCTGTTTCACGACGCGAAGACACCGGTAACGTTCAGCCTGGAAGTCGACCGCGAGGGCAAGGATCAGTGGATCGAACTGACGACCGTCACCGTACCGGCAGGCGAAACCATCTGGCATAGTTTCCCCCAAGAGGAAGCTGGCGTCTGGCTGCGTATCGCTACCGATAAGGACTGCCCGAAAGCGACCGCCCAGTTCCAATATGCCAATAGGGACGTCCGGGATACGGACGAGGCAACGATCTTCGAAGGACTACGCAAGCCGGGTTCGACAGCCTACTCGGAAGGGATCGTTCGCGTTCGTGGCAATCGCCTGCAAACGATGTCCTTCGCAGCGACCCAGGTCGTCGATGGCCAGCCGACCCATGAAGGCCTCTACGAACTCGACGCCAACTTGAACCTGACCAACAAGCATGACCGAATTGCCTTCGAGTGGACTCACGACAACGCCCCCATTCCAGAAGGCGTGCTGACATTTGACGACGCATCCATTCTGTACGTCGACGACGAAGGGAATCGCTGGCGTCTTCCCCGAAGCACCAAGACCGACATTGCTGGCTTTGGGCCGTTACGAATCGCGCGCGAGGTGGCCACCGAGCGTGACCTGTTTAACTGCGGTGGCACGTTCTATGAACTGCCTGCCCGCAACGCGAACGGGATCGCCAAGATTCGTCCCGTCTGCAGTCATCCCTACGCGATCAACGACTACTGCAGCTACCGCGGAATGATGATTCTGACCGGCGTCGATTCCGGCGCTTCCGGCGAGCACATCATTCGCTCCGAAGACGGCCGCGTCGCCGTCTGGGCAGGTGTGATCGACGATCTGTGGAAGCTCGGCAAACCCGTTGGCGTCGGAGGTCCCTGGAAGAACACCCAGGTCACTGCCGACACCCCTTCCGATCCGTACCTGATGACCGGGTACGACAAGAAGACCCTCGCGGTTTCCAGCGATAAGCCAACCGATATCCGCGTCGAAGTCGATGTCGATGGAACCGGCACCTGGCGAATTTACCAGACGCTGAGCCTCGGTGAAGGAGAGAACAAGTCCCTCTCGTTCCCGGAAGAATTTCAGGCCTATTGGGTTCGCCTGGTATCTTCGCACGACGCGACCGTCACCGGGCAGTTGACCTACGAGTAGGTGCTCATCCATGGTGACAACACGCCAGCGGCAATAATTGATGTCGCTGGCTGTGGGCTAAGGATTCAGGAATTTCCTAGAATCCGCCGCCCCCTAACTTGATTGTGGCGCACCACCCGGCCAAAATGCGAAACGTCTTGGATGGACGATCTTTTCTGCAACATGGCGCGAGATGGATGTCATGATATCGATTGATGAGGATTTCATCGCGGCGGCAGCTCCTAATGCAGCGGCAGCCAAGAATGGACGCGGGCTCGTACTGAAAAACAAATTCATCGCGCTGCATCACTCCGACGACAAATCGCTGCTGTTTGGCGAGTGTCAGGGAAGTGGCAAGACGCCGTATCTTTGCTCGGCCGACTTTACCAACCCCCAATCGGTCACCTATCGCTGCAGTTGCCCCAGCCGGCAGTTTCCCTGCAAGCACTCGCTAGGACTCCTATACGCCTACGTCGAAGGCAAGTCGTTCACGCCAAGCGAGGTCCCCGAGTCGCTACAGGAGAAGCGCGAGAAGGCCGCCGCCAGGGCCGAAAAGAAAAAAGTCGATGCGGCCAAGCCTCGCAAGGTGAACAAGTCGGCCTTGGCCAAAAAGATCAAAGCCCAGCTCGATGGCCTCGATCTGCTCGAAAAGCTGACGTTCGACCTGGTACGACTCGGCATTGGCAATATGAATGCCAAGTCGGCCAGCGAAATCGAGAAGCAGGCCAAGCTGTTGGGTAACGCTTATCTGCCTGGTGCCCAGTCGGCGCTGCACGATTACACCAAGCTCTTCTTCGACGAGGAGGAAGTCAAAACAACGGCCGCCCAGGAAGCCGTCTACAGCGAGGCCCTCGACCAGTTAGGACGGCTCCATTCACTGGTGAAACAAGGACGTTCTTATCTTCAGAACCGCCTGGACGATCCTGAGCTTGCGCCAGAAACAGAAACTTCGATTGCTGCCTGGCTAGGACACGCCTGGCAGCTTCGCGAGCTGAAAGATGCTGGCCTCGTGCAGTCCGACGTGCAACTCGTTCAACTGGCTTTCAACAGCTACGACGATGTGGCCCGCCGCGAATGGGTCGATACGGGTACCTGGATGAATCTCAGCACGGGGGCCATTCAACTTACGCAAAACTATCGTCCCTACTCGGCCGCCAAGCACATCAAAGCGGAAGACAGCTTCTTCCAGGTTGCCCAGGTTAGTGAGCTATGCGTCTATCCCGGCGATGTGAATCCGCGCATCCGCTGGGAAGGGATGACCATGCGACCGCTCGAAGCCAACGACTTCAAAAGGATTCGCAGCTTTGCGCACGACAGCTTTGCCGAGGTCATCAAGCAGGTAAAAAACCAACTCAAAAGTCCCTTGGCCGATAAGTTGCCGGTGTATGCGTTGAACTTCGATCGCATCGGCCGCGTTGGGGATCAACTGGTCGTTCAAGATTCCCAAGGACAGCGACTGGTTCTCACCGAAGTGGGTCTCGCCGAAGAGCCAAGTACCTGCAATCTTTTGCCCCTCTTGCCCTCTTCGCGGCTGGCTGGGCAGATTCTGATCGCTCGCTTTCGACATGACCTCGATACGCGCAAGCTACAGGTCAAACCGTTGTCGATCGTCACGTCCACGTCCATTGATCGCCTCACGTACTGACGTCGCATACCCCAATTGGTTGGAGGAGTCTTCCGATGAGTATCGCGGTTCTCGCCCAGGTCTACGACGAAGTACGTCGACTCTCAATCGCCGGCAGTAGCGTCGCCCCGGGTGACTTTCGTTTAAAGAAACTGATCGCCCCGCTCGAAAAGTCCGGCGAAAAGGCACCGGTTTTCAAGAAGGTCGCCGAATCGGTCAGCAAAGTCATCGAAAGCAACGAAACCACTTCTGCCGAAGCACTGCTCGACTTGAGCACCCTGGTCAACGCCATCCTTTACACGCAAGGGGAAGTCGGTGCCGAAGGAGACCTGGAACCGGTAGAGCAGATCGGCGAAGGCATCCTCCCCAAACGGACGCCGGCCAGCTTGCTGAAATCGGTCGCCACGGCCCTGACGACCGCCGGCTCGGGGCGGCTGGAACTAGTCCAGGAGTCTCTCGCGCAAGATCCCTTCCCCGACCCACGGCTACTCGGGCCCGCCATCGATGCGCTCGATGGTTCCTACTACGAGGTTGGCGACCTGGTCGAGAAGGCCGTTCTCCCCCAGTACGGCAAGTCCATCGTTCCGATCGTGCTCGAAAAGTTCGACCGCAAAGGAGGGGCTGGCGATGCCCGGCGACTATCGCTGTTGCATCGCGTCGATCCTGAGGGAGCCGAATCGATCATTCATGAAGTGCTCGAGGACGGTTCGAGCGAGGTGAAAATCGTCGCGATCTCGAAGCTGCGCGATCCGAAGAGTGTTCCCTTTCTGATTGAACAATCGAAAGCCAAGGCGTCCAAAGTGCGCGACGCCGCATTCTCGGCTCTTGCTGAAATCGACAGCGACGAGGGCGCGAAGTATCTCATCGAGCGGATGAAAGAGAAAGGACATCTGAGGTCGATACGCGAAGGGCTCAAGAGCCGTCACCCAAAGGCCGTGAAAGTGCTGCTGGATGAAACGCGCGCGGCCTGGCAAACGCTGCTCGACACGAAGGAGACCGACAAGAAGGCGCACGAGGCAGCCCACACTCGCCTGGTAACGCTTCTGTCGGCCCTCGAGCATCGCAGCGACAAGGAAACAGAGAAGCTTCTTCTCGAGCTGTTTCCGCAACGGGCTGCGATCACTAAGGCCGAAGGGAAACATGGCGCCAAGACATGTTCCGATTGTATCTTAGCCCGTATGTCGGAGTGCAGCGACAAAACGCGCGAATTGCTCATTGCCGAGCATGAGACCTACGAAGACTACGAACTGGCCATCGCCGCCCGAGCGGCCCTGCAACAAGATGACCCGGCCAAGTTCTACGACGTCTTCCACGTCTATATCGAGAGCGGCAAAAACGCGAAAACCAAGAAGCGATCCGCTCAGTCGAAGGCCGAAGCGATCACCCAGGCAATCTGCAACGAGATAGGCTCGGTCTATCACTACTGGTACGAAATCATCAACCAAGAACGCGAGCAGGAAGTCGTCCGAAAACGCGACCAATTCGATCCTCGCTGGCTCGACCTGGCCGTCAAGCATAACAACATGGAATTGGTCTACGCGTTGGCTCGGCCCGATCACAAACCGGCTCACAAGGCGCTCGAGGCGGAACTCCAGAAACGCCTGAAGGCGAAACGGGTCGACTATCACCTGATGGACTTCGTCCAGGCAGTCGTCCGCGCGAAGCACCCGGACTCGGCCGACCTGATCATTGAAACGATCCGAAATGCCAGTAAACGCGGCACCGGCTATTACGCATATGCCCTGGCCCGCTTGATTCCTGCGTTGGACAAAAGCGCACTACCGAAACTCGAGGCGCTCTTAAGCGAACTGCCTGACAACGAAGCCGACCGCTACGTGTTGGCCGTGGCCGAACTGAAGAACCGCCGCTGATGACATCGTTCACATCCAACTCACCCCATAGCAAGGATCCTCCCATGGCGAAGAAGTCGACTTCCTCCGCCGCGAACAAGACGGACTCAAGCGGCGATCTTCGCGCTCCGGCCGAACAGATGTTTGCCGAAGAGATCGAGGCTTTGATCAAGGAAGACAAGCACGACAAACCACCAGGCTGGAAGATGTCGGCCAGGGCCGTGCATACGTACATCTGCGGTGGCAAGGCCGGCAAGCTCGACATTTCTCCCAAGTACATTGGGCACAACCGCCTGGTCGAGATTGCAATCGCCACGCTTGTGACCGATCGAGCACTGCTGCTGATTGGTGAGCCCGGCACGGCCAAGAGTTGGCTCTCGGAACACCTTACGGCCGCCATCAATGGCGATTCCACCAAGGTGGTTCAAGGCACCGCCGGCACCACCGAAGAACAGGTCCGGTATACCTGGAACTACGCGATGCTCATCGCCCATGGCCCCAGCAGGGAAGCATTGATCAAAAGCCCCATCTTCCGCGCGATGGAAAGCGGCAGCCTGGCTCGGTTCGAGGAAATCACGCGCTGCGCGTCTGAGGTCCAGGACGCGATGATTTCGCTTCTATCCGAAAAGCGGCTTTCCGTTCCTGAACTGGCGGTCGAAGTCCCGGCCCAAAAAGGGTTCTCGGTGATCGCGACCGCCAACACGCGCGATCGCGGCGTGAACGATATGTCGGCGGCTCTCAAACGGCGATTCAACATCATCGTCCTTCCCACCCCCAGTTCGATCGAAACCGAGATCGAGATCGTCGGAAAGCGGGTCCAGGAACTTGCGTCGAACCTGGCCCTTAAATCGGAATTGCCGGCCACCGATGCGATCGAGCAGGTCGTGACCATCTTCCGCGAACTGCGCAGCGGGCAGACCCTTGATGGCAAGAATAAACTGAAGTCCCCATCCGGGGTTCTTTCTACGGCGGAAGCCATTTCGGTGCTGGCTAACAGCATGGCCCTTTCCGCCAGCTTCGGCAGCGGCCGCGTTTCCGCCGAAGACATCGCCGCAGGCCTGCAGGGCGCGGTGGTGAAAGACGAAGAGAAAGATCGCATCGCCTGGCAAGAATACCTGACCAACGTTCTAAAGAAGCGAGGCTCGGACTGGCGGCCGCTTTACAAAGCCTGCTCGGAGCATAATTCGTGAGCTGGCAGATCCCAGTCTTCGGCGTACGTCACCTCTCACCGATGGGAGCCTGGCAGCTGCGCGCCTATCTCGACGAGATACGCCCCGAGGTGATTCTCGTCGAAGGGATCGACGATGCCACGCCGCTGGTCGGCGATATGACTCGTAAGACGACACATCCCCCGATCGCGATCCTGGCCTATACCGATACGCTCCCTGTTCGGACGATCGTCACCCCCTTTGCCCGGTACAGCCCCGAATACCAGGCCATCCTTTGGGCAGCTGAAAATAAGGTCGAGGCCCAATTCTTCGATCTTCCGTCGGAATGTTTCCTTGGTTTGATCGACGCCGAATACGAACGGCGCGACAAGGAGCGGCGCGAGGCGTTGGAAGCGGCTGAAAAGGAAACAGCAGAGACTGAGTTCTCCGACCCGGATGAGATCGCCACGCCACTCGATCAGCCCAAGCTTTCGCTTTACCAGCGCGTGGCCAGGCAGGCTGGCGAAACCGACTTCGAGACCTATTGGGAACGCCACTTCGAGCACAACCTGGCTCAGGGAAGCTACCGCGGTTCCTCGTACGAATTCGGGGCCGCCGTGCGTGACCTGGAAGAAGCCCAACCGCATTGGCGGGCCGAGAACCTCGTTCGCGAGGCCTACATGCGTCGTCGCATTCAACAGACCATCGACGATGGCACGCCACCGGAAAAGATCGTTGCCGTTGTGGGTGCATTTCATGCCCCAGTGCTGCGTGGCGATCTACCAGCAATGACCGACGAGGAACTGGCTTCGCTGCGTCGCCGATCGAGCAAACTCACGTTGATGCCCTACTCCTACTTCAAGCTTTCCTCGCAGTCTGGCTATGGGGCTGGCAATCGGGCGCCGGCCTATTTCGAGTTGCTTTGGCGATCGCTTAACGAAGGAAACGTTCGCGCGCTCTCGCATCGTTATCTATCGCAGGTTGCTACCAATTTAAGAAACGCAGGCACGCACCGCTCGACGGCTGAGGTCATCGAGGGGGTTCGCTTGGCCGAGACCCTCTCGGCACTCAACGGAGGGCATGCTCCTACCTTGACCGATCTACGCGACGCGGCGGTCACGCTGCTTGGCCACGGAGAACTGACCGCCGTGAAGGATGCGTTGGTACGGGTCGATGTGGGAACCGAGATCGGTGAATTGCCGGAGGGGGTCAGCCAGACGTCGATCCAAGCCGACTTCGAACGCGAACTGAAGCGGCTCAAGCTTTCAAAATACAAGACCGCCGTCCAGCAGACGCTGGATCTCGATCTGCGTGAAAATCGCCAGGTATCGAGTGAAGAAGCCGCGTTCCTGGACCTCAATCGGTCGTCCCTGTTTCATCGTCTCAGGATGCTCGATGTTCCCTTTGCCACGTGGAATCATACGCGTCAACAGTCGACCACGTGGGCCGAACGGTGGGTGGTGCAGTGGACGCCTGAAAGCGAGATTGCCTTGGTTGAGGCCGTGCTGGAAGGAGAAACGATCCTCCTGGCGACCGCGTTCCGCTTCAACACGCTACTGGAAAAGAGTCGCACAATCGCCGATGCCGCCAAGCTGGTCAACGATGCTTGCCAGTGCGGAATGATGGAAGCCATGGACCAGGCCCGGCAACGGCTGCAAGAGCTATCGTCCGGTACGTCTGACTTTGTGGCCATTGCTCGGGCAGCGTTTGAGTTGGCCCAGGTCGTACGCTACGGTAACGTCCGCCGCTTTGATCCCGAACCGCTGATTCCCTTGATTGAGGAACTCTTCGTTGAGGCCTCGCTGGCACTTTACTCGGCCGCTAATTGCGACGACAGTGCCGCCGCGAGCCTGCTGGAAGCGATCGACCAGGTGAATCGTGTCGGGTTGGAATTCGCCGAACGGGTCGAAGAGAGTCTTTGGACCGATCGCCTGCAACAACTGGCCGACTCCGACGATCGCAATCCGCTTTTATCCGGTTACGCGTGTGCTTTATTACTGGAACGCGGACTGATTCCCAACGAGGCCCTGTCGCGGGAAGTCTCGCGGCGATTGTCGCCTGGTGTTCCGGCCGACCTGGGAGCCGGCTGGTTCGAGGGGCTTGCCCAGCGCAACCGCTACGCCTTGTTGGCGCGGCAAACACTGTGGGAGCAACTCGCCGAGTACGTGGCTTCGCTGGATGATGACCAATTCAAACGGGCACTCGTCTTCCTCCGCCGAGCTTTCGCCCAGTTTCTCCCTCGCGAACGACGTCAGATTTGCGAGAACCTGGCAGAACATTGGGGGCTCAATCGGGATGAGACCGCAGAGCTTCTGGAAGCTCCGCTGAGCGATGAGGAAGAAGAAAAACTCTCGGATCTGAACGAATTCGACTTCGACGACTTTTAGCAGGACGCAGCTGATGGATGCAGAACAACTCGCACGCTGGCGTCTGATTCTCGGGGCAGCCTCGCAGGAATCGCTCGGCGGTATGGGGCCTGGCTGCAGCTTGTCGGCTGAGCAGATGGAAATGGACGCCGCCCTGGCAGAGATCTACGGCGGCGGCGACGAAGAGCTTTCTCAGGAAGACTGGGCATCCGGAGAGAAGAAAGTGGGACATGGCCCTTCCAAGGGTCGCGTTACGCCGAAGGTTGCCAAATGGCTCGACCAGATTCGGAACTTCTTTCCGACGGACGTGGTGACCTTGATCCAGCACGATGCCATCCAGCGGCGCGGGATGAAGGAACTGCTGTTTGAGCCAGAGATTCTTTCCAAGGTCGAGCCCTCGCTGGACCTGGCGAGCACCGTGCTCGAACTAAAGAACCTGGTACCCGAGAAAGCGAAAGAGGCGGCTCGGGATTTGGTACGAACCGTTGTGGAAGACATTCGCCGCCGTCTGGAACAGCGTTTTGTCCAAGCGGTTCGCGGAGCACTCAATCGAAATCGGCATTCCCCTTTTCGCAGTTTGCCGAATCTCGATTGGACGCGAACCATTCGACAGAACATCAAGAATTACAATCCGACGCTCAAAACGATCATCCCCGAGCAAATCTCGTTTTTCAGCCGACAGCAGCGGCAAAATGACTGGAACATCATCATCGCGATGGACCAGTCAGGGTCGATGCACTCGTCCCTCATTTTCGGCGGCATCATGGGAGCGATCCTGGCCAGCATGCCGGCCGTGGAAACGCACGTAGTGGCGTTCAACCATGAAGAAGTCGTCGACCTGACCGAGCATTGTCACGACCCGGTCGATCTGCTCTTCGGCGTTCAGCTAAGCGGAGCCGAGGACTATTGGATGGCAACCAGTTACTGCGAGCGTTTCATGCACACGCCTGACAAGACGCTGTACATTGTGTTGGGTGACCTGTACGACACAAGCCCCAACGAAAACCGTTTCGTCCGCAAGATGGAGGGGCTTTTGGAAGGAGGTCTCAAAGCGATCGGCCTTCTGGCCATTTCCGATCAAGGCAAGCCCTCGTACAACGAAAATCTGGCCAACAAGCTGGCGAGACTGGGCATGCCCTGCTTTGCCTGTACGCCTAACCGCCTGCCGGACATGCTTGAGGCCGTCTTGCGTGGCAACGATCTAAAGAAGTTCGCCGAGACAGCAACCGACAAGTAGCGAATCATTCGGCAAAACCTGCCAGGATTCACTCCGCATCGTAACCCTTGCGAACATTCCACGTAAAAACCTGCCCGGCTATTGGTTTGTCGGTAAAAGATTAGAACAAAAGTCTTTTCGCAAGATTTCGCTCTTTTAGAATAAGAGATAGGCGTAACTGCCCCATTCGCTAGTTTCGCCCTCCTTTTCACACCATCACCACATCAGACGTTTGCCGCCAGGAAGGTAGGCACCCCTTGGGGAAGGATGCGCTGCGCGATGCCTGAAAATATCCGCATTCTCCTGATCGAAGACTCACCCAAAGAGGCTGGGCTGGTCGAGCGATATCTGCGCGAAGCGGAAGAGAACTTCTCGGTCGTTCACGTCGATCGTCTCGACACAGGTCTCGCCAAGCTAAAGGCCGGCCAGATCGACGTCATTTTGCTCGATCTTGACTTGCCCGACAGCCACGGCCTGGAAACCATTCGGTCGCTGCACGCCAAGTCGCCCCATTTGCCGGTCGTCGTCCTTTCCGATCGAGTCGATCGTGACTTAGCCGCCCGAGCCATTCAAGACGGCGCCCAAGATTGTCTTCCCAAGTCGAATGTCGATCCCGATTCGCTCACCCGATGCGTCCGCTACGCGATCGAGCGAACGCATCGCCAACTGGTCGAATCGACGCTGGAAAACTCGGAGGCCCGTTACCGCGGTCTCGTCAATTCGCTTCCCGTCTGCGTCTTGCAGAAGGACTTGGACGGAAGATTTATCTTCGCCAACCAGGCGTACAGCGACTTCACGGGGCACGTCGTCGAAGACATCCTGGGCAAGACCGACTTCGACCTCTCGCCGCCCGACGTGGCGGAAAAGTTTCGCGAGGACGATCGCAAGGTGTCAGAGTCGGGCAAGCAATTCCGCGACATCGAGGTCAACACGACCGATGGGCATACCTCGTGGGTCGAAGTCATCAAGTCCCCGATTCGCGACGCTCACGGAAACGTCGTTGGCACCCAGGCCATCTTCTGGGATGTTACCGAACGTCAAATGGCCGTCGACGCGTTGCTAAAAGCAAAGGAAGCCGCCGAAGAGGCCAATCGCGCCAAGAGCGAGTTTCTGGCAAACATGAGCCACGAGATTCGCACGCCGCTCAACGCCGTCATTGGCATGGCCGAACTGCTGCTCGATACGTCCCTCACGCAGACGCAACGTGACTACCTGAAAATGGTGCACGAGTCGGGCGAGTCGCTTTTGTCGGTTATCAACGACATTCTCGATTTCTCAAAGATCGAGGCCGGCAAGCTCGACCTGGTCAGCAAACCATTCGACCTGCGTGAAACCGTGGGCGATATGATGAAGCCGCTTGGCGTCCGGGCAGGCGGCAACGGCTTGGAACTGACATGCCATTTTGAATCGGACGTTCCGGCGGTGATTGAAGGAGATCCTCACCGGCTCCGCCAGATTGTCGTGAACCTGGTAGGCAATGCGATCAAATTTACCGAACAAGGCGAGATCGACTTCGATGTCTCGGTCGAGTCACGAGACAACGGCAATGTCGAGCTTCATTTCCAGATCCGCGACACCGGCATCGGTATTCCGGAACACAAGCTGGGAACGATCTTCGAAGCTTTCGAACAGGCCGATTCAGGTTCGACTCGGCAGTACGGCGGAACTGGCCTGGGTTTGGCCATTTGTGCTCGACTCGTCGATTTGATGGGGGGCAAGATTTGGGTTGAAAGCCAAGTCGGGCACGGTAGCACGTTCCACTTCACGGCCCCTTTCCCTGTGACACGCGCCGATAGAGTACCGCACCCTCGGGCAGCCGCCCGCATCCAAGGCACCCGCGTACTGATCGTGGACGACAATGCCACCAACCGGACGATTCTGGATGAAATCGCACGAAGTTGGGGAATGCGAACGCAGCTGGCCGCCGATGCCGAAGAAGGCCTGATGCTTCTGAAAGAAGCCTATTCGATAGGCGACCCTCATGCGGTTTTGTTGACCGACGTCGAAATGCCCGGCAAGGACGGCATCGACCTGATCACCGCAATGCGTGACATCCCCAACTTGAAGGATACGCTGGTCATCGTACTCAGTTCCTCAGAACGCCCCACCACGCGGAAGCGGTGTGAAGACCTGAGAATCAGTTCCTTTCTGATGAAGCCGGTGAAACAGTCGGAACTATTCGATGCGATCATCGTGGCCCTTGGCGTTGCTTCGCCTGAGGATGAAAACGAAGTCAAGTCGATTGGAAGCCTACCAAAGATTCGCCCGCTCAAAGTTCTGTTGGCGGAAGACAACCGGGCCAACCAGCGCCTGGCGATCGCGCTGCTGGAAAAATGGGGCCACGACGTCACGCTCGCCGAATCAGGCAAGCAAGCCGTCGACCATTGGGAGCGCGACAAGTTCGATTTAGTCGTGATGGACGTGCAGATGCCGGAGATGGATGGCCTGCAGGCAACACGAATCATTCGCCAGCGCGAACAAGAGCGCGGCGGGCATGTACCGATAATCGCCATGACCGCGCACGCTCTGGCCGGCGATCGCGAGAAGTGCCTGGACGCCGGAATGGATGGCTACACGTCCAAACCGCTGCGAATCCAGGAATTGCATCAGGCAATTGCTCAGTTCTTCGCCTCAGATTCCCCTACCAAAGATCAGCAACAGCCTACGGTGTCGGCGGACGAGCCTCGGGTTGACTGGTCTCATGCGCTGCGGGCATGTGATGGTGACAAAGATTTGTTCTTCGATCTGCTGCACCTGTTCCTGGAGGAAACACCAGAACTACTGGATGCGCTGGACAAAGCAATCGAAGAGGAGAATTACGAGGCCATCCACCGCTCGGCTCATACGGTGGTCGGTTCGCTTCGTATCATTGGCCCTTCCGAAGCAGGCAACGTTGCCCTACAAATCGAGAAAGTAGCCCACCAAGGCACAGTCGACGGGGCCAGGGACCTCTCTCAGCAACTACGCAGCCATATCGATACGCTTTTCGAGGAAGCGTCTCACGTTGTTGAGGGCCGACAGACACTCCCCTAGCGGGTTAGGCTGCTGGTGCCTGCAAACTCGCGTGTCCCCAAGAAAATCGTCGATCTTTCCGCAAATTGGGAATAGGATTCGCATAGATTTTTTCGACATTGGTAAGATACGGTCGAGAGCCGTCAGGATGACGGTGACCAGCTTGATTTGTGCGCACGTTTAGCAACTTTTGTAGGCACAATAGTGCCTACTCGATGGGAGATCTATGCCTGAAGCGGAATGGGAGCGGCTTACTGCGGAGGCTCGTCGAGACGAGGGAGCAAATTGGCGGCGGTGGGGGCCCTACCTGGCGGAGCGACAATGGGGCACCGTGCGAGAAAGCACGGTCAACGCCGAACCCTGGCTTAACTTCACCCACGAAGAGGCTCGATGGCGAGCCTATCGGTGGGGTGAGGACGGCCTCTTGGGCATTTCTGATCGGCAATGTCGTCTTTGCTTCGCATTGGCCCTCTGGAACGAGAAAGATCCCATTCTCAAAGAGCGTCTATTCGGGCTGACTGGCCCCGAAGGGAACCATGGCGAAGACGTTAAAGAGGCATACTACTACCTCGACTCGACCCCTACGCACTCTTACCTGAAGGCACTCTACAAGTATCCTCAGGCCGAATTCCCCTACCAACAGCTGCGAGACGAAAACGCTCGTCGAAACCGTCAAGAGCCGGAGTTCGAACTGACCGATACCTGCATCTTCGACGAAGGGCGCTACTTCGACGTCCAGGCCGAGTACGCCAAGGCAACCCCTGAAGACATTCTGATCCGGATCACCGTCTTCAATCGCGGACCGGATGAGGCACCCATTCACCTGTTGCCGACATGGTGGTTTCGTAACACTTGGGCTTGGGGCCCTACGCTGGAAAAGCCGGAAGCCAAACCGTACCTCTCGGAAGTCAGCCCCGATCAGCTCAAGGTCCGCCACGAAACCCTGGGCGACTATCGAATCTTCGTCGATGAAGGTCCTGGCGGCGAGACGCCGCCTTGGCTGTTCACCGAGAACGAAACGAATACCTGGCGTTTCGAAGATGGCGAAAGCCGACGTCCTTCGTGCAAAGACGCATTTCACCTGGCGGTCGTCGATGGCATGGAAGGGGTCGTTAATCCCAAGCCCAGCGGCACGAAAGCTGCGGCACACTTTCAGTGCACTGTCCCTGCTGGGGAGTCGGTTCAGTTTCGCCTGAGGATCGCTCCTACCGGTGAACTTCCCGCGACCCCTTTTGGAGCCGAGTTCGAGGAAGTCTTCGCCCAACGTATCAACGAGGCTGATTGCTACGCCAGGTCGCGAGTTTCTTCCGGCTTATCGGAAGATGAACAAACGGTCCTTCGCCAGGCTGACGCCGGCCTTCTGTGGACCAAACAGTTTTACCACTACGTCATCCCGCGATGGCTGGAAAATGAAGGCAATCCCAAGAAGAACGCCGACATAGCGATGCCCGGCGCGCCCAGTCCTCGCAATGCCGACTGGGGACACTTGTACAACAAGAACATCATCTCGATGCCTGACAAGTGGGAATATCCCTGGTATGCGGCATGGGATTCGGCGTTTCATTTGATACCGTTTGCCAAGATCGATCCCTTCTTCGCCAAGGATCAAGCGATCTTGTTCCTCCGCGAATGGTATATGCACCCCAACGGCCAATTGCCGGCCTACGAGTGGAACTTCAGCGATGTCAACCCTCCGGTGCATGCCTGGGCATGTTGGCGGGTTTACCAGATGACGGCTTCCAACGGCGACCGCGATCGTGTCTTCCTGGAACGCGTTTTCCAGAAGCTGCTGTTAAACTTCACTTGGTGGGTGAATCGCAAAGACATTCGTGGAAAGCATGTCTTCAGCGGCGGCTTCTTAGGGCTCGATAACATCGGGATCTTCGACCGCTCGAAACCGCTTCCCACCGGAGGACACCTGGAACAGGCAGACGGGACCGCCTGGATGGCCTTCTACAGCTCGAGCATGCTCTCGATCGCCTTCGAACTGGCCGATGGCAACCCGGCCTACGAAGACATGGCTTCCAAGTTCTTTGAGCATTACGTCTCGATCGCCGAGGCGATGAACAGTTTGGACGGGACGGGACTGTGGGACGAAGAAGACGGCTTCTATTACGACCACCTGCATCTCGACGGAAAGAGCATCCCCTTGAAGATCCGCTCCATCGTGGGGCTGATTCCACTGCTGACCGTCGACGTGATCTTCGAGAAAACGATCGCCAAACTTCCCGCGTTTCGCAAACGCATGGATTGGTTTCTCAATTTCCGCCCGGAACTGACCAAGTTCATGACCTACATGGAGAAAGAACCGGAAGGGGAAAACGACGGGCATCGACTGCTGGCGATTCCTACCAAAGATCGCCTGATGCGGATGCTCCGATATTTGCTGGACGAAGACGAGTTTCTCTCCCCGTACGGAATTCGATCCCTGTCGAAGTACCACGAAGAACATCCGTTTGAATACGAACTGCACGGCGAGCGACTTTGCGTAAAGTACTTGCCGGCCGAGTCCGACAGTGGGCTGTTCGGTGGCAACTCGAACTGGCGCGGACCAATCTGGTTCCCACTCAATTACCTGATCATCGAGGCGCTCGAACGATACCATCAGTTTTACGGCAAGTCACTGCGGGTCGAATGTCCGGCACGCAGCGGCAAGTACATGGATCTACAGCAAGTCGCTGACGAGATTCGCAAACGATTAGCCAAACTATTCTTGGCCGATTCCGAAGGGGACAGACCCAGCTATGCTCGTACCGAAGTGCTGTTAAAGGACCCGCACTGGCGCGACTTGGTGTTGTTCTACGAGTACTTCGACGCCGAAACCGGCAAAGGCCTGGGCGCCAGCCATCAGACCGGCTGGACGGCGCTGATCTCTCCGATTCTGGGTACCCTCGCCTCACGCCGAAATGAAGCCGCCGCCGCGGCAACCAGCCCTAAGAAAACGCTGAGCAAGCAAACCTGACCGTTCCCCTTACGGCTTTCAGCTTCCGAGCAATCTTGGACATCCACAAGCCCGTTCTGCTAAAACAAGATGCGAGCAGAACTGTTTTTTGCGTTTGTTACTGCAAGAGAGCCGCACCATGCAGAAGCTTCTGGGGTTACTCCTTTCGTTTTGGTTGGCAACTGCCTGTCTGGCCAACCCGATGCCGCCAGGATTGTCACAACCGCTGCCGGAATCATTCCCGGAACTGTACCAGTTCACCGACACTTGCCACGTCTACATTCTAAAGCACGACGCCGACGCGCTTTTGATCAATGTCGGCGCAGGCCAGCTATTCGACGTGCTGCCGAAGATCGGTATCAAGCGCGTCGACAAGATTCTTCTCAACAACCACCATCGAGAAAATCTGCAAGGGTTTGCCCGCGTCGATACGAGCGCGACCGAGGTTTCCGCCTCCAAGATCGAAGCCGAGATCCTTCAGTCACCTGCCAGCTTTCGTAAATGGTATCCAACACTAGGTGACCAGTACTCGGTCTACGGTGCCAGCTATGCCCGTCCGCCACAAAAACCGATTCCCGTCGATCAACCGTTGGAAGACAACGCCGAATTCACTTGGCACGGGTACCGCATACGGTGCCTCTTGACGCCAGGACACTCGCCGGGCGAGGTGACCTATCTGATCTCGAAGAATGGCCAAACGGTGGCCTTCTCCGGAGGGCTCATGCATGACGGATCGCGGTTTACCAACTGGTTCGACTCAGAGTGGGACTACGGCTTCGCAAAAGGAATCGACGCGTTGACAGCCTCAGTCGATCGACTCATTGCAGAAGACTTTAACGTCATGCTGCCGATCCAGGGACCAGCCATTCGCGATGCAAAAGCTCAGCTGAAGACCTACCGAGAACGCCTTGATACGTTTCTCGCCGCATATATTCGCGGCTACCCCGTCTTCGACAAAGACCCGGACAAACGCGATCGTATTTCCAAGCCGACCGAGATCCCTCACCTGAATCAAGTCACGCCCCATCTCTACAAACTGAACGACGAGTTCCAAGGCCGAAACTTCTCAATCATTGTTTCCGATAGCGGTCATGGGCTGATCCTCGACTGCGGCCTCTTTCCCAAGTCAGTGCTGGAAGAAGTCATCCTCGGCCTTCGGCAGCACAGAGGTCTGAAACAGATCGACGCGTTCTGGATCTCCCACATGCACGGCGACCACTTCCTGCATGGTCCACTGCTCCGAGAGAAGTACGGAGCCAAGGCCTGGACGCTCGATAAAATCGTCGACCGCTGCGAGAACCCACGAAAGTATGACTACGCAGCCCTGGTATCCGCCTACGGCGATGGCTTCGACGGCATGCCGATCGACAAAGGCTTTGCTGACGGGGAAACGATTGACTGGGAAGGCTATAAGATTCAAGTCGACTGGCTACCCGGCCAAACCGAGTTCGGCTGTTGTCTGTGGTTGGAGATCGACGGCAAACGAATCGCGTTCACCGGAGACAATTTATTTGGTGACCCACGGGACGAAACCCAAACGGCTCATGACTGCGTCGTCGCACGCAACAGTGCCATCCTTGAGGAAGGTCACATCCTGGGCAGCAAGTACCTGCTCGATTTGAAGCCTGACATCGTCATGGCCGCCCACGGATACGTGATGCCGGAACCACAAGGAATCCTTCAGCGGTACCACAACTGGTCAAAAGAGATGGCTGCCCTTTTCCGAGAGATGCTGCCAGAAAAGGACTACGAATATCTCTTCGATCCCTACTGGGTATCGGCTTATCCCTACCGCGTGAACCTGATTGACGGCAGGCCACACCGGGTGGTCATCACGGTCCGCAATTTCCGAGACCAACCGCAGAAGCACCGCGTGAAGTTGGTTCTCCCGGAAGGGATAACCGCTGAGCCTGCCATCCTTGAGGGAACGGTCCCCGCGGAAAGCAGGCAGTCTTACGAGATTCAGATATTGGCAAAGGATCCGGATCGTCTTGCTGAGGTCGAAATCATCCCGCTTGATATCGAACTCGATGGAAAGCACTACGGTCAGTGGTTCGATTTTCTGATCGGTCGTCAAAGCAATTCATCGAACTAGCGGATGCTAAAACTATTTGACTCCCCCCTCTGCAGAGAGTCTAATAAGCACCACTTTTGGAAACCCCACTTATCTCCATTTCCACAGGGTTCGATCGACTGATTTCGCCCTTGGCGACCGATTCAAATCCTCTTCTCCGCTCCATGAAAGACATTGCCGATGATCATCTTTGGTACGCGCGGAATCACCTCGACCGTAGAAAGCAATCAGTTTAACTGCCCACAGTGCCGCACCAAGCGCGACGGCAGTCTGAAGAATGTTAGCACGTTTTTCACCCTCTACTTCATTCCTCTCATCCCGATGGGCTCGCGTGGAAAGTACGTCGAATGCCATTCATGCGGCGGTAATTTTGCCGAAGAGGTTTGGCAATACGACCCGGATCAGGAGCACGCCGAGACGATGCAGAAGATGCTGCGGGTCATGATTATGGCAGCCTTGGCCGACGAGGAAGTCGATCGTTTCGAGCGGGCCGAGATCAAGAAGCAGTACATGGAGCTGACCGGGCTGCCGGTCGCGGACTCGACCCTCGACCAGGAAATCAAAATGGCGGTCGAATCTCAAGTCACGCTGAGTCGGTTCGTCGGCGGAATGGTCGACGGGCTTTCGGGACATGGCCGGGCCTTGGTTCTCAAGCTCGCTTACCACGTCATGAGTGCCGCCGGCGAAATGACGCCTTCTCAGGATCGAGCGTTAGATCAACTGGCCGATACGCTTGGCATCCAGAAAGTCCAACTCATGGAGCTGATTAAGCACTTCCAGGAATCGCAGCACGAGGAATTAGCCTGATGCCGCTCTTATCGCCTCGTGGCGCGGTGACGTTCGTCGCAGGGCATTTGCTTCATCTGATTCTCGTCCTGTTACCGACTCTCATATTGTCCGTTAACGGAGTCGGTCAGGCTTCCGTTACGTTATTTGCCGTGCTGGTCACAGCGGCTGCACTAATCGAAAGCCTGCTCGTTACGCCACCCCAGCTGGAAAGCCAGCATGACCCGCGTGCCTTGCAAGTCGCGGCTCTTGTCGGACTGATCATTCTGCTGACGTACTGGGGCACGGCGATTGCGCCATGATGGGTTATCTGCGACACTGAGGCAATGGCGGTCAGGCGATTTTGTGACGGAGGTTGTCGCGGCCTGATCCGGTGTTCTCAGGTGCCTTTCTCATGTCGTCACGTTCGCCTGTTTCCCTTCAAGAGTGCTTTGCCGATCTGACCGATCCGCGGACTCGCAAGGTGACTTATCCGTTAACGAATATCGTGACCATCGCGCTGTGTGCGGTGATGAGTGGGGCGGATGATTTTGTGGCTATCGCCGACTGGGCCGAGATGAAGAAGGAGTGGCTGGGTAAGTTCCTTGATTTGAGTTCCGGCATCCCTTCGCACGATCGCTTTAATGCGATCTTGGCTTCGCTGAATCCGGCTGAGTTTGAGAAGTGTTTGCTGACTTGGATCACCGCCTTACACGAAATCACCGACGGGCAGATCATCGCGATTGACGGCAAGACGCTGCGGCGGAGTTTCGACAAGGCCAGCAGCAAGGCGGCCATTCACATGGTCAGTGCCTGGGCGACTGCCAATCATGTGAGTCTCGGCCAGGTAGTAACCGACGCGAAGAGCAACGAGATCACCGCCATTCCCAAACTGCTTGAAATCGTCGAGGTTTCCGGCAGTTTAGTGACGATTGACGCTCAAGGTTGCCAACAGGACATCGCTCAGAAGATCGTCGACCAGGGAGCCGATTATTGCCTGGCCGTGAAGCGCAATCAGCCGACCCTCCACGATTCGATCGAAGATTTTTTTGTCGCGCAGCAGGAAAGCAATTTCAAGCGAGCCAAAGTACACCGTCACGAAACGCACGAGAAAGGGCATGGTCGCGAGGAGTCGCGTTCCTATTATATCTGCCCTGTGAACGACGAGATCATCACACGAGATCGTTGGTCGAACTTGAGGGCGATCGGGATGACGATCAATATCGTGAAGCAAGGCGGGAACGAGACGAGCGAGGTGCGATACTATATCCTGAGCAAGTACCTTTCCGGCAAGCGTTTCGCCGAGGCCGTTCGCGGTCATTGGGGCATTGAAAACAGCCTGCACTGGCAACTGGACGTGACGTTCGGTGAAGATCAATCTCGCATCCGCAAAGGGCACGCCGACGCCAACTTTAGCCTGCTACGAAGGACGAGCCTGAGCCTGCTGAAGAACAACAAGACAGCCAAGGTCGGCGTGAAGAACAAACGATTAAAATGCGGCTGGGGCGATGACTACCGCATGGAAGTCCTGCTGGGACGGTGAGTTATGGTGCAATCGCCGTGCGTACTGGGGAGCCCAATTCGAGCGTTGGTTGACAGAACCGCAAATGGGGCCTCTCTCCGTTTGCGGCGCTACTCTGTTGATCGCAGGCATCTTTCTGCGCGCATCGGCAATTCACGCATTAGGACCAAGATTCGTCTCCGACGTCTGCTGCGACGCACCACCTGTCTCGGTCGGTATCTACCGATACCTGCGGCATCCGTCGGAAATAGGCCTGCTGGCAATCACCGTGGGCGGACCGCTCGTGCTACAAGCCCCATGGTCGGCACTTGTCGCCGGCTGTGTCTTAGCACCAATCTCTATGTGGCGCATTCGCCGAGAAGACAAAGTCCTGGCCGCCGCCGCGCACTGACCTTGCATGAAAACCGGCCAAAATCCACAAAAAAAACGCCTCACGAAATCTCGCAAGGCGTTTACATAAATCTTGGTTCAGCAATAACTTACTGCAAAGTAGCGGCAGAGGGACTCGAACCCCCGACACGCGGATTATGATGCCTCCGAGTGGTTTTGCCGTAAGCTATTTCTAATTCTGGGTTTACGTCGCACTAGGCGACAATCTTTATCCCTTTTTTGACCCTTTTTTGACCTTTTTCTATCCCTTTTATAACCCCATTCATTCCGCCGCTCTAGGGTTCTCTGGGAAGATTCTGCCGTATCTCGCTCCAGTCGATTGGATTAAATTCTTCCGGGGTCGGAATAATTTCTTAAATAGTGCTTCACTGAATCACAACTATTTCGATAATTCTTTTTGACTAACTATTTGAATTTGGGTACGATTCGCCTAGCGAAACACTCCTCCCCGGTTTTTCAGTTAGTGCCATGAAAGAACTCTCTCAATACTGCCAGACTCGGCTTGGGTTCGATCCCTCGGAAATGAGCGTCAACGAATTCAAGCAAGCTTCTCCGCTCATCCTGAAAGCAATGGCTTTCGAGATTGGAGCTATTCAGAGCTTTATTGAGACCAAGCGGGAAGAGGTTGCCAAGACGGCCCAAGCTTACGGGGAGCTTATCCCCTACGAGACTTTCCGGGATGAGAAGGTCACGAACTTTGATGAAGTGCTTTCCCCCGCAAGCTCTGACCCTAACGCAATCCTAGATTCTCTTTTCGTCTTCCCCGATCCCGAGTAGGTCCCCAGATGCCGAAAACACTGTATGCCGTAACTGCCATTAAGAGCGGGCTTCCTGTCGGGGCGTTCATCATTGCCGACAATCCCGACGATTGCGTTTCCAGGGCAAGCCGACGACTCGGGACAAGGGACCGAATCACGCACCTCATACCGATGTGTGAGGCAACGCTCGGGACGATGAAGAGAAACGGACTTCTCAAGTACGTCAATGAAGATGGCAAGATTGAATTCCTGGCGGACGCAATTCTCGAAATCATTGATTCCCTCCAGGACAATATCGCCACGCTACAAAAGGCTTTGGCCGTTCATGTCGGGATGCTTACCGAGAAATTGAAACTGCAACGGTTCAAATTTTCGGCAACCGATCAGGACGGACATGTCCAGTTTCACGAGACGTACGCTCCGGACTTTGCCTCGGCTATGCGTGCTGCCGATGAGCTTTGCATGAAGGAATACGGCTCCCGTCCTTTCTTCTTTCAGAGGGTTTCCGATGCCTCAGAATGAGTTGATCGAATTTTTGCTAGGTTCGACGCTTGTCGTCTCCAAGTCTGCCGACCCTGACCGATGCGTAGTCAAAGGTTTTGCGTCAACTCCCGATGTCGACCTTCACGGACATACCGTCAACGTTTCAAGCTTCAACTGGAACAATTGGCCCCAACTATTGGAAGAGCACAAGGGAGAACCCGTAGGCCAGATTATGACGCTCAACAAGGCATTCCTAAGCGAGATAGGTGATATCGACAATTGGGGCGTATTCGACTCCGAGAGCGGGGAGCAAATCAACACTTACCCCAGAGAGAATGCCCCCGATTATCAGAACGGGACGCTCGGTCTTTTCGTCACTGCGGAAGTTACAAAACCCGAAGTTGTCGAGAAGGCGAAATCTGGCATTTTCAAGGGCTTTTCGTGGCGTGGCCTGACTCATGTTCTTAAGAACATTTTTGGAATTGCTACCAAGTACCTCACCGACATTGATCTTGCTGAAATCTCGTTGGTAGCTGCCCCCGCAAATCCCAACGCCAAGTTCGTTGTTGCAAAGTCCCTCGGAGACCCGAATTCGGTGTTCGACGATGGGCGGATTTTCCCGACCTACGAAGAGACGGAAGAGATTCAAAAAGCAGACGACGACTCGAACGGCTTGGGCTCCGGACTTGGTAACGATCCTGACCTTACAAATTTGTTCCCTGAATACCTGCGGTAGACGATGTCTCGACTCGAACAACTCGAAGCGATAGAGCGGGAAGTCCGAGCCCGCTTGCTGGATGAAAAGCCGAAAGCAGTCTATACGGCTTGCAACCTGTCGGGGGCAACCGTTTGTAACGTGCTTTCTGGCAAGCGTGTGAGTCTTGCGACCCTGCGGGCCTTGGCTCGATACTTTGACGACAAGGACGGGGAACGATGAGAAAGGTTTTCGGAATTGGGATAAATAAGACCGGGACGAAAAGTACCGCACAATTTGTCAAGCAACTCGGACTGAGAACCATGCACGACCGGCCTAATGGGAAGAGCATTCGAGATGCTATCAACCGGGGTAAAAGGGCTGTCCCTTTCATGTTCTCGAATGATGCTTTTTTCGACCTGCCCGAAGATATCGACCATGAGAGGTTGCTGGAGCGGTTCCCGGATGCCCGCTACATCATGACGACTCGGGACACAAAACAATGGGTGGATAGCCGCATCATTCACGTACTGCACAATCGCACCGTTACGGGCAAACGGTCATGGACGGAAATAGACACTCAAGCTTGGCGACGGGAGAAAGAGGAGCACGAGAGCCGAGTCCGGGAGACGTTCAAACGATTGGGCAAGCTTGACCAACTTTTGATTGTTGACGTTTGCTCTGATCCGGACAAAGCCGCCCAGAAGATAGCGGACTTTTTAGAACTACCGAGAAACGATATCGGCTTCCCCCGCCTGAACACTGGGGAGCGAAAGCTCCAACAAATCAGCGAGAAATTCAAATGCTCAAAACGATCTTCATTCTCTGGCACAAAAAAGCCTCCCAATTACGAGGAGTCAGAGCCCACGTCTACGCCTCCGATGAGTCATCGGCTAGGACAAAACTTGCTTCTCGGCTTTCGCCAAGCTCGGAAGTTCTTGACCAAGTATTGGAACTTGACCCTAGCCTTTTGCGAACGGGTACGGTTTCAAAGTCCTATCTTGTTGAAACGGGAGGAGTGAACCAATACAGCCCCCGATTTTTGAAATCGAATCTGCGACTTGAGGACGTTCTCACCCCCGAAGATTGGGCAGAGCTTCAAGCCGATTTTGCGAGTTAAAAATGCGGTCTCTTTTCGTAATTCGTTACAAGGTTTGGGGACGTGAAATTTCGGCTATGCCGATTTACTGCGATCACCTCGATACCGCTCTGGAACGATTCGACAAGAGAATGGGAAATAATGGGCTTGAGCGGTCTCGTTATTCGGTCACCGGGACTCGTCAAATCCCAGAACGTGAAGTTTCCTTCCGACACCATGAACATTTTTTGAAACGGCTCCCTCACGGTGAATTTGTTTCGCTTGTCCAAGATCGGTACTACCGGCAGCGAAGTGAAGGAAACCTCAAGCCGGAAATTGTAAAGCTGATTCACCAACTCATTCCCGATAAGGTCACCACCTAATGAGCACTCAAACAGAAACCCGATCCCGTAGCGAAATCTTAAGCGAAATTGCCGAGCTTGAAGCCCGCATCGATGAGTTACGGGCATTGCTGCCGACCTGTATCAAGACGTTTTTCCGCTTCCGCTGTCGGCCCGAAAAATACGTTTGGGTCTATGCTGAAAACCGGGAGCAAGCCGAGCAACGTTTGCACGCACGGATGCAACGCAATTACAACGACAAGGGCAAAACCTGGGAACTCGTCAGCAAGGTAGTCGATCAATACAACGATCCTCAGATTGCTGCGGCTCAGTCTCACGGAAACTTGCTGACGTACCTATCCGAGAATGAAGCCCGGGAATTCTTCAACGATTATCAAGCCAATGAGCGGGGAAAGGCCCCCGATCCCAATCGACCAAAACACTTTCCCCAAAGCCAACTTGAGCGGGACGTTTCCGACTGGGAACTTTTCCAACGCCGCAAGGGGAATCTCTAGCTCATTCCAGCGTAGCCGTTTTTTATGGCTTGCAAGTCGCTCGGGTCCTTCGGGACCCTGGCGATTTTTTATCGCTCCAAACGTTTGGAGTCGGGGCGGGAGGAGCTAAGCCCTTCCCTGTATAGATTCAGAAAGCGATCTCAGGTCAATAAAAAGTTCATTGTATTTTCGCTGCAACCTTGCCGAAAACCTACTCATTTCTTCAGTGTCGCCTTCCTCCTCCCATTCCTCCGCAATAATAATCAGGTCAGCCAGATGACTTATTGCACTTTCGCACTTGTCCGGATAGGCCTCTTGAAGTGCAAAAATATGAGTTTGAATAGTCCCATCAAGTTCCATCCTTAGATTCTCACTGGCCTCCAAGATTCTGGATCGCTCATCATGGCTTTTCTTTTCAATGTTGAATTCTTCAACCGATTCACTTTCATTGAGACGTTCCGTGGCCATGTCTTCGAGCTTTTGATTTAGTAGCCCCTGCCGCACAACATCGCAAAAACGTTTCGCATCCCTGACGATTTCTCGAAAGAGTGCCGAAGTATCACGACGACGATTTTCTTTCTCCATCATTTCGTGAGCGATGCGAACACTAGAACGGGGACCGTACCAAGCCGCTGCGGCTGCAATCAACGTCACCAAGAGAGTGAGCAAGAACTGCCAGTTCAATACGAGCCAGTAGAGTGTCCAAAAGCCTAGATAATTGATCTTCACGAGAATCCAAGGATTATCCTTAACGACCAAAGCAACTACACCGACCGCCAATAGAGAAAGCATTAGAACACTAAACCAATGCTTGCGAAGTTGAGCAAAGATTGACACAGCGAGCGAAGCCTCTTGAATTGCCGATTTCTCAGAAAAATAAAAATACACAATAGCTAGGAGTGTAGGGCTTGCGGAATGGCGTCTGGACTCGCCTTAAGCATTTTTCAAAATCCAGCTTTGCCCGAACTAGCCCAACTACCGAGCCCGATATCATCCCCAATATGTGAGCCCATATCAATCTTGTAACTGTATTCGTTTTCTCTCCCCGATTCTTAGGCCCCCGGGCTTTCTTTTTGAGTGGTGAAGGGTTGAGCGGATCGGCAGCGTAAGAGGTAGACACGCTGTCGGTCCTGCTCCCCGCTCTTTATGTCCGAGTATGTCATTTAGGGTCTCTCTCTGTTTTGGCTGTTTCTGGCTGCTAACTCACTGGTTTTTTCGCTTGCTAGCCTGTTCCATTTTGGGTACACTCCATGTGAGACACCAACCAAGCCCAAGCGAGTGAGTTCAAGCCATGAAAAAGGTAGCCTGTTACGTCAGAGTCAGTACCGTAGGCCAAAATTCAGCAAGCCAGAAACGGGAGATAACTCGTTGGCTTAACGGTAACGGTATCTCTCCCGAGTCGGTTGTTTGGTTCTCTGATAAAGAGTCTGGCGATTCTCTTGCCCGCCCCGAATTCGAGAAGCTTCGATCGGCTATCTTCAACGGGGAGGTGGGAACCGTCATTGTTTGGAAATTGGATCGACTCTCCCGAAAGTTGCGGGATGGGATCAATACTCTCTGTGATTGGTGCGAAAGCGGCTTGCGGGTTGTCTCGGTAACTCAGCAACTCGACTTCTCAGCGGCGACGGGAAAGCTTGTAGCGTCGGTTCTGTTTGCCGTTGCCGAAATGGAGCAAGAAACCAGACGGGAAAGGCAAGCCGCTGGAATTTTCGCTGCGAAGGAACGGGGCGTCTACCAGGGCAGAAAACCGGGGACAACGAAAGCCAAGCCAGCTAGAGCCCAAGCTCTCAGAGAAAAGGGCCTCACTCATGAAGAGATAGCTACGGCAATGGGAGTAAGCCGTAGCACGGTCATCCGATATCTGGGCTGAATTGTATAACGGTGGGGAGAATCACTTCCCGCACATATACGCGGGCACTCAGAATTGAGATTTTGAAGCACATTGCCGCTATTCTTCTCGTGACAGCCTCGGAATGCGATACGTCATATCCATGACGCCATAATACATAGTGATGAAAATGGGAACCCACCATTGCTCAATTAGACAAACTATCGCGGTGGCAGGAATCGAGACTGCTACCACAACAACAAGTCCGCTTACCATGGTTTTCCAGGGAATCCCCCGACTTTCACTTAAGACAGACGTTCCCTCAAGTCGATGATGATTAAGTATCGTCCTATCCTTGCTTAGAAAAGTTGGTCGTAACTTCTCTAATGGATCGACGCTACTCGGGAAAAACTTTAGGTGCTTTCGATATTTCTTGTTTTTTGTCCTCCCGCCCGATTCTCGGGCCTCCCGCTCATCTTTCGGGCTCCAAACGTGTGGAGCCTGTCACCGTGCCAATAGTGCCAATAGTGCCAATAGTGCCAAACGTGCCATTTTCCAAACCTGGGGAAAAGTCCGTTTTTCCCGGGCTATAGCTAGATACACCCCCTAAAGGTGTTGTGAATCAGTACGGTGATCGAGCCACCGCGTGTCACTCCTCATCTTCGAAGTGGTGAAGGTGGTCATCCAGGTCTAATTCTGGGACTGGGTCCTCCCATTCCATCCAGCTTTTATCTCGAAACTCGGGGGATCGAATGCCTATCAAACCCGAATAGCGTTCTTCAATCGCTTGGATGACCGGTCGAACGTTGGCAGGATCGGCAAACCAATAGACTTCCTCGGCGTTATAGCTGAAGTGTTCCGGCCCGAAATAGATTCCGCCATGCTGCTTGGCTACCTCATCGACGTACTGACGGGCTTCCTCGCTTTCGGACGCCTCCAAACGTGTGAACTCGAAAGAGGGCGTCTGAGCGAATAGCGAGTACCAAGCTATAATCCGGCCTGTCTCGGAATGTCGAGACATGAACTCACGGCAAACTTGGTTCGCTGCTTCAATCGTCTGGAACTCGGCAACAACTTCAAACGTGCGGAGGAACTCGGGAGACTCGGCTAGTTGCGTTTCGTTGCCGTCCTCGTCGATGGTCAGATGATCCCCAAAATCGACTTGGGGAGAACGCTCCTCAGATTTAATGATGCCTCCGGCATCCTGGCAGAGCTTCACTAGGTCCCGAGACGCTTGCTCAAAAGCGGGATCGGGGAAAGCTTCATCCAAAAGCCGAGCACACTTGGAACGTCGCGTAAGTTCGATGTCTGCGGGCAGATCGCTGCCAACGTAGTTAAGAATCGAGAACTCCCGAACGATGCGAGAACGCTCTTGCTGCTCCTCCAGCACTTCCTCTTGGAGTCCTTCCCCCATGTCTTCCAGCAATGCCTCAAAGTGACTCGCCAAGTCAAACAAGCACTGTAGACGGGCTTTCTTCCAAACGTCGTCAGAGCCCACAATTTGACCTTCTCGCTTGAGTCGGTCGAACTCATCCCAGATAGCCCGCTTCACCTCCCGTTCTGCTACCTCGGAAAGCTTCTCGGCAATTTCCGGCCCCATCGACCGAACGTGTTGAGAGATGCTCTCTTGAAATTCATCGGGGGAAATTACGTTAGCCATTTTTCACTGACTCCTGACAAAGTTCAAAGTTACTCGCTACAAAGCTGGGACAGTTTACAAAGTGGTTCGATTTCCTCAAAATGCCCGAGTGGCCGATTTCAACAGATCGGCCCCAGCAAGCCGTATCAGAGCCAAACCGGGAGAAAGGCAAATGAGTGAGGGTGATTTCATAGACGATCTCTCCGAAGAGGATGAGGCTATTCTCGATGACATCTGGGAGGAGCTTCGGGGCGAACCTAAGTAGCCATGCCTGGCTGTAATGTTTCCGGATGTTTTAGGGGTGTGGCCGGCGTATCTTCCTCTCCTCTTCGTAAAGGGAATTCCCTCTCCCCAAAAACATCCCCTTCACCCGATAGGGCAATCGCGTACGCGGTTGCCGTTCCAGATTCCTTATCCCGTTCCATTCCATATCAGGTTTAGTTCCTTATAGTTGTGCCAATTTGGACCATGAATTGATTTTGCAGTGCCAATATGGACCGTGAATCGTTTTTTGTTGTGCCAATTTGGACCGTGAATTTTGGACTCCAAACGTGCGGAGTTGTTGTGCCAATATGGACCGTGAAAGCATGGGATTTATTTCATCTTCGGCTTATAGGCGAACGGCTCGGGGAAGCTCTCAATTGTTGCCTTGATAGTTGACCCCTCGGGGGCGAGTGCCGAGAACTCCCGCCCCAGTCGGTTCACAACGTCCCGGAAGGTGAGACGGCCCTCGGATTCGCAAACCACCTCCCGAACGTATGAGAGGGCGAAATCAAGCTGCCTGCGGGATGTCTCGTAGATCGACCAAGCGTCAAGCACACTGCCCGTAGTTGGCTCGGTTCCGAACCGTTCGAAGTGCGACTCCCGCCAAACGGCTAGGATCGCTTGCCCGATGTCCTCCCGCTCTTGTCGGGAGTTGGGGAAGTCGTACCGGTTGCTAGGATCACTGACGCAATAGTTTCCCCGCTTCATCGGTGCCCGCTTAACCTCCCCGATGTCAGCAATGAGCGACGATGCACGCTTCCAAGTCGTAGCCGTTCCGCCAATGTTGGCAGTGATCGTATCGAACGAGTCGACACAATAGCCCGCTTTATGGCCCATGCGGAAACGGTAGTAGGCAAGCAGAACTAGCGGGGTAGCTAGGTTGTTATCGTTCATCCCGGCATGGCGGGAGAACCAGATTTTCGGGAGGAGAAGAAAGTTCTCGTCTGATCCCGCTTTGAAGAGCTTCCGAATCTCTGGGGCTAGTCGAATCTTGGCGGGGGATCGACGGCTTACCCGCTCGATTGTGATTGCCCCCGCTTCCTTCAATTCGGCTAGGTGACGCTTGAACGTGCGGGGACGAATACAAGCGTGCTTGGCTATGTTGTCTTGGGCAAAGTTGGTCGATCCTTTTGAACGCAACTCTGGGACGTTCCAGAGGGCGGCTAAAGCATGCGTACGCTTGACGCCAATTGCCCGAAGCAAAGCCCAAGGAAGAACGAGAGAACCGTCTTCCTCGGGATAGTCGGGAAGATAGCGGGAGGCAATCCGTAGATCGACCGTCTTATACCACCCGCAATCATAGACAAGCTGCTTTGAGTTATAAGGTTCTATTGGTATAATATGCGAGTCCATTTTGCCTCTCTCCCAGTGGTAAGAAATTCCTGGTGGACATGCCCGTAGCTACTGCAAATAGCTGCGGGCTCTTTTTTTGGTTAGCCGATAAACTTGCCAGACGTAGCGTATCGAATTGCTTGGGCTTGCTCTTCAAGTTGCTTGTTTAGCTCTCTGGCGACGAAATCAGAATCATCGATTCTGGGAGCTTGCTCGATTGCCTCGATACGCTGATATCGTTCAACCATGTTCAAATCATCCCATGTTTTACCGGGTGATTCGACGGCAACGACTTGTTGAGCCCTTTGACGTTGCCGAGCAAATTTGAGCATTCGGCATACTGTCGGCTGATTGAGAGGAGCACCGGTAGAAGTCCGTATTCCTTCATCGTTGAGCACCCTAGCTGCTTCCGCCTGGGTGTAGCCTTGGTCGATCAATTCCAAAAGGCGGGGGAAAGCGTGCTCGTAAACCGCCAAGAACCGCAAGCTATTACCTTCGGGCATATCACCTCTCCTTATAACATTGCTATCGGACTATCAGTCAACCAGGGTATTATACGGCTAGCGTATCCCATGTCAATTCTTCAGGACTTCCGAAACAACAGATACGCACTTTCTTAATTATTCCGGACTCGGAAAAATATCCTATCCAACCGTGAGGACAAACAAAAAAGCCCGGGAGCTAACCGGGCTTAAGAAGGGGTAAAGTTGCGGGGAGGGTTCAAAACCCGAAGAGACTTTCTAGCTTGTCGGTCTCGATAAACAACTCCCGAAAGTGTCTTTCGACATAAGCTCGCTTCATGCCGCCCTCAGAATGAGCCAGAAACAACTCGGTTAGATCGGGCCGGACCTTCTCTATCTCGTTCGCTGCAGTCTTTCTCAGGTGCTTGAAACTTCGCTTTTCGTCAGCAAGCCAATTCTTAATTAGTCGTTCCCGCTCGGCTCGTCGCTCTTCCTGAATCTCTCGCCACTGCTCCATTGAGATATCACCGTTGACCCCTTCCCGCTTGAGAGAAAACGTCTCAGGGTATCGGCTTTCAAGCTCTACCTTAGCAAGCTGTCTCTTTGCCCGAGTAAAGGCAAGCCGAATTGCGTCATTCGTTGCGAGCTTGCCGTTTTCGTTTACGGTTTCAGCGTAGAGCGGTGCTCCATTGTTGCCAGTGAGTATTGGCCCGTCTGCTTGGCAATTCCCAAGCTTCATAAGTAGCTTTAGGCTAGACGGCCAAAGTCTTGCCTTGCCATAGACCCCAGTCTTATTTCTCGCACGGGTAACGATTCCCGTTTCCCAGTCGATCATATCGGGCTCTAGAGTTGCTATGTCCTTCTGGGTGTACCCAAGATTGAGTGCCAACATGATGAATAACCGAGTCCGGATAGGCGAATTCTCGGACAGCTTCCGAACGTCTGACACCTCCCAGAATATCGGCTTGGGTTTGTCGAGCTTCACACGCCCGTAGGTTTTCAGGTCCTTGGGCAGTTCTGCCAGAATGTTTTGATCAACCAACCAATGCAGCCACTTTGAAACGGCGTCGAGTCTTTTCTTAAGGGTTGCCTTGCTGATTCGGTATTGGGGGTTTTCGTGGTCGATGAATTCCCATTGCTTGTCTCGGTAGAGATTGAGCATCGACGGGGATATCTGGTCGATGAAAACAACCGTTGGATAGTTCGCAATGATGAAGTTGCGGAAGACTTCCAACTTTGCCCGATCTTCGGACCATTGCTTAAGTGAAAGCTCTCCCCGCTCGGCTTGGGCTTTCCGCTGATCTAGCCACGATTGAGCCAAGGTCCCTATTCGTCGCTCTCCAGTGTACGGAACAGTTTTCCCGTTGGTTATCAATAGCTCGGGGTGAAGCGATGCCCCAATCCCAAACGATTCAATCCAATCCGGCGTATCGTCATAGCGTGCGGGAGTCGGTTCGATCTCTTCCCGTTTCGGTGCGGAAGAGATGGCAACGTTCGATTGTTGCCCGTTTGGTGCTTCCGGCATGGGTGGAAAGTAAGCGGGGGCAGAGACAACAACCTGATTCTCAGGAATGAGTGCCCCGGTCCTGGTGTACGGATCGGGACCTAGCCCGTCGATGCTTGCTTTCAAACGCTCCCATTCTCTCAAGGCAGCTTCGTATCCTTCCCGATCTCGCTTGCCGTTTGTCTCGGTTTTCAAATAGTACGTTCGGCCTAGGTATCGCTTTCTCCATTTCCCAGCGTTTGGAACCCAAGTGAGTTGATACTTAAATGGCATGACTTTTCCCTCAAAATTTCCGACTTGTGGGGGCCGGTGAGGGCAAGATTGTAGAGGGACTCCGGGTTTACTCCTAATGGCCGAAAGCCCGATCTCAACAGATCGAACATGACCATCGGGTACACCTAGGGAACACCAAAGGAACAGTTAGGGAACACTTTGGGTTCAAAGCACGAAAAAACCGGACGAATCACTCCTCGCCCGGTTTGACGTAAACTCTTGCTGAGAAACAGCTTAGAAGTAGCGGCAGAGGGACTCGAACCCCCGACACGCGGATTATGATTCCGCTGCTCTAACCAACTGAGCTATGCCGCCATGGGAACTCTAGACATTAAGATTTCCCGTTAGGTTCGTCAACGGGGGAAACATCTTGTCTGCGGTAAACTTCGTGCGGAAAACACGGATCATTGGTATAGATGGAATAGGTCGACCTAATGGCTCAGTTGGGCTGTCGATTTGGGGGAATTGTTTGATAAGTGACTCGGCATGTTCCCTTCTCGGGGACACACTCGTAATAATGGTATGTTTCCTGCCGCACTTATCACGAAATAAGATCATCTCTTCCCCCATCATCCATGTCATCACGCAAGCAAAAACGCAAGCAATCGCCCGCCGCTTCCAAGACCATTCCTCGCTCGGTACTTCTGGCCGGTGGAAGTTTGATTTTCATTCTCCTGGCGGTCTCTCTGGTCACGGCCGATTGGTATTACGCGATGCCGTCGGACACCAAGCTGACCTACGTGGGACGCAACTCGTGTATCGAATGCCATCAGTCCGAGCACGCCAAATGGGAAGGCTCGTACCATGATCTGGCGATGGATCTGGCGACCGAAGAGACCGTCCTGGCCGATTTTGACGGGCAAGAGATCGAACACTACGGCATCACGTCGAAAATGTTCCGCCGCGACGGCAAGTACATGATCAACACCGAAGGCCCCGACGGCGAGCTAAAAGATTTTGAGATCAAGTACGTCTTCGGCGTGAGCCCTTTGCAGCAGTACATGGTTGAAATCGAACCCCCGACGCCTGGCTCGGAAGAAGGCTCGATTGGCCGCGTCCAGGTGCTTCGTGTTTCGTGGGATACCGAGAAGAAACAATGGTTCTATCTCTCGCCGCCAGACGTGCACGAAAAGCTGGAAGTTGACGATCCGCTGCACTGGACAGGCCGCACGCAGAATTGGAATCACTATTGTGCCGACTGTCATTCGACCAATTTGAAGAAGAACCACGACCTGGCAACCGATACGTTCCACACTACGTTTTCTGAAATCGATGTCAGCTGCGAGACGTGTCACGGGCCTGGCAGCGCGCATGTGAAGCTCGCCAAGTCGACCAGCCTGTTCTGGGATCGCAACCTCGGTTATGGTCTCAAGAAGCTGAAGGGGGATACGACCGAGGCTCAGCTCAACCAGGTCGAAACGTGCGGCACGTGTCATTCGCGCCGCCAGGTGATCTGCCCCGACTATCAGCGCGGCGACAACTACTACGACCAGTACAGCAACGAGCTGATTTCCGAGCACACCTACTACTGCGACGGTCAGATCATGGACGAGGACTACGTCTATGGTTCGTTCCTGCAAAGCAAGATGTTCCACAAAGGGATCCGCTGCACCGACTGCCACGATCCTCACTCGACCAAGATCAAGTTTGAAGGGAACCTGCTCTGCACGTCATGCCACCAGCATCCCGCAGGCAAGTACGACACGCCAGCTCACCACTTCCACAAGACTGGCTCAACCGGGGCTTCCTGTGTCGAGTGCCACATGCCGGAAACGACCTACATGGAAGTTGATCCGCGGCGCGACCATAGCATCCGTATTCCCCGCCCTGATCTTTCGGTCAACTTAGGGACACCCAACGCATGCACCAAGTGCCATCTCGACAAGGCTGAGCTTCCCACCGAAGAGCATCCCGAGGCGAAACGTTACGACCAATGGATGGCCTTGGCCCGCGGCGGCGATGAAAAGGTTCGCGAGGCGCTAGCCAAAGTCGACAAGTGGGCACTGGATGCGGTCGACCAGTGGTATCGCGAATCCTCGAAGATTCCCAAGGGAGAGCACTTCGCGTACAAACTGAGTAAGGCTTGGGACAACCATCCCAATGCCGGCAAAGACTTGATCGAGTTGGTTCGCGACACGCAGCAGCCAGGCATCGTCCGGGCCAGCGGCATGATGTATCTGGCCAATTACTTGAACGAGGATGGTGTGCGGACCGCACTGCGGTACCTATCCGACGACGACCCCCAGGTGCGTATCGCCGCGATTGAAACATTACGTGACCTGCCGGCCGTGGCCCCGGACGTTCAGGGCCAGGTGCTGGATGCCCTGCTCACGCGTTTGACCGATGAAGATCGCGCCGTGCGGACGGAAGCGGCCTGGTCGCTGGCCAATCAAGATGCTGAAGCACTGCGTCTGCGTGGCAAGAGCGAGGCTTTCCAAAAGGCATTGAACGAAGCGATCGTCCAACTCGAACGCGATAGTGATCAGCCGTCAGCGCATCTCTCTTTGGGTGTGCTCTACGAACGCATGGGAGACGTCGCCAAGGCAGAAAAAGCGTACCGCACCGCCATTCGCATCGGACCGAACTTCACCGGACCGCGTTCCAATCTGATCAGCTTGTTGCAACAGCGACAAGACATGGAAGAGCAGCGGATGCGGCAGTTGGTCGTCCAGGGCAACCGCCCTGCGGCGGAAGAAATGACGACTGACCTCGCCAAACGAGCTGTCGAGATTGCTCGCTTCCGCCTGGAAGAACTCGACAACTTGAAACGCGACGTCAGCCAGCAGCCGGACTTCGCTCCGCTGCAGTATCAGTTCGGATCGGCCCTTTACCTGGCCGCGCGGAATACGACACCAGACAGTGCCGCCCCGTTCTACGATGAAGCATTCGACGCCTACGAAAAGGCGAAAGAGCTGGAACCGAACAGCGTGCAGTACGCCTACATGTTCGCCCTGATTTCGCAGTACCTCGAACGCTGGGACGAAGCCGATCAGGCCATCGCCGACCTGCTGGAACTCGATCCCAACAACCCGGACTTCCGCGGTTTGAAGCAGCAGATCGACGCTCGGTATTCACCGCGACAGGCACAGCAGCGGCAATAGACGTATTAAGCGGAACTAACGCGTCGCTGCACGATCTCTAAGTGATGCCGCACATGCCCCACGCAGCAGCGGCCTAGATTCCGCACGGTCCACTGATATCCGCTGGCGGTCCCTTCGCGTTCGAAGGCCTCTTCGGGCAGCGTGCGAAACAGCTCGACCGTCGCTTGCCGTACCAAGTTCAGTTCTTGTACCAGCTCTTCATACGGTCGATCGTTAAAGTTGGCCGTCAACATGTAGGCATCTTGATCGAAACCGGGCAGTGGCGTGGCGTCCCCTCGTGCAAACCTTAACGCTCGATAGGCGAATACACGTTCGGTATCGCTCAAGTGTCCGACGACCTCTTTAATGGTCCACTGATACGGGGGATGGACGATGCACGCTTGGTCTTCCGAAACCAGCTGGAATTTGGGGAGTTCCTGCTCGTGTTGAATCTGGAGTGCGATCTCGCAGTTCTGCTCAGGAGCCAGGTCCAGGTAACGCTGAAAGGGTGCAGGTTCCGTCATAATTCCCCCGAAAAGTAGAGTTACTTTGATGCCAACCAACTAAGATGCAGGACAATTTGACAGCGTACAAAGTTCACTAACGGAATTGAACTTCATGTGGTCGCCCCGATTCCTCTAAGGTGGGCATTATGGTAAATTACGCTGCTTTAACGCAAAAACGCGTCCAACCATTCACCCTACTATCCTGAAGAGTCGGCTCCTTATGAAGGCGATTGCGGTTAACCCCGGGACCCCCAACAGCGTTCATCTTCGTGATATTCCTGAACCTTCCCTCGATCAGTTCCCCAACGGAAAGGGCGTGCTGGTGAAGGTGCTTAAAGTTGGGGTCGATGCGACCGACAAAGAAATTAACGAAGCCCTCTACGGCAACGCCCCTCCAGGGGACGAATTCATGGTCATCGGTCACGAGTCGTTCGGCATCGTCGAAGCGGTCGGCGAAAACGTCACACGCTTCAAGCCAGGCGACTACGTTACCGCTACGGTTCGTCGTCCCGGTGGTTCGATCTACGATAAGATCGGCACCTACGACATGACCAGCGAGGAAACCTACTACGAACGCGGCATCAACCTGCTGCATGGTTACCTCACCGAGAAGTTTGTCGACGAAGAAGACTACATCATTCGCGTCCCGCAGGGTCTGACGCACCTGCACGTTCTGATGGAGCCGATGAGCTGCGCCGCCAAGGCCGTTCATCAAGCGTACGAAGTGCAGCGTCGCATGAAAGTCTGGAGCCCGAAGGTGGCCTGGGTGATGGGCGCCGGTCAGATTGGCTTGCTCACCACGCTTTGCCTCCGTCTTCGCGGTCTGCAGGTCAGCACGATTGCCCGTTCCCCCGGCCCGCATCTCAAGCAAGAGATCACCGAAGGGATGGAAGCCAACTACGTCAGCACCAAGACCACCGACCTGGACGAACTGGTCAAACAGACCGGCCGACCGGACGTCATCGTCGACGCCACGGGTAGCAGTATCATTGCTTTCGAGAGCATGAAGTACCTGGGCCTGAACGGTGTGTTGGTCTTCACCAGCGTTACCGGCGACAGTGACAAGCACGAACTGCCTACCTCGAAGATCAACCTGGAATGGGTGTTGGGCAATAAGCTGCTCTTGGGTAGCGTGAACGCCAACCGCGACCACTTCGAGATGGGGATCAAGGATCTGGCCCTGGGCGAAATGATGTACCCTGGCGTCGTGGAAAAGATTCTGACCAACCCGGTTAATGGCTTGGACAATTACGCCGAAATGATGCGACTGCTTGTCGAGGACAATTCGGCGCTGAAGGTTTACGTGAACGTCGCTTCCGAATAACCGCCTATTCGATCATTGAAAACAAGGCCCGTCATGAGGTCTGGGAAGTCGGCGAGCAACATAACAATTGCTCGCCTTTGCCCCCGACGATCATACGGGCCTGAGATTTGCGCATCGACATTTCGCAATTCGCCCGATCTGCTAGAATGGTAATTCTCAGGAGAATATCGAAAGAATTGCTCCTTGCCCTTCTTACTCATTCAGGATGACCCGATATGAAAAAGCCAACCAGTGGCGGCGGCTGGCAAGCGATCCGATACACCTTTCAGAAAGCGCGCGAGGCGGGCGGCTATTGGAAGTTTTGGAAAGCCATGCGGAGTAAGAACGCGTGCAAGACGTGCGCCCTGGGCATGGGCGGCCAAAAGGGAGGCATGGTCAACGAGCAAGGCTCGTTCCCGGAAGTCTGCAAAAAGTCGATGCAGGCCATGGCCGCCGACATGCAAGGTGGGATTCCCGAAGACTTCTGGAAGAATTATAGCATCCCCCAGCTGAAGAAGTTCACTCCCTATCAGATGGAGCACGCCGGTCGCCTGACGCAGCCGATGCTGTGGGAGGAAGGGCAGCAGAACTATCGTCCGATCTCTTGGGAAGATGCCCTGGGCCGCGTGATCAACAAGCTGAAGTCGCTCGCCGCCGACGAAACCTTCTGGTACTTCAGTGGCCGCAGCAGCATGGAGGCCGGCTTTCTGCTGCAGCTATTTGCGCGCCTGTATGGCACCAATAACGTCAACAATTGCAGCTACTACTGTCATCAGGCCAGTGGCGTTGGGCTGGCAAGTACCGTCGGCAGTGGCACGGCGACGATCGTACTGGAAG
Source organism: Bremerella volcania (assembly GCF_007748115.1). Lineage (NCBI taxonomy): Bacteria > Pseudomonadati > Planctomycetota > Planctomycetia > Pirellulales > Pirellulaceae > Bremerella > Bremerella volcania. The sequence goes on from NZ_CP036289.1 coordinate 3,677,348, forward strand.
ACGTTGAGCACGCCGACCTGGTGTTCTTGATCGGCGGCAACCCGGCCAGCAATCACCCGCGGTTGATGTCGACGCTCAAACAAGTTCGCCGCCGCGGTGGCGAGGTGATCGTCATCAATCCGGTCATTGAAACCGGCCTGGTCAACTTCCGCGTGCCGAGCGATCCGATCAGCCTGCTATTCGGTACGAAGATCGCGACGCTCTACGTTCAGCCAGACATTGGAGGCGACCTCGCCCTGCTCTACGGCATCGCCAAGCGGGTCCTGGAACTAGGTGGACAAGACCAGGAGTTCCTCGATAACCACTGCGAGAACACGGCCGAGTGGATCGACTTCCTGCAGCAGCTTCCCTGGGAAGAAATCGAAGCGAAGTCCGGCGTGGGCAAGCTTCAGGTCGAGGATATTGCCCAACGTTACATCAAAGCCAAACGCGTCATCTTCAGCTGGACGATGGGTATCACGCATCATGCGCACGGTGTGAATAACGTTCAGGCGATTGCCGGTCTGGCCGCGATGCGCGGAATGGTCGGAAAACCTGGTTGCGGCCTGATGCCCATTCGCGGGCATTCCAACGTGCAAGGGATTGGCTCGGTCGGTGTTACTCCCACGCTCAAGCAAGCCATCTTCGATGGTCTCGAAAAGGAATACGGCGTTCAGCTCCCCACCACGCCAGGGCTCGATACGCTCGGATGCATGGAGGATGCTCACGCCGGCAAACTGAAGATGGGCCTCTGCCTGGGTGGCAACCTTTACGGCAGCAATCCCGATCTGGCATTTGCCGCGGAGTCGATCCAACGCCTTGAAACGATGGTCTACCTCAGCACGACGCTCAACACCGGTCACGCGCATGGCCTGGCCAAGGAAACGATCATTCTGCCGGTGTTGGCCCGTGACGAAGAGCCTTACCCATCGACGCAGGAATCGATGTTCAACTACGTTCGCATGTCGGAAGGAGGACCACGACGCTTGGAAGGCCCGCGGGGTGAGGTCGATGTGATTGCTTCGATCGGCGAAGGGGTTCTCGAGAATCGCACGCCGATCGATTGGAAGTCGATGCAAGATACGAACAAAATTCGTGCCGCCCTGGCCAAGGTCGTGCCTGGCTTTGAAAAGATCGCCGACATCGACAAAACCAAAAAGGAATTCCAGATCGACGGGCGAACCTTCCACACACCCCAGTTCCCCACGCCTAGCGGACGCTTGATTCTGCACCATCACGAGATCCCCGAACTGAAAGGGACCGGAGAAAACGAACTTCGGTTGATGACCGTGCGGAGTGAGGGACAGTTCAACACGGTGGTGTACGAGGAATATGATGTTTACCGTGGCATCGACCGCCGCGACGTCATCGTGCTTCATCCCGACGACTGCAAGCGTCTCGGCGTAACAGCCGGGCAAAAGGTAACGATCCAGTCAAGCATTGGCCAGATTGATGGTTTCGTCGTCCACGAGTTTACCGATATCAAGCCTGGAAACGCCCTGATGTATTACCCCGAGGCCAACACCCTTGTTTCCCGCACGGCAGATCCCCAGTCGAAGACACCAGCGTTCAAGGGAGTCGTCGTCACGGTGCGTCCCACCTAGTCTGGCGCTAGTTTGAAACCTTCCCCGTTGATTTGCTTTTACCCCGCATTCGCCCATCGCTAGAATGGTGGGTGCGCGGCATCCTCTTTTTAAATATCTTCCGAATGAATTGGAAAAAGGACGATCTGCTCTGCTTTCATCTGGGCGTGGCGATGCGAAAAATTTCGCGAATTTACGCCGAAGGTTTGGCAGCGTACGAAGTCACCCCAGCCCAGTTGTTTATGCTTTCTTGCCTGGCTTGTCGTAACGGACAAAAGCCAAGCGAATTGGCCGAAGAGGTCCAATTGGATGCCAGCAGCATGACCGGCCTGCTTGATCGCACCGAGAAAGCGAAGCTTATTCGCCGCATGCGCGATCCAGCCGATCGACGCGCTCTCCGGATCTACCTGACGCCACAGGGGAAAGAAACCGTGGAGCAACTCAAGCCCGTCATCATGAAGTTACAGGAAAAAGTTCACGAGGACTTCTTCGGCGGTTACAGCGACGAGCAAGTTGCGTGTTTCTTGGAAATACTCCGGAGTGCAGGCTCTTCCCTAGATCGTCCCAGCTAGTCCCAATCCCAGGAGAGACATCATGTCCATGATTGAGCGTCTACAACATCAACTTGAATCGGCCCGCGGCTTTACGACACGAATCCTGGCCGACTTTCAGAAAACTGAAGACTGGGTGGCGCAGATCTGCAATCAAAGCAACCATGCCCTATGGTTTATTGGTCATATGGCCACGACCGATAACTTCTTTATCTCGCTTTTGGCCCCCGAGAAGGCCGTGGCGAAAGAGCACTACCAAGAGATGTTCGGTCTCGGCTCGACACCCTCACCCAAACTGGAAGATTATCCCCCGGTTGAAGAAGTGCGCGGCTACATGGACGAGCGCCGCAAAGTGCTTCTCGAGATTCTCGCATCGCTCAGTGACGACGACCTGGCTAAGAAAACGCCGGATGGCACCCCTGACTTCCTGGCTGACTATGGCCAGGTATTCGAGACCGCTATCTGGCACGAAGGTTTACATAGCGGTCAGCTAACCATGGTCCGCCGCTCGCTGGGGCATCAACCGGCCATGACGCCGCCACCGAGCACGCCGGGGGTTTAACTAACCGCCGTCACCATCAACTTTTCGGCCGCTTCCAACCCCAATGCCGTGATGCGGCCTTCGATTTCGATGGTGACGATCCCCGCTTCGGCTCGACTGGTAAGCAACTTGGCTTCGCAGCCTGGCTGCAGCGATTCTTCGCTCAGGTAGCGTAAGAACTCCGAGCTCTGATCCATCACGCGCACCAGCCGAAACGACTTGCCAGGCTCCCACTGGGTGAGCTTGACGCCTTGCTCGGTGCGAATCTTGCCATCCGCCGTAGGAATAGGGTCACCGTGAGGATCGGACGAAGGGTACCCCAGAAACTGATCGATGCGGTCGACCAGAAAATCGCTGACGGCATGTTCCATATTCTCGGCCTCTTCGTGGACTTCGTCCCAGGCAAGGTCGAGCGTGTGAACTAAGAACAGTTCAATCAATCGGTGGCGACGCAGCACACGTAGCGCCAGCTTGCGGCCACTCTCGGTTAGGCGAACCCCTTCGTACTTGGTGTACGATGCCAGACCGGTCTCGCTGAGGGTTTTCAGCATGCTGGTGACGGTGCCGGGCGAAACTTGCAGGGCGATCGCAATTTCACCGGTCGAGGCCGCCTTTTCCGGTGTCTGAAGCGCGATCTGATAGATCGCTTTGACATAGTTTTCAATCGTCAGGCTGGGCATGAGGGTCGGCTCCGGAGGTATCAAGGCACCGGAATTTTAGACGGTTCACACCAAGGCGACAATCTGTGGAATCCCGCGCCGCGGCCTTAGTCGATCAACCCGCGCGATTGCAGCAGTTCGTAGATCTTGTCGACGCACTCGTCTACGCTTAGCTCGTGCGTGGGAAGTACCAGGTCGGCACTCTCAGGGACTTCATATTCGTAGCTGACCCCCGGGAAGTTGGCGATCTCGCCGCTGTCGGCTTTGGCGTACATGCCGGAGTCTTCTCGCTGACGGCAAACTTCGATCGGAGCCGAAAGGTAAACGGTCAGGAATCGATCGGTACCAACCACTTCGCTGGCTCGCTGGCGAACTTCGGCGTTTGGTGCCAGGAAGGCCGCGATGCAGAGCATGCCCGAATCGTTCAGCATTCGGGCAATCTCGCTGCCGCGACGCAGATTCTCGCTGCGCTGCTCGGCCGTGTACCCCAGATCCTTACTGATACCGCGGCGCAGGTTTTGCCCGTCGAGCACGACGCTCGTCTTGCCTTCGTCGAACAGACGACGCTCCAGAGCGTAAGCGATCGTCGTCTTGCCGGCACCGGTCAAACCGGTCAGCAGCACGGTCGCCGGCTTCTGACCGAAGCGGGCCGCTCGCTCGTCGGCGGAAACGTTCCCCTTGGTGCTCTGCAAGGTCTCGTCCCCTTCGACGTCCCACAGCTCGTCGGTGTCGCTGGCATCGCGATCGATGATCATACCGGCACCCACGGTACGATTGGACATGTAGTCGATCAGAATGAACGCCCCGGTCGTCTTGTTTTTCGCGTACGGATCGAAGCAAACCGGTTGATTCAGTTTGATGCTGCAGCGGCCGATTTCGTTGAGCTTGAGGGCCGGCGTGTCTTCGCGATGGAGTGTATTCACGTCGACGTTGTAGCGAATCCGCGAAACGGTCCCATTCATCATCTTGGTGGTGTGTTTAACGAAGTACTGCTTGCCAGGCACCAGCGGTTCTTCGGACATCCAAACCACCATCGCGTCGAACTTGCTGTCGACTTTCGGACGGTTCCCAGGACGTACGATGACGTCACCACGACTGCAGTCGATTTCATCCTCGAAAGTCAGTGTGACCGACATCGGCGGATAGGCTTCTTCGACGTCGCCATCCATCGTGACGATGCGTTTCACCTTGCTGGTCTTCTTGGACGGAAGGACCATGACTTCTTCGCCGGGGCGAATCGTGCCTGAGGCGACGGTGCCGCAGAAACCACGGAAGTTCAGGTCGGGCCGGTTGACCAGTTGCACCGGGAAGCGGAAGTCTTGCAGGTTGCGGTCGGAACCGATGTACAGGTTCTCGAGCATGTGCATCAGCGTGGCACCTTCGTACCATGGCATCTTCGCACTCTTCTCGACCAGGTTGTCCCCTTTGAGGGCCGAGAGTGGAATGAAGTGAACGTCGTCGGCCGACATCTTCGCGGCAAAGTCGATGTAATCTTGCTTGATCTTCTCGAACACTTCCTGGCTGTAGTCGACCAGGTCCATCTTGTTGATGGCGACCACAATGTGGCGAATCCCCAGCAGCGACGTGATGAAGCTATGCCGCTTGGTTTGGGTCAGTACTCCTTGGCGAGCATCAATCAGAATGATGGCCAAGTCGGCGGTCGAAGCGCCAGTAGCCATGTTGCGGGTATATTGCTCGTGCCCTGGAGTATCGGCAACGATGAACTTTCGCTTGGCGGTCGAGAAGTAACGATAGGCCACGTCGATCGTGATGCCCTGCTCGCGTTCCTCTTTCAGACCATCGGTCAACAAGGCCGGGTCGATCTCGCCGCCGACCGTACCGTGCGTGGCCGATTCCTTTTCGATCGCCGCCAACTGATCTTCGTACGCCGCTTTCGATTCGATTAAAAGCTTGCCTAGCAGCGTGCTCTTCCCGTCGTCGACGCTGCCGCACGTCAAAAACCGCAGCAGTTCCTTCTTCTCGTGTTGAGCGAGATAAGCGTGAATGTCGGTCGCGATCAGGTCAGATTTGTGAGACATGAGTCTAGTTTTCAGTGTTCAGTGTTCGGTTTTCAGTAGGATTTGCGGTCCAGCCTTCACAACGATTCAGTCTTCTTCTCTTTGCTGAAAACTGAAAACTGAAAACTGAACACTCGCCTCGAGCGTTAGAAGTAACCCTCTTCCTTCTTTTTCTGCATCGAGGCGCCCTGATCTTTGTCGATTGCGCGTCCTTGGCGTTCGGACGTCGTGGTCAGAAGCATTTCCTGAATGATTTCGGGAAGCGTGTCGGCCTCCGATTCCACGGCACCGGTCAGCGGATAGCAGCCGAGCGTGCGGAACCGAACCATTTTCTCTTCCACCTTTTCGCCTGGCTGAAGGTTGATGCGGTCGTCGTCAACCATGATCCACATATCGTTTCGCCAAACGACGGGGCGTTTGGCCGAGTAGTACAACGGCACGATCGGAATCTTTTCCAAGTGGATGTACTGCCAGACGTCGAGTTCCGTCCAGTTGGAAAGAGGAAACACGCGAATGCTTTCCCCTTTGTTCACCTTGGTGTTGTACAGGTTCCACAACTCGGGACGCTGATTTTTTGGGTCCCAGCGGTGGTTCTTATCACGGAACGAGAAAACTCGTTCCTTGGCTCGCGACTTCTCTTCATCGCGGCGAGCACCACCGAATGCAGCGTCAAACTTGTACTTGTCGAGTGCCTGCTTCAGCGAGACCGTCTTCATCAAGTCGGTGTGACGGACACTGTCCTCGAACGGATCGATGCCGACTTTCTTGCCTTCTTCGTTGATGTGCACGATCAAATCGAGTCCCAGTTCCTTGCGAGCGTAATCCTCGCGGAACTGAATCATTTCCTTGAACTTCCACGTCGTATCGACATGCATCAAGGGAAACGGTGGCTTTGCCGGGTAGAAGGCCTTCAACGCCAGCTGAACCATGACGGAAGAATCTTTTCCGACGGAATACAACATCACCGGGTTCTCAAACTCGACCGCGACCTCGCGGATGATGTGGATGCTCTCTGCTTCCAGCTGTTTGAGATGCGTAATCTGATAACCGGACATCAATCAATCGCTGTGGGTTGAAGTTAGGTAGCTTGGCCATTTTGCGTGGGGCCAACTAACGCTGGGGGCGGTTTCTCTCTACTGCCTGGGGAAGCCAGGAGAGAATCGTCTGATTATACGGGTCGTAACTCATATCAACAACGACACTAATCGGCCGTAAGTTGAACGGGCTTAAGGCTCTTTGCGGCCTTTCGGCCAAACTTTCACGATCACGCTGGGGTGATCATTGCCGGGCGTCTCGTATTCGTGGGCGTTGCGGATCTCAACTCCCTTAGTCACACCATGATGACGGGCTTCTTTCACTTCTTCGAGCCAACGGCCACCCTTGATCGTCAACAGTCGGCCAGCAGCCAGCCAATGCCCATCCAACCACGTCAGCAGTTTCTTCATCGGCGCAACGGCGCGACACACGACGGCGTCGAAGCTGAGGTCTTCCAGGATCTCTTCCGCTCGATTGTGGTAAACGGGAACCTCCAGGTCGAGCTGTTCAACGATGGCTTGCATCGCGTGAGCCTTCTTGCCCACCGAATCACACAGCGTGACACGAACGTCAGGACGAAGGATCGCGATCACAATGCCAGGCACTCCCCCGCCACTTCCCATGTCGAGGATTTCTTCATTCGGCTTCAACTGCCCTGCCAATGCCAGGCTGTCGATCAGATCACGGGCGACGAACTTGTCGTAGTCGGTATGCCGCGTGAGATTCAGCGACTTGTTGATCTCCCAAAGCGCGTCGATGTACCGCTGAAGTTGGTCGCGGATTTCAGCGGGCAGCGGGGCCCCATACTTCTGCAGGGCATCTTCAAGAGTGGCGCTGGGGGAACCGTCTTCGCTCATGCTGGCTTTCAGTGAGAATTCGTCAAGCAGACAGACCGAAACCAAATGGCCTGTCAATTCCCACTATTTGACCATGATTCGCCCATTTGGGCCATGACACTCATCGCAAAGCTACTTCTTTTCGTGCCGTGACAGCACCACAATTCGGTGCGCCGTCAGATGCTGCTTTGTGTATTGGTCCAGCGGAGAAATCTGCCCGTAAATACCGACCTGCATCCGGGCATATCGTCGTAAGTTCAGCCCTGGCGAAGGACTGACGAACTGCAGTACGTTCCCCTGAGCGTCGGTCAACGCGAACGGCGGCGTGTATTGATTCGGATTTCGGGTGGACGAGGCCCGCGTAATGACCGGCATCAGCCACCCTTTGCCATCGTAGCGTGGGTCGACGCCATCTTTTTTGAACGAAGCGGCCGGGTCGGTCGAGGGCTCGACTTCTCCCAGCTCGTCATCACCGACCAAGGGGGATCTCAGCGGAAGGGATACATTAGCCATCGCTTCCTTCGCCGCTAGTTTGCGCTCGTACAGATCGTTGAATTGCTCGATTTTCTCCAGCAGCAATCGGGCCTTACCCCGCTCCAGCGGCGTTTCCCCTTCGACAATGAGGCGTTTGGCCTGATCTTTCAGCGGCTTGAAATTCCACTCTTCCACTGGCTTGATGCATTCGCGGCTGACGTGTAATTCAAGCTCGATCAGGTTCAAACTGGTGCCGGGACCGATTTCATCCAGTGGTTGAAGCTCGCCGGTGATGGTCGCGCCCGGCTTGTCGGCTTCTTCGTCGAACGAAACCGGCCGAACGACGCTCAGCTTCTGCTCGTTCTCTTTCCAAAACTGGTCATCCTGAATCGACTCGGCCATGGCGGCCGAATCGACGGTTGGTCCCTGCGGGCGCGGCTGAATGCCGATCGCTTCGACGAAATGCTTGTTGATCCAACGAAACTCTCCGGCAGGAGGCGCAATGCGATAGAAGGCTTCCTTCTTGCCGGTCTCAGGGTCGCGAAGTTCGACGATTCCCAGCACTTCCAGCGGTTCGTCCTGGTCGAGCTTCACGTGCGTAATATGGTGCTGGTCGCTGATTTGACTACCCACGAAAGCGGGTGCATCGGCCGTCCGCACATAAGCAATTCGGCGGTCGTCACCGTATGAAAGGTCTTCGGCCCGGACCAGGCTGAACTCGCTTTCGGTAGGGCGAATGGCCAGCCAGCCGCCGACATCTTCGCGGTAGACATCCACGACCGTATTCTTTTCGAGGTAGGCCGTCGGATAGTAGTTCTGGCCCGGACCGCTGCGTGTAAAGACCTGCGCGGTGGTCACACGCCCTTTGTAAGGCTCACCGGCCAAAGCCGTCGAAGCGCAAGGCCAAATGCCAGCCAGCATCAGCAAGCAAAGTGGTCGAAAAGAGAACATAGCCGGATCCCTCAGGCAAGAACTTGAGTCATTGCCCGAGGAATTACCAAAAAAGCACCGTCGCCGGCAAGATTAATTTCAGTGCTATCGCGGCACGATTTAGAACTTATGTCCCTTCTGCGGACCATCTTTCGTCACCGAAAGGATCTCAGGACCGTTCTCGGTCATGAGGATCGTGTGCTCGAACTGGGCGCTCAGGCTGCGGTCGCGGGTACGGACCGTCCAACCATCGGTTGGATCGAGCAGAGTGGCCGCACCACCGATGTTGATCATCGGCTCGATCGTGAAGCAGACGCCTGGCAGCAGGCGAACCGAATGGGCGGCACGTGTCGGGACGTGAGGAATCGACGGATCTTGGTGGAAACGGCGTCCGAGCCCATGACCGACGAATTCTTCGACAACCCCAAAGTTGTATTTCTTTGCCTCTTCGACGATTACCCGGCCGATTTCCGAAACGCGGCACTCGGGGTAAATCGCGTCAATGGCCAGATACAGGCAATCGAACGCACACTGGGTAACCTGCTTCGCTTCCGGGCTTACTTCGCCAATGAGGAACGTTTCCGACTGATCGCCGTGCCAGCCGTCAACGATCGAAGTCAGGTCGACGTTGACGATGTCCCCTTCTTTCAGCTCGTACTTGTCCGGAATCCCATGGCAAATGACTTCGTTGATGCTGGTACAGCAGCTCTTAGGGAAGCCCTGGTAGTTCAAGCAAGCAGGCGTGTGACCGTGATCCAAGGTGTACTCGTGCACCATCCGATCGATGGCTTCGGTCGTGATGCCAGCTTTGACATGGGGGCGTACGAAGTCCATCAGTTGCGCGTTGAACTGACAGGCAATTCGCATTGCGTCGCGTTCGGAATCAACCAGCTGAAGATGACGTCGTCCGTGAAGCATAAGGATTCAGGGGTTTGTGTTGGGGGGGTGAAATTTTGGGAAACCAGCAGTCTACCAGGGTAATCGTCCTGGCAACATGCAATTCTCGCGAAATCCTAGTACAGATTTTACTCAGGTGGTCGATTTAGCGCGAACGTTCCGCAGAACCTAGCGGGTCCTTGAATTGTCAGTTTTCGCGAGGACCATTAGAATCGTTACCTTCGCGAGACTGCGGGAAAGCCCTATGTAACAACATTTTGCGGCGATCCCTGCCCGAAGCGCCCCAACTTATAAGCAGACCGAGCTGCGGCACCACCGCAAATTAGACAACTGGATATCACCCATGCCTCGCTACAACCCGGCCCAGATCGAACCAAAATGGCAAAAGTACTGGGACGAGAATCACACTTTCCGCACGCCCGAAATACCGCAAGGCGAAAAGCTTTATGTCTTGGATATGTTTCCTTATCCAAGTGGTGCTGGTTTGCACGTAGGACACCCGGAAGGTTACACGGCAACTGATATCGTGTGCCGTTTTGCCCGCATGAACGGCAAAAGCGTCTTGCACCCGATGGGCTTCGACTCGTTCGGCCTTCCGGCTGAAGAATACGCGATCAAGCACAACGTCCATCCGCGCGAAACGACCGAAAAGAACATCGGTGAGTTCGTCCGCCAGTTGAAGATGCTCGGCTTCAGCTACGATTGGGATCGCCAGATTGCCACCACCGACGTCGACTATTTCCGCTGGACGCAGTGGATTTTCCTCGTTCTCTTCGACACATGGTACGACCACGACGCCGGCAAAGGCCGCCCCATCGCCGAGCTTCCTATTCCAGACGATGTGAAAGCCGCTGGGGACGAAGCGATTCGCGATTATCAGGACGAGCATCGCTTGGCCTACGTCAGCGAAGCCCCGGTCAACTGGTGCCCTGAACTTGGTACCGTCTTGGCGAACGAAGAAGTGATCGACGGCAAGAGCGAACGTGGCGGCCATCCCGTTCAGCGATTGCCCCTCCGCCAGTGGATGCTCCGCATTACCGCCTACGCAAACCGACTTGAGAGCGACCTCGAATCACTCGACTGGTCTGATAGCATCAAGCAGCTTCAGCGAAACTGGATCGGCCGTAGCGTTGGTGCCGAAGTCGACTTCTTCCTCGGCACCCAGGAAGAATACACCCCTTGGGAGATTGAGCGGAAGAAACTCGGCTATCCTCGCAAGCCAGGCACCGAGGTCCTTCGCGTTTACACGACGCGCCCCGATACGCTCTTTGGGGCAACTTACATGGTCATCGCCCCGGAGCATTCGCTTGTCGGACAGTTGACCACCGCCGAGCAGGCCGACGCTGTCTACAAGTACTGTCAGGCCGCCGCGTTCAAGTCCGACTTGGAACGTACGGAACTCGCCAAAGAGAAGACAGGCGTCTTCTCTGGTTCGCATGCGATCAATCCGGTAACGGGCCAGCCGGTGCCGGTCTGGATCGCGGATTACGTCCTTGCCAGCTACGGCACGGGGGCCATTATGGCCGTTCCGGCGCACGACGATCGCGACTTCGAATTCGCTCAGAAGTTCGACATTCCCGTGATTGCCGTCGTCGATCCCGGCGACAAGTCGGACATTGACCGCGACGCGGTCCTTGCCGGCAAGGCCTGTGCGACCTTCGACGGCGTGGCGATCAACTCGGGCAAATACAACGGCATGAAGACCGGCGAGGTGAAAGCGCAGATCGCACTCGACCTCGAACAGAACGGCCTCGGCCGCGAAGCGACCAACTTCAAGCTTCGTGACTGGCTCTTCAGTCGCCAGCGTTTCTGGGGCGAGCCCTTCCCAATCCTCAAAGAGCTTGACGACAAGGGGGAACCCACCGGCAAGATCCGCGCCGTGCCTGTCGAAGAGCTTCCGGTCGACTTGCCGCAGATCGAAGACTACAAACCGATCGGCAGGCCAGAACCGCCACTTGAAAAAGCAGACGAGTCATGGCTCTATCCCGTGATCGACGGTGTGAAATACAAGCGCGAAACGAATACCATGCCTCAGTGGGCTGGCTCGTGCTGGTACTATCTTCGCTTCATCGATCCAAAGAACAACAACGTCTTTGTTGATCCCGAAAAAGAAAAGGCTTGGATGCCGATCGATCTTTACATCGGTGGTGCCGAACACGCGGTGCTTCATCTCTTGTATTCCCGCTTCTGGCACAAGGTGCTTTACGACCGTGGTTACGTCTCGACGCCGGAACCGTTTCAGAAGCTCGTCAACCAAGGGATGATCTTGGGCGAGATCGAATACATGGGCTTCCAATTGGAGGATGGCGCCTGGATCGGCAGCAACCTCGTCAAGAAGCAGGAAGATGGATCGCTCGTCGACGACAAGGGGAACCCAGTGAAGTCGGTTGCCCTTACCGAGGCGGACGTCTTCAAGAAGGGAGACGGCTTCGTCCTGGCCGCCGACAACGACATTCGGGTCGACTCTCGGGCCCATAAGATGTCGAAGAGCCGCGGCAACGTGGTCAATCCGGATGACGTCGTTCGTGATTATGGTGCCGATAGTCTTCGTCTTTACGAAATGTTCATGGGCCCTCTCGAAGCCACCAAGCCTTGGGCAATGGATGGCGTGAAGGGGGTTCGTGGGTTTCTTGATCGAGCGTGGCGCATGCTCATCGATCACAACGCGGAAGAGTTGGTCCTCAACGCGGCCATTGAAGACGTCGAGCCCACCGAAGAGCAGAACAAGATGCTCCACCGCACGCTCAAGAGCGTCACCCACGACCTCAACAACATCAGCTTCAACACGGCCATTGCCCGTTTGATGGAGTTCACCAACTTCTTCACCAAGGAGTCGACGCGGCCGAAAAAAGCGATGGAGTGGTTCGCGTTGATGCTTTCCCCCTTGGCACCCCACTTGGCCGAAGAATTTTGGCAATTATTGGGGCACGATAACACTTTGGCCTACGAGCCATGGCCACAGTTTGTCGAGTCGTACACCAAGGACAACGAGATCGAAGTACCCGTACAAATTATGGGTAAAGTTCGCGGCCGTATCACGGTTCCTGCCGACATTAAGAAGGATGATCTTGAAGCTCTCGCGAAGTCGGATGCTCGCGTTCAAGAGCTTCTCGAGGGAAAACAAATTGTCAAGACGATTGTCGTACCCGGCCGTCTTGTGAATTTCGTTGTGAAATGAACTTAGCTCCGCTGCCTGCGGTTGACGCGGCGCCAGTTACGACGGATGCTTACAAGCAATGATTTGCTTCCGTTAGACTATGTCTAATAGCGGAGGCCGGACCGACGTATGGCAATTTGGTAAACCTATTGGAGTCAGAAAAAAGCCTGACTCTTGAGGAAAATTCGCATCTATGACGCACGCTTGGCACGACGTGACCCCCGGTGAAGACATCCCAAGGGAATTCTGTGCGGTCATCGAGATCCCCACTGGGTCCAGCATCAAGTACGAACTGGACAAAGACACCGGGCTTTTGCGAATGGACCGCATGCTTTACTCGGCCGTTCACTATCCGGCCAACTATGGTTTTGTGCCGCAAACGCTGGCTGAAGACGACGACCCACTCGACGTGCTGGTGTTGTGCCAGGAACCAGTCGCCCCGCTGACTCTGATCACCGCACGTGCCGTGGGGCTTATGACGATGGTCGATAGCGGCAAGCTTGATCACAAGATTATCGCCGTCGCGGTGACCGATCCGGAATACTCTTCCTATAATGAAGCGATTGATCTGCCTAATCATCGCCGAAACATGTTGCGGCGCTTCTTCCAAGACTACAAGATGTTGGAAGGGAAATCGGTTGAGGTCGACGAGATCCTTCCTTCTGAGTTGGCCCTGCCGATCATCAACGAAGCCCTGGAACGCTACAGCGAACAGCGTCGCCGCGGATTTTATCGAAAGTAAGCGTCGCATCCGTTGCGGCGCAATAATTGCATTAAGTTGCGGCAATATCGGGTGGGCGGATGCGCATTGGCTTGCGTAGTCGCGATGCCTCACGTTATCGTTCGAACGCCACCGACTGAAATATCCCCAATGCTTTTCTTCCATGGAAAGAAGGTGACCTATGCGTAATGTCATCTGCCTGGTTCTGGGCGGAGGCCGTGGAACCCGGCTTTATCCATTGACCAAATACCGCTCGAAACCAGCCGTTCCGCTGGCGGGCAAGTACCGCTTGATCGACATTCCACTTTCCAACTGCTTGAACAGCCAGATGAATCGCATCTATGTGCTGACGCAGTTCATGTCGGTGAGTTTGCACCGCCACATCCGGCAGACGTATCGCTTCGATCACTTCAGCGGTGGTTTTGTCGAATTGCTGGCTGCCCAACAGACTGCCAGCGAAGGTTCCGACTGGTACCAAGGCACCGCTGATGCCGTTCGTAAGAACCTGCGTTATATCCAGCAGCACGGCATCGAATACGTTCTGATCCTTTCCGGCGATCAGTTGTACCGCATGGACTACCGCGAGATGCTCGACTCGCACATCGAGTCGGGCGCCGACGTCTCGATCGCAGGCCTGCCTGTTCACTCGAAGGACGCCAGCGGCTTGGGCATCATGAAGATCGACGAGACAGGCCGCGTGAATGGTTTTGTTGAGAAGCCCAAGACGCCGGAAGAACTGGCTCACGTCCGTACCGACCCGGCCTGGATTGATGCTCGCGGCATCCAATCGAACGGTCGTGACTGCTTGGCGAGCATGGGCAATTACCTGTTCAACCGCGATACGCTGGTCGAACTGCTGGAAAAGACTGACTACCAGGACTTCGGTAAAGAGATCTTCCCGGCCGCCATTCGAGCTAAGAAGGTGCAGATGCACATGTTCGACAGCTACTGGGAAGACATCGGGACGATCAAAGCGTTCTACGAATCGAACCTCGCCACGTTGGCTCCGACGCCTCCGTTTGAGTTCGTCGAAGAAGAAGCCCCGATCTTCACCCGAGCTCGCTTCCTGCCGCCCACGATGGTCATGGAAGGCAATTTCGCCAACAGCATGATTGCCGATGGTTGCCAGATCGGCAAAGGTTGCACGATCAAGAACAGCGTCATTGGTCTGCGTAGCGTCATCGAAGAAAACGTCACCATCGAAGATTCGGTGCTGATGGGTTGCGACTACTACGCGACCCGCATGGAAACCGAAGCCGACGAATCATCCGGACGACCGCGCATGAAGATCGGTTCCGGCAGCGTCATCAAGGGAGCCATCGTCGACAAGAATTGCCACATCGGCAACAACGTCCGCGTGGTGAACAGCGACAACCTGCCGGACAAGGAATATCCGGAAGGGGTCACCATCGTCGATGGCATCCCCGTCGTCGAAAAAGGTGCCTGCCTACCCGACGGCTGGACGCTTACCTAGTCGAAGCGCGTCCCCAAAAATGATCTCCAGTCCTCTCTCCCTCGAAGGGAGAGAGCTAGGGTGAGGGAGTCTCTTCGTCTCCATCCTCTTCCGGCAAAGATACTACCGTGGGGCGAGCCAAGCGAATCGCACCCGGCATCGCTAGTGGCAACGCCACGAAGTTCGCCACTTCAAACCAAACGGGATAAGGCAGCATCCATTGGTTAAATCCCACGGCAACCAATAGCAGCGCCCCAACGACGATCGACGTCGCCAGGCCGCCAATCTTCCGCGCAACCCACACGCTACAAAACACGACCAGCGCCCACATTGGTACGACCGCGGCCAACACCCAGGCCGGATATTTCTCGACGTGGGCGCAGATCTCTTCTTTCGTTCCCCCAAAGCCTTCGGGAAACGGATGCACCACCGCGCTGAACAGTTCGACGGCGATCACCAAGACGAACGCAACTGCGAGGCCTGCAATCAGGCCCAAGATACTACGTAGAAGCACTGAGTTGTTCTCCGATTCCCAATGACAGTTTATGGAGGACTAATGCGGTCGATCTCGGTGACATGGGCTTCCGCCCAGTCCTTCAACGGCTTCAACTGCTTTCGCTTCGGTCGAACCGCCTCCGTCTGCAACAGCCGAAGTGCCTCGTGTGCCAAGGCATGGTGGGGGCGCTGCTTGAAATCTTCATTACCGATCAATCGAGCAAGGATATGGAGGCCTAGTTTCTGGCAGCGTTCACCGTCATCTTTCAATAGATCAAGTAGTTGCTCGTCCGTCGGCCGGCAAACCGCGATGATGCAGGCCGCATCCTTCGGCCACAACTTGTGCTCATGGAAAGCTTGAACCAGTTGTGGCACCAACTCGATCGACTTGCCAGGGGGAAGCTTCTCCATCAGCGCGGCATGCTGATGGAGAAGTTGCGGGGTCTTGATGATCTGCTGAACAAGCGGGCTGGCTTTCATTAGAAAGGCTAAAGCCGGATCGCTCTCCGGCTATCCTACGGCAGCGTAATTGATTTCAAGCGAATCCTTCGTTCACTGACCAGGACCTCGTCCACTTCGCCAAAGGTGATCTTCGACGCGAGTTCCCGGACATCACCGTCGTATGGAAACGTGAAGACGCGCTGGCGGATATTAGGATCAAACCAATGCACATGGGTATGGGCGATCATCTCCTGCTTGAGGATTTCATAAATCTCCTTGGCTTGCTCACGACTGATCGACTCGCACTCCAGACGCACGAGCTTATCCGCGCCAAACTCCTGCTCCATCCGGCTGATTGCTTCCTTCGCAAGATCTCGTCCGCCGAATCCTGGGCCGCCAGGCATACCCGGCGGGCGCCCCCCTTGACCCAATGGGCCAAAAGGTTGCCCCTGAGGAGGCGGGCCTGGCTGTTGGGATTGCGACTGGTTCGTGCCATCATGTGGTGGAACATAGATTCCTTCATCTCGCGCGCCTCCTGGGCCACGCGGAGGTGCGAATGCCCCTTCACCTCGCGATGGTCCCGGGCCAAATTGGCCACCGGATACATCTCGATCCCGAGGCGCTCCCTGTCCCGAACCAGCCACTGGATAAAGTGTTGAGAAGGCGATGACGACCACGACCGTTACGCCTGTGACTCTTGCCATGCCCAGTAACACAGGCACGACAGAAAACGAACCGGATGAACTGTTGTTTTGCTTCGGTGGCAACGTCCCGAGCGCTGGGCCGGAAAGGGCTGGCTCGGAAGTCGGAATGTCGCCGAACAGATCATCCCCGAGCGGATCCGGAGCGCTCGCAGGGATCAGCAAGGGCTCTTCCTCCGGAGGTGGAGCCGCCCCTTGAATTTCCGCGACGAACTTCTGCGAGCACTTTTTACAGGTCACTCGCCGGCCGGCGAGCTTCTGGTCGGCAACCGGATATTTGGTGCCGCAGCTGGGACAGACAATATGAAGCTTAGCCATGATCACCCACTAGCAAGATCGGGTTTAAATTCGCGTCAATTATAACCACCAGAAATAGGAGATTGAACTCCATTCTGTTGGGTGGCATAGAATTGGAACGTCGTGCTCTTCACCGTCCATAAAAAAGCCCCCTCGCAATCTGTCTGCGCGAGAGGGCTTGTTCGTAGGTAAATCGATGAAGGCTCGGAACCCTAAGGAGCCATCAGCAGCTTGCTGGGGTTCTCCAGCAGGCTCTTCACGTCGTTCAGGAATCGCTGAGCCGTGGCACCATCGACCAGGCGGTGATCGTACGACAGGCTCAGTGGCATCATCAACCGAGCCACGATTTGGTCTTTCACGACGACCGGCATCTTGCGCGAGCGGCCAACCAACAGGATAGCAACTTCCGGAACGTTGATGATCGGCGTGCTGTAGGTGCCGCCGATCGCGCCGAGGTTGCTGATCGTGAAAGTTCCGCCTTGCAGGGCCGACATCTCGAACGTGTTGCCGCGAATGTCAGAAGCCGTTTGCTGCAGGCCGCGAGCGATGTCCGGAATCGACATCCGATCGGTGTTCTTCATGTTCGGCACCAGCAGACCACGGTCGGAATCGACAGCGATGCCGACGTTCACGTAATCTTTGTAGATGATCTGCTCTTGTTCCATGTCGATCGTGGCGTTCAGTTCCGGATGCTCACGCAGAGCAACGGCAACGGCCTTGATCAGAAACGGCATGGTAGTCAGCTTGACGCCCGCTTCGGCGTAGTCGTCCTTGCTTTGCTGACGCAGTTCTTCAAGGGCCGTGATGTCGGCGTCGTCGAAGTTGGTAACCCGCGGGGCGGTCGTCCAGCTCTTGCTCATTTGAGCGGCGGTGACCTTGCGGATCTTCTTCATCTTCTCGATGCGAACTGGACCGTACTTGTCCTCGTTCGCTTCACCGGTGAGCGATGGCAGCGAACCCGTCGCGGCCGGAGCGGAAGCCGTGCCCGACTTCGTCGATGGCCCCCCTTGATTCAGATCGCGAACCGTTCGCAGCACGTCGTCCCGCTCGATGCGTCCGTTGGGGCCAGAGCCTTGCACGTTACGCAGATCGACACCCACTTCCCGGGCGAAGCGACGCACGGCGGGACCGGCTGGTACGCTGTCGTCGGCGGACGGTGCTTCGGCAACGGGTACCGGTGGAGGCGTGGTCATGCGAGGCGGAGTTGCTGGCGCCGGAGCTGGCTTCGGCGGTGCCGGCGCAGGTGTGGGATCTTCTTTCGGAGGAGCAGGCTCAGGAGCTTCTTCTTTGGCTTCTGGCTCGGGAGCTTTCTCTTCTTTCGGTGGTTCAGCGGCTGGAGCGCTTCCACCACCGGAACCTGCACCTTCGAGCGTCACGATCGGCGCATGAACCGCGACGGTATCGCCCGTCTTAACATGGACCTTCGCGATCTTGCCCCCTTCGGTGCTGGGAACGTCGACCGTCGCCTTGTCGGTTTCGATTTCGATCAGGGTCTGTCCCTTTTCGACCGTATCGCCAACCGAAACATGGACGGCCAGCACGTCTCCCGATTCAATTCCATCGCCCAGATCAGGCAGTTGTACGTCTATCGACATGGTGAATAACCTTGCTTGGAATGCGTATTTCAAGTCGCATGGAAAAGCGGTCGTCGGCCGGGGGTCTGGCCGGCCGACGATGCTGCCAATATGCCGCTAGGCAAAATATGGATTTGGCTTTTCCGCGTCGTAATTTAAATCCTTGATCGCCTGAGCGACTTCGGTTCGCTCGATCACGCCGGTGCGAGCCAACTCGTAAAGCGTAGCAATGACCACCGACTCGGCATCGACCTCAAAGTGACGACGCAGAGCTTCGCGAGTTTCGCTGCGGCCCATGCCGTCGGTTCCCAAAGCAACCATGTTGCCAGGCAGGTAAGGACGGATCTGTTCGCCCCAGGCCCGGACGTTGTCCGAAGCCGAGATGAAAGGCCCTTCGACCCCTTCCATGACCGTCTCGATGTACGATTTTTTCGGCTCTTCGGTGGGGTGGAACATGTTCCAGCGTTCACACGTCTGAGCGTCGCGACGCAGTTCGGTGTAGCTCGTCACGCCCCAGACGTCGCTGGCGATGTTGTACTTCTCGGCCAACAATACAGCGGCATCGAGCACGCAGCGGGTAATCGTCCCGCTACCCATAAGCTGAACCTTCGCACGCGGCTTGTCGGCGTCTTGCGACTTCAGCTTGTAGATCCCGCGGATGATGCCTTCCTCGGCACCTGCAGGCATCTCAGGCATCACGTAGTTTTCGTTACCCACGGTGATGTAGTAGATGGCTGTTTCGCCTTGTTCGTACAGCTTCTTCATCCCGTCGAGGGTGATGACAGCCGTTTCGTAGGCGTAGCAGACGTCGTACGAGCGAACCGTTGGGAAGGCGATCGCGTTCAGGTGGCTGTGGCCGTCCTGGTGCTGAAGACCTTCACCGTTGAGGGTCGTACGACCCGCGGTACCGCCAATCATGAAACCCTTGGCACGCGTGTCTGCCGCACACCAGATCAGGTCACCGATCCGCTGGAAGCCGAACATGCTGTAGTAGATGAAGAACGGAATCATGTTGATGCCGTGCTGCGAGTACGAATTGCCAGCCGAGATGAACGACGACATCGAACCCGCTTCGGTGATCCCTTCTTCCAGGATCTGACCGTCTTTGGCTTCCTTGTAGTACATCAGCTGATCGGAGTCGACCGGCTCATACAACTGGCCCGAGTGGGCGTAAATACCAACCTGGCGGAACATCCCTTCCATACCAAAGGTACGCGATTCGTCCGGCACGATCGGCACGATGTTCTGACCGATGTTCTGGTCCTTGCACAGCTTGGAAAGCAGGCGGACGAAGCCCATCGTGGTCGACATTTCTTTCCCCTTGCTGCCACCGAGGAATTCTTTGTATTCCTCCAAGGTCGGGATCGTCGACGTCGGGTGCGACTTTGGGCGAGACGGAACCGGGCCACCCAGTTCTTCGCGTCGCTTCTTCAGGTAACGCATCTCGGCGCTATCTTCCGGCGGACGGTAGAATGGAGCTTTCACGACTTCTTCATCCGAGATCGGAATGCTGAAGCGCGTTCGGAACTCTCGCAGTTCCTCTTCGTTGAGCTTTTTCTGGTTGTGGGTAACGTTGCGGCCTTCTCCAGCTTCGCCCAAACCATATCCCTTGATCGTCTTGGCGATCACGACGGTCGGCTTGCCCTTGCACTGGGTCGCCGCTTTATAAGCCGCGTAAACCTTTTCGGGATCGTGACCGCCGCGGGTCAGCTTCTGCAGCTTCTCGTCGGAGTAGTTCTTCACCAGTTCCAGCAGTTCTGGGTACTTACCGAAGAAGTGCTTGCGGATGTAATCGCCTGACTCGACGACGTACTTCTGGTATTGGCCGTCGACGACTTCTTCCATTCGCTTGACCAGCAGGCCGGTCTTGTCGGCTTCCAGCAGCGGATCCCAGTCGCTTCCCCAGACCACCTTGATGACGTTCCAGCCGGCACCGCGGAAAACCGCTTCCAGTTCCTGAATGATCTTGCCGTTACCACGGACCGGACCGTCAAGACGCTGTAGGTTGCAGTTGATCACCCAGGTCAGATTGTCGAGCTGTTCGCGCGAAGCGAGGCTGATCGCACCCAACGTTTCGGGCTCGTCGCATTCGCCGTCGCCGAGAAACGCCCAGACGCGCGTCTTGCTGGTGTCTTTCAGCCCGCGATCGTGCAGGTAGCGATTGAAGCGAGCCTGGTAGATCGAGCAGATCGGCCCCAAACCCATCGAAACGGTTGGGAATTCCCAGAATTCGTCCATCAGCCACGGATGCGGATAGGACGACAGCCCCATTTCCGGCTGCAGTTCGCGGCGGAAGTTCTCGAGGTTCTTTTCGGTCAGACGACCTTCGACAAACGCCCGCGAGTAAATCCCCGGTGAAGCGTGCCCCTGGAAGTAAACCTGGTCCCCTTCGTAGCCGCTTCCACGACCACGCAGGAAGTGGTTGAATGCGACTTCGACCAGCGTCGCGCTCGAGGCGAACGTACTGATGTGACCGCCTAGGCCTTCAAAGTTCTTGTTGGCCCGCGTGACCATCGCCATCGCATTCCAGCGGATGATGCTCTTGATGCGGCGTTCAAATTCACGGTTGCCTGGGTAGGCCGGCTGATCCGAAGCGTGAATCGTGTTGATGTAGGGCGTATTGGCCGCAAACGGAACATCCACGCCGCGTGCGTGGGCTCGGTTTTCTAATGCTGAGAGAAGAAAGCGAACGCGGTCATCCCCTTTTCCTTCCAGAACATAGTCGAGTGAGTCAAGCCATTCCTGCGTTTCGGCTGGGTCCACATCTTGGGAAAAGGTCGACGGGTTGTTCCGCATCAAGTTCTCTTCCGCTGGCATGATTTTGGCGTTCGCCATGCAACTTCCCTTTTTTCAGTCCGTTGCTTTGCGCCAGGAAAAAATTTCTTCCGTCGCGACTTCTATTTGCGCGACGAGGTCTGGCGAAGCAACCCTCGATTAACTTATCTCAAAGATCAATCTCGGTTTAGGCCCGAGGCGGGCTTCGAGTCTGAATTCTACCGCGCTGAGTATATTTGTCAGCGAGTGGTAGGCGAACCCTCTCCGTGTTCTGCAGGCAGCAGAATCGGCACAAGCCCAATTAAAACCACAAGTTATTTAATGATAAGACGTTACGACTTCTTCTTCGGCTTGTAAATTTCGGTGGCGGTTCCGAAAAATACCTCGCCAGCGTTCATAACGGTCTCGCTCAAGGTCGGATGCGGGTGAATTGTCGAAGTCAGATCAAAGACTTCGGCACGCATTTCCAGGGCCAAAACGGCCTCGGAAATCATCTCACCGGCACCTGGCCCGACGATCCCGCAACCCAAAACACGCTGCGTTTCGGGGTCGATGATCCACTTGGTCAACCCATCAGTACGACCTAATGCTTGGGCACGACCACTGGCCGCCCAGGGATACATGGCCACCTCGACCTTCTTCCCCATGGCCTTGGCTTCTTCTTCCATCAGACCAGCCCAGGCAATTTCGGGATCGGTGAAGATCACGGCCGGAATCGCGGCTGGCTCGAACGAAACGGGATGCCCCAAAATGGCCTCGACGGCGGCACGACCTTCGTGGGTCGCTTTATGAGCGAGCATTGGATTGCCGGTCACGTCGCCGATCGCCGAGATCTTCGGATCGGCCGTGCGAAGCTGCTTATCGACCCCAATGAAACCGCGTTTGTCGACGACGCACTGCGTGTTTTCCAGGCCAATTCCCTTGGTATTCGGCCAACGACCGATCGAAACCAAAACGCGGTCATACTTGAACGTACCGAACTTGTTGGGTCCCTCGAACGCGACTTCAACCTTGCCGTCGCGATCGCCCAGCGATCCAACCTTGGTGTTGGTGAAGATACGCCCCTCGAACAGTTCTTCCAGCTTCTTGGCCAGCGGCTTGACCAGGTTGCGGTCGGCACCCGGCAGAAGCCCGTCGGTAAGTTCGACAACACTGACCTTGGTACCCAGATGGGCGTAGACGGTGCCCATTTCCAGCCCGATATAGCCACCACCAATGACCAGCATGGTCTCGGGAATGTCTTGTAGCTCCAGCGCGCCGGTCGAGTCCATCACCCGTGGCGAGTCGATCTGGAAAGCTGGCGGCATGGCGGCCACCGAGCCCGTCGCGACGATCGCATGATCGAACGTCAGCTTGCCACCCTCGGGAATGGAAGGGTCGTCCCCCTCAAACTCGAGGGTGCTCGAATCAACAAAGCTGGCCTTCGCCTTGATGACGGTCACGTTACGTTTCTTGGCGAGCTGACCGAGGCCGGTGGAAAGGGACTTGATGACCCCTTCTTTACGAGCACGCAGCTTGTCTAGCTCGATCTGAGGGTCGCTGAAGGTAACGCCCCAGTCCTTGTTCAGTTCGTGGACTTCATCAATTACGCGTGCCACGTGCAGCAGTGCCTTGGACGGGATGCATCCACGCAACAAGCACGTCCCCCCGAGACGCGGTTCTTTTTCAATGAGGGTGACTTCCATTCCTTCGTCGGCAGCCAAGAATGCTGCTGCGTAGCCCCCGGGACCACCACCGATGACCGCCAATTGGGTATGAGCCATGATGTCTCTCTAGCAAATTTACTAAGGCAAAATTGAGTTACTGACTTGAGATGCGGTAGTGGGGAGATGCGTCTCAAGTTCCACTGGTAACAGTGGCACATTGAACCAAAAAAAAAGGGACTCCGCGACGGGCTGTCGTGCCGGAATCCCTTTGAAATCTGCGAATTGCCGAAAAATTGATTTCGGAAATTAACGCGACATGAATTCGACCACCATGTTCACGTCCACCGGCAGGCTGATGTCTTCCGGGCCTGGAACGGCGTCGTAGGTCACCGACAGGGTTTCCGGATCAGGCGACAGAAATGCCGCTGGTTCGCCGGAAGCGTCCGCGTGAATGCTGCGGTAAAGGATCTGCAGCTTTTCACGGTTGCGAACGCTAACCACGTCGCCGGGACGCATCTGATAGGAAGGCTTGTCGACCTTGTGGCCGTTGACCAGGAAGTGACCGTGAACGATCCCCTGGCGAGCCTGGCAGCGAGTCAGAGCCAGACCGGCACGACGAACCACGTTGTCCAAGCGGCGTTCGCAAAGCGACAGCAGATTTTCACCCGTGTTCCCCTTGCTGTGCTTGGCGTGGGCGAAGTAGCGACGGAGCTGCTTTTCACCAATGCCGTAATAGTGCTTGATCTTTTGCTTTTCCATCAAAGCGGCACCGTAGTTGGACGGGCGCTTTGGACGATTGTGCATGCCGGGGGGGTTAGGCCGACGGTCGGCAGCACGCATGGCGCCGCGACTTTCGTAAATAACGGCACCGAGGCGACGGTTGATTTTGGCCTTGGGACCTGTGTAATGGCCCATGTGCGATTCACTCCTAAGATTCGATTTCCAGGAATCACCATACCGCTGTATCAGCGACGAAAACGTGATTCCTACATCCACGTTTGTTCCCAGGTCAAAACTTTAGACCGGGTGGAAACCACACATTGTGCCGCACCTACCCTCCTTTGACAAGGGGCTCTTACAGCCCTTTAGTCAAAATTGGGGCTGTACTTAAGTGCCGTAAAACCCGCCGCAGTTCAGCCATTCAACCCTTTTCCGTTGAATAAAGTGGATAAAAACGTTGTGGTTCTTGTCGCGAAACTTTGTATCCTGGAGATACATCAGTGAGAATGATGTAACTTCCTGCCAGCCATTTTTTCGGCTACCCCTCTACTAGACTTCTTGCCTGAAGGATTTTCTGCATGAGAAAACCAGCGTTAAGCCGTCGTTCTTTTCTCCAAACTTCTGCCGCAGCCGCCATGGTTGCGGGCACTGGTTTTCACCAATTGGCCTCGGCTGCTGAGTCGAACTCCGCCAACGAGCTACTGGATATCGCGTGCATCGGTGTTCAGAATCGTGCCTCGGCAAACGTCAGCGGGGTAAGTGGCCAAAACCTGGTCGCGCTGTGCGATATCGACGATAACTACCTGAACAAGGCTGCTGGTCAGTACAGCAAGCACAAGTCGAACAAGTACAACGATTTCCGCGTCCTATTGGACAAAGAGAAGAACATCGACGCCGTCGTGGTCAGCACGCCGGATCATACGCATGCGCCGGCCTCGATGTGGGCGATGCAGTTGGGCAAGCATGTCTACTGCGAAAAGCCAATGACGCACACGGTTCACGAAGCCCGTGAGATGACCAACTTCTCGGTCAAGAACAAGCTGGCCACGCAGTTGGGCACGCAGATTCACGCTGGCGATAACTATCGCCGCGTGGTCGAAGCGGTTCAGGCTGGTGCCATCGGTAACATGCAACACGTCGACGTCTGGGTCGGCAAAGGCTGGGGTGGCGGCACAGTCCCCACCGATAAGCCTCCGGTCCCTAATAACGTGCATTGGGATTTGTGGCTCGGCCCGGCAGCCTACCGGGATTACTCGCCAGTCTACATGCCAGCCCAATGGCGACGCTGGTGGGACTTCGGTGGCGGCACGCTCGGCGACATGGGCTGCCATTACATTGATTTGGTCTTCTGGGCACTCAAGCTGAAGTATCCCACGAAGGTCTCGGCTGAAGGCCCCGAGCCCGATGCCCACACGGCCCCCCTGGGACTTACCGTGAACTACGAGTTTCCCAAGACCGACGTCGCCCCGGCCATCACCATGAAGTGGCGCGACGGCAACCACGGCCCGAAAGAAATCAACGGGCACAAGGTTCCCGGCTCCGGCGTAATGTTCCACGGCGACAAGGGAATGATGCTGGCCACCTACGGCAACTTCACCCTGCTGCCTGAAGAAAACTTTAAGGACTGGAAAGCCCCTGAACAGAGCATCCCCAATTCCATCGGTCACTACGAGGAATGGATCAAGGCCTGCAAGGAAGGCACCCCCACGACCTGTAGCTTCGACTACAGCGGCCCCCTGACCGAAACGGTTCTATTGGGCAACATCGCCTACCGTAGCGGCGGACCGATCGAGTGGGACGCAGCTAGCCTGAAGGTCACCAACAACGACTCGGCAAACCAGTTCATTGAGCGGAAGTACCGCGAAGGGTGGCGGATCTAAGGTCCTAGGTCGCGAAAGCCAAAAAGCCCTAGGCAAAATGTCCAGGGCTTTTTTGGTTTCTTGAGTCAAAGAGTTTATGATTAGAGAAACTCTTCCAGAAGACCTCTCGCATCAATTCGACGTTCGTCGCCCAGGGTATCTCAGTGGATACGGATCAAGCCCCGGTTTGCTACCGATGTAATGTAACTGTGCCTCCCGCAGTCCATCAAGACACCGGCGGACTCTGCCGCAAATGCCAGAAGACGGTGCCAAAGCGTGTTGAGGTGGTGGATCTCGTCGCCTGCATGAAAGGGAAAGACAAGCGTTTTCGAGGCATCTACTTCGATAACTACTGCAAACGAAAGCCAACACTAGACGCCTTACCTGTTTTGCGAGAAGCGCTGCTTTCAGGCGATCATCACCTTGTCAAATGTGCTGCCGTCGCCATAGGCAAGATGAAGGAGAACGCCCGAGAGGCTGTTCCCGATCTACTCGCAGCCGCGGCATATGTCGACCATACCGGATTACCCCAGGCCTATCCGGAATGTCTCAACACGCTCATTTCTGTGGACAAATCATGCCCTGAAATCATACCTCTCATCAAACGATTCGATCACATCGATAATTGGAACCCGATATCTGCTTCCCTCAAAGCCCTGGCTGCCATTGGCAATGACGAAGCACTAGAGGCACTTCAAGACATACATGACCGATGGTCCCCTGAGTTCAACAAGACGCAGAAGCGAGTTGCCGACGAAATACTTGCTGAAGCGAAAGCACGAAGAAGTACTTAACGACTTTATCGGTAAGATCAATGAAGTTCCAGACGAGAACGCTCTCAGCCCTGGCATCACCAACCAGGGCTTTCGTATTCCTTGGATACTAATCAATAAACGGTGGATCCGCCGGATACACCGCCACTTCAATCGTGTGCCCATCCGGATCTTGAAAAAACGTCTGGTGCACGTTGCCGGCATTAACGCGCTGGATGAACTCGATGCCGTGCTCGTTGAGGATCTCGACCAGGTCGCTGTTGTCGTCCACGGCGAACGCGTAATGATTCGCGCGGGAGTTCGGGTTGTCGCCGTAATCTCCGAGGTGTTCCGTTTCCAGGATATGAATCTGAATGCCATATCCCACCAGCCAGGCCCCGGGGAAGTTGAACGGCGGGCGTTCGACTTCGCGAAACCCGAGAACGTCTCGGTAGAAGCCGCAAGCAACCCGGGCATCGCGAACGGCCAGGGCCAGGTGATTCAAGCTTTGGATGGGAATCGGACGGGGCATGGGGCAATCTCTCGGGAAGGACTGGTTGTGGTTCCGCTCTAACATAATGCAACCAAATGCCCTCTCGCCATGGGTACAGTTGCCACTGTCACCAAACGGTTGTTTAGCTGTCAGCGATTTCCACCAAACATCCGCCAACTTTGTTGCCTTGGAAGGCCTGTTGGGCATTCGCTTGCGGCGCGTCGGCGTTACAATCAAAGCTTGAACTCAATGTTTAACTTTGCGCAGAAGCTAACTGCCCGAGGCTTGTGCAATCAGCCTGGTAGGGGCGACCAACGGAAGCCCCGGAATTCGTAGCATTTCGGTTCGAAGTATCGTTAGATTCCGTGCGCAAACATCAATAGGTTGTTTTCATGAAAGCGCTCGTCAAGCGTCACGCAGAGAAGGGATTGTGGCTGGAAGACGTCCCGGAACCAGCCATCGGCATCAACGACGTTCTGATTAAGGTTCTCAAGACTGGCATCTGTGGGACCGATCTTCACATCTATAAATGGGATGCCTGGGCCAAGAAGACCGTCCCGGTACCGATGGTCGTCGGTCACGAGTTCGTCGGTGAGATCGTCGAAGTCGGCTCGAACGTCGGCATCTTCGAGCCTGGCCAAATCGTCAGTGGCGAAGGGCACGTCGTCTGCGGTCAGTGTCGCAACTGCATGGCCGGCCGTCGGCATCTTTGCTCGGAAACGGAAGGGATAGGCGTCAATCGCCCCGGTGCGTTCGCCGAGTACATCTCGATTCCGATGACCAACGTCTGGCATCACGCCGACGACATTCCCCTAGACGTCGCTTCGATCTTCGATCCCTTCGGCAACGCGGTCCATACGGCGCTCACCTTCCCTGTGCTCGGCGAAGACGTCCTGATCACCGGTGCCGGTCCGATTGGCTGCATGGCTGCCGCCGTATGCAAACACGCTGGGGCACGCTTCGTGGTGGTAACCGACGTGAACCCTTGGCGATTGGAGTTGGCCAAAAAGCTGGGCGCTACGCGAGTGGTCGACGTGCGTAACGAGAAGCTATCGGACGTGCAACAAGAACTCGGCATGCACGAGGGTTTCGACGTCGGTCTGGAAATGTCCGGCAACGACACGGCCTTCCGCGATATGATCAAAAACATGTGCCACGGCGGGAAGATCGCGATGCTCGGCATTCCGCCGGATGACATCGCGATCGACTGGAACGACGTCATCTTCAACATGCTGACCATTAAAGGCATTTACGGCCGCCAGATGTACGAAACCTGGTACCAGATGACCGTGCTACTGCAAGGCGGGCTCGACCTCGATCCGGTCATCACGCACCGTTTGCACTATACCGAATTTGAACAAGGCTTCGAGGCAATGTTCTCCGGACAGTCCGGGAAGGTTGTGCTTGATTGGTCGGAGAAATAGTTATTGAGTTTGAAGTGTTCGGTGGTAGCCGCCTACCAACTTCTTACTGAACACGGAAAACTGAATACTTTAAACTCAAAAAATCCCTCACCCTAGCCCTCTCCCTTCGAGGGAGAAGGGACAATTGATTGAGACATTCTGATGTGGAACGAAGAAGTTAAATCGCGTTACTCAGGCATCCTCGACGAGATCCGTGAAGCGGGCTTGTACAAGAGCGAGCGGACGATTCTTTCGCCGCAGAAGTCGAAGATCGACCTGCCAAAGCAGCAGCAAGTGCTGAACATGTGCGCGAACAATTATCTTGGTTTGTCCGATCACCCCGAGATCATCGCGGCCGCCAAGGAAGGTCTCGATCGTTGGGGTTACGGGCTCTCTTCGGTGCGTTTCATCTGCGGTACGCAGCAGGCGCACGAAGACCTGGAAGACGAGATCACCAAGTTCCTGGGTATGGAGGATACCATCCTCTATTCGTCCTGCTTCGATGCCAACGGCGGATTGTTCGAAACGATCCTCGGTCCGGAAGATGCCATTCTTTCCGACGAACTGAATCACGCCAGCATCATCGACGGCGTCCGTCTCTGTAAAGCACGGCGGTTCCGCTATAAGAACAACGACATGACCGATCTCGAGGCCAAGCTACAGGAAGCCGCCGATGCCCGCGTTAAGCTGATTGCGACCGACGGCGTGTTCAGCATGGATGGCTACATTTGCAACCTGCCGGACCTGTGCGATCTGGCAGACAAGTACGGTGCGATGGTGATGGTCGACGACTCGCACGCCGTCGGCTTCATGGGCAAGACCGGAAAGGGTACGCACGAGCACCACGACGTGATCGACCGCATCGACATCATCACCGGAACCCTTGGCAAGGCACTCGGCGGTGCTTCCGGCGGTTACACTAGCGGCCGCAAGGAAATCATCGACCTGCTGCGTCAACGCTCGCGGCCGTACCTGTTCTCTAACACGCTGGCTCCCCCCATTGTCGCTGGCTCGCTGAAGGCTTTGGAACTGATCCAAAGTTCGACCGCGCTGCGTGACAAGCTCGAAGCCAATACCAAGTTCTTCCGCGAAGAAATCGCCAAGCTAGGGCTCGATGTCCTGCCCGGCGAGCACCCGATCGTGCCGGTGATGTTCTACGACGCCAAGGTCGCGGCCGAGTTCTCCGAGCGGCTCCTGAAGCGGGGAATCTACGTGATTGGGTTCTCGTACCCCGTGGTACCGCAAGGCAAGGCCCGCATCCGCACCCAGGTTTCCGCTGGACATTCGATCGAAGAATTGAAGTTCGCCGTCGAGCAATTCGCGGCCGTGAAAGAGGAACTGGGGCTCTAGGTTCCCCCGCCCCTCGCGGGACCACCTTCCCCAAGCTGCGCAAAATGACGCGCCGCTTGGCCCAACCTATTGGCGGGCAACAACTTTAGCCCAGTTGACTAGTCGCCCTAAGGCAACCTAGGATGATCCCTTTCACGACCGATTTCGTTCATCCTCATACCGTTTGTCCATACCTATGCACAAAACGAAGGTCGCCATCGTCGGCTTAGGAACCGTCGGAGCTGGCGTCGCTAAAATCCTACTCGATCATGGCGACCGAACTGCGCGTAACGCAGGCACTACCTTATGGTTAGAGAAAGCCGTCGTTCGCGATCTGGGCCGTGCTCGAGACTGTGAACTGCCTGACGGCGTGCTGACGGACGACCTGAGCCAGGTGACAGGCGACCCCGAAATCAAGGTCGTGGCGCAGTTGATTGGGGGGATCGAGCCCGCCCGAACCATCATGCTGCAGTTGCTGGAAAGCGGTAAAGATATCGTTACCGCCAATAAAGCATTGATCGCCGAACATGGCGCCGAGCTGTTTGCCCGGGCACGCGAGCTGGGCCGCAGCATCGCCTTCGACGCCGCCGTGGCAGGCGGGATTCCGATCATCACGAATCTCAGCCAGTGCCTGACCGCCAACCAGCTTAGTTCGCTCAGCGGCATCTTGAACGGCACGTCCAACTTCATCGCCTCGGCGATGGAAGAGCAAGAGGCGAGCTACAAGTGGGCCGTCAAGGAAGCCCAACGACTCGGCTACGCCGAAGCGGATCCAACGATGGACGTCGACGGCACCGACGCCGCCCAGAAGCTGGCCATCCTCGCGCATATTGCCTTCGGCATCAAAATCGATTGGAAGACGATTCCCCGAGAAGGGATCGATAAGCTGCTGCCGGTCGACATTCGCTTTGCCAAGGAACTCGGCTATCGCATCAAGCTGCTGGCCTCGGCTCAGCTGAGCGACGAAGGGCTGGAACTACACGTCTCGCCATCGCTGATCCGCGCCGGCGAACCGCTGGCCGAAGTGCGTGGCCCCTTCAACGCGATCAGCGTCGTAGGAGACCAGGTCGGACCGTTGTTCTACTATGGGCAAGGTGCCGGTCAGAAGCCAACCGCATCGGCGGTCGTCGCCGACATGATCGACATGGCCGTGGGACGTACTGCCCTGACGTTCCGCACGCTGAAACTCTTCACCGAGAACCACAGCGACGTCCAGATGTGCTCGCCCGACCAGATTCGCGGCCGACACTACTTCCGCTTCAGCGTCGAAGACCGTCCCGGCGTGCTGGCCGAAATTGCCCGCGTCCTGGGCGAACAAGGGATCTCGATCGCCTCGGTGATTCAACACGAACCAGAGAACTTCGATGGCGACACCAAGAGTTACACGCCGCTGGTGATCATGACCCACACGGCAACCCAGGGACAAGCTGCCCGCGCGCTGGAAACGATCAGCAAGATGCCCACGGTCAAACCAGGCGCCCGCAAGATGCTGGTTCAAGACTAGCGAAGCGTTTACCGTCAGGTGCGATTGTCCGTGTGCCACTGGCCTCTGGCCAGTGCTTAGGAAGCGGACTCGCGATTGCAAATGTAACCGCTGGTAGGATGCCAGTGGCGCCCAAACCTTCGGTCATGCCCAACCCAACAAGGAGATTCGGGAAAAATGAAATACGCGATTGTCATTCCCGACGGCTGCGCCGACGAACCTCAAGAGTCGCTCGGCGGTAAGACTCCGTTGCAAGCTGCCAACGTTTCGAACATGGACGCCATCGCCAAAGCAGGCGTCGTCGGTCGTGCCGATAACGTCCCGGCGCATCTTCCCGCCGGTAGCGACGTGGCCAACCTGAGCCTGCTCGGCTATAGCCCTCTGCAGTACTTCACCGGCCGCGCCCCGTTAGAAGCCGCCGCGCAAGGCATCGAGCTGGGTGCCGACGACTGGGCCGTCCGCTGTAACCTGGTCACCATCGAAGACCAGATCATGAAGAGCTTCACCGCCGGGCAGATCTCGTCGGAAGAAGCCAAGGCCCTGTTGGAAACGGCCCAACAGAAACTGGGCGGCGAAAGGGTCGAATTCCATCCCGGTGTCAGCTACCGCAATCTGCTGATCTATCGCGGACAGGACCGCCCTGCCCCGTTCAGCATGGAAACCCGCACCACGCCGCCACACGATTTAAGCGATAAGTCGGTCGCCGATAGTTACCCACGTGGCCTCGGCAGCGATTGGCTCTCGGACATGATGAGCCGTAGCGTCGAACTATTCGCCGATCATCCAGTCAACAAAAAGCGTATCGCCGAAGGCAAGCCGCCGGCTACCAACATCTGGCTGTGGGGCCTGGGCCGCCGCCCTGCCCTGACGCCGTTCAACGAGTTATATGGTAAGACCGGCAAGATGATCACCGCGGTCGACCTGCTGCGTGGCCTGGCCGCGCTGATCGGTTGGGACCGCATCGAAGTCCCCGGTGCGACCGGTTATACCGACACCGACTACGCCGCTAAGGGGCAGTATGCCATCAACGCGTTGGATTCCACCGACGTGATCTGCGTGCATGTCGAAGCCACCGACGAAGCTTCGCACGAAGGGGACGTCGAAGAAAAGATCAAGGCCCTCGAAGCGATCGATGGAAAGATCGTCGGCCCGCTGCATGAAGCGCTCAAGAAGTACGGCGAGTACCGCATGATCGTGCTCCCTGATCATCCGACGTTCTGCCGCACGAAAACCCATAGCCACGGTTTCGTCCCGCTGACCATGTGTGGCAGCGGCATCGAAGCCGACGCGTTCGAGGCTTACAACGAACGCAACGCCGACGCCTCGTCGCTAAGCTTCGACGAAGGTTGGAAGATGATGCCATACTTCCTCGGCGTGTAAATCGCTGACTCCGGCGGTCGCCGGCGTGAGTCTCTTTGCCAAGTCGAAATTTATTACGGGTGACACGATCCCATGTCATTGATTGTTCAGAAGTTTGGAGGTACCAGCGTCGCCGACTGCGAGAAGATTGTTGCCGCAGCGAGAAAGGCGATTCGCGCCCAGCGAGAAGGCCACCAAGTGGTCATGGTCGTCAGCGCGATGGGCAAGAACACCGACGTCCTGGTCGATCTGGCCCAGCAGGTCAGCGACAACCCACCTGCCCGTGAGATGGACATGCTCCTCTCGACCGGCGAGCAGGTCAGCGTCGCTCTGATGGCGATGGCAATCGACGCGCTCGGTTCGAAGGCCGTCAGCCTGACCGGTGCCCAAATCGGTATCCGCACCGACAGCACCCACACCAAGGCCCGCATCCGCTCGATCGAAACGTCTCGCGTGAAGCAGTTGCTGGATGAAGGTAACATCGTCATCGCCGCTGGTTTTCAAGGCATCGACGAGAACCTCAACATCACGACCCTCGGCCGCGGCGGTAGCGACACCACTGCCGTTGCGTTGGCCGCCGTGCTCGATGCCGACACGTGCGAAATCTACACCGACGTCGACGGCGTCTACACGACCGACCCGCGCGTGCTGCCCGATGCCCGTCGCGTTCCGCAGATCGCCTATGACGAAATGCTAGAACTGGCTAGTCTGGGTGCCGG
The DNA here is from genome assembly GCF_007748115.1 of Bremerella volcania. Classification (NCBI taxonomy): domain Bacteria; kingdom Pseudomonadati; phylum Planctomycetota; class Planctomycetia; order Pirellulales; family Pirellulaceae; genus Bremerella; species Bremerella volcania. Next base: position 3,710,228 of record NZ_CP036289.1, read on the forward strand.
CGTGATGCACAGCCGTTCGATTGAATTCGCCAAGAAGTTCGGCGTGCCGATCCACGTGCGCAGCAGCTTCACCGACGTCCCCGGCACGCTGATCGTGCACGATCCGGAGTCGCGCACGCGTCCGGTGAGCGGCGCGGCGATCACCAAGAAGGAAGCCCGCATCACGCTCGAAGGCATTCCGGATGAACCTGGCGTCTCGCTGGAACTGTTCCGCCGCATCGCCGCCAAGGCGATCTCGGTCGACATGATCGTGCAGAACATCAGTAAGGACGGCAAAGCCAACATCAGCTTCACCGTTCCACAGAATGAATTGAAGGTCACGCTCGACGCCGTCAAACAGGCCTCGGAACTGCTGCAGCCAGAGAACGTTACCTTCGACGATCATGTCTCGAAGGTTTCGGTCGTCGGTCTGGGAATGGCCACGCTGCCGGGCGTCGCCAACAAAATGTTCCAGGTCCTTTCGGAAGCAGGAATCAACATCCAAGCCATCTCCACTTCCGAGATCAAGATCTCGGTCCTGGTCAGCCAGGCCGATGCCCAGCGGGCGCTGCAAGCCGTGCATAACGGATTCGAACTCGACGTCACGCCGGAAGATTCCCCGGCGGAAGTCAGTTCGGTACGCGTTCGCGACGTGACCGATCCGGCGATCGTCGTACAACGTCTACGCGAAATGGAAGACCTGGCGATCGACGACATCGAGCTGGATCGCAGCCAATCGCTGCTGTTGGTTCGTCGCGTGCCGGATCACCCCGGGATCGCCGCCCAGGTATTCGATGCCGTTGCCGCCAAGGGAATCAACATCGACGTGATCATTCAGAACGTCGGCCGTGATGACTGTGCCAACGTCAGCTTTACCTGCCCGGTGGCCGACTACGAAAAGGCCTTCGCGGCCTTGGAAGAAGTCGTGAAGGAAATGGGTGAAGGAGAAGTCGAAGGCAACCGCGAAGCGGCCAAGCTGACCGTCAGCGGCATCGGACTGCGAAGCCACACCGGCGTCGGCGTCCGCATGTTCCAGGCCCTCAGCAGCGCTGGCATCAACGTCGACCTGATCAGCACCTCGGAAGTCCGCGTGAACGTCATCGTCGACGAACACGAAGGAGAACCAGGCCTCAAGGCCCTGCAAGCCGCCTTCAAAGACGTCCTGCTCGACACGTGAATGCGTCGGCCGGCAACATAAAAGGTCTCAAGGAAATGGCCGCCTGATTCGGTGGCCATTTTTTATGGACTTCTCAAGCGAAACTTCAACCTGAGTAGCCCAGAGAGCATCTCTAGGTGGCCACTGGCCACAAGCGGCTAATGCAAGAACGTTACCGGGAAGCGATGCCTCTGTTTGATTCAAGCCGAACTCATGAGCCGCTTGTGCCTTCGGCACCCAGAGATGCCCTCTGGATAGGGATGAAGACCCGTTGCTCCTAGGGTTTACTACGAGTGTGTTAGTAACCCATAAACCCAAAAGGAGCAACGAGCGATGTCTAGTTTACCAACTTTCGTCGGGCTTGATTACCATCAGGATTTGGTTCAGGTGTGTGTTTTGGATTCGGAAGGGCGGACGCTGGCGAATCGGTCGGTGCGGAATGAGGCTGATTTGATTGCCCGCTTTGCGTTGCAGCATGGCACGCCGCAACGCGTGGCGATCGAGGCCTGTTGCGGGGCGGCCGATCTGGCCGAGGAACTGGTCACCCATCGCAATTTGCCGGTGCAGCTGGCTCATCCAGGCTACGTCGCACGGATGAAGCGTTCGCCTGACAAAACCGACCTGGCCGATGCCCAACTGCTGGCCGATCTGGCTCGCGTCAATTACCTGCCGAGCGTGTGGCTGGCCCCCGAAGCAACGCGGCAACTGCGACGCCTGGTCCGCCATCGGGCTCAATTGGTGCGGCGGCGGCGGGACGTTAAACTGCGGATTCGTGGGCTTTTACGAGAAAACCGGGTGCCTTCACCGGGCGGCACGCCTTGGACGAAGAAGTGGCTCACATGGCTGCAGGAAACAGACGACTTGGCACCAAGCGACCGGTGGCTTGTGGAAGACCACCTCGAGGAATTGACTTCCCTGGGGCGTCGCATCCGTGCTGTGGAAGCCAAGATCAGGCACACGGTCGAAGACGATCCGGTCGTTGCGAAGCTTCTGACAATGCCCGGCGTGGGGCTGGTGACGGCGGTTACGCTTCGCGCCGAGATCGGTCGCTTCGATCGCTTCACGCGTGGCAAGCAACTGGCTCGGTTCTGCGGAGTGACGCCTCGCAATGCCAGCAGTGGACAACGTCAGGCAGATGCAGGACTGATCAAGGCCGGCAACCCCGACCTGCGGACTGTGTTGATCGAATTGGGGCATCGACTGATTCGACAAACAAGTGGCCCATGGACCAAGCTAGCGACCGGCATGCTGAGTCGAGGCAAACCGAAGAACGTGGTGGTCGCGGCGGTCGCCAATCGTTGGGTTCGCTGGCTGCACCACGAACTACGCCGCGAAACGCCCCAAGCGGATCGCGTTTTAGAGCAAGCCGTTTAAATTAAGGAATCCCCACAACTCGATAGAACTCTGGGAGATCCTTCGAAAGAAGCGACTGGTCAAGCATTCACCTGTTCCGGCGGGAAGGTACGCTCGAGGTGGCCCTGGGCTCAAGCTCGTCTCTGGTTAGGGCAGCCTTCCCCTTTACTTCGAAAACACCCACAGGGGCTATCCCACCACGGGAAACGCTCGGATAGAGGAAGGGAACCACCGGTGAAAACACTTGACAACGAGTCTGTCTTCATAGAGGGCCACCCTGAAAGAAATCAGGCCGATAATTAGACTTCCGATTCTTCCAGCACGTGTTCTTCCACGTAGATCGGTAGGTGCGGCTGGCTGGTGACGGCCACGGCGATTGCATCGGAAGGGCGGGCGTCGATTGAAACCAGTTCGCCGTCGACTTTCACGCGAAGGTTGGCGAAGTAGGTTCCTTCCTTCAGATCGTTGATGATGACGCTGTCGAGTTCGCCCCCCAGGCGTTCGACGATGCTGACGATCAAATCATGCGTCAATGGACGAGGCGGGACGAAATCTTTCACGCGGCGGTGAATGCTGGTCGCCTCGAAGATGCCAATCATAATGGGAAACTGGCGTTCTCCGTCCACTTCCTTCAAGTAGATTACCTGCTGGTCGTTAATCTCGCTGATGATGATCCGCGAGAGTTCCATCTGAATCGGCATAAGGGGATCTGAATTCTTGCTCAGGGATTCTCGTTCAATTAACTCGATTATATCCCTGGAAATTTCTGAGGGAACAGTCCCCAAATTGGTCCGCTGCGGCAAATGGCAAAGTTCCGATCCAGAGAAAACGCCTTTACCGGATAGCACGCTCATTCGCAAAAGTATACATTCACTTAAGATACACAGCTCGCGCTCGCAACCCGAACCCAACTTTGCCCGTGATGTTAAGAATACTTTCCCGCTGGTTCCTATTCTCTTCCATGACACTTCTCCTTTTCGGGGCGTCACCTCTATCGGCCGAGGTCGAAGACCTGAACACGCGGATGTTGCGGGCCACGGTGAAGTTGAGCCATGACGATTCCACCGCCACCGGTTTCATCCTGACGCCTGACCAGGGAAAAAGCTTTCTGCTGGTCACGGCCAATCACGTTCTCGCCAACACGAAGGGGAGCGAGACTACCATCCTATTCCGCCGTAAGGTCGAAAAGGGGCTCTACAAGAAGCTCCCGCTCAAACTCATCATCCGAAACGATGAGACGCCCCTCTGGACGAAGCACCCCAGTGAGGATGTCGCGGTGATTGCCGTCACGCCGCCTGAGGATGCGGACCTGGCGCACGTTTCCACCGATCTTCTGGCGACCGACGACGACCTGAGAAAATACCAGGTTCATCCCGGAAAGCAGATGGTCTTCCTCGGCTACCCTCACCGAGAGGAAGCCAGCGAAGCAGGTTTTCCCATTCTGCGAGGCGGCCCGATCGCGTCCTTCCCGCTGCTCCCCACGCAAAAGATAAAGACATTCTACGTCAGTACCCATATTTTCGCTGGCGACAGCGGTGGCCCCGTCTACATGCCCCGCCGCGGCGATGACTCAGCCGCAAATGTCCCCATGATTGTAGGAATCATCCATGGCCAGCGTTTCGTGAACAACACCGTGAAAGGAGACTACATCACGGTGAAGACGCACCACCAATTCGGCCTGGCGATTGTCGTGCACTCGTCGTTTATCATCGAGACGATTGATCTTATGAAGTAACGACCAAGCGTGACCATCACGCATCGTAGGCAAAACCTACTTCGCCGCCGACTCTCGTAGCTTCGCCAAAGCAGCCTGGGTACGCTCAAGTTCCAGCTTGGCTTGCTCCAGGCTCTCCCGTTCGCGGGCCACGACATCGGCTGGGGCGCGAGCAACGAAGCTCTCATTGCCGAGCTTCTTTTCTTTGCTGGTCACCAATTGCTGTTGCTTTTGCTCTTGCTTCTCGAGACGCTCGATCTCGGCATCGACGTCGATGAAGTCCTTCAGATCGACGAAGATCTCCATATCTCCCACCGTGATCGCGGCGTTCGTTTCCGGCACCGTCACGTCCTTACCCAGGCCGCAGCTCTTGGCGTTGGTCATCGAGAGGAAGTACGGCGACATCGTTTCCAGGAGCTTGGCGGTTGGCTCGTCGCAGCGGATGACGAATTCGATCGTGTCCTTCGGCGCGATGTTCTGACGGCTGCGGATTTCCCGCAGGCTGCCGAGTGTCTCTTGAAACACGGCGAACTGGCGTTCGATCGAGCGGTCTTCCCACTTAGGGTCGATCTCGGGCCAGGTCGATTGCATGATGCTTTCGGTCGCTTCGGTGGGCGATTCGATACCGCGCGTCGGAGCGATCTTACCGAGCGTCTGCCAGATCTCTTCGGTGATGAACGGAATGATCGGGTGCAATAGCCGCAGCATCGCGTCGAGCACGTAGGTGATCACCCGTTGGGCGGCTGCCCGCTGTTTATCGTCTTGGAAACGTTCTTTGAGGATTTCCACGTAGAAACTGCAGAACTCGTCCCAGGCAAAGTCATACGTTGCCCGAGCCGCGTCTGCGTAGCCGTAGCTTTCGTAACACCTGGTCACCTCTTGGCTGACGGTGTACAAGCGTGAAAGGATCCAGCGATCTTCCAACTGCATCTCTTCAGGCGACACATCGCCAGGCGTGTACCCTTCCAGGTTCATCATCGTGAACCGGGCGGCGTTCCACAGCTTGTTGCAGAAGTTACGACCTAGCTCGAAACGTTCACTCACCACCGCACCGCGGGGCAGCGCCTTGTCTTCGGCCGTTTCGGCCCACTGGGTGCTGAACGGCTTGCCACACTTCTTGCATTCGACGCGCGGCAGCTGACGATTCTTCTTCGTCTGATCGATCAGCGCGTCGCAGTGGGGGCACTCGAACTGCACCGGCATCCGCACGTCTTGCGTTTCGGTGGTCAGGTAAGCCAAACCGAAGCGGAGCGAGTCGGCACCGAACTTCTCGATCACGTCCAACGGATCGACGCCGTTCCCCTTCGACTTGCTCATGCGCTCGCCCAGGCCATCCAAAATGGTTGGGTGAATGAACACCTCGCGGAACGGCACTTCTCCCATGTTGTTCAGCCCGGCCAGCACCATGCGAGCCACCCACAGCGTGATGATGTCGCGGCTGGTGATCAGCGTGCTGGTAGGGTAATAATAAGCCAGTTCCGGCGTTTGCTCCGGCCAGCCGAGGGTCGAGTGCGGCCACAGCGCCGAGCTGAACCAGGTATCGAGCACGTCCTGTTCGCGCACGAAGCCCATGGCCTCGTACTTCTTGGCGAGCGTCTCGTCTTCGTTGGCAATGCACACGTGCACCTGGGCATAAGGCATGGTCACGCGGACCGCGCCCTGAATGGTGCCGGTCTTTTCAGCCACTTCCAATTCTTCGTCCCGTTCGACCTGGAAGTTGGCCTTGCCGCTCTTGATGTCGGGGTCGGCCTGGAGCTTGGCGATCAGCTTGTCGTGCTCTTCCTTGTATTCGCACTCGATCGACCAGATCGGAATCTGGTGCCCCCACCACAACTGACGGCTGACTGGCCAGTCGCGTTTTTCGCTCAACCAATCGAGGTAGCCATTGGCGTAACGCGACGGGAAGATCTTCACGCGGCCATCCTTCACCGCGTCCATCGCGCTCTGGGCCAGTTGGTCCATCTTGATGAACCACTGGTCGGCCAGGTACGGTTCGATCGGCGTCTTGCTGCGGTCGGAATAGGCCAGCTCGATCTTGCGGTCTTCGATCTTTTCCAACAGGCCCAGCTTGTCGAGATCCTCGACCACGGCCTGCCGCGCTTTGGGAATGGTCAGCCCGACGTACTCGCCGGTCGTCTCATTCATCGTGCCGTCGGCGTTCAAAATATTGATCATCGGCAACTCTTGTCGACGCCCCACTTCGTAGTCGTTGGGGTCGTGAGCAGGCGTGATCTTCACGCAGCCTGAGCCAAGTTCCGGTTTGGCCCATTGGTCGGCCACCAGTGGAATCTCGCGATCGACCAGCGGCAGCATCAGCTTGCGGCCATCGAGCGCCATGTCACGCAGCTTGATCAGCTGCGGCAGCATCGTCTCGCGGCGATCGGCAATCTGGTCCAGCTGTTCCTGGATGGCTGGCTTATCCTTGCCAGCGGCTTCTTGGAGCTTCTGCTTCAGCTCGGCTTCGATCGTGTCGAGCGCCTTGGCCGGATCGGGATGCACGGCCACGGCCGTATCGCCCAGCATCGTTTCGGGACGCGTCGTCGCGATGGTCACGAACTTTGGTTCGCCCGGCTGCGGATCGATCACCGGGTATTTGAAGTGCCAGAAACTACCGTCGGTCGTTTCGTGGAACACCTCGTCGTCACTCACCGCTGTTTGCAGGAACGTATCCCAGTTGACCAGCCGCTTACCCTTGTAGATCCACTGCTTGGCGAACAGATCATAGAACGTCCGCCGCACTGCCCGGGCGCACGTGTCGTCGAGCGTGAATCGGGTTCGCTCCCAGTCGCAGCTGCTGCCCAGCCGCTTGAGCTGGCCGAGAATGCGTTTCTCGTACTGATCTTTCCAGTCCCAGATTCGCTTGACGAGTTCTTCACGCCCGAGATCGTGCCGGCTCTTCTTTTCCGATTCGAAGATGCGTCGTTCCACCACGGCCTGGGTGGCGATGCCGGCATGGTCGGTGCCAGGCATCCACAGCGTGTTGAAGCCCTTCAGGCGTTTGTAACGAATCAACACGTCTTGCAGCGTGTTGTTGAGCGCGTGCCCCAGATGCAGTGCCCCAGTCACGTTGGGCGGAGGGATGACGATCGTGAACGGCTCGCGATTGGGGTCGGGCTCGCTATGAAAGAATCCCTGCGATTCCCAGTATTCGTAGATTTTGGGCGAGATCGAGAAATCAAATCGATTGGGAATATCCTGAGCGGAGAACGCCACCAGTATGACTCGCTATGTGTTTAGTTTTCAGTGTGAAGTGTTCGAATGTTTGGTCTCATGTCCCCTCGCCCCCGTCTGCGAGGGAGAGGGTTAGGGTGGGGGCAAAACGTGTACCCGTTCTCAACCCTCACCCTAGCCCTCTCCCTTTGAAAGGGAGAGGGGACATGAGACAAAAGACGGAATCCCTTGCCGATTCCGCCTTGGCATGACTGGCTAATTGGTTGCTACGATCTGGGACTTGGCCGGCGTTTGGCTCGCCGCTTCGTCCTTGTGCAGCTTGTATTCGACGGCATCGACCAACGCATTCCAGCTGGCCTGGATGATGTTTTCGCTGACGCCAATGGTTCCCCATACGTCGTGTTCGTCGCTGCACTCGATCTGTACGCGTGTTCGGGCAGCCGTGCCCGCTTCGCTGTTGACGACGCGGACCTTGTAGTCGACCAGCTTCAATTGATTCAAGTTCGGATAGGTTTCCAACAGCGCCTTGCGCAGTGCCGCGCTAAGTGCGTCGATCGGGCCGTCTCCTTCACCCACCTCGTGCTTGATCGCGTTGGCGACGTCAAGCTTGACGGTCGCTTCAGTGGTCAATTCCAGGTCCTGATAATGCACGACGTCTTCGACTTCGACGTGATACTTGAGCGTTTTGAAGTGCGGGTTGAACGTTCCGAGCGTCTTACGAACCAACAGCTCGAACGACGCTTCGGCCGCTTCGAATTGAAAGCCGCGGTTCTCTAGCTCGACCACGCTCGCCAGGATCTTGTCCATGACCTCGCGGTCTTGCTCGATGTTCATCTTGGTCGTCAGGGCCATGATGTTCGAGCGACCCGATAGTTCGCTGACCAGCACGCGGCGTTCGTTGCCGACCGCTTCCGGCGAGATGTGCTCGTAGCTGGAAGCGGCCCGGTTGACCGCGTGCACGTGCATTCCACCTTTATGGGCAAAGGCGCTTTGACCGACGAAGGCCTGGTTGTTGCGGCGATTGACGTTAGCCGTGTCGTAGACGAATCGCGACAGCTCGGTCAGGTGCTCAAACCCATCTCCGCCGAGGACTTCGTAGCCCTCCTTCTTGAGCGCGAGGTTCGCCACGCACGAAATCAAGTCGGCATTGCCGCAGCGTTCGCCGAAGCCGTTGATGGTCCCTTGAATCTGCAGCGCCCCGGCATCCACCGCGGCCAACGCGTTGGCCACCGCCAGGTCGCCATCGTTATGGGTATGGATGCCCACCGGAACGTTGAATTCACTGAGGGCGTCGATCGCGGCTTTGGTCAGTTCGGCAATCTCTTCCGGCAGGCTACCACCGTTGGTATCGCACAGAACGACCATGCGTGCTCCGGCCTTGGCGGCGGATTGGATCGTTTGGGCCGCGTACTCAGGGTTTGCTTTCCAGCCGTCGAAGAAGTGTTCGGCGTCATAGATCACCTCGCGCCCCTCGGTCACCATCAGTTCTACCGAGTCGGCGATCATCGCCAGGTTCTCTTCCAGCGTCACGCGCAGCACGTCGGTCACATGGAAGTCGTGCGTCTTGCCGACGATCGTCAGCACCGGGGCGCCGGAGTTGACCAGGGCCTGCATGCCGGGATCGTCTTTGGCCAGCATCCCTTTGCGGCGCGTCATCCCGAAGGCGCAGACCTTGATCTGCTTCAAGTCCATCTCTTGGACGCGACGGAAGTACTCGGCATCTTTCTCATTGGAAAGAGGGTAGCCCCCTTCGATGAAATCGACGCCAATTTCGTCCAGACGCTCGGTAATGGCCAGCTTGTCCTGCAGAGAAAAGCTGACCCCTTCTCCTTGGGCGCCGTCACGCAAGGTCGTGTCGTAGATTTCAATCTTTTTCATGGGGCGATCCGCTTAGTGGTACCGAGTCTACCGGCATAGCCAGTTCGATCGGTTCAACAAAAAAGCCCTGAAGCCGTTGCGGCGTCAGGGCTTACCTTTGAATCATTCGTGTTCGCAGTCCCTACGCCAAGGTTGTGGGATCTCCCACAATACTAATCGTGCTTACTACGGTAATGACAGTAACGGGCTGCAACATAGGTTCCCCGAAGGGCTATTTTCAAGTCTATTGAAGTCGTAAGTTTAGGTGTGGCAATAAGAACTGTCAAGTTGTGACTGGTTGGCGGCCCCGTCACAGAAATCCCCCACTTTGCGAAAGACACGCGTCGATCGTCTAAGGCTCGTTTCCGCTTCCGGAACATCGCACAGCGGTAGGGTGTCTTCTGGCCTACCAAATCTCATCGGTCGACTTGGAATTTACTCCAGAGTTTACGGCAGCATGTCGTAAATCAAGTCAATTGATCGACTTACATTATCAGCCGCTTCGTCTTTGACTTGCCAGTGAGCTTGTCCGCACCGCCCAAGGGCCGCTCTGTCATTTACTACTTGTGGACAATTAACTATAAATAGCATACTAATTATCAGGTTTTATCCCACCCGATTAACCCCTCCCCTTTTGGCCTACCCACGAGGAATCCCCCATGCGTTCCCCGAACTCATTCTGCGCGCACAGTGCGCGCCGACATGCTTTTACTCTGGTTGAGCTACTGGTGGTGATCGCAATCATCGGCGTGCTAATCGCCCTGCTGTTGCCCGCAGTGCAACAGGCTCGCGAAGCCGCTCGACGAATGCAGTGTTCCAACAATCTCAAGCAGATTGGCTTGGCCCTGCACAATTACCACGACACTTACCAAACCTTTCCCAGCGGGTTCATGTACGACTCGACCAGCAACGTTCAATGGTCGTGGGGTGCGTTGATTCTGCCGTTCATCGAGCAAGGTTCGATGCACGATCAGATTGGCGTCACGAAACAGCGGCTGACCGACTGCATTGGCAACGCTAACTGCCTGGCCCTAGTCAAGACGCCGATCGACGGCTATCGCTGCCCTTCGGATACCGCCCCAGACCTCAATCCCTGGGCAACCTATGGCAGCAACAACGAGAACATCGCCGAGTCGAACTACATCGGCAGCGAAGGGATGGTACACATCAGCCAAGCCCAGAAGTCGCATGGCATGTTCCACGGCAACAGCGGCGTCAAGATGCGTGACGTGACCGACGGCACCAGCAATACGATCTTCGTGGGCGAACGAGACGGGGCTGACGTCGATGGCACCACGTCGGGCCGCAATGCACGTCGTGGTGGTGTGTGGGCCGGCACGATGAATGCCTCACGTAAGTGGCCACGCGGCGTGATGGACGTTTTGGCAAGTTTTGCCCAGCCGATGAACCGTGAGACGGTCGCCGGTGCCGACCACAACGGTAAAGGGTTCGGCAGTCTGCACCCAGGCGGCTCGCAGTTTCTGTTGGTCGACGGTTCGGTTCGCTTCCTCCCTGAGACGATCGAGTATCGCACCAGCGACTTCTATTGGGACGATCCCGATCCGACCCACTACGACGTCACGAACCTGGGCGTCTATCAACTGCTGGGCGTTCGCAACGACGGTCAGCCGGTGGAACTTCCCTAATCAAATCGAAACACTCCTAAGCTAGAGAAAGCAAATATGATGACTCGTTGGATCCTTCTGTCGGCCTGCGTGGCCGTGCTGGGCATTGTGGGTTGCGTCGGCAGCGATCCGTCGTTTGCCACAGTCGAAGGCAACGTTACCGTCGACGGCCAACTGGCCGAAGGCCTGGAAGTAACCTTTGAGCCTGAGAGCGGCCGACCGGCGATCGGGTTCACCGATGCCCAAGGGCACTATCAGCTGCAATATACGGCCAGCCAGGAAGGTGCCTCGCTGGGCAAGTACCGTGTGCGGATCGACATTCCCTCCGGTTCGGAAGCCAAGGTCAGAATCCCGACTCGCTACAACGCCAAGACGGAACTGACCGCGGAAGTCACGCCTGGGAAGAACGAACTTAATTTCGAGCTGACCACGAAGCGTTAGAAACGGATAACAAAAAAAGGCTACCCAGGAAACGCCCTCGGTAGCCTTAGCTGTTTTTTGATGGGGAATTAAGCACTCTCTTCGTAGTACTTGCCTTCCTCGTCGTCTTCCTCCTCGGACTCTTCCTCGTATTCTTCTTCCTCGTACTCGGCGTCCTCTTCTTCGTACTCTTCCTCTTCGTACTCCGCGTCTTCCTCTTCTTCGTATTCGGCTTCTTCTTCCTCTTCGTATTCCGCCTCTTCGCCTTCCTCGTACTCTTCTTCTTCGTACTCGGCTTCCTCTTCTCCATCGACCTCTTCGTATTCAGTTTCTTCGTCGACTTCCTCTTCTTCCTCCTCATCTTCGACAAGGTGAGGGCGGATTTTGTTCGAACGTTTCGCCTTTGGGGCTGGGGCTTCCTCTTCGATCTCATCGGCGACACTACTGCCGCTCGACTGGCCGGACTTCATCAGCTCCCATTCTTCCGGCGTGATGATCACCTCGCGGGCCTGCGATCCGTTGTACGGGCCGACGATGCCATCTTCGGCCATGAAGTCGATCAGCCGGGCACCACGTCCGTAGCCGACGCCCAGGGCACGCTGGAGTAGCGAAACACTGCCGCGCTGTTCGGCGACGATCACGTCGACGGCCTGCTCGTACAGGTCGTCGCGCTTCTTCATTTTGGCTGGGTCAGCGGTCGCGCCGTCTTCGACCTTCAGCTGCACGAGTTCCTTCACGAAGTCTTGCTCGCCGGTGCTGACAAACTCGACCACGCGGTTGATTTCTTCATCGGACAGGTACGTCCCTTGACCACGCATCAGGGTTGAGGTGCCTGGCCAGAGGAAGAGCATGTCACCGTTGCCCAGCAGCTTGTCGGCACCCATCTCGTCGAGCACCACGCGGCTGTCGGTACGGCTGGCAACCTGGAAGGAAATACGCGCCGGCAAGTTCGACTTGATCAGACCGGTAATGACGTCGACCGTTGGTTTCTGCGTGGCGAGAATCAAGTGGATACCGACCGCACGCGACTTCTGAGCCAAACGAATGATGTGCTGTTCGACCTCTTTACCGGCCGTCATCATCATGTCCGCGATTTCGTCCGCCACGATCACGATGTACGGCAGATTCGTCGCGACGTTGTTCCGCTCTCCTTCATCCTCGCAGCCGAGGCGATCCCAGATCTCTTCTTCACCCAGCGCATTGAACGCGCTCAGGTGACGCACGCCCACCTGGGCCAGCAACTGGTAACGCTCTTCCATCTTCTCGACCGCCCACGCCAAGATGGCTTCGGCCTTCTTCATATCGGTCACCACCGGATGCATCAGGTGCGGCAGCGTGCGATAACATGACAACTCGACCATCTTTGGGTCGATCATCAACATCCGCACTTCATCCGGACGACGCGTCATGAGGATGGACGTAATCAGCGCGTTCAAACAGACCGACTTACCGGTGCCCGTCCGACCGGCGATCAGTAGGTGAGGCATCGAAGCCAGGTCGACCGCCAGCGAGTTCCCCGAAACGTCCTTACCCAGGAAGATGGGCACCTTCATCTTGTTGATGCGGCCGCTCGCTTCTTCCATCACCTCGCGCAGGCGAACCATCTGGCGTTCGTCGTTCGGGACTTCGATCCCGACCGTATTCTTGCCGGGAATCGGGGCCACGATACGCACGCTCGGCACACGCAAAGCAATCGCCAGGTCGTCGGCCAGGCCGGTGATCTTCGACAGACGCAGACCGGCTTCCAGTTCAACTTCGTATTGAGCGATGACCGGGCCCGTTTCGATTTCGACCACCTTCACGTTGAAGCCGAAGTTGAGGAACGTCTTCTCGAGGACCTTGGCCTTCTTGCGAACTTCGCGTTCCTGCTCTTCAAATGAGAAGTCGTCGCTCTCGATCAACAGTTCGATCGGAGGTAGTTCGTAGTTCTTGGGGTTCGCCCGGCCGTTGGCGGCACTGTCCAACTCGCTCATCACGTTCTTGCGGGCATCTTCTTGCTGCTGCTTTTTGCTGTTGCGGTTCTTGACTGCCAGCGGCGATTCTTCGGGCTTTTCGACGCGCGTGATGGGGACTTCCTCCTCCACTTCTTCTTCGTCGAGTTCCTCTTCGACTTCTTCGTCGAACTCTTCCTCCTCTTCGTATTCCTCTTGCTCGACCTCATCCTCGTCGCCGGCTGCTTCTTCCTCGAAGACCTCTTCGCCGTCTTCGAACGGAATCTCCTGGTCGACGTCGGTCTTGATCTGACGGCCGCCGATCTTGATGCGGACGCCTTGTTCGTCGTATTCGACTTCCTCTTCTTCGTATTCCCCCTCTTCATCATCCAGGCCAAACTCGGCCAATAGCTTCGCCTTGCGTTCTTCCTTCAATCGTTCGCGACGCGTCTTCCAGGCAGCGGCTCCGGCTTGCGTCTTTTCCTTGGCTTTCAGAAAGCTCCATACGGTCAAGCGAACCAGTTCGTACTCGGTGCACAGCAGCACGCCACACGCGGTAACGGCCAGGCACAGAATCACGGCCCCGGTCGTGGCGAAGTGTTCGCTTAAGAACTGCTGACCGACCAGGCCGAGCCGTCCGCCTGAACTGCTGATGGGTCCGGGCGAGGCCCCTGGGGCGACGATCGTGACGAGCGTAGTGATGCCGGTGAGCGTCATCAACCAACCAATCAGCCGCGCCGCAGGCGAGGTTATTTCTTTTCGCATCAATAGAATGACGTCGAACGCAGCCAGGCTGACCACGGCAAAGTAGGCTCCGACTCCTAAATTGACCAGCAGGAAGTCGGCGGCCAGCGCCCCAACGCCACCGCACAAGTTGTGTACCTGGTGCGGCTGAGGGTAGGCGACTTGATCGGGCTGATAGATCGCAGCGAAAGGAGCCGGCAGTTCGCCGATGGCGTCATCCGCACGATACGACAGCAGCGACAGCGCCAGGAAGATCGTCAACGCGGACAATCCAATGGCGATCAGGTCTCGCTGGATACTTCGTTCTTCGAACATGCACGGTGCCGGAAAACTGGGGGGAGAACGTCAGCGGCTGACCCAAGCTCGCACATGAGTTACAGCGCTCCACTTTCCTCCTTCGGCACTGCTAGCGAGAATGCCGCAGTTCGTTTCTCGCCCATACGCGCGATTCGCTAACGCGCAGATCCGACAACCGCCGCAAGATCGATAGAATCGTTACAGGTAGTCGTTGGCAAAGTTGCGAGCCGTCCGCCACCCGCCTTCTTTTCCGGGAACAAGCACGGCCACCAGTTGACCGGCCTGCGTCATCGCGGCGACTTCCTGGGAAGCGGTATCCACGTCCACCTCGATTAGCTTCCCCTGGGCCAGCCGCACGATCTTGTCGTGATCGACCGTTACCTGCGGCATCTGGGACACGGCCAGCGAGGTGGGCTGCAGCGCGGCAGCAAGCGTTCCTCGGCTTAACTGATCGTCCGGGTGAATCGCATCGTCGATCTGGAAGCACCCGATCGCGGTGCGCATAAGCTCGGACATGATCGCTTCGGTTCCCAGATCGCGGGCAATGTCCCGTCCCAAAGAACGAACATACGTTCCACTGCCGCACTCGATCCGCATGCGAAGCTGGGGATAGTCGTACGCCAGGATCTCCAATGCGTAGACTTCGATCTCGCGGCTGGCCAGTTCCACCTCCTTGCCCTGCCGAGCCAGGTCGTACGCACGCTTGCCGGCGACCTTCAGCGCCGAGAACGCCGGCGGGACCTGCTCGATCGTTCCCAGGTAGTTGAGCAACACGGCTTCAATCTCGTCACGCGAGGGGCGCGGCGGATCGTCCAAAAGCTGCACGTTGCCTTCGATATCCTCGGTATCGCTTTGCCGGCCCAAAAGAAAGCAGGCCTCGTACGTCTTGGGCATCCGCTGAATGTACTCGATCAGCTTCGTGCCGTGTCCCACTGGGCAAACCAGCACCCCGGTCGCCAGCGGGTCGAGCGTACCAGCATGCCCCGTCTTCGCCGGACGCATGAGCCGCTGGATGATATTCACGACGTCGCGCGACGTCTTACCGGCCGGCTTATTGATATTCAGAATTCCGTGCATTCTGCCTGCTACTTTCCCTTAACCAGTCTTCGCAATCGAATCCATGGTTGTAACTGGGTGAGCAAGAATCATCAACGGTTCAAGTCGACGCGATCGACTTGGCGAGCAGTCAAATGGCAACTCGACCTCCAAACAAAACCATAATTCTTTGTAACCTTCTCGCCCCGGCGTCATCTAAGGAGCCAACATCGGGACTCTCCCGCTCGTCCCCACAACCACCGTTGCTTCGCGGAGACCACGCATGCTGTCTAGCGCCGTTGCTATCAATCAGTTTCAACTCGCCGGCTTTCAGAAGATCGCGGCGGATGTTCCCGACGAGGTCCTCTACAAGCCGGCGGCTGGTCATCAGCATCTGCCGGTGTGGGTGATGGGGCACCTGGCACTGACCGGTGAGATGGGGCAGCAAGCATTGGGTGGAACCGTGGCTCACCCCGACTGGATGCCGTTGTTTGCGCCTGGCAGTTCAGGTGAAGTCTCCACCGATACCGGGTTGACCAAGCAAACGATGATCGACGCCGTCACTGGCGCCTACGCGCAGCTACAGAAGATGGCCCTCGAGGACGCAACGCCGGAGCGACTTGCCCAGCCGCACGGCATTGGACTGTTCGATGGATCGCCAATCCAAAATGTCGGGGACGTCATCACGCTGCTGCTGACCAATCACTTCGGCTTTCACCTCGCGCAGTTATCGAGTTGCCGCCGCGAAGCTGGTTTTGCTCCGCTGTTTTAGTTCGGCTTAAGCGGCTCGACGGAAAGCTGGCGGAACTCGACGCGTGCATCTTCGCCGCGAAGGCCCAGCAGTCGCCGAGAACAATTGTCCCGCACGCTGAAAATAATTCCTTCCACGCCCGGCATCAATGCGCCTGCCCTGGGCAACACCGTGGCGAGTTGTCGGTTTACTCTCTTCCATGCTTCTTAGAATGAGCGTGTCACCACTCCCGTACCAACCCGCAACCGTCAACCAGGGAGACAAGCATGTCCAGCGATAAGCCTAAACCCACGACCACCGATGCCGGTATTCCGGTTCCCAGTGACGAACACTCGTTAACCGTCGGCCCCGATGGCCCGATCCTGTTACACGATCATTACCTGATCGAGCAGATGGCCAACTTCAATCGCGAACGCATCGCGGAACGTCAGCCACACGCCAAAGGCTCGGGCGCTTTCGGTTTCTTTGAAGTCACGCACGACGTCAGCCAGTACACCAAGGCCGCCGTGTTTCAGCCTGGCACCAAGACCGATACGCTCATTCGCTTCTCGACCGTGGCGGGCGAACGGGGTAGCCCCGACACCTGGCGCGATCCGCGGGGATTTGCCTTGAAGTTCTACACGACCGAGGGGAACTACGACATGGTCGGCAACAATACGCCGGTCTTCTTCGTTCGCGATCCATTGAAGTTCCAACACTTCATCCGTTCGCAGAAGCGTCGTGCCGACAACGGTCTGCGCGATCACGATATGCAGTGGGACTTCTGGACGCTGTCGCCGGAATCGGCCCACCAGGTCACATGGCTGATGGGAGACCGCGGCATTCCTAAAACATGGCGGCACATGAACGGCTATTCCAGCCATACGTACATGTGGGTCAACGCCCAGGGAGAACGCTTCTGGGTGAAGTATCACTTCAAAACCGATCAAGGCATCGAGTTCTACACCCAGGACGAGGCCGAAAAGATGGCCGGGCAAGATTCGGACGTCCATCGTCGCGATCTGTTCAACGCGATCAAAGAGGGCAACTACCCGAGTTGGACGCTGAAGATGCAGATCATGCCGTTTGAAGAAGCGAAGACCTACCGCTTCAATCCGTTCGATCTGACCAAAGTGTGGCCGCATGCCGACTATCCCTTACATGAAGTCGGCAAGTTGACGTTGAATCGGAATCCGACCGACTTCCACACCGAGATCGAACAGGCAGCGTTCGAGCCCAACAACATCGTTCCCGGCATCGGCGTCAGCCCCGACAAAATGCTGCTGGGACGCATGTTCGCCTATGCTGACGCTCACCGAGCACGGATGGGGGTCAACTACAAGCAGATCCCGGTCAACCAGCCGCAGTGCCCCTTCCATAGCTACTCGAAGGATGGCGCGATGCGAACCCAGAACGTGACCGATCCGGTCTACGCTCCGAACTCGAAAGGAGGTCCCGCCGCCGATCCCTCACGAAACCCGGAAACGGAAGCCTGGAGCGCCGATGGCGAGTTCGTCCGGGCAGCTTACACCAAGCGTAAAGATGACGACGACTGGGGTCAGGCCGGCACGCTCGTTCGCGAGGTGATGGACGACGCGGCGCGAGATCGACTGGTCTCAAACGTCGTCGGCCACTTACGCCAGGACATCACCGAGCCGGTGCTCCAGCGGGCCTTCGAGTATTGGAAGAACATTGACCCCGATATTGGGAAGAGAATTGAGAAGGGGGTGAAGGGCTAAACGGTACGCGTAACAAGAGCGATCCCCAGACGATTTGACTCGACTGGGGATCGTTTGTTCATGCGTGACGCAGAGAAATGCTCGGCGCAGACGCTATTTCAATTCAAAGTTGACTTCAACGTTTTCCTGAGGAAGGACTTCGTACGTCAATTCGGACGCTTCGTTGTACTTGACGGGAATGTACCAGTCCTGACTCTGGTGCACTTCGCCCAAGTCGTTCGTGACTGGCGGTCCCGGTCGACTTGCTTCGATCATGACCCTCTTGGCCCCGGCTGTGATTTCTCCTTGGAACGTCCCATTGGTGATGGGAAGACCCACCTGGCCACCTCCACCGGTCGTTGTGGGAACGAAGATGATCGTTCCATCCTCAACCGGTTTCCCCTGGTAAGACACCTTGCCGGAGACGGAGTATTTAGGCGGGCCGCTATCCCCAGACTGGCAGCCACAACTTAGGGTTGCCGCGAGCATGAAGAGGATGAGACTGGTGAGTTTCGAATTCATCATGACTATCGATCTAATTTCCATGTTGTGATTAATGCACTCACGAAGACATCGATCGGTGATGCGTCCGACCGATGTTCTCGGGACTTCTTGATTAGCTCAGTGTCCAGCAGACCTAGTTGCCGCTGTTCACTTCGCCGCCGCTACGAGTTCCCAGGGCCACCCAAATCGGGTTGTCGATCGTTTCGGGGAAGAAACTCACCGACGCGTCGGCCATGGTCGTGAGGACCCCACCGGGGTGATAGCTTCGCGAAGTAACGCGATAGAAGCCACCACTTACGGAATCGGCACAGGGCGCACGGGGCGTACTGATATAGTTGCCCGCTTTTTGACGGTCCGCAGAGGTCGGAGTCGTTGAGTTCGGGTTATAGAAGGAAGCCGCCAGGAAGTTTCCGCCTCCTCCGTCGGCAATCCAGTAGCCACCGCGGCGATCATGATCGCTGCCAGATTCCGGTGCGATGATGATCTCGCCCACCATGGCGGTGTTCGACGTGCCGTCGGTTACGTCACGAAACTTCGTCTTCGACCAACAGTAAAACATCCCGTTTTCATTGGTTCCGGACCCGTCGAGGCCGTTGGTACCAGAAAACAGAACGTAGTTTCCGGCAAACCCAAGATCGCCGCGGACGATCTTCCCGGCATTGGGATCCGAAGGACACAGCAGCGCATCGACGATGTTCTCGTCGACGGTTGTATTCCACGGATAGGTGCCTGAGCCATGAACTTCCTTGATGAAGGCTTCAAAAAGTGCGTTTTGCTCAAACATCGGCAGCAGTGGGTGCATCCAACCGTAACGCATCGGGTTTGACGTCCCGCCACCTGATTCCGGAGCATTCGATGTATTGACGAAGCACCCCGGCGGAAACTGCGAGAACGTGTCGTGATAGTTGTGCAGCGCCAGACCGATCTGCTTTTGGTTGTTGGTGCACTGCATCCGGCGAGCGGCTTCACGGGCCTGTTGGACTGCTGGCAAAAGAAGGGCAATCAGAACACCGATGATGGCAATGACGACAAGCAACTCGACTAACGTAAATCCGTACGATCTTTTTGGCATCGAAGTCTCCGACGGAAAATGAAACAGGAATGAACGGGAATGTCGCAACCAGTGGCATGGGATGTTTTTGGATGATCGCAATTGCTAAGGGCTGCCTAATGTAGGACAACACCATTAGCTGACTACACTTTAAACACTCCATTCATCGCTTTTGGGAAATTCATCCACGTTTTCAGGAACCGACTCCGAGATGGCAGCGTCACGAGCCATGCTCGTCTCGTACGCCCGTTCTGAGAACTTGCTTGGAGTCTGAGAGCCCAAGGAGCAAGCCCAGGAGCGACGATCCTGCTGTCCAACCTCATATGGCGACGTCGTGTAGGCAACAAGCCGCAACTCAGCCTGCGGCTTCGGAAATCCACATTTCTGAGACTTTTTGCTTGGCACCCCTGTCGCAAACAAGCAGAGTAGCAAGCACTAGGTTGGCCTTAAGGACCGAGAAAACTCTCGCAGAAAGCAACAAACTATTGGTGGGTTGTTTTTCAATTCCCTCGTCAGGCGGCACTTGCGGTTAGGCGCACTTGCTCAATAGCGATGAGTTCTTTAGCGCTTCATGAGGATTTATCCGCCATATTTTTTCTCGAAAAAAGCCCCACTCTTTGACTCTTCGAGCAGTTGAGCGTGTTGTCAGCGCAGCATTGCCTAGACAAAAGTCGCAAGTTCTTTAAATATTTAGCGAAATAGCATTTCCCCCACCGATGACTATTACACATACTTCTGAGTTTCTTTACACTTTGTTTTCCCTCTAATACCATAACAATGGCGTCTTGATGAACATTGACGGTTGATTGCGCGTGTAGAATTCCGTTGACGCTCTCAGGGTACATTGTTACCTTAAATGTCAGTAATTATGAGAATTCTTCTCTTTTCTGTCTCTACTCTTTTTCGTTGGAAATCTTCTATGCGCGCTAAGTTCATTAATCGAGGCTTTACCCTTGTCGAGTTGCTGGTAGTCATCGCGATTATCGGCGTTCTGATCGCCCTCTTGCTGCCGGCCGTTCAACAAGCCCGTGAAGCCGCTCGCCGGATGCAGTGCAGCAACAACCTGAAGCAGATCGGTTTGGCTCTGCACAACTATCACGATACTTATGGTGCTTTGCCAGCTGGTTGGCTCTACCGGGGCGGCAGTGGCAAATGCAATTACGGCTGGGCCGTGGCCATTCTGCCCTTCGTCGAACAGCAGAACTTCTACGACCAACTCGATCCCGGCAAGACGCCGCTGTACAACCGCTACACCAGTAGCGCCACCGCCGCCGATAAGGCACTGCTGCAGCAGCGACTTGAAGCGTATATCTGTCCTTCGGATGCCGCTCCAGAACTTGCCCAAAGCCAGAAGTTTGGCAGCACCGATCACTTTGACGTGGCCGTGTCGAACTACGTTGGCTGTGCCGGCTGGAGCAACACCCCCGACTATCCCGTTCAAGACAAAGACGCTGGTGGTCTCTTGTGGGGCAACAGCTTCCTGAACTTCTCGGACATTACCGACGGCACCAGCAACACACTGCTCGTTTCCGAACGCGAATATCCCAAGGGGCGCGCCGCAACCTGGCTTGGGGTCGGGAGGAACAATAGCTACGGAAATGAAGCGACACTTCGAACTGTTTTCCGTGGTGCCTTCACGATTAACTTCGACTACTCTGCCGCAGGTCAACCACAGAACGCCGGCAAGGGCTGGTCGAGCTTGCATCCTGGGGGCGTCATGTCGCTCACCGCGGACGCCTCGGTCCATTTCGTTCCCGAAACGACCGACAAGAACAACGTCTTGAAGCCGCTAAGCCTTCGTAACGATGGCACTCCATTCGAGGCGCCTTTCTAAGGCTCACGGAGTCGTCGTTCCCACTTCTTCACTCGCAACTCAGGCGACAACACGAGATGAGCGTGTTGTCGCTCTGATAGCTAATATCTCAAGGATCTGATGATATGCGTCTGTCGGTTCAGACTGCTTCCTGCTTCGCACTGCTTACTGTTTTGATCGGTTTTGCCGGCTGCTCTGGCGACTCGATGGCTCCCGTTACCGGGGTGGTCACGTTCGATGGCAAGCCGGTCTCCGGTCTCGAAGTCAACTTCGAGCCGACTGGAGACACCAAAGATCGAACGACCGCGACCGGCTACACCCAGCAAGACGGCAGTTACGCTTTGGTTTACCCCGGGTATAAGACCGGGGCTCCCCTGGGTGACTATATCGTTCGCATCTCGGGAGGCGAGTCGCTCGATGACGGAACGACGATGCGGGTTCCTCCCAAGTACAACAAAGATTCCGACCTGAAAGCGACCGTCACTTCCGGCGAGAACAAGTTTGATTTCGAGCTGACGAGCAAATAGCGGACGTCAGGCTGGGCCTCAACCCAGCCTGGCTCGTTCTAAGACCAAACCTTTAGCGACCACCGCGCCCGGCTTGGCCTCCTTGACCGCCGCCGGGGCGTCCTGGTCCGCGTCCCGCTGGGGGCATGCCGTTCTGATTTTGCGGCATCATCGCCCCCATCTGCTGCTGCCCGCCGGCAGCTGCCTGGTTCTGCATCATCATCTGTCGCAGACCCGCCAAAGCCGTTTGTAGTTCTGCTTGATCCAGGGCGTTACTGCCGTCGGCGTCGTACTGGGCGAGCAGTGCCTGGGCCAGCTGCTCGATGGTGGGCATGTTCTGCTGCTGCATCCTATTCTGGTCCATCCCGTTGCCACGCTGGGCGTTCCCGTTCGCGGCACCGGCGGCCTGCGGATTGGCGTTGTTCGCCCCGCCAGCCCCACGCTGCTGGGCCCCCTGATTCTTCGGCCCGCGAGCAACCGCGAACGACACGAAAAGAGCCAGGCAAACAATCGTCAAGCAGGTAACAACGCTTCGTTGGTTCATCATGGAAAGCACCGTATTCTTTTATGCAGGAGACAAGGGGGAAATCGACTGGCCTGCTGCCAGCGTACCTGTCAGCCACATGCGATACTCGGTTTTGGCAAAAGAATTACGGCAAAACCAGTAGAAATCTTATTGGCGCGGTCTCCTACCAGCCCATTGCCCGTTCGGCTCGCGTCTTGCCACATTCATGACCTCAACCCAACCTAATGCGGCAGACGAATCTCCACCCCATACTTCGGCGCCACTTCCAAAAGCTTGTGAATTTCTTCCTCGGTTGGCGGTTGCGGTGGTTCCTCTTCGGTGGTCAACACCTTACCTACTTCCAAGAACATCTTCTCTAGGCCAGCCGGGGCGAGGGTGATCAGCATGCGAGCTGGCTGTCCGCTTTCGTTCCTAAAACTATGCAGGCTGCCGATCGGCATGTTCAAAAAGGTGTTCGGTCCGGCGACGACCACTTCACCGTCGAGCCGAAACGTGATCTCCCCTTCCAGCACGAAGAAAGACTCTTCTTCGCGGCTGTGAACATGGGGCGGCGGTCCACCGCCCGGCGGAATCAACGCGTCGATCATCGCATACGCGCCGCCCGTTTCGTTGCCAGTGGCCAGGTAGCGGTACAGATCGCCAACAACGGCAACTCGGGTGCCTTCATTGGCGGGGCGAATCGTAGCGGGGTGCATCATCGGTTTGAGTCTTTCTTCCTTGGTAGGCCGGGGCGCGACCCGCTTTGACAATCCGCTATCGAACGATGTTCGGCGGTAGGGTGATGAGGGCGATCTTACTATACCGCCATGATCTCATATGGATGACGTATCCGCCTCCGCTTTGTAGTCGCTGGGTCTTGACCCAGCCTAACGCCGCCACACTAAGTCTCATCCTCCGAAACCACCACCAAACGGTCTTCCGCATTGAGGGTCCACTTGGTGTTCTTCTCGGGGATCAGCTTCACGCCGAAGTTCTGGTTCATGTTGTTTTCCAAGGCCTGGACTTTGACACCGATGCATACCTCCTGGCGCTGCTGGGCGACGTCCATCATGTCGGCGAAGGTGACCTCCACCGGGAACGACTCGAAGTAGAGCCGGGCCGGCTTCAGGTAAATCTCGGAACCATCTTCCGAGAACAAGTCGTCGTAGACGGCCTTGATGCTGGCCTCTTCGCTGATCTGGGCCAGGATCGTGCTGACGAAGCGGTTCGAGATGATGAAGTCGTGCACCCCTGCCCTGGCAACCAGTTCCTGATTGTCGGAGTCCATCACCTCGGTAATGATCTTCGTCTTGGTCGTATCGACGCCATCCCCAGCTTCCGAGAAGATCTTCCGCAGCAGAATCAGGATGACGATCGTCTCGGAGTCAGACGTCTCGGAATCGGCTTCGACGTCGCCGGAACTGAGGATGATGATGTTGTCGTAACGAAACGGCTCGAGCGCGGTCAGCGAGGGGATATCGGTCGGGTTTCCCTCGATCAGGCGGACGCTCATGTTATCGAGTTCTTGGTCCAACTGGTCGACCTTTTGACGAATCGCATCGGTCGGTTCGCGAAGCATGATATCGATCTGTGAGCCTGGCTGAACGTAGTCGGCGTACTCGCGGACAATCAGCGGCAGCTTCTCGTTCCAGCCGATCAGCAGTTCGCGTTCGACCGTCTGCTCGCTCTTCTTACCGTCGGCCAGCGTCAATCCATTGGGCTTCGCGACGGCGTCTTTGACGAACTCGATCGTCGAATCGTCTTCCGCCAGAATCAAAATGTCGTCCTCTTCCTCAAGCACCAGGTCGGCCTCGGGGTTGATCACGACCGTCCCGTCGGCATGCCGCAGGCCAATCGGAACGCCATCGGGGAAGTGATACAGCACCTGGCCAAAGGTAATGCCGTTCCACGGAGCGCGATGGAAATACAGCTCGCAGCCGTCGAACGAAAGCATCTCGGCGTACACCACGCTCAAGCCCAACGAACGGCTCGTCTGGACCAGCAACTTCGCCAGAATCTCTTGCCCGTCGATCGCCGTGACCTCCGGCGAAATGTCTTCGGCAATGTTGCGGCTCCGCTCGAAGAACAGTTCGGCCACGATGTTCAGCTCTTCATGTTCGTTCTCATCGCGCGAGGCCATCACGCCGAGAATCGTTTTGATGGTGCGAATATCGCTGGCCGCTTTCTCCGCGTCGGTGGCTGCTTCCGGACACGAGGCCAGCACGACGACACTCTTACTGGTCGACAGCGAAACCATTTCCAGGTTCAGCTTCGCCGACGGCTTGCCGCTACGGGTGACGATGCGGGTCGTGCGGCGGTCGGTGACGTTAACGCTGAGGAAGTCGTCCATCTCTTCTTTCGGGACGTCGGCCAGAATCACGACGCAGGCATCGCGTTCGCTTTCATTGGCAATCACCAGTTCGCGGAGGATCTCCGGCACACGATGATTCCAACCCAGGATCAGCGTGTGGTCATCTTCGATGACGCGGGAAAAGCCTTTGCGAAGCTCGGCGAGTTTCTGATCGAGTGCCGTCGTGATGAACGCGATCAGCATCGACAGAATGATCACGCCGGCCAGCCCGGCCAAGATGCCTGAGATCTTGATCAGCGGCGACGAGAACTTGTCCTGGTTCATGTTCCCCGGGTCGGTCAGCTCCAGAAAAATGATATAGACCTGGCCGAGAAACGAATTGTGGGTTTCGTGCGAAACGCCGGCCGGCTCGATCAACATGCTCAGGCCGCGCAGCCCGGCCAGGACGGCGAACAACACCAGGAACACCACCACCAGGCTCACGAAGATCGAACCACCTCCCTTGGAGATGAACGTGTCGAACTGGTAACGAAGCCGCTGACGCAAAGTGACTGGTTTCACGATGACTCCTGAATTGGTGAAGATCCGGGGCAAGGCATCGAAACGAGGCAGCGGGAACGGAAGCGAGTTCCGCATCGAATCCCACGTTGAAGGTTGGAAATCTTATAACGTACCTGTCGGCGGAAAACCAACAGTTTTCAGGTGGGATTTGAAAGATTCCTTATTCTCGCCAGTTGATCTTGGTAAGTTTTGTCAGGATTCTTTCACTTTCTCGTTACGATTATCGTGTAGGCTGCGTCTCTTTTCCCGCTCACTCTTCCTACTCAGGTGATCCGCTATGAATGCCCGCTCGACTTTGGCACTTGCCCTGTTCCTTGCCATCGGCATGACTTCAATGGCGATGGCCCAACGTCCGCGGCGCGAGGTTCAATGGGTGAACCCGGACATCCCCACCATGCCGGGTCTGGTGCACAAAGTGCTCGACAGCAAATCGCTCGGTCATCCGGTCGGCTACGTCATCTGGACGCCTCCCGAGATGGATATCAGCGGCCAGACGCGTTACCCGGTGGTCTACTTCCTGCACGGAGCAGGCGGCAGCGAAAAGTCGGACGCCGCCGGTTTCGCCTCGCAAGTGGCCGGGGCGATTCGCTCAGGCAAGTTCCCTGCGGCGATCTGCGTCTTTCCCAACGGCGGCATGAGCGGCTATCGAGGGGACGCCGAAGCAATGATCATCGACGAACTGATTCCCCTGGTCGACAAAGACTACCCCACCCAGGTCCAGCCATCGGGACGCGTGATCTGCGGTTTCTCGATGGGTGGCGCCGGCTCGGTGCATCTATCGCTCAATCACCCGGAGCTGTTCTGCGGGGCCGGTAGTTGGGGTGGGGCCCTCTCGTTTCGAGGCAGCGGCGAAGACAGCCCGCTCCTGGCCGTCGCCAAGCAGAACGCCGACAAGTTGAAAGCCAACCACTACGCTCTGCTCACCATCAACGGCGACCAGGACCGGCCTGACGCTTTCAAGCCGCTCCAAGCCGTGCTGGATGAACGGATGATTCCGCATCGTGTCGTGGTGCTGGAAGACACGAATCACAATCTTGGCAAGTACCACCAGGAAACCAGTAGTACGATGCTAGAGTTCTTGGCGAGTCAGCTCAACATAACGAACCCATGATTCGTCGGCTCGGTCGTTACCCAGCCGACTTTACCCTCTAAATCCCCCAGTTTTTCTTGACTCGCCCCATTTGCTACGTTGATAATACGGGAAATCGCCGAGATTTTGATCTGCCCTTATTCCCTCCTGCGAAAGGATCTTTCTGATGAAAGCTCGTTTTCTGCTCGCCGGTATGGCCCTCCTGGCCGTTGCGACGGTGTCCCTCGTCGCTGCTGAAATTGACCTGGAAGGGGTCAAGTGCATCATGAACCCCAAGGCCGCCGCCAAGGCTGATAAGTCGCTCGACTACAAAGGGGGCAAAGTCTTCTTCTGCTGCGACAACTGCCCCAAGGGTTTCGCCAAGAAGCTGGACGCCAAAGACAAAACCGTGATGGCCAAAGGCAACCTTCAGTTGGTCGCCACGAAACAAGCCAAGCAGGAACACTGCCCATTCACCGGCGGCCCCATGAAGACCGAACTGACGGTTAACGGCGCTACCATTAAGTTCTGCTGCAACAACTGCAAAGGTAAAGCCGAAGGGATGGAAGGGGATAAACAGTTGACCGCTTTGTTCGGCGAAGAGGCCTGGGAAAAGGCCGGCTTCGAAGTCGCCGACGCGAAGAAGTCGGAAACGAAGTAATCACGCCATCCGCTGGCACGAATCACGAAAGGCCGGGCCGCTAACAAAATGGCGACCTGGCTTTTTTTATGAGCCAACGATTGCCGACGCTCGGCGGGCGAGTCGGCGACGAACCGTTGGGTAG
Source organism: Bremerella volcania (assembly GCF_007748115.1). Lineage (NCBI taxonomy): Bacteria > Pseudomonadati > Planctomycetota > Planctomycetia > Pirellulales > Pirellulaceae > Bremerella > Bremerella volcania. The sequence goes on from NZ_CP036289.1 coordinate 3,737,063, forward strand.
AACGATTGCCTGGCTAACGGCTCTTCGGCCGAGATGCTCAGCAACTCGACCAACTCACTCGGTGCGGCTTTCTTCAATTCATCCGCCGAGATCTTTTCGTCATCGTTGGCATCGACGCTGGCCAATAGCAAGCAGTAGCCGAGTGCCTCGGCGCGAAGACTAAGCTGACGCAAAACCTGCTGCGTGATTTCCTGTTTGGTGATTACGCCATCCTGGTCGGCATCCTCGCGCGAGAAGGTCATTCGCGAGCGACGATCGAGCCCCTCTTCGTCCAATTCGGTTCCTTCCTCGGCTTCGATCTGGGCGGCATATTCCGCTTTGGAAACCTGGCCGTCCCCATCCTTATCGAGCTTCAACTTCTCAAGCGTCTGTCGATCGACTTCCTTTTGCAAGGCCGCTTTGATTTCGTCGATGCTGATCAGGCGATCGCGATTGCCGTCGAAGGAAACCAACAATGCAGCGTCTTGGGAAGTCGTAGCCGACGAACCACCAGGACCGCCGCCACCGTGGCTGGGCCCTCCGCCGCCGTGGCTATGCCCACCGCCGGATGCCATCTGGGCACGCATTTCCTCGAAGGCCGCTTGGAATTCTTCCAGGCTCACCTCGCCATCTTCGGCATACTTCGAACCAGTCAGACGAGCGTTGATCTCGCTTCCCTTCAACACGCCATCTCCATCTTGATCGAACGACTTGAAACGCTCGGCTGGGTCGAAACCGCCTCGCCCGCCAGCGCCGCCGCCACGATTACCACCACCTCGGTTACCGCCCCCTTGGCCGCGTTGATCTCGCCCTGCTTCGCCGACGCGTTGACCACGACCACCACGATTGCCACCGCGACCTTGATTTCCGCGAGCCTCGCTCGAAGCTTCCGCTTGGGCGCCGAATCCCAGTGGCCGCACGGCCTTGATCACTTCGAGCAACGGTAGTTTTCCATCGTGGTCTTGATCGAGTGCTTGGAAGCCCTGTTCGAGGGAAGCGGTCATCGTATCAATCGATGGCGACTCGGATTCAGCGGCAATCGCCGACGCCGTCGAAGCGGCCGCGATGGCCACGATAAAGAAGACAGCAGTTCGCATGGGTGGGTTCCTGAATGATTCTTGTGAGGGTGAGCGAGCGAAATTTCGATTTACCTGGCAGCGGCAACTTCATCGACGTCGGCGTCCGTTTCTACCTCAGCCGCTGCTGGTCGAGCACCGCCGCCTGGCCCGCCGGCGCCTCGACCACGGCTTGAGGTCGAGAGGTTATCGTGCATGCCGACCATCAACAGGACGGCGCAGATGACGCTGGCCACGAGGAACCCGCCCCCCCACAGCCGCGAGCGTTTGATCTGCCACCACATCAAGATGCCTGAGATGCCCCAGAAGACCATCGACAGAAACATCGCATCGACCATCAATGCCCAGAACCAACGGACATTCCAGTGAGGCGTATACATCCGAGCCAGGTGCAGTCGCTGCAAAAAGCTCTTCGTTTCGATCTCGGCCTTGGCGTCTTCTCGCAGCGCCGTGATGCTCCCGTTACCCAGGTTGCATGTCACGATACAGGGCGTACCGTCGACTTCGGCCGAGAAAGTCAAGTTCGCCGATCGCCGACCGGTGTTGGCCGTGCCTGAGGATAGCCCCAGGTCGGATAGTACCTGCGGCGTCGCGTCCTGAGCTTTTGCCAAGGCGTTTTCCGGAATCTGAACGCCGCGGATATCTTGCAGCGGATTGGCGGGTGGCAAGTCGGGATCCGACTTGTCTTCGTCGCGGAAGAAGGTCGTACGGACGGTACCGTTGCCGCTCACCGGATCGATCTCGACGTCGTGCGAAGCATCTTCGGCGACGACGGTAAACTTCAGAAAGCCACTGAACTCCGGCGCGCGGGAATCGGTCAGCTTGATCTCGGGACCATCCACCAGGAACGATTCGATGTTCAGTTCTTCCACGATCTGAGAAGCCATCGCGTCGGCTTGGGGAAGTACGGCCAACTGCCCGCCTGCGACGTCGGCCGCGCTGAATGACGTGACCTGATCGCCGGTGAAGTAGCCGGGATGATTGAAGAACCAACCCGTGAAGCCGTACAGCAGCACCCACGGCAGCATGAAGATGCCGGAATACAAGTGAATGCGGCGGATGAGCTTCAGCGACTCGTTCCAGGCCTTCTCGGCGAAGTTCTTTCGCTTCGGGGCAGGCTTCTCTTTGCCAGAAGACTTAGCACGGGCGGCAGCGAGTATCGAAGCCGTATCATCGGCTGCCGAAGCCTGCGACGGTGTTTCTGGCGTTGCTTCCGTTGTCGACATAAGTCGGTCCTGAGGTAATTGATTTAAGTCTCGCCGCGTACGAGAAAATGGATCGCGGCTTCGGCAGCGATCCGATGCGTTCGCGTCGGGTGTTAGTATTCGCCGATCACTTCCCCGTCGTTGCGGGCGAACAAATTGTGAAGGGTCTCGACGTTGATCGTATCGGCCAGGAAGTGAACGCTGCCGTCGCAGAACACCGTCATCGCTCCACCTGGGTGATTGCTGCGCGGTCCCATGACCACGTAAGCACGAATCGAAATGTCGGGGAACTTGCTGTTGGGCGTGATGTAGCCGTTCATCGCCCCACCGCCGCTACCGAAGCCGCGAATCCAAGTCGATCCGCGCTGACCATCCCAGCCGGTCACCTGGCTCAACATGCCCGACAAATCGTTGGCGTCGATGTAGTTTCGTAAAGCGTGGACGTCGGAAATGTTGCGACCGCTGCCCTTAGCGATGTATTTCTGCATCAGCTTCCCTTGCGGGGTGCTCGCCGGTTCGGTACCGGGCCCCATCAATGTTTCCGCAAACGCAACCGTGTTCGACGTTCCGTCGGTTATGTCGCGGAACTTTACCTTGGCACCTGCCCACGAGATCCCGTCAGTCGGATCACCAAAGCTGACGTAGTCGCCGGTACCGCTCCCGACGTTCACGCAGTAGTTGGTGCCGGCAAATTCAAACGGACCCGCTGAGGCCGTTTCCACCGTTTTGACAACCGGCGTGTCATCGCTCGGGCACGTGAAGAACTCGACCGGCGTAAGAGCCGGTACGGCGTGTTCCGGGTTGACCCCATTTCGCGGATGGCCCAGTTCGACATGGAAGTCGATCAGCCGCCGGAGGTTCTCTTGCTCGCAAAACGGAAGCAATTGTGCTTGAACCGAAAACGAATAATTGATCGATTCGCCAATGGGTGGAAACTGCCGCATCGCACTTTCGTAGTTGTGCATCGACAGCGCGATTTGCTTCAAGTTGTTCGAGCAAGACATGCGCCGGGCTGCCTCGCGGGCCTGCTGAACGGCCGGCAGCAGCAGGGCAATCAAAATGCCAATGATGGCAATGACAACTAACAGTTCGACTAGCGTGAAACCGCGGCGTTCGCGCATGGTCCAAGAGCTCCAGGTTGATTCAGGGGAGGGATTGAATATCCGCAGATGTCCTGAAGCTGGCTCGGTCCAGTGGCTGGCTTGATTGGCAAGCTAGCTCGGCCTAAGAAAATCAGACGTGGCTGGCAAACATCATGAGATCGATTCTCAATACCATAATGATCCCCACGTCCACACGTCAAGTATCAAAGCACCCCGACAGCCGTTAAATTCAGGATCACCGCCTTAATGGCGTACAAGCAACCTCTATGCGACTGTAGCGGTGTCGTTTGGGAGAATCGGTCTATCCCATGGGAATCAATCGGCGAAACTTCCAGGCAGTGCTCAGCACCATGACGATCAAAAACCCGATCGTCCGCACCGGCAGGTATGCGAACCAGGGAGGCTTGCTTCCTTTGATGACGTTGCCGTTCTCGTCTTCTTCGTACTGAATCATGATGCCACAGCGAGGGCAGTGATCTCCCACGCCGATGCTTGACGAGAGATCCCCGTAGCAGCCGGTACAGTAATATTGAAGGGTCTGATTCTTACGAGGTGGCTGATATAGGTCGGCCCCGGTGAGTTTCTGCTTCGGTTGTTCTTTCGCAGTGGACTTGGCGCTGGAATTAGCCTCAGGCGGCTCTTTTGTTTCCTGAACTTCTTTCACCTTTTCGGGCATCTGCTGGCGAAGATAGGCTCGGTCGTCCTCTGAAAATACATCGAGCGGAATCGACACTTCCGCCCCTTCAACCCGCAGGACGACCATCTGATCGGTCGTCACATCCACCAGTTCGCCGGGGACTTGATTCCCGTGAGTATCAACCCAAGTCCTGGCTTCTTCGGCATGTACGGCACAACTCGTACTTACCCATACCAAACTACAGACCACGAGCGTACGGACAGCACCCATCGATAGGCTCCGTTATGAAGAGAGTCGGAAGAGAACGCCCCGATCGCCCTGGCAGCACGCGACATGCTTAGGCTACTAATAGCTTATGACACAAATGGTGGGGGTGACGGCAACTTGCCGGAAAGTGGCAAGGAAGACTTCCGACGATCCCCCAACCGCCACGTCGAGCGGCTACCCGGCGTCTTCGGTCGCCAACACCCGCTCGTTCCGGGCTTCCGGCCGCGATACGTTCCAGGCCAGACCCATCCGTTCGAGCGAGCAGATCACGCGATACGATAGATCCAGCTCCCACCACTTGCGTCCATGTGCCGCGGCGGTTGGCAAGGCGTGGTGATTGTTGTGCCATCCTTCTCCGTGGGCCAGCAATCCGACCAACCAGTTGTTGCGGCTGTTGTCGCTGGTCGCGTACGTTTGATAGCCCCACAAGTGCGTCAGCGAGTTGACCGCCCATGTGACATGCCACACGAAAACCGTTCGCACGGCAACGCCCCAAACCAACAGGCTCAAGCCCATTCGCAGCACATGGTCGGGTCCGCCGGTCAGCCAACCGATGCCAGCTCCCAGCAAGAAGATGACCACGGCATGGGCGGCGAATACCAACAGCCCGTGGTGCGATCGTTCCAGCCACATATAAAAAGGATCACGCATCAAATCCTTCGCGTACTTCTCCAAATGCGAAAGCCGGTTGACGTCTCGGTTATTCACCATCAGCCAACCCATCTGCCCCCACATGAAGTTGACCAGGGGACTATGCGGGTCATGGGATTGATCCGAATGCTGATGATGCAGCCGGTGCGTCGCCACCCAGCGAGCCGGCGTATCTTGCAAACAACAAACACCCAGGACGGCAAACGTATGCTCAAGCCAACGCGGGCACTGAAAGCTGCGATGCGTCAGCAATCGATGGTATCCCACCGTCATGCCCAGCATGCCGAACAGATGATGGCCGATCAGCACGGCGGCCACGCCCGACCAACTGAACAGCCATGGCCAGAATGCCAACAGCGCCAGCACATGCATCCCGCCGATCCCAATGGCATAGGGCCACCAGATTTTCGACGGGACAGCCCCAGGCGGTCTTTCCTGACGCAGCGGCACTCGCGAAACGCTAGCCATGGGCACTCCTAGCCAAAGATGAAAGGGGATCCTCCCCCGCAATCGCCACCCAGCTTAACGCGGTGCGGATCGCGACGGCATGTATTTGGAGATCAAACGAAAAAGGGTACGCTGGATTTTAATGGGTTGGTGTCTTTGTTGATACCCAAAATAGGTAAGCCTGGTTCAAAAGCTTTTCCCATCGCTGGCATTTCCTTATCATCGAAGCCAGCCCATAACCAGCCACCCGCGCAGACTGCCAGGAGCGTTCCGTGGATCCTAATCATTTGCCTGTCGATGATTCGTCTGCCTATCACGATGCGCTCGCCCAGTGCGTCGACCACTGGGGTTTGGTTCTCGACAAGACTTCGCTGATTCGCGACGGGATCAATCACGTCTACGGCACCGAGACCCGCGACGGGGCCCCGGTGATCGTGCGGATCTCTGACGGGGCGGTCCGGAGCGAGGCGGAACTGTTCGGCGAACTCTTGTGGCTGGCGCATTTGCGAAACAACGGCTGTGCGGTCACCCATCCGATTCCGTCGAGGCGTGGCGAACTGCTGGAAACGATCGAGCGCGACGACGCCGTGCTGCATGTGGCCTGCTTCGAGCGCTTCCCCGGCAAGCACCTGCACAAGAACTCGACGGATGAATGGAACGATCAACTGCTGATCGACTTGGGACGGCAGATTGGTCGCATTCATCGCCTTTCCGATGAGTTTCATCTGCCGCCCGATAAAGACCGCAAGCAGTGGTATGAAATCGAGGAAACGCATTTCCCCGATCCGCTCCTTCCGGCGTACAACACCGAGGTCGTCGCCGTGATGCAGGCCTTCTTAAGCAACATTCGCCAGCGTCCCACGCAGCCGCGGCAGTACGGCCTGGTGCATCGCGACATTCACGCCGGCAACTTTTTGGTCGACGCTGGCAAGATCGAGATCATCGATTTCGATCTCGGCTGCTACGGCTGGCGAACGATGGATTTCGCGACGCTGCTGTTTGCCAGGTATTACTTCCCCAGCATCAGCGTGCCGGATGCATCCCCGAAGAAAGCAGGCGCGTGCCTGGGCCTGTTGGTGCAGGGGTACCGCGAAGAGTACACCGTCGACGACGATCAATTGGAAACGGTCGCCGATATGGTGCTCATCCACAGCACGTTGAACTACGTCATCGTTCGCCCGGCGATCGAGCATTGGCAACTGGCCATTCAAAGCGAGTCATGCACGGTCGCCGAAAGCATGGTCTGGCTGGAAAACCTGTGGCTCACCGGGCATCAACTGGAAGTTGATTTGAGCCAGGTATAACCTTCCTGCAACTCAGTGCCCAACTACCAGGTCACATCCGATCGAAAGTACAAGGTACTTTTCTTCGACTGCCCTGGCTGTTGGACATGCGCGAAGAACTCGTCCCAGTCGGCGCGGCTTCCTTTCCAGCTTCCGACGCCTTGCTCGTCAGGCTCGCGGGTCAAGGGAAACCAGCGGTCGGTCCTCTCGCACGCTCCTTTCACGGCCAATGCCAATCGAAACGAGCGGTAGCCCGCTTCGTTCAACCAGTGAGATATTTCGTCATGCTGTTTTGCCAGGTCATCGACTTCGCTCACTTCGCGAACGAACAGTACCTGCTTCTCCTTCAGGCTCAGGAAATTATTCACCTGCCACGTCCACCGATCGCGCATCTCCTGGCTGAGTGCCTGGTACGAGATATGCCCCCAAGTCAGATTCGTCTCGTAACAGCCAACCCGCATGGAATTGTCGGAAAATGCCCGCTTGAAATCAGAAAGCAGACACTGCCGCAAGGCTTCGTCCGGCACGCGGGCACTATCGAACGGCGTGCGAACGGTGGGTAGCTTGAGCCGCCAAATATGATGGGCAGGCTCGCAGTCTTGACCAAGGGAAATAAACAACGGCTGGGAAGATGGCATAACAGTCTATCGGAAAATGATCCTATCAATCGAACCCATACTATAACGCTTCCTCTCACACCTTACTCAATTTGGCTCGACCAGGAGGTTAATATTTGGCGAGCAATTGCCTATGCCTGGCCCAGCCGCGCACGCAACGACTCACGACGCCCGCCGATCCGGAGTCGCTTACCGAGGTTCCCGTTGTCTGCCGCCAGGTCACGGCGGACCTCGCCCCGGGTCGTTTACCGATCCGGGCACCCTCCCCTGGTCTGCAGGGGCATGGCCTTTCCCTTTAGGACAGGCAGGCGCGCGGACCTCGCGCCCAGGCACTGCCTGCGCATGCCGCCGAGCACGATCGCAAACCATCGGCTGCTTTGGGGGCTGCTTCAGCAGCTTCCGCAGCCGCTTCATCTCGCTCCCTTGCCGGTCGAGCACCTTCAGGTGGAACGAAACCCAGGCCAGCGCGCGGTCCAACTGCTTGGCCGAGGGTACGTTGAGCCCGTCGATCATCTCACCGCTGAAACCAACACGCTTCGGTGGTTGGGGCCGCCTTGGTCGCGATGACTTTGGTCGCGATGACTTTGGTCGCGATGACTTTGGTTGCGAAGACTTTGGTTGCGAAGACTTTGGTTGCGAAGACTTTGGTCGCGGAAACTTTGGTCGCGGGTGGACGCGAGGTGAAGGCTTCACGGCAACCTGCCCTTCCTTCGAGGGCGCCGGATCGATATGCGTTTCCTCCCCTGAATGACCGACCGCAATCACCAACTGCCCCACGACGTCCGCCGGCACCTCCACCAGCGTCCCACACGACGAGCAAACAAAAGTCTTGCCAGCGCGCACGACCACCTGGGGCGCGCGCTCGGTCGAGCGCTGGCCGCTGTGTTCAGGTGGTTCGTGGGACAAAGACATGGCGAAAGATGCTCCGGTACGTGGTGAAAATGAGACATGGGTGAATGTTCTGATTGCAGTTTAGTGGGGGAGCGCTTCAGTGAGATAGTGCGCGCGGGAAATTTTTTTTGGGGGGGCGAGTTACTGTATATCTTCCTTTCTTATGGTGGGTTGCCCCCGGCAACCGATAGCCTGTCGCACGCAAGAATCGTTTCGTCAGTTAGTTCTTCCAACTCTGTCGTAAGTTGCACAAGAAATCGCTATTTGATATGACTTATCGCGGTAATTGCACGTCTCATTTTGACACCTATGTAGAAGCAAAGGGATATCCATGCACGTGCTCCACTACTTAAGAACGATGGACCAACGTTTCGCATGGTCATTTCTTGGTTTTCTGATTGGGGCGTTCTTTGGAATCCTAACCGTCTACACGGAATTCATACGCGATGACACGCCATCGATAACGCTGACGACGTTGAGTGACGCGAGTGTTCTGAACGTAAATGAGAATATCAGTGATCTCGGAATTACATACCGCGGCCAAGACATTCATAGCGCGGGATTGTCACTTCGAGTTGTCGTACTGCAACTCGAAAATGATGGCAATGCCACGATATTGCCATCTCATTTTGACAGTTCATACCCTTTCGGATTCGAACTAATCGGAGGTGAGATCGTCAGGTTAGAAGTCTTAGATGGAAGCAGTGAATACTTGCAAAATGCGTCGATTAAACAGACGACAAAAACTGATGTATTGATTACACCTTGCATTCTTGAATCCAATGAATGGATCCGAGTCAAAACGATTATCTTACACCCGAAGGAAAAAATGCCGAATTTCTCATCAACCGGCAAGATTGCAAACGTTAAAAACATTGACATTATCAATAGTGCTTCAACGCAAGATGATGAAGGACTACTAACCAAATCTTTCGGAGGTAACCTTCTGGTTCAATTTCTTCGTGGCATCGGATATTTTTTTGGCACCTTTTTTTCGATCTTTCTGCTGATGCTTTTAATTGCTCTTCCCACGGAATACCTGACAAGACGAAGACGCAAGAAAATCGTGAGGGAATTTCGTGAGTCAAATCCAGCAACACAGAACTCTTCGTATGACTCTATCTTCAATAGTTTTATATTGGATGGAATTCATCAACTGAATATCATCGCGTGGCAATTAAAAGACTATCTGAGACTATTACGGGAGCAGTCTCGAAAGAAGGAAAGTGATGATCTCCATCGAGGCTCAGACGATTCTGAGTCTATTGACTCCATGGCTCGTCGTCACCCCTTTCATTCCTTGCGGCTTGATTGGCTGGAAAAGAAAGGCTTTATGTTTAGAGAAAATGGGAATTGGAATGTAGACGAGTCCCAGTTGAAGGTCCTGGGTGACTTTCTCAATTGGGTTTCGGCACGTAACTAGTAACTCATTCGTGTCTTGCAGTCAAAACAAGATCTTTGAGGGTCAGAACATAACGAGTGCGATGCAGCCTTTCTCCCCACACCCGTTATCCCCCACCCTCCCCTTCTGCTAAAACATAAGGAGCCCAATCCCCCCAAGACCCTCAGCCCACAGGAACCCAACCCATGTCACGCACCAAGAGCCATGAGATTTTTGCTCGAGCCAAGCATTTGATGCCGGGTGGGGTGAATTCGCCGGCTCGGGCTTTTGGGGCCGTGGGGGGCGAGCCGATCGTGTTTGAGCGGGGTCAGGGGGCTTACCTGGTGGACGTCGATGGGAATCAGTACATCGACTACATCGGGTCGTGGGGGCCGATGATTCTGGGGCATTTGCACCCGGCCGTGCGCGAGGCCTTGCATGCGGCCGTCGATCAGGGGACCAGCTTTGGGGCTCCGACCGAGCGCGAGAACGGGCTGGCCGAACTGATCATCGAACTGGTCCCTTCCGTCGAACGGGTTCGCCTGGTGAACAGCGGGACCGAAGCGACCATGAGCGCCATTCGCCTGGCGCGGGGGTTCACCGGGCGAAACAAGATCGTCAAGTTCAGCGGCAACTATCACGGGCACGTCGATAGCCTACTGGTGGCCGCCGGCAGCGCGGCGGCGACCCTCGGCGTGCCGAACTCGCCAGGCGTGACGCCGGGGACCGCGCAAGACACGATCGTGCTGCCGTACAACGATTGCAACGCGCTCGACCGACTGTTCGAGCATCACCCGGACGAGATCGCCGGGGTGATCTTCGAACCGGTCGTCGGCAACATGGGCTGCGTCCCGCCAATGCCAGGCTTCCTCGAAAAGATCCGCGAGCACTGCGACCACTACGGCGCGGTGATGATCATGGACGAAGTGATGACCGGCTTCCGTGTGGCGATTGGGGGCGCCCAGCAGCTGTTCGGCATTACGCCTGACCTGACGACGCTCGGCAAGATCGTCGGCGGCGGACTACCGATCGGGGCGTATGGGGGCCGGGCCGATATCATGGGGCACATTCTACCGGCAGGCGAGATCTTCCAGGCCGGGACCCTCAGCGGCAATCCCCTGGCGACCGCGGCCGGCATTGCGACGCTGCAGACGTTGAAGGACACCAACCCGTACCCGCAGCTCGACTCGCATACCAAGCTGCTGGAACAAGGCTTCACCGCTGCCGCCGCCGAAGCTGGCGTGCCGACGGTCACCGGGCGCGTCGGCAGCATGTTGACCCTCTTTTTCCACAACGAGCCGGTCCGCAGCTGGGAAGACGCCGCCAAGTGCGACACGGCGCGTTACGGGAAGTTCTTCTGGGAGATGATCGAACGAGGGGTCTACCTGCCGTGCAGCCAGTACGAAGCGTTGTTCGTTTCGGCCGCACACACCGACGAGGATATCGCCAAGACGATCGATGCCGCGAAGGAAGCGCTCGCCGCGCTCAAGAAGTAAACGTAGCGGGGCGGGAACCATGTTGGTCTATGCTTCGCTTTCCAGCTTTTCTTCGGCTGCGCTTTTGCGGTAGTAGTTGGGATTCAGGTTCCAGAAGTCGTCGAAACGGCCAGCCAGGAAGTCGGTGATGCCGACACGGCCGACCGCCTCGGCCGTCGGGGACCATTCGTTTTCGTCGACGACGCGAACGCCTTCCGGTACCAGTGAAAGCTTGCTCTTCAGGCCAGGTCCAGTGATCGATTCGCCAGGCGTGAGCGCTGCTAGAAACTCTTTGTCGTCCACGATTTGCGTGGGCTGCACTTCCACGTAGCTGCCGGCGTCGTTGCGGTCGTAGGCGGCGTGAAAAAACTGCTTCCGCTGGGCGTCCATCACCACGTGCAGGCGCGAGACGTTGTCGTCGCAGCGATGGGCAATGGCCCTCAAAGTATTCACTCCGACCGTCGTGGCACCCGAGACGTAAGCGATTGTCTTGGCAGTCATTACGCCGATACGAAGCCCCGTAAAGGAGCCTGGCCCCTGGGCGACGATCACCAGCTGAAGTTCGGTTGGCTTCCAGCCTGCTTCCTCGACCAGTTGGGCCAGTAGCGGCGTGATGGCCTGGGTGGTGGGCAAGGTCGGATCGAGCCACTGGGAGACTACCAGTTCGCTCCCCTGAAACAAGGCGAGCGAGCTTTGCCGGGTCGAGGTGTCGATAGCGAGCGTCTTCAAGCGGAGAGTTCCTTCAGCCGGGGTAGGATGGCGATGTTCGCGGATTACCATGAATAGAATGGATTGGCGCCCACAGGTTATTTTCGCCGATCTTACCTGATGTCGGTCGGGCAATCGAGTTGGCAGGCGTTTTCGGGGCAATGGTGGTGGACTGCCAGCATTGTCTTTGGGTTATCTTGACCGCCAGAGACCTGCCACCTAAATTTATATCCTATATCAGGTTGCGACGGCTTCCCTAAATACTGACCCCTGCGACGGCAAAAAATGAATGTTTTGCTGGCAAGCGGCGGGATCGACTCCAGACCTTGAAAATCGGAAAGGTAGTCGGGCGTGAAACGTGCCCTCATCAGCGACATCCACGGTAATTTGGAAGCCTTGAACGCGGTCTTGGACGACATCCGCCAGCAAGGAATCAGCGAGATTTATTGCCTGGGCGACGTCATCGGTTATGGCCCCAACCCGGTCGAGTGCTTGGACTTGGTTCGCCGCAAGTGCGCCATGTGCCTGTTGGGCAACCACGATCAGGCTGCCTTGTTCGACCCGGAAGGTTTTAACCCGGTCGCATTCCGTGCCATTCTGTGGACGCGCGATCAAATCGACAACTCTTCGGGCGGTGCCGCCGCGGTGAACGAGCGATGGGATTTCCTGGGGGAACTTCCGCGAACGCACGTCGAACCGAATCGACTATACGTGCACGGTTCGCCGCGTGATCCAACCAACGAATACGTCTTCCCGGAAGACGTTTACAACCAGCGGAAGATGGAAAACCTGTTCGAGCGCGTCGAGCAGTTCAGTTTCCAAGGCCATACGCATATTCCCGGCGTTTTCACGCCGAGCCTGGAGTTTTTCGGCCCGGACGAGTGCGATCACGAGTACCGCTTCGGCGACGAGAAGGCATTGTTCAATGTCGGTAGCGTCGGCCAGCCGCGCGACGGTGACCCGCGGTCGTGCTACGTGATTCTCACGGATGAATCGATCGTCTTCCGCCGCGTCGAATATGACCCCGACGTCACGGCCAAAAAGATCTATGACACGCCTCAGTTAGACAACATGCTGGGTGACCGGCTGCGAGACGGTCGATAAGGACGCTTGGGCCTGCTCGCATGGCGAATCAGCATTCAGCAAGATCGAGACAACGATGAAAACTGCAGTTGTCAGCGACATTCATGGCAACCTCGATGCCCTTCAGGCCGTTCTGAAAGATATTGAGTCGCAAGACGTCGATCGCATTTTTTGCCTGGGCGACGTCGTCGGCTACGGTCCGAACCCTCGGGAATGCGTCGATATCGTGCGGAAGTTCGATCTGTGCATTCTGGGCAATCACGATCAGGCAGCGCTATTCGACCCGGAAGGCTTCAGCCACGGCGCCGAGCAGGCCATCTTTTGGACGCGGAAACAGCTGGAAAGTGGGGAAGATCAGGACACGACCCTCGGCCGCTGGCACTTCCTGTGTGGCTTGCCGCGAACGCACACTGAAGGCAACCGTCTGTTTGTGCACGGATCGGCCCGCAATCCGCTGTGCGAGTACGTTTTCCCCGAAGATATCTACAACCCGAAGAAGCTGGAAAAGATCTTCGCACTCGTTCCGAATGTATGTTTTCAAGGACATACGCACGTCCCTGGCGTGTTTTACGAGTCGGCCCAGTTCATGTGCCCGACCGACTTCGAGAACAGCACCTATCGCTTCAACGGGGACAAGGCGATGATCAACGTGGGCAGCGTCGGCCAGCCGCGCGATGGCGATCCGCGGAGCTGCTACGTGATCGTGGATGAAAAAACGGTCCAATTCCGCCGCGTCGAGTACTCGATCGACACGGTAGCGGAAAAAATCCGCGCGATCGACGAGTTGGACGACTCTCAAGGCGAGCGTCTCTACGAGGGACACTAATTTCTTTTCGCGATATATTGCCTAACTCACCCGTTTTTCGGCAAATGTCGCGTATCTGGTGGCGAAGAAGCCTTGTGGCGTTTCCAAGACCGCACTTAAACGCGAGAATAGGGCGGATTGGTCGACACCCGGCACTTTGCAAATAAGGAGGTAATCCACCTCTTTAAAAGCTGCACCGCTGGGGCTGTCCCCGTCACCCTATCATTTCCAAATGATTCGGTAGATTCATTTTTGGTTTTCATCGCAAGGACTTTCGCTCGTGGAACGGCGCCACATCACGTTCATCTTTCTTGCCGCTTCGCTGCTGCTGACATTCAACCTCCTGAGCAACATGAACAAGCCGGAGGAGAAGCCGGACGATGCGCGAGAGGAGATTGTCGAGGTCGATACCGATGCGAACGGCCCCAAGGACGGCAAGCCCGGCGATGGGAACGATGTTCCGGCAGAAGAAGACAAGGTCACCTACGATCGCCAGTTCGCGACGCTCGGCTCGGTCAATCCGGAAGACGGATACCGCATGCTGGTGACGCTCGATTCCAAAGGGGCGTCGGTTCACCGCGTGGAACTGAGTAACCCCAACTATCAAAGCTACGAGCACGACGACGACGGGGGCTATCTCGGCCAGTTGGCTTTCGACGAAACCGATGGCCACGGCGTGAAGATCAACGTCATCGGTCCCGGCACGCCGGCCGCCCAGGCCATCGCCAAGACCGAAGGGGCCGCCAACGGTTTGAAAGTCGGCGACACGATCGTCTCGGTCAACGATCAACCGATCAGCGATATCAAGAGCTTCCAGGAAGCGATGCGCGGCACGAAACCGCGCGGTGAGATCGAAGTCACTGTTGAGCGTCCTTCGGCAACCGAAGGGGAAGAGCCGGAGAAGATCGTCTTTACGGCGGCGCTTCGCAAACACCCGATTGAAGTCATTAAGCCAGACGTCTCGACCATCACCGGGGCCAATGGCCTGCCGCAGGAATACGTCCACCCGCCTGCCTACCTGACGACGCTCGCCCAGGTCGGTTCGCTCACCGCGCGGGAAGGGGCTGCCCAGTACAAAAGTCTGGCCGAGATCAAAGGCCTGCCGTCGCTGATCCATGGCAATTGGAAGACCACGCAGGTTTCAGAGAACGAAGTCCACTTCGAGATGACGTTGTTCCCCAGCGACCTGAAGCAATTGGGAGACAACCGCAAGCTGCGTCTGGTTAAGAAGTTTAAGCTGACCAAGGTCACCGAAGAGATGACCGACGCCGAGGGCTTCCATATCGACTACGACCTGGAACTGCACAACGAGTCGGAAGAGTCGCTCAGCGTGGCCTACAAGCAGCTCGGTCCCACGGGGCTGCCGCTGGAAGGTTGGTGGTACGCCCACAAGATCAGCCACGGCTTCGGCACCGCCGGCATCCGCGACGTGACGTGGGAATCGGAAGATGGCAGCGACTACCGGTTGTTCACCGTGTACGACCTGGTCGAGCAAGCCCAGAAGGAAGGGGCCGATCCTCAGACGCCCCTTTACAACTTAGACACCAACGTCAAAACGAAGTATGCCGGCGTCGACGCCCAGTACTTCAACAGTTCGTTGCTGTTGGATCACGAGAACAGTTCGAACTCGATCGATCTGGCCGAGGCCACCGCGGCTCCGATCGCTCCGATCGATGAATCGTACGAACCGAAAACGGACTGCACGTTCACCCTGCAAAGCCGAGCCTATCCAATCGGCGGCGGGCAAACGGTCAACCAGAAGTTCCGTATCTTTGCCGGGCCGAAGAAGACCGACGTGCTGCAGCACTACGGGCTTGGCAAGGTCGAATACTATGGTTGGTTCAGCCCGGTCTCGTCGATCTTGCTGGTCGTGCTGCACGGGTTGTATTCCGTGCTTGGGAGTTATGGTCTGGCGATCATCGTGCTGACGCTGATGGTGCGTGGTGCGATGCACCCAATCAGCCGCAAGCAGGCCAAGAACATGCAGATTCAGCAGGCCCTTGCTCCGGAAATCAAACGCATCAGCGATCAATACAAAGACGACCCGGAAGGACGTCTCAAGGCGCAGCAAGAACTGTTCAAGAAGCACAACTTCAACCCGGTGGGTGGCTGCTTGATGATGTTCATTCAATTGCCGATCTTCCTGGGGCTTTACCGGGCACTGGCGGTCGACTTCCAACTGCGTCAAGCACCGCTGATTCCAGGCCTGGCATGGTGCTCGAACCTGGCCGCTCCCGATCAACTGCTGTACTGGGCCAACTGGATGCCGGAGTTCCTCTCACGTCCGACCGGCTTCCCGAGCCTGGGTCCTTACCTGAACATCTTGCCGCTGGTCACCGTGTCGCTGTTCCTCGTGCAGCAGAAGCTGTTCATGCCGCCGCCGCAAGACGAACAACAAGCGATGCAGCAGCGGATCATGACCATCATGATGATCTTCATGGGGGTCATGTTCTTCAAAGTTCCTTCGGGCCTGTGTATCTACTTCATCACCTCCAGCATCTGGGGCATCGTCGAGCGGAAGCTGCTTCCCAAGCCGAAGAACATCCCAGTGGTGGTCGAGGCGAAGAAGGAAGAGATCAAGCAGCCGAAAGTCCGCCAGGCGAAGAAGAAAAAGTAGCAACCTGCAAGGTGCTGCATAGCTATGGACCTGGAACAAACGATCGTCGCGATATCGTCCGCGCCAGGTATCGGCGGCAGGTCCATCGTCCGCCTGAGCGGCGCGGAGGCCGTCCGCCTCGCGCTAAGCGTAACACTGCGGCCTGATGACGTCACGTTCAGCGGCTCGCAAGTCATCCAGCGCGAGATCTGCCTGCCTGGCGAGCGAACGCTGTTGGCCGACTTCTGGATCTGGCCCACGTCACGCAGTTATACCCGGCAGCCGCAGGTCGAAATCCATCTGCTGGGAAGCCGCGCGATCGCCGACCTCGTGTTGATCGACCTGCGCCGCGCGGGGGCACGTTTGGCTCAGCCAGGCGAATTCACGATGCGAGCCTTTCTGGCCGGCAGGCTCGATCTCACCCAGGCTGAAGCGGTGCTGGGAGTGATCGACGCCCATGGCGAGCAGCGGTTCCAATCGGCGCTGCGGCAACTCTCTGGTGGACTATCTGGCCCACTGCAAAACGCACGCAATGATCTGATCGAGCTGTTAGCGCTGCTGGAAGCAGGTCTCGATTTCGTGGAAGAAGACATCGAGTTCATCGAGATGGAAGAACTCCGCGAGCGCGTCACCTGCATATACGACTCGCTCGCTCGACTTCGCGATCAGATTCAGTCGCGATCGACCAACCAGTCGATCCCCAAGGTCGTTCTGCTGGGACTGCCCAATGCCGGCAAGAGCAGCTTGTTCAATGCCCTGGCCGGATCGGACGAGGCAATCACGTCACCAGTCTCCGGTACCACGCGCGACTTCATTACTCGCAAGGTTCACTGGCAGAACGTCGATCTCGAATTGGTCGATACGGCTGGGCACGAACTACCGGAAGGCGACGTGATCCGAAAATTCATGGCCGATCAAACCCGATTTGCCACCGAAGATTGTGACATTGGAATTCTATGCGTCGATGCCCAGGCAGGCATGTTGGAGCAAGACCGTGAGCTGAGCCGGCGCATTCCCGCGGATCAGTTGCTGATCGTGGCCACGAAATGCGACTGCCTGGAAACAGAGTGCCCGGCATTCGCCTCGCAAGCGACCAGCGCGAAGGCGAAAACTGGCATCGAAGCTCTCCAACAAGCCATCGTGGCTAAACTTACGGAGTTGGAGCTGACGGAGGATACGTTGGTCCCCAGCTCAGCGATCCGCTGCCTGGGCGCGATTGAAGAGACGCTGGGGGCACTTGCCACCTGTTTGGATGGCATCGCGGGATATCACTCTGAGGAATTGATCGCTTCTGAGATTCGTTACGCCATCGGTCAGCTTTCAGAGGTTGTGGGCGCGGTCTATACGGATGACATACTGGACGTGATCTTTTCCCGATTTTGCATTGGAAAATAGCCCGAGAATCTTGTAATTTTGTGCCGGGTTTGATTGCATAAAGCTTATCTAATCGCTAAGTTGACAACTTAGGCGGCACACGAGGGGTCTGTACTTTGCGTGCGGTCACGGCCAAGTTGTCGTCCTATCCTGCCACCTTAGTTTCCCTTCCAGCCTTTCCTTTTTCGCTAATTACCGCTTCTTCGGTCTTGCCCGCTTTGTAATTCTTTCTTGAGCACCAGGCCCGACAGAAGCAACGGATTTGCAAATCAACGAGGAGATAAGTACATGCGTTCTAACGAGAATCGTCGTAACTTCATGAAGCTGACGGCGGCTGCCGGTGCTGGCTTCTGGGCTGCCGGTGGTGTGCAGGCCCAAGAGACGAAGTCCCCTAACGAGAAGATCAACTTCGCCAGCATCGGTATCGGCGGTAAAGGTTCGAGCGATTCGAATGATGCTGGACGCGCCGGCAACATGGTGGCCATCGTCGACATCGACAAAGAACGCTTGGAACAAGCGGGTGTTCGCTTCCCGGACGCGAAGAAGTACACTGACTACCGCGCTATGCTGACCGAAATGGGCGACAAGGTCGACGCCGTCACCGTCAGTACCCCAGACCACTCGCATGCTCCTGCTTCGGCCATGGCCATGAAGATGGGCAAGCACTGCTTCACGCAGAAGCCACTGACCCACAGCATCTGGGAAGCACGTCGCCTGGGCGAAATCGCTAAGGAAAACAAGGTCGTGACTCAGATGGGTAACCAAGGTACGGCCGAACGTGGCGTTCGTCGTGCTGCGGAAATCATCCAAGGTGGCGGCATCGGAAACGTGAACGAAGTTCACGTCTGGACCAACCGCCCTGTCTGGCCGCAAGGTATTGCCAAGCCGGAACCACAACCCATTCCAGAAACGCTGGATTGGGAAATGTTCATCGGCCCAGCGCCTTACCGTGAATACGCCGACGCTTATCACCCATTCAAGTGGCGTGGTTGGTGGGACTTTGGTACCGGTGCTCTCGGTGACATGGCATGCCATACGTTCAACATGGCCTTCATGGCATTGAACCTGCGTGATCCGATCTCGGTCGAAGCCGAATCGTCCGGCCACAACGGCCAAACCTATCCGAAGTGGTCGGTCATCAAGTTCGAGTTCCCAGAACTCGACGGTCGTGCTCCGGTTACCATGTACTGGTACGACGGCGGTAAGCTGCCAGCTCCGGAACTAACCAAGGACCTGCCGCTGGATAACGGCAAGCTGTCCAGCAGCGGCAGCCTGTTGATCGGCGACGCCGGTAAGATCTACTCGCCAAACGATTACGGTGCCAAGTTCCACTTGCTGCCGGAAGAAAAGTACAAGGACTACGAAGGTCCAGCCGAATCGATTCCGCGTTCGCCGGGTCACTTCAAGGAATTCGTCGATGGCATCAAGGGCGGTCCTGAGCCCATGTCGAACTTCCCGAACTACGCCGGTCCGCTGTCGGAAACCATCCTGCTGGGTAACCTGTCGGTCTGGACCACCGGTGAATCGGGCAAGGGTAAGGTCATCGAATGGGATGCCAAGAACCTGGAAGCCAAGAACGCTCCGGAAGTCGCGGAGATCATCAAGCCGAAGTACCGCGAAGGTTGGGCTGACCTGATCTAGTTCGCACCGCGCTGAATAACTGTTGCAACAAGAAAAAGCGGAGCTGTCCCCCGGATGGCTCCGCTTTCTTATGTTCCTCCCCGAAGAATCTCGCGAATCGTTTGCGGGATTTGTCCTTGTTCTTATATGATTGACTTGCGATCGGTCATTCGATCTACGCCCGCATAAGTCCTACCGAGTTCCGTAATGTCGTTACCCCCTTCCGCAACAAAGACGGTTTCTGACGCACAAGATGTCGCGTCGCAGACCGAATCCGCCTTTGTGCAGTACGACCGTGTAAAAGCCGCGGAAGAGGATGCGCTTCTGATTCAGGCCTTGCAGTCCAACGATCGCGAAGCCTTGGGGACCTTCGTCCAGCGACAGCAAGGGTTCGTCTTTGGCTATCTCCGTTCCCGGATGGTCGACCCGACCGATGCCGACGATCTGTGCCAGGAAGTCTTTCTGCGGTGTCTGGCCGGCAAGGTTCGCTTTCGCGGCGATGTGCCGGTTCGGCCGTGGCTCTTGGGCGTTGCCCGGAACGTCCTCCGCGAACACATTCGCCGCAACAAGCGCCGCAAGGAAGTCGAGTGGACCGAGCTTTGCCTGGAACTCGACTCGCTGACTGAGGACGACAGCTCCGATTATCGCATCGTGCACGGGTGGCTTCATTCGTGCATCGAGATGCTCGGTAGTTCGGCTCACGAAGCATTGAAAATGCATTACTTCGCTCGTCTGAAAATGGCCCAAATCGCGGAAAAGATGCGGCGCAGCGAAGGGGCCGTCAAGCTTCTCGTTTTCCGTGCCCGTCAGGCCCTCAAAGAATGCGTCACACGAAAGTCGCGGATCGCCTCGGATGAATGACCAAGAACTGATCGTGCTTGTGCAAGAGAGCTCGATCGATGACCTCACGCTCGACCAGATTCGCCATCTCCGCGCGCGGTTGCCGGAATCCTCCCAACTGCGCGATGCCCTCTCCGAGCGTCTGCGGATGGAACATCACCTGGTCGATGCGCTGGGTGCCTCCGGCGATACGCCAGATCAGTTCGTGCAAAAGATGATGCAACGCAAGCAGCGTCAGAATTCTGGTTCGCGTTTGGTTTTAAGCCTGACGCTTGCATTGGTGTTATTCGTCGGCGTTTCTGCCGGCGTTTACTATCAGCTTCAGATCGAGTCGAAATCGAACGATATCGCGGCAACGGACGCGTCCCCCTCAACGGTCGATACAACCGGCAAGCCAGATCCTTCGCAGCGCACTACCGCGCGGTCGTCAGACACCTCGCCGATGGGAAACACGAATCCATCGGAGACGCACCGGGATGATCAAACTGCGGACAACAACAAACCCGACGAGAAACAACCTCAGCCTGAGCCGGTAGCGCGAGACGTACCTGTTGAAGAAGAAGCCCTCGTTCCACGTGACGTGCCCCCGCTGACGTTTGCCCATCTGACCTCGCTGCCAGACGCCGATCGCCGCGATTCGTTGACCCGCGCTCAATTCGATTCGTGGCTGGCAAAAGCTTCCGCCAAGCTTCCCGCTGAAATCCAGGAGTTTCGCGATGGCGATCGCCCCCAAACGAAGATGAAGGGATGGTTTCGCCTGCGGGGGAAGTTCCCTTCACACGCGGCGCTGCGATTTGAATTGTCGGAAACGCATCGCGTGCGGTTTCATTTCTACTGTGGCGACCAAGGCGTGAGCATCGTCCGCCACGAACACGACTATTCACCCTGGTATGCGTATGCGATGACCGCCGGGGAAGATGGCATCCAACCCAAGAGCCTTCGACTGCAGGCCAACGATGCTTACCGTGAGCATCGGGGCCCGGCGCGGCATTATCAGCCAGTGGCCTTCTTCTTCGACGATACGACGAGCGAACTGGTCTTCTACCGCGGCGACGTGGAAGTCATCCGCACACCGCTGCCCTCGCCGCCCGATCGTATCTACGTTGAAGGGGAGTCGATTATTCGCCGCATGAATCTTTGGCCGCTCGCGTCACTACCCGAGGCACAACCGCAATACCCACAGCAAGTCGTGATCGACCGCACGGCGGATCTCCCCTGGCAGTCGAAACTGGCCGAGCAGGCGTCGCTGGAAAAGAACGCCGACGGAACGCTGTCGCTGGTCAGCAAGAATCCCGAGAACCACAGCTGGACCGTCGTACCGATCCCCGGCTACGGCCTGCGTATGGTCGAACTGGAACTAACTGGCGTCGACCGATCGCACGGCGTGTTCTTAACGCAGCCTGCCAAAACGCCCCAGGAGGGAGAAACGGCGGAAGTGCCGTCTCCCCAAGATGGGCTCGTCTTCAATCGGAACCGCAAGACGGATGAACTTTACGCGCGGTTCTCTTACATCTGGGATGCCGGGCACGAGGTGGACCGCAACCCGCTGGAGCATCCGGCAACGCAAGTGGGAGATCACGTTTGGGTTCGCTTGCTGGCCGGTGGAGGTCAAACTCGCGGTTGGATCAGCCTCGACGGCGAGCACTGGGCGTTGCTTTCCAGCGAGGACAACGATACCAAGGGCACCTACAATCACGTCGGCATTTCGTCGGCCAAAGTCGAAGGAGACCACCGCCTCACCCTTAAAAAGATGGTAGTGCGCGAGCTGTCGGGACTGACGCGGCTCTTCCCTCAAGAGCATTGGGCGAAGGTCGATCAGGTCAACTGGAAAGAGTTGGGAGAGTCTCCCTACGCCAGCGAGCCGTTTACCTTGCCGGATGGATCGAAGCTGTCTGCGGACCTGGCCACGCGTCTGCGTCGCTTTTCGTGCGTCGGAGCTTCGTACGATCACATGAAGGACCTTTGTACGGAAGCAATTGAGGCAGCCCCCAGCAATGCCGACAAGCGGCAAGTCATCAAGGACATGCTCGCTCTGACCAAGACATGGCCACTGGAGTACAGTGAGAAACGCTTTATCGGATGGTGCGAAGAACGTCTGGGGCAGCTCTTCGAAGAGCAACTGACTACCCCAGAGCGACAAGACTACGCCGCATTCCGGCGCGAACTGCTTAATCTGCCGACGATGAATCGCGATCCGATGGGATACTTCTCGCAAGAGCGCTTCAACGCCGAGATGCTAGTAGCAATTCAGCAGGAACGCTGGAACGACATCCTTGACAGCTGCGAAGCGATGCGTCGCTACTACTCATACGACCCACGCAAAGTGCGAAGCGACTTCCCCATTATTAACTGGGCAGGCGGCATCGCCGTACGTCACTCGAATCGCGCCAATCAAGATGCCGACTACCTGACCGAAGGTCGTTCGACCTCGTTGTTGGTCGAGGACCTCAGCAAGGAAGCGTACAACATCAGCGCGGAACTCAACGCCGCTCTGGATAGTGACGCGATCGCGGATGCGTGTCGCTTGATTACGCAGATTCCCGAGTCGGCCGCCGAAGGGCTGGCCCCCTCAGGCAGCGATCCCGATCACCTCTTCTCGGTGACGGCTGCCATCCAAATGGCCGTGCAAAATCATGAAGCCTTGCAGCATCAAATGGAAAAGGAACATGCCGACCTGGCTCAACTGCGTGTGAACTCCGCCATCCAGCGCGGCGATCGCAAGGTGGTCGAGTTGGTGACGCTCCAGTTCTTCGATACCAAGGCCGCTGCCGAAGCTCACTTGTGGCTCGGCGATCAAGCCACGTCGGCTGGCGACTTTGCCTCGTCGCTACAGCACTACATCAAAGCAGCTCGGTCGGCAGAGGGTGAGTTGAAATCGAAGGTTGATGCTCGCCTGCTCATGCTAGGGCACATGCCGTCAGGCGACCAGGCAGAACCGAACGGATCGATTTCGATTGGTTCGAAGACCCTCTCAGCGAACTCCTTGATCAATGAAACGGCTGTAATCCGCAGCACCCACGCAGCGCAGCAGGAAGTCGCCGGAGCGGATGCCAACCCAGCAGCCAATGCGGCCTGGCCGGCCATGGCCTCGATCCAACCGAGCGACGTCGTGCTGCGGGGATCGTGGGGACGCGAGCAAGACCGAGTTCCATCCGCCGTGCGTGATTCGCATGTCGATTGGCACGGCCAGTCCCTCGGAATGACGTCCTCCGGCGACCAGGCCTTCCTCTGCAATCGGTTTGAATTATGGAAGCTCGATCTGAAAAACCAGAAAGAACTGTGGAAGCGATCCGAGAAGGACAAGGACCGCGGTAAGGCGCACGCCTTTCCTTACACGCGTTGCGTCCCCTTGCTGGTTGGCGACATGGTCGTCACGCGGATGCTTCATGAGAAAGGGTTTGCTCTGTACGGGTTCGATCGCGAAACAGGGGACCAGCGTTGGGTAACGAATCTCGATGATCAGATGGTCCTGGCCACCGATCCCGTTTCCGTTCAGGGGCGCGTGCTGATCGTGACGCTACGGGAAGTTTCTCAATCGACCTATGCCGTACGACTTTCGCGGGTCGATCTATCCACCGGCGAGATCCTCGACAGCCATCCGCTGTTTCGCATTCGTGATACCTGGTTCGACCGAGGAATTGGCAACGTGGTCGCACATCGCGAACAGCTCTTGATCGATCTGGGTGGCGTGCTGGCATCGTGCGATATCTCTGGTCACTTGCAATGGGTCCGCAAGCAACTGACGTTTCCCCAAAGGATCGATTCGCGGTGGGCAGCCCAGCAGCTGAGTAACATTAAGATCCTGGGAGATCAGGCAATCTCGTTCCACGCGGGTGCGCTTCGCCTGGAATGCTTCGACGTGGCGACCGGCACGCTCCGCTGGACCCTGCCAGGGACCGATGTGCAATCGATCGAACTGCTCGACGACCAGACGCTGCTTGTTGAACAGCCAGACCGATGGCTGCTGGTATCGGCAGAAGGGGGCAAGGTTACGTCTGAGGTAGCCAAGCCTGAAAACCTTCTCTCGTGGCATATCACCCAGGACGCCTTGATTGGCCTGACCTATCGGGGGCCGGAAGAGAAGGATCAAAAGGGGACGATGCAAGTGGTGCGTCTCGATGTTCGGTCAGGCGAAACGAGCGAGCTTCAGTCGATCGAGGTACCCGGCAAGGAACTGCCAGCGGCTGGCCCCCTCTTCTTTGGGCCTGACAAATGGCATTTCTGGCAAAGCGAAGACAAGAACAAGGACGAACGCCGGCTGATGGTGGTCCAGTAGGTCTCGGCGCCCTCGTCTGGCAACTGGCTCGGCCCGGTGGTAATTCTTCCGAAATTTGTCGACTGACCTATTTTTCGCGAAACGATTCCCATGCCCAGGGCCATAGCTATGCAGAGATGACGCTTAGCACGGCTAATTTCCAAAAATGATTGACGAGCGTCCGTTTTTACTGGCGCCCCCTTTTCCTGGGCCAGGCTATATGTCCTTTTCCCGAATTCTGATTTTTTCGACCCTCCTGACGCTTGGCGCCGTGTACAGCTCGCGCGCTATGGCCGAAGGGGAGTGGGAAGTCACTCCTGAAAGCACTCAAGCACTCGAGCGCGGTCTGAATTGGCTGGCCCAAAACCAAGGCCCCAATGGAGACTGGGAATCGGATGATCTGGGCCTGATTGGGATGGGGGCGCTGGCGTTCATGGCCGACGGTCATGCCCCTGGGCGCGGTAAATATGGGCAACCACTCGACCGAGCCATCAACAAGATTCTTTCCAGCCCTCGTCCTTCCGGGCTGCTGAATGTCGCCGATCCGCAGCGTGACATGTACAACCACGGGCTCACGACGTTCGTCCTGGGGCAAGCGCACGGAATGACCCACGATTCACGGATCAATCCGGTCTTGGATCGCGCACTCAAGTTGATCGCGTTCACCCAGGCCGAAGATGGCGGCTGGGATTATCGCGCGGTCCGGCGAGATAACGGGCACGATCTAAGCCTGGCCGTGATGCAGGCCAAAGCACTGCGAAGTGCGATGGATACCGGTATTGAAGTCGCCCCGGAAGTGGTCGACCTGGCCATCGGAAGCGTACGCGAACACTACAGCCCCGAGGGCGTTTCACGCGATGCTTCCGAAGCGGAACAGCAGAAGTACCCCGGGCAGTTCACGTACACGCGACACGGCGGCAAGGCCTCGCTGGCCATGGCTGCCGCCGGCGTCGTCTGCTTGCAAGAGTTCGGCCAATACGACGACTGGCGGATTGCCAAAAACATGGAAGTGATTCATGCCGAAATTGCCAAGCTGAAAGAAAAGAAGAACAAGAACAACGGGCATCTTCCCTTCGATGCCTACACGCTGTATTACGTTGGACAAGCGTTATATCAGACCGGCGGCGAAGACTGGAAGCGTTCGTACCCGGCTCTTCGCGATGCGGTCATCGACTCGCAATTCAATAAACCCGAAGATCTGAGATATCATGGAATGTGGCATGCCGGCGCCCACGTCAACAACATGCCTGGCGACCTCTATGGTACGGCGGTTGGATGTTTCATCTTGGCGATGCCCAATCGTTATCTGCCCATCCTGCAAGAAGGGCGGATCGAGTCGTTCCAACAAGATGCTGGCCGTTAGTCCCTAAGTCACGATAGCCCCCAATACTCATCCCCTATGTTTCCCTATTTCGTAGCCTCTGGATTCGCGATTGCCGGCGCCATGATGATGGCCGGTCCGGCGCTGATTCACTTGATGAATCGGAATCGCTATCGCACCATCCACTGGGCCGCGATGGACTTCCTGCTCGAAGCGATGCAGTCGAACCGACGGCTGCTGCGAATTCGCGACCTCTTGCTGATGGCACTCCGGGCGCTGGCGCTGCTGCTGTTCGGTTTAGCACTCGCCCGTCCTTATTTCACCAGTACCGATTCCGCGCTGCCAGGGACCTCGAAGCCGCCGCACGCGATTCTGGTGCTCGATAACAGCATGAGCAACTCGCTCGAATCGATCTCAGGCTCCGCCTTCGAGACCTCTCGCGAGCAGGCCAAGCAGTTTCTGGAAAAGCTTCCCTCCGCGAGTCAAATCTCGGTGGTTGCACTTTGTGGTGCGCAGTCGCGCCGCATTACCGATCCGTTTACTTCCCGCACCGATGCCGCCGATGCGATTGACAAGATCGTCGCCACCGATGGCCCTGGCGAACTGACCCACGCGCTAAATCAGGCCCGCCGACTGGCCGAGCAGACGCCGTCTCTTTCTCCCTACGTGGTCGTGTTCGGCGATCAACAGGCATCGCAGTGGCAACGTCTGGCTCGCGGCAATCCGCCTGAGGAAGAGATGCCGGTGATCCTGGTCGGCACCGATGCCAGCACGCCTGGCAACGCCTGGGTAGAAGAGTTCGGCCTACCGGATGGCATGGCCGAAGTCGGCATGCCGACCCGCATCGTGGCCCGCGTTCGCTACCAGGGGGATGAACCCCGATCGAACGTGGCGATCTCGTTCAAAGTTCGCGACAACGAAGTCGAGACCAAGTTCGCCGACTTCCCGGAAGGAGATTCGGTTCAAACGCTGGCGTTTGATTACGTCTTCGACGCGATGGAAGTCGACCCGAGCCGCATGTCTTCGATTCCCTTGACCGTATCGCTCGCCGGCGACGCCTTGCCGGCCGATGACTCGCGTTCGCTGGTTGTACCGCTGGTGGCCTCGACTCCCGTTGTTTTCATCGACCAATGGAGCGATTCGGAAGAGTCCCCGGCGTTAGGACGACTCGGCGAGACATGGGTTCTACGGCAACTCTTGTGTCCGCAAACCGAGTCGAGCCGCGAAGAGCAGCACCTCATTCGTCCGATCCACCTTTCTCAGCGTGAAGCCGAAGGAGAGCCGCTGCGTGCGGCGTTAAGGGAAGCTCGCCTGGCGGTGGTGGCCGGCATCGAGTCCCCTTCGGTCGAACTGGTCAGCATGCTTCGGTCGTACGTCGAGCAAGGGGGCCAACTGGCGATTGCCGCCGGTGGAGACTTCGATCCACATGCCTGGAATGATGTCGCCTGGCAAGGCGGTCAGGGCATTCTTCCCAAACCGCTTCAGCCCAACGCCGTCGGCCAGAGCTTGAGCGAGTTTTCCGATGACCTCCAACCATTCCGCATCTCAGGCAAGGGGCTGCTCGACCACTCTTACTTCCGCCTGGCCGACCTGGAAGAAACGCAACTGATTGATCTCTACACCGATGCGCTCTTCTTCAAGACGGTCGTGCCCACCGATGAAGACGACTCGCAAGCCGCTGCAAACCAGGCCGGCAACCTGCCGCCGTTGGAAGAAAAGTGGCTCTCCTGGACGCCGCCTGTCTCGACGATCGAGCGGTCAGGCGACAACGCCGAAAACGTGACTGCAAACATTCCTGCCACCACCATCGCCCAGTTCGATAACGGCGTCGAGTTCGTCGTCGAGCGGCACGTCGGCTCAGGCCGGATTGTTTTTTTCAGTTCCGGCATCAGTTCCCAGTGGTCAACCCTGCCGAGCACCAACGCGGTATTGATCTTCGATCGCGTCTTGCGAAATCAACTGGCATCGACCTTCCAGCGGTACAACTTCGCCGTCGGCGAAACGGCTTTGCTGCCGATTCCGCCAGGCGTGGGTGACTCCAGCATTCAACTGATTGCCCCGGACAGCGGCATCGTCAGCTCGGTTTCTCCTCGCTTTTTGAACGAGGAAACGCGGGGCGTGCTGATCGACAACCTCGATTCGGCCGGCATCTATTGGCTGTCGGACCGAGAGCCAACAGATGCCTCCGGCGACGCGGTCGAAGCACGCTCGCAGTTCCGCATTCCCATTAGTGGGACGTCCACGCCGTGGGAATCGCAGTTGGCACGGCTCGACCCAGATCAGTTCGCCAGTCTCAACTTGCCGCCGCAATATCGCTGGCAGGATAGCGCGCAGCTGATCGGAGGCAGTGGTCTGCCGATGTCCGGCCATTCGTGGTGGCAATGGTTGATCGCGCTGGTCATCGTTTTACTGATTGTCGAAATGACCGTGGCGGCAATGCCGTCGTGGTTGGCCTGGATCGTTGATCGACGTTCTGGCTCGCAGTCGGCCCCTTCGGCCTCATCGTGATTGAAACGGAATGATTTCAAAAGTAATAGGTTGGCTTCTCGGGATTAGCGACGTCGAATCGGTCGACGGCGTTAGCTTCTCGTTCGCTGCGCCCTGGGCGGCGGTCGATCCAACCTGGCTGCTAGTCGGCTGCCTGGCGGCGATCGGTTTCGCGGTCTGGTATTACACACGGATTCAAACGGGACTCAGCCGGTTGCCGGCCGCCGCCTTAGCCGCGACCCGGGCCCTGATTCTGGTGATGCTGGTCGTTACCCTGGCCGACCCTACCGTTCGCCTGACCGCCAACCGCATGCTGAAACCCGTGCTTTACCTGGTGTTCGACGGCACCGAAAGCATGAACATTCGCGACAACCTCACGCCCGATGAGTTGTCGGCTCTGAGCAAAGCCGTCGGAACGGAAGGAACCGGTAGCCAGGCCGCTCCCCCTGCCCTGACCCGACAGCAATGGGTGAAAGCGTACTTGGAAAAAGCGGACGACAACCTGATCAACCAGCTACGTGACGAACACGATTTAGAGATCGAGTACTTCGTCTTCGACGGTGAATCGACCAGCGTGGCCCGCCGCGTGAGTGCCAGCAACGATGACGAGCCATCCTCGCCCCAAGCGGTTGCCGCCGAACTGACCACCAACGGCAAAGTAACTGCCCTGGGTGAATTGATCACCGACCTCGGTAACCAATCTTCCAGGCGACTGGGAGGCGTGGTGATGTTCAGCGACTTCGCCCACAACTCCGGTACGGCTCCGCTTGGTTCCAGTGGACACAACGATCCGACGCCACTCGATCGACTGGGCGTTCCTATTTACCCCATCGGAATCGGTGCCGTCTCGACGCGTGACCTGCAAGTCGAGATCCAGCCTCCGCTGAAGATGAAAAAGGCAGAACGCTCCACCATCACCGTTCGCGTCAGCCAGTCTGGTGCCGAAGGGGAATCGGCCCAGGTCACCGTCACCGCGCGTCCCATGCAGGGCGAGTCGGTCGTGGAACCAAGCGGCCAAGACATCATCGTCGGTACGCAGGCAGCCGTATTCGATACGTCGATCCAATACCTCGAGTTTCCCTTCATTCCGCAGCAGTCGGGCCGTTTCCTGATTTCCGCCTCAGTTGATGTGTTACCAGGGGAAGTCAGCGAACAGAACAACCAGTCGTCGCGAGCCGTCAATATCGTGGACGATTACATCCGCCTGACGTTCATCGAGAACGAGCCGACCTGGGAATGGCGTTTCGTGAAAGAAGTGTTCCACCGTGACCGCCTGGTCGGCATGGAAGGTTTCCGTACCTTCCTCCGTTCGGCTGACCCCAAAGTGCGTCAGGCGAATGAAATGTTCCTCCCCACCCTCACGCCGCAGCGAAGCGAGTTCTTTGCCAACGACGTGATCTTCCTGGGAGACGTTCCCTCGGAGGCGCTCAACGAACGGTTTTCGCGTATGCTCAAGCAGTTCGTGGGGCAATTTGGCGGCGGCTTGGTAATTGTCTCCGGTCCCAACAATGGTCCTTCCGAGCTAATCAATACCGAGATCGCCGACATGCTGCCGGTGAAGCTCGATCGATCCCTTTCCATCCGCGCGTCAAAGCCGTTCCGCATGGAGATCACGCCACTGGGGAAACAGGCCGACATCATGCAGTTAGGAGACAGCAGCTCGGTCGATCCGCTGAAGCCGTGGGAAAACCTGGGGGAACTTCCCTGGTATCAGCCAGTGCTCGGCGTTCACTCGCAGGCCAATGTCCTAGCTCAACATCCGACCGATGTGTGTGCCGACGGCAAAACGCCACAGCCGCTCATCGCGACCCGGCGCTACGGCAACGGCGAAGTCATCTACATCGGCTTCAACGAACTTTGGCGGCTCCGCCGAATCCATGGCGAACGTTACTATCGCCAGTTCTGGTCGCAGATAATTTCGCGACTCGCGTTGAGTCATGCCCTGGGGAGCCAGAAGCGTTTCGTCCTTTCGATGGACCAGCCGGAATACCAGGTTGACGACCGGGCTCTGCTGACGGTGGAAGCTTACGACGAAAACTTCGATCCACTCACCATGGATGACCTGCCAGCCGAAGGACTTCAGGCTCAGGTCTTTTTGGGGGACGAGCCTGGCGTCCAGCCGTCGCTCATCCAGCTAAGCGAGTCGCGACCTGGCCGCTTTGAGGCCCGCGTCCCGGTTTTCGAGGCCGGCAGGTTCACCGCACGCGTCTCGGATCCGATCAACGGATCGCCCAGCGAAATTCGCTTCGACGTCGTCGGCGCCACCGCCGAACAACGTAACCCGGCTCGAAACCTGGCACTTCAAAAAGCAATGGCCACCTCAACCGGTGGCAAGTCGTACGAACTTCAGGACGCCGGTCAACTGGTCGACGACGTCAAGCTGGAACCGGTCGTCGAGGAAATCTCACGCAGCTTCCCGATTTGGGGAACGCCGCTATGGTTCATTGTCGTGGTGACTCTATTGATGGCGGAATGGATTGCCCGAAAGCGAGCGAACCTGGCATGAGCACCTCGAAACTTAGCAGTCTGAAAACGCAATTGCGTCGACTAAGAGATGCCCGCGACCGCGTGCGCGTGGGTCTGACGCTGACGTCCGCTATCTTTTGGGTCACCGGCACACTGTTGGTTTGGTTCACGTTGGACTTCAGTCTGAACTTGAACCCACTACACCGCGGCCTGATGATGCTGGTGAGCGTTCCTGTTCTGGCTTATGGCCTCGGAAATGCGATTTCCGCCCTGCGTGGCTGGGGAGCGTCGATCATCGACACGGCGATCTCGGTCGAGCACACCCACGGCATCGATGGCGACCTGGTTGCCGCCATTCAGTTTGAACAAGGTCAGGCCATCGGATCGTCCGAACTGCAAGCAGCCGTGGTCGACTATGTCGCGGAACTGAAGGACGAGATCGACATCTTCGAAGGATTCGATTCACGCCGGCTACCCAGTCGGTACTTCGTCGTTGGGTTGATCGCGATACTGTTCGCCGCGACCTATGCTTTCGCTCCGCGGCACGTTTCCGCGTTCTTCGAGCGGCTGACGTTGGCCAACGTCAACTATCCCACCAAAACGTTGATCAGCTCCATTTCAGTCAATGGCCAAGAGGTCGATCTGAGCGATCCGACCAAGCCGATCCCGATCGGCTATGGCAGCGGTCTCGAACTGACGATTGCCTGCCAAGGCGTCTTGCCGAAGACGTGTCGCGTGACGCTCGAAGATGAAAAGGGAGAATCGACGTCGGCGACCCTCGAGTCCACCGATGACGATCGCGGCGAGTACGTTTACGCGATCCCACGACTGATTCAACCGATTCAGTACCAGGTTTTCGCCGGCGATGCCGTCAGTCCGGTGCTCAATATCGAAATCATCACCTTGCCGGCACTCAAGGTTGAGCTTGCTGCGACTCCGCCCGACTACGCGAAGAACATTCAGTTTGCCAACAGTTCCTCCTCGACGCACATTGCGGTACTGGCTGGAAGTGACGTGTCGTTGCAGGTCGTGGCCGATCGCGAGCTGAACGCTCCGCAGCTGACCCTTCTGCGCGGCGTATCGCAATCGGTAAGCAAGCTTTCCCCGGTCGCAGATGCGAAGAACACCTGGCAGCTTGATCGGCAGCAGGCTTCACTCGCGAACATTCAAGAAACGGTCACCTACCAGCTCAGCGCGGTCGACAAGTTCGGCTTGTCCCCGGCGTCGCCGATTCGAGGAACGATTCGCGTGGTGCCCGATCGGATTCCCAGCGCTTCGCTGCAAACGATTCACCATATCGTCCTGGCGACCGCATCACCGGTGGTTCGCTACCGTGCGTCGGATGACTTTGGCTTGGCGAACCTGGCCTTTCAGCTGAAGATTCATCACGGTCAGACGGCCCCCCGCGTGGTGGAAGTTCCCCTCAAGACCTTCGCCGCGAATCAGCCTCCGCAGACTTCACTGGAAGGGGAATTTTCCCTTGATCTTTCCCCGTGGGCATTGGAAGTGGGTGATCGCGTCGAAGTGACGCTCCTGGCGACCGACTTTCGCGATAACGCCCACGAGATGCCAGGGCAAAGCGATCCGATTAATCTGGAAATTGGTGACGAAAGCACGGTCTTGGCTGCCATCGCGGAAGCCGACAAGCAATCGGAACAGATGCTGAGCGAGTTGATCCAACAGCAATTAGGCTTGGGAGAAACCCAATGATACGCTCGATTTTTGCCAGCTTGATTTTAACCTTCGTCATGACGGCCGGTGCCGTGCTGCCGCCAGAGGCGACTGCGCAAGACACCGACGTCAACCTTTTGCGCCGCAAGCAGTACGTCCAACAGCAAGCCCAGGCCCTGACGCGGCAGTTGGTCTCGCAGGTGCTCGATCTTCAGGCAGCCCAGCTCAAGCAGAACGGCCTGACGGAAGTTCCGATCTATGCCGACATCCTGCAGATGCGGGAAAACCTGGACGAGCTGATCCGCAACGAGATGCAGGGCGTCGTTCAGAAGCTGATCCTCGCCCAGGAAGTTCAAGGACAAGAACGGGTGACGGCGATCACCGAGGCACGCGACGAAGTCCGCAAGGTGCTGCTCACCTTGATGGCCGAACGTCAGCGACTTTACCGCCGGATGCGGCTGGCTCGCTTGAACGCTCAAGTGCGGGAACTGATTGCCGTTCAGGAAACCGTTTCCGACCAAACCCGAGGTCTGCCGCAGTTGCCGATGGAATCGCGCGACGCCGCCGCTTTGGCGAATCTGTCGCGCCAGACCGATGCGGTCATGATGTTCCATCACCTGGAAGAAGCCTTGCTCGACATGCGCGGCTGGGGTGGATCGCTGGCCAACTCGGCCATCGCCGGGCAGCAGATATTGAAAGAAGAAAACGCCTCGGAAGAAGTCCAAGGAGCGCTGACCAGCATTCGTGAAGGGCGATACTCCGGCGCCAGCGTCCATCAGGATGCGTTCGTGGCCGCCCTATACAAGATTCTGGAAGATCTGCAAAAGGCCCAAGGCCTGGCCGACAATAGCCTTGAATCGGCAATGAACGAGATCGAGAAGCTAAAGGACGAACAGGAGACCGTCAAGGAAGAGACCGCCCAAGCCGAGTTGACCCCAGAGAAAGCGGACGAACTCTCGCAGAAGCAGGAATCGATTCAGAAGAAGCTGGAAGAACTCGCCAAAGAAATGACCAGCCAGCCAGAGAACGTCAAGCCGCTGGAGGAAGCCAGTCAGTCGGCCGCCGAAGCCGTTGCCGAGCTGTTTGAAGCCGATCAAGAAGCCGCCGTGGAAAAGCAGGACGAAGTGCTGGCCAAGCTCGAAACGCTGAAAGACCAGCTCATCGAACAGGCCGTTCCCCCCAACGTTGCCAGCGCCGACGAGCGTGTCGAGCAGATCGCCGCTTTGGAAGAAGCGAAGCAGGATCTGGAAAAAGCACTCGAGAAACAGACCAGCGCCGAAGAGCAGTTCGAGAAGAACCCCGAGAACGCCAACGCGGTCGCTCAAATGCAACAGGAAGCGAAGCAAGCTTTGGAGGAAGCGGCAAAGACGGAGAACCTTCCCGATGCCGTCAAACCGATGATCGCCGAAGCGAAAGCCAGCGCCAACGAGGCCGCGGCCGCCGCCGAACAAGCGACCTCGGACAATCAGGAAGAGACCGCCCAAGCCCAGGAAAACGCTACCGATGCGACCCGCCAGGCGCTGGAGAACGTTGCTTCCACGCTTGCCGATGCCAAGCGTCAACAACTAGCGACCAAGATCGGTGAATTAGCCCGAGCGGCCGAGGCCCTCGATCGGGCAGCCGCCGCACAGCAAGAGATCTCACGAGACGCGGCCAAGGTTGCCAACGATCCGCAGCAAGGCCAAAACCAAGACATGGAGGCGCTGGCCGAAACGCAAAGCGACATCGCCGCCGTGGCAAACCGCGTCGCCGAGGGGACCAAGAATACGGCTCCCCAAGCAGCCGACGCATTGAAGCAAGCCCAAAGCCAAATCGACAAAGCCAGCGAAGCCGCCAAGCAAATGGCCAAGCCGCAGCAGTCGCCGGAAGCGACCGGCAAAAAAGCTCAAGAGCTTCAGGCCCAATCGCGCGAAGCGCAACAGAAGCTGAACCAGGCCGCCAAGGCCCTTCGCGAAGCCGCGAAAGAAGCTGCCAATCAGTTAGCCCAAACCGCAGGCGAGCAGCTCGATCAGATCGACAACGTCGACGACGCGCTAGGATCGATGCCCCAGCAGCAGGATCCTGCCGGAGCCCAGGCCCAGATGGAAGCCTTGGCGAACGAGGCCGGGATGATCTCGCCCGAAGCGGCCGCCCGGCTGCGAAAGCCACCGGAAAACGCTGCTGGCCAGAATGAAATGGCCATGAACGATGCCAGCGGACAGAATTCCCCAATGAACGCAAACCAAGAGGGAAACAACCAGGAAGCTTCTTCGGATGCGAATGCTGGCGAGAATTCGGCTTCCCCCAGCAGCGGTGAGGCTGGCAATCAGCCGGAAGCTTCCACAGAGGGCCAATCTCCCATGGCAAACAGTCCGATGGCCAATACCCCCGTGGGCGTCGACCCCCAAACGCCGATGGGCAACAGCCCTACCAGCGGTGAGTCTCAGGCACCGACACCTCAGCAGCGACAAGAACAGGTACAACAAGCTCGTGCCGAGTTGGCGGGGCGTCGTCAGCCGATTGCCGCCGACAAAAAGGCCGCCGAAGAGATCGCCACCCTGTTGGATAACCTCGCCGGTTCGAGTGAGAAGATTCAACAGCTTTCCGAGCAGTTCATGGCCAACAATGCGGAAGCTGCCGCAGCCGAGGGCAATATGGGCGAAACACCCGAAGGTGCCGCCGAGGGTGCTGCGGGCGAGCAGCCGATGCCGTCCGGAGAAAACGTCGCCGATAACGCCGCCGATTCGGCGAGTGAGGGAGACGCGGGTTCAGAGGCCAGTAAGAACCCAGTTGCCTCCCAACTTGCCGAATCGATGCGGCAATTTGCCAATTCGCAGCGTAAGGCCACGCAGCTTGCCGCCAACGCGGCCCAGCAAGGGCAGATCGCCAATCAACCGGTTCGCGAAGCTTTGCATACGGCGTCGCGACTGCCGGTGCCTATGTCACCCATGAATAATACGCCGGCAGAAGGTGCCATGGGTGAGCCCGCCGACGCCGCCGGTTCGCCTGAACCAGGGGATCTCGCCGGCGAGCCAGGACAAGAATCAGGCAGCCCTGCCGAAGGTTCCCAGGGATCACCGATGCCAGGCAGTCAGTCACCGCAAAGTGGCAGTCCCTCGCAGATGGCTTCGCAGCAATCTCCATCGCCAGGCAGTCCCGCACAACCACCTCAATCGGCGGAAATGGGGAATTCGATGGTTTCCCCCACGCCACAGGTAACTGCCCAGGCACTGGCCGGGGCCGAGGTGATGGAGTCGCTCTGGGATCAAATGCCGGAACTGATCGCCGATGGGCAGATCGAAGGCAACCAGGTCGCTTCGATCGACCCGCTGGGCATGTCTGCCCCGGCATCGGCAATGCTCGACAATCCCAGCGCTTCACAGCCAGCATCGCCGACTGACGCCTTGGCTCAGAATGCAATGCAGGGGCAACCCACAAGCAGTCAACCATCCAATTCCCAAGCGAGCACTTCCACCGAGGCTACCGACGGTAAAGAAGCCAACGAGGGAGAAAGTGCTTCGTCCGGAGCAACCAGCAACAGTAATCCCGTAGCTCGCTCGTTTGAGAAAGAGCCGTGGTTCACGAAACTTCCACCCGGCGTTCAGCAATCGATTCGGGCCAGCGTGCGGCGATCGCCTCCGCCTGGTTACGAAGAGCGACTTCGCCGTTACTTCGAGAACGTCGACTAAAAGGCGCTCCTCCTATTCCTTCAAATCAAAACCATCGTCCTTCGAGTTGAGGCACCCAGTTATGGCATCCGATCCGATTTCCCAAAGCGACGTCGCCGCCGTCCAAGAATGCGAAAACGCCTATGGCAAGCTTCGCGACGAATTGGCCAAGGTAATCGTCGGTCAGTCCGACGTGATCGAGCAAGTTCTCGTCGCCATGTTCGCTCGCGGGCACGCGCTACTTGAAGGCGTGCCAGGCCTGGCGAAGACGCTGCTGGTTAGCTCGCTGGCCGAATCGCTGCACCTGAGCTTCAAACGAATTCAGTTCACGCCTGACTTGATGCCCAGTGACATCACCGGCACGGAGATCATTCAGGAAGATCTGGAAACCAAGAAGCGTCGCTACGAATTCCTGGAAGGCCCGATCTTCGCCAACCTGATTCTGGCCGACGAAATCAATCGTACGCCACCCAAAACCCAGGCGGCCATGCTGGAAGCCATGCAGGAACGCCAGGTGAGTGCCGGCGGAACGATTCGTAAGCTGCCCAGCCCCTTCTTCGTGCTGGCCACCCAGAACCCTCTGGAACAGGAAGGGACCTACCCGATGCCGGAAGCCCAGTTGGACCGCTTTCTGCTTCATATTCGGGTCGATTACCCCAGTGGTGCCGAAGAGTGGGAAATTGCTCGCCGCATCACCTCCGGTGCCCAGGAACAAATTTCCTCGTGCATGAGTGGTGAACAAATCGTGCAGTTTCAAGATCTCGTCAAACGCGTACCCGTGAGCGACCAGGTGCTGGGTTATGCCTGGGCCCTGATTCGTGCGACACGCCCCGGAGCGCCCGAAGCTCCTTCTTTCGTCAATCAATGGGTGGCTTGGGGGGCCGGGCCGCGTGGTCTATTGACGCTGGTGACCTGTGCCAAAGCACGAGCCATTTTGTACGGCCGTTATCACGCGAGCATCAGCGACGTGCAAGCGATGGTCAAGCCGGCACTGCGGCATCGCTTGGCGGCCAACTACTCGGCCCAGGCCAACGGCTACACCAGCGACAAGCTGATCGAAATGCTATTGGAAGAAGTCTCGTCCGAGAAAACCTACGCCTGCCCGGCAGCCTAAGTTGTTCCGTTCGATTGAAAAGGTGTGCCAGTGAATAGCGGCGTTCTATCCCGATATCTCGACTACGAGTTTCTTCGCCAACTCTCTGGGCGTTCCCTGGAACCCCGGGGGCTGGTGAGCGGAAACCTGGCCGGTGCGCACAAGTCGCCGTCGTCCGGGTTTGCGGTCGAGTTTTCAGGACACCGCGAATACGTTCCCGGTGACGACCCCAAACATATCGACTGGCGCGTCTACTTTACGCGCGACAAGTACTTCATCAAGCAGTACGAAATGGAGACGAACTTCGTCTGCCATTTGATGCTCGATATCAGTAAGTCGATGCGATACGGCGAAGAGGCTTCGCAGAAGATGCTCTTCGCTTCGCGGCTGGCGGTCAGCCTGGCACATAGCATCGTTCGCCAGGGAGATAAGGTTTCGTTCACGACGTTCGATACGAAGATTCGCGGGCACATTCCGGCCAGCAATGCTCTGCCCCAGATCATTCGGATGTCGCAGCATCTCGACGAAACGGATGCCGACGACACCACCGATTTGCATGCCTGCTTGTCCGAGTTCAGCCAACGGATGGCGCGGCGGGAAATCGTGATGATCTTCAGCGATTTCTTTGGCGACCTTGAGACACTGGAGAACGCGATCCAGAGGATTCGTTTCAACAAGCATGACGTGGTGCTGGTGCAAGTCATTCACGATCACGAGTTGAACTTCAACCTCGATGGAATGACCCGCTTCGTGGGACTGGAAATCGATGCCCAGCGCATTGCTCAACCAGCAGACATCCGGTCGGCATATCTGAAAGCGGTCAGTCGCTTCAATGCTGAGCTTGCGGACATTGCTACCCGCAACAACTGCGATCATGTCTTGGCATGCACCAAGGAGAACCCGGGGGCCATTTTCTGGGAATACCTCAACCAGCGAAGCCTGCAGAATCGCCGCATCTAGATCGCGGCGAATTTTCTCGAAAGTTTTTCTTTACTTGCCGATCCATCGTTTTTCGGGCAATTAAGCCATACGACGGGAATTCCTAGACCCTCAAAGGGTACTTTCGGGGACTTTTTGCCTAAGGGTGCAGAAAGTCACGTTGACATCAAAGGCAAGATAGTCATCATTAAGGTAACGTACGATGGCGGTTACGTCACCGGTTCTCAGGATGCTTGCAAGCGGCAACGCGTGATGCAGTCTTCCTGGGGAAGATTTTACTCTGTTAATTCTAAGATTAGGTAGAGCATAAAAACGCTCGGAGAATCACGATGAAATTCTCGTTTCGCCTTGCAGAATTGCTGAATCACTCGCCAGATCCTAAGAAACGTCCTGGCACCATTAAAGCGATCTGCGACTTCACCGGATTGGATCGCCATCAAGTTTCTTCCCTGCTAAAGAACGAAGCGAAGTACATCCCGCTATCGGCGCTTGCCCAGGTGTGCGACTTCCTGATTAAGCATGGCTACGCCGAAGCGAACCAGCTTCCCGGCGCGCTATTCGCCGTCGAGCCAGAGAACTTCTGGGAACTGCTGGCCCGGCGTAAGCGGGTCGAGATGTGTCTTGGCATCCGTGCCGACGAAAACTGGGCTGAGGGTGCCTGGGTGGTTGCTTCCGACACGATCCTGCAGGGGCAACTGCTCACCGGTATTTCCACCCTGGGTGGTACGGCCAAGTATCGCCAGCAAGACATGCCTCGCGACATGGTCTCGCTCAGCGGCGACGGCTACATGATGCGTGACACGCCTATTCCTCAGCCGGAAGACCTTTTCCAGACGCTTGTCTGGGCTCCGGGTCAGGCCGAGGACGAAGAGGTGCATCGCCGCGGTCATGAAGTCTATTCCAGCTTCCAAGCCGTCGATGGCGACAAAGCTTTGATCAGCCTGGGAAGTATTCGTAGCAATCCGGTGATCGAGTTGGGACTCGCCAGCGCGTTCAATACCGAACCGTTCATCAGCCAGGATGAAGTCGAAGATCCGAGCCAGCGAGCCATTCCGATCTATCTTCGTCACCGCGAAAAGAACGCTCAGTTTCCTGGTTCCTGCTGCGGCGGCGACCAGTTGTCCAAGAGCTACGCTCCCGAGACGCCTGGCTTCTACTACGAAAAAGAAGACGGCAGTTGGGGCTGCTGCAAGTGGGACGAAACCACCTACGAGCCCGCCTACCTGATCTACGTCTATCACGAATCGCAAGGGCGTCTGGAAATGATGCTCGGCGGTTACTCAGGGCGTGGCACCCGACTGCTGGCCAAGACCCTCTCGAGCCGACCGGAAGAATTCTGGCCGCCGGTTTACACTGGCAATGGAACGCAGATTGGCGCTTATGTCATTCAGTACGAACTGAAGAAGCAGAAGAAAGCCCGCAGCGTGCTGGTCGCCGACTATTCGGCCACCACCAAGATCATCCCGATCGACCCAAAGGCGATCCAACGACGTCTGACCATCTAGAGCGGTTCCAATTCATCTGTAGCGTCTTTGGCTGGCTGCGGCCGCGCCGGACGCCACACCTAACTTGGAAACGCTCTAAGGCCACACGCGTTGCCAATCCCAAAAAAGAAAGGCCGTCCATGGTTCAGATCATGGACGGCCTTTTTCATTATGTTTCGGATTAGATTGCGACTACGGAAGTTCGCGAATCTTCAGGCCGCGGAACTCGACCGGCGATCCTTCCGATTCCAGGCACAAAAAGCCGGTCGCTGGCGAGCATCCGGTGCCGCCGGAGACTTCCTCTCCGTTGACCCACAGACGAACTTCTCCGTTGATGGCCCGAACGTAGTAGTGATTCCACTCGCCGGTTCCCTTGCTGAGTTCCTTGGTAGGAAAACTGCGTGCGCCATTGGGTGCGGTCGGAGGAAACGGGGTCATCTTGGCCGCGCCAACCGGAAAGACGTCGCCGTGGCACGTAAACCAATCGGCTTTACGATTGCCACCTTTTTCGTACTGCTCTTTGTAACCCAGATCGAGTACCTGGACTTCGATTCCCTGCGGCAGCCCCGGTCCGGTCAGTTTTTCGAGCGAGGACGGAATGGTCCAGACGAAGATGCCGCTGTTGCCGGCATTCTTTAAATGCCGCCACTGGCAGACCAGCTCGAAATTGGTGTACTGCTTCACGCTGCGCGTTACGCTGACCGGCTTGCCGGTGCACTCGATCAAGCCGTCCTCGTGGAAGGTCCATGTATCGTCGTTGCTGTTGACTTTGGTGAAGTCATCTTTGCCCAACGAAACCCAGCCTGGTCCTTCGCCGTTGACGAAGGCCTTGGTAACGGGTTCTTCCGCGCGGAGGTTCGTCACGCCAGCGGTGGTCAACACCGCGGCGATGACCAGGGTTAACAGTCGAATCTGCATTACTTCAATCCTTAAATAGGTTTGTAGGTTGTCGGTTTGTTTCAAGGTGTCGTCGCTAGATGCTCCAACCTTCACGATACGATTTCGTCAGCAGCTTGGCAGCCTCCGGAGCATTGGTAATCTGAAAATTTTCAGCATCCCACTCCAGCTTCTTTCCTGCCCGATGGGCGACGTTTCCGAGAAGGTTATGCTCGATCAGTGGCCCGGAGTAGCTGAAGTTGCAAAGGGACTCGCCGCCGGTCTTGGCCGCGTGAAGCCATTCCGCATAGTGACCTTTGCTGGGCAGGATTCGATTCTCAGGGGCTGCGTAGTCTTTGAACTTTTCGCCTGGCGACAAGACCAGCTTGCCGTAGTCGGCCACCAGAATTCCAGACTCGCCAACGAAAGCGACACCGATGCCCCATTTGCTGATATCAGTATCACTACCTACCAACGGTTGCAGATACTCGCTGCGACGCTTCATCCCTTCCGGACCGTGATACCACAGAACCTTCGTCGGTTTGGTCCAATTAGCATTCCCCTCGCGGGCCGGATGCTGCCAGGTAACGACCTGCCAGGGAGGACACGCGATCGGATCGGCTGCGGGGCCTTCTGATTGGATCGACGTCGGGTACTTCAGATTCAGCGCCCAGAACGGAAGATCGATCAGGTGGCTCCCCATATCACCCAGCACGCCGTTGCCAAACTCCCAGCGGCGATTCCAATTCAGGTTGCCACCTTTCCAATACGCCCCGTTGTAGGGACGCATCTCGGCAGGTCCGAGCCAGGTTTCCCAGTTGAAGCCCTCGGGAATCGGTTCTTCCGGCAGAACCGCGGGAGCAACTGGATTGATCGTCCGGCTACACCACACATGAGCTTCGGTGACCGGACCAATCGCCCCAGCGGCAATCAGTTCCACGACGCGTCGATAGTTCTCGGTCGCGTGAATCTGCGTTCCCATCTGGGTTGCCAGCGAGCCCTTCTTTTCCGCGTAGACGTTTTGCATCTGCCGGGCTTCTTCGACTGTGTGAGCCAAAGGCTTCTCGCAGTAGACATGCTTACCGGCCTTCATCGCGGCGATCGAAGCCAAAGCATGGTGATGGTCTGCCGTACTGACGACGACGGCATCGACTTGTTTGTCGGCAATCACTTCCCGCCAGTCGCTGCATGTTTTGGCCTGAGGATAACGCGACTTGGCTTTTTCCAGAACCTCGGGATTGGTATCGCACAGGGTGTAGATGTTCTCGCCAGCGACGCCACCCGTGTTAGCGGAGCCTCGTCCGCCAGCGCCAATGATTCCGATGTTCAATTTCTCGCTAGTAGCCGTCTCTTGCCCGCTGACATGCAAGACAGGTCCCAGTGCTAATGCTGCGGCGGCGGTCGCGCTGGAAGACTTCAGGAACGAACGGCGATTGAACCTGGGCTTGGTCATGAGAGTTCCTTGAGGTGGGATAGGTGGGTGGGAAGTCAGGCGAACCGAATTGAGCGCATTACTTTAGATTAAATGGCCCGAGATATCGCCTTTGTGCCCATCATAAGGCGTACGCCCTCTCAAATTAAGAGATTCAGGGGGAAATTCCCAAAATTGAGTTCCAGATTAATCTGGCACCGAGCGGATGACCAGATTGCGAATCTCGGTCATGTCATGCATGGCAAACCGAACCCCTTCTCGGCCGATGCCACTCTCTTTGACGCCCCCGTAGGGCATGTGATCGACACGCCACGAAGGAACGTCACCGATGATCACGCCGCCAACGTCCATCGTGTCCCAGGCCTTCATGATCTTTTGAATGTCGCGGGTGAAGATACCAACCTGTAATCCGAAATCGCTGTCGTTGGCCATCGCCAAAGCTTCGTCGAAGGTATTGAAGGGAGCCACCACGGCGACTGGTCCGAAGACCTCCTTAGCGCAAACGGCTTCGCTCTGAGGGACATCGGCCAATAGTGTTGGCTGCACCAGGATGCCATCACGGGTACCTCCGACCAGTACTTTGGCACCGGCCTTCTTGGCGGACTCAATCCAGGCTTCGATCCTTTCGGCATCCGACGACGAAATGATGGGACCGACGAACGTTTCCTTATCCATCGGATCTCCCACTTTCAACTTCGAGACTCGGTCGCACAATAGTTTCACCGTGGCGTCGTAGACGCTGCGGTGGATCAAGACGCGTTGAACGCTCACGCAGCTTTGCCCTGATTGGTAAAACGCCCCGAAGACAATTCGCTGCACGGCGTCTTCCAGGTTGGTCCCTTCATCGACAATGCAAGCCGCGTTACCACCCAGTTCGAGCGTGACCTTCTTCTTGCCAGCTTTAGCCTTGAGGCCCCAACCGACGTCTTGCGAACCCGTGAAACTCAGCTTTTTGAGCCGATCGTCGGTGACTAGCAAGTTGGCGGCGTCGCGGCTGGCCGGGAGAATCGAGAACGCCCCTTCCGGCAGATCAGTCTCTGCCAAGATCTCACCCACCAGCAGCGCTCCGATGGGCGTCTTACTGGCCGGCTTCAAGACGAACGGGCAGCCGACCGCCAGAGCAGGCGCGACCTTGTGAGCCACCAGGTTCAACGGAAAGTTGAAAGGGGTGATAAATGCGCATGGCCCGATCGGCACACGTTTCCACATGCCGCGATATCCTGCGGCCCTGGGGCTGATATCCAACGGCATGACCTCGCCCAGCATCCGGGTCGACTCTTCCGCGGCGACACGGAACGTATCGATCAGCCGCGTCACTTCTCCGCGACTGTCTCCGATGGGCTTGCCTGCCTCCACGCAAAGGGCCTCGGCGAGTTCTTCGCTACGCTGCTGAAAACGCTGAACGCAATGGTTGAGAACCGCCTGGCGGTGATACGACGGCAACTGGGCCATTGCCGGCGCTGCCTGATCGGCAGCGGCAATCGCCTTTTCCATCAACCCAGCGTCCGCGAGAGGCACCCTGGTGGCGATGCTTTGACGGAACTTATCCTCGACGTTTAAATCGAAGTTGGGGGTCACTGGCTGATTGGCAAGATAAGCGGGATACTCGTTGCGAATTGACATAAAGCCCTCATGAATGTGCATGCGCTTGCACTGGATTTCCTGTTCCTTTTCCCCATCCTACGGCTTCCCCCCAAGAGAAAGTAGTTGAGGTTAATTTTAGTCCACAGAACCACATTTTACATTTGACATCAGACCACTGATATTTGTATCATCTTGATACCTCTATCGGGTAGTTGCACCTCTCAGGAATTGGGTGGATATCACGTGGTTGCCATTTGAGAATTCCTGAGTGATCACGGGAACCTGATAAGGGCTTCCTCCTTGAACGTTCCGTTTAGACATACACCGCGCAAGATTGCTGCGACGGTGATTCATCCAGCTTACGGTGGGAGCTTGCTATGAAAGCCAGCACGAACGCCATCTCACTCTTTGTTTTCGCCTGCCTTCTTTCCAGCGTCATGGCGGCGGAAGTCCGCACCTGGACCGACTCGTCGGGCAAGACTCTTTCCGGGTCGTTGGAAGAAGTCACCAGCGATGGCAAGGTGAAGATCAAGTCGAACGGGCAAACGTTCACCATTCCGATTGAACGATTCAGCGACGAAGATCAAAAGTACATCGATTCGCAAAAAGAAGAGATGGAAAAAGAGGACTCCCCGTCTCGGCGTCGTCGCAAGAGCGATCTGTTTGACTATCGCCAGTGGAAAGACAATCAGGACAACGAGATCAAGGCCAAGTACGTCCGGATGTTCGAGGGTCAGGTAGTCTTGCTGCAAGGCCGAACGGCTCACAAGGTTTCGTTTTATGATCTGAGCGACGAAGACCAAGTCTACTTGCGCACTGAACTGGAAGCCCGCGGTGAGGAAAGTCAGATTCCTCCCCCGCCTGCCGGTGGCGGTGGTTCCGGCGAGATCGCTGGAGGTAGTGCCCCCTACGACCCACGCATGGGCAATCAAGTTG
Organism: Bremerella volcania; assembly: GCF_007748115.1. Lineage (NCBI taxonomy): Bacteria > Pseudomonadati > Planctomycetota > Planctomycetia > Pirellulales > Pirellulaceae > Bremerella > Bremerella volcania. The sequence continues at coordinate 3,781,292 of NZ_CP036289.1, forward strand.
CCGCGCCGCCAGCCTATGCTCCGCCGGCGATGGATGACTTCGCCAAGCGCCAGCAGGAAGAACACGAACGAAATCGTCGCGAGATCGAAAAGCAACAGGCCGAAGCTCGTCGCGCCATGGAAGAAGCGCAGCGCAAACGCGAAGAGGAAGCGCAGCGCCGTCAGCGTGAGGAAGAAGAACGAATTCAACGGGAAAACCAGCGGCGTGAACAGCAACGCCAGGAACAACTGGCACGCATGAATGCGCCCATGGGTGGCCCAAGCATGCAGCCGCAGTGGGAAGAGTACAAAGAGTGCAGCAATTGTCATAAGCGAATCGACGGCAACATCGGCGCTGGTGACAACTGCCCGCATTGCGGCGTCTTTTTCGCATCCGAAACAGATCGCTTCGGTCGGACGACGAAAAAGGTACCTGTTCCGTGGTACTACGGTGCACCGATCCCGATCGGCTTGATCGTCTGGGTGGTGGTCGCCGTTATTCGTAAGATGGGCAGTTCGTAAGCCGAACCCCGTTCAGCCTATGGCAGAGACCAACCAGTAGCGGGATCTTCCCCGGTAAGGCTCCGCTATCTCTTTTTTCGGGCCTCGAGAATGGCCTGAATCAGCGGCTCCGGAACAGACGCGGGAACTTCGTCCTCTGCGTATTCTTTGCAGCACGAAACCCCTAGACGTAGCGCCGTCCGGTAGTTTTCCAGGTAGTGCTCACAACACGGACAACGTGAGAGGTGCGTTTTCATGACGCACATCACATCGTCGGGCAAATTACCTTCGAGGTAATCACCCATGAATTCGTATAGTTCCTTGCAGGTCAGTTTCATCGTTAGTATCCGCCATTCATGTGCGGATCCAACAGAGTTTTTAGTGCTTGCCGGGCACGATGCAGCCGCGTCTTGACGGCTGAAACACTCATGTCGAGTCGGGCCGCGGTTTCCTCGGTACTTAATTGTTCGATGTCACGAAGCAGCAAAACGGTTCGATAACTTTCCGGCAATTCTTCAATTTTTTGGCGAACCAAGTCCCGTGTCTCGCGACTTTGGACAGCCGTGTCAAAGGTAATCGCCCACGAAGGTTCCGCCCGATCGCGATGCCCGTCGGAAACGAAGTGAGGGAGCAAATCCTCGACCGGCTTTTCGGGTTTCCGCTTCTTGGTGCGCAGCTTCATCAGGCACGCGTTGACCACAATTCGATGCAGCCAGGTGGAAAGCTTCGCGTTTCCCTCGAAGTTTTCGATTGCCTTAAACGCGGACAGAAACGCATCTTGCACCGCGTCCTGGGCATCCTGGTCTTGTCCCAGGAAACGTTTCGCTACCACCAGCATACGACCGCTATACGCACGAACCAAGTATTCGTACGCGTCGTCCTCTTGCCGCTGAAGAGCTTCGATAAGCTCTTCTTCGGATTTCCAAGCGCTCGTCGGCAGTTCTGATCCGGTGCTGTCCATAATCGCCAAAAATAACAGATGCCATCTTGGTCGTCTACATTCCCATATTGTGGCTTATTCCGCGCAACTTACGAGACACCTTGACACCGACAATGGGATTAGGACTTGAATTCTTCGCCTGTGGATGCCAGAGTAAAACCACTGGTCGGACACGGCAATTTGAGATTTTTTCTCGCTAACTTAGGGATACGGCCACTCGTGCGATTTTTCTCCGTAACGCTCGCCATCCTTTTCCTGGGAATCGGAAACTACTGGCTTTGCCCAGCACTGTTGGCGGAGAACCTCCACTTTTCGATCGGCAGCGCCGAGATCACGCCGGACGTTCAAGCCCCGCAAGCGGTCTGGATGGCTGGCTATTATCCTGGACGGGCCGCCACAAGCGTTCACGATCCCCTCTTTGCTCGCGGCATGCTTCTTTCAGACGGGCAAACCAAGATTGCCCTTGTCAGTTTGGACCTGATCGGCTGGTCTTACCCATCCACGATCGCCATTCGAGAGCAACTGCCCGAAATCGATTTCGTGGTCATCTGTAGCACGCACAATCATGAAGGGCCAGATACGATCGGCATCTGGGGCGAGTCGTTCATCAAACGGGGTGTCGACGAACAGTACAACCAGCACGTCGAGAAAACGATCGTGCACCTGGTCAAACGACTCGATCAATCTCAGCAACCCGTCACCGTTGAATTCGCCACGATCGATCGACCTGACCTGGTTCATGATACACGTCAACCCATCGTTATCGACCCAACCATTCGTGTCCTGCGTTTCCGTTCCCAAATGGATGGATCGACGTTGGGACTATTGGTCCAAGGGACGACACACCCCGAATCGCTGGGAGCACGAAACACGGCCATCACCGCCGATTTTCCCTGCTACACCCAAAAACGCCTGAAGCAACACTTCGATTGCCCAACGGTTTACGTCAGCGGGGCGATCGGCGGGCTCATGACGCCGCCAGCCGCTGGCATTGTCAATGACAAAGGCTGGCCAGTTCGCTTGACGACGTTTGCGTATGCCGAAGCCTACGGCAACGAGGTCGCGGATGCGGTGGCCGAGGCACTGGAGAAAGGTCAGCCTGTCGATCTCACCCCATTTCGCATCCTCCGCAAGGAAATTGCCATTCCGATCGACAATCCCCTTTATCGCCTGGCTCGATCGTTGAATGTCATTCGCCGCGTCAGCTACGAGTGGACCGGTCAGCCGGAAAGTTGGGGCAAGCGCGTCACGCGGGAATTTCGTCCTGACCGAGCGGCTGCCATTACCGAGGTGAGCTTACTTCAATTAGGAGACGTCAAACTTCTCGGAATCCCCGGCGAACTCTACCCTGAACTCGTCTTTGGCAAGATCCCCAACCCCGCGGACGCGAACGTTGACTTTCCCGAGGCACCACCCGAACCCCACATCACCCGATTCATCGGGGACGAACCCTATCTGCTACTAGGTCTGGCCAACGACGAAATTGGCTACATCATTCCTAAGAGACAATGGGACCGAGAGGCACCCTACGCATTCGGCCGAGGGGCGCCGCAGTATGGCGAGATCAATAGCTGCAGCCATGAGGTGGGTCCCATCATCATGGACACCTTCGCCGAACTATGCCAGCGAGCCCAATCGCCCACTGGCGAGCCATGACCGATTAGCGAACCGGTGGAAGAAGACGCGGCGGCTCCGATTCCGGAGCGGGTGGAATCTTCGACGATTGCGATGGGACCACAACCGGGGAAGACTTTGTCTGACGAGGTTGATCGCTAATGAACATGGTGTTCGTTTTGGGCATCGGAGCGGTGCGTGGGTCTTGCCCGGCGATCTGCTTGCCTTGAATCCGTTGCAGCATGTCGGCGGCCTGCGTCAGATTGGCGTCCTGTTGCAAAGCGGCCTCGAAGTTGGCGACGGCACCATCATGGTCTCCCTTGCGATACAGCAAGAAGCCCAGGTTGAAGTGTCCCTTGGCTTTGCCGTGGGCATAAACAAGCTGCGAAAGGGCTTCGTCCGGCCGACCGGCATCAACCAGAACCATGGCCAGGTTGTTGCGATATCGCGGATCTTCTGGGGCACCCAGCGTAGCTTGATGGAACTTGGCCATCGCCTCGCCCTTGCGGCCCATACGCGCCAGGCACAATCCCATGTCGTTGCAAATCGTCGGATCTTTCGGGTGATCCTTGTCGGCCATCTGGTAGATCACCAACGACTCGTCCAGACGCTGCGTGCGATGCAGCAGACGAGCGTAGCTGATCTGGGCCAGGCGGCTTTTGGGGAATTTCTCCAGGCACGACTTGTATTGACGTTCCGCACCTTCGAAGTTGCCGCTGTTTTCCATCATCCGAGCAGCGCTCAGGTAGACATTGGCGTTGATCTCGTCCGGCATGCTCGACAGGCTGATCGGGTCATTTTCGACCTGAGGCTGTCGCGGTTCGGATGTGAAGAAGCCAGAGATCGAGTCACCAGCCTTCTTGAAAGCTGAGCTGATCGAACCCGAGCCGTCTGATTCGCCGGAACCCGTGAACTGGATCAATCGAAACGAGCTGCCTTCGTTGCTATCGGTAGCGATCGGCTTGTCTTGACGGATCGGTTTTGGACGATCCGCTCCAAGCCCGAAAGAAGGTGCGAGAAACAGACCCTGTAGTGCCAGGCCTGTGCAGATCAGGTCGCGTCCGCAGTTGGTCCAGACGCTTATTGCGATTTTCTTTTGCATCGATCCCTTGCAGGGCCCAATTGGGCCTATGCCTCCATGCACTGAGTTGGGTCGGCCGCAGGCACCCCGCTAGCAAATGGGTGCCCACAATGAATAGTCTCCATTCATTGCATCGGCATTTTGCCCTGGCTTCTCAAGCAATTTGCGCAAACCACGAGCGCAGTGCTTCCGCGGTCTCTGAGATGACGGTCGTTTCAGCTTACTGCTCGGCGAATGCTGGCAGGCGAGGTGCGGGGATCGAGGAGCGTTCGCGACGCCAGATATCGTCGATATAGTCGGCAGCACGGCCGGTTGGTTGATCAGGGCTCACGTAGATGGCCACGGCTTCTGGATTGCCCAGCATTTCAGCCAAACCAGCTTTGACAGCAGTGATTCGAGCTTCCGTTTCCTGCCTGGTAAATCCCTGCATTACGAAAATATCGCGGCGACCTTCGACGTTGGTCAGGATCGAACGAATCTTCATCATGCCAGCACGGGTGAGTTCGCCGCTCTCTTGATCAAAGTAATGATCGCTGAGTGTATTCTGCAGGCGAATGCCGGTGGCCGTCATTTGGGCGTAGTAGTTGTTGACCGAAGCGCGGTCTTGTTCCACAAAGGGAGATGGCCAGCATTTGTTGCGGGCATAATCCAAGTGGGCGCGATCCCAAAACTCGTTCCATCCCGCCTGACTGACGGAGCAGAACAGCAAGGTTGCCATAATGGATTGGGTAAAGAGGGTGCCGATCTTCATGCGTGGCCGCCTTCCGTGGTGTCTCGGGGGTCGTTGCGCCCCTGCTGACCGAGGGCGCAATGGTTCATTCAGTGAAACCATCGGCCATCAGACGGCCAAGCCAACACAACGGAAGGCCTGGCCCGTACGACGCGTAGAATCGTTAAACTCTACTCAGGCCTACGAGTTGGCCGCCATCATTGGTAGCATCTCGCGAATCACCGTGATCGCGGCTGGTCCGACGAGCACGACGAAGATGCCAGGGAAGATGAAGAACACCAGTGGAAAGATCATCTTCACGGCTGTCTTGGCGGCCTTTTCTTCGGCGATCTGGCGGCGACGGGTTCGCATGGCATCACTCTGCACGCGTAGTGCCTGGGCGATACTCGAACCAAACTTGTCGGCCTGAATCAGGATCGCGGCGAGCGAGCGAAGGTCTTCCACGCCGGTTCTTTGACCGAGTTCATGCAAAACATCGACGCGAGCGCGGCCCATCTGCAACTGGAAGTTGCACATGCCGAACTCTTCGGCGATCACGCGGTAGGTCTTTTTCATTTCCTCGGCAACGCGACGCATGGCTTGATCGAGACCAAGACCAGCCTCAACACAAACGACCATCAAGTCGAGTGCGTCAGGTAGACCACGGAAGATCTGTTCCTTGCGGGTTTTGCCCAGATACCACAAACCGAGTTCTGGAAGATAGAAGAAGAAGCCAAGCACAAGGGCGGCCTTCAAAATGCCGAACAGCGAAAAGTCGCCCAGCACGAAGAACGTACCACCACCCAAGACCAGGCCGGCGATCAATCCGGCAAACTTCAAACCCAAAAAGGTCGTCGGTGCACCCTCGCTGCGAAAACCAGCGTGCGAGAGCTTGTCCTTCAGTTTCAGGGCGTCTTTCTGGTTGGTTGGCTGCAGCGGCCTGGCCAGCGAAGGGGTGGCCTTCTCCAGCACTTTGCCCAGCGCGTTTCCTTTGGAACTCTTTTCGCCATTGCGTCCGCCGCGCTGGTAGGGGTCTTTCAACCCGTCCAGTCGGTCTTCGGCACGGCTTTTGTCCTTCATCAACATGTCCGCGAGGAAATAGATCCCTGCCGCGAACAAGCCGAATACGCTTACCGCAATGATCAGAACGCCATTAGCACCGGAATCAAACATGGCTAGGTTACACCTTGATATCGATAATCTTTTGAATCACCCAGGCACCAATCAATTGCATGACGATGGCACCGGCCAACATTTTTTGACCAAGGGGATCGGTAAACAGTGTCATCACGTACGTTGGGTTGAGGTACCACATCACGGCGAACAGTGCCGGCGGCATACCCAACAAAACGATGCCGGAGATTCGACCTTCCCCGGTAAGGGCCTGAATTTGTCCAAACAATTCCATACGCTGACGAACGAGTCGACCGATCTTGTCGAGAATTTCCGCCAGGTCACCACCCGTCTGACGCTGCAGGATCACGGCCGTTCCGAAGAACTTGAGGTCGAGGTTCGGAACGCGTTCGGTCATGTCGACGATGGCTTCTTCCAACGGCACGCCCAGGTTTTGCGATTCGAACACCTTGCGGAATTCGCCGCCGATCGGGTCGAGCATTTCTTCGCTCACCAGGTGAAAACCCGCACCCAAGCTATGCCCGGCTCGCAAAGCACGAGCGATCAGTTCCAAGGCATCCGGCAGTTGGTTACCGAACTTGGCCAGACGCTTGCCTCGCTTGAACCACACGTAGCCCAAGGGGCCGACGCCCAGAATGATTGCCAGCAGCGGGCTGATGTAGAACGGCAAGCCCAACAGGAACGGGACCACGGCCCCAGCACCCGCCAACCCTGCGGTCAGCATGATGAAGTTGGAGACGGAGGTTTCCATGGCGGCCTGGTCCAGGAACAATCGAAGATTGAAGTGTCGCGAAATGAATTCTTCCAGGGCGCCATCGTTGCCGTCGGAGAGCCGGGTGATGCCTCCCCCTTGCTGCTCTCCTTTGCCGCCTTCGGCTTTGCCCTTGCCGGTCAGAATCTCGAGACGACTCTCGATCTCAGGGTTGGCTTCCCCTCGAAACAGAATCGCTACCGCGCCGACCAGGGTGGCCACACCAACGAAAACCGTAATGAGTACTATTAGCGTCAACATGATCGCTTCTCTAATCAGTAACTGGGTTAGTCTTCAAGCATCATACGTTCACGGAAGGCACTGGCCGGCAAGCGAACGCCGGCCGATTCAAGACGTTCCATGAAGTTGGGGCGAACGCCGGTCGAGATGAAGCGGCCACGTGCGCGGCCCGTTTCATCAATTCCGGATTGCTCGTAACGATAAATGTCTTGCATGACGACCGTTTCCTGCTCCATCCCGATCACTTCGGTGATGTGGGTCACGCGTCGCGGACCACCTTGCAGACGGTTGGCCTGAATGATCAAGTCGACGGCGCTGGCGATCTGCTGTCGCATCGCTTTGACCGGCAATTCAAAGCCGGACATCGAAATGAGCGTTTCGATACGGGCGATCGCGTCACGCGGCGTATTGGAGTGAATCGTGGTCATCGAACCTTCGTGACCCGTGTTCATGGCCTGTAGCATGTCGAGCGTTTCGGCACCACGACACTCACCGATGATGATTCGTTCAGGACGCATACGCAGGGCGTTTTTCACCAGGTCGGTCGCGGTGACGCCACCCTTCCCTTCGACGTTTGGCGGGCGTGTTTCCAGCCGCACGACGTGTTCCTGTTGCAGCTGAAGTTCCGCCGCGTCTTCGATCGTCACGATACGTTCGGCGCCGCTAATGAAGCTCGACAGCGTATTCAAAAGCGTCGTCTTACCAGAACCGGTACCCCCGGAGATGATGATGTTCAAACGAGCCTTGATGGCCCCTTCCAGCAGCATCACCATTTCTGGCGTGAACGCTTTGTAGTTCAAAAGGTCTTCCAACTTCAGCGGGTTGGAACCGAACCGACGAATGGAAACCGCCGCTCCATCAAGGGCAAGCGGCGGAATGATTGCGTTAAAACGCGACCCGTCGGGGAGACGCGCGTCGACCATCGGGCAGGTTTCGTCGACGCGCCGACCTACCTTCGATACGATGCGGTCAATAATTTGCAGGAGGTGTTCGTTGTCGCGAAACTTGACGCTGCTCAATTCGAGCTTGCCACCCTTTTCGCAGTAGATCTGGTGCGGACCGTTGATCAGAATATCGCTGATCCCGTGATCCTTCAGCAGCAACTCCAGCGGACCAAGGCCGAACGTTTCGTCCAGAACTTCTTCAATCAGACGTTCCCGTTCGGTGCGATTGAGCAGAGTCTCTTCCGTATCGCACAGGTGTTCGACCACCAGGCGAATCTCTCGCCGCAGAACTTCCCCTTCCAACTCGCCGATCTTCGAAAGGTCGAGCTTGTCCACAAGCTTCCCGTGGATTTTACGCTTGAGGTTTTCGAATTCCGCTTGTTTCGAGTTCGATGCTTTAGGATCCGTTGCCGCTGATCGCATGATCCGATTCCTTCGTCTTCTGAAATGCTGCCAAGGACTCTCTTACCGCTGTGACACTTCTCGCTTTGAAGTAGCCAGTCGACAGGATTGATCGAGACAACCGCTTCGTTGCAAATCGTCGATCATTGGACGGAGCTACCCTAGGAGACAGGGGCCGCGCTAAGCGAACGCCAGGCTACGGTCCCTGAAAACATAGCTCACGTAAAGTTGCGCGAGAGGCAGGAACTTACGAAATTGGCAAACCGCACGGGATGTGCGGTCGCTATAACCTTCGCGGATTGCAAGAGATAATCCACGCGTGTTGATGCAGCGATATTATTCAGCTGCCTGGGCTTCCGATTCTTCCGGCTTTGCGGCCTTTTCCCCCTTCGAAGAGAGGAAGCCGAACCATCGACCAATTCCCGATTTTCCACCGGCGTTTTTCTTCGTGCCATCGCCGGAAAGCGATTCAGCCAAACCAATCAGGGCCTGGGTGATCCCCGCCCGCGGAGCCTGCTCGATCAATGGCACCCCGTTGTTGCGAACTTCGACCATCACACGGTACTCGTTGGGAATCTGCCAGTAGATCTCGCTACCGATCGTTTCCTGGGCCTTCTTCAGGCTGATCTCGCCATTATCCAAACCGACACGGTTGACGATGACTTTGGTCTTTTCCTTCATCCCGTCGATCTCGCTGAAGCTCATCATCAGACGAACCACGTTCCGCAGGCACGGCAGGTCCAGTTGAATGGTCATCAGGTTGATGTTCGCTTCCTGCATCGCCACGATATCGAGCGAAGAGTACGACTTCGACGTATCGATGATCAGATGGGTGAAGGTCGCTTTCATCAGACCGATAACTCGCGACAAGTCATCGGGGCTGATCGGAGCTTCTTCTTGCAATTGTACCGGGCGCGGCAACAGGTAAAGCCCGCTGCTATGACGGGTCAGCGAACGCTTCAGCAAGTTGAAGTCGAGTCGCTTGATGTTTTGTGCTACGTCCAGCAGCGTGTAATCGGGAATGGTGTCGAGGAACACATCGCTATCCCCCAGGGCCAGATCGAGGTCGATCAGGGCGACGTTGTTACCTTCTTGAGCGGCAAGGATACAGCCCAGGTTGACGGCCATGCTCGTCGAGCCGACGCCACCGGTCGCACCACATACGGTGATGACCTTGCAGCCGCGAGTCTTGGATTCACCTTTACCGAAGCGGTGGTGCCCAATGCGTTCCAGGGCGCTCACCAGATCTTCGATATCCAGCGGCTGCGTGAGAAACTCTTTCGCGCCGGCACGCATCGCTTTGAGAATCAGCTGGCCGTCGCTGGAACCGCTGATGACCAGGATGCTGCATTCAGGCGTATTCTCGTGCACTTCACGAATCAAACGAATGGCTTTCTCAGGATCGGAGTCGATCGCAACGATACCGATATCGGGATTCGTCTGGCCGACAACGTCGGCGAAGAATTCGTAGCGCGAGCACTCGGCTTCCAGCCATACAATGTCCATGCCGAGAAGTGTCGATTTTAACGATTCTCGCGATGAGTCCTTCGGATCGACTAGGGCGACTCGTAATACATTGCTCATAGCGAAACGCACTTTCCTGACACGACACGAAACAATACGAAAAGAATTCCCTCAGGGCTTTGAGGGAATTCTAGTACGCAAAATATGCGTTCGTGCTAAAAATCGAGCGTATCATAGCCCGATGGACCAATCATCGAGGGCATGGGCCCCGTCGGTTGAACCGGTGTTGACGATTGACCGGAAGAAGGTTGCACGCCTGGGTTTGGCTGAATCGATACCGGAGTCGTTCGTCGTCCCGAAGGAGTATGAACACCTCGCATCTGCGTGTTCGTTTCGAACTTCGGTGCCGGGGCCGAGGTTGGCGATGGAACTTCCATCAGCGGGGTGCCTGGCTCGATCAGTTCTCCTTCGATCACGGAAGGACCCGATGGACCGATCATGCCGGTTTCGTACGATCCTGGACCGCAGTTAGGCACTTCCATGTAACCTCGCCAGTACAGCTCGGTATCGTTGAGCGGACCGCTTGAAGTTCCTGGCATGGCACATGGCTCTTCGCCTGGATTGAGTGGACCAACCAACTCTGGAGTCACGATGATCAGGAGCTCAACTTCGTTGCGTCGATCCTGCACGCGGCGGAAAGCGGCACCGGCCCAGGGAATGTCGGCCAGGTAAGGAATACCGCGGTTTTCGGTTTCGATCTTTTCCTGAATCAAACCAGCCAGGGCAAACGTTTGACCGGCCTTCATTTCGACGGCCGTGTCGACCCAACGGGTGCGGAAACCAGGCGTACCATCGACCGCCAGGCTGGAGTCGACTTCGCTGACCAATGGGCGGACTTCCAGACGGATGTTGCCATTGCCCAGGACGATCGGAACCACGTCGACGCGGGTACCAAATTCCTTGAACTCGATCGAAGTCGTACCCAGACCGGAAGCAACCTGAATCGGCACTTCACCACCGGAAAGGAAGCTGGCCGGACGGCCGCTCATCGCGTTGATGGTTGGCTCGGAAAGCAACTTGGCCAGGTTGTTCTGACGCAGTGCTTCGACGAATCCAAAGAACGAGCTGTTATTGCCAATCACGCCGAAGGTAACCGTGTCGGCACCAGTCGAGGCGATCGTGCCGCCCCCTTGAGCGACGCTGGAGATAATGCCGCTGACGCTTTGTACGATGTAATCGTTCCCGCTGATCGCAGCCCAGTCAAAGCCCATCGTACGGAGTTTGGTTCGCGAAACTTCGTAGACCTTCACCTTCAGCATGACCTGCTGAACGCCACCCACGGTGATGTTATTGATCACTTTGGGGTAATAGTCTTCCGCCATCTGCACGATGCGGTTGATCGCGTCAGGTCGATCAACAAAGCCTGAGAGCACCACGCTGCTGGCCAGCGGACGAACCTTGATGGATGCGTTTGGAAATTCGCTTTCCAGAAGCATCTGCAGTTCGCGGCCGTCACCGATGACGATGACGTCAACCGTGAAGATCGTGCCGTCTTCCGCCCACAGGTTCACTTGGGTGACGCCTGGCTTCAGGGCCGAGACCTGTATCTTGTTCGGCGACAGCGGCGTCAACCGAATGAGATCCGGGTTGTTGACCTGAGCCTTGGGGATCTTCTCATCCAAGGTAAAGATGCGGCTGGAGTTAACAATCATCTCCAACCGCTGATTTGGATTGGCGACCTGAAAGTTGACGCCGGGGGCCTCGTTCTGAGCTTGAACGCTTCCGCTTAGTGCGGACAGCATGATCAAAGCTGCGGTCGTGACAAGCTGTCGCGCGAAGCGGTACTTGGTAATCATCCGTGATCTTCCTTGCGCCGAAATTACGATTTCCCAATCCGTGGAAAAATCTGGACGTGTTAGGCGTCGTCCGGTCCAAAGTCTGTATCCGACCCCGCTGGCATGGAGTCACTATCGTTATCGCTGGGCTTCATATCCACGCCGTCCGCGGAACCATGGTCCACTGGCTGCGATGGCTTTCCGACCGTGCCAGGCGGCAAAGTCGGCATTGGTGCTGGCATCGACGTTCGCATCGTGCTCGATCGGCTTGAAGACGAGCCGGGGCTCACCTCCATTGGAAGTTCTTCGTTTTCGCCGAATTCAAAGCGTCGCACTCCATCCGGGCTGAGCAAATCCATCGTCCATTCCGGTTCCTGCGGGGCGGGCATGGCGCCAACCGTAGGCGATGTGAGAGCGGCTTGCGAGTTCTTCAGGAAATCGAGGAATCCACCGCCTGATGGCTTTTTGTCTTGAGCGACAGCTGGTTGCTTGGGCTGCTGATCGTCCATGTCGGGATCGGCATTCTCAGTGATACCCAGCAACTCCGCGATGGTGGCATCGTCCGTCGTGCCCGACTCGTCGTCACCCGTTTCATCTGGTGGACGCAGCGACAAGCTCAAGCTTCCCAATCGCGAGGCAAGCACGAGGATTTCGACTTGCTTCGGGGTCACCAGCAGCGAGACCGTCTTGGCGGCAATCGAGTTGCCCTGCGAATCGGTTTCGCGATGAATTTGTTCGTTCACAGCAAAGACGCGGCAGTTCGTCAGAATCGTGCGAGTCATTTGCTTCTTTTGGCTTGGCTTGTTCTGGTTCATCACTTGCAGATAAACCAACACGTCAACGCGGTCGCCGGGCAGAATCAAACCGGAAGCCGAGCTTTCAGCGGTCACGCGAACCGAGTGAACGCGATACCCTTTCGGGATCAGCTTGGAGGCACCCTGGTCTTCGTCCGAGCCAAAGAGCTTGCCTTCCAAAATGACTTCGCCGGCGAACAGACGCGAACGAGGACGACGGTCTTCGACGTTCTCCAACTCGCGAATCGCACCTTCAGGAATTTTATCTGCTGGCCATGGCTCCAGCTTGATCATCTCGGGCTTGATCTGCTCGTTGATGTCGATGTCCTCGAGCGCGACGAAGATGTTCTCCATTTCGACTTGAGGTACCGGCTGAGCCGATTGCTGCTCGAGCACCTGGCTGATGCCGATCGAGGCAACGAGCCCGCACCCGAGTGCGATGATGATCAAAATCAGTGATTTAGGACGCATGTGCTTTTCCTTAGTTCAGCTAGCCTCCCTGCCGGTTTCTGCTAGCTCCTCAGGCCCCTGTCATCGCGATTGCGATGTATGGGGTTTCATCGGGACGCCGAGGTCAGAAGCTCACAAGTAACGTTCTGAGTCGGACGATCAATGCGTTTGGCAATTCCCGAACAATCGGAATAAATTGCATCAACGATCATTGAACGGTTTCTCTCCGCATCGAGGTCTTCGCTTCCAAGGTTGTCGATCCCAGGTACATGGGAGACGGCAACCAGCTGACCTCGGAAAACGGAATCTGTACGGTTACGGTCACGGCCCCGCCAAACCCAGCGTTCTCTGGCGGGTCAGGAGAAACAGTGACGTCGGCAGCGCCACTATCGACGGCTGCCGAATCGAGGAATTCATTGACCGCCGAGACAACCCCGGAGGTAGTCGCTCCGTCCAAAACAGCTCGGCGAGCCCCTTCGCGTGACGCGTTGGTTATCACTTGCTGCACCATCACCATGCGACCGTACTCGATCATTCCGAAAATCAGCAGGAAAAACAGCGGAGCCACAATGGCAAACTCCACTACCGCTGCCCCTGATCGTTTCAATCGGAATAATCGGTATCCCTTATCAAGGCCGAAATGTCGAGGACGCAAAGTCCTCTTCATTTCGCCTACCTTAACAGATTCGGTTGCGCAGTCTGTGCATGCAGCAGGTGTCAGGCTCATACAAGCAGTCCCATCCAGAGGAAGTAACCAATGGTTCCGATAGCGATCGGAATACCGTAAGGAAGTAGCAGCATAGTAGGCTTTCGCTCTGCTGCGATGCTCGAAAGCTGGTTTGGATCACGAATGGTCATGATCTCGTTCAGGATGATTCGAGCGTTGTTCGAGTGCTTCTTCCAGGCCTTGCGAACGGCAACCATACCGACCGCCAGAACCGCACCGACGATCGCCGAGATGCAGAAGGCATAGAAGGTGTGCGTACCGTGCATCCAAGCTCCGACGCCTGCCAGAAGCTTCACGTCGCCGGCGCCCATGCCACCGATCGAATAGGCCGGAAGCAGCAGAACCAGACCGACAACGGTGCCCAGCAAACTCCAACCCAGTCCTTCCAACCCAAACGCGCAGAAGCTGTAAACCCAGCCGCTAGCAACAAAGGGGAAGGTGATCCAATTTGGAACCTTCAATTCAAAACCGTCGATAACAGCGGCCAGAATCAAGGTAAAAGTAACGACCCAAACGGGCCAATTTTCCGCAATTGCTTCCGCCAAGCTTACAAAAAGATCCATGACTTTCTCCTCACCTCGCGCGTCTCATGCGAGGCCGACCACTAAATGCGCAAATTTAAGGGATACCACGACTTGTTTCCGGCAGCACTGCCAGCAGGCTCCGGCACAAAACAGTAGCTCATCCTGGCAGCCATGAGGCCACTAAGGTCCGTTTTTTCGCCGATTTCTGCCTGTCCGGAATAGGTTTCCACAGCGCGGTATTCATTGATCCCGCTACAACCGAACTAATCCGAAAAATGAGAAAAGCCCCGTTGGTCCCCGTGATAGGGCGCCCCGGGGCTTTCCAAGTGTTTCATGAAAAAACGCGTGAGCCGAATCGGCACACGCGTCGTTTGGTTAGGCGTCTTATACCGCACCACCAGTGGTGTTGGCAGTTTGCATGTCCGTACCGATCTTGGTGAACGTAGCGTTCGCCTGGGTACCGATCGCTTGAATAGCGGTCAGACATACGATGACGATCAGAGCCAGCATCACGGCATATTCAACCGCGGTGGGACCGTCTTCAGATACGAGAAAGTTCTGTACCTTCTGGATGAGACCTTGCATGAGAATTCTCCAACGTTGCCTAATTCGGCAAAATACTAAGGATGCTTACTACCGCTGTTCAACCATGACGATTCCATCACGTTGGTCTGCAAAAACTCGGTTGAATGCGGTCCTCTAAAGTAATGCCTCAGTCCCATACACAGCCATCAGGAAGTGGACGATGAAGTCCTTGGTCAACCCTTCGGCAGCCCGGCTACCACCATGAAGTGGTCCTTGGCTTTGCGTCCTGGCCTCGCGACCAGTTTGCCTTTGTCGGGGGACATTGGCGGCAGACCATTGCCCGCACACCAGGAAACTCGAGTCCCTAATTAGGTGTTGATGAGTTCCAGATGAGACGAGTAATGTCCGACAACGAATCCTGTTGCCATCCAGGTTGTGCAGTGCACTCCCTGAACACCTGAAACCTATGTCACGTCTCAAGAGTGTCAAACTGCGAGCTTTAGAAAATCTCAGCAAATCACACAGAATTTTCCCAAAGAGCAGGATAACCCATTGAGGAACAAGCACTTACGCACGGTGAAATGTGTCCCGCACCTACGAAAAACGCCGCTCACGTGTTCATGTGGCGGCGTTTTTAAAGCGATTTGATGCCAAGATTCGCGCTTAATGTCACGGTTCGGTCGCCGGAGCCTCATCGGCGGCGTCGCCAGACGCTTCATCCGAGGCGTCAACCTTCTCATTGAAGAGAAGTCCAAACAAAATCATGATGACAGCGGCAGCAATACATGGAATTAGCCAGATCATTTGCCAGTTCATCAAAGCACTCGCCTGTGCTGCTAGTTGGTCAGCTTGTTCAAACAGGGGTTTCGCAGCTTCAGCATCGGTCATGGCAAAAGCTTCTTTGGCAAGTTTTGCCGACTCGGCACCTAGTTCCTTAGCTTCCTGCGGTGTGTAGTAACCAACCAGCCGGTTCATTAATTGCGCGCCGATTCCTAAGCCAAGCCCCTGAGTAACCAGAACCAGGAATCCCTGAGCCTGACCACGCATCTCTTTCGTGCACTTCTTGTCGGTATAGATGAAACCCGTAACGAAGAAAAAGTCGTAGCAAATCCCATGTAGCAAGATGCCCAGAAACACCAACGCATAAATGTTTCCGTCGTCAGCGGCAGCGAAGAGACCATACCGAACAACCCAAGCCGCCATGCCGACGAATAACATCCACTTGACACCGAGTCGAGAGAAAAACAGGGGCATCAATAACATGAAGATGATTTCGGACCCTTGCCCGAACGACATGACGGATGCTGGGCTCGAGAATCCAACCTTACCCGCATAAACCGGGGCAAACGCATAGTATGCAGCGAGCGGGATACAGATCAAAAATGAACTGAGAATGAATACGAGAAAGGAACGCTCTTTCAGCAGTGAAAGGGTGTCGAGACCAGCAATCTCGCGAATCGTAACTTTCTGTCCGGCGGATGGTGGCGGCGTATGCGGTAAAGCAAAGCTGAATAAACCCAGGACGACTCCAGCAACACCGGTAATGTAAAACTGAACTTCCGAGTAGTCGGCACCAAATACAGTACCCACGGTTATATTGGCAACGATCCAGCCAATCGTCCCGAAGACACGGACGACGGGGAACTCCTTCTCCTGGTCTTCAATATTGTGGAACGCAAGCGTGTTCGTTAGCCCAAGGGTCGGCATGTAACAAAGCGTGTGCACCAACAAAGTCAGAATGAATGCGGTCGGACCATAGCTTGCCGCAGTCGGAACGAGGAACATCGCAACGGCACCTAAGAGATGCAGTACTGCGAGGACTTTCTCACTTGCAAAATAGCGGTCAGCGATGAACCCTAGGAAGAATGGAGAAAGGATCGCTGCGATCGGGGCAACGGTATAAGCCCAACCAACTTGGTCGAACATACCATGGGCCTTCATATAGTTACCAACCGTAACGTACCATGCTCCCCAAACGAAGAATTGGAGGAACATCATCACCGAGAGTCCGATGACCTTGGAATTCAGCATCAACCAGGTTCCTTGTAGCGTGATCTCACGTGGAATAGCTAAGTAACAGGCGGGATGTTGGGGCTCGATTGTAGCTCAGCTAGCAGCCTTCACAAACCAGGGGGAATGTTCTATTTCGCGCCGCCGCGATAGTTTGGGTTCGGTTGTGGCATTTTGGCGTTCATCTTCTTCTGCCAAGCCTTTAACTTCTCGCGAAGCTCGGTCGTCTTTTCCGGCATCGACTTGCTCAAGTCGTTCTGTTCGCCGGGGTCGTTGGCCAGGTTGTAGAGTTCGACCTCGTCATATTCGTAAAACTCGATCAACTTCCAATCACCATCACGAATCGAAGCCCCCGGCGTCCAGGTCGAACCATGGTAGTGGGGGTAGTGCCAATAAAGTGTACGGGCTTCCGGCGATTTCTCTCCTTTTAAAAGGTTAAGAATCGACAGCCCGTCGGCATGTAGCTTGGGCTGCAGCGGCATGCCGGCCAGTTCCAACATCGTTGGAAAGAAGTCGGTACTCACGACCGGTGCCTCCGAGACGGTTCCAGCCGTGGTCACACTGGGGGCTCGTACGATCATCGGGCTACGCACGCCTCCTTCGTACAACCAACCCTTGCCACTTCGCAGCGGTAAGTTACTCGTGGGACCAGGACCACGCAGCGTGCACAGACCACCGTTATCGGAGAAGAAACAGACGACCGTGTTGTCGTCCAGCTTCAACTGTTCGAGCTTATTGAGAATGTCCCCCACGCTCTGATCCACCGCGGCAACCATCGAGGCGTAGTCCGCATTATCCTGTCGGGCCCGCGACTGTCCGTTGTGCTCGACGATCGTAGGGGTCTTCCCCTCGAAGGTCTCCTTGGCCTTCTCTTGGAAGTGCTCCACCCGCTTTTTGTAGGGGGTGATGGGGGTGTGGACGTTGTAATAACAGAGGTAAAGCAAGAAGGGCTTTTCGGCGTCGCGCGTCTCCAGGAAATGAATCGACTCCTCGGTCAAACGCTCGGTCAGGTATTCCCCATCCTTCTTCGCTTGAAGCGTGGGATTTTTCCAAGGGGCATAATAGCCGCCAGGAGGGGAACCCTTATGATTGCCGCCGATGTTCGTATCGAACCCCTGATCAGTGGGCCAATGTCCTTCGTCGCCCAAGTGCCATTTGCCGGCGAAGAAGGTCTGATACCCCTTCCCTTTCAGCACTTCGGCGATCGTTACTTCTTCGAGAGCCAGGTCGTCGCGGTCATGGACCTGAAGAAACTTACCCGTGTTTCCATTGCCAGGGATCCAGTCGGTCACATCGACACGAACCGGGTGGCGGCCGGTCAGAATCGAGGCCCGCGTCGGCGAGCACACCGGGCATGCCGTGTATGCCTGGTTGAATTTCATCCCACTTGAGGCCAACGCATCGATATTGGGGGTCTCGTGGAAAGTGCTACCATAGCAAGACAGGTCTGCCCAGCCCAGGTCATCTACCAGAAAGAAGACAAAGTTCGGTCGCTTGGCATTGGCCGCCTGGGCAGTCGTAACCAGGCAACTTGAAACCAATAAGAAAAGCAGCAGGCAAGGGAAGATTCGAGTCGTCATGCCGTCTCATCTCCAGGTGGGGGATTCGCGATGCCAACGGGCCCAAACGTTTCAATCCGCGCAGGCCGATGTATGAGCATAATCGGAATCGAGACGAGATTCACCCAGAGCCGAGCCGGTTTTAGACAGAAGTTTCTGTGACAGGCCCTGCCTGACGTACTTCTTCACTTACTCCCGAGGCGTACTTCTGAAAATTATCGATAAATAGTGACGCCAGTTTCGAGGCCGTCGCGAAGTACTGGGCCGGATCCTGCCAAGTGCTCTTGGGGTTGAGCAACTCGCTGGGAACCCCAGGACACTCCTGAACCACGTGAAGTCCAAACACGGGATCGACCGCTGTCGACGCCCTGGCTAACTCGCCACTGTGAATGGCGTCGATAATGGCTCGGGTGTATTTCAGCTTGATCCGCGATCCAACGCCGTGCGCGCCGCCCGTCCAGCCGGTGTTGACGAGCCAGACATTCGTGTTGTGCTTCCTCAACTTGTCTGCCAGAAGCTCGGCATATTTGCCGGGATGCCACACCAGGAAGGGACCTCCGAAGCATGGGCTGAAAGTGGCTTGCGGCTCGGTAACGCCCACTTCGGTGCCGGCGATCTTGGCAGTGTAGCCCGAAATGAAGTGGTACATGGCCTGAGCCGGCGTCAGCCGGCTGACCGGCGGAAGCACGCCAAACGCGTCGCAGGTCAGGAAGATCGCATCGGACGGGTGCCCAGCGATGCACGGGATCTTGGCATTGCGAATGAATTCAATCGGATATGCCCCGCGCGTGTTCTGCGTAATGCTGGTATCGGTGAAGTCAACATGATGGTCTTCCTTGTTGTAGACCACGTTCTCCAACACGGCCCCAAAACGAAGCGCCTGGAAAATCTCAGGCTCGTTGTCCGGGGTCAGGTCGATCGCTTTGGCGTAGCACCCCCCTTCAATATTAAAGACGCCGTCGTCGCTCCAGCAATGCTCGTCATCGCCGATCAATAGCCGCTTCGGGTCGGCCGAAAGGGTCGTCTTACCGGTACCGGAAAGGCCGAACAGAATACTGCTTTGATTCGAATCTGGGTCGCAGGTCGCACTGCAATGCATCGACAACACACCCTGCTTGGGCATGTAGTAGTTCATCATCGTGAAGACCCCCTTCTTCATCTCCCCGGCATATTCCGTGCCGAGAATCACCATCTCGCGGTCTTCCAGATTGACGTCCACGCTGGTCTTCGAGGTCATCCCAGGCGTGTGGCGATTGGCCGGAAAGCGGCCAGCGTTGTAGATCACCACGTCCGGCTCGCCGAAGTTCTTCAGTTCTTCGGCCGTCGGCCGGATCAACATCGTATGCATGAACAACGCATGATAAGGGCGAGAGCAAATCACCCGGATCTTCAACCGGTACTTTGGATCCCATCCGGCGAATGCATCGATTACGTAGAGCTTTTTACGGGTATTGAGGTAGTCTTTAGCCCGTTCGAGATTGATGCGGTAGGTATAGTCTTCGATGGGAATGTTGATCGCTCCCCACCACACGTCATCCTTCGATTGTTCCGCTTCGACGACGCGTTTGTCTTTGGGGGACCGTCCCGTTTTTTCGCCACTGTAGGCAATCAATGCCCCAGAATCGGCAATGGCGGCGTCTTCCTCATCGCGGATGGCTTCTTCGTAAAGGGTCGAAGGGGCCATATTCCGGCGTACGTCTTCGACATCGATATCCAATCCTTTTAAATCGATCTTGCTCATCGCTGCACCACTTCGTCGGTAGGAAGGCCTCGCATCACATCTTGCCGTATTCTACCCCGTTTTCAAGACGACGCGACCCCGACTTAATGGGCAACAAAAAAGCGTCTCGCTCGCAGTGAGCCAGACGCTTTCACGGGTATTTCGTGTTGTCCTAACGAGATCTACGATATGACTTCGTGGATCGGTTCGGTATGCTCCACGCCGACCAGTTTCTGATCCAAGCCGCTGTAGAAATAGCTCAGGTGGTTCGGATCGAGTCCCAGTTGATTCAGGATGGTGGCATGAATTCGCTTGACGTGCAGGGGATTCTCGACGGCGGAAGCCCCTAGTTCATCGGTGGCCCCGTAAGAAACACCACCCTTGATACCGCCGCCTGCCATCCACATGGTGAACCCGTACGAGTTATGATCGCGACCGGTTCCCTTCTCATATTCGGCAGTCGGTTGACGACCGAACTCACCACCCCAGACGATCAGCGTATCGTCCAGCATCCCTTTTCGCTTGAGGTCTTTGATCAGACCCGCGATCGGCTTATCGGTACGACCGGCGTGGTAATTATGGTTCTTTTCCAGGTCGCCGTGAGCATCCCAGTTGTTGTCGTTGTGGTGACCGCCGGAATAGAGTTGAACGAAGCGAACGCCCCGTTCGACCAAGCGTCGAGCCAACAAGCAGCGACGACCGAATTCTTCCGTTTGTGGATTGTCGATGCCGTACAGCTTCTTGGTATCTTCCGATTCCGTTTCGAGATCGACCGCTTCCGGAGCATGTTCCTGCATGCGGTAAGCGAGTTCATAGCTGTGAATCCGAGCCGATAGCTCGGAATTGTCGGCTCGCGAGGCGAAGTGCTGCTGGTTAGCCTCTTTCATCGCGTCGAGAATACGACGCTGGGCTTCCCGGGTCATCCCTTCCGGCGTGGCCAGATCGATGATCGGTGCCCCCTTGCTGCGGAAGATCGTGCCTTGGTAGTTGGCCGGCATGAAGCCGCACGTCCAGTTTTTGGCACCACTGATCGGACCACCGGTCGGGTCCAACATGACCACGTACCCAGGCAGGTTTTGATTGACCGTACCCAGGCCGTAGGTAACCCACGAACCGAGGGTCGGGAAACCGCTGAGAATACGGCCGGAGTTCATCATCAACATGGCCGAGCCGTGAATCGGCGAATCAGCCTGACACGACTTCAAGAAGGCGATGTCATCCACGCACGTGGCGAGGTTCGGAAACAGGTCCGAGACCCACTGCCCCGACTGACCATACTGCTTGAAGTTCCACTTCGGTCCAACGACTCGCCCTTCGTTCTTTTCACCACCGCGTCCCTTGGTCTTGACGGGAACCGTCTTGCCATCGAGGCCGTACAGCTTGGGTTTGTAGTCGAACGTATCGATATGGCTCGGCCCGCCGTACATGAACAGGAAGATGACGTTCTTGGCCTTGCCTTCAAACATCGGCTGCTTGGCCGCCAGCGGATTATCGAACGACGAAACACCATCGGCAGCGACCGCCTGGTTGGCGAGAAACCCATCCTTGGCCAGCATGTAGGTTAGCGCCAAGCCAGGAAACTTCGCCCCGGCATTCCACAGGAACTCGCGCCGCGTGTTGCCACAATAACTTGGTTTTGGCATTTCCGAGTTCGACATGATTCACCTTCCTTCAAAATATATTTCATTCACCGAACAGTCGCCGCTTTCTAAAGAAAACAGCGTTAGTCCAGGAAGAAGAATTCGTTTAAGTTAATCAGCATCAGGCAGTACAAATCGAAAGCTCGTTGGTCATCGAGACCGTGATCTTTCTTCAAGTCGTTGATCAGCGAAATGCCAATCTTCACGTCCTGATCGTTGGCTTCGCGAGCCATCACGAAGTGGATCGCCTCGCGGATCTGATCCTCCGGAGTGGTCGCTCCGGTTTCGCGAACACGCTTGGCCAGTTCGGTCGATTGCTGGTTGGCGAAGTCGCCATTGATCATCCCCAGTGCCTGAGCCGGCTGCGTGGTGACGAAACGATCTTCACAAGGCGCATCCGTTTCAGGAAAGTCGAAACTCGACAGGATCGGCGTCAGCAATGATCGCTTAACGTGAATGTAAACGGCGCGGCGTGCCTGTTCTTCGTACGACGAATTACCCCAGCCGTCCCCTGGCTTCGACTGGCCAGCCATCACTTCCGCCGAGATCCTCGGATAGAAGCCGTGACCATACATCTTGTCGTTCAATCGACCGTTGACCAGCAGGATCGAGTCCCGCACTTCTTCGGCCGTCAGACGTCGCGAGTTGAATCGCCAGAAAAGATCGTTGGCCGGATCTTGGGCCAGTCCCTTCTCGGCTCCGGCCGAAGACATTTGATAGGCCGAGGAAAGCATCATCAGACGCTGCATGTGCTTGATGTCCCAACCACTGCGGATGAACTCCTTGGTCAGCCAGTCCAGCAGCTCTGGGTGTGTTGGTGGCGTTCCCAGTTGTCCGAAGTTACTCGACGATCGCACCAGGCCGCGACCGAACTGGTACTGCCAGATTCGATTGACCATCACGCGGGCCGTCATCAGGTTCTCTTCCGAGGCAATCCACTTGGCCAGAACCAGGCGACGTCCCGATGTCTGCTGATCGGCGGTCGGTTCGGGGATCTGCGGCTTTGCCGCTTTGAAGTATTTGGGAAAGCCTGGTTCGACCTTGTCGCCAGGAACGTGCGGGTTGCCTCGCAACATGGTCGTCGTTTCGGGAGGAGTCTTGTCGGCCTTGTTCACCGCCAGGGCAAACTCACGAGCCGGAAGATACTTCTCCTTGTCTTTGACCGCATCCCACTGGCGTTTCAGTTCGGCGTACTCCGAGGCTTCATTGGGAACGAGTTCCGCAATGCGGCCGTCCATGCGTTCGCGACGGCGGTTAGGATCACGCTGTCGCTTGACTTCCTTTTGCTCTTCTTTGGGCAGTTGCTCAATCGCCGCCGAAACGATTTCGTTCATGCGGTTCTCGACGGCTTCGCGTTCACGTCGATGATTCTCGTGAGTTGAAATAACCTCGGGCGACGAGATCTCGCGCTGACTGAACGAAACATCTCCACGATTGCCGTACGGCTTCATTCCGCGGAAGAAAGACAGGAACTCGTAGTAGTTTTCCTGGCTGATTGGATCGATCTTGTGATCGTGGCAGCGTGCGCACCCGATCGTGATCCCCAGAAACGTCTTACTGGTGGTCGAGATGATGTCGTCGTACTGGTCGTATTCATGCAGCAGCGGGTCGGCCGGTTCGTCGTCCCAAACACCCAGCTTGTAATAGCCGGTGGCAATAATCGAATCCACCGTCGGATTCTCAATCTCATCCCCGGCCAGCTGCTCGACCACGAACTGATCGTACGGCTTGTTCTCGTTGAACGAGCGAATCACGTAGTCGCGATACTTCCAAGCGTTGGGCTTCACGCCGTCACGTTCGTAGCTGTTGGTTTCTGCGAAACGCACCAGGTCAAGCCAGTGACGCCCCCACTTCTCGCCGTAATGATCGGAAGCGAGTAGCTTTTCGACCAGGTTCTTCCAGGCATCGGGGGAATCGTCTTTCTCGAACGCTTCGATTTCTTCCTTCGTGGGTGGCAGGCCAGTCAGGTTGTAATAGGCACGACGAATCAGCGTTCGCTTCGAGGCCGGCGCGTTGGGCTCGAGACCGTTTTCTTCGAGGCGAGCGAGAATGAACTGGTCGATCGGGTTCTGCACCCATCCTTCGTGCTTGGTTACCGGCAGCTTCGGATCGGAAACAGGCTCAAACGCCCAGTGACCTTGAAATTGAGCACCCTCTTGAATCCATGTTTTCAGAATCGCCAACTCTTCAGGCTTTACCCCCTCCCCTTCGGGGGGCATCCTCTCAAATTCATCGTGAGAAGTAATACGTCGAATGAGTTCGCTTTCCTCAACCTTGCCGGGAACAATCGCAATCATGCCCGAATCTGCTTCAGCAACCGCGCTATCCCGCTCATCCAAGCGGAGGCTGCTCTCTTGTTCTGCCGGGCCATGACATGCGAAACACTTCTTAGCCAGGATTGGCTTCACGTCGCGGTTGAATTTGACGGTTGGCTCTGCGGTCTCCTGGGCCTGAACCATCCCGGTGCAGACCAGCAACATCAAGCACATCAACGCAGTTGACCGGAACCGCACAACATCAATTAAGTAGAGCATATGTAGTAACTTACAGCGTAGTCGAGGTAGGATTATGCTTCGCGGAAGCGGAGGGCTTTCGGCAAGGCATCGCTAGGTTTAAGAGAAGCTTTACTCCATCATTCACTCTATTCTTCACTTTGACAGCAGGTGAATCAATGAGATTTACCGAAAACGTATTGAGAGCCTTTTCCCGGCTGCTATCGACGGCGCCAACTTGACTTACGATCAGGCTAACAATCACGCGGCAGCCGAGGTTCTCTATCTGTTTCAGCCTACTTCGAGCCGGAAAGAAATTCTTAGAAAATTTGTCCTAACAATTACCTCACGATTGCGTTTGAGAATCGTTTCGGCCCATAATGGGAATTCTGTTCAGACAACCAACCTCATCGTAGACTGAGCCCCTTTTCCATGCATCGTCGTCGCGTCATGCTCATTGTTGAGACCTCTCTCGTTTATGGACGTGAGGTCCTCCGTGGTATCAATCGTTATGTGGTCGCCAACGAGCCTTGGTCGATGTTCGTCGACCTACGTGAACTCGCTTATCGTCCACCGGCATGGTTGGAAAACTGGGACGGCGACGGCATCATCACGCGAAGCACCACCCCTGCCCTGGCTGAACAGCTAAAGGCGTGGAACATTCCCACCGTCGACCTCACCGACATTTACGGGGACCAGGGTCTCCCTCACATCGGCACCGATCACGAAGCGGTCGGGCGCATGGGCGCGGCCCACTTGCTGGAACGTGGATTCCGTCATTTCGCCTTCTGCGGATTCAGCGGGCACAACTGGTCGAGCCGTCGTTATCAAGGCTTTAAGGACGCGATCGAGAAGACCGCCGGTCCCGTCGAACTGCTGGAAGGCCCCTGGGATAGCTCTTCGGCACTGACCTGGGAACAACAACAAGCCCAACTTTGCGACTGGTTGCGTGGACTTCCTCGCCCGATCGGCATCATGGCCTGCAACGACATGCGAGGCCAGCACGTGTTGGATGCGTGCCGCCGAATCAGCGCGGCCGTTCCGGAAGAGGTCGCCGTGATCGGGGTCGATAACGACGAACTGGTTTGCGAGCTGTGCGATCCACCCCTTTCCAGCGTGATGCCCAATCCACAGCGGATCGGTTTTGAGGCAGCTGCTCTGCTCGATCGGCTGATGAAAGGGGAAGCACCAACCCAGATGAGCAAGCTGGTCGAGCCGCTGGGCATCGTGACCCGCCAGTCGACCGACGTGCTGGCCATCGAAGACCCTCTGGTCGCGTCGGCCGTGAAGTACATCCGTCAGCATGCGTGCGACGGCATCTCGGTCGTCGACGTCCTGCAGCACGTGCCGGTGTCGCGGAGCATTCTCGAGCGCCGCTTCCGCAAGTTCATCGGGCGCAGTCCTCAGGCCGAGATCCGCAACGTGCAGCTCAAACGCGTGAAACAACTGCTCCGAGAAACCGACCTCCCCCTGGAACGCATCGCCGGCCTATCCGGCTACGACCACCCAGAATACATGAGCGTCGTCTTCAAACGAGAACTAGGCCAAACGCCAGGCCAGTATCGCACGCAAAACGTGAAGGGTGCCTCGCGCCGGTTCCGGTAAACCAAGCCTTGGCCACTCGCATTATTGGCCCTGGTCGACTATTTTCTTGGGGTTCACCTACCCCCATGATGGGACCAGCATGAGTAACACACCGGAAGCGTTCATCCAGCGGTGGAAAGATTCCGCCGGAGCGGAACTTGCCAACAGCCAACTATTTCTGACCGAGCTCTGCGATCTGCTCGACGTGCCGCATCCGGACGGCACTGTCGCCGACAACGACCTGAACGTCTACACGTTCGAGAAGACCGTCGAGTTCAACAACGGCGACGGCACCACCAGTTACGGCCGCGTCGATCTATACCGCAAAGCGTGCTTCGTCCTCGAATCGAAGCAGGGAACCGAACGCAAAGCAGTGGAACAGGCCGAGGCCTTGGCCACCGTTACCAAGCAGAAGAAGCTGAAGACCGGCACCGCCCAGCGGGGAACGGCTCATTGGCACGAAGCCATGACCAAGGCCCGCAAACAGGCCGAAGGATACGCCAAGGCCCTGCCGGAGTGGCCTCCCTTCCTGATCGTGGCCGACGTGGGGCACTGCTTCGATCTGTACGCCGATTTCAGCGGCACCGGCAAACTGTACCAGCCCTTTCCCGATCCCAAGAACTTCCGCATTCCCCTGGCCGACCTGGCCCAGGCAGAAGTTCGCGAGAAGTTCCGCGCTATCTGGTTAGATCCCCACTCGCTCGACGTCAGCAAGCAAACGGCCAAGGTAACGCGGGAACTTGCCTCGCGGCTGGCCAAGTTGGCCAAGAGCCTGGAAGAGCAGACCGACGACCAGGGCAAGAAGCGTTATCCCCCTGAAGACGTCGCCCACTTTCTGATGCGGTGCCTGTTCACGATGTTTGCCGAAGACGTGAACCTGATCCCGCTTCGCTCGTTCACGCAGCTGCTGGAATCGCTCCGCGAGCAGCCGGAAGGGTTCGCCCACGTGGTCGAGGCGTTGTGGAAGGACATGGACTCCGGGTCTCCCTTTTCCCCCATCCTGCGCACGCAGATCAAGCAGTTCAACGGCGGACTGTTCGAAAGCCAACAGGCCCTGCCGCTCAATCGCGATCAGTTGGAACTGCTGATCGAAGCGGCCCATGCCCAGTGGCAAGACGTCGAACCGGCTATCTTTGGTACGCTTCTGGAACGGGCCCTCGATCCGCACGAGCGGCACAAGCTCGGAGCTCACTATACGCCGCGGGCCTATGTCGAGCGGCTGGTCATGCCGACCATCATGGAGCCGCTGCGCGAGCAGTGGGACGAAACGTACGCCGCCGCCGCGCAGCTGCGGACCGAAGGGAAGTCGAAGGAAGCGATCGAGCAGATTCGCGACTTTCACGAGCAGCTGTGCGAAACGCGCGTCCTCGACCCGGCCTGTGGCAGCGGCAATTTTCTGTACGTCGCGCTCGAGCTGATGAAGCGGCTGGAAGGGGAAGTCCTCAACGCACTGCGGGAATTTGGCGATAGCCAGCTGCCGCTGCTCACCATCGATCCGCACCAGTTTTTAGGGATCGAGGTCAACCCCCGGGCAGCGGCCATTACCGACCTGGTGCTGTGGATCGGGTACCTGCAGTGGCACTTCCGCACCCGCCCCGACGACCACCTGAACGAGCCGATCATCCGCAAGTTCCACAACATCGAATGCCGCGACGCCGTCCTGGCGTGGGACCGCGTCGAACCGGTCACCGACGGCGACGGCAACCCGGTCACCCGCTGGGACGGCCGCACCACCAAACCCCACCCGGTCACCGGCGAAGAAGTCCCCGACGAAACGGCCCGTGTGCAGGAACTGCGGTACGTGAACCCTCGCAAAGCGGAATGGCCCGAGGCGGAGTATGTGGTGGGGAATCCTCCGTTTATTGGTCCGGCGATGATGCGATCCGCATTGGGAAGCGGTTACACGGAAGCGATTCGCAGAACTCATAAGGAACTTCCCGAGTCTTGCGACTTTGTAATGTACTGGTGGCATAATGCGGCAGAGCTAACGCGACACGAAAAAGTTCGACGGTTTGGATTCATCGCAACGAATAGCTTGCGGCAAACGTTTAATCGTCGCGTAGTCGCGCCACATCTAGAAGCATCAAATCCGCTCTCAATTGCATTCGCAATTCCTGATCACCCTTGGGTCGACAGCGCCGATGGTGCAGCCGTTAGGATATCCATGACTGTTGGTATACCTGGCGTGTCTCCTGGACGTCTTTGGCGAGTGCTTGAAGAAAAAGATATTGGCCAGTTGGAGAAGGATGTCCAATTTAAGTCAGACGAGGGTCCGATATGGTCCAATCTCCATATTGGTGTTGACATCGCAAGTGTACGAGGTTTATCAGGGAACTCAAATCTAAGTAACCGCGGTGTTTGTCTTTTTGGATCAGGATTTATTGTAACGAGCGAACAAGCTCGTAAATTAGGTCTAAATTCAGACCCTAAATTCGAGAAATGGATTCGCGAGTACAGAAATGGTCGTGACCTAACACAACGTCCCAGAGACGTCATGGTGATTGACCTATATCCATTAGCACTTGAGCAAGTCAAAGTTGAACTACCAGAAGTTTTCCAATGGATTGTCAATCATGTCAAACCCGAGCGTGATCAAAACCGAGACAAGGCTATTCGTGAAAACTGGTGGCTACATGGTCGCCCCAGGCCTGAGTTGCGTGAAGCATTAAGGGGGCTTACGCGATACATTGTTACTCCTGAAACCACCAAACATCGATTGTTTTCTTTCCTTGATCATTCCACCTCTCCAGATAATGCACTTGTAGTAATTGCAAGCGAAGATGCTCTCACGCTTGGTTTACTATCGAGTTGGATCCATGTTGTGTGGGCTCTTGCTGTAGGTGGTCGCCTAGGAGTAGGCAACGATCCTCGATACAACAAGACACGATGCTTCGAAACCTTCCCCTTCCCCCTCCCCACCGAAGACCAAAAACAACGCATCCGCACTCTAGCCGAACAACTCGACGCCCATCGCAAACGGCAGCAGGAACTGCATTCTGATCTGACGATGACCGGGATGTATAACGTGCTGGAGAAGCTGCGCAGTGGTGAGACGCTGACTGCCAAGGAGCAGAAGATTCATGAGCAGGGGTTGGTTTCGGTCTTGAAGCAGATTCACGACGATCTGGACGCGGCCGTCTTCGAGGCCTACGGGTGGCCGGCCGATTTGAGTGACGAAGAGATTCTCGAGCGGCTGGTCGCGTTGAATCACGAGCGAGCCGAGGAGGAAGCCCGGGGGATTGTGCGTTGGCTGCGGCCTGAATTCCAGAACCCCGGCGGAACCTCGCAGACGCAGTTGGCCGCCGAAACCGCGACCGAAGCGAAGCCGAAGAAAGCCGCCCAGGCAGCCAAGACCAAGAAGGAACCCTGGCCCAAGAAGCTGCCAGAGCAGATGCGGGTGCTGCGACGGGCGCTGCACGATCAGAGCTCCCCTTGCCTGGCCGAAGACCTGGCCAAAGGGTTCACCCGGGCCCCGAAAAAGCTGGTCGGCGAACTCTTGGAAACGCTGGTCGAAGTGGGCCAGGCCCGCGTAACCGACGACGGCCGCTTCGCGGTTTAGCTGCCCTGGCGCGCCCCAAGATCGCCTGCCTCGGCTTGCGTCTGAGCGATAATCGCTGAATCGAACTCGGCTTTTTGCATGCGCGAACCTTTACCTCTGGAACCTGTCTCATTTAGCAGCGCTGAAAAGAAACGACTTGGCAATCAACCCTCAGGCCGGTTGCCGCGGGTTCGTACCCCGCCAGTGTCCATGACCGATCGACTGCCAGCTTGGATTACATCTTTTTGGGTAAGAAAGCTATCTGAGCAACTCCTTCGTCGATAGGTCTTTTCTCTTGGGAAGCGGCATCCCTGCCGTAAGTTCGCTGGCAAATCGCGCGTGGAAATCGTCGACTCCGCCGACCATCTCTTTGATTGAGCACGGCTGCGGGATTGATTACGATTAGCTTGTGTCCTGCCTACCACTCCTCATGCGAGCGAAATCATGCCGAAATTTTTGACTGCTCTTTGCTTGGCCTTTCTCGTTTCGACAACCTTGGCCGCCGCCGATAAGCCTGGCAAATGGGCCGAAACGCCTGATCCCAAGTTGCCCAACGTGTTGATCCTGGGAGACTCCATTTCGATCGGCTATACGCTGCAAGTGCGGGATCTTCTCAAAGGTCAGGCCAACGTCTTTCGCCCCCATACGGCCGACGGAAACAAGCCGGAGAATTGCGGCGGGACGACCAAAGGAGTTGAATCGATCGATCGTTGGCTGGGTGATCGCAAGTGGGACGTGATCCACTTTAACTGGGGACTGCACGACTTGAAGCACGTCACCGAGCCAGGCGGGAACACGGTTTCCAACAACCCGAAAGATCCCGTCCAGGCAACGGTCGATCAGTACGCGGCAAACCTCGAAAAGATTGTCCAGCGGCTGGACAAGAGTGGCGCGAAATTGATCTTTGCCACGACAACACCCGTGGTGCCCGATACGAGCGGACCTCTTCGCGAGACCGATTCGCCGCCGAAATACAACGCGGCGGCTCTCAAGATCATGAAAGAACACGGCGTGGCGGTGAACGACTTGTTCGCTTTCTGCGAACCCCAGATCGAGAAACTTCAGCGTCCCAAAAACGTGCACTTCACCGACGCTGGTTCGCAGGCCCTGGCCGAGCAAGTCGCCAAGGCAATTCAATCGGCACTCCAGTCGAACCGTGGGAACTAGCCCCGGAAACTAGCGAGCAAGCCTCAAAGGCAGTCCCGTGAATTGGTGACGCGAACACTCTTTTCCGTCACAATTCCACGCCGAGGCATCGAACACTGATCGAATACGTTTACTTTTTAAGCTGACGAAAAATCAGATGGACCGGCGATCGGTCACCATTTTGCAGCACAACGTTGAGTCCTCGTTTCCCTTCGATTTCTCCGATGTGCGTACGGTCGCCGTTTTGAAGGGCGTAGACGGTAATGTAGTAACGGCGTTCCTTTTGGATTTCGTAGTCCGCGCCGACCGCGAAGGGGATGTCCGTTGCCTTGCCGGTTTCGTGCTGGAAATCGGCAAGAACCTTCTCGTCGATCAGCTTGGCGGACACATCGGCCAGCAGCGGATCGAACTCGAAGAGTTTCACCTCGATCGTTTGACCTTCTTCCAGGGTTGATGAATCAGGAATCGTGATCGTCCCTTGCACGATCCCTTCTTCGATTGATTGGCCGTTGACTGTCTTGACGCCTTTACGGCTGATCTTCACAAGTCGATACCCAAAGCCAGGGCCAGCCATACGGGTCGACGCCACAACGTACTTCAAATCTCCATCATCTTGCAGTTTCGGCTGGAACATCACCAGGTTCGGTCCGTCTGCCAAGCCGACAAGAACCAAATCTTTGCTGAAGTCGATCTCCGGCACCGCTTCATCCGCGCGCCATGCTTTCCAAAGCTTGGCAAAGGTTTTGGCGTCGGTGATAAAGCCTGATTTCGGAGCGAGTTTTTCCAGGGAAGCATCAGCGATTTTCCCTTTCGCTAATTCGGTAGGTTCCGCAGCGAAGGCAATACTGGCAGACAAAGTGGCTAGGACAACGGCAAGCAGGTATCGTGCAAGCATGAGAGGCTCCGAAACTGTTCTCAATAAGTCGTGTGCTATGTAGGACGAACGTGCCGGCCCGGCGGATTTTCGACACCACCATTATCTCTCGAAGTCCATATTGAAATCCATGATTATCTCTCAGGAATATGCCCTGATCTGCTGAGGCCTCGCAGGTTTTTACATTCGGCATGACGGGATGATCCGAGTTATGGTAGAAAAGTAGCTTCCTGAATCGTCGAGTTCTTTGGTTTTATCCATGCATATTGATTTTCAGCAGCAATTCTTTGCTGAGATGGGCCCCCGGCACCAGTTTCAGTTTTTATACGATGCGATCCCGGACGTCTTCTTCTTCACCAAAGACCGGGAAAGCCGCATGGTCTGGGCCAACCGACAACTGATTAAGAGGCTTGGCGCACGAAGCGAAGAGGACGTCATCGGCGCTTACGATTCCAAGTTCTTCCCGATGGAGATTGCCAAGAAGTACCGCGCCGACGACTGCTTCGTGATGGAAACGAGTCAACCGATCAACAACCGGGTCGAGGTCTTCTACAACGAGACCAAGATCCTCGACTGGCACATTACCAGTAAGATTCCTCTGTTCAACGCCGATGGCAGCCAGGTCATTGGCGTGGCCGGCGTCATGCGTAGCTACAAAGCAGGTAAGCGCTGGGCGGCCCCTGCTTCGGAAATTGAAGAAATCGTGGAATACATGCGAACGCCGGAAGGCTCGCTGGCCACGGTCGAGGAACTAGCGCAGAGAGCCCATCTCTCGTCGCGGCAACTCAATCGCAAATTCCAAGCGGTGTTCGGAATGAGCGTCCGCGATTTCAAGATCCGCACCCGGCTCAATTCGGCGGCAGAAGATTTGACCAAGACCGAGCTTTCGGTCTGTCAGATTGCGGTCGACCACGACTTCTCGGATCAAAGCACGTTTAGTCGGCTATTCCGTAAGCACATGGGGATGACCCCTTTGGAATATCGGCGAAGCTATCGCATTCAAATGGTCGTCGGCTCCGACCACCAAGAGTAAATTGCCTGTCTATTTCAGCTTAATGCCCCAGATGCCGTTGCGCTTTTGATTTCGCGGAATGGGGCCATTCATCTTCATCAGCTGTTTCCCTTCGTCGGTGATCCCTACGTCTTTGTAGGTCCCTCCGTGAGCCTGCGCGATGGCGGCGAACTTGTCGCGATCCTGCTTCTTGACCTGCATGCCCATGGTGTGAATGGTAATCCCCTTGAGGGACGTATTCGCGAGTTCAATATCCGCTTTGTCGGTGAATGCCCCGTCTCCGAGGATGTAAATCAAGTCAGGCTTCAGATTGAGAGCCAGCGTGATCGCATCTCGGCCATCGGTTCGCCAGCACATCTGAACGGTGCTCAGCCAGTCTCGGACAAGCTTTTTGTTCTTGTCGTTGGCGTTTACCATTTCCATGGCTGGCGTGGGATAAAACAACGGGTACGCCGTATCGCTATAGAAGACGATGTAGAACTTTTGTTTGGCCGACAGCGAGTCGATTGCCTTGTCGAGTTCGACCAGGGCGGTCTCCATACGGCCCGAGGTCATACTGGCCGAGTTATCGACCACAAAGCAGATGCGTTGCCCCTCGGCTTTGGTGCCGAAGAACTTTGCCATCTTGCCAACTTCAGCTCCCATGCCATCCAGATCTGCCATGAGCCCGTTCGGGTCCATTCCAGCGAAGTCTGCCGGCTTGGATGGCATCAGTGATTCTACCGAGATCGATTCGCTCATCATGGCGGCATCCGGCGTCAGCGCCGTCAGTTCGAATGACTCCGACAACATATCGGGAGCCTCCATCTCGACTTCCATTTCTGGCTCGATCTCAGGCTCGAACTCGACGACCATCTCTTCGAGTTCTTCGAGAGGCTCGTCACTGGCCGCCAGTAGATTGAGCGTCTCTGGCAGTGGCGGAGGGTTGATCGTCGCGACCACCAACGCTGTCAGGCCGAGGAAGTGAAACAACAAACTGACCAGCCAGGCAGGCATGCTCCACAGAGCGGCTAACTTCCACCAATTGCGTTTGGGCGCAGTTTCTTCGCCGGTAGCATCCGAGGCATCTGCAACGTCAGCGGACTGAGGTTGAGCTTGTTGGATTGGTCGACGTGGGTGGGCCTGAGGCGAGGCCGTTGAATGTTCGGACATACTAAATCACTCCAGCACGCCATAAGGCGGGCCGTGGGCAGTCTGATTTCAAGCAGGAAGAGAATTGCGCGACTAGCTACCTCTGTACGTCTTAAGTTCGCTGAAACTGACGTGGATTATTCCAGAAAACGACAAAACCTTAGGGATATCGTTGTGATCGCTTCCGTAAAGCGGGAAACCCAAAACACAGTCCCAAAATATGGGTTCACTTCTCTTTCTCTTGTTCCTCTAAACGCTCCATCTTTGTTCCTAAGTAGCTGGAACCGGTTGGCGTCCCGGCTGGTTCGCCAATGAGCGTCATGCTTCCGTCATTCCATTTCCAGGCGAGTCCTTTCATGCGCTTATCATCCGGCTGGACGACAACCAGTCGATCTCCTTGCCACTGATAGACGCCATTAAAAACCGAGCCGCCTGACGTTAGAAGAAAGCGATCTTCTTCCAGGTGAGTCACCGTTACCGTTCGGACGAATCCCTTTGGCAGCGTCGCTTCCCAGGCCCCACTCAGCTGAGACGGGAAGACATGACGGTTGCCATATCGGCCTGCCAGGAAGACGGCCACAAGCAGCGTTAGGAAGAGGAGCGAGCGGATACTGAATCGCAACCAAGATGTCTTTCGAGGTGGCTCGTTTTCAAATTCTTCCATCGATCCAACTCCCAGGGAATCACCTCTCCCCCTTGTTGTAGCACTCGCCGGAACTCATTTCACGCAATCTCACCCAAAAAACCTTTAGTGGAAACGCTGAGAGGGATCGGTTTTCACGGCGAAATGAGAAACTGCTTGCTAAACGCGGAACCTACCCATCAACGCTTGAAGTTCGTTGGCAATCCAACACAAGTCCTGGCCGATTGCCTCGGCACCACTGGTTGGTATCTAGCCGGCTCCTTTCCCTTGACCCTTCTGCAAGGTGGTATAATCTGTTCTAATCGAGGTACTTTTTGACTTGAGCGTTGACCGCTTGAGCGATAGATTGCATCTATCTTCTTTTTCATATCTTATTCAGCAAAAACACTTTCCATCGGAGGTGAGCCATGTCGCACCCTTCTCAAGACCGGCGTGCCGCGTTTACTCTTGTCGAACTATTAGTCGTGATCGCGATCATCGGTGTTCTGATTGCCTTACTGCTGCCGGCCGTACAGCAGGCACGAGAGGCGGCTCGGCGAATGAGTTGCTCGAACAACTTGAAGAATCTCGCATTAGGTATTCACAACTACCACGATATCTTTGGCACTTTCCCGCCTGGGTTTATTGACGCCGATTTCAATCCGCCCAACTTTGCGACCACCGGCGGTCAAGACGGCGGGTACTCGTGGCAAACGCTGATCCTTCCCATGATCGAGCAGTCGGCCCTCCACGATCAATTCGACTTCAAATATCACGTTTATGGATCGACCGGCGGAAGTCACGGGGGCAGTGTGCCATCGAATCACAATGCCGTTTCCACTCCGCTGGATATCTTCTCGTGTCCGTCTGACGTCAAACCTGAAACAACGACCTCGCAGCCCGATTCTTCGACGGTGGGCTACCACGCCAATATCGCCACCAGCAGCTATGCCGGCAGCCGTGGGAGCTACGAACGAAGCGCCACTCCGGGATCGGAACTTCAACACCACAGAACCGTCTGCAATGGGATTCTCTTTGAAAATTCGGCGATTTCTTTCCGAGACATCGAAGATGGTGCATCCAACACGCTGATGCTGGGTGAGATTCGCTGGCGCAGCAACAATGTCGGCTCAAAGAACAACGTTCTCTACGGGTCGGTTGCTTCCGGGGGACAAGCGCGAGCAGACTACATCAATGGTGACGAGTCAGTAGATCAATCAGCCGGGCCCTTCCGGCACATTCGCTCGACTCGCACGGCGATCAATGCTCGTATCACCAATGCGGATAAGTACGGCCGAGCATTCGCAAGTTACCACCCAGGTGGCGCCATGTTCGCGATGAGTGACGCCTCGGTTCGTTTCATCAGCGAGGTGATCAATCACCCAGGCTACACGTGGGACGCGAATAACCCGTACGGCACCGGCGATCAAAGCAACTTTGGAACCTATCAGCGACTTGGGGCTCGCAACGACAGCTTGGTCTTGAGCAATTTCTAACGGTCGTGTTTGCTAACGGAACGTCGCTCCTCGCTGAGAGTTTTCGCATTATGAGAATCAACCTGACGGTATTTTTTTATCTGGCGGCGCCGCTGATCATCGCCAGCGCGGCCGGTTGTAGTGGCAACGCTGCGGGTCTTCATCTTGTTCCCGCCAAGGGAACGATCACCTTGGATGGAACACCTTTGGCGGGCGCCGATGTTGAGTTCACGCCGGAGAATGTCAAAGTCAATGAAGATGGCCTCGGAGGATCGAGCGGCTTCGCCAACACCGACGACTCCGGCCATTTCGAGATGTACACGGCCTCGTATGCTGGCGTTCAGCCGGGAGAATACCGCGTTCGTATCAATAAGATCTCGCAGCCAGAGATCACCAACCCCGAAGCTCGTGTGCCCAAGGGCAAGGAGATGGTCCCTCCCCAGTACAACACCCAGAGTGACCTGATCGTAGAAATTGACGACGACGGTAACACCGACCTCAACTTTGAATTGAAGTCACCATGACCTTTTGCGCTACGAGTTCGGCATGACTTGATGAAGTTGTTTTGAAAAACGGGTTAACAACTCGCTCCGCCGAGCGGCAACAATTTGCTGGGCATTCTCGCAACTTGTTGCTATTTCTAAATCTAGACAAGTTCGCCGGTCGGATGCTGGGCGAACTTTAGCATTCGAGTCGTGTCTTTTGAAATTGCCAATCAGGCAACGATCAATACATTGTTCCGCAGTTACCGCCGCGAAGGCGAGCGGCGGTTACGGATAAGGTTCATGTCACTAAGGAAGTTGGAAATGGCGATAGACATGCGAGGGATTGCCCGACAAATCGTTCGAGATTACGACTTACCCCTGACGGGATGCCACGGTCTGGCGCATTGGGCACGTGTCTACGATATTGGCCAGCGACTGGCGGAAGCGAGTGGAGCCGACAAGGAAGTGGTCGCGTTATTCTCTTTATTTCATGATTCCAAGCGACAAAACGAGGGGCACGATCCAGATCACGGACAGCGTGGGGCCGAATTCGCCAAGCAGCTTCGCGGAGACTTGTTCGAGTTATCCGACTCTCAATTCGCGCAGCTATTCGAGGCATGCTGTGGACATACGCACTGTCGGCATCATGCCGACGTCACGATCGGAACGTGCTGGGATTCTGATCGACTGGACTTAGGACGCGTAGGCATGCAGCCCGACCCTTATTACCTCAACACCGACGAGGCGAAGCGAAAAGAGACGATCGATTGGGCGCACGGGCGTGCCACGTTTTATGTGGTTCCCGAGTGGATTGCCGAGCGATGGGGAGTTGAGTTCCCGGCTTTCGCCGGCGGGCGGCACTAAGCCGCTTTGCTTCGAGATCGATGCAACTGAGCCAGTTCGTGAAATTCCCGCACGATCCGCGTCTGCATGATTCGTTCGGTGGCGATTAAGATCTCGGCCACTTCCTTGCCATCCATCACGCGATGGTCGTAGGCAATCGTAACGCTGCACTGTCCGGCCTCGTTGATTGGGCCATAGGTGAGCGTCGACGTTACCGGGGCACGCGGGTCCAGAATGGTAACCCCCTGCCCTGCCACCGTTGTGACCGCGAACGTACCCAGCCGCTTGATGCGTTTGCCAGGCGAACCATGAAATCGCAACCACCACAGCAGCCGTCGCACGAAGAAGGGATAATGCGCCAGGCGAACCTGGTTTTTGAAAACCTCTTCCACAGGCCCTGTTTGGTATCGTTCGAGCAGCCCTTGCTGCCGGTCGAGCGTAAAATTCTCGGCGTCGGCAATGGGTGCGAAGAATAACCAGCTTTCACTGCTGACTTGCCGCGATACAACCAAATTGCCGACCGTCTGGGGATGCTCATATAAATGGGGCCAGGGCCACGTCAAATAAGTCCGTCGAAGACTCGGAAACTCGAGTGCCGTCAAAGCATAGGCACGCAGAAATGCGATCGCCCAGGAAATTCGACGCGGACATGCTTTGCGAACCGTGCGTAGCTCACTCAGATCAAATGTCTTTACCTGAGATACCGTCGGCATCGTGCGGTGCAACCACATCAAGTCCGTCACCAGCGCCCGATGCGCTGGCATACCCGTCGGCAACCAACGTAGCCACCCTCGCGTGGAAATACGATCGGCAGGGACTGGACTTTTCGGGTTGTTCATCCGAGTTACAGAAGGCGCCATTCTTGGTTAGGGATTACCAGAGTCCGCCTGCGGACCCCTAAACAGACAGAAGCCCAGGGAATACCAAAATCCAAACCACGAAAGCAAGAGCAGCTTTCCTATCAGGGACTCGCTAGCAGACCTAGCCAGTGGGTGCCTTATCGTCTGGGGTGATCCCTTTCACCTCGACCGCATCGACCTCGACATCCGGCGAATCCGGGGCGCGAAGCCTAATCGCTTCGATTTCCGCTTGCCGGCAGTAGTCGATCGCTTCGCCCAAGATCCGCGCTGCTTCCTGATCGGCGTGAAACCCCTTCGAGTTTTCACTGCTGATAAAGTCGAGCCGCCACATTCCCTTCTTTTGAAGTTCCAGAATCGGCGCCAATTGCTCATCCGTGGCACCGGCTGCCTTGGCCGCGTTGATCGCGTCGAGCATCGAAGTCATCGCGACGGCCGATCGCTCGATCAGATCTTGCGTTCTAGCCTGAATGATTTCGACCCGCTGCTTCAACTCACCCTCATTCACATTGTGGCACGTTTGGCACGATCGGTTGACGTTCAACATCGGGCTACGAACATTATGGCTACTGACCTTCATCGCCCCCTTTCGTTCGTAGGGCATATGACAATCAGCGCAACTCACGCCGCTGCGGGCATGAATTCCCTGACTCCATAGCTCGAACTCTGGATGCTGAGCCTTGTAGATCTTGGCCCCCGTTTCACCATGTTTGTAGTCGAGGAAATCACTGCCGTCGGGGAACTTGTGATCGTCGTATAGCTTTTCGATCTGCTCTACTTTCAGCCCATTACCCCAAGGAAAGAACAGTGTCTCTTTGCTCGCACAGTAATACTCGACGTGACACTGGGCACAGACGAACGTTCTCATTTCTTGTCGCGAGGCATCGAGATTCGGGTCGTAATCGCGTTCTCGGTTCCCGCCGCGCCAGCGCTCGATACTCGGTAGATGAACCACCGGATCGTCACTCTTGGCTAGTGCCGCAATTCCTTGGACGAAGCCTGGTCGCGTGACTCGAATCGCCATCGACTCGGGATCGTGGCAATCAACGCAACTCACCGGATGCGCTTTCCCCTCGCCTGACGTCCCATCGGGCGTCTTCATTAGCTCGCCATGGGCATCGGCGTATTCCATGGCGCTCATCGCCTTGAAGCCAGCCATCACGGC
The DNA here is from genome assembly GCF_007748115.1 of Bremerella volcania. NCBI lineage: Bacteria > Pseudomonadati > Planctomycetota > Planctomycetia > Pirellulales > Pirellulaceae > Bremerella > Bremerella volcania. The sequence continues at coordinate 3,820,058 of NZ_CP036289.1, forward strand.
CGGCCAATTGAAATCGGAGGCCAGATCCTCCGCGGTGACCTCGGTGTTACCTTCTTCCATCAGCCCCAATCGGCGGTAGGTGGGAATGATCGAAGCATGACAATGCAGACAAGCCCCCGCTTGCTTCCGCTCGGTCACGCGTTTGGTCACCTCTTGATCACTAAGCATGTAGGCATGGCCACGGGCCTCGCGATAATCGAGGCTGAATGCATACCCTGCGTACAATCGTTTGAGCCACGGATGTGCCTCGAGTTTGCTGGCCGTCAACGCCTCGGATCCGCCGTATTCGGACTCTTCGGAATCTACCGTCAGCAGGTAAGAATCATACTGGTCCGGCCAATTGACGCCCCAGATTTTGGGGTCCGTCGTCACTTCGTCGACTTCCTCCAGCCGGACAAACGGTACCCGAGCCTCCTGCTTCTTCTCGAAGATATTGGTCAGCAGCGCCACCAGGCCGAACGTCACCACGGCGAACAACAGCATCAGTCCCGCCAACGAAGCAAAGGACGGTCTACGGTTCGAACTGCCGGAAGAGTTGTCAGAACTCATGATGCATACCTATCAACGGGAGTCAGGTTCCAAAGTGGGATAAACCCTCGAATGAAGCGAATGTCCAACGTCCGCATGGCAATGGACGCACGACATCGTCTCGCGGTTTGGACTCGCCGGGAGCATGTTGTGCACAAAGTCAGCATGACAATGCAAACAGGAATGCTGCGTTACCAGGCGATTGCGAGGCTTGATCCGCAAAGGATCGGGGTAGTCGTCAAAGGTGAACGCCAACGAATGAAAGAAGCCGTTGTCTGCTTTGGTTACCCACTTACCAATCGGGTCGTGAGAGAGATGGCAATCGTTGCAAACGGCGACGTCATGATGGCTCGATTTCTGCCAGGTATCGTAGGGCTCTTGCATCACATGACAGTTGACGCAACTCTTGGGATCATTGCTGAGATAGCTCGCCCCTTTGCCGTAGCCAAAGGTGAATGTTCCCAGTCCGAGAACCACCCCGAGAAGGATGGCAAAAAACGAAGAGAACAGTCCTGCGTAGATCTTGGCTCTCGGGTATCGGCGCCGGAACCGCTGGTCTCTCCGCGGTGATGAGTTCTCGCGCTGAGTCATCCGGACTCTTCCCCTTAATATCTTCAATCGTGGGCGCTATCCCTAAGCAGACAATCGACCTTCAAGGGCAGGAATTACTCGGCATGTTACCCATCAGGTGATCGGCGAACAAGCAAATTCCAATAGGGAAGGCGATTCTTCATGCCGCCCTAACGCAGGACAATCGATCAGATCAGCGGACGGATCTCGCGAATTCGACAAGATACGCATCAAGTGTCGTCGAACCTTGGCCAGAAGGCGTCAGTCATCGGCCAGGTGTGTGCGATGAGGGATGAAATGAATCGCTTCATCCAAACTTCGTCCGCCGATCAACGCAATTCGGCCGAACAGGTTCGCCAGATCGGGAGCGAAATCGAGGCGATGGTCGAAGAGATGCTCGGCGGCATGAAATCCATCCGCGAAGCGAGCGAATCAATTGGCCAGCGGGTGCGAAGCTCCTACCAGGAATTTACCAGCGTGCTGGACGAAGCCGGGCTGCCCTAACTCGCCGTTCGCTAGTCAAACCAAATGAAAGCGGGCCCATTGGGCTCGTTTTTTTTGGCCACCCCCTCGCTTAGGATAAAGCCGAGATAGCTACCATACAATGGCCTGGCCAATACAGTTGTCTTGACGTTTATTGTAGAAACGCCTATCCTGGGGGTATGGGCCTGACTCCGCAAAAGCCTCGAACGCATGCCAATTCCAGGAAGTTTGACTCCCTGGAACAGGAAGTCTTTTTGAATTTATGGCGTACCTACGATCGTCTGAAAGCGTTCGAGGAACAGGTCTTCGGCCACGCCGGCCTTTCCGCCCAGCAATATAACACACTTCGACTGCTGAAGTCGGTGCATCCTGATTCGATGCCGACGCTGGTGCTGGGCTCACGGTTGATTTCTCGTGCTCCGGACATGACCCGGCTGTTAGATAAGCTCGAGCAACGCGGTTTACTGTCTCGTGAGAGACGTCCTGAGAACCGGCGGGTGGTCGAGGTGACCATTACCCCCCAGGGGTTGGAACTGCTGGAAGAACTCGCTTCGGAAGTTCGCGACTGTCATCGAAAGCAATTGGGACATCTTTCTCCTGACGCACTTCGTCTTCTGGCCTCGCTGCTGAAAGAAGCCCGCGAGCCTCACGAAGATGAAACGAACCTGTCATTGGTTGATGAATAGTCGCGACGGACACTGGACAAGTACTTTTGAGCCATGATCGATATTCAGAACAAGCCGCAAGTCGTCGTCATCGGGGGTGGTCCTGCAGGAGCAACCGTCAGCACCCTTCTCGCCCAGCAAGGCGTCCGCGTGGAACTTTTCGAGCGCGAGAAGTTTCCTCGTTTTCACATTGGTGAATCGCTTATTCCTGAAACGTACTGGGTCCTCAAGCGTTTGAACATGCTGCCCAAGCTGAAGGACAGCCAGTTCATCAAGAAGTACAGCGTTCAGTTCGTCAGTGACTCGGGCAAGCAATCGGCTCCCTTCTACTTTCACGACAACAAAGATCACGACTGCTCGCAGACATGGCAAGTCCGTCGCAGCGAGTTCGACGAGATGATGCTTCGCAACGCCGAGGAACATGGCGTGAAAACGCACGAAGGCGTGCGCGTGCTCGACGTCCTCTTCGACGGAGAACGTGCCATCGGCATTCAAATCATGGACGAAAACGGCGAGAAACGAGACGTCCACGCCGACGTCGTGGTCGATGCGAGTGGTCAAAGCTCGATGTTGATCAACAAGCTGAAGTTGCGAGTCCCTGACCCGTCGCTGAACAAGGGCTCGATCTGGACCTACTACAAGGGCGCCAAACGCGACCCTGGTCGCGATGAAGGAGCAACGACGGTCCTGCAGGTCGAAAACAAGCAAGGCTGGTTCTGGTACATTCCTCTTCACGACGACATCGTGAGTATCGGCGTCGTGGGTGACTTCGACTATCTGTTCAAAGGGCGAGGTTCGCACGAACAGGTCTTCGCCGAAGAACTCGAGCGCTGCCCTGCCGCGAAGATGCGTGTCGAAGGGGCCGAACAGGTCACCAAGATCTTCGCCACGAAGGACTTCACCTACAAATCGAAGCAGGCCGCTGGCGATGGCTGGGTTCTGATTGGTGATGCCCTTGGTTTTCTGGATCCTCTCTATTCCTCGGGCGTGTTACTGGCTTTAAAGTCAGGCGAGCTTGCCGCCGATGCGATCGTCGAGGGCTTGAAGAAAGGGGACACCAGTCGCAACCAACTAGCCCACTGGGAAAGAGAGTATATGGTGGGGATGGAACGGATGCGGAAGCTCGTCTGCGAATATTACGACGGCTTCAACTTCGGCCGTTTCGTTCGTCGCTTCCCCAACCATCGCGGTGATATTACGGATCTTCTGATTGGTGATTTGTTCAAAGACAGCCTCGACGAAGTCTTTGAATCGATCGCCACCATGAAGTCAGAATCGGAAATGATGGCTGAATAAACATAACGTTTCCTAGCCAGTCTTTAGTCCAGCCAGACCTCCATCGACGCCAATAATCTGTCCGGTGATCCAACTGTTATGAGGATCGACGAGCCAAGCGGCAAGTGAAGCAATTTCCTCAGGCTTTCCGAGCCGGCCCAGAGGATGTAATGCCTTCGAGGCTTCGGCCGATCTTGGGCGTGACCAGATTACTTCCGTAAGGGGTGTCTCGACCAGGCCAGGGGCGATGGCATTCACACGAATGTTCTTGCCTGCGTACGTTGTCGCGGCCGACTTGACCAAACCTTCGACGGCCCCTTTCGCCGCGGCAATCGCTTCATGGTTGGCAAGTCCGATGCGAGCGGCGGCTGACGAAAACAGGACGACGCTCCCGCCTGAATCTCGCATCACGCTACTGGCCGCACGAATCGCGGCGAATGCGGTGGTGACGTTCAGCGCGATGGTCTGCTCCAGATCCTTCTGCGTCGTGATATGGGCTGGCTTCAGAATCAGCGATCCAACGCAGTTGATAATCGAGTCGACGCTACCCAACTTCTCTTGTGCGTGCTTGGCCGCCGCCTCGACTTGCTCGAACTGGGTCGCGTCGGCCACGAAGTAAGGGGTATCCAGTTCTTCGGCAAGCTTTTGAAGCTTCTCTTCGTTATGAGATACCAACAGTACTCGACACCCGCGAGAAGCAAGCAGGCGGGCCGTGGCAGAGCCGATCCCGCCGGTTGCCCCAATCACCATGGAAACCGGCATATCGTGCGTCATCATGAGAACCTTTTCGTGCGTAATGACATTGTTTGCATTCCTCGGCAAAAACCGCACGTTCTGAAACGACGCAACGGCGAAATTGATTGGATTTGAGTTCCCTTTTGGTAGATTGACAGGTCCCATGACCGACGCTTTTCCTGCAAGGACCTACCTCATGAAGCTCATACGCTTGCCTTTGCTGCTGCTACTTTGCTGCCTGGTTACAGCACCCATCTCTGCGGCCGAGCGTCCTCCAAACGTGATCCTGGTATTCATCGACGACATGGGCTGGGGGGACTTCTCGAGCTTTGGCAACGAGGACGCTACCACCGAGAACTGCGATCGCCTGGCCGAAGAAGGCATTCGATTCACGCAGTTTTACGTTAACTCGCCCATCTGTTCGCCATCACGCACAGCGATCTCAACTGGCCAGTATCCGCAGCGCTGGAAGATCTCGTCTTACCTGGCCCATCGCCAACTGAACAAGCGGCGGGGCATGGCGCAGTGGCTTGACCCTACCGCGCCAATGCTTGCCGATATGCTTCACGACGCAGGCTACGCTACCGGGCACTTCGGCAAATGGCATATGGGAGGTCAACGTGACGTGGGCGAGGCACCGCTGATCAGCGAGTATGGCTTCGATGCGTCGCTTACCAACTTCGAAGGCCTGGGGGACCGCGTTCTCGCAGAGCTTGATGCTTACGATGGCAAGAAGCCGCGACTGCACACACTTGGCAGCGACAAGCTCGGACGTGGCAAGATCACCTGGGAGAAGCGTGACAAGATCACCCAGACGTTCGTTGATGCAACCATCGATTTCATTAAAGAGGCGAAAGCGAACAACAAGCCGTTTTACGTGAACGTCTGGCCGGACGACGTTCACTCCCCGTTCTTTCCTCCCAAAGAGCGCCGCGGAGACCAAACCAAACGGCAACTCTATTTGGGTGTGCTGGAAACCATGGACGAACAGTTAGGCACGCTCTTCGACTTCGTTCGCAGCGACGAGCAACTGCGTGACAATACGTTGATTTTGATGTGTTCCGACAACGGCCCGGAACTGGGTGCCGGCAGTGCGGGACCTTATCGCGGCCACAAAACGACCCTGTACGAAGGAGGCGTCCGATCGCCGCTGATCGTGTGGGGACCGGGTTTGATCGATGCCGATAAGAGCGGTACCACGAATGACCAATCGGTCTTTGCAGCGTTCGACCTGGTACCGAGCCTGCTTTCGATTTGCGGAACGAGTGCGAAAGAAGGTGTCACTTTCGACGGCGAAGCCTTGCCGGGCGTTCTCCTGGGGAAAACGAACGCTTCCCACTCGACCCCCATCTGTTTTCGCCGCCCGCCTGATCGACCGGAACTGGAAGGCCAGCAACTTCCCGACCTGGCCGTCCGCGACGGAAAGTGGAAACTGCTTTGTAGCTATGATGGCAGCGACGTCGAACTGTATGACCTGGACCAGGACAAGAGCGAAACGACCAATGTCGCTGAGAAGAATCCCCAAGTGGTCGCATCGCTGAAAGGAACCTTGCTCGCCTGGCACAAGTCGATGCCGGCGGATAACGGCCAAGACTGGGAACCGAAGTAAACACCGTTGCTCAAATGAAAAAGGGTCGATCCATTTCCTGATCGCCCCTTTTTCGTTGCATCACTTCCAACAGCGACTAGTGCTCGAGATCCTTAATCCGGATCTTCATCTCATCGGAGTTACCCACCAGTTCCGGTGCGTACATCGCCTGGGCAACGGTTGGCAATGCGCTGAACTTGCCGGGGATTTCGGCTCGCAAGCGGTAGGTCAACGTGTGCTTGCCGCGTGGAAGCTGACGCACGAAGAAGGTTACCTTCTCGTCACGCAGTTCCATATAGGCACCCAGTGCGTTGCCGTTGTAACCACTTTGCAGGTCGACCGGTTCGAAGCCTGCGGCCTTCTTGTCCTCGAACATCAAGTACTCGTAGTCGTTCTTGCTCTCGATCACGAGATCGATTTCAACCAGATCGCCACTGGTGACTTGCGATTCATTTTCCAAGAGAGTTCGCTTGTACTTCACCACCTTCTCTTTCAAGGCCTGTCCGCGAGCCCCGACGGCCTTGGCGGTCGCGTCTTCGTCGCGATCCAAGCGGTAGAAGCGTCGTTCGACCTTCACTTCCAGACCGGCCTTGGTGATGAAGTCCTCGAGCGTGAAGTTGGTCAGGTAGGCACTATAGTACACCGGACCGTCCCCCTTGCGGCGAACCTCCACCTTGTGCTTGCCGTCGGTGACCTGCATGCCGGTGAGTTCTACCGTGTTGTCGACCGTGAAGAGGTTCTGCTTGGTGAACTCGGTTTCGGCCTTCTTCTCGCCGTCGATGAAAATCTCGACGGTCATCTCGGGGTTTAGCTCATCGGTGGCTCGTAGGTAGTCGGCCATTGCCTCGACACACAGTGCCGTGTCGCGAGTCGACTTCCAGTAGGTGGCGTGCTTCCGATTGTTCAGCAGGTATTTCACCAATCGGCGAGCCGTCACGTTATCGGCGTCGGTCGCAGCCAACAGCTTCAAGTAGTAGGCATTGGCTTCGATCGCGTCGCCATACCAGTACCACCAGGCACTATCGGCCGGCATCTTCAAATAGGCCGTTTCGTTCTCCTGGTCGGTGACCAGGTACTGGTCGAGATTGCGACGCAGCATGGCCAACTTCTCGGCATCCCCAACTTGGTGCAGGGCCAACGCAAACATGGCCTTGCCGTACACCGAAAGATGCGTTCGGTCGCGGTAGAGGAAGCCGCGCATGGCGTTGTTATCGTGATCAAGTTCCGCGAGCACGGCGAAGATCACCGCGTCGAGGTTGTCGGCCGTCGACTTCCAGGGATCCTTCTTTCCATCCGCATTTTGCAGCTTCCGAACTTCCTGGTTCTGGTAGTTGATCAGCCACTGCTTGCCACGCTGGATCACATCGGGAACGACCGCCGCGCCGTTGCGTTCGGCCATTACCAATCCGCGAACGACGACCGCCGTGGTATGCGGATAGCTGTGCTCGTGATAGCCTGAGAACCAGCCCCAACCGCCGTCCGAGTTCTGCATCTCGGTCAGCCGTTGGACGCCGCTCTTGACCATCTTTTCAAGTTCCGCGTCGTCGAAGACGGGATTTTTGAGCTTGCCATCCCAAGCGGCATTCCAGCGATTGTTTCGCTCTTTGGGATCGCCGATTTCCTGGGCATTCAGGTTGTTCTGATGCTCGGCAATCGACTTCAGATCGATCCCCATTTCTCCCAGCACCTTGCGGGTTATGACCGTCGGCACAAAGCGATTGAGGGTCTGCTCGGTACAGCCGTAAGGATAGTCGATCATGTAAGGCAGGGCTTCGACCATCGCGCCTGCCAGGCTCGGCGAGTAGCGGATGATCAAGCGAGAATCTTCCGGTCGACGATCTTGCGGGACGCTGATCGTGATGCTCTGCGAATTCTGTTCCGGCTGCACGGTGCCTGCCCACGACTCGGTCTTGAGCATGCCGTGAACGTAAACCGGGAAGCTTTGCTGCATCGCATCCGATTCTTCGTCGGTCAGCGCCTTCATGGTGATGGTGGCTTCCCCTTCCTGGGTCACTTTCACCGTCCAATCGACGCGAACTTCCCCGCCAGCCGGGATGGTCACCTTTTGCGTCAGCTGCGTTTCGCTCGACATGAGTTCCGTAGGGATGTCCAGCGTAACGACTGCCGACTTCTCGGTCTTCAGATAGTTATGGACGTTCGCCGAAAGGACCACTTCATCCTTCTGCACGAAGAAACGTGGGGCCTGGAGGCGAACGATCAAGTTCTTCCGCGTGACTACTTCGCTTTCGGCCGAGGCGACTTTGGTTCCTTGCCCCATCGCCCAAGTGCGGATCTTCCACGAAGTCAGATTCTCAGGCATATCCAGCTTGAATTCTGCCTCACCTTTCTCGTTGGTCTCGACGCTTCCGACCCACAAAGCGGTGTCCGCGAAGTTCGATCGCACGGTCGGTTCCACCAGGTTGGCTTCCCCTTGCCCTTGCCCCATTTGCTGCCCGGACTTGTCCGCCGATTTGCGAGCGAACTCCTCCATCGGAGCCGCGGCGGCAGACATCGGCATGGCGGCATCAGCGACGGCATTCTTGGACATCATGCCACGCATGCTGGACTGACGCCTGCTCGGGCCACTACCCCCAAATCCCATGGCGGCACCTTCCATCACCATATCGTCCATCTGTTCGTTGAGCTCATCCGCCACGCTTTGGCCGAACGCGCCCAGGTACTGTAGAGCCAATTGCCCCTTGGGGGTCAGGTTGTAACTATACAGATTCAGGCTATGTTCCGTCTGCGGGTAATGGTGGCGGCGCCACTTCCAGAAGAACTCTTTGATATCCGGCACGTTCGACCCGCCGCTGATGTATTCGACTGACTTGTCGTACATGGTCAGGACGGTCGATCCGACGAATGGCTCGCCGGTGTGATCGGTCAGTTTCAGCTTGATCGTGCCTTCGCTGCCCGGCAGATACTCTTTGGCGTCGGTTTCGACCTGCAGGTCCAGCACGCGCGTCTCCGGTGGCACCACGATTTCTTTCGCCTCGTCATGGACGCGGGCATCGGCAACCGTCAGGGCTTCGACGAAGAAGTTGGGCATATCCTTCTTAAGGACGGCGATTTCGTGCACCGTGCTCTTGCCGGTCAGACGAACCACCTTCGGCGGCAGATAGACGCTATTGGAAGGACGCACGAAGAGCAGCACCGTGCTGCCGACTCGGTTGGTGTTGATCTGAAGTTTGACCGTATCGCCGGCCTGGTACTCCTTCTTATCTGGAATCAGTTCCAGGTCGTTGAAACGATACTCCGAACCATCGAAGCCCTGTCCGCGAATCGTGAAGATGTAGCCACCTTCCTGCGTGTGCCCCGCCTCGTCGGTCAGCGTAAGACTTAACCGATACTGCCCGGCGGCGGTGGCCTTCATCGTTTGGCCGACGCTTCCCTCCCCTTTCATCTCGACCTTCCAGGCCTGAACCTCCGTCTCGATCGGTTCCTGCTTTTCGTTGTAGGTGATCTTGAGGAGTTTCAGCTGACCCTTACCGGCAACATCGCGGGCATCGAGCGTTTGCGCCAGGAAGTGGGCATGAATCGTATCACCAACGTCGTAGTAGCCGCGATCGACCCACGTGTAAACCATGAACGGTTCGCGAGCCACCAAAACGTTGCCGGTACCGACGATCGTTCGTCGCGATTGATCTCGTACCTCGGCCGTGATGGTGTACTGATGGTCTTCGTTGCCATGCAGGGCTTTGGCCAATGCCGTATCGATTTCGACTTCGACCGTCCCGTCTTCACCGATCTCGACTTCCTGCTCGGAAACCAGCTCAGGCGGATTATGCGACCACCCGATCCAGAACGGTGCCGGACGAATGCACCCTACCCACCTGTGATAGCCGGGATACCACGGATAGTCGTAAGCGAACCACCAGTAACCGTTACCGAAGCACCAGTCCCAGCGCGCGCTCGGGTACCAGTGGCGGTTGTACGGCGAACGCTCGACCTTGTACTTGACCGTGGCATTGGTGACCGGCGAACCGAAATAGTACTTGGCGTTGATCTTGGCGGTAATCTTTTCGCCAAGCTCGACCGGCTTTTCGGGGGCATCGATCGTGACTTCGAATTCCGGCTTCTTGTACTCTTCAATCCGGAACTGAATGTTGCCATGGTTGGTGTAAAGGTTGTACTGACCCAGCTTCGCGTCGGAAGGAATCTCCCAGGTGCCGTCCATGCCACCATACTGGTCAGCAGTGAACTGCTTGTTGAAGATCTCGTTCCCTTGCGGATCGCGCAGTTGAATGTTGAACGACTGGCCTGCGAACTGGCTGACGTCGGCCTGATCGTACTGCGAACGCCGCGTCCAGAACTTGAACTTCAGCGTTTGATTCGGCCGATAGACAGGCCGATCGGTGATCCCATAGCTACGCACCTGGTTGTAAGTCGCATCGTGTCGACGACCGTACCAGATGTGCTGAAAGCCGAGAAACGCAAAACGTCCCTTATCGGTCCGAGCCACGACCAGCCACTGATACTGCTGCGTCAGCGGATTGTCGGACAGAATGATCTGACCGTCGGCGTCGCTGAATTCAGCAAAGTTCTTGGTCAGGACGTTATAGCGATTCTGATTGCGAACTTGTTCGATCTTGTAGCCGAAGTATTCGACGTTCGCCTTTTGGATCGGCTTTCCACTGACCGCGTCGGCGACGTAGTAGTACTTCTTCTGGTCGAGCTGCTTGCTGACGATCACCGTGTCGGCGACCCACACGACGACCTTACAGACGTTGCCGTCCTTCATCTTGGCGGTCACCATGTAGGCGCCGGCATTATTCAGCGGAGCATGCACGTCGATGCGGCGATCGAGGTGACCGGGGCGAGGGTCAAGCTTCTGATTCCACTTGGCAACCTGATCCCCGAGATAGGCGTTGCCCCCATTTTGAAAAAGGATCTTTTCGCCGACCTGCTGAAACTGGACCTTCTGATAGTCGATGCGGCCTGGGTTCGATTTCAGATACTGCTTCACATCCGAAATCAACTTTTCCATCTTGATGGCGTGAGCCGTGAATTCGACTTCGGTTCCGTTGCGGAACAAGTACTGTAGCGTCGCTCCTTGGCCGGCCGCGTTGACCTGACCTCCCTGAAACTGGCCGAGATTGTTCACGATTTGTTCGAGTCGCTTGCGGCGATGGTCATTCGAGCCGGGCCCCACGTCTTGGATGGCATCCCGCCATGTTTGGGCCGCTTTGGGGTATTGCCGGCGATTCTCGAAGACGGACGCCAGTTGGTCGTACGCAGACCCACGCCGCGCATCTTCTTCCTTGATCAGTTCCTGCCAGACTTTGATGTGATTGAACTCGTCCGGCAGTTCGAAGCGTTTGATGCCGGTCGCCAGGCGGGCAATCGTTTCGTTGTCCTTGAGCGTTCCCAGCGCCAATAGATGCGGCGTTTCGTTGTCGTCGTCTTCATCGCGCGGAGCAAAGAACCATTGGTACTGCTGAAGCGTCTGAACGCCAAACTGCGAGCTGAGAAAACTGGCCCAGCGAAGTTTCACCAGGCCGGTACGACTGGCGTTGTACTCGCCCACTTGCTCCATCGCCCAGCGCATCCGCTCGCCATCGTTCTTGGCGTCGTTCCAAGACTTTGGAACGTGGTAGTAAATCGGATTGCCTTCGTCATCGACCGGGGCCCCCTGATTCGATCCGCCGTAGTTGTAGCTTTCGTCGTAGTCAGGCAGGGTCGTGACGTCGGTCAGATATTGCAGTTGCCAGGCCCCGCGGCCGTAGTTGTTTTGAAGAAAGAACTCGGTCACTTGTTCATAGAGCAAAGCCATGTCAGGCTCGGCATCTTTGGCTTGGGCGGCCTTCATCGCTTCGACATATAGTTGTAGGGCACGGGTGCGATCACGATCGATGCTGTTCACCCGTTTGCCACCGCCACGGACCGGGCCGCGTTGAAACTCGTTGTCGTTGATCACTCCCCAGTGATTCAGATTTTGGTACTGCGCGGCGAGTGCCTGCAGAACGCGCCACTGGTCTTTTTGGGCTTCGACCGTTTTTTCCAAGAACGCATCAACCTCAGGGTAACGCCCCAACTGCTGCAGCGATTGAACGGGGACGTAGATCGTACGAGCAAGTTCTTTCGGATCTTGAGCAGGATCGACGAAGAGCTTCTCGGCAGCCTCGTACGCTTCTTTGTAATTTCCCTGCTGATAAAGTTTTTCCATTTGTTTCACGTCACCCGCCGGTCCTTGAGCCAGATTAGCTTGCGATCCGATCCAGATGGTCATCAGTGCAGCACAACTGCAAAGGATGGCTAAAGGGACAGTGCGTTGGAGCGAATAGTTCATGATGGGTGTCCTCTGAAGAGGTATCTTCGATGTTCCGTTGGGTGTTGAAAAGTGAATTAGCTTGCCCAGGTGTAGACGATACCAAACCCCGATGCGATTTCAGTAAAACGTGATTCGCACTGATGTTTTCTACGACTCATATTTTATGAAGTTTTCTAGATTTCGCCCTTACCAAAATTTGTTTGCCCAGATGTCCAAGATCTTGCTTGTTGACGCTAACATAAGAGAGCGAGAAGATGGCTTTCCACGCGCTTCGAACTCGCTACAATTGGGACATCACCCCCCCCTGACAATGAATAATCCCCCCATCGTTGTCGATATAACCGATTTATGAAACAAAATCGGTCGCTTCCTCGTCGTACTACCAGAGGCGAACCCCGGTCCCAGGCGGGCAATTTGGCAAAACGGCACCTAGCCTTGAAATAAACATTACGTACTTGCGAGTTTCGAGGAATGACTCAAGCTACCAATCCCTACCAAATGTGGTTGGGCCTGAACGTCACTGGTCGACCCGACTGCTATACGCTGTTGGGATTGCCCATGTACGAAGCAGACACCGGCAAAATCTTGGTTGCCGCGCAAAATGCTATGTCGCGCGCCTCAATTCCGATGGCCCCTGCCGACGAGCCACTCCGCCAAACATTGATCTCGGAAATCCAATTGGCCCAAAACTGCCTGTTGGATCCGGCACAAAAGCAAGCCTACGATCAACAATTGCAGGCTTACTTCAGTGGTCAAGCCGCTCCCGTTGCGTCCGCTCAACCCGTTAGCGCGGCGCCGGTCCAAGCGGCGGCACCCGTCAGTTCCCCGGCACCTTCTGATTCAAGCGGCGACATTCAGCTCAAAGCCAAGAAGACCACCGCCGCGACCTCCGCCAAAAGCCGCGCGAAGAATTCGGCGTTCGGCTTGTATATGGGTGGGGCAGCGCTTCTTTTGCTCGCCGCGATCGCCGGTGGAGCTTACTACGTTTTCACTGAGCCTGCTGATAAGCCCATCGCTCAAGCCGATCCCAAGCCGGAAGACACGACCCCCAAACCTCCCATCAAGGAAGAAACCGAGGAAACAAAAGGAAAGACTCCTCCTGGACCAAAATCCGGGACTCGTCCTACTTCCAACGATCTGGCCAACTCGATTCCTGGATTAGGCAATCCGGAGGAAACGATGGCTGGCATGCCGGCCATGAACAGCAAGCCGCCCGAGCCGAAAGCCACCGCCGAGGATCAAGCGGAACTGAAAGCCGCTCTGGAAACTGCCTGGGCGGGGATCCGTGAAAAGGACTTTGCCAAGTCATCCATTGCTTTGGACAAAGTTCGTAAGACCCCCAAAACACCGGAAGGAAAGACCGACTTCGAGCGCGTCGATCAGTTCGTCCAGGATCTGATGGCCTACAACAGGGCCCTCAACGAAGGCACGGCATCGCTACGCGAAAACGAAGAGCTCACCGTCGGCAGCACGACCTTCACCGTCACCACGCTTGATGACATGCGCGTCGTTATTCGCTTCGCAGGCCAGAACAAAGGGTACGAGCGGGGCGAACTACCCGAAGGTTTCCAGCGAGCGATCGCCCTGAGTCGCCTGAAGGGAGAAGACACCGTCAAACAGCGGATCGAAGCTTCTCACCTTTTGCTTTCGTTGAAGGCCGACATCGAATATGTCCGTGACTTGTGGACGAAGTCGGGTGCTGACGGAAGCGCTTTGGCCGCCTTGGAGGCGGACAAGAAGAAGTATCTCGGCAGCAGCATGGTGGCCTCCAGCACGCCGTCCAAGCCCACCGAGATGACTTCCACCCCAACCGAGCCCACCTCCATGACCCCCATGGAGAACACAGCAGCCGCGTCTGCGAATTCCAATGCGCAGGTCGATCAACTGGCTGGCCTCATGAAACAGGCACGTCAGCAGATCATCGACCGAAACGCTACGGCGGCACAGCAACTGCTCGCCCAGGCCGCGCCCCTGGCTACTGCGGCGAAGCACCAAGAGAAGCTCAACCAATTGAAACAAATCGCGGATTGGAATCAGCAATTCTGGCAGGCCGTTTCGTCGCGCCTCACCAAGCTTCCACCTGACTCCGATCTCGATGTGAACGGCACGATGATTCGTGTCGTCGAGTCGGATGCCAACCGTCTGGTAATTCGGATGAATGGCGAGAACCGCCGGTACACGCTTACTGATATCCCCGCCGGGCTGGCCAAGTTCCTGGCCGAAAGCGAACTGCCCACCCAGGCCGACACCAAGAAGATCATCGGCGCGTTTCTTTTGGTTACCCCAGATGGCGGACCCGAGCGGGCTCGTGAAGAATGGTCGACCGCCTTTCTCCCCGACGAAGAGATCAGCAGCTTGACCGCCGTGCTAGCAGACCCCTACAAGTTGGCCGATGACCTGATCGAGCAGGCAACCATTCCCACCGAGGCAGACATCTCGGCACCCGCCGCGGCATTTCAGGAAAAGTGGAGTTCGCGGATTCAATCGGCCCAGCGCTTGGACGATCACGCCAAGATCGGACAAGAGATGGCTTCCGCCGCGCTGGCTATGCCCAACGGTTCTCCCCAGCAGTTCGCTGGTTTCCGCTACGCACTGGCCGAGTCGGCGCGCGGTGGTGACTTCGCCACGTGCGATCAGATCATCCAAGACTGGCATACCCGCTTTGCGATCGATCAGGGGGAATGGCATCTCAAGGCCATGCAGCTAGCAGCCGGATCGAGCATGTCTTCCAAAGTCCACGCGGCCATTGTCCAGCACGCCATCAAGCATGTACCAGTGCTGAAAGCGGATGGCCAGACGAAAGCTGCTGGCGCGATGTTAAAAATCGCGGAAGACTCGGCAACTAAAGCACGAGACAAAGATCTGGTAGAAGCGGTTAAGCAGCTCAGCTCGGCTCCTTAACCGGACCGCCCCATCATGGGGAAATTCTTGGGGAATCGGATGCCGAGCATGAAGCTTCGTATTAAGCCTTTCCGATTATTCTAAAAGCTACATGCTCACTTAGTTAGCTAAGACTCCCCCCCTCCCCTTGCCGACAAGTGATATCAGGGGATGCAGTGCACGCATGCCTGGTTGCTCTGGCCAAAGGACGGCCTAAGCACGATTGATCGACGGGAAGGATGCCCGAATGCCCGCAGCCAAAAAATTAACCTCCCATTTGGCGGTTCTGACCCTTGGTCTAGGCCTGGTGAGCGCGTTGTGGTTCTGGGGAGCTGCTCCTTCGCCGGTGGAAGCGATTCCTCATCTGATTTCCCAGCCGCACCCCTACGATTACGATTGGCCCGAAGTCTATATGACGCTGGCCAACAAGTGCGGTGGCTGCCATCGCCCCAACACGAAGCGGCTCGATATGAGTACGTACGAAGCGCTTCTGGCCGGTAAGGTTGGCAAAGATCGGTTGGTGATTCCCGGCAATCCGAAAGACTCGGCCCTGATGATGTACATCGAATGGGACGAACATGCTCAGCCTGGCTCTGGCATGCCGCGCACCCCGGAAATGCCCCCCGATAAGATGGAGTGGCTCACGACCGGCCAGCAGGAAGCGATCTACCGTTGGATTGAGAACGGTGCCCTCGAGTACGCCCTGCCTGAGAACTGCAACATCACCCCGCTGACCGAGATGGAGTTTCCTTCGGCCAAGCAGTGTCAGTCGTGCCATCCCAAGCAGTACGACGAATGGTCGCGTTCAATGCACGCCTATGCCCAGCATAGCCCCGTGTTCGAGGCCTTCAACCTGACCCTCATGGAACGTACCAGCGGAACGCAGGGAACCTTCTGCACGCGCTGCCACACGCCGGTGGGTACCGCCCTGGGGGAAAACGGCAACCGGCGCAACATCCATCGCTCGCGAATCTCGATGGAAGGGGTCACTTGCGTCTCTTGCCATCGCCGGAGCACGAAGCATTACAAGTCCAGCGGCCGCGTTCCAGTGGAACCAGGCAAGCTGATAGACGCCTGCATGTATGGACCCTTCGACGATGCCGCAGGCGGCGAAGCGATGGGAACGCACGAGTCCCAGGGTCTGCCGTACATCAAGACGTCGCAGTTCTGCGGCGAATGCCACGACGTGACCAACCCGCAAGGCGTACGGCTTGAAGAAGCGTTCAGCGAATGGCAAAACAGCCCGGCCGCCAAGCAAGGGATTACCTGCCAACAGTGTCACATGGGCCCCGTGCAAGGCGTTCCTTTCAAAGACTGCGAACGTCCCCTCGGACGCGCCGCGGTCGTGCCTGACGTTCCGGAAGAACAGATTCCCCTGCGACGGCTCACCGATCATACATTCGCTGGTCCCGACTACTCGCTGCTGCCTGATACCGAGTTTCCCGAGAAGCTCGACTGGATGTACGAGGTCGATTACCGCAATTGGAATACGCTCACCGAGTACCAGAAAGAAACCATCACGGAACTTCGCAAGAAGAATCGCCATAGCAATCGCATCGCCGCTCAAAAGCGCTACGAAGTCCTGTCCCAAGCAGCGGACCTCTTCGTGAGCGCCCCTCCGACGGCCGGGTGTGGCGACAAGGTTCATATCGACGTCGAAGTCAAAAGCAAACTGTCCGGGCACAGCTTCCCCACCGGGTTCACGGCCGAGCGGCAAGCATGGGTTTCGGTCATCGTGCATGATGAACAAGGCCGAGTCGTCTTCAGTTCCGGCGACCTCGACGACAACGGCGACCTCCGCGACGAGCACAGCCACGCGGTGCTTGCCGGAAAGGTTCCCTACGATCGGTTCCTGCTCAATTTCCAAAACAAGTTCACCGCGCTGACCTCGGAAGGGACCGATCACTCGGTTGTTCTTTCGGTGAACCGTTTCCTGACGCCGATCAACATCGTGCGTCCGGCCGACGGCGTCTCGGCTTCGTTCGGTCGTCCGCCGACATTCCGTATCGCCAAGGGAAGCCTGGCTCCTCTCTCCAAGCAAGAGCAAAGCTATCCGGTACACCTGCCCAACGAGCCAGGCATCTACCGCGTCACGGCACGCCTCAATTTCCGGCACCTTCCTCCAACACTTCTGGATCGCATCGGAACGCCTCACTTGAAGCATCTGCTCGAGGTGGTCGTCCTGCAAGAATGGTGTGGCACGATCGAGGTCACTCCATGATGGCGCGCCGGCAATCCATCCTTCAGCAACTCCTCGCTTCGACGTGGTGCTCAGCGATCCTTTGCTGCGGCTCGGTCGTGCTGGGGGACGAGTCCCTGTTCGCAGAGCCCCCCGCCTCGGGGCCGGGCGAAAGACTCGTGCGCCTATCGATCCCTCACGTCGAATATACCAACATCGGGCCAATCCACGAGTGGCTGCTTCCTCCACTGGCCGAACCGATCGAGACGCCCCTCGAAACGCCTCACTTATTGCCACTGGCTACGCCGGAGAATGCCAATAGCAAAGCGTGGAAAGACGAGCCTCTGCCACCGCTGGATGAAGAACTGTGGGAGCATGGCGGATCGTATCTCTACGCCCCTGAAGGGGATCGTCTGGGCTGGCCCTGCGAGGATGAGCACGCAGACTATGAACTACTGCGGCTGCCGGAAGATTACATCGACCCAGAACCCTTCACCCTCTTCACGCAGTTCGAAGGGGAAGAGCCGATCAAACAGTATTCGCTCGACTGGTTCGGCCCCGGGGCTTACAACTGGGAGCCGCGCTTCGTCGCCTACGGCGGCTACCAGGTCAGTGCGATTGCCTTCAAGCAAGGCAACACGCGAAACGACGGCCTCGGGCATCAACTGCTGGTCGACCTCGACCTGCGTTTAACGGGGACCGAACGCTTTCATTTGCAGTTCCGTCCCATTGGCGATGGGAATACAGGCGGATCGTACTACCGCTTCAGCGATCCGGCCGGCTACATCGACAACAGCACCGGCGAGCCGCAGCGGTTCTGGTTCGAAGGCGAACTGCACAGCATGTTCTCCGGCTTCATGGATCCGTTCGCCGTACGCGATCTGCACATGGTTGGCGGCAAGTTTCCTTTCCAGCTGCACAACCAACTGTTGATGAACGACGAAATCCTAGGGGCCGTCATCAACAAGAACACGCTCTTCGTCGGGAACACCAGCAACGTCAACATCCAGGCCATCTACGCAGCCAGCGACGTCGACAATGTTGCGGACGCCAGCAGCCGGATGTACGGAACGAACGTCAGCGTCGACTACAAAAAGGTCTTCTACGAAGGGTCGTATCTGTACGTCGAAACGCCTGATGCCGCCGGCCGAGATCAACACTTCGCTGCCATCAGCCGCACCCAGTTTCATGGACGGCTGAACTATGCGACACGGGCTCTGTTCAAGTTCGGCGACGAAGCCGGCACGGGGTCAGGCGAACTGTTCGTCCTGGAAACGAACTACACGTACCTGATGCCTGCCCATCCGCTGGGCATCGAGTCAGGCGTCGCTTACTGCAACGTGTTCTACGCGACCGACGGCTGGAACTCGGCCGCCGGGGGCAACTTCAACCGTTTGCGAGCCGCCTTCGACGTGAACCCACTGGTGGCGATCTCGACGGGTACCAGCCTCGGAGAGAACTACGGGGCTTCGCTCGGAATCCAGTTGTTCCGTCATCACGAAGATGAATCGATCGCTCCGGAAATCGCCTTCCAAACCCCCAACGGCGACTTCGTTTACGGCTTTGGCCTCCGCTACCAGCGAAAGACCGGCAAGCGGACCTTCTTTGAAGTCCTAGGGGTGCTGAACCTCTCCGATAACGAGGCTCTTCGCCGTGATGGCGTGTTCGTCTCGGAAACGATCCTCTTCTAATCTGTCTTCGTTAAACTTCCGCGGCGATGGTTCCTCACGCTTGCCAATCGATTACAATCGGGCAATCCCCTGCTCTTTTTCCTCGATCGATTTGAGCCAAGATGCGACTTTACCAATCTATTGCCGCGGGCATTGCCGTGGTGCTGAGCGCTACGCCCCTGGTTGCCGGCGAAGCAGCCGAATTGACCCAAAAGATCAACGCGATCAGCGAAGAAGCCCTCGGTTATCCCGAGGCCGTCAAAGCGGTCACCAAGCTTAGCCAGATGAACGCCGACGCGATTCCCGAAGTGTTGGCGGCCATGAAACAAGATCGCCCCGTGGCGGCCAACTGGCTGCGAGGTGCCGTCGAGGCAATCGCCGACAAGGCCCGGCAAGAAGGGACGCCGATCGCCAATGAAACGCTGATCGAGTTCATCGAGACCAAGACGCACGCTCCCAAGTCGCGATCGGTGGCGTATCATCTACTCAAGCAGCAGGACGAAGAGGCGGCCAAGAAGCTGGTCCCCGGCTTCGAAAACGATGCTTCCTTGGAACTGCGTCTGTTGGCTGTCGATCGGCTGATGGAAGACGCCAAGGCGAAGGTCAAGGACGAACAAAAAGAAGAAGCCATCGCGATCTATCAACAAGCATTGACCGCCACGCGCAACGCGCACCAGGCCAGCTTGATCGCCGACGCGCTGAAGGAACTGGAAGTCGAAGTCGATACGACCGAGCATTTCGGTTTCCTCAAGAACTGGCACGTAATCGCCGCGTTTGAGTTCGCCAAGGGAGATGGCTTCGACGCCGTCTATCCGCCGGAGAAAGAAATCGACCTGGAAGCTTCCTACCCCGGCAAGCTGATCGACGAGATCCCTGCCCCCGCCAAGTGGCAACCGCTTCAGCTGGGCTCCGGCGAGAAGCGAGTCGATTTCAACAAGGCGTTTGCCCCGGTGAAGGAAGTCGTCGGCTACGCCGTCACCACCTTCGATAGCGACGAAGCCCAGGAAGTCGAACTGCGATGGGGTTCTCCCAACGCGACCAAAGTCTGGGTCAACGGCGAACTGGTTGCCTCGGACAAGGTCTACCATGCCGGCGACAACTTCGATCAATACACGGCCAAGGCCAAGCTGAAACCAGGCGAGAACACGATTCTGGTCAAGCTGGTGCAGAACGAGCAAACCCAATCGTGGACCAACGTGTGGCACTTTGAACTGCGAGTGTGCGACCACCTGGGCACCGCCATTGCCGATGCGAAACCTTAACCCTCGAGCGCGGAAACCGACCGATGCGTATCCTACTTAGTTTATTGTGCCTGGCCGCGATCGTTTCGACCACAGCTGCCGACTGGCGACAGTTCCGCGGCAACGACACCACCGGATCCTCCGCCTCGTGCGAACTGCCGGACAAGTGGTCGGCTGATGATGAGAACGTTGCCTGGAAGGTCGAACTGCCAGGCCGCGGGCCGTCGAGTCCGATCATGGTCGACGGAAAGGTCATCGTCACCACCGCCGATGGAGCCGATCTCGAACAGCTGCATGTGCTGTGCTTTTCCGCCGAAGACGGTAAGAAGCTGTGGCAACGCAATTTCTGGGCAACCGGCCGAACGTTCTGTCACCCGCAAACAACGCCTGCCGCACCGAGCCCCGTAAGTGACGGAAAGCACGTGTATGCCTTCTTCGGTTCCAGCGACCTGTTGTGCCTGGACCTGGATGGAAACCTAAAGTGGTACCGAGGTCTCGGTCACGAACACCCCAAGGCGGGTAACGACGTCGGCATGGCCAGTTCGCCGATCGTGCTCGACGATACGGTCGTGGTGCAGATCGAAAACCAAGGCGATTCGTTCGCTGCCGGGATCAACGCCGAGAACGGTCAAACGCGTTGGTTCCTGCCGCGCTCGGAACGAGCCAACTGGGCGTCACCCATTGCATTAAAGTCCGTCAAGTCAGGGGACGAGAGCGTTGCCCTGCTGCAGAACGGCGACGGAGTCACGGCCGTTTCCTCGAAGAGTGGCGTCGTCCTGTGGGAACTCGGCGGCGGGGCGTCGACGATTTCCACTTCCCTGACCACCGGCGACCAGGCCTTCATCGTCTCGAAAGGCCTGACGGTGCTCGACTTGAAGGATCCTCGCGTCAAGCCAGAGATCATCTGGGAAGCCAACAAGCTGAATCCCAATTCCATGAGCCCCATCCTGCACGATGGCAAGGTCTACACCATCAACGGCAGCGGAGTGCTCAACTGCGGAGACGCTGCTACCGGCGATCTTGATTGGTCGCTGCGTCTGAAGGGGAAATTCTGGGCCACCCCGGTCATCGCCGGCCAGAAGCTGATTGCCATCAATTACGATGGGCTGGCCATGGTGGTCGACCTGTCTGGCAAAAAAGGGGAGATCGTCGAAGAAATCGACATGGGCGAACACATTCAGGCAACGCCTGCCCTGGGCGACAATGCGATATACATCAAAGGAGATCACCACCTGTGGAAGATCGCTGGCAAGCAGTAAACTACAAGACATAACTCGTTACCTTACTTGCTTGAAGATGCACCGTGGTTGCTGAAATTGCCATTGCTCCGTGTGGTCCTATTACGGGATCGATTCGCCCCCCCGGCTCGAAAAGTCTTACCAACCGAGCTTTGATTATCGCTGCGCTGGCCAAAGGTCAATCGACGCTGACGGGTGCGCTCGAAAGCGAAGACACGGAAGTGATGATCGACAGCCTTCGTCGGATTGGCGTTTCCATCGCCCACGATCCGGCGAACCACACGCTGACCGTCGAAGGCAACGGCGGCAAGTTTCGCGGCGATAATACCGAGATGTTCATCGCCAACAGCGGTACCTCGATGCGTTTTCTCACCGCCCTGGCAACCCTCGGCACCGGCACGTTTCGCCTGGACGGAATCGCCCGGATGCGCGAGCGCCCCATCGGCGACCTGATCGAAGCGCTCCGGCAGCTAGGTGCCAACATCCGTACGGAACTCGACAACGCATGTCCTCCCGTGCTTGTTGATGCCCAGGGACTGCCTGGCGGAAAGGCCACCATCGCTGGCAACATCAGCAGCCAATACCTCAGTGGCCTTTTGATGGCCGCCCCTTACGCTTCCAGCGAAGTTCAACTGGAAGTCGACGGCGAATTGGTTTCGCAGCCGTACGTCCGCATGACGACGCAGATCATGCGTGACTTTGGCGTCACGCTCCAGGAAAACGATTGTCGCCGCTTCGTCATCCCCGGCGGGCAAACGTATCGCGGGCGCGAGTATGCCATCGAACCGGATGCTTCCGCGGCAAGCTATTTCTGGGGAGCCGCCGCCGTCAGTGGCGGCCAGGTTACCGTCGAAGGGCTCTCGCGCGATGCGCTGCAAGGTGACGTCGGCTTCTGCGAAGCGCTCGCCCAGATGGGCTGCCAGGTAGAGTACCAGGCCGATCAGATCACCGTCACCGGCGGAACGCTTCGCGGCATCCACATCGACATGGGCGAAATCAGCGATACGGTCCAAACCCTGGCCGCCGTGGCACTGTTTGCCGATGGCCCCACCACGATTACCGGCGTCGCCCATAACCGCCACAAAGAGACCGACCGGATCGGTGACCTGGCGTGCGAGCTTCGCAAACTCGGAGCGGCCGTCGACGAACGGGAAGACGGGATGACCATCACGCCAGGAAAGCCGCAGCCGGCTCGAATCGAAACGTACAATGATCACCGAATGGCCATGAGCCTGGCCCTGGTCGGCCTTCGCCAAGAAGGAATCGTGATCCTCAACCCGGGCTGTACGAGCAAAACGTATCCTCACTTCTTTGAGGACCTGGCAAAGATCTGCGGCAGCTAGAGCGTTTCCAAGTTAGGTGTAGCGTCCTGGGCGTCGGCGAGGCAAGCTGGACAAGGCGACCGAAGCAGGCGAATCCTCTAGATTCGCCGATGCAGGTCAACGAAGTCCCGTGCGGCAGCAGCCAGCCAAAGACGCTACAGATGAGTTGGAAACGCTCTAGTCTTGGGCTGAGTACGATCAAGAAAAAGAAAAAGCCGCACGAAGCGGCTAATGGCCAGCGCCGGCGATCAAGCCGAGGCTTTCACGGATCGAACGCAAGTCTTAGTTCGACCCGAAGGTTGCTGGAAATTGCGTGCCGGACAGGCCTCTTCCGAGGTAGGCGTCGGCCTTGTGAAGTGCATCCTCCACAGGGTTTGTCAGCGGGGGACTGATCATATCCGGGTCATGCGAGATAAAACCGGCACCGCAATGCTGGCAGGATACTTCGAGGCCAAGATACTCGACCTTGACCTGCAGCTTTCGGCCGCACGTGGGGCAGGGTTGGACGAAGTACGTGACTTTACACACGACGGCATCTCCTACTACCGCAACTGCTGATAAGTGTTGCCGAGAGACGACAGGCCCGACAACGTTCCAGCAGTATAGGAAAACACTGACGAAAAGCAACCGAAAAATCTGGCCTACGGTATATCAACACCTCTTTATAGCCACTACTAGGGAACCTAAACCTAAATTAAAGCTATTCATCTCTTTCTCCTCAATCGCTCCAAATTGACCAAATTCAGTTGATATCTCGGGTACCAGAGTTTTTTACCCCTATTCCGAGGGGCATGTCTTTCGATCATTTAAGTGTGATCTATCCTTCTTAAGAGTGGGCAGGCAAAGTTCAGAACCAGAAAAAAAATTGCCTGAAACGTGCAAAAGGATCGGGGGAAACCATGCACTGGCTGAGGATTAACCACACGTCTCGCGTCGTGGTAAGCGCGCTTTGTATTTGGGTCGCCTGCTGCGCTGCAGCGTCCGCCGAGCCTGTTCAACCTGAGTTTTCCACGCTGAAACGACTCGTTCGGCAGTACTTCTACAACGCACGCACCGGCAACAAGCCCATCTTGCTGACGCAAAGCCAGATTCTCGATCTGATGGAATCCCTGCGGGGGATGCATATCTACATCCCAGGCCGCAATCAGATTGCTCGCAGCTTTCCCCATGATCGTGAGTTTTTCGCTCGCTTCATCCTCGATGAACTCGCCCATGAGCCTGCTTGCAAATTTCCCGACGACCCGACATTCCTGCTGCAGAGAATCGATGCGATGTGTACTTCGCACGAATCGATCCGCCAATTAATGCGATTGGCCGGCAGGGGGGAAAGCCTCTGTCCAACGTGGATACCGGCCGATCCGCTGTTTCCTTCGCTGGAATCGGCGCGGCTGCAAGATCTGCTGGATGAGCATGGCGTAGAAAACGCCACCCAGGCCAGTCCCAGACGGCGCAACTACACGATCGAGCATTTGCTCGATGTATTGGAAAGCGTCTACAACACTCCGGCGGCTGAATCGACAACCGCCGTCACCTCATTTGACACGTTGGGCCGATAGAATCTGAACCGGCTCTCGCGGCAGATTGACGAAACCGTCGCTCGATTGAACCTCGACCCGGCTAATGGCGTCGACGACGTCCATGCCGTCAATCACCTCGCCGAATACGCAGTAGCCGAAGCTGCTGGAATCGTCGGTTCCGATGTGATCGAACATCGTGTTGTCGGCACAGTTGATGAAGAACTGGCACGTCGAGCTGTGGATGAAGCTGGGATCGCGTGACATGGCAATCGTGCCCCGCTTATTCTTCAGGCCGTTCATGGCCTCGTTCTGAATTTCGCTCTTGGTTTCACGAGGATTCATGTTCGCGTCGAACAAGCCACCCAGGACCATTCCCTTGGGCTGCACGTAGTGAAAAATCGTTCCGTCGTAGTGGTTGGTCGAGACGTAGTTGGTCAGAAAGTTGTCGACCGTCGCCGGGGCCTTCTTGGCGTCAAGCCGCAAATGAATATCTCCTTTGGTCGTCGTCAGAACGACTTCCGGAAACTCTTCGCCACGAAAGTCAGACCGCTTCCCTGGTTCGCTGCGAACATCCGTCGAGACGGTGTGCGAGGTCATATCCGTTCCACTCGAGCCAGGGTCATTGATGCTGACAGCCGGTGGATTGGCCGAATCGGACGATCCGCAGCCTGCGGTAAACAGGCCAAGACAAACGGCAAAACCGATAACGGCTACCGACGATGATAAGTGCGGGAACTTCATCAAGCACGCCTCCCTGCGCTACGCCTGAGGGTGAAGTGAACGGGTCAGGTTCGGGTCGGAATTTGTGGAGGTATTTTCGGGATTTCGGAAAATCATGCAACATGAGTTTCGGCAACCGCCAGGTACTTACTCCATCCACCCTAAATAACCCAGGTACGTATACATCCAAGGGTGAACCCAAGGATTGAGCGCCGAATAGCTGGCCGAGATCGCCGAAAACAGCAACAGCACGGCAAACAACAATTGCCCCCAGCGGGCATTCTTCCAGCGATCAAGCACTGGAATCATCGCGGTCAACCACAACGGAATCAGCCAGAAAGCCCATCGAAAGCCAGAAGTCATCCCGCCGTAGTTGCGATCCTTCAACGGCCGGAAGATATAAAACAGCACGCAGATCAAGGTCAGCAGAATGATGAAGCCGGCTACCTGGCGGAAGCTCCCTTTCTCGGAAAGCCAAAGCCCGAGCCCCAACAGAGAAAGAAACCACACTGGCGTCAGGGATAAGATCCCATGGTGCCCCAGCGTGACATGAAACGCGTAGCGGCCAATCGACTTCTCGCCCTTGTCGACCCCCTTCTTCACGCCTGGCTTCCAATAGCTGGTGTCGTAGTCGTACCAGTTATCCCAGTCCCGGACTTCAATACTTTGGTCGGTTCGCTGGATGGCATAGCGACGGTCGATCCCTTGATCGAGCACCACCCAGCGGTTGCCTGTTTCGCGGGTAATGATCTCGGCCTGGTCGCTGAGCTTGATATCGTGCTTTGCCAGAACGTCTTTCAGCTCTGGAGAAACTTCATTCTTATCGAGCGAACCATGCATCTTGGTTTCCAGCATGCCCAGCACCTCGCCATCGCCGCGATGGGCATACGGCGGACGCCACGAATCATGCGCGATGTAGTTGGTCAGCAGCGACGCCCCCAAAATGACCACCGCGGCTGGCACCCCGTAAAGAAGCGTTCCGACCGGCCGCTTGATCAGCATCGCCAGGCCGAGCAGCCCGAAGAAGCTGAACGCCGGCAAGTCATTCACCGCCGCACAAGCCGCGAAGAAACCAGCCCCGAGCAAATACCGAGCGTCTCCCCGGTCGTCGCACCAGACGCGAAGACCACAGTATAAAGCGATCGCCACACTCATCGCGGCCAGGCTGTGGTTATTGATCGTGACGGCGTACGTCGTCAGAAAGGTTCCGAAGGCAACCGTCGCCACAATGCCTATGCGCGCGAAATCGGACTTGGCATAGCGCTCGACGATCCAGATCGTCGCCCAAAGCAGCCCGAACAAAAGCAGCCCGTTGGTGGCGATCAGAATCGCGCGGCCGACGTAGTAGGGATGCTCGGAGATCTCCATGCCGACCGTGTTCTTAATCAGCCAGTACTCGCCAGCCAACACGCAGGCCATCAGCGGCGGCTTGCTGCTGTAGTAGTGGTACTTTCCATCAGGCCCCAGGTGATAAACCTTGTCGATCGAATCCCAGTAGCGGTCCTTGATCACCTCGTCGATGGCGAACGTCTGGTGATCGACCAGCGATCGCACGGTCGCCCAGCGGCTGCGGTCGTTCGCGCTGAGAAACGGATGCCGGTCATGCTGGGCCGTCACGGCAAAGATGCGTCCCACCGCGTTGCCCAGGCACACGGCGATCAGCAGCCAATAAACGGCCCAGCGCAAACGGTCGGCATCGGTCCACGTGTTGTCGGACTTTCGAGGAACTCTAGCTGGCTTCGTCACGCACGCCTACCTTTTGCGAGATGAAGTACGACTTGGTCTGCGGAGCCATCGTCGAACGAATGATTTCGGCCAAGAGGCCCACCGTGACGAACTGAGTCCCCAACAGAAGCGCGACGATCGAGTAGTAGAAGATGGCCCGCTTGTGCAGTTCGATCGGCTCTTCGACTTCGGCTAGTCGGTCGAACACCCACCACCCTGACAAGCCGAACAATCCCAGGAAGCCGATCGCAAAGAACAACAAGCCAATCCCACCCAACAGGTGCTGCGGGCGTTGACCATACCCCGTAATGAACGCCACGGTCGTCAGGTCAAGGAACCCTTTCAGGAAGCGGCGCACGCCGTACTTCGAGTGGCCAAACTGGCGAGCCCGGTGGTTGATGACGATCTCGCCCACCTTCCACCCGTGCGCCGCGGCCAGCACCGGCACAAACCGGTGCAGTTCGCCATACAAGCGGACTTCGTCGAAGATCTCGCCCCGGTAGCACTTCATCCCGCAGTTATGATCGTGCAGCTTGACGCCGGTGAGCGTGCTGACCATCCAGTTGAACACCCGCGACGGTCCGACCTTATGCCAAGGATCGTGCCGCACTTGTTTCCAGCCGCTGACCACGTCGTAGCCGGCAGCGAGTTGTTCCAAGAAGCGTGGGATCTCGTGCGGGTCGTCTTGCAGGTCCGCATCCATCGTGATGATGACGTCCCCTTGGGCTTCCTGAAAACCAGCATCCAGGCCGGCCGCTTTCCCGAAGTTGCGGCGGAACTTGAGCCCGCGGATGCGCGAGTCTTTTTCGACCAGCTTCGTAACCACGTTCCACGACTCATCCTTCGAGCCGTCGTCGATGAAGATGATCTCGACGTCGTAGTTATTGGCCGTCACGACTTCGCAGATTTCTTCGTGCAGTTTGTCGAGACTCTCGTCTTCGTTATAGACAGGGATCACCAGGGAGAGCTTCATTTGCTTCACTTTCCAAGCATACTCGTTATGCAGGGTTTTGGGCGGGATCGGTGGCCGAGCTTTCTTCGGAAGAAGGGGACTCCAAAGTCGCATCGTCCGTGGCAGGTTCATTGGCGGGAATTCCATATAGGATAATCGCCAGCGCCACCTCTGCCAAAAGCCAAGCCACCCGCAACAATACGGCCGACACCACCGCGACCACCGGTCCAAAGGCCGGGGCCATCATTTCCATAATCACGTATTCACGAACGCCCATGCCACCGGGGATGGGGGTCACAAAGCCAACGACCATCGCCAGGCAGACCGTCGCGGCCAACAGGGGAAACATCGTCAGACCGCCAGCCATTTGCGTATCCGCATCGGGAATACTCGCCATCGTCGCAAACAGACTGCCTCCCAGCAGCGTCCAGCCGATGACGTTCGCCCCCCAACCCCAGGCCATCGTGGCATAGCTCAGCCCCGCCAGCTTGTCTTCGATCTCGGGATTAATCCGCGAGACCTTCAAAAAGAGGACCAACGCGCGGAACACCGGGGGCAGCGTCACGAAGCTGGCGCCCAGGCCAATGCCAATCGCCGTCCACAATAATAATTGCTGCTCGGAGAACCAGATAATGATCAAGATCGCGCCGTAGACCGCACCCACGGCAACCATCGTCAGCGTTTCCGCGAATACGGCCGTAGCAACAACCGATCGCTGGAGATTGGTCCCTTGCACGAGCGAAGTTCGCAGCACGACGACCAATGCTTTCCCGGGAACGTACTTCCCAAGGTGACCAATGAAGTAGGCTCGCACCGCGCTAAACAGCCGCGGTTCCTGCTTCATCGCCTTCATCAACCGGTACCAGTACAACGCCATCGGCAGGGTGCCAAGCAGGTAAAGGACGCCTGCCAGCACGATCCAGGGCCAACGAAGTTCTTCGAAAGAAAAATTTTGTTGCTGAACTTGGGCGATCGCTTTTTCAATATTTCGCCATATCCCCCAGGCAACCAGCACCATCACAATGAGCTGAATTGCATTCATCGCGCGCGACTTCCACACCTTCGCTCCTTTGGCTGGCGTGTCGTCCGGGCAATCTGGGCTTGCTGGGGAAACCAAAACGCGGTCTCTGGCGGCATTGATAGCGGATGTGGATAACTTGGCGATGATAGTCTATTGCAAACAGCCTGCGAACCCCAAGGACGTTTCCTCCGTAGTGCCATAGCGAAGTCCGAGATAGGGAATTCTCCTCGCGGCTATGCTTGCGGCAAGAATGCTGTCAAATGTCGCTTTCCCGTTTCCCCAATAATAGTTAGGATTAGCGGCACAAGTTGCATGATGCACGTGCTGTGCGAGGAGTATGAGACTGTGTACGCCGCCTGCTTATTAATTACATCCGCCGTTCTTGGCGTCGATTTCGGCTATCAGCCCACCGATCAAGGGCAGCTGGAATATATTATTCAGATCGAACCGGAAGCGCTCGAGAAGCTCAAAGCGGGCGAAGCGATCCAGGTCGGTCTTCCTCCGAACGTGCAGCGCGTTCAGGTTTTCCGGGTTCAGGTTGGGGATGCAGAACTACCCAAGATTCTGCCCACCGCCTACGAAGAGGCGGTCAACGAGCGGACCAACCCGATCGGCCTGATGCCGACCGAGTCTCCGAAGCTCTCCGCTCCGCCGGAAACGACTTCCGCCGCCGATACCAAGCCGGCATTGGGAGATGAACTCGCTCAGTACATCCCCCGCCAAACACGTACGCTTCCATCCGGGGCAACCGAGCCAAGTCCTACGAGCAGCACGCGCAGCAACACGGCTGCGACCAATGGCGGAACGAGCTATCCGCCGATTCCTGGTGCGGAAGAACGCTATGGCGGCGCGACGACGTCAGGATCGCGTTTCTCGGTACCGGCCACGCCTGGCAGTCCTTACAGTGCGGTGCAAACCAGCGGAACGACGCCGCTGGGCTCGGCTGCTTCGCCTACTGGCAGCACAAGTGGTAACGCCACCAGCGGTAGCCAGTACAGCGGCGGAACCACCAACCCCGGCGGCACCAACTGGAGTGCGACCTCGCAAAATAGTGGAACAACCGCCAACAACACCGGCACCACCAACTCTGCATCCGGCACGACGAACCCGTACCGCTTCAATCAGCCTGCCGGTGGCACCAATCAAAGTGCGCCGGATTTGATCTCGCCGTCCGATTCCAACAACTGGGTCTCGAATAACACCGGTCAATCCAATACCGGCCAATCGAACACCGGTTCGGCTTATGGCAACAATCAAACCAACCCAGGGACCGGTCAAACAGGCCAAACCGGCGGGATATCGCCCCCGAATAACAACGGCAGCAACTACAATTACCCCGGAACCAACAACGGATCGCAGCAACCGCAGAACAATACCAACCCATCAGGCAGCAACCCGAACACCGAAAACCCTTGGTTGACCGGTGCCTGGAACAACAACCAGACCGGAGGCAATACGGCTCCTTACAGCCCAATGCCCAACAACAATCAACCGGCGCAGAACAATCAACAGCCGCAGTACAACAACCAACAACCGCCGGCTGGCTACAATCCTCAGCAGCAGCCGTACGGCAACAACTTCGTGAACAACGGTTATGGGCAGCCACCGTACAACTACAACGGTAATCCCAACTACCCGTACAACCCCCAGGCCCCTTACTACCAAGGGCAGTACGCTGGACAGCAACCGGTCGCACAAGTTGCCTGGAATCAGCCGGCCGGTACGGCGCCACCGGCCCAACAGCAGCCTCAAAACACCACTACGAATGCTTCGGTTTCCGACGCCGAAAAAGAAAAGGAAGTCGTGGAGAAAATCGTCGAGAAGGAAGTCGAAACACTGCCATCGTGGTGGCCATTCCTGGCGTTTGGCTTCCTCCTGTCGTTCTGTGCCAACGGCTACATGTTCATCATCTCGCAAGACTTCCGACACAAGTATCAAGACCTGCTGGAAGACGTACGCGACCTGCGCACGATGTCGAACGACTAGTCAGGTAGGGCCCGCGTGTCGCGGGTCGGATACTTGGTTCCCGTTTCACGACCCGCGACACGCGGGCCCCACAAAATCCAAGAAAAAAGGCCATCGAAGTCGTTGCTTCGATGGCCTTTTTTTCGTTTCGAATCGAACTTCCAGCAGCTCTTAGAACGGAGCTTCGTCGCTGGCCGACTCTTCCGCTTTCTTGGCGGTCTTTTTGGTCGCCGCTTTCTTGGTGGTCGACTTTTTAGCCGACTTCTTGGTGGCTGCTTTTTTCTTGGTGGTTTTCTTTTTCGCCGTCTTTTTGGCGGCTTTCTTCGGGGCTGCCTTCTTCTTGGCCTTCTTTTTCTTGGTGCCCCCCTTGGCGGCGCGATCGGCCAGAAGCTGCAAGGCAACTTCCATCGTCAACTCGTCAGGAGAGGCCCCCTTGGGCAGCGAGGCGTTCGTCTCGCCGTCGGTTACATAGGGGCCGTAGCGGCCATCCATGATCTTGATCACTTCTTCAGTCACCGGCGACTTGGCGAGCGTCTTGAGCGGTTCTTTCGGAGCCCCTCGACCGCCCCGCGTCTTGGGCTGGGCCAACAATTCAAGGGCCTTCTCCATCTCGACTTCGATCGGAGAAATATCGGCCGGCAGCGAACGGGTTTCGTCGTTCCACTTCACATAAGGACCGAATCGCCCGTTGTACGCGACGATCGGTTTCTGATCGTCAGGGTGCAGACCCACTTCGCGCGGCAGCGAAAGCAGTTTGATCGCCGTTTCCAGGTTCACGTCCCCCGCGTTCATCCCTTTGAGCAGCGAAGCATTCTTCGGCTTCTCGTCGTCATCCGGCGAGCCCATCTGCACGTACGGGCCGAATCGGCCGGTCTTCAGATAGATCGGCTTGCCGGTCTCGGGGTGTTCGCCCATCGGCTCTTCCCCTTTTTCGGACTGCTCGAGAATTTCCATGGCCCTGGCCAGGTCGATCTCGTCCGGTGGCAGTTCGTCGGGGATCGATCCGCGGCGCTCGCCCTGTTCGACGTAGGGTCCGTAGCGGCCAACCCGCACGAAGACCTCGTCGCGATGCTCTCCTTCCTCGGGAACACCGAGCGGAATCGAGTTCACGCTACGAGCATCGACGTCCTTGATGCGTTCTTCGATGACCTGCTTCAGGCCGTGATTCTCGACGCCGAAGTAGAACTTCTTGAGGTAGTCGTTGGCGTCCGCTTCTCCGCGGCTGATGCTGTCGAGGTCGTCTTCCATCTTCGCGGTGAAGTCGTAGTCGACCAGTCGCTCGAGGTGCGCTTCTAGCAGCCCCACCACGGCAAAAGACGTCCACGTGGGGACCAGTGCGTTCCCCTTCTTGAAGACGTATTCGCGGCGGAGAATCGTATCGATAATCGAAGCGTAGGTACTCGGACGCCCAATCCCCATTTCTTCCAGGCTCCGGGTCAGCGAAGCTTCGCTGAAGCGGGCGGGGGGCTGCGTGGTGTGGCTCTTCGGATCGAACTCTTTGGCATCGACCTTCTGCCCTACTTCCACGGATGGAAGCAGCGTTTCGCGGTCGGCCAGTTCGGCCTGAGGATCGTCCGAACCTTCGACGTAGGCCCGCAAAAAGCCGGGGAAATCGATCGTCTTACCGCTGACGTAGAAGACCGCTTCTCCCCCGCCGATGTTGATCGAAATGCGGTGACCGCGGGCATCGGCCATCTGGCAGGCCACGGTTCGTTTCCAGATCATCTCGAACAGCTTGAACTGTTCGGCGCTCAGTTCTCCTTTGAGCGATTCCGGCTTGCGGAATTCGTTGCCTGCTGGTCGAATCGCTTCGTGAGCTTCCTGGGCGTTCTTCACCTTCGAGGAGTAGACCCGAGGCTTTTCGGGCAGGTAGTCTTTGCCGTATTCGCTTTCGACCAGCTTGCGCGACGCGTCAATCGCAACCTGGGCCAGGTTGGTCGAGTCGGTACGCATGTAAGTGATGTAACCGTTTTCGTACAGGCTCTGAGCAACCTGCATCGTCCGCCGAGCCGTGAAGCCGAGTTTACGGTTGGCTTCCTGCTGCAACGTACTGGTCGTGAATGGAGCGGCCGGCTTGCTGGTGTACGGCTTGTTCTCGAGATTGCTGACTGAGAAGTCAGCACTGCGAATGCGTTCCAGCAGCGACTTGGCCCCTTCTTCATCAAGCAGCAGCAGACCTTCTTTGTTGACCTTGCCGGTCGACGAATCGAAGTCGCGGCTGGAAGGAACCCGCTTGCCGTCCGCTTCGACCAGGGTCGCTTCGAACGACTGGCCGTCGACTTCAAACGTGGCGACCAGGTCCCAGTAGGTGGCCGAATGGAACGCCATGCGGTCGCGCTCGCGCTGCACGATCAGACGCACCGCGACGCTTTGCACGCGGCCGGCCGACAGTTTCGGTTTGATCTTTCGCCACAAGAGCGGGGAGACCTCGTAGCCATACAAGCGGTCGAGAATACGCCGTGTTTCCTGGGCGCGGACCAGCCCGTCGTCGATGGTACGCGGGTGTTCCAGGGCTTCGTTGATGGCCGTTTCGGTGATTTCGTGGAAGACGAGCCGATGCACCGGGACTTTCGGCTTCAAGATTTCCTGCAAATGCCAGCTGATCGCTTCCCCTTCGCGGTCTTCGTCCGTCGCGAGGTAAAGTTCGTCCGACTCCTTCAGCAGCTTCTTGAGCTTGGTGACCTGTTGTTTCTTATCGGTCGGAACGATGTAGACCGGGTCGAAGTTGTCGTTGACGTTGACCCCCAGGTAGGCCCATTCCTGGTCTTTGTATTCCTGCGGGATTTCCTTCGCCCCCTGGGGCAAGTCACGAACGTGACCGATCGAGGCCTCGACAAGGTAGTTCTTTCCGAGAAATTTTGAGATCGTCCGAGCCTTGGCTGGGGACTCGACGATTACCAAGGCCTTCTTGCTGTTACCCGATTCCGCCATGAATGATCCAATACAATGCGACTAGTGCCGTTACGGCCTGCGGTGCTTTTTGCCTGACGTGAAAACAAAGGTGCTTCGACGTAATGTTCTTATCTGCCAAACCCGCTGGTCAAATTTAACGTTGAGCCATACGCTTTCCGCCAGACGAAAAATCGTTGCAGATGGCGCGAATTTTTTGAAAACTCAGCTCGTTCTCTGAAAATTTGGTGAAGCTTTCCCGCGCTTCGCAAAATTTGCGACAAACAGCCCTAAAGGAAAGCCGCTGCTACGTTTGCGGGCTGTGATTGGGATTGTATAAACCACAATTGCCCCTACAATCGTTCGAATTGTTCATTCCCGCAAAGCAATCAGTAGTGCGTCTTGACTCCTAATGTCAAGGGGGCGGGACATTTTAACACCCCATCGGCGGTTCCAATTTTCGATAGGTGACAATGGCCACTCCGTTCAAAGTCTTCCGCGATAACCAGAAAATCTTAATGGTCGTTTTTGGCGCCCTGTTGATGGTCGCCTTTGTCGTCCTTCCGCCAATTCTGCAGTTTGGTTTCTTCTCGCAACAAACCAGTAACGAACGCGGCGACGTTGTGGTCGTGGTCGACGACGAGGAACTTTACCGCCCCGACATCGATAATCTCGTCAACAAATACGATATCGTCGCCCGCGTGATGGCCGAAGCCATCGGGCAGTCGCTGATCCTGCAGGGCTCACCCAAAGCGCCCATGCCACCAATCCCGGGTCTTCGCATTGTGCCCGCCAGCCAACAAAGCCCAGGCGGTCCGCAGTTCATGCCGGTCGGTGCGGAAGAAGCCGTGCTGTACTACGCGTGGGTCAAGAGGGCGGAAGAGCTGGGCATGGTGGTCGACGACGAGTCGGTTCGCGAATTCATGCGTGAATCGTCGGGCGGACGCCTGAGCGATTACGACTACAACGCGATTCTCAGCACCGTGACCGGCGGCCAAGGCCCCGGTTTGAATTACGACTACTTCTTCGAGATGCTGCGCGAAGTCCTCACGGCCCAGAAGCTTCAGGCCCTGGTCTTCCGCGACGGTCGCGTCGTGACGCCTGGCTCGGCCTGGGTCGCCTACCGCAACATGAACCGCACGATCTCGACCGAAATGTTCCCGGTCTCGGCCAAGGATTTCATGGATCAGGTGGGCAGTCCGAGCAGTGCCCAGATCGAAGAACTCTTCAACAAGTACAAGCACCAGCCTGCCAACCCGGCGATGAACCAGATCGGTTTCATGCAAATGGACAAGATCTCGCTGGCGTACGTGAAGGGGGACATCAACGACTTCGTCGAAGCCGCCAAGGCGGAGATCACCGACGAGCAGGTCGCCCAGTACTACGAAGAGAACAAGGATTCGTTCCGCAAGCCCGTATTGCCATCGGCGGAACCAGAAGCCCCGGCTAGCACGCAACAGCCCTCTGGCGAAGAAACGCCGGCTCCGATGAGCGAAGAAAAGCCGGCTGCCGGAGACGCCAAGCCGATGGAAGAATCGACCGAGCCAGCATCCGAACAGAAGCCGGCTGAGGAGATGAAGAAGGAAGAAGATCCTGCCGAAGAGCCGAAGGAAGAAGCCAAGCCGGAACCATCGGCAGAAGAGAAACCTGCCGAGGAAAAGCCTTCTGAAGACAAGCCAGCGGACGACAAACCGGCTGAAGAAAAGCCCGCCGAAGAGCCTGCCAAGGAAGAGCCCACCGCGGAAGAATCTTCGCGGAACGTCACCAACGGTAATGTTCAACTGGTCAGCTTCCTGCAGGAAGACGGCGAAGAAAAGCCAGCCGCCGAAGAGAAGCCTGCTGCCGAAGCCCCGATGGAAGACGCCAAGCCGGAAGACAAACCGGCCGAGGAAGCTCCGACGGAAACCCCGGCTGCGGATGCCCCTGCCGCGGATGCTCCGGCGACCGACGCACCGATGCCAGAAGCTCCCCCGGTTGAGTACAAGCCATTGGCGGAAGTGCAGGATCAGATTCGTACGCGTCTGGCCCAGCCGATTGCTCAGAAGCAAATGAGCGAGGCTTTGGCCGAGATTCGCGGCGTGCTGCAAGCCAAGTACGAAGAGTTCCGTTACCTGGAAACCAAGTCGACCAAGTCCCCTTACGACACCGACGAAATCGAACGTCTGGCGACCAGCATGGGCTTGAGCTTTGGTGCGATGCCGTTGATGGACTTCTACGAAGCTTCGCAGTCGGCCCTGGCCCAGGAAGCGGTCCACGTCGATTACACCTTCGACCAGACCTCCGGCCTGCGAACGATCAACCGTTCGATGGTCGCCGAAGCGTTCCAAACCAATAGCCCTCTCTTCCAGCCGCGTCTGTTCCCTGGGGCTTCGCAAAGCTCGATGATGTTCCGCCAGAACATCCAGGCCGAAGTGCAGTACGTTTACTGGAAGACGGAAATGAAGGATGGTTACGCTCCGAAGCTGGACGACGTGAAAGATCAAGTCGTCGCCGCCTGGAAGCAGCAGGAAGCCGGCAAGCTGGCCAAACAGGCTGCCGAAAAGCTGGCCGAGCAGATCAAGTCGAAGGAAGACCTGAACAAGGCCGCCACCGAGCGAAAGGCCGGGGTGATCGTGGCCGAGAACATCACCTACTTCAATCAGCTTTCCGGTGGTCAGGGCCTGTCGCTGGGGACGATCCCTGGCGTGGATGACGTTGGCCAGATGACGATGGAAGCGCTCTTCAGCGCCCCAGTCGAAAGCACGACGGTCGCTCCGAACGTCGGTGAAGACGTCTACTACGTCGCCTTCATCACCGCCGAAGCGGAAACCAACGAAGAGCTTCGAGAAAACATGATGGCCGCCATCCAAGGCACCCTGCCCGCCAGCGTTTCGCAGTACGCCTCGCAGGAAGAGAACCTCGTGACGCGAGCCATCCTGCTCGACTTCTTCGATCCCAAGCGTATCGATTGGAAGATCGACCCGATGGATCTCGAGTCGCGTTCGTAAAACGCACTTGCAAGAAACAGCAAAGGGCCGGCAAATTTGCCGGCCCTTTTTTATGGATTGCAGGTGTAGGGCCAGCGTGTCGCGGGCCCTACTTTTTTAAACGCGTTTCAGCACCACCGTCGCCAGTGGTGGCAGTCGGAACTGGATCGAGTTCTCGCGGCCGTTCCATTCGATGTTGTCGGAGTGGACTTCATCGGTATTGATCACGTCGCTACCGGCGTAACGCGAGTTGTCCGAATTGAAGACTTCCTTGTAGGTGCCTGGCATTGGAACACCCATGCGGTAATCTTCTCGCGAGGTAGGCGTGAAGTTGCACACCACCACGACGAAGTCTTCCGGATTCTTTCCTTTGCGGATATAGCTGATCGTGCTGTTCTGCCAGTCGTTGCAGTCGATCCAATCAAAGCCATCCCCTTGGAAGTCGACCTCATGCAAAGCAGGCTCGTGAACGAGCATCGCGTTCAGGTCGGAAATCAGCTTCTGCATCCCCTGGTGCGATTCCCATTCCAAAAGGTCCCACTGCAGACCCGCTTCGAGATTCCATTCATTCCACTGGGCGATTTCATCCCCCATGAAAATCAGCTTCTTACCGGGATGCGTCCACATGTATGAAAACAGCAATCGCAGGTTCGCGAAGCGCTGCCACATGTCGCCGGGCATCTGATCCAGCAGCGAGCCTTTGCCATGCACCACTTCGTCGTGCGACAGCGGCAGGATGAAGTTCTCGGTGAACGCGTAGATCAAGCTGAACGTCAGTTCGCCGTGATGATGCTTGCGGTAGATCGGATCCTTCCGCATGTAGCGAAGGGTATCGTTCATCCACCCCATGTTCCACTTCAGGCTGAAGCCCAGACCGCCGTCAAACGTCGGACGGGAAACACCACCCCAAGCGGTTGACTCTTCGGCGATCGTCATCACGCCGGGATGCTGCAGGTGCGACTGCTCGTTGAATTCCTTGAGGAACGAGATCGCTTCCAGGTTTTCGCGGCCGCCATATTCGTTGGGCAGCCAGTTGCCCCCTTCGCGGCTGTAGTCGAGGTACAGCATCGAAGCCACCGCGTCGACGCGAAGACCGTCGATGTGGTACTTGTCGAACAGGAACAACGCGTTGGAGACCAGGAAGTTGCGAACTTCGTTACGGCCGTAGTTAAAGATCAACGTGCCCCAGTCCGGGTGTTCGCCGCGACGAGGGTCGTCGTGTTCGTACAAAGCCGTTCCGTCGAAGCGACGCAGACCATGATCATCTTTCGGGAAGTGAGCCGGCACCCAGTCGAGAATCACCGCCAAGCCATGCTGGTGGCAGTAGTCGACGAAGTACATGAAGTCTTCCGGGCTACCGTAACGGCTGGTGATCGCATAGTAGCCAACGGTTTGATAACCCCAGCTTCCGGTGAACGGATGCTCGGAAACGGGCATCAGTTCGATGTGCGTGTGGTTTTGCTTCTGGCAGTACTTCACCAATTCGTGAGCCAGGTGGCGGTAGTTGAACCAGCCGTGCTCCTCTTCCAGGTTTCGCTGCCAGCTTCCCAGGTGGACTTCATAGACCGACATCGGCCTGGAGAGTTGATCTTCGGCGGCACGCTGCTCCATCCATGCTTGGTCTTTCCACTGGTGGGTGCTCAGATCCACCACGACCGAAGCCGTCTTGGGAGGCACTTCAGCAGCAAAGCCGTAAGGATCGCACTTATCCACCGCGCGATCGGACTGGCGAACGCGATACTTGTACTTCTCTCCGGCGACCATGCCTGGGATAAAGAGTTCCCAAATGCCGCTGCTGCCGATGCGGTTCATCTGATGGCTGCGAGCATCCCAGTCGTTGAAATCTCCGACGACCGAAACGGCTTTGGCATTCGGAGCCCAGACGGCGAAGTTCACGCCGGTCACGCCGTTGACGGTGCGGATGTGGGCACCCATTTTGTCGTACGAATTCCAATGCTTCCCCTCCCCTAACAGGTGAAGGTCGAAACCGGTGAAGTACGAAGGAAATGCGTAGGGGTCGTGCAAGGTTTTCATCTGGCCGCTTCCGCTGTCGACTCGTAATTGATACTGGCCCTTTTCCGTTACCCCGTCCATGGGACACATGACTTCGAACAGTCCAGCCGGATGAATCATTTTCATCGGCACGCTCTGACCGTGTCCTGGATGGAACAGCCAAGCTTGCTCTTTTCCCGGCAGGTAGGCACGAACCGCCGCGGATTTTGTGTTGCCCGAACCTTCGACCGGGTGAGGACCCAGAAACCGACTCGGACTGTCTGAACAGCCGTCAATAATATCCGTTATTTTACCCAAACTACCAATGGTATGCACGTCCTACTCCTTGCCGATGCCCCGGCTGTCAGTGATTTCTCTTAGGGGGAGATCAATTGATGTATGCAGTTAAAAACTGGCCTAAGCACACGTAGCCAATGAATTTAGTGTCGAGCCGGCCTCTATCTCATGCTGGGCATTTCGCAGGGCCAGCTGGATGTCGTCGACCAGCGAAGTTCTCGCTGACCACGTGTCGGCGACTTCGTTTTCTGAGAGCGACGACCGGCAGTACTTGGCCGAAATACGATGAAACTGGCGGGCATGGGCGACGCGCGACCACAGGTCGTGGTTACGAACCGCGATACGCCGTCCGAGTCGTTCGATCTTGAAATCTTGGTCTTCCCAGGTGCAAAGCCCGTGGCGAATCCCATTGAGGATGTAGCGTGAAGGGGTCAGCAGCATCACTCGGCTTGGCTCCGGGATGGCTTCCAGGCCGCGGACCACGGCCAACAGCGCCACACGGTCGCCAAAGTGATTCGCCTCGAAGTCGGACTCGGCGATCTCGAACGTGCGGTCGGAACTCCGCAGCACGAACTGCCAACGCCCACCTTCAATGTCACTTCGCGAGCCGGTTGCGAGGAGATATTGGGGAGTGCTCTCTCTCATCGGTTTTCTTCCAGGGGGGATGGAATAATCGTCATATGTGGTCGCCTTCGCACCAATTGCTAGCAAAGCTGGCTCCCACGCCTTGCTTATCGGCAGCCATGTCCTACACGCAACACTCTATCTAATCGTTTTTCTTTACCTTTTTAGCCTAGTTTCCACGATTGGATCGCGGAAACCTGCTTCCAACGCTATCACGTTGGCTCGAAAGTATGGGAGAAGATCTGCTAAAATCATGCCGACCACTTCCTTTATGCGATTTCCCAAGAGCAATCGCGCGGGCGGCTTCGCGGCCAACCACAGCGCGATGGGTAAAATGAAATTGCTGATATGCTCTCGTACTACGCTCCCGGCCAGCCGTAGGCGAGAGGTCGTCCCATCGGGCGATACCCACCGATGCCGTTGGACAAAAGGACCTACGCCGTGCAAGATCGTGAAGTGTTCGAATGGTTGCGCGAGAAAATTTCGCAGACTCGCCGCATCCGACCTGAAAACGTTCGTATGGAAAGCTCGCTCGCGGAAGACCTGGTGCCAGACTCGTTCGAGTTGATCGAACTGGTCTGCGAGATCGAGAAGAAGTTTGGGTTCTCGATTAACTACGATGACTTCGCCGAGATTCAGTCGGTAGGCGACGTCGTCGATTTCATCCAACATCATAGCGCGGCGCGTTAAAAAAACCTCCCTCAGTAGAGACACCTTGTTATGGCAGCCAAGAAAATACTGATGCTCGTGGGCGATTTCGTGGAAGACTACGAAGTCATGGTTCCGTTCCAAATGCTGCTGATGGTCGGGCACGATGTTTCCGCCGTCTGCCCCGACAAGAAGGCAGGCGACACGGTCGCCACCGCCATCCACGACTTCGAGGGGCATCAAACCTACAGCGAGAAGCCAGGGCACAACTTCCGCCTTAATGCGACGTTCGACGAGATCGACGCCGCCTCGTTCGACGCCCTGGTCATCCCCGGCGGCCGGGCACCGGAGTACCTGCGATTGAACGGCAAGGTCCTCGACGTCGTGCGGCACTTCGCCGACAACGACAAACCAATCGCCGCGATCTGCCACGGCCCGCAAATTCTGGCAGCTGCCGGCGTGCTGAAAGGGAAGACCGTTTGCCCCTACCCTGCCGTCGGTCCAGAAGTGGTCATCGGCGGTGGCGAGAGCATCCCGCCAAGCGACACGTTCGACAACGCGCATGTCGACGGCAAGCTCGTCACCGGCCCTGCCTGGCCAGCCCACCCCGCGTGGATCCGCTCGTTCCTGGAAGTCCTGGGGACGAAGATCGAGCCGTAGGTAACGTAGGGGCTGTGTGTCGCGGGTCGAATGCTTAGTACCCGCTTGATGTTTAAGACAGTCGCTACCTTCCTGCGATTCACGTTGGCCCTGAACGACGGATCGGAAATTCATTCCAACGAATTCGAAGGCCCGGTGAACCTTGGGCAGTTCATCGCCGAACATGGCCTCGATCCGACGAATGCCATGGATCCACAAATGGAATAATACCACAGCCCTGTGGGCTCTTGATAGTGCGCGGCGGTCGTGTAGCTTAGTTGGTAGTCACCTCTCGTGCTCCGCTAGAACCGTCGAGACGAATACTTCTAGATGAACTCCAGCGAACAACAAGCCCACGAAGCCACTGCAGAGTCGGTCCGCCCCAAGCGAAACCGCTGGACGAGCTTCTCGCTGCTCACGATTCTGCTATTACTGACGATCGCCGCTTTGGGCATCTCGCACGTCCGCATGTCGTGGCAGATGGACGAGAACAACCAGGCGATGGCCACCATGGAGGCCGAACTCGCCAAGCTTCGCAAGGAGGCTGGCTATCTGGAGATCTCGGACGAGTCGCTGGTTCATGTCGTCGCCGCACCGACGCACGAAGATTTGGTTTGGCGCTGGAAAGTGTTTGTGCCGGACGGCGTGACGATGAAGTCGCACATGAGCGTCAAACGTTCGACCGGCGGCTCGATGACCTCCACCTCGCAGCTCGGCGAAGGAGAGAACCAGATTGAACTGGCCATCTACCGCGGCCCCGAAGGAGAGTGGAAACAGAAGATCACCGTCATCCACGGCCCCAGCACGTCCTCTTCTTCGGGGCAACTGCCCGAGGATTTCATGAGCTGGCTGAACAACGCGACGACTTCAAGCAGCGGCCTGATGCGATCGGAAGGAACCAAAGTCTTCCAGCCTGATCAGGACGTCACCCTGCTGAAGATGACTGCCCACGGCCGCGAAAAGCAGGACCCCAAAACCGGAGCACCTGGCAAGGCAACCAAAGAGTCAACGGAAATTACGGCGTGGCTGGCACCGGAGGAAAATCCGTAGCTCGCAATACTCTTCTCATTGGGTGGCCTAGAGAGATTCCTCTCTGGGTCGGCAAAGCCGACAAGCGGCTCATGGACCGACGTTACCGAAGATAAGAACTTTCCACTGAGTTCACGCTCGATGCATGAGCCGCTTGTGGCCTGCGTCCACCCACTTGCGCGGTGGATTGTTTACCTGGCCGAAAGCGCCCCGGATCGCTCCATGCCTGCCGGCATATCGCCGGTGCCGCTGACCATCGTCGTTTGCCACTGGGCGCCGATCATCACGCAGTTGATGCCGGAACCGATTCCCAGCAGGGCGACGTTCTGGCCGGCTTCGATGAACTGCGTTTGAGCCGCCAGGGCCAGCGTGTTCGGCAAGGCGGCCGCGCCGGTGTTGCCCAGCCACTGCACCGTGGCGAAGTCGTTCTCGATCGGCAGGCCGAGCTTTTCGAGCACCAGCTTGCGATGCGTCAGGCCGACCTGGTGGCAGATCGAGCGATCGATTTGATCGGGCGACCAGCCTGTTTCCGCCTGGAAGTCGGCGAACGTGGCCGCGCCCGTGGCGATCCCTTCGGCCATCAGCTTTTCTGAGTCGGTCTGCATCAACGGGTTGCCGACGCCCGTTTCGTTCTTCCCGGCGATGCTATGGCAAAGGTCGTGATGCTGCGTGTGAGCCCGGGCGCTGGCGGCGATCATCTGATTGCCGGTGCGGCTCAGTTCTTTATGGCACAGCAGCATCGCGCAGCTGGCCGAACCGATCGTCAGCGAGGCGACGGCCAGCTTGATGTCGTTGCGGCTGAGGTTCTCGCTGTTGTTCAGCGTTTCGATCGTGTTGTCGACCAGGTGTCGGCCACTCTCGGTCCCGACGACGATGCCTGCTTTGATCTGGCCCAGCTCGATCATGTTGGCGATTTGAATCGCCCCGTTCAAAATGCCCAGGCAGGCATTGCTAACGTCGTACACGACGCAGTCTTGCGGCAGGCTCAACGCGTGATGCACGCGGCAAGCGGTGGCTGGCTCGAGGAAATCGCGACAGACCGAACCGTGAATCAGGGCCCCGACGTCGGCCGGATCGATCCCTGTGGCGGCCATTACGTTACGAGCCGAATGGATACTGACGTCCCCAGGCTGGACCACGTCGGGGAAAAATCGCCGCTGCGAAATTCCGGTCATCAGTTCCAGTCGCCCTTCTGGAAGCCGTAAACGCTCGTACAAGGGAGCTAATCGCTGCTCAATCTCAGCCGAAGTAACGATTTCATCCGGCAGGCAATAGCCTAGCCCTTCGATGCAGACATTTTGGTATTTCATGCCGACTCTGACAGCGGAGAAGAACTTTCCGTAAAGCCGATATCATACCGGGTTTGGGGCAAGGAGAGAACCGACCGGTATCATTTGAAGAATTCATTCTCACAGCATGAAGTCTAGATGAAGGCAGTGACAGCTGGAAGATGTGGCAGCTATCAGCGCACTAAAGCACAAGATATGGAAAAAGCTTGGCAAGCTTTAACGGATCGGTAGACTCTTCGCATCTTGTTATTGATCTGAGTACGTCTCGGAACGTTACGATCTGATCAAGGCACATGATAGGGAGGTCATCGCTTTAGCAAACCCAGGACGGGTATCTGCGATTGCTTGGTGGGCAAGCCAATAGCTGCGTGTCGGACTACACGTTTCATTATCGGCTGCTTACCAACGAAAGTTTTGGACGAACTTCGTACCAGCCAAGCACTTGTCGCAAATTCTTCATTCTGGATCAAGCCGAAGTTGGTTGATCAAACAAGCCTTGGGAAGATCTTCGTTTTTTGAGCGCATGACGCGCCCGAGGAGTCCCCAGATGTTTACCAAACCTGTTATCGGTTTGAATGCCAACTTTCGGAATGCTACCCATGATCGGCCAGCGTTCTCCTTTATCT
The DNA here is from genome assembly GCF_007748115.1 of Bremerella volcania. Taxonomy (NCBI): domain Bacteria; kingdom Pseudomonadati; phylum Planctomycetota; class Planctomycetia; order Pirellulales; family Pirellulaceae; genus Bremerella; species Bremerella volcania. The sequence continues at coordinate 3,863,602 of NZ_CP036289.1, forward strand.
CTGCCGGATACTTTGATGCAGTGATTTCGGCAGGCGGGATTCCCGTGGTCCTCCCACCGGTTGCCACCCCGGAAGACCAGCAGGCTGTTCTGCAGCGGCTGGACGGCGTGGTGATGATTGGTGGTCCGGATTTGGATCCTAATCGGGACGGGTTCATGCGTCACGCTTCCATCCGCATGATGGAGCCGCGTCGTGAAGAAGCCGACCGTTCGATGATGAAATTGATCGCCCAGATGCGACTGCCGGTGTTCGGTATTGGGGTCGGTATGCAATTGCTCAACGTTGCCATGGGTGGCAACTTGTTCATGCACATTCCCGAAGACCTGCCGGGGGCATTGCCGCATCACGACACGATCGACAAGCATCACCGCCATGGACTCGACGTGGTCCCTGGCACCCTGATGGAAAAAATCTTCGGCGATGGCGAAGTTCGCGTGAACAGCAGCCATCACATGGCCATCGACGAGTTGGCTCCTGGCTTCACCGTTTCGGCACGCAGCCCAGACGGCGTGATCGAAGCCATCGAATCGATTCACGAAGATTGGTTTGCCATCGGTACGCAGTTCCATCCGGAAGCCGAGTCGGCTTCGGCCCTGGATCAGCGCATTTTTGAAGAGTTCGTCGAAGGCGTCGTCGCCGTCAAGTCTGGCGGCGTCCGCGTGGCAGCTGCCTAACGGCAGCCAGGATCGCACGTTCAGCAAGGGAGAGCAGCAGCCGCAGGCCAATGGCTGCTGCTTCCCCTCTTTTTCTTCAAAACTCATAACCTCTCATTCGCTGGGATAGGGATGCCCTCGCAGACTCTCGGATTCTCGAGTTTCTCGGAACATGCGCGCCGCTACTTCGTCGGCACTGCCATGACTCCCTGTCTGCGCTTTGTCAGTGCCGCGATTCTCAAAGTCGACCATCGCGGGCTCAACGGATGCTTTGACGTCATTCACCAGTTGAACGTTCGTACGCCGGCCGATGTACGGTCAATGCTCGAGCAAGGGGGCGCCGGACTCACCACCGGCAGCCAACTGCCCGGCATGGTCTCGCGGTTGGTCTCGGAACTGCAAGTGGTCAACGTCGAACGGCTGCTCAACTCGTGTGGCGTCTCGGCGGAAAAGGTCATCGCCATCGGGCAGCGCGGTCCCGTTTGCGGCCGCGAATTCTGGAAGCAAACAGGCTCGGCCATTTCGATCGGCGATCCGGCGATACTGGCCGAAGCGACCGGCCTGACCGTGATGGACCACTTCGAGCAGCGCGACATCGCCAAAGGTGGCAGCGCGCTCGGTCTGGACGTGCTTCCGATGTGGCTGCTGCTGACGCAAGCGGTCGATTCCATCAGTGCCCGGCCGAAGGTGGTCGTGCGGCTGGATCACTCGATCGAACTGTTCTACCTGCCGGCTCGCCGCAAGAATCGCCCGATACCTCCGATCGCCTACCGGCAACTCGGCCCCGGCTTCGCGCTACTGCAACCGCTGCAAAGCCTTTGCGATCAGAAGGTAGCCACGGTCGCGGTAAGTCCCGCGGCACTGGGTGATTTGCTCCAGCAACTTGAAGTTGAACAGGTCACGGCGGACTCGCCCCACCAAATCAAAAATGTGATCGAAAGCATCTTGGAAGAGATACCGGAGTTGCTTGGTTCGAGCGTCACGCTAAATCAAACGATGGAGTCTTATTGGGCCGAATCGATTCATCGGCAAATCGCCGAACACTTCCCCCCTTCACCCGAATTTGCCGAGATCATCGTGCTGGGACGTGGTGCCCGCCGCGAAAAGCTGGTGCAGCAAATCGCCGACAAATTTCCCGGTGCAACCGTGACGACCGACGTTCAGCGCGGCTGGATCTCGGGCGCCGTAGGAGCATCGATTGCGGCGATTTTTGCGGCGCTGCATGTCGATCAGGTCAGTGGCAATCTGCCCGACTTGACCGGAGCCAGCGCAGCCCGAGTACTGGGACGCATCACGCCAGGCAACCCCGGCAACTGGCGCGGGGTCCTAACGCAGATGGAACAAGCCGCCCGCCAAACCATGCCGCTGCGGGAAGCAATTTGATCAGCGCACGCATTCTTGTCCCCTCGCCCCTGAGGGGAGAGGGCCAGGGTGAGGGGTTATCCCCGCCGGCCTGAAAGCGCATGCGCGGCCGACGTTCGCGATAGTCTCGGAACGAATCTTACGCAGTTTCTTACGCCGCCCCCTAGGGGCTGACACAATCACGGCGGCCCGCGTTCGTTAGCCGTTTCGACTTGCTGTGTTTCCATCGCGGACGCCATGTCCGCGTGGACACGCTTTTCGATCACGCGAAGCACACGTTCGCGTCGCGTGGGCGTGATGATCTTCTGGGTTTCGACTCGAGAGACTACTTGAGGCGGCGTTTCGCTTTCGGATTGTTCTTCGCTGGAAGCCTCTTTCACCGGTGCGTTGAGTTCAAGCTCCAGCGCATCGATCTCGGCCTGTTTCGCGTTGATCTCCTCGATCAACTGCAGGTTGAGTTTTTTCATGCGGTAGAACATCCACGCGTACAATCGGGCGGCTTCGTAGGTGAGGGGCTCGCGTAGCGGCTGCCTCAGCCGGTAGCGTTTTCGTTCCTCGTATCGCGTCACGGCGTCGCGTTCGCGGGGCTCGCGGTATTCGCCTGAATCACTTCGCGAACGTTTGGGCGTTAGGCCGTTTGGCACCAGGGGAGGATCGATTTCGGGGAACTCGTAGGCGTCAATCTCCGGATCGATTTCGACCACGATACTGTCGGCCCGGTAGTGCGGTCGATCGGGGTCGAACGCTTCGTCAGGCGGCTCTTCGCGGGAAACGTCCTTTGCCATCGCAGCCTGAAACGCGGCTTCCTCCTGGGCCTCTTGCCGCCGAATGATTTCGTTGAGCGTGGCCGATTGCGGCCGAGGCGTTCGTTTCGGAGGGGCCATCTTCGGCGGCCAGAATTTCTTGGGCTGCGACTCGTTGGCCGGCTCTTCCTGCAAGACCATCAACACTTCTCCACAGCAGGGGCACAGAAGCCGATTCCCCTCGCGCACGGCAACCTGCGGAGCGTGGCCGGTTGAGCCATCTCCGTGTTTTTCAGGTTGTGAGGCGTGGGAATGGGACATGACGTTTTCGAGTGTTGAAGGTTTGCGTGCCCACGCGAACGCGGGCACGGCACCCGGAAGCGTGATGCTTCATCGGGTGTACGTGCAATTTAGAGGACTAGCGCTTCAGTGAGATAGTGCGCGCGGGAAAAATTTTTTGACCACGGATGGCACGGATGGGAATGAATCGAGAACGGGTACCAACGTCGCACTGCCGGGGGCGGCAGTGGCACCCGTTCTCAAGCTTTCCGATCCGTGTTCATCCGTGCCATCCGTGGTTGGTCTTCTCGTTTTGCATTTGAAGCTGACAAATGCGGCCTGGCGGTGAGATGCTTGTACTGGCCCCTAGGGATGCGGTATCAAGTGAATTACGTGGAATTTATCTGGGTAGTAACAAGTTCATCAGGCCGGCGGTCGTTATCCGGCTCAAGAATTCCGATGTACAGTCCTCAATGGAAACGCGATGATTTTGTTGATGCGGGTAAGCGTTTCCGCGACCGATGGCGTTTGGCCGGAGTTGATCTCGGACAGGAACTGCGTGGGTTCTTCGACCTCGTAGAAGTTGACCCTGAATTCAAACTCCCTGATTCTGACATCGAGGAACTAAAGTCCATTCCCAATGGTCAACATAGAATTGTTGCTCGAATGGACATGCGTTTTAGAAAGTGTCCCAAGACACGCCATTTGGAATCCCCATACGCTATTTTACTTGAGATCATCGAGCATGGTGGATCATTCTCTATAGAACACGGCATAATCGATATCCGTGATCAATCCAGCGTTGCGGTCGGTGGATTCATGTTTCGACATGCATGAATCGCCGGGTAACATAATGATGCATTCGAGTCGGCGGGGGCGGTTTAAAAATGGACAAATCATCGTAGCCGCCTCGTGATCGGTGACGTTCGCTGCTACAACCCAAGGAAATCAACAGGTCTTCAATGAGCCGGGAAATCTATATTGGCTTCCGATTGACCGATGCCAGCGATGAAACCGCAATTGAGGTTCGAGCACCATACTTTCTGTTCGGAACTCAACAAACAAGTAAAGCATTTTGGTCACTTCCAATCTGGAAATCGATAGGATTATCCCATCTTGCTGAATTGGGCATGACAGATCCCGTATACTTTATAGGTTGGCCCATGATTGACGAGTTAGAGCGAGAAATTAGGCTGTTCGAGAACAACTTGACGAAGATCAACTTTGATCCTGACGTTAAATCCTGGTTTCTTGCCCATCTCATCTATTGCCATAGCTTGCTTGTTTCAACTGCACCGAAGGATTCGATCCCTGAACTTACAATCGGTTAGTCGCAGCTAAGACACATTCAGGGAAGAATGCAGCAAACCAAGCCATGTACCGGAATGGCGGTTGCAGCCGTGGTCCATATCAAAGTCAACACCCGCCTTCAGTGATTGCAGTCATTCGGCAAAGGAAACCCACCCGATGTCCAATCAACAAGTAACCAGCGGTTCGTACGAACTTGAAGTGGTCATCGCTACAAGGCCTGAGCGGGTTTGGTAGGCGATTTCCTCCGAGTCTTCTGCCTGGTGGCCGATGGATTTCGTCACGTCCGATCGGACGCAGCGTTTTGTTATCGAGCCGGTGCTGGGAGGTCGGGCGTTCGAGGATTTTGGCGACGGCGAAGGTCTGGTGTGGTATACCGTCATCGGCGTGGACGCCGGGCGAGAATTGGTTTTGGCAGGGCATTTGTTGCCGCCATTTGGCGGTCCTGCGACCACGGCGCTGCGGGTAACTCTCTCAGCCCAGGCAGACGGCACGCTGGTGAAGATTCGAGATGATCGGTTTGGGATTCTCGGAGGAGACTCGCCGGTTGAAGGATGGCGGATCGTCTTCGACGGTGGTTTGCGCCACTATCTCGAATCAGAAAGTGCCAACAGCTGAGTCGCTACTGCTGGGTGAACTGGATAGTTCGCCCCTGCCCTACTTCTGGTTGTGCGAGCCGTCGCAGCCGGGGGGCTTTTGGGTCAAACCGCAGACGCAATCGTTCATTCCTTTGCCATCAAGGATTCGCGGGGCGAACTTTTCGATTCTCGCGGTGCGGGTCTTCGACTGTTTCGCGGCGGCGAAGTGCATCACGTAGGCCCGCTGGCGCCCTGGCGTCAGTGCTTCGAACGCCTTCTTGAGCCGCGGATCTTCCTTGAGCTTGGTCTGCAGTTCGACGGGAAACTCGTCGGGGCCCTGCTTGGTTTCGACCTGCTTGCCGGACCGTTCGGCTTCAATGGCCTGCTGGATGAGGAACTTGAGCTTCGATTTCAGCTTTGTGATTTGACGGGCATCGGTGAATCGCACCACGCGGAACGTGCGACTGTTTTCGCCGGGCGCGACCAACAGGTTTTCCGGATCGTTCAATAGTGGTCCCTTGAAGAAGCTCAGCACGCAGTCATTTTTGAATGCCGCGATCATGACGACGTTCTTGTTGTTAAGCGTGTAGCAGGGAGCCTGCCACTTCCAGGCTTCCGTGAGTTCCGTCTCGAGAACAAGCTTGCGCAGCAGCGTGAGTTCCTTCTGCCAGTTTGAGTGATTGCGAATATAGTCGTCTACGTTCGGATCCATAACCGGTAGCTTTTCCATCCACCCTTCTCAACAAAATTGCCCCCCATCGAGACACTAAACTACCACGCCCGCGAAGCACCTGCCAGAGTCACTTCGCCACGACACTTCGATACATTTTGCGAAAACAAGGCAACTCAATCTAGTTTGCATCGACAACGGTAGTGGGCAGAGAAACCTCAATCATGCAAAGGAACGGGGACAATGGGCGTGAAGTTACGCGAGCCGCTGGTTCGACCAGTCTGGCCACCCAAGGGGTACGCGAAGCGAGTTGAAGTGACTGAAGACGACGACTGGTGGATCTTGTCCGCGGTCCATGGGCGAACCGATCCATGGGATTTGATTGTCTTCAACTTCGGAACGCGTAATCCCGACGAGGTGAACTGGTGTCTGCATCACATTCTGGGTTGCCGCAGGAAGTCGAAAGATGGCAAGAACTACGACTTCGGCGCGCCTTGCACGATAAGGCAGTACATCTATATTCCGCCGGCCGGCTGGAAACCACCAACAACCGCGGATGATGATGCCTGGGAACGGGTCCGCAGCACCATAAACTCCGCCACCGTCAAAACGCTGAACCTATCGCTGTTCGCATACAAGCTATCGATCAGTGGACACGACTTTGGCAAGATCGGTTACTTGCTCAATACCAAGCGGATCACGGCGAAGCTTGATCCCACGCACTTGCATGCGGCAGAATACCTTCCAGGTAGCGATCAAATCATCATCAAGCTGCTACCGAGCGATCCGATCGACCGAAGTCACATCGTGCATGAAGCCGTGCATGCCAGCTTTGACTATCGGCATAGTTTTGGCGTCCGCTCGTATCAGCTTGACGAGGAATGTTTCGCGTACGTCGTGCAGATGCTTTATCTGCAAAAGTTCTATGGGGGAACTTGGCCGAGCGGATGGAGTCATGAGTTTGAAGCGAAAGCGACTTGGCAAGCGGCCTGGAAGGTGGCCAACGCGGTCCGCGGCCCTGACCCGGTGCATCCCGACTTGACCGACGCTTTGATGACGGCCTACAAAGCGTCGAACGCAGGCAATGGAGTTGGCCTACTGGATCGTCCCGGTCACAACGGAATTCGCTAATCCTGAGAATTCGCTGTAACCAACGATTCGAAACGGCATCTTACCGGGGACTAACTTCGTAAATGTCCCCTGGAGGATGCATGACGCAAGCAGACCCATCGAAATTCTTCGATCAGGAAAAAGCCGCCGGCTACGACCAGCGCTGGGCCGGCATGGCGGCTATCAACGATGCGCAGCACCTCTTGCTGAAGGGCATCCTTTCAACGCTTGGCCCCCAGGCTCGGCTGTTGTGTGTGGGTGCTGGCACGGGAGCAGAGCTTCTGGCATTAGCAGCCGCTTTTCCGAATTGGCAATTTACCGTCGTCGAACCGGCGCCGGGGATGATGCAAGTCTGTCGCCGGAATGCCGAAGCCCAGGCAATCACGCAGCGATGTACGTTTCACGAGGGATACCTCGACAGCTTGCCGCAGACCGAGCCGTTCGACGCCGCGACAAGCATGCTCGTTTCGCACTTTCTGGTCGATCGCGAACAGCGAAATCGCTACTTCGCCGAGATCGCACGGCGTGTGCGGCCTGGCGGGCTCGTGGTCAATTCCGACCTGGCGACCGATATGACCAGCGCACAATACGAGCAACTCGTGCGGCACTGGGTCTCGCTGCACCAGTGGGTGGGACTGGAGACGAAGACCGATCACCTGGGGCGCGAGGTCGCCTTGTTGTCGGAAGACGAGATGAAGTCGCTCTTGATCGAAAGTGGTTTCGTTTCCCCGACGCTTACCTTCCAGGCCCTGCTGATCCGCACGTGGGTCTCAGAGGTCCCTGCCTAAAAAACCAACAAGGAACTCCCGACGATGAGCGAAGACGTTCAAGAGTTTTGGAACGAGCGATTTGGACGCGACGAGTACATTTACGGAACGGCCCCGAATACCTTCTTGAAGGCATCGATCCAGCACTTTCCCAAGAATGCCAAAATCCTTTGCATTGCCGAAGGGGAAGGTCGCAATGCGTTGTTTCTGTGTCAGCAAGGGCACGAGGTTCACGCCGTCGACCTTTCGACGGAAGGCAAGGCCAAGGCCGAGCGACTGGCGGCCGAGCACGGCGTAACGCTTCAGTACACCCTCGGCGATTTAAACGACTACGACTACGGCGAGAACCGCTGGGACGCAATCGTTTCGATCTTCGCCCATGTCGATTCCGCCTCGCGAAAGAACATCTATCAGAAGGCGATCGCTTCGCTGAAGGAAGGGGGCATCTTTCTGCTTGAGTCGTACCACCCGCGGCAACTGGAGTACGGAACCGGCGGGCCGAAGGATGTCGACATGCTGGTCACGCTGGAGGACCTGCGCGGCCACTTCCAAGGCCTGCCGCCGCTGCACGAGGCGGAACGGGAACGAGACGTCACCGAAGGCTCGTTCCATACCGGCAACGCCTACGTCACGCAGTTTATTGCCCGCAAAAGCAACTAGGCCTGGTTTACTCGGTCAGGTTCGTCGCTCGCAGGCGCAGCGCATTGCCGATCACGCTGACCGAGCTGAAGCTCATCGCGGCGGCGGCGAACATCGGATTCAATAGCGCGTGCATCCCAAACAGCGGAACCAGGATGCCGGCCGCGATCGGCACGCCCAGGCTATTGTAGGCCAAGGCGAAGAAGAGGTTTTGCCGGATGTTTCGCATGACGCGGCGGCTCAGGCGAAACGCTTTCACGACCCCTTCCAGGTCGCCGCCCATCAAGGTGATCGCCGCGTTTTCGATCGCCACGTCGGTGCCGGTACCCATGGCGATCCCCACGTCGGCGGCGGCTAAGGCCGGGGCGTCGTTGATTCCATCGCCGGCCATGGCAACCTTGGCTCCTTCGTCACGCAGTTTCTGGATGCGATCGTGTTTGTCTTGCGGCGAAAGGTCGGCCTGGTAGTCGTCGATATTGAGCTTCTTGGCGATCGCCCCGGCTACCTGGGCGTTGTCGCCGGTCATCATGATCACGCGAATTCCCATCTCGTGCAGCGACTGGATCGCTCCCGCGGTGGTTTCCTTCAGCGGATCACTGACGATCAACGCGCCGGCATACTTCCCGTCGACCCCCAGGTAGACCTTCGTTCCCTCCGGCGAACCGGAGGCGTCGAACTCGATGCCGTGATCCTTAAGAAGTGATGGCTTGCCGCATACGATCTTCTTCCCTTCGACTACGGCCTGAACCCCCTCCCCTGTCGTCGAGTCGAAGTCGGTCGCCTCTGGCAGACCCATGTCGCGCTGGATTGCTGCGGCAACGATTGAGTGAGCAATCGGGTGTTCGCTGTTTTGTTCGACGGCGGCGGCGTACTTGAGCAGTTCGTCTTCGGAGAATCCCTCGGCAGGCTCCAGTTCGGTCAGCTTCGGCTTTCCTTCGGTGAGCGTGCCGGTCTTATCGACCACGACCGTATCGACCTGCTGCAGCGTTTCGAGTCCGGCGGCTTCTTTGACCAAGACGCCCGCCTTGGCTCCTCGGCCGACCCCCACCATGATCGACATCGGCGTGGCCAGGCCCAAAGCACACGGGCACGCGACGATCAGCACGGCGACCGCGTTGAGCAGTGCATACGCCAGCTTCGGCTCTTCCGGGGACCATAGCGCCCACACAATAAAAGTGACGATCGCGATGCCGACGATGGCCGGCACGAAGTAACCTGAGACCGTGTCGGCCAACCGCTGAATCGGAGCACGGCTACGTTGGGCCTGGCCGACCATCTGCACGATTTGCGAGAGGACCGAGTCCTCGCCGACGTTGGTCGCTTGGATACGAAGGGTGCCCCCTTGGTTGACGGTACCGCCGATGACGTTGTCTCCTTGTTGCTTTCGCACCGGGTCGGCTTCGCCGGTCAGCATCGACTCGTCGACGGTCGAACTGCCGGAGAGCACTTCGCCATCGACGGGGATCTTGTCGCCGGGAACCACTTTCAGCTCGTACCCCTGGCGCACTTCGCTCAGTGGGACTTCACGTTCCTGGCCATCCTGGATGATACGAGCGGTGGGAGGGGCCAGGTTGATCAGTTCGCGAATCGCACTGCCGGTCTTCTTACGGGCTCGCAGTTCGATTACCTGTCCCAGCAGAACAAGCGTGACGATCATCGCCGCGGCCTCGAAGTAGACCGGCACCTCACCTGCATGCTGAAAGGCTTCGGGAATCGCCGCCGGGAAAATTGTCGCGATGAGGCTGTACAGGTACGCCGCCGCGACACCCAACGAGATGAGCGTGAACATGTTCAGATTCATCGTCACCAGCGACTTCGCCCCGCGCACGAAAAATGGCCAGCCGCACCAAACGACGACCGGGGTCGCCAGGCTCAATTGAATCCAACGCGAAACTTCCGCCGGCACGCCCAGTTCGATGCCCATCATCGGCAGCATGGCCAATGCAAAGACAGGCACGGTGAGCACGGCAGCGACCCAGAAACGGATGGTCATCCACATGAGTTCCGGATCGTCCTCTTCCTCGTCGGCCGTGACGGTCTGTGGCTCGAGGTCCATGCCGCACTTGGGGCAACTGCCGGGGTGATCTTGCTGGACCTCCGGATGCATCGGGCAGGTATAGATAGTCTTGGTCTGCGGGGCCGCAGGCTGATTTCGCTCCAGCGCCATGCCACATTTTGGGCAGTCGCCAGGGACGTCGCTTTCCACCCCTTCGCACATCGGACAAATGTACTTGGCCGACGACTTCTGGTTGGCGGAATGCCCTTGGTGACCATGGCAACAATCATGCTTGGGCGGGGCCTCGCCGAGGGTCACCAGTTGCATCGGCGAGCTTTCGCTCGCCCCGCCGACCTCGAACTTCTTCAGGCAATGCTCGCAGCAGAAGTAGAACGTTTGCTCATCCCGGGTCGTTTGCCAGGGTGTCGACTCGTCGACGGTCATTCCGCAGATTGGATCGATTGCCATTTTCCTGCCCTCTCCTTAGGCATGCCCCTGTCGAAGGACGTCTGCCATTATTGGTTCGCAATGCCGATGGGTCTAACGCGTGCAAATGTTATTCCTACCAATACTTACTTCCGATGCCGCGGACGCATCCATGGATTCGTATGGTTGGCAATTCTTCCCAGCCAAGCCGACATGCATATCTGCAATTTTGTTTATGGTATTTTCCGTGGCGTCATAAGGTACCATGAGCGCGGGATTGAATTCATTTTCATGAAAAATTTCCTTTGCCTTCTCGATTCGTCCTTTGCTAAACTTCCCAAAAGAGGGCCACGGATGGTGTCCTCGGAAGAAGTGGCAGCGATTTGCGGGACAACATTGGAGGGATTCGTGATTCCACAGGTTCGGCAGTCTCAGACGATGGCTGCCTTCCGGTGACTTCCTTTTCTCATCTAATCGTCACCCGGCTGAAGCTCGGATTCGGCTTGCCATGGGTGGTGTGGAGGAACGTGACCCATGTTGAAGCGATTCGGATTTTTCGAGGAGAGCAGTCGACGCGAGGCTTTGCAAGACTTGCGAGAACTGCAAATGATGGGACCTCTCGACGAAGAGGACCTGGTGCTCCAGTATCTCAGCGAAGGCACCATGCTGTTTGAAGCCAACAGCGACGCATACGACCGTTTGATGGACGATAGCGTGATGATCGGCCCGCCGGACGTTTACAGCGACGGCGAGTGGTGCTGGTCAGGCGACGTGCTTTACTACATCCGCAACTACCACATTGCCGTCGAGTCTCAATTCTTTGACTGGATGCAGCGGAACAACTGGAAGTGCCCCAAGATCGTCAGCGCGGAAGCGTTGGTTCAGTCGAACTGGCTGACTTGATCGGCGAAGATGATCTCGGTGCTTACCAGGCTGCCGTCCTCGGTGGTGACGGTCATGTACCAGAGCCTGGCATCGGTAGGGGGTTTGGGTGCGAGAATGACATCTTCCTTCACGACCCCTTCCGCCGTTTTCCAGTCATGGGCATTGACCGCCTTGTCATCGACCGTCCAGTGAATGGCCGCTTTGGCAACGCTGGCCGTATCGTATCCCAGTTCGACCTGGTCTCCTTGGATCTTCGGGTGGCCGACCCTTGGTAGCGGTTCGCCTTGCTTGAGCCACTGATCCATGAAGTGGCCGATTTGTGGCGGGTTCCAGCCGGCGGGGTGGCCGTGCGACATCTTGACGGTGATGGAAAGCTGCTTGTGCACATCGTCAGGAACCGCCTGATAGCTCTTCATGTAGCTATCCAGCGGATACGCGAAATCATTCGTTCCGTTGACGAACAGAATAGGCATCGAAACGGCTGGCAGGTATTGCTTCGGGTCCCACAGCGTAACCCAACGCTGTTTTTGCTCTGGCGTCATCCGGGCAAAGCGATCCAACCATGTGCTGTTCTCGGCCAGATAGCCACATCCGTAAACAGGCACCGCGGCATGAAAGCGCGAGTCGACGCCTGCCACGATGCACGTCAGGTAACCACCCCAACTGATGCCGGTCACGCCTGTGCGTTCTTTGTTAATCTCGGGAAAACTTCGGATCAAAGAATGCGCAAGTATCACGTTCGCGACCGCATGGTATTGCCATTGTTGATGTAGGTCATCGTCGATATGGCCAAACTTGTGCTCGTCGCCATGATAGGGTCCACCATTGGCGAGTCGCGTGCGATTCTTTTGATCGTGAGGGTTTTTGCCTTCAATCGGACGCGAGCCAGCCAGGTCCATCGCAATGGCCGCGTACCCACGTTTCGCCCACAACTCGGCCCACTCGCGGAACGCAGTTCCCCCACCACCATGAATGCATACGACGGCCGGCAAATCTTTATCGAGTGATGCATCTCCCAATATGCTTCCAGGTGTCGCATAATAAGCGAAGACGCGGGTTGCGTGTCCCTCGAATTCCTCCCCAGTGAACGTCAGCGAGCGCACCGGCGAGTCGGCATCGACCCAGGCAAACTTGGGCGCCTCGGATAGTTTTGCTAAGTCCCAGGGCTGCGTTTGCGGCAGGTTCGCGGAAGGATGGATGGGGTCCGCGAGAGATATCGAAGCGAACGCCAGTAGCAGAGTCAACAACAGCGGGACCAGGAAGCGGTACGATAATGGCATGGAACAAGCTCTTTGTTGGTGGGAAACAGTTGGGCAGAGCCATATTTTAACAAGGCCGTGTTCGCCCGGCGAACGAATCCGCCGGTCGGGTGAACAACATTAATGTCAATTCAGTTTCCCTTACCCTTGCACATTTAATAGGCATGTTAAGCAGCAACGGCATATTATTCGGGCCGGCTCATTTCAACGCAAAGCACTGCCTGGCAACACTTTATAGTTTGACGCGGGACCCTCTTTCTTCCCCATTGGCACGGCAAGTGCTCCTTTATTACCTGTCCCTTTGGGAGGACTCAGGCAACACTTCGACTCGTCACATCACGACGACCTTTCCTCCCCGGCGGTTTCATCTGGCCCCACTAGATTTCTCATTAGGAGAAGAATGACGTGCAAGGGCAAACACAGTCTGCAGGAATTTCCGAGCCCAACCTCACCGCCAATTACGATGTTGGCGAGTTCTACGACGAAATGTTTTCACCTGGCGGTTCCCCGCGGACAAACTGCCAACTCTTATACGAACACATCCAAGAGTTAACCTCCAACGACCTTCGCAAACGAAAGACGGCCGCCGAGCGGTCGATGATTCGTTTAGGGATCACGTTTAACGTCTACGGCGAAGAGCAAGGTACCGAACGCATCATTCCGTTCGACATTCTTCCCCGCATCATCCAAGGCGAGCAGTGGTCGTGGATGTCGAAAGGACTGAAGCAGCGCATCATCGCGCTGAACATGTTCATCGACGACATCTACAACGAACAGAAGATTCTTAAGGACGGCATCATCCCTGAACATGTCGTCAAGTCGGCCAGCAGTTTCCGGCCTCAATGCGTGGGAATGAAGCCACCCAACGGCATCTGGTGCCACATCACCGGCACCGACCTGGTCCGCGACTCGGATGGCGAGTTCTACGTGCTGGAAGACAACCTGCGTTGTCCATCCGGCGTCTCGTACGTGCTTCAGAACCGTCAGTTGATGAAGCAGACGTTCCCCGGCTTGTTCGAGGCCCAGTTCGTCCGCCCGGTCGACGATTACTGCAGCCAGCTGTTAGACGCTTTGAACTCGCTGGCCCCGGATCATATCGAAAAGCCGGTGGTCGCGGTCCTGTCGCCTGGTATTTACAACTCGGCCTACTTTGAACACTCGTTCCTCGCCCAGCAGATGGGGGTCGACCTGGTGGAAGGGCGAGACCTGGTGGTTCGTGATCGACGCGTTTATGCCCGTACGACCAAGGGCTTGATGGCCGTGGACGTCATCTACCGCCGCATCGACGACGACTTCATCGACCCGCACGTCTTTCGCAAGGACTCGATGCTGGGTGTTCCCGGAATCATCGACGCCTACCGTGCCGGAAACGTCGCCTTGGCCAACGCGCCAGGTACCGGCATCGCCGACGACAAGGTGATCTACGCCTATGTTCCGGACATGATCAAGTACTACCTGAGCGAAGACGCCATCCTGCCGAACGTGCCGACGTACGTTTGTTGGGATGACGCTCAGCGAGACCATGTCATCAAGAACATTGCCGACATGGTGGTGAAGCCGGCCAACGAATCAGGCGGCTACGGGATGCTGATTGGTCCCCGTTCGTCGAAGGAAGAACACCAGAAGTTCGTCGAACTGATTAAGGCCAATCCGCGCAATTACATCGCGCAGCCAACCCTCGCCCTATCGCGGGCTCCGGTCATTATCGATGACCATTTGGAGGGGAGGCACGTCGATCTGCGACCGTTTATCATCTATGGACGAGACATCTATGTATTACCCGGCGGACTGACGCGCGTGGCCCTGCGTAAGGGTTCGCTCGTGGTCAACTCATCCCAGGGGGGCGGAAGTAAAGACACCTGGGTCGTGTAGGGATTGAAAGGTTCTTCATGTTAAGTCGCGTAGCCGACTCCATCTATTGGACCAGCCGTTACATCGAACGTGCTGAGGCGGTAGCCCGTTTCATCGCGGTGAACTTGAACATCAGCATGGATCTGTCGACAGCCGGCAACCAACAGTGGATGCCTCTGGTGACGACCACCGGAGATGACGAAAAGTTCTCCGAGATTTACGGCGAAGCCAGCAAGCGAAATGTGATCGAGTTCCTGACGTTCGATCGGAACAACCCCAACTCGATTCTTTCCTGCTTGATCAACGCTCGCGAGAATGCGCGAAGCATCCGTGAACGCATCTCGGCCGAAATGTGGGAGCACATCAACCGCTTCTACTTGATGGTGAAAGATGTGGGGGACGCCGAAGGCATTCTGGACGACCTGCCTGACTTTTACGAAGCGGTTCGTAATTCCGGGCAGCAGTTCAGCGGCGTGACCGATGCCACCATGACCCATGGCGAAGGATGGCACTTCTGTCAGCTGGGACGCTTCCTGGAGCGTGCCGACAAGATGTCTCGCATCTTGGACGTCAAGTATTACATCCTGCTGCCCAGCCCACAGCACGTGGGAAGCGCATTCGACGACCTGCAGTGGGGTGCCCTGCTTCGCTCGGCCAGCGCCTACGAAATGTATCGGCAG
Organism: Bremerella volcania; assembly: GCF_007748115.1. Classification (NCBI taxonomy): domain Bacteria; kingdom Pseudomonadati; phylum Planctomycetota; class Planctomycetia; order Pirellulales; family Pirellulaceae; genus Bremerella; species Bremerella volcania. The sequence continues at coordinate 3,878,808 of NZ_CP036289.1, forward strand.
CGGTTCGGTCGCATTGTGCCGCAAAACGTGGTCGACTTCATCATGCTCGACAAGGAATTCCCGCGGGCCGTGCTACACTGCCTCACGCGAGCCAACGAATCGCTTCACGCCATTACCGGCAGCGACATCGAAGGGTTCACCAATCTGCCGGAACAGCGGCTCGGGCAATTACGCGCGGAGTTCGCGTTCACCAGCGCCACCGACATCATCGCCCGTGGCTTGCACGAATTCATCGACGACTTCCAGAAACGATTGAACCTCGTCGGCGAGTCGATCGGCACAACGTTCTTTAGCCTACAAGCCGCGTAAACGGCCCTCGAGATCGCAAGGTGGCCCAGAGATTTCTCGCTGGGTCACCCCATCTACTTATTGGGGCTCTTTTGTTGCTGTTGTTGCTGGGTACCCGTGGGACCAGGTGGCGTACCGTTTGTTTTGACATCCAGCGGCATCACGTCGACGCCGACCTGCATGGTGCGCGTGCCCCCGCCCATGACGACTCCTTGAATGGGCGAAACGTCTTCAAAGTCACGCCCGTGAGCCAGCGTGATGTGATCGGTGCCGACCATCACGTTGTTCGTCGGATCGAAATCAACCCAACCGAGTTCCGTTCCGCAGAACACCGAAAACCAGGCATGGGAGGCATCCGCACCGACCAGCCGGGGCTTTCCAGGTGGCGGTTCGGTTCGCAAATATCCGCTGACGTAACGAGCCGGCAGCCCAAGACATCTCAGGGCACCGATCCCCACGTGGGAGAAGTCCTGGCATACGCCGTGACGCTGACGCACGACGTCTTCGAGCGGCGTAAAGATGTTAGTCGCACCGGAGTCGTACTTGTAGTCGGTATAGATCCGCGTCGTTAGGTCCTTAGCCGCTTCGACAATCGAACGATTGCGGGTAAAGGCGGCTTTACCGTATTCGCCCAGGATGGGTAGCAGGCGAATGTGCCGCGAAGGGAACAGGAACTGGCGAACCTCCAAGGGAAAGTCGCGACGCTTGGCCATCGCGGCGAGTTCTTCCCACGCCGGCGAGATGGTGATCGGCACGGGGGTTTTCACGACGACGCGGCTCGTCGCGGTGATGGTCATTCCGCTGTGCGGTTCGCTCAGCGCGAAGTAGTGAACCTGGTTGCCGAAGTAATCGGTTCGCGAGACGACCGATCTTGGCTTGGGTTCGACCGTCAGGGCGAAGTCCTCGACGCTTTGGCGATGCGTCGTGGGGACACGCAAGTGCAATAGGTTATGGGCTACCGAGGCTGGTTCGGAGTAATGGTAAGCCGTCTTGTGTTCGACTTGATATCGCACGGTTGGTCAAAGCTTCATCAACTAGGGGCGGATCTCGACCAGGTGTGACTGGGGCATCGAGTGAACAAGATAACGTTGAGAGACGACGTCCGACAGCTTCGGCAGCAGGGATTCGATCTCCTGCAACAGCATATGCAGCGTTTCACCGGCCGACAACGCATCCGGAGCCCGCACGCGCGTCACGTCAAACATCCGCACTTCATGCAGAAGCGACATCGCCAGACGCTGCTCGACCGTGTAACCTGCATGGTTGGCCACGTTGGGCAGATCGTTGACGTGCTCCAGCAGTTGAGCCAACTGCCGCGCGATCGAACGCGGGTTGGTTTCGTCGGTCACCAGCAGATCGAGCACGGCTCCCAGGTGCATTTCTTCCAAGTAACGCGAACGGTAGGTGATTAGACTGTCCGAGATTTCCAACAGCGCTTCCAAGATGGCGGACAAATCGCCGGAGGGAAGCACCAGGCAGTTTCGCATCAGCCGCGAGCTTTGCGTGGCCCGTTCCATGCGCCTGCCCATGTCCAGGAAGTGGTAGACCTGGGTTCGCGTGATGCTTTCGGAAATGATCCCTGAGAATGCTGCCAGGTCGAGGATCAGATCGTCAAGCAGTGCCAAACAGTCGGACAAATCCCAGTAGCCGTCGCTGGGGGGCTGAAAGCCTTGGTCGACCCGGTGCAACACCCGCCAGCTATCGGCCGAGACACGGTCACGGCTGCGCGACGTCAGGCGGAAGATCTGGGTCACGATCGAACGCAGGCTCATCGAGTTCTGTTCGTCAAAGATGTTGGCCGCCAGGTTAAGCTCGATCGGAGGCAATTGCTTTCGCATCTCTTCGACCCCGTAGCCGGTCTCGATAATGCCCATCTCGGCCATCGTGCGGATCAGGATGATCACCTCCGGCATCTCATCGAGTTGTTCTTCACTGGTCAACCGAGAGATGGTCGTCCGCAGGATGCGTGCCGTCACATCGGCACGCTCTAGATTGCGTCCCAACCAGTACAGGTTTTCCGCGATGCGGCTGGGGAGTTCTCCGCCGGTACGCTTCAGCTCGACGCCATGATCGGGTTGCTTCAGCAGGCTCACGCGAGCGATCGGCGTCGCCGACAACACCCATGCGTCCTTGCTGCGTTCGCCCACTTGCAACGAGGCCTCGAGCGGCTGAAGTTCGCCACTGAGCCGCACCAACCCGCCTGGCATCGTCTCGAACTCGTTTTGTCCCAGTACTGCGAAGCTTCGTAGGGCAATGTGGGCGGGCGTAAGCGACTTCCGGGAATAGACGGGGCTTGTCGATCGCATCACCTGCTCTTGCGCGACGAACATGTCCGGATCGGTCTGAATCATGCGAATCAGCTTTTCCTGGTCGCCATCTTTCTGCACGCGATAGATGCCTGATCGAGTGCCGCGGCGTCGGTAGGCAGGTTTGATGACGAGCTTCTCGATATTCTCGATCACGTAGGCCAGCGAATCAGGCTCGCCGCACCGCCAGGTGGCAACGCCTGGCAGGATCAACGGTTCACCCAGCAGGTGCTGACAAAGCTGGGGCATGAAGGTCATGAAGATTGGCGACTCGACGATGCCCGAACCAAGCGGATTGAGCACGACGACATTCTTCATCCGGCAGACCTGCAGCAGTTCAGGAATTCCGCCAGTCGAGTGGCTGATCTCGAGGGGATCGCACTGGTCGCTGTTAGGGCGTCGAATGATGACGTCGACCGGCAGCAGCCCTCCCAATGTCTTTAGCATGACGCGATTGCCACGGACCGCCAGGTCGGCTGGTTCGACCAACGTGTAACCGAGATAGCGGGCGAGGTAAGCGTCTTCGAAGTAGTTCGGGTTTTCGGATCCATTGCTGAGGATCACCACGCGGGGATTGGTGACCCGAGAGCAAGCACGCAGTACGGCCTCCTTCACTTTCATGAAGTAGCCGGCGAGGCGCTGGACGTTCTCTTTGTGGAAAAGGCTTGGTGTCATCCGGGATTGGATGATGCGATTCTCCAGGGCAAAGCCGCTGCCGGAGGGGGACTCGCTCCGATCCCCTTGCACCCACCAGCTTCCGTCCGGGGAACGAGAAAGGTCGGCCGCGTAGAAATAAAGGTAATTGTTCCCCGGCGGGTTCTGCCCATGAAAGCAGCGGTAGTAGCCGGGATGCCGAAACAGGACTTCTTCCGGCAGCACGCCACTACGCATCAAGTCCTGCGGACCGTAAAGATCCTGCAGAATCAACTGCATCAACTTGCCGCGTTGTTTCAGCCCGAGAGAAATATGTTCCCATTCGCTGCTGGGTAGTAGCACCGGCAGCGGGTCGAGCTCCCAGGGACGTGCTCGGCGATCCTGGCCCGGACTTCCGATGCCTGCACCGACATAGGCCATGCCGGTGCGATCGAGCAGTTTTTGCATTTGCTGCCAGCGACGCTGGAACTCGCCGGCACCAATTTCTCGAACGCCTTGGACGAAACTTTGCCAATGGGGGCGTATGTGCGCACCATCGTGCAGTTCGTCGTATACGTCGGGAATCGGCTTATACGGGGCAAATAGATCGGCGGACGCATCATTTTGTGCGGGAATTCTGGTCACCGAGACCTCGGGTTGTCCAAAATGAGGTGTTACGCAATCCCTGCGTGGGGTTACAGATGCTTGGTTTTACCCCGTCTCAAATCGAGCGTGAAGGGGAATTCGCTGGAGCATTCGTCTGGCGGCAGTTCAACGTAGCCGGGCGTGTGCCCCATTTTCTCGAATCTACCCCCACGACGGGACTCTGCCTCCATGGCATTCACAGGGAAAGCTTCAGGATTATTCCCCCCTGGATGTCCTACGTGATACCGACAACCTCCGAGGCTTCTTTGGAACCAGGAATCATACAGGTCGATCGTCAGGGGCTCGTCGACCGGAATCGTAGGATGCAGGCAACTCGGGGGCTGCCAGGCCCGATACCGCACGCCAGCGACGAATTCCTGCTCGGTTCCTGTCGGGTGAAGCGGGACTTTTCGTCCGTTGCACATCACAAAGTGCCGCCCCGGGATCGCTCCGCGAACTTTGACCTGCATCCGTTCCAGCGAAGAGTCGACGTAACGGGCCGTAAACCCTTGCCCCGACTCTTCCCCCAGGACATACCAAGGTTCGATCGCTTTACGCAGCTCGACCTGCACGCCTCGATGCGAAAACTCCCCGATTTTTGGGAATTTGAACTCAAAGTGAGGGAGGAACCAATACGATTCCAGCTCGAATCCGGCATCCCTCGTTTCCTCGATGACGTCTTCGAAGTCTTCGTAGTTGAAGTGAGGCAGCATGAACCGATCGTGCAGGCTCGTATCCCAATCGACCAGCGGCATGTTGTACGGATGCTCGGCGAAGCGGGCCATCAACGACCGCAACAGAAGCTGTTGGGTGAGGCTCATCCGGGCGTGCGGCGGCATTTCAAAAGCACGGAATTCGAGCAAACCGCGCCGCCCCGAGCTGTTATCAGGCGAAAACAGCTTGTCGATGCAGAATTCGGCCCGGTGGGTGTTCCCGGTGATATCCACCAGCAAGTTTCGGAAAACCCGGTCGACCAGCCAGGGAGAAAACTGCCCCTTATCGGGGATCTGCTCGAACGCAATCTTCAGTTCGTAGATGGCATCTCGGCGTCCTTCATCGACGCGTGGGGCCTGACTGGTGGGGCCGATAAAGTTGCCACTGAACAGATAAGAAAGCGATGGATGATTGTGCCAGTACCCGATCAGGCTACGCAAAATATCGGGTCGCTGTAGAAACGGACTTTGGGTTGGGGTCGGTCCGCCCAACACCACGTGGTTACCGCCACCCGTGCCGGTGTGCGTACCATCGCGATTGAACTTTTCGGTCCCCAGACGAGTATGGTGGGCGTCTTCGTAAACGCCGGTCGTAATGTCGACCAGTTCCTGCCAACTGTTGGCCGGGTGGACGTTCACTTCGATCACGCCAGGATCCGGCGTGACGCTCAGGTGATTGACGCGATCGTCGTGTGGTGGCAAATAGCCTTCGATGATCACCGGCGAGCTGAATTCGGTGGCAACTGTTTCCACCGCGGTCAGCAGTTCCAGGTAGCCTTCCATGCGATCGACTGGGGGCATGAAAACATGCAGACACCCGTTACGCGGCTCGACGCACAGAGCCGTACGGACCAACTGATTCATCGGGTTGGGACCACCGTTGTCCCCCCAATCGCCAGGGCCAAAGAACCCGTCGGATTCCAGACTTTGTCCACTCATCCCTTGCGGACGTGACGAGCTTCGGTACGAGTCACCACCGGTGGTCTTCATCGACCATGGCTTGCCGGAGTCCCCGCCCACCATCGCCGGAGTTCGGCGTGCCATGAATTCGGCATAGGAAGGAAGCGGCGTGGTTTCCGCCATCGGGTCTAGTGGGAAGAGCGCCGCGGCCTGACCTTCGGTTTCGTAAATCAACGACTTCAGCGGCAATCGCAACCCCATCGCCGAGTCGCCGGGGATGAGGAACAACTCATCGCTGCGGACGTGCCATTCACCACTTTCCCAGCCGGGCTGGGCTGCCCACCAGAGGTATCGCACCGGCAGAACGACGCCGACCGGCGAGGTGATCCCCTGCTCGAAGACCTTGGCGATTCGCGTGCGTTCTTCCTCGTCTTCCAGCTTGGAATCGTGGATGTCGACGTTCACCGGCAGCCGGCGTTCCATCCAGGTGTAGTAGAACGCGTCTTCGTAGGCATAGTTGGCGTGGTTCGGCTCGACACCCAGTTGCTCGGCCAGGCGACGGGTGAACTGCATGGCCAGATCGGTATCGTGGCCGTAGTTCATGCCGTCTTCGGCAAGCAGCGACGGATCTTTCCAGATCGGTTCGCCGTCGTATCGCCAGTAACAGCGGAACGCCCAACGTGGGAGCGATTCGCCAGGGTACCACTTGCCCTGACCGTAGTGCAGGAAGCCCCCTTCGCCAAATCGTTTGAACAGCTTACGCATCAGTTTGTCGGCCAGGCCACGCTTGGTTGGCCCCACGGCAGCCGTGTTCCACTCGTCCCCTTCCATGTCGTCGATGGATACGAACGTCGGCTCGCCGCCCATCGTCATCGTAATGCCGACGCGCTGGAGATGCTTGTCGACTTCATGGCCGAGGGCTTGAATCTCTTCCCATTCTTCATCGGTATACGGCTTGGTCACACGCGGGTCTTCGTGGAAACGCGTGATCTTCATCTCGAAGTCAAACTCGACTTCGGCCTTTTCGTGACTACCGGAGACAGGGGCGGCAGTAAGTGGCGACGGCGTACACGCCAGCGGAATGTGACCTTCGCCAGCGAAGAGACCCGAGGTTGGGTCGAGTCCTACCCAGCCGGCACCTGGCAGGAAGACTTCGGTCCATGCGTGCAGATCGGTAAAGTCTTGTTCCGGCCCCGATGGACCATCGAGCGATTTGATGTCCGGCGTCAACTGGCAGATGTAACCCGAGGCAAACCGAGCGGCGAGCCCGAAGTGACGCAGCATCTGCACCAACAGCCAGGCCGAGTCGCGGCACGACCCGAGACGCTTCTGGAGCGTTTCTTCAGGCGTCTGGACACCATGTTCCATACGTACCGTGTAGGCGATGTCTTTTTGCAGCCGCTGGTTGATATCGACCAGGAAGTCAACGATTCGCCGCGGCGTGACGTCGACCCCTTGCAGGTACTCCGTCAACAGCGGGCCGTGCGGTTCCTGCTCGAGGAACGGAGCCAGATCGGTCTTGAGAGGTTCCTTGTAGACGATCGGGAACTCTTCCGCGTCCGGTTCGAGGAAGAAGTCGAACGGGTTGATAACCGTCATTTCGGCAATCAGATCGACGTCGACATGGAAATGGTCAACCGGTTCCGGAAAGACGACGCGGGCAGCGAAGTTTCCGTGGGGATCCTGCTGCCAGTTCAGGAAGTGTGGTTTGGGACTAATTCGCAGGGAGTAGCTATGGATGGGCGTTCGACAATGGGGAGCGGGACGTAGCCGAATGGTTTGAGCCCCGACACCGATCTTGCGATCGTATTTGTATTTCGTCGAGTGATGGAGCGCCGTAAGAATCGCCATGGAAGCCTCAAAGATAGTCGAATCGCGGGAGAGAAATGCCAAACCGCCTGGGCCAACATCCGGCCCCCACACGGTCATCAGGGGAACAACGCACGAAAATCAGCCACCGGCGTTTTAATCGGCACGATCCGTCTACGTACAAACGCAAATCACGCGCCAATCAACGATCATTGCTAGAAACCTACCACTTAGCAAAGGTTTCGGCCGGAGGTGCTAAAAATTTGTGCACATAGGGCCTAATTCTGAGCCAAATCTTGAGGTTTTTGGTCTTAGATTCGTTCCAGCCACAAGAGCCCGTACGGCTGCAACACAAGATCTTCATGCGTCGCGATTTCTTGCTCGCTGATCAAATCCTGAAAGAAACGACCAAGCCCCCCCGTTCGGACGTTATTGGCCGGAACGCGCTGCTCTTCTTCGGTGAAATTGGCCAGGATCAGGGTCCGGTTCCCCTCGAAGTGCCTCACAAACCCCAGAACATGGGGATTATCGACAGGAACCAGATCCATCTGCTGCCCGGCCAGCGATGGCATGTTCTTACGCAGCGAAATCAGCTTCTGGATCGAACGGAAGATCTTCCCGCGAATCGAACCGTTCTGTTCGTCGACTTCCTGCTGGAAGTTTTGCAGATACTCCCACTTCATCTTGGGACGATGGATCCAACGCGTATCGCCTGCTTTGGCTGGATCCTTCACGAAATCATAATCATTGAGCATGCCCCACTCTTCCCCCAGATACAAAAGGGGAATGCCCCCAATGCTGAGCGTGATGCCATACAACAGGCACATGCGGCGGACCGACATCTCGATCAGCTTCGGGTCGTGGAACTCGATAGCTTGTTCCAGGCCGGCCAGCGAGGCGAGCGTCCCCGAAATCCGCATATCGCCGGTCGTTGGGTTGTGCTGAAAAGGGACCCCACGGGCAAATGAGCCCGGGAATTGCCCTGTGTAAAAGTTGTTCAAGAATTGTCGATGATCATAGCCGTTAATTCCCAGTTGGGCGGCGTCTTCGTCGTCGAACGTCCAGCCAATATCGTCGTGGCAGCGCAGGTAGTTGACCCACGAAGTTCCGTGCGGCAGGCGATGACGATGGCTCAGCGACTTCTTCAGCAAGCGAGTGCTTCGCGTCGCGAGCGATTCCCACAAAAGTGCCATGAGGGTCGGGTTATACGATATCTGGCATTCTTCCGCCCCGATGTACTTCACCACCTCGTCGGGATGAACGATCGCTTCCGACTTGAAGACCAGCCCCGGAGCGGCGATCCCAGCCAGGCAGTTGAATGCTTGAATCAAAAGGTGAGCTTCCGGGCGGTTCTCGCAGTTGGTGCCCATCTGCTTCCAGATGAATGCCACTGCATCCAGGCGCAGGATGTCCACGCCGGTGTTGGCGATGAAAAGCATCTCCTCCAGCATCGCCCGAAAGACCGCCGGGTTACCGTAGTTCAGATCCCACTGAAAGCTGTTGAAGGTCGTCCAGACCCACTTCTGCATCCCGTCATGCCAGGTGAAGTTACCGCGGCGAACCGTCGGGAAGATCTCGCGCAGGGTGCGTTCGTACTGATCGGGAACGGTGCGATCGGGGAAGCAGTAATAATACTGCTGATATTCGATGTCGCCGGCCTGGGCATGCTGTGCCCAATAGTGATCGTCCGACGTGTGATTGAAGACGAAATCGAGACACAAGCAGACGCCTGCTTCGCGGAACTCGTCGGCCAACTGGCGAAGGTCGTCGATCGTGCCCAAGCGGGGATCGACGCTGCGGTAGTTGCTGATCGCGTAGCCGCCGTCATTGTCGCCTGGCCGCACCGCGAACAGCGGCATCAAGTGAACGTAAGTCAGGCCAAGATCTTTGAAATACGGAATGCACTCGCGCAGCTTGCTGAGATTTTCGGAAAAGAGATCGACGTAGAGCGCGCCGCCGACCATGTGTTCCGACTGAAACCAGGTCGGATCGTTCAAGCGGTGGTCGTCTTGCTCGCGCAGTTCGGGGCTGCGTTGTTTCCACCCGCGTGCCGCCGTGAACATGATCTCTTCCAGGTGATAGAAGAAATCGTACCGATTGTGATACAGCGTGAAGAGCAAGCGAAACAACCGCGGCCACTGGGCAACGAGGCGCTGCGTAAAATCACGCGCAAGGCCGCTGGCCACGTCGTCCTCTGACCAGAATGCTTCGAGACGCGGCAGAAGTCGCTTGAGCGAAATCTCTGCCTCGGCTTGCAGTTGGTCAGGCTGTCCATTCCTACTCGTGCCGATCATTGGGTATCGTGATGTTGTCTAAAAACTGATAGTAGTTGATTCCCTCCAGGATACCTCGTGCATGATGGCCTTCCGCGAAATAGATTCGCGGCCAGTCCCGCAGCTTCTCGAGTTCAGGACTGTAATTCCCTACAACCACTCCAAGTGTGCGCCCCTTGAGCATCCCCTCGTCGTTACCGCTATCGCCAGCCACTAGCACTTTTTCCGGCGAAAAGCCCCATTTGTAGAGGACATGCCGCACCGCGACGCCGGGCCCCCCACGATTGGGCAGGATGTCAAGGTACATGTTTCGCGAAAACACCACGCGAGCGCGAATTCCCGCTTCTCGCAGCATTCGCTTGATTTGTGGGATACTCGGAGCAACGCTCGTGTCGAGATCGAAGCTGATCTTGAACTCGGACTGCTGCGAGTCCTTCTGCACGTAGACTCCATCCACTCCTTCAAACAGAACACGTATCGCATCAGGCGTCCAGTGCAGACCAATCTGTTTTCGCCAGGTTCGATCGCTAGTAAGGTATTCGCCGTAGTAAAGTTCCGTGCCCACGCCAGCGCAGATCAAATCAGGCCGTGGCAAGTTCATCTCTTCGATCAGCTCCATCGCGCTGTCGAGACGACGCCCGGTCGAAATGCCAAAACCAATGTAGTCGTGCTCGCGAATCGTATCGAGAAATTCGCGGAGCCCCTCTTCGTCACCTGTGAGCGTATTGTCCAAGTCGGTGATGATGAGCCGATCGAAGTTTGGCATCCGCCGCACTTTGGAATGGCCTGCGAGAACCGGCTTGGCCGAATGGTCGAGGATATCGTTGACGTCTCGCCAGTACCGTTTGGCATGATTGGCCCAGGAATAATGCTTCTTGGCACCCGCCATTCCTTTCTCGCACCAATCATCCCATTGCTGCGGTTCGGTCAGCATGCGCAGCAGCGACTTCTCGATCGCTTCGGGATCCAATGGATCGACCAGCAAACCGTTGTGACAATTCGCCACGATATCGCGGGGACCGCCATCGTTGGTCGCAACAATCGGCAGCCCCGCCGCGGCCGCTTCCAGCAGAGTCAAACCGAATGGCTCGGTGAGCGCGGGGTTCACGAAGACGCCGCGACGTTGGGCACCCCAGCGATAAATGTCTGGAACGTCGCTTGGCGTATGCATCTTGGGGTACGAAACGCAGCCGTAAAGATCGTAGTCGTCGATTTTCCCAAGAATCTGCTCAACGATGCGGCGCTGGGCCGGAGCGAGATCCTTCAGATTCTCGCGCGTTCCCATGATCAGCACCAGGTTGGAAAGCTGCTGCAGACGCTCGCTCTCGCCGTAAACACGGACGAGCATTTCCAGGTTCTTTCGCTCGTCGGGACGAGCCATGGCAATCAGCGGCGGCTTGCTCGGGTCTCGCAGAAAGCGTTCGATCTGCGGACCGATCGGGTAATCATCGTCCTTCGATTTCGGCGGCGAGAACGACTGCAGGTTCACGCCGGGAGGGATGACCTCCATCCGATCGGGCTGATAGTTCTCGTACTTCTCGTACTGTAGCTCGACTTCCTGATTGGTGCTGGCCACCACCATGGAAGCGGTTTCCAAAGCGACTTCTTCGGCTTCGATTCGCTGGGCCAACTTGTAGCGGCGTTCGAGATCTTCGATCGACTTTCCTTTGGCAAACAGCCGTTCCTGCTTCACGCGGCCGAGCGAGTGCCCGGTGAAAACGAACGGGATATGAAGCAACCGAGCCAGCTGCGCGCCGGCCAGACCTGCGTCGGCATAATGACCATGGATGAGGTCCGGCAAACCGGCGCGGCGAAAGTGAGCGAGCGTTTGATCGACGAAGAATTCGATGTACGGCCAGAGTGATTCCTTGCGGATGTAACGCTTTGGACCGAACGGAATCCGCACGATCTTGGCATTCTCGCAAATCGGTTCTTCGACTTGGGCGTAATCGTCGGAGACGCGATCATCGATGATTTGCCGCGTGAGAAGTTCAACTTCGGTCACACCGGGCTGCTTGGCCAATTCCGCGGCCAATTCCAGGACATACTTGACCTGGCCGCCCGTATCCGCGTCGCGACCGAGTTCGGCATCTTTCGCGCGGATTAAGCCATGTAAGCTTAACAGAGCGATCTTCATAGAGAGTCATTCTTTGAGGTTGTTGGTATTGGGAAAGCTTGAAGTATCACAAACGCTCCTTAATCGAAGACGTTTTCATAGAACGTCTTGTCTTGGCAAGTCGCTCCATGGTTCTCGCATACTTTCCCTGCGAATCGGGACGCCGCTTCGCCAACCTGTCGCAGTGGGCGGCCCGATATCAATCCAGCGAGAAGGACTGACGCAAATCCATCCCCAGCGCCGACCGTGTCGACCAGAGGATGGGGTGGAGTGACTGCAATTTCAATGCCATCGCCGTCACTTGTGGCAAGATAGGCACCCTTCGAGCCAGATGTGATGCAAAAATTGGCGACTTTGTGCGCCGTACGAAGTTTATCGACCGCTTTGCGAACGTCATCCCTGGTATCGCAAGGCATTTGAGTGAGCCGGTGGAGTTCGTCGTGGTTTAATTTCAGCCAATCCGCACCGTCGACCAGCTGACTCACCCAGGATGTGTCGAACCAAGGAGGCCGGACATTCAGGTCGACGAAACGCGGCAATTTGCTCTCTTCAATGATCTGGCGAATGGTCGCCGCGGTACGCTCGCTACGATACGCGAGACTTCCGTAATAGAGATACGAATAGTTGGAATAGTCTTTAATCGCTGGGGGCTGAATGTAGTCCCACGCCCGATCTTTTAAAATGTCGAAGACAGGCTCGCCCCCTTTCAAGGTCACTTCCACCGCCCCGGTCGGCTTGTCTTCAACCGTTTGGATTTGCTCGGCCGACATGCCCCAGGTCTGCATGGCCTTGAGCACCTGCTGACCGGGGTCATCTTTGCCAATAGCCGATACCATGCAGGGATTCAGTCCCATTCCATGGACATTCCAGGCAACATTAAAAGGAGCGCCACCGAGAACCTGCCGGCCGTCCGGAAAATGGTCGAATAGCACTTCCCCAAGAATTAACGGCGAGCGACTTGCTGTCGAATCAGTCACGTATCTGTATCGATCGGTTAGACGGATCGTTTAGTAATTGAGTAACATTGTTTTAGCATTCTCCGGTCACAAACTCAAATCGCATGAAGGTTCATCACGTGAGCAAGGTCCTGGCTACCGACTTAGACGGCACGCTCATTCCCCTGAAAGACAACGCCGAAAACAAGGGCGATTTGATTCAGCTTGAAAGGGCATTGCGTGAAAACAACGTCACGCTCACTTTCGTCACGGGTAGACACTTAGAGTCGGTTCAAGATGCGATCGAGCGTTACGCCTTGCCCACGCCTGATTGGGTCATCTGTGATGTGGGGACTTCGATCTATCAGCGTACCGATGACGACTCGTTTCAAATCGCACAGCCTTATGTCGATCATCTGCAAAGCATCGTTGGTGAAGTGTCCACTTCACGACTACGAGAAGAGTTCGCATCGCTTGAGTCGCTCAGGGTACAGGAAGAAGAGAAGCAGGGACCATTCAAGCTCAGCTTCTACTGCGATGCCAAAAGGCTGCATGAAGTCCACGACGCGGTGCTCGATCAATTGACGCATCGTCGTCTGCCTTACAGCTTGATCAGTAGCGTCGATCCATTCAACGGAGATGGGTTGATCGACCTGCTGCCGACCGACGTATCGAAGGCGCACGCGCTGCAGTGGTGGACCGATCACGCCGGGATGGACAACCGGCAGCTCGTCTTCTCAGGCGACTCCGGCAACGACCTGGCCGCGATGACCGCTGGCTACCGCACGATTGTGGTGGGTAATGCGTCCGCTGAATTGATGGAAACGGTCCATCAGCACTACGAAGCACGCATGCAGCTCGATCGGCTTTACCTGGCCGAGAAGACCGCCACCAGCGGCGTTTTGGCCGGCTGCCGACACTTTGGCCTTATCTAGCGATCCATTTCGCATTGGTCGAATTCACGTCCTCGCTAGCACGGCCATCGATTGGCGTTGCGTTGCCAGCACTAGGAATCTATAAGTTGCGGCGCGAAAGTCGTAACCTGATTCCCCCCAATGACTCCCCCGGTGAACTCGTTTTCCCAGCAGCGTCGAACTGCGCATGGCCATCTTTGGATGGTTTTAGGGATGCTGTGCCTGGGGGTATTCTCGACCGGCTGCAAGGCGATCGTTGCGACGAACAATCGCAACTGGGCGCCCGATCAAGCCAAACTTCCCATCAGTGAAGTCAACGGCGACCATATCAAGATCCATAACGTTCGCAACTGTCGCTATGCCACGGCGGACAATTACGTGGTGCAGTACTACGACAAGGATATCCGCCTGAGCGATATTCAAACGGTCGACTTCGTGGTAGTGCCCTTTAAAGACACGCCCAGCGTCGCCCATACGATGCTCAGTTTCGGCCTGTCGGATGGCCAATACCTGGTTTCCTCGGTGGAAATCCGCAAGGAAGCGAATGAAGAGTATTCGGCCTGGAAAGGCTTCTTCAACCAATACGAATTGATGTACGTCATCGGAGATGAACGCGACGTGATCAATCTCAGCTCGAACTACTACAAGAGCGACGTCTATCTCTATCGTACGGTCGCAAAGCCGGAACAGGCACAAGAGTTGTTCCTCGACGTGATCAAGCGTGCCAATAAACTTGCTGCCGAGCCTGAGTTCTACAACACGGTGACCAATAACTGCACCACCAATATCGTGTCGCACGTCAACAAGATCGCGCCCAAGAGCGTCCCATACGACATGCGCATTCTTTTGCCGGGCTACAGCGACGAGTACGCCTATTCGCTCGGCTTGCTGGACACGAGCGTGCCGTTTGAGCAGTTGCGATCCGAGTCGAAGATCAATCAGCTAGCCGAGCGGTACCGCGACGACGAGAACTTCTCGCAGTACATCCGCCGATAGGGGTGCTCGCTAGCACCTGTTCTCTCGTTTTTCCTGTGGTTTTCAGCAGGAATTCATAATTTCTGATCAATCGACATTGCTCTATCCGAAATTCGAATATAGATACACCCTACTCTGCCACGAAAATCCCCTTAGACGATGGACCGTTAGGGAGGCCAATATGAGTGGTGTTACTTTTTCGGTAGCTGCTTTGTGGATGATTCTGGGGGCTTCGCCCTCAACGCCAGTGGTCCAGGATCAGGTCGACCTGATCGAAGTGAACCACTACTACGATTCCCAAGGCCGCTTGATCTTCGACCAGGTCATCTTCTATGAATGGTCGCAAAGCGATGCCCGGTTCCATGTGACTGCATGGCGTCTGCTGAAGAGCTCTTGGCAAGTTCCCCGCAAGCGATGGAGCGACGGGGCCTATACCACAACCTGGCGCGACGGCGACGTCCTGCGCAGCGTGGTTGGTAAGAACATGCGCGAGACTTGGACGCAACACGATCCGGAACTTGTCGAGCGGGATTACCTGCCTCGCGAGTATCGCCGCGGGCTGACCCCGAAGATCGAAGCGGTGGCGCACACCGAGAATTAACCTCGCGACAATTCGATTCGGAAGTCGAACACGATAACCACGTTCTCCTGCAATTCACGCAGGTAACGACTGGGAGTCTCCCGGACTTTCTTCACCTGCTCGGTAAGTGACCTTAGCGAAGTCATGCCGAGGTCTTCGCCGACGTTCTCGAAAAGCACGATCGCTTTTCCCGCATGAGCTTCGATTCCGTGAAGGGACCGTTGCCGTGCTTTCACACCGCAGGCCGCCAGGTGAATCAGCCCTTTAAGCAGGTCGGCCTGCTCCCCTGCTCTGCCGTGGGCGATCCAGGCAGACTCCCACGCTTCGTGGGCTTCCCAGTAAAAACCGTGATTAAATAGATCGACCCCATACCGAAACGATTGCTCCGGCGTGTTTCCCTCAAATGCCGCTTCAGGCCGAGAAAACAGGCCCGGAACGTAGGCGTACGGCGGAAACGGTAGAGCCGGCTCGTACCGCGCGGTATCCTCTGCCATGGTTGCGTCTTTTCCTCTGGGCCATTGTAATGACGCTCAGTGCGTCGTTTCGCGAATCCGCTTTGAGGAATCTACCATGTCCGTCCGGAAAATCGTCCTTACCGGCGTCACCAAGGGGCTCGGCCGAGCGATGGCCGATGGATTTATCGCCGCGGGACACCAGGTCTGTGGCTGCGGACGATCGGCCGACAAGATCGATCATCTGAACGAAGAGTACGGCGACCCTCATCGTTTTGACGTGGTGGATGTTACCAACTGGCACGATGTGAAACAGTGGGCCAAGTCGATCAACGAGCACTTCGGCGTGCCTGACCTGTTGATCAACAACGCGGCCATTATCAACGAGAACAATCCGCTGTGGCGAGTCCCGGTGGACGAGTTCTCGCAGATGATCGACATTAACATCCAAGGGGTCTTCCACATTATCAAAGCATTCGTACCGGCGATGGTCGAGCGCGGCGAAGGGGTGATCATCAACTTCAGTTCCGGCTGGGGTCGCTCGACCTCCCCCGAGGTCGGCCCCTACTGCGCGACGAAATACGCCATCGAAGGATTGACCAAGTCGCTCGCCCAAGAGCTACCGGCCGGCATGGCCGCGATTCCCTTGGGGCCTGGCATGATCCATACCGAGATGCTTGAGAAGTGCTTTGCCGACGGGGCCTCCAGCGCGATCAAGCCAAATGACTGGGCATCGTACGCGGTGCCGTTCATCCTTTCGCTGGGTGCCGAGGAAAACGGCCAGTCGATCAGCATTGTCAAGTAGCTGCGATATGCCAAGTGGAATCGATCACCCGGCTGCCTGGCCGGTCGAGCAGCTTTTGAAGCGCTGCGAAATCAAGCGACTTCGCCGCGGCGGTCCGGGCGGTCAGCATCGCAATAAGGTCGAAACGGCGGTCATCGTTCACGATCCCGTCACCGGCCAGTCTGGCGAAGGAAACGAGCGGCGTAGCCAGGAAGCCAACCGCCAGGTTGCCATCTTTCGCTTGCGAGTTAACCTGGCAATTCACGTGATCGACGAAATCGATCTGTCCACAACGCCCAGCGAACTCTGGCGATCACGGGTGCGTAGTGGAAAAGTCGCGGTCAATCCGACCCACGACGACTTCCCAGCAATCCTGGCAGAGGCCATAACTATACTATACGCCGAGGGTTGGGATGCATCGGCCGCGGCCGCGCGACTAGGCTGCTCGACTAGTCAACTGGTCAAATTACTGAAGAATGAGCCGGCAGCGTTCACATTGCTGAATCGTCAACGAGAAGCGCTGGGACTGAAACCGCTTAAATAGCCAGAAGACTTTCTCTTGACAGGTTTGCGCGATGGGCAAACCATGAACAAACTGAGAAATTCAAGATTTGGAGAACCATTCGATGGCTTGCTGGAACCGACGGATCGTGATTTGTGGAACCCTTCTACTGATGACGGTTGTCACGCAGAACAGCTTCGCACAACAAGTTAGCGCCATCGCCGGCGAGCCTTGGGGTGTGGGCCGATTGGTCGTTTCGTTTCCGCGCGCCGACTTCGGCGATCCGATCGATAGCGAGGCGTTCTCGATCTCGGATCCAGACGGACGCATCTTCTACCCCGTCTTCAAGCCGCGTCGATTTCTGCCGCTGCTGCAGTCTCTGATAGGTGCCGATACGATAACGCCACCGCAAGAGTTGGAGGTCTACTTTCTTTTTCGCGGAAGTTCGCCACTGGACGTGACCGTCGAGACGCCGACGCCGCAAACTTTTCAGGTCGTTCCGCGTCCGTATCGTGACGGACCTTATCGAAGCATGACCAATCAGTGGTGGCGAACCTATAACGAAGTCGCCCGTCAGCGGACCGATTCGAGCGATCACCCCCCGGTGCTGGAGACCTACCTGACGATGATGCTGTCGGATCGGACTGGCCTGGCTCCACCACCCTTGAGCGAAAAGGGATTGGCAGATCGATCGGCGCTCGAGCCGAGCCAATCGCTGAACTTGTTGATGGGGACCGAAAAGGTTCATGATGCCATGCTCAAGGCAATCATGAACAACGAATTGGCTCCGCAGGGTGAACTCGGGCCGGTTGTGCCTCCGATTCAATGGGCTCCCCTCGCCACGCCGCGTCCGAATCCAGACGTCGAGATCGAGCCGATCGCGCGTTACGTTCCCGAGGAATGCTTCTACGTTCGCTTCGGCTCGCTCAACAATTACCTGTGGCTCAATAAGCTGCTCGAGCGTAACGGCGGTGACCTTTCGCGGATGATTTCCAATCGCCGGGTTGCGTTTCATTTGAATGAGGTCGTGCAGCGGCAACTGGCGCTCAAGCAGTCGGAACTCGCGGAGATCTTCGGCGATAAGGTCGTGCAGGACGTCGCCCTGATTGGTCGCGATACCTATACCCGCGAAGGTGCGGCACTGGGCATGTTGTTTCATGCCAAACAAAGTCCGCTGCTGGCCAACGACATCAACAGGAATCGCCAGAATGCATTGAAGCAGTTCGAGCGTGATGGCGCCAAGCTGGAAACCGTGCAGATCGCCGGCCAAGAGGTATCGTTTCTTTCGACGCCTGACAATACGCTGCGGTCGTTTTACGTCACTCGCGGGGACTTCCATCTCGTGACGACGTCCCGGGCCATCGTTCAGCGTTTCCTGACGCTTGAAGATAGTACGACCAGCCTGGCGAACTCGCGTGAGTTTCAGTACGCCCGCGGTCTGATGCCGGTCAGTCGAGACGATACCGTCTTCGTTTATCTCTCGTCGCAATTCTTCCGCGGCTTGTACTCTCCGCAGTATCGCGTCGAGATTCGTCGCCGGTTGCAAAGCGTCATCGAGATGGAACTACAGCAGATGGCAACCGCCGCGGCGACCAACGAAGGTTACGAAGATACCTCGGTCGAAGGTTTGATCGCGGCCCGCTTCCTGCCACCAAACTTCGGCCAGCGTGCCGACGGCAGTCACACGATTATTGCCAACGATACTCTGGGAGATTCGATCCGGGGTGGGCGAGGCCATTTCGTGCCGATCCCTGACATGGACATCGTCGGCATGACCCCTCAGGAAACGGCCGACTTCAATCGTCTACGTCAATTTCACATGACCGAGTGGCGGCAGATGAATCCGATTCTCGTCGGCATCAACCGATTCAAACTCAATGACGAAGGGCTGGAACGGATTGCGATTGATGCTCGCGTCTCGCCGTTTCAGCGTTCGAATTTCGGCCAGTTCCTTTCCTTCCTTGGCCCGCCGCTGCCAACTCACATCGCGACGACGCCTCAAGACGTCGTCGCGTTTCAAGCGGTGCTGGACGGACGCTTCAGCGGCGGCGTCACGCATTATGCGGTGGCTGTCCAAGACCTGCCCTTCCCGCTCGAGCAGTTCACCAATCAGGGATTCTTCAACACGCTACGGATGATTCAAGCGACGCCTGGCTATTTGACGGCCTTCCCGAAGCCCGGCTTGATCGATCAGATTCCTTTCATCGGCCCGGCAGCGGCACCAGACATCTACGGTTACTCCCAACTGCCGTTTGGACTTTTACGTCGTGAATACAACGGATTCTCGACCCTTTCCTTCCACCCGGAGATCCTGGCCGACGTGACACCGAACCTGGCGATTGTCGAAGACTCGTACCCGGCCCAGGTACGCATTCACGTGGGAGACATCTCCGACGCTCAGATCACCCCGTTGGCCAACGGTTTGGCGCAATCGATTGCCAAGCGCGGCAGCCTTGCCAACGCGGCCTTCTTTCAGGAGGTCCACAACCAACTGGGAATCCCTGAAAGCCAGGCCAAAGCGTTTTCCGATCAACTTCTGAATCTTGAATTCATCGATCCACTGAATGGTGAATTCGTTTACCAGGTAAATGACGATGGCGTTGGGCGCTGGGTATCGACCGCCTGGAACGAAGATGGCAAGGATTTTCAGGCCAACGTCATGGATTGGTTCCGCGGACTGGAGGCCCGGCTGAATGTCGACGAAAGCCTGATCGAGTTTCACGCTCAGATCGACATGCAAAACGAAAAGCCGCAGCAAGGCCTGAAGCTGCCAGGCTTCAACCTGTTTGACTTGGGAGGCGCTTTCGGCGGCTCGAAGAAGAAGGAAAGCGAAGAGAAGCCCAAGACTTCTTCGCCCATGATCACACCGAAGGCGGAAGAGCTTCCCGAACCGATCCCGCCGCCTGCTCCCCTTCCCGAGCCGGCCGCTAATGGCAAACAGTTTTAAGCTACGTTAGCCTTCTGCGTCTGGCTGCTCAGGCTCCAGTTCGTTGATGCGGTCCCACATGATTTGCAGCTCGACGCGGAATCCGCCAGAGAGAATCGGGAACCGGCACCACGTCTTTGGATCGAGGTTTTCGTCATCCAAATGAAAGCCAGGAGCGTAGCGTTCCCGCTTCCATTGGTTGCGGCTCCAAAGCTGGAAGAAGCGCTGGATGAAGCCTCCTAGTTCTCTTAGCGTGTAGACCGGATAACGCTGTCGGAGCTGCGCGAAGACTTCGATCGCCGTCTGTTTGTCGCGAATGGCCAGGCGTTCGATCGTGTCGAGCACGGTGTACGGCATCAGGTCGGCTTCGTCGGTCTGTTTTTGATCCGCTGGCCGAAGCTCGGCGGTCGGTTGTTGCTGGTTGATCAATTCCAAAGCGGGCAAACAGCCCACGCCCACCGGGCCTTCTTGTTCCATCCAAATCAGCCATTCGCGCAGAAAGGCTTTATCGATCCCTGAGATCGGACATAGGCCTCCGCTGGTATCGCCATCCATGGTGGCATAGCCGACGGCGGCCTCCGAGCGGTTGCTGGTCGAAAGCAGCAGAGCGTTTTTCAGATTGGCCACCAGCCAGATGCTGGGGGAACGCGTTCGTGCCTGGATATTCTGCAGCGCGATGTCGTCCTGCTCCCAAGTGAGGGGACGACCGAGCACTTCCGCGCCGAGTTCCATGTATCGCTGCACGAGGTCATCGACGTCGATCCGATGAAAATTGGCGCCTACGGTCTCTGCGACTTCCTTAGCCGCATTGAACGTCACCTCGCCGCTGTTGCGGGTGGCCTGATAGACGCACGTCAGCAGCGTCCGATTGACTTCGCTGACGTCCAATTCTCCTTCAAGACCATCGATGTAACTCAGCTTTTTGACAAAACGCTCGATGCCCAGGTCCTTCAAGGCGAACTGAACCATGTAGGCACACAAAGTCGTCACAGCCGCCGAATCGGCTCCACCCGAAAGCGAAACGACGAAACCTTGCGAGCGGCTTTTGCGGAGGTAGTCGAACAGCCCGAGCGTCACAGCGCGCGTGAATTCTTCTTCCTTCAGGTAGTCCGAGCTTTCCCAGGCATCCAGCGAAAGAGAGCGGACTTCCGGGTCGCAGTGCGGCAAAGCGAAATCGGATTCTACCACCTGGTCGCGGGCCGCGTCGAAGTTCAAGACAAACGCATCACTCTTGGCGCGGTTCATCCGATTCACATCGACGTCGACCACCGCCGTGGTCACGACCGAATCTTGGAAACTGAAGCGAGGTGCTTCGGCTAGTAACCTTCCACTGGAAGCAACCATGGCGCCCCCATCGTAGATTGCTCTTCCCGATTCATTTCCCAAAAGGTTCGCATAGACGTAGGCGGAATGAAACGCTCGCGATCCTTCCAGCACGAACCGTCGACGGACCTCTTGTTTTTCAAACGCGAAATGGCTGGCACTGGGGTTCAAGATCAGGTCGACCCCCAGTTCGGCCAAACGGCCTCCTGGTCGGCTGGCGACCCAGGCATCTTCGCAGATTTCCAGGCCCATCATAACGCCATCAAAATTGAACACGAGGTCTCCCAGGGGAATCTTCAGATCCCCTTCCTCGTAGAACGACCGTTTTCCCGTGGGCCACGGTTTGAACCAGCGTGGTTCGTAGTGGATGCCATCGCCGGCCAGGTTCTTCTTGGGTACCATCCCCAGTAGCTGGCCATTGGCCGCGATCGCAGCGACGTTGAAGACAAGCCCGCGATACGATATCGGCAGCCCGAAGCACGCTACCAGGCCTTCGGTCGCTGGGATAAGCTCTTGCAGCTTATCCCAGGCCATGCGCCGCATGCCGGCGGATAGGAAAGCATCTTCACAGCCGTAGCCGGTAATGCAAAGCTCGGGCAGACAGACCACCGAGGCCCCTTCCGCTCTGGCCTTTTCGAGGGCCTGAAGGATGTTCCTGGCGTTCCCCTCCCAATCCAAGGGCGTCTGATTGAGAACTGCGGCCGCGACTTTGATGTTTAACACGATGATGGTCCCCCGATGTTTCGTCTTCCCTTCATCAAACTACCCGATGCACTGCATTGGGTCTATCGGTCACCGCAGGGACACTTAAACCACGGAAAAGGATCGCCCCCTGTTAGCCATAGCCAAGCTCATCCAGGTCTTCCTCGGTCATGCCAAAATGATGCCCCAACTCGTGTAGAATGGTAATCCGAATCTGCTCGCGGAGACCGACGGCCGTGATCTGTCCGTTGACGTAGCGTGTTTGTGACAGAATCCCTTCTCGAAAGATCTGAATGGCATCCGAAGGGACCGGGGGCCCCTCGATCGATCGATTGGTGAGCGGAATTCCCGTGTAAAGACCACACAGTTGTTGGCGACTACGAAGGCCAAGTTTTCGCACGAGCGCATCGGACGGATAGTCCTCGACGATCATCGGAACCCTGTCCAATAGCGTGGCAATCGACTCCGGCAGGTTCGCCAGGACCGATTCCAGGTGAAGATCGAAGTACTCTCGAGATTGCTGGTCCATCGGCCTACCCATCGCTTGCGTGAATATCCCTTCAATTATCGGCTTGAGGCAAGGGTTTGCCACCCCGCGCAAAAGTTCTTCCGAAGTTTGTCCGAAAGGTGCGCAAGATTCGCGTACGAGAGACGAAGGGAGTAATGGCAAATTGCTTGCAAATGGCTTACCCACGGAGACAATAGGTGCATGATCCAACGCTTTTCGATTGCCAAGCTGTTTCTTCTGATCACCCTCGCGGCAGTGGGCTCGTTAACGGTACGCCAGGCATTCATGGGTGCCGACTGGGCCAAGGCAGTCTCGCTTGTCGTGTTCGCTGCCTTGCTGTGGGTCGCGATTCATATGCTTCTGGGCCTGCTCGGATATGCCTTCATGGAAATTGCTCAATCGTTAACGCCTGACAAAGGGCAATCCCCCTTCGCGACCGATGTGCCGGCTCCTCAGATTATTCCCCCCAAGAATATCGAGAGTGATTAGACGAGTTCTGCCATCCACAGCCTGGGATACCCCACCCTATGCCTTTTCACTATTCGACAGTTCATCGCCTCCGCCGGGCATGCTTGATCCTGCTTCTACTGACGGCATGCTGGGGAGCGCATCGCTCATTGCAAGCAGAGACGGGGGAACGGGTTCAGCTGCCGATGGCGCCGGACAAACCGGTCAGCGGGCTCTACCTGGATATTGACACTCGCTGGATCGATGGAAGCGGGTATCGACCCGTGCGAGTCACCGTCGCGACGGCCAACGGACTGCCGGCCCCGGCGGATCGCCGCGTGAACGTCACCCTTCAGCCGCAGTACTACAACTTCAACAGCCGTAATCCGTTTCCCGCCGTGACGAGGGAATTGATGCTTTCGCAAGGTAAAGCAGCCGAAACGCACACGCTGCTCGTACCGCAGCAATTTCTCTGGTACACGCTGCAGGTTGAAACACGCGAAGATGGCCGGAAACTGAAAGAGCTTTCCAGTGATTCCACATCGGTCATGACGATGTTCACCAATGGATACTACACCGAAGCCTATCCCGCGACGATCGTTTTTCACCGCAATGCCCCGAAGCGTGACGATCGAGCTGGCTGGGTTCTCGAACAGGCCAATCGCCGCGATGCCGGCGAAGAAGTGGACGAGATCCCCGATCTACGTGTTTTCTTCAACGAACAGACATTGCCAACCAACCAACAGCTCACGTCACAACTATCCGGCTCACCGAACCAAGCCGTTTCGGCGCTGACCTTTCTCACGCGAACCGACTTCCTGCCACTTTCCGATATGCCGGTAGCCTGGCAGGGGCTTTCCTCCGCCGATCTGATTGTGCTGGAACGAGTAGATTTGGAGACCGTCTTCCACAAGTTCCCAGAGCGATTTGCGGTTCTGCATCAATGGCTTATGGCCGGCGGCAATCTCCTGGTCTGGAACGCCGGGCAAGACGGATCGGACGTTGTCGACCATCTACTTTCCCCCAACGCGGATAGTCGTCCGCCAGCATGGAAGCAAGTTTCGTCCGACTCAGTCGATTTGCGCAACCTGGGGATCTTCGAGCAGTTTCGCGGCCCGCGTAATCGCTTCGCGAACGCAATCGCCGGCAACTACGTTCCCCTAGCCGTTCGCCAAGGGAAATTGGTAGAAACCGACGAAGGGATCAATGGCAAAGCGACCAACGTCGGAACTCCGTTAAAAATGGCTCATCGCCAAGAGGGATTTGGCAAGATCGTCGTCATCGAGGAAGATCCGTTTCCGGGCACAACGGGATCCTGGCAGCGGATCTTCGCCACGTTTCAGGGAGATCGACTCGCCTGGTTTCAACGGCACGGCATGTCGCGGCTACGTGAAAATCTAGGCTTCTGGGAGTTTCTGATTCCTGGCGTTGGTGTTGCTCCGGTCACCACGTTCGAGCTACTGATCACGCTGTTCGTCATTCTAATCGGCCCGGTCAACTACTTTGTGTTACGGTCGATCGGAAGGCTGAATTTTCTGATCGTGACTGTCCCGGTGGGTGCATTGATGGTTACGGCCGTTTTAATGTCCTACGCGGTTCTCTCGGATGGGCTCAGCACGAAGTCGCGCGTACGCACCGTGACCCTGCTGGATCAGACCTCCGGCCATGGAGCCAGTTGGAGTCGTCAGGCCTACTATGCCGGACTGGCCAGTACCTCGGGGCTCAAATATCCTCTGGATGCTGCGGTGTACGAGTACGAACAGTACCCGTTGACCGAACACACGGGCGAGAAGCGTATGACTTGGGGGGACGATCAGATCCTTCAGGGCGGCTACTTTCGTTCACGAGTCACGCAGCAGTTCCTGGCGATTCGTCCTTTCGAAACGGCACATCACCTGGCATTTACTGCGCGTGAGGGGCAGGTTTCGGTCCAGAACAAGCTGGGGACCAAGATCTCCCAGTTGCTACTGCTCGACGACAAAGGCATTCAATATTTTGCCAACGACATTCTTCCCGATGCGGACAAGCAGCTATCCACCGTCACTACGGAGCAAATCAGCGAGTTTCGCCGTACGATCAACGAAAAGAACCTAGGCATTCCCGAGGGATTTGATCGTCGCAGTTACGTCCGGCGGTCCTCGAACAGGACCAATTACTACGTTCAGTCGGCGAGCATGCCGGAGATCTACCAAATGGATCCCTCGTTCAATCAAGCCTTGATGGAACGGGAAATTCAGAACCAGATGGCACGATCTTTCCAGGCTTTGGGGCCACGCAGTTACATCGCGATCGTCGAACACTTCCCGGAGTCTCCTCTTGGGATGAAGACTGCGAAGGGCGAAAAGAGCATCGAAGTCGTCATGGGAAGGTGGTAGATGATCGCGACTCGTAGGCCTGTGATCGAACTTCGCCGTTTGCATCGATTCTTTGGACGCACCAAGGCGGTCAATGACGTCTCGTTCGAGGTCTATGCCGGCCAGGTTTTCGGCTACATCGGCCCCAATGGTGCCGGCAAAACTACCAGCATGCGAATCCTTGCAACGCTTGATCTGCCGACCGCTGGCGATGCCTTGATCGATGGCTATTCCGTGATCAACGATCCCGATCGCGTTCGCCGGCGATTGGGCTTCATGCCGGATGCGTTTGGCGTTTATGCCAATGTGAACTGCCGGGAGTACCTTGACTTCTTCGCCCGGTCGTATGGACTACACGGCCGGGAACGCCGCCTGGCGATGGACAAGACGATGGAGTTCACCGGGCTTGATGTTTTAGCCGAAAAGCCCATTAGCGGACTGTCGAAAGGGATGAAGCAGCGACTGTGCCTGGGACGATCGATGATCCATGACCCGGCGGTGATGATCCTGGACGAACCAGCCGCCGGCCTCGATCCCCGGGCACGGATTGAACTGCGGGAAATGATCGCCCGGCTCGCCAAGCATGGAAAGACCATCTTGGTCAGCTCGCACATTCTGACCGAGTTGGCAGAGATGTGCGATGTTGTGGGAATCATTGAGCAAGGCCAGCTTCTGGCGACCGGCAGCGTCGCCGACATTCAACGCGGCCAACTCTCGCATAGCCGTGTTCGTGTCCGCGTTTTGGAGAATACCGAAGGCCTCGCGAAGTGGCTTAGCGAAAAGGAAGGCTTCAGCGAGATCGTCACCGATGGCGAGTTGCTACATTTCTCACACGTTGGGGAACGAGCCGAAGAGGCCATTTTGCTCAAAGAAATGATCGAAACAGGATTTCGCATTGCGGAATTCGGAGCACGACATTCGACGCTTGAGGACGTCTTCCTCAATGTGACGAAAGGACGCGTTCAATGAGCACCATGGACGTCACCCCGGATCCCGCCACGCAGCAAGAAGCGGCAACGCCTTCCTGGTGGCGGACTTTCGATCGGAAGTTGGAATCACTGGGGGAATACCTCAATCCGATTTTGGTCAAGGAAACACGACAAGCCCTTAAGAGTCGCCAATTTGCCGTGACCTTTGCCCTGGTGCTGCTCACCAGTTGGATCTGGTCGCTGCTGGCCATTTACTTTCGCTACCCTGGCATTCTCTATTCGCCAGACGGCCCCTTCCTGATGGTTGGTTATCTCGACATTTTGCTTTTCCCCCTTGTCGTGATCATTCCTTTCTCCGCGTTTCGCTCGCTCGCGTCCGAGCGGGAAGACGGAACGTTCGAGTTGCTTTCCATTTCGACGCTCAGCCCACGTCAGATCATCATTGGTAAGCTCGTCAGCTCGATCGTGCAGATGCTGGTGTACCTATCGGCGCTTGCTCCGTGCCTGGCATTTACCTATCTGCTGCGCGGGATCGACATCGTCACCATCGCGTATGTGCTGCTTTGTGCGTTTCTCGCCTCGGTACTGCTGTCCGGCGTGGGGTTGGTACTTGCATGTATTACTCGGCAGCGTCACTGGCAGTCGGCCTTGTCAGTAATCGTGATCTTGCTGTTCATCTTTCTTTTCGTTATCGGGCTGATCATCAGCTACGCCAGCGTGTATGAAGATGCAAGCTGGCGTGAGTACGACAACCCCGATTTCTGGAGCGCGACCGCCGCGTTTTTCTCGGTCTATGCAAGTTACCTCTACCTGATCATCGAAGTCGCTTCAGCTCAGATCACGTTCGAGAGCGAAAACCGTTCGGCTGGCATTCGTCGTGGAATCCTTCTTCAGCACTTTCTCGCCATTGGCTGGTTCGGCTATCTTGCACTCCGATTTCCGCGTGAAGAAGCGATCCTCATGACGTTGACGACGATCTTGTGCCTGCACTGGTTTATCATGGGGGCGTTCATCAATGGAGAGTCGCCGGTGCTTTCACCACGCATCAAGCGATCCATTCCCAATCTTCTGGCGGATCGAATCTGGCGAAACTGGCTTTTGCCTGGTCCGGAGCGTGGCTATTTTTTCGTCGTCACGTCTCTGGTGAGCGGCCTGTTGATTATTTCTGGGGTGGCCTGGGTGAACACCCTCAACTCGCTATCGACCGCGGATGCGTGGCTTGCCGTGATTTATTCCGCCGGGCTGATTGGCTACACGATCTGCTACCTGAGCATGGGCAAGCTAATCCTTCAACTATTGAATATGATCTTCCGGGCAGATATTTTTGTCTCGGTAATTCTGCACCTGATCCTTTTGATGGGTGGTGTCATGCTGCCTCTCGGCTTCCAGGTACTTACCAATCGGACGCTAGATCCTAATTTCAATCATTGGACCAACCCCTTCTGGTTTTTCTACGAAGGATTCGATGACCGCTCGTTCGTGACGACGCCGCTGATTGGCATCTTTATCTTTTTTCTGATGATTATGGGCTCGTTCCTCTTCCTGTTGAACCTTCTCCTGGGATCTCGCAACTTCCTACCCAATCGAGAGAACGATCCCCGATTCCAGCCAGAGCTTCTCCCTCCCAAGGTCGACAACGCCGCCGATCCCTTGGCTTAGGTCAGGTTATGGCGATTGTGACGATCACTGCCGGGCGACTTGCCGTGTTGCTTCTGTGGCATCTTCGAAAGATGCCATGCCGCGACCTATTCTTGCGAAGAGATCTTTCGTCTTAGACTGCAAGAAGCCTGACCATGACTTTCCTATCCCGACATCCATCGGCCGCCATCGCCGCAAGCGTGCTGATTCTGGCGAGCCCAGGCTGTGGTTTTACCCCTGCCGCGACCGCGCCGGAACCGGCACACCAGACGCAAGCGACGGCGCCGTCAATGGAGCATCTAGCGAGTGCCGAAGCAGCAACTTCCGCGGTGGCACCGACTGCTAAACCGTCACCCGTTACGAGTCCACCTGAGTCAAATCAAACCTACCGCAATCCGTTTCGCCCACCGACGGTCAAGGCCCGAACATTAACGCCCGAGCAAGCCGAGTCGGCTAACATCCGGCTGCTGGGCATCGCCAAACGAGATTCTCAGCACATTGCCCTGCTGGAGACGGCTGGTGACTTTCACAAAGCAGTCGTTGGCGACTTTATTGATCAATGGGAAGTCCTCAGCGTGACCGAATCGGAGGCCACCTTGCGTCGTGGCCTCGAACAGATATCCCTTCGCATCCGCTAGCGAACCATGGGGAATCGCCGGATCACGTGCGATTCTCGGATCATCGGTTCCGCCTGATTGGCAGGCGGTTGGATCGGTCCCTCGTCGAACCACTGGGGCGAAGACTCAACCCCTGGCATATTTGCTTCGACAGACATTCCACGACGCGGATCAGGTCCAAAGGATGTTGGGCGTTTCCCCGGAGGCGGAGGGCTCATCTTCGGCCACGGGTACTGCGACGCCACCGGGATGGCGTCAAGTTTCGTGAACCCTTCCTCGTACGCATCGGTGTGCCGGCAATTCAAGCCCGTGGTCGGACAGGGCAAAATCTCCGTTCTTAGAAAGACCACCAGTTCGCTCTCACGAACCTGAGTTTGGCGATAGCGAAACAGCTTGCCGACGTACTTGATATCCTTCAGATAAGGAATTCCATTGTCGTTGCTGATGTCGACCCGTTGACGCAATCCACCGATGACCAGGACCTGTCCGTCGGCCACGCGAACAGTCGTGCTCGTCTCTCGCTTGTCGATAATTGGCTGGGGATTGGCGCCATCGCTGTAGCCTGTCAGACGGCTAAAGGATGGGACCACATCCATCTCGATGGTCCCATCCGCGGCAATTCGCGGCGTGACCGTCAGCATCACGCCGGCTTCCCGAAACGCGGTCGTACCGATGTTGCCACCAGCCGATGTTTGCGTGAGTTGTTGATAGGGAATCTCAGTGACGATCTGAATCATGGCCTTTTCACGATTGACGACGACGACGTTTGGGTCGGCCAGCAGACGTGAGTCGTCCATTTGCCGCACCGCATCGACAACCGCTTTCAGGTCAAAACTGCTATTGAGAGTCTGGAAAGTCATGACGCCGGTCGGATCGCCGGCAGCCGCCGGTATGGCAATGGCAGACTCCAGGCCAAACAGGTTCTGAGGAACGCCATCGGCATCGGGACGTCCCTTAAACACCGAACTCCAGTCGACCCCCAGGCTTTCCATGTCGTCCAGGTCGATATCGTAAATCAACGCAGTGATACGTACCTGAGGCTTGGGAACGTCGAGCCGATGCAGCATCCCTTCGATCATGCGCAGGTTTTCCGGACGATCAATCACCACGACCTGGTTTTCCGATTCGACGATGGCAGCACGACCGTCGGCGCTGATTAGCGACTGGATCGCTTCCAGCAGGCTTTTGGCGTTGATGTATTCTGGACGGTAATTCAAAACGTCGGTGATGACCCGCGTACCGGGCGCGGCCCCTGACTCGGCTGCGACCTGATCGATGTTCTTGACGGCACTTCGAATCATTTCCAGGTGATCGGGATAGTCCACGACGGTTAAGCTGTTGGCCGAAGCAATCGCCTGAATCGAACCACCTCGCGATTTCAGCGATTCAACGGCCGGGATGATCTCGACGGCGCTAGCATGCTCGAGCGGGATCGTCTCGGATCGAAACATAGGATTCGACGTGCCCAGTTCGGTCAGGGGGACAATGACCAGGCTATCACCGACCGGCCGAT
This sequence comes from Bremerella volcania, assembly GCF_007748115.1. NCBI lineage: Bacteria > Pseudomonadati > Planctomycetota > Planctomycetia > Pirellulales > Pirellulaceae > Bremerella > Bremerella volcania. Next base: position 3,908,590 of record NZ_CP036289.1, read on the forward strand.
ATCCGTACCCGTTCAGTAGCAAAAGCGAATCGAGAATGTCGTATAGCGGAGCATCGCGAAACGTACCGTTGATGGTTCCTTCGACCTTGCTACCGAGAACGACGTTGATGTTCCAGATCTCGCTGATCGTCTGCAATGCATGAGGCAAGCTGGTGTCGCGAAGCGTGAGATCGCCCCGCTGCTTCAAAGCGGCTTCGATTCGCGGACTGATACCTTCTGCCCGCAAGACGGTCGGGGCCATGACAAGAAACAGGCCAAGAACAAACGACAACATCCCCTTGCGCAGCGCAGAGTAAAAGCCGCGGCAATGCGCGGTACGTAAGCTGTGTGTTTTGGCGTGTCTTATGCCGTCCTGGCTTCTTGACATTCCGTTGCTTTCACCAAATCTTGCTGATGATATCCCAAGCTGAGCGGTGGCTCTTGCTTAGGACTTCATCGATTCTTCCTTGGTTGCCCGTCGAACACCGAAAAGTTGCAGAGCAAGTTCGAGTTGAATCTGATCACCTTCTGCATCTAATGACTTCAGTTTCATATCCTGAAGGCTCAGATTCACATCGAGTGTCTCGAACTTCTCTAGAAAACTTTCAATCTCATCAATGCTGCCTGTCAAAGTCAGTCGAAGTTCCCGAACTTCCAGGCGGAAGTCAGTCTTCTTCCCACGCTCGGCGGTTGTCACCGTCTCAACGGGATGATCCTTTTCGTGCCACTGGCGAATTCGCACGGGCCCCAAGTCGACGCGTCGCAAATGGCAGTTGGATCCGCGAGCAAAATGAACGAGTGAAGAACGGATGGCATGTGCCGCATCTTCGTCGATCATACGCTCTTGATGAGTCTTGAGTGCCTCCTGAATTTCCGCGTGTTTGGTTTTGATCTGTGAAAGTTCGTCGCGATCGTTGGTTGCTGATTCCAATCGACGCACCGCTTCCCCTGATCGTTCTCGTAATACCGAATATTCATCGGCGGCCGGAATAAGCGTCACAAGTGCTACCACAAAAGTTACGATTATGCCGACCATAAACGCGGATGGATGCCTCAGAAGGCGGGTAAACGACTTTTTAAACGCTATCATCGTTCTTTCCCTCCAAGTTTTCCCAGGCGTCAATATCGCAGTGAATCGTAAACTTGATAGCCGGTCCGGCCTTGGTTGCGCTGGGGATGGCTCCGTCCACCGTTGCTCGATTGACGAAGGGAAGGTGGCCGATCTCTTCGGAATACGTGTAAATACTCGCTTCCGTCGTGGTGTTTCCTTCGATCGTCAGGTCACCTTCGTTGTCCAATGAAATACTGGTAAGCCATATGTTTTGGGGCACCTTGCTTCCCAGTGCATGCACCCACTCAGCGACATCGGGCTGCCGTAGTTGGCGACCAATCTGCTGGTGAACGTTTAGCGTCTCACGGCCTCGCCTCATGGCACCGCGTAACAACAGAGACTCGCGGTGGATGGGATCCAATTCGGCCGCTTGACTCTCCAACTGTTGCACGTGCCAGCGTTGTTCAATCAAGTACCCCCACGCGATCACTGCACACAACATCACCGCCGCGATGGGTCCTAGGACTTTCGCGGCCCGCCGCAGCAAGTGCTCTTCGTGGTCCGACTTGAGCCGCTCCATCAGGTTGGGGCCTGGGGTGGCGTACTCGCGAATGGCCAATAACCCCATGCCTGCGGCTGGATAGTGTGAAATGGGGACACTTCTCAGCAGAGGTGTCAGTTCACTTTCCGCGGCGATGGTTTCCAGAATCTGAACCGGCATGTTCAAGCGATCGCCGAGTTGCTCACGAATCGACTCCGCTCGATACTGCTCGCCGGTCAAGTAGACCGAAGCAATCGAGTTTTTCAGAACTCGAGCATGGCGTCGACAATAACGTTGCAGACGCTCGAGATGATGAACGAGAATCTCTGCGATCTCCTCTTGCCGAGTAATCCCTGCGGGCCGGTAATCGAGGTAAAGCTGGCCCTGAAACGAGACAGCGATTTCCACGCCAGACTGACCGGGACAAACCAGAAGCGAGGGGGCTTCCCGGTCTAGCCCCATCGCCCCCATCAGGCGGCAGAGGGAAATAACCGTTGGCTCAACCGCGATCACCGAAAGCCCTGCGGACTTGGCCACATCGAGAATCGCCTCGATCGTCTGCCGGTGAACCACCGAGACCGTTGCGTGTTGATGGCGAGGGTCTTGCTGCACAATGCTCCCGGCAACAACCTTTGGACCGTGCCCCAATGAAAGATAAAGGCGGCTGCGCGATTCGATTTCACGTACTTCGTGCGAGACGTTGTCGTTGGTGTCACTCACCACTCGGGTAACGCAGAATTCACCAGAGAGGGCGACATAGGCTTTGTCGACGGTACGCGGAACGTTGGCAAGCAACGATCGTAGCGCTCTCCGCAGGCCTTGCATGCCCTCTTCGGTCGCAATCTTGATTCCACCTTCTTGCCACGCTTCTTCAAGCGACTCGCAAGCGATGGGCCTCCCTTCTCGTAATTGATAGAGAACGGCGCGAACCTTCGTGTGACCAATCTGCAGGGCCAGCACGTGGCGGTTGTCGATTTTCTTGTTGTTGCGTTTTTCTGCCATAGTTTTTAGCCGCTCGTACTGACGACACACTCTAAACGCCGCGTCACGTCACCAGCTTCCCCTGTCGCCGTGATGACGATTTCGCCCGGGTCACCGTCGGCTGCCGTAACGCTATATCGATTGCCGCTTCCCGCTGGCAGCTCAATGTTGCTGATGCTGCCGCGCCACGCGTTGTCCTCTTCCAGCATTGCTATGGCATGATGCGCCCCGGCTCCGGCGAGATACAGGGCCTGGTCGTAGTCCGCCGTGTTGCGATAGGCCGAGAACTGCGTCGTTAAACCATTGCCGATCCCCGCCAGGATGAGCGAAGTAAGCACCATCACCACCAGCACCAACAACAGCGCGAACCCGCGTTTCGGAGAACGCTTTGGCTGGTTCGGTTTGTGTTGATGTAAGGGCATCGTATGACCGCGACTTGTTAAAAGGCTCGAATCCAGGCATACGCCGTCAGGGTACGACTGGCCGTTGCTCGGTCCGGAAGCGTATAACTCACGGTGATTCGTACGCAGTGCACGTCGCTGGCAACCGTTGTTGTGGTGGTGCCGTCCGCTTCATAGCCAACCAGCGTCAAGCCGGTGATATGGTTTCCCAGCAACTGATTTGCCGTAGTCGTGCCGTAGTAAACGTTGGTTCCGGTGTGATCCCAAACAACCGTTGAGCCATCCGACTTCAACGCCGACAGCGAACCGGAATGATCGCCGGCTGAACTAATCGCCGTGATCTCTTCGCATTGCCGAACCTGGCGTACCATATGTCGCAAGACTCCAACGGCCGCTTCGTGCCGCAGGTTGTCTGTCTGATATTGCCGCCAGGTATCGTAATTCACACGCAACAGCACCGAGACTGCGGTTACCGCGGACACCAAAAGGGTCACCGCCACCAGCAGTTCCAGCAGGCTAAAGCCGCGTCGAATTGTACGTGTCTTACGTGCCATCTTGATAAAGCGTCATACTGGCCAGCTTGGTCGCATACGAGACCTGAGGCTCGCCACTGTCGACTGCCGAGTTTCCGTTTTCGTCGTCCCAAACCGTTACCGTCAGTACCATGAGCTGATCGGCAATGCCTCCATTGGCGGCCGAAGTCGATCGCGTGGCGGTGTAACGAATTCCTTCCAAACCAGGATCGGCAAACGTCCCGCTATCCGATCCTTCCAGAAAATCTGCCGCCGCGATCGATAGCTGTTCTTCCAGCTTGCTCACCGCTAGCAGATTCATCTGGTTCCATGTCTCCAATTCCTGGCCCGCATGAATGGCCGACGTCATGAAGTTCATCGCGGGAATGATCGCTAATCCCATCAGGAATGTGGCGATAACCACTTCCAACAGGCTGTAGGCGTTGTTCGACTTCTTCATGGCGAGTTCGTCCAATTACGGTGCACCACGTGCGCATGGGGACGCGTAAGAATAGGTCACCCAGAATGGACGTCAAAAAGAAATGGACGGAAGTCCAACGAGCTGGCCGGCTTATAGTTCTTCCAACAACCCCCAACCGGTCGCGGAGACCACGGTAATGCGGTCGGTTCGATCAGGGCCGGCGAACGTCAGCACCGGCGTCACGGTGGCTTCCCCTTGGAAGTTGAAGGTCGCATGGCTGCCGGTCTGCAAAATGGTCGTTTCACCTGAGAACGCATGAGGACCTTCGACAATCGTGGTCGATCCGCCCACACGTTCGATTTGAAAGCCAGTAATGACACCACTAGTGGTGAGCATGCGGAGGCGATGATCGTCGCCGGTCGCGATGGCCGAAGCACGGGCTTGTCGCAAAGCCATCAACGTGCGAAAGGAATCCGTTCCCCTGGCGACGTTTCCTTGAATTCCAGGAGCCAACCGAGCTGCGCCAATGGCTGCCAACAGTCCGAGAATGATGACCACGGCCAAGAGTTCCAACAGACTGAAACCTTGATGCCGACGTGCCAGTGACCGCAACTTGGTAGCAGCGCGGTCACTTCGAGATGCATCAAGACAGGTCATCGATCCTACAGTGCGCTAACGCGATGCGTCGTGCCGTCGAGCGTGTAGGTCAAGGAGTTATCGGTAGGAACGGCAGGAACGCCATCAGGCAAGTAGTCCGTTCCCAAGTCGGTCAATGCCGATGGCCAGCTACCTTCGTTCACGTAGTAGCGTTCAACAGCTGCATTGAGCGTCGCAATGTTATGCTCGTTGACGCGTTGTTTTGCCAACGCACTCGAGGTGCTCACGCGGGGAACAACAATCGCTGCGATGATGCCCAGAATGACGACCACAGCCAACAGTTCTAGCAGGGAGAACCCACGACGCTTACGATTCAACTTGGATTGGTACATTGTCTTTACTATCTAACGGGTTGAAAACATTCTGTCCAAGCTGCCCACTCCAGTTTTGACGTTGGCGACAAACTCAGTTGGTCTGTCACTTCCGCCAAAAAACTGTAGGTTGCAAGAGCGAGCTTACTTTTCGACAAGATCTAACATTCCAAACATTGGCATATAAATCGCAAGTAAAATCCCTCCCACCAGCAAAGCCATCATAATGGTTGTGATCGGCTCGACGACGCGAACGAAGTTGTCCGTCTTGCGTTCGACATCCTTCTTCAGGTGGTCGCGAATTTGACGACTTGCCGGCCCAAGGTTGCCTGTCTGTTCGCCGACGATAACAAGTTGGCTGACCACCGGAGGAAACAGGTGTTGATGGCGATCCATTTCGCGACTTAGCCGTTCTCCGCGACGCACTGCCTTACCCAGCGATCCGATGGCCTGATCGACGGCTCGATTGCTGACCGTTCCCTGGCATTGAGCCAATGCATCGGCCAGGTGAAATCCACTTTCCAGCATCGTTCCCAGGGCATCCATAAACTGAAGCATGGCCATGTCCACCAGCCAAGGTCCTACTAGCGGCAAGCGAAGCATCCTCCGGTCCATGGAGATCGCAAAGGCTTGCTTCTTCCGCAACTGGCGGATAACAATCGCCAGGCCAATGACGGCCAGCAGAATGATCCATCCGTACGATGTGGCGAAGTGTCCGACATTCACCAGCACCTGCGTCGGCAATGGGAGCGGAATCTTTGACTTGCGATAGGTCTCCTCGAAGACTGGCAGGATGAACAAGATCATGAAAGTACAAACGCCACTGCCAGCGAGCGTAACGATCGCCGGATAGCTGAGCTTTTTCATGATGCGACCGCGAAGGTCGTTATCGGTTTCCAACTTGTCCGAGATTCGGCGAAGTACCTGCGGCACGTTGCCAGAACGTTCGCCGATGCGAATCTGTTGAATGAGGATTTCGTCGAAGACACCCTCTTGGCTCGCTAGTGCTTTGGAAAAGCTGTCGCCGCGTTCAATGGCCGTATGCAGCGACATCAGCAAGCTTCGTCCCCAACGCATCGTCGATTCGTTGGCGATCGTCAAGATTGCCTTGGGCAGCGTGACGCCGTTTTCCAGCAGCGTTGCCAGGTGCGAGAACACCTCACCCAGACGGCGCGGCGAAACCCCCTTACGTCGACGCCCCGGCGTCAACTGAATCGAATGCAGCCAGTGAAAAAAGCCGCCAATTCCTGAGCTTGCTGTGCCTGATCGAACTGTGGTTGCTTTCATGGCTTTGGCCTAACCCATCGTCTTGAAGTACGCTTCTTCCAGCGTGGTACGACCAGCAACGGCCATCCGGATACCGGCCGTCAGAAGATCGGTCATTCCTTCCTCGACAGCCATCTCGCGCAATTTTGCCTGAGGCATTCCCTGATCGATCGCCTCAGCCATCCGCATGGTGTTGACCATGATCTCGAAGACCGGCACGCGTCCCTGGTAACCGCTGCCAAGACATTTGTTACAGCCACGTCCGTGGTAGAACACCGCATCTGCGGGAATGGTACAGCGTCGAGCGATGGTCTCGAGCATCGTCTGATTCGGCTTGGCTGGCTCTTTACAGAAAGGACAAATCGTACGCAGCAGACGCTGCGCAACGCTTCCCAACAGCGATCCACCAATCCGGAAGTGATCGATTCCCAAGTCATTCAATCGCGCGACCGAGCCGACCGCATCGTTGGTATGCAGCGTACTGATCAGCAAGTGCCCGGTAAGTGCGGCTTGAACGGCAGTGGTCGCCGTTTCGTGATCGCGGATTTCACCCACCATGATCACGTCCGGGTCTTGCCGCATGATGTATTTGAGCGCGTTGGCAAAACCGAGCCCAAATTCGTTGTCGGAGTGAACCTGGGTGATTCCTGGCAATCGGTATTCAACCGGGTCTTCCACGGTGACGATATTGCGGTGGACCTGGTTCAGTTCGGTGAGCATTGCATAAAGCGTCGTCGACTTACCGGAACCCGTCGGCCCGGTGACCACGAGCATTCCGTGCGGCTTGTCGATCAATTCCTGCAGGCGTCCCCGATCGACGTCACTGAAGCCCAGTTGGTCCATGCGGAAGACCTTCGAGCTTTCGTCAATCAGACGCATCACGACCTTCTCGCCCAGCACGGTAGGGATGGTGCTGATACGAAAGTTCACGCTCTTGCCACCATCCTCGATGCTGATGTGGCCGTCTTGAGGCCGGCGTGTTTCGGTTGTATCCATGTCTCCCATCACCTTGATACGGGCAATCACCGCCTCTTCAATGTGATTGGGAATCGTCATCACTTGCTGCAACTGACCATCCACGCGGTAGCGAACTCGCATTTCAGGCTTGTGCGGCTCTAGGTGAATATCGCTAGAGCCCGAGTTGATCGCGCCCGACAAGATCGACTTCACCAAGCGAACCACCGGGGCCGACTCTTCTTCATTGAGTGCGGCGATTTCCTCGGCCTGGTCGTCTTGATCTTCGTGCTGTTCGAGCTCCTGCAGCTTCATATCAACGATCGTCTGGCGGGCGACGATCTTGTCGTCAAACCCACGATCGAGCGTATCTTGGATGTCGGCGGTAAAACTCACGATCGGATCGATCGGGTAGCCGGTGATCAGTTCGGCTTCGGAAATCGTTTCGATGTCGTCCGGAGCGGCCATTGCCAATTGCAAACGTCGCTTCACCAAGCCGACTGGAACGGTCGTACGGCTGCGTGAGAACTCTTCCGGCAACAGGCGAACCAGTTGCGGATTCACGGCCTCGGCGACGATCGTCTCGAAGGGGACTTCAAACTGTTCCGATAGCGCCGAACCGACTTGTTCACGCGTGACGAGTCCTCGGCGCAGCAGAATGGCCCCCAGCATACCTCGCTCGGAACCCTGACTGCGGAGTGCCGATTCGAGTTGTTCCTGAGTGATGTGCCCGCGGGCTACCAGAATGTCACCTAGTCTTCCTGCCATCGTGAATCTCTGTCTATGCGTCCGTCAGACTAGCTTACCGCCTGAGGCGATAAGAGCAGTTCGATCTTGTGCTCTAAGACGGCCGGATCATACGGGGTCACCAGGTAATCCTTGGCCCCTGCTTTGAATGCCTTTTGAACGACGTCGAGGCTGGGATCGGTCGAGAAAACCAAGACCGGAGTCTGAAAACTCTTTTCGTGGACTTGAAGCTGATGGATCAGGTCCAAGCCCTTCATGCCGGCTAATTCCAGATCGACGATCACCAAGTCGACTTGCTTCTCTTCAACCTGCGCAAGTGCCGCTTCGGAGTTTTCAACCGTATGCACCTCGAAACCCAGCAGTTCCAAGCGGAAAGCCGTGATGTCCGCCAAAAGCGGATCGTCTTCGACGACGAGAATGAAGTGCTTGTTTTTACGCATGGTCGCGTCCTTCGAAATGAAGCTTCGGATGTCGCTATGGGACGCACAACCTTAGCTTTCCCTCGAAGGCAAGCAAATCCATGGAGATTGAAAAGGGAGACGAGCCCGCATAACCGCTATAAACGGTTCATGCGAAACGGCTGATCATCGCTGGCTGGGGGCCTGCTTCTTCGCAGCCAATTCAGCAAACGGAGGCGTAGGCCGCAGCGCGATCAGCGGATAATCCTTCAAGAAATACGGGGCCTGAGCGACTTCCGTCAGTTGCCCCCGTAGCTCTGGCGGCAATTCGGCGAGCTTCTCAGGCGTCGTTAACACGACGGTATTGGGTGCCTCGGCAAATTCGGCCTGAAGATCGCCTTGGTCTTCGGGAATAAACTTCACCGGCTGCCGGGCATAGAAGACCCAACTCGCCTCGCTCACCCCAAACGAACAGAGGCGAGCACCAGGTTCGGCTGCCTGGATCTCGGCCAGCAACCGGCTGATCTCTTGTTGATCCGATACACGCTGGGCGATTACCGAGAACAATCCGACGACAAACAGCATCGAAGTGACCGCGAACACACGGAATGCTTGCTGATAGTTCTGCTGCGATTTTCGCCACCAGGCCAGACCTCCGCCGACGACCAGAAGCAAACCGACCAGCGCGACCAGTTCTTCCCCGGGCATGAACTTCGCCGCCAGAATCGCTAGTGCGACCACGAGAACGACGCCGACCACCGTCGTCAGGCCGAACCCGAGGTCCAACCAACGGGCCGACAACTGCGTCCGCTTCTCAGTCACACGCGAAACAAACACACCAGTGATCAATGCCAAAGCAGGGTAGAGCGGCGTGATATAGCTGGGAAGTTTCGTCTGAGCGATCGAAAACGCGCCCATCCACACGGCAACCCAACAGCAACAGAAGATCAATGCGGCCTTCGACTTCGTACCGGTTCGCAGTTGCTGGCTCAAGTCCCACAGCATCGGTGCGAAAAAGACCGACCAGGGAAAAAAGCCAACACAAATCGCAACCAGGTAGTAAACCGGCGGCCCGGAGTGTCCTTCAAACGAGGTCACCGCGCGATTAAGGTTGTGGTCGAAAAAGAAACCTTCGATCCAACGAAAGTCACGAGCCGCAACCCAGAGATACCAAGGTAGCGCTACGCCCAAACAGGCCACGATCGCCAGGATTGGGCGCATGAACCAAACGGTCTTCAAAAAGTGGATCGGAAAGAATGGCCGCAAGAGGGAAACGCCCCATTGCCGCCACGTTGTCGCCGGTTGGGCAGGCGGCAATCGCATGATCAGCAGAAACATGCCGATAATCGCCGTCGGTAGGATCAGTCCGACCGGGCCCTTCGACAAGACTGCCAGGCCCAACGCTCCATACAGCAGTGCCACTTGCCACCACTGGGTCGGATAGTAACCAGGATTAGCGTTCGCACTCTCCTCGTCTGCCGAGAAGCTGAAGAGGACGTAGATCCAAAGCCCCAACGTGACAAAGAAGATCAACGGTGCATCGGGGGTCGCCGCGCGCGAAGCGACCGTAAACATCAGTGTGGTTGCCAGACAAACGCCGGCCCATAGACCTGCGGTGGAGTTGAACAGGCGTCGGCCCATGTCGTAAGTCAGCAGAACGGTCAGCATTCCGAGAAACGCGGAGAAGAAGCGGGCACTAAACTCGCTGATTCCGAACACGGAGTAGGACGCGATCATCAACCAGTAAAGCAGCACCGGTTTGTGCGTGCGGAGTTCGTCATTGAATCGCGGAACGACCCAATCCGCGGCCTCGATCATCTCCATAGCGCAACCTGCATTGCGCGGCTCATCGCGATCCCACAATTTGGGACCACCGAGATTGGTGAAGAATACGATCAGGCAGAGGGCAATCAGCAGCCCCAGGTTTTTGTTCGCGGAGAACATGGCAGCATTCCTTTGCTTGCACACGGGTCAAGCGGGCAGTTTACCTGAAGCCAAGCCCCGCAGCCAATGGCACTTCGCCGTCGTGAGTCTGCCATTGGTGATTAGGACAAAAAGCGTTAATTTGGCGATAGCACGATATTTGCCATCGGATCGGAATACATACAGAACTGTGACCGCATACCACCTAAAAGCAGAACTGGAGTCCCCGCAGGAGGAAGAAAGCTCCTACGCTCGCCCAGCGCCTTCCCCTAGCTTGATGGACTCAAAGAAAGCGTTGTTTCCCGCTCGATTCTTCTTCGTTCTATCGGGAGCACTGGTCACCTGTGGCATGCTTTCCTTCTTCATCGATCATGCGGTCAGCGGTCAATTAGCAGCTCCCCCACACGAATTTCGTTTCATTGAGGGTGACTTAAAGAAGTTGGTCGCACTGTCGGAAGTCTTCGGGCATGGAACCGGTGTGATTATGGTGGTCCTGGCCGTATTTGCGCTCGATTTGGCAAACCGATGGAAAGTTGGCCTGCTATTGGGAACGGCCTTCGGTGCTGGTCTGATGGCGAATGTTGCCAAGTTCTTTGGAATTGCCCGATATCGCCCACATGCATTCGATTTTTCACTGTCGATCTGGGACAGCTTTTACCAATGGTTCCCTTTCCTGGGTTGGCTGTCCCAGGAAGAACTCCGCCAGTCGGCCCTGCAGAGCTTCCCCTCAGGGCACTCGGCAACCGCCGCCGGACTTTGCGTCGGACTTTGTTTCCTTTATCCCCATGCCCGCTGGTATTTCCTTCTGGTTGCAGCGTTGGCCTGTTTTCAACGTGTGGCGTTCCGCATGCATTTTCCCAGTGACGTCTTCCTGGGGGCCGCTTTAGGGATGGCTACCGCGACGATCCTGCTGACTTATGGACGCCTGCCCGAACTCGTTGCCTGGGCCGAATCAAAGATTAGGAAAACTAAGGCGACTGGATAAACACCGATATTCCGGTTTCTTCAACAGCGATTCGCCAAAGCTGCGGGAATTTGTCAAACTCGACACAGTGTGTTGTTCCCATTTCGAAGGAGTTTCTCATGACCTCCCTGCTCTTCCTGTTAGCCGTTATCTCCGCGCCCCCTTCTCTCGAGTCAAACTCTTCGGCAAGCGAGTTCAATCCAGCTAAGATCGAACACCAGGAACCGCTCGAGCCGCATGAAATCCGAAAAGCCATAAGGATTGCCCTACGAGATGAAGCCACGAGCGATTCGTTCAAGGATCGCCGCAATGCGATCGTTCGCATTTATGCCCTCTACGCCGAGATGATGCTCAACGAGGAGTTCGCGGAATTCGAGAAGGAAAAATGGCAGGCCAAGCTAGGCTCTCGCCTTCGGAGCGTTCGTGATGATCTAGAGAAGCTTCGCTCCACCGAGCCTGCACCGAGTCTGTCGGAAGTGAAGTCAGCCAATGGTGGCGGAGCGATCGACGAGCGAGGAGCCGACGAGCTTATTGAATTGATCACCACGACGATCGATCCCGAGACATGGGAAGTTCATGGCGGCAAGGGAAGTATCTTCTACTTCAGCAATCTTCGCGTTCTGGTCGTGCGACAAACGCAAGATGTGCACGCAAAGCTGGGAGGCATTCTCGGCATACGACCATAAAAAAGCCTGCCACAATAGCGGCAGGCTTATATTTACGACGCGTCGACAATCGCGATGACTACTTGGCGATGTCGAGCAGTTCGATATCGAACAGCAGAACGGCATTTGGCGGAATGCCTGGGCGGCCTTGAGGACCGTAAGCCAGGTTGGCAGGAATGTACAACTTCCACTTGCCGCCGACCTTCATCATCTGCAGGGCTTCCGTCCAGCCTTCGATAACGCCATTAACGGGAAACTGAGCTGGTTCGCCACGCTTGTACGAGCTATCGAACTCGGTGCCGTCGATCAGGGTGCCCTTGTAGTGGCAGACCACCGTGTCGGTCAGCTTTGGCGTTGCTCCGGTACCTGGCTTGACCACTTCGTATTGCAGACCGCTCTTGGTGGTTTTGACACCTTCCTTCTTGGCGTTATCAGCCAGATATTCCGTCCCAGCTTTGGCGGCCATTTCGGCCTTCTTCTGCATATGGTTCTGAACCAGAGTCTGGAATGCCTGGAGAGCGGCGCTAACCTGTTCTTCAGAGAGCTTCGACTCGGCACCGGTCAGGCCGTCGCGGAAGCCGGCAACCAGGGCTTCAACGTCGAAGGGAACATCGGGGTTAGCAACTTCGTTCGCTATATTGCGGCCAATGGCGTAGGAAGCTTTTTGTTCGGTCGACTCCAATTTGATCTCCTGGGCGAAAGCCGCGTGAGCGACCAGCACCATCGCGATGGCGCAAAGTGAACGGATCATGAATTTCCTTTCGGGCATTTAGGTGGGGTCCCGGGATGGGTCAGTACCAAGACCGATTCCAGGTACTTCCGCCAATTATCGGGGTTTTTGGTGGTTGGGAAAAGAGAGGGGGGCCAAAATCGTCAGTTGTTGGCACGCAGCCACTGCGTTGCAAAGCGTTCAGCAGCCGAGCGATTGGGGAAAATCTGCATGCCAACCTGGGCACTTTGCTGCTGGGTGGCATCCAGCTTGCGGACCTGTTCTTGCTGCCACTTGGCTGCCAACTGTTGGCTATGGAAGACATTGGCCCGGCCGTAGGACCGATTGTTGATCGTGACTTGAACCGACGCCACCACATGGGGGAACTCTTTCAGCGGGTGGTCGTAGGGCTGATTTTTTAGATGGTCAACGACTTCACGTTCGATTCCGGCAAAGTCGTCTCCGAAATACTCCTTGAACACTTCCTGGTTGCTGGAAACCTTGCCATCGTTGCCGCGGTCAATCGCACCTTCCAAGGGACGAAGTTCGCTGACCTTCTTCATGAACTTGTCGAATTCGATCTTCTTTCGGGACGCCAGGTAATGCGTCAGAGCCCATGCCGAGGCATAACCGGTCGAGGTCAAACTGCCGGCCCCGACCGTATCGTCAACCATCGTCCCGTCGGCCTGGGTCGCGTCGCGGGCTTTAAGATACGACTCGAGTTCAAACATGCGCATATCGTTGATATCCCCTGCCCCTTTCCAACGCATGCGTTTCCCGAATTCGGTCGGTGCGTAGTACTCGGCTATTCCCTCGGATATCCACATCGGCCAGCGCGACAAACGCTGCTGAACTCCGATATTGTGCAGGATTTGATGAGCCCCCTCGTGCGAAATCGTGGAGATGGCCTGACGGATGTAGAGATCCCACTTAAAGGGCGTTTGCGTCGGCTTTTCGTACATCACCACGTGATTTTCGATCGTGTCGTAGTAGGCAACCACACCGTCAGGAAGTTGGGCAAAGTCTTTGTATTCCCGCTCGGTGGCAAACATGATCACGACCAGGGGAACCTCCGGATCGTGAACGTCGATCTTCTGCCGCTTGGCATGAGCCATCACGCCTGGCAGCATCGATTCCATGATTCGCATCGTGCCTTGGGCGAACTCGTTGGACGTGTTGTAAACGAAAATGAAGTGGCGAGAGGTAAACGTGCGAAAACCAGGGTGTTCGTCCTGAAGACGCTTTTCGAGTTCCTTTCGATCCATTCCCTCGAATGGCTGATCCGTCTTCTTGACCTCGCTAATCGGGCGAGTCACCAGGCGACCATCAGGCTGCAGGATGACCAGGCTTGATCCGATGGCGATTTGAATCTTTCCGATCGCTTGCTCGCCATCTTCGGTGCGGAACTCGACGTTCCCGGTAACGTTGTAAAGAACCAGTCCTGGCTTGATATCCAGTCCGAAGGCCCGCGGATCAGGTACCGTCACTCGCTTCTGAGCGGTTGCACTCGAACTTGCCAATGCCCAAGCGACAATCACAAGACCTAAGCAAATACAAGAGCGACGATACGGCATTCGTGCTACTTCCTACGGCGAAACAGAATTCTGGATGAGTTGGTGGCGGGAGAAATGGCGTGACCAAGTATGTGGAAATGCCTCCCTGCAAATTTATTGTCGCGACCAAATCTAATCCAGCAAGCAAATTTCATGGCGAATAGTCGCTGGCACAGCTGGAATATCAAAAAGTTTCCCGAATTCTGACACTTAGGGCGGTTAGTGGGGTTTAGATTAGATTGAGAGCATTCCTTATATCACTGCCTATGCCCAAGCACTTGGCAGGCAAAAACTAGGCAAACCATTCGCTAACCCCTTAAACTGCAATATTTTATGCGTACGATGCTTTGCTGGTTGAATCATCCATACCGGGCATTGGCTTTTGCCTTTTCGTTAGCTGTTCTGACGGCCAGTTTTCATTTTGCCAATCTAAACGCCGCAGACCCCACGTTTGTGGGATCCCTTGCGATTGCCTTGGAAGACGAGGCAGCGAGCGAACTTCAGCTAAGTGATGAAGTTCGCATGAAGCTGAAAACGCTGGCCTACGAACGCGAAAAACAAGCGCTCGATCTGGCTTTGGAACTCAAAGGGGCCACCCCCGAAGAGAAGCAAGCCAAGCTGGATGCGTATGTCGCCGAATCCGAAAAGCAGGCAATGGCCCTGCTCACTCCAGAGCAGCAAGAGAAGCTTAAGAAGTTGAAGGTCAAGCAAGCCGGACTTACTTCGATCCTGGAACCAGCGATCGCTGGTCAGTTGAATCTGGCCGATTGGCAAGCCGAGGAATTATCGCGGCGGCTAGAGGCCACTTTGAAGCCGGATGCAGGTCCGCGTGAACTGGGCGAATTTGAACGATTCGCCAACCGTCTTTTGAGTCCTTCGCAACGAGCAAAATGGGAAGAACTGGCCGGCATCTCGAACAACCCGGAAACCATTCCAGCTGACCAGGTCGTGCCTCCGAACCGCGAAGAGATGGCAGCATCACCGGTTGCCGCTGGTGGTCCAGCGGGTTCCCAGCCATCGGCGACGTCTCCGTCGGATGCCGACGGCACTCCGCGCGACAACACGATGAAGTTCAGCTTTCGCTATCAGCCGTGGGGAGATGTGCTCGACTGGTTTGCCGAGCAATCGGACCTGTCGCTGGTCATGGACTCCCCTCCCCCAGGCACATTCAATTACACCGACGGGAAACCCTATACGCCGTCTGAAGCCATCGACCTGCTCAATAGCATCTTGCTGACCAAGGGCTACACGCTGGTACGCCGCGAAAAGATGCTGATCGTTGTGAATCTGGAAGACGGCATTCCACCGAATCTCGTGACGACGGTCTCGATGGACGAGCTTGATAATCGCGGCGAATACGAACTAGTCAGTTGCCTGTTCGACCTGAAGAAGATGACCGCAGAGGAAGCGGAAGCCGAAATCACCAAGCTGATTGGCCCTCAAGGTGCCGTGGTGGCTTTGACGCATTCGCAGCAAGTGTTCGTTACAGAGACGGCTGGTCGCCTGCGTACCATTCGTGACATGATTCAAGCGGTCGAAAACCCGTTCGGCAGCGACGTCACCGTTGTCGAGACCAAGAACCTGATGGCCGAAGAGATCTTGGCCGTCGTTCGCCAACTGATGGGAATGGAAGCAGGATCCAACACCGCCTCGGACGGTTCGATTCGCCTGGCAACCGATACGCTCGGAACCAAGATCTTCCTTACCGGAAAGAAGGATGCGGTCGAGAAAGTTCAAAAGCTGATCACGCAGGTCGATGTACCTGGCGGCGGCCTGGGAAGTTCTCCCGCCGATCAGTTGCAGTTGGAAGTCTATCCCCTTGGCACGCTCGATCCAACAACGACCTTGCAGGTCATGCAGACGCTTCTGGCCGGTAACCCAGACGTTCGTCTGGCGATCGATGAGAATACCGGCAACCTGATTGCTTTGGCTCGTGGCAGCGAACACTCCACCGTCAAGGCAACGCTTTCTCAGATGCAGCGCGACTCGAAGCAAGTTGAAGTGATTCAGCTGATGGTCGTCGACCCACAAATGGCGGTCTTGTCGATCAACAAGCTCTTCGGTGGTGCTGGAGAAAAGCCGAACCCAAATGCCCCCGTGATTGATGCCGACCCACTGACGTCGCAGCTTTTGGTGCGTGGTACCAGCGAGCAAGTTCATCAGATCAAAGACTTACTCATGAAGATGGGCGAAGATCCGGAAGCTGCCCTCGCGATGAAAGCAGAACGTGGAAACATCCGTTCGATTCCCCTTTCGGGAACGGCAGCCGAGCGCGTCCTGAATGAACTCGAAATGCTGTGGCCAACGGTAAGCACCAGCCGGATCCGCGTCGTGCGTCCTTCGTCAACTCCGGCCGTTCGAGGTTACAATCCCGGCACGCCTCCGGCAGAATCTCCGGCAACGACCGGGAATTCATCTGGTGACGAGGCCCGTAACGTTAAGCCAATGCTCGATTCCGAAGCGAGCCACAGGCAACACAGCACGTTTCAATTCGTCGCCTTCGAGGATGACGAAACCCCAGGACTTCAATCCAAGCAGGCTCCGGTCATCACGACCGCCCAGGCACCCATTCCATCGAATGGGCCCAGCCCTTCCAATTTCAAACCAGCCCCTGAGGCCAGTGGAGCCAATCGGCCAGGCGAGATTGTCGTCATGATGGGGCCCAATGGCCTGGTGATCGCCTCGGAAGACCAGGAAGCACTCGACAAGCTTGAGGCACTGATCGAAACCCTGAGTTCACGCTACTCCTCGTCGGCAGAGTACTCGGTCTATTATCTCCGTTACGTGAAAGCGGACGTCGCGGCCCAGATGCTGCAAAGCATTTTGACGGGCGTAACTCCCAGCGACGATGGGAGCGGCTCGCTCATGGGTGACATCGCCTCGGAAATGCTCGGTGGTGGCGGTGGCTTGATGGGTTCGCTCATGGGTTTGGGGTCCAGCAGTTCCAGCACTTCCCTCTCTGGCAGTTCATTGAGCATCATTCCTGACATGCGGCTCAATGCCCTGGTGATTCAGGCAAGCGTGCAAGATCTGGACAAGATCGATCAGCTACTCAAAATCATGGACCAGCCGCACAGTCCTGAGCAGGTCGAAACCAAGCGTACCCCGCGGATGATCCCCGTTCTGTTTACCAATGCCCAAGATATTGCCAGCATCGTTCAAACGGTTTATGCCGACCGAATCGCCAGCACCGCCTCCGGCCAGCAGCAGCGACAGCCGTCGCCGGAAGATTTCATCCGAGCCTTGCGTGGTGGTCGTGGAGGCCGCGAAGGGGGCGGTGGCGGCGCCCAAAGCGAACCGGAAAAGATGACCATCGGTGTCGATACTCGCAGCAACTCGTTGGTTGTGTCTGCTCCTGACCCGCTTTTTGAAGAAGTGAAAGCATTGGTTGAAGAGCTGGATCAGGCCGGGGATGACACCAACCAAACGATGCAAGTCGTCAAGGTTCGCAGCTCGAATCCGGAGACGATTCAAAAAGCTCTTTCATCGCTAACCGGACAGGCAATCACCGTGAATTCGACCGCTGCGAGCAGTGGCAACACGAATGGTTCCAGCAACAACAATAACGCCGCACCAGCACCTAATCCGGATGAAATGCGTCAGCGAATGGAAATGTTCCAGCGAATTCGCGAACAGATGCAGCGTTCTGGGGGGGACGGAGGCCAACGCGGTGACTCCGATCGGGGTGGTCGCGGCGGTGCCCCGACTGGTGGCAGCGGGCGCGGCGGCTTTGGCGGAGGAGGTGGCCGCGGTGGCCGCTAAACCTAAGTCGCAACCATGCCCCGAGTGATCAAATCAAGTTCGGGGCTGATCGCCTCGAATTGTTCGAGGAGGATCTTCAGATCCGACTTGGCCGCTTCGAAGTTCTCATCACGGCCGTGATCTTCCATGCGTTTCG
Source organism: Bremerella volcania (assembly GCF_007748115.1). NCBI lineage: Bacteria > Pseudomonadati > Planctomycetota > Planctomycetia > Pirellulales > Pirellulaceae > Bremerella > Bremerella volcania. Next base: position 3,926,521 of record NZ_CP036289.1, read on the forward strand.
CAGCTTCGATACCTTTCTCGGCTGCGAAGTAGCCAAACGAGCCTTTCATGCTGTGGGCACTCCGCTGTAGCTTCGGTCCGTCTAAACTTTCAAGCGCGTCTCGCATGTCTTGCAAGAGACGCTGGCTATCTTGCTTGAAGACACCAATCAGCGTGACCAGCAAATCGTGGTCGCCACCAACGTTTGCCAGAGCGCCGGCATAATTTACCAGCTTTAGTTCAACAGTCGCCTCTTCTTCGGCCTCGACCGGTTCAGGCAAGGTCTCGACTTCAGCGACTTCTTCCATCTCGATAGGTTCTTCGGAAATCGGATTGAACTGAGGCTGGCTTGGGGAATCTTTCTGCGTGAGTACACGCTCGATCACCTCGTAGAGGACGTTCGCGTTGATCGGCTTGGTGACGTAATCGTCCATGCCGGCTTCCAAGCAGCGTTCTCTGTCCCCCTTCATCGCATGAGCCGTCATGGCAACGATTGGAATTTTTCTCCCGGTCTCCGCTTGGATTCTGCGTATTTCCGCCGTGGCTTCAAAACCGTCCATGATGGGCATCTGGACGTCCATCAAAATCAAATCGAACTCGCCAGACGACCAGGCTTCGACGGCCAACTTGCCATCCCCGACGACGTGTACCTCGTGACCACACTTCTCCAAAAGGAGTGCTGCCAGCTTTTGATTCACCAAGTTATCTTCGGCCAGAAGGATCTTCGCGCGAATCGTGACGGACAATCCGTCGGTAGTTGAATGACGTTCCTGACGGCGAGCAAGTTCCTCGTAACCTAACACCGTAACCAAGGCATCAAACAAATCGGATTGTTTAACGGGCTTGGTCACCACGGCGTCAATCCGGCACGGAAGCTCCTGGATGGTCTTTTCGCTCATGACGCCGTGCGTCAGCAGAATTGCCTTGGCATCTTGTCCGCCCATGTCCGACTGCAGCCGTCGCAGGAATTCAATTCCTTCGATGTTCGGCATATCATCATCAACGATCACCACCCGCTGCGAAGTCCTGCGATCTGCCGCTGAACTCCACTGCGCCAAGGCTACCCCTCCGTCGTGGAACGGATTGAGAGACAGGCCCCAGTTCCCCAGCATTTCGGCAATCACACCCAAGGCCGAATCGTTGTCATCAATTAGCGTCACATGATTCTTGAGGGCCTCTCGAGGGAACTGCGCGAGTCGTGCGTCGGTCGCATACCCTTTTTTCATCACCGTCGTAAAGTGAAATGCCGTCCCCTTATCGACTTCGCTTTCCACCCAGATCTGACCTCCCATGAGATCGACCAGGCGCGAACAGATGGAAAGTCCCAGGCCAGTACCACCAAACTTACGCGTGGTCGAACCATCGGCTTGTTCGAACGCGGCGAATATCTTCTGAAGCGCCGACTCCGGAATTCCCACCCCGGTATCGATGACGCTGAATTGAAGTTTGACAAACCCTTCGTCATCGGTGTCGTGACTCTCGACGCGCAGAACCACCTCGCCCGACTCGGTGAACTTGATCGCGTTGCCGACCAGGTTCACGATGATCTGCCGTAAACGCACAGGATCGCCCAGCACTTCCGCGGGCACATCAGGCCGAATGTGGCAGACCAGTTCCAAGCCCTTACCGTGGGCGCGGAAGGCCATCGTTTTCATCAAGTCGCCCAACGCCTCGCGCAGTTGGAATGGGATCTCTTCCAACATGAGTTTGCCGGCTTCGATCTTCGAGAAATCGAGAATATCGTTGATCACCCCGACCAGTGCGTCGGCTGAGGTCTTGATCATCTGAAGATATTCCCGCTGCGAATCGGTCAACTGCGTTTCCAGCAGAATATCCGCCATACCAATGATGCCGTTCATTGGAGTGCGAATCTCGTGGCTCATGTTCGCCAGGAACTGTCCCTTGGCCTGGTTCGCAGCATCGGCGACCTCCTTTTGCTGCTGAATCATGTCGTTCGCCAAAGCCAGCAAATGCGACTGGGCTTGAATCAGCATATGGACCGACATCAAGCGGTAGGCTTTTTCGGCGCAGCGAATCGCTATCGGTTCGTAGGCAATGTCACGGGGGCGACTCAATGCGGCCCGTGCCGCCTCGTGAATGCCAATTTCGTTGGTCAACTCCAATGGTTTGATATTGATCGCTTCGTACAAAAGTCGCACGGGACGCTGCGAATACAGATCGCGTGAGAAGAGACGACTCATGTACTCAAGGAACTTCTCACGCGAGACCACCCCCAGCAGTTGATCTTCGACCAGAATCAGAATTCCGGGAAGATCATGATTGGCGTTGAAGATCTCTTCAACTTCCTTAGTATGGGTAGAAGCGTCGACTGCGATGTCGTATGCCGGAAGTTCGGCGACAGTCGAATTGCTTAACAGTTTAGACAGATCAGAATATATCATCAGGTCGTCGCAGCGACGGTTCTCGGTTCGGGAAACGAATTTTTTATCCCAGGTCTTAGGAGGCATCCGTTCGAACTTTGGCGAATTTGATGGTCTTCGACGCCTCATCAAATTCGAATTCGTCCATGAATGCCTGCATCAAAACCAAACCACGATTACCGATGCGATCCAAGGCGTTGGCCGCATTGGGATCAGGGATCGTAGCCGGATCGATGCCAGGTCCATCAAAGGCGACTTCAAATTGTGCTCGGGTCGACGACATCTTGGCCGCAACGCGAACCGTACGCTCTTTGTACGGCTCGGCCATCCGGCGAGACTCGACCAAAGCCAAGGCCTCGGGCTTTCCTAGCTGAAGTTGATCAATTTCGTCGAGTGTCAATTCAAGGTTTCCGCGATAGCAGGCACTGAACAACGCACCTTCCAGCGCCATGCCCAGCCGGACCTGGCCGCTGTCCTCGCAGACTCCCAGGCTTCCGCAGATTTGCTGAAGCATTTCAACAAGACGTTCAAATAACGCGGGCTCGTTATGCAGTTCGAAAGTGAACTCGGCGGTCCGCATGCAGTCGGTCAGACGCTCGTAATTCTTTTCGGCGATACCCAGAGCACGAACCTGCTGGACGGTCGGCACCAATCGTTCGGCAATTAGCGCCTTGGGAACGTAGCACGCGGCTCCCTGTTCCAGGGCCTGGACGGCAAGTTGCTCGCTTCCGTGAGCGGTTGTCAGAATCACCGGGATTTCTGGATAGATGGTCTGCATGCGCATCACCAACTCCAGACCATTCATTTCTGGCATATTCAGGTCAGTGACGACCAGATCGACCTCTTCGCTGATCGCATGCAGCTTTTCCAAAGCTTCCATGCCATGCCCCGCTTTGACGATCGAGTCGTTCGCAGGGTCCTTCTTCAGAATGGCCTCAATCAAATGCAAATCGACCGGCGTATCATCGACGATCAGGATGGTGGGCATGCAGAACTCTCCTACGATCCCGAAAAATGAGAAAGGGAACAATCGTCGTGTACCACCTTCGCGTTGCCCGAAGAAAAATCGGGACAAGCGAGGACACACTTCGAACAACTATGGCATCGGGTATCGCATTACGTTCAATGATCTCCAGCGTGGAGAATTCCGATTGGGAAGTCGACCACCTGGCTCATCGGATCACGATACCATCGAATTGTTAGCATAGCGTTTACTGAACATTCGAATTACAGGTATACCCGCGTCTGAGAACCTCTCAGCATGACATCGTTTCAAATTCACGAAATTTTCACGATGCACGACAGCCCAGCGGGGTGTCCCATCAAGCAACTTGCGAAGTTGGCAATTGGGTAAATGGATTCGGTTCTGGCGTTAGCTCCAAACATTCCACCATGACTTGGAAGTCGGTTTGCTCTTTTTCGCCATGGCACCACTTCCCACGCGGACATCCATCTCGGAATCTTCCAGGATGGTCCCTCGCAGGATGGCATTGAAAAACTTGGCCCCCGTCAACTTGGCCCCTTCCAGGTTCGCGTCGGTGAGATCAGCCCCAATAAAGATCGCTCCTTCCAGACAGGCGTTTTTCAGAGTTGCCCGGCGCAGGTTGGCCCCCTTCAGATCCGAGGCCCGCAAGTCAGAGCGATTCAAGTTCGCCCGCGAGAAGTTGGCACGGAGTTTCGCCATGCTCAGGTCGCAATCCGAAAGCTTGGCCCCTTCGCAGCTGGCACCGTTCATATCGGCGTAGCGAAAACTACACCCATTGAAATCACCCTCGGTCAGTGCGGCCGCGCGAAGCTTCGAGTTGGAAAAGTCAGCCCCATGGGCAGCCGCGTGAGCCAAGTTCGCACCCGCCAGACACGCATCCTGAAAACTCGCTTTCTCCAGAATCGAACGGCTCAAGTCGGCTTCGCGCAGATCCGCGATGTCCAGAATCGCTTCGGTCAAGTTTTGCTCAACCAGCCACGCCCCGCACAATGGAAGGCTCGAAAGCTTCGCTCCTGCCAAGGTTTTGAGTTTGATTTGGCGAAGCACCTCTCCGGATGACTTATGGCGTATTTCGATCATACCCACGACGATTAGTGAAAGTATCTATCGCCGAAAAAACACCAACCTCATGCGTCAGGTGCTTGGACGATAGAAATGGGGTTTGCTTTCATCGAATCTGAACGTAGCGGTCGTGCGAAAAGCTGTAAATCAAATTATTTACCTTGTCCAGAATAATTGACGAACCTTAACAAACGCACGATATCCGGGGATTTTACTAGCCTTTCCCCGAATCAAGAGCTTCCTTGGGGGTAATCACCCCATCGCCGTTGAGGTCGTATTGGTTGAATTCGCTTACTTTAGAGGAACTCCAAGAGGTTGAAAATTCATGCATCATGATCTGGCCGTCCGCATCCTGATCGTTACGCAGAAACCAGTCTGGCAGCCCCTTGGGAAGGCGTTCGGTCGCGGTGAGAAACCGGTAAGTTTCCTGCTTTGACTGTTCGCTCGATGCACTGCGTGAGGAACGCCCACGCCCGTAGCTTTCCGACCTCTGCGTTAACTCTTCCACGGTGATTTTGCCGTCATTGTTCTTGTCATAGTCGGCCGGATTGCCGCGAAGCCGAGACCATTCGTCCTTTTCCAAAACGCCGTTCTTATTGCGATCATTCTGGCGAAGCAAGCTCTCTGCGTATTGCCGGAAACGGTCGTCTCCTCCACGATCTCCGCTCTCTCGGTTCTCCGCACGGCTATCATCCCGGTCGCTGCTTCGGCCCCCGTTACTGCGAACTACCCGCTGGCAAAGTTCCTCGATCGAAAGACGTCCATCCTTGTTCGTATCATCTTGAGTCGGATCATCTCTCCAGCGAACTTCCGACCACTCGGGACCATCCAGATAGTGGTTCTTGTTCTTGTCGTAACGCGACATGATGCCCATCACCTGATCAACGACGGTCTTGCCGAAACGCTCTTCGAGTGATTTGCCATTCACCGGCGGTGGTGCGTCAAAACCCGCAGCAGGCTTCGCGTCGGAAGAGGCACCAAAACTCATGCTTGCCGATTCCACGCCGGCTTCGCGTTGTTCGCGGGCCTTTTGAATTGCCTTCGAGGCATCCTCGATATTGATGCTGTTGCTGTTCTCCATTCCTGTTCCGTTGAGCATCCGTCGGACGAACTCGCCACCGCGTCCTTCAAGCTCGCTCCCTTCGATCTTGCCATTGCGATCTTGATCCATGCGGCGCAGCATCTCGGCTGGGTCGAATCCTCCCCGACTGCGATCGCCACGGTCACTGCCACGGTCTCGGTCTCGGTCACTTTCCTCCCGTCCACGGTCTCGGTCGCTGTCGTCTCCACCACGATCACGTCGAAAGTCACCACCAGGACCGCCTGGACCACCGAAGCCGCCGCCTGGTCGGCCACTAAAGCCACCACGTGGTGGGCCTTGCGCAAAGAGAGCATCGACAGCCAAAATGGCCAATGCCAGGGAAGCAACCAACAAGCCAAGGCGAAATGAAGACCTAGCGATCATGGGCATGATCCAGTTTCCGCACCAGAGTGAAATCGAAATGAGGCTGACCTATCAGTGTACTTACTGTGAGGCCATAGCGTTAAACCCCACTGGCCGTGGAAGAGTTGTGCCATAGGTAGTGAATCTGATCAAAAATCAAGAATTTGAGCCGTAATTTCGAAATAGACCGGAACCTTGAATGATCGTGATGGTTGACCTTTCTTATGTAGATTCCCCCTGTCGGCAGTACGCTTTCGCGAGACACGACAGACTCCATACAACCACCCCACTCCGGGGGAGAGACTCATTCCTATTCTGAAAGGTGCTTCGATGAAATTCTTAGTGGCTTTGGTTTGCACTGCGGCTGTTGTTCTCGCTGCCAATTCGGCCATGGCTCAAGGTCCTGGTGGACGCGGTCCTGGAGGTGGTTTCGGTGGCCCAGGTGGTGGTGGCGACCTGTTCGGCCTATTGAACAACGAATCGGTTCAAAAGGAACTCGAGATCGTTCCTTCCCAGTTGGAAGACATTCGCGAACTAGGCCAGGAAATGCGTGAGAGCATGCGAGACATGTTCCAAGGCATGCGTAACGCCAGCGAAGACGAACGCCGTGAGATGTTCGACAAGCTGCGTACCGCTCGTGAAGACATGGAAAAAGACCTCGAAAAGGTCCTGATGCCTGCCCAATTGCAGCGTTTGAAGCAGATCCAGGTTCAACAGCAGTCACGCGGCCGTGGTGGTGTTTCGTTCGCGAATCCAAACATCTCGGAAGCTTTGGGGCTTTCCGAAACCCAGTTGGCTGACCTTCGCGACAAGGCCGAAGAGTTGCAGAACGAAATGCGAGAAAAGATCGAAGAACTTCGCAAGCAGGCCGATGCCGAACTGCTGCAGATGCTAACCCCAGAGCAGCAAAAGAAGTGGAAAGAGTTGGTCGGCGAACCGTTTGATCTGCAACAAGATCGCGGTGGCTTCCAAGGGGGCGGCCGCGGTGGTCAACGGGGTCCTGGCGGTCGCGGCGGAAATGACGACGGCGAGATCTAACTCGTTGCTGCACAGCCTCTTACAATAGAGCTTGCCCATTCAAAACAGACCCCTCGCCAGAACTACTGGCGAGGGGTTAACCGTTAAGATCGGAATCCTGGAGCACGGATTCGGGAATTCGCGAAACAAATAGTGGTTGTAAAACGTTTAATACTTAGCAAGCTAAAGCCTAATCCCCCGTTCTCCTCGAATGGTCCGCCCCTAAACTGGTGGCTGGCAATCGGTCAGGCGCGGTAACCTGATTTCCATCCTCTCCCTCCTATCTGTGCGATAAGACTTCATGGTCGATGCTGGTGAAATTCTGTTGAGTTGCGGACTGTTGACGCCGGAACAGGCCGAGATCGTTCGTAACGAACAAGAATCAAGCGCGGACTTCATCCCGAAGGCCGTGCAACTTTCCTTTGTGGAAGAAGACGAAGCTCTCAAAGCGTTGGCCACCGCAGTGGGCCTGGATTATATCGACCTGAATCACACCGAGATCGACACGACCCTTATCAAGACCATTCCCCAGCGGCTGATCTATCGGCAATCCCTCCTCCCGGTTCGGCGTGAGAATGGCAGCATTGTCGTTGCGACGAGCGATCCTTTCGACCTGTACCCCTTGGACGAAGTTGCTTCCGCAACCGGATTGAGTGTCGTCCCGGTCCTTGCTGGCCGCACCGAGATCGCCAAGCTGATCAAAGCCAATTTGGGCGTCGGCGGCGAGACGGTCGAAGGGATGTTGGCTAGAAAGGAAGAAGAGGAAGCGGGTGGCGTTGAGCTTTTACAAGATCTCGACGACGAAGGGGGCGAACTGGCCGAGATCGAACAAGAGGCTTCGGTCATCCGCCTGGTGAATGAAATCCTGCTGGAAGCGATCGAGTCGCGGGCCAGTGACGTTCATATCGAGTCACAATCGAACAATACCGTGGTCATCCGTTACCGTATCGACGGCATGCTCCACTCGCAGCCAGTCCCGCCGGAAATCAACTACTTTCAGGCCGCCATCATCAGCCGTTTGAAGATCATGTCGCGGCTGAACATCGCCGAAAAGCGATTGCCGCAAGACGGCCGCATGAAGTTGAAAGTCCGCGGTCGCGAAATCGACGTGCGTGTGTCGGTGATCCCCATGATCCATGGCGAGAGCATCGTCATGCGTATTTTGGATAAAGGCTCTCTCACCCTCGATCTGCAAAAGCTGGGGATGGACCGAGACGTTTATTCCCAATTCCAAAAGATCATTCGCCAGCCGCACGGCATCATCCTGGTCACCGGGCCGACCGGTTCTGGTAAGACCACCACCCTGTACAGTTCTCTGCTGGAAATTCGGGACGAAGCAACCAAGATCATCACGACCGAAGACCCAGTGGAATACCAACTCGACGGGATCAACCAGATTCAAGTCCACGCGAAAATCGGCCTGACGTTCAGTGCTTCGCTGCGAAGCATCCTGCGTCATGACCCCGACGTGGTCCTGGTGGGTGAAATTCGTGACTTGGAAACAGCCGAAAACGCCATTCAAGCTTCCCTTACAGGTCACTTGGTGTTCAGCACGCTGCACACCAACGATGCCGCCGGGGCGTTTGCCCGTATGGTGGACATGGGGGTCGAACCGTTCCTGATCGCATCGACGGTCGAAGGTGTCATGGCCCAGCGTCTGGTGCGTCGTTTGTGCCCCGAGTGCAAAGAGCCGCATGAAGTTCACCGAGTCGACCTGCCAGATGACTTTCCGTGGGATGACTTGCAAGAGCAAGACGAGAAGCGACTCTTTCACCCGGTCGGTTGCCGCAAGTGCCGTGGTGTCGGTTACACCGGACGTATGGGCATTTACGAGCTTCTGACTTCGACGGAAGATCTCCGTCAGATGGTTCACGACAACGTGAGCACCTGGGAAATCAAGCAAGCCGCCATCAAACAAGGGATGTCGACATTGCGGCAATATGGCTGGCGTAAAGCCCTGAGCGGACAAACGTCCGTCGAGGAAATTCTTCGCGTCACCAAGAGTGATAATCTTCGCGGAAACTAGTACAATACAGGTCCTTCCTTACCCCGAGCCTACCCAAGATCATGCCAGACTTCGCTTATGTCGCACGTAACATGCAGGGCCAAAAGGTCTCTGGCAAGTTGACTGCGCAGTCGGAAGGCGAGGTCATCAATTCGCTCAATGCGAAAAGCCTCTTCCCGATTGAAGTCAAACTGGAGAAGCAAGGTACCCGTTTCCGCATCGGTGGCAAGCGAGTCAGCCCGCAGCAAGCGGCGACCTTTTACGCCCAGTTGGCTTCGCTGGTTCGCAGTGGCGTTCCGCTGATGCGATCGCTCAACGTGCTGAACGAACAGGCCTCGAATCCGGCCCTCAAAGCCGTGCTGGAAGACGTACGCGGCCGGGTCGAGGAAGGGGAACCGCTCGACGCGGCGATGGCGAGGCACCCCCGTGCTTTCAGCGACATGGCCATCAACATGGTTCGTGCCGGCGCGGAGGGTGGCTTCCTGGAAGACGCCCTGGAACGTGTCGCCGCGTTCACCGAAGAGCAGGAAGACCTCAAAGGTCGCACGCTGAGTGCGTTGGCTTATCCGATCTTTCTGGCCGTTGTGGGCTCGGTCATTTTGACGTTCCTGATCGTATTCTTCGTGCCCAGCTTTGAAGAGATGTTCGCTCGCTTACGAGAACGCGGCCAACTGCCGGCAATCACCGACTGGCTGCTGTGGTTCAGCGGAACCTTGAACAGCTACGGACTGTTTATCTTAATAGGGATCATTGGCTTGTTCGTTTACTTTCGGACGGCCTTGAAATCTGAAATCGGCAAACGCCGACTCGACTATTTCAAGATTAAAGTACCACTACTTGGCTCGATCATGCTCGATTTGTCCGTCGCCAGGTTCTGCCGCGTGCTGGGTACCATGCTGAAGAACGGGGTTCCCATTCTTCGGGCATTGGAGATAAGCCGCGAAGCAGCCGGTAATCGCATTCTGGCCTCGGCCATTGAAGAGGCATCCGAGAATATTTCGTCCGGGGAATCGCTTGCCTCGCCACTAAGCAGTTCAGGCTATTTCCCCAAGACGGTCGTGGAAATGATCAGCGTCGCGGAAGAATCCAATTCGCTCGATCGCGTTTTGGTCGAAATAGCCGACGGCCTGGAACGAAGAACTACGCGTCGGCTCGATTTGGCCGTTCGCTTGTTGGAGCCCATTATGTTGCTGGTCATGGCGTTCATCGTTTTGATCGTCGTGATCGCATTGCTGCTGCCTGTCTTCCGGATGAGCAGTGCGTTGTAAGTCAAACAATCAATTGCGCTTTCGTTAGCAAACACACCCAATTTGTAAGGAGATAATATTCATGACCCTTTCTCGACGTCGCCGTCGTGCGACAGCCGGTTTTACGCTCATTGAAGTTTTGTTGGTGCTCGTGATCCTGGTGATTCTCGGCTCGATCGTGGGTGTTTCCGTGTTTGGTGTCCAAAAGCAAGCCCTGGAAAAGGCCGCCAAAACCCAGGTCGAAAGCATCGAGAGCGCCATCAAGTTCTACAAGTTGAACATGAACAAGGCCCCCGAATCGCTCGACAACCTGATCACCCAGCCTTCGGACGACAAAGGCAACAAGTGGAAAGGTCCTTACTGGGAAGAGGACACCATTCCGCTCGACCCATGGGAAAACGAATACCAGTACGAAGTCAACGGCGCAGATTATAAGGTCTGGTCGATGGGTCCTGACGGGGCCAGCGGCACCGAAGACGACATCAACGGCTAACGTCCCAATTTGTTGAGAGCCATGGTGGGTGCCATGCCCACGTCCGCGTGAGCATGCATCCAGCTGATCGTGCCGCGCCGATGTGGACATGGCATCTGCCGTATAAAGAATCAGGCAAATCCCCTTGATCCGATTTCCAGCAACTCGAAACGCCAGGCGAACACCGCAGTCCGTCACTGCCGGTGGCCACCGAGCGTTTACCTTGCTGGAACTGCTATTAGTACTAGCCATCCTGGTCGTCCTTGTGGGCCTGGGCACGCCGGCGGTTTACAACTCGCTGCAAGGCCATCGCTTGACGGTCTCGGCGGAAAAGATCCAGACCGAGTTTATGCGGGCCCGCGTCGAAGCGATGGAATCAGGCCGTATTCGCATGTTTCGCTTTCAGCAAGAGACCGGCAATTTCGCCGTTGCCCCCTTCGTGCGTAGCAGCGACGAACTGGAAAACAGCCTGGCCGGAACAAGCCAAGGGATCGGCGTTTCGAGCGTCGTTCTCGATTCGGTCGAAGCCGAAACGATCCATGGAATGCTGGAAGAAGGAGTCGTCTTTGCCGGTGACAACATCGAAGCCGATATTCGCAGCTATACGCTCGAGCAGGAACAAGGAGGAGATATGGACATCAGCGGATGGTCTCGTCCCATCTTGTTCTACCCGGACGGTACCGCCTCGGACGCCACGGTATTTCTTCGCGGCGATGGCGGGACGATTACCTCCATCAAGCTACGAAGCCTGACTGGGATCGCGCGTATCCAAGACCCTGACCTCGATGATGGGGGTGTTGATTAAATGCTGGCAACCAACCCCAATCGCAAACAAGGCTTCACCCTCATTGAGGTCATCTTGGCCCTGACCATTCTGGCCGTATCGCTCACACTTCTTGGGCAATTGGTTGGTCTCGGTTTTCAGAATGCCCAGCAGGCGCAAGGACTGACCGAAGCGCAAATGATCGCCGAGACGATCATGGAAGAGATTGCGCTCGGGCTGATTCCACCAGATCCGGTGACTGACATGAACGTCACCATGACGAGCGATCTTTCCACGCTCACGGTCGAACAGGATACGCCGTGGGTCTACAGCATCAATTGGGAGCCAGCTCCGGTCGATGGCCTGATCATGGTCGCCGTACAAGTCCGTCGCGCCGGGGCCCAGTCGACGGCCGAAAACGATTCGTTTCAAATCGTTCGCTGGATGCGCGACCCCGAATTAGCCCTGGAAGAGATCCCCGAATCCAGTGATGGAGCTCCACTCGAAGTCGGGGGAGCCATCTAATGAAGCGCCGAATGCAAGACGGTTTCACGCTGCTGGAAGTGCTCCTCGCTTCGTCCCTTTCCGTGCTGGTTCTGCTGGCACTGGGGGGCGCTATTCGGTTTTATCTGTTTCAGGTGACCGAGAGCCAAACGAGCATCGAGCAAGCCCAGTTGGCCCGGGCGGTCATGCGCCGAATGGAGACGGACCTGCGCAGTGCCATCTGGAAGAATGAAATCGACTTTGAATCCGTCGAAGCCCTCGCGGCCGATTCACTTGCCGGCGGCGCCGGCGACCTGGCCGCAAGTGCAGGCCTCGATCCGACCCTGGCCGAAGATGCCTTGGCTGGTTCGAATACTCAGGAACTCGCGACGTCAGGCGTTCTGCCGACGACGATTGGTCTTTACGGCAATGCCTACGAACTGCAGGTCGATATCAGCCGCATTCCGCGGATCGACGAGTACGATCCGCAGTACACCAGTTTTCGCTCCCGTGAGATCGGCGATATCCCCAGCGATATCAAGACCGTCACTTATTTTCTATTGCAGCCAGGCGTTTCCTCGCTGGGGCGCGGGACGGTTGGCGACGCAGGCATCACGGAAACACAGTTTGGCCTGGTAAGACGTGAACTTGACCGAGCGGTGACCCAGTACGCACTGGACAACGGAGATTCGGCCGGTTTGGATGCCTCCGCCGAGATTCTCGCTCCCGAGGTTTCCCTTCTGCAGTTTCGTTACTTCGACGGCTTCGAGTGGGTCGAGGAATGGGACTCCGAAGCGATGGGCGGATTGCCGATGGCGGTCGACGTCATCATCGCGATTCGCGATCACGACATGACCCAGGCACTGTTGGCTGACGGCGCGATTGGGGTACCGGTAGAGGATGCCGCGAACCCCGTCGGCCAGGTTTTCCGGCGACTCATACGTATCCCCACCGCCAAGCCATATGAAGAGCCGGAAGAAGAACTCGATTCGACCGATACGATGAGCGAGGATGCCGCCCTATGAGCACTCCGCGAAAACGCCTTCGATCGAAACGTGGCGTAGTACTGTTCGTCGTGCTGGTGGTCGTGATGATGATCACCCTCTCGGCTTACGCCTATACCGAACTGATGTTCATCGAGAATAAAGCCACGCATCTGACCGGTCGTCAGATTCAGGCCCGCAACGTTGCCGAGAGTGGCATCGCCATGCTGAGCGTCTTTCTGGAACAAGAGCAGGAATTAATCGACGAGCAAGGCGGCATCTACGACAACCCTGACATCATGCGCGGGATTCTCGTCTATCCGGATGAATCGGCCGAATCCCGCGGCCGTTTTTCGGTCCTCGCTCCGGCCCTCAATGCAGACGGCTCGATCGAAGGCATTCGCTTCGGTCTGGAAGATGAATCAAGCCGCGTCAATTTGAATGCCTTGCTGATGCTGGAAGGGCAAACCGAAGGATCGGGGCGTGCGCTATTAATGGCGTTGCCCGGCATGAATGAGGAGATCGCTGATTGCATTCTCGACTACATCGACGAGGACGACGAACCACGTGATCTCGGGGCCGAGTTCGACTACTACAACACGCTCGATCCTCCCTACAATCCCAAGAACGGCCCGCTGGAAACTGTCGAAGAACTTCTGCTGGTACGCGGCGTTACACCAGAGCTTCTGTTCGGTCGCGATACCAACCGCAACGGTCTGGTCGATGACCACGAGTGGGCTCCCCCAGCCGATGGCGATCAGCAGGCCATGGAGATGCTTGAACTGGTTCCCGACCTCGGGTGGTCATCGTATCTCACGCTGGTGAGCATGGAGAAAAACTATTCCGATTCCGGTCAGCCGAAGATCTACTTGAACGAAGAAAACCTGCAAACCCTGCACGATAACATCACAGCGATCTTTCCGGTTGAGTACGCCGATTTCATTTGTGCCTATCGCTTGTATGGGGGCAGCGGAAGTCAGAACAGCGGCGGCAATAGTAGTGGCGGCAGTAGTGGAGCGAGTGGCGGCGGCGGTTCCGTCAGTCTCGATCTCTCGCAGCAGGGTCAAACGAAGATCAACAACGTGCTGGAACTGATCGGTGCGTCCGTACAAGTGCAGCAAGGCAATCGCACCGTGACCATGCAGTCCCCGTTCGAGGACGGCATCATAGCCATGAACGTCTACCTGCCGAGTATGATGGACAAAATGACGATCAACCCATCTCCGATCATTCCCGGGCGCATCAATATCAACCAGGCCCCTTATGAGGTCCTGTTGGGAATCCCCGGGATGGATGAAGAGATTGCTGGACAGATTCTCGAGCAACGTCTACCGGTTCCTGACCCGGAGGACCCCGTAACGCGTCACGAGACCTGGATCCTACTGCGTGGCATCGTTACGACCCAGCAGATGATTTCGCTCTCGCCGTTTGTCTGCGGCGGTGGTGACGTCTATCGAGCCCAAGTGGTCGGCTACTTCGAGGATGGAAGTGCGTTTAGCCGCCAGGAAGTCGTGATCGACGCCACGCAGCCCCAGCCCAAGGTCATGTTGTGGCGTGATATTTCCGAACTCGGTCGAGGACATCCCCTGGAAGTTTTAGGAGTAGAACTGGGGCTCGACGACGGACAAATCAACTGATTTCCATGGTCTGCCGAGCATTTTTCGGCACGCACCGATAAGCCTGCGAAATACAATAGAACTATGGCTAAGAAACTCGCAATAGAATGGGACTCGCGATCTCTCCGCATGGTGGTTGCCCGCCAGCGCGGATCGAGTATCGTCGTCGATCAGGCCCTACACTTCCCCCTGCCCCTCCCTCCTGAAGGGACCGAACCGCCCTCGGTCGAAAGTCGGGTTGGGCGGCTGCTTACCGATCAAGTCGCCGCGCATGGGCTGAGCAAACTCCCGGCGATCGTGGGAGTAAACCGGTCGTCGATCGAACTCCAGGTCGTCGCCGTTCCGCCGGTCCCCGATGACGAACTCCCGGACATCGTTCGCTATCAGGCAATTCGCGAATGTACCAATCTGGGTGACGATGGCGTCGTTGACTTTATCAAGATGCCGCCGGCCGAGGACGGCAAGTTACGCGTGCACGCCGCCGCGATTTCCGCGAAGAATCTGAAAAGCTGCCAGAAGATCTGCGTTCAGGTGCAGATCCAGCCGCAAAGTTTTTACGTTCGTTCGTTCGGGGCAGCTCACCTGGTGGCCAGCCAATCTCGTCTGGCCGGGCAGACATTCCTGATCGTCGAGATCCTGGAAGATCGCGTCGAACTTACCGTGGTCAGCCAGGGTGACGTCATTCTGACGCGTTCGACCCGTCTACCCGGCGAGCCCAATACCGAGCATTACGTTCATGCTCTGCAAGGTGAAATCCGCCGTACGATGCTTGCCGCCCAGTCGAAGAGCAACTCCGAGTCAATCACGCAAATTGTGATTCTCGGACAACCCTCCTCGCCAGAAACATGGCGTACGCTGGGCAATGAACTCAAAGCGACGGTCGAGTTTCTCGATCCACTCACTGCGGAACACGTATCGAGTAACGTCGAACTTTCGCCGGAAATCGCCAGTCAGTTTGGCGCACTCATCGGAACTCTGTTGGCCGATGGATCGTCGCATCACGCCACGATCGACTTCCTCAATCCCAGACGAAAACCAGATCCGCCGGATCGCAAACGCATCTTCGCGTTATCTGGTCTCGCGGCGGCTTCCGTCGTGTTGCTGGTGACCTACCTGATGTACAGTGGCATTTCCTCGCGCGACGCTGAGATCGCCCAATTGAAGGAAGACATCGCCAAGCTGCAACAGTCGAACAAGCCTTTGGTGGAATTGGAGGAAGAGGTCATCGAGATCGACAACTGGGTGGCTGCCGACGCGCAGTGGCTCGACGAAATCTACCGCATGTCGAAGAAACTCCCCTCCGCCGATGAAATGATCACAACGCGTATCCATATGCAGCCCAGCAACAACGAAGGGGGCACGACGACATTGGAAGGTTACGTTGCCGATCAGTCCGTGATTCGCAAGATCGAAACGAGCTTGATGGATGAACACCACGCCGTTCTCGGCAAAGGGTCTCAAGAACGCGTCTACGGCGACAACTATACGATCAGTTTCCAAGAGTACGTAACCATTACCCCGGACGGGACCGATCGCTTTGCCCCTCGCGAAGAAACAAGCAAGACCGAATCGGCGGCAGAAGAGGAAACGAGTGAATCGTCCGAAGTTTCGACGGAAGCCACGGAAGAAGCGGTCGAACAGGCAGAACCAACTACCGACGCGGCTAGCAGCACAGGAGACCAGTCATGACCCAGCGCGAACGTGTCTTGGCCATCCTGGTAGGCGTCTGCTTGCTGACGGTGGGTGGCTATTACTTCATGAACCAGTATTCCTCGGCGCTCAGTAGTCGCGATCGCCAGATTGAAACCCTCTCGAAACGCCTGAAAGACGAAGAGTTCGTCGAGGCAAAAGCGGAAATGGCCATGGACCGCATGGTCACGTACCGACGGCACGCGCTACCGGAAAGCATCCGTGCCAGCCAGTCCTTCTATCAGGAACGACTTCGCGAAACGCTTGAGTCAACAGGCTTCGACGATATCGTCATCAAGCCGCTCAACGGACGCCGTGGTGGAAACCACTACCAGCATATGTTCACCATCAATGGCCAGGCCACGATGGAACAGTTCGTCCAGTTCAGCTACGAGTTCTACTCGTTCAATATTCTGCACAAGTTCAGCAAGCTGACGATGGTTCCGGTCAAGGATTCCGAGCTTCTCGACATCTCGATGAACGTTTCCGTACTCAGCCTGGACGGAACCGAGGAAGTTCCTCAAGCCGATGACGTGCGTCTTCCTGAACTAGCCCACGGCAACCTGAAGGATTACGTCGACGTCATTCTCCAGCGAAATCTGTTTGCCCCTGCCAACAAGCCGCCGCTGTTTACGTCGAAGACCGAAGTCGAAGCGGAGCTAGAACGGCCCCTCCGGTTTCGCCTGAGTGCCAGCGACCCTGACCGCAAGGACCGTGTGACCTTCTATCTTGGCAAAGACCCACCACCAGGCGTCGAGCTTTCCGAGAGCGGGTCGCTTCAATGGACTCCGGATGCCTTGGGGGAATACAAAATCACGGTCGAAGCCCGCGACAGTCGCCTTCCACCCAAGAGCACCACCCAAGAGTTGTTGGTCAAGGTCGTTGAGCCTAAGCCGGAACCGATGCCCGACCCATCGCCGCGGCGGCCGGAATTTGATGAAGCGAAGTTCACTTTCCTCACCGGCACGGTTGCCGTCGGCGGTCAGCCAAAAGCCTGGCTTAACAACCGCCCGAAGAATCAGCAGCTGCGATTAGGCCCTGGCGATACGTTCTCGGTCGGTACCCTCAAGGGAAAAGTCGTCGACGTGAAAGACCGGGAGGTAATCATCGAGATCGAAGGGGACCTGCGCGTTCTCTCGATTGGCCAGCCGCTGGCAGAAGCCACGCCGATGGGCCCGGCGGGAGAACTTTAGGCGATTCCTTCTCGAATCAAAAAAACACGACAAAAACCGGACATGCCGCCAGCTAGCTGGCGGCATGTCTCTTTTAACGAGGGTTCGCCAGCCGTCAAAGTCTAACACGGTGCGAATATTTATCGCTTGTAACGGTTGAAATCGGTGTAGGGGTAATTCGTGTACTACCGAAAATTCCATGTAGTGCGAGGTGCGCGGTAATCCAGCTACATAGCTGCGCAAATGCAAGTGAGGACAACGGATGGTCAGCCCCTTCGATCGATTCAAAATGACACGTTTACTGGTCGGCGCTCTCGTCGTCGCTGTTAGTGGTGTTCTGTCTTACCCTGTCTACGCACAGGAACAGACGCCTGCTCGCCCTGTCTACGCACAGGAACAGACACCTGCTCGCAGTACCGAGTCGTATCCAATCAATCCAGAAAAGCTGGACGGCCTGACAAGCGTTATGAAACAGCTTTTCAATGGCAACCCCGACGTGGTTATCCATGGGGATAAATCCTCAGGCAAGCTCGTCGTCAACGCGCCAAAAGCCGTTCAGACGCAAATTGCCGAGTTCGTGAAGCAATCCGGCTATCAGACCCAAGCTAGGCCTGTCGAACTGAACTCCTCGGAACTACGCGTTCGAACGGCCGAAGCCCAAACGAATGTCGCTCCACCCAAGCCGTTATTCCAGCGCAGCAAAGACCTAGGCGATGGCCTGGTCGAGCTAGAGATCAAGCTAAACAACCTCCGAGGGGAAACCCTGGAATCAGGCATCGCAAAACTTGTCGGCAAGCGAATTCCCGTCAGCATCTCGGCCGAAGGAGCCATGACGATGATGACGCTGCCTACCAATTCGGAAAAGAAGGTCAGCCTTCAGGTTTATCGCAATGAAGGCACTGCCATCCTCCGAGGTGAATCGGATTCGGCTCGCAGCTGGGGCGAAGTCATTCGCGCTTTGGACACCCCATCCCACAGCGACGCCTACCGAACGACGCTCGTTTCTCTGCGCAACGCATCTCGTGACAACGTCGAAAAGGCGCTCGACCCGCTACGTGATGCCGAGAACAGCCTGGCCAAAAAGCAGGTCTTCGAAGCCTTGAAAGACGTTGCAGGCAAGAAGAAGCTCCGCTGGAGTGGCGACTTGGCTGCCATGATCTTCCAGCCAGAGCCAGAACAGCAGCCGGCCGCAGACAACGCAAACGACGACGACAATGCCGCCCAGATCATCGGTCAGCCGCAGGGTGGACAGCCGATCGAAATTCCTGATCAGCCGAACCCTAACAACCCGCAATTCACCATCAGTCCCGAAGAAGATGGCGGGCTGATTGGCCCCGTTCAGATCGAATTCCTGGAAGGTCTGGACGTGATCGTCGTTCGTGGTCATCGCCGCGACGTCGAACGCATCACCAACATCATCAACGACATCGAACGGCTCAGCGTCGAGACGCAACCGGTCATCGAAGTACGCGAACTGCTGCACGCCAATAGCGAAGCCGTCGCAACGATGGTCAATGAACTGTACGAAAACCTTCTGAACGCCCGCTATGGCCAAGTCAGCATCACGGCCCTCAACAAGCCCAATGCCATCCTGGTCATTGGCCGCGCACAAAGCGTGGAGGGTATTCTGGAACTGATCGACAAACTGGATCAGCCTGTCGGCCCTGCCAAAACCCTGAAGGTCTTCCCTTTGCAGAATCTGGCTGCCGCCGAAGCACAAACCAAGCTGGGCGAGTTTTATGCCGAGCCGACGGCTCTGGGTACGCGAATTCGTATTACGTCCGACGTCCGCAGCAATTCCCTCATCGTCGCTGCCAGCCCGCGTGACATGGTGGAAATCGATTACCTGCTCAAGCAAATCGACGTTCCGACCAGCGAATCGACGTTGAAGCTGGAGATCGTTCAGTTGCGAAACTCGGTGGCGGAAGAGCTCGCTCCAATCCTACAGGAAGCAATCACCGGTACGCCTGCCACCGGAGGCAACCAACAACAGAATCAATCGACCGCTCAAGTTCGTGCTGCCATGCTCTCGTTCATGACGCTCGATACGGAAGGAAAGCAGATCCTGAAGTCCGGCATTTTGAACGAAGTCACGGTGACCGCCGACACGCGTTCCAATGCCCTCATCATCAAGGCACCCGAACACAGCATGGAGCTGGTCCTGGCCTTGGTAAAGCACCTCGATTCACAGCCTTCGGCCGAATCGCAGATCAAAGTGTTCACGATCGTCAACGGCGATGCAACGCAGCTCTCGACGATGTTGAACGAACTGTTCCAGACGGTTCAATCGGCCAACAGCCAGGCCCGTCAAACGAACGCCTTCTTCACGCCGCAGGCTACCAGCACCGGCGAGTCGAGCCTGATTCCTTTGAACTTCACAGTCGACACCCGCACCAACAGCATTATCGCGTCTGGTTCCGCCACCGACCTGACCGTTGTCGAAGCCATTCTGCTTCGCTTGGATCAAGACGAAGTCACCGAACGCAAGAGTACGGTGGTTCGCCTGCGTAATGCCCGGGCCGACCTGGTTGCGGAATCGCTGACCGCGCTGCTTTCCGAGGAAAGCCAGCTTCAAACGCTCGACCCATCGGTCGTCAGCCCTTTCCAACAACTGGTCCGCGAAGTGATCGTGGTGCCTGAACTGTTCAGCAATAGCTTGATCATCAGCGCCACGCCACGGTACTTCGATCAAGTCCTGGAAATCGTACGCGAATTGGACGAACGCCCTCCGATGGTCATGCTGCAGGTTCTCATCGCGGACGTCCGTCTGAACGACCTGGAAGAACTTGGTTTCGAGCTGGGTCTGCAAGACTCGGTACTCTTCGACCGAAGCGTCGTTTCCTCGGGATCGCTCGACCCAGGCTATAACTGGAATAACCAAACGCTGGGCAATAGCTCGAGTGCCGCTAGTCTGGCGACTGCCAGCGCCGTTGGTAGTCAGGGTCTGACGAACTTTGCCCTGGGCCGGGTCAACAACGACCTGGGCTACGGTGGCTTTGTCTTCTCGGCCGCCAGCGAATCAGTCAACATTCTGGTCCGTGCTTTGGAACGGGAGAGCCGGCTTGAAGTGCTCGCTCGACCCCAGATCATGACGATGGACAACCAGCCTGGCTTTATCCAGGTGGGTGAACGCGTACCGTACATCACGTCAACGCAACAGACCGTCAACGGCACGATCAATACGACGGAGCTGATCAACACCGGGATCATCCTTAGCGTGACCCCACGTATCAGCCCTGATGGGGTCGTCGTGATGGCACTGCAGGCCGAACGTTCGGCGGTTGGTTCGGAAGCCAACGGTATTCCAATTTCGATTAACCAGAACGGCGACGTCATTCGTTCACCGCGGATCGATACACAGACCGCCACGGCCGTGGTAAGTGCCCGCTCAGGCCAAACGATCGTCTTCGGTGGTTTGATCTCGAACTCGAGTGAAGTGGTGAATCGCCAGGTTCCACTTCTGGGTGACGTTCCGCTGCTCGGACGCTTTTTCCGCTACGACAGCTACAACGCACAGCGTAGTGAATTGCTGATCATTATTACGCCCATCGTAGTGCGTTCCGATGAGGATGCCGCTTACCTGAAAGAACAGGAAATGTGCCGCATGAGCTGGTGCCTGGCCGACGTCGCCAAGGTGTACGGGCCAGAAGCACTTTACGGTATCGATCCTTCGATGCCGATGGATGATGGCATCATTGCGATTCACCCGGATGAAAACCCGGCCGGCATACCGGAAGTGATTCCGCCGGGGTACAACGCTCCGATCCTGGATCCACCGCGAGGTCCACTGCCACCCCCGAACCAACAGCTGCCGCGGATGGGATCGCCAGGCTTCAAGCAGCCGCCTGGCGGTACGCCGCGGCCATCGGTGCTTCAGCCGGTCGAGGTTCGCCCGGTGAACTATCAACAGAATTACCAGGCGATGCCACCGCAAGTACAGCCAGGGCAAAGCTACCCCCAACAACCGCCGGCTCAGCAGCCGCAACAGGGGCAGTTCTCTCAGTATTCGCAGTACTCGCAACCGTCGATGCCGCAGCAGCCGGTTCGCTAATCGCACGCACAGAACAACAAGGAATGTCAACCATGCAACGTACTGCATTCGCGCTGAGTTTGATTTACCTGACAGTTCTCGCGGCGAGCGGTTGCTCTTCGCTGGGCAAGATGCCAAGCATGCCGTGGGAAGATGAAGAACCAGAGTACAAAGTTCCACTGAAAATGGTCGTCACGTGGAAAGACGCCGTCCGTTACAACCCCAATGATCCTCCGACACGAGGCTTCGGCGGTCGTATTCACTTTTATGACGAAACGCAGAAGCCGGTTCGCGTTGAAGGTAGCTTGACGATCTACGGCTACGACGATGCACGTCAAGGCGACATCGACACCGAACGTCCTAACCGAAAGTTCGTGTTCGAAGCAGACAAGCTTCAGTCCCATTACAGCATGTCGAAGTTGGGGCACTCGTACAGCTTCTGGATCCCCTGGGATCGTGCTGGTGGCGAACAGAAGGAGATCACGCTTGCCCCATTCTTCCACACGGCGACTGGCCAACTCATCATGAGTGAGCAAAGCAAGCATTTGCTGATGGGCGTTGCCAAGAAGGATGAAAACCAATCCCCTTCGCCCCAGTATCAGCCAAGCCCCAGCGATCAGACCATGCCGGAAGTCGCTCAAGTCCACTTCCAACGCAACATGGGTCCGGCGATGCCTCCAATGCAACAGCCTCAAGGGACACAGCAGCAAGGTTCCAAGCTAAACACAACGACGATCGAGCTTCCGTCAACGATGAAAGAGCGGTTACGTTACGTGGCGCCCAGCATGCAGCAGCCGACTCCGCAGCAGATGATGCCTTCGCATTACCCGCACCAACCAGCCATGCCACAGTATCCGGCTACGCAGCAGCAGCCAGCCCAGCCGCTGATGAATCAGGCATCGGCCCAGTACCAGGGGGGACCGTATCAGAGCCGGGCCCCACAATCGATGCAGTTGAAGCCGGGCGTCAACCTACAGACATTCCGGCCAGACTTTGCGGACTCCAAGGCCTACAGCAATTACCTGGCAAGCGGCCAGCAGCCTACTGGTCAGCCGGTGATGGCTCCTGCAATTCAAGCTGGTTCACCACCGATGACACCCCAACTTCCAGTGACACAAACCGGTCGATCAACCGCAAATCATCTTCAGACTCCACAATCCCCGACACTGTGGCCACCCGGTCTTCCACAGACACGGTAACGTTCGGGAAGCGACCGATCTTGCGAATGCGTCGTGTAATATCGGCACTCACTAGATTGGTTGGGATTTTAGGATGATCGAATTTCACGGTTAACTTGGTCGGCAAACGCGGTGTGTCGTTTTGTCCAAAGCCATTTTGGAATGCCTGGTTGTTGAACAGGTTTCCAAAAGCACCGAACCGGCCAAAGCTGCTGTTTCGGCCTGAGTTAAGCCCGCCTGAGCCAAGCTGTCCCGTTCCGGTCGCACCGCCGCCGAATGGATTGAGCTGATTCTGCTGCATCAACGCGGAAGCCGCACTGGCATCTCCGGTGCCGCCCAAACCGCTGGTACCCGTCGTTCCTCCAGATCCAGAGGATCCAGAAGTGGAGCCATTGGCAAACGAAGGAGCCGGCAGCGGCGTCGAGAACATGTTCGTCCCGGGACTGCTGATTGACCCGCCGGTATTTGAGTTAAAGCCAGAACCGAAATTGCTATTGGGTTGCTGCAGGGTGTCGGAATTGATGGACTGCCCCTGCGCATGGACGAACGTTAGTCCGCAGGTCAGCGCACCGCAGATTGCCAGGCAAACGGTAATAATTCGGCTAAATCGCATGGTCTCTCTCGTCCTTGGCGAATATTTGGTCAATTAAACCGCGCCAGATAAAGTGCATCCTCATTATCACGAAAATAGCGGCTATCACCAAGTGATTTTCGCCTTTTCGCGCGGGGATGGTTACATCTAATATCGTCGCCCCCCACCCGCAAGAGCTTGAAAGTCCGCATCTGTCCGCACAATGCGTGCCGTCGCCAAGGGCATGGCATGCGGAACCGATTTCCCAGAAGAAGATTCCAGAACAATCTTGAAACTTTGCCTGACCGGTACGGGTATTCCAAATGAGTTCCCCAGGACACAAACGGTTAAGCCTTCACCACTTAAGGTGCCTCAATGAAATTTCGCCTCACCCCACTTCTTGGCCTTCTGCTATCAGTGCTGCTTGTTTCGAGTGCTTGCGCTGAACGCCCCAATGCGGCGCGAATCATTTCTGATCAGACGTTCGCTTTCCTCCGGGTAGCCAACACGCCTGATTTTATCGCCAAAATGGAACAAACGGCCATTGGCAAGGCCGCCAACGACCCTCAGATGCAGCCGTTCGTCAGCGGGATCTGGCAGACTCTTAAGCAGTCGGCCGCCAATGCTGAAGAACGCAGTGGAATCACCCTTGAGGAACTGCTGAGCATCCCGCAAGGCGAACTGGCTGCCGGAGTGGTAGCCATGCAGGAAGGACAACCAGGCGTCGTGATCTTCTGTGACCTCGGCGAAGATACCCGCGTCATCGAACGCGTCGTCAGCTTGCTGGAAACGGTCGCGGGGAACGATGGTGCCCTGATCGAGCGAAGCGAATTCAAAGGTGCCGAGATCACCTTGATTCGCGGCAATAACGGCCCACTGGCCATCTCCATCCATGAAAACGTACTACTGCTTTCCAACCGAATTGAAGTCCTTGAGGACACCCTCGAACATTGGTCAGGCGACCGGGAAGACAGCCTTGCATCGGACGATCGCTTCAGCACGATCGTCTCGTCGTCACGTGGAACCAAGGACGAGCCAGCCCAACTGATCTGGTACGTCAATCCAATCGACGGACTTCGCGCCATCACCAAAAACCAACCGGGCGGTAGCTACGTCATGGGTTTCTTGCCGGTGCTGGGTTTGGATGGGGTGAAAGCTATTGGCGGAAGCTACATCGCCGCCACGGAAGACTTCGATACGATCGGTCACCTGCACGTCATGCTGGAACGCCCGCGAACCGGCGTGATCGAAATGATCGCCCTGAAGAATGCGTCGACCGAGCCAGAAGGCTGGGTCCCTGAAGATGTTACCAACTACATGACCAGTAACTGGGACGTCGAGAAGAGCTACGGCGCCCTGGAAAACCTCTACGACAGCATCTTTGGTGACGGCAAACTAGCCGAAGACATCGATCGCCGAATCAACCAGCGAACGGGCATCGATTTCAAAACCGAGATCATCGATAACCTGGAAGGCAAATTCACCCTGGTCCAGTGGTACGAACCCCCGGCACGTATCAACAGTCAAGCCACTTTCGTCGCCGCGAAGATCAAGGATCGAGCGATGATGCAGAAGACGCTTGACCGGATTGTGGAATCGTTGCCGCGGCTGAATGACGTTGTCGAGAAACGCAACTTTGGTGACGCAACCTTCTACCAGGCGAATGTCGCCGATGCCCCGATTCCGGAAGATGTCCCTGAAGATCGACGTCGCCGGATGGAAACTCGCAGGGCACTTCGACCGGAACCTTGCTTTGGTTTGATTGGCGACTACCTCTTCTTTGCCGACCGCCCAGGCATCGTCGAGCATGTCACAATGACCTTCGGTGGTGACTCGCCGCGACTCGCCGAGGATCTGAGTTTCAAGCTCGTCTTGAATAAGCTTCAAGAACACGCTGGCGAACGTAAGGTTGCGATGGTCAGCTTTGCTCGACCGGAAGAGAGTCTAAGAATGGTTTATGAATTGGTCCAAGCCGAATCGACCAAAGATTTCATCGGCCAGCGTGCCGAGCAGAATGACTTCTTCAAGAACCTACAGGGCAACCTCGATGCCAATCCGCTGCCGGATTTCAACGTCATCAGCCAATACCTGGCTCCCAGTGGGGCGATCATGGTCGACGATGAAACGGGGCTGCACTGGATCGGATTCTCGCTGAAACGCGATACCGAATAGTCACCTCAACTCCACTAAGAATCATCTCCACGCCCCTGGTAATCTCAGGGGCGTTTTTCTTTGCGCGATGCTTGACGAGGCCTGATTGTAAAACAGTTCACGGAACCATCACGACTTGATCTACCGAATACAGCCAGTAGTTGAGTAACACCTCGATGCACGGTTATTCTAGATGCATTCACCCGAGAACCACCTCTTTGGATCCTCTCTCATGACCGCGTTTGGCATCACTCCGAAATCGTTCAAGCTCCTCGATGAACTATCAGCCAACAACAATCGTGAGTGGTATCACGCCCACAAAGCGGAACTCAGCGAGCAGTTACTCGATCCGTTCGCCGGAATCCTGGAAGCCGTATCCGCAAAGCTGAAAAACGCGAAACGCCCTTTCTCCGGCAGCAAGCAGACGATGTTTCGCTTGTACCGAGACACCCGCTTTTCTAAGGATAAACGCCCCTACAAAGAGCACATTGGCGGTCTTCTGACGCCATCGGGCAACAAGAAGGAAGATACGGCGCTCATGTATGCCCACCTGGCAACGGATGGAGGCTTCATCGCGTCCGGCTTCTACCGTCTCGAAACGAAAGACCTCAACAAGATCCGCGATCGGATGATCGAGGACGCCAAGACTTTCCGCACGATCACCCGCAAGATCACCAAAGCCGGCTACGAATTCTCGGAGATCGAACCACTGAAATCAATGCCGCGTGGCTACGCGCAGTATGCCGACCACGAACATGCCGGCTTCTTGAAGATGAAGTCCTTGATTGTCTCACTGAACCAGTCGAAGAAGGCATGGATCGACGGGTCCGTTGTGAAGGAACTTGTGAAACTCCACAAGGCAACCGTCGATCTGATGCTGTTCGGGCTGGAAGCGCTCGGCAAACGGTCTTGACTTGGCCACTCAGATCGGGCTACTTCGATTTCAACCCTACCGTATTCTCGGCAATCACCTCGTATTTGTACGACTTGCCTGCTTCCGCGGACTTATCGACGTACTTCATTTCGACCAGTGGCTGAATCGGCGTATCGCTGTATTGCAGTCCCTGGAACAGTGAGCGGCCAAAAGGATTACGAGGCTTCTCTGGCAATGTGGCAATTGGTTTACCGTCGCGCAGGATGGTGAAGCCGGCGAGCCCGCTTTCCAGGTCGGCGTCGGCATCCCAAGTAATTACGTTGCCGTCGACTTTCACACTAGTGGGTGCTGGCGGCGGGGTCTTGTCGGTGACATTGGTATCCTGCATGTATTGCACCCAGTCCCGGGCAATCTCATGGGTTGGAAACCAAATGGTTTCATCTTTTTCGCCGGCAAACTGTTTTGCGGGAACCGGCGAGTCGATTTCCGCGCCAGGCATTGGCAAAGTAACCAATAGCCCTTCCGATACGTCCAGTGGACTGAGCGGCTGGCCATTTTCTTTCGGCAAACGAAGCGTAAGGCAGGCATCCAGCCAGGGAATGGCCAGGTAACGCTGGTTGCCACATTGGTGACTGGTGAGAGGATCGACGGAAACCGCCACAAGTCCCCCTTGCTGACGCATCTTACCGAAGAACATCTGAACGCCAGGCCAGACGCCGGAGAAGCGTCCCTCTTTCACCGAGTATCCTTCTTGCGTACCGAGATTGCACATCACAGGAACACCGAGTGCCGCGGTGGGAACGGTTTCGTAAGGGACGATGTTACGGCCTTCCTTTTTCTCAAACAGTGGCACGCCACTGCGCAGCCAGGCTGCGGCCACGCGCTGGGGATGCAGGAGAACCATGCCTCCGCACCAATGACCACCACCGCTATGTCCCCAGATCGCCCAAGGAACGGTCGCTAGTTCCGCATGCCCGGTTTGCTTCGCGAAGTCCGCCAGCCCCTTTTGAAACGCATCGGACGAACCGTTGCGAGGGTCGCACCAAAGCTGGCAGTTGGCCGCCTCCGGCTGCTCATAAACCGGCGACAGTAGCGCGCAGTCGTGCTTCTTGGCTAACGCCTGCCAATGCAAGTCGAATGCCCCGGTCTGCCCCGAACGGCACGATCCGACGCCACACCCATGCTGATGCACCACCACGCCCCGTAGCGTCTTGACCCCTTCAGGCAGCCACAATGTGTAGGTGACCGGGAATTGAAGCTCTCCTTCTTTCGTCGAAGCCTCGTACCGAACGCGGTAGTAAGGGGGCGCGACCGGAACGGGATTGTCGTAGGGATTCTCGTTTCCCTGGGCCATGGCGATCGAGGCAAACAAGAACAGCAGCAGAAGGGAACGCATGAGGAATTCCTGAGTCGAGAGGATAACTTACGGTGGGAAGAATAAGTTTGACTCATCCGCCGCATGATTTCCAGCCACCGGCGACGCATAATTGCAATCGTTCTGAAATTGATTACCTTTAATTTGCGCCCTCCTTTCCTGCCCCTCTCACTGAGGCCTGATCATGCCGAAACGAAATCTCCTGCTTGCCCTTCTCGCCTTTGCGGCACTCACCAACGTAATTCTCGCCGACGATTTCCAGCCCAATCAAAGCGAGCTGCAGTTGCCGCCTCCAGAAGGCGCCATCGTTCTACTTGGCAGCGATACGAACGAGTTTTTGAGCAAAAACGGCCAAGAGATTAACTGGCCGCTGGAAGATGGCGTACTTACTTCAACCCGCGGAGAAGGCCGGTCGAACCACATCGTATCGAAGCTGCACTTCCGTGATGCTGACATCCACGTTGAGTTCAAATTGCCCAAGAAAGGGAGCGGCAATAGCGGCGTCTACATTCACGGCAACTACGAACTGCAAATCATCAATTCGACCGGCAAGAAGAAGCTTGACCAGGGAGACATCGGCGCGGTTTACGGCTTCGCCCCGGCGCTGGTCAACGCCGGCAAAGGCCCCGACGAGTGGCAAGTATACGACATCCGCTACACGGCCCCACGCCGCGACGATTCCGGCAAGATCATCGAGGAAGGCACGATTACTGCTTGGCTTAATGGCCAAAAAGTGCAAGAGGGAACCAAGCTCGGAGAGCCCCGTTCCAAGTACCACCCCTTTCGCTACAACACCACTGACTACCTGAAGACGATCTGGGAAAAGCAAAAGCAAAGCAGTGTCGGCCCCGTGTTTCTACAAGACCACGATAACGCCGTGCAGTTCCGCAATGTCTGGGTCAAACCGCTGGACGACCAAGCACGTGAATACCAGCCAGAAAACTAGCGGCTAGGACCAACGACGTTCTCGCAATTTGCATCAATTGCCGATCTGCAGACTCTCACCGCCAGCGATCGTGGCCATCGCGCGGTAGGTTGCTAAATCGACGGTTTCCGAAACGAAGTGAACCGAACCATCGGCGTAGCCCATCATGACGCCGCCCGGGTGTTGGCTGCGGAAGCCGTTTTGGCCTTCGAAGTCGTCGAGCGCGAACTCGGTTCCATCCGGCTGTCGGGCATTTGGCGGCAGAGCAGCCCCGGCGGTCGCTTCGATCGTGTGAGCATATGCGAAGCCGAGTCCATAACAGGTGCTACAGTTGGCGGCTTCTTCGTTCCACACTTGTTCGCCGACCAGAAAGGTGTTGCTCGTACCGTCGACCAAGCTGCCTGCCTTTTTCTTTTGATGCCAGGCCAGGGGAACCATGATTCCGTCCCCCCATCCCCATGGCTCGCAGTTACCTGTGGGACCAGTATTTGCATACGGCCCCCAACAGAAGTTGGACCCCAGAACGCCTTTGTAGTTGGTCAGTCCTGCCGAGATTCCATTCATGTAAATGGTCTTTTGCACGTAAGGACTGTTCGACTGCATCGTGTCGCTGGGACAGAAAAATCCCGCAATCGACTGAGCCACGGCAGAGCTATTACCAAACGTCTGATTGGGAATCTGGCCCTGATCGTAAACGGCCGATTGCTCAAGGTACGGCAGCAATGCCGTTAGCCAACTCCAGCCGCGGGAATCGGCCCCGCCATAGTCTCCCCATTGATCCCAACCGTTGAACCAACTGTAGCCTGGGTCGCTATAGCGGTTAAAAACGATCTCCTGGTGGGCCGACTCAAAGTTGTGGGTGGCCAGCACGATCTGTTTCAAATGGTTAGAACACTGCATCCGCCGGGCCGCTTCTCTGGCAGCTTGAACCGCCGGAAGCAGCAGCGCGATCAGGATTCCAATGATCGCGATCACGACTAACAACTCCACTAGCGTGAAGGCCCGGCGTGCTGGGATCATCGTCAACTCCTTGATTTTGTGACGATTTTCAAATCGTAATGCCCTGGCCCAGCATCACGGCGTACATCAATCGACAGCGGCGTTGTCTGACGTGCATTATAGCGGCGATCAATCATGCTTTTCGGGAGACCTGCGTGCCCAGCCTTCCCAGATGACTTTTCATGCATGAAAACGGTAACTCGATAGGTTCCTTCCGGTGCGCCAGGCTTTCCGTGAACGTAAACCTCATACGTTCCATCGGCCTCGATACTTCCTACGGGAAGGACGCCGCTCGCCTGGTCGTCGGGATGAAAACAGACCGATCCGCCAGACGCAGGGCGATCGTCCATCCGTACGGTTCCATGAACCGGTAGAAGCCCAGGTTCCGCCGGGGCCAAACCACATCCCAGACCGGTTGTCATCGACACGGCAATGATTCCACAGAAGGCCCAAGAGGCATTCATCGACAGACTCGTCTTCTCGACGTGTTCAAATTCCCCTGAAAGCTCGATTGTCCTGTTTCTTATCACGGCAGGAAAGCCGAAAAATGGGTCACCACAGACAACTCTCCCCTTCTATCTAGGTAGACCGTACGCATTAGGAAAGCCTTGTCGCGGTAAAAGGTAGCCCCTAAATCGCCTGCCTACCGTTGCGATTTGGTGCTAAATCGAGTAGTTGTATTAAATTACCGATGAACGATTTACCCCCTTCGATAACTCTCCATTCACAAAGCAGCCGCCCGCATGAGCGAACAGGAAGCCAAGAAGGCCGAGGATAAGACCATCCTGCTGGTGGACGACGATACCGAAATCGTGGAAACGATGCGTTTCGCCCTCGAATCGAAAGGGTATCGCGTGTTGGTCGCCCGAGACGGCAACCAAGGTCTGGCCCTTGCCGAACGGGACGATCCCGATTTGATCGTGCTGGACATGATGATGCCCAAACGGAGCGGTTTTCTGGTACTGGAAAAATTGCGCCAGACGCACAAGGTCCCAACCAAGGTCATCATGGTCACCGGCAACGAAGGGAACCGTCACAAGGCCTACGCCGAAATGCTGGGCGTTGACGACTACATCCGCAAGCCATTCGCGATGGATCGTCTGCTAGGGGCGGTGGAGAAGTTGATTGGGTAGATTGCTCAAGCAGCGCGTGTCACGCAGCCTCTTTTCGTCGTGACTTCGGGCACTGAAATACTGCTCACGTTATCCCGGGTTGGGTGAGTCTTTTTTGCTCACCGCGATGCAGTTCGTGGCGATCGTTTTATCTATCTTAACCTACTTTAATTTGTTTAAAAAAATTACGGGTGACCGTTTGACAGCCATCAATCGGGCGGAACTTTAGATAATTTCGGACGTTGCAATTCGTACCATTTTTCACAAGTGCTAACCTCACCAAAAACACCGTAATCTTTCTATTGCTTATATCCAGAGTTCGGTCGATACTTCAATAAAGGGAAGGCAAAGTGATCTTGTAGCCGATCCGACTCGCATTCTTCCCATTTGTTCTTTCTTCGCGACATTCTTTCTCAATCGCGCTCGGCGTTTGGCAGCCTTTTTCCGAGAAGCTGTATGCGCCTGCGCGGTCCGACAGAATAAGCAGGAAAGATACGACATGGCAAGAATCGCAGAATGCGTCATACAAGTCACCATCGCCCCATCCCCAAAGATTTCGTAGCCCGAGATTGGCTCACGATCTGGGCTGCGGACTGTGTCCAACCACAGGTTCACCGAGTGGGACTCGGTTCCTAATTGCAGGAGAGAAATGCTTATGCTCCGCCATCGAAGTGAAGATTCTTAGCAGCACCCAGGTCTTCCTGGGCCAAATTCTAACGACAAACTTTTAAACGCTTTTTCGCAAATTGCGTTTTAAACATTGGCTTGTTTCTGCGCTTGAGGTACGCGCCATATGAGCTCAAACAGAGCACTACGTGGTCCAACACCTCAGGCAACAAACATTGGGTCAATGCTTTCTCCCTCCTTTAAGAACGGACGACTTAAGAACACAGAATCTGGAGCCCGGTCAATGTTGGACTATATGGTACTTGCCTTCCTCATTATTTTAGGCACGCTGTTTACTTCCATTGTGGTGGGGACGACGTTTGCCGCTGCTATTTTGCTCGTCACGTTTAACCCTGTAGACGTTGAAGTAGACATGCGGAGTCCAAAATTCAAGATTTCACGCAACTCACGGCACCCACATGGTAACGAGGCACGATCTGAAATCATCCCATTTCCGGATCCTCAAGATAAGAACGACAAGCCTGGAGGAAGGTAACTTAAGGAGCTTAACCGCATCGTGATTTCGAGCGTGGTTCGCATGTTTTCTGGCTATTCCGAGCTCACCAGCACCATTTTTGGTGCATCACGATCTGTCGATCTTATCTATTTTAAAAAAATTACGGGTCACCGTTTCTTGGTAATCGACAGTACCGAACTTCAATTAATTTGGGACGTTACAATTCGTACTATTTTTCACAAGTGATAGTGTCCCCCAAAACACCGTAATCTTTCTATTGCTTATATCCGGAGTTCGGTCGATACTTCAATGAAGGGAAGGCAAAGTGATCTTGTAGCCGATCCGACTCGCATTCTTCCCATTTGTTCTTTCTTCGCGACGTTCTTTCTCAATCGCGCTCGGCGTTTGGCAGTCTTTTTTCCGAGAAGCTGTGTGCGCCTGCGCGGTCTGACAGAATAAGCAGGAAAGATACGACTTGGCAAGAATCACAGAATTCGTCATACAAGACCCCATCGCCCCATCCCCAAACGTTTCGTAGCCGTAGATTGGCTCACGATCTGGGCTGCGGACTGTGTCCAACCACAGGTTCACCGAGTGGGACTCGGTTCCTAATCGCAGGAGGGATCAACATATGGCCGGCGGTCGTCAAATCGTTTCTTTTCTGGCAGAGCGCCAGAACCTGGAACAGTTCCGAAAGAAGAACTGGCAAGGAACCTTCGAACAGTACCTCGATCTGGTCGCGCAGAATCCCTCTGTCACACGTAACGCGTTCCAGCGTTGCTACGACATGATTCTTTCGTATGGGGTGGATACCTACGAAGTCTCCCGCGAAAAGAAAGTTCACTACCGCTTCTTCGACGATCCACTCGACCACGGCAAAGACGCAATCTTCGGCCTGGAAGACTCCCAGGTTCAATTGGTCAACGCACTCAAGAGTGCCGCTCACGGCTATGGCATCGAGAAACGCGTGCTGCTACTGCATGGACCGGTCGGTAGCAGCAAAAGCACCATGGCCCGATTGCTCAAGAAGGGGATCGAACGTTATTCGGCCAAAGACGAAGGTGCCTTGTACTCGCTAGGCTGGAACGATCCCGAAAATCCAGGCGACACGTCGGCCATCCACTGGTGCCCGATGAATGAAGAGCCGCTGCACCTCATTCCCGAAGATTTCCGCCGAGATGTCGCGGCCCAGTTTCAAGAGGCCAGTGCCTTGGCTGACTATCCACTCAGCATCAGTGGCGAACTGTGCCCCTTCTGCCGCTACCACTATATGGACAGCCTCACGCGTCATGGGGGCGATTGGACGAAAGTCATCGAAGACGTTCATGTTCGCCGGGTGATCCTGAGCGAAAAGGATCGCATTGGGATCGGGACCTTCCAGCCCAAGGACGAAAAGAACCAGGACTCGACCGAACTGACCGGCGACATCAACTACCGCAAGATTGCCGAGTACGGGACTGACAGCGATCCGCGTGCGTTCAATTTTGACGGCGAGTTCAACGTCGCCAATCGCGGCATTATCGAGTTTGTCGAAGTGCTGAAGCTCGACGTCGCGTTCCTGTACGACCTGCTGGGTGCCAGCCAGGAACATAAGGTCAAGCCGAAGAAATTCGCCCAGACCGACATCGACGAAGTGATTCTCGGCCATACGAACGAGCCGGAATATCGCCGGCTGCAAAACAACGAGTTCATGGAAGCCCTTCGTGATCGTACGGTCAAAATCGACGTCCCGTACGTCACGCGGCTTTCTAATGAAGTGAAGATCTACGAGAAGGATTACAACAACGACAAGATCAAAGGCAAGCACATCGCCCCGCATACCATCGAGATGGCGGCCATGTGGGCGGTATTGACCCGGCTGGAAGAACCGAAAAACGCCAGCCTGACGCTCTTGCAGAAACTCAAGCTATACGACGGAAAGTCGCTGCCTGGCTTTACGGAAGAGAACATCAAAGAGCTCAAGTCACAAGCTAAACGTGAAGGGATGCTGGGCATCTCGCCACGTTATGTGCAAGACAAGATTTCTAATGCATTAGTCGCACACCCCGACGCGACTTCGATCAACCCATTCATGGTGTTGAACGAGCTCGAGTCGGGTCTCGGCAACCATTCCTTGATCACCAGCGAAGAGCAGCGAGATCACTATCGCCAGCTTCTCGAAGTGGTCAAGGAAGAGTACGAGAACATCGTCAAGAACGAAGTTCAGCGAGCGATTGCCGCCGACGAAGATGCGATGGCTCGCCTGTGTGCCAACTACATCGACAACGTCAAGGCCTACACCCAGCGCGAGCGAGTCAAGAACAAGTTCACCGGCCAATATGAAGAGCCGGACGACCGTTTGATGCGGTCGATCGAAGAAAAGATCGATATCCCAGACAGTCGTAAAGACGATTTCCGCCGCGAGATCATGAACTACATCGGTGCCTTGTCGATCGACGGTAAGAAATTCGACTACAAGACGAATGAACGTCTCTACAAAGCACTCCAACTGAAGTTGTTTGAAGACCAGAAGGACTCGATCAAGTTGACGAGCCTTGTTTCCAGCGTCATCGATCAAGAAACGCAGGAAAAGATTGACGTC
Organism: Bremerella volcania; assembly: GCF_007748115.1. Classification (NCBI taxonomy): domain Bacteria; kingdom Pseudomonadati; phylum Planctomycetota; class Planctomycetia; order Pirellulales; family Pirellulaceae; genus Bremerella; species Bremerella volcania. Next base: position 3,960,737 of record NZ_CP036289.1, read on the forward strand.
GTCAAGCAGAGACTCATCCGCGATCACGGTTACGACGACGAAAGCGCTACGGACGTGCTTAGCTTCGTCGCCAGCATCTTCGCTCGCGGGGATGTGACCGACTAAGCAGACACTTCAAGCGAGACAACGTGGTGTGGATTACCCAGTCTGGTCCTCTCCTTCCCTCGGGAGCTAGGGGGGCAGACTGGGGATCCCGCCCGTTATCGGCCACGGGAATGATCCCTGGCGGCACCCACGAACACACCTTCACCCGCCGGCATACGCAAGGAGAAATACCATGGGGCTGAAGATTGATCGCGACGTACACCGCTTCCGCGAAATCGTCCGCGGCCGGATTCGTGATAATCTTCGGAAGTACATTACCCACGGCGAGATGATCGGCCGGAAGGGGAAGGACTTGGTTAGCATCCCGGTCCCCAGCCTGGATGTGCCCCATTTCAAGTACGGCAAAAACAAAGGGGGCGTTGGCCAAGGGGACGGAGAAGTCGGCGATCCCATCGGCAAGGGGGATGATGGCGACGGTGCCGGCCAGGCTGGCAATGAACCCGGCCGTCATATCCTGGAAGTCGACGTCCCGCTCGAAGAACTCGCCGCGATGATGGGGGACGAACTCGAGCTTCCCAAGATCGAACCGAAGGGAGATGCCAATATCTCCCAGTACAAGAATCGATACGACAGCATTCGCTCGACCGGTCCTGAATCGCTGCGTCACTTTCGCCGCACTTACGTGAAAGCCTTGCGGCGACAGATTGCCTCCGGCATTTATAACCCGAAAAACCCGATCATCGTCCCGGTACGCGAAGACACCCGCTACCGTAGCTGGACCAGCATTCCGCAGCCGGAAGCGAACGCGGCGATCATTTACATCATGGACGTCTCCGGTTCGATGACCGACGACCAGAAGGAAATCGTCCGCACCGAAGCGTTCTGGATCGATACGTGGCTTCGCAGCCAATACAAAGGGGTCGAACGCCGCTACGTCATCCACGACGCGGGCGCCAAAGAGGTCGACGAGAACACGTTTTATCACACGCGAGAAAGTGGCGGCACGCGGATCAGCTCCGCTTACAAAGTCGCTCAGCAGATCCTGGAAAAAGAGTTTCCCATTTCAGAATGGAACATCTACTGCTTCCAGTTTTCCGACGGCGACAACTGGGGCGAAGATAACCGCACCTGCATGAAGATGCTGGAGAACACGCTGATCCCGGCGTGCAACTTGTTTTGCTATGGCCAAGTCGAAAGCCCCTATGGCAGCGGCGAATATATGAAGTCGCTCGTCAATCAATTTGGCAAGAACCATGAAACCCTGATCTTGTCTCACATTGAAGACAAAGATGCGATCTACGACTCCATCAAGCAATTTCTCGGTAAAGGTAAGTGAAGTTTTCCCTGAGGTAGCTTTTATGTCGACAGCCGATTTGAATCCCGAAACGCCCCATACGTACCTCGTACGCGTGGGGCACAACCAGATCACCGTCGTTTGCCAAACGGCAGCCGAGGCGATTGAGCGAGCCAAGAAGCAGCTTCGCCGCGACTTTCCCCGTATGTGGGACGTGATCAGTTCCCTTTCGGAAAGCAAGTTCGAGGTTCAGGAACTCGATTGAACGTCGAGACCAAGGAGGATATCCCATGCCCATTACGCATCGCAGCTTCGCCAATCTGCCGGAAGAGCTGGCCGAAGTGCAGGTCGAAATCGAGCAACATGCGCTCGATTACGGCTTGGACTTCTTCCCGACGATCTTCGAGTTGGTCGACGTCGAGCAACTCAATGCGATCGCCGCGATGGGTGGGTTTCCAACGCGTTACCCGCACTGGCGTTTCGGCATGGAGTTCGAGCGGTTATCCAAAGGATACCACTACGGGCTGCAGAAGATCTACGAACTGGTCATCAACAACGACCCCTGCTACGCCTACCTGCTTGCCAGTAATCATTACGCCGACCATAAGCTGGTCATGGCACACGTGTACGGGCACTGCGATTTCTTCAAGTGCAATCAATGGTTCAGCAAGACCGATCGCAAGATGATCGATCAGATGGCCAATCACGGCAATCGCATTCGCCGCTACATGAATCGGTTCGGCGTTAGTGAAGTCGAAAACTTCATTGATGCCTGCCTGAGCATTGAAGACCTGATCGACATCCATTCTCCCTTCATTCAGCGATCTCGCGGCGAGGACCGCTACAAGTTCGAGTACAACACCGACGGGGACGATGCTGGCCAACCTGCCCGTGACTACAAACTGCCAGCCAAAGGGTACATGGACAACTTCATCAACCCGAGAAAGAAACCATCGGACGATGAAGAAGCACCGCGACCAGCCATGGCGATTCCAGTCCCGGACGAGCCCACGAAGGACGTGATGTTGTTCCTGCTAAAGTATGCCCCACTGCGTCCTTGGCAATTGGACGTGCTGTCGATGATTCGGGACGAAGCTTATTACTTCGCTCCCCAGGGGCAGACGAAAATCATGAACGAAGGGTGGGCCACCTACTGGCATTCGACCATCATGACGCGGCACGGCCTGCATGCCTCGGAGGTGATCAACTACGCCGATCATACCTCCGGCACCCTGGCCAGCAGTCCGACACGATTGAATCCTTACAAGTTGGGCCTGGAACTGCTCCGAGACATCGAAGACCGCTGGAATCGCGGCTGCTATGGCCAGGACTACGACGACTGCGATGATTTCATCGAGCGGCAAAACTGGAACACGGAAGTGGGCCTGGGACGTGGTAAGATCTTCGAGGTACGTCGCATCCACAATGATCTGACGTTCATCGACGAGTTTTTGACGCTCGATTTCTGCCGACGGTACAAGATGTTCCAGTTTGGCTACAACGAGTCAACCGAATACTACGAAATCGAAAGCCGCGAATTCCCCAAGGTCAAACAGCAGTTGCTGTTCAGTTTGACCAACATGGGTCGGCCCGAGATTTTCGTCACCGACGGCAACTACAAAAACCGGGGCGAGTTGTTGCTTTCACATCGGCATCACGGAATCGAACTGAAGATGGACTATGCCCGTGATACGTTGACCAACTTGTACACGCTCTGGAAACGCCCCGTGCATATTCAATCGACCCTGGACGAGCAGGAAGTACTGCTCAGTTGGGACGGAACGCATCATGAATGCGTGAAACTAGAAACAAAGTAGCAATTCGTTAAGAAAGGAATTCATCGGAAGGAGGGCACAATCATGACCCAAGACATAAGACAACGCCTGGATAACCACCCGGCGCCGAACAGGAAGTTCGAAACGGCGCTAAACCAGGGAAAGGTTACGGCTACCGACCTGACGGTCGAAAAAGTGGGCGTGTCGACACGCCACATCGATTACCGATTCAACGAGGCCAAGAGCCATGAAGCGGCAAGTGACGTTGCGGAAAACCTGGTTCGCCGTGTCGACTACCTGCTGGAACCTCTGGCGATCATTGAACGCGATCCAAGTGAGAGCAAAATTCAAATCCGCTCGCAGAAACCATCCGCCGATGGGCCGACGCGGCGCTATTATGAGGTAAACGTCGACGGCCAAGGTGTCTCGATCGACCGCTATCAGGCCTCCGGCAACGCTCGCGAAAACGACGACATCAACCTCACGCGGGAATCATTTGAACGATTGTGCCGCGATCTGGATGAAGCCGCTGTGCCGAAAAGTCGGAAGTAAGTGGTCAATTCCCCAAGGCCCTGTGGCAATACCCTGCCCTTTCGCACCACTTCGATGAGACGAAGGGATTTGATAGACTAATCGCTTGGTGAGACACAACTGGTCCCTTGCGAGAAGTCCGATTCATGAGCCACGGCCGCCCCGGTTCCGCCCCGCTTCCTGAGCCCTCGATCATTCCTACCGAAGGTTGGCATTGCAGCCACTTTTATTACACCTTCGACCGAGCCCTGCTGACCGGGTACTCGCCCGAGGAACTCGCGGCTGGCTCGAAAGAGATCATCGACATCCTAGACCCGGACTCGGAGGCCAGCCCTAAGCGTCTGCAAGTATCGATCGTCAACGGTCATAAGGCCGACTTTGCCCTGATGCTGATGGACCCCAACCCGCTTGTAATCGACTCGGTCCACCAGCGTTTGATGGCGAGTTCGCTTGGTGCTGCCCTGCAGCCGACTTATTCGTTTGTTTCGGTGACCGAGATCTCCGAGTACGTACCTTCGATTGAACAATATGCCGAGCGTCTGATTCGCGAAGGAGAAGAGAAAGACTCTCCATCGTACGAAGCTAAAGTCAACGCCTACGCCAAGCGTCTGCCGATGATGAATAATCAGCGGCTTACGCCAGACTTCCCCCCCTACCCTGCTACGTGCTTCTATCCGATGAACAAGAAGCGAAAGGTGGGTGAGAACTGGTTCTTGCTCCCCTTCTCGGCTCGAAATGCCTTGATGGCCGAGCACGCTCAAAGCGGCATGCAGTTCGCGGGCAAAGTTTCGCAGCTGATCACGGTCAGCGTAGGGCTGGACGACTGGGAATGGGGAGTCACCCTCTGGGCCCGCAATCCTGAATATCTGAAAGACATCGTCTACAAGATGCGATTCGACGAGGCGAGTGCCCGATATGCTGAATTCGGCCCCTTCTACACCAGTTACATCAGCAAGGCCGAAGAGATGCTGAAGCATTGCCGAATTGGAAATGTCTACTAAGCAGAAGGTTTGCCCCATGAGTTCCAATCGCCCCCTCAAGATCGATGACATCAAGAAGCCGGAATTAGCGGAGGGGGCGCATCCGTTTGCCGAAGAAGAACCCGAAGGCAAACAGGCCGATGCCCACGCGCCGGTCGACTACCGTGGAGCCTACGAGACCGCAGGCAAGTCGAATGGGGTGCTACTTCTCAGCATGGCACTCACGGGGTTCGTAGCCAGTGCGTTGCCACTTTCCCGGTATGGCTGGCCGGAAATGGGTTGGCAGTTGGGCCTGTTCGGCTGGCTCGTCTCGTGGATCATCGCGCTGCCGGCGCTCGTTTTTGCCGTAAATGACCTGAAAGCCATTCGTCTGGGTCGATACACCGACCAAGGCAAGTGGATGGTCACGCTCGCTTTCTGGTTGACGCTACTAACCGTCGTAAACTCGATCGCCACGGTTGTTGTCGTATTAGTTTTCGGCGCCGGGTGAGAAGTCAGGCAGTTCCAACATCGGATCGGTTAACTCGGCCGGGCTGCCCTCTTTCTCGTCCCTAGCGTTGGTGGCCTCATCGGTCTTTTTCTTATCCTTGTCCTTTCGCGGAATCAGAAAGAGACGCACCTTGGTTCCCTCCGCGGGGATATTCTCCGTAAATGCTTCAAACCAGAGATCGTTATTAACGTCGGTGCTGGGAACAGGCAAATCCATCATCGATGACTTGAAATTGCTAACGCAGATCAACTCCCCTCCTTCGGCCGCATATACCATTTTGCCTGGTAATGTGTCGGGATCGACCCCTTCTTCTTTCGCCTTCATCACGGCTTCGATCGAAACGTCTTTCCAGAAGTAGCTGCCTGGAAAGACCCAATCGTAGGTCATGACCTTCTTGGTCCTTGCGTCACGCACCCAGTCCTGGGCCTTACGAGTTTGCAGCTTGCCGTCGGTATCCTTCCATTGAACCAGGACGTCGATCCTTTGCCCCGATGGTGGTTGATACTCGGGATCGAATTGGACGGGGCGTCCCTGTTCGGCCCCAATTGCTAATAGCCCTGCATGAACGACATAGGCATCCGTAGCAACAGCGACGACCGACTCGTGTTCTTTAGTTCGTCGCAAACACGCGAACATTTCAAGCGAGCCTTTCCGCAGGCAAATCTCACCATCCATGATGACCATCTTCCGCTTCGTGTCGATCCACACCGGCATGTTGGGCATCAGCTTGCGGATCGCCGGCTTTTCTGGCTTCTTTTCGTCGTCCGACTTCGCACCTTCTGTTTCTGTCTCGGCAGGCTTAGGCGATTCATCCGCGGAGGTATCTTCCTGTGCCAATAACATCGAGCACGGCAGCAGTCCTGAAATCAGCAAAGCCAGAAGGACCCAGGTTACGTTGCGTTGATTGCGGTATGTCGTACCCATGGCAAAACTCGGTAGAAAAGGGGTTCAGGGGGGCGTCAAACTTCGCCCACATTGCTAAGATGGTCTATCCCACGTGGAAGTCAAAGCCGCGTGAACAGACCGGTAAAGTTTATTCTAACAAACTCTCGCTTGATGGAAGCCATGGCCACGGACATTAGCCCCCGCAGCAAGGACGACCAAGCCACGACGCCAACTGCTATTCCTGCCTGGGCCAAACTCGCCAAGGGTACGGCCTCAGGGGTCGATCTCAAGGACTGGGAGTCGTGGAAAACCTATCTGAAGAAGCGAGATAATGTCTCTCCGCTCCAATCGCTGGTCTCAGGCAAGAAAACATCGCCGCTGGCATGGGCTCTGTTCGCGGACGAGACCCTAGATTCGCGGACGCTCCCCCTTTTGGAAACCTTAGGCGAAATCGCCTCGGGCCGAACGCGGCCCAATGCGGATACCGTCAAACAGCTCGAAAGCTGGTTGAACGACCTGGAACGACGCATTGCCGAACGCAATCTAGTGTTAGAACTGTTGGCCGTTACCCATGCCCTGCCCAACCTGGCCGTGGTCACCAGTGCCCAGTTGTGGTGGCATCTGCTGGATAAGATCGTCAGTCATACCAACGACGCGGTGGCCACCAGTTTTGAAAACAAAGTCTTCGAGCAAGGACTGGCAGGGGAGCTTCCGTTGGCCCTCGCGTTCGTCTTCCCCGAATTGAAAGCCTGTCGCCAAATGGGCAAGCCGGCAGTTCGCGTACTCGACGAAGGCATGCAAGCCCTGACCGACGGTGAAGGACTGCCCAAAGTCGATCAGCTTCTGCACCTCCGAGCGATTCTTGCCTGCTGGACGCGGTCGATCGTCATGATCAAAAACGCCGACGGGCTGCGTCTCTCGAAAGATGCATTTACTCAGTATCAATGGCTCGTTCGTCATGCATTACGACTGACGCGCAGCGATGGCACGCTAACGCTTTCCCAGGGCATCTCCAGTGCCTACAGCCGACACTTGCTGCAATCAGCCCTTGCCCAGGGAGAAGATGAAGACGACAACGAGATCGCCGAACTCACTCTGCCGAAGATGAAAGGCAAAGGAAACGCGCTTCATTTGCCGACGCCCAGCTACGAATCAGCCTGGAGCCAGTTTGCCTACCTGCGCTGCGATTGGAGCCGCACGAGCCCGCGGCTGGCTGTCCGTCACGATTTGGAGCCGCTGATTGTCGAACTGGAATCTCGCGAAGAGATCGTCATGAGCGGCACTTGGGATACCACCATCCTGATCGACAGCGTTGCCATCTCGCCAGCGGGGAACTGGGAACAGGTCGGCTGGCAGTCGGACGATGATGGCGATTACCTGGAACTGGAACAAGAGTGGACCGACGGCGTGAAGCTGCAGCGGCTCATCTTCCTGGCTCGCGAAGACAAGTTCCTGTGGGTGATGGATACCGTTCTACTCGATAGTCCGGTGGGCAAGATTCAATACCAATCGCAGCCCCCGATCGTCTCGCATGCCAAGCTTGGTACCTCCGCGGAAACGAATGAGGTCTTCGTGGAACTTCCCGGCTCGAAGGTCACGCTGCTGCCGGTGGGCATCAACGAATGGCAAAGCGATACGACCCTTGGCAAGATCGGCGTGGTCGACGACGAGCTTTCCTTGCAACAAACCAGCGGCGGCCGTGGATTAGTTGTCCCCATCTTCTTTGACTTGACGAGAAAAGGACAAGGCAAACCTCTGACCTGGCGTCAGTTGACGGTCGCGGAAAAGCTGGTCATTCAGCCACGAGACCGAGCCGTTGCTTACCGAGTTCAGACCGGCACGGGTCATTGGGCTTTTTACCGGTCGTTGACCGACAAAGCGAGCCGAACGTTCCTCGGCGTCAACTTGATTGCGGAAACGCTCGTCGCACGGTTTGACGAAAATGGCGATATCGAGAAACTCTTGGAAGTGGAAGCTTCCTAACTCTTTCCTCCGCAACCTCATGCACATGCAACTTCGCGAAAATTTGGACCGCGTTCGTGAAAAGATCGCTGAGGCGGCCAAGGCGTCTGGCCGAGTTGCCGATGATGTCTGCTTGATCGGCGTCACCAAGTATGTCGATGTCGAGACCACCAGGACCCTATACGAACTAGGCTGCCACGACCTGGGCGAGAGCCGCCCGCAGCAATTGTGGAGCAAGTCGGAAGCCATGGCGGACTTGTCACCCCGCTGGCACATGATCGGGCATCTGCAGCGGAATAAGACCAAACGGACCATTCCCCTTCTTTCCTTCCTGCACTCAGGCGACAGTCTGCGTCTTTTAGAAGCTGCCAAAGAAGACTGGCCGCATGCAGAGCCACTGCCGGCGTTGATCGAAGTGAATATTTCTGGCGATAAGGCCAAGCACGGCTTTCCGCCCGCTGAAATCGCCCCGGCCCTGCGACAAATTGCCGCGTTGAGTCACTTGAAAATTGTTGGTTTGATGGGAATGGCTTCGCTGGAGGGAGGTCGAGATCAGGCCCAAAGGGACTTCGCCGCCTTGCGTCAGTTACGCGATACGCTGCGAAATGAATGCCCCGATGAGATTTCGCTCGATGAACTCTCAATGGGCATGAGCCACGACTTCGACCTAGCGATCCTGGAAGGAGCGACGATGGTTCGTGTGGGGTCGACCCTGTTCGAGGGAATCGACGGTGGACATTAACGTCACGCCTCATCCCGAGGGTTGCCTTCTCGACTTGAAAGCTCAGCCAGGTGCCCGAAAAACCGAATTTCGGGGCATTCAAAACGGTGCCCTGAAGGTCTGTGTGACCGAAGTGGCCGAAAAAGGAAAAGCCAACAAGGCGATCCTGTCGTTCCTCCGAAAAACTTGGAGACTGAAAGGCTCGCAGTTGGAGATCATTTCCGGCCAGACGGCTTCGCACAAACGGCTGTTGATTCGTGATCTTTCTCCCCAAAAAGTATTGCAACTTTTGAAAGATTGCGGCTTAGAGGACGAATAATGGACATTCCGTCCATTTCACCTTGATGACGGAATGTCATTGAAATAGCATGTGCTTAGCATGCTAAATTTCATGAAACTCCGAGCTTAAGTAGGCGGTAAGCTTGCGAGTTGATCCCCTATCCTAGTCTTTGTCTTTTCGCGGAAATCTCATGAAGCGGCGGGTCGGAAAATTTGTCGGACTGTTCGTCGTCACTCTCTTTGCACTCGCCGTGATGTACGTCAGTGGCGGGCGGAATGATTTTGGTGCCCAGCAAAAGGAAACGGATCCCACTGCGGTTGTGGAAACGCTCGCGCCGGTCACGGTGATGCCACTGAACCGGCAGCACATCGAGATCCTTGACAGCTATGCCGGCACGATTCAGCCACTGGAAAGCTTCTCGCTAGCTTTTCAACTGGCTGGGCAGGTTGAATCGCTTGGGACAAACCAGGAAGGACGTCCGCTAGACATTGGCGATCGTGTCAACACAGGTCAAATTCTCGCAACGCTCGATACACGGATCTTGATTGCCCGCCGCGAAGAAGCGAACGCCAATCTGGAAAACGCGCAAACCGAATTCCAGCGACTGGTGAGTCTGCGGGAGAGAAGCCCAGGTGCAGTCACGCAAACCGCCTTCCAACAAGCAACTCAAGTGCTGGCAGTCGCCAAGGCGATGAAAGACATCGCCGAGAAGAACTTGGAAAACGCTCAACTGGTTGCCCCGGCTGACGGCGTCATCTCGGCCCGCATGATCAACCCTGGCGAGACGATCAACACACAACAGACGGTGTTCGAACTGGTTCAGGTCGACAAGGTATTGCTGACCGTGGGCGTCCCTGAGTCTCGCATCGTCGCGATGCAAAAACAGTTTAATGCAACGCGACGCGCCGCCAGTGCCAACATGCAAACAGGCACGCCAGACCCGACGTCGAACTTCAAGGTCTACGTTCGCAGATTTGACACTTCGTCCAATTTGGAGAAAGACACGGTTCTTGAAGGAACGGTCTATCGAATTGCCGAGACGGTTAATAATCGCAACGGCCTGTTTGAAGTGGAAGTTCTCTTGGATAACGCAAGCCGCTTGCTCAAGCCAGGTATTGTTGCCAAAGCCGATTTCGTGATTCGTGAAATCGATGGTTTTCAAGTACCGGTCGAAAGCGTGGTCTTCAACGATCGCGTCGCGAGCTTGTTCTTCGCCCAGCCGGCCACAGAACATCCCACTTCGACGGTTGATTTCGTTGGAATGGATGTCGCTGAGGTCCCAAACTTCGTGGCGCATCGCATTGAGATCCCCAGCTATATCGAGCAAGGCAGGAATTTCATTCTGACGGATCTACCAAGCAAACATGACCTGTTGATTGTCCAAGGTCAGCATCGCCTGGTGGAAGGCCGCCCGCTTGAGATCATGAGCGGCACAACCAGCGCAGGCAACTCAGGCGTTTCACCTCTTTCCGAGATTCCTCCGATGGCGGAGGTCTCGCGTCTTGGTGGCCAGCCAGGGGGAAAGTAGGCAGAGGGAACGCACACGATGAAAATTAGCGCGAACGCGATCGATCAGCCTCGATTCGTGATTGTCTGCACGATGATTCTGATGGTGGCCGTTGTGATGGTCGCCCTCAACATTCCCGTGCAGCGCACGCCTGCGATCTCCAAGGCCGTTGTCCTGGTAGCCGTTCCTTACCCTGGCGCTCAGCCGGTGGAAGTCGAAGAGCAGATCACTAGCAAGATCGAAGATGCCCTGCAAAAACTGAAGAACGTCGACTTCATCGCCTCGACCAGCATGCGAGGCTCGAGCGTTACCCAAATCATCTTCCTCGACGGAGTCGACCCCGATCAGGCACGCGGCGAAGTGAAGGACCTCGTCGATGAGATCCGGCGGGAACTTCCAGTCGCCCGCGAAGTTCAACCTTCGGTTACCGATATCGACTTCGAAAACACTCCCTTGATGCTGGTCAACATGACCGCCCCCAAAGGGTTCGACGAAGCCGCACTCAAGACGCTTGCTGAAGAGGTTCAGGAAGAACTCGAAACCATTCCCGGCATCTCCAACACGCAGCTATTCGGCGGTCGAGAACGCGAGCTGCATGTGAACGTGAACGTCGATCTTGCGGCGGAGTATGGCTTGACCCTGGGTGACTTCCGCCGTGCCCTGTCCGACTTTCATGCTGAGATGCCCGCCGGTGAACTCGACACCGGCACTTTCGATTTCCGCGTCCGGAACGAAACGCAGTTCCGTGGTGTCGACGACATTCGCAACGCGATCATCAGCCAGATGGACGGCAAGGTGATCAAGATTGGCGACGTCGCGACCGTCGAGGACACCTACCGCCGTCTTAAGAACGTGGCGCTGCTCAACGGTGAGTCGTGCGCGACGATCATCGTCAACAAAGAAGCCGACATTAACACTCTGGCGGCCGCGATTGCGGTGAAGGAGAAGGTCAACGAACTTCGCCCGCAATATCCCAACATCAAGTTCCGGATTACACGCGATACGTCGGCCGAAATCTCGATCATGTTTCGCGTTTTGGGTTCCAGCTTTATCTTTGGTGCCATGCTGGTGCTGGTGATCCTGGCTTGGACGATGGGCCTGAGAATCTCCTTCCTGGTACTGACCGCCATTCCGCTCAGTTCGGCGGTGGGCTTGATCGCCCTGTACGCGCTGGGTATCCCGGTTTCCAACATGGTGATCTTTGCGTTCATCCTGGTGCTGGGCATGGTGGTGGACGGGGCGATTATCGTTGCCGAGAACATCCACCGTCACATCGAGCGGGGTGAAGACCCGGTCGACGCGGCCAAGATTGGCATTGAGGAAGTCGGCACGCCGGTGATCATGGCCGACCTGACTACCGTGGCGGCGTTTTTGCCGATGCTGCTTGTCCCTGGCATCATGGGGGACTTCATGCGGGTGATGCCGGAAGTGGTTAGTGTGTCGCTACTGGGTAGCGTGCTGGTCGACCATTTTTTCATTCCCGTCGTAGCGGCTCGCTGGTACGGGCGCCGCAAGGCCAGCGAAGTGGTGCCAGATAAGACCGTTCACGAGGCGATCGCTCGAGACGAAGACGAAGCAGAGATTCGCATCCGTCCGAACTTGGGGCTGTTCACCAAGATTTACATCTATATTCTCCGCTGGGCGCTGCAAAATCGCTGGGCGGTGAGCCTCAGCACGATTCTGGTTTTAGTCTGGGCCGGATTCATGATGGTGCACGTGGAGAAGGAGTTTTTCCCGCCCAGTGACCGTGGCCAGTTTGAGGTGAAGTACGAACTGCCGCTGGGGAGCAGCATCCACCAGACGATCGCCGCGGCGGAAGCTATCCAACAACCATTGCGTGAACTCGGTGCCCGTCCCAATAGCGAGTTGGTGAATTTCGTTTCGGCCCTGGGATCGTCCGAGGGGCTCGCCAGTCGTTTAGAGAACGACCCGGCCGTCGGGCCTGAGTTCGGCACCGTCATGGTCGAACTGCTTTCCCCGTTGGATCGCGATCGGCACGAACGCTTGATCCTGGCCGAACTTCGCGAAAAGTTCGATCAAACGGTCAAGCAGTTTCCCGGCATGACCTACACCATCCAGGAAGTGGAGGAAGGCCCGCCGGGCGGCGCCAAGGTCGCCGTGCGTTTTACCGGGGATGACCTGGAACAGCTGGGCTTCGTCGCCGAAGCCACCACCGCCGGCATGCAGCAAATCGAAGGTGCCGTCGACGTAAAGACCGACTATCGCAACTTGAATCCGGAAATCGTCGTCGAGCCCTTCCCCGAGGTCGTCGGCATGTACGGCATGTCCGAAATGCAGGTGGCCCAGGCCATTCAAACCGCCATCAACGGCGACACCACGATCGAACTCAACTTAGGGGACGAAGACGTCACGCTTCGCTTGCAAGCAATGAGCGACTATCGGGCCTCGAAAGAGCAACTCGAGCGAATCATGCTCACCAGTCCTACTGGCAAGAAGGCGACGATCGGCCAGATAGCCAGACTGGATCGCGCGACAAGCCTGTTCGCTGTGAATCGCTACGACCGAAAGCGGGCCGTTACCGCCAAGTGCGACGTGATTGAGAATCCCGATACTGACAAAATTTTTACGCAACTCCGAGAAGAAATTCTCCCTTCGCTCGGCTTCCGTCCGGCGAATGAGACGGCCGTCAGCTTTATGGACATGGCATTCATCGGAACAGTTGGCACGCCGTCGGAAGGCCTTCGAGCGGAATTCACAGGCGAGAGTGAAGAGACCGCTAAGAACATGAACTACTTGAGCGCATCGATGATCATTGCCGTGATTCTTATCTTTGCGATCCTGGTGTATCAGTTCGCCAGCTTCCGCCAGGCATGCATCGTGATGCTGACGGTACCGCTCAGTTTCGTGGGCGTGGTCGCTGGCATGTTCATCAGCGACTTCCCCTTCAGCCTGGCTACGTTTATTGGGCTTGTCAGCTTGACTGGCATCGTGGTGAACGATGCGATCGTGGTGGTCGACTTCATCAACCAAGGCCGTAAACGAGGTCTGAAAGTTCGCGATGCGATCATCGAAGCAGGCATCAACCGACTTCGCCCGGTGATGCTGACCACCGCTACCACGGTTGGCGGTTTGCTGCCGCTGTTTTTGAATCTCAGCGGCGGGGCCGAATTCTGGCAGCCGCTCACAGGTGCGGTGATTTTCGGCCTGGCGTTCGCGACGATCCTGACCTTGTTGGTCATTCCCGTCGCGTATAGCCTGGCCTATTTCAATGCCGACAAGAAGGCCGCTTCAGCTGCGTAATGATGTAGCCGCTTAGTTACCTGTTTCTTGAAGCTGCGGATCGGAGGGAATTTCCACGGGAGTTTCTGGAATATTGATCTCTAATTCCTCTTCGTCAACCGTTGGTCCCATCAAAGCCTTATCGACGGCTTTCTTCAATTCGGCTGCCAGATCGATGTCGAAGTTCTGATCCGCCACTCCCTTCTCATCGGCTAAATCCTTGGCCGATGCGACAAGATCACGCAGATCTTCATCAGGAACGTTGTCGCGGAACTGGAGGTTACCATCGGGCTGCTCGTCGGCGATACGTCCATCGAGCAAAGCCTTCAGTTCGTCTTCGCTGATTTTCTTCTCAAACGCGCCGTGGGCAATCCGCTGAAGCTGCTTCTTGGCGTCGGCTTTCTCTTCGTCACTCAATCCGGATGGCTCGATATATTTCGAGCGGGCAATCTCAACCGGCACGGCGGTAAACGCAGGAGACTCCAAAATGTTTTCAGCCACGCTACCAAGCTGTTCCATCGAAATATCGCCGTCACGATACCCCTGGGCAACGCGGGACACCTGTTCTTTCATTCCCGCCTTTTGATCTTCGGGAAGATCAAATTCATCGATGGCGGCGTTCAGTTGAGATTCGGCCAGATTGGCAGCCATCACACCGATGTTAATGTAGACGTAGTAACCGACCCCGCAGGCAACGCCCGCCAGAACCAGGCACACCACCAGGCAGCCAATGATCGCGGTGGTACAACCGCCGCCAGATTTTTTCGGTTCTTCGACGGTAAATTGATCGTTGGACATCGGTGCAAACTCCTTTTGTGTATAGCTTCAACGGCGCGGACGGCTAGTGCGAATCGCTGAATAATCCCCTGATTTCGGTTGATTATCGCCGATTCTCTGGGGCGGGCAATAACAGCAGTTCGCGGAACACGGCAAAAGCTTGCTCAATTTTTTCGGTAGTGGGGACACCTGCGTGGACGTAGAGGCCATATCGTAGCGTGATCGACTCTCCCTGCTTCAGTTCAACTGGCTTCTGATACGACATAGTCGCTCCCATCCAACCATCATTGCGAACGTGAAACGCACTAGGAAAAATTGGATTGTCGGGATGATTCATCAACGTGATCCCTTCATGGGCGTCGCGGGTAATCGGTCCCGAGTAATCAACCCAGCGTGCCGGCTGGCGGAAGACTTCTTTTTCGTCGACTTGCGCCTCGCTGTTGCGAATTGTCCCGCCCCCATCATGCACGCCGATCGTTTTCGCCATTCTTACTCCGAGCGGACCAAACGGCGTATCACCAAAGGTGACCGATCCATTCTTGGCGGTCAGCACCAGATCGATCGCCAGCAGCCACTGATCGTCTTCCCATGGGATTACGGTCACTGTTCGCGTCTCGTCGAGCAGTTGCTTTTCGCTGCCGGTGTCGACCCAGACGTTGTGCATTCGAATAACTGCCTGATCGTCGCCGTCGATGAACTCGCCAACGCGCACATGGCGAATTTTCCCAGGCGAACGATCGGCCCAGAAGTCGACTCCATTCACATCATGGTGCGTCACCCAGACCGAATTGTGATGACTGTGCCCGTTGGGATCGTGGGGATGTCCCATCCGGGTAAGGCTTCGCCCCGAAGGCCCCATGATGGGATAGAGAAATGGCCGCTCTAAGTCAGGTGCAAAGTGGTAGCGAGTCAACTCGACGCCATCGCGGGTGATCGAAACCTGGTCGTGCGGTAGCGGCAAGACCTGCATGCGTGGGACTGGTTTGGCGCCTGGAAGTGTTTCGTCAGCTGCTGCAACGCTTGCGGCCAGCAGCAGAAAAAGAATCGGTAGGCAGCGAGCCATATTAAGCACTCCGATGGGGGTAGGACATTTTGCGTAAGGTTCCTACAGCCTATCTTCCCCTGCGAGGTCGCTCAAATAAAAACGGCCTCCCTAACCGGGAGGCCGCTTGCATCGTCTCTGCATTGGAACTTCGACTATTCTTCGTCGAAGTTGTATTCAATCTTCAGCACTTCCAGTTCGTACGTCCCTTTTGGTGCCGCGATCTCGACCACGTCGCCCACCTTCTTGCCGATAAGCTGCTGCGCCATGGGGCTGTCGACGAGGATCTTGTTATTCATGAAGTCCTCTTCGCCGGCACCGACTAACGAGTAGACTTCCTCTTCGTCCATGTCAACGTCGCGAACGGTGACCGTGGCAAAGAAGCCAACCTTCGATGTATCGACCGAGGAAGGATCGACGATGAACGCCTTGCCCAGCTTCGACTTCAAGAGGTTGATCTTGGCTTGGATCATCCCCTGCGTCTCGCGCGAGCCGTGGTACTCGGCGTTTTCCTTCAGGTCCCCTTCAGCGCGAGCGTTGGCAACCTTTTCGGTGATGGCAGGCATTTCTACCTCTTCCAAATGGTGCAATTCGGCTCGCAGCTTTTCGTAACCCTTCCGGGACATGGGCATTCGATCGGCCATGCTCGACATGTCAGGAACTCCCTCAATGGAAAAAAAAACGCGACCTGGGTCAGGCCGCATGACGTTCTGAGTTGGTTTGTTACTTTTATTGTTATTGAAAGATGAGGGGTTTGTAAAGCCAGCTTCTTTAGGGAGCTAGCTGTTTCGCAAAAACTGCGAAAAAACCCACAGGTTGGCTCTACTCAGGAAAATAGAGAAAAGCCCCGCACGACGAACAAAACACAGGCTTACCGAGTTTGAGATCGCTGACGGTCTGAATTCGCAACTGGACATTGCACTGGCCGCAGTAATTGTTGACCACCGCAGCCAAGGCCTCTTCTCCTCGGACTTTGACCACGCGTTTGTAGTCGGCCCGAACGTCTGGCGGGATGTCTTTCTCAACCCCTTCGAGAAGCTCCAACACGCGGGCAATTTCCGTTTCCAGGCCGGTTCGCTCTTTCTCCACTTCCGCTTCGATTTTTGCCTGATCTGCTTCGGCCGCTTCGACGCCTTTGATGGCTTCGGCCAGCTTGATTTCCAGCTGATCGACCTTTTCTAATGCTTCCAGAATTTCGTCGGACATGACGCTATTGGCCATCTGGGCCGCGGCGATCTGCTCTTTGAAGATCTGAAACTCGTCGTTCGTCTTGGCTGCGTTGAGCTTTCCTTCGATGACCTCGATCTTGCTTTCACTTTCCCGCAATTGAAGCTGCTTGCGGTCTGCCGTCATTTTGGTGCTTTGGATCGACTCTTTGACCTCGGCGACGGTCTGCTGGGCGGTCGTCACACGATTTCGAGCAGCATTCACGCGAATCGGACATCGCGCCAGACGACTCCTAAGGTCGCTCAATTGGCGATGGATTCGGTGAAGTTCCTGCAGAACTTCGCTGTAGGGTCGCTCGGACATGGGTGAACCACTCGGAAATGATCAGTTTTCAATAATGCAAACAATGTAGCAGCAGCGTGGGCTTTAGCACACGCCACCACCTCATTTTACCCCATAGGTCAAACAAAAAAGCCCGGGCCTGATGACAGGCTCCGGGCTTTCCGGGTTCACACTTTCCACAATGAATTCAATTACGCCGCGTCGGCCGTATGCAGGAAACCGGCCAATTGCTGGCTGCGAACTGGATGTTGCAGCTTACGAACCGCTTTGGCTTCGATCTGGCGGACACGTTCGCGGGTGACCTTAAAAATTCGGCCGACTTCTTCCAGGGTATAGGTGTACCCGTCTTGCAGGCCGTATCGCAGCTTGATGATTTCGCGTTCGCGATAGGTCAGCGTTTTCAGCAAACCGCCGATTTTGTCTCGCAAGATTTCGTTCGAGGCCTTACGAATTGGGGTCTCTTCGTGACCATCCTCAATGAACTCACCGAACGAGCTGTCTTCGCTTTCGCCGATCGGACGATCGAGGCTAACCGGATGACGGCCGATGTCCATCACGCGGCGCACTTCCTCAACCGGAATTTCGCTACGGCGCGAGATTTCTTCCATGGTCGGTTCGCGGCGAAGTTCCTGCAGCAGGCGTTTCTGCACGTTACGCAGCTTCGACAACACATCGATCATGTGAACTGGAATTCGAATCGTACGAGCCTGATCGGCAATCGCCCGCGTAATGGCCTGACGAATCCACCAAGTGGCATACGTCGAGAACTTGAAGCCGCGGCGATATTCGTACTTATCAACCGCACGCATCAGGCCCGTGTTGCCTTCTTGAATCAGGTCCAGAAAGCTCAGGCCGCGGTTGCGGTACTTCTTGGCGATCGAAACGACCAAACGCAGGTTGCCGCTGGACAGTTCTCGCTTGACCCCTTCGTACTGATCGAACTGCTTGCGGAACTTATCGCAACGAGTTCGCAGGCTGCGTGGGCTTTCCAGCGTCAGCAGCATCAGGTCGCGAAGTTCCTTACGCAGGTTGGCTCGTTCATCCTTAGCGGCCGGCTCGTCACGGATCAGATTCAAACGTGCTCGGATTTCTTCCATGCGATCGGCGAAGTCTTCCAACTGGCTCATCACCGGAATCACGCGGCGAGTTCGCAGCGACAGTTCTTCGACCAACTGCAAGCACTTTTGACGGCGGCGAATGAATCGCTTACGGGCAGCCAAACGCTCTTCACGTGGGGTACTTTTGCGAAGCAAACGTTGGAAGTCGCGACGATTTTCTTCCAGCATCACGCGCAGCGTCTTCAGGTTGTGCGGCATGCGCCCTTGGATTTGCTCTTTGGTCAGATTCTCGGTCAGCGAGACCTTGATCGTCCGATCGAAAGGCAATTCACCTCGGTGGACCTTTTCCAGGATTTCGACCGTATGACGCAGCGCGAAATCGCAACCTAGTACCAGCCGGCGGAACTGCTTGCGGGTGATTTCGATCTTCTTGGCCAGGGCAATCTCTTCCACCCGGGAAAGCAGAGGAATCGAAGCCATTTGCGACAGGTACATCCGAATCGGATCGTCGCTGCTCTTGGTGATTTCCTCAGAAGCGAAGGTCTCGGAGCCGCCATCTTCGTCCAGAGCTTCCGCGAATTCGCGAGCCGATGGAGCCTTGATGGCCGGAGCATCATCGAAATCGTCTTCCGGAGGATCGGTGACCAACTCGATGCCGCGGTTTTCGAGTTCGGTCAGTAGCGAGTCAAGTTTCTCGCTGCCACTGGCTTCATCGGGGAGATAGTTGTTGACTTCATCATAAGTCAACCAACCTTGCGACTTGCCTTTTTCCAGAAGTACGGCCAATTCTTGATCGGCAAATTCCATAGTGAAGACCTCCTTGCCTTCCCATAAAATTCTCTTTGGTCATTTTCGCCTGCGATCGGGATGCGGGTCATACCAACCGGGGCGACGTCAAGCGGTATCCTCTACCCATCCGTGGGAAAGGAAATACCCTGGCGATTTCTTTTCTGCTCGACAATTTCTTTGAGGACGTCGAGCTCGTCCTCTTCAGGAATCTCTTTTTGAATCATTGATGATTGTTGATTACCGCTAATACGATCCTCGTGATCGCCTCGGTATGCATTAATGATCATCTTTAATTCTTCACTTGGATCACCAAACTTATGTTCGGTTGCCAACTCATCGAGTTCAATCAAAAGGAACCGAATAGACTCGCTTTCGACTGAATCCAAAATTCCGGGGAACCCACAATCCTGATGGGCATCACTCCGGGTTTTGAAAATTCTATAGATAACCCGACCGGTCTCGCTACGAAGTTCGTCAGGGCCAATTTCTTCAAGGCACCACTCGATCGTCTCGGGTAACGCCAACATCATTTTTAGTAAGGTTTTGTCCCAATTATCTAGATCGCCAATGCGATAAATTCGATCAGCCACACCAACCTTTTGTCCATGCGAGACCGGCGCTGCCGAACCATGGTGGTTTGTTTTTGTTGCTTTCCGCAAGGAAGACAACCGCGTGCGAAGTTCCGATTCGGCAACTTGAAACTGACGGGCAATCCGGGCCAGGAACTGATGCTCGCGAAGCCGTACTTCCGACGACGTTTCCGCCGCCAGGTTCGGGGCCTTGGCCAGCGTGTTCAGCACGTCCTCAAGGGCATCGTTGGCACTATGCAAGTCGTTCGCCAGGTCGATGCCGGCAGTGGCAATGCGAATCTTGTGTTCCAGTGCGTCCAGTGACTTGGCCAGGTGAGCACGAAACGCCTCGGCTCCTTGCTGCTGGACGAAATCGCATGGATCGAGCTTCTCAGGCAGCGTGCAAATCCGCAGGTCGACCTGCTGAGCGATGAACAGTTCCAGCACTTCGCTGGTTCGCTTCTGGCCAGCATCATCGCCGTCGAGCACCAGGTAAACGGTGTCGGCATAGCGACGCAGCAGTTGAATGTGTCGCGGCCCGAGGGCAGTCCCCAGCACGGCCACCGCGTTCTTCACGCCCGCTTCGTGCAGGGCAATCACGTCGGTGTACCCTTCGACGACGATCACCTTCTTGCTGTTGGTGATATGGTCGCGTGCCAGGTCCAACGCGTAGACATTGTCGCTCTTGGAGAAGAGCCGGGTCTCAGGCGAGTTCACGTACTTCGCCGACTTCTCATCCGCATAGGCCGGCAAAATGCGACCGCCGAAAGCGATCGGACGGCTCTGGACGTCGCGAATCGGGAAGATTACACGTCCTTTGAAGCGATCGTACATCCGGCCGCCTTGCGACTGGCCGATGAGCCCGACCTTTTCCAGCACCGGCTGCGTGTATTGGCTTTGATTCGACTTATTGCAGAGCCACTGCCAATCGTTGGGAGAGAAGCCGATATGGAAACGCTGAATCGCTTCCTTCGTCATCCCTCGATCATGCAGATAGCGGCGGGCCTCGTCGGCGATCGGGTCGTTTAGCAGCAGTTCGTGGAACAGCCGCTCGGCCCAGGCCAACGCGTTGTATTGGTATTTTTTATCGTCAGGACTGCCAGCGGGGGCAACCGGGCCTTGCGAGGGAAGCGCGATGTTGGCTCGTTCGGCCAGAAGTTCGAGCGCTTCGCGAAACTCGATGGACTCGCGACGCATCACGAAGCTAAAGACGTCGCCGCCGATTCCGCAAACCCAGCATCGCCACGATTGGCGCTGTGGATTGACCTGAAAGCTAGGGCGGCTGTCATCGTGCCAAGGGCACAAAGCGACGTAGCCACGTCCTTGCCGTCTCAGGTTCAGGTATCCACCCAGGACATCCACGATGTCCGAAGCGGCTCGCACCTGTTCTTTTACGTCGTTGTCTGGGGGAAAAGCCAACCTTTGGACTTCCTTCCAGGGTTTTGCGGGAACCCTATGCCCGAGAAATGTCAGCGTGACTTGCGCCCCGTCTCATGTCCCCTCGCCCCTGAGGGGAAGAGGGTTAGGGTGAGGGGCCATCTTGCTCCTCACAGCCCGAGTTCGACATTTTGGGCCGTGCCTTCCGTAGCACGTGGGAGCAATTTAGTCCATTTCCCAATTTTAGGTCAAGTTCGCATTGACGCCTGCCGACAACCTTTTGGTTTCACGCTAGCAGATATCTTTTACAATATCGATTTTGGGACTTTTTGCGTAGTACTCGCGCCCCAATGAAAAGTCACAATCTGTGAGCCTTTCACCCACAAACGAAGGAAAATCTCGCTATTCTTGAGGGTGAAGCACGAAGTTTTTTGACAACTCGCTGCCCCTTATCCGACCGAAAACCGAACACTTCGACCTGAATACGAACTCCCAAAAAATCGAACACTGAACTTAGAGCGACAACTTGGTTTCCCGATTTTTTCCTCCTGCCGAACAAGCCGACGAGAACGACCTGGTGATGGTAGGTGGTCGCCTTTCTTCCGAATGGCTATTAGACGCCTATCGCCACGGCATATTTCCCTGGCCGATGTGGGGCGACTGGATGCCAATGACGTGGTTCTCGCTCGATCCGCGAGCCATTATTCCCCTCGACGGCCTCTACGTGAGCAAGCGGCTGAAGCGAACCATTCGCAGCGGTAAGTTTCAAGTAACTTGCGACACCGCTTTTCGCGAGGTCATGCAGGGATGCTCGCAACCACGACATAAAAAAGATGGCACGTGGATCACGCCGGCCATGCTGAAGGCCTACTGCAAACTGCACGAGGAAGGGCACTCCCACAGTGTCGAAGTATGGCACGAGGGACAACTGGCCGGTGGTATTTACGGCGTTGCGATTGGGGGACTCTTCGCCGGGGAGTCGATGTTTCACACCGTCCGAGATGCCTCGAAGGTTGCCTTGGCGGCACTGGTCTCCCACTTGAATCAACGCGGATACAAGCTGTTCGACATTCAGCAGTGGACCGCGCACACCGGCAGCATGGGAGCCATTGAGATCGCGCGTAGCGACTATCTGACGCTTCTTAAGAACGTGGTCGATCTTCCCGTGACCTTTGGGGACGAGCTTTGCGAAATCAAGTTTTTCGGGTCTACCTTAGCCGATTAGCTTCTTTCGCAGCAGATCTAAACCTTGCTTCGCCATTCGCGGTCCCCAGATCTCGGGATGACCGGCCAAGCCGCTGCTGATCGATTCAACGCCATCTTTCGATGCCAACGCAACGTAATATTGGTCGGCCGAGTCAGCTTTCGTCAGCGTCCCCAAGGCCAATCCATAGGTGGCGTTACCAACACTTCTGGCTTGGACCGCGGCTTTCTCGACACTCTCTTGAGAGACCAATTCGACCGGCATCTCAATAGTGCCACCGAGAAAAGCCTGGCGGTCGGTGTCGACGGTCCCTAACCAGAATGCCAACATGCCAGACGTCGAAGATTCAACCGTCGCCAACGTTTCTCCACGAGCCAGTAGATCACGGATGACGACGTCTTGGAGCTCTTGCTCCCCTTCCCCGAACACCAGATCACCGACGGCTGCCTGGATTTGCTGGACCGTATCCGCAATCGCTTCTTCGCACTGCTGGGCCGTCTGTCCCGTTGCTGTAATTCGGAGTGAAATCGTCGCTTGATGCACGGTGATGCCGACGCGAGGCTCCCTACCTCTCTTGATTAGGTCGGGCAGTAACGCCTCCATATGACTTTCTCCCACCCCAAAGCATTTTACGACGTGATGCCGGATGATCTTCTTCGCGGTTCCCTTGCCGGCCAGCGAAGGAACGACGGTGGTGGCCCACATTTCCTTCATCTCGGCAGGCACACCCGGCAAGGCAATAAAACGTGAGTGATGCAGCCCCACGCTGTAATCGAGATCGATTCCTGGGGCCGTTCCATTGGGATTGGGAATAATACGGCTGCCAACGGGAAACATGGCCTGAATCTGATTCTTCGGCGGCATCTCGCGTCCCCGCATGGTAAATCGCCGCTGAATATGCTCCAGGCTCTCGGCATCGAGCTTCAGCTCGGTACTGGTTGCGTTGGCCAGAGCCTGGCGGGTCAGGTCATCGTCGGTGGGGCCCAGACCTCCGGTCGAGATGACCAGGTTAGCCCGCGCCAAGGCATTCTTGATGACCTGAATGTTGGCCTCCAGATCGTCTCCCACCGTCGTATGAAAAAGGACTTCGATTCCAAGTGCCTCCAACTGCTGGCTAAGCCACTGCGTGTTGGTATCTAAGCGCTGTCCGCTAGTTAATTCGTCTCCGATGGCCATTATCTCTGCGATCATTCCGCGTCTGGTCCTTCCTAGGTGCATCCACGATGAAGAGGTCTCTCTGCCCCCTTACGATAACCCAACCTCGCCATTTCGACACGACCCCGAAACTTTACCAAGGCACTAGGGTGGCCCCATTCCTTACGACTCACGGGTTGCAATCGCGAATCGTATCAACGGCTTAACCCATACCAGAATGTCGGCCACCAAGACTGCCGATCTCACCAAGGGGGGAACAGTACCCACACCTTGCCCACAAATGACCTGTGTGCCGACGACTCAGGTAAACTTCGGATCAGGAATGTCTTCAAACTCTCCATCACCTGCAATAACCTCCATCTTTCGTGACGCTTCTCAGAAAGCACGAAACCTGGTGCAACGTCTCGTTGCTCAGGGTGGAGAGAGCCTTGACTGGGTCGATGAATTGCGTCAATTGCAGTTTGGCTATCTCGACGAAAGCTCCCAGAAGGGGGACCGAGAGTGTCGTGCTGGCTGCTCGGGGTGCTGTTTATCGGCTCAAGTCGACGTGACAGGCATCGAGGCGATCGCTGTCAGCGACTATCTGCGAACCTGTGTCGATGCGTTGACGCTCAATCAGATCAAATCACGCTTGCAGCGCGTGACCAAACGCCGGATCGAACAGATTCAGGGAGTCACCCGTCAACGACCGCTTGCCTGTTCAATGCTGGGGGAAGATGGTCGCTGCATGGTTTATCCCGTTCGTCCGATTATCTGTTCCGGCGTCTTTTCCACCAGACGCGACGCATGTCTGGATGCCGAACAAATGGCCCAGGCCGGGGATTTCTCCAGCACCATTCCCCTCGACAATGACGCCATCCAAGCCACGGGTGGAATCTCGGGAACTTTGCAGCGAATCCTGGTTGAAAACGACCTGGACGGCAATTTATACGAGTTCAACTCGGCCGTTCTCACTGCCTTGCCACTAAAAAATGCCTTGAATCGTTTCCTGGCGGGCGAAGACCTGTTTCGAGATGCCATCTGCACTGACGCACACTCGCCCCCCAGAAAAAGGGCTGTCCGTAAACCTCACTTTCTCAAGTCGCAAGCTGTCAGACGAGCATGATCGGCTCGGTTTAAGCTCTTATCCCAGGTTGTCAAAGGGAAATCGTTGCTGGTACCGTAGGGGAATCGTCGCGACGTTGTCGGCACGCAAGGAGCGATCCACTGCTGCTGGGCAACAACGAAGCGTATTCGGGGTAAACTACTTGGGAACGATCGATCTATGGAATTCACCGCTGGCTTTGAGCACTTCGTTCGCACGGATGAGGCGTTGGCTCCTTATACATGGCTGAAACTGGGTGGCAGCGCCGAATACTTCGCAGAACCCACGACCATCGATGAGTTGGCTGCCGTTGTAATACGTTGCCGCGAGAATGAAATCCCCGCTCGCGTGCTGGGCGGGGGCTCGAACCTGCTGGTCCACGACGAGGGTGTGCCTGGCTTGGTGATTCAGCTTAGCCATCCCACATTCAGCGGAATCAGTATCGGTGGCAATCGGATGACGGTCGGAGGTGGCGCAAAGCTATCTCACGCGGTAAGCACCGCCGTTGGCAGCGGATTGGCCGGTCTAGAGGCACTGGCCGGAATCCCAGGCACGATCGGCGGAGCGCTGCACGGTAATGCCGGCGCAAATGGAGTCGACGTGGGTCAACGAGTCGTCGAAGCCACCGTGATGACGCGATCGGGGGAAGTTCAGACACGGACGGCCCAAGACCTGCAATTCACTTACCGGCAAAGCAGTCTTGACGAGTTGGTCATTCTGAGCGCTGTATTCGAGTTGGAATCAGCCGACTCGCAAGAGCTGACACGCCGGATGCAGAAATTCTGGATCGTGCAGAAGGCAACCCAACCGGGTGGCTCGGAAAGCGTGGGATATCTGTTCTTCGATCCTCCTGGGCTCGCGGCCAGTTCGTTGATTGAGCAGTCAGGTCTCAAAGGGACGAAGGTCGGGGGAGCCGAAATCTGCGCGGAACACGCTAACTTCGTCATCGCCGGTAAAGATGCGACCTCGAACGACGTCATTCGCCTGGCCGAACTCGTGCAGAGCCGAGTCAAAGAAGTGACTGGCATGGATCTTAAGTGCCAGCTGACCATTTGGTAGCACCTGCCTGCCAGCAATCCAGGATGCCCTCGTAGGGGCTGCTTTGGAGGCGTTTCTTCCTTAGATCAAGTTTCCCCAATCGCTGGTCAAGTTGCCTGACTTGACCAGCCGATCTGATTTAAATGGGCAAGTCTTGAATTCCATAAAAGCGAGTAGAGACGCGTTTATTGGAATCGAAAGATTCATTATGCTCTTCGAAGTCGTAGCGGCGTATCTCGCCGCCAGCCAAGGATTGGCCAACTTTCACAAGGATGATTCCATTGGGTCGCAGCACTCAAACCCCGTCGGGTTTGCTGGGCTTGGGTTCACCAGCCGGGCGTCAGCTATTGCTGTGCGTCGTCATCACGGCAGCCTTCTTGCTGCTGATGATCGCTGGATGGAATCATTACGCGGAACAGTTCGCAGTTCGTGAGGAATTCCTGCTTTCCCCACGCGAGATCTTAATTAGTACGCCTCCAGCTTGGATTCAATCGGACGTCTTAGCCGACGCCGTTGAAAAGGCGGATCTCCCCGACCAACTCGATCTGCGGGACCGTGAACTCACCAACAAGGTAGCTTCAGCGATCTCGGCACATGCGTGGGTTCGCAGCGTTCAAAAAGTGGTGAAACAATACCCTGCCAAAGTGCTTGTTGAAGTCGAATACCGCCGACCGGTAGCGATGGTCGAGGTGGAATTCGTCGACGAAGGTGCCGTTCGCCGCGGCTTGATTCCGGTTGATATCGAAGGAACCGTACTTCCGCCTGGCGACTTCTCACGCATTCAAGCCAACGATCGTTATCCGCGGATTCAGATCGACCTTAAACGCCCCATGGTCGAGGCTGGCATGAAGTGGGACAACCCACGTGTGGCTGAAGCGGCCCTGATCGCTGCGGAGTTGCTCCCGCACTGGAGCGATCTCAAGCTTAACCGAATCATTTTGAAGGAAGATTCGGGGCAACATTACGAATTGGAACTGACCGATCAAACCCGGATCATCTGGGGAAGCCCTCCGGGCAAAGAATTACCTCAAGAAACGATTGCCAAGCATAAAGTCCAGGTCATGCTTCAGAAGGCGGCTGAATCGTCTCTTTCGAGTCATGAAGCACAGCCATCGCTCGACCTGCGCACCGCCGGCAGAGCGGTAACCGGGCTGAATCCCGTCCATCGATAAAGCATCCGTTAAGTACTTCGTGACGGATCGGCCGAGTTGAACATCTCGGAGTCAGATGTCGAGATCGCCGGCGGAGTTGGCCAACGCTGATCGAGAGTAATTTCTGAGCGACGAATGGAAACACAATCGGGTGCTTCAATTCCAATTCTTACCGATTTGCCGGTGACTCTAAGCACAGTCACCGTGATCCCATTGCCGATTTCGATCTTCTCACCGACCCGGCGACTTAGAACTAACATAGCGTCCTTGCCTCATACTGAGTGTTGCTGCGAAGCTACGCGCCTACTTGAAGGTGCCATGGCCTCTTGTCGCCGGTTCCGTGCAGCGAAGTAGTCTTGTAGCGGAGGATAAAAGAAGAGGGGGTGGAAGCGTAAAAGCTTCTCTTTTGAGTATAGAAATCTCACCGCAAATCGCGCGCAGGAAAATCAGGGAAAACCGCAATTTCGTGGCAAAAAGTTAATAATTTTGCGGTGAGCCTATTGACATCAGCAGTCGTAAATAATTAGCGATCTGGTATTTGATTCAATGTGTAGTAGAGCACATCATGCCAGAGAGGATCGCCACTTTTCTCGCGAATACCCGGGAAATGTATCTCGTGGATATGCCCTTCTTTAAGCTCGTCGAGCGTGATCTTTACGGACAAGTTATCCCCAGCCACTTCTACCTTTTTAATGGTTGGCTTGGCATGATCGACCTCGGGGCTGCCGTAGCTCGACTGATAAATATACGTATACGTTTCGATTTGAATGGCATCGGCCTTCGTGGCCGATTCGGGGTCGATCGGCTTGGTGAAATGCACGGTAAATCCATCGGGATTGGCTTTTACGTCCAACAAGTCAAACGGCGTCGTCCCGGTCCAGTTGATACGTTCCAACGAGAAGGGCTTATTTCCCCGCGACCCCCAGCCACGGTTCGTACCGCCGACAAACAGATTGCCATCTTGGGTCATCCAAAGTGGCAACGTCCCTGATCCAATGCCTTGCAGGAAAGGAATGCAGGCTCCCTGGTATCGTCCTTTTACTTCTTCCAGGACGACACGCATGACCGTGCTATGTGATTGGTCTCCGACGAGCATCTGACCGGCGAAAGGACCGAACTTCCCTTCGGAGCGGTCGTAGTCGATGCCGCTGGCCGACTTGCCCATCTTGTCGTACGGAAACAGAACGGCAGCCGGCATGTATTCGGGGATCTTCTTGGCTTCGATATGGAATCGGCTGTTACTTTCGGGGTCTTGCGGACGCTTACCCATGTTGGGCGCCAATTTATACCAATCGTTGCCGCCTGGGTGCCCCACAAAGTGACCTGGCACCAGATGCTTCAAACCGCTCGTACCATTCCAGGGGCCTTGGTTGTCGGTATAGAAGATGTCACCGGCCGCGTTCATGCCGATTCCACCAGGACTGCGAACACCACTGACCGTCGGCGTGGTCGTACCATCTTCGTTAACACGCAGACACCATCCGCGGAACGGGACCTGGCTCGAGAACGAACCGGTCAGGCAAAGCGTGACCCAGATGTTACCTTCCTTATCAAAGCGTGATCCGAAGGCGTATTCGTGGTAATCGCCGGAGACACCCCAGCCATCGGACACCACTTCAAACTCATCGGCTTCTCCGTCACCGTCAGTATCTCGAATGCGTGAGACGTCGCAGCGCTGCGTGACGTAGAGCCATCCGTCGCGGTACGCGAGCCCCAACACTTCGTGCAGCCCGTGAGCATATCGTTTGATGGTCGTATCCGTTTCCGGAGAGCTTGCCTTAGGGTCCGAGACCATATAGATTTCGCCGCGTCGCGTCGCGACCGCCAGTTTACCATCCGGCATCATTTCCATCGCGCCCACTTCCAACACCACGCCATCGGGAATTGGCAGCGGCGTAATCTTGTAGTACTTCTCTTGCTCGCTGTCCTGAGCGATCGCCACCACGGCGGAGAAAAGCACGATCAATAAGGTGGAGCTATATCGAAACATCGGCCAATGCCTTTAATGCGTACGGATGAATGACTTTGAATTTGCAGGGTGGATTACCAAACGTACTTCAGTTGGAAGGTCGCAGGTTGACTGCCCGTGGGGACCTCGACCAGCAAGTCATTCTGTTCAGGTCGAACCGCTGCGTTGGCTCCGACGACTTGCAGTTTGAGTCCCTCGCCCATCTGGTACCAGCCATCTTCCAGGGCATGAATTCCACCGCCAGACAAGGCTCGGAACACGACCGGCTTCGCGGTGGATGGCCCTTCGATCGTGAACTCGCGAACCAGCGATGGGAACTCATTGACCTTTTCGGCCTTGATCGTATCGGAAATCGTTTGTTCGTCGAAGCGATAACGGAACGTCGGGTTATTGGCTGCATCAAGTCGATAGCCCAGGAACTGGTAACCAGCTTCTTTTCCACTGGCATCAGGCCACTTGACGGATGGATCTTCCAGGACCGCGAACGGAGCACCTCCGGGTAGCTGAACGACGTTGTCCCCCAGGGGCGGCTGAAATCCTTGCCCACGTCCCGTCCAGTGACGCGACGCGTCCATGAACGCACCCTGCCAGATCAGAGCCAGTCGCAAGTCATTCGCGTCAAACGCGATGTTGGCCTTCTCCGGGTAGCCAATACCAATCGCCCGGCTGCCGGCTCCTTGGATGAAATTGCGGTAGATAACGGCCTTTCGCCATGCCACCAATTCGATCGGCTGCTCGCCCACACCGTAGGGCTTGGCTGCTTTTTCCTGATCGTTCAGATAAATCCAGATCGCCTCGATTTGCTGATCGGCGTCACCACTGAGAATGCTTCGCATGACCGACTTGCCATTGGGCCAGGCCGTTGGCATGCGTGTCCCTTTACGGAACCGAGGAGGATCTTTCACATACGCTAAGAACCAATCGTGATTCAGCCGCCGGGTCATCAGGGTCATGTCAATCCCTTGAACGCCGGAAGCTTTCTCGCCTGCAAAGGTATGACACTTGATGCAGCCGAATACCTTGTCCCCAACCATGTGCCGACCGGTGGCTTTGATACGCCCTTCCGTTTCCGGAATTTCGATCGGGGGATGCTCGGGTAAGGTATCAAGGCTTGCAAAGAGATCTTTCAACTGCCCCACGTTTTGTCCGCCGAAGTTCGGCATCACGGTCTTCATGTAGGGACGATCCTTGGCTCCTTCACGCAAAATCTTGGCCATCCAGTTCTCGGTAAGCTTGGCCCCCACGCCATCGAGCGTCGGCGGAATGCGTCCCTCGTCCCCCATTTCCGCTTGCGTTGTATGGAAGTAGGAGTTCAGGTCGGCATTGACGCCGCCGATTTCGTCCCGCTGGTGGCAGGCATAGCAGTTGAACGTAGCGAGATGACGGCGAACGCGTTGCTCGGGTTCCCAGGCTGCCACCTTGGGCTGTTGCCGCCGCTTGATGGCCGATGCCAGGCTCTGACGCTGGCCATCCGTCAACTTGAAGTCAGGGGCTTTCCCAGGCGAAGCAGCCAAACACCCTTGGCTGGTATTGAGATCGGCCAAACTTGGCCCATGCAAGGCCATCGCATCTGGCTTGACGTCTCCTAAGCGATGACAATTGGCACATCCCAGGGAAGCAAACTGAATTCGCCCTTTCTCCGCTTTTTGTTGATCGACCTGAAACTGATTCGAATTCTCAGCAGGCGCCGACTTCTTAGGGTCGAGAAACACGAAATCGGAAACGTAGGCATTTCGCAAGCCATTAGGCCCGTCCATCATCACATCGAACTCGGCTTCTCCACCTCCTTCGAAGTATTCAACTCGCAGTTCGTGCATGCCTGGCTCAAGACGAATCTTGCCAGAGCGGCGACTTTTGGGATGAATTCCATCGTTGATGACGACCTGCTTCCCGTCGACTTCCAGGCGGCTACCGTCATCCGAATCGAGATGGAACGTGTAATCTCCCTTCTGCGTGACATTCAGGTATCCTTCGAACACGAAAGCAAAATTGTCCGATCGTTTCGCCAGACCAATATCAAACGACATGGCCTCGCCCGTCTCTTTGGGTTTCAGCTTGGAAAAGTCCGGCAGCTTGCTGAAGTTGCCTTCGTAATACGTGTACTGCAAGTTGGCAGGCACTTCGACGTCTAATTCCTGCAGCAGATACTGTGCGAGTTTCGTGGCCTGATCGGTATCAAGTCGCAGCGCCGGCATGCGGCCAGAGGCTCGGACCTTGAGTGGGTCTTGCAGAAAAGCGGCCAGCGAGGGAATCGAGTACTTCGCTTCGAGCGTTCCCAGCGGCTTCAAGTTTGCCGCTTCGGAAGGGCTTCCCTCACGTGGGCCATGGCAGGCAACGCAGCCGATCTCGTGGTAAAGCTTCTTGCCTTCGTTGATCTCGCGCGAGCGTTTGCGCGACTCTTGGAGCCGCCCCGTGGAAGCAAGGAAGTGGGTTAAGTTTTCAACCGCCTCTTCCCGCTCTGCTTGCGAAAGACTGCCCAGCACGTCGGGCATAGTCGCCCCCGGTTTAAGCAGGTGCGGGTCTTTCAAGTAAGCGCTCAAATACTCGGGTCGTACGCGACTACCAACCAGCGACAAGTCAGGAGCGGCCTTGGCGGAGAGATTGCCAAGCTCAGCTTGGGACTGTTGGTGACAAGCGACGCAATTCAGTTCGCTCCACAGAATTTCGCCCCCGGCAGCATCTGGCGATTGGCTATGAAACTGCTGATAACCAGGAATGATGGGACCCGACTGCGCCCAAAGAGGATCGACGCTGACGACCGCCAAAATCCATGCGGCCATGCTAGTCCAGCGAAACAAGCTCATCATGCGTGTTGCCAAAAGTGGAAAATATGGAAGGGGAGAATCCGTGGTGCATAGGTAGGAAATTAAGGCACCACAGACAGAAAGGTCATGGCCTATTTCATCGCGACAAATCGCGAGTGTCAACTAAGGCAGCAATATTTATTCTTTAGATTATTCAGATATTCAATTCGGTTGAACCATTTTACGTCGCAAAAAACCAACCCGCTGGCAAGCCGAACTAGTGGGTTGTTTTCTTGTAGACTCGATCGGCCAAATCATCCAAGTCATCACGAACGGACTCTAAACTGGCTGGCAGGGTCGGGGCTGCGAGGTCGATTTGTTCGTCGTCTAACTCTCGCAACTTAATGACGACTGGACTCACTCCAAAATTAACCACCATGCCTAACAACTTGTGGGCCGCAAAGGCAAATCGCTTTGGATCATTTGATTCTTTGGCGGAAACCAACTCGGCGAATTGTTGCTGATAGTGCTCGCAATAATCTAGCATCAACTTCACCCGAAGCTCTTCTGGATAGGAAGCCAGTGGATCCTCACTATCTTCACCTAACTCCATCACGGACGACTTATCGGCTGCTGCTGGAGTAATCGGCTCGTCTTCCAGAGAATGTTCGCCGGGACTCACCAACTGGAGGACCGATCGGAGCCCTTCGAGCGTTACCGGCTTCGTCAGAAATCCATCCATGCCTGCGGCTTCCGTTTTCTCACGAAACTCATCGGTCGCATGAGCGGTCAGCGCGACTACCGTGGGGCGAGGACGATCGGATGCGAGACACCGATCGATCAATTTCTGGAAGAAGTCGAAACCAGTCCCGTCGGGCAATTCAAGATCGAGCAGAATAATTTCAGGCCACTGCTCGTCGAGCTTGTCGAAACCGTCTGCAATCGAAACAGCGAACCGATGAGGCACTGCCAATTCGTCGAGCATCGATCCAACGACCAGGCGATTCGCCTCGACGTCTTCGATGACCAATAAGTTCGATTTCGCCAACGATAACATGACTTCCGCCGGGGCAGACTTATCGTGCCGCCACTGATCGGTCATTTCGATATCGCGGAAAGACTTTTGAAACGGAATCTCGAGGATGAACGTCGTGCCGGCCCCCAGTTGACTGACGACCCGCATCCGGCCATTCATCGCTTCGACCAGGCGATAGGCAATGCTCAAGCCCAGCCCCGCGCCGCCATGCTTGTCACGATCGCGTTCGGCTTGCTTGAACGGCTCGAAGATCGACTTCTGGTCCTCGGGCGAGATGCCTGGCCCCGTGTCGGTCACCGTGATCATGGCGAGGATTTCATGGGCATGATGTCGCTGCACTTCAGCTTCGACAACCACTTTCCCTTGGGCGGTAAACTTCAGCGCATTCTGGATCAGATTCACCAGAACCTGCCGCAAGCGGTTTTCGTCTCCCAGCACCCACAAATCGAGATCGTCAGAGACCATCAACTCCATTTCCAAGCCACGTTGCCGGGCCTGGTAGCTGAACATCTCGACAACTTTATCCAACGTCTGCTTTGGATTAAGAGGATCCCGCCGAAGCTTAAAGTCCGAGTCAACTTCCAGCTTCGACATATCTAAAAGGTCGGTCAGCAATCCCATCAAGGACTGAGCAGAATCATGGATCGTGTTCAGGAGGTTCTTCTGGTTACCTACCAGCCGACCGCGAAGCAGCACCTCGGATAGCCCCAGAATGGCATTCATTGGAGTACGCAGTTCGTGACTCATCTTGGCTAGGAAACGTGTTTTTTCCTGGTTCGCCGCCTCGGCGGAATCCCTCGCCGTTTCCAACGCTTCGGCATTCTCTCGCAGACGAGTGACCATCCGCTGTATTTGACTGACCGCCGGCCGGAAGATGAATAGCCCCTCGAACAGAAGCACCACCAAGGTAATAAACAGCAGCCCTCGTTCTACCTGTTTCAAACTGGCGACACGGCTTTCGGCTTCCTGATCGTACGTATAAACGATCTGATCCATGCCTGAAAGAAAGGTCTTTTCGTTCGCCAGAATGATTTCCAATTCAGAAGCGATCCTCTGATCGTCTTGTTCCTTGCCATCTTCAGCGAGTATCGTTACCGCTGCTTCCCGGATCTCCTGATAACTTGGCTCGAGCCTGTCGTATAAACTTGTCACCGTGTCGCTATTATTACCAGGCAAACCCAGTTCTTGATCGCCAACCTGAAGCCCCAGATGGCAGGTCTCCCATAGCTCTAGGGACTCACGAAGATCGTTTCGGGCTTCGGCCTTCTGATAGGGGTTGTCGCTGATATCGATTTGCAGAGCCAGTTTGGTGATCTTTTGACTCAACATCCGCTGGCGTCCAGCGATGTTAATGACGGTCGAATCACTCAACTGCTGCTCTAAGCTTCGCTGAACCAGAACCTGTCCCAAAATGGTGAGCAGGGCCACGGCACTCAGCGCGAGCACATATAGAACGGTCAAGCGATTAGCGGAGGACCTTGCGGTGGGAATGCCTTTTCCCGAATCGGTCATGAGGATTAAACCGTGCTCACGAACTCTTCGATCGCCAGCCCAAGATAGTGGATCTTCTTACGGAGACTGGTACGCGTAATCCCTAGCATACGGGCCGCCTTGGCCTGATTACCAGACGTTTTCCGCAGAATAATGGTTAGAACGTGACGTTCCATTTCCATCACCGAGTCGGCGTAAAGATCATTCGAGCCGGCCTCCATTTTCTCCATAATGAAGTCCTCCCAGTCGCAAACATGGGAGGAAAGCACCTTGGTTTCCAAGCTGTCGTCACTTCGCGGCATGTCCCGCAAGGCATTTCGCAGGTAATCGCCGGCAATGACGGTGCCACGAGACTCAATGAGTGCCCGACGGAGGACACTACGAAGCTCGGCAACATTGCCTGGCCAAGGGTAGTCGGTCAACAGCCGCAAGGCCTCGGGCGAGGTGCGGACGGCTCCTGACTGGGCGATACGTTCCACGCGGCAAAATTGCCCGACGAAGTGATCCACCAACTTGGGCAGGTCGGCACCACGTTCGCGCAGGGGAGGAATGCGAATCATGAAGGCGCTCAGCAGATAAAATAAATCGTGCCGAATCACCCCTTCCGCAGTCAGCCGTTCGGCGTTTCTGCTGGAAGTGAAAATAAGCGTGGTATTGACCTGAACCGGTTCGTGACCACCGACTCGCTCGAAGGTTTTGTCCTGAATATAGCGAACCAACTTGCTTTGCAGCGGCTGCGGAATCGCGGAAACCTCTTCTAGCAAGACGGTCCCGCCATGGCACTGCTCGAGCTTGCCAATGCGGCGTTCGACGGCTCCCGCCAAAGAATTCGGCTCGTGGCCGAACAACTCACTTTCCAACCATTCGGCGTTGAAGTCGCTGCACAC
This sequence comes from Bremerella volcania, assembly GCF_007748115.1. Classification (NCBI taxonomy): domain Bacteria; kingdom Pseudomonadati; phylum Planctomycetota; class Planctomycetia; order Pirellulales; family Pirellulaceae; genus Bremerella; species Bremerella volcania. The sequence continues at coordinate 3,995,327 of NZ_CP036289.1, forward strand.
GACCTTGACGAAGGGTCGGTCTTTACGACGTCCGTGCTGATAGATCGCTCGCGCGACCAGCTCTTTCCCTGTGCCGATCTCTCCTTCGATCAGCACCGGAACATCGTGCGCCGCGGCACGACCGATCGCTTTGTAGACTTCCTGCATCTCGGGGCACTGGCCGATCAGGTGGTCCGCGCCATCGATCATCGGATCGACCTGCGATGGCAGTTGGACCGGCATCAACATCAAGCGGCGGCTTTCGAGCGCCTGCTGGGTTTTTTCGGCCACCTTTTCGAGTTGAAGCGGCTTGGCAAGAAAGTCAAACGCCCCCTGCTTCATCGCCTCGATGGCCAAGTCACTCGAATTTCGCGCGGTGACGAACAGAACCGGCAATCGCGCATCGATTCGGTTGACCCGCCCAAGGATCTGCAGACCTTCCCCATCGGGCAGAAGATGATCGAGAATAAGCACGTCGGGGCGAAACTGCACGAGTTGCTGAAGTCCGGTGGTTCCCGTTTCCGCATGCTGGACCCGAATGTCCTCTTGGCTTAATGCCGTACTCACCACGGTGGCGACGCTGGGATCGTCATCAATCACCAAGACGCGGCGTTCACGTTTCGTCCCGAGATAATTTTGCGTTGTCAATTTGTTGCAGTATCAAAGAAATAGAGAGAGGTTCCGCCTGTCCAACTCAATGGTTGATCGCAAAGCATGCAACTCATGTACCAGCGGCTCACACGAACAACGCAGCACTGGCCTATCTGTTTTCTGGCAAACAACTTACAAAACATGCATTTGCGACATTCGTGTACAATTTTCCGCAGTGCCCAATTTCTTACGCGATGCGTGCGCTCTTTTTAGGCACGAAAAAAGGGATGGCGATCGGGTCGCCATCCCTCTAGGGAGTCATCTTCGTTTTGGCTGCTAACTCTTAAAACTGCAGGCTGTACTGCGTCCAGAAAAAGTCGGCGTCTCCGTCGAACACGGCGGGATTAATCGCGTTCTGATCCTGGAAGTAAGTTCCGGTGAAGAAGTGCGAGTAACCAAAGATGATGTCCGACCGTGGCGTTAGTTGGCACTTGGCAAGGAAGTCGATTTCCTGACCCAGGTAACGCGAACCAGCCGGCGTGGTGTTCGGATAAGGATTGTTCGTCACGGTGTACGGAACGTCATCCGAGTCTTGTCGATTGAAGACATGATACCAGGCAATCAGCGTCCACGCATCGCAAGGCTTGGCCGTCAGTTGGACGTTCAAGTCTTCAATGTTGTTCCGAGCAAACAAGTCCATCCAGCCCAGGTAGGCGTGCCCCAGTGGGAACAATTGGTTGAAGCCGTTGCTTTGGATCGCGTCGCCAGATGCCCAGTCGTAATAGACCATGACCTTTGGCTTCCAGGCCATCTCTTTGAACTGGTGACCAAACCCGAGGGTAAAGAACCCTGCGTTGTGATCGTTACCCATGAACTCGCCAAACTGATAGGCACCTTCCATGTCGTAAAGAATCGAGTGCTTCTCACCGTTCACGCGGCTACCGAACGTTTGGTAACGAAACGGTGCGGCATTGTTCTCGTAACCCAACCAGTACAGGTCAATCGTGCCAAGTTCGCTTTTCTTGTAGGTAGTCCAAAGTCCGTAGAACGATTGGTCCTGGTTTTCCGAGTCCCAGTCGCGGAGGTCCTTCTTCAGCGGACGGGTCAGGAAACCGTCGATGTCCAAGGCATCGCTGCGGTAGTAGACCTTGAAACCGTCGAATCGTCGACGAATGTTCGCCCAGTCCAGGGGCGAAACGAGACGTTGGCTGCCATATAGCAGTTCTTGACGACCAACGCGGCCATACCAGGCACCATCGCAGGTTTCCATCAACTTCCCGTCGATGAAGAAGTTGTTCATTTCCCAGTAGTTTTCATCGATCGGGCGAGGCGGAGCGGTCTCGAACTCACTCACGGCATGCAGCATTTCTGCATAAACGCGAATGTTTTCGTTCACTTCGTAATTCGCAAACAGACGCAAGCGATGCAGCAGAAAGTCATCGTCGACGCCGTTCAGGAAGGGCTTCATGTTCTGTTCGTGATGATATCGAGCACGATATTCACCACCGATATCCAGAGCACCGCAATCACCAACACAGATTCGCTTGAGGTCTTCGCCCAACAGGCAACCGTCATAGCACGGATCACACAGATAGGTGAAGTCGTTGTCGAAGTAGAGTGGCTTGTAAGCGCTGGCTGCTTTCTTATTCAACTCGGCGACCTTTTTGGGATCACAGCCAGGGACGCCCGACATGTCCATCGTCGACGATTCAGCGTATTCGACGTTGGAAGTGCTCGTGGCAATGGGCACGGCCGGAATCATGTCCGACGGCGAGGCAATGGTCTCGTCCGAGACACGCGTTACCGGGGCGTTCTCAAGAAGTGCCGATTGAGGCGGTACCAAGTCTTGCGCATGAAGTAGAAATGGCGTAGCCCCACCATAGCAAACTGCCAAAGCAGTCAGCCATGAAGTCATGGAATGGGTCATTGGTCGTTGTTCCTTCAACGAATAGTCAATCCGCAGGTCAGTCCGTTTCGTGGGGTATTGCAGATTTCGTCCTCACCAATTGCGGTTCTCCAGGGGATTTGGGAAGGATGTTGCAAATACGTTCTTTTGGTGGTTGGGCTGAGCAACCTTTGTCCGCAGGTGGTGTCAGAATGACCGCGCATCTGAGGTGGCCGCGCAAATAATGCGCTCCATGAATGCCGCACATGCTGACTGGGGTTGCATGGTAGCGCGGTCATTTTCTTCTCTTCGGAGAAAGACAATACAAGCGTAACCCTATGCAAAACAAAGTGTTACGAAGTGGTCGTTTTGTTTTGGCACACTCGTTGCGATTCCAACCAGTGCCACGTCAGCCACGTTGCACTGCGCATCAATGCCGCTCATTGCACCATTGTCAGAAACCTTGCCCCTCCCTTACTCCGAATCATTTGCAGGAATCGAGCATGAACTGGACTGGACTTTGGAATCGCCACGCTCTTACCGCTGGACTGCTAGCGGTTGTTCTGTTGGCAGGCTGCGCGGAATCGAAACCGACTGGCCCCAGCTTGGATGAGCTAGATCTAAGTGCCTTGGCGGCGACCGTCGACGCTGAAGCGACAACATCGACAGACGACGCGAAGCCAACGGAAACGGAAACCGTGGCCACGCTTGCCGCCCCGGAAAAGAACAACCTGAAGTTGGGCTTCATCAAGTTGACCGACTGCGCTCCGCTGGTGATCGCCAAAGAAAAAGGGTTCTTCGCCGACGAAGGCCTTCAGGTCGATGTGGAAGCCCAGCCGAACTGGAAAACGCTGCTCGACCGTGTGATCAACGGCGAACTGGACGGAGCCCACATGCTGTCCGGCCAGCCGATCGCCGCGACGATCGGCATCGGCACCGAGGCCCACATCATTACCGCCTTCACGATGGATTTGAATGGCAACGGCATCACCGTCTCGAACAACATCTGGCAGAAGATGCAAGAAAACGATGCCAAGCTGAAAAGCCCTACCCCGCCCCATCCGATTTCGGCCGACTCCCTTCGCCCGGTCGTCGACGAGTACAAGGCCAGCGGAACGCCCCTGAAGATGGGCATGGTCTTTCCCGTTTCCACGCATAACTACGAACTACGGTACTGGCTCGCCGCGTCGGGTATTCACCCCGGCATGTATACCGAAACCGACACCGTCGGTGAGACCAACGCCGACGTCCTGCTTTCGGTGACGCCCCCTCCGATGATGCCCACCGTACTGGAAGCCGGCAATATCCAAGGCTACTGCGTCGGTGAACCATGGAATCAGCAAGCGGTCGCCAAAGGGATCGGTGTTCCAGTGACCACCAACTACGACGTCTGGAAGAACAATCCGGAAAAGGTGTTTGGCGTTACCAAACGCTGGAACGACGAAAACCCCAACACCCACATCGCCGTCGTCAAAGCACTGATTCGTGCTGGCAAGTGGCTGGACGAAACCGATGCGGACGGCAAGTTGGTCAATCGCGAAGAAGCCTGCCGCATCCTGGCCAAACCAAACTACGTGGGTGCCGACTACGACGTGATTAAGAACTCGATGACCGGCTTCTTCTACTTTCAGAAGTCGGATAAGCGTCCGATGCCTGACTTCAATGTCTTCTTCAAGTATCACTGCACCTACCCTTGGTACAGCGACGGCGTCTGGTTCCTGACGCAGATGCGACGCTGGGGACAGATCACCGAGCCCAAATCGGCCCAGTGGTATGACGAAACGGCCAAGAAGATCTACCGACCTGACGTCTACCGGAAGGCCGCCGAAACGCTGGTTACCGCAGGTCAAATGACCGCAGACGAGATCCCACCCAAGGACACTGACGGCTACAAGCCACCAACCGAAAAGGGAGATTTCATCGACGGCATCGTCTACGACGGCCATGATCCGATTGGTTATCTCAACTCGCACACCATTGGCAACAAAGATAACTAACCGCGTAGTGGGGTGGCCGGGGGAGGCGCAGGCGGAAGCCACCTCCGGCCCGTTACCACGACGCCAGCGATACCCACGACATCGATCAAACCGTACGAAAGATTCGCATGAAGTACAAAATCATCCGCATTCTGGACGTCGCCGGACTCCGCGTCTTCGAGCCGGTCGTGCTGCTTTGCTACGGCGAAGATCCGAAGCAGCAGCTCAAACAAATTGGCCTCTACATCGCCATTCCCATCCTGGTGATGGTTGCCTGCGTAGTCGCCTGGGACCAGATCGGCCCGCGCATTAAAACGCGTGCCGGCGAGGTTCCCACGCCAGGTCAGGTCGTCAAAGCGTACGACGGCATCGCCGATTTCCACAATCGAGAATACACCAAGGTCAGCGACTACAACGAAGCAGGCGAAGGTCGAGAGAAAGCGTTGGCGGCGACCCAGGAAGAAATCAAATCGTTGGACGCTGACTGGGAAGCCATCAGCCAGGAAAGCGAAGCGCTGCTCAACAAATTGATCGCCAAGATTCCCGCAGCCGCTTCCAGCGAGAAGGCAACCATCGAAAACGATTGGAAGAAGCTGAACGACGATCTGGCCGCAGCCACGGCGACCGCGACCGACGAGGCTCGCCAGAAGTTCGCCTTCGTTGAAGGGATATCCGCTCAATTCGTTTCGGCCAGCCTGTCCAAACTTGCCGACGCAGTAAGTTCGCAAGAGCAAGCCTACAAGCAGGAACAACAAACACGAGCCAAGGCCTTGGTCGCCCTGGCCAGTAAGATTCCCGCGGACGACTACAAACAGAAGGTCGAGTACGTTCAGTTGGTCAATCAGCATTTGCAGAAGACCAATGATGAGAACGAACACCTCAAAGCACTCCGTTCGGAGCTTTCCGAGCGACGCGGAAAATCGCTGCCGGAAGTGGAGTCATTGAGACAACTAATCAGCGCCACTGGCCAGAAGGCCGAGTTCCTGAAAACGCGCGTCAACCTGCTGACCGAAGGCAACCGCGAGCAAAAGGTCGCCAAGGCGTCGTCTGAAATGGAAGGCCTCAAGCGGAAGTACGCCACTGCCAGCGGTCCAGAGATGTTCGCCTTGGCTCAGCAGTTGATTCAGCGTGAAGAACGAATCAACACGATTGCCGGCTCCGAGTTCGCGAAGCCGCCGACCTTCTTCGATCAGATCTGGACGAGCCTCAAGTGTGTGTTCACCGGCTTCTTCATTGCCACGGCCATCGCCATTCCGATCGGCGTTTGCTGCGGTATGAGTCGGGTGTTCATGGCCTCGATGACTCCGCTGATCTCGCTGTTCAAACCGGTATCCCCCATCGTCTGGCTACCAATCGTGTTCTTCATCGTGGGGGCCTTCATTACCCGGCCGGACGAAGCGTGGATTCAACCGTCGTTTCTTAGCTCGGCCATCACCGTGGCACTTTGCTCGCTGTGGCCCACGCTGGTCAATACGGCCCTGGGTGTTTCGGCAATTGACCAGGACCACCTGAATGTGGCGCGAGTTTTGCGACTCGGGCTCTGGGATCGCCTGACCAAAATCATCATCCCCTCCGCCCTGCCGCTAATATTCACCGGTCTGCGAATCTCGCTGGGCGTGGGCTGGATGGTGCTGATTGCCGCGGAACTTCTTTCCAGTAGCCCAGGGCTCGGGAAGTTCGTGTGGGACATGTTCAATAACGGGTCGTCGGCAACGTTCGCCCAAATGTTTGTTGCCTGCGGTTTTGTGGGCGTCATTGGGCTATTGCTCGATCGAATCATGATCGTCTTCCAACGGATGGTCAGCTTCGACGGCGCTCCAACGGCCCTGTAAACCATGATTGCCAACGCCATACCTGAAGGAAAACGCCACATGGCAATCCTCGAACTCGACAATGCCACCGTCGGATTTGGCGAATCGCACCGTCGCTATACGGTGCTCGAAGAAGCCAATTTACAGGTTCGTGAAAATGAATTCGTCGCGATCATTGGATTCTCTGGCAGCGGGAAGTCGACCCTGATTTCCCTGCTGGCAGGGCTCCTTCTGCCTGATGAAGGGGCAGCCCGCTTCAAAGGTAAGCAGATGAAGGGGCCGGGTCCTGATCGCGGGATCGTTTTTCAGAATTATTCTCTGCTTCCCTGGCTGACCGTTCATGGCAACATCGAACTGGCCGTGAAGCAGGTCTTTCCGAAGATGAAACGGGGTGAGCGACGCGATTACGTCCAGCATTACATCGACATGGTCAGCCTGACCGGTAGTGAAGGAAAGCGTCCCTCCGAGCTATCCGGCGGGATGCGACAGCGATTGTCTCTCGCGCGAACGTTGTCGATGCAGCCGGAAGTGCTTCTGCTGGATGAACCGCTGAGCGCCTTGGATGCCCTCACGCGAAGCGTTCTGCAAGACGAAATCATTCGTCTCTGGGAAGAAGATCGCCGGACCGTGGTGATGGTGACCAACGACGTCGACGAAGCCGTCCTTATGGCCGACCGCATCGTTCCGCTAACCCCGGGACCTTCGGCCAGGCTAGGGCGGGAGTTTCCCGTCACGCTCGATCGACCGCGCGATCGTGCCACGCTGAACTTCAATCCCGAGTTCAAGAAGCTCCGCAACGAGATTACACGCTACATGATGGGGATCAACGAAGAGGCGAAGCAGCTTCGCGTCGCTTCAGATGTGGTCCTTCCCGATGTCGAGCCCATTCGTATCGGCGTCGCCTAACGTTCACCCAAGGAAACGTCATGTCACAAGAGAACCGCTTCGTCGAAATGTACCGCCTCGTCAAGGCGTACCCCAATCCGTTCGGCGATGACGTGAAAGTGGTTGACGGCTTCAACCTGATTTTGAAAAAGGGGGAAGTCGTCAGTCTGATCGGCCACTCAGGCTGCGGCAAGTCGACCGTGCTGACCATGGTATCGGGGCTCAATCCGATCACCTCCGGCAGCGTCGTCGTGGCCGGCAAGGAAATCTCCGGCCCTGGTCCGGATCGCAGTGTGGTGTTTCAAGCTCCGTGCCTGCTTCCCTGGATGACGGCCATGCAAAACGTACGGATGGGGGTCGACCGTGTTTACCCGCATGCGACTCGTAGCGAGCGCCGCCAGATTTGCGAATACTACCTGAGCGTCGTCGGCCTAGCCGATTCGATGGACAAGTACCCTCGCGAAATGTCGGGCGGCATGCAGCAGCGCGTCGGCATCGCCCGCGCGATTGCCCTGAAGCCCAACATGCTGCTTTTGGACGAACCGTTTGGGCGACTCGATTCGCTCACCCGCATGGAACTGCAGGACGTCATCCTAGGCATTCTCGATAAAGAAAAGATCACGACCATGCTCGTCACGCACGACGTCGACGAAGCAATCTACATGGCCGACCGCATCTGCATGATGACCAACGGCCCCGCCGCCAAGGTGGGTCAGGTGCTGGAGCTTCCTTTGCCGCGTCCACGAAATCGCGCCGAGACGCTCGAGCATCCGTTGTATTACGAACTCCGCGGCTCGCTTGTTTCCTTCCTGGAGGAACAGGAACGCCACAAGCATCACAAACCGAAGACGGAAGAGCCAGAGAAGCCCGCACAACAGCTGAACGTTACCCTGAGCGACGAAGAGGATGCGCCGGTATCCGAAAACGTCACCGCCAACGCTTAGTCTTCAAAGAGGTACAAAAAGAACATGACGACAACGATGGCACCTTCGGTGTTGACGAGCGTATCGGTCTGGATTCATAACGAAACCGCCGGACAACTGACGTCTGCTTACGGCTACCCGGCAGCACCGGAAGGCCCACTAACCCATGATCTGATTCAAACGTCAATCCACGACAGGCGTTCGGCGATTCGTAGCGTCGACGACGGCACGCTCGAGATTGCTTTGCCGATTCTAATCACCAGCGAAGTCGTCGCTGCTGTTTTGTTTACCGTCCACACGTCGGACGACTGCAAGATCGCGCTCGAACGTTGGTCGCGTACCGATCGCGATGAACTGGGGCTCGCCGAATCGGCTTACCGTGGCCTGGCGCACTTTGAAACGATCAGCCCCTATGTCAAGTTTCCGCGCGGGTCGGGCCTGCCGGGCGAAACCTGGGACGATCGCAAGTGTCGCATCATCGCGCGGATCGATCAAGCGAAAGCGTTCATGCGTGCCGCAGGGGCTCGCAAGGAAGGTTTGCGTTACGGCCTGGGCATTCCCGTCATGGCCACCGAGCACGAATTGGAATGCGTGCTGGTCATCCTCAGCACGGTCGACTTCCCCTTTCAACAAGCCATGGAAACGTGGCTTCCCAGTGAAGACCAAACCGAGCTTTCGCTGGTGCAAACAAGCTATGCCGTGGGCATTTCCTCGCCCCAGCGATCAAACGTCAGCTACGGCGACGGCATCGTCGGCAGGTGCTATGCGTCACGTGTTCCCGTGATGATGCACAATGCCGATGAGGACGCATCGCTTGTCCCGCTGTTCGACCAGGGGACCCGCTTTGCCTTGGCGTTGCCGATCTTCAACGGCGATCGATTGGTCCAAGTTCTCACTCTCTTTGGCTAAGTTAACGGAATTCGCATGGCCATTGGCGAACAAAACTCGGAGCTGCTAATTGCACCAGAATTCAACCTGGTCGAGATGCTGCTGTCCGAACAACGCGACCTGACGGCCGTCGAGCGATTCTCGCAGCGGCACGATCAACACGCGGATCCCCTGTTGGCTCCGACCTATCGCGAACTGATTCCCCTCTCCGAACCTGGTCCCGGAGAGCAGTACGCGTTCGAGGTCGACCTCGACGCCTGTTCTGGCTGCAAAGCGTGCGTCGTCGCCTGTCACAACATGAATGGCCTGGAAGAATCCGAGACCTGGCGGCGCGTCGGCACGCTGCAAAGCTCGGTTCCTTCCAAACCAGTCGTCCAGCACGTAACGACCGCCTGCCATCACTGCGTCGACCCAGGCTGCCTGTCGGGGTGCCCCGTTCAAGCTTACGAGAAAGACCCAAAGCTAGGCATCGTCGTTCATCTCGACGATCAGTGCATCGGTTGCAAGTACTGCACGCTGATGTGCCCCTACGACGTCCCCAAGTTCAGCGAAGCGAAAGGCATCGTTCGCAAATGCGACATGTGCCGCCATCGTCTGGCCGAAGGAGAAGCACCGGCGTGCGTTCAGTCATGCCCCAACAGCGCCATCAAGATCACCGTCGTCAACCAGGAAGCCATCCGCAGCGAAGCGAAGGACGGGCACTTCCTCCGCGGAGCAGCGAATCCCCGAATCACCAATCCAGCGACACGTTACGTCGGCAAGCATCGCCTGGATGCCGAGATGGTTTCGGCCGGGTCCCAAGAGGTCGTCCCCAACCATGCTCACTTGCCGCTAGTCGGTTTGCTGACCCTCACCCAGGCCGCACTCGGCATGCTTGTCGCCAGCGTGGTTTGTCAATGGGCAGGCACTGGCGGCATGGTCAGCGCGGTGCTGGCGACGCTTGCCGCCATGGCAGGCCTCGCGGCCTCGGGGGCTCACCTCGGCAGACCCATGTACGGCTTCCGAGTGTTCCTCGGTTTACGCACCTCGTGGCTCAGCCGCGAAGCCGTCCTCATGCCGGCTTTCGCAGGCCCACTTGTCGGTTACACGGCGTCGTACTTCATTCCATTTTTAGAGCCATTCCAAGGCATGATGGCCTTGGCGGCCATCGGCGGCGGGGCAATCACGATCTTCTGTTCTGCGATGATTTACATCGTCACGAAGCGTCCGTTCTGGCAGTCCTCACTCACGTTCAGCAAGTTCGGCACGACGATCGTCTTGTCGGGTCTGGCCGTTTGGAACTTGGAAAGTGCGCTGGCTGACCAATCCCCTTCGATCATCAGCTTGGCCCTGATCATCGCCGTAACCATGGCCCGGCTAGCATTGGAATATCAAGTCCTTTCGCACGTCTCGCGTCCGACGACCGATCCGATTGCCCGCTCGGCGCGGTTATTACTTGGCCCACTCAAAGCATGGCACCTGGCACGGATCGGGTTGTGGATACTCGGCGGAATCATCTTGCCGGCAGTAACCATGGCCCTAGCAAGCCCCGCTTCAGTGATCTGTGCGGCCGTCGCGCTGGCCAGCCTGGCCGCGGCAGAGCTGATTGATCGCGGGCTCTACTTCGCTGCTGAATCCACTCCAGCCATGCCCAATTTACCTAAGTAGAAAGAGGCCAACATGTCGACCGTAACTCCACCCAGCCGGCTACAGCAGTTGATTTACGCCAAGGATGGAAGTCTCACTCGCGACTTGCTGCTCTACCCTGGGGAATATGGCCTGGGGAAGGTTCCCGCTGGAGCGAAACCCAACGGCACAACGACCTCGGTCTGCGGTTTCTGCTCGACCGGCTGCGGACTCGAGTTGCACATGAAGGATGGCCAGGCAGTCAATCTCAGCCCAGCGGTCGACTGGCCGGTGAATCTGGGCATGGCTTGTCCCAAGGGATGGGAATCGATCACGGTTCTCAAAGCCCACGACCGCGCCACGCAGCCGCTGCTCAAGGGTGCCGATGGGAAGCTGGCTCCTGTCTCGTGGGACGAGGCGATGAAGACCTTCTGCGCGCGGTTCAAAGACATTCAAGCCAAACACGGCAACGATTCGGTGGCGTTCCTCAGCACGGGGCAGATCGCGACCGAAGAGATGTTCTTCCTGGGCTCGCTCGCCAAGTTCGGAATGGGCATGCTGCATGGCGACGGCAACACTCGGCAATGCATGGCCACCGCTGTGGTCTCCTACAAAGAGTCCTTCGGCTTCGACGCGCCACCGTTTACCTACGCCGACTTTGAAGAATCCGACGTCCTGGTCTTCGTCGGTTCCAATCTCTGCATCGCCCATCCGATCATGTGGGAACGGGTTCTCCGCAATCCGCACGATCCGAAGATCATCGTCATCGATCCCCGCCGCACCGAGACCGCGGTTGCGGCAACGCACCACTTGCCGCTGCGTCCCAAGACCGACATGGCATTGCTCTACACGATCGCCAATGAACTGATCCAAAGAGGCTGGATCGACGAGTCGTACATCGCCAGCCACACCAACGGCTTCGACCAGTTCAAACAGCATGTCGCACCGTACCAACTGGAAGACAGCTTGGCCAACTGCGGGCTCGAACCTTCGGCCGTCATGGAAGTCATCCAGGCCATTCACGATGGCCAGCGAGTCTCTTTCTGGTGGACCATGGGGGTCAACCAAAGCCACCAAGGAGTCCGCACCGCCCAGGCGATCATCAACCTGGCCCTGATGACCGGCAACATCGGCCGCCCTGGCACCGGTGCCAACAGCATCACCGGGCAATGCAACGCGATGGGGTCTCGTCTGTTCAGCAACACGACCAACCTGGTCGGCGGTCACGACTTCACCAAGGAAGAAGACCGGCAGAAGATCGCCGACATTCTCGACATCCCGGTCGTCAACATCCCGACCGAAAACAGTTGGTCGTACGACGGCATCATGGAAGGGATTCGGCGCGGCGATATACGGGGCCTGTGGGTGATCGCCACCAATCCGGCTCATTCATGGATTCATCAACAGGAAGCCAAGGAAACACTCGAAAAGCTCGACTTCCTCGTGGTTCAAGACATGTACCACTCGACCGAAACGGCTGTCCTTGCCGATCTGATGTTGCCCGCGGCCGGCTGGGGAGAGAAAGAAGGAACGTTCATCAACTCCGAGCGTCGCCATGGTCTGCATAAGAAAGTGGTACCAGCGCCGGGCGAGGCCTTGGCCGACTTCCAGATCTTCCGCCTGGTGTCTCACTACTGGGGCTGCGATTCGATGTTTTCCGACTGGAAGACACCGGAAGACGTGTTTCAAGTGATGAAAAAGTGCTCGGCAGGACAGCCCTGCGATATCACCGGAATTCGTGACTATCGGATGTTAGACGATGCCCGCGGCATTCAATGGCCCACCAAAGAGGCAGAAAGTAGCGGCGACGATTGGATGCCTCAGCCGCAGCGGCGCCTGTTTGAAGATGGTCAGTACTTCCACCCAGATGGCAAAGCACGCTTTATCTTCGAACAACCGGAAGCCCCTGGCGAGGTGCCTAATGATGCCTTCCCGCTACATCTGTTGACCGGTCGTGGTACGGCAGCGCAGTGGCATACGCAAACCAAGACGTCCAAGTCGGCCGTGCTGCGAACGCTTTACTCGACCACCCTGCTCGTCGATATCAACCCGCAAGATGCCGATGCCCTCATGATCGAGCCGCACGATTGGGTCCAGGTGCAATCGGCTCGTGGTGAGATTCGCGCTCGCGCCAACGTCACCTCCAGCGTCCAGCCAGGGCACGTCTTTCTGCCGATGCATAACGAGGTAACCAATCAGTTGACGTACCCTCAATTCGATGCCTATTCGCGTCAGCCGTCTTACAAAAACGCAGCCGTTCGCATCGTCAAAAGCGTCTAGGAATTGGGCATTCTGCCACCAAGACAGGCAGCGTTTTGCCTCTGCCTTTTGCACTGAACACAAAATGACCACGTCAATTGGGAGGCCAACAAAATAAAATAGGACCACATGGTCCTATTTTAAAGGCGAATCGACTTGCTTCAGGTTTCGCCGCTGATCAAGTGGCACATTCTTTGCATTCACGCTCATTCAATTCATCGCTGCGAGAATGCCGCCGGGAAAGACTCCACGTGCACAAGTTACAGCCACAAAACGACAGCCCCACGTTGGCCTCTACCAAGGCGGCCCGAATGGTGGTCGTTGGTAACGGCATGGTGGGACACGCATTCTGTCAGTCGCTGGTTCGTCGCGGTGCGATGCAACAGTGGCAGGTCGATATCTTCGGCGAAGAACCGCACGTCGCCTACGACCGCGTCCGCTTGACCAAACTGTTTAGCGACACCCAATCCTCCCTTACCCTTTCCCCCAAGGTCTGGTACGAACAAGTCGGACTGAACCTGGTTACCTCGCAAAAGATCAATGCGATCGATCGGATCAACCGAGAGGTCCTTGGCCAAGACGGTAAGCGTTATCCCTACGATCGTCTCGTGCTGGCAACCGGCAGCCGTCCCTTTGTTCCCCCAATTGAAGGTGTGAATCTACCAGGCGTCTTTCTCTATCGCACGATCGACGACCTGCAGAAGATACGCGATTACGCCGAGAACTGCCGCTCGGCCGCCGTCATGGGTGGCGGATTATTGGGCTTGGAAGCCGGCAAGGCGGCACTCGATCTGGGACTGGAAGCACACGTCCTGGAGGTCGCTCCGACTCTGATGCCGCGGCAACTCGATACGGCCGGTGGAGCACTTTTGAAATCGCGCGTCGAATCGCTGGGCGTGCGCGTCCATGTTCTATGTCGCTGCGAACGCATCGAGCCCTGTAGCAAAGGCTTGCAACTCCACTTCACTAACGGCGAGACGCTTCATGTGGATATGCTCATCATTTCGGCCGGCATTCTCCCCCGCGATGAACTGGCACGCGAAGCGGAACTAGAGATTGCCCATCGCGGCGGGATCGTGGTCGACGATCAGCTTCGCACGTCCGATCCTCACATCTATGCGATCGGCGAGTGCGCCGTGCATCGCGAGAAGCATTACGGGCTCGTCGGTCCCGGTATCCAAATGGCCGAGGTCCTGGCGGCCAACTGCTGCGGGGAAAACCAGCAGTTCCTCTACGGCGATCAGTCGGCCAAGCTGAAGTTAATGGGGGTCGACGTCGCGGCCCTTGGCGATGCCCTGGGTGAAACGCCCAACTCGCTCATCATCTCTCACAGCACGAACGACGCCTATCGCAAACTCATTTTCGCTGGCAATTGCGTTGTTGGTGCAACATCCGTGGGGGAGTGGAACGAAATCGATCGCATTCGCGACTTGATCACCCATGCGCGTCGCTTGTGGCCATGGCAGATTTCCCGCTTCCGCCGCACCGGCAGACTTTGGCCGGAAGACACCCTGAACAGCCCCTGGGACTGGCCCGACAGCGCTGTGATTTGCAGCTGCGTGGGGGTCACCAAGGGACAGATTGGCGAAGTGACTCGCGACGGCGCCGCGGATGCTTCGGCGGTGACCACACTTACCCGAGCCTCGAGCGTCTGTGGAACGTGCCGACCCCTCGTCCAACAACTATGTGGCGAACGCCAGGCTCCTCCCCAGACGATGTCGTGGAAGATCCTCTTGGCCAGCAGCCTGGCGACCTTCGTCTTCATCATCGCGATGCTTGGGCTCGGTCCCCTCCCCTTTGCTGATTCGGTTCAGTCGACATGGCATACGATTGATGCCCTGTGGCGCAGCGAAACTCCGAAACAGATCACCGGCTACACGATCTTCGGTTTAACGGCCCTGGGTCTGGCTTTTTCACTGCGCAAACGGATTGCCCGAATTACCTGGGGTGACTTTGCCTGGTGGCGTGTCGCGCACGCGATTCTAGCGACCCTTGCCGTTGTGGGGCTCCTGCTGCACACCGGGTTTCACTTTGGTTCCAACTTGAACTTCGCGCTGGCGGTCACCTTCGTGGCGGTCAACTTCACCGGCAGCCTGACCGGGATGCTTGTCTCGCTCGAGAACCGCATTACGGGGGTCCTGGGCATTTGGATTCGCCGCTGGCGTCCGCGCCTGGTGTGGCTGCACCTGATGTTGTCTTGGCCGCTGCCGGTCTTGCTGCTGTTTCACGTCATTACGGTCTATTACTTTTAAGCTCATGTCGTCCTGGATTTACGCCCTCGTCTGGCTGGCTCTCTCGCTACTGGTTGGTAGTAGCCTGGGGGTTGTTCTGTTGTCGGACGACAGCGCCCTGAAGCAGACCTATTTGCCTGGCAAGACGACGCACGGCCACTATCAAATCGAAATGAAATGCTCGGCCTGTCACGATCCCGACCTGGGCGTCACCAGCAAATCATGTCTTGAATGTCACGAAAACGAACTGCGGGAAGCGTTGGACACCCATCCGGCCAGCAAATTCAACGACCCAACCAATGCCCCACGACTGGCCGTCCTAGATGCTCAGAACTGTATTGCCTGTCACAAGGAACACGTCCCGCACGAGACACACCCCATGGGAGTCACGCTGCCGCAAGACTTTTGTTTCCATTGCCATCAAGAGATCGCCGACGAGCGTCCCAGCCATAAGAACCTCGACTTCCACACCTGCCAGACCAGCGGCTGTCACAACTACCACGACAATCGCACGCTCAACGAGAACTTCCTCCACAAGAATCTCGACCAGCCTGATCATCTGGTCGAGCAAGTCGTCCCCGAGCGCAACGCTTTAGCCCGCTACCTGGCCAGCCAGGACGAGCCTGTCAAACCGCTGCAGGCGCAAGACGCGGCCTTCCATTCGAGCGTCGCCAGAGACGAAGCATTGATCGACGCCTGGGCCGGCTCCGTGCATGCTCAAGTCGGCGTGAACTGCAACGATTGCCATACCCAGGATCAAAAGCCCGAGACGTGGCAGAACCACGTGACGCACGAAACCTGTCAAAAGTGCCATGCAGACGAAACGAGCGGCTTTTTAAGCGGCATGCACGGAATGCGTCTGTCCCAAGGGCTTTCCCCCATGTCGCCAGGTGATGCACGCTTGCCGATGAAGCACTCCTCGGTGCATGCCGAGTTGACGTGCAGTTCGTGCCACTCGCCTCACGATGCCGACGTGCGCGTCGCGGCGGTTGACTCGTGTGTGAAGTGCCACAACGACGAACACACGCTGGCCTATCAGCAGTCCCCTCACGCTCGACTCTGGCGGGACGAACTAGCAGGCGATCTGCCGCCTGGCAGCGGCGTTTCGTGTGCGACCTGTCACATGCCGCGCGAAGAGCACGGCAGTAGCAAGGCCCCTAAGGTCAAAGTGCAGCACAATCAAAACGACAACTTACAGCCCAACGAGAAGATGGTCCGTGGCGTCTGCATGCATTGCCACAGCCTTCAGTACAGTCTCGACGCGATGCACGATCCACACCAGATCGAAAGCAACTTCAGCTCCACGCCGCAACAGCCGTCGGTCGAGAGTCTGGAGATGGTTCGCCGCTGGTTCGACGAGCGGAAGTCGCGACGTCCATGATTCATTCCGACCCATCGCTAACTGTTGTTCCCCTTTTGCCACGCAACCCTTGAATTTGGGAGTCTATCTATGAGCAAGTTCCTCGCTTTGGCCTGTGGAGTGATCATCGGCGGGGGTGCCGCCGCGGCACTGACAGGCTGCGGCAACAGCACACCACAGCCCGTAGAAGCCGACGGTGGAATCACGCCCAGGCAATTCGCCAACGCCGTGCACGCGGTGATGATGGCTGACCGTACGGTTTACGCCAAGCACATCGTGACCCGCCTGAAGGAGCAAGGAAGCGAGGTCAGTGCCAGCGAGTATTGGCAAGACGAAGAAGGAACGATTCCCTTGCCCGCGCAAATGTTTCGCATGGGCGCCGAGATCGTCGACGGCAACGAGGAAGCAGGTTTCACCTACGCGCTGAAATCGCTCTGGCCGCTCAATCCGCAGAATGAACCGAAGTCTCCGCAGGAGATCGAGGGGCTGAAATACATCGTCGATCACCCAGGCGAGAACTTCTACGGCGAAGAGAAACTGGGAGACAAGACCTACTTCACCGCCGTTTACGCCGACAAAGCCGTCGCGAAAGCATGCTGGGATTGCCACAACAACCACGCCGATCGCGGCGACGATTACCCCGAATTCAAAGAAGGGGACGTCATGGGAGGCGTCGTCGTTCGCATTCCTTTGGATTAAGAAACAGCGAAGGCCACGTCGTCACAATCACTATGTTCCACACGACCCGATACGCGGCGGAACTGTTTGCGAAGCAATGTCCTCTGCCCGGGCTTGACGGTGGCGACCTGGCCGAGAAATCGTAGTCTTCCTAAGGACACCTACTGGGACCTTGGGAGCAAACCAATGTCGAAGCGAGAGAAGCACGAACGACGGCGGCTGTTTTGGGTAGACCCGAAACTCCAAGGCGGTCTCGTCCTGCGTGCGGTCATGCACTGGGGCATCTGCCTGTTGAGCGTCGGCACGGTGCTGGTCGTGGGCGCGGCGTTTAGTGACCTGCATGCACCGGTCAGCGCGGTAATGCGAATGGTGTTCGACTACTTTGTTCCGGCCGTGCTGGTAAGTCTATTGGTGCTGCCGATCATCGTGCTCGACACGATTCGACATAGCAACCGTCTTGTCGGATCGGTGGCCCGCTTTCGAAATGCCATGCAGCGATTAGCTGACGGAGAAACGACAAGCCCCTTGATCGTCCGGGACGGGGATTGCTGGAAGACCTTGGCCGACCAGTTCAATCGAATTGCCTTGCGTCTGGAAGAGTTGGAGACCGCTTCCAGCACGAGCCAAAAGAAAACCTCTTCCTGCCATCAGGAAGAGGTCGTTTCTACTTAGTCTCCGAGGATCGGCCTAGCGCCGATCGCGTCCACCACCGCCGCTGCCTCCGCGGCGGCGACGACCGCCACCACTGTTGCGGCCGCCTCGCTCATGAGGCCGGGACGGCGGAGCGTTCTCGTGACGCTCGATGTTCTTGTCGACCATTGCCGTCACGGCATCGGTCCACGAAGGAATCTTCTTGTGCTTGTCCTTCGGTTTGTCTTCCTCATCGGAATCGCCGCGACGGCGACGTGAGGGGCGACGACGACCGCGTGGTGCTTCGTCGAGATCGTCTTCGTTGTCGATATCGATATCGCTATCGAGATCGCTATCAAGATCCAAGTCGTCATCGTCATCGTCGTAGTCATCTTCCGAGCGGCTCGGCCGACGACCGCGAGGAGCTTCTTCCTGCGTCGACTCCGATTCGGAGGCCTTACGCGAACGACGGCGACGACGACGGCGGCGCGTGGGACGTTGCTCTTCGTCGGTATCATCCTGGTCGGAACGAGAATCGCGGCTCTCGACTTCGTCGTTCAGGTCATCGTCCTGATCATCGTCGTCCGGCGTTGCTTCGCGAACCTTCACTTCTTCATCGCTGCGCGTGCGTCGACCACGACGGCGACCACGCGTCCGGCCGCGACGTTCCTTGCGCGGTGCACGTTCTTCGTCTTCCTCTTGATCGTCATCGCCGACATCGGCGTCCATCACGTCGCTTTCGCGGGTTCCTTCGTCGAGGAAGATGCCGTCAAAGCCTTCGAAGTCGTCATCACTGGTCGGACGCAACTTGGCTGCCGGGCTGCCTATGATCTCGGAAGCTCGGGTTTCTTCCGGCGAACGTTCCAGCGGCTGCTTGAAAGCCGCCAGGTGAGGGCTTTCTTCCTTCTCCTGGGCTTTCGCCGGCTGTGGCTTTTCGGCCTTGGCCGTTACCGGTTTATCTTCTACCTGGGTGTCTTCGTCGGCCTGAGCCTCTTCCTCGTACTCCTCGTCTTCCTCTTCCTCAGGCGAGGCAAGTCCGAGCATGGAAGAGAGCGAAGCCCAATGGCTGCGTTTCTTCGGCTTCTTCTTTTTGGGCTTCGGAGGTTCTTCGGCGACGACTTCTTCCGTTGCGGCGACCGGCTCTTCGTGCGGCGGCTCGACGATCTCTTGATTGTCGACAGGGCCGTCGGAAACCTGTGAAAGTTCGTCCTCCGGTTCGACTGCGTCCTGGAACGCGTCTTCGGCAGCTTCGATGTCGGAAGCGGCGTCTTCCGCTGCTTGTTCGGCCGACTGCTGCGAGGCTTCTACTTGGGCTGCTTCTTCGGCAGCTGCCTTTTCAGCGGCCTCCTTTGCGGCGGCTTCTTCCGCGGCTTTTTGCTCGGCCTCTTTCGCAGCGGCTTCGGCGGCTTCGGCCTGTTCCAGTTCTTCTTTCGAGATGGCGCCAATTTCGGCGGCGAGAGATCGCCAATGCCCAGCTTTGTTCGAATTGCTCATGTATTAAGTCAACGATTGCCCGGATTACGGGCCATGCCTTCCTGCATAAAGGGGACCCCCCCGCTTTGGGTGATTGCGGGCCATTAGACGGCTCTTCGCGGCGACCTCACGCTACCTACGACAATTTCTGTGGTCGCCAACCCTCATGGCGGGGATGCTTGCATAGTCTTGCTTATCATACCGCGGCCGTAGAATCTTGGGAAGGTGATTCGCTGTTTGAAGATACGACACGCTCAGGCGAGCCCGCACAAGCCTCGCAGCCCCCAAGAACGACAGCAAGCCGAGTCCCCTCGCAAAGGACTCGACTTGCTAAATCCCCCAACGGATTGCCGATTACTCGGTCGGATACATCGAGAACGTACCGTTATTCGCCACATTAAACAGTGGGCGATAGTAGTTCTTGCCCGCACTGGCTGAGCTGCATGCGCGGGGGTACCAAACCAAATTGATTCCGATATTCCAGGTTTCGGAGGTGTAAGCCCCTCCGATGTCCTCGTTGTCGTTGCGCGGAATCAGGTATAGGAAATTCGTTTCCACGGCCAGGCACTTGGTGATCGGCACGTTCAGGTCCGCGCCCACCAAGCCGAGTTCGTTGTCGGTCCAACCGCCGGAGAATCGCATTTCACCGCCGCAAACTTCCAACGGAGTTCGGTAGAAGAACGCGAACATGTTGTGCGGCTGGTACGAACCATTGACGATGGTCGGGGCCGAAGCACCTGGCAGCAGGATTTGTTCGTTGATATCGCTCGTTTCGTCGGAAGCCGTGAACCAGAAGCCGAATTCACCCTTGCATTGGAACTTCCAGCTGAGTTCACCGCGGATCTGGCTGGCATCGATATCGTAGTACCAGTGATCGCTCATGTGGTCGTAAACCAGACCGCCTTGCCAGCCCCAGTCAACGCGACGGAAGATACCGGCCGTCAAAAAGAACTGATCGCGGCTATCATCGGTGAAGCTGGCTCCATGCAAATTGGCGTTGCTGCCGTTGGCGCCCAACTGAACGCCGAAACCGTGGTCTCGCGAAAACAGCGGGGCCCCCCAGTTCACGCCGTACAGAAAACCAAAGCTGCCATCCATGCCTGCATTTAAAGGCCCTTTAAAGCCTTCGACGCCGGCTCGGAACGAAAGGTTTTCCAGCGGCAGACGGAAGCAAAGCGGAAAGCAGATCGTTTCGCAGGGACCGCAAACACCACACGAATCACACCCGCCGCCGCAGTGGCTACCACCCTGGCAAGACGAACAGCCAGGGCCGCCGTGGTAGGTCGCCGGATCATGAATGCCAGCCACGGCGGGGCCTTCCATGATGATTTCACCTTCCATAGGCATTTCGCCGGAAGCTTCACTCAAGACGGAATAATCGACCGTATCAATGTCGCCGGCTTGCACCTTCGAAGCGACATAGCTTGCCCGGGCAACGCGTTGCCGAGCAGCGAAGACGCGATCTTGATCGGTCGAGAACAGGCTCCGAATCGCCTTGGTGGGCGAAGGGGGAAGATTGTAGTCATCCGAAACCACGTGCTGCAGCTTAGCAGGTTCACGCGGTTCTGCTGCGGTCGCGAGATCCGCAAACACACTACCGCATGACGCGGTCAGCAAGGTCAGAATCCAGGGGAAGACTCGCATGGCCTTTCCTTCCTTCGACAATTGAAACACCGGGGGGGAGACGGTCAGTGGACGCGCAACTGGGCGCTGTCCATTTCTGGTATCGTCACCGGCAAAGTCAGCACTTTCAGAAAAGTCGAGATAATCCGCAAAGTTTTCCCAGTCTTCCGCTCAGAAGCCTCGACAGCAGCTATACACTTGTCGCATATCTCCCAGTCAACCAGATTTTGGGGCAATGGATAAAATGGCAGGGGATTGCCGGTTGATCGGATTATTCTGTTTTTTTGTGTGGTAGGGGCTCGATAAACACTACCGTCAACGAAAATTTGATATCCGACATGCCGCGTCGACCTGACGCTTCAACTTTCGAGAAGGATCTCAACCCATGAAAACGCAACTTCTGGCTGCCGCCGTCGTGCTGGCTACCAGCATCCAGGCCTACGGCCAATCGTGTGGCTGCGAAAGCAATCATGTTGTCTCCCACCACCACGTTGCTAGCTGCGGGTGCGATCGCTGCTGCACGCCATGCTTTAATCCACTGGGCGAGTTGGTCCAAGGGGTTGGCTTTACCCTGAAGCATGGTGCCTGTGCCGTAAAACGCACGGTTCATAGCCTGTTCCATCCGATCCGTTTCAACGGCTGCGGCTGCGACACGACTCCCTCGTGCGGCTGTGATACCTGCGGATGTGGATCGAACTGGGATGGCTACGAGTCGCATCACCCCGGCGTGGAATACATCGAACAAGGTCATCCTACCGCCCCATCGATTCCCGGCCCGCCGATGGTTCCAACCGCCGAACCCACCCCAATGCGTGAACCTGGCAAATGGCAACCGGTCGGCACCCAGGCCCACCGATCGCCCAACCAGGTCTCCCATTACTCGAAGCGAGTCGCAGCGAAACCAACGACGCGACCTGCTACGTACTACGCTCCCACGCCAGCCAAGTAATCGCCCCTACCTGGTTAGCGAGAAGGCGTCCTGCCAAACTAAAAGAAGGGGAGTCCGATGGGACTCCCCTTTTTTGCATGCGTGGGTACTAGTACCTCGATACTAACGGGTAGCCCAGAGAGCATTCTCTGGGTCGGCTTGCCGACAAGCGGCTCATGCATGGACGTTGAATTCGATAGAAAGATGCCATTTGATCCACGCCGGCACCATGAGCCGCTTGTGGCCTGTGGCCACCCAGAGAATGCTCTCTGGGTCACCCTCCTATCTCTAGATCTGATCGAGTACCTGGCCCAGATCAGCAATCAAATCTTCGGCAGCTTCCAGGCCCACCGAAATTCGGATCAGTTCATCTTTGATCCCATGCGCCAGGCGGTCGGCTTTGTCGTAGCTGGCATGTGACATCGAGGCTGGCTGCTCGATCAACGATTCGACCGCGCCCAGGCTCACCGCAAGCTGAAAGAGCTTCGTGTCGTCGCACACCTTCTTCGCCGCGGCAAACCCCCCTTCGACCTCAAAGCTCATCATGGCCCCGAAGCCGCCGTCCATCTGCCTGGCGGCGATGTCGTGGCCGGGATGGGTCTTAAGGCCAGGGTAAAGAACGCGGGTTACCTTAGGGTGCTCGTTCAAGTACTCGGCGATCTTCTGAGCCGTACGGCATTGCTCGCGGACGCGCAGTTCCAGCGTTTTAATCCCGCGTGAAGCCAGGAACGAACCAAATGGATCGAGTACGGCCCCGGTCGCGTTTTGAATGAAGTAGAGTCGATCGTACAGTTCTTTATCCTTCACGACCAACGCCCCGCCGAGCACATCGCTGTGACCGGCCAGGTACTTGGTAACCGAGTGCTGCACGATATCGATGCCCAGTTCCAGCGGTCGCGTCAGCACCGGCGTGGCAAACGTGCTGTCGACGCCTAGCAGCACGCCGGCATTCTTCGCCACCTCGGCACACGCGGCCAAGTCGGTGATCGACATCAGCGGGTTGCCGGGGCTTTCGACCCACATCATCTTCGTGTTGGGGCGAACCGCCGCGGCCAGGTTTTCGGGATTGGTGGCGTCGACCAGCGTGATCCCAATATTGTTCTTCTGCGTAATCTTATGCAGCAGGCGATAGGTGCCGCCGTAGATGTCGGTGCCGGCGACGATATGATCGCCCGCTTCCAGCAGCATCGTCGCGCAGTGCGTCGCGGCCATGCCGGAGGCAAACGCCAGGGCTCCACAGCCCCCTTCCAGTTCGGCGAGGGTGGTCTCCAGGTTCTTGCGAGTCGGGTTGCCGCTCCGCGAATAATCGAACTCGCCCCACTCCCCCGCCCCAGGCTGGACGAAGGTGGAAGCGACATGGATCGGTGGAACAACCGCCCCGGTCTGCGGATCCTTCTTGTTGCCGACGTGGATGGCCTTGGTTCGAAAATGCATCAGGTGGATTCCCTTCTATGCGTTGTCCAACGCTTGCTTCAGGTCTGCGATCAGATCTTCCGTGTCTTCAATACCACAGGCGATGCGGATCATGTTGTCGTAGATGCCGAACTTGGCTCGGTTCTCAGGCGTCTGCTGGTAGTAGCTCATCACCAGCGGCTGCTCGATCAACGATTCCACGCCCCCCAGGCTCGGAGCGATCTTGAAGATCTTGGCATTGTCGACCACGTTGGCCGTCTTTCGCCAGTCGGCGTCCTTCACGTTGAACGTCACCAGGCCGCCGTAGCCGCGCATCGTGGCTTTTGCGATTTCGTGATAGGGATGCGAGGGAAGCCCAGGGTAATAGACCTTTTCGACCATCGGATGATCTTCCAGGAACTGGGCGACCGCCATGCCGTTGGCGTTGTGACGTTCCATTCGCAGCGAGAACGTCTTCAGGCCACGAAGCAAAAGGTAACAGTTGTGCGGAGCGTTAATGCCCCCCATCACGCCGCGCAGCTGACGCACGTCGGCCAGTTTCTCTTCGCTGCCGATAATCGCCCCGGCGAGAAGATCGTTGTGGCCGGCCAGGTACTTCGTGGCCGAGTGCAACACGTAGTCGACCCCATACTCCAGCGGACGCAGGTTGTATGGCGTGGCCAGCGTGGCATCGATCAACGTTTCCACGCCGTGCTTCTTACCAATCTCGGTAAACTTTTCCAGGTCGACACAGCTTAAATGCGGGTTGGTCGGCGACTCACTGATCAGCATCTTGGTGTTGGCGTCGATGGCCTTTTCCATTGCGTCATAATCGCCGGTCTTCACGGTCTTAGTTTCGACACCGAAGCGAGCCAGGTGCTTGCCGCAGAACTCACGACTACGGTGGTAACACTCGTCGAAGAAGACGACGTTGTCGCCGGAACTGACCTTGGCCATCAACAGCCCGACGAATGCCGCCATGCCACACGAGTAAAGGACGGCCGATTCGCCTCCTTCAATAGCGGCCAACTTGGCTTCGGCCGTTTTCTCGCCGGGGTTGCCGTAACGGCCGTACTCTTCGCGGACCTGGTTTTCTTCGATATAGCGAATGATCGCCTCGGTATTGTCGAAGGTGTAGGTCGACGCACAGAAGATGGCATCGGTGATCGCGTTACCCGGCTTCATGCGGGCCTCACCCCCTTGGACGGCGATGGTGGAGGTGCCTACGTTTGCTTTTTGTTCTGGAGCCACTGACATGACGGGTGTTCTCGCAAGCGATGCGGGTACGTGGCAGATCGAAGGCAGCACGCCTTGCAAGAACGCCACGGATCCCAAATGTTCGATAGGGCCGCAGCATGTGATCTGTTCTAAGAAAAATTGCCGCTGGGAGGAGCGACAACGGCACTTTAGCAGATAGGCTGCAAGCGGCCACAAATCCCTATTAAACCAGCTTAGAGTGTAACCGAGCGCAATCTGCCCCGCAACGGGCTGCTTTCTCTATTTTGTCGCGGGTCTACGCATTTCAACATCGTCCCATAAACTCCCATGAATCCGAGGCGAGTCCCCCTTAAGGGTCAGGGAGTATCAGCATGAAAGTTTACCTAATCGTCAAATCCAACTACTTGCGAGCGAGCATGAATGCCTTTAAAACCGGTGATTCGTTTACCGTCCCCGACACGGATTTCGGATGGTAAGGCCCGCTTCCATTCCCGCCCACGGAGGTTGTTCTCCCCCATGACCCGATTGCCCCTAGCCCTATTGTTGACGCTGACCTTGTCCGCGTCGCTCGTTGCCGCACCGACCACCACCGAGTCCAAAGCCGACGAGAAGAAGGAAGTGGAAACCAAGAAAGCAGACGCCCAAGCACCCGGCGACAACTTTCTCCACAAGCACCCCACCCTGGTAAAGATGTGGCATCACTCGAACCAGGTTCGTGCCCGGTATCAACTGCCGGCCCAGCGAATCAGCCCGGAACTGACCAAAGCCGCCCAGGACCATGCCTGGTACATGGCCCGTACCGGCCAGTTCAGCCACTCGGTCAACGGTGGCTTCGTCTCGCGTGCTCGACGTCACCACTACCCAGGCTCGCCGTACGGCGAGATCATCCTGTACGGTTCGCCCAGCATTTCCGAATGCTTCAACGGCTGGCTCAACAGCCCAGGCCATCGAGCCATCCTGCTCAGCGGGGCGCGAGAAGTTGGCTACGGCTACGCCATTGGACGCAACGGCACCGCCTATTGGGTTGGCGTGTTTGGCAACTAACACGCTTGGCGATTAAACAAACCAATGAAAAGGGGCATCGAAGCCATAGTTTCGGTGCCCCTTTTTCGTCTCCAAAAGAGAACCGTCATTCGGTCTAATCGACCAGTTCGATCACACCGACATCGTTGTCGGTTTCTTTCACGACGATTTCGATTCCCGACTTCTTGAAGTCGGCGTAACGTTTGGGCACGAGGTTCTTTTCGCGCAGTCCGCCTGGCTCGCGGATCTCGGTCACGACATTGCCACTGGCGTCGACCAGTTGCACCTTGTGGATCGCGACACGATGCGTCCCCGGCGTAAGCCCATCACCTGGGTCGAACGTTTGTGCTTCGAAGTAGCCGCTGCTATCGGTAATCGCCGAACCACCTCGGCCGGTAGCTTCGACCGGCTGAAAGGTAACCACGGCGTCGGCGACTGGCTGGCCTTGATAGGTGACCTGGCCGGTGACCTCGTAGACCGGCGGTCGCCCGCGCGTCCATTTGTCTTCTCGCTTGCCACTACAGCCGACCAGCAAGACGGATACGACGGCAGCAATGACCAGGCACTTGAGGGCATGTGAAATGCGGTTCATAAGACGTCCTCCTGTTGGGATCCAACGCGTTACAAGGAGGCGTTCGTTTCGCCGCCGGCCTTCGATCCAATCGCTCCCCAGACCCCAAAAGGACTGATGCCGGAGGTGACCGGGGCCGTCGACAGGTTACCGGTGTCGATCGTTTCCGGGACGAACCGTACCGATCCGTCGGCAAACATCGACAACACGCCACCTGGGTGCCGGCTCGATGCCGAGTAAACGCCGGCACCGGCTTGCGAACTACAGGTCGCACTGTTGGGCGGCAACACAGTGGTAATCCCACAATAGCCAGGACGACCATCTTGCCAGCGTTGTCCGTGGCAGCGGTACTGCGCGATGAGCGTGCCGGACGTGTAATTGTTGCCGGTCAGATACGCTCGGCAGGCCAACGGATTGTTGGTCGACGCCCCAACTGCCCGGCCCAGTTGGTCGCTGGCCGGCGCGACGATGATTTCCGACATGGCCATCGTATTGCTCAGCCCATCGGTAATATCACGGAAGCGTGTGTAGAGTAAGATAACCAAAGATGCCACGCACGTTGGTTTCGGGATCGACTGCGGTCGACGATCCACCGAAACTGAAGTTATCCCCCATGCACAAACCGTAATTCAGGGGCGAATACTGGGCACTACGATCCGCTCCCGATGGCGAAAACAGGCCATCGGACGGGCAAATAAATGCATCAATTTCCCCCACGTAGCCTGAGGTCGCACTGCCGCTCCAGGCAATTTGCGTATTGGCAACAATCTGATCGTAGCGCGTGTTCGCTTCGATGAACGGCAATAGGTTCACAAACGCACTGTGCCGGGTTGCCGGAGCCGCCGTCACGGTTGTCCAATCGGCGCCACCCTGCCGCGGAGGAAGGGCCAGAAACGTATCGTGGTAGTTGTGCATTGCGATTCCGAGTTGCTTCAAATTGTTCGAGCAACTCATCCGGCGAGCAGCCTCGCGGGCCTGCTGGACGGCGGGAAGAAGCAAAGCGATGAGAACGCCAATGATCGCAATCACAACCAACAATTCGACCAAGGTGAAGCCCCAACGGCCTCGACGAGCGCGTAACATTTTGCCTGACCTTCGCTAGAGATGATGATAGGGAAAAATATGGGAGGGAAGCCAAGACGGAGCGTAACCAGAGTTTTTGGAAACCCTTATATCCGTAAGCCAGCCATTACGGCATTTTCTCGTCTACTAATATATTTAACAATAACAAAATTCTCTATCTCCATGAATTTCCTTGTCAACCAGAGCGATTGCGAGAGCCCCATGAGAACGGCTCGCTTAGCTGAATCCAGATCGGAAGGACATTGCGGCCCAATCGACTTGATTGCCTGACGGGTAGCGCCGTGCTACCCTTTAGATATGAGTCAGCCTGTCAAACTTTCCGATGCGCTAGTGAATGATGCCCGAGCGACGAGCGCGGTAGCCGAGCGTTCCATCGCCGGTCAGATCGAGTTCTGGGCCCGGCTCGGCAAGGCGATCGAGCCGATCCTCGACGGCGACCAGGTCCTCAAGCTTCGCCAAAGCGGCGACCAACTTTCGCTGGCTCACATTCTGCAAACCGTCGACTCCCCTGAGGGGCGCGAGCGGCTGAAAAAGCACCTAGACCAGATACCCTTTCCTCACTTCGAAGCGGCTGACCAGCCGGGCTATCTGATTCGTATTGATGAAGATGGAACGAAGACCACCGGCCAATTCGTCGATGGAACGTTCGTTACCGAGCAGCCAGCGAATCACGAAAACCGCGCCGAGCAATCGTGAGTGATCCATTTCAACTCCAACTTGGATCACCGCCGCACTTGGTTGCCATTGCTGGCCCAAACGGTGCCGGGAAGTCGACCTTTTACCAATCCCAACTATCGCATTCCGGTCTCCGGTGGGTGAACGCGGATGTGATTGCAGCCCAACTCAATCTCGATCCTTACGCTGCTGCCAGCGTCGCTGATCGTATCCGTCGGCTGCTAGTCCGTCAGCGGGAAAGTTTCGTGTTCGAGACCGTCTTCTCGGATCCGATCGGAGACAAAGTGCAGTTTCTCTTCGACACGGCTGCGGACGGATATGACGTCACGCTTTGCTATATCGGTTTGTCATCTGCGGAACAATCGATTGAGCGCGTGAGCATGAGGGTTTCGCAGGGGGGCCACGATGTGCCGATCGACAAACTCAAGTCGCGTTATCTACGCACGCTTGAAAACTTGGGACGGGCGATCCAGCGACTGCCCCGGGTGCTCGTCTTCGATCAAAGCGATCTTCGATATCCCTTTCGATTCCTGGCACACCTTGAATCGGGCAAGTTGATCGATTCGACCGAAGAGCTAGCTAACTGGCTACGTAACGCCTTGCCTGAAACCTAGCGAACAGATTGGGCCGACAGCGCCGCGCGAAGTGGACAACTTCGCGAGATCTCTCTTCCCACCCGATATTGGTGTAGCACTTCCTTCGACCTTTGGGCCAGCATCCGGCGGACTTCGCGTCGCTTTCCCTTGACGCGGGGAATCGTCATTGTGTCGTAGGCGGTCGTTTGATGCCGCATCCAGGCAATCACCGCCGACTCGGCTCTTCGCTCGATCGGTATCCGCTGGGTTCGTGCCACCGTCCCGCTGCCGACCGGCGTGGCATGGGTGGTCACGGCTTTCGCTAAACGATTGGACAGGCCGGCGTAGTCGGGGTGAAAGTCCAAAAAAGCAACCACGGCTCCGAAGAAGTCTTCGACGTATTCCGCTTGTTGTTTGTCGCGGCGCGCGGCGGCCGCTTGTTGCTTCTTGGCATAAGCGTCGGTCGAACGTTCGGCATCGAGTTCACTTTTGATCTTGCGAATCGTAGCCGTCGGCGCCCAGACGCCGCGCGAGAACATCCGGCGTCCCTTCTTTTCCTGAACGGCCAAATACTTGCCGGCAGCTTTCACGCGCCGCGTCAGGCCGGCATCGCCTGGCGGCAAAAGAGACCAATCGGCCGGCACCTGAAGCACGTTACCTTGGGTATCGCGGACGGTGCGTTCTCTGGGGCCAGGAGCATAAGCTGACTGGGGCATCGATTTCCTTTCGACGACTCGCGGATCCTTCGTACGGACAAACTACCCACTTAGACGTGGTGCAGGTGATCTTCCTCTTCCGGCAAGACGCCTGCCATGAGACGCCCGATGGGCTCGGTGGTCTTGAATCGCATCAGCACTATTCGCACGATCGCGGTAATCGGGGCGGCAAGCAGCATGCCAACCGGTCCCCACAGCATCCCGAAAAATGCCAACGCCAGTAGAATGGTCGCCGGATGCAACTGCAGCCCATCTCCCATGATTTTAGGCTCGATCACATTGCCCATCGTCATTTGGACCGCCCCCGGCAGCACGATCGCCAGCGTGATCATCAGGGCCGAATCAAACTGCACGATGGCAATCGGAATGGGCAGCAGCGTCGCGATGATCGAACCGATCGACGGAATGAAGTTCAGGCAAAACGCAATCAGGCCAAACATCGAAGCGAACTGCATCCCGATCATCGCCAGGCAACCCCAAACCAGAAGGCCGGTGATTGCCGAAATGAAGAACTTCGTGGCGATGTACTTGCGAACGTTGCGATCGATCTCGGCATAGATCCCTTTGGAAACCTTGTACGGGTCGCGACCGGCGAGCATGAAGCCGACGAAGATCGAAGTCAGCACCGTACTGCTGATCAAATTCAAAAGGGTCGCCCCGGCTTGGGTCGCCAGTTGAGGCGACTCTTGGCGAATCTGCGCGACGAGCGTCCGCAATAGTTGCTGCGTTCGGTTGATGTCGTTACGAGGCGCTACCGGTATGGCCAGCGAGCCGGATTCGCCTTCCACCACATCGTCCGATTGCTCCTCCAATGGCTGATTGGGTTCCCCTTCAGAGTCCATAGACTCGTCATCGGTCACCAAGGGCTCACCAACATCGTCTGGACCGGCCATGGGGTCGTCGGTAACTGCGTCTTCGGTTGAAAGTTCTCCCGAACCATCCGGCGTAGCGTCTGGCGAGCCAACGAACGGCGGCTTATCTCCTTCGTCCAAACCGCTGATACGGTCCATTAGCTTCGAGGCGGCCTCAAGCGGACCTTCCAGACGCCGCTCGAACTTGGCCATAAAGGTCTTATCGTTGGCAACCGTCGTGACGTTTTGAATGACGGTCGTCACCAGAAAGCTCATCAACACCAGCACGAGAACAACCAGCAGCAGCGTCAACGTCACGGAGATGAACTTGCTGAACTTCAGCCGGATCATCTGAAAGTCGACGATCGGCGCGACCAGGTAATTCAGAAACAATGCCAGCGTGAACGGCACCAGAACCGCTCGGGCATACATGAGCCCGAACGAAAACGCGATGAAGGCCAACACGAGAAGCGCGCCTGTCTGAAGCCACGATTGTTCTTCGGTGAGCTTCTTGACCGACAGTCCTTCTTGATTCATCGATTCTCCCCTGTTCGCAAAACTCGCCGGTGTCGCGGTTCATTATCTCCGCGACCTACCCCGGCGTGCAATGGGACGGAAAGCGATGAATTACTTACTCAATTCTTTCTTGAGGTCCTGCAAGAGCCGCGGAACATAGCCGCCGGTCCGTGGCGGAGCCTGTTTGGCGCCATCGGGTAGCTTCGCCAGCACTGGGGCCAGCGGCTTGGCCTTTTCGTCCATGGCATCGATCGAATTGAGTGCCAGCATCGACACGTAGACGCCGTTCTCGGTCGGATCGGCCAATTTGCCGAGCGTATCGAGCGCCAGCTTGACGTCCTCTTGGTTGCCATAGCAGCCCAGCGCCTCGGCCGCGATACAGCGCACGCTGGGGGACTTGTCCTCGAGCGCCGCACGCAGTTGCGAGCGAGCCTGGTCCACGGCCGGTTCTTTCTGCATCAAGATGCCCAGCGCTGCCCAGTACCGAATGGCGCTTTCCTCCGACGAAAGCTGCTTGATCAGCACCGGCAGCATCTTCGGATCACGGCTCGAGGCGATGATGGCCGCTCCCATGATTTGATTCATCGGGTACGCAGGCTTCTGATGACCGATCTCGTACGGAGAAAGACCGTCGCCACGCGAGTGAATCTCATCTTCCGGCAAAAAGCCGACGTCGCGGATGACCGACTGCCAGCTGTGCAGAGCGTTCTTCAGTTGCAGATGCTGCTCGGCGTACTTCGGATCGCCGGCCAGGTTGTTCACTTCGTCCGGATCGCTCGTCAGATCGTACAGTTCCTCTGACGGTTTCTCTTCCCAGAAGTGGCTCTGGGCTTCGTTCAACTTGCCCTCGTCGTACATTTTCTTCCAGACCTGAGTAGTCGGCGTCTGGAACATATAGTCGATGTGCTGGCCGTAGATCTTGTGCGGCATATAATTGCGAATGTAGACGAACCGTCCGTCGGTGACTGAGCGAACCATGTCGTAACGTTCGTCCATGCGGCCACGGAAACCGAACATATACTTCGGCGGCTTCGTTTCATACTGACCCATGAACGCGTGCCCCTGCATCCAATCCTTCGGCTCGATACCAGCCAGGCTCAAAACGGTTGGGGCCAGATCGATGAACCCGACCAGTCGCTCAGAAGTTCCGCCCACTTCATATTCCTTCGGAGCCAACTTCTTAAACTTCTCCGGCACATGGACGATCATCGGCACGTGCAAGCCCGAGTCGTAAGGCCAACGCTTACTGCGAGGCATGCCGCTGCCGTGATCGCCATAGTAGAAGATGATGGTGTCTTCTTCCAGGCCGTCTTCCTTCAACTGAGCAAGCACCTTGCCGACCTGCTTATCCATCTCGGTGATCTTGTCATAATACTGGGCCCAGTCGCGACGCACTTCCGGCGTATCGGGGTGATACGCCGGCACACGGACTTTCGCGGGATCATGCACCGGCGTGTGCGGACGCTTGCGCAATTGGCTTTCGTGGCTGGTCGTGAAGTTGAAGACCGCAAAGAACGGCTGGCCCTCTTTGCGATTCCGCCAATGGGCCTTGCCGTTGGATTGGTCCCACACGAAGCCCTCTTTGGCTAGGTTGTAGTCTTCCTTCGAGTTGTTCGTGCAGTAGTAACCAGCTTCGTGCAAGTAGTACGGGAACATGTGGAAGTCCTCTGGCAGCACGGTCTGGCTACGCATGTGCTCGGCCCCAAGTGCCGGTGGATAAATGCCGGAAATGATCGTCGTTCGGGCCGGAGCACAAACCGGAGCGTTCGACCACGCTCGCTTATACTTCATTCCCTTGGCGGCAATCGAATCGATGTTCGGCGAGTCGGCGTACGTGTCGCCGTAGCAGCCCAGTTCAGGGCCGTTGTCTTCGCTGGTAATCCACAAAATGTTTGGGAGATCCGCTGCGCGCAGCGTGCCGGAAAAGACAAGCAGGCTGCTGACCGTGATCAGTAGTAGATATCGCATCATGAGGTAAAGCTCTTATTGAAGTAGGTTGGGGGCTGGCAAGAAGAGGACAAGGTTCTCAATCGAGAATCTCTATATTACCTCTTCCCCAGGCGTTTGTCATTTTTCACGAATCACGAAATTTCCTTGTTGAATTGAGCCAATTTCATGAAAATGGGGCTCAGTTCTAGCCTCCGCACCTCTTTAACCCCGCCTTACGCATGCCAAAAACTGAATACCCGATCGTCGATACGCACCAGCACCTGTGGGATCCGAAACGGCTGAACCTGCCCTGGCTCGAGGGTGCAGGCTCCCATCTGAATCGAAAGAACGCCATCGAGGAGTACAACGCGGCGGTCGAGGGCCTGCCGATTGCCTCGGCGATCTACATGGAAGTGAACGCGGCCCCTGATCAAAAGCTGAAGGAAGCCAAGTTGGTTCGTCAACTGATTGACGCTGGCACTTACGTCACCTCGGCGGCCATCCTCTCAGCCGACCCAGGCAGTCCGAACTTCCGCGACTTCGTCGATCAATTCGAATCCCACGCTTGGGTGAAAGGGTATCGCCAGGTGCTGCATGGCGGCGCGACTCCGCCGGGCGATTGCCTTAAGGCCCGGTTCATTAACAACTGCCGACATCTCGGATCGAGCGGGAAGACATTCGATCTTTGCATGCGACCGGCGGAACTCAAGGATGCCGTTCGCCTGGCCGACGCCTGTCCCGATACCCGCTTCGTGCTCGATCATTGCGGCAACATCGATCCCAAGGCTTTTTTCGCCCCGAACGACCCACGCGGCGGGTCGAACCCCAACGACGTGGCCCGTTGGAAAAAGGACATGGCTGAACTGGCCGGTCACCCCAACGTCGTTTGTAAGATCTCCGGCATCATCGCTCGCGTGCCCAAACAGTGGACGCCTGATGACCTTCGCCCCGTCGTAATGCACTGCCTCGAAGCGTTCGGAGACCAACGCATCGTCTTTGGCACCAACTGGCCGGTGTGCAACGCGGGGGGCACCGCTCGCCAGTGGGTCAAGGCACTTCAGCAGATCACTTCCGACTGGTCTCCCGAAGCCCAACAGCGTCTGTGGAGCGAGAACGCGAAGTCGATCTACAAGCTTGCCTAGTTCGGCTTGCCTCATCCAACGAAGCAAGGGCACTCCGATTCACGAGGTGCCCTTGCCGTTCAGGTTGACTTGTCACCGCGATCAAGCGGCGATATGGCAGTCGCGACTATGCCATCTGGCATGGATTGAAGAGGTCGTCGACTTCGTCTTCGTCCTCGGCAATCACGTCAATCCCTTCTCCTTCCGGCTGACCTTCCACGCCGGTCACGGCGGCTGCCGAGACGGCGATCAGGATGCTGTCGGCGTCAGCCTTGGCACCACCGAAGCCGGTGTTACCCAGGTCGTCGGTCACGATCGTCAGGGTCGCGGTGCCCTCGAAGGCTGCGTCTGGCGTGTAAACCAGGCCGGTCAGCAGCGAGTTGATCTGATCGATCGAACCCAACAGCTTGTGGCGGTCACTCTCGAAACCGTTGGAAAGGGTCAGCATCCCGCTATCGACGCTGATGGTCACTTGAACCATCGCATCGGCCGCATCCGGATCGGAAACCGAGATGGCGTTACCGTTGGCCTGGTCGAAGACGATCGGGGTTGCCGAGTCGGTCGACTGCTCGCCTGGCACCGAGTTGATCGGTGCCGCGTTCTCGTTCTCTACACCACTTGGAGCGGAAACGGTGATCGTCACGGTCGCATCGGAAGTCAGACCCAAGGCGTCCGAAACGGTGTAACCGAACTGAACCGTTGCTGGTTCGACCAGGTCTTCAAACTCACCGTTAGGATCGAAGGTCATGCTGCCATCGGCATTGAGCGTCAGCATGCCGCCCCCTTCCAGGGCGATCGGCTGACCGACGCTGGAGGCTTCACCATTGACCGCGGAAACGGTCATCGTGTCGCCGTTGTCGACGTCGCTATCGTTCATCAGAACGCCAGCCACGGTCAACGTCAGCGCGGTGTCCGACTCGGTCGCGAACGCATCGTCCTGGGCCACCGGAGCGTCGTTCACACCAGCGATGGTGATTTCAACGTCCGCAGAAGCGGTGCCCGCTGCCGAATCGGAGGTCGTGTACGAAACGGTTTCCGTTGCCGACTCACCCTCGGCCAAACCATCGTACTTGCCAACCGGATCGAAGCTCAGGCTGCCATCGGCATTGATGACAACCGTCGCTCCGGAAGCCAGTTCAACCGCCGCACCGACGTTGGCTGCGTCGCCATTGACTTCGGAAACAACGAGTGCGTCACCAGTATCGTTCGCGAGAACACCACTCGCTTCGACTTCCAGCGGCGTGCCGGCATCGGTGGCGAAGCTATCCGCCTCGGCTGTTGGTCCAGTGACCACTTCATTCACGGTCAGCACGAACGACTCGGTGGTGACCAGTTCGCCATCGCTCACGCTGATGGTGATGTTGGCCGTACCAAATGCGCCCGCCAGCGGAGTGACGATCAAGGTCTTGTCGGCACCGTCACCAGCGACGATGATGCCGGCGGCATCGACCAACGCAGGGTTATCCGATTCGACGCTGACCACCAGGCCTTCCGCGGCCGACTCAGCATCGGAAACGGAAAACTCGAGGGGAGCAGTCGCCGAGTCCTGGTCGATCACCTGGTCCTCGACCGCACTGATCGTCGGGGCAGTATTCTCCCCCGCGAGTTCGGTCACCGTCAGCAGAAACGACTCGGTGGTGATTTCCTCGCCATCGCTCACACTAATGGTAATGTTGGCGGTACCAAATGCACCTGCCAGCGGAGTGACGATCAACGTCTTATCGGCACCGTCACCGGCGACGATGATGCCAGCGGCATCGACCAGAACCGGGTTGTCCGATTCGACGCTAACGATCAGGTCTTCGACCGCCGACTCGGCATCACCCACGGTGAACGCCAGCGGATCGGTCGCCGAGTCTTGCTCGATCGTTTGGTCTTCGACCGCACTTACCGTCGGAGCCGTATTTTCGGCGACCACTTCGGTGACGGTCAGCACGAACGACTCGGTCGTCGTCAGCTCGCCATCGCTCACGCTGATGGTGATGTTGGCCGAGCCTGTCGCACCGGCCAGCGGCGTGATGACCAACGATTTGTCGGCGCCGTCACCGGCGACGAGAATACCTGCGGCATCCACCAAGGCAGGGTTATCCGATTCGACGCTGACGATCAGATCTTCGACCGCCGTTTCGGCGTCACCGACGGTGAAGGTCAACGGATCGGTCGCCGAATCTTGATCGATCTCCATGTCGTCCATCGGCGAAACGGTTGGCGCCGAGTTCTCGGCAATCACTTCGTTGACCGTCAGCAGGAACGACTCGGTCGTCGTCATTTCCCCATCGGTCACACTGATGGTGATGTTGGCCGAACCGGTCATACCAGCCAGCGGCGTGACCACGAGTTCGCGATCAGCACCGTCGCCGGTGATGACCAGTCCGGCTGCGTCCACCAATGCCTGGTTGTCCGACTCGACGCTGACCGTCAGGTCTGCGGCTGCCGATTCGGCATCACCCACGCTGAAAGCCAGCGGATCGGTGGCGGTGTCCTGATCGATGCTCTGGTCTTCCACAGGGCTGATGGTCGGTGCCGTGTTGGCGGCCTGCGAAACGGTCAGCGTGAAGTACTGGGCATCGGCCAATCCGTACTGGTCGACCGCGAGAATACGAATCGTGTATTCGCCTGGCTCGACTCCTTCGCCAGGGGCGATCGAAAGGGTCGCTTCCCGGGTGCCAGCCTCCTGCGTCAGCGTGACGTATTCCGGCGTTTCGACGTCGAGCAGCATGTAAATCTCGTCGCTCTCGTTCTTATCGGTCGCCGTAATCAGGAACTCTTCGGCCTGACCAATCTCGACGGCCTGATCCGCGATCGGCAGCAGGTCCGGTGCGTGATTCACCGCGATGGTGCTGGTCGCGACGGCACTGTCGTACTCACCATCGCTGACGGTGATCTCGACCAGACGCGAGGTCGGATCAGCATCGGCGTTGGTGTTGTTGTAGGTCAGCGTCTTCAAGGCGCTCGCATAATTCTCGGCGGTGTCTTCACCGGTCAAGATGATCGAGCCATCGGCATATTCGACACTGATATTGGTCCCTTCCACGTCGATGGAAAGGGATTCCTCGGCGCCATCCAGCGGGTTGGTCAGGGTGACCTTCGCCGACTGCAGCATGTCGTCGTTTTCGTCCGAAACCGTCAAGTCGCTATCGACGACGCTGACCGGACCGTGACCAACCTGAAAGACGGCGTCGTAGTCGATCCCTTCCTGGTCTTCACCATTGAGGTCGACGACGGGACGACCGACGCGCACGTCGATCATCAGTTCTTCCACGTCAGCGCTGGAAGGCTTGCCGTTCTCGACGGCAATGATCTTCACGCTATAAAGGCCTTCTTGCTCGGCAGTGGGGGACCACTGGAAATCGCCGGAGAACGTCATCGACATTCCCTCGGGTCGCTCGTCACCGTCGGGGTCGAGCTGATACATGACCGTCCTTGGCCCATCTTCCCCTTCGCTGACCGTAGCGCCAAGTTCACCGAGGTTGAAGCTCAGTGTCTCGCCGGCGAACACGGTCTGCGTGGGAACCGCTGACAAATCCAAGTCCAGCGGAGTTCCACTCAACATACTGCGATCTTCCAGTTGTTCCCCGAGAGAAGCTTGAAACCTGGGGCGTTTGAACCGCATTGAGAATCTCCGTTTTTAGATGGGCAATCGTTTCGACCACGCTCCCATGCGCGGCCGGTTCGAGTGGCATTGTGCGTCCGACTTGAGAAAGTTCCACGGTCAGAAAAGTTTTTCGGGAACTTCCATCAGCGATAGCGTTATCAAAGCTGCGGCAAGAATTGCCGAGTTATGGTTACGTCTCGATGCATTCGCGGCCGACGCATCAGCCGCAACTTTTTGTTCACGCTACCGGCAAAGATTGCCGATGCGACGTAAGTGCAACGCCTACGCAACTCTTGAATACTTTCACTGCACTTTATCAACACGTTGATATCTATTGCTAATCAACACCATGACACGCGTCGATGCATGCAGGTAGCATGAAGAAAATCTTGGCAATTCGACTCAAGTTTTACTTCCCCAGTCCAACTGTCTAGTGATAGCAGGGCCGCCGTTGGCTTGGATCAACTGTTCGACTGAGTGACGATCAGTAGAAGACGGGTAAGTCGCGGCGGCCGTTGGAAGTTTTCAGTGCTCAGTTTTCAGCGAGAAATGCGGTTGGGTGTGCGCTGCGCAGCACCTTCCTATCCCCTCTCCACCGTCTGCAAGGGAGATAGGATTTCTAGGAGGCCCTCTTTTGTTCTCGTTGTTGAATTTGCTTTCATTGTCCAAACTGAGTGCCACGCCCAAGTCGGTTTGAAGGTGCGTTTGCTTGGCAGATTGCATCGGCCCGTACTGATGTTGTCTCGAAACCTCCTCGGCATTTCGCGTCACCAACTCAGGCGACATCTGCTGGCACTTCTACCATCACGCCACATGCCGAGCACACGAATGTCTTGCCTGCGCGTACGACAACCCAGGTAGCGTTCACTCCATGGGGATCGGGTTGTGCCGTTGCGTGCGACATGACAGTACTCGTTGATGGATATGCGTGAGAGGTTAAGCCGATACCTGGTAGATACCTGATAGGCACGCCCAACAAAGGTGGGCGTGATCCCTGAAATCGAGAGTGACTCGCAGGACGTAGGTGCAATTTATAGGCAGAGCGCTTCCGTGAGATAGTGCGCGCGGAATTTTTTTAGCGTGGATATTCCGCACGCAAACGCACGTTAAGAGTCGTGCTTGAGGACACCGGCGATGATGTCTTTGTCGAAGTAGTTGATGCTCATCCCGGCATCGACGGCGATGTTTTGGGCCTGGATGCCGCTCGAGCGAGGGCTCAGCAGGAAGACCGCTACGTCGGCCGCTTCCTGAGTCGTGACCGCACTCTTGCGGGGAATGACCTGCTCGGCAAACAAATACGCATCGACATACCCAGGGATGCCAGCCGAGGCCGACGTCTTCAACAGGCTCGGCCCCACGGCGTTGAACCGCACGCGTGAAAAGCTGCTGAAGCTTTTGGTCAGGAACGCGAGCGACGAATCGAGCGCCGCTTTGATCGGGGCCATGAAGCCGTAGTTTTCGCTGGCCATCGTCGTCGTCGAGATCGAAATCGTCACGACCGATGCATCCGGATCGAACACGTCCTTCAGCGCGTTGGAAAGCTTCACCAGCGAGAAGCAAGAGATGTCGACCGCTTGCAGGAACTGGGCCTTGGTCGTTTCGTGAAACGGCTTCATCCCTTCCGAGTAGTCCGCAAACGCCATCGAATGAACCAGTCCATGGATGGTGATCCCCTGGGCGGTCAGGTCATCGCGTAGCTTATCGATCTGATCCTGGTACTCGACGTCGCAGACCAGCACCTGGCGATCGGCCAATAGCTTGGCGGTCGACTCCTTGCGGGCCTCGCTACGTACGACGTAAACGACCGTGGCCCCTGCTTCTTCTAGTGTTTTGGCGATATGCCAGGCCACGCTTTTGCGGTTGGCGACCCCAGTGACGACGATGTTCTTGCCGGTAAGTTTCAGAAAGTCGGTCACGATTACGCGTTTTCCATCTTCGCTACGGTACAGGCAAAATCGAACCGCATGGCCAGCTTGCCACCGACGGTTACTTTTCCGGTCATGAAGAACGCGTCGGCCATGCGTTCGTTGAGTTTCACGTTCATTTCGATCGTGTCGCCAGGGCGGACCATCTTCTTGAACTTCACGTCGTTCAGCCGCGTGGCAACCGGGACTCCTTCGCCTTCGGTGACGAACTTGGAGAGCAAGATGGCCCCGGCCTGCATGGTGGCTTCGCACAAAATCACCCCCGGCACCAGCGGGTAGTCGGGATAGTGACCTTGAAAGAAGTACTCGTCCGGCGTGAACGTTTTGCGGCAGAGGATGTGGTCTTCCGATTGCTCGACCACTTCGTCGACCAACAGCATCGGACCGCGATGCGGAATGGCGTCTTCGATGGCGAATTTCGTCATGGTGTGTCCTGCGTTACTTGGTGCTATCGGCCAGTTGCGATCCGGCGGAAGACTTCATGAGGTACGAGTCGACGTCGTTCGAGACGATCACGCCGTAGTTAATCGCCCCGAGCCAGCCCGACATGATGATGCCCACGCTGCCGGCGTGATACAAACCAGGGATTTGCTCGGGGATCGCTCGACTGACGGACAGCCCTTCGAACTTGGTCCCGAAGCTGGATCCGAGCGCGTGCTTGGTGTACCGCTGGAAGGTCTTCGGTGTGGAGACCTCGACATGGTCGATTCGCTCACGCACGTTGGGAACGTACTTCTCGAGCGCGTCGAGCGTGGTCTCGGCGAGATCGTCCTTGCTCGCTTTGTACTCGTCTTCCGACAGGTTCGCCCAGTCTTCAAACCGAGCGTTCGTGCTGGAAACCACCAGCGATCGTGGACGCCCTTCGGGACGCGTGTGCGGGTAATAGAACGAGTACGTCCGGCTGGTGATGTCGCGGCTGAGCAGCAGATCGGTGCGGAACGCCGGGGCCGTGCTGCTGAAGAGGAGGTCGCCGGTCTCTTCGGGAATCTGCTCGTCCGGCTTCATGGCGATGTAGACCTGGGTGCTGGAGTTATTGAGCCGCACCGCCTTGGCGTCTTCGATGAACTTCTTATCGAAGTACTGCTCGCCAACTAGGTCGAAGATAGTGAGCTTCAGGTTCGAGTTCGACACGATCGACTTGCACTTGATCGTTTTGCCGTTGGCCACGATGCTTTGCACGCGGCCATTTTCGAGGTTGATCTTCTCGACGTCGACATTGATGCGCACGTCGACGCCTGATTTCTTCAGGTCTTCGTGCATCAGTTGAATGAGCCGGTCGGTTCCCCCTTGGAAGGTGAAGACCCCTTTGCTCATGAAGTTCGAGAAGACGATGCCGTAGCTGATCGCCGGATCTTCCAGGGTCGAACCGTTGGCGTAGGTGATCGGTTCCATCAGCAGCCGCACGACGTCTTCCCGCCCGGGGAAGAACTTGTCGAACAGCTGCTTCGTCGTCATGCCTTGATCGTCGTAGAAGTTCATGCCGCGCGCCGTGTCGAAGAACTCCTTGACGGTCGCTTCGGGCACGTTGAACTGCTGGATCAAGAGCTGCGTGAAGTCTTCACGGTTGAATGTGGTCGACAGCGAGAACATCGGGTTGTCGAAGCGGATGTTCTTCAGCTGCACGATCGAATCGGCGATCTCGCGGGTCCAATAGCGCTTACAGCTTTTGATCATCCCAATCGGGAAGCCGTGCAGCGAGATGTCGAAGATGTGCCCGCCGGGACGCTTGAACCAGGTTGCCATCCCCCCCAGTTTGTAGTGCTGTTCGCAAAGCAGCACGCTACGTCCTTGGCGGGCCAACGTGTTGGCGGCGGTCAGCCCGGCCAGACCGCTGCCAATGACGACAACGTCGTACTCGTCCTGAGTGTCTTTCAAAAAGTCTTTCGGCATGATTCTAATTCCTGTCCCCTCGCCCCTCGCACGGAGAGGGTTAGGGTGAGGGGCGAAGCGGTTTTGGCTTCGCTGATCCTTTGGTGCTTAAATTCGGAAGGTGTTCTAGACCTTCGCTGCTGGTTGTGTTTTGTCTTGGCGGCATTAGCCCCTCACCCTAGCCCTCTCCCCTCAGGGGCGAGGGGACTTAGCTGGGACTAAAGTCCCAGGCGTACCAGGCGAAGGCCGGCGTGGATTTAGCCGCCATAGGTTTAGCCGGCGTCTTGCAGGCAGTATCGGTTGGCGACCGATACGCCGCTCATGATCGAACCGATGATGCCGACGTAGCCTTGATCGGTTCCGCAAATGTACAGGTTATCTACGTGCGTGGTGCCGTCGAGGTGTTTCTCCGGGGCACCATACACGGCACCGTTTTTGTGCCAGGTATATCGATGAATGGTCTTCGGCGTGAACATATCGACCGCCACCACGTGCCGGCGAAACTCGGGAATGAACCGCACGACACTATCGCTGATCAGATCGTACCAGCGGTTCTTCTCGAAACGGTACTGCGGTTCCGGCAGGTTCACCCAGCGATCGTAGTTGGCCAGGGCCGTCACCCGGAGGTACCCTTCGTCGAGGTTTGCTCCGTCTTGGTAGTCGAAATTATTGGGGGAGCAAATGACGCCGGTGCGGACGTCGCACAAATCGTCTTCCGGCTTGACCCAGTGGAATTTTTGGGAGTCGTTGAAGAAGACGATCGTCGAATCGTAACCCACTTCGGCCGGCTGCTTCTTGATGACCGAAATCGTTTCGACGAAGCTCAAGCGGCCTGGCTCGCCGGCAGGCGGTTTGATCCCTTCCTCGCACATCCGCATCGTTTCCCACCAACCGGCGGAGGAAACGACCTTGCGGCCCATCAGTTCGGTACCGTCGTCGAGCGTTACCCCGACGCACTGCCCCTCTTCGATCTTGAGGGCAGAAACACCGGTGCGAAGTTTGAGTTCCCCCCCGAGTTCGCGAAACTTCTTGACCAGGTTTTTTAGCAGCAGCCGCACCCCTTTGAGCGGACGGGCGAAGCCTTCCATGTAGATGCTGCGGAACATGATGCAGAACTGGCCCCAGTCCATGTCTTGTTCTCGGGCGTTGCCGTACCACATCAGCGGGCACAGCAGCATCTCGATCAACAACGGGTCGCTGATGATCTCGGCCAGGCGCGTGCGGGCCGAGCCGGCGTAGTTGTCCGGAGTGATGTCGTCGTAGTCCATGATCTGCCCGCGCAGGCGATCGAAATTATCGGCCTGCTTGGGAAAGCGTTGGGCGATCTCGCTGCGTAGTAATTCGATGTCGTTGTCAAACTTCAGTTCGACCCCGGGG
Organism: Bremerella volcania; assembly: GCF_007748115.1. Lineage (NCBI taxonomy): Bacteria > Pseudomonadati > Planctomycetota > Planctomycetia > Pirellulales > Pirellulaceae > Bremerella > Bremerella volcania. The sequence goes on from NZ_CP036289.1 coordinate 4,037,488, forward strand.
AACATCACCTTCGAGCCCAGTTGGGGGCACAGAGCGAACTCGTCCCATTTGAAGCGGAGCTGACGCAGCAGCCGACCGAGCGGCCCCTTCTTTTCCCCCTTCTTGGTGAAGTTGGTCACCGCGTGCAGGCCGACGTCGAAGTCGCGGCCAGCCATCCGATAGAAGGAATTCAAACCGCCAATCGTATTATGACGCTCGAGAATGCAGACGTTCTGACCGAAGTAGGCCAAGCGAATCCCGGCCGCCAGCCCGGACATGCCTGCGCCGATAATGATCGTGTCGTACATCGTGACGAGAAAGTCCTTGTGGCGTCCGAATCGAGTCCCCTCGCCCCCGAGGGGAGAGGGTTAGGGTGAGGGGTTTTTCAATTAGTGCGTGACGAGATCAATCGACCGTGTACCGGGTTCGCCCCTCATCCGCCCTTCGGGCATCTTCTCCCCTGAGGGGAGAAGGGACGTTTGCTTGAACCTTACAAATCCTTCATCTTCGGCTCGAGGTAGGCAACCGTGCTGCTCATCGAGGCCAGTTCCGGGTATTCTTCTTCCGGAATTTGGACTCGGTGACGCTTGCGGAGTTCCATGACGATGTCCAGGAAGTCCATGCTGTCGAGTTCCAGCTGGTCGCGAAAGGGCTTATCGTCGTCGATATCCGTGATGTCGTCATCCGGAGCGATGTCCCGCAAAATGTCCAAAATTTCTTCACGGATTTCCGCTGGCGTCATCCCGATCTGGCTCCTTCAACCGTGTGCTTTACAGCTTCTTGATGATTACTACTGAGTTAATGCCCAGCATTCCGAACGAGTTATTCAGAATGACATGAGCTTTTCCGAGTTCCCGCGGCTGATTCAAAACCAAACCGTCAATGGCACATTCCGGGTCCAACTCGTCGACGTTGATCGTGGCGTGACACACACCATCTTCAAACGCAGGCAGGTTGCCGGCTAGTTCCAATGCCCCAGCCGCTCCCATCGCGTGACCGATGAAACTTTTTGTATTGTTGACGAACGTCGTTTCGCTTTTGCCGAAGACTTCGCGAATCGCCGTGCATTCCTGCTGATCGCCCAGCGTTGTGCCGGTGGCGTGCGTGCTGACGATATTGATGTCGGTCGCGTTCATCCCGGCTCGCTTCAAGGCCAGGTTGATGCACTGCACTTGTCGCTCGGGGTTGGGCAGCACGAAGTCGGTCGCGTCGGTGTTCATCGCGTATCCGGCCAGTTCGCCGTAGATCTTCGCACCGCGTTTTTTCGCGTCGGATAACCGCTCAAGCGTATAAATACAGCCACCTTCGGAAACGACGATGCCGTTTCGCTGGGTGTCAAAAGGGCGCGAGGCCTTGGTAGGGTCTTCGTGATGGGCCAAGGCACCTTGGCTCTTGAAGCCTGCGAAGATCCCGAAAGTTTGAATACTTTCCGACACGCCGCCCGCCAGTGCGAGGTCGCATTCTCCCAGACGCAGCATCTGGGCACCCTGAATCAGCCCGGCATTGCCAGCGGCACAAGCGGCACCAATGGTGTAGTGCGGGCCGATGATTCCCAGCGTCAGACAGATTTCGCCGGCTGGGTTATTGGCCACCGTGCGAGGGTTGTGGTGGTGCGACCAGAACGAGGTATCGTAGTCATAACCCTTGATGTTGTAGACTTCGTTTTCCGTTTCGACATTGCCGTGCTCAGTCACGCCAATGTAGACGCCAACCATGCTTTTGTCGGTGTTTTCCCAGTCGACGCCACTATCGGCGATCGCTTCGCCGGCACAGTAGATGCCGATACTGCCGGCCCGCGTGCCGCGGCGGATGTCCCGCTTCTTCTGGTAGCGGGTCGCTTCGTAGTCGCAGATGCCGGCCAGGGTCTCGCCGACGTAGCGAATTTCGTAGTTCTGGACGCCGCTCTTCCCCGCGAGCAGGGCAGCTCGGTATTCAGCATACGAATTGCCATTGGGCGCGGTCAAACCGATGCCCGTGATGACAATGCGCTGCGAATCGGGAAGTTGTTCAGCGGTGGCAATCATTTGCCCATCCTCGGCAATTTAACGGAAACCGTTCAAGCTACCGATTCCCAGGAACCTTGGCAAGTCACCTGCGGCAAGCCAAATCGCCGGCCAGACGCTGCATCCCCTCCTCGGTCGAGACTTTCGGGGAGTATCCCAAGTCGTGTCGGGCAGCGGAGATATCGAAATAATGATGGGTCGCAAGCTGCCTCGCCAGGAAGCGTGTCATGCGTGGTTCTTCATGCATCCGACCGATCATTTTATAGGTCGTTTCCATGACCGCACCAGCATAATAGGCAACGTTTGCCGAAACGCGTTTCCGAATCGGGGGAATCCCTTCCATGGCCAGGATCTCGTTAATCCAGTCCCACAGCCGAACCGGAGCCCCTTGCGTGACGAAATAGGCCTTGCCGCCGACCTTCTCTGGGGTATTCACCAAAGCCCCGGCCGCTTGGATGTGAGCGGAGGCGGCGTTTTCGACATAAACCATGTCGACCAGGTTCTTTCCGTCCCCGACGATTCGTAACTTTCCCGATTTTGCCCGCTGAATGAGCCGCGGGATCAAGTGACCGTCGCGCGGTCCCCAGATCAGGTGAGGCCGCAGAGCACAGGTCACCAGCGCCCCAGGTCGATTCGCCTTAAGCACGGCCTGTTCGGCAATGGCCTTGGAATGGGGATAGTGGGCCAGCCATTTTTCCGGATAGGGGGCCGATTCATCGACTCCCTTCTGGTCGCTTCCGTTGAAGGTCACGCTCGGGCTGCTGCTGTAGATCAGACGTTCGACATTCCAAGCCAGGCAGGCATCGATAATGTTTTTCGTCCCTTCAACATTGATGCCGTAGTAATCTTCCCAGCGTCCCCAGATGCCGGCCAAGGCGGCGACGTGATAGACGACTTCGCATCCCTTCACCGCCCCTTCGACCGCCGCCCGATCGCGAAGGTCCCCCTGAATACACTCGACGCGAAGTGCTTCGAGTTCCGGATACCGCTGCCGCGAGAGAACTCGCACGTGTTCCCCGTGCATAAGTAGCTGCTCGACGATGTATCGGCCGAGGAATCCCCCTCCGCCGGTGACCAGCACGCTCAAGTGTTGCTCCGGATGCCTATCTTGTCGCTGGGGCCTGTTAGAGCCCCTGAATCATGGACTTGGGGATCTTGAACCGGTACGAACCACTTCTGCCAATCGCTTCGCCTGGCAAATCAAGGTAGAGATTCTCGACCTTGTTGGGGTCGAAGTCCTCAGGCACGTCAAAGACGATCGCATCGGTCCCTTCTTCCGCAGGCTTAAACGTCTTGCTGGGGGTCCACCATTTTAGGTCGGCAAGATCATCAAACTTGAGGGGATAGTACATGTTCTTGTCGTCGTCGGAAAGCTGGGCGGTGCGAATTGCCCCATTTTCTGCGGTAAATTGATTGCCATACCAGCTTTTGAAGTCAAACGTCTTGTCCGACCGGTTCGACAGTTCGAGGTAGACGTTCATGTAGGGACGTCCGTTGGAGGTAACCAGTTCGCCCCCTTCGTCACGACCGCGGACTTCACCCCAATCGACGTGGTTGATCTTGACCTTGAAGCCTTCCATGGTGGCCGAATTCTTGGCCGGGACCCAATTGATGTAGATGTCCCCTTTTTCGGCCGCTTCCATGACGTCTTGAATCTGGTTGCCGCTATTGGCCACGCCGTCATTCACGTACGGCGACTCATCGACGACGTCATCCCCCGATCCGATTTCCAAAATGCCCATCGCCACAAGGCCGAAGAACAGAACCACGGCCAGGAACATCGGCAGGACGACGATCTTGGCGATCTTCAGAATCAGATCGACCGGGATTCCCCCCGATTCGAGTTCTTCTTCTCCTTCGGCATCCTCTGCCCCTTCGGCCTGCTCGGTCTTGGGCTGGGCTTTCTTTCGCAGCGGTTTGCTCCCAGGCTCTCTCGGCGTAATTACCGGTGCATTGACCTGGGGCGTCATCTGGGGAACGACGAACATCCCCTGGCAAGTCGGACATTGAACCTGAGTCCCGGCAGGACTGGTCACATTCAGAACGGTCGAACAATGAGGGCACTTGAGATGCATAGGTTGGAAAAGCCTTCGATCGACAAATTAGTCATCAACAGTAGGGATGAGTTTACCAGGAGTATTGGCTTCACAGGAGTCACGTCAGGCGAACCACTCTTATCCCCTCTCCCTCGCAGGGAGAGGGCCAGGGTGAGGGTTTTCTGAGCGACGCTAATTTAACATCGCCAGACTAAGTACCGAGCTAATCGAATGGAACCCTGACCGCGTTTCCAAAAGATGTCGGCGACAAGCCCCCTCACCCTAACCCTCTCCCCCGCAGACGGTGGAGAGGGGACTAGATTAGGAGAGCCGTTCCTCGGCCCAAACCTTCAGTTTTTCGCGGAAAATCTTCGAGTTATGCCGCACATCCACGGGAAAATTGGGGTGCAGCAGGAAATGTTCTATTCGCTCGGTCAACCGTTTTTTATTGCCGATTTCCCGCAGCTGGTCCATCAGTTGGTCGATCTCTTGCGGCGTATCAGGGTACATCCCAGGCCACGGCTGGACGATCACCACCGGAATCTGACTGCCTGGCTCGCCGAGCCCTACCAGCGCGCTGCGAAAGATTTTTTCGTGCGTGTTGAAGATCGATTCGACTGGAATCGTGAACATCGACCCATCGGCGGTCTCCAGGCGATGCGACTTCCGCCCGCAAAACCAGAAACGGTCCTGCGTGTCGAGATAGCCGACGTCTCCCATGCGATGCCACACTGCGTCGCCATCGTAGATCTTCGACAATCGCGTCGCCTCGTCACTGGTCGCGTACCGCCGCGTAACCACCGGGCCGCGGACGATCAGTTCGCCGATCTCGCCACGTGGAAGTGGATTGATTTGTTCGACCGTCTCGATTGCTTCGTCGGAAATGGCGATCACCCGCCAGTCGATTCCCTCGAAACGTGAGCCAACGCAAGTGCCCGCTCCTTCGTTGGAACGCTCGATCGTTTCCCCTAACACCTCACTGGCCGAGATCGAAGCCACCGGCAACGCTTCGGTCGCCCCGTAGGGCGTGTACATCTCGGCATTGGGAGCCGCCTTTTTCATACGCTTCAAAACATGCGGCGGAACAGGGGCTCCGGCCGAAAGCACGCGCCGAAGCGACGGCATCCACAGGTTTTCGCGTTCGCAGAACTGCCCCACGGCGTTCCATACCGCCGGCGAAGCGAAGGATTGGGTCGCTTCCCAGTCGGCAACCGCTTCCAATATGTTCCGCGGATCGACGGTCGCCGGGCGGCTGAAATCCATGTCAGGGATGACCGAAGTCACTCCCATCGCGCTATTGAAGAGCCCGAACAGGGGGAAGCCAGGCACATCGATCTCGCCGGGCTCAATCGCGTAACGTTCTTGAATGAACTGCACCTGGCGGCGGAATCCTTCGTGCCGGAATTCAACTCCCTTCGGCGGTCCCGTACTGCCGGAAGTAAAGATGATCGCTGCTCTGTCGTCGGCCGTGGCGGCAAATGGCTGAAAGTCGCCAACCTCCGTTTCGCGCAGCTGGTCGAGCGTTGTACCTCCCCAGAACCACTTGCGACCGACGGTCACATTCAGCCTGGCATCGCGGTAACGTCGTCCGCACAGCTTGCGTACGGCATGCACGATCGGAATGCCCACAAACCCTTCCGGCTTGACCTGATCGAGACAAGACAAGACGTTTTTCTTTCCCATCCCGGGATCGATCAAAACGCTGACTGCCCCGACCTTGAAGAGAGCAAACACGAGCGAAACGAAATCAATCCCTGGTCGAACCATCAGCGCCAAACGCGTACCCGGGACCACCCCCATCTGCGACAAACCGGCCGCGATGATCGTGCTATCTTCGGCCAGCCGAGCAAACGAGATCGTATCGTAATGCCGCTTCCCCTGGGCATCGCGCTGGCCTGCTACGGCAATCGCGATTGCGTCGGGGCAAGTGAGTGCCACTTCATCCAGAAGTAGCCCCACATTGAAAACGGTCGATGTCATCGTGGCATCCGCCATCAAGCTTCTCTCTTGTCCCCTCGCCCCTGAGGGTAGAAGGTTAGGGTGAGGGGTTTTCGTTTGAACTCTTTCGAGGGTCGCAATGCCAACGCGCACTCATCCCAGGTGGGTGACCCAGAGAGATTTCTCTCTGGGCCCCCGGTTAGGAAGTAACTCGCGCGATTACGTAATCGATCAATTTCGCAGCAATGTCTACATCGCAGGCCTTCGCCAGCCCTTTCCATCCTGGGACAGCATTGGCTTCCAGTAAATACCAGCCCCCTACGCCGTCGGGCAAAAAGTCGAGCCCGGCGATCGACAGATCGAGCGTCTTCACCGCGTCGAGCGCTACTTGTGCGACCTCGTCGGGAATGGACTCCGCCGAGGCACTGGCACCGCGGCTGAGGTTCGTTCGCCAACTGTCGGCCGAAGTCCGCCGCATGCCCCACGTCATTTCGCCAAGCACGAGCACACGCAGATCGTAGCCGGGATGGGGCACGAACTTCTGCAGATAGATGATCTGATCCATCTGCTGCAGCGTTTTGAAGACGCGATGGGCGAGGTCGGCGTCCTCGACCCGCATGATCCCCCGCCCTTCTCCGCCGAAGATCGGCTTGACGACGACCGACGGTCCCAATTCTTCAAAAGCGTCCATCGCATCCTGCCACGTTTGACAGACGTGCGTCTGAGGGACCCGGTAGCCTGCGGCCGATAGTTTGGAAAGAGAGAGATACTTGTCGATGGCCAGTTCCATCGACTTGGGCGGATTGATGATCAACACCCCTTGCCGCTCGAGCCCGGCCAATGCATCCATGCGGAAGACGACTTGCTCGAGCGAACCCGGCGGCATCGAACGCACGATCACCGCGTCGAAGTTGTCGGACAACACCGCATCGGCGGAAATCGACTCCCTGCCACCAATGCGTGACTGCAAAGCCGAGAACTCCAGACGCTGGACTTGGGCTTTCCCAATGGCTGCGCGCTGCAGGTCTTGGAAGTACCAGCTATCTTCGTTGGCCAACACGCCGATGCGTGGTAGTCGTGCATTTGCATCCATCGCGGCGGTTAACCTTGCCCGAACGACTTGACCAGCACTTCGAGGTTGCGCTGACCGAAGATGGTCGATTTGCCATCTTGCAAGCTCACCAGGCAAACTTCCGCCGGGCTGAACAGCAGTGGGTCGATCTGGTAGAAGTCGAACTTCGCGTCGCGCAAAATCTTTTCAAACGGCTGGCCGTACATCGAGGACGTTCCGCTGGGGAGCTTCTCGCCGAACTCGCTCAAACGCTCTGACGTTTCGTTGACCCACAACGTGACCGTGCCGCCGTACAAGATGGCGTCGTTCGTGCGGCCAATGCCCACCACGTCGTCGGCGGCAATCGGCGGCAGCGGAGCGGCTCCGAAGCCGCTGGCGATCTTCGACAGGTCGAACTTCAGTTCGTGCAACTTGTGCAAACATGTCTCAACGCTGCGCGCAACCACCTGCACATGCCCGGCAATGCTGGCCGTGCGAGCGGCCAGTAGAACGAGCTTCTTCGGGTCGACGTGGCAATCCGCGGCGATTTTCTGACAAACTTCATCTCCCGGAAGCTGCGACGTTTCCAGCACGCCTACCGCAACGGGGTAGTCATCGGTCAGGCCCAGCTCCTGAATGACAGGCTCTTTGGCCGCCTTGACCCGCATCGGTCCCGAGCCCATCCCGAAGAAATTCTCGGTTTTGATCTGCCAGCCGGCGTACTGCGATGCGATACAGGCCAGTTCCGGGCGATCGGTGCAGACGTTCACGAACGTTCGCGTTCCCGGAGCATCCCCCAGCGAGAACGACACTTCCCCGAGCCCAGCCAGGCAGATTTCGGCCATCTGTCGCCCAGCTTCAAGCCCCCCTCGCCCTGCGGTGACCCCCAAATCAAGCACTTTCGCGCCGCACGCAAGCTGAACCAGCTCTGCTCCGATTTCTCGCGGGGTTTCAATAATCGGCTGTACCAGGGCATGAGCCCGCTGGTTTAATTCCAAGATTTTCTCCTTGGTTCCTATACTCGTTGCGTGATTTACTTGGGGGCAGGCAGCGGCTTTTCCAGCTCTTGCTGAAAACGGAACACTGAAAACTTCCAACTGGCGAAGCCCCTCCATCATCCCTGCCTTTCCTAAATGCTGCAATGACGCCCCCAGCCGGGTGCCGGCAGTGCTATTGACGCTTTTTGCCGCATTCTCCTATACTCAGTCGCTTGTATGTAAGCATTTTATATGAAACGCTTTAGTAGCAATCCCGCTGCGATCGCGTTTCCCGCAGGCCCCACTCTTAAAGCGTTAAATCAGCGATGAAGTCGGAACGTCGGCACGAAATTCAAGAGAATTCCCTGGCTCACTTTCTCGAAGGTATTGTGGAACAAGCCAAACCTCACGCGACGATGATCGGCGGGGTGGCCTTGGCTTTGTTGCTGGGGTTCGTGGGTTACGTCATCCTCAATACCGATAGCGGTGTGGTAAAGAACGAAGAGTGGAGCGCCGTTTATTCGACTCTCGATCAATCGTTCCGCGTCGGCGAAGACGACGTCAAACGCCAGGAAGTCGCTCAAGAGTTCGCTACGCTTTCGACCGACTTTGGTACTTCGCGTCCTGCCTTGTGGGCCGAGTACTTCTATGGTCAACAGAACCTGACACAAGCCAGCGACCTGGCGTTCAGTGATCCTCAATCAGCCACTGCCGATATCGAGCGAGCGCTCAAGTCATTCCAGAAGGTCTACGACTCGGCCGACCTCCCAGTCCTTAAGGTGAAAGCCCTGTGGGGCATGGCCGAAGCTTACGAACTTCAGGCCACCAAAGAGTCGCTCGCCAAAGCGAAGTCCAACTACGAAGAAGTTATGGTCATCTGGCCTGATACCAACACTTCGCTGCTTGCCGAAGAACGTATCAAGCGTCTCGACAACCAAGGGGTCGATGGCTTCTATGCCTGGTACCGCGATCAAGACTTCGTCGCTCGTGCCGCCGAAGTCGAACGAGAAAACCGGGCTCCGCTGGAAGGTGGACTGCCAGGCATGGACATGAACCTGGAGAACCCGGGTGGTGGCCTGTTCGATACGCCAGGAACAAACAAGCCAGGTGCCGGTAGCGATCCGTTGTTCACGCCGAGCATGGACCTCAAGGGTGCTGGCGGCGAAGGTACCGCTCCAAAGCCATCCTCGTTCACCGAGAAGGAAAAAGAAGCCGCCGACAAGGCAGCCGAGCCAATGGGCGAAGAGAAGGAAGCGGCTACCGAAGAAAAGAGCGAAGAGGCTGCCAAGCCTGCTGCGGAATCGACCGAAGAAGCACCAGCGGAAGAAAAGCCCGCTGCTGAACAACCGGCGCAGGAAGAGGCCGCGGAAGAGAAAGCGGAATAAGCAAACCTCCCCTTCGGCGACTCACGCGATAAAATATCGGCATGGCCACTTACCGGTGGCCATGTTTTCTTTCTTGGGTCTCATTTCATGCGTTATACGGTCGACAAAACAGATGCCGGTCAGCGGCTCGATCAATTCGTTACCCGCCGCATCAAGACGGCGAGCCGCGCCCAGGTACGTTCGGCGATCGACGAGGGCCAGGTCACCATCAACGATGAGGCCACGAAGCCGTCGTACAAGCTTCGCGTCGGGGACGTCGTCGAGTACCCCGAGATCGATGCCCGGCAGGAAGAACAGAAGCCAGAACACGTCGACCTCGACATCATCTATCAGGACGAACACCTGGCAGCGATCAACAAGCCCCCGGGCATGGTCACCCACCCGGCGAAAGGCCACTGGGACGGTACGCTGACCGCCGCGCTTCTTGCGAAGTTCAGTCAACTGAGCGACATCGGCGGGGCCTCTCGACCAGGCATTGTGCATCGCTTAGACCGTGATACGAGCGGCGTGCTGGTGATCGCGAAGAACAACGAAGCCCACCAGGCCCTCACGCAGCAGTTCGCCGACCGGATCACCGAGAAAGAATACCTGGCGATCGTCGCCAACTGCCCGGACCGCGACCGGGACGTGATCAACGAACCGATCGGCCCTCACCCGCGTTATCGCGAGCGGATGTCGATCGTGCGGGACGATCCCGAGGCGAAAGAAGCCCAGACGTTTTACGAAGTTGCCGAGCGTTTTGACGGGTTCGCGGCGTTCAAAGTCTTTCCCAAGACCGGCCGCACGCATCAAATCCGCGTGCACCTGGCCCACATCAAGCATCCGGTGCTGTGCGATCGCGCCTACGGCAATCGGGCGCGAATCACGGTCGGGGAAATCGCACGAACCGACGACGAGCAAATCGTTCTTTCTCGAACCGCGCTGCATGCCCGGCGACTCAAGATCAACCATCCGGTCACCGGCGAGCCGCTCGAATTCGAGGCGCCGATCCCGGAAGACCTTCACTCGACGCTGGTTGTCTTGCGCAAGTACCGCTCGGTGTAAACGCGATCACCCGGATACAGTAGCTGCATCATGTCCGGCGTGCCGATGGCCCGCGTGGTGTAGAACAACTCGCCGGCTCCGTACCCGGCCGTGGCTCCCAGGTAGATCGCGGCTCCCTTCACGCGTTCAAAGACATATGCTTTCTCTTCGGGGAATTGCGTCTGGTAACAGCGGATGCTTTCCAGCTTCCGCTCCAGGCAATCGGTAATGTCGTGCACGAAGCTGCCAGGAGCATCCAGCTTGTTGATCGGTTCGAAGGCGAGCTTGAAGTACAACTGCCGGCCGATGGTATGCACCGGCAGGTGATCGAACTTATCGTCCCACTTCGTCAGCCGCGAATAGAAAACCGCCGCGTCGGTGATCTGCATCGCCTGCCAATGATCAGGCGAAGCCATCGGCGTGCGATCCCCAAACCCAATCACCACCTTGGGACGATACTTGCGGAACTCTTTGGCCAGGGCCACGCGTGCTTCGAAGCTGTCGAACAGCTTGCGGTTGGGCAGGTCGAGCGTGATTCGCTTCTGTACGCCCAAAACCTTGGCGGCCTCGGCGGCTTCCGCGAGCCGCGTTTCCGGGTCAGGCGAACGAGGCGTCGGTTCGCCATCGGTCAGATCGATGATGCCTACCGAATGCCCCAGGTCCGCCAGCTTGGCCAGCGTTCCGCCACAGGCAATCTCGACATCATCGGGATGGGCACCGACCGCCAGAATTTCGATCTGAGGGTATTCTTTTTCGACGTCAACAGTCAACGAACTCTCTCTCCTCTTCGTCCCCTCTCCCCCAAGGGGCGAGGGGACAGGAAAATGTCAGCTCTTCTTCAGCGGCTTCTTAGCGCTTACCAGGAACGTTGGGTTTGAAGCTTCGAAGCGGTGGCGTTCCAACTGGTAGGTCGCGTGCGAGATGTTTACCATCGTGACCTTGGCCGCTTCCATCTCGCTGTCGAATAGCTGATGCACTTCGGCCAGGTTTTCGATGCTGCTCAAGTTGCACACGATGCGGCCACCGGGCTTGATGCGAGTCATCGCTTGTTCGCAGATGCCGCGCACCTGGCGACCGGTCCCGCCGATGAACACGCAATCGGGGTCGGGCAGATCGGCCCAGGCATCGGGTGCTTTGCCGAGCACGGCCTGAACGTTCTTCACACCGAAGGCCTCGATATTCGCGCGAATCAGGCCGTGGTCTTCGGCGTCCATCTCGATCGCGTAGATCGAACCCTTTTCAGCGATCATGCCTGCTTCGATCGAGACGCTGCCGCTTCCGGCACCAACATCCCAGACGACGCTGGAGTCTCCCAGGTCCATCAGCGAAAGCGCGATGCAGCGGACTTCCATTGGCGTCAGCAGACCGCGTTTTGGTTTAGCCTGGCGGAAGACGTCGTCCGGGTTGCCGAACTTACGCTTGCCTACCAGCGACATCGGCCGGTCCGGCACGTCTGGCTTGCGAACCAGGATCATCACATTGAGCGGGCCAAACGTTTGCTCGCTGATTTCTTTCAGATCCCCCTGCGTGACGCATTCGTTCGGCGAACCGAGATTCTCGCAGACGTAGGCATGGAAGTAGTCGAGATCGTGCCCCAAAAGCGTCTTGGCAACTTCCCGCGGCGGGATCTCTTCGGTGGTGAACAGACCGATCGCTTCCGAGATCCGTGCGGCAGCGACCACCGATTCCAGCGGCTGGTTGGCCAGATTCGCCAGGTGGGCGTCGTCCCAGCTTTCTTTGATTCGCGCAAACGCCAACTGCATACTGCTGACGTGCGGAATGACGTGGAAGCGATCTTTGCCGAGCTTGTCGCACAGGTACCGCGAAACACCGTAAAACAGCGGATCGCCACTGGTCAGCATGACGACGTCTTTGTCGCTGTGCTTTTCCAAGGCTTCGACGATCTCGTTCAAGTCACCGCTGACCGGCACCTTCTCGGCGGTGATCTTCTCGACGTGGACCAGGACTTGAGGGTTTCCGATAATGACCTGGGCATCGCCCAAGATTCGCATCGATTGGCTCGTCAGCCCGTCGAGACCATCGTCGCCAATACCTACGATAAATGTTCTGGGAGTGGTACTCACCGATTATTCCAATTCCAAGCATCTGAAGTAGAAAAGACTTGCGTCGATTTTACGAGATGCGACGATCTCTGGAAAGTTCACCCACTCCCTCGCCCCGACGTCCCGTTCTTTTCCAGAAGGCCCCAATCATGCCTACCATCGCGGTCACCGGCGATCACTTCCACTTTCCCCACCAGCAGTACTACGGCATCTTAACCAAGGCCGGGTACGAAGTCCGCTTCATCGATCCTGTGAAAAATAACCTCAACCAGCCGGACACGTTGCTTCAGCAGCTTGCTGGCTGCGATGCGGTCATGTGCAGCACCGAGCCCTACCCGGCCGATCTCCTGGATAAGTGCCAGATTCGCGTCCTTTCTAGGCTGGGAGTGGGCTTCGATTCGATCGACCTGGAAGCGGCCACCGCGAACAACATCGTCGTCTGCCGCACGCCGGGAATTCTGCACGAGTCGGCGGCGGAACAGACACTGGCCTTTCTCTTCGCCATCTCTCGCAACGTCATCGAGCGTGATCGTCAGGTCCGCCAGGGGCATTGGAAACGGACGTGCTGGCCGCGTCTGGCGGGCCAAACACTAGGACTCTTGGGCCTGGGTCTGATTGGTCGCTGCGTCGCGGAGAAAGCTCTGGCCCTGGGCATGAAGGTCATCGCCTACGACCCGGTCGCCGCGCCACACGATGAGATCGAATTGGTGACGCTCGATCGGCTTTGGAGCGACTCCGACATCGTCAGCCTGCACGCACCGTGTACGCCAGAAACGGCGAACATCATCAATCACGTAACGCTCGAGCGAATGAAACGGGGCGTCGTTATCGTCAATACATCCCGCGGAGGGCTGGTCAACGAGAACGCCCTGGCCGAGGCCCTTCAGTCTGGCCAGGTCTTGGCGGCAGGGCTCGACGTCTTCCACGAGGAACCACCGAAGCCGGACGATCCGCTGTTGAAGCTCGAGAACGTCATCCTCGCCCCGCACATGGCCGGGATGGATTTGGAGTCGGAACGGGCGATGGCCACAATGGCCGCGGAGAATATCATCGCCCTGCATCGCGGCCAGTGGCCGGCGGCGAATATCGTGAACCCCGAAGTCAAGCCGACCTGGAAGTGGTGATCTCGGTCCCTCGCAGTCAAGAAACGAAAAACGCCCCAGCATTTGCCAGGGGCATATTTCGTGTGTTCGCTATGCGGAACTTACCACTTAGGCCTGGAACGACGAACCGCAACCGCAGCTGCGGGTAGCGTTCGGGTTGTTGAAGGCGAAACCGCGGCGATCGATCCCGTCGTAGAAATCGACCGTCGTACCGTCGAGGTACAACGCGTGCTTCTTATCGACAACCACTTCGACGCCGTGATAGTCGTACTTGGAATCCTTTTCTTCGTCGTATTCCTTTTCCAGCGTCAGGCTGTACGAGAAACCGCTGCAACCGCCGGCAGTGATACCGATACGCAGCTTGGTGCCTTCTTCGTACTTCTGATCTTCCAGGATTCGCTTGACTTCGCCGGCCGCTTTTTCGGTGATGACGACTGCCATGTTTTGTTCACTCCAGACGTTAAATTAACGCAAACTTGTATGTGTTTATTATTATCGATGCCCCGAAGCGGGGAAAGGGTGCAAATTTTATTGGGGAATTTCCAACGCCCCCATTGTTACCGATTCTACCTCAAAAATCGAGGGTGCGGTCAGCCGAAGCCCTGTTAGGCAATCAGCTTACGTAGTTTATCCACCGCACGTGACACAACGTCAACGGCAATATCGACTTCCTCAGCTGTATTGAACCGGCCGATCCCAAACCGCAGGCTGCTTCGCGTGAGGTCTTCGGATAGCCCAATGGCCCTAAGTACATGGCTGGGTTGGGGATTGGCCGAAGTGCAGGCCGAGCCGCTGGAAACGGCGATTTCACGAACGTTCATCATCAACGCCTCGCCATCGACTTTCTCGACTGCGAAGTTTAAATTACCGGCCAGACGGGCACCTGCGACCGCGAGTTCCGGGCCGTTGAGTTGTAGGCCGGTGATCCGCTCGTTCAGTCCTGACCACAGCCGCTGCCTCAATTCGGCTAACCGCTGTGACTCGCGATCCATTTCGGCCAGGCTCAGACGGACTGCCTCTGCCAGGCCGACGATGCCTGGGACATTGAGCGTTCCGCTGCGTATGCCCCGCTGTTGGCCTCCGCCGAAGATCGCCGGTTGAAGCCGAACCCGCGGATGGCGCTTCCGCACATACAGTCCCCCTATCCCCTTGGGACCGTACATCTTATGCGCGGAAAAGCTCATCAGATCGACGCCTAGCCGCTCGACGTCGACCGGCAGATTGCCCACGGCCTGGGTCGCATCGCAGTGCAACAGCACGCCCTGCTCTTTGCAGATCTTTCCGATCTCGGCGACCGGATGAATCACGCCGATCTCGTTATTGGCAAGCATCACGGAAACGAGCGCCGTATCTGGTCGTATCGCTTCGCGAACTTGCTCGGCATCGAGCATGCCGGCCAGCGGCTGGCCAGCCTGGCGGGGCGAAAGCCGGGTTATCTCAAAGCCTTGGTGCTCCCACTGCTCTAGTGGATCGAGCACCGCTTTGTGCTCGGTCGTGACGGTCACTACATGGTTGCCGCGACGACGACGCTGCGAGAGGATGCCGCCGATCGCCAGGTTATTGCTTTCGGTCGCACCACTGGTGAAGACGATCTCGCTGGCCTCGGCCCCAATCACCGCGGCAATCGACTGCTGCGACGATTCGACGAGTTGATTGGCTTCTTCCCCAAACAGATGCCCGACACTCGACGGGTTGCCGTAGGTCTGGGTAAACGTCGGCAGCATCGCCTCGACGACGCGAGGATCGACTTGAGTAGTAGCGTGATTGTCGAAGTAAATGGGCACTGCGAGAGCCAAAATGGTGAACCGGATCATTAACGGTCACCATTGTACTCGATAGGCGTGCCTGCCAATTAGCCGTAGATCGTTTTCAGACAGATGCTCGACCAAGTCTCGAATTCTTCGAGCTTGGCTAGAAGGTCACCAACCGGGCGGAAACCGGCGTCGAGGATGTCTTCTTCGTTGGGCATCACCTCGGGGCGTTCGATCTTGCAGAGATAAACGACGCCCAGGTGCACGCGACCGACTTCCGATTCGTCGTCGTTGATCAGGCCGGCACAAACCATTTCGTGCGGAGCATGGAAGCTGACTTCTTCCTCCAACTCGCGTCGCATTCCCTGCTGGAAAGGATCTTGGTCACTGTCCGGGGCATCTTCCGACGAGACGTGACCGCCGATACCGACGCTTCGCTTGCTGTGCAGACGCGATTCGCCTTGTCCCTTGCCGCGAACGTACTGAAAGACGTGCTGGGTCCCTTGATCGTCTTTGTATTCGAAGATGACGTAAGGAATGAGCTGCTTGAATTCAGGCGACTTTTCCATGACGTCGCGCGGGCGGAAGCTCATCTGTTCTGGAGTCAGCAGTTGATTCAGGTAAGTTTCGACGTCGTCGTGAAACCCCTGAAACTGCCCGATCTCGTGGAACTTCTCGGTTGGTACCACTAAGACCTGTTCGACTTCCGCTATGCTCATTTCGTATTCCCTTCCATGTGGGGGCTGACTCTGGAACGTTCCACGTGGCTATCGTACCCAATTGCTATCAAGCTATCGACTCCCCCTCTTACGTGCCGCAGGACGACCGAAGAATATATTTTCACGCAAGACGAGAAGATTCGTTTTTCCTTCTCTCACAATAACCATTTCCCGCGATAATTACCCGCGAAATCACCGGAATTCCGAGAAAAGTATATTAAAGCGATTTTCCGCACCATTAACGGCAAAACTACAGGATGAGCATGGCATCGCCGTAGCTGTAAAAGCGGTACTCTTCGTTGATCGCTTCGCGGTAAGCCTGGCGTAGCAGCTCGTCTCCACCGAACGTCCGCACCAGAATCAATAGCGTCGACTTGGGCAGGTGGAAGTTGGTCAGCAGGACATCTACCGCTTTGAACTGATACGGGGGGCGGATGAACAGATTGGTTTTACCCACCCATGGCTTGAGCGTGCCGCTCGCCGCAGCCGTTTCCAGAACCCGCGTGGCGGTTGTTCCCACGGAAACCACGCGACCGCCGTTGGCTTTGACCTCTTTCAAACGATCGACCGTGGCCTGGTTGATTTCGCCGTACTCGAAGTGCATTTCATGCTCATCGATGTTCTCGACGCCGATTGGGCGGAACGTCCCCATGCCGACATGCAGGGTGACGAATTGCCGATCGACCCCTTGGGCGCTGATCTTGTTCAAAAGTTCGTGCGTGAAATGCAGCCCCGCCGTCGGAGCCGCAACCGCGCCGGGGGTTTCGGCGAAGACCGTTTGATAGTCTTTCCAGTCCTCCGGCATCATTTCGCCGCCGCGAATATAGTGCGGAAGAGGGACCCGGCCGACGCGTTCGAGCACGTCAAACGGCGACTCCGAGGTCAGCGGCTTGACGGCCCATTGCCCGCCACCCAGGTTGGCCAGTAGCTCCAGTTCAGTGTCTTCGCGGGCTTCACGATTCTCGAGAATGACCTTTTCGCCGGGCTGAATCTTGCCGCGTGTTTTCGCCAGGACCAGCCAGTGGCCTTGGGGATCGGTTTCAACGAACAACCCTTGCCAGCGACCGCCCGTATTGGCTCTTCGGCCCATCAATCGTGCTGGGACGACCTTGGTGTTGTTCAGCACCAGGCTATCGCCGGCCTTCAGGAATTCCGGCAGGTCTCGCACATGCTGGTGCAAGATTTCCTGCGTCTGACGATTGACCACCAAGAGCCGCGCGTCGGTCCTTTTCTCCAAAGGTTGCTGCGCAATCAAATCGGAAGGAAGATGGTAGTCGTACTGGTCGATATTGGTCATAGAACTCGCAAAACATCAATGAAAAACCGCTGAACGACGCCTGTCCTTTGTGTCGTCCATGGTTGAGTATATGCCGTCAGCGGGGAAGTCGACTAGGCCCGCACATACCGTCATTGGCTGCCAGCACCATGTCCTCAATCCCCAAGCCCATCCTGATCGTCACCACCGAACTGGGCATGGGCGGAGCCGAACGATGCGTGGCCAACGTGGCCTGCGGACTGAATCCGTCCAAGTTCCCGGTGCACGTGGTGGCCCTGGCGCCGCCGCCGGAAGACCCGAAAGATGCGCTGGTGCGGCAGCTTGAGGACGCTCAGATCCCTGTCACATTCCTGGGTTGCCGTACCAAGTGGCAGCTGTTGTCGGCCGTGAATCGGTTGAAGCGAATCATCCAGGTGAACGAGGTCGATGCCGTCTGGAGCTTTCTGTTTCACGCCAATATCGTCTCGGCGATGGCTACCCGCGGCATGAGCATCCGCAAGCTGCAATCGCTGCGAGTCATCGAACAGGGGAGTTGGCGTCGAAGATTTCAATCGTGGGCTGCCCAGCGTGCCGATCGCGTGTTGTGCGTCAGCGAAGGGGTTCGACAGTTTGCAGCCAAGACACTTCGCGTGCCGGAGTCCAAACTTCAGGTCATTCCCAACGGCATCGACGTCGACTCGATCGTACCGACAACCTATGCCGAACCCGTCGATCGCAAGCATCGGATCGTTGCCGTGGGACGTCTCGACGATCAAAAAGGATTCGACTGGTTGATCTTTCGCCTTGCTCAGTTGCTGCGCGAGAAACCGGAGTGGGAACTGGTGATCATCGGGGACGGCCAGCTTCTTCCGGAATTGCTGGTACAGATTGAATCCGAAGACCTGAACGACTCTGTCAGGCTTGTTGGCTGGCAGGACGACTTGCCCAGTTGGTTTCGCGAGAGCGAGATCTACGCGCTCAGTTCCCGCTGGGAGGGGATGCCCAATGCGTTGATCGAAGCGATGGCCCATGCCTTACCGGTGATCGCTACCGACGTGGAAGGCGTGCGTGAACTACTTTCTGGCGAACTCGCCGTGCAAAAAGTTAATCACTGGGAAATGCCCGAAGCGGAAGCGCTGCTTCGCCGACTAATCGAGGACCCAGCCCTTCGCCAGCAGCTTGGTCAAGCCAATCGCCGGCAGATCGAAACACACTTCTCGCTTCGCCAAATGATCCAGTCTTACGAAACCACGCTGGACGACGTACTTTCCGGCCCATCACCGAAACGCTAGCAGTCCGTTTCGGTAAGCTGCAAAACTTTTTCCAGCGGGGGGCTTCGTCGCAACTCTCGCGATGGCCAATCGTTAATCACGCTAGCGTAATTTGCTAGCAAAATTTTCGAGCGTGTTTCTGGATTGACGAAAAATGTGCACCGAATATCCTCAATCACATGCTCATCAGGCGACATCGATTGTTGATGTTTTGCTGAACAACAGTTTATCAACTAACAAGTAATTTCTTACGTCCGAAGCTTGCTCCGCGCGACGATGCCACCCCGATCAGGCCACTGTCGGGAAAACGTGTGCCGTCACGGAATCAAAGATTGACGCCGGGTCGGGCAAGCCCTGTGAAGTCGCTAGTGCAGCGGTGACTCCACAAGATCCGTCGATGTGGGGCACGGATGCGCCACGACGGATTTTTTCTTTCCCGCCCTGCCGCGGGGCCGATTGCTTCGGTAAGCTGGACGTTTTGCCCGAGTTCTTTCCACCGATCCTATGGCCGCTCCTACCGTTCACGTCCCTGTTCTGCCAGCGGAAGTTCTGCACTGGCTCGACCCCCAACCGGGAAAGATCTTGGTCGACGGCACGCTCGGCGGCGGCGGACACACGCGTATGATGGCCGAAAAGCTCGGCGAGAGCGGCTTTGTCGTTTCGGTAGACCGCGACGTCATTCCCTTGCAGCGGGCCGAAGAGACTCTGGCGGGTCTGCCGGTGAAGATCGCTCATGCCAACTTCGTCGAGATCCCCAAGATTCTCGATTCGCTCGAGATCGACAAGGTCGATGGCATCTTGCTCGACTTGGGACTTTCGAGCGATCAACTGGCCGACGACGATCGGGGCTTCAGCTTCGAATCGGACGGGCCTCTCGATCTGCGGTTCGATATGCGTGACAAGAAGACCGCCGCCGACCTGGTCAATCATCTGAAAGAAAAAGACCTAGCCGACCTGATCTATCAGAACGGCGAAGAACGCTTGAGCCGCCGCATCGCCAAGAAGATCTGCCACGTTCGCAAGGAAACCCCCTTCGAGACCTCCAAGCAGTTGGCCGACGTGGTCGCCAGTTGTTATCCACCGGTCGCCGGAAGTGGCCGCGGAAGAATCCATCCGGCGACGCGCACGTTTCAGGCGCTGCGGATCGCCGTGAATCGCGAACTGTCTTCGCTGGAAACGGCCTTGGAAACGCTGCCTGATCGCCTGAAGCCAGGGGGCCGGTTGGCCATCATCAGCTTCCACTCGCTGGAAGACCGCCCGGTGAAGCAAGCGTTCCTCGACGACCCCCGCCTGAATCGGTTGACTAAAAAACCGGTAACGGCCAGCGATGAAGAGATTGCCCAGAACCCGCGCAGCCGAACGGCGAAACTGCGCGTGGCCGAGCGAGTCTAACAAAAAAGACGCCCTCGCAGTCAGAGGGCGTCCTCATCAGTTAACTTGCCAAATGTTGGTCGTTACGGGAAAGGTAAAATCGTGGGCAGTGACGGCGGCGACGGTAACGTCGGCAGTGATGGAGGCGATGGCGGTGTCGGCAACTGCGGCAGTTGAGGCAGTTGTGGTCCGGAAGGGGGTGACTGATACCCATCGGACAACGTCGCCATGAAAGCCACGATGGCATCCTCTTCTTCGTCGGTAAGCCCCAGGTCCCCCACGATACCGCCGGTAATGTTACCGAAGTCGACTTCAGGTTCGCCCCAGGCTTCTTCCGGCACGTCACGCGTGTTGTAGAAGTGCACGACTTCCTTCATCGACTTCAGTCCGCCGTGATGCATGTACGCTTTGACGAATCCTGGAAAAGGTCGCTTGTTGACATTTCGCAAGGTCGGGGTTTTGTGACGGCCTTCCGCGTTGTCGATTTCCTCTTGCCACGAGGTAATGGCGCCTGATGGAGTCCAGTTATCGGGTTGGCCGATCGTCTCTAACGTCGGGGCCAGACCGCGATCGATGAAATCGCGACCATCTGGATTGAACCGCCGCGGCATGAAGTAAAACGGATTGTCCGGGTTCTTCGGCAAGCCCAAGTTGTGGTAGGCGAAGTCCGTGAACAAAGGTGGCTCATCGTTGGGCCCTGGCAATTCGGAATGGCAAACGCCGCATCGTCCCTTGCCTTGATTCCCCTGTGGGAATGCAGTCCGCCCCTCGTCCTCGTTGGGCGTCAGCAACGACTGCCCATCGAATGGATTCTCGAACAACCATAGCCCCAGCTTTTCCTGCTCGGTCAATTCCGCCTCACCAGCGAGCCAGGCATCGAACTTGGAACTGTAGGGATTCACTTCGCTGGACCGCTCGAAGGCCGCGATCGACGTCACGATCCGATCGTATGCCCGGGCAACGACCTCATCGTCCTGGAAATCAAGCGAACCTCGGCCCCAGACCTGCAGGAAGAGCCGTCGATAGCGCGAGAAGGCTACCTTGCGAACCACGATCTTTTCGTTGGCGACGTTCTGTTCGACTGGGTTCAAGAACGGAAATAGGGCCTGTTCGGCAAGTGGATCGAACTCAGGGCTGTCGTCCGATTCCGGAAATAGCGGCAATTGGCCCGCAGCACGACCATCCCAGAACACGCCTCCTTCCCAGTTCACGGCAAATGCCGGATCCGCGACGAATCGCAAGTCAGGAGAATCGCCTGCATAGGCAGCCGACGGCGGCTTACGAGGACCAAAGCGATGCGGTATCGCCCCGAAGTGGGGCCCAAAGAACTGATTGACAAAGAAATTCGGGCTGACGAACCCGACTTCCGGTGCATGACAGGTAACGCAGCCTTGCCCTGGTGGCGTTGAAAGATTGGTGTCGTTGAACAACTCGCGTCCGAGTTGCTCCATCGGATCGAGCGTTTCCTGCTGCGGTCCCAGCGGAAAGCCAAATAGCCCTTGAGCTGTGGCTGCCTGGGTACCGGCTAAAAGCGTCAAAACGCTTAGCAAATACTTAAGTGGCTTGAGTTTAAGTGGCATCGTCTATTTCCCCCGAATAAATTTTTCGTCTCACATGTTTCATCAAATCAAAGGTGTCAACGACATGCGGCCAGGGGGTGGACGGGCGATCAGCCTCCCCAGAAGACAGAGCAGCGTAAAGACAAAAAAGGACAAGTGAAGCGATGCCGACGTCATCGCTTCAGGGAGATCGAATAGAGAGTTTCGATCTTTACTATCCATGCCCTTGCGCTAAAATCTGAAGTACGTGTCCTGAGCGCATACCAATAGCGCTCTTCGATACATCGGTCAGTAAGTCTTCCGGTTGGCGCTGGGACTTACTGGCCATTTTTATGCGCGTTCGATGCGGGACTCATTTTCGACTTCGCGGGCTCGCGCACCTATTTCACGGCGATACGCAACCCGTCTTGCGAACACGAGGGAAAGCAGATGGACTGACGTAGGTTCCCTGGTATTGCTCTCCGCTGTTGACTTCGAGCGCACTTCGCAAAGAACACATCACAACGTCTTTAAGACCTCACCCATAAAAGAGGTGAGCGACGCCCGATTCTTAAGAGGATTTACTGGACCTGTTACGCCTCGAAAAGCCACTGCGCTGTGTCGACTGATCCAGTCTCCCACAACACAATCCATTCCAACCGCTTGGCCTGGAAACGACTTTTTTGAGGTAGCCCGCGCTGCCCCCCAAGGTTTATGCAAACCGCGCATTCGTCAAACTTTGACTTTGAACGCGAGTTCTTTCTAAACCCGCAGAACGATCAAGTCAACGAACTTCGATGCGTAATTAACCAACAAAATGGGATAATTCAGGCACCAGAAAGGAGGGGCTGTATAGAAAGACGCACGGTCAGCCCCAAGAAACAAAAAACGCCACTTCACACAGAGCGAAGTGGCGAAACAAGTGAGACCGCTGGGGCTCGAACCCAGGACCTACGGATTAAAAGTCCGTTGCTCTACCGACTGAGCTACGGTCTCGCTTGGGAAGGGAACCAGTTTCCGCCGGATGGGCTGGATTGTCAAGGGGCGGTTAAGAACGCCCTCGTCGTAACTGGTGACTGGCGGACGTTTTGCTGCGAAATGAACTTCGCTCGTTCTTTTCCAGTAGACCGCATTGCCAGGGATATGTTCACCTTCGGGGCGTGAATTTCTTCCTGGAATCTACACCAGGATGTCGTGTAGCACGTGGCCATGGACGTCGGTCAATCGCATGTCCCGGCCGCTGAAGCGGAAGGTCAGGCGGCGATGGTCGACCCCCAGCAAATGCAGGATGGTGGCGTGCAGGTCGTACATTTCGACGCGGTTCTCGACCACCTTGTAGCCGAACTCGTCGGTGCTGCCGTAGACGGTGCCTCCCTTCACCCCTCCACCGGCCATCCACATGGTGAAGCCAAACGGATTGTGATCACGGCCATTCTTGCCTTGAGCGAAGGGAGTCCGTCCGAACTCGCCTCCCCAAACGACCAGCGTCGAATCGAGCATGCCGCGCCGCTTCAGGTCGGCCAGTAGGGCGGCAATCGGCTGGTCGACGGCCAGGCAGTTCTTCTCGTGCCCATCCTTCAAATTGCTATGCTGATCCCAGCGATCGTGACCGACATTGGGCACCGTCAATTCAACGAAGCGAACGCCTCGTTCGACCAGTCGACGTGAAAGCAGACACAGCCGACCGAACGTCTTCGTCGGGTCGTACGAATGGTTCAAACCATATTCTTCCAGCGTCTGCGGAGTTTCGTCGGCGAGATCCATCAGGTTGGGCACCGCCGATTGCATCCGATAAGCCAGTTCGTAATTGGCAATCGCCGATTCCATCTGGTCGTTCCTGCCAACCTGATCGAGCGTCAGTTGGTCAAGCTTATTCAATAAATCCAACTTACTGCGCTGCGCCGCCGGGCTCTTATCGCGCGAGCGGATGTTGGCCACCGGCGGATCACTGGCGGCGAAGATCGACCCTTGAAATGCCGCCGGCAGGAAACCGCTGTTGAAGTTATCGAGCCCGCCCGGCGGGATCAGCCCACCATTGAGCACCACGAACCCCGGCAAGTTGTCGTTCTCACTGCCTAGACCATAGGTCGTCCAAGCTCCCATGCTGGGGCGTCCCTGCAAGCCGCTGCCGGTATGCAGGAAGTAATTGGCGTTGGTATGTTCGGAGAAGTTCGACGTCATCGAGCGAATGAGGGCCAGGTCATCGACGTGCTTGGCCACATTCGGGAAGAGTTCGCTGACCTCAATGCCACTTTGTCCGTACTTCTGAAACTTCCAAGGGCTCGCCAGCGTTCCGCCCAGGTTATTGAACTGCGTCGGCTCTGTTTCCGCTGGAAATGGCTGACCATCGTACTTATTCAACAGGGGTTTCGGGTCGAACGTATCCACCTGGGAAGGTCCCCCGTCCATGTACAGGAAAATGACGCTACGGACTTTCGGCGACGCGTGTGGAGCCCCCAGCAGGCCTAGTCCATCCGCCGCGGCCGCGTCGCGCTGCAGCATCCAGTTGAGCGCGACCGAACCAAAACCGCAAGCGGCCTGGCCTAACCATTGGCGACGGCTCAGCATTCCCGAAGGTCGAGGACAACAATCCACGCGGCAACTCCCCACTTAACGAACAAAAATAAACGGCTTGGCATTGACCAGCACATGCGCCAGATCGCGCCACAACTCGACCGATGAAGCCATCTGTTGCGGGGCGATCGACAACGTCTGCCCGTGGCTCTCCAGGAACTGTTTGGCTAGCGTAAGTTCCTCGGCGGTCGGCTTGCGCGAGAAGGCCTGCTCGACCATACGCTCGATTCGCAGTTGCGTGTCGTCAGGCGTCTGGGTGATGGCCTGCTTGGCCCAGATTTCACACTGCTGGATGACGAACGGATCGTTGAGAAGTATCAGCGATTGCGCCGGCACGTTCGATTGATTGCGGCGACCGATCGTCGTGATCGGCTGGGGCGTATCGAAGGCCAGCATCATCGGCGCGAGGAAATTACGTCGGACTTCCAGGTAAACGCTGCGCCGCCCTGCCCCGTCAACGGGACCACTTTGACCAGGACGACCACGGCCTTGCATGAACGAAGTCAGGTACACCGGCACGCTTGGGCCGTACATCTTTTCATCCAGACGGCCACTGACCATCAGCAGACTGTCCCGGATGGCCTCGCCTGACAGACGCTTCACTTCGGCTCGATGGAACAGGTCGTTCTTCGGATCGGCTTGTTCGGCGGAGCCTGCCTGCGTCGATGACATCTGGTAGGTCTGCGACAGCACGACTCGTCGAATCATTCGCTTGAGGGACCAGCCATCTTCGACGAACTCGGCTGCCAGGTAATCCAGTAGCTGCGGATGCGTTGGCAACTCGCCGAGGACGCCGAAGTTATCGACCGAACGAACGATGCCCCGTCCCATGAGGTAATGCCAAACACGATTCACGGCCACGCGCGAAGCGAACGGATTGTCGGCGTTCATCATCTGATGGGCCAGTTGCAAACGTCCGCTGCCGTGCGGATCGAACGAGTTGTCCGTGCCGGTAATCGCGGTGAGCAGTTGTCGCTCGACCAGCCCGGCCGGGGTTTTCGTATTGCCCCGGATCAACAGGGATTCCTTCTCAGCCGAGTTATCCCACATGCCGGGAGCGGTGCATGATTCCCACCGCACGTCCGCCAACAGTGCCTGGGATTGATCCCGGTATTGTTTCGCCAAATCCTTGAACGGATTGGGCTCGCCTGGCATCAGCTTATCCCAATTGCGAACCAGCCAATTTGCCAGGGAGGCACCGTCCGGGGTATCGATCGCGCCTTTCAATGTTTGCAGGAAGCGCTGGGCGTTGACGTCACCGCTGGACGCAGCCTGATCGAACGCGAGTGCGGCTTTCGCCGCGTCCTTCGCCCTGGGAGGCATCTGCTCGCCATCGACGACCAACAAGACCTCCAACGGCTGGTCATCCATCGGAGTAAACTCAAGATGAATCGAGTGTCCGAGATAATCTCGCAGGTCGTGCCGAATCCACTGAACCTGGCTGGCGTCCTTCGACTCCCAGCGATTGCCTGACTTTCCATGAAGCGGCCCCTGCACCATCCGATGGGAATCGATTACGGCGAAAGCATAACCACTTCCTTTCACCAGGTAGTGAACGCGTCCGTCCTTGAGCGTAAAGGTATCGGTCTTGAGCGTACGTCCGGCACGATTCCAGCCGCGTGTCTTTCCGAAATCATCCTGAACCCCCGGCTTTAGCTTCAGTCCGCTCCAGCGCGTGTCGTAGACTGCCGCACCGTCCGTTCGAACGCCGATCACGTCAGGTTCGTTCGAAGAATTCCAGAGAAATGCCCCTGGCTTCTCCGGGCCATTTCCAAACACGACACCATCGGTTCGCCACTGCGTCTTAGGCAGATTCTCATAGTCGTGAATCACGTGCCCTGGGTAATCCGCAATGGACAAACGCTGCTGCTCGGCCAGCTTGTGCACCTCTTCCAATAGCAGGGGACGCTGTTCGTCGGTAACGCTGAAAGACTTCGCCCAGTAGTGCAGCGGGTGTTTGGCGTCTTTGGCAGCTTCCGCCAAAACCAGATTCCAAGGCGAGCCGGGCGTCAGCAGTTCCTTCTCCCAGCGGCCGGACACTCGATCGATACCGCTTTGATAGGCCGCCTTGGCTTTATTCTGAAATTCGTCCTTCAACTTATCCAGCGAGTCCGCGATCCTCTGGTTGTGCTCGGCCGTTTCAAAACGAACCTGGCGATACGACGAACTTTGAAGGAACCCCATCTGGGCGTAATAGTCGGCCTGCGAGATCGCGTCGAACTTATGATCGTGGCAGCGGGCACAGGTTACCGTCAGCCCCAGGAACGCCTTGTTCATGACGTCGAGCATGTTATCGAAGCGATCGGTCTCGTCCTTGCGAATGTCGACCGGCGAATGGACCCAATCTCCCAAGTGCCAAAAGCCTGTCCCCAGGACCGACTCGTTACTGCCGGTCTCGGCGTTCGTCCTCGGCCTTTCGAGCAGGTCGCCAGCGATGTGTTCAACGACCAGCTCGTTGTACGGGAGATCTTGATTCAGCGCACGAATGACATAGTCGCGATACTGGTAAGCGTTGGGAATGTCGTAGTCGAACTCGTGCCCTCGCGATTCGGCATAGCGTACCAGGTCGAGCCAATGCCGTCCCCAGTGTTCACCAAAGCGCGGCGAAGCCAGTAGCTGGTCGACGACCTTCTCGATGGCGGCCGGAGATGGGTCGGCCACAAAGGCCTCGACCTCTTCCGGCTTAGGCGGCAACCCGGTCAGGTCGAAGCTAAGCCTTCGAATCAGAAGGGCTGGTTCGGCCGGGCCATTGGGCGCGAGGCCTGCGTCTTCGAGCTTTGCCAAGATGAAACGATCGACGGGATCCTTAACCCAAGCCTCGTTCTTCACGGCCGGCAACTGCGGACGGGTGACCGGTCGCCAGGCCCAGTGCTCGGCCTTTCGCTTTTCGAGATCGAAGACTTCCTTTTGGGGTGTATTCTTTTCGTCGCTGACCGGCCAGGCGGCTCCGCTGGCGACCCACTGTTCGAGCTTGGCGATCTCATCCTCCGGCATCCGTGACTTGGGTGGCATCTGGTAGATGCCGTCGTAGTGGATCGCTTCGATCAGCAAACTTTCGTCAGGCTTGCCGACGACGATCGACGCGCCGCTGTCCCCTCCTGCGAGCAGCGCTCCACGCGAAGTAAGGAACAATCCGCCACCCGGCGTTTCGGAGTCAGGCCCGTGGCACTCGTAACACCGCTTTGCCAGAATAGGACGGATCTCCTTCTCAAAGAACTCGAGTTGGGCATCATCGAACTGCGGCGTATCGAGTTCGGCAGCGACGACGCCAAGCGTCATCGCCGTGATCGATAAACAGGCAGCCAAGCTGGACCGTATCAAGAGTGGCACCATGGTTTCCGCTGGGGCAGGAGTCGTCGAAGGCGGGAAGGCAGGATGGCTATTACCTTAGCAATTCGGGCCTTGAATTGCCATATTTCCTTAATCTATTTTACCTCCCAGCTCAACTTAGCAGTCAATCTATCAACCTTATTTACGGGTAAAATCGAAGTTATGGCGTGCCAACTTGCCCTCAAAGAGTGGAATGTCGTCTGCGAAGCGATCGCTCGCGGCCAACAGATTGTGTTGGCCCGCAAGGGTGGCATTGCCGAGCCGGAGGGGGAATTCGCGTTGCCCAAGAATCGCTTCTGGCTGTATCCCACCCATTTCCACGAGGCCGAGTCGAAACTCAACGGTCTGGGTAAGATGCTGCTGCAAGAGCATCCCGAGTTCCTGCAGCCCCCGGCATCGCCGGAAGTGACGATGCACCTGATGTGCGAGGTGACCGACGCGATCTATCTGGAAGACGAAGCGAAGCTCGATGCGTCCCTCTTCGAGCAAATCTTAAGCCGAGAAGCGCTGCACATGCGTTACCACTATCGGGCCCCAGGGATCCACTTGTTGGTCGTACGTGCTTACGAAGCAAGCCAGCCACCGGCCATCACGCCGACCGACGCGATGGCCGGTTGTAAGAGTTGGGTCGAGTTGCCCAAGCCCTTGGAAACAGGCGACTTACAGCCGGTGGTTGCCGATGCTGATTTTCACGTTCGCAAGAATTTGCTACTTTCCGCGCTAGGTGCGTGAACCTACAATTCTACTGCCCTGTCCTACGGGGGCGTTCGCGGAGAACCGAGATTGGAAAAATGGCCTTGCCATTTCAGAAATCTTGGTTCAAAGTGAGACTTACCTAGGGTCGCGTTAACGCAGCGCGACGTTACTGAAGACCTGCGGTCGGCTCTACACGGCGTTCTGTCCGGCCAAGGGTAAGCTTTAGTAGAAAGGAGGTGTTCCAGTGGAATATGTCTGTACCAGCCGTAGAGGTGGCTCTGCCTAACGGCTACCGGCGGGTTGCCGGTAGGCAACCACATTCCTATCGGAACCTCTTCTGAGAATCCGATCAGGCTACCAATGAGGCTCCGCAAGTCCCCCGTGGACTTGCGGAGTTCTCTTTTTCTTGTCCGCTAAAACTAGCCGCAAAGAGCACTTAGAATTAGTGGGAAACCCCTTCAACGGCTCCTGAAAAACGGCTGGGACTTGTTGTTCGAAAGCTGGCGTGCTAGATATGGCGTTTCATCATTAACGGGATCAATTACGAAACAAGAAACAACACGTCTAAGGACAACAAGTGCACGGTCTTAAATACTTTTCTGTTGTTACATTGGGGGTTTGTGCCTGTCTTGCCGCTCCGGCTAAGGCCCAGGAGATTGCTGTTCGCGTTGCTTCTTTCAATGTCGAATTCAGCCGGAGTACAACACCGGAACAGGTTGGCGAAATGTTCCAGCCCTATAACCTGGACATCATTGGATTCGACGAGGTTCCCGATGGTGACTGGACCGCCCGTGTGGGAAAAGTACTGGGCATGAAACACTACTACGTCGGGAAGATCTCGTCGGCAAACCACAAGGACAAATACAAATCGATTCTCTGTCGGACGCCACTGCGCGAAACAAAAGAGTACCCGCTGCGCGTCGATCGGGGTTGGAATCCTGCGTCGGCGGTCCGAGCGGTTACTGAAATTGATGGCCTTCCAATCGCATTCTACTCTTTGCATATCTGTGCTTCGGGTCGCGACAACGGGCATGCTTATCAACTTGCATCAGAGATTTTGCCCAAAGAGTCAGTCGAGCGGGTCATCGTCGTTGGCGATTACAACAACAAGATTGGCGATGAGGCGATGAACACCATTGAAAACGCAGGAATGAAGCCCAGTTGGAAGGACCTGAAATTGGATTTGTCCAACCGGTTCACGTACAACGCGCTGGACCCCATGGGCAAGTACCAGGGAAGGGTCATCGACCACATCCTGTACAACACGTCCTCTGGTGCGTCGGCGACCGATGGCAGCATCATTGAATTGGATCAGCCGCTATCAGACCACAAACCCATATGGGCCAATTTAGTTTTTCCTCGCCATCTTCCCAAACGATAAACATCAATACGTTGGGCAAGCAGATCGTTTCTGCACGGCGGTCCCATCTGGGGCAATTGGATGAATGCTTGGTACAGATACTCGGAGCGAGAGCGACCTTGCGTCTCTGTTTTGTTCCGTCAACCCAATCGATATACGAAGGTGGCAAAGTCAGCAAGTATTTGATCGCTGCGCATAAAAAAACGCCGGATGGTCTGCCCGGCGTTTTCTTAATTAAATGCTCTTACTTCTCAAGGTCGAAAGTGTAGGTGTTTTCTGCCTTGTTTTCCACGGTTGCCGTCAGGGTCGTCGCCGTGTTGTACTTCTTGGGAATGTACGGAATGTAGTTCGGCAGACCATCGGGAGCTGGCTTGTCACCGACCCTGTTAGCGGTGATCTCCACCTTCTTTTCTCCAGGTGGGGCGATGAAAGAGAATTCCCCATTGTTGATTGGACCGGCTCCGACAGGGCCGACACCGTCGGCGGGAATGAAAATGATTTCGCCTGTTTCGACCGGTTCACCCTCGAAGGTAACCGTCCCCTTGACGACAATTTCCCGCGGCCCACCACAGCCGGCCAGTGGTATGAGAAGGCCCAGCACGACGAGCAGGGCCATCGACTTCAACGCGTAATGCATCGTTTTCCTTTCTGGAAACGAGTCTTTCAAATTCAGAACGGATACGGGAAGCGATTCGATTAATATTCGCCCGGTACTTCGCCACCAGCTTTCGTTCCCAGGTCTTGCCACGTTTGAGTATTGATCGTTTCCGATACAAATTGCACGCTGGCATCCATCAGGGTCATCATCACGCCACCTGGATGTTGGCTGCGGGCATAAATGACCTGCGTGTTGGTGTCCTGCGCACAAGGTGCGTAAGACGGGTTAGGAGGCGAACCCTGGCAGGTACGCATCTTGTCCGAAGCCGTGGTGTTCGGCGGAAGTCGCGTGCTGACAATGCTGCTGAGGTGGTCGGCACGGTAATAACGACCACGCCAGTCACGTGCCCCAGACACATTCGATTTCACCAGCAAGATTTCTGCCGCCATTACGGTGTTGGCAGTCCCGTCCGTGCAGGAAGAAAAATCAGTCTTTGACAGGTAGTAGAACATCCCAGTCGCGTTGTTATCGGTTGTCGTCGTGATCTCTTCGTTGCCGTGGCACAACAAGTAGTTGCCGTGGAAACCATCGTTGAAGTCTGGCGGTGGATCGGCAGTTCCGTGAACCTCGCCGGTCTGCCCGCGATTGGGGTCGGACGGGCACATCAACGTTTCGATCTTCGTGTTCATCAGATCGCTAGGGAATGCAGCGGAACTTCTCGATTGCATAAACGGCTGAAGCTGATCGTGAAGTGGCCCCTGCTCCAGAAATGGCAAAAGGACCGGCATCCAGGACATCGCTCTTGGATTGGTGTCCAGTTGGTCATTCAAACCATCCGCAAACACGCCCGGCGGAAATACGCCGTGCGTGTCGTGGTAGTTGTGCATTGCCAGGCCCAGTTGCTTTTGGTGATTCGAGCACGTCATGCGTCGGGCGGCTTCGCGGGCTTGCTGCACCGCTGGCAGCAAAAGCGCAATCAATACCCCGATGATTGCGATAACAACCAGTAGTTCGACGAGCGTGAAGCCCGTCCGTTTGAGCGTCATGATGTGATCCTTCAAGCGTAAAACGAATAGATAAAGGAAGAGTTTCCATCACACACATTCTATAAAGACGCTTAGATCGACATTCATATATTTTTTACAATACCGTCAATTATTTTACACCACCCCCATCAGATGGAATGAAATTTTCTCAGCTTATGAAATGCCACCAGGATCCCAAATCGCGCCTAAAAAAACGCCGGAGTGATCACTCCGGCGTTTTCTCGAATTCAGTAGGCTGGAAAGCTTGGCAGGCTTACGGACGCGAGAGCGTTAGTTCGGCATCCAGAACTTTCTCGATCCGACGCGTCGTTTCCAACAGATGGGCACGCGTGTAGGCGTCGAGTTCCAGTTCCTTTTCTTCCAGGTCCCGCAGCTTTTCGTGCAGGTCGATCAGCTGAGCATAGGCGATCGTCTGGCAATCGGCCGGAGCATACGAATTGCCCATGGCCAAGGTCGATAATCGCTGCAGGTAGTCTCGCTGCAAGTTGCGGCGCAGACTGCTGATCGCTGGCTGGCGAACCGTATAGTCACCCTCTTCCAGTGAATCGAGTTCGCTGAAGATGGCATCGGTCAGGCTCTCGATCATTTCAGCCGTCGTGAACGCATCTTGATCGGCGGGGACTTTCAACTCCGCGTCATGCATCCGGTCCAGGGTGATCGACGAGAACAATCGCGACAGAATCGTCGACTGCCATCGCGAGATCGTGTCGTGGATCGGGTAGTCGCCGCGGATGTCGAAGCTGGTACCCCAGTGGTTCCAGTGGGAAGGAGCCAACTTGTTGTACAGTTCGGGGTCGAACTGGAATGGCTCGTCACTGAAGACCTGTTCCGAGAGCAGCTTCATGACTTCACGCTGCTTTTCAACGTCCACCACTTCAAACGGTGCCGGAGCGTCGGCCTGGCCCTTGTGCGAGCGATTGACGTGCACGCCGCCGACGTAGCGGGACGCGAAGTACATCGCTTGACCATGGGTGTTCAGCAGCGTGTTGAAGGCCTGACGAACACGAGAGTAGTCCTCGCCATCTTCCACCACGCGATCTGCCAGACCATCCATCGCCGCTTTCACGACTTCCGATTGGTTCTTGGCAAACTCGAGTGGATCCTTGCCGAAGTCGAAGCGATTCGAATCCGGATCTGGCGAAAGGCTCGTCGTGTCTTCATCCGTCAGGTAGGCCAAACCAGGCTCGGTACTCTTCGAGGCCAGCTTGTTCAGCTCGCCCTTCTCACCGTCGGTTCCGCCGCTAAATGGCTTGTAACCGTACTCGATCGCCCACATATCGTAGACGCCGATCGACTGCGGGAAGAACGCGCCCTGCTTTTCGCCGGGAGGGGCGATGTGCGGGGGAACGTAGTCCATCACGCTGGAAACGGTCGCTTCGCCATCTTCCAAATCGGCGATCTCGGCCAGGCTATGGTACTTGCTGGCGACGAAGTTATGACGCAGGCCCAACGTGTGCCCGACTTCATGCATGGCCACTTCCTTCAGACCTTCCATGATCATGCGTTCGAGCAAGGCTTCTCGCTCTTTCTTGACCTCTTCGGCCGAAGGCTTCTTTTCTTCCTCTTCCTTGGACTCTTCTTCTTTATCTTCCTTCTTGTCGTCGGAGGCTTTTTCCTCGGCGTTCTTATCCTCGGACTTTTCGCCTTCTTTCATCTCTTCTTCGGACTTGGCTTCTTCCTTGTCCTTCTTCTTTTTCTTCTTCTTGGCAGCCTTTTCTTTCTCGACGTCGGCCAAGACAGCGGCAGCACCAAAAGCGAACTGCTGCGACATGCCGCCTGAGAGCATGCACTGGTGGCGCGGCGAGATCGACCCGACGCGCTTCAGGAACTCTTCCTGGCTATTGACGTCCAGCGGACCGCCAATCAACGCTTCCGTCGATTGAGGGTTGTAGTTCTCGAAGGCCTGCTTCCAGTAGTTAAGGAAGTCGGCATCGAAGATGATGTCGGCGTCCAGGATTTGCCCCGTGTAAGGATTCACACGGCTCGGCCCCATCGCGAAACCAGCGTCCGAAGTGATCCAGCGGAACGTGTTGTAGCGGACGTCTTCCGGATCCCAATCGGCGTCGTCTTCCTGCTGCCGAACGTGAATCGCGTCGATGAAGCCTGCCTTTTCGAAGGCCTTGTTCCATTCCAGAATCCCATCGCGAATCGGTTTGCGATACTTATACGGAATGGTGTTTTCCATGTAGAAGATGATCGGTTCTTTCGGTTCCGACATCTTCGCCGCAGGATCGGCCTTTTCCAGCTTCCAGCGGTTGACGTACCGCACGAACTGGTTGTCGTCCGACTTCGAGTAGTTCTTCACGGCGGTCAGGAAGTAACCGACGCGATCGTCCGCGACGCGCGGAGTGTAACCGCCCGATGGGATCTTGCTGATCGAGTAGTGTACGTCGATCGTCAAACCACGTGAGTCGGGCACCGAGTCGATGTTCGAGCGGCCGCTTGATTGATAGGTCGCTTCAACTTGAAGTTCCAGGTTCTTCTCGAAGCCCTTCACTGCACCAAAGATCGATTTGCTGGCCGAGAAGCCGAAGCCTGGCAGCACGTCGCCGATCATCGGCAGGTCGCTCATGAAGACCGGGGTCACTTCCACCAGGTCACCACCACCGGGACCTTTCGTGGCGATCGGAATGCTGAACAGCACGCTGTCGTTGTAGGCATGCTTCACGGCACGCGATTCAGGCTTGCCATCTTGGGCTTTGAAGCGCACGTTCTTGCGAACGATGTGAATGCGATCGTCGACCTTGCGGAAGCTCCAGACCCAGTCGTCACCGAAGCCCCACGACATGCCGCCGTACAGCGGTTCAACACCGGCACCGCGGGCAATCGAAATCAGCACGATGAACTCGCCGTTGTAATGCGTGTTGTTCAGTTCAAAGAACATCCGATTCCCCTTGTGATAAGTGGGAATCAGGCCGTCTTGTTTCTTGAAGTCCTTCAGGATCGCGGCGTGAGCCGGCGTACTCGAACCGCTGGAACTACTGCCACCGGAACTCGAGGAACTCGATCCGCCTGTCGTCGCGGCGACTTCGGATGGGACGGCAGCATCGGCCATGTCTCCGTCCGTCTTCGTTTCGTCCGCCATGGCCAGACCGGTTGCGGCCAGGGCGACCATCGCCGTCGCACACCAAGCCGTTGACCGTTGCAACAATGTAAACACCTTCATGCGTACAACTCTCGTACAATAAAAAGGGAGGGAGATTTCGATAAGTTATCCGGATATCGTTCTCAATTGGGTTGCCTAAGGCGATTGCCACACACCGCGACGGCAGCAATCGCCCCTCAGGTAGAGGCTTCTCACCGCGAAATCTTGCGAGATTGGACAACGAAATTCGGAAAACTTTCCACTACGGCTAGTTTTAGATCGCTGGGAAAATATACCCCACTCTAAGCGACTGCCGTATTTGTTCTATTCTGCGCATGGGATTTTGGGAAAGAAAAGCCGTTTATACCAATAAAAACGATTAGAGTCACCGATTCATCCATAAACCTTGCCGGGAACCGTGTGGGAAAAGTTGCTTGAAAACGCCAAAAAATGACGAACCACGACAAAACGCTAATCCAGGTCCTGGCAGCTTTTCAGCTTCCCACATCGACAGTGCGCGGCATCGTAGCTTGTGAAGGAGGACTTAGCGGAAGCGAGGTATGGAAGGTCGAAACGGCTCAGGCATGTTACTGTTTGAAGCTTATGCCGCCCGACTTTTCCGTCAATCGTCTACTGGCGGCCCACCATGCGGCGAACGATCGCCGCCGCCGGGGCATGACCTACCTGGCCGGGTACCTGCCGGCGGCATCCGGCCAGACTTATGTGCAGACGGATGATCGGCTGTGGGAACTTCAAACCTGGATCAATGGATCGCCGCCCACCCTTCCCTACACATTTCCGCAAAAGAAGGCCATGTTTCACGCGGTTGCCGAGTTTCATGACAAGCACGAAACGCCCCCGAAAGAAACCGACGTATCGCCCGGAATTCAGACGCGTATCCAACTCTGCGAAGCGTGGCGCCTGAAGCATGTGCGTGGCCACTTCCCCTCGCTTCACAGCTTCGGGCAACCGCAGTGGAAATGGGCGCTCGAGCAATTCCTAGACAGTTTAGTACATTATCACCCACGCCTGGGTCCGCTGCTCTTATCGCTTGAGGACGAGACCTATTTGCTTGAAGACTGCATCGCGGATCCGCGCCCGGAAAACTTTCGATTCCAGGGAGATCAGCTGACCGGATTATTCGATCTGGGGTCGATGCGGTGGGATAACATTGCTCTGGATGTATCGCGAATGGCGAGCGAAGTGTCCCTGGATGGAGAAGTCGACTGGGAATTTGCCTTCCAAGCGGTCGACTCAATTCGCCCGCTTACCCCTTCGGAAGAGCGGTTGGCAATCGTCCTGGACGCGGCAAATGTTCTGCTAACGGGGTTGAATTGGGTACAGTGGCTAGTGATTGATGAGATCCGTTTCGCCAACTGTGACCATGTCAGTTCCCGGCTGTCTCACCTAACGGATCGTTTAGCGAAAATAGAGAAGCACGCAGCCTGGAAGATATGATCCAGCAATGTGAAACCCACGTGCGTATTCAACATCACAGACTCAGCCCAGGCTGCGGTGAACAATACCTCGACTGGCTCGGACATCCGTTTGCCTGAATTACGAATTCCGCATTTACGAACCCACCATTTTTTCCGAAGATGGTTTCAGACCGACATTTAGGTCCTGACCAGCTTTTTCCTCGGTAATGAATATTCTCATGAAGCGTTTTACCCCCATCGCTCTAACATTACTGCTTTGTCTGCTTCCCACCACGATCATGGCCCAAGGGCTGGGTGGGGATCTGTTCCAAGGCATTGAAGGCTTCGACGATTTCGGCGGTGGCGGCCAAAGTGATCCGAATTTAAAGCTGACCGCAAAGTACGTCGTCGATCCGGCTGGCACGCACGGACGCATTGACGTCACCGCCACAGTCGGCAGCGGATGGTGTCTCTACTCGACCACGCAGCCCAAAGGCGGGCCGATGGCGACCAAGCTGAAGATCGAAGACAGCCCAGGCATCACCGCCGTGGGTGAATTCACCCCCGATCATAAACCCAAGGTCGTACCACCCGACAACATCATCCGCGTCGCGCAAGAGAAGTTCTACGAGAAGGTTACCTGGAGCGCTCCCATTTTGCTCGCTCCTGGCACCAAGCCAGACGACCTGGACTTAAAGGTCAAACTAAGTGGCCAAAGTTGTCACGACAAAGGAACGTGCTTTCCGGTCACGGCCAATGCCGTCGCGAAGTTCGACGGGGAAAAGGAAGTGCCTAAACCAGAGAATTTGTTGCCAGAAAAAGCTGCCACCCCAGGCGGAGCCATTCCCCCGGCCGATTATAAAATCCAAGGGACCATGGGGGACTACTCGACCGAAGGTGGTCATGGCGTGCTAAGTGGTAAGTTCGAGCCCGCCAAGGTCGAGCCCGGCGATGAAGTCACCGTCACGCTGAGCTTCAAGCCCAAAGGTAACTACCACGTCTATGCCTACTCACCGACCGATTCGACCATCGGCTACAAATCGACCCAAGTCGCCCTGGCGGAAGTCACACCCTGGCTGGCCACGCAGGCCAAGACGCAAAACCCGGTGATCGAAAAGGCCCTCATCGAAGGCTTCCCACCGGTACGTTATCACGAAGGGGAAACGACCTGGAAATTCACCGTTCAGGTTCCGATCGACGCCGTGCCTGGCAAGTATCCGCTGGTCGGTTATGTCGGCTATCAAACCTGCACCGATACGACCTGCGATCGTCCTTCGGGCGCGATGTTCGAAGGGGTCGTTCAAGTCGGCGAGAAAGGGAAAGACGAGTCCGCTCCGTTCGCGTTCTCCCCGGCCAAGTACACCAAGGCGGCCGAGCGAGCCAAGATCACGCACGCGGAAGTTCAAGACGCCACTGGTGACAAGACCAGCCAAATCATCAATCCACCGACGCGTGAGCAGCCAAAAGATCATAACGCGATGGCTCCACCGGTCCCGATGAACGATAACATCCAGTGGAAGGTGCTCAACCCGCCAGAGACGGCCAGCCTGGGCTGGATCATCGTCCTGAGCTTTATCGGTGGGGCGATCCTCAACCTGATGCCGTGCGTGCTGCCGGTCGTCGGCTTGAAGATCCTTTCCTTCGTGAATCAGGCCGGCAAACATCGCGGCCAGGTCTTCATGCTGAACCTGATCTACTCGCTGGGTGTGATCTTCGTGTTCATGATTCTGGCGGTCGTTTCGTCTTCGCTGAATCTCATCGTCGGCGCTTTCAGTTCTGGCGAAGCCGCCGCTGGCGGAGCCGACGGGCTGGCCTGGGGGCAGTGGAGTGGCGACTGGCGATACATCCTGGCGATGATCGTCCTGGTCTACACAATGGGCCTGAGCATGCTGGGCGTTTGGGAACTGACGATGCCGAGTTTCCTGGGAAGTGGCAGCGTCGCCAACGCCTCGAACAAGTCAGGCTATGGCGGGGCGTTCTTCAAAGGGATCGTCACCACGCTGTTGTCGACGCCGTGCAGCGGCCCGTTCCTGGGTCCGGTATTCGGCTATACCATCTCGCAGGAAACGTACGTGACGTTCATCGTCTTCGGATCGATCGGCCTGGGGATGGCTTCCCCTTACCTGATCATCGGCATGAACCCACGCCTGATCGCTTTCCTACCCAAACCAGGCAACTGGATGGTGGCCTTCAAGCAGTTGATGGGCTTCGTCATGATGCTGACGGTCGTCTATCTGATGTATACCATGCCCGATCAGTACGTCGTGCCGACGCTGACTCTGCTGGTAGGCCTGGGTGCCGGGTGCTGGATGCTTGGTCAGGTGCACACGCTCGAGCACAAGAGTTCGAAGATCGCCACTACGATCGGTGCGTTCGTCGTCGCGATCGGCATCGGCATCTTCTCGTACAATAACCTCATTGAAGGGGATACCCACGAAGGAAGCATCGCCTGGGACACGTACGCTGAAGAACGTTGGCCAGCCCTGGAAAACGACATCTACGCCCGACAGCAAGCCGGCGAAACGGTGATGGTCGATTTCACCGCCGACTGGTGCCCGACCTGTAAGGTGAACTACTACACCGCGATCAACACCGACGGCGTCGGCGAAGTGGTCAACCAACACGGCATCGTCCCGATGCTGGTCGACTGGACCAACACCACGCACGATAACAGCCCCCAGGTGCAGAAGTTCATCAACAAGCTGGGCTCGAACAGCATCCCACTGCTGGCCATCTTCCCCGGAGGCAAAGCAGGCGAGGTGTACGTCTTGAGCGACCTGCTGACCGAGTCAAAGGTCATCGAAAGCTTGAACGCCGCCCAACAGGAATCGAGCAGCCTGGTAAAGCAAACGGCGATGCAGGAGTAGCTTTCGCTTCAATCTCAAATTCGCCTAACAAATCTTCGTCCCCTCTCCCCCGAGGGGAGAGGGTTAGGGTGAGGGGTTATCTTCATCGGGCAACCCCAACAATCGCCGGATGGCAATGCTGACGCCTTCAAGATTCGTGAGCACCTCCTCGTTCTGAAAGCGAAGCACTTTGAATCCTTCCGCTTCAAGGTAACGCTGGCGTTCAGTATCTTTGTCTTGAGTCTTGTCGTGATATCCACCATCGATTTCGATCACGACCATCTTCTCCATGCAGGCGAAGTCCGCTATCCATGGACCGATGGAATGTTGCCGTCTGAACTTCAAGCCAGCGAGTTTACGATTTTGCAGAACCGACCAGATTAGTTGCTCTGGTTTGGTAGAAGTTTGGCGGAGAGATTTGCGGCGTTGAGAGTTGGTAGGTTGGTTGGGCTCCATTGAATAACCCCTCACCCTAACCCTCTCCCCTCGGGGGAGAGGGAACGAAGATTTGATAGAGGCCTCTCATCAGGTGATACGCGATTATCTTACAGCCGCCCGTCTTACAACCGGCAGTTGGCGATGTTCGTTTGCAGGATGGCCGACGCGCCGAGTTGTTCCAGCTGTTCCATCACGTCGATCACTTCCTTGCGCTTGACCATGGCCCGCACCGCGCACCAGGCGTCGTCTTCCAGCGGGTTGATCGTCGGCGAGTTGAAGCCCGGGGTGATCTTTTCGGCCTCGGCGAGCTTTTCGCGGGGTATGTTGTATTCCAGCAGCGAGTAATCGCGAGCGATCACCACCCCTTCCAATCGGCGAACGATCCGGTCGGCAAGCTCAGGCTGACGCTTCTGCTTGTTCTGGATGAGCACCGTTTGGTAGCTGCCGATCTCGGCAAAGATCTTCAAGCGATTCGCGGCCAGCGTGCTGCCGGTCTCGACCAGGTCGACGATCGCGTCGGCAATGCCCAGCGAGATCATCACTTCGACCGAGCCTGACAGGTTCACCAAATGAGGCTGCGCTCCGTTGGCGACCATGTAGCTGTTGGTAACGTTGGGGAAGCTGGTCGCGACGCGGCACGACTTCATGTCCTCGACGCTTTTCCAATCGGTATCTTCCGGCACGCACAACGCCAGGCGGCACTTGCCCACGCCCAGTTCCATGCGGGTCTCGACGTCAACTTCGGCTTCCTCGACGAGGTCGCTACCGGTGATCCCCATGTCGATGGCCCCTTCGGCGCACAGCACCGGGATGTCATCGGTCCGCAGGAAGGTGATGTCGATCGGCATATCGCGAACCCGAGCAAACAGGCTGCGATCCTGGCGACGAAATTTCAGGCCGGCGTCGCCGAGAAGTTCGGTAGCGACTTCCGCGAGTCGCCCTTTGCTGGGAATGCCAATCCGGAAGTTTTCCATGATGGTTCGCTGGGGGTTGGATGGTGATTGCAGAGTTTACTTCGGGTCGCGGGCCGCTTTTTCATCGATACCAGAAACGCCAAATCGGCGTCCCAATTCGGCTTCGACCTCGGCCAGGGAAATCTCGCGATGCCCCAGCATGACCAGCAGGTGATAGATCAGGTCGCCCGCTTCATAGATCAGATGCTGACGCCCCTCTTCTCCCTCTTCGCCGGCGGCCTCGACCACTTCGGCCGCCTCTTCCATGATCTTCTCGCCGATCTTAGGCACGCCACCTTGGAATAATTTGGTGGTGTACGACTTCTCTGGCGGGTTGGCGCGGCGATCTTCGATCACGGCCATCAGCGCTGCCAGGACGTTCACGGAAGGATTTGCGTTAGGTTCGCCGGACAAAGTACGGCCCCCTTGTTGAGGTAATGCAGTTGGGGAAGTTCATTTCGTCGAGTAACCCAACCCCCTTCGTCGAGTGGCCGGGAATCTAGTATTGTAGTCAGCTGGGGGTAAACTGAAAATTGCACCCCCAATGAACCTTAACATCCGCAGAAACCAGGGTTTTTCCCTGGAATCGACCGCCATAAGCATGACCAATCCCACGACTGACAAAGACTTTACCTTCCTGGACTGCTGGTTTCTTTCGGGGGCGACCGCCAGCGGAAAAACGCGGGTCGGGCTTCACCTGGCTGAGAAAATTAACGCGGAAATCATCGCCCTCGACTCGATGTCCCTCTACCGCGCGATGGATATCGGCACCGCCAAGCCGACACTGGATGAGCAAGCCGTCATCCCGCACCACCTGATTGACGTGCTCGATCCGAACGAAAACTCCAGCATTTCCCATTACCTGGAGATGGCCGAACAGGCCGTTAAAGAGATCCGCGGGCGCGGCAAAGAGGCCCTCTTCGTGGGTGGTACCCCGCTCTATTTGAAGGCCTTACTACGAGGTCTTTCCGAAGGCCCAGCCCCGGATCCCGAGTTACGAAAAGCCTTGGAAGAGGAAGCGGCCAAAGTGGGTAACGCGGCCCTGCATGCCCGGCTAAGACTGGTCGATCCCCTTGCCGCGGCCCGCATTCATGAAAACGATACCCGCCGCATGATCCGCGCCCTCGAAGTGCACCAGGCTACCGGTAGGCCGATGAGCCATTACCAGTTCGAGTTTGAAGATCACGTCAAACCGGAAGACTGCAAGGCGTTCTGGCTCTCCTGGGATCGCTCGGTATTGCACGATCGAATCAACCAGCGCGTCGATACGATGTTCGACGTCGGCCTGATCGAGGAAGTACGGCGTCTGCTCGATACCTATTCCCCACTGAGCACCACCGCCATGCAGGCGGTCGGCTACCAGGAAGTGATCGACTACCTGGCCGACAATCAAGAGTTGGAGTCGACCAAAGATCGCGTCAAAGCCCGGACGCGGCAATTCGCCAAGCGTCAATGCACGTGGTTTCGCAGCTTGCCCGAATGCCGCGAAGTGACGCTCAGCGGCACGCTCGATGCCGCAGCGGTCGCCCAGCAAATCTACGAAATGGGGACCGCCTCTTGAGGTCGATCGGGAGTTAGTCCCACCAGTTCACGTAATAGGCCGACAGCCCCATCGTCATCCGCAGCAGCAGCGTGATCAGGATGTAAAACGAGAAGTGCAGGAAGCCTGACAACGGCTGAATATCGAACGCGCCGGCTGCCGCAAAGCCACCACCAATCAGGCAGACGACCGCCGTGATCACGTAGTAGGGAAGGTACTCGTTCAGGTTGGGGCTCAGTTCCCAGTAACCCACCAGAAACGCATAGATTCCCCAAATCAGTGCATACGCGGCTGAGCACACGGCGACGCGCACCCACAGTTCCAGGCCCGAGTAGGCTTCGTACTCGTCGTCGCGCAGAAACCAATAGCCGCTCCAACAGATCGGCAGTGCCATCAAGAACGAGCCTGCGGCGACAATCAACGTCAAGTTGCTTTTGTCTTCGGTCGAATGCCCGATGAAGAAGGCGATCGCAAACGCGGAGATGGCGGCCGTCAGCACCACCGCCAGGGCCGTCGTCGAAAACTTTGCGTCTTCGCGGGCAACCGGCTTGAAGACCAGCTTCCCCTCTTTCGACTTAACGCCGCCGAACTGCTCCTTCTCGCGCAGGACGACTTGTTCGGTCAGTTCCGGAATCTTGATCGGCTTCTTACAGCTGGGGCACGGACCTTCGCGCCCGGCAAACTTGGCGCTGACTTCAAAGCGCTTGAAGCAACTGGGACATGTTACGCGTATTTTTTCTTGCTGTTCGGCCATGTTGTTCCGCGATAAGGATCGAAAGCAGGGCTTCCAAGGCGACAGGGAGATAAGCTGAACCGGGCCTTTAACTTGCCCGGGGGCCACATTTTAGTCAACTGCTGCGCGATTGATAATGTGACATATCATGCGGTCTTAAGTCGAGGTCTGAGTGAAACTTCGGCGAAAGTAACTCTTTTTTACGGATCGCAGGGCTTGAATTCATCATTTGTTTAAATCCAGCCCGTATCCTGGGACGGTTATCGTGGGCGTCCTAAGCCTTCAAAAAGCGCACGACGCGGCCGCTAGGCGGCATTTTCTCAAATGGGAGCGTAGGTGAATACCAAGTCCGACACAATTATGTTCCTGTGTCCCAACGGGCATCGATTAAACGCTCCGCAACGATTGCAGGGGCAGCCTGGAAAGTGTCCTCACTGCAACGTGCGGTTTCGTGTCCCGAACGTCACGCCTGAATCGGCTGATAATACGCATGCGATCGCGTCCTCGGCCTCTTCTACCGGTGCCTCGGCACTGAGGAATTCCAGCGAGATCAGGTCGGCGGGCGATTTGCCGGATCTGTCGGATCTGGGCTTGCGAGACGACGCAGAGACCTCCGACGTCTTGCATTCTTCGATCGGATCGAAGCAGCCGGGGGCCCCGATCGTCGCGGGTCATAGCCGCATGTTTGTCGAGTTCACCCATCTCTGGAAGACGCATGCCCCCGAGGTCTCCTTCGAAATCCACCTACCTGAGGGAGAAGTCTTCGTCCCTCACCACTACTCCCCCGAGAAATCTTCGCCGGAACTTGGCTATTTCGTCCGCAAGGGGGAATCCGACAAGTACCAGATCCATCTGATCCCCTGGAAAGCGGTCTGCCGGCTGGTGGTCAACGGCCTGGCCGACCTTCCCTTCGACGCCTAATCCGCGTACGCTAGAAGCTTGATTACCCTTAATCCGCATCCCTGCATGGTTTATGGGGTTACGCCGTCTGCAGATGGGCGGTTCAATTTCTAGCAGATTTAGGCACCCCGTTTCCATTCAACGTGCAAGATAACGCCGTGAACGCCGTCGAGATGAAGGCCCGCGTAGGAGCCGTTCGCTACTTGAACACCAAGCCCTTGGTTCACGGTCTGGATGGCGCAGAGACTCCCTTCACCCTCTCGTTCGATTACCCCAGCCACCTTGCCGACCAGCTTGCCCTGGGCCTGTTAGACGTGGCGTTGATCCCCTCGATCGAATACTTCCTGGGGGACGGCTACCGAATCATTACCGACGCCTGCATTGGCTGCCTGGGACCGGTTTGGAGCGTGAAGATCTTCTTCCGCGTTCCTCCCCGGCAGATTCAAACGCTGGCCTTGGACGAAGGCTCGCGAACCAGTGCCGCGCTAGCAAAGATCCTGCTGGCCGAGCGACTCGACGTTCGGCCCCGCCTGCAGGCGCTCCCTCTGGGTAGCGATATGCGGGACTGCGAAGCGGATGCGATCCTGTTGATTGGCGACCGAGCGATCCATCCACCGGCGATCGACGCCGTCGAAGTGTGGGACCTGGGGGAAACATGGGTCGACTGGACGGGGCTGCCGTTCGTTTTCGCCATGTGGGTTGCCCGGCCAGGCGTCCCCACCGAATCGATCGCCCAGCACTTGATGCAGGCAAGAAACCGCGGACTGGAAAACCTGCAGGAAATCGCCGAGCGGGAAGCCCCCAACTACCGGCTGACCACCAGCGAGTGCTTCCAATATTTTCACGATAATTTACATTTCACGCTGGGCCCGCAAGAGAAAGCGGCCCTCACGCGTTTTTACGACTATGCAGTTGGATTAGATCTAGCACCCAGCGGCAGGACACCGATTTACGATGATTGCGAAATTGCTCGATAAAGCAGTCGCCGGCGAGCGACTGACCCCGGAAGA
The DNA here is from genome assembly GCF_007748115.1 of Bremerella volcania. Taxonomy (NCBI): domain Bacteria; kingdom Pseudomonadati; phylum Planctomycetota; class Planctomycetia; order Pirellulales; family Pirellulaceae; genus Bremerella; species Bremerella volcania. Next base: position 4,081,478 of record NZ_CP036289.1, read on the forward strand.
AGGCCTGAAGCTTCTCCAGTCGAACGACCTGTTGGCGATCGGCCGCGCCGCCGATGCGGTCACGCGCCGAATGCATCCGGAAAACTATCGCACGTACAACATCGATCGCAACATCAACTACACCAACGTCTGCACGGCCGTTTGCCACTTCTGCGCGTTCTACCGCAGCCCGAAAAGCAGCGAAGGGTACGTCCTTCCACGCGAAGAGATCCTCAAGAAGGTCGAAGAAACGGTCGCCCTCGGCGGCGATCAGATCCTCATGCAGGGCGGCCTGCACCCCGAGTACAAACTCGACTGGTATGAAGAGCTGTTGGGAGACATCAAGAAGGCTTTCCCGCAGGTCAACCTGCACGCGTTCAGCCCGCCTGAGATCCATCACTTCACCAAGGTCAACAAACTTCCGCTGAAGGAAGTGCTGCAGCGGCTGAAAGACGCCGGCCTGGGCAGTTTGCCGGGGGGCGGCGCCGAGATCCTCAACGATCGCGTCCGCCGTGAACTGACCCGCGGCAAAGTGATGACCGACGACTGGCTGAATGTGATGCGAGTCTGGCACGAGATCGGGGGACGCAGTTCCGCCACCATGATGTTCGGGCACGTCGAAACGCTGGCCGAACGGATTGAACACCTCGAGCGCGTCCGTCAGTTGCAGGACGAAACGGGCGGCTTCACGGCATTCATCTGCTGGACCTTCCAGCCAGAGCATACCGATATGAGCCACATTCCGCCGTCAGGCACGTTCGAGTACCTCAAGACCCAGGCCATCTCGCGGTTGTATCTCGACAACGTCCCCAACATTCAATCAAGCTGGGTCACCCAGGGCCTGAAGATCGGCCAATTGGCGCTGCTATACGGGGCCAACGACATGGGCAGCCTGATGATCGAAGAGAACGTCGTCGCCGAGGCCGGTACGGTTCACTTCCTGACCCTCCAGGAAATCCGCGACGCGATCAGCGAACTCGGCTACGAGCCCCGCCAACGCAACGTTCATTACGAACTGTTCCCCAAAGAACACGAAATGAAAGCCGTCCAGGCCAACGCTCTAAGAAACCAAGAGCTGGTGACGTTGTCTTAAGTAGCATCCTGTCCACTCTCCACCGTCTGCGAGGGAGAGGGGACAGGAACGTAGGGTCTTTCAGATGATTGCCGAACTATTTTGACTTCACCTGCCAACGCTCATCAAAGAAGTCGGCATCCACAATCTTCCCCGGCCACAACGCATCCGGCTTCGTCGTCACTTCCACGATCGCCCAGTCGGGCAGTTTGGGTACCTGGCGGGCATTGTTCAGGTAAGCGTACTCGCGATAGGTGAAGCCGCTATTAATCACCACGTACTTGGCCGGGTTCAGCGGGTTCGGGTAGATCAGCACCGGGGCGTTCTCGGTTGCCTTGTAGGTCTTCCCGCCAACGGTCACCTCATTCTTGGTCCACTGAATCGGCAACTTGTCGGCGATCTTGGCTAGCACTACGTTGCTGCCGGGGTCGCCGAACAGAATGAGGTTACTGCTGGCAATGTCGGCCTCGGTTAGCATGTCGTCCGCTTTCACGATGGCATCGCCGCGGAACTGTTGTCGCCATTGTTCGACGAAGTGATTCATCTCGCCAACGGCCCAGGCGTTAGCCGCTTCGTTCCACGGCTCGCCCGTCGGGCTGACCACGACGAAACTATCGAGGAACGCGTCGTCAATCGGACCTTGCAGCCCAGGCACTTTCGCCAGCATGGTAGGCGTGCTCCAACCAAGCTGCCAGCCAGCGGGCGTCATTTCCAAGCGGGCCGCCCACGAACGGTCGGTCTCTGGCTGCAATGCCGTCAGGTCGGTGTAGTCGCCTTGAACGCCATCACTGGACGAGGCAATGCGAACTTTCACCGGCTGGTCGACGTCCAACAGCGTTTGCCCGGGCGGGAAGTTCAGTTCCAAGCGGGTAACGTTCCGCGTGCCGATCACGATCGTATTGCTCGCCGAGTCGACTTTGGCATGCACGCTGGCCTGCTTCCAGTGCTCCTGCAGACCGGCGACGGTTACCCAGTGCATCCGTGGATAACGCAGGGTGAACGTGGCGAAGCGGATCTCGCCAGGCGTGGTGATGCGGCCCACTTTCGCCAGGGCATCGAGCTTCGCCGAAATGATCTCTTTCGAGTCGGCATGAATCGCGTGCTTCGTCTCGGGGCCGATGATATGCGTCAGCCGCATCCCCTGGGCGGCGATCGCAGCTTCCATTACGTCGGCGGCTTGCTTCTGAATATCGAGTTCACCACTGTAGGCGACCGTCGGCAGATTGAAGACGTTCTCGGCGTAGCCTGGGCAGTCGTACCACTGCCACAGTTTCTTTTCGTACCAGGTCGGCTCCAGCGTTTCCTTCTGGAACACGTCCAAAAACAACGGCGTTTCCGAGAAGCCTGCCCCGGGATTGGCGGCAAAGAACAAGTCGGGGTAATGCACGGCCATCTGCCAGCACCCTGCCCCGCCCATTGAAAACCCGCGAATCGCGACGCGGTCGTCGTCGATGCGGTAGCTATCTTTGACGTGCTGCATCCCTTCCAGAACGTCGATCTCGCCCGCGAACTTGAACGCGTTGCAGTACCGTCCAAACGGATGCAGCACGATTGTTCCGGCAGGCTGATACTGACCTGGCTTCTTCATCCGTTCGGCGATGAAGTTGGCCTCGGTGTTGCGTTCGCCCCGACCGTGCAGCCAGATATCCAGACGAAACGCGTCGATCGAATCGAAATTGTAGTCGTCAGGAATCTCCAGCCCGTACGGCTGCACCGTTTGATCGATCTTCGAGCGGTACCCGCGAACGACCAGGCCGGTTTGCGTGGTCCATGGGGTCTTTCCTTCCATCAGGCTTTCGGCCCGGTTCAATCCTTCGGTCAACGTCTGCTTGGCGGCGGCGATATCGGCCGGCTTGAAGAACTCGCGGTACTTGAGGGCTTGGTGGATGGCGCGGGAAAAGATCTCGACGTCCGGCAGCATCCGCGGCGTTTTCGCGTCGCGACGCATCGCCAGCTTCTTGATCAGGTCATCCAGCCGCTCGAGCCCCTGCGATAGTTCCGCGGCATCTTCGGCCGGAATCTCGATCCCCTCAGGCGGAATCGGGCGAACGCTGGCAGGGACGTTATCGGCCGGGCCATCGGCCCACAGGGAAGTTGCAGACAGGAAGAACGCAGCGGCAAACAGGAGGCAGTTTCGCATGAGGACAATCCAGGCAGGGGGGCAGAAGGCCGACAGATACCCACGTCGGCCAGGCTGGATTGATTTTAACTGCTGCTTGCCTGCGAGGAAACAAGGCCCTACGAGGCATCGTCCTCGTTGACGATTTCTTCGCGAATGATCACTTCATCGTGATCCTTGCGAGGATCTTTCTGTTCGTACCAGCGGCGCGGCGAGTCCCATCCGAATTCGTCGTGGGCCGTGTAGACGTAACGAATCCGCATCTTTTTCTTGGGTGGTTCTGGCAGCGGTTCGGGTTCCGGCTCAGGCTCTGGTTCCCACTGCGATTCCGGCTCGACGATGGCATCGGCCACGGGGAATTCTTCCTCGACCGGTTCTTCTTCGACCGGCTCTTCTTCCAGCAAAGCATCCCAATCGATCTGGTTGGCCCGGCTTCCGTCGGCATCCTTCAGCCGATAGTTGACGTTGCCGTTCATCTCGACGCCGAAGTCGGATAGCGACAGGTAGTACTTGGCGGTGACGTCGCTTCCTTTCAGGCGGTAGCTGACTTCTTCCTGCAAGACGTCGCAGCGAAGTCGTACCGGCTCTTCCTTGGGCAGTTGCACGATCGGCAACGGTTCGGGCTCAGGCTCGACGTGCTTGATCACTTCGTATTGGATCGGCACGTACTCCGGCAGCACGACTTCCGTGTACTCGTACGTTGGCGGCGGTACCGGCTCAGGCTTCGGGTCTTCGATATGAACGGTGACCTTCGGCTCGGGCAGCGGAAGCTGTTTGACTTTTGGCTTCGGAGCCGGTTTCGGCTCAGGCTTGGGTTCAGGTGCGGGTTCCGGCTTGGGAGGTGCCAGTTCCATCTTGGGCAGCGGATCTTCGATTTCGATCAAACCAGGACGGCAGATACCGGTGAACTTCGGCAGTGCCCGGACGTCGGCTCCCATGTCCTGGAACATCGCGGCGATGTGCTCGTGGCAGGTGAAGATCAGCAGTTGATGCCCTTCGGCGGCAAACTCCTTGAAGACTTCGGCCGTGGCCTTCGAGCGTTTCGAGTCGAAGTTCACCAGCACGTCGTCCAGAATCACCGGCAGCACGCGGCCTTGGCGGGCGAACAAGTGAATCAATGCCAGGCGAACGCTGAGGAAGACCTGTTCGCGGGTCCCTTCGCTGAGGTGAGCCAGGCTCTTCGAGTCGGCTTCGCGTTCTTCGACGAACAAGGTGTTCTCGTGCAGCGGCGTCCAAATGCGGGTGTAACGGCCGTCGGTCAGCTTCTTCATATACGACGAAGCCAATCGCAGCGTTTCAGGCTGGCGATCGTTTTCGTAAACGCGGCGAATCTGTTCCAATAGGCACGACGTGGTGGCCAGCGTCTGCCACTTTTCGATCGCCTTTTCCAGCTGGGCCTCCACTTCGGAAACTTCCAGTTGGGCGTGCATCAGGCGGTCGTTCTTTTCCAGGGCTTCCAGTTGAACCTTCAACTCGCCGCGACGCTCGAAGCATTCCTGCATGCGCTTTTCAGCGTGCTGATGATCGGCCAGCAGCTTGGCCAACTGCTCGTCGGCATCTTTGCTGATCGTCGTTTCCAGCCACGCTTCGACTTCCTCGACGGTGCATTCGCCGTCGATCTTTTCTTCGATTTTCTCGTTCTGTTCTTCCAGCTTGGCTTGCAGCTGTTCGACTTCTTCCGTCTTGACGATCCAGGTCAGGTACTCTTCTTCGTCGGCACTGTTGGCTTCTTCCAGAATCTGTTCACGCTCGGCGATCAGTTCCTTCGCTTCTTCCGCGACTCGGCGGAACTCGCCGCGAACCTTCTGACCTTGCTCGAACAAGGCTGTTCGCTGCTTGTGCTTCCCTTCCTGACGCAACAGGTCGTCTTCCAACTGCCCCAGCAGCAAGAGCGCGTCGTTGGTCTTCGGCTGCACTCCGACGTCTTTGGCCAGGTGCGAAATGCGACCTAAGAGTGATTCGCGTTCGCGCTCGGCGATTTCGTTCTCGCTGCGAATGGCTTTCAGACGCTTGCGATACTGGTGAATCTGAGCCAGGAAGCGGCCCAAAGACTTCACGCGATCGGGGTTGATGTCTTCCGGCAGATCGAGAACCCGCAGGGCGTCTTTCCAGTTCTTGCGGGCTCGCACGACGGCGGCTTCCATGTCGCTGATCTGACGCGTGCTCGACTCTTGCTTCTCGCGAACTTCCCCCAGCTTGTGCCCCAGCGGGATCAACTCTTCCAACCGGGCCAGGTGATCTTCGGCACTTTTCAGCCGAGCCAGCAGCGCCCCGTTGCCGCGCGGCAGCGAGACGTCTAGCTCTTTCTGTTCGGCCACCGCTTTGTCGAGCTGTTGATCCAGCAGCATCAGTTGACGCTTGGCCGAATCGAACTGCTGAGCGGTCTCGTTGTCCATCTTCCGCTTCAGACTGTACGAAGCGACCATTGCCATCGAGCCGAAGATCCAGCCGAAGTGCCCCAGACCCGAGCCAATCATCAGGGCATTGCCGAAGATCGACATCAGCGTCATCGAGCCGCCGGCGATGAACAGTGCCCCCAGGAACACCATCTCTGGCTTCGGCATCATTTGATGTTCCAGCAGGTCGTGCGTTTCCGCTTCCGACTCGCGGTACTGGATGCGGATCTGGTCGATCTTGTCTTCGACCTGAATGCGGCGACGCAGCAGATTGACCAGGTCGCCCGCCTTGGTGAGGGCCTTGTTCAGGTCTTCTTCGCCCAGCGAGATAAGGGACTCTTCGACTTCGCTCTCGACACCCAGTAGCTCTTCTTCATGGGTCGATGTGTGACGCTTGGCTTCTTCCAACTCTTGCGTCGCGTTCTCCAGAGTACGCAATGGGTCACGCAGCGAACGCAGCTGCTTCCGCGACAAGTCGGGGCGTTTGCCGCCGCGCGTCTTGATGCCTGTCTGTTCCCACAAATCGTCGATCTCGGAATTGATCTGGGCGACTTCTTCTTCGTTGCGCTCCAACTGCTGCGTCAGCGACAAAATCCATTGCCGCTGTTCACCAAGGGCATCGACCCGGGCGGCCTGGCGGGCGAGTTCCTGGTTCACGGGAATCGAGCTGTGCTTCTCGCGCAGTTCGGTATAGCTGGCCCGAAGATCGCGGCATTTGGTCCGCTTCTTGGCGATCTGATCCTGCAACGAATGCAGATGCCGGAGCGTCTCGCGCGAAACTTCCGGCAACTCGCCGTACGAGTCGATCTTCTCCATCAGCTTGTTACGGCGATTGATCTCAGGCCGGACTTCCTGGCACATCTCGACGAACTGGGCGACCTTTTCCAGGTCGGCTGTTTTGAACTGAAACTGATTGATCTGCGTTTCGAGGGCCCGACGCTGGTTGAGCAGGTTCGACCATTCCTGCGTTCCGCCGCGGAGTTGCTCGATTTCCTTCTTCAGCACCTGGTGCCGTTCGAGCAGCTGGTCGACCAGCGCCTCTTCTTCGCCGCCAGAGATCAACCGGCAACGCGAGGACTCCAGTTCGCGCATTACCTCGGCCAGCGAAATGCGATCGAGCCCGCTGGTCAGTTCGTAAATCTTCTGGGCGGCCACGCTATCGTCGAGCGTCGCCAAAAGCTGCATCTCGCGGAGACCGACGGCGAAGATATTGCTGTAGGTCAGACGATCGACCCCTTCCAGCAGCGCATCCAGCTGCGCGCGGCTTTGCCGAGTCCCGTCCTTCGCTTCGATCCAAACCTGTTCTTCGCTGCCGTCATGATTAAAGCGGCGCACCACCTTGAAGCGTCCCATCGAACCGTTGACGCGCAAGGCGCCGCCTGGCTCGCCACCATGCACAGGCGGCAGATAGCGGCGTTCGGCATCGGGTTCCTGGCCGTACAGCATCGTTCGCAGGAAGTGCAACAGCGTGCTCTTGCCCGCTTCGTTGTGGCCGAACAGAACGGTGATGGTCGGCGAAAGCTGCTCGACACTCAGGTCGTGCCAGACGCCGAAACCGTCGATTTGAATTTGATTGAGTTGCATCCCTTCACTCCTGAAGATGGCCCATCACTGGCAGCCGGCGGAATTCTTGTTCACTCGGCTCGCAGCAATCGGACGCCAAGGCGGCGTGCGTCTTGCAGCACACGGCGGCGATTTTCTCTTGATTCAATGGAGACTGCGTCGGCTAGTTGGCTTTCCTCGTGCCCCTCGGCCAGGAACTGCGTAAGCTCGATCGGCAGACTGGGATCGGCGGCCAATTCCCGCGTCAAGCGCAGGTAATCGCCGCAGATCGATTGTTCCTGATACCACGCTTCAGGAATCACCGAGGCCGTTTCAACCGTCAGTTCGTACGTCCACGAACCCATCGGCTCCTGGCCGAACTGCTTGTTCAGCTCGTCGGTAATCTCTTGCCAGGTTTCTTCCCTGAGGAGGTCTCGCGTCGCTTCGTTGGCCACGATCACCCGCCAGTCGATCATCAACTGGCGATTCCCCTTGGTGGTGTTGAGCGTGTTGAGCCGGTTCTTGATGATCTGCGCCAGGTCGCTCACTTTTTTGCAGTTTTCCAGCTCGATGATTTCACTTTGCCAGCGGCAGACGTCGGTCGGGATCGCTTCCATGGCGACGTCCCCTTCCTCGTCCACTTCCACCAGCGTGCAGCTGCGTTGACCGTTGTGCGTGATCGAGCGCCCCTGGGGTGAACCTGCGTAGACGGCAATCGCTGGCGAGCAGTTCAGCTTGTCGCGCAGCTCTTTGCCGCCCAGGGCCCAATAAGGAATGCCGCTACGGGCAATCGCGTCCGACTCGAACTCGCCGTTCAAGGCCCCAATGGTAAACAGACCTGCGGCGTCGGGGCGAAACTGGCTCCAACCAGGCTCGCGGCCGGTGTACCCTTGGGCCATGATCGTGCAGATGGCGACGTCGCCGCGCTGATGCAGGATTTCGACCGGCTTGCCGGGGCCGATGGTGTGGACGTTCGATGGCAGATGAATCGAAGCAGGCCAACGTGCCGGAGGATCGCTCTCGCCACCGAGCCAATACACTTTGATGCCGGCGTCGCTGAGCGTTTCCAATTGATCTAGCAGAAACCCGACGATGACCGGGCTGCTATGCCGCACGTCGAGCACGTTTCCGGTGATCAGCACGAAGTCGACTTCATGCAGCAGCGCGTTCTCGACCACTTGTTGCATCGCCTGACGCGGCGCACTAAGGAAGATCTCGCGCAAATGCTTGGGGACTTCCGCGAGCCCGCCTAGCGGCTGATCGAGATGAATATCACCGGTTTGAATGAACCTGAACGGGGAACCAGGCGTCACGGCCTCTCTCCATGGCTGACGACCTTCAAAATATCATGCGATAGCATCATGCATGCTTGCACACTGGGAGTAGTTTAGCGAAACGTCAAAGTTTCGCCTATCCAGATTTATTAAAGGTCAGAAGCTGTGCGACCGACAGCACCAGACAGCTCGGGCGAGGGGATTTTGGCAAGATAGAGAAAAAGGAAGCAAGCAAACCACAACCAACCCTCCACTCCCCTCGCCCCGATGGGAAGAGAGCCAGGGTGAAGGGCAAACCAGGTACCAGCTTCTCAAATGCAAAAAAGAGAAGACCAACCACGGATGACACGGATGAACACGGATCGGAAAGCTTGAGAACGGGTGCCACTGCCGCCCCCGGCAGTGCGAAGTTGGTACCCGTTCTCGATTCATTCCCATCCGTGATATCCGCATCATCCGTGGTCAAAAAATTTTCCCGCGCGCACTATCTCACTGAAGCGCTAGTCCTCTAAATTGCACGTACACCCGACGAAGCATCACGCTTCCGGGTGCCAAGCCCACGTCCGCGTGGGCACGCAAACCTTCAACACTCGAAAACGTCATGTCCCATCAACACGCACCACAACCTGAAAAACACGTAGCGCACGCTCCGCAGGTTGCCGTGCGCGATGGGAATCGACTGCTCTGCCCTTGCTGCGGAGAAGTGTTGATGGTCTTGCAGGAACAGCCGGCCAACGAGTCGCAGCCCAAAAAATTCTGGCCGCCGAAAATGGCCCCTCCGAAACGAACGCCTCGGCCGCAGTCGGCCACGCTCAACGAAATCATTCGCCGGCAAGAGGCCCAGGAGGAAGCCGCGTTTCAGGCTGCGATGACGAAGGACGTTTCCCACGACGAGCCGCCTGACGAAGCGTTCGACCCCGACCGGCCCCATTACCGGGCCGACAGCATCGTGGTTGAAATCGATCCGGAGGTCGCGGCGTACGAGTTCCCCGAAATCGATCCTCCCCTGGTCCCAAACGGCCGAACGCCCAAACGTTCGCGAAGTGACTCAGGCGAATACCGCGAGCCCCGCGAACGCGACGCGGTGACGCGTTACGAGGAACGAAAGCGTTACCGGCTACGGCAGCCGCTGCGCGAACCGCTCACGTATGAAGCCGCACGATTGTACGCGTGGATGTTCTACCGGATGAAAAAGCTCAACCTGCAGTTGATCGAGGAGATCACCGCGAAGCAGGCCGAGATCGATGCGCTGGAAGAGGAACTCAACGCACCCGTCGAACAGGCTTCGAGCGAAGAACAATCCGAAAGCGAAACGCAGCCTCAAGTAGTCTCCCGAAGCGAAACCCAGAAGATCATCACGCCCACACGACGCGAACGTGTGCTTCGCGTGATCGAAAAGCGTGTCCACGCGGACATGGCGTCCGCGATGGAAACACAGCAAGTCGAAACGGCTAACGAGCGTGGCCCGCCTTGATCGTGATAGCCCCAAGGGGCTGACAAGAAAATCCTGTCCCCTCTCCCTCGCAGGGAGAGGGCCAGGGTGAGGGTTTGTTGTGCGGTTATTGCCTTACATCGCTGGTCGAAAGTTCCGAATCCATCGCGAACATAGGCCACGCATGCGCTTTCAGGCCGGCGGGGATAACCCCTCACCCTATCCCTCTCCCCTCGGGGGAGAGGGGACAAGAATGTGTCTATCGTCGACGCGCCCCAGCCGAGGGTCGCTTCTGGCCTGACTTGGGTGTTGCTGGCTTCCGGGCTTCGGGGGCGACGGCATTAGGGTTATCGGCCTGGCCGGTCAGTTCATACAGAAAGCGGCTCGTTTCGGTGGGGCGTGGTTTGCCCCATTTCTTGCGAGCCAATGCGAACGAGAAGGTCAACCGTTCCTGGGCTCGGGTGATGCCGACGTAACAGAGCCGGCGTTCTTCTTCGATCGCTTCGTCGCCATCTTTCAGGCTGCGGCTGTGAGGGAGGATCCCTTCCTCCATGCCAACCATGTAAACGAAAGGAAACTCGAGCCCTTTGGCGGCGTGCAGCGTCATCAGGATGACGCCGTTTTTTTTGAGCTGTTTCTCTTTCTCGTTGTCGAAACCGTCCCCGGCTAGGGCCGTGTCGTCGAGGAAACCGGCCAGGGTGGCTTTGCTTTTCTTCTTTTCCTCGTAGGCACTCACGGCATTGACGACCTGCTCGATCGCGGCCTCGCGTGATTCGCGGTCGTTGGGGTCGGGATAGAGCCGCTGAAGTTCCTGCTGATAGCCGATCGCCCCGATCAAGTCGCGGACGATATCGGTCAACGAATCCTTACCCAAGCGAGCGTGATAATGCTGAATCAAGCGAACGAACTTGCTGATTGCCTCGGTCGTCGTGGTCGATGCCCCTCCCCGCAGCGCGGCGGCCTGGGGCAGCACTTCCCACAGCGGCTTCCCTTCGCTGGTGGCATGATCCAGAAGATCCTTCACCGTTTTCTGGCCGATGCCGCGCGGAGGCGTGTTGATGATCCGCAGCAGGGCCACTTCGTCCTGGTGCGAGTTGATCAGCTTCAAGTAGGAAAGAATGTCGCGGACTTCCTTCCGGTCGAAGAACGACATGCCGCCGATCAGCGTGTACGGTATGTTCATCGCCCGGAACTGCTGCTCAAACGCGCGAGGCTGTTCGTTGGTGCGGAATAGAATCGCAAAGTCGCGGGGCTCTACGGCCGGATCCTGGATGCGGCGAGCGATGTCGCCGACCACTTCCTCGGCCTCTTTTTCCTCGTCCTTGAAGTAGAGAACCTTCGGCTGATCGCCCCCATGCCGGGCCGCGTTCAGGACCTTGTCGTAACGCGTGCTGTTGAACGCCACCAGGCGGTTGGCCACCGTCAAAATGGCGTTGGTGCAGCGGTAGTTGTCGGCCAGAAGTATGACCTTGGCTTCGGGCCAGTCCTCTTTGAAGCGGAGAATGTGCTTCACTTCGGCTCCGCGCCACGAGTAAATCGACTGGTCGTCATCCCCCACCACGCACAAGTTGCGGTGCCCTTCGGTCAAACCGCGGACAATACGGTACTGCGAGGCATTCGTGTCCTGGTATTCGTCGATCATCACATGATCGAACAGGGCCGCTTCCTGCTCGCGCACGGTGGGAAAGTTCGTGAACAGTTCTTCGGTGCATAGCAGCAGGTCGTCAAAATCGAGCGCCCCGCAAGATTTCAGCGCATTCTGATAGCGGCGAAACGCGACCGCGGCGAGGTGGGCCTTGTCGGTGTCGGCATGGGCGAAGGCCTCTTTGGGACGAATGCCGGCCGACTTCCAGCGACTGATGAAGTTGAGCATATCGCCAGGGCGAAGGGTCTCGTTGGGAACGCGGATCTCTCGCAGCACACTCCGGGCAACCATTTCCTGATCGCTACGATCGTAAATCGTATACGTGTTGGGATATCCTAAATGGTTAATATGTCGCCGCAGAACACGAACACAATGAGAGTGGAACGTCGAAACGACCGGTTCGTCCTCGGACTGCGTATTTTTTCCCAGCAGCTTAAGGGCACGTTCCTTCATTTCCGCGGCGGCTTTGTTGGTGAACGTCACCGCCAGGATGCGCTGCGGCTTGATGCCATGTCTGATGAGATTCGCGATGCGGAACGTCACCACCCGGGTCTTGCCCGAGCCGGCCCCGGCCAGCACCAGCATAGGGCCCGACAAGGTGTTTACCGCTTCCAATTGTGGCGGATTGAGTCCGTTCACCCGTTTCTCGTCCGTTCGCTTTCGAAGAATTCGCTGCCCGATAGCGAGCCAAGTGTCGCGTTTAGGGCTAGGGCCAATTGGCCTCCAGAGCCCATTGATGGTACGAAGTTGCCCCAACGATTTTCAATGGGGTCTTGCCTAACTTTCCACACTTACGACAACCCACGAGCTACGCGGCGACGCAAGTCCTGGCTAGAATGGCGTTTGAATGTTTAGCGAAGCACCAGAAAAATCCGCCTCCCAATCCGTCATGCTCGAGCCGTGGAAAAAATTTTGTTCTCGATTCTTCGTCCGCTGGATCGAGAACGATCATTCCACGTCGGCGGCCGCGATCGCGTTTTACGTGATTTTTTCGCTGGCTCCGATTTTGGTCTTCTCGATTGCGATCGCTGGCGAGGTTCTCGACAGCAACGAAAATGCCCGGGCCGAAGCAATCTCGTTTCTCAATAACAGCCTGGGGGGCATGAAAAACAACGAGGGGGTGACCTACGGAGAGCAGATCGTACAACAGGTGCGGATCACGGCGTTTCGAGACGGCTCGATGTTTCGCACGGTTACGCTGTGCGTGATTGCCGTCTGGAGTGCTTCGGCGACCTTCGTCCAGCTTCGCAACGCACTAAACCGCATCAACGGCTTCGCGGCGGAAACGGTCCGCGAAGGAGTGATCGCCGTGCTTTTGGGGCGGGTGCGCGCGACCGTGTTTTCGATCGGTGTGGGGCTGCTTCTCGCGGTGGCGACGCTGCTGAGTGCGTGGTCGCATACCGTCTTCGTGAAGACGCCCCTGCTAGGCTTCATTAACCCCGGCAAGCCCGATTGGCTGCCGACGATGGCCATCTCGTGGCTGACGGTACTGGCGATTTTCTTCGCCATGCTCCGCTTTTTGCCGATGCGACGGCCACCCTGGCGGGAAGTGCTGTGCGGCTCGATCATTGGCACCATCCTGTTTCAACTGGGCAAGTACCTGTTGATCCCCCTGGCCAACGAAAACGTCGTGGCCGAGGCCTACGTCGCCAGTAGCGTGCTGGTGGTGACCGTGATGTGGATCTTCCTGTCGACGCACGTGCTGCTGTTCGCCGCCGAGATCGGGCACATGCTGTTCGCCCCGGCGACGACGCCGTTCGAGAAATACAAGCCGAAGCCCGAAGACTAGCTACTTGCCCGTGCGAATGTATTGCCCCATCCGTTCGACCTGGCGATGCAAAAACGGCGACCACGGGAACCCGGTGTTGATGCGAATGAAGTTTTTAAACGCGCCACTGGGAGAAAAGATCGGTCCTGGGGCGAACTGAATCCCTTCCTCGCTTAGCGTGTGGTACATCTTCATGGCGTCGACATGCCGCGGCATTTCGATCCACAGAACGTGACCGCCGGATGGGCGCGAGGCCCGGACCCCTTCGGGAAAACAATTTCGCACGGCCCGCAGTGCGTCGTCCATCTGCTCGGCAAACTGGGCACGGACTTTCCGCAAGTGGCGATCGTAGGCCCCGGTTTCGAGGATCTCGGCCGCCACCAGCTGCGGAGCGACTGACGTGCACTGATTGACGACCAGCTTCATCAACTGGAACTGCTGCAGATACCGCCCCGGAATGCACCACCCCAGTCGCAGCCCTGGCGAAAGCGTTTTGCTGAAACTGCCGCAGTAAAGGATACGTCCCTGGGTGTCGTACGCCTTGACGGCTCGCGGCCGAGGAGACCGGAACGACAGATCGCCGTAGACGTCGTCTTCCACCAGGGGAACCTGATACCGGTTCAAGATTTCGACCAGCCGTTTCTTATTCTCTTCCGGCATCAAACTGCCGGTCGGGTTCGAGAAGTTGGAAACGATCGTGCAGGCCGAGATGTCGTACTTACCCAGCACATGGTCGAGATGGTCGAGCTGAATGCCCGTCTCCGGATCGCAGGCCACTTCGACCGCTTTGAGCCCCAGCGATTGCAGCACTTCCAGCAGGGCGTAATACGCTGGCGATTCGATCGCCACGATGCTGCCAGGCGGGGCCACGCATTTGATCGAGAGATAAACGGCTTCCTTGGCCCCGCTGGTGATGACGATATCGTCGGGGCTGACGACGTAGCCTGCCTCGGTACCGCGCTTGGCGATCGACTTGCGAAGCGTCTCGTGCCCTGGCACGCCGTCGTAGCCAAAACAGGCATCGGGCAAGTCTCGCATCACCTTTTGATACGACTTGTTCAGCACAGCCAGCGGCATCAGTTGGGTCGACTGAACGGCGGCACCCAGCGTCGGTTCCGCCCCCGAGCCAATCGCGGCGTTCATGCGGGTCGGAATGTTCGTTTGAATAACGCACGCTTCGCCGTTGGGCTTAGTCGTCGAAAGCTTCGGCAACTCCTCCGGCGGACGACGTACGTAATGGCCTGATTGAGGACGGACCTCGATCGTTCGCCAGTCCTCGAGCAGTGCCAGCGCGCTTTTAGCGGTATTCAAGCTGACGCGATGCTCTTCGCTCAGTCGGCGGATCGACGGCAGCTTTTCGCCTGGTTCGAACGCGCCGGACTGAATCAACCGGCGCAGCTTGTCCGCCAATTGGTAGTAGAGCGTGTTCTCGTCCTCGCCGGTTGAAACGTCTGATTTGGGGGCCGATTTCATCTGTCACCCATGCTCCCTGGGAAATCTGATCCGGCCTGACGCCAAGCTGGATCTGTAACCCAAGACAAAACACGAATCCAAAACTGTATCCACCACTATCGTAGCGATAAACTGCTTCGACTCGCAAGTGTTATCACATTTTACCCACAATAAAGGACTGTAACCCCATGGCGATTGCAACCAACCTCGGATTTCCCCGCATCGGAGGCCGGCGGGAGCTGAAATGGCTGCTGGAGAAGTACTGGAAAGGGACCATCGGAGCGGATGACCTGTTGACCGGAGCCCATAAGATCCGAGAAACCAACTGGAAAAGCCAGGCCGAGGCAGGCATCGATCAGCTTCCCGTTGGCGACTTCTCGCTTTACGACCACGTCCTCGACTGGGCCCTCCGCGTTGGCGCGGTACCGGCCGCCTATCAAACGCCGCAGCTGGTCAGCGAACTGGATCGCTACTTCGCGATGGCCCGCGGTACGCAGAAAGGGGCCGACCTGCCGGCCCTGGAAATGACCAAGTGGTTCAACACCAACTACCACTACATCGTCCCGGAATGGTCCGCCGATCAGGCATTCGAGCTGAACGCCGATGCATTTCTGGCCGAGATCACCGCTGCTCAAACCGTTTCCAAAGAGGTCCGCCCCGTGGTGCTGGGCCCGGTCAGTTTGCTGCTGCTGGGTAAGCTCAAGGGAAGCAGTGCGTCGCCGCTGGTGCTGCTCGATAAGCTTCTGCCGGTCTATCAACAGCTTCTGGCGAAGCTCAACGAAGCAGGCGTGAAGTGGGTTCAATGGGACGAACCGATCCTGGCACTTGATCTGGACGGCGACGTTCAAGCGGCCCTGAAGCACAGCCTGGAGTCCCTCTCCCAGTCGCGCGGTTCGGTGAAGCTCGTTCTGACCAGCTACTTCGAGTCGCTGCGCGAGAACCTTCCGTTGGCGTTCTCGCTGCTAGTCGATGCGGTGCATCTCGACCTGGTCTATGGACCCGAGCAACTGCCCGCCGCGCTCAGGCACATCCGACCGGAGCAGTTCCTTTCGCTCGGCCTGGTCGATGGACGCAACGTTTGGAAGACCGACCTGGCCAAGGCACTTGAACTAGCCGAAACAGCCGCCGCTGCGATCGGTAAGGATCGACTGCTGATTGCTGGAAGCTGCTCGCTGCTGCATAGCCCGGTCGACCTGGCGCACGAGGCCGAACTCGACAGCGAAGTCAAATCGTGGCTGGCCTTCGCCCGGCAGAAGCTGGACGAGATTGTGATCCTCACAAGAGCGATTAACGAAGGCCAGGCATCGGTCGCCCGGCAACTGCACGAGAACGCGGCCGCGATGGAAGCCAGACGGACCTCGCGTCGCACGCACGATCCGTTGGTACGGGATCGCCAGAAGGCCATTTCGCCTGAGAGCCTGCGTCGCCAGGCCGACTATGCGGCCCGCAAAACACAGCAGCAGGAACGCTTGAACCTTCCGTTGCTCCCCACTACGACGATCGGCTCGTTCCCGCAAACCAGCGAAGTTCGCCAGGCCCGGGCTGCCTATCGCAAAGGGGACTTAGCCGCGGACGAGTATCAAAAGTTCCTGCAAACCGAGACGCAGAAGTGCATTGCCCGGCAAGAGTCGTTGGGGATCGACGTGCTGGTTCACGGCGAGTTCGAGCGGAACGACATGGTCGAATACTTCGGCGAGCAGCTCGAAGGATTCGTCGTCTCGAAGAACGGCTGGGTGCAGAGCTACGGTTCGCGCTGCGTGAAACCGCCGATCATTTTCGGCGACGTCCATCGTCCCCGCGCGATGACCGTCGAGATGACCAGGTACGCTCAGTCGCTGACCTCGCGGCCGGTGAAAGGGATGCTCACGGGACCGGTGACCATCCTGTTCTGGTCGTTCATTCGCGACGATCAACCGCGGCGCGATACGTGCCAGCAGATCGCTTTGGCGATTCGCGACGAAGCGGCCGATCTCGAGGCAGCTGGCATCAGCGTGATTCAGATCGACGAGCCAGCCCTTCGCGAGGGGCTGCCGCTGCGAAAGGCCGATCAAGCGTCGTACCTTCAATGGGCGGTCGAGGCGTTTCGCCTGGCCTCGAGTGGGGTGGCCAACCAGACGCAGATCCACACGCACATGTGCTACTGCGAGTTCAACGAGATCCTCCCGTCGATCGCGGCCCTGGATGCCGACGTGATCTCGATCGAGACGAGTCGCTCGAAAATGGAACTCTTGGATGGGTTCGGCAGTTTCCAGTACCCCAACGAAATCGGCCCTGGCGTCTACGACATCCACTCCCCAAGAGTGCCAGCCACCAGCGAGATGGTCGGCCTGCTGAAGAAGGCAGTCGACGTCATTCCGGCTCAGCGTTTGTGGGTGAACCCTGACTGCGGCCTAAAGACTCGCGGGTGGGTCGAAGTGGAAGCGGCGCTGCAGTCGATGGTGGAAGCGGCCCGCGAGGTGCGTTCGCTACTGGCGTAGCAACTGCCTCTATCCGTCGGGTGGCTCAGAGAGATTTCTCTCTGAACCACCCTGGCGTTTTGGGACGGAGATCGACTTTTTGCCTGCCTTGCCGGGAAATTTTCTCGGCAAGGTGGGCATTAATTCTTGGTGAAAGCCGTTGAAAAGAGAACGCATTCGTGTCAAATTAGAAGACTGCCCGCCAGCGATAATTCCCACCTCCCTACTGTTTCCGAGAAGGTCCCGCCTCCCATGAAGTTTCCCGGTATGGAACTCCGCTCTTTGTCTCTGTGTTGCGCCCTGCTGATGGTGGGCGCGTTTTCGATGACTGCCATGGTTCAAGCTGAAGATAAAGATGCCGGTGATTCGGCCCGCAAGCTTCGTCATGTGGTGATTTTCAAGTTCAAGGAATCGGCCAAGGCGGAAGATATCGAGAAGGTCGAAAAGGCTTTCGCGGCCCTGCCGAAGAAGATTCCGGTCATCAAGGATTACGAGTGGGGCACCAACAACAGCCCTGAAATGCTCGACAAAGGCTTCACTCACTGCTTTTTGGTAACGTTCGCCAGCGAAGAAGACCGTGCGGCTTATCTTCCGCACCCGGCCCACCAGAAGTTCGTTTCGATCCTGCGTCCACACTTGGACGAAGCGTTCGTCATCGATTACTGGGCCCAGTAATCGCAGCTGGCAGCCGCACGCCGCTAAATTTCGATGCCGTGAGGGGACCGGATAATCGGGTCCCCTTTCCTTTTTTAGCTGCTAAGGTTGCCAAAACCCGCATTAAATACCTTCTTCGCTGAATTCCGCGCGAAGAGTATCATTCTGGGTTGGACGACAGCATCTGGCTTACCTATCCTTCTTTATGGACAATGACTTCGGGTTTTCCGATTTCATTGCCGATATGAACGATGAGCATTCTCCTTACGTAAAGGGAGAGATATGCTTGGCGTTTTCTGATAGGCTGCGTGAATGAAACCCCGTTGGCTTTACCTTCTGCTGATTCTCGCCCTGCTGTTGCCGGCTACCCGCCCGCGGCTGGCCGGTGCGATGACCGCTGGAAGCACGCCATTGCAGGAAGCATCGCAAGGCAGCAATACCCAGACCGAGGAAGAGGAAGTTCACGAACGAACGGCCTCCTCGCGTCAAACACAACGCATTGCCCGCGGATCGCGATCGACGCTGGAAGCATACTCGCTTCCCCAATGGAGTCGATTCACGTCCGCTCGTTCTGGCATTCCGTCCGTGATGGTGGCCACCCACAACGGTTTCGGCGGAAACATCAACTGTTAGCTCTTAGCAGGCTGCTATGCGCTTGTACGGTTCGTTTTAACGAAACCACGTTGCGCAATTTCTGTTAGCAGCCGCCCATTCTCGGTCTCAGTTCCGCTGACTTTCGTTCAAAGCGGCATCTGAAATCGTGTTTCCCTGGCGCCGCTTGGTCCCTGGTATATCAGCACCACGGCAGCTTGGGTTTCTTCCCCCTAAGAGCCTGCTATTCGCAAAGAAGACGATTCCATGCGCGATCTATTAACCGGTGTGACGCAATTTCAGAAAAACACCTTCCCCAAAAAGAAGAGCCGTTTTGAAGAACTGGGACGGGGCCAAAGCCCTGAAGCCCTGTTCATCACGTGCAGTGATTCCCGAGTGAATCCCGAGCTGTTTACCAACTGCGAGCCGGGCGAAATTTTCGTCATTCGCAACGCAGGCAACATCGTCGGTCGTAAGGGTGAAGCCGACTTGGGTATGGCGGCCACCATCGAGTATGCCGTCAAAGCGTTGAGAGTCCCGCAAATCATTGTCTGTGGTCATGCCAAGTGCGGGGCCATGCAGGGACTGATGACCCCGGAGGCGGTCACCAGCATGCCGGAAGTTGGCAAGTGGGTCTCGTTGTCGAAAAAAGCACTCGAAGATCTGTCCGTCAATCCTCACGTGGATCGTTTGACGCAGATCGTCGAAGCCAATATTCGCCTCCAACTGCGAAACCTGATGACCTTCCCTGAAGTCGCCGACGCAGTCGAAGCGGGCAGCCTTCGACTGCACGGCTGGCTTTACGACTTCGAGACCGGCAAGGTGACTGTCCTTGCTCCAGAAATCAATCGGTTCGTTGACTGCAACGTTCGAATTGCCTGAACCAACTTTTTTTCACGGAAGCAACCCCATGGCTAAACAAGACACACCCCAAACGGATGCCGGTGGCTACTTCGCAGGTACGTTCAGGAAAGACTTCGTTTCTTCGATCGTCGTTTTCCTGGTTGCCCTGCCGCTTTGCATCGGAATCGCGGTCGCCGTGGGGGTCAATCCCGCGAGGGCCCTGATCACCGGCATCATCGGTGGCCTGATCGTGGGCATCTTTAGCGGCTCGCCTCTGCAAGTCAGTGGGCCGGCCGCGGGGCTGTTCGTCATCGTGGCGGACATCATCGCCCAGCAGAAAGCGAAGTTCCTCGGTTTCTTCTCCGGGCCGGAAGAAGCCGCGGACGGGGCTGCGATGACCTATGCATTGTCCGCGCTGGGGCTTTCGGTGCTGGTCGCCGGGGCGATTCAAGCCGTCGCGGGAAAACTTGGGATCGGACGCTGGTTCCAGGCGGTTTCGCCGGCAGTGATCAACGGCATGCTGGCCGGGATCGGGATCCTGATCATCGTCAGCCAGTTTCACGTGATGCTCGATCACCAGGCTTTGTGGCACGGCCACAAAGCGCACGGTGGTCTGCAATACATGGCCACCATTCCCGAAGCGATCTGGAAGTGCTTCGACCTGACCGAGGGCACTCCGCACCATCACCTCGCGGGCGCGATTGGAATCGTCACGATCACGACAATGATGCTCTGGCAATCATTCGCACCCAAAAGGCTCAAATTGATTCCGGCGGCCCTGCTGGGGATTAGCTTGGCAACCGTCGTTGCCATGGTGCTTAGCTTCGAGATTCAAAACCTGGTGATCCCTGAAAACCTGTTGGACGAAGTCTCGTTTCTCAACTCGACGCCTGAGTGGATGAACTTCGTCGTCGATCCATCGGTCTACATCTCGGCGTTGGTGATCGCTTTGGTGGCCAGTGCCGAAACGCTGCTTTGTGCGACGGCTGTCGACAAGATGAAGCCCGGGCACAAAACTAACCACGATCAGGAACTCACCGCCCAGGGAATCGGCAACATGGCCTGCGGTCTGGTGGGTGCCTTGCCGATGACCGGCGTGATCGTGCGAAGTTCGGCCAACGTCAACGCCGGGGGTCAAACCCGCGGGGCGACCATCCTGCATGGTGCCTGGCTGTTGCTGTTCATCGTCTTTTTGCCCCAGATCTTGACGCTGGTGCCGCGTGCCGCACTGGGCGCCCTGCTGGTTTACACCGGCTTCAAGCTGGTGAACATTAAGCAGATCAAGGAACTCTATAAAACAAGCTGGTCCGAGTTCGCGATCTATGCGACGACGGTCGTGTTGATTGTCAGCTTCGATCTTTTGATCGGCGTGATCGCGGGGATCGTGCTTTCGGCGATCAAACTGCTGGTGACGTTCACGCGGTTCGAGGCCGATCTGTACGTCAACGAAGAAGAGCAGAAGGCCTCGCTCAGTCTCCATGGGGCGGCCACCTTCCTGCGGCTTCCGATCCTGGCGCAGCGTTTGGAAGAGATTCCCGATAACGTTGAGTTGCACGTCGATCTGAGCAACCTCACTTACGTTGACCATGCCTGCTTCGAGTCGCTGATGGACTGGGCGAAACAGCACGAGAAGACGGGCGGCACGCTAGTGATCGATTGGAGTCAGCTGCATGGCAAATTTCAAAAGGAAGTCGACATCCGGCCCAATGGGACTACGGACGTTCAAAGAAATGGCAAGGCCAAGAGACAGTCTACTCCCGTTGGGGGAGGCATAACCTGATACGGTTCGTCAAAAGCAATACAATCCAACCATCCAGTCCTCGCGGCTCATGAATACCGCGTAAATATGTTGGTAAGCTGCCCCTTACCAATGTGGACTCGGCGCACTCCATCCGGTGTGCCGAGTTCTTTTTTTGAACGTTCGTGAGGTCTATTCCGCTCTTGCGAATCATTTCCCTTGAGACGCTAGCACCGCCGATGACGATCGTATCAGTTGCTCGTTCCGGATTTGTGTGCTTTATCGCTTGTTCGGGAAACTCTTGAAGCAACTTCTCTAGCAAATCTTACAGCCGGTTGGGTTCTTCCGCGCCGCTTGAAATCGATCTGCCTGGTTTGCAGCACATTCCGATTATCGCAGCTAGGCATTGGTCACTTTCCGTTCAGGATGAACGTAATTTGTGAAGTATGGAAACCCACACGATGAAAACTAGCTGGACTTGCCGCGCCCTGGGGATTTGTTTGGGCGCATTGGCACCTGCTCTTGGCTACGGTCAAGAGTCGATCTACAGCGCACCGTACGCAGGCGCGCCAACGCATCAAAACACCTACGAGCAACCGCAGCAGTTCTACGCCGCTCCGGAAGTTCCACAAGCGCTGCCTGCTGTCGACACGGTTTCAGCCGCTTCGTACTACAACTTGCTCGAGCGTGTTGAAAAGCTGGAAGCAGAAGCGGCTGAGGAAGCTTGCAAAGAAGTCGACATCCTGATGAAACCCACTCAGAAGTGGACAGGGCGTATTCATGCTGACTACTGGCATTTCCCTGAGGATTCGGAACTCCCCAACTTCATTGAAACCGACAACGTGGATCAAAGCCCGGAAGACTTTCTTGGCTTCCGTCGAATTCGTCTCGGCATCCAGGGCAACCTTAGTGAGACGATGATCTACAAAAGCGAATTCGACTTCGCCCAACCTAACGACATGGTAATCAAAGACGTTTACTTCGGCTGGGATGATCTACCATTTCTGCACACGGTACTCATTGGTAACCAGAAGCGTCCTTATGGTTTGGATCACTTAAACTCCAGTCGTTACAACGTCTTCATGGAACGTCCTTTCATCGTTGAAGCAATCAACCAAGATGCTCGGCGTGTCGGTGCCGCGTCGTATGGTTTGTCTGACGATCAGGCTTGGAACTGGCGTTACGGTGCCTACATCATGAATGATCTCCAGGGATCCGGCGGACAATACACCGACAACTACCAATCAGAATTCGCCGGGCGATTGGCCAATACCATCTGGTACGACGAAACCTCCGGTGGACGCGGTTACGCTCACTGGGCCGTTTCGGGTACGGCTGCGTTCCCAAGTAGTGGCGGTGCTGACCGTTTCCGCACACGCCCCGAAGCTAGATCGGATGAACGCTGGATCGACACCGGCGTTCTCGGAGCGGCGAACTACCAGATGATCGGGCTTGAAAGCGTCGTTAACGTTGGTGCGTTCTCGTTCGTCGGCGAGTACATGGCCGTTCACGCTGATCGTGGCGCGGAACCTGATACCAATTTCCATGGCGGTTACTTCTATCTTGCTTACTGGCTCACCGGCGAATATTCGCCATGGAGTCGTGATTCGGGCACACTCGATCGCCCCAAGCCCATCGAGAACTTTTGGTTGGTCAATCGTTGTGATGGATGCAAAAGCTACGGGTGGGGTGCTTGGCAGGTTGCCGCTCGCTACTCGTACTGCGATTTCACGGATGAAGACGTCTTCGGTGGTGTCGGTGAAAGTGTGACCTTCGGTTTGAACTGGTGGTGGAATCCGAACGCTCACTGGCAATTGAACTACATTCAAGGGCGTTTGTCTGAACGTGTAGTTTCCGGAGTAAGCACGGACGCAGGCTGGTATCAAATGATCGGCTGTCGATTTAGTGTCGACTTCTAGCGTGTGCCGTGAATGAAACCCATTGCCAGGCTCTCTTAAAGAGCCAGGCAACCAGCGGAAATCAACTAAGCAAAACAATTAGTACGGAGCGATCTCCATGAACCGTTACCTCGCCATTGTTGGCCTCGGACTGCTGTTTTTCGGCAGCGGGTGCTGTGCGACGAAGTGCTGCACGCCGACGTGCTGCTCGTCCTACGGCAAGACCTGCTCGCCGGAAGTGAAACAAATAGAAGTCGAACACAACTGCTACGCGGACAAGTGCAAAGACGTTTGCATTCCCGCGGTACGCTTCCCCTGGGAAGATTGCTGCTCGCCGCTGCGTTGCGGTAAAGTTCGCTCGGTCAAGCAATTGACCAAGTGGGAATACAAGTGCCCTGACTGCGAAGTGAAGTGGAACGTCATCAACAACGGCTGCTGTGGCTACGGCAACGGTTGCGGTAATGGCAACGGCTGTGGTTGTGGAAACAACTGCGGCGGAGCCTGTGGTGTTGGTTGCGGCGATCCCGCTTGTGGCTACAGCATGGACTATATGCCCAGCCAAGCCCCTCAGCCGATGCCTGCCGTGGTAACTCCGGAAACGTCTCCTTCCGAAGTTCCCCCCATGCCGCCGGTCGTGATCGAGCAGACCACCTTCTTTGCTCCGGCCCGCTAACGAGTCACTCTCACCTCGACTCAGAGGAATTCCGACCCAGCCCTTGGAAGTTCCCAGCTCCAAGGGCTTTTTTACGTTCGAAGGCCTTCGTTATGTGTGGCACTGCCGCCCTTGGCAGTGAGAAGCTGATTGTGAGCTAGAAGCGGGATACATCTTGTGACAAGTATTCCAGTGATTCGTCCCGGTACCAATGGATCGAACGTACCAGGCATTCACACTGCCGAGGGCGGCAGTGGCACACGCAAGAAGAGTACCTCTAGGGAAATGGCCATCGATCGGTAGAATAGCCCTCTATGACGCCCAACATCCTCCACATCAACTCGCCCCAAGATCCCCAACTCGTTCGCTATCAACGCGAGTTCGAGCGGAAGAGCCACATGCGTGACGGCTGCTTCGTTGCCGAGAGCCAGTTTCTCGTTCAGCGGCTGCTCGATAGCCCGTTTCACGTCGAGTCGATTCTCGTCGACGACGAAGCCAAGATCCCGGAACTCCCCCTGCGGCGAATTGGCCAGTTTCCGATCTACGTCTTGTCGCGCAGCGATATCAAGGAACTCGTGGGGTACAACTTTCATCGCGGGATAATGGCCTGTGGCGTGCGTCCCAAGCGGAGCCGTATCGATTCGGTCTTCCCCGGCGAAGTGCCGCCGACTTCCACGATCCTGGCGGCCTCGAAGATCGGAGACTTCGAGAACCTGGGGGCGATCATTCGTGCGGCCTGTGCGTTTGGCGCTGATGCCATCCTGCTCGACGACGGCTGTGCCGATCCGTTCGCCAGGCGTTCGCTGCGCGTATCGACAGGGCACGCGTTCAAAATCCCCATCGTCGAAAGCGAAGACTTCACCGCCGATCTGAAGCAGCTTGTCGCACTCGGCTTCGAGACCTTCGCGACGGTGCTCTCCGACGCGGCAACGCCCCTATCACAAGTCAGCCGAGCACCGCGCAGCGTGCTGCTGGTTGGCAACGAAGGGTACGGGCTCGAAGAAGAGACGCTCGCCCACTGCACGCATCAGATCACCATCCCGATGCAGCGTGGCAGTGACTCGCTGAACGTGGCGATGGCCACGGGCATCTTCCTGTACCACTTCTGCCACATGCAGGCCTCATCACCAGCGGACGATCTCGCCTGAGACGATTTGCCACGACCCGGCAGGCGTTTCGACAAGCAGTGCCCCAGTCGCGTCGATGCCGCGGCACTCTCCGGAGATCGTCTGATCGGCCTGACGAGTTTCAATCGCGCGTCCCGTCAGCAAACAATGCGTCTGCCAGTAAGGCAGCAGTCCGGCCAGCGAATCAACGTTCTGCATGCAGAGGGTTTGAAATCGCGTCAGAAAGTCAAGCAAGATCTCCGGCAGAAAGTGCTGCACGCCAGTAACATCAGTCAGGGCGATCGCTCTTTGCTGCACGTCGGCCGGGGCGTCTTCCAGCGAGTTGTTCACGTTCACGCCAATCCCGACGCACAAGACAGGCTCTGCCGCGTCTCGCTTCTCGACCAGGATGCCGCACACTTTTCTTCCGGCCAGGAAGACGTCGTTGGGCCACTTCAGCTGAAAGGCTTCCGACTGACTCAATGTTTCCAACGTTTGGCACATCGCGACCCCAGCGATGAGCGAACACCGCGGCCAGTTGCAGGGCTCGATCGGAGTATCCTGCGTGCCCAACATCGCCGTGAACGTAAGCGCACCGTCGCCAGCAAACCAGCTGCGCGATCCCCTGCCCCGCCCCTTGGTTTGCCTGCGCGCCACGACCAGCGCCGGCAGACGCTGGCTGTACGCCGCCAGGTTGGCCAGCGCGTGATCGCTGGTCGATGGCAACTCGTCAAAAACATCGACCAGCGAGAAAGCAGCCTGACGCTCGATCTCGCGTTTTGCAGGTTCAGGAAACCAATCGCTCATAAAAGATCTTCTGATATCTTGTCCCCTCTCCTTCGCAGGGAGAGGGCTAGAGTGAGCGACTGTGTTTAATTTCAAGCCGTTTGGGGCGTGGTCTGCCATGTTTTTTGTTCTCGAAGCATGGCGTTGAGGATGCACAGTAGCTTTCTCATGCACGCCACGATGGCAACTTTCGCACGCTTTCCGGCGTCTCGCAGTCGACGGTAATACGGTTTAATCTTGGGATTGTGGCGGATCGCTGAGAGCGTCGCCATGTAGAGCGCGGAGCGAACGGTCGTACGCCCTCCCCACGTGGTGCGCACTCCGCGGAACTTGCCGCTGTCGCGATTGATCGGGGCCACGCCTGCCAACGCCGCGATTTGATGCCGCGAGCAGCTGCCAAGTTCGGGAAGTTCCGCCAAGAGAGACAGTGAAGTATGGGGACCGATGCCAGGAACACTTTTGAGCAGATCGTCTTTGGTTCGCCAAACAGGCGTCTGCTGAATGGTTTGCTGGAGGTCGCCATCTAGTTGATCGAGCTGACTTTGGAGCGTTCGAATCACGGCCTTAATGCTGCGCTGGACAAGCTTGTCATCCGACTGTTGGAGGCGGTTCTTCTCCGCCGTCAGCATGCCAATCAATTGTCGTCGACGAGCGATTTGCTGCTGCAAACGCAGCTGTTCTTTACTGGGAATCGGCCGAAACGTGAGGCGAACGGCTTGGCCAAACTCGGCCAGGATGCACGCGTCAATCTCGTCGGTCTTGGCCAACTTGCCGGTCGCGCGAGCGTAGTTTCGTACTTGCCGTGGATTGACGACTGCCACCGGAAGTAATGCGGCGCCCAGTTCACCAACGATGGCTTTCTCGTATCCACCAGTGCCTTCCAGAACGACTCCGTCAATCGAGAGCGACTTCAGCTCTTGAACAATTTGTTGATGGCCTTCCGGCGTGTTGGGCCATTGCCGTACGGCGTCACCGATCGCAACATCAAGTTTGTCTTTCGAGACATCAATTCCAATAAACATCAAATTCGAGCTTCTCCCTTCCTTGCTAATGCGGGCTTGCCAGGCAGCGGCCCCAGCGACTGTTCGGGCTAAATCTCAAAAAAGCGGACCGGTATCTAGCTCACCCACGGCCTCTGACGACCCGAGGGTTATCGATCTCGCGATCCGCAAAGCTATCCCACTCCGTTCGCTACGCTCACTACGTGGGATAGCTTGATTCCAATGTAAATCTAAACAGATTTCAACATACAAGGGTTTCTGGAACGACGTTTCCCTCGTATCGCCCAACGAATCAGGGGTGGCCCAGAGAGATTCCTCTCTGGGTCGGCATCGCCGACAAGCGGCTAATGAATGGACGTTACCAAGATGGAAACCATCCCTCTTGTTCCTACTCGATGCATGAGCCGCTTGTGGCCCGGCGATGGGAACACTAGCTTCGCATGCAGTGCTTGACCTGCGGTCTGCCTCCTCACCCTCTCTATGCGCAGACGGTGGAGAGGGGACAGGAATTACGACAGGCGAATCATGAGATCGCCGGTTTCGACCTGGCTGCCTGGTTTGACCAGAACCTCTTCGACCGTTCCGGCCACTTCGGCGTAGACGGTGGTTTCCATTTTCATCGCTTCGAGCGAAAGTAGCTTCTGTCCCTTGGCGACCTTCTCGCCTGGCTCGACGGCGATGGTCACCACCATGCCAGGCATCGACGAACCGATCTGTTTCGGGTCGGCAGCATCCGCCTTTTGACGCTTGGGAACGTCCGATTCGAGCGAGTGATCCAGCACGCTGACTTCGCGCGGCTGGCCGTTGAGTTCGAAGAAGACAACCCGCGTGCCATCGGGGTGCGGATCGCTCACCGTCAGGAACTTCACGATCAGCGTCTTCCCTTTTTCGATATCGATCACCAGTTCTTCCCCTGGCTCCTGGCCGTAGAAGAAGACCGGCGTGGGCAGATTGCTGATGTCGCCGAACTCGACTTCATGCTTGGCGAACTCTTCGTATACCTTGGGGTACAAAAGGTACGACACCACTTCGTTGCGACTTGGCTTGCGGCCCAGGATCTTCTCGACCTTGGCTGCCGCGTCGTCGAAGTCAGCAGGCTCGAAGCTTTCGCCAGGACGGGTCGTCAGGATTGCTTCGTCCCGCATCACCCGCTTTTGGAGGCCTTCCGGGAAACCGCCTGGCGGCTGTCCCATGCGTCCCCCCAGCAGGTCTTTGATCGAAGCCGGGAAGGCCAGTTCACGTTCGGGATTGAGTACGTCCTCGGGCGTCAGTTCGTTGGCCACCATGAACAGCGCCATGTCACCGACGGCTTTCGACGTGGGGGTCACCTTCACGATGTCCCCCAGCATTTCGTTTACCTGGGCGTAGATCTCGCAGATGTCCGACCATTGATCGGAAAGCCCCAGTGCGTGGGCTTGCTGGAACAAGTTGGTGTACTGACCGCCAGGCATTTCGTGCCGATACAAGTCGGCGGTTGCTGGCAGCACGGTGCTTTCAAACGGCGTGTAGAACTCGCGAACCGATCGCCAGTACTCGGCGATTTCGTCGATCTGCCTGGTGCCGAGCTTGCTTTCCTGCGGTGTTCCTCGCAGCATCTCGACGACCGTATTGAGGTTCGGCTGCGAGGTGCCTCCAGAGAGTGGCGCCATGGCCGCGTCGGCGATGTCGAGCCCTACCTCGGCCCCTTCCAGGATCGAAGCGGCCTGGATGCCGGCCGTGTCGTGGGTGTGGAAGTGAATCGGCAGGCCGATCTCTTCGCGCAGCGTTTTGATCAGCTTGCGAGCAGCGGTAGGCTTGCATAGCCCGGCCATGTCTTTGATGGCCAGGAAGTGGGCCCCCATCGATTCCAACTGCTTGGCCAGGTCGACGTAATATTGCAGCGTGTACTTGTCGCGTTTCGGGTTGCTGATGTCGCCGGTATAACAGATCGAAGCTTCGCAGATGGCACCTGACTCGATGACCGCGTCCATGGCGACCTTCATGTTCGGCACCCAGTTGAGGGCATCGAACACGCGGAACACATCGAGCCCGGCCTGAGCGGCCTCCTCAACGAATGCCTTGACGACGTTGTCGGGGTAGTTGGTGTAGCCGACGGCATTGGATGCCCGCAGCAACATCTGGAATAGGATGTTCGGAATCCGCTCGCGCATGTCGGCCAGCCGCTGCCACGGCGATTCCTTCAAGAATCGCATCGTCGTATCGAAGGTCGCCCCGCCCCACATCTCGATCGAAAACAGATCGGCACAGTTGTGAGCATACGCCGGCGAGATGTTCAGCAGGTCGTTGGTACGCACCCGCGTGGCCAAGAGACTTTGGTGGGCATCGCGGAAAGTCGTATCGGTGAACAGCAGTTGGTTCTGGTCGCGAACCCACTGGGCGAACTTCTCACTGCCGAGTTCCTTGAAGCGATCACGCGATCCCTTGGGCAGCGGCGCGTCTTCATCGATCGCTGGCGTAGGTGCCGGATCGCGACGCTTGGAGATTGCTCGATCTTTGACGAGGGGATTCCCGTTGACGGCAATATCACCGAGGAACTTGAGCAGCTTCGTCGCGCGGTCTTTTCGCGGGGTGAATTGCATCAGCTCAGGCGTTTCGTCGATGAAGCGCGTGGTACACATGCCATCGATGAACGTGGGGTGTTTCATTAATCGGCTGAGAAACGGAATGTTCGTCTTCACGCCTCGCACGCGGAACTCTTGCAGCACGCGTTCCATGCGACGCGCGGCATCGACGAAGCGGCGCCCCCGCGCGGTGACCTTCACCAGCAGCGAGTCGTAATAAGGATGCACCACGGCGCCACTAAACGCGCTACCGGCATCCAGACGCACGCCCATGCCGGCGCCGCTGCGGTAGTGGGTCACGCGGCCATAGTCAGGCATGAACTTATTCGAGGCGTCTTCGGTAGTGACACGGCACTGCAGGGCAAAGCCAAACGGCACGACCGACTCCTGGTTAGGAATGCCGATCTCGGGATGATCGAGCGATTCCCCCTGGGCGACGAGAATCTGCGACTTCACCAGGTCGATCCCGGTGATTTCTTCGGTGACGGTATGTTCGACCTGAATGCGCGGGTTCACTTCGATGAAGTAGAACTCGCCCGTCTGGGCATCGACCAGAAACTCGACGGTACCCGCGGCGTAGTAATCGACCGCCTTACCAATAGCGACGGCCGCATCGCATAGGGCTTGCCGCGTTTGGGGATCGAGCTTGGGTGCCGGCGCGATTTCGACCACCTTCTGATGACGCCGCTGCACGCTACAGTCACGCTCGTAGAGGTGCACCAGGTTGCCTTGTTTGTCTCCCAAGAGCTGCACTTCGATATGGCGTGCCTGTTGGATGAACTTCTCGATGAAGATGTCGGGGCTGCCGAACGCGTTAAGCGACTCGCGCTGGGCTTCTTTGAAGGCGGCCTCGAATTCTTCCGACGTCTTCACGACTCGCATCCCGCGACCACCGCCCCCTTTGGCGGCTTTCAGAATGATCGGAAAGCCCATCTTTTCGGCCAGCTGGCGACCAGCCGCGACATCTTCAATCGCGGCGTCGCTACCACCCAGAATCGGCACGCCCGCCTGCTTGGCCACGTTCCGGGCAGCCGTTTTGTCGCCCAGCATCTCCAAACAGCGTTTCGACGGCCCGACGAAAACGATGCCGTTTTTCTCGCAGGCATCGGCCAAGTCGGGGTTTTCAGACATGAAGCCGTAACCCGGATGGATGGCATCGATGCCGTGCGTCTTGCACAAGTGAATCACGCCGGGGATGTCGAGATAGGCCCGAACCGGCTCACCTTCCTGACCAATCAGATAGGCTTCGTCCGCTTTGAAACGATGCAGAGCGAAACGATCTTCATAGGAATACATCCCGACCGTCCGAATTCCCAGTTCGTGGGCACTGCGGAAGATACGGATGGCAATTTCACTACGGTTGGCTGCCAGAAGCTTGGTGATCTTTTTCATAGTCGGCCGTATTCAACAACCAGCTGCCCGTGATTGGGAAGCCAGATGGGAGAGATGCTGTGGGGTAAAGCCAGCCAGTATACCAGAATGTAGGCGGAAGAAACGAGCGCAAGTCGGTCATCAATTTGATCGAATCAGACACTGCCGATGACGGCTTGAGAGGATTATGCCGACGATTCGCCATGGCTGGGCGCACAAAAAAGAGAACGAGTCGTTCTGCTCGTTCTCTTGATAGTTTTCGCTGGACCGGTTGAAGTACGTCCAGAAAAAGTTACGCTCGCGAGCTGCTGGCTGGCTCAGCGTAATCCTCGTCGGCGTCGGCATCGCTGCTGGGGCTGGCACCTGGATCGCGGAAGCGGTAACCGACACCGCGTACGGTTTCGATCAGGTCGGCGAACTCAGCCATCTTGCGGCGAAGTGCCCGCACGTGAACGTCGATCGTTCGTTCCATCACGACGGTGTCTTCACCCAAAGCAGCGTCGATCAGTTCCGAGCGGTCAAACACGCGGCCTGGCTGGCGAGTGAGCGTTTCCAGCAGGCGGAACTCGCTACGGGTCAGTTGCAGCGGCTTGCCATGGACGGTGGCACGATGGCGGCGACGGTCGATCGTCACGCCTTGGCTGGCAACCACATCGGTCGTGGTCGCTTCGGTGCCTCGGCGGCGACGTTCCAAGGCTTTGATCCGTTCCAGCAGAACCTTCACGCTGAATGGCTTGGTGACGTAGTCGTCCGCGCCCAGCGAGAAGCCGATCAGTTGATCCGACTCTTCAGCCTTGGCGGTCAGCATCAGCACCATCACGTCTTTGGTGGCGGGGTCTGCCCGCAGCCGGCGACATACTTCCAGGCCGTCGACGACCGGAAGCATCAGGTCCAGAATTACCATATCCGGCGTCTTCACTTGCGCCTGGGTTAAGCCATCCTGACCATCGTAGGCGGAGAGCACCTCGTAGCCGGCCTGACGCACGTTGTAAGCCAACACGTCCGCCAAAGCTCGGTCGTCTTCGACAATCAGAATTTTCATTCGGGCCATGTTTAGGTCCAATTTACTAAAACAAAAAAGGTTATCAGTCACGTGTCATGGAGTCTGCTTCGCCGCCGCCAGAAAAACGGTGCCGGACGATGACTCCCTCTACCATGTAAATCACGTCGTCCGAAATATTGACGGCATGATCGGAAATTCGTTCGATGTGTCGGCTGGCCGAAAAGCAGTGCAGCGCCGGAACGACTTGATCAGGGCGTTCACGCATCACCTTCTGAAGCTCTTCGATGATCTCGCAGTTCATGCGGTCGACTTGAGAGTCCATCGCGCCGACTCGGGCAGCGGCGGCGCTGTCCATGTTGACGAACGAGTCGAGCACGTCCGAGACCATCCCTTTGGTCATGTCGACCATGCGGGCTAGGCGTTTGGGAATGACGAACGTGGGGAACTCGATCACGCTCTTGGCTCGCTCGGCCAGGTTCACCGTGAGGTCTGCCATCCGTTCCAGGTCGTTGTTGACTTTTAGAACCGTCGCGATGCGTCGGAGATCAACGGCGACAGGCTGGTGCAGCGCGAGAGCTTTCAGGCATTCTTCTTCGATCTGTACTTCGCGCTCGTCGACGATGATGTCGATATCAATCACTTCGTTGGCAATGTGCGCGTTGCGTTCAAAGAGTGCTCGCGTTGCTTTCTCAAGCATTTCCTCGACCACTCCAGATAGCGATAGCACCTCGTGATGGAGGTGATCGAGATCGCGTTGCAGATGGAGTGGCATCGTGTGTCTTACGAGGGATATCTTAGGTCCGTGGTCCGCTCGGCTCCGCCGGCTTCGGATCGAAAGCAATGGCCTCTTTCCCCGCAGGGGCTGCCATAGGAGGCAGAAATGAGGTGCTTTCGATGAACCTTATGTTAACCCTAAACTATTAAGACAATGTAAACGCAATTGTTAATTTGTAAGAACCCGACTTCTTTTCAGCCGAACTGTGAAGACAGACCCCTCGTCTGGGGCACTTTCCAGGTCGACGCCACCCCCAAACGAACTGGCCAAGTGCTTCACAATCGAAAGCCCCAGGCCAGTACCACCCATTTCGCGAGAACGAGCCTTATCGACGCGGAAGAACCGCTCAAAGATCCGATCCTGGGCTTCCTGGGGAATGCCAATGCCATGATCTTGCACCGAGATGGCGACCTGATCCCCTTCGGTCTTCCAGCGGACGAGCACGTCACCGGGCTTGCCCGAGTACTTCACGGCATTGTCGACCAGGTTCCCGACGATCGTTCGCAAGCCTTCTTCATCGGCCCGGACGTACACCTCGTCGTCCTCGGCCGATTCAACCACCAGGCGAATATCCTTCGCGGCTGCTTTGTCGCGCAGGGAATCGACGCTCCACTGGGCGATGTCCGCGACGTTCACGTCGGTGATGTCGAAGACTTCCTGTCCGGCTTCCACGCGGGCCAACTGCAGCATGTCCATGATCAGATCGTGCAGACGATCGCTCTGATCGGTGATCTGTCCGAGGAAGTAGTCGCGGTTCTCGGCGTCGTCGACGGCCCCCATGTGCAGCGTTTCGGCGTAGGCGCGAATCGCGGCCAGGGGTGTTTTGAGTTCATGGGAAACGTTCGCCACGAATTCGCGCCGGAGGTTTTCCAGACGACGCAGTTCGGTCATGTCGTGCAGCACTAACACCACGCCGGGGCACGGATCGCCCGGCAGGCAGTTCGCCTGGATATTGATCACCCGGCGATAAGGGGACGAAACCTCGAACTCGGTCGAACATGCTTCGCCGGTCGTCATGGCCTGCTGGACCGACTGGTCGAGCGCGCGAATGCGGGTGACTTCGATCAACGGGCGGCCTTCGACCTTGTCGACGCGAATCCCCAATAGTCGCCGCACAGCGTGGTTCGCCAGTAGCACCACGCGGTCCGAGTTCACAGCCAAAACTCCTTCGACCATACTTCCCAGCACCGTTTCGATCCGGTTGGCTTGATCACGGAGGGCCGTCTCGCGCTGCGTGACGGCCAGTGCCATGGCTTGAAAATGCCGCACCAGTTGTCCCAGTTCATCGCGCGACGAATTCCAGAGGTGCTTCATCTCGCCATTTTCAGCCAACGCGTCGCAGGCATCGGTCAGGTCGATGACGGGATCGACGGCTTTGGTTTCGACGATGCGGGTCAGCACGACACCGGCGATGATCGTCCCGATGGCGATACAGCCCACGACCAGTGCGATCGCTCCGCCGGAACTGTCGAGATTGGACTTGGTCATCCCGGCACGGACGAACGCGATCGTATTTCCGTCGTGGACAACCCGCTGTGCGACCATCAACATGGTCACGTCTTGATCGACCAGCAGCCGCTCGGCGTAACCAAATTTCCGTGCATCGGCATCGCGAAACTCGCTCAGATCGCGTTGGTTTTCCATCCGCCTTGGCGGGTACAGGGAGTCGGCCAAGACTCGGCCGCCATCGCTGATGATCGTGAGGTAGAAGCCTGACTCGGCGGCGTATCGTTTGACGTGGCGCTGAAGTCGGTCTTCGTCCAGCAGGTTGGGGTCTTCTTCGTTGAGAACGCTGGCCTTCACCAACTCGACAGCCGTTTCCAGGTTCCGAATTCTTTCCTGACGAACGGCTGCCTGCCGTTCTCGACCGGCGGCCCAGGTCATGGCCACCAGGGTCACAAAGCTTAAAGCTACTACCAGCAGTAAGATGTAGGTTCCTATGCGTGACCGTACCATGGTGTCTCGTCAGTAATCGTCCCTGCGAAGAAATTGCCATCTTGTATCATAAAAAGGGCCGGGCATTTGGGCAGGGCCGAATCGGGCCTGTTTTCATGAAGTTCCATTCATAATCGGCAAGAGTTACAAAAAAAGGGCGAGCCATCCGGCCCGCCCCCTCTTGGGTTTTCTCGCATTACATCAATGCACCAACACTTAGATGGTGATCGATTCGCCTGGCATCGGAACGACGTAAGGGGACTGTTCGCGCTGCTTTTCGGCGGCTTCTGGATTTGGCTTGACCGGTGCTTCGTCGTCCATGCTGGTCAACTTGTCGAAGTCAGCCAGGGCAATTTCCGAATTCAAGGCGTCCTGGTACTTTAGAACCTGACCACCCTTGCCGCTGTGACCACCGGAGTAGGTAGCCATACGACCGAAGATCGCGGTCATCGTGCTGTGGGCACCGTAGTCCCCTTCGTTCGGACGTTCGCCTTTTCGCAAGGAAGCGAACAAGTCGTGGTGCTCTTCCTGGTGACCACCACGGCCGCCTTGGCCATAGCTCCAAGCCAGATCACCCTTGGCATCGTAGATCTTGCCGCCACTGATGTCGGCATAACCCTTCGAGCCGTGGGCATGTTCCGAAACGCTATTCCAGCAGCCAGGAATGTGGCGGCAGGAGCTCAGCATCTTTACGCCGTTGGGATAGGTGAATTCGATCATGTGGTGATCGTAGATTTCACCGTTGTCAGCACCCTTACGAACCTGGCGACCACCTTGGCCTTCAGCGGTTTCCGGCGGACCATCCATCAACCAGTTGATGACGTCGATGTTGTGGATGTGCTGCTCGACGATATGGTCGCCGCACAGCCAGTTGAAGTAGTACCAGTTACGCATTTGGTATTCGAGTTCGGTCTGCGAGGCAGAACGGTTACGAGTCCAAACGCCACCCGAGTTCCAGTAGGCTCGGCAGAAGATGATGTCGCCGATCGCGCCATCCTTCAGGCGGTTGATCGTTTCGATGTAGGCCTTTTCATGGTGACGCTGCAGACCAACGGCGACGGCCAGGTTCTTTTCCTTGGCGATCTTGTTGGCTTCCAGCACGCGGCGAATGCCGGGAGCGTCGGTCCCGACTGGCTTCTCCATGAAGATGTGCTTGCCGGCGTTCACTGCGGTTTCAAAGTGCAGCGGGCGGAAACCAGGCGAGGTGGCCAGGATCACCAGATCGCAATCGGAATCGATCACTTTTTTATAGGCGTCAAAACCAACGAATTGACGATCTTCCGGCACGTCGATTTGCTTGGCGTGACGGCTCTTCAGCGAACGAAGGCTCTGTTGCAGACGATCTTCAAAGACGTCGCCCATCGCGACGAGCTTGGTGTCGCCCTCGGTGTTCATGGCCTGGTCGGCAGCACCGGTACCACGACCACCACAGCCAACCAAACCAATCTTGATTTGATCGCTACCGAAAGCATGGGCGCTTTGGGCAATGCTCAGCGTACCTGCGATGGCACCACCGGCAACGAGCATGGACGAACCAGTCTTAATGAAGTCGCGCCGCGAAGTCTGGGCTGCGTCGGTCTTATTCTTCGAATCTTTCTTAGCCATAGATGGAGACTCTCCGTTAAGCGTAAATATTAGATAGGGCGAGGTGGGAAAAATTTAGACGTGCGTCGTACCATGAGGGTAAGCTTAAAGCATACTGGATTCTCAATTTCGATTCAATTATTTCCAGGCGAGATAAGGGCTTGCGTGAAATTTTTTTGCCCCCTCCTGTGCGATATGTCGGAGCGATCATGACGTTACCATTCTCAAACGCAGCCGTAATCTGGGGGGCATTTCTTGTCGCTCTCAGTGCGACCGCATCACATTTGTGCGCGGACGAGGCTTCCCTTCTCACGGTCAGCCAGCCGCACATGGGGACAATCGTCCGCATAGTGGCCGATTGCGAGGATGCCCAGCTTTTTCAAAAAGCGACAGACGAGGCCTTCGCACGCATCCGTGAGATCGAGCAGATTTGTAGCGATTATCGGAGTGATTCCGAGGTGCTTCTGCTTTCTGCAAAATCTCCCACTTCCGAGCCCATTTCGGTGAGCGACGACCTGTGGAACGTGCTGAATCAGGCTCACGCCGTCAATCGAGCGTCGCATGGGGCCTTCGACGTGACGGTCGGCCCCCTGACCAAAGAGTGGCGAAGATTCCGCCGCCGCGGCCAATTGGACCCCATGCGGATTGAAGAAGTACGAACCAGCGTGGGTGCTCAGCACATGACGCTTGACGAAAAGCAGCACGCGGTGAGCCTGGCCGTCGGCGACATGCGGATCGACCTCGGAGGCATCGCGAAAGGATACGCCATCGACGGAGCGATCGAAGTGCTAACGAAACATGGCATCACGCGCGCGCTGGTCGATGCCGGCGGAGACATCGCCGTAACGGGTGCTCCGCGCGGTGAGCCAGGCTGGCGAGTCGGCATTGCCGGGCTCGATCCGAAGCAGCCGCCGATACTGGTCGCCTACCTCTCTGGGTGCGCGGTTGCCACGTCCGGGGACGCGTTTCAGTTTCTCGAACATGACGGCAAACGTTATTCGCACATCCTTGATCCGCGGACAGGCTACGGGGTCGATCATCGCGCTACGGTGACGGTCTTCGCCAAAACGGCAACCGAGGCGGATGCCTGGGCGTCGGCCATCTGTGTCCTTGGCCCCGTCCAGACGCCGAAGGTACTCAAGCAAGAGCCCGGCATCGCGGCCTGGATGGAAGTGCTGGTCGACGAGAAGCCGATTACCTGGGCTAGTAAAAACTTGGGCACCTGGCTGAGCGAGCATAGCCAGAAGAAATAGAGCTTGGTCAGCGAATGGATGCGAACACGGGGTCTTCCAATGCCTGTTTCCAATAGGCCAGTGTTCGCTCGGTCGCGCACTGCGACTCGATGGCCGACTTGGATACGGCGTCGAAGAACGCCTGGGCTTCCTTCTCAAACCCAAACAACCTCATGCTGCGAATGACCCGCGTGATACGCAAGTGGTTGTGGTTCATGGGAGAGTGCCAGTTCTCGCGGTTGCTTTCCAGGCTCGGGTCAGGGATGAACTGTCCCTCTTCTTCGAGTTCGAATCCGAGAAATCGTCCGAACCGCGTGATCATTTCGTGCATCCGCTGCCGGGCATCGATGTTCTCGCGCAAGACGTGTGCCGAATGCTCGTCGACCAATGGGCAATCGGGATTCACGCTGGACGTTTCATGCAGGGGAAACATCCACTGGATGATATCGTGGTGCGATTCCAACTCGCTGTCGGTCATCGCGATCATATCGAGAACCGTTCGCCCCTGGGCATCGGTTCCCTCATGACAATAGAAATCGACAACGCGCGACGTCATGTTGACTCTCCTTAAAGCGAGGCGATGACTTACCGTTAACAATAGGCAATTGTTGACCGCTTGGCGAGATAATTCGGCCTACGTGGCCGGGTCGTCCGGTCGATCATTCGCTGGTGTCAAGGATCGTCGTAGTTTTCCAACCAGCCACTGGAAACAAATTACAGGGAGCATGAAGAGAAGTCCGTAGCTGACGATTACAAATATGGTCTGAATAACCGCCGCTTCAGGGCTGAGTTTCACTACAACATTACCTCCAGAATCGCGCCAGACGGTGTAAGCATATGCATGCACGGCTGCAACAAGGGAAGTCGCCGTTAAGCTGGATAGAACGCCCAACAAGATCCTCCTGACGCTAGTGGATAACCAATGCGTATCATCAGAGGGTCGCAAAACAAGGACGATGTAGAAGAGCACCGCAAAGGATACGTAGGCATACCAGTAAGACTGCGAGAGTGTATAGACGCAAAACGCTAAGCCGAATGCCAGCATGAGGGCACACAGGTGAAGGATTCTAAATTGCATGTGTTCTCCATGGCAGTCTCGATTTGGTTCTCCCTCTCGCTTGGTTGTCTAACTAACATTCGTTCGGTTATGAAGGTTTGCCCTACCGACAGAGAGGTATAGCCTATGCGACACTTGCTATTGATACTCGGCGACCAACTCGATCGCAACTCGGCCCTATTCGACGGCTACGATCCACAGAAGGACCTGCTATGGATGGCCGAGAATGACCACGAGATTACTTACGTCCCCAGCCACAAGCAGCGGATCGTCTTGTTTCTATCCGCCATGCGTCACTTTCGCAAAGAACTCAGCGACGCAGGCCGAACCGTTCAATACCATCAGCTTTACGCCGACAAGCGGAAGGACTCCGGCAAGTCTTTCGGCGAACTCCTTGCCCAGACGATCAAGAAGGAGAAGCCCAAAGCGATCCGTGTCGTTCTGCCGGGCGACTACCGCGTGAAGGAGTTACTGGAAAAAACCGCCGCCAAGCACAATGTGCCGATCGACATACTGCCGGACGTGCATTTCTACTGCACGGTGAACCAGTTTCATAAGTTCGCCCAGGGACGCAAGTCGCTGCTGATGGAAACGTCCTATCGCCAGATGCGCCGGGAACATGACGTCCTGATGCGAGACGGCAAGCCGGTCGGCGGAACCTGGAATTACGACCACGACAATCGCGAGTCGTTCTCGAAAGAGGGCCCCGGCGATCTTGGTCGACCGACTTCGTTCTCGCACGATGACATTACCAAGGAAGTGATCAAGCTGGTCAAAGAGCGATTCGCCGATCATCCCGGCGAGGTCGACTCGTTCAACCTGCCGGTCACCCCTGGCCAGGCCCGGCGGATGCTTTCGGACTTCGTCCAATATCATCTGCGTGACTTCGGCAAGTACGAAGATGCGATGTGGACCGACGAGCCGTTTCTGCATCACTCGCGGCTTTCGACGAGCATGAACCTGAAGCTGCTAGATCCGCGAGAATGCGTTGCCGCGGCGGTCGAGGCGTACCGGGAAGGCGCGGCCCCCCTGGCCAGTGTCGAAGGCTTCGTCCGGCAGATCCTGGGCTGGCGTGAGTTCATCCGCGGCGTGTATTGGACGCAGATGCCGCAGTACGCCGAGATGAATCATTTCGACCATCAAGCCGAGTTGCCATCGTTCTTCTGGGATGGCCAAACCGACATGCAGTGCATCCGGCAGTCGCTTTCTCACATTTTGAAGTATGGCTATGCGCACCATATCCAACGCCTGATGGTGTTGGGCAACTTTGCGCTGACGACCGGCGTGCATCCCTACAAGTTTCACCAGTGGCACATGGCGATGTACCTGGACGCGGTCGACTGGGTCTCGCTGCCCAATACGCTGGGGATGAGCCAGCATGGCGATGGGGACATCGTGGGGACGAAGCCGTACTGCTCGACCGGCAATTATGTCGACAAGATGAGCAACTTCTGCCAAGGGTGTGCCTACAACCACAAGAAGGCCGTGGGGGCAGAGGCATGCCCGATCACGACCTTCTATTGGGACTTTCTCGATCGACATTTTGACCAGCTTCAAACCAGCTCACGCATGAAGTTGCAAATGAAGCATGTCGAGCGAAAGAGAAACTCAGGTGAAATCGCCGAGATTCGCCATCATGCGGAGCAGCTCCGCAGCGACTGGAAACTCGCTTAAAGATCAAAGTCGATCGTATTGGACGAATCGGTTACTTCGATGGGATCCGGCCAATCAACGCTGGTGGGTGGCAGGCCCCGCTTCACCTTCCTCTCGCGACTGGCTTCACCCGGTGGAGGTGGGCCGCCGTAGCTGATGTTCACTTTATGCGTTCCCACCATCGCGCCTTTGACGCTTTCGGTAAACAGCAGTTCGTAGTGTCCCGAGTCATTGGTCATTCCAACCGATGGTCGGCCCCCTTCAGGAAAGAAGGTTACCGTCGCTCCGGAGAGTGGCTTACCTCCTTCGGTGACCACTCCGGTCACCTTTCCGACCGGCACGTCAGGCCCACCGAAGCACCCCACCAGAGCAAACAATGAGACAACAAGGGCGCAGTGGCATAATGCGATAGATATTTTATTCATGACACCTTTCCGGCTTCAGAGAGACGAATAATGAAATCGATTTAGGAAGGTAGAAAACCAGGAGGCCCACTCCTACGAGGAGTCAGCCCCCTGGTTCATCCCCTAATACTCGCCGACCGGGACGCCGTCTGCCCGATCCATTAGTGCCGTGTAGGTGGCAAAGTCGACCGTTTCGGCAATGAATTTCACCGAACCATCCCCCAAAGCGAATTGAGCTCCGCCTGGATGGGCCGAACGGAATGCCGTCTCGTTGTAGGTGACGTTTTCGTTGCGCGAGGTTCCCATCCAACCGACGCTAACGGCATTGATGGGATACGAGGTGCAAACATAGTTCGCCATGTCCGAGCCTTCGGCATCGGTCGATCCACCATTCCACCAACCGCCGCGGACATAGCTTGCGCGAACGTCCTTATCTTGCTGATAGAAGTTTCCTTGTTCGCCGATCGCGATGGTATTGCTCGAACCATCGGTTACAGCCGCGAAGTCAACTTTCGATCCATACCACGGAGGCTGAGTCGAAACAGCTTTCGAGAGGAATGTTGGCAGGAAGCCATTGTCTGCCAGACGTCCACCCCAACCCCAAAACTGAGTTGAGTGAGCCGTGTTCGTGGTTCCTCCCTTGAAAGCACATCCCGCATTAGCCGCATAGTCCGAGATCTGGACTTCGATTTCGGCAGGAGCCCCTGCGCTTTGCGAAGCGGACGAAGTAGGTTGCGTGTACGTCTTGGGCAACGGGCTCGAAGGGCACCAGAACCCATCGACACGAGCCTCGTTCACGGCCTGCCAGGCCAGAAGCGGTGCGGCCCAGCCTGCACTATGGTTATCGAGGCCGCCCCCAGGCAACTGCGATTGATCGTAAGCGGCTTTCTGTTCGATGAACGGCAGGATGCGAACCATCCAGGAACCACGTCGTGCCCAGCCATTAGGCGTGTTCGATTCGGCGACATGCCCAGGCGGAAACTGCAGGTGGACGTCATGGTAATTGTGCGTCGCCAAGGCCATCTGCTTGAGATTATTCGAGCACTGCATCCGGCGAGCCGCTTCGCGGGCCTGTTGAACGGCCGGCAACAGCAAAGCAATTAAGACACCAATGATCGCAATCACGACCAATAGTTCGACAAGCGTAAAACCTCGCTTCTCGGTACCCATTCGAGCTAACATAGGGACTTCTCCAGATTTCAATCATGTAAGAAAAAATGAAATATGATTGGCTCAGCGAGGTGGTGGGGCTTCTCGCTAAGTGGCATGATGGAGAAGGGGCATCGCTAAAGAGTTTATTTCCCAACGACACGACTTATTTTCATTGAAACTTCCGATTTCGTCTTTGATCGAATCGACTGCCAGCATGCCGAATAAATACAAAAACGAATGGGAGGCACATCTCGATCGTCTTTTTGCCCAGGCCCCAACGCTGGCACTGGTCGAAGAATTATTCGCCCGGCTCGACGATGTGAACCTCTGCATCAAAGATCTGGAGGGACGTTACCTAAGCGTAAATAGTGCATTTTTGCGCAGCGTTCCGAAACTCCGTCGAGAAGAAGTGATTGGTCGAACGGCCTTCGATATCTATCCCCAGGCCCTGGCGGTAGGCTACCAGCAGCAGGACCGGCAGCTACTAAGTCGCGGGCAAAATCTGCACGATCAATTGGAGATGATTACCAATCCCGACGGATCGTTAGGCTGGTACATCACCAGCAAGGTTCTGGCCAAGAACGTGGCCCAGGAGGTGATTGCGATCATCGGCATGTCGCGGGATCTGCACGCTCCGACCGAAAAGGACGATCGCTACAACAAGCTTTCCGTTGCCTTGCGACGCATGCAGACTGACTTCGCCAAGCCTTTGAGAATTCAACAATTGGCCGAAGAATCGGGGCTATCGGTCAGCCAGTTCGAACGACTGATGCGAAGCATGATTCAGATCACGCCTTCGCAGTACTTGATTCGGCAACGCGTAGAGGCCGCCGCCGTCATGCTGAGAGACGGTGGCAAGAACGTTGCCGCCGTGGCGATGGACTGCGGCTTCAGCGATCAGCCTTCGTTCTGCAAACAGTTCAAACGAATCACCGGATTGTCGCCACTGAAATACCGGAAGATGACGCAGGACGGGAAGTAGCGTTCTGCCCGTCCTGCGGCCACCTTTCCAGCACTTTGACTATACGTCGATGGTCTCGACGACGACTTGCGTGGTCATGGTTATTCCCCGGCTATTTGTTTTCACCTAGTGAAACAGTCCGCGTTCTGTTTGATCGGACAGACGAACCTGCGGACCACAATTTCAGCTATGTAAGATATTGCCAAACGAGTTCATCGTCTTGGCATTTCTCGATACGCTGAGTGTCGAGAATTGACAAAAACGAGTTTTGCCGAGGAATGTTTGTGAGAAAAGCATTCCTTAAGGCTGCACTTCCGGTTCCGCTGTTTCTTCCGCTGTATTAAGAAGCGATCGGATTGCCTCCAGCGGCAACTGGACCTGCAGCATATGCCCCTGCCGATCGACCAGCAGCGTGGTCGGATCTTGATATTGGGTCACCAGATGTTTGAAGTGATCGCTGCTTTCCACCGGAAAGCCGTTGACCTCGTAAACGCGGTCCAGTGGCTTGAGCCCCGCAAGATCGGCGACCGAACCTGTCGTCACGTTGGTCAACATGATCGAGCCAGGCTCAGCCGGATCGTTCGTCCAAGAGATACCAACCGGTGCCGGGTTCAAGTTGAGCGTCACTTCCAGTGGCAGCGGTTCCTCCTCCCCTTCTCGCTCGACCTTCAGCACAACATTCATAGGCGCCGCTTGAACCTGGGCCAGGAACTCTTCCACGCTGGTAAGTGGGATGCCGGCAAACTCGACCAGCCGATCGCCGGCCTGAACTCCGCCGCGGCTGGCGGGACCGTCCGGGGTCACCGAAGCAATGAGCAGTCCCTGACCTGCTTGCTGCTGTTCGGAATTCCAGCGAATGCCCAGTCGCGAGCGATTCACCGACCGAGCCACCTCGAAACGCTTCCGCTCCGACTCCGATTCCAGGCGAGATCGCGTCCGGAACGCGGGAAAGACGTCCCGATTGGCTTCCTCCCAAATCGTTTCCGCCGTAAGTCGAGCCACGGCCTGAACGCCGTCGTGATTGATCAAATGAGCGTCATCCTGTGGACGATGGTATTCACCGTGCAGCCCCGTATGAAACATGAGCGTCGGGATCGAACGGGAATAGAAGGTGTAGTGATCGCTGTTGTCGGTCATCTCCCAG
Source organism: Bremerella volcania (assembly GCF_007748115.1). NCBI lineage: Bacteria > Pseudomonadati > Planctomycetota > Planctomycetia > Pirellulales > Pirellulaceae > Bremerella > Bremerella volcania. The sequence goes on from NZ_CP036289.1 coordinate 4,124,714, forward strand.
CGGAAGTCGAGTTTCAGGTCGCTGGTCATGTTGGCCCGAGCAATCTTCTGGCGAAGCCCTGGCAGAGTCCGCGTTCCGTAAACTTCGACCCCTTGGGGTCGCAACCGGCCGACCATGTCGAGATTGACGTACAACCGAATTCGATCCCATTGGACGGTCGGGTGCTCGACCCAGTACTTCGATCCCAACAGCCCTTTCTCTTCACCGTCCCACAGAACGAACAGAATAGTGCGCTTGGGCTTGGCTTTCATCTCGGTCAGGGCCTGAACGACTTCCAGCAGAGCGGCCGTGCCACTTGCATTATCGTCGGCACCGTTATGGACATAGCCAAACGGGCCGAAGCTGTTGGATCGACTCCCGTACCCGACATGATCGTAATGGGCCCCCACGACGATCAGATCACCTTCGTCGGCCCCCTTCTCGCCTGGCAAGATCCCCAAGATATTTCGCGAGCCGCCATGAAACAGTTGAAAGAACGTGCCGTTATCACCGGCTGGTTTCAGACCGTATTTGGAAAACAGCCCTTCGAGGTAATTCCCCGCCGCACGCCCTCCCCGGCTACCGGCTTCGCGTCCTTCGAAGCTGTCGTCGGCCAGGATATCGACATGCCGCTTGACGTCTTCTTTCCGGATCGTATCCAAAGCGGCCGAGTGCGAAAGCTCGCCGGCAAAGCTGGCTTGAAAACTAACGAACCCCACCAGCGCGGCAACTGTCCCAAGACGTAACATCATGGCTGCTTTCCCTAAGAATCCCTGAGAGGTGCCCACCTTCACCAAGGTGATAAAAGGCACACTTTGAGTAAATGGGGACATGGTTATTCCGAATTTGGCGATCGTGGGGGCGTAAGCCCCATTTTGAACGGCTTATTTCACCGTAACCATAGGCCATATTAGGAAAAAGCGAAGGAGGTCCCGTTGAGGGCTACGGGAAAAGGGTGTAGACTTTCGCTTTCCCACAGGAGAGATGGCAGAGTGGTCGAATGCGCCGGTTTGCTAAACCGGTGAACGGTGTAAAACCGTTCCACGGGTTCGAATCCCGTTCTCTCCGCTTTCTAGCGAAGCCGTCAACGTAAGTCGTTGTCGGCTTTTGTTTTGCGCTGAGGTGGTCTTATTTGTCTCAGTGGCTGAGACAAAAAAGACCGAAACGGCATCCCTTACGAGCCGACGAGAACAGGTGCCAGGACTCTTTTTCTTTCCCTCAAGCTTCTTTCGCCGTGGCCGATGGCGAGACCACCTCGCTGGAAAGAGCGTGTAAACCAAGGCATGTCCGAGACCGAAGTCAACGCTGTCCAACACGCCATCCGCCGAGGCTCGCCCCTGGGCGACCCCGAATGGACCCTGACAACCGCCCTGCGCTTAAACCTAGACTCGACCCTACGCCCCAGAGGCCGACCAAGGAAAACAGGTAGTGACGAAAAAGAGTCCTGACACCTTTTCTGATACTGACACCTATTCTGATACACACGAAATCCTTGAGTCATTATTTAAGAAATACGACATCGAGCGAATTGATTGAATTCATGGACACATTTTTTGACTTTATTTCAGCCGAGATAGAGAGGACATTTGCAACTGCAGTGTGCCTCGATGACTCAACCACGGCGATTGCACCATAACTCACCGTCCCAGCAGGACTTCCATGCGGTAGTCATCGCCCCAGCCGCATTTTAATCGTTTGTTCTTCACGCCGACCTTGGCTGTCTTGTTGTTCTTCAGCAGGCTCAGGCTCGTCCTTCGTAGCAGGCTAAAGTTGGCGTCGGCGTGCCCTTTGCGGATGCGAGATTGATCTTCACCGAACGTCACGTCCAGTTGCCAGTGCAGGCTGTTTTCAATGCCCCAATGACCGCGAACGGCCTCGGCGAAACGCTTGCCGGAAAGGTACTTGCTCAGGATATAGTATCGCACCTCGCTCGTCTCGTTCCCGCCTTGCTTCACGATATTGATCGTCATCCCGATCGCCCTCAAGTTCGACCAACGATCTCGTGTGATGATCTCGTCGTTCACAGGGCAGATATAATAGGAACGCGACTCCTCGCGACCATGCCCTTTCTCGTGCGTTTCGTGACGGTGTACTTTGGCTCGCTTGAAATTGCTTTCCTGCTGCGCGACAAAAAAATCTTCGATCGAATCGTGGAGGGTCGGCTGATTGCGCTTCACGGCCAGGCAATAATCGGCTCCCTGGTCGACGATCTTCTGAGCGATGTCCTGTTGGCAACCTTGAGCGTCAATCGTCACTAAACTGCCGGAAACCTCGACGATTTCAAGCAGTTTGGGAATGGCGGTGATCTCGTTGCTCTTCGCGTCGGTTACTACCTGGCCGAGACTCACATGATTGGCAGTCGCCCAGGCACTGACCATGTGAATGGCCGCCTTGCTGCTGGCCTTGTCGAAACTCCGCCGCAGCGTCTTGCCGTCAATCGCGATGATCTGCCCGTCGGTGATTTCGTGTAAGGCGGTGATCCAAGTCAGCAAACACTTCTCAAACTCAGCCGGATTCAGCGAAGCCAAGATCGCATTAAAGCGATCGTGCGAAGGGATGCCGGAACTCAAATCAAGGAACTTACCCAGCCACTCCTTCTTCATCTCGGCCCAGTCGGCGATAGCCACAAAATCATCCGCCCCACTCATCACCGCACACAGCGCGATGGTCACGATATTCGTTAACGGATAAGTCACCTTGCGAGTCCGCGGATCGGTCAGATCGGCAAAGCACTCTTGAAGGGAAACAGGCGAACGTGACGACATGAGAAAGGCACCTGAGAACACCGGATCAGGCCGCGACAACCTCCGTCACAAAATCGCCTGACCGCCATTGCCTCAGTGTCGCAGATAACCCATCATGGCGCAATCGCCGTGCCCAGGAACCTCACTGGATCTCAATCAATGGATGATTGCGACTACTGTTGGTACTTTGACCATAACAACAAAATTGTGGAAGATGGTGAGACGAGTGAAGAAGTCAAGTTCGGCGTATTTCTTACACTAAAGAAGCATGAGCAATCAGTCACAATTCTCGGATTTCAAATGTTTCCTACCACTAGACTTCACAGGCTCTCTCAGCCATTAATGTGAGGAAGAAAAGAGGAAGAAAAGGTGTCAGGACTATTTCTGTAGAAAACTCAAGCCCACCAGAGAATCATGACATTGTGGGTCAGCACTATCAGGTGTAATTCTTTGTCGCGGCTTGGCTCCGTTTTTCCTCGGATGAAGTTGCCTTGGCGACGCTTGATCATGCTCATCAGGGTTTCGACTTGGGCTCGTTGGCGGAATTTTTGGAATAGAAGCGGAAGTTGCATCGGTCTTCGGTAGCGTCCGCTAGACGGGATGACCGCTTCCAACTCTATTTAAGTCTCCCCGTGATCTCGCTGACGCCTGACATTTGGCGCACGATTTGATCGCTGAAATACTTTCGCCCGTTCGCCATCTCTCGATGCATCCAGACATCCCATTCGCAACTTGCTTCCGACAATCGCTCGACAATGTCGGAAGCGTATTCCGTTCGCAAAACCATTCCGGTCGCAAGTCGAGCCCCTAGTAGTTGCCCATTGGGCCCCTTGGGGGACATTAATTGCGTTTCGTCCAGCCACAGACACTCCCAATCGCCACCGTTTACGTGGAGCAAAGATTGAAGCCGCTGCGACGCGTCGTCGCTTGGGGTGGCATCGTCCTGGAAAATCGCGAAGTAAGGGTCGCCTCGCAACAGTGCATTTTGCAGACCCTGCGAAATCGCCTGAAGCCCTGCCAGGCGGCATCCCACAGCTCTTGCCGGATAACCGTCGTGCAGCATTTTCCAATTGCGATAACACTCAAGCTCTCGCATTTCTTCGTAGGTAAGGCGAGTCTCGGCAACTCGTACGCCTGGTGAAACAATCCAGGTAAAGTCAGGGAAACTCGTCGTCAATCGCTCGAATGCCGGGGCCGTGCGAGGGGAATGGGGCAAGCTTATCAGGTAGGCAAACATGCTAAATCTGCGTAGAATCGATCTGAATAAAATGGTTCAAAGAGTTCGCGTCTTGCTGGTCGCCAGGCTCAGACTTTTTGCGATAGTGATTGAGATGGGGAAACGGTATGTCCGGGGTTTCGATATTCAAGAAGGGGCATAACTTTTCCCAGCCTTGGCCTGAACAAATATCGATTTCAAGCAGGTCTTGCGGACGATCGACAAAATATCGGCGAACGTTGTGTCGATGATCTTCATAAACGTCCCAAAAATGATCGCGACGAAAGTCGAGACACCCAAAGACGGACGTTCGATAATAGTAGAGGGCCCGTTCTTTTTTCTTCGCCTCATTCTTGGGCCAAAAATGGGAAGCGCTTTCCAGCCAATCCTCTTTTTGGCGAACGGTTAGAATAAATTTACTCCCCGGAAAGATCCGATCGAGTTCTTTGTACCAGAGCATTCCAATAATATCCGTCACGCCATCGTGGTTTCGCAAAGCATCAAGACGCAAGTCCCCCTTTTCTAATTGATCGAGAGTCCGCTTCTCGGAAAGCCAATGAAGCGTTCGTATACCAAGCGCATTTAACGCCTGATTGAGACTGGTCGTTCCAGTCTTTGGCATTCCGATTCCGAAAATCTTAGCGGCGCTTTTGGAATGAACTTTAGCCAAAATATTTACTCATCCTATGCCTACGAATATCGGCAGGAACTTTATTAACAAGCATTTCAGGTCCATCGACATGGACAACATTCACGAAATATATCGGGAATATCCATAGAAGTCGAACCTCATCCGAACCGATCATCACCGCTAACATTTTCGCAATCACCATGACGGATGCCAATTCCCGATTGGCCCCACAGAGCATGCATTCAACTGCTGCGACCAATCGATCCCGTTAATAGGACGATCAACACTCAGACGACTGTCTAGCGCATCAAATTGAGGAAACTCAATGAGCTTTCCCTTTTCGCTTTCGAAACGAGTCTGCCCTCAAGTCGCGAGTCATGAACCTCAGCCCAAACAACACTTACAAGTGCAACAAGTTGCAAAAATGCTGGCGCAGTCCCCCGTTTTTTTCGCTTTCAGCGTAAGGCCCGCTAGATCTTCGTAATGAAAACTGTATGGCGCGTCCTGTTTTCGCCCCAGTCAAACCGGGCCGCATTGAGACAAGACTGGCCTTCACAATAAGTAAGAATTCGTCGCCGAGTTTCACCTAACCTGTTACCACTTCTTCGCAGGCTCAGCCGGCCAATCTGAATTGAATTCTTCAGGAACAGGTTTCTCGGCGGCCCAGTAGATGCTGTTCAAGAGCAGGCGTTGAAACATGGGCTGGTCGAAATCGGTTTTGTGACCAAGCGACGTAAAGAACGACTTGCCACCGTCGGCTCTCGTGAACGTCCAGGCAACGGGTTCCTGGGACTTGTCTTCAATTTGGCCGGTCAATAAGAGCGTTGCCGAATCCGCGATCGGTGACGTCTTGTAAAGCGAGCCATGTTGCGTGTAACCATCGAGCGGAACGTGTTGCATGATCGGATGATCGACCGCAGCATCCGCAGCTTTGACCCGCGAAGTAATCTTGTTGGGATAGTGACCGTGGTAATTCCCTCCGAACACCTCAGGATCAAACGCTTCCCAGGTCTCTGTCCCTTCCGGTGGCTGCTTCCAATGCAGACTAAACGCATGGCAAGCGGTCCGGATTCCGATCACAGGCTTGCCTGCGGCTACGTACTTTCGCAGAGCTTCCATCTGTTTCTTCGACAGGGCACGACGGCGAACGCTTAAAACCAACACGTCGGCACTCTCAAGTGCGGAATCCAGACCAGGAATGTCGTCGCGATTAGTATCGTTTGCATAGCAGTAGCTCACGCGAAAGTCCTTACCGAGGTAAGCACCGGCGAATTCCGGTAAGGTACGATTGGTTTCGTATTCGGCTTCCGCCATGGCGATCACAACGTGAGGGCGGGTATCTCCCTCAAAGACGAACGGTCGGCCGCCGATGATCTGATCGCTGGTGACCGTGGGTGCGACGAACTTTTCAATATGAGAGATGATCAGATCCGTGCCGGTGAAATGGCCTACGAACGGCCAGGCACCTGGGTTGTACATGGTGTCGGTCATGTCGCGCATGAGCACCACGTTCTTTCCATTCTTGGCCAACTGCCGCAAGCCGAATGGCCTTCCCAGCACGCACATGTTCGTGTGAACGCCGGTCAGAATGACGTTGTCGATTCCCTTCGCGGCGAGAATATTCCAGACCTCGTCCCCCTTATCGCTGATATAGTCCTTTTCGGAATCAATGGTCAGGAGGTCGGTCTGTTTCGACCAGGGGACCTTCGGATTGAGCCCTCGCCCTTCGAGTTCGGCCGCCCACTTGGCATGCTGCTCCGGGGCGTCGTCTTCACCACCATCGGACTGATCGATCGGGTAAACGCCCTTCTCTTCGGATGGGATCTGGTAGCACCACTTGGTGATCTCATCCGGCAGTGTCGGCGACGGAGCCACAAGCTTGGCCCGCGCCCGGGCAGCGTGCTGAGCGTAGTGCTCCATGCAGCCACTGGGCGCGTGAATAATGGTCACGCCCTGGTCACGCGCGTGGGCTAGTAAGCGATTAAGACGCGGCGCGAATTCTTGGGCTCGCAGGACCGCATTCTGGCAATGATGCAGATCCCATACATCACAAACGATGATGGCCGTCTCTGATGGCTTCCAAATCTCTTCTCGCGTCAACTGATGGTAACGCCCACTGTCAGGGCTGGTTTCCTGCTGATAACGAAGCGTCATCTCCAGGTCGCCTGCCGCACAGGGAATGGCAAACACCAAGGCTAACAAGCACGAGACGATTTGCGGCTGGTACATGATTGCAGTTCTCATGTCGATGAGTGGCGGGAAAGTGGTGGGAAGTAACCGCAGGATAACGATCAATCGATCGATCCACAACTAAATCACACTCTGCCCGGCCATATTCCGCAAATCGTTCGCCAAGCCTCTGGATCCAAGGCCAGCCTAGCCGACCGATGCTTGAATCTGCTTGATCGATGCCGTGATTCTCTCTTGGATCGAGGCTGCTGGCTCGGAAAGCAGAGGCGAGACAGGCCCGGTTCGTGCGATTCCGGCTAGTTCAGTGGCTCGATGCAAAATCGTGATCGGACCGAGCGAATCGCGCAGCTGTTCCAGTGGAAGGAACTTCTCTCGGATCGTTTCGGCCTGCTCGAAATCTCCCGCCTGAATCGCGCGCAGCAGGTCCATCGAAAGCTGCGGAAACACACATCCGCAGCCGGTAGTGAAGCCACCTAACTTGAAGTCGCGCATGTGCACGATCGCTGGCTGATCCCCCAGACCGCTCAGAATCAGCTTCGTGTCGATCTTGCTGGTGAGCGAACTCAGGTAGCTGTCCTGCGTGTAGTCTTCGCGAACCACGGCATATTTGATCGCGGAGATCAAGCCATCGTCGACCAGAGACGTCGCGTCCTCCGCGGTCATCACGCCATCGTACTTCAGGTACAGAACGATGGGTTTGCCGAGCTTCTCTGACAATCGGCGAACACCGGTAGCGAAACCTGACGAAGTGATCACGTCACGCTGCGGTAAGACCATCACGGTGGGGAACTCGAAATCCTTCAGCACGTCGGCTTGATCCATCATCGTGCCGTAGGCGGGACCGACGGCAGGGATGACCAGGGTCTTCTCCGCTGCCAACTCGCTGACCAATTCCAGTGCTGTACGGTACTCGCCAAGCGTCAGGTGGTAGAAGATCGCGTTGCCACCGTACAGCAGCGTTGTGATTCCGCCTTGTTCGATGTGACGGATGATCTTCTCATTTTCCGCTCGGCTCAGCGAGCCATCGGCACCGCGGGCAAGAGATGGAACGGCCCAAACAGAGCGAGCAATCGTTTCGGTGGTTAATGGTTGAGTGTCCATGGCCTATCTCAATTCCTGATAATGGCTTCTTAGTAAATTTCGGGATCAGGCGTTTCTTCGCCGTGATGCAGGAAGTCAAAGTCGCAACCGGCATCGGCTTGAGTGACGTGTTTGAGGAACATTGCACCGTAGCCGCGTTCGTATTTTGGTTTCGGTGCCGACCAACTCTTTCGGCGTTGGGCTAACTCCTGGTCGTCCACCAAAAGATCGAGCCGCCGCTCTTTGATACTGAGTTGAATCATGTCTCCGTTACGCACCAAAGCTAACGGACCACCCACGGCTGCTTCCGGGGCGACGTGCAGGACGCACGTTCCGTAGCTTGTTCCACTCATCCGAGCGTCCGAGATTCGCACCAGATCACGAATCCCCTGCTTCAGCAGATGATCCGGGATCGGCAGCATTCCCCACTCCGGAAAACCAGGTCCTCCCTGGGGGCCTGCATTCCTGAGGATGAGAACCGAATCGGGGGTAATGCCGGTGTCAGGATCGTTCAGTTTGGCTTTCAATTCGGCGTACGTGTCGAACACAACCGCCGATCCCGTATGCTCCAATAGGCGCGGCGAAGCAGCAGTCGGCTTGATAATGCATCCTGACGGTGCCAAGTTTCCTCGAAGCACGAACGTGCCGCCGGTCGGAGAGATCGGATCGCCCGTCGATCGAATGATGTCCGGATCGATTACTTCGGCGCGCGCGATATTTTCTGCCAGCGTCGAACCATTCACAGTCTGGCAACTTCCTTGAATGTGTTCACCCAATTGCTTCAACAGCGCCGTCAGACCACCAGCGTCGAAGAAGTCCTCCATCAGGAATTTGCCAGCCGGGCGAATGTTCGCCAAGACAGGCGTCGTACGCGAGAGTTCATCGAAACGCTCGAGCGTCAAATCAAAACCGGCGCGGCGAGCCATCGCGATGATGTGCACAATCGCGTTCGTCGAACCGCCGATCGCCATGCTCGTGACGATAGCGTTATCGAACGACTCCGGCGTCAATAAATCGGAAGGGCAAAGTTTCTCTTGCGCCAACTGAACGGCCCGTCGCCCTGTGGCAACGGCCAGGCGGGAATGTTCCGAAATCACGGCCGGCACCGACGAAGCCCCCGGCAAGGTCAGCCCCATGGACTCAGCGATGGCCGCCATGGTCGATGCGGTCCCCATCGTCATGCACGTTCCGGCCGAGCGGGCAATGCAATTCTCGATCTCGCCCCAGGCTTCATCGCACAGGTTCCCAGCACGGCGTTCGTCCCAGTACTTCCAGGCATCACTCCCGCTGCCGAGCGTTTGATCCTTCCAGCGAGCCTTGAGCATCGGGCCGGCCGGCAAAAAGATAGCCGGAAGGTCGGCCGAAATGGCCCCCATGATCATCGCCGGTACCGTTTTATCGCAGCCCCCCATCAGAACAGCCGCGTCAATCGGATGACAGCGCAGGGCTTCTTCGGTCTCCATGGCCAGCAGATTGCGATAAAGCATGGTCGTGGGCTTCATCATCATTTCGCCCAGCGACATCACCGGTATTTCCACCGGAAAACCGCCCATCTGCCAGATCCCCCGTTTCACCTCTTGTACGCGTTCGGGGAAATGCGAATGGCAGGTATTGAGGTCACTCCAGGTATTCAGAATCGCAACGACCGGCTTGCCGCGATAATCTTGGTCGTCGTACCCCATGCCCTTGAGCCGCGAACGGTGCCCGAACCCTCGGAGGGAGTCCGGGTCAAACCAGCGGCCACTACGAAGTTTCGATTCGTCTGACGGGTTCGATGCCATCGATCAATCAATCTGCTGGGGGATTCTGCGAAGCGTTTTGGCCAATCGCGGGAGGTTAAACCAGTGGAAAAAGAATAGCAAAAACAAGGGTAGCCAGAAACGATACCAGCCCCATGATGGTCAACAGGACGGTAAACGTTTTCAAGGTTTCCTTCTCGGTAAACCCGCTCATCCGGCTAATGACCCAAAAACCGCTATCGTTCATCCAGGGAAGGGGCTTCGATCCGCACCCAATCGCCAAGGCCAGGTAAACCGGATGGAAGGGCAAGCCGATCTGCATGGCGACCGGCACGACGATCCCGATCGCCGTAATCATGGCCACCGTAGCCGAACCTTGTATCACCCGAATGATGGCAGTAATCATGAAAGCGGTGATCAAGAGGCCGGTCCCGCCCACGGAACTTGGAAGCGACTCGGCAATCACGGCACCGATATTCGTCTGACGAATCATCTCGCCAAACGCCCCCCCGGCGCACGTGATCAGAACCACGACGCCCCCTTCACTCAGGGCCTTCTGGACCGACTTGCCTAATCCCACCCAGGTCATCGCCGGCTTGCAAAATAAGGTCGCCAGGGCCAACAGAGCACCAATCGACAAGGCAATGTTTTTGTCGCCGAGAAAGGAAATCGCCGTATTCCAGTATTCGTTGGTCGATGCTGGCAAGGCCGTTTGACTGACCGTCTTCAGTCCCAACAGCACGATAGGAATCAAAATAGGCAGAATCGAAAACCCAAAGCTGGGCAGATCACTTTCTGCATTGGGCTCTTCGGCAATCGCCTCTTGGGCCTCAATTCTTAGCGGGATTTGCCACGTTCGATTCGCCCAAAGCATGTAGAAGTAGCCTGCGATCACGCCCCAGATGCCGACACCGATCCCGCCGAGAATCATCGCCCCAATGCTCACGTTAAGTTCCGTTGCCACGAACAAGGGACCAGGCGTAGGAGGTACAAGCGAGTGTGCCAGCGTTCCCCCCACGACAATCGACAAGACGTATTTCAAGTAGTCTCGCCCGGTACGCTGTGCCATGGCCTGGGCGAGCGGGAGCATGAGAAAGAAAACCGTGTCGAAGAACACCGGGATCGCTAAAACGAAGCTACTGATCACAAAGGCTAATGCCGTCCAGCGTTCCCCCATCGCGTGGCGAATTCCGTAGACAATTCGCTCGGCGGCTCCACTCGACAGCAAACACTGCCCAATGATCGATGCCATGGCGATGAGGATTCCAATCTTGCCGAACGTTGATCCCAACGAATCGGCGACGCGATTGATTGCACTGCTGCCGGCTAATTGCTTGGCTTCCCGGTACGTATCTTGGGAAACGAACCGGGCACTTGCCACTTCCATATCAGTCGGCAAATCGCGGGCGACGTAGGCTTTGGTGATTTCGTCCTCTTCCTCAAATCGGTCGACCCATACCAAAACTGGCTCTTGCTTGGACTGAACGAAGGAAGGATCGCTCGCGATGTAGTAGGCCCCCGGCTTTTTCGGCAGGCCTTCCTCGATGTCGGTGAGAACGATCTCGTTTCCCTGTATTTCTGCAATCCCAGCCGTCGCGCGATGCAGTACGCTTTGCGAAACCGACAGGGAAGTCGTTGCCGCCGCGACGGCCAGTGCCCCAAAAAACAATGCGAGGAAGGCATGCATGCGTAAGAAGAGAACGCCACAATTGACGATCAACATTCCTAGAACAATCGCGAGCATTTCTTGGATCGCCTGATCAAGTGAAAGGATGGGGCGGGAGGAGGAAATCAAGGAGGGACGACCGGCACAATCATCGCCTGACTGGATTCGGGCGATTAAAAGCCGTGCCGTCGATGCCAGAAGGTATCAGATGGGAAGGATTCGCACAATTCCTGAGAGCTGTTCTTTGACGTATTCTCAACCATTGGCGTCGACCGAACGGCAACCTCTTTAACGATAGAGCCCGCGTCAGATATTGTATGTCATCTCGTTTTCTCCTCCCGCTGGGAAAACCTGACCAAAATATTTCTGAGAGCCTTCAAATAATAACGTTTGCTTGCAATGATCATCACTAACAAGCGCATGAGACACCCTTTTGCATGGCATCGACGAGTTCGCTAACCCCTTGAAATGGATGGCGTAAACGCCCCCAGCTTACGCCGCTGACTTTTTGGAAACGGTTAAAAATGGCAGACGATGGTTCGGTTGGTCACATCCCTCCCTTTCCTGATGGATATCGCGGTTCGGGAATTTTGCTCCACGTGACCTCCTTGCCTGGTCCGTACGGGATTGGGGACTTCGGTCCAGAAGCCATCCGCTGGATTGACTTGCTGCATGAAAAAGGTCAATCGTGGTGGCAGGTCTTACCCCTGGGGCCTACCGGCCGCGGCGGCTCGCCATACCTACCCCTTTCGTCGTTCGCCATCAACGAGATTCTCGTCAGTCCTGATTGGCTGATCGAGGATGGGTGGATCTCCGATTCGGATGTGGAGACGCGCCTCCCCGAAGGCAAGGTCGATTTCGAGAACGTCACAACCTTCAAATATGACTTGCTGGAAAAGGCCTGGTCGAGTTTCCAGGAATCGACAGCAGAACAGCAGGCAAGCTTTCAGCAGTTTTGCGATCACCATGCCCACTGGCTGGAAGACTACGCCTTGTTTCGCGCGTTAAAAGTGAAGTACGACGACGCCGACTTCCTGATCTGGCCGCACGAACTGGTCAACCGTGAAGCGAGTGCGCTCCAAGCGGCCCATCAAGAACTTTCAACGTTGGTTCGCAAGTTTCGCTTCTTCCAATATTTAATGGCTGGTCATGCCGGGCGTGTTCGCGACCATGCCCGGGCGAAACATGTTCGCATTGTCGGGGATGTTCCAATCTATGTTTCCGCCGAATCAAGCGAGGCCTGGGCAAATCCCAGTCTATTCATGCTGGACGAAGACAAACGACCGAAGTTTGTCGCTGGCGTTCCCCCAGATTACTTCAGTGCCCTCGGTCAGTTGTGGGGCAATCCGGTTTACAACTGGGAGGCACATCGCCGCAACGGTTACCGCTGGTTTATCGATCGACTGCAATCGCTGCTGGAATACGCCGACGCGATTCGCCTCGACCACTTCCGAGGCTTTGCCGCCGCCTGGAATGTCCCCGCCAAGGCCACCACGGCAGTCGATGGTGCCTGGGTTCCGGGACCGGGTGCCGAACTGTTCGAGGCAATCCAAGCCGAGACGGGTGCGCTACCGTACATCGTCGAGGACTTGGGGACGATCACGAAAGACGTCTACGAACTTCGCGATCAGTTCGACCTTCCAGGGACGCTGGTCCTGCAGTTCGCCTTCGATGGTGATCCGAAGAACTTCTACCTGCCAGAGAACTACGTACACAACGCGGTCGTTTACACCGGAACCCACGATAACGCTACCACTCGGCAATGGTACGAGGAACTTCCCGAGTCGGCTCGCGAGGTCGTCTGGCGGATGTTGGATATCGACCCGGTCGCCCCAGAGGACGTGACCTGGCAATTGATTCGCACGGCCTGGTCATCGAATGCCGCGCTGGCAATTGCTCCCCTGCAAGATGTGCTTAACTTAGGGGGCGAAGCCAGGATGAACGTCCCCGGCGAGGCCGATGGCAATTGGAACTGGCGATGTCCGAGCGATTTGCTCGATAGTCATTACTTTGACTGCTTGAAGAAAGTTACCGAGCAAACCAATCGCGTTGAGAAGCCGTAGCCGTTTCGCTTCCAGCTGAGCGACGATGCCGTCACCGATCGCCCTGGTCCCCCATTGGCGTCACGTAATCTTCATCTAACGCAATTCGCGTCAAGTTGCGGGTTTGTCCCAACTCTTCGCTGGCACGTGATCATCGCTCCACTGGTAGCCGACCCCACAAAGGTTATCTTGGTAGTTAGAGGGAGGTCTTTGCTTCGACTTCTCCTACGAAATGTGGTCAATTGGAAGTTATTCGCCCAGCGAAGATATCCCCCAGTGGTATCGCCCAGGCTTGAACGACAAGGAATTCATGATGGCATCGACGACGACTCCCCTCACGCAGCTCAACGCCTGGAAAAGCTTGGCTGATCACTTCTCAGTAATTCAGTCGACACACCTTCGTACGCTATTCGCAGAAGATGCTCAGCGAGGAAAACGGCTGACAGCGGAAGGGGGTGACCTGTTCTTTGACTACTCGAAGAACCGCGTCACCGACGAAACGCTGAAGCTACTGATTCAGCTCGCCGAAGAGTCTCAGCTGCGCGAGCGAATCGATGCCATGTTCAGTGGCGAGAAGATCAACATCACCGAAGATCGCGCCGTCCTGCATACGGCTCTTCGTGCCCCTAAGGACAAGACGATCATCGTCGACGGTGAGAACGTCGTTCCCGCCGTGCACGAGGTTCTCGACCGAATGTCGACTTTCTCGGATCGCGTCCGTAACGGCGACTGGAAGGGGCACTCCGGTAAACGCATCGTCAATGTGGTCAACATTGGTATTGGCGGTTCTGACCTGGGCCCCGTGATGGCATACGAAGCATTGAAGCACTTCAGCCAGCGCGATATGACGTTCCGCTTTGTTTCCAATGTCGACGGAACCGATTTCGCGGAAGCGGTTCAAGATCTCGACCCTGCCGAGACCTTGTTCATCGTCGCCTCCAAGACGTTCACTACGCTGGAAACGATGACCAATGCCAACACGGCCCGTGACTGGCTGTTGGCCGCGTTTGATGGAGACGCTTCGTCGGTGGCCAAACACTTCGTCGCCGTTTCGACCAATGCCGATAAGGTTTCGGCTTTCGGGATCGACACGGCCAACATGTTTGGTTTCTGGGACTGGGTCGGCGGTCGTTATTCGATGGATTCGGCGATCGGCCTCTCGACCATGTTGGCCATCGGTCCCGACAACTTCAAGGCGATGCTCGATGGGTTCCACCAAATGGACGAGCACTTTCGCACTGCTCCTTTCGAGAAGAACATTCCCGTTCTGATGGCGTTGCTGTCGATCTGGTACAGCAATTTCTTCGGTTCGGAATCGATTGCCGTCCTTCCTTACGAGCAGTACTTGAAGCGGTTCCCGGCCTATCTCCAGCAACTCACCATGGAGAGCAACGGCAAGTACATCACGCTAAGCGGCAACCGCGTTGACTACACAACCGGCACCATCTACTTCGGCGAGCCTGGCACCAACGGCCAGCACTCGTTCTATCAACTGATCCACCAAGGGACGGAGTTGATCCCCTGCGATTTCATCGCCTTCGGCAAATCGCTCAATCCCCTGGGACGGCACCATGACATGTTGATCGCCAACGTCCTGGCCCAGTCAGAAGCGTTAGCGTTCGGTAAGACCGAGGCTCAGGTGAAAGAGGAAGGAACGCCTGACTGGCTGGTACCGCATCGTGTATTCGAAGGGAATCGTCCGTCCAACACGATCTTCGCCGATGAGCTTTCCCCGTCGGTCTTGGGGCAACTGGTTGCGTTGTATGAACACTGCGTATTTGCCCAGGGTAGCATCTGGCAGATCAATTCGTTCGATCAATGGGGCGTTGAACTAGGTAAACAGCTCGCCCAGAGAATCATTCCCGAACTGGAAAGCAGCGAGACGCCCGATCTTCAGCATGACAGTTCGACCAACAACCTCATCCGCCGTTATCGCGCCATAAAGGAGAAATGATGTCCATCATCAGTGTCACCAGCGAGGAGTTCCTGAAGTTCCAGACCACCCCCGGCTTTGTCGCCGCGCTCGATCAAAGCGGCGGCAGCACGCCCAAAGCACTTCGTCTCTACGGCATCAAAGAAGATGCCTGGTCCAACGATGAAGAGATGTTCGAACTGGTGCATCAAATGCGGACACGCATCATCACCAGCCCCAGTTTCAACGGCAATCGAATTCTCGCCGCGATCCTTTTCGAGAACACGATGGATCGCGAGATCGAAGGGGTGCCAACGGCTTATTATCTTTGGGATGTGAAAAAGATCGTACCGATCCTTAAGGTCGACAAGGGCTTGGCCCCCGAGGACAAAGGGGTCCAACTGATGAAGCCGATACCGCAACTGGACGAACTGCTGACGCGGGCCAAAAAGAATGGCATCTTCGGCACGAAGATGCGCTCGGTCATCAAATTGGCCAACCCCATCGGCATCAAAGAGGTGGTCGATCAGCAGTTCGAGGTTGCGGAAAAGATCATCGCAGCCGGCTTGGTTCCGATTATCGAGCCTGAGATCGATATCCACAGCCCGGAGAAAGCCCAAGCGGAAGCCCTGCTGAAAGAATGCCTTGCCAGCCATTTGGGGCATCTTCCCGACCATAAGTACGTGATGCTGAAACTCACGCTGCCTGAGGAAGATGATTTCTACCGAGCTTTTGTCGAACATCCTCAGGTATTGAAAGTCGTCGCCCTGTCCGGCGGTTACACACGTGAAGAGGCCAACGAGCGTCTGAGACGCAATCACGGTGTCGTGGCGAGCTTTTCTCGAGCTCTCACCGAAGGGCTGACCGCCCAGCAAACCCCGGAAGAGTTCGACGCCATGTTGGATCGATCGATCCAAAGCATTTACGACGCATCGATCACCTAAAAAAGCCGAACAGCAGTACCCATTGGCCGATCCTACACCTGTGTGATCGGCCGTAAAATTGGGCGGAGTAGTTTTTTGCATCCACTCTTAAGCATTTACACGAAGGAACTTAGCAGACAAGCGGCGAAATCCGTCAGCGATGATCATTTTTTCCGGCAGAGCCCCTTGCAAGCTTGTCCGAGGCTGGTATCCTTAAAAAGTACTGAGATTCAATATCAATATCTGCCGCCAGCCTCTTTTGCCAGCGTCCAGGCACACCAACACACAATCACGTAGACCAAGTACGCGATTTGTAGTTTCTTAAGGATGCTGTTTTCGCTTTCACTTTCTCGATCGTTTGGCGGCCATGCGTGCCCTAATCAACCGTATAACCGCGGCTAAGCGGTCATCACTAACGAGCATTCGCCAGGTATCCTTCATGAAATACGTGCCCATTTATAGCTTTGCTTTCCTCCTCTGGATAACTCCGCTCGTCGTCCTGCTTGTCGGCGAGTCTATTGCCGAGGAATTTCGGCCGATCGCTTGGCCCTCTTTCCAGAACGGCGGACATCTGTCGGTAGCCGGCGAACCACTTCCAACGCGCTGGTCCGCCGACGAGAACATCGCCTGGAAAGCAGAGATTCCCGGCTACGGGCAATCGACCCCGATTGTGACTGGCAGCCAGATTATCGTGACATCGACCAGTGGTCCCAATAAAGAGAACTATCACCTGGTCGCCTATTCGCTGGAAAAAGGGGAAAAGCTCTGGCAACAGGATTTCAAAAATCCCAGCCCCGTCGAGAACACCACGTACGTCAGCCGCGCTGCCCCGACCCCCATCGCGGATGACGCAGGCTACATTGCCTACTACGAAGGGGGACTGGTGGTCGCCGTTTCGCATGATGGAAGTATTCGCTGGAAACGCGACTTGGTTAAAGCATACGGTCCGATCAGTTCGCGACATGGTCTGTCTTCCTCGCTGGAACAACAAAATGACCTCGTCTTTGTTTGGGTGGAACGATCGGAAGAGCCTTACCTGGCTGCTCTCAACAAATCGACCGGAGAAACCGTCTGGAAAGTCGAGGGACTCGGCACGACGTCGTGGAGTACGCCGCGCCTGGTTCCAGTCGGCAATACCGCGCACCTGGTATGCAGCGCTAGTGGCAAGATTGCCGGGTTCGATCCAGAAAGCGGCGAGCGATTGTGGCAATTCGACCAGATCGCGAACAACACGACCTGCACTCCCATTCCACTGGGTGATGGTCGATTTCTGATCGGCGCCTCGGAGGGACGCGGCGAAGCGGCCGCGCAAACCGATGGCACATCGAACGGCGTGATCCAGATTGCCAAGCAAGATGACGGCACCTACTCGGCAGATTTCGCCTGGCAGGCCGCGAAAGCAAAATCGAGCTTTGGCAGCCCTATCGTGGCTGACGGAACCGCTTGGTTTATCAACCGCAGCGGAGTTCTGTTTGGCGTCAATCAGGAAACCGGCAAGCAAACCACCACAGCCCGGCTGGCTGCCGGAGGTGTTTGGGCGACGCCACTTCAGCAAGGCAAGTGGCTGTACATCTTCGGCTCGAATGGGACCACTTCGATCTTCGATATGACCTCCGGCGAGACAATCGCGGAGAACTCGTTATGGGCGACCTTGGAAGGCGCCGACGGAGAAGAGTCGTCGTCAGAGATCATTTACTCCGCGGTTCCCGTTTCCCCTTACTTGATTCTTCGTACAGGTAGCACCTTGTACGCCATCCAAGAGAAACCATCCAGCTAACGAAATCGCACCCACCAGCGAGTTCACCTTCCCCTAAGGTAGGTCCATGAAACTATTGAAGACCCTCGTTACATTATGCCTTATGGCCGTGGCGACACCAGCCTACGCTCACTTTCCCTGGGTAATCATCAATGAAGAAGGGAATGTGCAGTATTTCTTCGGCGAAAACCCCGCCGATCGCACCTACAAGTTACCAGGCTCCATCGCCAAATCGGAAGTGGAACTGGTTACCGCCAAGGGCACCAAAGAAAAGTTGGAACTGAACGCAGTCGAAAAAGACGACTTCGTGGGGCGCACCACCAGCAAGCCCGTCGACAAAGCTTCGCTGCTTCAATCAAAGGTTACCTTCGGCATCTATCACGGCTCGCGACTTGACTACTACACCGTTCACCACGGCGGCAAGTTGCCTGCCTCGCGAGAAGACGCCCAAAAGCATTCCACCGATCTCGAACTGAAGGCCGACCTTGTCGACGCCGAGCATGGCGTCGATGCTTACATCACTTGGAAAGGCCAGCCGCTGACCGACGCCGACGTTCTGCTTTTCTGCGAAGAAGGACACCAGGAAGCTTCCAAAAAAACTGACAGCAAAGGCAAAGTCTCTTTCACCGACAAAGAAGTGGAAGACGGCCTCAACGGCATCATGGTCGGGCACACCGTGAAGGATGAAAACGGCTCGCTGAATGACAAGAAATACGAATCAGCATCCCACTACCTGACCGTAACGTTTAAGGATCCGCAAGACTTCGAGAAGTAGTGTTTTCCCTCACTCTTGGCTCTGTGGCATTCATTTCCTATCCATTCCAATGAAAAATCAACCGATGCGAACCCATCTTACCTATCTGTGCATTGCTTTGGGCGCCGCCATGGCGATTCCAAGCTACGCCATCGAAGCCGAAACGCAAACGACCGCCAAGACATCGGAGCCGACGGCTGCCAGTCTTCGTCAGGCTGCTCACGATAGTCGCGAAGTCTGGCACAACTTCCCCGGCTTCACGGCCAACATTGTGGTTTCCGAAGATTCGCAGCGATTCGAGGGAACGATTCGCGTCGAGAAGGACTTCGAGTATGTCCTCAACATCCCAGAAGAAGGCCAGAAGACTTGGCTGAAGTCGAAACTACGCTCGGTCATCTCGCATCGTGAGCCACATGCGTCTCCCGAACGGTACGACGTCTCGTTCCAAGACGAAGACGCCCCACATGTTGCCGGCCGCCTGATTGCCGAGAACGACGGATCCGGGATTTTCCGGATTCAGGATGGTCAAATCAAGGAAGTCATCCGCCGCAACGAGTCTTCCTGGTTCGAGATCACCACGCTTGAGAACTTCACGACCCCGGCCGGCAAAGTACTGCCGCAAACCACGTCGGTCACCTTCCGAGATCCTGACACCGGCAACATCGAGTCGAATCTAAGCAACAACTTTGCTTGGAAGAAAGTCGGAAACTATTACCTGCCCGATCACTGCTACACCGTGAAGACAGGCGAGAAGGGTGAGCGTTCTGTTCGCAAGCTCGAGTTCTCGGCTCACCAGTTGCATTTGGGCGAGCCAAGTGTGGTCAAACTGCACAAGCCGCTACCGGAATCGTTGACTAGTTTCGGGGCGGCCGTCATGGGTGACTATCTGTATGTCTTTAGCGGACATGATGGGGATGCCCATGGCTTCGGCAAAGACGTTTTGGCCGATCATTTCCGTCGGATCAAGTTCGATGATCCCAATGCCCAGTGGGAAGAACTTGCCAAGCAGGAGCCTGCCCAAAGTACCGCCCTGGTCACCGATGACACTTACATTTACCGGATCGGTGGGCTCACCTTCCTGAACAGGGGAGACGAAGAGACCAACTTCAAATCGACAACGCATTTCACGCGGTACGATGCCGAGAAAAACGAGTGGACCGACCTGGCTCCGCTGCCCAAACCTCGTTCGTCGTTGGATGCAGCCGTGCTGGGGCGGCACATTTATGTTGCTGGCGGTTGGGATCTGCAAGGCGAGTCATCCAGCGATGCTCCCTGGCACGACGATATTTTGCGGTTTGATCTCGATCATCCCGAAAAGGGATGGGAGTCTCTTCCAGGGCCCGGCTACCTGACCCGAGCCGTTTCGGTTGCCGCCCATGATGGAAAGCTGTACCTCTTCGGCGGCATTCAGAAGAAGGGGATTACCCGTAGAGTCTCCGTCTTCGATCCCAAATCCGAGAGTTGGTCGACAGCGCCTGAGCTGAAGGCCGACAGCAGCGCCGCTGGCTTCGCGACCAGTTCATTCGCGACTGGAGGTCATCTGTACGTCACGGGTAGTTCTGGCATCCTCTATCGCCTGAGCGACGACGGTACCGACTGGGAAGTCGAAACGCGACTCATGTACCCACGCATGTTTTTGCGACTTCTGCCGGTCACCGAAAATCGCCTTCTGGCAGTGGGTGGAACGTCCATGCTGGGAGGTCGGCTGGCAGCGATCGAATCGGTTCCGGTTCAAACAAAATCGTCTGGTCCGAATGTTGTCCATTGGTCGGTACCGTTCGACGGCAAAGCCAAGCAAAGCCAAACGTTGGTCCTCGATGGCACGAATCTGTACGCCCTGGGGGGGAACTCCAGCCGGAAGCCGCATGACTTTACCAAGGAAACGATCCTCAAGGAAGCGTTCGTTTACGATATCGCCAACCAAACTGGCGAACGTCTGCCCGATATGCCGCATGCCCTGCAAAGTGGCACCGCGGTTCGTCATGCTCAAACGAGCGAACACAAGCATCTGCTTGTTTTGGGTGGCCTCGGCATGCCAGGCCGGGAGTTTGGTTCGCTCTCCCAGGTGCTCTCATTCAATCCTGAGAGCCAAGCCTGGACGACCGTCAGTTCGACGCTGCCAACGCCGCGAGGGATGCTCGATGCCATCAGCTACGATGACGCCGTTTGGTGTTTCGGCGGTAGCGAAGCTGGAAAAAGCCGCGGTTTGAACGCGAATGTCTTGCATTGGTGGGGTGACGAGACCACCATCGCTCCTCTTCCTGAAGTCACCCTGCCTCACCCACGACGATCTTTTGGTGGTGCCCAGATCGGGGATGAATACTTCATGGTAGGCGGCCTGGGGGAAGGGAACATCGTCGAGACGGTCGATGTTTTCCATTTGAGAGATCGCGTTTGGCGAACGATTGCCCCACCGCATAAGCACCGTGTGTTTCCCAGTCTGGCCAGCGATGGCAAGCGGCTGTACTTATTCGGAGGATTCTCGAATACCAATGGGCACTTCTCGCCGGAACCCTCGCTGGAGGTTTACGATCCAGCGGCAAACCGCTGGACAGTGCTCGCAGAGGAACTGCCTGGTATCGATAGCTCGATGGCAATGTTCAATTTTGGAGGTCGTCTGCTATTCTACGGTATCGACCGAGGAAAAGACGGTCAGGCCAATTTCGTCTTGTTTGATCCCAACCCTCGCGAACCTCCCGCCGAGGCGGAAGGTTTAAACTTCTCAGTCCGTCGTCGAGGTAGCGACGCCGAGGCCAACGCCAAGACGATGATGCGAAAGGATACCAATAAGGACGGCAAACTTTCGGCCGATGAGTTGGGAGATCGTCTCGGTTCGCTCATCGAGTCAGGCGATGAAAACAAGGACGGACTGCTGACGCAGGAAGAGTTGATCGCGACCTTGAAGAAGCAAGAAGAGCAAGCGAAATCAAATGAGGACAAGGACGAAGCATAGGCTCTATCATCTGTTGCCCTGTATCAATGGTTATTACACGCGGTTTTTCGAAACCCTTTGAATAGCAAACGCATGAAACTCCGAATCTGGAACCTTGTCTTTCTGGCGCTGCTGGCCACCACGGCAGTGCCTCTGATGGCTGACGACTTTCACTTTCACCATGAACATGTGCTCGGGACGTCTTTGCACCTGGCCATTTCATGCGAGGACAAAGCGAGGGCCTCCATCATTGAGCGAAGCGTCCTTCAGGAAATTGATCGACTCGACGGCGTGCTCAGCCGCTGGGACGACCAAAGCGAGTTCATGGCCTGGCAAGCTGGCCATACGACCTTAGTCTCTGAAGATCTCGCCACCGTTCTACAGCGTGCGGACTATTGGCGAAACGCCACCCGCCATGCGTTCGACGTTCGCGCGGAAGCCATATCTAGCATGTGGAGGGACGCTGCTAAGAATGGCCATGCTCCCACCGACACGCAGCGACGACAACTCGCCGCTAAGCTAGAAGCCGCTCCCTACGCATGCACCAGTGACGGATCAATCGGGCGAGGTGACGACCTGGTCGTCAGTTTGGACGGCCTCGCCAAAGGCTACATTCTGGATCGAGTGTGTGATCTCGTGCAGCGAGAATATCCTGAGACACGTGATTTTCTCATCAACATCGGCGGTGACCTGCGAAAACTGGGAGACCAGCCGCTAGAGATTGCGATCGAGAATCCTCGCGATGCCTCGGAGGGCGTTCAACCACTACAAACGTTTGTCGTCGCTCAGCCGATCGCGATAGCGACCAGTGGAAGTTACCGCCGCTATCAGACCCTTGGCGATCGCCGGGTGTCGCATATTCTCGATCCCCGAACCTGCTTGCCGGCCGAACTTACTCAATCGGTTACGGTCGTCAGCACTTTGGCGATTGATGCCGATGCCCTGGCCACTTCGGTGAGTGTTCTGGGGCCGGTGGATGGGCTCGCTTTAATTGAAAGCCTGGAGGACACCGAGTGCTGCCTCGTCACCGCCTCGGGAAAACTCGTGACCTCCAGCGGATGGCCGCTCGGCACTGGAGAAGCAAACTCGCTCAAGCTCGTTGCCAACGAGGACGCGCCGAAAGCCGAACACGGTCTGTTCGTCGACTTCACAATTCAGCGAGCCGAAGGGGGGCGATATCGCCGTCCGTATGTTGCCATGTGGTTGGAAGACGCTGAAGGTTTTCCGGTCAAAACGGAAATTCTCTGGATGCAAACGGAGCAGCCTGGCCCTCGATGGCATCGCGATTTGACGCGTTGGTATCGCAATGACCGCCTCCGCAAAACGGTCGAGAACATCGATCTGATTGACACCATTTCCGGGGTAACGCGTGGCCCAGGCGAATACAAAGCTCACTTCGACGGAACCGACAATCTCGACCTGCCGCTGGCCGCCGGCAAATATACTCTGTGCCTGGAAGTCGCACGCGAACATGGAACATATCAGATCA
Source organism: Bremerella volcania (assembly GCF_007748115.1). Lineage (NCBI taxonomy): Bacteria > Pseudomonadati > Planctomycetota > Planctomycetia > Pirellulales > Pirellulaceae > Bremerella > Bremerella volcania. The sequence goes on from NZ_CP036289.1 coordinate 4,147,767, forward strand.
TTCGCGAGACCTTCGAGTGGGGCGATAAGCCGATCGCCGAGAAGAAGCTGAAAGGGAACGTGGAAGTCGGATCGATGTCATATCGCTTCGTTCCCCTGGCAGCCACGGACAAAGAGGCCCCATGAGGTCGGATGAACAGACGCCTCGCCGTCGTCGGTCATGGTATGCCGCTAGTGCCAAGCTAACGCGTTGGCTACATACCTATTTGTCGATGATTAGTTTCGCGACGCTGCTCTTCTTCTCCGCCACAGGACTCACCCTGAACCATCCAACTTGGTTCGGGGCAGACGAGGTCGTTATTCGCGAGTATGAAGGCTCGTTCCCAACTTCCGAGTTGGCCGATGAAGTGGATAAGCTATCGATTGCTGAGCACCTTCGCGCCACGCATCATCTCCAAGGGAAAGTTGCCGAGTTTGAGGTCTCGGACTTCGATTGCATGGTAACTTTCAAGAGTCCCGGTTATGTCGCAGACGTGTTCATCGACCGCGAGACCGGCAAGTATACGGTCAGTGAGGCATCCAGCGGGGCAATCGCCATCATGAATGACCTCCATAAGGGCCGCGATTCCGGCCCAGAGTGGTCGTGGGTGATCGACGTCTCGGCGATTCTTATGGTGTTGGTTTCCGTGACAGGTCTCGTCCTTTTGTTGTTCCTAAAGCGTCAACGCAACGCGGGGCTGATCGTGACCGTGGCGGGCACCATCCTTTTGGTCGTTGCCTGGCTGCTCTGGGTTCCGTAGGGATTTACTCGCGAAATCCATGTGAAAAACACCATATAACCAATCGCGGCCCCCTGACTGACACTTTGGGGGTCATTTCTTACCCACGGATTTTCACCTTGAAATTGGTTTGCATCGGTCGATTGATGCAACGTAAAATCGGGGGAGCCTAATTCATTAAGGTCTTACTGGAGCGGAAGTTTCGCAAATCACGGTAGTAAGTTCCCCAGTTGGCGAAACGCCTGGATGGATCTCTGCGTAACCATCTGTGGTCTTTTATTGACACCTTATTGGGGGATTTTTGGCAACAGCTGCGCAACCGTTTCGATAACTTCGACAGATTATCGGAATAGCGGGATGCTAATTTCAGCGATTCAGGGATGTGCTTGAGTCGAGCGATTGCAACGCGTCCCATGCCGATGAGCCGCTGCCTGGGCCTGATTAGGTTCGGAGCCACCAAGCGTGAACTTCCCAGCGGAGGCGATGATTTGATTCGGATTGAAGTGAAGAAGGGCCCGATGCAAGGTCGGGTCTATGAGTTTGAAGGACACGATATTTTCCTCTTCGGGCGCGACGAGCAGCATTGTCACGCTTCGATCCAGGAAGATCCGTTCGTCTCGCGTCATCATTTCTTGCTTGAGGTCAATCCGCCCCTCTCTCGGCTTCGTGACTTGGGAAGCCGTAACGGCACGTTTGTCAACGGAAAGAAACATGGTGGCCGTGTGACGTTTGCCAGCCTTGAGAATGAAGGCAAAGTCGGCGGTTCATCGGTCGACCTGACTAACGGCGACGTCATCACAGCTGGCAAGACCGTCTTCCAGGTCTTTGTCGAAGAAAAGAAAGCCATAACGGCGACATGTGTCTTCGATAAGTTCGTGGAGGAAGACTCGCAGGAAGTTTCCTCGGGTGGTGATATTCGTCGCACCATTACCGAACTGCCACCTCCCAGTCCTTCGTCGGCGGTTGGCCGGCAAACGATGCACGAATTACCGCCGTCGATGCCCGGCAATGCGGGGCGACAAACGATCAACGAATTGCCTCAACCGGCCCCCGGATCGAATGTCGGCAGGCAGACGATCAACGAGATGCCGCCACCGGCCGACATTTCACAGGTCGCCGGACGAGCCACGATGGTCGAAGGCGCAAATGCTCCGAATGGTGCATTTGGCAGTCGGATCGGTCATAGCGATCATGCCTACGAAGCCCCTGAACGCCAGCCAGGCGAGTTCCCCATTCTGGATGGTTTCGAGTTCAAAGAATTTCTGGGCGCGGGTGGCTTGGGCGAGGTCTACCTTGCTCGGCGAACGATCGACGACAGCCCCGTGACCGTCAAGTTCTTGAGATCTCGCATCAACGTAAGCCATGATGCACGTGACGCCTTCTTGAAGAGCATGCAAGTCAGCGGTCGACTTCGTCATCGCAATATCGTGCAGTCCTTCGGGACTGGCAGCATTGGCAACGAATTCTACGTCATCAACGAGTACTGCGACGGCGGGCCACTCGCCAAATTGTTTCGTCAGAAAAAGACGAACGTGCAGCCCAAACACATTGCCGTTTCGCTCTACTTGCTGCTAGACGGCCTGGCATTCGCTCACGAAAAGGGGCTCGTGCATCGCGATCTGAAGCCTTCTAACTTGCTGGCTGCCAAACGCAACAAACGCTGGATTCCCAAGATTGCTGATTTCGGTCTGACCAAAGACTTTGAAAAGGCAGGCTTTTCCGGAATGACGGCGACCGGCACCTACACCGGTAGTTTCCCTTACATGCCGCGCGAGCAATTGACCGACTACAAGTACGTGAACCCTGCCAGCGACGTCTTCAGTATGGGCGCCAGTTTTTATCGCATCATCACCGGCCGATACCCTCGTGGTGACGAGAAAGGCAGCGATCCATTGGCGCTGATCCTCAGCGGCGAAGTTCAGCCGCTGCGAAAGCGCTACCCTGGCTTTCACCCTGGTCTGGCCGATGTGCTCGACACGTCGCTGCAGACGGAATGCTGTGAACGTTTCCCCAATGCTCGTGAAATGCAAAACGCGCTTCGAGTGGTTATGAAAAAGGAAGGATGGTTGTAGAGCGGATGGGATCGAAGAAGGTGTGGATCGTTGGTGCTCGCGATACCTGCGACATCGTCATCGATGAGCCTACGGTATCCGGCGAACATTGCCGTCTGGAATTCGATGACGGTCGAGTGTTCATCGAGGACCTCCAGTCCACCAACGGCACATTTATCAACGGCGAACGGATCTACAAGAAGAAACAGATTCATCCCGACGCACTGGTGACCCTGGGGCGAAACGTCACCATGCCCATGCCCTCGCAGCTTTCCGGTCCGAAGCCTCCGCCGGAATTGCCCAAGGAAAGTGCTTCGGCCGCAGGTAGTGCGGAAGAAGCGCCCTTCCCCGCACATTTGATGATCGCCGGTGGCGTTGGCGTCACGATACTTCTTTTGATCATCCTGTTCGCTATCATGGCTTGGAGCGGCGGCTCTAAGGAAAGCCCGCCGGTCGCCGACAACCAGGAAGACGTCGGCTTGACCGATCCGAGCCCCGGCAAGAACAATCCTCCCAGCAACGATCCCACGCCACAGCCACCCAAGAATAATCCCCCGGAACCAACGCCAAAGCCTCAAGAGACCGTCGCGCAGCACTCTCCCGAAGAGGCAATCTACGTGCTGGCGGTTGCCGATGAGAATCTTGAACAGCCGTATCGCATAGGAACGGGGCTCGCGATTGGTCCCCACACGATTCTTACAACGGGGACCGCCAAGACGATTTCTGAACTTGCCCGGCAAAGGTTTCCTGAATTGATGCTGCTCGGCCCCAAAAAGCTGACGATCACTCAGTTTGTTCCGCATCCCACGTATGTGGCGGCGATGAAGGAAGGAGACGGGGCTGAGGCCAGGTTTCATAACATCTACTCACAGATCGACATGAACGACATCAGTGGCGATCTAAAGAAAACGCTTGAGGATGCTTATCGCCATTTCATGGTGATCGCGGAGAAACCTCATCACTACGACGTGGCCGTCATTCATGTGCAAGAGACACTTCCTTACTGGCTGCCAATGGCCGATACCGCAACGCTGCCGCCACTTTCCAAGTTGACCCTTGTAGGGCATGGCTTTGATCGAGTCGCGCCATTTATTCCGCCCAATAGCGAATTGCCGATCGACGAGAAGACCGTACGCATTCAAAGTTCGGTGGGCGAAGCCGGCGCAGAAGAGAATGCCCGGCTGCTGATTGCCAAGTTTGATTCGCTTACCCCTACCGCTCACCTTGAAACGAACTGGAATGGATCCGCTCTGCTGAATTCTCAAGGAGAACTCGTTGCCATCTACTCGCGTCTCACACCGGAAATGACCTTGGGTTCTCCCCCCACGGGTCAAACGTTCGACGCGACCGTGATTCCCGACGTGATGCCGTTTATCCGCCGGTTTTCAAAAAACTAATCGTGTTTAGAGCAGAGGAATATAGATCGATGTCCCGACCCACCAATCTGATTTGCCTATGCTTGGCAGTGCTGTTTGCACCGGCAGTCGCGGCTCAGGCACAACAAGTTGTCGTCGAAGATGATTCGCGTCCCTGGTACTACTCGCGTTCGCCGCACATGGAAGTCGGTCTCATCTTCGGTCAAGCCGAACTGATCCGAGCCCAAGGCGAAGCTGCCGTTGATTATCAAACGGCTCGCGCAATTGCAGCCGATGCCTACGACAAGGAATTGGACAACGCCCTGAAAGCGGTTGAGATTTACTTCGAACGCCGCGCCGTGCGAGATGCCAAGGTCCTGAAGAATCATCTCGACGAGGCCGATACCCGCAAGGAAAAGGCGCTCCGCCGATTGGTCGATCATCCGGATCTCACCGGAGAAGGCATCACCAACGGAGCGGCTTTAAACACGATGAAAGAAGCACTGCGGTCAAGCGTTCTTTCGTTTGACTACTTGAACGATGACATCGAAGTGGCCGAGTTGATGGCTCGCTTCCAATTGACGCCTGACGACCTCTCGAAGATCAATCTGAAACTGACCAACGTCCGTGGCGAGACAGGCGTATTCCAGGCCGACACCGGCAAGCTCGGCAGCTTCCAATGGTGGCCTCATCTTCTGCAGAACGAGAGATTCAAGGAAGACCGCGAAAAGATCGAGAACAATCTGGAAGAAGTACGTCAGGCTGCTTCCCAGCAAACGGAAATCGATCCGATTCTGATCGATAAACTCGAAAACTCGATTCTGCAATTGGCCAACAAATTCCTTCAGGAAGTCGATGGACAGGCGATGGCCCGCAAAGGAGTCGCCGAGTACTACTTCTACCGCGAGTCGGAGCAACACCTGCAAAGCCTGTCGCATGCAGCTCGCCGTTTGAAGCGAGTTGGCAAAGCGGATGGAGCCTTGGTCATCAATGGCTACAACCCTTCGGTTGACGGTAAGAACTTGACCTCGCTCCTCTCGTACATGGTTCGCAACGGGGTTGAATTTGCCCCGCCTGAGCCAGGCAACGAGAATACCTATCAAAAGCTGTTTGAGATGGCGAAGAGCCTTTACGTTGCAACTTCAGCCGCTGATCCCAATCCCAATCCGTAGTCGCGGTCTTTAGTCCTCTACGCGTACGTCACCCAAGCCGGCTTCCGAATATTCGGTCGTCGGCTTGGGCTTTTTTGTGAAACAAAGCAGAATCGCCGGCAAGATGAGCAGATCACAGAGAAGTGCCGTCAGCAGCAGCCCGCACATGAGCCACGCGAAGCGAGACACCGGGGTAAATGGACTCAGGGCAAACACCAGCAGCCCCAGCGAGCAAATCAACGACGTTTGAATCATCGCCAGTCCACAGTGTTCGTAGGCAAGCCGAGTGGCCTCGGTCTTGGATTTACCGGCGCGAAGTCCTTTATTGAACCAACTAATGAAGTGTAGTGAGTCGTCGACTGCGATTCCAAGCGCCGCACTAGCGGTCAACAGCGAACCGATTTCGACTTGAACTCCCAGGAAGCCCATCGTGCCGAATGCCAGAAGCGTAGGCAGGACGTTGGGAATCATGCTGAACAGGCCGGTAACGAAATTCCGCAGCAGAATCATCATGATGACGGCGATCATCACGAACGCCAGGCCAAAGCTCTTGACCAGGTCGCTCAGCATCTCGCTTTGAGCTTTGAAGATGAGCGGCACCGAGCCGGAGTAAATGGGCTCGACGGTCGGATAGTTTTCCAGGGACTGATCAACACTTGCCCGCAGCCGTTCCATCAGCGCACCATAATCCAAACGGTCGGCCGCATGCACGCGAGCACTGATTCGCCAAAGCTCGTCCCCATCTTCGAGTCTCAGGTAATTCATATCGACATAGTTCGACAGGCGTCCTTCCAGGATTTTGCGAATCGATGCACGGCGCATCACGGCGCGGAACCCTTTCTCGTCCCTGGGAGGAATCACCGGGGCAAATGTCGCGGCGGACATGGTTGCCGAGACTCCTTCGACGTCCTGGATGCTTTGCTGCACGTGATCGATGATTCGGAATCGTTCGTCCGTTTGAATTTCCTCCGGCTGGTCGATTCGCAGGACGACTTCAATCGGAATGAGAGGGCCTACGTTTGCTTCCAACCAGTCGTAATCTCGCAAGATGGGCGCATCGGACCAAAACAGATCATGCAGTTGAGCTGACGTCGAGATCTTCCGCACACCAAACATTGAAATTAAAAGGACGACGAGAGAGCCTACGAAGATGGGCCACTTGGCAAAACTCATGTCTCGCGAAAGCGCATCCCAAACCGGTTGCAGCCGGGAAGCCGACGTGCTTTTGTGATGCCAGGTCGCTGGATCGATGGGAAACTTGTACATCGCGGCGGGTACCCAAATCAGCAAAACGACCGCTGCAGCCAGGATGGATGCCGCCGCATACGCCCCAAAGTTGGTCACTGGACGGATCTGACTGACGGTTAACGACAACATCCCGACCGCCGTCGTTCCGGCTGAAAGCAAGCAAGGAACCAGCGCGGAACGTAGTGCCCACCCGACCGATTCCTTCGCAGAACGCTCGGCAAGCGACTCTCGATAGTAGTTCATCAAGTGCACGCCTGAGGAAATGCTCAAGACGTACGTCAGGTTCGAGGCAAGCGTGAGCACCGAGTCCATTTGCTGGCCGCTGAAATACATGATGGCCATGCTGAGTTGCTCGCAGAAGATCGCCAGAACGAAAACGATGATCGTTGCCCTGGCACTGCGAAAACTGACCGCCATGATGAGAATGCACACGGCGAATGAACCAAGATTCAATGCGGCCAACGAACCTTTGCTGGCCTGATCAATCGCCACGCCGTCCAGCGTGGTACCTGCGACAATGAGATCTTCGCGACTTAGCCCATCAACCTGATTGGCCGCCTCAAGCGCGAATTCAATCGCCGCGGCTCGGTCCTCTTCCCCTTGGGGCGAGACGACGGCGACAACACACGTCTGCTCCCCATCTTCACCGATCAACAACTGCTTGAGTCGATCTATTGCCAGGCTCTTCGGTAATTCCAGCGGCTCGGAGGTCAACGATTTCAGGGCATCTGGTCCGGTGATCACCTTACCAAACCAAACAACTTCCTTGCCATCGACTTCCATTGCTGAGCCAATTGCCTGAGCATATTGAGCGACCCGAGGGTCTTCCAGCGTGCATCCTTTCCAGCTCACCATCAGCAATTCGTCAGTACCGAATCGCTCGTAGAACCATATCAACCGCTGCGTTTCTTCAAACGTTTCCGGTAACCAGTCTTCGACCCGATTCTTGATGCCGTCCCATGCCCCTTTGGTCCCGATCATGACGATGGGAGTTACGGCCAGAAAGAATACCAGGATGAACCAACCGAATCGGTCCTGCCACGAGGATTGGGACATGAAAAAAAACCAGGTTGCGAATCAATGGGCGACGACTAGCTGCGAAATTCGTCGATTGAGAATAACACATGCATCGTGCTTGAAATAGGATGAAATAGGAAGGACTAGCATGGCGAACTCGGCATTTCTCGGGAACAATTCATGATTCAAGTCGGAAAATGGCAAATCGACATCGTCTCTGGCGGACGCTTTTTACACGATGGAGGCGTGCTTTTTGGGATTGTCCCCAAGTCGATCTGGCAGACCGTCCAGCCAGCCGATTCGCAGAACCTGGTTCCCTTGGCGATGAACTGCGTCCTGGCCCGAAGCGACTCACACTGCGTACTTATTGACACCGGGCATGGTTCCAAGCTTTCGCCTCTGGATCGGAAATCGCACGGACTTTTGCCTGGTTGGCCGCTGCTCGACGAGCTTGCCGGGCTGGGTGTCACGCCCCAGCAGGTCGACCATGTCGTCCTCAGTCACTTGCACTGGGATCATAGCGGGGGAGCAACCTCCAAGGTGAATGGTTCGATTCAATCCACATTTCCCTCCGCCCAGTACGTCGTTAATCGACAAGAGTGGGCTGACGCTACCTCGGGACAAGTTGAGAGATCCGGCGGCTACATGCCGGCGGATTTCCTACCGCTCGACGAGTCAGGACAGCTACGGTTAGTGGATCACCTGGAAGAGGTCGTGCCGGGTATCCAGGTCTTACAGACCGGAGGGCATACCCTGGGGCATCAAGCCGTGCTCGTTGAGTCCAAAGGAAACGGCCTGATCTACCTCGGAGACATCGGTCCCACGTCTCACCACATCAGAAAACTGTGGTGCACATCATACGACCTTGATCTGATTCGCACGCGAGAGGTCAAAAAGCAACTATTTGACTTCGCCGCTCAGAACTCTTATCGCGTTGTATGGAATCATGATGTTGATGTGCCCGTGAGCCGGATTGCCGTGCATCCGAAACGTGAATATCTGGTTGAGATTTAGATTTTCCCAGATCGCAAGTAAAAACTTGGTATGCCCTTATCCAAGCACGCAAACAAACGTGTGACGCTCGATATTCGCGGTACGGAACATTACCCCCCAGTTTTCGCGTTTTTGAGGAATCGTACCCCACATAACCAAGAAGGATTTCCACCAAATCTCTTTTATTTCAGACACTTGCTGAGCCTACCCCCCATGATTTTCCATGGGAAAACCCCCGGTGTTTATTGCCTTCTTTACCCATTCTGTGTAATTATAGAGCTTCGTTGATCCTGCCTTTAGCGATGTAGCTAGCAAGTCCTACCCAATCGTTAATATTTGCTTAGTTCCAGCAGCTTGGAACTGCAGCGATCGGGTGTGTACACATGTGCACGCATCAGGCAGACACGACACGGATGGAGTAAATCAATGTTCCATTGCGCTATGACCGAACGAAAGGAGGTGTCACGGTCGGCCTTCAGGATTTTTCGATGTCAATCACGACCGATCGAACCGATGTTCCGGTAGCGATTGTTGGTATGGCTTGCCGGCTTCCGGGCGCGGCAAATCTAGAGCAGTACTGGCAACTTATTTCTCAGGGCAAGTCCGCAGTTGGCGAGGTACCGCCGGATCGACTGAATCGAGAAATCTATTACCATCCCGAAAAGGGAACTCGGGGCAAAACATACTCCACCAAGGCTGCTCTCCTAACCGATCGTACGTTCAACCGTCAGCGTTGCCCGCTTCCGCAATCGCTGATCGAGTCGGTCGATAACACGCATCTACTTATGACGGAGGTCGCTGCCGAGGCCTTTCGGCACGCAGGCTACGATCCGTTTCAACTGCCCAATCGAAACGTTTCCGTCTTTATCGGTCACGCTCAGGGAAGCTCTCGGCTGGGAGAGTTAACGTTCCAGACCTACCTGGATGATGCGATTGCCCTGCTGGAACAAACGCCAGGCTTCCAGGAACTGCCGCTTGAAATGCGCCAAGCCGCCGAGCGGGAATTGCTGGCCGAACTGAATCAGCAGTTGCCGCCGGGTCCTGACTCCACACGCTTTCTGAATTGCAACATGGTTGCCGGGACCGTCGCCAAGGCTTTCGGCCTCGATGGTAGCTGGCTGGCATTGAACTCGGCATGTGCGTCTTCGCTTCACGCGATGCTGATGGGTGCCCGGGCCCTGCAGCGTGGTCGTGCCGACGCCGTGGTTGTGGGTGGAGCCTCCGACTGCAAATCAGACTCGCTGGTACTCTTTTCCAACGCGCAAACCTTGACGAAGGATGACAGCCGTCCGTTCGATGCCAATGCCGACGGTCTGATCATGTCGGAAGGGTACGTCGCATTGGTCATGAAGACGCTCGACCGAGCTATTGCCGACGGTGACCCGATCCAGGCAGTCGTCCGCGGGCTGGGTGTAGCCACCGACGGACGCGGCAAAAGCCTCTGGGCACCGCGGAAGGAAGGCCAAATGCGAGCGATGCGTCGTGCTTATCGCAGCGGTGCAGATGCTTCGCGTTTGCAATATCAGGAGTGCCACGCGACCGCGACCCAGGTTGGTGATGCCACCGAACTGGAAACGCTGCGCGAAGTGCTTCAGCCCCAATTCGCACCGGGGAAGAAGATTCCGATTACCAGTGCCAAAGCCAACATTGGGCACTCGCTCGAAGCTGCTGGCATCGCGGGGATGATCAAGACGATCTTGTGCATGCAGCACAAGCAGTTCCCCGCCGCAATCAACATTCAGCAGTTGAATCCGAAAGTACCGTGGGACGATTCTCCATTCTTCGTACCGATGAAACCCGCTGTTTGGGAAGCCCCGGAAGATGGCGGCCCACGCTGTGCCGGCGTCAATGCGTTTGGCATCGGCGGACTGAACATGCATGTCGTGATCGATGAATACGTCGGCCAGACGACCGAACAGATTTGCGGACCAAGTAAACCTGCTGTGGAATCGGCCGAGGATCGAGCCATCGCCGTCGTCGGCATGGGGTGTATCGTTCCAGGTGCTGATGAACTCGACCAACTCTGGAACCTCGTTCAATCAGGCACCGATCCCAAGAGCCAGCCACCTGCTGATCGCTGGTCCGAACAGTCACGCGAGCGAGCAAACCGGGAAGGTTATTCTCCGCTGGGGGGCTTCATCGAAAAGTACGAGTACGATTGGCGTAAACATCGCGTCCCTCCCAAACAAGTCCAGGAAGCGGATCCGCTTCAGTTCATGTTTCTCGATGCCAGCGAGAAGGCCTTGGCCGATGCCGGCTACGATCGCGACTCCATCCCGAAAGAACTCGCAGGCGTCGTCGTCTGTACTGAATTCGGTGGCGATTTTTCTGATCAACTCGAGATGGGACTTCGAATTCCCGAAATGCAGGCCATCCTTGCGCGGCGGCTGGCCGAAAAGGGATTGCCGCCTGAGCAAATCAGTACCATCAACGAGAACTTCAGCAAGCACCTGTTGAAGAAGTGGCCAGCGCTAGTTGATGAAACTGGCAGCTTTACCAGCAGTACGTTGGCTTCGCGGATTAGTAAAACGCTTGACCTCAAAGGGGGAGCCGTCGCTATCGACAGTGGCGCCACCAGTGGCATGTCCGGCATCGCCTTGTGCATCGACTCATTGCTCTCCGGCGACAACGACATGATGATTTGCGCCGCTGGTCAACGACGCATGGGCCCTACCATTTACGATGGTCTCAAAGCGGCTGGCTTGCTCAGCACAGATGGCCAAGCGAAAGACTTGTGGGACGCCGAATTCAGTGGCATTGTCCCAAGTGAAGGGGTTGCAGTCGTCGTACTGAAGCGTCTTGCCGATGCCCGTCGGGACGGGGACAAGATTCGCGCGGTTATTCGAGGTCTTGGCGTCGGCACGCATGACAACCCGGCTGAAGCCATGCGTTTGGCTGTTGAGCGATCCTCGGTGATGGCGGGCATCGACCCATCAGAAGTCGAATTCGTCGATCTAGAAACAGACGAGAGCCGTGAAGTTTGCTCGTCATCCTTGGCGATGCTTGCTCATTCTCACGTCGAGGGAACACGGCAGCATCCGCTCAATCTCGCATCGACCACCGCCCAGTTCGGCCAAATGGGTGGCGGCGGTCCGATGCTGGCATTGGTTAAAGCCGCACTCGAGTCGCAAAAACAGGAAGTCGCACAAGGGATCGGTGTTCGGAAAGGAACGGGCCCGAACCTGGAATCCGTGCTTCGCGGAAACACCAAGCTGAGCCAACGAGGCCTCGGTGGTGTCGCCAACTGGGCCAAGGGTCAGGCTTTCTATCTATTGCTGGACAACGGTTCGCACGTTACGCCCAAGCCAGAAGCCGCGACTCCTGTCGTTGATCAGGCACCAGTAAATTCTGAGGCGAAGATCATCCGGCTTGGTGCGACCAGCCACCAACAATTGCTTGAGCGTCTTAGCGATGCCGTGAGCCGCGCCGAGTCGATCTGGAATGGTCCGTCTTCCGAGAAGTTCAACCCTGGTGATGCGTTTCGACTGGCGATCGTTGCGGATAGCCTCGCTAGTTTTTCCAAGAAGCTCGTGATGGCGTCAAGCCAAATGGGGAATGCCTCGGCTCAGCAGGTTCTGGAACAACAAGGCATCTTCTATCGTCAGCGGCCACAAACACCACCTCGCGTTGCATTCGTGTTTCCGGGGCAAGGTTCGCAATACGAAGGAATGCTGAAGGAACTAGTCGCCGTCTCGCCAGAAGCAGCGAAGACCGTCGCCGAAGCGGACGCGGCCATGCAGCGTCAGGGATTCCCGACGTTTTCGCAGTTGGCCTGGGAAGTTCCCACCCAACTTGGCAAGGACGTGTTTCAAACGCAGATCGCCATGCTGCTGGCCGACCTGACGTGCCTGGCAACGCTCAAGCAACAAGGGATTACACCTGATTTGGTTCTAGGACACAGTTACGGAGAATTTCCCGCACTGTACGCCGCTGGCGTTTGGAACCTGGACGATGTCATTCGCATGACGAAAGCTCGCTGCGATGGCATTCTGGCAACTTCCAAGAACGATGCCGGACTCTTGGCAACGACTGCCGCTCCTGACGAGATCAAGCGGCTCATTGCCGATTGCGGTTGCCAGGCCTACCTGGCCAACTTCAATGCTCCCGACCAGACCGTGATCGGCGGAAAGCTGGTCGCTCTGCAACAGTTGGCAACGGCGCTTAAAGCAAAATCCTACCCAGCTCGTATTTTGGCGGTACCGGCGGCGTTCCATACGCCCCTCATGGCAGGCTCCAGCCGGCTCTTGCAACAAGCGTTGGAAACCGCGTCACTTGCTCCTCCTTCGACTCCATTTGTCAGCACGGTCGACAATCAACAAATCACCGATGTCGAACGCATCAAGCGAAATCTGGGGATTCAATTAACGACCCCTGTTAAATACGTCCCCTTGATTGAGCAGCTTGATCAAGAAGCTCCCACTGTGTTCGTTGAAGTCGGCCCTCAACAGACGCTGACCAAATTGAACCGAAAGATCTTGTCGGCCGAGGCCAACGTCATCGCTGTCGACAATCCCAAGCGAGGGGCCTTGGAGTCCCTACTGGGCGTTCAAGCACTGCTTGATTGCCTCGGCGTGGGGGAGGCTTCGGCCCAGCCCAAACCTTTCAAACCAAACTTTGTTTCTGAAACTTCTACAGCACCGCAGCGTGCTGCGAAATCCGCGTTAACACCTTCCCACGAGATGAACCTGATGGACGATATTCCGCACTTTGATGCGACCGAACGTCGAAGAGCAAAGATGCGAGGAGCTTCGGATCGCCCGGTAGCTGCCGCACCGCAGGCACAACCTGCCCCTCCGGCAACTCCGCCTCAGCCTGTTGCTCCGCCGCCAGTCAGCCCGCCCAAGGTATCGACGCCGACTCAACCGGCCCCTACTAAGCCGCTCCCACCAATTACACCGCCATCAGTCCCTGCGGCTCCGCAGCCGGTTGTTCCACCAGCCACGCCGTCGATGAACGGTTCGGGGAACCACTATACCAATGGCTCGGCGAACGGTTCGGCCAACGGCGCAGCCGCCAAGTCCGCTCCAAAGTCCAACGCGGTGGATCTCGAAAAGTTCCTCGTGAACTTCGTCGTCGAGCAGACCGGCTATCCACCGGAAGTGGTCGACCTCGACGCCGACCTGGAAGCTGACCTGGGTATCGACAGCATTAAGAAGGCTCAGCTCTTCGGCGAGTTGCAGGAATACTTCGAGATCAGTACCTCAGCCACTGAGTTGTCGCTTGATGACTTCCCAACCCTACGGCACGTCGTCGACTTTCTGTCAGCCAATGGGGACGCAGCCAGTACGCCGGCAGCCGCCGCCCCACAGCCAGTTGCCGCGCCTCCGGTTCCGGCTCCAGCTCCGCAGCCAATTGCTCCTCCGGTAGCTGCACCAGCACCCCCAGCCGTCTCCCCGGAACCAGCGGCTCCGACAAACTCCACGAGCCCAGCCGAACTGGAAGCATTCCTGGTAAACTTCGTCGTCGAGCAAACGGGCTATCCGCCGGAAGTGGTCGACCTCGACGCCGACCTGGAAGCTGACCTGGGTATCGACAGCATCAAGAAGGCTCAGCTGTTCGGCGAGTTGCAGGAATACTTTGAAATCAGTACCTCGGCCACCGAGTTGTCGCTCGATGATTTCCCGACGCTGCGTCACGTTGTCGACTTCCTGTCGGCCAACGGACAGGCTTCGAGTTCCGCAGCGGCCTCTCCTGCCCCAGCCGCTATGGCCGCACCAATTCCGCCGCCACCGCCGGAACCTTCTCCCCCCATACCAGCACCTTTAACCAATGGTGCCACAAACGGATCAACCACCCCGGCGTCGGAATCTTCCGCCAACCCAGCCGAGTTGGAATCGTTCCTGGTAAACTTCGTCGTCGAGCAGACGGGCTACCCGCCGGAAGTGGTCGACCTCGACGCCGACCTGGAAGCTGACCTGGGTATCGACAGCATCAAGAAGGCTCAGCTGTTCGGCGAGTTGCAGGAATACTTCGAGATCAGTACCTCGGCTACCGAGTTGTCGCTCGACGATTTCCCAACGCTCAGGCACGTGCTCGACTTCCTGTCGGCAAACGGCCAACAAGTCTCCGCGAACTCCAACGCCAACGAGGCATCGTCTTTTTCCCCGGCCGCTCCGGCGCCGGCCAGGGAAACTAAAACCATCGCGCCGGCCGTAGCTGCTCCTTCCACGGAAGTTGAAGCTACGGACATTACTGATAATGAGTCGAACGAGGGCACTTCGTCCCTGCAAACGGTCGCTGGTACCCCCTATGAAATGGGCTATACCCACGGCAGCGTGTTCCGTAGCGTTATCCGTCGAACTTTGCAAACATATGCTGAGTATGTAGGTGAATCGGTCGACGAGTTGCCGGGATCGCGTCGCTGTCAGCAAGCCTATCAGTTGCTTTCTCCAGACCAACTGGATGAACTGCAAGGAATTGCGGATGCGGTCGAAGTTCCTCTGACTAATTTACTAGTTCATCACTTCGTCACGGCGGAACTCCTGTCTCAATCCGAACAGGTTGCTGCCGAAGGAGGTGATGAATCGGGCATGACGCATGCCGCCAGGATCCTATCCGAAGCAACCGGACCTCTACGGGAAACCATTCGTCTGGCGACGTTCCTGCGACAGCCGTTGGAAGGCATCCCTCACGTCGGCGTTACCGCCATTGGTACGGTTTATTGCGTGGGTGGGATGAACCGCGATGGTCTTGCCGCTACGGCAACCGGCGATCCCAATTTGTTCGAAATCCTGGGTACATCACCATCCCTCGAAGAGGCCATCGACACGACATCTTCGCTAGGAAGTCACCCGTATGGAAACGTAACTCTCAGCGAGCCAAGGACGCAGCGCCTCGCGACGCTTGAACTTGCCCCGCAAGGTGTTCAGATTGCCAGTGACGGTCCCGTTGCGCGGCAGCGTCAACCAGAATTGGTTGCTGTCTCCACTGTTTCGTCTCTCTCGATGACCGATTCCAATTGGAGTGATGAAAAGCCAAGTCAACTGGTCGAACAAGATAACCAGGACGCATTGGTCATCACCTTCGATTTCGCCGCGGAAACGCTTTCGGTAAAGCATCGCCTTGGTCAATCAGAGGCAGTCCCATACAATCTTGCCGCATTGAAAGCGACGCCTGAGCCGAGATTGCGAAGTCAGAGAACCGTCGCCCGTCTCCCCCTCACGCCACCAAATGTCACGGCCCGCTTCGAGATGGAGATGCGTGATGCACCGTTGTCGGCTTCAGCGGTAGCGCGCATGACTTGGCATGGGGCCGCTATCGTATTGGGCTCGGGACAAATGGCCGATGCTCTCCTCGCGAAGCTGAGAGATAGCGGTGTCGTCGTCCATCACGTCGCAGATGCGATGAACCTGGATGCAGCCGTTTCGCAAGTGGAAGCAATCTGCGAAGCGGGGCCCGCACCTCACCTGTTTATCACCACGGGGCGAGATGGCCATTCATCCGTCGCGATGGCCGACCAGGCGAAGTGGGAGTCGCAGCAACGATCAAGCATGGAGACGCCGCTATTCGTCTGCCAGAAGTGGCTGGCGATCGCCGACAAGCAAGGCTGGTTACCCCAAGCTACCGCGGTTGCCACGACCTCGCTCGGTGGCGACTTTGGCTTTAACTCGGGTTCAATCGGTGCTCATAGTGGAGCATTGACCGGGCTGATGAAAGCCATTTTCATCGAGTACACGGTAATGCGTGGCGGCCAAGGCCCCCGCGTGAAAGCATTCGATACTTGCGCAAGCGATTGCCCAGTTCAAGTTACCGAAAACATCTTCCGCGAACTGGCCTCCGGAAACCTCGACTACGAGGTCTCATGGTCAGGCGGTTCGCGGCGTGTTCCGTTTGCCGTCGATATCGCCGCAGAGAGCGTCGCTGCCGACTCGAGTCTTCCTCATGGTGCCTGGGTAGTTACCGGTGGTGCACGTGGCATTACCGCTGCTTGCGCCTTGGAACTAGGCAAACGATATGGTTTGCGACTTCATCTGCTGGGAAGCAGCCCCCTTCCAGAAATCGACCCAAGCTGGCGGTCCCTGGATGACGAAGGACTGAAGAAGCTCAAAGCAGAGACAATGATCGCTGCCCGCAAGGCTGGACAACCGGCTCCTCAAGCATGGGAACGGGTGCAGAAGAGTCTCGAGATTGATCGTTCACTGCGAGCGTTTAACGAAGCCGGCGTTTCGGCGACATACCATGTTTGCGATGTTTCCAGCCGCGATTCGCTTGCCAACGTGCTTGAGCACATTCGTCGTACCGATGGGGCAATCACCGGAATCTTGCACGGCGCCGGCATTGATAAATCGTGTCGCTTTGAAAAGAAAAAACTCGACGTCGTCCATGCCACGATCGGCATCAAAGCTGGCGGCTTGGTTCACCTGGCGGCTCTTACGCGTAAGGATCCGATTCGTCATGTGATCGGATTCGGTTCGATCGCCGGCCGCCTGGGTAGCTTCGGTCAGGCTGATTACTGCCAGGCCAGCGATCTTCTATGCAAGTTGTTGGGTGCCTACCGTCGCCAGCGCCCTTGGGTTCGTGCCGTGGGCTTCCACTGGCATGGCTGGGACGAAGTCGGCATGGCGGCTCGTCCGGAAACGCAAAGCGTTTTGCAGGAAAAGAGTGACTTGACTCTCATGCCATTGGCCGAGGGACTGGGACACTTCATACGCGAAATCGAAGCCGACACGCCACGAAGCGAGATTCTGATCACCGAACGTCGTCACTGGAAGCGTTTCGCCGATGGCCTCGGTCAGTTGGCAGAAAGCAAACGCGACAATCCAGCCCAAGAGGTAGCACCTTCGCTCCCATCAACCGAGCCGCTAGGTCCTGCCGATGCATCGGTCGAGCTACGTACGCAGCGCTGCGAGCTGAAACTGATCGAAGCTCCTCTGGCTGACGGCAGTCCGGCGACTCCAACTTTCCGAACTCCGGTATGGATTGTGGGAGAGAACGCGGATGCTGTTGCGCTGGAGGCTAAATTGGCCGGACTCGGCGCCGAGGTGTATCGCTTTGGTGTTCGCGAAGACCTCGATGCCCAGTTGGCCGAGTTGGAAGGGTTGCATCCCGATCGTCCCGCGGGTCACTTATTCCTCCTCTCGACTCGCGATGCGGTGCAGGGGGATATGCTCTCGGCCGAAGCGATCGAGAAGCGGAGGCATGATGGGATCATCGCTCCGTTCTTTATCGCCCAAGCCTGGTACAAACGGCTGATCAAGTCGCCGGAGTACGGTCCTGGCACACTTGTCGCGGCGACGAGTCTTGGTGGTGACTTTGGCTTCGAGTCAACCGTTTCGCTGCCTGATGGCGGTGGCATGGCTGGCTTCGTCAAATCGCTGCATATCGAAGACTCACGGCGAGAAGAGCGTGCCGCACGCTGCAAAGTGATTGATACTCCTGCCAACGAGACGCCACAAACCGTTGCCGACGCTCTGCTTCGCGAAGCGGCATCGGATCGCCCTGAAGTCGAAGTGAGCTGGGTCGCTGGCAAACGGTGCGTCGTCCGCCCGATTCAGGTTGATCTTCCCTTGGGGCCAATTGCCAACATTCCCCAGGGTGGCGTGTGGGTAGTGACGGGCGGTGCACGAGGCATCACGGCAATTGCAGCAAGAGAACTTGCTCGACGCTATGGCTGGAAACTCCATCTCTTCGGCAAGAGTCCGCCACCGATCGAAAACGCCCCATGGCGTAATTTCGACGAGGAGCAACTCAAGACCTACAAGACCCAGATTACCCGTCAGGCGGTCGCCGATGGGCAATCCCCCGGGGCGGCCTGGGACCGAGTCTTGAAGGACTGCGAGATCTTCAACAATCTGCAAAAGTTTGCTGAAGCAGGTATCCAGGCAACTTACCATCAGTGTGACGTTACCAGCCGAGAAGAACTTGCGGCCGCACTAGATAAGGTCCGGGCTACCGACGGCCCGGTGACAGGGCTCATGCATGGTGCCGGGCTCATCGAGCCAGGTCGATTTGAGCATAAGCGGCGTGGCTTCGTCGAGAAGCTCGTCCGCACGAAGTTCGACGGACTCATGCACCTGCTGGCACTCACCAAAAATGATCCTCTGACGCACTGCATCGGCTTCGGTTCGATCAGCGGTCGGTTCGGTGGTAACGGACTCAGCGACTACGCCGCCGGGAACGACTCGATGTCGAAGGCCCTCGACTGGCATCGCAAAGCCCGCCCAGATTGCACCACTTTGTGCATTCATTGGGAATCTTGGGAAGGAGCCGGGATTGCGACTCTGTCCCGTTTTGCCTGGGGTCCGCGCAGCGTCATGAAGATGAAATACATGCTGCCGGAAGAAGGCGTTCGCCGGCTGGAAGAAGAAATGGCCGGTGGCGGAAAGAAAGCCGAAACGCTCTACACGTTTGGCGATTTCTATCCGATGTTCTACCCCGAAGAGCAATACCCGCTTGGGGAATTTCAACCACGTTCGGGTGAAGAAGCCAGCGACGTTCCACTGATCGAGTCGACCCGTCGCGAAGGCAATGAGTTAATTGGAGACGTTCCACTCGACCCGACGGCGGATCCATTCCTGATCCAACATCGCCTGCGTGGCAAACCCATCATGCCGGTTGTGGCAACTCTGGAAGCCCTGCGTGAAGCGGCTGCCCTTGCCAGTGGTAAGACCGTGGTAGCTTTCCGTGACGTCGACATGGTGGACGGCCTCGTCTTCCATACCGATTGTCCGCAAACGGCCCAGGCCCGCGGAGAAGTGATCGACGATCAACTGGTTCAGTGCCGCTGGACGTGCGACTTCCGCAACCGTACCGGGGGGCTGATTCAAAAGGATCGACTTTACCTGGAAGCCAAAGCCGTCGTGGCCGACGAACCTTCCACGCCGACAACAACCCTACCCACGTTTCCAAGTGAGTGGCACGCGGTTCAGTACCCGGAAGACAGCGCCATTTATCATGGCCAACCTTTCCGCTGCTTGAAAGCGATTAGCTGTGAAGCGGCCAGTGGTTGGGGACACATTTTGGCGCAACCTTTGGTTGATTTGACCGGCGAGTCGAAGCGTGACGGCTGGATCATTCCTTCGTGTGTTCTCGATTCGGCTCTTTACGCTTGCGGATGCCACCTGTATCTGCATGGCGAGGGAGCGGTTTCTCTGCCACGCAAAATCGAATTGCTTGAACTGGGACGCGTTCCTCAAGATGGCGAGAACTGCTACGTCCATTTCACTTGTCGCAACATCGCCGAAAAGTCCGCGTTGTACGACATGGTTGTCGTCGGGCAGGATGGCACCGTCATCCTGAAAGCATCTGGCTACGAGAAGGTGATTCTCATGCGAGGGGAGGTCAAATGATTTCCACCTACCCACGCATTGTTCGCTACGTTTCGAATTCCGAGAAGTTGGGCATTCTCCCAGCACAATCCTGGTTGACCGACCTGGAATTGTCGGAGCTTTCCTATTGGAAAGACTCGTCACGACGAAACCAGTGGCTGGCCGGGCGTTGGCTCGCCAAGCGTCTTGTTACTCGCTCGTTGAATGTGGACCTACTGCGTGAAGTGGAGATCTTATCCCGAGGTAAAGACGGCCTTGGAAAGAGTCCAACGATTACCGTTGGCGGAATCAGCATTTCATGCCGTCTTTCGATTTCGCACAGCAATCAGGCGATTCTGGTTGGAATGACTAGTAGCGATGCGAGGATTGGCGTCGATGTGGCCTCGGGAGTCCCCCTGACGCCCGGCTTTCGATCCCGCTGGTTTAACGACAAGGAAGTGAAGTGGATTGAAACCAACACTCCAATTCGCTTGCCGGTTGCCTGGGCGTTGAAGGAATCGATCTTCAAGGCTTGCGGCAACGAGCGCAAGTGGGACCCTCGGTCGGTCGAGCTTGTTGCGATCGATAAGAATCGTGTCCATAGCCGTATTCATGGCGTCGATGTCGCTCCGCTTACGATGTGGGTCCGTACCACAAGGTCCGGGGCCGCAACCGCGGTCTGGAGCGACACGGCAAACCAGGAGGTGACGCTATGTTCTTAAGCACTGAGCACCATCCACAGATCCTGTCGCGCGACTGCTACACCAGCGAAGAAGTCTTGCAGAAAGAAATCGACTCCGTTCTTCTTCCCGCTTGGCATGCAGTTGCCCTCAAGAGTGAGCTTCCTAAAAACGGAAGCTACGTTACGTTCGAGATGTATGGTCGTCCGCTTATTCTTTGGCGATACGACGACCAATTCCACTGTTTCTTGAATGTTTGCTCACACCGCTACTCGAAACTGCGTAGCGATGCGTGTGGCACCTGTGAACGTCTTCGTTGTCAATATCACGGTTGGCAATTCGACGAGACCGGCAATGTTCGCAAAATCCCCGATGCCAAGTCGTTTCGCCCGCTGAAGCAGGGCATGCTGGGCCTAAAGAAGTATCGCCTGGAAACTTGCGGAGAGTTGATCTTCATCAACCTTGTCGATGAGGGTCCTTCGCTACGGGAATTCCTGGGCGAGATGTACTCGACGTACCAGGAGTGGTTTTCTCCTGACATGCATACGGCAATCATCCTCAATCGACCGATTCAAGCAAATTGGAAGTGCCTGGTCGAGAACGCCCTGGAAAGCTATCACACGACCGAGGTCCACCCCAAGACATTTGGCGAGTCCCCTTCCGAGGAGGACTGCGAACATCAATTGGAAGACTGGGGAAGCGTCCTCAAAGTCGACTTTAGCCAGGAAAAGTCTTTTCGAGCATCGCTCGACAAGTTTGGCCATTGGCTCGTCGGTCACCAGCGAACCCCAGTGTATCGCCACGTTGCCCACTATCCGAACGTCATGATCGCCCACCTTTCGCTTTACCGCTGGGTGGAATGCGTGATTCCAGTATCGCCTGGTAGTTCGACCTCGATCGTCCGCCTGATGTGCCACGTCGGGCAGAAAGGGCAACTACGGCGGCTCTGGAATCGCTACCTGATTAGCCGCTGGGCCAAAGACTTCTTGTGCCAAGTGGGTGAGGAAGATGCCCAGGTCATGACACAAGTCCAGCACGGACTAAGCTCCATCGACCAGCCCTTGGGTGGCCTGATTTCAACGCGCGAAGAACGCGTATATCACTTTCAGCATTACGTCGACCGCGCCGTGAACGACCGACGCGGCGAGCCTGCACGAGACACTATTCCGATTCACTATAAAGGTAAGACTTCATGATTGATTTGACCGGAAAAATGGCACTTGTCACCGGTAGTTCGCGAGGCATGGGCCGTGCTTGTGCGCTTCGCCTGGCGGAAGCAGGGGCGGATGTCATTGTGAACTACGTGACCTCCCGATCCGCTGCCATGGAAACGGCCAAGGAAATTCGCGCGATGGGTCGTCGATCGTTCGTCGTGAAGGCCGACGTCAGCCAAAAGGATGATGTCGAATCGATGATGGAATACATCGGCGAACATATCCAGCAATTGGACATCATCGTCAGCAACGCAGCCACGGGTGGATTCCGCCCCCTGCTTGCCGCGAATGAAAAGCATTTCGAGAACACGTACCACACGAACGTGCTAGCCATGCTGTACCTGGTTCAAGCCGGCATGCCACTTTTGGAAAAGAGTAAGGGCCGCGCGAAGGTGATTGGCATCAGCAGCCATGGCAGTGACATGGCCTTGCCATGGTACGGCTTGATCGGAAGCTCGAAGGCCGCTTTGGAAAGCCTGGCGCGTCACCTGACTCTCGAAGTCGGCGACAAAGGAGTCAACGTTAACATCGTCAAGTCCGGTCTCGTCGAAACCGATTCGACGAAGCGGCTTCCCGGCGCGGATCAGATGTTCGCCCACCGCAAGGACAAGACGATGATGGGAGATCGCATGCTTTCCATCGAAGACATCGCTAACGCGGTGATCTTCCTGGCGTCTCCTCTTTCCGACTTGGTTCAAGGAGAAACGCTGGTCGTCGATGGCGGCGCGGCGGTTCACGTTTAAGCAGGCAAAGTATAGGCAACTATGAAGTATCACCTGTTAACTGGCGGCACAGGCTTACTCGGCCGCTACCTACTTCGCGACCTGACGTTGGCGGATATTCCGCTGGCGGTCATCGTGCGCCCCTCGCGAATTGAATCCGCGTTGGGTCGCATTGAGACGGCCATGACCTACTGGGAAAGGGAACTGGGACACGCACTGGTGCGGCCCATCGTCCTGGAGGGCGACATCACGCAGCCGATGTGTGGCCTGTCCCCTGAAGATCAACGGTGGGTTCAGGAATACTGCGATACCGCCGTTCACTCAGCGGCCTCGCTGACCTTCTATGCGGAAGAAGACGACGGGGAACCGTGGCGCAGCAACATCCATGGCACCCGAAACATGCTCGAACTCTGCCGCAAGACGGGCATTCGCAAATTCCATCACGTCTCGACCGCGTACGTTTGTGGTCAGCGACGGGAAGTCATTCGCGAAGATGAGTTGGATGTCGGCCAACTTCCCAGCAACGACTACGAAGCAAGCAAGATTACGGCGGAAAAGGAGGTTCGTGCCGCAGGCTTCGATACGTTAACGGTTCATCGACCGTCCATCATTGTAGGAGACTCCCAAACGGGCTTTACCACTTCATACCACGGCTTTTACACGCCGCTTCGCCTGGTGCATACGCTGGTTACGACCTTGCCATGGGATGTGATTGCCCAGGGAGACTGGCTAGGTACGCTGGCACTCTCAGGCGACGAACGAAAGAACCTGGTTCCCGTCGATTGGGTTTCGGCTGCGATGACCGAAGTGATCGCTCGTGAAGATCTTCATGGCGAGACCTATCACTTCACCAATCCCAAGGCAGCGACGGTCGCAGACATGCTGGCATCGATGGGAGAAGCGGTTCTTGATTTGGCCAAGCATGAAGCAGCGGATCAATCGAAGCTCTCGGAAGACGCGGAAAAGATGATGCAGTCGTTCCGCGATCAGATGAAGGTCTATCAGTCCTATTGGAGTGATGACCCAACCTTCGATAGTACGCGCACGGAAACGTGTTTGCCTCACCTGCCCTGTCCCCAGGTTGATCAGTCACTGATGGACCTGTTGGTGAAGTACGCCATCGACAAGAACTTCGGTTGGCCGCGGGAAACGCCAGTCAGCCGCAAGTTCCCCATTGCCGAAGAGCTGGCCCCCTGGATGAGTCCCAGCGATTCGTCGGACAACTCCGATGATCGACGTTACGTCAGCCTGCGTATTAGCGGAAACGGCGGTGGCCAGTGGCACATGATTTTGGATCACGGCCGTCTGGTGGGCGTAGGATCTGGCCTGAAAAACGGAGACAGCTCAACCTGCTATCTCAACTCCGATACATTCCATCGCCTCACCCGCGGTCAGCTTAGTTGGGAAGCCGCACTGCAATCAGGACGATTGTTCACAGCTGGAAATGCTACCAGTTCCGAAGAAATCGCCCGATGTTTCCAAGAGTTCTCGACCGCCACCAAGGCCGAGAGTCCTTCCAGTTTCATCCAATAAATACAAGACACGATCGACAACATCGTCAGCGAATCACAGGGGTTTTATTATGTCCGGTACTGTTTCCAAGTTTGAAGCCGCCAATTGCACCGTAAGCTCGCAGGTCCTCGACCGCGCCAAAAAAAGCTTGGCTGGTGGCGACAGCAGCACTATGCGGGTTCTGCCTTACCACATTCCACTAGTTGCCGACCGTGCCCAAGGGTGCCGACTATGGGATGTTGACGGTAACGAATACATCGACCTCAACATGTCGTACGGCCCTTTGCTATTAGGTCACCGCCCCAAGGCCGTGATCGAAGCGGTCTATCGCCAAATCTCGGAGCAAGGCAGCCAACTCGGCTTCCCAACGGAAGTCACGATGCGTGTGGCTGAAAAGATCAAGAAGCTCTTCCCGAGCATCGAGCTACTTCGTTTCGCCAATTCAGGAACCGAAGCATGTGCTTCCGCCGTACGTCTCGCCAAGACGTATACCGGCCGGAACAAGCTGATCATGTTTGAAGGCCATTACCACGGTTGGAGCGAAGCAGTATTTACCAAGTACCATGCTCCCCTGGATGAGCTTCCCGAGAAAGGCTACGGTCAGGCCATTCCCGGCACTTCCGGCATGGGGGATAGCATTAAGGACGTTATCACGGTTCAGTGGAACGACCTGGATGCTCTGGAACGAGCCCTAGCCGAACACGGCGACGAAGTGTGCGCGGTAATGATGGAACCCATTTCAGGCAACGCCGGTTTGCTGATGCCCAAGGATGGTTACCTGGCAACGGTCCGGGAAATGGCCCACGATTGTGGTGCTTTGCTCATCTTCGATGAAGTTATCACCGGCATGCGAGTCTCGCCGGGTGGTGCCCAAGAGCATTACCTGGTCAGCCCTGACATCACCGTCATGTCCAAGGCGATGGGTGGTGGTTACCCGGTCAGCGCGTTTGGTGCCTCGGCCGAGATGATGCAGTGCATCGTGAAAGGCCCACTGTTCCATGGCGGCGTCTTCTCTGGAAATGCGATTGTGATGTCGGCCGCGGAAGCCGTCCTCGATACGGTCCTGGCAGACAAAGAGGGCATTTACGGTCACTTGAATGCCGTTTCCGACCAGCTCGCCAATGGCGTGAAGGACATCTACTCGCGTCTGAACATTCCGGCTCAGGTCAATCACCTGGGTCCGCTGATGGCAGCCATGATTACGAAGGAAGAGACGGAAGGTCTCTACAACTATCGCGATGTTCGTCGTCACGCCGACTTTGATCGCTACATTCAGTTCCAACACTGGATGCAACAGCGTGGCGTCTATTTCCACCCCAACGAGTTCGAACCGATGTTCCTGTCCATCGCTCATTCGTCGCGTGACATCGACGAAGTCCTCGAGCGTTGGGAAGAAGGTGCACGCCAATGCCTGGTACGTTAACGCCAAAATCAGTATGGAGCCCCACTCCCATACTAAAGGCAGCAGAGAGCTATCGCGGTAAGATCTTTGACATAGATTCTGGCCGCAGTGTCTCTTCCGATCAATTTCAACGCCTGCGACAACAACTCACTCAAACCCTGAAGCAGAAAGGCATCGCTGCTGGCGATCGTGTTCTGGTCACGATCGCTAATGGACCGATATTCCCGATCGCACTCACGGCTTTGCTCGAGTGCGAAGCTTCTCCCCTGTTGGTGCACGTGATGACGCCCCCTGCCGAGTTGGCTCGCTATGCCCAACGATTCGGCGTGAAGTGGCTCATCTCTTCAGGCGGTGACGAACAAGCCGAGTCGGTTCTCGAACGACATGGCATGATCTTCGCTGGCGATGACTGGAGCCTCTTGTTGGGACGTTTTCCCGAACCGACCAGCATTCCAGGTCCCGAGCTACGCGGAGTGCCCCTCCATCCCACGTCTGGATCGACGGGACTACCCAAGATTGCGCTTCGTCCGGGTTTTCCAGCGATGGAAGAAGCCCGTCATTACACGGCAACAATGGCCATCTGTGAAGATGATTGCATGATGGCTATTCCGCCGATGAGCCATGCCTATGGCTACGGCGTGACGACCATGGTGCCCCTGCTGACTGGGGCGAGTATCGTCACCACGGCAAAGTTCAGCGTCAAGCAACTGGCACGCGTCTTACGTGAGTTCCCCGTAACCGTACTGCCGATGGTTCCTGCTCACATCGATATCCTCCTCTTCGGCGGTGGCATCGATTTCGGACGCCTACGATGGCTGCTGACCGCGGGCTCGATGATGCCAAAACGGTCGGCCGTGCAATTCCGCAAAAAGACTGGCGTAACAGTTTGTCCCTTGTACGGCACCACGGAAACAGGGGGCATCTCAGTTGCGACGATTGCGGATGGCCAAGATGTTGATGGACGCGTCGGACCACCGATGGACGGTGTCGAAGTCCGCGTACACCCCCCCGCCAATGCCGACGAACTTGGGCTTGAACCCGGCGTAGGCAAGCTACACGTGAAGAGTTCTTCCATGATGACTGGATATCTTTCCGATACCGGTGAAGTGCTCACACCATGGGACGAAGATGGCTTCTTCGAGACGGGCGATCTATCGAAGGTGGTGGAAGACGGTGTGATTCATCTTCGCGGTCGCACCGGCGAAATGATCAATGTCCTGGGGCTGAAGGTCGTACCATGCGAGGTCGAAGAGGTCATCGCGGCGATGCCTGGCGTTCGTGAAGTCAAAGTCTATGCCGGGCAGCTAAAGTCCAAGGGAGAGATCGTCAAAGCCGCGGTAGCCGTCGATGACGGAGTCGATGAGGCCGCCTTGAAGGCCTATTGCGATGAACATCTTGTTTATTACAAGCGTCCGCGAGACTTTGCGATTGTCGACAAGCTACCCCGAAACCCCGCAGGCAAGATTCAAGTGAAAGAGCTTCCTTGATCGCTTAGCACCCGCAGGATATCCATATGTCACAGCTTGCCATGCAGCCCAATTCCGAAACCAAGTCTCAGTTGGCCAAGCTGTTTCCCTTGCCTCTTTCACCAGTCGAAGCGTTCATGCTGGCCGACGGACGCTCGCAGTACCCTATGATGTGTGACATCGAAGTCCATGTCCAAGGGACCATCGAACGCGGGCCATTTGAGGAAGCCCTCGCGTTTGCCATTCAACGGGCCCCTTTCTTTCAAAGCATTGTCGAGAAAGACAAGAAACGCGGTTTAGTCTGGCAGCTGACCAATCGCATGCCAGAAGTCGAATGGGATGAATTCGGCGTTCCCTGTTTGAATGGTTACGACTCGCTTGTCGATCTCTTTCAAGAGTTGGGGCTCCGCATTTTCGTTCGATCGGGAAGCGATAGATCCTCGTTTCTTCTACATTTTCATCATGCCACTTCTGATGGCGTCGGTTCGATCGCGTTTGTCGAAGATTTGTTGACGGCCTACCACAATGCGACCCCTGGCACGAAATTCGTTAAGCCCAGAAAGTGGGAACCTGAGCGTTTACTCAACCGCTGCAATTCCTCGTTAGACAACCCAGGCTGGAGACGAGGCCTGTACGACGTCTATTGCGGCATTTACGGGGCCAGCAACTTTTTCCTGCAACGCCCCCTGCCGATGACCGCCAAGCACTCGTCCCTGGCAGACGACGCGACGCGACAACAGAACGGACACATCACCAAGGCGGTCAGTTCGGAAGCCACATTGGCCATGCGCAAATGGACCTCCGCTGAGAAGGTCACGGTTAATGACGTTTTGCTACGCGACTTGTTCGTTACGCTTCATGACTGGATGTCGGACCAAGGCATCGATATTGGCTCGCGTCACCTGAGAATCCTCATGCCGCAAAGCCTGCGAGGAAGAGGTGACGGAGCGATGCCAACCACGAACGACATCGGCTTCGCGTTTATGGCACGCCGTGGCGATCTCATTCGCACACCCGATGACCTGTTAAGATCACTCGCGCCGGAGACGGCGGCCATTCGCAAAGACAATCTCTCCCGCCATTTCATCGGTGGCCTTGCCGCGGTGCAATCCCTGGGGCTCCTTCCATGGATGCTCAATGGATCGTCCTGTTTTTCGACGGCCGTACTTACAAACTTCGGCAACTCGTGGCGACGATTTCAAGCGAAACTTCCTCCAGCCGAGGGTGGCCTCACCGCGGGCAATCTCGTGTACGATGGCCTTACCGGAACGCCACCTTGCCGCCCCAATACGGCAGCGGCATTCTGCGTCTGCACTTCGGCGGATCAAATCTTCGTCAGTCTGAAGCATGATCCGTTTCATTACACGCTGGATGAATCTCACGAACTGCTCTCGCGCTATATCGACCAGATTACCAGCAGCGCCGTCGGTCCTTCCGCCTAAGCGCTATTTTGGCCTATCATAAGGGTTTCCATGGAAACTCGTTAATTCTCAAAGCCAATTGCGACGGATACATGCGCCCTGAGTTCTGGATTGATGTTGGAGGAACGTTCACAGATTGCCTGCTTCACTTAACAGGTCAAGCGACTCGCCGAAAAAAGGTCCTTAGTTCCGGCAAAATGCAAGGAACCATTGGCAAGGGAAGTACCCGTCATTCCATCTTCGATCCGATTCGGTGCGAAGATCCTCCCGGCATATGGCGCGGGTATCACCTCGAGCTGTTTGACCACCGTGGCCAATGGATTGAGTCGCAGTTAGTTTCGGAGTTTGACCCTGCCAGCGGTCAGTTAATGCTCTCAGGTCCGCTCGCCGAGATGCCGCAACCGGGAAATGTCTACCAACTGACGGGGCACGAAGAAGCACCTCTGCTATCCATTCGGTACTTGCTCGGGCTATCCCTAAGTGATCCCACTCCTGCGGTGAATATTCGCCTGGGAACAACGCGCGGCACGAATGCCCTACTGACACGGACCGGCGCCGACGTCGGCCTGGTCATTACCGAAGGCTTCGCCGACATTCTAGAAATCGGTTCACAAAGTCGCCCGCATCTTTTCAACTTGGACATCAAGAAGCCAAGTTCGCTCGTATCGAGAATCGTCGAAGTGAAAGAACGACTCGATGCTCAAGGCAGCACCCTTGTTTCAATCGATGAGGTCGACCTCCAAGAAAAGCTGACTAGTCTTTACGCGTCCGGCATACGCAGCGTGGCGATTTGCTTCCTACACGCTTACCGCGAACCCAAGCACGAGAGAATCGCGGCAAAGATTGCAAGCGAAGTCGGATTCACGGATGTCAGCGTTTCCCACTTGGCCGCTCCGCTGATTAAGATCGTTTCGCGCGGGGACACCACGGTAGTGGACGCCTACCTCAACCCAATTCTCAGGGACTACGTCCGGCAAATTCAATCGAAGCTAGATCCGAGCAGCCAGATTCGCTTGTTAACTTCCGCCGGGAGCTTGGTCGCTGCGGAATCTTTCTCGGGCAAGGACAGCATTCTTTCCGGGCCGGCCGGTGGCGTTGTGGGGTTTGCAGCGGCTGCGAGAGCCGTTGGATTCAACAAAGCCATTGGCTTCGATATGGGAGGGACCAGTACGGATGTTTCCCGCTTCGATGGCACCTACGAACGCCAATTCGAAACAGAAAAGGCAGGCGTGCGAATCGTCGCGCCCATGATGGCAATCGAAACGGTCGCAGCGGGTGGCGGCTCGATCTGCGCATTTGATGGCGTGAAATTGGTGGTTGGCCCACGGAGCGCCGGTGCTGACCCCGGTCCGGCGTGCTATGGCCGAGGCGGTCCTTTAACGGTTACTGATATCAACTATGCCCTCGGCAAGTTACAAGCAGCCCGGCTTCCCTTTCCGCTCGATGCCGAAGCGGTTGATCGACGATTGGCGGAAGTCTGCCAACAGGTTGAAGTAGCAACCGGTCATAAGCGAACGCCACTGGAACTAGCTGCTGGTTTCCTACAGATTGCCAATGCCAACATCGCCGAAGCGATTCGCACGATCTCGGTCGCCAAAGGCTATGATCCGCGATCCTACCTGCTCGTCCCCTTCGGTGGAGCGGCCGGCCAACATGCTTGTGCCGTCGCAGAAATCCTTGAGGCTCGACAACTTTTGTTTCACCCCAACGCCGGCATCCTTAGCGCTGTGGGCATCGGTGCAGCGGAGACATCCCGGTTCGCAACCCAACCCTTCTACCTGGCTTTCGAGGAGGCATCCCCAGAGCTGGAATCTTCACTTGAGGCATTAAAACAGACCGCAAATACCCAGCTTCATGAAGAAGACGTCGACGAGAATTCGATTACCTATCAGAAGCAGATCGAATTAAGGTATCGAGGGCTTGAAGCTTCGCTGACGATTGAGGCAGACCCCCTCGACAGCCTTGAGCAACGCTACCACGCGGAGCATCGCCGCCGCTACGGTTATGATCGTACCGAACACCCGATCGAGGTCGTCGCGGCCCGTGTCGAAGCGATCAGCCACGGCACTACCGACTCGGTTCTCAGCGAGCCTCGCCCTTCGTACGAACCAGAGGCAGTCAAGGTCGTTCCTCTTGTGTTCCAAGGAGATCAAGTCGACACCAAGGTTTACGACCGAGACCAACTGCGGCCAGGGGCAAAGATAGTCGGACCTTCGCTCATAGCCGAGCCGTTGGCGACGACCGTCATCGACCCAGGCTGGGAAGCGGAAATGCTAAGTGCAGGTGAACTGCTGGCGCGGCGAGTTGCTCGTCAAAACGAGTCAGACGATCAGGGCTCCTTAGATTCACTCAACATTCCCGACCCGATCCTGCTCGAGATCCTCAACAATCAATTCGCGGCCATTGCCGAGCAAATGGGCGTTGCCCTGCAAAACACATCCGTCAGCGTAAACGTGAAGGAACGTCTTGATTTTAGTTGTGCGTTATTCACTTCTGCTGGCGACTTGATCGCGAACGCACCTCACATACCGGTTCACCTAGGTGCGATGGCGGAAACGGTCAAAGCAACGATTGCATATCACCCGAACATGAGAAGTGGCGATGTGTTCGTTACCAACGATCCGTACCATGGCGGTTCCCATCTGCCAGACGTTACGGTGATTACGCCAATGTTCGTCCGTGATTCCGATGTCCGGCCCACTTTTTTCGCCGCCAGCAGGGCACACCACGCTGAGATCGGAGGTATTGCCGCCGGCTCGATGCCATCTGGGTCGCTGAACCTGGCAGAAGAAGGCGTCCTGATCGAAAATTTCCGGTTGATCGAGGCAGGCACTCCACACTGGGAAGAACTGGAAAAGATTCTCACCGAGGCACCATTTCCCTCTCGCAAAGTTTCCGACAACCTGGCTGACATTGCCGCCCAGATCGCCGCGAATCATCACGGGATCGAAGACCTCAAACGGATGGTGCATCAAAACTCGTTAGATACCGTGGTGGCCTATGCAAAGCATATTCAGGCGGCCGCCTCCCGAAAAACACGTGCGGCACTCGCGAAGATCCCACCAGGGCGTTACGAGTTCATCGACCACCTGGATGATGGCTCTCCTCTGTGCGTTGCCATCGACCTGCAGGGAGAAACCGCAACGATCGACTTCTCTGGCACCGGGCCTGTGCTACCCGGCAATCTCAACGCGAATCGAGCGATTGTAACGGCGGCGGTCATGTACTGCTTGCGGTGCCTACTCAGTGAAGACATTCCCTTGAATCAAGGCGTGCTCGAACCGGTCGAGATCATTCTTCCTGAATGTTTCCTGAATCCACCGAAGCAACCAACACCAGAAATGTGCGCAGCTGTCGCCGGCGGTAACGTGGAGACGTCGCAGCGGATCGTGGATGTCCTCTTGGGAGCGCTCGGCATGGCAGCCGCCAGCCAAGGAACCATGAACAACTTGACCTTTGGAGACGCGACGTTCGGTTACTACGAAACGATCTGTGGAGGATCCGGGGCGACGAAAAATGCTCCCGGTGCATCTGCCGTTCATACCCATATGACCAACACGCGACTCACGGATGCTGAAGTCTTTGAGCTACGCTTCCCGGCGAGAATTCGACGGTTCGCCGTACGCCGGGGCTCAGGCGGAGGCGGTTACCATCGCGGTGGTGATGGGATTATTCGTGAAATAGAATTCTTACGACCGCTTGAGGTCTCACTTCTCACTCAGCGCCGCGGCCCCTATCCACCGTACGGTCTGAATGGAGGGCGGCCTGGGATGTGTGGCGAAAATTTGATTCAACGCAAGAACGAGGTAGAAACTCATTTACCCAATACGACCAGTCTGTCGGTAAATACAGGAGACATCCTCATCGTGAGGACGCCTGGCGGCGGCGGATTCGGGAAACCAGAAACGGAATAACCATCTATGGCCTATTCTTTGCCTACCCTGCGCAGCTTCCTGATCACCATCCGCTCAAGATGATCGCGCACTTACCAACGCTTGCCGTACCTAGGGAAACCGTAATGACCGCGTTGCTTGCTTGAAAGTTAGGTGAATCACCTACGAACTCCAAGAGGCAAATGCCGGGCCGTAAGCAGGACCAATTCTCAATTCAATAGGATCGGCTGGCCTCCTCTCCACTTTGAACCGCCAATATGGCATTGGTATGCGATGTGCACCTCTATGATTTAGCTTGCACTCACATAAGGAGTTTGCCATGTCTACCTCATCTACGAACTTTGCCATTGCTGACTTACCTGGTCTCGGCGAAAAAACACCCATATTTGAACTGCCCTCGGATGCGCTCGCGCAGGTAAAAGCAGAGGCGCGATACCTACCGCTGAGGGAAAGCGAACATATTGGAACCCATGCTTCCGCTGGCGAAGTATTGATTTTCTGCGTTGCAGGTAAGCTCGACGCGAAAGTTCATCAACATCACCACGTGCTTGAACCCAATCAACTATTGCACGTTCCGGCTGGATGCCCCTTCCGACTCGAAGCACGAGTCGATAGTGCCGTTTTGGTAACTTCACTGGCTGCCAAATCAAACCTGAGCAACGGAACAATTGCAAGTCATTCATCGTCGGTTCACCGAGATGACGAGGTTCAGGAAGCATTGGAAGAATCTTTTCCAGCGAGTGATCCCCCGAGTTACAACTCGACGATTACTTAGTGACCCAAAACGTTGCCCTGGACTAAACGTAACGACCAAGGAGAATTCTAGTGGCCACAGCAGAAGCAGATCCTGAAGTTCATACCGACGTGATGCAGGCGGTCGTCCTCGATCAGTACGGCGGCGAAGAGAATCTGAAGATCAAGAGCGTTCCCCGCCCAAAGATTACCGCCGATCAAGTACTAATCCGCGTTCACGCTGCCAGCGTCAACCCAATTGACTGGAAGGTTCGTCAGGGCATGCTCAAGTGGATCCTTCCGGAACAGCTACCGGCTGTCCTCGGCTTTGACGTCGCCGGAGAGATAGCGGAAGTCGGTTATAGCGCCAAACAACAGGGCTGGAATACCGGTGATCACGTGATGGCGTTTTCCGATAAGACGTTCGGTGGCGGTTACGCCGAATATGTTGCCGTCGACTCAAAAGTGATCGTTGCCAAGCCAGAGAAGTGCTCCTTCGAAGAAGCCGCCGCCATTCCGCTGGCTGCGACCACGGCTTGGAAAGCATTGGTCAAGCTCGGCCAACTTCATGCAGGGGACGACGTTCTTATCAATGGTGCCTCCGGTGGGGTCGGGTCGTTCGCAGTTCAAATCGCCAAGGCATTAGGCGCCAAAGTGACCGCCGTGTGTAGTTCCGACAATCACGCATTGGTTCGTGATTTAGGCGCGGACGAAACCATTGACTACCACGCAACCCAGTTCACCCAAATTGCTCGAACATTTGATATCGTGTTCGATGCCGTGAGCAAATCGTCGTTCCACGAATGCCGGCGAATCTTGAAGCCAGAGGGGCACTATATTGCCACTTTGCCTTCCGTGGAAAGCGTGGGCATGTCGTTGATCTCGAAATTTCAGAAGCAGTCGTGCCATGTCGTTTTGGCTCGACCTGATGGAGATATCCTAAAGTCGCTGGCTGCCTTGGTGAATGAGGGGAAACTACGCACGGTATTGGACACGGTTTTTCCACTCAATGAAGTTGCCGCGGCACACCGTAAGAGCGAAGGGGGGCACGTCGTCGGCAAGATCGTACTGCATGTTCTGAAAGACATACCAGACGAACGACCGCATTCAGAACAATAGCACCTTCGGTTCTGCCCCTCGCAGTGAAGACCTCCCCCCGGGTCTTCGCTGCTTTTTTATGCGCGGATCGCTAATTCCGTTACCTGTAATCTTTGCTGCTTTTCCGAAAAATGCCGTGTGCCGTGCGGAAATTTGACCTCATGATGCACCCTATCCCGGTGCGAGAAGTCGCGTTTCGGGTTAACATTTGACCTTTGGAGCATCGCGACGTTTCGTCGATGCTCGGTCAAGACCGACGATGGAGAGTGCAGGAATGTCCCAACCAAACCAACCGCTGGTTGGCGTAATCATGGGCAGCAAGTCCGATTGGGAAACGATGCGGAATGCCTGTGAGATTTTAGAATCATTTGACGTCCCCTACGAGAAACGGGTCGTCTCTGCGCACCGTACACCTGCGTGGATGAATGAATATGCCACGACGGCACAAAGTCGCGGGATCAAGATCATTATCGCTGGAGCAGGCGGGGCGGCTCACCTGCCAGGCATGGTCGCCTCGCAGACGACTCTTCCAGTCTTGGGTGTACCTGTAAAAAGTCGTGCTCTCAATGGCCTAGACTCGCTGCTTTCGATCGTCCAGATGCCCGGCGGCATTCCTGTCGGCACGCTTGCGATTGGTGATGCGGGTGCTAAGAATGCTGGCCTCTTGGCGGTACGGATATTGGCAACGACTGATTCCGATCTCCAGAAGCGGCTCGCCAAGTTTCAGGAAGAACAAACGCAGAAAGTTCTCGAGGATTCCCAACTGTGACAAAGACCATCCTTCCCGGTGGAACCCTCGGAGTTCTTGGCAGTGGACAACTTGGTCGAATGTTCGCCATTGCCGCACGTCGCATGGGCTACCGCGTTCACGTTCTTTCTCCGGAAACGGACACGCCGACAGGGCAAGTCGCTGACGTAGAGATCACCGCCAGCTATGACGACTTGGACGCAGTTGCCCGCTTCGCCGAGCAGGTCGATGTCGTCACGTTCGAGTTTGAAAACGTTCCCCTGGCAACTGTCGATGTGGTAAACCAGAAGGTGCCCGTCCGACCAGCCGGACGCGTCCTGCATACGACGCAGCATCGACTTCGCGAAAAGACGTTTCTGCGTGACCATGGCTTTCCGGTCGCTAACTTCCACGCCATTGGCGAAGCTGCCGATCTCGATGCGGTTCCCGATCAACTCCTACCAGGCGTACTCAAGACAGCTGCCTGGGGGTACGACGGAAAAGGGCAAGTCAAAGTTGCCAATCGCGACGAACTGAATACCGCATGGAAAGACGAACTCAAGCAGGAAGCTATCCTCGAGCAACTCGTCCCCTTCGAGAAGGAGTTCTCAGTGGTTGCTGCCCGGGGAATGGATGGATACGTCGAGTGCTTTACGCCAATCGAAAACATCCATGTGAATCACATCTTGGATGTCTCGGTCTCACCCGGCCGACTTTCCGAGAAAGCAACGGCCGAGGCGATGGAGATCGCTAAGGCAGTTTTGACCGAGCTAGATGTGGTAGGCGTACTGTGTGTTGAGTTCTTTCTGGCTCCTGGCGATACCTTGC
The DNA here is from genome assembly GCF_007748115.1 of Bremerella volcania. Classification (NCBI taxonomy): domain Bacteria; kingdom Pseudomonadati; phylum Planctomycetota; class Planctomycetia; order Pirellulales; family Pirellulaceae; genus Bremerella; species Bremerella volcania. Next base: position 4,183,241 of record NZ_CP036289.1, read on the forward strand.
TGATCAACGAGCTTGCCCCACGTCCGCACAACTCAGGCCACCTGACGATTGATGCCCACGTTACCTGTCAGTTCGAGCAACAAATTCGTACGATCTGTGGTCTTCCGTTGGGTTCTACTCGGCAACTGCGACCAGCTGCGATGATCAATCTGCTGGGAAACGTCTGGGAACCAGGTCCACCCGATTGGGCAGCCGCGTGTTCTAATCCAGACGTCAAGTTGCACCTTTATGGCAAGCACGAACCACGAATAGGCCGAAAGATGGGGCACATGACCGTTACGGCGGAATCAGTCGATGCGGCTATTGAGTCTGCCTATGCCGCCAAATCCCGCCTCATAGGCAAGTGACAGCTTCTCCAGTTTGCGCCGAGCCTGCATCCTAACAGTCAACTGCTGCAGTGGGGATTCAGACTGAATTCGCACTGCTGAGCGACCGAAGATGTTACCTAGATACAAACTTCGGCCTTTTGAGACTTTGTGATGCGCATCGAGACTCAACCTTCGTCTACGCTTACCCGCCAGCAAAAGCAGGATGCCGCAGGCGAGCAGCTTCAAAATCTCTTCAATGAAATCCTGACCGCGGCTGGCCAGCCTGGTTACGCTTCGGCAGAAAAATACGAGTCTGAGAATTCGATCCAGGACGACATCCGGCAAGACTGGGACGATTGGTTCTCTGTGGCTAATACCGGCAACTATTCGACTGAAGTCGATGCCCAAGCCCTTCCAGGCAACTACGGCGATTTGCTTGTTCGTACCTACAACGAAGGGGGTTACGCCGACCCGCAAGGTTTTCTGAAGAGCCTGTCCGAAGATGAATTGGCTACGGTGCAACATGTGAACCGCCTGGCCGATCCGATCAACGTGGATGACCTGACCCCGGAAGCCGCACTAAACCTGTTGATCCCACGACCGGCACAAATCGACCTGAATTACGATGGCTTAACTCAGGTTGGGGAAGGTTACATGATTCGCTTCCCTGATAGCCGTACACCAGAAGCGGTAGTCAATGCCTGGAACGAGACGACCGCCGACATGGACCCGATGGAAAAGAGCTTCTACGAACTGCAGATGAAGCTTCCCACGCTGCTGGCCAACATTCATGTCGATGACCAAGGACGCTACGTCAGCCATACCGAGCCTGGCGATCCGAATTGGGTTAATCCGCAGGCCGATTCCAACTACTCGTACACCGGCCTGACCGAGCAAATGCTCGACTACCTGGACTATTTCCAGTACCAGATCCCAAAAGACCAATACGAGCAACAGCGGGCCTTCTACTCGGCTCTGAAGCAAAGCCTGCAAGAACATGGGGCTCGCTGACGAACCCCATCAAAGCGACATGATCTTAAACGTCGCACAATGCGACGCCGTGCCGCAGCGAGGCAAGCTTATCGTCCCAGGTTGGGATGTATTCCTGGACGACATAGCCATCGTAGTCCGATTCGGCAACGGCTTTGATGATGGCGGTATAGTTCATCTCTTGTGTTTCATCCAGTTCGCCTCGACCTGGATTGCCAGCCGTGTGAATGTGCCCGATGTAGGGCAGGCTTTGGCGAAAACGTCGAATGACGTCGCCATTCATCACTTGCACGTGGTAGAAATCGAACAGAAGCTTCATCTTGGGTGAATCGACCTGTTTGATCATGTCCAGGCAATGATCGACATCGTCGCCGAAGTAGCCCGGGTGCCCCTTCATGGGGTGCGAATCATCTCGACTGTTGAGATGCTCGAGTACAAGCTGAACGTTGTTTTCTTCGGCGTAGGGAATAACCGACTTCCAAAAGTCGACGCAGTTCTTGGTGCCTTGCTCGAATCCGATTCCCTTTTCGCTCATCCCGGTGAATGTGATCACGCTAGGGCAGTTCCATTTCACGGCGGTATCGATCGCTCCCTTGAGTTTCTCGGTACACATCGCGTGATTGTCGGGATTGACCGGACCATCTTTGAAGCCGTGTCCGGAGCACAGCGAAACCTTCAAGCCGTGCTCTTTCATCAGTGGGTACCAGTTGACGTCCAGACCTTCCATTGCCTGGAGCCCCATCTTTGCGCACGCGGGAATGAAGGTTTCCATAGGCATCGGATTGAAACACCAGGCCATCACCGACTGTTTGATGTTCCTTCCCGTTGCTTTGAAGTCTTCCGCCGGTACTTTGGTTTCCGTGGAAGGCCCAGCGGCCTGGACGGTTGACGCCATGACCAATCCAGCCACGGAGGTACCAACGGCCGACTTGATCAGATCACGGCGAGATAGGCGAGTTTTGTCTTGAGGCATGGCAGTGCTCTCGCTTGATTATTGGAGGGGAAGCTTAGGAGTTATCAAAGGGAAAGGCCAACTGCGATTCATCCGGTGGCTGGGCCCCGGGATTCAATTCCTTGAACAGCAGGCTGGGCTGAATTCCATGATTGTTCTGGTACTTGTCACTGACGTATTCGGTAATGTCGCCGGTGATCTCATGATAGAAGATCTGGCAAATAGGCACGTTCGGATAAATCCGAATCGGCTGAACGGCGAACATCTCTAAGGTCCAAAAACCCTTGAACCCCACATCGCCAAAGCCGGCGGTGACATGCACGAAAAGCCCAAGTCGCCCGATCGAACTACGACCTTCGATCATGGGGACAAAACCGTGCGTTTCGGTCATCTCATTGGTCCGCGCCAAATACAGTTGATTTGGATTCAGCACGTAACCTTCTTCCGGTATTGTAATTCGCCGGATCCGGTGAGGCTGGCGCATATCGAGGATAAGTTCCTCGTAAGTCATCAATTCTTCATTGAGCGTCAGATTGTAACTATTGGGATTTAAACGACTTTCGTCATAAGGCTCGATAAAGATCTTGCTGCCGAGATGTTTCCGAATCTCGTTACCGGAAAGAATCATGGATGGGCCTTGGGTTGTCCGCCACGGTCGTCATGAGCCGCGTAAGCGAAAAGTCCTGGATGATGCCGAAGTGCTGATTATAGAGGGATCTCACGAAATTAAAACGGACTTCTTTCCTTGAGAAGAGAATCCGTGATAGGCCTTAACGCCCCCTTTTCCCCTCGACTGAGGCCCTGTTTCCGGCGGATTTACTTTACGCCAATCTGTGGACAGAACTTCAGGAAATGGCATCCTTCGCACTTGGGCTTTCTGGCCGCACAGACTGCCCGGCCGTGGTGGATCAGCCGATGCGAGAAATCGATCCACTCTTTCTTGGGGACGACCTCCATCAGCTCGCGTTCGACCTTGACTGCGTCCCCCTTGTCGGCCAGGCCCATCCGCCAGGTTAACCGGCCGACATGGGTATCGACCACAATGCCAGAAGGAATTCCGAACGCGGTCCCCAGCACGACATTTGCCGTTTTGCGACCGACGCCCGGCAAGGCAACCAAGGTTGCTAAATCCTGCGGCACCTCACCGTCGAACTCGTCGGCAATCGCCTGGGATGCGGCGTGGATATTCTTGGCCTTGTTCCGGAAGAACCCTGTCGTCTTGACCATGTTCTCCAACGTCTTAACCGGTGCCCGCGACATGGTGTCGGCATCGGGATACTTGGCAAACAACTCCTTCGTCACGATGTTGACCCGCACATCGGTACACTGAGCCGATAGAATCGTGGCGATCAACAGTTGAAAGGGGGTCTCGTAATTCAACGCGCACTCAGCACCGGCGTAGTCCTTTTTCAACTGTCGGACGACTCGACGGGCCTGAGCTTTACGCTCTTGGAGGTCTTGGATCATTGGGAGAGAGATTTTCAAATGGAAGTGTTCAGTTTTCAGTGGAAGAGAGGCGAATCGACCACGACAGATGCTCTCTCAACCATTTAGTCTCTCCCACAGTTTTCGCAGAATTTCGAGTGTTTCCCTAGGGGCCTTGCCACTGCCATACGCTACCTGGCCGTACAGATCGGCAGTGGGCCTGACGGTGCTGGCAAGTTCGTGATGCTGCATTTCCAGCATTGAGGCGAATTCCCCAGGGGTTTGCTCTTCTCGGCGCTGGCTCCCCTGCTCTGCCGCCCAGGCTTCGAGCGCAGCGAAGGAATACCGAACCCACTCTTCCAGCGGTTTCGTTTTCCAACTCGGGTCGTGAAATGGATTGCGAAAGGCTGAGAACGCAAGCCGAGGCTTCTTTACCGGCTCGGGAGCAGTCTCTTCCTGGGGCTCTTGCTCTTTCTTTCCGCCCAAGAGACTCGCCCAGAATTCATTCCACGCTTTGACGATATCGTCCCAGAACTTCCACACAAAGAAGGCCACAACCCCTATCACCGCTGCGTAGACCAGTACCTTCAGCCAATCTCCCCAAGAAGCCAGCGGGTTGGAAAACGAGGAACCAGGCGACTCAGGAGGTGGTTGATTGGATTGCTCTGGCGATGACTCTTCTGTCGATTCTTCTTGGGAGCCCTTTTCCTCCGATTCGTTTTGTTTCGCGTCTGACTGCGTTTGATTCTGCTGCGATTGCTCAGACTTCTCGGAAGATTCGTCGCCTTGTTTCTGTTCTGATTCACCCTCTTGTGACTTCGACTGATCGGAGGACTTCTCCTGAGACTCCGATTCTTTTTTGTCTTCACTTTTACTTTTGTCGTTGGTTTTGGAGTTCTCGCTTTGTTGCTGATCCGTTTCTTTCGACTCGCCAGGCTTCTTTTTTTCAGCGTTCGGATCGGTTTGGTTGCTGGGGTCTTTTCCGTCTTTTTTTGTTTCGTTGGACTTTTGTGAATTCTTATCGGTACGCTCTTGGTTGTCAGTCGTCTTTGACCGATCTTGGCGATTGTCTTTGGTGCCGTCTTTATTCACGGCAACCTGCGATGCTTTTCGTTCTTGCTCGTCCTGGTAGAAGGGTAACTGGGCCAGTTCGTATTCGGCGTTGGGCCGCGGCAAAATCGACACCACGATCAGCACCAACGCCACGACACCGAACCCCACCCCAAGCCACGTGCCGGTCATGCTTAACGGCATCATTAAACCTCGCGTCTGCAAGTAACGCCGAAGGCCTAAGAAGCTTGTCGTCACCAACAGGCATAACGCCGCGAAGACGTAAGCGACCAGCAGAGTAAACAGATACCACTTCTTGTCGGCAACCTGACTGCCGGCAAGTGCCTGGCCGAAGCCAAAAATGGGAAGCGCTGCCAGCGAGAAGTAGACTACCCATGCACCTGGAGCAAACTTCGTATTCGTGGGATTTACCCAGGCATCAAGCTTTTGCAGGAAGGTTTTTGGGTCTTGTGAATCTTCTTCCGATTGCCCTGTGACGCCCTGCGTTTCTTCAATGGGTTGGGGAACTTTCTCCTGGGAATCTTCATCCGGTTGCTCTCGACGAATCCACTGCATAAGCCCCTTTTTCGAAGCATCGACCGAGCCCGCCATCACCGTGCAGTCGTACACCAGGCGGGTACTCAGCCACCAGATGACCCCCAGCAGGATAGCCGTTAAGATGACCGCCTCGGGAACGAAACGCATCACGGCCGCAAGGACGCAAACACCGAGGATTCCTCCGAGCATGACGGCTCTCGCTCCGCCTTCCTCGATCCCGACGCGAGCATTCGCGACGATCCCCAACACGAACATGCACATGATGAAATTGAGCCGCCAGTCATGGGGGCCGTCATAAAATACCCCCACCGTAAACAGCACCAAACTACCGACCAATACCATGATCAGCGCCGGGGCAACGGCGATAATGGCATAGTCAAGTTCGGTGAGTCGGGGACGCATGGTAATTGGTTTTCCGTTGGAAGTATTCCGTTTTCAGTTCAACAAGCGAGTGACCGTCGTCATCAAATCTGCCTCGCCGAACACCGAAAACTGAACACTTCACACTCCTTCTAAAACAACGGGTAAGCCTGTTCCTGGCAGATCTGACTGATGGTGTCCAACGATTTGAGTTGTTTGGCAAGCATGCGTTCGGCGAGCAGCATTCCGGCGGCCTGGGCGAATTCGTATTCATCCCAGCAATTGACGATCGGTGTTACCGCGTAGCCTCCGCGGACCAGGTTACCCAATGCCATCGCGACCTCAGGCGTAACTTTGCTCAGGATCGGAACGACGGTAGCATCGCGTGGCAAGTCACTTTCGATTTCCAGCAGGAGCGAAGGCAGTGTCAGGCCTTCATTCTTTTCACTTCGGGCCATCATATGCCGGATCTGCTGAAACTGGTGGGCCCCCCGTTTGGTTCGCACCTTCTGGGGGCTTAAGCGAGGATCGCGATCAATTCGCCCGGCGCTCTTTCTGGCTGCGTCACGTGTGCGGGCATCAAAATCCCAACCTTCATACTTCATCCGCTGCGCCGCATCGACGGAATTCGTGAAGATACCCACTTGCTGATCCATCAAATGAACCGAGTTAGCGATCGCCACGGCGCATTTGATTGCTAACTCACTACGAATCGGCTCATTTTTTTCCGGAAAGCTATCCGGGTGCAAGTCAAGAATAATACTCACACCAGCGATGCAAGTTGCTTCGTATTGTTTGCTATGCAGTTGGCCGGTACGAGCCGTTGAGGCCCAATGAATGCGATTGAGAGGATCACCCAACTGATATCGACGAATACCAGCAATGCGCGACGGATCCTCGAACAGCCGTGATTGCATCTTGATCTCGCCCAAGGGACGCTTCGAAACGAGATCGAAACCTTCCAGGGGAATAATGGCAGGCTCGACGGTAATGAACTCAGGCTCGGCAATCATCTTGAACTGCTTGTAGAGGCCGAACACATCTCCCGTTTCGAGTACGGCAGGCCCAATCTGATAGTACCCGCGGCGATTGCATTGAATTCGGTAGGTCAGTAGCTTGGTCGCACGAGGCCATAGCATCGCCAGGAATATCCGCTTCCCCTCCACTTCCAGCGCCGCTGGCCGCGTGATTACGGCGTGCCGAGGCAAGAGGTCTTCGACTAGAATCCATGGCATAGGAATGGCCCCGGAGTAGCGCACGGTCAGAGCGACCGTGATGACGTCTCCCTCTTCGGCATCCACCTGACTGACATGTCGAGTCGCCGAAAGGTGACGCAGCCAATAGCGAACCAGAACCCTGGAACCGAGCATCACCGCTACCAATGCATACATGGCATAGGTCATCAGTCCCAGGCCAAAAGCAAAGGAAAGAGCGAGCAGGATCGCAGTTCCCAAGACCCAACGCATCATACCGTCGCCTCGTCGAGCATCGGGACCGGGACCTCCTGCAAAATGTCGTCCAGCACGTCTTGAGTTGTCACTTTGCGAAGACGGCTTTCGGGACGAAGGATCAAGCGATGGGCCATCACCGGCGTAAGGACTCGCTTGACGTCATCGGGAAGAACATAGTTGCGTCCCAAGATTGCCGCCAACGACTGGCTGGTACGAAACAGTGCGAGCGATGCCCGGGGGCTTGCGCCCAGCAAAAGCTGATCATGCCGCCGGGTCGCGTGGACCAGTTCGACAATGTAACGCTGGACCTTCTCGTGCAATTTGACGCTGCGGCTGGCCTTCTGACAGGCTCGCAGTTCTTCCTTGGAGACTACCGCCTCAATCGTTTCCAACGGATGCTGCTTTCGCGAAGCCGTGAGCATCTTGAGTTCGTCTTCCAGATTCGGATAGCCCAGACTGAACTTCATCAGAAAGCGATCGAGTTGGGCCTCGGGTAGTGGGAAGGTTCCCTCGTGGTCGATTGGATTTTGTGTGGCCAAAACAAGGAACGGCGGCTCGAGTTCGTGCGTCTCACCATCAATAGTAACGCGTGACTCGGCCATGGCTTCCAACAAAGCGGCCTGAGTACGGGGAGTCGTACGGTTGATTTCGTCGGCCAACAGGATGTTGGTGAAGACAGGGCCACGGCGGAACTCAAATTCCGAAGTCTTCTGATTGAAGATCGACGTGCCTGTAACGTCACTGGGCAAGAGATCAGGGGTACACTGCACCCGCTTGAGTGTACAACCGACACTTTTAGCGAGTGCCCTCGCTAGCATCGTTTTCGCGACGCCAGGGACGTCTTCCATGAGAACGTGCCCCTCGGAAAGCCAGGCGACGAGCGAGAAGACAACTTGCTGTCGTTTCCCGAGAATGACTTTTTCAACATTCCCTAAAATTTTCTTGACCGTTGAGGCGACATCCATAGAAGTTAGTTTCTGAGGCGAGTTAAGGCGGTCGATTCGCGAATATCGTTATTATCTAAAGATTTGGGTGAATTGCCCGCGTTAAGATTGGAATTTTCTAATTGACGGGCGTACACCACGAAGAATATCATCAAATACCTCTTCAGAGGTGTAACGAAATCCGTTTCCCAAGCAATTTCGTCATAGCTATCGAAACGATGGTATAACGAATGATACCTGGGGGAAATGTGCGCGGCATTTACTCCCTTGGCCAGCATCAAAGAGACTCCCATGTTCAGGCAACCAACCGACTTCTGGCGGTACAACTGGGCTCTAATCGCAGTCTGCGCAGGGCTTTGCCTTCTTTCCAGCGCGCACGCACGCACCTGGACGACATTGGAGGGGAAAGAGGTCGAAGCTGAACTGGTCGAAGTCGTCCAGGATGGTAAAGCCGTAATTCTGGACGTGAAGGGCAATCGATTCACGGTCCCTTTGGAACGACTATCCCCGAAAGATCGGGGGTACATCCAGGGCCTGCAAGACTCGATGCCAACGCTATCTGATGCCGAGCTACAACGAGAGATCGACGAGGCCGTGTCGGAAGACGAGCGAGGAGACAAAGATAACGAAGCCGATCCGGTTCGGCTAAAGGCCAAACGCATTTGGCGTTCCCGCGAAGGGGTTGCGGTGGAAGCCCAGTTTATCCGTATGGTTCAAGGAACCATCATTCTGCGTGAAGGGGCCCGCTACCATCGCATTCAGTTCTACGATCTTTCCGTCGACGATCGCCAGTTTCTTGCTGATGCCCATAAAGCCATTGGAAAAGCAGCGCTGATTCCGCCGGTACGGCCAGACCTTTTGGATGCCGAACCGCAAACGAGCGATGTTCCTTCCTATCGCGATCATCCACCGGTTCCATCTTCGCCCATGCCTGCCCCGGTGAAGTCTCCCCCAGCACAAACCCAAGTGAATCTTCCTGATAACGGATTTGGTAGTGCCAGCGACAACGTCAAGCTACCACCAGGCGGCTTTGGCGCCGCTGAGGAAACAACGAAGTTGCCGCCTGGCGGATTCGGAAGCCCCGCCTCAAGCGATTCAGGATCAAACGTAAAGCTGCCACCGTCCGGCTTCGGAACGCCGTCCTCGTCAAGTCAGGTAGATTCCTCTTCGGATTCGACCGTGAAACTACCTTCCGGCGGATTTGGAAGTGTGGGCAAACCGTCCGAGGTGACGGAAGATCACGGGTCGTTCAGTTCCGTTCCAACTCCGTCGTCAACCAATTCCGGCAAAGTGGGCGTCCCCTCATCGACCATCACTGATAACTCAAGTGCTCAATCGGAAACTTCGGAACGTCCACTTTTTGATGTAGCTTCGGTCCCCAGTCGGTCCAATGGATTCGGCTCGGCGACTCCCGCCGATTCATCAGGTTCCCCCCAGTCGCCAGACAACATGGCGCCGACGTCACCAACTTCGACTACCGGCACTCCACCCACGAATGGAGCGAAAACTTCATCTCCAAACAGCGGATCGAATACACCTTCGGTTTCCGACGAAGATTTCAAAACGCATACCTATACACCCAGTTCCGATTTCTCTCCACTGCAAACCGTTGAAGACCGTGAATTCACGACGGCTGACTGGAATCTGCAGATGTTTGGTGTCATGCTACTGGCACTGGGCAGTTTAATGATCGCAGGAGGTTACCTCTGGCTGATCGCCCTGGCGTTTCTGGAAAGCCTTGAAGTCGGCTTGCGTAGCTTGATCCCAGGGATGGCAATTGTTCAAGGATTTTCCGATACGGAAAAGTCGAGTGTTCCTTTGCTGGGAATGTTGCTTGGTATCTGCCTCACGTTGGGGGGCTTTGGCCTTTTGATGGGCGTAAGCTAGACTCAGCCGAAACATTTGTGATTGGCTTTACCTATGTGAAGACATATCTTCTCAGGTAGAGTTAATCCAATACGAAGGGTTCATCCTGAATCGCCCCTCGCTCAATCATCCATCCAACTTGTCCATTCATCCCTGAACCTGGGAGTTTCACCGATGTTGGCCAGCCGACATTTTCTATATGTGCCTTTTCTGATCTGCCTTTTTGTCGTCGTTGCCAATGCGCAAGAAGTTCGTGAGTGGACGGACGCCAACGGCCGAACTCTGAGCGGAAAATTCCTGGAATTAACGGCGGAGAATAACGTCCGCATTGATTCCAACGGTGAGATCTTCGTGATTCCGCTGACTGCCTTTATCGAGGCGGACCAACAATACGCCAAGCAGCAGCAAGCCAACGCCAGCAAACCGATGACGTCGCCGAAGCCCAAGATCGACAAGAGCGACGAAACGCTTTTCGAGAATCGCAACTGGAGCGACTACAAAGACGAGTCCATTAAGGCCAAATTCGTGCGTATGCACGAGGGTTATGTAATCCTGCTGCAAGGTGCCAATGCTCAAAAAGTCTCGTTCTACATCCTGAACAAGAAAGACCAGGATTGGCTTCGAGCTCACCTACAAAAGCGGGGCGAAGAGGATCAAATCATCCCGCGGGAAGAAATGGAATTGGATGATCCGGATGTCCATAAGGAAATGGATCAATACATGGCCCGACGTGCTACGATTCCAGGCACTGGCCAATCAGGAAACAACCAGCCTGTCGATTCGCGACCGCCAGCTTACGTTCCTCCAGAGAACGCTCCCTACCAGCCGCCGAGCGAGAACATGAATTCTGGCGGAAACCCGACCAGTCCGATGTCATCCAACCCCGGCGCATCCTCCGATCCTAATCAAAATGGGAACGACAATTCCGCGAATATCAACACTCCCGGCAATGGCTTTGGCGAAGGGATGGTCGCGGCCAATGTACCCAACAATGGCGGTACCGATGCGAATTCTCAAACCGGTGGTGGTGACTCTTCCCCAGGTTTTAGCAATCGTTTTCGGAACAAGTCCAATGGAGTTCAGCCAGGATACTGCCCCAATTGCCGCATGGAACTTCCCCAAGGTGTCGGTCCTGGGGATCACTGCCCGCGATGTAATGTCTTCCTCGAAGAATGGGTCACCCCTGGCACTGGGCCTCCGGTCGACCCTTGGTACGTCCGCTACCCTGTCCTATACATTGTCGGCGGTGCGATCGTGGTGATCGGAGCGTTGACCTTGCTGTCAAAGAAATTCTACGGCTAAAGCAAACTCCAATTTTCGCTATAGAATTCCGAGCATCAGGCACCAATAATTGCTCAACAAGCCAGGCGATCAGGTTAATCCTTAACGGCTGACGTAACTTGCTTTGCCGTAAGGGGATCCCTGTGCAGAGTCGCTTCTGGGGATTACCATTGAAACGTCGGGGGCAGCTTCGGCGTTTTCAGTCTCGCAGGCCCCACTTTCATTTCAATCAAGCCTGAACCTGAGTATTAGGTAAGCTGCGGGATTCGCTCTATGACGGGTCCCTTCAGACTCGCAACCGAATGGATTTAGAACGAGAACGAATACGAGCCGATCTCCGTGGTGTCCTCGATGGTGAGATCCGCTGTGATGATACGTTCCTGGAACTCTATTCGACCGACGCCAGCCTTTTTCAGGTCAAACCGCTGGCAGTTGTACGTCCCAGGCGCACGTCCGATGTCTCGGCAACGGTTCAGTATGCGGCCGAAAACCAGATACCCGTTCACGCTCGCGGAGCCGGCACAGGAATGGCCGGCGAATCACTCGGCACCGGTATCGTGCTCGACTTCGCCCACTCGATGCGGCGGATCCTGGAAACGGGCGACGACTGGATCCGCGTTCAACCCGGTGTCGTGCTGGCGAACTTGAATCGGCATCTCGCTCAGCGAGACCGCATCTTCGGTCCTGATCCAGCGACACGTAGCGTGACGACCCTGGGAAGTGTTATTGCGTTGGACGCCTCAGGCAGTCACTGGCCGCAACACGGATCCGCCCGAGATCACATCCTGGAACTCCAGGTCGTCCTGGCCAACGGCGAAGTCGTCACGATCAAACCGACGCATCTCGATCGAGTGGCTCATTTGGAATCGCCTGAGTTGGTGCGGATCACTTCAGGCATTGCCGAATTGATGGAATCGCATGCCGACAAAATTCAAGGCAATTTGCCCAAAACTTTCAACCAAGGTAGTGGGTATCGACTTTCAGGCGTGGTCGAAAACGAAGTCGTTGACCTGGCAAAGATTCTTGCCGGTTCTGAAGGAAGCCTGGCCTTGATAACACAGGCCAAACTGCGGACATCGCCTCGCTCCAAGTCACGCGGTTTGGTGTTGCTTTTCTTCGAGCGATTGGACAACGCCGCCAAAGCAGCTGTGCAGTTGGGCACCGCTGGGATCAGCGCCTGCGATTTGCTGGATCGCCGAATCCTGGCAATCGCCCGGGAAACCGATCCACGTTACTCCAACCTGATTCCAGAAAATACCGAAGCCATGCTTCTGGTTGAATTCTCTGGCGAAACCCAAGCGGATGTTCACGCGGAACTAGAAAAGATCGCGGACCGAATTCGTCGACGTCGCAAGCTGGCATTTCATTCGCTGATTACCACAAGCCCAAAAGAAGTCGGTACCTACTGGGAATTGGCTCGTAGAATGACGCCGATCCTCTACCGCTTGAAGGGAAATACGCGTCCTCTTCCGTTCATTGAAGACATGACCGTTCCGCCGCATCAACTACCGAACTTCCTGACGAAAGTTCAGGATGTGATGAAGCGGCACGAGACGATCGCGTCAATCTTTGCTCATGCGGCTCACGGACATCTTCACGTTCGTCCACTCTTGAACATGGCTGACCGGGACGACCTGGCCAAACTGGAACGCATTGCGGACGAGACCTACGAAGAGTTGTTCCGGGTGGGCGGCTCACTTAGCGGCGAGTCCGGCGACGGCATCAGCCGCACGCCTTACCTCCCGAGGCAATACGGACCGCTATACGATCTCTTCGGAAGAATCAAACGCCTTTTCGATCCGGCCGGAATCTTGAATCCGGGAAAGAAAGTCCTTTCATCGACATTCTCTCCCATGGAACTGGTACGGCGTGTCGAGTTAGTCCCTCAAGTGGAATCAGACAGCGATTCCACGAATTCGACCAAAAAGAAAGACGACGGTACCTCCGAATTTGAGCTTCCCATTCTCACCTGGTCACCACAGGAAATGGCAACCGCGGCGCGAAGTTGTCACGGCTGTGGTCGTTGCCGTACGTACGGTGCCGATACGCGGATGTGCCCAGTCTTCCGCTTTGACTCTCGCGAAGATGCATCGCCGAGGGCCAAAGCCAACTTGCTGCGTGGCGTTCTTTCCGGTCAGCTTCCGCCGGAAAGCCTGGACTCGGCGGAAACCAAGGAAATCCTTGACACCTGTTTCCACTGCCACCAATGTCGAATCGATTGTCCATCCAACGTCGACATCCCTAACATCGTTCTCGAAATGCGAGCACGAAACGTCGATGCCAATGGCCTAACGCAGGATGGATCGCTGCAAGCCAAGATTCATCGCTGGGCCCTCTGGGGTAATCGCTTTCCTCGCATCGCCAACTGGGCCCTGGGCAATCGTGTTATGCGTTGGTTGATGGAACGCTTTATCGGGCTGGCCAAACAGCGTAAGCTGCCGCGGTTGGCCAATCGCAGCTTCGTAAAGCAAGCCGCGCGAAGAGGCCTGACGACTGCTACCCGCCGCACTGGTCGTAAAGTACTTTACTTTGTGGATCTTTACGCGAACCTTTTCGATACGCAACTCGCACAAGCTTTTGTGAACGTGTTAGACCACAATCGCATATCGGTCTACGTTCACCCCAACCAACAGGTCAGCGGGATGCCGTCGATCTCGCAAGGGGCCGTCACGATGGCGGCACGCTTGGCCCACAAAAACGTGAAAGCGTTAGCCGAGGCCGTTCGCCAAGGCTACACGATCGTCGCAACCGAACCCTCTGCCGTAATGGCGCTGACACACGAATACCTCAACCTGCTGGACTCTGATGACGCCAAGATTGTGGCCGAAAATACCCGTGAAGCATGTGAATTCCTGTGGGACCTCCATCACCATGGCGAGTTAGAACTCGATTTGAAACCCATGAACCTTACCGTTGGATTCCATGTCCCATGTCATCTACGCGCCTTGCACGAGGCTTCGTACGGCCAACGCATTTTGCAGTTAATTCCTGGTCTTTCAGTGCGCCCCATCGAAAAAGGTTGCTCCGGCATGGCCGGTACGTTTGGCCTGACTCGCAACAATTTCCGCAGCAGCCTGCGAATTGGCTGGGACTTGATCGTGGCGATGCGGGCCAAGCAAATTCAAATTGGCTCCACGGAATGCAGTGCCTGTAAGATGCAGATCGAGCAGGCCGGTAACAAGGCCGTTGTTCACCCGATCAAACTTTTAGCGAAGTCGTACGGTGTCCTTGAGCCAGACTCCGACCTGTTCACTCAGTCTCCTCATGATTTGTTTGTGACATGATCGTACGCGTCAAACTGTTTGCCTTGACCCAAGACCTGGCGGGATGCGAGGAAGTGTCACTTGACCTGGAAGAGCCTGTCACGGTCGGTGCTATTCGTAAAAACCTGGGTGAATCGGTTGAGGTCTTGCAACCGGTACTCGGCAGCTGCGCATTCGCGGTAAACAATGAGTACGCCCTGGACTCGGTCATGGTCCAGGAGACCGATGAAGTTGCTTGCTTGCCTCCGGTAAGTGGAGGGTAACGATCCGCGATGGTTGAACTTACCGAAAAGCCAATTGATGTTCCGGCGATCACCGGCACGGTGACTTCGCCCACATCGGGGGCGGTGGTCTTGTTTTTGGGAACCACACGGCAGTTTACCGACGCCAAGGAGACCGTCACGCTGACCTACACAGCGTATGCCCCCATGGCAACCAGCGAGATGGAAAAGCTCGAGTCGCAAGCGAAAGCACGTTGGCCCATCGATCAATGCGTTCTCATTCATCGTCTGGGGGAAGTCCCCATCGGCGAGGCCAGCGTGGCCGTGGCAGTGTCCACACCGCACCGGCGCGATGCCTTCGAAGCTGCCAGTTGGCTGATGGACCGCCTCAAAGAGCTGGTCCCGGTATGGAAAAAAGAGCATTGGTCAGGTGGATCGACTGACTGGGTTCATCCCGGATTGGTTCAGCGACCGAACGAAAATACGTTACAATAGTAGTATGTCTATCGAACCGAACACACCACTGATCGATCGCCTGGGACGCGTGCACACAAGCTTGCGCATTAGTGTGACCGATCGCTGCAATATTCGCTGCTTCTATTGCATGCCGCTAGAGAATGTTCGCTTCAAACCTCGTGACGAATTGCTGACATTTGAAGAGATGACGCGTGTCGTTCGTGTAGCCGCGGAACACGGGATCACAAAATTGCGACTTACCGGAGGGGAACCTCTGGTAAGATCGAACCTTGCTCATCTCATTCGGATGCTCAAAGAGGTGCCGGGCATCCAGGAAATTGCCCTCACCACCAACGGCATCCTTCTGACCGATCAGGCCGCAGACTTAAAGTCAGCGGGTCTTGATCGATTGAATGTCAGTCTCGACGCCATGAGTGAAGCGATGTTCGAGCGAATCACTCGCCGCCAAGGCGTTCAGAAGGTATTGGACGGAATTGCAGCAGCACAAGCAGTTGGTTTCCGCAATATACGCTTAAACGCGGTCGCGATTCAGAATCTCACCGAGTGCGAAATTGTGCCGTTGGCGAATTTTGCGCGTGAAAACGATCTCCATTTACGTTTTATTGAATTCATGCCTTTGGATGCGGATCGAGCTTGGGATAAGAACCAGGTTCTATCCGGACGACAGTTGCGGGAGATTATTTCAAGAGAAGTCGCTCCTTTAAGAGACGTCGATCGCCCAGACAAAAGCCAACCGGCAGTCGACTACGACTATGCCGATGGTCGACAACGAATTGGATTTATCAACAGCGTAACCGAGCCGTTTTGTGGAACTTGCAACCGACTCCGAATTACGGCGGAAGGACAACTGCGAAACTGCCTGTTCGGAACCGAAGAATGGGATGCACGCCAGGTTTTGAGAAACAGCGGAACAGACGCCGACTTGTCCGCACGATTGCACGACTGCGTCCAGGCCAAGAAGCCCTCGCACGGAATGGACTCCCCTGAGTTCGTTCCACCAGAGCGAGCCATGTACCAAATCGGGGGATAGCAATAGACGTTGAATTCTCGGCAGTCGCAATCCAGTAACTAAAGATTGCAACTTTCATTGAAAGTCTAGCGTTAAATACTTCACACTGCCTCCCCAACCTTGCGATGCAATCGGGGAATTAACGGTCAAGAAGGAAACGACATCACGGTGGCAAGAGAACGAATCTACCTCGACAATGCGGCAACAAGTTGGCCTAAGCCTGCCAGCGTTGTGGAAGCCGTGCAGCACCATATGACCGAGTTGGGGGCGTGTGCCGGCAGAAGTGGCTATCGCGAGGCCAACGAAGTCGAAAGACTGATCGGGGATACGCGGAAACAAATCGCCTACTTATTCGGTACCCATTCGCAAGAGCACGTCATCTTCGGCTACAACGGCACCGACATGCTGAACCTGGCCTTGCATGGGTTCTTGCAGCGGGGTGATCACGTCATCACTACCACGGTCGAACACAACTCGATCCTGCGTCCCCTTTCGACCATGAAAAGAATGCTTGAAATTGAAGTGACTCACGTCGAAGCTGGCGAAGATAGCCGTGTCTCTGTGGATGCGATCGAAAACGCAATCCAAGATAATACGCGTCTTGTCGCACTCACCCATGTGTCGAACGTGACAGGTGCGATCCAGCCGGTGGAAGAGATTTTCCAGGTCGCTAAGAATCGCGGCGTCCGCATGCTCGTCGATGCGGCGCAGTCGGCAGGGCATCTTGACCTCAATTTGGGCGAGACACCGGTCGACATGGTGGCTTTTTCCGGACACAAAGGTCTGTTGGGGCCGCTAGGAACCGGCGCGATGATTCTGCAGCCAGAAGTGGCGGAGTTGTTGCACTCTCAGCGCCAAGGCGGAACCGGCACCAAGAGCGAATCGGACGAGCAGCCCAACGAACTGCCCGCCAAGTTTGAAAGTGGCAACGCAAATGTCACCGGCATCTTAGGGCTCCGTGCCGGTGTTGAATACATTCGCGAGCAAACGGTCACGGCCCTGCATCGTCATACCATGCAAAACGTCAGCCGGCTGATTGAAGGTCTGCAATCGATGCCCCAGGTACGCATCTTGGGACCGCAGAATCTGGAGCATCGTACGGAGGTCGTTAGCATCCAGGTCGATTCATTCGACCCGCACGAACTTGCGACGGCCCTCGATTCCGCGTTCGGCGTGCAATGCCGAGCAGGACTACACTGTGCCCCTCTGATGCACCAGCACCTGGGCACTTTGGGCTCGGGCGGTACACTGAGATTCAGCCTGAGTATCTTCACCACGGCTGAACAGATTGATCGCACCCTGGAAGCAATGCAGGCAATCGTGCGATAGCAGCTGGGCACATAAGCCGTATGCCGACGGTGCAACACACGGATGGATTTCAAAACATCGCCATGAATAAGAAACCCGATCAAAGCAAACCTTGGTACCAGGATGGCCTCCAGTTTGAGTGCACCCAGTGCGGCGGATGCTGCACCGGTGGCCCTGGTTACGTTTGGGTGAATGCGACCGAAATCCAAGCCATGGCAGACTTTGCAGGCATGACCGTCGAGCAATTCGAGTCGGTCTATGTCCGTGAAGTCGGTTTGCGAAAGAGTTTGAAGGAATACTCAACTGGCGACTGTGTTTTTCTCGATACCGAAAGTAAGGGCTGTACCGTTTATTCGGCAAGGCCCCGACAGTGCCGTACTTGGCCATTCTGGGACTCAAACATCAAGACGCCGGAAGACTGGCAGGCTACCTGCGATTTCTGTCCCGGCAGCGGTAAGGGGCGTCTCTACAGCCTCGAGGAAATCCAGGACCGAGCGAGCGAGATCCGGATTTAAGGAATTTTCGGGTCCAACTGACCGGTTTGGATTGAAGATTTACCGATTATTCCGTCGATAACGATTGCACGGAGACCGGTACGTTCGAACGGCGAGCCTGAAAAGTCTTGTTTTTCGCTTGAAATTGCGGCCTCCGGACCCTTGGATCTTTGAAAATTGGATAGTTCGGAGAAGCCTGAAAAAGGGCGGAAGTCAAGATGCTGGTATCGCGTTAAATCTGCGCAAGCCCAGAATGAGCTTGACTCTAGTGCTTGTGGCACTTACACTTGGAGCAATTGCTGACGGAAGTCTGGAAAACTTACGACAACTCAATTCATCCTCGTGTGGGAGTCGCCTCGTGACCAAAAAAGAGATTGTGAAGACGATTTCTGAAGAGATCGGGCTCACACAACTCAAGACGAAAGAGATCGTCCAGAAGACGTTCGATGCTATCGTAACTACCCTCGTTGAGGATGGTCGCATCGAACTGCGAAACTTTGGCGTTTTCGAGGTCAAGAAGCGTGCCGCTCGCAAGGCCCGCAATCCGCGAACAGGTGCCAAGGTCGACGTCGACGAAAAGTACGTCGTTACCTTCAAGCCTGGCAAGGAGATGGAAGAACGGGTGCGACAGTTGGAAGAGAAGGACCGACAGGGCCGACTCGAAGCCGAGCAACAATCGGCACCACCTCAGCAGCAGCCCTACTCCCCTCCCCAGTCGAATGACGGGCCCGGTTACCCATCGGCTTATCCCAGCCCGCCCAACCCACCGAGTTCTGGACCCGGTGACTACAGCGGCTGAGCTGAGTGGCAGCATACGGTAAGTTAGGTCTCTCCGAACTCTCCAAGATTCAATCCTTGGTCGATGGATAAATGAACGCAAACGGTCAGGATGGCCGCTTCATAAGTTTCACGGAGGAAATGAGATGCGTAACTTCATCATCGCTTTGCTGCTTGGATTCGCCTTGATGAGCAACACCGGTTGCTTCTTGCCGATTTACTCGGCCGACCCAAGCGTTCGAACGACCGAATTGATCTACACCTCGGAAAACCTGCGGCACGTTCTGGAAGAATGGCAACGCATCTGGTTCCTCGACCAGCCTAGCCACTTGGCTCCGTACCGTACCCACGGCGGTATTATCTAACGCCGCTCGCACGAAAACTCCGAAACCGTGAAACGAGACACCACCGGTCTGCCGCTGCGCAGGTTGGTGGTGTCTTTTCGTTTGCGCCATGCCGTTTCGCCCTCGTTGCGAGATCCAATATGCCCCGATACGATTGGCGTAGCTTTCTGCGGTAAAGACCGCGCCCAATCGATTCCTTCGCCAGCGAAAACGCATGTCTGTTGATCTTGCCGTTCAGTTGGGGCGACTGATGCTCCCCAATCCTGTTTTGGTCGCCTCCGGTACGTTTGGCTACGCGAAGGAAATGGCTGGCATTGTCGACCTGGCCAGGCTGGGTGGTATCTTGCCGAAGACCATCACCAGCAGCCCGCGTCCAGGTAATAAGCCGTGGCGGACGGTCGAAACCACCGGAGGGATGCTTAACAGCATCGGGCTCGATAACGATGGCATCGACTACTTCATTGCCAATCACCTCCCCTACTTAGGTTCGCTTGGTTCGCCACTGGTCGTAAGTATCGCTGGCAAGACGAAGGAGGACTTCGTCAACATGGCCGCTCAATTGGGGGAGCACGCCCAGGTATCCGCCATCGAATTGAACATCTCGTGCCCCAATGTCAGTGGGGGCATCGACTTCGGAACCGATCCCGCCACCTGCGAGAAATTAGTAGCAGAAGTCCGGGCCGCGTGTCCCCATCCGATCATCGCCAAGCTGACCCCTAATGTCACCAGCATCGCTGCGGTTGCCAAAGCGGCCGAGGCGGGCGGGGCTGACGCTGTTTCGGCAATTAATACCGTTCAAGGGATGGCGATCGACTGGAAACGCAAGAAGCCCATGCTGGGCAACGTGATTGGTGGACTATCCGGTCCGGCCATCAAGCCGATCGCCCTGCGATGTGTTTTTCAGATTTCCCAATCAACAAGTGTTCCGATCATTGGTATCGGCGGAATTAGCACCCTGGACGACGTCATGGAATTCCTGGTCGCTGGAGCAACGGCCGTTCAGATTGGTACGGCGAACTATTTCGATCCGACGCTGTCTAACCGAATAGTCAACAAACTACCTGGGGCAATCAGCACGCTAGGGGCATCCAGCATGAAGGAAGTCGTCGGGACGCTCCAACTCCCTTCGTAGTCTGCTGCGCATTTCACTGCACCCGTCTTATCGGCGGTTCCCTTCTCTTGCCCCGGGGTGACACTTTCCCCGATTGTTCGTCATAATGACCCGCTGGTTTTGACTTTGTTCCTCCCCGTAATCTGACAAGATCCATGCGTGTTCTTTCCGGTATTCAGCCGACAGGACGTCCCCACTGGGGCAACTACTTTGGTGCGATTCGGCAGTATATCGATCTGCAAGGCAACGAGCAGTCGTTCTACTTCATCGCCAATTTGCATGCCCTGACAACGGTCCGTGACCGTGAGAAGCTCGAGCAAGCAACCATCGACATGGCCCTCGATATTCTGGCCCTCGGCTTAGATCCCGATCAGGCGACGTTGTTCGTCCAGTCGGATGTGCCTGAAATCAGCGAGCTGTGCTGGATCCTCATGACCGGCACCGGCATGGGCCTTTTGAAACGTTGCGTCAGTTATAAGGACAAAAAGGACAACGGACTTAAAGCAGACGCGGGGCTCTTTACATACCCTGTTTTGCAAGCGGCCGACATCCTGGGCTACGACTCCGACATTGTCCCGGTCGGGCAAGACCAGGTCCAGCACATCGAGGTCACTCGCGACATTGCACAAAGCTTTAATCATCAGTTCGGCGAAGTCTTCGTGCTGCCTAAGCCAAAAGTGCTGGACGCCTCGGCCAAGGTCCCTGGCACCGATGGCGAGAAGATGTCCAAGAGCTATGGCAACACAATCGAATTGTTCGAGCCACCCAAGCAGGCTCGCAAGAAGATCATGCGGATCGTGACGGACTCGCGCCCGATGGAAGATCCCAAAGATCCAGAGACTGATCACCTTTATCAGTTGTACTCGCTGTTTGCCGAACCAGAACCGCTGCAGGAAATGGCCGACCTTTACCGCAAAGGTGGCTTCGGCTATGGGCATGTGAAGAAGGCGTTGGCCGATGCCGCGGAATCATATTTTGCTGAAGCGCACCAGCGCCGCGCTGAGTTGGTTGCCAATCCGGCTAGCTTGAAAGAGATTCTGGGGGATGGTGCCCAGGTCGCGCGAAAGAAGGCCCGCGAAGTCCTCACCCGGGCACAAGAGGCTTCCGGTATTTCCAGCTGGCACGCAAAACTGAAGTAGGCAGGCGACTATGTCCATGGAAATCATCGGAATCGGAACCGACATTATCGAGTGCCTGCGGATCGCTCAAATGATCGAGCGCCACGGCGAGATGTTCATCAACCGCGTCTACACACAGCACGAAATCGAATACTGCAGCGAACGCAAAGCAGCTACGCAGCACTACGCTGGTCGCTGGGCCGCTAAGGAAGCGGTACTCAAAGCCATCGGCACCGGCTGGATCAAAGGGATCACCTGGCGCGATGTGGAAGTTGCCAATCAATTTGGCGGCAAGCCGATCATTCACCTCTATGGCGGAGCATTGGATTCCGCCAAACGACGCGGGATCGAAGAAGTTCAGATCAGCATCAGTCACTGCCGCACGCATGCCGTCGCCTATGCGTTAGCCTTAGGGGACACGTCTCAGCTGAGCAATCCCCGGCCCTAAACGCTCAAGAGAAATCTCGTAGAACCAGTTGCACTATACTGAACGTTTGTATACATTGCAAGCGTTCTGGGGGCAGGAACTCGTTTTATTAGATTCACTCTTGAATTAGGGACGACTGCTATGAGCCTCAGTCAAATTGTCTTTGCCGATTTTGACCAAGAGATCGCCAACACACGTAAAACGCTGGAGCGTGTGCCTGACGATAAATGGGATTGGAAAATCCACGAAAAGTCGAACACGATCGGCTGGGTCGCTGGCCACCTGGCCGAAATCCCTGGTTGGACCGCATCGACGTGGAATCATGACCAATTGGATATGAATCCTCCAGATGGTCCTGGTTACCAGCCACCGCTGCTAAACAGTCACGCCGATGCCTTGGCACTTTTCGACAAGAACGTGGCCTCCGCGAAAGCTGCAATCGCAAACATCACTGAAGAAGACTTGAGTAAACCTTGGTCACTGCTTGATGGTGGGAATGTTCTGTTCACTATGCCCAAACTCGCTGTAATGCGGACATTTGTCATCAATCACCTCGTGCATCATCGTGCAATTCTCACGGTTTATTTCCGCGTCAACGATGTACCTGTCCCCGCCTTGTACGGACCGTCGGGTGACGAGTCGATGTAAGCAGGAAGCATGACTTGCTGGCGATCAGGCGTCCTTCGTCCTCTGTGACGCCTGATCGCTCTGCTTTTAGAGTCGCTTCTGGAATCTCATTACGCTTCCTGAAAGAACGGCAAGTCCACAAAGGGTTAATCCTAATACTGACGGAATCAAATCCCAAAAGTCGGCGGCCCGCAATACGATGCCGCGAAGTATTTCAATGAAGTAGGTTACGGGAATCGCAAACGTAATCACGTAAATAGGTAGCGGCATTTCACTTCGCGGAAACATGAATCCGGACAACAAGACCGATGGCAGCATGATGATGAACGCAAACTGGACGGCTTCAAGCTGCGTTGTGGCTACCGTGGAGACAAACAATCCAAGCCCTAGCGAGCAAACCATGAATAACATGGACAGTGCAAGCAAAAGCAAGATGCTACCGTTCACGGGGACGCCAAAAGCGTAAATCATCACCGACAAAACGATCAAAAGTTCGACAAAGCCAATCATCGCGTAGGGAAAAAGCTTTCCCAAAAGTAGCCCCATTCGGCCGACTGGCGTGACGAAGAGTTGTTCGAGTGTTCCATGTTCGCGTTCTCGCACGATCGCGAATGACGTCAGAAACAGGGTTACCAGTTGCAATATGATCCCAATCAACCCCGGTACAAAAAAGTGGGCACTGTCGAGATCCGGGTTGTAGAGCAGTCTCGTACGCGTATCAATCGGCAGGGCAATCTCTCCATTTTCATCACGAGCCGGGGCAACACTGAGGGTTTCAGCAACACTCTTGGCCCTTCCCATCGAAAGGTTCAGCCCGAGTAGTTGAGCGGTGCTTTGTGCCGTAGTGGCAACCTGCGAATCGCTTCCGTCGATCAGCACTTGAAGTTGAACCTGCTCTCCTCTGAGCAATTGATCCGAGAAGTTCGGAGGGATCTTTAATCCGACCTTTGCCCGTCCTGACGTAAGGGCACGATGAAACGACTCCGAATCATAAACGCGCTGCTCGAGTTGAAACTTTCGCGTATTGAGAAATGCCGCTACAACCTCGCGGGCATGCTGTCGACCATCGAGATCCAATACGACCATGGGGATGTTTTCGATTTCCGTATCGATGGCATATCCGAAGATGATGGTCTGCATTACTGGAACCACCAACATAAAAAACAGAGTGATCGGTTGTCGGCGGATATGAAAGAACTCTTTCATCAGAATTGCCCAGAGCCCAAACAGGGTTTTGCCAGGCTTGCGCTTCGCAACCGATTTGGGCATAGAAGTTGGGCCAACCTGGGCTTCACCTGGTTCATCCGATAACTCTTCGGCGATCTCCTCTTTTAACTCGTCCGCTCCTTCTTTTTCAGCATTGGCTGTCAGCGTAACAAAGACGTCTTCCAGCGAAGGGGATATTGGACGCAGTTCAACTTCTTGATCGGACAGCCCAAGATGCTCTTTCAATTTTTCAGGCGAAACGCTTTCGTCAATCAGCACATGTAACGTCTCGCCGAAGAGGGTAGCGTCACGAACGCCTTGTTGCTGGCGCAGCATAGAAAGTTGCTCGGTCGCGCGGGGAACTCTCACTTCATATCTTTTGGTGCCTTCAGGCGTGATCTGAGGTAACGCTTTCAACTCGCCCGGCTTCCCCAGGACCAGCAGTCGAGACATATAGAGATAACCCACGTCCGTGCAGCGTTCCGCCTCGTCCATGTAATGTGTCGTGACCACCAGAGTAACGCCGCGGCCAGATAGTTCAAACAGTAGGTCCCACAAATGCCGTCGTGCCACCGGATCGATCCCAGCCGTTGGCTCGTCGAGGAACAACAGGTCCGGTTCATGAATCAAGGAACAAGCCAGTGCCAAGCGTTGTTTCCAACCTCCTGAAAGTGTTCCAGCCAATTGGTTCACAAAGTCGTTAATGCCGGTCAAATCCATGACCGCTTTCTTGCGTTGTTCGAGCCGCTCGGAACTTAGCCCATAGATGCGGCCGTAGAATTCCAGATTTTCTCGAACCGTCAGGTCGGCGTACAAGCTGAAGTGCTGGGACATGTATCCGACACGCGGCTTGATGCTTTCCGAATCAACGTAGGCATCTTTGCCGAGGACAGTAGCCCCGCCATCGCTAGGCGGCAGAATCCCCAGCAACATGCGAATAATTGTCGACTTACCGCTGCCATTGGGGCCTAATAGCCCGAAGATCGCTCCTCTCTTGACCGCGAAGCTGACATTCCGAACCGCGGTAAAGTCGCCAAATCGTCGCGTCAAATCCCGAACCTCGATGACCACATCACTGTCGTTCATGGAGTTTCCTCAACGGGATCAAGCGATACGTTGACCGTCATTCCAGGACGAAGCCGTCCGACCTTTTCATTCAGTTCCACTTTCGTGCGAAAGACGAGTTTCGAGCGGTCCTCCAGCGTTTGCACATTGCTAGGTGTGAACTCAGCCTGTCGCGAGACAAAGACGACCTCGCCGACGTACTCCTCTTCAGGTAATCCATCGACGGTCACACGCAATTTTTCGCCAACTTCAATCGCGTGTCGATTCTGTGGGACGTAGCAACGTACCCAAAGATTCTCTTGATCGAGCACCGAGAGCACCGGCGCACTGGCGCCAACGAGATCACCAGGCTGAAGATCGAGCGCCTCGACAAATCCATTAACGGAACTAGTGATCTGTAATTCTCTCTTTTGCTCACGAATCACTTCGACCGATGCCTGGGCTGCATCGCGAGCGGCTTTTGCCGCGGCAACATCTTCGGCACGTGATCCATTCTTCATCAGCTCCCAGGCAGCTTTCGCCTCGGCAAGTCGACCTTCCGCCTCACGAATCTCTTCTTCACGCGTCCCTGCTTTAAGCAAATCGAGTTCCTGGCGACGAACCGCAACCTCCGCGTTCGCGGCTTCTAACTCCTTGGTGGCAGAATCGAACTCCTCGCGAGAAATGGTGTTCTTCTCAAAAAGTTCATTACGACGAGCAAAGTTCTGTTTTGCGAGTACCAATGCCGCGTCGGCGACTTCTACTCGTCCGCGAGCCGCTTGGATCTCTTGCTCGCGCGGACCTGCTTTCAGTTTGTCGAGGTGGGCCTGGGCTTGCAGGGAGCGTGCTTCAGCCTGGGCGATTTCCTCAACGCGAAAACCGGCCTTCAAACGCTGATAGTCGGCCTCTCGCTGAGCCAGTAATTCGACAGCCTCTTGCTCTCGTTGAAGAAGATCAAAAGGTTCGAGCTCAATCAGAAGCTGCCCTTTCGCGACAGGATCTCCCTCTTCCACGAGCACGGACTTCACGCGGCCACCAACGCGAGAACCAATTCTTATCTCGTCGGCCTCCAGAAAACCTGAGACCATATTGGGCTCAGGCACCAACTTGCTGTACGCGACCAATCCGCCCAGAACGATAATCACCAAACCAATTACCAGGAAACGGTATATCATCGATGCCGATCTTTTATGCGTAGAAAGTGAACTCGTACAGAACGCCAGGCTTTGCCTACCATTCTACCGAGTCCCACACGACGGTCACACAGGCACCATACTTACGCTAAGGGGCGATCTTTGTCTCTCTCCCTCCCAGTACGATCATCGGCTGCCATTTTTCCTTGGTTGCTGTCCCATGACGCAGCATATTGCCGGTAATCTGGCAATCTTCCAGATTCTTCAACAAGAGGCCGGCATTGTCGCAATCTAGCACCGTGCAGCCGGTCATGTGGAACCGTCGGCAAGCATCCAGCATGATTCCGGCTTCCGTACGACGTGTTTCATGGACATGTAATCCGGTAATCGTCCCACCATTACAATTGCGAAACAGAACCGCATTGTCACACGTGTCCTCATCGCGATACGGCGGATTCCTGGCCAGAACATTAGGGCCAACCACGACATTCATGCTGTCTTCGACGCGAAGATTGAACTTGTAACCGCTGGAAATCGTGTTTCCGTTGATGATCACATCGCGGGCCTGCTGGATGTCGATATTCGTTTCGACATCGCTCAAGATATTGTTGGCGATGGTCACCAGTCCCCAACAACGTTCACCCTCTGGGTTGGCGCCGATAAAACGCACGTTGGCTGAACCTGGTCCGCCAGAATGCTGGATCGTACAGCCTGTTATCGCAACTTCGGCCGTTCCATACTTGGATCCGTCACTGTCGATCAAAACATTCTGAACGTTCGCTTCCAGGTCACATCCACTGATGTGAATATTTCGCACATTGCCCCCCTTCGAGACAAACCCACCGCCATCGTTGTAGCTGACATGGCACGCCGAAAGATTGATTTGATGCAGGTCCACATTGTCGAGAAACACGCCGACGCCGTGGTTTTCGTAGAGGTGACAGTCGGAAAGAATGACATTGCGGTTCCGCTCGACCAGGTGAATCGCATGGCGGGTATGGCGAATGATGACGCGAGAGATCGTCAACTGCATGGTTCGCACCGCCTCGATTCCGTCGGCCTCGTCGTGAGTGCCGATGATTTCGATTCCATCGACTAGTGGCATGCGCTCTTTTTGCCACACATTTGACTTGACGGTCTTAGGGGACGCCGTCCCCTGGTGCGTTCCCACGAATCGAATGGCCGGCCCGGGCCCGGTCATCATGATGCGGGCCGTTCCATCGCCAACAATCGACGTTACTCCGACTTTGTCGAGGTCCACGACCAGCGGCTTGGAAATCCGATACGTTCCTCGCGGCAAGCGAATCGCAGTTGAGCCTGCGTTGATTGCGTTTTGGATGGCTTCGGTATCATCACTGACGCCATCGCCACCGGCACCGAACGCTCGAACGGTCGTATCGACGTCTACCATGGTCAGCGGGATTGGTTCCGGCTCATCCGCGTTCGCCAAGCTCACGCTCATTACGATGATGGCCAGCAACATTGGGCGCAGGCCAGTCGTTTGACTGCGTGAGCAAGCTCTGTGCTTAAAATTGCGGTTCATGCGGTCTCTCAGAAACTGGTCGAGCGACATCACGTTACCCCTCTTGTGAACGGTTATTGTTGCGCCCTGTGACGCCAAACGTCTAAAAACATACCACGAGACATCATATTTCTCAATTTTTTGTTCCGCAAACGCTTTCAGAGCCAAAAGAATGTTTGCGTCAGCGCGGGCGAAGTGGCATATTGACATCGCATCCCTCCTTCCAACAATTCGGTATCCTCGACCGGAGATCACACTATGCGACTTCGTGGTTGCGTTGCTTTCGCACTGCTCTTCCTATTGGTGTTTCCACTTGCGCTTCAAGCCGAACTACAAGTCGGTGCCGCTTCGGTCGACATCACTCCGCAATCCTTTCCGGTCTTGATCAACGGCGGCTTTTATTCTCGTCAAGGGGAACCCAAGGATATTCATGCCAGGGCGATCGTCATGGACGATGGCGAAACGCGGATCGCCATCGTCGTTACCGATAGTTGCATGCTGCCGAAGGACCTGGTTGACAGCGCCAAGCAACTCGCCGCCCAGCGGGCAAAGATTCGGCCTGATCATATGCTCATCTCGGCAACCCATACGCATACGGCACCATCCTCGATGGGTGCCCTGGGAACGGATGCCGATCCGACCTACGTCCCTTACCTTCGAATCAAGTTGGCGGAAGCGATCTTGGAAGCCGAAAAGAACCTGCAGCCTGCCCAGGTAGGCTGGGGTTCGACAGACGCCAACGAGTTCACCGCCTTGCGAAGATGGATCCTGCGTCCTGGCCAAGAGCGAGAAGACCCCTTCGGCGAAAAGACCGTCCGCGCGAGCATGCACACGGCCAAAAACAACCTTGAGAACGTCACCGGAGAGTCTGGCCCCGAAGACCCCGAGTTGTCGGTTATTTCATTTCAATCGCTGGAAGGTGAGCCAATCGCCTTGCTGGCCAATTTTTCGATGCACTACTTCAGTGGCGGCGGCGCGGCCGACTACTTTGGTGCTTATTGCGAGAAACTCGAAGAAGCTTTGGGGAACAACGGTAAGGACGGGCCGAATTTCGTTGCGGTGATGTCTCATGGCTGCAGCGGCGATATCTGGCGCGTCGATTACCGGACCGGCACCAACCAAACCTTTGATGGCTTCGTCGACGGAATGGTCGCGAAGACCCAGTACGCCTTGGAAGGGATCGAGTACCAACGCGATGCACCTTTAGCGATGGCTGAAACCCGAATGCGTTTGAACTACCGGGTTCCCAGCGCCGAGCGTCTCGAATGGGCCAAGGGGATCGTCGCCGAGATGGGAGATCGAGGCCCCAAAACGCCAGCGGAAGTTTATGCCCGCGAGCAAATCATTCTGGATGAACGGCAATCAACGGAGATCGTGCTCCAGGCCCTGCGAATTGGCTCGATTGCGATTGCGACCACTCCCAACGAGACATACGCACTGACTGGCCTCAAGCTCAAACGCCGTAGTCCCCTGCCACAGACGATGGTGATCGAACTTGCCAACGGTGGCGATGGTTACATACCTCCGCCAGAGCAACATATCCTCGGAGGCTACAACACGTGGGCGGCTCGTTCCGCAGGTCTGGAAACAACCGCCGAGCCTAAGATTGTCGAGGCCGACCTGGAACTACTGGAAAAGGTCGTAGGAAAAGCTCGCCGTGAGTCCCTTCCCCCGGACAGCAAGATGGCGGCATCGATTCGGATGCTGAAACCCATTCGCTATTTCCCATTGCACGACATGGAAGGACCCACTGCCCGCGATTTCTCTCCCAATGCGAAACCGGCATCCATCGAGGACGGAGTCGTCTTCTTTTTGGAGGGCGCCGATGGGCCGGCTCTGGCGACAGATTCCGAGTTGAATCGTGCTGCACATTTCGCCAATGGTCGGATCATTGCCGACATTCCTGAGATCGGAGATTCATTCACGATCAGTCAGTGGATCTGGAACGGCCTCGACCTGAAGGCCCGGCCGATCGCAGGCTGGTTTCTATCCCATGGCGTGACACTTGGAATCGCTGGTCAGGGGGATCACGCAGGAAAACTCATTCTGGAAACATCGGATTCTAAGTTTTCGTACGGCAAAACGCCCATCGAACGTTGGACCTGGGCGAACGTCGTATTGGTTCGCTCCGGCGAGACTCTACGCGTTTACCTGAACGGAAAATTGGAAATCGAATCCCAGGCCGGCTCCGTTTCAGGGTCGGATCAGGTTTACATCGGCGGACATGCCAACAACACCAGTAACTGGGAAGGCCGCCTGGATGAAGTTGCGATTTTTGATCGAACCCTATCCCCAGAAGAAATCTCCACCCTCGCGGACGATGGTCGAGCCACACCCAGTGACACAACCGCCAAGCTCAGCGAGGAAGACAAAACCAAAGGCGGACGCCACTGGGTAGACGAGGCGACACCGCTACCCAAGTCAGCCGCGGAGCAATTGAAGACATTCCAAGTCGAGCCCGGTTTCCGCCTGGAACTGGTCGCCGCGGAACCGCTGGTAATGGACCCCGTTGCGGTCGCATTCGACGCCCAAGGGCGAATGTTCGTCGCGGAATACGGCGACTACCCCATCGGCCCATCCGAAGAAGGAGCACCACCACTATCTCGAATCGTGCTTCTAGAAGATACGAACGACGACGGCCAGATGGATAAGCGAACCGTCTTTGCCGACAAGCTGAACTTCTGCCATAGTTTGATGCCGCTTCAGGGGGGGATCTTAGCGTGTGCTCAAACCGAATTGATCCTCCTCAAGGACCAGAATGGCGACAACGTCGCAGACTCGCGGGAAGTGCTCTTTCGCGGCTTTCAACCAGCACATCCTCAGATGCAAGTCGGCTGTCCACGCTGGGGTTTGGACAATCGCATCTACTTCAACTACGGAGTAGGAAAGATTCTAGGCCCAGGCCAGCAGGAACCCACGACGATTGGTCGTACGGAATTCTGGATTAATCCGCTCACCTATGAATTTGGTTCCGCCAGTGGAACAGGCCAATATGGCAATACGTTTACGGCCTGGGGAGACCGGCTGTTCAGTACCAATCGCAATCCCATCATCGCCACCACGATGTCGACCGAAGAAGCGGCCCGCAATCGTTACGCCCCGCTTCATCGCGTTCAATATGACGTCGCTCCGTCTGGCGGCGACTCGAAGGTATTCCCCCTGGTGGCCATGAAAAGCAACTGGCTTTCGCACGCCGGAACCCACACATCGGCCTGTGGCACTACGGCCTATGTTGGCGATGGCCTAGGTCCAGCCATGGAAAACAGCGTTCTGGCCTGCGAACCGATTGGACACCTCGTTACCAGAGCGATCGTCAAGCGTGACGGAGCCAAGCTTTCATCGCAGCGTGCCCGAGAAGATGCGGACTTCATTGCGTCGACCGATACATGGTTTCGTCCCGCGAGCCTGGCCAACGGACCTGATGGGATGTTGTACCTGGCTGACATGTATCGACTTTGGGTCGAGCATCCTAAATTCCTTCCACCGGAAATCGCGGCCCAACTCGACTGGCGAGCTGGTGACGACCGCGGACGAATCTGGCGAATTGTGCCGGATAACACGGCTTCTCAGGCGAGCTACAAGCTCCCGAAAACGACCACGGGACTTGTCCAGATGCTCGAAGACGCCAATGGCTGGCGGCGGCGCACGGCTCAGCAGCTTCTTGTCGAAGAGCAGGATACGGACGCAACCGATGCCCTGATCGCATTGGCCAGCAGTTCAAAATCGCCTCTGGCACGCCTCCACGCATTGTGGACCTTGGAAGGATTGAACCAGCTTGACGATGGAACCATTGGCAAGGCGCTCCATGACGAACACAGCGAGGTCCGTGCAGCTGCGATTCGTCTCGCCTCGCGCCATTGGGACGAACGACCAGAGACCTTAAAAAGTGTCTTCACGATGACAGATGACCCCTCACCTTGGGTCCGCTATCAACTTGCTCTGGCCATGGGCTTGACCAGTGACCCTCGCAAGGTTGATGTTCTTAGTGCGTTGATATCTCACGACGGAAAAGACCCCACGTTTGCAGACGCGATCGTCGCCGCTTCTCAAGAGTGCGCCGCTTCGGTTCTCGCCAACAGCAATAGCAAAAACGCCAGTGATCTCAGTTATCGGTTGGCGAAAATAGTGGGAGCCAAATCCAACGAAGTTGAAACGGAAACGACTTTCAAAGTAGCCCTGCAGCAAGACGATTCCCATCACCAGATAGCGGTGCTCCGAGGACTCGCGGACGGAATGGCCCAAGGGAAACGCTTCGAGGCTATCGTTTCCCGTGTCCCCAACGGCAAGCACGATCTCACGCAGAAGCTTCTAGATTGGGCTCAAGCAGAGAACCAATCACCACAGATGCGTAGCGATGCCATCGGGCTGCTTCGTTTCTCATCGCTTGCCGAAGACGAGTTCTTTGCCAACCTATGTTCGTCGCGTGAACCACCATTGGTACAGCAGGCCGCCGTTACCGCACTCGCTGGTTCGCTCACCAGTGCTCGAGAAACTTTGCTTGCAGACCTCTGGCCAGAACTAGAACCATCCACCAAGCAGACGGCGCTTTCACTTTTATTGAAGACAACACGCGGAGTCGAATTCATCCTTACCGGCCTTCAGAAAGGAACCGTAAGTACGACCTCCTTGAGTCTTGACCAACAGTCACTACTCCAAAAACATCGTGATGATTCCATCCGCAAACGCGCCGAGCAATTGCTGGGGCGCGTAGCAAGTAGCGACCGAACCGCTGTTCTTCAGAAGTACGAATCGGCTACGCGGACGATCGGCAGTCCTTTGGCTGGACGCGAGGTTTTCTTGAAGCAGTGCGCGAAGTGCCATGTACCAGGGGAAGCCGGACAGACAAGTGTCGGCCCCGATCTTGCCGATTCCTCTAATCGACCACCGGAAGCCATCTTGTTCGACATACTCAATCCCAGTGGAAAGGTCGAACCGAAGTATGCTGCCAGCCAAATCCTGACTGTCGATGGTCAGACTTACAGTGGAATCGTCATGTATCAGTCTCCGCAGGCCATCCTATTGCAACTGGCTGATGGCAAGACGCAGGAGATCCCACGAAGTGAGATTGAACTTTTCCACACAAGCGATCAATCGCTTATGCCCGAGGGCCTGGAAAAGGAGATTTCCCTGGAACATATGGCCAACTTGCTCGAGTTTTTGAAATCTCCCTTGCCGAAGAAATAACGGCTAATCCCAGTGAACGATCACCTTCAGGCTGTCCGGGTCTGCGGCCCGGGCAATGGCTGCCTGAATATCGTCGCTGCCAAATCGCTCGGTATCATTCGTCATCAAGTCGATTTTCGGCAGCCGTCCTTCCGCAAGAAACTCGTGAGCCAGTCGAATGCCACGCATGCTCGAGCCGTGTGTGGCCTGGTAACACTGCAAGCGGTAGTGGATGTCGTTATTCAAGTCGACTTCGTAGGCCAGTCGCGGCTTGCCGCTCGCCCCCTTAACGCCAGCATGGGCGTCCATTACCGTTCCGTAGCCCATCAGCTTGGGAGCAAGTTCGTAGGCGGCCGCGACCGGAGCGTTCACCATCACGAAGTGCGGTTCGTTGAACGGCTGACATTCTTTATAGACGTTTTCGACAACGTTCTCGTCCCAACGAATCCCGACAACGTTATCTGCGCCGAAATCTCGCATCACCCGTTCGAGCCGCTCCTGTCCTCGGTTGATCATGATGATTTTTCGAGCATTCATTGCCTGGGCACATTGCAAAGCGTATGTGCTTTGCGAGCCAGCCCCGATCAAAACCACGATCCGATTCTCGATGCAGTGGTTAACGCGCGTCATCCCTTCCAAGCAACACGCGAGCGGCTCCAACTGACAGGCATGGGAAGGATTGAAGTCTTTGGGGAACTTGACAATCGGACCATACTTCACGAACCAATCTGGCAGCACCGCATGCGAACGGGCAAAGCCGTCGAACTCGTGGCCAGTCGCCCAGGTATTAGGGCAACTAGTCCAATCGCCGGTTCCGTTTTCGCCGCAGTAAATGCACTCGGCATCGCCACAAGGAATATCGCAGCCCAGACCAACCAGGTCGCCCGGTTCAAATTGCGAAACTCCTTCCCCAACTTCATCCACGACACAAGCCGCTTCGTGAAGCAGAATCGCAGGCCACTTTTTAATCCGCGGCAGTCCCTGCTTGTAAATCACTACGTCGGACTGACAAACCGAAGTCGTCACGGTGCGAAGACGAATCTCGCCAGGGCCTGGGGCTGCGATCTCCTGAGAAGTCGTCGTGAACGTTCCGCCGGGCTGATCGAGATATTGAACTTGAGCATTCATGGTATTTGCGTGCTATTGGGGGCTACTTTGCTTGGGGATGAATGAGGACCTTGGTGAAGAACTCGGACTGCTTGTGCATCATTTCTAGTGCAGCAATTCCTTCGCCCAAGGGAACACGATGTGTGATGAGCGGCTTGAGATTGAGTATTCCGCTGCTCATCGCGGCGAGGACCGTTCGCCAGTCGTCATCATCGCTGTAGACGCTGAAGTCGGAGTTCCACACACCGAGCATGTCGATCTCGCGGCGCATTGCCTGGGATATAAGTGGCGCCGGCAAAGTAACATCCGCTGCCGGATTTCCCAGCAGAATCACTCGGCCTGATCGACGGACGACTTCAATCGTCGCCAACATGGTTGGCGGGACACCAGCCGCTTCGATTGCCACATGAACGCCGTGACCGTTCGTGTGCTGCTTGACGACGTCGTTCACGTTGCCGTCGCGGCTATCGAACGTATGCTCGAAGCCAAGCTTCCTGGCGATTTCCAGCTTCTCTGGCTGAATGTCGAATAGCAGGATGGGACCTGCTCCCGATGCTTTCAACCACTGGGCGACCATCAAGCCGATGGGCCCGAGGCCAAACACGGCAACCGAGTCCCCCAAGCGAACATTGGCCCGGCGCACCGCGTGCAGGGCAACGGCCGCTGGTTCAGTCATCGCGGCTTCCTCTAACGAGACGTTATCTGGCACCCGAATCAGGTTTCGCTCAGGAGCGATCACAAATTCCGTGAAACCGCCATCGCTACGCGATCCCAGGTAATCGTAGCCGTCTGACTGGGCATACTTCCCTTGTTCGCAAGCAGCGTGATCATCTCGCCAAAGCAGAGGAAACACGGCCACACGATCCCCAGGCTGAAAGTTCTGAACGCCATCTCCGCAGGCTTCGACAGTACCGGCGAACTCATGACCGCAGATGGTGGGAAAACTATAGGTCCCCTTCGAGAAACAGCGTGGGATATCCGATCCACAAACGCCGCAGAAACCAATTCGCACGCGTACTTTGCCAGGCTCGACCTCGGGAACCGGCACTTCTTCGTACCGCAGGTCGCCCACGGCATGCAGGACGATGGCTTCCATCTTCTTGTCTTCAGTTGTACTCATATCGTTTCACATGTAGGCAGATGGTTTGCTGGTTTCGAGAACCGTCGGAGCAAGAGGCATTACACAGTGGCAAGTTCTGGCTTCTTGCGAGCCGCCAGGCCTTCCTCGATTGCCTTGCGCATGCGCCGCTTGTTTTCCAGCATTGAACCCGACTTGTGGAAGATACTGCTGGTGCCTGCCACAAGATTCGTGGCCCCGGCAGCGACCATACCCGGGATGTTCTCGAAGCTGACGTTACCGTCGACTTGAATCGGCAAATCAAAGCCACGAGCCGAGAGTAGCTTGTGACAATCGGCGATTTTCCGCAGCGATGCCGGCGTCATCTTTTGCCCGGCGTAACCGGGGTTTACCGTCATTATCAGCACGTAATCAATCCGCTCCAGCACATAATCGATTGCCGATAGTGGCGTGCCTGGATTGATCGCAACACCGGCCTTGATCCCCAGATCACGGATATGCGAGAGCGTCCGATCGAGATGAAGGGCCGACTCTAGATGAACCGATATCTGGCTCACCCTCATCTTGGCCAGTTCCTGCACGAAGAAGTCGTTATTGGAGACCATCAAGTGCACATCCAGCGGCAACTGCGTCGCGTCTTGCAGGCGTTCGAGCACTGCCAACCCCATGGGCATGTTGGGGACGAAGTGACTATCCATAATATCCATGTGCAGCATATCGACGCCAAGCGACTCTACCTGGCGGAGCGCCGACTCGAAGTTGAGGGCATCGACACACATCATCGATGGTGAGATTTCAACTGGGGCTTTCGCCGGGGTGGATCCGGCTGACTCATGGATCGCATGAATCGCTGGTGTTACTGTCGTGTCCCCAAGGAACGCTTCCTTCAAATAGCGAAGTGAGCTACGCAATTGGTCTTCCAATTGATGGTCGCTGTAGTCGCGTCCCAATTTCGGACCGCCAATTTCGAGGTAGCCGGTCATCTCTTGAACAGGCAACTTGTCGGCGTTTTTTCTCAGCAAGTCACGAAAGTGAGGAACGTCCACAATTCCTTTTTCGCGTTCCGCAGGACCAAAGCCGAAGGTTGAATTGAATCGCGTATCGGTATTCTTCAGGTGGACTTCGTAGAGCCAAGGATAGGTGGCTTCAAACAGCTGGATGTGATCGTATCCCACTTGATCCTGCTGATTGATATAGCCGTGGGCGATGTCTGCACAATAGCCAATGGCCACGGTCGAGCCGGGATTTTGACGGTGATACTCCGTCAACTCCCGCCCCATGTCAGCGACTTCCTCCGGCAACGTCGGCGGCTCCGCCAGGCATGACATCGGCTCGATCGTCAACCATGAAAGACCTTTCTCGTGTGCCAGATGCATCAGTTCCTTCATGTGGCGGACATAACAGCCCACCCCCTTGGGCTTCGTCCCCATCTGATCTCGCAGGACAGCCCCAGGATTCGAGCCGACAGACTTCGCCCCGAGCAATGCGCCCACTTCGATCAGTCGCTCGAAATTCCGTCGGGCAACTTGCTCGAAACCAGCCTCCGTGCGGAAGAAGCCTCCCAACTCGCGATGGGCCGTAAACATGCTGGCGATCTGAATGCCGTGATCTTCAGCTTCGCGACGAAGGTTCAGAAAGAACTCGTCCGGCAGTTGATATAGCTCAAACCAAGTTCCCAGCTGAACGAGCTGAATTCCTTCTTCGGCCAACAATCGAAAGAGCCAAGGAAACGAGTAGCGGTACTCAATCGGGTCGGTCTTAACACCAAGATTTAGCTTAAGAGCCATGATGGGGCGCTCCGCATGACGGACAATTGAGGGGAATCGAAGTCACTGGAAAGAACGCCCGTATCGTACGAATCAATCAAAAACAATCAACTACGATCACTATCCATACACGTAAAATTAGCCTATATTTCGACAAACTCTATCCAACTTTAGAAATTTCGCCTCAACTTCAATCAGAAAAGACCATGAAGAGTGACCATTCTTGATTGATATTGACTGGTATAAAATTGGCTCATGAAACCTACCCGACAAGAGCAGATTCTGCGATTCCTCTCAGAGACCGGCCAACTGCATGTTGAGGAAGCGGTTGCGCGTCTGGAATCGAGCCCAGCGACCATTCGCCGAGACTTCAATCAGATGGCGGAAGCCGGACTGGTCGAACGTATTCGTGGTGGGATCAAGCTCGTCAATCAAGTCGATCTTCTTCCGTTTCGTGCCCGTGAAGTGAAGAACTCTGGCGAGAAGTTGGAGATTGCCCGACGAGCGACGGCGTTGCTGAGCGAAGGAGACGTCGTATTCGTCGATGGAGGAACGACCACCCTTCAGTTGGCTCACAGCCTTCCACCGATCAAACTTCGCATCATTACGAATTCTTTGACCCTGGCCGCCGCGATCGAAAGACGCATGATGGGAAGGGGACCATGGGAAGTCTTTCTGACCGGCGGATACCTCTTCCCCGGAACAGGCCTACTGGTGGGACCAAGCGCGCAATACTCGATTGCCCAATACCACGCCGACTGGGCACTCCTTTCAACCGGGGGCATCACCGAGACTGGCATCTTCAACGACAACGAGCACGTGGTTGAGAGCGAGCGTCTGATGATCAAACACGCCGATCGTGTTGCCGTTCTTGCCGACGAATCCAAGTTCGGACATCACGCGATGCGCCACATTGCGAACCTGGATCAACTCGACTACTTGGTCACCAATCGGCGAACTGAGGCCTCGTTGCCGTTTGAGGGTCGCCGAGGAACGAAGCTTAAATTGATCTATACGAGTCAGTTCCCCTAGACTCTCAGAACCACCGAAAATCAATGCATGTTTGGTGAAATGCCCCACCGAACACTGACTTTTTTGTTCGCGTTGACGCGTGTCCGGGCTTTTCAGTACAACCCCCAACCGAAGGAGTATCCGGTATTCACTCGCAATGATTGGCCCGAAACCTCAACGCAGAAAGTCGAACAGATGTCTCTGAAAGCAGTTTTCTCACGCGTTGTTTGCATCAACCTGAATAGCCGACCAGACCGCTGGGATCGCTTTTGTGAGAATTTAGCTCGAGTCGATTGGCCGTTTGCAAAGATCGAAAGATTCCGAGCAGTTGACGGTCGCGTCTGCCCTCCACCGCCTTGGGTGCGAGGCCGCTATCGTGATTGCCCCGGAGCATGGGGATGCTATCAGTCCCACCTCCGCATCCTCGAGGATGCTTTACTTGACCAACACGATTCAATATTGATCCTGGAAGACGATGCCCTGCTCAATAGCAAAACACTACAGGGAATCGTCGATTTCTTACAGCACGTCCCGGACGACTGGGATCACCTCTACTTCGGCGGCGAGCACATGAAACCGCCGATTGCCATCAACGATCATGTCGTCCGTGGAATCCAAGTCCACCGCACCCATGCCCATGCACTGCGTGGTGACTACCTCCGTGAGGCGTACGATTACTTGATTTCCTATCCGACCATCGATCAATATCAGCAACGCAACTCGAGCCCCGTTGCTCGTTACGCGAAGCGTGTCCTTACACGTCCCAAAAGCCTCTGGTCGAAGTCGAACGCAGAAAAGTCGATTCACGTCGACCATCACTTCGGCGCGATTCATCGGCTTTTGCAGTCAAATGTCTACGCTCCCACGACATGGCTCGTCGGCCAAGCGGCCGACCACAGCGATATCATGAATGAGACCTGTGAAGAGCGGTTCTGGCATGAATGCCAGGCGGCCTAACGAATCACGTCAGCAAAGCGCTGCGGATCTAACGTTCGCTTCCATTCGAAAAGTCAAAAGCCACGCTGCCGAAAATGGCAACGAGGCTTCTTAAGCGGAGGCGACAGGACTCGAACCTGCAACCGGCGTAACCGGCGACGGATTTCAAATCCGCTCCCTAACCAATTCGGCTCGCCTCCTTTTATCTTCGTTAACGCTAACGAGCCCCGGGATTTATGTCAACGGGACGCAGGCCTACTTGGCTGGGTTACAACGATTGCCCGGCCGCATCATGCCTTTCAACAAGCCGCGTTTTTCATTTTCTTGCGTGCCTCGCTCAAGAATCGAATTCGGCAGCACAATAACGTTATGATAGGCCAGAGTAAGACCAACCACGATGTGAATCCAAGCTAACTCGTATGACTTATCTCACGCATCGAAACCCCAGAACTTGGATCGGTTGCCTGTTGCTTCTGGTAGCCGGTTGGAGCCTATCTGATCATGTACCCCTGGCCTCCGCACAGGACGCCAGCACCGGGGGCGAAGAAGCCTACTCAATTCCAGTCGATGTGCTGGATGACGACGAAAATGACAAAGTCTACACGTCACCGCAAAGCATCTTGGCGGATTTCTTCGGAAGACGTCGGGCTGGCATGGTGGTCAATGGGCTGGAAGACCTGGTCGGCATCACGGCCACAGGCCTATCACCACTTTTGGTCCTTTCGATTGCTTCACCCGTGGTTTACTTTCTGACCGAAGCAGACCAGCGCGGCGAGTTGATCTTCCTCTACCAACCGTGGTTCTTCATTCCCATCATCCTGGTAACGATGTTGATGGCGTTCAAGGACACGGTACTGACGTTTGCCAGCTACCTGAAGATGCCCCTAGACATTCTGGGCATCCTGTTTCACTTGATCGGCTTCTTGCTTGGCTTCCGACTCATTTACCATTTTTTGGATATCAACCTCGGAGGCGAAGGAGGTCCGCTGGGCACCGTATTATCGGTCGCGATCATCATTTTGATGTTTGCGTTTTATACGAGCGTGTGGGTGCTGAGCAACGTGTTCGAGGTGGTGATTCTCATCAACCCATTTCCGCTGGTGGACACGTTTCTGCGCGTCAGCCGGATTTGCGTTCTTCTCGTGATGTACGCTGCGTGCTGGATCCATCCGGCTCTTGGTGGCATCATTGCCCTTCCCATTTTGATCGTATCTCTCATTACCTTCGAGCGGTCCTTGAGAACGATGTTTCTCGGCTTTCGCCTTGCCGGCGATGTCATTCTGTTCCGCTCAGACAAGGTCGAACAAGACTCCGAGCGACTTACGGCGTTCGCTTCTTTTGGCGGCTTACTCCCCTGGATAACCCTCGGCAAGCTGATCAAAAAGGACGACACTTGGACGTTTACCTATCGCAGATTTTCCATAGGCCCCACGCATTCGATCACGATTACACCAGGCCCCTATGTCATTGCCAAAGGCTCGCTATTCCCCGGACTTCTGGCTCAAACCGACAAAGGCGCCCAACTGGTGGTTCGTTTCGCGGCTTCCTATCGCGGACAAGAAGAAGCTCTAGCCGCAGTGTTCAAGACGAGTGAGATTCATGACTTTCGATTGAGCACAATGGCCAAGTCTGCCTGGAACACGCTTTGGAAAAGCTTCTTCCACCGCGCCCCCAAGCCAGATGATCTTGCGTCGGAATAACCATCACATGCCGTACAACCAAATCGGCAGGGCGATTCAACTGCTTAACCAGTAAAACCTAATTCTGACTATTTTCAGATTTTCAAATTCTTCAGCAAATCAGCAAGCTAATTCCTTCAAATTCTCTGTCATAGGCTAAGTTTTAACATCAATCTCAATTGTGATCTTTTCTTTTGAGAAGAACGCCGATTAAACTCCACACGGACGCTGTCCGTTCACAGAAATCATGACGGGTGACTTCGGTTGCCTGGTCAAGGCCGTCAAGTACCTGCCCCACTTGACGGCTTTTTTTTCGCGCAATCCACTAACGTGGCGTGCTGCGGTTCCCCGAATTTCGTGGCAACTCCTTCCGCGCCATCTATCAGGCTGACCGATGTTCTTATAACCGATATGCCGCGATCTCGATCGTGAGCAGGAAGCCGTTGTGTATCTGGGGGCGGATCACAACGGTTTTTTCATGCGCTGACGACTATGCATTCACTGATGGCATCGACGCCTTTTTGTGGCAAACTTTGCCGATTACGGCAATTCTCTCGATTATGCGAACTTTTCTGACCGATACCCGTTCTTGAGTCACGTTCCCACTCCCCCCTGCCCTGCTGTTTCAGGGTGGTTCGTTTGATGTGAACCAGGAAAGTCTCGACATGATGTCACGCCACTTGATCCCTTGTTTATTCACCGCTGTGCTGCTGGCCGCAGTCGGATGTCGAACCGTTCCCAGCTGTAACTCGTGTCACATGGGACAAGTTGCCCCAAACTCCAGTTGCGCATGTGACGACTGCGGTGCCACCTGCGGAAGTTCGTGCGGCTGCGCATCGACTTGCGGTAAAAGTTGCGGGCCAAATTATGAAGTCTGCTTGCCCAAGCCCCCCTTCGCCGAGATTCGCCAACACCTGCGTAACAACCTGACTTGTACAGCCGGTTGTTCGGATGAAGTGTATTGGGGTGAATGGATTTCCGATCCACCGAAGTGCGATCCATGCGATTGCTTCGGACACTATGTTGGCCCCGTTGGCGGCCGTTGCCGTCCTGGCATCATTGGCATTCGCCGCGGCGACGATTGCTGCTCGAGCATGTGCGATCAAGGCATCCCATGTAATAGCTGTGCTTGTCAGGCTAAGGCACAAATTGTGAGCTACGAACAGATGCTCCCTGGCGAATCGACGATCTTGTACGACTCGGAATCTTCCATGCCGTACAGCACACCAACGCCCGCATCGCCATCCGATCAGATGACGTACGAAATGAACGCCGGAACGATGCAAAGCTACCCCACGTCCACCACTGGACGCCATCCGCACAACCTCGGTCGCGGAAGCATGTAATCAAACTAATAGCCAGGGGGGCTTTTGAAGAGACGCGGTCACATTGGGACCGCGTCTCTTTTTTTCTTGGCCAACGGCCCTTTGCGATGAATGCCCTATCTCCACCTTCGCTCGAGATAAAAGAAAAGACGCAACCGCTAAACAGGAGGAACTTACCTATTTCTCTGTCGTGATAGAGATCAGCGGTAGTAGCCTGGGGCACTTCCACCGAAGCGATATTCGAATCCGCCGGTGACAGAGAAATTGCTCGCCGACATTGCATCGGTTCCGCCAAGAGTCATGTTGTCGAGCAGTTCAAATCGCAGAGCCAGACGCTTATGCAGGAAGTACTTCAGCCCCAACCCAAAGGGCATCGAAACCTGGGCTTGACCACGATCGCGCCCCAGTGCGTCTTCATACTGAAACATGGCTGCTCCCAAACCCATCGTGGCATAGGGTCGCCAGGCAGAATCACCCCAGGGATAAAACTGCACGTTGTAGTCAAGCAAGATCAGTTGGCTCTTTCCTGACGAAAAGGCATTGGTTGGATAGTTGAGACGCCCTTCTGCGATACCTAATCGAACCTCGGCACCCCAGTAATGATCGAAGTCGTATCCCAAGCGAACCCCATCGAAGAACGCCCCTTCCTGCTCGACTTCCCCTGGAATCAGATTCTGCAACATGATCGCGCCGGCAAATAAGTCCGCATGAATGGGGCGATTGCG
The DNA here is from genome assembly GCF_007748115.1 of Bremerella volcania. Lineage (NCBI taxonomy): Bacteria > Pseudomonadati > Planctomycetota > Planctomycetia > Pirellulales > Pirellulaceae > Bremerella > Bremerella volcania. The sequence goes on from NZ_CP036289.1 coordinate 4,225,297, forward strand.
CCAACTCATTCCAGTAAGAGGTTGCCCAAAGCCAATATGCCGAGCCGGATCATCGGGATGACTATGCACCAAATCGAACCGATGAGCGAATTGACCGTGGCCATGCTTTCCACCAAACCAATTTTCAGTGGAACCTGGCTTCTCGTAGGTTTGAACAGGGTCGACGTCGATCGTGTCCGCCTCAAGAATCGACTTTGGCAGGGGCTCAATCTCTTCAAACGCGGGGGATTCGGAAGGGGACATCTCCTGAGCGTTTGATACCAGCGCAACGCAAGCCATGACGCTGAGCGTCAACAGCATCGAGAAACCTTGGCTAAACTTGCAACCCATCCACCAACCTTCGCGGACATCCACTGATAGCTACCCCAATTGGGCAGCGGATTATCGAAACGTCCTCCTCTGGCGTCAATGCAGATTCTTAAGTCAAAGTTGGTAAACTTTATTGGATTTGCTAATTTTAAGGCTGCTTGCTAGTAGTTCACCCCTCAACTCATGGAATGGCATGATGAAGAACCAGTTACTCTTGGCGGCGACCCTGACGCTTCTGGCCTCCAATCTTTTGCTAGCAGACGACAAGGAGCCTGCAATCTATGAGGAATCGAGGCCATCCAATACGGAGCATGAGAATCGGAAATTCGACCAAGTCCCTGGCGGGCCAGCACTGAAGGAAGTGGAAGAAATCCGCAAACAACTTGGGCCCGAGTTTTCCATTGAATCTAAAGAGCTGGGGATTGAGCGAGACCGAAGGGAACCGCAATCCGCCGACGATGAGTGGCGTCCTACCGAAGATTGGCCTGGTACACAGCTCTACCAAGAGGTTCGCGAGTTGGTAGGCAAATTCCGCCACAATGCCAGGCACCTGGAAGAACTAGCAGCCCAAGCCGAACAGATGTCCGAGTACGGCCTCGCGGACCAACTGAGAGAAATGGCTCGCCATCAATGGGAACACGCGCGAGAATTATCGAAACCCCGCTCTACTCGGCAATATCACAACCCTTGGCAGGCGACTCCGCCTCATGCCGCCCCGCCCGTAGTGGCAACTCCGCACTGGGCTCCCCCAGAGTATCATCCCCCCACCAACAATCGCCCTCGGGAACCAGCTCCAACTTATCGTGCTCCCTCAGCTCCCAGCCAGCAATTCGGTGTTCCTAGCTCCTCAGAACCCAAAACACGCTAATCACCAACTTTGATTCCAAAGAGGACGTCCGTGCCTGTCGCTATATAACATGCGTCAGGCATGAAATGCAGTAGATCCCCCCTAGAAGAGCAGGAGCTTGACGAAGCCCCTTGGCTTTAAGGATGATAAGATTGCGTAGATAGACGTAAATTTCACGCACAAAAGGCTTAACGGCATTCTCGGCCTCATGGTAGGCTTAGTATGCACTTATCTTTTTTCTCTAGATCACAACTCCCTATCTCTATTCCGCTCGGAGGATAGCGCTTTGGCTGGAACCCTGGGAAATTTTGCGGACATTCTGATTCGACGCGGCCTTGTTGGTCCTGACCAATTGCGCGAGGCCGAAACCATGGCCGATGCCCAGGGAATCCCGGTTCCCGAGGCGCTGATCCGCTCTGGTTATGTCGGCGCCAACGACGTAATGCGAGCGGTCGCGGAAGAGCACGGCCTTGAGTTCATTGACCTGGACGAAGTCCGGATCCCCATGTCGGCCGTCGAATTGGTGCCGGAATCGGTCGCCCGTGAAAATGTGGTGATGCCGATGGCCGAAGACGATGGTGCCCTGAAGGTTATCATCGCCGACCCTCTCGACCTGGAAACGATCGACAAGCTCCGATTCATTCTCAATCGTAAGGTCGAAATCGCGCTTGCCCCGCGCGAAAACATCCTCGAATCGATCAACCGATACTACGGTCAACAGGAAGGTGAATCCGCAGATACGATGCTGCAGGAATTCACCGATACGGCGATCGACTTCACCGACACCATGGAACAAGACACCATGACGATGGCCGGCGAAGAAACGATCGACGAGACGAGCGCTCCCGTGGTTCGGCTGGTCCAACTGATGATCAACGAAGCGGTTCAGCTGCGAGCATCCGACATTCACGTCGAACCCTTTGAAGATCGAGTTCGCATTCGCTATCGCATCGACGGCCGTTTAATCGAACGTGACAGCCCCCCCAGACGTATGCTAGGGGCGATCCTTTCCCGTCTAAAGATTTTGGGGGGTATCGACATCGCCGAGCGGCGTCGCTGTCAGGACGGACGTATCAAGGCCGATGTCGGCACCAAGACCATCGACCTCCGCGTGAGCGTGATCCCCACCAATCACGGACAATCGATCGTGATGCGGATTCTGGATAAAGACAGTATCAAGGTGGGGATTCGCCAGCTGGGTCTTTCGGACTCAAACTTCGTCAAGTTCAACAACCTCATCAAGCGTCCCAATGGGATCGTGCTGGTAACCGGCCCCACCGGTTCGGGGAAGACGACCACCCTTTATGCGGCCCTCAACGAACTTAACCGGCCTGACACCAAAATCATCACCGCCGAAGACCCCGTCGAATACTACCTGCCAGGCATCAACCAGACCCAGGTACGTCACAGTATTGGGCTCGATTTTGCGAAGATTATTAAGGCAATGCTGCGTCAGGCACCCAATATCATCCTCGTCGGTGAAATGCGCGATAGTGAAACAGCTTCCATGGGGATTCAAGCCTCACTAACTGGACACTTGGTTTTCAGTACACTACACACGAACGATGCGCCCGGTGCCATTACACGTTTGATCGACATGGGTGTTCCCTCTTATCTCGTTTCCAGTACAATTATTGGAGTGCTGGCACAGCGCCTGGTCCGGGTGATCTGCGAGAAATGCAAGGCCCCGATCAAGCCTACCAAGGAATCCCTGGAGGCTGCCGGGATCACGCCTGAGATGGCCGAAGGAGCGACCTTCATGAAGGGTCGCGGATGTGGTAACTGCCAGCGAAGTGGTTACAAGGGACGTATGGGTATTTTCGAGTTAATGCCTATGAACGCACGACTTAGAGAGCTGGCATTCCAAGGGGCTGCAACGCAGGATATTCGCAAGGCGGCCATTGCTACCGGCATGGACACCCTGTTTGACGACGGGGTGAAAAAGGCCATGCTGGGCAAGACCACATTGGAAGAAGTCTTCCGCGTGGCCAAGGTGGTCGAGAAGGCTTAGTAGTTCTTTCACGTCCGCTGAAACAGCAAACCAAGAAGAAACAAGCGTTTACGCACGTTAGGTGTGTCAACGCGAAAATGATACGACTTATTTGAGTCTTCGATCGCAGGCCCCAACAATTCTGCCATCGGGACAGCTTTTCCAACGCTTTTCAACCTAAATTCATCAGCAGTTCACGGTCGGGTCGGCACACTGGGAGTTTACGCGTTCGCCTCGGATGGGCGATGCCCGAAACAGACATCATCTCAGCGACCGCGATCCGAAAGAGGCTGGATCTTCTTCCTCAGCAGGGCTCATTCATGATGCCCCGCCAAGGTGGTAAATCCTTCAGCGGTAAAGGGAGCCAATGGCGACGATTCTTATTGACAAGTTGTTGCAGGCTGCTGTGAAGCAGGGCGCAAGCGATATCCATATCACGGTGGGTCAGCCGCCGGTGTTTCGTTTGCACGGTCGCATGCGACAGCTCGATACGAAATCGCTGGAACCAGACGATACCGTTTCGCTGATGAAGAGTATTACGCCCGAACGCTGTCAACGAGAGCTCCAGGAATCGGGGGGTTCCGACTTTGGTTTCGCGTTCTCCGACCTGGCCCGTTTCCGCGTGTCGATTTTCCGTCAGCGCGGAAACATCTCGATGGTGTTGCGGCAGATTCCCAATGACATGCTCACCCCCGAACAGCTGGGCCTGCCGGCAAAAGTCCTCGAGCTTTGCCATCGGCCGCGCGGCTTGTTCCTGGTTACCGGTCCGACGGGTTCTGGTAAGTCGACCACGTTGGCATCCGTGATCAACCACCTCAACGAAACCGTCGACCACCATATCATCACGATCGAAGACCCGATCGAATTTTATCACTACCACAAAAAGTCGACGGTCAATCAGCGCGAAATCGGCGTTGACGTCCCTTCGTTCTCGGAAGCCATTCGTCGTGCGTTGCGCCAGGACCCCGACGTGATCCTCGTGGGTGAAATGCGTGACCTGGAAACCATTGAGGCTGCTATTTCCGCGGCGGAAACCGGGCACGTGGTGTTCGGGACGCTGCATACCAACAGTGCGGCAGGTACCGTCGATCGTATCATCGACGTGTTCCCCTCCGGTCAGCAGGATCAGATCCGTACGCAGTTAGGTTCGGCCCTCTTGGGCGTGCTCGCTCAAACGCTGTGCCCCAAGATCGGCGGTGGACGCTGTGCTGCTTACGAGCTTTTGAACGTCACCTCCGGTATTTCCAACCTGATTCGTGAAAACAAAACATTCCGTATTCCATCGATGATTCAGACCGGCTCGAAGCACGGGATGATTCTGATGGACGACTCCCTTTTTAATCACTGGCGGGCCGACCGCATCACCATGGAAGACGCGCTGGCTAAAGCCCAAAACCCCAATGACCTGGCAAAGCGTATCGCCGACGCCCGACGCGGAAATGTCGACGATCGAGAAGGTGCTGCGTAATCAACCGCTTCTCCTCTCTCCTTTTCCTTTTTACTACCTGACGGACAACGAGACGATTTCATGGCAGTTCGCCGACTTGGACAGATTCTGGTCGACCTTGGCTTCATCAGCGACGAGCAACTCGTACTGCTGCTGGAAGAGCAAGAAGCCCAGGCCGAACATCAGCCCCTCGGCAAGATCGCCGAGGATATGAATCTGATTACCGACGACCAGTTGGCTCAGGCGCTAGCCGAACAACTGCACATGCAGGTGATCAGTCTCGACGACGTTTCGATTGCCCCGGACCTGCTCCGCCGTATCACCGAGCCGATGGCTCAGTTATACAAGGTCATCCCGGTTTCGTACGAGGAAGATCTCAACCGCTTGACGGTGGCAACCTGTGAACCACAGAACCTGTCGACGCAAGACGAATTGCGGCAGTTTTTGGGTTACGAAGTCAAAACAGTCGTTTCGACTGAACGCGATATTCAAAAGACGCTGGATCGATACTACTCGGAAGATTCCGAGAGCTTCGAAGGTCTCGTCCGCGACCTGGAAGATGACAACGACCTTGCCAAAGCGGCCGCGGCCCTGGAAGGGGACGGCCCGATCGATATTACCGATGCCGAAGCCCTCGCCGATAGCGCCCCGGTTCGCAAGCTGTTGAACATGGTGCTCTTGATGGCCATCAAGGACCATGCGAGCGATATCCACTTCGAGCCCTTCGAAGAAGAGTTCCGTATCCGCATCAAAGCGGACGGCGTTCTCTTTGAAATGGTTCCACCGCCGCGCCACTTGGCCTTCGCGATCACGACGCGTATCAAAGTGATGGCCAACCTCGACATCGCCGAACGTCGTATGCCGCAGGACGGTCGTATCGAATTGACGGTGGGTGGTCACCCGGTCGACCTTCGCGTGAGCGTGCTGCCGACCATGTTTGGCGAGAGCGTTGTTATGCGGCTCCTAGACCGTAGCGTGGTTTCGCTCAACATCGAGAAAGTGGGAATGGGGGACGAAACCCTGAAGGAATTCCGTCAGGTGATGCACAAGCCGAACGGAATCGTGTTGGTGACCGGCCCGACTGGCTCAGGCAAGACCACGACCCTTTATTCGGCGCTGAGCGAACTTAACTCAGTCAGCGAAAAGTTGATCACGACCGAAGACCCGGTCGAGTACGACATCGACGGCATCATCCAAATTCCCATCGATCCAGACATCGGCAATACTTTTGCCAACTGCCTGCGAGCCATTTTGCGACAAGACCCCGACGTGATTCTCGTGGGTGAGATTCGTGACCTGGAGACCGGCGAAATCGCCATTCAGGCCTCCCTCACCGGGCACTTGGTGTTCAGCACGCTGCACACCAACGACGCCCCCTCCACGATCACGCGACTTAAGGACATGGGGATCCCCACGTTCATGATCACGGCGACCGTCGAAGCCATTTTGGCCCAGCGTCTGGTCCGCCGTGTTTGCAGCCAATGCCGTCAGGAACACGAGCCCTCGAAGGATGCCATCTTCCTTTTGGAAATGAAAGAAGAAGAGCTGGCAGGGCGAAAGTTCTTCAAGGGAACCGGCTGCGAAAACTGCAACGGAACCGGATACAAAGGCCGTATTGGCATTTTTGAACTCATGATCATGAACGATGAGCTTCGCTCGTTGATCATGCAAAATACCTCCACCGACGAATTGCGAGACGAAGCCAGGAAGTTTGGCATGACGCCCCTGCGCGATGCCGGGCTTCAACTTGCCTTTGACGGGCTAACCACCCTGGACGAAGTGCTTCGCGAAACGGTCGTCGATTAACGCACAAATATTGCTGGCCAGCAATCAACGTACACCCAAATTTGACCCCAATAGCAAGAGCCGGACGTAGCCATGCCAACCTATCAATTTGAAGCGATGGACGCTCAAGGTCAGGAGATCCGCGACGTCATCGAGGCCCCAACCGAAGACGATGCCCAGGCTACTATTCGGCAGATGGGCTACTTCGTTACTCGCATCAACGAAAAGAAATCGCGAGAAAAGAAGGCCCAGGGGAAAAAGGCCAACCGCGGCTTCGCCATCGGCGGCGTCAGCCATCGTCAATTGACCACGTTTACGCGTCAGTTGGCTATTCTGCAGAACGCCGGTCTGCCGATTCTGCGAAGCCTGAAAATTCTCGAACAACAAGCCAAGCCAGGCCGACTCAAAAACAGCTTGATGGACGTCTGCGAAGACATCGAATCAGGTGCCGGCCTTTCCGAAGCGATGGCCAAGTGCCCCAAGTGCTTCAATCGCCTATACGTGAACATGATTCGTGCTGGTGAAGCGGGCGGTGCGTTGGAAGTCATTCTGATGCGTCTGGCCGACTTCATGGAACGCGACGCCGACCTTCGCCGCAAGGTGCAAGGTGCGATGATCTATCCGTGCGTGGTGATCACGGTCGCCGTCGGTATCTTGACGTTCATCATGATCAAGATCGTGCCGACGTTCCGTCAGATCTTCGAGGAATTCGAGTTAGATCTGCCGGCCATGACCGAGCTGCTGATCACCATCAGTAACGGTGTGGTCAACTACTGGTACTGCATCCCGCTGATTCCGGTGGCCGTGTTCCTGTTCGTTAAATTACTCCGCAAATTCAAACATGGCCGCATGGGCTGGGACTTGTTCTTCCTGAACATCCCCATCTTCGGCGGCCTGGTCGAGAAGAACGTCCTTGCCCGTACCACGCGTACGCTAGGCACGCTGATTTCGTCCGGTGTTCCGATTCTGGAATGCCTGAACATCGCCCGTGACACGAGCGGCAACGCCATGTTCGAGCGGATGTATCACAACGTTTCGGAATCGGTGAAAGAGGGTGAATCGATTTTTAAACCGATGGAAGAGAACTGCCGAGCACCCTTCCATCCGATCGCGCTTTTCCTGTGGGTTATCTTCCCGGTAGCCCCCTTCATTTCATTCTTTTTCATTCCCGCGATGCAGCCGTTTGCCTGGCAGGCAGTCGGCGTGGCCGGTGCGGTTGGGGCCGGCTGGTACTTCCTCACGCTGCGGCGACGAATGGTGGAACTGTTTGTTACCAACATGATCGACGTGGGGGAAGAGACGGGTGAACTCGACACCATGTTGTACAAGGTGGCCGATACCTACGACGAAGACGTCAAGGTTCTCACCGACTCGCTCACCAAAATCATGGAACCGCTGCTGATCGTGTTCCTCGGCTTTTCCGTCGGGTTCATCGTGATCGCACTGTTCCTTCCGCTGGTCGACTTGATTCAGAACCTGAGTTAAGGATATCCGGCGACTCACACGGCGTCCCGGTTTCAGGGGTTTCGGGACGCCATGACTGGGAATCCAACATCTTGACATCCAACAACCAGACCGGCGCCGTAGCGTCAGTCCATTTACCAACACAGAGGCGAAGCTCCGCTTCGTACTAGGAAAGGTCTACCATGACATCCCGTCCACGCGCATGCCATCGTGGCTTTACCCTCGTCGAATTGCTGGTGGTCATCACCATCATCGGCATTCTGGCAGGTCTCGCCCTGGTCGGCATCCGAACCGCCGTTGTCGCGGCACAGAATGCGGCAATGAAAGTTGAAGTCGCCAACATTGCCCAGGCACTCGACCTCTATAAGCAAGATAATGGTGCTTACCCGCCAGATGGCAACACCATCGTCCTCACTGCGACCCAGCGTACGACCGCGTTGAATCGACACCTGCAAAAGATCTTCCCTCAACGAAATAGCGGGACGGACGTTTTTGATACCAGCACCTCGACGGGGCGCGATTACATCAAGCAGATTGCAGAAGACACCGGCATCATTCGTGATGGTGCCTGGGACGGGGCCATGGACACCGACGCGTACAACTTCGCCGCGCTCGACCCGACCGAAGCCTACGTCTTGTTTCTGATGGGTTTCAGCCCCGACGTCGAAAACCCGATCACCGGCACCGGCGAACGCACGCCAATTTTTGAGTTTGATGAAACTCGCCTGACCGACGAAGACGACGATGGCTGGTGGTCGTATCATCCGAAATTTACTGAAGCGGAATACGTCTACTTCAACGCGAAGACTTACGACGACGGAACAAACGTCGCCGAATACGACTTCACCAGCGATCCCGGCCTGGCCGACGGCATCGCCCGCCCCTACGGCACGATCAACGCCAACGGCGATTTTGCCTGGGCCGAAGATGGCAAGTTTCAGCTGATCTGTGCCGGGCTCGATGGCCATTTCGGCAGCTACACCGACCCCGACGAAATGAAGATGTACCCATCCGGCACAACGCAAAGCGTCGCCTCGACCAGCGTTGCCTACTCGCTGGAAGACTTCGACAACATCGTGAACTTCGGCGAGGCCGCTACGCTCGAGAGCGACACCGATTTGTAAGAGGAATTTTCCGATGCCAATTACGGCAAGACAATTCGCAATACGCCTGACGCGTCCCGCGTTCACCCTGGTGGAACTGCTGGTCGTGATGGGAGTGCTCGCGATGCTGAGCAGCCTGGTTTTGGTCGGCCTCTCATCGGCCGCCGAACAGGCCCGCGCCAACCGCACTCGCAGCCAGGTCCAAAAAATCCACGAGCTGCTGATGCCGCGGTGGGAAGAATATCGGTATCGCCGAGTGCAAGCCAGCAAATCGGGAAATGTCCGGGCCCGGCAAACGGCTCGGGTGGATCGGATTCGCGAAATGATGCGTATCGAGATGCCGGACCGCATGTCCGACGTCATTGATGCTCCCGTTTCGCTGAACAGCACTCCTGCGTTGCAGCTTCGCTATCAGCGAGCGGTGACCAATGCGACCGGCGCTGCGAATTTCACGGCAGCCCAATCGATTTGGACAAGTGACCATGAAAGTTCCGAATGTCTCTACATGATTCTGGCATCGATCCAGAGTGGCGAGACGAACGGACTTGATTTCTTCAAGCCATCGGAAATTGGCGATACCGACGATGATGGAGTGCCGGAGATTCTGGACGGGTGGGGACAACCGATTCTGTTCATCCGATGGCCCTTCGGGTATCCGGAAATCGCTACCTCGACATCGGGTGAACGCCGCAATGGGTTGTCCCAATTGATGGACAACACGTCACCCGATCCGTTCGATCCTCTCGGAGTTCGCGGTGGCCGCACGACGACATCCACGTCGCCTCGAATCGAATACGCACACTTTCCACTTTATCCGTTGATTTTTTCTGCTGGTCCCGACGGGCTTTACAACATTCAAGTGGATATTGGCCAGGATTACAGCACAACGACACCTCCCAACAATCCTTACATGGAGGTCTCCGGAACGCCTCCGCAACGAGTTGGGCAGATCGCCGACACTTCGGGCGAAGAACTCGACAACATCACCAATCATGTACTCGTGATCGCGGGGAATAGTCAATGAGCTTATACAAGCGAAACCACCGCGAAGTTCGCCACGGCATGACGATTGTGGAGTTGCTCGTCGTGCTGGGTGTGCTTGCCATTCTGCTGGGCATCGCCGCCACGGCGGTCAAAACCGGTACGCGTGGCAAGAAACAGCGGGAAGCGGCTCGCCAGGTGAACGCTTACATCGCGGCAGCCCAAGCCAAAGCACAGCAAGTCAATCGTCGTGTGGGGATTGAGATCGTTCGTAACCTGACTGATGTCGATGACAGCGGTGACTTTACCTCTGGCACGGATACCGGGATCGGGAACGCCTCGCTGCTGATGTATACCATCGAAACCCCGCCCCCCTATGCTGGCGATACGGTTTCCGCAGGGCTTTACGTCGACTCACCGTCACTCACGCAAATCGACCTGATTGATGACCCGAGCAATCGAGTGGCGACATCGGCTTCTACGCTATTAAGCGCAGGCGATATTGTGGAAATTCGCTTGAATTATCGGGGACCGAAATACCCCGCGGAAGTGATAACCATGCACTCTAGCGGCATGCCAGCAACTCCATTCCGACTTCGGGTCACGCTGCCGGCAGACAATCGCGAGGTGTTTTACACGGGACAGTTCGTCCCCTTTCAGATCTACCTGCAACCGGGCCGTACCAGTACGACTCCGCTTCAACTGCCGACCGATATGTGCATCGATCTGACATGCTCAGGCATCGGCAACGTCGGCAATGAGTTCGCTAACTGGGTCGCTGGATCCAACAACTCGATTCGGTTCTTGTTCAGCCCGCGCGGGAATGTCGACCGTGTTTCGGTCAACGGAAGCACCTGGGGAATCCCAGCAGGCAACCTGCACATGTTGGTTGGCAAGTACGACTATGCCGTCGACGCGCTCGACGTGATGGGTACCGATGGAATCAACGAAGTAACCGTCGTTCCGATGGCTGGCGGGGTGAACTACGAAGACTACCTCACTCCATCCAATACTGATTTGAACACTAATCTTGCCGATGCCACGGCCATGTGGGTATCGGTGAACTTCCTGACAGGGCAAATCACAACCACGCGGAACAAGTTGATTCAGAATTCGTTCCTCAACAGCGGCACGTTTACGACGCTGTCGCAGTCGGAAAAGAATCAGGCCATCCTGGCCGAATCGCGCGACTTTGCCCGTAGCGTTCTGATCGTTCAGGGACAAGGGGATAACTAACTTATGTTTCGTTTGCCACATCCCAAGATGATTCATCACCGCGTGCATCTCGGCGTTACGCTGATCGAGGTGATGATGTCCACCATGGTGGTCAGCCTGGGCATCTTAGGCCTGGTCGCGCTGATTCCGCTGGGGACCCACCTGACCGAGCGGGGCGTTCGCGCCGACCGGATCGCCAGCCTGGGTCCGCGTGCCTTCCACGAAGCCCGTGCCCGCGGCGTGTTCAATCCGAACAACTGGGTCACGCAAACGACGACCCCCTCCGGCGAACAAACCCTTGCGTTCATGACTGAAACACAACCGGCCATGCTGGTTCGTCAGCCTTACTTAATTGACCCAACTTTCTTCGGCGGGACAGCCGTTCATCCCTCAAGACGTTACTTTCCGTATCCGACGACGTTTGCCCGTAACGACAGTTCAACGACTCCCGATGCCTATACCGACGCCAACATGACCACGACCTGGAATGGGTCGACCCTCATCAATGGTGTAGGTTCCGATGGCGACAAGTTGATTCGAATGTGGCGTCTCGGCGTCGAGCGCTCATCGGGTGTTGGCTTGTCGCTTGCTCAGTCTAAGTTTGCTTTTCAGTCGAACGACGACCTCGCCTTCGAACGCCCAGATGATGGCGACCTCTCCTCATTCCAGCGTTTTTATCAGCGTGGCGGAAGCGGAGTTCGACGGCAGGCCTTAGGGGAATACAGCTGGATGGTGATGCTGGTTCCCGAACCAACCGAGACCTATGAGTGCCGCGGTTCGTTGAGCAACACCGTCACCCGTCCCTACGAAAACTGGCTGAATCCTCCGATCAATTACAACCATATCGATTCCACGGTCACGACCGCCGTTCGTGCAGATTTACGAAGCATCGTCGAGGCCAAGGCAACCGACGAATACACGGCTCACGTGATCATCATGCGTAACCGACTGGGCCTGATTCCGGATGGGGATACCACCACGACTCCATCCGGTGCGGTGGATGGCGAAGACACATCCGACCCCGAATCGCTCGAATACACCAACGAACGCGTTTTACGAGTGACCGATTTCTTCGGCAGTGGCGGTTTCTCGACCGGAGAAGTCACGATCTTTCAAGAAGGCGGCACGCTCGAACAAGCTGAAGACCAAACACTGAAGATTAGCAACGGAGATTGGATTTGCTTGGCACGGCGTCTACCATCACGTCGCATCTTCCCTGGGATGCCACCCACGCGAACCAACTCACGTTATCCGCGTGGCGATATTTACCAATGGTATAAAGTCGTCATGGTCGATGACGTGGTTCCCGATGGCAGTGGCAACTACAGTCGTCGCTTGACGATCAACGGTCCCGACTGGCCGGTGGAAGAAACTGACGCCGACGGTACCGCTGGTACGCTGCTGAGCGTTCCCACCCATGCGATCATTGTCGACGGCGTCGTGGGCGTGTACTCGAAGCGGGTTCGATTGGAAACGCAAACACCCTGGTCTCCGTGATCAGGCAACTCATCACGATTCCTGTTCCCATTTATAGCCAAACCTAAAACTCGGCGAGCCAGGCCGAGCCTGACATAGAAAGCAAACTCGGAAACTTTGCGGGGGCTGGTTTCCTTTTGAGTGAGCAAGGATAGACGACTTATGAAACGCACCCAGAACTTCATGAAAACCAAGCAGCCGCGCCGCGGTGCCTTGCTACTGGTGGTTCTCAGCATTCTGGTCCTCTTCGCGCTGGTCGGACTGACCTTCGTCGTGTCGGCGTTGGCCTTCAACACCGGCGCCCAGGCCAACCTGGAAAGCAACCGCCAATCTGGCGAGGCTCCTAACGAAGCCGATGCCGTGATGATGCAATTGCTGCGTGGCCCCCGCCCCGGCACGGCCAGTTCGATTCTGTCGCACGAGATCCTCCGTGATATGTGGGGCAATCAGTCAGTGGTCATCAGCGGTACGGCCGCCCAGATTGACATCGATCGCCCCAAGGATTCCTCTTCCAACGACATCACTCAGTTTTGGGAGATTGAAGTTGACGAAAACGTCGTGCCTTCCAATCTCTTCCGCATTGAACAGTACTACACCGGCTCGGTCCTGACATTCACCTCTGGTGAGTTGAAGGGGCAGTCGCATCGCATTCTGCATTACCGCATGAAGTTCCAGACGGACATGATGGGGACCGTGACCCAGGACGGGGTGGTCTTTGTCATCGACCAGGATCCAATCGTACCCCGCGAAAACCTGGTCGACTCGAATGGTGATGGCGGCATCGCCCCCGTCGATGGCGACGGCTTCGTCGTGAACGACCCTCCATTCAACGGTACCGGCCTGGGCTTTGACCCAACCGCCCCAACTGGTAGCAACAAGCGTACGCTTAGCCTTCTCAGTGGCAGCGACCCGGTCGCGCTGCTCCCCAATATCCTGTACAACTTCCCCGATGGCCGAGCAGGCGCCGTTTCAATTGAGGCTGGTGGGGCGGACGAACCGTACGATGCCCCAGACGTCCAGAATATGTTTTTGGCCTATGTCGACGGTGGCCGCACCACGGTCACGGCCGACATTTTGCCCTCGTTCCATCGCCCTGATCTGGTTCGTTATTGGTTCCGGCAGTACATCGCCGCGAACTCCATGACCGTGGGGATGTTTGACGATCCGGACGCGTTCATGCAAAACCCGGATCTCGACACAAGCAGTTGGATGAGCGCACCAACCCAGGCCCAGCGTGATGCCGCCTGGGCGTTCCGCCGTAAGTTCACGCTTCGCCCCAGCAAGACCGACCATCCAAATTTCACCGGCAGCAACGCGAACTATGACATTCTGGGTACAGCCTCAAACGCCCGCTGGGACATCGACAACGACCTGGACGGCATTGCCGACAGTATTTGGATCGACGTCGGTCTGCCTCTGAAAACTGATCGTCAAGGTCGCCGCTACCGGCCGCTGGCCGCCATCATGGTGAAAGACCTGGACGGGCTGATCAATGTGAACACGCACGGATTCTACTCGCAGTTCGCATCGTTCGAGGGTACGTTCCCACCATCGGGCACGCCCACCGACGCGACGACATTACTGCAAGCGTCTTCCGGCATGACCAATAAGCACAATCAGTTCTCTCCCTCGTGGGATCTCGACTCGATGGGAATGGCCTACGAGCCCAAAGACATGCAACTTGCCCTGGGCAGCGGCTATGGTCCTGCTGAAGTGAGTTTGCGTCAGATCTTCACGGCTCAAAACGCGTTCGACTTGATGGATGCGCGCTACAAAGGCCAAACGAGCTTCACCTCGACCACCGGTACGCCAGGCCAAGACGCGACGGACGACGTGCGTAGCCGCATGGACAACGTTGGGCTGGCCGACGCATTCAACACGACGACCAACAACCGGTTCGGCACTCCGCCTGATCGCCTGGGGCTGGGGCGGATGTACATCGACTACGCTGGGCGACCCCGTTTCCAACCGCGTGTCGACGGTAGCGCACTGACCTCGCAGCCCACGCCAGGCAGCTTTGGCCAACGAACGGATGACCCGTACGAATTCGACCCGATCCACGGTTATCGCTACGACACGCCGTTCACCTACCAGGAACTGGAACGCGTTCTGCGCTATGAAGAATACGACTCAAGCACAGTCGCGCAGTCGGACGACCGCTTGATGGACCTGGCCCAGCTGTCACTAACCCAAAACTCGACGACACCAACGTCTACCGTTGAGGCACAAACTCGTCGCCGATTGATCACCACGGCCAGCTTCCAGGTACCCACGGCCAACCGTGTCGACATTCCTTTCGACTTACGGGATGAAGCCAACAACATGTCCGGCACGCCGCAGAACATGATGTTTGATGGCAAGAGCTACTTGTCTCGTCGCCCTGCTCCAACCCTGGTTACGCTGCTGCAGGAACGTTTGCGTCAAGACAACAGTTGGGACCCAACAACGGCAGCAGACAAAAAGTTGTTCAAGGAAAAGATCTACCAACTGCTTCCGCCTGAGATCTTCCGGGGTGAACCGTTCGATTTGAATCGACTGCTGGAAGCCCCCGCGGATGGCAACGGCACCGACGACATCTTCGAACTGCAGCGAGTCGCCGACATTACCTTCCAGACGAAGTACGGCACCTCGGCCGCAAACTCACCGAATTCACAGTTTGTGAACTGGCTGAACGGAACGACCGGCGTCGGGTGCAAGTCCCCCACCCTGCCGACTCCGATCAACGCAACCAACCCGACTTCGTATAGTGCGTCGCGTCAGTTGATGGCTCGTTACCTTTACGTGATGGTTCTGCTGCTGATGGAACCGGACTACCACTTGCCAACCATCGACCCCAGTCTGACGGATACCCAGAAACGAGAGTTGACTCAACGCCGTATTGCCCAGTGGGCAATCAACGTGGTTGACTTCCGTGATCGCGATGCGGTGATGACTCCATTTGAATACGACCTCAATCCATTCAAGGATGATGACGGCACGAACGATGATCCGTGGAACGTCGATGGCAATTTGTCGACGACGGAAGACGTTGCGTTCCGCCGTGTTGTTTGGGGAGCCGAAGCTCCGGAACTGGTGCTTTCGGAAACGCTCGCCTTCCACGATCGCCGCACGAAGGACACGGCCTGGGACGATAGCGCTCGCTCGGAAAAGACGCGTAAGTCCAGCATGATGATGGAAGATCCTGACCTGGACCAGTACCGTATCCCGCAAGGCTCGCTCTTCATCGAGTTGTATAATCCCCGCAACCTGACCACAAACAACAATTACCTTCCGCCTGAACTTTATGACAGCAGCGGGCTTAAGCTCGATGCCAAGACGCCTGGCGGTGATCCTGTTTGGCGGATCGTCATCACCAATGATGAGTTGGATACTTCTCCGGCGGCTCGCACCAATATCCTTGACGAGATCGCCTCGCGTCCCGACACGATCAATTTTCAGCCTCGTACTTTGATCACCGATACGACCGACCCCGCATACTTTGCCATGTTGGATGGAGATGGCACGCCAGACGAGAACTACGATATCGAACGAATCATCTGGTTCTGCAATCCTACGACCGCTCCGGCAACCACCATCGCCGAACCGACCAAGACGTTCTACTATCGTGGCAGTAGTTCGTTGCGAATCGCGCCTGATGGTTACTCGATCATCGGTCCGCGTAAGACGACCTACCTGGGATCGAAGCCTTTCCAAGGCAACGGAACGGATCCGGCGAATCAGTGGGTGAACGAACCGGGTTCGCAGTCGATCGTTCTCTCGGGTAACACCGAGGGCATCTACACGTTCAACAATACCCAGTCCCCCAGCGGACTACGCCGGGCTAGTGACACCGACTTCGCCGTAACGGCTGCCCTGCCGACCAGCTATGCCAATGCCTACGATCCCGATGGTCTCCCCACTGGGATTGGGCTCAGCGTCACAGAACCGCTACCGGACACTAGTTACTACCCTGAGCCCACCGTTGAGAACCTGGCTCCGAATTTGGTGATCTACGACCTGTACACCGATGGCGACGACCCTTTGGCCGCTCCTACGGTGACGTGCCCGGACACCCCGTTCGATTCGGACGGTGGACGTGGTTACCCACTTAGCCTAAGTGCAGCACTCCACGATACAGGTACTCACCCCGACAAGAGCGACAAGGGAGACACCGCGGTCATCAAGGATTACAAGACCGCCATTTTGCAGCGGCTGGCCAACCCTTTGTCCAACCACAATGCCGCGTTGAATCCCTACATCACGGTCGATCACCTCGGCATCGACATCACCGTCTTCAACGGCGAGGACAGTTACCAGATCCATTCCGCCACCTACGCCGGCGCCCCAAACCAAGATGACTGGGATCCCGATGAATCTGGAGATACGGATGGCGACCATGCCCGTGGCTCCAATGACGTCTATTTCGCTAGCCGCGAAAAGGGACGTCGAGATGACAATAACCATGCCAATAACCCACCCATCGCCGAACTGGAAGGTTCATCGGCCACACCGAGCTATTCCAGCGGAAACTACCTGGGAACGCTTAAGCGGATTAAGCAGATCACCGGTACGCTCGCCACAGATCTTTCCAATATGATCCAGGAATACAACCAGACGCCTCCCATTCACCCAGCTCCGGTCGATACGACGCTAGTCGCTGGTGCCCCTGCTACCGACGAACACTTTGGCCGTAAGCTGGTGCATACCATGGGGTATGTCAATCACAACCTGGGTGCTCAGATCAAGTCGGCGATTGCAGTGAACTCCGCCTATCAGTACAGCCCCCTTCCATTGGAAAGTGGCCGCCAGCCTAATCCATACACAGTGGGTACCGCATTCGACTGCGAAAATAACCCGCTGTCTTACCTCAACTGGCCCAACGCACCTTATGTCAGCAAATACGATCTGATGATGGTGCCAACCAGTTCGCCCCAACGGTTGCTGTTCGAGTATTCGGGCGCTCGCAAGAACGATACGAATACCGCAGATACACCTTTCCACTTCGATTCTGGCTCAACCAACGGCGACAATCTTGCCGTTCAACTGGCACCGTACGCGTACCTGTTCAATTTCTTCCACGGCACCAAAACCGATGGACTGAATCCAGCAACGCCTCCGGCCAACGACGACAAGGCGATGCAACTGGTTCGTCTGTTCGACTTCGTACACGTCCCTTCGCGGTTCAACGGCACCAACAAGTGGTTTGACATCACGCAGTTTAATCCTACTTCCGGTGATCTTCGCAACCTTAGCACGAAGACCGAGGATGCTCGGTTGGGGTACATGTTCCCCTTCAACCGCCAATCCGAATTCCGCGAGCCAGGCAAGATCAACCTGAATACGATTCCATCCCAAGCGGTCTACGATTCGATCTTCGATCCGACCTTCTGGCAAAGCACGGACTTCAATTTTGCAACCTGGGATGAGTTCAAGCAGAGCCGCCGCGGTTACACGGGTAGTTATGATACATCCTACCCGTCTGGCTTCTCGAATCCTTTCCGACCTGCTGCCGCGGCCGAAATGATGCCGGTGCTGCATGGTGGGGATAAGAAGCTACTCGTTCCGCCAGAAGAAGCCGGTCTTCTTCGCTCGGTCGATCGAAATGCCTCGTCCCAAGCAGATCGAACACCGCTGTTCGATCTGCGCTTGGCAGATGGCAGCCTCGGCAACGACAAGATGCGGCACTACCGCACCGACGACAACCCAATGCTTCGCTACCAGGCCTATCAGCGTCTTGGCAACATTGCTGGTACCCAGTCAAACGTCTTTGCCGTCTGGATCACAATTGGCTACTTCGAGGTCGAACCGGTCGCGGTCAGCCCGACACACCCAGATGGCTGGCGTCTGGCCGAGGAACTTGGGAATGACACCGGCGAAATCAATCGTCACCGTGCATTCTACATCATCGACCGCTCGATCCCGGTCGGTTATGTCCCGGGCGAGGACTTGAACGTCGAAGATACGATCATGCTGAAGCGATTCATCGAGTAAGCGATCGGCACTTTGGCCCTTCTCCTGCCTAAAGGAGCGGGGCTTAATCTGAACACCACGCGAAGGCGACCGGTCATGACGACTAGTCGCCTTTTTCATTTCGGTTAAAATCACCGGTTTGGATCCCACGTCTAGCAGGCACGTTCCCGTCGAAAGTGCCTCGAAAAGCGAATCTTTTGCCAAATCAAGCGAGAGTTCATGGAAGCCGGAATCGTCGGGCTGCCGAATGTCGGTAAATCGACCCTATTCAACGCGTTAACTGCTGCGGGCATCGCCAGCGAAAATTACCCTTTCTGTACGATCGAACCGAACGTGGGGATTGTATCTGTCCCAGATCCTCGCTTGGATGTGATTCAGAGCTTCATCAAGACCCAGAAGGTGATTCCCGCCATTTTGCGCCTAGTCGATATCGCTGGCATCGTGCGGGGCGCTTCCGAAGGGGAAGGCCTGGGCAATAAGTTCCTGTCCCATATCCGTGAGGTCGACGCCATCATACATGTCGTCCGCTGTTTTCAAGAGCCCAACGTTATCCACGTGGACGGAAGTGTCGACCCGATTCGCGACATCGAAACAATCGATACCGAGTTGATGCTGGCCGACCTGCAAACGGTGGAATCGGCTCGTGACAAGGCCGCCCGAACGGCCCGTTCCGGTGATAAGGACGCCAAGGCCAAGGTCGAGATTCTAAATCAATGCCAGACCCTGCTCGCCGAAGGTAAGCCTCTGCGTTCGGCGGATTGGCACGATCCTGAAATGTTCAATATCGTGCGTAACTACGGGCTGCTGACTGCCAAAAGCGTTCTTTATCTGGCCAATGTTGACGAAGACAACCTGACCGGCGAAGGAGAAGTGGTCGATCGAGTTCGTGCACGGGCCGCGGCCGAAGGGGGAGAAGTGGTCCCCGTATGTGCCAAGATCGAGTCGGAACTGAGCGAACTGGACGACTACGATCGAAAAGAGATGCTCGAAAGCGTTGGCCTGGACGAACCAGCTTTAGCGGTTGTCGCCCGGGCAGCCTACAAGCTTCTTGGCCTGCAAAGTTATTTCACCGCCGGTGAGAAAGAAGTTCGAGCCTGGACGATTCCAATTGGAGCGACGGCACCGCAAGCTGCCGGCGTGATTCACTCTGACTTCGAACGGGGCTTCATACGGGCAGAATGCTATTCGCTAGAAGATCTGGAAACGTACAAGAGTGAAAAGGCGATTCGCGAAGCTGGTAAGCTGCGCGTCGAAGGCAAGAGCTACGTCATGAAGGATGGGGACATCGTTCACTTCCTGTTTAACGTTTAATCTTTCGCATGGCGAGCGTCTGCTGCTCGATCAGCAGCAGATGTTCGCTGATGGCGTCTTGCTGAGCTGGCGCCAGATCTTTGCTGCCGTAGCGGATCTGATAGTACCAATCGGTAAGATCGGACAGCGGGGAAAGCATCTCACTGGCAATCCCACGAGTCTTGCAATCGGCGATAACCGATGTAATAAACTCGCGCGGCGTATCTGATTCTTTCCGCTGCCACCCAGCTTTAGAAAGTAGCTTCTCAACCTTGAAATAGAAGCCCGTGCGGTGCGACTTACTTGGGAACCACCGCAAGAACAAGCGTTTGATGCTCGTCCAATAGCGTCGGAAGAGGGTCCGTATCAGCTCGAAGATCACCACTAACAAGAGCAATACTAGCATCGTAAAGATCGATGCAAATCCGCTAAACCATTCATCACTCATGTGAATGCCCATCGAGGCCAGGCTGTCGCGGAAAAACTTAGACCACTGCTCGCGGCTGACCCAGCCTTCAAATGGCTTGACCAGGTTATCGGTCAGGGGTTTATAGATGTCCTTCTCTTGGCGCTCGCTATTCATGCCCACCACATAGTCACGCCAGGCCAGTTCGACGTAGTCAAACCAATCTAGGAAGGTGTCGAAGATGGTACCACTATCCTTTCTGTTCGGTGAAGGACGTGACGCAGGCGTAGGATCCAGCCGCAGCCAGGCCCCATTGGGGTAATCTTCTTTGGAAATCCCAACAGGAAGATTGTCGGGACTAAGAAAACACTCGACCCACGCATGCGCGTGCTTCTGCTTGACGGCGTAGTAACCGCCGACCGAGTTGAACTCGCCCCCTTTGTAGCCCACGACAACCCGAGCAGGAATCTTCTGCGTTCGCAGCATGATGGCCAAGGCACTCGCAAAGAACTCGCAGTGCCCTGTTCGGTGATTCACCACGAAGTCTTCGATGGGATCCAAACGGGTGTTCTTCATATGCACAGGTACATGCAACGAATAGGTATAGTTGCCGTCCAGCACGAAGTGGCGCTCCATACGCTGGGCAATTGCGAATTGGGTTGGCTTTTCGTCCCCATTAACGGGAATATCGGCTACCAATTCGTCGGCCGTCTCCGTCAAACCATGAAACAGCGTATCGGCAAACTCCTTATCGAGCGGTACCTGCGTCAAATCGTTTTGAACGTAGTGATGGAACTGGCGATCTCTGAGTGGATGACGGCAAGGGATTAGGTCGGCATCCGCACCAAAGGGATTCCAGGGAACCAGCATTTCGTATTGATCCGGCTGCCGAACCTGGGCCTGCGCGTCGGTTGCCATCGAGACGATACCGAGCGTTTGATTGTCCACGATGTCGCGAGCCGTGTTCAGTGACGAATAAGCTGGATAAATACTGAACAGCAGCACGCCTTCGTTGGTTCGATCGAAATGAATCGATTGATTCGTAGCTATTTGCTGACGAACCAGGTTCGTCTTTAACGGCGGAGGCTTCAGTTCGCTAACCTGATAGTTCTTCAGGTTGCCTACAATCCACGTCTTGCTATTAGGAAAGTAAGTGCTGAGAGACGTTCCGCGGAAGTAAGGCTCGTATTCCGTGTCAATAATTGTTCCGGTGTTTAAATCCGACAGTCTAACCCGCATCACGAATCGATCGCTTTGAAGGATATGCCCCATATCGTTCAGCGAGATCTGGTCTTTAAATCCCGTCGTGGCTCCAAATTCACCACCGAAAGACTGTGACAATTGCCCCTGATCAAATCGCGGGAAGCAATAGAACAACACAACCGTAGCACAAAGCGTGAAGAAGCCCATTTTCAAAACTTGGGCAAACATCTTACCGCTCGAGAAGACAGAAGCCAGGTTGCCCGGCAGTTGTCCTGATAGCGAAATCACCGGCGCGGAAACAACCGTGGAGTCATTCGACTCGACCGGCTTCTTGGCCATAAAGGAAAACAACGGGCGATTCTCGACGGCATCGTGAGCCGCTTTGAGTTCTGGATCAACGCGCAGCGTCTCGCGATAAACAAAGAACAGACAAAGCGTCGTGAGCGCGGTGAACATATAGGGAATCAGCATCAGGCCGAACGTAACCCCAAAGTCAAGCGCAGCAGCCACCACCACTTGCAGCAGGCTTAAGACCGCTAAATGCCAGTAGACGCGGGTCGTTTTCGGCTGGAACAGCAAAACGACTTGCAGGTAAATGAGCAGCTTCGCGATCGCAACCAGCTTGGAACTCCCATCGTCCCAAAAGTCGAAAAAAGAAAACACCACTGCGATCAGCGCCGCGAAGTTCGCCAGATTTCGATTCAGCGTAATCCATCCCTTGATATCGGTCAGGTAAACCGACAGGAATGCACCGATGGTCGCCAAGAGAGGCAGCGCGGAGTTACCGCCTTGTCCGAATGCGAGAAAGAGAGAACCAAGGGCTGCCAACAAGGCAACGCTAATTTGGAGAAGCCGCTCTACTTTCATGACAAGCTCTCCGTTTTCCTGGTGTTTCGCGGGGTTGGCATGTGAAAGAACATGGCATCGTCTCCCCGTCCCGCCGAGACCGTTTTCACTCGTCCGAGTTCACTACGCAGCTTTGCGTCGTTCCAGACAGGGGCAAAGACTTCCGTATCTGACAAATCGGTCTTACGTGTGGTAAGAAGAATCACGCGTGACCCTGGCCGAGAAGTTCGTAAACAGTTGGCCATCGTCGACCCGATGTCATGCTCGTCAGTAGGTACCAGAACAGCCAAATCATGCATCGCTTGAACGACGAATGCCTGCGAGACGTTCCCGACGATGCTCTCGGTCGACTCACCGCAACTGATCAGCTGTAGTTGGCATCCCCCGACGACGGCCAACTCGCGAACCGCCGTAGCAGCCATGCTGATAATGCGTTCGGCACGATCTTTGTCTTCGTCGGTTGGCGTTTCGGGTAGCCACGCATCAACGATCAACACGAAGTCCTGCTGGTTCTGCTTCTCGAATTGCCGGACGACCAGTTCTCCCTGCTTGGCGCTGCTACGCCAATGGATCCACTGTTTGGGGTCTCCGTTTCGCCATTCTCGCAGGCCGTAAAAGTCCCCCTCCAGCAAACCATGCTGACGACGTGACGAGGCGAAGCCGGACTTCTCCTGCTGGATCATCCTTCGCCAGGCCGGCGTCATCTGTCCTAGACGGGGCATGACGACGATGGTGGTAACCAGCGTGTCCAAGCGCGTGCTCCGCATCAGCCCCAGCGGAAATGCGGTCGTTGCCGAAAGGGGCCCCAGTTGGTACTTACCCCGTTTGCGAATGACCGCTTTGTACGAGATGGCCGCTTCGTCCTTGTTGCCGATCTTGGCAAAGAAGACGTCTACTTCCTGAGCAGGCTCCGGGTCGTACCCTTCGACTTGCATAAGCTTGTCTTCGATAACAACCGCGTACGTGGCATGACGCCCCCCATTCTTCGCGGTAAGTTCGACGAAAAATGGGTCGTCACACGAAAGCAGCGAAGGAACCCGTCGCGAGAACTTCAAGTTGCGCAGACTGCTTGTAACAACCCATAAATTGAACAGCAAAGGGCCCAACAACATGCAGGCCAAGATCATCAGCAACTGGATGTTGCTACGGACGATCGCCCCGGCCAGAATGAAGATGAATACCAGAAAA
Source organism: Bremerella volcania (assembly GCF_007748115.1). Lineage (NCBI taxonomy): Bacteria > Pseudomonadati > Planctomycetota > Planctomycetia > Pirellulales > Pirellulaceae > Bremerella > Bremerella volcania. Next base: position 4,248,796 of record NZ_CP036289.1, read on the forward strand.
TAGTATGTTCCTTCTTGCGTAATGGAGACACCACGCAAGCGAAACCATGAGAACATCCTCGAACCGGCTTCCGACATAAGCCTGCTGCTTAGTCCTTTCAGTGTGGATGCGATCGACCGCGAGAATCAACGGCCCGAACATCCTTACACAGGTATCGAAATCTCTTCCACAATCCGGCCGACCATCGATTCGACCGCTTCTCGCTGCCCGGCATGGAGAAATCCTTTTGGGATCACCCGGTGAGCAAGCACCGATACGGCAAGATGCTTCACGTCGTCTGGAACGACGTATTCGCGACCGTCTAACAACGCATGGCTCTGGGCAGCCCGAAACAGACTGAGACCGGCTCGGGTACTTGCCCCAACCTCCAGGTCATCACTGGTTCGAGTACCGTCAATGATGTCCAACAAGTATTCGCTGATGGTCTCACTGACTTCGATCTTTCGCACCGAATCCTGCAGTTGTGCGATCTGATCACACGTCACCACCGGCGATAGCTCTTCCACGGGTTCGCCAATACGGTGCGATTCCAAAATCGTGCGTTCGGCGGCACGGTCGGGGTAGCCCATCGAGATCCGCATCAAGAAACGATCCAACTGGCTTTCGGGAAGCGGATAGGTACCCTCGAACTCGAACGGGTTTTGCGTGGCGATCACCATAAAGGGGCGTGGCAGGTTGTGGGTATCGCCATCAATCGAAACCTGGCGATCACTCATCGCTTCCAGCAAAGCACTTTGCGTTCGTGGAGACGAACGATTGATTTCATCCGCAATCACGATGTTCGAGAATATCGGCCCCGAGTGGAATACGAACTCGTTCGTCTTCGAGTTGAAAATATTCGAGCCGACGATATCGCTCGGCAAGAGATCGGGTGTGAATTGTAATCGGCAGAAATGGCCGGATACGCTACGGGCAAGCGCCTTACCAACCAAGGTCTTGCCAACGCCCGGAACGTCCTCAAGCAGGATGTGCTCGCCCGCGAGTAGAGCCACGAGACATTTCCGCACGACCTCGGGTTTCCCTACCACAACCTGATTGATATTCGCTTCCAACTCGGATACGAGACTTAAGAGCTCGGCTGGCATTCAACATCCCTTGAGCGTGCGGATCTTCACTAATCATTCATCGGTGTCGCTTCGTGGTGGGCGAACCCGACGAACGCTGACGAGGTGTCCAATGGGTTCGACACGTCACCATTCGTCTGAGCTGCCTCATTATAGCGAATCAATGTGGAAAAGTAGTGTTCCGAGATTCGTTTCAGAACGAGAGTCTCCGAAAAGATTCTCATGATTGACCGCATTACCGTTTGTAACCCCGCAAAGTTTCAAGTGTTACTACCGCACGCAAAATCAGTTGTCGCCGACCCGCAGATTGCCCCATCGATGTTGCCGCCGCGAAACAACGTTGATTTTCGGAAACATTCTCTATGGTTTTGACTTACAAGCAGCCGTGCATCCTAAACCGCCTATCGACAGAGACTTAGGATTTTTTCAGCGGACATTCCATGGCATCCCCCCAGGTGTGGCACCTGCGTTGCAGGTCATTTCCCCAGGGCCATTGCTGCTGCTTCATCCGGGGAAAGAGCTATGTCAGAAGTGATCGAAATCAACGAAATCGAAGAGCTGCAAGGCTACGCTTGCTTCTGGAACCGGTTGCACGCCAAGACCCCCAACGCGACATTCTTTCAAACCCTGCCCTGGTTGGAAACTTACTGGAAGTTTTTTGGTCACGGAAAGAACTTGCGGGTATTACTGGTTCAGGTCGACTGTGAGATCAAAGGAATCGTACCACTTATCGAACAAATCGAGCGGACCAAGGCAGGTCCCGTACGGATCCTCACCTACCCGCTGGATGGCTGGGGCCCTTTCTACGGTCCCATCGGCAGTGATCAAACCGCCACACTCTATGCGGCTATGCAGTACTTACAAGCAACGCCACGCACTTGGGATCTGCTCGACCTCCGCTATGTTGACCCAACCGTCGACCGCGGTCGGATTTTTAATACGATGCGATGTCATGGGATGACACCCAAGGTGTTGCCGTGGAATCCTTCGTACGCGATCGAGCTTCCCGATGACTTTGAGAAGTTCGTTTCAACGCGCAGTTCCAAGTTTCGCGCGGTGATTCGTCGAACTCTTCGAAAAGCAAACGAAGCGGGCGTGACCAGTGATCGTTACCGGCCAATGGTCTGTCCAACGGAAAACGCGGAACCCAATCTCGACCTGTATGACGAGTGTGTGTTACTCGCGCGACGAACGTGGCAAGCGTGTAGCACTACCGGAACGACCATCTCACATCCCGAAGCTGCAGACTATTTTCGCGACTGCTTTATTCAGGCCTCGCGACTGGGGATGATCGACATGATGACGCTTCGCCAGAAAGATCGCATGATTGCGTTTAGCTACAACTTTCATCATCTGGGCAACATCCTGGGCATGCGAATGGGGTACGAGTTGGATAGCAAGCAACTTAGCCCCGGAACCGTGATGATGTCGCACCAGATTCGCGACTCGATCGAGCGAGGAGACAGGATCATCGATCTTGGTCCCGAACACTACGAAATCAAATCACGCTGGATCAATCGTACGCTCGAATCGCAGCGGATTTGCCACTACGCCCGGCTCTCACTTTCCGCCAACGTGTTGCGGATGGGGCACTGGTGGAAGTATCACCGCGGTGCGGCGTGACGCTACGGCATCTCTTTCTTCGGGTTGATGCCGGTATCGATCAGCATCATATCGGCCCAAAAGTAAGGATGATCAAGCGTCTGGGGGATGGATACTCCGCTTCCTTTCAGGCGCGGTTCCTTTTTCGGATCGAGCGATAACTTTCGGACGTCCTCCATCGTCTCCTGCCAAGCCGTGCTTGCAGGCATCTCGGCGATGCGGCTGGCAATCCCTTCTACCGTTGCCACGCTGGCTGATCCAGCCGAATGCCAGCGACTGAGGACAACCGTTTCCGAACCGGTCGCCATGAGTCCCAGTGCCGTCAGGAAGACATCGTTGCCGGTCGTGTTCCCCTTCAATGCGTCCTCAGCACCGGTGTGAAATCCAGGGAGGTAAATCACTTCCGGTCCCCCCAAAGGAGATCGCAGCCACGCGGCTAACTCGCTGCCGGGCTTGCTTCGATCGGCTTGCGCCGGCGACCAGTTCCAGACGTCGCCTCGATTGGCGTCTTCACTGTCATCGATCACAACCAGCTGATCCCAGACCTTGGCCAACAGGCTCGAAGGCCCAACCGGGGGGCGGTCAATCTTATCCGGAGCGACGAAGACATCCTTTAATTGATCGAACTGCTCGATCGTAATTTCGGAGTCATCCGAGTTAAACAAACGTCCCACAACGATTGCCGTGTTTTGCGGACGCGGACGGGCATCCTTTTGCGGAACCGCCAGGCTGGCCGTCGGCGCATACCGAATCGGAATTACCTCTGAGACCGGGACCGTATGCCCTGCCCCGAGACCGTCATCGGTGTGAAGAGCTTCGAAGGGAACGTACCACAACACATCGTCCGGCACGATTACCAACTCGGAATAAGTATTCCAAAAGCCTGGCTTGAGTGTCGGAATGAACCGCTTGAGTAGTTCGGCTGACGTCGTCTTCCACTGGGTCTCAGCCAGATCCTTTGCTTGAACCGGTGCGTCACGTTTTACCAAACCAATCTGCTTCAGCAGGTCTCCGATCTGCCCTTTAATCTCGCGAGGGTTATCGAGCGTCCAGTGGACATAGTCTTTCTTGGTAAACAAAAACGCGTGGACGCTGCGTGTCGTCGAGAAGAACGTCAGCACGAGTTGCGTATCTTCCAACTTCTCGCGGATTTCGGCGGTCGACTTCAAAGGGGGAAAGAGAAACTGGCTTGGCGTCCGTCTCAGTGCGATGGCCGCCAAAAGCACTTCGTAACCATCAGAAACGTTCTGCAATTTCTCGACCAGATCTCGTTGTTTTACAAACGTTTCTTTGTCGTCTGGCTGCAAGTCGACTTGCAGCAGTTCTCCTTTGAGTCGTTTAGCTTCGTCTTGAAACGTCTTCAGTTCAGGATGTTTTGCCAACAAATCCTGCCGCTGCAATTTCCCCTTGGTATCGAGCGTGGCGTCAGGCGATTCAAGCACCCAGCGCAGCGCTAGTAAACGCCCCCCCAGGGGCAGCGTGGCAAAAAAACGCATACGTCGGATACGATCGGCAAGCTCTAGAGCCAGTTCCGGCTGTTTACGCATGATGGCCGTGTTGAACCAATTCTCCATTGCCGTCGGGTTAGGAGTCAGCAGGACGGTAAGTGTTTCAAATGGCTCCGAAATCCAATCGGCGTCAGTTGGCTCGCGCAGGAGTTCATCGTAGAGGAGCTGGGCCGAACGCTCGGTGATGGTATTCGACACGAACAACTGATTGGTCATTTCGGTCTGATAGACGCGAGTCGAAGCGGATCGGTTGGCAGCGACCGCGGAAGCAAAGTTGCTGGTACCCGCCGAAGCGTTCCCTCCCTGAAAAGCCAAGAGAGCCGATAGGTACCCATAACGGATGCCAACTCGCCCTTTGCTCATCGAGCGGCGGTTCATCGCTCGTCTGGCGTCTTCCAACGCACCGCTGGCAGCGGGAAGATTTCCCATGTACGAATTGGCCTCGGCCAGTGCCAGATTCAGCTTGGCCCGTAACGCGTCAAGCTTGCGAAGCTCGTTCCAATTCGCCATCGCCAGCAAGCCCTGCGGCATCTGACCTGCCTTGGTGATCATGCTGACCTTCGCCAGCCCATCGAGGGCATCTTCGACCTGCTGATACTGCTGAAACGCCGCCGCCGAGTAAGATGCTTCCAAGAAGTAAGTCTGCGCGGCCGCGAAGTCTTGCTGTTCGAGAGCGATTCTTCCTAGTTGCAAGAGAGCCAACGAAGTCAGAGCGTGATCGTATTGGCCGGCAGTCGTAAGACTTCGCTGGAGAGTCTGGACTGCTTCATCCGTCTTGCCTGCCGCCGCCAATGCCAAGCCGTGCTGAACATCAACCCAGGCCCCGGTCCAATGGTTCGGCGGGGCAGGACGACGCTGCAAGATGCCAACCAGGTTTCCGGTCAGCCCGTCATATTTGCTGATCGGGCCCATGATCTCTTGTCGGCGGTAAATCGCCAAGGCAATGCATCGCGCGATCTCGCCGGCGCGAACAGGCATGATCCGACCGGCAGAAAGAACGCCGCCACCGCGAACGGCAGCCTGGTTTTGGGCATCGGTCTGCCCCTGGAATGTCGGAAGCGAGTCGGGGTAATTTCCGATCAGCGTATTTCGCCCCGACTTTCCCCAAGTCACATTAGCGCGAAGGTCATTACTGACAGGACCGATGGGTTGTAAGCTCTCCGGATTGATACGCAGCATCCAGTTGGAATGCTGAACGAATAAAAGTAGCGCCGTGTTGTAGTTCTCGAGTGCCTGGGCATTATTTCCCATCTGGAAGTGGCATTCGCCGAGCATGGTGGCGTAACAGATCGAGTCAATCCAACGCCCCTCCGTAGAGCGAACCCCCGCACGCCCGGCAGCGTTGAAGATTTCCCCTGCCCCTTGGTAGTCTCCCTGATAGAAAGGGATGAACCCCGCGTAATAGGCATCGTTGGGGACGACCGAACTTCCCCTATTTTGAGCCCAGCCCGGCGTGGGCGTCACGAGACCAGCACTGATAGCGAGGATAAGCGCGAGGAATATGCGGCTGCTAGCCAATGACATCGGCAAGCTCCTTGGGATTAGCGTCAACGGTGGTGATAACGCCATTCTACCCCCCACATGCAAACGTTTCACAGAAAAAGACACAAACGTTAGGCACCTAACCATCAAAATGAATGCCCACACGAACCCCATCCGGGGTGATCGGGCTATCCCAGCGGTGTCAATTTGCACCGAATAAACCGATTTGGATGCTTGTACGGGTTTTTCCATTTTTTGGTGCAAAGTTTCGCCCACGAAGGGTCGATACCGAATGTAACGACTTTACGCATCACATGCGTTGTTCATTCACGCGACCCTTTCAGCCCGCGGCGAAATTTGGATGTGGTTCAGGACGAACCTGTCGCCGACCTGGTGGAGACTTCCAAGGATGGAAACCAAACGCACCTGGATTCAGACCACGTTGTACTCCGGTCTCGGATGTCTAGCTCTGCTGGCCGGTACTGGTTGCCAAGTGGATGTCGGTGGACAGACACTTCCCAGCCCTTATTACATGAGCGACGACGTTCAGTACTATTCCGAAGGACCGGAATTCAAACTGCAACGTGAATCGGACGCCATGGAAGCCTACAAGGCGGAACAAGCGGCCCTCGAAGGCAACTACTAAGTCGCTTTCACGACAGAGCAAACAACACGGAGCACCGCGTTGCATTCACCCGGCAGCGCGGTGTTTTGCTGCGCGCCCGGCTGAATCGAATTCAGTCACCCGATCATGACTGGGCAACTGACCACTAAATCTCTTTCCACTGCAAATAGTCACGTGCCCGTTCCATCAAGCAGTAGGCACAAACGACGTTATCCCAGCTGTGCTCTTTCCCCAGGATGTTCGCGGCGTTGACCTGTTCGACCTTTTGTCGCTGATCGTAGGCCAGGCTGAAACCAATGGAACCAGCGGCCTCATCCCCCTTGCGTTGGCTAGCCATCCGGTAAAAACGCAGGATTTTGTCCGCACTATTGAATGCACTGTACATGCGATCGATCACGTCAAGCGCCTGGCCGTTACGTCCGGTCGGGTAGATCGCGGAATACGTTACGCCAGCGGAAAACATGGCCACGCGATAACCATGCACATTGGTTTCATGCTCGGGAAGCACTCGACCGCGAAGCGATCCGCCTGCCATTAAATGACACGCTCCCATGGCCACGCGCGAGCCCAAGCTGAACGCCGATATCGAGACCTGTTCTTCGGTTGGTATGGTCATGAGATACGATGCCAGGTAATAGGCATCGTCGTCCGCTCGAACGGCATGTTGTCTAACTGTTTGCAGCGGTTTAGGTTCTTCCTGCGTCGGCCACGACCACATGACGTGGCGGATTTTCTGATCCATCGAAAGGTTCCGCGTCACTTCGTGGTACATCTCCCACCCGCGACGTTCGGCCCAATAGCTGCTCATCCAGTTACCATGGACGTAAATGCTGGTTAGTCCGCCAGGAGATGACGATTGCGTGAAGGTCTCCCAGTCGATCGAAACCCAGCCTTCCCCAGGCAGGTACTGCGAGACCTGAATTTTCTCGACTGGCAATTCCCACCCACAGCCTCCCGGCAGACAGCGAGTCGAGACTAGAAAGATCTCGTCGCCTGGGCGTGGTGTCTTGCACGCATAGCCGCACGGATAACCGTCAATCGACTGACGAAACCCAGCCGATTCGGCAAAGAGGTTTGCGCAGAAAACCGACGACAACACGATGGCGAACAAACCAAAACGAATTGAGCAGGCAGGCAAAGCGTAAGCGTTCATCAAAGTTGCTGGCTTGGGGGGAGTTTGGCGGTCACGCAATCCATCGCACCAACTCTACCATCTAAAAAGTGCGATGTGATGATTTTTTTCAACATTCAATGTTGCAGGAATTTCTCATGTTGAAGTTGCACATCGTTATTTATGGGGTAGTGTTTGGCAGCCAAATCTGTGCTTAGTTCATTTCCCCAGTCGCAACGTTCCCATGAGGAGAACTCCCATGAAGCGCTTTACGCTACTACTGACGTGCGTGGCATTACTTGCCGCGACCGCCGGTTGCCGCTGCGGGGGTAATTTTTTCGGCGGTCGATCGAGCAACGATGGTTGCTGCGGACCGGTTGAAACAGTCGGCCCTGCAGTAACCACCTACGATCCTGCCATCTCGTACGACGGTTCGTACGGCGACGGCTCATCCGTGATCGTATCCCCGGAAACCGTTTTGCCGGCCCCTGCCCGCTAAGCGGATCACCTTGACCTAACATCAAGGGACACACGGTCAATTGGCCCCTTCAGTGTTGAGATCAACTCAATGCTGAGGGGGCTTTTTTGTTGGCTAAACCTCTCTTCGGACCATTCATGGCCTAAGCCCCGGCTTATCTACACCAGTCCGCGCAACCAGTACGACTATCAAAACAGTTGCCGTACTTAGAACACCCCGGCAATCTACCAACTCTCAAGAATCGCTGCCCCAGATTACCCCGCCACGCACGGTCTGACTAAGATAGAGTAGAGAGCGGTGGGAGAAGGAGTGCTTGCCCGACGGTTCTTATGGAGGAGACGAACCCCCTTTCGATCTTCCAACCTCGCTTGTGTTTCATGCTCCGATCTACCATTGCCCTGCTCTTTTTATACGTCCTTTGTCCCCAAGTGGCATGGGCTCAGTTCGAGAACGTCCAGCCGGACGAAGCTAAGTCTGCCACGGTTCTGGGAACGTCAAAAACGACGAAATACCAAGTCGGCGTGAAAATCGCAGCGGTCGGCGGCCCCTGTGGCGGGCTCACGGCGACCATCCCCGTACCAGCCGATTGGCCAGAACAATCGGTACGCCTGGCCGACGAACAGATTTCGCCAGAGATTGGCAACGTGGGCTACCGCCTGGTGGAAGGAACCGTGAAAGAAATGATGATTACGGTTCCTCGCATCAATCCCGGACAAACAGCCGTCGCCGTCATTACCGTCGAGGTCGAACGACGCTCGGCGGCACCACCGGAGGACACGTCCGGCCTGACGATTCCCAAGCGCCTTCCGCTGGCCATGCGACGCTACCTCGGATCGAGCCCTTACATCGAGTCACGCCACGGTGAGATCCGCCGCCAGGCCAACGAGATCATTGAAGACATCGATTCCGATTGGGAAAAGGTCGAAGCGATTTACGACTGGGTTCGCGAGAACATTACCTTCACCTCAATGAAACCAACCAACGCCGTCACTGCCCTGCGCGAAAAGAAAGGGGACTTCGAAGACGTCACCGGCGTGTTCATTGCCCTCTGTCGTGCCGCGGACATCCCTGCTCGAACGGTGTGGATCCCCAGTTCCAGCTACGCTGAGTTCTACCTGGAAGACGCAGAAGGAGAAGGTCACTGGTATCCTTGCCGCGTCGCCGGCGACCGGGCATTCGGCGAAATGCCGGATCATCCAGTGATTCTGCAAAAGGGAGACAACTTCCGCGTCCCCGGTCGCAAGGATCCCGTTCGATTTGTCAATGAGAAACTAAGTGGCAAAGCCATCCGTGGCGGTGGCAAACCGAAGGTCGAATTCGTCCGCGAGGTGCTCGGTGGCTAAGAATCTCTCTTACTCACTGGTGATCTTGTTGGCGATCTGTACTAATGCAATCGCCCAGTTCGGCCCGGTTGAAACCCCTGCCGCGCAGCTTGCCGATGGCGATACGTTTGAGACCGGGTTCACCTTACAAGTCTCTGGACAGGCACTGGGAGTCACGGCCACGTTTCCCGTTCCTACGAATTGGGAAGACCAACAGGCCGAACTGGTGCATCAAGAGCTTCACCCCAACGGGGCGAACTTGCGGTTCGTCAATCTGGACGGCACGCGTCAGGCACGCGTCGATATTCCGCGCCTGTCCGGCGGCGATACCGCCAAGGTACTGCTTCGGTTTCGAGTTGCCCGAAAAGCCATCACCCCACCAAGTGAACCGCAACAATTGACGCTTCCCGCGACCAAAGATCTGGATCGCGATCAACGCAAATACTTGCTACCCAGCCCGTTTGTCGAAAGCCGCGACGCGAAGATCACAGGCGTTGCCAACTCACTGGCGCTACCCGATGCCACCCCCTGGGAGCAAGTGAAAGCTTATTACGACTTTGTGCACCAAAACGTGACTTACGAGAACGGCCCCATGAAGGGAGCCGTCGCTGCACTGGATGAAGGTCGTGGAGACTGTGAAGAAATGACGACCTTGTTCGTCGCCCTCTGTCGTGCTGGTGAAGTTCCCGCGAGAACGGTTTGGGTGCCTGGTCATTGCTACCCTGAATTCCTGACCAAGACCGACGACGGAACCGATCGCTGGGTGGCCGTCGAAATGACCGGTAACTGGCCATTCGGGCAATCGCCTGAGAAGCGACCGATCCTGCAAAAGGGAGACAACTTCCGCATACCAGGAAGTCGAAAACCGCAGCATTACGTCAAGCAAGAACTTGCCATTCGCGACTACAAGGGGTCAACGCCCCCGGTAGTCACTTGGTTACCCACGCCCGGGAAAGACCCCCCCCAGGCAAATTAGGCTTACTTTTTCTTAAGCGCGGTGAGAATCTCTTCCCCCAACGCACGATCTGGTTTGGTCCCTTCCAGGATTGCCGTGATTTTGCCTTCTTCGTCCAGGACGTATGCATCGAAGCCTTCGGTACTGTAGGCACCGGTCTTTTCGGCTTCCAGATCCAGCGCGAATGGCATGGTCGCCTTGGTGCGCTCGCGAATCTTCTTAAGGCCGTCCGAACCCGTCGCTTCTTCTCGCCAGATGATCAGCAGTTCGGCACCGGCATCTTTAATGGCGTCATAATTCTTCTGCAAGTCGACCACTTGCTTCATGCAGAACGGACACCAGTTGGCACGATTAAACGTGATCACCAGCTTCTTTCCTTTGAAGTCCGTCAGGTTGATCGTGTCGGCCCCTTCTCCACTCAGGGAGAACTCAGGAGCCTTATCCCCGACTTTCAACTCGTCAGCCATGATCGGCGATGCCAAGACTGCAATGGCAAGAACGCTGAGGCTAGTAATAATCCATTTGGCAAACATGGAAGACTCTCCTGTGTTTGAGGAAGTGGAAGGGTAAGTTCCATTATAGAGTTACACCCATGCCACTTTCGAACCGTGCCGTGGCTCACTTCCAACAAAAAAAGCCACGGATATTCATCATCCGTGGCTTTCGATCGTGTCTAGTGACTTGAAGGCGCTGCGTTATTAACGGACAACCTTCAGGCTTACGTCCGCATCGGCAGTGGACGGAACTTGTTGCGGGGGCGACACTTGGCCGCGACCGGCAGGTGCCGTGGCCCCTGGCACCTGCTGCATGACGCCCACACTCGGATTGGACAGAGATCGAACGCCGCCAGCCCCTTGGTTCAGGACACTTTGCAGGAGTTCTTCCAGGCGTTCGCCACGCGGATTGATTTCGACGACCGTTCCGTCCGGACCAACGAAGACCAGGAACGGCAAGGCCTCGACGCCGCAGCGCTGGGCGTTGGGATCCCCGAAACCGGTGTTGTCCGGGTCGGCGCTGATCACCGTCGGCCAAGGCAGGGCATTGCTTTGGAAGAACGCACTACGAGCACGCGGATCGTCGTCCAGATTGACGCTGACCACCTCAAAGCCCTTGGCACGGTACTTCTGATAGACCTGCTTGATGTTTTCCATTTCTTCGATGCAGATGGGACACCAGGTCGCCCAGAAGTCGACCAGAACCCACTTCCCTTTGTACTGGCTCCAGTCGAAAGGGGTGCCGTTCAAGTTGTTGCCTTCGACAACGAATGGCTTGGCGATCAGGCCCGTGCGTTTTTCAGCGTTGGAAACCGAAACCTTCACCGACTCGACAACCTGCGGATCAGGGTGATTGCCGTAGAACTCAAGCATCAGGTTGGCCAGCTTACGAGCCAACTGCATCTTGCGGTAATCTTCCATCTGCATTTCGATGGTCGAGAGCATTTGCAGTGGTTCAAGATCTTCCTTCGGCTTGGTGGCAATCCATGCTCGGACAGCAGCGATCAGTTGATCCTCGGCGGCTTCGTTACCATTGGCGGCGGCCATCATCGTACCGAGGATTTTGTACTGCATGATCATGTCGTCCAACTCGGCGGCACGGGCAGCGAGCTTCTCGTCCTTGGCCCCAGTGAAGGAATTCTTCATCATCGTCAATATCGAAACGGCTTCGTTGGTATGTCCCATCCGGGCAAAGACCGTCGCTGCGTTTTCAGCGACACCGAAGTGCATGATGTCGGCGTTGGGATCCTCGATGATATATCGCGCGTCTTCCAGCACAGGCTGAAACAGCGAAGGTTCTCCGGCAGCAAATTGAGCCAACATCTGCTCAAAGAGGAACAAGCGAGCAAAACGCGAGACCTCCGGATCGTTCGATTGGGCAATGTTCTGAGCAAATTGAATGCGTTCCTGGCGAATCTGCTCTGCTTGATTCGGAAGAATCTGAATCAACATTTCGTACGCATTGAATTTGAACTGAACCGCGTTGCGACGCTCTTCGGAAGTGGCTCCCTGGCTGACCAGTAGTTTGTCGGCGGCCGTGATCACGTTGGAATAAACCTTGGTCGCAAACTGACGCAGCTCCTGGGGCGTGGCGTTATCGGGAAACGGAACGGCCGTCAGGTTGTTCATGTAGGTCAACAGTTCCGTGGGCGTTCCGTCTGGCACGTTGTCCAGGTTCATCTCGGCCGCCAGTTCGGCTGCCGTAAGCGGCGGTGGAAGTTCGGGCTGACCGGCGGCGGGGTTCCCGCCGGCATTAATCTGCATCTCCGCAGCACCCTGGGCCGCCATGTTCGCAGCCTGAGCACCACCAGCTTGTGGCTGCTGAGTGGAAGTTAACTGAGCCGGAGTCGTACGCTGCGTTGCCGCAGCCGTGGCGGGATTGGCCGGGGCTTCTACAGAACTGGAAGCGGTGACCTCAACAGCAGGCTGATGAATCGGAGCCGGAGTGGAAGCCGGTGCCGATGCCGCAGGGTTACCCGATTGTTCAATACTCACCGCTGGTGGATTCGCTTCACCGCCGCCGCAACCGGCCAAAGTCAGTCCAGCAGAAGCCGCAAATACCGCGGACCAGCAACACTTGTTCAGCAACACTCGAACTCGCATGGAACACTTCCTGATGAAATTTCTCGGATCCTTTCCGATTGCCCACGGAAAGTCGCGGCGGGATTGTAAAACAATCGCCAATTGGACACAGCGCCGATTTCAGACGATTCTGCTGGCAACTACCCACCGAGAAAGGGGGCGAGTTTGACGTTTCAGTGAACGCTAGCGTCGTCAAATTGCCCGCTGAAGATAGTCCGGCCGCCATCCACCGGCAAACAAACCCCGGTCACGAAGGGACTTTCCACCAGGAATTGAACCGCCTGAGCAACATCCTCCGGCTCTCCCAGTCGCTTGACGAGCGTCGCATCGATTGCCGCTTGACGTTTGACTTCGCCGGCGTCTTCCGGCAAAAGAACCTGCCCTGGCAACACGGCATTCACGCGAATAGCCGGATTCTCAGCAGCCAGGTCGATGGCCAAACTCTTGGTAAGCGTAACAAGCGCCCCTTTACTGGCAATGTACGCCGAGAACCCTTTGGCCGGACGCTGCACCGACCAGTCGGCGATGTTCACGATCGCCCCACCGGTGGCCTGCTCCTTCATTCGCTGAGCAACGAAGCGACTGCAGCTGAGGACCGCAAACGTGTTCACCTGAAACAACGATTCGACGTCTTCGGAAGTTAACTCATCGAGCGGCGTCGGAAAGAAGATGGACGCCGAGTTGACCAACACGTCGATTCGACCGAAGTAAAAGTGAACCTTATCCACCATGTCCTTGATGGAATCTTCTCGAGATAGGTCCGCCTTGAATGCACTGGCCTCGATCCCCTGCTCTTTCAAGCTCTCGGCAAAGCGTTTTGCCTCGTCGATCGATGTATTGGCATGAACGGCGATTCGATAGCCGCAATCGGCGAGATGCTGCGCGATCACCCGCCCGACACGTTTCGCACCACCGGTAACCAGGGCAACAGGACGAACGTCGCCGAATGTTCTTTGCTTGCCGTTGATCATGGGGCGATCACCTTGGCTTCCGGATTCGCTTCGTGGAACTTCTGAATGATCTTCCAAGCCTCCGTTGGCGAGTCGGCAAAGCTGAGCAGTTCCAGATGCTCATCCCGAATAACCGCTTCGTCGGCCAGGAATTCGAAATTGATGGCCTGCTTCCAGTATTCTCTACCATACAAAATGATGGGGATGGCTTGCATCCGGTCGGTCTGGCGAAGAGTCAATGCGTCGAACAATTCATCGAACGTTCCGAAACCTCCGGGAAACACGACCAAGGCCTTGGCTCGCATCAGGAAGTGCATCTTCCGCATCGCGAAATAATGAAACATAAAGCACAAGCCTGGCGTAATATACGGGTTAGGATGTTGTTCTTCCGGCAACGTTATGTTGAGCCCAATGCTCGGGGCTCCCACGTCATGGGCCCCGCGATTACCCGCTTCCATAATGCCGGGCCCCCCCCCAGTGACGATCACATAATCGTAACGATCGTTGTTGTACGAGTGCCGTGAAACAAGCGAGGCGAAGTCACGTGCCTCGTCGTAATACCTCGATTTGGCCAATTGCCGTTCGGCTCGGTGGATCGCACGTTCCAACTCCGGGCGGCCTCCTTCTCGCTCTCGCTGATGCCTCAGCTTGTCGAGGTGCTCTTGAGCCTTCGACTGTTCGACGATCTGCGTTCCTCCGAACAGGATGATCGTCGAGTTGATCTTTTTTCGCCGCAGATACAACTCAGGCTTGGTGTACTCCAACTGCATCCGTAGGCCGCGCATTTCCTCGCTCTGGAGGAAATCGGTATCCAATTCTGGCAGGACATAGCTGGGGGAATTTACTATTTGCTCTAGGTTTTCTTGTTCTTGGGGGTTCATCATGTTTGCTCCTCTAAGTCGAACGATTCTCCCATCCGTGGAATGAGCGTGCGAAAGCCGAACCGTCGCCGCATCAGGCCTGACAACACCGACGCACTCTCCGGTTCGCCGTGCGTCAGAAAGACGAGTTTCGGTTTGGGAAGCCCCGAAACCCATTGCAATAGTTCGCTTTGACCGGCATGACCACTCAGGCCAGACATCGACGCCAAATGAGCGTTGACCGGGATATCCCTTTTATGAATCCGGACGGTCTTCTCCCCTTCCTGGATCCTGCGTCCCAAGGTGCCAGCTGCCATGAAGCCCCCAGCAAGGAGCGTATTCTGTGGCCATGGGAGTCGCTGCCGCAAGTGAAATAGTATTCGCCCCCCAGTCATCATGCCTGAAGAAGCGATGATCACCGCAGGCCCCTTCAACTTGTTCAGCTCCCTTGACTCTTTGGAACTACGCACCATGTGCACATTGGATGCATTCAAAACGCTGTCGGGGCCGTTCAATCTCCCTTCAGAAAGGTCGTGGTCTTCGGCGAAGTCGCGGAAGATCTCGGTAGCATCGATCGCCATCGGACTATCCAGGTAGATTGGAATCTTGGGAATTCGGCCATCGTGCATCAAGACCTGAAGCAGGTAGATCAACTGCTGAGCCCGTCCGACGGCAAACGAAGCCATCAGAATCACGCCTCCGCGCTCGATCGCTTCGTTCATGGTCGTTTCCAAGTCGTCGAGCACGTCCCCTTCAGGGTGATCGCGATTCCCATAAGTGCTCTCGCAAATCAGAAAATCGCATCGTGGCGGATCGTGGGGGTCGTGGTATAGCGGGGCGTTGTAGCGACCAACATCCCCGGAGAATAGTAATCTCAGCGGAGGATCCTGATTACGAATCTCGACCTCGATCATGTTCGACCCCAACAGGTGTCCCGCGTCGTGAAATCGAATCCAGATTGGACCGGCCGCATGATGCCACTGGGAACGTGGCTTAGCCGTCAACTGCTTGATTGCTTTGCGAGCATCTTTCGGGTCGTACAGCGGCAACGCCGGCTTATGCTTCGACAACCCCTTGAAATTGAAATACTCGGCGTCACGCTCCTGGTTTTCGGCGGAATCAAGCAGTAGAAGTTCCGTAAGCTTTTTTGTCCCTGGCGTACAAAGAATAGGGCCGTGGTAGCCATCCTTGACGATTCTCGGCAGGTAGCCGGTATGATCGATATGGGCATGCGTCAGCACGATTCGATCCAGCGAGTCGGCGGAGAATGGGAGTGGGTCCCAATTTCGTAAACGTAATTCCTTCAGTCCTTGAAACAATCCGCAGTCGATCAAGACCTTTGCATCATCCGCTTCGAGCAGATACTTTGATCCAGTGACTGTTTCCGCCGCTCCGTGAAACGTCAATCGCGTCATTCGACTACCTCATGTGCCTATGGTGCCTGGCTTCCTCTTTCTCTAATCTGATCCACCCGCGTTCGGTTTACAATGGGATGTCCTTATAACGAGAAAACGCTCCATGTATCGCGACAAAGACTACCTGCTGACCCAAGACGATCTGATCTTCAACGTACTCGGAGACCAACACGACGCGGGATTTGTAACAGCTGGCTTGAAATATGCAAACGGCAAGAAGTGGCTCGACAGTTACCACGATGCGGCCCGCTTCCTGAGAGATTCCTTTCCCGCGTATGCCGACGGCAAGATTCGCGTCCCCGTCGATCGCGTCCAGCAACACCTGAAACCGCAGGAGCGTACGCGACACTTGTTGGCCCAACAGCAGCAAGCTTCCGAGCTTCTTACGTTGGCCATCGACCTGGTCCATATCCTTGCTGAGCACTGTGACGTTCCGGCATCGGAAATCGGCATCACCGACTCACTACTCTGGGGCACTGGCAACGAGAGTTCCGACGTCGACCTGGTCATCTATGGGAGCGACGTAACCACACGCTTCTTGACCACTTCGCACGAGCTATTTCAGTTCGATGACATCGAACACATCGACCAACAGTTCGTGCAACGTCCCCCAGGTGTCGACGATCGAACTTTCGAGGTAATGCTAAAGCGGAAGGGCAATCAAGGATTCTATCGCGGAACGCGTTTCAGCATTCGCGGAGTCCTGACGGACGAAGAACTATTGTGGGCTCCCGAGAGAAAGACCCCATTCCGGTCTGCAGAGCCCAGACAATGCGAGCTTGAAATCAGCGGACGTGACGACAGTTTGCTCTTTCCCGTTTCGTATGACACCACCAGCGGCATTCCACTGGTCTCCTATCACATCGGCTACGAAATGAGTTTTCTCCCCGGAGATAAGGTTCGCGTTACGGCCATGCACGAGACCGGTGATGCGGGAGAGCGGCTGCTGGTGGGGTCGGTCTCGGGACATGACGAAGTAATTCAATGGGTCGCGACGGACTAGGCTTCGTTTGACAAATCGATCGTCGGTCCGAGGCCGATCGAATCGATGTTGATGGCAAGGAGGGGGAAGCAGGCGAATCCTCTAGATTCGGCGATGCAGCCTGACGTAGTCCAGCGGCATCGAGTTCGGCGGCCGAAACCAGAACGATTTGTCAAACGAAGCCTAAGATTCCGAAGCGACCTCGGTGCCTTCCTGAATCCATGTTCGCAGCTGACGATAGTTCGTCTTGCCGGTCCCCAGGACAGGGATCCCCTCGACCCGGCGGACTTCGTCTAATCGCATGATCCCTTGGAAACCGGCCTCCTTTAAACAGTCGTTGGCCTCGCGCAAGGTGATTTCCTCGGTCGTGAACAACACGATACAACGTCCGCCATCCTGCTCGACCCCTTCCACCGCGACCTTGGGCCCTTCTTCATCGGCCGGGAATTTCTCTGCCAGCGGGGCTTCGAGCGCCGGCAAGCTGACCATCTCGCCACCGATCTTCAGGAAGCGTTTCATGCGTCCTCGGAACTCGATAAAGCCCTCCTCATCCTTCGAGCACAGGTCGCCGGAGTTGTACCACTGGTGGCCATCAACCTCTAAAAATGGTTGCGGTTTGTCATGTTTGTAATAGCCATTAAAGACCGACTCTCCTCGAATCAGCAGCAGGCCGGTCTCTCCTTGGGAAAGGGGTTGGTGCGTTTCAGGATGAACCACCAGCGTTTCAACGCAGTTGATCGATAATCCAATCGTGCCAGGTTTGTTGCTTCCAGGACGGTTACCGGAAACCACTGGGCTGCACTCAGTGATACCGTAACCTTCGAGCAGATCCAGCTTGGGCAGGATTTCCATGGTCCGCTCGTAAAGTGCTCGCGGGCACTTCTCGGCACCGACTAATACAAGCCGCAGCGATTCAAGTTCGCCAGGCTCGCTGCTACTCACGATGTACTGCAGGAACGTCGGCGTGGCGAACATCAGCGTCGGCTTGTAGGCCGCGATGATCCGAGCCAACATCCGCGCATCGGTCGGGTCGGCATGATGAACCACGCGAATGCCAGACAGAATCGGCATCAGCGAGGTCGCCGTCAGCCCGAAACTGTGAAACGGCGGTAGAAATCCCAGCAACGTATCACCTCTGCGGAAGTTCATATGATCGATGCCGCCACGCATGTTGGCAATCAGATTCTTATGCGAAAGAGGGACGGCTTTGGGAAGACTTTCCGAACCTGATGTAAACAACACAACGGCGGGATCATCCACGCTGGGCTTTGGCAGATTCCGCAGGAACGAGCCTGGGGCGATGTAGGTACCCACCAGGGTCTTCAACTTCTCCAGTGTCGAGATCTCCTCGCGTACGTCTTCCAGGTAGAACATCTCGACGCCATCCATGTCGACCGCCAGTCGGTCCATGAAACGGCGCGACGTAATGACGTATTTGACTTCCAGCTTTTCGGCGGCATGCTTGAGCCCCGCGGGGCCGGTTGTCCAGTTAAGCATGACCGGCAATTTGCCCGCGATGGACGATGCCAGAAGCACCGAGTCGGCAGCCACCGAAGCCGGCAACATGACACCCACAGCGTTTCCATCAAGCTTGGCAATCCGCTTGGCAAGCAGCGTCGCCCCGATCAATAGTTTGCGGTAGCTCAAGCAGCCGGATAGAGGATCGGCCACAGCAGGATTATTAGCACTCTTGAGGGCCCGACGAACAAACGCTTCGGCAATCGTTTCCGCGAGAACATCAGGGTGATCGGTATCTGCCTGGCGAACGTCATCCCAGTGCTCAGGCACTTCTAAAGGCTGTTCGTCGCTGATTGCCTGACCGGCGGCCAACAGACACAATTCGCCCACCGTGGCCGGTACATGGTCGCTACGAAACCCAAAATGACGTTCAAGTTCGAGGGCCAGGTCCATCCGTTCCAGGCTATCGAGCCCTATCGAATCGAGCGTTGTCCCTGGCTCCTTTTCACTTTCATCCAGCTTTCGATCGAGGCGTTGCTCAAGTATCTCGTAGACTTCGGTGATGATCTCCGTCGAGATCTCGCTGACGTCGACGTCCGACTTCTTTTTCACGGCATCGAAGTCGAAGTCGCGAGGGCCAAACCAGTGGCTATAGGGTACGTACTTGGCCTCTTCTCCACCGTCGGCATTGTAAAACGCTTCCAGGTAGCGATTCAGGGCCGACTTGTTTTCCATAGGAAGAGAGTCTCGGTCGACCGGCACGACTTCCAGCGTCACTTTGCGTTTGGGCAGAAAAAAGACGAATCCCGCGATAATCCACCAGAGCGATGCCAACGCATTCTTGCCCAGCGTCGGAACATCCCCTTCCTGGGCACAACCAAAGCGGCTCCCCCAAAGACCACGCGTGCGGACTAACACGACATTCACGTTATCGACGCGTTCCAAGAGTTCGTAAGCGATTCGCGCTCCACCGACCACTTCATATCCCTGCCGCTGCAAACGCCCGCTGGGATAGATCAGGAAGTTTTGCCCCTGCTTGAGTTCTCCGGCAACCTTGTCGATCAGTTCTGTCGTTTTCGCGTGGGCATCACGGCTATGAGACTTCAGATTCGGAACCTCGTACGCGTCGATCATCTTCATAATGGGAAAGAAGAGCGGGCTTCGGTACGTGTCCGTGAAAACGAGGGGCCGAAGCGACTTCCCAAATCGAAGATGACTCAACACCGTTGGCGGATCGATATAAGCCGGATGGTTCGGCCAAACCAGGATTGGCCCCTCCAGGCCTTCCAGCTTCTCAAGCCCCTTCACTTCCACTTGATAGCGGCGATGAAGGAGCATTCGCAGCATGAAATAGAGAAGCGATTGCATCCACTTTCCCATAATAGCCGAACCCTTGCATTCGTAGAAACTTGCTGTGTGTCTACGGTTTACGCGTGAAACTTCGTGGCAGGGGGCAATCTCACCGGAAGGCGAGTTGCCCTATTGGTCAAATTACTCCGAATTGTGCAAATCGATAAAGACAGATCCAGACTTATCCCGCTTCGATTTTTGTCTGCTGCGCCTTATGATATGTGTGGATTCATCCCCGATCCCTTTGATTATCGCCTATTGGAAACCATGCAACATGCCCTTGCCGACAGACCGCGTCGAATTGAGCGTCATTGATTCCCATACCGGGGGGGAGCCTACCAGAACCATTATCGGAGGTGCACCCGAGCTTTCCACGAGCAACATCGCTGAACAAATACAAGAACTGAAGCAAGAGCACGACTGGATGCGGACGGCTTTGACCCATGAACCTCGCGGGTACGAAGCCATGGTCGGGGCACTTCTGTTGCAGCCGCACAATCCCGAAGCGGTCGCTCGCGTCGTTTACTTTAACAATGTTGGTTATCTCGGAATGTGCGGGCACGGTACGATTGGGGTCGCCGCGACGCTTTCCTATTTGGGTAATATCTCGCCAGGCGAGCATTTGCTGGAAACGATTGCCGGCGATGTGATGTTTACGCTGCACGAAGATAATCGAGTTTCGTTTGTGAATGTCCCCAGTTACCGCTACCAGACGAATGTGCCCGTGACGACGAAGAACTTCGGCACGGTGACGGGAGACATCGCCTATGCTGGCAATTGGTTTTATTTGTGCGCCGATCACGGTTTGAATATTTCACTGGGTAACCTGGCCGAACTCGATAAGTGTTGCCGTGAGATTCGTCACACGCTCGACGCTGAGGGGATCGGCGGCGAGAATGGCGGCATCATCGATCACGTCGAATTGATTGGCCCTCCGGGTCGAGAAGACGCCCAAGCCAAGAACTACGTCGATTGCCCTGGCGGTGAGTACGATCGTTCCCCTTGTGGGACTGGAACCAGTGCGAAGATCGCTTGCCTGGCCGCTGCCGGTAAGTTGGAGCCCGGACAGACTTGGGGACAAGAGTCGATCACCGGCAGCTTGTTTGAAGGGTCGTACGTCTGGCAGGGTGACAAGGTCCTCCCGCGCATCATGGGCGAAGCCTTCGTCACCGCAGAGACCAAAGTCATTATCGACCCCACCGACTCCCTCACGTTTGGCTTCAGCCAAAAGCAATGCCTCGGAACCCCTGAAAGCACCCCACGTTGAGCAGCTCGACCATTGTAATTGGCGGCGGCGTCGTCGGTACGGCGACTGCCTACTATTTAGCCAAGGCCGGGCATAAGGTCACGATCGTCGACCAAGGCCGCCACGGCGGGGCCTGCTCGCACGCGAATTGTGGTTACGTCTCCCCAAGTCACGTACCGCCCATTCCCAAGCCTGGCTTGATCGGTCCGACGATGCTGTCGATGCTCAGCAGTGAGTCACCGTTCTACATTCGACCGAGGCTTTCCCCTTCGCTCTGGAGTTTTCTGCTGCGTTTCTGGTGGAACTGCAGCGAGAAGCAAATGAAGAACGCTGCTCGGGGGAAGCATGCACTGCTCGACTCCTCGCGTCATCTCTACGAAGAGTTGATCGAAGGAGAGGGGCTCAACTGCAATTGGGAAAAGCGAGGGCTGCTATTTGTCTTCAAAGACCAACACCACTTTGATGAGTTCGCAGAGCTAAGTGAGTGGGTAGCCGGGGAATTCGGCGTTACGTCGAGTCCCTACGCTCAGGGAGATCTGCAAAAGCTCGAGCCTGCGTTGAAGGACGAAGTCGCCGGTGCCTGGCACTACCCCAACGATGCCCACCTTCGCCCCGATCGGCTGCTTCGTTCCTGGAAGACGATCCTCGAACAGCTCGGTGTGAAGATTCTCGAACAGCACAAGGTAACCGACTTTGTTCACGAAGGTCGCCAGCTGAAAGCGATCCGCTGCGGCAGTGAAGAATTGGCCGCCGACCGCTTCGTGATTGCCACCGGTGCCTGGAGTCCTTTCTTCAACCGGAAGTTGGGCTGCAAGCTGCGAATCCAGCCGGGCAAAGGTTACTCCATCACCATGGCGCGACCGTCGATTTGCCCTCAGATACCGATGCTGCTTGAAGAAAGCCGCGTCGGTGTAACTCCCTTTGAAGATGGCTATCGGCTTGGCTCAACCATGGAATTCGGTGGGTACGATCCCAGCATTAACACCAAACGGCTGGCACTGCTGAAGAAGGGTGCTTCGCACTATCTCAAGGAACCGTTCACGGACGAGACCTACGAAGAGTGGTACGGCTGGCGTCCCATGACGCCGGATGACCTACCGTATATCGATTTCGCCCCTAGATACAACAACGTGCTGATCACCGCCGGACACAGCATGCTGGGGCTTTCGATGGGAGCCGGCACCGGTAAACTGGCTTGGCAACTCCTTGACGGTTTGCCCCCACACATCGATCCCACGCCGTACCGATTGCGGTAGTTTGACGCGTCCGGAAACCTAAAGCACAATAAAAGTGCCGCTTCGCCTCACGCTTATCCATTTTCCTACCGCGTATCGAGAAACTTCCCATGCGAACCCTAGCGATTCTGCTTTCTGCCCTGGCGTTACTGTTGGCTCCACAAACAACGTCGGCTGAAGATCGCAAACCGAATTTTGTGTTCTTTTTGGTCGATGATCTCGGCTGGACCGACCTGGGCTGCTATGGAAGTTCGTTTTACGAAACTCCCAACGTCGATAAGCTTGCCGCAAGCGGCCTGAAGTTCACCAATGCGTACGCGGCTTGCCAGGTGTGCTCCCCAACCCGAGCCAGCATCATGACAGGTCGTTATCCGACCCGGACCGGAATTACCGACTACATCGGCGCCGCTCAGCCTGAGCGTTGGAACCGCAAGACCAAGATGCTGCCGGCTCCCTACGAAATGCAGCTTGCTCATGACGAAACCACCATCGCGGAACTTCTCAAGCAGAACGGCTACGCGACCTTCTTTGCCGGCAAGTGGCACCTGGGCGGCGAGCAGTACTGGCCGGAACACCAAGGCTTCGACGTCAACCAAGGTGGCATCGACCGCGGTGGCCCTTACGGTGGCAAGAAGTATTTCTCACCCTATGGCAATCCACGCCTGAAAGACGGTCCCGACGGTGAACATTTGCCGGATCGCCTGGCTACCGAAACAGTCAAGTTCATCACCGAGCATCAAGACGAACCGTTCCTGGCGTATCTTTCTTTCTATTCGGTGCATACGCCGCTGATGTCTCGCGAAGACCTCAAGCAGAAGTACCAGCAAAAGAAGGAAACGCTCGAACATGGAGAAATCTGGGGACAGGAAGGGGAACGCAAAGTACGTCTCGTCCAGGAACACGCGATTTACGCTGGCATGGTCGATGCCATGGATCAAGCCGTGGGCAAGGTGCTTAACGGCATCGACCAGCTTGGGCTGACCAAAGACACCGTCGTCATCTTCATGTCGGATAACGGCGGCCTTTCGACCTCGGAAGGGCACCCGACGAGTAACCTGCCGCTTCGTGCCGGCAAAGGCTGGATCTACGAAGGTGGCATTCGCGAACCAATGATCGTTCGCTGGCCTGGCACCACCAAGGCCGGCACCGAGACTTCGCAGTATGTCAGCAGCGTCGACTTCTTCCCCACGATGCTGCAAATCGCCGGCATCGAGGTTCCGAAGAATCTAACGATCGACGGCATGAGCTTTGCCCCGGTCCTCGAAGGCAAAGAGATTGATCGCGGTGCGATCTACTGGCACTACCCTCACTACGGCAACCAAGGGGGCTCCCCCACGTCTGCGATTCGCGAAGGAGATTGGAAGCTGATCGAGTTCTATGAAGACGGCCATCTCGAACTGTACAACATAGCCGAAGACATCGGCGAACAAAACGATTTAGCCGCTAAGAAGCCGGACCTCGCCGAGAAGATGCACGCAAAACTCAAAGCGTGGCGGAAGGAAACCGGCGCCAAGATGCCCACGCATCGAAAAGATGCTTAGTTCACCGGCTTCTTCAGCTCACTCTGCCACTGGATCAGTTTCTGAAACGCATCCAGTGGCGTCAGGCCGCTGAGATCAGTTTGGCGAATCTCTTCGACCACCGGATGTTCACTCGGCCCGAACAAGGTCAACTGAAGATCGGTCTTGGGGTGCCGATCCCGCTTGGGGCGAATCTTCGATTGCCCATCCAGGTCCAAGTGCTCCTGCTCGAGTTGAGTCAGGATCTGCTTGGCACGTTCGTTGACGTCGTTGGGAATCCCAGCCAGCCGGGCTACATAAATCCCATAGCTCTTGTCAGCGGCCCCAGCGACGATCTTGTGCAGGAAGATGATCTTGTCGTCCCATTCCTTCACCGCCACATTCAAGTTGGTCACGCGGTCGAGCGACTGCGACAAGTCAGCTAGTTCGTGATAGTGCGTGGCGAACAACGTGCGACAACCAATTCGATCGTGAATGTACTCGACGATCGACCAGGCCAGTGAAACCCCGTCGTAGGTGCTGGTCCCTCTGCCAATTTCATCCAAGATCACCAGACTACGTTCGGTTGCCGTATTGAGAATCCGAGCCGTCTCGGTCATCTCGACCATAAACGTACTTTGACCGCGTGATAGCTCATCGCTTGCTCCGACGCGTGCAAATACCCGATCGACGATGCCAACCCTGGCTTCCTTGGCCGGGACAAAGCTGCCCATTTGGGCCATGATCGCAATCAGCCCGACCTGGCGAATGTAGGTACTTTTACCCGCCATGTTGGGACCGGTGATGATGGCGATATCGTCCGCATCTTCCCCACCGAGCATCGTGTCGTTGGGAATGAAGGTGCCAGCTTCCTCGGTCACGTCCAGCACGGGATGACGTCCGTCGACAATGGCCAGTTCTTTGCCGTCATCGATTTTCGGACGACAGTAATTGCGATCGCGGGCCAGGTTCCCCAGCGAAACCAACGCATCCAGGTTGGCCAGAGCGGTGGCCGTACCGCGAAGTCGATCGGCGGCAGCTTGCACGAGATCTCGTAGTTCGGCGAACAGGTCGTATTCCAGCGTCTTTGCTTTCTCGTCGGCCGACAGAACTTTCTCTTCGTACTCTTTCAGTTCCGGCGTGATATAGCGCTCGGCATTTTTAAGCGTCTGCTTGCGATGGAAGTAGGTGGGGACCTTTTCCCGATGGGCGTTGGTGATCTCGATGTAGTAACCGAAGACTTTGTTGAACCCCACCTTCATGTTGGGGATGCCGGACTTCTTGCTTTCCTCGGCCTGGTAGTTGGCAATCCACTGCTTCCCGCCGGCAGCCAGGCCTCGCAACTCGTCCAGCTTGGCGTTGTAACCATCTTGAATGAACCCACCATCGGCCGTCGTCAGCGGACAATCTTCAATGAGCGCCGCGGCCAACTTATCGTGCACCTCAGGACACAGGTCAATTTGACCTTCAATCTCCCCCAGCAACTTGCTCTTCCGGGAGGTCACTTTCGCCTTGATTCGCGGAAGCTTGGCGAGGGTGCGTCCGACGAAGCTTAAGTCGCGTGGACTTGCCCGGCCTGTGGTAACGCGGGTCAACAGCCGCTGCAGGTCGTAAACGCCTGCCAGTGCATCGCCGAGTGCCTCGGACAGCGTCAAATCGTTCTTTAGTTCCTCGACGGCATCGTGACGTTCACAAATGGGCTGAACCGATGCCAAGGGGCTTCCCAGCCAATCGGCCATCAAGCGGCTTCCCATCGGTGTGCGACAGCGATCCAGGATTGAAATTAGCGTTCCATCCCGTCGTTGATCGCGAATGGTACGGGTCAGTTCCAGCGAACGTCGCGTCGATTCATCGATCTCAACGGCATTGGTCTGCCGATAGGGAATCAGCGTCTGCAAATGCTCGAGCGAGCCGCGCTGCGTCTCTTGCAGATAGTCGAGGATCGCACCGGCCGCTCGAATTGCCAGGCGGTCCCCCTCCTCAAAGCCGAAACCATCCAGACTCTTGATTTCGAAGTGTTTCGAAAGTTTCTCGTCGGCCGACTTCCCTCCAAACGCCCAGGCCGGACGCTGCGTCTGTAGGAATTGCCCATTCATGTGCTTAGGCAGCGCGTCGGTCCCTTCGGAAAGCAAACACTCCGAAGGGGCAATTCGTGCCAGTTCGTCAGCAAGTCGGGCCGCCGAGAAGACGCCGGCCAGGAATCGTCCGGTCGAGAGTTCGATCCAACTAATCCCAGCGTGATCCCCTTCGCATAAAACGGCGGCCAGAAAATTGCTTTCCTTGGGACTCAATAGTGAATCATCGGTCAGCGTGCCGGGAGAAAGGATACGAGTGATCTCGCGTTTAACGATCCCCTTGGCTTGCTTCGGATCTTCAACCTGATCACAGATACCGACGCGATAGCCTTGCTGGATCAACTTGGCAAGATAAGAGTCGAGTTGATGGTGCGGAAAACCAGCCATCGGGGTGGCGTTTTCCCCTTTGTCCCGGCTGGTCAGGGTCATCCCCAGGACTTTGGAAGCGGTGACTGCGTCATCGTTGAATAATTCATAGAAGTCACCCATGCGGAACAGCAAGATCGCGTCGCCACAAGCATTCTTTGCTTCGTGGTACTGCTGCATCATTGGGGTCATCGCCATCTTCACAACCTATCGTTTTCCTGCCGACTATGCTTCCAAGCGGAGAATTCCTATCACCAAGAGGAACTCGCTTGCCAGGGGCAAACCACCACAAAATTAACATAACAGGCGAAGCCCTGGCGATGCAGGAGGGGCAACTTAGACAGCTGAGATCGAAGCAAGTATGAAGAAACGGTAATCCTTCGCCAAATTCGCTGTTTTCAGCTGAACATAAACCAAAAAGGATGCGTTCGGCTAATGGCTCGATCTAAACTCAATGGCTGCAAGGATGCGGTCGTAAGAATGGGCCATTCCCAGGAACCCGTGACTTCAACCAGGAGTGCCAGGGGCAAACGATGCCGGACGACCTGATCCGCTTTAAGTGCAAACACTGTAAGAACACGATCAAAGCCAAGCCAAAGTATGCCGGCAAAAAGATCTCGTGTCCTGGCTGCCAACAGGCCATCCGCGTACCTAGCGGGGAAGCTGGGTCCGGTTCTGACCATAAAAGGAAATCGGAAAAGTCCAACAATAAGGAACGCGGAGACTCAACGGTGATCCTGCGAAACTCTCCGGTTGCCTCGGAAGCTCAGAAGAGGGAAGGAAAAAAGCTCGGGATCAAGTTTAAGGAAGACATCT
This sequence comes from Bremerella volcania, assembly GCF_007748115.1. Classification (NCBI taxonomy): domain Bacteria; kingdom Pseudomonadati; phylum Planctomycetota; class Planctomycetia; order Pirellulales; family Pirellulaceae; genus Bremerella; species Bremerella volcania. The sequence goes on from NZ_CP036289.1 coordinate 4,275,771, forward strand.
CCGCACGTGAGTTGTCGGAACTGATCGAATGGGAAAAGAAAAACCGAGCCCAGAGAATCAAAGCGGCCAAGAATAAGCTCGAGGCCATGCTCGCCGAATTGACTCCCATGGAATTCATGGAAGAGATGCTCGTCCGTCGGCAGACAGGCATCTTACTATTTGTCGACGCCGACGAACTCGGTGGAGATATGGAGAACCTTCCCAATTGCACGGCCCAGATCTTCTCGACCGACGACCTGTCTGAGTCGGACATGCCCGCGATGCTGCAGCATGCCCTGGCGCAGCTCCATGCCGGCCAGGACGTTCCGCAGACCCGGCATCAATATGACACCGGCGAGGACGAAGATTAGCCACAGCACGAAGTAGAAATACATCCGTGCTTGTGGCTATCTATTTCCAACGAACCGCTAGTCTTTTGCCGACATGCGATTGTAGAGTTCGGCCATCATTTCGCTGACCTTAACGGCCATCTGATAGGCCTCGGCATCCAACAAAATGGCCGGATGGCTGGCGATATGCTCGCTCCAGGTGGCTTCCGTCACATAGATGCGATCGACCGCCTCGTGATTTCCGAAGCTTTCGGGACCATATTGCTCGTTCAGTTCCTCCATCGAGAGGGAGTTTTCTTCGCAAGCGGCTGCCAACAGTTCTTCGCGTTCGTCCATGTCCGAATGTCCTTATTCACACAAACAGCGCATAGAAAGACCCATAACTCGCCGTGAGTTACGGGTGCAAAAAAGTGGGCAATGAGGGGCTCGATACCAAACTGCAAACCGACCACCTTAAGTTATTACTCCTTCGGATTTTAGCCAAACTGAAGTAAAGCCAAACTTTGCGAGTGATGACGTATTTGAGGGCATTCGCGGCAAGTCGGCTCTTTTCGATGGGGTTTATCCACTGCCTGGCCGGCGATGCTGTCACATGAAAACAGCGGCGATGCGTAGGGTGCAAGCGTTGCCAGCCATCCCCAGGGGTGGCACAATCAATGGAACGATCGGCGGGGAGTAGCTACCCCGCTTGCTTGGCCAGTCACGAGGCAGGGTTTTCCTATGGCCCTGGCCTCGTGACTGGCTCTTTCACATAGGAGTCTTTTGCCATGCATGGCCCAGTATGGATATGCCCCAGCGTTTCGCAGCGGGTGGAACTTCTCAAACTGAAAGCGACGTTCGAAGCGTTTGAGGCGGACAAGTTTTATTCCGTCATCGTTCAGCACCAAGGCACCGCGACTAATAGCGTGTTCCTGGACTTGCCTGCCTTCAAGAACCTCCTGCCTACCTCTGAGGACGACTGGAACTGGATTGGCGAAAGATACGGTTTTCCCGTCTCAGCGATTGCTGCTTATGGTAAAGAAGCACCCGAGAAAGCAAAAATCTATCGTCGATTCTATTTTTTGAGCAACATGCCCAGGGTGCTGTTTGATGCTATTGGTCAGGCCGGAAATCTGATCGGTGATTGGACTGCCTTTAGCAAGGTGCCCAAATGCACTCGAGACTTTCCGATTCCTGCAGGCGTGTGGATGGGGTTGCTCTATGACAAATTCACCGATCCATCCATTGCCCCTGACTGGTGGATCCCTGGTCAAACCTTCAAGTTCTCCAAAGAGATTCATGGGGCATTTATCACGATTCCCAACATCGCAACCTATAGCTTGCGTGCAATCGATGTCCTGGCCGGCAAGCGATGGAACGGCAGGTCGATCTACCGAGCCCCCGTTGCAAAAATGCTGCAGGATTCAACTAACGAACTTAACGACCGTTTGGCCGTACTTCATTACCTTATCCTTGAACTGCAAAAAGCATGGCCATCACCCACGATTCACGGCATTGACGCACCACAATTGGAGATCGATCTTGTTTGGGAACTACTCTCGACAGTACCCGTTATCGAATCGTCACCACTACCGAACCTTCGGTTTCCGAGCCAAGAAGATCTAGCCTATTGGGACCGCTCAGAAGAAACAGAGCAGCAAATTAGAAATGCTTTTGCGATCTACCATGAATCTGTCGGCAAAGTGCTTTTGGCGCTGTTAAAGCATCGCAGCCAAGAGAGCAACGAATCAACCGGCACCAAGGAAAACTCGCAAGTTCCAGATAAAACCAGCGATTCGCATGACTGCCCCCACGACACTATTCAGGCAGGCGAAGTCGAGAACAACGAAAAAGGCCAGAATAGTAGTGTTCCAAAAGGGGTAATCGAGGAACGCGAACTACTTAAACAACGCTGGCTTCAATTCAAGGAAGACTACAAATCCGACAAATTCACCAGGGTCAGCCATGCCAATTTTGTACTATGGCTCAAGCAAAAATTTGACACTGAAACTCATGATGAAGGTGAAGTGAAAAGCGAACTGGACGCCCATCGCAAATGGGAAGAGCGGCACGAGAAGGCCGGACGCGAGAGTATTAAATAGCTGCATGTCCGGGCATCCGGCCAAATTTCTTTCGCATTGTTTCGCAAATAACTTGCTGCATGTTGCATCTCTGGTACTGCAATTTGCCCGGACATTTTGCCCGGACACCCGGACAAATCAAGAATCCGCCCAAACATCTTAGAAGATAGATCTCTGCACAGGGCAACCGCCCGTTCTCAAACGCAGGAGATCAGAGATGCAGCATACGATTGACCTTTCGCCTACGGCTGGGGACACCCCTACCGTCACGGCAGAACCTATTCTGGTTGGTGCCGACAAGGCAGCCCCATTACTGTCGATCAGTCGCCGGTTGCTTTGGACGCTGACACAAGCCGGAGAGATTCCCCACACCCGCATACGCAATCGGGTTCTGTACTCGCCTCGCAAGCTTCGCGAATGGATTGACCGACAATCCCAAGGGGGTGCCAAATGATAATCCGCACACCGACCCCGAAACGTCCATCGAGGGAAACCAGTGACAGGCCACACGACCAAGAGCCGTCGCCGTTCATGAACAAGCTAAAGACGGCAAAGCTTTTCGATACGACGGACCGCACAATCTCCGAGTGGGTTCGAACGCGGGGAATGCCTCACCTGAAAATCGGCAGCCTTATTCGCTTTCATCGGCCAACGGTCGAGCAATGGGCACTCGCGCAGATGCAGGGCGATGTCCCGACCACGAACGAAAAAAGCCCAGGTGAGGGACCAGCTCACCCGGGCCAAGTTTCCGCGTCGAACCCCAGCGACCAAGCAGGAGAAACGACCGATGATCACCCGAAATAGTACACCCACCAACCCAAAAGCTCAAGCCAAACGATTTCCCGGTGGACTGCATCGCCTGCGGTTACCTCACCCCAGAACGGCAGCGGCTCGAGAACGGGTCACACCGGAATGGGCATTACTTGCCTGCCTGGTGGTCGATCCAAACCTAGTCGATCTGCTGCCGATCACGCCCGACCTGTTCACCGATCCTGCCGCCCAAGCCGTGGCAGCTGCTTTGCTCGCTGTCCAATCGCGAGGGCCGGCAGTCTATGACCTTGACGCTTTCTCGCACGAGTTATCTCTGGTCGCATCTGACGGCCCCGCATTGATTCGCCGGCTGCGTTGGTCGATCGATGCCACCGACACGACACAGCCTGCCGAGTGGTTCGGCCAGGTTCAATACGATGCCCGCAAACGAATGGAGTCCCAGCGATGATCCAGCAGACGCAAGCACCAAACGAGATCCATCTGGCCAGCAACCGGAGAGGCATCCCTAGACCCGAGGGAGGATGGCCGGAAATCGTCATGGACGATAACACCCGGCATCCCTTAGAGATCAACGGTAATCTCGCCAAGGAAAAGGCACTTAGCATGAAAGTCGACAGCGAGATACGACGCGAAGGCCAGCAACTGCTACGAAAGCTCTTGCTGATTCCGCGGGCATCGTATCTCGCGATCGCAGCTACCGAAGGTATCCCTGATTTCAATATGCCTGTTTCAGAAAGCCAGCTTTGGGCGTTCGAGACTTCCCGGGCAATTACCCAAAAACGAAATCAAATACTTCAGTGGATACTCACGGAGGTAGGCCCCATCGCTGAATCAGCTTTGGCGGATCTGGTGAAGATAATCGACGCCAACCGAGATCGATTAGAGCAGCTGCATAAGTAACAGGCCCACAACAAGCCACGACGCACGACGCGAATTTCGACATGGTAGTTTCGACAATGATCAGCAAAAACATTCCGGCAAACTTCTCCCCTCCCATTGCTACGCCTTCCGTGGATGGATCGAACGGCCACGGCCGGCGAACCTTTGACGCTGCAGAAGTTAAAACAGCAGCTGCGGGGCGTACGCTAGATATCCTTGTTCATGTTGCCGGCATTCCTTCGAGCAAGCTTGACGGCCAGCATCACAGCTGCCCGGCTTGTGGTGGCACTGATCGCTTTCGCCTGGTCGATCCAGAAGCCGGCGCCGTTTTCTGCAATCAATGCTTTAACTCGAATAACGGCGATTTTTTATCAGCATCACAGCACTTTGGACGCACAGGGGATTTCCCGGAAACGCTTCAACGTATTGGCGATTTTCTAGGAATGCAGCCGACCAGGGAAGCGACTACCACCCCAGCAACCGTTGACGCTGTTGGTCACTTGGCGGCAATCAAAAGCTGCCCCAGGGAATCACTGATCACTTATGGGGCCAAGGCTGAAATACACCAGCAGGGCTCAAGCAGTGAATTTAAAGTCACGTTTCCCGTCTATGCCCCCAATTGCCAGCCATGCAGCGATTTCAGCATCTGGCCATATTCCACCAACAAGAAGCGTTTAAAGGGCATGCTGGCGAAAGGGAAACCGGCCGGCGTGTTTCTGCCTCACAATGCCGATGGGACGCCCCGATTTCCCCAGCCTGGCGAAACATGGCTGATCGTCGAAGGCGTGAAGGATGCGTCCGCATTGCATGCCAAAGGCTTTATGGTTGTTGGCATCAACGGCGAAAAGCTGTCACCGAAATTTGTGGCACTCTTCAGGGGCTGCAATGTAGTCATTGTTCCCGATCGCACTACCAGCGCGGAAGAAAAGGCTAATGAATCTGCCGCACGCCTGGCCGGCTTTGCCCAATCGGTTCGGGTGGCGGTGCTGCCGTTGCCCCTGGACGGCTCAAAGGGGGACGATACGCGTGATGCACTGAAACAGCCCAACGGTGAAGAGCTTGTTAAAAACGCGATCGAGGGTGCCCTTGAATGGCAGCCCAATCAGAAAAAGATGAACCAAGGGAGTGGCGATGAGGAGCCAAGCCACTGTGATATTGCTGCTCAGATTTGGGCCGAAAGCCTAGTTGATAAAGCAAATGAGCTTAGCCGCTACTGTCGGCACCAGAAAAAAACTTGGAAATGGAACGGACACACCTGGGAGCATATTGAAGATGATCACTTTACTAAGGTCATTTGGCAGCACATGCACATCAGAGGACAGCGGCCAACCAAGAGCAAAGTAGCAAGCGTCGAGCAAGCTCTTCGCTTGATGATCCTGGCACCCACAACAGGAGATTCAACATTCTGGCTATCACCTCCCAGGGATATGCCTAGCAACTTTGATCCTCAGTCCGCAATCCCTACGAAATCCAAACTGATTTTCCCGACTGCCGGCATGCCAGCAGCTGGTTGGCCGGTATTCGACCGGACTGCGGCATTCTTCACGACAGGCGCCCATGACTTCGATTTCGATCAGCAGGGCGAGAATTTAGTTTTTCCTGACTGCCCAAACTGGAAGAAATATCTTTCAGAAATCTTCGATGATGAACTTGACCAGATTCTGACATTGCAAATGTTCGTCGGGTATTGCCTGACAGAGTTGACGAATCAGCAAAAATTCTTGCTTTGGTCCGGTCCCAAGCGTTCCGGCAAATCGCTTGGTGCCAAGATGATTCAGTTGGCCGTAGGGAAGCACCTTGTAGCGTCCACAAGCCTCCTCTCTCTGGCCGGGTCTCATGGTATGGCTTCCATGGTTGGGCACCGGTTAGCGGTACTGGCTGACGAACGCCGGCTTTCACGGCAAACGGCTGCGGAAGTTCTGCCGAGAATCCTCTCGATCACTGGCGAGGATTACGTACCGATCAACCAGAAGTACCGTGAAGAATACGCAGCGAGATTGTCAACTCGCTTGTTGATTCTCAGCAATGAGACTTCGCCGCTGCTTGATGAGGCTGACGCTTTAACGTCCAGGATGCTGTTGCTGCGTACGCGTCGGTCATTCTCAGGATCTGAAAACATCTACCTGGAAGAGACGCTTCGCGCCGAGCTCCCTGGCATCCTGGGATGGGCAATGCAGGGCCTGGCCATGATTCTTACGGGCCAACGACTACGCAGTCCAGCCAGCACCGAAGAGGATTTTTTGTCAATCCAAGAGGACTCCAACCCGCTTTCAGAGTTCTTTGCTGATTGCCTGGTTAGTGATCCCGTCGGATGGATCCCCAATGACAGCCTGCATGATGCAGTGCGACGTTGGGCCGATGAACGGCAACTATCGACCATTGCAAAAATAAGCCCCAAGAGGATCGCAACCCTTCTGATAAACGCCATGCCGCATGTTAAACGAGCACGAAAAACGCACTTCAATAAAACCACGCGAGGATTTTCGGGGGTGAGCTTAAAGACCGACAACCTATGACACTTTAGAACCTTTGCGGCCATGTCGTAGCGTGCAAAGTGTCACGGAGAAATTCAATCAACCAAGCCAGGCATGACACTTGGACACTTCAATGACAGTTTCATGACACTTTAGAATTTTACCTAACTCCTTTATCAACTTACCCTTACTTATTTCTATGACACTTGGACACTTTTATTTAGAAAATATCCATAAGGAAGAAGAGGAAAAGGAAGGAAAGACAGGGGTGAAAGGGTGCAGGGGTTAGTAGGACCACATTCAGGGAACAAAGTGTCCATGTGTCATGGTGCCAAGCCGCTTAGTTTTTGAGTCACGTTTCGAGAGTCGGGAATTTTTCCAGTCCATGACCAGCAATTTTTTTCAGAGGTGAGAAATGATCCGGAAAGCCATGCCAAAAATTTCACCGTTCGGCGGTGCCTACGTTTTGAATCCCCCGAATCGATCAACCAGACTGCGATGGGGAATTGGGAACTTGCTTTTCGTGGAACGGGTCACCGGTGGTGAATTCCATGCGAATCGATCTACTGGCCGGTGGCGATGGCTGTTTCGAAATGTCTGGCGACCGGAAGTGATCGAGATCCCCGAGGGGCATTTTCGGCATCACGCTTGGCGGACGATGCTTCGATACGGACTCTACCCAGGCCCTGACGATGTTCACGATGTGGTCGACGCCACGAAATTTTTCTGTCTGAACCCACAGTTTCGCCCTGGCGAGAACGGCCGACTTTTCCCAGATATCTGGACGGGGAAATTTCTTCCGGCATACGAAGGACCGGATAGCCTCCTGAATCCGCCTGACCAGGACGTAGTTCACCAAGTCTTATTTCCTGGCCGACAGCAAGCACCCATCCGACGTGGCCGAATCATCGACAACGACGCCGAGCCGATCAGCCGCGGCACTTCGCCCACCCTGGCCGTAACCAATCACCCGAACCACGAAAGCGAGAACCGAAATGATCCGACACCAACGTCGGCGCCGAGGCCGGCCCAGTCCACAGGAAATGGCAATCGAATTTTTTCCCCGGCTCGATCCTACGATTTTCCGAACTGAGTTCCGGAACAAATCCAATGGTGCGATGCGTCGTGATTGGGCATATCGCACCGACGACGGGCAAGTCGTGCGTGCTGATCGCGTGGCATTATCCCGAGATCTTTGGCCGTTCCTGCATGGTCGAGGTTATCGACCGACGAAAGCCGTTGTTACGTCCGTGATTTCGGCCCTGGCAAAGATCGTTGACCAGGAAAAAACCACTGTCTGACGATTCAGCAGCCTTCCTCGGGGCTGCTTTCCCAAGATTTCAAATCCCCAAAACGCTACCCAATAGAAACCATGATTCGACATCTAAGGCACCAGAAACGCGTTGTGACGCACTTAAAACGATTCGAAGTGTATCCGGTCGCCCATGCCTTAGATAACGCATTACAGACGCCCACAGAGCTTCGAAGGTTTCGCGAGAACTAGAACACCTTTCGCTGGCTGATTTGTAGGCCGGCATTTTTTTGACCCTCCATTTACGGAGCACTAGCGATGAATTTTGACCACAAAGATTTTTTCGTGAGCGATGGCTACAGCGAGGAAGCCACGATCGCAGCCGCCAAGGGCATCCATGGTGAGCTTCGGTTTCGATATCGTCCGATGCTGCACAACCAGCGCGAGAAGTGGGCCGAAGATCTCCAACGCACCCACCAGGGCGAGACAAGCAACGTCATGGCCAAGGCGATTGGTGAGCATCTTCTCACCTGGTCGCTGCCGATCGATGTCAAACCGGACCTACTGCGAACGCTACGGCCCCAGCTGCTGGACAAGATCTATTCCACCATCGCCGGCTATCGACCGTCTGATAGTGCCGATGACAACGCCGGGTCATTCGATGAGGCAGCGGACCTAAAAAACTAATACAGGGCGTGTGGCTTATCGAGGAACACCCGGGCGCGGCGTCGATTGATTGTGACGACTGCGCGAAATGGATCTACGATCTTGAAACCGGGCAGAAGGCAACCGTACGAGTCGGGCCGGAACGCAAGGAAGAGTTCCAGCCCCGCCCGTCGGGAGTCCCGACACCTTGTAGCACATGCCCAAAAAAGAGCCCTGAGAATGCCAAGGAATGCACCCTCAGCAGAAAAAACTATCGGACGTACCAGTTTTGGCGAATGTGTAACGCGTCCCATTTTCACTACATGCCGGAACATCTGGCAAATGATCCAATCGTGGCACGCAACTTCGCCGCTCTGGCTGACGTACGGGTGCAGATTGACGAGAACCGTAGAAACAAACTCTTTCAATTCCTGCTTACAGGGAAGACGACCGAATGAGCGACCCATCAACCCAGCGACTAGTCAAGTATCAATTGACTATGGAGATGGCCCCGGATGCCGAGCAGAACGCCAAACGGTTTTCTGCCCTGATGGGGATGATCCAGAACGAAGCACTGAACCACGTAAAGAACTCTGCGAAGGCACGCGAGGAACGCGAAACGTCTGCCGTCGACAAGATCAATCAAGAGCACCGCAAGCAGCTTGGGGTCATGGAGGATATCCATACCAAGGCAACCCGCATGGTCGAGATTGCCGAGGAAGAGCGTACTCGGATCATCAAGCATGAAACCGAAAAGCAGACAGAGGCCCGCAAAACGGCCCTTGAAAAACTGGAAGAGCAACACCGCAAGCACGTCGACGGAATCCATCGATCGACACGGGAAATGCACGATTCGTTCCTGTCAGCCGGAGAAGGACTTGTTACGTTTGGCCGTGGCTTGGCTGAAATCGGCGTGGCCGGCGAAGAGGACATTGAAAAAATGCTGCGCGTGCTCATTCGCGTGCAAGCCGTAGTCGACGTCACTAAGGGTGGTATCGAGATCTACCGGGGTATTCGTTCGGCCGTCGATGCCTACCGCAATTCGGTACTTGCTGCAGCAGCTGCCGAGGAAGCTCTCAACCTGGCCAGGGCACGAGGGGGAACTCGAGCCGCGGCGAATCTGGGGCTGACCGGTCTGGGCACTACCGCCACAACGGTAGCCTCGGGAACGATCGGCACAACGGGCCTTGGTTCAACCCTGACGACGGCAATCGCCGGCCTGGGTACTACGCTAAGCGGTGCGATTCTTTCGATTCCTGGGGCTCTTGCGTTGGCAATCGCGGGTGTCGGTGCCGGTGGTGCGATGGCCTTCAACGTGGGCGGAATCCGAGACCGATCCGCAAACGCAATCGATCCTACCATGGTCGACCCCAATAGCATGATGGGCTCAATCGGCGGCAGCATGGACCGCATCGGCCAATTCGACACGCTGTTCTTCGGTGGATTGCCCATCAATCGGCTATCGATGTTCAACGGCCTGGAAGCCCTGCAGGACTCCGCCAAGGCTCGCCAGACGATTACCCAGCAGATGGAAGCCAAGCGGCAATCCTACTTGAGCGGTGAAGAGTTTGAGCAATTCCAGCGAGACAACAACGCACGGCAAAACCAGTTCGATCTACGGCGCCAACTTCGCCAGCTGGCCATTCAACGAGAACAGGAGATCGACGCACTTACCGGTGGGCCCAATCTGGAAACCGTCAGGGATCGTTTCGGCATCGCCCAACGTGACCTAAAAACCGCCCGGCAGCAGTTCTCCATGGCCGAATCGCTTGAACCTGGTCGCATGCAGCGAGAGGAACTTGTAAGGGCCCAGAATCAACTGGTTGAAGCTCACCAACGCGTCAAAGATCTTACCGAGCGTCGAATCCAACTTGAGCGGGAAGCGGGGCAGGAATCGATTGCGGCCGCAAGGGCACGCAGTAGCGAACTGCAGAAACAACTCGATCTTGCCAAGCAGCAACGCATGGAAGCCGAGAGCCGCTATCTATCGGCAAAAGAACGATTTGGCCAAATGGACGAAGTAAGCCAGCACAATGCCATCATGGCCATGCAGCGGGCCCAACGCCTGGGCATCGGCAGGGCCGGCGAATTGAGCAGAGACGAACGCATGATGCTGCGAAACATCGGCACCCAACAAGCCGAGCAGTTTGCCCGAGCAGGCGATACGGCAGCCGCCGAGATTGGTAATTTCGATCAGTTCTTCGGCACGATGGAACGCCAGGTTCTGAACCAGCTGGGCGACGGCTCCCCTGGTAACCGCAAGATCATTTCCGAGCTTCAGGCAAAGCTCGATATTGAGAGTCGCATCATTGTCGAGACGAAACTAGATGTCGAAAAGATAACCAAAACGGTTGTAGATGCTGCTACAAGTGATATTGATCACAAATTTGAACTAATGAATCAACAGATACGGCAAGACATAGAGCAGCAAGGATCTAACCGTTCCTCAATGTTTGGTGGTGGCCCCGGGCAAACGCGAGTCGGCGGTTAGTCTATTCCCTCATAAACATTAGGACAAAATCATGAACTTCTATAGACTTCTGAAAGATCGAGACAATTTGCCTGGGGGCCGATGTTCGCATGATAGCCATCCTCCCCCGCCTGCGAGACGGTTCGCCAACGGCACGGATGCCCGCGATGCTGAACGCTGCGGGTTAGCCAACGCGAGGGTAGAAAACGGGCAGTGGCCGTTATTGGCAGGGGGCTTGCTGCATTTCTGTTGGGAAATTTCGCTCTGCGCATTGGCTACCGCCACGCGCGTCAATTGTTTATTGCTGCAAGATCTTTGTTTTGTCTGTCGTCATGTCCTTTATAGCCAGAGGTTGACCAAGCTCATCGTAGAGCTTCATGAATGTTATTTCGCCATCTTCCATAATACCGCTGGCCTCAATAACGCCGTTACTGCGAAACCGTTTGAAACTTCCGCTCTTTTCGCCGCCGATAAGCTCAAATTCAGATTGAAGAGATCCGTTCTTGTGGAACAGTTTCAGGGGGCCTTCCTCGTGTCCATCAACAAAAATGGTTTCAGAAGCGGTGCCATTGGGAAATTCAGCACGCCACTTACCATTGGCAAGCCAGTCGTTTTTGCCCCGCTTTCCCTCCTGAAACCGAACCGTATACCCGTCTTCGTTGTGGGTGATGTTGTAGAGCATTTTTTTTGGTCGCTGCGTGTGGGCGTACTGATGACCCAAGAGAATGCCATCGATCCAGACAATATCCTCACGAACCCAAGCACCGGTGTCGAACGTCAGCACCGACGGAAAGGGGTACTCGATTCCATCGAACGTGTAGACATAGGCGCCGTCGCTGCGGATCTCTGGCGTGGGATGATCGGCGGTTTCACCCTGGCTGGTTTCACCTGGGGAGGGCTGGCCCGATGAATTGGAAGAGCAGCCGGCTATCACGGCCAGAAGGGCAACGAGCAGCGCGAACGGGAAACGGGGCATGGTCCTACCTTGAATGGGGTCAAGATGCGAGAGAAGCGAACCCCCTCAAATTAGATGGACTGACCACCCGATGCAAGCGAACGGCCGCAAATGCCATCAACAGCGGCATCAGTTTGCAGGGTGCCGGCGAATGCACGCGAAACCAGCCAGGAAGCAGCGATCGCTTGACGCATTCGGTCGCATCTGGGATTATTGGTGCTCCTGTTTTGGTTCGAAGGGCTTCGAAACCTGACGAAACAAACCGTTTAGCAACTTCAGGAAAACACCTAATGTTTGTACTTAATCAGTACAAAGGGCCAAAGGCCGAACCACCGTGCGCTTGTTCTATCGTTGATCCGTCATTGGACGGGGAGAGAAAGCAGCGCGTCCCGATGCTAACGGGATTTCGAAGCGGGGGTTCGGCCTTTCGCCGTTCTTGGATCGGCACTTGTGCACACGGATTGGGAAGTTCCTGCCAAACGGTTTCGGCGGTCGCTTCCTTTTTTCGTGCGCGGGTGCCGGCCATGGAAAGGCAAGTCACTATGACACAGCAGGACACGAACACGAATTCAGAGAAGCGAGAACGTAAGTATTTCGGAGACAAGGAGCTCGACGAAAACCACCGAGTTTTAACGGAGGGTGTGGCAATTGGTCGCTACGGCCTGGACACCTGTATGTATGACGAAGACGACAACCCCAAAGAAGAAACGCGGGGGCATATCTGGCGACTTGTTGCCGAACCAGATCATGACGGGTATCTCGATCGAGACGAAAGCCTAGAGCTGATCGTCGATATCCTCGACATCGACCAGCCAGTCGAGAAGGCAGCCTTTGAGCGAATCTATGCAGCTGCGGAAGAACTGAAGGCCCTGGGCAGGAAGATCGAGCTTGCCTACATCAAGGCCACCGGTGATATCGGACCACCACCGACGGTCGGCGATGACCTTCAAGCCAAGTACGATGCGGAATGGGGGCCTGAGATCATTCCCAACGTCCGCATTAAGCACAATCCCAAGTCCGGCCTGATCGATGACGACGGCAACAAGATCGAAGGCACGCGAGGCCATATCCACGATCTGGAATTCAACGACAAGGCACTGGACGAACGCGGGGGAATCTTCACCCTGGCCGATTACTTCGACGATCGAGACGCCCCCACGGTCAACGAGGCTGCCGCCAAGCGTATCTTGGAAGCGTCCGGCCAGCTGCGTGACACAGCCCTCGAGCTTGCACCACGCATGGCCGAACAGGTTTCCCGGCTCATGGTCGAGATCACCGGGCCCGATCAACCGCGATACGTCGTTGCCTTCAAAGATCCTCGTGTAGGGTTTGTCGAGAACCACAACCAGCGATCGACCGACGGCACAACGGCCCGCATTATCGAGCGTCCTACCCTGGCCGATGTCCCCAGCTTGGATTTCAACCAGGCGAAGGAGAAGGCCGGCGAAAGTGGAAACACCAGCAGCACGGCCCCTGATGGCCCAAACCAGTAACTGAGTATTCGTCCAGCGAATGGACTCGCGAGGGGTCAGGGAAGGCCCCTTTTTATTTCCTATTGCTGGCTGAATTGCCAAGCCAAACAGATGATAGCACCTGTCAGAACTACCGTAAGTAACGCCGCGAATTGAATCGCTTCCTGCAGTTTTTGAGGTAGCAACCGCCACAACAATACGAACTGATGGGCCATATCTTTGGCCATGGTTGATAGCATTCGCTCGAGCTGTTTTGCGATCATTGTTCAATGCTCCAATAGAGGGGAAAAGGATACAAACCTCATCGAATTCCATTGAAGGCAAAAGCCAACAAATCAACCAAAAATCAGGCAAGATCTCACTGAACGCCAGATAGCACTCCCAGAAAGGCACGGATGACACAGACAACCCAACCACGGAAAACCAAGCCAGATGGCCAAACCCAACAGCCCGAAGCCGAAATAGCACCTGGCGTTGTTGTTCGCTACGCCCCGCGGCTATGCGATCGGAACGAAGACGGAACGCCCAACCGGATCAGCCGTGGCCATCTGCATCGGGTGAAGGTTGGCGGCCGACTCGATCCAGGCGAGCCCCTACGTTTCCGGTTCGTGGTCGATGATCGAGACGGCCCCATTCCTCAGATCACAGCGGACAAGGTACGACGCGCGGCAATCGATCTCCTTCGCCTGGCTGACTTCCTGGCCGGCCTGCGACCGAACGCGTACCAGTGGAAGAAGCCGGCGAAAGCCAAACCCAAACGATGATCAACAACCGATAGCACCCTTTTCCCATGCGAGAGGACCACGACCATGGCAAGTATTCAGCAACGCGGGAAGGGCTCCTTCCTGATTCAGTTCTACGATAAAGACGGCCGCAAACGTGGCGTCTCTATCAGTCGATCAACCAAGAAGTTTGCCAATAATCTGGCGATGCACATTGAAGCCATCAACGGGGCGAACCGGTCAGGCCATCCGCTGGACGGATCTACCGCCCAGTGGCTTAGCGAGATCGGTGATACCCTGGCCGGCAAACTGGCAAAAGTGGACCTGATCAAACCCCGAAGCGTCAAAACCTTGGGGCAGTTCCTGAAGGAATACTTTGCCGAGCGTTCCGACTGGAAGCTATCCACCCAGATCAAGCACAACACGTCTCGCAATCATCTGCTTGCCCACATCGACGAAAGCACGCCTTTGCGAGAGATCACCGAGGCCCACGCCGATAGCTTTGTGCGGTATCTGAAGAACGATATCGAGACGATGAAAAGCACGGCAACCAGGTCTAAGGTACTCTCCAACGTGAAGGAGTATTTCCGCGCGGCAGTTCGGAAGCGTCTCATTTCGGCCAGCCCTTTCGCCGGGATCTCGTTGCCCAAGCAAGGTGCCGACCGCTACCACTACGTGACCCAGGACCAAGCCGGCAAAGTCCTGGAAGCCTGCCCCGATACGCAGTGGCGTTTGATATTCGCCTTGGCCCGCTATGGTGGCGTCCGAATCCCCAGCGAAATCAACGGCCTGGAATGGTCGCACGTGCTTTGGGATCAAAACAAGATCCTCATTCACTCACCCAAGACAGAGCACCACGACGGCAGGGATAAGCGACTGATTCCCATCTTCCCGGAGCTGCGACCGTTCCTGGATGACGCTTGGGAGATCGCCCAGGCCAAAGGCTACCGCTATCTGATCATGGCCACACGCAGCAGCGACGGGCTTTCCGCTGCCTATATCCGAAAGCGGATGCTCAAGATTATCGAGAAGTCCGGCACCCTGCCCTGACCAAAGCTTTTCCAGAATTGCCGATCGACCCGGCAGACCGAACTCGAGAACCAATATGCCAGCCACAAGGTTTGTGCTTGGATGGGCAACACCGAACGGATAGCCCGAAAGCATTACCTGCAGGTGACGGAAGACGACTTCCAAGAGGCGGCCGGCATCACAAAAGAGATCCAGGACGATCAGCCAAGCAAGGCCGGCAATCCTGAAATTGGAAAAGTGATGACACAACTGATGACGAAGATAGCGGATGATGACGGAAGCGAGGGGAAAGAATTACTCCTTCAACTGGCCAATCTCCTAGGTAATCCCGAGGAATCCGATTTCTTCCCGTCTATTCCTACTCTTCAAGTGGGCGATGAGGGGCTCGAACCCCCGACATCTTGCTTGTAAGGCAAGCGCTCTAGCCAACTGAGCTAATCGCCCTGGAATCGCACAATTTAACAATCGGACTTTCACTTCGTCAACATGACACCCGAATGGTGGGCGAAGGTGTGTTTAGTCGATAAAACCGACATATTTTACCGATGATGCTGGCCATTCCCCCTGGTAGACAACTTGTCTGGGTGACGATCTGATCGAATTCACGCATCATCCCGGAAAACATGCAAGACAACCGACTTCCGACTCCCATCTTGTGGCGGTCTAGTCGACTATAAAGGGTAGCGGTCGCTCGAAATGGCTGATTTGATCAGGAGCCCTCCTTGATTTACCTGCGAATTCTCATCCTCTCGCTGCACCTCATCCTGATGAACCTTGCTTCGGTCGGCCCACTTCTGTCGATTTGGCTCGACGCCCGATCGACGCGGCAGGAATGCCCAGAGATCGCTGCGGTTGGACGTACCGTCGGGTGGTGGTCGGTATTTGCCTTGGTTGTCGGGATCGTATTGGGCCTGATCCAGGGAATCCTGGTTTGGTCCCAGGGCAACGAAGCCTACTTTCGGGCCGTTGACAGCGTCTGGGACTCTAAGATCTTCTTTGGATTCTGGGAAATTGGTTTTTCCCTGGTCTGCACGATCGGTTATCTCCTCTGGTGGCAATTGGGAAAACGTGGCAGCCGCTGGCAGCGTTTTCTCTCACGTTTCCTCGCGATCCTGGCAGCGACCAATCTGCTGTATCACTTCCCAACTCTGTTTACGATTCTTGGGCTCATTGCACGAGGAGAAGTCGAAGTCGATTCGCCGGTCGATTCCGGCGAGTTTCGGTCGCTACTTGTCCACGGTGAAGTGATCTGGTTTACGCTTCATTTCTGGTTCGCTTCGTTCGCCGTCAGTGGTCTGGTTACGGGCATTTCATGCTTGAAAAAACTGCCTGAGGATACGCGGGAATCGACGGCCGGAATCGCGTTTACGATCGCTCTGGTTTCAACACTACTTCAAATTCCAGTCGGTTTTGTATTAACAACCACCTTGAATTCTGCTCAGCAATCGCGTTTGATGGGCGGTGATACCTTGTGTACCGCTATGTTCGCTCTGGGCGTAGGTTTGGCTTTCTGGCTGATGCATCTTCTGGCGGGGCTCGCCTTTTTTGATCGCAGCTGGCGAAAAGCGAACATGGCCCTGATGACACTCGCAGGAACGATTGTACTGATGACCGCGACGATGCTCCTGAGTCGTGGCGAACTTTAGCCTCGTGATGTTGGCCGTCATCATCGTTCCCAAGTCCAAGTTGAGTCACCTAAAGAAGAAGTCATTTCCATGAGTCTGGAAGTCATCGAAATTCGCGACCAGGCCACCGGCTCGTTCGCGAAGATTACCCCCGGGTTTGGATTCAATTGCTTTCAATTCGTCGCCAAGGTAGACCAGCAAGAGGTCAATGTCCTTTGGTCCACCGATGATTTCGTCGAAGGAACGGCACGCCCCTCAAGCAGTGGCATTCCGATTCTCTTTCCTTTCCCAGGTCGCCTGAAGGGCACCAAACTGATTTGGGAAGATCGCGAATTCTCGATTCCCGAAGGGGATGGACGAGGAAACGCAATTCACGGATTCGTCTTTAAGCGTGCCTGGCGCGTGATCGACAAGACCGAGTCGAAAGTTACCGCCGAGTTTCAAGCTTCTCAGGACGATGCGACCCTCTTGGAGCAATGGCCTGCCGATTTCAAGATCCAGGCAACCTACGAAATATCGGGGACAACTCTGACTGGTACCTATCGCGTCGAGAATCCCGGAACTAAGCCCCTTCCTTTTGGGCTCGGGACGCATCCTTACTTCCAAGTGCCCATTGGGGGCCCATCCGCGGACGAATGCGAAATTGTCGTACCGTTCACGTTCTCCTGGGAATTCAAAGACCAACTGGCCAGCGGCAATCAATTCAATCGTGACTCGGATCCATTCGATCCCCTGCTGTTCAAGAATACGCAGTTCGATAACGGCTTCGGCGGGCTCGAATGCGAGGATGGCGCCTGTACCACTTCGATTCACGACCCAGGATCAGGGCGAACCATCGAGCAGCAGTTCGACGATCAATTCGAATCGGTTGTGCTCTACAATCCAGGACATCGCCAGGCATTTTGCATCGAGCCGTACACGTGCATTCCCGATGCCTTTCAACTGCGTCGACAAGGTTACAACGGCGGCCTTCGTGTTCTGGCCGGAGGTGACGTCTTCGAGACGACCGTTCGCATTCGCGTGAAGTAGTCGGCATGCACTCAGCGCAAAAAAAGAGCCCCGCCAGCTGTGCGGGGCCCTTTTTTTGATTCACTTGGAGTTGAAATTTACTTTTCGTCTTCGATTTCAACGTCGGTGCCTTCAGCAGCTGGCAGCTTGCCGGCGGCGATCTTTTCGCCGAAGGTTTCGCCCGACTTGGACTTTTCCTTGGCGACCTTGTCCAAAGCGGCGAATATCTCTTCTTGGACCTTTTCTGGTTCGTCCTTACGACGCTTGGCACCGTAATCATCCTTGTCCAGCAATTCACCGAGAGCGACGCCATATTCGTTTCGGATCTTCTTGCTCTTACCGCCATGGCAAAGGTTGCACTTGGCTTCCTTGACGGCAGCAGCCAGTTCCTTTTCGGCGTCGGTGGAAGGCTCAGCAATGTTGTACTTCTCAACGAATGCGTCAGCAAAAGCCTTAACCGCATAAGCTGGGGTAGCATAGTAAGAGGAGGCAGCAACAACAGCCACCAAACACAACGCGAGTTTCTTCATTAATCGTCTCTCCAAGCAAAGTACACCCGCCGCCCAGTCCATTGGAATGCATACCGTCGCAGGTGGGATAATCGACGGCGGGAAGATGGTAGTTTACGTAGATCTCAACCTACCCTTCTAGTTAAGCTCGCCGAGATTAACGTGTCAAGCAAGCGAGATCATGAATAGGCGAAACCGGACTATTCTGTGAATTTCTTGTCGCATTCTTCTCAAATTCACATCGATACTTACGGCCTCGATTGGCAATTCGTTCGATTTTTTTCGAGAAAACCAGACTTCTTGCTAGCGGCGGGATGCTTTAAAAGCTTCTCGACCGTCGACTCAACAGTTCTCGCAAACCATCGCCGAATAGATTGAACCCCAGGATCGTCAGCGAAATGGCAATCCCAGGGGCAATCGCCGGCCAAACGGTCACGTGGAGTTCCCCCTTCGCCTCGACGAGCATCGACCCCCACTCTGCATTCGAAGGATCGCCTGCAATGCCGAGAAACGAAAGGCCAGCCACTTCCAGAATTGCGTGGCCCAGGCCCAGCGTCGCCAGCACCCAGATCGTTCCGCTGACGGCCGGCAGAAAAACAAACGCCACCAGGTAGAGTGGTGATGCTCCTGCCGCGATCGCGGCTTCGACATAGGCCGCATGCTTAAGCGATAGCATCTCGGCGCGGATCTGCCTGGCGAAGACCGGCACATTGATCAGTGCCACCGCCAAGATAACGGCCGTCCAGCCAGGCCGCATCGCCGCGATCACCAGAAAAGCAATCAGCAAACTGGGAAACGAAAGCCAAATATCGATCAGCCGCATCACCAGCATATCGGTTCGGCCCCCGCGATAACCGGCCAGCATTCCCAGGCCCACTCCCACGACCACCGCACAGCTGATCGAAGTGACGCTCGCGATCAGCGAAAGCCGCGAGCCGTAGAGCACCCGCGTGAGCACATCTTTTTCATTGGTATCGGTCCCCAGCCAATGCGCACCGCTGGGGGGTTGGTTCTTCCCATCGCGTTCATCGGGACCATAAGGTGCGATCAGCCCAGCAAAAATCGCGCAGAATACAAACGTAAAGATCAAGCCACCCCCTATCCACAAGCCTGGCACTTGAAAGAGCCGCCTGCGAATCGATGGCGCGGTAGTCGCGAGTTCGTAGGTAGCAGCACTCAACTTCGACTGGCCTCACGCAAACGAGGATCGAAGACGAGAAACAGCACGTCCAGCGTGAGATTCAACGTGACAAAGATGCCTGCCAGAACCAATGCACAAGCCTGCACGACGGAGTAGTCGTAGTCGCGAATGGCATCGACGACGTACCTGCCCAGGCCTGGCCAATTGAATACTGTTTCCGTCAGGATCGCCCCGGAAAGAAGCATTCCCAATTGAAAGCCTACGATGTTGAGCACTGAAAGAGACGCATTGGGAAACGCGTGCCGAACAATCACCCGAAGCAGACTGGCCCCTTTGGCCCGTGCCGTTCGCAAATAGTCGGCATCAAACACTTCCAGCATGCTGTTGCGCGTGACGCGGGAAACGACGGCCAAGGGAATCGTCGATAGGGCAATCGACGGCAATACCAGATGCCGGGCACTCAATGCGGCCAGTTGAAACTTGCCGGTCAGCAGCGATTCAAAGAAGTAAAACTCAGTGTGCAAGTCGTGAATCGTGCCTGGCGGTAGCCGACTGCCCGTTGGCATCGCTGGGAAGGCGGCGATCAAACAAATCGCCAGAAAGAAGACCGGAATACTCACCCCCAAGAGGGCAATCGCCATCGAGATCCAATCGGGCCAAGAGTTTCGCCATAGTGCGGCGATCGTCCCCACGACAACTCCAAGTGGGATCGCAATCAACATGGCAGCGAATGTCAGTTCCAGCGTGGCCGGCACGGCCTGGCTTAGGCGGGTACTGATCTTCTCACCAGGCCGAGCGAATGACTCACCCAGGTTGCCTTGAGCCATTTGCCCAGCAAAGGCGATCGCTTGCTGCCACAACGGCTTATTCCAGCCGCGTTCTTCCATTTCCTTTTCGATCTTCTCCGGCACGGCATGCTGACCGAACTGGGCAATAACCGGGTTGGCCGGAAGTGCGCGGACGGCGACAAAAATAGCCAAGACCGCGATCAACATCGTGACGACGGCCTGACCCAATCGCCGTACAAGCATCGCCAACACAATTACTGCTCCGCCATTCGAGCAGCTTTCAAGCGAACCTGGGACGAAGGATGCAGCTTGTATCCTTTCACAAAATCGCGTTGGGCAATTCGCACCGGCACATGAACCAGCGGCAACACCGGGGCGTCCTCGAAGATCAACTGCTGGGCCTGCTTGTAAAGCTGGGTCCGCTTTTCCTGATCGAGTTCAAACTGAGCCGCGTCCAAGAGCTTATCGACCTCTTCGTTCTTATACTGGCTCAGATTGTTTCCACCAATCTCGTTGATGTTATCCGAGTGCAGCAGCGTATGCAGAAAGTTATGCGGATCGGCAATATCGGCGCTCCAACCGCTGAGGCCCAGTTGATGTTCGCCTCGCGTCATTCGCTGAAAATGCTGACCGATATCGTTGGTGATGATTTCAATCTGAAACCCGACCTTCTCAAGCGCGTCTTTAATGAAGATTGCCGTCTGCCGAGGCTGCTGCATGTAAGGTCGCGGCTGGTCCATGACGAACAGTTCAAGTTTCAGCGGCAACGAAAACCCATACTTCTTGGATGCTTCTTCTAAAAGCTGTTTTGCTTTCTCCTGATCGACCTCGCGTCCTGGGACATCGTCGCTATGTCCCCACAGTGTCGGCGGCACCATCGTCTTCGCCTTCTGGGCATGCCCGGCATAGGCGACCTCGATCAAACGATCGCGGTCGATGGCATAGCAAATGGCCTGGCGAACCTCAGGCTTATCCAGCGGCGGCTTCTGCGTTTGCATGGTGAGATAGCCAATATTGATGCCTGGCGTCGACTGCACGACGACCCCAGGCGTCTTCTCTAACCCGTCGACTTCCGATGGGGGAAGATTGTCGGCAATATGAATTTCGGCTCGCTTGAGCTGCGTCACGCGAATCGAACTCTCTTCGCTCGGCAGAAAGACGACACGCTCGACGCCGGCCGGCTCTCCCCAATAGTCGTCGAAGCGTGACAACACGATTTCCTGCTTCGGTTTCCAATGCACGAATTGAAACGGGCCGGAACCTACCGGGTGACGCGTGAAATCGGCCCCATGCTTCTTCACGGCCGTGGGACTGACGATTCCTGACGGAAACATCGCGATGTTGGCCAGGAAGGTCGCTTGAGGCTGCTTCAGCGTGAACTTTACCGTCAGGTCATCGACCGCTTCTACTTTCTCGATCTGCGTGTAGCTCGAGTAGTAAGGGATGATGTTGTTGTGCACGTGGGGATGATCGGGATCCAGGATCCTCTCGAACGTGAACACGACCGCTTCCGCGTTGAGTGGGGTTCCATCATGGAACTTGACGTTGGGTCGCAATTTGAACGTCCACTCTTTCCCGTCGTCGCTCGTTTCCCAAGATTCCGCAACACCAGGAACCAGGTCGAGCGTCTCGTCGTCGTAGGCGACCAGCGGCTCAAAGATATTCACGATCACTTTGACCGATTCGCCAATATCGGTGTGAATCGGGTCCAGGGCATTCGCATCGCCACCCCGCCCGTAGATGAGCGTATCGGTAACCATCGGCGAACCGCCGCCGCAAGCGGTCAAAAAACCAAAACAGAAAAGAATACAGCTTGATTGAAAAGCTCTCGAAAATTCCATGCGGCCATTCACGTTGTCGGCTTCGGATGATTGCGAAAGCCCGATTCTACAATTCGAGCATGCCGCACGGCAACCTGAACGGAGAACAACGGACGATCAATTTGTGTTCGTCGATCCGCTGCTACTCGCTCCAGCGAGGGGCGATTTACCCAAAGGCAGCTCTGAGAAATCGACCCCTGCGTTCCGTTCGTCCGGTCGAACTGCCGGGTTTTCGCTGAAATCATCCAGCAGCAGATAGTCCATCGGCAATCGTTTTGAATAAGAAGTGGCTGTCGGCAAGGGGCTCGCCCACACCGACTCGCTTGGTTCGGAAAAAAGATCGTCCCACATGGTTTTCCAGCGGGTATAGTCCACGGTCGTCTTGCTGCTCGTCTCGGCGGTCGACTCGAGAAGCATCATCTCGCGCGAGGAAGTCCCCATCGAGTAAACGTTATCTTCGCACTCGAAATCGAGTGACTTCGTGAGTTCGTCAATCGTCTGCGTCGAACTTCGCTGAAGCAGGAACGGTTTCGTTTTGCCCCACGTCACAATACAGTCATTCATCGGAACCTTAAGAGGAATCGTCCAGGTGCCTTCACGCTGAAAAACACTGCCGCCGGTGTCGATGGTACAGTTGGCCAGTTTAAATTGAACGATTCCGCTGACTTCCTTCTTGGTGGTCGTGGAGTTGGAACTCAGCAGATTGCCAGACATCGCCAACAGGCTGTTCTCGCAGCTAACTCGCAGCGGCTGCTGGCCGTTGGTTCGGATCAAACTCGCTTCCCCGCGAACCATCGAATTCTTGACTCGCACAATGCTGTAGCGGGCCATGCTGAGCGAAGAGGAAGCGGTGGACTCACTCGACGTCGAAAGCGCGGAAACTACCGCCGTTGCCCGACGGAGGGCATCCGGAATCATCATTTCGTCGTCGCGCTGGATGGTTACCTCGCATCCATCCAGTTCCAGTTCTGCGTTCTCTAGTCGAAACAAAGACCACGTTCGCATGGAAACCGGAGGCAAAGCGATTTTCACGTGGACTTGTTGTAGCGAAAGTTTATTCGCGCTGACCAAAATCATGCGATCGAGGGGTTCAAACTCTTGTGGGCGGAAAACAATTACCGGTGAGTAGCCCGCCGCCGCACGAATCGTGAGACTGGCGTTGTCCAAGATCAGAGGCCGTTCGACTCCTAGTTCGCCCGAATATCGCAGCTCGATCGTGTCCAAACCAGGATCGGCCTGAGCTTTGGCGATGGCTTCGTACAACGTCGCCGCGTCCGTCGGAACGGCAACCACATTCTTGGCCGCCGCCAACACCGAAGACGGGCCGGCATCAGACGTCGGAGTGACTTCGGCAGTCGTACCGGTAGTATCTTTCGTTGCCAGTTCAGGCACCGATATCGGCGACTTGCTACCCTCGTCGGAAGCATTGCCGGCGTCCTTCGAAGAGTCGACCGGGATCGGCTTGATATCTTCGATGGGTGTTACCGTATTAGAACTTGCCCCTTCACCGGGCTTGGCGTCCGAGTCCGGCGCCGCCGACTTGTCGGGGGGCACAATAGGCTGCATTTCCGTGGCACTAGGTGGATTGGGCTGCGCGCCGGAGATGAAACTGTCATCTTGGGCCGTCCAGATGGCCTCCAAAACGAAAACCACGACCAAAAGCATGATCGCCGGCATCACCCACGGCAGGTGTCGTTCGATCACCGTGCTCCGCTGCTCGGTGGTCGGAACATAAACAGCCGAGGTTACGTGCGGTGCGGCCAGATTCAATTCGTCGATCAACAGTAGGGCCGCGGCAATCAATTCCCCAGGCTTCTGATAACGATCGTTCGGGTTCTTCGCCATCAAACGGCTCAGAATATGAACGACCTCATCCGGCACGTCAGGACGAAACTCGCGAGGATCTGGCGGTTCTTCGCCGCTGTGACTCAGCAGTTTCTGCAACACCGTCCCTTCCGGGAAAGGAGGTCGCCCGGTAAGCATGAAGAAGAACGTACACCCCAGCGAATACAAATCGCTGCGGACGTCGGCACTTCGCGGGTCGCGGGCTTGTTCTGGCGAAATGTAGTCGAACGTGCCGAGCGTCATCCCCGAAGCAGTCAGGTCGCTGTCCTGCGAGTTCACCTGGTGCAGGCGCGCCAGGCCCATGTCGACCAGCTTAGCTCGGTGCTGCGAGTCGACCAGAATGTTCGACGGTTTGATGTCTCGGTGCACGACGTCGCGCGTCGCCGCGTGGTCGAGGGCCTCGGCGACTTGAACGAGGTAGCTGACGGCCAGTTCGATTTCGAGCGGCCCGTTCCGTTCGACCTCATCGCGAATGTTCGTTCCGTCGATGAACTCGAAAACGATGTAATTCCACCCTTTATCTTCGCCCACGTAGTACACTCGGGCGATGTTCGGATGATCCAAGCGGGCTGCGCTCTGGGCTTCGTTTCGGAAGCGGCGGACGGTATCTTCTCGGGTGTTATGTTCACCGGAAAGAACTTTCACCGCCACGCGTCGATCGAGTTGGGTATCGTGACCGCGGAAGACGGCTCCCATACCACCAGCCCCAACAAACGCATCGAGTTGGAAGTGCCCCAACGTCTGACCAACCAGTTCCTTGCCCAAGGTGAGTTCCGCCACCGAGTAGCTGCGACTGGTCGAATCGCCCACCTGCCCCTTTTTGTTGGAAATGACAGTGGGGGGTTCTTCGAGAAAGTTTCGTCCGTCCGGCAAATGATCGGCCGTGGCCGAATCGCTGCCGCGAGGATCCGATACGTCCCCTGTCGACGGCGCGAATGGACCGCTGCCGCGAGCTTGCGAGTCGTCGGAATCTCTCGGGGAATTGGGCATCTATCTCGTTGCCTGAAAACTCGTTAGCGCTGGCGAGAAGTGGACTTCAGCGCTCACGGCCGGGGTGATAAGTAGCCGTGCACTTTCCTTCAACTATTGTATCCAAGCGGAGAATTCTCTCCATTAATAGTTTACCAGATCGCCCAGTTGATACGGTGATCACGGCAAACTGAGCCAAATTATCGGCTTAATCGCCCTAACAGCACCCACCCCCAGTTCGAGGCAATCCGCTACAACGACCTAGGCCGAATCGCCTGCGAATATCTGGCAATAACTCTCATATCGACGAGTATCGAGAATTCCATCGGCGACGGCGTCCTTCACGGCGCAATCGGTCTCGTGCGTGTGAGTACAGTTCGGAAATCGGCAATGGTTAATAAATGGTCGAATATCACGGAATAGCCCGGCCACTTCTTCGGGGATGATGTCCCACAGCTGAAATTGGCGAATCCCTGGCGTATCGATCACGTGCCCTGCAGTCGCCAGCGGAATCAGCGTGGCCGTGGTCGTGGTGTGCTTTCCCTTATCATTTTCGCGGCTCACGGCATTCACGCGAAGATTCAGCCCCGGCTCGATGGCGTTTAGCAGCGAAGACTTACCAACCCCGCTCTGCCCCGACAACACCGTGTCTTTACCATGCAGTGCTTTCCGCAAGCGGTCGATGCCGATCCCTTCTTTCGCCGAAACCAGGTGGACCTCGTATCCGAGGCTACCGTACACACCCACGATCGTTTGCAATTGCGCCGGATCTAGCAGGTCAACCTTATTAATGCAGATGATCGGGCGAATTCCTGAGTACTCGGCCGTGATCAGGTAGCGATCGATCAAGTTCGGCTTCAGCCCGGGCTCGGCCGCGCTGCCGACGATAATCAACTGGTCGACATTGGCCACGATGATATGCTGTCGGCTGCGGCTGGTCCGACTTAGCACCCCGTAGCGTGGTTCGACGCTTTCGATGATCCCTTCGGTGTCGCCACTGGGACGAAACCAGACATGATCACCCGCAGCCACCACGTGCCGAGAGTCGGTGGACATCGTCTTCAGGAGGCGACGCGTCGCGCACTGGTACACCGACTTATCAGGCGCTTCTACCTCGCTGATCAAGCCTTGCACGCGCAGCACCCGCCCGGCCAGGCAGGTCTCTTTGTCGACATGGATCGAGAGATTTTCGCCGCTGTCGCCATCCTCGCCTTCCTGGCTGACGATGGTTCGCTTGCGGGTAAGCTCCCCTTTACCGGAAATCCGTTCGTGCTGGACCGACTTGTCGACGTCGAATTCGTCTCGGTTGAATCGCTTGGTGATGTCCCCCTGCCGTACTTTTTGGGTACGGTTTTTCCGAAATTCCACGCGACGTTTTTGCTGGCCCTTGCCTTTTTTCGCCATGAAAGCTCTTGTCCTCTCTCTTGGTTTGCGCGAGAGGAAACTTAGTTGGACTCTTCTGCCTTCACGTCATCCGTGTTGATCTCGGGGGCAGGTGAAGCGTGCCCATTCGATGCGATTTCCATTTCGGAATTCAGTTTACTCGCCTTCGAGCGATGGACTGAAGGACCGATCAACTGCTCGACTTCATGATCGGAAAGCTCTTCATGTTCGCAAAGCGAATTGGTCAGCTTGATCAGTTTGTCTTTGTTGCTAGTCAGGACATCAATCGCCTTGTCGTGCGCTTCATGCAAGATACGAGCGACCTCGTCGTCGATGATCTGCATCGTGTGTTCGCTGAAATGGCGATTCTCGTGGATTTCGCGTCCCAGGAACGGATCTTCGTCGGTGATCTTATAGTTGACCGGCCCCAGACGTTCGCTCATACCCCACTGGGTTACCATGCGGCGTGCCATCTTGGTGGCGCGTTCCAGGTCGTTTTCGGCCCCGGCGCTCAGTTCGTTGTATGCGATTTTTTCAGCGGCCCGGCCTCCCAGGATGAAGGCCAACTGATCGTACAGTTCGCTTTCGCTGATGTTCATCCGGTCTTCTTCCGGCAGCGTCTGCGTCACGCCGAGTGCTCGTCCACGGGGAATCACCGTCACCTTGTGCAGGCGATCGACCCCAGGCAGCAGCCACGAAAGCAGCGCGTGTCCCGCTTCGTGATAGGCAGTCTTTTCCTTTTCGCGAGCCACCAAGGCCTCTTCGCGACGAGCCCCCATCAAGATCTTGTCGCGGGCGTACTCAAAATCTTCCATCGTCACCGCGTCGCGGTCCTGACGCGTCGCCCACAGGGCGGCTTCGTTGATCAGGTTGCGAATGTCGGCACCAGTCAAACCGACGGCGCCGGCGGCCAGGCGATCGATATTCACGTCTTCTGCCAGAGGCACGTCACGGACGTGGACTTTGAAAATCTCAACGCGTCCCTTGAGCGTTGGTCGATCGACGGTAATATGGCGATCGAAACGTCCCGGGCGAAGCAGTGCGGGATCGAGCACGTCAGGGCGGTTGGTCGCGGCGATGACGATAACCGTCTCGCCTTGCACGAACCCGTCCATCTCGCTGAGGATCTGGTTGAGCGTCTGTTCCCGTTCATCGTGACCACCACCGAGCCCCGCACCACGCTGACGACCGACTGCATCGATTTCGTCGATGAAGATGATCGAAGGGCTGTTGTCCTTGGCCGTCTTGAACAGGTCGCGAACGCGGCTGGCCCCCACGCCGACAAACATCTGAATGAATTCCGAGCCGTTGATCGCGTAGAACGGCACGCCAGCTTCGCCGGCAATGGCCCTTGCCAACAAGGTCTTACCCGTACCTGGAGGGCCCACCAGCAGCACCCCCTTAGGGATCTGCCCGCCGAGCCGTTCAAACTTCTCCGGCGTGCGAAGGAAGTCGACGATCTCCAAAAGATCACTCTTCACCCCTTCCAGACCGGCAACATCCTTGAACGTCACCGCCTTGCGGGTTGCTTCGTAGCGTTTGGCGGGGCTCTTGCTGAAACCGGAAAGGAATCCCCCCCCCATGATTTGATCGCGACTGCGACGGAAGCTGTTCCAGATGATGAACAGAAACACTAGCGGCAGCAGCATGATGACGATCCAAATGATCGACTGCATTGCCCGGGAGGAGTTATCGTAATCCCAGCTCAGGTCCGGCTGCTTCTTCTTTTGTTCGACAAGCATCGTGGTGAGTGCTTGGAAGGCAGGCGAATCTTGAGCAGCAATCCGCGTACGGAATTTCTTGGGTCGATTGATCGGATTGCCGTCGGAATCGAGTTTATCGACTTCCTTGCCGTCCTTGGTTTCCTTGGCGATCAAGGGAACCTTCAGTTCGCCGCTGGCTTCCATGTCTCCCAGGACGACTTTTTCGACGTTGCCCTCTTTGAGTTGCTCTTCAAACTCGGAAGTTTTCAGCGTGGTATAAGGGGAGTCTGCGGTCGAGATCAGCATCAAGACGACGGCAGCGAGCAGGATGCCCAGTGCAACGACGGTAAAATTAGGCCGCATGCCGCCTCCTCCACTGGGGCGTTCATTGGGCTGATCTTCGTTACGCGGATTTTCCGCCATGCAATTATCCTTTGCAGTCGGACAAGTTCACGGTTCTTTAACGTTTTACATACGCCGCTACATTGTAGCAGTTAATAGCTTCCGATGGCGTGGGCTGATTGAATAATCGCCCTACCCATGCAGAACCGTCAATAATTATTGCGAATAAACAACTTAAGTAAAAAGGGGCTACCCGACTATCATGTCTCGAAAGAGCAATATCCCGATTCGAAAGCGTGCGGTCGTGGGGGTGATTCTCCGCCATAATACGTTTCTTACGATTCGTCGCAGCCAACAGGTGGTTGCTCCTGGCAAGGTCTGCTTTCCAGGGGGTGGCATCGAGCGCGGCGAGTCCGAACAAGATGCTCTCGTGCGGGAAATTCGGGAAGAACTTGGCGTGGCCGCGATTGCCGGAACCCGGCTTTACGAGACAGTGACCGATTGGGGAACCTCGGTCGCCTGGTGGCATGCCCACGTCGAAGAGAACGCCCAGTTCGTGCTTCATCCAGGCGAAGTCGCCGAAACCCATTGGTTCGCCCCGCAGATCCTTTTGCGGGATCCCGATTTACTTTCCAGCAATCGAGACTTCTTGGTGGCCTGGGGACGATCGACGTTCGCTATTCCGGGAATAGCGGTTCCTCCCGATTGGGATGAAACTTGCGGTTGAAAAGCTCGGGGTCGAATTCGTCACGAACCTCAGGCTTCTCTTTTCGTGAAACCCCCTTCTGTGGAATCGATCGATAGGGACGCTCGCGGCCGCCTCCCATCGAGGCGTTCGCATTGCCGCCGAAAATTGAATTGGCAGGCGTCGTCGGAAGAGGCTTCGACATCGCCGGGCCAGGGTCGGCCAAAGCCTTGGGCACATTGGCAGGCGCATCGAACGATGCCGGGACAATCGAAGATTCAACTCGGTTTCGTTGCGGCTTGACACCCTGAGCAGCGGCAAACACCCATGCCTGGATCGCACCAAGCTGTTGGGGCGAGAGATTCGGAGCGTTGCCATCGCCGTGGCGCGTTGCGCTCTTCACGAGCAGTGGACTCTTTTGAGGCTGATCATATTCGATGAAATCGAGGGCGGCATTCATGTTCCGCACCGTCATCCGCTGCGGGATCGAACGAACATTCTCGAATTCGACCAGGCGAAAGGAATTCTCCGAGTTTTCCGCGTGACAACGGCTCGCGGCACAACTGTTGAGCATGATCGGCTGAACTGTGGTGGTGTAATACCGCACAATTTGCGGTGAAAGAGACGGATCAGGTTGGTCGCTCGGCAATTCTTCCGGGATCGCTGGAGGGTGAGTCACCGGCAAGGAATATTGAACCGTCTCGACCTTACCGCCGTTGTTTCGTTCGTGGACTTTTACCTGGTACAAGCGGTCCAACCGAATCACGTCGGGATGGTCTGGCCCAGAACGCAGAGCGATCGCATGGTGGTAAGCGGCTTCTTCCCACAATTCCAGTCCCAGGCACCAGTTGGCCAGTTCGACGTGGTGGCTGAGTGTGGTCGTTCCGACACGTGCCTTTTGCCGCAAATAGGCTTCTTCGAGCGTCCGGGAAGCAAATGCGACTCGCTCCACCGGCATTCGAATGACGGAGTCTTCGTTGATCGCCAGCGAATAGTACTCCCCTTCTAGCGTTATCCGTCCCCGCATGGCGTTGCCATTGGTCAGGACGAGAACGCCTTCATAGGGTGCCGTGATCGGAGACTGCCCCCAAAGAGCCGTCACCAAAGAGAAAACGAGGGCGAGTGTAAGGATGGTGTTTTTCATAGTGGCGAGACGCTACCAAGGAGTTGACCCCAGCGTCAATCGCAGAATTCAATACCTCACCACCCTTCAGGACTAGTTTTCCGGGATTTCATGTCCCACTAATCGATGAATCCCGCACAATAGCGATGAAGAAAACTTAATAGCGCGATCCATCCAACATCTTGCCACGTATAGGGTTTCAGCACCTAGCTGATTTCCCTTGAGTGAACTAAGATGATGGCTTGCTACTGCTATCGCACGGTTCTTAAGAGGGTGGTGACATGACGGAAGAGTCAACCCGCATGCATGTGGTCATTTCCGGACAAGTGCAAGGTGTCGGATTCCGACAGTCCGCCACTCAAATTGCGAAGTCTTTTCCCGTGGCTGGTTGGGTGAAGAACCTTCCCAGCGGCAATGTGGAAATCGTCGCCGAGGGAACCAAGACGGCATGTAGCGACTTCCTGGCCTCCATTCGTGACCGGATGTTTGAATACATCAGCGACGTGGAGTGCCAATGGACGGAACCGACCAACGAATTTGAGACCTTCGAGATCCAGTACTAATTCAACCCTCGCGAAGTAGCGATTGCGTCTGCTTCGTGCCTGACAACTTGCTATTCCCATATGATCCCGATCAACTCTTCCCTGTTTGGTTTTTTCTTTTACATCGCAGAACTCAATCGCCAACATCTGGCAACGGCCGTCTGGCTGTTCGCTGTTGGCGTGGTTCTCGGCCTTTTAGCCGTCGCCCTGCTGTGGGCTCTGCTGCTGGCCATTTCGCCCAAGCTGGGTGGCCGCTGCACGCAAGCGCTGCAAGGCCCCGTCTTGATGCCGATCTCGGTGGTGATGGGTATTTGGGTCATCCTAGCCTTGGCCCTGCTGCCCATGGTCCCCAACTCGATGGAGATCCTCAACTCGCTGAAACAAATCCCCACGACCGGAGAGTCCTCGACGGAAATCGTTATTCCGGTAGCATCAGGTGAAGTCGACAAATTCGGCAATGTTCCGGCGGAATCGCTTCAAATCACCGTGCTGACCGATCAACTGCGACGCATGACCGTCGACAGCACCGGCAAGATCGAACTCGTCGCCCGCCTGCAAGATACCGACGAAGACGTCGTCGCCTTCGACGTCAGTGGTGGTGAACGGTTCGAGTGGCGACGCGGTGACCGCGGTACCCTGCTCCGCAAGATTCCCTCTGGGGAAACGATCGATCTCTACGCTCGAAACATCACGAACTCTGATATTCAAATGGAAATCACGATCGTGACCGAGCCAGAGCACATCGAAGCGGAGTCGATCTTCTTCATCGGCACGCTCGTCTTCCTGATTTACGGTACTTACTTCGCCATGGTTTGCCTGTTGCCGAAGATGTCGGCCATTGCCGAGGCGACCGTCCGCAGCGAAATCTACCAACTCCTGTTTTTGATTTGTGCGGTCGTCGGCTGCTTGTTCATGGTGGCCTCGATCTACATTCCCTATCAAACCTTCGGCGAAGACATCAAGGTGCTCAAGCACACCTGCCTGCAGGCCATGATGGTGCTGGGCATCGTCGTCGCCATCTGGGCTGCCAGCCGCAGTGTTTCCGAAGAAATCGAAGGACGAACGGCCCTCACGCTGCTTTCCAAGCCTGTTAGCCGCCGCCAGTTCGTGCTCGGCAAGTTCGCCGGGATTGCGTGGCTGGTAAGCGTCCTGTTCATCATGATCAGTTCTGTCTTCGTCGTCGCGGTCGCGCAGAAGCCGATCTTCGACAAACGCGAAGGGGCGGTCATCGAGTACGAAGGGGAAAAGGGCGTTACCTGGCAGCTGCTGCATCACGAAGCCATGTCGGTCGCTCCCGGTATCCTGCTGGTGTACATGGAGACGCTGGTTCTGGCTGGCGTTTCGGTTGCTATCTCGACGCGGTTGCCGATGGTTGCCAACTTCATGCTCACCTTCGGCATTTGGGCCCTGGGCCACTTAACCCCCTCGATCATGGAGGCGTCCGTCGAAGGATTCGAACCGGTGCAGTTCGTCGCGAGTTTCATCGCCACGATACTACCGGTGCTTAAAAACTTCGAGATCTACGGCGCTATCTCGGCCGGTCGTGAGATCCCCATGATGTACATCGCCGGTGCCGCCATGTACACAGTGCTTTACGCGGCACTGACCATGCTGTTGGCCCTGATCTTGTTTGAAGATCGCGATCTGGCATAACGCCACCTGAAAACGACCAACAAAAAAAGCCACCGCGAATTTGCGGTGGCTTTTTCTTTTGTTCTAAGACAAGTCGTTAGGCGGCCTTCTTCGCAGCCACAACACGTTTCGGTTCAGTCCGCATGGTGGGGCCAACCAGGTTGAACTTGCCACCATCCCAGCGATGATTCTGGACCGCGTCACTCACCTTCAAAGCAACCGACAGGGCCTCGCGGGCAGCCTGACCGGTAACGGTCGGCGTCAAGCCACGTTGGATACAATCGGCAAACTCACGCAGTTCGGCCTCGATCGCATTACCAGGGGTGACTTCGATCTCTTGGCAAGGCAAAACGGTCGAGAACAGGTTGTCGCGTACCCAGTTCTTTCCTTCCGGCGAAAGGCCGTGTACCTGAGCGGCACCTTGCTTGACGATCTCGTCCGCGACGATCGACTTCACCCTGCGGGTCGTAAAGTCGACTCCGACGAAGCCAGCGTCGCTGAAGACTTCCATATGCCGCGACGGATTAAAGCTGGCCCGGGAAGCGGTCAGGTTCGCCACGCAACCGTTGGCAAACGTCAGGCGTGTTTCCACAACGTCTTCGTGCGGACCAAAGACAGTTAGTCCCGTCGCTTGAACGTCGACGACCGGGTTGCGAACCAGCGACAAAACCAGGTCGATATCGTGAATCATCAGGTCGAGCGTGACGCCGACGTCCACGGAGCGGAACGTATAGCCGCTGGTACGTTCGCCGCGGATGAAACGTGGCGACTGGACCTTCTTCGAGGCCTCGCGAAACGCGGGATTGAAGCGTTCGACGTGACCAACCTGTAGCACGCTGCGGTGATGCTCGGCAAGCTCGATCAGCTCGTCCGCGTCTTCAGTGGTCAGCGTGATCGGTTTCTCGATCAAGACATGCTTTCCGGCTTTTAGCAGCGGCGCGGCGACGTCTTTGTGATAGAGCGTCGGAGTGGCGATGACGGCGGCGTCGATCTTGGAGGCGATTTCGCTGACGTCGTCATAGCCCTTGATCTTGTGCTCTTTGCAGAAAGCATCTCGGGCCTGCTTGGCCGGATCGACAACTCCTACCAGCTTGAATGCCGAGATGCCCTTGGCCAACTTGGCGTGAATCTTTCCCAGGTGGCCGGTCCCAATGACCGCGAGTCGTACCTGACGCATTGCCAACTTCCTCTGTTTAGGTCGCACGGCGTTACGAAGCGTTCAATTCAGAAAACTCAGGCGGTCCGCCGTGACAAATAGGCAACCTGATTTTCCTTCAGAAGCTGCTTGACCAGCTCTGCGTTCAAACGATGACCGCTACGATTCGCGATGATCGTTCCTTGGATATCACATCCGGCCAGAGCCAGGTCTCCGACGAGATCGAGAACTTTGTGCCGTACACATTCGTCCTCAAAGCGGAGTTCGTTGTCGATCGGCCCCTCCGGCCCAAAAACCAACAACTCACTGAAATCGACATGCGTTCCCAGCCCTTGCTGACGTAGCCATTCTGCCTCTTGAAGTAGCAAAAACGTGCGCGCCGGAGCTAGTTCATTTTGGAAATATTCGGGGCTGATTTTGCCTTCCAGGGTCTCGCGACCGATCATCCCTTCGTTGCCGAAATCCAAGCGATACTTGAACTTCATCCGTTTGGACCCACTCGGCCGGGCTTCGACCCAGCACTCGTCGTCACCCACGCGAACCACTTCGGAGATTGCCAACACGGCTCGTGGGGCGGTTTGTGTTTCGATTCCGACAGTCAGGATCTGCTCGACGTAGTCCTTGGCCGAACCATCCATGCCAGGCATCTCGGCCGAGTTGACGTGAACGTAGCAGTTGTCGACCTGCAGGCCGGCTAGGGCCGCCAGTACATGCTCGACCATTTCGACCGTGGCGCCCTGATAAACCAGGTTCGTACGGCGAGGGACTTCGACTCGGTAATCGACCTGGGCGGGGATTTGCGGTGCACCTTCGACGTCTTCACGAACGAAGACCACGCCGGTGTCTTCCGCGGCAGGCTCGAAGCGAACGGTCACTTCTTTGCCGCTCCAATACCCGCGTCCCGAGACGGATGCGGAAGCCTTAAGAGTCTGTTGAAATCGTGCGATCGGTTCGCCACTATTGACGAGAGATGCGGAGTTCATAGAAGCTGAGTCTAGCCAATTGCGGCGAAGAAGATCTTTAAAGCGAAAAAGGCGAGACCAACCTTGCGGCCTCGCCTTTATTCGTTGTACCCATCAACATGCGAGTCCGACTTAGAAGCGAGGTTGTGGAACCTGGCTGCCAGGAACGGTCGCACTACGCTGAACACCGTTGTTCAGGATGTTCAGGATGTCGTAGGTGATGTCGATCTGGTTTTGGTAGATCACCGGGCGATTGACCCCTTCCAGAACCGATTGACGGTTGGTTGGATCAATTTCGTTGCTGTTGTAACGCAGCACCAAGGTGATGTTGTGACGTTGTGCGAAAGTCGAAACCGTCTGCGTCACCTGATTGTAGGTGTTGAAGTAGACGCGGGCTTCGCGTTCCATGAATTCCTTCTTCTGCAAACCAACTTTGACCTGCAGGTCGGCCTGAACCTTGGCCATCTTTTCTTCCAAGGCTTTGTATTCCGGAGTACCGGCTTTGTAGCCTTGCAGCTCTTCGACCATCTTCTTCATCTGGTCACGATCTTGAGTCAGAGCCTGCTCTGCGGCGTCGACCGAGGCCTTCAATTCGTCCATTTGCTTCTTGAACAAAGCATGGTTCTTGAAGATGACCGGGATATCGATCACGGCAATGTTACCGGCACTGGCCTGCTGGGCCGAGGCAGTGCTGACTTGACAGAAAGCGGTCAACGCGACCGCGACACAGAAACAAGAGAGAATTCGCTTCACTTTCAGCACTCCTTGCTGGACAAAACTGGTCCTCATGACCATCTCGTGGATCAGCCCATGGCGGGTGGCTGCCACGGAACAATAAAACGATTGCGAAATCGCAGTCTGAACGGGAAAGTCGCGACATTTTGCCGAAGTGCCGCAATCTCGTAAAGTGCAATCTGAGTATTTTCTTGCCTTGCACTTTTTGGCCCGAATCTAGACCTTCGCGAGGTTACTACGCCCTATCGGCAAAGGTGGTTCGCCATGTCTGGGGAAAACTCGACTCACACGGAGAATCGACGCCGATTCGCGGGCTAGCATCGGCACTGCCAGATACCCATGCCCACAGGTTTTCCCAGCTTGAAGGCCTGCTATCGCGGTGGTGCCAGCGTGACGGTCAGCTTCACTTCTTTCCCATCACGCAGAACGACGACTTCGACCTTATCGCCTGCTTTGAACTTTCGCAGGGCGGCGTCAAAATCTTCGAGCCCGCCAATGCGATTGCCTCCCAGATCGATCAGGATATCACCTCCCGTGATGCCAGCTTCCGCGGCGGGACTGCCGGGGCTGGTGCCCTGAATGCCATATCCTTTGCCCACCACGGTGAAGTCGGGAATGCTACCGAAATAGGGGCGAGAACCACCTCGCATCTCAGACTGCTTGCTTTCAACCGCCACGTACTTCGGCCGGTCATCGGCCTTGTCGATCGCCAGAAGAAAATCGACCCCATAGTCAATAATCCGGGCCATCCCTTGGTAGTTAATCTTGTCGGCGTCATCGCTCGGGCGGTGATAGTCGTTGTGCGTCCCGGTAAACAGAGCCAACACCGGAAGCTGCTTCGCATAGAACGAAGCGTGATCGCTGGGCCCGAATCCGCCTGGATCTTTGGTGAGTTCAAACTTGTGCTTTTCATTCAACTGATCCAATAGCGGCTCGAACATTTCGGCCGTACCGCTGCCCATCGCGATCAGCTTGTTCTCGTTGAGACGCCCCACCATATCCATGTTGAACATCATGAGCGTCTTATCCAACGGAACAACAGGCTCTTTCACATAGTGAGCACTTCCCAGCAGCCCTTCTTCTTCGCCGGTGAACGCAATCACCAGCACGCGATGACGAAGCTGATCTTTCTTGGCCATCAGTCGACGAGCCACTTCCAACAGCGCGGTCGTCCCCGAGGCGTTATCGTCGGCCCCATTGTGAATCTCGTGCGTCAGCGGCGCCAGGCTGCCCGAGCCCCCCATCCCCAGGTGATCGTAGTGAGCCCCGATGAGAATGACTTCGTCCGACGTGGCGTTGGGGGCCTCGATCAGCCCGATCACGTTGTGAATGGTCGCCGTTTCGCGAACGATATCGGTCTCGCCAATCGCCTTCCAATCCCCGAGCGGGCCCACAACTGGCTTCAGCGTGTGATCGATTCCCATCTCAATATCGCTGAGGGACTTACCGAATTGCTTTTTAATCAGCGGCTCAAAGACACCTCGCTTGGCAAACATGACCGGAAAGTTCGGACGACTCGACTCGGCACCAGCCCCGGTCAGGGGAATCACTTCATCCATGCCTTGCTCGAGTTGATCGCCATACTCGGCAATCTTCTTGCCCAGCTTGGTAACATCCTCCAGGTACGCGTTGATTTCTTCCGGCGAATGTTCTTCTTTCGTGGAATACTCTTGCTGACGTTTCACCAGGTCGGCAACGGCCGTTTCGAAAGCGGCTTTCACGTGAGCACGAATCTCTCCGAGACCTTGGGAATCGTTGATCAGGATGACCCCGGCAGCGCCGTTTTGGTAGGCATTGGAAATCTTGCGGCTGAACAAGGCATGCTGCGAGGCTCGCGTTCCGTCGAACACGCTATGCGGATTGCCCTGCTGCGGCTCTTTTCGCAGGATGACGACCACCTTTCCCTTCACGTCGAGGTCGGCGTATTCGTCGTATTCCAGCTTCGGTGCGGAAATCCCGTAGCCGACGAAAACGAGCGGGGCGTCGAACGTACTGCTGCCACCCACTGCCAGAGGTGTGAAGTCGTCACCGAGCTTCAGATCCTTCGTCTCTTCACCAGAGACAAGCTTCAACACATTTTTCTCTTTCGGTCCCATTTCGGATGACACGTTGACCTCGAACTCTTGAAATGGAGTTCCGTTGATCAGGTCGGTTTTCAAACCGATCGCTTCAAATTGTCTGGCAACGAACTGCGAAGCTTCTTCCAGCCCGGCACTACCGATTCCGCGCCCCTTTAGCTTGTCGGAGGCCAGATATCCGAGTGTTTCCTTGAGGCTGGCCACCTTTGCTGCTTCCGTGGCTTCCTCGGCCAAAAGGCCACAGGGAATCGACACAAGCAGCAAAAGAAAAAATATTCGCGAGAGATTGGTGATGTTGAGCATGAATGCGTTTTCCGCGAAGGAGGGATTCACCGATTTGAGGAAAGTTAGGTAACCTTCGATTCTTTTCCGTCGGCCCCGCGGCGTCAACCATTGCCATAGCGCATTGCCAGCGGATGGCCAATCGTCGTAAAATCATATCCGAGTTAAGTTTCAACACGTTTTGTCCGCCGAGTCGTCCTCCCCCGAGAATTCCAGTTTGGCTTCACTATTTGTCATCCAAGGCGACGACCAGGGACGCCGGTTCGAGTTGGCCCGAGACATGATCTCGATCGGTCGAGATCGCGGAAACGAGATCGTTCTGCACGACACCGAGATCTCTCGCCGGCATGCTGAAATCCGCATGAACAATGATGGTTTCATGCTGGTCGACCTGCAAAGCTCGAACGGCTGCTACGTCAATCAGAAGCGTATTACCGAGTGCCAGCTAACCCACGGCGATCGCCTGCAGTTGGGTCATACGCTGATGATCTTCACGCACACGGCGACCGCTCCGACGACACGCCCCATCAGCGTGAGCCTACAGGAACGCCATCGCGAAGGGTCGCGGATCATTCACTCGATTCGCCACGAGGAAGGAAGCCAGATCTTTCTCCCTTCGGAACTCCGCGAGCCAGGCGAATCGCAGCATCTGCAAGACAATCTACAGTTGATCTACGACACCGCCCTGGCGGTCAGCCGTACGCTCGACATCGATCAACTGCTCGACTACCTGCTGGGATTGATCTTCAACTGGGTCGAGGCCGACCGCGCGTGTATCGTGCTGATCGACTCGCAAACCAAGCTACCTGAAGCCAAAGCGCAGCGCGTACGCGAAGGGCGTTCCGGGGTCGACGAATCGATCACCATCAGCCGCACGATTCTCGACTACGTGCTGACCAACCGCGAAGGGGTTCTCACTTCCGACGCTCAGGATGACCAGCGCTGGTCGCCGGAAGGGAGCATCATCAATAGCGGCGTGAACGAAGCGATCTGCGTGCCCATGCAAGGTCGCTACGGCATTGTCGGTGCCATTTATATCGATACGTTCATCCCGCCGGACATGACTTCGTCCCCCGTCAAGTCGCGATTCACCGAAGAGCACCTGAAGCTGATGATCGCGATCGCCCACCAGGCAGCCTTGGCGGTGGAAGATACCCACTACTACTCGGCCGTGGTGCGCAGCGAACGACTTGCCGCCATGGGGCAGGCCGTGGCCGCCATTTCGCACCACGTGAAGAACATCCTGCAAGGGATTCACGGTGGTAGCTACATCATTGAAGAGGGAATCAAGTCGGGCAAGCTCGACGTCGTTCAGCATGGTTGGGGCATCGTTTCCCGCAACCAGGACCGTATTGCTCACCTGGTGATGGACATGCTTTCGTTCAGCAAGGAACGCGAGCCTGATCGCAGCAATGCTTCACTCAACGACGTGGTCGAAGACGTGGTCAACTTGATGCGAGCAAGGGCCAAGGAGCACGACGTCTTGCTCGAGTTCCGCCCCGATATCGACCTGCCGATGGGACTGTTCGACGAAGAAGGGATTCACCGGGCAGCCTTGAACGTGGTCACCAACGCGATCGACGCGGTCAGCGAAGCCGAACAGCCGCGGGTAATCGTCTCGACCGAATTCCGTGAGGAAACTCGCGAACTCGTTTGCACGGTAGAAGACAACGGGCAAGGGATTCCGGCTGACATGCTGGAGAGAATCTTCTCGGCATTTGAATCGACCAAGGGAAATCGCGGCACCGGGCTCGGCCTGCCCGTCACGAAGAAAATTCTGCAAGAACACGGCGGCGACGTGCTGGTCGAAAGCGAACCAGGAACCGGCACTAAGTTCGTGATGTACTTCCCTTGGATCGCCGTTCCCACGGAAGAAACGCGGTATTAACACCCGGCTGGCTAACCTTGATACCCGGCCGGCTTCCCCACGAAAGGGTTGCCTTCAATCTCGTCACCGACGGTGGTGGCAGGGCCGTGTCCCGGCAAAATGATTGCATCTTCTGGCAGCGTGAAGATCTCTTCTTCGATCGCCCGCTTCAGGTCGGCGAAGCTGCCGTCGGGGAAATCGGTGCGTCCAATGCTTCCTCGGAACAAAACATCCCCCCCCAACACAATGGTCCGCGAACCATCCTTCACGATGAAGATCACGTGCCCTACGCTGTGCCCTGGCGTCTCGCGAACCTCGAACTCGATCTCCGCGGCCGCGTAAATGTCCCCTCCCTTGACGGTTTCATCTTCTTCCGGGCTGATCAAAGCGAGACCAAACGGGGCACTCAAATTCTTCTCGGGATCGGTCAGTTTTTCGGCATCTTTGTAACCAATCACCAGAGGAGCATCCGGGTACAACTGCTTCATCGTGCCGTTGCCGGCGATATGGTCGCTGTGCCCGTGCGTGTTGAGAATCGCGACCACTTCAAGTTTCCGCTCTTGAAGTACTTCGACGATTTTTTCCGGCTCTAAACCGGGATCGACCACGACACATGACGCAAGCCCTTCTCGATAAAGGACATACGTATTTTCGTCGAAAGGTATACTGACGATGCGTAAAAAATTGATCTCAGCCATTGGCGAAAGATCGCACTCCACTTTGCGGACAAAATTAGATACAGTGATTGCGCATGATAAACGATCTGACGAGATCTTGGTAATCTGTAAAACTTTGACGCTCGTTGGGAAGGTATTCATCTTGCCGGCATCAACATTGCGATAAGACGCTCTAGGGCATTCTATCGCTCATGTTGGCAAACAGAATTGCTAGCAATCGCCGCCTTGTCCAGCACGGCGAAACGTACTTTTCCTCGCACGGAAGCGAGTGAATCATATATAGACCGGAACAATAACGGAGATTGATCATGACCAAGTCCCTCATTTCGCGTCGTACGCTGCTCGCTGGCGGTACGGCATTGGCCTGCGGGCTGACCCGGGCGACTTACGGTGAGGATCAACGTCAGGGCCTGCGTGAGCCTGTTTATCGAGTTTCCAACCGTACCAACGGCCCAGTTCAGCAAGTCCAGCAGGTCGCTGCTCAGCATCCGCTGACCCCGGCATTGGAACTCGCCGAACGCGGGCTGCAGAACATCAATGCCCACATTCGCGACTACGAATGCACCCTGGTGAAGCGTGAACAGATCAACGGCAAGCTCGGCGATCAAGAGTTCATGTACACCAAGATCCGCAACGAACAGGTCGACCAAGGCGGCCGAGTCGTTACCCCGTTCAGCGTTTACATGTACT
The DNA here is from genome assembly GCF_007748115.1 of Bremerella volcania. Classification (NCBI taxonomy): domain Bacteria; kingdom Pseudomonadati; phylum Planctomycetota; class Planctomycetia; order Pirellulales; family Pirellulaceae; genus Bremerella; species Bremerella volcania. The sequence goes on from NZ_CP036289.1 coordinate 4,316,391, forward strand.
TCCTGAAGCCTTCGAGCGTGAAGGGTCGTGAAGTGCTGTACGTGAAGGGTCACAACAACGGCAACCTGATGGCTCACGAAGGGGGAGCGCTGTTGAAGCACGTGACCGTTTCGCTCGATCCGAACGGCACCCTGGCCATGCGTGGTCAGCGTTATCCGATCACTGACATCGGTATCAAGAACTTGATTGTACGTCTGATTGAAGTCGCCCAGCAGGACATGCAGTACGGCGAATGCGAAGTGAATTTCTACAACGGTGCCAAGATCAACGGTCGCGTTTGTACCGTGATCGAAGTGATTCACCCGGTGCCTCGCAAGAACTTCCGCTTCCACAAAGCTCACGTCTTCATCGACGACGAATTGCAAGTGCCGATTCGTTTCGCTTCATGGGACTGGCCAAAGCAACAAGGGGGCGAGCCTCCGATGCTCGAAGAGTACACCTACATGAATCTGAAGCTCAACAACGGTTTCACCGATGCTGACTTCGATCCGCATAACGAAAAGTACGGTTTTAACGTTTAAAACGATTAACCGACTTCCGCAAACCAGTGAATCCCGGTCGATTACGGCCGGGATTTTTTGTTGGGCACCCATCAGTAATTAGGATTAGGAATACCACCCACGTCAGTGGTTACCGATCGAATGCCCCAGCAAATGTCCCCATGAACGTTGAACTCCGAACCGGAAGTGCCCTGACGCCGGAAGACCTGGCTGCCTGGAAGTCGATCCTGGCCAGCAATCCTACGCTCGACAGTGGTTACTATCGCCCCGAACTTACCCTCGCCGCAGCGCGCGTACGCAGCGACGTGGAAGTCGCGATCGTTACCGATGGCGGCCAGGCTCGCGCCTTCTTCCCCTTTCAGCGCGGCGACAACCACTGTGCCACCGCCATCACCGGCCGCCTATCCGAATTCCACGGGATGATCGTCCCGCAAGACTTTCAGTTGGACCTCCGCGAGATCGTCAAAGCGTGCGGGATTCGCTCGTGGCGATTCGATCACGCCCCGATCTGGCGAAAGGAACTCGAGCCATTTGCCTGGGCTCGCTCCGAGTCCCCCTTCATGGATCTCACCGGCGGCTACGACGCCTACACCGAAAAGCTCCGCGAGCGCGGCTCTTCCGCCATCAAGCAGACGCAGCGAAAACAACGCAAGCTGGCCCGCGAAGTTGGACCGCTGCGGTTTGAATACGACACCGATGCACCCGAAGCCTGGGACGCATTGGTGACGTGGAAGTCAGAGCAATACGTACGTACCAACACGCTCGATATCTTCCTCTACGACTGGGTGCACGACCTGCTGCAAACCATCCGGGCAGAAAAGAGTCCTGATTTCTCGGCTCCGCTATCGGCGCTATGGGCCGGCGATCAACTCGCGGCTGTCCACCTGGGGCTCGCCAGTAGCACGGCCATGCAGATCTGGTTCCCGGCCTATAACCGAGAACTGCAACCCTATTCGCCGGGGCTGGTGATTCTGTTGGAACTCGCTTCCGCGGCTGCACAGCAGGGCATCAAGCGGATCGACTTCGGCAAAGGAGAGGAACGCTACAAGTACGAGTTCTCGACCGACGTGCTTCCCCTCCTGGAAGGTGGCGTCGACTTCCGCTTCGCCATGCCCACGATCCTGGCCAGTTGGAACAAGCTGAATCAAGCTATCCGGCGTTCCCCGTGGCGAAAACAACTGGAAGCCCCGATCCTGGCGACACGGCGCTTCCGCCAGTGGCTGGCGTTTCGATAACGACTACGACTCGATATCGACTTCTTCGGCGTGGTACGATTGACGCACCCACCACACGCTCAACGTCATCAGGCCTATCACGATGACCGCCGTGACCAGAAACAGGCTGAATCCCTGGACTTCGCCCGCCTCTTCATGCTTGGGAATCAGGGCGGCGAAGTCGATCGACGCGGCTCGAATTAGTTCTCGGACGACCGCACCACAAAACAGCATCCCTGCGAGAAGCCCCAGGCGAAGACCAATCCAACTGCGACTGGTGGCCATCGTACCGGAGTCCCAGAGGGCGATCTGCCCAGCCCACAACAGAAAGCCGAGACCTAACCACAGATATCCAGAGCCACTGTTCACCGCGGAGAAGCCAGGGATCGAAACACCTATGGCCGTTAGGGACGCTATGGCGAATACCCCCAGCCCGGCGAGCGCGAACCAGCGCAGCCAACCGACGGTCGGCAAGTCCTCGTCGGTCGCGGTTCCTTCGCGAAGATAGGCCAGTTGGGCCGTCACGATCGATGCCATACTGACAAAGGCCACGCTCAGCCAGACGAGCGAGCGGGAAACCACTTGGATGGCTGCCAGCGGCAACACGCCACTGGCGAACGCCTCGGGCCACGCTTCCACCTGGCTCGACACCAAATGATTCGCCGTCCAGCAAAACCCAATGAAAACAAACAGGCCGGCATTCACCGCCGCGACCAGCGCCCGCTGCCACCAGGTGAGCCGCTCGAACCACTTACTCTTGAGAACATACAGCAAATAGAATGCGGCAATCAGTGTCGGGATGACCACCATCCAGCGCCATCCCAACAGCAAATTCGCGGTGTAGAAGTGGTGCGGTACGAGAATCTGCACGAATAACAGCGGTGCGACACCAAAGGTAATCGCGGCACTCAGGCCAAACGGCATCCAGTCGCGCAGCACCCGGATCACGGGGTTCGCAAGCAACGACTCGTTGTCGGTGCGATACCAGATGCTGGCCCCCACAATCGTCAGGCAGCCGGCCACCACGAAGTGCATCGAAAGGTGATGCGTGACGAAGGTCGCCAGGTAAAGCAGCATGTACGTCAGCGACGTCATGGGCAAGTCGAAGGGGAATGGCATGTTAGCGGTGCCCCTTCATCACGACGTCCGAACGTTGGTGCAGCCCCGACGTGGGCTCAGTACCAGCCGCGTCCAGCCATTTTTGAATATTGGCCAAGGCTTCCTCATCCAAAGGTGCTTCCGCCGCGCTGTCATCCCCATGCTCGACCCACTTCAGGTAGCGGACCAGCGATTCCAGTTCCTCGGGCGTGCCGGCGAACGGGGGCATGAACGGCTTGGTGTGCTGCAGTTTGGCGAAGTTCATTCGCATCTGTTCTTCGTCCCACGTCTTGGTCAAATCGGTCACCCCATTGATGCCGACCACCGTATGGCACACGGCACACTGCCGACGAAAGACCTTCGCCCCGCGGGTCGTGATTTCGCCGGCCACTTTCGTCCCTTCAGTCAGTGGGTACGGGTCGTTGGCCAGGCAGCCGTCCTTGCGCATCTGGGCGACCTCGTCGGGAAAGATTCCGTTGGAATACATCCAGTAGCGAATCGAGTAAGGCTTCCGCGAGCCCTCGCGAACGAACTCGCCGCCAGCAGTCGCCCCGAAGGCCAACATCAACAGTAGCGTGGCCGTCGCGCCGTTGATGTACAGCTTCTGCAGAAACATGCCGATGAACGCATACCCACCGATCGCGAGCGACGCCCCGACCGAGATGTTCATGAACAACGTCATCGCCGGGCTGCCGCCGGTAATCCAACCGCGGCTATCTTCCGGCATGGCCAGCATGAACCAGCCACCCAGGATCGGCATCAACACCATCGGCACCAAAAGGTGAGCCGCGTAGTTGATCAGCGTGCGTTTCTCTTCCTGATCGAGCTTGGTCATCGTGTTCACCACGATGCAGGCCACCAGCCCGGCGAGCGTCAGCGCGACGATCGTCCGGAAAAACAAACTCGGCCAGAACGTTGGATTGAAGAACCCGGCAACGATCCAGTGATCATCGATCCAACCGCCTGGGGTGAGTTGCCAACTGATGATGCCGTTGATCAAAAACAAGCTCATCCAGGCCGCAAACGCGTACATGCCCAGCAGTTTCAAGCAAGCCGCATCGCTGATGTTGCGGTGATACCGGTAGAAGAGATATCCGGCGAAGATTTCCAGTAGAAAAAAGAGGTACTCCGTCGCCCAGATCCAATGAAAATTGCGAATCATCTCGCCAATCGTGGGGGCACTGACCTGGATCGCCGTGAACCAGATACCCACCCCCGTGACGGCACCGGCGACGAAGCTGATCAGCACCAGCCACTTGAAATAGCCATGCACGAATAGCCGCGCATTGGGGCAACGGCCGGTCATCGCCAGCCATTGGAAATAACACAGCAGCATCCCCCCGCCCACCGCAAACTGGGCGAGAAACACATGGACGACCGCCACGATCGCCATCAATATCCCTGGCATCAGCGGATCGTATTGATTGACCGGAAAGACTTCCATCGTCTTGAAGAATCCTCATGCGTGTTGTCAATCGAGCGGGTATTTCTTCTTGTACCTTATAAGCAGGGGATGAAGAAGCCCGTGCGGCATATTGTCGCAGTAGAAGATTGCGGACGAAATATCCGATCGCCGATTCGATTCACCTTCGGCAAAAAGCGTTCCTCCAATACGCTATAGCTTAGGCGCAAGAATCACCATCGGACTACCCGGAGTTCGAGTATGGCAGAGTTTCTTCACTTGAAGACGGAAGATGGCGAAGTTTACATGGTCAATTTAGATCATGTCCATCACGTACACGAAAACCCAAATACGAATCGGGGTTATGTCAGGATGACCAATCGAGCGGGTGTAGTAGATCTCACCGTCGTGATTGGAGAGTCACAACGTCGTGAGATTATGAAGTTCTTCGAGTGGAAATGCCTTAATCGCGATTTCTAGCGGTGCATCATCATCGCCAATCACCTTGCCTAACGCGAGACCCTCGCAATCACCAACAACAGCGTCTGCACGTGAGCATCCTTGTGGCTGCGTGACATGATGATGCTGGCCTCGTTGTCGTTGACCAGCGTGTTCGAGGTCATCTCGGTTTGTTCCCGCTCGCGGGGTGGATGATGACCGGAGACGATCATCGGGACTTCGCTGAGGACCGTCACGCCGAGCCCGAACCGTTCTTCATCGAGGATCCACGGCACGGCGGTCACTTTGGTTTGGGCCGCTGGAATCGTCGAGCTACCACGATGCGAGTCGTGCCCGCCAGCAAATGCCGTGGCGAAATTGACGCGTTGTTCCAGGTCGGGGAACGTATGCTGCGTGTAGGCATCGATCGCGGAGGCTAGTGAGTCTCTTTCTTTGGGTAGCAGGCGGCCAATAGCGCCCTGCAGCACGCTCCATGGCTTCGACTCATGAGACTTCACGGCCGAAGCTATGTCGGATAGCAGGTCTTCGTCAAAACCTCCTTGCCGCGTATCGGCCGCGAGGGTTACCACCATAATCTCCAAACTGATCTTGGAAGGATTCGCCGGCTTGGCAGTCTGAGCCCAAGCGGATGGAGTGAGAAAGAACACGAACAGCAGTGCCGTCAGTCGCCAGAACATGATCATCCTTTCGAGCAGCCAAGGGAGAAAAGTAATGCCCATCAACTAGGACGAATGCCAGCGGCTGATGGTTTTCTGGCGAATCAGTTCCACTGAACCAAAATGACCACTTCCTCGAAGGTGTCGCCACTTTGTTTGGCCATTTCCGTCAAGACGCCAGCCACTTTGGCTGGCAATACCAACTTCCCTTCCGCAGTGATCGTGGCGATCGTCGGGGGTGGAGCAGGCTCAGAAGTCGGCGGCCCGAAACCTTGCATCACTGAGCGCGAGGACCTGGAAGAACCCGCTGGCTGCGAGTCACTGGCATCCGAAGCTTCCGCTCTCTCTTCGCTGGATGGTTCAGGCTCGTCGTCCGATTCTTCATCGTCGTCGTTGGCATGTTCGAGATACGATTTCTCGAACTGCACCGAAAGGCCCAGCTTGTCACTATCCTGGATGGCGATCGACTCGACGCGAACCAGGGTTCCGACGTTTTGCATGTTGTACGAGACGGCTCGGCCTCGGCTCCCCATCGAAGTCGTGCCGGAGACATACGGTTCGCTGCCACCTCGTTGGACGGCGATCGACTGGCCGTCGATCGACTGAGCCTGGATGTAGTCGACCAGGCTGGCCCCGGGGCTATCGGGATCGTTCAGCCACGGCAGCAGCCGGGCCGAAAGGCTTGGACCAGCGCCTTCGAGCACACTTGCGACCTCACTAGCCAGCGTACGATCGGGCAGCCCGTTACTGGTGCGCCGCAGCATCATGATTTCGACAGTGAAACTCTTCGCGGCGTCTTTCTCCGGCTTCGCTTCGGCTTCCTGTCTTCTTCGTACCGGGGCGCCCCGCGCAGGAGCCGGCTTTACGGCGTCTGCCGATTCAGGCCTATCGCCGACGAGAAACTTCGTGCGGTAGTTCTGAAATCGAAGGTTCTCAGCGGTCGTCTCCTGACGACGCTCTAGTGCCTGTTTTTCCGCTTCCCAGTAGTTGTGGAACTCGTGAATGGTAATTTGATGCGTTCGCCAGGCATCGGCGAATGTGTGATCCAGATATCGAACGATGCTATCCGGCAGACTTCGCTGCTCGCTTGCATCCAGCACGCCGTTGCCATCCTTGTCGAAGTGCCGAAAATACTCAGCGTGAGGGCTCGACTCGAGCGTTACCTTGTTAACTTCCGGTTCCGGCTTCTCGGAGCTTGCCTGTTGGCCCATCAGCGACTGGTGATAACGCATGAAGGCCAGTTCGCGGTCGCGTTGTCCCTGCACCGCTTCCCGTTCCATCCGCTGCTTTTCGTATCGCTCCAACAGACGTTTCCTATATTCTTCCATGCTGGTGTGAAACTCATCGAATTCGATGACTACGTCTTGGGGCTCTTGTCCTCGAAGCAGTAGCGACTTCAACGTCATGGGCAAGCGAAAGACTTCCTCGCCGGCGACTTTGCCGTCGCCGTTAGTATCAAGCGTCTGGAAGTAGTCGGCGTGAGGACCGGTCAGCTTCGTGCTTTGGTTGGCAGCAACCTCGGCCGACTCTTGAGAAGCGGCCTGCTCGGCCTCGTCCTGAGAAAATAGATGAGAAGGAACGGCGATGAAAGAAAGAGCAACAAATACGAAAAGACTGCGGAGAGACATGAGGGGGCTCCATTGTTCAGGGAGAATGACTCGCGCAAGTTCGATTCTATCCCCCTAAAAGGACGCCACGCAACTAATTGACCGGGAACGGCGCCGGATCGGCCCGGTGCACGCGGACCAAAATCGTCAATTCCTGCATGAGATCCTTACCATCCTTCTTCTGAGACCGCAGCAAACCTCCCAGCACGAGCGTTTCGCCCGAAGACAATTCGGCATTCGAGTTAATCCACTGCCGATGCAACAGCGGCACCACGGGCTCGTCGCTACCGGCGGCCTTTTCCATGGTCGCTGGCATTCGCTTGCCAAACCGAAAGTCAACAACGATCTTTCCATCCGGTTTCTGCTTAGTTCGCACGGTAGCATCCAAGCCATCACTCAGGAGATTCTCGCCTGGCATCGTCGAAATGTCGGCCATGTGGAACATCGCTTTTGGGTCTTGAAACTCCGCTGCCAGCGAATGCCGTGTGACGAATTCGACTTCTTCTCCCAGCGAGACCTTCAACTGCATCAGGTCGACCTCGTGTAGATCGCGGTCTTTTCCACGCAGCCAGTCATCGAGAAATGGAATGAGACCTTCCTTGGCCAGTTCCGACTGCTGAAGCTGTTTCTCAAATTCCTCTTTTAGCGGCTGCTCGGACGACTGCGCGGTACGAGAAACAAATGCCAGTTCCACCATGACCCGCGGCGACTGGGCGATGACAATTGTGGGAAAAAACGCCGAAATTACAGTGAACAGCACCAGGCATCGCAAGTGAGCCATTATTGACCTCCGCATGACGAACACCCACCGATTTGGGCCATCCGGGCCCCACGTCGTTCTCCACACTGTATGGAAACCACTCTCAGCGATACAATAGCAACGTTTCCAGTGGACATCCCGCTGATATCCCAAACCGCCGAGCTGAGACTAAATCGATGAAGGTGACTGGTACCGAACATAAGATCTCCGACTTCTCCGGAGATGTCCTGGTCGTGGGAACTTACGAAGACGGCCTCTCGCCGCCGGCCAACCAGTTAGATAACCAGATCGGCGGAAGCATTACGCGTTTGGTCGAATCATCAGATATCACGGGCAAAGCCAACGAAGTCACCACTATTTTGGCCCCCGGCGGCTTCGCCGTCACACGCATCTATGTGATCGGGCTGGGCAAGAAAGAAGACCTGAATCAGCAGCGTGCCTACGAGGCCGCCGCGACCGCCGCGGTTAGCTTGTCGGCCAAGAAGGTTGAAAAGGCAGCGTTCTACCTGGACGACTTCTGGCCCAGCGAACTCATGGAGCAAGCGATCGCCGGTGCCGTTTCTGCCGTGAATGGCCAGGACATCTACCGCAAGGAAAAGAAGCAAACTCCACCAAGCGAGATCGTTTGGAATGGTGCAACCCCGGAAGTGCTGGAACACGGAATCGCCCTGGGTAATGCGATCAGCCTGACCCGCTCGCTGGTCAATCGCTGTGCCAACGACATCTACCCGGCAACCTTCGCCGAAGAAGCGGCCGTCGTCGCCGAGAACCACGACCTGAACATCGAGGTCTGGGACAAAGCCAAGCTGACCGAAGAAAACTGCGGTAGCCTTCTGGCGGTCGCACGCGGCAGCGTGAAAGATCCGCGCCTGGTGATCGTTCGCTATAACGGCGGCAAAAAGGGAGAACCACCCTTGGCGTTGGTCGGCAAAGGGGTCACCTTCGATAGCGGCGGGCTCTCGCTCAAGCCATCCGACGGCATGATCACCATGAAAGCCGACATGGCCGGAGCCGCGACCGTGCTGGGCGCGATCAAAGCGATTTCGGCCCTGAAAATCCCGGTCAACGTCGTCGCATTGTGCGGTTTGGTCGAGAACATGGTTTCCGGCGACAGCTACAAACTCGGGGATATCCTCCACTCGCGCAGCGGCAAAACGATCGAAGTTTTGAATACCGACGCCGAAGGTCGCCTGGTTCTGGCCGACGTCCTGAACGTGGCCCTCGACGAAAAGCCGATGGCGATCGTCGACCTCGCCACGCTCACTGGCGCTTGCGTGGTTGCCCTGGGGATGGATACCGCCGGCCTCATGACCAACGAGCCTGATTGGTGCCACGAAGTGGAACAGGCCGCTTTGACCACTGGCGAAAAGATGTGGCAACTGCCGATGTACCCCGAGTTTGGCGAACAGGTCAAAAGCCAGATCGCCGACGTCAAGAATGTGGGTGACGGTCGTTGGGGTGGTGCCATCACGGCCGCTAAGTTCCTCGAAGAATTCGTCGACGAAACCCCCTGGACCCATATCGATATCGCCGGTCCTTCGTTCGCGGAAAAACCCAAGCCGTACTGCGGTGGTGGAGCGACCGGATTTGCGGTTCGAACCTTGGTGGAATTGGCGCGACGCCAAGCTACCCGTTAAAACAACGTAAACAGGTACCAAGCCCATAACTATTTCCTGTCCCCTCGCCCCTCCGGGGAGAGGGCTAGGGTGAGGGGCGACCCAGGTACCAACGCCCCAACGCTCTTCCCTTCGCCGGGAACGGAAGGGCAAGTCTCACGCTTCTCTCGCATTCACCCTCAGTTTGGATTAACCCTAGCCATGCCTTGGATTTCCGAGACCGCAAAAGAAATCAAAAAACCAGAGCTGCTTGCCATTCTCGACCGAGCGATCGAAGAAGCTCGCGAGCGGATCTGTGGCACTCCGAAGCGAGTTCTGCTGCTTCCACCCGACATTACCCGCATGCACTCTGGGTCTGGCTGGATCACCGAGTACTTCTGGGAGAAGCTCAAGGACGAAGCTGAGATCCACGTAATCCCAACCCTCGGTCAGCACGAGCCGCACACGCCTGAGCAGAACAAGCAGATGTTCGGCAACATCCCCAACGAGATCATCCACGCCCACGACTGGCGGGATGGATGCGTCAAGGTAGGCGAGGTCTCGGCCGACTTCGTCAAAGAGATCAGCGATGGTGCCGCCGACTGGGCCATTCCGATCTGGCTGAACAAGATGCTGATGGAAGAGCAATGGGACCTGATCATCAACATCGGTCACGTCGTCCCGCACGAGGTGTTGGGCTTCGCCAACCACAACAAGAACTATTTCATCGGCCTGGCCGGCAAGGACCTGATCTGCACTTCGCACATGATGGCCGCCAGTTGCGGGATCGAGAACAACCTCGGTAACCTCATTACGCCCGTGCGTGCCGTGTTCAACAAAGCCGAAGATGAAATGCTGGGCCACCTGCCGGACTTCTACGTCCAGGTCGTTCTCGCCCGCAATGAAGAAGGGGAACTCGTTCATACCGGGATCCACATCGGCGACGATCTCGAAACCTACCTGAACGCCGCCAGGCAGTCGCGAGCCGAGAACATCACCGTCTTCGACGAGCCGGTCAAGAAGATCGTCTGCGTCATGCAAGGGGACGAGTTCTTCAGCACCTGGGTTGCAAACAAAAGCGTTTACCGTACCCGCATGGCGATTGCCGACGGCGGCGAACTGCTGGTCATCGCCCCAGGCCTGAAACGATTCGGCGAACAGCCCGACGTTGACGCGCTGATTCGCAAGTATGGTTACCAGCCGACCGAAAAGATCCTGGAACTGTACAAAGAAAACGAAGACATGCAGGACCTGGCCCACGGCACGGCTCACCTGATGCACGGTACCTCCGAAGGCCGCTTCACCATTCGTTACGCCCCGGGTCACCTCAAGCAGGAAGAAGTCGAACAGGTTCACTTCGCTTACGCCGACTACGAAGAAACCTTGAAGCGTTACCCGATCGACCAACTGAAGGAAGGCTTCAACACGATGCCCGACGGCGAAGAGATCTTCTTCATCGCGACCCCGTCGGCCGGTCTGTGGAGCACCAAGGAAAAGCTGTACAACCGCAAGACGGGGTTTGCTGAGGTTTAAGAGATTAGCCACAGAGGACACAGAGAGCACTGAGAATTCGAAACGCCTGGGACCGTTGGTCTCAGGCGTTTTTCGTGCTCGGACACACGATCACAAATAACGGGCAGCATCGGCAACTCACCTCCTATCCGTGACCATCCATGTAATCCGTGGTTAGAATTCCTCCTCTTCCGTCTCCCCTCGGTGCACTCTGTGCCCTGTGGGGAAAAACCCCTGCCCTACGTGGGGAATTCATTTGACGCCCTGCCCCCCATACCCCAAGATACGGGCAGAAGAGCTTCCGCTCGGATTTCCGCATTTTGTGGCCAAGATTGCCGCAAAATGGCCGAATACCGGGATGAAAACGCTACTTCCGTTAGCTTGTCTTTGTGAAAGGTTCGTCTGATGTCCTTGTACTGGGTGTTTCTCGGCTGTGCTGTTGTGGCTGGAACGGTATTCGTCCTCCAGTTTCTGCTGGCGGTCGTGGGCGTGGGCCTGGAAGGGACCGATATGCCGGACGACATTCCGGATGACATGCCCGACGATTTCACCGGCGATTCCCACGGCTCGACGGCCCTGTTTGGGGTTCTTTCGTTTAAAACGATTGTGACCGCGTTAACCTTCTTCGGACTCGCCGGGCTCGCTTGCCTGTCGGCTGACTTGAACCAACCGGTTTCGTTCACCATTGCGGTGATCTTTGGCCTGGCCGCCATGTATGGCGTGCACTGGATGATGCAACTGATGATGAAGCTGGCCCAGGATGGGACCGTCCGCATCCACAATACCCTTGGCGAACATGGCACCGTTTACATTCCGATCCCTGCCCATAAAAGCGGCGTCGGCAAGATCCAGCTTCGCGTGCAGGATCAACTGGTCGAGTTCGCCGCCCAGACGACTGCCGACGAAAAGCTAACGACCGGTACGCCGGTTGAGGTCATTGAAATCGTGAGTCCAACGATCGTGTTGGTCATCCCCCTGACGACCCAGGTCGACGTGCGGCCCGATTCCGCAGAACCGGAACAAACGGCACAAGCGCACTAGAAAAACGTCTTGTCTTCGATCGATTGCCCCAGGATGGGTAGATCGTAACCTACATACACCTAGATGCCGCTGCGCGCGGATTGCGCCGGCACTGAGATTCGACACCGAGGAACCCCGCTCATGGAATACGCCCTGTTATTAGCCCAAGGCTCTGACGGACTGCTCAGTTGGTTCGGCACGACTTGGGGCATCATTTCGATCATTGCCATTTTGGTAGTGATGGCTTTCTTCGGGTTTTTGATCCTGTTGCAAAGCCAGTACAAACGCTGCCCGAGTAACCGCGTGCTGGTCGTTTACGGCCGCACCGGCGGTGGCAAGTCGGCTCAAACGGTTCACGGTGGTGCGAAGTTCGTCATCCCGCTGATCCAGGACTATGCCTATTTGAGCCTGGAACCGATTCAAATTGAAATCCCGCTGCGCGGTGCTCTTTCTTCGGAAAACATCCGCGTGAACGTCCCCAGCTGCTTCACCGTAGCCATCGGCACCATGCCTGGCGTCATGGACAACGCGGCCGTTCGTTTGCTCGGCTTGACCACCAACGAAATCCGCAAACAAGCGGAAGAACTTATTTTCGGTCAGCTGCGCCAGGTGATCGCCTCGATGCGGATCGAAGAAATCAACCGCGATCGCGACACGTTCCTCGAACACATCCAGCGTTCGCTCGAACCGGAACTCAACAAGATCGGCCTGGTGCTGATCAACGTGAACATTACCGACATCACCGACGAGTCAGGCTACATCGACGCCATCGGTCAGAAGGCCGCCTCGCTCGCCATTCAACAGGCTCGTGGTGACGTGGCCGACAACGAGAAGATGGGTGAAATCCGTGTCACGGCCGCTCAGCGTGACCGGGAAGTCGAAGTCGCCAACGCGACCAAGGCCCGAATGATCGGTACTCGCGAAGCCGAACGCGAACAGGCCATCCGTATCGCCGAGCTCGAAAAAGAACAAACCGTCGGTGAACGCGAGGCTGAGTTCCAACGTGAAATCGCGGTGAAAGATGCCGAACGTGACAAGCGTATTCGCATGGCCGACGCCGACGCCGAAGCCATCATTGGGGAACGTAACGCCGAGTTCGAGCGCGAAGCTCGCGTGAAAGACGCCGAACGCGAAAAGCGTATCAAGATCGCCGAAGCCGACGCTCAGGCCATCGAAGGGGAAAACCTTTCGGAAGCCAAGGTCGCGGCCTCGAAGGCCGAACTGGCCGTCAAGCGGGCCGACGCGTATGAACGTGGTGAAATCCGCCGCCGCGAAGCGGAAGGTGCCGTGAAAGAAGCCGAGAACCATGCCCTCGCCAAAGCGGCCATCGCCGAAGCCGAACGTGTGGAAGCTGAAAAGCGTGCACTGCTCGAAGCTCCGGCCAAAGCCGAGAAAGCCAAGATCGAAGTCGATTCGGCCGCCGAAGCTGCCCGACGTCGTATCCTGGCCCAGGCCGAAGCCGACGCGATCTACGCCAAACTGGAAGCCGAGGCCCGCGGTGAATACGAAAAGCTGGCCAAGAAGGGTGAAGGTTTGAAGGCAATCGTCGAAGCTTGTGGTAGCAGCAAGGAAGCCTTCCAGCTGATGCTGCTGGAACACCTCGACACGCTGGCCGAAACCAGTGCCAAGGCGATCTCGAACATCAAGTTCGACAAGGTGGTCGTCTGGGAAGGTGGCGGTCAAAACGGCCGCTCGAACACGGCCGACTGGCTCAGCGGCATGGCCAAGACCTTGCCTCCGATGATGCAGGTCATGAAAGACATCGGCGGCATCGAACTGCCCGAAGCCTTGGTTCGTTATACGGAAGACCCGGAAGCCCTGGCCAACGGCCAAAGCAAGCCCACCGAGCAGGAACCTTCGGCCAACTAACGCTGGCTGAGGTTCAGCGAAAATACAACGGCCACCATCGCGTGGCCGTTGTTCGTTTCTTGCGGGCAAACAACCACATCCGGTCCCCCGTTCCACCGTCTGCGGGGGAGTGGGGACAGGAAGGCTATCGGCGTGGATCCCCCAGCGGATTGTCAATCGCCTCATTGAGTATGCCAATGTAAAACATGGCAAACTTGAAAATCAGGAGAATCATAATTCCAAAGATGAGCATAGTGACCAGCATGCCCCCAATGACCGAGATCGCACGAAGCGCGGCTTTCGACTTCTCTTGATAGCTTTCAGCAAGCTTGGCCATCGATTCAGTAAGCCGGCCCGATATCTCACCTGTTTCTACGTAGTCCAGAAAATCGGCCGGAAAGCTTCTCGTACGACGCAAAATGTCGTGAATCTCTTCCCCGTTGATCAGCTCTCGATCAACCTGTTCCTTGAATTGTTCGTAATACCGAGTGCGAGTCGCCTCAAGGGACAGTCGCATGGCTCTGCGAATGTCCATGCCCGCTCCGATCGTCAGCGACAATGCCCAAGCCATGTTCGCTAGACACATTGTCCTGATCGATTCACCAAGCCATGGGATGTTCATCACCAGGCGATCCAGTTGCAGGAATGTCAAACCACCCCGGCTCCAAAGGAAGTAAATAGCAAACAGCACAAAGAAGACAGTAAAGAGAAAGGCGGCATAGGTGGCCAGCCCTTTCACTCCGATGAGACCTATCCCCAGAATGTCGATCGGCTGGCCGTTAAGGCCGTTCGGCAAGAAGGCCGGCACCAGGATCACAATTCCCACAATCAAAATCGCAACGCTCAACTCAATTAGAGGCCACGCAATGCCAGCCAAGAAAGAACGCCGCAGAGCAATGCGTTCCTCATACTGATCGGCAATCTCCAAAAAGATCTTGTCGAGATGTCCTGTCTGTTCCCCCAGTTGCACCATCTGCCGAAACAGCTTCGGAAAGTAGTCACCAGTATTGTTGACCGCTTCGTGCAACGTACATCCGTTCTCGATACTGTCGACAATGACCTGCATCATGTAACGTCGGGTGCCCATGGCACGTTCCGCCTCGCGTTTCCAAATACGAAGAATGTCGACCCCTGCATGAAGTTGCCCGCCGACGTGCCGACACAGTTGAACGAGTTGACCAGTACGAATGCGTGGTGAGAAGAGCATGAACGGTTCCGGATGAAAGTGGCAACTGGTTTCATCATGCGAAAGGGCTGCAAAAGATGCAAGCCGGACGGCATGATTGCCTATCGGCAACCGCCCGAGTTGCCCTGTGCGGCTCATGCTGAATTTGCGGACGGTGCGTTTCCTTCGGCTGTGCGCATTTATGGAATGTGGAATTCATGATCTTTTATGAAAGCTGCCTGAAACTACCCCTCAAAAGGCCGAGTTAGCCCTATGGTTACTGATGACGGACATCGCATTCCGTCTCGCTTCTTTTCCAGACATCTAGGTCTACAGCATTGGTGGGAAAATTGATGAAGAACTTCAGCTTGGTATGCGCGCTCGCATTGTGTCTCACTAGTCTTCTGGTCGTCGATAGTATGGCAGGCCCTCGTGGCGGGGGCCGCGGCGGTGCCGGTCCTTCGAGAGGTACCTCGCGTCCGACTCCCCAGGGCAACCCAGGTTTGAACCAGGGCAACATTCGAAATACATCCATCCCTTCGAAACCTGCTTCGCGTGACCTATCGCAGCGTTTCAACTCCGCACCACGAGACCTCAGCAAGTTTTCGGCACAAGACAAACTCTCGAGCTTCCTCGAAGGCAAGCCGCTCGATCGGCCGACTGTCACCGGAACTTCCCAGGCAAAGCTACAGGAATTCTTGGGGCTTCCCGAAGACCGCAGTCAATCGATTGCCGATCGTCAGGATAGTATGAGTAACAGGAAGAGCGAGTTGCAACCCAAAGCAGTCCAAGCGAAGGAGAACTTCTCGCAGCGCTCCGGCGAGATCTACAACGATGTTTCCAACCACCTGGCCGGTCAGCCGGAACCTTTCACGGCGGCCTGGTACGCCGCTCACCCACAGGCCTGGCAGTACACGCATCCTCATGCCGATGCCTGGGCGGCCGCCAGCTTCGCAGCCGTAACTGGCTGGGTTGCCGGAGTTTCCACGACCCCGGTCAGCTACAACTACAACGAGTCCGTCGTCTACGTCGAAGGAGAACCTGCTGCTACCAGCACCGAAGAGGCTCAACAGCCTGCCCAGCTGAACGTTACGCCGCAATCCAACGAAGCCTGGATGCCACTGGGCGTCTACGCGTTGTTGCAAAGCGAAAAGTCACAGCCGCAAATGCTCATGCAGCTTTCGGTGAGTAAGAGCGGGAACATCGCCGGTTCTTACTACAACATCATCTCGGACAATAGCCAGCCGATTTCCGGATCGCTCGACAAGCAAACGCAAAAGGTTGCCTGGTCTGTCGGCGACAGCCAGAAGGTGAGCTTCGAGACCGACCTGAATAGCCTGACGCAGCCGGAGACTCCGGTCGTTCTTCGCTATGAGGATGGAGCGACACAGCAGATGACGTTGGTGCGTTTGCCCGACAACTCGTAGACTAGGCTTTCCAATACGTGATCATCCAAGAGCCTGGAGGGGGAACTTCCAGGCTCTTTTCGTTGCCAGGCGGCCACGGAAAACTCCGTCGGTTTTCGCCTGAGTCGAAGTACCGTAGCGCGAATTTTTGCTATAATTCCAACTCGTTTTTGTCTGCCCATCCTGCACATATGGCGTCCGATGCCTGAATTTCAACAAATCGCGATTCTCGGCGTGGGGCTCATTGGCGGCTCGATCGGTCTGGCTGCGCAGAAGCGAAAGATTGCCGGCAAAGTAGTGGGCATCGGTCGCAGTGAAGAAAAGCTGGCCAAGGCCCAGCGGCAAGGTTGTATCACGGAAGGAACCACCCAGTGGCAAGCCGGCATCCGTGGGGCCGATTTGATCGTCGTTTGCTCGCCGGTCGAGTCGATCGTACCACTGGTCGAACAGTTGGTACCCTTTTGCCGGCCTGGCACCATCATCACCGATGCCGGCAGTACCAAGCAAAAGATTGTCGATACCCTCCATTTGAGTGAGTCGATTCGCGGCCGCAAGGACGTCTACTTCGTCGGCAGCCACCCGATGGCTGGCAGCGACAAGAGTGGCAGCGATTTCGCGACCGCCGATCTATTCCAGAATCGCGTGACGATCGTGACGCCGGTGGCCGAAACGGATAGAACCGCCAAAGCGACTGTCCGCAAATTTTGGGAATCGCTGGGGAGTGAAGTCCACGAAATGAACCCCAGCGAGCACGACGCCATCGTGGCCGCTACGAGCCATATGCCCCACGTTATCGCCGCACTGGTGGCAGCTTCCACCCCCGAAGCAATGCTTAAGTTCACCAGTACGGGTTGGGCAGATACCACGCGTATTGCCGCTGGAGACATCGATTTGTGGCGTCAGATCCTCACCACCAATCGGGGCCACGTCTTGCAGACGCTAGCGAACTTTGAGAAATTGCTGGCTGCCTTTCGAACCTCGCTGGAAGCAGGTCAAGAAGAGCACTGGATCAAGCTCCTAAAACAGGGAAAGCACCACCGTGACATTGTGGGAAGTTGACATCTATCCCGCTTCGGGACACGTCGATCGATTGGCCGCCTCCATCG
This sequence comes from Bremerella volcania, assembly GCF_007748115.1. Taxonomy (NCBI): domain Bacteria; kingdom Pseudomonadati; phylum Planctomycetota; class Planctomycetia; order Pirellulales; family Pirellulaceae; genus Bremerella; species Bremerella volcania. Next base: position 4,333,739 of record NZ_CP036289.1, read on the forward strand.
TTGCCGACGCCGAAGACCTGCAAATCGCCACCCATCTCGAAATTGCCACGGCACACGGATTTCTCGTCCAGGCCGATTTCGACGCGGATCACATCAAGCTGCTGGCCGACCAACTGCTGGTCGACAACGTGGTCCAGCGGGCCGTCGTCGCTCAGGCAGGGGAAGCCATCATGGCCGAAACCCCTTCCTCGCTGTACGACCGCCTGATTTACGTCATGCCCAAGCCCGGCGTGATGGATCCCGTGGCCCAAAGTACTCAAGCGGCGATCGCCGACTTCGGCCAGCCAGCCGAGGCCGTTCGCACGTTCCACAAGTATTGGATCGGCGGATTGGACGACGCCCAAACCGAGCGTCTGGTCACCAAACTGCTGGCCAACGACTCGGTCGAACAGGTCATCTACGGTCCGATGGATCTGGAACGCCTGTCGTTCGGCAAGTCGCAACCGTTCGAGCTGAAGACCATCAACATCCGCTCGCTCGACGACGATCACCTGCAACTGCTCAGCAAGGAAGGCCAGTTGTACCTGACGCTGGTCGAAATGCAGACCATCCAGAAATACTTCCAGGAACTGGGCCGCGATCCGACCGACATCGAACTGGAAACGGTCGCCCAAACCTGGAGCGAACACTGCAGCCACAAAACGCTCGCCGGTAAGATCGCCTACAAGGACGAAAAGCAAGAGCTACACTTCGACAACATGTTGAAGGAGACGATCTTCGCCGCGACCCAGCAGATTCGCAAAAGCCTGGGCGATGACGACTGGTGCGTCAGCGTTTTCAAGGACAACGCCGGCATCGTCACGTTCAACGACGAGTACAACGTCTGCTTCAAGGTCGAAACGCACAATCACCCCAGCGCCCTGGAACCGTACGGCGGTGCCAACACCGGCATCGGGGGCGTGATTCGCGACCCGATGGGCACCGGCATGGGTGCCAAACCGGTCTGCAATACCGACGTTTTCTGCTTCGCTCCGCCTGAGACCGACCCCGGCAGCCTCCCGCAAGGCGTGCTGCACCCGCGTCGCGTCATGAAGGGTGTCGTCAGCGGCGTGCGTGACTACGGCAATCGCATGGGCATTCCCACGGTCAACGGTGCCGTCTACTTCGACGAACGTTACCTGGGCAATCCGCTGGTCTACTGTGGCAACGTCGGGCTGATCCCCGTCGACAAGTCGTTCAAGGAAGTTCAACCGAACGACCTGATCGTGGCCGTCGGTGGTCGTACTGGCCGAGACGGCATCCACGGTGCCACGTTCAGCTCGGCCGAACTCACCAGCGAAAGCGAATCCCTTTCCGGCGGTGCCGTGCAAATCGGCAACGCGATCACCGAAAAGATGGTGCTCGACGTCCTGCTCGAGGCCCGCGATCGTAACTTGTACAACGCCGTGACCGACTGCGGTGCCGGTGGCTTCTCTAGCGCGGTCGGCGAAATGGGAGAAGAGCTTGGAGCCGAAGTCTGGCTCGAAAAGGCTCCTCTCAAGTACGAAGGCCTGACTTACACCGAGATCTGGATCAGCGAAGCCCAGGAACGCATGGTCCTGGCCGTGCCGGAAGAGAAATGGCCGGAACTGCAAGCCTTGTTCGCCTCGGAAGGGAGCGAAGCGGTCGTACTCGGCAAGTTCGTTCCGACCGGCAATCTGACGCTGACCTACAACGGCAACACGGTTGGCCAGCTCGACATGCGGTTCCTGCACGATGGCCGCCCGCCGATCGTTCGCGACGCGGTCTTCACTCCGCCAACGACGCAGCCGCTTACGCTTAACGGCGACGATGGCAAGTCGCTCGGCGACGACCTTCGCAAGATCCTCAGCTCGCTCAACGTGGCCAGCAAGGAATGGATCATCCGTCAGTACGATCACGAAGTCCAAGGAGGCAGCGTGATCAAGCCGCTGGTCGGCGTGCAGAACGATGGCCCCAGCGATGCCGCCGTGGTTCGCCCTGTCCTCAACAGCCGCAAAGGCATCGTCCTTTCCTGCGGCATGAATCCGTACTTCGGCGACTTCGACCCGTACGACATGGCCGCCAGTGCCATCGACGAAGCTCTGCGAAACTGCGTGGCCGTCGGTGCCGATCCTGCGAAAATCGCGATCCTCGACAACTTCTGCTGGGGCTATACCGATCGACCGGAAACGCTCGGCACGCTGGTCCGGGCAGCTTTGGCCTGCCGCGATCTGGCCGTCGCTCTGGGTACGCCGTTCATCAGCGGCAAGGACAGCCTGAACAACGAATTCAGCTACTTCGACGAGCACGGCGACAAAAAGACGATCGCCATTCCATCGACGCTGCTGATCAGTGCCATGGGTCAGGTCGACGACGTTTCGACCTGCGTCACCATGGACCTGAAGCAGTCCGGCAACCGCTTGTACCTGGTCGGCCTGACCAAGGACGAATTGGGCGGTTCGCACTGGAGCGTGGTCAACGACAAGCTGGGGGGGCAGGTACCTCAAGTCGATACCGACCTGGCCAAGAAGGTCTTCGGCGGCATTCACGCGGCGATCCAAGCCAAGACCGTTCGGGCATGCCACGACTTATCCGAAGGTGGTCTGGCCGTGGCCGTCGCTGAAATGGCTTTCGCCGGCGGAATCGGCGCGAACATCTCGCTCGACGATATTCCGCACCGGTTGGAAAGCCCCTCGGCCGTTCAGCTGTTGTACAGCGAATCGAATACGCGTTTCGTCTGCGAAGTGCCGGAAGAATCGGCGGATGCGTTTGAAGCGGCACTTGGCGACGCACCGTTTGCCCACATTGGTCAGGTAGCCGAGCACAAAGAGCTGGTCGTCACCCATGGCGAAACCACGCTGCTCGATGAACCGATCGAATTGTTGAAACAGGCTTGGCAAGCTCCCCTGAACTGGTAGTGACACGGAAAGATCTCGTACGATGGCTCAGCCTAAAGCCTTGTTAATTCGCTCGCCTGGAACCAACTGCGACCAGGAAACCGCCTTTGCCTTCGAGCAGTCGGGTGCCACCGCCGATCGCGTGCACTTGAACCGCCTGTTGGAAAAGCCTGAGCTACTTCACGATTATCAAATCCTCGCCCTTGCCGGGGGCTTCAGCTACGGCGACGACATCTCCGCCGGCCGCATCGTGGGCAGTTTGTTCCGTCATCACCTGATGGACGCCGTCAAGAAGTTCCACGAAGACGGCAAGCTGATCCTGGGCATCTGCAACGGGTTTCAGATCCTGATCAAAACAGGTTTGCTGCTGGCCGACGACGAACAAGGCCTGCCATCCAGCACGCTGGCCTGGAACGACTGCCATATGTTCCAGGATCGCTGGGTGAACCTGAAGACGGCCGGCAACAAGTGCGTCTTCCTGCAGGGCATCGAGCAGATGTACCTGCCGGTCGCTCACGCCGAAGGACGTTTCGTAGCTCGCGACGAAGCGACGCTCAACGCCCTGGAAGCCGCCGGTCAGCTTTGCTTGACGTACGCCGCCAATCGCGTCGGGGAGGACGCCATCACCTTCCCCGACAACCCCAACGGTGCCCAGCGTCACGTCGCCGGCGTATGCGATGAAACCGGCCGCATCTTCGGCCTGATGCCCCACCCCGAACGCTACATCGACCGAACCCACCACCCCCGCTGGACCCGCGGCGAAGGGACCGATCCTGGTGAAGGTTTGAAGGTGTTCCAGAACGCCGTGGCGTTCTTTGGCTAAGAAATGTAGGGCCCGCGTGTCGCGGGTCGGATACCGGGTACCAGCTTCACGACCCGTGACACGCGGGCCCTACCTTACCCGCTTGCCGCAGCCGCTTCCTGTTTCCGTCGGCGGGCATCGACCACGCGGCGGATGATCTCGTCGGCGATCACGCCGGCCAGGATGACGATGCCGATGACGGTGCCTTCCAGTTCGGAAACTTGCAGCGTTTCGATCGCCTGGTAGAGTTCTCGCAAAATGGCCGTGCCGAGGATCACGCCTACGATCGATCCGGTGCCGCCGCGAAGGCTGCATCCACCCAGGACCGCCGCGGCGATCGCGTACAGTTCGTAGAAGGTCCCGGCTTCGTTCGGGCCGACGCTGTTCAGGTCGATGGCGAATAGAATGGCCGAGATGCCGGCCATCAGCGAGCATACCATGTACGCCGCGATCGTGATCCAGTCGGTATTGATCCCGCTGTAACGGGCCGCTTGCTCGTTGTTGCCTAGCGCCTTCAGATAACGCCCGAAGGTCGTCTTGTTCAAGACCAACGCCGAGAGAACGCCCAGGATCAACAGCATCCACAGGGGAAGCGGTATCCATAGAAAATCGGCCGAGGTCAAATAGGCGATGTCGGTGCCACCATCCGGCGTGACGAAGTTCGAGATCTTGTCGTCGTGCGCCAGGTAGCGTGCGACGCTCCGAAGCACCAGCAAGCCGCACAGCGTGACGACGAACGGTTGCAGCTTTAGCTTCGTGATCAACAACCCATACCCGAGCCCAATCAACATCGCGCCGACCAGCACGATGACCATCGCCGCATACGGGTTCATCTGCTGATCGTTGATCAAAATGCCAAACTGCACGCCAACCAACGCGACCATCGACCCCATGGAAAGGTCGATGCCGCCGGCGATGATCACAAACGCGGCCCCGATCGCCATGATCCCGTACAGCCCGGTCCAACGGGCCATGATATCGAGGTTGTAGCCGCTGGCGAATGTCGGAGCGATCAACGCCGTCACGCCGAAGATGGCGAAGATCAACAGCAATAGAACAATATTCTTAAGCATTCAGTGCTTCTCTTATTCGGCGGCCGTCAACTGCTGACCGGTGGCAAGATGCATGACCGCCTCTTCACTGAGTTGGTCTCGTGACAGTTCCCCCGACATAGCCCCTTCGTGCATCACCAGCACGCGGTCGGCCATTCCCAGGATCTCTTCCATTTCACTCGAAACGAACAGAATTGCCACCCCTTTGCGGGCAAGCTCTTCCATCAGTTCGTAGATTTCGTGCTTCGCTCCCACGTCGATTCCGCGGGTCGGTTCATCCAGCAGCAGTATCTTCGGGTTCATGGCCAACCACTTGGCGATAACCACCTTCTGCTGGTTGCCGCCGCTGAGGTACTGGATGATCTGCCGCGTGCTGGGTGTTTTGACCCGCATTCGCTGGACCATGTCGTCGGCCAGCTTTTGTTCCTGCCGCGGGTCGATCCACGAGAAGGTGGACAGCCGATGCAGCCCCGGCAGCGTGGTATTCTGCCCGACGTCCATCGGCAAGACGAGCCCCTGCTGCTTACGATCTTCCGGCACCAGGAACATCTCGTGGGCGATCGCATCCTGGGGAGATCGAATCGTGGCTGGTTTTCCCGAGACCTCGATCGTGCCCCTTTCTGGCGGATGGATGCCAAAGAGGGTCTCAAGCAGTTCGGTCCGCCCTGCCCCGACCAGACCAGCCAGCCCGACAATCTCGCCGGCTCGTAGCTCGAAACTGATTTCATTGTGGGGATGGGCATTCGTGCGAACGTTGTTCACGCGAAGCACCACCTCGCCCGGGGTCATGGGCTGGTGAGCGTAAAACTGATCGAGAGAACGCCCGACCATCAGCCGTACCATGTTGTCGTGCGAGATCTCTTCGCGGGCCAATTCGCCACTGTTCTGACCATCGCGCAGGGCCACCACCCGATCGCACACGCGGTGCACTTCGCTCAGGCGGTGCGAGATGTAAACGATACTCACCCCGGATGCTCGCAGCGACTGGATCACCTCGAACAGCCGTTCGACCTCGCGGGCCGAAAGACTCGAGGTCGGCTCGTCCATGATCAACAGCCTGGCGTTGCAGGAAAGTGCCTTGGCAATTTCGACAAGCTGCTGCTGACCAATCGATAGATCTGCCAGGGTCTTGCGCGGATCGACCTTCAGCCCGACCTGGTCGAGATACTTTCGCGACAGCGCGTTCACCTGGGCCTGATCGATCCAACCGAGCTTCTTCGGCTCGCGGCCGAGGTAGATATTGGCACCGACCGAAAGGTTATCGCACAGATTCAATTCCTGATGAATCAGCGCGATGCCCAGCTCCAGCGCGTCGGTCACGCCGCGAATCTCTACCGGCTTACCTTCGACGCGAATGGTGCCGGAGTCAGGCGATTGGATGCCGGCCAGGATCTTCATCAGCGTGCTCTTGCCGGCGCCGTTTTCGCCGATGACGGCAATCGACTCGCCGGCACCCACCTGCAGCGAGACTTCCGACAAAGCCTTGACGCCGGGAAAGCGTTTCGAGATTCGCTCGACTTCTAAAAACGGAGGGGGTGAAGACTTCATAGGCAAGTCGCGATTAACTCTCCGCTTCGGGCGAGGTTTCTTCCTTCATCGGCGTCGGCTCGGAAGTCGACTCCGGCGAAGGCTCTTCCGCTGGTTTGTCTTCCTGGGTTACTTCATCCTTGGGCAGATACTTGGCGATCTCTTCAGGAATCGGCTTATCCAGCAGTTCGTCGATCACGCCGGCACTGCGCTCCTGGGCGTTGAGTTGTTCCATCATGCCGACGAAGATCATCACGTCGCCGCCGTCGGGAATGGCTTCCTTCACCAGGCGTCCCACTTCGCGGCCGGCCAGGTAATTGTGCGTGCCGATGTAGAACTTACGCTTGCTGTTGGGGGCGTCCGAGTCGTGACAGATGACGTTACCATGGAACGCTTCCACCGCCTTGTTGATCAAACCGGTTTGGCTCTCCGGCGAACTCGGGCTCATGGCAAGTGCCTGGCAGCCATCGCCGATCTTGCGTTCGATGAAACGCTTTTGCTCTTCCTGCGTACCATTTGGCGGATGGTAGACTTCGCACTCAGCGTTGAAGATCGGCTCGGCAACGCGAACTCCTTCTTCGGCATAGTTCCAGAAGGGATCGACCGTATTGGTCAGGAAGGCGATCTTCACCTTCTCGCTGGTGTCGTAATTCGGCTGGTTGTGCGGAGGCGGCGTTCCGTTGCCCGCTTTGATGCGGTTCAGTTCGGCCTGAAACTCTTCGACGTTGTCCTTACGGATGGCTTTGAAGGGAACGAAGATCAAATTGCTTTCCGGGATGTCGAGCGACTGCCCGCGAGCCAAAGCCGAGAGAAACTCAACCGACTTGTATCCGAAGACGAACGGCTGCTGAACGACCGTGCCGTGTACCTTGCCGTCTTCGATTCCTTTGAGCGTGACCGGGTCTTCATCAAAACCGATGACTTGAATCTGGCCCGTCTTGCCGGCTCCTTCGACCGCACTCAAGATCATGGGCGGATTGTAGGCCCACAGCCCAACCATCGCTTTCAGGTTCGGATTGTTGGCAATCGCCGACTCGGCATTTTGCTTGGCCCGGGCATGGTCGGTGTTGTCGGTACGAATCCCAAGAATACGATACTTGCCTGCTTCGATGGGGAACTCGTAACCGCCGCTACCGGCTGCTTGATTCTCCGTCTTGGCGCGGCAACTGGCAAAGGTCGTAGCGACCAACAAAACCAACAACAGTCTAGGAAGTCGATTCAAGGGAAAGATCCTTCGAGGAGTTATGGCGAGGGGAAAACCCGAGAATTTGAAGAGAAAAACGCTATCTTAAGCCGCAAACATGCTCAAGGCAACTATCCTACGCGTTAAAGCGCATCGCCGGGCAGCTTCCTGCCCATCGCGATAGGTAAAGCCGGTACAGTTTGACCGATGGCACCAGCCAGACGATTATCCACGCCAAAGGTATTCTCCAGTGGAGGATCACGCTACATTGCCTACGAGCAAATCGCTTAGCATGGTCTCGGATTGATTTTCAACGACCCTAACGAGGACTCGTTCGATGGGAATGATTGGTTGTTTCTGTGCCCTGGAGGATGAAGACCTTGAGGCGATTATCCACGAGCCCAGAAGAGTTCATCTGCTTTGGGATGATTCCATTCCGCCGCGTCGGCAACCTTCGTGGCTGGCTCGGTTGTTTGGAGCGAAGTTGCATCCTGAAACCGAAGTCGATTCGTGGCAGCTTTCGAAACCGGTTTCCGAAACCGATGTCGACAAGGCCTGGCATGGCATCCACTTTCTGCTGACCGGGACCGACTGGGAAGGCGAAGGCCCGGAGGCGTTCATCGTGCATGGTGGACAGGAGATCGCTGAAGAAGTTGGCTATGGCTACCCACGCGGATTTACTTCCCAAGAGGTCAAAGAGATCGACGCGGTACTGTCGTCCATGGATGCTCAGAACCTATATGACAATGCTGATCCTGCCGAATTCGCCAAGTACGGAATATATCCGGAAGTCTGGAAAGACGAACCGAAGGAAGAATGTATTGGTTACGTCACCGAGTACTTTCAACAATTGCAAGCATTCGTCTCGGAAACGGCCGCATCCAATCGCGCGATGATTGTTTATCTGGGGTGATGATCGCCGGCGGTGTCATCCGCTGTGCTCGCCAGACATACCCTCTTCGGCTTGTCGGACAAGTTCCAGACTCTTCTGCACGACTTGCGTTCGCCACTTCGCATCGGCCGGGCAGAAAAGTTCTTTAAGGAATTCCTTCGCGCGTTGCGTGCTCGCATCCTCTCCGCTGCCCCAGTGATGGGCCTGGTTCTCGGCCCGCAGACCAGCAAGGACCTTCACGGGCGAATACGTTCCGAACTCGGCACAGGCAAACAGATAATCCGGGGCGAACTTCTGGGCAACGCACCACTGCCCGAAACCACCTTTCGCATCGTAGGCAATCTCGCTATCCACGTTGGCTTCGAACGAATCCGCCCCAAAGGTTTGGGTGAGGGTCTCCCGTTGAAGGTCGGTCAGCTTGTAATCAATCAACAGCTTCCAAGTCCCCCAGGCGCCTAGGCCCGTGTGAAAGTCAAGATGCATGACCTGCTCGCTGCCTGCCAGCCAGCGGGGCATGTTCTGCTGCAGGATCGTCTGCATGTGTGACGGCCCCTTGCCGCCAAAGAACAATCCTTGCGGGTAGTCGTACTGGCCCGTTGCGATCGCGCTGCGAAGTTTCCTCATGCCATGCTGCATGATCAACCAGGCGGCCTTCGCAGTGAAGGGTTCCCACGATGATGGTGGCCGCTTCGGGTTGAGAAACGGATCTAGTTCCGCATAGCCAGGCGGCGAGCCTGCGAACGGCTGGCCAGCAAGCAGGAAGTTGCGGTTGGGGTCGACGTTCTCTTCGTTGAACCGCCGGTCCCAGGCAAAGCCATACGCATTGAGGCCATGCAGCATGACGATCTTCGCGGTTGGCACTGAGTTTCCGGACCATTGCCCAAACATCGCCATCTGTACGGCCGAACCGAAATAGCCTTCGACGCCGTGGATTCCCGACGAAATGACCAGCACCCGGCGGGGATCGCCAGCCGAGCAAGCCACGTCGAATGCCAGTTCCTTTCCATCGGGACCTTGGGCGCCGATCGCATGGGACTCGAGCGCGAAGCCCAGCTTTGCCGTGGCTTCGCGAAAGCGAGCCTGGGCCTCGGGATAGTCTTTCGAGAAGTATTCAAGCGGGTTCAATGCGACCTCCTGAAAAGGTAAAAGCCGCTGGCAGATCACTCCACCAGCGGCTCTCTTTTACCAAGGTACTTCACGTAGTCATAGGTTCAACATGATCACGGGTGGTGAAAACTAGTTGCCCGTTGGCAAACCAATTTTAACACCTTCGTTCTTCAGTTGTTCACGAATGTACTGGAATCGCTGATAGCCGGAGAGGGTCAGCGGCCCGGTATACGTTTCGCTTTGCAGTTTTCGTGGCGGGTACTCGACGTAGGTCTTCATCAAATTCACGATCGCGTCATTGAACGTGACCATCGTCCAGGTACGCTCGGTGTAGTTGTTCATGAAGATGTCGTAGCGTTCCTGCGGATCTTGATACAAGTCGAAGATCTGCGGCACGGTTGCCACGTAGCTTTTGGCACCTTTCCAACCCAGGTTGGCATCGACCGCCAAACCACCGGTTGCCTGACCATCGTCGCCACGCAGGTTGAAAACGGCCTTGTAGTTGCGGACGCGGGCCGCACCTGGAGTGAGTTCGTCTTCGGTGAAGTAGAACCACGAATCGCGTGGGCACTCGCCCGTTCCGGTTAACACTGGTGTGATGTCAAGACTATCGAAGTAGATCGGCTTGTCTTCCTTGTCCTTCTTCGGCAGTTGGATACCGGCAACCGAGGCAAACGTGGCCATCAGGTCCAAGCCGCCCACGATGTCGTGGTTGCGAACGCCTGGCTTGATTTTGCCGGGCCAGATGGCGATGGCCGGGACGCGGTTACCACCTTCGCGCACGGTACCCTTGGTGCCGCGAAACGGCGTGTAACCGGCATCGGGGTAGACGTCTTGCCAGGCACCATTGTCAGTGGTGTAGAAGACGAGGGTGTTATCGTCCAGCTTCAATTCACGAAGCTTGTCCATGATGTTGCCGATTCGGGCATCCAGCTCGACCACCGAGTCGGCGTAGTTCGACTTCGAGAGAGACTTGTGCTTGAACTCCGGTGCCGGCATGTTCGGCTGATGCACCTTCATGAAGTTGATGTTGATGAAGAACGGCTTGTCAGGCGTCTTCGCCGCTTGTTCCAGAAACTTGATGCCTGACTGTTCGACGTACTTGTCCATGAAAGGAATCCCGACGACTCCCTTTTCAGGCGTATCGACGTACTGGCCGTTGACCTTCCAGTCTTCTTTGGCTGGCTCGCCTGCTTTGCCCGACAGGGATCCCTTGGTCACCTTGTCGAACATCTCGCGTAGCTTCGGATCCATATCAGGGAACCAGGTCGGATCGCCGTAGGTGTACGCATTGCAGTGATAGAGAAAGCAGTGCTCCATTTCGTCGTAGCCGTGGGCATTGGGCAGTGCGAAATCGGCTTCACCCAGGTGCCACTTGCCGGTGAAGTAGGTTTGGTAGCCGGCCGTTTTCAAGACCGAAGCCAAGGTCCATTCGGCCGCCGGCAGACCGCCCCCTTGGCCTTGGAAGGCCACGGTCGTCATGCCGCTGCGATTAGGAATTCGACCGGTCTGCATGGCAGCGCGACCAGGCGTGCAGCTCGGTTGAGCGTAGAAGGAGAAGAAGGTCATCCCTTCGGCAGCCATCCGATCGATGTTCGGCGTCGGCATACCACGCCCGACACCTCCTCCGTACGGACCAAGATCTCCGTACCCGGTATCGTCGGATACGATGAACAAGATGTTCGGTTTCTTATCCTGGGCATGGGCCGTTACGGCCAGCCCCAAGATGGCCACAAAGGCCAAGGACAAACAGCGGTAAAAACTCAAGTGTGACATGCTCTCAGTTACCTCATAGTCGCAAGATAGAATGTCGAGGGTCATCTCCCTCGTACCAATTCAATGCAGTAGATGGATGGCGAGTATCGCTAACATGCAAGCTGGCTGCACTTCATCTCCGGTGAGCGAAGCGTTTCGATCTCATAAGCCGCGGCTGTGTTTAAAGAACCCCCGATTGCCGCCATGAATAGAACTGCCCCGCGATAGATCGCTAAACGAAATTTATGACGCGCATGGAGCGATTGCAAATAAAGATTGTCTGAAAGCCGTAAGAACAACGAAACATTTCATTTAGTTTGCCGCATCATCCATTGATGCGTCCCAATTTTCACTTGACTATAATGTTTCTCGACTCACCTAACACATCATTTCCCTTCTCGTGGAAGTACCATCATGCCGTACCACCTACGACTGATCCTTTCGCTGACGTTCGCTATTCTGATGCTCAGTGCTCCACGGCTCGAAGCCCAGGAGGCCGGCCGTTTCGCGATTCCTGAAACCAACGAAGGCCTGGCAGGCGATGGGCCGATTCGCCGCTACGATTGGTTCCGCAATCTCTGGCAAAGCCGTCGCAGCAACTGGTCGAAGCAAGTCAAGAAGGATCAAAACGCCGTCGTCTTCTTGGGGGACTCGATCACCCAAGGCTGGGGCGACAACATGGGTGGCAGCTTCGGCGACATGAAGGTTGCCAACCGCGGCATCAGCGGCGACACGACGCGCGGCATGCTGCTGCGATTGAAAGAGGATGTCCTTTCGCTCAACCCCAAGGCAGTCGTCATGCTGATGGGAACCAACGACCTGGAGGAAAAAGCCGAGCCGGAAACGATTGCCGCCAACGTCAAGTTGATCATCGCAGCACTTAAGAAGCATGACGGCGAGATGCCGATCATCTTGTGCAAAGTTTTTCCCAGCTCCGCAAAGAAGAGCCGCCCGGCCGACAAGATCAAGAAGATCAACCAGCTTTACGAACAAGTCGCTCATGGCGATCCTCATGTGATCGTGCTCGAAACATGGCTTCCCTTCGCCGATGAAAACGGCGACGCCAAGGCCGAGGAGTTCCCCGACCTGCTGCATCCCAACAAGCAAGGCTACGCCAAGTGGGCCGCCGCGCTGACGCCAATCTTCGCGACGCTGGGCTACGTCGAAACGGAAGCCGATCCGTTCGAGCCGGAGCCTGGCTTCGAGAGCCTGTACAACGGCAAGGACTTAACCGGCTGGATGTTCAAAGCCAACCCTGAGCGCAAGGGGAAGAAGATCAACATCGCCTGGCCCATCTTCGAAGAAGACATCGTCTTCGACGGCAAGACCGAAAGCGTCGATGGCCGCTACCAGGCAGTTGGCGATCGTATCGTCGTCACTACGCCCGCTGAAGGGCGCCGCATTCAGCAGATGTGGACGAAGCGTGAGTTCCCCAATGACTTCGTCCTGAAGCTCGAGTTTCGGGCAACGCCCAACGCCGATAGTGGCGTATTCCTGCGAGCCCCGCAGCTGCAATGTCGCGACTATTCCTTGGCTGGTCCGTACAAGGAGCTGAAGAACTACAAGCCGCAAGACTGGAACGAACTAGTCGTCGAGGTCACCGGCAACACGGCCCGCTGCACCTGTAACGGTGAGGTTCTGGAAGAAGCGTTCAAGCTGCCAGACACCGGCCCGATCGGCCTGGAAGGAGACCGCGGGCAGATGGAGTATCGCCGTATTCGGGTGAAGGAAACGAAGTAGCACTTCGCCCATCTTCTCCAGCAGAAACTTAAAACCGCAGGCCCCGGGCGTCTGCGGTTTTCTTGGATAACTTTGCCGCGAGTTGTTGCCTCATGCGAGACACGTGGCCCGAGTCACTCTTCCAGTGTCACGTCCAAAGTGATCTCGGTATCCAATACCTTGGAAACAGGACACCCGGCTTTCGCCTTGGCGGCCAGTTCTTCGAATTGCTCCTTGGTCGCCCCTGGCACCTTACCGGTCAGCGAGAGGTGAATCGAGGTGATCGCGAAGCCGTCATCGACCTTCTCTAACGCGACGACTGCCGAGGTCTCCAACTTTTCGGCCGTGAGGCCTGCTTCGCCGAGAATCATCGACAAGGCCATCGTGAAGCAGCCGGCGTGCGCCGCACCGATCAACTCCTCGGGATTGCTTCCCTTCTGCCCCTCGAACCGGGTCGCAAATCCGTAAGGGTACCCGCTGAGTGCTCCGCTTTCGGTCGTAAGCCCTCCCTTGCCATCTTTCAGACCACCGCTCCACACCGCCGAACCACGTCGCTTGATTTTCATAACTGGTACCTTTGAAACAAATGCCATGGAAATACTTCTGTATATCGTAGGCGGACCAGGTTCAAAGGCCACAATGGAAGCCCGATCTGCCAACTTAAGTCAGTTGGCCCGGTTCGCCAATAATTCATTGGCATTCCCTCAGTTGGAACCTCACAATGACCCAATCAACAGGTTTATCTACCAGCGAGATACGACCGTCCAACGTGGCTTAGAAGTCGGGGAAATTCGGATGAGCACGATCTATTCGAGCGGCATGCTCTGTCGCAGTCTTTTGGTATGTCTATGTGTTTTGCTTGCGACGAAAAATGTTGCCAATGGTCAAGAGACCTCCGCACCGGACAGCGGTTCACCAAGTGCCACCACAACGATCAGCGGCGAACAGTTGCCGGCACCTGAGCCACCGTTTGGCGGCGTCATTCAGCCGGACGCGTTGAAGTCGAAACCGTGGTGGGCGCCGCGCATCGTGCCGCCGAAACAGGCCCCGAACGTTCTGTTGATCATCACCGATGACGCCGGGTTTGGCGTTCCCAGCACGTTTGGCGGCGTGATCCCAACGCCCACGATGGACCGCATTGCGAAGAGTGGTTTGCGTTACAACAACATCCATTCGACCGCGTTATGCTCGCCGACCCGAGCCGCACTGATCACCGGCCGGAATCATCACTCGGCGGGCTTCGGCGTCATCTCTGAGCAATCGACCGGCTTCCCAGGCTACAACAGCATCATTCCCGAAGATAAATGCACGATCGGGCGAATCCTGAAAGACAACGGCTATTCGACGGCCTGGTTCGGCAAAGACCACAACACGCCAGCGTTCGCGGCCAGCCAGGTCGGCCCGTTCGATCAGTGGCCAACCGGGATGGGCTTCGAATACTTCTACGGATTCGTCGGTGGCGATGCGAATCAATGGGAACCGAACCTCTTTCGAAACACGACACAGATCTATCCCTTCAAGGGTCAAGAGAACTGGAATCTCGTGACGGCGATGTCGGAAGATGCGATCGACTACATTCATCGGATGAACCAGATCGATCCGAGCAAGCCGTTCTTCATCAAGTACGCTCCGGGGGCAACGCACGCTCCGCATCATCCGACGCAGGAATGGGTTGACAAGATCCACGAGATGCACCTGTTCGACGATGGTTGGAACAAGCTCCGCGAAACGATCTTCGAAAATCAAAAACGTTTGGGAGTCATCCCGGCCGATACCAAGCTCGAGCCTTGGCCGACCGACGTGATTAAAAATTGGGAAGACTGCACGCCGGAAGAGCAGAAGCTGTTCATCCGTCAGGTTGAAGTCTTCGCCGCCTATGCTGCCTATAACGACCATGAAATCGGCCGCGTCGTTCAAGCGGTCGAAGACATCGGCGAACTTGACAACACCTTGATCATCTACATCAACGGCGACAACGGCACCAGTGCTGAAGGAGGACCGCTAGGCACGCCCAACGAGGTCGCCTTCTTCAATGGTCTGAACATGTTGCCGGTCGACGTCCAAATGAAGTGGTACGACGTGTGGGGCACCGAAGAAACCTACAACCATATGTCGGCCGGCTGGTCGTGGGCTTTCGATACGCCGTTTACCTGGTTCAAGCAAAACGCCTCGAAACTGGGGGGCATTCGACAAAATATGGCGATCTCTTGGCCTGCCGTCATCAAGGACCACGGCGGCATGCGAAGTCAGTTCTGCCATATCATCGACATCGTGCCGACGATTCTGGAAGTCTCGGGCATTCCAGCCCCGGACGTCGTCGATGGCATTCCGCAAGCTCCGATCGAGGGAACAAGCCTGGCCTACACATTTGACGCGGCCAACGCGGACGCTGCTTCCCAACACAAAACGCAATACTTCGAGATGATGGGCCAGTGGGCACTCTATCACGAAGGATGGCTGTTGAGCACGAAGGTCAATCGAGCCCCTTGGGAAGCATTCGGTGTCGCCAATCCCGACCCGCTTAATAACCAGGTACTAGAACTTTACGACCTGACGACCGACTTCAGCCAGTCCAACAACATCGCCGACCAGCACCCGGATAAGATCAAAGCGATGAAGCAGATGTTCATCGCCGAGGCATCCAAATACCACGTTTTTCCATTGGATGCATCGGTCGGGGCGCGACTGGTCGCACCACGTCCCAACATTACCGCGGGACGTACCGAGTTCGTCTATACGCGACCGATGACCGGTCTGCCGCAAGGGGACTCGCCGATGTTGCTCAACTCGTCGTATACCATCACGGCGGAGATCGAAGTTCCGCAGAAAGGTGCCGAGGGGATGATTCTGACCTCAGGTGGTCGGTTCTGCGGCTACGGCTTTTATCTGCTCGAAGGAAAACCGACGTTTTTGTGGAACCTGGTCGATCTGAAACGGATCAAATGGCAAGCCAGCGAACCTCTTTCGCCGGGCAAGCATACGATCTCGTTCGACTTCAAGTACGACGGCCTCGGAGCCGGCACGCTGGCCTTTAACAACATGAGCGGACTTGGCCGTCCAGGGACAGGCACCCTGCTGGTCGATGGCAAGGTTGCCCAAACCATCGAAATGGAAAAGACGGTTCCCATGATACTGCAGTGGGACGAGTCGTTCGACATCGGGTCCGATACCCTCACCGGGGTCAATGATGAAGACTATCATCCCCCGTTCCCGCTGACGGCCAAGCTCGAGAAGCTGACCATCAAGATCGATCGTCCGCAGCTTTCGCCGGAGGACATCAAGAAACTGGAAACGGCCCAGCGCGAGAACAGTTCCAGCGAGTAATGACTCTTCGATCAACTCGATAAAAAAAGACCGCCGGCAAAAATGCTTGGCGGTCTTTTTCGTGTTCGACTTGCTTATGGGGTAAACGCCTGACGGCACGACGCTTAGTGCGTGGTGTTGGTGGCGGTGTTGTTGCTGTTGGGATTACCGGTCGATGGGCTCCCCTTAGGTGCACAACCGACAATAAAAGCAGTCAGGGCTACGAGAACCAACAAGGATCCGAGCTTCTTCATTCGAATTTCTACCTTTGTGAAGTGTCCAAAAATTTGCCTAGTTACTTAACTATCTTACTTGAAAATAAGAGATTTTCCAAAGGGGGTGATTTGGGTTACCCAAGATACCCAGGCCATAAAACCCGACTGGTCCCGATAACGGGACAACTCAGGCCGCTATCGTAGTTTTCGGTTTGGAAGTCCGAATATTGATGGTATTCACGGATTCTTAGGGCCACGGATTGGCTGGGAAAGTCTCACTTTGACGACCATCGGTACATCACCATCGTTTTCCTCCTCGCGTCGCCGGTCGCCTCGTTGCTTGTACGGCTCGTGGGAAGTGGGACCACAATTGGGGGAAGGCACGTACTTCCGCGTCTTTCGAGCACGTCCCAGCGAAGGTTCTTTCAGTGGTTGGGACTTCGCCCTGAAAACGATTCGCCCCGAGTACAAAGGGGATCGTCTGTTAGTCCAGCGTCTTTGCCGTGAAGCGGACGCAGGCAGCGAAATCACATCGGCCCACATCGTGCCGGTCATCGACACGCGGCCTGGTTCGTTCGTCGTCATGCCCCGTGTCTGGGGACAAACGCTTTCGCAAATCCTCAGCCAAGGCAAACCATTCCCCCTGGGCAGCGCCGTGTGGACGACTCGGCAGTTGGCTCAAGGGTTAACGCATGTGCACGAGGCCCGCTGGATACATGGCGACGTGAAGCCCGATAACGTCGTCCTTTCCAGTACCGGCCATGCCACGCTGATCGATCTTGGCTTCGCCCAGCGCATCGATCTGAGCCTGCCGTGCTCCAGCCGAAAGTGCGATCGCCAAGGCACGCTGCGGTATCTGCCGCCCGAGATGCTGACTACCAGCGTGCCCATACTGCCCCAGGCCGATACGTATAGCCTGGGCGTCATCTTGTTCGAGTTGATCACCGGACGTCAGTTGTACGACCAGACGTCCACCGACGCGATCGTCCAAGCTCAACTGTCGCAGCGAGCCCCCAACGTTCGGTCCCTGGTTCCGAACGTTCCGGGCTCGCTCGATAAGTTGGTCAGTCAAATGCTGGCCAAAGATCCGCTGCGCCGCCCCTCGCCAGATGCCGCCCTGGTGAAGACGCTGGCCGCGGTGGAAATCGAATTGCTCTCGCCTGATCCGAAGATGAAGTTCGCTGCTTAACATCTCTCATGTCCCCTCGCCCCTTGGGGGATAGGGTGAGGGGGCATCTCGCAAGTTGACAGCGCATGCGCAACCAGAGTTCCGATCGATAAGAACAACATCCATCGGCGACTCACTTCAAACCTCGCTCAAAAACCCTCACTCTAGCCCTCTCTCCACGAGGAAGAGCGGACAGCAATTCAGGGAGGCCCGCGTTCTTTCGTGTTGCCCACGGTGGGTGCCGCGCCCAAGTCCGCTTGGGCGTGTCTTGGCTTTGTGCCTGCGATGGTACCAATCGATACTTCTACGGCGACCTCCTTCGCACGCCCAAGCGGACTTGGGCGGGGCACCCGATCCATCGAGCGCTGCTTGAGCAGTTTCTGCAGACGTTTGATTTCACTCCCTTGGCGGTCGAGCACTTTCAAGTGAAACGAAACCCACGCCAGCGCGCGGTCCAACTTCTTGGCCGTGGGAACCTGGAGTCCGTCAATGATTTCGCCAACGAGAGAAACACGCTCTGGTTGCTCAGGACGTTTCGGCCGTGATGGCCGCGCTGGACTGATCTTCTTTGGCCGAGAAGGGCGTGTCTTCGCTTTAGCAGGAACCTTACCCGCAGGCTCTGTCTCGACCGGTTCGTCCTGCGGCGAAGGATCGACCGCGAGGACCATCTGACCGACGACGTCCGCCAACACTTCCACCAGCGTCCCACAGGCCGAGCACACGAATGTCTTCCCCGCGCGCACGACGACCTGCGGTCCGCTCTCAGGCGAGAGCGATCCGCGGCGATCCGTTTGTGCTGGGGTTGATGACATGGTGATAATCGTTGGATTGAATTTTTTCCGAAGCCCTGAAAGGGCGGCATAATCGTGAAATGGGTTTCGATTCTGTCGCCCTTACAGGGCTAGAGTTTTCTCGAATGAATTACCAGGGGCTTGCGCCCCTGGCTATTATCTGTCGCCCCGTTGGGGCTAGGAGGTTGTGCTTGTGGACGTAGCTTTTAGGGAAGAGTCCCCGGGCGAGAGTTAGGTATACCAGCCTGGGTGTGCCGGAAGATAGTGCGCGCGCCGATTTTGTTGTGAGTGCTTCGTATCACGCGCGATCCATCGGAAACGAAGAACGTTCCCTGGACTAACTTCAGAGGGGTGACAGGGCACTCATGGTCCGAGCCCGGAGTTGGTTGAGCACTTCTTCGGACTGCAGGAGAAGCTCTGGGTCGAAATGCTCTCGCTCTTCCTGCTTCGCCATCGTGATGGGCACGTCACTGGTCACGTCTGGGGAGGAAAGCGGTTCTTCCAGTCCGATGGACTGCCGCAGTTTTTGAATGACCAGCAAGGCATGGTGGCGGACTTGATCGTTCCCAATGAAGTGAATGGAGTCGCTGGGCAACGTCAGGGCATAGCGATAATAGTCGATCCAACGCTCGAGCCAGTAGTTGTCGTCGGCCGGATCAAACCGCGTCAGTTGGCTATTGGGCAGCAGAAAATCCTTACGATGCAGCCCAAATTCGTGGTGGCCCAGCATGTCCATGTAGTCGATGACAAATGGCTGCCGCTGCTGAACGGCGCAATGAATATTGTGTTGTCGCTTCAAACTCAACGCGTGTTGAACCGGCTCGCGAAATACTAAAGCGAGCACATAGTTCTCACGCTGCTGCAGGACCGACTCGGCGCGCAAGAGGAAGTTATTGTTCTTGCTCAGGTAAACATGGTCCGGGCGAACGTGACGGGCCACCAACGATTCGAACGCGTCAATGTCCTGCGGCGACACCTCGTGCCAAGAGAGCCCATTCTCACGGTAGTATTTCTCTTTCGTGATGAGTCTCCAGAAGTACTCGTCAAACGCTTCGGGAGAGTCGAGATCGACGAAGATACCATCCTGATGACTTCGCTCTTTCGCTTCCGACTTCGCGCGATTCACGCTTCGCCACAATCGCCCGGACATGGGAAACGGCATATTGCGATAGGTCAGGCTCATGAACTGCGGATCGTCGTGCAGTTCCCGCAGCAGGGCCGTCGTCCCAGCCCGCGCGAGACCGGTGACGACCAAGGCCTTGTCGATTTTCTTTTCCCCACCATAGACCGCATTTTCCAAACGATGGATCGTCCAGTTGGTGCCTGGGACGCCTAATGTTGCGTAGTAGAGCAGTTGTTTCGCCGGCGGATACTCGTCGTGACGAGGTTTCTTGCGAATCACCAAGTATCCGGCGATCAGCACCGCGCTGACAACGGCCACGGCAACGCCCATATCCCATGCGGAAACCCCTTCAAAACTGATCAGCAGCAGCGGCAGAAGCGAAACGGCAACGACGAGGACCACCAGCATGCAGAGCCACAACAGGCGGAGCAGGATGTTGACCGCATGTTTCTGGCTCAGCGCGAGATGTTCGTGATCGTCGAGTCCATAACGGTTCATCTGGTAGACGGCGATGCCAACCGTCTGCAAAAACGAATCGATCGCACGCATGGTACCGGTGCCCCAGAACAAGGCGATACCGAGAACGGCACTAAGAAAGAACGTAGCGATCAACATGGCTACCGATCTTGATTCTCTGCTGGGCTACTTTCCGCTTGCGGCAATTCCGCTTCCTTGGAACTGTGGTTGGCGTTTCTCATCTTCAAGCGAATCGGCAGGTAGATGAACGCATAAAAGAGGAACAAGCCAGCAATCAGGATGCCCGCGAGCACCACGAGGGCCCCCGCTCCGATTCCTGGTCCGATGTATGAGAACAACATGAGGGGCAATCACTCCACCAGGCGAAACCAGAACGTACGTCCCATTTTGCCTTCGCTATTTCCAGGAATAATACACTTGTAATCCGTGCCGTTGGCGAGATCCGAGACGACGAAGAAATCCTGGTCGCCTGGTTCGATGTACAGAATGTCATCCTCCTTGAAATAGCGAACGCGTCCCTGAGTTTTGGTCTGACAGTTTGTCTTCTCGAAAACGTCCGCGAAGAGAACGTCGTACTGATCCGTTTCGAAGTTGTAGGTCACAAAACGGTTGTACTTTCCACGATGAAACTGCGAGCCAGCCCCCCGAACATGAAACACGTTGTTGTCGAACACGCCGATCGTTGAGTCGTCGATGATACTGACGTCGTGCTGGCTGGACCAGTACGTGGCGTTACTCCACAGAATTTCGTCGGTGGATGGCCGATACTGCAGAACGCAATGGATGTCGCGGAGGCTGATGAACAAATCCCCCTGACGGAAATGCTTCCGATCTTCGAGTACCGGTTGGATGTCGTTGAGATGATAGACATCTTCCGCTTTTCGATTGTGATGCGAAAAGTCGAACCGGGGATTGGCCTCGAAGATCTCTTTCATCGACTTGCGAAACAGCACCTGGCCGGTCTCGTTGTGAAGCCGGACAAGCTGATCTTCGCGATAGGGCAGTTTCTCGTCGGCGACGACCGTACACATCCACAGATGGCCTTCGTGATCGACCTCGATGGAGTGATGCTTGATGTCCTCGGCGGCCCAAAGCAGATCTCCCTCGGCGGAAAAACAGCACAGGGTTCGTCCGACTTGCGCGACGAGTCGATTCCCTTCCAGGATGGTTGGCGTCCCCAGGGGCATGCGGGGCAGCGTATCCCAATAGTCGTGAAACGTTGGGTAATGCTTCATGTGACGCGTGAGCCAGGTGTGATAAATGGGCGCCAGCGTGTCCCAGTTCCACTCCCATCGATGCAGCACTTCGCCGGTGCTCAAACGCATGAGCGAAACACTGAACGAGTCCGAGTCGCGGTGAAACTGGCTGTACAGATACTTGAACTTATCGGGGACCGGAACCACGTCTTCGCCGACGACGTACAGATTCGGCTCGTCCGGTCTTACTTTCTCTGGTTCAATTTGCGTATCGATCAATGCATCGATGTCTTTCACCATCTGTCCGACGTCGGTGGGCAACTTACGCAATCGCAAGAGTTGCTCTTCGACGGCCGAAAGTCGCGATTCGCCCGAGGATTTTTTGGCCTCTAGGTGACTGCCGAACGCGATCCCCAGCAACACCAATACCGTCAGCAAGAACACCCAGCGAATACGAAGGATCAACTTCTCGAACGCAGAGGCATTGGCAGGCGTCTTGTCGTGATTGTTTTCGTCCGCCATGAGATTGCGACTGACTGCGAATTCGCTTAAAAACAAGGTCAAAAATCGATGTCCGAGACACTTCCTTTGGGTGGATAGCCCGTCAATCTACAAGCTCCATTTCGCCTTGTCTAGCATCGAAAGCCGCGCGGCCCGAAGTAAGAATTTTGAGCGAAGCCATTGTTAAATAATGCTTATAAAACGCGTGAAACTGGAGCAAAACGCGGGGCAACTCAGCCAGTCTCGCAAACGAGAAGCGTGCACCGACCGGGGCGTTGGAGTGATGTGCTGTCGGGATGACAGGCGAAAGTATTACCCCAGGCGCCAAGTTCGCCGCTAGAATATCAGGTGACCTTCGCATGGTCGATCGAGATTGCCAACTCGCTCTATCCAACCACGACTTCCATGAGGTCATACCGTGCTTGTTCCCATGATCGCCGTCACGCTGATTGTCATAGGCCTGGCCCTCTTCTGCTATTGGCCAGCGGTACAAAGACCAACGCTCGACAAGTGGCCGCCGATTTCGGACGACGAGTTCATCGCACGATGCTCGCCGGGAGTCGATCGCCAGCGCGCACTCAAGGTTCGCCGGATTGTTTCCGAGCAGTTGGGCGTGGACTACGACCGGGTTTATCCTGAGCAGCGATTTGTGGAAGACTTGGGGGCTTAGACGGAAACGATGGAGCCACGACTGTTGGACCACTCACTAGGGGAAGCAGATTACTACGATCCGCGCGACTACGCAGGCGTCTTCCGGCGGCTACTGATTTACTTCATCGACTTGGTCGTGCTCGTCATGCTCGGCGTGCTCATGTGGATTCCCCTCATGTTCTTGATCATTGGGGGTGTCATCCGTACCGATCCCAGCTTTCTGTTCTGGACCACTTATCTGCTGGTCGTCTGGGGCTACCTGGCGCCGATCAAACGCTCTCGGTTCGGGACGCTCGGTTATCGCCTGATGGGGATCAACATCGTCTCGGCCCAGGGAGGTCCTCCTTCGCTGCTGGTAATGACCGCGCGGATGCTGATCTGGATCTTGACCCCATTCAGCTTATTCGTCGACCTGTTTTGGATTGGGGCAGATTCCGAACGGCAGATCTTACGAGACTGCTACCTGGGCACCTACCTGATCAAGCGAAATGCGAAGGCAATCGGGCGAGGTCCGGTGAATCTCACAAGGTACTTTGCCATGAGCTTTGCCCTCGCATATCCGCGGGTTCGCCGCCCCAAACCTACGGACTAGTGAGATAGTGCCCGCTAACCGCCCATTTCACATAGGTTCGAAGCTATTGCAGTCGGCGGCTCAATTCACCTAATCCCCAAGCGAAAAGGGCGCGATACATAGTGTGGGTCACCCTTTCCAAATCTCCTTCGTAGAACTTAGCCGCCCCATTACTTAAAACACCACGCTTTAATATCTCGCTAGAGATCCGCTCGCATTCCTCGGAAAACTCGCGGAGGATCATCTTTCCGCCTGCATAGGCAACCGCCTTTTCCAAGGTAGTCGCAGCGCCAGCTTGCTTTTGCACGGCCAATTCAAGAACCAAACGCCGAAGTTCTTCCTGGTGCTGAAACACCTTCCATTTGAGTGTTCTAATTGGAGGCTTTTTCAATTCTTGACGCAATGGAGGTATCAACGCGCCAACGCTTGGCAGCAAGGCAATGACTCGTGCTTCACACCCCTCGAGAAACTCCTCATTGACGGGCATTACCTCCGCACCAATCCAGATTCTGTAACCGACATTCAACCTATCCAGCGCCCCATCAGGCACATCCATCGGAGTTATCCACAGGTCGACCGTTGCCATTTCATCGGTTTCTTCAAGGGCAACAAGGGACACGAGTATGTCATCTTCTTCGAGTCGACTTAATGCCGCATGCCTGCTTCCACCAATCGGCTTGGCCGGAACAAACGCATGTTCCTTTCTCAGAGTTTTAAATGCACGATAAATATCTTTAGTCAGCGACATGCGTCAACTTCCTTTCGTATCGCCCCACTTTCGCCCAGGACCTACTTATTCTCAATCCACATCGACATCCCCACCATCAAACCAGCCACCATCACCATTGTCGTAGCTGTGATCGGAATGGTCATGATCGATCAGGTCGGGACCATCCCAATAGGTGCCTGAACCTCGGCGGTCGCGGCGTGTTCGACCGGGGAAGTACTCGATCAGTAGCGCGACGACGATGAGCACGGCGATGAGGCCGAACAGCACGAAGATGAGGGTTAACATCGCAGGTCTTCCGCTATTTAGCTTCCGTAAGACGATCTCGACGCGCAGTGGTATTCGCTTGGGCAAGAAACAAATTGGGGACGCGACAGGAAAATACCCTGAATCGCGTCCCCAGTCAAAAGTTAGGTCACAGGGCCAGGGTTAACTTACCGTGGCGGACTCGACCGTGCTAGTTCCGGCTGCGGACCGAGCAAACGTGTAATCGGTGCCGTCGTAGCCGACCGTGATGCGGTCGCCGTCCTTGAAGTCCCCTTTGAGCAGCAGCGTGGCCAGTTGGTTTTGCAGGCGGTTCTGGATGACTCGCTTCAAAGGGCGGGCCCCATACAGCGGGTCGAAACCTTCTTCCGCCAGCGCGTCCTTGGCCTCGTCGCTGACCACCAATTCCATGCCCTGTTCGGCCAGCTGATGGGCGAGCCCTTGGGTTTGGAAATCGACGATCGCACGAATCTGTTCCTTCACCAGCGGCTTGAAGACGATGATGTCATCAATCCGGTTGAGGAACTCCGGCAGGAACTTCGTTCGCAGATTGGCCTGGGCGGCGTCACGAATTTCTTCGTCGCTGCCCCCTTCCTGGGCAATCTGCTGAATGGCCTGGCTACCGATGTTGCTCGTCATCACCACAATCGTGTTGGTGAAGTCGACCGTGTGACCGTGGTTATCGGTCAAGCGGCCATCATCCAGCACTTGCAGCAGGATGTTGAACACATCGTGATGGGCCTTCTCGATTTCGTCGAGCAGGATCACGCTGTAAGGACGCCGCCGAACGGCTTCGGTCAGCTTGCCACCTTCTTCGTAGCCGACGTATCCGGGAGGTGCCCCGATCAGTCGACTCACGGCGTGACGCTCCATGTACTCGCTCATGTCGATCCGGACCATCGCGTGTTCGTCATCGAACAAAGCTTCAGCCAGCGCCTTGCACAGTTCGGTCTTACCCACGCCTGTAGGGCCCAGGAAGATGAACGAACCGACCGGACGATTGGCGGCCTGCAAACCGCTGCGGCTGCGACGTACCGCGTTGGCCACCGCCACGACGGCTTCGTCCTGACCGACGACGCGCTGATGCAGACGTTCTTCGAGCACCAACAGCTTGGCCCGTTCCGTTTCCAGCATCTTGGCAATTGGAACGCCCGTCCATTGGCTGACCACCTCGGCGATTTCGTCCTCGGTGACCTGCTCGCGAAGCAAACGCCGCTCGCTCTTGGTTTCGTCCTTCTCGGCCTCTTGCTCGCTTTCGGCTTCCATCCGCTGAACGAGTGCATCGTGTTTCTTCTGCAGCTCAAACAGCTTTTGGTAATCGCTTTCGGAAACGGGTTGCCCGGCCGATTGCGTTTCCTGAATCGAAGCATGCAGCCGAGAGTACTCGAGGTCGGTCGCGGCCAGTTCTTCGCGAATCTGAGCGACGTCCCCCATCCCGAGCTTCTCGGCTTCCCACTGCTCACGCAGGCTGGCCAGTTGTCGTTTGACCTCTTCCATCTCGTCTTGAATTTCTTCGCGACGCTGGATGGCACCTTCTTCGGTCTCCTCGGCCAGCTGTCGATCGGCCAGTTGCAACTGCGTCAAACGGCGCTGCACCTGATCAATCTCGGCTGGAACGCTTTCCAGTTCGATAGCTAGCCGGCTCGAAGCTTCGTCGACCAGGTCGATCGCCTTGTCTGGCAGGAACCGGTCGGTGATGTAACGATCGGAAAGCTTCGCCGCTGCGACCAGCGCCGAGTCCTTGATCTTCACCCCATGATGCGCTTCGTAGCGTGGCTTGAGGCCGCGCAGAATCGCGATGGTGTCTTCGATCGAGGGTTCGCCGACGTACACCGGCTGGAAACGGCGTTCGAGGGCCGCGTCCTTTTCGATGTACTGACGGTACTCGTCGAGCGTCGTCGCACCGATACACCGCAGTTCGCCGCGGGCCAGGGCCGGCTTCAACAGGTTCGCCGCATCGGCGCCCCCTTCGGCCTTGCCGGCACCGACGACGGTATGCAGTTCGTCGATGAACAGCACGACGCTACCCTGCGAGTCCTGAACTTCCTTCAGCACCGCTTTCAGGCGCTCCTCGAACTCGCCGCGGAACTTCGCCCCGGCAACCAATGCCCCCATATCGAGCGCGATGACGCGTTTGTTTTTGAGGCTCTGCGGCACGTCCCCTTGCACGATACGCAGTGCGAGCCCTTCGGCGATAGCCGTCTTACCGACGCCCGGCTCACCGATCAGCACCGGGTTATTCTTGGTACGACGCGAGAGAACCTGAACCGTACGGCGGATCTCTTCGTCGCGTCCGATCACCGGATCGAGCTTACCTTTCTCGGCTCGCTCGACCAGGTCGATGCCATACTTCTGCAGTGCCTGGAAGGTGTCTTCGGGACTCTTGGAGGTGACGCGCGAGCTTCCCCGCACTTCCCGCAGCGCGGACAAGATGTCTTTCTCGGTGACCGCGTTGACCTGTAACAGATCCTTCGCCTTCGAGGCGACCTGCGTCAGGGCCAGCATCAGATGTTCGGTCGAGACGAACTCGTCCTTCATCGTGTCGGCCTGCTTTTGGGCCGCCTGAAAGACCTGGTCGAGTTCGCTCGAAAGACGCAGTTGCCCATCGCCCCCAGTCACCGTCGACAGACGTCCGATCTCGGACTTGACCATCGACTCCAACTGACCACGATTCGCGCCGATCTTTTCCAGAAGCGGACGAACGATTCCGCCGTCTTCCTTCAGAAGTGCCGCGAGCAAGTGAAGGGGCGAAAGGGCCGTATTGCGTGCCTCGGTAGCCATCTGCTGAGCCAGCTGAACGGCCTGCTGAGCTTTTATGGTGAACTTATCGAATCGTGGAGTCATCACGTTTTCCTTTTATGTTGAATCGGGTAGTTGTTGAATTGGCACTCCGAATTTTGAATTAGTTTGAAGTTTTCAGTGTTCAGTGAAAGCGAGTGAACGGAACACTTCATTCGAACGCTCGGTATCAAGCGATCCTTCGCTTGCATCTGTCAGCCCCAAAGGGGCGACCGTTAATAGCCAGGGGCGGAAGCCCCTGGTAGCAATCTAGTATGACAAGCCCCAAAGGGGCGTCCGAACGATTCCCTGATCAATCCCACATATAGCGCTCGTCGTATTCGACGCCGTGCTTCTCCAGGAACATCAACAACTCCTCTCGAAACGTGCGTTTGCGGTGATGTTCCTCTTGATGCGCGATATATTCTTTTACGTCTTCCAAGCCTGATTGGCTCACCGAAAACACGGAATAACCTTGTTGCCAGGCAAACGCCCTCGAACCAGGAATCGTTGTATGAATCCAATGACTCGATATCGATTTCAAATCCCGTACGAGATCGGAAATCGCAATCTCTCTCGACATCGAGATCAATAAATGAACGTGATCTTCAACACCTCCGGTAGCGAGTAGTTCGCATTTGCGCTGGCGAAGGATTCCGACCAGATATTGATTCAATCGTGAGGCCCACTCCCTTTGGATCGTTCGCTCGCGATTTTTCGTGCTGAAGATCAAATGGATGTAAACGCGGGCGAACGATTGAGGCATCTTCTCGAGTCCTTGTTTCGGACGCCCCGTTGGGGCTTATGCTTCTTATTGCTTCTTTACCAGGGGCTTCCGCCCCTGGCTATTAACGGCCGCCCCCTTGGGGCTAACGCATTCCGCCACTCCATAAAAAGGGCCGGGTACCTTGCGGCCCCAGCCCTTGATGATCACAAACGTTCGTTCGTGATGCCCGGGCTTTTTCCCGAGCATCCCTTGGCCAGGAAGGTTAGTCCTTCTTGACCTCGAACTCGGCATCGATGGCGTCGTCGTCGCCTCCCTTGGCTTCACCGCTGGGGGCTTCCCCACCGGCGGCAGCTTCCGGGTTGTTGGCGGCGGCCGCTTCGTACAGGATCTTGCTGACCGCGTGCGAAGCCGCTTCCAGTTCGCTGATGGCGGACTTGATCTTCTCGACGTCTTCTCCCTTGGCCGCTTCGCGAACCTTGCCGATCGCGGCTTCCAGCGGAGCCTTGTCGTTGTCGGAGATCTTGTCGCCGGCGTCCTTGATCAGCTTCTCGAGTTGGAAGCAGTTCGATTCGGCTTCGTTGCGAGCTTCGGCCAGTTCACGCTTCCGCTTGTCTTCGGCGGCGTGTTCTTCGGCGTCCTTCTGCATCCGATCGATCTCTTCCTTCGAGAGGCCAGAGCTCTGCTTGATCTCGACCTTCATTTCCTTGCCGGTACCCAGGTCCTTGGCACTCACGTTGAGGATACCGTTCTGGTCGATGTCGAACTTGACTTCGATCTGCGGCATACCACGCGGAGCAGGAGCGATACCATCGAGGTTGAACTCGTCGAGCAAACGGTTGTCGGCAGCCATCGGGCGTTCACCCTGGAACACGCGAACGGTCACGGCGGCCTGGTTGTCTTCGGCCGTGCTGAAGGTCTGCTTCTTCTCGGTCGGAATCGTCGTGTTGCGTTCGACCAACTTGGTGAACACGCCACCGAGCGTTTCGATACCGAGCGACAGCGGCGTGACGTCCAACAGCAGCACGTCCTTACGACCACCTTCGGCCAGCACGCTACCTTGGATCGCGGCACCAGCGGCGACGACTTCGTCCGGATTCACACCCTTGTGTGGTTCCTTGGCGAAGATTTTCTTGACCATCTCCTGAACCTTCGGGATACGCGTACTACCACCGACCAGCACGACTTCGTCGATATCGCTGGGGGACAGACCGGCATCCTTCAGGGCCTTCTCGACCGGAATACGACAACGCTCGATGAGGTCGTCGGTCATCTGCTCGAACTGGCTGCGAGTAATGGTCAGCTGCAAGTGCTTCGGACCGGAAGCATCCGCCGTGATGAACGGCAGGTTGATGTCGGTCGAGGCCTGGCCGCTGAGTTCCTTCTTGGCCTTTTCACAAGCTTCCTGCAGACGCTGCAGAGCCATCTGATCTTTACGCAGGTCGATGCCGTTGTCGTTCTGGAACTGCTGGGCCACGTAGTTGATCAACTTCTCGTCGAAGTCGTCACCACCAAGGTGGGTATCACCGTTGGTGCTGATCACTTCAAACACGGTTCGACCGCCGTCGTCGCCATCTTCCGGTGGCGAGACTTCCAGGATCGAGATGTCGAACGTACCACCACCGAGGTCGAACACGGCGATCTTTTCGGCCTTGTTCTTACCCAAGCCGTAAGCCAAAGCGGCTGCGGTCGGTTCATTGATGATACGAGCAACTTCGAGCCCGGCGATCTGGCCGGCGTCTTTGGTTGCCTGGCGCTGGGCGTCGTTAAAGTAAGCAGGCACCGTAATCACGGCCTTGCTGACTTTATGCCCCAGGTAGCTTTCGGCGGCCGCTTTCAGCTTTTGCAGAACCTTGGCCGAAACTTCCGGCGGGGTGAATTCCTTGTCGCCGATCTGAACCTTGACGTAATCGTCTGCGTTGCCGACGACCTTATACGGAACCATCTTCTCTTCCGAGCCGACTTCGCTGTGACGACGACCCATGAATCGTTTGATGGAGTAAACGGTTTTGGTAGGATTGGTCACCGCCTGACGACGTGCTGGTTCGCCAACAAGGACTTCTCCTTTGTCGGTGTAACCAACGACGCTTGGCGTGAGCCGACTTCCTTCGGCGTTCGGAATCACCTTGGCTTCCGAACCTTCCATGACCGCGACCACCGAGTTGGTGGTACCGAGGTCGATCCCAATAATCACTTCGCCTTGAGCCATAGTGGTCACCTCTTTCTTTCGTAAATTTCGCGCCCAAGCGGGCGTGAGACGTTTTATGTTGTGAGCCTGGGCACTGGCCCAGGACAAGCTGTCAATGTGTCACTCATACCGGGACTGGCCGTGGCTTGAGATTGACCAAGCTCATTGCAAGAGGTATGCCAAAACTGTCCATCGAGATCAAAAAATGTCCATAACAACCTATAAATAAAAGACTTACATCAACTCCATTTTTTGTCCTAGTTCTGCGGTCAGGATTTCGTCAGGAATTCTCTGCCAAAATGGCAGCGAATTGCCACAAAGTCTCCTGTGAGCTAGATTTACGGCGGAATAAGATGAGTTATCATGCGATAGCCGCTTCCCATTTCCCCGAAGCGTGGTCCCCTAGCCGCGACAAGCAAGCGACGATCTTCATGCTTCGTGATTCCCCTGCATCCGGCCTTTTCCCGCCTGGATGCCAAGCTTCTCAAACTCCAGGCACAGCCCGATGGCCAAGACACCTCGCAAGACCTCTTCGACCGACCTGCAGAAAGCGATCGCCAAGATGGATCAACAGATCCTGACGCTGCTGGCCAAACGGGTCGATACCTGTCAGAAGTTGGTTCAAGCCGAGCCTGGCAAGACGATCGAACAGCAGCTTAGCAGCGAAGAGACGGAACTGCAGAAACTACTCAAGGCAAACAAGACCAGCCTGCCCAGCGAGGCCATTTCTCCCGTTCTGCAAGAGGTTTTGAGCCTGTGCCGGAGTGCTTCCCGGAGACTTCGGATTGCCTATTTGGGTCCGCAGTACAGCTATTCGCATCAGGCCGCCGTCGAGAAGTTCGGGGCCAATGCCGACTACAGCCCAGTCGCCACGATCGCAACCGTCTTCGAGGAAATCCAGCGTAACCAGGCCGATTTCGGACTCGTTCCGGTAGAGAATTCGAACGATGGCCGCGTGACCGATACGCTCGAGATGTTTGCGAAACACCCGACCAAGATCTGCGGCGAGGTGAAACTGCATATCCACCACCAACTGTTGGCCAAGTGCAACCGCGAGGAGATCAAAGAGGTCTTCAGCAAGCCCCAGGCCCTTTCACAGTGTCGCAACTGGCTAGCCAAGCATCTGCCGGCTGCCCGGCCGATCGAGATGACCAGCACAGCAGCCGCCGCCCAGTTGGCCGCCCAGAAGGAAGGGGCTGCAGCGATCGCAAGTCGTGCCGCAGGCATCAATTACAACCTGGAGACCATCGCCTCGAACATCGAAGACAACCCCAACAACATTACGCGTTTCGCGGTTATCTCGCACGAAATGGGTCCTAAGACAGGGCACGACAAGACCGCCCTGCTCTTCCAGACCGAGCACAAGCCGGGGGCGCTGGCCGACGCGATGAACATCTTTAAGAAGAACCGCCTGAATCTGACCTGGATCGAGTCGTTTCCCGTGGCCAACGCCCCGGAGGAATACCTTTTTTTCGTCGAAATGGAGGGGCATTGCAGTGAACTGAAGCTTCGCCGCACGATAAGTGCCCTCGAAAAGAAGACCCTGCGGCTGGAAGTGTTGGGCTCGTACCAGAAAACCGACCCGGTGAACTAAGCGGGAAAAAAACTCAATCGCCGTTCAAGACACCCTCACCCTGACCCTCTCCCTCTGAGGGAGAGCGAACAAGAGGGGGATAGTTCTTCTATCGGGGCGTAGGTGACCTCGACGACCATGCAAGCACTCTGCTATATTGTTGGGTTTCATTGTGAACCGACATCACGACTTAGAGCGTTCTGAGTCATTGCCATTTCATCGGCCGAGGCGGTCCGAAGGGAGAACGAGGGTGAGACGTCCTTTCATTGCAGGTAACTGGAAAATGAACACCACCAAGGCCGACGGGATTGCTTTGGTGCAAGGCGTTGCCGAAGGCAATACGGCCGGCGAAGCGGTCGAAGTTGCCGTTTGTGCTCCTAGCGTTTACCTCGACGCCATTGCCACCGCGGCTGGCGGCAAAGTGGGCGTCGGCGCTCAGAACTGCTACCACGAAGCCTCCGGAGCTTTCACCGGCGAAATCTCGGCCGCCATGGCCAAGGACGTTGGTTGCCAATACGTGATCCTCGGTCATAGCGAACGCCGCCACATTTTCGGTGAATCCAACGCCGACGTCTGCAAGAAAGTACACGCCGTTCTGGCGGCCGGCCTGACGCCGATCGTCTGCGTGGGCGAACTGCTGGAAGAACGTGAATCAGGCAAGACCTCCGACGTGGTCGCCGAGCAGATGTACGGCAGCCTCGCTGGCGTGACCGCTGAACAGATGGCTTCGGTCGTCATCGCTTACGAACCCGTTTGGGCAATCGGCACCGGCAAGGTCGCCACGCCTGAGCAAGCCGAAGAAGTGCACGCCGGCATTCGTGCCTTGATGACCGCCAAGTATGGCGAGAGCGTCAGCGAGTCGGTCCGCATTCAGTACGGCGGAAGCGTGAAGCCGGACAACGCCGCGGAACTGCTTTCGCAGCCGAACATCGACGGTGCCCTGGTCGGCGGTGCTTCGCTCAAAGCCGATAGCTTCCTTGGCATTATCGCCGGTGCCCAAGGCTGATCGTTTACCCATTCCCCGTTGGGATCTGGCGATCGAGGCCGATCCCACTTTTGAATCCAGACACGGACGTTTTCATAAGTAGCCAGTCATGACCAGTCCCATCCTTTTCGGATTCCTGCAGTACATTTTCGGCCCTCTGCTCTTGGTGACATCTGTCTTCCTGATCCTGGTCGTGCTCGTGCAGCGCGGTCGTGGTGGCGGCCTGACCGGTGCCCTGGGTGGTGCCGGCGGCCAGAGTGCATTTGGCGCGAAAGCAGGCGACGTGTTCACCAAGATCACGGTCGTCGTCGCGGTGTTCTGGATTTTGCTGTGCATCTTCGCCACGATGGGTCTGCAAGACCAAGGAGCAAGCAAGCTGACTGGTGGCGGAGGTAGCGCTGCCCCAGCGGCAACCGGCCTGCCGGGCGATACGACGCCGGGTGCTGGCGGTCCTGCATTGACGCTGCCATCGGACGAAGAAAAAGCCGCCCCCGCTGCCGGAGATACCCCAGCTGCAGATGCTCCGGCTGCCGACCTGGAACCGCCTGCGGAAGGTGGTGCCGCGGCACCCGCCGCTGATGCCGCCCCGGCCGCAGGAGATGCCTCGTCGACCGAAGAGAAGCCCGCCGAGTAATTCACGCGGCACTGCATTGAATCATTCTCAGAAACTTCCCTAGGCCTCGATCCCGGGGAAGTTTTGTTCGTTCCCTTCCTGACCAATTCACCTAGCATCGCGAGTTCGCGAAGAGAGAAACCATGCTGCTGAGCATGACCGGATATGGCGATGCCCACCTGCACGCGGAAGGCGTTTCCGTTTCGGTTGAAGTGCGCTCGGTGAACAATCGCTACTTCAAGCTGGCCGTGCGTGGCAACGAATTGTTCAGCGGACTGGAATCGCAGATCGAAGGGGTCACGCGGAAGTATATCAACCGCGGCACCATCACGATCAACCTGCGAATCAAGCAGGACGTCACCGCCGACAAGTACCGCATCGATACGGCCGTGCTGGAAAGCTACATGCAGCAGATCCACCAGCTGGGTGCGAAGGTGGGGCTTTCGGAAACGCCCCATATCGATTCGGTGCTGCAGTTGCCTGGTGTCGTGCAAGAGAACACCGATACCGACGACGAGCAGTTCA
This sequence comes from Bremerella volcania, assembly GCF_007748115.1. Lineage (NCBI taxonomy): Bacteria > Pseudomonadati > Planctomycetota > Planctomycetia > Pirellulales > Pirellulaceae > Bremerella > Bremerella volcania. Next base: position 4,366,986 of record NZ_CP036289.1, read on the forward strand.
ATGCCTGGCCAGTGATTGAAAAGACACTGAAGGCCGCCCTCGAGAAGTTCGACACCATGCGTCGCGCCGAGGGAGAAAACACAACCAAAGATCTTCGCGAGAACCTGGCGATGATCGCCTCGCACCTGGAAACGATCGAGGCCAAGTCGCCACGGGTGGTCGACGGCTATCGAGACCGCATGACCGAGCGCGTGAACAAGGTCCTGGAAGAATTCGACGTGACGGTTGACCCGGCGACGCTTCTTCGCGAAGTGGCGATCTTCACCGATCGCGTGAACATCTCCGAAGAGATCGTCCGGCTCAAAAGCCACCTGGGTCAGTTTGAAAAGTTCCTCACGCAGGAAGAGTCGGCCGGGCGAAAGCTCGACTTTCTAACGCAGGAAATTTTCCGCGAGACCAACACGATCGGCTCGAAGGCCAACGACGCGGAGATCGCTCGGGGCGTGGTCGAAATGAAGACCGCCATCGAGAAGATCCGAGAGCAAATCCAAAACATCGAATAACATTAGGGCGTTTTCCCATCTCCTGTCCCCTCGCCCGTCTGCGGGGGAGAGGGTTAGGGTGAGGGGGCATGCGGCATTTCGGAAGCACACGCACAACCGGTGTTCCGATTGAAGAGTACAGAACAACAAGCGACGAAGGTATCCTAACAGCGTTCAGGAAACCCTCACCCTAACCCTCTCCCTGCGAGGGAGAGGGAACAAGAATAAAGCATGACAGCAAGCACACCAGGCAACTTGGTCATCCTGTCCGGGCCTTCAGGCGTTGGCAAATCGACCGTGGTGCGCAAGCTGTTGGCATTGGGTCAGCCGCCCATCGAACTGAGTGTTTCCGCCACGACCCGCGAGCCGAGAGCCGGAGAGCAGGATGGTATCGACTATCACTTCCTGCCCAAGGAAGACTTTCAGCGGCGGATCGAGGCTGACGAATTCCTGGAGTATGTCGAGGTCTTTCGCAAAGGGCACCTGTACGGAACCCTTCGCAGCGAAGTCGAGGCCCGGCTCAGCCAGGGGATTTCGGTTCTATTGGAAATCGACGTCGAGGGAGCCGCCAAGGTGGCCCAGAAGTACCCCGAAGCCGTCACCATTTTCCTGAGTCCCGAGTCGGCCGAAGAATTGGAACGCCGGCTACGCGACCGAGGCACCGAAACAGAAGAAGCCATCCAGCGGCGGCTGGAAACGGCCAAGAGAGAGATGGAAGCGTCCGCGTGGTATCGTCACCACGTGACCAACAAACTTGGCGCCGCCGACCAAACCGCCGCACAACTTGCAGACATTATCCGTCAGGAAAAGGAGGAGCGATGCTCGAAGAACTGAAAGAAGAATTCATCATCAAGAAGGTGGGTGGCCGCTTTAAGCTGTCGACCCTGATCCAGAAGCGCCTGGTGGCCTTGAACGCCGGCAGCCGTCCGCTGGTCGATATGAACTCGGACAACAAGATGGAAATCGTCCTGGAAGAGATCAAGCAGGACAAGATCTTCCTCGACACCTCGAACGAACTGCGCACCGCCGCTGACGGCGACGTGATGATCAAGTCGTTCGATGCCATGATGAGCGACGAACTGTGAGCCAGCGCAAGGTCATCATCGGCGTCACCGGCGGGATCGCCGCCTACAAGACGGCCGCTTTGGTCAGCCAATTGGTCAAAGCGGACGTCGACGTCACCGTGGTGATGACCCACGCCTCCCATCATTTTGTCGGCGCGTCAACGCTTACCGCGCTGTCCGGGAAGCGCGTGCACACAGAACTCTTTGACGAGGCCATGCCGCTAGGCGCGCACATCGAACTGGCGCGCCGGGCGAATCTTTTATGCATTGTGCCCGCCTCGGCTGACTTCATGGCCAAGGCTGCCCAAGGCCTGGCCGACGACCTATTGAGCACGCTCTACCTGGCGTTCACCGGCGACGTGATGATGTGCCCCGCGATGAACAAAGAGATGTGGGCTCACCCAGCCGTTCAGCGGAACGTGCAGCAGCTAGCCGAAGATGGCGTACAGATGATCGGCCCCGATAGCGGCTGGCAAAGCTGCCGGGTGGAAGGAACCGGGCGAATGACCGAGCCGGTGGAGATCTTCCAGGCGATTGAGAAACACTTCTTAGTCGGTTAGGGAAACAACTCTTGTCCCCTCTCTCCCGAGGACAGCGGAGAAGGGACCAGATTTGATGGCGCAGCAAAAAAGCGGAGCCATCGGGACTCCGCTTTTTCGATTTCGCTTGTCGGACCGAGTCGTTTAGGACTCCAGGTTCCAGCGCTGGATCAATTCTTCCGCAGCAGGGGTCAGCTTGCGGAGCTTGCCGGCCATTTTGCGCTTTTCGTCGTTGGATGGATTCTTTGCCAACTTGGCCTTGAACTTAGCGTAAACCTTCTTGCGATGACGTCGACGCTTCAACTCCTGATGGCGCTCGTTAATAACCGGCACGCGACAGTTCCTTTAGTGAGATATCTTTAGGTAAGTGGGTAACGACACACTAGGCGTCGAATTTGTTTGATCTGGAAACCCCACAATGTACGGAATAGGCCTTATTTCGTCAATTGGCCCAGCCGTTTTCGCTGCCCGAATCGCGAATTAAGATCAGAAAACCTCCCTTACTGGCCAATTACGGATCGAGGAATTGACCTGCACTGCCGCGTCGTAGAGACTAGACCGTTCGGCAAACCGTAATCCTACTGAGCCGACTCACCTAAAGATTCACCTCTGTTCCCCAGGAGATAGACGATGCGCTGTTTTGCCTGTTTGATGCTTTCCCTCGTGCTGGCCATACCCGCCGTGGCGCAAGATACCGCGACCAAAGAACCAATCGAAGCTTTGAAGCCAGTGCCGCGTGACGGCTGGTGGGTCAAGCGTCATGAAGAAAAGCTGAAAGCAATTGAAGACGCCGACAACATCGACGTCGTCTTCATTGGCGATTCGATCACCCACGGGTGGGAAGGCGCCGGCAAGCAGACTTGGGAAGAGAACTTCGCGAAGTGGAGCCCGCTGAACCTGGGTTACGGCGGCGACCGGACCGAGCACGTCCTGTGGCGTTTCGAGCATGGGGAACTGGATGGCTACAATCCAAAAGTAGCCGTCATCATGATCGGCACCAACAACACCGGCCATCGCAAAGAAAAGTCGGAAGATACCGCGGCCGGCGTGACCGCGATTGTCGAGAAGCTGCACGAGAAGCACCCGGAAACCAAGGTCCTGCTGCTGGCGATCTTCCCACGCGGTGCCAAGACCGAAGATCAACTCCGTAAGCTGAACGACGGCGCCAACGCCATTCTCGAGAAGACGATGAAGGACAAAGACTACGTCACCTTCCTGAACATCAACGACGTCTTCCTGACCGAAGATGGCACGCTGCCCAAGGAAATCATGCCGGACCTCTTGCACCCGAAAGAGAAGGGTTACCAGCTGTGGGCCGACGCCGTCACGCCGAAAATCAAAGAACTTCTCGGCGAATAATCAATCGACATCACTCGTGACATCAAAAAAGATCAGGATTACCCAGGTAGTCCTGGTCTTTTTTTGTTTCGCGACATGAAATCCTTTTGACCGCCAGCACCAAACGGGGCATGATGAAGCTCCCACCTGAAAGTTTCTCAACGGAGTTCCCGCCCATGCGTTTCGTGCTTCCCCTGCTTACTCTGGCAGTTATTGCCCCGTTGGTCGCTGCGGAAGAACCTTCCCTTGGTGACAAGCAAGTCGCAGCCTATTTCAAAGCCGAAACGGCACGCATCGCGAATGCTCCGCTAGCCGGGGTCGACTCGCTGGAAGCCTGGGAGGCAAAAAAGGAGGGATACCGACAGAAGCTCAAAGAGATGCTCGGGCTCGATCCATGGCCTGAAAAGACCGACCTGCAAGTCACTACTACCGGCGCCATCGAGCGTGACGGGATCGTCGTCGAGAAACTTCACTTCCAATCACGCCCCGGGCTATACGTAACCGGGAATCTGTATCGCCCAGCAAAGGTCGAAGGCAAGCTGCCGGCCGTGCTTTACGTATGCGGCCATGGCCGGGTGAAGAGGGATGGCATCAGCTATGGCAACAAAGCCCACTATCAACATCACGGAGCCTGGTTTGCCCGGCATGGGTTTGTGTGCCTGACGATCGATTCACTCGAACTGGGCGAAATCGAAGGGAAGCACAAAGGTCTCTACAACGACGCCCATCCATGGTGGACCAATCGCGGGTACACGCCGGCCGGGGTCGAAGCCTGGAACTGCGTTCGGGCGATCGATCTGCTGCAATCTCGCGAGGAGGTCGACCCCGAAAAAATCGGCGTCACCGGTCGCAGTGGCGGCGGTGCTTACAGCTGGTGTATCGCCGCGATCGACGAGCGAATCAAGGTCGCCGTTCCGGTTGCCGGTATTACCGACCTCGAAGATCACGTGGTCAACGGTGTGGTCTCGGGGCACTGCGACTGCATGTACTGGGTCAACACCTATGGCTTCGATTACACCTTGCTGCCGGCGCTGATCGCGCCGCGCCCACTGATGATCGCCAATACCGACTACGACCCGATCTTCCCGCTGGAAGGAGTCGAACGGACGCATCTCGCGGCGCGGAAGATTTACCAGCTGTATGGCAAAGCACCCAACTTGGCGCTGACGATCCTGCCAGGAGGGCATGCCGATACCCAGCCACTGCGCATCCCGGCTTTCTATTGGTTGCGAAAGCATCTGCAAGGAGAGGCTCCGGAAGTCACCGACGTCGCCACCCGGAAGTTTGAAGTGGAAGAGCTGAAGGTCCTCGACAAGATTCCCGAAGATGAGATCAACACGAAGATCGAAGAGACCTTCGTGGCGGCGGCCGAACCGGCGAACGTGCCGTCAACGCGTGCCGAGTGGGAGCAGATGTCCGGTAAGTGGAAGCAGCAGCTCCTGGAGAAGTCCTTCGGCGGATGGCCCGAGTCTGGAAAATCAGGAATTCGCCTCGATGGACTTTCCGAGCTTAAGAAGTGGATGGCCTACACCGACTGCGAGTTTTTCCCCCAGAAGAATGTCTCGCTTCCCATGCTTGTCTTTAGGGCGAAGCGTGCCGAGGGCACCACTTTCCCTAATGGCAAGCTCATCGTCGTCGACGACGCAGGCTGGAAAAAATGGACGGAGATCGCTGCAGGAACCGGTGAGGATTTTCCGATTGCCAATGCGGATAATTACGATACCATTTTCGTCTTGGCACCTCGTGGCATCGGTCCCACGCAATGGACTCAAGAAACCAAGCCCGAAATCCAGTTGCGTCGTCGGTACCTGCTCTTGGGACAATCACACGATGCGATGCAAGTTTGGGACATACGCCGAGCGGCGGAAGAGATTCTCCGCTCGACCTCGACGGAACACGTCGATGTCGAAGCCAGTGGCAAGATGGCAGCACTGGTCGTCTACGCCGCCATCTTCGAGCCCGCGATTGGCGATTTAACCCTGCACAACCCGCCAGCCGATCACCGCGAAGGCCCCTATTTCATGAACGTGCGACGATTCATGAATATGCGTGAAGCCATGGCGATGGCATCGAATTCCTTAGATACTCCACGGTCAGTCAACCTTATTTCGGATACGCCGGAATTAATTGACTATTCCAATCAGGTGAAGAAGAAGATCAACGTGCCGGTTGGCTTGCCGATCGAAAACCAACCGGCTCGTTTGAAGCGTTAACGCCGAGATGGGCGTGATTGTCGATGCGGACATCGACTGGCATTTCTCATCAAGCTTCACAGAAGAACCTCCTACCCTTGCCCTCTCCCTGCGAGGGAGAGGGGACAGGATTTGAGCGCGGTGTCTTTTTGGTGAGCGCTAAACGTATCCTTCTTCACCGTCTTCCAGGTACTGAACCTTGTACAGATCCTTGCGGCGGTCGTTCCAGTTTTGAACCGAGCCTTCCAAGCGGTGCCGCCGCAATAGCTCCAGGTCGACGTCGTGGATGACGATCGTTTCGACGTTCGGATTGCATTCGGCGGCGATGCCGTCGCGGGCAAACTCGGCATCGCAAGGGGTGAATACGCCGGACTGGGCGTAGTGAATGTCGGCGTTTTCGACGAACGGCAGGTTGCCGGTACAGCCCGAGATGGCCACGTACACCTGGTTCTCGACACAACGGGCCTGGGCACAGGTCTTCACGCGAAGGTAACCATGACGCGTGTCGGTGTTGTACGGCACGAAGATCATCTCGGCCCCTTTGTTGGCCGCGATCCGCGTCAACTCGGGAAATTCAATGTCGTAGCAGATCTGAATGGCGACCTTGCCACAGTCGGTGTCGAAGACTTCGACCTTGTGACCAGGCTCGATCCCCCACCACTTGCGTTCGCTGGGGGTGATGTGAATCTTGTATTGCTTGCCGATCGAGCCATCGCGACCGAACAGGTAGGCAATGTTGTACAGCGTGTCGTTTTCCAGCACGAAGTGACTACCGCCAATCACGTTCACGTTGAACTTGATGGCCCGCTCGGAAAAATATTCGAGGTAATCGGTCGTAAACTCCGCAAGCCGCCGCGCGGCCAGCCCCGGCCGCGTTGGTTCCACACAAGAGAGTAGCTGCGTGGTAAACAGTTCGGGAAACAGGATGAAGTCGGACTTGTAGTCGGAAGCAACATCCAGGAAGAAGTCGCACTGCTGGGCGAACTCGTCAAAGCTGCGAATCGCACGCATTTCGTACTGCACGACCGTGATACGAATCGGCTCGACCAGGTGATGAAAACGCCGCTTGGCCCCCGGCTTGTAGTCGAGGTTGAGCCACTCCAAATAGGTGGCGTATCCGCACGAAGCCTTGTCGCTGGGCAGGTAATCGGGAATCAGCCCTTGCAGTGCGAAGCCGTTGGCCGTCTGGGCGGTAAGCACGGGGTCGAACTCAGCCTTGGCGACCACCCGTTCGACATATTCGCGGGCCGACATCTTATCGGCCACTTTGTGATACCCCGGAATGCGGCCGCCGATGATCATCCGGGCAAGGTTCATCTCGCGGCACATTTCCTTACGGGCATCGTACATGCGGCGAGAAAGCTTCAGCCCACGGAACTCGGGATGAACCATCATCTCGATCCCGTACAGCGTATCCCCCTTCGGGTTGTGATTGCGGATGTAACCGTTGTCGGACACGGCCTTGAAATTGTGCCAGGCCATGTTGGGCTCGTTTTGCACGATCAAGCTACTGGAGGAAGCGGCCAACTGACCGTCGATCTCGATGACGATTTGTCCCTTGGGGAAGATACGGAGCTGGCTTTCGATGTGCGCTTTCGACCAGGGCTCCATGCCAGGGAAGCAGGCCCGCTGCATTTCGACCAGCGCGTCGTAGTCCTCGATGCGCATGGGACGAATCACCGTTTTCCACTCGTATTCCTTTAGATCGATCGGTTCCATGAAACGCACCTATCCCCTAGACTGCCTTAATGTGTGCTGACGCGCAAGGCATTATCTGCGCCGCGTCTCTTTGACACAATGACAAACGATATCCGCCGTGTCACGTTTCACATTCCCGCAGCTACCCAGGAGCCGTTTCGAGTATGGAGTCTGAGCCACTAACGTTTTTAGAGCGTATGTTGAACACGCCGAGCCCCTCTGGCTACGAAGCCCCGGTGCAGGATGTCGTGCGGGAATATGCCGCCCAGTTCGCCGATAACGTCGATACCGACTTCCACGGCAACGTCATCGCTTCGGTTAATTCCGGCGGAAGCGTCCGCGTGATGATGGCTGGCCACTGCGATCAAATCGGCCTGTTGGTTACCCAGGTCGACGAAATGGGCTTCATCCGCTGCCAGACGATCGGCGGCTGGGACCCGGTTCAGTTAGTCGGACAGAAGATGTCGATCTGGACCGCCGATGGCGCGATCCCTGCGGTGATCTCGCGTAAACCCATTCACTTGCTCACCGATTCCGAGCGAAAAGCCCCCATTCAGCTCAAAGACCTCTGGCTCGATATCGGAGCCAAAGACCAGGCCGAAGCGAAGAAGCTGGTCCAGGTAGGCGACCCGGTCACGCTGCAGTTGGGCATGCAGAAGATGCAGAACGATCTGGTCTTTGGGCCCAAGATGGACGATACGACTGGGCTGTGGGTCGTCATCGAGGCAGCTCGCCGCTTTGGCAAGTTCAGCGACAAAAAGTGTGCCGCGTTCGCCGTTTCGACCGTTCAGGAAGAAATCGGCTTGCGAGGTGCCAAGACGAGCGCCTACGGAATCGATCCACACATTGGGATTGCCGTCGACGTAACCCACGCGACTGACTGCCCCACGATCGATCGAGGAGAACGTGGCGAAGTTTACCTGGGCCGCGGCCCCGTTATTTATCGGGGCCCCAACATGAACCCCAAGGTCGTATCGCGTCTGATTGAAGTGGCTGAGGAAAACCAGATTCCCTATCAGATGGCGGCCTTGGGCAAGGCAGCTCCAAACGATTCCAACGCAATTCAAACGACGCGTGGTGGTGTCGCCGCTGGCCTGGTCGCGATTCCCAACCGCTATATGCATAGCGCCGTCGAAACGATCTCGCTGGAAGACATCGACCACGCCGCGACCCTGTTGGCCGAGTTCCTGCACAGCGTCCAGGACGACGACGACTTCCGTCCCGGGATGTAAGCCGTAGATTACGGTCGTCAGGGATGCGGAGTCGGAACTTGGTTCGTGGTACGACCTGCCTGACTTTTCGTATCCGACTTCCGATTTGGCCTTCCTGCCAATTTGGCAAGCGAACTTTCAATTGCGACATCCCCAAATGTCTTGTGAATCGCAAGTTGTTTACCGAAAGCAACTTGCGATTTCATTCCCTCTTCTCGGCACGGCAATTGCATCTACTGGCTCATCTCAGAGAGAGTCTGCCAAAATCTGCACCCAGGGTGCATTTGGAGCTTGGCTCTGACGCAAACAAATCAACGGTTAATCACCAAGTTATGGAATAAACCGGCCAAGCGTGCTCGCCCAAAAAATGTGGGAACACCCCATGAACGAGCCAGGCCGATTGAAACCAGTTCATCCCACAAGAGGAGGATTCCAGACGTGGCAAAACAGATGGTCTTTGGAGATGAAGCGCGACAGCCGCTTTTGGCCGGCGTAACAAAGCTGGCACGTGCCGTGAAAAGCACGTTGGGTCCGCGTGGTCGCAATGCCGTGCTGGACAAAGGCTGGGGTTCCCCCAAGATCACCAAGGACGGCGTGACGGTTGCCGAAGACATCGAACTGGATGATGTCTACGAAAACCTCGCCTGTCAGTTGGTCAAGGAAGCCGCCAGCAAGACGAACGACGTCGCTGGTGACGGTACCACCACGGCAACCGTTCTGGCTGAAGGGATTTTCCGCGAAGGTTTGAAGATGCTGGCCGCCGGTGCCGACGGCATGGCTCTGCAGCGTGGCATTCTGAAGGCTTCCGAAGCCGTCGGCGAAGCCGTTCAGAAGTCGTCCACCAAGATCGATGAAAAGAGCAAGAAGCAGATCGAACAGATCGCCACCATCGCCGGTAACAATGATCCGACGATCGGTAAGGTGCTGGCCGAAGCTTTCCTGAAGGTTGGCAAAGACGGCGTCATCACCGTCGAAGAAGGTCGCGGCAGCGAAACGACCGTCGACTTCGTCGAAGGGATGCAGTTCGATCGCGGCTTTCTTTCGCCGCACTTCGTCACCGACGAAGATTCGCAAACGGTCGAACTGGAAGACTGTTACATTCTGTTGTTTGAAGAAAAAATCTCGGCCGCCAAGAAGCTGGTTCCCCTGCTGGAAGCCATCAGCAAGGCCAACAAGCCGCTGCTGATCATCGCCGAAGACGTCGAAGGCGAAGCTCTGGCAACGCTGGTCGTCAACAAGATGCGTGGCATCCTGAACGTCGCCGCCGTCAAGGCTCCTGGCTACGGCGATCGCCGCAAGGCCATGCTCGGCGACATCGCCACCCTGACCGGCGGAACCGCCATTTTCAAGGACCTGGGTATCGAACTGGAAAGCGTCAAGACTTCCAACCTGGGTCGTGCCAAGAAGGTGAAGCTGACCTCAGGCGAGACGGTCATCGTCGGCGGTGCTGGCAAGAAGGCCGACATCGAAGGTCGTGCCGCTCAGATCCGTAGCGAAATCGAAACCACCGACAGCGAATACGATCGCGAAAAGCTGCAAGAACGTCTGGCCAAGCTGGCCGGCGGTGTGGCCCAGATCAACTGCGGTGCCGTTACCGAAACCGAAATGAAGGAACGCAAGGACCTGCTGGTCGACGCCAAGAGCGCTACCCAGGCAGCCCTGCAGGAAGGCATCGTTCCTGGTGGTGGCATCGCTCTGCTCCGAGCTGAAAAGGCTCTGAAGAAGCTGGCCGTCGAGGGAGACGAAAAGCTGGGGGCGGACATCGTTGCCAAGGTTCTCGAATTCCCACTGCGTACGATCGCCGAAAATGCCGGTCTGGATGGTGGCGTGGTCGTGAACCGCGTTCGTCAGCAAAAGAAGGCCACCGAAGGCTTCAACGCCGATACCGGCAACTACGAAGACCTGGTCGACGCCGGCGTGATCGATCCGGCCAAGGTGGTTCGTACGGCCCTGCAGAATGCTGCCAGCGTTGCCGCATTGCTGCTGACGACCGACTCGCTGATCACCGAAATCCCATCCGAAGACGAAGGGGGCGATCACCACGATCACCATGACCACGGCGGCATGGGTGGTATGGGTGGCATGCCAGGAATGGGCGGCATGGGCATGCCCGGCATGATGTAATTCACGCGCAGGCCTGAATTGCACATAACCTTTCGAATATTCGTTTTAAAACATCAAATATACCCCTGAATAAGTTTTAAGGATAAACACCCATGGCGAAGAGTCTGAAGATTCGCACTTTGGATGACCGCATTGTTGTTCAGCCGCTGGAAGCGGAAGAAACCACCGCCGGTGGCATCGTCCTGCCCGATTCGGCCCAGGAAAAGCCACAGCGGGGCACCGTCCTGGCTGTCGGTCCTGGCAAACTGCTCGATAGCGGCAGCCGCGCCGAACTTTCGGTAGCCGTTGGCGATCAGGTCATCTATGGCAAGTACAGCGGCAGCGATATCGAAATCGATGGCGACGAGTACAAGATCCTTCGCGAGACCGAAGTCCTGGCCAAGGTCGTCAACGACTAAGCTCAGCCTTTGGATCTGTCCTAAACCGCATTCAGTTTTAATCACATAAGGATTCTTAGCGTGGCAAAACAACTGCTTTTCGAGGATCATGCCCGAGCCAAGATGCTCAAGGGCATCGACAAGCTGGCCGACGCTGTCGCCGTCACGATGGGCCCAACCGGCCGTAACGTGATCATTAACAAGTCGTACGGCGGCCCGACGGTAACCAAAGACGGCGTGACCGTTGCCAAGGAAATCGAACTCGAAGATCGCTTCGAGAACATGGGTGCCAAACTCGTCAACGAAGTCGCCAGCAAGACTTCCGACGTCGCTGGTGACGGTACCACTACCGCCACCGTGTTGGCTCGTGCGATCTTCAAGGAAGGCCTTCGCAACATCGTTGCCGGTAGCAACCCAACCGCGATTCGTCGTGGTATTGAAAAGGCCGTTGCTGCTGCGGAAGACTTCCTGCTGAACATGGCCAAGCCGGTCAACAGCAAGGAAGACGTCGCCAACATCGGTGCCATCAGTGCCAACAACGATCGTGCGATCGGTGAGTTGCTGGCCGAAGCCCTGCACCGCGTCGGTCAAGACGGCGTCATTACCGTCGAAGAAGGCAAGAGCCGAGAAACGACCGTCGACTACGTCGAAGGGATGCAGTTCGACAAGGGTTACATCTCGCCTTACTTCATCAACCGTCCGTCCGAAATGGACGTCGAGTTGGAAGACGCCTACATCCTGTTCCACGAAAAGAAGATCAGCAACCTGCGTGAGCTGATTCCACTTCTGGAACAAGTCGGCAACACCGGCAAGCCGCTGTTGATCGTGGCCGAAGACATCGAAGGGGAAGCCCTCACCGCGCTGGTCGTCAACCGTCTGCGTGGCGTGCTGAACATCGCCGCCGTCAAGGCTCCTGGTTTCGGCGATCGTCGCAAGGCGATGCTGGCCGACATGGGCGTTCTGACCGGTGGCACCGTGATCAGCGATGATCTGGGCATCACGCTCGATAAGGTACAACTGAACCAACTGGGCCGTGCCAAGAAGATCAACATAACCAAGGACAAGACGACGATCGTCGAAGGTGGTGGCGATAAGAAGGAACTCGAATCGCGCATCGGTCAGCTGAAGCGTCAGATCGAAGAAACCGACAGCGAATACGATCGAGAAAAGTACCAGGAACGTCTGGCCAAGCTTTCCGGTGGTGTGGCTGTCATCTCGGTCGGTGCGGAAACCGAAGCCGAAATGAAGCAGACCAAGGCTCGCGTCGAAGACGCCCTGCACGCCACTCGTGCAGCCGTCGAAGAAGGCGTTCTACCTGGTGGTGGCGTGGCTCTGGTCCGTGCGATCGAAGCGGTCGAAAAGGCCCGTTCTTCGGCTCGCGGCGACGAAAAGATCGGCATCGACATCATCCTCAAGGCCCTGCCGGCTCCAATGCGTCAGATCGCCGACAACTGCGGCATCGACGGCAACGTGGTTGTCGACGAAGTCCTGCAGAAGTCGACTAACTACGGCTACGACGCCTACAAGGGTGATTACGTCGACATGGTCAAAGCTGGCGTCATCGACCCAGCCAAGGTGGTGCGTACCGCACTGAGCAACGCCGCGAGCATCTCGGGCTTGCTGCTGACCACCGAAGCTTTGGTCACCAACCTGGAAGACGATGGCAAGCGTCCGGTCGAAGGCGTCATTCGCTAAGCCGACGTTGCGTCAACCCAAGATGGCGGCACTCGGCCTTGCCCTGGTCGCCTAAGACGAAAAAATTCAACGGGCTGAATCTCTTCCGGGGACCAGCCCGTTTTGTTTCTACCGCCGCCTACGTGAGGACACGATGGCTACCAAAGTCGACTACTACGAAGTCCTGGGAATCGAGCGAACCGCGTCCAGCGGCGAGATTTCCAAGGCCTATCGCAAGCTGGCGATTAAATACCACCCCGACTCGAATCCGGGCGACGAGGAAGCCGTGATTCGGTTCAAGGAAGCAGCCGAGGCGTACGAAGTTCTGAGCGACTCCGAAAAGCGAGCCCGCTACGATCAGTACGGTCATGCCGGTGTCGAGGGCGGCCAGCGGGCGAACTTCCACGATGTCGAAGACATCATGGAAGCGTTCGGCGACATTTTCGGCGGAGGAATTTTCAGCGACATCTTCGGCCGCGGCGGGGGTCGAGGAGGTCGTCGACGCGTTCGCAAAGGGGCCGATATCCAGGTTCGAGTCACGCTTGACCTCGAAGAAGCGGCAACCGGCGTTGATCGCGAAATCCAAGTCGATCGTCGCGTCGCCTGTGAAACGTGCAGTGGAAGCGGTGCCAAGCCTGGCTCGAAGCCGGAAACATGCAGTCGCTGTGGTGGTGCCGGACAGGTCGTCCAGCAGGCAGGCATCTTGCGGGTTCAAACAACCTGCCCTTCGTGCGGCGGCCAAGGGACCATCATCACCGATCCCTGCGGTGATTGCCGCGGGAACGGGTTCACGACCAAACGCGTCAGCATGGACGTGGCTATCCCGCCGGGCGTCGATGACGGCATGCGAGTTCGCCTGGCTGGCGAAGGGCAGCCAAGCCCTGACGGAGGCCCTCCCGGCGATTGTTATTGCCACATCACGATTCGGAAGCACAAGCTATTCGAGCGTGAGGGGGATCACCTGATCCTGAAGATGCCAATCACCTATACCCAGGCCGTTCTCGGTAGCGAAATCGAAGTTCCGACACTCAATGGACCTGCCACGCTGAGCGTGCCGGCGGGGTCCGGCTCGTCGGAAGTTTTCAAGATGCGTGGCAAGGGGATGCCTGATCCTCATGGCCGCGGCACCGGCGACTTGTACGTGCAAACGTACATTGAAGTGCCCAAGAAGCTGGATCCGAAGCAGGAAGAGCTGCTTCGCGAACTAGCCGAATACGAACACACCAACGTCAGTCCTCATCGGAAGTCGTTCCTCGAATCGATTCGAGACTATTTGTTTTCGACGGCCGATGAAAAAGAGACCCAGAAGAAGAGCTAATCAAGGAGTTTAGCGCGTGTCTGCAGAACATCCCGAAAAGGATCCCTCGCAGGACCCCAGCACCCAAGCCGACCAGTCGCAAGCGACCGAAGAAAATACGTCCACCGACGAATTCTTTGGCAGTGCGGACGATCAGGTCGAGAAGCTGAAGCAAGATCTGGTCGACGCCGAGAAGCGAGTCCTCCTGGCCCAGGCGGATCTGGAGAACTACCGCAAACGCGTCCGACGCGAGCGCGATGACGAACTCAAGTTCGCTAACGTGCCGCTGCTGACCGACCTCCTGCCGGTTGTCGATAACCTGCAGCGTGCCATGCAGTCGGCCGAAGGCTCGGAGCATTCCGGCGGGATCATCGACGGCATCAAGCTGGTCGAAAAGCAGCTTCTGGAAGCGATGAAGAAGCGCGGCTGCGAACCGATTGAGGCCGAAGGTCAGCCGTTCGACCCGAACTTCCACGAAGCGATCATGCAGCAGCCGAGTGCGGATGTGGAGCCTAACACCGTTCTGCACGTAGCCCAGACTGGCTACAAGCTGTTCGACCGCTGCATTCGCGCCAGCCAAGTGATTGTCTCAAAAGCACCTGACTAATTTGCCGAGTAGAGTATTATTGTGAGTTAGCAAGTTTTCAGTTTTGAGTTTTCAGAAAGAAGAGGATTTCCCCTTCTCTCGCACTGAAAACTGAACACTTCAAACGGAAAACTACCTGGAGACTCTCTTGTAATGCCCACCTACGAATACAAGTGTGATGCTTGTGAACATGAATTCGAGGAATTTCAGTCGATCTCGGCCGATCCTCTGACGAAGTGCCCCAAGTGCAAGAAGAAGAAATTGCGCCGGCTCTTCAGCACCGGTGGCGGCTTGCTATTCAAGGGGTCCGGGTTTTACATCACGGACTATCGCAGCGATTCGTATAAGAAGAGCGCGGAAAAGGGCACGAAGAGCAGCGAATCGTCCAAGCCGGCCAAAAGTGAATCGAAAGCCAAATCGTCCGACTAGCTCCTAGCATGCAAGGAGGTCCCCTGATGGCTTCTCTACGCTGTCCCACGTGTGGTCACCTCTTCGAGAGTGACTACACCCCGGCAATGCCCTTTTGCAGCGAACGATGTCGTCAGATCGATCTCGGACAATGGCTCGACGAGGAACACGCGCTTCCAGTCGACATTGAAAAGCATATCGAAGAGCAGGCGAATCGGACGCTCGACGACGAAGATTCGTGAGAGTGACGTTTTAATGCACTGCTTCTCTGCCTATAATTCGGGCTCAAAATTTCCCGCAGGGTGAGAGGAGTTTAGCTGCATGTCGGAGGAGCGCGGTCTACTACGAGGCATTTCGTGGCACGAATGTTTTCCCTGGTTGATCCTCTTTCGGGCAACCTTGATCGGGTTCTATCTGCGTGTCTTGCTGCTGGCCTACCTGGGCGTTTGCCTGCTATCGCTGGGGCACTGGATCGGTTTGCACCTGTTCGGCAGTTGGGTTAACGACGGAGCGGGGCCTGTCCTGGCATCGTCTCCCACGCACTTCCTGCAAATCGTCCGAGAAGGACTCGAAGGTGAAAACCCCTTCCAAGTCATCTTCCCGACCCCGACTTTTGGCGGTTTACTTGTTTTCCTGTTCTTCTCGCTATGGTATATCACCACGTTTGCGATCTTCGGTGGGGCAATTTCCCGAATCGCGGCGATGGAATTTTCGGTCAATGATCGCTGCGGACTGAAAGGGGCCCTGGGGCACTCGCTGCGCAAGTTCATCAGCTACTTCCTGTCTCCCATCTTCCCAATGATTGGAGTCACCATGCTGATGGTGATTCTGTTGGTCTTTGGCCTGATCAATTGGTTGGGACCTTGGGCGGCCGTGGTAACCGGTATCTTTGGTTTCATTGCCGTGTTGGTATCGCTGGGGATCGGCATGCTGGTGGTTCCCTTGATTCTGGGCTGGCCCTTGATGTGGGGGGCGATCAGCACGGAGTGCTCCGATCACTTCGATGCCCTGAGCCGCTGTTACGCTTACGTTACCCAGCGCCCATTTCACTATTTATGGTATCTGCTCGTGGCATTTGTCGGCGGATCGGTGGGCTTCTTCGCGATGAGCCTATTGGTCGGAACTTCGCTGGCAGCACTCTCGACAGGGCTTCAATGGGGGCAAGGGCTCGAACAAACCGAGGTTATCCTCACGCATAGCGTCTCTGGTCCCGTCTGGCGATTCTGGTACGGCGTTGTGCAGCTTCTGATACCGGCCTACAGCTTTGGCTATTTCTTTGCCGTGTTCTCCGGTATCTATCTACTGCTTCGCCGCGACGTCGATCAGGCAGAGATGGATGAAATCGTGCTGGACGAAGACCAGCCCCGTTTCGCGATGCCGGCACTCAACAAAGATCTGGGCGGGGACGATCCCAAGCCAGATGGCGATTCGAGCGAGGATGACGACAGCTAAGCAGGCTCGGCGAGCTTCGCGAGAATCGCATCGACTTGTTGGTGGAACTGGCCGTTGGTAAGCACCTCGGCCCCGGCCTCGCGGGCCTGTCCCAACAGGTCGACCTGAACGTGCGGTCCGTGCACCACGATCGGCAAGTCCGGATGAGCCGCTCTGACTTCCTGGATGGTGCTGATCGCGTCGCGTGCCGGTGGATTCAAGTCGACCAGCAGTGCCGTGGTTTCCTCGTCGATCGTTTCGAGGATACCCCCCTTGGACGCGATCACTCGAAGAGGAATTCCGTTGGCTCTGGCAGGTCCCGAAACGCGCGAGTTCGACATCAAGTCGGCAGTGAAGTAGAGAATCAATGGATTACCTGTGGGTTGGTTTAGACAGCCGACGGGCCCTTTTCATTGCCGCCAATCTGAACGACCTGTTCGATTGGCAGAACGAAGATCTTTCCGTCGCCGATGTTTCCTTCCTGACCGGTCCGCGCGACGTTCTCGAGGGTGCTGAGCGTCCGCTCCAGAAAGTCGTCGTTCACGGCAATCTCGACGATCACCTTCCGTAGCAAATTCGTTTGGTACTCGATACCACGGAAGGTTGCCGTTTGCCCACGTTGCCGGCCGTACCCTTCCGCATCGAAGACCGTCAATCGCTCGACGGCCATTTCCGCCAGCGCCGTGCGTACGCTGTCCAGCTTGGTCGGTTGGATCACCGCGACAATCAATTTCACGTGGGGGCTCCTTCAACGATCAGGGTGAAGATACGTTCTACCAAATGACCCCCACGTGCCGCCAGACGGTGGTTACTTGCCCAGCACGTGTGCGTCGGCAAATTCCATGTAACGCTGCCAGTCGATCGGCTTTACATCGTGTCCACCGGCGCGGATCACGTAGCCCAAGCGGCTGAGAACCGGCTCGTCCACCGCAGGCATTTTCTCGGCGGCAAGACCTTCGACACCCAACAGCCGGTAAACCGGACTGGCATACTTCGCTGAGAGGAATTCGCCGTGGGGATCGGCCCAGCGGTCTTCTTCGGCACTGCAAACCAGGCACGGACGCGGAGCGATCAAGGCAATCAACTCGTGCTGATCGACCGGGCAGGCATCTTCATTGTGGTTGTACTGAGTGAAGTTGTCGTTGAACCAATGTGGAAACGAGGTGTTGATTCGCTGGACCGATTCGCCAAAACGTCTTCGTGAAAGTGCCGCCCCGCCGCAGCCGGAATTGTTCGAGATCACCGCCGCGAAGCGAGGATCGGTCGCGCCCGCCCAAAGGGAAGTCTTGCCCAAACGGGAATGCCCCATGACGACCACTTTGTCGGAGGCGATTTCAGGGTTCTGCTCCAGGTAATCCATTGCTCTGCCCAGTCCCCACGCCCAAGCGGCAATACTCCCCCACTCGTCTGGTTTAGGCCTGGTTTGCCCCTCGGCGTAAAAATAGGGGTGAATGCCATTCTGGAAATCATCATCGAAATCGGGATCAATGTCGCCGTAATAGGCAGTGGCCAGGCCGTAACCTTTCTCCAGGATCATTTCGACGGGCCAACGCCCTTTGCTGGAACCGCGAATTTTCTCGGTTGCCTGGTGATTTTCGACACCCTTGTCCTTGTTGTTTCGCAGCCAGCTTTCAGGCAGTTGAATCGCAGGGTCATCGTGAATCGAAGCGTTGCCGTAGAAATTTAGCGTCATGAAGGTCGGTACCGGTTTATCCGTGTTAGGCAGATAGATCAGCACGTTCAACACAGGCCCGTCCGGATCGTCGGTCAGTTGAATGGCAACTTGCCGGCGACGAGCCGTACCATCGAGTGCTTCGTCGGACGTCTCGATAACTTTGTACGAAATCTTTTCCGGTGCGGCGGGAGCTTTGCCGTAAACTTCGCGTTCGAACAGCCCCATCAAATAGGGTCGCTGCTTTTCGTTCCATGCCTGGGCCGATTCGACCTTCGTGCCGTCTTCGGCAACCAGAGGATCTGGCAGGGTGAAGTTGGGGATTTCGGCTTCGTCGTAAATGACTTTCTCTTGCTGGGCAGGCAGGGTGGAACTCATGGCAAAAACTAACGACAGCGCGGCGGCCAAGGAAATCGATCTTGGAAATAAGCTCATCGGTGGGACTCAAAAGAAGATGTCAGCGAAGGGAGGGTTCGTGAAGACCTGTATTCTAGCGTCCGCCGACCGCTCACCCCAGCAGTTTTCCTGCCATTTGTGAACCCATGGCGAGGTTTTCGGTCTTTAAAAGCAAATGGAAACGTGGCACTTTGCCAAGGAAAACGAAGGCGTGTCGGGACATAGTCCGGCATAACCATCGACAGGTTATCGACATTTTTCCCACGAATTACCAAAGCCTTCGTACCCCCTTAACACAATTTGCCTACAGTTCCGCTAATTCGGCTTGGCCGATGAAAATTGGTCGCCTGAAATATTGGCGTTTTAGGCCGGAAGTATGTTATGTTGAAGGTTTTACACGCTGGACCTCCAGACGCGAGCGTAAAAGGTCTAGCTTGTATGTCCCTTCCCAGCCCCCAAGACGTTTAGTCGTAATATCGTTACTTCGGTAACCGTGGCTCGGTGGTGCGAGGTCTTTCCGCTGCACGCGATGGAAAGAACGTTCGGTTCGATTCCGATCGGTTACCTTTTCGACGAGGGAGAGAATTGATTCATGTCGGCCCTTTTGGAGCGGCCCACGCTGGTCCTCAACCGCAACTGGCAGCCTGTCGGTGTGGCTTCGGTGGCACGTTCGTTGACGCAGGTTTTCTGCGGAACGGCTCGTATCGTCGACCCGCATAGCTATCAGTTGTACACGTGGGAGGATTGGTCGAACCTGGCCCCAGGCAAGGATGAGCCTTTCATTTCTTCGCAGCTATTAAAGGTGCGGATCCCGGAAGTTGTCTCGCTGGTCAACTACGATCGCATTCCGCGGAACACCGTGACGTTCAGTCGTCGCAATGTGTTCAAGCGGGACCAGTACATGTGTCAGTACTGCGGATCGCGGCCAGGCAGCGAGTATCTGACGATCGACCACGTCGTCCCGCGGAGCCAGGGAGGTGAATCCTCTTGGGAAAACTGCGTGTTGGCTTGCGTCGACTGTAACCATCGCAAGGCGAACCGGACCCCGGCGGAAGCTCACATGCCGATGCGTAAGGAACCGATTCGGCCGAGGTGGACTCCGGTCTATGCGGCCAGACGCGTCCGCATTGAGTCCTGGAGTAAGTTCGTTAGCGAAGCTTACTGGGACACCGAACTCGACACCTAACAGGCCTGGGTAACGACAAGTTATCGAGGCCTGTTTCTTTGTGTTTCACTTTTCAGCCGCCAATCGCCGGCGGCGCGAGCTTGTTTTGATCTTTTGGATCAAACGCTGCGCTACTGTTCGCAATCGCCGCCCGAAAAAAGCACCTGAAATGTCAAACCGCGGATCCATCATCACAACGCCTGATGCGAAAAACAAAAAGCTAGTCTGCGAATCGGCCAGTTACATTCCACTCTTCTGGTTTGCCCTGCTGCCTGAAGAAAGCTGGTCACCCGACGAACCTGCCTACTATAAATGTCCACGCAAGGAAACCATCCAACGTGGAACAGATCGCCTCGATTTCCTTGCGGACGTATTCTCGGATATCGCTTGCTTCGCCGAAAGCGCCCAACGATTGCTTGATAGGTTGTCACGACTAAGGTGCGAGACCATCGGAATCGATGTGGCGGAACTTGCCGAACCAGATCCGCCGAACCCCGATCTCGGTGTAGCGTTAGAAACCGTTGCCTCTCGAAACAACAATTACCGTTTGTCAATTCCGGCGCGGAAAGCGCCAAACCCGTTCCTGCTAGGCGAAATGTCTGAATTCCCCGCGAGAGAGTTTGGATCGACCCGCGATCTCCTGCTTTGGGTTAGCTCCATCTCGACACGCGAACTGGAGCGGGCCACCCGTCCAGAGGTGCTTGCTGGATACGTCGTCGGCCATATCTGGGACTAAGCAGATGTGTCGTTGAGCGACTTGGGCTGCTATAGAACCTCGACCACATCACCACGTCGAATCGTACCTGGCCGTACGACGCTGGCGAAAAAGCCGAGGTGCTCACGTTCGTTAACTCGCGACTGCCCACTGGCCGCATTCGTAGCGTGGCACGGCTTCCACGGCTTTTCGAGCTGGATTTCGGCTTCTCCAACGGCTAGTCGCGTCCCGATTGCCAATTTTCCTAAGTCGATTCCAGCAACGGTAATATTCTCGCCAACGCTGCCAGGGGGGAAGGCTTCCCCGTCCGGCTCGAACCGATCGAGAATCTCTCGATTGAACAGCGTAACCGCCCGCTTGGGGGCATAATGCTCTTCATAGCGATGGCCATCGTTCTCAAAGCCGATCATGGCCAATTGCGCCGATTTGACCGGAAGCCGCGGAATTCCACCGGAAGAGAGACAAACGGCAACGACTTGACCTGGGGGAAATTTCATCCGTAATCACCGTAAATGCTTCAGACATCAATGTTTTCGTGTTTGAGGTGGTTGACTTAGTGGGGGTCTGGCTTTTCTAATTTCAGGATTCGGTTCCCGGTGAACAAGCTCCCTGTAACCGTGCCCGTGGCACGAAAACAAACGACCGAAGGTTTGCAATGCCCGCAGAACTCCTGGAAATGGCCCTCGAAAACGAAAACATCCTTAACCCATTCTCCGGTTCGATTGTAGCAGCCGACGACGAGTATGAAGAAGAAACGGAAGAGGATTTCGACGAGGACGACTTCGACGATGATTTCGACGAAGACTTCGAGGAATTCGACGACGAAACTCCGGCCGATGACGAATCGTTCGACGAAGATTTGATCGATGACGATGAGGATGAAGACCTCGACGAAGAGTTCTTTGATGACGACGAAGAACGGGAAGACGACGAGGAAAAAGAAGGGGACGAAGAGGAGGAAGGGGACGACGACTAAGTCGCTAGTCTGAACCTCGGCCCGGCGAGGTGAATCCTCCTATAAAGTCTTGTCTTTAGCCACAGGGGACATAGAGAACACCCAGGAAGAAGAACTAAACCACGGATTTCACGGATGAACACGGATAGCGGCAGGAGTCGACAATGTCGACTTGGAGAATTCTCATTCGTGATATCCGTATAATCCGTGGTCAAGAAATCTTCTCTCTTCCACTCTGTGAACTCTGTGCTCTCTGTGGCTAGAACAATTCCCCTGGGGTGAAACCCCAACAAACCGAGAGAAGCGAAGTAAGAAACTGTGGGGGAGCGCGTTGGCTCCCTCGTTCATAGATTGCTCGAGGAAGATGAGAATCGATGTTTGAAAGCATCCCGCAGAATGTTTCGTTTCCCGCCATGGAAACCAAAGTCCTCGAGTATTGGCAGCAAAACCAGATTTACGAAAAGTCGCTCGAGGCCCGGCAAGGGAGCGAACCGTTCGTTTTCTACGAAGGTCCACCGACCGCCAACGGCATGCCCCACCCAGGCCACTGCCTGACGCGCGCGATCAAAGACGTCTTTCCTCGTTATCGTACGATGCGTGGGTATTACTGCGAGCGCAAAGCTGGCTGGGACACGCACGGTCTGCCGGTCGAAGTGGAAGTCTGCAAAGAACTCGGCATCCACTCGAAGGAAGAGATCGAGAACTACGGCGTCGAACCATTCATCCACAAATGCCAGGCCAGCGTCTGGCGTTATATGCAAGAGTGGCGTCGGCTGACCGAACGGCTCGGTTTCTGGGTCGACCTGGACGACGCTTACGTCACGTATCACAAGAGCTTTGTCGAAAGCGTGTGGTGGTCCCTGAAGAATCTGTACGACCGCGGCCTTCTTTACCAAGGTCACAAGATCGTTTGGTGGTGGGCCCAGGGTGGTACCGCACTTAGCAGCGGCGAAGTCGGCCAAGGGCGACGTGAAGTTGCCGACCCGAGTGTTTATGTACGCTTTCCTCTACTCGAGGAAGAAAACACCGCCCTGTTGGTTTGGACGACGACTCCCTGGACGCTCCCGAGCAATCAGTTCGCGGCCGTCCATCCTGACCTGGACTACGCGACGGTCGAAGACGAAGAGACGGGCGAGAAGCTGATCGTCGCCGAGGCTCTTGTCGAAGCGATCGCCGCGAAGGCCAAACGCACCTGGAAAGTGCTCAGCACGACCAAAGGAACGACACTACTCGGTAAACGTTATCGCCCACCGTTCGACTACTACTACAAAGACCTGGGCGACACGCAGGGAAAACTCAAGACGGGCGAAAAGCAACACATCGCCTGGCGGGTTGTCGCTGCGGACTTCGTCACGACCGATAGTGGTACCGGGTTGGTTCATCAAGCGCCTGCATTCGGTGAAGTGGACTACGAAGTCCTGGCAGCCGAGCAAGACCGATTTGAAGACCGCGAAGGGGCAGCACTCATCTGCGCCGTCGGCCCCGATGGCAAGTTCACCGACGAAGCCCCCGACTACAAGGGCCGCTGGGTCAAAGAGGCCGACAAGGACATCTCGCGGGAATTGAAGGAACGGGGCCTACTCTTCCTGTTAGATCAGTACCTGCACGAATATCCCTTCTGCTGGCGGGCCGAAGAAGATCCGTTGATCCAATACCCTCGCGAGAGTTGGTTCATCCGCACTACGCAATTCAAGGATCAAATGGTGGCCAATAACCAACAGATTAATTGGCTACCCGACCACATCCGCGATGGTCGCTTTGGTAACTTCCTAGAAGGGAATGTCGACTGGGCTCTGTCGCGAGAGCGCTACTGGGGCACGCCGCTGCCGATCTGGGTATGCGAAGAGACCGGCAAAGGGGAAGCCGTTTGCAGCTACGCCGAGCTTCAAGAGAAGCCAGGCGCTACGGGCTTTGAAGTTTGGGAGAAAGCGAAAGCCGAGAATCCCGACCTAGTCGACGACCTGAAGATCCATAAGCCTTACATCGACGAAATCACCTACGATTCGCCGTTTGCCGAAGGTGCACGCATGAAGCGCGTGCCGGAAGTGATCGACTGCTGGTACGACTCCGGCGCGATGCCCTTCGCGCAGTGGGGCTACCCGCATCAAGGTGAGAAAAACTTTAGGGCCCAGTTCCCCGCCGACTTCATCAGCGAAGCGATCGACCAGACGCGCGGCTGGTTCTACAGCCAGTTGGCCATCAGCACGCTCCTGTTTGGCCAGGATGAAGAAGGCAAGACTGAGCCGCACGAGTATCCGCATCCGTTCAAGAACTGCATCGTGCTGGGGCTGATGCTGGGTGAAGACGGCCAGAAGATGTCCAAGAGCAAGCGAAACTATCGCGAGCCGAACGAGATCTTCGACAAGTACGGCGCCGATGCGCTGCGCTGGTATCTGTACGCCAACCAGCCGCCATGGACCTCGATCCGCTACAACGAGCAGTCGATCAAAGACAGCATCCCAGAGTTCCTGCTGCGGCTGTGGAACGTCTTCAGCTTCTTCACCATCTACGCCAATATCGACGGCTTCGAACCGGAAGTCTCGGTCGCCAACCTGGACGAGGGACTGGCGAAACATTTCGTCGGCGCCAAGGGTGCCCGGCCGGTGGCGGAGCGAAGCGAGCTGGACCGCTGGGTACTCAGCGAACTGAATCGCACGATCCAAACCGTCACCGAGCGGATGGATGCGTACGACAACTATAACGCCTGCGCCGCGATCAACCAGTTCGTCGACGGGCTATCGAACTGGTACGTCCGCCGCAGCCGCGATCGCTTCTGGAGCAAGGACAAGGAGTCGGCCGACAAGCTGGACGCTTACTGGACGCTGTACGAATGTTTGCTGACGACCTGTCAGGTTATCGCCCCATTCGTTCCGTTTCTGTCCGAGACTCTGTGGCAAAATCTGGCCGGAGTTTTCGGCGAGAAAGCGAAATGCAGCGTTCACCTATGCGACTTCCCGGCTGCTGACGAGGCCGCGATCGATACGCAGCTCTCGCAGCGAATGGAACTGCTGCGCGAAGTCGCTTCGCTCGGACGTCAGGCTCGCATGAACGAGAAGCTGAAGGTTCGCCAACCGCTGAGCAAGGTCGAAGTGGTTCTCGCCGACGACACGCATCGCGATTGGCTCAAGTCGCACAGCGCGATCTTATGCGAAGAGCTGAACGTCAAAACGGTGGAATACACGCAGGACGCCGAAGAGTACATCAATTACCAGATCCAGCCGAACTTCAAAAGGCTCGGCCCTCGCGTGGGTAAGCTGATGCCCAACGTAAAGAAGGTCCTCGGCCAAACGGATGCCGCCGCGCTGCTGAATGCCCTGCAGTCGGATGGGGCGTTTACGCTGACGATCGAAGGGGAATCACTCACCTTTGATAACGACGACATCCAAGTTCGCCTTTCCGCAAAGGAAGGCTGGGCTGCCGCCCAGGGTAAGCTTTGCGTGGTCGTGTTGAACACTGAGCTGACGCCTGAGTTAATCCAGGAAGGCTACGTCAAGGATCTCGTGAGATTGATCCAAGACAAGCGTAAAGAACTGGACCTGGAGTACACCGCCCAAATTGAAGTGGGCGTGGTCACCGATTCCAGCGACGTGCAGGCCGCTGTGACTGCATACAGCGACTACATACAGACAGAAACGCTGGCGACGACGGTACAAGCTTCGGCCATCGATAGTATCGATCCGATCGAAACCAAGATCGCCGACAGCGACGTTCGCATCTACGTGAAGCAGGCATAACGCAGCCAATGACGACCTGGCCTGTACATACCGTAGAGAACCCCCTGAAAATTGCCGTCTTGATCTCCGGAGGCGGGACGACGCTCCGTAACCTGCTCGAGCGAATTCGCGAAGATCAACTTCCGTTGGAGGTCGTTCTGGTGGTCTCCAGCAGCAGCCAAGCCAAGGGCATGGCGTACGCCGAAGAGGCGAACATCCCCTGCCAGTTCATCACCGTCGCGCAGCATCCGGACAAAGCCGACTTCTCGCAGGCCATCTTTCAGGCCTGCCGCGAGAAAGAGGTCGAACTGGTGGTGATGGGTGGCTTCCTCAAGCAGATCGCCGTGCCGGAAGACTTCGTCAATCGTGTCGTGAACATTCATCCATCGCTGATTCCAGCCTTCTGCGGAGCTGGCTTCTACGGCATCCGTGTCCATACGGCCGTGATCGAGCACGGGGCAAAGGTCAGCGGCTGCACGGTTCACTTCGTCGACGATCACTACGATCATGGGCCCATCATCGCCCAAAGCGTCGTGGAAGTCTTTCCGAGCGATCAGCCTGCGGACCTTGCGGCACGTGTCTTTGATGCTGAGTGCCAGATCTACCCGGCAACAATCGCCGCCATCGCCGAGGGGCGCGTCAGCGTGAGGGGACGCCAAGTCACCGTCCAGCCAACGAACTAGATAAGCTCACCCGCCCTGCCTGCGACGCCTTCCGCTAGCACATTCCAGGCATCAAACTTTGTGCTATTTTCCTATTGTCGCATCCGCCTTGACTGACGACATTCTTTCAATCGGTGAATATTTTCTTTCATTAGTGGCTTCCCGAGAGCGTTTAGCCCGGAATGTCACTTAACGGTTATCCTAATCATGGCATATATGGGGCTTTTTTGCGTTTTAGGGAACAATGCGCTGTCAGAATCTGTTCTTCCAACGTGAATTTTGAAAGAAATATGCCACGATATGATTGATTGTTGGCAATGCGGGATGCATAATCTAGGTGTTTTAACTCGATTGAGTTAGCTATCACTCTCCCCCGACCCCATCTCCCCCCACATGCAAGCGGACGTCCGACGCACGCGACTTCTCGACCTGGTTCGGTCTCGAGGCTTTGCCTCGCTTCCGGAACTTGCTCAGGAATTGGAAGTCTCGGAATCGACCGTTCGCCGAGACGTGGAAATGCTGGAGGAAGCCGGGTCGGCCCGCAGGACGCACGGGGGGGTGTTTTACACCGGTCCTTCTCCTAATCTGCCCCACTTTGAACTTCGCCACGAAATGCAGTGGAGCAAGAAGCGGCAGATCGCGAAGGCCGCGGCTCAGCTGATCGAAGAAGGCGATACGGTCATTCTCGACGGCGGAAGCACCACGTACGAACTAGCCCAGATGCTTGTCGGGCGAACCCTGCAAATCGTGACCAACTCGCTGCCGGTGGCCAACTTGTTCATGGCCAGCACGACGACCGAGTTGATCCTGCTCGGTGGCTACGTTCATAACGCGACGGGTGTTTCTTTGGGCCCTTATGCCAATGAAATGATCTCGCGACTGAGCGCTCGGCGTGCCGTGCTCAGCGTCGCGGGGATTACCCAGCAAGGGCTGTACAACAGCAACCTCCTGCTCGTCGAAACCGAGCGGGCCATGATGAAAGCTGGCGGCGAAGTGATCATCGTTGCCGACAGCACCAAGTTCGGACGTCAGAGCCTGGCTCAGATGTGCGAGCTTTCGGAAGTCGACAAGCTCGTAGTCGATCACGAGATTTCGGAAGCCTGGCAGAAGCAGGTCCAGGATGCCGGAGTCGATTTGATCGTCGCCCCAGCCGAGATGGCGATCATCGACCGCCCTGTTTCCCACAAAGCAAGCTAACCCCAACAAGGGTTTGATACGAATGAGTTCCTCGCTGAATCTCGATCATGCCACCATCGAACGGATCGTTCGTCAGATCGTTCTTTCGCAAAGTGGTGCTCCAACCCAGCCCTCTGCCCCTCCGGCTGCTCCCAAGCTGGTGGTCAGCATT
This sequence comes from Bremerella volcania, assembly GCF_007748115.1. Lineage (NCBI taxonomy): Bacteria > Pseudomonadati > Planctomycetota > Planctomycetia > Pirellulales > Pirellulaceae > Bremerella > Bremerella volcania. The sequence goes on from NZ_CP036289.1 coordinate 4,394,033, forward strand.
TCGGCTCGTCACATTCACTTGACCGACGCCCACGTCGAAACGCTGTTCGGTCCTGGTCACGTACTGACGCCGATGAAGGACCTTTATCAAGACGGCTTCTACGCCGCGGAAGAAACCGTGATGGTCGTCGGTCCGCGTCGTCGCATGCTGGAAAAGGTTCGCGTGCTGGGTCCGACGCGTGATTACAGCCAGGTGGAATTGGCCTTCACCGACGCGATCTCCTTGGGTATCGACGCCCCGGTACGTGCTTCTGGCAAGATCGACGGCACCCCAGGCTGCGTGTTGGTTGGTCCCAAAGGGGCCGTTCAACTCGACCAAGGCGTGATCCGCGCCGAACGTCACGTCCACATGAACAACCGCGACGCCGAATTTTACGGAGTGAAAAATGGCGATCGCATGAACCTCCGAATCACCTCGTTAGGTTGCACCACTACGTTTGAAGACTTGCTCGTCCGAGCCGACGACGTCAGCAAACTGGAAGTCCACATCGACACCGATGAAGGGAACGCGTGCAACCTGGATGCGGCCACCGAGATCGAGCTTTTGAAGAAAGAGCCCTGCGGCTGCAAGACGAAACACTAGAACTAACTGCGCTTTCGTTGGCCTCACTGATTTGCCACTGTGAGTCCTCGCCCGAGGCCAGCGAGAGCGTTTTTATGACCCCTGTTTTTGAAGACATCGCATCTGACTTTCAGGTGCGAAATGAAGTAACGGTTTCCTTTTTTGTTCGGGAGATAAAACCCCATGGCGAAAGTAATGGAAGCGTTGGGCATGATTGAAACCAAGGGCTTTGTGACCTTGGTGGAAGCCACCGACGCAATGTTGAAGGCAGCCAACGTGACGTTCGTTGGTTGGGACAAAGTTGGCAGCGGTTTGGTTTCCGCTTTCATCACCGGCGACGTCGCCGCTGTGAAGGCCGCCACCGATGCAGGTGCTGCAGCAGCTGGCCGTCTGGGCGAAGTTGTCAGCGTTCAGGTCATTCCACGACCGCACGAAGACATCGGTATCGTTCTGCCGCCGCCGGTCAAGCAGGTTTACACCACCGAGTAGTCCCTACCTCTCACAAAACATCCGCTAAGGAAAACTATCCATGCAAAACGCAATTGGTTTGATTGAAACCAAAGGTTTGGTTGGCCTGGTCGAAGCGACCGACGCCATGGCGAAGGCCGCCAACGTCAAGATCGTAAAGCGCGTCAACATTGGCGGTGGTCTGGTTACCACGGTTGTCAGTGGCGACGTTGGTAGCGTTCGTGCTGCTGTCGAAGCTGGTGCCAACGCCGCTCAGCAAGTTGGCGAACTGGCTGGCAGCCATGTCCTGCCTCGCCCAGCCGAAGGTCTCAGCGACGTTTACTTCAGCTAAACCGACTTAACGTAAGCCGCTAGTCCGCGGAGCATCCCCAGCGAAAGGAGTCCCAGACAATGAAGGTCCTGGTAGCAAATCTCGGCTCGACCAGCTTCAAGTATCGCTTGTTCGATATGGACAGCGAAACGCAGTTGGCCCGTGGCGGGATCGATCGAATTGGATCTCCAGAAAGTTCCTGCAGCGTTCAGATTGGCGATTGGAAGGAAGAAGTCACGGATCACATGCCTGATCATGCCGTGGCCGTTCGCAAATGCCTTTCCCAGCTGACCGACGCAGAACACGGATGCTTGAAGGACGCCGCCGAAGTATCGGCAATCGGCTTTAAAGCGGTCCACGGTGGACGTGTATCCGGCGTGCAACGAGTCACCGACGACGTCCTTTCCGCGATGGCGGAAATGAACGAAGTCGCCCCGGCTCATAACCCGCCCTACATCGCCGCCATGCGATTACTTTCCGAGCAACTTCCGGAGATTCCGCTAGTTGCCGCCTTCGAGACGGGCTTCCATCAAACGATTCCCGATCGCAATCGCTACTACGGCATTCCCAAGGCCTGGTCGGACGAGTTCCAGATCAAGAAGTGGGGCTTCCATGGAGCGAGCCATCGGTATATCGCGACGCGAAGCGCGGAGCTTTTAGGGCGTGACGATTTGCGAGTCATCTCGTGCCACCTCGGTGGTAGCAGCAGCCTGTGTGCGATTAACAGTCGCCAAAGCGTTGCCGTGACCATGGGCATGAGCCCGCAAACCGGACTGCCGCAGAACAACCGGGTCGGGGATTTCGATCCCTATGCCCTGCCGCTGCTGATGGAAAGAACGGGCAAAAGCCTGACCGAAGTTCTCGCCCACATCGGGAACCAAGGTGGACTTCTCGGTCTCAGTGGCGGCCTCAGCGGCGACATGCGAGACCTGGAAGAGGCCGCCGCCAACGGCAATGCCGACGCACAACTGGCTCTGGACATGTTTACCAGTGAAGTTCGCCGATACCTCGGCGGCATGCTGGTCGAACTGGGCGGAGCCGACGCGATCGTCTTCACCGGAGGCATCGGCGAGAACGGCAAACAGTTACGCAAGGACGTATGTGCCAACTTGCAAGAGTTGGGAATCGAACTGGACGAAGCGATGAACGATTCCGCCAAGGGAGAGGCTTCGTTCCATTCGGCAAACAGCAAAACGCAGCTGTGGGTCATTCCGACCAACGAGGAAATCATCGTTGCTCGACAAACCCGGCAGTTGCTGGAGTCGACCTAAAATGTTTATCGCCAAAGTGACCGGATCGGTCATTTCCACGCAGAAAGTCGACACAATGGTTGGTCACAAGTTGCTTGTGGTCGAACCTTATCGATTGGAAGCGAAGGATCGCCAGTCGTTGGTAACCACCGGCCGAACGTTCGTTGCCGTCGACATGCTCGGCAGCGGTGTGGGTGACTTCGTACTGATCACCCAAGGTTCCAGTGCCCGACTGACTCCGGAAACGAAATCCCTTCCGATCGATTGTGTCGTGATCGGCATCGTCGATCGTGCTCAAGTCGAAAGCTTCTGTGTCTACGACCGGCAAGGAGACGACGACGAGCCGCAAGCCAAGGCCCAGCCAGCACCGGCCCCGAAGCCTAAACCAAAATCGGAACCGAAGCCTGAGCCAACCAAGGACCAACCAACCAAGGAAGACTCGGAAAGTTAGCCTGCCGCAACATTCACGCGCTGACGCGAGGATATAGACATCATGCAATTTGACGAATCCATCATTCGCAACGTGGTGGCCCAGGTACTGGCCGAAGTGGGCAATGCTCCACCGGCAACCTCCGGGTTCACAGGCCGCTACGGGATCTTTGACTGTGCCGACGAGGCCGTCCGGGCCGCTCGCGAAGCTTTTGAGAAGCTCTCGGAACGCACCATCGAAGACCGCAAGCGAATCATCGATCACATCCGTCGGATCTCGATCGACCAGAAGGTCGAACTGGGAACCATGGAAATGAACGAGACCAAGATTGGGCGTCTTGCTCATAAGATCGAAAAGCTGGAACTGCTGGGGCGCAAGACGCCCGGCGTCGAGTTCCTCCGCAGCGAAGTCTTCAGCGGCGATCATGGCCTGGCCGTGATCGAGCACGCTCCGTTCGGCGTGATTGGTTGCATCACCCCGGTAACGCACTCGCTTCCGACGATCACCGGCAACGCCGTCAACATGATTGCCGGTGGCAATACGCTGGTGGTCAATCCGCATCCATCCGGCAAGAAGGTTGCGGCGGAAGGGGTTCGTCGCTTCAACAAGGCGATCTACGACGACCTGGGCATCGACAACCTGATTTGTGTGATTGCCGAACCAACTCTCGAGTCGGCCGACCTGATCTTCCATCACCGTGACGTCGCGATGATCTGCGTCACCGGGGGTCCGGCGGTTGCCCGTGCGGCACTTAACAGCGGCAAGAAGGCTGTCGTCGCTGGTCCTGGCAATCCACCGGTTGTGGTCGACGAAACGGCCGATTTGGATCGTGCGGCCCGCTGCATCATTCAAGGTGGTGCCTACGACAACAACCTGCTTTGCATCGCCGAGAAGGAAGTGTTCGTCGTGAACTCCGTCTTCGACGAAATGATGCGAGCCATGGAACGAGCCGGTGCCGTTCGCTTGAACGGTAGCGAAATCGACCGACTCACTTCGGTCGCCATCACCGAATACGGCGATCCTGGCAAAAAGAAACAAGTGGCCGCCAAGGAATTCATCGGCCAGGACGCGGCAGTACTCGCACGAGCCGCAGGCAAGAACATTTCGCAAGACGTCGAGCTCGTCTTCGGCGAAACGGACGAACACAACCCATTTGTGCCTGTCGAGCAGATGATGCCGTTCCTGCCTTTCGTTCGCTGCCACGATGTGGACGAAGCGATCGAAAAGGCCCGTTACTACGAGCACGGCTTCCGTCACACGGCCATCATTCACAGCAACAACGTCCGCAACATGACCAAGATGGGTCGCGTGATGGATACCACCTTGTTCGTCAAGAATGGTCCTTGTGCCGCGGCACTGGGCGTCGGAGGCGAAGGTTACATTTCGTTCTCCATTGCCACCCCAACCGGCGAAGGCGTCACCACTCCCCTCACGTTCACGCGGGAACGACGCTGCTCGTTGATTGACGATTTGTGCATCCTGGGCCATCCGGCGAAAGGTTAGTCCTGTATGCAAACGGCACGCGTGGTCGGTACGGCCACCAGCACAGTACGACACGTGTCGATGCGAGGCTGGAAACTGTTGGTAGTGCAGCCGATGCAAGTCGACGGCACCACCCCAGATGGGCATCCGCTGGTCGCGGTCGATGCCGTCAACGCAGGGCCAGGCGAACTGGTGATGATCACCAGCGATGGCAAATCGACTTCCGAACTTTTGAAATACCCCCGAACGCCCGTCCGTTGGACGGTGATCGGCATTATTGACGAATAAACGTGCAGTCCAACTTTAGCAGCCAAGACATCGAACGAATCGTCCGGATGGTCGTCGAGCGACTCATGTCCGGCGGTACGGCATCGCCCGAACTGGCGACGGCATCTGCTGGCGAACTTCGCTTGGACGTGAAGCTGGTCACTATCGATACGCTGAAGGACAAACTGAACGACTCGATCACCGTGCTGTGCGTGCCAACGAAATCGGTTGTCACTCCAGCCGTGAAAGATGAACTGAAACAACGCGGTGTCGAGCTGCGCCGAATCGACCAAACCGATTGCGGTCAAAAGCAGACGATGCCAGCGGTGGTCAACGCCGCCAAGCAGGCCGTTTCGGCTGCCTGGCAGTCGACCGCACGGACCGAACAAGTTGGCAGCCTGAGTCAGGCTGTCGATCGAGCCATCGCCGCGACCAAAAGCGATCAGATGGCGGTGATCCTGTCGGAACAACCCGAACTAGCCGTGGCGGCAGCCAATCGCACCAGTGGCATCCGAGCCATGGTCGCTTGCGGAAGTCACGACTGGCAAGCGGCCGTGAAGAGCCTGGGAGCGAACCTGGTAGTTTGTCACCCAGGCCAATGGCAGGACTCGGATGTCCCGCGACTGCTGACAACGTTATGGAACCTTCGCGGAACCGCTGGGCCCAACTGGATTAAATAACGAGTGCATCATGCGTATCGCTAAAGTCATCGGAAAAGTCACGCTCAGCCGCTCGGTTCCCGAATTCCAGGGCGCCGTGCTGAAGCTGGCTGTGCCGATGATGTTGAGCGACATCGAAAACGATAACACCCCGCTGGATGACCTGCTTGTCGTTTACGACGAACTGGGGGCCGGCCAAGACAATTACATCGCACTAAGCGAAGGGGGCGAAGCGGCCCAACCGTTTTACCCCGACATGAAGCCCGTGGACGCCTACAACGCGGCTATTTTAGACACGGTTGATATTCGTTATCGACCTAGCAAATAAAACACGTCCCCTCTCCCTTCCCAAGGGAGAGGGATAGGGTGAGGGTTGAGAAGCGTGTACCCGCCATCGCCCCTCACCCTAACCCTCTCCCCAAAGGGGCGAGGGGACTAGAACAATACACTTACGAAATCACCAAACGTACCCCTTGATTGCGAGATACGAATCGGCATGACGAACGTTCACAAGATCAAACAAGACATGTGCGATATCGGACGGCGAATCTACAATAAAGGCTTCGCCGCCGCTAACGATGGCAACATCACGGTTCGCGTCAGCGACAACGAAGTCCTTTGCACGCCGACGATGCACTGCAAAGGTTTTCTGAAGCCAGAAGACATTTCCACGATCGACATGACCGGCAAGCAGATCGCCGGCAGCAAGCCGCGATCGAGTGAAGCCCTGCTGCATCTTGAGATTTACAAGCAGCGACAAGACGTTAAGAGCGTCGTGCACTGCCACCCGCCACACGCGACCGCATTCGCGATCGCCCGCGAACCCATTCCGCAGTGTATTCTGCCGGAAGTCGAAGTCTTTCTGGGTGACGTTCCGATCACCAAGTACGAGACGCCTGGTGGTCAGTCGTTCGCCGATACGATCATTCCTTTCGTCGATCGCACCAACGTCATCCTGCTGGCTAACCACGGTACCGTCAGCTACGGCGAGAACGTCGAACGTGCCTACTGGTGGACCGAAATCCTAGACGCCTACTGCCGCATGCTGATCCTGGCCAAGCAGCTTGGTCACGTTGAATTCCTGAACGAAAAGAAGTCGCGCGAACTGCTCGAACTGAAGGACAAATGGGGCTGGAAAGATCCTCGCAACACCGAACAGTACAAAGACTGCGACATCTGTGCCAACGACATCTTCCGCGACAGCTGGGAAGACTCGCACGTCCAACGCCGAGCGTTTGGTGCCCCGGAACCGATGGGCCCCAAAGCAAAGAAGCCTGCCGCTGCAACGGGCTCGTCGGACCAGGAAGCCCTGATCCAGATGATCACCCAGCGCGTGATGGCCGAGTTGTCGAAGCAACGTTAATCCACCCCATTGTTGGAAAGAGTAACCATGAAAGTTAGCATCATCGGTGGCGGTGGCCTGGTTGGTTCGTGTGCCGCGTTTGCCCTGCAGTGCAGTGGCATCGTTCGCGAAATCGCCTTGCTTGACGTCAACGCCGATCTGGCGGGCGGCCAGGCATTGGACCTGCTGCACGGTAGCCCAAGCACCGCTGATCAGATCATTTCCAGCGGCAGCTACGAACACATTGCCGATTCCGACGTCATCTGCATCACGGCCGGTCTGCGTCGTAAGCCCGATGAAAGCCGCCTGGACCTGATCAATCGAAACGTCGACTTGTTTTTGACGATCCTCGATTCGATCAAGAAGGTTGGCTACAAGAAGGACGCGACCGTTTTCGTCGTTTCCAATCCGGTCGACATTCTGACCTACCTCGCTTCGACCCGACTCGATCTGCCGACCAACCGCGTGATCGGCCTGGGTACGCAGTTGGATACGATTCGCTTCCGCGCACTGATCGCCGAGCACTGCAAGTTGCCCCCTACCCAAGTCAAAGCGTTGATCCTGGGGGAACATGGCGACAGCATGGTGCCGATCTGGTCGTCCGCTTCGGTCAACGGTCTGCCGCTCGAGAAGTTCCCTGGCTGGAATCCGAACGCGGCGAACGAACTGTTTACGCGCACCAAGGGCTCGGGGGCGGAAGTGATCAAGAAGAAGGGTGGAGCTGGCTTCGCGGTCGGGATCGCCATTCGCGACGTGATCGACGCGATCGCCCTGGATAGCCACCAAATTTTGCCGATCTCCAGCATTCAAAACGGTTGCTATGACATTCGCGACGTGGCATTGAGCGTCCCCACGGTCGTCGGCAAGAACGGAGTGGAGTCGACCTACCAGTTGGACCTATGGCCCAAAGAAATTCAGGCCCTGCGTCGTAGCGGAACCGTCCTACGGGAAACCTTGACGACCGTGCTTAACCGCGTCGGTCGTTCGTAAGAATTCGTTTTCGCGACCAAAATCAACAAAAAGCTTCGCAACCACTGCGAGGCTTTTTTCATGTTCTGATCAAGCAAAAGCGGATTAACCCGCTTTACTGGAAGCTTTCTGGCGAATGACCGGTCCGGTCACAAATGCTCGCAGCAGTTCTTCAGGCTCGGCGTTGTGAGGATCACGTTCTTTCCAAGCCTTCAAGACTTCGCACGATGCCTCGCGTTCGCCAAGGGCAGCCAACGTCGTTGCATACCAACGCAGGCACAACTGTTCGCGCGAACCTTGTCGGTAAGCAGCTTCTAAGTAGGGACGAGCAGCTACCCAATTCTTCTGCGAAGCGAGCGTCGCTCCCCGAACGGCGCTTCGTAGCGACTCAATCTTGGGATAGTCGGCTGGAAGCTTTTCCAGTTCGGCAAGGGCTTCCTGACGTCGGCCATGCTTGACGTGGGTCTCGATCACCTGTCGTCGCAAACGCACCGAGCGAGGACAATCCGCAAGGGCCTCGGCCAGGATTCGTTCCGCGTCTTCTTCGCGACCAACGGCATGTGTCGTGATCGCCAGGCAGGAGGCCGCAATCTCGTCGATATCGTCGATGTGCCAGGTTTCGAGGTTGATTTGGCCATGCTTGTAGGCGGTCTCAAAGGAACGTCTCGCTAAATCGAGATGTCCCTTCGATTGCAAATAACCACCCACGGCGCAGAGCAGTTGGGCATCGAGTGGAAATATTTCCAATGCCGTCATGCAGGTTTGAATCTGCGTATCGAGACCATCTGGCTGGCCATCGAGAGCGGTGAGGATCCCGTAGAAGGCTTCGAGCATCTCGGCCGAGCCATGCTCTGACAGCCGGCATGCCTGTTCGTAGAACATCAGGGCGTTGGCCTGGTCATTCAGCGTTTGCACGGCTTCGCCCATGCAGATCATCAAGCGAGCACTGGGGCCGGTTTCCTTGATTTCGCGTTCGACGAGCTTGGCATCACGACTGGCGCGTTTTATCTTCCATGCCGAATCGCTCTCGATGAGGTTCCGCTGGACGAGAAAAGGAATCGCTTCAATCGACATGCCACATTCGGCAAGCGATTGAATCACATTCTCTCGCACGCGACCTTCGTAGCGAATACCCGGATGATTTGGGTGCAAGCGAACCTGACCGATCTGTTCGCTGCCGATGGTCCCAGGGGCCTGCGGCGCACGCACCAAGAGCACGTATGCCGTCATGATGTCGACCTGGGTATTCACGAACTGGCGAAGCTTGGCGGCATCTTCCACCTCGATGGTCTCGCCTGGATCGAGCCACAAGATCCACTCGCCGGTTACGTGTGCCAGCGCGGCGTTGCGGGCCTCACCGAACGAATCTTGCCAGGAATGGGCGACGACGCGTGCCTGGAATTCACTGGCAATCGACGAAATAGCATCCGTCTTGCCGATGTTCAACAGCACGATCTCATCAACGATCTGACGCACACTATTGAGCGTCTCGCGGATCAAGTCCGTTTCTTCATTGACCACCAGCACAGCAGTCAGTTTACGGTTGCGAGCTTCCTTGGTCATTGCAGACGAATACCTCAGGGACATAGCGGTGCGTAGACGTAGCGATGCATGATGGGGATTTTAGTGCTGCATGGGGCAACGCAGCGACCTCACACGGCCCTATTTCATGCCGTGGCGAGAGTGTAGCGGGCACAGGATTTCGCGCAAAGACGGATTTCCGCTAGCAGTGAGAAGATATTAGCCACAGAGGGCACCGAAGGAGAGCTTTTAACCACGGATTACTCGGATGGTCACGGATAGGAACAGGATATTATCTGTACTACGGGCATCCTCTCCCTATCTCCATCCGTGTAATCAGTGGTCGCTCTACTTCTTTCTTTTGTCGGTGGTCTCTGTGCTCTCTGTGCCTTAAAGTGCTAGGTCCGGTATTCCGAGTTGAACTTCACGTATTCCACGGTCAGGTCGCTGGACCAGTATCGGAACTTGGTGTCTCCGTCAGTGAAGCGAAGGTTCACGTCCGTCTCGAAGCTTTCTTTGATCGATTGGCTGACCGTCTTTTCGTCGAACTTCACAGGCGTTCCCTCTTTGTAAAGAAGGTGCCCGTTGACGCGGAGTTCCAACCCCATGGGGTCGAACTGAACACCCGAATAGCCTGCGGCGGAAACAATACGCCCCCAATTCGGGTCGCCGCCGGTGATCGCACATTTAACCAAGGCACTATCGGCAACCGTCTTGGCAATTCGGAAAGCGTCCTCTCGGTTGGCACATCCTTCGATATTGATCTCGATCAGGTGCGTCGAACCTTCGCCATCGGCCGGGATCTGCTTGGCCAGGTCTTCGCACAGTTGTTGCAATTCGGCTTTGAAACCTTCGAGCGCGGCTGCTGAGATTTCACCCGTTTCGGCTTTACCGCTGGCCAGTAGTAGCAGCGTATCGTTCGTGCTGCGGTGGCCATCAACGGTAATGCAGTTGAACGTATTATCGGTCACTTCGGACAGAATCTCTTTCGCCTGCTCGGGACTAAGCTGCGCATCGGTGAGAACCACCGACAGCATCGTCGCCATGTTCGGAGCGATCATCCCGGCCCCTTTGCACATGCCGACCAGTTTGACGGGCTTTCCGTTGACTTCGCACTGGCGCGAAGCCACTTTCTTACCTTTGTCGGTCGTCATTATTCCCCGGGCTGCGGCATCAAAATGGCTTTCGTCCGTCCCCAGTCGCTGGAACACTTCATCAAGTCCGGCTCGAATCTTTTCCATCGGCAGGTGGTGCCCAATGATTCCGGTCGACATAGTGAGAACCTGGTCGGCTGAGACACCAACCTGCTTGGCGACGATGCCGGCCATCTCGGCATTGTCTTTGTCTCCCTGCTCGCCGGTACATGCGTTGGCATTGCCGGAGTTCGTGATGACCGCGCGGATCTTGTCGGAAGGGGTGCGTGCCCGGTCCCATACCACAGGAGCGGCAACGACGAGATTCGTCGTGTAGACGCCAGCGGCGACGGTGTCTTCATCACAGACAATGAGCGACAGGTCTTCCTTGTTTGGATTTCGCTTCAAGCCACAGTGAAAGCCACCGAGTCGAAATCCCGCGGGAATAGGCGAAGTCATCCTCAATCTTCCTTCATCTACCAATCAGAGCAGTGCGGTCGTTTCCGCGAAACCATACATCAAATTGAAATTCTGAACGGCCGCTCCCGACGCCCCTTTGATCAGGTTGTCGATGGCCGAAATCGTCAGCACGCGATCCTTCACGCGGCGAACCGTGATATCGCAGAAGTTTGTTCCCGACACATGCTTGGTTGCCGGCAAATCGCTCCGCACGCGGACGAATGGCTCGTTGGCGTAGGTCTCTTCCAGCAGCGAGCGCAATTCCTTCTCCGAAGCATCCTGGTCCGGCAATGCGTAACATGTGCTTAAAATACCACGATCCATGGGGACCAGGTGGGGCGTGAATATGACGCTGGCTTGTTTACCGGAATAGACCGTCAGGTTTTGTTCGATCTCTGGCATGTGCCGATGCGTACCGACCCCATAGGCCGAGAAGCTTTCGTTACACTCGGGGTACAGCGTACCCAGCTTGGGCGTCCGCCCTGCCCCGCTCACTCCGCTTTTGCAATCGGCGATGATGCCATCAGGCCGGATGAATCCGCCTTTGAGCAGTGGTGCCAAGGCCAGCGATACACCGGTCGGGTAGCAGCCAGGGTTGGCAACCAACTGTGCTTCGGCGATTCCTTCGCGAAAGAGTTCCGGCAGACCGTACAGCGTGGTCTTCATGCGCTCGGCATCGGGGTGATCGCCACCGTACCACTGGGTGTAGACCGCTGGATCGTTTAGTCGGTAGTCGGCGCTCAGGTCGACTACTTTCAACCCAGCTTCTAAAAACTCGGGAATGACCGAGGCGGACGCCGCGTGCGGCAGACAGCCGAAAACGCAGTCGCAGCGCTCGGCGACCTCTTGCGGGCCCCAGTTTTCCAGGTGCAGATCAAGCACCTTATGAAACTGTGGGTGGATGGCACTTAGGTGCGGACGATCTTCCTGGCGAGTCGTCAGCGCGGTGACTTCCACCTCGGGATGGCGAACCAAGATTTTCAGTAGTTCCAGAGCCGTATAGCCGGTGGCCCCAAGAATACCAACACGTACCGTCATGGCATGCAGCCCATTGTTTGTGTCAAAAGAGAGAACCGACCGGTTAGTATAAAGGACCGCCCGCCTGCGAACATAGGGAGGCCCCAACTGGTGGGCTCGATGAATCGTAGGAACCTGAAGCGCCTACCCTAATCAAGACAGGCAATTCGGCGAGCAATTATTTGGCCGAAGTGAGGGCTTCCCCCAGTTCGACCAGCATACGCAGCGTCGCACCCCACACGCGATGTCCATCGACATTCAAGTGCAAGGCAGAGAATTGGACGCGGCGGCGGGTAACCTGGTGCATGCCGAAATTCCTGGGATCCATCAAATGTGATAGAGGTAAGAAGATGAGCCCCGCAACCTCGCACGGATCGGGACTCCATACAGGCAAAGAGCGTTCAAGAGCGACAAAGGTTCGCACCTGATGATTACTTGCCCAAACATTTGTAGGGGGAAGTTCGCCTAGAACCGCTGGCACGGAAACCTGATGACCGGTCTCCTCGCAAAATTCACGCAGCGCCGTTTGCTGGGCTGATTCCCCTGGCTCGCACCTTCCCCCAGGCAGAGCGATCTCGCCGGCATGAATTCCTTCCGTTTCGGCTCGAATCATCAGGGGAATCGTCCAGTTCCCTTGCTCGTTGGGATAAATCAGTATCAGATTCGCGGCCTGACGCGCTCGGGGATAAGACGGTGCTTTATGCCGACCATACGAAAGATTGGGCGCCGAGTGCCGCAGTTTCGGAAAGGTCATCTCAGACGTACCAAGCGTCTCTTGCAGCGCTCGTATCCACGGCTGCGTTCTAGTTTTCTTCGTCGGTAATCTCATAAACTTCGTAGCTGGAATCTTGATCGGCGTTGGCGGGATAGACGCGGGGAAAGGTCCAGTTGGCGGATATACCATCTTTCCGAGCCAGGTCCCGATCGACAACCACAAAACGGACTGCATACTTCCGAGACAGTTCGCGAAGATCTTCCTGAGTTAGGCCTGCCAGGCTCAGTGTTTCCCGGTTATGGAAGCTACGCCAATGCGTATCGCCGCGGCGTTCTCGCCACTGAAGAAGATTGAGGTCATCCTGTGGGACATCTTTGGTCGTGACGACTTCGGCACGCTGCGCGTACCACTTAAACGTCGATTGCAAGCGAGGCGTCAGAAAGACCGCATCTTCTGGCGTGTTGTCGCGAATCCAATAACAAGTCTTCTCCCAGTCCTTGGGATTAGTGACCAAACTGCTAAGGTCGGCCGGGCTTGCCGCTGCCGTCCAGCGATCGCCGATCCGGAAAAACATCCCCGCCAGAACCAGAAGCGTTAGCCCAGCCACAACGGCGCCGGTTCGTCGCGGCGCATTTTGGCGGTACCTGTCGCACAATTCGACCGCGTTCATCGCCAGGGCCAACGGCACCATCACGTCGGCAATGCGGTACCAGTAGAGTCGCAGTAGTTTCGATCCTGTGAGCCAGTCTTGCAGAACGACAAAGAAGGTCTGATCGATGATGATACCAATGAGCATCAATACGACACTGCCCGCGACAACTCCGTTCAAGATGCGAAGCTTGTCGTTATCTCGAAGCAGCCAGGCCGTAATCCCCCAGGCAATTGCCGCCAAAAAGAACCGTATCTTGAACTCCCACGCGAAGGTGTGCACGACAAGGTGATGTGCTAACCGCTCGTAAACGTAGTAGTAGCTGGCCCAGGAACTTTCGACCGGACTGGCATCCCCATTGAGCAGCAGCAGCGGCATGACGCCAATCAGCGAAATGGCCCCACCGACCAGCAAGCCTGGCAAAATGGAAATGAGGCGGGGTCGTTGTTTTGGACAAACCAGCCAACAAAACATCAGGCACACAACCATCCATCCGCCGACCAATACGTGAAACGCACTCGCGATGCCATGCAATATCCAGGCCCGATTCCAGCGATCCGACAAGGCGTCGCCCAGTCCCCAAAAAGCAAACGCGTAGGCGAAGCATTTGGCTTCAACGCCACCGATCAGCCATTCGCCGGCCATGTGTAGATAGATGATGCCAGTCGCACCGGCCGCGATCGAATAAAAGCCAATCCAAGGCCGCGGATCGATTTTCGCGATCATGCGCTGCCAACTGAAGGCGATCGCCCCCCAACAGATCAGTCGCCCAATCCAGGCAGCGACGGGAAACGATACCAAGGTCGTGATCCAACCAAAGCTCCAGTAGAAAACGCCATGCGCGTCGCCTGAGTTCAAGAAATGATCATTCGGGCACCAAGCAGGATTCCAGTAGTGCCGAGCTTTGGAAAGATAATGCGGTTCGTTGACTTCCGGTGTGAGGGGACCAACCAGCAAAAAGAATAACAGGACGATCAACCCAAGTTCAATCCACCGCGGCGACGTCGTTGTCTGCGGCTGCTCCGCTTCCTGCGGCTCGCTGGGGGTCGGTGGATTCATGGACAATTCAAATACGAAGGGGATCGGCGAAGCTAGTCAGCTTTTACTTTACCATATCGCACCCCAGTCGCTTGCGTCGGCCGGCGATAAATCCCACTGCCGCACGTCACGTAGAGCCAATCGAGCTTGGGGCCGGCAAACGCAACGTTGGAAAGAAACTGATTGGTCGGTTTGTGCATTACTCCGCTGATACGCGCGGTGGAGTCGAACATCTGGAGGCCGACTTCCGTGGCCACATAGAGTCGTCCGGCCGAATCGACGGTCATTCCATCAGCCCGACTTGGTGCGTCTTTCTCTTTCACGCGACAGGTATAAACCGGCGCACCGTAGCGGAGTGAACCATCCTCTTCCACTCGATAGGCAATCAAGTTCTGACCGGCCGAATCCGCCACAACCAACGTCCCTTCCTTCGGCCATAGGATGATCCCGTTGGGGGACTTGATATCGGTTGCCACGACTTCTTTTTCGCCGGTGGGACGCACGAGCCAGACTTGGTGCCCCTTAGGGTCGGTGCAGTAGATGTTCCCGTTGCTCGCGACCACCAGATCATTGGCCCCCAAGTCATCGGCGATGACTTCCATCTTGCCGTCGGCACCGAAAGCGACGATACGCCGGTCACGGTTTTGACTTCCATACAGCCGACCATCGGGGCCGAACATCAAGCCGCTGGTTGCCCCCTGCCCTTTGGCAAAAGTACTGACCTGCTTGGTTGCATGGTCGACCTTGAGAACCAATTGATTCGGCACGTCGACGAAGTAGACATTCCCATCCGCGTCGACGGCTGGCCCTTCCGTGAATTTGTAGCCATCGGCGATCAATTCCCAGTCTTCGCCAGGAATCAAAACGTCAGACAGGGGCATGTCCTGCGCGGCCGCCCAATGGGCACCAGCGAAAAGCAATGCTATAGAAAGTAGGATACGCATCGACAACATCTCCACTACGCTCGAAAGAAAGTTCACCCAGGAAGCTAATTCTGCGATACCACATCGCTCCATAGCCAACGCATGGTATCTGGGAAGATCGCTCCCCCGTGACGAGCGCTGTGTTTGCCTTCGCCGTAAACAAACTTGTAATCGTAGCCCACAAACTTGAGTGCCGCGGCCATTTGCTGATTGGAAAGGGGCCAATTGCCGTGCAAGTTATCCAGGTCGTTGCTGCCGTCTTGGAGAAAGACCTTGATCGGCTTCATTTCGGTCTTGCGAATGACCGCCGGATAAACGTGCCCGCCGCGGATGTTGGTGAAACTGCCAATGTGGCTTACCACTTTCCCGAACGAATCAGGCCGCTCCCAAGCTGCCGTGAACGCACAGATGCCGCCAGAACTGTTGCCGCAAATGGCTCGGTGCTTAGGATCGTCCGAAATATCATACTGCTTGCCAACATCCGCCAGAATTTCTTCCAGCAGAAATCGTACGTACTGATCGCTGAGGGTGTCGTATTCGAAGCTTCGATTCTTACGTGGGTTCTGGCCTGGTTTGGCCGGAGGCACGACGCCTGGCTGAATGAAGACGCCAATGGTTACCGGCATGTCACCAGCGTGAATCAGGTTATCGAAGACAACCGGTACCCGGGTGTGCCCAGTCTCGTTGACGAAACCTGCCCCGTCTTGAAACACCATCAAGCACGCAGGCTTCCCCTTTTCGTATTGCTTGGGGACGTAGACCCAATAGTCGCGGACAGTGCCCGGGTAGATCTCGCTTTGATCCCAGACGTGCTTGGTAACAGTCCCTTGGGGTACCCCTTCCTTTCGTTCAGCGTCGGGGCCAGTCGTATATTGCTCATCCTGCGCCCAAGCAGTCGAGGCAAACAAACAGAAAAACATCGATAGCGCGAAAAGCAATCGCATCATGGGGAGATTCACTTTACTTGGAGGGATTAACGAAAGGAGGCGAGGCCAGAAAAATCAGCCTAATCGCTTTGCCTGCGGGGCTCAAGCATGGAAACCTACTTGGGAAACTCGACTTCCAATTCCAATTCGAGCATCGCACGCATGATCCGCACGGAAATCTTCTGGTCGAGTTGAGTAGCCCGAACAGCCGTTCTCAACTGATCGATCGACGTGATTTTCGTCTCCCCCCAACCGGTAAGAATATCACCGCCACGGAGACCAGCCTTTTCGGCGGCGCTTCCCGGGGTCACTTTGATGATCGGAATACCATTGGGCTGTGGGTCGCCGACTTGAACCCCCAGGGCCCGTTTCCCACCCTCTTGGTTCTCTT
The DNA here is from genome assembly GCF_007748115.1 of Bremerella volcania. Lineage (NCBI taxonomy): Bacteria > Pseudomonadati > Planctomycetota > Planctomycetia > Pirellulales > Pirellulaceae > Bremerella > Bremerella volcania. The sequence continues at coordinate 4,410,543 of NZ_CP036289.1, forward strand.
CTTTCGATGGCGGACCGCCCGAACCGATGCCGCCGAAGTAAAGATCGAGAAGCGAACCCTCGGCATTCTTGATCGGAACGATCTTGTCCTTGACCAGGTGCTGTAGGATGTCGATGTTCATGCCGACGACCTTTCGAATGCCAGGCACGTTGATGTGTTCGACGTCGTCGCTGGGTCGATGATACTGCGAGTGGAAGCCGGTAAAGTCATGCATCACTGGAATCCCGCGACCATAGAACGAAGCGTGATCGCTGGGGCCATATCCGCCTGGGATTTTGTTGAGGGTGACGTCATGCTTGGCGGCCGCTTCGTCCATCCACGCTTCAAACTCTTCGGCCGTGTTGTGCCCGTAGACGGTCAGGCGATCTTTTCGCAGCCGGCCGACCATGTCGTAGTTGAGCATCGCCACGGTGTTCTCCGTCGCAAACAGCGGATGGCGGACGTAATACTCGCTACCAATGAGTCCTTGCTCTTCCGCCCCAAAAGCGATGAATAGTATCGTCCGGCGGTCGGCTCCATCCCAGACAGCACACTGCCGGGCCGTTTCCAGCAAGGCAACCGTCCCCGAGGCGTTGTCATCGGCACCGTTATGTATTTCACGCGTCCAGGGTGCCAGCGAGCCGGAACCACCGTATCCGAGATGGTCGTAATGAGCCCCCACGACAACAATTTCCGACGCTAATCTCCCTTTGCCTGGCAGCACACCAAGTACGTTTTGCTGGGTCCGCTCTGACGTTTCGATCTCGACCTCGCCAGTCACCCGAGCGCCCGTCAGGTCGAAGGAGTTAGGCAGCAAGCTCTCATCGACGCTGGCTTCCCACTCCGACAGCGAAGGCTTTCCCGCTTCTTTCAGCAGGGCATCGACCGCCGAACGCTTCATGTGCAAGACTGGGATTTTCGGCTGGAAGTCCTTGGGCATGCGAATCTGAAAAGAAAGCAACTTATCCCCTTGGCTCTTCTCCTTTTTGATTGCCGCCTCATCGGTCACCAGGATGACCGCGCCCGCGCCGTGCTCGATTGCATTAATTACCTTGGTCGAGAGATAGGCAAACTTGGAATTGCCGGAACCGGCGAACTTCTGCGTGCGGCCTGCCTGGTCCGGTTCGTGACGAAGCACGATCACCGCTTTACCGGTTCCATCGAACTGGGCATAGTCGTCGTAGGCATCCCGTGGCGAACTAATTCCATAACCAGCGAAGGCCAACGGCAGGTCGAACGCACCACTGACGCTCGGAGAAAGTGGCCGATAATCGTCACCGGTAATCTTTCGTGACTTACCATCGGCCGATTGAAAGGCGAGATGGTTGTTCTCACCCAAGTCGACTCGCTCACGAGTCGCAAAGACCTGGAACGGCTTTCCTTCAATCAGCTTGGTGTTGAGCCCCGCATCGGCGAATTGCTCGGCGATGTACTCCGCGGATGCTTGCAGCCCTTTGGAATAAGGACCTCGTCCTTCCTGTTCATCCGAAGCCAGGAAATTGAGATCCGCCAAGATACGCGAATCGACCTGGGCATCAGTGAAGGAATACCTGGAAACCTGATGAGCAACAACCGGAGCATTCAACGAATCGGCCGATTGCTCTCGTTCGGGACTGGCGGCGACCGTCTCTTGCTGTTGACAGCCTACGCATAGGCCAAGGATACCCAAGAGAAATGTGAGCAAGATTGCGGGCGTGTACTTCATGAATTCCCATGCTATCAAACGGTCGTCTCAATAACCCTGGCTCAATTCATGGGGGAGGAGGATCACATTGAAATAGGTCAACCCGAATCAACTTCGGATCACTCGTTTCGCAATCGTAATAAGCCGTGGCCTTCGCGCTAACACCCCAGGGACCGAGATTAAAACCGCAAATCGACTGAACGACGCTTGGAACGCCAATCGTCGCTTGAGCCCGGACGGCGTAAAAATGTGGCTGACCGGAACTTCCAATCGTAACGTAAGACTGGCCATTGCTCCCGGCGGACGCGTTATCCGGGCATGGCAAGTCGACCGTGTTTGTGGGATGCACAATCACATGGTCGTTGTTGATTGCGTCGGTAAAGATATACGCATTACCGCCACAATTATTCCCTTTGTCCATGGTGTCTACCAGCGTACCCATTTCAACGGAATCGGGTGCGCCGGCGTACGAAAAGTAAACCGTCACTTCGGCGACGTCACCAACTTCGTCACCATTGACTTGGCTGTTCGAATTTACATTCGTCGTGTCGACAACTTCGGCACCAAAACGGAAGCGATCCCCTGGAACCAATCCAATAGCCGGATTTATGGCATCTAGAGGAAATGTAGGATCAGAAAAGTTGATCTGTAATATTTCTGGGCTTCCAGGCGGGCTTGTAAAATAGATGTCCGCCGTCGTGATCGCTTGAAGGTAATTGTCGTTCTGACTTAGGCCGCTGGACATCCCTGTACCGACGATTATGTCATTGTTCACGGTATCCGCGATTCCCAGGGAACCAGTAAACTCATAGTTGCGCGAGCCATCTGGATCGACGTTGATATCAATTCGGTAGATTCGAAGATTTGCCTGAGCGAGTGCATCTCCTATCGCTTTGAACGAGATCCCCCATTCGTGATTATTGGCCGTCTTTAAGCCACCGCTTCCATTGGCATCGACCAAAACACTTCCCGGCGAGGCGCAGCTAGGAATCACATCGGCGTTGAAAACGACGCTTTCCGCGGGATTAGCGAGATTCTCTGTCTGGATGATCGCTCCGAAGACCATCACGCCGGGCTGAAGATAGCTGCCGTAGTTCGATATATCCGTGCAGACCAGGTTTTGATTGGGATTTGCCGCCATTCCGCTATCGTCGTAGTTAAGCAGATTCGGGCCATTGGTAAACGCTGTATTCAGCGTCATATCGGTCAGATCGACATCCTGCCCTCTGACTGGATTGGCGATCGAGAATGCATTTCCCACTTCACGAGCAGCAAGCGTATCTCCACCACCCGATTCCGCCCATTGCTTGACAGCCGCTAATGCATTTGCTTCGAGACTCTGCTCCAGTTCGATCCGAGCAAGCCAGATGTTGCCAATCTCGACGGCAAACACCAAGAACAAAACCAACGCAGGAAAGGCAATGATAATCCACAGCAGCGAGACACCACGCCGGGCCCGTTTGCTCAGGAAGTCGAATCGTCGATGGAGTTGCGTCATGGAGAGGGTGCTCTAGAAGTTCATCTTGGTTCGATTCGGACCACTGCCTGACAATCCGTGAAGCACCTGGGGATGCTGAGCAGCCACGTTATTCTTTTCCCGTGGATCGTCTGGCAGAAAAAAGAGTTGATCGGAAGACCCGAAGACTGCTTTCCACGGACCTTGTCGGATTGCAAACTGATCTTCATCACTGGGGTTGGTCCAACGAAAACGGCGACTCGATATCGGCTTGCCATCCATCCAAGATTCAAGCGATATCCCGTTATGACCGGGAACTCGACTACTTGTGATCACTCCGGCCAACGTCGGAAGCACATCCAACAGGCCACATGGCTCATCGATCCGGGCGACATTCTTATTGTGGGAACGGTAAATCATCAGCGGAACTTGCAGATTGCTCTCGCTCAAGATCCCGTCGTTCTGCGGCTGGCCCGCAGTGGGCAAGCCAGCGACGACCATGACCATCGAACGTCCACTACGCACGATATGCATGGCGTGAAACATCCGGCCGATCGCTTGATCGATCTCGGCGATCTGAGCTGCACGCACCTCGGGATCATCTGTCGTAACGGCAAAATGATACTCGATGTAAGTCGGTCGATTCGACGGTCGATTCAGCAGTAGTTCACGCGACTGTCCCACGAGGAGCGCCGTCGTGGAAATGTCGTCGTCCGAGTTTTCATTCTGATTGGCCACGATTTTCGCTTCGGCACCATTGAAAATCAATTTGGTGGGAAGCCCTGTCTCCTCGTCCCCTTCCGCCGAAACATCCTCATCGTAATAGTGACGCTCGAACTCCGAGATCCAATTCGTGCCATCAACAAGTAGTGCCCGATAGCCAGAATTCCACATCATTTCGGCAATGCGATTGTTTCGGGCTTTCCCTTTGCTATAGCCCGATCCAGTCATCAGCATGAATCTGGCGATGTCGACCGATGGGCCTGCATAGCATGACTCGAAAACCGTGCCCTTTTCAGCCAAGGCTTCCAGCAGGGGAGTCTTGCCAGGCTGGCCATAAAAACCAAGCTCATCCTTGGCTACCCCCTCCAAAACCACCATCATCACGAGCGGAGAGTTCTGACCGGGCACACGAACCTGACGGTTGGCGTTTCGCAGCGCACTGCGAATTTCCGACTTGATTCCGGTTAAGCGTCGATCGGCTTGTTCGACCTGGTCTCGTAGGCCGCTTTCCGAATCTTTAAACACTTCACCATGCGAGGCCAGCATGCCATCGATGGCCCTGGTGAGCGGATTCTGCATGTCCGATACGTGAGGATTATCGTCGTCCGTAATCGTTTGGCTGTCCGAGGCGAGTCCTGCGGGCGTTTGCGGGCCTGGATCCCCGTTTGCCGCAGGCTTGCTCGCAGCATTGCCACTGCCGGCGCGCCATGCATCTGGCCAGAAAATCGCCGCGGCGATGACCAGCAACGCAAGTAGAACGATCGATCTACCTATCCAGTGCATGGACAATCTTACGCTTTAAGGAACGGGGCTGAGGGGAGACAACTCGTGACGAAAAAGGCTCGTCATGATCGCGTCGCGTCCAGAAAAATCAACGCCAAAACAAGCCATCGCGTTGGGTGCCAGGCGTGTTGCCGGAATGCAAATCGTCACTTGGACGTAGTAATAGTCGGGATAAGGGTAATTCACGAAACCATCAACTGGAGGAGGATCGCATCCATTGCTGAAGTAGATCTCGTCCTCGAGAACGTCATCGTTATCATAGTCGTAGACGACGTAATTCAACTGAACTTCCCCGACCGTCTTTATCGTTTCGCCGGGAGAAAGAAGGCCACCCTGGATCAAGACTTCATCGATCGCAGCGACGATCGTGGAGTCCGGCTCAGTTTCCGTGCCATCGATTGTTAGCTCGGCTGCTACCAAAGCACCCGCGCGACTTGCCATCTTGAGCGTTTGCTGATTGCTCTGCAGCAAGCCAAATTGAACGACCGCAAGCAGTAAGATCAGAACAATCGGAAGCCCGATGATGATCTCCAGCAAGCTGGCCGCGCGGCGTTTCGATTTGCGAAACAGCACCATGGATGTACGAACTCCCCCCAATGTCGTGACGATAGCTCTACCTATAATCACCGCCCTTCGGTTTGCCAAACAGAATGCGGCTCATCGGCAATTGGCAGAACACATCCCCCAAACACCCTACTCGACTAATTTGATCGTATCGATGTATTTTTTTCAAAATACCAGGGTTAGCCAGTTGAAACAAGGTTTTGTGCTTTTAAACTGAACTCTGTTCCGCTTGAATTGACTATATGAACTAGTCTGCCCAAGTGGAAAACTTCCTAGGAATTTACTGGCTTTTCCTAAAGCCAATAATCATTTTATGACCTAGGGCAGGCAGCACATCTTCATGGTAAGAGGATCAACCATGACCTGGTTTAACAAGCAAATTCGACAGCTGGCGGGTGATTGTCGAGGCAGCGTATTTGTGGAATACCTGCTTTTGCTCACCATCGTCGGGATTGGCGTGATCGCTGGTCTGGCAACCGTTCGCGGATCTCTTCTGAACGAATTGCTGGAATTAGCAGAAGCCATTACTAGTCTCACTCCGTAGTTGAACTCTCGTCGAGAGTTCTGGCGGAAAGTACCCACAGGCGTTTCGGGGGAGCGTGCTGGTGCAATCTATTACATATTCCGGATACCGAAGAACGAGACGCGGCATTCAGGTGCTCGAGGTCTTGTTGCTTTTTCCGGTTTTGCTGATTGCGACTCTCTCCTTTTTCGTCCTTGGCCCAACCGTCACTATCCGGCAGAACGTGCAACACGCGGCCGAAGAAACGGCTCGTGAAGTAGCCAAGAAGATCGGAACACAAACCACAACGATCATCGCAACGGATGTCGTTAACGAGGTCCTTTCCGTTCACGGATTAGACCTCTCGATGAATGGTGTCCGCGCCGACGTTTGGGAATACGACGACGGTGGCGGCGGCTCGATCATCCACACGCCACTGGGCGACACTGCAAACGTCGCGGCTCCAACGACACCTGTCGGTTTTAACGATCCCGAACAAGTAATCGTCCAGGTTACCGTGGAAGTTGGCAGCGCACCGATTCCCAACATTTTGAGCAACATGAATTTTGACATCACAGGCCGCTACCTCGTTCATCGCGCTACGGCCTTTCGAGACCCTTGAATCGCATTGATGACCGATCGAGATTCGCACGGACTCGCGAATCCCTTTCCTGCACGGATGCCACTCAGCACACGTTAACGGCTGTTGGCACATTGTCGACCTACCAAGAAACAACCCTGAATACGGATCAATACGAGCTGGAATCTCTGCTCAGTGATCGATTCGTACTCACCTGGCGACACATGTCGGTCGTGGGGTTGGTGTGCTTACTGTTCGTGCTGCTCAGTTTCACTCCCCTCACTTCCCATACCACCTGGCTGTATGCAGCACGGGGTGAAGCCATTCTTTCCGAGGGGCAACTACCAACGACCGACGTCACGCAGTCCCTCTCGCAAGGAATGAGTTACCGCGAGACCTCCTGGTTGGGCAGCATTTTCTGGGCTGTCATTGCCCGGCAATCGCTCGAAGCCGTTTCCTGGGCAACCACGCTGCTGGCCACCACTTCCCTCGTGCTGATAAGCGTTACGCTCTGGCAAGCAACGCGAAATTCGCTGCTTACGGGGCTGGGAGCGCTATGGTTTGCCCTGTTCGCCTGGAGTTGGCTGGGGCTCGGCAGTCCTCTGCTCCTAGTGCTCCCGCTTTGGATTGGCTTGATCGTATTGACGCTGCGAGGCAGCACCTCGCTGTCACGAAGTGTCGCGACCTTAGCCCTAGTTCTGCTTTGGGCGAATCTCGATGCATCGGTCTTTGTCGGCGTCGCGTTTCTGGCAATCGCCTGGCTGGGTAACTCCACGGCGACACTACTGGAAAACAACTTCCGCTGGAAGAAACTACTGCTAGATCGAAACTTCCAAATCGCAGCGGTAACGCTTGAACTCTCAATACTCGCGACCCTGCTGACCCCGCTGGGGATCGGTCTCTGGACCGACGTCTACGATTCTTGGTCGCTGCGGCACGTACCGCTGGACGTCATAAGCATGGCCGGTCTGTGCCTGCTGGTCGCGAGCGTTCTGCTCGGGGTCATCCTACGCAAGCATCAGGGGACACTCCCTGTGGCCGAGGTGCTCACGATTTCGATTCTTGGCATACTTTCGCTGTCGATGGCATCCCACGTCGTATGGTTCGCGCCCTTGGCTGTTTTGGTGCTCATTCCTCGGGTTCAATCAGCCCTGGCTATCGCCGCCGATCCCGTCCTGGTCCCGACCGAAACCAGAGAACAACCAGAAGCCAAACCTCCCGTGCTCCGCTTCGCATATTCGCTCGGTGCGGTACTACTCTGCTGGATCGCGTTCGCCATTTCCCCTCTCAGTCAGGCGGTTTTAGGTGGACAACCAAGGACGATTGGCCAACTGTTCGACGACGCCACGCCGGTCGCGGCGACGCGTTATCTGCGTGAGAACCCGGTCGATGGCCTCGTCTTCGCGCCGGCGGCCTGGGGGGATCTGCTGCAAAGCCCTCAAGGGGGCCGGGCTGATGTCTTCGCCACAACGTCAATGACTCACCTGCCGCAGCAAGCGAAGTACGATTACAACAGGCTCAACCGCGGCGAATCCATCTGGCAGGGAATAGCTGATCGATACGCCATCGCGGCCATGGTGATCGATAAGCAGAGTCAGACTGCACTTTTGGAAACCGTCCACGCCGGCCACGAGAACTGGCAAGTCGCGTTCGAAGACGACCTCTCCCTCATTTTGCGAAGGAGTGGGAAGTAATGCGGCATACACAACCTAAACGCGGTGGTTTCGCCCAAGCCGGCATGGCATTTGTCCTCTCGCAGATTCTGCTTGTGGGTGGAATCGCCATCGCGGCCGTCTATGCCTTGCCTCAAGGCCCAAGTGCCATTCCTTCTCTACGAAACGAACCCCGATCAGTCACGCTCAACTACAACTGGCCGCACGTCATCACCGACGAGCAACTGACGGCCACGATGACCAAACTGCGTCCGCAACTGCGGCACGAACGTCCCAAGATCAACCATGTCGATCACGCGTTACGCTGCTGGGGACAGCAGGCCACGTTCGATGATCCCAACTGCTTGAGTGGCGCCGAAATGGTTGCCATGCTGACCGATCAAAACGCCTACGCCGCCCACTGGGGTGACGATGCTTTGCCGCTGCTGTTGAGCGGTGAATTCGGCCCTGGCTTCCGCACGCAGGAAGGGGAGTCTTCCGCCAGCCACGTTGACCACACATTAGGCACGCTGGCCGAGATCGGCATTCCGCTGGATTACCCGATCGTCGTGAAAGACCAGGCCGAACCGCTGACGGTCAAGCAGTTGCTCACCGCGGCGATGCTCGACTTCCGCTTGAATCAGAAAGAATACGAATGGACGACGGTCGTCGCGGCCTCGTATGCCACCGGGCCCACGTCATGGATTTCGCAAGATGGCGAACATATTACGTTCGACATGCTGACCGATCGTTTGATGCGGCAAGAATGGGTCGACGGCGTTTGCTATGGCAACCATCGCCTGTACGCGTTGGCCATGCTGCTGCAGTTTGACGATCAGGCCCAGCTTTTCCGCGAGGCCGAGACTCGCCAGAAGGTACTAGCCCACCTGAGCGAAGCCACCGCACGCCTGGTCAAAAGCCAGTCAGCCGAAGGTTACTGGGATGAGAACTGGGAAGACGCCAGCCGTCCAGCCAAAGAGATGGAAGCCGGCGGCCCTACGATGCGTCGCATCCTAGCCACCGGCCACGCGCTCGAATGGTGGGCCATCGCTCCGCAAGAAGTCCTACCACCACGCGAGGTCGTCATACGTGGCGCCCAGTGGTTGGTCGTCGAAATCGAACAAATGGAAGCCGAATCGGTCGTTAAGAATTACACGTTTCTCACGCACGTGGGCCGAGCCCTCTGCCTATGGAGAGGCAAGTTCCCGCATGAGTTAACTCCACTAAAAGATCCACAAACCGGCGCGGACGGATAACGCCGGAGTTCCCTTTGTATAGGTGTCCTACCATGTTGACTACGCTGAAGAAAATCTGGAACGACGAACGCGGGTTCGTAAGCTCCATGGAGTTGATTCTCATCGCAACCTTGACCGCGATTGGCTTGATCGTTGGATTGGTTGCTTTCCGGGATTCGTTGGTGCAGGAACTAGGCGACACAGCTTCGGCGGTCGGCGAGTTGAATCAATCTTACGCCATATTCGTGGGCAATAGCGACAACACGGATCCCGAAGACGGACCGGTTGTCATTGGCCCAAACGCCGTCAGTCAAGTAACGGTCCAGAGGGATTTTCTTAATAGCGATGACGAAGTTGTCGTATCAGTAACCTCGTCTTTCCAGAACTTCCGCTACAACGACCGTACAGACGTTGGTGATGGACCGGATCTCTTGCTGCAACCGCCGGCAACGATCGTCTCCCTCTCCGACGCCGCGATCAATGAGGGAGAAAGTCTAAGCCCATGATAAACCAGCGCAAGATTCTATCTCTCACGCGTCATCGACAACGAATACGACGAGAAGGAAGTGCCGCGGTAATATCCACCGTCCTGCTAGTAGTCATTTTGGGTATCGGCGTCATTGTTGGTACCGTCGCCCTCCGTGACCAAATAGTGCAGGAATTTGGTGATGCGGCTGTAGCCCTGGACAACCTTGATCAGTCGTACTCGTATTCGATTCAAATTGATACTGACGGTGACGGCACATTCGATGCTGAATGCTTTGCAGAGTATGAGGATCCGGATCCGACACTTACCGATCCAGGGCCTAACATGGCACCCGCTGATCTGATGTTTATTCCTCAGCCGTTTCCTGACCAGCGGGAAGGCGTCGTTGACAATCCATCGGGAGAATTCCCGTAACTAAATCACTTTTTTGTTTGGAGTGAACCTTCCCACGAATGGGCAGCTATCAGGTCGAGGCGGTCGACCTGGGACACGTCAGCAGTGGGAAGAAACTTTTTCGTGTGTGTGTTTTTTTACCCTAAGGAGAATGAGCTCATGAGCCTCATTAAGCGTTTGTGGAATGACGAAGCTGGTTTCGTCGTTTCCGCTGAATTGATCCTGGTCGCCACGATCGCCGTTCTGGGTCTGATCGTTGGTCTGGCCTCCGTTCGTGACGCCGTCACGAGCGAACTGTCGGACGTTGCTGGTGCTCTGCAAGACGTCAACCAGTCGTACAGCTACTTCACCATCGTTGGTCACTCGGCTGCTGTTGCTGGTTCGGACTACACCGATATGACCGACTTCTGCGATGGTATCGAAGACACTGCCGACTCCGATGACAATTGCATCGAGCACACTGGCGGTCCAGTCAACGAAAATTCGACTGCTCCAGTGGGCAGCCTGGCAACTGGCAACTAAGCCATCTGCTTTAGCTGAATTGGTTGTTTTCGCGTGACACTTCGTGCACGCCTGAAACGACGACGCGAGCTAAGGGCGAACCAGGCTGGATCCATAAGCCAGCCTGGTCGCCTAAACTCGCACCATTTTTTGACCTTTGGAATTTACCGCCATTCCTTAGGTCAGCCTGTGTTGGACCCTTAAGAGATTAGCATCACGGAGATTTAGCGTCGAACACAGCCTGACTTAAGGCGTGTGAAACGTCCGAATGTTGTTTTTCGAGCACCCCACGACCATGATTCCACAACTCATCATTTTGCTGTTTGTCGCTGCGTACACCGCCACCGGTGCTGCGTGGGACATGAAGACCCGCAAATTGCCGAATTGGCTGACGGTCAGTGCTTTCGCTCTCGGTGTGATCTTTCATACCGTGGCCGGAGCACTTTCCGAGCAAGGGGCCATCGGCGGCCTGCTGTTTTCGCTGGCCGGTTTTGGTGTGGGATTTGGCATCTTGTTCGTCCTGTTCGCCATCGGAGGCGGAGCTGGCGGCGATGTCAAATTCATGGGGGCGCTCGGGGCCTGGGTGGGTTGGAAAGCCATCCTGATCATTTTTATCGGCAGCGGGCTGATCGCAGCGATTAGCTTGGCTGTCGTGTTTATATGGAGTCTGTTCGCCGGTTCCGCGCAAGCAAATGATGTAAAAAAGCATCAAACGCTGGCTGATCGGCGGCTGATTCCCTACGCGATTCCCGCAACAATATCCGCCTGGCTCGTGCTGGGGGGACTATTCACGTTGAAATGGGTAGCCACCACGGGAACGCCAATTACACTGGAAAACTAATTCATCAATCGCTGCGAATTCACTCGCACATACTCGGAGTAGACGAGCAATGAGGGTAAGTCCGGGAACACTCCTTTTGGGCGTTGTGGCAGTCATGTTTGGACTGCTGGGAGCGTACATCGTCCAAAAGAACATGCAAAAGCCCCAACCAGTCGCCGCGGCAGACGCACCGCAGCTTTACACCGTTCCGCGGGCCAGCATGGACCTGACGGCCGGTCGAGTCATCACGATGGGCGATATCGTCATTCACAAGTTGACCGCCCAGCAGTTTCGAGACGAGGGTCTGCCGGCCTCGTACATGCCCCGCACCTCGGACATCATTGGCCGAACCTTGCGGGTCGATCTGCCCAAGGGGTCTTCGTTCGACACGCCGGTGTTTTACCCGGAAGGAACGGGGCCCAGCATCGTCGAGCGTCTCGATCCTGGCATGCGTGCCGTGACTATTAAAGTCGCCGCGGATGAAGCGGTTGACATGTTTGCCACGCCAGGTACCTGGGTCGACGTCCTGTTCCGTAGCGAAGAGGACGACAAAGAAGACCTGCCGGAGATGACCGTCAGCCTGCTGGAAGGCGTGAAGGTTCTGGCCGTCAACAGCACCACCACCGAAATGCGTAACATCCGTGGGCAGCGTGAAGCACGCCAACAGACCTCGGTCACCCTCTCGGTCACGCCCGATCAAGCAGTCGCTCTGCGAGTCGTTGAAAACCGCGGCACCATGGCTTTGGCCTTACGTCATCCAGACGATGTCGACGCCAATGCCCAGTTCGCTGGGATGACCATGGATCAGTTGCTGAACCGTCCGGTCGCACGGGAACGCATTGAAGTTTACCGCGGCCACTCGATCTCGCAGGTCGAATTCCGTGAACGCTTCCGAGCGAACTTCGACCCTGAAAAGCTGGCCAAGCAAAACCTGAACAAGCAGGCCAAGGCCGATCCGCCCGCAAATGCAGACGCCGTCAAGTAACCGCGACTGCACTGATGATGCCGCAAGCCGATAAGGCTTGCGGCCTGATCTTCCTTTTTTCCCAACTGGCCCGGCCATGATTCGATTTACCTCTTCGCAGCCCAAGTCGGAAACGCCTCTTAGCGAGATCGATTTTCAGCGTCTGAAGTCGGACATCCACGAACAGTTGGTCGAATCGTTAGACCTGTCGCTGGTCGCGCGAATCGACGACGACCGGATGCGGTCCAACGTCGAGAACCTGTCCAAGGAAGTCATTCGCGACTACCGCCCGAAAATAGACCCGAGCTTACACGAGCGACTTCTGGAAGAGTTGCAAGCCGAAGTCTTTGGGCTGGGCCCGCTGGAACCGCTGATGGACGATCCGACGATCAGCGATATTTTGGTCAACAACGCTCACGAAGTTTACCTGGAACGCTTGGGGCGGCTGGAAAAAACGGACATCGTGTTTGCTGACGATGCCCACCTGATCCGGATCATCCAGCGCGTGGTGGCTCGCGTCGGTCGCCGGATCGATGAAGTCAGTCCGATGGTCGACGCCCGACTTCCCGACGGTTCGCGTATCAACGCGGTCGTTCCGCCACTGGCCCTGAACGGCCCGAAGCTTTCGATTCGCCGGTTTGGTGTCGAGCACCTGCGTCTCGAGAAGCTGCTGGAAAACGAAACGATCAATCAACCGATGGTCGACTTCCTGCAGGCCGCCGTGCAAGGTCGCGTCAGTTTCATGATCTCTGGCGGTACAGGTGCCGGTAAGACGACCATGCTCAACGCTCTGAGCAAGTCGATCCCCGACGACGAACGCATTGTGACCATTGAAGACTCGGCCGAACTTCTGCTGCAGCACGCTCATGTGGTTGGCATGGAAACACGTCCGGCGAACTCAGAAGGCCAAGGGGCCGTCACCCCACGTGATCTGGTCCGCAACAGCTTGCGTATGCGACCCGACCGTATCCTGGTGGGCGAAGTTCGCGGGGGCGAAGCCCTGGATATGCTGCAAGCGATGAACACCGGTCACGAAGGCTCGCTGACCACGATTCACGCCAACGATGCCGTTGATGCACTGCACCGACTGGAAATGATGGTCGCGATGGCCGGCTTCGAGCTACCGGTGAGCGTCATTCGCCGTTATGTGGCCAGCGGCATCCGCATCATCGTTCACGTGGCACGTCTCAAAGGTGGCGTGCGTAAGGTGATGCGAATCGCCGAGATCGCCGGTACCGAGGGGGGCGAATACCAGCTGAACGATATTTTCCGCTTCGAGCATCAAGGGCTCGATGCCGACGGCAAGGCAACCGGCCGATTCGTCTCCACCGGCTACCAACCGCAGTGTGTTAATCGGTTCCTGGAATCGGGCGTCAGCATCGACACCAGTATCTTCCAGGCCACCACCTAAAACATCGCACCAGAGAGAGTTCTGCTCGTGGATCAACTAGCCCTAGCACTGAATGCCAATTCACTGCCGATCTTAGTGTTCGGTGGAATGGCCGCCGCAATCGGGGCGTTGCTGATGGGTGTCCGCGATTTGTTCGTATCGCGCGACTCTCGCTTGATGGCGTCTCCAATCCTGAAGAAATTGCCTGCTCGGATCGAAGAAGCCGACGCGACCGCCGTCAGCCGATTTGACGTCTGGTTGGAACGTGCCATCTACATGACCGGCATGAACATGAGCATCAGCATGGCGGCAATGCTGTTTATTCTGATCGGCATCACCGCCGGCATGGCCGTGTTTGTCTTGACGGAAGACATTCTATATAGCGTCGTCGCCGGCTTTTTCGGAATCCTTGTCTGCTTCATCATCCTGTCGATCAACTACAAACGTGTGATGAAGCAGTTTGAAGAACAGTTTCCCTCGGCCTTGGACCTGTTGGCCCGTGCGGTTCGCGCGGGGGAGAGCCTGGACCAGGCCTTGGTGATGATCGGTGGCTCGGTGAATGACCCGGTTGCCGGCGAGTTCCGCCGAATTGCCAAGCATCTGGAGATGGGGCTTTCGCTCTCGGCGGCCATGAAAAGCTTCGCCTACCGCGTTCCCACGATGGACGTTCGCATTTTCGCCTCGGCCCTGAGTGTTCACCGAGAAGCTGGTGGTAACCTGCCTAAGACCTTGGAACGCCTGGCCGGCGTGATTCGTGATCGGATGAGCTACCAGCGTCAACTCAAAAGCGTTACCGGTGCCGGTCGCATTACGGCACTCATCATTTCGTGCTTGGGTCCGATCCTGTTTTTGTACCTGTTCTTCGTTCAGCCAGAGTATAGCAGTTCGCTGTGGAACGATCCGACAGGCCGACTCGTACTGATCGCTGCTGCCTTTTCTCAGGTAATTGGCCTGTTGATTGTCAGCCGCATGTTACGTAGCCGTTATTAATCGAAGAGTTCTCGCATGGCGTTAAGCTTAGAAGTTGTCGGAGCCTTTCTCGGAATTAGCATTCTGCTATTTCTGGTAGGCAGCCTTATGCTTTGGCTGGGGCGTAATCGGGCACAAGATTACCTGGAAGCTTCCAGTGGCCAGTCGCTGGGTATCTTCACCAAGCTTTTCGCCTATATGATTCCGATCGCTAACGAAAGCCGCGACAAGCTGCAAGCGGAACTGGTCAAGGCAGGCCACTACGGCAAGTACGCGGCAGAAGATTACCTGGCACTGCGTAATGCGGCCGTCTTCTCCTGGCTGATCTTCGTGGCCGTGGCATTGGTCATGACCATTAACGATGGCCCGGAAGCTCAGCAGTTTTACTTCATCGTGGGTGGGATCGTCCTGGTATTGATCTGGGGGCTTCCGCGTATCATCTTGTCGTCGTCCGCTTCTGCCCGCGTGCAGCGCATTCGCTATGGACTTCCCGACGGGTTGGACATGGTGACGATGACCGTCTCGGCCGGCATGCCGCTCCAGCGAGCCATTGCCCATGTCAGCCGCGAACTGCGCAGCTCGCACAACGACCTTGCTTGTGAGCTGACCATCCTGGAAGGTCAGGCGTCAGCTCGATCCCTCGACTATGCCCTTAAAGAGTTTGCCAAACGTGTCGATGACCCTGACGTGACGGCCCTTTCGACCATGATTCATCATGCCGAACGCCTGGGCGGAAACGTAGCCAATGCTTTCCACGAGTTTGCCGACAGCATCCGCGAAACACGCCGTCAACGAGCCGAAGAAGAAGGGAATCGCACGTCGATCAAACTGCTATTCCCCGTGATCTTCTTCCTGGCACCGCCAATCTACGTTCTATTGCTGGGACCGGCGGTTATGGAGATTCGGAACTTTTCGATGCGTGAGACCGCACCAGGCGGGGCATTGAATCAATCGGCGACTCAGTCTTCCGTTTCAGCGGATCCAGATCGCACGACCAGCGTCTTTCCGCCCGCTGGCAACTAAAGACTACTTCGTCGACGCCGCTTGCAGAGCGTTCATGATCTGCTGATTAAAGCTTTGAGCGGATGCCGACTGCATTGCTCCGATTTGCGTCGATGCTCGTGGCGGCTGTTGAACGCTTGATGAAGCCGGCTCGTCCGAGATCTGGAATACCGCGGGGCTTGCTCCCAAGCTTTGCGTGGGAATCGTCAACGCCGCATTACCACTAGTGGCTTTGGTTTGTTGAGAAGTGCTGCTGTATTGGACCTGCTGAACATCCGATTGCGATGCTGCGCGAAGTGGGTTGTTCGTTGCCGATTCAGGTGCTGGCTTGGCGACAAACTGCGATGCTGCAGGAATGCTCTGGTTCGCCTGAGCGACCATTTCCTGCTTAGGTTGCTCTGGGGTGGGTACGACATGAGGTCGCACGTTAGGCCGATCGGTCACGTCACCGGTCATTTGGGCGATCTGAATGAGTGCCTCGGCTGCTGGACGGAGACGTTTGTCGATATCAAGCGCTCGGCTGTAATTGCGTTGAGCAAGTTCCAGATCGCCACGCTGGCTTTGAATGTATGCCAAGTTCGAGAGGGCCTCAGCTTCGCTCGATACCTGGCGGAAATGATTCAAAGCGATGTCATACTGCCCCAGTTCGGCGTAGACGATCGCCAGGTTGGTGCGAGCGGCTTC
Source organism: Bremerella volcania (assembly GCF_007748115.1). Lineage (NCBI taxonomy): Bacteria > Pseudomonadati > Planctomycetota > Planctomycetia > Pirellulales > Pirellulaceae > Bremerella > Bremerella volcania. The sequence continues at coordinate 4,426,911 of NZ_CP036289.1, forward strand.
GTAATCTGGGTCTTCGGCCAAAGCACGCTCCAAGGTCGTTTTAGCCAAATCTTGATTGTGCTGCAGATAGTAGACGTAACCCAGGTCCGACAGCAACTCCGCGGAAGGGTCGCCCACGGTGGTAGCGTGGGTCAGGTATTTAACAGCTTCGTCGTACTGACCTTCCTTACCAGAAATGACCCCCATACGATGCAAAGCAATTCGGTTTTCCGGCTCTTCCGACAGAATGTGGCGATAAAGCTTTTTGGCTTTGACATTATCGCCATTGCGTTCCGAGAGACGGGCGAAACTCATCTCTTGGGTGAAATTGTTTTCGACCGTCGGTTTCGACGTGGCGAACATGGACCCCATGCCTGGTCGATTGGTGGCACAGCCACAAAACGCCAGGCAGGATGCGATCATTACGATTGGCAGAACAACGCGGTAGTTCATTCGGCTCGTCATTTCAAAAAGTCGCAAATCAAAGTCCATTGTCGCTGGTGGGGCTTCCTCGTTTAGAAGAAGCCGCCGCCGAAGCCACCACCAAATCCGCCGCCAAAACCGCCGCCGCCATAGCCGCCCCCGCCGTAACCGCCGCGGCCGTAGTACATGCTACGTTGGTAAGCCGCAGCCGCTTCGCCGCTGGTCAAACCTTCGGAGAAGGCCGGAGCGACAACGACACGCGATTCGGCGTCAGCAACACCCATGGCGGTCAGAGCAGCGACAACACAGCGTCGACGCTTTTCGTCGAGTTCGTCGTTAAAGTGGATCGGATATTGGTAGTCGGTACCAGCCTTGGGTGAAGTCTGGCTTCGTTCCACGACCACCGGTAGTTCGTCCCCGCGAAGAAGGTTCGCGGCGATCTGCTTCAGGTGATCTTCACCGTAGTCGTTGAGCTTCCAAGCGTTTTTCTCGCCTTTGCTATCCACGAAGCTCGGCTCGAACTCGTGTTGATAGACAACATACTTGGCTGCTTCAGCGTTAAGTTCCTGAGTGCGGTTCATTTCATCAACCGAGGCACCCAGCATGGTTGGAGGAGCAGGATCGATACGACCTGGTCCTTGGCAACCAACCAGGCCAGCCGCCACTAGGGCGAGCGTTAGGCCTCCAGCAGTTCGATTGAATAGGGTCATCTTGGCTATCCTCAATTTGGATTCGTCGCGGGAACGAAAAAGGTGCTGGGCTTTACCACCTTTGGGCCTAGTTAGTGGGAAAAACCTTGTGGTCCGGAGATGTAGTAATCTTCGCACTCGTGGTAGTGTCGGCTGGCTTTGCGAGCGTGTCGCTGAGCCTTCAGGATCTCGTGATTTTCGTGATGAATCTGGTGACGCATCGCTGGCCAGACTGTACTGCGGTAGTCGTATCCAGGACGACCCTCAATTTGCTGATGCCAGAAGAACTCTTTATTGGTTGGGTCGGTCACATCGGTACCTGGCAGGAACAGAGGCAACTGTTCGACTTCCATTGGGTGTACCAGTTCTGGGCTGACGAGAACCACCAATTCCGTTTCTTCGCGAGTTGTCGTCTGACGTCCGAACGCGGCGCCGATCAGAGGAATATCGCCGATACCAGGCAGACGAACTCGGCTGCCTGCTTGTTCGTCCTGGATCAAACCTGCCACGGCAAGCCATTGGCCTTCTCGGAGATCGACCGTAGTCGTAACCCCTCGGATATCCAGACCTGGGATGCCGTCAACCGTGTTGCTCGAGTTGATCGAGCTAAACGATGGTGCCACCTGCAGACGAATCTTGTCTTTGTCGAGAACGGTCGGGGTGAATGCGAGTTGCGTACCGAAACCTCGGAAGGTTGTCGAAACTGCACCGATACCACCAACACCAACGGCAGTCGGCACAGCGAATTCACCACCAGCGATGAAGTTTGCCGACTTGCCACTGATGGTGACCAGGGTGGGTTCGGCCAGAATCTTAGCCATCCCGTTGCTGCTGGTCGCCTGTAAGAACAGTTCGACGTCACCACCATCGAGAATCGCCGTGAGATTGCCGGCTCCGGCACCAATAATGTGGGCCACGTCGTAGTTGTCGCCGCTGACGCTAAAGTCGAAACCTAGATTTCGGGCAGCGGTGCGTTGTAGTTCCGCAATCCGGACTTTCAGCATCACCTGCTGTTCGCCCGGGACTTGGAGCAAGTCAATAATGCTGGTCGTTCGCAGGTCTTCCGCGCCAGGAAGAACGGCTGCCGATCCCAGGTTCGCTCCCATGGTAAGGTTGCCAGCCTGGTCGATCGATTGACCGCCGAGAACAGCGATGATCTGAGCCGCTTCCTGAGCGTCGCGTGCCTGGCCGCGGACAATCAGCTTATCGGCGACCGGAATCAGTTGGACGATGCTGTTTGGAAACAGTTCGTTGAGGCGAGCTTCAAGCTTACCGTATTCGATTTCCGCACGGCGTTGTTCTTCGGTGTTGGCGGCCACTTTGACCAGGTAGCGAAGGACGGTTGATGTACCATCCGGAGCCGCGAACCAGATCGTCATCGTGGTTTCACCGGCCTTCAAGCCGATGACTTCCACTTCCGTGGTACTGAACTCGTTGATTTCAACGATGTCTGGGCTGGTAATGGCCACCCGGGTCATCGGAAGTTTTGTTTTCAGAATCTTCGACCGCGTTGGCTCGACACGGAAGATTAGTTCCGGCTCGAGAACCTCTTGGATCAGGTTTGATTCCTTCATCAACACCGATTCATTTGGCTTCTCGATGAGTTGTTCGTCTCGTGGGCCGGGTAGTTCAGCAGCAATTTGTGCCTGAGCAACTGCTGGCATGAGGGAGAAAACCCCAGCCATGGCCGCAGCGAACGCCGTGCGTCCGCCATACTGAACGGTAAGTTGGAAGAAGCTTTTCATGGGATACCTACCACCACATGCGCTGGTTGGGAACGGTCGTGATCGGCAAGACTGCAAAAAAATGGCTCACTCTCGCCCGCCACCCGATATTAGGGCGGAACGCAGATCACTTATGGTTTCGGATATTCCGATTGTGATAGTTGAGCCGTATTTGCCCTTAAGACGAATTGTTCGTGAATTGTCCCCGCTGCCGAGCAGGGCGAGATATACAAGTTACGGAGTTGGTATTAGACAGTATTTATTACCTATAGCGATCACTTCCTGTTAGCTTGGGTAAAACAGGTCAACTCAACCGGACGAGACGATAATTTCGTAGAGATGAGTCCGAAAGTGCCGAACGTAACAACGACGCAATGGATTGCGCCCGACACCAACCCGTACTCCTCAATCCTCCAACAAAGGTTGAGTTCCCATGACCACCGTATTCGTTATCGCTGCCGTACTTCTCGGTGCTGAGAGTGGCAAACCTGCCCCCGTCGTTAAGCTCAAGCAACCCGTGGTGGCAGAGCAGACTGAACCAGTCGTCGTCATTCTGGGGGTCATGCCAGCATCACAGCTAAGCCAGCAAACTGGCGGTGGCTTGATCAAACCGGTTGGCTATGAGCCCAACCGAAGGGTCGTGAGAAAGCCCATCCAGGTAGCGACCGTCACCAACAAAGGCACTTTCTCCCTACTTCAAGACATCTCTCCTTCGGATAGTGTCGCTCCACAAGCGATGCCATCACCTCCAAAGCCCATCCAGTTGCAAAGCATGAATCAGAGCGTGATCAGCAGCTCGTACAGCGCTCACGAAGACTACACAACCGGCGGCTGCGGTTGTGACACCTCGTGCGATAGCGGCTGCAGTTCGTGCAACAGCGGATGCAGCTCATGCGGTTGCCAAAAAGCACATGGTTGCAACTTGGGTTGTCATGGTGGATGCCACGGCGGATGTAACGGATGTGGTTACGGCCATGGTGGTTTCTACGCTCGCCATTGCTTGCCATCTCCTTGGCACGCCCCAGGCAACATGACTCCGCACATCCCGTATGTTGCCTACCCAAAGACCTACTACTACTTCCGCCCTTACAACATGCTGCACATTCCTGATCAACAGGCCCGTGCTGCCGCCTGGGTTGAAAACCCGGCTCTGCCTTACTCGAATGGAGTCTTCGATAAGGTTTACGCCGAGCTGGAACCAATCCTGAATGCACCAGGCGAAGAGATCGCCGCCGGCCAATAGCGTTCCCCGATCAAACGCTGCATCCAAGGCTCGATATTCAACAATATCGAGCCTTTTTTCGTTCGAAGTCGCAGTGCGGTTTGATTACTCGATTCCTGGTCCCAGATGGTTTAGAATGGGAATTTCTCGCCCCAAATTCTCCCATCACTCCTCCGACCAGAGCGACCTCATGCGAAACTTTCTCGTCCTAAACGTCTGTTTGATTCTGACCACTTCCACATTAGTCCAAGCAGAAGAGGCCAAGAAACCCAACATTCTGTTTATTTCGATCGACGATCAGAACGATTGGATCGGCTGTCTGGGTGGACATCCGCAAGCGAAGACGCCTCATATCGATCGCATCGCATCGCGCGGTACCGTCTTTCTGAATGCCCACTGCCAAGCCCCTTTGTGCAACCCGTCGCGAACGAGCCTGATGACTGGCCGACGTCCGTCGTCAACCGGCATTTACGGTCTCTCTCCCTGGTTTCGTGATGTACCGGAACTTGCCGATCTGGTCACACTGCCTCAGCATTTTCACGCCAATGGGTATACCAACTATTCGACGGGGAAGATTTATCACGGCGGGTATGGTCGCAAAGGGAAAGACAAAGAGTTCCAGGTCCTAGGTCCGCCAGCCTCCGTTGGCGTGAGACCGAAACAAAAGCTCGTCAACACGCCGGCTGCTCATCCGCTGGTCGACTGGGGCGTCTTCCCTCACAAGGATGAAGACAAAGGGGACTACCACGTCGCATCGTGGGCGGTCAAGACATTGAATGAGAAACCGCAAGAGCCGTTTTGCTTGTCGGTCGGTTTCTTCCTGCCTCACGTCCCGTGTTATGCGACGCAAGAGTGGTTCGACCTTTTTCCCGAAGACGAACTCCAAGTGCCTGAGATCATCGCTGACGACCGCGCGGATACACCACGTTTTAGCTGGTACTTGCACTGGAAATTGCCGGAACCTCGCTTGAAGTTCCTGAAAGAAGACAACCAGTGGAAAAACCTGACTCGTAGTTACCTCGCATGCACCAGCTTTGTCGATGCCCAAATCGGTCGCGTTATCGCGGCGCTCGAACAAAATGGCTATGCCGACAACACAATCATCGTCCTTTGGTCCGATCATGGTTGGCACATTGGCGAAAAAGAGATCACCGGCAAAAACACGTTGTGGGATGACGGTACGCGTGTTCCACTTATCTTCGCCGGCCCTGGTATAACCGAAGGCCAGCGTTGTACGCAGCCTGCGGAACTGCTCGACATCTACCCTACTCTTAGTGACCTGACCGGTTTGAAGCAGCCAGGCGGCCTGGAAGGGCACTCGCTCACTCCGCAGTTGAAAGATGCCACGACGAAACGCGAGTTTCCAGCCATCACAACCCACAATCATGACAATCATGGCATCCGCACCGAGAACTGGCGTTTCATTCAATATGCCGATGGCTCGCAGGAACTGTACGACATGCGATCGGATCCCAATGAGTGGACCAACCTCGCTGGCGATAAGAAGTACGCAGCGGTGATCGAAGATCTCAGTAAATTCCTGCCAGCGACAAGCAAGATGCCAGCTCCCAATAGCCAGCATCGCGTGCTGACTTACACCGATGGTATCGCGATTTGGGAAGGGAAAAAAATCGAGAAGGACGCCCCGATTCCTGAAATCGACTAGCGGTACCCTGTCGGACACGAAGCCCTAGGCCGAGCTAGTCCTCGGCCCGGCTTCCGTCACCGCACATTTTGACAATCTTCGGATCGAAGCGTCCCACGATATCGACCAGATCGCTCTGCGCCGCCATGACTTCATGGATGTCTTTGTAGACCCCAGGGACTTCGTCCGAACCAGCGGACAGGATGTGTACGCCTTTTTCCTTCAGTTCCTGCCGCGTGTTCTGAATACGAAACGTATCGTTTGCCTTCTTTCGCGACATGCAGCGTCCCGCGCCGTGCGAAGCCGAGTCGAAGCTACTCGCTTCCCCCTTACCGCGCACTACGAACCCAGGCGTTCCCATTGAACCGGGAATCACCCCCAGCACTCCTTCTCCGGCCGGAGTCGCGCCTTTACGGTGGACAATCATTTCACGTCCATCGTGCGTTTCCTTCCAGGCAAAGTTGTGGTGATTCTCGACGCCCGCGATGATCTGGGCACCAACAAGCTGACTCACCAGGCGGTGGATCACTTCATGATTTGCCGCGGCATAGCGTCCCATCAGGTTCATGGCTTCCCAATACTCCTGACCTTCTTCACTGTCCAGCGTCAACCATGCCAGGTTCTTCAGCGACTCGTACTTCTTTGGCAGCTTCGTGCGCGCGATGTTGCTGTACGTGCTGCAAACGGCTGCTCCAGCGCCACGGCTTCCACTATGGCTCAGCAACGCAACATACTTGCCTGGCTGCACGTCGAACGAATCCCCCGCGGCGTCCTCTGCGCCGATCGTCAGAATGCCGAACTCAACGAAGTGATTTCCTGAACCGGACGTTCCCAACTGCTGCCACGCTTTGTCCTTCGACTGACGCGTCACCTTGGTGATGTTCCAGTCTTCGTCCATCACGTCGTGCTGCTGAGGCTTCTGGTGGACCGATCCAACGCCGAAACGCGTGCCCTTTTCCAGCGCGCGGCAGTAATCATCGAAGCGGGAATCGAGCGAATCCAGCTTCATATCCAAAACACTAAGCTTCATGCGGCATGCGATATCGACACCAACCGCGTAAGGCACAACCGCTCCTTCCAAGGCCAGCACACCACCGATCGGCAGCCCATATCCCAAGTGCGCGTCCGGCATGAGCGCAGCCCCCGACGCATGCGGCAACTTGCATGCTTCCCGCATTTGCGCATGGGCCATCTCGTCGATGTCGTCACCCCAGGTACGATAGTCGACCTTTTCATGAAGTGGTTCGATCGTCTGGTCTTCCGTCAGCGCGGCAGCCAGCAATCCGTAACACGGATCATCCACGAACTCATTGGGGGCAGCGAGAACTTCTCTGACCTGCCGCTTCAAGTCGGCGCCGCGCAGTCCGTGCGTGGTTGCCGCACTCGATACGGCTTTCACCGCTTCGGTCAAAGCGTACTCTGGAACTCCCAACTGCGTTAGCTGACGACGATTCATGACGTTTCCTCTGTCTTTCGTTTCTATCCTTCTTTTCAGCCTATTAGTCCCCGTTTGTCCCCTTGAGGTTCACGCTCAAGCGTTCAATACGTCGTCAGCCTGTTCGGCGATGAAAGATCCGATATTCAGGGAAGCGGTCGCAGCTGGGCTCGGGGCATTCAGTACGTGAATGAAATTACCTTCCCTTTGTATGACGAAATCATCGACCAGCGATCCATCCTTGCGTAAGGCTTGCGCTCGGACACCCGCCGGGGCCGTGATTAAGTCCTGAGCTCGTACGGCAGGAATCAGACGCTGGAGCGAGGCGAGAAACGCAGATTGAAAGTAGGACCGGCGTATCTCTTCGATTCCGACATTCCAGTACCTTGCCGCGAGTTTATGAAAGCCGCGATACCCGACGGCGTCCCAAAGATCCCGCCAGTTGACATCCCATTTCCGATACCCTTCGCGAGCGAACGCCAGGACCGCGTTCGGGCCGCATTCGACATGTCCAAAGATCGTTCGCGTGACATGGATGCCAAGGAAAGGAAACGCAGGGTCAGGCACAGGATAAATAATATTTCGACACAGATGCTGTGCTTTCTCGGAAAGCTCGTAGTATTCGCCTCGAAACGGAACGATCTTTACCTCGGGTTGGTGCCCGCAGATTCGGGCAACTCGATCGCTCTGCAAACCCGCACAGTTCACCAACAGGGAAGTCTGAAACGATCCCTTGTTCGTTTCGAGAACGATCTGCTTGTTGACGTTCGAAACACCGAGCAGTCGTGTATCGGTATGGATCTCTCCGCCGTTTTCGAGAATGAGTTCGCATAACCGGAAGCAAACGCGGCGATAGTCGACAATTCCAGCGGACTTAACTTGGATCGCGGCAATTCCCCGGCAGTACGGCTCGAGTGCCCGCAATTGATCCGCGTTCAGCTTGGTACAATCGATACCATTCTTTTTGCCCCGTTGATAGATATCGTTGAGGCGTCCCAATTCGCTCTCATCGGTGGCGACAATAACCTTGCCGCAAATTTCGTGAGGAATATCGTTCTGCTCGCAGAAGGTTTGCATCGCCAATCGCCCCTGTCGGCAATTGATCGACTTGAGCGAACCTGGCTGATAGTAAATGCCTGAATGCAACACCCCCGAGTTGCGACCCGACTGATGCTGTGCGAGCACTTTTTCTTTCTCAAGCACCATGACCTGGTGATCGGGAAAACGCCGTGTGATTTGGTACGCGGTCGAAAGACCGATAATGCCGCCCCCCACTACCACAACGTCTACTTCAGGCGTATCCATACTTGGGCAGTTCCCTATTCCGATTGGCTGGGAGACTGAATCGTCTTCAAGGAAACGTCTACCTTTTCCAACACGCTGTTTACCTTGGAATCGAGTCGACCTTGATAGCCGCGCCGATAGTCCAACTTGGCTGTACACGTCACGCGATCGCAGTCCTGGGCCATGGCCTCCAGACATTTTTGCATGACAGCTAGCACCTGATCGATTTCTCCCTCGATGATGGTGCCCATCGCGTGCAAGCGGTAGTCGAGCCCGCTAGCAGCGATGATTTTCAAACTTCGAGCGACGTATTCGCTCACAGAATCTCCTTTATTGAGAGGAGACATACTGAACTCTAAGAGAACCATGGAAACCGTTTCTTGTCTAATAACACGCGTGACCGAATTTAGTTTACCAATGCACTATTTTGATAAAAAGTGATCTTGGGATCTGTCTTTGACCTCGTTACACTTCGCCGTCATCCTCGGTACCCGATTGTGCCGATAAGCATGGTTATCGCGGATGTATTAAACAAAATGCTATCAGGTACTCCCCACCTTGCGATGATATTTAACGTCCGTTTTGCCGTCATTCTGATTCTTTGCAGTGTCGCGCTGCCATCATTGGCTCGTGCGCAAAACGGACTCGGATGGCCTGACCCAACGAATATGTTCTCAGGACAAAGATCTCAGCACCTGGAACCAATTCTTGATTTTCCCACAGATGAACGGCCACCTCAAATCCAAACGGTCGCCTACGACAATCCGCTTGGACAGCCCGTCGTTCAAACGGGTCTGACGATGATCAATCAGCCCAGTCAAGTTGAGTGGGTAGAACCGACTTATTCCGATTCCGTCTACGAACGTCCCCTCGCGATGTACGACGAAGACGCCCCCTACGAGTGGAGCATCCTCCCCGCAGGCATGGTCTACAAGTCGTATTTAGCTGGACAAAAGGAATCTCGTTTGTCGGCACAACTCATTAAGATCACCGACGACAACTCCATGCTCGATGGCAACCTGGGGGGGCGCTTTGGTGTTCTGCGGTACGGTCGCGATTCGACGTTCCTCTCGGATGGTTTCCAATGGGACGTCGAAGGCTCGGCTCACGTGCGTCTCGATATTCCGGAAGACGTGGACGTTCGCTCCGCTGACTTTCGCGCCGGCACGCAGCTCACTTGGAGCTATGCCAACGATCCTCGCCACCGCTCACGATTTGGCTACTACCACTTGAGTTCGCATCTGGGGGATGAGTTCCTTCTGAAGAACCCTGGTTACGATCGCCTCAACTACGCTCACGACTTGCTGATCTTCGGGCATTCATACTATTTTACGAAGAAGCTTCGTGTGTACGGCGAAGTGGGCTGGGCCTTTTATCACAAGGTCGCTGACCCTTGGGAATTCCAATTCGGTATCGAATGGGCTCCCAATGAGCGAACCGGCCCCTGGGGCGAACCTTTCGTAGCGATCGGAACGCACCTTCGCGAGGAAGTGAACTTCGGCGGAAGCTTCGTCGTGCAAGCCGGTTGGGCCTGGGTCGGGGACATTCCTGGCCGAACCCTGCGTATGGGTCTGCATTATCACAATGGTGACAGTACTCAAAACTCGTTCTACGACAATTTTGAGCAGCAAATCGGCTTCGGTATCTGGTACGACTTCTAATCGCTGGCCGCCCAGTCTTTCAATTGCCGCATTTTTCCTAGGGTTCTATAATTTCTCGTAAGTCATCGCTGCGCGCGGTGCATGCCTTTTCGCGCAAGTCCATTAACCATTCAGGTGAGGATGTCATCCATGCCGTGGAACTACCGCTTCTTGTTCGTTCTGATTCTTGCCCTCGGAACGTCCCACCTCGCATCCGCTGTCGAAGTCGCTAAGACAGAAGACCCAACCGATCCCGAAAACGTCTATGCGAATGTCGACGAAGAATACGTCGAGCTGATTCAGCTGTTTGCGGACACGCTTGACCAGGTTGATCGAAACTACGTTAACGACGTCGACCGTCGAGCGTTGATGGAAGCCGCCATCCGCGGAGTAATCTCCAAATTAGACCCTTATTCCAATTACATCGCTCCGGAAGATCTAGAACGATTCAAGACCGGCGTGGAGAGCGAATTCGGCGGGATTGGCATTCAGGTTTCGACGCGGGACGGGCAATTGGTGGTGACGAGCCCCCTGTTCGGAACTCCTGCCTACGAGGCTGGAATTATCGCCGGCGATCGCATTACCCACATTGAAGGGGAAGAGACCAAGGGGCTTTCGATCGACGATGCCATCAAAAGGTTGAAAGGTCCAATCGGCACCGAAGTCACGATGACGGTCTATCACCCGAGTACTTTCACCAGTGAAAAGGTTTCGGTTCGCCGCGAAATGGTCCAGATTGAGACGGTTCTGGGTGACGAACGCCTGGAAGGTGGCAACTGGGATTACATGTTCGATCACGCCGACAAGATCGGCTACGTGCGGGTTTCTGCGTTCAGTCGGCACACGGCCGACGATTTGCACCAGGCAATCACGCGGCTGCTAGATGATGGGATGAAGGGGCTCGTGCTCGACCTCCGCTCCAATCCCGGCGGACTTCTGACCTCTGCAGTTGAGATCTGCGACATGTTTATCGAGGAAGGCAAGATCGTCAGCACCGAAGGTCGCAATTCCCCCAAACGGGTATGGACCGCCGAGAAGGATGGGACTTTGCCCAACTTCCCGATGGTCATCTTGATTGACCATTACAGCGCCAGTGCAAGCGAGATTTTGTCGGCTTGTCTGCAAGATCACGGCCGAGCGACGATTGTCGGCGAGCGAAGCTGGGGCAAGGGGAGCGTTCAGAACATCATCGAACTCGAGGAAGGCAAGAGCGCCTTGAAGCTGACGACCGCTGGCTACCAGCGGCCCAGCGGGGAGAAGATCCACCGCTTCGAAGGGGACACCGAAAGCGACAAGTGGGGCGTTTCTCCTGATGACGGCATGGACGTCAAAATGAGCCGCGAGCAGAAAGTGGCTTACCATACCTACCGTCGACTGCGGGATCAGGATACCATCATTCCACACCCGCCTGCCCCACAACCGAAACTTTCTGAAATCGATCCGGTGTTAAGCAAAGGGCTCGAACACCTGAAGGCGGAGATTTCTTCTTCCTGAACCGCACGCCCAAGCGATGAAAATTCTGACGATTGAATCGACATGCGACGAGACAGCAGCAGCCGTAATTACCGAAGATCTCGAGGTATTGTCCTCGGTCGTCGCTTCGCAGGATGAACTCCATCAGCGATTTGCCGGTGTCGTTCCCGAAATTGCCGCAAGAGCCCATCTGGAGCGATGCCTTCCCGTCATCGACGAGGCGGTCCGTAAGGCCGATATCCAGTTGGCTGATATCGATGCCGTCGCCGTCGCCAACATGCCCGGACTGGCAGGCTCACTTTTGGTGGGTGTCACGGCGGCTAAGACCTTGGCATGGCTGCTCGGCAAACCATTGATCGGTATCAATCACCTGCAAGGGCACATCTATGCGTGCCAGGTAGCTTTCAAGAAGCCGATCTTCCCCTGCATCGGCCTGATCATCAGTGGCGGTCACTCGACGATCTACCACTGCAAGAGTCCGTTCGATTTCGAGCCGCTGGGGGGCACTATCGACGATGCTGCCGGTGAGTCTTTCGACAAAGTCGCTTCGATGCTTGGCTTACCCTATCCAGGTGGCCCCTCCCTGTCGAAGTGTGCTCTGAACGGGGACCCCAAAGCCTATGCATTCCCTCGCCCGTTTCTCAATGATACCTCCCGGCTTGACTTCAGCTTTAGCGGCTTGAAGACAGCCGTACGTTATGAAATTGCTGGACCTGGTGCCGTCGACTTCAAGTCACTAGAGATCGACGAGCAGCGTAAGGCCGATATCGCCGCAAGCTTTGAACAGGCCGTCGTCGATTGCCTGGTTGGCAAGACGATGCAGGCCATGAAGTCCACCGGCATTCAACGAATCTGCGTCGGGGGAGGCGTCGCTGCCAATAAACGGTTCCGAGTTGCCTTGGAAGAAGAAGTCTCGGCAGCCGGCGGAGAGTTACTGATTGCTCCGATGCACCTTTGCACTGACAATGCAGTGCTGGGGGCAATCGCCGTAGAAAAAATAAAAGCCGGGCAGGTCGATGATCTCTCGCTCGACGCACTGCCCGGCTTGATTCGTAATTAGAGGTTCGTCCCCTTAGGACGCCACCCCTTGGCGAACCGGCAAAACTAGTTGATGCCAGTCGTATTCTGATTCATGGCACCCGTGTTCGTACCCTGGAAGGTATACGAGATCACTTCACCGATCGACGAGAACAACGGCGTACCGTTGAATCGCACATAACGGCGGTCGGCCGAAACGACAGCGAATGCGGAGAAGTTCGTACCTTCAGGAAGGGTGGTGATCACCGGACGGTAACCGACCGAATTGCGAACACGTCGAACGAAATCGTTCGATCCGTTGTTCACATCGGAAACGTATTCTTCCGAAGTCGTCGAATCTTCCGCGGCACTGTTCAACTTGGCGGCAACCAGTTCGCGAGTCATCGCGGCTTGGGTTTCCACGGCGACCTGAACTTGTTGCTCGGTCAGGCTCTCCGTTCGACGACCTTCCGGAACGGTGAACGTAACTAGTGCTCCGTCTTTGCCAAGTTCCAACTGCTGTCGCTCGTGACGCTGATCTTCCGTGCCGTAATTGGTGAACACGTCGACAGTGATCTTGCCAGCGGTCACATCACCCCAAACCTTACGGACGAGCATCTTGTAGTCACCCTTGAAACCCTTGGGGACGACATAGACTTCGTAAGCTCCGTCGGTACCAGCATCGGCCAGGGATGAAACAGCATCACCCAGGAAGATACCACCAGAGATGGTTCGTGGGTTGTGTTGCGAGCAAACGCTTCCGCTTGGTTCTTCGACGATCAAGTCCAGGTCCGATTCACCAGACCAGGTGACTTTCACAATGGCGTCGCGAACAAGTGCTTCGCGGATGCTTTCGTTGAACTGCTCAGCGACGTCATTCTTTTTGTCGGCAAGCAACTGCTGGAGCTGAGCTTTGGCAGTATTGAAAGCTTCCTGACGAATATCGAGGTGATCTTTGGGCCATTCCTGCGACAGAATTCCAATGCAAGCCCAACGAATGGCCTCTTCGTCTTCCAGACGCTTGGCAGCTTCCAAGCCCCAAGAATAAGGCTCTGGTCGCAGCGGCTCCATCTGAGCCACGTCTTGATAAAGCTTCAACGCTCGGGCGTCCAGATCCAATCGCGACATCAAAGAAGCGACAACCAGCATGTGGTTTGGACCGCTCGAGAAATCGATGGCACTCATCAGAGCACGTTCGATGTCCTGCTTAGGAGCATGGTCCAGCTGCATGGCCAGGGCCATGGCTTCGTACATCCAAGGTTGAAGCTGACCATCACGCAACGCGAGCTGAATGATCCCAGCAACGTCACTGTAACGCTTTGAGGCCATCGCTCGGCGAACTTCACTTCGGACAGCAATCGCAGGAATCGTGACTTCCGAATCGAAAGCTCGCTGCCAAGCCTGAAGACGAGTCTCACCTTCGTTGACCTTCAGGATGAAAGCTTCTTTTTCGCTTTGTGCCGGCTTAGCAGAAACGTCAGCGGCCGGAGCAGCTAACTCTTTCGCGGCTTCCACTCCTTCGACTTTGGAAACGGCTTTTTCATCAGCCACGGCAAACACACCACCGCCGCCACCGCCGAAACCATTGTTGCCGCCGCCACCGCCGAAGCCGTTGCCGCCACCGCCGCCGCCGATACCACCGCCGACGCCGTTACCACCGCCACCAAGGGTACCGATCTGAGCTGAAACAGGCAGCACAAGGTCAGCCACTGGATACACTTTCGTGATCAATTCGCTTTCGGCTTCTTCCGGAGTGGTAATCATCAGCACTTCGTTAGCAACGATGTACGTCAAGTCCAACTCTTTCAGCATCAGACGCAGAGCAGAGCGAAGCGAAATACCTTCGATGTTGCGAGTCACTGGCGTATCAGTGGAAAGACCGACGTCTTCCAGTGCTCGGTTATCGATCTGAATTTCGATACCATGCAGCTGCTTCAGATATCCCACCACTTCTTCCAGTGGGGTGTCGATGAACTGAATCTTGGTTTCAGCTTCCAACTGCTGGAAGATCTTCTGTTCCGCACTTCCTGTCGAAGCCAAGTCAACCGAACCATACTTTTCCTTGCGGTAGTAAATCTCTTCCCAGAACTCCGCATCTGGGTAAACGATTGGCGGCTCGTCCGGGAACGGAACATGCGACTTTTCAACTTCAAAGAGCGTATCAACCATTCGCTGGTAACGAAGCTCCTTCAGAGCCATCATCGAACGGTAGTTACCCACGATGTCAGCAATCTCAACGCCGGCCACCGCGGCCTGGTTGTAAGGATCCATCGCGCGGACTTCCTGGGCACTGGTCAACGCTTCGGTGTACCGTCCCTCGTCCATCAACGCATCAAACATTTCCATAATCACGCGAGCACGTTCTTCGTCACGAAGCAGTTGCTCGGTCAGTGCCATGCGTTCGCGAGCGATCGCTTCACGTTCGGCAGCTTCCGCACGGCGAGCTTCCACTTCCACCGCTCGGGCTGACGACTCGCGAATTGCGGCGATAATCTGATTACGCAGGCGGGAACGAACGTCCGCACTGAGATCGGGAGCACGCTCAACGTTGTCCAGAAGCAGCTTCAGGGCGTCGCGAGTTCCATCAGGATCAGTGCTCATTTGCCCGCGAGCGGTAGCCAAACGGTTGGTTACTTCAGCTTCGATGATACGAGCATTGCGAATCGTGTTCAGATCAACTTCGTTCAGAAACTGTCCGTCGTCTTCGCCAATCGTCAGAGGTGCGGCTGCATCGCCGGATCCGTCGTTTTGAAAAGCGACAAAGTGAACCGGAATGCGACGCGCTGAGGCACCGCGATCAACGGGAGCCTTTTCTTTGGTTTTCGTTTCCTCGTCCGACTTAGCAGCAGCCTTGGCGATGGCTTGTGCTCGCGGATGGCCTGGGTCAATTTCCATCGCCGCTTTGGCCAGACGTGCCGCACCAACTTTGTCACCAGCGGCCAGGGCCTGGCTGCCCAGCTTCGCGTACTGTTCCGCGGAAGCCATCAACACGCTGGCTGTTTCGCGAAGACCACCGGAACCTACCGTTGGCAGGTTCAATCCATCATCTTTGCGAGCCAACTCGATCAATTGCGGCAGATAGGCCTGATCATCGTTGGTCGCCTCGGGCTTACCAGTCCAGGTCCGTGCGAAAGCACCACTACCTTTGACTTGCACGCTCACTTCGCCATCGGTGTCGAGCACGCCAACGACGATCGAATCGCGGTCCGCACGCAGTGGCGGGAATTGTTTGGGGAAAGATTCGACCACATTGGCCGAGAACTTGGCCGAAGCGGGCCAAATCACAGGGGTCGTTGCGGCAGCCGCCAGGCGAACGCCGGCCAGTTCGGACGGAGTTTCACGATTGTCGACTTCGACCATGCCGCCGGCATGATTTGCCAAAGTCGCCAGAATTTCGATGTTACGTTCTGGGCCGATTGCCAACGAGTTAAACGCCACCTTGTTACGACGAAGTGAGTTGACGACTTCCTCGAACTCGGCTTCCGAAAGGAAATTTGCTTTGCTATTGCCGTCGCCGATGTAGACGATCGAGCGGTTCAGCTTGGCCGACTTCGTGAAGGCGGAAACGGCGTCCTCGATCAGAGCAGCCATGTCCGTCGCCCCCAGAGGAGTACGCTTTTCCAGCTTGGCAAACGCTTCCGAGATTTCGCTACCCTGTGGAGAAACGAAGCTGCTGGTCATTGGGACCGCCATGATATCGCCAGCGAACAGTTGAACGCGTGTATCGGTTGGCAGGGAAGTCATCATCGCTTTCGCGGCGGCGATCGAATCGGTTCGGTAAATGCCTGCCTGGCTGGCAGAAGTATCCACCATCACGACAACTTCCGATGGACTGGCCTCAGGCTTTTCGTCCAGAGAAACACTCATGGCGAAGTAGCGGGGCCCGGCAGCTTGCTGATAGGTTGCGACGCGAGTGGCATCGCCCGCCGCGGCGGGAGCCACCATCAAAACGGCTAGCCCGATTGCCAAAAATGCCGAGAGACACTGCTCGAAGTGCTCACGCTTAGGCATAGTCGAAACTCCAAAAAAGAAATTGTGAGAAGTGTTGTTCTTTGCGACTCTGTTCAAAAATGGCCGCAGGTCAGCTGGCTCTAAACAGTTTCCGCGTTAACCAAACCCTTAGTGAAATAGGATTGGCGCAAGGATTACCACCCAGTCTGAATCCTAATTCTATTTCCCGCCTGCAAATACCGCCACCAAAAAACAGCGAATCCGCTTAAGTTTAGCTGGATTAACATTTTGAGAAAATAGATGAAACGGGTCGTTCCTGAAGACATCCCCATATTGGGGTAAATTACTTTGTCAGAAACAGCTGCAAGGGAGTATGAACTCCCTTGCATAATACAGCATAAACTATTCTCAGTAATTGACTTACTAAAATCGTAGCAAATCTTGCAGTTGCGAGACGCGGTGAACTGGTAACAGCTCCGTTTTCTTAAGAGAAGCAATCGAAATCGGTTGCATGACGGCAGCCCAATGCTGCTGAATAGTCACCACCAGATCACGCAGGGTGATCTCTCCTGAAGCAATTGACCGAAACTTTTCTCGTACAAAGACTTGAAACGATTCCGGCACCACTGGCTGGGCATTCTGCTCGGCCAGCATGGCAGGATCGATTTTACTAGGCAAAACGTCGCTATTTTCGTAAACGTAAACGACGGTAAGGTCATCGGTTACGAACACAAACCAGTCATAGATCTCTGGCTCGAAGTAGTTGTTGTATTCGTCGTAACCGTAGGGATCGAGCGGGAACTCCGACTCCTCGATTGCAATTGGGGTCATAACTTCTTCGCCAGTATTCACTTGCGGCAGATCGTCCCAGGGGATTTCCTGCTCAATCCCCAATTCTACGTCCGTCAAAGCGACAGGCGATGTTTGCAGCGTTTCGCCTCGCTTCTGGGCGGCAAACTCAGATTTGATGATCGACCGTAAATGAGCGTTGATCGAATCCTGAAAGTCAGCGTGGATGGGATTGGCCAGGAGGGATTCCCATTGCGAAATCATTTCCGCCGCAACTTGTTTCTGCTGAATAGGCTCTGATTTTTCAGCGAACGTATGATCTCGCGCCACGCTCCATTCGATGGGTGGGCGTTTGAGGGCTTCCGCGATACGAAACTCCACTTCCGGGTGAAATTCGGGGGTCAACTGAACGCTGACAACGTTCTTTGCTTCAACGAAACGGTCAGCTTTCGCCTCAAAACCAACACAAAATCCCAATACCAAGAGCACCGTCAAAGCGGCGAAAATGCGGCAAGTCATCTCTGTATCCTCCCAGAGTATTTTCGAAACATCGCGATTAGCAAAGTCAGGCAATCCTTGCCTCGCGTATTTGGTGGGTTGTTTAGCTAAACTAGGGTATCGACGACTTCAAAATGAACCCATTAGGCCCATTGGATAAGTCAGGCACTTTGAAGGAACCACGTGCCGTCACATTCCGCACCTTTTTTCACAGGGCTACTACCAGCCCCTTGGTCGAAGAAAGGTGAAGAATCCCCACTACCGTCGGATGGGTTCCCGCAGACAATAACAATTCGCTTTCATTTCAACCCTTCGACGGACGGTAAGCGTCCGAACAACAACTCGCCGACATGGAATTCCTGCAAGCCGCACATCCCTGGATCGCCATTGCAACGACCCTGGGTGTATTTCTCGCGATTCAATTTGCACGGCGTGTTCCCGTCGATTTGTTGTTTCTGCTGGCTCTTTGCTTTGTCACGCTTGCTGGAGTGATTTCTCCGCAGACGGCAATCAGCGGCTTTGCCAGCCGGGCGGTGATTGCCATCAGCGCTTTGCTGGTGGTCTCGGCCGGACTTCGCAAGACCGGCGTGTTGGATTGGATTGGGGCAAAAATCCTGGGGCGTGCGACGAACGAACGCTCGGCCCTGTTCCGGCTGACTGGTCCGATCGTTATCTCGGCCGCGTTCGTGTTGAACACAGCCCTGGTCGCCATGATGATGCCGGTCATTCTCGACTGGTGCCGACAACGTAACTTGTCCCCTTCCAAGCTGCTGCTTCCCTTGAGCTATTTGACCATCCTCGGCGGTGTCTGCACGCTCATCGGCACCAGCACGACACTGGTCGTCAACGAAAAGCTGCGCGACAGCGTCGTGATCGTTGAAAATGAAATCAAAGACCTCGAGACCAAGCTTGCCGCGGCAACTCCCGAAGATCGCCCTGCACTGGAAACGCGACTCGCTAATCGCAAGAAGATTCTCCCCAACGTTCAACCGATGGGCTTTTTTGAAATCAGTTGGATCGGTGTTCCTTGCGCGATTGTCGGCAGTTTGTACATGCTGATTCTTGGGCAACGTTTTCTGCCAGGAAAACGAGACATCATGGAATTACTCGGCGATCAGCAGCGCGAGTACCTCGTCGAAATGATGGTACAACCCGAGTGCCCTTTGATCGATCGAACGGTGGAAGCCGCAGGCCTTCGTAACTTGCACGGCCTGTTTCTCATCGAAATCGACCGCGACGGCGATATCATCACGCCCGTCACACCTCGCGACTTCGTGCGTTCCGGAGATCGCCTCGTGTTCACCGGACTGGTCAACACGATTGTCGACCTCGAGAAGATCCCTGGGCTGATTCCCGCCGCCGATCGCACGTACGAGTTCCATCCCCAGTCGCGTGTTCAACGTCACCTGACCGAAGTCGTCCTGAGTCCTTCATCACCTTTGATCGGTACGACGGTACGAAAAGCGAATTTCCGCCAACTCTACAACGCGGCGGTGGTGGCCGTGCATCGCAATGGACAACGTTTGCCGAACAAGATTGGCAACATCGAGCTTGAGGTAGGTGATACGCTGCTACTGCAAACTCGAACCGACTTCATTGCCCAACATCGAAACAATCGTGACTTTTACCTGGTCAGCAGCGTGGACGATGCCGAACCACGTCGTCACGATCGAGCCCTGATTTCGGGCGGGCTGATGATCTTATTGATCCTTTGGCTGTGCTTGACGTCGGTCTTCGCGGGATTTGAATTTGCCGGTGGCTGGGGGAGCCCCGCGATCGCTGCCTTGACCATCGCCGCGCTCATGATCTTGACCCAATGTCTTTCGGCGTCGGAAGCCCGTGGAGCGCTCGACATGCAGGTGATCGTGACGATCGCGGCAGCGTTGGGGTTAGGAAACGCACTCTGGGAAAGTGGTGCCGCTCAGATGATCGCCGAAGGCCTGGTCACCACGGTCGGTACCAATCCTTTTATCCTACTTGTGGTCATTTATCTGCTGACGGTCGTCTTCACGGAAACCATCACCAACACGGCGGTCGCGGCGCTGCTGCTTCCGATCGCGGTGGCCATCGCGCAGCAAAGTGACATGAGCCCGCGGCCATTCATCATGGCCATCGCCATCGGAGCGTCGATGGCCTTTCTCACTCCGATCGGGTACCAAACCAATCTCATGGTCATGGGCCCCGGCGGTTACACCCCGGGCGATTACCTCAAGTCCGGCATCCCCCTGGCGATCCTCATCGCGATAACCGCGGTTACCTTGATTCCGCGCATCTGGTCCTTTTAAGAAATGATTAGCCCGGCAACAGATCTACTTTTCATTGAAATTCTCTTGCATGGCTATCACCAAAACCCTACCCTGGAGCTAGTTGATAACAGCTCGTTTCTTACACTTGGCGGTAATCGATCAAGCTTAGAGGATCGATAGAAGAGCAGAGATCAACCCATCTTTTATTTCTTCTAACGGTTGGTTTTGTTGGAGTCATTGAAATCATGTCTGGCAAAGATTTCCCGAGGTATCGATCTGGCTTTACACTGGTCGAACTACTTGTTGTCATCGCCATTATCGGTGTCTTGATCGCGCTTTTGTTGCCTGCAGTTCAGCAAGCTCGAGAAGCCGCACGCCGAATGGAATGTTCCAACAAACTGAAGCAAATGGGACTTGCTCTCCATAATCACCACGATACCTATCTCCATTTTCCAGCGTTACGCAACAACAATGGCGGAACCCGCTCGACCAATCCATGAGGTAATGAAGGGCGCAACAGCGGCTTGATGCATATCCTGCCGTTTATAGAGCAGGGAGCAATCTACGACATTCTGTCGCAGCCAGGAACGTTCAGCGGCACTGATGTTCTTGCCTTCGGTCCGATTCGTGAACGTGCCTGGTACCCTCCCTACGTCGCGAAGATTGAAGCCTTCGTATGTCCCTCCAATCCCTCAACACCGGCAAATATCTGGAGTAATTCATTCGGTGCGCGAAGCTACGCGGTGAGCATGGGAGATTCGATCAATGGTAACCATAACCTGGAAAACCCACGGGGCATTTTTGGGCGAGTTGATCACAATAAGAAGTCGCAGATCGACATGAGTTCGATCACCGATGGAACGAGTAACACGATCATGATGGCGGAACGAGCCTTCGGTTTATCTGGCGATACGCAAAATATCCGCGGCTACTTTGCCAACAATGTGAGCGGCCTGAATACCTCGCCGATCGACTGCATGACCACGGCCAGCCAAGGAAAGTACCTCTCCTCTCAATCGGTGCAAACCTCCCGAGCCGTGGGCGTTCAATGGTTCGACGGCTATCCGGCATTTACCGGGGTGACCACGGTACTGCCTCCTAACAGTCCCTCGTGTGCGGTCGACAATTGGGGAGATTCATGGGGCCTATTTAGTGCCAGCAGTTATCACCCCGGCGGTGTCATGGTTCTGATGGCAGACGCCTCGGTCCAATTCATTCCAGAGACCGTCGACACCGGCAACCTGACAGCGAGCGAATCAACCGGTGGCCAGAGCCCCTATGGCGTCTGGGGAGCACTGGGAAGCAAGTCTGGCGGTGAAACGGCAGCGCTTCCATAACGTCTTGTCCCGATGCATGTCTTTCGTCTTCATTCAAGACTTCCGAAAGGGGCCTATATGCGCCAACGTCATTCCTGCCATATCGTTCTCGCTGCAATGTTCGTTGTTACCATCGTCGCAGGCTGCAATCAAAGTAACTTACCCAAAACGGAACGCGTCACCGGCCAGGTGCTTTACAAAGGCAGCCCAGTTGACAATGCAACGGTCATCTTCAGCCGAGGCTCGCGAAATATCGCCAACGGGGAAATCGCCTTGGGCAAAACTGACGCCCAGGGCAATTTTTCGTTGACAACTCACCTAAGCGGTCAATCCGACGTATCAGGAGCGATCGCCGGTACTTATCAAGTCACCGTTTCCAAGAAGGTACCCCCTCCGGGTATGACGCAGGCCGAATACGATGCCAAGGTTGAAGCCGTCAACCAAGCTGCTCAACAGGGATCTGTTCAACCACCAGGCATGGAACTACCACCTCTTGTGGAAATGTTTCCTCGCAAATACTCCTCAAGTTCCGCCACGGAACTGACCGCCGATGTCAAGGTGAACGAAAACAACGAGTTTTCGTTCGACTTGAAGTAGCCCGCTTTGAATGATGGGACCATGCTGATCCCACAGATCAGCTTGAACCCATTCAATTCAGACCTCTTGCCACGCGACACGCAAGCCTCTGGCTGCTTGCCTGCTATCTACCCACGGCCTTAGTCCCACGCCGAGAAAACGAAAAAAGATCACTTTTTTTCTCGCGGTTTGCCGTACCCCTCGTCGAACCGATTCACTTTCCTGGATGAGTCTTTCCCCAAATTGCAATGAGCATGGATCCCAGCAGGATGTACGTTTTTGCGTTTACTTCGCTGCGGGCATTATCCTAGCCCATACAAACACGCCCAAATTCCGAGATCTCAGGCGTACTTACAATGGGGCAAGGCGTCTAATTCTTAAGCATGGAATTGTCGACTTCTTTTGTTTTAGATCGAGAACTCTTCAACATCTCCTTACCTTTTTCACTAGACATTAGGGGCGTAAAATGATACACATAGCGGGAATGAGGCGTGCTATCGACGTTCTCTGGCGCCTAACGCCGCCGTGAGGGAATCGATTGCCTCCTTCTCGTCGTTTTTCTATCTCGTCATTTCGTATCCTTTTCGACCTATTGCTGGGGTGCATCAATGAAGACTTCTCGTTCCCGCCCAGGTTTTACCCTGGTCGAATTGTTGGTTGTCATTGCCATTATTGGCGTACTGATCGCGTTATTGTTGCCGGCGGTTCAACAGGCTCGTGAGGCAGCTCGCCGCAGCGAGTGCTCGAACAACCTGAAGCAAATCGGCCTGGCAACCCACATGTTTCACGATACCTATACCAAGCTGCCGCCCTTGGTGAACTGCCAGCAAGGCTACAGCGTTTGGGTCCACCTGATGCCGTTCGCGGAACAGAACGCCCAGTACGAATTGCTACATGCGGTGAATACCGACGACTGGAAGGACGTGATTTTTGCGAACCTTACCCAACAGCAGAAGGAAGGCGTCAGTTCCATCTCGTACATGACTTGCCCATCCCGTCGAAGCGGTGTGCAGATGAAGGGATCAGGCAGTCAACAAGGTCCTTGGAGTGACTACGGCGCGGTGGGATATGACTCGTCCAGTACGGTATTCAACGCCTATCACAACCCCAACGACAATTCGCACGTGAACGACATCAAGAGTATTCTGCGCGTCGGTATTCCAACAAGTGCTGGCGACAACAATCCGTGTGGCGAGGCGAATCCACGCGACTCCTTCGCACGTGTGACGGACGGGCTAAGCAATACCCTGATGTTTGGCGAAAAGGGTATCGGAAAAGATCAAGTCGGCGTGTGTTGCGGTTCCACGGGTGCTGATGGTTCGTTCCTGTACTCTTCGGACGGCTGGCGAGAGTTTGCGGTCGCCAGTTCTATTCGTCTTCGCCTTGGTCGAGGTCCGAATGACAATGCTCGCCCCGACAACGGTCAAGGGCACGGTAGCTGGCATCCCGGCATTACTCAGTTCGTCCTGGGCGATGGTTCGGTCCGTGGCATTTCAACCAACATCTCGCAAAGCACCCTGGAAAACCTGGGCAATGCGATGGATGGAAATGTCGTTGGCGAGTTTTAGTCGCACCTTGCATCATCCGCCTGCGGGGTCTTCCTGGCATGACTCCGCGGCATGACGTCAATCTCCAACAACATTATGCGAGGTCCTTTCCAATGACTCGATTCATTCTTCTTGCTCCTTGTCTTTTGTTGCTTGTCAGCGGGATGGGGTGCAGCCAACAGACCGAGAACGCGGTTTTTGGCACGGTTGAATACTCAGACGGTACTCCCATGGCCCAGGGAGAACTGATCTTCGACGATGGGACGTATTCTGACATTGCCCCCATCGACGCCGAAGGCAACTTTTCCGTCGCGAAAGGCCTACCGGCCGGCTCCTACAAAGTGACGCTTGGTGGCGTGATGGAACCCGACGCCAAAGGCAATTATTCACCAATCGTTCACAAGCGTTATCTCGAGTACAAATCGACCGACTTGAATTTGACGGTCCCGATGGAAGACGAGCCCGTAAAGTTCGTCATCGATCGTCCGAAGAAGTGACGCTTCCTGTTAGATAGACAGATATTCAGGAGCATGGTCCCGATGGATCATGCTCTTTTTTTGTTTCTCTCAGTCCCGGATGTTTTATCGGACGGCCGGATCTCGATTCTGGCAACGTACAACGCACAGACTGAGTTGTCGGCCGTCGTGGAGCCGGGCGAGAATGAAATTGAATTCACGCTCGACGAGATGAAAAAGGGGCCAAACGGCCTTAGGGAATCTTCAGGCTACCGTCTTCGTTGAAGTCGAACGCACCGTAAGCCACTTCCCATAAGTATCCGTCGGGATCGGAAAAATAGCCGGCGTATCCGCCCCAAAAGGTGTCCTGCGCCGGCTTTTCAATTTTGGCACCAGCCGCCTCAGCTTGCCGCAAGATACGGTCGACGTCCTCTTTCACTGAGACGTTGTGTGCCAGCGAAATCCCTGCAAACCGGGAACGCTCTTGCCCGATCCAATCTCCGCCCACATCCTCGGCAAGCTTATCCAGAGGATAGAGTGCCAGGCACGTACCGGTCGTCCGAAAGAAAACCACTCCTTGATCACCGCTCCAAGAGGTCGGCAGGCCCAGTCCATCTCGATAAAACTCGAGCGAACGCTGCAGGTCTTTCACGCCCAACGTAATGATGCTGACGCGCGGTTCCATGCCGTCTCCTCAATTCGATGATTTCAGGTTACGCGTTGATTTCTTTTGAGTCGTTGGCTGATTCTTCTTCCGCTTCCCGTTGCTCTTCGTCAGCCGCTTCGTTTTCAAAAGAAGACGATGCAGTGTCCTTGAAGTGCTCTTTCAGTTCAACGTGCTACTCACGAATCTTTTCGAACTCATGGAACGAGTCAAAGTTGGGGTCTACCGCTTCCATTTCCGGCGAATGGGAATTCATGCGGCCTCCGTGTTCAAAACCTTATTCGAGATGGGACGTAGTCCCTCCTCCGGTCGATTCATCGTAACGAAATGTCCCGTCCTGCCCACCGCAATCGGCCGCATAGTTCCGGCAATTTGCCCAGCAAGTCTGTTATTTTCGCTATTTGGCGTAGAATGTGAAGAATGCCTCGCTGGAACAAAAATAGACCGGAAGACACGGAATGCTTGATCTTCAGTTTTCGATAGAACACCCTCAATTCCTCCTTCTATTGGCGATCATTCCTGCGCTATGGTGGGTTTCGTGGAATGGCTTGGCCATGGGCAATCGCTGGCGGTGGGTACTGGCCAATGGTCTGCGAAGTCTTCTCTGCCTGCTCGTCGTTTTGACATTGGCCGAGGTCGAACTCGTTCGGACCAATGATCGCCTGACGGTGATCTATCTAGTCGATCGTTCTCTGAGTATTCCACCGGAGCGACTAGAGGACGTCGTCACCTACGTCCGCTCAACCGCCAATACGTTTCGTCAGCAGGCCCCCGACGATCGTGTCGGCGTGATTAGTTTTGGTGGCGCCGCAGCGATCGAAATTCCTCCCTGGTCAGGCGACCTGTTTCTGCGATCAAAGCTGGAAACAACCATCGACCCGCAACAGACGAACCTCGAAGCAGCGTTAAAGCTCGCTCAGGCAGCGTTCCCTGTCGATGCCGCCAAACGCGTGGTAATCGTGACCGACGGCAAAGAAACGCTCGGCAATGCCATGCCTGCCGCCAGAGCACTAAGCGAGGCAGGCATCGGCATCGACGTTGTTCCGATCACCGCCCAAGCGCGTACGGAGATCACCGTCGAGAAGATCACGACGCCAGCCAAGATGCGCGAAAAGACTCCCTTCCCGGTGCAGGTAGTCTTAAACAATCGACCTGGAATTCATTGGGATCAACAAGCCGCGAATAAGCCTGTTGCCGGAAAGATCCGCGTTGTTCGCCGTGGCAGTGGACGCGATCAAGTGGTCGTCGAGCAGCAAATCGAACTCGAGCCTGGAACGCGCGTCTTCGCTTTCCAGGACAAACTATCCGAAGGTGGTTTCTATACCTATGAAGCCGAGTTCACTCCCGACGCTAAGGGAGTCGATGGCTTCACGCAGAACAATCGCGCCGCTTCGTTTACGCACATCGAGTCGCCCGGCCAAGTACTCTTGATCGTCGATTCTACCCGCCCTGACGAATTCAATGACTTTGCCGAAATGCTGCGTCGGAACGACTTAAAAGTAACGATCCAGCCCAGCAATCAACTCTTCACCCGGCTGTCCGATCTTCAGCCGTACGATCTGGTGATCCTTGGTAACGTCCCGCGCACAAGTGGCGACACTCAAGAGATCACGGCATTCAGCGATGCTCAGATGCAGATGCTCGCCGACAACACACGAAACCTGGGTGCCGGACTGATCATGCTAGGCGGCCCCGATAGCTTCGGCGCCGGCGGTTGGACCAACACGCCGATCGAAGAAGCGATGCCGCTCGACTTTAAGATCAAAGACGCCAAGGTCGTTCCGGTGGGTGCGTTGATGTTGGTCATGGACAAATCGGGTTCCATGAATGGTGAAAAGATCCACTGGTGTAAGGCCGCCGCCCGCGAATCACTACGAGCACTCGGCCCGCACGATTACATCGGCGTCACGACATTCGATTCCACCACGTCACGCACGGTCCCGCTGCAAACGGCCAAGAACCGGCAGTTCGTCTCGCAGATGATCTCGCGTCTATCATCGGGCGGTGGAACGAACATGTTTCCTGCGATGGAAGACGGCTTTCGTCAGTTGCAAGCCAACGAGGCCGCGGTCAAGCATATGATCGTACTGACCGACGGGCAAACGCCTGCGGCTGACTTTGGCAATCTAACCCGTCAGATTGAAAAGAGTGGTATCACCGTATCGACCGTCGCCGTGGGGCAAGATGCCGACGTGCGGCTGCTGAATCAAATTGCCGCCATAGGGCGTGGGAAGTTCTATCAAGTGACTTCTCCCAAAGCGATTCCACGGATTTTCATGCAAGAGACCCGTCGTGTGGCTCGCCCATTGGTTTTTGAGAAGCCCAGTGGCATGGTGCCGCAAGTCGCGGCGAATCATGAAATCCTGAAAGGGATCCCTTCCGCTTTTCCACCGTTTTCCGGCTACGTGATGACGTCCCCCAAGGACAGTCCGCTAGTCGACGTGCTGCTCACGTCGCCAGACCCGAGTGGGCAGACCAACGCCCTGCTCGCTGCCTGGCAGTACGGCATTGGCAGAAGCGTCTGCTGGACCAGCGATTTGGGACAGCGTTGGGCCACCGACTGGGCTGGCTGGGAAGGGAACGAAAAGCTGCTGATGCAGATGATTCGTTGGTGCATGCGAACAACCGATCCATCCGAGAATTTCCTCGTCGCGTCGGAAGTCAACGGGCAGAAAGTGAAGCTCATTCTGAATGCACTCGACGACGAGGGAAACTTCGTCAACTTCGCATCACCTCAACTCAATGGGGTCGGTCCTCGTTCCGACGTCGTGAGCGAAGCGTTCGTTCAAGTCGCACCGGGGCGATACGAAGTGGAGTTCGACGCTCAGCATGCCGGTCCGCACTTCCTAGCTGTGTCGCCAAGCTCAGGGCTGGCGCCGCTTCGGATCGGTGTGAATGTACAAAACGCTCAGGAGTTCCGTGACCGGAGAGACAATCTAACGATGCTCCAGCGATTTGCCGCGTTGACGCCCCCCGGCGGACGCCCTGGCGAGGTCTTCAACCTGGACATGACCCCAGAGCAGTTAGCCAACATCGATACAACGCCATTTCGACACGACTTACCGAAGGCCAGCAGCCAACGGCCGATCTGGTACCTGGTGCTGGTGACGGTGGCTTGCTTGTTTGTGATGGATATCGCCAATCGGCGAGTCCTATGGAACTTCGCCTGGGTTGGCATCTTGTGGGCACGCATCCGGCATCAGCCCACTGTCGAAGCGCCCGTCGCCGAGTCGCTCCATCGCTTGAAAGCTCAAAAGGAGAAGCTGAATCGAGACTGGCAAGTGACATTCGACGGCACGGAAACCAGTGTCGATGCTGCTACGGTCGAGGCCAAGGCAGAAGCGTCTGCTGCGCCGCTGAACGATGAGCCAAGCTTCGAAGTCAACCAGGAAAAGGGCTATCTCGATCGACTGCTCGATGCCAAACGCCAGACCCGACGCCCCGATAAACAAGACTAGCCAGCGTACGTGTCGTCTCATCCGACAGCCATGTCGTCTGCGTCGACACAACAACTCAGGTATTGAGTGTGGCCATTCGTGAATTCAACGAGCTTTTCACGTTCCTGCCTGTCTCTAAATCGGTGGCATGACCTTTGCTAAATCATCCTGGGCGCGCTAATACTGGCTTAGAGAAAAGAGGTTATCGTGAACATTTCCCGTCGCGTTTTTGTTGGAATTTCCCTCTGTTTGCTATTCGCGCTGGGATCCTTCGCGATCGCTGCCGATCGTCCCATCTCCAGTGAGTCTCAGAAGAAGCTCGACACCATCGTGGCCAAGGGGCTTCAATATCTGGAAAAGAATGGTCAGGCCCCCGATGGTAGTTTTACAGCCCAGGCCGGTCCTGGTCTCACTGCTTTGGCCGTGACCGGGACGCTTCGCAGCGGCAAAACAGTCGATGACCCGGTGGTCGCCAAGGGGCTGAAAGCGCTCGAAGGTTTCGTGAAGCCCGATGGGGGCATTTACGGAAACGGTCGCTTGCGCAACTATGAAACATGCGTCGCGATGCTCTGCTTCCAGGAAGCCAACGCCGATGGCCGATACAACGAAACGCTTAAGAAGGCCCGTGATTTCGTCACTCGCTTGCAATATGGCCAAGGCGAGGTCAAGCAAGACGACGTCTGGTTCGGTGGCGTCGGCTACGGGGGTGCCGGTCGACCCGATCTTTCCAATACCGGCTATCTGGTCGAAGCGTTGATCGAGACCGGAAGCGAAGCGGACGACGAAGCGATCCAACGGGCATTGGTCTTCGTTTCACGCTGCCAGAATCTGGAAAGCAAGTACAACGACACCCAGTTCGCCGGAAAGGTGAATGATGGGGGCTTCTTCTACGAGATCCCTCGCGAGAAGATCGACCCCTCCACTTCCCCAGAACGTTACACCGAAAACGGCGGCATCCGCAGCTACGGCTCGATGACCTACGCCGGTCTGAAGAGCATGATCTACGCTGGTCTGACGAAAGATGACCCACGCGTGAAGGCTGCTTCTCAGTGGGTTGCCGACAATTACAGCGTCGAGCAGAACCCAGGCATGGAGAGTGCCGGCTTGTTCTACTATTACCACACCTTCGCCGCTGGTCTGGGTACGGCTGGCCTGACCGAAGTCACCGATGCCGATGGCAAAACCCACAATTGGCGAGAAGAACTGATCGACGAATTGGCCAAGCGTCAAAACGAAGATGGTTCATGGTCCAACGAGAACGGTCGCTGGTTCGAGAACGATAAGAACCTGGCTACGGCCTTCGCACTGATGGCCTTGTCCTACTGTGACGCCGACGCCGCTCAGCCTGCCGGCACTCCAACCGAATAGACTCCCATCGTGTCCCCTCTCTCCCCGCCGGAGAGAGGGCTAGGGTGAGGGGGCGAACCAAGTACCAGTTTCACCAATCGATCGTCCAAGTCTCTCTTCCACTCATGCATGCCCCAGCCGACAAACTTCCCGCGCAATCACGATGGTTCCGATTCTCGGCTTTCATCATTTGGCTGCGTGACCTCGCGTTTGGGCATCATCCGCTCGTCCTGTGGCTGCTGAATGCCGGAGTCCTGCTATTGCTGGCCGGGTGGATCGTGTGGGATGCCAGGTTCTCCGCGACCTGGGACCACCTCGAGTTCCAGATCGGTTGGACACAGGACGGCTCCGACCTCGACGAGTTCGCCAACTCATTGACGGCCCAGTGGAAGATCTTCGCGCT
The DNA here is from genome assembly GCF_007748115.1 of Bremerella volcania. NCBI lineage: Bacteria > Pseudomonadati > Planctomycetota > Planctomycetia > Pirellulales > Pirellulaceae > Bremerella > Bremerella volcania. Next base: position 4,456,671 of record NZ_CP036289.1, read on the forward strand.
GGGCATCATGGTGGCGGTTGGTATGGTCAGCCTGGCAATGCTGACCTTCGGCATGACCATGGGTTCCCGTGGGCATCGCACGCTTTCGTCCTGGATGATTGTTCTTTCGCTGGCATGCTGCTGGCTCGGTTTGATCAACGGCTGGGATGAGTTGATGTGGACCGGAAAGCGTTTGCGAATCGATTCCCACTTGGCGGCCTTCCAACCGATCGCCCAGTCACTTCAGCAAGACTGGCCCAGGATGGATGGCGAGCGTGAGAACATCGGTCCGTTCATGGCGTACCCGGCCGGGAAACCGAAGACACTTCTTCTATTGACCACCCCGCCGATGGCTCAGTCGGGCCCGACGTTCAGCAGCATTGAACGTAGCGATGCTGGTGGCATTCGCTTTCAGCTCTCAGGAAATGAACGGGGCGTTTGGCTGGAATGGCATCCCTTGGGCAAGCAGCCTGAATCGTTCGTTGGCGGACTGCTCGAGCCACATCATTTGACGCGAATGGTTTCCCTGGGGGACGGGTGGTTTCTGGCCCGCTACGATCAAGCTGCCATCGCATCTTGAACCTATCTGCATTCATCATTGCTCCAGTGAAACAGACATTGCGGCAAATATTCTTGCACTACTGAGAAGGACTCGCTACCATTCTAAGCGTAAGCGTTTTTCAGAGGGATTTCATTTTTCTTCTCTCTCCATCCCATCTGCGAAATCCGATTCGTTCTTGCTCTCATCACCATTCGTCGTAAGGAACGGCACCGTGGTACGCACACCCTATTCTCGCGGTTTTACGCTGGTAGAACTCCTGGTGGTCATTGCCATTATCGGGGTACTCATCGCCCTGTTGCTTCCGGCCGTTCAAATGGCACGCGAGTCTGCCCGGCGGATGCAGTGCACCAACCACCTCAAGCAATGGGGCCTGGCGATGCACAACTACCACGACACGGTCCAGAAGTTGCCATTTGGCGCCACCAACGACAGTAATGGCAAGCGACATACATGGGTGGTGAGCCTGTGGCCGTACATCGAACAGAACAACCTGGCCGAAGCGTACGACTACAACCAGCCGTTTTACGCTTCGCCAAACATCATTCAAAACACGTTTGATGGAGTCTTGGCAAAGCCAGTTGAGTTCTACTACTGCCCCAGCATGAATGGGGGCAAGATGAACACTTCCGATGCCTACTGGCGCTGCCGCGTTCACTATGGGGTGAACTATGGAAACGTCACGATTCCCAACGGTAGTTCGACGGCAACTGAAGCACTCAAAGCTCCCTTCGGCTTCGAAGGAAGCCAGGGGGCACTCGGTGAAACGCCGCGCACGAGTGACTTCTCAGGCTTTACTGATGGTCTCAGTAATACAATGCTCATGTCGGAACTGCGAGCCCATCCCAACGATTCCGAACCAGACCACCGCGGCGATTCCTTCAACGACGACGCGGCCGGTGGCGGTTTTATGACGGTATCGACGCCCAACTCCTCAGCAGCGGATGTTATGTCTTCGGCCTGGTGTGTTGACAAACCGGAGATCGGACTTCCCTGTGTTGGCGGCAACGAACATCACGCGGCTCGCAGCCTTCACCCAGGCGGCGTCCAGGTGCTGATGGCGGACGGTTCGGTTCACTTCGTCAGCGAGACGATTGCCATCGACGTCTGGCGAGCCGCAGGCACGATGGAAGGCAAGGAAACCCTTTCGCTCAACTAGTCATCGTTTGCCGCAAGTTGAATGCTCACCTCGTTCAGGATGAATCGCACCATGAGGATACAAACACCAGTCGCGTGCAGCATTGGGCTGTCACTCCTACTACTTATCACCGCTGGCTGCGGCTCGGGGCGTTCTGACCTGGTGGAAGTCACTGGCAAGGTGACGCTCGATGGACAACCGGTCAACAAAGGGAAGATCACCTTTGAAGCCACCGATGGCAAAGGGGGCGTCGAGGGAGGTTCGATCGAGAACGGCGAGTACTCGGTGAAGACCACGCTGGGCAGTAAAGCGGTCAAAATCAATTCGCCGAAGGTCGTCGGTGAAAGAAAGACCTACGGAACCGCAGACAGTCCCACCGAGGAAGTCTCCACCGAAGCGATTCCGAAGCAGTACAATCGAAACACGGAACTCAAGATCGAGGTCAGCAGTTCCTCGCTCGAGCATGACTTCGACCTGAAATCGAAGTAACGCGACCGTTTAACCCGTCTCCGGAAACATGCTTCGGACCGTTTCGACAAACAGGGATTCGATCTCCGAGGCACTCGTGATCGATTCCTGCAGACGCGGATGAATGAAGATCCGCACCTTCTTTACGTAGTCGTCAAACTGCCGCTTCGCAAGGGTCTCGACCATCGGCGAGACATCCCCCAACGCCCGGTACTTGCCGGTCTTCTGGTTAAGCACATCAATGTTGAATTGCACTTCCAGCTTGACCGGCGGGGCATCGATCAGGATCTCGTGCGGTGCCACGCGACGCGACATGTGCCGCGAGAGAGTCGTGGCAAACTGATCGCTCAAATCGACCAGCCAGTCGTATGGACGCCGGGCAATTTGATGGAATAGCTCGGGATGGTCGAAGTGCGAGTACTCGAACAACCTCTTGTACAGCCGACGTGAAGGACCGAACAAGCCATCCAACAAATCGCGAGCCGGACCGTTGCCGGCCGCTTCGAGCATCGTGTCGATCATCGGACGTTCGGCCAGACGAAACAGCGAATCGAGTTCCAAATGCGGACGCAGCATGAAAAACGCGCGCTGCAGCATGGCCGTCGCGCTGCGCACGGCATGATGCCAGTAGACTTCGCTGAACATTATGTACCGGGCAAACACCATCATCTCGGCTGCCGTGCGTCCTTTGTTCGTCAGGGCGAGCTTATCCCCTTCCTGGTTCACGCACAGGCTGGCGATTAGACGCTGCTGGTCGAAATTACGGCCATAAGGGACACCAGCATGCAGACTATCGCGTTGCAGGTAATCGAGCTTATCGACGTCGATCGGCCCCGAGATGATGCTCTGCATCAGTTTCATCTTGCTGGTGCGCCCCTTCTCAGAGAGGAAACTGACGACGTCACGCGGGTTGATGCCCCAATCGTCGCGCAAACAATCGGCGACTTCTCCTTCCAGGAGAAAACTGTTAGCGAACAGTTCGTGCTGCGGCACGCCGGCCAGACGCAGGTCTTCGATCGGATGACAGAAAGGCCAGTGCCCCAGGTCGTGCAGCAAGGCCGCCACGATCATCAGTTCAGCATCCTTGGTTTCGATCACCTCCGCGAACTGAGGCACGTGGGCCAGACGCTGCAGGTACAACAGCATCGTCCGATAGACACCCAGACTATGCTCGAACCTGCTGTGGTGAGCGGCCGGGAATACGAGTGACACCAAGCCCAGTTGGCTGATATGGACTAACCGGCGAAATTCGGCCGTATCGACCAGATGCCGAACCCGAGCGGTCAAAGGGACGTCTAGATCAGGAGGGATGCGAATCACATCGGATCGAGACTGCAGCCCGACCACTTCCGGAATTTCAAGGAGTTCACTCATGAGCGCCGGTATACCTGATGCGGCGTCATCAGGGAAGCGGTCCTTAAAATCGTTAAGGTTAATTCTGGAAGGAATTTGCCACAGAGAACACATAGTGCACCGAGGGGGAAGGCATAAGAGAAGATTAACCACAGATTCCACGGATAACAGAAGGATTTGTTGAGTGCCGCTGCTGGCTTTTCATCCATCCGTGATATCTGTGTAATCCGTGGTTGAATATCCTCCCCTCGGTGCCCTCTGTGGCTAGTCCCCTCCCCCAGGCCCAGATTTCGCTCGGAAAGCCCAATCTAGGCATTCAGGCGTTGTCGGTCTAAAATACTCGATTTCCCCCATTCACATCGACGCTGTCCTGATCACCTTCGAGGAACAGAACCTTGTATCGCACACACACTTGCGGCGAATTACGAAAATCCGACGTCGGCCAATCCGTTACCCTGGCTGGGTGGGTTGATTCGTACCGCGACCATGGCGGCGGGCTGTTTGTCGATCTTCGCGACCGATATGGCAAGACCCAAGTGGTTTTCAGCAGTGACAGCGGCGAGGAAACGCAGAAGCTGTCGCGTAGCCTTCGTAACGAAGACGTGATTCAGGTCATCGGTAAGGTCGATCCGCGCCCCGATGGGACCGTCAACCCGAAGCTCAGCACCGGCGAGATCGAAATCAAGGTCGAGAAGTTGGTCGTCTTGAATAAGTGCAAGACGCCGCCGTTCTTTCCTGGCCAGCAAGACATGCCAGGCGAAGACCTGCGTCTGAAGCATCGCTATCTGGACCTTCGCCGTCAGCAGATGCAACAGACGATGCTACTGCGAAGCAAGATCATCAAGCTGATGCGGGACTACTTCGAGGAGCACCAGTTCATCGACGTCGAGACTCCCATCCTCGGCCGCAGCACGCCGGAAGGGGCTCGCGATTACCTGGTTCCCAGCCGAGTGCATCATGGCGAATTCTATGCATTGCCGCAGTCGCCGCAACTTTACAAGCAAATCCTGATGATGGCCGGTTACGACCGCTACGTGCAGGTTGCCCGCTGCTTCCGCGACGAAGACCTCCGCGCTGACCGTCAGCCAGAGTTCACGCAGTTGGACCTCGAGATGGCCTTCTGCGAAATGGACGACGTCATTGGTATCATCGATGGGCTCGTCACCAAGGTTGCCAAGGAAGTCCACGGCGTCGACGTCCCAGGTCCTCTGCCCCGGATGACCTACGACGAAGCCATGGAACGCTTCGGCCACGACGCACCTGACCTGCGTTTCGACTTGGAAATTGTCGACGCCACCGATTTGGCTGCCGAGGCCGAGTTCCGTGTTTTCAAAGCGGTAGCCGACGCCGGCAACCGTGTCCGTGGAATCTGCGCGAAGGGTGCCGCCGACAAGTACTCGCGCCGCCTGATCGACGACATGACCTCGATGGTGCAAGACGACTTCGGTGCCAAGGGCCTGGCATGGTTCAAAGTCGAAGCGGACGGAACCCTCAACTCGCCAATCGCGAAGAATTTCACGCCAGAACTGCTGGCCAAGTTCAAAGAACGTTTTGCCGCCGAGCCTGGCGACTTGATCCTGATCGTCGCCGACAAATTCGAAGTGACCTGCAAGGCACTCTATGGCCTGCGTAAGAAGCTGGGTGCCGAACTGAAACTGTACGATCCCAAAGCGATGCACTTCAGCTGGGTGGTCGAATTCCCGATGTTCGATTACGACGAAGAAGAAGGTCGTTGGGTTGCCATGCACCATCCGTTCACCGCCCCGCGGCCGCAGGACGTCGAACTTCTCGACAGCGATCCAGGCAAGTGCCGGGCACTGGCCTACGACCTGGTGATCAACGGTAGCGAAGCTGGCGGTGGAACGATTCGTATCCACGACAACGCCACGCAGCAGAAGGTATTCGGCCTATTGGGCATGACCGAAGAAGACGCCAAAGAGCGATTTGGCTTCTTGCTCGATGCCCTGCAATACGGTGCTCCGCCGCACGGTGGCATTGCGTTGGGTATCGACCGCTGGGTGATGCTGTTTGGTTACCTGGACAACATCCGCGACTGCATCGCGTTCCCTAAAACGCAGCGTGCCGCCGACCTGATGACTGACGCACCAAGCACGGTCGATCGCAAACAGCTCGAAGAACTGGCGATCAAAGTGCTACGCCTGGACGAAGTGAAGAAGTAGTTCGGCGTTAGTCTTCCAGCTCAAACGTAAAGATATTCTCACCGCCGTCGACGACTTCGGCGGTGAGTTGGCTCGTTTCGGCCTTGCTGTACTTCTTGGGCAACAGGTGCTTGGGGGATCCTCCCAAGGCTCGGTTCATCTCATTCATCATCCGAGAATACTCTTCGGGACTGACCTTCTCGGGGTCGGGTAGGGCCAAAACCTCCAGCTTGCGAATCGCCACGGTGTATGTTCCTGGAATAACGCCATCGCCGGGCTCGTAGGTCCATAAACGAACTTCGCCTCTTTCATCGGTGTTACCCACGGCACCGCGAATCTCAGCACCGCCAAACGTCACCGTCGCACCTTCAACCGGCTTCCCTTCATACGTGACGACCGCTTTAGCCGGGACACGTCTGGGAAGACCAGAATCGTCGGATGCCGTACAGCCAATCGCACAAATGGCAGCTACCGATGTTAAGCCGATAAATCGTAGCATGAGAACTCCCTTGAGTAGGTGAAGAGACTAGAGGGAGGAAGTTTCGCCACCATTGATCGAACCGAGCGCACCCCAAACACCATAAGGACTTGGGCCGTCGGTGGCTTCTGTGGCGGTAGGATCACCCGAGTCGATCGTGTCGGGTACGAATTGAGTCGAACCATCGGCCCGGCCGCAGATGACTCCGCCAGGGTGAAAACTACTGGGAGTCCAAATGCCCCAAGTCCCGTCGCTATGAGCAATCGTGCACCTTGGCGAATTAGGAGGCAGCACCGTGCTGAAACCGGTGAAGAAGGCCCTGCCCTCGGCCCAGCGGCTACCGGGGGCACGGTGCACATACGACTCAGCCGTGACGGGTACGGCGGCGTCGATTTCACCATTGATGCCACGAGCCGCCCAGCAATCGGCCGGGCTCGAGGGATTGGTATTGATGCCAGGCGTGACGGCAACGTTTCCCTTCATGGTACGGGTTACGTTATTCGGACCGACGACGACTTCGCTAAGGGCCAAGGTATTGCTCGTGCCGTCGACCAAATCCTTAAATGACATGTTCTCCAGCGTAACGAACATGCCTCGTTTGGTCGAACTGGTGGTGTGATTGTTGCGGACGCTGTCTCCCATGCAGAAGTGATAACTGCGTGGTTTACGGCCGTTCACGCTTGACCGAGAAGACCAGTACGGATCAGAAGGACACAGCAATTCCGGAATCAACGTATTCTGCTCGGCAGGGTTCCAATCGGACGAGCCAAACGGCGTGCTCGCGCCCGACGCTTTTTCCCAAACGGCGAGTTGCTCGATGTATGGAAGCAGGGCAACAAATCCGCTGGGTCGTGAGGGGGCCGCTTGCATCTGCAGCGCTGGAAACGCACCATGCGTATCATGATAGTTGTGCAATGCCAGGCCGACCTGTTTCATGCGATTGGAACATTGCATCCGCCGAGCCGACTCGCGAGCTTGCTGAACCGCTGGTAAGAGAAGAGCGATCAACACTCCGATGATCGCAATGACGACCAGAAGTTCCACGAGCGTGAATCCAGCAAGGCGCAGGCGTTTTCGCAGGGTAAGAACCATGAGCATACTCTCGTTTTCTGGGGGAGGGATGAGTCGGGAGAGAAACGATTGAGTGGCAAATGATGGGATAAGCGTCTCGGCTCCTGCCCTATAACACAGGGCCCAGTACTTTTTGTTTTGTATATTTCTTTTAACCAGAGCCGTCAAGGAAATTAATGCCGGCGAAAAGAATCACAACACGGGCGATCAACCTCCAGAACCAAGCATGCGAATTTGATATAAACAGGTTGAGTTTGTCACCTCGCCGCAGGGACCGCGGTTCGCATCACCCTTCTTACACTACGGAGAAACACCATGCGATGTCTCGTTGCATCCCTCGCGATCCTTGCCCTAACCGCTTCCATTGCTAACGCTGAAGTCAAAACCAAGGTCATCGAATACAAGGTCGGTGATCAAGCGTTCGACGGCTTTCTGGCCTACGACGACACGATCGAAGGCCCACGACCCGCCGTGGTCGTCTTTCATGAATGGTGGGGACTAAATGACTACGCCAAGAAGCGAACGAAGATGCTGGCCGAACTCGGCTACGTGGCGTTCGCCGCGGATATGTACGGCGATGGCCAGTTCGTCGATCACCCCAAAGACGCTGGTCAGATGGCCGGCAAGGTCCGAGCCAATGTCGAGCAGTGGCAAAAGCGGGCCGTTGCTGCGCTCGATGTCCTAAAGAAGCAGCCGCAGTGCGATCCTGCCAAGATCGCCGCGATCGGCTACTGTTTTGGTGGTTCGACCGCATTACAGCTAGGCTACACCGGCGCCGATGTCGACGCGATAGCGACGTTCCATGCTGCCTTACCGACACCGACCAAGGAACAAGCCGAAGCAATCCAAGCCAAGGTCTTGGTATGCCACGGTGCTGACGATGGCTTCGTTTCCCAGGAATCGATTGACGCGTTCCAGGAAAAACTGAAGGACGCTGAAGTCGATCTCAACTTCGTGGCCTTCCCAGGTGCCGTCCACAGCTTCACGGTGGAAGACTCCGGCAAGCATGGCAACCCCGGCATGCAATACAACAAGGAAGCCGACGAGAAGTCTTGGACCCTGCTATTGAAACTGCTGAAGAGTGAATTGGGGCCGGTTAAATAGCTTCGATTATTTCGATGCTTCAGGGGCACCCTGGCGAAAACGCTCAAGCCACTTCGCCGAGATCGCTCCCTGCATGGTGCCGGCTTCTGTGTATTCCTCTTGGGTGGTCCCCCAGTAGAAACTGGTAACGCCATCGGTGATGGGCCTGGCCTTAGCGAGGAACTGCTCGGCTTCTTCCAAAGAGCACTTCAGGGGAAAGAACTCCTCAATCACCAGAGGCTTGCCGATATCGTAGACCTTGAGCGCGACAATGGCTTTTTCGACGCCATCCCTTTCGGGATAGAAGTGCACGCTGGCGAAGTCGAGCGGCCCGCTGACTTCTTCGCTGTAAAAGAGTGGCTTGGCATTGGGCCACACATGAGCCCACGGAATGACGCCGACGGTGATTAGCGTTTGCGGATCGACTTCGCGGATCGCATCGGTGAGTGTTTTCACCCAGGCCGCGGCGATCTCCTTATTGTCACGGCCGGCGGCATCGGTGGTGATCCGCTGCACGAAGTATTTGCCCCCGAGGGGTTCACCGACCAGCCACTGATCCGCGTTGGTTCCGCCCCCTAGAACCGGTTCGTTCATCAGGTCGTAGCAAAAAACGGCGGGACTATCCTTACATTTTTTGGCAACAGCTTTCCAGAAGTTGGCCTGAACCTGCCAGCGGTCGGCCTCCTTCATTTCGTCATACCAGACAGGCACATCCTGCTTATGGTAACAGCCCAGGCCGGTCAGGTTCAGGTAAAGCTGTTCCGCTTCGGCCAGCTTCACCAGGTCGGCGAGTTTCTGGAGGTTCTCCTCGTTAGGCTCAGAGGCCGTTTTCATGAACTTGGGCAGTTGCAAATGAACCCTGACGACATTGGCCCCCAGCGACTTGATCTCGCTAAAGTCCTCTTCAATCATTGCCCAATCATCATGCCAATAGTCTTCGATCAGTTTGCCGTCGCCATCGTGGTCGTAGTTGACACCCCAGACATAGAAAGCCGTTTCCGTGCCTGCCAGGCGAAAGTCCTTGCCATCTTCCGAGAGAACGATCTTTGATTGTGGCTCATCGGCAATAGACAGGGGCGGAGCAAGGGTCAACGCAAAGAGAACGGCCAGCGAGGCTTTCATGGCGGGCTCCAGAATCGAGGGGGGGAGAGCGTACGGGGAAAGGTCTTAGTATTCTACTCGATCGGTTGTTGACTAGTTTCTTGATTCTCTTGAAATCGCTGAAACCCAACGGCGAACTTGCCGCCGAGGTATCCCAGAAGAAGAGCCCAAAAGACATGTCCCAACGTGAAGTATGTCTCTTGGCTTGGCGTATGCACGACTTGGATTGCGTTAATAACCATGTTTTGACCGCTGCCGATTATGAATCCTCCCCCACCTCCGACCATGGTCGAACCCAAACTGTTACCTTCGGAATCCGTGACGTTTCCATAGATATCCATCGTTGGAGCGAGTGAGGCGGGGATCGCCTCTCCGTCTTTCATGTACTTGGTGTGCGTGAGGACCGGCTGCCAGTGATACATCCAGTTTGTGGTTGGCAACTGGCGAAGTTCCGAGAACAGAGTGAAGCTATTATTCTCGACAAGAATCAAAGCGGCGAAGTAGCCGATCGCGAAGCAGCAGAAACCGGTCGCGAAGGCCCGCCATGGCCCCCTGCCAACGCGTGAAATCGCAAGCAGCGAAAAGAGAAACAGCATCACGCCCATCAGCACGAGCCATAGAAAGATCTGGGGCGCCCACATCGAGCCGATAACCACGACCCCGGTCGTAAGCACGACAACCAACTCCAAGAGGGACCACTGGACGAGTGCTTGCCGCTGACTCATGACCTACACCTTCGAAACAAAAAATGGCGGCTTGTTTCCAAGCCGCCATCATAGATCGTTTTTACAACGCACGCGAACTTATCGCGAAGCGACATAAATACGCACGCTGCGTTCCGGCATGACGAACTTGCCGGCCGCCGGTGGTCGCGGGCCGTTGAGGTCTGGGTAAACGTCGCTCGGCGAAGTCGCTGCCGTGTCGACGAACATTCGCCAACTGGTACCCTTGGCAACCGGTGGCAGTATGAACTGTTGAGGCGAAGGACTACCGTTCATTAAAAGCAGAACGTCGCGACCGATATTTTCAGGATCGTTGTCCTTTTGTGGAGCCGCAAAAAGACACGTCAACATCGAGTCGCCGCTGTCCCAATCGACGGCGGTGCCCAAGTTGTTGTACCAGTTCACGTCGTACAGGCCTCGACGTCCGGTCGGATAACCACCCAGGAAGTGCTTTTGACGCACGGTGGGTTGATCGCGACGGAAGGCGACTAATGCTCGGACGAAGCGACGCATCTCGTCGTTCTTCTTGACCAGCGACCAGTCAAGCCAGGAGATTTCGTTGTCTTGGCAGTAGGCATTGTTGTTGCCGTGCTGCGTACGACGGACTTCGTCTCCCATCAGAATCATCGGCACGCCTTGCGACATCAGCAACGTGCAGAACATGTTCTTGATCTGCTGCCGGCGAATCTTTTCGATGCTCGTTCGCTTGGTCGGACCTTCCACACCGTAGTTGTAACTCAGGTTGTGGTTGTCGCCGTCGCGGTTCCCTTCCCCGTTCGCCTCGTTGTGCTTGTGGTTGTACGACACAAGGTCGTTCATCGGGAAGCCATCGTGCGAGGTGATGAAGTTAATGCTGTGATACGGCTGACGGCCGCCAGCCTGGTAAAGGTCGCTGGAACCTGCCAAACGCGTGGCGAGCGCCCCGAGCTTGTGCGGTTCACCCTTCCAGAAGCTGCGGATGTCGTCGCGGTAACGGCCGTTCCATTCCGCCCAACGCAAGTTGGCGAAAGAACCGACCTGGTACGCACCTGCGGCGTCCCATGCTTCGGCAATGATCTTGGTATCGGCCAGCATTGGGTCTTCGGCGATCGCTTCCACCAGCGGCGGATTGGCCACCAGGTTACCGGTGCGGTCGCGGCTGAGAATCGACGCGAGGTCGAAGCGGAAACCGTCAACGTGGTAGTTATGCACCCAGTGACGCAGACTGTTAAAAATCATCTCACGAACGATCGGGTGGTTACCGTTGACCGTGTTACCGCAGCCTGAGTAGTTCTTGTACTCGCGACCGCCGTTGGCCAGCATGTAGTAGACCTGATTTTCGAGCCCCTTGAAGCTGAGGATCGGGCCCTTCTCGTTCCCTTCGCACGTATGGTTGTAAACGACGTCGAGGATGACCTCGATGCCCGCCTGGTGCAGGGCTTTCACCATCTCTTTGAATTCGCGAACCTGGCCGCCGGGCGTCTTGCTTGCCGCGTACCCGCGGTGAGGCGCGAAGAAGGCCATGGAGTCGTAACCCCAGTAGTTGCCGCGGGTCGGCGTCTTGCCGGTCACCATGTCCATGATGGGGAATTCGTGGATCGGCATCAGCTCAACCGCAGTCACCCCCAACGACTTGAGATATGGGATCTTCTCGATCACACCGCGATAAGTGCCTGGGTGATCCACGCCGCTCGACTCGTGCGCGGTGAACCCTTTGACGTGCATCTCGTAGATGATCGATTCGCTCAGGTCCCGCTTCAAATGGCGGTCCCCTTCCCAATTGAAGCTTTCGTCGACCACCACGCACTTGGGCGGACGGATGATGCCGTCGTCGGCAGCCTGAAAGGTACCCGCCAGCGCTTTGGCGTAGGGGTCAATCAGCCGGGCACGACCGTCGAAGAGCATGCCTTCGTCGGGGTTGTACGGCCCCTCGGCTTGGAAGTGATATAGCTGACCGGCCGACAGACCTGGAATGAAGATACTCCAGATATCTCCCCATCGATCTGTCTCGCGGTCGAAGTCGATGATTTCGCTCGGTTCGCGATCATCGACGTTCTTATAGAGCAAAAGTCGCATCGCCGTGGCGGATCGGCTGAATACAACAAACCGTACGCCGCGTTCGTGCAGGATCGCTCCATAAGGAAGCACGTGACTAAATTGCAGCTCCGGATGCGGATGAACCATAAGCATAGGCGACTGTCCGATCTAACCTCCTAAGACCTCGATTGAATGATTGTGTTGAAACACTACCACCCAATTCGCAGCAGACCGGAGAAGACGCCCCTCCTAAAACCAATTTTTTTACTTCAAAACACGTGATGCATCGTCTGGCGAAATAATAGCTTAGGGCTAAGGCGTAGGTCCTGCGTAGAGTTTACCGATTCGACGGAGTCCAACCTGCCGACGGCGTCGTCTGGGATGACTGAGATTGCCTCGGCAACAAGTCCCACTGGATTGTCCGCGTTAACCGCAATGTTCGGGCCAATAGGAAATGGAATCGGAAGCCGCCTACGATTATTTTTCCCATTCCACCGATTTTGCCGGTTTATTTTAACCATTCTGTTGCCCGCATTTGAACACGGTCCCCTCTCTGGATGCTAGGGGCAGAGCAAATAATGCTCAAATCGGCGGCACGCCTAGGCGGAGAAGAATTTTCGGAAATCTTCCTTTAAGAGTCCCCTGTGCCTTCCCAAGGGTGAGGGTTAGGAAGCTGGTACCAATTTCGCCCCTCACCCTAACCCTCTCCCCGAAGGGTCGAGGGGACGAGATTCGGGGTGCGTTGACAATCCTGGCAGTGGGGTCGAAAATCTTCGTTTCTGGACGCTAAACCCCCGTTTCGATTGACAACCATAATGGCAAAAGCCACCTACAAAGATGCCGGCGTCGACCTAGACGTTTACGCAGAATCGATGTCCCGTCTTCCCCGGTTGGTAAAGCGGACCTTCTCCCCCCGGGTGATGCAGCTAGACGGTGGTTTCGCAGGGCTCTTCAAACTCGACTTCGACAACGCTCTGTTCGCTCGAAAGTACGAAGACCCAGTCCTTATCTCGTGTACCGATGGCGTCGGCACGAAGATCAAGCTGGCCATCGACAGCGGCAAGCACGACACCGTTGGAATCGACCTGGTCGCCATGTGCGTGAACGATGCCATCTGCTGCGGGGCCGAACCCCTGTTTTTCCTCGACTACATTGCCATGGGGAAAGATGATCCGGAACTGCTGGAACAACTGGTCACCGGCATTACCAACGGCTGTGTCGATAGCGACTGCGCCTTGATCGGCGGCGAAACGGCGATCATGCCCGACTTGTACAAAATTGGCGATTACGACATGGCCGGCTTCTGCGTGGGCGTGGCCGACCGCAAGCATCTGATCGACGGCAAAGCGATTGCCGAGGGGGATGTGGTCCTGGGATTGTCCTCCAGCGGCGTGCACTCCAACGGCTTCAGCCTGGTTCGCAAGGTCGTCTTCGATATCGCCGGGCTGAGCCTGGACGATCACATCGAATCGCTCGGGGCGACGGTTGGCGAAACGCTTCTAACTCCGACCAAGATTTACGTTCAACCGGTTCGTAACGTTCTTTCCCATTACAAGATCAAGAACGTCGTTCACGGCATCGCCCATATCACCGGCGGTGGCTTGCAGGAAAACCTGGAACGCATCCTGCCTAAGAATGTCGACGTCGAAATCAAGAAGGGAAGTTGGCCGGAACTACCGGTCTTCCCGTGGATCCAGCAGTTGGGCGAGATCGAAGACGAAGAGATGGCTCGCGTCTTCAACATGGGCATCGGGCTGGTCGTGATTGTCAGCAGCTACTACGCCGCCAGTGTGCAGAAGATGCTGACCGAAGGTGGCTGCGACGTCTTCGAGTTGGGCAAGGTCACCTCAGGCAGTGGCAAGGTCGAGTTGCGTTAGACCAACTCCCAGGTTCCAAAGCCGCGGACGCTCGGCTAACATCGCGCTGAGAACATCGGGGCAATCGCTTCCGACATGAAATGCCGTGGCCATCGCTTTCTGTCCGGCATCGATCGTCCCGAAAGAGCCTTCCAACCCCAAAGCAAACGCCGCATCGCGGGTTACCATGGGCAATAGCTGCTCGGCCGGAATGTTGGGAAACGTCTGGGCAACGTGCTGCAACTCTGCCCACAAATCGAGGTCCGGCGACGAAGCCCTTGAGTCGGTCCCGAGTACTACGCGAATGCCATCGGCCAGTAGTGCTTCCATCGGATGGCGATCGTGATGAAAGTACGCGTGGGTACGCGGGCAATAGCAGACGCTCATCGTCTCTTGGTACTTTTTGAGTAGTGCGATCTCGGGCTCGGAAAGATAGTTGCCATGCACCACCATGGCCCGGTAGGCCGGGGCAAGATGCTCGATATACTCCGCCGGCTTCTTTCCGCCGGGAAAATCTTCTTCTCGGAACAATCCCATATGCTCGAGCATCATCCGAAACGGGCCGGTTCCCTTTTCAAGCAACTCAAGTTCCTCGAGAGACTCGGCCAGGTGCATCGCCAGGGGCAACTGATATTGCCGCGAAAGCTTGACGCACTCGTCGACAATTCCCATCCCGGCGGAATAAGGCGCATGGGGGCTTAGCCCAGCCGTGACGTTCTCGTGCGACCAGAGATAGACCGCATGCTCGCGAGCCTGGCCAAACCGCTCTTCTTTTCGCTCAGGATCCAGCCCAAGTATTTCCAGCATGGAAACGACCTGCACGTCGGGCCGATCGTAGGCGACTTCCATCAGCGGAAGCGTTGCGATCTCGCCAACAACTCCGACACCGTGTTCGGCGCACTGCTTGAGCCCGTGACGAATGGCTTGTGCCTTTTCGACTGCCAGGTCCTCGCCGAAGCCTTGCCGGTAGCGAATCACCTCCGTGATCCACTGCGGAAAGGTCATGCCCTGCGTTCCCAGGGGATGTTTTAAGTTGCTGAATTCGAGATGCGTGTGCGCGTTGACCAGCGCCGGCATGACGGCCCACTGGCTCAGGTCGACGGCGTCGTGCCAGATGCCTGTTTCTTCGATGCCGACGATGCGGTCGTCCTCGACCATCACCGTGGCATCCTGGATTGGGGCGCCACACATTGTGAAAAGCCAACCGACGCGATAGCGACGAATCATGAAGTCACCTCCCCTACCAATTGTTCCTTCAATTGCTGCCAGATACCCGATTCCCGCCAAGCCACGGGAAGCGGCGCGGTGATATCGACCTGCTCGTCCACCATCGGATGCCGAAACTGGAGCCGCCGAGCATGCAGCGCGATATGCTGATGTCGCACGTCTTCCACCTTCGGTCCGAATGCCTGCGAGGCCCCATAGAGTTCGTCCCCTAAAACAGGAAATCCCCGCGCCGAACATTGCAAACGGATTTGATGATAACGCCCCGTTCCCAGTTCGACTTCCAATAGGCTATGCGAATCGGTCTGGGCCAGCACACGGTAGGCAAGCCGAGCAGACTTAGCCCCTTCGACCGATGGTTCGACAATCTCTCCTTGGGCGACGTCGGGAATCTTCCGCACGTGATCGTTCCACTCCCCTGCCTGGCTTTCGACGCGACCTTCGACGATGGCCCAATAGGTTTTATGAACGGTACGCTCGCGAAACTGCGCGGCCAGACGCTGTGCAGCCCGAACGTTGCGGCAGAAGACGATCGCTCCCGACACCGGTCGATCGAGCCGGTGAATGATCGCCAGGTAGATGTTGCCCGTCTTCCGTTCGCGCTGCTTGATGAAGTCGCGCAGCTGCGTTTCCAGGTTGTCGATCCCCGGAGGCGCTTGCGTCAGCAGCCCTGCCTGCTTCTGCACGCAGATACACGGCCCCTTCTCGTAAAGGATGCGAAACGGCGGAGTGATCGTCGACGGATTCATGGGACCTATTATTTCTTGTCCCCTCTCCCTTCTCAAGGGAGAGGGCTAGGGTGAGGGTTGGTGAAGCGGGTACCAAGTTCGCCCCTCACCCTATCCCTCTCCCCCAAGGGGCGAGGGGACAAGAAATGGAAAACGCCAAGCAAATAGCTTGGCGTTTTCGCGTGTTGAACTATTCAGCCGGTTAGACCTTACCTTCGGCTGGGACTTCGAAGCCCTTGCGGTAGTCGCGGCTGAGGTACTGGTCGGCCTTTTCGTTGCCGATGAACGTTTCGCTCTTCGGATCGAAGGCCAGCATTGGGCCAAGCGTGACTCCTTCGCTGTCAATGTTCACGCCATTGTCACGAAGATGATCCTGAACGCGTTCCATGGTGGCACGGACGTTTTCAGTCGTCTTGATTGCTTCCATTCGTTCCAGGCATTCCGCTGGCGAAACCTGTTCGCCCATTTGGTACGAGATCAGCCCGGTATGGCACAGAGCGCTGGAAAGGTGACCTTCCAGGATGTCGCCGTTCAAGTGATCGACTTCACGGCTACGGACCGCTTCGACGAAGTTGTTGTAGTGGTTCTGGTCGCCACCACCGTTGAAGTCACGGATCTTGTTGCCATCCTTATCGAAGGCCGAACCGGAATGATACGTGGTCATCACGACGTAGCCATCGGTGCCTTCAAAGATCACGCCGATCTTCGAGCCCTTGTAGCTGACGCTGCTTTCCTTCAGCTTCTTGTCGTAAACCAGGCCGCGAACCTCGAAGACCAACGAACGATCACCGTAGTCGTGCACGACGACCTGGGTGTTCGGCGTGGTACCGGCGTCTTCGTAACCGAAACGACCACCGTAACTGATGACGGCGTTGCTCAGCTCATTCGCATTAAGGCCCCAACGCGCCAGGTCCATCTGGTGGATACCCTGGTTACCGAGGTCGCCGTTGCCAAACGGCATCTGCCAGTGCCAATCGTAGTGGAACTGCGGCCGAGTTACCGGCTGCATCTGAGCTGGGCCCAGCCACAGGTTGTAGTCGACCGTCTTCGGTGGTTCGTAGTTCCCCTTGGGTCCGATGCTCTTACGTGGCTTGTAGCACAGACCGCGGGCAACTTTCACGTCGCCGATCTTGCCGCTGTGAACGAACTCGATCGCTTCGATCATGCCCGGGTTCGACCGGCTTTGCGTACCGGCCTGGCAAATGCGTTCGTACTTGCGAGCCGCTTCCACCACTCGGCGACCTTCGCTCACGTTGTGGCTGACAGGCTTTTCGACGTACACATCCTTGCCGGCCTGGAGAGCCCAGATGGCTTGCAGCGAGTGGAGGTGGTTGGGCGTGGCGATCGAGACGATATCGACGGAAGGATCATCGAGAACCTTACGGATGTCTGTCTCAAACTTTGGCTTGTGACCATCCTGACGCTTGGCGACCCCTTCGACCTTGCTCTCGTGGAACTTCGAGTCGACATCGCATAGGTGCGTGATGATGATGTCGTCACGGTTGGTGAAGCCACCGATATGAGCATTGCCGCGGCCATTCAAACCGACGACGGCGACATGTAGTTTTTCGTTGGGGCTCTTGCTCTGCTTTTCGGCCGCGATCAACGAAGTGGGAGCCGCAAACGCAGCAGCTGCCGCGGCGGCAAACATGGAATCTTCGAGAAACTCGCGGCGAGTCTTGCGAATCGTCATGGCTTCAGGCCTTTGTGTTGAAAAAGAGTTGATGGGCGGTGGGAAGGGTGGGTGATCTTTGGGCACACTTCAAGGAAGCCTTCACGGCACGCAATCGATGGTGAACATGCCTGGAAAAGAGTGTCTCGGATCAAGCTTTCAAGATAACTAACCTTAAGGTTCCTGACAACTATTTCGGACTCGTTCTTCTCATCCAGAGAGGAACGAAAACACGCCGGCTACGAGACATAGGGATCGACTCAAAGCTATACGGGGTCAGCAGGCCCAAAGCTCACCCCTGATTTGCATCACGGAAACCGCCCCAGATGCTTCGATTCGAGGGCCGCTAAGAGAAGCCAAGAAGCCTGCCTCATTCGAGAATCGCCGAACAACACGACGTTTTCGACGCCTCAAAAACAAGGCCCGTTTTTGACTAGTCAAAATCAGCCAAGCTTGGCAACTGCCCAATCTGCAAGAGATGGCCACAGGCGATCCAAGAGAACCATCGCGTAGCCGGTTTTACTGGGAATGATTTCGTGCTTCCCGGTGCGAATCGCACGCAGGGCAGCAGCGGCAATGTCGTGGGGCGTTCGCGTGAACTTTCCCGTCGCGGGAGCCTTCCCCTTTTTCTCAATTACCGAGGAGGAAAACTCGCTACTGGTCGTGCTCGGACTGACCAAAATCACATCTATTCCTTTACTCGACAATTCAGCCCGCAGAGCATCACTAAAACCATGCAACGCGAACTTGCTAGCACAGTACTCGCTCTTCCCTGGAACAGCCCGGTGCGCGAGGATCGACGAGATGTTACAGATGGCTGGCGTTCGCCCCTTTTCGAGCATCGGCAGAAAGAGCCGAGTCAGCTCGACCGGGGCAAAGAAATTGACTTCCATCAACTGCCGCAGACGCTCCGGCGAGGCCTCGGCGAAGCTGCCGTAGGCGCCCACGCCGGCATTATTCACCAACACATCGAGTCCTTGATATTCATGCTGAGCCTTCTCCAGAAGCTTCTGACGCAGGGCCGGATCGGTGACGTCGCCGACCACGTATTTGGCGTCGGCGCCCTTGGCGTGAACCACTTCCAGAAGCTCGTCCAGGCGGTCTTCACGACGGGCCGTAAGCAGCAGTTTCGCGCCCGCCTCCGCCGCGAGAATCGCCAAGGCGCGACCAATCCCCGAAGACGCGCCGGTGATTAAAATCCGAAGGCCAGCCAGCTTCCGCCGCATTAGGCGACATCCCCCACGGCGCCTGATTCTTCCGACTCGGAAGTGTACTCGTAAGGGCGAATCACCGCGTCGGGATTCTGGTTTTCGATACGCCCCAAATGGGCGGTCGGAATGCGGCAATGCACGTACAGCTTTTCGTTGCCGTATCGCTTGGAAACGATCTCGCCGTTCTTGGCCAGGTAGGCCACCAACTTGCCGTTGTCGACCGACGCTTCGATCTCGACGTCCGAGAACGATTTACTCAGCGCATCACTCACCGCGATGGCCAGTTTGTCGAGCCCTTCCCGCGATACAGCGCTGACGGAAACCGCATAAGGAAAGCGGGCTTGAAGCTGCTCTAATCGTCGAGAATCCTCGATCCGATCGATCTTGTTCATAACCAAAAGAGTGCTCTTCTGATCGATCCCGATTTCGGCCAAAACATCATTCACGGCGGCAATTTGCTGCTCGGCTTCCGGGTTGCTCGCGTCGGCCACGTGCAGCAGAAGATCAGCCTGATTGGCCTCTTCCAGCGTGGCCTTAAACGAAGCGATCAAACGGTGGGGCAGGTCGCGAATGAAACCGACCGTATCGCTCAACAAGACCGGTCCCCAGTGCGGCAATCGCCAGCGCCGAGTGCGTGTATCGAGCGTGGCGAACAGCATGTCGGCAGACAGCACCTGAGCCGATGTCAACGCGTTCATCAGCGTACTTTTACCGGCATTGGTATAGCCAACCAGGCTGATCGTCATCGACTCTTTTCGAGCGGCCACTTCCCGCTCGCGACGCTTGGCCACTTTGTCCAAATCGTCCTTCAAATCGCGAATGCGTTTCTCGACCAAACGGCGGTCGACTTCCAACTGCTTTTCACCAGGGCCACGCATCCCGACGCCCATCTTGATACGGTCCAAGTGGGACCACATTCGCTTCAGCCGAGGCAGCGAATATTCAAGCTGAGCCAACTCAACCGCCAGGCGCGATTCAAGCGTTTGGGCATGGGTCGCGAAGATGTCGAGAATAAGCTCGGTGCGATCGATCACCTTACGTTTGGTTTCCCGCTCCAAGTTTCGGGTCTGCCCTGGCGAAAGCTCGTTATCGAAGATAATCACGTCGGCTTCCGACGCTTCGGCGCACAGCGACAGCTCCTCGATCTTTCCCTTGCCCAGATAGGTCCCCGGATCTGGCTTTTCGCGCCTTTGCGTCAGCTTGCCCACCACGGTCGTTCCGGCCGTGGTGGCCAATCCGTCGAGTTCTTCCAGCGGATCGTCGGAGTACTGAATCGACGGATCCAACAACTTAACCAGAATGGCATTTTCCTGAGCGACGCTCTGTTTGCGATCTCGTTCTGTCACAAGCGGTGCCTGTTTTTCCTTTCGTTGACCAGTGCCGCCCCAGGGACATGACTTGCGGCACAGGGACCCTTCACAACCGCTGAAACCTTGCCAGCGGGCTTCCCCTTAATTCTAACCCGCCCCATGGCCATAGCGAAGGTGCATTTACACCCCCTAATGGCAAGAATCCCTGACGTTCCATCAGCTATTTTCGCACGTTTTCCCGCGGGGAATAGTCGCGATATGCTCCGTCTTCTAAACTAGACTAGAGGTTTAACCTTGCCGAAAGTTCACTCTTAACCCACCACCTTCTGAGGAAGACACCCATGCAACGGCATCTCGGTCGACGTCAATTCCTTCAATCGATGGCCGCCACCAGCGCCGCATTGACCCTCGGCCCACACCTTCTCGCCGCCGATGCGGACAAGAAAGCCCCATTCAAGATCTCGCTGGCCCAGTGGTCGCTGCATCGCACGATCCGTAGCGGAAAACTCGACAACCTCGACTTCGCCAAAACGGCCAAGGAAGAATGCGGCATCGAAGCCATCGAGTACGTCAACCAGTTCTTCAAGGACAAAGCCAAGGACGAAAAGTACCTGGCCGAAATGAACAAGCGAGCCGCCGACAATGGCGTCAAGCAGTTGCTGATCATGGTCGACGGTGAAGGCGCGTTGGGGGACCCGAATGAAGCCAAACGCAAGCAAGCCGTAGAAAACCACTACAAATGGGCCGAAGCAGCCAAGACACTCGGTGGCCACTCGATCCGTGTGAATGCCCAAAGTGGTGGTAGCTACGAAGAACAGATCAAGCTGGCCGCCGATGGCCTGTCCCGGTTGAGCGAGTTCGCCAAGGGGCTGGGCTTGAACGTGATCGTGGAAAACCACGGCGGTCTGTCGTCCAACGGCCAGTGGCTCGCTTCGGTGATGAAGACCGTCGACATGGACAACTGCGGCACGCTGCCAGACTTCGGCAACTTCCGCGTCAGCAAAGACGAAATGTACGATCGCTACAAAGGAGTCGACGAGTTGATGCCATACGCCAAGGCCGTCAGCGCCAAGTCCCATCAATTCAATGAAGAAGGCCTGGAAACCAACACCGACTTCTTCAAGATGATGGACATCGTCGTCAACAAGCATGGCTATCACGGCTATGTCGGCGTCGAATGGGAAGGTGGCAACCCCGGCGAGATCGAAGGGATCATCCTGACCCGCAAGCTCCTGGAAAAGTGCGCCCAGAAGCTAGCATCCTAGTTCGGGTGCCATACCCACAGTCCTCCTGCATCAAACCCCGTGGCGACATCGCCTCGGGGTTTTTCTTTTGCGCGAAACCCCTGAGAAAACCCGCTTCACGAAACTATTTGGAACTATTTCCGAAAAAATTAACCGGTCTCCAAAGGACATCTTCCTCCATGCGACTTTCGGCCCTGCTTAATTCTTAAGCACGACCACCCTTGCCCAAAAAAGTCGCGTCACTGCATCTAGTTTGTGCATGCATTGCTGTCAGTCGTAAGTGCTTGCACTGCAGTCACTTCTACGCTGGTCTTGACTCGAAACACAAGATTCTGGCATACCGTTACACATCGCGTGGCGAACATAGCCACGACGGTGTCCAAAGTCCTCAGTCGTTTCCAGGAAGGAGCCTCGCAGATGTCCCAATTCAACCAAGGCAATTCGTACCCGCAGTCGCAGCCAGCACCGCGTCCGGTTTACCCAAACACCACCTTCCCACCGCAGCAGCACAGCCAGCCGCAGTATCACTCGCAGCAGCCAGCAGCCAGTGACGGCGCCTACGCTACCTCGCGTCCAACCTTCACCGGCACGCCGCAAGCTCCGGTTCAACCAGCCGCTCCGGCCGGCCCAGCGCTGAACGTCGCCCCGACCGCCACCTTCGACGAAAAGAAGGCCGAGTGCGTCCGTATCGCTCGCGACTTCTTCCGTGGCGTTCCGGATTGGGTTACTTACTTCCGTGAGATCCTGGGGGTTGAAGGCGTTGTTCATCGCCTGTTCCCGCAGCCGGAAGAGTTCACCAAGTTTGAACAGTCCGAAGAGTACAGCGAAATCCAGCTGATGATCGTCAAGCTTCGTGAACGCACCAACGTGCAGAACGAATCGAAGGAGCCAACCCGCGTGATCACCGTGCGTCTGCCCAAGAGCCTGCACGAATCGCTTCGCGTGGAAGCTCACTCGCGACGCACCAGCATGAACAAGCTGTGCATCTCGAAGCTGCTGCAGGTCATCGACGACTCGATGATCCCGAATGACTAAGCTCCCGGGCCGCCTGGGGCCGCATCGCGGGTGAGCATGCGGCCCGGCTCGATTCGAGAAAACCCAGCCAGGTGGAACGATCCGCAAGTTGGATGGTCAGCGCCACCAGGCAATAAACGCGCTCAAACGCGCCGCCGATGCGTGATGATTCCCATCCGCGCAGGGGTGGCCGCGCACTTGAATTCGATTGCGGCTGAGGACGAAAAGGGCCTGGCATTTTCGCGGAGCGAACCTGCCGGCCCTTTTTTTGTGTCCTTTCGCGGATAGCCGAGCATTGATTTCCTTTGGCAGTAGCCAAAATGGATATTACAACGATAGTTATCGTTGGACGCATTTTTTCCCCGGCAGCATTAAAAAAACATGAGCAGCGAAGATACGGTCGTCGCCACCCCTGAATCGATCGTCGAGAACAAACCCCGGCGCCAGCCGCCCTACGGCGTCATTCTGCATAACGACGACATCAACACGTTTGAATTCGTCATCGAGACCTTGCGTAAGGTCTTTGGCTACGAATTGGAGAAATGCTTTCTTCTGACCCAGGAAGCCCACGAACGAGGCCGAAGTCTCCTCTGGAGCGGTACCCTGGAAGGTGCCGAACTGAAGCGGGACCAGGTCATCTCGCGCGGTCCAGACCCCGTGATGAAAGCCAAAGGAGCCCTTCCCCTGCGTGTCACGCTGGAAGAAATGCCTCAATAGCGGCGAGTTCCCGTTTCTCCCCCGTTTGCGAAAATCGGGTTACCAAAGATAATTTGCGGTATGAATACGACAACCGCCATGCCCGATGCCGGGCCTGTTCTGAACATTTCGTCCTATCTTTTCGCATCCTTGTCGGATTTGAAGCCGATGCGGGACGCGTTGCGCCGGCTTTGTAAGCGACTCGACCTGCGCGGAACGATTCTGCTGAGCACCGAAGGGATCAATCTCTTCGTGGCCGGCCCCGAAGAGAGCGTTCAGAAACTGCTCGATGCGCTCCGCAAGATTCCCGGTCTCGAAAAGTTGGAAGCGAAGGAAAGCTTTACCAGCTACCAGCCGTTTCGCCGGATGCTGGTGAAGATCAAGAAAGAGATCATCGCGTTTGGCATTGATGGCATCGAGCCTGCCGAGCGGACCGCTCCCAAGCTTCCGCCGCGGCAGCTCAAGCAGTGGCTCGACGAAGGGAAGCCGCTGATGCTGTACGACGTGCGCAACGACTACGAAGTGAAAGTCGGTACGTTTGAGAACGCAGTGCCTGCCGGGATCGATACGTTCCGCGATTTTCCCAAAGCGGTCGCCAGTCTTCCCGAAGACGCCAAGAACACGCCGGTGGTCATGTTCTGTACCGGGGGCATCCGCTGCGAAAAGGCCGGTCCGTTCATGGAGCAGGCCGGCTTTAGCGAGGTGTACCAGTTGGAAGGTGGCATCCTGAAGTATTTCGAGCTGGTTGGCGGCGATCACTACCAAGGAGACTGTTTCGTCTTTGATCAACGCGTCGCCGTCGATCCACGGCTGCAAGAGTCGGCCGTGGCCCAGTGCTTCGTCTGCCAGACTCCCCTGACGACCGAAGAACAAAACTCGCCGCTGTATGTTCCTGGCGAGTCGTGCCCTCACTGCTTCAAGTCGGCCCAGGAAACGATGGCCGAAGTGGTCGCCAAGCGGCAAGCCAAGCTGAAAGAAGTGACCACGCCCCTGCCCGGCAGCATCCCTTACACCAACACGCGGCGCCTGTTTGTTTCGTCCGAGCAAAAAGGAAAGATGCTGTACGAGGTGTTTGCCGAAAAAGTCCCGGCCGCCTCCCAGGGTTTCTGGGAGAAGATGGTCGAGCAAAAGCTGCTGGTCGAAGTCATTCACCATCAGGACGAACGCCTCGTCGAGTATCGCGCCGCCGACCCGACCGTTCCCCTGGTCGCCGGCCAACTATTCGAGCAGCGCTATCCCGGCACCACCGAACCGGACGTCAGTACTGACATTCAAATCCTTTACGAAGACTCGGGGCTGATCGTCGTCAGCAAGCCCGCCCCACTGCCGATGCATCCGTGCGGCCGCTTCAATAAGAATTCGCTGATCAGCTTCCTGGAACAGGTTTACCATCCGCAGAAGCTCCGGATTGCTCATCGCCTGGATGCCAACACGACTGGCGTGGCGATTCTCTCGCGCACCAGCGCGGTTGCTCGCCAGGTTCAGCCGCAGTTCGAGCAAGGTAAAGTCGAGAAGCGTTACCTGGCACTCGTGCACGGGCACCCACCGCAAGACGAGTTCGTCTGCGACCAGCCGATTGGAACTTCCCGCGTCACCGGCGGTGGCCGCCGCGTCGAAGAAGGTGGCCAGCCATCGCGAACCGATTTCGTCGTTCGCAAGCGTTTTGCCGACGGAACGGCCCTGTTGGAAGTCTCCCCCAAGACAGGCCGAACCAATCAGATTCGACTGCACATCTGGCACCTCGGCTTCCCCATCGTCGGCGATCCGATGTATCAGCAAGGGGGCGTCATGCAGCAGAAGCAGACGCTCGACGTCGACGAACCACCGATGTGTCTGCATGCCTGGGAAGTTCGTTTCCGTCACCCGCAAACCGCCGAGATGGTGACCTTCCAGGCCCCGGCCCCCGCTTGGGCAAACGCTGCTCAGCACTAAGAAGACGGGCTACTATCCTTGCGGCTGCCCATCGCCGAGCGGAATACGCCCTGGTGGTTGAGTGCTTCCTGTCGGCGTTCCTCAGAAGAGAGTTCCGCTGGCATGCGAGCAAACACGCCTACCAGCGCCACCGCACCGATCCCGCAGAGAAAAACGAGCAGCGGTTGATACCGGGCTTCTCCTGGCATCTCGGTAGCCGTGGCGACAAGCACCTTCAGCCACGGATTGGCCTCGATCGTCTCCGTTGTGATCATCCCCTGGGCGAACACCAGGCTGTTGTGCGTGGCATGAAACAGGATTGCTGGAAGTAGACTTCGCGTCTGAACGGCGAGGAAGCCAATCATCAGCCCGAAGATCGTCGCGGGGATCGACTGCTGTAGAATGCCATGCAGCAGTCCGAAAAAGATCGCCGAGATCGCGATCGCCGCCCACTTGTGTCCTATATGTCGCATGCCGGAAAGGATGAACCCACGACAGGCAAACTCTTCGCAAATCGCCGGCAAAATGGCAAAGAGCAGGAAGATTCCAACAATCGGAAGTTCGGCCGTGCTGCCGAGCATGTCCTGCAATTGATCCTGCAGTTCCTGCGACATCGGAATCGTGTTCTGAATGATATCCCGCAGGTAGATGGCGTAGGGATGCAAACAGACGGCTAGTGCCGGTGCCATCAAGCAGGCCGCATAGACGCGTGCATCGAGTAGCCGTAGCGAGAAGGTCTTTTTCACACTGCGCGTGAACACGAACGCCGCGACGAGCACCGGCAGCAGAATCAAGCCGATCTGATTGGTCAGCATGTACTGCACCAGCGAAGCCAAGCTCAGCTTGCCATCCGGCCCAGGGACCGGCATCACGAATTTGCCGACCATGTGCGGTAGCGCCAGTAGGACGATGCCCATCACAAACGCTCCGGCCGCCGACGGCGTATCCTGGCGATCGCGCCACATCTTCCGGAGCCAGGCCTGGAGGCTGAACCGTTCGCTCTCGCGGAACAGGACCGACTCGTTATTGAATTGATCGATCGCCCAGCGAATGGCCACCCAAATACAAAACGCCGTCACACCGAGTACCGGCAGTGTGTAGGTCGCTGCCTTGGCGTAGTCCCCTTCCATCAAAGCTTTGAGCAGAAACGACATGCCGCTCACTGGAATCAGGGACGTACCGAAGGTCAGCTCGGTATCCGGCAGCACCGGCAAGACGACCAGCGGCAAGTTGAGCATCAACAGAGGAAGCAGGTAATATTGCCCTTCCTTGCTGCTGCGAGCCATCGTGGCAATCGCTAGCGCCAAGGCACTGAACAGCGCGGCCATCGGAATGAGCGCCAAGAACAACCAGCCCAGCGACCAGATCGGCGGTGGGCCGAAATTGATGCGCGAGGCCATTTCGCCGCCGCTCACTTGTCCCATGACGAAACTAGCCGTGAATCCCATACTCGCCAGGTTCAACACGCTGGTCGCAATGCTGAAGGTCATAATCGCCAATAGCTTGCCGGCCACAATCTCGGACCGCAGCGCGGGGCTCGATAACAACGTTTCGAGCGTGCCTCGCTCTTTCTCGCCGGCACATAAGTCGATCGCGGGATAAAACGCCCCGGTCAGTGCCCAGATGACGACGATGAACGGAAAGATCTTCGCCCAGAGGTAGGAAGACTGATCGAGCGGCTTCTCCGATAAGTCGAGCGTGCCAAAGCTGAACGGATCAGTAATCACCGCCGGCACATCGTTGGCTTCCAGGTTGTGCTGGATCAGCTTCTCGCGCCACGAATGCAAGATCTGCCGCAGTCGGCCGTCGGCCAGCTTCGAGCGTTCATCCGACGAGTTGGTGATTAGCTGAGGCGAGGGAAACTCGGCGACGGAATCTTTGTCGTTCTTTTCGTCCTGAAAGCTTTCCATCCGCTCTTTGAACCCAGGCGGAAAGTAGATGATCGCATCGAGCTTGTCGGCCTGGAGCGTTTCTTTGGCCGTCTTCTCGACCACGCCAGGGTCAACCGACGCCTCGGTCGCTTCAATTTCGAAACGGCTTGTCACGCCGGCATCTTTCAGGAGGCTTGGTGAAAACTCGTACCTGGAATCGTCGCCAAGTTCCCCTTCTTCCTGAACGGAAGGAACAAACAGGTCCGGCGTACCGGGCAGTTCGTTCAGGCCAATCACGCGCAGCCGCGTCGGATGCGTCTGGCGGAACTGCATTACCTGCAACACCATCAGCCCCATCAATGGATACAAAAGGACCGGCAAACCAATCACGGAGAAGAGCGTGCGGCGATCACGCGCCTGATCACGCAGCTCTCGTTTAAGAATCAGTTTGACGTTATCCCAATTCATTCCTGGCTCTCGCTACCGTTAGTTGGCGATTCCATCCGGCTCGCCGATCAGATGAAAGAATAGTTCTTCCAGATCAGGCTGGTTGTATTCGGTACGTAACTGATCGATGGTTCCTTCGGCGAGGATCTTCCCGCGATTCATGATGGCGACCTTGTCGCACAGCTTCTCGACTTCCCGCATGATGTGCGAAGAGAAGATGATGCACTTCCCTTGGTCGCGCAGTTCCGAGATCAACTGCACCAAAGCCCGAGCGACGAACACATCGAGTCCCAGGGTCGGTTCGTCGAAGATCAACACCGGCGGATCATGTACCAGTGCCCGGGCAATGGAAACCTTTTGCTTCATGCCGGTCGACATCTTCGCCCCCAGCACGTCGCGAATCTCGCGCATCCCCAGACGATGAAACAACTCTTCCATCCGGTCGTGCAACTCGTCATCCGGCAGGCCGTACAGCTTGCCGAAGTATTCCACCATTTCCCAGGCAGTCATCCGGTCGTATACGGCCGTGTTGGCCGACATGAAACCGATCTTATGCCGCACCATGGCCGGTTCGGTGGTGACGTCGTACCCGGCGATCTTGACGGTCCCGGAAGTTGGTTCGAGAACCGTACTCAGAATGCGAAGCGCCGTCGTCTTGCCCGCGCCGTTGGGACCCAGCAGCCCGAAAATCTCGCCCGGCATCGCAAAGAAGCTGATGTGATCCACTGCCGTGAATTTTCCGAGTTGGAGATCGTCGTACGACTTGACGAGATCACGAACATGAATCATGCGGCTGCCAGTGTCCGGTGGCGGGGTGATGGATACGGATAACTTCCGATAGATCTTGCAGTGAATTCTATCGGACAAAGCCTCATCGATGGCACCCTGGCAGAAGGTTCGCCGTCGAGAAGCCCACTTCTCAGACCTGCTGGCGCGATTTTAACGGTTTTTTTGCAGAGAGGGCCCTACGAAAGAACTAGTCGTCGAACTTCAAGTCGTCCTCAGTAAGGACCTTGAAGTTCCGTGACAAAAGGGTATCCATCGCGATGTCGGCGTTATCAACCATTAAGGCCACGGCAGCCCGATTGTTGGGCGTATACAGAAGAGGATAAGCCTGAACGATATTCACTTCCGATTGAAGCAGCGCCGTGCAAACCCGCAAGAGGGGCTGCTTCTCGGCAGGCAGTTCGACGCCGATCAGGTCCGATTCGATCAGCGCCAGACCGGCTCGCTCCAGAATCTCGCGTCCCCCTTCGGGATCGCTCAGCAGGAACCGAACAAAGCAACACTCGGTCGCATCGTTAATGGAAAGAGCGACAATGCGGACATTGCTCCCTTCAAAACGGCGGACGATCTCTAGCAGTTGCCCGACGCGGTTTTCCAGAAAGACGGTGAACTGGCGAAGCGAGGGGTAATCGCGACCTCGCATGGTGCTGAAACTGGTACCGGAGCCGGCTCCCGTACTCATAGTGCCCCAATCATGCTAAAACGAAATTGGCAGATAACAATCGCAACTATAAAAAAGGCTTAGGGTTCGGTCAATCTTTGCCCCAACAGGTGGGGGAGGTGACCGCGACCCATTCGCCAAGACCGACCTACGAAGTAACGGAACATGCTGACAGAGCACACCATTGAGGTTCGCGTTCGCTACCAGGAAACCGACGCCCAGGGACGCGTTCATCATGCCAACTATATCACCTACTTCGAGTTGGCCCGGACCGAAATGCTGCGTGCCGGTGGTTTCAACTACAAACGAATGGAGGCCGAAGGCACCCTGTTGGTCGTTCGCGACGTCGAGTGCCGTTATCACTTGCCCGCCGAATTCGACGACCTGCTGCATGTCAGCGTGAAAACGGTGAAAGCCAAGGGAGCCCGGATCGAACTGGCATACGAGATCCGCCGCGACGATGATCTGATCGTCGAAGGCAAAACGCTGCTGGCCTGCATTACCCGCGAAGGGAAACCAACGCGTATTCCCGATGTTCTACGTTTGGATTAGCCGCTGGCCGACGATCTGCATGATCTGCACCGCCACCTCCGGCTTGCTCCCCTTGAGCGTCGCCACCACGCTGCCATCCTTGGCCAGCACCTCGACGTGATTCCCTTCGCTGTTCATCGCCTCCGGCCCGTTCAAGATCATCAGATCACAGCTCTTCTTTTCGAGCTTCGTCAGGGCCCGGAAGCGACGGTCTTCCGTTTCCAAGGCGAAGCCAACCACCCAGCGATCCTTCTTCTCGGCACCCAGCGTCGCCACCACATCCGGCGTTTCGATCAGTTGCAGCACCAGCGGCTGACCCGTCTTGGCGATCTTTTGCCCCAGTACGAACTCGGGTCGATAGTCACACGGGGCAGCCACGCCGATGAGTCCTTCGCAGTGCTCGAACTGTTCTCGGGCCGCCGCTAGCATCTCGTCGGTCGTATCGACCCAATGAACGGTTGCTTGGCTGGGGTAGGTAATGGAAACCGGTCCCGAAACAATGACTACTTCATGACCGGCAGCCAAGGCCGCTTCGGCTAGGCTGCATCCCATTCGCCCACTGGAAGCGTTGGTCAGATAGCGGACAGGATCGATGTATTGTCGGGTCGGTCCCGAGGTCAGAAGAATGCGGGCCATGGGGCTTGTCGAGTATGATGGGACGTGATGGTAATCCTTCAATCGTACCGTTAACCCAGATCGTGACTACCAGTGAACACACGCTGCATCCTACTATTAGTCCTGGTTTTCCTGGGAAATACTGGCTCAGCGACCGCAGCAGAGTGGGTCTATCTCGATAACGACTACTTGCGGATCGGCGTCGATAAATCGCGAGGAGCCTGCATCGGATACTTCGCCCCCAAACGCTCGCAAGAGAACCTACTGGATCACTTCGACACCGGTCGCTTCATTCAACAGTCGTACTACGGCGACCCGGACGATTCGAAGTGGGTCGACAAGCCGTGGGTCTATAATCCCGTCCAGGGAGGCTCTTACAAAAACCTGGCCAGCGAAGTGAGTGAGTTTCGTAGCGACGATAAAACTCTCTTCGCCAAGATTACGCCCCGCAACTGGGCCGGTGGTCAGCTGCTCGGCGAAGTCACGATGACTGAAACCATCACGCTGGAAGATTACTTCGCGAAGATCGAGTTCCAGATGAACTACGACGGAACAAAAACACACAAGCCAAGACATCAAGAGCTGCCAGCGGTATTCGTACGCCCGGAGTACGACACGCTCGTCACGTATAACGGCGACGCACCATGGACTGGTGCGGAGCTGACCCGTCGGAAACCAGGCTTTCCGAATGAATCAGTCACCATGACCGAGAACTGGGTTGCCTATGTGAATAAGGACGATATCGGCGTTGGCATCTATGTCCCTGGTATCGAGAACGCCACATGCTATCGCTATCAAGAGGCCAACTCGGCGTGCTCGTATGTTGCCCCGATCAAGACGTTCGCTTTGACGCCGGGACTCAAGCACCAATACACCGTCTATTTGACATGCGGATCGATCGAGCAGATCCGCCTGCGTTTTAAGGTGCTCCACGCTAGCAGCGATGATTCCGCGAGTAAGCCAGCATCTTCAAACTAGCCTTGACCCAGCCGCGGGTGCTTCGTAATGTTGCCGCGCTCGGGATCCTCCCTTGTGGCTGCACGCCTCAGGGGTAGGACGTGTTCTCCCCCACTCGCCGAGGACTTTTCGCATGGTAAGAATGCTGGCTTTCAGCCTGATCGTAGCGATCGTGGTGTTGCCGCTTGTTGCCACGCATGTCCAGGCAGAGGGATTGCTTTCGTCGGCTGCCAGCGAAAGCCGGACTGACGATCCCGATCCGCCTAAAAGCGAAGAACCCAAGCGTCGAGACCGACATCATCAACACCACTGCGATGATGATGGCATCGGTGCAGCGGCCGGGGAACTCGCAGGGACCCTGCTGCTGTACGGAACGCTCGCCGCGGTGGATGCGATGATCCCCGACAAGCGAACGATCGTATGCGTAAACGAGTCAGGGCAGGAAGTCACGTACACCATTTATGGCCCGCCGGGCTATTTTTCGGACTACCCCTATCAGCATGAGTTCGGCTACATGTTGATGGGAGACGCGTGGGTCACCACCGGGAAGACGACGTCGATCCGTGGATCGGTCGAGTACGGCTCCGACTTCGGCGACCTGTCACGCGTCGGTACCAAGCTGCTGGTCGAAGGGACCAGTCGCTGGGGCATCGACATCCAGTGGGATGAGTACTTCGAGAACCTCCCCTCCGGCGGAACGGATCAACTGACGTTGGGCGACCTGAACTTTACGTTCCGGGTGCCGCAAGGATATCACAGCCAGTTTCGGTTCGGCCTGGGAACCAACTTGCTGGAAGATCGAAATGGTTCCGAGTTCGGGATCAATTTCACGACTGGGTACGACGTTTATCTCGGTAAGCCATGGATCTGGTCGACCGAGATGGACCTGGGCAAGGTGGGATCGGCGGACCTGTTTCGGATTCGCTCGACCCTCGGAGCACAGTGGAAACGGGTCGAAGTGTTCGCGGGGTATCAATACACCAACTTAGAGGGGATTGAGTTGGATGGATTTGTCTCGGGGATGCGTTTTTGGTTTTAAGTGCGATTGCCCTGTGGAAATCGCGCTGCAAGCACGGCATGATGGGGCGTGTAAAACTGCACCGAATTTGACGATTACATCGATTGAGTGGACATCCATGCGTTTTCTCGCATTCGCCCTAACCCTGATCCTTCTTGCTTCGACCGCTCGTGGCGCGGAGATCTACGTCGACAACGTGCGCGGCGACGATCGTAACCGTGGTAACGCCGCCGAGTTCTCGGAAGGGGAAAACGGTCCCATCGCTTCGATCACCAAGGCCCTGCGGATCGCGCGGAAAGGGGATCAGATCATCCTCTCCAACACCGGCGTTCCCTACCAGGAGTCGATCACGCTGCAAGGCGGAAACAACAGCGGTTGGGAGTTCGCACCTCTGATCATTGAAGGGAACGGAGCCATTCTCGACGGACGCGCCCCAGTGCCGGTCGACGGCTGGAAACACGTTCAAGGGGACGTCCACTGCTTCGCGCCAACGTACAAGAGCTACCAACAGCTTTACCTTGATGACCGCCCGGCCAAACGCGTGACCATCGAGGACATGAGCCAACTGGATAAGCTGCAGCCGCTCGAATGGTGCCTGACCGATGGCATGATCTTCTTCCGCACCGAAAAAGATCGCGGCCCAGGCAGTTATCGTTTGACCTTCACCGCGCGTCGCACCGGGATCACGCTGTACGAAGTCCGCAACGTGAAGATCCTGGACCTGACCGTCCAGGGCTTTCAGCTCGACGGCATCAACGTGCACAGCAATTGCTACGACATCGAACTGGGCGGCATCACTTCTCGCGGCAATGGCCGCAGCGGAGTTTCGGTCGGCGGGGCTTCCCGGGCCACACTCAACAAGTCGCTACTCGGGGATAATGGGGCGGCTCAGTTGCGTGGCGAAGGGTTCTCGAAGACGATCGTGATCGACTCGACCCTGCTGGAAAACACGGCTCCGGCCACCTCCCGCCAGGATGCCAAAATCACGATCGACGGCCAGGAAGTCAGCGATGCTCCGGCTGCTGAGACGGCTCAAGCGATTCGTCTTCTCCCTCGGCCAGATGCTCCAGCGTCTCCTCTTCAGCGCTAGCTTCGGCCATCGACTGATCGATCGACGCGCGATTGGTCCAATAGAATATTGCCCCGATAAACGCCAGCCCGATCGTCATCGCACGGAACCCCAAAGCGACGGTAATGCCGTTGGCTTTGCTCAGTTCTTCGGCCGGCACCGTCACGTAAAGTTCGGTGATCGCCAGCTCTAATGTTCCCATCCCGCCCGGCGAAAGGGGAATCGCCGCGAAGACCATCGCCAGCGGCGTGATGACCATCATCTCCAACAGGGACGGGTGCTGCTCGAACAATCCCGAGGCCAGGAAGTAGCCTGCCACCGAAAAGAACGAATGCACTCCCAGGCTCAACAGCCCAATATAGGCCAGGTACTTCGGGTGACGGCGATACATACCAACGGCCGTGAACATTCGCTTGAACGCGTGCCCTACCTTCGGCAGGCCTTCGAGCACCTCGCGAAACGATCCCTTGGCAAAGCCTGGCAGAAAAACAAGCGTCAGCCCGACCAGGCCGCCGACCGTCGCCCCGTGCACGACATACACCATCGTGCGAATCGCCGGCTGCGATCCTTCCAGGTCCAAACTCAATGCGGCAACCGACGTCACCACGAACAGGGCATACAGACCGACCAGGCGGTCCATGAAGATCGTCGAGACCGCCTCGACGCGTTTGGTCGGATTGTGCTTGGCCAGGACATACCCCTTGAACAGATCGCCCCCCACGCCCCCGAGCCCCACGAAGTTCAACATGTATCCCAGAAAGCCCAGCCGAAACGCCTCTTTGAGCGAGAACGGGATGCCCACCGAAATCACCAGCAGGTACCAGCGGACGAACGTGCACGCAAGAGCGAACAGGCCAAAGGCGAACGCAATGCCCACGCTGCCCCAGCGGGTCTTGCTGCTGAAGATCTGGCGAACCGATTCGACGTTGTCGGGGTCACTACCAATGGTCCACAACAGGTAGGCCAGAATGCCGGCCGGCACCAGGATTCTCAGGACGGTAATCAGATGCTTTTTCACGCGTGTCCTGTTATCCGTAAAGGCAGTGGTCGGCCCCTTAGCGGGGCGGATTCAGATCTTGAGTTCGGCGGAAATCGTATCGATAGTGTAACTTACAACCAAACCAGGGTGACCGGTTGTTGACACGCTGCGAGCAGATTGGTAATTTTAACCCTTTACCAAGCGGCATTTGTTGCCGACAAAGGTAAACGCAAGAGTCGTGGGGAATATTCCACCGACTTTTGTCCCAACTTGGGGGATTAGCTCAGCTGGGAGAGCGCTTGCATGGCATGCAAGAGGTCATCGGTTCGATCCCGTTATCCTCCACCTTGAAAAGCTCGCAGATCAGATTGATTTGCGAGCTTTTTTTGTGCGCTGACGTAGCAACGAAACCGGGAAAGCAATTCCGTAGGCTGGGTCGCGACCCAGCAGAAAAGAAACGGCGGCCAATATCTTGCCCGCACCATGAGCCAAGCCACTTACTTGGACCACCGATTGGAATCATTCCACGGATTGATATCGCTGGGTCTCGACCCAGCCTACGGCACTGCCCTGTCTTGCTTCGCACTACTGATTCTCTGCTGCAATGAAATCACAGATCTTCGAAGCAAGTTCATACGCATCACTACTCATGTCGTTCAGAGTGTTGATCTCGCAGAGAGCTTTTCGGCAAAACGGGACTTTCGCTTTGATTGTCCCAGATTTATCTTCATAGCTAGTCCCAAGCTTTCCGTACCGTTTTGAAGTTGTCATGTCGACAAGGATGTGTTTGTCGATGAATCTTCCGAGATACCGAGTTGCGTAATCAGATTGCTTAAATGGCTTCAGTTCAATCCCGTCGTCCTCGTAGCTTCGGATAACTGCCTCGATTACAGACGGTGTTAAAAGGTTTTCTGACTCGCGAACCTTGAGACGCACAAATCGATCTCCAAGTTTCTCCGCTAACTTGTCATGCCGATCATCTTTTCCTTCGTCTTTGTCGGAAATCAGGATTAGTTTCGCGCATAGTCGTTCGACATCAATTCCATCTTCATCCAGAAATGACCAATGCGTAATATTGCCACCACCATATTCGACAAATGAGTAGTGAAGGTTCTCTATGTAGTTGAAGCCCTGTTTTTTTAACAACAACTCAACGTATTTGCTGAAATAAAGTCGATCTGTGATCCCCTCGACCCAAATTGTGCAATTTGAGAACATTACTGACGATGGGCGAACGCCGAGATGCTTGAGCAATTCGTAATCCCCTGAAGATGCGTTATCAACGAAGAACCGTGGGTCATGTTCGAGACCGTCGTCAACGGAAACGAGCTTGCTGCAGCGAAAGATTGAGCAGTCATTTTCCGAGATCGTAATATCGAGAAACTGACTGGAGTGAGTGGTTACAAATACATAGAGTTGCCGATCTGGCTCATTGAGTATCGCATCGATCAAGACACGCTGATAACCCGGGTGAAGAAACAAGTCGGGTTCTTCAATAAAGAGAAAAAGAGGTGTGTCTCGGTGTTCAAAGATCGGCAATGTCAGAATAATTAGCTGCTGGAGCCCATCACCCAGCGATTGGACTGGTCGTTCCTTCTCGTTTCCGACTTTGATATTTACTGTATCGTGGTCTCGTCGCGGAATGAGCGCGACTGGAGCGTTTTGGAAGAAGGTCTGAGATAAATACTCTTGATACTCTCGGATGAACTCACGGTCCTGCAAACTTCCCAGCAAGCGATCGGTTAGGACATCGTAAAAGTCCAGCCCTGTGATAATAGTACTCCCACTATTTTGTTTTCGTGCATTCTCGATTGTTTCTTCTTGTATATGGCTTTGTTTGTTCCTCCCTTTAACATAATCCATCCATGTTCGGTCAAAATATGCGAACTTGTTGTCGCTGGACCTAGATTGATCCACGCCGAGACGCATGCCGCGAAGAGTCGGAATATATATGAACTTCGCCAGCCGAAAGGGTGGTGGGGCACGGCGATTGCACCATAACTCACCGTCCCAGCAGGACTTCCATGCGGTAGTCATCGCCCCAGCCGCATTTTAATCGTTTGTTCTTCACGCCGACCTTGGCTGTCTTGTTGTTCTTCAGCAGGCTCAGGCTCGTCCTTCGTAGCAGGCTAAAGTTGGCGTCGGCGTGCCCTTTGCGGATGCGAGATTGATCTTCACCGAACGTCACGTCCAGTTGCCAGTGCAGGCTGTTTTCAATGCCCCAATGACCGCGAACGGCCTCGGCGAAACGCTTGCCGGAAAGGTACTTGCTCAGGATATAGTATCGCACCTCGCTCGTCTCGTTCCCGCCTTGCTTCACGATATTGATCGTCATCCCGATCGCCCTCAAGTTCGACCAACGATCTCGTGTGATGATCTCGTCGTTCACAGGGCAGATATAATAGGAACGCGACTCCTCGCGACCATGCCCTTTCTCGTGCGTTTCGTGACGGTGTACTTTGGCTCGCTTGAAATTGCTTTCCTGCTGCGCGACAAAAAAATCTTCGATCGAATCGTGGAGGGTCGGCTGATTGCGCTTCACGGCCAGGCAATAATCGGCTCCCTGGTCGACGATCTTCTGAGCGATGTCCTGTTGGCAACCTTGAGCGTCAATCGTCACTAAACTGCCGGAAACCTCGACGATTTCAAGCAGTTTGGGAATGGCGGTGATCTCGTTGCTCTTCGCGTCGGTTACTACCTGGCCGAGACTCACATGATTGGCAGTCGCCCAGGCACTGACCATGTGAATGGCCGCCTTGCTGCTGGCCTTGTCGAAACTCCGCCGCAGCGTCTTGCCGTCAATCGCGATGATCTGCCCGTCGGTGATTTCGTGTAAGGCGGTGATCCAAGTCAGCAAACACTTCTCAAACTCAGCCGGATTCAGCGAAGCCAAGATCGCATTAAAGCGATCGTGCGAAGGGATGCCGGAACTCAAATCAAGGAACTTACCCAGCCACTCCTTCTTCATCTCGGCCCAGTCGGCGATAGCCACAAAATCATCCGCCCCACTCATCACCGCACACAGCGCGATGGTCACGATATTCGTTAACGGATAAGTCACCTTGCGAGTCCGCGGATCGGTCAGATCGGCAAAGCACTCTTGAAGGGAAACAGGCGAACGTGACGACATGAGAAAGGCACCTGAGAACACCGGATCAGGCCGCGACAACCTCCGTCACAAAATCGCCTGACCGCCATTGCCTCAGTGTCGCAGATAACCCATCATGGCGCAATCGCCGTGGGTGGTACTGGCAAAGGGTACAAACCTCCGTGTGTCACTGGCCTCTGGCCAGTGCAATGCGGCCTCCATGCTTAATCGATGTCACCTGAAGATCAGCAACGGCAATACTAATCCGGTGAAGAGACTCGATCTTATGCCGTTACGCTCACGTCATCTCTGCCCTTTTTGCCCCTAAGTTTAAACTGAAGTTTTGACTAGCTACCGGGTACCTGCTTCGCATTGGCCGGAGGCCAGTGGCACACCCCAGTGAGTCGTTTGAACGCGGTTCTATGCGTCGCTAACAAATTGGAATCCTCATTCAAGAATTCTCCAATTCCCATTTCTTCTTCGCGAAATAGATCGCCACCGCGGCCTCGATCGCTTCGGCGATCGCAATCGCGGGGCAAAGCCAGTGCGCGTTGGCTAACACCCAGTTGTCCGATCCCATGAATGCCAGGCCTACGATACCCAGTAGTATCCACACAATGAATAAGCCTATCTGCATCGCCATGTACGTCGGGTAACGGAAATTGAAAATAAGATACTTAACTCGCATCTCCGAGTAGTCCATGGAGTGCCTCTGTGGTTTTCAATGGATGGATGGGATGAGCTTGAATCTAACATGAAACGGGGCGGCCGTCGAAAATAGAACGCTCGGTCGCGACCCGGCCGCATCACCCCCGAAATGGGCCGAAATCGGCCCGTTTCTTGACATAGGAAAGCAGCCCTAGCGAGAATAACTCGACACGTCTCGTCCCGTCCCAGGCCGTCTGTTCTGGGGCTTTCGTTTTCGCGGAAGGCAAGTTTTGATGAAGTGGTTTTGGACTCTCTCGTTCCTTCTGGCTTGCACGGCAACGCATCGCTTGATCGCCGCCGAGGTGAAGATCGCCGAAACCGACCGTGGCTTTCAGCTTCTGGTCGATCAAAAGCCGTTTGCCATCAAGGGGGCCGGTGGGGATGGGGACAAAGAGCTACTTGCGGCATCGGGCGCGAACGCGTTTCGTACCTGGGGCATCGGCGACGATACCAAAGAGCGGTTGGACGAGGCCCAGAAACATGGGCTTAAGGTGGCCCTGGGAATCTGGCTGGGGCATGCCCGACATGGCTTTAACTATGACGACCCGGCCCAGGTAGCCAAACAGCTGGCCGACGCGAAAGCGGCCGTTTTAAAGTTCAAAGACCATCCGGCCGTCTTGCTATGGGGTGTCGGCAACGAGATGGAAGGCTTCGAAGCCACGACCGATCCGAAAGTCTGGCAGGCCGTGAATGACGTCGCCAGGATGATCGGCGAGGTCGACCCGCACCATCCCACGATGACCGTGATCGCCGAGATCGGCGGCGACAAGCTCCCTTCGATCCAGAAGTATTGCCCCGACGTCGACGTCGTCGGGATCAACAGCTACGGCGGCGTGCAATCGATTCCCGAGCGGTTCGCCAACGCGGGACTCGACAAGCCGTATATCGTGACCGAATTCGGCCCGCCTGGTACGTGGGAGATTCAGAACAACGAGTGGGGCGTTCCGCTGGAGCTGACCAGTACCGAGAAAGCCAGCATCTACCAGGCTGCCTACCAAAAGCTGGCCGCCGATCCCCATTGCCTCGGATCGTTCGCGTTCACGTGGGGCTTTAAACAGGAAGCCACCGCCACGTGGTTTGGGATGTTCCTGCCGGACGGAACGAAAGTAGCCGCCGTCGACGCCATGACCGAGGCCTGGTCCGGCAAGCCGCCAGAGAATCTGTGTCCGCGGATCGATCTTCTGGAAGTCGTGGACAAGCCGATCGTCGAGCCCAACATGCCCATCGAGGCCCGCTTGAAGGTTGTCGATCCGGAAGGAAAGCAGCCGCAAGTGAAATGGGTGTTGTTCCGCGAGATGGAAGAGTTCAACACGATGGGGGACTATCGCCCGCCGCCACCCACGTTCCCCGAAGCGATCACCAAGGCCGGCCCAACCGGCGTGACCGTGAAGATGCCGCAAGTTCCCGGCAACTACCGACTGTTCGCATACGTTCACGATGGCGATGGAGGGGGCGCGGTCGCGAACGTGCCGCTGAAAGTCGCCGGTGAGGTATCGATGGAAGCCCTGGCCCGCGGACGCAAGGTTCCCGTTCCCTTCACCGTTTATGCCGACGACATGAACGGTTCCCCCTATGCGGCCTCAGGCTACATGGGAGAATCTGCCGCGATAAAGTTGAACGAGAAATCGACGACCGAGCCGCACTCCGGCAAAACGTGCCTTGAAGTGATCTACGATAAAGCGGACGGCTGGGGTGGCGTGGTCTGGCAAAGTCCGGCCAATGATTGGGGAGATCGCCCTGGTGGGTTCGACCTGAGTGCCGCTGATACGCTGCAAATCTGGGCCCGCGGAGAGCATGGGGGCGAACGGGTCAAATTCGGCTTCGGATTGATCGATCGCGACAAGCCGTTCTACGATACCGCCAAAGGCGAGATCGAAGTCACGCTGACAAGCCAGTGGCAACGTTTCAAAATCCCACTCGTTCGCCACAACGCCGGAAGAATCAAGACAGGCTTCTACTGGACCCTCGGGGGACAAGGCAAGCCGGTGACGTTCTATCTGGACGATATCGCTTTCATCAAGTCGGACGAATAAGCCTGACTTGCCAAGCGACTGTTGGCACTGGCGGAACGCTTCGACCTAGCCCCCTTCCAGCGCCGCCTTGGAAAGCTTCTTCACCTTCGGGCGTCGCTGCTTGATAATCTTTTCGGGGATCAGCCCGCGCATCGCATCGAGCTTGCCGAAGCACAGCAGGCGGTCGCCTGGTTCCAGGACTCGTTTCAGGCGGGGGTTGGGGATCACCGACGTGCCGCGGTAGAGGGTTAGCACGTTGATGTCATGGTCGGGCAAGCCCGACTCGTCGATCGACTTGCCGCAGTATTCCGAGCCTTCGGGAATGTGAATCTCGGTCACGCCGTAGCCGCGGCTGACGGTCAGGCGTTGGCGGATGTCGATCTCGGGGAAATCGACCTGGGCGGCGATGTAATCGACGATCGCTCCGGCAATGTCGAGCTTCGTGCAGCGTTCGATCCCTTCCAGCCCGGGCGATGAGTTCACTTCCATCACCTGGGGGCCGGAATCACTTTCCAGCATGTCGACGCCTGCGATCCGCAAGCCCATGATCTGGGCGGCGCGGACAGCCGTTTCGCGATACTTTTCGTCCAGCTCGACCGCCTCGGTCAGGCCGCCGCGGTGAACGTTGCTGCGAAATTCGCTTCCCTGGGCAATCCGCCGCATGGCAGCCACGACCTGATCGCCGACGACGAACGCACGCACGTCACGGCCACGGCTTTCCTTGACGAACTTCTGCACCAGCACGTTTTGCCGCGTGCTGTGCAGCGTCTCGATGATCGCCTCGGCAATCTTCACCGAGTCAGCCAGAATCACGCCGACCCCCTGGGTTCCTTCAATCAGCTTGATTACCACTGGTGCCCCGCCCACACGTTCGATCGCAGGCAGAATGTCCGCCCGGTCGCGGACGAAGGTCGTTTGTGGAATGCCAATGTGATGGCGGCTAAGGATCTGCAGGCTCCGCAGCTTGTCACGCGAGTTGGTAATCCCCCACGAACTGTTGGCTGGGAAGACGTCCATTTGCTCGAACTGCCGCACGACGGCCGTGCCGAAGTAAGTAATGGAAGCGCCGATCCGGGGCAGGACCGCATCGTACGAGCTGAGCTGTTTCGAGCGGAAGTAGAGGTCCGGCTCTCCCTTTTCGAGATCGATGGCGAATTTCAGCGTGTTGAGGACTTTGGCCTCGTGACCATGACCTGCCCCCACGAATGAAACCAGTCTTTAAGTTGTAGTCTTCAAGGATTCTTCCAGGGGAAGGTGCTGGAGCGTAGCGGAAGCAGCTTCCCCTGGAAGAATTGCCTCCGGTGCCGGTGGACGGTACCCCAGCGAACTGTGCGGGCGTACCGTGTTGTACTCGACTCGCCACCGTTCGATCAACACTTTTGCCTCCAGCAGCGTGTCGAAGATCTCTCGATCGAGTAGTTCATCTCGCAGCTTCCCGTTGAAGGATTCGATGTAGCCATTCTCCCACGGGCTGCCAGGTTCGATGTACAGGGTGTTCACCTCGACTCGCTCCAGCCAGTCACGGACCTTAGTGGCGGTGAACTCTGAGCCGTTGTCGCTGCGAATGAAGTCTGGCACGCCACGGCGAACGAACAGGTCGCTAAGACGCTCCAAGACATCCTCGCTGGTCAGTTGACGAGCCACATCGATCGCCAAGCACTCGCGAGTATACTCGTTGATCAGCGTCAGCATACGGAAGGCTCGACCATCGTGCGTTCGGTGATGCACGAAGTCATAGCTCCAGACCTCATCACGATGACTCGGCCGCAGGCGAACGCACGAACCATCATTAAGCCACAGGCGACGTCGTTTCGGCTGCCTTTTTGGTACTTTCAAGCCCTCGCGACGCCATAAGCGTTCGATGCGTTTATGGTTCACCTGCCAACCTTTCCGGCGTAACATCTCAGTGATTCGCCGATAGCCATAACGGCCATACTGTTCAGCAAGTTCAATCATCTCCCGGACCAGGCGAGGCTCGTCGTCGGGGACCCAGCGAACACGGCGCTGAGTGGAACGAGGCTGTCCCAGCACCCGGCAGGCCCTCCGTTCTGATACTCGCTCGCGTCCCAAAGTATCTCGCACGTGCTCGACGATTCGCCGTCGCTTGTCCGGGCTCAGAAGTTTCCCGAAGCGGCTTCCTTCAGGATCGCCTTGTCGAGTTCGGCATCAGCCAGCAGTCGCTTCAGGCGAGCATTCTCCTTCTCGAGCTCTTTCAAACGCTTGGCCTGATCGGTACGAACACCGCCGTACTCCTTCCGCCAGCGATAGTAAGTCTGCTCCGTGACGCCGATCGCCTTGCAGGCCTGGGCAATCGTCTTGTCCTGAGAGAGAAGCACCTCCGCTTCGCGGAGATGCTGGATGATCTGCTCAGGCGTGAATCTTCTTCTAGGCATAAGAAATCTCCCTTCAAATGGGCATGCATTCAGCAAAAACTAATTTACCGAATGGATGCGGTTGAAGGGGGCAGGTCAACCACGCTCGACGGCGGCTTCACGCAAGCGGCGCGTGCTGTAACAAAACCGGTTACAGGAAAGAATTCCTAACTTCA
Source organism: Bremerella volcania (assembly GCF_007748115.1). Lineage (NCBI taxonomy): Bacteria > Pseudomonadati > Planctomycetota > Planctomycetia > Pirellulales > Pirellulaceae > Bremerella > Bremerella volcania. The sequence continues at coordinate 4,498,954 of NZ_CP036289.1, forward strand.
TTGCGTCGCGATTCCATCTCGAGGGGAGTTTAGTTTTGGGCCACCCCTGGGGGCGACTCGACGCCGGGAAAGTAGATCCCCTTGAACGTCATCGTAAAGACATTTTGACGTGAGGCAACCGAAATGCTAGGTGGCATCGTGCTCGGTTTTAAGCGAGGGGCGTTTTACCGCCGTAGAGTTGGGATTGGCACTTCGCTTCCCCTTAAGTCGCTTCGGCACGCCGGACAAGTAAGAAGCCCCTGAGTCGACCAGCATGCGGCCGCGAATCGCCTCACGCCCCAGCAGCATGCGAAAGCCCATCGAATCGCGATTGGCCAATGTCAGCTCAATTTCGCACAATTGGCCAAGAATCTCGACCTTCGTCAGAATGACTGGCCGTTTGGTGACCTGCCCATTGGAACTGCGAACCTTGCGAAACTCAAGCACCTGGCTTTCGGCGATGACCTTCTCGGCGGTGCTTCGTTGGCGCGTGTGCACTTTGAACAGCACCCACTGCTGTCCGTCCCGTTCTTCATACTTCAAGTCGTACGCATGCAGGGAAGACGATCGGGCACCGGTATCGATCTTGGCTTTGATCTTGGCGATCCCGAGTTGTGGAAGTTGAACCCACTCGCGCCACCCGATGATGGGCAGCTTGACCGGTTGTGCTTTCGAAGGCATGCCTGACTCGTGGAAGAGATCTCAGTCGACAATCAAGAGGAACGCTTCAAGCAACCTCAAACTGATACGATTGTAGGCCACACGGAGGACTAATAGTAGTCGGGTTCATTCCACGGCCGAACGGTGCCCACCCCAATTCGATACCGCATAAGCACGCTCTGCGTATCTTGCAAATTCGTCCGTTTCACGCTGCGTCTGAGGTACTGACAATACAGGTCCCACGTGACGTTCTTGGCCATCGTCTCGAAGTCGGCGAATAGTTTCGTGGCGTCGTCCTCCAAGGTAAAAATGCCGGGAGCGTTCTCGCGTTGCGCGTTTTGAAAACGAGCCGCTTCGCAAGGATGCGAATCGAACAGACCGCTTTTGCCAGACTTGATGTCGCGGTGGATCTGCTCTTTGATGGCGTCCGACATGCTCGCGATATGATGGCGTACCAAAAGTGCCACATCGTCAATCAAAATATCGCGTTCGGCTAACTGCGAAATCTGCGACTGGGCGTGCAGCCAGGCATAGCTGGCAAGCTGAATACGCCAGCTGGTTTCGGCGAACTCGTTACTTCCGGCAACGCGGGCCTCGTACCGGTCGGCGTCGTATTCCATCTCACGCAGCAGGAAACCGCCCACCAACAGGCCGATGTTCATCAGCATTCGCAACAACTGCCGAGACAGCCACACGCACGATCGGGCCGGCCAGGTGATGACCGATAGCGGAAGGAACTCGGGCCCGCACAGCATGTCCAGGCACTTGTCCCATTCGTCGCGCTGAAAGACAACGCGGGCAAACCATTCACTGATCGAACGGATGATGTAGGTCAGCCGCATGCCGGTCCCTTGGCTGAAGTGACCGAACTCATGCGCGAGCACGCCAGCGAACTGCCGCATCGTCAGCGAGCCCACCAACGGAACGCCAATGGTAAGTACCAAGTCGTTTCCGTTGAGGATGCTTCCCAGCCCGTGCCGAAAACTGGCCGACGCGTTCACGTCGTACGTGATGTCGATCCGTGAGGGAAACGGCGCACCGACCACGTCGCACACGCGCGAGACGAACGCGAACAACATCGGATCGCTTTGCGAAGTGATGCTTCGCGTGCGAGCCACATTCGCGGGTCGTGCCAGAATCGGCTTGAGGAGAAAGAAGACCACGACGGTACTAATCGTACCGATCGTCGTTCCCACAAAGTAAGGAAGCGGCCCGACCATGCCTGGGAAGAGTAAGTATTGCCCTTGGGAAAAGTACCAATAGGTCGCGTAGCAAATACTGCCGATAAACGTGAAATAGACCATCGGCAGCGTTATCATCACCAGGGCGACGATCGCCACGCCTAGTTTGTAGGTCCACGTCGGCTTGGTCTTCTCGACGGGCGGGCCGAACGCCTTAAGAATTCGCAGACCATCTTCCGGAAAGTTGGGGACCCTGAGAGGCGAACACTTTTCAAAGTGCTCGGCTCGTTGGGAGGGGAGACGTAACTTGCCTTGCGGAGTCGACTTCCACGTCTCGGTCGACGTCGCTTCGCTCAACGGATCTCCCTGGTGCTGCGTGGCACCTGCGTGATCGCTCACGGACTGGGAAGGAGGAGACGGAACGACGATTTCTTCCAGACAGCGGGGACACTTTTGGCGGCTCCCTGCGGCGGATACCGAAATCGTCAGCTTTTGATGGCAATGACGGCAGCGAAATCCTATCTTCATCTGCTCGTGAACCTTCGCTTGTGGTAGCCAGACAGTGTCCGACAATCCCGGAGAAAAGACGCTACTGGTTTAATTCTGCCTGAGTTCAGGACTTCTGACACCCCCTTTCCCTACATCCTGGGGGAGTGTTTACCATCTTATTTCATCGGCGAGTAATCGACCGGGCGCAGGATCTGGCGATCGACTTTGATGACGATCTTTCCGTCCTTAGTCGACTGCTCCCACAATTGTTGCCACTCTTGATCGTTGCGAAAACCGTCCCAGGCCTTCTTCATGGCCGCTTCGTCCTTATGGGCCACGACGTAAATCAATGTATTCGGCATTTCGACCGGGGTGAAATAAGCCACGTTGGTCATGCCCTGTTTTTCAAACAACTTCAATTCACCATCACGAAACCGCTGCAACAGAGCCGGCAAACGGCCCTCCGCCGTGGTATACGTACGCAGTTCGAACAGCCGTGGTTGTTCGGCCGACTCGAAATCTTGTGGCGAGAAGTCGGTCGGCTCCATGTAGATGGCATCGGGACGCTTGGCCAGGATTTTGCCATCCTTTTCCGATTCGGCGGCAACCTTCTTCCACTCAGGATCATCCAGGAACCCCTTCCAGCTCTTCTTGGCGGCTTCCTCGTTTTCATGCGAAATGATGTAAACCAGCGTGTTATCGGCTCGTTCCCCATCGGTGGGCACCCAGTAAACGTGGTTCTGCATACCCTGCTTTTCAAACAGTTCCATCGTGTGATCGCGGAACCGGGCATGCAGGTTTTCCAGCTTCCCTTCGTTGGTGGTATAGGTACGAAGCTCGTACACACGCTGTTGGGCATCGGCGGAAGAAATAAAGACGACGGCAAGCAACAGACTAGCCAGCCCAAACGATTGGTGGATCGCGCGCATCGTGCAACTGTCCCGAGAAAAGGAGGAGTGTGAGGAGGGTCCGAGACCTTTATTCTAATGAAGTCGGAACATCTTTTCGCGGGTAATTTTCGTAGATGGGCGAACTTTTTCCCGTTACTTACGTCGTAAAGTGGTCGCTTTGGGTACAGGTACGTGGCCAATTTGAGGTCGCTGACCTATGCTAAGCGTTGACCCAAGTGGATCAGATAGTCGCCGGCTGACGACATTTTTGCCGCCAGCGGGAGGAAAGTCCGGGCTCCATAGGACAGGGTGGTCGATAACGTCGACCGGTCGTGAGATCAGGGAAAGTGCCGCAGAAAAGATACCGCCTAAGTCCCCTCGGGGAACGGTAAGGGTGAAATGGTGCGGTAAGAGCGCACCAGCAGCCGAGGTGACTCAGCTGGCTTGGTAAACCCCACCCGGAGCAAGGCAAACAGGCGGAAAACGCGCTGCTCGCAGCGTGGCACGGGCTCGTCCGGCCCGTCATCTACCGCCGGGTACGCTGCTAGAGACGTGGAGCAATTCACGCCGTAGAGGAATGACTATCCCTGCACTCGCTGCAGGACAGAACCCGGCTTACCGATCCACTCGGGTCTTTTTATGCGCGATGCCTCGCGAAGCGGGATAAGTACCACACCACTTAATCGCACAGCTTTCCTTGCCACGTATCGCGGCGGACCAGTTCGTCATCGATGGCCCGCAGAACGGCCGACTTATCCAGGCACCAGCTTGGCCCGACGAAGTAATCCGGCGGGGCGTCTCCGATGGTTCGCTCTACAAGCACATTGGCGGGAATTCGTTCCAGGAAATCGACCAGCGTGGTGATGTAGTCTTGCCGCTCCATTAGCGTCACTTCGCCGGAAGCGACCTGGTCGGCCATCTTGGTGTTCTTCACGCAGTACAGATTGTGGATCTTCACGGCATCGATATCGAGCCGAGCGACCTCCGCGGCGGTTGCCATCATGTCGTCATGCGACTCGTGCGGCAGCCCCAGAATGACGTGCAGGCAGATCTCGAAACCACGTCCCCGGCTGCGCTCGATCGCGTCGACGGTCGCGTCGTGATGGTGCCCGCGGTTCATCCAATCGAGCGAACGATCATGGATCGTCTGCATGCCGTATTCGACGGTCAGATAGGTTCGCCCAGCGAACTCTTCCAACAAGTCCATCACGTCGGGCTCGACGCAGTCGGGCCGCGTCCCGATACTTAGGCCAACCACTTTCTCGTGATCGATGGCCTGTTCGTAGAGCGGTCGCAACCGATCGACGGCCGCATACGTGTTGGTGGCTGGCTGGAAGTAGGCGATGAACTTGTCGACCTTGTACCGCCGCTTGAGGCGAGTCATGCCATTGGCCAGTTGATCGGTAATGTCGCGGATCGGCTCGCGGCGACTTGGGCTGAAGCTGCGATTGTCGCAGAACGTGCACCCCCCTTTAGCGACCGTGCCGTCGACATTGGGGCAAGTAAACTTCGCGTCGAGGCTTACCTTCTGAATGCGCTCGCCAAATCGCTGCCGAAGATACCAACTGTAGGCATAGTAACGAAGCCCCGCCTCGCGCCACCCGTGCTGAACCGTCGTGGACAAATCAAACCTTGTTGATGAATATTGACTCGTGTTAAGGAATTGATAAAGTGAGAGATGGCCATTCTTATCGATTTTAGGCTTATCATCTAGCCACAACCGGAACGAGGCACTTGAATGTCCCAGAAATTTGGGGAGCTAATCCCCGTTGGCGGGGGAGATCCGATTCCTCTGCTGAAGAAGACGCTTTTAGTTGGTCGCCGCGAGTCGAACGACGTCGTCCTGCGATTCGCCAACGTCTCGAGTAATCACTGCCAGCTCTACATCAAACAGGGATATTGGTTCGTCGAAGATCAAAACAGTCGCAACGGAACGAAAGTCAACGGCAAGCGCGTTCGCGACACCGACAAACGTATCGATCCAGGCAACACGATCTCGATCGCCAAGCACGAATACGAACTGCATTACGATCCGATCGAACTCGGCGCAACCGGGCCACCACCGGCCGAAGTGAACGTTGCCGAAGAGATCCTCGGCAAGTCGCTCTTGGAACGTGCCGGCATCGGTACTTCACGCCGTCGCGGGGAAGACTAAGTCTGGTGCGACATGCCTTTAGCAAAATTACCCAGGCCGTGGTTTTTACCGCGGCCTTTTTCATGCGCCTGCGTTGTGATGGGGCAAGCGGCTAGGTACATTGCACTGCTTCACCCAACCCCTTAGTTGTTCGCTTTAGAAGACGATTGACTGCCATGGAAAACTTGAAGCAGATCGCCCACAACGTTTACTTCACCCTGAAAGACAAATCGCCTGAGGCTCAAGAGAAGCTGATCGCCGCTTGCAAAAAGTACCTTACTGGTCATCCTGGTACGCTTTATTTCGGCGCCGGTATTTTGACCGACGAACTGAATCGCCCGGTGAACGACCGTGAATTCCAAGTGGCCCTGCACGTGATCTTCGATTGCCTCGAATCGCAGAATGCCTACCAGGTTGCCGAGCGTCACCTGCAGTTCATCGAAGAGAACAAAGAGAACTGGGAAAAGGTTCGCGTCTTCGATTCAACCGTCGGTAGCTAACCCCCAAGAGGCCAAGCGATGGCGGACCTCGAAGGTCTCAAAGCCCGCAAAGGGGCCGTTCGACGGAGCGAGATTCCGTCGAACGTTCTGACGGCGCTCAACCGTGGCCAGATCGAAACGGTCAATCTGGTTGAGTTTCTCGCCGTCGATCACGCCAAGCTGTTTCGCCATACCAAATCGCATCTCTCGCTCGATGAGAAGTCGGCGAAACAAATCGCTTCCACGATCAAGAAGCTATCCGGCGAAGGGGTAATGCAGCGGCTGGCGGACACCGGCCAGGCATTTCACCACGTGCTGGAAGGGTACGACAACCGGGAAGCGGTCTACCAGCAGCTTGCCTCGCATCCTAGCGATATCCTTCGCAACTGGGCTGCTTACATGGATGCCGCCAACGTGAAGTTAACCTTCGCCCAGCGGCTGAAACGGGCTAAACCGTTTGCCACCGACGCTAATATGGGCGTGCGAGAAATTGCCTGGATGTGCGTGCGCGTGCCAGCTGCCGACGCGATCGTTTCCCAGATTGAAAAGCTGCACCCGTTTGCGCGGCATAAGAACCATCTCATGCGGCGATTCGCGATCGAACTATCTCGGCCGTGCGGCGTGTGGACCAGACACATTACCACACTGAAAGAACGCCCGGAGATCGCCGAGCCGCTGCTGGAGCTTTGCCGCGAAGACGAAACCAAGTACGTCCAAGATTCGGTCGCCAACTGGCTGAACGATGCCAGCAAGACGCGGCCTGACTTTGTGGAAAGCCTTTGTGATCGTTGGCTCTCCGAGACCAACTCGAAGCACACCCAGCGGATCGCCCACCGAGCCCTGCGGACGCTGCGAAAGAAAGCGGAACCTTAGCGCATGAAAAAGCCCCCGCGGATCGTTCGCGGAGGCTTCTTTCCATTGGGAAAGTCAGCAGCTTAGAAGCTCACTTCCAGCTTCGGATTGGCTTCCTTCAGCTTTTCGACGCCGTCGTCGTAGATCTGCGTGAAGTTCAGCGTCAGCTTCTTCAAGTTGGTCAGCGAATTGAGGACAGGAATCGATTCGTCCGAGATCGAACTGTTCTCTTTCAGCGACAAGCTGGTCAGCGAAGTCATCCCTTCCAGGTGCTTCACGCCGGCATCGCTCAGGGCACAATTCTGCAGGTCCAGTTCTTTCAAGTTCTTCAGCTTGCTGATCGGTGCCAGGCCGTCATCGGTGATGAAAGTATTCCACAGATTGAGCGACTCGAGCGTTTCAAACGTGGCCACCACGGCGACGCCGTCGTCGACGAACGGGGTTTCGCTCACGTCTAACTCCTTCAGCTTGGTCATCCCTTTGAGCTTATCCATCTGTTCGCCGCGGACCGGCGATTGGCGGAACTTCAGGTCTTCCATCTCCTTCATATCGGTCAGGTACTGCATGCCGTCGTCAGTCACCTTGGTGCGGAACAGGTGCAGTTTCTTCAGTTTGACGCAATCCTTGATGTGCGCCAGGCCTTCGTTCGAGCAGGCCACTTCGTTCAGTTCCAGCGTTTCCAGGTTCTTCATGCCCGCCAGGTAAGACATCCCCTTGTCAGTGATCTTCTTGTCACGCAGATTCAGGAAACGCATCTTGGTCAGGTCGGCCAGGTAGGCCACCCCTTCGTCGCTGATCAAAGCACCTTCAGTTCGCAGCACTTCCAAACCCTTCATCTTGCCGACCGACTTCATCCCTTCGTCGTCGATGTTGCAGTAACGAAAGTCGAGATAACGTACCTTGGGGAATTCAGTCGCGATGATTTCCAACGCCTTGTTGGAAATATTGGTACGCCGCAGGCCGAACGCCGAGAGGTTCTTCGAGTTGGTCAAATTGGAAATGCCGGCATCCTCGATCACGCAGTTGGAAAAATCCACGTCGCGAAGCTCGGTCAGCTCTTTCATGAAAACAGTGACGTCGTCGGTGATTTCAGCGCCATAAAACTTGACTACCTGAAGCTGCTTCAGCTTCGAGATCGGCTCGAACACGTCGTCGTTCTCGACCACCACGGCTGAAAAGTCGGCACGAATTACGTTCCCGTTGCCATCCTTGGTGAGCTTGCCACCCAGCGCTTCCAGTGCCGCGACCGCTTCCGGATCGTCCGCTGCTGGCTTGGGTGCTGCGGCTGCTCCGCCATTGCCGTTAGGTGCTTCGGTCGGAGTGCTCGTCGGACATCCGACACAAAGCGGGAGAGCAACGAGAACAATACCGAGAATCCAAAAACGATTCATGGACAACAACTTCCTTATGTCTATGGCGGGGACGAACGGAGGATAGGTAATCCGTTTAGGCTACAGCACACCGCAAAGATTCGCAACCAACGAAACAGGGCCCTCGGCAAACATCGCCCAGGGCCCTATCCGGAATCTCAATAAACTTGTTGCTGATTGCTTATTTGTGCGTATCGTGGCAAGCCTTGCAATTCATCGCTTTCTTCAACTTGGCGTCCGCACCTTCTTTTCCCTCGACGGTGCCTTTGGCCGCGGCCAACAGGGCTGACGTCTTTTCTTTCCAGCTTTCTTCGCTTCCCTTGTGAGGCGGATTCTTCGCCAGTGATTCGAGCATCTCGATCACAAGCTTCTGGTCTTCTTCGCTTGCTTCTCCCTTGGCGACTTTAGCGACCAAGCCCCCCTTGAAGCCTTTCTTCATGATGTCTTCGGTGCTGTACTTGGAGTCTTTTCCCTTATCCGCCATGGCAACGCCACTGACGAGAGAAACTGAAACCAGGCCAATCAGCACGAGCAAAACACGCTTCATCTCAACATTCTCCAGCACATGGTAGCCCAACAGGAAGTCGGCAAAATCGCTCGATTCCGCCCAATCCGCCCCATAGTAATCTTCCGGAAATCAAAATTCCCCTATCGCAGCCCGAAATAGCCCAACTTTCGGCGGATTGAGACCGCTTCTCAAAAGCAATGAGAAACCAGCCACTCCACCATTTGTAGGTTAGGCTTGCCATAAGAAACAGACACGTCCAAGGGCCCCCAGAGGACCACAGCGCGATGAGTTTTTACGAATATTGGTGCGAACAATACGATCCCCAACCGGTCGGCAACGTCGAGTTGAACACCGAGCACGTCGCCCAGCAAAGCGAATGGGTCGTCTTTTTCAAGCTGATCGCGGCTGTCCTGATGACGGCAGGGCTGTTCTGGGTCCCTTTTCATTTTTTGCCACTGACCGGCTGGCACAGTGTGGTTGTCGCCGTAGGTATCGCGTTGATCTACGTCGGTTTGGCCTTCTTCTTCGTCCCCCAGGCCAACACCGATAATATGGGCTGGCTTGGCGGGATGGTCGACGATCCCTTTCATATCTCCGACGATTGGAATCGCTCGCTGATGTTCTTCCATGCCGTTCTCGGACCTGGACGCTTCATCGCCGGCACGCTGCTGGATGTTGCCTGCCTGCTGGGCGTGACCCGCAGCGATCCGATCCCAATGTCCAACGAATATTACCGACAGCAAATGGGTTACTCAGAAGACTACACAACCGCCAACGCCACAATGACCGAACTTCCGAGCGAACAAGAAGAGATCGCCGACAGCGGCATGTCGCGGGAAGAAGCGAATCAGCAGCGTTACGGACTCACCTCGGCGCGGTTCTTAATCAACGATGACGAGTAATCGGTCGATCTCGCTGACCTGCGGCTCGTTTGCTTGACACTCGATCGGGAACCCTCGATATTGAGGGCGAAACCTCACGGACTGCGGCCCCTGCCCTGCTCCTTCGCCCCCACTTTCTCTGTCAAGAAACGGAGTTCGCGTGCAAGCTTTCACGTACCATGCGCCCCGTACGATATCGGAAGCGGTTGAGCTTCTCTCTTCCGCCAGCGAAAAATCCGTGCTGTTGGCCGGCGGGACCGATATCCTGGTTCAACTCCGCGAGAACCTCCGACATGCTGATCATGTCATCGACGTCAAACAGATCGAGGAACTTTCCCGGCTGGAAATCACCTCCGAGGGCGGTCTTCACTTAGGTGCCACGGTCACGTGCTCGCAAGTTTTAGAGAGCCCGTTGACGGAAAAGTTTTCGGCCCTGCGCGACGCCGCCCAGATCATCGGTGGCTGGCAGATCCAGTCCCGCGCGACCATCGGCGGAAACCTGTGTAACTCTTCGCCGGCTGCCGATAGCGTACCCGCTTTGATGGCCTTGGGAGCAAGCGTCCAGTACGCAACCCCTACCGGCAAGCAAACCTGCTGTGTCAGCGAGTTCTGCACCGGCCCTGGCAAGAACGTCATGAACGGTCAGGGGCTGCTCGTTTCGCTGACCCTTCCACCACTGGGCACCACGTCAGGCTCGGCTTACGAGCGGTTCATCCCTCGCTATGAAATGGATATCGCGGTCGCTTGTGCAGGCTCGTACGTCGAACTCGCGGAAGATGGCACCGTCGCCACCGCTCGGATCGCCCTGGGGGCGGTCGGGCCCAAGGCCTTCCTTGCCACCAATGCTGCCAGCGCGTTAACAGGCCAGTCCCCCAGCGACGACCTGATCGAAGACGTTGCCCGCCAGACAGCCACGCTGGCGACCCCGATCAACGACATGCGGGGCACCATCGAGTTTCGCCAACAGTTAGCCTACGTGCTTGTCAAACGAACGCTTCACACGGCCCTGAGTCGAGCCGCTGGCCAAGTCGTCGTCACGCATCCACGCTGATTCACCATCACGGGAAAGACCCCAACATGTCAGGTAAAGCCCCAGCGAAAATGGCCATCTCGACCACCATCAATGGCCAGACCTACGATTTCCTCTGCGAGCCTCGGCAAAGCTTGCTCGAAGTACTGCGGGATACGCTGCAATTGACCGGTGCCAAGGAAGGCTGCAACAACGGCAACTGCGGTGCGTGCACGGTGCTGCTCGATGGCGAGCCGGTCAACAGTTGCATTGTGCTTGCCGTGGAAGTCCACGGGCACGAGCTTACGACCATCGAAGGGATCGCCGACAAAGGCCACCTGCATCCGATTCAACAGTGCTTCCTGGAAGGCGCGGCACTCCAGTGTGGGATCTGCACGCCAGGCTTCATCGTGGCGGCGAAGGCCTTGCTCGATAAGAAGCCCAATCCGGGCGAAGAGGAAATTCGCTTTGCCCTCGCCGGCAATCTTTGCCGCTGTACCGGGTACGACAAGATCGTCCGCAGCGTGAAGGCCGCCGCCGAACGCATGAGTGGCAACGGTTCGCTCAAGCAAAATCCACAGCCGACCCAAACCAGTCAACAGCAAGCCCAGCAGCAACAATAGGGAAGCCCAGCCATGAACGGATCGCCAATTTCCTATAGCGACAAACAGTACAAGGTCCTGGGCACGCGACCAATCCGGCATGACGGAACCGACAAGGTCACCGGCCGGGCCATCTACACTAACGACGTCCATTTCCCGGACATGGTACACGGCAAGATTCTCCGCAGCCCTCACGCGCATGCGAAGATTAAGTCGGTCGATACCTCGGCCGCCCAAGCCCTCGATGGCGTTCTCGCCGTCATCACTGGCAAGGATTGGCCGCACTTAAAAGATAAGATCGCCAACCTGGGCGAAGGTGCGGTTCATCTTTCCGACCTCAGCGAAAACTGCATGGCCATCGACAAGGCCCTGTACAAGGGTCATGCCATCGCAGCGGTTGCGGCCCGCACGGTTCATCTCGCGGAAGAAGCGTTGGCCCTGATTCAGGTCGAGTACGAAGTCCTTCCCGCCGTACTGTGGGTGCAGGATGCGATGCGGGACGATGCCCCGATTTTGCATGCGGATCTGCGTACCGACCACATGGGTGCCCAGGGAGACAAACCGACCAACATCGCGAAGCATCTTCTGTTCGAAAAAGGAGACGTCGACTCGGCATGGTCTTCCGCCGACGTCATCATCGAGCGCGAGTTCAAAACGGCCACCGTCCACCAAGGCTACATCGAACCCCACAACTCGATCGCCCACTGGAACGAAGATGGCAAGCTGAAAATCTGGACTTCCACGCAAGGTTCGTTTACCTGTCGCCAACAGGTCGCCGAACTGCTGCAACTTCCCCTTTCGCAAGTCACCGTCACGCCATGTGAGATCGGCGGCGGCTTCGGGGGGAAGATTGCCGTCTACCTGGAACCGGTCGCAGCGCTTCTTAGCCGCAAGTGTGGCCGCCCCGTCAAGATGGTCATGCAGCGCGACGAAGTGTTCGAAGCGACCGGTCCTACGCCTGGTTCGTACATGCGGATCAAGCTGGGCGCGACCAAGGATGGAAAGCTGGTCGCCGGAGATGCCTACCTGGCCTACGACGCCGGGGCTTACCGAGACGGCGTGATCGGCCCCGGCTGCATGTGCGTCTTCAGCTGTGTCGACCTCCCCCATGCCCGGGTTAACGGATATGACGTCTGCTTGAACAAACCGAAAACCCAGGCTTATCGCGCCCCGGGCGCGACCCAAGCGGCGTTCGCGTTCGAGTCGGTCATGAACGAACTTGCCGAAACGCTTGGCATCTGCCCGCTTGAGCTGCGTCTGAAGAACGCGGCCAAGGAAGGAACGCGGCGGGTCGATGGTCCGATCTATCCGCGAGTAGGGCTCGTGGAGTGCCTGGAGGCGGCCAAGAATAGCGATCACTGGAACGCGCCGCTGGAAGGGGACCACCGCGGTCGCGGAATCGCCGCTGGTTTCTGGTTCAACATCGGCCTGAAGTCAAGCGTCTCGGCCACGGTCAACTCCGACGGCACGGTCAACCTTTTGGAAGGATCGACCGACATCGGCGGCACGCGCACGTCCATTGCCATGCAACTGGCCGAAACGCTGGGGATCGCGGCGGAAGACGTGCATCCCAAGGTGGTCGATACCGACAGCGTCGGCTACACCGACGTCACCGGCGGCAGCCGCACGACGTTTGCCACCGGGCTGGCCGCCTACGAGGTGGGACTCGACTTACGGAAACAACTGTGCCAGCGCGCGGCCGTACTCTGGGAGTGCGACGTGGAAGGCGTCCGCTACGAGAGCGGCGCGGTCGTCCGTGGCGATAAGAGGATTACCTTTCGCGAACTTGCCGAAAAACTTCCTGAGATCGGCGAGCCGGTCGTCGGTCGGGCTTCGATCTCGAAGGATGTTTCGACCAACGGCTTTGGAGTTCACATCTGCGACGTGGAAGTCGATCCGGAAACGGGCAAGGTTCGCGTACTGCGTTACACGGCCATTCAAGATGCCGGCAAGGCCATTCATCCGAGCTACGTCGAAGGCCAGATGCAAGGGGGCGCCGTGCAGGGGATCGGCTGGGCGCTGAACGAAGAGTACTTCTATCGAGACGACGCCACGATGGCCAACGCCTCGCTATTGGACTATCGCATGCCGACCTGTTACGACCTGCCGATGATCGACACGATCATCGTCGAGGTCCCCAACCCCGATCATCCGTATGGCGTTCGCGGCGTGGGCGAAACCCCGATCGTCCCTCCGCCGGCAGCCGTCCAGTCAGCCATCTATCAAGCGTGCGGTGCCCGGATGTTCGAGCTTCCCATGTCGCCACCCAAGCTGTGGAAGGCGATCTCGCAGCTAAGCTGAGCTACAGCTTGGGAATCTGAACCGGCATCCGAGGTGGTCCGCCAGGTGGGGCGGGCCGCGGGCGATTGATCCGGCGGGTATCAAAGAAGATCGGTTCGAGCTTCACGCCGAAACCGCGTTTGATCTCCCAGCTTGCCCGCGTGGCCCACGGGGTCCCTTCGTGTTCCTGCATGACGAACTGAAGCACATCGCGCGAGAGGGAGATGTCGGCTTCGGTTTTTTCGGGGGCCGATAGCTCGTCGGTCGTCGCGAGCCGCCAACCGCGGAACTCCATGTAGGCCGGCATCTGCGGTGGAGTGGGCGGATTCTCGGCGAAGTTCGTCAGGTAAGCACCGTACTCAAACGCACGTGCCCGATAGGCGAGCAGTTGGCCGTACAGCAGATCGTAGTTGGCATTCCAGCGCAGCGAGTTCGACTCGTCGCGCAGGTTGCGGTTGTTTTCGGCCGCTTCGATTGCCCGGTCCAGGTACGTGATGTAGGTGATCATCTTGGCTTGCTGCTCGCGCACCTGTTGCCGGAATCGCTGCAGGTCGCCACTGAAGACCTGCTGAATCTCGATCACGTCCGCGACGCTTTCCTGGTACGGATTCAGGTCGTAGATGATCTTAGTGACGAGCGTCTTGAGAGGATCGTTTTTGACTTCGCCGACCTGCTCCATCCGCGAACTCAAGTTCGGCCGATACATGTCCATCGTCTTCGGTTCGTAGCGGCGATCGATCGAGTTGTTGATGTTCGTTTCTTCGCCGGGAAGCATGAAGAAGATACCGCCTGTTTCCTTCGCCATGCGGACCTGCTCGAACGGGCCGAAACCGCTGGTCAGCGCATCGGTCCGCTTGCCGAAGCCGTCGGTCTGCAGCTGTTCGACCAAGGCGGCTTCCGGACCACGATCGACCGGCAGCAAATGGATCGTCCCTTCTTCGGGATGCATCCACCGCACATGGGCGAACGGATACCCGAAGACCGCTTCACGCCCCAGGATGAACACCCTCGTATCGGTCGCCTTGGCAATCGAGATCGCTTTCTCGAGCCGCCCTTCGTTGTCCTCGGTGTTGCCACTCTCGTCGGTCACGACAATCAGCGCGATCTTACGATCGGCGATCTTCGCGTAACGGCGATGCAGCGTCAGCACTTCCGCCACGGCCGAACTGAACATCTCTTCCCCCGATGGGTCGACCGGCACCGCGGCGATCGCCTCGTCGACCTCGACAGGGTCGGCAGTGGGTGCCCTGGTATGCAGTTGGAATCCTTGCCCGAAGCTGGCCACCCCGGTCGTGAGGGCATCCCCCTTGGCATGCTCGCTCAGTCCGACTTCGCCATAGATGCGATGGATCCGCTGGCGAATCTTAGCCTGATCGTCCTTCATGCTTTCCGACTGGTCGAACAGCCAGATCACCAGGACCTTGTTCTTGGAAAGCATCCAGATCAACTCTTGCGAGATCTGGTCCATGGCTTCCTGATAGTCTCCGACGACGGCTTGAACCGAACCCACCGTTCCGACCGGCATATCCTCGATCAGCGAGTCGACGTCCTTGGTCAGAAGCGCTTCGGCTTGCAGAGCCACCAGTGGCGCGTTGGCGAAGTCGGTCGGCGGCATCTCCAGTTGGGGCGCTTTCAGCGATGCTTCGACCATGCCTTCCATCCCTTGCTCGGTGGTGGTCAGGTTCGCCAGGGTCATCTCCTTGGCGATCTTATCCGACTCGTCCAGCTCGATTTCCAGCGGTCGCTCGCGGTCTTCGATCTCCGGCTCGAGCACCACCAGTTCGATCTGCCGATCAGGCGGGTCGATGATCGTGAACATGGCCATCAGCATGACCAACGAGAAATGCACGATCAACGAAACCAGGAACGATGCCGAGTTCTGGATCGTTTCCCAACGCAGCCACCCCGGTGAGGTGTCGTGGCCTGCGTGCTCTGCTAGCGGAGCTTGCCCCTCAGGCAATTGCGGAGAAGACCAGTCGGCGGTGGGGGCAGGTCGATGCATGCTTACCGGTCAGGAAGGAAGGATACGTGATTGTTAACTACTTAATCCTAGAAGAAGATGCCATTTTCCGCCATCGATTTTCTCACCCGCGTTGAGGCTTGTCCGAATTTGCCGGCATTTTCTCCCCCAATTGGCCTGGATGCATTTCGGGAGATTTGATACAGCACAACCAACTTGCGCAATTATTTCGATAAAACTCGCTCCAGCCGAGGATGCCGTGGCCGTACTTCGTAATCTTTTGATCGTGGGACTCTTAGTCTGTGTTGCGTACAACGGATACGTGATCTACCGCAATCAAATGGCCTCATCCCCTACGGCCGACACCAAAGGTCCCGACGAAGCACCGTTGTTTTCGGAAGAAGCATTTACGGAACTCGCCGAGAATCGAAGCCAGGTCACCGTGCAGCAAGTCCCCACGGTATTAACGGCCGAACAGGCGACTCCGAAAGACGAGTACGTCGCCAACCCGGTCCTCGAGAATCGTACCGCTTCCCTGCCGGTCATCCCAGTTTCCACGAGCGGTCCAACCACCAAGCCAACCAGCCGTTTCTCGACCGACACCGTAGCGCAAGAGGAACCAGCCGCACAGCAGGAAGCTCCCTCGGCCGAAGACATCACGCCGAAGATCCTTTCGTTTGACGATGCCTGGGCAGAAATCGAAGCATCCGAAGCCGCGTTTACCTGGGCCACCGCGCTTTCGCAAATCGAGCGTCTGGCCTACCGCGAGGATCTCACCGAAGCGCAGCGCGAGCAAGTGCTGGCCAAAGGGGATGAACTCGCCAAGACGGTGATCTTCGCTCCGAACAAACACCTGGCCAAGCCTGCGCTGACCTTTCTGCCAGGGATGAACCTGGAGGAAGTCTCCGCCAAGCACGCAATCCCCGAAACCTTCCTGCGCTCAATCAACCACTGGGCCGACGACCACAACCCCACCCCAGGCGATTCGATCAAAGTGCTTCAAGGCCCGATCAAACTGCACGTCGATCTGCCGTCGAAATCGATCCGTGTGGCCGTCGGTGATCTTTACGCCGGACGCATGGCCATCGGGCAGCATTCGATCAATATTCCAGAAACCGCCACGCTTAATGCCGAAATCCTTGACGAGGTGACCAAACTCTCGCTGGGGGACGTCGCCGTCGTCATCGACACGGAAAATAAAGTCCCTGAAGCCAACTCATTGCTCGTCACGGCGGAAGATTGGAAGCTTCTGCGATCACTCGCCAGCGAGTCGGTTGAGGTTACCTGGACCGATATCGCCAAGCCTGCTGCCCCTCCAGCGATCGCAGCCGTTGAGCCTCCCAAACAGGAAATGCAGACGCCGGCCGTTACCGAGGAGCCGCAAGAGCCAGTCGATGCTTTAAAGATGGAGATCTTCACCCCTTCGGCCGTCGCAATCCAAGGGAAGCCGGTCAAATACGGCATCGAAATCACCAACCTAAGCGACAAGCCGAGCGATCTGGTCCAGGCCGTGGTCAATCTCTCGGAAGGAATCGAGCCTATCCAAGTGGAAGGGCACACTGGTCGCATCGCCCCGGGTCAGGCCATGTTCGATCCGCTGACCATCGAAGCCGGCAAGAGCATTCGCCTGACCGTGACCATCGAGACCAAAGAGACAGGCCAGTTCCTGATTCGCCCCGAACTGCAATGCGGCCGGCCTGAAACCCGCTACGCAACCGAAGTCCAGCTTCGCGTCGCCGCCGCGGAATCGATCTCGGCGGAAGCTGAAAAGAACAAAGTGGAAACCGCGCAACCCAAGCAATCAATCGCGGAAATCCCTCAAAACCCGGCCAGAGAGATCCGCTGAGCCAAATGGGGGGGGTAAGCATCTTTTTTCCTAAACCCCAAGAAAAGAGACCTGCCCCTTTTTCTCCTCTCAGCGCGATGGTTGGTTACGGGCTGCCATCCCTCGAGCCGTGATGTAAAATGCCGGTTCCTCGCGGTTGCATCTCCGAAGGCAGAATTTCGCACGTGTCGAATTTCCCTAAAACTCTCAATTCGGCACTGATCTGGTTGGCAAGGATTACCCTTGCCGTGTTGGTCATCGTGTCGCTGGCTCCTTTGGTAAACACTGGCTACTGGGTCGTGCGCCTTTGTGATTTCCCTCGTGTTCAGCTGTTGTTTTTGCTGTTGGTACCAACTTTGGCGACAGTGGCTCATGCGTGGGGAGCCTGCGGTTTCCGAAGGGAACACTGGATACTTGGCGGTGGCATCCTCGCCGCGGCGTGTTGGCAAGCAGCGCACGTGCTCCCTTTCACGCCCCTTTGGCCGCAAGAGCTGGCAGATGCGAGCGAGCAAAAGAATCTTCGGCTGATGGTAGCCAACATCAAATACAGCAACACCCAATTTGACGAGGTGTCGCAGGTGATCCAGCAGCAGGATCCGGACCTCCTGCTGCTGATTGAAATCAACCAAAAGTGGAAATCCGAGCTCGATCCGCTTCGCCAAGCATACCCGCACCACGTCGAAGTCATCCGCGACGAGGGGCTCGGTTTGGCGCTTTGGAGTAAGCTGCCGATTCTCAATGAGGAAGTGAAGTACCTTGTCTCAAAGCTGAGGCCGTCGATCTTCGCGACCCTTGCCCTTCCCGACGGCAAAACCGTCCAAGTAGCAGGCCTGCACCCAACCCCGCCGGGGCTGAAGGATGACACGCCAGGGGGCCGGCGCGACAGTCGCGTGCGAGATGCCGAACTCGTGCTGGTCGCCCAAGAAGTTCAAGCCGACGCGGACGCTACCTGGCTGGTAACGGGGGACTTCAACGATGTCGCCTGGTCCCACACCACGCGTCTCTTCAAACGTCTAAGCGGATTGGGCGATCCCCGGGTCGGACGCGCGCTGTTGACCACCTATCACGCCGACTATCCGCCACTTCGTTATCCCATCGATCACGTGTTCCTGTCCCAAGGCTCAACGGTCGGCAAATTTCAGCGGGTACGGCTCCCCGGCTCCGATCACTTCGCGGTGCTGGCAGAATTCCATGTCGCCGGCAACGCCGTGCCTGAAACGGCCTCTTCGGAAGATGAAGTTGAGGCCAAGGAAATCGTGGAGGAAGGGGAGCAAGATGCCCAGCAGCGGAATATCGAGGCCGACTCGAAAGACACAGATGGTGACGACCGCTAAAACGGCAAGTCGGTGCCAACTGCCGGATTTTCAGCCGCTCGCTGCAAAAACTTCGTTCCCAGGGCCACGTCTTGAATCGCCAGGCCAACGGTCTTATACACCACAATGCTGTCGGCGTTGTTTCTCCCGATGACGGTACCTGCGATCACATCGGACAGGGAAACGGCCACGTCCCAGTCAAAGTACCCTTCTTCCTGAGCCAGCAGATAGTCGCCGGCTTCTCCCTGGCACGCTTCGATCGAATCGCACACCCAGTTGTCGGCGCGGCGAATGGTCACCACGTCGACTTCCCGCTTGTAGGCCCAGTTGCCACCCATCGCGCAGACCAGGGCTCCTTCGGCAAGCTGATTGCCATCGAAGACCGGGTGCTTGCTGGTCGTCGCCGTGATGACCAGCGGTAGGTCTTCCACGGCGTCTTTCGGATCGTGGACCGGCACGATCTCGATCTGGCACTTGTCGGCCATGCGTTCGGCGAACGATTCGCGTTTCTCTTGATCGCGCGAGTAGACGAACGCCTGGGTTAGGGGAAACTCGGTCGCCATCGCTTCCAGCTGCGACTCGGCCTGCCAACCGGTACCGAAGAGGCCTAACTGCGTCAACGGTTTTTTGGCGAGGTAGCGTGCCCCCACCGCGGACGAAGCGGCAGTGCGCATCTGACCGAGCTTATCGGCCTCGATCAGCGCGACCATCTGCCCACTGTCGATATCGTAGATACCGACCATGAACTTGGCTCCGATCCGCGTGGTGGTGTACATCTTCCAGCCGGCGGTTCCCAGGTATTCCGCCGAAGCGTGCATGCCGTGCAGGACGAAACCAGGGGCACGGGCACGATGCCGAGGGACGTTTTCAGCGCCCCCCGTGCCGAGTTGCCGGAAACTTTCGTCCACCACTTCAATGGCGGTCGCCATATCGAGCAGCTGGCCTACTTCCTGCTCACGGTAAAATCGGCACGTCATGTCGCCACCTCATGTCAAACGGGATCAGTCGCTGAGGCTCCCGAGCTTCTTGAAGTCTGCTTTGAGCGACTGATACAAATCTTGATACACCGGAAATGCTTTGTCGTAGACCTTCTTGGCTGCGCGATCGGGCTTCGTTTCCGCCACTTCGCTGATCGTCGCCGCACAGGCCTCCTGAATGTTTTTATAAGCCCCGGCACCGGTCGCCGCCAACAACGCGACACCAAACGCTGGCCCTTGCTCCGCATTCAGCTTAACAACCTTCTTGCCAAATACATCGGCCTGCATCTGCCGCCAGAACGCACTCTTGGCACCACCGCCGCCGGCGCGAACCTGGCGAACGGGAATGTTCATCTGGTCCAACACTTCCAAGCTTTCCCGCAGCGAGTAGGTCACCCCTTCCATGATGGCCCTGGTGAGATGCGCACGCTCGTGCTTCAGCGTGATCCCAATAAAGCAGCCGCGAGCATCGGGATCGGCATGCGGCGTCCGTTCGCCGGCCAGGTACGGCAGAACCATCAAGCCTTCGCTCCCTGCCGGAATGGCTTCCGCTGCTTTCATCAGCGCCGTGTAAGGATCGCTCTTGCCGCGTGGTCCACGCATCTCGGCGCATAACTTCTGCACGAACCATTCCAGGGTGCCCGCTGCGCACAGCGTGACCCCCATCATGTGCCATTTGCCACGAACCGCATGGCAGAACGTATGCAAACGTCCTTCCGGATCGGCGGCCATTTCATCGCTATGAACGAACATCACGCCGCTCGTTCCAAGGCTGCTGGCCAGGATCCCTTTCTTGACGACCCCATTTCCCAGGGCATTGGCGGCGCAGTCCCCTGCCCCGCCAACCACCACGCAATCGGTCGTCAGGCCCAACTGCTTGGCGGCCTGCTTGGTCAGGTTGCCGGTCACATCCTCCGATTCGTAGACCTTGCCCAGCAGATCGGAATCAAGCTGGAGCTTGGAAAGAAGTTCGGTCGACCAGGCCCGCTTCGCGACGTCCAGCAGCAGCATGCCGCTCGCATCGCTCACTTCGGTGGCGTACTCGCCGGTCAAACGACGGCGGATATCGTCCTTGGGAAGCAGCACCTTCTTGAGACGCTCGAAGTTCTTCGGCTCGTTGTTGCGCAGCCACAGAATCTTGGGTGCCGTGAATCCGGTCAGGGCCGGGTTGGCGACCATCTTGATCAGCTTCTTACGACCGCCGGCACGCGATTCGATTTCTTCACACTCGGCCGCGGTACGCTGGTCATTCCAAAGTAGCGCCGGGCGAATCACCTGGTCATTCTTATCGAGAAAGACCGATCCGTGCATCTGCCCCGAGAGACCGATCGCTTTGACGTCTTCCGGCTTCGCTTTGGCCAACTGCACCACCTTCTTGACCGTTTTGACGGTCGCTTTCCACCAGTGCTCCGGATCTTGCTCGCTCCAGAGGGGTTTCGGGTGCTCGGCCGGGTAGCTAGCAGAGGCTTCCGCCAAAATCGAGCCATCTTCGGCCATGGCGATGGTCTTGGTTCCGGAAGTACCAATATCGATTCCCAGGTAGATATTCACAGGGGCTGATCCTCAAAGAGAGCTGATATGTTGGGGCGTGTATTCAGGGATTAAGACGAGTAGAAGGCCCTATTCTGCCCTATTTTCCCGGCAGAACCAAGCATATGGGGGTCTCCTCCGGCTCAGGTTGTTAACTTCTTACAGTTATTGTGATTGCCGTCCGAATCTACGGGTCCTGCGGGCACAAATCTCTTATCTCAGATCGGTATTCCACGGCACCGATGAAACAGGTACTCTCTCGTCGTCTGGGGGATGCGATATCATCAACTTTTGTGGATGTTGCACCTCCTTTTCCAGACAACGAGACTGCCAGCGGTGAAACCACACCAGCTCTGCTATCTCAGGAGAAGCGAACGACCTTACCTGTCGTTCCCAACTACGCGACTTCATGCTCAATCCACCACCACGCATCGTCCTTGATCTTGAGAAATCTCGGAACTTTTGTTCCGGGCTGGGGCAATTTGCCCGCAATCTCGGACGTGCGCTGACCACCGAGATGAGCAACCGCGGCCTCCGACCGATTCCCTTCGTCACCTCGGCTCAGGTCAATGAATTCGGTACGCCCGATGCCCTGGAAGCCAAGCTGTGGCGGAAAGAGATCTTCCAACGCTGGTATCGCTGGACGCAAATGGGGCGCTCGCCGGACTATGCCCTGTGGCATGCGACGCATCAACAAGCGAAGTACCTGCCCCTGAACCCCAAGACGCGCGTCTTGCTGACGATTCACGATCTGAACTATTTGCGCGAGAAGAAGGGCCCCAAGATCGAACGCGAGCATCGCCGTATCGCTCGGTTGATTCGACGCGCCGATGCCGTCACAGTTATCTCGAAGTTCGTCGCAGGGGAAGTGAAGTCGTATTTCGATCTGCAAAACAAGCCATTGCAGGTGATTTACAACGGACGACCCGATATTTCTCAACTGCCCGCCCAACAGCCGGCATGGCTCAACGCGAGCCGGCCTTACCTGTTCAGCATCGGGATTATCGACCGGAAGAAAAACTTCCACGTCTTATTGGATCTGATTCAACGCCTGCCGAATCATCAACTGGTGATCGCCGGACAGAACGGTTCCGAGTATGCCTGCGAAATGCGACGCATCATCGAAGAGCAACATCTCGCCGATCGCGTTTCCCTGCCAGGTCCCGTCAGTAATGAAGAGCGGCAGTGGCTGTACGAAAACTGCGAGGCGTTCGTCTTTCCATCCCTGACTGAAGGGTTCGGATTGCCTCCGATTGAAGCGATGACGGTTGGCAAACCAGTCTTCCTCGCCCGACGTACGAGCTTGCCGGAGATCGGCGGTAAGAGAGCGTTCTATTGGGACGACTTCTCACCGGACCATATGCTCGACGTCTATCATCGCGGCATGCAGACATTCAACGCTTCGCCTGAGTACGCCGAGCTACTGCAACAGGCCGCCGCGCGATTCTGCTGGCAGGAAGCCGCACGCCAATATGTCGATCTCTACCGCAGCATTCTGGAACTGGAAAAGATCGAATCTTTTCAGCCGACACTAGCCGCTGCCTAAAGCAAGCTGCCCCTCATCCGGGGCCAACGCTGGACGGGGCATTTGAGATACTATTTCCGGGGGATTTTTCTTGACGCCGCTCAAGACGGGGAATAGTTTACACGATATTACTTTGTAACGGCGTCGATTCCACCAGTTCCAAGCCGTGACACCTGACGAACCAATGACATCGATGTGAAAATCGATTCACCGAACATAGAATTTGTTCCCATTACCTAATGGTAACCTCATCCCGGGGCAGGGTATCCTGAGATACCAGAAAAGAGGTTGGATTGCCTGGCGATCGTAGGTAATGGGAACTTTTTCTTCTTCTTGACCATGCAGGGGCACACGTCTCTTTTCCCTCGCCACAATTGCTCTAATCGTTAAAGTCGGCATGCCTGCGGAGTCGATACCAAGAGAGACGGGGGGCTGTCACACCTGCAGGAATGCGCGGATGAATATTGCAACCGCTATACCACTGGGAATCGGCGCGGCTTCGATGGCGGCCGGAGCGGCCCGGCAACTTTCGGATGGCGTTTTCTCGCTGCTTCAAGGAGAAGCGGAAAAGACGGCGGAAACCAATACGCCGGATGACACCTCTCTCGAATCCTTGCTCGCCGCCAGCGGTCTACTGGGCGGCAACGTTGACGAGCTTCAAGATCAGTTGGGGCGTTCGCTGGAAGACCTGGAAGACCTTCTGCGTCGCACGTTCCATCAAGCCGGACAAGACCTGCCGGAGTCGTTTCAACTGCGGATCGACCCCAACGGCGAGATCGCCGTGAATGGTGCCGATGCGTTCGCCCAGCAAACCAAAGGTCTACTGCAACAATCGGAAGAAGCCCAGCGACTGCTCGCGCAAATCGCCGCGCAGACAGCGGCCATTCAAGCGGCCACCGATCAGCAAGCGTTTGCCCGGCAGTACAACGACGATCCCGAAGCCGCACTCAGCGCGCTGCATCAGGCAAAAGAAGAACACGCCGGCCTCGACCTGACGTTCCTCGAAGGCCGAGTCGCGAGCATCAACCTGGCGGCCGCTTGACGCTTAAGTATTCGCACACTCGCTGGGCTGCCTGTTCGCCGCTTTGGATGCACTGCGGCACCCCCACGCCTCGGTAAGCATTGCCGGCCAGTTCCAAACCGGGCAGTCGGGCCGCTTCCTCCTCGAGCATCGCCACGCGATTGAGATGCCCCAGATGATACTGCGGCATCTTGCCCATCCACCGCGTGACGAGAAACTTCTCTGGCTCGCCTCGCAGGCCGATCAGTTCGCCCAGTTCCTGCATCGCCACTTGCTTCATCTCGTCGTCTGAAAGATCGGCCAGTTCCGGATGACACGCACCACCGACGAACACGCGTATGATCACCTTTCCGTCCGGGGCACGCCCGGGGAATTTGGCACTGGAAAAACTACCGGCCAAGATCTTCCGGTTCTCGATCTCTGGCACGACAAACCCAAAGCCAGCCACCGGACGCGTGATCTGCTTTTCATCCACCGCAAGAATCGCCACGCTGCAGCCTGCATAAGGAATTGCTTCCAGATTCTCAGCCAGAACGGGAAACGCGTGCAGAACCTTCGACGCCGCAGGGGCCGGCAACGCCATGATCACCGCATTGAAGGCGTGTTTCTCACTGGATGTTCGCACGGTCCAACGATCGTCTGTTTTTTCAATCGAGAAAACCGGCGTGCCGAGATGAATCGTCTGCGCGGAAAGATGCTGCTGAAGGTTTTGCACCAGTTGCCCCATCCCCTGCTTGGGCGCGACGAACATCGAGTACCGGGCGCCACTCTCATTTTTCTGCCCATTGGCTTCCTTACGCTGGGCGGCTTTGATCAGGCTGCCGTGCTTTTGCTCCATCTCGACGAACTGCCGCAGCGTGGCCTGGATGCTGAGCTTGGTGGGATCGGCCGTATAGATCCCGCCGATCAGCGGCTGCACGAGACGCTCGTACGCTTCCCTACCTAAGCGGCGCGTGACGAACGACTCCAGGCACTCGTCCGAAGGATCTTCCCGCTTCGCGACGAAGTACTCCCTGGCCAGACGCAGCTTGCCGGCCCAACTCAAAATGGGGGTCGTGATCACCGACCACATCTTGCTGGGGGCCATCAACACGAAGCCCTCAGGCACCGGATATAACTTGCCGCGGCGAACGACGTACGCCTTACGCAAAGCCTCGTTGGTCGGCAGCAGATCTTCTTCCATCCCCAAGCGGCGGCATAGGTCGAGCGCGTACGAGATGTTGGTGATGAAGTTGTCCGCGCTGTTTTCGAGCAAGTAACCATCGGCGGTCGTCGTCGTTTGCAGAACGCCACCCAACCGGTCATCCGCTTCGAAGACGTGCACGTCGTACGCAGGGTTCAATTCCACGAGCCGATGCGCGGCGGCAAGTCCGGAGATACCACCACCGATCACGGCAACACGGGGCCTGGGCGTTTGTTCGTCCATCATTCCTTCGGAAGTTCTGCGAGACACGATGCAACACGAATACCCTATTGTAGATCCCCGACGCCGATTTGGTTACCCAGGCAGATGGCGGTGCGGGGTTGGCAATGCGCGCGGGTCGGGGGAAGATAGAAGGTCTCGTACTCACATGGATCCCGGGGAATGCACCTGTGCAGATTGGCAACACGCAGATCGTTGATACCTTCGCCGAAGCCTTTGGCATGGTCTACACGCGGCTGATGATCACAGCCTTTGACGACCACTGGCTGCGCGCCGCGACCAACGAAGTGAGCGGCTACGGCAGCAGCGTGATTGCCTGCGATGCCGAGGTGGGCGTCGAGCGGCTGCTTTCCCCCGAAGAAACCCCAGACGGCCGCCCGGGCGCGTCGGTCCTGGCCTTTGGCTTCTCGGCCGATGCATTGGCCAAAGCGATCACCAAGCGGGTAGGTCAATGCGTGATGACCTGCGCGTCGACGGCCGTGTTTGATGGTCTGCCCGATGCCGAAAAGCGAATGCCGCTCGGTAAGTCGCTCCGCTACTTTGGCGACGGCTTTCAGAAAAGCAAAGTGATCGACGGCACTCGCTACTGGCGAATTCCGGTCATGGACGGAGAGTTCTTCTGCGTCGAATCGCTTGGCATCGAAAAGGGAGTCGCCGGCGGCAACATCATCTTTCAGGCCGTCGATCAATCCACCGCGCTCACCGCGGCTCGCCAGGCCGTCGAGGCCATCGCGCCGCTGGCCAACGTGATCGCCCCCTTTCCTGGCGGTGTGGCTCGCAGCGGTAGTAAAGTGGGCTCGAAATACAAAAGCCTAATGGCATCGACCTCCGACACCAACTGCCCCACCCTGAGGGGACGCGTCGAGTCGCAGGTGGTTGAAGGGGCCCACTGCGTGCTGGAAATCGTGTTAGATGGTGCCAGTGAACAAGCCGTTGCCGAGGGGATGAAAACGGCCATGCACGCCGCGGCCATCGAGGGAGTACTGGTCATCTCAGCCGGCAACTATGGAGGAAAGCTCGGCAAGTTTCACTTCCATCTGAAAGATCTTGTCTGACCAGGGCAAGAAATAAACGGACCCAGGCCGCATCCGAGCAGCCTGGGCACCAGGGGGAGTTTGTTTATCTGAAGCGCGATTGAAAACTCTTAGTCTCGCATCGCGCCGATGATGGAATCACAGGAAATACGCCGCTCGGCGATCTGGCCAAGATCGTCCAGTGAACGACGCTGGCCTACGTTGTTCCAAGCATTGATGTCGGCCAGTTCCGGCATCAAGTCGACCAGTTGATCGACCAGCACCTCGGCTAGAATTCCGATGTTGGCTTCCTGAGTCCGCTCGGAAATCGCTTTGACCGTCTTCATGATCCGCACCAGCTTGGCACGTTCACGAATCGGGGACGAAAGGTTGTTCTGGGGCTCTTCCAGAAGGTCAGCGATGGGCACATCCAGGATGTCGGCCCATTGCGAGAGTTGCGAGACCAAAAGGTCGGTGTCGGGTTTCTCTTCTTCACGAACCTGAGAAGCGGGCATGCCCAACTTTCTCGAGGCGGTGCGAAGTGAAACGCCTTGCTGCTTGCGAAGTTCGCGGATGCGATGCAACTTACGAGGGGACCTGTTGCCCATCTCGGAAGGCGCGTACGCGTAAACCGCGGGGTCCATGGTGAATGGAACCGTTGCCATGAGAAGTCCTCCCTTGTTCCGGAGGCTTAACCGACTGCCGCTGGGCCGTAGTCGTTAGCAACGTAGAGACAACACGACATCAACCTCACCGATCAGCGCGCGGGCACATTTAGCGAGGGTTGTTGGAATGCTTCTTGTCTGTTCCGTTTACCGCGATCTAAGGCCAATTGGCTGGGGTGCCTAGTCCCGTCTGCCAAGCCTAGTTTGGAAGTCTAGTTACGCCCTCGAGGAGAAACAGGACGCGACCGAACTTCATGATAAGTGTGCCTGAAAACGCTTCAAGCATCGGAATGATTCCGAAGCTGCCCGGGGTTCACTCCCCAGCGATCAATGCCGGAAAGTTCACCTTGGAGGGAAAATGAGGAAAATATTACCTGAAACATTTTGAAGGCACTGGCTGATTCTATCGAATGGTTCCGACCGAATCAAGAGTTTACCACATTTATCGGGAAATAATTCGCCGCAACTGCATCTGTAAGGGGCAGCATCTGGACGAACGGAAAACTTTTCTCAGATTGCCTGTTATTCGCCAGTTGCGAATTCGTGGATCCGCCTGAGAAAACGAGGCATTTTCAGACGCGGTGCCGGTGGTTGAACGGCTTCGTTGGTCGCCGCAGAGACTTCTTCTTCGGGCAAAGAAAGTTCCGTAAGCGATTCCATCTCGCTGATGTCGGCACCCCAATTCGATAGACGTGAGAGCAGATCTTGCTCGAGTGGCTGCGGGTCGCTGGGCAGCAGCGGTTTGGCCGGTTGTGGCGTCGCTGGCTGCGGTTTCACAACTGGTGCTGCTGGACGCTGGACCACGCTACGCGAGTGAGCGGCCGACGCGTCGAAGTGCATCGCCCACAGCGATTGGATGTCTTCGGTCGTCAACTTGTGATCCATGTCCTGAATCATGACGATCTCGCCGGCGGCAGCGGCCAGGCCCAGATCGATCGCCGTAGCTCGGCCTTGTCGCGGCGTATAGCGGCGTGAGCGGACCTGCGGATAACGGCACGAGATTTCGTACAGAACTTCTTCGGTACCGTCGGTCGAACCATCGTCCACGATCATCAGTTCGAAATCGCTCGTCAGATCGGCCACGATCTCCAGCAAACGATCCACTTCGGCAACAATGCTCGACTGAACGTTGTGAACCGGAATGACAATACTTAGTGACTTCTTCACGACGGAACCTCAGCAGGACATGGGGGAGATCGACGAAAGCTGGCAAGGGGTGGTCCCAAAACGCCGCCGAGGCGGCCCAACAGTTATCGATTCGGCATCCTGCTTCCATTGACTACACCGCTAGCGAACTCAGTCCGAATGTACGGGGTCTTCGGGAAAGACCGATTGATCATCCCGCGCCAGATCTACCGCTTACCCGGTGCTTTAAGAAATCCGATCCCCTCGCCGTGCGAGGGGATCGGAATGGGTGTGCCCGGTTGCCGATTGTCGCGGAAAAAGCCACACTAAACCGAATTGATTCCCTTTTGCCCGGCCAATGAAATAAGAGTCCAGCGATGTCCATCTCCTTGCCCCGCGAGCCTGACTTTGACAAGGCCGGCGGTCTGGTACCGGCGATTGCCCAAGATGTCGACAATGGCGAGGTATTGATGATGGCCTGGATGAACCGCGAGGCGTTCCAGGAAACGCTCGCTACCGGCCGAGCCGTCTACTTCAGTCGCAGCCGCGGCAAGTTGTGGCGGAAAGGGGAAGAGAGTGGTCACCAGCAACAGGTCCGGCAGATTCTGGTCGACTGCGACGCCGATACGGTTCTGTTGAAGGTCGACCAAAAAGGGGCGGCCTGTCACGAAGGATTCCGAACCTGTTTCTTTCGTGAAGTCGGCCCCACCGAAACCAAAATCGTCGCAGAACGTCTAGTCGACCCAGACGACGTTTATAAGAAATAACCAATCCTCTAGTCCCCTCTCCCTTTCCAAGGGAGAGGGGACCGGAAAAACCCTAACCGAAAGAAACATCATGAGCTTTGATGCCGCCCTGGATGCTTTGAACTTGGAATTGCCGCCGGCGCCAAAGGCCATGGGGCTTTACAAGCCTGCGGTCACAGTCGGGAACCTTGTTTACCTCTCGGGTCACGGTCCGCTGAGCCCGGACGGTACGCTTCAGTTGGGCAAAGTGGGGGTCGACGTCGATCAGGAAGTGGGCTACGCGGCCGCTCGCCAAACGGGCCTGGCCATGCTCGCGACATTGAAGGCCCACCTGGGCAGCCTCGACAAAATCAAACGCCTGGTGAAAACGTTCGGCATGGTCAACTGCCAGGACTCCTTCACCCAACAACCGGCGGTGATCAACGGCTTCAGCGAGTTGATGAAAGAAGTCTTCGGCGAAGACTGCGGCATCGCGGCGCGCAGCGCCATCGGCGTGAACGCGCTGCCCGCCGGCATGACCGTCGAAGTCGAAGCGATCTTCGAGTTGAAGGATTAGACAAAATCTTGTCCCCTCTCCCTTCCAAAGGGAGAGGGGACAAGAGAGATTGAGCACGACATTAAAGAGCACCCCACGAACTTTTCTCGGATCCACCATGGAACGCGAGTTTTACGATCGAGCAGAGAGCATCCGTCAGCGACTCCTTCAGTTAAAGGACTCTCTTTGACTACGCTGCCAAGCAGCAGCAGCTGAAGGATATCGAGCAGCGGATGTCGGCCCCTGACTTCTGGGACAATCAAGAGAAAGCCCAGGAGACGGTCGGCCAGATGAAGTCGCTCAAGAGCCTTGTGGAACCGTTGGATGAGTGCCTGTCCGGCATCGAAGACCTGGACGTGATGCTCGAGATGGCCGAGGAAGATAAATCCCTGGCCGACGAAGTGCCCGGCACGCTCGAGAAGCTGGAATCCGATCTGGAGACGTTGGAGCTGAAAGCGCTTCTCGACGGGCCATACGACAACTGCGGCGCGATCGTGACGATCAATGCCCGTGACGGTGGTACCGATGCCAACGACTGGGCGGAAATGATGCTCACGATGTATGGCCGCTGGGCGGATCAAAACGAGTACGACGTCGAACTGATCGATCGAACGGACAACGAAGAGGCCGGCATCAACAACGCGACCTTCGTCGTTCGCGGTCCGATGGCCTACGGCTACCTGAAAGGAGAAACCGGCATGCACCGCCTGGTGCGGATCAGTCCGTTCAACTCGGAAGGCAAACGTCAGACGAGCTTCGCCGCGGTCGACGTTTCGCCGGAGATTCCCGACAGTGAAGAAGTCGATATCGATGAAGACGACGTCCGCGTCGACACGTTCCGGGCTAGCGGAGCCGGGGGTCAGCACGTGAACAAGACCGACAGTGCGATTCGCCTGACGCACATTCCCACGGGGATCGTCGTGCAGTGTCAACAGGAACGCAGCCAGCATAAAAACCGAGCCCAGGCCTGGAAGATGCTGCGTTCGCGGATCGCTCGGGTAGAGGAAGAACGCCGCGAAAGCCAGCAAGCCGAAAAGTACAAGACCCAAGCCAAGGTAGGGTTCGGCTCGCAGATTCGCAATTACTTCCTGCACCCCGATCAACGCGTGAAGGATGCCCGGACTGGCTATTATATGGGCAGTTTCCATAGCGTCATGAACGGCGACATCCAAGGCTTTCTCGACGCCTACTTGCGTTGGCGAGTCGGCCAGGAATCGCCGCAGAATTAACCACCAGGAAACTCATTCGTGTCAGAATCATCCTCATCCCCTGCCGAAGCCTTTTTCGTGGAATCGATTCGCGAAGACGGCGTCGGGCTGTTCATCAATTTCGTGAAGCAGAAGGACCGCTTCGGCCACATCATCGCGCTGGTCCAGGGGGACGAGTGCATTCCGTTGTTCGTTTCGATCGAAGGAGACGACGAGCAGCCGTGGCCGGAAAGCCCTCCGTTACAAGAGATCCATCTGGAACAGCGCCAGGAAGGGACCGTGGCTCTGTTGGTGGGCATGGCGGGCGACAGCCACTGGTCGGCCGCCGTCGAGCCGATGGCCGAGCCAGGCGGGATTCACTTCTCGGTGGCCTGCCGCATGAAGGACTACCCGATGCGGATCTGCAGTCACTACGGCTGCGTGATGGAGGAGATGATCGATCCCAAACTGGAACGGGACGGCCCATGGGTTTGGAGCGTCAAAGGCAGCGAGGTGTGTGTCGACGTGATTCCCCAAGAGCGATTTCCCACCCCGGAGATCCCTGCCTCGGCGAGTGGGTTCGAGGTGAACGCATCGCTCGACGGAGAGCCTTTCCCCAAGACGATTCAGTGGCTTTACAAAATCTGGGTTCGCTAACGTCGGAAGCGGCCGCCCCTTTTAGAAGTCGGTCGTGTTGAACGCGGTCCCCAAGGACATGGCTCCCGAACCGGAACCACCTCGAACGGCTTCCAGGAGATCGGTCATGAGATCTTGCATCTTCGAGACCGTACCAATCACCATGGCGGCGTGTTCGTCTTCGGTACGCACTTCAACGTCGTTGGTCAACTGACGCGAAGTTTCGGCCAGCAGTTTGGCAGCGACCTCGAGCCGTTGCGACGATGTGTTGCTGACATCACCAGCATGTCCCATCGGTCCGTTTTGGTTCCATGTGGTGTTGGCCAGCCAACGCAGGATACTTTGTCGGCTGAGGACGCCCAGCGTCTTGCTGTTCTCGGTAATCAAGACTGTGCGAATGGAAACACGGTTGAGGAATTCCCAGACGATCCGCAGGGGGATGTTTGGTGGATAACAGATCAGGTTTTTTCGCATCACTTCGGCGATCGTGATCTCGTGAGGGTTCGGCCGACAGGCGACCGACATCAGATCCTTCTCCGAAACGATCCCGACCAGGCTACCTTCGTGATCGACGACCGGTGCGGACGGAATTCGATAGTTCAAGAAAAACTGGCTGATATCGATAACACTTGAATCAGGCGTCACCGTGCTGACCACCGGAGTCATCGCGTCCGCCGCGACGGCTCCACCGAACACCAGGTCAAGGTGCCCCGTATCGCCACAGCAAACGGCGTTTTGGAGGTTATTAAACGAGACGACCTGGTTGCGCCCTTTTTGTTTAGCTTCGATCAGGCATTGATCGGCGATCTCGATCAGGTCGTCCAATTCTTCCATTTCGGCCATCGCTTCGACGATGCCGAAACTGGTCGTTACGTTGACCACTGCCGAGTCGAGGATGATTTCGGTTTCGGCGATTCGCTTACGGAGGTTCTCGGCCCAGATGCATGCCTGGGCGGAAGAGGTTTCCGGCAACACGGCACAGAACTCTTCGCCACCGTAGCGGCAGATAATATCCGACTTGCGAACCGAATCGGAGAGAATCCGACCGATTTCCCGCAAGACCTGGTCACCGGAAACATGACCGTGGACGTCGTTGATTCGTTTGAAATAATCGATATCGAAAATCACGAATGACAGTGGCAATCGATGGCGTCTGGAACGGCTCCATTCCTTGGAAACCATCTCTTCAAACACACGGCGCGTCGGCAGGCTGGTCAGCGGGTCGCTGTTGGCCAGGTGCGTCAGGCGCGTTTCCAAGGCCAGAATTCGCTGACCCGATCGCATGCGCGCGACCAGTTCACCACGATCGATCGGCTTGGCCAAAAAATCGTCGGCCCCAGCGTTGAGGGCCTGGGTCAAGTTCTCACGATTGCCGTGAGACGTGGCCATCACGATGTACATGTAATGCGAACTGACGACATGTCGCACGTGCCGGATCAGATCGATCCCTGAACCGTCCGGCAATTCCCAGTCCGTCACCAGGAACTTGAACTCGTTCTTTTCCTCTTCCAACACTTCCAAGGCCTGCCGGCAGTTTTCAACCGTAACGATTTCGTACCCTTCGCGCGTCAGAAACTCGCGAATGAGAGTTCGAATGAGCCTATCGTCGTCAACAACCAATACCCGGCTGCGAGTCGGAGGAAGTTCGGGCTGACTTGTTTTGCTGAAGGTCAAGATAACGTTCTTTCCAAGGCTTGGGGGCTAAGCCACTGATTCTTTCAGTTCAACCAAAGTTAGATTACGTTTCACGATGTGCTAATGATTAATTACTACGAAAACCATATTCCTTTCCCCTCAACTTTCGGTAAACCTCACGCAGGCTAAGTTTGTCTGTAACGATTATCCGGAACGTTCCCCTCCTGAGGCATGTATCAGGTATGAGTGCCGCCCCCTCGACGAGCATCACTCGTGTGCGCGGTTTGAGTGATTGCATTGAAATCGATTGGTCGATTTCGTGTTTAGGAATCGATGCGCCGTTGCACGGATGGCAATGCGCCGCATCCCTTGACACTTCATGGATGGACCGATGGATCGACCTCTGCCCTCAACCAGCCGAGTTGGGATTGCACTGAGTTTGACGATGTTAGTGATCGTCGGCTGTGGGCGCAATTCGAAGGTGGCCAACGACGCCGAAGCGCCGGCTAGCGCACCCAATCTCTTTCATGCGCCCGAAGACGTTCGCCCCATGGCTCAGTTGGCCGCTCATCTGGAAATCAGCGAAGCCCACGAGAACATCGTCAACAATCCCTACGCCAATCCCAAGCGTCTTCCTCCCGTCACCAAGCCCAATCCAGCGGATAAACCAACGTCGCTCGAAACGATCCGTTTCCCGTTGAAAATCGAAAAATCGGAAGCATCGGAAAAGTCACCCCAGGTCGAACCTCCCGCAAAGCCGGCGCCATCAAAGCCGCGGATGCCGGAAGAGCTTCTGCTTGAGCCTCCGACTCACATCCCCGGCCCAAAGCAAAATGTCGCCGAGACGAATTCTGCGCCAAAAAAGCCCGAAGTCGCACCGCCTGCACCCGTCAAGCCGATCGCTGATAAGCCCGTCGCCAAGACGCCGGAGACCATGCGGTCGGTACTTGAACCCAGCCAGCCGGTTGCCCCTAGTCGTCAGCTCGAACCGCTCGCGCTCAATCCACCTCAGATCGAAACGCCGCAAAACGCTCCGGCACCTCAAGTGAAGCTGCCACCGCCGCCGGCCAAGGCGCCCCTGGTCAGCGCGCAGCCTGAGCTGAAGCTTCTGCCCAAGGTCGAAGACGAACCGGTCAAAGCTCCCGCGATGCGTGAGATTCCCCAATCGCCGGTGATGCCCAACTTCCTGGGAAACTCGCCTCGACAAGTCGAGAAGCAGTCGCCGCCGCAGAAACCCAATCAACCCGCAGGATCAACTTCCAGGTTCGTGAGCCTCGCCCCGACGGCGCCGTCTGAAGGGATTACGCTGAACCCAGCCAAGGAGGACGTCGTGGACGTCACCGACATGCCGTTGCCGTCGCGCACCGGCACGCCACGCTCGGTTTCAATGCCCCCCAGCTTTGTGCCGGCTACGCAAAGCCCGGCCCAGATTGATCATGCCCTGTTGGCCGTTCGTGGACGCATGGCCACCCTGGTGGATCATGGTTTGATTCTGGCTCAGCGTGGTGCGTACTACTCGGCACGTGCTGAATTCATTCAGGCCCTGCGTCTGGCCACGCAAACGCTGGACACCGCCGAAAAGTCGCATCACCACAGCGACGCGCTGGCCGATGCCATCGCGGCTCTTGACGAAGCGGGCGAATTCATTCCCGCTGGCGCGCAGCTGGAAGCCAACGTCGATTTGAATTTGGTTGTGGATGCTCATCGAACTCCTGTCCTCAAAAACAAAAACTTGGAATATGAAACGGCGCTCACGGCCGCTCAGGCCTACTTCGCCTACGCTCAAGAGCGTCTGAACGTCGCTTGCGGCGGCATGCCGGAAACGGCCCGGGCACTGGTTGGACTGGGACGCATTCAGCAGTACCTCAATAGCACGACCGGCGACAACCGTACGCTGGTGGGCCCGCGTTCGATCGCCTTTTTCCAGACGGCTCTGGCCGTTGATGGCTCGAACTTCGAAGCCGCCAACGAACTGGGCGTTCTATTGGCCCGCTATGGACAACTGGAAGACGCCAAGCAGGCCCTGCTGCAAGGAATCAAGGCTTCGCCGCGTGCCGAAATCTGGCAAAACCTGGCTTCGGTGCATCAATCGTTGGGTGAAGTCGAGATGGCTCGACGAGCTTCCCTCGAAGCGGAAGCGGCCCATCAATTCGCCAAGACGAACGCCGGACTGGATGCCGTTCGTTGGGTTTCGCCCGAGCAAATGGCACAAAACGGACGCGCCGATGCCGGCCTCAAGCAGTCGCAACCGGAAGACAACAGCCAACCGGTTGCCCAGCGTCACCGTTCCCCCTCACGATCGACTCGATAGCCTGGTCAAGGATTCGACCTGATGCGTACTTATAAACTCACTCTCTGCAGCTTGATCGTCGCCTGTGCAACTTCGTCGGCGTGGGCCCAAATGATGGCCCCTTCGTGCAACCCTCAAGAACGACAGGTTCTGGTTGGCGTCGACTCGACCGACCCGGTCTGCGAGGGGGAACCGCACTGGAACGCACGCCGTCCGATCCCCTGGCAGGTCTTCGCCCAAGGCGAATACGTCGGCCCGG
The DNA here is from genome assembly GCF_007748115.1 of Bremerella volcania. Taxonomy (NCBI): domain Bacteria; kingdom Pseudomonadati; phylum Planctomycetota; class Planctomycetia; order Pirellulales; family Pirellulaceae; genus Bremerella; species Bremerella volcania. The sequence goes on from NZ_CP036289.1 coordinate 4,533,933, forward strand.
CTCGTACGGCTCATGTGCCGGAGTACCGACTGCGCGTGGGGGACGATCTCGACTTCGTCTATCGACTTACGCGGCAACAGACGACAAGCCCTTACCGTTTTGAGGTTGGCGACAAAGTCCGCATCGAGTCGCTGACCGATCCTGATATCAACCGTGAGCAGGATATTCAACCCGACGGCACGATTACTCTGCTGCTGCTCAATCAGGTTCACGCCGCGCGACGCACGGTCGATGAGCTGCGAACCTATCTCGAAGAGGAATACAAACAGTATTACAAGGTTCCCGCAATCACCGTCACGCCGCTGAAAGTGAGCACCAAGCTGGAAGACCTGCGTGCGTCGGTCGATAGTCGATACGGCACCGGTGGTCAGGGACGCAGCAGCCGAGTGACGCCGGAAGGGACCATTCAACTTCCCCTGATCGGCAACGTGCCTGCCCAGGGGTTGACGCTCGACGAACTCAAACGCGAGATCGACCAGCGTTATGCCCAGGAGATCGAAGGGATCGAAATCACTCCGGTCCTGATCGACCGAGCTCCACGGTATATCTACGTGCTAGGGGAAGTCCCCAACCCAGGCCGCTACGAACTGACCGGTCCGACGACCGCCATTCAAAGCATCGCCATGGCTGGCGGTTGGAACGTCGGGGCCAACCTGCGCGAGGTGGTCGTCTTCCGCCGCGCCGAAGACTGGCGTTTGATGGCGACCAAGCTTGACCTGAAGGGTGCCCTGTACGGCAAACGCCCTGCCCCGTCGGACGAACTTTGGATTCGCGATGCCGACATCGTCATCGTGCCCAAGAGCCCGGTCTTGTGGGCCGACGAGTTCATTGAACTGGTCTTCACACGTGGGATTTACGGGGTGGTACCCTTCCAAGGGGTCAACATCAGCGTCAACCGCCTGAGCAACTTTTAAGAGCGGATCTGCGTCGATCGGTACTTCTGGCATCGGCTACGACCACAAGCTACCTGGCTAGCGTTCTCATTGGCAGGCAAAAACCTGAAAATTTTAGGGTAGGCGAAACTTCTGGCTGTTCACTACAGTTTATGAGGTAGAGAATCTCTCGCCTGGCCTTGGTTTTCAGGAGTGTTTACGCCGTGTACCGCCTCATCCTCATCTTTTCTCTCAGCTGCCTACTGGTTTCGCCGGTCTGGGCTCGTGAATCGAAAGTCGAACCGCAGCCGATCGGCAAGAAGATCGAAGGGTTCGAACTGAAGGACTTCCGCGGCAAAACACACAAGCTCTCGGACTACGCTGACAGCGAAGTCGTCGTCCTGGCGTTTATTGGTTGTGAATGCCCCGTTGCCAAGCGGTACACCGTCACGCTTGGGCAGTTGGCTGACCAGTTCAAAGATCAGAAGGTCTCGATTCTGGCTGTCGATGCCAACCAGCACGATTCGATCACCGAGATGGCTTCGTTTGCCAGGGTTCACTCGCTGGAGATCCCCTTCCTGAAAGATCTGGCCAATCGCCTGGCCGACCAAGTCGGTGCCGAGCGAACGCCTGAGGTCGTCCTGCTGGATCAGGAAAGAACCATTCGCTATCGCGGACGCATCGACGACCACTTTCTGGTTGGCAACATTCGCGACGGCGCGACGCGCGACGACCTCAAGATCGCGATCCAGGAAGTTTTAGCCGGCAAGAAGGTGAGCGTGCCCGAGACCGACCCGGTCGGCTGTCACATCGGGCGCATACTCGAGGCGGACGAAACCTCGCAGGTAACGTACTCTGATCAAATTGCCCGCATCTTCCAGAAGCGCTGCGTCGAATGCCACCGCGAAAGTCAGATTGCTCCGTTCGCGCTGACCGACTACGACGAAGTGGTTGGCTGGGCGGAGATGATCGCCGAAGTGGTGGAAGACCAACGCATGCCTCCCTGGCACGCCGATCCCAAGTACGGACACTTCTCCAACGATCGTCACCTTACCAAAGAAGAGAAGGACACGATCCTGAAGTGGGTCGAGGCCGGTGCCCCGGAAGGAGATCCCAAGCGACTGCCAGAGCCGGTTAAGTACGTCGAAGGTTGGACTCTTCCGGAAAAGCCGGAGTTGATCCTCGACATCACGAAAGAACCGTACCAGGTTCCGGCCGAAGGAGAAGTCAAATACAAGTACTTCGTCACTGATCCTGGCTTTACCGAAGACAAGTGGATCAAGGGAGCCGAACTTAAGGCCGGCAACCTGCAGGTAGTTCACCACATCCTCTGTTTCGCCTTGCCTCCGGGTGCCGACGGTCGTGAACTGGGAGGGGGCGCACGCGGGTTCCTGGTCGGTTACGTTCCCGGCAAGCTGGCCAGAAACTACCCGGAAGGGATGGCCAAACGCATTCCGGCCGGATCGCGGCTCGTCTTCCAGATGCACTACACGCCGATTGGATCGCCGCAGGAAGACCTCAGCCAGATCGGCTTTAACTTCATGGACCCGAAGGACGTGAAGTACGAAGTGAAAACGACCAGCGCGGTCAATCACCGCCTTGCGATTCCACCGGGGGATAACAATTTCAAAGTCGAAGCCAGGTCGAAGCCGTCGCCGAGTGACGACACCGTCATCCTCAGCTTTATGCCGCACATGCACCTGCGTGGCAAAGCGTTTCGGTACGTGGGGGTCAACGATGGCAAAGAAGAGATTCTGATCGATATCCCGGCGTACGATTTCAACTGGCAAACCGCCTACGAACTGGCCGAGCCGAAGAAGATGCCCAAGGGCTCGTACGTGCAGGCCATCGCCCACTACGACAACTCGGAAGAGAACCTCTTCAACCCCGACCCGACCAAGACGGTCCGCTGGGGAGATCAAACCTGGGATGAGATGATGATCGGTTATTTCGACGTCGCCGTTCCGGTCGATCCTAAGACCTTAGCCAAAAAGTCCGAGCCTGGCGAAGTACCTGAAGCGGTGCTCAACAAGGCGAACGAACTGATCACCAAGTTCGACGAAAACCAGGATGGAGAAGTGGCTCGATCCGAGGTGCCTGAGCAAGGGCACAACGTCTTCGATCGCCTCGACACCAACGCCGACAAAACGGTGACGCGTCAGGAATTGATCGACATCTTCCAGAAGTATCCAGCCGTGATGCGCATGCTTAAGTAGACACTCAAGGGGTGGCCCAGAGAGTTGTCTCTGGGCCACCCGAAAATCTAAGTATTTTCTCTGGTATCGAATCGTTAGCACGGGCCGTTTTGGGTCAACACATGCAGGAAGCGGCCTCCGTTGTCGTACCAGCCTTGTCGCGTGAATCGCGTCCATAGCAGGTCGGTCACCAGCGAGGCCCGCGTTCCATCTTCGGCTTCCAGCGTCAGGATCACGCGCCGATAGGGAAGTGGTTCGCGATGAAAGAAGTCGATTCCGCGTTCGGTGATATTCTTTCCGACCACGACCGTCGACAACTCGTTGAGCGGCTCGCCGGTGGCATCGATCGGCGTCAGGTAGATCAAGTGCGGATAGGGATAGCGAAAGTCGCGCCGCCGTTCGCTGGTGATCTTCTTCGGCAGAATCCTGGTGATGAGCTGACCTACGGTTGCACGCACTTTGGTATCGCTCTCGTCGGAGCAATTGGGAACCGTGGTGAATGCAAATTCAGACGTGGTCATAGCGCAACTTGCCATGGGTTCAACCTGATAAGGAACGAGTCGGAGACGAGATTCGGCTTGCGAAGCAGACCGCTCGCAAGGGTGCACGCGAATAAGGAGGATGTTCAGAAGAGCCGTTGTTGGCCGTGCATTCGGAATAACCGGTCTGCGCGGACCTTCCTCACAACGCTTGCCCCAGAACTAATGAAATAAATAGGTCACGATTCGACGATTGGCAAGTGAAAAGAATTACGAAAACAAGGATGCTTTAGCCGGAAATCAGCTGGCGGTACTGGCGTCGAAGTTGAGCGACGGTTAACGGATCGTCTTGATGGGCCGAGATGGCCAGTCGCAGCGCGTTCTTCGCCTCGTACCAATCGCCACGGCTGGCGGCGTCTTGAATCCAGGCCTGGTAAAGCGAACGGACCGAGTGCCGGCTTTGCGACGGGTCGCCCTGCATTTGCAACAAGCGTAATGCCTCGGAGTAACGCCCCTGGTGGCACCACTGATCGATCACCGCATCAACGATCTTACTGCGGTTCCCTTCCAGGTCAGGATCATGAGGACGCTGGGCTTCCATCCGCTCGAGGATATCGAGCGCCGTCTGGCAGTCCTTCTCCCCGATGCACGCCACGGCCCAGTTATTCAAAATAGCGCTGCGATTCCGCATCGCCGCCGCGTCTTGCGGATCGAGCGACAGGGCGAAGTTCAAGTATTCGATCGCGCCAGAGTAGTCTCCTTGCGCGGCGGCCAGGCTGGCTTTGTTGTACGGAATCTTCGCGGCCAGTCCACGCGCCGAAAGCGTTCGTGCTTCATCCGCGGCTTGTATCGCAGGGGATTGACCTTGATCGTGCGGCTCGAGCAGAAACCACGTCGGACAGGTCGTTTCGACGTCCAACTCCGGACGACTCAACAGGCGGCACCAGACATGCCCGCGGGTTTGCATCGCCACGGTAGGCAGCCCTGCCCGATCGGTCAGAATCTGATACAGAATGGTCGCCGAAACGCAGTTGTAGTTTCCTTCGAGCAGGGCCTTGCTGAGGGTGTTCTGGTTTTCGTCGTACTCGCCGAACAGCAAGTGCTCGTGCATCGACTGAAAGACCCACTCGGCCCGCTCTTGGATCGAGTAGCGTCCCCACTGCGCAGGAAGATTGTTTTCCATCCAAGCCAGGTGCCTGGTCAAGCGCTGTTGGGCGGCGGCTCGATCGGCTTCGCTGAGGTTGCCTTCGGCGGCCCAGGCCATTTCCAATAAAGTTGCCGGGCGATTGGCCGCGGCCCGGCGCTGCAGTGTGGGCAGCGCGGCGACCGTCATGATCACCAGGTAAAGCAGAATCAGCATCCAAAGGACGCGGTCAGATTCCTTCCAAATTCGAAGCATACCGCCACCGGCCGGGATTTGGTTCTCGGGAGAGTTTCCCAATTGTGCGCGCTGGCTTACGACACGCGTCTTATACCGCCGCATTTTTCCGACACGCAGGCATTGCCCAAACCGCAGAGCCCAGCAAACCGTTATGATCCGATCACATTGCCCAAGCGAACGATCAAAAGTTGACCGCTTCGCCAGAATTCAAATTCACGACGGCCGATCCTTGCTCGCCATTCTCTCCGCGTTATATTTAGAAGAAGCCCGTGCGGGTGTAGCTCAATGGTAGAGCCCTAGCTTCCCAAGCTAGTTACGAGGGTTCGATTCCCTTCACCCGCTCTAGAAGTAATAACGCTGCAAAGGTCCACTCGTTTCGCGGCGTTTTTTGTTTCGAAGGCGTTTCCCAGGTACGATGGGAATTAGGCCCATGTCCCGCCCATTGAACACTTCCCCGGTGAACCGCCATGCTCGCTCGTACGCCTGCCCTGCTCCTTTTCGCTCTGCTGCTTGTGGCATCGTCGTTGGCTTCCGCTCAGGAGGCGGTCGACGTTTACATTCTTTCCGGCCAGTCGAACATGGCCGGCAGCGGTACGAAGTCGCAGCTTCCCGAAAAGTGGAAGACGCCGCTGCCGTCGGTGCAATACTGGGATGGCAAGCAGTTTGTCGACTTCGATCCGATGACTTTGAACCTCAACGGGGGCGGGCGATTCGGACCGGAAGTTGGTTTCGCCGGGACGATGGCATCCCTTGCACCTGCCAAGACGATCTATATCGTCAAGTTCGCACTCAGCGGCCAACCGCTGCATGCGGGGTTTAACGGAGGCAAGTGGATGGGTGAAGAGCCAGGCCCCAACCGCGGTACGTTTTATCCCGGCACCTCGCCGGAAGACCCGAACATGGGAAATCATTACAAACGACTGCGCGATCAATTCACCAAAGCGTTTGCCGCGCTGAAAGAGGCCGGGAAGAATCCTCAGCTGAAAGGGATTGCCTGGATGCAGGGGGAAGCGGATGCCAAGCAGGAGATTTCCGCCACGAAGTACGACCAGTCGATCGCGCTGCTCAAGTCGCGAATCGAAGAAGACTGCCAGAGCGGTCCGGTACCACTGGCCATGGGTCAGGTCCTTCCTAATATTCCGTGGATGGAACGCTTCACCCACCGCAACGAGATCCGCCAGGCCCAAGCCGATGCCGACATGCGCAGCGGATCCGAACTGGCAATTCTCGGTGTGTGGAACGTCCCCACCGATGGCATGCCGCTGCTACCAGACACCGTCCACTACGACACGACCGGGCAGCTAATGCTCGGGACTTCCTTCGCGTTGGGGGTTTTGGAAGCGGCGAACCAGATGAAAATGCTCGCCGCCAACGACGATCCTGAATAATCGCTGCTAGCATCGGCTGGAATCTGCTTCCCAGACGCGACTGATATTGCTGGCAACCGCGAATCGTTGTAGCTTTCTTCGGTTCCTGATTCGCCGTGCCGCTATTGCGCAATGGATGTGCGTTTGCGACGGCGAGATTTCCAAGAGTACACCCTGTGGTTAAAGCCGCGAGATGTACTGCTTTCCGAGAATGCACGACCCGAAGCATGAAGTATCTGCTGCTCGCGATTCGCCATTGTGTTTCCCACTACCGCTGGTCCATCGTCGGCTCCATCATCTGCTCGTTGATGGTGGGGTTCTTATGGGGCGCGAATATCGGCGCCGTCTATCCATTCGCCGAAATCATTTTCGACGGGCAAAGTCTGCACCAGTGGGCCGAGCGCGAGACGGTCAATTGCCGGGAGCAGATTGCCCGGCTCCGTAAAAACATCGATGGCTACGACGAGGAAATCGCACGGACCGAAGACCCAATCAAGCGGGCCGAAATCAATCGAATGTTGCGCCGCGATGACAGCGCGATGAACGGCTGGGAAGACAAGCTTGCGAATATCGAAAAGTCTCAGCCGTGGATCGACGCGTATGCACCCAACAGCCCGTTCAATACGCTGCTGCTGATGGTCGGCTTTCTGATGGTCGGCACCCTGGTGAAAGGGGTGTTCCTCTCAATGAGCATGATGCTCGTTGCCCGAGCCACACAATTGACCACGCTCGACTTGAAGCACCAGGTGTTCGACAAGTTACTCGACATTCGGCTGGGCAAAACGAACATTTCAACCGGTGATTCGACGACCCGCATGAACGGCGACGTCGGCTCGATCGGCGCGGCGCTTGAGATCTTGTTCGGCAAGACCATCCGCGAACCAGTCAAGATGTTTGCCTGCCTGGCCGGTGCCGCTTATATCAACTGGCGGCTGCTGATCCTTTCGCTGTTGATCGCACCGATCGCGGCTTTCGTCCTATACAAACTGGCTCGAACGATCAAGGACCTGAGCAAATCGTCGATCAAAATTCAGGCCCGGATTACCGGTTTTTTCCTGCAGGTTATGAACGGCTATTACGTTGTCAAAGCGTACGGCACGGAAGATTACGAACGCAAACGCTTCGAGGCCAAGTCGCGTGAAGCGTATTGGGAACGCGTGAAGATCCAGTTCTTCAATTCGATGGTCCGCGTCAACAACGAAGTGCTGGGCCTGGGCATGGTCTGCCTGTCGATGATCGCCGGTGGTTACCTGGTGCTGAACCAGGAAACGCAGATTTTTGGTATTCCCCTGGCAGATAAGCCGATGGAACTCGGCTCGATCCTGGCCTTCTACGCCTTTTTGATCGGCTGCACCGACCCACTGAGGAAGTTGGGGGATGTGTTCGGCTCGATCCAGGCCGGCATTGCCGCCGCGGAAATGGTTTATCCCCTGCTGCAGCAAGAAGTCCCAATTCAGGACCCTGAGCGTCCTGTGCCGATCGATAGCGTCGGCCGCGAGATCAAATTCAACGAAGTGCAGTTCTGCTATGTCCCCAAGACACCGGTCCTAAAGAACCTCGATCTGACGATCCGGCAAGGCGAGACGGTCGCAATTGTCGGCCCCAATGGTTGTGGCAAAAGCACGTTGATCAACTTGCTCATGCGTTTCTACGACCCAGACCTGGGTACGGTGGAACTCGGTGGAACCGATATTCGCCAGTTCAAGCAAAGTGACCTGCGATCGCAGATTGCCTTGGTTACCCAATCGACCGTTTTGTTCAACGAGACCATTCTCGAGAACATTCGCTACAGCCGCATGGACGCGACCGATGAAGAAGTCATCACCGCGGCCAAGCTTGCTTACGTCGATCAGTTCATCCAGACGCACATGAGCGATGGGTACAACACGCTATGTGGCGATAGTGGCTCGAACCTATCGGGCGGACAGCGGCAGCGAATCTCGATTGCCCGAGCTCTGCTGCGGGACCCCGACATCATCATCATGGACGAAGCGACCAGCCAGATTGATCTGGACAGCGAGCGTCTGATTCATGAAAGTTTGAAAAACTGCATCGCCGGGCGAACGGCCATCCTCATCACGCATCGCGCCAGCACGCTGCAATTGGCCGACCGGATCATCGTGATGAATCACGGCCAGATCGAAGCAACCGGCACGCACGAAGAGCTAATCGAGACTAGCAGCACCTACTGCCGGCTGTACGTCGAGGACGAAGCAGAGAACGCGGGAAACACCGCTGAAAAGCGTTCGGCCGCGTAACGATGAGTTTCCTGTTTTTTGAAGAAAGCGACTCCTAGGAAGTCGCTTTTTTTATTTCCAACGCACTATTTTTGCCTTGTTCACGGTAAACTGGAAGTAACCCCCTCCCGAAGATTCCCACCTTTACTGCACACCTGAGGTAAAACTCATGCGATCTCACCTTCATGCCAAGATTTTTTTGCTTCTTGCCACCATTACGCTGGCCGTGTCTCTCGGCTGCAGCAGCGAACCGCCGGATGATCGCCCTGCTCGATCGAAGGTTACTGGAACGGTCACGTTAGCGGGCTCACCCGTTGAAGATGCCCGGATCCAATTCCACGCTGCAAACAACTCGCAAGGAGCTATCGGACAAACCAAAGCAGACGGCACATTCACGCTGACGACCTATGTCGCAGGCGATGGTGCTTTGCCGGGAGACTATGTCGTTACGATCAGTAAGAAGGAAGTCGAGAGCGGGCTGAGCGAAGAAGAGAAACTGAAGATGCAGGAGATGGGACGCCCTATCCCGTCTCCCAAGACGAAAGAGCTCATGCCACGAGAATACACCAAGAGCACGTCTTCTCCGCTGAAAGTCACGGTTACGGCCGACGGAGAAAACCACTTCGACTTCGACGTGAAGTAGTCAACGTTTCGACCACAAAGACCAAACGAAAAAGGCCTCTCTATTAGTGAGAGGCCTTTTTGCTTATTAGTTTCGGATGACTGAATCATCTTATGGGATCTGAACCGATTCACCACCATCGCGGCTACCGATCGCACCCCAAACGCCGTAGGGGCTTGGGCCACTATTGACCGGAGCGGCCCCGGTATTACCGGTATCGATCGTTTCGGCCACAAAGCTCACCGAGGCGTCACCATAAGCCACCAAGACACCACCTGGGTGTTGGCTTGAGGGTGGAAGCACGGCATCGGTCGCGTTGTCGTTCCCATCGTTGCCACACGCTGGTGCATTGGGCGGAAGGACGGTGTTAAAGCCAATGTGCGAAGCCGAACCGTGATCGTAGCGGCCTGCCCAATTGGTGACCGTTGCCGAAGATACGAATTGTCGGCGATTGTTGGGATCAACGGCGTTGTAGCAGTCGTTCGGAGCCGTCATCGGGTCGTAACCAGGGGACGCAACGCCACGGCCAATCAACTGCTTGTTAGTACCGCCGTAGAGACGTTCGGAAAGCATCGCGGTGTTCGACGTCCCATCGGTGATGCTGGCGAAGGTGATCTTCGCGCCCAGGTTCCCGAAGATACCACGCGATTCGTTGACGTCGTTAACGCCACGGGTGCCGCCGCTATTGATCGAGTCGCCGACACTGAACATATAGTTCGTCGCGCCACGTCCCGTAGCCGAACTGGCATCGCCGTCTGACGGACATTTCAACGAATCGATCTGGACCGAATACGGCGTGTAATTCCCGGCGGTACTATCCCATGGGCAAGGACCCCAGGCAGGATAGTTGGTGCTGTTGAATGTCGATGCGGACGACCATTGATCGTAGAGGGCATTCTGTTCAAAAAACGGCAACAGACGCATCCAGCCAGATCCGAACGCGCCATTCTTTACCGTACAGTCGGCACCTTGCGTGGTACCAGCTCTTTTGGGCGGGAAGGCCAGGTTGATGTCAGCATAGTTGTGAACCGCCAACGCCATTTGTTTCAAGTTGTTGGTGCACTGCATTCGACGGGCTGCTTCGCGCGCCTGTTGAACGGCAGGCAAAAGCAAAGCGATCAATACACCGATGATCGCGATCACAACCAACAGTTCGACTAGGGTAAACGCGCGCGCTTTCCCACGATGAAGTTTCATGGCAAGGTGTTCCTTGAAATGGGGTAGGGAGCCAATGCGGAGAATTGGCATTTGGAGGGATGTCGATGCACCGAGTGGGGTTTTCAGTGTAAGGAAGGAGTGCTGATGTGCATATCAACACATTAAGTATAACCTATGCGACAATTTTGGACAAATAAGCAAACTTTTCCTGAGAAAGAATCCGCCACTACAACAGCGGGCAAAATACCCCTCCACGGAGAGGGCATGCCTTTGATGTCAAGAGTCAGTCTTGCTTCCTTTGCAGCTTCTTCGCCGCTCGTTGCCGCTTAAGACTGGACAGAATGCTGGCGATGGGGGAAGAGTTTTGGCCATACTTGAATTCCAACTTCTGGATTTCAGCGTGGGCGGCCGCGCGGGCTGATTTCTCGGTAAGGAAACCGGTCATGTAAGACTGCAATAGCGGTTCGCCGCCGTCGACGCGGACACTGAACAGAATACGCGTCGAGATCGGGCTGGCCGGTCGCTGCGTGATTTCGATCTGATATTCGAGATAGCTCTCGACCAGCGGCTTCTGCATGCCGGCGCGTCGGATCGACTTCGGTTTCCCAGTTCCGTGGGCGGTGTGCTTGCGGAGATCGAACATTGCCAGGACTCCTTTTCCTGAAATCAACGATCAAGTGCGTTGAGTTTTACGTTTCCGAATTCTTTTTCGGCCCAAAATGAATCGCGCAGGCGTCGCCGCAGTCGTCGTCGGTACGCTTACCGAATCGATACCTTGCCGCGGCAACTTTTTGATAGAGCCAACTCCACAGCGGAAGCGATCCGGGGATATGCAACAGCGGCATCACCGGCCACAGCATCGCAATGCGGCGTGTGAGATACCGAAACGCCCCAGCACCACTGTGCTGCCGTCCTTGTGTGTCGATGACCCACATCTCTTCCATCATCTGGTCGTACGTCAAGTTCGGAGCGACCTCAGCAACCTTCGCGTCGTGAAGCGAGAGGAACGAAAGCCGCCGGCCCAAGTCAAGCCAATAAAGAATCCTCACACCGCCGGTACAGATTCGACAGTGACCGTCGTAAATCACGACATCGGTCTTGGGCCGATCTTTCGGGCTGGGCAGGCTCTTCTCGTCGCTGCGAGCTTGGGTTTGCGTTGGGATGCTCATGATTTGCCATTTATGGACTGCCTGGTGGGCCTGACTCAAGAATCCACCGGTAAGGGGAATTCGTCATATCAGGCATAGGCAGCCTACGATGTTTCTATACTACCCGTAAATTCCAGTGTAATACCACTGCAACTTAGACACCCAAATCCTGCAATTTCCCGAGAAAATAAGTGGTATTTCGGGGGCAATTTCCGGTACACTTAACGATGAACTAATCTACACGGCGAATTCCCTGTGTAGCTCCTCAAGCGCGTGCATCGATTTCAAAAGGACTTGGTTCCATGGAAACTCTCCAGAAGCACATCCGTAAAGCCCAGTGGCGTATGATCTTACAGCAATTCGTCGGGCGGCTGATCATCTGCCTGTCGGTGAGCCTGACGCTGGCCGCCATCGCGGTCATTCTGCCAAAGCTCTGGCCTTTGGGCATTGATCGCAGCGTCTGGATGTGGAGCTGGATCGGCGGCGGGGCTGCGGTTGGCCTGCTGACGACGATCGTTTGGACCTACCTGAGTCATACTTCGGCGCTAGCGGCCGCCATTGAATTGGACATTCGCTTTGGCCTGAAGGAGCGCGTTTCCAGTTCGCTCTCGATGGACGAACAGTCGCGTCAGACTCAATGGGGCCAGGCCCTGATGGAAGATGCCACTCGGCAGGTCGAACGCATCGACGTCAACGATCGCTTCCCAGTACGCAGCGGCTGGAATGGTTTGGCACCAGTGGCCATCATCGTTGGTGCGCTGCTGATCGCGTTGTTCGTTCCGGATGCCGTACTCGATCCGAACACGGTCGAAGCGAACCCAGCCCAGCTTGATCCCGAACAAACCAAGGTCGTGAAGAAGACGGCCGACGAACTGCGTAAAGAGCTGAAAGAACGAAAAGAGAAGGCCGAGGAAAAAGGCCTTAAGGAAGCCGAAGACCTCTTCAAGAAGTTGGAAGAAGGGACCAAGGATATCGCCAAGAAGGACAAGGTTGACCAAAAGGAAACCTTGCTCGAACTGAACGACCTGGCCAAGGAGCTGAAGAAACGCCGCGACGAACTGGCTTCCAGCGAAGAGTTCAAAAAGAAGCTCGAGATGCTGAAGGACATGCTCAAAGGGGGCCTTGCCGAAGAACTCGCCAAAGCGATGCAGAAGGGAGACCTGCAAAAGGCCCTGGACGCGATGAAGGATCTGCAGAACAAGCTGAACAACGGCGACCTCTCGAAGGAAGAGCGGGAAGCACTAGCGAAGCAGTTGGAAGAGATGGGCAAGAAGATGGAAGACATCGCCAAAGCCCATGAAGACGCCAAGAAGGCCCTGCAGCAGCAGATCAAACAGGCCCAACAGGCCGGCAACCAGGCCGAAGCCGAACGGCTGCAGAAACAACTCGACCAGATGGGCATGCAAGACGCTCAAATGCAGCGGATGCAACAGATGGGCAACCAACTGTCGAAGGCCTCGGAAGCACTGCAAAACGGCCAGCAAAAGCAGGCCGCCGATCAGTTGAATCAGATGGCCAACGAGATGCAAGACCTTCAGGCCCAGCTAGACGAACTGGAAATGCTGGACGAAGCCATGGACCAGATGGAAATGGCTCGCAACCAGATGTGTAAAGCATGCCAGGGCGGAAAGAACGGAATGATGGGCCAGATGGGACAAATGGGCCGCATGGGCCAGCAGCCGGGCAACGGCCTGGGACAAGGGCAAGGCCAGGGGGATCGCCCGGAAGAGGAAAACGAGACCGGTGCGTACGACTCGCAAGTTCGTGCCGATCCTAAGACAGGGCGTGGCGTGATCGTCGATTACGTGGACGGCAAGAACCGAGCTGGCCAGACGCTGATTGAAATCAAATCGGCCATGGAGTCGGAGTCTTCCCTCAGCAGCGACGCGTTGACCGAAACGCGTCTCTCGAAGGACCATCAAGAGAACGCTCAAGAATACTTCGACATGGTGCGTGAAGGACGATAAGCCCACTGAGCAACATGCGAGAAGCAAAGACGGCGACCGAGATTTGGTCGCCGTTTTTTTATGCGCACCCTTACACGCCAGGCAGCGCGACGAAACCGGCTCTAGCCGTGCATCCGCTTGGGGATGGTAAAGCTGTATAGAATGACAATAGCTCCGCTGGACATCATGCTCCAGGGTGCCCAATCGGGAGGCGTAAATGGCTTGGGGCCTCCCTCTGCGGCCATCATGGCCGAGTCAACGATCAGGCACTCTGCCCCAACGATGATCAACGTGATGCCGACTGCCAAAAATAGCGACCGCCACATGGCAAATTCCTTCTTTCCTCCGTGCCTTCCACTTCGATCTGAAATACGTCAGATCGCGGCGTGATTGCACGCCCGAACGATTCGTTGTCCTTCTTATCGGCCAGGAGGTGGGGTGCCGCTAGCGTGAAAACCAAGGTGCCTGCGCAGCCGTTATAACCCAAATTTTGTTCCCTCTCGCCTGAGGGAGAGCGTTCTTGCATCGGGATCAAGACACGAAAAACGCCGCATGAAATTCGATTCACGCGGCGTCTTGTATGGATTATCCAACCAGCTTCGCCCCCTCATCCTAGACCTCTTTCCCGTGGGGGCGAGGGGACCGGAAAGGGGGTGAGCTTCGCTTATTCGACGACCCAGGTGTCGCCGGAGTTGAACAACTTGTCGAGGCTTGCTTCGCCTCGCGACTGCTTGGCTTGCTGGACCTGGTAGTTGATGGCGTCGTCGTAGCACGGGGCGTCGACGTCGCGCAGCACACCGATCGGTTCGGGGAACTCGGGGTGCGACATGCGGGTCAGCAGGTAGGCCAGCGTCGGATCGTTCGTCTTCTCATCGTGGAAGAGAAGATCGTCTTCGCTGATCCCCTTGCCAAGTTCGACCACTTCCGGGGTCATGCCGTTCAGGCGAATGCCCTTGTCGCGATCCTTACCGAAAATAAGCGGCTTGCCGTGTTCCAATTCGAGAACCGTGTCGGCCTTGGTGTCCTTGTCGGTCGCCCATTTGTAAGCGCCGTCGTTGAACACGTTGCAATTCTGGTAAACCTCGACAAAGGAAACACCCTTGTGAGCCACGGCACGTTCGAGCGTGTCGGCCAGATGCTTGATGTAGACGTCGATCGAACGAGCCACGAAAGTCGCTTCGCACGAGATGGCCACCGACAGCGGATGAATCGGGTTATCGATCGCGCCCATAGGGGTACTCTTGGTGATCTTCCCTTTTTCGGAAGTCGGCGAGTACTGTCCCTTGGTCAAACCATAAATGCGATTGTTGAACAGGATGATGTTCAAGTTCACATTGCGACGCAGCACGTGCATCAGGTGGTTACCACCGATCGAAAGCGCGTCGCCGTCGCCAGTGATGACGAAGACGGTCAGATCTTGCCGCGAAGACTTCAGCCCGGTAGCGAACGCCGGAGCACGACCGTGCACGCTGTGCATGCCGTAGGTGTTCATGTAATACGGAAAGCGGCTGCTGCAACCGATCCCGCTGACGAAGACGGTGTCTTCGCGACTCATGTTGAGGTTCGACATGACCTTTTTCATTTGGGCCAAAATCGAATAGTCACCGCATCCAGGGCACCAACGCACGTCCTGGTCGGTGCCGTAGTCCGCGGGCTTCAGTACAGGCAATTCTGCGGATGCCATGGTGGATCTTTTCTCTATCATGGGAGTTTGGCAATCAAGTGTGTGGGGTTCACCAAGGTCCCCGCTCCCTTGAAGGGAGAGGGTTAGGGTGAGGGATTTTTCTACGGCTTTGCTTTCCATTTAAGCAGGCCATAGGTTTGTTTCTGTCTTCTTACTGGGTAGGGTAAGCGGGTACTTGGTTCTCCCTCTCGCCCCGGCCCTCTCCCCTCAGGCGCGAGGGGACTCTACATCAACATGGACTCGATCTTTTCGGCAATTTCCGTTGTGGTGAACGGCTTGCCTTGCACCTTGTTCAGTCCAACCGCGTCGACCAGGTACTTGTCACGAAGCAACATACGAAGCTGGCCCAGGTTCAGTTCGGGAACCAGGACTTTGTCGAAGCTTCCAAGCAGTTGGCCCAGGTTTCGCGGGAATGGATTGAGGTATCGCAGGTGAGCGTGGCTGACCGACTGGCCTTGGGCTTGTAGACGAGCCACCGCCGTACGGCACGAACCATAGGTACCGCCCCAGCTGACGACCAACACCTTGCCGCTTTCGGCGCCCATCACTTCCTGCGGCGGGACGGCTTCGGCGATGTTGGCGACCTTCTTGGCACGGGTCAGCACCATGTGATGGTGGTTTTGTGGATCGTAGCTGACGTTGCCGGTACCATCCTGTTTCTCAAGACCACCAACGCGGTGCATCAAGCCAGGCGTACCAGGGATCGCCCACGGACGAGCCAGTTCTTCGTTCCGCTGGTAGGCCAAAAACGGAGGATCGTCTTCGCTGCGTGGACCGGGATGCGTGACTTCGATCTTCGGAAGATCGGCCATATTGGGGATTCGCCACGGTTCGCTACCGTTGGCAATGTAGCCGTCGGTCAGGATGACGATCGGGGTCATGAATCGGGTTGCGATGCGCCATGCTTCGATCGCCACGTCGAAACAGTCGGCTGGGCTGCGTGCCGCGATGATCGGCAGAGGCGATTCACCGTTGCGGCCAAACATGGCCTGCAGCAGATCGGCCTGCTCGGTCTTGGTTGGCAAACCGGTACTTGGGCCACCACGCTGGACGTCGACGATTACCAGCGGCAGTTCCAGCATCATCGCCAGCCCCATGGCTTCGCCCTTGAGTGCCATACCGGGACCGCTGGTCGTGGTGAGTGCCATTTCGCCGCCGTAGGCCGCACCAATCGCGGCACAGACGGCTGCGATTTCGTCTTCGGCCTGGAAGGTCAGCACGTTGTAGTTCTTGTACTTGCTCAGCTCGTGCAGAATGTCACTGGCCGGCGTGATTGGGTACGAGCCGAGAAACAGCTTCTTGTCGCTCAGCTGGGCCGCACTGATCAGCCCCCAAGCCAGCGCCTGGTTGCCGGTCATGTTGCGATACTTGCCTGGCGGCAGTTTGGCCTTTTCGACCGAGTAGCTGCTGCGGAACGCATCGGTGGTTTCGCCGAAGTTGTAGCCGGCCTTGAGTGCCCGGCGGTTCGCTTCCGCGATCGCTGGCAACTTTGAGAACTTCGCTTCGATGAATCGCAAGGTCGGTTCCATCGAGCGGCCATACAGCCAGAAGACCAGGCCCATCGCGAAGAAGTTACGGCAACGATCCGCTTCCTTCACACTCAGGTCGAGCCCGTCCACAGCACCGCGGGTCATGCTGGTCATGGGTACCGAGAAGACCTGGTATCCGCTGAGTGAATCGTCTTCGATCGGGTTGCTTTCGTAGCCTGCCTGACCGAGGGCTTTCTTATCGAATGCGTTGCTGTTGAGGATCAGCACGCCGTTCTTCTTCAAGTCGCCCAGGTTGGTCTTGAGGGCCGCGGGGTTCATCGCCACGAGCGCATCGACCGTTTCGCCGGGGGTGAAGATGTCGTGCGACGCAAAGTGAATCTGAAAACCACTCACCCCGGCCAGCGTTCCACGTGGAGCACGGATTTCGGCCGGGAAGTCGGGGAAGGTAGCGATGTCGTTACCAGCCAGGGCCGAGGTATTCGAGAACTGCGTACCGGCCAATTGCATACCGTCGCCAGAGTCGCCGCAGAAGCGTACCGTCGCTTCTTCCAAGGGCTGAATCTCTTTTACGACCGTGGTTTCATCAGTAGTGGTGGACATGGTTTATCGGGCAATCCGAGCAACAACAGGGTTTCTATGGGAATTATGGGAAAGCGCGTCCTTGCGGCAAATCTTGCGGGGCTCGCGACTTTTAGTCAGGTTGGTACTGCGATGACAGACACTGTGGGAACGATTCGAAACTTTGTGATTTACTACTCAACCAAATGTTATCAATGTCTGCCACGCAAATTGGGCTCGCATTCCTCCCAATACGGGAAGTCAGCTGGCAGAGTAGAGGCTGTTTTCCCGATGCAGACAAATTCAAACCCATCAGCTGGGGGTCGACTGCAAATCGGGTTCGCTGAAGGAAGTCGACGAAGCTGGCGTTCCACCGATGGGGTGCAATCGGGGCTGCCAAACACGGCCGAATGCTGACGGTTGCACGTGGGTTTGCCAACGTGTCAACTCGCCTGGGCCGAACGGACTTTGCTTCGTGCTTCATAGCCAACATGGCAAAAGCCGATTGACCGCTGCTATCAGTGGCAGCGGTCCGCCTTCAATCTCGCTAGTGATTTCCGAACTTCCAATCGCCTCGCAAAACTGCGCTAACTAATTGAAATTTCGACGGTGTTCCCGCTTTTTATGAGGCAATTTTGCCGGTTATGCCGATTTTTCGGGGTTCACACCTCCATATAGTCTAACAATGTCCCCCAATCGGTAGAACAAGCCGGCCTGTGAAACCTGGGTAAAACCGGGAGAAATTACCGCAATTTACCTCCAAACTGGACAATGTTGTCCAGTTTTGGGTCTGCCCCCTACCAGGAAAATGGCAACGCCGTCAGAAAGCGAGAAATTCCGTCAGCTTTTGCCTTAGTCGTCGAAGTCACCAAACGTCGGAGGGCGGCTCTCTTTTTCGTAGAACTTCGAGAGGTCGATTCCTCCTCGATTCTCTTCCTCCAGCAGCTTGATCCGGGCCTCCAGACGTTCCATCCGCCGCATCATCTGCGGCAGCAGGAACAGCTCTTCGTCGATCTTCTTTTTCGACGGCACTTTCGGGTAACCAAGCTGCCGCTGCAGCGCAGAAAACAGCAGGAGTGGATCTCGCTTGCGATTGGCCAACGCAATGCGACCTTCCCGCTCGCCAAATAGCGGTGGGAAGTCCGCGCCCGGTAGCTTACCTCCACGGCGAATCTGCTGCGTGATGTAATGCTCGCTACGGACGTAGATCATGTCGGCGATGTCGATCAAGCCGATCCGCCGTCGATTGACCTCCAGGAACCGTCTCCAGTGGTCGTCGTACATCGGATCCGAGGCCATCGCAGTGAAGCCGGCATCGTATTTCAGGCGATGACGACAGATCGTTTCAAACTGATAGAGAAACAAGCTTTGCGGGGTCGCATGTTCGGCCCTCAGTTTGACCTCGTACTTCAAGATTTCGAGGCCTGTCTGAAAGTCGAAACGCCCCCGGTCGTCTTCCGAAGACTCGATGATAAACGCTTGAAAGCCCGTGAAGTAGTGCGACAGACGTTTCATGGCGGGATGAAACTGACCGCTGTGACGCAGTTCAGCCGCCATGAAGTCGATCGCCATCGGCAGCTTGGTCGTCACGAGAATCTCGTCGCGTACCGACTTCAAGATCTCTTGCATCGGGCGGTTATCGGCCAGCCCTGCCTGAAGGCCTTCAAAGAAGTGCCGCTGCTCGACGTATTCCTCGGCTTCCAACTCGTTGGCTGACTGCGCGTCGTCACTCATGCTTCTGCGGACAACTTTCTCGGCTCGGGATGACCCGCCTCCCTGACGGAAACGGCAAACTTATGACTTCCCGAGTTTGAGATGTCCGTCCAGGAATTTCAATGCCTCTTGCTTGGCTTGAGGATCGATGAACGTGCTCAGGTGCCCGCGTCCTTCCGCTTTGTAGAAGGTGGTGGGAATGCCAAGCGAGGAAAGCTTGTCGTGCATGACCTCGGCATTCCGCATGGGAACGACACTATCGTTGGTGCCATGAAAAAAGAAAATCGGAGGACACTTGGCCGTCACATGGCTCAGCGGCGAGGCCTCTTCATACGTGCCAGGCACATCGGCGCGCGAGCCACCGAGGAAGAACTTCAGCCTCTCGCTGCGGGGTGGTTCTCGGGTGAAATCGCACGGCGCGCCACCAGCAACGACCGCTTTAAGCTGCGGAGCACCAGGTCCCTTTTCCGCTTCGACGGCCGCCACGAGACAGGCCAAATGGCCACCGGCCGAGTAGCCCCAGCCGCCCACTCGATCGGTGTCGATATGGAACTCGTTGGCGTTATCGACAAGCCAATTCAGAGCGGCCTGACAGTCTTCCAGTTGAGCAGGAAATATATGATTCGGTGCGAAACGGTATGTAATTGCCGCAACCGCATAGCCGTTGTTGGCAAGGTACATCGCGTGCGTCGTCATGTGGCTGCGCGAACCTCCGGCCCACGCTCCACCATGAATCATGAGAATCGCCGGGAAGGGGCCTTCGCCTGGGGGCAGGTACAGATCTGCCTTAAGGGTCTTGTCTTCCCGCTGAGCGAAGATCAGGTCAGGCACCTTCCGAATGGAGGGTGTTTCCGCCACCGCGGGGCCGGCTAAAACCGCGAAAGCAAAAAACGCAACGATTATGGTTTTCCAAGCAGTCACTACGGACTCCGTCAAGGTGAACTATGCCGCAAAGGTGCGGGTTCTATAATGAGTTATTCCGCCGACGTTGCCCAATATTAACCCCGAGGATCGTGCAGGGCATCCCTTTTTCCATCGGCGATGCCCCGTGTCATTCAGGAGAGTGCTTCCCGTGAGCCACCGATTTTCCACCGTGCAAGCGGCTGTCGATGCGATCAAAGCTGGCAAAGTCATCATTGTTGTCGATGCGGAAGATCGGGAAAACGAAGGGGATTTCGTCGCCGCGGCAGAAAAAACGACCCCCGAAGTGGTGAATTTCATGATCACGCAGGGACGCGGTCTCTTGTGCACGGCCTGCCTGCCGGACGTCTGCGAACGGCTGGAATTGACGCCGCTGGTCGAGAACAACAACGCCCCACTTCGTACGGCCTTCACTACCCCGATCGACCACAAGAACGCCAAGACAGGCATCACGGCAAAAGAGCGATCCGAAACGATCATGGCCATGGTCGACGAGCAATCGATCGCCGATGACTTCGTGCGGCCAGGACACGTCTACCCGCTGTTGGCCAAGGAAGGGGGCGTGCTGCGCCGCGCCGGGCATACCGAAGCATCGGTCGATCTGGCCCGCATGGCTGGCCTCACGCCGGCGGGTTCGCTGTGCGAAATCCTCAACGAAGAAGGGGATCGGGCTTCGCGCGATGAACTGATCGCGATCGCTGAAAAGTTCGACCTCGAGATCATCTCGATCGAACAGCTCATCTCGCATCGACGCGTGAACGAGAAACTGGTGGAACGCGGAGCGGAAGCCAAGTTGCCAACCACCTTCGGTGAGTTCGACATCATCGTTTACGACGTGAAGTACGAAACGCAGGAACCGGTGGCGATCGCCATGGGTGATCTCTCCTCGGTCGAAGCCCCGCTGGTTCGCCTGCACAGCAGCTGCTTCACCGGCGACCTGATCAACTCGCTGCGCTGCGACTGCGGCGATCAGCTGAAGATGGCCCTGCAGAAGATCAGCGAAGAAGGGGTAGGTGCTTTGATCTACCTGCCACAGGAGGGTCGCGGCATCGGCCTTAAAGCGAAGATCCGAGCCTATGCCCTGCAAGACCAAGGGCTCGATACGGTCGAAGCGAATCACGCATTGGGCTTCAAGAGCGACATGCGCGACTACGGGGTCGGTATTCAGATCTTGAAAGACCTGGGCCTTTCCAAGATTCGCCTGCTGACCAACAACCCGAAGAAGACCGACGCGTTCATCTACGGCGGCTTCGATCTCGAAGTAGTCGACCAGGTCCCGATTCACCCCGAACCGAACCCGCACAACCAGAAGTATCTGGATACGAAACGCGACAAGATGGGGCACCGGCTGCCGTAACGTTAGTTACGCACCATGCACATACTGTCTATCAGTTCCCCATCGCGCACGATGGCGAGACCTGCGTTGCCGCGGTTGTTGGCCCAGTCGTCGCTGGGGGACGAGTAATTCCATAGTTCATCCCCCGGCTGCATTTGCTGAAACAGAGGGGCTGCCTGGTTGAGGTAATGATTGGCCACCGCCGCGACTTGCGGATCTTCGTTGTTACAGGTAGCCATGATCTCTTGCAGCGTCGTGGGCGCGGTGAGCCACTCTTTAGGGACTAATTGAGAGTCCATCGAGACCCCTCCTAGATGTAGAACATTTCGTCGGGTTGTTCGGCGACGCGTGCCGCCAGGTTCGCTAGTGTAACCTCTTCGAGGATCTTGGTGCGTGCCTGGCAGATTTGCCCCCACACGCCGCACAGCGCTTCAGTGGCGGGCGTTGGCTTTTGCAGGTTCGATTCGGTCTGGTCGCCGCTGCCTTCGATGACCTGAAAAATATCGGCCAGGCTGATGCGATCCGGGGCGTACGCTAACCGATAGCCGCCGGCAGCACCGCGCGAGGTCAGCACCAGGCCGGCCGCTTTGAGCTGGGCCATGATCTGCACGAGAAACGGCTGGGGAATGCCCTGGGCCTCGACGATCTCGCGCAGGCGAGCCGGTTGACCCGATTCATACCGGGCTGCCAACTGGATCATCGCGATGCACGCGTATTCGGTTTTCGCCGAGACTGTCATGGCTGCCTACGCGTTGGGGCTATCGTCTTCCATCGTGTGCAAACCGCACTCGGTCTTGGCGGTGCCGCTCCAACGACCGGCACGTTCATCTTCGCCCGCCAGCACGGCTCGCGTGCACGGCCAGCAGCCGACGCTGGTGTAGCCTTGGTCGTGCAGCACGTTGTACGGAATGCCATGTTCGGTGATCATTCGCCAAACCCAGCTCTTGGTCTGGTTGGCCAGCGGGTTGATCTTCACCAGGCCGAACTTCTTATCCCAGCCGACGATGCTGGCCTTGGCTCGGTCTTCGCTCTGATCGCGGCGAATCGCACTGATCCAGGCATGCTTGCCTTCGGCACCCCGCTTGAGGACTTTGATCTTGCGATCAAAGCAGCACTGCGTGGGATTCGTTTTATAGAGCGGGCCACCGTGGATTTGTTCGTACTCTTCGACCGTATGCTCCGGTTTCAGCAGTTCGACGTCGATGCCGAACTTCTCGCGAATCTGATCGCGAACGTCGAGCGTTTCCTGAAACTGGTAGCCTGTATCGAGGTTGAAAACCGGGGTCTGAGGGGCAATCTGGGAAAGGAGGTAAAGAATTACGCACCCTTCCGGCCCAAAGGCGGTTCCCATGGTGAGCTTCATGCCGAAACGCTCAGCCCCCCAGCGGATGATCTCTTCCGGCGTGGCCGACTCGAGCCGCGCGGAGGCCTCGGCCAACTCGGCCATAAGCTCTGGCGTAGGCTGTAGCATTTCGGAAGTTGTTTGCTGCTGGGGAGTTACTTCACCGGCCGACATGGCATTCACTTCAATCGGGACCACCGAGGTAAGGCTAGTTACGGACATAGGTTATGCTTCCTATGGGATCATTGTTAACTATTATGACCAACTTAGTCAACAATGGGTTCGATGCTGAAAGATTTCATCGGTTACGGCCCGTAGCGAACTTCAGGTCGATTTATGACGGTTATGAGGATGGTGGGGGAGTTTGAAGTTTTCAGTGTTCCGTTTTCAATGGGACTGGCGCACGCCATCCTCTTACTGAAAACGAAGCTGGTCGCGAAAAGCCAACCACTTAGAACGACTCACTCTCGGCCAGCTTCTCAATCATCCCGATCAGTTGCAGAGCCGTTTGCGATTCTTCGTCGGTCACGTAATCGGCACCCACCAGGTGCAGACGTTCTCGATTCCGCTGATAGCGGCAGCGGGCCAGGATGGTGCAGTGGCGATTCATGGAGCGGATCGACTTGACGATCTGAACGGATGCTTCGTCATCCGGCACGGCGACCAACGCCAGGTTGGCGTGGGCGATCTCGGCTTCTTCCAGCGTCTTGCGTTTGGTTGCATCGCCGGTGACCGCTCGGAAACCGGCTTGAATCAGGGGGTAGGTATTCACTGAGTTCAGGTCAATGAAACGGACATCGGCGCCGGAGGTTTCGATCCGCGAAGCGACCTGCCGGGCAACCGGTCCCACGCCGATGATGACCGCTTCGCGAATTTGCTCGCGAGCCTCGATCGGCTTCTCTTCCTTCTTGGTGTGCAGGGCCGTTTCGTCTCGAAGTTTTCGAACGCCCCATTTGATCAAGCCTGGGGTCAGGATCATCGTGCCGATCGCCAGCACCAGCATCTGGTTGTAATGCGTTTCGTCGATCAGTTGGGATTCCATCCCTTCGGACAGCAGCAGAAAGCTCAATTCGCCAACCTGCGACAATCCCAGTCCCATTAACAATGCCACCCTCCAGTTCATCCCGGAAAGTTTCAGTGCCAAGGCCGCCCCCAAGGTCTTCACGGCGACGATCAACGGGAAACCGATCAGCACCAGCATCGGATCGCGTAAGAGGGCCTGAATATCAAGCAAACCACCCAGCGAGATGAAGAACACGGCCGCGAAACTTTCGCGAAACGGAAGCGTCAGGGCATCGACCTGCTGCGTGAAGCGATTTCCGCCGAGGATCAGCCCCGCTCCAAAAGCGCCGAATGCCGCCGGCAGACCCAGCATATGAGCCACGAAACAGCCGCCACCCAGCAATGCCAATGCGAACAGCAGCAGAAGCTCACGACTACGAAGCATCGAGAACAACGGCAATGCAAAACGATGGGTCACGAACGCCAGGACCGGGATCGTGGTGACGAACAAAAGGGATACGATCGCCAGGCGGATGAACTCGAAGCTGGAGTTCTCGCCGGTCGCGGCCAGCAGAGGAACGGCCAGCATCAGGGGAACGATCGCCATATCTTGAAACAGCAAAATCCCGACGCTGCGGATACCAGCCGGCGAGGAAGCCACGTTCAGCTCGTGCAGCGCGCGGAATACGAGCACCGTGGAACTAAGCGCCACGGCAGCCCCCAACAGCGCGGCCCCTTGCCAGGGAATCCCTATCAACGCGAACAACAAACTGGCCGGCACACTGACGGCGATCAGTTGAATGAAGCCGGCGACCAGGATCCAAGGCCCGACGTGCTTCAGTTCTTCCCACGAGATTTCAGTCCCAATCGAAAACAGGAGGAACAACGCCCCCATTTCCGCGAGATGTTTCAGATCGTGGTTTTCGGTATGCAAGATCTGCAGTCCGCCGTCGCCGATGATGGCCCCAACCACCAGGTAACCCACGATCGTCGAAACGTGGTAATAGCGACAAAACGCACCAGATACGAAGCCTGCTGCCAGGATAACGATCAGGTTGAGTGCCAGGATTTCAAGCGGTTGCACAGGCAATAACCCCGGAGGCCAAAGGCGAAGGTGCGTGATTCATGGTCGTTTTTGTTTCGATCGGACAGCCATTAGTTTTAAGCGGACACGTCTATTTTAGCGATTGGGCAAGCGGGGACTTTCCGAGGAAACTACCTGGAAAACGCTGATTGTTGACGCCGCTTGCGTCTATTAAACTGCAATCCCACTTCCCTCGGAACAGGCGTTACCCCCTTGTCTGCCTGTCTCTGATAATACGGTTCACCCAATCCTGCATCTGCACTAAAAAGTTCAACTATGTCCAACAAGACCTACCTCGCCGTCGATCTGGGCGCTTCCAGTGGTCGAGTTCTCGGTGGCCGATTCGATGGTACCAAGCTGGAACTCGAGGAAGTCCATCGTTTCGAGAATGGCCCCGTTGCCTTCGCAGGACATTTGCACTGGGATCTGTTAAAGCTCTGGCAGAACATCAAAGACGGCCTGACGGCTGCCGGTACGAAGTTTGGCCGAGACATCAGCAGCATTGGCGTCGATACGTGGGGGGTCGACTTTGCCCTTCTGGGACGCAACGACGAACTACTGGGTAATCCGTATCACTATCGCGATCCGCGCACCAATGGCATCTTCGAGCGCGCGTTTGCTAAGGTTAGCCGCGAAGCGATCTTCGCCGAGACCGGTCTTCAGTTCATGGAGATCAATACGCTGTACCAATTGATCGCCATGCGTGAGGCCAATAGTTCAATCCTGGACGCGGCACAACGCTTTCTGATGATGCCGGACATGTTCCACTGGCTGCTGACTGGGGAAAAAGGAAACGAGCTAACCAACGCCACTACCACGCAGTTGTTCAACCCGGTGACCAAAGAGTGGTCTCAGAAGCTGATTGACGGCTTCGATCTACCAGGGCACATCTTCGGCGACATCGTCGACCCAGGCACCGTCGTCGGTCCGCTTCGCGAAACGGTGCTCGAACAGATTGGTCTCAGTGGAACTAAAGTGGTGCGGCCAGGTACGCACGATACGGCTTCGGCCGTGGTGGCCGTGCCGGCGAAGAGTTCGCCAGGGCAGATGCCCAACTGGTGCTACATCTCCAGCGGAACATGGTCGTTGATGGGTGTCGAAACGCCTCATCCGATCATTAACAAGCAGTGCGCCGAGTTTAACTACACCAACGAAGGGGGCGTCTATGGGACGACGCGTCTGCTGAAAAACATTGCCGGACTGTGGCTGGTGCAGGAATGCCGCCGCATTTGGAAGCAAGGGGGCCACGAGTACGGCTACTCCGACCTGGTTCGCATGTCGCAGGAAGCCACGCCGCTGGCTTCATTCGTGAACCCAGACCATCCCGACTTTGCCGCGCCGCAGGACATGCCGGCCCAGCTTCGCGACTTCTGCAAGCGTACTGGTCAAATTGTGCCTGAGGCCGATGGTGCAGTCATTCGCTGCGTGCTGGAAAGCCTGGCCATGCGTTACCGCGTGGTGCATCGCAAGCTGCAAGACCTGACCGGTACCCAAATCGATACCATTCACATCGTGGGTGGTGGAACGCAGAATCAGCTGCTGTGTCAGATGGCCGCCGACGCATGCAACTGCCAGGTGGTTGCCGGGCCGGTCGAAGCGACCGCGATCGGTAATCTCATGCTGCAAGCGGTTGCCTCAGGCGACATAGGCAGCCTGGCCGAGGGACGCGAAGTGATCCGTAACAGTTTCCCGGTGGTGACCTACGAGCCGAAGAATCCCACGATGTGGGACGATGCGTTTCCACGTTTTGAAAAGACCTGCAGCGTCTAAGCCGTAAGTTTTCGCAAGACGTTTTTTTGACGCTGACACGTGCATCGAATCGCTTCTTAGTATTTACTAGGACAATCATCCTGTCCCCTCGCTCCTGTACTCGGGGCAGAGGGGACATAGAATTCCGCACTCGTCGTAAAACCATTCCCACTTCCCACCCGCGCGAGAGAAACACCATGATCAAAGTTGGCATCGTTGGCGTCGGATTTATGAGCTGGATTCATTACCTCGCTTACCAGAAGGTGCGAGGAATGAGCATAGCCGGTTTCTGCTCGCGAGATGCCAAAAAGCAAAAGGGAGATTGGCGAGGCATCAAAGGCAACTTCGGTCCAGCCGGCGAGCAGATTGATGTTTCGAAGATGAACGTCTGTGCCACCTTGGACGAGCTATTGGCCGACGACTCGATCGACATGGTCGATATCTGCCTCCCCCCTGCCCTGCATGAGGAAGCCACGATCGCGGCGTTTAAAGCTGGCAAGCACGTCCTGGTCGAAAAGCCGATCGCCCTGAGCCCCGCCGCCGCCAAGCGGATGCAGAAAGCCGCCGAGAAGAGTGGCAAACTGCTGCTGACCGCCCATGTGCTGCCGTTCTTTGCCGAGTTCAATTTCGCCTTGGAAGCGGCCCGTAGTGGTAAGCTTGGCAAGCTACTGGGTGGGCACTTCAAGCGTTTGATCAACGACCCGACCTGGATCCCCGACTTCTACAATCTGGAGAAGGTCGGCGGTCCCTTATTGGACCTGCACATTCACGATGCCCACTTCATTCGCTTGATGTTCGGCATGCCAACCAGCGTAACCAGCAGCGGCCGCATGCGGGGAGATTGCGTCGAGTACTGCACCACGCAGTTCGGTTTCGCCAATCAAAGCTATGTGGTCACCGCCACCAGTGGCGTGCTGCATCAGGTTGCTCGCAGCTTTACGCATGGATTCGAGATCCACTACGAAGACGCCACGCTGCTGATGGACTTCGCCGTGATCGACGATGCCCCGGTGCTATCGATGCCGCTAACCGTACTGCCCAAGAAAGGGAAGTCAAAGCAACCGAAGCTCAAAGGGGGAGACCCGGTCGATTCGTTCGCCGCCGAGTTGAAGGAAGCTCAGAAGAGCATCGAAGAAGGCAAACCGTCCGACATCCTCGGTGGCGAACTGGCGGTCGATGCCCTGGTGCTTTGCCAGAAGCAGGCCGACTCCGTGGCGAAGGGGAAGACGATTCGGGTTTAGGGAAATCGCATGCTGGAAATCTTTACCGCAATCCTGGGCCTTATGATGATCGCGGCAGGCCTGGTCAATGTGGTGTGCTTCTGTCTGATCATCTACTTGATGTTTCAGGCCGAGGAGGTCATGCTACCGGTCCTATGCATAGTCATGGTCTTTTGCGGCTTGGGCGGTCTGATCGCATTCATCTTCGGCTGGGTGGACGTTGGCAAGTACGATGCCAAGAAGGTCATGCTGATTTGGACCGGCGCGATCGCTGCTCAGATCTTATTGGCATTGTTGGGGGCAGTTGTCATCCCAGAGCCGTAATTCCCGCCTCTCTTTCGCTAGAATTTGGCGAAAACGGTTTGACTGCGCACTTCCCGCAACCTAGATAGCTAAAGCCGAATGTTTCAATGGGGAGCGTTCGCTAAAAGCGCTCTTGGGGGAGAGACATTCAATGGAAGGTATCGCGCTGATTCTGTTGGGCCTTTGCTGGCTGCTCGGGGCGGTCAATATCGTCTGCTTCATTATGGTCCTCGTGAAGATGTTTTACTACGAGGACGTCGGTCTGGCCGGGCTCACGCTGCTGCTGACCTTCTGTTCAGGAGTGGGCGTCTTTCTAGGGTTCGTCGCCGGCTGGATGAACGTGGCCAAGTACGATGCAATGCGGCTGATGGGCTTCTGGACGGCGATCTCGCTTGCCCAATGCATGTTCGCAGTGGCCTACGCGTTGATTCAGTTACAGGCCGAAGGCTACTTCCACTAAATCTCACATCCCCGCCAAGATTGGTTCCTTGCCACCGAATGACTACCATCTGGTCATTCATAAGGGACATGCCATGGAATCACTTGGTCTGATGTTCGAGTTTGCAGGCTGCCTACTGGAATTGTTTTTCGAACTGCTGTTTTGGGCAATCTCCGATCGGGGTCAGCGGGGGCGCTAGCAGCATGTGAATTTGTTCCGATTGTGGGAGCTATACGACCTGGGAACGAACTTTCGCATCAGTTCTTCTTAAATCCCTAGGCAAAGCTTGCGGAAAACACTTGATTGTGGCTAACTCTTGCTGGTACAACACTTTCTTAAATGACGTTTCAGGTTGAAACGTGCTTTCGTCAGTCTAATGGGGGAGTCTACATCATGGCATTTTTGTTTCTCGGCTTAGCCGCCATCCTAGGCATCGTAAGCCTCGTCTGTTTCATCCTGATCATTGTCAAAATGTTTCAGAACGATGATTCGACACTGGGTATCATTTGCATCGTGACGATTTTCTGCGGTATTGGCGGTCTGATCGCGTTTGTGATGGGCTGGATCAACGCAGGCAAGTACAACGCCAGCCAGCTAATGCTGATCTGGACGGGGGCGATTGTCGGTAGCGTGATCCTGAACATTATCGGCTCCGCTCTAGGCGCCGGCGAATTGCCTCAATAGCCCATAAGCGGCACATATAGTCAGCCGAAGGCCGTCCCCGATCAGGGACGGCCTTTTTTTCTGTCATAATGGCAGACGCCCCTCTGACCGCCATTTCTGGCCGACGCGTAGCGAATTTATTTGCACGCAAACCGTTACACAAAAACACCTTACGGCGCGATAGACACTTTCTGGCACGCCAATTGCAAGATTGAGCCCTCACGCAATTGTTCGCGCAACAATGGCAGTCGGGCTCGGTTCAGACTAACCGTGGCACGGACAAGCCAACCGTTCATATCCCGCATCGGCGTCTCCTGGAGTCAGGAGACATAAGCCCCTAGTTTTCTGGAGGAAGGCATTCACATGGCAACGGCTACGAAAAAGAAGGCTTCGAGCACCAAGCAGCGTTTGCAGCCCCTGGGCGATCGCGTTGTCGTTCGTCGCGACGAGCTGGAAGAAAAGACCTCGGGCGGGATCTTCCTGCCAGAAACGGCCAAGAACAAGCCATCGCGTGGCGTGGTCGTGAGCGTAGGCAGCGGTCGTCTGCTGGACGATGGCAGCCGCAGCCCGCTGCAAGTCAAAGAAGGGGACAAAGTCGTTTTCAGCATGTACGCCGGTAGCGACACTTTCACCGTCGGCGACGACGAAGTCATCCTGCTTCGAGAAGACGACATTTTGGCCGTCATCGAAGGCTAGAAGTCGCCTCTTAGGCATTCATTCTCGTATACAATCTCAGACGAATCGAAACATTTAGGAGAAACCATCGATGGCAAAGATCATCGCCTTTGATCAGGAAGCACGCGAAGCCATCCGTCGCGGCGTATCCAAGTTGGCGAAAGCCGTCAAAACGACCCTCGGCCCCAAGGGTCGTAACGTCATCATCCAGAAATCCTTCGGCAGCCCGACCGTCACCAAGGACGGCGTAACCGTGGCCAAGGAAATCGAACTGGAAGACGTCTACGAAAACATGGGCGCCCAGATGGTTCGTGAAGTTGCCAGCAAGACGAGCGACGTCGCTGGTGACGGTACGACGACCGCCACGCTGATGGCAGAAGCGATCTTCAACGAAGGTTTGAAGGCCGTGGTTGCCGGCGTGAACCCGATTCAAATGAAGGCCGGTATCGAAAAGGCCGTCAACGCCATCACCGCCGAACTGAACGGCATGTCGATTCCGATCAAGAAGAAGGAAGAGATGGCCAACGTGGGTGCCATCGCTTCGAACAACGATCGCGAAATCGGCGAGCTGCTGGCCGACGCCATGGAAAAGGTCGGTAAGGACGGCGTCATCACCGTCGACGAAGGCAAGTCGCTTGCCACCGAAGTCGAATGGGTGGAAGGGATGCAGTTCGATCGCGGTTATCTCTCCCCTTACTTCGTCACCAACCCGACCAGCATGCAGGTCGAATTGGAAGACGCCTACGTTCTGGTCTTTGAAAAGAAGATCAGTAACATCAAGGATCTGGTTCCGGTTCTGGAAGCGGTCGTTCAGCAGAGCAAGCCTCTGTTGATCATCGCCGAAGACGTCGACGGCGAAGCTTTGGCAACGCTGGTCATCAACCGTCTGCGTGGCACGTTCGTTTGTGCCGCCGTCAAGGCTCCTGGCTACGGCGACCGCCGCAAGGCCATGATGGAAGACATTGCCATCCTGACCGGTGGTACGGCCATCTTCGAAAGCCTGGGCATCAAGCTGGAAAACCTCGGTCTGGCCGAACTCGGTCGTGCCAAGAAGGTGATCATCGACAAGGACAACACGACGATCATCGAAGGTGCCGGCGATACCCAGAACATCAAGGATCGCATCGCTCAGATCCGTCGCGAAATCGACAACTCGACCAGCGACTACGACAAGGAAAAGCTGGAAGAACGTCTGGCGAAGCTCGCCGGCGGCGTCGCTAAGGTTAACGTCGGTGCGGCGACCGAAAGCGAAATGAAGGAAAAGAAGGCCCGCGTCGAAGACGCCCTGCACGCGACCCGTGCCGCTGCCGCGGAAGGCATTCTGCCAGGTGGTGGCGTGGCTCTGCTGCGTGCTTCGTCGAAGGTCAAGCCAGACGGCTTGTCGCACGATGAAGAAATCGGCTTCAACATCGTCATCCGCGCTTGCCGTGCTCCGATCACCACGATCGCCGCCAACGCTGGTAAGGATGGCAGCATCATCTGCGAAAAGATCTTGGACTCGAAGGGCAACCAGGGCTACAACGCTCTGACCGACACCTACGAAGACCTGGTCAAGTCAGGCGTCATCGACCCAGCCAAGGTCACCAAGACCGCCCTGGCCAACGCCGCTTCGGTCGCCACCTTGCTGCTGACCAGCGATGCTTTGATCGCTGAGAAGCCAAAGGCCGACAAGAAGGGTGGCCACAGCCACGACGACATGTACTAAACCGACTTTAGTACCGCACGAAATAGAAAAGCCCGCCGAGGAGCAATCTTCGGCGGGCTTTTTTTAAACCCAGAATCACATGAGCGTAAAGGGTTTCGGGCTTGTGCGAACCCATTTGGGTATCGTTCCCGACGGTTGCTTTCACAGACTTACCACGTCATTGTTAGCAAAAGTGTCGTAATAGCGGCTTGGTTAGGATATCACGCTTATCTATTTAGTTTCTCTATCTCAACTTGAAGATGAGCGATGTTCAATCCACCTAAACTAACCTCAAGCTTTTCAAGAGCTTGAAAACTCTGATCGCTAATGCCACCATTTGCATTCTTCGGTTGGGTACTGAGGATGTGAGCCGCTAGGATCGAACGGATATTTGATTTACGTTCTTCCTGGTTAACACTCGCATCAACCGCTCGAAAGTTGGGTAGTTGCCATAGCTGGTTCAATCTCTGCTTTTCCGTGCTGTCAAGCCGAGAAAGACGATCGACCAGCATCACTCGGCTTTCATTCCTAGCGCGAAGGAAAGGGATAATAGCCTGAAGTCCCTCTGTGATGTTACGATTACCCGCGTTGCTTCCGTTGCCGACGATGTCGTTGAACACGTTTGAGTACGGTGACAAGGTTCCTCCTTGTCCGAACAGGGTGGCGTTTTCTCGTGCTCGAACTCCAGTAAATCGGTTTTCTACATCGTTCATTTGGTTTCTGATTTGCTGGTCCTTGGCCTGCACCTGGGTATGCATCTGGATGCTTTCCTGCTGCAGTTTGTGAAGTTCTGGAGCCATTTCCTGGGCTAACCCATTGCGGAACACCTGCCCGCGATGCGTGTTGGCGTACCGCTCCACAGTGTCTTGTAGTCTGGCGTCTCTATCTGCTTGGTTGTTAGTAAGAGCGTTATAGACCTCTCCCGCTGCCTGGAAAAAATTATGGGGCAGGTCCAATTGATTCCTCTTATGTTCCAGAAAGACGCAGAGCCCCAAAAGATTGGGAAATGCTGAGTCACGGCCGGCTTGTGCCCCTTGGTCGCCTGAACAATATTTCAATACATCCTTTTGCTCGTTGCTCAATCCGTTGAGTTCGTTATCAAACCGCGCGAGGGCATTGCGTACAGGTACTGGCAAGGCTTGATTATTATTGTTGACGCTGCCTAAGAAATCGCGCAAGTCAGCATGTGCTCGGTCGAGGGGGGCGGATTGTTCGAATATCCTGCCTATTGCGTTACTCTTGATGCTTGCTACTTCATTGCTTTGATCTCTTTGATGCTCTCGATAATCCATCCACAAATTTTCTAGCTGAGACTCAAGTTTTTCGTGCTGTCTTATCAAACGATTCGATCCCGCAAAAGCGGTCGGACCCAACTGGGGTAACCTCGGATCTTCTCGAAGGTTCATCAGGATGTTGACGTTGCTGTTGCCAGCTTCAAAGAGAATCTCTTTGATTGCTTTCGCGACATTCTCTTTGTCTGCGGAATCACCGTCATTGAAAGCGGCAACCATGGCGTCTCTCGCGGCAGAGATTTCATCCAAGGGTGAACCTTGTGCAATCATGCCAAGAATCGCTGCGCGTGCCATTTTCTTCTGCGTATCAGTCGTCCCCCCTGCCCGTTTGAAATCGAACAAGTTGTTAACCGTCTCGGCATCATTCTGCAGGTAACATTGGTTAAGTCGATCAAGTGATCGCGCAGTGGGCATGCTATAGCCATTCAGGATTAGTGCCACTTCCTTGTACTTCTTTGCCCGTTTCCCTGCGTCTTTACTCAGTTGGAATTGGGAGACGGAAGGTGACGGCAATGGGGTATCGAGCGACGGTGCAGAAGCATTTTGTGGTAGCGTTCCATGACGGTTTGCCTGGTTATTACCAAGGCCATTCATGTTAAGGTTGCTGCTGGCCGGGCCGTTCCCATTCAGGTTGTCGCTATTGAGATCGATCGTGTCGTCGACGCTCTTATGCTCGTTGCTGTTCGAGAGGAGAGAAATGCTCGCCCCATTTCCATTGGGGTCGGTGGTGGCGTTCACACTCAAATTCTGAGTGGATGGTGCAACAAAATCGCTGCCGGTGGGCATGTCGTCATTGTTTGACGCCAAGTTGGTGGCGACGTCGTTGGCATCGACTTGGAGAGAACCTTGTGGAGAACCCATGGATTGCATCGGCGTCTGGCTCTGATGATCATCCAGCGGGGACATGTCCCAATCACTCGCGTTGAGATCGCATCCCACGTCGTCAAGATCGTCAACCTCCGATTGGGGCAAGGATATGTAAGTCGAATTATTCTTTACGTCGTCGTTAAAAAAATGGGACATGCTGGCTACCGTTTTGATATAGGAATGGCAATGCTGCCGAAGATATTGAGTGACTAAACAAAGGAACCAAGGGGAAGCATGCTTGCTTGCTCGTGGTTATTGGCTTCGTCTTGACAGAACCCTCTTCCGATCCGCTGAATTTGTTCGCGAAGCTCCAGGGCGCACTCGGCAAAGACCCCCAGTTCTTCGAGAAAGCGCTGGGCATTGAGATACTGCGTTGGCAGTGGTCCGCGAAGGGAAATCGCTTGCGTATTGCTACACCAGACAAGATGGTGAAGCCGGCCAAGCCGATCGACGTTGTCCTTTCGCAGCATAAATCGGGCAGCCGATTCGAACTCGCCTTGGAGGTGCCCGATTCGGGCGACGATGCATCCCATGGGCAGGTCTTCTTGAAACTCGACCGTTATTTCAAGGTCTCGCTTGTAACGCATCGCCAAGAATCTTTCGTCAACGACTGAAAGATTTAGCCGATACTGACAACGCATCTCTTCTACAAGTTGATCGATTTGAGCAGTCATATTATGATGAATTTTATGAATATTTATACAAAGTTATTCACTACAATGGGATTCACACTCGCCTTGGAACAGTACGACTTCATCTCTCCCCCGGCAGCATCGCCACTTGGTAAGCGGCATAGATCCATGCTGCGGAGGGGGAACTTCCGAGTTGACCTAAGAACGTCCTTGTCCGACCTATCTTGCATGACAACGGTTCTGCCGACAGAAATTTTGGTTGGCAGTCGCAACCAGTACACAAGCATCCGACCTAGGCAAATATGTGGGGAGAGCACTCTTGACTCAGAATTAAGTCTTTTCCCCAGAAAGCTTTTCTGCCAAAGAGTTGGCAGGAAAGCCTAATAAACAGGCATTAAAAGCAGTGGACGCTGTGAACTTGCCACAATTCCTATATCAGGCACTGAACCGCCAGTTCGCCACCCCTTTCTCCGTCCATACCCGTTGCGACCTCGTCGACAACTAGAATTCCAAACAACGGCGGGTGAAGCCTGGCTGTTCTCCTGGGATCGATCAATACACCGAAGGCACAATCACATCTTCCGGCAGGGGTTGCCGCTTGTACCCTTCTTCGTGCTCGCGGGGCGGTAGCGAGATTCGCTCCTGCGGGACTTCGGTGTAGGGTAGCTGCTGCAGGAAGTGGTGAATGCAGTTGAGCCGGGCTCGCTTTTTGTCATCTGCTTCGACGACCCACCAAGGGGCTTCTGAGAAGTTCGTGCGGGCAAACATCTCTTCCTTGGCGACGGTGTATTGCTCCCAGCGGCGGCGTGACTCCAGGTCCATGGGGCTGAGCTTCCACTGTTTGAGGGGATCGTCGATGCGACATTGGAAGCGGAACTGTTGTTCCTGATCGCTGATCGAGAACCAATACTTGATCAGGTACATGCCCGACTGGACCAGCATGCGTTCGAACTCAGGGACCGTGCGGAAGAACTCTTCCAGTTGCTGCTGATTACAGAAGCCCATCACGCGTTCGACGCCGGCCCGGTTGTACCAGCTGCGATCGAACAACACGATCTCGCCACCGGCAGGCAGGTGCTGCACGTAGCGCTGGAAATACCACTGCGTCTTCTCGCGCTCGCTCGGAGCCGATAATGCCACCACGCGGCACACACGCGGATTCAGCCGCTGCGTGATGCGTTTGATCGCGCCCCCTTTGCCGGCTGCGTCTCGCCCTTCAAACAGGACGGCCACCTTGGCATTGTTCTCGACCACCCAGTTTTGCAGCTTGATCAACTCGCGTTGCAGGCGAAGCAGTTCCCGAAAGTAGACCCGCCGCGGCAAACGTCCTAATTCGCTCTTTTCATCACGCGAGACGACGCGATCCATCATCGCGTCTTCCAGTTCGGCCTCGAACTCTTCGTCGAGTGAGTCGAGAATTTCCTCGCGTAAACGCTCTTGGTCCTGGCTGGGATCAGACTGGCTCATACGACTTTTCCACGGAGAACGAACGTGAGTAAGGGTGCAGAAATCGCCTCAGGTTATGAAGTCTAACAGAAATGAAGCAGCGAGAATTGTTAATTTACTACGTGTTTGAGGCCTCGGAGCGATCGCCGCTTGCATCGTGCTCGTGCTTGAGATTCGTGCGGTTCCGAATATCAAAGAGGATCTTCGGTGCTTCTTCCGAGATGGCCATGACGACGGGATGCAGCAGCTTCCGCTGAGCGGTGATGGCGAAAAAGTGGCTTCGCACCTCTTCCAGAGTTCCCACAAGTTCGACGTTGTATTGCCGACGGACCTGATCCAAAACCGCCGCAGGCGTGGGGAATACGCCTGCCCCGCCGCTGCCGAATTCTTTCAGCATCGCGCTATCATCGAATTGAGCCACGATCTTCGGACAGATATCGTTCTCATCAAACCACCGATCGAGGTTGCGCCGCAATTCGGTATGGGGAGAAGGCAGTAACAAGGGAGCACGCTGTAGCGACCGGGGAAAGTCGGTCCGCAACTGCTCGGCCATCGACTTGACGGCACAAAATGCGATCGCGCAGTCTCCCAGCGGATGATTGAAACAGCGCTTGTGACCATCGGTCGAAATCGAACGATCGGAGATGATCAAGTCGTGCCGATGGCGGGAAAGATCGTCGACCAACTGTTCCATGGGGGCTTCGTGGTAATCGATCTGAACGGGCTCGGGAAACCTGAGAACGACTTCTAACAACCGGTAGGTGATCAGCTTGGGTACGTACATCGGAACACCCACACTCAGCCGCAACGACCGCTGCGATGGCATCCCACGCAGGCTGCCTAGCATCTCCCGACCGGCCGAGAAGATCTCGTCGGCATACTCGAAGACGGTCGAGCCCACATCGGTCAACCGAAGCTCCCGGCCGCTTCGATCAAGCAGTTCGTGATTCAAGGACTTCTCGAGCTTTTTAATCTGGGAACTCACGGTTGGCTGCGAAAGATGCAAGTGATCGCAGGCCGCTGTGATGCTTCCCTGACGCACGGCGACCCAAAAATAGAACAAGTGCAGGAAATTGAGATCCTGGAGACGCTCGATCATCAGTTCATATGTCCCATGTTCCCGCGAGTGCCGCGTAGGGAGGGGGCATCTTCGGGAGTTCTATGCAGCTGTAGCTCTTAGGGGTGCTTGCTCATTCTAGCTATCAGCACCTATTTGTACGCGACTGACTCGCCAATTGATCAAGAAAAGGGGACAGTTTTCGTCCCCTGGCTTGCTGGCATAGAAATTTTAAATGCCTACCCAAGAGAGACGCCACCATAGAAATTTTGAATGCAAATCCATGAAAGAAAATAGTCGTTTTCTTGGCCCAATCTTCCGTATAAATCCATAGACCGGCTGCCACCCTCCGGTTGCCGGCACTTGCTGGCCGTATTTGTGATTGACCGTTTTTTGGGCCGACCTGAGAGAGGCTACTCCGTGTTAAAGCGAGTGCTACTTCACTTAAACGGTTCCTTTGGAGTCGACCAGGCTATTGAACTCGGAGCGAGAATCTCGCAGCGCACTTCCGCGAGACTGCGCGGCCTTTCGATCCTAGATACTAGTGGACTGCAATACGCTGGACACTTGGTTTCCGCGGCCCACGCCGTTTCCGAGTCGCGCCGAATCGCTCATGCCGAGCGAAGACAGATGATTTCGCACCAGCAAATGCTGCACGTCGGTCAGCGTTACCAACTTGATTTCGACACGCTGGGAATCGAAGGGGATCCGATTCAAAGCCTGGTCCGCGAAGCTCAGTACTACGATCTACTGATCACTCGTTCGTCCGAGCATGCTCGGCAACTGCCTGGCGAATTGAGTGCATTCGAACTGCTCGATGTTGTCATTCAAAGCCGCCAGCCGGTTTACATTTCGCGGGGAGCGAATACGAACCCTAACCGAGTTTTACTAGTTTACGATGGCAGCGAATCGTCCGCCCGCGTGATTCGCACCTTCCTGACACAAAAGCCGATCAAGAATGCCTATTGCCGCCTTCTCGGCGTTGGTACGGCAGCCGATTCCAAGTCGAAGCTCCTCCCATCGATGCGCGACTATTGCGAGGCCAGGCATACCGATCTCGAAGTCGGTCGTCTTGCCGGTTCACTTCGGAAAGTCCTCATTCCTTACGCCCAGAAATGGGATCCTGACGTCGTGGTCATGGGGGTACCTCGGGTGGCCCGACTTTGGCGAAGAATCCGAGGACACGTTTGTTTGGATTTCCTCATTCGCACGCGGTTCGACCTGTACTTGATGGGATAGCCGCGTCAACCAATCCGTTCCCACTCCCCGTCGATTCGTAGAAGCACTCACTTCGTCGCGCCGGTCGGCTGACGATACAAGACCAACACCGGTTCATTCGAGACCTCGATAGGAACCAATGCCCGATTCGCATCGATGTGTTTCCTCAACCCATCGATGCGAATCACGTCGACCTTGGCGTCCGCCGCGACGCCAAGGTCGACAACTTTTTTGCGTTCGTCGTTCCACACGACTTTCAAGCAAGCTCCCTGATCGTCGACGAACAAATACTCCTGCGTCCCATCGGGGTGTTGCTTCTCTTCCGTGAACTTCTTCACGGCCAGGCTGTTGATTATGTGATAATAAGCCACCGCGTCCAGCCGCGGGTTGTAGTTATTGAACTTACAGTCAAAGACGCAGTGCGCATCGCCGAACTGGCCTCGAGCATTGCCGTCCTTGTCGGGGTACATGATCGTAAACCAACTGACCGTCTCGCCTCCTTCGGCGAAGAAGACCGTACACTTCTTGATCAGTTCGATCGCGACCGCCAGACGAGCCTGCCCTTGGCTGTTAAGACCCAGTTCGGTCGAGTGAATTGGCTTCACCGCGTCGTACTTTCGCATCAGTTGGCGATACTCGGTCATCGTGCGGCGGACGTTGGTGTAGTGCTCGTAGATATGAAAGTCATACGAATCGAGGTAATCCTGATAGCCTGCCTGAAAGTACTCTTCGTTCGGTTCGACCGAAGTTCCGATGACGTGGATCTCGGGATCATAGGCTTTCACCGTTTCATAGACCGCCTTGTACGCTTTCACATTGTCAAGCACGACCTGCCCCTTGCCATGCGGTTCGTTGCCCAGCGCGATCATGGCGAGTCCCTGGTCGGCGTATGCTGCCAGAAAATTCGTCATCTCCTGTCGAAGCGACTCTTCCGTGACGTTCTTAAAACCCTCATCTTCGACCTGGGAACAAGGCGTGCCGGTTACCCATTTGGCATCCAGCTTTTGTACCACTTCCATCCCAGGCAGATGCGGCTTGTATGGGGGCTTGTTCGACCAACCACCCCAGACGCCCATCATCCGCAATCCCAATCGATCGGCCAAATAGAAGTAATCCCCGATTCGACTGTCCCAGTTTCGAATAGTGAATGGAATCTGCTCGGGGCGATACTGCTTGCTCACCGCTTCCGGCAGAACTGCAAACCCGGAAAACTCCGTGATCGGGTCCCCTTCCCCTTGTGGGACCGATACGTGCAGTTCGTAGAACTGCCCAACGTTCAATGTATTTGCATCGAGTGAGATGCTGGCCTGGTATTCCCGCTGACGCTTCCCTTGGGCGGCGGAAAGCGACACATCGCTCGGCCCGACGACCACGTCGCCTCGATAGTCGCGGACTTCCAGACGCAACTGGCGGTCGTGCTGCTCCAATGTCTTCGAGGTAGGTACGGTTACCTGAAACTCGATCGCATCACCGGGGTAAAAGAGGTTTCCTATGGCCTGGGAAGCAATGCGGATACTCTCGACGCTCGGCTGAGCAGGCTGTACGACAAGTCGGGCCGCCGAGAGGTCGTCAATTGAGAATTCGCCATACGTCTTGTTGAGCCGCACGTACCACTGGGCGGACGTTGCCTGGGCCGGAAGTCGAATCCGTTTGCTGACGCTTACCCAGTCACTCTCACCGGAGCCGATCGCCAGCGGAAAGGTCGCCAGCAGTTTCCCGCTCGCATCAAACGTTTTAATGGCGACCGCACCATGATACGAGTTATCCGGAGAATGCAGTTTCGACTGCCAGCGATAGGCGAACTCCCATGTTCCCTCTTGGACAGGAAAAAGCGGACTGGTTGCCAGCGTCGGCTGCTGAAGCTTCCCGAGTGTCCGCCTAAGCGTCAGTTGCGAGTGCATGCTGGCATCACCTTCGCTCTGCCAATTGGATACGTCCCCTTCGAAGGCTTCTTTCCACACGTGACTGGAACGCTGTCCTTCGACAATCGCTTCCATGCGGATGTCCCCCAGGTCCAGATTCATCGATGGCGAATCGGACGACCGAGCGTTGAGCATCACCTCGATCAGCTTGACGGCGCCATGCCACTTGCTATCGTTGGCGCCTCCCCAGTGCTCTCCACCGGCAATCTTCACAGGGTCAATCGTCATCGCCTGCCACTGGCCATCGGCGACCATCGTCAGCCCGTGTCGCTGGTGAGTTTGATCGCTGCTATCGACCAGCCGCAGGGAAAACTCCTTCACCTCGCTGGAACGCACTTGAAGGCGGATCGCGTTGGTTTGTTTGACGTCGAGTGCGGCAAGACGGTTGCGCGCACCAACGTACCGTCCCCCACCGCTGAAATTGGCACTCAGTCGCAGTGAAGACTGCCCATCGGTCGGTCCTTCGATCGCAGCGAGGCTTCCCTTCGCACCGGGGAACTCATTCCCGTTGTTGTATTGCCACGTGCCGGTCCCCTCCTCGCCCAGATCATCCAGCCGAATCGACTTGGCAAGTTCGACCTTCGGCGGAGTAGGCACAAGCATGACATTGCGAATAGAGATGCTTCCTTCGTTCAAAGCTTCGCGGCCAGCCAGGAAGACTAGCAATTTCCCTGGCTGGTGCCACCGGCCATCATTGGCACCGCTCCACTTCTCGTAGCCGGTCACGATGTCCATGGGTGCCCCTGCTTCGAGGGAAGCAAAGTAGCGCGCGACCGGAAAAGTAAATTGCTGCCAGCCTCCTTTGTCCCCCAGGCGAATGTTCAACTGATGGCACTGCCCGCTGCCGTCGATCAGGCGCGTCGTCAACTTCTCGACGCCACGCGGAACGTTCACTTCAAACGATACGGTATCGATCGGCACATCCGGCAAACGTTTAGCTGCCTGGACGTACATTCCGCCGCTGGAGAAATCGCCATGCAGCACGAGCGTCGGCTGCTGTTCCTGTTTCAGTTCGAGGTGCCCGACCGCTCCGGGGAACTCCTTCCCGTTGTCGAACGTCCAGCCCCCCAGCTTCTGCTGAGCATCGATCAGTTGCACTGGCCGTTGGGCGATTGCGAGGTTCGCGAAGTTCAAAAGCAAAACAGTGCAAACGAGTGGACGTAGCATGAAGAAATCTGAAAAAATAGAGTCACGAGCAGGGGAATCCCCCAGGTACTAATTTGACCAGCGGCTTCAGGGCGAGGACAATAGCGCACACTTGAAGCCCACCAACTTATGCCCCTCCTCGACGGAAGGTTTCATCATGCCACGAGTTTTCCCCCTGCTTCTGCTCGCTTTCGGCCTGTTTTTGCCGACGATTGTCCATGCCGCCGATGCTTCCATGCCCAACGTCGTGATGATCCTCACCGACGATCAAGGCTGGGGCGATTTGAGCGTCCACGGCAACAAGAACCTCGCCACGCCGAACATCGATCAATTAGCCAAAGAGGGAGCCCTATTCGAGAACTTCTACGTCTGCCACCTGTGCGCGCCGACACGCGCGGAAATGCTCACGGGTCGCTTTTACGCGCGAACCGGCGTACGCGGCGTTTCGACCGGACAGGAACGTTTGAACGTCGACGAAAAGACGATCGCACAATATTTCAAAGATGCAGGCTACGTGACGGGAGCCTTTGGTAAGTGGCATAACGGGATGCAGTTTCCTTACCACCCCAATGCCCGCGGCTTTGATGAGTATTACGGTTTCTGCTCGGGGCACTGGGGGCACTATTTCAGTCCGGAACTCGATCATAACAACCAATTGGTTCGCGGCGAGGGTTACGTCACCGACGACTTCACCAACCGGGCCATGAAGTTCATCGAAGACAACCAGGACAACCCCTTCTTCTGCTACGTGCCGTACTGCACGCCTCATTCGCCGATGCAGGTGCCGGACCAGTACTACGACAAGTTTGCCAACATGGATCCGGAGATGAAGAACCGGGATCCCAAGAAAGAACAGCTCGGCATGACGCGAGCCGCGCTGGCCATGTGCGAAAACATCGACTGGAACGTGGGCCGTATCCTCAAGAAGCTGGATCAGCTTAGGCTGGCCGATAACACAATCGTCATCTACTTCGCCGACAACGGCCCGAATAGCTTTCGCTGGAACGGCGGCATGAAAGGACGCAAAGGCTCGCTGGACGAAGGAGGAACGCGCGTTCCCTGCATCATCCGCTGGCCCGGTCATATTCCGGCTGATCGAAGAATCGAACCGATTGCCGGGGCCGTCGATTTTCTGCCCACGCTACTCGACTTCGCTGGCATCAAGGCAAAATTCCCCAAACCAATTGACGGCGTAAGTCTGAAGCCGCTGCTCACGCAGGACGAAATCGAATGGGAAGATCGCTACTTGATCGCTTCGCGTAACAATCAAGTCAGCGTTCGCAACCAGACCTATCGTCTTGATAACGATGGCCAACTGTTCGACATCACCCAGGATCGTGGGCAAACCAAGAATGTTGCCATAGACCATCCCGAAGTCTTGGCCCAGCTGAAAAACGTTGCCAAGCAGTATCGCTCGGAGATGCTGCCAACCCAGGACGATCGTCCCTTCACGGTGGGCTATACGCAAAACACGCCATTGCCCGCTCGTGACGGTAACGGCCACGGCAGCATCAAACGAAGCGCCAACGCTCCGAACTGTTCCTACTTCACCAACTGGAAATCGACCAACGACACCGTGACCTGGGACGTGGAAGTGGGCGAGCCAGGCGAGTACGAAGCAATCGTCTATTACACCTGTCCGCAGGAAAACGTGGGCGTCGAGATCCAAGCCGAGTTGCTCGGTCACAAGACCTCGGCCACGATCAAAGAGGCACACGACCCGGAAAGCTACGGCCCCGAGCGAGATCGTTTCGACCGAGGTGCCGAATCGCCGGTGAAAGACTTTAAACCGTTTTCGCTCGGCACGCTCAAGCTGCCTAAAGGACGCGACACGCTGACCCTTTCGGCACTGAAGATCCCCGGTGACGGCGCGATTGAAGTCCGTTACCTGTGGCTGAACAAGAAGTAAATTCCGCGAGGCATCCTATGCTTCAACAGGAACCAAACCCCTATGCTCCGCCGCATGCGATGGCGGAGCCAGTCAGTTTTCAGACTGGCCTGCGAATCTTGGCGTGGTGTTCGTTGTTGCTGCCATACGCGGTCCTACCACTCTTTATGCTGTTGCCTTACTGCGCTTCGGGAATCGTTGGATTTATCCTGTTTATTCCGGCGGTTCCCATGAGTGCTTCGGTGACAATCGGCTCGATTTGCGCTGAGGTTTTTCAACTCGTTCCAACACGTCATAGTTTCTGGCTGATGGGATTCTACATGGTGACAATCCTGTACGAATACGTCACACTATTTGACACGATCTATCCCACCTTCAGTTGGAAGTAATTTCTCTAACGTTCTCCCAAGCTCTCTGCTCCATTTCCCGACCTGGATCTCGCCCGAATGATACCTCGTTATATCCCTGCGTCATTGTTCTTCGTTCTACTGGCACTTCAGTCCCCAGTCTTCGCTCAAGAGGCCCAGCAGTACGACCCGGTGTTATACGGCGGAATCAGCGCCGGCGTAGCGACTGCCGTGCAAGCAAAGCAGATGGGCAAGTCGGTGGTGATCGTCAGCTCCGGGTACGCATTTGGGTGGGCTTTCGCTTAGCGGCTTGTCACGAACGAAGGAACCGTCCAGAACGAAGGGGACGTGCAAGTCGCCACCGGCGGCAGCTACGCCATCAGCTATCGTTCACTGATTCCCAAGCAAGGAGAAGCCACCAACCTCCTTGTCCCCTGCTGCTTATCCAGTTCGCACATCGCTTTCGGCAGCATCCGCATGAAGCCGGTCTTCATGATCCTCGGCCAAAGTTCGGCAACCGCCGCGGCCTTGGCAATTGATCAGGATATCGCTTTGCAAGACCTTCCTTATCCGATTCTTAAGGAAAAACTTGAGAAGGACGGGCAGCAACTTCTTCCATCCGGCGCGCCAAAACAAATCTCGGCCCAAAAGTAATTGGGAACGGGCCCTTCGTTTTGAATTTGTCGGGTAATCCGCTAGTAAGTCTGTTACGATCAGGCTAGGCGAACCTCAACAAATGAGAATGGAAGCAAATGCTTATTCGCGTTGGCTACGAAATTGCCTTTGAATCTCCGCAGCCAGCTCCCATGTTGTTAATGCTTTACCTGCATCCCACACGAGAGCTGACGACTCGGCAACCTGATCAGTTACAAACGACTCCTTCCTTACCCGTTTCCGAATACTACGACATGTACGGAAATCGTTGCGGGCGAATTGTTGCTCCGGCTGGTCGCGTGACCTTTCGCAACACGGCCGTTGTGGACGATAGCGGACTTCCCGATCTGCAGGTCCCTCATGCCCGGCAGGCCGAAGTCCAGGATCTTCCTCACGAGACGCTCACCTACTTACTGGCCAGTCGGTACTGTGAAGTTGACAGCGAACTTAAGGACATCGCCTGGCAACTTTTTGGAAAAACTCCACCCGGCTGGGCGCGCGTCCAAGCCATTTGTGATTTTGTGCATGGGCACATCCAGTTCGACTACATGCAAGCTCGAGCCAATCGCACAGCCCTGGGAGTGTATCGCGAACGTGTGGGCGTCTGCCGCGATTTTATGCATCTGGCCATAACCTTCTGCCGGAATTGCAACATTCCGGCCCGCTACTGCACCGGGTACCTCGGTGACATTGGCGTCCCACCCTCGGCTGACCCGATGGACTTCAGTGCCTGGTTCGAGGCCTACCTGGGTGGGCAATGGTACGCATTCGACGCACGTAACAATACACCTCGGATTGGGCGTGTCCTCATGGCACGCGGCCGCGATGCTGCCGACGTTGCCTTGACGACGACCTTCGGTGTGAACGAACTCAAGGAATTCAATGTCAGGACAGACGAAATCTAGAATCCGCAAAACATCTGGACAACGGTTTGCAGCCGTACGAATGTCCAGAGAGAATAGATAGTCCACCCCTGCTATCTCTTCACACCTCGGAGTTTCCCATGCGTGTCTTTTCGTCGGTTGTCCTGCCAGCGTTCGTCACGATCGCAT
Source organism: Bremerella volcania (assembly GCF_007748115.1). Lineage (NCBI taxonomy): Bacteria > Pseudomonadati > Planctomycetota > Planctomycetia > Pirellulales > Pirellulaceae > Bremerella > Bremerella volcania. The sequence continues at coordinate 4,578,722 of NZ_CP036289.1, forward strand.
TGTCCGTCACGGCTTCCGCATCTCAAGCGGCTCCAGTGAAAGTTTTTATCCTGTGCGGCCAATCCAACATGGAGGGAAAAGGGGCGATCAAGCATCTAGAGCAGTTGCTCGCCGACCCAGCCACAGCCAAGGCGTATCAGCACCTGCGTAACGACAACGGCTGGATCGAACGTAACGATGTGTTCATTAAGTACAACGACGACCGCGGCCAAGGCAAACTGGGCCTCGGCTACGGCACGCCGACCAATCGCTTCGGTCCGGAACTTCAGTTTGGTCACGTGGTGGGCAATGCGTTCGATGAGAAGGTGCTGATCATCAAGTGTGCCTGGGGGGGACGAGCGTTGGCGGTCCGCTTTCGTCCGCCGAGTTCCGGCAAGGGAGATTACACCCAGCGAAATCGCGAAACGAAAGAACTCGAACCGCTGCCAGAAGAGACATACGGAGAAGCGTATCGCGATACCATTCGCATCGTGAAGGAGACGCTGGCGGGCATCGACCAGGTGGTTCCCGACTACGATCCGCAGGAAGGTTACGAGTTGTCCGGATTCGTATTCTTTCAAGGCTTCAATGACATCATCGACCAGAAGAAGATGGACGAGTATGGCCAGAACCTGGAAAACCTCGTTCGTGACGTCCGCAAGGACTTGGATGCTCCCAAGCTTCCCTTCGTCATCGGCGAACTGGGGCAGCAAGGGGTCGAACCCGAGAAGAGGTACGCCCAGAAGCACTTTGCATTTCGCAAGATGCAGGAAGATGTTTCCAAGTTGCCTGAATTCACAGGAAACGTCGCCTTCGTCAAAACGAGCCCTTACATCGTGAAGGATGGCGAGTCATTCGACGGCGGCTATCACTACTACGGCCGAGCCGATACGTTCTTCAACATCGGAAACGCATTTGGGGAAGCGATGGTGAAGATGGTGAAATCGAACTGACTTCGCCCACATGTTTCACTGTCGCTCTTGCGTTGGTCAACCGTATGCCACGACACTCCATTTCGATCGGGTTAGACATCGTGCTGCCAATTGTGTTTGGCACGTTGTTCGTCCTGAACATTGTCTTCATGATGGCCGTGCCGTTCGCTTGGATGGCGTTGCTCCACATGCATTCGGATTCACGGCGAGACAAGAAACTCTCGCCGCTTCCGCTGTTTGGTAGCTCAGTGGGTGCATGTATTTTCGGCACGATTGTGTTTTCGGCTGCTTCCTACGAGCCGACGAAAACAAGGCTTCAACACCTAAGCCACGAATTGAGGTTTCCCTCGAAAGATAACGAGCGTGACTCTTCACAACAGGTACAGTTGTGCAATTGAAGAACGCTTTCGCTTACTTATTCAGAAGCGCCCCTTCCAACTCAATCTTCATTCCAGCGTCAAGCAAAGCCGAACACTGAGTCCCCAACAGAGAGCGATAGTCCGGACAAAAACGAGCCAAGCGCTTGCAGGTCTCTTTTTCGGATGACGCAAGGGGAGTCTGAATCCTTGGCCAAGCCTGATTGCCTTGAGCGAGTAAAAACTCATCACTGACACCCAGCCAGCGAATCGATAGATATTCACGAAGCAACGCAAACACTAATAAATCTACTGGATCAGCATCGCCGACAAAAACGACTTCGCGTTTTGATTCTCGCAAGAATGCAACATCGGTAGAAATCGGAAGTCCATAACGGCCAATCACCGCTACCTGCTTTGGCCATGCCGCGACTTGCATGCAACGTTCTGCTTGATGTGGTTTAGTAAGATAAACCGTTGTCATGGCCTTTGCGAAGTCACCCATCCTCAGAGAAGAGTGTTCCTCGGGTAAAATGCAGAATTCACCGTCTTCATGCTTTCGAAACCAAGCTTCGATATCTTCGGCAAGTTTGGAAATAAGAAGGTTCCCTATTTAGTTGGAATCACCTCAAGTCGTCCGTTTCAGCTCTTCGAAAACGAGTTCGCTCTCATTATTACCAATCCCATACCGCCATCAAAAAGAATTGCCCGTATAGATGTGTTTCGCAAAATACTCTAGGAAGCCTCGCAATGAACAAAGAACTCAACGCTCCCCGGCATCCAGCCCCTTAAGCTGGGCTTCGTATTGATTCACTTCTTGAAGCATCTGAGCCACTTCCGCTTTCACGGTTTGCCACTTGGCGTGGGCGGCTTGCGACATTTCGGCCGTGACGATCTCGTCACCCTGCAATAACAACAATCGCTTGTATTCTTCGTGCCGTAAGGCTTCGACCTGCTGGGCTACTTCGAGCTGTTTTCGGGCGTTAGCGAGCCTGGCCGAGAGCGTTTGTCGCTGTTGATCTCGTTTCATGCGGTGCTCGGCATACCACTGAAGCGAGGCTTCCGCCTCGATTACCGGATCAAACTCTTTGATGCCTGCGACGCGCTGCCAGTCCTGGTCGCAGGCCCCTTCAAACGCAGATAGGATTCGATACATGTTCTGGATCGGTAACTTGCCGTCTAGGGTATCTTGAACCAATCCGGCGAGCACTTCGCGGCATGGTTCGTTTTCGTATCGCTGCAAGGCCGACAAGATCAACAGTGGCGGGCTCCCGTGCCCGTGCCGCCGGTATGCCTTGTCCAATAGCGGCACGGCCTCCGGAGGCATGGCATAGTACAAACCGCACGCCGCCGCGGTTGCAACCTCGACATTCTCGTCTTCCAGATTCTTGAGCAGCGTCGGCACACTCTTTTCGCCCCCGTGCATCAAGGCAATCAGACCGATGATCCGATTTTCCAGCTTCGTTTCCTTCTCTAAGATCGAGATCAACGTGTCCGTGCGAAAGGGCTCGCCGGCACGGTAGAGGGCAAAGATACTGGCATACCGCACGGCGGTCGGCTGCGATGCGTCCTCGGCCAGCTCAGGCAGTTCGTTGGCCATTTGATTCTTACGCAGTTCACTCAATACCAGCACCGTCTCGTACGGAAATCGCTGAGGTGGCTTGGCGTCCCCTGAGCCACACAGACTCAGCACTTGCCGAGTCATCCCCGGCTGCAGCCCTTGGGTATCAAAAGGTGCTTCGACATTCGGTCTCAATACGTCGTAGAAAAGGATATGATAGTGGTAGTAAGCTGTATCTTTCCCACCACCAGAGCCGGAAAGCTCGCCACTTTTGCGAATCTGATCGAGCTTCTGAAGCAGCTTTTCTGGCAGGACTGGCCGCTGCTGTCGCTCAGCATCTCTCTGTTCGGCTCGCCGTCGATCGTCCTCTTCGCGGCTCGTGTAGCGAAACGGCTGTTGCCCCGGCAACTCAATGGACATCAGCCCCAAGAGAATCATCGCTATAAAAGCACGTGTATTCATGCTGTTTTCGCTCCGAGATCGGTACTTCTCACCATGAATTGTCCCATGCCAGGCGAGACGAATGAATGAACCATCTGGTTTTCTTTAGTTCCCCGAAATCACGTGGTAACCAGGCACCTTGCCACCGAGGCCCGGCTCAGTTAAGATTTCTCTAATGAGAATTACTCTCAATTAGCAGGCAAGAGATGCTTCCCGATATCCCCTTAAACATGGTTCAGCCTGGGTCCGTAGTGCGGATCTCCCAAGTCGTTGGTGGGCAAGACGATGTGAAACGTATGGCCGAGATGGGCCTTCAGACGGGAACGGAAGTCGAGATGCTTCAGAGCGGCAGTCCTTGCATCGTGCGTGTAGGGCAGGCGAAGCTTTGTTTTCGACAGTCGGACATCTTGAACATTCTGGTCAGTACGGACTAAGCATTATGTCGAAGTTGTCGCAGCTCTCGGTCGGCCAAGAGGCCGTCATCGCCTCGATCGATGCCTCCAGCGTGGCAGCCGTGCGACTGATGGAAATGGGGATGACCCCTGGCTGTAGCGTCAAAATGATTGGCTCGGCCCCCTTTGGTGATCCCTTGGAGGTGGAGATTCGCGGTTACCACCTGAGCCTGCGTAAGACGGAAGCCGACTTGGTGGAACTCGTGAGTTAATTCAGCAGCAAATATCGTCCTCGCCTTTCTGCCCGTTACCCAGCGCGACGTTTCTCGGATTCCTACAAGCAGCCAACCCCAATAAGCCCACTGAATGTCTGTCGACGCCCCTGCTCGAACGTTAAACGTCGCCCTGGTCGGAAACCCCAACACCGGCAAGTCGACCCTCTTTAACGCCTTGTCCGGTATCCGTCAAAAAACGGGCAACTACCCCGGCGTGACCGTCGAAAAGAAGCATGGTTCGTTTACGCACAAAGGTCAGAAGGTCGAATTGATCGACCTGCCAGGCACCTACAGCCTCGCCCCACGTTCGCCCGATGAAATGGTGACGGTCGACGTCCTGCTTGGCCGGCAAGCCAACGAAACCAAGCCTAACGCCGTGATGGTGATTGTGGATGCCAGCAATCTCGAGCGCAACTTGTACATCGTCAGCCAGGTCAAGGAACTCGGCCTGCCTACCGTAGTGGCCCTGAACATGGGGGACATCGCCAGGGACAAAGGGATCTCGGTCGATGTTATTCAGTTGTCGCAACGACTTGGCGTGCCAATCGTCGCCACCCAGGCCAACCGTCGCGGAGGCCTCGACCAGCTGCGCGACACGATTGTCTCGCTGCTGGATAGCGACTCTATCCCGGTCGAAAGTCCTTTCCCGGAAGAGTTTCGCGACAAGGTTGGCCAACTGCATGCCAAACTTCAGGAGCATGACGAACAATCGACTCGCTATTTGGCGGAACGTCTATTGCTGGACACGAGCGGCTACCTCGAAAAGGAACTCACCAGCGGCGGGAAGGAACTTCACAACTGGATTGTCGAGTCCCGTAATCAACTTGCTGAATTGGGCCAGCCGGTGCCGGCGATCGAAGCCATCTCTCGATATAAGTGGGTGCAAGAGGTCCTCGATGGGATCGTCACGCGGGAAGCAACCCGCAAAGTTACGCTCTCGGATCGCATCGATCGAATCCTGACCAATCGAATCGGCGGGACGATCTTCTTTATCTTCATCATGACCCTTATGTTCCAGGCCGTTTTTAGCGACCTGGTCGCAGGGAATCTGATGGGTTACATCGAAGGTTTCTTTGAAATCATCGCTGGCTTTGTCGATGCCAGCCTGGCCGATGGAGCCCTTAAGTCGCTGCTGATCGATGGCGTGATCGCGGGCGTCGGTGGTGTGCTGGTATTCCTGCCACAGATTTGTATTCTGTTCTTCTTCATCGCCATCCTGGAAGATTGCGGATACCTGGCCCGGGCAGCCTACTTAATGGATCGCTTGTTCAGCAAGATTGGGCTGAGTGGGAAGTCCTTTATCCCGCTGCTTTCCAGTTTCGCTTGTGCGATTCCTGGGATCATGGCGGCACGCGTGATCGAGAACCGTCGCGATCGCCTGATCACCATCCTGGTCGCGCCGCTGATGAGCTGTAGCGCACGCATGCCGGTCTATGTGCTGCTGACCGCGGCATTCATCCCGGATGAAACGATCGGCGGGGTCCTTTCGCTGCATACGCTGGTCATGCTCAGCATGTATCTGCTAGGGATCCTGGCGGCAGTGGGCGTGGCGTTCGTGCTTCGCCGGACGATCCTTCCAGGTGAAACGCCTCCCTTCGTGATGGAACTTCCCAGCTACAAATTTCCGTCGATCTCGGGCGTATTGATGGTGATGGTGGAGAAGGGATGGGCGTTCGTCAAACGCGCCGGGACGCTGATCTTCGCGATGACGGTGATCGTGTGGGCCCTTTCCTACTTCCCACGCGACGAAGAGGCCGCCACGGCCCCATTTGCCGAAGAAATCGCTCAGCTGGAAACTCAACTGGAAAGTGCCAGCGATGAGGAAGCCGCCCAAATCGAACATCGCCTGGCGGAAATCAACAACCAGATCGACGGCGAACTGCTTCGCGGCAGTTTCCTCGGCATGGCCGGGCATTGGATCGAGCCAGTTGTCAGGCCGCTGGGTTGGGACTGGAAGATCGGCAGCGCTGCGATCGCCTCGTTCCCGGCACGTGAGGTGATCATCAGTACGATGGGGGTCCTCTACAACTTGGGTGGTGAAGAAGACGAAGAGTCCGCCCCACTTCGCGAAACGATCAAGGAAGCCAAATGGGCCGGCACGGACGAAAACGTGTTTAACATTCCAGTCGCCTTGTCGATCATGGTCTTCTTCGCCCTATGTGCCCAATGTGCCGCTACGCTGGCCGTGATCAAACGAGAAACCAACAGTTGGCGATGGCCCATTTTCACATTCGTCTACATGACCGTACTCGCCTACGTGGGTGCCATGATCACCTACCAGGTCTCGGCATTGGTGTTTTTGAGTTAGTTCTCAGTTTGAAGTGAGAAGTTGACTTTCCCAGGCGATCCGTAAGGATTGGACCAAGGAGTTTCCCATGTGGCAGAACCTGATTGTATTGGTCATCGTTGGCTCGGCCGCCAGTTACATTGGCTGGATCATCTTTCGCGGCATTCAGGGCGCTGCCGGATCATGCGGAGGCGGCTGCGGATCTGGTTGCGGTGCCAAGTCTCAGCCAGACAATCTCATTCAGCTGACGTCTACGCCACAACAAGAAGACTCGGCAACTTCCCCCGACCAGTCATCTACGGTAAGCTCGACTCGATCATAACGACGATCGACGTCATCGCTTTCCCTCTTTGAAAGGACACGCCTGTGGCTCAGCCGATCGCTTATTGGGAAGGAACCTGGATTCCGCGCAGTGAGTTGACGATTCCCTTGAACGATGCTGGGTTTCAATTGGGAACGACCGTCGCGGAGCAGTGCCGCACTTTCAATGGCAAGGTCTTTCGCCTGGATCAGCATCTCGATCGACTTTGGAGAAGCCTGGAGATCGTTGACGTCCAGTCGTCTGAGTCGCGTGAATCGCTGGTCGATGTGATTCATCAAATCATCGAGCATAACTATCCCTTGCTGCCCGCTGGTGCGGACCTGGGACTTACGATCTTCATCACGCCAGGCTCGATGGATCAGCTCTATCATCCCCATAAAACCGGCCGCCTGGCCGTGCATACGCAAATGGTGGCGTTCGATGCGTTTGCTAGTTTGTACGAAGAAGGTCAATCGCTTTTCGTTCCTAAGACACGCCAAACTCCGGTCGAATGCTGGCCACGGGAATTGAAGGTCCGCTCACGCGTACACTATTACCTGGCCGACCTGGAAGCCAAGAAACAAGACCCCGCCGCGAGAGCAGTGCTTCTAGACCAGGACGGCTACGTGATGGAAGCCACCACCGCCAACATCGCCAAGTATCATCCCGATACGGGTCTCGAACTTCCACCTGCCGACCTGGTGTTGCCAGGCATCAGCATCGCTACACTCGAGAAGCTGGCCGACGAACTGGCCATTCCGGTAACGCATCGGCAACTAACGCCTGAAGACTTCGCGACGGCCGATGAAGTCCTGCTCACCAGCACGTCGCCATGTATCGTGCCGTGCAACCAATGGAACGGTAAGCCGATTAGCGTGGGCAAGCCTGGGCCGATCTTCAAGCGATTGATTTCTGCCTGGGAAGAAATGGTGGGGGTCGACATCCGCAAACAGGCCGAGCGTTTCGCGAAGAAGTAATCCGCGACTAGAGCGGTTCCAATTCATCTGTAGCGTCTTTGGCTGGCTGCGGCCGCGCCGGACTTCGTTGACCTGCATCGGCGAATCTAGAGGATTCGCCTGCTTCGGTCGCCTTGTCCAGCTTGCCTCGCCGACGCCCAGGACGCTACATCTAACTTGGAAACGCTCTAATCTCGGCGGAGATCGACGTTCAGCGGCATCTTCTTATTGGCGTACCAGGTCTTCCAGGCCATCTCGTCGAATTGATAGTCGACTTCCTCTTCGAGGACCTGTTTCAATGCCACGCGCACTCCCTGGTTCTTGAGATCTTGCTCGATGATCTTCGGCTTTTCCTGACCAAACGACATCCCACCGCCGCCGGTGCTATCGAACGCGGCGTTCGTACGGCCCGGCTGCGTTCCACGCGTCACTTGAAACTTGTGCGTGGTCACCAGGGCATCCATCAGAGGAAGAATACTGGCGGGGTGCTTCAGTCGTCCTAAGACAATCGCAGCCCGATTGACGACCGTATTGTCCGAACTCTTGAGCTGTCCGATGAGATAACTCACCGCAACCTGATTATCTCGCTGCTCGAGCCCGATGGTGGCTCGGTCACGGAGTGAATCGTTGGGATCGTTCGCGGCCAGTTGCACCAAGGCCATCGTGGTTTGCGGCGTTTTGATGTTCGACAAGGCTTCCACCAGAAGTTCTCGCACGGCGGGGTGGGTTTCATCTTCCAGCAATTCAATCACGGCCAGCCCCGCGTTGGGATCGGTGACCTTTCGCAGTTCCTGGGCAGCCTCCTGCGCCTTGTCACCACCACGCTTGAGCCACGATCGCCAAATGCGAACCTGCTTCCGCCATTCGACCTGCTGATCTTCGATGCTGCGATCGTTCTCGGTCATCTTGATGTCTTGCGGAAACCGCCAACGCCCACCGTCACGTACGTAACCTTGCTTGCGCATCCAGTCGTCGCGAATGATCCACTTGTTTTGAAAGCGTTCGTAGCCGAGCGCCTTGCGTGCTTCGAGGTTGTCGGGCTCGCGTTTCAGAATCTCGTTGTAGTGGTAATCGCGTTTCTCTGGCAGGTTGTTTTGATCGCACCACTTGGCCATCTGAAATTGGCCTTCAATGGTGTCTGGCATGCGAGGAAGGAACTGCTCGTATTGTTTTAGCTGGGCCGAGAACGCGACAACCTCGCGAACGGTCGTTCGTCCGAGAATAAGTGTTCCGCTGTCAGTCTGAACCTGATACGTCGATCGCGGTGATTCATCCGGATTCAGGAGAGTCCCTTCGATCGTTCCACCACTGGTCAAATGAAAGATCTCGGCCTGAGCAACCGCGCAGCTGCCCGCGCCAATCATCGCAGCGATGATCAGGGATTTGCATAGCGATTTGAGGTGACTCTGGCTCGGCACCGGCAAATTCCAGGGGAAAAATGGCGAAGAAAAACCTATCTCTAAGTATACGAACCGCTTAGCTTCGGTTCCAAGAATTGGCCGCAGAAATCAGAAAATGCGGATTGTAGGCATCATGCCGGGGGTACCCAACACGAAAACCTACGACGTTTGGGCCATGGGACCGGACTTGAACGCCTCGATGACCTCTTGGGGGACGCGTGCCGGCATCCTTTTTTCCAGGTCGACAAATGCCCAATTCGTTTGCGCGACGGCGAGTATTTTTTGATCTCGCATACGAAGAATCTCATACTTGCGGACGCACGATGCCCGGCGGAATGAATCGACCCAGGTGACGACCTCAAGCTGGTCGTTCTCAAACGCCGGGTAGCGGTACTCGATTTGATGGGCCCGGACAACCCAACTGCAACCTAACTTGCCGTACTCGTCATGCCCCCACCCTTTTTCCAGGGAATGAGCCACGGCAGCATCTTGCATCCACTTCAAGTAGACGAGGTTGTTGACGTGCCCCTGAAGGTCGATGTCGTCGGTTACGACATCGATTTTGTGATGATAGATATTGGTAAGCATGAATTCTAAAAGCAACTAAGCCCCGGCCGTGATCCGTCGCGGGGTGTGAAACTCTCGGACATCGATCACGTGCATTCCGGCCGCCTGACCGGCTTCGATTCCGAGTTGAGCATCTTCGTAGACGCAGCACTTTTCAGGAGCAACCCCCAGTCGCGTCGCCGCTTCTAGGAAGACGTCCGGAAACGGCTTATGACGCTTGGTATCTTCCGAGCAAACGAACGCCTGGAAATAGTCGGCGATTTCCAACTGGTCCAGAATTCGCTCCATCACCCACCGCATGGCCCCAGTGGCAACCGCCATCGGGACTTTGCCGTGATTGAGTCGAACGACTTCCAGAACCGGCTCGATCGGTCCGACTTCCGAGATCAAATCGACGAAGGCGTTCTCTTTTTCGTGAGCACATTCGGCCGCATTGAGCGTTTTGCCTTGTTCCTCGGCCAAAATATTGAATATGCGTTCGGTCGGAACTCCCCCCAGCGAATAGAAGCGATCTTCCGAAAACTCCAGCCCATGCTTCTGCGTGATCTTTCGCCACGACAAATAGTGGGCTGGCATCGTATCGGCCAGGGTGCCATCCAAGTCAAAAATGTAGCCTTCAAATTCCACCGGAATGCCTCTTTATGGTGCGGAATTGCGTCTTCTCCGTTCCCGCTATTGTAGATGCTATGTCCGCTGAATGAAGGGCATTTGAGTTGACTCAGCTAGAGCATGGTGACGATAATGTGGCTTCCCGCCGCCTAGCGCAATGATCCTCCCCGCTCTAACCTCGTTAAGGGTATTGCTGAATGCGTCTGCCGTTTTACCTTTCTTTCTGCCTGACACTGCTTTCGTGGAATACTCTGTCGGCTGATATCAACTGGCCAGAGTTTCGCGGCTCGGATGGGAATGGAGCCAACTTTTCGGCCGAAGTTCCCACCGACTTGAGCGATCCCCAGAATATCGCCTGGAAGGCGGAACCACACGGCAAGGGCTGGTCGTCCCCCGTCGTCTGGGGAGATCAACTGTGGATCACGACCGCCACGGAAGATGGCAAACAACAGTACGCGCTCTGTTACGACCGAAACACGGGCGAGAAGAAGTTCGACCTGTTGCTCTTCGAGAACGAAGAAGTCGACGAAGCGCACATGACCAACAGCTACGCTTCGTGCACCCCGGCAATCGAAGAAGGCCGCATCTATGTTCACTTCGGCCGATACGGCACGGCCTGCCTCGACACGAAGACGGGAAAGAAACTCTGGGAGCGGCGTGACCTTCCTTGCGATCATCACCGGGGTCCGGCATCTTCCCCCGTCATTGACGACAAGAACATGTATGTTGCCTTCGACGGGTTCGATGTGCAGTACGTTGTCGCCCTGGATAAAGAGACCGGCAAGACCGTTTGGAAGACCGATCGCAACATCAAATACAACACCGACAACGGTGACTGGATGAAGGCCTATGGAACTGGCCTGCTGATCGAACATGCCGGACGTCGACAGCTGATCTATCCCAGCGCCTATGCGACGCAATCGTTCGATCCCGAGACGGGTGATATCCTATGGAGCATACAGCACGGAGGCATGAATGCGGCCATTCGCCCGATCTATCGTCACGGGCTGGTCTATGTATTCCCTGGCCATGGCAAGAACCTGCTGGTGGCCGTTGATCCATCGGGCAGCGGAGACGTCACGGCAAGCCACGTGAAGTGGAGTGCCGGCAAAGGGGTGCCGCTGCGTCCTGGTCCTGTGTTTATCGAAGACAAAATCTACATGCTGGATGACGACGGAGTCGTCTCTTGCCGCGATGCGAAATCAGGAGATGTCGATTGGATCAAACGGATCGGTGGCAATTACCGTGCCTCGCTCGTCTGCGCTGGTGAAAACCTATACGCATTTACCGACGACGGACACGCGACCGTGTTCAAAGCTTCGCCTGAGGAGTATATCGAGATCAGCCAGGCCGACTTCCCGTCGGGATTTCAGGCATCTGGCGTTCCCCTGGACGACTCACTCTACTTGAGAAGCGTCAAGGGACTTTACTGCTTTCGCAAGCCCAAGCCGTAGCTGGCTACTTTTCGATTTCAAATTCCTTTTCGTCTTGTCCCTGGGAGCCCCTAGATGAATCTCATCTCACGTTTCGCTTGCGCGCTGGTAATCGGTCTTATTTGCGGATTACCTCTGTTGGCGGAAGACGGAAAACTGACACGCGAAGAAAAGGTATTAGGGGACCGCCAGAAGGTCCTATCCGATGGCTATTGGATCTACAACGGATTTGAAGAAGGGATCAAGCAGGCCCAAGAAACGGGAAAACCAATGCTGGTCGTGTTGCGCTGCATTCCCTGCGAAGAGTGCGTCAAGCTCGACGAAGAAATCATGGAAAAGGACCCCGTCCTGAGGCCGCTGCTCGACCAATACGTTCGCGTGCGGATCGTTGGCACCAATGGGCTCGACTTGGATCTGTTTCAGTACGACTACGACCAATCCTTTGCCGTCTTTCTAATGAACGCCGACAAGACGATCTATGGCCGCTTCGGTACGCGTTCGCACCGCACCGACTGGACGAGCGATGTATCGATTGAAGGCCTAGCTAAGGCACTCGATGCAGGGCTGAAGCTGCACGCAAACTACCCCAACAATAAAGCCTTCTTCATTGGTAAACATGGCGACAAGCCGCTGTACGCCTCGCCTGAAAAGTTCCCTTCTTTGAAAGACAAATACACCGATACGCTGAACTACGAAGGGGACGTCGTCAAAAGCTGCATTCATTGCCACCAGATTGGAGACGCCCAGAAGGCCGTTTTCCGCGACCGCGGGAAGGCAATTCCCGACGAGTACCTCTTTCCGTACCCACATCCCAAGGCGATTGGGATGATTATCGATCCGAGCGAAATGAATACGCTGAAAGAGGTCACTGCCGGTTCGATCGCCGAGAAGGCTGGCCTTTTAGCCGGCGATCGCGTATTTGCGTTGAACGGACAAGTCATCCTGTCGATTGCCGACATCCAGTGGGTGCTGCATCATGCGAAGGACGAGGACGTCGTCCACGCGGCGATTGTCCGCGGCGAGAAACGTATCTTGAAATCGATCGAACTTCCCAGTGGCTGGCGGCAGCAGGACGACCTTTCCTGGCGTGTGGGTGCCTGGCCCATGCGGGCGATGGTTCTTGGCGGGATGGGTCTTGAAGAAGCCACCCAGGAACAACGTGAACGCATCGGAATTACCGATCCCAACAAGATGGCCCTGCGTGTTCGTTACGTGGGTCGCTACAACAAACATGCATTGGCCAAGAACACTGGGTTCCGGGTTGATGACATCGTGGTTGGTTTCGATGGACGTGACGACCTGATGCGCGAGACCGACGTGTTGGCCTACGGCGCCCAAAACTGCATGCCAGACGAAAAGGTGAAGATCGATTTCTTTCGAGGCAAAAAGCCTATGTCGCTTACTTTGAAAATGCAGAACTAAGGGTGAGCGCATAAAAATGGGCCCCGCAAAGAATTCACTTCGCGGGGCCTTTTCATGCAGGACTGTCCCTCAGCCGACTAGCGACTAATTCCCCGCACCAATTGCGGCACCGATACCAGCACCGATTTGGGCGCCTTCCTGACCGCCAATGGCTCCACCAATGCCGGCTCCGATACCCGCGCCACGGCGGACGTCTGGATCGGCATATCGGCGATCGTACGTGCGACGACCACCGTCGAAGTAATATCGACCGTCATTGTCGTAATAGTACTGACGACCGTTGTCGTAGTAGAACCGCATGCCGTCATTATCGCGGTAGTAGTAACCGTTATTGTAAGGGTTTCCGCGATAACCGGTCGTGCGACGTGGCTGGTAGTTATCGTACCAGCTACCACCGTGACCATAGCCAGGTCCGTGGTAATGGACCCATCCACCGTTACGGTAAACCATCCAGGTGTTGGCCGGAGTCCAGTACCACCAGACACCATTCTGGTTCTTGAAACGCCAGCGAGCGGTTCGGTCGTTGTCTCGGCGATCGCGGTCGAAATCACGACCATCACGATCAAAGGCATCGCGGTCGCGCATACGTCTGTCGGCATCCACACGACCGTCGGCGTTTAGCCTCGCGTCGGCGTCGAGTCGCGAGTTGGCATCGACGCGTGCGTCGGCACCCACACGGTTATCGACTTCAGCGTCTACGCTGGCATCGACATCGGCCTGAGCCGGTGCGGCAGGGACATCGTCGTTTAGGTTCGGCGCGTTAGCGTCAATCGACGAATCCACTTGAGCCTCGGCGGAACCTTCGATCGAATCCGTCAGACCTTTCGTTGGTGCTGCTGGCGTGGTCGGCGGTGTCGCCTGACCGGCTGCTTCCACGCCTGCCTCAGCACCGGCATCCGCTGCGCCCTGAGCGCCAGCGGTGGCTTGGCCTGCGGCTTCTACCGCACCACCAGCCGTGTCACCTGCGGCCTCGACAGTCCCACCCAAATCCTGGGCTTTCAACGATCCAGCAAGGGCCAATCCCGTCGCCGCGACCAAACCTAGAATCCAATTTCTGGACGAAAACTTCATTTCAATTTCCTTTCTCGTGAGAAGGGGTCGTTTCATCTTCGTGAACGCATAGGTACTCACACCGTTGCGAACGCATTGAGGAATCGCCATCCGCGAGCGGACGGTGATCATTCACGAATTGATTGGAAATTCATATTGGCAACAGGCATGCCAATCTGCCCGACACCTTGATGAAAACTTCGTTTGACGGTGGGCTTTTGGCTTATATTCCCACAATTCCCTGGAATATTCCGTAATTCCGTCAAAAGGCGAGCCCTGCTCGTTCGGCCTGTCATTGGTCGTGTGGCAGTCATGGTGGCATTTCCCAGTTCAACGAAAAAAGGCCGCTCCAGATGGAACGGCCTTCTCATGATTTGGCTACGAATTTACGGCAAAACTAGTCGTCGAGCTTCTTCAACTTGATGTTCTTCCATTGCACCGTGTAGGGACCTTGGTCTTTGCCAATGCCATGAACTTGCAGACCAATGAAACCTTTTGGATGCGTCTTGTAAATCTCTTCGTCGGTCAGATCTTCGATGGGCTCGCCGTTGATCCAAGTTTGGATGCGTGGGCCATTGGCAACGACACGGTAGTGATTCCACTCCCCGTTTTTAAAGTGCGGATGCTTCTTGAGGCGTTCTTCAGGAGTCAACCAACCACGACCGGTTGCTTCACCATAGATGTAGCCAGCTTCAGCAGGACCAGATTCGATTTCTACCTGAGGTCCGTTCACGCGACCTTCGTTGGTATTGCCTTTGGTTTGGGAGCGGATCTGCACGCCTGAGTTCAGCCGGTCGTGAACCTTGACGTCGAACTCGAGTTCAAAGTCGCCGTATTCTTCGTCGGTGCAAAGGAACGAGTTGGGGCTACCGGTTTTGGTCGTACCGAGAACCGTGCCGTCCTTCACTTCATAGGTCGCAGTGCCGTTCTTCTGCGTCCAGCCGGTGAGGTCTTTGCCGTTGAACAGTTCGATCCAACCTTCTTCGGCCTGAACCGTTGCCGTGAAACAGAACAGCAACAGACTGAGCATGAGCCACGATTTTCGCATGGGTAGGAAACTCCTAAGTTGAGAGAGTGGATGGGGTTTGGAGAGGGATGCTTATTATCCTTGCCCTTTCTACCAGCTTCAACCAAGCGCACTGCAATTGCACGTAAAAAGCCCCTTTTCCAGGTCGAAACCAGGAAAAGGGGCCGCTCGTGAGTCAAACTTTCACTTGGTAGAGAGCCCTAATTGCTGCAGCAGGCGGCAACTGCGTCGCAGCATGCCTGGCCTTCTTCACAGCAACTGGGCTTATCGCCCTGGCAGCAAGCCTCCTGCGTTTCACAGCAAGCCAGCCCCAGTGTGCAGCAGTCGGCCTGAGAAGCCGAAGATGCCGCGGAACCGGGAACAGTCAATGCTCCGAAACCAAGAGCCAGTGCCAACAACGAACCTAGTGCAAATTTAGTGATCATAGTCACGTCCTTAATCTTCAAATGTCAATGGATTGAAATGTGTCATGGTGATCAGCGCGGCGCGTACCTTGGGCGTACATTGATCTAGAACTAGCAAAAAAATGGCGGACGACAGAGCGTCGTTAACAGCGCCAGACACACTTCAGAACGTGAATCGGAACTTGGGGATTTCTATTCCACGTAGGCACGCTCAGCGTGCGAACAGAATGACCCGCGAATGTTCGCGATGCCAAAAGATCGACGATGAGAACAGCCGTCGGTGGGTCAACGACCAGACCTCGAATTTCATTGGTAACCGGTTGAATCTGGCAGCGGCAGTCCGAACTGACCGGACCATGATGTTGCGGCGTTGTATTCGCATTTTCGGCGTGACAACACGATGCAACAGGAGTAGCCTCAAAAACATTCGCTGCCGCACAATGCATACGACACCACCCTGGCCCAATTGCCAACAGCGTGGCGAGGACGAGAATCAGGGTTGGTTGAAACAAGCGATGCATGTACGTGCGAATCCCCAAAAAAAGACGATGCATTCTTCCCTGTCCAGTACGAAAGTCAAGCCTTCCTGGTTCTCTTAGAACATCCGAAGTTGTGATTTTCCGTTTTCGCCAGGGCCGCGAAAGTGCGATGTGTCTAACGCGATTCTACGCTGCTCCAGACCATAACGACGCTGAAACAAGGAGAATGTCTTAGCGATCGTCGTTGCGATAACACCCTCTCCACGCATCCTCGATCCCCAACGCGAATCGGTAAGTTTTCCCCCGCGACAGGCTTCAATTCGTGAACGAACCCGCTCCGCGTGCTCGGGCAAGTGTTCGTCGAGCCAGGTAACGAAGATCTCTTTTACCGCGTGCGGCAACCGCAGAAGCGTGTACCCTGCGCTAAGTGCTCCTCGTTTGGCTACCGCTTCGAGAATCGCTGGGATCTCGGTATCGTTCAGGCCGGGCACGATGGGCGCGACCATTACATTCACCGGCACTCCGGCCGTGGTCAATTGTTCGACCGCGGTTAGCCGGGCCGCGGGGCTTGAAGTTCGGGGCTCCATCAGCCGCGTTAGTTTCTGATCGAGCGAGGTTATACTCAGATTCACGCAAATCAGGTTGTGCGCGGCCATCTCCGCAATCAAGTCGATATCGCGCAGGACCAATGCATTCTTGGTAATGATCCCGAGCGGTTGCCGTGCTTCGAGTGCGACTTCGAGGCATCCCCGCGTGACCTCAAACTCGCGCTCGGCCGGTTGGTAACAATCGGTCACGCCTGACATGGCGATCACTTCGCTTTTCCAGATTGGTTTGCGAAGGAAATTTCGAAACAGATGCGGGGCATCTCGCTTGACCATAATCTTGGTCTCGAAATCGAGCCCGCTGCTGAAGCCCAGGAACTCGTGATACGGCCGGGCATAGCAATAACTACACCCGTGCGCACAGCCCCGGTAAGGATTCAAACTGTAGGTGAACGGAATATCGGGACTGTCGTTCTTTGTGATGAGCGACTGCGTCACGTCGGCAAAATACTCGGTCGGTACTTTACGAGGGGTGAACTCCTCAGTATCAGATGGATCAAGATGTTCCAGATCGCGCGCAACGCTCAGACGCTCGAATCGATTGGTGGGGTTCTCATTGGTCCCACGTCCCACGGCTTTTCGGGCAGATTCCATTGCCTGGCACCATCGGCATTAAAGATTGATAACGGCACCAGCAAGTATACAAGCGTACACATTTCTTGCAAGTCAAATTAACTAGCGAATGGATAGGTCACCGCCCCACTTACCCCTGGCTGACAAAGGAAGATACCGCCTGCTTGAGGAAATTGCTTGAGTTGCTCGTCGCTTAGGCCTTTGCGTGGCGTGGTGATGTAGAGCTGATCGAGGTTCTCGCCTCCGAAGCAGCAGGAAGTGACGTTCGGACAGGAGATTTCAATCTTCCCGATAAGCTCTCCTGTCTGCGGATTCCAGCGGCATACCGAAGCGCCACCCCACATCCCGGTCCAGAGCATCCCCCCGCTGTCGATCGTCATTCCGTCCGGTTTGCCGATTCCCAGCGACTCGGGAATATCGACCACGGTTCGACGATTGGAAATCTGGCCGGTCTCGATCTCGTAGTCGAATGCGTCAATTTTGCGTGTGGCTGTATCGATGTAATAGAACAACTTATGATCAGGCGACCAGCAAAGTCCGTTACTATTCACCACGCCAGGCACGACCGTTTCGTAATGAAACTGGCTATCAAAGCGGTAACAATTGGCATCGCCTGGAGTGCGAGTGTCCGAGATCGTACCGGCGAACAATCTGCCCTTTGGGTCGCATTTCCCGTCGTTAAAACGGTTAGTATCCGAGTTGGTGTCTGGGTTGGCCACTTTGGTGACCTGGCCTGTCTCAGGATTCAGGCGCACGATTCCCTCGCGTGTGCCGACAATGATGTCCCCTTTTGAGGAGGCAATCGCAAAGCTGCACTCCTTCTCGACGGTCCAGGCCTCGTTGTTGCCAGTTGCTGGATCGAAGCGATTCACCAGGCTGTTCTCGATATCGACCCATAACAGCTTTCCGGTCGCGGCATCCCAGGAAGGACCTTCCCCGAGCGTGGCTTGAATATCGAGGACGCACTGAGCTGTGTATGTCTGCATTGGTTTATCTGCCGGTCAGCTATGGGGTGTTGTGAAATGTCGCTAAGACTTTTTAAAATATGGAGTTGCTTGGTAATCAAGCGGAACCGCCGATCGTAGGCTGACCAGCTGCGATCTGCAAGGACGTCCTTTAGCCCCTAAGTCGCAGCCCCATGGCCGATAGCCACTATACCGAGGAACTTCGCGTCGCCGTCCAGGCCGTCGTTGAAGCCAGCAAGATCTGTCGCCATATTCAGTCGACCGAAGACTTTGCGGAGTTGTCTAAGACCGACCGCAGCCCGGTCACCGTCGCTGACTTCGGCAGTCAGGCCATCGTCTGCAAGGCGATCTCTGAGGCCTTCCCCGACGACCCCATGATCGCCGAAGAAGACTCGGCCGCACTACGATTACCCGATCAGGTTTCGGTTCTTAATCGGGTGGTGAAAGAAGTCGCCAAGGTGGTGCCTGACGCATCACAAGAACAAGTTCTTGCTTGGATCGATCATGGCATCTCGCGCGATCCAGCACCACGGACATGGACCCTCGACCCGATCGACGGTACCAAGGGATTCCTGCGAAACGAACAGTATGCGATTGCATTGGCACTGCTGATCGACGGCCAGGTGAAGGTCGCGGCCCTAGCTTGCCCGAACCTGGGCACGATCGAAAGCGACGAAATCGGCTATCTCTTTACCGCCGTACGGGGTGAAGGTGCCTACGTTTCTTCGCTGTCGGATCCAACCGATCGCACTCGTATTTCCACATCGGGATGCATCATCGGGCGAGACGCACGGTTCTGCGAGTCGGTAGAATCGGGGCACAGTGATCATAGCTGGTCGTCGGAAATCGCTCACGAACTCGGGATCTCGCGTGATTCGGTGCGGCTTGATAGCCAAGCCAAATATGCCGTCGTGGCCCGAGGAGAAGCTGAGATCTATCTGCGTCTACCCACCAAACCTGGCTACGTCGAAAAGATCTGGGACCACGCGGCAGGATCGCTGGTCATCGAAGAAGCTGGCGGAACGGTCACGGACATCCACGGCCATCCTCTCGACTTTTCGCGCGGAGCGCTACTTTCCGAAAACCAGGGCATTATCGCGACTAATGGCCCACTCCACGCGGCAGTGGCCACCGCCATGAAGAATGCGAATTCCTGATAGCGAACCATCCTTCGTCCAACGTTAAATGAGACGTATTGAACTGGGTACGGTTGGCAGTTCGACCAAGACGTGCTCGCCTTCGGTGCGCACGGTGTAGATCTTCGCATGGAATCGCTCGGCATCGGCGTCGAGATACTTCCCATCGGAAAGTCGAAAACGCCAGTGGTGCACCGGGCAAGCAACGACGCCGTCGCAAACGCTTCCCTTCGCGAGGTTGGCCCCGGCATGAGGGCACATCGCATCGATGGCGAAGATACCGTCGTCGGTCTTGAATAACCCAATCCACTGCTGATCCACAATCACCAACCTTCCTCCTTGGTCGGGAAGGTCGATCAGCGTGGCGAGTTGAACGAACTGAGACACGACAGAGCAGTCGCCTTAGGCAGAGACCAGCGACTTGAGACGTTCGTTTGCTTCGAGCAGCAGTTCTTCGGTCTCGTCCCAGCCAATGCACGCATCGGTGATCGAAACGCCATACTCCAGCTTGCTCGGATCATCGGTCAACTTTTGATTGCCCGGCATGAGATTGCTTTCCAGCATCACGCCAGCGATGGCCCGACTTCCGGCCATCCGTTGATCGAGCACATCCCGGAAGACGCCGGCCTGACGGGTGTGATCCTTTAGCGAATTACCGTGGCTGCAATCGACCAACAGGCGAGCCGGCAAATTGCGTTTTTCCAGAGCAGCGATCGCTTCCGCCACCGACTCCCGCGAGTAGTTCGGACCGGATCGCCCGCCACGCAGAATCAAATGCCCCCAAGGATTTCCCTTTGAGTGAACCACGCAGGTGGCTCCTTCCGGGTCGATGCCCAGGAAACTGTGCGGTGCGTTGGAGGACGTCATCGCGTCGAGGGCGATCTGCAAGTCGCCATCGGTGCCATTTTTGAAGCCGATCGGCATCGACAATCCACTGGCCATCTGACGATGCGTGGGAGATTCGGTCGTTCGGGCACCGATCGAGGCCAACGAAATCAGGTCGGCGATGTACTGCGGAGTGATCGGCTCCAGGGCTTCGCTGGCGGCCGGAATGCCCATCTCGGCGAGGGTCAGCAGCAGTTTGCGAGCCAGGCGGTAACCTTCGACCATGTCGAACGTATCGTTCAGGTGCGGATCGTTGATCAGCCCTTTCCATCCGACGGTCGTACGAGGCTTCTCGAAATAAACTCGCATGACGACGAGCATGGTCTCGGAAACTTTATCGGAAAGCTTCTTCAGCCGCGTGCCGTATTCGATGGCCATATCGACATTGTGAATCGAGCACGGGCCCACCACGGCAATCAAGCGATCCTCATCCCCTGCCAAAATCTTTTGGATATGCTGTCGCGAATCGAAAACAAAGTCCTGGGCGGCCTCCGAAATTGGAAACTCACGCTTGATCTCCGTGGGTGGAGCCAGCTTTTCAATTCGGTGAACGTTGATGTTGTCGGTCTGGTGCATGATCCTGCCTACAAGGGCCGCCTAATCGATCGAGGGGAAACCTCTATCATGTCTCAACACCTTCGATTCTCCTAGGCGGCTAGTTGCCAGGGGGAATAAAATTGGGTGCGGATGGATGGATTTTGCCGATTTATACGGGAAAATTCATCATTTCCCGGCTACAACATCCTTGCCGGGGCCCAGCGGCGAGGCCTGCAATTCCTTCAAGAGTTCTTCGGAATGGTAATCCCAGACGCCGCGTGAATTGTCTTCCAGCTTGGCGTAAACTCCGATTTCCGTCAGTTGATGGCTCTCGGGGTCGAACCGAAGTCCATTCTTACGGGCAAATGCCCCCAGCGCGATGGTCATTTCCTGTCCGGCAGGTAGCTCATCCTTGCTGTAGAAGTGAAAAGCATCGTTGAACGTGATCCCGAGGTTGGTCAATGGCCTATCGGATTGATTCTCCACGATCAGTGCCATTTCCGAGTTCACTTCAGCGACGCGAATGACGATCGGAAGTGGGTTATCTGATTTTTTGGGAAGAGAAACCCACAGGAAAATCAGCATTGAGATTGGCAATAGCACCACAACGGCCAAAAAGCAAGTAAGCCCGAATCTCGAAAGCCGAAGTACGTTGGGATCTTGAGCGATTTCGTTCATCAATTAATCTGTCCTCAGGCAGGGATCGCCTTGTTTACTACTATTCTTCGCTTTTAACCCACCAGCCGGCTACCCGCCTCATGCCGCAAACCTCCCATTTTGATAACGGTCCGCATCTTCTGGAAGGGCGTAAGGCTCGGCTTACGATCAATACGGCCTGGCTGATCAAATTGCGGTGGGTGGCAGCATTCGGTCAGTGGATCACCATTGCCACGGCCATGTTTCTGCTGGGTATCGAGATTCGCTGGCAGCCGCTGGCTACAATCATCTTTTTAACCGCCAGCAGTAACTTACTGCTCACCTATTTATTCGAGTCACTCCGCTCGCGCGACCTGAAAAGCCTGACGGCCTGGGAAACGCTGCTCTTCGCGGTGATGTTGATGGACCTGGGTTTTCTGACCGCGATGCTTTACTTTACGGGAGGGATTACCAACCCGTTTGCTGTGTTTTACCTGGTGAATCTGGCCCTGGCGGCGATCGTACTCACCCCGAAAAACACCGGGATCCTGGCTTTGGTAACCGTGGGGTGTATCGGTCTGCTGTTGTTAGTGAGCTACCCATTCCCGTTCTTGGGAAGTTGGCAAATCGAGAATCTCGCGACGAGTACGATCCCTGTCCATGTTCTTCTGGCAGGGACCTCCGTGGCATTGGTAACTTGTGCCATGGTCGTGGTCTACTTCACGACTCGTCTGAATGTCGAGCTACAGCGAAAAGAAGCCAGCTTGCGACTCAACGAGATAAAGCAGGCCCGCAGCGAAAAGCTGGAGGCTTTAGGCACTTTGGCTGCGGGGGCTGCTCACGAACTATCGACCCCTCTGGCCACCATTGCCGTGGTCGCGAAAGAGGTCCAACGGGAACTGGCACAAGTCGAAGTTGCTGCCGAGATTAAAGAAGACATCTCGCTCATTCGCAGTGAACTTGATCGATGTCGGGCGATTCTCGATCAGATGTCAACCGACGCCGGGCAGGCTACGGGAGAACCAATCGTCCGCTTTACGGCAAGCAAGCTCCTGGAAGAAGTCACCGAAAGGTTTGATATCCAGCATAGAAACCGCATTAGTATCGATCACAATATCCCCGAAGTGGAGATAAACGCACCGCTTCACCTCCTTTCCCAGGCCATTCGCGGACTGGTAAAGAATGCCCTCGATGCAACACCGGCAGGGCAGTCAATTCAACTGAATCTTGGCACCACGAAAGATAGCATGATCGTGTCGATCCGAGATCGCGGCATGGGAATGCCACCTCATATTTTGGCTCGCATCGGCGAACCCTTCTTTACCACGAAAGAACCAGGTTCTGGCACCGGGCTGGGCGTGTTCCTGGCGAAAAACGTGGTCGAAAAATTGAACGGGGAGGTCACGATCGACTCGGTTCCAGACCAGGGAACAACGGTAATTGTGCGTATCCCTAGCATCCCGTCGATAAATAATGAAAAAACCCCGCCGAACTCTCGCCGTGACTGATAGGAATTTCCCTCGGTATTTCCTATAGTCATGGTTCTGACGCCGCCATGACTAGTCAGGTCAGTACCTAGCTACGCATTCCGGAATCGGCGAGACCATGACGCGACCTACAATCCTCCTCGTCGATGACGACGATATCTTGCGGAACCGATTGACCCGAGCGTTTTCGTCGCGGGGTTTCGACGTCTACTCCGCCAAGACTAAAGAGGATGCGGTTGCACAAGCCCAAGAGGCTCAACCGGATCGCGCAGTTCTCGACTTGAAGATGCCAGAGACTTCCGGCATTGAAGTTCTCAAAGATCTTCTTAAAGTATCTCCTTTAACACAGGCCGTTATCCTGACGGGATACGGCAGCATTACCAATGCAGTTGAAGCCGTACGGCTGGGTGCGGTTAACTACCTGACCAAGCCCGCCGATGTGGATGAAATATTGGCTGCTTTTGACAACCAAGAATCGGCCGCGCCGGAATCCAACGCCCAAACTTACAACCCACAATCCCTTGCCGAAGCCGAGTGGGAACATATTCACCGGGTCCTGAATGACTGCGGTGGTAACCTCTCGGAAGCGGCGAGATTGCTAGATATCCCTCGGAGAACGCTGCAGCGAAAGCTGAAGAAGCTTGCTCCCTAAGGTGAATTTAATTCACACCCCCCCATTCTAGTGCGACCTATTGTCACGTCGTGCGAAAGTGGTGGTTATTTTACGATTTACACGCGAATAGCTATGAGTTGCAGCTCCTCATCGGATCAAGGCTTATCGCTTTCAACGTTGCAATTAACAACAATCTGCTTTGCTTGAGTTCTGGCCGGATGCCTAGCTCCGGTCAGCCCTTGGGTTTAGCAATTTTCCGTCGCCGTGTCTCTTTGCGAGACCACTCACGACTGAGAAAACATGGACCGCTTTCTATTTCCCAGATGGGTAAATAAGTTCGTACCACTGATGTTTGGCGTTGTCCTCGTTGGGGCCGCCTACGGTGGATCCGTGCTTTTTGTCACCACGTCGCCCGAGATTCTCAATCGGGGCTATCGACCTGAGCAGCCAGTTCCTTTTAGCCACAAGCTTCATGCTGGGCGTTTGAAGATGGACTGTCGCTACTGCCACAATACGGTCGAAAAGGCCAGTCATGCGGCTGTCCCGCCGACTGAAACTTGCGGTAACTGCCACAGCGGTGCCGACTCGAGCGGTGCGACCAAGTACGCCGCGGTGCACGCCACGAGCGTCGCGCTGGAGCCGGTTCGCGAGAGCCTGGCGACCGGCGAATCGATCGATTGGACGCGGGTGCACAACCTGCCTGACTTCGTTTACTTCAATCATAGCGCTCACGTGACCCAAGGGGTTTCGTGCGTTGAGTGTCACGGCCGGGTCGACAAGATGGACGTCGTCCAGGTTGTTGAACCCATCTCCATGTCCTGGTGCTTGGAATGCCATCGCGATCCCGACACGCATATCCGTCCAGCCGACGAAGTCACGAACCTTGCTTGGGGTACCGAGGCAGGCGGCAACGCCATGTCAGACGAAGAAAAGCGTCTGCTCGGCAAGCAACTTCGTGAAGAGTTGAACATTAACCCATCGACTAACTGCTCGACATGTCATCGATAATGCCTGAGAACAAAAAACCGAAATACTGGCGTAGCCTCGGCGAGCTCGAGGGAACTCCTGAATTCGAGCAGTTCCTGCGACAGGAATTTCCGGAAGCTGCTGAAGTGGCCCCTACCGGAATGCCGCGTCGCCGCTGGATGCAGCTGATGGGTGCTTCACTGGCCCTGGCCACCGGTGCCGCTGGCTGCCGCTACCCAGAAGAAGAAGTGGTTGGCTTCCGCTATCCAGAAGAAGAGATCGCACCTTTCTCGCGACGCCCTGAAGGCCGCATTCCTGGTAAGCCAGAGAAGTTCGCCACGACGCTGACCGTCGCTGGCAAGACCTGCCCCGTTGTCGCTACCAGCTACGATGGTCGCCCGATCAAGATCGACGGCAACCAGATGCACCCGATGGTCGCTGGTGCCGATACGTACTCTCAGGCCACGCTTCTGCATCTGTACGATCCCGACCGCAGCCAATACCCGATTGAGCGAGACGTCAACGGTCAGCATTCGCGATCGTGGGACGAATTCGCCGTCTGGTGGAAAGAGCAGTCCAAGAAGTTGGAAGGGGGCAACTCGTCGAAGCTTGCCATCCTGCACCAGACCAACACTTCGCCGACCGTTCTCGCCCAGATGAACGAAGTGGCTAAGAAATTCCCACAAGCCAAGTGGTACCAGTACGAATCGATCACCGGCAACACCACGCTGGGAACAGAACTGGCCTTCGGCAAAAAGCTGCGTCCGCTGCTGAATCTCGAGGCGGCCGATATCGTGGTCGACCTGAGTGCCGACGTTCTGGGTAGCCATGTAACCCATGGCGTGAACAATCAAGGCTTCGCCAAGCGACGTGCTCCTGAAGATGGCCCAATGAGCCGTCTTTATGTCGTCGAAAGCCGTTTCTCGGTCACCGGCATTGCCGCCGATCACCGCCTGGCAGTGGCTGCTTCGCTGATGCCCAGCTTCGTGGCTGATCTGGAGCAGAAGCTTGAAGCGGCTCTTGAAAGTGGCGAAACCAAAGAGAAGCCAGCCGAGAAGATCGACATTGTGATCACCGCCATGGTGAACGACTTGATCAGCCATAAGGGCAAGAGCCTGGTCGTCGGTGGTGAGTCGCTCGACGCCGAAACCCAGGCACGCATCTGGCGGATCAACAGCAAGCTGGAAAACCTCGGCAAGACGGTTTCCTTCATCGAAGAGCCCAAGCTGGCTCGCGACAACGTCGGATCGATTGAAGATCTGACCGCGGCGATGAACGCCGGTCAAGTCGATACGGTCCTCTTCCTGGGTGGCAACCCTGTCTACGATGCACCGGCCGACGTTGATTTGGTTGCCGCCATGGACAAGACCAATACCCAGGTCTACTACGGCGACTATGAGACCGAGACTTCGAAGATGTCTTCGTGGCATCTGCCTGCTTCGCATGGGCTGGAACAGTGGGGAGATGCACTCGCTTACGATGGCAGCTTCTGCATCGCTCAGCCACTGATCTCGCCGATCTTCAAGACGAAGAACCCGATCGAGTTCCTGAGCTTGATCGCTGGTTCCCCGATCAGCGAAACGCTGGAAGCCGTCAAGCAAACCGTCACCACCGCGTTCTCCAGCTCAGCGAGCGAAGCTGCCTGGACCAAGGTACTGCACGACGGATTCATCGCCGATTCCGCCCCAAAAGCGGTCAGCGTCACGATCAACGACTCGCTGGATCTGGGCAACGTCTCGGTTTCCACTTGGCGAGCCGGTCTGGGCGAAGCCTACGATCTGATCTTCCATCCCGGTGCCGGCACTTACGATGGTCGCTTCGCCAACAACGGTTGGCTGCAGGAACTGCCCGAACCGATCACCAAGGTGACCTGGGACAACGTCGTCACCATGAGCCCCAAGACGGCCGAAGAAAACGGCGTCCAACAGGCAGAACTGGTGGAACTGTCGGCCAATGGTAAAACGGTCACCTTGCCCGTTTACATTCAGCCAGGTCAGGCACACGGCACACTCGCCGTCGGACTTGGTTACGGTCGCACGCATGCTGGTGCCGTCGGTGGCAACGTCGATGAAGACATCGCACCGGTCGGGGTCGACGTTGGTCCGCTTCGCACCAAAGAGACGATGAACCTGGCCACAGGTGCCACGTTCAAAGGGACCGGCAAGCAGTTCAAACTGGCCACCACTCAAGACCACTTTGCGATCGACCTGCTCGGTATGCGAGAGATCGGTCGTCGCGTTGGTGAACTGGTTCGCGAAGGGACCGTCGAAGAGTACGAACATCATCCAGACTTCGCCAAGCACATCGTTCACCATCCGCCGCTTGAATCCCTGTGGGAAGAACAAGAGTGGATGAAGGAATCGTACGACGGTCATGCTTGGGGTATGTCGATCGACCTGACCAAGTGCACCGGCTGCAATGCCTGTACGATTGCCTGCCAGTCGGAAAACAACATTCCGATCGTCGGTAAGGAAGCGGTCTCGGTTGGTCGTGAGATGCACTGGATTCGCGTCGATCGCTACTTCAGCGGCGACATGGAAGATCCCAAGGCCGTCTCGCAGCCGGTTACCTGTCAGCAGTGCGAAACAGCTCCGTGCGAAAGCGTTTGCCCGGTTGCCGCCACCGTCCACAGCGACGAAGGCCTCAACGACATGGTCTACAACCGCTGTATCGGTACGCGTTACTGCGGTAACAACTGCCCGTACAAAGTTCGCCGCTTCAACTACCTGGACTGGCGTGCCAGCGATCATCGCTTTGAAGCCGGCAACCAGGAGTTGGCCAAGCTGATCTTCAACCCCGAGGTTACCGTTCGTAATCGCGGCGTGATGGAGAAGTGCACCTACTGCGTGCAGCGAATCCAAAACACAAAGATCGAAGCCAAAGCCGATCGCCGAGCCATCGGACCGAACGAAATTCAGGTCGCCTGCCAAGAGGCCTGTGCGTCGAACGCGATCGAGTTTGGTGACCTTAACAATCCGGAAAGCAACGTTGCCAAGGCACACGCCAATCCGCGTTCGTATTCGATGCTCGTCGAGTTGAATACCAAGCCTCGCACGCGTTACCTAGCTCGGATCACCAACCCGCATCCCTGGTTGGCCCCGGAAGTCACCGACCACGGTGAGCACGGTCATGATGATGAGTCCGACCACGGACACGAGCATGCCGAAGGTGATCACGATCACGACCACGCCAAAGAAGAAGAGAAGCACTAGTTGCTTTTCGAGCGTTTCCCATACCCCCTAAGCAATCAGCCAAAGTTCACATAACCAAGAGTACGAATGGCCACCGTAAACGAAGTCATTGACACCACAATCGACGATCCGGGCAACCGAACGCCGCTTGTGATTGGCGGGCACGACTACGGCTCGATTACCCGGTTGGTGTGCGGCATCAACGAGAGCAAGACCCCCATCGCCTGGTATATCGGCATGTTAATGTCGCTAAGCCTGCTAGGCATGTTGGGCGCCTTGGTCGGTTACCTGATCTTCACGGGCGTCGGTGTCTGGGGTAACAACAACCCGGTCTACTGGGGCTTCCCGATCGTGAACTTCGTGTTCTGGGTCGGTATCGGTCACGCCGGGACGCTGATTTCGGCCATTTTGTTCATCTTCCGTCAGAACTGGCGAACGAGTATCAATCGTTTCGCGGAAGCCATGACGATCTTCGCGGTCGTGTGTGCTGGCCTCTTCCCGGCCATTCACATCGGTCGTGTCTGGGTCTTCTACTGGTTGTTCCCCCTGCCGAGTTTGCAGCTGGCCATGTGGCCACAGTTCCGCAGCCCGCTGCTGTGGGACGTGTTCGCCGTTTCGACGTACGCGACCGTCTCGTTGATCTTCTGGTACACCGGTATGATTCCGGATCTGGCAACTTTGCGAGATCGTACCAATAACAAGATCCTTCGCATCGTCTACTCGATCCTGTCGCTCGGCTGGACCGGTTCGGCCCGTGCCTGGTCGCGGTATGAAAAGGCTTACACACTGTTCGCTGCCCTGGCGGCTCCGCTCGTCCTTTCGGTGCATACGATCGTTAGTTTCGACTTTGCCGTTTCGCAGCTTCCCGGTTGGCATACGACCATCTTCCCGCCCTACTTCGTCGCTGGTGCGGTGTTCTCTGGGTTTGGGATGGTGTTGACGCTGATGGTTCCGGCCCGCCAATGGTTCGGCCTGAAAGACGTCGTGACGCTGCGTCACCTGGAAAACGTCTGCAAGATTTTGCTGGCGACCGGTTCGATGGTCGGTTACGCCTACGCGATGGAATTCTTCATCGCCTGGTATGGCGGCAACATGTACGAAGGCTTCGCATTCATCAACCGTGCATTTGGCCCTTACTGGTGGGCTTACTGGATCATGGTTTCCTGCAATGTGATCAGCCCGCAGTTGTTCTGGTTTAAGGTTTGTCGCACGACACCATGGCTGATGTTCGTGATCAGTATTTTCGTGAACATCGGGATGTGGTTCGAGCGATTCGTGATTACGGTCACCTCGCTGGCCCGTGACTTCCTGCCTTCCTCGTGGGGCATGTTCGAGCCAACGCCGGTCGACTACGGAATGCTGATCGGCAGTTTTGGGTTGTTCTTCACCCTGTTTCTGCTGTTCGTCCGTTTCGGTCCGATCGTCGCGATGGCGGAAGTCAAATCGGTCATGCCCCACCCGCATTCGCCGGTTCACGACGATCCCCAAGCAGCAGCAGACCACGCGTAACAAATCATTTCCCCTGAGTTATCAGCAGGGCATTAAATAGATGTCACAAGAAGCGAACAACACGGAACCCAAGCTGATCGGGCTGATGGCGCAGTTCGACGACCCCGACTCCTTGTTGGCGGCGTGCGAAAAAGTGCGAAAGGCCGGTTACACCAAGACCGATGCCTATACGCCTTTCCCTCTGCATGGCATCGACGAAGCGCTTGGGATCAAACCGACCATCTTGCCATGGATCGTGCTGATGCTCGGTATCATGGGTGGATTCGCAGGCCTCGGTCTGCAGTACATTACCAATGCTGACTGGTATCCGTTCATCATTTCGGCCAAACCTGTCTGGAGCTTGCCGGCCAACATTCCGGTGATCTTTGAGCTGGTCATTTTGCACGCGGCCTTCGCCGTTTTCATCGGTATGCTGTTTTTGAACAAGCTACCGACCTTCTCGAATCCGTTGTTCCGCGTGCCTGAGTTTGCTCGAGCAACCGACGACAAGTTTTTCCTGACGATCGACGTCAATGACGAAAAATACAAGCCTAACAAGACCCGTGATCTACTCGATGGTCTCATCGGTCAAACGGATGTGATCGAGGTCTTCGAAGATCCGAGCCCAGCTGAACTTCCGAAAATCATCAAGTTCGTTGGTATCGGTGTGGCGGTGGTTGCTCTGGTTCCGCCGCTGCTGCTGTGGCGAGCCTATTACCAGACCTCGACCGTTCCACGCATCAATCCGATTCGTGACATGGACGTCCAGCTTCGTGGCGACACACAGACGGTCAGCCCCGTCTTCGCCGACGGCCGCACCATGCGTCCTCGCATTCCAGGCACCGTTGCTCGCGGCGAATGGGTCGATCCGATCATGCTGACTGGTATCGTGCCGGAAACAGGCGAGCAGAACGTACTCTTCCTGCAGGACGAAGAAGCCACTGAAGAAGGTACCAAGAAACCTGCTGAAGAAGAAAATCCAGCTGACGACAAACCGGCGGAAGAGAAACCCGCCGACGAAAAGCCTGAAGCTGACAAGCCCATGGCGGAAGCCAAGCCAGCCCAGGACAAACCAGCGGACGCGAATCCCGCTGATGCTAAGCCAGCCGAAGGCGAAGCACCTGCTCAGCCTGAGGAACCGGAACCGAACTGGGTGAAGATCGCTCCGATCAACGTGACCCGGGCAACGCTTGAGCGAGGACGCAACCGCTACAACATCTACTGCTCCGTATGTCACGGTCTGGCAGGGGACGGCGACGGGCTGGTCTCGCAGCGAGCTCTGCAACTGGAGCAGCCTACCTGGATTCCTCCGACGAATTTGCATACCGATTACCTGCTTACCCAGCCTGATGGCAAGATCTACAACACCATCACGCATGGCATTCGCAAGATGAAAGGTTACGGCGACCAGATTCCCGCTGAGGATCGCTGGGCGATTGTGACTTATGTTCGAGCCTTGCAGAAGACACGAACAGGTACGCCGGAAGAGATTCCAGCCGTTGAGATGAAAGAACTGGAAATTAAAGGTCAGTAAGTAATATGGGCGGTCACCACAAACCAACGATCACAGTGACGGACGACGAATCGATCCGCCTCAATCCGGCTTGGCAGTCGGTGCGACTGGTCGCGATGGCGGTTGGCGTCTTGGCGCTGCTGCTGGCCATGGGAATTGGAATGACGCAGGAGACTTCTTCCTACTTTTTCCATTCCTACCTGACTAGTTTCGTCTACTTCCTGAGCATCTCACTGGGGGCTTTGTTCTTCGTTCCCATCCACCACCTCACCCGGGCTGGCTGGAGTGTCGTCGTACGACGCGTGGCGGAACTACTAAGCCAGAACCTGATCCCTATGGCGATCTTGTTCCTGGTGATTCTATTTCCCGTGCTCTTTGGTAGTCACACGCTGTTCGAATGGAATGATCCTGCGAAATGGGAAGTTGGCTCGGCCGAGTACGATCAGTTGATCGCTCATAAGTCGGGCTACTTGAATTCGATCTTCTTCACGATCCGAGCAATCATTTACTTTGGTACCTGGATCTGCATTGCCCGTTATTTCTTCCTGAACTCCCTGGCTCAGGACGGTAACGGTGACAAGCAAATTACCCTGAAATTGCAGAAGTGGAGTTCACTGGCAGTCGTGCTGTTCGCCCTGACGGTCACCTTCGCCTCGTTCGACTGGTTGATGTCGCTCGATCCGCATTGGTTCAGCACGATTTTCGGCGTCTATTTCTTTGCCGGAAGTGCCCTGAGCTTCTTCGCATTCATGACGGTCGTCATCTTCCTGCTCCAGCAGGATGGCAAGATGGCTAACATCGTGACCAAAGAGCATTACCATGACCTCGGTAAGTACACCTTCGGTTTTACTCTCTTCTGGGGTTACATTGCTTTTAGCCAGTTCCTGCTGATCTGGTATGCGAACATTCCGGAAGAAACGGGCTGGTACCTGCGTCGTCAAGAGAATGGCTGGGCGATCGTAGCCATCATGCTGATCTTCGGCCACTTCTTCATTCCATTCTTCGGCGTCATGTCGCGACATATTCGCCGCAACAAGTATATTCTGACTGGGTGGGCAGTGTTCATTCTGGTTATGCACTATGTAGACCTTTACTACATTGTTATGCCCCAGGTTGCCCATGGAACGGCTGCTCCAAATTTTGGCCTCATTGATGTGTGCTGTATCGTCGGAATTGGCGGTTTATACATTAGCTCGTTGATCTGGTTCGCCACCGATAAGCCGTTGGTTCCCGTTAAGGACCCACGTCTGAGCGAATCGTTGGCACTACAGAATCATTAATAAGGTGATTTGATGACGGAAATCACTGAAGACACTCCCGAACAAGACGTAACCGACGCTACGGTTGAGACGACCAACGGTCACGCACTCGACGCGTCGGACCTTCCGATGTATGACGACATGAACACTCCGGTGATAGCCCTGGTGGGGTTCGTCAGCGCGGTGGTCACCTTCATCTGCATCATTGGGCTGCAAGCGGCTTACCTGCAGTTCGAGAAACAGCAGTACGAAGAAAAAGTCGTCAATGTCAAACTTGAGGTTGAAGACAGCATCGTAAGTGCTCAAAAAGCCAAGCTGAACGACGGATACAGCTGGGTTAACAAGGAAACAAAGACCATCGGCATGCCTATCGAGCAGGCGATGAAGGTGATAGCGGATAAGTACGAGTCGAATTAACCCCTCACGGGATTAAGCACGGATCGAATGCGAGGTTTAGTGACAATTCGTTGGATGTGGGCAGTCGTTTTCTGCTTGGTATTGGCCAACTCGGTGAGGGCTCAGATTGATGAGACTCCCGATGCCGTCGATGGGCTTGGTGTAACTGAGCACTTAAACGAACAGCTGCCTCTAGAAACACAGTTCACGGATGATCGCGGTGCTTTGATTCGTTTGGGCGACTACTTTGACGGCGAGAAGCCGGTCATCCTATCGCTCAATTACTCGAATTGCCCGATGCTTTGCCAGCAACAGCTGAACGGTCTCGTGATGACCTTAAGCGAAATGGATGCCAGCGTCGGAGAAGACTTTCACGTGGTTTCGATCAGCATCGACCCACGCGAGTCTTACCAAAAAGCAAGCAAGACAAGGTTGCGCTACTACCAGGAATACGATCGCCCAGGCACCGCCGATGGGTGGCACTTTCTGGTTGGAGACGTCACGTCGATTATGGCCGTTGCCAAGGCGACTGGGTTTCAATATCGCTATGTCCCCGAGCGAAAAGAATACGCCCACAATGCCGTGCTAATGTTGTGCACGCCGGACGGGCGAATTTCTCGCTACATTTACGGCGTTCAATTCGACGAGCCAACCCTGCGGTTGTCTCTAGTCGAAGCGAGTGAAGGCAAGATCGGGACGACTGTCGATCAGATCATCCTGACCTGCTTCATGTACGACGAAACGGCGGGGCGATACGGCCCCCAGGCCTTCCGATTGATGCAACTAGGAGCGTTCACCACGGTGGCCTGCCTGGCAATCGGATTGATTCCGTTCTGGGTCCTCCGGCGTAGAACAGCGGGCGTAGACGCGAAGTTTAATTCCAATTCGATGGACGGTCACCTTCCGTCCAATGCGACTTAAATACGAAATAAGACAGAGACGAGATGGTCCCAGAAATAGGTTCAACCATGCTTTCCATCCTGGCGGATACCATGTTTTTCCCGCCCGAGCGGTCGACGGTCGCTGGAAGTGTCGACGGGTTGTTTGACTTCATCTACTACCTGTCGTTGTTCTTCTTCGTGCTTATCATTGGTGCGATGATTTACTTCGTTCTGAAGTATTATCAGCGTCCCGGACACACGGAAACGCCTTCCCCTTCGCATAACGAAGCGCTGGAAATCACCTGGAGTGTGATTCCTTCGATCCTGGTCGGCGTGATCTTCTTCTTCGGTTTCACCGGGTATCTCAACGTACGGGAAGCCCCGGAAAACGCCTATGAGATCCAAGTCATTGCGAGCAAATGGAACTGGGTGTTTAAGTATCCCAATGGTGCTGAATCGAGCGACTTGCACATTCCCGTCGATCGCGATGTGAAGTTCCTGCTGCAATCGCAGGATGTTCTCCACAGTTTTTACATTCCTGCGTTCCGCATCAAAATGGACTGCGTCCCGGCCCGCTACACGTCGACCTGGGCACGAGCGACCCACACCACCGGCAGCGGCATTGATGACAGCGGTCATGCCCCGCTTCGTTTATTCTGTGCTGAGTACTGTGGTGAGCAGCACTCCAAGATGCATCGTGGTGTCTTCGTTCACGAAACCGCGGACTTCGATCAATGGGTCGAGAAGGCTGCCAACATTCTGGAAAACAATCCTCCGGAAATCGCAGGCGAGATCTTGTTTAAGCGAAAAGGCTGTGCCCAGTGTCACTCGGTTGAAGGTGATAATTCCGCCAAATACCCTGGACCTCCGCTCAACGGACAGTGGGGAACCGAGCGCCAAGTCATTCCCCGCGGCTCCAGTTCTCCGATTACCGTGACGATGGACGAAAACTACGTTCGTCAGTCGATTCGTCAACCGAACTCCGAGATCGTCGTCGGACGCAAGCCAGGCATGACCGTGTTCACGCCACAGTTGCTCAAGGACGAAGAAATCACGGCGATCATCGCCTACTTGAAGTCAATTAAGTAGAAATTTGCATAGGGCAGCCAAGCCATGTCCACGATTACACCAGAAACACACATTGATAGCGGTCATAACGACGACCCCAGTTCGAACTATCTGACTAGTTCGTCAGGTTTCATGTCGTGGGCCTTCACGCTCGACCACAAGCGGATCGGGGTAATGTACCTCGTTGGGATTTTCGCCGCGTTTTTCCTGGGGGGCGTCCTAGCCCTCCTGCTGCGATTGCACCTGATGGTTCCCAACGGATTGTTTGGCGACTGGGTTTCGCTCAATAGCTACAACCAGTTGTTCACGCTTCACGGTGCGGTGATGATCTTCTTGTTCATCATCCCCAGCGTTCCAGCTGCTCTGGGCAACTTCGTCCTGCCGCTGATGGTCGGTGCCAAGGACGTGGCATTTCCTCGAATGAACTTGGCCAGCTTCCACCTGTGGGTCTTCGGAGCGATCTTCTTTTTGATCGCTCTGGTTACCACAGGCCTGGATACCGGTTGGACCTTCTACACTCCGTACAGTATCGAAACGCAAACCAACGTGATCGCCGCCACCATCGGTGCGTTCATCCTCGGTTTCAGTTCGATCTTTACCGGTTTGAACTTCATCGTCACGGTGAACACCATGCGTCCACCAGGCATGACCTGGTTCAAGATGCCGCTGTTCATGTGGGCCATTTATGCCACGGCGATTATTCAGATTCTGGCGACGCCGGTTCTCGGCATTACGCTGCTGCTGCTGATGGGCGAACGCATTCTGGGCATTGGCATCTTCGATCCAAGCATGGGTGGTGACCCGGTTTTGTTCCAGCACTTCTTCTGGTTCTACTCGCACCCGGCTGTGTACATCATGATTCTCCCTGCCATGGGGATCATCAGCGAACTGATGTCGGTTTACAGCCGTAAGCCGATTTTCGGTTACACGTTCATTGCCTACAGCTCGATCGCGATCGCTCTGCTGGGCTTCCTCGTTTGGGGACACCATATGTTCGTTAGTGGCCAAAGCCCGATGGCGGCGGTGATCTTCAGCGGTTTAACCTTCAGCGTGTCGATTCCCTCGGCCATCAAGGTCTTCAACTGGACCGCCACGATGTACAAGGGAAACATCAACCTGGCAACGCCGATGTGCTATGCCTTGTCGTTTATCTTCCTGTTCACCATCGGCGGTTTGACCGGTTTGTTCCTGGGTGCGTTGGCTACCGACGTTCACCTGCACGATACATACTTCGTCGTCGCTCACTTCCACTACGTGATGATGGGCGGAACGGTGATTGCGTTCGTCGGCGGCCTCTATCACTGGTGGCCTAAGATGTTCGGCGTGATGTACAACGAATTCTTCGGACGCCTGTTCTGTGCGGTGGTCTTCTTCGGATTCAACCTGACCTTCCTGCCACAGTTTGTGATGGGCTCGCGCGGAATGCCTCGCCGTTATGCTACCTACGTCGACGAGTATCAGATTTACCATGTTCTGTCGACGATCGGAGCTTTGGCCCTCGGTATCGGCATGGTGGGTGCGATTGCCGTCCTAGTTATCTCCCTGTTCAACGGACGCAAGGCTCCTGCCAACCCTTGGGGTGCTGCAACCTTGGAATGGACCTGTACCAGCCCACCTCCTTATTACAACTTTGAACACGCACCGCATGTCGATTCCCCCTACGACTATAGCGGCCTGAAATACGATCCTCAGATTGGCGGCTACGTGAAAGATCCCAACGCGCCTAAGCCTGCGGCGGGTCATCACTAAGCGAGCCCTGTATCCCATTGATTCCGTAACGTGACGACGATTAGAAACGAAATTGCCCTATGAGCGCCGCCGTCGAAACCCAAGATCAGGCCCATCATGAGGATGGTGACCATCACGGTCACAGTCCTTTCCAGGCTCACCACTTCGAAACGATGCAGCAGCAGTTCGATGCCGGTAAGCTTGGCATCTGGCTCTTTCTGTTTACGGAAATCCTGATGTTCAGCGGGCTCTTTTGCGCCTACCTGATCTATCGATACAACCACCCGGAAGTCTTCTTGTACGCTCACAAGCAGCTCGATACCACGATGGGTGCAATCAATACGGTTGTGCTTATCGTCAGCAGTTTGACGATGGCCTGGGCCGTTCGTGCTGCTCAGCTTAGCCAGAAGAAGTTGTTGGTCGTCATGCTCAGCCTTACCCTGGCACTCGCCGGCGTGTTCCTCGTGGTGAAGTACTTCGAGTACACGCACAAGTTCGACATCGGTTTGTACACCGGTCGGTCGAACGTGATGTATCAACTGCAACACCCCGACGAAAGCGATTACAACAAAGAGCTGTACGACTCGGCGATCGCGGCCGAAAAGAAAGAAGAAGCAGAGCACAAAGAGGAAGAAGCCCACGCAGTTGCCGAAGCCGAACACGAGGATGAGCATCCTCACGAACATGCCGATTCGCACTCTGCGGAGCACGGCGACTCGCACGCACACGGCCACGGCGGTCCCGAGCAGTTTCTCGATGCTCCACGCAACACACAAATTTTCTTCGGCATCTACTACATGATGACCGGGCTCCATGGTTTCCACATTGTGTTTGGTATGATCGCGATCGGATGGTTACTCTTCCGCTCGATCCGTGGTGATTTCAACAGCGAGTATTTCGGCCCTGTCGACTATGTTGGCCTCTATTGGCACTTGGTCGACTTGATCTGGATCTACCTATTCCCGCTGCTCTATCTCATTCGTTCCTAAACCCAATTTGGGATTCCTGATAATGTCTGACCAATCGACCAATCACTCTGACGATCATGAACATGGCTTGGCCCACGTCATGCCTTTGTCGATCTTGTTTGGTACCTTTATCGCGTTGCTCTTTTTCACCGGTCTGACCGTTTTCCTGGCGGATCAGCACTTGGGTGAAATTGATATTTGGATCGCGCTGGCCATCGCCACGATTAAGGCGGGGCTCGTCGCGACCTACTTCATGCACCTTCGCTACGATAAGCCAATCAACGTTCTGCTGTTTTTGTTCACTCTTGGATTCGTTGCGTTATTCTTCGGCATCACCCTGATTGACTCCGAGCAATACCAACCGCAGATTCAAGATTACTACGAAGCGACCACGACCGTCACCGTGAGCGAGGCACCTGTACCGGCTGCTGAATAATCTGCCGGTGGCGGTTATCGGTGGAGCCCTGACGACCGATGCTCAGGAATTCTTACTCTGCGATTTCGATGCGCCGCGATGAATATCAGGCCAAGTTCGGTTTTGCTCTGTTCATCGCCTCGCTGACGATGTTCTTTCTCGCTAGTCTGGCAGCCTACGCAATCATTCGCAGCAGTTCTGGGGCACCAGCCATCTCGCTGGGCTCGTTTCCACTAAGCTTAATCGCCAGTACGATCAGCATGTTTGGTGTCAGCTTTGCCATGCATAAGGCGGTAGCCAATGTGCGTCGCGAACGACAGATCCCTTTCCGACGATGGTTGATTACAGCCGCAGTGATCGCGATCGTCTTCTTGGTTTTTCAGTCACTAGGCCTGCACGCACTTTTGGACATGCATCGCCTGGCTCTAGAAGATGGGGTGACCAAACAGTTCGGATTGATGTTCTTTCTCGTGCTGGTTCACGCCTTGCACGTTGTCGGAGGCATTTCCTTCTTGAGCGGGGTTCTGGTTCGGGCTCGCCACGATGCCTACGATCATGAGAAACACTGGACCGTTGACATCTGTGCGTTGTATTGGCACTTCTTAGATGTCGTCTGGATCGTGATGCTCGGCACCTTCTTGCTGGGCCGTTAGCTTGCCTCTTGAATCGTGGCGAGTTCCTCCCACCGCTCCAGGCAAGCCAGCAATTCTGCCCCGACCGATTCCAGGCGCTGCGAAACTTGTTTGATCTCGTCTTGCGACTTCTGATAGAAGCTCGGATCGGCCATCTTGGCCTGAAGCTCTTCCTGCTCCGCTTCCAGACTCTCGATCTTCTCTGGCAGGCCGTCCAGTTCTCGCTGCTCTTTGTAGCTCAACTTTCGCCCTCGGGGCTTACCAGCGTCCTTCTTTTCAGCAGCAGGCTTAGACGCCTCGGGCGGCTTGGCTTCCGGTTTGGCAGCTTCAAATGGGGGCGTTGTGTCCTTGTTGTGTTGAATGAGGTAGTCGTCGTAGCCGCCTGCGTATTCCAGCACGACGCCGTCTCCTTCAAATGAGATGGTGCTGGTCACGACGTTGTTGAGGAACTCTCGGTCGTGGCTAACCACCAAAACGGTACCGGGATAGTTCACGACAAGGTCTTCCAGCAGTTCCATCGTGTCGGAATCGAGGTCATTGGTTGGTTCGTCGAGTACCAACACATTCGAAGGCTTGGCAAACAACTGGGCCAGCAGCAAGCGATTGCGTTCGCCGCCACTTAAATATTTGATGGCGCGATTGGCTTGTTCCGGCGTGAAGAGGAACTCTTGCAAATATCCCACCACGTGTTTCGACTTGCCGTTGATTTTGACGAACTCGTTTCCTTCACCAATGTTCTCGCGCAGCGTCTGTTCGGGATCGAGACGAGCCTGAAGTTGGTCGAAGTAGGCGATCTGCACATTCGTGCCGACTGTAACCTCTCCCTGGTCAGGCTTCATTTGCCCCAGCAGAATCCGCAAAAGCGTCGACTTGCCGATACCATTACGACCGATAATGCCGACTTTGTCTCCCCGCATGATCACCGATGAAAAGTTGTTCACTATCCGCACGTCACCAAAGCGGTGCGCGAGCTGATCGGCCTTGAAGACGAGTTGCCCGGAACGATCGCCGACATGGGCTTCCATTTTCACGCTGCCAACATGCTTGCGACGATCCCGGTATTCGTCCCGCATCTTCTTCAAAGCACGCACGCGACCTTCGTTTCGCGTTCGTCGAGCCTTGATACCTTGGCGGATCCACACTTCCTCTTGGGCCAGTTTCTTATCGAAGAGAGCTTGTTCTTTTTCCTCGGCCTCGAGTGCGGCGGCTTTTCGTTTCAAGAACTCGTCGTAGCCGCACGACCAACTCGTCACACGGCCGCGATCCACGTCGATCACGCGAGTCGCCAATTTTCGAGCAAAAGCCCGGTCGTGAGTGACGAAGACAATCGAGCACGAAATGTTCGTCAGCAGCTTTTCAAGCCACAAGATCGAATCGATGTCCAGATGGTTCGTCGGTTCGTCCAGAAGCAAGAGATCCGGTTCATTGACCAAGGCCCGGGCCAGTAGCACACGACGTTTCATCCCTGCCGACAGCTTCTGAAAGATTAATTCTCCGTCGAGCCCCGTTTTCGTCAGCGTTTGCTCGATTTGATTTTGTAAGTTCCAGCCATCCTGGGTATCGATTTCGTGTTGTAGCTCATCCAGACGCCTGGCCGTTTCATCACTTGGGTTCTCGGCCAGTTGATGGGTTAGTGAATGGTATTCGCGCAAAATCTCCGCCAGATCCCCCACGCCGTCGGCTACCACATCGTAAATCGTGCCGCGGTCGTCGGTGGGCACCGTCTGAGCCATCTGGGCTCGCGTCAGCCCGGTCGACAGAGCAATCTCGCCATCGTCGGGGATGACTTCTCCAGCCAGGATCTTCAGCAGGGTCGACTTCCCGGCCCCATTTCGCCCCATCAGGCATACCCGTTGCCCAGGCTCGAGGACGAACGACACGTCCGTAAATAAAGGCCGGTCGTGGTAAGAATGGCGAACGTTCTTTAACGTGATCAGCGGCATAAGGGTCAATAGCCCGAAGGACAGGCGAAAGCGGCAAACTCTTAGAATTTCTAGACCTCTATCGTCGCGGAAAAGGCCCGTTTGCAAAAGCCCGGACTTCGATTCTCAGCGAACAATTCACAGCTGATGCCAGCACCAGCGAACACTTTTCTCCTTCCCGTGTCCACTTCTTCATAGAACGCCGAAGCCAAACGGTCAGGCGGCTGTCTGCAAAACAGCTTCTCGTGGGTTCGACTCCCACCGGCGTTTCCTTTTAAGTAAGGACTGAGGTCGCTTTACTGGCGGCAATCGCGCTCAAGCGTCATGCGGGTCAGCAGCGGTTGTGCCGTGGACAGGTTCTAAATGGCGGCTTCAAGTCGGATAGCTCAAAGGTAGAGCACCAGTTTTGAGAACTGGTTGTTACAGGTTCGATCCCTGTTCCGACCCAAGGTTTTTCACACCTTGACCACCCTGGGGGCGAAAGCCCTCCACCATGAGAGCCGGCGGTAAGCGGGCGATCGTGTGGTCAGCCTTTCCACTGCGACTGAGTGAATACCGACCTTTTCGTCTTACTTCGGTAAGGGAAGTGGAAGGTGCACGCGAGTCGCACAGAAAGGCACCAGTCAAACATGCCATGCAGTTTGATGATTCGTCTTCATCCGCATGCGGGGAAAAGGATTGGAAACTGATTTGCCGGAAAGTGTGCTTCGGCCGCTGACCTGCATCTGGGTAGAAAGTCCTGGCACCCGCTTGCCGTGAGCACGAACGCATAACTCCGCATGTTTTCCTGGGACCAATGCGAACGTTCGCTTGCCAAAGGTGTCTCTTTTCTAACCAAGTTTCAAATCATTACGTTTTCCATTGATCTGAGTGCAGACCTTCCTGTTTTGTCGCGTTGTACCGCAAGGAGGTGCAACATGTTGTTCAAGAAGTTCAAGATTCGCAACTACGAAATCGGATTGCTGTTCCGTGATGGCAACTTCGCGGGACTCTTGCAGCCTGGTACGCACCGAATGTTCGACCCATGGGGCAAGGTCCGCGTGACGGTTACTTCGCAGCGTGATCCATGGTTGGAACACGAACAACTCGACGTCATGGTGAAGTCGGGAGCACTCAAGGACCGCGCGGTCGTTGTCGACTTGAAGCAGCATCAGCGTGCTATGGTATGGATCGACGGTCGCTTCAATCGGGTTCTGGGACCGGGATTGTATGCGCTTTGGGCCTCATTTCGCGACGTCCAGATCGAAACGTACGATGCCCGGGAAGTTCGTTTCACCCACAAGGACCTCAAGGCGATCTCGCGTGAACCGACTGCTCGTTTGCAACTTGATATCTGTGACGTCGATCGTGAATGCGCAGGAGTTCTGTACCTCGACGGCCGATATGTCGAAACGCTTGCCCCAGGCACGTACGCGTTCTGGCGCGGTCCAGCCGATGCTCGCATCGTGCAGGTTGACCTGCGTGAAACGATGATCGACATCTCAGGTCAGGACATTATGACTTCCGACAAGGTCACGTTGCGGATGAACGCCGTAGCGACCTACAAGATTGCTGACGCTAAGCAGGCGGTTACCGTCGCTGGCGATGCCCAGCAGGCTTTGTATCGTGAAGTCCAGTTCGCCCTGCGGAGCGTAGTCGGTGCACGTGAACTCGATGACTTCCTGACCGATAAGGATTCGGTCGCGGAAGAACTCGAGAAGGCAGTCCGGCCTCGCGCCAGCGAGTTGGGTCTAAATTTGATCCGGGTAGGCATTCGTGATGTGATCCTGCCAGGCGAAATGAAGGACCTGATGAACAAGGTAACCGAAGCCAAGAAGGCAGCGGAAGCTAACCTCATCTCTCGCCGTGAAGAAACGGCTGCCATGCGCAGTCAGGCCAACACGGCCAAGATGTTGGCAGATAGCCCAACGCTGATGCGTCTGCGAGAACTGGAAGTCCTCGAAAAGATTGCTGCCAGCGGAAAGCTGAACATCGTCCTGGGCGAAAAGGGTCTGGCCGACCGCGTGGTAAACTTGTTGTAAGTAAGAAAGGCAGTTCGTTCCCGTTAACGTACTGCCTTTTCTCATTTTCTCAAACGAACATCCGCTTTAAATCGGGAAGTCTACTTGGCCGCCGCCTGCCGACCCGTAAGCGATCTTTCCCGAGAAATTTGTCTTACAGCAACGGCTCTGCAATCGCCCTGGCCTGCGGAATTTATACCGCACCTGATCACTCAGTGCGCAGCACTCTGTGATGAACTCTTCATTACTTGTGTCGTTATCAGGTCTCGTTTTTTGAGCAAATTATCGCTAGAACCTCGCACTGGGGCTAAGTGGATTCGTTGAGTTCACCTCCTGCTGCCTCCTTCAGCACGCCGTTCGCACATTGGCATAGCACACCAACCAACAAGCTTATTCCACAAAACGTACTTTTTTGCGTAAGTGATTTAATCAACCACTAAGTAAAACTGGCATGTCGTTTCTTAGTATTCTGCTGAAGTGATCACAAAAGACTCTTCCCTTACCAACTTCTTGGCACGCTCATTGCCAACTGGCTGAGTGGAATTGAAAAGAGGTTTTGGGTTCGCTGGGAACTAACCCGGAGGTAAGTTTGACGAACCGCAACTTTTACCCGCATGAGGTAACTGATGAGTAAGGGATTTTTGATCGACATGGATGGCGTCATGTATCGCGGGGGACAAATGATCCCAGGCGCCGATGCATTCATTCGACAGCTTCGAGATGATGGTACTCCGTTTCTTTTCCTAACCAACAACAGTCAGCGGACCCGTCGCGACGTGGTGACCAAGTTGGCCCGCATGGGAATCGAAGTGGAAGAACAGCAGGTCTTTACCTGTGCAATGGCAACGGCGCGGTTTCTCGCCAACCAGAAACCAAACGGCACCGCTTACGTGTTAGGGGAAGGGGGGCTGTTAAACGCGCTTCACCAGAATGGATACTCGGTAGTCGACCATGACCCAGACTTCGTGGTAGTCGGGGAAGGTCGCACCCTGAACTGGGACATGCTCGAAACGGCAACCCAAATGATCCTGGATGGCGCTAAGTTGATTGCGACCAACGATGACCCGAACTGCCCGACTTCGCGCGGAACGCGTCCAGGTGCGGGGGCAACGATCGCTTTTCTCGAAAAGGCAACCGGCCGAAAGGCGCTAAGCATTGGCAAGCCAAGTCCGCTAATGATGCGTATGGCCCGTAAGGAAATTGGCCTGGAAACTTCCGAGACCGTAATGATTGGGGATACGATGGAAACCGATATTCTCGGTGGCGTCCAAATGGGCTACCAGACGATCCTGGTGCTCTCAGGCGGTACACAGTTAGCGGATATTCCCAAGCATCCGTATCAGCCTGATTTGATCATCGACTCGGTCGCCGAGTTGGTGCGAAAAAAAGATGAACAAGTCGTCTTGCGAACCCCAGTGACGGTACCAGACGACTCCGCCAATGAATTCGTGGCTTCGCTGCGACGATAAGGGTCCAGTTAAGCTTCGTTTTTTAAGCGACGGTCACGACATCAGAGCGTTGGCCTCGTTCCCCTTCCCTCCGCGTGCCCGGTTAAGACGGCCTTTCCAGGCGCAACAATGGCCACAGCAACTCCCGCCGGTGCCGTTCCTGCTAGTAGACTTATTCTGCCGAATTTAAGAATCCAAGAGCGGACGTCACGTTCTTCCTGGTTGACGTGGCGTCCGTTACTCTTCTTTCTGTAGCTTCGAATGCGTCATCAGCGTTCGCAGATCGTCGATACCCACTGGCTTGACCAGATGCACATCGAAGCCGGCTGCCTCCGATAGAATTCGATCTTCGTTTTGACCGTAGCCAGTTACGGCCACTAGAAGGATTCGATTTTCTGGATCGACACCACGGATCCGCCGCGCTACCTCGTAGCCGTCCATCTCGGGAAGGCCGATATCCAGCATGACGACACTCGGATTGAGTTCACCGATCATGTCCAATGCTTCCCGTCCGCTGGCTGCGGATTCAATTTCGTGGTTGGCTAACGCGGCAAGCAGCCGGGACAAAAGGTGCCGGGCGCTCTTATTATCATCCACGATAAGAATCTTCTGAATGCCAGCGTCTTGGTATGTCTTCACCTCGGTCACTTCGTCAGGCGCTTTCTTCAGAATGGGTAATTGAACGATAAACTCACTTCCCTGTCCTGTTCCTTCGCTTTTGACTTCAACCGTACCTCGATGCAGTTCCACGAGGCTTTTGACGATCGTCAGACCGATACCAAGACCGCCAGGCTCGCGATCGAAAGATCGCGACGATTGGGTAAACAGCTCAAACACGCGTGGCATGAGCTCCTGGTCGATACCAATCCCATTATCCCGAAACGAAACTTGGACCTTGCTTCCATTACGCACCGCGGAAACGGTGATATGTCCGCCACTTTCGGTATACTTCACTCCATTGATCAACAGGTTCTCGAATATCTGCGCCAGCCGAACCGGGTCGGCTTTCAGCCAGACGGGCTCTTGGAGAATATCAGACGAGAAAGTAATTCCCTTTTGCTCGCCATAGGGCTCGATCGCTACGAGTGCC
This sequence comes from Bremerella volcania, assembly GCF_007748115.1. NCBI lineage: Bacteria > Pseudomonadati > Planctomycetota > Planctomycetia > Pirellulales > Pirellulaceae > Bremerella > Bremerella volcania. The sequence goes on from NZ_CP036289.1 coordinate 4,622,995, forward strand.
TTTTTGATGACTTTCTGAAGCTGGACGTTCTCTTTCCTCAGTTCCACTTTTCCACGAGTGATTCGAGATACGTCTAGCAAGTCATCCACTAGCCGGACCAGGTGCCGAACCTGTTCTTCCATCACTTCCAACGGCTCTTGCGGACTGCGGGGGTCCATCATCAACAGATCGATGCCGCTGCGGATTGGTGCTAACGGATTACGCAACTCGTGAGCCAGCATGGCCAGGAACTCGTCTTTACGACGGTCTGCCTCCTTCAGGGCTTGCTCCAACTCCATCTGCTCGGTGATATCGGTATTGGTGCCGAACCAACGAATCACACGGCCATCCTTATCGCGTATTGGAACGGCCCGCGATAAGAACCAGCGGTAGACACCATCATGACGACGTAGCGGAAAAGTATCTTCCCAGACACATTCCTTTTCTGCGCACTCGGCAAGCTTAGCGTGCACGCGCTCGATATGGTCTGGATGATGTACATTGGCCCAGCCAACTTGCTTCGCATCGTCAAACGTTTGTCCGGTGAATTCGTACCAACGACGGTTATACCAAGTTACCTCGCACAGTTTGTCGCATGTCCAGGCCAACTGGGCAAAGTTATCGGCAAGGTCACGAAACCGTGCCTCACTTTCGTGAAGCAACTTTTCCGCTTCATAGCGTTTCGAGATATCTTGAATCAGAGCATAGTAACCAACGACCGCCCCATGCACGTCAAAATGCGGGATGTACTCCACATGGACGAATCTCGCCGGACCGTGTCGAAAGGGAAGTTCGCTATCCCACGCCACCCGTTCTCCGGAAAGTACGGTCTCGATTTTGCTGCGAGCAACTTCAAAAGCTTTCTCGCCGACGACTTCCCATACCGGCTTTCCAATCACTTCGTCAAGGGAAATACCGAACCACTTTTCATAGCTGGCATTGGCGAACTGATATCGGTGATCCTTGTCGACGTACGCCAAAAGCACCGGCATGGCATCTGCGACTAGCGAGAGTTGAGTTCGCTGGAGATGCAGCAGCTCTTGCGTTTCTTTCAACTGCGTGATGTCCTGGAAAGTTGCCACGACCCCTTCAATCCGATTGTCGTGCGTGCGATAAGGCAATAGCCGACGAACGAAAACCTTTCCTTCCTCTGCTTCAACCTCGCGTTCGACCAACGTCAACGACTTCAACACTTCCCGTGCGTCGTCCATAAAAGAGCCGTCGGTGACCTTGTGGGCCAGATCACTGATGGGTCGGCCGATATCGGTGCGAATCAAGCTGAACAAGTCGATCGCTTCCGGCGTGAAGTTGCGAACTCGGAATTCAGTATCCAAGAACACTACGGCAATTCTTGTGCTCGAAATCAAGTTATCGAGATCGTTGTTGGTCGATTCCAGTTCGGCGAGTTTGTCCTCTAACTGCACATTGAGCGTCGTCAGTTCCTCGTTGAGTGACTGTAGTTCTTCCCGCGAGGCCTCTAACTCCTCGGTGCCTGATTGTAATTCTTCATTGACGCTCATCGCCTCTTCGTGAGACGCTCGCAACTCTTCGTTGGCTTGCTCGAGCTGCTCGATCGTGTGACTCAACTCTTCGCGCGTCTCCATCAGTTCACGTTCGAGCGTCTTGACTAATTCCTCGTGGGAATCCGTCGTGGCGAGGGACGCAAGATCACTCGATGGCGACGACGTCAGCCCCGGCGACTTTACCGATTCATCTTCTTGCAGCCGGATGAAAATGAGCCGCTGTTGGCTTTCCGGATCGGTCATCTTGCGAACGTACCCTTTGACGTCCATCGTCGAGCCGTCCGATTGATTGAGCTTGGCGCGGTCGAAAGAGACCTCCTGTTCTGATTCAAGTCGGCCAATTGCTGCACGCAGCTTCAAATGCAGACCGGGACGAACGAGTTCATAAACCGTGTAGCGTTGTTCCCCCTCGGGGATCTTCAAGAAGCGATCTCCACTTCCCCCCACGAAGATCGGCTGCAATTTATCGTTGAGGACCAAGACGACCGAACCGGTCGACTTCCAAAACATCTCTGCGGCGAGTTCTCGCAAACTCGGCGGCTGCGGACGGCGGAAACTAGGCCGCCGCGGGGCAACTCGCTTCGGGGTTTGAGGAGCCGGAAGGATAAAGCCGTTCGAGCCGCTTTCGGCGGCGCGTTGAAAGATCCGGCAATGAGCATCGACAGGCTCAAACCCTTGATCGACGCGTCCCGCCGTCTCTGAATTGCCAAGCAACAAAAAACCCTCGGAATTCAACGCAAAGTGAAACTTTCGCAGAATGTTGGCCTGTGCTTCCGGCTCCAGATAGATCAGCAAATTGCGGCAACTGATCAGATCGAGTCGAAAAAACGAAGGGTCCCCTTTCAAGTCATGTGCGGCGAAGACGACCATTTCGCGGACTGATTTGGAAACACGATAGACGTCCGCTTCGCGCGTAAAATACTTACGTGCCCATTCAGGCTTGATGTCGGCAGCGATCGTTTCCGGATAAATACCCGCGCGTGCTGTCCTTAGCGCATGATTGCTGATATCCGTGGCAAAGATTTGAATTCGTACGTCACGTTTCTCGGCAATGGCATCGGAAAGCATCATCGCCATGGTGTAGGCTTCTTCGCCGGTAGCGCAGCCGGGAATCCAGATACGAATGGGATCGTTCGAACTTCGATTCTCAATGAGCTTGGGAAACACCAGGTCAGACAGTTTTTCCCAGACTTCCGGATTCCGCATGAATTGCGTTACACAGATCAGAAGATCCTGGGCCAGCGCTTCGACTTCCTCAGGACGATCCTTCAGCCGGTGGACATACTCGCGGATGTCGGAGACGCCGGATAAACCCATTCGGCGCTGGACACGTCTCAATAAGGTTGTGTGTTTGTAGTTGCGAAAATCGTACTCGGCATGAAAGTGAAGTATGTGCTGGATCTCTTCCAGTTCAGCTAAAAACTGGGCGGGATCGAGAGTCGAATCGTCAAAAAGAGAATTGTGATCGACGTAGCTCTCAAGCGACCTGGCCAATTGAGCTACCGGCTGAACGTAGTCGGCTTGCCCTGTTTCCATCGCATTGAGCGGCATCGAATCATGCCCCGCTTCATGCGGATGCTGCACCATGACCATGCCACCGCACTCTTTGATCTCGCGGATACCGAGCGTCCCGTCACTACCGTTGCCTGACATGATAATACTGACGGCATCCTGACGTTGATCCCGAGCCAAGCTACGTAAGAAATAGTCGATCGGGTGCCGCCAGCCTCGCGATTCAGCCGACGGAGTGACCTGGAATTCGCCGGATTGGATCGCCACGTCCTGACCCGGTGGAGCAACGTACACGTAGCCACTCTCGATGACTTGTCCTTGCTCGACGGATAAGACTTTCAGGTCGGTATGCTTGGAAAGAATCTCCGGTAAGAGACTATCGTGGTCCGGCATCAAATGTTGAACGACGACAAAAGCCATCCCCTGGGGCTGCGACAGGGCAGAAAAAAACTTCTTGAGAGCCTCTAGCCCGCCCGAAGACGCACCGATCCCGATGACCGATAGAGGTTGTCGAGACTTGCCGGAATTTCGGCCAGCATCCGATTCTCCGGCCGATTCTGCAGGTGCCATAAAGTTCCAATATTTCGAACGGAGTTGGTCGTTCGTCGTAAGAAGGTCCAGGGGAGCGGCGTTAGACTTCAAGCCAAGTCGGCAGATCTCAGGCTGAGCATAAATCCCCCGATCTAGATTCTCAGAGCCTGCGGTTGTCATTGTTGCAAACGCCGCAACTGCTTGCAAGATTACCAGTTAGTTTCACAGCACGGCTGAAGTTCGCCTCGCAAAAAAAATATCAAACGAGCATCGCCATTGGCTCGACCACAAACTACTGGTTACACAAAACTTAAAATTTGTTTTTATAAAACCACACACATCGCTTTTAGCTATGACTTAACATGATACGCCCGAATGCGTACACTTGAGGTAACTTATCTCCCCCCAGATTATTTGCATCTTTGGTTATTGGCAGCGACGTTCCCCCTTGATTGCCTCTTGGCATACCCCCCTTCTTAAATCTCATTTTCATTGAACTAGATCTCTTTTACCGATCAGAGGACACCGTCATGCGAACGTACCCATCAGGTGCTGTATGGATCGTTTCATTTCTCGCTATATCAATTCTTGGATGCGGCGGCCCCAGTAACCCGGTGGCACCTGTTAATGGCATCGTAACACTTAACGGTAAACCTGTGGCCGACATGGTGGTTACGTTTACGCCAATACCGGGAAAGACGGAATCGGTAGGAGGTGATAACGAACCAGGCAAGAGTGCTACTGGAAACACTGATTCAGAGGGCAAGTTCATACTTTCTACCTACGAGCGCAACGACGGCGCCCTGGTTGGCGAGCACAAGGTCACCGTGTTTGGCTCAGGTCCTGACCCGACCCCACCGGGAAATGTCCCAAAAGACTTCACGATCGAAGTTAAATCGGGCACGAATGACATCGAAATCAAACTCACCAAATAAACCAGACTGTCACTTGAGAGCCCAAGGGGTTTCAACATCCTCATATCGATATTCAGCGAAAAACTAGACCTAATCTTTTCCTCTGTTTTCATATCTTATTGGAGCAAAAACTATGAGCATCTCGATGAAACGCAAGCGTGGTTTTACGCTTGTCGAACTGCTGGTGGTGATCGCCATCATTGGCGTTCTTATTGCCCTGTTGTTGCCTGCGGTACAACAGGCCCGTGAGGCAGCTCGCCGAATGCAGTGCAGCAACAACCTGAAACAACTCGGCTTGGCCCTGCATAACTATCACGATACGTTCCTTAAGTTTCCACCAGCCGCGATCAAGGAAAAGATCCAGGATGGAAGCGGTAGTGCGCAAACCACGGTTTGGAGTGCATTCATCCTTCCCCAGATTGAACAAGGTGCCCTTTACGACAAGATCAACGGCATGGGCTTCGGAGTCGTTTGGGACGACGATGGCAACAACGAAGATATTCTTCGCGTTCGTCTAGATGCATTCGAATGTCCTTCCTCACCAGATACCGGACAGGTTTTCGATGACGGTGGCATCACAGGTCGACCACGCGGTAGCTATGGCGTGGTGATCACAGGTACCGTTGGCTACACGATTTCAAGTAACACCACCAATGGTGAAAACAAGCATCATCTGGACGACGGTGGCGTTGGACACGCTCGTCACAATGGTCCGTTCTACTACCAGAATGTTTCGACCAATTTTCGTGACATTACCGATGGTACCTCCAACACTCTATTCGTCGGCGAAAGGTACACCGATAAGATTACCAATCGTGAGCATGTCTACGTTGGCACATCGAATGGGCAGGACTCGCACTGCAAATGGGGTGCTTCAACCGGCATTCAGTTGAACACACTCAACAACGCACAACCGGGCCAGGCAGGCTTCCACAGTGCTCACCCCGGTGGTGCCCTGTTCCTGCTGGGTGACGGTGCGACTCGTTTCGTTAGCGAGAACATCAATCGTCTCATCTACGCCAGCATGGGTACCCGCAACGGCGGTGAAGTTGCTCAGCTGCCATAGGCGTAAGGGCTCTCAATTTAACCACGAAAGAGGCGTTTTTCTGCGAGAAAGACGCCTCTTTTCATTGGAACAAGTGAGGATCCGCTTTAGTTCCTTGACATTGGATCTATACTCGGACCAGCCCTTCGAATTCCCTTCCCCCTCGTGTCCATCAAGGAGAACACCATGCTGCGAACGCCCCTTCTGGTTACTCTGGTTTCCACGGCTCTTGCATTTTTGCCTTCGCTCCTTTACGCAGGTCCGTTTCGCTTGGTGATGCAAGGCAATAACAAATTGGCGATTGTCGACGAACAAGGGGCCATCGAGTGGGAGATGCCGTGGGGTGGGATTCATGACATCCATGTGTTGGACAATGGCCATATCATGGTCCAGCAAGGGGGGGCTAAGGTTGCTGAAATCGATCCCGAAACGAAGAAGGTCGTGTGGTCTTACGACTCCGCCCAGAGCAACGGCAACGAAGGAAAGCGGATCGAAGTCCACGCCTTTCAACCATTGGCAGGCGGCAACGTAATGATTGCCGAGTCAGGTGCCGGACGAATCATTGAAGTCAACCGTGACGGCAAGTTGCTTAAAGAGATTCCACTGAAGTTGGACAATCCGCATCCCCACTCCGATACGCGATTGGTTCGCAAATTGGACAACGGCAATTACCTGGTTGCCCACGAGAACGATGGCCACATCCGCGAATACGATGGCGAGTCAGGCAAGGTCATCTGGGACTACGAAGTCCCCATGTTCGACCAGGAGCCTCGCGGGGGCCACGGTCCGGAAGCTTTCGGTAACAAGGCCTTCGCCGCGGTTCGTTTGAGCAATGGCAACACGCTAATCGCGACGGGCAACGGACATAGTGTGATCGAAGTGACACCTGACAAGGAAATCGTTTGGAAGATCGGCCAGAACGATCTGCCTGGCATCACGCTGGCCTGGGTCACGACGCTGGAAGTCCTGCCCAACGGTCACTACGTCATCGGCAACTGCCATGCTGGCCCCGATAACCCGCTGCTGATTGAAGTCGATCCCAAGACGAAGAAAGTGGTCTGGCAATTCGATCAGTTCAACGTCTTCGGCAACTCGGCTCCTAATTCGCAACTGCTAAACGTCGAAGGGGATGTACTGCGCTAAGGATATTCGAAAATGGTACTGATCAACAGCGGCTGGGAAACATTGCTCCAGCCGCTGACCTCTTGTTCTCAGGAAGATGCAGCCTAGCTCGCCGCTGCGAATCTGCCCTCCGGATCCTTGCTTTCGCTACGTGCGCAAGAGGACGCCACTCTTTAAAAATTAAAAGATGCGAGGGGGCAAGCCCGTGGTAAGAAGTGTAGGATAGAGGCGTTTTCTATTGATCGGCACTTTCGATACGCAGTCTTCGCCCAATGGACACCTCGGTTAGCTTTCTCGACTCGCTACAGCATACCTCCGATGAAGAGGCATGGGGGCGACTGGTCGGAATGTACTCGCCGCTGATTCGAGGTTGGCTCAAGCGGTATGGGGCATCTCTTGACGATATCGAGGACATCACCCAGGAAGTCTTGACCGTCGTTTTCCGACGCTTCCCTGATTTCCGTCGTGAACCTCGGCCTGGTGCTTTTCGTGCCTGGCTGCGTACCATTGCGGCAAATTGCCTGCGAGATCATTGGCGCAAGAAGAACAAGCAGCCACCTGGGGTCGGCGGAAGTGATTTTGGCCAGGTGATCGCCGAACTTCAAGATCCCGAGAGTGGCCTGAGTGCCCAGTGGAATCGAGAGCACGATCGCCACGTGATACAATATTTGCTGCAGGAAGTCCGTCCCGCGTTCACGGACAAAACGTGGTTGGCATTTCAGCGATTCGCCTTGGACGGCCTCAGTGCGGACGACGTCAGCCAAGAGCTTGGCATCTCCGTGAATGCCGTCTTTGTCGCCAAATCGCGGGTCCTTTCGCGGCTGCGTCAAAGGGGCCTGGGGCTCATTGATTAACAACCATCACCACCGGCGATCGGCCCATGAACGAGACTAACGCGCCGCATCCCACGCGAAACGAACTCGAATCGTTCTTTCATGGAACTCTGGCCGAGCCAGATCGCCAGCGGATAGAAGACCACGTAGGTAAGTGCGATACCTGTTGTGACGTCTTGCGCACCATTCCACATGATCCACTGATCGAACGAATTCACGCTGCCACAAGCAGTATCGACGATGGTCTGACGCCAGTGGGCAGCGCCACGCCTGTTTTCCAAGAAGAAGACGCTGGAACGATACCCGCGGCGCTGCTCGACCACCCGCGATACCGCATCATTCGACAACTCGGCCAAGGAGGAATGGGAATCGTTTACCAGGCCGAGCACAAACTGATGGAACGGCCGGTCGCCTTGAAGGTGATTAGTTCGCGGCTGATGAAGAATGAACTGGCGGTCGAACGATTTCATCAGGAGGTAAAAGCGGCGGCCAAGCTGTCGCACCGTAATATCGTTGCCGCTTACGATGCCGAACAAGCGGGCGAGATGCATTTTTTGGTAATGGAGTACATCGATGGAATCAGTCTCGATCAACTAGTGGCTCGCCGAAAACCACTCCCTGTACTGCACGCGTGTAACTATGTCATGCAAGCCGCCCAGGGACTGCAACATGCATTTGAACGCGGTACCGTTCACCGCGACATCAAGCCTCATAACTTGATGAAGACGACACGCGGAACGATCAAGATTCTCGATTTTGGTTTAGCTCGCTTCGCGACCCAGTCCGAGCAATCGCCGGACGACCCAGGTCTGACGGCCGACTTCACCGCGCTTGGCACACCAGACTACATGGCCCCAGAGCAAGCCCGGGATTCAAAGCGGGCAGACATTCGAGCCGACCTCTACAGCCTGGGCTGTACACTCTATTTCCTGCTTGCCGGTCATGCTCCCTTCCCCGAGGGAACCGCGTTTGAAAAAGTCCTTGGCCACTGCGAACGCCAGCCTCGGCCACTGTCGGAAATTCGTAACGATATCCCACCTGAAGTGATCGCCATTGTTGAAAAACTCATGGCGAAGTCTCCAGATGACCGCTTTCAGACTCCGGCAGAAGTCGTCGAGCAGCTCAAACCGTTCGGACATCCCGACTCCGCGTATGCCAGTGACGCGTCAGCGACTCAGCCGAGTATACCGAACTCGTTGCTCTCGGTACCCAAACTTGAGCCAAAAATAGACCGTCCCACGCAGCGTTCCAAATCCAAACCACGTCCCAAGGCCAGCCCCTTTACTCAGTGGGTACAACGACACCGACTTCTGATCGGAGGAGGCGGAGCTATCCTGGGTGCCATCGTCGCCCTGATGGTCCTGGGAGATTTTGGAAAAGATGACTTGCCTACAGGATCCAATGGTGGTTCAGTTCAGTCGCCTGAGCAACAACCAATACCTATGCCTGCCGCCTCTCAAAACTGGGTCAATTTGATCTCCCAGGTAGATCTTCCAGCGAACACGGTCGCAGGCAATTGGGAAGTCACTTCCGAAGGAGAACTGCACGTCAACGAAGGCCCCGGAGCGCGAATGATGCTCCCCTTTCTTCCCCCTCGCGAGTACGACTTGGAAGTCCAGTTCACGCGGAATAGCGGGTCGCAATCGATCGCGTTGCATTTCCTGGATGGAGACGGCAATGCATCCTTCGACATCGATGGGTGGAGCGAAAACCTGGGCGGAATCCAGAACATCGACGGCGAGAACATCCGCACCAACCCGACTCGCGTTGACAACGTGATTCTGCAAAATGGACGTCGTTACACGGCCGAAGTTCGCGTTCGCCGCGATCAGGTCCAAGCTTTTCTGGATGGTCAGTTGTTGACGACCTACCGAGGAGACGGCTCGAATCTGACCCTTCTCGAGCTGTGGACCCTACCCGAAAAGTCTTTGGGACTAGGGGCTTACGACAGCGACACGACGTTTCACCAGGTCCGTTTACGGCCGGTTTCTAACTGAAATCGCCCGAGCTTTTGGGCGACTTTCGTGTTTCTTTCATTTTTTTGGGTCCCGCGTGAAAGGTTTTCTGCCGGCCTGCCATTTATCCGGTAAGCCAGCGGAAACGCAACCATCATCACGGGAACAGACTTGGAGAAACACAATGTCACGACTCAACCTTTTCACCACCAAGAAGCCACGCAAGAAGGCTTCGTCCAATCGCAAGAGCCGTCGCCTGGGCCGCAACCTGCAAAGCCTGGAAGACCGCCGCATGATGGCCGGCGACGTCGCAACCGCCGAACTGATGCCGCTCGAATCGGAGTATTTCGAAACTTCAACGCTCGATCCAGCCGCGCAGGCAAATTGGACACTCGACCCCATCGCTGATTTAGTAGCCAACAGTGGACAACCGCTGGAGACGATGTTGACCGTCAGCGGTGACGTCGAAACGGAAGCGTTGTTCTTTTCAGCTTCCATTGTTTCGACCATCGAACAGCAGTTGGATGCCCAATATGACCTGGTCGAATCGGACGACTATCACACCAACTGCCTGGGCAACAACGAACGCTGGATTCGCTCGGCTAACGGAGGCTGGTTCTACGTAATGCCGTCGGGCGAGTTCTATCAGTGGCAAGGTTCCTTCGCCAAAAGCACTTTGCTGGCGGACTTTGACTCGAGCCACTACGACAATCCGGACCTGATCGCCGAGCCAGAATCGATTGACGCCAGCGTACACGTCGAAGGAGACATTCTGGTCATCACGCCAGATGCCGACTACACCGGTAGCTTTCAGGTTGAAATCGATGCGACGGATGGAACGCATTCCGCAAGTCAAACGGTGATGGTAGCCGTCGCCGAGTCGATCCCGGAAGAGACCGATACGCCTGACGAGACCCCAACGGCCAACGAGCCTCTTCCGGTCCTGATGGTGATTGCCAATCAAGACTTTTACTACCAGGAATACGGCGACACGCGACAATCGCTGGAAGCTCAGGGTCTGGAAGTTGTCGTTGCCGCCACGACCACGGAGGTGGCTCGTCCGCATGCGAATTCAGGCCAGGGTGCCGATGGTGGACTGGTTCGCCCAGATTTGGCTTTGACGGATGTCGAAGCGGAAGACTATTCGGCGATCGTCTTCGTCGGTGGCTGGGGAGCGTCGAGCTACCAATACGCGTTCGAGGGAACCTACAACCACGGCGTTTACAACAGCACTGAAGCTCTCAAAAGTACGGTCAACGATCTGATCAATGACTTCGTCGAACAAGACAAGTATGTCGCTGCCATCTGCCACGGTGTTTCGGTGTTAGCCTATGCCCGGGTTGACGGTTCAAGTCTTCTGGAAGGGAAAACGGTTTCGGCGTGGGCTGGATCGGCCCCGAGTTCGGATCAGCCGATCTATACGACGCGCCAGAACATTGAACTGAACGGCGGAACGATGGTCCAGTCGGGTGCGGTCGGTGATCCTACAACGGTCGAAGACGACGTGATTGTCGACGGACGAATCATTACGGCCGAGAACTACGACTCGGCAGCCATGTTCGGTCGCGTGATTGGAGAATTGGTGAGCGAACCGGAATACGTCGATGCCGTGTTCGCTGAGTGGGAATAGTAAGCAAGGGCAGCGTTAGTCGCTGAGCCCTGTCAGGCCGACGCGAAGGTAAGCAGCAAGACTTCGCCACGCCTGGCAGGGCTTTTTTTCGTTGTTACTTAGCCTTCTCATGATTGCCATGATCGTGCAGGTGCTTCAGATGCTCAGGCATCTCGTAACCGCCGGCCTCCAGATAAGAATGAAGATCGTAGATCTCTTCCTTGGTCAGCGTGTTGAGCAATCCGCCCGGCATCGGTGAGATCTTCGACGGGGCCATTTGTTCGACATCATCCTTGGGAATGGTGGTCAAACTGTTAGGCGTCAAAAGGTTCGTCGCGACATGGAAAGCCGCTTTATCCTCCTTCACAACGACCCCGGTAATTACGCGACCGCCAATCGTAAGGAACTGCACATTCTGGAATTTCTCGTTGATCTGACTCGATGGATCGACCATCTGCTGCAACAGGTCTTTTCCTTTCAGCTTCTTCACAGACTCTGTCAGATCAGGGCCCAAATTGGTACCATGACCGGCCACGACGTGACACTGGTTACATCGAGCTTTCACAAAGGCGGTCATGCCGCGAACGAGTACCGCGTCATCCTTACTGCGAGGGTGGTCCACAAAATCAGCGAAGTCGGTCATCTTCCATTCTTTGGTCACCTGAGGAACGCTCGCATCCATCAGCGCCTGGGCACTAGCATCATCCTGAGCGACCACCATCACCCCGTTCATCACGACCCAGTGACCTGGGAACGTACAAACATAAGGATAGATGCCTTCCTCTTTGGGAGCGTGAAACCGCAGCACGGCGATCTGTGCTGACCGAGTCGGCCCGATCATTGGCGTATTCTCGATGATCAGATCCATCTTTTCGCGTGGGATAAAGTCAGAATCGGCGTTCGTGGGGTCTTTCGCCATCTCGTTGGCCGCCATGCCTACTTCCGCCAGAGCATCTGGCTTGACGATCACGAAGTTGTGATCCGTGGCATCGGGATTCGTAAAGACGATCTTCAGCGGCTGGCCAGGCTTGACCATGAAGTGCTTGACGTCGAACAGCATTCTTTCTTCCAGGCAGGAGATCTTCACCTCGCGAAGATCTTTTTGAGCGTCGAACTTCGCCTGGGCAACGGTTGGCTTGGGCTCTTTGATCTCAGAGTCCTTCGCAGCCTGCTTCAAGATGCGAGCAATTCCATAGCGAGGGTTACCTTCCCAGTGCGCGCGCATCGGCTTCGACATCAGCGCACACGTGATCCCATACGCGACGTGCCCTTCACGCGGGTGCTTGAGCACATCGAGCATCGCCGTAAACGCCGGCTTGCTGCCAATATACGTGGCGGCGATCGCGGCCTGCATGCGCACAATCCCATTCTCGTCGTTGGCAGCCGTCTTCAGACGCTGCTCCCACCGCGGAATGTAAGGGTACCAATAGCGCAGCTGCTTGGTTGCAGCGGCCCGAGCATGCGGATCATCACAGGCCAACAGATCTTCGAGAACGCTGGCGGCGATTGCGAGGTCGCGTTCCGGCGTCCCGTCACTGGGTGGGACCATGTCGACCACATCAATCCACCGATAAGTCCAGATAGCTTCGATCTGATGATGACGAAACTCCGGATCGCTCGGATCGAGCTTCGTCACCCAACTATCTAACAGACGCTTCACTTTCGCTGGGTCACGCTCGCCCAGCTCTCGCTTGGCCATAAAACGCACGGCATATTCAGGTCGCTTAAGAAGTTCGAGTAGCTCCGCGATGGAAGCATCCGCGATTTTAGGAGGATCTTGCAGCGGCATGTCCTTGGCTGTTATCCGCCAAATGCGACCGGAGTGTCGATCGCGACGTTCGTCACGCAGCGAATATTGGGCATGCCCTTTGATCGGGTTGTACCAGTCGCAAACATACAAGGCCCCGCGTGGCCCCCATTGCAGGTCGACCGGAATGAAGCTGAGGTTCCGCGAAAACAGTAGGTCGCCAACGTACTCTTCGGTATAGCCGTAGGGGCCTTCCTTCCAGTTCAAGATCTCGACGCGATTGGTGGGCTTGTAACGAACCTTGATAAAGCTTCCCTGAAGGTCTTTGGGAAAGGTCGACCAATCGACGAAGTGGTGACCGCAAACCCCAGAATAGGCCTGCAATCCGTTGGGACGATCGTTCTGCAGTGGATAGGGAGGATCGACCGCTTGATGTGCCTCGGCATAAACCGGATGACTGGCCATGTGTTGGCCCCAGCGGTCGAACGTCACACCCCAAGGATTCGTACTTGGATAGGTACCGAAACTGATCAAACGCTGCGTTTTGGGATCGAATCGGAACCAACCGCTGTTCTGCTGACGTACCGGACCGTAGGGAGTTTCTACCTGCGAGTGGTGAAAGATCGATTCTCGAAAGATCAAATCGCCATCGGGGGTCCACGTAAAGTCATGCAATGAATGGTGAGAATCCTCGGTACCGAAGCCGCGAAGAACCGTCTTATGGACGTCAGCCTTGTCGTCTCCGTCGGTGTCCTGCAAAAACGACAGGCAAGGTTGCTCGGAGACGTAGACCCCGCCATCGCCAAACTCGAACGACAGGGGAATGTGCAGGTTATCGGCAAAAACGGTCGACTTGTCTGCTTTGCCGTCACCATCGGTGTCTTCCAAGATGACCAACTTATCTTTGGGCTCGTTCCCGGGATAAACGTGCGGGTAGGTAGTCGAGCAACTCACCCACAAGCGTCCCTTCGAATCCCATCGCATCTGAATTGGATTGACGATGTCCGGGAACTGTTCCTCGCCAGCGAACAGATTCACCTCGAAACGCGGGTCAACGTCGAATGCTTTCTTTTCGTCTTCAGCCGACATCCACTCGTTGGCCCCGCGACTTTGCTTAGTCATCGGCAAGGGCGGGACATTCGAATCGTCCACCGCCTCCGGCACCTGCTTCCCCTGAGCAATATCCCAGATCCGCTGATCGCGATTGGAAACCATCATGTCGAAGTTGCGCATCGCCGGCAGAAAGTCGAGGTAGCCGTAATCCTTGTTGCGGCCCCCGGTGTAATAGAATGTGTTCAACGGACGAAAGCGGCGGAAAAATTGCGTGTTCTTGTCGACAATCGTGTCGAGCAGCAACTCACTCACTTCTGGTGCCTCTTCCTGAAATAATTCCTTGAAGAGTGCTGCCGAAAAGACCTGGTCGCCGACTCGATTCAAATGCACGCCATTGATCGTCAGATCGGTGCCAGGGCTGTCCATTTCAGCAGCCGTTGTCGGAAAGACATTCGCAAAAGCCACTTTCTGCTCGGCAGCGACCTCACGCATGACATCGACGTAAAGCTGAATATTGGCGTTATTCAGCGAGGCAGCAGGAATGTTATCGAGATTTTCGTTCGCAATCGGGGAGACCAAAACGATTCGCGCTGCCGTCTCGCCGTTGAACGATTTCGATTTGAGATCGGTCAGATACTGCGATAGCTTTTGTCGAAAATCAGCCAGGCCGGCTGGCCCTGCAAACGATTCGTTAAAACCAAACGCGGCCAGGATGACATCCGCTTTTTCATGAACCAGGTGCTGCTGGGTATCAGCAAAGTTGTCGGGCCGCGGCTGTACGTCGATGGCATCGGCCGACCAGGCCAGATGTCGGACCGCGAGTTGATGCTGCGGAAACTTCTTCTGGAGCATCGCTTCGAAGTGGCCGAAATCTTGCGATCGCTCGAACAGCGTATTCCCAATCAGAGCGATACGGTCTCCCTTTTTCAGCTGCAAAGGAAGTGACGTGGGAATCGGCTCGGCGGACTTGGGGCGAGGCGCTGTCTTTTCATAGATCGCAAACGCCGAAAAGTCCTCGTCGGTAAGCTTGGGCGGATTCTCTAGCTTTGTGTTCTTCGCGTCTTGTGAATTTTGCCTTCTTGCGTCACGTCCCTGTTCCCGACGCGGGGCTTTCATCGCCGTTTCTTTTTTTTTGTCGTCCTGGGAATGATCTGGCAGGATCGGCGAATCCCAGCCTGTCAGTTCTGCTGGCTTTACTCCTTTGCGATGACCTCCAAAACTAAACGTCACCGGTTGATAGGGCCCAACGAAGTCGACCTTCAAATTCGGCTTAATCTGCTGTTCCATGCCGGCTGCCCAGAGACAACCGTTGACCATCATGCGGCGAAACCCTTCGTTGAGCAGATCCTCGGAGGCTCCATAGGTGGTCGTAAAGACGCGTCCCGAGTTTCCGCTTTTCGATTGGTAGTTCCGCACCCACACACCGGGGCAAGAATTTTTGTCTTTGGCGGCCGGAGCATCCGGTTGCATGGTTTCCAGCGGCTGCGCCATCGCCAGGGTCGTGCTATCTTCCATCGGTTCGGTCCAATAACCGCCGGCTTGAACCCAAGGGTTCTTCACGCCGCGCAGGACGGGATGGTCCTTTTGCTCAGGTACGATATCAAGCCGTGTACTCATCACGTGGTTCTTACCGTAGTGACCGGCCCATGTTTCTCCCAACACCTGGCGGCCGAATCCTAGAGGATAGTCATCCCCTTTGTAGTTGTAGCTAAAGCGAGCGAATTCGGAGTTGTTCGGAATCTTGAATGCATGGGTCGACGTTCGCATGCCAACCACGGGGCCGCCTCGTTCCAGGTAGTCGACGATCGGCTGCATCTGCTCTTTGGGAAAGTCTTGGAAACGGAGAAAGATGACCATCAGATCGGCCGTTTTCAACGCCTCCGTTCCCGGCATATAGCTGGAACCTGGTGCGATCTCGCCCGTCTTTTTATCGATCGAGAACAACACCGTGCATTTGAATCCGTGATGCTTGGCGAGAATTCGAGCAAGCGCCGGAAGCGACTCCTCCGAGCGGTACTCGTGGTCGCCCGCCAGGAAGACGATGTGCTTTCCTTTGCCAATGCCAGAGTCCCCCTCGTAAACGAGCGGGTTGGCCTGAGAGAATGGAACGCAAGAGAATACGAACGCAACTGCCAACAAAAGAGTGCGAATCATGCTGCAATCGAGGGGGAATGAGTAGTTCGAAACTAGAAGGTTAACGGTGGGAGAGCCAGCCGGAGTATTTTCACCAGCCGAACTCAGGTTCATACTACCTGCCAAATCACCATCCTGCCGCACTTTCTCGCGAAATTGTCAAATCCGTGGCGTATCGCGGCCTGAGAAGTCCGTTTTGCAATACGATTTTCTTTTCTAACCCTTTAAGTGCTGCTGGAGAGAATTTCTCACGGTAGAACCGAATCCAATCGGCGAATAAAATCATCGCCAAACAAACGTTAGCCTGCGAAGGAAGGAATTCTGTTAGTGGCGGAATTATGGCCCCAAATTGAAGATGATTTTAATAGGCTCTATCTCGCGCTCAGCCGCGAGTTGGATGGTTCCCGTTATCAGATCAACTTCCAGGGCGAACTCAACGAGTTTAGTGAGATCCCATGGGATAAGATTTCCGAAACGTATCGACGCAAAGGGAATTATCCTGAATCGCTTGTCAGAATGGCCCTGGCCAGCGATTGCCTCCATCACTTGGGGATGGCAATTCTGGCGGATCATCGTATTGAAGAGCACGAGTTCGATGTTTCATTCTCGATGGCATTGCCGCTGGCCAGCAGCATTTGTACTCTGTCGCGTTTCAAACGATATGGCGTGCTGGATCGCAATCAATGGGACGTCTTTCTCAGTGCATTCATGAATGACCGCCAGTGGTTTGGCGGAAACTGCGATGAGACTCGCCACTTGAGCCTGGTGCTCTGTTTGATCATGCATCACCTGGGCCGCGATACAAGCCTGCTTCCCACCTACGAGCGTATGATTCGCACGATTGTTGGCGCGGTGTTTCAGTGGGGGGCATCGACCGACGTCGAACGCGACCTGGTTGCCAAGCTCGATCGCATGTTCGCGATTTGCCGAGGTAATTCTTATCCATCCGGAAATGCCCATCGCAACGGAAAGCGACCGTCCCCGTTTGATGCGTTAAAGCCAGTTGAACCGGAACCACCCAAGAAAGATGCGGTGGAAGAATATGGTCCACCGGGTCAAGTCCTTAAAGAGGCCCGAGAAGAACTCGACGGCTTGATTGGCTTGGACTCGGTGAAGACCGAAGTTAAAAGGCTGATGGCTTACCTGAAGATTCAGAAGCAGCGCCGCGAACATGGTCTGAAGCAATCGTCTCAAACGTTGCACTTCGTTTTCAAAGGCAACCCCGGTACCGGTAAGACGACCGTCGCGCGCATTATCGGAAAGATTCTGTATGGCTTTCAAATATTAAAGACACCAAAACTGGTCGAAGGAGACCGGGCTGCTTTGGTGAGTGGCTATGTGGGGCAAACGGCGCTGAAGACGGACGAACTCGTCGATTCGGCCTTGGACGGAGTGCTCTTTATTGACGAGGCCTACGCCCTTTCCAATCCAACCGGGCAACACGACTTTGGGCAGGAGGCGATCAACACGCTTCTGAAGCGGATGGAGGATAACCGCGATCAACTGGTGGTGATCGTAGCCGGGTACCCGCGTCTCATGCAGGAGTTCATCAAAACCAACCCCGGACTGGAAAGCCGTTTCACACGTTACATCGACTTCGACGACTACGCTGTCGCGGACCTCTGCCGCATTTTCGAGAAGTTTTGCAGCGATGCCCAGTACGAGTTAACGACCGAGGCCAGGGCGATCGCCAGCATCCTGTTCACGGCCGCCTATCACGGACGCGACGAACGTTTCGGAAATGCCCGCTTCGTGCGGAACGTATTCGAGCGAGCCGTAGGGCTGCATTCCGAACGTCTGGCAGCCCAACCAGAAGCATCAATCACACGCGAGGACTTGATTGACTTCACCAAGGATGACATCCCGCTGGAAGCGCATCACCCGCTCAAGGGGAAAACGATCGATCTCGAGAACGCGGAGTGGCTTGCGACTTGCCCTGGCTGCGGTTTAGAAAGTGACGGTGGAGCCAAGTTTCTGGGACTGCGCGTTACTTGCCGCAAATGCCAGGAGAAGTTTCAGTTCCCCTGGTGGCAAGTGCGTCCGGAAACCGTCGGCGGCATTGACGTCCAAATGTTGAAACCGCGTTAGACGGCCGGGAGTTCCGTTAACGTGCCGTTGCCTGACGAGAACTGATCGGTCTCAACCCCCACATGCTGCAGGTAGCTGACCAGCAAATTGCACAGCGGCGGTGCCTTCCCTTCCTCGTAGGCGATATGCTGACCGTGACGGAAGTGGCCACCAGCGGCAATGATAGGGAGGTTGGTGTTATTGTGACTGGACGCGTTGCCGAGATTGGAACCCAAGAGAATCGCTGTTTGATCCAACAGCGAATGACTTCCCTCTTTTACGTCTTCCAACTTCTGCATGAGTTCGGCAAACAACCGCATCTCTTCCAGCTCAATAATCGTGAGCATTTCGATCTTGTCTGGGTCACGCCCGTGGTGGCTTAGGTTATGCCACCCGTCATCAACCCCATCGAGCGCGACCACCTCGTTTCCGCCAGGAGCGATAAGCGAAATGAATCGTGTCGAATCGGTTTGAATCGCCAGGAAGATCATCTCGTACATCAGCCGTAGACGTCGGGTCAGTTCGGCCCGGTCATCGATATCTTCCGGCGGCTTGCGATCAACGGTCGGTTTGGGGCGTTTGGCCCAAGACTCTGCCTGAACCAGACGTTGTTCCAACTCGCGTACGCTGGTGAAGTACTGATCGAGCGTTTGATTGTCTTCTCGGCCCACCTTTTTGGTAACCTTCTTCGTCTGATCCTGAACCAGATCCATGATGCTTTGACCATCTTCGATCCGCCGCATCTGTTCTTCTTTTTCCTGCTGCGTCCCTTCGAGGAATAGCTTCGCGAAAAGCTTCGATGGGCGGTTCTCAGCCGGAATCTGCACGCCGCTGCGCGTGTAGGAAAGACTATTGTGGTCGACGGCCAAAGTCAGCGAACTAAAGCGCGTCTTGTACCCCAGCTGTTCGGCAGCCAGTTGATCGACCGAAATCGTATTCTGAAAGCTTGGCTGCCCCGGATGTGCGGCCCCGGTCAGGAAACTCTTTTCCGCGGCGTGACCACCATCAACGTTCGGATGCATGATCCCTGAGATCACCGAGAATTTGTTCCGCAGGCTACCCATCGGCTTGAGATAAGGGGTCAGCTCGTAGTCTTTGCCCGCCTTCTCGGGGAAGAGATTAGGCGTGTGAATTCCCAGCGGGGCACAAATGGCCAGCATACGCCGGACGTCGCTTGCCTCGCCTGACTCATCTTTGGCCAGCAGACGGGACGCTCCCATGCTGCTCAAAAGTGGCAGCCCCATCGCAATCCCAGAGGCACGCAAAAACGTTCGACGGCTAAGTTGGTTCGACATAGCGAATCCTTTACAGGCTCAAAGAGCCATTAAATTCTAGGGAGCGAGGAACAAGTCACTTTCCACCACGGCTTGAATCATCGACTTGAGACCATGGTCGTTCTTACTGGATGCAGCGACGATCTTGTCGGCGGCATCACGCTGGGGGAGTCCCATTCTTCGGCCGGTCGCGTAGATCAATAGTTTCTCGGCAATCGCCCGGGCTACCAGCGGCTGGTCATCGACCATTTGCTGACGGAATTGCACGAAGTTATCGAATTCACGCCCATCGGCCAGGGCGAAGGACGATTGCACATCGGGGCCTTTGCGATACGACTTCTGGTCCGGAATCCGTTCCCCTTCACCAATCGATCGATAAAAATCGCGATGCCCGCCAATGGCGTCGAACTCTTCCAGTGCGAAGCCAGGGGGATCGATCCGCTTGTGGCAACTCGCACACGCCGCGATGCTACGATGCTTGTCGAGTTGCTCGCGAATCGTCGTCGCGCCACGAATGTCCGGCTCGACTGCGGGCACACCAGGAGGTGGCGGCGGGGCCGGGCGGCCGAGCATCTTGTCGAGCACCCACACGCCGCGAATCACAGGGGAGGTCGTCGTGCCGTTGGCGGTCACTTTCAGCACGCTGGCATGCGTCAGTACGCCTCCGCGGATACTATCTTCCGGCAAGGTTACTTTCTGGAAGTGCTCGTGTCCTTCGACTTTTGGCAAATCATAGTGCCCGGCCATACGCTGGTTGAGAAAGGTCCAGTCCGAGTCGACGAAGTTCATCACGCTCAAATCTTCTTTCAGCACATGCTCGAAGAAATGACGCGTCTCGCCGAGCATTCCTTCCAGCAGAAGCGGATCGTACTCGGGGTAAAGCTTCTTGTCCGGCGTGGTGAATTCGATGTCTCTCAGATCGAGCCACTGTGCCGTGAAGTCATTCACCAGGTTCTCAATCTTGGGATCGGCAATCATGCGATTGACCTGCTGCCGGCGAATGGCCGGATCGCTCAGCTTTCCTGCGGCAGCCAGTTCCAAGAGCTCCTCGTCAGGCATCGTCGACCAGAGGAAGTACGACATCCGCGACGCAATCGTGTAATCGTCGACGACCGGCTCGCGATTGATCAGTAAGAACTGGGGCGAACACATTACGGCCGTGACCCCGGTGCGGGCGGCCTGTTCGAAGGTACGGCCACTTTCCAGTCGATTCTGGGCGAGATCGACAAACGGCTGCATCTCTTCGTCCGATACCGGTCGACGAAAAGCTCGCGGAATAAAGTCTTTCAGCATCCGCTGAAGGTCTTCCTTCGGCTGCGTTGACTCGACGATATGCCCTTTGACGTTCTTGCGGTGACGCATCCAAACCGGCCACTGCTCTTTCATCGAGATGCTCTCGACGTCACCAAACAGCTTCTTGGTCGCTTCGGACGGAAACGCCTGATCGAGCGGGCCGTACGTTTCTACCCAGGCAATCCCAACGCCGGGACGTTTCTCGTGCTTGTCTCGCCAGGTGACATGTTCCGGCCACACCCGCGGCACGATATGGATCGTGTCGCCTGCTTCCATGCGGCATGTAAACTCGACGACCCGTGGATCTTGTGGAGTACCGGTGGCGTCGAAAATGCCGATGAACTCTTGCGTATCCGGTCCGAAGAGAGCCCCAACATACAATGCCACCGAGATCGTCCGGCCGTTTGGCTCGTGCGGCCAAATCGCTACACGGCAACGGTAAACCCCGTCTTCAATCGGGTGCGCATCATCAATCCGAGCCGGCGGCCAGCCTGGGGTGAACTTGACCAAAGACCCATCGACTTCGATGACGCCCCCTTTGTTCTTTTCCACCGAGTCGATGTTCTCTTTGATCTGCATTAACTCGGCACGGCGCGTTTCAGGTGAGAGAGGTTCGATCCGACGAATCGCGGCGTCGAACGCTACGTTGGCGGCTTTCAGGTATTCTTCCAACAACACGGAAGAAAAGCTGAGCCCGTCAATTCCTTTATCAAATCCCTGGACCTTGCCATCTTCGGGCAGAAGATCGACCAGTGGCACATCCACCCCAAGCAGGTCGTGCACCGTGTTCTCATATTCGCGGCGATTGAGTCGACGCAGCGAGATAGGTCGCGGGAGGGCATGGACAACTGTGTCGACAATCTGCCGCACCAGTTGCTTCTTTTCCTCGGCGGTGGGTTGCTCCTGATAGTCAGGCGGCATCTCTCCCCGCTCGACGGCATTGACGACCCGCGACCATACATGGGCGTTGTCGAGCGACGCCGAAGGAAACTCGAGCGTATCAAGTCGCAGATTAGCTTCCTGAGTCTCCGCACCGTGGCACTCGACGCAGTGCGTTTTGAATAGCTCGCGCACCTGGGCATTGTCAGCCGCAACGGCGGAGTTTGAAGGGAATGCGAGAGCAGAAAGCCCCAGCAGGCAGGATGCGAAAAGGCAAGGATTCTTCATAGTTGAAGTATAACGGTGAAAAGACAATTTCCTGACGCTTTTTGCCAGCAGATTGCATGGCTTATCCACCTATGACGAGACCTGAGAAAAGGTTACGTCAAATTCTGCCCCGGTATGCCTTTCCCTGGGCGATGGGTGGTTGATATCCCGAGTCAGTCCTCAGCACTCACTGATATTCACGGCCAAGCCACCCCGGGAGGTCTCTTTGTAACGGGACGACATATCGGCGCCGGTCCGCTTCATGACCCGAATTACCCGGTCTAACGAGACGAAATGGCTTCCGTCGCCGCGCAGGGCCAAGCGACAAGCGTTGATTGCCTTGACTGCCCCCATGGCGTTCCGTTCGATGCAAGGAACCTGGACGAGGCCCTTGATCGGATCGCAGGTCAGCCCCAAATTGTGTTCCATCCCGATTTCGGCAGCTTCTTCGACCTGCCGCGGCGATCCTCCACGAACCTCAGTCAAAGCTCCGGCAGCCATGCTGCACGCGACCCCGACTTCCCCCTGGCAACCGACTTCAGCGCCCGAAATCGAGGCGTTCTTCTTATACAGCGCGCCGATCGCCGCTGCGGTCAGCAGGAACTGCTGGATCTTTTCCAGGGACGATTCGGGGCAGAAGCGGTCGAAGTAGCAAAGCACCGCCGGGATAATCCCGGCTGCCCCGTTGGTTGGCGCAGTTACCACGCGGCCCCCAGCGGCGTTTTCTTCATTCACGGCAATCGCATAGAGGTCGACCCAGTCGAGAATATTGAGCGGATCGCGCATGTTCGCTTCTGGTCGACTGCAGAGCGTTTGATACAGACTCGGAGCACGACGACGCACGTTCAGCCCGCCAGGCAAGATCCCTTCGTTGCGACAGCCCCGGTCGACGCAGGCCTGCATCGTCGACCAGATTTTCTGCAGCCCTTCGCGAATCTCGGCCTCCGAGCGAAACGCCTTTTCATTTTCCAAGGCAATGTGGCTGATGCCGCAGCCCTGCTCTGCCGCCAGTTTCAACAATTCGGCAGCCGAGTTGAACGGGAACGGTACGGCAGACATCGGATGGGCGATTCCCTTTCCCTCATCCCCTTCTTTCACGACGAACCCACCACCGATCGAATAGTACGTCTCGGAGGCCAACGGCTGGTCACTTTCACGATTAGGAAACGCGCGGAAACGAAGCGCATTGGGGTGGCCCTCCAGGAAGGTCTTTCGCTGGAAGAGCAAATCCTCCTTCTCAGCAAACGGAATCGTCCTCCGGCCTGCCAGGTTCAGCACCTTTTGGCTACGAATGAGCTCCAATTTGTCGGCCACCGTTTCCGGATCGATCTTATCGGGGACTTCTCCCTGCAATCCCATGAGAACGGCAACGTCGGTGGCGTGACCAATGCCTGTGAGAGCTAACGAGCCATACAGATCGACTTCGATACGTCCAACGGCATCCAGCAGGCCATTACCGTCCAGCTCCGCCAAAAACATCTCTGCCGCACGCATCGGACCAACACTGTGCGAGCTGGAGGGACCGATGCCGATTTTAAACAGATCGAACACCCCAACAAATGCCTGTTGTTCATTGTTTTGCGGTGAATCAGCGACCTTTGCCGGCTTAGTTGCCACGAGGAATTCCTACAGAAAACGAATGAAGCGATTCTAGGAATTGTGGACTATCGCGCAATTTTCGTGAAGGGTCATTTTCACGAAAAGTCGATTCTTCATCTGAGAAAACCGGGAAATCGAGCGATTCCGACTTGGCAGCAGCGGCCTAACTTAAGATGTCTTTCACAATGTGACCATGCACATCGGTCAGGCGGAAGTATCGACCCTGGAACCGATAAGTCAGCTTCTCGTGGTCGATTCCCAGCAGATGCAGCATCGTTGCGTGAAGGTCATGCACGTGCATTGGGTTCTCGACGACGTTGTAGCACACATCATCTGTCTTTCCGTAAGTATACCCCCGTTTGATGCCGGCCCCAGCCATCCACAGAGAAAAACAGCGCGGATGATGATCTCGCCCATAGGTCTGGGCATTGAGCGTTCCCTGGCAATACGAAGTCCGACCGAATTCACCACCCCAGACGATCAACGTGTCATCCAACATGCCCCGCTGCTTCAGGTCATTAACCAAGGCTTTAGTAGGCTGATCGGTATCTCGGCATTGTCCCGGCAACTGCTTGGGAAGGGTAAAGTGCTGGTCCCATCCCATGTGAAACAGCTGAACGAAACGAACGTCGCGCTCGGCCAGGCGGCGTGCCAAGAGACAGTTATACGCGTACGTTCCTCGCTTGGTGACATCGGGGCCATAAGCATCAAGCACGTGCTGCGGTTCGTCCGAGAAGTCGGTCAAATCGGGCACCGACGTTTGCATTCGGTAGGCCAGTTCGTACTGTTGAATCCGCGTGTGGATCTCAGGATCGCCGAACTCTTCCAGTTTCTTCTGGTTCAGCTTGGCCAGGTCGTCCAACATGCGGCGGCGGGCCGTTGGATCGAGCCCTTCCGGATTGCTGAGATAGAGGACCGGGTCTCCGACACTCATCAGCTTCACACCACTGTAGGTCGAAGGAAGAAAACCGCTTCCCCACAGACGATCGTACAGCGGCTGGCAGTTCGGCCGCCCGGTTCCACGGGAAACCATGGTGATGAACGTCGGCAGGTTCTGGTTCATCGTTCCCAGGCCGTAGTGAAGCCACGAACCAAAACTGGGGCGGCCTGGCAGTTGATGTCCCGACTGAAAGAAGGTCATCGCCGGGTCGTGATTGATCGCTTCGGTCTGCATCGAGCGAATCAGGCACATGTCGTCCGCCAGCGATGCAATATGCGGGATCAGTTCGCTACCGATCTCGATGCCTGACTCGCCGTTCTTAGTGAACTTATACCGCGAGCCAGCCATCGGAAATGACTTCTGCCCGGCGGTCATGCCGGTGACACGCTGGGTCATCTCAACGAAGTCGGCAAGCTCCTTCCCTTCGTTCTCGCGCAAGACCGGCTTCGGATCGAAAAGCTCTTGCTGCGACGGGGCTCCACTTTGAAACAAGTAAATGACACGCTTGGCTTTGGGTGGGTTGTGGAACGCCTTGAGCGACCCCGTCGGGCCAGCAATCGCGGTCTCCTTTGACTCGCCGAAAGTGTCCTTGCCTAGCAGCGAAGCCAGCGCCGCCACACCGATTCCGGACGCCGACCGGCCAAAGAAGTGGCGTCGGGTCAGCATCATGCGATGTTGGTTTGCGTCGTTCAAAGGATTCATAGGAGATCACTCCGTGAACAAGTCACGTCGAATGGATGGAGGCAATAGGAACTATTCGATCGTCACGAATTCGTCCAGGTTTAATATCAAGTGGGCCACGCTCGTCAGGGCCGCGTGCTCGACAGGATCAAGCGAAGGGTCCGCAGGCGATTCACCAACCGACAGCAACTTCTTCGCCTCTTCCGGCGACTGGGTAAAGTGCTGGCGGAAGAAGTTTAAGTTCTCTGCCAGGATTTCAAGCGTTTCTTCGTCCGCGGCACGAGCGATTGCCAAGCGATACATATTGGCCAGGCGGTCTCGATCATCCTTGGCTTCTGCATTTAGCGCCTGCTTCGCCAGATGTCGGGCACTTTCGAGAAACGTCTTATCGTTCATCAAAACCAAAGCCTGAAGCGGCGTGTTGGTACGTGTCGCACGTACGGTGCATACTTCGCGGCTGCCGGCATCGAAGATCGTTTGCCGCGGCGGATTGACGGCCCGCTTCCAGTAGGTGTACATGCTCTTGCGATACAAGCTTTCACCAGCATCCTGCTTGTAGCGAATGCCGGCACTCGATGCGACGGTCGACCAGAGCCCTGTCGGCTGATATGGTTTCACCGACGCCCCACCCACTTTCTCACTGAGCAAACCACTGGCTTGCAGAGCCACATCACGAATCGAATAACCATCGGCGCGGTAACGCGGCCCCCGGGCAATCAGGCGGTTTTCAGGATCACGTTGGCGGAGTTCTGGTCGATGAATGGACGACTGGCGGTAGGCAGCACTGGTGACAATTAAGCGATGCATGGCTTTCATGTCCCAGCCTGACTCGATGAATTCGACCGCCAGCCAATCCAACAGTTGGGGATGGCTGGGCGCTTCTCCTTGAAGCCCGAAGTCTTCGACCGTTTTCACCAGTCCAACCCCAAAGTGATCTTGCCACATACGATTAACGATCACTCGTGCGGTCAAAGGGTTCTCGCGCGAAACCAACCAGCGCGCCAATTCCAAACGATTGCCAGGCTGAGCGTTCGACTCGGCCGAGAACAATTCGGCAGGCACCGCTCGAGTGAGTGGCTCATCCTTGACCGGTTCATTGTATTGACCGCGATTGAGCAAGTAGATCGGCTCGTCGTTGCCTTGCCGCTCCCGCATGATCATGACGTTCACCTCGGGGCCTGCTTCGCGGCGGAACTGTTGCTCTGCTTT
Source organism: Bremerella volcania (assembly GCF_007748115.1). Classification (NCBI taxonomy): domain Bacteria; kingdom Pseudomonadati; phylum Planctomycetota; class Planctomycetia; order Pirellulales; family Pirellulaceae; genus Bremerella; species Bremerella volcania. The sequence goes on from NZ_CP036289.1 coordinate 4,649,160, forward strand.
CTTTAGCTGAAGCTCTGCCTTGGCCAGGGGCTCGTCAATGGACTGATAATACTTGCGAATGACTTCCAGATCTTTTGGTTTTCGCTTGTCGCTGGCCTTCGCCAAGGCCGCCTGCACTTCCGTGGTCAAGCCTTCTTCCGTGATTCTTCCCGCATCGGCATGGTCCGAGAAGGCAAACCTCGCTTTCCCGATCGCGTGGTTGGCATACTGGCTGCCAAACTTTAGCTCGATGGTGAGCTTCTCTTCATCTTCGATCGAAACAGGCTCGGCAAATCGAATGACGGCAGTCACGGGCTCTGGCTTCACATCCGGTCCGAACACCGCCCAACCGGTACTTGCCTTGTTGTCCAGGATGTTCTTTACCGGGTAACTATCTTGCTCGAAGGATGCCGTCGCCGACTGCAGAGCGACGGGTTTCCCGTTCTGAAATACGTTCACGCTCGTCAGAACGAAATTTCCATTGACACTCGGGGCAAGCTGTCGCGGCTTGGCAAATGCATCATCCGGCAACGCCTCTAATTGCAAAGCGGTTAACACCTTCTGCCGTGGCTGAACCGTGATGCTGTAAACAATCTCGGTCGACTTGTTTCCGCCTGAATAGCGAAGAGTGTCGTCCCCTTCGATCACCAGTTGGCCGTCACCTTCGAGATTCACCTCTTTGAGCGCGGCCGGAACCCAGGCAATCAAATCTTTTTCTTGCGGTCCCTCGTATTCGCTCAGCCAACGCTGCATGCGTTCAGGGATGCCGGACTTGGCGACTTCCAATGCTTTCTGGGCCTGGTCACGATCAGCAACCGTGGTCGGCGAGACACGGGCCAGGGGCGAACTGGTTTTCATCGTTGGATTGGCGTCGATACCACGCCCGATGCCACGTTCGCCAATGTTGTTGAAGTAACCGTAGAACTGGTAGAACTCGCGTTGGCTCAATGGATCGTATTTATGATCATGGCAGCGTGCACATCCCATGGTGAGCCCCAGCCAGACGGTTGAGGTCGTCTCGACACGATCGATGACGTTCTCGACGAAAAACTCTTCGGCCAGTGCGCCCCCTTCGGCGTTCTGGCGATGATTGCGATTAAACGCGGTTGCCAGTCGCTGTGAATCCGTTGCATCGGGCAACATATCGCCCGCGATCTGCTCGATGGTGAACTGGTCGAATGGCATGTTCTGGTGCATGGCCTGAATCACCCAGTCTCGCCACGGCCAGTTCGTCCGTTCGTTATCGTTCTGGTACCCATCGGTATCGGCGTACCGCGCAGCGTCGAGCCAGCGTAGCGATTGATGCTCGGCGTAGGCCATCGAACCTAGCAATTCGTCCACGGCTTCGGCATAGGCGGCATCGCTCGGATCGGCTAGGAACTTCTCTTGAAGTTCAATCGGTGGCAACAGCCCGGTGAGCGTTAACGATGCGCGCCGCAGTCGTGTCGCCGGGTCCGCTTCGGCAGATGGAGAAAGCGCCTCTTCGATGAGTCGTTTACCAATGAACGCATCAATGGGATTCGCCGACCAGCGGGCCTTCACCTCTTCCGGCCATGGAGCGGACGTCACATCCTCTTTCGGCACTTCCGGTCGCTGGGGGATCTCGAAAGCCCAGTGACGCTGGTACTCAGCCCCCTGTTGGATCCACAAATCGAGAATCCTCTTTTCCTCTTCCGACAGAGTACGATTCGAGTCTGGCGGGGGCATCTTGACGAACTCGTCGTCGCTATGAATTCGCACATGCAGCTGACTGGCCTTCAGATCACCAGGCACTACACCAGCGTACCCCCCGAGGTCTTTCAACAGATTCTCTTGGCTGTCTAACCGAAATTCGGATTCTTGGTTCTTCGAATCCGGTCCATGGCAATGAAAGCAGCGGTCGGAGAGGATCGGCTGAACCTGGGTACGAAAGTCGATTTTCTCCTCGGCCTGACCTACGCAGGAAACCATCAGGAGCGTGAGTAAGCCGAGAGCGCCGATCACGTTACGCCCAAAATACCGTAAAATGAACATGAAGCATCTAGCGTGGGATTTTATGGGAAATCAAGGTAGGCTTACCTATCATACTCCCGATTTGCCATTATCCTGCCGCGCAATTTCGTAACATTGTTTTTTCCGAGAATTTAAGGCAGGTAAGCTGGAATCTGGGAGTAATAGGTTAAGCATCAAAACCCTGAACATGGGCTCCGACGTGGAAAAAGATCGATTTCTCACATTATTTCTGAGACACGAGCGCGAGTTGGCGGCAATCGCCAGGGCTTCGCTGCCCGATTGGAATGCCGTGGACGACGTCTTGCAGGAAGCCAGTCTGGTCATGTGGAGAAAGATCGATCAACTCCAAGCCGACGACGAGTTCATTCCCTGGGCACGAATGGTCTTACGGTTCGAGGTGCTGAAATATCGCCGTAGTTGCAGCCGTGATCGACTGCTATTGGACGACGATCTGGTGGCCTTGATCGCAATCGAAGCCAAAGACGAGACATCCGAATACGTCCAGGAACAACGTTCCGCGATTCGTGCCTGTCTGGGCAAATTCTCGGCGGAACATCAAAAGCTTTTGCTGGCCCCATACACGCGTGAAGAAGCCGTTAAAGAAATGGCGGAAGCCGCCGGAAAGACGGCCAACAGTCTTTATAAGCGTCTGGGACGCCTACGAACGAAACTGCACGACTGCGTTCGGATGCAACTGGAAACCGCGTCATGAGCAACGAACCGTCCAAACCGACCGATGAATTGATCGAGCGTTACTTCCTCGATCCACAGTCCTTATCCGATGCCGAGCAAGCGACACTCGTTCGCGCACTGCAGGAAGACCCCAGCGTGCGCAGTCGTTTTCGCGTTGCCGCATTCATCGATGCGGAACTGCGATTCGAGTCGAGCGGCGAAGAGGCTTCCCCGTCATCGATCGCACCTTCATCAACTTTCGGAGATGCCTGGCCGAAGTGGATTCTCGCGATCGCAGCTTCCCTGTTAATCATTGGCATCTTGGGTTATTTCAATCGGCCAACCGGCCCACAGCAATCCCAAGAGCCGATTGCCGAGAAGCAAACTCCACCAACCGAACCGGAAGCGGTCACCGTAATCGCTCGACTCGACGTCGGACATAATCAGCGGTTCGAAGAAGGCTTTGCCCCAAATGGCAGCGAATTCCTGAAGGGCGAATACCACTTGAGCGAAGGGGAAGTCACGCTGACGTTCCAAAACGGCGTGGCTGTCTCGCTCGAGAGTCCGGCTCGCTTTTCGATCATCGACCCCATGCGCGTGCAACTCGATCATGGACGTGCTCGCGCCATCGTGCCGGAGTCGGGGCATGGGTTTGTTATCGAGACGTCCACGATGGTCATCGAAGACCTAGGTACCGAGTTCGGCGTGGTCGTCGATGACGAGCAAAACCAGGAACTCCATGTCTTTGCCGGAGAAGTACGTCTTCACGAGAAGGACTTGCCGCCAGAACTCCTGACTGAAAACTCGGCACTTGCCTGGGGTACCAACACCAAGCGTCGCTCGATCACTCCCGACGATCAGGCCTTTGCCACCAGTATGTCGATAGGCTACAAGCGGTGGCTCGACCACAGCTTGAAGCTGCGACAAGATCCGGCCACTCTGTTCTACTTCGACTTCGAAACCGACTCGCGCACAAGTTCAGAAGTCATCAATCGAGCTACGACTGGTATCGTCGACAATGGTCAACTTACCAGCGGTATCTGGGCGACTGGCCGTTGGCCGGAGAAAGGCGCGATGCTCTTCGAGAACACGGGAGATCGCGTCGAACTCAATATCCCTGGCAAGTACAACCAGATCACCATCATGGGCTGGGTGCAAATCAACCGGTATGACTTCGCCTTGCAAACCGTGTTCAACTCGATCGACTATTCACCCGGCCAGCATCACTGGAACCTGACGCGCGGTGGCTCTCTGCGAATGGGTCTCTCCAGCCAATACGACCTGACGAGCACCGAAACGCTTCCTCGCAATCTTTGGACGCACGTTGCCGCTCAGGTTGATGCGGAAGCAAAGCAGTCGGTGTATTACATCAACGGTAAAGAAGTTGGCCGAAAGAACTGGAACCAATCAATCCCTATCCGATATGGTCCAAGCTCCATCGGGGCCTGGGGACATACCAACCGTGCCGGTGAGGTCGTGTACAGCCGCGACCTGCGAGGCCGCATCGACGAAATCGCTCTGTTCAGTCGCGTTCTGTCGGCTGACGAGATTCGTGAGGCCTACGAGGCTGGAAGTAACTTTCAATAGTTATTTAACTTGTTTCGCATCCCGCCGCACATTTTGGAAAATATGAATATACGAAATCGCGTAAGGTCTAGTCGTGTTCAGACGCTATAGTTAGTATGAACTTGCGCTTCTCACGTGATCCCACCTAAACCAATCCTTCCGCAACAGTTCCACAGCCCTCGGTAATTAGGATCCCATGCGTAAAACAATCCTCTCGCTTGTTGTTTGTCTTGGCCTGTGCTGGTCAGGGCAAGGGTATGCCCAGACGTTGCAGCTAGAAAAGGGAGATCACATCTCCATCATCGGCAATACGACCGCCGACCGCATGCAACACCACGCCTGGTTGGAAACGTTCATTCATGCGACCCATCCAGAACTGAATCTGACGTTTCGCAACTTGGCCTTCCCAGGCGACGAGTTGAAGGTTCGTCCACGTGAAGACAATTTCGGTAGCCCCGATCAATGGCTCGCGAAGAATCAGACCGACGTCGTGTTCGCCTTCTTTGGCTACAACGAGGCACTCAAGGGACCTCAAGCGGTTGACGGATTCAAGAAGGACTTGGCCGAAGTCATCGACGGGATGCTGGCCCAGAAATACAACGGCAAGTCGGCCCCTAAGATCGTGATGTTCTCTCCAATCGCCCACGAAAACCTCTACAGCCGCCACCTGCCTGACGGCTCGAAGAACAATCCAAACTTGAAGCTCTATACCGAGGCCATGGGCGAAGTATGCCAGGCCAAGGATGTCTTGTTTGTCGATCTTTTCACTCCGTCGCAGAAGCTATACGCCGACGCCGAGAAACCGCTCACGATGAACGGCATTCACTTGCTGGATCACGGTAACCGAGCTATCGCCGAGGTGATTGCAGGCCAACTATTCGGCAAGCCGGTGCCTGATGCTGGTTTGGATGCAATCGCCAAGCTTCGCGATGCCGTACTTGAAAAGAATTACTATTGGTTCAGCCGGTATCGCGTGGTCGATGGTTACAACGTTTTCGGTGGCCGTTCTAAGCTAGCCTGGTTTGGTCAATCCAACGCCGACGTCATGCTCCGCGAGATGGAAATCTTTGACGTCATGACCGCCAATCGCGATCAGCGCGTGTGGGCCGTTGCCCAAGGGGGCGATCTGGAAGTCAAGGACGACAACATTCCAGAAGAATTGGTCGTTAAATCGAATCGCGACGGCGACATGGCCGACGGCAGTTTCTCGTACCGAACCGCCGAAGAAGGCCTGAAGAAATTGGAGATGCACAAAGACCTGCAAGCAAACGTCTTTGCATCCGAAGAGATGTTCCCCGAACTGATCAACCCGGTTCAGATGGCCGTCGATCCCAACGGCCACTTGTATGCTTCGGTCTGGCCCAGCTATCCCCACTGGAATCCGACCGAACCTCGCTTGGATCGCATCGTCTGCCTTCCCGACGAAGACGGAGACGGCGTTGCCGATCGTTGCGTGATCTTCGCGGACCAGCTGAACAGCGTCACCGGATTTGAATTCTGGGGAGGCGGGATGATTGTCGCCGCACTGCCAGAATTGTGGTTCCTGAAGGATACCGACGGCGACCTGAAAGCCGACGTCAAGATTCGTATTCTGCAAGGCCTTTCCAGTGCTGACTCGCACCACTCGGCCAACGCCATGCTGCTTGGACCGGATGGTTGGATCTACTGGTCTCGTGGTATTTTCAACGTGGCCACCATGGAAACGCCCACGAAAACTTATCGCTCCACGCAAACTGGCGTGCATCGTTTCAATCCACGAACGTTCGAGATGGAATTCCATTTCCCGATCGGTCCAAACCCGCACGGTGACGTGTTCGACCAATGGGGTTACCAGTTTGCCAACGACGGGACTTCCGGTACCGGTTCGTACGTCGACATTGGTAAAGGGATTGGCAATAAGCAGTGGTTCGACAAACGCGTTCGGCCTGTTGCCGCCACCGGTCTTTTGGCCAGCAGCCACTTCCCGGAAGAGATGCAAGGCAATTTCCTGATCTGCAATTGCATCGGTTTCCTGGGCGTTTTAAATCACAAGATCCAATACAACGGATCCGACATCCGTGCGACCGAAGTCGATCCGATCCTTGTGTCGTCCGACCCTAACTTTCGCCCTAGTGACGTCGAGATTGGTTCTGACGGTGCGTTGTACGTTGCGGACTGGGCCAATGCCTTGATCGGCCACATGCAGCACAACATGCGTGATCCTAACCGCGATCATCAACACGGACGCATCTTCCGGGTCACCGCGAAGAATCGCCCGCTCATCCAGCCGGTTCGTCTGAAGGACAAGCCGCTGGCTGAAGTGCTCGCCGCGTTCTACGCGAAGGAAAATGCCACGCGTTATCGTGCCCGCATTGAATTGAGCGGCCGTGACTCGGAAGAAGTTCAGACCGCCATCCAGCAGTTCGTAGCGGATAAGGACGTCAACAATCCAGACGACGCCCAGGCAATGCTCGAATGCTTGTGGGGTCTTGAAGAACACCGCATGCCCAATATCGATCTAGTGAAAACGGTCTTCCAGGCAAGCGAACCACGTGTTCGCGCGGCCGCCATACGTACGCTTGGCCACTGGTCCGATTCGATCGATGGCTGGGAACCAACCCTCGTCGCTGCCGCGAGCGATGCCTCGCCGCTGGTTCGCGCCGAGGCGATCAAGTCCGCAGTCGAGTTTACAGGGCCAACTGCCGCGGAAGTCGTCTTTCAGGCCGCTTCCAAGGAAATGGATCCGGAACTGACTCGGCTGCTGCAGTACGCTCAGAGTCGGATCGACGTCGACACCATGATCGCCGAAGCGATTCGCTCCGGTCGAAAGCTTTCGCCTGCGGCGACCAGCTACGCGTTGGAAAAGGCCAGTTCCGATCTCCTCTTGAAACTCGACCGTACGGATGAGGTTTACACGGCGATCCTGAGCCGTGGTGGAATTGCTCCTAAATATCGTGAAGAAGCGATTTCAGTTCTGGCCACCAAGAACAATCGTTCGCCGTTGGGTGAACTGATTGCCTGGATTTCGACGGCGGAAAACAAGAACCTGCCGAGCCTGAACGATCTGGCAGGCATGCTCCCTCAAGCAAAACAGGCCGAACTCTCCAAGTCGCAAGACCTGCTGGAAAAGCTGGCCTCGACTACCAATTCTTCGGTCGTGCGGCGGGCAGTCTATACCAGTTGGATTCAAAGCGGTGGAGCTGAAGCAGCCTGGGCGCATGCCTCGCAGGCCCCGGCCCAAATGGCAGACCTGCTGCAAAGTGTTCGCTCGATCAGCAAATCGACCGAAGCCGCTCCACTGTACGCCAAGATCCGTCCGCTCATGTTCGAGTTGCCGGCCACCTTGCGACCGGAAAGTGGTTCCACTGCAAGTGATGGACCCGCGGTTGCGTTCGACTACTACGAGCCCAATCCGGCCAAGAACGTGGCGATTGAAACGCTCAATGCGACCAAGCCGAAGTTCTCAGGCCGCATGGCAAACTTCGACAAGTACGTCCCCAAGGGACGCAAAGATGCGTTTGCCACCAAGCAAACGGCTTCCATCGTGGCTCCTGTCGCTGGCGACTACAAGTTCTACATCGCCTCCGATGATGGTTCCCGCGTCTACGTGAACGGTAACCTTCTGATCGACAACGACGGCCTGCATGGCATGGTCGAGAAGGGGGGCAACGTCAACCTGACGGCCGGCACCCACGAGATCGTCGTCACCTACTTCGACAACGGTGGCGGTGACGGTCTTCGCGTGAGTTGGGAAGGTCCCGGCATCAAGAAGCAAGCGATTCCCACGTCCGCGCTTCGCGCGGCTGGACAAGCGGATCTACGTCTTGCCGCGATCCGAGCCATCACGTCGTGGCCAGGTCACCAAGACGAAAAGATCGCCGACTTTGCCAAGCTGTCGCAGTCGGACGGGCTTTCGTCAGCCGGTGTGAATGCGTTGACCAGCGTTCCTCCTGGTGCGGTTATCGAGAAACTTTCACCTGAAGACCAAGCGAAAGTTTTGGCGACTCTCTTGATTCAAGCCAGCGAAGCAACGCCGGTCCAGCGTCAATCGAAACAGTACGCCAAGGTTCTCGATCTCGGGGAAGCCCTCGTCGCCAAGAGCACGGCCAAAAATAGTGGTTCGCTCAATCGAAAGCTTGTGGATCTCCGTAACAGCATTCCCGTCACGGCTGATCCGAAGGTGATGGCGATGGGCAAAGAGATCTTCCTTCGCGAGAGCCACTGTGCGACATGTCACCAGCCGCACGGCCAAGGCATGCCGAACCTGTATCCGCCGATCGATGGAACTCTCTGGACGAATGGATCGGAAGACCGTTTGATCTCCATGGTCCTGGACGGGATGCATGGCACCATCGAGGTGAAAGGGAAGACTTACAGCAGTCCTCCACTGCCGCCGATGACAGGCTTCCGCCAACTGTTGAACGACGAAGAAGTTGCCGCCGTGCTAACCTACGTCCGCAATTCCTGGTCGAATCGTGCCAAGCCGATCACGGCGTCACAGGTTGCCAAGATCCGAGCGATCGACCGCGGAGACGCCACCTTCTGGCACGTCAATGACCTGATGGCCAAATTTCCTCTGGAAGATGGGCGCAAGCCCATCGAATCGACCGGAGACGGTTGGGTTCCCAAGTTCGTCAAACAATGGAAGTACGAAGACCTCGATCCGAAGAAAGTTTCCGCCAGCAAACGCAACTTCGTCGTCGGTCAGGTTTACTTCAATCGCCTTGGTTGTGCTCAATGTCATCAGATCAACGAAAAGGGGGGCAACTTCGGTCCTGACCTGACCCGCTTGGGTACCGATAAGGCAACCGCCGAGCATATCCTGGAATCGATCGCCGATCCCGCCAAGAAGATCGACGAGAAGTACCAGATGCAAACGATCCTTACCATCGACGGCAAGGTTGTCTCCGGAATGACGATCGCGGATCGACCCGATCGCCTGGTGCTACTCACCGATCCCGAGCAGCCTGATAAGCCGGTCACGGTCATGAAGGAAGATATCGAAGAGCAATCCAACACGGCTTCCACGATTATGCCAGGCGGTATGCTGAACTGGCTGACCGAGGAAGAGATCTACGACCTTGCCGCGTTCGTCTTGGCGGGCGGAGACGAGAAGCACAAGCTCTTCCAAGACAAGTAATCGCTTTGATTACTTCCTTTGAAACCAACCAAGGGCCTGCCGCGTATCTCACACGGCAGGCTCTTTTCGTTTCAGCCTACGACCAATCGCGCTTGCTGCGGCGACACGGTAAACGTCGCGATGTTTCCGCTGTTGAATTCAATGAAGTCGTCTTCAACTCCGTCGGAGAAGATCACCCCTTCGGTTGGCATTTGCGATCCGATCACCAGTTCATCTTCGTCATTGAGGATCCCCATGACGTGCTCCGCACCGGAATGGCGACTGACAAAGGGCTCGCGCACCGTCCACATCAATTGACGATCTTTGCGATCAATGGTGAGGGGACGAATCTGGCCTCCGCCGGCAAACCGGCTGACGCCAGCGGCCATGTTGAAAATCGAAGACATCCAGCCGGTCGCCCCGGCCCCGGTCGAAATCAACACTCCGCTGGATGACTGAGCCTCGCGGGAATGTTGAACGTCGAGCGTGTACCGTGCCGAAGTGTGCGACTTGCACCCCACGAAGAAATCGTTGAACGCAAGCATACGCTGCCCACTGATCGTATTGACCTCAGCCAAAGTGACTTTGTCGACCCGGTGACGCTGCTTTAACACCCGCTGGATCGCGGCTCTGGCTTCGTTAATTTGAAACGGCAGCAATATGCCGTCGTATTGGGAAGGATCTGGGTTCACGCCAATCACCGGCAGGTCACCCACGTACTTTGCCACGTTGGCTACCAGCCCGTCTTGCCCCAACACCACGACCGCCACGCAGCGACCGAAATCGAAGTTTGGCAGGTAAGAGCGATCAATCTCCCGAACAGGAAACCCGAGGCCCGATAGATCGCGAAGAACGGTCCGGACCGCGGCCTGGTAGCGTTGATCTTCTTCCTCGTAGGCATCGCGATCGGTCAACGCACTGGCCGAAGCGATCATGGCATCGACATCATCGTCATTGATCGAGATGCCCTTCTTCGCGCGCGACTTTCTGCGTCGTTCAACCTCATGATCGACTGCGGCATCCAATAGAAAGTCGGCTTGATTGGCGGTTCCCCACCGCTGTTTCAGCCCTTGCATTCGCGTGTTGCGTGTTACCAGCACGATCCAATTTGAAACCAGTCCCATCGAAACATCTCCTACGAGCTACGTCGCCGCTGCTGCTTGGGACGGTCGTCGCTTTCCCCCGAATTCCCCAGCAACGTCGCCAGAAGTTCCGGCGAGATGTTCAAATTGCCAACCTTCTCGGCGTTGTCGGCCAGGTCGCGGAATGCCAACGCAATCATCTGGTTGGCATCGATCCCGCCGGGCGAAGCGGCCAACAGGGTTCGCCAATCGATGTCCTTGATCGGCTCGAGAATCGCCTTCAAAGCATCGGCCTTGGCCTGCGACTCTTTCCGTTGATTCTCGATCGCACGATCGACCAACGTGGCCCGTTCCTGCTCAATCGCGATGTCGGCTGCCAGCTTGGTTTCGCGGACTTGTCGCTGCTTCTGCTCAACGGCGATCTCGGTGTTCAGTTCGTTTTCCTTGATCTGACGTTCCAGTTCCACGGCCGTATTACGACGAGCGTAGATGGCTTCGTCCGCTTCCAACAGCAGTTTCTCACGGGCCTCGGCCTGTAGAGCCTTGGCCATCTCAGGCGTTGCTTTGATCGACAAGACCGAGAGGTTGATCACTTCCACGCCAAGCATCGCAACGGCAGGGGACTCGGCCAGCTGAGCAAAGACCTGTTCGACCAGTTCGTCACTGCTGACCAACAGCTCGCGCAGCGTCTTCTTGAGCGTAAACGCCCTGGCCAACGTCTGCGTGGTGTGAATGAGTCGATCATTCAGCTTGGTAGGGTCTTCCGAGCGGTACCTCCCCCATGCGTCGGTGCTGAAATCCAAAATCGACGCCAACTTGCCGGGGCTATTCACCCGCAACGTCAGCTCTCCTTGGATCGTTGCATCTTGAAAGTCGGACGTGACTTCATTGAACACGAACGGCACATCGGTACTTGCCAGTGGAATTTGTACCAGCGTGGCATTGGGTGAGAAATAAAAGAACGAAAGCCCGGCCCCTTCACACACCGGCTTCCCACCGCGAAAGAGCATGACATGCGTCGACGGAGGGGCCTTGATGTAGCTGATCCCGAACATGATGTGGTTCCTTCAAAGAAAAGAGATGCCGGGCTCAAACTCGTCCGACAACCTTAGTGTATGAGATACACCTTTGAAGGTCAACAATTTTGTTCGAGATATTTGGCGGTGCCTTCGCGGAATAAAGAATGTCTATCGCATACCAGTAAACTACCAAGCGGACTTCAAACGATGCACCTTGAAAGAGCGGATCAACTCGTTGCCAGGGGACCGAACTGCCACGGTCTTATTGTTCGGATCGATATCTGCGTTGAACGTCGCGACGTACTGACCTTCGCTGGTAAACAGTTCCAGCGAGGCCCTATCGACCAGCACGCGAAGCTTCACGACGCCATCGATCGGCGGTGCTGGTACCGGGTGGTTCTGGTAATGAACCGCACCATCTTTATACGTGAGCTTTTGACCTCGAAGATTGATCGAAAGCTCGGTGTTGGCGTCGGCCTCGAAGGCAATGCTGAAGTCGATCAGTTCGGCCTGGAATTCGCTTAGCTTGCCTGCGGCAGACTTGACGTCGGTTTTCTCCAGAGCGATTTCTTCTTCGTAGAGACTTTCAATCTCCTTCACAGGCCAGCGAAAGAGCCGAACGCCGTCGACTGTCGTTCGCAGCTGCATCGTTTGAGGGAAGCTCATCTGTTGGTGGAACGGCATGTCCTCGCGCCGAAACGGCGTGTTCTCGCCTCGCATCCAGCCGATGATCACCGACCTTCCATCAGGACTGTCATTGAATGTCTGGGCGGCGTAGAAGTTCGGTCCGTAATCGCCGCGGTGCACGGCCTTGTCCGTCGTGAACTCTGTGCCGTCAAATTCACCGATTTCGTACTCGAAGCTGGCATCGTATAAGACCCACCTTTTATTGCTTTCGTCTCCATCGACCGGCAAGTGGACCATGTCCATGCATTCGAACACCCAATCGCGATCAAACTGGCTCACCTCCGTCCATGTCTTCAAATCATCCGAATTGAAGAAAAGAACTCGTCCCGGCTTGGCCTGCTTGACCCACAGCACCATGACCCACTTCTGCGTTGGCTCGTGCCAGAAGACCTTGGGGTCACGTTCGCCGGGGTCGTACCCTTGGTTCGGCACGATCGGCTTGCCGTCGTTCCACAACTGAAACGTACGACCACGATCGGTGCTGTAGGCCAGCGCCTGATAAAACGGATGCCGGGCAAAGGTAAACGCGGCGGCTATCGTCTTGGTATCCCCTTCTTGAACACCAAGACTGTTGTTGTGATCGACGACCGCCGTCCCGGAAAAGATCGTCCCGTCGTCGTAGGGCAAAATGGCATGGGGCAATTGCTTCCAATGAACCATGTCTTTGCTGACCGCATGCCCCCAGGTCATATTTCCCCAGGCATTCGAGACCGGGTTGTGTTGGAAGAAAAGATGATACTCACCGTCCAGAAATACCATTCCATTGGGATCGTTGAGCCAATGCTTGAGCGAGGTGAAATGGAACTGCGGACGATAGGTCTGATCGTAGCCAACTTCCTCGTACGACGAAAACGTCTGTAGATTCGGACCTTTCGAAAGCTCTTCCGCCGGAATGCCTAAACTTCGGTTACCGGCGTGGATGTCGTCCACATTCACGTGGCCCCAGCCACCGGTCCGCTGATCGACGATCTGCAGGACGCCACGCTTTCCGATCAAATCGTGCACATCCCAATACACTCGCTGGAGGTGCTCGCTACCGCCAGGCTTGCGGTTGGGTCCTGTCGCGGTGCGCACGACCTGTCCATCGACGAGCAAGTTCATGCACGTCTCGTCTTCATATCCCCCACCTCCAATGAGAAAGTGAAAGTAGGGCTGTTGGATCTTGATCGGTGGCGAGGTCAGCCGGCCTGTGCTTCGGTCACCTCCGAGAAACGTGTTGACCAGTTGCTTCCCCTCGTAACCACTGACGTCCATCTGACCACTCAGGGCACCTGAAGCTGGCTGCGTCCCGAACGCTTCCCCTTCAACCTTCCAGTCTCCGTACGATGCCCCCTCGAAGTCCGCGATGAGCACGTCAACGCGCGGCTTCTCATCCGCCGAGACCAGGCATGGAAAGAGACACAGTAACAGGACAGCGCAAGAGAATTGCCCGGTGTGGTTTCGATTCATGGCGAGGCCTCGCTTCGGTGGGAAAAGACCGCAGCATACAAGAAGAAACGCCGAAGTAAACCTTCGGCGTTTCGCGTTCTTCAAATTGTCGAGGAATCTCAACCGACTTATACTTTCGCGGCGTCGGGAATCTCAAATCCCTTGCGATTGGGATCCTTGAGAAGCTTGTTGGCAACCTCAGCATGATCGCCGGTGTGGCGTTCCGTTTCGGGATCGAAGGTCAGCGCTGGACCGACGGTGTACTTCTCGTTGTCTTTGACGCCGACCCCTTTGGACATGATCTCATGCAGACGGCCGAAGTGTTCGGCAGCATCTTTGTTGTCGCCGAACTTGCCCGCTTTGGCGTTGAAAGGAACTTCTTCGCCCAAGCGATACGAGTTGTTCATCAAGTGCCCCAGCACGCAGGCATAGTGAGCATCGTGCACGTTGCCGTTGGCCATGCTTGGGTCACCCGCGCGAACGGCCGTGATGAAGCTTCCCCAGTTGCCGCCAGGGGTGACGTCACCACGATCGACCTTCACCTTTTCTCCCTTGTCGCTTCCCTTGGGATAGTAGACCCCACGTACGATACGCCCGCCGTCTTCAAAGTAGTATTCGTTTTCGACCTGGTGTTCGTATCCCTTGTAGTTCACGTTGCGAACGTTGAAGAAGACGTACTGGCCGTTGGGATACTCGGCCATGGCGAACATCGTATTCGGGGTTTCGCCTTGATCACCCCATTGGAATCGTCCGCCGATCGCCATCGCGCGAACTGGGTGCGTTTGATCTTTATCGATGGCCCAGCGAGCAACGTCCAGTTGATGGGTGCCCTGATTGTTCAAGTCGCCGTTGCCTGTCTTCCAGAACCAGTGCCAGTTGTAGGGGTGATAGTTGGCGTGGAACTCTTCGATTTCCGCAGGCCCGCGCCACAGATTCCAATCCAAGTTCTCAGGCGGCGACGACACCTTATCAAAACCAATACCACCACGCGGCTTGCAGCAGTAACCGTACGAAATCTTCAGCTTGCCCCACTTGCCTGCCTGGATCGCTTCGTGCAGACCGGCGATTCCCGAGTCACTGCGGCGCTGCGTACCGTGTTGAATCACCACGCCGTACTTCTTCTGCGCTTCCACCGCGACACGACCTTCCACGACGTCGTGGCTCATCGGCTTTTCGACGTAGACGTGCTTACCGGCCTGGGCCGCCCAGATCGTGATGAGCGAGTGCCAGTGGTTAGGCGTCGCGACCGAAATCGCATCGAGGTTCGGATCATCGAGTGCTTCACGCACATCGCGAACCCCCTTCACTTTGAACTTGCCGTTGGCTTTCTCTTGAACAGCCTTCACGGTACGAGCGAGGACCTTTTCATCGGGATCAATGAGATAGGCGATCTCGACATTGTCTTGGCCAAACCAGCCATCGATGTGACTCTTGCCGCGACCATTCAGGCCAGCGACCGCAATGCGTACTCGATCATTCGCTCCGTCAACGGCACCTGATGCGGCGGTTCCGGTAAGAATCAGCCCCGCACTAGCGGCGGTCGACTGCAGAAAGGTACGACGATTAACCAACGTCATGGCAAGCTCCGTGAATGGAAGAGGAGGAACAAGTAGGGAAGGACATGCTCGAAAGCATGTTCAATGCAGGTGAGCCCTATTCTGACCATTCTGCATCATTGCGTCAAATTTCCGTTTCTGCGCATAAGTGTAAGGTGATCGGCGAAAAACGGTTCCCCGACTCTTTTTCAATTGACCGATCCATCAAATCCGATCTAACATAGGGCATCCCACCCACATTGGGACCCTGCCACCTGTCCTACCTACTGCCCTCACCCTGCCAAGTGATGATGATTCGACAGCTAGTTCATGTCACTACCTGGACGTTGCTTCTCAGTTTATGGTTGCCTGCGACCGTAATCGCTGAGCCAGCACATCGACCGTTTTCTGAAGAGATCGGTCCGTTCCTGCAAAAGCACTGCGTGCATTGCCATGGACCTGAGTCGCAAGAGGGGGACTTCCGCGTCGATACCCTTTCCGAAGATGTCGGAGCCGCCAATGCCGTCAATCGCTGGCTGGAAGTGATCGAGAAGGTCAACAACGGGGAAATGCCTCCGGAAGACGAGCCAGATCGTCCTTCTGCCGAACAAGGTGCCGTGGTTGTCGAGTGGTTGGCCGCTCGCATTGAAGAAGGGCGTTCGGCTCGTATGGCCAAGCGTCAGCCTGTTTCCTTTCATCGCCTGACCCGTGTGGAATATGCCAACACGGTCGAAGATTTGTTAGGCGTTCGCTATGGCGTGGCCGATCCTGGTGGGCTGAACGAAGACGCCGAGTACCATGGCTTCGATCGCATCGGATCGGTGCTCTCCCTTTCCGCTTCCCATGTCGAAAAGTACTACTCGGCCGCCGAGGCGATTCTCGACGAAGCATATCCTGATAAGCCGATCGAGAAGACGATCGTGCGCAAGACGGCACTTGATCTGCGTGGAGGGCCAAGCTCCGAGCAGCGAAAGCAACTCGAAGAACAAGGGTTGGCCGATAAAGTCCGCGTCGACATGTGGCCCGGCCATCAACTGCGTGGTGGTCGTCCCGGACCAGGCGGCGAGATGGTCAAGAACGGTGGCTACTTCAAAGTCCGCTTGCAAGTCAGCGGCATGAAACCGCCCGGTGGTCGAGCACCTCACCTCACCTTCTACGCCGAAAAGATCGATCGACTGTTGTTCGAGCAAGACATTCTCGCTCCGGAAGGTAAGCCTACGATCGTCGAGTTCACGTGCCACCTTCCGCCTGGAACGACTACGTTTGACGTGACGAACGATGTCCCTGGGCCCTCGAATTTGCCGCGTTCAGGTCGCTCTGGTGCGATTCCCTTCTTCAGCCTCAAGCAAGGACGCATTCCTTGGCAAATCAAGCTGACCGATGAAGAAGGCGTGCCCCTCTATCCATTCCTGATCGTCGACTGGATCGAATGGGAAGGCCCGATCATTACCGACGAGGTTCGGGCGAAGCGTGCCCGGTATATGCCGACCGAAGAAGGCAACGTCGATCAGCTTCGCCAATGCATCACGCGTTTCTGCGGAGATGCCTTCCGTCGCCCGGTTTCCGACGCCGAAACTCAGCGTTATGTTGCCATCGCTTCCCAGGAACTGGAAGCTGGAGCAAAGCTGCAAGATGCCATGAAAACGGCAATGCTGGCCGTGATGTGCTCGAAGGACTTTCTATTCCTCGTCGAAGGGGACTTCCAGAAGCCAACCGACCGCTTGAACGACTTCGAGATCGCCAATCGTCTGTCGTACATGCTCTGGAGCACCATGCCGGACGAAGAACTGATGTCCCTAGCCCACGAAGGCAAGCTCCAGGACAAGGCGATTCTGAGCCAGCAACTCCAACGCATGCTGGCTGATCCACGCGCGGCTAAGTTTAGCGTCGAGTTTCCACGTCAGTGGCTGCAGATGCATAAGCTCGGCATGTTCCCACCGGATCAGAAGCTTTACCCGGACTACGATCCTCACTTGGAACGCAGCATGCGAGGCGAGACGTCGGCCTTTTTCCAGGAAGTGTTGGACCATAATCTGAGCCTTGGCGAGTTCCTCGATTCCGACTGGACCATGGTGAATCCGCGTCTGGCCATGCATTATGAAATGGACGGCATCGAACGTGACGAGTTTCAACGCGTCGCACTCGATCAAGATGACCACCGGGGTGGTCTTTTGACCCAGGCTGCTATCCTGTCGTTGACATCCGATGGTACACGACATCGCCCCGTGCATCGCGGCGTGTGGGTGATGGAATCGATCTTTGGCAAGTCCCCCCCTCCTCCGCCGGCCAATGTCGACCCGATCGAACCCAACCCGGTCGATTCTCCCAAGGCGACCATCCGGATGAAGCTGGAAGCCCACAAGCACGATCCCAATTGTGCGGCCTGCCATCGCAAGATCGATCCGCTGGGCCTGGCCTTTGATAACTTCGATGCAATCGGTCAGTGGCGGACCGAAGAGGTCGTTCCGTCTGGCACCGGAGCGAATCCTAAAGTCGATTCCAGTGGCGTGCTGCCTGACGGCCGCGAGTTCGCCGGTCCGAAAGAGTTCCGCCAACTGCTCTTAGCGAATATCGATGACTTCAACCACACGTTCATCAAAAAGCTCGCTACCTATTCCCTCCGCCGCACGATGACGATCGACGATCGGGATGATCTCGAAGCCATCGCGGCCCAAAGCCGTGCCGACGAGTACCGCGTGCGGGATTTAGTTGAAACGTTCGTTCTGTCCGACCTTTTTCAGAAACGGTGACCCATGGCCAACTTCAACTCACGACGATGGAAGATCAACCGCCGACACGTGCTCCGTGGTATGGGTGCCAGCATGGCCTTACCCCTTCTACAGTGCATGGCCCCTGGTCAACTGATGGCCGATAAGGCATCCGCCGCAAAGGAAGGACAAGGAAAGCCGAAACGCGCCGTCTTCATCTATGTGCCCAATGGCGTTAATACACTCACCTGGCAGATTCAAAAGGCAGGGGCAGACTACGAATTGACCGGACCGATGAAGTCGCTTGAGGAACATCGACAACAGATGACTCCGATCAGCGGTCTCTACCATCCCAACGGGATCGGTCAGGCTCATGAATGCGACAAGATCTGGCTTACTTCCGCCAAGATCAGCCAGGAAGGAGGCGCCTTCCGCAATACGATCTCGGCCGACCAAATGATGGCCGAGGTCACATCGCGGCATACGCGGTTTCCTTCGCTCGAACTGGCCGTAACCGGCGGCACGCTGGGCTGGTCGCGTGATGGTATTCCGCTGCCGGCGGAACGCCGCCCACGGGCGATCTTCGATCGACTCTTCGGCGTCGAAAAGGGTGGACTGGAAGTCGCCAAACGCAAGCTCAATCGCCGCGGCAGCGTGCTCGATGCCATCCTCGAAGATGCCAACAGCTTCCGCGGCAAGATCGGAACGGAAGACCGCAACAAGCTCGACGAATACCTGCACGCGGTCCGCGACGTCGAACTTCGCACGCAGCGCAGCTACGACTGGCTGGAAATTCCCAAGCCGGAGGTGGCCGCCGAAACCAAGGCCAAGCTGACCCGCGACATTCCCAACACCGAAGCCGGTGACCTGTACCGGACGATCTACGATCTGATGGTGCTCGCCCTGCGTACCGACATGACACGCGTCATCACGTGCATGAGCGGCAGCGAAAGTAACGGCCTGGCGATTCCCGAGATCGGTGTTGCTCAGACACGTCACGAGTTGTCGCACCACAATGGCGACCCGGAACAGCTACGTCGACTTACCGAAACCGATACCTTCCTGGTCCAGCAGTTCTCGTACTTCCTCAGCCGCTTGAAGTCCTACCAGGAAGACAACGAAACCCTGCTCGACCGCACGATGGTCCTCTTTGGCAGCGGTATGGCCTACGGACACAGTCACGGCAATGCCAACCTGCCGATGGTACTTGCTGGCGGCTCGTCAATGGGCTTCAAGCATGGTACGCACGTCGACTTCAACCTGCCGAGCTTGGGCCAATACAACATGGAAGAGTCGCAGAAGCACTATCACGTCTGCTCGCGGCCGGTCGATAGCGATGCTCACTTAAGTAACTTGCTGCTGACGATGATGCAGCGGATGGACGTCAAGGCCGACCAGTTCGGCGATAGCCACCGTGTGATGACAGAACTTTTGGGGTAATTGACGGTGCGTATTCACTTTACCTGGCTGCTACTTCTGGTTGTTTGGCCAGCGACGCCGATCACCGCCGAGGAAGCGTTCCGTACCGACCACAGCGACGACGAGAAGCTTCCTTGGTATCAAACCGTACCAGGGCAGTTTCCGCCTCAAGGTTCGGCCCACTATTTCAGTGGCGAACTGGTCGGCAAGGACCACATTCACCGTACCGGAACGATCCGCGTTTCTCGTACCGACAAACAGCGGCGCAGCCACTGGGATCTGCCGATCGACTTCCGCATGCTGCCGTATGGTTCGCTGGCCTACCATGGTTCGCCAGCGGCTTTGAAGGACATTCCCATCGGCACGCATCTGCATGGCTTGTGGTATGTGAAGGACGAAGGGGAAGGGACGAAGTCCTTGTTCTATAACCGCAAGAGCATCGAAGCCGACTTTACCAAGGCGTTTCGCCTCGTCGATGACTTCACCTACTATCAGGAGAAGAATCAGCTGTGGCAGGTCGACAGCGTCGATCTGAAGGAGATGAAGCTGCACCTGGTCAGCCAGGCAGAGGGAGAAGAAAAACCGACCACCATCGAGCTTGACCTGACTCCAGCCACACGGGTCTACTTGGGGAAACAAATCGCCACGCTCCAGGACATCCAACCAGGGCAGAACGTTTTGTTTAACCTGACTTGGGCCACCCTGTACGGCGTAGGGCGGTGTACCAACTTGTGGCTCGACGAAGAAAGCCGACAGATCGCCCAGACCCAGCAATTAGCGCAGCATCGACTACACCAAAAAGATCGAGGCATCGCAGGCATCATCGACGCGGTCGACAATCAGAATCGCATTCTCACAGTGACTCTTTTTGGCGGAGTCGATGCCAGTTTGCTTGAGGATTTCAAACCCAACACGATTGCTCAAGTTTGCGTGGCAGAACCCACGCTGCAGATTTACGATCAGGTGAATGACAAGAAGGGAGGCCCGATTCTTTCGGTCGATCCCATCGAAAAGAAGCCAGGCAGCAGCGGTATGCAGATCCGTGTTCAGCCGTCGCTGTTGTTGGAAGGGTACCGACCTGGCCGAATCGTCCGCATTTTCCCCAGCGGCTGGCCAGTCGTTACGCTTCCCGAGGAAGAAACCCTTTGGCCGGAACGTGACTAGCTGGATAGCTCACCTTTGATCCAATAGAAAAGCCTCGCAACTTGGGCTAGGCTTTTCTGTTTCCTGTCGAGCGTGCTCGATTACTTCTTGAGCTTCGCAATCAGGTATTCCGTCGAGCTACCATACTCGGGATCCTTCACGCCAGGATGCTTCAGATAGACATCCACGCCCACCTCTTTCAGCTTTTCGGCCAGGGTCAATCCCATCACGCCGGAGTGGGTCGGATCTTTCGGCGAGGAACCCAGTTCGGGTACTTCGCCACCATAGAACATCGCGATCGGAGGATCGTCTTCGCTAACGTGCGAGAACGGTGAGTACTCCTTGATCCACGGCATCACTTCTTCGCGCTTCTCCATGACCACGTCCAAGTTCGGCAGGCCGAAAGCATGTGCACCGTAGCGATAATTGGGCATCCAATCGCGTAGTTGCTTCGGATCGAGCGAAACCTGGGCACCATTGACCGCGGCGCAGAACAGTCGCGTCGACTCACGGGCAATGGGGTCTTCGCTCTTGGGATCAGCCATATCGTCATGAAAGGCCAGCCACAACGAAGAACAGCCCCCGGCCGAACCCCCGGTGGCGCCAATCCGTTCTTTATCCAGGTTCCATTCTTCCGCTTTCGAGCGAACGAACTGCAGCGCCCTGGCGGCGTCTTCCAGAGGTGCTTTGACCGGGGGCTTTACGCCTAGCTCGACCGCATTCTTGACATAACGGTAGTTGATAGCAACCACCGAGATACCGTTATCGAGGAAAGCCTTGGGGTTGGTCTTTTTGTCTCCCCCTTGCCATCCACCGCCGTGGATGTAGAAGACCACCGGCGTTGGCTCTTCCGATTCGGCCTGATAAAAATCAAGCACTTGCCGCGGGTGTTCGCCGTAGGGAACGTCTTTCAGCTGCTTGGTCTCAGCTACAACAGCCTGTTGAATCAATAACAGGGCAGTAATCGACAACAACAATCGCTTCATGGAGGAAGCTCCTTAGGTGGGAGAGAGATTAGGTCGTGGGTAGGATCGATTCAAAAATAGCCGCTTTTGATTCGAGTTGCAAGAAAATCGCTTCGTCAGGCCAGGCGAGCCTAAGGGGCTTTCTCCGCTGGGACTTCGCCGCGAACTTTGGCACCGGTGGTGTTCAGCTCGACGTCGACGAAGCGGCACTCTTGAAACATCACGTCCCCGCCGTCCAGTCGCACACGTGCCGGTTGCTGCTTTCCTTTGGTCTGGATCGAAACGCGCTCGAGATGCAGCACGAACGACTCTTCCCCGGATCGAGGCCCGGCGACCAGGGCCGAGGCGGACGTGCTGTTGATGATCTGACAATCGACCAGGGCATGCTTTCTTCCGATCAACAGGACGTCGACGTTCACATTCCCGTAGAATCGACAGTTCCGATAAATCGTCTCAGCCTGGTTGACGTCGGCCACGCCGTTCTCATTCCCGAAGAAGGCACTCCGATCGATCGTGCACTGGGCCGATTCATGAGCCGAGAATCCTTCGTCAAAGCAATCGAAGCCTGCAATGTTTTGAAAGACAAGCGCGCGGCAATCGCCGTGCACGTTAAATCCGTCATTCAAAAAGTTTCGAGTACGAAGATTTCGCACGACAAGTCGCTGGCATTCGCCGCTGGTGGCTATTCCATTGACACGCGTGGACCACTCAAGCTGGGATACATCGCCGCGAACAACCAACCAGCCCGACTTTTCATCGATCCTCTCAAAGCAGAACTGACCGGGCATTAACTTGCTTGCCGGAGGAAACTCAGGCGAGTTAGCACTCTGCGTTCGTCCCATACGCTCCATGCGTCCGTCGAAGATCAACAGATGTCGGTCGAGCGGCGTGCGTGGTAGTTTGCGGCGATAGAGTCCGGTCTCCAGTTCTTCCCAACCGGTCGCCGGCAGTGGATCTGCCCCGTCCAGGGTGACACCGTTCCCTTCGATCGTGATGCCTGACTTAGCTCGAAAATGCCCCGATTGCCGGTAGACGGCTCCACGCGGATGCAAATGAATCACATCCCCATCGACGGCCTTATTGATCGCGGCCTGAAGCGTTTTCAATGGAGCCTCTTGCGAGCCCACATTCGTGTCGTTACCAAGGGGTGGATTGACGTGCAACTGGGCAGCTGCCGAAGCCGACGAGCCCAGAAGAAGACCAGGCGGACACAGAATCAGAGAGAAAACAATAACACGCATCACGAGTTTTTGGCACCCAAGAGAATTGGAGGTAGGAAGTCGTTATAGTGTATCCTCGAATCACTTGGTAATAAATCGTGGCGTAAGCATCGAACCAAACGATCGCAATCATATTCAACGAAGCGGAAAGCATGGGAAACAGTAATCGTCGGTATGCATTGCTATTGGTCGTCTTGTTTGCGGCGTGCTTTGCCACTCAAGCAATGTCTGCCGAATTCCTGGTGATTTCCGATATTCACTTTCAACCCTTCACAGGCCTTAACCGAGAGCAGTTCAAGCATCTTGCGAGCTTGCCGGCCAGTCAATGGCCTGAGTTTCTTGCATCAAGTAATCATTCGCTCGGCACCACCGGCAGCGACAGCAATTACCTCCTGATGACCTCGGCCTTGGATGCCGCGAAGTCGCATACGCCCCGTCCACTCTTCATTCTTTACCCGGGTGATTTCCTTGCCCACCAATGGCAAGAGTACTACGAGAAGCTCGCGCTGCGATCGATTGCTGATGATCCGGAAGCATACCAAGCATTTACCATGAAAGCGATTGAAGTCGTTGCCGCCGAGCTGCGAAAGCGTTATCCCGACGTGCCTGTTCTGGCGACTCTTGGCAATGATGATTCTTTCTGCGGCGATTATTGGATTCAGCCTGATGGAGCGTTTCTCCACCAGTTCGCCAGCCGATGGCAACCGATGCTCGGCGATACGATCGACGCCGAACCGTTTCGCCAGTCGTTTCCATCCCTGGGGGCTTACCGCGCCGATCTACCGGGCATGTCATCCGACCGATTGCTCGTGTTAAATTCGGTCTATTGGTCCGGCAGCTACTGCTCGTCTTACTTCGATCCCAAGGATCAGAACTGTTGCCAATGTCAAAATCCAGACGCTAGGCCGGGGCATGCTCAGATGGATTGGTTGGAGTCCGAGCTTGAACTTGCCCGGAAGCAGCAGAAGCGAGTCTGGCTGCTGATGCATGTTCCGCCGGGGCTGGATAGTTACCTCGAAGACAAGTCAGGCGGCCGCAGCCTGGCGGCCGAGATGTGGCAGCCTGAGTTCATGCGGCGTTACTTGAAACTGGTTGAACGATACCACGACATTCTGCATGTCTCATTCACCGGCCACACGCACATGGATGACTTTCGCATCGATCGGCCGAATGAGAAGCCTGTTTTGCTGCATAAGGTGGCCCCGGCGATCAGCCCCATCTTCGGCAACAACCCTGGCTTTCAAGCATTCGAGGTCGATCCTGAGACGGGCATCATCTCCAACTGGAAGACCTACTCGTTGGACCTTACCCATAGTACAACCTCAAGCAAGTGGCGTCTGGAATATGAAAACCGGACCACCTATCAGCTTGAATCGCTCAATGCCGAGTCGGCCGAGCAGCTGTTCCGCTTTATGCATGCTCACCCCGACTCGGGCTTTGCTTCCGCGTATCGCAAACACTACGGCATGGGTGCGTTTACCATCCCAGAGAAGGACTTGCCCTTCTATCTTTGTACGATCTTGAACGCGACCTATCCGCAATTTGCTGCCTGCCTTCAGCAACACGGTCTCGCTCAGCCCCAACAGGCCGACGAGCCAGCCCAAGTTCGACGCCACGCTGGCGGCATGAGTGGCATGTAGCGCCTACAGCTCTGGCCTAGCTCGGATTTTGGCTGAGACTCTACCCTAGGGCCAATGGCCTGCCCTGGCAGTCGCTCCCAGCTTGTTTGCGGCTTACCTCAAATCAAAAGCTTGTACCAAATACATGTTGACATATCGCGACCTTTCGATATATTAACATTAAGAGAGGAGTGAAATGACACCGATAAACCAACCATCCGGAAAGCCTTTGGGAAGCGTGCAGGAGTTTGCAGAAGCAGCAGAATGCCTTCGCACGCTGGCACACCCGGTCCGACTGAGAATCGTTCAACTGCTGCTTCACGGTCGTTACACGGTCGGCGAGATCGCCCAGGATTGTGAAACGCCCGACAATGTGACTTCGGAACACTTGCGTCTGCTACAGCGATGTGGCTTTCTGCAAAGCGAACGAGAAGGACGCTTCGTCTACTACCAGGTTGCCGAGCCTCACCTCAAGCACCTCATGGCATGTATCGAAGGTCGTTTCTTGCCGTGTGGTGCGAAGTATCGGGCCCCTTAGTTTTTTTTGCGAATTCACCTCGTAGCATTGCGATATTTCGACCTTTAGGTACTTTTGTTTCGTACACGCACGAGAGCGAAAGGCGGACATTGGTGAAGCCATGACGATGTTTCTCGCGGTCCTGTTCGGAGCAGTCGTCGGTTTTGCTTTAGGGCTAACCGGCGGAGGAGGAGGCGTATTTGCCGTCCCCCTGCTTGTCTTCGGACTTGGGATCGAACCGCGAGAAGCCGTCGGCATTTCCCTGGCGGCCGTCGGCGGCACGGCAATCTCCGGCGCACTGCCTCGATTGCTGCGAAAAGAAATCGAACTGAGAACTGGCCTGCTGTTTGCAGTTTCGGGAATGTTAGGAGCACCCATCGGGGCATACCTTTCCAAGTTCGTCCCAGGAAACGTACTGCTCACCTTGTTCGCGTTTTTGATGTTTGTGGTCGCCTACCGCATGTGGCAGAAATCGAAAACGCCGGAGGTCGCTGCTGCCGCACACTGCCATCCCGATGCCAATCGTGCTGCTTGTCAGCGAGATGAAGATGGAAAGCTCATCCTGACTTCCAAGTGTGCTCGGCTCTTGGTCCTCGTGGGAATCGCCACGGGGCTCCTGTCGGGGATGTTTGGTGTCGGCGGAGGATTTGTGATCGTCCCGGCACTGGTGCTGTTCAGTGGTATGCATATTCATCGCGCTATTGCGACCTCGCTGTTTGTGATTGTCCTGATCAGCTTGAGCGGATTCACCTCGCACCTGCTGAGCGGAAACGATTTCAACTGGGGCTTGACGATTCAGTTCCTGGTCGGCGGCTTCGCGGGCATGGGCCTGGGAAGCATGCTTGCTCGAAAACTCAAAGGCCCCACGCTTCAGAGAATTTTCGCGACGGCCGTTGCCCTGGTCGCCGTCTTTGTTATCGCCAAGTCAACACTTCTATAGAAAAAAGGACCCCTGCCATGTTACTCAAATACTTCTACGACAAGTCGCTTGCTCATGCTTCTTATATGGTCGGCTGCCAGCGAGGCGGCGTGGCCGTGATCGTCGACCCAGGCCGCGACATCCAAAAGTACCTCGACGCCGCACAGCGCGAAGGGGTCAAGATCATTGCCATCGCCGAAACCCACATTCATGCCGACTACGTCTCCGGAGCACGCGAACTGGCCGATCGCATCGATGCCAAGCTCTACGTTTCGGATGAAGGTCCCCAAGAGTGGAAGTACGAGTATGCCCACCAATACTCGCATCAATTGCTGCATGAAGGCGATCACTTCATGATCGGGAACATTCGATTCGATGTGCTTCACACGCCGGGGCATACGCCTGAGAGCATTTCATTTCTGGTGACTGATCAAGGAGGGGGTGCTCAAGAGCCCATGGGCATCTTCACCGGCGACTTCGTCTTCGTGAATGCGATCGGCAGACCCGACCTGTTGGAACAAGCCGCTGGCATCATGAACACTGCCAAAGCAGGCGCCAGCGACCTTTTCCACTCGATCGAAAAGTTCAAGAAGCTGCCTGAATACCTGCAAGTCTGGCCCGCACACGGGGCCGGAAGTGCCTGCGGTAAGGGGCTCGGTGCCATTCCCTCCTCCACGGTGGGCTACGAACTTCGATTCAATCCAGGCCTGCAGTTCAACGAGGAAGAAGCGTTCGTCGATTACATCCTGGCTGATCAGCCAGAAGTGCCTCCCTACTTCGCCGTGATGAAGCGCGTCAATAAGGAAGGCCCAAAAGTCATTGGCGAAAACGCCGGAATCGAAAAGCTTCCAGTCGAGAAGCTATCGTCAGCCATCGAGCAAGGCACGGTCGTCGATCTCATCGCCGCGAAGACGTTCGCCCAGGCTCATGCCGCAGGCACAATCAACATCCCCGTCGGTTCGCTTAGCACCTGGGGAGGGTGGCTCATCGACTACGATCGCCCGGCATTCCTCGTGGGTACCGCCGCGCAAATGAAAGAAGCGATGCTCGTCCTGCTCAGCATCGGAGCTGAAGACATTGGCGGCTACTTCGAGCGAGACGAACTCGCCAAAGAAAACCTGCTGACCGAAAGCTACGAAAGCGTCAATGCGTCCGAACTGTCCGAGCTTCTCGACAACCATTCGGTCACATTGGTCGATGTGCGAAGTGATCAAGAGTGGAATGCCGGCCACATTCCTCAAGCCCGGCATCACTTCCTGGGCAAGTTGCCCAAGACCTTGGACGGGATTCCCCAGGATCAAAAGGTTGTGGTTAACTGCCGCAGCGGTGCTCGCTCTGCCATCGGCGTCAGCGTGCTCCAGGCTGCCGGCAGAAAGAACGTGGTCAACCTGGACGGTGGGTTCACCGGGTGGACCGGCAAGGGCTATTCGGTGGTTCACCCCGAGGCCGTTGCTTCCAAGTAACGGGACGACGTCCGGTATCACTTTTAAATAGGAACCCAAGGTGACCCATGATCGATACGACGACCACGGCACGTTCCCAGTCCGTGGAAGAACGGTTGAACGACCCTCGAACGCAAGAGATGTTGCACCGTTTGCTGGACCACGCGGAAGTACTGGACAACCTCCTTGTCATGGCCAACGACATACCGAATCTGTTGGCCGTGGCCACGGACTTGTTCGATGCGGTCGCGCGTCAGGCAGCCGAGAGCGACATTGACCTAGAGCAACGAGCAACTCAACTGCTTCACCTCTTCAAGAAAGTGACCGATCCGCAGAACCTTCAGGCGCTGAATGTCTTGGTGGATCATCTTCCGCAATTGGAAAAGGCCGCCAAAATGTCGGATGACTTGCCGAACCTGGTTGCGGTAGCCACCGACGTCTTCGACGAGTGGGCCACCGAATTGAAGCAGGACGGTGTTGAACTGGAAAAGAGTGTCCGCAACGGCGTTCGTGCGGCACTCTACCTCGGAGGACAGATCCGACGCGAAGAACTCGATCGGCTTGGTTACCTGCTACGATCCGACGTTCTGAGCGAACATTCGGTGGAAACGGTCAGCCTGATGGGTTCTGCGCTGTCATCTTGTCGCCAAGGCAGTTGCGAGCAACCGGTGCCGCAGCGGCTTGGACTGTTCGGACTCCTTAACGCTTCACGCGATTCCAACACGCAACGTGCTTTGGCCTTTGCGGTTCAATTTGGCAAGTGCTTCGGCAACTTGCTCGACGAAAAACATCCCCCTCAATCCCCTTCGCCAACAGCTAAAAGTTAGGAGACTCACTCATGGCTCAGCATCAAATTGTCATTGTTGGCGGAGGAACGGCAGGAATTACGGTGGCTGCCCGTTTACGGAACGCCGATCCCACGCTCGACATTGCCCTCATCGAGCCGTCCGACAAGCACTATTATCAACCACTCTGGACGTTGGTGGGCGGTGGCATCTTTCGCCCGGAAGTTTCCGGGAGGGAAGAAGCGAGCGTGATTCCCAGAGGGGTGAAGTGGATCAAGGATGCCGTCGCCACGTTCCAACCCCACGAAAATCAGCTGACCACGCGTGATGGTCAAACGATTGCCTACGACTACCTGATTGTCGCACCCGGCATTCAAATCAACTGGGACAAGGTCCAAGGGCTGAAAGAGTCAGTCGGCAAGGACGGTGTTTGCAGCAACTATTCGATCAACACAGTCGGAAGCACCTGGAAATTCATTCGTGAATTGAAAGAGGGGACAGCACTTTTCACGCAACCAGCCGGGGCGGTGAAATGTGGCGGTGCTCCTCAAAAGATCTGTTACCTAGCCGAAGATCACTTCCGTCGGTCCGGCATACGAGACCGCATCAACGTCATCTTCACCGCCGCTGGGCCGCGGCTATTCGCCGTCGAAGAGTACCGCGAAGTGTTGGAACAAGTGGCCGCGCGGAAAGGGGTCGACACCAGATTTCGCCACAACCTGACGGAGATTCGGCCTGAAAGCAAGGAAGCCATCTATCGGCACATGGATACCGACGAAGAGATCGTCATCAAGTACGACATGATCCACGTCACGCCGCCGATGGGCGCTCCGGACTTTGTGGCCAACAGTGAACTGGCCGGCGAAGGGGGCTGGGTTGACGTCGACAAGTACACCCTCCGCCATAACCGCTTTGCAAATGTCTTCTCCCTCGGTGATGCTTCGAGTCTGCCTACCTCCAAAACGGGGGCAGCGATCCGCAAGCAAGCTCCGGTGCTGGTCGAAAACCTGCTGTCGGTGATTCACGATCGTCCGCTGACCGCACAATACGACGGATATACCTCATGCCCTGTGGTGACTGGATACGACAGCCTGGTGCTGGCTGAGTTCAACTACGAAGGACGCCCAGCCGAAACGTTCCCCTTCGATCAGGCACAAGAACGATTCAGCATGTTCCTGCTGAAGAAGTTTGGCCTGCCTGCTTTGTACTGGCACGGCATGTTGAAAGGTCGCGTTTAGTAACCTCCCTGGGCCAATCAATTTGCGATCCCCCGCGTTCACCTTGAAAACATAGACAAACTACCTACTCAAAGGACACTTCCATGGCCGCCATTTCGTCTCGCGTCGTTCTTCTCGTACTACTCTCCTTAGTATGGTGCTCTTCCGTAGACGCCCAAGGCTTTGGCCGCGGGCGGATGGGACGCGGTCCCGGGCAAGGTCAGGGACCTGGCCACGGTCAAGATGATCAGCATGAAGTCGATATGGAGGTCTTTCACTACTTGCTGGAGAACCACCAGAAGATCCGCCGCACGGTGAAAGAACTCGACAATGGTGTCGAGACCCTTACCGAGTCGGACGTTCCCAGCGTCGCGGCACACATCAAGACGCACGTCGAACAAATGACGGTGCGTCTCGAAAAGCCGTCCCCTATTCGGATGCGAGACCCTTTGTTTGCGGAAATCTTCCAACACACCAAGAAGATCAAGATCGAGCATGAAGACACTCCCAAAGGTGTGAAGGTCATCGAAACGTCCGACGACCCTTACGTTGCCGGCTTGATCAAGGCGCACGCCAAGGTTGTTTCGCTGTTCGTTGAACGAGGCTTCGCCGAAGCACATAAGAACCACCCGGTACCTGGCCGTCAGCCAGCAGAACAAAGCGGGAAGACCTTCCCGAAAATCAACGGCCATGGAGGCGTCTTCAACTTGTCCAACGCCGCCCAGCAGCCTCGTTCCGGTTCCAAAATTGCCGTCGACATCACGCAATCATCCGAACCGGACCAGTTGAATCTCGCCATTGAAAAGGCCGCTCGGTTCGTCAACCTTTATGCAGGTGCCGGAAAAGAACCTGCGACGGTGGAAATCGCTTTGGTCTTTCATGGGGACGCAACACTAGCGGTCTTAAATGATGACGCCTATAAAAGCACCTACCAGACGGAAGGAAACCCCAATCTCGAACTCCTGCGAGACCTTCACCATGCAGGCGTGCAGATGTACGTTTGCGGGCAATCTCTGCAGGGAAAAGGAAAGAGCGCCGCGGATGTGGCCGTCTTCGTCGATACGGCCGTTTCGGCATTGACGACGAATGTGAATCTGCAGTCTGATGGCTATACTTACATTCCACTTGGCAACTAAGATCCTACCTGTCGACAGCCGACGTACTTCTGTCGACGGAGCGAACATACGAGAGGGAACGAAATGAAGATTGTCATTGTTGGTGGAGTTGCCGGAGGCGCTTCCGCGGCTGCTCGTGCACGGCGACTTAGCGAAGAAGCCGAGATCGTTGTTCTCGAGCGTGGTGCCCATCCTTCCTTCGCCAATTGCGGTCTTCCTTACTACGTGGGGGGTGAAATCGAATCGCGGGACCGGCTTCTGGTCGCCCCGATTCGTCTCTTGCGTGAGCGCCTGCGTCTGGACGTCCGAGTCCGTAGCGAAGTGACCAAGATCGATCCCCAGTCAAAAGTCGTCACCGTCAAAGACTTGGAAACGGGCAAAGAGTACACCGAAAGCTACGACAGCTTGATCATTGCCACCGGTGCTTCTCCCTTTCGACCTCCTCTGCCGGGGATCGATAACGAGCGGATCGTCAGCCTGCGTGATTTAAACGATGCCGATCGCATGCGGGACCTGGCCACGAAAGGGGCCACGCGTGCCGTCATTGTGGGCGCCGGCTTCATCGGCATCGAAGTCGCTGAAAATCTCGTTCGATGCGGCATCGAAACCACTATTGTCGAACTGGCCGAACAGATTCTTCCCCCGTGGGATCGTGAAATGATCCTACCGCTGGAAAAGCATCTTGTCGCCGAAGGGATCGATTTGCGGCTAGGTGCATCCGCCAAGCAGTTCGATTCCGCTCAAGGCAAAGTCAATGTTACGCTGAATGATTCCTCGGTCATTGCCGCCGACTTCGTCGTTCTTTGCATCGGCGTTCGTCCCGACAGCAAACTAGCGGCCGAAGCAGGCATCGAGTGTGGCCCGCGCGGCGGGATTCGTGTCAACGATCAGATGGAAACAAGCATTCCCCACATCTATGCGGTAGGGGACGTCGTGGAAACCAAGTGTTCGATAACCGGCGACCCAATTCAAATCCCCCTGGCAGGCCCAGCCAATCGCCAAGGCCGAATTGCCGCGGACCGCATCTTCCAAAGAGAATCCCATTACCGTGGAACCGAAGGGACGGCGGTGGTCGGCATGTTTGGCCAGACTGCGGCCATGACAGGGATGAGCGAAAAAATTCTGCTTGCCAAAAAGATTCCCTACGAGAAGATCTACCTCCACCCGACCGACCACGCAGGCTACTTTCCCGGCGCGAAACAAATGCTGCTCAAGCTGTTGTTCTCGCCTGACGACGGCAAGATTCTCGGAGCCCAAGCCGTCGGAACTAGTGGCGTTGACAAACGAATCGACGTGATCGCAATGGCCATCCAAGCGGGGATGACCGTGTACGATCTGGAAGAAGCAGAACTTTGCTATGCTCCGCAATATGGCCACGCCAAAGACCCGGTCAACATGGCCGGTTTCATCGCTTCCGGCGTGCTGCGAGGAGACCAGCCGATCATTCATGCGAGCACGATCGCGGATCAATCGCCTGAAAGTTTGTTTCTACTGGACGTACGAACGGCAGGCGAATACGCCAAGGAGCACATCCCCGGTGCGGTGAACATCCCGATCGAAGAACTCCGCGATCGAATCGACGAGGTACCTGCCAAGCAGCCAATCGCAGCCTACTGCCAGGTTGGCCAGCGAGGCTACCTGGCAACTCGAATCCTTCTTCAACACGGAATGAACGCACGCAACATCAGCGGAGGCTATCGGCTTTGGAGCATCTTGGAAGATCCAAGTTAGTTGCGTTCGACAAGCTCGCCTGCTGAGTGCGTTTGAAACGACAAAGGGCAAGCTCGTGTGAGCTTGCCCTTTGAATCACGATTGGATGAGGGTCAGACGTACTACTTCTTTTTCCCCTTTTTTCCATCGGCTGGCTTCACGAGCTTGGGAATCATGCGTTCGGCAATAGTGGCCGATGCCGCTTGCAGCGCGGACTTGCCTGCGATTTGCTCGTTGATGTCCACAACCACCGAAGTCTGTCGATCGATGGCAATGATCTTGCCGGTTTTGGGATCGATCGCTTTGATCTCGACGCGGGCCTTCACTGGTGCCAGGTTGCCTGCCCGGGCCGTGAACTCGCTAAAACCTTCGCCTACGATATTAATGTCAGCAGAATTCTTCGCCCCGTCCTTGGCATCGACCACCTCAAACCCCAGTTCCTGGAGATAAAGAGTCATTTCCGTTTCGGCAGCCGGATCGATCGTGGCCTGTCCGATGTGCCGTTCGTCAATCGAAACACTGACCACCGGCAGCTTCGCCTTGCCAATCTTTTCCTTCAGGGCCGCGATGCGTTCGCTCTGCGGAACGACTTTCGGAACCAGGTTCTCGGAGTTCTTGTTGATCTCCTTCACGATTTCCTCGGCCAGACTTTCGGCCAGTTCATCGATGTCCTGATCAACCTGTCCTTTGATACTCGCACCTGCAACACGGCTCGTTTCCGTACCAATAATTTTGGCCACGAGCACCAGCTTGTCGCCTGCCTGAATCACGCTGCCGGTCAAAATCAGCTTGGCGCCGGTCAACTGGCCGACTTGAACCGCTTCCGATGGGTTGACCAGGCCCGACACGCTGAGTTCTTGTTCCTGCAAGATCTTTTGCATGTCTTCGCGATCGACGAGGTACATATTCGGATCCACCACCAGGCTGGCAAACAACAGGTCGGCAACCTGGCTCCCCAATCCTTTCACGTCCGCGCCTCGTTCCTGAAACGCGAAAATGGCGGTCGGATAAACCGTGTCTTGGGCCTTGAGCGTGCTCGCGGTGCAAGCCATGAGCAGGGCCAGCGTCATACCAAAAAGTAACTTGTGCATCGGGTTATTGCTCCGTAGGAGAAGAGTGGGATTCCAAGGATAGTTTTTCCAGTAAGTTCGCCAACAAAAAACGCGGCGTCGGGCTCGTGTCCCAAGTTGGGATCATATCGAAACAACAGAGGATACAGGTGCCGTGATTGGTAAAGCGAACTTGCCACCAAGGCCAAGCCGCGCGTGCTTCCGATAGGTTAACGCGAAGTTGCCCGCGTCGCGATTCCAACACGACTCCAAATCGCTGCTCGGCAAGCACATCGAAATCAGGGTTCAACCGTTTGTCGAGGTCGCGAATGACCTCGTTAGATGAAAACTGCACGTTTGCCAGCTGGGGAAACTCTTCACGAGTCGGCCAGGGAAACTCTCCATCAACCGGGGCTAAACAGAGAACGCGGACTCCGCGCTCGGCCATCGTGATCAGGCTATCGGTCAGCCCTCGATTCTTACGAAGGGAAGTGCCGCTACCGACGAGAAGAATTCCACCCTCGAAGTCTGCCAGGACGTTGGAATTGGTGATTCGCGTGTGAGGAATCTTGGCCTCTTCCAATAGCTTGGCCGTGGTATCTTCCGGATCGTAAAGATGAATATCAAGCTGCTCAAGCCACTCCCGGCGATCCGTATAAGGATCTTTCGGAAAGAGCCAAATCGGATGCGTGTACTGAGCGAGCGTCTCGTTGTCGCCATCGATAATCGTGACCACCATTTGCGTCTCAAAGATGACCCCCTCGCGAACCGGAGGAAACTCGATGGGCAGTTCAAAGACGTTTGGCCGACCAGCAGCCAATTCGATCGCGTCCTCGCCACGGGCAAGCGTTCGAGCACCCGCCGAGTATTGCCAAAGAATCTTTCCCTGCACAGGCTTTTCGGAAACGCATTGAAACGACAGCGTCGCCTGCTGCTCTCCGAAAAAATCGGATCGCTGCGAAACCGGCGCAATGGTCGCGATACTCTCATCCTCTTCCGCAGCGCGGACAACACCGGACAATCCGGCCAGGCATACGACCACCAACAGGAATGGAATGCAACGATTTGAAATGGCTTCAATTGCCATGGGCATATCTAACGGCAAGGAATTAGCGCTCGGTTTGTTCACGGACGTACTTCTGATCTTCAGGCGACAAACGATCCAGTGGGACATAGATCGTCTGCCCCGCGGAAGTCTTCAGCTGAACCTGTTGCCCCAGCACGCGCTCGAAGATACCTTCGCGCCGGTGCTTGCCGGTACTGTCGGTCCAGGTTCGCATGGCAGGTGGTGGGGGGCCAAGCTGGGTTAGCATATCTTCGGTCGGTGGTATTTCCAGCCGCCGGAGGCCACCCCGTTCCAGGATGATCAACAACGCATCCTGCTCCGGAGTGAACACGTATTTCTTTCCGAATAGTCCTTCTACCGAGGCGAGTACCTGCTTAGTCGATAGATCACATACCTCTACGCGGTAAATTTCTTTTCGGTTGCCATCGATGAACGTCTCTCGAATGTACTTGGCCAGCAGACGACCATCTGGCGAGACGGCCAAGGGAATGCCGATCATACGTGGCCATAGCTCTTTCGATGTCAGGTCCACCGAATCCCATTTCATCAGGATGTTGTCCGACTCGCGACCGGCAACCACCAACGATCGATCGCTCAACATTCCGCCAATAGTCATGATCGATTCGACTTCGCCGATGTAAGTTCCATCATTTGCATTACTTACCGCAGCAGACACATAGTCATTTGAAATCAACAGAGAATCGTCCGCGTTAAAGCCGAGCCACATGGATGCTCCTTTCGGTTGCGGTTTCTCAAAAAGCAGCGTTGAATCCGGTAAACTCCAGGTGACAATCGTTCTTTTATGTAATGCAGCTGCCAGACGGTCGTCACTCCAACTGTAGGCGAGTTGATCCACCTTATCCCACTCTCCTTCACATTGCGCAACTTGCTGAAACGTTTTCGCGTTCCAAATGATAATGCGGCCCTGCGAATCGTGCGTAGCAAAGGTTTTGCCGTCATGACTGAATACGACCAAGTCAGCCCCCTTGGTATCGCCGCTCAGGTTGGCCATTATTTGGCCCGTTTTCGCATCCCATACCTGAATCGCATCTTCGGCGTTCGGACTGGTCGTTACCAGGATCTGCCCGTCTGGCGAAAACGCAAGATCCACACACCGGGGCGGGCGATTCCAGACATTCCGATCCTCGGCGATTAGTGGTTTGGCCGTCGATGGTGATTTCGAAACGGTTAAATTCCCTTCAGGACCGTGAAGTGCTTCTTTAAGCGAGATACCTGAGCCATCGAATAGCACCTGAACCATGCCGGTTGGTCCTTCCCTTTCCTGGCATACGATGAAAGTTCCAAAATGATTGCTGTCAGCCAGGGTATCCATCGACAACGATCCCTTCACAAAGCTCGGCGTCACCGTTCGCTCTGATGCTCCCCAGTGATTGGAATAGAGCCATGGAACAGGACCGTACGACTTGAGCTTGCCATCTTCAATTCTTCCGCGTTGCCAATGCGTGCCGACGACGTTCAATTCTCCGGATCGATTGAAGACCATCTCTCCCTCTCGCATGCCGGAAAACACCGTTTCAATTTTCAGAGCGGGATATCCTGTACGAACCAAGCCAATCGAGTCGAACGATGGGGGAGTCGCTCCGACGTAATAGTGTGCCCCCTGATAAACGTTTTTCGGGTGATTGCCCGACGTCGGGTTCGTAAACTTTTGCTCGGAAACACGGACGCTGAGGTCGTTCGGATCAACCAACAGCGGATAGGTGTTAAAGACGTAATTGGAACAACCGCGGTGAATCATTACCACTTGTTGGCGCTTGTCCAGTTCGGTCGTCCCTGAGAGGGTTCGCACCGCAACGGGCTGAAACACCACGTTTGCGTTCTTCCAATCAACGTCTTGTGCGGCCTGATCTACAACTTCTTTCGCTTCGTGAAACACATTGACTTTGTGTTTTCCAGCGGGGTCGAACTGGACGTCGGCTAACCAAGTTCGTCCCACGTAGCCGGCCAAAATGGCCCGGCCTTTGCCGACGGCGGCTAGTTTTACCGTAGGCGTTAAATAATTCACGCCAGGAATCTCGTCCGAACCAAGCAGCGGCAGACCATCCTCTGCGGTCAATTCGGTTTGCTCACCGCTTTGAGGATCTAGAACCCAGATAAGGGGCCTTTTAAAAGAGACCTTTGCCGCCACCCAAATGTAACGCCCATCGAAAGCAATCGATTCGATTCGGGTATTGGCGCCCGGCTTCCACAACTGCTGTAAATCTTCTCCCGGACGCAGTAAGAGCACCCCCGGATATCCGAAAAAGATATCGCTGCCGTCTTCCAATGGAATGCATCCTTCGATCCTATCCAATTGCCGGGTGCCACCACGCAGGTCCTGGTAGTGTAGTTCGATTGGCTTGAATGTTAGCAGGGTTTCATTGTTGGGGTCACCACTAGTTCGCTTCTTTTCGAGTTCCACAGGAACGCCCAACTCGGTAATAAACTGCTTGGCAAGCTGTCGAACTTTTTCATTCGCCTTGGGATGTTCAGCAAGCTGCTTAAGAAACTTACGGGCTTCCAAACTTCGAAGTCTGTCTACGGAGGATTGTGCATTGACGAAGTTTCGAACAACCGACTCTGGATTCGTTTGATCCTGGTACTCGAGAATCTTGCTGGTCACTACCGCGTAGTAGTCCGCCGGCGTCATGACGTCGCTCGTCATGTGAAGCAGATACGCACTCCGGGACCAGTCCCCTGCTTCGGCGAACTGCTCTGATAGCTGCATAATCAACTGGTGTTTCTCTTGGCAATAACGGTCCTGCAAGGCGATTAACTCTTCACTGAGTGCGGTCCCTGCTCCATAACTTTTCAAGTAACCTTGTTGCGAAAAACGGAGCAAGTTGAGGTGCGGCTGACAGTGCTGGGCTGAATACCGCTGGGCCAACGTCTGTAGATGTTTCAGAACATGCCGGTGGAGTTCCTTCGACTTCTCGACATCCTCCAAGGCAATGTTGTTGTACGTATAGGCCAACTTGGTGGTTACGTCGATGGCCTGGCTAATGACTTCCGCCTGATCCGGATGCAGCATCAAGCTGGCTTCGATCAGCCCCAAGGCTTCGCCCCAGTTGCCCAGACGCTTGAACTGTTGGGCTCGCTTGTTAAGTTGCTCGGCTTCGACCGCGGGATCGACCACGGTCGTTTCGATCCCTTGCGTCTGGGCTACCTGGCGCGCGCTCTCGCGTAGAAACTCGGCGACGGCCGTGGGACTGAGTTCCGCTTGAAGCTTATCCAACTCTTTCGAACCCTGCTGAACGCTGACTGCGATCTGAACCTTCCTCTGGTCCTCTTTTCCTTCATTGCGGAATTGCCCTAACAAGTAAATGGGCAAGCGGCGTTTGATCGAACCGCTTTCGGAAGTCAGGCTCAGTTCTTTGGCAATGGCCTGGGCTTCTTCCAGTTCCACGATCAGCACGCCGGGCGAATCGAGCAGCGACTGCTCTAATAGTTTCGCGTACGATGACTTCAGGGTTTCATACTCGTACGTCAGATCGTCGCTTACGAACGGGGGCACGGCAAACACCTGGCGGACCTCTTGCCGGGCTTTGGCGATTGCCTGATCGATTAGCTCCACCAGCGCCGCCGAGTGTTCTTCCAGGTTAGCACCAACCACGAACTGCCGGGTGAGTAAACGTAGTCCTTGATTGGTTTCGGCCACGACCAGTTCGGCCACAGTTTGCTGATCCTTCTGGGTCGTTCGCAACAGGATGAGGACATCGGCCTTCAGGGTCTGCCCCAAGGCCACGCGGCCGTCCCCGGCCTTGGGCGAGAGGAGCGACTGAAGTTCCTTCTCCGCCAGCAGACGATTGATCTCGGTTCGTTCGAGCCACTCTTCGCCAGGGCGAGTGATGAGTTCGGCCTCGACCAAACCAGCCAAGGCAGACTGATCGACATCAATCAGTGCGCATCGAAGTGCCTTTGGGCTCTCCTGAGGTGGTGCCGCAGTGGCGAGACGTCCATGGACCGTGAACAACACCAGGAACGCGCCGAAGAAAAACGAAACGGACGTCCAAGTTCGCATGCTGAGAGACATACCCGGGGATGAGCTTCGATAGGATGAGTGCGACGAGGGATGACGGTTCCAGGGATTCCAAGGAAATCCCCGCTACGGAGGCATCTTATCACGCACTTCGTGAAAATGAAACGAAACTTCGATCCATCGACTTGGTTTTCGCGAACCAGCATCTCTCCCACATCGAGTTCGCCCCAATCAGGCCCTGCTCCCTTACGGTCTCAGTAGCTGGCTACAGGGAGGAAGCCTAACGGGTTTCGATCGTTAACGTTCTCTTAATCAACCCGCGGGGATCATGTTGGAACTTGGGACGGCCATCCCCTTCGTGCTGGTAAAAAGGATGCACGATCCGATCGGTGACGTTGTCTCCCCGGACGATCGTGGCACTGGGAAACTCCTTTTCGCCGGCGTAGACGATGATCTCTTCGCGGCCCAGTGCCGGCTTCACTTTGAGTGTTCCGTCTTCAGGAAAGCGTCGCTTCTCACCGGCGGCCAGTTTCGTTCCGGCAGGCAGAATGCTGGCCAGCTTGCCGGAGAAGCTTCGCCCGATCATCTCGATGAAGACAGGCTGGCTCCCTTTGTTCTCAACGAAGATCGCCAGTTCGTCCCCCGGCGAGAAGATGTTGTTGCGACGCGAAGTCGATACCCGCACGTCGACAGTGGAAGTCGACGGAATGTAATCAGGCCGCGTGACCCCATCCATGCTGATCACCGGGATACCGATCCCCATGCCGGTGATGACCTGATCGTAGAAGTCTTCCCACATGTCGCGGCGAATGACGCCGGCATCGGCCAGCGATACCAGGCCGAGCCCAGTCAAACGAGGCTGGCGGACGATCACGCGAAGCTCGTCGGTCGAGCTGAGCCCTAACTCTCCGGCCACGGTGTGTAGCTGCAGCGGAGCTTCCAAAAACCGCTTGGTGACCGGAGTGAGCGGTTCGTCATCCTGGGGATGCCCCAGCAGCTTCTCAACACTGTTGAGGAAACGTTCCTGATCCGCTTTGACCAGTTCGTCCATTACCTCGTGCTTCGGATAAAGTTCCAATGCCGAACGTTTGTCGATATGGCCGCTGCCGCTGATCAATTCGACCGCGGGGCGAACGTCGTCTTGAAACGCTTTCATGCCCCGGTCGTGACAGCGGATACAAGACAGGCCATTGCGAACCGTTTTGTCTTCCGCCAAGCGGTCGGTCACGATGCTGGTCGGTGCAAAGTCGAGCCGCCCCCCTGCCCCGTCGGCGACGTAGTAGGCCTGCATTCCGTTAGGCAAGTTGAAGATCATCTCGCCACCGGTACCCACCAGGTGGATCGGATCGATGAAGATGTTATCGGTTCCCTTGCTCGAGATGTAATCGATGCTCTTCCAGTAGGCCCCATGCTCGTACGGATGACGTTCAACGGCTCGGTTATTGCGAGAAACGCCCGAGACGGCCATGCCAGCCCGCTTGGCGATGCGCTGGTCGATGTTGTCCTGGGAATCGACGTCGAGGTTTTTCTCGAGTTCTTCCAGCGTGAGCGGCAATTGCAAAAGATCGTGATACAGCGGTGGCAACGTGGCCGTGCTGCAGAACCAATCGATCCGCACGTAAGGAACCGGACGAATCATCTTCGACGGTCGGAGGTATTCCTGGGCGAGCGAGTCGTACGTCTGCGACGCTTCGTAGATGACGGCATAGGGGTATTCGAGAATCAACAGGTCATGGTTATCGAGCGAACGGGGCTCTTCGGCATCATCCTCTGACTTGGCGACGGTGCGGTGCCAGTTCAGCTTTCTCAGGTCGACGGCGAACAACGTTTCGATGTCGTCGTTCACCACTTCCGGCCGGACCAACTGCTTCTGATACGAGAGATGATTCAGGGCTTTGAACAGGGCATCGCGTTGTCGCTGTAGTTCGTCCCTGGTAGCACCGCCCACCAGCAAATGATGCGAGCTGAAGTATCGGATGAAGAAGCGATCTTCCAGCGGTAAGCTCCGCTGATGCTTCAGAATCTGTTCCAATAGATAGTCAGGATCGCGGTACTTCTCGTTTTCCTTTACCTGATCACTCGGCGAGGCGACGTCGGCCGGGAAATCTTTGGCACCCGCCGAGATCCACTTGCGCACCAAGGCAATTTCATCGGCATCCAGCGCCGGTTGCCCCAGTGGCATGCGAGCGTCTTCGTCCTCTTCGGTCAGTACCTGGTACAGCAGCGAGTCATCCGGCTCGCCAGGCATGGCGTATTCCATTTCTCGCAGTTCGGCAACCTTCATCACCTCGACCCCGCCTTGTACGGCGCTCCCTCCGTGACATTCGAGACAGCGTGAGCGGAACACTTCTTTGACCTTGGCCGCCAGCCTGGCTTCGTCCGGCGATTCCGCTGCCAGCGAGATCGTCGAACCACAAAGAATCAGAACGTAGGCCAGGCCGGTACTGAGCAGAGTCACGCAAGGTTGAACTGGGACGAATCGTTGGATGGTAAACACGGCTGCGGATTCCAAGTGCGAGGTTAGAAGAGCAAAGCGAAGTCTCGATGGCCGAGACTTCGCCGGTTTCGCTAATCGGACGATCCGGTTACTTTGGGGCGTCCTTGGGATCTTTCGTCGAGGGCAGGCTATCTGGGTCGATCGGCAGCATGCGTTCGCCATCTTCCGATTCCGGAATCTCCGGCATTTTGCCAGGTTCGGGGAAGGCATCTTCCGGAATGTCATCCAGCTTTTCCTTCCGATCCTTTTCAGCCAACAGCGAATAACCCTTTTCCTTCAGATCGTAGCGGCCCCAGTAAACGCGGCGAACTGGGTTGTAGTAGTAGACGTAGCGGGTACGCGTTGGGTAGTAAACGCAGTAATGGTGCTTGTAGCCTGAATAGCTCGAATAGGGTTTGTAATAGTAGTACGAGTAGTAATAGCTGCTGCGGGGATGATAGCTCCAGCCGCTGTAGTAGTGACGACCTCGCAAGTAGGAAGCCGAGGCCTGATCGGTCGCGACGGCACCCATCCCTAAGGTGAAGAGAATGAGCAAGCCGAAAACAACAGTGCGACGGTTTGGGCGTGACAACATCGAATCAATCTCCTGGTAAGAAAAGTACTTGGTGTTCGGTAATTGGCTTTATCAGCCGGTCTTCATCTAAGTAACGCTTGAGCTTGCGACATCTTCCCGACTTCCCAATTCTTTTTTGTCTTTTTTCTCCCCGCGGGATTTCCGCAAAGAGAATGACGATGCCGCGCTGCCCCTGGGTGATGATGAGGTGGAACTGGGACAAGCTTACTCAGGCAAGTCCTGAGGGCTGTAGTACTTGACCGTGGCCGTCATGATGGGAATGGAGTCTTTGACGAACTTGGTGGTCCCGAGCGTCTGCCCCTCGGTCTCGCCGTTGCTGATCAGACCTCGGGTCACGTTCTGGGCCAGTTGCTGTTTGAGGGCTCCCAGGTTCGATGGTTTTTCGCTCGGAAAATCGCCCTGGGTCAGAATCTGAAAATCTTCCCCTTCGTCGGTCAACAGCTCGGTGCTGACTTTCGGCTTCACCTTCTGCTCGGGAAAGATACTCACCGAGATCGAACCCACGAACTCGCCGTAATCGATTTCCTTCGCTTTCGACTCGGCTTGTGAAAGGACCTTGAATCGCTCCATCGTGTTGTTCGCCGAGTCGTAGTAACCCTGGAAGCCCCATTCTTTTCGATCCGGCTCCAGGACCCAGGTCTTGGCCTGCGCGTCGGCAACCGTTTCTCGACCGAGCGTGTTCTCGCCGTTCACTTTCAGCACCAGGCCCAGCCGATTATTGTTCGACTTGCGGCGGATCACTAGCATGACGGTTTGCCCCTCTTGAGGTTCGGCGACAAACGCCGCTCCGTCGCGGAACTCGATGTCTTGTACCTGGTTGTCGTAGCGAATCTCCAGTTCGACCGGCGCGTCGCTACTGTTGAGCGGATGCACTTTCGACTCGAACGGCTCCGACTTGTCCTCGGTTTCCTGCTTGACGGTTAGCGAAGTCGTTAATGCCTCTTCGGTCGCTTTGTCCTTTCGCTCTTCCTGAGTCATGGCCAGGCTACCGTCGTCGAAGACGCCGCGGACGGTGAAGCTCTCGCCACTATCGAGCAAATCTTCCAGATCAGGCGTTGCCTGAAACTTGGCAACCGGAAAGAGAGAATCGGAAGTTTGATCGAATCCCAGGATGCCCACGGTTATCGTTCGCAGGTCGCTGGAGATGAGTGCGACACCGGTTAGAAAGGCATCCGGCACGACTTCTTCCTCACCCCAGGCTAAGGGATACTCGCGAGAGAATAACTTCTTGCGTCCTTCGGTTGAAAGATGACTGGCCCCGGGGATCTGGGCGGCGACTTTGCTCGCATCCCCCACCAGCCCCATCGGGTTCCGGGCATCGTTGGCAACTACCAGTGCCAGTTCCAATTTCTTGGTCAAGCGCAGGTTCAACGTGCCCACGGCATCGCTTGAATCTTCATTCCCTTTTTTGACGCGAAATTTGAGAACGCCGACGTTCTTATAACCACGAAGCTTGAGTTGCTCCATGATGAGCGGCCCCTGCTTGAGAAGCTGCTTCTCAAGATCGTCGGCCGCCGGCAGACTGCCACAGGTGAACAGGAAAAGAACAAGCGCGACGCCACATCGGAGGTAGTACGGCATGGGTTTCTCCCAGCGATCTATGCTAGTTGGAGTTACTTCATG
The DNA here is from genome assembly GCF_007748115.1 of Bremerella volcania. Classification (NCBI taxonomy): domain Bacteria; kingdom Pseudomonadati; phylum Planctomycetota; class Planctomycetia; order Pirellulales; family Pirellulaceae; genus Bremerella; species Bremerella volcania. Next base: position 4,691,785 of record NZ_CP036289.1, read on the forward strand.
GGGTTAACGGGCCCAAAGCGCTGATGTCCCATAGAAAATCGCAGTTCCTCCAAAATAATCCGAAAAATGTCCGATGGACCTTCGAAATCTATAAGCAAAGTCTTTATGCAGAAACTAAGAAGGCTGCTTCAACTGACGTAGCGTTTCTTCCAGGGTGGTCACCGTTTGATCAGCGGCGTTGCGAATCGCCGACGGATCGCCTCCCTCGCTGAGTTGGGCCAGGTACCCGGCAATCTCGTCACGCGTTTTCTGGCATATCGCGTCCACAGACTCGTGCGTTTTCGGTTGCAAGGGAGCAAGTTCCGCGGCCAGCAGTTTCTGGCATCCGGCGTCGAATTGCTTAAGCCGTAGAGCTAGTTCTTCTCGATTTTGCGGGCGTTTGTTGAACCACGCGTGCGTGGCGTCGGCCAGCGTGTCGAGAAGTTCGTCTTCCGAGCGGGCCGATTCCAGGACTCCAGGCTCGTTGAAACCCCAGCCAGTTGGCTTCGCCGGGGGTTGGATCACCCAAATCCCGATTAATAGGCAAGCTGCAATCGCCAGCACCGTCCCCATGACGGACCAGATGCGAGATGAACTTCCCCCTCTCGTCTCGACCGGCGGTTTGGCTGCCGGCCGCTGGTCGAGTTGCGCCTCGATGCGTGTCCACGCCGCATCGCTTGCTGTCGATGCGCGCGGACCTCCCAGCCATCGTTGCCAGTACTCGGGGCACTCGGCAAGGATGTGCTCTTGCAACTCCAGGATCGCTTCCGGGTGCGACATCAATCGTCGCAAATCTTCTTCCGGCAACGACTTCAGTCCGTTCTCATCGATTTCTAAGAGGTGCGAGCCCGCCAGTTCGGCGAGCGACAACGGGGCGGAATCGGACGGCGCGTCAGCGAGCACTTCCCACTGGACCGCGGCCTGGGAGAGTTTTTCCGAGCAGATTAGCTCTTCCAACCACTCGGCCAGGTGCTGCGGATTTTCCGGGATATTTAAGGAGGTCAACGTCATGCCCGTTTTTGCTCCATGCACTTTCGTAAACTTGCCAGCGCGCGATGAACACGGGTATAGACGGTGCTGCGCTCGATATCTTCCGCCGCGGCAATTTTTTCTCCAGGAACTCCGTTATAAAACTCGCGCACGATCCGCTGGCTCGTCTCGGGAAGCTGCTGCGAACAATCGCGGAGCTGGGCCAGTTCTTCTTCTTGCTCCAGGCGGAGCGACTGTGTTGCCATTTCGGCAATCACAATCGATTCGTTCGCCAGCGGTTCCGGCTTCGCCTTGCGGAAGTGATCGTAGATCGTGTTTCGGGCAATCGTGATGATCCACGCCCCGAGCTTGCCTCCTTCGAATCGATCGCGTGAATTCCAAACTTTCAACCAGGTTTGCTGAATCAGATCGTCCGCTTCGTTGGGACAACGATTCTTCACGAAGAGTTCCAAACGTTTGCCGAACTGCTCGTAGAGCGTTCGAAACGCGGCTTGATCGCCGGACCGTAGTCCGGCGACGAGTGCTGCTTCCGATTGGTTCTCGATATCAATGCTCATATTCCTGGAAGATACCATTGATGGCTCGGAATTGAAACGGAAACCGTTGAAATTTCATCATGCCTACGCATGTCAAAGCTATAAGCGTTCCCCCCAGTAGACACAGCAAAAGGACTTGAGCCTGCGAGTATCGTCAGGCAAATTAAAGGTAGCCACTTTATCGATGCGCGATCCCTTGGTGACGGGTCGTCGTTCAACACGCAGCACCGATAGAACACTTCCGGTGGGAGGAACTTGGAAATGCGTTTGATATTGATGACCGCGACCTGCTTGCTGATTCAACTCGTCCTGGCCCAGGCTTCGTATGCCCAACTCTCGCCAGCGTCTCAGCAGCGGATCAACCAACTCTATCAACAGTTGCAGCAGTTAGAGGCCCAGGAAAACTACGCGGCCATGCTTCCCGTTCAAAACGAGATCCTCAAGATCGGGCAGCGCGAACTGGGTGACTTCACGACCGAGATGGCGTACGAGTGGAATTACCTCGGCAACATCTACATGGCGCTCGGACAGTACTCGCAAGCAAAAGCTCCCATCCTGCACGCGCTGCGAGTTCGACGCCAGCAACTGGGCGAAGACCATCGGGAAACAGGCGAATCCTACTTCAACGCCGCGCTGGTGCTGAGCAACCTCGGCGAATATGAAAAGAGTGAGGAGTATTATATCGAGGCGCTGAGAATTGCGAACAAGATCGTCGGCCCCGAAGACCTTGATACGCTTCAGATCATGAACAACCTGGCATTACTTTACGCTCGCCTTAGTAAGTACGAAGAGGCGAAGCGTCTTCACAACATCGTCCTCAAAGCGCGTACCCGCGTGGCCGGGGCCAACAGCGAGCACGTCGGCGAGTCGCTTCTGAATCTCGGCGTCGTGGCGCAATCGTTGGGCGAATACGACGCGGCCAAAGACTATTACTCGCGTGCCTTGGCAATCTTCAAAGCGAAGCTGGGAGATAACCACCAGTACACGCTTCAGGTCATGAACAATATGGCAAGGGTTTACTACGACCTGGAGGATGTCGATCGAGCCCTTGATCTCGATCGACAGGTCTACGCCGCTCGCGTGCGCGCGTTCGGCAAGGATCATATCGACGTGGGCGAGTCGCTCAACAATCTGGCTTACGACCTGGAATACAAAGAAGAGTACGAAACAGCCCAGGATCTCTATCAACAGGCCCTCGACATTTTCATCAAACATTTGGGTGAGAACGACGCCTACGTCCAGATGACCATGCTGAACCTGGCCGGGATCAAACAGCAACTGGGTGAACCGGAAGAAGCACTCGCTTTGGCCGAAAAAGCGGTGCGAATTCGCCGCGAAACACTTGGCGAAGATCACCCGCTGGTCGCCGAAGCACTTCTGGGACTGGGTGGCCTGCACCTGATGGCTGGCCGCTTGGACTTGGCTCAACAGACCATCGAGAAGTCCTATTCCGTTTTGCATGACACTTACGGCGACAACCATCCCAAGAACCTGGCGGCACTGTTCGCGCTGTGCTGGATCCAGATGGAACGGGAAGAGTGGGACGACGTGCTGGAGATGTCCGATAAGATTCGTCGCCTGGTCCGCACGACCGCCGCGCGTTTGATGGCAGGCCTTTCTCCACAAGAGCAGCTTCGACTGCTGAAAAGCGACATCCACCAAGATTTCGCTTTCACCATCGCCTGGCAGCAAATGGACAATCCGGCTTACGTCACGGCGTCGGCAGACTGGTTGATCAACGACAAAGGGATGTCGCAAGCCACGCTCGCGGCCCGCGAGACCCTCATGCGCGACACGGGGGATGCCGAGTCGAAAGCACTTGGCCAGCAGCTACTGGACATTCGCCGGCAACTGGCCAGCGCCGTTCTGACCACTCCAAAAGGTGATCAGGCCGAAGCTCAGCGCAAGAAGGTCGATCAATTAACCGAACAAGAGAGCGAGATTACTCGTCGGCTCTCCTTGAAGGTCGGCCAATCAATTGAACTGGAGCGTTGGATCGAACTCGACGACGTCCGAGACGCGCTGGCCAGGGACGAAACGCTGATTACCTGGATTCGCTTCCAACCGGTCGACTTTGAGAAAGCGAAGAAGACATCGATTAGCCACCTGCTTCCCGCGCGCTACCTGGCCTGGATCATACCTCCCGCAGGCCAGGGTGAGATTCAACTGGTCGATCTAGGCCTGGCCGAAGAGATCGATGCTTCCATCGAGAAGGCCCGAGCCGAGATCACCGCCGCAGGCAAAAAAGACGGGACGATTAACAAGCAAGGGGAACCCGAAGCCGAAAAGAAGCTCCGCGCCGCCCTGGAAGCCGTGACCAAGCAGGTCTGGCTGCCGGTGGCCGAGCACATCCGTCCTGATACGAAGCGGTTGAATCTCAGCCCCGATGGTGCCCTATGGCTCGTTCCGTGGGCCGCGCTGCCGCTGGAAGGCGATCGATACTTGATTGAAGAATATGCGTTTCGCTTATTGATCAGCGGGCGAGAACTGGTCGAAGAGACTCGCGAACCCTCGCAGAACCGGCCTTTGGTTTTCGCCAATCCCACCTTCGACCTGACGCCGCAAAAGGTCATCGATGCCATCAAGGCGATCTTCCGCGACTTCAAGTTCGATCCGAACGCCAATCGGGGTCTGGTCTCGCAGACCGCCATCCGCAAAGTTCCAACACTTCCCAACACCGAACTCGAAGCCGAAGCGATCAGCCCGAGCTTGGAGAAAATCGTCGGCAAGCCGCCTACCAAGTACATGCGTCAGTATGCGCTGGAAAGCGTCGTCAAACGCGTCCATCAACCTCGCATGCTGGTGCTCAGTACGCATGGATACTTCCTGCCAGACCAGCAAGCCAAGACAAGCGACCACGTCGCCGGCGTGGGAAACAGCCGCTCGGCGAGCTTGATTGCCGCCGATGGCAAACCAATCGAGAACCCCCTGCTTCGCTGCGGCTTGCTGCTGGCAGGCTGCAATCAACCACCATCGGGTGGTGACGATGGCGTGCTTACCGGGCTCGAAATCGTCGGGCTTGATCTTCGAGGGACGGAGCTTGTCGTGCTGAGTGCCTGCGAGACGGGCGTGGGCAAGGTTCAAATTGGCGAAGGAATTGCCGGGTTGCGTCAAGCGTTTCAGCTTGCCGGCGCTCACAGCGTGGTCGCAACGCTGTGGCAGGTGCCGGACCGCGATTCGGCCGTGCTCATGCGCGACTTCTTCGAGCAGATGGCCGAAGACCAAACCCCAGCTGATGCCCTGCGTGCCGCGCAGCTTCAGCGCATTGAAAGCCGGCGCGAACGATACGGTGCCGCCCATCCCTATTTCTGGGCAGCGTGGACCTTCACCGGGAAGTCTGGCAGCAAGTAATGGACCGATGGATCACACCCCGGTCAGCGTCCAGGCAGCCCAATAGAAAGGATGCGCTGCGCCATAGCGACTGCGGCGTGCTTCGATTCGTTGGATCTGAGCCTGACGTAGTGCTTCAGAATGCGAGTTACCATCGGCCACGTTCTGAAAAAAGTCACGCATCAACAGAGCCGAGTCGCGGTCGGGCACCTGCCATAGCGTGGAGACAATCGTTTTGGCTCCGGCAAGCTGAAATGCCTGACGCAGCCCTGCGACCCCTTCGCCGGAGTTCACCTTCCCCACGCCTGTCTCGCAGGCACTCAGCACGACTAATTCTGTGCCGCGCAGGTCGAGACTGAGGATCTCCATGCCGGTCAAAATACCATCATCGCCCCGAGCGGTCGGGTTGTTGCACCCGGCCAACAGCAACCCGCAGCGAAGCAACGGATTCTCAGGCTTACCGTTCTTCGCATGGGAAGGATTCGCCGAGCGTGTGGCCACCGATTGGCCGGCAGGCCGGTCTTGTTCTGGCAGGAAGAACCCATGCGTGCTGAGCACCAGGATCTTCGGGCTCTTCACCTGCTTAGCAACCGTTTCGAGCGCAAACTTGCCCAGGTATTGAATCGGCTCTTTACCACAGATTTGCGTGACGCTCGGGGCGATCGCCATGGCTTCTAACCGCGTGCTCGGCAAAGAGGATACCTGTGGAATCGCGGTTCGCGAGATCGCGCCGACGGGCAGTTTCTGCACGTCGATCGAACGAAAGATCGACTGCACGGCATTACGGACACTATCGGGCGTCAGGTCGAAGCTGGGATCGGCAAACAAAAGAGGCGGCCCGATCACTGCTTTGTCCTTGGGCAGAACCAGTTCGCGACCGCTGGTGAGATAACGGATCGAATAGTCTTCAATCAAAAAACGATCTTCGGCGGTCGGCACGGAATTCCACGGCATCAGCCACAATGCCCCGTCGGGGCTTAACAGCAGCTGCTTCGTCTCGGCGGGGATTCGCTTGGCGATCGGATCCCACAACTTCTCTTTAACCGGGGCCAAGACCGTCTGCCAGGCAGTCGATTCCGCCTCGCCGGTGGTTTGCGAAAGGAACGAGTCGCGGAGCTGATTGTCGCTTATCCAGCTGCGTATTTCGGTGATGGAGCGATCGATCGCAGCACTCTCTCCGAGGTCAATCAGTTGGACCTCTCCCTTCCCTTTCGGCGGAATGATGTAGGCGATGTAGCGGGCATCGCGGAAACGATCACGACCGGCACTGACCGCGAAAAGGTCGATGGGACGAACCTGAATGATGTTCACCATCAGTTGATCGTCGGTCATCACGCCGCGAACGGCATCCAACTCGACCCAATGATCTTGCACGACCGGCTTGCCGACTCGCTCGGCTAATTGACGCCCGAGCGTCTCTTCCTGCTTCGAGAGTGCGGCAATCTTGGCCGTTCGCGCATCGGCCTCTCCTTCTTCCGGTTTGGCCAGCGCCAAAGAGGCCAACTCTTGGCGAACTTGCAGCAGTTGCTGAGCAATCTCCCGCGACTGGGCATCGGTCAGATCTCGCGTCAATGTTTCGCGTGCAGCCAACGATTCCTGCGAGACCCCCTTGTAGTTCAACAGCCAGCCAGCCGATTTCTCGACGGCAGCCGGGTCCTCGCTATTGGCCAGTGCCAGGGCCATGGCGACGGACTTCTCTTCGTCCATCTTGAGATACAAGATTTGCTCGGTCGGCGAGAGGGAAGCGAGTATCCGAGAATTGAAAACACGCGTGTCTCGCGCGTAGGCGTCAAAACGGTCGAACGCTTCGTCCCATTGTTTTTCGCTCGCGGACAGGTAGGCCCGCATCATCTTCAGGTTGAGCGTTTCGGGGTGCTCTGGTCCCAGGATTCGCACATGAGCTTCGAGTGCTTGATCGTACAGTTTACGGGCCGTTTCATATTGGCCAGCGTCATGCTCGAGCCATCCCCGCGACCAATTGACGTAACCGCACTCGATACTGTCACTGCCATTCTTTTCGCGGAACATGGCCAGGATTCGATCGTATCGTTCGCGGGCCTCGTCGTATTTGCCGAGCAAATGGTCGACGCCAGCGACGCTGTGTTCCAAATCGAGCGTCGTAGTATGGGTCTCTCCGAACAGACGCCGCGAGAGTTCCAACGCCTCGCCATACTTCTCTCGTGCCTCGCGATGCTTGTCTTGCTCGTCATCGAGATACGCCAGGTCCATGAGCGTATAGAGCGAGTTTTGGTTTTCCTTGCCGAAGAGATCGACTTCGATCCGGTACAACTTCTGGAGCAACTGTTCGGCCGAAACGTAGTCTCCCAGGCTGGTAAATACATTCGCCAGGTAGCTCATGGCGAAGCGTGCCGTTTCGGATTCCGGCATTTGCTGCAGTTGGGCGATCGCAAGCACTCGTTCATAATGTCTTCGCGCCGTCGGCAGGTCCCCCTTCATCTCGGCCAGGCTCCCCAGTTCCAGAAGGACATCGGCCGCATCGAGACTATCGCTGCCATAAACGTCGACAGCAACCTTGTGGGCCTGGTTGAGGTACTGTTCGGCCTGCCGATCATTGCCAAGCACATTCTCAACGGCACCCAGTCGGGTGAGGGCGAAGATTTCTTCACCTCCTTCCAGATCTTCCAGCTGTCGATACGTCTTCACCGCGGAAAGCAAATGATCGCGGGCCTTCTCCATGTTGTCGGCGTTGAACTCGGTCATCCCCAGCTCTTCGAAAACCTGTGCCACTTCCAGGCTCTTCGTCCCAAACAAGCGTTTGGCGTTGGGCAGTGCTTTCTCCAGCACGCTTCGCGAGCGGTCGTTCTCGGAAAGAAACCGGAGTACCTGTCCGAGTCCCATCTGAACGATGACGTACTCTTCGCTCTCTTGCCCGTAGGCCTTTCCATAGACCTTCAGCACCTGCTCGTACAGCGGCTTCGCTTCGCGGTAGCGTTCCATGTCGAAAAGCTGATCCGCTGCATACTCCATCTCGGCGGCGGTCGCCTTGCTTTGCGGCCCCAGCTCTTTGACGAAGATCTGGATGACCTTCAGTTGGACCTCGTACGCCTCGTTCCACTTCTCGGCTTCGTTCAACGCATCGATCTGCTCGTTCAGCTGATTGACCGCATCGGCTGCCCTGCCCGTCAGTTCCTGGGCATGCACTGGCACAAGCATCAGTCCGGCAACAAGAACGCCAGCAACGGCCCTCAAGAAGCTTTGCATCGACATCTCCCCCCACGAGATTCCCCATTACGATGAAAGTCAGAGCGTTTAGCGTCCTGAATTCCGGGGCGGATGTCAAACTTTTTCACAGGGGGCGATGATTCTTGCTGTTTTCTTATGAAACAAGCTGCTGAATCAGGTCCTGGACATGCCAGTTGTCAGCCCCCTGAACGATCATGCACGAGACCTCACCCATCTTGTGCCCCACCCGGACGCAGTTACAGCATCCGGGCGATCGGCAGTTCATCGTCGGCATTCTCATCCTTGCCGCATCATTGTTCCCCTCGATGGCAATGACGACATCGGCTTGATCCGATCCATTCAACATTCGTCGAACAGAAAAGGGGGAACTCGCGGGAAACCTAATTATCCATTCGACTTATGGAAATTCCTGCGATTCGATCGGGTTCCGCTGGTCTGGTAATCCTCGCCAGAATGACCTAAGTCCCGCGCTCATTTCGTCTTCCATCTGCCGGCAAAGCCTTTTCTAAATCAAAATGCCACAAAATTTACCGGCAGATTTGCATATCCTTTGCGGTAATAAAGTGGTATCAATGGTAGTTGCACACTCACCACGAATGCCCCCACCCAAACTCCCCCTGCCCCGCCTCCGCTGCTTGCCGATCAGCTGGCAGTACCTGCCGTTTTCCTGGGCCTGTTGACTCATGTCGAAGACCTCGAATCGAACTTATTCGCTGCGATTTGCACTATGCGCTACCGCTTTGTTGGTTGCGCTCGCAAGTACCCTCCGCGCCGAGCCTCCTTCGCTTGCCGAGTTGAAACGCACCGGCCTCGAGCGTTCTCGCTTTCATGCGGCAGTCGCAGAAGCCAAATCGCTGACCTCCGATGGCCAGCCACCCCAGGCCGATCTGGAAACGTTCAAGTCGACGATCAAGCCGCTGCTGTCGCAATACTGTTACGACTGCCATGGTCCTGACACCATGGAGGGGAACGTGCAGGTCTCTGCACTCGATCCGGATCTACTGCGAGGCGGCGATACGGACTGGTGGACCGAGGTCTTTGCCGCCGTCACCAAAGGGGAGATGCCCCCGCCTGACCAATATGAAATGGGAGACGCCGAGCGTCGCCAGATTGTCGATTGGCTATCCCGTGAACTGGAAGCGGCATCGGCCCTGCGTCGCCAGTCAGGCACCCATTCGGCCTTCCGTCGTCTGACCCGCTACGAATACAACTATGCCCTGCAAGACCTGCTCGGTCTGCCGTGGGACTTCGCCAAAGACCTTCCGCCGGAACCCCATTCGGAGGAAGGCTTCGAGAACAGCTCGGAGCTGCTTCATCTCTCTGTCTCCCAGTTTGAAACCTACCATCGTCTGGCCCGCGAAGCCCTCGACCGTGCGTCGTTTATCGGCGATCGCCCCCCCACGCTGTATTGGGGCGTTGCCATGGAAGACGCAGCCAGCCGCGAGTGGAAGCAGCAGGACGACAAGATCAACAAAGCGAAGAAAGACCACGCCGATAACCCAGAGAAGCTGGCGGCGGAACTCGCCAAGCTGGAGAACAACTTTCACCAGCCGCATTCCACCGCGTATTACAAGCAGCTCTCGACCGGTCGAACGGCCAAGGCCGAGTGGTCTTACCATGGCGCCAAGTACGCGTTCGCTCCAACCGATGCGAAGCCTGAGTTTCCTGCCAGCCACGACTGCGTAGCAATCCTGCCGGCAAACCGTCGACAGAATCTGATTGTTGAACTCGGCAATCGCTTGCCTGACGAAGGCACCATGCGAGTCACCGTCAGGGCTTCGCGTGTCAATAGCGACAGCCCAGGCTATCCGAGCCTGCAACTACTGTTTGGCTGGCAAGCGAGCAACGAAGGACGAGCACTGCTTCGCGTCAGCGACGAAGACGTTCCTGTCACGGCGAGTGCTGATGATCCTCAGCTGATTCAATGGGACGTTCCCCTGGGGGAAATCTACCCGCGTAACTCGGTTCGTAAAACATCCTCGATGGGAGCCATCCCCAGCCCTTCTGAATACATCCGCATCGCGAACAGCGCCGCGTCGTCCGGCGACGTGCAAATTGATTACGTCCTGGTCGAAGCCCCCGTCTATCAGCAGTGGCCGCCCGCATCGCACACCAATCTCTTTTTCGCCAGCAAGCACTCCGGGGATGAACTCGCTTATGCCCGCGAGATCCTGCAGCGTTTCATGTCTCGCGCTTGGCGACGCATACCGACTGACGCGGAGGTCGACCGCAAGCTTGCTCTCTTCAAGATGATGCGTGCCGAGTGCGATCACTTTGAAGAGGCCGTGCTCGAAGTCTTAGCGACCATCCTGTCGTCTCCCCAGTTCTTATACGTGGCCCAATCGCCTCCCGCCGAACGTGCCAACGAAACAACCGCGACCACTTCGGCCATTGATAACTACCGCCTGGCGTCGCGTCTTTCGCTTTTCCTGTGGTGCAGCTTGCCCGATGACGAGTTGCTGAAGTTAGCCGAAAGTGGCAAGCTGTCCGGCAACACGGTCCTGGCTGCCCAGGTCGAGCGGATGCTCAAGGATCCGCGCAGCGATCGACTTTCCGAGCACTTCGTACATCAGTGGTTGAATCTGGAACTGCTCGGGTTCGTCAACTTGAAGCAGATCGATCCCCTTCTGAAAGAAGCGATGCAGCACGAGCCGGTTGCCCTTTTCGACGAAATCCTCGATCAGAACGCGAGCGTCCTCGACTTTTTGCACTGCGACTACACGATGGTCAATCAGCGTCTGGCTCAGCACTACGGCCTTTCCGGCGTGTACGGCAATCACTTCCGCCGCGTTCCGCTCGAAGGAGACTTCCGGCAAGGGGGCCTACTCACGCAGCCAGGCGTCTTGGCGATGAACTCAGATTACCCCGACTCGCATCCCCTGAAGCGAGCCATCTGGTTACTCGAATGTTTGCTGGCCGATCCGCCGCCGCCACCTCCGCCTGCGGTACCGCAGATTGACCTGGCCGATCCTGAGATCGCGAAGATGACCCTCAAGGAGCGGATCGAGAATCATCGCAATCACGCGGCGTGCAAGTCGTGTCATGTGAAGATCGACCCGTGGGGGATCGCCTTCGAAAACTACGACGCGCTCGGCAAATGGCGGAACGATATTCGCGGCAAGCCGGTCGATGCATCCAGTCAGCTGTTCAACGGCGAAACGCTTTCCGGCATGGACGGCCTGAAACGCTTCCTGCTGGAAAACCGACAAGATCAGTTCATGCAAGCCATGACCAGTAAGCTCGCCACGTTCGCCCTGGGACGTCCCCTTCGATTCGAGGATCGGGCCGAAGTCGATGCCATCACCGCCCAGGTCCGTCTGGAAGGGGACGGCCTTCGCACGATGATCCACACGATCGTTCAAAGCGATTTATTCAAGTCACAATAATAGTTTTAGGACACCGCAAGTAATCCTCGCAGGCGGTTCGCCGCTGGCCCACCACTGCTGAAAGTAACGAGTCATGGGATTGAATTTTCGTAGCCTGGATCGACGACGGTTCTTACGCGGAAGCGGTGTCGCACTCGCCTTACCACTGTTTGGCTCGCTGCTTCCCTCGTCGGCGTTTGGGGAACCGCAACCGGTGAATCCGAAGCGACTGGGCTGCTTCTACTTTCCCGACGGCGTGCCGATGCCGCTGCCGGAAGATCCTTCGTACCACGACTGGTCGTGGTTTCCGCACGGCGATGGGCAGGAGTTCACCTTCTCCAAGGTCATGCAGCCGCTTGAGCCACTCAAGTCGGAGTTGACGATACTCTCTGGCTTCTCGCATCCACGCTCGCGCGACGTTCACGGGCACAACAATGCCGACCAGTTCCTGACGGCCGCCCCGACCGGAGGCGGCGATCGCGAGTACGCCAACACCATCTCACTCGACCAGGAATACGTCAAGCATGTTGGCGATCAAACGCGGATCGCCTCGCTGGTGATGTCGACCGATGGGGGAACCGGCACGGCCCGCGGAACCCATACGATTTCGTTCGATCGCAACGGACGCCCGATCCCTGCCGAGCATCGCCCGAAGCAGATCTTCGACATGTTGTTCGTGAAGCGAAACGGCGACTCTGCCCGACGCCTGGCCCTCAGCCAGAGTGCTCTCGACGAGATGCTGGCCGATGCCAATTCGCTCAAGAAGTCCCTTTCGACGCACGACCGACATCGCCTGGACGAATACTTGGACTCGGTCCGTCAGGCCGAGATCAAGGTCGAAAAGGCGAAGCAGTGGCTTAACGTGCCGCTGCCCACGGTTGACGGTGACTTGCTCAATTTGGAGTTGACCACCGATCAGCCGCGTGAGTATCTGCAGACGATGTTCGATCTGATCTACCTGGCATTCAAGACCGACTCGACGCGGGTAGCGACCTATCAAATCGGCCGCGAAAACGGCGTTGGCCGCAGCGACCATCTCGCCCGGGCCGTTGGCTTTAACCTCGCTCATCAGTTGTCGCATGAGACGAAGAACCCGGACGGCTGGAAAAACTTCGGCATCTATTGTCAGTTCCTCAACGAAGAGTTCGGACGCTTTCTCACTAAACTGAAAGAGACGCCGGAACCGGCCGGAACCGGCAGCATGCTCGACAACACCTTGCTGCTGATGGGCTCGGCCTCCAGTGCGTTCCACCTGTCTCGCAACTATCCGCTGATCCTCGCCGGTGGCAAGCAGATGGGCCTGAAACATGGCCAGTACATTAACCACGCCGGGATGAACTTCCAAGGGGGACCTTGGCTGGGCAAAGGGGAACCCTGGCAAGACAAGGCCAAAGGGGTCGACATTCCCCTTTCCAATCTGTTCGTCACGATGCTGCAGCGACTGGGCACCGGCGCTGAGTCGTTTGCGGACAGCACCGGAACGATCGCCAACATCTAAACCGCGTTACTTGCCGTCGCTCACGCGGTACAGGGCTTTCTCCGTCCGCAGCAGGATGTCGTTGCCATCGACCCCTAAGCTGGCCAAAGCACGCTCGCCGAGATCGTTCTCGGCGACAACCACATATTCATCTCCTGGCCGCACCACGGTCGATTTGCCTGCTTCGTCCAACAGGTAAATCAAGCCACCGGCATACAGTAGCGACGACGAGAAGTTCCCGCCGACACGTTCTTTCCACACGACATCGCCGGTCAGTCCATCCAAGCACGATAGAATCCCGTTGTCCGAGATAATGTAGACCGACGTTCCAACCGCCACGAGCGAAGGGTTCAGCGGCACGTTGCGATCGACGACGAACGCCACGTGCGAATCGGTCACGTCCCCTTGCCCGTCCGGCCGCATGGCCATCAGCGTTGCTCGGTCGTAGCCGGTGCAAACGTAGACCAGCCCGTTCGCAAAAATCGGACGCGGCACGACCGAGTACCCTTTGCCATAGCCGACGCGCCAAATCTCTTTTCCATTGCTCGGATCGACCGCCATCACCACGCCGCTACCGGCTGAAATCAGCTGCGTCTTGCCGTCGACACCAATCAGCAGCGGCGTGCTGAAGGAAAAGTACTTCGGGATGTCAGGCACATTGCGTTCGGTTTTCCAGGCCACGTCGCCGGTCGTTTTGTCGAGGGCAATGACCGCCTGCATGTCGGAACCGTCGATGCTGAAGATGAGATGATCACCCCAAATCACCGGCGATCCCCCATTTCCATGCGTCGGCCGATAGGTCAGCTCTTGCGTGCTCCAGACGATCGAGCCATCCTTCTGCCGCAAACAGGCCGTTCCCATGTGACCGAAGTGCACGTAAACCATTTCTCCTTCGAGGTACGGGGTGGGGCTGGCATGGCTGTTCTTGCCATGGATCCGCGGAGCCGTTTCGCCGTCCTGCAGGAAGACCTCGACGTCCCAAACGATCTTTCCCGTATCTGCGGCCAGGCATAACGTGCGTAACGAGTGATCCGCCTTCTTGTCTTCACTCTGGGCAACGGCGGTCGTCAGGAAGATGCGATCCCCGGCAACCACCGGCGAAGACCAGCCTAGCCCCGGCACTTCCTGCTTCCAGGCAATGTTTTTGTCGGGGCCCCACTCTGTGGGCAGGGTCACGCCTTCGGCAATCCCCTGCCCGGTCGGACCTCGGAACTGATGCCAATTGGATTGGGCCGCGACGTTACCGGCGAAACAAGTTCCACTCAGCAGGACAAAGGCCAGCAGTAAAAGGGAACGACTAAATCGCGACAAGGGGAAGCCGATCAAGCGGGAGGGTTTCATAGGTGTCTGTTGGGTGAGGTAGGACAGTTCAGCGGGTTTTCAGGAAGTCTTATTAATTTAACTAAGAGGCCGAGTGATTAACACATGATTTTCAACGAGGAACGGGAAGCGCATGCGCAGCATGCTCCGGTCCCCTCGCCCCTTCTGGGCGAGGGTTAGGGTGAGGGGCAGTTCGCTTGATGGAAGCGCATGCGCGAACGAGGTTCCAAATCATCAGGAGCTACGTCCGGCGATGCCAGGCAAAGGTCGTTCATGAAACCCTCACCGTAGCCCTCTCCCTGCAAGCAACATTTTGCATCAGCTAGCATTTTGACGTTCAATAAACAACTTACGCCAACGCTGTCACTGACAGCACGGCGTTTAAGTCGTTTCGCGAACATGCTTGGTGCTAGCTGATGCAAAATGTTGCTGCAAGGGAGAGGGGACAGGATTTTTAGGGTGGCCCGCGTTCTTGCGTTTGGCTTGCGTTTTGCAATCGTCGTTCGGGTACCATGCTCACGTTTGAGTGGGCATGGTCTTCGCATGGATGACCCAGAGAATTTTGCAATTCGATGTCGGCGAACTTCTTCGCATACCCATGCGGGCGCAGGCATGGCCCCCGTGCAGTTGATTCATTTTCCAGCAGCTTCTTCAGCCGTTTCAGTTCGCTTCCTTGCCGGTCGAGCACTTTCAAATGGAACGTGACCCAGGCAAGCGCGCGATCCAACTCTGCGGAGCGGGGCACGCGCAGCCCGTCGATAATCTCGCCGGTCAGGTGTGTCCGCTTGGGTTGTTTCGGGCGTTTCGGCCTCGGTGGTGCCAGCGGAATGGTCGCGGCCGGGGTTGTTTCTTCGCAGGCAACGGACTGCTCGACAGTTTTTTCCTGCGGTGCAGGATCGACGGCAATAACCAACTGACCGACGACATCCTCCGGGATTTCCACCATCACCCCACACGAAGAACACACGAAGTATTTTTCAGCGCGCACCACGACCTGGGGCTTGCGCTTGCCGCCTGGCTCAGGTTGTTGGTGAATGGATGACATAGTCGTGCTCGTTGAAATTGAGAAAGGGAGTGACCCGAGGACTGTTCCTGCAATTTATGAGCGAAGCGCTTCAGTGAGATAGTGCGCCTCGAAAAAATTTTTTGAAAAGATTCCGCAGCGAGATCGTCCGTGACTACCTTTCCAGCCAATGAGGTAAAAACCAACCGACATGGCTTGGTTCGCCGCTAGAGAAGCTCGATCATTTTCAGAAACTTTTTTTTCTGTAACCGGGCCCCTTTCTTTGGTAAATACCGGTGGAAAGGAATACCCATGGCGGAGTTAAACCCCACGGAGCAGTTCATTCAGCTGCTTACCGAGAACCAGAACCGGCTTTATGGCTACATCTTCTCCCTTATTGGAGAGCGAAGCCATGCAGCCGACGTCCTGCAGGAGACGAATGTCGTCCTGTGGCGGAAGATTGACCAGTTCGATCACCGTAAGCCATTTCTCCCCTGGGCATTCACGATCGCTCGCTACCAGGTCCTGGCCAATCTTCGCGATCGCAAACGAGACCGCGTGCTGCTTGATTCGGAATTGGTGGAAACGATTTCGAGCGAGGCAGAATCGATGGCCGAACAGATCGAGTCGGTACGCGACGCACTGAGCCGCTGCCTGGAGCGGTTGAATTCCTCGAACCGTGAATTAATCGAAAGCCGCTACTTCGAGGCGAAGCCTCTGGACGAGATGGCCCGCGATTCCAGCCGCACCACCGGTGCCATCAAGGTTGCTCTGCTGCGTATCCGGAAGCAGTTGGGGGAATGTATCCAACATCGACTGGCCACCGAGAGTTAAGCGCATGAACGAGAATTACTCCGAAATCGAGTCGCTGCTATACGACTGGGAAGCTGGCACCATCAGCGATGCCGATCTCGCTCATCTTCAGACGCTGCTGAAAGAAGATCCCGAGGCACGCCAGTTCTACGTGCAATGGCAGATGCTGACGACGACCCTCGACTTGCAGCCCCATGCGGCCCGGCCCAGCCTGACCGACGATTTACTCACGCGGTCGCGACCTCAGCACGCCCAATCGATATCGTTCGGATGGGCCTCGATCGCGGCGTTTGCCCTGGCCGCTTGCGTGCTTCTGTCGGCCGGGTTGATTTGGTCCTTTTTGTCTGTCGGAAGTGGATCGACTCCCATTGCTTCCAGGGGTGGAGGGGAACCCCAAGAGAACACTTCGCAAGGCATCGCCATTTTGACGCGTCTGGTCGAGCCAGCCTGGCCCGAGGGACAGCCAGCGCGTCAAGTTGGCGAAGCATTGACTTCCGGCCGGTTTCAACTAGAGGATGGCGTTGCCCAGATTGAATTCTTCTGCGGTGCGACGGTCGTGCTGGAAGGTCCGGCTGATATCGAGTTGGAATCGTCCAGCCATGCCCTCGTTCGTCAGGGCAAGATTCGCGCGATAGTTCCCCCGGCGGCACGCGGCTTTTCACTCGATACTGACAAGATGAGAGTCGTCGACCTGGGCACGGAATTCGGCATGGCCGTCTCCCTCGACTCGGTCGAAGTGCAAGTCTTTGACGGCGAAGTCGAATTGCACCCTCAAGCGAAAACGGCCCGGCGAATTACCACCGGCCAAGGGGTCAGCGTCGGGAAAGCAGGCGATTTGATCGACTCGGCGACGCGACCGGAAGCGTTCATTGGGATTGGTGAGCTTGAATCGCTCAGTCTGCAGCAGGATAAGCAGCGGTATGCCCAGTGGAAGACCTGGTCCGACGCGATTCGCGGTGATTCACGTCTGGTGACTTACTATGCTTTCGACCAGCTAACCGACTGGCAGCGCCGCCTGGGGTGTGATCGGGTCCCGGCCAACCGCGATCTGGATGGTGCGATCATCGGTGCCAAAGTCGTCAATGGTCGTTGGCCTGAAAAGAACGCCTTGGAGTTCAAGCAACCGGCCGACCGCGTGCGGGTCAACATTCCCGGCGAGTTCACGTCGTTGACGTTTTCGTGCTGGACGCGAATCGATAGCCTGGACCGCATGTACAACTCGCTCTTTCTGACCGATTCGTACGACAAGGGAGAGCCGCACTGGCAGATCCTCGATTCAGGCCAGTTGTATTTCTCGATCCGACCCGTCGAACGAGCTATCAACAACGGTCCGAAAGACTACAAGGCGTTGTCTCCTTCCTTTTGGAATCCTTCACTGCAAGGGAAGTGGATTCACCTGGCCGTTACGTGCGATTGGGACTCGCGCACCATCGTGCATTACCTCAACGGGCGCGAGCTGAGCCGCCACGAGGTGCCTGCCGCGCAGATGCCGGAAACGGCACAGATCGGCACCGCTTCGATCGGCAACTGGGAGCTTCCTACGCTTCCCGACGCCGAGTTCGCCGTTCGTAACCTGAACGGCCGTATTGACGAGTTCATGATTTTCTCTTCTGCCCTGACCTCCGATGAAATTCAAGATATCTATTACCATGGTAAGCCCTAAGACATTTGCTGTTCGTCTCGCTATGGCGATCGCCTTGCTAGGCTTCGAGGGACAAGCCAAAGCCGCCGAACCGGTGAAAACCACCACCCCAGAGGCGGAAACGCTTTTCACGCTGAAGGTTCTGCCGGTACTACAGGCCAAATGCTTCGGCTGTCACGGCAGTGATACGGCGGACGTGCGCGGTGAGTACAACCTGTTGACGCGTGAGGGGATGCTGGCCGGTGGCGAGTCAGGCGAACCTTCGCTGGTGCCTGGCCAGCCGGAAGAAAGCTCGCTCTTTCAGGCCGTTCTCTGGAACGGCTACGAGATGCCGCCGAAGGAGAATGACCGCCTTAGCGAGGCTCAAATCAAAGATCTTGGCAGTTGGATCGCAGCCGGTGCCCCATGGCCTTCGCCTGAGCGACAAGCCGAGATTCGCAATGCCGAGTGGGAGAACCTGACCAACGAAGAGGGGCAACTGGTCAAGACCAGCGGTGGTACGTCCGACGAGTGGACCAATCGCCGTTACGATCCGCACGACCTATGGGCATTTCAGAAGCTTGCTGACAAGAAAGAGATCCTCGCGGACGAACCCGCATTGCACGAAGCGATCGACCGACTCGTCGATCAAAAGCTGACCAACGCCAACCTTCCCGCGGCGAAGCAGGCCCAGCCGCGGCAACTGATCCAGCGTGCGACCTGGGACCTCTTGGGGCTGCCACCAACGCCGGAAGAGATCGACGCGTTCGAGCAGGCGTGGGCCGCTGATGCTGATCAGGCCTGGAGCGATCTGATCGACCGACTACTGGAAAATCCCCGCTACGGAGAACATTGGGGACGCCATTGGCTCGACGTCACGCGCTACGCCGACACAGGCGGCATGGCCAATGACTACGAGCGCTCGAACATGTGGCGGTACCGCGATTACGTAATTCGTTCGTTCAACGAAGACAAACCGTACAACGAGTTCGTTGTCGAACAACTGGCGGGTGATGAACTGGCCGATCAGTCGGTCCGAGAGCGTACCGGCGGCAAACAGCAAAACGTCTATAAAGTGCAAGAGAGTGGTGCCTACAACCAGCAAGAGGCCGAGTGGATCGTCGCGACCGGTTTCCTGCGGATGGGTCCGTGGGATAATGCGATGGTCGAAAACGACGAGGCTCGGCAAATCTATCTCGACGATCTGGTCAACATCACCGGTCAGGCCTTCCTCGGCCAGACGATGCGCTGTTGCAAATGCCACGATCATAAGTTCGATCCTCTGCCCACCCGCGACTATTACCGGATGTATTCGGCCTTCTCAACCACGCACATGGCCGAGCGAAACGTGCCGTTTTTGCCCGAAGAGAATCAGGCCCGCTTCGACAGGCAGAAGCAGCACGTCGAGCGGATGCTGAAGTTCGCCGTTGACGAGAAGAACAAACTCGTGGAGAAGCGGGAAGCGGCCGCGAAGCAGTGGTTCGAAGAACATAGCTTGCCTTACAAGGACGAAGCGCAGCGTCGCGATCTTCCTGACGATGAGAAGCCACCGCGGCATTGCGGTCTCGATCACGTCGAGCAAGGACAGCTGAAAGTGCGCGAACAGGACGAATGGATCTGGACGCGCCGCTTGGAGCGTTTCGAGCCGATGGCGCAAAGCGTGTACAACGCCCCGGCCTCGCAGATCGGTGGCACGTTTGCCCGCAAGCTTCGCATTAAACGGCCTAAAGCGCCGAAGACCGATGTGGTTCAGCATATCTTGATTGGGGGTGCCTTATCGGCCCTGGGAGATGCCGTGCAACCAGGCGTTTTGAGTGCCGTCGGTATTCCCACCAGTCCCTCTTCGGAATCCCCCTACCTGTTAACGTCGGATATCGATGGCCGGCGATTGGAACTGGCTCGCTGGATTGCCCACCCTGAAAACGGGCTGACATCGCGAGCCATCGTCAACCGCATCTGGCAGTATCACTTCGGTCAGGCAATCGCCGCGAACCCGAACAATCTGGGAGCCAAAGGGGGCAAGCCATCGCATCCCGAACTACTCGAATACCTGGCGGCTGACTTTGTCGACAACGGCTGGACCATCAAAAGACTGCATCGCGAGATCATGCTTACCCACGCCTATCGCCGTTCGTCAATTCCGGTCGCCCCTGAGCAGATCTCCGAGATCGATCCCAACAATCAATTGCTCTCGCACTTCCCTCGCCGAAGACTCCGTGCGGAAGAGATACGGGACGGTATTCTGTCCATCACCGGCGAACTGGTTCATTGCCAAGGCGGCTTGCCGGTCATGCCGGAGATCAACATGGAAGTGGCCCTGCAACCACGAATGATTCAGTTTTCGCTGGCGCCGGCCTACCAGCCGTCGGCCACGCCGGACGAGCGGAATCGGCGAACGATCTATGCCTATCACGTTCGCGGCCAGGCCGATCCCTTCACCGAGCTGTTCAATCAACCGAACCCGAACGATTCGTGCGAACTTCGCGAAGCGGCCGCCGTCACGCCTCAGGTGTTCACCCTACTCAACAGCGACACGATGATCGACCGATCACTCGCGTTGGCCCAGCGGTTGGAAGCGTCCAGTAAGAAGGGCACCGCGCAGATCGACTTAGCATTCCAGTTGGTCCTCGGACGTCATGCGACGGAGAAAGAACTTGATCGGCTCACTCGTTACGTAGCAGACATGCAGGTCTACCATGCGTCTAAGAGTCCGCAGCCGGTGAAGTACCCCACGGAGATCACGCGTTCGCTGGTCGAAGAGTTCTCCGGCCAAGTGTTCGAGTATACCGAGATCCTGCCGGTGTTCGAGAATTACCAACGGGATACCAAGCCAGCGGATGTCTCCCCCCAGACTCGGGCGCTGGCCGATCTTTGCCTGCTGCTGTTGAACTCGAACGAATTCATGTACATCGACTAAACGTCCTTGGAACCACTCCAACGGTAATCTTATGAATCCCCATCAACTCACCCGTCGCCAGGCCCTTTACGGTTTGGGAGCATCGCTCGGCAGCGTCGCTTTCTCGTCCCTGCTCAGCAGCAGCGCTGCCGCGGCCCCCAGTCACGATTCCCCTCTTTCGCCGAAGAAGCCAATGCTTCCGGCCAAGGCCAAAAACGTGATCATGCTCTTCATGGAAGGGGGCCCCGGGCACATGGACACCTTCGACCCGAAGCCGGAGTTGTCCAAGCGGCACAAGCAAGAGTCGAAACTGACCGGCGGCCTGGAGAAAGGTTTCAAATTCTTCGTCGGTAGTCCGTTCAAATTTAACCAGGTGGGCGACAACGGGATCTGGATGTGCGATCAGTGGAAGTACCTGTCCGACCCCTATGTTGCGAATGAGCTCTGCAACTATCGTGGCTGCCAGGCAGAATCGTTGAACCATCCCGAAGCCCTGTATCACATGAACACCGGGAGCCGACTCGGTGGCGATCCGGCCATCGGCGCGTGGGCGACTTATGGCCTGGGGACGGAGAACCAGAACCTGCCCGGCTACGTGGTGATGACGGAGTTAGCGTTGCCGCAAGGTGGGCCTGGCAACTGGAGCAACGGCTTTCTGCCGCCGTACTATCAAGGCACTCGTCTGCGGCCGGAAGGATCTCCGATCCTCGACCTGGCGCCCCCAGCCTATAAATCGCGCGAGCACCAGCGCCGTGCACTGGATGAGTTGGCGGCGTTGAATTCGAGTTACCAGCAGTCGCTCGGCGTGGAAGACAAACGCCTTCTGGCACGTATGGAAAGTTACGAACTCGCATTCCGCATGCAAGCCGAGGTTCCTGACGTGATCGATCTTCAGCAAGAGACCGAAGCGACGCAAGAGATGTATGGACTCGATCAACCCGAGACGAAAGCCTTCGGACGACAATGCCTGATGGCTCGCCGATTGGTTGAGAAAGGGGTTCGCTTCGTTCAGATCTTCAGTGGTGGCTGGGATAGTCACGACTACCTCGAGCGAGGACATACCTCTCGAATCAAGAGCGTCGACAAACCGATCGCCGCGCTGATTCGCGATCTGAAACAACGAGGGCTCTTGGAAGACACGCTCGTCATCTGGACGGGCGAATTTGGACGCACGCCGGACAACAACAAACGGGGTGGCGTCTACTCGCTCGGACGCGGACACAACAACCAGGCCATGACCATGCTGATGGCCGGTGGCGGCGTGCGTCCTGGCATTGTCGGAGCCACCGACGAACTGGGACGCTCAGCGGTCGAGTGCGTTCATCCGATCCGCGATCTGCACGTGACGCTGCTCCATCTGCTTGGTTTAGACGACAACAAACTCACGTACTTTCATGGGGGTCGCTTTAAGCAACTAAGCCAATTCGGCGGAGAGGTCATTCCCGAACTGATCGCGTGATGGCAACTCAAACTTTTTTGTCGTCTTTTCACCAACCACTGACGAGCTTCGACAATTTCGGGCATCGCTTCACTTTTTCCTGACACCTGTTTTTTACGAACGGATACGATTAGCTGAGTTGCCTGGTGATTTCATCTTTGAGTACCTGTCTCATCACCTACTGTCTCAAATTCACCAGCCCAAGATGGACTTTTCCGGCAACGAGTCGATGGCTTGCCAATGCCCAACTCGGACAAGCGACCGTCGCAATTTCACAAGCACTCTTCGTCTACTTTTCATCCATTCAGGAGAACATTCAATCATGCTCAACGCACGTCATCGAACGGCCTTTACGCTAGTCGAACTCTTAGTGGTGATCGCCATCATCGGTGTCTTGATCGCGCTATTGCTGCCAGCGGTACAACAGGCGCGCGAAGCTGCCCGACGCATGCAATGCAGCAATAACCTCAAGCAACTTGCGCTCGGCTTTCACAACCATCACGACACGTTCGGCCAGTTTCCGCCAGCATTTCGCGAAGATATTTCCGTCGACAGCAATCAACCCAACTGGGCTTGGGGAGCGTTCATCTCGCCGTTCATCGAAAACGGAAACGCGACCGATGCCATGAACTTCCCCCAGGGAACTGCCCTGCAAGCCATCGACAACAGTACGATGCGAGCCGTCATGACCCAGGCCGTCGATGCGTTTGTATGCCCCAGCGACACCACCAGCGGCATTAACGACGTCCGTAAAGTGAACGCCAGTAGCGGCCAACACTCGACCGCGCTATCGAACTACGTCGGAAACCTGACGCACGAACGATACAACTACAAAGAGCAAGGCAGCGGTGCGTGGCAGTTGCAAACCGGCATGATGGCCGCCGGCACGCAATTTGGCATGCGAGATGTGACCGATGGAACTTCCAATACGATCTTGCTTGGTGAAAAGGTGTTCGAAAACCTGGGGCCAACGTGTGGCACGAACGGCAGCGGCGTCCCTTACGTCGCTCGAGCAGGTCTCGTTTATGTTGCCCGCGGTTCCAGCAACACCAACTGGCGAAGCTCCAACGACGTGACGTTTAATGGCGACGGCGGCATCAACGACTGCTCGATCTGGGAGTTCCCCCAAGGCGTTTCGAGTCGGCATCCTGGGGGCGTTCAGTTCGCACTGGTGGATGGTTCAGTTCGCTTTGTTGCCGAAACGATCCAGCATGCCAATGACGTTCAGCCGAACTCGACCTACGAGTATCTGCTTTCTCGAAACGATGGCCAGGTGATCAGCGAGTTTTAATTCGCGACTACCTCTATGGATTCGGTTATTGCCGGTTCGAGTATTGTTAGCGCGGCTCGACTGGCAATGACTGTTTCCTACTTTTCCTTCCCCTTGTCTAGTTTCAAGGACACTTAACGATGCAACGAAATCGGACTGTTTTGTCACTTATTCTCTTACTTGCGGCTTTTGGACTACTTGCTGGCTGTTCCTCCGATTCGAATCGTGCCCTCGTTCAAGGTACCATCACGCTCGACGGTAAGCCACTTCCAGGTGCGAGTGTCGTTTTTCAACCTCAGCAATCCACTCCAGGACAAACGGCAAGAGGACGTACGGACGACTCAGGCAAATACACCTTGCGAGTCCGCGGCCAAGAGTCAGTCGTGCCTGGCGAATATCGCGTTGAAGTGAAGGTCGTCAACGAAATCGTCAATAACCAGGGCATGGTGGTCGGGGAGAAGGAGGATCCGAAGCTCAAGATCGATCGCCGCTTTAACGATCAGACAACCCTTACGGCGAACGTTCAACCAGGACAGGAGAACGACTTCAGTTTTGACGTCTCTTTGAAATAACCTACCTCGACAGTCTATCAGAACCGATTTGAGCCCGTCGCAAGACCGAGCTTAAGCCGCTACCAGGTCAGTTAGCCCCATGATTCAAGTGACCCCTCATAACGATTCCGAATCACTCGCTTCCAGGACTCCTCCGTGGCGAAGAATCCAAAACGAATTCTTCCAGCGCATGGGAGGAGATCAACAACTGCGGCATCTATTTGAACTGATGCCAGGCACGTTCTTCTTCATGAAGGATGAGAAGAGCCGGATGGTCTGCGCCAGCCGCGCCATTCAAAAGCGGCTCGGAGTCCGTTCGGAAGCGGAAGTGGTTGGTCGTACGGACTATGACTTTTTTCCTCCCTCGATCGCCGATAACTTTGTTCGCGACGACCGCAAGGTGATGGAGTCGGGACGTGCGCTGGTGAACCATGTTGAAATCTGGTACAGCGAACAGCGGATTCTCGACTGGTTCGTCACCAACAAACTGCCGGTTCTCGATACCAGCGGTCGCCCAATCGGCGTAATGGGAACGGTGCATAGCTACGAAGGCAAGAAGCAGGAACTGTTGCCTTTTTCGCGAGTGAGTACCACGATCGAATTTATCCGGCAGCATTTCCGTCGCACGATTTCCATCGGCGAACTGGCCCAACTATCGGGACTATCGGCCCGGCAACTGCAACGTGCGTTTCGCGATACCATGGGAACCGGAATCCACGAGTTCATCTTGAAGACTCGGATCGAGAGTGCCTGTCATGTCCTGCAGACGACGGAGACACCCATCTCGGAGATCGCCACGCAGCACGGCTTTTGCGACCAAAGTGCGTTTACCAAGACATTTCGCCGACTGACCGGCGTTACGCCAGCACGTTTTCGCAAGGAGTCGATGGCAAAACCATCGATTCGATAAGAAGCCGCCGTCAGCACAATGCCTGAAGGCCGAGTGCATTGATCTAGGGTTGCTGCTACTTTTCGAGATGAAAGTCCAGGTTTTGTTCTCCGGCCTGGATCTCTTATTGCAGCGTCGACTGGGAGTTGACCTTCTTGGGTACGACCGCTTCGCGAGTTTGCCGCACTGCCAGTAAGAAGAAGGCAATGAAAATTCAACCTTGGATGGAATACCCCGGGGCATTCGCCCGATGTGCAACACATCTCTAATGGCCTGACACCTATTCCGAGAACTAGCTTGAGCAGATCAATTTATAATGGCTGGGGTTTCCGGTGATAGCTCCTTTTCCCATGGATTACAACCGACATTTCCCATTTGTATTGATCCCTCGACCGACGATGCACCTGCCCCATGAGCCATGGAGCCACTTCCAGAAAATCGCGACTGGCACCCTATTTGCAAATCCACTAGATTGATCGATGATGGCTGCTTACTCCATCACCCTATTGAAGGACCAGCGATGTCAGAACGCGAAGAGAGAAACAAACAAAACGTGCAGGCGTTTTATGAAATGATGTTCAACGAATGCCGTCCAGCCGATGCGGTTGATCGTTTTGTTGGCGATACTTATACCCAACACAATCCGATGGTCGGCGATGGCAAGCAGGCCTTTATCGACTACTTCGAGCGCATGGCCGGCGAGTACCCTGGCAAACGGGTTCGATTTGTTCGCGTGATCGCTGAAGGCGATTACGTCGTATTGCACTGCCATCAAACCTGGCCCGGTGGACCTGACTGGGCAGGCATCGACATCTTCCGCCTCGACGAAGATGGCAAGGTCGTCGAGCACTGGGATGTACTTCAGACCGTGCCGGAAAAGTCGGCCAACGAGAATGGAATGTTCTAAATAGATGCTGGTCTGGGAATCCTCGTCGCGTTTTTGCCCTTACAAAGCATTTTAGCATCACCACGGTCAATCGCACGCATTCTCCGCTGATTTGCGGTTGTGAAATCAACGGATCAGGCATCGTTGAGAACAAGGGCGTTCTCCCTCGCTCGAGTCAGATGTGCGAAATCGACACCAAAAGAAGCGTGCTATATCGCACAGCACCGTGCTCTCTTGACACACTACTTTCACTTCCCAGGGTGACCTCGTCTGTAAATCACAGCTGCCTCGTGTCAGTTGGCTTATGCTGAACTTCGGTTTCCCGATGCTTCTGTTGCCCGCTCATACGGCTTTCCTTGCTATTTTCATTTAATCTAGAAGTCGTTTTTTCACGACTACAATTCAGATTGACATTTTTTTCAGCTCTCGATATCGATAAGGAAACTTTGAGCTATTTTTCTCTCCTGCGACATTCTGTCGCACAGCGTTGGCACATGGCTTGCCAAATCGAGGGTTTGACGGGAATTCGATTTACCTGGGAATAAATTAACGAGAGACGTGATGAACGATTCGGGCAATGGGCAAAGTGATTCAACGGATGATGTCAAAAACTTGCCTCTTGAGAATGGTACCCTCGGTGGTCATCTGGAAACGTTCTCCTATGACGACCGAATTACCCGGCAGTTCATGACGGCGACGGTTATTTGGGGCATGGTGGCGTTTCTGGTTGGGCTGACGGTCGCCTTGGAACTCGTCCTACCATCTCTATCAATGGGGTTCGAGTTTTTAAGCTTTGGGCGGTTACGGCCTTTGCACACCAACGCGGCCATCTTCGCCTTTGCAGGCAACTCGATTTTCGCGGCCATCTATTATTCCACACAGCGACTACTCAAGACGCGGATGTGGTCCGATACGCTGAGCCAGCTTCATTTCTGGGGCTGGCAGTTCATCATTCTATGTGCCGCGATAACTCTTCCGCTGGGAATCACGCAGAGTAAAGAGTACGCCGAGTTGGAATGGCCAATCGACCTGCTGATCGCCGTGGTGTGGGCAGGCTTCTTTGGCATCAACTTCTTCATGACCTTGGTCAAACGGCGGGAACGTCACATCTATGTGGCCATCTGGTTTTATATCGCGACGATCATTACCGTGGCCTTGCTGCACATCTTCAATAACTTGGTCGTGCCGACCGGCCTATTCAAAAGCTATCCAGTTTATGCGGGTGTCCAAGACGCGTTCATGCAGTGGTGGTATGGCCACAATGCCGTGGCGTTCTTTCTGACGACACCTTTTCTGGGCCTGATGTACTACTTTCTGCCCAAGGCCGCCAATCGGCCTGTTTTCTCGTACAAACTCAGTATCTTGCACTTCTGGTCGTTGGTCTTCATTTACATCTGGGCAGGCCCGCACCATTTGCACTACACGGCCATCCCGGAGTGGGCTTCCTCGTTGGGGATGATCTTTTCGATCATGCTGTGGATGCCTTCGTGGGGAGGGATGATCAACGGTCTGCTCACGCTACGCGGGGCATGGCGCAAGGTGACCGAAGACCCTGTGCTGAAGTTCTTCGTGGTGGGTATCACCTTCTATGGGATGTCGACGTTCGAAGGCCCCATGCTTTCGGTCAAAGCGGTGAACTCCCTGTCGCATTACACCGACTGGACCATTGCCCACGTGCATAGTGGTGCGTTGGGTTGGAATGGTTTCATGACCTTTGGAATGATCTATTGGCTTTTGCCTCGCGTCTTCCAAACCGAGCTTTACAGCAAGAAGCTGGCTGAATGGCACTTCTGGTTGGGGTTGATCGGAATCTTGCTGTATATCGTTCCGATCTACGGCGTCGGGGTTTATCAAGGGCTGCTCTGGTTTGCCATCAACGACATGGGGAACTTGTCGTATCCAAACTTTATCGAGACGACCGTCAACCTGGCACCGTTCTATTGGATTCGCGTTCTGGGTGGCGCGTGCTATATCGGTGGTGGCGTGATGCTTTCGATCAATGTCTACCGAACCTGGTGCGCTCGTCCGGCAGTTTACGAAGAGCCTCAATACCAGGCCGCACCACTGCGGAGCGATTACGTCGATACCCCGCTGGAAGAGTCCAATCTGAAGCAGGTTCTCGAGGTCGCCAAAAAGCTAGACGTGTTTACGAAGTTGGGATGGCATCGCCGCTGGGAACGAAAGCCGATCATCTTCAGCATCTTTGTCGCCTTGGCAGTGATTGCCGCTTCGCTGTTTGAAATCATTCCCACCTTCCTGATTCGCTCGAACGTACCCACGATCCCTTCCGTGCAGCCCTATACGCCGCTGGAACTGGCAGGACGCGACATTTACGTTGCCGAAGGCTGCTACAACTGTCACTCGCAAATGATTCGTCCAATCGTGGCGGAGACGAAACGCTACGGTGAATACTCGAAACCTGGTGAATTCGTCTACGACCATCCGTTTCAGTGGGGATCGCGCCGCATCGGCCCCGACCTCGCGCGTCAAGGTGGTCGGAATTCACATGCCTGGCATATCTATCACTTCCGCAATCCAAGCGAGTTCGTGAAGGGTTCGATCATGCCCAGCTATCCACACTTTGAAACGCAGGACCTGAACTTCAACACCATTCCCCAACGCATTCAGGCCGCGGCCTACCTCGGTGCACCCTATAGCGAGGAAGAACTGAACAACTCGATCGACTTGGCCAAGGCCCAGGCCCAGAAGATCGCCGACGAAATCGTCCAGCAGAATGGCCCTGAGGGCCTGGAGTCGAAGAAGGTGGTCGCCTTGATCGCGTATCTACAGCGTCTGGGTACCGACTTGTTCAAAGCGCCGCCCACTTCCGAAGAACAGTCCAATGAGCAAGCGGAACCTGAAAACCCGGCGGACGTCGCTCTCAGCAGCGAATAAGGAGACCTGACATGATTCGCGAACTACTCAACAGTGTGGAGTACGGCTGGATTGCTTCGACGGCGTTGGTTCTTTTCTTCTCCGTCTTTCTGGCAGTCACGATCCGCACGCTGTTGACCGACAAAAAGACGATCGATTCTCAAGCAGACATTCCCCTTACGGACGGCCAGCGGAGAAATACATGAGCACCAACACAGAGACCAAGCCGCCTGTCGACGATGGGGCGATTCCGAACGATCCACTCACCGACCACTCGTACGATGGCATCCAGGAATTCGACAACCCGATGCCTGGTTGGTGGAAGATGCTGTTCTTGCTGTCGATTCTGTATTCGATTGGATACTGGGTCTATTACGAAAACGGCATTACGCCGGATCGTTCGATCATCGCGGCCTACGATCGCGCATTCGCGGCCAACTTGCGGCTACAGTTTGCCGAAATTGGCGACTTGCAACCTGACCGCGAAACCATTTTGAAGTTCGCCGACGATCCGAAATGGCTCAAGGTCGGTCAGGCCGTCTTCCAAACCAATTGTACGTCGTGCCACGGAACAAAAGCGGAAGGCCGTGTCGGGCCTAACTTGACCGACGATAAATGGAAGAACGTCAAGCAAGTTGAAGACATTGCCAAGGTGATCAACAACGGGGCCGCAGGCAACGCGATGCCTGCCTGGCAAACCAAATTGCATCCGAATGAAGTGGTTTTGTTGTCATCGTATCTTCTCTCGCTTCAGGGCTCCGTTCCGCCAGGTGAGGGGCTAAAGCCGATCCCGGGAGAGATTCATGAGATTTCCGACCTGACGTCGGCCCCAGCTGCCGAAGACAAACCTGCCGATTCAACGACCAAACCGGCGGAAAACAATGAGTGACGAGTTTTTAACTCCGGACGAGCATGTGCTTTCGACGCTTGAATCAGACGGTTCACGTCGCTGGCTCTTTCCGCGTCTTTCACGCGGACACTACTGGTACATTCGTCGCATCGTCGGTTTCCTGTTGATCGCGATTTTTGTGGGCTTGCCGCATATCTACATCAACGGAAAACCAAGCATCCTGCTTGATATCACGCAGCGCGAGTTCACGATCTTCGGCTACACTTTTCTGCCGACCGATACCCTGCTGCTCGCGCTGTTGATGATTAGCGTCTTTTTAACCATCTTCCTGCTGACGGCACTTTTTGGGCGAGTCTGGTGCGGTTGGGCGTGCCCTCAAACGGTATACCTCGAGTTCGTCTATCGACCGATCGAACGGTTTTTCCTGGGCACCAGTGGCCGCGGCGGTGTTCCCAGCAGCAAAGTCCCCGGATATCGCCGCGTCGCCATGTATGCGGTGTACCTCCTCCTTTCGATGGGACTGGCTCACACATTTCTGGCTTACTTTGTCGGAGTCGAACGCCTTAGCCATTGGGTTACGCAGTCCCCCTTCGAGCATCCCGGACCATTCCTGGTGATGGGCCTGACCACTGGGTTGATGATGTTCGACTTTGTCTTTTTTCGCGAACAGCTTTGCCTGATTGCTTGCCCCTACGGGCGTTTTCAGTCAGTCCTGCTCGACCGCAACTCACTGATCGTCGCCTACGATACGATCCGCGGAGAACCTCGCGGAAAGCGGAAGCACGAACTGCCGATCGTCTCGAACCAGCAGGGAGACTGCATCGATTGCGGTCTTTGCGTGCGAACATGCCCCACCGGCATCGATATCCGCGACGGGCTGCAGATGGAATGCGTTCACTGCACGCAGTGTATCGATGCGTGCGACGAGATCATGACCAAGATCGACAAGCCAACCGGGCTGATTCGATATTCCAGCCAGGACGCGATCGAAGGTGGGAAACAAAAGTTCCTTCGCCCCCGCGTCATCGTCTATCCAACCCTGCTGGCCATCGTGATTACCCTGATGGTCGTCACGTTCGCCAATAAGAAATCATTCGACGTCACGCTGATCCGTGGCGTGGGGATTCCCTTCTCGATCGCCCAGGATGGACATGTCGAGAACGCGCTGCAATTGAAACTAGTGAACCGACTGGAAACGGCGGATGAGTTAAATATCACCATCCAGCCCGACACGCTGCAATTGGAAATTGCCGAGCAAGTGACGCTCGATCCGAAAGCGACGCAAACGGTTCCGATCGTCGTGATTGCCAATCGCCCTGACTTCCAAGGGGGCAAGATTCGCGCCACGATTGAAATTGAAAGCACCCAGTCCAGCGATGTAAGGAGGATCGAATGCCAAATATTCGGACCGTAGAAGCACCGCAATCGGTTGAAACGGCCATTGCGGAAGTGAATGCCAAATGGCTATGGGGGAGCGTCGTTATCGGCCTGCTTCTGATGCAGATCGTGATGTGCGTGGTCGCAGCCATCTTGGCCGTGCAATCGGAAGCGACCAATGTCGTCCCGGACTACTATCAGAAGGCCGTGCATTACCAAGATACGTCGCCGGTTCAACCGAACCTCAGCAACCCCGAGTAATCATGGAAGCAGTTTCGATCGGCCTGATCATTCTTACCGCGAGCCTCGCCGGCAGTGGACACTGCGTTGGCATGTGCGGGCCTTTCGCCATCCTGGCTGGCCAGTCCAACACGTCGAGTTTCGCCAGACGGTCGCTGGCGGTCGGAAACTACCACCTGGGGCGGCTGCTTACTTACCTGCTGTTGGGCATCATCGCAGGCAGCGCGGGATCCCTGGTCGACCTTGGCGGTAGCGCGATGGGGCTGCAGCGACTCGCGGCATGGATTACCGGCTCGATCATGATTGCCTATGGACTGTTCGCAATCCTGCGTTTCTCTCGCCTGGGATCGCTTCACTTTGCACTCCCGGAGAAGATCGGTAGCCTGGTCCAAAAGGCCTTTCGCTGGACCGGGCGCCTATCAGGAAACACTAAAGCATTAGCCATCGGCGGCATCACCGCGTGGCTTCCATGCGGTTGGCTCTATGCGTTTGTCTTGATCGCATTGGGGACCTCTAGCCCTTGGTCCGGCCTCTTCGTCATGCTCATCTTCTGGCTGGGAACGATACCGCTCCTTTCGGTATTCGTCTTCGGTATCCAGAAGCTGTCCCAGCCTTGGAAAAAATGGCTGCCCGTGGCGACCGCCGTGCTGCTGATCGTCAGTGGCGTATTCACGCTGTCGGTTCGTGCCCAGGCTGTCTTCGATACGCTAGAGGTCAATCTATCGCAATCGCAGACGACGACGGAAGCGATCCAAACGGTCAACACGACTCCCCTTCCCTGCTGCCACTGCGAGACGGCGTGTGAGTAGCGAAATGATCGTCCAGTCCCGCACAACTCGATCGCCGAAGATTGAAACAGAGTGTACGCACTGTGGTCAGCCGGTGCCTTCGCAGTTGGCCCATGAAGATAGCGAAGAGCAATTCTGCTGTCATGGTTGCGAGGCGGCTTTTCGGATTCTGCAGGAGTTCGATGGGCTCGATCCCGAGTTTCTCGAGCAAGCGAGAATCGCAGCGAAAAGGCAAACGGCTGCCCAAAGTTACGAGCACCTCGATCATCCCGCCTACATGGAGAAGTACGTTCACGAGACTGCGTCAGGAATCTCGCGTACGAAACTGCTTCTCGGCGGCGTTCATTGTGCCAGCTGCCTGTTCGTGATCGAGAAGCTTCCTGAATTCCTTCCAGGCGTCCTCACCACGCGGATGAACCTGACCGCGATGACGGTTACCGTCGAGTGGATTACCGCTTCAACGCGACTATCGAAAATCGCCGAAACCCTGGATCGACTCGGATACCCGCCCTTCCCTCCCCTGGCAGAAGAACGCGAGAAGCTCGAGCAAGTCGAGTCGCATCGGCAACTCATTCGCCTGGCGATCGCGGGTGCCTGCGCCGGAAATACAATGCTGGTTGCCATCGCCCTCTATTTCGGTTGGTTCACCGGAATGAGCGACGAGTTCCTGCACTTGTTTCGCTGGACAATCGCCGGCCTGGCCGCGGTCAGCCTGGCCTGGCCTGGCTCGGTTTTCTTTCGTGGGGCCTGGCAGGCAATTCGCACGCGCACTTCGCACATGGACTTGCCGGTCGCATTAGGATTATCTGCCGGCGCAGGCATGGGTCTCGCCAACACGATCCTTCAGCGGGGTGAAATCTATTTCGACTCGCTCACCGTTCTGGTGTTTCTGCTCCTGGTTGGTCGGCACATTCAATATGGACAGCAGCGGCGCGCGATTCGACAAGTGTCACTGCTCCACGCAATGCTTCCTCGCGCGGTAACGCGACTGGTTCACCCCGACCCGGATGCCGGTCTGGAATCGGTTCCCATCGAAGCGATCCGGCCAGGCGATTGGATCCACGTTCGAGCAGGGGATGTGATCCCGGTGGATGGCAAACTCGTATGTGGATCTACCTTGATTGATCTTTCGATACTCACCGGCGAATCATGTGGAGTCGAAGCCAGGCAGGGAGACCGAGTCTACAGCGGCAGTACGAATATCAGCAGTTCGATCGTCATCGAAACGACGCTCGTCGGAACCGATACTCGGATTGGCAAGATCTGCGAACTCGTCGAGGAAGAAATTCGCACCCGAACGCCCATCGTTCAACTGGCCAATCGAATCGGGAACTACTTCGTCGCCATCGTGCTGGTTCTTGCCGCGATCACGGTGGCCATTTGGATGTCCTCCGGCATGGAAATCGCGATCAACCATGCGATGGCTCTGCTGATCGTAGCTTGTCCATGTGCATTGGGCCTGGCGACTCCTTTTTCCGTCGCATTCGCCCAGGGGAGAGCCGCCGCACGAGGAATATTGGTCAAGTCCGGAGAAGTCTTTGAATCTCTGGCAAGGCCAGGCAGGATCTGGCTCGACAAGACCGGAACGCTAACCGAAGGGCGGATGCGGCTCATCGATTTCGTGGGAGATCGCGACGTTCAACCGGCCGTCGACCTGCTGGAACGTCAAACGGTGCACCCGATTGCCGCGGCCTTGATCGCCAACATGAAAGTTGCAGAGCAAGACCGTTTACCACAATCCGCTCTGAGCAACTTCCTCGTGATCCCAGGCATCGGGATTCAAGCCTTGGTGAATGGTCAACTCATTCAAATCGGGTCCGAGAAGCTGCTCGAAGACAAATCCACACGCATCACCGTAGACCTTCACACAGTGATTCAAGACTTCAATCACCGCGGGTTGACGACCGTTTTAGTCGTACGAAACGGGGAAGTCATCGCGGTGGCTGCGTTGGGGGATCAAATCCGAGCGGACGCGAAAGCCACGATTGCCGAACTTACGCGACTGGGCTGGGATGTGGGGATTCTTTCTGGCGACCATCAAGATGTGGCTTCGCACGTGGGACAGGAAATTGGAATCGAGCAGAAGAACGTACAGGGAAACCTGACGCCTGAAGAGAAGTTGGAAGTCGTGCAGAACTCGGCGACATCGCAAACCGTGGTGATGGTTGGCGATGGAGTGAACGACAGCGCGGCCCTGGCAGCGGCTTCCGTTGGGGTCGCGGTCCAGGGAGGAGCGGAGGCCAGTTTGAAAGCGGCCAACGTCTATCTGACCCGCGACGGCGTTCAACCCATCCTGGATGCCATCAGAGGTTCCCAGCAGACTCTGAGGACCATTCACACCACGTTTGCCATTTCACTCTGTTACAATGCGTTTGCCGTCGTGCTGGCAATGTCTGGCATGATCAATCCGATCGTCGCCGCGATCTTGATGCCGATCAGCTCCCTTTCGGTACTGGCGGTTGCCGCTTCGAACACGGCATTCAGAAATACAAGCATCCCCCCTCAGTCAAAGCCATGAGCGTCATCTACATCGCCCTGCCGATCGCACTTTTGCTGGCTACACTGGCAGTTATCGGTTTTGTATGGTCGGTCCGAGAGGGTCAACTCGATGACCTGGAAACGCCAGCGGTTCGCATTCTGGAAGACGACAAAGTCAAACCGAAGCGCTAAGCAAATGCCAAAAGTCAATTCGACATTTTCGTTCGATTCCAACTACCTAATGCCAAGTCGTTCGATCGAGGCGCGGCAGCGGTAATCGGCTTCGACTGCGAAGCCATCCATAACATGGAATCGGTCCGCATCGGCTTATCCGCTCTGATGTCAGATATCCGGTCGCCACGATCGGGAAGCGTTTCGAAAAAGTCGAGGGGCTTCATCAATGAAATGATCGCCCAACTATTGAGCCTGACCTTGCGACAGAGTAGTTTGATCGAAGTGAATCCGACCTCTTCAATTCCCACATGTTCGACTGGAAAACCATGATGTTTCGATCGCTCACATTTGTTCTCGGGTTGAGTACCGCTCTGTTGGCACTAACGGCTATGGCGGAGGATTCGACTTCGTCGGCAGACCCGCTAGACACTCTCATGTGCGAACGCGGCAAGCTTCTGCTGAACGATAGCTTCGCGACCGGGCCAGGCAAGTCGTGGCGAATCGCCAAGGGAAAGTGGGAGAGTGTCGACGGCGCGACACAGGGATCCGAGCTTAAGGAAGACATGCACGGTGCGGTCATTCGAGTGAATCGTCCGGTTCGCAACTTCGTCGTTCAGTACTCATTCAAGCTGGATGGCACCAAAGGGACGACTTTGAGCATCAACGACGCCAAGGGGCACAACTCACGCGTGCTCCTGAATGAAAAGGGATTCTCTGTCCGCAAGGATGATCACGACCATGCCGGGCCTGACAAAGCCGAATTGCTTCAGACTGTCAGAACGAAAATTGCTCCTGGTCAGTGGCACACGCTGGTCGTTGAATGCAATGGCCCTGAGTTCCTGGCGCGTCTGGATGGTAAATTGGTTGCCTATGGTTCGCACAAGGCAATCGACGTCGACAAGACCAACTTTGGCCTAACGGTTGGGGGAGAGTCTGCTTCCTTCAAAAACTTGAGCATCTGGGAAGCAAAGCCCAAGAGTGATTGGTCGGCAACCAAGGCAAAGATCGTCGCCCAGTCGAACAAGTAGGTTGTTCTCTATACCCAAAGATAACACCTGAAAACTTAGGCGGAGAAAGCAGAAACGGGACCGTCGCCGAAGGTGGTGACCGTCCCGATACTTTTGCCCCAGAGGCGTTGATTCACTTTATTTGTGAAAAAGTTTCCCCACCAGGCCCCTCTTCGTGAATGTTCTCTGATTGCGATCTTACGTTATCTGATGTCGGGGACGAGACTTGGCGATTCCGAGTCCTTTTCGATCCACCCCTGAGCGAACCGAGCCTTTTGCCGAAAGTCGACTAAAACCACAAAGGGCGACCGCATCCAGGAATTGGCAACGTGCGCCTGTCGAGACTCGTCGAGCCTGAGACTGAAGTCATTGATGATGGTGCCTCAACCGCGAGCATGGCCGACATTCCGTTCAAATTGCGGCTAGGTATGATTTTCAAACACTACCAGCGTGCGGCTTGAAGGTTAACGGGGTTTTTCGATTGATATCTTTGTTCGCGACGAAGATGCGCGCACCTTTCTGAGTTGGCGGAACTTCCGCCTGTCTGCATATCAAAACACCTAAGTTCCGCCCGCTGAAAATGGCATTTCTTAGAAACTCCATTCTTGGAATTGCTCGAACATTACTGCCAACTTTGGTTGGTGTCTTACTTATTAGTGGCGGATTTTTTTGTCTTTGGATACGCCGTCGCTGGCATCTCACCACGCCAATAATTTCACAATAAAGTGCATTTTTTTCTGTTAGATTGCCGGGTTAGTGGCTGCTTACTATTAGCTGCCTGTATTTTTGGTCCCCGGGCCTAGGAATGATTGTGAATTCTTTGGAATCCGAATCAGAGAAGTTTGTCACGCTTGTCACTCAGCGTCAGCGTCTTTTGTACGGCTACATATTCTCCCTAGTGCTCAATTCTGACGACGCTCAGGAGGTGCTGCAGGAGACCAATTTGACGCTTTGGCGGAAGCGTAGCGAAATTCCGCACGTATCTCATTTCTCAGCATGGGCTTGTCGCATCGCCTACTACGAAGTTCTCGCATATCGGAAGCGGGCTTCCCGAGACCGTTTAATAGTCTCATTCGATGATGAGTTACTCGGCAACCTGGCAGTAGATGCCAGAAATCAGTCGCAACTCGACTTTCGAACGAATGAACTCCGTAAATGTCTTGAAAGGCTTCCCAAGGCAAGTCTTGACCTTTTGCGGAAACGATATGAATCTTCGCAAAGCATTGAGCAATTATCGAAGGAGAATGGACGTTCTGCAGCCTCGATTTCTCAAGCATTGTATCGAATTCGACGTGGGCTTCTGGCCTGCATTAAACGGCAACATCAACTAGAGACTGCCTAAGATGAGTTACGATCCATCTCCCGAGTTCGCAGGACTATTGGAAGTTCTTGTGGAAGGTTGTCTTACGGAGCAAGAGAAAGCTTTGCTCACTGAGATACTGCGAAACGACGCAGAAGCCAGGACGTTTTTCGTTGAATACATGTCGCTCCATGCTACGCTTCAGTGGGAAGCGATTGAACTATTTCAGATGGATAAGGCAGGTGGGATAGCCCATCGTGTTTCAGGAGAAAAGTCCTGTGACATGGCAAACTTGGACGTCGACAAGGCAAGTTTACCCGCCGTAAAAACGGCTTGGCATCGAGGGGCTGTTTGGGCACTTGCCAGCATGGCTCTAGCCAGTTGTTTTCTCTTCGCATTCGTTTACTGGAGTGGAGAAAGCGGGAGTGGCGAGCGGCGAGTTATTCACTCGTCTGAGATCAGAAGGAAAAACACGAACCAGAATTCATTTGTGGGGATACTTTCGGCTACGCACAATGCCCAGTGGTCACCAACAATGGCCAATCTTACCCAGGGGAATTTCATTGTCGCAGGCGATTTCACACTTGTTTCGGGTAAGGTCTCCATTGATTTATTCGAGGGGGGACGGATCTTTGCTTCTGGCCCCGCTCATTTCAACGTTAGTAGCGATCAATCCCTGGTTATCGCATCGGGAAAGGTCAGGGTGAGTATTGAGGACGAGCATGCTCGCTTGAAAGTGGAGACTCCGGCAGCAGAACTCATTCACATCGGAACCGAATTTATTGTGGAAGTCTGGCCGGATGGTACGTCAGACCTGGCTGTTCTCGACGGGGCCGTGGAGGTGTATCCCAGACTTCAAGATACCGTATCCACATCCGCGCAATATGTCCACGCGGGCAATGAATTTCGCATCATGCCCAACGGCAAATATGGCACGTATCCAGAGAAGTTCGCTTCTCTGGACGAGGATTCCCTACAAGATCTCAATCCGATGGATGCTGAGTTTTCCACGCCGGCGATCTCATCCGAAGGTTTTAACGTTCGCTACGTTAAAGTCGATCCTGATGAGAATGTCGCCTTGCTCGAACTGAGCTTGGCAGATCGTTTATTGAACGGAGAGTTCATCGCGAGCGAGGATGTTTTCACCGAAAGAGTACCGCTAATCGACTTTGAAGAAAGAGGGCATACGAAGAATTCAGAGAATCTATTCTCACAAGATCTCCCTTTTCCCGGAGACCGGGGAGGCCAAGTTGATCTAGACGACGGATTTGCGATTCATGCATCTGGTTGGATCGAGATTTCCCAGACGTGGATTTATTCGTTCCTTACCAACGCTGACGATGGTGTCCGGCTGCGAATTGATGGACAGGACGTCATTATCGACGATGGTTTTCACAGTCCAACTATCAGCATCGGCTCGATTCCACTCACAAGAGGCAAGCACCACATCGAGTTGGTTTACTACGACATGCACCGCGGGGCACGACTCGAATTAGGAGTTGCTTCCGGGAAACGTAGAGACTCGTCCAGTTTCATTCCTTTGAGAATTTCCTCGCCTCTCGAATAGGGAAACAGGCGGAGGTATTCTTCGAGCGACCTTCCGGGGTCTTCCTTTCTCACGACTCTTTTCAACTAGGAGCCAGTATGTTTATTCGTCCACACTTTTCGCACCAACGCCATGGATTCACACTCGTGGAGCTACTGGTCGTCATCGCCATTATCGGGGTACTGATTGCCCTCCTGCTACCAGCCGTCCAACAGGCAAGAGAAGCAGCACGTCGAATGCAATGTACCAACCACCAAAAACAAATTGGGCTCGCGTTGCATAACTACCATGATACGTATGGATCTTTCCCATCAGGCTGGATTCCACAACCGTCGAGCAGTCCGGGTAGCGGCACGCCGGCTTGGGGCTGGGCGGCCCAAATCCTACCCTTTATGGAACAAAACTCCTTGCACGACGGCCTGGCGGTGGGCGTCGTTTCCGTTCCTGGC
The DNA here is from genome assembly GCF_007748115.1 of Bremerella volcania. Taxonomy (NCBI): domain Bacteria; kingdom Pseudomonadati; phylum Planctomycetota; class Planctomycetia; order Pirellulales; family Pirellulaceae; genus Bremerella; species Bremerella volcania. Next base: position 4,730,436 of record NZ_CP036289.1, read on the forward strand.
GGCCCAAGTAGCAACGGCGTTCAAACGGAGCCTTACTACTCGTTGTCTCAGACGATCATTGCTACCTATCGATGTCCCTCGGATACCGGCCCGGACCTTCATCCGGACGACAGCACCACGTATCTGGGGCAAACTTCTTTGACCAACTATATCGCGGCAGTTCGCAGTTGCCAGTCGCATAAGGGCAGTGCAGACAGTCAAGGATTAACGCATGTGGGCCCTGCCGATCGGAAGAAAGGAGGTTTCTACGGATATTCCAAAACCAAAATGCGTGACATCTTGGATGGAACGACTAACACCATCGCCATTAGCGAACGGGTTTGGGAATTCACCGGAAATCACGGGTTAGGTCCCGCCTATGCTGCGAATTGGGTGGGTTGCGGTCGTACGGACAAGGATACGCGTTGCGTTCGATGTTTGGGATTCTCACCAGAGGCACCCATCAACGCGGGCGGGCGATCAGCAACAACGGCCAGCAGCAATCATCCAGGCGGTGTCATGGCCTGTATGTTTGATGGTTCCGTCCGATTCGTGTCAGAGAATATCGACCACTTTCCCGAGGGCAACGTCGACGATCCAATGGACAGTATTTTTGAATACATGATCGCCATTGCCGATGGCCAGCCACTGGGAAGCCAATAGGTTCTGCCAGTCCGCGATCCAATGAAATAGCGCGTGGCGCAACTAGCGCCGCGCGAATAGACAGGACATCCCTATTTGCATCTTTTCTTAAGCCCCTCTCCCCAGGATAGATTCATGACTCAGCGAAAACATGTCTTTCTATCGGCGTTCTCTACGATTTGCATCTTAGCCGTGACCGGTTGCTACTCAACCACTGGCGACCGTCCTCCGATTGAAGAAGTAACAGGCGTGGTCACGATGGATGGAGTTCCGCTTCCCCAGGCAAAGGTAATTTTTCATCCCAGCGGCGAGATGGGTGGACGACGTTCCCACGCGGTTACCGACGACAGCGGGGCATACCGGCTGATTTATATGCAAGGTGCCGACCTCGTTTACGGCGCGAAAGTCGGACCGCATACCGTTGTCATTTCCACCGAACGCGATGAAGACGATGAAGGTGGAGAGGCGAGTGAAAAAGTTCCGTCACGCTATCGCGGGCGAAACTCGGAACTGTCGGCTGTGGTGGAAAGCGGTGCCTCAAACGACATCCCATTCGATCTCGTCTCCAAATAATACGCACGGACAAGAACCATTGATCTCAGGACAGTACTCTTTTGTGGGCGTTTCTCAACAATGAAACTTACCTTTCCAATGATTGTGGCGATCGTGTTTCTCAAATTGTTACTGCATCAAGCAACCTGCTCGCGGGCGACTGCTTCGGAACGCGCCTATGACTTTGAATTGCTCAACGGTGGAGCCGTCATTGCAAGAGAGAATCCAAAGACTGGTGGACCATGTGTCGTGCGAGTTCCTGATTGGCTAGGCCCCGAGGAGCGGGCAGATCCTACGGCCAGATATTACTTGTATTACAGCACGCATCACGGGGATCACATTCGCATGAAGTGGGCGCCATCCATCGAGGGGCCCTGGGCAGAATACAACCTGGGTGGGCGATTTAATGGCCGGACCCGTAGAGGAGTATTTGACTTCCGATCAGACGTAACGCGTGAACAATTCGGTCACATCGCAATGCCGGATGTTCACGTTGATGACGCCAGCCAACGCTTCATCATGTTTTATCATGGGGAGAATCAGCCTCAGACTAAAACAACGAGCGGAATCAACGTTCCCCGCGTTCACGAGAGTTTTGTAACGACCAGCCGCGATGGGCTCAATTTCCACGATCCCGTGACGTCGGGCGGGCAGGCGGGCTACGGACCGCAAACGGTAACTGTCGATGGGATTACCCGCGATGTATGGATTGGTCCCGCTTATCAACGCGCGTTTCACTATCGAAACAACTGGTACTCGGTTTCCAAGCGAGCAATTCTTGCCAAAGCGAAAAGTTCTCAATACCCATTTCGTCACAATGCAAATGATCCGTTTGGAGTTGCCTGGACAATCGAAAGTACACCCGATCAAATTTGGCGCGAGGATGCCGTACAGTTTCAAGGCGCGTATTATTCCCCCGCGGCGTCATTCCTTGCTTCCCGAGAATTCGCGGAACATCACAACAATCCTCACCCCGGGTCGCGGATTCTATCCAAGAACGAACGGATTAATCATGTAAGTTGTTGCGTACTACCAGACAGCCAACTGGAAGTCTTCTTTTACGTCAAAAAAGATCCGAACGATCGTTTTAACGCGATCTACCGAATTGTCTACGATATCGCCGATCCAGACTTCGAAAATTGGGACGTGGCTCGCGACAAGAGTGGCAATGTCATCTTCGATATTGTCTTAACCCCGGAAGAAATCCGTGCCGAGGTAGAACGGTACCACCCCAACGCAAAACCGATGTATACCGTCGATCCCATTTCTTTAGGTGATTCATGGATCTTCGTAGACCAAGACAACTCTAAGTATCTCTTCTACTCCTACGTATCGCAAAGGTTCAGTGGTGAAGAAGGGGAAGGGCAAATCTCGGCGGTAAGACTCGTACCTCGTCCGAAAGTTCAATAGAGCTCAGGGTTTTATGACGTTTCGTGGGGGCTGTTTCGTTCGCGAATTTTGGAAGGTACGAAGATGAGTCGAATTGATCTTCGGTTGCTCGCGCTCTTGGCTACGATGTTTTCCTTTTCTATCTCGATGGGAGACTCGCGTTCATTCGAGCTGGTAAACGATGGACGAGTGATCGCTCGAAAAGGCCCGGAGACCGGCTCTCCATCGGTGATTCGCATTCCCAATTGGATCGCTCCTGATGACCGCGCAGATCCGGAGGCAAAATACTATCTCTATTTCGTTGCTGACCGTCGCGAGTGCGTCTACATGAAATGGTCCAGGACAATACAAGGGCCATGGCATGAGTTTACGTTGGGAGGTACTTACAACGGTCACGCACGACGAGGTGTCTTCGATCTGGTCACTGATCCACTGCGCAATGGCAAAACAGATGTTGCGTCCGTTGATGTCTGCGTGGATTCAGAGGCTCGTCAAATTGTCATGTTGTTCCGAGGAAACTCCCATGTGGTCGACAACCAGAGTGGCGATCGCGTAAAAATCAAAGAAGGTCTCGTGGCAACGAGCAAAAACGGACTGAACTTCAACTCTTTCGAAACAAGTGGAGGCCAAGATGGACATGGCCCATTGACCTTTCGATCTGATCGTGAAGGAAGGGATGTGTGGATTGGACCAGGCCGGCAACGGGCTTTTCGCCATCGCGGCAAATGGTATTCCGTCTCAAACGGCGGGGTGCTCGCCAGTTCTCCAAATGAAAGAGGGCCGTGGACTTACGATCCGAATCGTCCAACCCAGATGTCATGGCATGTTGATGCAACCCCCGATCCAATATGGCAGGACGAATTGGCTGACAGTGAGAAGAATTATATTTCCCCTCTCGCAACATTCCTGGCTTCGTCAGAATTTGCTCTTCACCCCAACAATCCATCACCCGGTTCTCGTGTTGGACTTCAACAAGGCGAGGCCGACAGCGTGGCAGTATCACTCATTTCCCATGATCAATTGGAAGTGTACTTTGGCATACGTAACGAAGCGGATGACATGTACAACGGGATCTACCGCGTTGTCTACGATCTATCGTCAAACGATTTCCAAAAATGGCAACTTGTCCGTGATGAACAGAGCAACGTCGTCTTTGATGTCGTTCTCACTCCACGTGACGTGACTATGGCCGTCAGGTCAGAGAGGCCTGAGGGCGATCCAATTTCTTTTGCAGACCCCATTTCCTTGGGTGACCCGTACCTTTTCATCGACGATGATTCACGGCGCTACCTCTTTTATTCATATCAGTCGGAAAGGTGGGGAGGTTACGAAGGTCTCGGTCAGATTTCCATGGTGCAATTTACAGACGACTAGGAGTTCTTTTTCCGACGTCTCAACTGAATGGGTAATTCTTTGGTACTTGCAGTTTGTTTGCCCTAGAGCCTGTTTCAAACCATAGAGCGAGAGAGTCCGGGGGAAAGCGACAAATCGAAGCAAGTAACCGACTCGACTTGTTGATGCAGGAACCGTTTGGTAGCTCTCACTTCGGCCCGCATTCATGCAGATGCCGCCTCCCACACACCCCGGCACGCTCACCAGGTACTCGATTACTCCTAGGCCATTATCGCAGGCAGTTCGGCGAGCGAACGCGATGAAACGCCTGGCATTCGTCTCACATTAAAGACGCCAGTGGGAGCGATCGTTCACCCCAGGAGCTAAGCTATCGAAAGGGGGCACAACGTGCCAACAAGTTCAGTTGCCGAAGAATAATTCCGCATGTTTCAACTGCCACAAATCCCTTGGAATTCGACTGCATTTTATCTCGAATTCGATGCTAGGTCGTAACAGACCATTTCTTCCGAATTACGAACGTACAGTTTGTTTTCGGCGACCACCGGGTGATTCCAGGTTTTGTTGGCAAGGCATTCAATCCGACCAAGTTCCTGGAATCTATTGGGAACTGCGTCAACGAGCACCACCTCTCCTTGTTCTGTGGTCACTAAGATCTGGCGACAAGATTCGAGTATCACTGCTTGCCCGAACCCATACCGCCCGCGTTTCCACAGTCGTTTTCCATTGCTGGCATCAATGCACGCGAAAATCTCCTTGTCGAAACCGTATAGTGCCCCATCGTGGTAGACAAAATCGTTGAAGGAGGGTTTCAAATTACGGCTCTGCCATCGCTCCGTCGCCTTCCAGTTTCCTGAAGCCTCCTGCTGGATGCTAACCGCGGCCACCCCAATTCCATCGCCGAGGGGAACGATCAACATATCATCCGTTATTTGCTGTGCTTGTACGATCGGCGGATCACTTCCTCCCTCGATATCGTATCGCCATAGTTCTTCTCCTGTACGAGGTGACAACCCGCGAGCCGAACCTGCTTGTATGAAAACGGCCATGCTCTGGCCATTGATCGTCGCAGGCTGGGCAGAACTGAAATTCATTCCGCTGGCCGGGTTCGACCACCTGGTTTCTCCGGTTGAACAATCCAGTGCCATTAGCCCGTCGTTCCCGTCGCCTCCCGCATAAACCAAGACGACATCACCAAAAACTGCTGGCGAACTGGAGAATCCCCAAACAGGCAACTTAGCGTTCACCTCTTGCATGAGATCACGCTTCCACAGAAGTTGGCCTGTGAAAGCATCTAGGGCCACCAAGATTCCCTTGGCCCCGTAAGCGAAAACCCTTCCGTCGGCATAGGTGGGCGTCGCGCGTGGCCCTGCGCCTGAAGTGACTTCTTCAAAACGACTTGGTTCCGCATGAAACCAGATCAGCGTTCCCGTGTTCGCGTCGTAGCAGACGACCAGTTCATCGTCCCCTCGCTGCTCCTGAGTGAATAGCCGTCCCGAGACCACCGTCATCGAAGACCATCCCGGACCCACAGGACGCCGCCAACGCTCACGCGGCGGCTCAACCTCCCAATCCATTGGTGAAATTGGATCAGTAACGCGCGAGTCACGATTTCTGCCACGGAAACCTGGCCAGCTTTCGGAATGGACCTCCCAACCCTTTGGTTCACTACCTTCCGGCAGCTCGAAATCGCTGTTTGCTAAAAGCCGCTGTTCGCTGGACGGACTCCAGCGAAACGCGATATCCGGAACATAGCTTCCATCGATGCCATCGATGCGGATGATCGAAAGCCAGCCCCATCCAAGGGAGACGAGTAAGGTCATGCCCACCAACTGTCCAATCGGCTTAACGCGTCGGCACGCGAGTAAACCAACAGAGATCAGCATCATCGTAAGTGGTACGCCATACATCCAATACGCAATTTCGGTCCGTGGCGCGGAGAACTGGACCGCCACAATCCCCAGAAGCATCGTGAATGCGAGAGTCGATAGACTAACCCACCAACGCAAACGGCTGAAGAATACAAATGCCAACGAGAACAGCACGAAACACGCCAACGGTCCCGCCATCAAGAAAATGAAGCGAACAAAGTTGTCGATCGATGGGGTCACGCAAAGCACAAACAACGAAGCTTGAAGAACGACCACCAACCAAGATGGCCAGACTCTGGCGGTCCATGATTCGACTCTCTCCGATCCCCCGTCCGCATGGTTCGCGATCTCGTTCATCTTCTCCGCAAACTCCCGAAAAATGAAGCCCTCCACGTTACAGACTTCGAAGTGGGCTGGATGGCATCGGAATCGTTACTTTTTACTGATCGGCATTTCCACCTCGTAGTATCGCGATTTGGCCGCGACTTCGGGGCTGTTGTAACCAAGCAGCCGTAGCTTGCCAGCTCGCTCGTACTCAGGGGCTTCTCGCGACAACCATTGTTCCAGCCGCCGCTCGATTTCAGCGAGGTCCGCTCGGTCGTCTTCCCCCTTAAGCCCGATGCAGACCGTCGTCATTGCGGGAACATCCTCTACCTTCACGCCCCCCAACTTATTGCCGACTTGACCAATCTTAGCGTCGCTGTAGAGAGACGCCATATCGATTTGTTCGGGCGACTTGTCTTCGCTCGAAGTGTACGTCATTTCCACGGGTGCCGTCATTTCGATGCGGTTGAGCGTAATGTGCGCCAGGAGCTTGAAGAATCCGGAGTCTTTCCGCGACTGGGTTCTCGCCAGGCGGTACGCAGGATATTGTTTCAGGCGGATTTCTCCTACAGGCGTCGGTTGAGGAAATCCCGCCGGCAAGTCGGCCTCTTTTTTCATTTTGAACGTGAGTATCTCGAATGATTCGCGGAGACCTTTCTCAAGCGTGTCCGCATTGTCGGCCGCCTGAAGTTTTTCGGCGATCAGAACGTTATTGGGGCAATTCTTTCGTACGACTTTGGCGACAAGCTGGTAGATTTCCAACCGAGCCCCCGGCGATTGATCTTTCGCTTGGATCAGCGCGTCGGAAATCAACTTCGCGGCCTCGGTATTGACCGAGCTTTCCCCCTCGCCCAGTTCCCGCCCGTACGACCAGCCTCCTAGAAAAGCCAGAGAAGTCAACGCGAGTACGATCTGCAAACGCATCATAATTCTATCTCCTTGAGAAGCAGGTTCCTTCCGGTCAACAACCCGTTGAATTCCTCAGATTGGCTGCTTACTTGAAGCTCAAAAAAATAGGCTGTCAAGTCGGCGATACGGAAGATTGATAAGCATATTTCACCATGATTTCGTCAGAGGATTGCAGACGGATTCATCTTCTTAGAAAAAGGTTGGCTTTCCCACCAATCTTCGGTAACGGAGCGAGTCTGACTATTTTTTCGAATCCGCCGGGAGAATCTGAGCGAATCTCGCTATGAGTAGATTTGATTGGTCGACCTAAAGTGCATTCTGGCCGGAAGCATCCCAACTTAACTTTTAGCGAAAACAGGAACTCAACTATGAAGATGTTAATTGCTGGTTTAATTGCATTCGCTGTGGTAGCAGGCACCTCGTCCTGGGCCGCCGCCCAGGAGAGTCAGGAAAAGGATATTGTCGACACGGCCGTCGAGGCGGGGAAATTCAAGACCTTGGTCGCAGCGGTAAAGGCCGCTGACGTGGTGGAAACGCTCAAGGGGGAGGGCCCCTTCACGGTGTTCGCTCCAACCGATGAAGCGTTCGGGAAGCTGCCCAAAGGGACCGTCGAATCTCTTCTGAAGCCTGAAAACAAGGAAAAACTCGTCGCCATCCTGACATATCATGTTGTGCCAGGTAAAGTGACGGCCAAGGACGTGGTGAAGCTTTCCGAGGCGAAGACCGTGCAAGGCTCTACCGCCAAGATCACTGTGAAGGCAGGCAAGGTCATGATCGACGATGCCAACGTCGTGAAGACGGACATCGAAACCTCCAACGGTGTGATTCACGTGATCGATTCGGTCATCATGCCGGAGTAGGTTGCCGCCCGTAGAAAAAAGTCCTTTCGCGAGGTCGGCGATATTGCCGGCCTCGCGTCGTTGTCATTGCTCTCAGGAGATTGACTTTGAAAGAGTCGCTTTTGCAGCGTATCGCGGCGGGAGATTCGGTCGCGATTACAGCATGCATCGATAAGTACGGCGGCTTGGTATGGTCGCTTGCTCGCCGCCTCTCACCGACCACAACGGACGCGGAAGACGCCGTCCAGGAGATTTTTGTCGATATTTGGCGGAACGCCGAGCGGTTTCGCGCAGAGGTCGCCGACGAAGCGACGTTCGTGGCGATGTTGGCACGGCGACGATTGATCGATCGGCTGAGAAAGTACCGCCGGGAATTGGACTCGCATCCCATTGACGAGCAAGCATTGCAGTATCCTTCCCCATCCCAGACTCCCCGAGCAGAAATTGCCGACGAAGCTTCCAGGGCAACTGCTTGTTTGGAAAGGCTCCGTAGCGACGAAAGAAACGTGCTTGAGTTGTCGATTTATCATGGCTTGCCGCAGACTCGGATTTCCGAGCGAACAGGTATGCCGCTGGGTACGGTCAAGACGCATGCTCGACGTGGTTTGGTGAAATTGAGGGACTGCATGCGGGTAAAAGAATTGCGACCGCGGAAAGGCGTTGAAGCGTGATGAGCATCGACTCGAACGAAGATTCCGATCGCTGGGAAGAACTCCAGGTCACGCGACTGCTCTTCGGCCTTTCGCAGGAAGAACAATTGGAGTTTGACGAATTGACCCGACAAGCTACCCGAAATACCGACGACTCTCTGGACAAAGCGGTGGCGTCACTCGATATGGCTTGGAGCAACCAACAACCCGAACACTTGCCCGAACATCTAAAACAAGCTATTCAGGCGCGAGCTGAGCAAGAGCTTGCCTCGAAGCGCGTCGTATCCCTTGGCGAGCCTTCAAGTCGCGAATACTCCCGATTCCAGACCGCAAGCTACCTTCCATGGCTTGTCTCGGCAGCCTGTCTGGCGTTTGCCTTGTTTTCCTGGTTTGCAACCGGGCCTATCGAAGACGCGCAGCCCGACCTGGCCAAGCGCCGAGCGACGTTGCTGGCTGATGATCGCGAAAGTGTGCAGGTGGAGTGGTCTCCCGGTACCACTCCGGTTGCCGGCGCGACCGGGGATGTCGTGTGGAGCACTTCCCAGCAGCAGGGATACATGCGTTTTCGCGGGCTGCCGGTCAACATGCCGTCTAAGGAGCAGTATCAGCTATGGATCTTTGATAAGAACCAGAGTGAAGCAACTCCCATTGATGGTGGCGTGTTCGACATTGCCTCGACCGAGGAAACGATCATACCGATCGACGCCAAACTGCGAGTGCAGCAGCCATACTTGTTCGCCGTTACGATTGAGAAGCCCGGGGGCGTGGTCGTGTCGTCGCGTGAAAGACTGCCGCTGTTGGCGAAAGTTGAATAACATCCTCCCCCCGTGCAGAACCCTCTTCGTGCATGTTCTATGTTCTAAATCTCGCGCTATCTGATCACTGAAAAAAAGGGCTTGGCTCGAACCCCGAATGGAACCCTTTGCGAACCGAGAAGATCGGCAACCAGTTACCCAGCCGTTGTTGTTTCTTCTGGCAAGATCCACGGCAAAGGGCCCACGGCACCTGATTGATTCCCTCAAGATCAGGAATGCAATGCTCCCGCAGTGGGTGAGGACAGTTCCTACAGTTTGCGATCCGATACGGCTCGGGATGATCGAATGAGGTGCTCCTGTCGTTCCGGGGCGATTGTCAGGAGTTTTTCAAGCAACATTTCTAAGACGGATTCACCGGCGATCAGCGAAGGCGCCTCGGCTTTGATGGGATCTCGATTCGCTGTCGTGATTAGAGAAATGTCGGCCAGCGAATTCAAGGGCGAAGTAGAGAAGTTCGTCATGGCGATAATCGATGCGTTTTGCTCTTTGGCGACTTCAGCAGCATGTAAAATATCTTTGGTCGCACCGGATGAACTGATTGCAAAGAGTGTGTCGGATTCTGTCAACAGCGTCGCGTTGACAGCCATGACATAACCTTCGGTCGAGGGACGCGCGTCGATACCGATGCGACTCAACTTCCAAACAAGGCTCAAGACAAGCGGGGCAGAACTGGCTACTCCCACGATCAGGACAACGCGACTTGCTAGAAGCGTAGAGGCTGCCTGTTGGAGATCACTTTCCTCGAGCAGTCGTAGTGTCTCGTTTAAGTCACTTCTTAATCGCCGTGCCGTTTCGCTATCGGTGGAGTCCGCGGAGCTATCTTCTACGCGACCATTGGAGGCCCCATCCGTCGCAAGGAGAATCTTAAACTCTTGAAAGCCTTTGCAACCTAGCTTTTGGCAGAAACGAATGATCGTTCCGTAGCCAATTTCGCTTAACGCGACAACCTCGCTAATGGAACGATAGGCTGCTTCGGGATGGCTCTCGAAGTACTCGCCGGCACGCTGCTCGGCTGCTGTCAGCTCACCATGAAGTCGACGAAACGTTTTTCGCCATGAACTGGCCGAAACGTTTTTCTGGTTTCCAATGCTCATGCTTGTGGGGGATATCCGAGAAGGGGCGTGCTGTACGAGTAGCGTATCCGTCTGTCTGGAAAGGGGCTTAACAAAATCTGCTTCCCCGGGAACGACGACAAATTCTTTTATGCCATCAAATTGCTCTAAGGACAATGGACAAGATGTCCACATTAGAGGATTAAATATCCACAACCGGTTAACACAGAGTTAATTTTATCCAAATTGATTGAAAAGCACTACAAATACGGGCGTAAAATCATTAAAGTGTGGGGCATTGATGAACTCTCACGAGTGAATAAAACATCCAGGCGGTGTTTTCATGAAAGTGCCTATATCTCAGATTGGAGATAAAACGTGACGAAGAACAGGCCTCAGCTATTGCGAATTCAACTCGCGATTGTTGTGAAACTAACTCTAACTTTGATGATCAGCTTTATGCTCAATCCATCACGCATTTCAGCGGCTACAGAAAACTCGAAACCTGTAAAAGCCTACGTTTGGGATCACCAGGATAAGTGGACGAATCGGACGGGTAGCGAGCAACTGTTGATTGAAGCTGGTTTCGACGTAGAGCTTCTCCCCATGGACAAGTCTCCTTGGGGGCTCACGGGGCTGATTTTCATCGGAAGCTTCGCCAGTGAGGATCCGGCCTATCAAGATTACATGAAGGAGTATTCCGAAGATCTCTATAAGTTTGTCGATGACGGCAACGTCCTGGTTCAAATGACGCAGGCGGATCAAACAGAGGACCGCCCGCCGTTTCTGCCCACAACGCTCAAAGCGCGGCGCTGCGATGTCGACTCATCTGAGGTGTATGTCTTGTCGCCCAGTCATACGTTGGTCAACGGCATGCCGATTGCCAAGAACAAACTCGAAATCACGCAAGAACGGCTCGGGTGGGAGACCTTCGATCGACAAGGTGGCTTTGAGGTGATTCTGAGTTCCGATGCCGGAGCGGGACACCCCATTCTCATGGAGGGCGCTTACGGCCAAGGACGAATTATCCTTGGAGCGATGCATATCGATAAGTCAATCGATGCGGATGGAAATCGAGTTGACGAGCCACAGCGGCAGGGTCTCGCAAGGCACTTTGCGAGGAATCTATTGGCCCACGTTCAAGACGTCGACGACCGCAAAGCAAAGGCAATCGAGGTCACCTTGTCTCCGAGAGTTCAGCGAGGGTTTGTCGAAGGTTCGTGGACGTTGGCATTGCTTCCCGATACGCAGGTCTATTCCCTCCGCTACCCTGGGTTGTTCTCCACGCAGACGGCTTGGCTTCGAGCCCATGCGAAGCAAAGAAACATTCAGTACGTCCTGCACCTGGGTGACATTACCAACAACAACACGCGAAAAGAGTGGGAACGCGCATCCGAATCGATGCGTTTGCTTGATGACCAAGTGCCATATGCGCTTGTCGGTGGAAACCATGACTATGGCCCTTCGGGAGATGCCTCGACGAGAAAAACGTTTCTTAATGAATACTTCTCATTCGAGAAAATGGCCGAAATGCCCGGCTTTGGAGGTGCTTTCGAGGACAAAAAGCTCGACAACACCTTTCACTTGTTTGAGGTTGCAGGCCAAAAATGGATTATCATCGCATTAGAGTGGGGTCCTAGAGATGAGGTGATTGCCTGGGCCAACGATGTGATGAAGAGGCACGCGGATCGAAGAGGGATTTTGGTGACTCATGCGTACATGTACTCCGACTCTCGCCGATATGACCACACCGATCCGTCGCATCCCAATCACTGGAATCCGCACAACTATCGCACGCCACGCCCCGTAAACGATGGACAACAGCTGTGGGACAAACTCGTCCGCAAGCACAATTTCGTTTTTACTTTCAATGGGCACGTGCTCAACGATGGAACCGGCTATCGAGCCGATCGAAATGACCAAGGCCAATTGGTGCACCAAATCCTTGCGAACTATCAGATGCGAGAACTCGGTGGAGAAGGTTACATGCGCCTACTTGAGTTCGATCCGGATGGAAATACGGTACATATGATGGCTTACAGCCCACTTCACGACAGTTACATGTTGGCTGGAGATCACACGTTCACGATCAAGCTTGATCAGGCACCGTCCGATCAGCCCGAACAGAACGCATCAGAGAAAGAGAGTGATTTAAAACGCAACGACGGTGAATCCATTTCGCTCGATAAATCAATTCGACCACAAATGAAGACAGTGAAAGCCCCGTAATGATTGGTTCGCCTGTCCGCCAAATTGTGATTTCTAATGTTTCGGCTTTACTAGTGATGGCCGGTGTTGTGTTGTCCGTCGTCGGTACGGTCTTTTTGGCGGAAGCAGTCCATGCCGCAGAGATCACTCGCGACGGTAGCGAGCAGCATCCGCTGCAGGTGATGCTTATCCCGGCGGACACAGGGGCGGATACGACGCTGAGTGACTTTAAGCCCGTCTTCAACGCGATCCAGGAAAACTTTGGCCTTCACTTTGAACTGAGAGTTGGCACGTCCTACGCAGCCGTTGTAGAAGGCCTCGTCGCAAAACGTGTCGATATCGCATTCGTCGGGCCGGTCACGTTTCATCAGGCGCATCGCAGAAATGCCGCAGAGTTACTGGCCGTGGCCGTAAAGCATAACTCGAGTTCCTATCGCTCGGCAATCGTTGCACGTCGTGGGGACGAAAGCAAAAAGTTAATCGATTTGCGTGGTAAAACGTTGGCCTTAGGGGATATCAACTCAACTTCCAGCTTTCGATTTCCCCTTGCCATGCTGCTCGAGGCTGGGGTTGATCCAGTACTTGGATTGAAACGCGTGGTGATCACCGGCAGTCATAGTAATGCTTTGGCCGCGCTGCGGGAGGGGCATGTTGATGCAGCAGGTTGTTCCCTTGATGCATTTGAAAAGGCAATCAATACCGGCTCGATCGATGCGAAGGAGTTTCAAGTTATTGCGGTCAGTCCGCCGATTCCCAACCCTCCCTTGGTGATGAATCCTTGCCTTACGGATTCCGTAAAAAAGCAATTGCAGGAAGCATTTGAAAAGGTGCACCAATCGCCTGGCATCCGACGTGAGATGATTCGCGGTTATGGTGGTGATCAGTACGAGCGATACGACATCAACTATCCGCAGAAGGATTTTGATGACGCCATCGCACAGCTTGCCCCCGTTACGCCTGAATTGATTGGCTCGATCATCGAGCGTGCGGCTAGTCGCTGAAATGGGGTTGGTATTGCCCGGCAAAACTCCTTTTCACCCTGATGCTTGTTAGGCGACCAGCGGCTTCCGTTTTGTTTTTGAATTTCAAGCCGAGAAGCAATGCTCTCCATTCATGAAGTAAGCAAATCCTACGAAGGGAAATCTGGGCCAACAAAGGTCCTTCGCGGTGTCAGCATGGAGGTGAAACGGGGCGAGTTTTGCGTCATGCTCGGCAGTTCCGGAGCCGGTAAGTCAACGCTCTTGAAATTGATCAGTGGTCAATTGGCTGCAGATGAAGGGCAGATCATAGTCGATGGTACTGTATTAACGAAAAGTAACTGCCGGCAGTTACAGCGGCAGATCGGCATGGTTCACCAACATTTCGAGTTAGTCGAACGGCTAACATGCCTTGACAACTTGATGCTGGGTTTGCTTCCCTGGGTACCATGGTACCGTTCTGTTTTTCGCTATTGGACCAATCAAGAGCGAACCATGGCATGTCAATGGCTTGCACGAGTCGGGCTAGAGCCATCGCACGCGTTGCGACGTTCAGGAAAGCTTTCCGGCGGCCAACAACAAAGAGTCGCCATCGCCAGGGCTCTTATTCGAAAACCGAAATTGGTCCTCGCTGACGAGCCCGTTGCAAGTCTCGACCCCGAAACGAGTCATTCGATTCTGACGCTATTGCGCGGAGTTGCCCGTGAGTGTAATGCCACCGTTCTATGCAGTCTTCACCAGCCGGACCTCGCACACGAATTTGCAGATCGCATCATTCACTTAACGTCAGGTGTGATTAAGTTCGATGGACCAGTGGCCGATTGGAGTGGAAAGTCGACGTACCGCGATCTTACGACTACGCAAAGCAACTAGCCCAGTCAGTGCCAGACCGTTCCTTGATAATCGAAAAATGATCCGAGCGTCGGCAAACGAAAGCAACAAAGGGAATCCCAGTGGCGTCCACCCATGGTCTTTCTGGAGACCAGCCTAACAAATCGGTAGATTTCGACGCGATGAAGCAAGCGGGATGGCCAGTCCGGCGCCGTTCCCTTATTCCTACTTTGTTGGCAACGATTCTGATTAGCTCTGCTCTCGTTTATTCATTCGGCCGAGTTGGACTGAGCTCGGCCGCCGGCGAAACCGTCCAGGCAATTCTCTCGATGGTTGGCCTGGGGGAGTCGAGTCAAGTTGTCGAAGCGACGACACGTTTTTTCGATCAAGGCTGGCCGCCTGTTATTTCCAGCGAGCAAGAGACGAGTCGAATCGAGAAATTCAATCGCGAAGACTTGCCTTGGCTTAGTCACATCGAGACAAGAGAGGTTCCTTCGATATCGGTCGAGTTTGTCGATGGGACGGTTGTCGAACGTGAAGTGACCGAGACGAAAGAGGTTCTTGTCAAGCCGGTAGGGTATCTTCAGCGAGTTGCTTGGTTGATGTGGGAAACGTTGGAAATCGCCCTATGGGGAACGATCATGGCGATCGCGTGCGGATTTCCCTTGGGCATGCTAGGGGCGAAAAGAATATGTCGAGTTGGTCCTCTTGTTTTGCTGGCACGTTCGGTCTGCAGCCTTAGTCGAGCTATTCCGGAGTTGATTTCAGCGCTCTTCTTTGTCCTGCTGTTTGGTTTTGGCCCTGCGGCAGGCGTATTAGCGCTCGGCTTGCATTCCGCTGGCTTTCTAGGCAAGTTCTTCGCCGACGACATCGACAATACCAAGCCAGGTCCATCCGACGCACTGGCGTGCAGTGGTGTAGGTCGGTTCGGTGTGTTCCTGCATGCCCTGTTGCCGCAAGTCTTGCCGCAGTATCTCGCCTACATCCAGTACATCCTGGAACGCAATGTACGAGCCGCAACCGTACTTGGTATCGTCGGGGCTGGGGGAATCGGCGTCGAACTGATGGGCAAGTGGCATAACTTTCAGTTCGGACATGCGACGACCGTTCTCATTGCTATCTTTCTTACGGTTGTGATTCTCGAAGCAATTTCCCAAACGCTTCGCATGAGGTGGATCCAAGATTAAATAGGCCCTGTCACAATCAACGATGCGGCAGTTTCAGTCTTGAAAAAGCTGAAAACAGCCAAAGTGGTACGCCCTCATCTTAGAAATTAGCGCTTCCCCCGACGATTGGAACTGTTCGGGCGACAGCTTGATTGCTTCGCGTGCGTGCTGAGTCGCCAATGCCGTTTCCTGGATGTCCTCGTAGAATTGCGCGAGCAGAAAGTGGCGTTCGGCAGTCGGTTCCAATTCCAAGAGTTGTAGGTAGGTCGTCTCTGCCTGGCTGATTCTCCCAAGTTTACGAAGGGCAAACGCTTGGCCTTGGATCGACTTGGCCAGCCTCGCATGGCGTATTTCCGAATTGCTTTCCTTCTGCCAGAATTCCGTCGCCAGGCGAAAATGAAAGAGAGACTCTTCCCAATCGCGACGGTCTTGATAGATGGTGCCAATCAATTCATGGCCACCGTGCATGGCAAATGCATGCTCCTGTGCAATAGGAAGCAGCAGCAATAGAGCGTCATCTCGATTGCCCAAAACAGCGAGATCGATCGCTCTTTCGATTCGCTTCTGTGGCGGAGTCTCTTCCGGCAATGGCAGCATCGTTCGGCGCTTGACTGCTTCAATCTTGATTTCCAATTCGCCGATGAGTGCCCCAATCGGTATTTCTCGAAATGAACTTTGAGCATTCAGCGTGACGCAGCGTTTCAGGATCCGCGATGCCTCGGCAAGTCTCGATTGATTCACATACTCGAATGCCATGCTCATACTCGAATTCATCTTGGCGCGTTCGTAGGTTGCCGGGACAAGCACCAGGAGCAGGATGGCGAATACCCATGGGTCATAATAGCTTGTTCGCCATTGGTCGGAGGTGGCTGAAAAAAGCCAGCGACTCCTGAACGCGAGAAGCGTACAGGCTATTCCTAGCGACGCCGTCATCGCAGCCGCGATTCGCGACAGGAGGTTGCCGTGCTCCAACGTGGCAACGGGCGTGTCCTGAACGACATTCCAGAAGCAAAGACGGAAAGTGCCTAGTAAGACAACGCCTATTAGCATGACAATCGTGGATGCCGAACCGGGGGAGTAAAATCGATCTTGCAGGTACGCTACGATTAACCAGCCGATAGGTATGCCACAGGCAATGGTAACGAGTCCCACGTCCCACCAGGCATACGGCAGCAAGATCCCTTCGTTGGTGCCAGCCATGAACAGCGTCCCTGTCCATATGCCTAGTACGACAATAGCCAACAGCCGCTGGGAGGATGAGTCTTGTGGGTGAGTACTTTGATTCTCCATCGCACTACCTCGTTTCATTCCTAACAAGCACCCGCAGATTCGACGGGGATATTTACCTTCCGTTTCTTCCAGAGCGATCCGTCGTATCCGTAATGCAGAAAGGCAACGATTACGTTTAACAGTAACCAAGTTTCCACGAACTGATGCTCGAATAGCCAACTGCAAGACCCGAGGACCACAACAAAAATCAGAAGCGAGAATACCCACCTTGAGGCAATCCACTGGAAGATCCTGTCACGCGCGTCGATCTCACCGTCACCGCTCTGCTTGTGCATTCGCCATCCGACGACCGCCAAATATTCGCTGGCATGAAACCACGCCGAAGCGGTGGTCAAAGCCAAGACGATCGCCGGAAAGCCGCTGTGTATAGCCCATAGCATTCCGGAAAAAAGGCCGACCACACTCACTAAATAGACGAGACGGCCCATGGAATGCCGGTTCCAATTCCATAGGCAATCAAAGAGTACGACACACGGTAAAATGAGAACAACCCAATCTAAGACAACTAGGAAGTCAGAGAGCGTTCCCGGCCGGATGGCAACCTGAGCTACCCGCACAATGCAATAGAGCATGAACGCGCGAAGCATGATCTTTTCCAGCCAGCCAGGCAGGAAGGTTCTTGCCTGAGCAAGGCGACCGTAGATGCGGTAGATTCCATGATGTTGGGATGCAAAGTGCCAGGCATTCCATGCGTAGTCAATCGCCAACAGGCACGTCAGCTCGCCCGTCCCGATGCGAATTCCGACACAGATCAATACTACCGCGATGGCAAAACCGAGGAAGAATCGAGGTCTTGCGCGATAAGGATTACGATCGAGTAGAACCAGGCCTAACGTGCTCCACCGATGTGGTGTGGTAATGAAATAGATCTGCCAGAATTGGATTGCTTGCCGACTCGAGACATCGTCGAAGTACTGTATGAGCACAAGCATGGGCCAGAAGACGTTCGCAATCAGAAGAAGGTCCATCCAAGGGCCAAGGATCCAGCCTGATTTTTGCGAACGTGTTTCTGGGCCATCATTGTTTGTCGGTCGGACAGAGGGCACGGTATCGGTAATGCCCGCCGATTGAAATTCTTCCTGCAAGAGATCACTCATATCAAAACGTTGAGCACACGTGCTACATGCGTTTCAGATCGATTGTCAATTCATTCGCGTCTTGGGGTTTTACTTCAACGATGACGGGAGACTTAACAGGATCAGCGTAGACAAAAGGAATTCGGTCTCCTTTGGCGACCGTTTCGATCGGCTCGGACGACATCTTTGGTTCTCCTCCCCCGTCACTGGCCACCATCTCGGGTTCATCGGAAACCGACTGAACGACCATCACGCGGAATTTACCGGGAATGGAGCCGTCGCCTTGGTGGTAGGTCGACATAACAAAAGTCCCGTCGTCCCGTATCTCTCCTCCCGCCGCTTTGCCTTCCTGGTTGCCTATCGGGACAAATGAGATCGCTCCTCCTCCTTTCAACGGCTTCCCATTAAATTGAATCACTCCGGAGGTTGGATAAGCCTTGGGCTGATCACTTTGCGAGCAGCCTGCGATCGAAAAAAAAAGAACCAACAGTGCGAACGGTCGAAAGAATTGCAGCATTGGGCGTTTCCTAAAAGCAGAAGTATTAACCACGGCCCAAGGCTGCGAGTCCCGTTTCTCTCGCAGCCCCGGCTAAGTTGCCGCTGTCAAAGCGACATCATTGGCGTCTTAGTCGTATGGCTAGGGAATGGAAACTACCTCGCCTCCACCGCGGGTTCCCAAGCCTTGCCATATCGTGAGGTCGATGGTTTCCGCAAAGAACCGAACGGAACCGTCCGTCATAGCCGCCATCACGCCGCCTGGGTGATAACTGCGTGCCGCCGAATACATCTCGGTATACGGGCTGCCAATTTGAACACACGGCATCCCTTCCTCTGGATAGCTGCGACATCCCCAAACGCCGTCGGGTGTGGTGCTGTTAGGGCCAGTCTTCGTGCTGAAAATGTCAGCCCCCATGACCGGGTAAGCCCAAGTTCCACGTGTGTCCTGGTACGACGGGCCGGTGCTACTGGACAGCCGATACTTTAGCTCACTAAGCGAAACGGTGTTCGCCGTGCCGTCGGTCACGTCTTTCATGCTGAAGTCAGAGTTGTTCCCGAAGACGCCACCTTCGTCACCCGTATTCGTATGAATCATTCCGTACCCGGCTTTGCCATAACAGGCAGAGTAATTGCCACGGGCTAGATCTTCGAGGCCAGTTCCGTTTGCCATCTGCTCACCGACAGTTGGGTGAGAAGGACAGTTCATGGCGTCAAGTTGTTCCGAGCCGACCGTAATGCCTTGCGACGTATAGGTGCCGTTGCCAAGCCAATCGGTTACTTCTGGCCGCTCGTTTGCGATTTTCATGAACTGCTCGTGCAACGCAGGCTGTTCGATGTGGGAGAGAATTAGCAGATTCCATGACGCCCCAATGGCAGCCGTCCCACTACCATGAGCACCGTTGGGATTGTCTCCCCGCCCGTTGATTGATCCGGAAGGGAATACTTGGAATGTGTCGTGGTAGTTATGGATCGCGAGTTGCAGTTGCTTTAGCTGATTCGAGCACGACATCCGACGTGCTGCTTCTCGGGCTTGCTGAACTGCGGGGAGTAGCAACGAGACGAGCACACCAATAATGGCAATGACAACTAGCAACTCGACTAATGTGAATCCAGTTGGTAATCCTCGCGAGACACGATTGGGCAAACCAATAACCTTCATGACGGTCTCCGTTTCAGGGTTCAAGACAGCATTAAAAGAGTAAAACCGATGGCAATTATGAAGCGGCTTCGTTGCAAACAACTCGCAGGACTTGCTGGTTGCTAGACACCGAAACCACACAAATGGATAATCTATCCGCTTCATCAGTGAAGTCTATCCAGCTTTTTGAATTCGCTATGATATTCATAAGATGTTAACCACGTCGGCTTCTTTTCTTCATCTATCAAAACAGGGAAAAACGGCAATGGCCGTGCCCGTCCCGTGGGCCGCAGGTAGAATCCATTTCGTGAATATTTTATCCTTTCCCGGCGGTGTAAGGGCATCGCTCACGTTCTGGCATAGGTTCCGGGATAGCACAAGTTCCTTTAGCTTCTTCGTCGGAGCCGACATAGTCGCACAGCCCTAGCCGAAGCCAACCCTGACGAGAATCGGTGCATTCTTCACCCCTGCATTCAGTCGCTGGATCTACATTTCGTCGACACCGAGGAGAAGCGGGCCGCCGAGTACTCCCTGACCTTATTCCCAGAGGTGAAACCCGAAAACTTCGGCCAGGAAAAAAGAAACGGGACCGTCGCCGAAGGTGGTGACCATCCCGATGTGTTGACCCCAGAGGTGCTGGTTCGCCATAAGGATCAGAAGGCTCCCCGTGCAGAACCCTCTTCGTGCATGCTCTCGATTCTGAATTTCACGCTATCTGATTACTGGAAAAGAGTTTAGCGATTCCGAGTCTCTTGCAGTCCATCCCTAAGAGAAGCGAACCCTTTATGCTTCAAGACAAGGTCTTCCTCTAAGCTTGGCTGACATCAAGTGCAAGGCGCGGCTGGGTGGAATATTAAAGCACTACTCTCTCGTGCCGCTTGAACACGAATCGTTCTTCGCATTGGCATCCCAACTCGCGAAGAAGGCAAACGCAAATCACCGGAATGGCAGTATTCCAGCTGAGAGCCACATCGTTGGTCATTGATCGACTTCGCCGATTTGGACGCGACGAAGGTTCATCGTTCTGAATCGGTGGGACGAAAAATCGCGAACTGGATGCTCCCAAGTACCACGATTCTTGCTGCTACCTGACAAGTCGGCATCCCTCTCATAACGAACCTATTTCACTGGTTTTCAAGTAGGAACGAGTGACGGAAACCTAAATTCTACTAATTTTGAATTTTCTTCACGCAGCCCTCCCATCAGTTTGATTTAATGGGTAAACGCCTTTCATGGGGGGCATTGTGCCATCGTTTGCGGGTAGCGCCTGTCTAGGTTCTCGCCATCCATCAAATACTCCCATAGAAACGGATCGTTCGACATCCCGTCCAACCGCTGTTTCTGCAAATCCTCTCCGCCATGACCATCAAAAAGCATTCACGCAAATCTTTGTCTGCACGTCTTTCCCGCAGGAAACATCAACGCTCTTACCAGAGAACCCTGCATCTTCCTGAACTCTTGGAGAGCCGACAAATGCTCGCGGGAGATGGGGTTTATTTTGAGGACTTCAGTACTTCGGGTGGCTTGGTGCTTAACGGGAGCACCACGACGGTTGCAACGACCGATGGTGACGTCTTGCGGTTGACGCCTGCCCTGAGCGGACGCAATGGCAGCGCGTTCAGCGAGTCGCAAGTCAATGCTTCCGACTTCAGTACCGCATTTACGTTTCGGATCACTTCCCCAGGCGGAGATATTTTCGACTGCAACACGACGACGGGGGCGGATGGCTTCGTATTCGTCGTGCAGTCGGTCAGTTCTAGCATCGGCGGTATTGGTTCGGGTATCGGCTACGAAGGAATTGTCGATAGCGTCGGTGTTGAATTTGATACGTGGTGCAACGCGGCGAACTGGGATCCGAGTTCCAATCACATTGGCATCGTGACGGAGGGAAGCGTCAACCACGGGTCGAGCGCAGAATTCACGGCGGTAGTCACTCCTGATTTCGATGACGGAAACTTATGGTACGCCTGGGTGGACTACGACGGAGAGACGCTGGAAGTCCGGGCCAATCAAACCGGAGAACGCCCAGCAGAAGCGCTGCTCACAAGAGACTTAGACGTTCCAGCGATCATTGAGAATAACACGGCCTATGTTGGCTTTACCTCCGCAACTGGGGCAGCCTGGGGTAATCACGATATTATCTCGTGGCAGTACAACTCTAATTTCAGCCCAATCGGTCTGGTCGATTCGATTATTGTCACTTCGCCTGGATCGGCACTCCAAGGAACGGAGCAGTCCGCGACGGCGACGGTGCTCGACCGGTTTGGGGATCCGGTTGAAGGAATGCCCATTGAGTTTGAAGTTACCGGTGCCAATCCCATGACAGTTGGTGCCGTAACGGATGCCAACGGACAGGCAACGATCACCTATACGGGCAACAATATCGGCCAGGATACGATCGTGGCCACTGCCGACTCGGTCAGCAACACGCCTACGGTACTAGATTGGCTACCTCGTCCAGACCTGGTGGTCAGTTCCGTCAACACGCCAACGACATGGCAAGTTGGTTTCAACGACATCTCTTGGACGGTAACCAATGTAGGGGACGGGACGGCATCGACCTTTTGGTACGATCGCGTCGTTCTCTCTACCGACATGCAATACGATATCCAAGATCGCATTGTGGCCAGCGAATCAGCATTTCACCAACTTCCTTTGGCGAGCTTGGAGTCTTATGAAGTTCAATATCGTCATATCTTGAGTAGTTCCGTAGCGGCCGGCAATTATTACTTGCTCTATATCGCCGATTTTGGCGAGCAAGCATTGGAAGCCGACGAAACGAACAACGTCTTCATCCAACCCATTGAGGTCGTCAAGCCAGACCTCGTCGTTGAAACGGCGACCGCGACTAGTCCCGCTCTTTTTGGAAACGACGTCTCCGTATCGTGGACGGTTCGGAACGTTGGGACCGTGGAAACGGATGACTACATCTCACAGGCAGTTTGGCTATCGACTGATGAGACCTTGAATTACGGTGACATCGAGCTAGAAAGGTTCCCTCAGGAAGCCGGCCTTCCCCTAGCGCCCGGTGAAGGCTACACCACGACCGTCAATGTCCCTCTTCCCTTAAGCCAGACGATTCGTCCCGGTACCTATTACCTGATCGTGGAAACCGATTCCGCCAACGGCCATCAGGAAATCGACGAGACCAACAACACGCTCGCCACGCTTCCGATTTCCATCAGCTATCCGCCTCTGCCGGATCTAATTGTCTCGGACATCTCCGCTCCTCTGGAAGCGATTTCTGGTCAGAGCATTCCTATTAGCTGGACCGTCACCAACCAAGGCGATGGTGATTTCCAGGGAACCTTTCGTGATTGGGTCGCCTTGTCCGATGACGATACGTACGGCTCCGATTTATTCTACCAGGGCTTTGACTTCACAGGGGTCATTCCTGCCGGACAATCGATTACTCGGACTCAGTTGATTGATTTGCCCGACACTTTTACCGGCGAAGATCTTCGCGTGATCGTGTATACGGATGGGTGGAATCAAGTTTTGGAAATTGACGCTGAAGACAACAATGTCTTGGTGGCCGATAACTATCTCGACGTGATTCTGGCAGCTTTTCCTAACCTCGTCGTTGACGAAGTCATCGTTCCTCCGTTGGCGTCTTCGGAACAAGAGATCGTTGTCGAGTGGATTGTCTCGAATGCAGGAACAGGTCCTACCAACGCCACTTACTGGGACGATCAGGTCTATTTATCGACCGATCCGTTCTGGGACCCTGGCGACTACCGCCTGGGCACCTCTCGGAATCCATCCTACCTGCAAGCTGGAGATAGTTATCGCGCTTCGCTGACCGCGACTCTGCCACGGGGAATCGACGGTGATTATTACGTAATCGTACTAACTGACGCCTTCAATCGGGTGTGGGAACATGGCAATGAAAATGACAACGAAAACTCTAGCACCTCATTTGAAGTACAACTAACGCCTCCGCCTGACCTTCAGGTGACTAGTGTTCAAGCTCCGACTTCGGCTTTCTCCGGACAGGAAGTCCAGGTGAGTTGGACCGTCTCGAACGAAGGTGCAAACGCAACCAACCATTCTCGGTGGCGAGACCGCATTTACGTCTCGTCCGATAGTACTCTCAGCGGCGATGACGTACTCCTAACGACCGTAACTCATGACGGCGTACTGGCCCCGGGAGAGAATTACACGGCGACCGGTTTCGGCGATTTGCCGATTGGTGTCTCGGGGGACTTCTTTTTCCTGGTAGAAACGGATGCTTTCGACAGCGTCTACGAACACCAATTCGAGAACAACAACGTCGCGGCAGAAACTCAGGCAACCAATGTCGTACTGACGCCACCACCAGACCTGGAGGTGGTTTCGGTCGTAGCCCCTCTTACGATTTCTGCCAATCGACAGTTTGCCGTTAGCTACCGCGTGGAGAACAACGGATCGACGCCGACGCCCAACGGCAGTTGGACTGACCGGGTCTACCTGTCAGACGATTTCAATTTTGATCCGTCCGGCGACGTTCTCCTTGATTCCAGACGCCACTATGGAACGCTCGCCCCTGGTGAGGGTTACGACTTTGAGTACGTTGGTATCCTGGACGAAGACTTTGTTGGAGATCAGCATTTCTATGTTGTGACCGACTACGCCGATGACGTCTTCGAACTGGACAACCTGAATAACCTTGCGTCGGCCGATTCTCCTTCGGAAGTCATCTTTGAGCCTGGCGATTTGACCGTATCGTTCTTTTCGGCTCCCACTCAGGCAGAAGCCGGGGACGCGTTCCTATTGGATTGGTCTGTAGTCAACTCCAGCCAATGGGATACGGCTTCGCAGTTTTGGTATGACCGAGTCGTCCTCTCGACAGATATGACGGTCAGTGGAGATGACATCGCTCTCACTTCACCGTCCCACGCAGGTCTGCTTCAGCCGGGCGAGTCGTATCGCGTCAATGATCGCCAAGTCCGGCTCCCGACCAATCTATTGCCGGGCAGTTATTATCTGCTACTAACCACCGATGCCGGTGAAAGCGTGCCGGAATTGGACGAGACCAACAACGCTTCGGCAGCAATGCCGCTGGAGGTCTCGCGAATTGCATCGGACCTTCGCATTACGAGCGTCTCTGCGACGGATGATCCTCAGGCGGGTGGTCCAATCACCGTGCAGTGGACCGTGCGTAACTTCGCGCCAGTAGCGACGAACTCGAACATATGGTTCGACGAAGTTTACCTATCCACCGACTATCAGGTTGATTCGTCCGACACTCTTCTTGCATCGGTACAGCGAGGCAATCCTCTCGGGCCGAACGAGGAGTATTCGGTCACACGAGCCGTTACTCTTCCAGAAGACCTTAGCGGCCGCTTCTTTATTCTGGTTCGCACCGATGCGACCGATCTTGTCATCGAAGGAGCATACGAAAACAACAACCTCCGTGTTACTTCCGGTGAAATCCCCGAGGGAATCGACCCGAGCGAAGATCCTGTTGACCCCAACGATCCCGATCCACCAACCCCGCCTGAGGGAAATATTCAGGTTGTCACGTTAGATCCACCTGACTTGAGCGTTGTCAACGTCGATGCTCCGGCAAATGCACTGAGCGGCCAGGACCTAGCGCTCAGCTGGACCGTCCAAAACATCGGGCAGGGAGACGCCGACGGTCCGTGGTATGACTCGGTCTATCTCTCGCTTGACCAAGTGTTTGATCGCTCGTCGGACATCTATCTTGGCTACGCAGACCGACCTGGTGAATTGGCCGCTGGGGAAAGCTACACACAAAACGAATCGTTCGAAATACCCGCTGGTTTCGCAGGTCCCTACTACGTGTTTGTCATTGCCAATGCTAATGGTCGCGTTAACGAGCGGGGGAAAGTGTTTAATAATCCAGGTTACGATCCGTTATCGATGCAGATCGATCTAACCTCCCCTGCCGACTTCGTCGTCGGCACCATCAATGTACCGACCAGCGGAACGCCAGGTGCCGAGGTTACCGTCAGCTACACGGTCGAAAACCAGGGTAGCAATCCAGCTTTCGGCTACTGGACCGATTCCATCTACCTGTCCGCGGACGAGACCTGGGACATCGACGACCCACTGTTGGGCCGGGTACGTCCGAACCTGGGAACGCTCGCCGTTGGTGCTTCCTACAACGAAAGCCTAACCGCCCAACTCCCCGGTGTCGTTCCCGGCTCGTACCACATCATCATCCGCAGCGACATTCTTAATCATGTCCCGGAAGCAGACGAAAACAACAACATCGGAGCGTCGCTTGACCAGGCCGACGTCACCTTCCCTGAACTCGAATTGGGAGTCGCCGCAGAAGGAACGCTCGAGGCTGGTCAGAATATTTACTACCGAGTAACGGTGCCTGCCGGAGAGACACTCTCATTCGAGCTTGATAGCGATGCCGTGGACGGGGCGAATGAGATTTATGTGGCTTACAATCGGGTGCCGACACGGAGTGATTTTGATTTTACGGGGAGCGAACCGTTCAGCGTAGATCAACGTGTGACAGTGCCAGAAACAGAATCAGGCACTTACTACATTCTCCTCAGGTCCGCGAATCCTCTGGCAGTATCAGACGATTATTCGCTGTCCGCACAGTTACTACCGTTTTCAATAAACACTGCCAGTGCGACTTCCATCGGCAACGGAAACTCGGTGACGTTTGTGGTGACTGGATCTCGGCTAACGACCGGGACAGCGTTTACACTAACCGATAGCGAGGGAGTAACGTTCACTCCGACTTTTGTAGTACAGAGGGACTTAACATCATTCAGACTAACGTTCGACCTGTTGCAAGCCGCACTAGGTCCAGCGATTCTCACGGCCTCGGAGGATTCCGGCGCAGTATCTTCCTTAGCCAATACGATCGAAATAGTCGACTCTTTTAAGCCCCCGGTAGAGATCAGCCTGGAAGGTCCTACGACCGCGCGACGAAATCAAGCCGTTGCTTATAATGTTTCGATCAAAAACCCAGGAAATACTGATACGGAAGAATTCACTCTTTGGATCAAAATTCCGGGCAATACACGATATCGATTCCGAACAGAACACGCATTCGCATCAGACTCATTTCTAACTGCGTTTCCAACCTCACAACAATTTCAGGAGGTTGTGGATTCGCCGTTCACGTATCACGCATTTTCACTTTCCAGAATCGCTCCCGGTGGATCGATTTCGATCCCAATCGATATTGTAACTCCTGATTCTGATGAATTAGAAATCTATGTCCAATTGCTTCCATCCAACCTATTTGAGAACTCGAATTCATCCTTTATCGATACACCTGCCACACCGGCTCCAACCGATCCATTCTTTGCTAGTCAATTGGAACTGCAAGTCGTACGTAATACTGAGGCCCTAAGCTCGCAACAGCAGGCCCCGTGGGACGAAGCGAATGGGCCTCCTCCAGCTGGTTATGTTGTTTTTCGCTATGGATCGAAATATGGGCATTTCGGCATCTCTCTTGGGAATGGCTATATTGCGGATTCATATCCAGGATCCCGAGGAAGGATAGTCCCGCTAAGTGATTGGAAGCGGCATGAAGGGCAGATATCGACGGATCAGTACTACCTCGGAGCGTATATGCCCACGGGGTGGACAGCCGAGCGCGGAGCGGATGTAGCCAATGACCTTCGGCGTGATTTTAGCGATCAGTACTGGAAATATGGAGATTTCGATGGCGATGGAAAGCGAGACCAACAGCTGATTACCGATGTCGACGGAGATGGCAAGAACAACCCTGGTTCTATTGAGTACTGGGAGCATGGCCCTCTAGACTTCCTTAACGGGGATGTTTTCGATACCCACGGAGAAAACGGACGATACAGTTGCTCCGGTATAGAACAATATCTTGAAAACCATGGAATGGATGTCGATCCACGCAGTACAGTGTTCAATCAGCCAGGTGAGCAATATGAAGCAATATCCGGGAAAGAGTGGCCAACCCGTGTCAAAGGATCCAATGGAAGCTTTTCAGTTTATTGGCCGGGGCGTTTTCTAAATGGAGTTGAAGACTTTTTCGATCAAGCAGGCGATTTCCTCGGTTCACTACTTTCGGATGGCAAAACGATTCTCACGAATATCGTTCGGAGCCTAGATCCCAACGACATCCTCGGCCCGGAAGGCTTCGGTCCAGAGAACTTCATCGCGGCCACCGAACCACTCGACTACACTATTCGCTTTGAGAACGACCCCATCTTTGCCACGGCTCCGGCTCAGACGGTGAGGATCACGCAGCAACTCGATGCGGACCTTGATTTCCGTTCGTTTCGGCTTGGTGACTTCGGGATTGGAACTCAAGTTTTTGAGGTGCCAGACAATCGTGCGTTCTATGTAGATCGCTTGGATTTGACTGCGGAGTTGGGGATCTTAGTCGATGTCTTCGCTGGGATCGACGTAGCCAGCGGACAGGCATTCTGGGAATTCACCTCAATTGACCCAGCTACGGGCGATGCTCCGACGGACGCCTTGGCCGGTTTTCTGCCCCCTAATTTAATGTCGCCTGAAGGAGAAGGCTTTGTCACCTATTCCATCAAGGCAAGCCCTGATGCCGTGACGGGAGACATCATCGATGCCGAGGCGCGGATCATCTTTGATACGAACGAACCGATCGATACGCCTCCCATCTTCCATACTCTGGATGTCGACGCGCCTACGAGCAGCGTTGAAGCACTACCTCTCACATTAGACAACTCGAAGTTTGAACTTTCCTGGTCAGGCCAAGATGGCCCTGGTGGATCGGGCGTGGCTATGTTCGACATCTACGTTTCCGAAGACGGGGGCGCGTATCAACCTTTCGTCGTTGGGACCACGCTCACTGCCGCGCCGTTCATTGGGAAGCCCGGAAAGCAGTATGAATTCTTTAGTGTCGCCCACGACTATGCTGGAAACATTGAGGCAACACCAGGCGTAGCCGATGGCGTGACAACCATCACCGAAGGTGTCGCTACACTTGGTGATGAAGAAATTCTTGTCTCGTTGACGCGAACCGATGAAACTTCGCCCGTGGGGACGTCGCTTGACGAATCACCTTCGGCCAATGTCGTCTTCCACGAGTGGGAATCGATCGTCGCTCAAATATGGGTTACGATCATTCCAGAGATGGCCGGTGGTCCGGTTAGTTTAGAAGCCGTGATTGCTTGGGAAAACGAACTGTTCCTTTCCCCCGAGGTTCTGGAGCATCTTGGCTCCAACCTGGATATCTCCAGCCATGACGGCATCACGAAGATCTGGTGGGACAACGTGGAATTGTCTGGATACCAGGCGGGGCAACGGGTTCTGATTGCTAATTTGCTGTTCCCTGTGGATCGGCAGAATGGCGTTGGCATTTCTTCCAACGTCGTTGGTGAATATCCCACTGTCACGCAGCAAGACGCATTTCAGCTATCCGATGGCAAGCTAGGCAAAGATGGCCAGGTTTTGAATTCCTATCCTCATATCGATGTGCCGATCGCGCCCGTTGTATATGATTCCGATGACAGCGGTCACGTAGGAATAGGGGACTTTGCGCAATTCATCCGAAACTATGGAAGAACTGCTGATCTCGACAAATACCCCGAAGCGTTTCGTTTTGATTTCAATCGAGACGGTCGAGTTGGCATCGCTGATTTTGCCAAGTTCATTCAACACTACGGACAACGTAAGGACTCAGATAACGTTACGATCAGGATGCCTGAATTGATTCCCGAGACGTCCGCGAATGACAATCCTCTTGTTTTAGAATCAGAGCCACCAACTGCCGAAGCACTATTTAAAGATGTCGAGGTGCTGCCGTCGGGGACTATTCATTTCAATTTCCAATCTGGTGGCTCAGACTTGAGATTCGATGACATTGAGGACTTCAAACATGCGCCTCACTATTGGGCAAGCATACCGTCAGCGCAAAGTAACAATAATCCAGACCCCCGACTGATCGATGCCCTCTTTGAGACTTTAGAGCCTGAATACTCAACGAGCAAAGAAGAGGACACCTTGATGGAAATCGATGCCTCGCTGCTCTCAGACCTAGCCGATGAACTGAGTAAGGAGGGATTCAGTATTTAAGCCGCTGGGACGTTTTCGACACTTATTGAAGTATCTCTTTATTTAATGTCTGCAAACTAACAGGTTGCTGAAAAACGCCCTGTTTTGTTGGAGCGACCTTATTTGAGGTCTGACTTTTGGGGAATAGGTTATTGGAAGGCCCTTGCCGTAAAAAAAAGGCTTCCTTCAAGCCCGTTGTTATCTAGCTTCTGTCTGAATTTGGCCCGTCGAGTTGGCATTTCGATTCTTGCTTCTTCGTCATTTCGCTCAGAAATTGCCGCTGTTTTGCATTGGCATCGTTTTTGTACAGGGCGATGAATAATAGGATAGGCCTGGAAGTTTTGCCAAGAACGTGGATACCTAAGTCTTTAAATAACCCTTCCTCAAATCGCGTACTTCTTGCGGCGTACGGCATTTCAGTGCCATGTCGGCGATCCTTTCCATGTCATCCACACGGATCTGTCTAATCGCACGCCTCACTGCTGCCGCACGATTCGGACTCAGGCTCAATTCTCGAATTCCAAGCCCAATCAGTAGGCAAGCAAAATCGACTTCGCTTGCTTCTTCACCGCATACGCAAACCGGACAGTGATGCTTATCCGAAGCGGCAACAATCAGCTTGATTGCCCGAAGAATCGCTGGGTGCATCGCGGTACAGTCATCGCCACCTTCGATAAGGCCTCGCTCCACAGCCAGCATGTATTGCGTCAGGTCGTTCGTACCGATCGCCACAAAGTCTGCCAATTCCAGAATCTCATCCAAAGCAAATAACGCCGCTGGCGTCTCAATCATTGCGCCGATTTTCGGTCTTTGTTGGATTCCAACGTATCCGGTTGCCCTTTCGACGGCGCCGATCGCCTGGGCGAAATCATCTGGTCCCGTGACCATCGGAAAGAGGATACGAACATCAGCCGTTCTTGCTACCTGGAGAATTGCTTTGAGTTGCGTATCCAGAAGTTCGACTTCTTTCAGCGAGAACCGAAGGCCCCGCAAGCCAAACCTGACATTCGCGTCAGTCTTCTCCGAAAGCAGGAATGGCGGCAACTTATCACCACCCAGATCGAACGTTCTTATGGTCAGTGGAAGGTTATCCAGGTTTCTCGATATGCTGCTGTATATCTCGACCTGTTCTTCGAAACTGGGACGCTCAAACGATTCGAGGAAGAGAAACTCCGTTCGGAACAGACCAATTCCAGAAAGGTTGTGTTCAAGGATCCCTTGAGACTCCATGGGTAACCCCATGTTGCCAAGTAGCGTAATAGAAACGCCATCGCGAGTCTCACATGACAGCTCTTCTTCGGAGGCGATCACCGACTTGCATGCTTCGGCCTCCTTTGCTAACGCAAAAAAACGATATTCCGCGGCCTTCGTAGGAGCGACTTCGGCACATCCACTCTCGCCGTCCACCAAGATACGAACTCCTGGCTGGATTCTGGAAACAACATCGGCGATGCCCGTAATGGCAGGGATACCCAGGGATCGAGCAACGATGGCCGTATGGCTCAGCGTTCCTCCCAGCTCTGTCAGAATCGCGACCACGCCCGACTTTGCGAGTTCCACGGTCTCGGACGGCAATAATTCGCGCGCGACCACGACTGCCCCCGGAGGAAAAAGCTCACGAGGACTGAAAGAGGGAGCAAGTAGATGTTTTAGTATTCGACGCCCTACATCTCGAACATCCTGCTCGCGTTCACGAAAGTAAGTGCTGTCGAGTTGCTGGAATCGTGTCACAAACTCTTGGATTACGGAATTCAACGCTTCCTCGGCATTGATTCGCTCGCGGGCGATTTGCTCTTTGACAAGAGTAGCGATTTCATGCGCCATCGTAGCATGAACAGCCAATAGCTCTGCCGTGTCAATCATCCGCGGTACGTGCTGGGCGAATTCTTCATCCGCTTTCAGTTCGTGGGAAGATAGCTGCAGTGCTTCATCCAGCCTACCTCCTTCCGACGCAACTTCGGAATCCGAAATGGGGCGTTGGGAAAGTTCAATTCTGCGTTCGATATCGTAGTCGTAGAGGACGGCAATACCGTCCGCAAAGCCTGGCGAAACGGGAATTCCCTTAAGTGTTGGCATGGTGAGACACACCTTCCATTGTGATAAATGTCAGAGGATATATTTCCTTGATGAATTCATGGTCACACGAGCACAACTCGATTGAAAATGAGAGTGACGCGTGTGGTAATCATCCCTCGCCGCCGATTTCGAATTCAAAAGAACTCGCTGGATTGAGATGATCCGTCAAGTCATCTAAGTCTTCCGCCGTTTGTCCATGATCGCGCTTCGCTTCATCAAACATTGCCTTCAGTTCCTCAAGATCGAGGATGCCGTGAGCTAACATGGCACATTGAACAAAGCCAATCCAACGATGTAGTTTTGTCGCGGGCGTATCTTCGGAGTGCTCTTCGATTTGATTGCACATCCAGACTAAATGCGCCGGCTGTAGTGCGGAAGGCAGTGAGGACTGCGTAGCATTTCTTTGTTGAACCAATTGCTTACACTGCCGCGCCATCGCACCAATTAACAGATATGAGTTGTCCATGAGACGACTCCTTCGATTAAGTTCACTTACTTCAAAAAGTTAGCGACGTTTCCAACAGTCGTGGTTGGAATGTCACGTACCCAATCTCAATTGGGCACCATTGCCGCGTTCGAAGCGGCTAGATTCGCTATCAAGGGGAAGCGACGACTTGTCTTTCGATGTGAGACCGGCACGCCGGGCATCTGAATACTTCCGTCGCGAAAAGCCTGACTTAAGGAGGCTGGAATCTCGGCTTCGGCGCGTACGACGTTCGCACGACTCTTGGCATGCTTCGCTCGCATCTCTTGATGTTTCGCGATCGCCATTGCACGTCGTTTTTCGGCCAATGCCAGGGCAATGCGGGAGTCTGCGCTGGCCTGATCTATCCGCAACTTGGCACCAATGTTTCGGCCGACATCGATGTCGGCAATGTCGATAGAGACAATTGCGTAGGCCGTATCCGAATCCAATCCCTTATCTAGAACCTTGCGAGTAATGAGCATCGGATCCCGAAGTGCTTCCTGGTAACTATCGCAAGAACCAATCGCCGAGATGACCCCCTGGCCAACACGTGCCACGACGGTTGATTCCGTTGCACCTCCAACTAGCTGCAACAAATTGGTCCGGACGGTTACTCGTACCGTTACTTTAAGTTGGACACCATCCTTCGCGACACCGTACAACACGTCGCTTCGAGCATCGTTGGGATCGGGGATCAGGATGACCTTGGGAAGGATGCTTGTCCTGACCGCATCCAGAATATCGCGTCCGGCAAGATCAATCGCAGCTGCCGTATCCCAATCCAAGCGTATGCCTGCCCTATCGGCCGCGATCACAGCGAGTGTGACGCGGCGGATATCACCTCCGGCCAAGTATAGGGCTTCGATGGTTCGAGTCTCCACGACAGCCAATCTTGACTGAACCGCCATGATTTTGCATTCAACCACGGTGTGGGGATTGACTCGACGCAAGGACATGAAAATGAGATCGAGAAAACTGATGCGTGCCCCGGTTGAATAGGCCTGCAGCCATAGCCGGAAGTACCAGGTCAAGAGAGCAGCTACGACGGCCAAGATGACCCCCGCGAGAACTAAGCTCAAGTATGCGATCATATGGATTCGCTTTCGCACATCGATGACGTGCATTCAATTGCAATGGTGCACGCTTCGATGAGATGAAAATTCGTGCAAGGAGACAGAACTCGAATAGCTTGGGGCAGGCGTGTCCAGCGTCACGGGAAAAATTGCCCACGTGATGAGTGACCGGTCTCGTACTTCAAGCTCGATTTATTAGCCAAGCATAGGACTCAGGATCGGTTCTTCTAGAGATCTGCCTAACGACCAATAGGCTAACTCGGACGCAAACGCAATAGCTCTAGGATGTCGATATGTCCAAGTCATCACCGTCGTGGTTTGCATGTCGTGCATTCCAGTCAAATACGCACATGATGCCGATCTTGCGAGCCGACGTCGCTACCTGCGGAATTAAGCACTCCGCTTACTCTTTCGAGCTTTAATCCGACTGAGCTTCTTATGGGCGGCTGACTTGACATTCGGCGCAGCTTCTTCCATCGCCAATACCGCGTTCAAGTCATCGGCCCCTTCTGGAGCCATCCCTGCAGCGACATGGACAAGTCCACGATTGTAAAGAATCATGGCCTTCATTTCGGACGGCGTATCAGGCACAGCGAGGGCCATCGTATAATCCTCAATTGCCCCGTGATGATTGTGCTTCTTAGCCTTGCTCATCCCTCTTCGGTACAAAGAATTTGCTTTATTACGGTCCGATAAGTAACTGATCATCCATTCCAATAGTGTCACTAGGCAGTCCTTTCTGTGACGCGTTTGCGTCCTTTTGACGAGCGTTTTCGGGCGACTGTCGCCGGAAACTCCAGGCAGCGTTCCTGCACGGTTAGAAATCGTTTTCCATCGGTACGCTCGTATCGCTCGGCTCGAACGAACCAAAATGCCAGACCTCCGCTATTATGTTTCGGAGTTTCTTCAGAGGTCGCTGCGCGAACACCTAACGAGCCTTTCTTTCCCGTTTTCTGCCAGCCTCGACGCTCCATTATCATTCGAACGATGACCCCAATAGCTTGTCGCAAACGCGTTGTACGTTTCACATGAACCCCGGCCAGAAACTGATTGATCTCTGGCTGCGCTTCAAGTTCACGCACGACACCGGCAAGTGGTGCTCGATCGTGATGAGTTTCTGACTCTTCCATTCGTCGCTGCCGATCGACATCGCTAAAGAACTTGAGCACCGCATCGAAGGGTTGTTCTCGATCGTTCACGACATCGGCAAACTTATTGCCTTGCCGGTCGGCCAAGAATGAATTGCGAGTGATTTGTATCCGCGACATTGGGTTCTCCTGTGCCTCTTCTTCCGAGATCTTTTAATAGATCCCTTTTTCTGACGTACAAATATTGTATCTCTTATTTCGTGCTGCGGACATGGAAAAACTTGGAACAAGGTCAACTATTCACGCTGTCGGTTCTGCTATCACATCTTGCACATCAGGATTAGCGTGGCCGGATGTGATGGTCAACACAGTAGTTACATCATTTGGAGCAGAGTTTCGAGGGCTACATTGCGTGTCTAAAATAGAAGCGGGACGAACGTCCGCACTTCGACAAATACCCAATGTCGTTGCGTTGTTTGCCGAATACTTTTGGATTTGACCTATCCCATTCCATGAATAGGGCGTAGACTACCTGCGGTTGGTCAGTCGATCGTGACTACGCTTTCACCCCTTCTCTGAGGGTTGGTCCCCGACGCTCTTTCGCCCGTCCCACCTGGTAGGTCGTACTTTCGATCACCTTCTTTTTTCTTTCGGGACGCGGCTATGTGCCATTTCCTGGTACTCAATTTGGAGATCTGTGTTGGGTAAAAAACTGTATTGCGGCAATCTTAGTTACGAAGTTTCCACATCGGACCTGGAACAATTGTTCGGTTCTTTCGGCCAGGTCGAAAACGCCCAAGTCGTGATCGATCGCGACACGGGGCGCAGCAAGGGCTTTGGTTTCGTGGAAATGAATTCCGATTCCGAAGCGCAAGCGGCCATCAATGGTCTGAACGAATCGATGCAAGGTGGCCGTAGCTTGACGGTCAATGAAGCCAAGCCGCGCGAAAGTCGTAGTGGCACTGGCGGCGGATATGGCGGTGGACGTGGGCACGGCGGCGATCGTGGCCGTCGCTATTAATCGCAACAAACGCGATTTCTAAATCTTGATCCAAGGATTCAATTAGGTAGCGCGTGTGCGGATGTGTCAGCACGTGCGCATGCGCTATCTTTTCTTCTACTGCCACGGGGAAGTCATGGCCAAGAATACGAACACGATTGAAAAGCATCGCCGCGAAGTAGAAAAGAAGCGCAAAGCGGAAGAAAAACGCAAACGGAAACGCATCCGCAAGGAATCAACCTAGCGATTCTTCGTTATCAACGATGATGCCCAAACGCGCGTTGACTTGGGAATGGATTCGACCGCGCGCCGCTTCCCAATTTTGTCGCGAGCGACGAATGATGCTCTCCTCTACCGAGATAACCGTCCTGCAATCCTTTCGCAAGTTTTACATGGAACCCGGCGAAATGCTCTGCTTCAACGGCGTGGACTTGATTACCAAGACGCCCGCCTTGGAAAGCCTGGTCCATAAGCAATTTCTAGTTCGGGAAAAGTTCGCCGGAGCATTCTCGTTAACTCGTAGCGGCTATGCCGAAATGCGAAGTTCTACCTGAATCGTGCCGTCTTCAAGTCCTTCAAGTGTGTCGTTCTAATGGCATAGGTCCGCTTATTGGTGCCAGCGGTAAATACCATGAACCGCCTGAAGACAGCGTCCCAGGTTTCTGAATCGGAAGGTCCGTATGGCTATCAAACGCATGCACGACTTCAAGACTGCGTCCATTTGCACCTGACATCGCTGGTGGCAAAGTGAAAAAGGGGGGGCGTCATTAGTCACTTGTCTTGAAGGAAAAAAAGACGATTCGTCCTGGGACATATAGATGCATTTCGCACTAACGACCCAGATAGACGTTCAAGTCTCAAACGGAGAACCATGACTCACGAAACATCCGGGTTCTTCTGCTTAGTTTTCTCGTTCCGCAGTCCAAACTTCTATTGCCTTACGCTCGCGAGAGAAGTGTCTTTCAACAAGTAGTGGTTCCGCTATTCCCTCAGGCTTCAGTCATTACCTCAACTAGAGGGCCGAGATGGTTGCCAAGTCCAAGGCGATGACGGATGACCACACTCTGCACAGATCAGGAAACGGGGTGAACATCACCCCGTTTCGGCACGAACGTGATCGTCATCCTTCCACCTGCGATAGAACGGCTACGCGTTCACGCTGACTCCCTGACGAATAACAGGGCAATGAATGTCCAGGCGCAAGGACCCTCCCTTCAGTCAAAGGGGTAGGTCTGTAGCGTTCGACGATGAATAACGAGGCGGCACATCTCATTTAATCTCTTTATCTTTCAGGACAATCGGGTCAAAAAGGCCAACTTCAAGCGACGCACAACTGCGTAATATTTTTATGGCAACTTTATGCGGAATTTGCTACATTGCCTCCAAGTGTTCATCCTTCCCGCGACTGCTCCCCTCCTATCCCTTCCACAACTCGGTCGGCCCATAGCCGATTACCTCATTTCCTGGGCTCAGAATCATGGCACTGGCTCGTCCCTGCGCGTTGCTAATGCGCCTCCTATTTTCTACTCTCACGATCACCTTTTTTGTGTCGAATGGAACGTCAGCAACCCACGGATCCGAGTTGCTGCCGGAAGATCGGTCGATTGCCGAAGTGGTCGACCATTATATCTCAGCACGACTCAAAAAGTACGAGATCGAGGCGTCTCCGCCTGCCAATGACGCCAATGTGCTCCGACGTACAACGCTTGATCTGGTAGGCCGCATTCCGACCAGTAGTGAGACTGCCAGCTATCTCGCTGATACAGATGAATTCAAACGACAGAATTTAATTGATCGGCTCATCGGGTCGCCTGCTTTCGTTCGCCATCAGGTGAACGAGTTCGATGCCTTGCTGATGCCATACGATAAAAACAGTTTGCGCGAGTACTTGTTACCAGCGTTTACTGAAAATCGTCCTTGGGACCAGATGTTTCAAGAGATGATGCTTGGGCGAGAAGATGATCCAGAGCAAAAAGGGGCTCTACAATTTGTTAAATCTCGGGTCGGGGACATTGATCGTTTGACGAATGATGTCAGCGTCACTTTCTTTGGCGTCAACGTAAGCTGTGCGCAGTGTCACGATCACCCGGATGTCTTCGAGTGGAGCCAGGATCGCTTCTACGGCATGAAGTCATTTTTCAACCGCACCTTTGAAAACGGCGGTTTTATCGGCGAGCGTGACTATGGGCTGGTTTCGTATCAGACGACCGATGGCGAAACTCGAGAAGCTCAATTGATGTTTTTGACCGGTAAAGTACTGAAAGAGCCGGAGGTTGCCGAGCCAGACGACGAGGCCAAGAAAGAAGAAAAGAAGACACTCGAAGCGCTGAAAAAGAAAAAGCAGGCTCCCCCAACTCCTAGTTTTAGTCGTCGCGAACAATTGGTTGAGATCGCCTTGAAGTCGAGCGAGAACAACTATTTTGCCAAGGCGATTGTCAATAGAGTGTGGAATCGTTTCTTTGGTTATGGATTGGTGATGCCTTTGGATCAGATGCATCCCGCGAATGAATCGAGTCATCCCGAGTTACTAGAGTGGCTATCCCGCGATCTTGTTCAGCACAATTACGATTTGACTCGGCTTGTCCGTGGCATTGTTTCAAGTGAGGCGTACTGCCGTTCCAGTAATTGGACCGGGGATTCTCGCCCCGACCCAGACATGTTCGCCGTTGGCAGTGTGCGTCCTTTGACACCTTTCCAATACGCGACACTTTTGCGTGTAGCGACGGCGAATCCCGATTCATTTGGCGACGATCAGAAGACAGAAGATGTTCAATCACGATTGGCCAGTCTAGAGAACGCTGCACGCGGGTTCGCCCGTGAAATCGAACATCCCGGGGCGGAGTTTCAGGTCGGCGTTGCTGAAGCCCTGTTGTTTTCTAACAACGAGCGGGTCCGCAACGAGCTTCTGCGGGAATCTAATGACACGCTGATCGGAAAGCTGAAAAAGATTGATGACGTCAACGAGTTAATAAGTGTCGCCACTTTATCGATTTGGAATCGCTTGCCCGAACCTGAAGAGAAGGCAGCGCTGGTCGCATACCTTCAAAATCGGTCGGACCGTCGCGACGAGGCTATCGTTCAGATGGTCTGGGCTATGCTGACCTCCAGCGAGTGTCGATTCAATTACTAGCCGTCCAAAACAGGCAGCGGGCTAAGTTGCCATGGCATTTGAGTCAGGAGTATGACAATGTCGAAACGACGAAATTGGTTTTGTGGTTCTGAAGAACATCGAATTAGCCGGCGTAGTTTTCTGAGCACGGCAGCTGCCACCGCTGGATCGATGTCCGCGTTGAACCTGCTACGCGAGCCGACCTTAGCAGAGGAGCTAAAGAAACAGGACAAACGCGTCATCTTGCTTTGGCTGGCAGGCGGTGCTAGTCAACTAGAGACTTGGGATCCTAAACCAGGAAGTCTGACCGGTGGGCCTTTCGCCGCGATTCCCACTTCCGTGCCTGGGATTCACATCTCGGAATTGATGCCCAAGATGGCTCGGCGCATGGAGGACACGGCAATTATTCGCTCTTTGAACACCAAAGACGGATCCCATGGAGGCGGGGCCCGCCTGATGCACCTGGGAAGACGCGATGAAGCGTCGGTTACATTTCCGGATATGGGCGCCGTCTTGGCCCGTGAATTGGGGAACATTGATAGTCGAGTGCCCGATAACGTTTCCTTCTATACCGCAACTGAAGGCCGAGGAAACGCCATTGGCCAAGCAGGCTTCCTGGGGGCGCGTTACCTACCAATGTCGCTGACGACGAACTCGAAGCCTGACGATCTGGCCCGCCTTGAATCGATCTCGGATCTGGATCATAGACAAAGACACGATTTGCGAGAGCTACTGAGCAAAAGGTTCATCGAGTATCGCCATTCCAGCAGCTTGCGAAGCCACAACGAGGCATACTCCCGCGTTCGTGGCTTGATGTCCAGCGACAAGCTCTTTGATATCTCTGAAGAACCACAATCGATTCGCGATCGCTACGGTCCATCGCTGTTTGCCGAGCAATGCTTGATCGCGCGACGATTGGTCGAAGCAGGGACGCCGTTCGTTAAAGTGTCTCGCGCATGGTGGGATAGCCATGGACAGAACTTTGAAACCCATTTGGAACTCGTTTCCGAGCTTGACCACGTCATGTCCACATTGTTGGACGACCTTAAGCAACGCGGTCTCCTTGAGAATACGATGGTCATCACGTTGGCTGAATTCGAGCGAACGCCCAAGATCAATGCCAGCCTGGGGCGTGATCACTTTGCTAGCGCTTGGAGTTGTTCACTTTCGGGCTGCGGTATCAACGGTGGCATGGTTTACGGAGCTACCGACGAGGATGGCCAGACCGTTAAAGATGGAGAGATCGATGCCGGTGATCTGTTTGCCACGATCTATCAAGCTTTGGGCATCGATCCGCACACCGAATATTACGTCGGCTCACGACCGATTCCGTTGGTTCATGAGGATGCTTCAGCTGTGAAAGAAGTCATCGCATGACCCAGGTGACAATGATACAGGATGATTTTCAAACAGACCTCCTATAGGCAAGACGCATGACAGCCGATCCTAGTAATCTGAAATTGATCAAGGAAATCTCACGGCACGATATTTTGTTTTGCGTTGTCACGCTGAACGAGACAAATGTGTTCGTGGGAAGCTCGGATAGCAATCTCCATTGGATCAACACCCAAGATGACAAAGCTGAGGCAAGCAAACTGTCAGGGCATACCAGTTATGTCACTGGGCTGGAACGAGTGGGTGATCAACTCGTGTCTGCGGCCTACGACGGCAAATTGAAATGGTGGGACCTGGAAAACAAGACCGAGACCCGAAGCCTCCCCGTGCGAGGCACCAGCCGGTCCAAAAGCGGGCGGAAGACCCTCTCCGTTGGTTGGGATTTTCACACGGTTTACGTCGATCGTTGCCAAGCTCTCAAAGTCGGCCCGGCACCTCCAGAACGGCCGAAATCGGCCCGGAGACTGCGAACTCGGGTCCGCAAGGGAGAAGTGGTCAACGCCGTCAAAATGGCTCGCAAGTACCAGAGATTCCTCGAACGGCCGGATGTTCTCGGCTATCGAGACGCGGCCAGGAAGTTCGGCGTCAGCAAGACCATCGTCAGTCTGCACATGGCCGTCGTCACTCGATTGCCGGAACCGTTCATCGAGTGGCTGGCGAGTTGTAAGGATCAGCTGGTTCTCGCCTTCTTCAGCGAGCGTCGCCTGAGACCTGTCACCAGAACTGAGGGTGACAACGAGAAAGTGGCGGGGCTGCTGGGGCTGATCGACGCGTGTGAGCGCCAGCTCGAAGAAGAAAACGAACAGCTCAATCTCGCTCGCCAAATACTGGCGGTACTTGTCTCAGATCAGCCAGCCGCCGGTCCATCAACGCCGAAAGGGCGTGAACATCGGTCGATCCAGCTCGACTGATTGATACGACTGAGCGGCAGCTTGCCAAATCACGCACCCGAGAAGCCGCTCAGCCTTTTCAAAGGCCGCTACCGGGGTGCAAAAAATAGATTTCCCTGTGTTTTAGCGTCTTT
Organism: Bremerella volcania; assembly: GCF_007748115.1. Taxonomy (NCBI): domain Bacteria; kingdom Pseudomonadati; phylum Planctomycetota; class Planctomycetia; order Pirellulales; family Pirellulaceae; genus Bremerella; species Bremerella volcania. Next base: position 4,771,210 of record NZ_CP036289.1, read on the forward strand.
TGCGAGTCTACCACGATGCGGAATGTTTACCAGTCTCTGCTGCTTCTAATCGCCGGAGCCACCCAGCAGGAACTGGCTCGGCAGGTCCGCTATCTAAAAGTTGAGAACGAAATCCTGCGGAGCAAGCTGCCTAAACGGGTGACACTGACTCCGAAGGAAAAGAACCGTCTCGCGAAGTTCGCAGCGAAGCTCGGGTCGGCTCTGAACGAGCTGGCGACGATTGCACATCCCAGCACCATCCGACGCTGGATTCGCGAGGCGGCTGGTGGCGTCAAGAAGTCGGTGGCGAAGCGCGGTCGCCCGAAGACCAAAGAGGAGATTCGGGAATTGGTCCTGAAAATGGCTCGTGGGAATGACTGGGGTTACACCCGGATTATGGGTGAGCTCAAGAAACTCGGAATCACGCCGCCGTCTCGCAACACGATCAAGAACATTCTCAAAGAGAACGGTCTCGATCCAGGACCGAAGCGAGGTGAGGGAACCTGGGACGACTTCCTGAAGCAACACGCCTCTACGCTCTGGCAATGCGACTTCTACGCCAAGAAAGCTCTGACGCTAAAAGGCTTTCGTGATCTCTACATCCTTGTGTTCCTGCATGTCGAATCACGACGAGTTTACATCACGCCATCGACATTCCACCCCAACGAGGAGTGGGTAAAGCAACAGGCGGTCGCCTTCCTAGACTTCGTGAAGGAGAGCGATCTCGACATCAAGCTGTTGATGCACGATCGGGACACGAAATTCACAGCTTCATTCGATGCATTGTTCGATCAGGCCGGAGCGAAGATGAAACAGACAGCGTTCCGATCACCGAACACCAACGCTTTCGTAGAGCGGTACATCCAGACGTTGCAACAGGAAGTGCTGGATCACTTCATCGTCTTCGGAGAACAGCACATGGATCACATCGTGGCCGAGGCGGTTGAGCACTATCACGAGGAACGTCCCCATCAGTCCAAAGACAACGAGCTGTTGATCAAACCGCCTGATGAAGAAACTGAAGACGACTCAGGAGATCAGAAGTACCGGCTGCATTGCAACGAGCGGCTCGGTGGACTGCTGAAGCATTACTACCTGAAAGCTGCGTGAGGTTGCACATTCACGCAGCTTCGGATTTTAGCATCGGTGTGGACTGGTTCTTGAAATGCGGTTGAAAACTCCCTTTCGATCTGCTCCTCATCTTGTAGGAAGCCACCAGTCGGCCCGACATCCAGGTGTGTCGCAAATCCATACGGCAATCGTTGCTCCTTCTTCGAGGGCGATTTGCTGCCTAAGCGAGATGGGTGGTTGCCTGCTGCTTCGGTTCTTGAAAATACATTGCATGCGTAGCGGAAGATCTCTTGACGGTCATAGTCTGGCGTTGAGGATGTCGACGCCGAACGAGTGTGAAAACTTTGTCTTGAAATCCACTCGCAGTTGATCGTGTATGGGGTTTGAGTTCTTGAGTTTTGAGAGATAATCGCGAAAGTATCTCATCACTTCGTTGAACAGATGACCAGGTTGGAGTTTCACTGTCGGACAAGCGTTTCCAGCAGTGGAACTTGTCGCTCCCAATCCATAAGTTGCGTAGCCAGTCGCTTCAACGGTCGGAGGGTCATTCCCCGGACTGATCCAACAATAGAGAGGAGCATGGGCCTCGTGAAGAATCCCGCATCGGAAGCCAGAATACAGAACATCAGCTATATCAGATAAAGCTTGGTGTCGTGGAGCACCGGTTGGGTTCCTTGGAGGTCGATAGCCATCAATGTTTGGTGTGAGCGAGCCTGCGTAGCACGGTAGGTTTCTTCTTACGAAGTCTTTGAAGACTACGTTGTCGCTTTCCAGTTTCCCCTTCTCGAACTGACTGAGCGTGTCAATGAGCAAACAGGTCATCGCTGCTACGGAAAATGAGTAATGGCCTCCCTCATCTCGACGAGCAAGGAACCGCGCGAGCTTCATTCGCCAGCCACGAACGTTGGTCTCCAAGAGCACCTCGATCGGTTCGATATACCAGCCCCGAAGTCTCCTCTCAAAGTGATCAACGAGTTTACCGAGGTCGCCGCGATCTCGGAGGACTTCGTCATACTTGGTGTGTTTCGTAAAATGCCCCCTGGTCGGAGTAGGTTCGTACCAAGGGGTAAATGCTGTGCCGGTACTCATTGCAGCCTTTCAGATAAAACCATAACTATGTTACTTCCGCCGGTTCTTTGAGGTCCTCAAGAACCCCAGATCGTCTTGGAGTTGTTCGGAGGCTGATTCGAGTTCTTTTGCGATTTCGACCGGCCCAGTTCAAACCGCTCTGCCGAGATAGAACACGTAGCCGTAGCTGTCACCATGTTTCTTCCACAGATCGACTTCCGTTTGCTGCATGTCCAGTATCGCGCGGGCGACTTCGTTCTCAGCATGCTGTTCCCGATAGCTGGCAATCCGTTGTTCGACCGGGCCGTAGAAGTTGTGCCAGTCTTCGGTCGGTAGGGTGAAGTGATCAATGATCTCGAATCCAGCCGATTGCATCTTCTTGAGATTTGCATCGACATTGGAAATCGCGGGATACTCTGCCTCCCAGAACTCGACCGCCGGTTGCGGAGGATGATCGGTCAGCCAGGTGAGCTCGGTCACCGCGATCAATCCTCCAGGACGCAGCAACCGTCGCCAGCGTTTGAGCCCTGACTCAAAGCCGATGTTGTAGATCGCCCCCTCGGACCAGATCAGATCGACAGAAGCGTTCGGGATCGGCGGATCAGCCATATCCGCCAGCAGGGTTTCGATGCGTTCCGACAATCCGGCCCGCTGAGCATGCTCATTGACTTCAACCAGAAACGGCTTATGAATGTCGCTCGCGGTGATCTGGCAGTCGATCGCTTTGGCAATCGCGATTGACGCAGCGCCAGCCCCGCAACCGAAATCAACGACCCGTGGTGACGCTGGTAACTCCCCCAGCATGGACAGAGCTTTCAGCGTGCTGGCTTTGCTGCCAGGACCTTTGAGTGCCAAGCCTTCGTAGAATGAGAACATCAAAGCCATCTGGTAGTGAGTCTCGCACGCTTCGAGCATCTGGGCTAACGGCTCGGGATCTGCCAGGCGATGATCGTTGCCCACTTCCATCAGCGTCGGTGCTGGCATTCCGCTGTTGGCCATGAGTTCTTCGCTGTGCTCGAACGGCACAATGTCATCTTTGCGGGAATGCAGGATGGTGGAGTTGGGTTTGAGCTTCGTGACCGTTCCCCACTTCTTCCAAGCTGGACACAACAGAACCAGTGGCGTGTCGTGCGAGTCGATGTTCATCGCCACCGCGCCGCCACGGGAGCTGCCAATCACGACATCCGGCTGATGCTGATCGTACTCAGCTTGTGCCGTCGTGACTGCTGCGTCGAAATCATCATCGTCGAGGGCCGGGTTGATCACGGTGTGTCCATGATCTTTGAGAAACGTCGGCTTGACGCCGCCGGGGATGGATTGCCATCCATGCAGGAACAGGATTTTCATTGTTGGTTCATTCGCCTGATTATTTCTCGGGGGCAACAAATCGCGAGGTTGCAGTGCCATCCGCATCAAAGGAGACGACACCGGTATCTCCCTGGAGTTCGATTCCCTCGATGGTGATCGTCTCGCGTTGACTTTCTGGGCGGCGATAGACCAGGTCACTGCTGCCATCGGAGCGAATACAGCGAAAGATCAATGCGTTGACGTCCGCCTGCTGGAGTTCGACGCGATCGACGCACCACCTTTGATCAGGCCCGGCTGGGACGAGGACCCAGGCTCGTGTCGTGGTTCCGGTTGCCTTCCATTGGAATGTCGGCGTCCACATTGGGGCACGGTTCTCACCGACGACATGCCAGCCCTGAATGTGTGGCTCGGTCTGTCCATGAATCAGCTCGACTGCGAGTCCATCCGTGACAGCAGGCATGATGCGGAGGGCCGCACCCCCGTCCCAGCAATGGACGGTTTTCGATTTGTCATCGACAACGCCCGCATGATTGCGACGACTGTGGAACAGGGCCTCGTATTGATGCTCCTGATCGTCGGCCGGTTCGACGGTATCGAACACAACCCAGTAAGACGTTTCGGGGGGATTGGTTCCTTTGATGAAAAGGATCTGCCGCGTCTGCTTGCCCTCGACATGTTTCCCGGGCGGAAACCAGCCGTGTGTATGGAAGCCTTCGGCGTAGTCGAAACCGTCCGTCGTCACCCAGCGGCGTTGCTCAGGAATGTGGCCGTCGATTTCATATCGTGGATAGGTCCGGGCCTGCACGCCGCCATCCACGAGGATCGTGTTGTAACCGCGAGTTGATCCGGTGTAGGCCGCGAACGGACCGCCCGAGTATGAACCACGTCCGCCGCTGGCCAGTAGCTGATGACCACCGTAATCAACATAGATGTTGAGTTTGTCCTCCTTGCCGTGACTCGCACCGACCGGACCGGCGTCCATGAACAAATACCTGTGCTGCGGCCCCCAGCCGGTTCGCATCACGATATGCCCCGCATTTGGAAAGTAGATCGAACGATAATCGGGTGGACTGCCTTGTTCGCCTTTGGTCGCCATCCAGAGGAAATCGTCTCGGTGCGGATACAGTTTGTGAGCGCGACTCATGTGGTCGTCAATCATGCCCCAGGTACTGTCATTCAGGTCGATTTGACCCTGGTCAGGGCGAGAGAGTGCGATCGGATGTCGATACGCGAGTTCGAGCACGTCGAGAAACTGCTGAGGGACCTCCCGACCCACGCGACGGTACAGGGCAATCATGTTTTCCATCGCCATTAGCGACGCCCAGTTGTAGCCTGTGCTCAGGCTGACATGACTGCCATCGTCGTGAAACTGAACCTTCAGCACTTCCTGCCAGCGCCGCACCGCTTCCTGTTCCCAGCGTTTCGATTCCTTCAGTTCAGGCAGCATCAACGCTGTCTGCAACAACGCCACGCAGATGTGGGCACCGCCGTCATCGTGGGCGGCGAAACTGCTGGGGTTCATAATCAGCCGACATTGTCGGATGAAGCCGAGCAACATGTGGAAGTGAGCATCGTCCGTGAAGTCGGGTGACTTGCGGAACTCGTCGTAGGCGGGCCACCAAGTCATCTCGCAACGACGACCAATGTTGCTGGTGTTCAGGTAACCCAACTCGAACGTCGTCCCGTCCATCCAGTTCAACCTGCCGATGTCGGGATTGCGAGGATGCAGGAACGGCTCGCGAGCCACCCAGTCCTGCACTTCGCGCGAGAAGCGATCGACGTAGCGTTTGTCCTCGGTTTCTGAGTACGCCTTCGCCAGTGAGACCCAATGAAAATGCCGCGTCAAATGCCCGCTGCACAGATCCCAGCGGATGGTGCTATCATCGTCCACAAACTGCTGCGTGTTGCCCGCACCATCGACGTAGGTTTTTGAGAAGGTGTGAAACGGTCCCAGCGTGCCGTAACGATCTTCGAGAACCGCATCAGCGACTTCAAGATAGTTGGTGCCGCAATACTCAGGCTTGAAGCCCGGTCCGATTGGAGTTTTGCGGGAGCGCAGATGTTCCAGCAACAACTGCCCCGCCTGTTGTCGATCGCCACGCTCGATGGCATCTGTGACATGCTTCAACGCAGGATCTGTTAGATCGAGAGCATCCAGCACGATGTCACGTGCGGATGGCTGCGTGTGCGATTCAAGGTCGGTCACGTTTGTGACCGACAAGTCGCGGAATGTCGCGGTGTTCTGGCGGGCTTCATTCCCACCAGTGACAGCGTAGAACCCGATCTGTCCGGGCGTCAGCTTCCGATTGAGGCTGAACTCGTAAATGGGCCGATCAAAGTGTTCAAAATAGAACCGTAATCGACTGCCACCATCTTCGGGAGAACAGAGAATGCGGAGCTTGTAGTCACCCTCGTGCGAAGTGAACTCCCAGGGTTTCTGATACTGGTGATTATCGACCCAACCGGGCGGTTTCGGAGACGGCTCGCGACGCGGCTGATTGACACCGTCAATCCAGATGTCCCAGGTCCCGCGATGCTCACCCTCGCGAAGCTCAAACTTGACAGACTTGGGTGCTGTGAACGGATCAGCCTCTGGTGAATCCAGCCCGATTGCAAATCCCGCAATGCACTGAAGATCGCCGTCCGTCCGCTCCGTTGGATCAATACGAATGCCCACTACGAATGTGTCAAGTTCAGCAAACCTCTCGGGGAGGATGTGGCTCGTTTGCCGCGTGGCCGAGGCCGCAACAGTAGTCAACCTCACCCCGGCTTTTCCGTCTGGGTCATCCGCACGTGATTCCGGCGCAAGCCACAGAACATTTGTCAGAACACCAACGACAACCATCCCACAACGAACATTCACGGCAAACAACTTCCTATCCCATCATTTTTCCACGAAGAACCAGACACGGACATTCTACCGCAGCGGGCTTTCAGGCTCCATTTCTAGAGCATGTTCGCCCATTGACATCCCTTGGTAAAACACGAAAGGAGAAGCAACTCCAATTCATTCGGAGTAGAGCTCCGCATCCCATTCCTCATCTGCTTCATCAGCGTACAGATCAAGCATTCGACGATTGACGGGACGTCGCGAGCGAGCTTCGTGCTCATCTTTGATTCGATCCCAAATCGCTTGTACGTCTGAACCTTCCATCGTCTCGTTTGTCGACAAATGTCGTGTGATCGGACCGATGTATTCCTGCCAGCTTGGCAAGCTGATGTATCGCTCTCCAAGAGCAATCTGTCGGTCCAAATAGGCGACTCGCTCAGTCTCATCGTGATGAAGAAATCCGGCCGCTGTCCATGCCTGACGCCAGTCGTGCTCGTGTTCCTTGATCGCCGATACTGTGCAGGGCCGACCTCGGTGAAGAAGTTCCAGGATCGGTCCAGCCAAGGCTAAGTGGCACAGGTTTTCCATCAATCGAGTGCGTGGGAACGTGCCAGGCGGATACTGCAATTCAGGCATACGGATCATGGTCCACTCATCGAGCCGTTGTACTCGCGGACCGATGCGGGCCAGATCGGCAGCAGAGAAGCCATTGACCGACATCAGTTCAATGGGGAACCCAGCGTTCATCGCAAGCAGAGCGTGGCCACTGGTGTGATAGATCCGATCTTCGGTGATCTCTTTCGAGGCGGTTGTCGTGGCCATAATCTAGCAATATCGACAGACCGACTCGTCTTGAATCGGCCGGTCGTGAAACGGTGGGCGCGCCCTACTCGCGTCTCAGGCGAGGACCCGGTCATGAGCCCCTCTTGGTCAGGTATTGAAGTGGTAGCACCGGATTCGGTGTAGCAACTTCTGCTGGGCTGGGATCGAAAAGCCTTCTTTCTCCTGCTCATCAGACGAGACACGGGCGTACATCACGGCCTTTGAGTGATTGGGTGAGCACTGACGCCGCACTGCATTGGCTCGTTTCTGTCGATGAAAATTATTCTACCCGTTTGAGGCGGAAATGTCTTCTTTGAGGTCATGCCAAGCAGCGCTTTGTCATCTCAATTCAACCGGAAGAATGCCAACTTCAACACGCTGGCTATGTACTCTTGGTATTGCCTCGTCCACCTAATCCGAGTGGAATCAAGGTTCTGATCTTGCCAATAGAAACGAGAACGTCGTTGGGGACACTTTCGCTCCCCGGCAACTGAATCGGCGGTAGCAGGTCGCCGCACTTCAATGTTGCCGTCTCCCAGCCGGGGATCGCCTGAATGAACTTTTTTAGATCGTTCCCGTTCTCGGTGAACTTGTCAAAGTCGAGTGTGAGTGAAACGAACTCGTGAATCATCAATATGCCGTGGGTGGCGTCTTTCGTTTTTGCCAGCTTGGCAGTTGCTGCCAACGCATGAAACAGTTGGTACCGTAGAGGTTTGATCTCATCATCCACGGAGTGCCCGACGATTCCGCAAGAGAGTCTCTCGACTCGCGTTGGGATATTGCTACCACGGTCAATCGGCGCATCGTCCAGTTGTTTCTGCACGGTCGGTCCCAAAGACTCATCTGCCTTGGCTTCGACGGTGACAGCCACTCGGTGTCCGGCTGAAGCGGTTCCCCATAGTGCGAGATCAGCATTTCGCTTGCCGCCCCGGAACTCATCGAATCCAATCTCCATCTCAGCAACCGCCTGTTCGATTGTCAGGCCACGAGTTGCCGGATCTCTGTTCAATGCTTCTTTGAGTTCATGGGGACACTCCATACTGCCAGAGTCGCACCATGCTCTGGCAAGTTCTTTAGCACTCCGGTAATCCTTCCATTGAGCAGCTCCCCCGGCTGGTGGTGCATTCTCAAACCAGGACTGCAAGTCGACAATCGACGCCCCTTGCTCTGTTTTTCCTGTCACGTGAATCATTCGAGATCACCGTCCCCGTTGCTGAGTTCTCCGAGCTTTTGCTCGTGCCATTCCTGATATGTTTGGCCGGTTGCCTCAAGTTTCCATGAGATGCGGCCGTTGATGTTTCCGGCATTGACGATCGCGCCACCGGCACTTGGACTGCTGAATCCGACATCCTCGGTAAAAATGAAATACTCCGATTCATGGCTATCAGCGAGCTTGCCGTCATTCAGTAGTTGCTCCCGCAACGCCTTGTAGGAAGTCCAAGATTTTGGTCCCTCTTTCCGAGCTTTCGATCCCTTCAACACAACGAACTCACCACCAATCTCACAAGCCTTCGCGGTCGCTCCCATCACGGTCAGTGAGAATGTCGGCGATTCGACTTCAATCAGATCGGTCGTATCAGCCGCTGATGGCTTCCGTTGTAGAAAACCGAAGCTTAGGACTGGAAACACCATCTGAACCTGTTCCAGAGAGTATTCCATGTCCGCAAAATCGGGCTCGGGTAGAGGCGGCAACGGCGGTGCGGTGCCGTTCATCACATTTGCCCGACCAGCCTGATGAGCCATTTGAATGACGCGGCTTTCAAGGTATCGCCCGTGCGACTTGCTAAGGTTTTGATCCTTGCTGATAACCAGAACGACTCGATTCCAGAAATCCTTGGTTTCATCCTTATCGTGGTTCAACAGTCGAGTCCAAACACTGTCGCCTTCACCAATGTAGACACATTCCCTGTTGGGAGCATCAGGATCGGGGCCGACCAGGCGATACACACCAGTCCGCTTAGCAAGAAGACACGCCCATTGTGCTCGGTGCCGCAACGGCAACGCCCTTCGGCTAGTCGCAGTTCATTTTCTTCGGTGTCGTGATAGACAAACAATTCCAATGACTCCGCATCAAGTATCAACCGCCGTTTTTGTATCACCGCCATGTTTCGTCACTCGTGGTCTGCATTGAATCTTCATTGCGTCTCGTGAAAACGACTCGTCGGTTGCTTTAGCTGACCAAACAAAGGCTTCGCCTTGCTTCAGTTGGGCCATCTTTTCCGGCGTGAGCGCATGCAGAGAGGAGTTCGCTTTCTGGATGTACTTGATCCATGCAGGCGAGTTGAAGCGATGCAGAATGATCTGTGTCGACAATTCAATCAGAGCCAGCGGGACCGACGGAGGGTCCTGGCTAGCCACCATCACACTTGTGCCTTTGTGGCGCATTTCACGAACGACTTCCACGAGTCCGGCAACCAATTCAGCACTGTCGATGTATTTGTGGGCCTCGTCGAAGACAACCAGCTTATTGAACTTTGTACCTTCGTAGGTCGCGTCTCCGAAAAGTTGCAACAGAACAACAAAGAGTCCGAGCGCTTCGTCTTTCTCGATGAACTCGTCACGCAAATCGACGATTACCAACCGTCCAGGCCGGATCAATCCCTTCAGGCTACTCTCGTCATCAATGTACTGCGCTGCCATTTCCAGTCGAAGTCCCGCCAAATCCTTCAAACTGTCAGATAGCGAGGAGTCATCAATTCCACTCTGAAGTCCCTCCAGCGTCATATCGTTGCGGAGACCTCTCATTATTGACTTGAGCTGCCGCATGTATAGCTGGTTCCCAACAGCCCCCATCGGGAACTGCCAGTGGCTCACCTGCAACTCTTTTGCAGAAAAGCGAAGCGGGTGCACGTCAACTCCCGGATATTCTCGACGACGATCCTCAATCTTGTCCTTCGGGACCAGCAGCAAAACATCTTCGATAGCCCGAGGCTTCGCGCCGAACCGTTTTTCCAGTGCTTCGATGGCCCAACTCTCAGAGTTCGGCTCCCGCATGGACGTGAACTCGGGGCGATAGTCCTGAGTTGGGCTGTAATGAAAAATTACAGTGGCGAGTGGGCTCGGGAGGTGATTGATGTTCGGGATTGGAACCGTCGCCATCTCGGCGACAGAACCGAGTGTGTAGCTTTTGCCACCTCCCTGGACACCAAACAAGCTGATTGTGTGGGTCTGATTCAGATCCAGTGCAATTTTACGCCCTGCAAATTCACCGATAATGCCGTACTGCGGAGAATCATTGGTGCTTCCCAAAAGTACGTCGAAAGATGGTCCGCGCTTATCCGCTTGAGCCGGCAGGGCGGAAACTGCCTCTTTCGACTCCTCGATACTCTGGACGCCAGTTTCTCGCGACACTGCGTGCTCGGACTCTATTTGTTCCTGTTCTGGATCATCGAGTGATTTACGTTCAGCCGCTGGTTTCTGCTGCGGGGCTTCGCTGGCTCGTGCTCGTATCTCCTGGTCTTGTTCGTCGTCGGATTGGAGTGAAGATGGTTGAATGGCATCCTCGTCAAGATCGGAGACAAAACTACGTGAGGTCAGCGAGTCCCAATCCACGCATCGGTCACGATCTGGGGCAAGGAATGCAGCATCACTCAGCTTTGGTATCGACGATGTTGTTTCTACTGCTGCCTCCCCGCCGGAACTCGGTGTGGGAGGGTCTTCACTGTTATCTGAGGCAAACAGATCACCACTGCTGGAATCATCCTCAGAATCACTCGGTCGCGCACCAACCTCATTTACGAGCGTTTGAATGACGTCTATGCCGACTCGATGGAACTCAACCTCATTATCGACTTCTGATTCGTCAACACCATCCTTCTCAAAATCAAACACTATTGCACTACGCGTAAACTTCAGATCATAGCCGTCTTCAAGTGTCCGAAGAAAAAATCGAGCCTCATCGGCCACCTTGTGTTCAAGCATCTCGAAACGTGCTGAACGTTCAACATAGAACTCAAGCAACCTGCAAAGTTCTGCTGTTTTGAACGAGCGGTCGATTCGGTCAGGAGTATGCAAGCGTGGATCGAAATGAAGGCGGATGACGCGTTCGCTCGTTTCCAACTGCTCAACAATACTGTCCTTCAACTGAGCGTACTGAGCGAGATTGCCTGCGTTGGAATAGCACTTCACTTCAATCAGGTTGCAGGTAATCGTTCGCGTTGCTGCGTTGAGATCGAACAATGCCAGATCAGTACGCTTGAGGCTGACTTCCTCCTGGAGATCAGCAGCAGCTTTTCTTGGCTCCCGATACAGGTCAACATGGGCATCGAGTGGCACGACGATTTGATTAGTGAAGATTCCTTGATGGTCGAGATACAGCTTTGCGAGCGCAAGACCAAGCGCTTCCGCTCTCTGGTTCGGCGAGGCAATCAACTTCAGCGCAAGTCGACCTGATAAAGATCGCAAGCTATCGAGAATAGCAGCGGATCTCTGTCCATCGTGCGGCAACGAATAGCGCTCCAAGACCGATCGCATCATTGCCTCAACTTCGAGCAGCGAGCGTGAGGTCACAAGAACCTGATGTCCCAATCCGTTTTCCAATGTGGGTGTGTGTTCGATCAAGTAGTCAGGCCGGATTCCTTGGTCATTGTGATCAAAGTATTCGATTCCAATGTTTCGATCGACGGTGAAGACCCAGTCACTCACGTCGTGAACTTGGTGAATCAGTGCTCTATCGTCATTGTCGAGCGCAAGCGTAACCTGAGGCCGATTCGATACTCCCGCCTGCCCTGTGGCAACCGTCGCGGTCGCAGCTGAAAAAACGGTTGGCAGAGACGATAGCAAATCAGTGATAGACTCAGCTCCGCTAATCGCAGATGCTCGCCCATGTCGAGGCTGCCGTGTCCAAGCGACTGTTTCTCCATCGTCTGTGTAGTCGAGAACGAAGTCTTGCAGCAGACCGTGTACCGGAGCACCAGCTTGTTCCGCTTGATACTTCCCGGCAGAAACCGCCTCCGCTGGGAAAACGTCGAACAGCAGGCTGACATGAGCTGGGTACGCGTCACTCTCCGACCGAAAATCTGCCGTTGGGCGAATTGCGACCCTCAATTTTGGATTCAAGTGGTCCTTGCCCAAAGCTGAAAACGCATCAGCTCGCTGCGCCGTTGTGCTGCCCTCCGGGTTCAACAACTCAAGTAGGTTCTCTCCAACCCCCGGTTCGTTTGCGTCAGGCACGAACAAACGGATGTCGTATTTCATGCCATGAAGTGCCTCAATGCCCTGAAGTTCAAGGAGCATGTCAGCGAGCACTCGTCCCCGTCCGGGATTGAAAGCATTGATCGACAGTGAACGAACATAGGGGTGCTGAACGAGGTAACGCTGAACTCGGTCTGCCAAAAACTTGCCTGTTACAGTCATCCCTCCAATGTCAGGCTCGGGCAATCCTAGCGCGGATGTCACGTTTCCTATAAGTCCTCGTGCATCCCGCTCCAAACTGGGAGCATAGAGCGTCCACAGTGGGTGAATATTGTCCACTGCGGTAAATACACTCCCGTGACCGACCGAGAGATAGGGAGGATGGTTTGCCGGCAGTAACCGGTTCAGCAAGACATCTCTGGCAGGCGAAACGAACTCTCGTCGACACTTCTCGGCAATCGTGATCCATGATTCTCCAAGAGCGGACCAACCAGCTAGCCAAAGGCACCGAATCGGATGAAGTGGGCCAATCAGCGCTGCCTGCTGTCTCTGGCCTCGATAGTTTGTCAAGCCAATGTGAACGACGTCGATATTCAAGAGCCCCTCAATGGCCACGAGCACCTCGTGCCGATCTTTTCCACTTCGGGCCTCCGCGTGACGCAGCAATGTTTGCAGTAACAACTGAAACTGAACTGCGTATTCAAGAACTTCATCGCGGAGTTCGCCGAAATCAGCGCCTTGTGAGATGAGATTCAACTCGCCTCGTGTGATCGCTTCAAAAAGAGACTTGCGAGCTACAAGGAACGCGTCAATCGAAACTGCGCCGGTTACATTGAGTGCTGTGCAGACGGGATCGCCTGCGACGCCGCGATTGATCGACACCCGCCACGTCGCCAAAACTTCGGGCTCAGCAAGTATTCTTTGCTCAATGCCACAAAGGCAGCCGCTGACCGGAATGTTGACCGTCCCTTCGCTGCCAAACTTGGCTTCGATCATTGCCTGGGAGCCACGAGACTTCTCCGACCAATGTACAGAGGATGGTACGATCTGCTGGGATTCACGATCGTCAAGGATAGCAGTGAATTGCAGGTCTCGTTGTGCGTGCAGAAGACTTGGGTGGCGAGGAATGGCACGTTGAACTGGCTCAACTTCCACTTCGCCTTCAGGAACTACATAGAAAAGGTCACCTTCGTTCGGTGCTTGTGTTTGTTCTGAACTTGTATCGTCGATCCACGGTAGCGCTTGTCCCTTGCGATCAAGAAGTGTGAGTCGCTCGCCATCCTCAGTGAATGCTTGGACTCGTACGAAATGCCAGCCTTCTTCCCAATCGAATCCAGCGAGTTTATTGAAACTCACGGTCTTCTTACCTGAATTGGTTTTCCAGGCCGAGACACTTTTGACGATACCTGTTGGGCCGTTGTTTACCGAAATGATCTGAAGTTGGAACTTCGCTAGTCCCTCGACTTTCGACGGTATTGGATCGACCTGAAATGCAACACTGAATTTCTTCAAACCGTTCTTGCCCAGCGGCAACACGAGCTCGCCGGTCAACCCTTCGAGACTCTGAACACCACTGTCTTCTTCACCAACTCTTGGCAGCTTTGTGTACGTCACTTCCACGAAGACTTCGTCGGGTGCGTCGGCCTCGTCTTCAAACTCCCATTTGTCAAATGAAAACCGGTAGTTCGACCGGTCGCGCACTATCTGACGAGTCCAGTGGTGCGGATTTTCAAGCCCGATTTCTGATAAAAAGTTCGCGAGGTCGGCTCTAAACGCACGCTTTTCAAGTCCGAGGTCCATCGTGCGCAAACGATCGGACTTTTCCGAGGTAGTCAGACTAGATACACACCGTAGATTCGTCCCAACACGGTATGGGGCCTTGGTTGCGTCAGCAAGTAATTTGAAGTCCGGTACGAGTCCCAACTCATAAAGCGCCGCACCGACAACATCAGGATCACAGTCGTTGACCTTGATTGTCAACAGGAAACGCGTGACTGCAAGTGGAGTAGCCCAGTTCCAATCGCTTTGCGAAACGCGCTGCAAGATGCTCTGTACGCCACTCCGAATCGCAACAGGAATTTCCTCAAGAAGCTTGCGATTGACATCAGAATAGACATCTCCAAGACGCACATCCTCGAAGGTCGCGATTCCGAATGAATCCTCCGAGGAGGTCCTCAGTTCATTCGGAACAAACACGACCAGAGGCGGCCTGAGAGTGCCATCGGCTTCTGGATTGCGCAGCTCGATCAGTTTCGTACTTGTGATGTAAACATCATCGTTCTTTGAATGAGCGTCGTCCGTCAGTACGAATACCAATGAATAAGGTACTTCTCCCCGCAAACGCGAACAAAGTCGCGACATCAAGTCTGCATCGAGGTCTGAGACCCGCATGCAATGGCCTGGACCACGCTGAATCAGCATCTGCCGAAACCGAGCCGCCAAGTGCTTCTCAATCTCGGCAGCGACGTCGGAGTGGTGTATTTCCTTCAGTCCTTGACTCATGCCCCATCCTCCTCAGCGACGCTGGAGGTGTCGTATTCTGGAATTGAGTAACGGGGTGTCACAGTTTGTGTGACATAGGCGTCAGATAAATCACGATAGAATCCCACTTCCCGCCGTCGCGTCTTGAACAACGCAAGGTTCTCACGCAATGCCTCCCTGTCAGTGATACTCGCCTCGCCAAAACCATCGTTTGGTGGCAGACGGTCGACATAAATCCCGTATCGTTCGCGAAGAAATAGCAGAACCTCCTCTATTCTCATCTCGGTGGTATGGAAGCCACGACGCCCTCCTGGCCGAAGTACGGCGATCTGCAATAAAACTTCGAGCAGTCGGCCATCGAGTACAACGCGACGCTTTGAGTTGCGGACTCTCGGTTGTGCTAAAAGTGCCCCTTGATCGTTCTTCATCATCAGCGAGTCGAGAGCTGTAACAATGTTTCGACGATGCCCCGCAGCTTGCAGGCCAACGATGATTTCAATGTAGGTCTCGAAATCTGACAGTCCCATGTCGACAACAGCTTCAATTTCCGGTGCGATGTCTTCCTTCGATGCCCCCGAACTCGTTTCTAATACACCCGCCAAACGACTACTAAAAAATGCTTCGCGTTCATTTTTGTGTGTCGGCTCCAACAACTGAAGAAGGTCTCCAATCGCGAATCCGTTGTCTGGACGAATCAATTTGCCCTTCTTTACAAGATGTTCTGCGAACTCGTCGAGCTTCTTGATGGTGTAATTCGCTTTCACGAAGCCTGTAATTCTTCCAAAGTGAACATCCGCGCTTCGTTCGGCCAACGTCGCCATGTGAGATCCTGGCACGTTCGCTACGTCTGCGAGCAAATGAACCCGATAAGGGCAGCCACCATGTGGTTCAGTCAGGATTCTCGGCTGCATGGGGCAGTTGCCGGTAGCACAGGTTGGGTCCGCAGATCGACGCTTGATGAGTAGCGGCAGCAGCTTGAACAGCCTCAGGTGGTAGAGTGCCATGTGAAATGACAACAAAATCTTCAAATACTCCACCATGACGCTGCGCGGAATGAAGTTTTGATACACAAGAAGCCGAATCACGTCATCGGCCATAAGGTCCGCAGAACCAACGCAGACCGGCTTTTGGCTGTCTCGTTCCTTTGTGTTGTCCGCGATGTCCTGAGTTACCTGGTTGCACAATGCCAGCAATGCCTGCGTTTCCACGTCGATCTGAGTATTTGCGTCAAACTTGTCAGTGTTCAGGTCTTGTCCGGGAAAGAAGAACCGCTTGAGCTGGTCAATCGCGTTCTGACCATTGTGTCGAGCGTGGTAAAGCGTTTCATAGATGTGCTGGGCAGCTCCGTAATCTCGGCACTTCTTCGCGTTGCGAAAGCGGTATGTGAACCCGTGGAGCGGTCGGGGGGCGGCGATCGCCTGATTCGATTTTCCCCGATTCACAATGTCCATCAGGTGCGTTTCAAGCCATTGCTCCAGCACTTTCGGATACTTGTCAAATCCGCCGAACAGTTCTGGATGCTCCAGAAACTCGTTTGTGAAATCCTTGAGAGTGACGTCTACCGTTCGGCGAATACGGCTAGGTAGCCCACTATGACGGATACGAGCAAGCAAAGTCGTCAAGACGCGATCCATCTCGATCTGCTTGAACTCAAGGTAGCTGGTCTTTGTTAGACGGAAGTCTTTGTCTTTTTTGGAAAGTGCCATATCTAAACCTCCGTTCCGACGTGTTCGAGGTTTAGCCGTCCCGATTCCTCTCGCTCGACGCGGAAGAAGTCATGGCCAGTGGTTGTCAGCAACACCTCTTGATAAGGAGCAGAACTAAGCAGGTTTTTGAAGATTGCCAGACTGAGATAATAACCCTGCAACTCCTCCACAGTGGGGCGATAGCCATGATTCAATCGGTAGAGCATCTCGAACACATCGAGGTTCACATCGAGACTGGCGACCAGCCCCGCTTCACTATGAAAACTCAAAATCAGACTGGTCGGCATGTGTTCTACGAATCGAGCTCTGCTGGCTGAGTCATCAACCTGCAACTGAAATCGCTCCGCTGGGAACAATCGGTAACTTCGCATCGCCCCGTTTGGTACGTCTCGAACCTGCAAGACCAGCTTCCCCTTCATCCGTTCGGGATTCGTCAATCCCTCGCCCAAATTGATTGCTCGGATCAACGATTGGAGAACATCCTCTGGTGGAACTTCACCGCGAACGACTTGCAGCATTTGACCGGCTGATTGATAAGGCAGCATCCGCCGCCATGAATCATCAATCCTTTCAAAGTAATGCCGCCGCTTTGCCATCGACACATACGATTGATGTGTGAAGAATCGGTCTCTACTGGCTTGACCCGAGTGATTCCAAGGCAGGTCGTTATACAAACGCGAGAATATTTCCGTGTCGTATTGCCCGCGCTGGTCGAAGCCCAAGAGTCCTTTCAACTGGTCTGGAGACTGAAAATCCAAAGCACGATCAAGACGAGGATCTGTGGCCTTGCCGACATCAATCTCTGCCAACAGAGAAAGTAGGCGATCGGCCGAGCCCGATTCACCGCCCATCCAGCTGTTGAAGTAGAACGAGTTGGCAATTTCTCGTGGATTTCCGCTGGCGTACAGCTCGTGAATCTCCTCGCAATTCCGCGTCCCTGCGATCATGAAAGACAGCGACGAACCGAGATCGCGAAGCGTCACATGCTGTCGGCCACGCAAGTCACTCAGCGTGTAGAGCGTCTTCAGCCGTTCAGTGACCAATGGTCCGGCTGTGTCATCCTGGAACGTCTTCACATTGTGGAGGACGTAGCATCGCTCGCGGAGGTCGCAGCTATCACAGCGTTTCCAGAACTTCTTGTGCGTCATCCGTTTCAGCAAGCGTTCCAGTATCGACGGCTGCCCATCTGAGCTATTGGCAACAACACTTCGCAAGTTGAGGTTGACCATGGCAATGCCATCGTCAGGGACACCGCTTTCGAGTCCTTGACGAACCAGAGTCAACAAGTGCGGATAATCCTCAGCATGGCTTTCGAGGAAATCGACAAGCCGCCCTTCGTTGATCGCGATAAGTCGAGTCTCATCGGTAGGCCATGCGCTGGCATCATCACCTTGAAACGGCTCCAGAAATTCAGTGAGTACCGCCTCATTGGTAACGTCGCCTTCGTCCTGACTGCCATCGTAGTTGCTGCGAAACTTCCGTCCCTTCAACTCAAATGTGGCTCCATTGCCACGCGGCGCAGGAGTCACCGTCGCACCGTCCGACTTCGCTTGCTGTTCCAGCTTTTGCAGGAATGCCGTTTTGCCGTCACCAGCATTTCCCGTGATAATCACCAACCGAAACTCACCGTCGAGCGAAGCGGGGATCAGTTCCCGGTCAAGGGCTGTCTCAACGTAGATCTCGCCATCCAGTGTCAGCCCACGAGTGCCTTTGTTGTTGCGTCCCTGGCTGTAAAGCGTCAGAAGCACGTCCACGAAGGGGTTCGTGTTTGGCTTCGCAGCCGAATCGAGCGTGGACGGCACCTTCCACGTGATGGTTCCTTCTGTTTCCTCTGGCGCGGTCATTCGTAACGAACTGATGGCCTGCATCGCCTTGAGTATGTCATCCGCCGACTGAAAGCGTTCGTGCCTCTCGGGGTGAATCACTTTCCAGAGAAACTCAACGACTGGTTGTGGCAAATCACCACAAGTCGACTGAGCGTACGAGCGAGGGTCTTGAGCCATCGTTCCGCGCGGGGGCGTGGACGCATTCCAGGGATACTTGCCTGTGATCGCTTGATACAGCGTCACACCAAACGCATATAAATCACGATCCTGAAGGTCAGTCCGAGTCGGCTCGACGCCCAGTTCGTAGTCCGGTGGAAGGTACTTGCGTGTTCCACCATGCTGTTCGGTTTCTTCGCTGACATCGACCGACACATTGAAGTCGATAATCTTGACACCTTCCGACGTCCACAGCAGGTTTCGAGGTTTGATGTCGCAGTGGTAGACGTTGTGCTTGTGTAGGTGTGCCAGACCCTCCACGACCTGTTTGCCCATTTCCCATGCGTCGCCCCGTTGCAGCGCATGGTTTTCAATCAGCCCACCAACGTCGTAGCCTTCAACGAAGTCAAACGCGATGAACGGCAGGTCACCGGCAAGGAATCCGGGAGTGATAACCTTCACTACATAACGGTGCTGAGGAAGTTGGTCGAGCAGCATTGTCTCTTGCTTGACCTTCTCGATCGAAGAATAACGACCAGGCAGGATGATCTTGACGACAATCGGGCGTTCACGAAGCGAGTCAAATACTTTGTAGACGACACCAAAGCCGCCTGAGCCCAGCTTTTCCAGGACCTTGTATTGTTTAGTGAGATCGTAGCCGGCGGGAAGGTCTTTGAAATTGACAATGGAATCGTCCGAGTCTTCTCCACCGGTCTCAGGTTCTTCTGTTGAGGGTGGTTCGCCGTCGCCAGAGTCGCTCGGTGGTGCAAGAATCTTTTCGAGTTCGGTGAGGGCTTCCTTTGCGCTGGGACGCTTGTCTTTGTTGAAAGCGCACATGGCTTGCAACCACTCATCGAATCCATCAGGCAAGTCCGGCTGATGTTTGGAAGCGACGACGGAGAAGACACAGCTCTGATCCATCATCTCGCTGGCATTTCCGAACGGTCGCTCGCCCGTAAACAACTCGTAGAGCACAATGCCGAGAGAGAAGACGTCGGAAGCCGTTGATGCCTGACTCGGATGGCCGCCCGCTTCGGAACGACACTCCAGCGGTTGATAATCGCTCTCCAGATCATCAACGATCTCAGACGCAATCGTTGATGTCCGTTCATTCCCACCTCGGGCGTGGTCAAAGTTGATCAGTCTCGCCTGTCCGTCAATTCCAAACAGAATTGTGCTCGGACAGATATTCCGATGGATTACATTGTGGGCGTGTGCATGAACAAGCCCACTCAACAGGTCCTGAGCCACACGAACTTTCTGATCGAACGTCAGCGCCATATCCGGGCGCTCGATGTGCAACCGCAGAGCTTGGCCGCTCATGTCCTCCACTACTAGCACGTAGCGGTCTTCGTCCTCATTGGGAAAGAAGTCCCGAGCCGCCTGAATCGCAGGATGCGTCGGTAAGGAGCTGAGTGCCTTATAGGCGTTGGAGATACGCCGAAGTTCCGCCGCCTTTTCTTCATCGGTGGCGTACGGGTCGACGGAATAAACACGCAGTACAACGCGGCCCCCACTCTTGCCGACATACGTGTTGTATGCGCGGAACTCGGAGAAGTGGTCCGTCCCTCCCAGCTTCTCACTGACAACCCAGCTGCCATACCGGGCCGGTCCCTGAATCGGTTTGGCGCTTCCCTGAATGGCTTTGATCGTGTTGCCGGTGTATTTCTTGATATTGTTCAGGAAGCGGTCGGGAATCCGTTTGTTGTCCTGAAAGAAGCGGGCGCTTTTGGCGAGCGTCGTAGTATTCGGAGCATCCTTGCCTGTGGAATCGGACAAATGAGCGGTGGGGGCCGTCAGGATGACAGCTGCATCGCAGTAGACCTTCCGCAAATTCGGATCGGCATGATTGCTGTCGCCGATCAAGCCGCTCAGTGCCTTGGCGTGTCCCCGCAACTTCGGCAAAGGGGAACTGAACGGCTGGCGTCCTTCGGGATACCATTTGCTCCCATAGACGTCGATATTGCCATTCGTCCCTTTGACGTCGACCAGATAAACCGCGTGCGGCGCGATGATCGCGAGGTCGATCTCAAAGATCTCGTTACCGCGTCGGATTTCAAAGTTGTGGAGAATGGTGTAGGTATCGGGCAAATGATCGCGCAGGTGAGCAATCGCCTGCCGTTCCGAGTCGTTGACCGGTTGTCCGATTGCGATCACCTTGGCCATCAGGCGTTCTCCTCGATTGCTTGTTCCACCAGAGAGATGCCCTCGCGTTCTGCGTGCAAGGCTTCATCGAGGCAATCAACGATCTCACGCGCCGCCGACACAAACTTCTGTCGAATACTGTGCTTGCTCCAAGGAACCATGAGATCTGCAATCAAGCCACAATCCAAACTTGGGATTGATGTTCCAAATGCCGTTGCAATCGCAGCGTAATAGCCAGGTTGAGTGGCAAAGATTGCCCAAAGATACAGGGCATCCTCGTGCGTATGACATCGCACCCTTACCAAGTGCTCCGAAGCTGCCCAACCGTAATTTGTTGGTAGCGGGAGCACACTACGTCCAATGATGCCCCCCAGCTGACCACTTCTTGGAAGCAGCACGTCTCGATCCGTGAGGATCAGTTTTTCCAGATGTGGTGTCCGATTGGAAATCAAATACTCGGCAGCCGGTTCCAGTCGAAATACAGCGGATGACGAGAGGAACGGTATCCCGAATGCCTGATCGTCCACTTTCATTCGGGCTCCTCGATTCGGCTCAAAAACATCCTCGACGTGATCGCCAAGAGCTACCGCATCTTTATGAGATGCCAAGGAGTGCCTTGCAGCCTGTACGGCGGAGCTATGATGAAAGGCGTCCATTCTCCTCGTAAGTTTCAACGCAGACGTCTTAGTGAAGACGGAACGCAGAGTCCGACGTTCCCATCCAATAAACGACTCGACTGCATTCACCAGTTCTTGCCTAACGGCTCCTGCCCTACATCGAAGTTCAGCGGCCCGCGTGATGAGCTCGTGAACGCGGTGCTCGGTACTCTTTCCAAACCGAGGCACCGGCAATGTTGCGATATGTTCAGGCTCTATCGATTGAATGATCGATCCATATGTCCCGGAAACGACGATTGGAATTCCATACTTTGAACTAACAAAGGCATATAAATACCCCGATGGAACCAGCGACTCATCGGGTACAACTCGCATTACATGTTCCGAGCACGCCATTCCGTCCATCTCGCTGCGAGCATAGACGGTTCGGCCAATGGTTCCCGAACGGGTTATAAGGGTCCAGCCCTCATGGATGACAAACTGCGGTTTCTTTTTCACCTGGCGTTTCGCCATCAAAGAAAGTGTGCTCAAGTCGGCATTCAGGATGTCGGTACTACTGAGGAACGGAACTCCATGATTAGGATCGTCTACCCAAGTTCGCCCCTCACGCCCTGCGTGATAAATTCCTTTCATACCGTCGCGAGTGAGTGTGATCAGCTGATCTTTCTTTGCCCCCAAGCCTTCAAGGGTCTTCCTTGCTTCCAATGCTCCGGAAATGAACGGCCTTGCGTCCAAGCGGTATGCCATCTCCCGAATCCATGATGCTTTTACCGGATGTCTCGAATTCATCAGCTTCATGATTCACCACCAATCGGAAACCAGCGTTGGAGCGTGCCTACAAGCTGATGGAATGCTGGATCTTTGCAGCGTCTTATTGAAACCTCCTCGACAATGTCACGATAGAGCGACGAGTTATAAGCTGTTCGACAGCGTTTACAGACTGCCTTGAATAGATCCTTCGGTCGTAGGGGCTTATCGTGCCCATCTGGCCATTCACCATCTTCACGAAGCGCGTCCCTTAGTGAACCGGGACCACGATAACCGAGCGTGGATTGTACATGAGGATGATCCTGCCATACCCAGACTTCTAACTCAGGGTCAATCACAACGACGTCAGCAGTGTCATTTCCCCAGCCATTCACTTGAAGGCGGTCGAGAATCTCTTCACGGACCTCCTCAGCTGGCCTCTCACCACCAAACTTCTTGTCGAGCATTACAATGAGTCGCTCATGAGACTCCATATAGCCGTTTTCCTGGAGAAGCGTGTGACAGTATTTGAATACCCCGCCATCAGCTCCCATCCCAAGGCGTGGTGCTTCTAGAATGTCCTTCTCAAACTGGAAACGAAAATCGCGACATCCCAACCGCCGATCCAGGTGGCCTTTCGATATGAACCCGTCAACAATGTCGCCCATAGCTTGGTCGGCCACAAAAAATAGGCAATCACGTTTGTCACCGGTCATCCAAGTACCCCCGTAGCTAAAAGAGTTCCCAGATCGACAGACCCTTTCCAGTCCTTGAGACGGGGATGGTCGCTGCCAGTCAAGATGCTGGCAGATCCATCACTCTCGATACTCGCACATACGACTTCGGAAACTTCACTATGCGCCAATACGAGTGGAGATTGTGTCGACACCCACACTTGGCAGTCATAAATTGATCGAAGCGCATCGAGTACAGTTTCAATCGCACGCGGATGAATGCCATCTTCGGGCTGTTCAATGACTAAATGGTCCGGCAGACGTTCAACAGGGAGATAAGGAATCAGGGTCAATGCCATTAGCCGAAGTGTTCCCTCCGAGAGCCCAGATGACGTGACCTCGTAGCCGTTTTCGTATGTGACGACGAAGTACGCGTGATGATCTTCTTCCCGTTCGACCGCTCGGATTGCTTTCACATTTCGTAAGCCTGTTCGGACATGCTTGACCCATCGCTCAAACCTGTCAGGATCAGCGTTCTGAAGCTCTAGAGCGAGCCATGGCATCGTGCTTCCGTCAGTTACGATGCCCTTCTTTTGACCTGGCGGACAAGCACTTCTTAGCGTGTTCCACTTTGGGTCGAAGAATACGGCCTTTTGTTCGAGCAGGTTCCGAAACCAGTTGGCTGCGGGATAGACTTGACTATCAGGTGGCAAGACGGCAAGTGCGACTTGACCAGTAGGAACCCGCATTTGCAGTATTGGGCGTTTTGTTTTGGCTTGCTTGTCTTCTACTTCTTGACTGAAAATAGCTGGGCTGCCGCCACTGCGATGCAAGACTGATAGCCAATGCTCATGGCCCAGTATTGGAGAACTCTCTTTGCGAACTTTGGTTGGATCACCAAGCAGACCTTCTGATCTGAAGTCCGGTGTCGTCGGGTGCTTTTCTGGAAATAAGAACAATCTTTCATCTCGAACTTGGAACTCGCCGGTGCCGGAAAAGAGTTCCAATCGAAGTTCATACCGTAGCTTCTTTGGCCACAGTTCTTCATTCGCCTGCATCTCAACATCAGTAGAATCTGTAAGTCGACTTACTACTTCTGGCGGCAACTGTGCTTCAACTGCGAAGGTGAGTTGATTTGATTCCTCTCGAAAAAACAACTCCTGAACAGTATGAGCTCGGGGAGTGATCCAGCTTGCTTGCGGCTTGAGGAACGCATCAGCGCAGAACCGAGAGCGAATCATGTCTCCCAGCAACACCGGAATGTCCAGCAGCGTAGTTTTCCCCGCGCCGTTGCGTCCTGCGATGATATTGTACTCGCTGAAGTCGACGCCGACGCCAACATCGTTGAAACAGCGATACCGATATGCTTCGATTCGTGTAATCATGGATCAAGCTCCCGGTATCGGATATTTAGCACGGAACTTTCGATACTCCTCGGCAATGTCTTTCATGTCATCATCAAGAACTCGCTGTTTGCGCGTCAGCTTGCGAGTCACCCACTCACCGGCGAGGCGAACTTTCTCCTCCTTCTCAACGTCTTCAAGGATCTCCTCACCATCAGGCGATCGCTTGTAGAGCGTATTCCCGCGTCGGTCGTAGCCAACCTTTTCTGCCACAGCCATGAAAACGGGATAATCTTTTGGGCCAGAAACATCCTCGGCAGCAATCTCCTCGTCGGTCTTTTTCTTGAGGAATAGCAAGCTGGTCAGAATGTTGACGTTGGCTTCAACGATGAAGCATTCGACCGGCAAGTCGACACTCGCTAGCACGTAAGCATGCCGCATGATCCACCAGCGGATGTATTCATCGCCGGGATTACCAAGGATGCCGTCTGGCAGAACGATCCCCATTCGTCCGCCAGGTTTCAGCCATTGAAGACAACGTTCAATGAACAGAATTTCGGGGGCAACGCTTCCCTGGCGTGATTCCGTCTTTCGGAAGCTACCACTTTCCGTCCGCTCCCAGCGGTAACCCAATTCGTAATGCTTGAGAATATTCGGGTCGGTGACTGGGATGTCAGATCCGAATGGTGGGTTCGTCATCACGACATCCATCGACCCAAGCTTCCCCCGCTTTTTCATGAACTCAACGCCCGTGAGATTTCCCTCAGGAAACTCCAGCGAGTTCATGTGAAAGATGTTGGCCATCTGATTGCAGGCCATCACGACGTTCATCTGTGAGGCTCTCACCAGCGACGGATCGAAGTCAGCTCCAAAGAGATAGGTCTTGGCGAAGTTCTTGAGTCGCTTCTGATAGTTCACGAATGTCGTGGTCGATTCAGTGTCGGCATTCGTCCCTTCTTCTTGCCGGTACTTTTTGATCAGATACCCGAGCGTTGCACGCAGAAATCCGCCCGTTCCACAAGCTGGGTCGATGACTCGCTCTGTATCCTCTGGAGCGAGCATCTCCACCATCAGCTTGACAGCGTTGCTTGGCGTAAAGAACTGCCCTCGGTCACCCCGAAGGGTATCGCCAACGATTTCCTGGTACGCAGCTCCTTTGGCGTCAGTATCCGTCCGGCCGAAGTCGTACTTGGCCAGTTCCGAGACCATGAATGCCAAGGCGCGATCGGAAAGCTGAATCTCCTCATTGCCACGAAAAATGTTTCCGTATTTATCGCCTGCGTATTCATTTCGCGTTGCTTCAAACAGCGGAATAATTCGTTTGCGAATGGCAGCCTGACCTTCTTCCGTGAATCGCTCATCCGGGGCAACCCAGAAACGACGATCACCGTTGGTCTGACGCTCGTCGTACATCTTGGCAAAGATCAGATAGAGGAATTGCCAGAATGCAACGTCCTTCGACATTCCCTCGTTGCCGTGAATAAAGTTGTGGCAGCGTCGAAAGGTGATCCGCAGCAGTTCAGGGTCGGCCTTTCGCAGCTTCGCGTGCGAATGGACATCTTTGGTTCCTTGCGACTCGTCTGCGAGAGGCCAGTCTCCGGCAGGCTTGAAGTCTGCCTCGAAGCGTCCTTGTTCCTTTTTCAGGAAGAAGAACTCCATGCCGTTAGTCCACAGGCCCCACTGGCAGGCATCAATGGCTTCCATCAGGTCTTTCAGCTCATCGAGATCCTTGGTTGCCTGCTCGTGATCACGGAGTTTGAATCCTCCCTTCTTGCCTTTCTTCGGCTCCGGTTTGCAGATCACGATCCGATGCAGATTCTCGACATCGTGTTCGCTACCGGTTTTGAAGATGGCAATATCGACTCCCTTTCGTCGGCTGCCGACCTTGACCTTGAAGTCCGGCTCCATGTCATCAGGCGAAAAGCCGTATTCATGGAAGATGGCACGCGCGATCCGCTGACGGACCTTCTCCTTAGCCGATTCCTTGACCGGTTTCCCCGTGATGTAGTCGACGATCTTGCCGTCCTCGATCGACGCGGCATCGTCTTCCGACATTTCGTCGTCCATCGTGTCGACGTCGGAATCGCTAACGACCTTCTTGGCCTTCTTCTTTCCCACGGATGTCGAGTCCTTGTCTACCAAACGGTGTTTCGAGGTGGATGATCCCGGTGCTACGCCGATTTCCCTGCGGAGCGTTCCAGCTTTCGCAGTATCTGCTCTAACTCCTTCCGCTTGAAAAGCCGGTAGTTGTTGAGCGGATGCCGATACTCTGTCAGCTTTCCTTCCGCACCCCAGGCGCGAACCGTATTCGGGCACACTCCAAGGATTTCGGCAGCTTCTTTCACACGAACGAAGCCTTCGTCTTTCAACATGACGCTCCCTCCCAACAGGCGGAATGCGGTCTGTCGACCAAAACCAAACCTTACCAATAGTTCCACCATTTCTCAATCAGGGCCTCGGATTCCATGACGATTCGTTCCACGACTTTGCGGGCTGGGAAAGCTGTGATTGCTGAATTGGGACCGAAAACGCGGCAAGTAACTTGATGCCCTTGGCATAGCTCTGGGAACTCGCTTCTCAGGCACTTGCAGCCCCTTGGGAACCGGCTTTGACTGGTTCCCAAGGGGCTTTTCTCGTTTCGGGGTCGGTGGTCGGTCCTGTGTTCGTTTTCTGTAACTCGGAGGAACAAGCCTTGTCGCACATTGTTTCGATTCAAACGGAAGTTCGTGATCCCGTCGCCATTCGGTCGGCGTGTGATCGACTCAAACTGCCGGAGCCAGTCTTCGGCCAAGTGAAGCTGTTCAGCAGTTCGGCGACCGGCTGGGCTGTGCAGTTGCCGGAGTGGCGGTATCCGGTTGTGGCCGACGTCAACACCGGCAAGCTCGCCTACGACAACTACAACGGTCGCTGGGGTGAGCAGAAACAGCTCGACCGATTCCTCCAGGGCTATGCCGTGGAGAAGGCGAAGATCGAGGCTCGCAAGAAGGGCCACTCGATCATCGAGCAGCCGCTGGAAGACGGCTCGATCAAGTTGACAGTGAGCGTAGGAGGTGCTGCATGAGCAAGACCATTGAAATCACCGTCCTGCCCAATGGTCAGACCAAAGTGGAAACCAAGGGCTTCATCGGCTCGGAATGTCGACAGGCCAGTCAGTTCATCGAGAAAGCACTGGGGCAGCAGACAGATGAAGTCCTCAAAGCCGAGTTTCATCAATCGGTCTCGCGTCAGCAGTCGGTGCGGGAAGGAGGCTGACCGTGACCAACGTCCGCCGCCGTGTTCTGCGCCCGCAAGGCTCTGACGCGGAATCCCGTCGTTGCCAGCGAAGGCTTCAGAAAAAACAGGATCAACTCAGCAAAGAGCGTGAATCCCTCAAACGCTGGATGTCGCGTCTCAAGCGAGCATTCCACGCGATGGAGAAGCTGCAAGCCAAGATCGCTCGACTCGAACGACAGATCGAGCAGCTTGAAGCAGAGCAATCCGTGACCGTTCCCGAATAGCGGTCTCTCATCAATCTTTATTCATCACTCAACAGGAGTCCGTGTATGTCACTGACTGAACGGCTTGCGGAGTACGCGCGAGCGTGCTTTAGCGGCATCTGGATTGAAAGCCACGAGCATCAGGATGCTCTGGTGGCCATCGCGAAGTTGTGTCATCAGGAAGACTGGCGGCTCGCCACCTGGGACATTGAACAGGGATTGAAAGTTCCCGGCGCGGAGATCGAAGCCACCGGGAACGATCCTTTGGCAGCCATACGTTCCGTCAACTCGCTGGTCACGCCGGACGGCACGGCGATCCTGGTGCTTCAAAACTTTCACCGGTTCCTGCAATCAGCCGAAATCGTGCAGGCGATCGCCCAGCAGATTGTCGCTGGTAAGCAGAACCGGACGATTCTCGTGGTTCTGGCTCCGGTCGTGCAGTTGCCGGTCGAACTCGAAAAGTTGTTTGTCGTCATCGAGCACGAACTCCCTGACCGAGAACAGCTCGGAGAGATCGCTCGCGGGATCGCGACTGAAGATTCCGAACTACCGGACGGCCCCGAGCTGGAAACCGTTCTGGATGCAGCCGCCGGTTTGACTCGGATGGAGGCGGAGAACGCTTTCAGCCTGTCACTGGTTCGGCATGGTCGCGTGACGCCCGACGCGGTCTGGGAACTGAAAACTCAGACTTTGAAGAAATCGGGTTCACTCGAACTGCATCGCGGTCAGGAAGACTTCAGCAGCCTCGGTGGATTATCGGCATTGAAGTCGTTCTGCAAACGGGCACTGCTGCAACCGAGTCGGGGAGATGAGCGACGCCGACCGCGAGGCGTGCTGCTGCTGTCACCGCCAGGTTGCGGCAAATCGCAGTTCTGTAAAGCACTGGGAAAAGAAGTCGGCAGGCCGGTGCTGATTCTGGACGTTGGCAGTCTGATGGGTTCGCTCGTCGGGCAATCCGAGGAACGAACTCGCCAGGCATTGCACGTTGTCGATGCGATGGGTCCAGCCGTGCTAATGATCGACGAAGTTGAGAAAGCCTTCGCTGGGGTGAATGGCAGCGGTGACTCAGGCGTGTCGTCACGCATGTTCGGGACGTTCCTGAGTTGGCTCAACGATCATTCGTCCGACGTGTTTGTCGTCTGCACTGCGAATGATGTTTCCCGGCTCCCACCCGAGTTTGGACGGAGCGAACGGTTCGATGGCATCTTCTTCCTCGACCTTCCCGGTCGCGAGGAGAAGGACGCGATCTGGAACATCTATTTGACATTGTTCGAGATCGACCGCGACCAGCGGATGCCCGACGACAACGACTGGACGGGAGCGGAGATCAAAGCCTGTTGCCGCCTGTCGGCACTGCTCGATGTTCCCTTGGTTCAAGCCGCCCAGAATGTGGTGCCCATCGCCATGAC